>NZ_CP017662.1:0-4301088 GCF_008932145.1 Cronobacter sp. JZ38
CACGTCGGCCTGCGCCAGCGCATCATCAAGCGCAGCCAGACGGCATTTACCTTCAAGGCGCGCCGGCAGCGTATGGATATTCGGCTCGATCACCAGCGTTTCGCCGCTGTGCCAGTCAGCGATAAGCTCTGCGATTTCCATCGCCGGGCTTTCGCGTAAGTCGTCGATATTCGGTTTGAACGCCAGGCCAAAGCAGGCGATTTTCACCTCGCTGGCGCGGCGGTTGGTCGCGGCGAGGCAATCTGCCAGCGTGCTTTTCACCTGCTGGATAACCCAGTGCGGTTTGTGATCGTTCACTTCGCGCGCAGTGCGGATGAGCCGCGCCTGTTGTGGGTTCTGCGCCACGATGAACCACGGATCGACCGCGATACAGTGGCCGCCGACGCCGGGGCCCGGCTGCAAAATGTTGACGCGCGGGTGGCGGTTGGCGAGACGAATCAGCTCCCAGACGTTAATGCCCTGGTCGGCACAGATCAGCGACAGCTCGTTGGCGAACGCGATGTTAACGTCGCGGAAACTGTTTTCGGTGAGCTTGCACATTTCGGCGGTGCGGGAGTTCGTCACGACACACTCGCCTTCAAGGAAAATTTTGTAGAGTTCGCTGGCGCGCGCTGAGCAGACTGGCGTCATGCCGCCGATCACGCGGTCGTTTTTAATGAGCTCGACCATAACCTGACCCGGCAGCACGCGCTCCGGGCAGTAAGCGATATTGATATCCGCCGCCTCGCCTGCCTGCTGCGGGAAAGTGAGATCCGGGCGCAGGGCCGCCAGCCACTGCGCCATCTGCTCGGTGGCACCGACAGGGGACGTGGATTCGAGGATCACCAGCGCGCCTTTACGCAGCACCGGCGCGACGGATTCCGCCGCCGCCTGCACGTAGGCCATATCTGGCTCATGGTCGCCCTTAAACGGCGTGGGCACGGCGATAAGATAGGCGTCCGCCTCGACAGGCTGCGTGCTCGCGCGCAGAAAACCGCCTTCCACGGCGGCTTTCACGACGTTATCGAGCTCCGGCTCGACAATATGAATTTCACCCCGGTTGATGGTATCGACCGCATGCTGGTTGATGTCGATGCCGATGACCTGTTTTTCTCGTGAGGCGAAAGCCGCCGCGGTGGGTAAACCGATATAACCCAGACCAATCACCGAAATGGTATTAAAACTCATAGTGATACCCGATTATTTTTAAGTGCATGTAATATCCGTTCGCATGCCTGGCCGTCGCCATAAGGGTTATGGGCGTGGCTCATGGCCTGATACGCCGCCTCATCGTGCAGCAGCCGTGTCACTTCGTCGACGATGCGCCGCGTGTCCGTGCCGACCAGTCGCACCGTGCCCGCCTCGACCGCCTCTGGCCGTTCAGTGGTTTCACGCATCACCAGCACCGGTTTGCCGAGCGACGGCGCCTCTTCCTGAATCCCGCCGGAGTCAGTCAGAATAAGCCAGGCGTGATTCATCAGCCAGACAAACGGCAGATACTCCTGCGGCTCAATAAGCACCACATTTTCGACGTGGCCCAGAATCCGGTTAACCGGCTCGGTGACGTTGGGATTGAGGTGGACCGGATAGACAATCTGTACATCGCGGTTTTGCGCGGCGATATCCGCCAGCGCGCGGCAGATCTGTTCAAACCCTTCCCCGAAGCTTTCGCGGCGGTGGCCCGTGACCAGAATCATTTTCTTATCGCCGTCCAGGAAGGGGTATTGCGTTTCGAGACGCAGACGCAGCGGCTCATCGGCCATTACGCGGTCGCGCACAGCAATCAGCGCGTCGATCACGGTATTGCCGGTCACGAAGATCCGCGCGTCGGGGATGTTTTCACGCAGCAGGTTCTGGCGCGAGAGCTCCGTTGGCGCAAAGTGGTACATCGCCAGATGACCTGTCAGCGTGCGGTTGGCTTCTTCCGGCCACGGCGAATAGAGCTCGCCGGTGCGCAGCCCCGCCTCGACATGACCAACGGGGATCCGCTGGTAAAATGCCGCAAGGCTGGTGGCGATTGTCGTCGTCGTATCGCCATGCACCAGCACCACGTCCGGGCGGAACTCAGTCAGGATCGGTTTCAGCCCTTCCAGAATGCGGCAGGTTATCTCCGTGAGCCCCTGGCCGGGCTTCATGATGTTCAGGTCGTAATCCGGCACAATAGAAAAAAGATGCAGCACCTGATCCAGCATCTCACGATGCTGAGCCGTGACGCATACCCGTGTGTCAAACGCGGGATCCTGGGCCAGCGCATGTACCAGCGGCGCCATTTTGATAGCTTCTGGTCGCGTGCCAAAAACGGTTAATACTCTCACAACGATTCTCTTCAGTTGGCGATGAAGGCGACGCGCGCCTTCATCCAGGACGCGTGCTTATGCGGTGCGGCGGCGGCGGACCAGAGCCACGCCAGCGCCAGTCAACGCCCCAACGGCTCCCCACATGATCATCAGGAATGCGCGACGTGGGCTGTCGCGTTTAACCGGTTCTTCCGGCGTGCGCAGATAGCGATAGGTCTGGAAACGCGGATCCAGCGTCGGCCCGACGTTCAGCGTCGCCAGCATCGCCCGGTTCTGATCGTAGTCGATGTCATAGGTCGGCCCTACGGCCTGGAGATTCTCCAGTCGTGCCTGCAACATCGGGCGTCCCAGCATAAACAGTTCAGAATCCGGCAGCTCGTCTGCGGGAACATCCGTTTCGCTGCGAGAAATGTTGTGTTGCTCCGCCACCTGCAGCGCCTGCTGAACGCTGTGCACGCGGCGATCGAAAATGGATTTCGCTACCGCTTCCTGGCGCTTCACTTGCGCTTTCATCTGTACGGTGCGCGCCGCCCACGCGCCTTTCAGCTCATCGTTAAGATGGCTGGCGGCACGCTGACTGGCGAAGGCGATGTACTGACGCAGCAGGTTGTTGGCGTCCGGCGCGGTTTCCGCGATAAGCCGGATGTTATCGTTCTGATTGCGGGTGACGTCGCCTGCGGTGAACTGAATATTGTCGATAAATTCATCCAGCAGCGCGGCGTCGGCTTTACTGTTGCCGACTTTGCGCTGTTTGTAATAGTCCGTCTGCGACCAGAAATCGCGGCGGGTATCCCACGCCGAGAGCTGCATGATGAATTCTTTATAGGCATCGTCCATCACCGAGGGCTGATCCACCGGCGCCAGATTGGCTTTCACATCCAGGTTGCGCAGAAACTGCTGTTGCGAATAGTAGCCGCCCAGCATGTTGACGGTGGGGCGGTCTGTTATTGCCATCGCGCTCCACTCTTGCCGCGCGAAGAACGTGTAAGTGAGAGCGATCAGCGCAAACAGTACGGCCATTCCGACTATCCAGAATTTCCCCGCCCACAGCGTTCGAAACAGACCCCGAATATCCAGTTCATTATCTGCCACTCCAGGTGGAGTGCCCGGCACTTTTTGGTTCATCACGTCCCCGTTTTTCTTTAATTAGCGGTGGGCTTGTTGCTTCCGCGCTTCATGCGACGCTTAACGCGTTTAATAAAGCGCGCCACTTTCCATGCCCGTTTAATACAGTAGCCGTAGAAGAAAAATGCTAGCAAGAATAATGCCAACATTACCCATTCAGGGATAATGTGCGCGGCATATTCCGACGCTACGCCAATGCCAGCCAGCAGCGCGGCGGCGAGCGTGATAAGGACAAACGCCTGACGAGAAGTAAAGCCGGCGCGCATGATCAGATGATGAATGTGCTGACGGTCCGGCGAGAAAGGACTCATGCCTTTACGCAGACGGCGGTACATGATGGCTATCATATCCATCAGCGGAATCGCGATAATCCAGAGCGCGGTCACCGGGCTTATCGGATGCGTTTTCCCCTGTGTGGTTTCCAGCAGGATCCAGATAACGGTAAACCCGATAAGCGTACTGCCCGCATCGCCCATAAAGACTTTATATCGCCGCCCGAACGCGCCGAGGTTCAGCAGAATATAAGGAAGGATGGCGGCAATCATGGCGAAGCACCACATCGACAGGCTGGTCTGCCCGTCAAACCACAGGATCATCCCGATGGCCGCGAAGGAGACGCACGACAGCCCGCCCAGCAGACCATCGATACCGTCTACCATGTTAAAAGCGTTAATTGCCGCCCAGACGGCGAACAGCGTGAGGAAATACCCAAACGGCCCCAGCACCATCTCCCACGAGCCGAAAATATACCCGAGGCTGCGCAGGTACAGCCCGCCAACCGTCATCATCACCACGCCGATGACGGCCTGGATAACGGCGCGGATTTTCACGCTGATGTCATAACGGTCATCCAGCGCGCCGACAAACACCAGCACCCCGGCGCTCGCCAGGTATAACGCCGCATGAGGAATGTAGTAGTCCGCAATGGAGAAGGTGAAACAGATGCCTGCGTAGACGGAGATGCCGCCCACCAGCGGGATCAGCCCCTGATGGCGCTTACGGAAATTGGGCTTATCAACCAGACCAATCCTTTTGCCCAGCTTTCGTGCAAAAAAAAGAAAAACAAATGTGAATAAAAAAATACTGAGTAGCTCAGTACCAACGGTAACTAAATTCACAGTGTGCGCTCTCTGCAAACGTTAAGTCCGGAGGAAGTATAACTGCGGCAGTCAGGCTTTCTAAGCACTCCTCCGCCCCTCATCCCTGAACAGACTAATTATTATTCAGTAAGATAAACATAGCTCAGGCCAGATAAAAACTGACGCGCCTTTACTGAAATTCGTGTAAAGATCACGCCTGTTGCCTATCGTATAGAGCAACAAAGAAAAACGCCACGTCGTGACGTGGCGTTCCCCGAGTTCCCGCTGACTACGAACGTTTCATCATATCGAAGAATTCGTCGTTCGTTTTGGTCATCGCCAGTTTATTAATGAGGAATTCCATCGCGTCGATCTCACCCATCGGGTGAATGATTTTACGCAGGATCCACATTTTCTGCAGTTCTTCCTGAGTCGTCAGCAGCTCTTCTTTACGGGTACCGGAACGGTTGTAATCGATAGCCGGGAAGACGCGTTTTTCCGCGATCTTACGAGAGAGATGCAGCTCCATGTTACCGGTGCCTTTAAACTCTTCGTAGATAACTTCATCCATTTTAGAGCCGGTATCAATCAGAGCAGTCGCAATAATGGTCAGGCTGCCGCCTTCTTCCACGTTACGCGCCGCACCGAAGAAACGCTTCGGACGATGCAGGGCGTTAGCGTCCACACCACCGGTCAGCACTTTGCCGGATGCCGGCACGACGGTGTTGTAAGCGCGCGCCAGACGAGTGATGGAATCAAGCAGAATGATAACGTCTTTTTTGTGTTCAACGAGACGTTTGGCCTTCTCGATCACCATTTCGGCAACCTGAACGTGGCGGGAAGCCGGCTCGTCAAACGTGGACGCGACCACTTCGCCTTTCACCAGACGCTGCATCTCGGTCACTTCTTCCGGACGTTCATCAATCAGCAGCACCATCAGCACGCAATCCGGGTGGTTGTACGCGATGCTCTGCGCGATGTTCTGCAGCAGCATGGTTTTACCCGCTTTCGGCGGCGCCACGATAAGACCACGCTGACCGCGACCAATCGGCGAAGCCAGATCCAGAACGCGAGCGGTCAAATCTTCGGTCGAACCGTTGCCGCGCTCCATACGCAGACGCGAGTTGGCGTGCAGCGGCGTTAAGTTTTCAAACAGGATCTTATTACGTGCGTTTTCCGGTTTATCGAAGTTAACTTCGTTCACTTTCAACAGCGCGAAGTAGCGCTCGCCTTCTTTCGGCGGACGAATCTTACCGGAGATGGTATCCCCTGTGCGGAGGTTGAAACGGCGGATTTGGCTGGGAGAAACGTAGATGTCGTCGGGACCGGCGAGATAGGAGCTGTCTGCAGAACGGAGGAAGCCGAAGCCATCCTGCAATATCTCCAGCACACCGTCGCCAAAGATATCTTCGCCACTCTTCGCGTGCTGCTTCAGGATGGCGAAAATAATATCCTGTTTGCGCATGCGGGCCAGGTTTTCCAGCCCCATATTTTCGCCGAGAGTAATCAGCTCAGAAACCGGCGTATTCTTTAATTCGGTAAGATTCATAGTGGTGGGTTCTTAAACTCGGGGTAAATCTCGAACGTAATGTTGTGAATGGTATGGCAGGGTCATCCATGCCTGTTAACGGGCTTCATCTCATGTCTGTTCGTTGCCTGGTTGCAGGTAAAGAACGCAGAACTGAAACGACAAGACGGAATGAGTGATAAGTCCCGGAGTTAATGCTCTTCTCGCCTACCGGTCTCGGTGTGGACATTGTCACGGGCGGGAAGCGTCGGGTATTACAAGATTCAAACTAAAAGGTAAGTTTAAATTGAAGTCAAAAATAAAGTTAGCATGACTGAAGCCGGGCGTCCAGCGGTCCTGAGTATTTAGGAACCGTGATCGCCCCGGCGGGGAACCATTACGCCAGGTTGGCGTCGAGGAACTCTTTCAGTTGGCCTTTAGACAGCGCGCCCACTTTGGTCGCTGCCACTTCACCATTTTTAAACAACAGCAGAGTCGGAATGCCGCGGATACCGTATTTCGGCGCCGTGCCCGGGTTCTGGTCGATGTTCAGTTTGGCAACCGTCAGTTTGCCCTGATATTCATCAGCGATTTCATCAAGGATAGGGGCGATCATTTTGCACGGACCACACCATTCTGCCCAGAAATCAACCAGCGTCAACCCGTCCGCTTTAAGTACATCCGTGTCGAAACTGTCGTCAGTCAGGTGAATAATTTTATCGCTCATGTTTTACTCCAAAGATTAGGCCTGTCATGTTGGTGTAGCATTAACCAACATAAGGTTGACTTTATTTCACCGGATACGCTTTCGTAAAGCAATAGTTAGCTGATATTCTACCACACTATGAGCAAAACACACTTGACTGAACAGAAGTTTTCCGACTTCGCCCTGCACCCTGTCGTAGTTCAAGCCCTTGAAAAAAAAGGGTTTCATAACTGCACACCTATCCAGGCTCTGGCACTCCCGTTAACGCTCGCGGGCCGTGACGTTGCAGGGCAGGCGCAAACCGGTACCGGCAAAACGATGGCGTTTTTAACGTCAACGTTTCACTATTTACTCTCACACCCTGCGGCGGAAAATCGCCAGGTGAATCAGCCGCGCGCCCTGATTATGGCGCCGACCCGCGAACTCGCGGTGCAGATTCACTCCGACGCGGAACCGCTGGCGGAAGCCACCGGCCTTAAGCTGGGCCTCGCCTACGGCGGCGACGGCTATGACAAGCAACTGAAAGTGCTGGAAAGCGGCGTCGATATTCTTATCGGCACCACTGGCCGTCTCATCGATTACACCAAACAAAACCACGTCAACCTGGGCGCGATTCAGGTAGTGGTGCTCGACGAAGCCGATCGCATGTACGATCTGGGCTTTATCAAAGACATCCGCTGGTTGTTCCGTCGTATGCCAGCCGCCGCGCAACGTCTCAATATGCTCTTCTCCGCCACGCTCTCTTATCGCGTGCGTGAACTGGCGTTCGAGCAGATGAATAACGCGGAATATGTCGAAGTCGAACCGGAGCAGAAAACGGGCCACCGTATTAAAGAAGAGCTTTTCTATCCGTCTAACGAAGAGAAAATGCGCCTGCTCCAGACGCTGATTGAAGAAGAGTGGCCGGATCGCGCCATTATTTTCGCCAATACCAAACACCGCTGTGAAGACATCTGGGGCCATCTGGCGGCAGACGGTCACCGCGTTGGTCTGTTGACCGGCGACGTGGCGCAGAAAAAACGCCTGCGTATTCTTGATGAATTCACTCGTGGCGACCTGGACATTCTGGTTGCAACTGATGTCGCGGCGCGCGGCCTGCATATTCCTGCCGTCACCCATGTCTTTAACTACGACCTGCCGGACGACTGCGAAGACTACGTTCACCGCATCGGCCGTACCGGTCGCGCGGGTGCCAGCGGCCACTCCATCAGCCTTGCCTGTGAAGAGTACGCGCTGAACCTGCCAGCGATTGAAACTTATATCGGCCACTCGATTCCGGTGAGCAAATACAACCCGGATGCGCTGTTAAGCGAACTGCCGCCGCCAAAACGCCTGTCGCGTCCGCGCACTGGCAATGGCCCGCGTCGTTCCGGCGCGCCGCGTAACCGTCGTCGTACAGGATAAACGCGATGCCCGGCACAACCTCACTGTATGCGGCAATCGACCTCGGTTCGAACAGCTTTCATATGCTGGTGGTACGTGAGGTGGCCGGAAGCATTCAGACGCTCACGCGTGTGAAACGCAAGGTCCGCCTCGCGGCGGGCCTCAGCGCCGACAATACGCTCTCGGCGGACGCCATGGAGCGTGGCTGGCAATGTCTGCGTCTCTTCGCCGAACGGCTTCAGGATATCCCCGCAGCGCAAATCCGCGTGGTCGCGACCGCAACGCTGCGCCTTGCCACTAACGCCGATGAGTTTGTCGCCCGCGCCCAGGAAATCCTCGGCTGTCCGGTACAGGTCATTGCCGGTGAAGAAGAAGCCCGGCTTATCTATCAGGGCGTGGCGCATACCACTGGCGGCGACGATCGGCGTCTGGTGGTGGATATCGGCGGCGCCAGCACAGAGCTTGTAACCGGCACTGGCGCCCGCGCCACCGCTCTTTTCAGCCTGCCCATGGGCTGCGTGACTTTCCTTGAACGCTATTTCACCGACCGCAGCCTGACACAGGCGCATTTCGACAGCGCCGAACAGGCCGCGCGCGACGTGCTGCGCCCGGTTATCGCGCAGTTGCGCGGTCAGGGCTGGAAAATCTGTGTCGGCGCATCAGGCACCGTGCAGGCGCTGCAGGAAATCATGATGGCGCAGGGCATGGATGAGCGCATTACGCTTGCGAAGCTTCAGCAGCTAAAAGCGCGCGCCATACAGTGCGGACGTCTGGAAGAGCTTGAGATCGAAGGCCTGACGCTTGAGCGAGCGCTGGTCTTTCCGAGCGGTCTTGCCATTCTTATCGCCATTTTCAGCGAGCTTGAAATCGCCTATATGACGCTTGCCGGCGGCGCGCTGCGTGAAGGGCTGGTTTACGGCATGCTGCATCTCGCCGTGGAGCAGGATATTCGCAACCGTACGCTGAAAAATATTCAGCGCCGGTTTATGGTGGATATCAGCCAGGCCGGGCGCGTGGCACAGCTTGCCGGGCGCTTCGCTGATAGCGTGGAAAACGAATGGGCGCTGGACGATCTCAGCCGTGCGCTGCTACACAGCGCCAGTCTGCTGCATGAAGTTGGCCTCGCGGTTGATTTCAAACGCGCGCCACAGCACGCGGCTTATCTGGTGAATAATCTCGATTTACCGGGCTTCACGCCCGCGCAGAAAAAGCTGCTGGCGACGCTGCTGCTGAACCAGACCGGTACGGTCGATCTTCCGGCGCTGCAACAGCAAAACGCGGTGCCGCTGCGCGTGGCCGAGCGCCTTTGTCGGCTGCTGCGCCTGGCGATTATCTTCGCCAGCCGTCGACGCGACGATATGCTGCCGGATGTGACGCTGACCGCACAGGGCGACACGCTGACCGCGACGCTCCCGCAGGACTGGCTCTGCGTACATCCGCTGGGTGCCGAGATGTTAGAGCAGGAACAGCGCTGGCAAAGTTACGTGCACTGGCAGCTCGACGTGCAATAAACGCTAAACGCATAAAAAAACCGCCTTACGGGCGGTTTTTTTATTAGCGGTACGGTCAACTCAGCCGCCGCGCGCTTTCGCCAGCATCGCTTTGATGTTAGCGACATTCGCCTGGCCTTTCTGCATTCGCTCCTGCGCCGTCACGACTTTACGCTCAGTTTCCCACTGCAAATCGTCCTGCGGAAGCTCCAGAAGGAACCGGCTCGGCTCGGGGCGCACTAGCTCGCCATACTGTCGGCGTTCTTTACAGAGCGTGAAGATAAGCTCTTTCTGAGCACGCGTAATGCCCACGTAGGCGAGGCGGCGCTCTTCGTCGATATTGTCTTCATCGATGCTGCTCTGATGCGGCAGCAACCCCTCTTCCATCCCGACCAGAAAGACATATGGAAATTCGAGACCCTTTGAGGCGTGCAGCGTCATCAACTGGACCTGGTCGAGCTCTTCATCGCTCTCGCCGCGCTCCATCATGTCTCGCAGCGTAAAGCGCGTCACAACCTGCGTCAGCGTCATCGGCTCGTCGAGATCGGTACCTTCCAGCATTTCCGTCATCCAGCTGAAGAGCTGGTTGACGTTTTTCATGCGCATTTCCGCCGCTTTCGGGCTCGGCGAGGTTTCAAAAAGCCAGGCTTCGTAATCGATGCCGCGAATGAGATCGCGCACCGCCGCGACGGGTTCGCGCTCGGACAGCACCGCCACCTCCTGTAGCCACTGCGTAAAGCGCGTCAGCGATTCATAACCACGACCGGTGAGCGACTGGGAAAGCCCCATATCAAAACTGGCGGTGAATAAACTTTTATTGCGCTGGGTCGCCCATTCGCCGAGCTTTTGCAGCGTCGCCGGGCCGATTTCGCGCTTGGGGGTATTCACGATGCGCAGAAACGCGCTGTCGTCATCCGGATTGGTAAGCACACGCAAATAGGCCAGCAAGTCTTTAATTTCCGGGCGCGAAAAGAACGACGTACCGCCGGAAATGCGATACGGAATGCGGTTCTGCATCAGCATTTTTTCAAACACCCGTGACTGATGGTTGCCACGATACAGGATCGCGTAATCTTTGTACTGGGTTTTATTGATAAAGTGATGCGCGATAAGCTCGCCGGTTACGCGCTCCGCCTCGTGTTCTTCATGATTGGCGGTGAGCACTTTCAACTCGGCGCCGTAGCCCAGCTCGGAAAAGAGCTTTTTCTCAAAGACATGCGGGTTATTGGCAATCAGAATGTTGGCTGCTTTAAGGATTCGCCCGGAAGAGCGGTAATTCTGCTCAAGCTTAATCACCTGTAATGCCGGGAAATCCTGGCTCAACAGGACCAGGTTTTGCGGCCTCGCGCCGCGCCAGGAGTAGATAGACTGGTCGTCGTCGCCCACTACCGTAAAGCGCGCGCGATTGCCTACCAGCAGCTTCACCAGCTCATACTGGCTGGTGTTGGTGTCCTGATATTCATCCACCAGCAGGTAACGAATCCGGTTTTGCCAGCGCTCGCGCACCTCTTCATTTCGCTGCAACAGCAGCGTCGGCAGCAGGATCAAGTCGTCGAAATCCAGCACATTACAGGCTTTCAGATGCGCGTCATACAGGCTGTAGCAGTGGGCGAAAATACGATCGCGTTCGCCGATAGCGCGCGCGGCGGCCTGTGGCGGGCTGAGCAGATCGTTCTTCCAGTTCGAAATGGTTGAAATAAGCTGCTGCAACAGCACTTTATCATTTTCGATCAGTCCTTCGGTCAGCTCTTTGATAAGCGCCATCTGATCGGTATCGTCAAATAACGAAAAGTTGGATTTCATGCCGAGCGCCGCGTATTCGCGCTTGATGATTTCAAGACCCAGCGTGTGGAAGGTCGAAATCATCAGCCCGCGAGCTTCTTTGCGCCCGAGCGTCTGGGCAACGCGCTCTTTCATCTCACGCGCGGCTTTATTAGTAAAAGTGACCGCCGCGATATGGCGCGCCTGATAGCCGCAGCCGCGGATCAGATGCGCGATTTTATTAGTGATAACGCGGGTTTTACCGGATCCAGCGCCCGCCAGCACCAGGCAGGGGCCAGTGACGAATTCGACGGCTTGTTGTTGGGCGGGGTTCAGACGCATAAGTTACTCAGTGAAAGTCAGAGGAGAAGGCGGCTCCCCACAGCAGGTACGGCAGTACGAAGGGAGAAAAACGCGTGGTAGTATAGCCAGCGTTATCAACCCCACTCAAGGCACGATCATGGCAAAAACAGCAGCAGCACTGCATATCCTTGTTAAAGAAGAAAAACTGGCACTGGATCTGCTGGAACAAATTAAAAACGGCGGCGATTTTGAAAAGCTCGCCAAGAAGCACTCGATTTGCCCGTCGGGTAAGAAAGGCGGCCACTTAGGCGAATTCCGTCAGGGCCAGATGGTGCCAGCTTTCGATAAAGTCGTGTTCTCCTGCCCGGTGCTGGAGCCAACCGGCCCGCTGCACACTCAGTTCGGTTACCACATCATCAAAGTGCTGTACCGTAACTAATCAAAAGGCCTTCTCTGCGAGAAGGCCTTTTTCTTTGGGGGCGGGTGGCTTATGAAAGCGGGTGCGCTACGCTTAACCGCCCTATGCTGGCTACAGGTCAAAAGGGGCGGTAACCCATTCCCTTAAAGATTTGGTTTGAGCAAGCCGGTAAGAGCGTGCATCCCCAGGAGCATAGATAACTATGTGCCTGGGGTGTACGAACGCTATCGGCGTCGCTGCGGGTCAAAAGATGACGGAGAATCAGCCAGCAACCGCGATACGCTTCATATCGGTCATATAACCGCGCAGCTTCTGCCCCACCTTCTCAATCTCGTGGCTGCGAATCGCGTCGTTAACGTCACGCAGTTGCGCGTTGTCCACCGCGGTGCCTTCTGTTGCTTTACCCAGATCGCCCGGCTGCAATTTGGTCATAAATTCTTTCAGCAGCGGTACGGCGGCATTGGCAAACAGATAGTTGCCATATTCCGCGGTATCCGAGATAACCACGTTCATTTCATACAGACGCTTACGGGCGATGGTGTTCGCGATAAGCGGCAGCTCATGCAGTGATTCGTAGTATGCGGATTCTTCAATGATGCCGGCATCGACCATGGTTTCAAACGCCAGCTCAACGCCCGCTTTCACCATGGCGATCATCAGCACGCCTTTGTCGAAATATTCCTGCTCGCTGATTTTGCCCTCAAACTGCGGCGCGTTCTCAAATGCGGTTTTGCCAGTCTCTTCGCGCCAGGTCAGCAATTTTTTATCGTCATTCGCCCAGTCCGCCATCATGCCGGAAGAGAACTCGCCGGAGATGATATCGTCCATGTGTTTCTGGAACAGCGGCGCCATGATGGTTTTTAACTGCTCGGAGAGCGCGTAAGCGCGCAGTTTCGCCGGGTTAGAGAGACGATCCATCATCAGCGTAATACCGCCCTGCTTCAGAGCTTCGGTGATGGTTTCCCAGCCAAACTGAATCAGTTTTTCCGCGTAAGCCGGGTCAGTACCGTCTTCCACCAGCTTGTCGAAACACAGCAGAGAACCCGCCTGCAACATGCCGCACAGGATAGTCTGCTCGCCCATCAGGTCAGATTTCACCTCAGCGACGAAAGAAGATTCCAGCACGCCCGCGCGGTGGCCGCCGGTCGCTGCGGCCCAGGCTTTGGCAATCGCCATGCCTTCACCTTTCGGATCGTTTTCCGGGTGAACCGCAATAAGCGTCGGCACGCCGAAACCACGTTTGTACTCTTCACGCACTTCGGTGCCAGGACACTTCGGCGCCACCATCACTACAGTGATGTCTTTACGGATCTGCTCGCCGACTTCAACGATATTGAAGCCGTGGGAATAGCCCAGCGCAGCGCCATCTTTCATCAGTGGTTGCACGGTACGCACTACGTCAGAGTGCTGTTTGTCCGGCGTCAGGTTAACCACCAGATCCGCCTGCGGGATCAGCTCTTCATACGTGCCGACCTGAAAACCGTTTTCCGTTGCCTTGCGCCAGGAGGCGCGCTTCTCGGCGATAGCTTCTTTACGCAGGGCATAAGAGACGTCCAGCCCGGAATCACGCATGTTCAGGCCCTGGTTGAGGCCCTGCGCGCCGCAACCCACGATGACTACTTTTTTTCCTTTGAGGAAGCCTGCCCCGTCGGCGAATTCGTCGCGCGCCATGAAGCGGCATTTACCCAGCTGCGCCAGCTGCTGGCGCAGATTCAAAGTGTTGAAGTAGTTAGCCATGGTGATACCTCGTGATGTTGTATTGTCTTATTGTTCGGTTAACTGCGTCGTCAAAAACGACGGTACAGATTTCAGGTTACAGGAAGGCGACGATTTCGCGAGCCAGGCTGCGCAGGGTTGCGAGCCGGGTCAGAGAAAGGCCGACACACCGGTGACCTGAAACCGGTAAAACCCACTATATGACAGGAAATTCGTTGCGGAAATTGATATATTGACAACATCACGTTGCGTTTTTCGCAACGCGCACTCAAGGAGAGACCGCAGTGGATCTACGCGATCTGAAAATGTTCCTGCATCTGGCGGAGAGCCGCCATTTTGGCCGCAGCGCGCGCGCCATGCACGTGAGCCCGTCGACACTCTCACGCCAGATCCAGCGGCTGGAAGAGGATCTGGCTCAGCCGCTGTTTATTCGCGATAACCGCACCGTGACATTGACCGAAGCGGGTGAAGCGCTGCGTCAGTTTGCCCAGCAAACGCTGTTGCAGTATCAGCAGTTGCGGCATGCTATAGACCAGCAAGGGCCGACGCTTTCCGGCGAATTGCACCTGTTTTGCTCGGTAACGGCGGCATACAGCCATCTGCCGCCGATCCTTGACCGCTTTCGCGCCGAACACCCGTCGGTGGAAATTAAGCTAACGACAGGCGACGCCGCTGACGCGGTGGAGAAGGTCAATTCCGGTGAGGCCGATCTCGCGATCGCCGGCAAGCCCGAAGCGCTACCCGCCGCTGTCGCGTTCTCAATGCTGGAAAATCTTAGCGTGGTGCTCATTGCGCCCGCGCTGCCCTGCCCGGTACGCGCCCAGGTGTCAGCCCCGGAGCCCGACTGGACACAGGTGCCGTTTATCATGCCGGATCAGGGCCCGGTGCGGCGGCGCATTGAACTGTGGTTCCGTCGCCATAAAATCAGCAACCCGTTTATTTATGCGACTGTGGCAGGCCATGAGGCGATGGTATCAATGGTGGCGCTGGGCTGCGGCGTGGCGCTGATCCCGGAGGTGGTGCTGGAAAACAGCCCGGAACCGGTGCGCAACCGTGTACTCATCCTCGAGCGCAGCGATGAGAAAACGCCGTTCGAGCTTGGCGTCTGCGTACAAAAAAAGCGGCTGCATGAGCCGCTTGTTGAAGCCTTCTGGAAACTGCTGCCGGGTTATCGTTAACCTGCGAGGAAGAACCGGAACGCCGGGTTGCCAGTCTCGTCGTGGCACTCATAGCCAAGCTCGTTAAGCCGGGTTTCGAAATCCGGCTCATGCTCGCCAAGCTCAAAAGCCGCCAGCACACGGCCATAATCGGTGCCGTGGCTGCGGTAGTGAAACAGCGAGATGTTCCAGTGCGTACCGAGCGTATGCAGAAAACGCAGCAGCGCACCCGGCGCCTCGGGAAACTCAAAGCTGTAAAGCCGCTCGCGCAGCGGTCGTGAGGGCCGGCCGCCGACCATATAGCGCACATGCAGTTTCGCCATTTCGTCATCGGAGAGATCCACGACGCCGTAACCGTCGTCGGTGAGTTGCGCGATAATTTCATGCCGCTCCTCCAGCCCGCGGTTGATGCGCACGCCAACAAAAATGCAGGCGTCTTTGGCGTCCGCAAAGCGGTAGTTAAACTCCGTCACCGCGCGTCCGCCCAGCAACTGGCAAAACTTCAGGAAGCTGCCTTTCTCTTCCGGGATTGTCACCGCCAGCAGCGCCTCGCGCTGTTCGCCAAGCTCGCAGCGTTCAGAAACATAACGCAGCCCGTGGAAATTCACATTCGCGCCGGAAAGCACATGCGCCAGCCGTTCGCCGTGAATGTTATGCTGGGCCACATACTTTTTCATACCCGCCAGTGCCAGCGCGCCGGAAGGCTCCGCCACTGCCCGCACATCTTCAAAGAGATCTTTCATCGCCGCGCAGATGGCGTCACTGTCTACGGTAATGATGTCATCAAGGTACTCCTGACAAACGCGGAACGTTTCATCGCCAATACGCTTGACTGCCACGCCTTCAGCGAAAAGCCCCACGCGCGGTAAATCGACCGGATGTCCGGCGTCGAGCGCCGCCTTCAGGCAGGCGGAGTCGGCCGCTTCCACGGCAATCACTTTGATCTGCGGCATGAGCTGTTTGATCAGCACCGCCACACCGGCAGCCAGACCGCCACCGCCCACCGGCACAAATACGCGATCGATATGCGCGTCCTGCTGAAGGAGTTCGAGCGCCAGCGTTCCCTGCCCGGCGATAACCGCCGGATGGTCGAACGGCGGCACGTAAGTAAAGCCTTGCTGTTGCGAAAGCGCAATCGCCTGCGCCTTCGCCTCATCGAAGTTAGCCCCATGAAGCAGCACCTCGCCGCCGAAGCCGCGCACCGCATCCACTTTGATATCCGCTGTGGTGACCGGCATCACGATGAGCGATTTAATGCCCAGCCGGGATGACGAGAGCGCCACGCCCTGTGCATGGTTGCCCGCTGACGCAGTAATCACGCCACGCGCTTTCTGCTCGCTGGTGAGATTCGCCATCATTGCGTAGGCACCGCGCAGCTTAAAGCTGTGCACCGGCTGGCGGTCTTCGCGCTTCACCAGCACCACGTTATTAAGCCGCGCCGACAGCTTCTCCATCTTCTGCAACGGCGTCACTTGCGCCACTTCATAAACCGGAGAGCGCAGCACCGCCCGCAGATATTCCGCCCCGCAGGGGGCGGTGGAAAGGGATTGCGACTCGGCCATGATTAGCCTCCCAGCTTCGATTTATCGCGCACAGCCCCTTTGTCGGCGCTGGTGGCGAGACTTGCGTAAGCGCGCAGCGCGAAGGAAACCTGGCGCTCGCGGCTGCGCGGCGTCCAGGCGTCAGCGCCACGCGCTTCCTGAGCTTCACGACGCACGGCCAGTTGCTGGTCGCTGACTTCAAGCTGAATGCCGCGATTCGGGATATCAATGGCAATCATGTCGCCGTCTTCAATCAACGCGATATTGCCGCCGCTGGCGGCCTCCGGCGAGACGTGACCGATAGACAGCCCCGATGTACCACCGGAGAAGCGGCCATCGGTGATGAGCGCGCAGGCTTTACCGAGCCCCATCGATTTCAGGAAGCTGGTCGGGTAGAGCATTTCCTGCATCCCAGGCCCGCCTTTTGGCCCTTCGTAGCGGATAACCACAACATCGCCCGCGACGACTTTACCGCCGAGGATCGCCTCTACGGCATCATCCTGGCTTTCATAGACTTTCGCCGGGCCACGGAAGACCAGGCTGCCTTCATCCACCCCGGCGGTTTTCACGATGCAGCCGTTTTCAGCGAAGTTGCCATACAGCACGGCCAGACCGCCGTCCTGGCTATACGCGTGCTCCAGCGAGCGAATACAACCTTCCCGACGATCGTCGTCCAGCGTGTCCCAGCGGCAGGATTGTGAAAACGCCTGCGTAGTGCGGATGCCTGCCGGGCCCGCACGATACATCTCTTTCACCGCGCTATCCTGCGTGAGCATGATGTCATATTCCTCAAGGGTCTGCGGCAGCGTCAGACCCAGCACGTTATTGACTTCGCGGTTCAGCAGGCCTGCGCGATCCAGTTCGCCGAGAATGCCGATAACTCCACCCGCACGATGAACATCTTCCATATGGTATTTCTGGGTACTCGGCGCAACTTTACACAACTGCGGCACTTTGCGGGAAAGACGGTCGATGTCGCTCATCGTAAAGTCGATTTCCGCTTCCTGCGCCGCCGCCAGCAGATGCAGAACGGTATTGGTAGAGCCACCCATGGCGATATCGAGCGTCATGGCATTTTCAAACGCCGCTTTGCTCGCAATATTGCGCGGTAATACGCTGGCGTCGTCCTGCTCGTAATAACGTTTGGTGAGTGAAACAATGCGTTTGCCCGCGTTGATAAAAAGATTTTTGCGGTCAGCATGGGTCGCCAGCAGCGAGCCGTTGCCCGGCTGCGACAGGCCCAGCGCCTCCGTCAAACAGTTCATGGAGTTGGCGGTAAACATGCCAGAGCAGGAGCCGCAGGTCGGGCAGGCGGAGCGTTCCACCTGATCGCTCTGCTCGTCACTGACGTGCGGGTTCGCGCCCTGAATCATCGCGTCGACCAGATCGAGTTTAATTATCTGATCAGAGAGTTTAGTTTTACCGGCTTCCATCGGGCCGCCGGAGACGAAAATCACCGGAATGTTCAGACGCAGCGAGGCCATCAACATCCCTGGGGTGATTTTGTCGCAGTTAGAGATACAGACCATGGCGTCTGCGCAGTGGGCGTTCACCATGTATTCCACGGAGTCAGCGATGAGTTCGCGAGACGGCAGTGAATAAAGCATGCCGCCGTGCCCCATGGCGATGCCGTCATCAACCGCGATAGTGTTGAACTCTTTAGCCACGCCACCCGCTGCCTCGATTTGCTCCGCAACCAGTTTGCCCAGATCGCGCAGATGAACATGGCCCGGCACGAACTGGGTAAAAGAGTTCACAACTGCGATAATCGGCTTGCCAAAATCGGCGTCGGTCATTCCCGTGGCGCGCCATAAAGCGCGGGCACCCGCCATGTTGCGGCCGTGCGTGGTGGTGGCAGAACGGTACTTAGGCATGCTTTTTTCACTCCAGTCTCTACAAAAGCCGGGCGGCTTATGCCGCCCGTGCAGGTGTTATTGTGCTTACGGGTTAACTTGATCCAACCAGCCCCATTTATCTTCAGTCTCGCCGGTGAACAGGCCGAAGAACGCCTGCTGAACGCGTTTAGTGACCGGACCACAGCGGCCTTCACCTACCTGAATGCCGTCTACGCTGCGTACCGGCGTGATTTCCGCTGCGGTGCCGGACATAAAGACTTCATCCGCCAGATACAGCGATTCACGCGAGAGCACCTGCTCGCGAACTTCAATGCCCATCTCTTTGGCGAGCTTGATGATAGCGTCGCGGGTGATGCCCGGCAGCGCGGAAGAGGTAAACGGCGGGGTATAAATCACGCCATCTTTTACTTCAAACAGGTTTTCGCCCGCCCCTTCAGAGATGTAGCCGTTCACGTCCAGCGCAATACCTTCCTGGTAGCCATGACGACGCGCTTCGCTACCGACCAACAGAGAGGAAAGGTAGTTGCCACCCGCTTTTGCCGCAGTAGGAATAGTGTTTGGCGCCGCGCGGTTCCAGGAGGAGACCATCGCATCGATCCCCTGATCCAGCGCTTCCGCGCCCAGGTACGCCCCCCACGGGAACGCGGCGATGATGACATCAGTGGTGTAGCCCGCAGGCGGGTTAACACCCATACCCACATCGCCCACAAAAACCAATGGACGGATGTACGCGCTGGTCAGTTTATTTTCGCGAATCACCTGGCGACAGGCTTCCATTAACTCATCAACGGACTGGCTGACCGGAAAGCGGTAAATCTTGGCGGAATCATGCAGGCGCTGCATATGTTCACGATGGCGGAATACCACCGGCCCCTTGTGCGAATCGTAGCAACGGATCCCTTCAAAGACTGATGTACCGTAGTGCAACGCATGGGACATGACATGAACCTTTGCTTCGCCCCAGGGAACCATCTCGCCGTTGAACCAAATGTAATCAGCTTTTTTTGTCGTCATTTTTCTTCTTCCTTTTGCGCTCAGGCGCGGATTTGTTGTGATGTGGGTTGCTGGATCTCGACGCAGGCGACATCGACCAGTTTGCTTAACTGACTAAACAGTAATTCGACTGGACGAGGGCTGGCAACGGTCAGCTCAATATTTATATTTTCCGCATTAGCGCCGGTCGCCATATTCATGGCGCAAATTTGAAAACCACGGTGACGCACCACGCGCAGCACACGTTCCAGGGTTTCCGGGCGAAAGCGAGCCTGTACGGCGAGTTGATGTTGCATCATGATATTTTCTCCAGCATTTGTGAGTTGCTGGCGCCGGGAGGCACCAGAGGCCAGACGTTTTCAGCTTCGTCGATCGAAACGTGCAGCAGATAAGGGCCTTCGCTGCTTAGCATGGCTTCCAGCGCCGCTTCCACCTGGTCTTTACGAGTAATACGCTGACCATTAATGCCAAAGGCGCTGGCCAGCGTTAAGAAATCAGGGTTATCGGACAGATTCGTTTCGCTGTAGCGCTCCGAGAAAAAGAGCTGTTGCCACTGACGCACCATCCCCAGACGCTGGTTATCCAGCAGCACAATTTTCAGCGGCAGTTGCTTGCGCTTCACGGTGCCCAGCTCCTGGATATTCATCATGAATGAGCCGTCGCCGGTGATGCAGATGACAGTATCGTCCGGACGGGCCACCTGCGCGCCTACCGCTGCTGGCAACCCAAAGCCCATCGTGCCAAGGCCGCTTGAGGTAATGAAATTTTCCGGGCGGCTGAAACTCATATGCTGCGCCGTCCACATCTGATGCTGGCCTACGTCTGTCGTCACAACGCTGTCTGGCGGTTTGCGGTCTGAGAGCTGTTTTAACAATAACGGCGCAAAAATCGCGTCACCCGGATGTTCATAGCGCCAGTCATGTTCACGCCGCATTGCCGCGACCTGATCGCGCCAGGCATTAATCTCCATTGGACGCTGCAGCGCGGGCAGTAAGGCGTTAAGATCGCCCGGCAACGCGACATGCGCCTGACGCAGCTTGTTGAGTTCCGCCGGATCGATATCCATATGGATAACTTTGGCATGAGGCGCAAAGGTATTCAGTTTGCCGGTAACGCGATCGTCAAAGCGCGCGCCGACGGCTATCAGTAAATCACACTCCTGGACCGCCAGGTTCGCAGCTTTAGTGCCATGCATCCCCAACATACCGAGGTACCATGGGTAGCTCGCTTCTACTGCACCCAGTCCTTTCAACGTTACTGCACAGGGGATTTTCGTCTGTGCCACAAATTCACGTAGGGCTGGCACCGCCTGCGCCATACCAACGCCGCCCCCCACATAAAGCATCGGCTTTTCAGCCAGGCTCATTAACGCGCGGGCCTGCTCCAGTTCTGCCTGCGGTAATACGGAGGTGTCTTCAACACTGGAAAGCCACGGTTCAAGCTCTGCGCTGGCGAGCTGGATATCTTTGGGTATATCGATCAGTACCGGCCCCGGGCGACCTGAACGCGCCAGATGAAAAGCGTGCGCCATAATTTCCGGCAGCTCTTCCAGCGACTCGACGAGGAAACTGTGTTTGGTACAGGCGAGTGATAAACCAAGAACATCCACTTCCTGGAAAGCGTCAGTGCCGATAAGCGGCGCTGCGACCTGCCCGGTAATAGCCACAACGGGAACCGAATCCAGCAGCGCATCCGCGAGGCCCGTGATCAGGTTGGTCGCGCCTGGCCCGGAAGTTGCGATGCAAACGCCGGTTTTGCCCGTGGCACGCGCATAACCGATCGCCGCCATTGCAGCGCCCTGTTCATGCCGACACAGTAGGTGTTCCACGCCGCCGTCGTATAACGCATCGTAAACCGGCATTATCGCCCCGCCCGGATAGCCAAAAACCGTATCCACTCCCTGAGCTCGCAAAGCATGCACCACCCACTGCGCACCATTCATAGTCAGTTCCCCGCCTTAAAATGCGGATAACAGAATTTTATGCTACTAATCATTTTCTGTTCCTCGCTTAAGTTTTAGGTCATAAAAAAACCCCCGGACCTTTCGGTGCGGGGGTTTTCGATGATTCAGGCTTGATTTCTAAGCCTTTCTTCTTCCGAGTGCAGCCCCGCACGGTGGGTTAATAATCACCACCACGCTAATCACGACCAGGCTAATCACTAGTAGAAGGGTTGTCATTTCTGTATGTACTTACGTCATATTCGAAGGAATACCTAAAGAGTTATCACAGAGAACAAAGCTGTGACAAGAAATATTTATGACGCATTACTGAAATACATTCATGAAATCTATCAAAACCCCAACGTAATCAACCAGTAGCGTTAACTGAAATTTTTTCAGGATTTTTAGCGAAACGGAGTTATGCCGCAACGTCCTTTTAAAAACTTATTACTATTTTGCGAGACGTCTCGAATGAATTTCTAACGTTGGCTGTCTTGCAATAAAAGTTTGCTATTTGCGCCGAAAAAGCGCGAATTTTGCCTCGATTAAACCTCTCCCGGCTGCAACCCTGTAGATGCAAGGAGGGGGTTATGTCGCTATCTGTTATCCATACCCGCGCTGCGCTTGGAGTAAAAGCGCCGCTCGTTACGGTCGAAGTGCATATCAGCGCCGGATTACCCGGCCTGACAATTGTTGGCCTGCCGGAGACGACAGTTAAGGAAGCCAGAGACCGCGTACGTAGCGCGCTTATCAATAGCGGTTATGATTTTCCTGCCAGGAAGATAACGATTAACCTGGCGCCTGCCGATTTACCGAAGGAAGGGGGGCGGTATGATTTGCCGATTGCGATTGCGCTTCTCGCAGCTTCTGAACAGCTATGCGCGTCACAGCTAGGAGAGTATGAGTTTGTCGGTGAACTGGCCCTCACAGGCGCGCTGCGGGGGGTGCCTGGCGCGATCTCAGCAGCCATGGAGGCTCTCGGCTGTAACAGGAAAATTATCGTCGCGCACGATAACGCACCGGAAGTGGGATTGATTAATAAAGAAGGTTGCCTTGTCGCGCATCATCTGCAAGAGGTGTGTGCCTTTCTGGAAGGCAAAACGACGCTGCAACCAGCCGAGCCATCCGAATTTAATTTTAAGCAACCTGCGGGCGATCTTAGTGAAGTTATTGGACAATCACAGGGGAAACGCGCGCTGGAATTAACAGCCGCGGGTGGCCATAACTTATTGTTTATCGGGCCTCCCGGCACCGGTAAAACAATGCTAGCCAGTAGACTCAACGGATTACTACCGCCTCTGAGCGACCAGGAGGCGCTGGAGAGCGCGGCAATCCTTAGCCTGGTCAACCCCGTCTCTTTACATCACCAGTGGCGTCAGCGGCCTTTCAGGGCCCCTCACCATAGTGCGTCGCTGAATGCGATGGTAGGGGGAGGCGCTATACCTGCACCCGGAGAAATTTCACTTGCCCATAACGGTGTACTTTTTCTTGATGAGTTACCTGAATTTGAACGTCGTGTACTGGACGCATTGCGCGAGCCTATTGAATCCGGGCAAATTCATCTTTCAAGAACCCGGGCAAAGCTCACTTATCCGGCGCGCTTTCAGCTTATTGCGGCGATGAATCCCAGCCCGACCGGCCATTATAAAGGAAGCCATAACCGCTGCTCACCAGAACAGACACTACGCTATCTCGGGCGTCTATCAGGGCCTTTCCTCGACCGGTTTGATATCTCCCTGGAGGTTCCATTGCCGCCGCCAGGTATGCTAAGCCGGTCAGCGCAAGTGGGTGAAAGTAGCGGGCAGGTACGTGAGCGCGTTATCCAAACCCGTGAAAGGCAGCTTGCACGGCAGGGTAAGCTCAACGCGACACTGGATAACGGAGAGATACGTCAGTTTTGTACGCTCAGCACGGAAGATGCGCGGTGGCTGGAAGCGGCGTTAATCAAGCTTGGGTTGTCTGTACGCGCCTGGCAGCGTCTATTGAAAGTGGCGAGAACCATTGCAGACAGTGCAAAAGAAGAGAGAATTGGCCGGGAGCACCTACAGGAGGCGCTGAGTTACCGCGCCATAGACAGGATGCTGGCCCATTTGCAAAACATGATGGCATAGCGATGGGGTGAGGCTAATACTGCAGTTGTTTTTATGGCTGGCATAAAATAATGGGGCTTGCGCCCCATTTGATTAATCATCCGTTTCCGCGTAATCATCCATCCCTTCCATCTGCGGCTTGCCGCCAGAAAGAGTATGAAAACGCTTAGGCCGCTTGATACGCGACATATACTTTGACCAGACGCGTTCTGCCTCAGTCGCTGGCTCACGGATGCCACGACAAACTTCAACAAACTGCTTTTCTTCAGCAGTCGCAGGCTCACGCTTACCGAGATCCAGTTCATTAAAGGCATAGCCATGACGTTCAAGCAGCTGTGCTTCTTTAATGGTGAAGTCACCATGGCGAGAGAACCCGCGCGGATAATATTTGTTGTCGAAAAATCGATTAGTCGTCGTAAAGCTTTCCGCCATCCTACACGCTCCTAATTCTCTTGGCCGAGCTATTTATGGCGCGGAGTATTAGTTACGCTTGACAGAGTGTAAAACAAAACATTTAAATCATTACGACAAATTTTTTTGTGGAGTGAGATGTGGATACCGACCTGCTGAAAACCTTTCTTGAAGTCAGCCGCACCCGTCATTTTGGCAGAGCGGCTGAAGCGCTTTACCTGACGCAATCAGCGGTAAGCTTTCGTATCCGTCAGCTTGAAAACCAACTGGGTGTGAATCTTTTTACGCGACATCGCAATAACATACGTCTGACAGCGGCCGGCGAAAGGCTACTGCCGTATGCGGAAAACCTGATGAATATCTGGCAAACCGCACGCAAAGATGTCGCGCAAACGTCACGGCATAATCTCTTTTCGATAGGCGCCAGCGCGTCTCTCTGGGAATGTATGCTTTCCGGGTGGCTTACGAGGCTTTATCAGGAAAAAGGGAGCATGCAGTTTGAAGCACGCATTGCGCAGCGGCAGTCGCTGGTCAAACAGCTGCATGAACGTCAGTTAGATCTGCTTATCACCACCGAAGCGCCGAAGATGGATGAGTTTTCAAGCCAGTTACTGGGGCATTTTGCGCTCGGGCTTTACAGCGCACAGCCAGAACGCGGCAAAACCAGCCTCCATTATCTTCGACTTGAGTGGGGGCCTGATTTTCAGCAGCACGAAGCAGGGCTTATTACGCCTGAAGATATTCCGGTGCTGACGACAAGCTCGGCTGATGTTGCCAGAAAAATGCTCGCAGAATTGCAGGGGTGTACGTGGTTACCAGTCAGCTGGGCCCGGGAGAAAAGCGATCTGTATCCTGTTATTGATAGTGGAACACTTTCAAGGCCGCTTTATGCTATCTGGCTGCAGAATAGCGATAAAAATAACAGCATTAAAGATCTTTTAAAGATCCCTGTCATTACCTGATTACTTTAGAAATAAGGGGTTACAGATAAAATCTGTTAAAAAGCAGGGATTGTGGAAGGGCAAAAAAGATAAAAAAAATCCTTAGCCGAAGCTAAGGATAATTTCTGGCAGGGGCGGAGGGACTCGAACCCCCAACACCCGGTTTTGGAGACCGGTGCTCTACCAATTGAACTACGCCCCTAAATAGGGTGGCGGAACGGACGGGACTCGAACCCGCGACCCCCTGCGTGACAGGCAGGTATTCTAACCGACTGAACTACCGCTCCACCGAATTTCGTCACACCACCGGATTATGATTCCGGCTTACTGCTTAATTTGATGCCTGGCAGTTCCCTACTCTCGCATGGGGAGGCCCCACACTACCATCGGCGCTACGGCGTTTCACTTCTGAGTTCGGCATGGGGTCAGGTGGGACCACCGCGCTACAGCCGCCAGGCAAATTCTGTCCGTCCACCGCATACCGCCATGAACGTTTATCCGTCACAAGCTGAATATCATCTCTCAACACGCCAGACTTCTTTGGCGTTGTAAGGTTAAGCCTCACGGTTCATTAGTACCGGTTAGCTCAACGCATCGCTGCGCTTACACACCCGGCCTATCAACGTCGTCGTCTTCAACGTTCCTTCAGGAGACTTAAAGTCTCAGGGAGAACTCATCTCGGGGCAAGTTTCGTGCTTAGATGCTTTCAGCACTTATCTCTTCCGCATTTAGCTACCGGGCAGTGCCATTGGCATGACAACCCGAACACCAGTGATGCGTCCACTCCGGTCCTCTCGTACTGGGAGCAGCCCCCCTCAATTCTCCAGCGCCCACGGCAGATAGGGACCGAACTGTCTCACGACGTTCTAAACCCAGCTCGCGTACCACTTTAAATGGCGAACAGCCATACCCTTGGGACCTACTTCAGCCCCAGGATGTGATGAGCCGACATCGAGGTGCCAAACACCGCCGTCGATATGAACTCTTGGGCGGTATCAGCCTGTTATCCCCGGAGTACCTTTTATCCGTTGAGCGATGGCCCTTCCATACAGAACCACCGGATCACTATGACCTGCTTTCGCACCTGCTCGAGCCGTCACTCTCGCAGTCAAGCCAGCTTATGCCATTGCACTAACCTCCTGATGTCCGACCAGGATTAGCTGACCTTCGTGCTCCTCCGTTACACTTTGGGAGGAGACCGCCCCAGTCAAACTACCCACCAGACACTGTCCCCACGCCAGATTATGGCGCCAGGTTAGAACATCAAACATTAAAGGGTGGTATTTCAAGGTTGGCTCCACGCAGACTGGCGTCCACGCTTCAAAGCCTCCCACCTATCCTACACATCAAGGCTCAATGTTCAGTGTCAAGCTGTAGTAAAGGTTCACGGGGTCTTTCCGTCTTGCCGCGGGTACACTGCATCTTCACAGCGAGTTCAATTTCACTGAGTCTCGGGTGGAGACAGCCTGGCCATCATTACGCCATTCGTGCAGGTCGGAACTTACCCGACAAGGAATTTCGCTACCTTAGGACCGTTATAGTTACGGCCGCCGTTTACCGGGGCTTCGATCAGGAGCTTCTCTTGCGATAACCCCATCAATTAACCTTCCGGCACCGGGCAGGCGTCACACCGTATACGTCCACTTTCGTGTTTGCACAGTGCTGTGTTTTTAATAAACAGTTGCAGCCAGCTGGTATCTTCGACTGACTTCAGCTCCACCCGCAGGGGCTTCACCTACATGTCAGCGTGCCTTCTCCCGAAGTTACGGCACCATTTTGCCTAGTTCCTTCACCCGAGTTCTCTCAAGCGCCTTGGTATTCTCTACCTGACCACCTGTGTCGGTTTGGGGTACGATTTCGTGTTACCTGATGCTTAGAGGCTTTTCCTGGAAGCAGGGCATTTATTGCTTCAGCACCGTAGTGCCTCGTCATCACGCCTCAGTGTTAAAGATAACCGGATTTGCCTGGTCATCACACCTACACGCTTAAACCGGGACAACCGTCGCCCGGCCAACATAGCCTTCTCCGTCCCCCCTTCGCAGTAACACCAAGTACAGGAATATTAACCTGTTTCCCATCGACTACGCCTTTCGGCCTCGCCTTAGGGGTCGACTCACCCTGCCCCGATTAACGTTGGACAGGAACCCTTGGTCTTCCGGCGAGCGGGCTTTTCACCCGCTTTATCGTTACTTATGTCAGCATTCGCACTTCTGATACCTCCAGCATGCCTCACAGCACACCTTCGCAGGCTTACAGAACGCTCCCCTACCCAACAACACACAGTGTCGCTGCCGCAGCTTCGGTGCATGGTTTAGCCCCGTTACATCTTCCGCGCAGGCCGACTCGACCAGTGAGCTATTACGCTTTCTTTAAATGATGGCTGCTTCTAAGCCAACATCCTGGCTGTCTGGGCCTTCCCACATCGTTTCCCACTTAACCATGACTTTGGGACCTTAGCTGGCGGTCTGGGTTGTTTCCCTCTTCACGACGGACGTTAGCACCCGCCGTGTGTCTCCCGTGATAACATTCTTCGGTATTCGCAGTTTGCATCGGGTTGGTAAGCCGGGATGGCCCCCTAGCCGAAACAGTGCTCTACCCCCGAAGATGAGTTCACGAGGCGCTACCTAAATAGCTTTCGGGGAGAACCAGCTATCTCCCGGTTTGATTGGCCTTTCACCCCCAGCCACAGGTCATCCGCTAATTTTTCAACATTAGTCGGTTCGGTCCTCCAGTTAGTGTTACCCAACCTTCAACCTGCCCATGGCTAGATCACCGGGTTTCGGGTCTATACCCTGCAACTTAACGCCCAATTAAGACTCGGTTTCCCTTCGGCTCCCCTATGCGGTTAACCTTGCTACAGAATATAAGTCGCTGACCCATTATACAAAAGGTACGCAGTCACCCTCTTACGAAGGCTCCCACTGCTTGTACGTACACGGTTTCAGGTTCTGTTTCACTCCCCTCGCCGGGGTTCTTTTCGCCTTTCCCTCACGGTACTGGTTCACTATCGGTCAGTCAGGAGTATTTAGCCTTGGAGGATGGTCCCCCCATCTTCAGACAGGATATCACGTGTCCCGCCCTACTCATCGAGCTCACAGCCTGTGTGCCTTCGTGTACGGGGCTGTCACCCTGTATCGCCGGCCTTTCCAGACCGTTCCACTGACACACAAGCTGATTCAGGCTCTGGGCTGTTCCCCGTTCGCTCGCCGCTACTGGGGGAATCTCGGTTGATTTCTTTTCCTCGGGGTACTTAGATGTTTCAGTTCCCCCGGTTCGCCTCACAGCACTATGTATTCATGCTGAGATAGTGCAACGAATTGCACTGGGTTTCCCCATTCGGACATCGCCGGTTATAACGGTTCATATCACCTTACCGGCGCTTTTCGCAGATTAGCACGTCCTTCATCGCCTCTGACTGCCAGGGCATCCACCGTGTACGCTTGTTCGCTTAACCTCACAACCCGAAGAAGTCTTCGTGCTGCGAGTTTGAGAGACTCTGACACACCGCGCATTCCCTGTTTACGGAAGAATGCAGCAGCATGTCTGTTTCAATTTTCAGCTTGTTCCGGATTGTTAAAGAGCAAATACTTCGCAGTATACTCAGTGAGTACACTCTGAAGTGATGGTGGAGCTATGCGGGATCGAACCGCAGACCTCCTGCGTGCAAAGCAGGCGCTCTCCCAGCTGAGCTATAGCCCCATCGTAGTTAAACCTCTTCAACTCCTGAGGAGTTGGTAGGCCTGAGTGGACTTGAACCACCGACCTCACCCTTATCAGGGGTGCGCTCTAACCACCTGAGCTACAAGCCTGTAGAGGTTTTGCTTCTTTACTTTCTATCAGACAATCTGTGTGAGCACGCGAGGTTGTATCTTGCAGGTAAGGAGGTGATCCAACCGCAGGTTCCCCTACGGTTACCTTGTTACGACTTCACCCCAGTCATGAATCACAAAGTGGTAAGCGCCCTCCCGAAGGTTAAGCTACCTACTTCTTTTGCAACCCACTCCCATGGTGTGACGGGCGGTGTGTACAAGGCCCGGGAACGTATTCACCGTGGCATTCTGATCCACGATTACTAGCGATTCCGACTTCATGGAGTCGAGTTGCAGACTCCAATCCGGACTACGACGCACTTTATGAGGTCCGCTTGCTCTCGCGAGGTCGCTTCTCTTTGTATGCGCCATTGTAGCACGTGTGTAGCCCTGGTCGTAAGGGCCATGATGACTTGACGTCATCCCCACCTTCCTCCGGTTTATCACCGGCAGTCTCCTTTGAGTTCCCACCATCACGTGCTGGCAACAAAGGATAAGGGTTGCGCTCGTTGCGGGACTTAACCCAACATTTCACAACACGAGCTGACGACAGCCATGCAGCACCTGTCTCAGAGCTCCCGAAGGCACTCCCACATCTCTGCAGGATTCTCTGGATGTCAAGACCAGGTAAGGTTCTTCGCGTTGCATCGAATTAAACCACATGCTCCACCGCTTGTGCGGGCCCCCGTCAATTCATTTGAGTTTTAACCTTGCGGCCGTACTCCCCAGGCGGTCGACTTAACGCGTTAGCTCCGGAAGCCACGCCTCAAGGGCACAACCTCCAAGTCGACATCGTTTACGGCGTGGACTACCAGGGTATCTAATCCTGTTTGCTCCCCACGCTTTCGCACCTGAGCGTCAGTCTTCGTCCAGGGGGCCGCCTTCGCCACCGGTATTCCTCCAGATCTCTACGCATTTCACCGCTACACCTGGAATTCTACCCCCCTCTACGAGACTCAAGCCTGCCAGTTTCGGATGCAGTTCCCAGGTTGAGCCCGGGGATTTCACATCCGACTTGACAGACCGCCTGCGTGCGCTTTACGCCCAGTAATTCCGATTAACGCTTGCACCCTCCGTATTACCGCGGCTGCTGGCACGGAGTTAGCCGGTGCTTCTTCTGCGAGTAACGTCAATGGCCAAGGTTATTAACCTTAACCCCTTCCTCCTCGCTGAAAGTACTTTACAACCCGAAGGCCTTCTTCATACACGCGGCATGGCTGCATCAGGCTTGCGCCCATTGTGCAATATTCCCCACTGCTGCCTCCCGTAGGAGTCTGGACCGTGTCTCAGTTCCAGTGTGGCTGGTCATCCTCTCAGACCAGCTAGGGATCGTCGCCTAGGTGAGCCGTTACCCCACCTACTAGCTAATCCCATCTGGGCACATCTGATGGCATGAGGCCCGAAGGTCCCCCACTTTGGTCTTGCGACGTTATGCGGTATTAGCTACCGTTTCCAGTAGTTATCCCCCTCCATCAGGCAGTTTCCCAGACATTACTCACCCGTCCGCCACTCGTCAGCAAAGCAGCAAGCTGCTTTCTGTTACCGTTCGACTTGCATGTGTTAGGCCTGCCGCCAGCGTTCAATCTGAGCCATGATCAAACTCTTCAATTAAAGTTTGATGCTCAAAGAATTAAACTGTTAGTTCGTAATGAATTAACTGTTGTTCACTTGAGACTTGATATTCGTTTATCGTCCGAAGACGTTAAGATATCAGTGCCCCGAGTGCCCACACAGATTGTCTGATAAATTGTTAAAGAGCGGTGCGACGCGGCTTTCAGCCTGCTGTCGCGAGGTGGCGTATATTACGCTTTCCTCTTTCAGAGTCAAGCGTTTATTTTCGCTTTCGTCTGCCTGACGGGCCGGCTCGCTTGCCGTTGTGCCGTGTCAGTGGAGGCGCATTATAGGGAGTTCTTTTCCCCTGACAACCCCTAAATTCAAAAAACTTTTCGTTCGTCTCTTTTTTGCACAAAACGTCATTAAACTGGCAGTTTTTCGAGCTTTCCAAAGCCGTAACGTTGCAAAACGGACATTAACTGCGCAACTTCGGGCGTTAACGCCATACAGTAAGCAATATTATCATCGCAGGAACGCGCATCTGGCGCCTCATGCTCCAGCAACCAGGCCGTACGCCTTGCAATCGCCGCCCCGGAGTCCACCAGCCGCGTGCCTTCAGGCAATACTTGTAGCAGCTCATCGGCCAGCAGCGGGAAGTGGGTACAGCCAAGGACGACGGTATCCGGCGGCTCGGGCATACGCAGCCACGGGCGCAGCACGCGGCGCAACGCTTCCAGCGAGACCGGTTCGCCGTGCAGTTTCGCCTCGGCTATCTCTACCAGCTCCGCCGAGCCCAGCATTTCTATACGACATTCATTCGCGAAGCGGGCAATCAGTTCATGCGTATAAGGGCGCTTCACCGTGCCACGGGTCGCGAGCAGCCCAACAACGCCGTTCGCGGTCAGCCGTGCAGCAGGTTTAATCGCGGGAACGACGCCCACCACCGGGAATGCGAATTTTTCACGGAGCGCCGGGAGCGATACCGTACTGGCGGAGTTACAGGCGATAACGGCGAGCGCCAGGGGATAGCGCGCCTGAACGGCAGTCACAATCTCGACAACGCGCTCAACGATGAACGCCTCGCTTTTTTCGCCATAAGGGAAGGCAACGTTATCGAAAGCGTAAATGTAATGCAGATCCGGCAGGAGATGCCGGATCTCATCATAAACAGAGAGCCCACCCACACCGGAGTCAAACACCAGAATGGTTGGGCGAGCCTCAGAAGGTGTAGCTGCCTGACAAGTTGTATTCCCGTCCTGCAGTTTGGTAGCCATAAACCGTCTCGTAATCTTTATCGAACAGGTTAGCTATTTTACCACGAACTGTGAGATGGGAGGTGACCGGATAAGAAACCGCGACATCCCACAGGCTGACACTGCCGAGCTTCACTTTTTCTGATGGGAAAGTATTAAAGTTAGTATCCTCGCGCTCGCCGATATACTGATAAGTGACATCCCAGCCAAAGTCTGAAACTTCACCGCTGAGATTATATTTCACCTGCTGTCTGGCGCGACGCTGTAAGCGCTGATGGGTTTCATCATCACGTGGATCGATATACTGCAATGTAAGCGCATGACTCACAGGACCGGTAGTCAGATTGCCTGTCCACTCCACTCCTTTAATCGTGGCCGATTTGACGTTGTAATAGGCGTCATTGTTATAGCTTATCAGGTTGTCAATCTTGTACCGCCAGGTCGACAAACGCCAGTCCAGCGGACCGGTGACGCCTTCAATACCCGCTTCCCACTGCCTGGATTTTTCCGGCTGAAGATCCGGGTTGGACGCAATACCATACTGAGGCGACCCAAACTGCTGAGTCAGGCCCGGAGCCAGAAACCCTGTACCATAGGAAAGAGTTGCGCGATAGCCATCAACAAACTCCCAGCCTGCCGCGGTCTGCCAGGTTCCATGCCAGCCAAACTGTTCGTCATGATCTTCACGGCCTGACGCTTCAAGCGTAACGCTCTCAAGCACCTGCTGCTGACCGGTTAGGTAAATACCGGTTGTATCACGTTTAAAACGGTCAGTATCAGCCTGCGTTACTGACGTGAGTTTTTCCTGCTTCCAGTCCACCCCGGCGCTGACAGAGCCGTGACCGACAATAAGGTTGTTGCCCCATTGAATGTAACGCTGCTCCATACGATCAAGCGTCGTGCCATCCTGGTAGCGACCATAAAGGCTGCTGTAGTTATAGCTTTTCAGCTTCTGAAAACTGGCGATGAGCTGAGAAGAGTAGATGTCGGCGTTATAGCGTAATCCGGTATCCCATGATTGATTGTCATACTGGTTTTCATCCGCGCTGAATGCCGGAGAATACGGCGGATTTCCCACATCGAAATCGGCGTTATTGGCATAACCATAGCCGCGAAAGAAACCGTCTACATTCTCAGAAAAATGATGCTGAAGGCTGCCAAAGAACGTTTTATTACGATAACCGTCGCGGTCGTTATCATGATTCCATGTCGATCCCGGCTGAACGTTAAATCCACGGGTAGTCTGATACGCCCCCATCGCCGTCACCACCGTGTCGCCAAAACGCTGGCGTAGCGTGCCGGAATATTCCTGATAGCCTTTAGATCCGACGCCAGCATCAATCCGTGACACGTCATCATCACCCTGCGTGATGATATTAATCACACCGCCAATCGCTCCGGAACCATATACCGCTGAACGCGGCCCGCGAATAAACTCAATACGCTGAATCAGTGAAATCGGGATTTGATAAAGATTAGAGTCGTTGGAAAGGTTGGGACGAGAAACCGGTACGCCGTCCATAAGGATGAGCGCATGGCGTGAATCAGTACCACGGACATAGACGGAGGCGAGCTGGCCCATTCCTCCGTTTTGCGAAATATCCACGCCCGGCAAACGACGCAACACATCCAGCACCGTTTTAGACTGCCATTTATCAATTTCTTCACGCGTCACCACATCGGTTGGCGCCAGCACCGTATTAACTGGCTGCTGAAAACGGTTTGCGGTCACCACCAGAGAATCTGAGCCGCTATCCTGCGCCCAGCCAGAAAACGCCGTGGCGGACAGCGCCGTCAGCAGCGAGATTTTTTTTATCATCATTAACGTAAGCATCCGCTTAACTTTTAGGATGCCGCAGGCGCACTTGATAGAACGCGATAAGTGCGCGAGATGCGACGTGACTCCGGCAGGTCTTCGGGCTTGGAGGTGTGATATGGATGAGGACTTCCCACCGGCGTGCCGGCAGTGTCTGCGAACGCGTTCATCCCACCTGTCTTTACCGCTGCGCGTCAGCTCCAGATTTGCACTGGATTCCCTTTTCACTCACAGGAGACCGGAAACGGCATGCTACATGGAGCGCATTATAGATGTCCAGACTTCCGCGAGGGATGATGCAAAAACAATCAAAGCTGGACATCACGCCCGCATTCCCTACAATCCCGGCGTAAATTTTTCTCACCCAGGACGCATGATGACCCCTGAACATCTCCCCATCGATCACTACGACGCACAGCTGGATGAAAAGGTAGAACGCCTGCAAAGCATGATGGCGCCTTTTGCGGCACCCGCGCCGGAGGTGTTCCGCTCACCGGTCAGCCATTACCGCATGCGCGCCGAGTTTCGTCTCTGGCATGACGGCGACGACCTTTATCACATTATTTTCGATCAGGAGACGCGCAGCCGCATTCGCGTCGACAGCTTCCCGGCGGCCAGCGAGCTGATTAACGCCCTGATGCCGCGCATGATTGACGGCATTCGCGACAACCGCGCTCTGCGCCATAAGCTGTTCCAGATTGACTATCTGACTACCCGCAGCCAGCAGGCCGTGGTGTCGCTGCTCTATCACCGCGCGCTGGACGACGCCTGGCGTGAAGAGGCGACACGTCTGCGCGATGCGCTGCGCGCGGACGGCTTTGACGTACACTTCATCGGCCGCGCCACCAAAACCAAAATCATGCTCGATCAGGATTACATCGACGAGCGTCTGCCGGTGGCGGGCACAGAGATGATCTACCGCCAGGTCGAAAACAGCTTTACCCAGCCGAACGCGGCGATGAACATTCATATGCTGGAATGGGCGCTGGATGTCACCCAGAATTCACGCGGCGATCTACTGGAACTCTACTGCGGCAACGGCAACTTCTCGCTGGCGCTGGCGCGCAACTTTAACCGCGTGCTGGCGACGGAAATCGCCAAGCCGTCAGTCGCCGCCGCGCAATACAACATTGCGGCGAACCACATCGACAACGTGCAGATTATCCGCATGGCGGCGGAAGAATTTACTCAGGCGATGAACGGCGTGCGTGAATTTAACCGTCTGCAAGGGATCGACCTGAAAAGCTACCAGTGCGAGACGATCTTTGTCGATCCGCCGCGCAGCGGGCTTGATGAAGAAACCGTGAAAATGGTGCAGGCGTATCCGCGTATCCTTTATATCTCCTGCAACCCGCAGACGCTCTGCGACAACCTCACCACGCTCTGTGAAACGCACCGCGTCGAGCGCCTGGCGTTGTTTGATCAGTTCCCCTACACCCACCATATGGAGTGCGGCGTGCTGTTAACGCGCCGCTAATCAAAAAGGGCGCCGCGGCGCCCTTTTCTTTTACTCGTCGTAGCGCGCCTTGCGGCGACGCAGGCGAAAGCCTATCCAGAACAGCAGCACGACGGAAAGCACTGACGGCAGGAAGTTAGAGCCAATCGCCGGATATTCCGCGCGCACTACGGCGCTATACAGCAGCACTCCAAGAATAAAGCAGGCGGCGGCAATACCCGGCAGGCCCACCGGCATGGTGCGATTCAGGTAGCGCTGATGCAGGCAATAGACCGTCAGCGCCAGCGAAATAATCGGGAAAATCGAGAAAGGCACGATGGAGCTGAACAGCGCCGCGCAGGTGCCGTTAATCGACAGACCGGCGATCAGCGCCAGCAGCAGCGTACCCTTTTCTTGTGTCGTGGTTCTCATTGCTCGTCCTTCACTTATCGGAATGTTGCGCCATCTTTTCTTGTTCGCGACGGTACCAATAGTAGGCGCCTTTAGAAATCATGCGCAGCTGTAATACCAGTCGCTCTTCTAATTGCCCGCGTTGTTCCGGGCTCACATCAAGCGCTTCTGCGCCTGCGCTAAAGACGATGGTCACCATCGCCTCCGCCTGAGCCTCGGTAAACGCGCGCGGCATGTGATTTTCGAGTTCCAGATAATCGGCAAGTTCCGCGATGAAATGCTGGATTTCGCGCGCGACGGCGGCGCGAAACGCCGCCGACGTGCCGGAGCGTTCGCGCAGCAGCAGCCGGAAGGCGTTCGGGTTATTGCCGATAAACTCCATAAAGGTGGAGACCGATGTACGGATCACGCTACCGCCTTTGGCGATGCGCTGGCGCGCCTGGCGCATCAGCTGTCGCAGCATCAGGCCGCTTTCATCCACCATCGTCAGACCCAGCTCGTCCACGTCCCGGAAATGACGATAAAACGAGGTCGGCGCGATACCGGCCTCGCGCGCCACTTCGCGCAGGCTCAGGCTGGCAAAACTTCGTTCCGCGCTTAGCTGACTAAACGCGGCCTCCACCAGCGACCGCCGGGTTCGTTCTTTCTGTTGCGCTCTGACGCCCATCACGTTGCCTGATTCCTTCCTGTTGAAACGGCACTATACCAGTTTTAAAACTACCGGGTTTATAACGGATTGTGAATGATTGTTTACGAAGCGGGGGCGACCAGAGAGGGCAAAACGCACAGTGAGAATTGGGTTATTCTTTGGGTGATGTTACTATTCTGTTGCTTTTATGTATAAGAACAAGGTAAGCCTTACCATGCCACAAACCTACGATTATGATGTAATAGTGATTGGCTCTGGCCCCGGCGGCGAAGGCGCTGCAATGGGCCTGGTGAAACAGGGCGCGACGGTAGCCGTGATAGAGCGCTACCATAATGTTGGCGGCGGTTGCACCCACTGGGGCACCATCCCGTCAAAAGCGTTGCGCCACGCCGTCAGCCGTATCATTGAATTTAACCAGAACCCGTTATACAGCGCTCACTCCCGTCCTCTTCGTACTTCCTTCGCCGACATCCTTAACCACGCCGACAACGTGATCAATCAGCAGACCAACATGCGCCAGGGCTTTTACGAGCGCAACCGCTGCCAGATCCTGCAAGGCGACGCGCGTTTTGTCGATGAACACACGATTGAACTCACCTGCCCGGACGGCTCGATAGAAACTCTGACCGCTGAGAAATTCGTCATCGCCTGCGGCTCGCGCCCCTATCACCCGGCGGACGTCGATTTCACCCATTCGCGCATCTACGACAGCGATTCCATCCTCAGCATGCATCACGAGCCGCGCCACGTGATTATTTACGGCGCAGGCGTCATCGGCTGTGAATACGCGTCGATTTTCCGCGGAATGAACGTGAAAGTGGATCTCATCAACACCCGCGACCGCCTGCTGGCGTTTCTCGATCAGGAGATGTCAGACTCGCTCTCATACCACTTCTGGAACAGCGGCGTGGTGATCCGTCACAATGAAGAATATGAACAGATTGAAGGCGTTGACGATGGCGTGATAGTCCACCTGAAGTCAGGCAAAAAAGTGAAAGCCGACTGTCTGCTCTATGCGAACGGACGTACCGGCAACACCGATTCCCTGGCGCTGGAGAATATCGGTCTTGAGGCCGATGGTCGCGGGCTGCTGAAAGTGAACAGCATGTATCAGACCGCGCTGCCGCACATCTACGCAGTGGGCGATGTTATCGGTTACCCGAGCCTGGCCTCCGCCGCCTACGATCAGGGCCGCATCGCCGCGCAGGCGCTGGTAAAAGGCGTCGCCTCGGCGCACCTGGTGGAAGATATCCCGACCGGTATCTACACCATTCCGGAAATCAGCTCCGTCGGCAAAACCGAACAGCAGCTCACGTCGATGAAAGTGCCTTACGAAGTGGGCCGCGCGCAGTTTAAACATCTGGCGCGCGCGCAAATCGTCGGGATGAATGTCGGCACGCTGAAGATCCTGTTCCATCGCGAAACCAAAGAGATTCTGGGGATCCATTGCTTTGGGGAGCGCGCGGCCGAGATTATTCATATCGGCCAGGCGATTATGGAGCAGAAAGGTGGCGGTAACACGATTGAGTACTTCGTTAACACCACCTTTAACTACCCGACCATGGCGGAAGCCTATCGGGTTGCCGCGCTGAACGGCTTAAACCGCCTGTTTTAACGCGCTGTCGAAGCGGCCATCCATCTGTTTGCGGATGGCCTCTGCGAGCTGCTCATAGCGGCTGCGCAGCGGCGAGCCCGGACGATACACCAGCCCGATGGTGCGTCGCGGCTCCGGCTTCACGCAGGGCAGATAAACGACGCCGTCGCGATGACGCTCCGGCGGCACGGCGAGCGCGGGCAGCAGCGTAATGCCGCTGCCTGCCGCCACCATATTGCGCAGCGTTTCAAGGCTGGTGGCGCGGAAATGCGTATCTTCATCCGCACCCGCTTCAAAGCAAAAGCCCATCGCCTGATCGCGCAGGCAGTGACCATCTTCCAGCATCAGCAGCTTTTCGCCCGCCAGTTCGCCCATCGGCACGCGATCGCGTCCGGCCCACGGGTGATCCTCATAGACCGCCAGCAGCATCGGCTCATCGAACAGCGGCACTTCAATAAAGGCTTCGCTCTCTTTCACCAGCGCCAGGATCGCGCAGTCGAGCTTGCCGCTGTCGAGCTGGGCCAGCAGTTGATGCGTCTGCGCTTCGTGCAGATACATTTCGAGTTTGGGGAAGGTCTGATGCAGCATCGGAATGATTTGCGGCAGCAGATAAGGGCTGATGGTCGGGATAAGGCCAATATGCAGCGGACCGGACATGGTCTCGCCCTGCTGGCTCGCCATCTCTTTCAGCACTTTGACTTCACGTAAAACGGTACGCGCCTGGTCTACCAGCAGCAACCCCGCCTGGGTGAACAGCACTTTGCGGCTGGTGCGTTCCAGCAGCATTACGCCAAGTTCATCTTCAAGCTTGCGGATCTGACCGCTCAGGGTGGGCTGACTCACGTGGCAGGCGTCCGCCGCACGCCGGAAATGACGATGTTCGGCAAGGGCCACCAGGTATTCAAGATCACGAATATTCATTCTTCATCCTCCGCCGCCATGATAGTTCATGGCGATAGATAGCATAGCAACCAACGATTATCCCTATCAAGCACGAAAGTGAATAATAGCCTCAGCCGCGGAGAACATCACTCATTACCCTCACTGAGTGATAACCCGCACACAGAGTCTCTCTGTTAGCCGAATAACTAAAGCCAACGTGAACTATTTAGCGGACAGTAAGTCCGCTTTTTTTTGCCTGTTTTTCGGAAGGCATAAAAAAAGCCCGACATCCGCCGGGCTTTTCCTGCCAGTAACGCTTAAGCCAGACGCGCTTTCGCCGCGCTAATGGCCTGCGAGACCTGTACCGGCGATACGCCACCCTGCGCCGCGCGCTTATCAAGACATGACTGAAGTGACAGCACCGGGTAAACATCGTCATTAATCACCGGGCTGAATTTTTGCAGGTCGGCAAGCGCCAGGTCTTCCAGCGGTTTGCCCTGACGAATGGCTTCCACCACCGCCTCGCCCACGATGTGGTGCGCCTCACGGAACGGCACGCCTTTAGCGACCAGATAATCCGCAAGCTCGGTGGCGTTGGCGTAGCCCTGCTGCGCCGCTTCCTGGCAGCGCGGACGTTTCACCTGAATACCGTCCAGCACCAGCGCCGCCATATGCAGGCAGTCGAGCCAGGTGTCAAGCGCGTCGAACAGCCCTTCTTTATCTTCCTGAATATCTTTGTTGTACGCGAGCGGCAGCCCTTTCATCGTCATCATAATGCCGGTCAGCGCGCCCTGTACGCGGCCGCACTTGCCGCGAATCAGCTCCAGCGCGTCCGGATTTTTCTTCTGCGGCATTAACGAGGAGCCGGACGTCACACGGTCAGACAGCTCCACAAAACCGGCCTCGCCGGAGTTAAAGAAAATCAGGTCTTCGGCGAAACGCGACAGATGCACCATGCTGATGGCCGCGTTGGACAGCAGCTCCATGACATGATCGCGATCGGAGACGCTGTCGAGGCTGTTGCGCGTCGCGCTGGCGAAGCCAAGCCAGCCGGCCAGCTGTTCGCGGTCAATCTCATACGCGGTGCCGGCCAGCGCCCCGCAGCCCAGCGGGCTGACATCCAGACGCTTTAGGGTATCCTGCAGACGGCTTTCATCGCGCGCCAGCATTTCGACATACGCCATACACCAGTGCGCAAACGTCACCGGCTGGGCGCGTTGCAGATGGGTATAGCCCGGCATCACCGCGTCCTGATTTTCTTCGGCGGTCACGACCAGCGCCTGCTGAAGCTGGCGCGTGGCGCTCAGCAGCGCGTGCACTTCGGTTTTGCACCAGAGTTTCAGGTCGGTCGCGACCTGATCGTTACGGCTACGCCCGGTATGAAGCTTTTTGCCAAGCGGGCCGACTTTATCGATAAGCTTGCCTTCCACCCAGCTGTGAATATCTTCCGCGTCGCTTTCCAGAATCGCATGCGGGTTTTCCAGCACCTCTTCCAGCAGCGTATTGAGCGCGCCTTCAAGCTGGCTCTGCTCGTCCGCGGTCAGCACGCCGACGGTCACCAGCGCTTTAGACCAGGCGACGGAGCCGATAATGTCCTGCTCGGCGAGTCGATAATCAAAGCGCAGAGAGTCATTAAATTGTTTAAACCGCCCATCCGCCGCCTGAATAAAACGTCCGCCCCAAAGTGCCATAATCCGCTCCGTTAATTTCTTTCTGTAGCGGGCGCGCTTCGCTTACCCGCCCTGTAAATAATGTGCTGCTTTCCGTGGCGGGTGCGCGTTGCTTACCCCGCCTGTAAATAATGCGCTGCTTTACGTGGCGCGTTGTCTACCCGCCACGGGATGTCTTACCGGGCGCAGGGCGGGTAGGCGTTAACGCCACCTGCCCTCGCGCAGCGGCAGATTACTTCTTCAGCTCGTTCAGCGCGCGAATACGTGACGAGAGGGAGAACAGACGGATAAAGCCGCCCGCGTGGCTGTGGTCATAAACTTCGTCTTCGCCGAAGGTCGCGAACTCTTCGTTATACAGGCTGTTCGGCGATTTCTTCTGAATAGCCGTCACCTGACCTTTATAGAGCTGCAACACCACTTCGCCATTCACCTGCTCGGCCAGCGACTGCGCCGCCGCCTGCAGAGACTGACGCAGCGGCGCGAACCAGCGCCCGTCATACACCACGTAAGACATCTCAAGGCCGACCTGCTCGCGCCATTTGAAACTGTCGCGATCCAGCACCAGTTGCTCTACGCCACGCAGCGCCGCCATCATGATGGTGCCGCCAGGGGTTTCGTAGCAGCCGCGAGACTTAATGCCCACCAGACGGTTTTCCACGATATCGATACGGCCCACGCCATGCTTCGCGCCGATCTTGTTCAGCACTTCCAGGCAGCCGAACGGAGAGAGATGCTCGCCATTCACGGCGACTACGTTGCCTTTTTCTACGGTCACGGTCACCTGCTCCGGCTGATCCGGCGCTTCCAGCGGATCGACGGTCCAGACCCAGCAATCTTTGTTCGGGGCATTCCACGGGCTTTCCAGCACGCCGCCTTCGGTAGAGATATGCCAGGCGTTCTCATCGCGGCTGTAGATTTTCTCAAGCGACGCGGTGGTCGGGATATCGCGCGCTTTCAGGTAATCCAGCAACGCTTCACGGGAACGCAGGTTCCACTCACGCCACGGGGCGATCACTTTCAGATGCGGGGCCAGCGCCGCCCAGGCGGATTCGAAACGCACCTGGTCGTTGCCTTTACCGGTCGCACCGTGGCACAGCGCGTCAGCGCCGACTTTATTCGCCACGTCCACCAGCGCTTTGGCGATCAGCGGACGCGCCATCGAGGTGCCCAGCAGATAGCTGCCTTCATACAGCGCGCCGGTTTGCAACACTGGGTAAACGTAATCTTTAATGAACTCTTCACGCGCATCGACCACATAGCACTCCGACGCGCCGGAGCGCAGCGCTTTCTGCTCAACGCCTTTCAGGTCGTCACGGTCCTGACCGATATCCACCACGCATGCGACCACGTCGCAGCCTTCATAGTTCTCTTTCAGCCACGGAATGATGGCGGAGGTATCAAGGCCGCCGGAGTAGGCGAGAACAACTTTTTTGATGCCGTGATTTTGCATTGTCTTTTTCCTTTAAAAATAGCTTCTGTGCGCTGACATATTCGCGTTCGACGACGCGCATTCAGGCCAGTATTCTGGTGCCGATAGATACACCGTTAAAGAGAGCGGGCAGCTGCTCCGCGTGGCGCCAGGAGGCGATATCCACCGGCCGGCCCAGCGTGCGGGCAGCGTCGAGTGCCGCATGCACTTTCACAATCATGCCGTCGGTGATAATGCCCTGCTCGATAAGCTGCTCGGCTTTGGCGGCGGTCATCTCGGCGATGCGCTGGCCTTTGCCGTCCAGAATGCCGCTCACGTCGGAGAGCAGGATCAGGTCTGCGCCAAGGGTCGCCGCGAGCGCCGTGGCCGCCTGGTCGGCGTTGACGTTCATCAGGTCGCCGCTGTCGGTCACGCCAATAGAGCTAATCACTGGCATAAAGCCGTTTTCCAGCAGCGTGTTAATCAGCTTCGGCGAACCTGGCTGCGCCTGGCCGACGTGGCCCAGTTCTTCATCCAGCGGGGTCACGCTGACGCTGTCGCCATCGCCCAGGAACAGGCCGACGGAAGCGATGCCGTGCTTTTTCGCCCAGGCGAGCAGCGTTTTGTTGGCGGTGCCCGCAAGCGCCCCGGTAATGATGTCAATCTGATCGGCAGGCGTGACGCGCAGGCCGTTCTTCTTTTTCACCGGCAGGTTGAGCTGCTTCATCAGGTCGTCAACGAGGCAGCCGCCGCCGTGAACGATAACCAGCGGGCGCTGATGCGCCTTGCGGTAGTTAACGAGGGCGGTAAACAGACGCTCCAGCGCCTCTTCGCTGTCGAGCAACACGCCGCCTAACTTAATGATTAACGGGTTCATCATCACACCTGACTCGGTTAAATAAGAGACTGCGTTTCGGCAAAGCCAAAACGAATATTCATACATTGCACCGCCTGCGCGGCGGCGCCTTTCAGCAGGTTATCTTCCGTGGCGACCACGATCAGATGTTCGCCCTGCACGGCGAAGCCGATATCGCAAAACGGCAGGCCGACCACGTTTTTCAGCGCGGGCACGCCTTTGTCATACAGCCGCACCAGCGGTTTATCGGCGTAGGCGTCATTAAACGCGGCGGCTATCTGCGGCTCGCTCACGCCCGGCTTCAGGCGGCAGGTGATGGTTTCCAGAATGCCGCGCGGGAAGCTGCCGAGGTGCGGCGTGAAAATGACCGGCGTCCCCAGATGCGTGACGATTTCCGGATGATGCCGATGATTAAATATGCCGTAAGGTTGCAGGCTCACTTCGCAGAAGCTGTTGGAGATTGCCGCCTTGCGCCCCGCGCCGCTCACGCCGCTGGTGGCGTTGATCACCGGCCACTGGTTCAGATCCAGTAAATCCGCGTCGATCAGCGGTTTCAGCGAAAGCTGCGCCGCAGTCGGATAGCATCCCGGCACTGCGATCAGCGTCGCGTCTTTCAGCGCGTCGCGATTCCACTCCGCCAGGCCATACACCGCCTGCTCAAGCAGCTGCGGGTGCTGATGCGTGAACCCGTAGAATTTTTCATAGAACGCGGCGTCGTTAACGCGAAAGGCGCCGGAGAGGTCAAACACCACGCAGCCCGCGTCGAGAAACTGCGGCGCGAGATCGTGGCTCACCTCATGGGCTGTTGCGAGAAACACCACATCCACGCCATCGGTGAACTCGCGGATGTCGCTCATCGGCTGCAATGGCAGGTCGAGCACGCCTTTCAGCTGCGGATGCAAAGAGGAGATTAACTTTCCCGCATCATTGCTTTGCGCTGAGACCGTCAATGCGGTTATGTTCATATGCGGATGGCGATTCACGTAGGTCGCAAGCTCTGCGCCGGCATAACCACTGGCGCCAACAATCAGCGTGTTCAACATCGGGGCTGGATACCTTTTACCGTCATGTATTTCAGGCGCAGGCCTGAAGGCCGTTGCCGCGTCCGCGAGCGTATCGTCTTCACCGGAACCCGGCGGTTCCCTTACGCTCAACGTTAATGTATTTTTATTCACAAATACTGCATGAATATTGATACTATCACGACCTGAGGTCTGTCAACAGTGAAAATGAAATTACCGCCTTTTATCGAGATTTACCGCACGCTTATCGCCACGCCTTCCATCAGCGCCACCGACAGCGCGCTCGATCAGAGCAATGCGACTTTAATCAATCTGCTGGCGGGATGGTTTGGCAGTCTCGGGTTCCAGGTCGAAGTACAACCGGTGCCCGGCACCCGCAATAAATTCAATATGCTGGCAAGCACCGGTAACGGCGCGGGCGGCCTGCTGCTGGCGGGGCATACCGATACCGTGCCTTTCGACGACGGGCGCTGGACGCGCGATCCGTTCACGCTGACCGAGCATGACAACAAACTGTTCGGGCTCGGCACCGCCGATATGAAAGGCTTTTTCGCTTTTATTCTCGACGCGCTGCGTGACGTGGATGTGACGCAGCTAAAAAAGCCGCTCTACATTCTGGCAACCGCCGATGAAGAAACCAGCATGGCGGGCGCGCGCTATTTTGCCGAGACCACCGCCCTGCGCCCGGACTGCGCGATTATCGGCGAGCCGACGTCGCTACAGCCGATTCGCGCCCATAAAGGCCATATCTCCAGCGCTATCCGCGTGCAGGGGCAATCCGGCCATTCCAGCGACCCGGAGCGCGGCGTCAACGCCATTGAGCTGATGCATGACGCCATCGGGCGCATTATGCAGCTGCGCGATTCGCTTAAAGAACGCTATCACTATGACGCGTTTACGGTGCCTTACCCGACGCTTAACCTCGGCCATATTCACGGCGGTGACGCCTCTAACCGCATCTGCGCCTGCTGCGAGCTGCATATGGATATTCGTCCGCTGCCGGGCATGACGCTGGATGATTTAAGCGGGTTGCTGAACGAGGCGCTGGAGCCGGTGAGCCTGCGCTGGCCGGGGCGCCTGACGGTGTTCGATCTGCATCCGCCTATCCCGGGTTACGAATGCCCGCCGGATCATAAACTGGTGCAGGTGGTGGAAAATCTGCTTGGCGCGCAAACCGATGTGGTGAACTACTGCACCGAAGCGCCGTTTATTCAGACGCTCTGCCCGACGCTGGTGTTAGGGCCGGGCTCGATAAATCAGGCCCATCAGCCGGACGAATATCTGGAAACACGATTTATCAAGCCGACCCGTGAATTGATTTCGCAGGTTGTGCATCATTTCTGCTGGCACTGAGTGACCTTGCGCCGTGGCGGGGCGCGCTCAACGCGATGAGGTGGGTACGCTATGCTTATCCACCTCATAAATACTGTGCCGCTTCACAGCACATGTAAGCGAAGCGCCCTCGCCACGCCAGTCGCCTTAACCACAACCGCCGATGAACCCCTTTTAACCGCGCGTGCCGCAGCCCATTCGACTACTTTTACTCTCCTTGACAGCGCGTATCACTACACATTGTTCCGCACGCCTGCACGCTATTTTCATAAGCGTTACTTATCTGCAATAACATGAATTAACTTTCATAAATTGCCGCACTTTATTCACCTGCTGAAGCGATTTCGCAGCAATTGACGAACGGGATTTCACATGGCTTTATAAAGTAAGAAGTCATTCAAGCCTGAACTTTCGGACGTAAGTAAAAGCTATCGCTTTTCAGTGTCCTGATTTTTTGCAGAACCTATACCAGGGGATTTCCTGTTGCAGGAAGGCGGCAAGCCTGGCGAACCCCGGGATAAGTAACCGGGGTCGCAAGGGGCGGCCAGCGCCCCTGCGGCGCGAAAAACGACGGGTATTAAACATAATTGAGATGGGGTGTCTGGGGTTATATGAACGAACAATATTCCGCTTTGCGAAGCAATGTCAGTATGCTCGGCAAGTTGCTCGGGGATACCATCAAGGATGCGCTGGGAGAAAACATCCTTGACCGCGTAGAAACAATCCGCAAATTGTCGAAGTCTTCCCGTGCTGGCAATGAAGCAGACCGCCAGGCGCTGTTAACCACGCTGCAAAATCTTTCCAATGACGAACTGCTGCCGGTGGCCCGCGCGTTCAGCCAGTTCCTGAATCTGGCTAACACGGCAGAGCAATACCACAGCATCTCGCCAAAAGGCGAGGCCGCCAGCAACCCGGAAATTATCGCCCGTACCCTGCGTAAGCTCAAAGACCAGCCCACTATCAACGAAAACGCCATCCGCCAGGCCGTGGAAGCGCTGTCGCTGGAGCTGGTGCTGACCGCGCACCCGACTGAAATCACCCGCCGCACCCTGATCCACAAAATGGTCGAAGTGAATAACTGTTTAAAACAGCTCGACCACAAAGACATTGCCGATTATGAGCGCAATCAGATCATGCGCCGCCTGCGCCAGCTGATTGCGCAGTCCTGGCATACTGACGAGATCCGTAAAAATCGCCCAAGCCCGGTGGATGAAGCCAAATGGGGCTTCGCCGTGGTGGAAAACAGCCTCTGGGAAGGCGTGCCGAATTATCTGCGTGAGCTTAACGAACAGCTCGAAGCGCATCTCGATTACAAGCTGCCGGTCGATTTCGTGCCGGTGCGTTTCACTTCCTGGATGGGCGGCGATCGCGACGGCAACCCGAATGTCACCGCCGATATCACCCGCCACGTCCTGCTGCTGAGCCGCTGGAAAGCGACCGATCTGTTCCTGAAAGATATCCAGGTGCTGATTTCCGAGCTCTCAATGGTGGAATGCAGCGACGCGCTGCGCGATTACGTTGGCACTGAAGGGGCGCAGGAGCCGTACCGCTATCTGCTTAAAGGGCTGCGCGCGCAGCTGCTGGCGACTCAGGGCTGGCTGGAAGCGCGCCTGAAGGGCCAGAAACTGCCGAAACCGCAGGGCCTGCTGACGCAGAACGAACAGCTCTGGGAACCGCTCTACGCCTGCTATCAGTCGCTGGTCTCCTGTGGGCTTGGGATCATCGCCAATGGCGAACTGCTCGACACCCTGCGCCGCGTCAAAGCGTTCGGCGTGCCGCTGGTGCGTATCGACATCCGTCAGGAGAGCACCCGCCACACCGAAGCGCTGGGTGAGCTGACCCGCTATCTCGGCATCGGCGACTATGAAAGCTGGTCGGAAGCCGATAAACAGGCGTTCCTTATCCGCGAGCTGAATTCCAAACGCCCGCTGCTGCCGCGCCAGTGGGAGCCGAGCGACAACACCCGCGAAGTGCTCGACACCTGTAAAGTCATCGCCGAAGCGCCGAAAGGCTCGATCGCCGCTTATGTCATCTCGATGGCGAAAACGCCGTCCGACGTGCTGGCCGTCCACCTGCTGCTGAAAGAGGCGGGTATTGGCTTCGCGCTGCCGGTCGCGCCGCTGTTTGAAACGCTCGACGATCTGAACAACGCCAACGATGTCATGACCCAGTTGCTGAACATCGACTGGTATCGTGGTTTCATTCAGGGCAAACAGATGGTGATGATTGGCTATTCCGACTCCGCGAAAGACGCGGGCGTGATGGCCGCTTCCTGGGCGCAATATCAGGCGCAGGACGCGCTCATCAAAACCTGCGAGAAAGCGGGCATCGCGCTCACGCTCTTTCATGGTCGCGGCGGCTCTATTGGCCGCGGCGGCGCGCCCGCCCATGCGGCGCTGCTCTCTCAGCCGCCGGGCAGCCTGAAAGGCGGTCTGCGCGTCACCGAACAGGGCGAGATGATCCGCTTTAAATACGGTCTGCCGGAAGTCACCATCAGCAGCCTGTCGCTCTACACCAGCGCGATTCTGGAAGCGAACCTGCTGCCGCCGCCGGAGCCGAAAGCCGCCTGGCGACACATCATGGATGAGCTGTCCGATATCTCCTGCGCCATGTACCGCGGCTACGTGCGCGAAAACAAAGACTTCGTGCCGTATTTCCGTTCGGCCACGCCGGAGCAGGAGCTGGGCAAACTGCCGCTCGGCTCGCGTCCGGCGAAGCGTCGTCCGACGGGCGGCGTGGAATCGCTGCGCGCCATTCCGTGGATTTTCGCCTGGACCCAGAACCGTCTGATGCTGCCCGCCTGGCTTGGCGCCGGCGCCGCGCTGCAAAAAGTGGTCGAAGACGGTAAGCAGGACGAGCTGGAAACCATGTGCCGCGACTGGCCGTTCTTCTCCACGCGCCTCGGCATGCTGGAGATGGTCTTTGCCAAAGCGGATCTGTGGCTGGCGGACTATTACGATCAGCGACTGGTGAAACCGGAGCTCTGGCCGCTCGGACAGGAGCTGCGCCAGTTGCTGGAAGCCGATATCAAAGTGGTGCTCGATATCGCCAACGACTCGCACCTGATGGCGGATCTGCCGTGGATTGCCGAGTCCATCCAGCTGCGTAACATCTATACCGACCCGCTGAACGTGCTGCAGGCGGAGCTGCTGCACCGCTCGCGCCAGGCGGAAGAAGAAGGCAAGCCAGCAGACCCATGCGTGGAGCAGGCGCTGATGGTCACCATCGCGGGCGTCGCGGCGGGTATGCGTAACACCGGCTAATCACACGCTTCACAGAGACAAAACGCCCCGGCATGCCGGGGCTTTTTTATGGCAGCGCTACGGGCCGCTCACCATGCTGACGCTGGCTTCACTTCGCGGTCCGCTGTCGCTGACATGCGTGTAACCGCCAGTAGCCTTGGCGGCGAACACATCGCACCGGGCCGCCCTGTACCGCAAAGCAACCCACGCCGGCACTCGCTTTGCGGTCTGGCTACCGTGCCCGGATGAGGCCCGGCGGCATAACCGCAGCCAAAAAAGAAGGGAGGCCAGTGGCCTCCCTTTGCGTAACATCCGTTTTGCTTACAGCGCCATATCGTGCTGCGGGCTTGCAGCCTGCGCCGGTTTGGCTTCCGGCAGCTTCTGCTGCGCGTCTTTCATCTGGATCACCGGCGGTTTGGTGAGCTGCAGCGTCGCGGCAGTCTCATCCCATACCTGCTGGGTCAGCGCCACGTTGCCGTTCAGCTTCTGACCGTAGCTCGGTACGATTTCACGCAGCTTCGCCTGCCACGCTTCTGATTTGAACTGCTCCGGGAAGAGCTGCTTAATCACGTTGATGGAGATAGGTGCCGCCGTTGACGCGCCAGGCGAGGCACCCAGCAGCGCGGCCAGGGTTTTCTGCTGGTCGGTGACGATTTCCGTACCGAGTTTCAGCACACCGCCTTTCTCCGGGTCTTTCTTGATGATCTGCACACGCTGACCAGCCTGGATAAGTTTCCAGTCTTCTTTGCGCGCTGACGGGTAGTACTCTTTCAGCGCTTCAAAACGGTCGTCGTCGCTCAGCATGACCTGACCAATCAGGTATTTCACCAGATCAAAATTATCCAGGCCCACATCGGTCATCGGCATGAAGTTTTTAGTGGTGGTGGTGCTCAGCAGATCGAAGAAAGAGCCGTTTTTCAGGAACTTGGTCGAGAAGGTCGCGAACGGCCCGAACAGCACAACGCGTTTGCCGTCCAGGAAACGGGCGTCAAGGTGCGGCACCGACATCGGCGGCGCGCCAACGGAGGCCTGACCATAGACTTTCTCGCCATGCTGACGCGCGATATCCGGGTTCTCAGAGACCAGGAACGAGCCGCCGACCGGGAAGCCCGCGTAGTTGTCCGCCTCCGGAATGCCGGTTTTTTGCAGTAGCTTCAGCGCGCCGCCGCCTGCGCCGATGAACACATATTTCGCGTCCACGGCATGCTCTTTCCCGGTGTTAACGTCGGTGATGGTGACGTGCCAGGAGTTATCGGCGTTGCGTTTGAAATCGGTGACTTCAGAAGACGTTTCCAGCTTGAAGTTGCTGGTTTTCTTCAGGCTGCCCACCAGCTGGCGGGTGATTTCGCCATAGTTCACGTCGGTGCCGACCGGTGTCCAGGTCGCGGCTACGCGCTGCTTAGGATCGCGCCCTTCGATAATCAGCGGTGCCCACTTTTTGATCTGGCTCTGATCGGTGGAGAACTCCATGCCCTGGAACAGCGTGGTCTGCTGCAGCGCTTTGTAGCGTTTCGCCAGGTAATCAACGTTATCGCCCCAGACGAAGCTCATGTGCGGCGTGGAGTTAATAAAGGAGTGCGGATCGTTCAGCACGCCGCGCTTCACCTGAGAAGACCAGAACTGGCGCGAAATCATAAACGCCTCGTTGATCTCCAGCGCTTTGCTGACGTCAATCGAGCCATCGGCGCGCTCCGGCGTGTAGTTCAGCTCCATATTGGCGGAGTGACCCGTACCGGCGTTATTCCAGCCGTTAGAGGATTCGAGCGCCACGCCGTCGAGTTTTTCCACCATTAACTGTTTCCAGTCCGGCTGGATCTCCTGAAGAACAGTGCCGAGCGACGCGCTCATGATGCCGCCGCCAATCAGCAGGACATCGGTTTTTTCCGTGGTGTTCTGCGCGTAAGCGGCTGAACTGACAAGTAATGCAATAAGAGAGAAAGCGGGAGCCTGCTTTCTGCTAAAGAGATTTTTAGACATCACGATCAACTATCATTGAAAAATTAGCTGATTATTTTAACGCAACAATTAAACTTTTAAAAATATTAAAACAAAAAATTAACAACCGCAAAAAGCGTGCGGTTATATCAGACGTTTCGCAGAAAAACAGGTAAATAGCGGCGAATCATTTCGTTAAATAATCAGGCGGTTCCGGTAATAAACGGAACCGTAGTGATGACGAGCGGCATCGGCAATATTAATCGTTAAGCCATGACAAACATGACGTTTATGCGCGGCGATGCCAGCCACCGTCAGGCATTAATAACTTTGCCAATCGCGTTAACCGCTTCGAGAATATTTTTCGCGTAGCCTTCAATCTCTTTGGTCAGCGTCAGCGCCTCGCGCGAAATAGCCGTCGTGGACGCCACTTCTTTACCGCTGCGGCAGATAGAATCCAGCGCGCTTTTCGTCAGGTTATCGTTTTTCTCGGTGATACGCGTTATTTTTCCGGTCGCGTCATCAATACGGTCAGCCAGCGATTTCACTTCGGTCGCGACAACAGAGAAGCCTTTACCGGAATCGCCCGCGCGCGCCGCTTCCACCGAGGCGTTTAATGACAGCAATTTGGTTTGCGTCGCTATCTGAGCAATGACTGACGACAGATCCATAATGCTTTCAGAGTCATTTTTCAGGTTGGTGACGATGCCGATAACCTGCTCCATATTGCTTTGGATATTCTCCATCGCCGTGACGCAGTCATCTAAGGTCTTTCTGATCTCAACCGTTTTCGTCAGCGTCTCGCGGGAGACCGCTTCCGCTCTTTCCGTCGCCTGACGCTCATCACGGCTTTTCTGCACTTCCGCCGTCACGTCATAGGCGAATTTCACCACCCGATAAAGGCGGCCTTTGTCGTCAAACACCGGGCTGTAACTGGCGCGCAGCCAGAGTTCATGGCGCTGTTTCGTGACGCGGCGGAAATCCCCGGAGGCGAATTCGCCGCGGTTCAGCTTGCGCCAGAAATCCGCGTACTCTGCGCTCATCGCGTACTCGCGCTCGCAGAAAATACGGTGATGCTTGCCGATGATTTCGTTCAGCGTGTACCCGGAAGCCTTACAGAAGTTCTCGTTCGCCGAGACGATATGCCCGTCCGGCGTAAACTCAATGATCGCCATTGAGCGGTGCGCCGCCTTGAGGATGGCGTCTTTGTTCAGCGCGTCATGGATCCTTCCTGAGATATCACGCGCCAGTTTAAGAACATACTCAACGTTGTTGTTTTTACCGATGACCGGAATATAGTTCGCCTCCAGCCACATTTCGCTGCCGTCTTTTTTGTAGCGCTGGAATTTATCGCTGAAGGTTTCGCCGCGCCCAAGCCGTTGCCAGAACTGCTTATATTCAGGGCTGGCGGTATATTCTGGCGCGCAGAACATACGGTGATGCTTACCCACCAGTTCATTAAGCGAATATCCCATAGCCGCCTGAAAAGCCGGATTCGCTTCCACAATCGTACCGTCGGGGCGGAAAAGAATAACCGCCATATGCGCTTTTATCGCTGAGAACGCCGCGTCGTTTTTTAAAATATTGGTTATCTTGCTAATCATTATTGCTATCCAGGAAGGTTTCTTACACAGCATATCGGCAATAATGAATAAGGCATAACGTGTATTTTTATATCGCTACGATAGCCGCCGCCCTTGGTTTATTTAATAATAAGCAATAGCGCGAAATAATATGTTTGCTAACAGTCAGAAATAGCAGTGACGCGCTTAAACGTCGTTGAAGGGAGAGAAAAAGCGCCCCAATTTAACTTAAGAAAAAACAAACTGTACAGAGCATATTTTCGTTGTACAAGTTTTTTGGCGCTGTGAAATATATGTTTTGTAACAATCGCGTCAGCGCAAGCCACAAAAAAGAGGCTTGCGCCTCCTCTCTGTAAGCCCGCAAGGGTTACGCGGTTTTCAGTTCCATCATTAGCGCAGTAACACCCATGCTTTCGTCCTCGGTCGTACGAGTAGGGTTAGATACCGTATCAGCCGCTCCTGCGATGATCCGGGACATTGCTGCGAGCTGTGAAGTTGCAAGGTTGCGCTTACTGAACCGTTCGTGAGAAGTAGCGTTATATCTATAGTCCTGCAAGCGTTTGTATTATGAATATGCACGCCTCGCTTGCGACTCACGGACGTTTTACGTAGTCACGTTCGCCAACTCTGACCGTTCTTATCATTCTGTTCGCAAAGAGCGGCGCTTCCAGCCGTTTTCCTGCTCCCTTCAATGATAGGGAAGTCAGCATTCAGCGCGGCCTTGCATTTTCAAAAAGTGCAACAGGGTTAGCCAGGAGAAAAAACTGCCGGGAAATAATCATTAATTTTATCGTTATCCAGTACCCGATCAACCGTGAAATCAAGGGTGCTTGATACCACTAAACCACTGTGAAGCGCGGGCGGAAAATCTTTAACCGAAGCAAATTTTGTGGGGACTATATATCTGAAATAATCGCCCATTTTAGTTTCACCTTCATATCCAAAAGGATAGTCTTGTCCCGGGGAAGAGCCTTCTACTCCCCAGTAAATAAACAACCCTTTATTAATAGCCAGGTTAGCATCGCTGTATTTTCCTGTTTTCGCCCACTCATCTTTTAATTTATTTATCACATATTCTTTATTGAGATTCTCCCTGAAGCGCCATGCTGAGAATAAATCCACCGTAAAATCGCCGCATTTATCAGCAGGATAAGTTGAATAATCAGATGACTCTTCCCATACGAATTCACTCATACTGTCAAGCAGTGCTTCAAAATTATCAATGCATAACAAAGACTTAGGTAAATCCCCAAAGCAGTTGTTAAGCATAAGGCTAACACGCCCATATTTATCAGCGGCAAACCAGGTATAAATGCTGCCAAATTCTGGCATCCATTCTACGTTTAATTTGTTCATTCTTAATTACCTTTAGGCCATGTTACTTGACAGTTTTCGCATGGAGGGATAACAGCGTCTGCGGGAATTGTCTCTTTCTTCCAGACATCACGCGGTCTAACCGCTTCTGTAAACTTTATCGTGGCAGGATCTGCACCTTGTCTAATCAGCTGATCGGCAGCCGATACTTCAGCACAAGCATGCGGCCATCGATATGCGGAAAGGCCATATATTAATGAAAGATGTACCCTGCCATAAATCTATTATGGTAAATTTACCTTAAGTTAGCTTCATTTATCTTCTTAAATTAAATCAGAAAATTAATAGAGCGGAAATAGATAGTGATTAATTTAAAAGCAGAGAATATTTCAGAAAAGCGTGAAGCCATCTGTTTTATTTATACTGCGCCGGAGCACGTTCTGGCAAAATGAAATAATTTCCGGGGGAAATAATAAAGGAGGCAAAGGCCTCCTTTGTATGAATATATTTTAGGCTTATGCCGCCACCGCCGGCCTTACACCCAGCGTATGGCAGATGGCGTAACTCATTTCCGCGCGGTTAAGCGTATAGAAGTGGAAATCTTTTACGCCTTCGCGGCTTAGAATCTTCACCATGTCCATCGCAATGTTAGCGCCGACCAGCTTGCGGGTTTCGGCGTCGTCATCAAGCCCGGCAAACATCTGCGACATCCAGGACGGAATGCGAACGTTGGTCATGTCGGCAAACTTTTTCGCCTGCTTAAAGTTGGAGACCGGCAGAATGCCAGGGATGATTTCAACATCGATGCCTGTTGCCGCGCAGCGGTCGCGAAAGCGCAGATAACTTTCGACGTCAAAGAAGAACTGGGTGATGGCGCGGTTAGCGCCCGCGTCGATTTTACGGCGCAGATTCAGCAGATCCGCCTGCGCACTTTTCGCCTCCGGGTGTACTTCCGGATACGCCGCGACGGAGATATCGAAATCAGCGACCTCTTTTAACAGCGCCACCAGATCGCTGGCGTACATTTCCGGTTTGCCGCTGCCAGCAGGCAGGTCGCCGCGCAGCGCGACGATATGGCGAATGCCGTTGTTCCAGTAGTCGCGCGCGATGGTGCGCAGCTCATCCGGCGTCGCATCGATGCAGGTGAGGTGCGGCGCCGCTTCAAGGCCCGTGCGGTCTTTGATGCCTTTGATGATGCTGTGGGTGCGGTCGCGCTCGCCGGAGTTGGCGCCGTAGGTGACCGACACAAATTTCGGCTTCAGGCTGCTTAAGCGATCAATAGAGGACCAGAGGGTCTGCTCCATTTCACTGGTGCGCGGCGGGAAAAATTCAAACGAGACGTTAATCTGTCCCTGCACTTCTGCGAGGCTCTGATTCAGGGCCTCCCGCTGGTTGGCGTGAAAAAAACTCATACCTTACCTCATCAATCGCTGTGTCGTGGTCGCGTGTGTTGACTTCTATACGTTTAGACGTCCAGATGTAAAAATGACGGAAAAGCCGGGTGGCGTCAACAGGTAAATCATCACTTGATGTGAGTATTTTTCAGCGAAGATGAAAAAAGTTCATGACAGAAAAATGAAGAAAGATTGTACAGCGGTGCGGAAGGGTGTTGCGGGCGTCAGCTGATGACGGGTGCGGTTAATGGCGGGTGCGTTTCGCTTACCCGCCCTGCCAGTAAAAGGCATTCAACGCCAGTGGTGGGTAAGCGAAGCGCCCCCACCACTCGACGAAATCAGAGCAATTGCGCCAGACGGTTAAGATCCGACTGAATCGCCCCGGCGGTCACATCGCGCCCCGCGCCCGGCCCGCGGATAACTAACGGGTTATCGCGATACCAGCGGCTTTCGATGGCGAAGACGTTATCGCAAGGCAGCAGCGAGGCCAGCGGATGCTCAGGACGCACGGCCTCGACGCCGACGCGCGCTTTACCGTTAGCGTCAAAACGCGCCACGTAGCGCAGCACGAGGCCCATCTCGCGCGCCGCCTCAAGGCGCTGCACCATTTGTTCGTTCAGCGCGTCGCCATATTCAAAGAAGTGATCCACCGAGCCTTCCTCGCACCCGGCAGGCACCAGCGACTCCACGCGCACCTGATCGGGCTCGATATCGTAGCCCGCCTCGCGCGCCAGGATAACCAGCTTGCGCATTACATCTTTACCGGAAAGATCCACGCGCGGGTCTGGCTCCGTCAGCCCCTGCTGCCACGCCTGATCCACCAGCTCGGTAAACGGCACCGTACCGTCAAACTGTAAAAACAGCCACGAGAGCGTACCGGAGAAAATCCCGCTGATTGAGAGAATGGAATCCCCGCTGTCGCGCAGATCGCGCACCGTGTGGTTGACCGGCAGGCCCGCGCCGACCGTCGCGTTATAGAGCCAGTGGCGGCCCGTTTTCGCAAAAGCATCGCGGATCTGACGATAGTTCTGGCTGTTGCTCGCGCCCGCCAGCTTATTGGCGCTGATGACGTGAAAACCATAACTCGCGAAATCAAGATACTGGTCCGCCAGATCCTGGCTTGCGGTGACGTCCAGCACCACTAAATCGTCGTACGGGTGCGCGCGCATCCACAGGAACAGCGACTCTTCATCCTGCTCCACCGCTTCATCATTAAAGAACGCCAGCGCGCGGCTCGCGTCCAGGCCGTCATAACTCAGCAGGCTACGGCGGCTGTCCACCACGCCTGCCAGCACAAACTCAAGGCCGGTGCGGGCAGAAAGCGTCTCCTGCTCGCGCGCGAACAGCTCAAGCCAGCGAGAACCGATATTCCCTTTGCCGAACAGCACAAGGCCGATGCGTTTTTCCGCGCGGAACAGCGACTGGTGCAGCCCCTGAATCAGGCTCTCCGTCGGCCCTGCGCGCAGCACGGCCACCAGGCTGATGCTCTCCTCCGACTGCCAGATAAACTCCACCGGCTGATCTTTAAGCTGCTGCCAGAAGCGATGGCTGTGCAGCGGATTGCGGCAGACACCCGCGCCGACCAGCGCTACTAACGCCAGCCCTTCGCGCAGGCGCAGCTCGCCCGGCAGCGCGGCGTCTTCCAGTAGCGTCAGCGCGCTGCCGACGACTTCTGAGGTATAACAGAGTTGCAGCAGGCGGCGGTCAGGGTGTACGCCGACCGACAGCGGGCGCAGCTGGGCGCGTCGAAGCAACGCATCCACCTCTTTATGCGCCAGTTTGAAATCCTGATGCGACGGCACTTCAAATTCAATCAGGCAGACATCGTCGTGGCTGGTGACGATGCGCGCCCCGGTGCCGGAAGCCAGCACGCGCTCAATGCGCGTAGACCCCTGCTCCGGGCTATAGCTGCAACGCAGTTGCAGGTCGATATCGCTGCCGGAAACGGGCTGTAAAGTACGCGCATGCAGAACGGGCGCGGCAAGACGCGCCAGCTCGCTCGCTTCGTCGAGTCGCAGCAGCGGCAGCAGGCAGGCGTCTTTGACTTTGCGCGGATCGGCGCTGTAAACACCCGCCACATCACTCCAGATAGTGACACGGGAAACGCCCGCCAGCGCGCCGATTTGCGTCGCCGAGTAGTCGGAGCCATTACGGCCCAGCAGAACCGTTTCACCGGCGTCGTTGCGACAGATAAAGCCGGTCACCACCAGACGTTTGCCCGGATGCTGCGCCATCAGCTGTTGTAACAACGGGAAAGAGAGACCTTCATTAACCTGCGGCTGCGCGGCGCGTTCAGCGCGCAGGAAATCGCGCGCGTCAAGCCAGGCGGCGTCGAGCCCCTGCTCGTTCAGCACCGCAGCCATCAGACGCGCCGACCAGATTTCACCGTGGCCGACCACTTCGGCGTAGACCGCGTCAGTAATGGTGCCATCCAGCAGCGCCGCGAGACGCTCCAGATCGCGGATAAATTCGCTGACCAGCCCGTCGGCGACGGCGGCTGGCAGCAGCCCGGAGATAAGCTCGCTCTGATAACGGCGCAGCGCCTGTTGCACCTGATGGGCGGAGAGACGATCGCTCTGGCTTAACTTCAGCCAGCTGATCAACTGGTTGGTCGTGCTGCCCGCCGCCGACACCACCATCATATCCCCGGCGCGGGAATAGTCGGCCATGATACCCGCCACGCGCAGGTAACATTTCACGTCGGCGAGACTGCTGCCGCCAAATTTATGCAGCTGACGACCGTTCGTCCCTGCAGGCGCTGTAACACTCATGCTTACCCCTTAGCTCGCCGCCTGGAACGCTTTTTCCAGGTCGGCAATTAAATCTTCGCTATCTTCAATACCCGTCGAGATGCGTAACAGCGTTTCGGAAATGCCCGCGGCGGCGCGCGCCTCCGGCGCCATGCCCGCATGGGTCATCGTCGCGGCGTGAGAGATAAGGCTCTCCACCCCGCCCAGAGATTCCGCCAGCGTGAACAGCTCCAGCGCGCCAAGGAAACGGCGTAGCGTCTGTTCGTCGCCATCCAGTTCAAAACTTAGCATCGCGCCGAAGCCTTTCTGCTGGCGCGCGGCTATCTCATGGCCCGCGTTGTCCGGCAGCGACGGATGATACAACTTTTTCACCCGCGGCTGTTGTTTGAGAAAATCCACAATCGCGCTGGCATTGCGCTGCGCCACTTCCATACGCGGGCTAAGCGTGCGCAGGCCGCGCAACAGCAGGTAGCTGTCGAACGCGCCGCCGGTCACGCCAATATTATTTGCCCACCAGGCGAGCTCCGTCACGGTCTCCGGCTCTTTCGCAATCACCACGCCCGCCACCACATCGGAGTGCCCGTTGAGATATTTGGTGCAGGAGTGCAGGACCAGATCGGCGCCCAGCGCCAGCGGGTTCTGCAACGCCGGGCTCAGGAACGTATTATCCACCACACTTATGGCTCCGGCCGCGCGCGAAAGTTCGCAAATTTTCGCAATATCCACCACGCGCAACAAGGGATTACTCGGGCTTTCCACCAGCACCAGTTTGGGTTTTTCGGCAAGCGCCGCTTTCAGCGCCGCCTCATCTCCTTGATCGACGAATTTCACGCGATAGCAGCCGCGTTTTGCGAGGCTGTCGAACAGACGGTAGCTGCCACCGTAACAGTCGTGCGGCGCGACCAGCAGATCGCCGGGCTTCAGGAAAACCGTGGTGACCAGATGAATCGCGGACATGCCGGTGTTGGTCAGCACGGCGCCAGCGCCCCCTTCCAGTTCCGCCAGCGCGCGCTGTACGACATCGCGAGTCGGGTTGCCGCGGCGCGAATAATCATGGGCGCGCGGTTCGTTAAAGCCGGTGAAGTTATAGGTGCTGGAGAGGTGAATCGGCGGGACGACGCAGCCGTACTGCTCGTCGTCGTTGAGCCCGCTGCGAACTGCGATGGTGGCCTGTTTACGCGTCATGAGGAGTCGTTTCCTGGCATTATCGGAGAAAAGTCAGGTGACAGAGTAAACATTGCCATTATGGACGTCAATACATCTGGACATCTAAACTTCTTTGCGTATAGATTGAGCAAAACAGGATTAGCCGTTAAAATTATGTGTTTTATAGGGTAGTGATGCAGCATCGGTGCCGAAGTCACGGTATTATTCCGGGCTGCTGAACAACAGACTATCGGGTTAAGACCGTGAGACCTATCCGGTTTTAATCTTTTTCTAATGACTGAGAGGATTAAAGGTATCTCATGGCTGAATGGAACGGCGAATATATCAGCCCCTACGCTGAGCACGGCAAGAAGAGTGAACAGGTCAAAAAAATTACGGTTTCCATTCCTCTGAAGGTGTTAAAAATCCTCACCGATGAACGCACCCGTCGTCAGGTGAATAACCTGCGCCATGCCACTAACAGCGAGCTGCTGTGCGAGGCTTTCCTTCACGCCTTTACCGGCCAACCCTTGCCGGACGATAACGACCTGCGTAAAGAGCGCAGCGACGAGATCCCGGAAGAGGCGAAGGTAATCATGCGTGAAATGGGTATCGACCCGGATACCTGGGAATACTGATTCGCATCAACGACAAAGGCGCCCATCGGCGCCTTTGTTTTATGCTTGAGAGCAACAAAAAAGGCGCCGTTGGGCGCCTTTTTTCGGGAAACTTATTTGCTGCCCGGGATGCTGAAGCGTTTGTTGAAACGCTCAACACGACCACCGGTATCAACAACACGCTGTTTACCAGTGAAGAACGGGTGGCAGTTGCCGCACACGTCCAGGTTCAGGTCGTGGCCAACGGTGGAGCGAGTTTTGATCACGTTACCGCAAGAGCAGGTAGCGGTGATTTCAACATATTTCGGGTGAATATCTTTTTTCATGGGAAACCTCAGTTAAGGCCGCGTCGCTCTTCCGGCCCTTACGCCAGACACCACGCGATGTTGATAAAGTCGGTTTGATACTTTTAAAGGGCATCAAAGGCGGCGAATCATACAGAAAATAACCGCCCCATGCAAACTGATCCGCAAATTTATGAACACACAGTGTACACTATGACGCTTCTTTTCTCAGCCCGGATACCTTCATGCCTGTAGCCCGCGTTGCTCTGCCCGTTCCGCTTGCCCGCACGTTTGACTACCTGCTGCCCGACACCATGACGGCGGCGGCGGGTTGTCGCGTGCGCGTGCCGTTCGGCCGCCAGCAGCGCGTCGGCGTTGTGGTGGCGGTGGGCGAAGAGAGCGAGCTGGCGCGCAGCGAGCTGAAAAGCGTGGTGGAGGTACTGGATGGCGCGTCGCTCTACCCGACGACGCTCTGGCGGATGCTGCTCTGGGCGGCGGACTATTATCACCACCCGGTCGGCGAAGTGCTGTTTCACGCGCTACCGGTGCTGCTGCGTCAGGGGAAACCCGCCAGTCCGGCGCCGCTCTGGTACTGGTTCGCCACCGAAGAGGGCCGGGCGGTCGATCTCAACAGCCTGAAGCGGTCGCCGAAACAGCAACAGGCGCTGGCGGCGCTGCGTCATGGCCGGTTATGGCGACATGAAGTGGCGCAGATGGCGTTCAACGACGCCGCGCTTCAGGCGCTGCGCACGAAGGGCCTGTGCGAACTTGGCAGCGAACTGCCGCCCGTCGCCGACTGGCGCGGCCAGTTCTCCGTCGCGGGCGACCGGCTGCGGCTGAACACCGAACAGGCCACTGCCGTGGGCGCCATTCGCGGCGAAGCCGACAATTTCTGCGCCTGGCTGCTTGCGGGCGTCACCGGCTCCGGCAAAACCGAAGTCTATTTAAGCGTGCTCGAAAACACGCTGGCGCAGGGTAAACAGGCGCTGGTGCTGGTGCCGGAAATCGGCCTGACGCCCCAGACCATTGCCCGCTTTCGCGAGCGCTTCAACGCGCCCGTTGAGGTGCTGCACTCGGCGCTGAATGACAGCGAACGGCTGGCGGCCTGGCTGAAAGCCAAAAGCGGCGAGGCGGCCATCGTCATTGGTACGCGCTCGGCGCTTTTCACGCCGTTTAAAAATCTCGGCGTGATTGTTATCGATGAAGAGCATGACAGCTCCTATAAACAGCAGGAAGGCTGGCGCTATCACGCGCGCGACCTGGCAGTCTACCGGGCGCACAGCGAGCAGATCCCGATTATTTTAGGCTCAGCGACGCCAGCGCTGGAGACCCTGCATAACGTGCGTCAGCGTAAATACCGCGTGCTGAAACTGACCCACCGCGCAGGTAACGCGCGCCCGGCGCTTCAGCACGTGCTCGATCTTAAAGGCCAGCCGTTGCAGGCCGGCCTCGCGCCCGCGCTGGTGGCCCGCATGCGCCAGCATTTACAGGCGGATAATCAGGTTATTTTGTTTCTTAACCGCCGCGGCTTTGCGCCCGCGCTGCTGTGTCATGACTGCGGCTGGATAGCCGAATGTCCGCGCTGCGATCACTACTACACGCTACATCAGGCGCAACATCAGCTGCGCTGCCACCATTGCGACAGCCAGCGCCCGGTGCCGCGCCAGTGTCCGGGCTGCGGCTCCACGCACCTGGTGCCGGTGGGGCTTGGCACCGAACAGCTTGAACAGAGCCTGGCGCCGCTTTTTCCCGGCGTGCCGCTGTCGCGCATCGACCGCGACACTACCAGCCGCAAGGGCGCGCTTGAACAACAGCTCGCCGAAGTGCATCGCGGCGGCGCGCGTATCCTTATTGGCACCCAAATGCTGGCTAAAGGGCACCATTTTCCTGACGTCACGCTGGTGGCGCTGCTGGATGTCGACGGCGCGCTGTTTTGCGCCGATTTCCGCTCGGCGGAGCGTTTCGCCCAGCTCTACACCCAGGTGGCGGGCCGCGCCGGACGCGCGGGCAAACAGGGCGAAGTGGTGCTTCAGACGCATCATCCGGAACATCCGTTGCTCCAGACGTTGCTTCATCAGGGCTATGACGCTTTCGCTGACCAGGCGCTGGCGGAGCGCAGCAGCGTCTGGCTGCCGCCTTACAGCAGCCATATTTTGATTCGCGCGGAAGATCACCATAACCAGGACGCGCCGGCGTTTCTGCAGCAGTTGCGCAATTTGCTCCAGGCAAGCCCGCTGGCGGATGACAAACTCTGGCTGCTCGGCCCGGTTCCGGCGTTGCAGCCCAAACGCGGCGGCCGTTACCGCTGGCAGTTGCTGTTGCAACATCCTTCGCGTTTGCAGCTCCAGCGCATCGTCGCGGGCAGCCTGCCGCTGGTAGGGACGCTGCCCGCCGCGCGCAAGGTGAAATGGACGCTCGACGTTGACCCGACCGAAGGCTGACCGCCCCGCCCGCTTCTGCGAAACGGATCGTAAAATTTAATATCCATCACATCTTCGATGTAATTTTTGTAACCGCCGCGCTCAAGATCTGTTAAGAATGTGAGGCGTGTCAGATTACAGGACGAGTCTGCGCCTGCGGACCGCTACGAGGAGATGAAGTGAAGTCCAAAAAGCAGGTTGCCGCCGCAACCATGAAAGATGTCGCCGTTCGCGCCAGGGTATCTACCGCGACGGTATCCCGTGCTTTAATGAACCCGGAAAAAGTCTCACAGGCCACCCGCAACCGTGTGGAGCAGGCCGCCATCGACGTGGGTTATCTGCCAGGCTCGCTCAGTCGCAACCTGAAGCGCAACGAATCCCGCACCATTCTGGTGATTGTCCCGGACATCTGCGACCCGTTTTTCAGCGAAATTATTCGCGGCATCGAAGTCACCGCGGCGGATCAAGGCTATCTGGTACTGATTGGCGACTGCGCGCATCAGAACCAGCAGGAAAAAACCTTCATTGACCTTATCATCACGAAACAGATAGACGGCATGCTGTTGCTGGGCTCGCGTCTGCCATTTGACGCCAGCAAAGAGGAGCAACGCAACCTGCCGCCGATGGTGATGGCAAACGAATTCGCGCCGGAGCTGGAGCTGCCGACGGTGCATATCGACAACCTCACCGCCGCGTTTAACGCCGTAAACTATCTGCACGAGCTGGGCCATCAGCGCATCGCCTGCATCGCAGGCCCGGAAGAGATGCCGCTGTGCCACTACCGGTTGCAGGGCTACGTTCAGGCGCTACGCCGTTGCGGCATGACGGTAGACCCGCACTATATCGCCCGCGGCGATTTTACCTTTGAAGCAGGCGCCAGCGCGCTTGAACAGCTCCTGAGTCTGCCACAGCCGCCGACGGCGATTTTCTGCCACAGCGACGTAATGGCGCTTGGCGCGCTGTCGATGGCGAAACGTCGCGGCTACCGCATACCGGACGATCTCTCTATCATCGGCTTTGATAACATCGCGTTAGCGGAGTTCTGCGATCCGCCGTTGACCACCGTCGCGCAGCCGCGTTTTGATATTGGCCGTGAAGCCATGCTGCTGTTGCTCAACCAGCTCAACGGCCACACCGTCAGCAGCGGTTCGCGTCTGCTGGATTGCGAACTGGTGCTGCGCGGCACCACCCGCGCCCCGAAGCCGCGAAATTAACCGCCTTTAAGACTCCTTATCTGGTCAAAGGCCCGTCCCTTAAGTAACATGGCGGGCTGATAACGAATGGATACAGCGAAACGATAGTGGCACAACGAGATTATGTACGCCGCGGACAACCGACGCCCGCGCGGCGCAAGAAAACCAACACCCGCAAAAAGCAACGTAACCTGCCTGCTGTTTCACCGGCGATGGTCGCTATCGCAGCGGCGGCGCTGGTCGCCTTTATTGGCGGTCTGTACTTTATTACGCATCATAAAAAAGAAGAGTCGGAAACCCTGCCGGGCCATAAAGTCACCGGCAATGGCCTGCCGCCGAAGCCGGAAGAACGCTGGCGGTATATCAAAGAGCTGGAAAGCCGCCAGCCAGGCGTGCTGAAACCCACCGAACCTTCCGCAGGCGGCGAAATCATGAATCAGGATCAACTGACCGACGAACAGCGTCAGTTGCTCGATCAGATGCAGGCGGATATGCGCCAGCAGCCGACGCAGCTCAGCGAAGTGCCGTGGAACGAACAGACGCCGGCGCAGCGCCAGCAGACGCTGCAACGCCAGAAACAGCTTCAGCAGCAACAACAGATGCAGCAGTGGAACAACACCGCGCAGCAGCCGACACGCACCGCGCCGCGCACGGAAACGCCACGCGTTGAAACGCGTCAGGCGCAGGCTTACCAACCGCCGCAGACCCGCACGGTGCAGACGCAGCAGCCTGCGCGCGCCACGCAGCAAACGCAAACCCAGACGCGCCAGGCGCAGACGAGCAACGCGCCGTATCAGGATCTGCTGCAAACGCCGCCGCATACTACGCAGCGTGAAACTGTCCAGAGCAAGCCTGCGCAAACCGCGCCGGTCACGCGCGAGGCGGAAACCGCGAAGCCGGCCGAGAAGAAAGACGAGCGCCGCTGGATGGTGCAGTGCGGCTCGTTCAAAGGCACCGAGCAGGCCGAAACCGTTCGCGCCCAGCTGGCGTTTGAAGGTTTTGACTCGCGCATTACGTCCAACAACGGCTGGAACCGCGTCGTTATCGGCCCGATTAAAGGCAAAGATAACGCCGACGGCACCCTCAACCGCCTGAAGATGGCGGGCCATTCAAACTGCATTCGTCTCGCCTCCGGGGGTTGAAACCCCCGAAACGCCCCCCATCTATAATTGCATTCTGCCCCGCATCACTCGCGGGGCGCTGTCTTCAGCTTATGCAATAAGGGGTTTGCTCGTGACAACAATAGTAAGTGTGCGCCGCAACGGCCAGGTAGTGATCGGTGGCGACGGCCAGGCCACCCTGGGCAACACCGTAATGAAAGGCAACGTGAAAAAAGTCCGCCGTCTGTATAACGACAAAGTTATCGCGGGCTTCGCGGGCGGCACCGCCGACGCCTTCACCCTCTTTGAACTTTTTGAACGCAAACTGGAAATGCACCAGGGTCACCTGGTAAAAGCCGCCGTTGAACTGGCGAAAGACTGGCGTACCGACCGTATGCTGCGCCGCCTTGAAGCGCTGCTGGCGGTGGCGGATGAAAACGCCTCGCTGATTATCACCGGTAACGGCGATGTCGTGCAGCCGGAAAACGATCTGATCGCCATTGGTTCCGGCGGCCCTTACGCGCAGGCTGCGGCACGCGCGCTGCTGGAAAACACCGAGCTCGGCGCTCGTGACATCGTGGAGAAGTCGCTGGGGATCGCGGGTGATATCTGCATCTACACCAACCACTTCCTCACCATCGAAGAACTCTCCTCTAAAGCGTAAGGATCTCCCATGTCTGAAATGACTCCACGCGAAATTGTCAGCGAACTCGACAAACATATTATCGGCCAGGACGCGGCGAAGCGTTCTGTCGCCATCGCGCTGCGTAACCGCTGGCGCCGTATGCAGTTAAATGAAGAACTGCGACATGAAGTCACGCCGAAAAACATTCTGATGATTGGCCCGACCGGCGTCGGTAAAACCGAAATCGCCCGTCGTCTGGCGAAGCTTGCCAACGCGCCGTTTATCAAAGTCGAAGCGACTAAATTCACCGAAGTGGGCTATGTCGGTAAAGAAGTGGACTCTATCATCCGCGATCTGACCGATTCCGCCATTAAAATGGTGCGCATGCAGTCGATCGAGAAAAACCGCTATCGCGCCGAAGAGATGGCCGAAGAGCGCATTCTCGACGTGCTGATCCCGCCTGCCAAAAACAACTGGGGCCAGCCGGAACAGCAGCAGGAGCCGTCCGCCGCGCGTCAGGCGTTTCGCAAAAAGCTGCGCGAAGGCGAGCTTGACGATAAAGAGATTGAAATCAACCTGGCCGCCGCGCCGATGGGCGTCGAAATTATGGCGCCTCCGGGTATGGAAGAGATGACCAGCCAGCTGCAGTCGATGTTCCAGAACCTGGGCGGCCAGAAACAGAAGCCGCGCAAGCTGAAAATCAAAGACGCGATGAAGCTGCTGGTGGAAGAAGAAGCGGCGAAGCTGGTAAACCCGGAAGAGCTGAAAGAGCAGGCTATCGAAGCCGTTGAACAGCACGGCATCGTGTTTATCGATGAGATCGATAAAATCTGTAAGCGCGGCAACGTTTCCGGCCCGGATGTCTCCCGCGAAGGCGTTCAGCGCGACCTGCTGCCGCTGGTGGAAGGCTGCACCGTCTCCACAAAACACGGCATGGTGAAAACCGATCACATCCTGTTTATCGCCTCCGGCGCTTTCCAGGTGGCGAGCCCGTCTGATCTGATCCCTGAGCTTCAGGGCCGTCTGCCGATCCGCGTTGAGCTGCAGGCGCTGACGGCGGAAGATTTCGAGCGCATCCTCACCGAGCCGAACGCGTCGGTGACCGTGCAGTACAAAGCGCTGATGGAAACCGAAGGCGTGCATATCGAATTTACCGACGATGGTATCAAGCGTATCGCGCAGGCGGCGTGGCAGGTGAACGAAACCACCGAGAACATCGGCGCGCGTCGCCTGCACACCGTGCTGGAGCGTCTGATGGAAGATATCTCGTATGACGCCAGCGATCTGGGCGGCCAGACGATTACTATCGACGCCGATTATGTGAGCAAACACCTGGATGCGCTGGTGGCAGATGAAGATCTGAGCCGTTTTATCTTATAATCGCGCTCAACGCATTTTCATCACTTTTGGTGAGGGTTTTTGCCCCGCCCGATGTGAGGTGCGGTAAGGCGGTCAGCCTGTTCCCGGCGGCGTTAAAACGCCGGGATATTCAGGCAACGCCGGCAACCCGCAGCTTCATCAGGCAGGCAAGCCCTCATTTTTATTGGCTCAGATCCGTCTATGAATACACACTCGCATTCGGTAAGCCGTACCCAGGCCTGGCTTGAAAGCCTGCGCCCGCGCACGCTGCCGCTGGCTTTTTCCGCCATTATGGTAGGCAGCGCGCTCGCCTGGTGGCAGGGCTATTTCGATCCGGTTATCACGCTCCTGGCGCTACTGACCGCCGGGCTGCTGCAAATCCTCTCCAATCTTGCCAACGACTATGGCGACGCCGTAAAAGGCAGCGACCAGCCCGATCGCCTCGGTCCGCTGCGCGGTATGCAGAAAGGCGCTATCACCGCGCCGCAGATGAAGCGCGCCATTTTGTTCACCGTGGCGCTGATTTGCGTTTCCGGACTGGCGCTCGTCAAAGTGGCCTGCCACAGCCTTACCGATGTGCTCGGGTTTCTCGCGCTCGGCGCGCTCTCGATTCTCGCCGCGATTACTTATACCGTCGGCACGCGCCCGTATGGCTACATGGGCCTTGGCGATATTTCGGTGCTGGTGTTCTTCGGCTGGCTGAGCGTGCTGGGTAGCTGGTATTTGCAGGCTCATACGCTGATCTCCCCGCTCTGGCTACCAGCGACCGCCTGCGGCTTGCTGGCGGCGGCCGTGCTGAATATCAATAACCTGCGCGATATCGACAGCGACCGGCGCAACGGCAAGAACACGCTGGCGGTGCGCCTCGGCCCCGTCGCCGCCCGCCGTTACCATGTGGGTTTGCTGGCTGGCGCGCTGGGCTGTCTTGCGGCGTTTAATCTGCTCTGGCTGCAAAGCCCGTGGGGCTGGGCGTTCCTGCTGGCTACACCGCTGCTGGCGCGTCAGGCGCGCGTTGTGCTGCGCGATACGGATCCTGCGGCGATGCGCCCGATGCTCGAACGCACCGTGAAAGCGGCCCTGCTGGTGAACCTGCTGTTTATCGTCGGGCTGGTCCTCAGCCAGCGTCTGGGTTAACTGACCCGCATCAATTAACAATTGATGATTTTGCCAACAGCGCGCGTTAAGCGATATACTGACAGCTCTTGCAGCAACTGAACGTTAAACCTATGAAATACGATACTTCTGAGCTTTGTGACATCTACCAGGAAGAGGTCAACGTTGTGGAGCCTCTGTTCTCCAACTTCGGCGGTCGCTCTTCTTTTGGCGGGCAAATCATCACGGTGAAATGTTTCGAGGACAACGGGTTGCTGTATGAGCTGCTCGAAGAAAATGGCCGCGGACGCGTTTTACTGGTTGATGGCGGCGGTTCGGTACGCCGCGCCCTGATTGATGCTGAACTGGCGCGCCTTGCGGTGCAGAACGAATGGGAAGGCATTGTGGTCTATGGCGCCGTGCGTCAGGTTGACGACCTCGCGGAGCTGGATGTCGGCATCCAGGCGCTGGCGGCGATCCCGGTAGGCGCGGCAGGCGAAGGCATCGGCGAAAGCGACGTGCGCGTTAATTTCGGCGGCGTGACCTTCTTCTCCGGCGACCATCTCTACGCCGACAACACCGGCATTATCCTTTCTGAAGATCCGCTGGATATCGAGTAATAAAAACGGGCGCCCTGAGCGCCCGTTCTTTTTTGGTCAATGTGCGGTAATCACACTTCTTCCATTTTACCCAGCAGCGCCTGAAGACGTTCCTGCCAGACATGCTGCTGTTCACGCAGCTGATGGTTTTCCTGCTCCAGCGCTTCGCGGCTGCCCTGCGCGTTCTGCACTTCCTGAGCAAGATGATTGTTCTTGTCTTTCAGCTCTTCGATTTCCATCTGCAACAGGGTGATGGTATCAACAGCCTGCTGTACTTTCGCTTCCAGTTTTTCAAACACTTCAAATGACATCGTACTACCTCTCCTGAATTGCAAGGCGTTGATGGATGACTATCCTCGTCCCGGTGCCCGGCGACGCCTTAAGTAATCTGTGCGCACAACACTAGTCCCGATTGTATGAAGCCCTTGTGCCCCTGTCCAGCGACAACCCGCACGGATTGCGGTTTGCGCGCTTTTTCAGTCTAAACCGAGTGTATTCGCTTCATGAAGCGGTAAATTGTTAACATGTTAGTTAATGAAATGATTCAGCTCTCACTTTCCCCTGCCCGAAAAACGCGCTGTTGGGCGCGAAAACGCTCATTTTCTTGACGTAACACACACATTTCAATTTCGATATTTCTCGTTTTTGTTCGTTAACGATAAGTTAACACCATGTCTACAAGACATCATGGTCGTCTTCGACACCGTGCATACAATAATCATCAATTAGCCTTCAGGACCCGATTATGAGTCAAACATCAACCTTAAAAGGCGAGTGCATCGCTGAATTCCTCGGTACCGGGTTGTTGATTTTCTTCGGTGTGGGCTGCGTGGCGGCGCTGAAAGTGGCAGGAGCCAGTTTCGGTCAGTGGGAAATCAGCATCATCTGGGGTCTGGGCGTGGCGATGGCCATCTACCTGACCGCAGGCGTTTCCGGCGCGCATCTTAACCCGGCGGTAACCATCGCGTTGTGGCTGTTTGCCTGTTTCGACGGGCGTAAAGTTGTTCCTTTTATTATTTCTCAGTTTGCCGGCGCCTTTTGCGCAGCGGCGTTAGTTTACGGGCTTTATTACAATCTTTTCCTCGATTACGAACAGACTCACCACATGGTTCGCGGCAGTGTCGAAAGTCTCGATCTGGCCGGTATTTTCTCTACCTATCCAAACCCGCACATCAACCTGATTCAGGCCTTTGCGGTTGAAATGGTGATTACCGCTATTCTGATGGGCGTCATTATGGCGCTGGGTGATGATGGCAACGGCATTCCGCGTGGCCCGCTGGCACCGCTCCTGATTGGCCTGCTGATTGCGGTTATCGGCGCGTCGATGGGCCCGCTGACCGGCTTCGCCATGAACCCGGCGCGCGATTTAGGGCCGAAGGCGTTCGCGTGGCTCGCAGGCTGGGGCAACGTTGCCTTTACCGGCGGACGCGACATCCCTTACTTCCTGGTGCCGGCGCTGGGTCCGGTGGTTGGCGCGGCGCTTGGCGCGTTCGGCTACCGCAAACTGATTGGCCGCCATTTACCGTGCGATACTCGCGAGGAAGACGTGGACAACGCTTCTGCCGCCAGCGCACAACAGAAAGCTTCGCTGTAACCGATTTACGGGATAAAAAATGATGACTCCAGAAAAAAAATATATCGTTGCACTCGACCAGGGCACGACCAGCTCCCGCGCCGTGGTGATGGATCATGACGCAAACATTGTCAGCGTCTCCCAGCGTGAATTTGAACAAATCTATCCGCGTCCGGGCTGGGTAGAGCATGATCCGATGGAGATTTGGGCCTCCCAGAGCTCCACGCTGGTGGAAGCGCTGGCCAAAGCAGACATCAGTTCCGATCAGATTGCCGCTATCGGCATCACCAACCAGCGCGAAACCGCAGTGGTCTGGGAGCGCGAAACCGGCAAGCCGATTCATAATGCTATCGTCTGGCAGTGCCGCCGTACCTCGGAGATTTGCGAGAAGCTGAAGCGCGACGGCATGGAAGATTACGTGCGTGAGACGACCGGCCTTGTGATCGACCCGTACTTTTCCGGCACCAAAGTAAAATGGATTCTGGATCACGTAGAAGGCTCTCGCGAGCGTGCCAAACGCGGCGAACTGCTGTTCGGTACCGTTGATACCTGGCTTATCTGGAAAATGACCCAGGGGCGCGTACATGTCACCGACTACACCAACGCCTCGCGCACTATGCTGTTCAACATCCACGAGCTTGACTGGGATGACAGAATGCTCGACGTGCTGGATATCCCGCGCGCCATGCTGCCGCAGGTGCGTAAATCATCGGAAGTTTACGGCCAGACCAACATCGGCGGTAAAGGCGGCACCCGTATTCCTATCGCCGGTATCGCGGGCGACCAGCAGGCGGCGCTGTTCGGCCAGCTCTGCGTGAAGGAAGGGATGGCGAAAAATACCTACGGCACCGGCTGCTTTATGCTGATGAACACGGGCGAAAAAGCGGTGGCGTCTACCCACGGTCTGCTGACTACCATCGCCTGCGGCCCTCGCGGCGAAGTGAACTACGCGCTCGAAGGCGCCGTGTTTATGGCGGGTGCGTCCATTCAGTGGCTGCGCGACGAGATGAAACTTATCAGCGACGCGTTTGACTCCGAATATTTCGCGACCAAAGTGAAAGACACCAACGGCGTTTACGTGGTGCCGGCGTTTACCGGCCTCGGCGCGCCGTACTGGGACCCGTACGCCCGCGGCGCGATTTTCGGCCTGACCCGTGGCGTGAACTCAAACCACATCATCCGCGCGACGCTGGAATCGATCGCCTTCCAGACCCGTGACGTGCTGGAAGCGATGCAGGCGGATTCTGGCATTCGTCTGCACGCCCTGCGCGTGGACGGCGGCGCGGTGGCCAACAACTTCCTGATGCAATTCCAGTCTGACATTCTCGGCACCCGCGTGGAGCGCCCGGAAGTCCGTGAAGTCACAGCCCTGGGCGCAGCCTATCTGGCTGGTCTGGCGGTCGGCTACTGGCAGAACCTGGATGAGCTGCAGGAAAAAGCGGTGATTGAGCGTGAGTTCCGCCCGGGTATTGAAACCACCGAGCGTAACTACCGTTACGAAGGCTGGCGCAAAGCGGTAAAACGCGCCATGGCCTGGGAAGAGCATGATAAAGAGTAAGCGTTAACCTCATTGGTATTCCCCTTTTCTCCCGCCTTCGGGCGGGAGACTTTTCCCCGTTTTTTCATTCACCCTCCGCAATAGTGTATCCTTTGCAGCAATCTCCCCCTTTTTAATGGTTCGTTATAAATGAAAGAAATCGAAAAAGCTGAAATCAAACGCCTGAGCGACCGCCTTGATGCCGCGCGTCACCAGCAGGCTGCTGTTTCCCTGACGGAAGCGGCCGACAAATACGCCGAGCTTGAGCAGGAGATAGCGACGCTGGAAGCGGAAATCGCACGCCTGAAAGATGTACGCACCGATAAGCTCAGCAAAGAGGCGCAGAAACTGATGGCGATGCCGTTTAAACGCCCCATCACTAAAAAAGAGCAGGCCGACATGGGCAAGCTGAAGAAAAGCGTGCGCGGGCTGGTTGTCGTTCACCCCATGACCGCACTGGGCCGTGAAATGGGCCTGAAAGAAATGACCGGCTTTGCAAAGAGCGCGTTTTAAGGATTTATCACGGGTTGGCATGCCAGCCCGTCGCGTTGCTCATCGGCGCGAATACAGTAACGCAGTGAAGTATAACGCGGTGCCAATCATGAAATCCCCGACACGTTGCGTCTTTGCGAGGCAACTTCCGGCACGTTTTCACGCTCTCTGAAATTTGCCTGTTGGTCCTACCAATCCTCCCGCAAACTTACCGCCTTCTCACAAAACCCCAAAAAAACGCAACCACTCTGTTGCTGATGCCTAACAAATAGTTAACCTTTTGTTGTCATTCACCCTACATCCACCGATTGGTTGGGCCACTTTTACAAAATCCGCGCCATAAGAAGCACAGACTTCCGGCACGTTTTCCGGCCCGCAGGAGATTCGCTATGCACCTCTGGCAGCAGAATTACGACCCGGCAGGGAATATCTGGCTCTCAAGCCTGATAGCCGCTTTGCCAATCCTGTTTTTCTTTTTCGCGCTGATTAAGCTCAAGCTGAAAGGCTACCTGGCGGCGACCATTACCGTCGTCATCGCCCTGCTGGTGGCGCTCTTTTTCTATAAAATGCCCGTTGAACGCGCGTTCGCGTCTGTCGTCTACGGCTTCTTCTACGGCCTGTGGCCGATCGCGTGGATTATTATCGCCGCGGTGTTTGTCTATAAAATCTCGGTGAAAACCGGGCAGTTCGACATTATCCGCTCGTCGATTCTCTCCATCACGCCCGACCAGCGCCTGCAAATGTTGATTGTCGGCTTCTCGTTCGGCGCGTTTCTCGAAGGAGCGGCGGGTTTCGGCGCGCCGGTCGCAATCACCGCGGCGCTGCTGGTGGGGCTTGGCTTTAACCCGCTTTACGCCGCAGGCCTGTGCCTGATAGTAAATACCGCGCCGGTGGCGTTTGGCGCGATGGGCATTCCGATTCTGGTGGCAGGCCAGGTGACCGGCCTCGACAGCTTTGCGATTGGCCAGATGGTGGGCCGCCAGCTGCCTTTCCTGACCATTATCGTGCTGTTCTGGATCATGGCGATTATGGACGGCTGGCGCGGTATTAAAGAGACCTGGCCGGCAGTGCTGGTGGCGGGCGGCTCGTTCGCCATCGCCCAGTATTTAAGCTCGAACTTTATCGGCCCGGAACTGCCGGACATCATCTCCTCACTGGTATCGCTGGTCTGCCTGACGCTGTTTCTCAAACGCTGGCAGCCGGTGCGCATTTTCCGCTTCGGCGACGTGGGCGCCTCGGTGGTCGATCAGACGCTGGCGCGCAAAAATTACACCCCAGGCCAGGTAGTGCGCGCCTGGACACCGTTCCTGTTCCTGACCGCCACGGTCACGCTCTGGAGCATTCCGCCGTTTAAAGCGCTGTTCGCCAAAGGCGGCCCGCTCGCGGATCTGGTATTTAACGTCTCCGTACCGTTCCTGGATGGCCTGGTCGCGCGCATGCCGCCCGTCGTCGCGCAGGCGACCTCCTATGCCGCCGTGTATAAATTCGACTGGCTCTCCGCCACCGGCACCGCGATTTTCGTGGCGGCCATCATCTCGATTCTCTGGCTGCGCATGAAGCCAAAAGCCGCCGTGGAAACCTTCGGCCAGACGATGAAAGAGCTGATGCTGCCGATTTACTCCATCGGCATGGTGCTGGCCTTCGCGTTTATCTCGAACTACTCAGGACTGTCCTCGACGCTGGCGCTGGCGCTGGCGCATACCGGCAGCGCGTTTCCGTTCTTCTCGCCGTTCCTCGGCTGGCTCGGCGTGTTCCTGACAGGCTCAGATACCTCGTCGAACGCGCTCTTCGCAGCGCTTCAGGCGACGGCGGCGCAGCAGACCGGCGTCTCCGATATTTTAATGGTCGCGGCGAACACCACTGGCGGCGTGACCGGCAAAATGATTTCGCCGCAGTCTATCGCTATCGCCTGCGCGGCGGTGGGGCTGGTCGGTAAAGAGTCCGATCTGTTCCGTTTCACCGTGAAGCACAGCCTGGCATTCACCTGCATGGTGGGGCTGATTACGCTACTGCAGGCTTACTACTTTACCTGGATGATCCCATGACATTAATGACCCGACGGCTGGCCGACCATCTGGTGGAGCGCATCCGCGCGCTTATCGCCGAGCGCGGCCTGGAAGCGGGAATGCGCCTGCCCTCGGAGCGACAGCTGGCGCAAGAGCTTGGCGTGTCGCGCAATTCGCTGCGCGAGGCGTTGCAGATTTTGATTCGAGACGGGCTGCTGATAAGCCGTCGTGGCGGCGGCACCTTTGTGCGCTATCAGCTGGAGCCGTGGTCGGAACAACGTATCGTTCAGCCCATCCGCAACCTGATGGCCGACGATCCGGGTTATCGTTACGACATTTTAGAAGCGCGCCACGCCATTGAGGCCAGCACCGCCTGGTACGCGGCGCTGCGCGCCACCGCGCAGGATAAAGAAAAGCTGCGCTACTGCTTTGACGCGATGCTGCAATTTACCGAGCGCGACGACCCGGATCTCGCCTCCCAGGCTGACGTGCGCTTTCACCTGGCGATTGCCGAGGCCTCGCACAATGTGGTGCTGCTCCAGACCATGCGAGGCTTTTTCGATCTGTTGCAGTCGTCGGTGATGGAGAGCCGTCAGCGCATGTATCAGCAGCAGCCGATTTTTGCCCAGCTCACCGGCCAGCACCGCGAGATGCTGGAGGCCATCGAGACGGGCGACGCCGAGCGCGCGCGCAAAGCGACGCTGCGTCACCTCGGCTTTGTCCACTCGACCATTAAACAGCTTGATGAAGATGTCGCCCGTCAGGCGCGCGTCACCCGCCTGCCCGACGATGTGATAAAACCTTCCAGGGAGAATGATGAATGATTATTTCCGCAGCCAGCGACTACCGCGCAGCGGCCCAGCGTATCCTGCCGCCGTTTCTGTTCCACTATATCGACGGCGGGGCGTACGCTGAATATACCCTTAAACGCAACGTGGACGATCTCTCGCAGGTCGCGCTGCGCCAGCGTGTGCTGAAGAATATGTCGGATTTGAGCCTTGAGACGACGCTGTTTAACGAGACGCTCTCTATGCCGGTCGCGCTCGCGCCGGTCGGGCTGTGCGGCATGTATGCCCGGCGGGGTGAAGTGCAGGCCGCGCGGGCGGCGGCGGCGAAGGGCATTCCGTTTACGCTCTCCACCGTGTCGGTCTGCCCGATAGAAGAGGTGGCGCCCGCCATCAACCGCCCGATGTGGTTTCAGCTCTACGTACTGCGCGACCGCGGCTTTATGCGCAACGCGCTGGAGCGCGCCAAAGCGGCGGGCTGTTCAACGCTGGTGTTTACCGTGGATATGCCAACCCCCGGCGCGCGTTACCGCGACGCCCACTCCGGCATGAGCGGCGCCAATGCCGCCATGCGCCGCTACTGGCAGGCCGTCACGCACCCGCAGTGGGCGTGGGATGTGGGCCTGCATGGCCGCCCGCACGATCTCGGCAATATCTCCACCTACCTTGGCAAACCGACCGGTCTTGAAGATTACATCGGCTGGCTGGCGAACAATTTCGATCCGTCTATTTCATGGAAAGACCTGGAGTGGATCCGGGAGTTCTGGGACGGCCCGATGGTGATCAAAGGGATCCTCGACCCGGAAGATGCGCGCGACGCGGTACGCTTCGGCGCCGACGGCATTGTGGTGTCGAACCACGGCGGCCGACAGCTCGACGGCGTGCTTTCTTCGGCCCGCGCGCTGCCCGCCATCGCCGACGCGGTGAAAGGCGATATCGCGATCCTCGCCGACAGCGGCATTCGCAACGGCCTGGATGTGGTGCGGATGATTGCGCTCGGCGCTGACACCGTGCTGCTGGGCCGCGCCTATCTGTACGCGCTCGCGACCCACGGCGAGAAAGGCGTGGCGAACCTGTTGAACCTGATTGAGAAAGAGATGCGCGTGGCGATGACGTTGACCGGCGCGAAATCGATTAAAGCGATCACCCGCGAGTCGCTGGTGCCGGCACCGGAATTCACGTCCGTGTTAGCGGAGCTGCCCGCCGCCAGCGCGCAGCCCAAACGGGACGACGCGGCGTAAGCGGATGGCGCTTCGCCGCTGAAAGAGCGTTTGATAGCGGACGCGCTTACCTGCCTTGCTGAAAACACGACCTGATGTCGCCGATACTGCAGGGCGGGTAAGACGCGCGCCCGCTTACCCGCGCCCCCACAACCGGCGCGAAAAGCTCTCGATTTTCCTGCTTAACCGGCGGTTTTGCAGCGTTTTCGCCCAGCTCGCGGAAAGCCCGGCGGCGCTTAACAGCCGGTGATACTGCTCGTCATCAAACGGCGTATGCCAGGCGATGGCGGCGGCTTCCCGCACCGATATCGCGCTCACGCGCGACACCAGCTCCAGCGGCGCGTCGGTAAAGACTTTGCCTTCGCCAATCACCCGATACAGCCAGCCGCAGCGCGCGGTATCCTGCATCCGTCCGGAAAGTTCGCTGATGCCTGCGTGAAAATTCACCTTAAAACAGGGCGAGCGCGGCTGGGTAATCTGGATAAGCGCCTCGCCCCAGCGAAAGATATCGCCGATAAAGGCGTTATCCTCGGTCAGCCCCAGCGTCGAGAGATTCTCGCCGAACGCGGGCGGCGCAAACCACGCCGCCTGTTCCGGGTATTCCCGCGCCCAGATGGCGTAATGTTCGCGCGGATAATGACACAGCGCGCGATCCGGCCCACCGTGGATTTTCTTCTCCGCCTGCTGATCGCCGACCAGCCCGCGGCTGGTGAGCGATAACTCCCCTTCTGCCTGCACTTTGCCGATAGCGCTGGGCCGGCTGCCCTCGTAGTCGCGGATTTTGCCAAGATAAACCTGAACCGGGAAATACATGCGCGCCTCCTTTTGCGGATATAAAAAAAGCGAGCCGTCAGGCTCGCTTTTTACAGGTCAGGTTGCAACCTTATTTCTGGGAAGCGAAACGCGCTGCGGCTTCGTCCCAGTTAACCACGTTCCAGAACTCTTTGATGTAGTCCGGACGGCGGTTCTGGAATTTCAGGTAGTAGGCGTGTTCCCACACGTCCAGGCCCAGGATCGGGTAACCGGATGCGCCAGCGACCGCTTCGCCCATCAGCGGGGAATCCTGGTTTGCGGTAGACACCACCGCCAGTTTGTCGCCTTTCAGCACCAGCCACGCCCAGCCAGAGCCGAAACGGGTCGCTGCGGCTTTCTCGAACTCTTCTTTGAATTTCTCAACGGAGCCGAAATCGCGCTCGATAGCCGCTTTCAGGTCGCCCTGCAGGGTGGTGCCTTTTTTCAGGCCTTTCCAGAACAGGCTGTGGTTAGCATGGCCGCCTGCGTTGTTGCGCAGCACAGTTTTTTTGTCAGCCGGAACCTGATCCAGTTTGGTGATCAGCTCTTCAACCGGCAGGTTCGCCAGTTCCGGCAGGCTTTCCAGCGCTGCGTTAGCATTGTTAACGTAAGTCTGGTGGTGTTTGGTGTGATGGATTTCCATCGTCTGCTTGTCGAAATGCGGTTCCAGGGCGTCGTATGCGTACGGCAGGGATGGCAGTGTATAGCTCATGTTCATCATCTCCATTATTGTCGGGCGGCAGAGGTGTTAACGCCGCGTAAGCAGTGGGTTCATTATAGTTAATTAAATGATATTGAAAATGTTTATCAATGCCGCAGTTTTTATATGGTTATAACTTAACGCACTAACGGCTAAAAATGGACATCTGACGGCGATTTTCGCACAGATATCCATGCGTCAGGCATTGTCTGAATTCACCGCAAAGTGTGATCGCCGTTCGGCTTACCCGCTGTTTTTTGCCACCCGTTGCGCCGCAGCGGCAGCGCGTCGAAGGTGAATAAAAACGCGCCTCCATAGACTCGTTTGGGTTAGGGAGCGGCTTTCGCTCCCGCCTGCCCTACGACGGAAACGAGGACGCTAAGCATGAATAACGCGATAACCATGGGGATACTGTGGCACCTGATTGGCGCAGCGAGCGCCGCCTGCTTTTACGCGCCGTTTAAAAAAGTCCGGCACTGGTCATGGGAAACCATGTGGTCGGTAGGCGGTATTGTCTCATGGCTGATTTTGCCCTGGGCGGTAAGCGCCCTGCTTCTGCCCGATTTCTGGGCCTACTACGGCGCTTTCAGCGCCACCACGCTGCTGCCGGTGTTTTTGTTCGGCGCGATGTGGGGCATCGGCAATATTAATTATGGCCTGACCATGCGCTATCTCGGCATGTCGATGGGCATCGGCATCGCTATCGGCATTACGCTCATTGTCGGCACGCTGATGACGCCGCTGCTGAACGGCAAATTCGCGGTGCTTATCGGTACGCCCGGCGGGCGGATGACGCTGCTGGGCGTTTTCGTGGCGCTGATTGGCGTCGGCATCGTGACCCGCGCCGGTCAACTGAAAGAGCGCCAGATGGGCATCAAAGCCGAAGAATTTAATCTGAAAAAAGGGCTGCTGCTGGCGGTGATGTGCGGCGTGTTCTCCGCAGGCATGTCGTTTGCGATGGACGCGGCAAAGCCAATGCATGAGGCCGCCGCCGCGCTCGGCGTCGACCCGCTTTACATCGGCCTGCCGAGCTATGTCGTTATCATGGGCGGCGGCGCGCTGGTGAATCTCGGCTTCTGTTTTATCCGTCTTGCCAGAGTCCGCAACCTGTCGCTAAAAGCCGATTTCTCGCTGGCGAAACCGCTGATTATCGCCAACGTGCTGCTCTCCGCGCTGGGCGGGCTGATGTGGTATTTACAGTTTTTCTTCTACGCCTGGGGCCATGCGCGCATTCCGGCGCAGTATGACTACATCAGCTGGATGCTGCATATGAGCTTCTACGTACTGTGCGGCGGGCTGGTCGGACTGGTGCTACGCGAGTGGAAAGCGGCGGGCCGCCGCCCGGTCAGCGTACTGAGCCTGGGCTGCGTGGTGATTATCGTGGCGGCGAATATTGTCGGGCTGGGGATGGCGGCCAACTAACCGGTCATCACCCCGCACTGCTGACGCCACACCCGTGGCGTCACGCCCGTTTCGCGGGTAAATACGACCGAGAAGTAGTTGCTGTCTTCAAAGCCGCAGCGCGCGGCGATATCGCTAATCAGCAGATCGGAGTGGCGCAGCAGATACTGCGCCTGACAGATACGCAGCTGGCGCAAGTACTGGCTGATGGTCATACCGGTCTGCTGGCGAAAGAGCTGGCGCAGCGGGCGTTCGGCAATCTGATAATGGCTGCAAAAATGCTGCAAATCGAACGGCACGTCGAGGCTGTTGCCAAGCGCCGCCATCAGCAGATCGAGCTTTTCGCCCTCGTCCGGCCCGGCCCCGCTCGACGGCTGGTAGCGATGACGACGCAGCGTAATCGCCAGCTGTAAAAACAGGCTTTCGGCTAAACAGTGCGACAGCGCATCGTGCTTCGGGCTTTCATGTTCCAGCTGATCGATAACCTGCCGCGCCTGCACCATGCCGTGGCTGCTGAGCCGCCAGCGCGGATCGCCGCCAGGACCACGCGGATTTTCCAGTAGATCGCGCCAGTTCACGTTCAGTTGCAGCCGTTCAGGGCAATAAATGATGTTATGCAACACGAGATCGTTTACGGACTCGTAGCGGTGGCGGTCTTCGGCGCGAATATAAAAGAGATCGCCGCAGGTAATGCGATAAGGCCGGTCGTTCAGCACATGCAGGCCGTTGCCGCGCCAGACCAGCACCAGTTCGCAGAACTCGTGGGTATGCTCGGCAAAGACATTTTGCGGGTAGCGATCCGCCACCACCACCGGCTGGGTAGGCGTGGCGAAAAAGTCCGCTTTCCTGAGCACTAACTGAGGGGCCACTGGGCGTCTCCGGGACAAATAGCTGCAAAGTATGCAATTTTTTGCGCCAGAAAACGGTGATTCTCTTCGCGTTACTGCATCTGCCCGTCGCGCCCGAGGCGAATGTCGCGCGGCGACCAGGAAAACTCGCGCCGGAACAGCGTGGAGAAATGATTGCTGTCGCCAAAACCGCACTGGTAGGCAATCTCCGTCACACTCTCTTCGCTGTGGCGCAGCAGATAGCGCGCTTTCATTAAGCGTAAACGGTTGAGATAGCGCTGCGGCGTCAGGCCGGTGCGCTGCTTCAACTGCCGATGCAGCGTGCGCAGCGAGAGCCGGTGGCACCCGGCGAGCTGTTCCCAGCAGACATCCTCCGCATAGTGATCTTCAAGCCAGGCGATCAGCTGATTCAGCCGCTCGTCGGCATGGCCGCTGCCCTGCGCCTGGCTGCCGCGCCGCAGCAGGATCAGCAGTTGCATAAACAGCATTTCCATACTGGCGATGGCGTGCACGTCGCTGCTCTCGCGCAGCGCCTCCAGTTGATCCACCAGCGGACGGGCCTGATGCAGCGTCTGCTGGCTGACGCGCCAGTGCGACGGATAGTGTCCGTCCAGCTCCTGCGGCAGGAGTTTTTCAAGCCCTGACAGGAAACTGAACGCCTGCGGCGAACGATACAGCACGTTGGTCAGACAGAGGTTTTCGGTATGTTCATACAGATGGCGGTCGTGGTCGCGCACAAAGCAGACGGAACCGCCGCTTAATGTGTACGGCTGGCCGTTAAAGACATGCGTGCCCGTGCCGTGCTCGACGATGACAATTTCATAGAAATCATGGTGATGTTCAGGAAAAGCCGCCTGCGGCAGACGCGGTTCAATGGTTACCGACGCCGCGCCGGTTGGGAAAAAATCAACGCACTGTAGTACCGTCATCATCGCCCCCGCTTTCAGTAAAACCTGCCTGATAGTAGATAACGGTTCTCAACTACACCTTCAATTTTCGACGTCAAAACGCGCAAAGCCCGTCGGATTTTTAAGAAACGTCGTGAAATTTCTGGAAATGCGGCGCGGCTCACATGCGCCACGCCTGGCCTGCAAACGCCGTTCTGTGAACTCCCTCACGTTCATCTTTGCTTCCTTGCCAGCGCCGGTAACGCGCTGTCAGTGGGATGAAGGTGCGCCGCCGCGCCGCTCCCTAGACTGGCGTCAGAGATTTCAACAAGGACCCCTACCATGACTATTCGCCATAGCGTCGCGGTCGACCTGGGCGCCTCCAGCGGCCGCGTGATGCTGGCCCGCTACGACAGCCAGGAACAGCGCCTGACGCTTCAGGAAATCCACCGTTTCGCCAACGGCCTGCGCCGCGTAGACGGTTTCGACACCTGGGATGTGGATGCGCTGGAGCGTGAAGTGCGCCTCGGCCTGGAAAAAGCCTGCGGGTGCGGCGTCGTCATCGACAGCATCGGCATCGACACCTGGGGCGTTGATTATGTGCTGCTGGATGAGCGCGGCGAGCGCGTCGGCCTGCCGGTGTCGTACCGCGACAGCCGCACTGACGGCGTGATGGCCCGCGCGCAGCAGCAGGTGGGCCGGGAGGCTATCTACCGCCGCACCGGCATTCAGTTTCTGCCGTTCAACACCCTTTATCAGTTCCGCGCGCTGGTGGAACAACAGCCGGAGCTGGTCGGGCGTGTGGCGCATGCGCTGCTCATTCCGGACTATCTCTGCTACCGGCTGACCGGCGCGCTGAACTGGGATTACACCAACGCCACCACGACGCAGCTTATTAATATCGACACCGATAACTGGGACGAGACGCTGCTCGACTGGGCGGGCGTGCCGAAACACTGGCTGGGAGTGCCGACGCACCCGGGTAATGTCATCGGCCGCTGGCGCAGCGCGCAGGGCATCGATATTCCGGTGGTATCCGTGGCGACGCACGACACCGCCAGCGCCGTGATCGCCGCGCCGCTGGAGGGCAATGACGCCGCCTGGATCTCCTCTGGCACCTGGTCGCTGATGGGCTTTGAGAGCAAAACGCCCTACACCGGCGACCGCGCGCTGGCCGCCAATATCACCAACGAAGGCGGCGCCGAGGGCCGCTATCGGGTGCTGAAAAATATTATGGGGCTGTGGCTGTTGCAGCGCGTCTGCAAAGAGCAGCGGGTCGACAACCTCCCTGCGCTTATCGACGCGGCCCGCGCGCTTCCCGCCTGCCGCTTTGTGGTGAACCCTAACGACGACCGCTTTATCAACCCGGACAACATGAGCCGCGAGCTGCAAACCGCATGCCGTGAGAACGGCCAGACTGCGCCGGAAAGCGCGGCGGAGCTGGCGCGCTGCATCTTCGACAGCCTGGCGCTGCTCTACGCCCGCGTGCTGGATGAGCTGACCGCCCTGCGCGAGCGGCCATTCACGGTGCTGCATATCGTGGGCGGCGGCAGCCAGAACCCGTTTCTTAATCAGCTCTGCGCCGACGCCTGCGGCATTCCGGTGATGGCGGGCCCGGTGGAAGCCTCCACGCTTGGCAATATCGGCTGCCAGCTGATGGCGCTCGACGAAATAACCGACGTCGACGCGTTTCGCCGCGTGGTGACCGCCAGCCAGCCGCTGACCCATTTTCAACCTCAGACTGACAGCGAGATTGCCCGCCATGCGGCGCGAGTTTCGCCGTATCGCCAAACCAGGAAGGAGCTTTACGCATGACCACTCAAATCAACCAGGCATGGGAACTGGCGAAGCAGCGCTTCGCCGCCGTGGGCGTCGATGCTGACGCCGCGCTGCGCCAGCTCGACCGCCTGCCGGTATCGATGCACTGCTGGCAGGGCGACGACGTGGCCGGGTTTGAAAATCCGCAGGGGCAGTTGACCGGCGGCATCCAGGCCACTGGCAACTATCCGGGCAAGGCGCGTAACGCCGAAGAGTTGCGGGCCGATCTCGGCCAGGCGCTGAGCCTGATCCCCGGCCCGAAACGCGTGAACCTGCATGCCATCTACCTGGAATCTGACACGCCGGTTGCGCGCAATGAAATTAAACCAGGCCATTTCGCGAACTGGGTCGCGTGGGCGCGTGAAAACGACCTGGGGCTTGATTTCAACCCGTCCTGCTTCTCGCACCCCTTGAGCGCCGATGGCTTTACGCTGTCGCACGCCAACCCGGAAATCCGCCAGTTCTGGATTGAACACTGTCAGGCGAGCCGCCGCGTGTCGGCCTCGTTCGGCGAACAGCTCGGCACGCCGTCGGTGATGAATATCTGGATCCCGGACGGCATGAAAGATACGCCGGTAGACCGCCTCGCGCCGCGTCAACGCCTGCTGTCAGCGCTTGATGAGGTCATCAGCGAGAAACTTAACCCGGCACACCATATCGACGCGGTAGAGAGCAAACTGTTCGGCATCGGCGCGGAGAGCTACACCGTCGGTTCTAACGAGTTTTATCTCGGCTACGCCGCCAGCCGCCAGACCGCGCTCTGCCTCGACGCCGGGCACTTCCACCCGACCGAAGTGATTTCCGACAAGATCTCCAGCGCCATGCTCTATGTGCCGCGCCTGCTGCTGCACGTCAGCCGCCCGGTGCGCTGGGATAGCGATCACGTTGTTCTGCTGGATGACGAAACCCAGGCCATCGCCGGTGAAATCATCCGCCACGATCTGTTCGACCGCGTGCATATCGGGCTCGATTTCTTCGATGCCTCCATCAACCGCATCGCCGCATGGGTGATTGGCACCCGCAACATGAAAAAAGCGCTGCTGCGCGCGCTGCTTGAGCCTACCGCACAGCTGCGTCAGCTGGAGCAGGAAGGCGACTACACCGCCCGGCTGGCCCTGCTTGAAGAGCAAAAATCGCTGCCGTGGCAGGCGGTCTGGGAAATGTACTGCCTGCGCCACGACACCCCAGCCGATGCCTCGTGGCTCACCACGGTCCGTCATTATGAACAACACGTTTTAAGCAAGCGCTAAGGAGCACTCATGCAACGCATTCTTTCTTCCTGGTTCGTACAGGGTATGGTGAAAGCCACCAGCGATATGTGGCTGAAAGGCTGGGATGAACGTAACGGCGGCAACGTGAGCCTGCGCCTTGACGCGGCCGACGTAGAGCCTTACCGCGATGAATTTTACCCGGAGCCGCGCTGCGTGGAGCTGAGCCAGCCGCGCGCTGAATTAGCTGGCTGCTGGTTTCTTGTCACCGGCTCCGGGAAATTTTTCCGCAATGTGCAGCTCGACCCGGCGGACACACTGGTGCTGCTGCGAATCACCGACGACGGCATGGCGTACCACATTCACTGGGGGCTGACCCACGGCGGCCTGCCGACCTCGGAGCTGGCGTCGCACTTCCAGTCTCACGCGGTGCGCAAGGCGGTCTCCGGCGGCAAAGACCGGGTCATCATGCACTGCCACGCCACTAACCTCATCGCGCTGAGCTTCGTGCTGGAGCTTGACGAAGCGCGCTTTACCCGCCTGCTGTGGGAAGGCAGCACCGAGTGCCTGGTGGTATTCCCGGATGGCGTCGGCATCGTGCCGTGGATGGTGCCGGGCACCGACGGCATCGGCAGCGCCACCTCAGAGCAGATGAAAACCCACACCCTGGTGCTGTGGCCGCATCACGGCATTTTCGGTACCGGGCCAACGCTTGATGAGGCGTTCGGGCTTATCGACACCGCCGAGAAATCGGCAGAGATCCTGGTCAAAGTGATTTCTATGGGAGGCATGAAACAGACCATTACGCGTGACGAGTTAATCGCGCTCGGCGAACGTTTCGGCGTGACGCCGCACGCCGGCGCCATCGCCCTTTAAATAACAACATCGCACGACGTTCAGGTCGCCCACGGGCGGCCTGGCGCGATCGTGAACCTCTTACACCTGCAAACTGAGTCACTACGTGGAGTACAAGCAATGAAAATAAAAGCCATTTTAGGTTGTACCTTCGCTGTCGCCGCCTGGGCGTTGTCAGGTTCCGTCTCTGCGGAAGTCAAAATCGCGCTGGTGGCGAAATCGCTCGGCAATGGATTTTTCGAAGCCGCGAACACGGGTGCTCAGGAAGCCGCTAAAGAACTCGGGGATGTGAAAGTTATCTATACCGGCCCGACCACCACCACCGCCGAGGCGCAGATCGAAGTGCTTAACGGGTTGATCGCCCAGGGCGTGGACGCCATCGCCATCTCCGCCAACGACCCGGACGCCGTGGTGCCGGTGCTGAAAAAGGCAATGCAGCGCGGCATTAAGGTTGTCTCCTGGGATTCCGGCGTCGCGAAACAGGGCCGCCAGATCCATCTTAACCCTTCCAACAACGCGCTGATTGGCGACACCAACGTCCGGCTTGCCGCCGACGCGCTGAAAGCGCTGAACGTCGAGAAAGGCGACGTGGCGATTTTAAGCGCCACGCCAACCTCGACCAACCAGAACACCTGGATTGCCGAGATGAAAAAGGTGCTGCCGAAGTACCCGTCGGTGAACCTGGTGACGGTGGCGTATGGCGACGATCTCTCGGATAAGAGTTACCGCGAGGCGGTGGGGCTGCTGAAGTCCTACCCGGATTTAAAAGTGATTGTGTCGCCGTCGTCGGTCGGCATTGTGGCGGCGGCGCAGGCGGTGAAAGACCAGGGCAAAATCGGCAAGGTTTACGTAACCGGCCTGGGGCTGCCGTCTGAAATGGCAGGCGCGGTGAAATCGGGCGCGACCAAAAGTTTTGCCATCTGGAACCCCATCGATCTGGGATACGCCGCGACCTATCTGGCGGATGATCTCGTCAAAGGCACCGCCACCAAAACCGAAGCGAGCATGGGCAAGCTTGGCACGGTGAAACTGGATGCCGACGGCAACGGCGCAATGGCAGAGCCGTTTATCTACGATGCCAGCAATATTGATAAGTTTTCGAAGATTTTCTGAGTGTAAACAGGCAAGTAAGACGTTTTTGATGGTGAGCCAGAGGGACGTTGAACGGGCTGTTTTGCAGGGCGGGTACGCGCAGCGCACCCGCCACGCTGAAGCGCCCCGCCAGCGTAACCCTAAAACCGCCGCCATCCCGCTGCGTCACAACACCCGGAACCCTGCCAGGAGACTAATCATGTCGGCATCCACCCCTCTGCTTTCGCTCAAGGGGATCTGCAAAACCTTTCCCGGCGTGCGTGCGCTGGAAAATGTGCAACTTGAGCTCTGGCCTGGCCGTGTCACCGCGCTTATCGGTGAAAACGGCGCGGGCAAATCCACGCTGGTCAAAGTGATGACCGGCATCTACCAGCCGGATGGCGGCGAGATTTTGTATAAAGCCATCCCCATCGCGCTGCCCAACCCGGAGGCGGCGCATAAGGTGGGCATCACGGCCATTCATCAGGAAACGGTGCTGTTTGACGAACTCACCGTCACCGAAAACATCTTCACCGGCCACTACCTCGTCAAAGGGCTTTTCAAAACCCTCGACTGGCCCGCCATGCACCGCCAGGCGCGGGAGATCCTCAACCGCCTTGAGGTTAACATCGACCCGCATGCGGTGCTGAAAACCCTGAGCATCGCCCAGCGCCATATGGTGGCGATCGCCCGCGCGCTCTCTTTCGACGCGCAGGTCGTGATCCTTGACGAGCCCACCGCCGCGCTGTCTCAGCATGAAATCCTGGAGTTTTATCAGATTGTCGAGCGCCTTAAGTACGAAGGCAAAGCCATCCTGTTTATCTCTCACAAATTCGACGAGATTTTCGAGCTGGCGGATCACTACACCATCCTGCGCGACGGCGTCTTCGTCAGCGCGGGCAGCATCGCGGAGATCACCGAAGAGCGCATGGTCGCGATGATGGTCGGACGCGCCATTACGCAGACCTACCCGAAAGTGGCCTGCGAGCCGGGCGACAGGGTGCTGGAGGTGCGCGATCTCTGCCACCCGACCGAATTTGCGCATATCCATTTTTCGCTGCGTAAAGGCGAAATCCTCGGCTTTTACGGCCTGGTCGGCGCCGGGCGCACTGAGCTTATGCAGGCGCTGTGCGGCGTCACGCAACCCTCCGCCGGTGAGATTATCCTCAACGGCAAAACGGTGCGCTTCCGCCAGCCCGCAGACGCTATAGATGCCGGGATTGTCTGCGTGCCGGAAGAGCGTCAGAAACAGGGCGCGATTATCGCGCTGCCCATCGCCCAGAACATCAGCCTGCCGCAGCTAAGCCGTCTCAACCCGAACGGCATTCTGCATGACGAGCGCGAATGGGCGCTTGCCGATGAGTACGCAAAGCGCCTGCAGGTGAAGGCGTTTAGCTGGCGTCAGCCGGTTGAGACACTCTCCGGCGGCAATCAGCAGAAGGTCGTCATCGGCAAATGGCTCGCCACCCGGCCTGACGTCATCATTCTCGATGAACCGACCAAGGGCATCGATATCGGCTCCAAAGCCGCGGTGCATCAGTTTATGTCCGAGCTGGTGGGTCAGGGGCTGGCGGTAATTATGGTGTCGTCCGAGCTGCCGGAAGTGATGGGCATGGCGGATCGCATCATCGTGATGCACGAAGGGCTGATGGTGGCGGAATATGCCGCCGGGAAAGCCACCGCCGAAAGTATCGTCAGCGCCGCCAGCGGCGCGGGCCGGGAGGCGGCATAATGAAAACGTTGCTAAAACATCGCGAAGCGCTGCTCGCGCTGGTGATTGCGTTAATGCTGCTGATGACAGGCAGCCGCATGCCGTCGTTTCTCGCGCCAGCTAACCTGGTGGAGATCTTCAACGACACCGCCATTCTGATAATCCTCGCGCTCGGCCAGATGATGGTGCTGCTCACTAAAGGCATCGACCTGTCGATGGCGGCCAACCTGGCGCTGACCGGCATGATCGTGGCGCTGATTAACGCCCATCATCCGGACATATCCGTCGCGCTGTTGCTCATCCTCGCCACGCTGCTGGGCCTGCTGATGGGCGCGATTAACGGTCTGCTGGTCTGGAAGCTCGGCATCCCGGCGATTGTGGTGACGCTCGGCACCATGAGCGTCTACCGCGGCATTATCTTTTTGCTCTCCGACGGCGCCTGGGTGAACGCGCACCAGATGAGCGGTAATTTCCTCGGTCTGCCGCGCACGCCGGTGCTGGGCCTGCCGCTGCTCGGCTGGTGCGCTATCGTCGCCCTGCTCCTGGTGAGCTACTTCCTGCGCTACAGCCGCACGGGCCGCGCGCTCTATACCGCAGGCGGCAACGCCACGGCGGCGTACTACACCGGGATCAACGCCGGAAAAATGCAGTTCATCAGCTTTTGTCTTTCCGGCGCGCTCGCCGGGTTCTGCGGCTATCTGTGGATCTCGCGCTTCGCCGTGGCTTACGTCGACGTGGCGAACGGCTTCGAGCTGCAAATTGTCGCCGCGTGCGTCATCGGCGGTATCAGCACTATGGGCGGGATCGGGCGCGTCGCCGGGTGCCTGCTCGGCGCGCTGTTCCTGGGCGTTATCAATAACGCGCTGCCGGTGATCGGCGTCTCGCCGTTCTGGCAGATGGCCGTCTCCGGCGTGGTCATTGTGGTGGCGGTGCTGCTGAACGAGCGCGGTAACAAACGCAAAGGACGGCTCATCCTGCGCGATGTCGCGCTGGCCCGACAAAAACAGGCGGTGAAATCATGAGCAAGACGCTGATTACTGAACCTTCCGCCCCGACGCCCGTTACGCCGTCGCCGCTGCGTCGGCTGCTGTGCTGGGAAGGGTTTCTGCTGGTAGTGACCCTGCTGGTGTTTATCGCCAACGTCTGGGCGTCGCCCTATTTCCTGAATATCTGGAACCTGTCAGACGCCACGTTCAATTTCACCGAAAAGGCGATCATCGTACTGCCGATGGCGATGTTGATTATCGCCCGCGAAATCGATCTGTCGGTGGCGTCGACAATGGCGCTCAGCTCGACCCTCATGGGTTTTTGCGCCCAGGCGGGCATGGACACGCCGCTGCTGGTCGGCGTCGGGCTTGGCGTGGGGCTGCTGTGCGGGGTGTTTAACGGCGTGCTGGTGACGCGCTTTAACCTGTCATCGATTGTTATCACCATCGGCACCATGAGCCTCTATCGCGGCGTGACCTACATTCTGCTGGGCGACCAGGCGCTGAACCAGTACCCGGAAAGTTTCGCCTGGTTCGGGCAGGGCTACGTCTGGGGCGCGCTGTCGTTTGAGTTCGCGCTGTTCCTGGCGCTCGCCGCCGTGTTCTGGTTCGTGCTGCATAAAACCAACTTTGGCCGCCGCACTTACGCCATCGGCAATAACCCCACCGGCGCCTGGTTTTCGGGCATCAATGTGAAGCGCCACAACCTGATCCTGTTCGCCGTGGTGGGGCTGATGGCCGGGCTGGCCGCCGTGCTGCTGACTTCACGGCTTGGCAGTACGCGTCCGACTATCGCGCTCGGCTGGGAGCTGAGCGTGGTGACGATGGCGGTGCTGGGCGGCGTCAGCATTCTGGGCGGCTCGGGCAGCATGGGCGGCGTAATTATCGCCGCGTTCCTGATGGGGCTGGTGACGTTCGGGCTCAGCCTGCTCAACGTGCCGGGCATCGTGATGTCGATTATCGTCGGCCTGATGCTGATTGCCGTGATTTCGCTGCCGATTATGACCCGCCGCCTGATGGCGCGAAAACCGCAGAAAATGTAGCGCAGTCAACGAAGCGCCAGCCGCCTGGGTGAGAGGAAGATTTCCCAATATCAACGTTAAGGAGAATTATCATGAGCTTTATGTTAGCCCTTCCCAAAATCAGCCTGCACGGCGCGGGCGCTATCGATGACATGGTGAAGCTGGTGGCGAACAAGCGCTGGGGCAAGGCGCTGATTGTCACCGACGGGCAACTGGTGAAACTCGGCCTGCTGGAGAGCCTCTTTGCCGCGCTCGACGCGCATCAGCTCTCTTATGAACTGTTTGACGAGGTTTTCCCCAACCCTACCGAGGCGCTGGTGCAAAAAGGCTACGCGGCCTGGCGGCGCGCGCAGTGCGACTATCTGATAGCCTTCGGCGGCGGCAGCCCAATAGATACCGCCAAAGCCATTAAAATTCTTACCGCCAACCCTGGCGCCTCTACCGATTACTCCGGCGTCGGCAAAGTCAAAAACCCCGGCGTGCCGCTGGTCGCCATTAACACCACCGCAGGCACTGCCGCCGAGATGACCAGCAACGCGGTGATCACCGACGAAGCGCGGCGCGTAAAAGAAGTGATTATCGACCCGAACCTGATCCCGGATATCGCCGTGGATGACGCGAGCGTGATGCTCGATATTCCGCCCGCCGTCACCGCCGCGACCGGCATGGACGCGCTGACGCACGCGGTGGAGGCGTTTGTCTCGGTCGGCGCGCATCCGCTGACCGACGCCAACGCGCTGGAGGCGATTCGCCTGATTCACCAGTGGCTGCCAAAAGCGGTGGAAGATGGCCATGATCTTGAGGCGCGCGAACAGATGGCGTGCGGTCAGTATCTGGCGGGTATGGCCTTTAACAGCGCAGGCCTGGGGCTGGTGCATGCGCTGGCCCATCAGCCAGGCGCGACGCATAACCTGCCTCACGGCGTTTGTAATGCCATTCTGCTGCCGGTGATTGAAAACTTTAACCGCCCGCACGCCGTGAAGCGGTTCGCCCGCGTGGCGCAGGCGATGGGCGTCGATACCCGCGGCATGAGCGACGAACAGGCGAGCCATGAAGCCATCAACGCCATTCGCGCGCTGTCGGCCCGCGTCGGTATTCCTTCCGGTTTCCGCCAGCTTGGCGTGACCAAAGCGGATATCGAAGGCTGGCTGGATAAAGCGCTCGCCGACCCGTGCGCGCCGTGTAACCCGCGCACCGCCTCGCGCGATGAGGTCCGCGAACTCTATCTGGAGGCGTTATGATCCGCAAAGCGTTTGTGATGCAGGTAAACCCTGACGCCCACGAAGAATATGAACGCCGCCATTCGCCGATCTGGCCGGAACTGGAGGCGGTGCTTAAACAGCACGGCGCGCACCATTACGCCATTTATCTGGACGCTGAGCGCCACCTGCTGTTTGCCACCGTAGAAATCGAAAGTGAGGCGCGCTGGAACGCCGTGGCGCAAACCGAGGTGTGCCAGCGCTGGTGGCGGCATATGCGCGACATTATGCCGAGCAACCCGGACAACAGCCCGGTAAGCCGTGAATTAAAAGCGGTGTTTTACCTGGATTAAAGGGGTTGTGTGAATAGAAGAGTGTTGAGATGGCGGGCGCGCTGACGCTTACCCGCCCTGTTCTGCCTCACCCATGTAAGGCGGGTAAGCGCAGCGCGCCCGCCGTTATTCATCCGCTGCTTGCCTCACGCTTTCACCGTCTCTTTCAATGCCACGCCAGGCCGGTGGCTGGAGAGCGTAAACGCGGAGACTACGGTTATCCCTAACACGATGCCGCCGAGGATCAGGTAGGTATCCTGAAAACCGATGCGGTCATACATATTACCGGCGAAGGCGGAGAGGAAAATCGCCGCCATCTGCTTGGCGAACTGAAAACCAATCAGGTAGATGGTCGCCGAGAGCCGCGTGTCGAACACGCCGGTGATGTATTTAAACGCGCCCACCAGCAGGAACGGCACTTCCAGGGCATGCAGCATCTTCAGCGCGATCACTTCATACACCGATGTCGCAAACGCCGAGCCGATAATGCGCGTCGCCATAATCGCGCCGGCAATCAACAGCGTGTTTTTCGCGCCGATGCGGTTAATTATCCACGGCGAGCAGAACATGATAATGGCGTTGCACAGCTCGCCTGCGGTGGTGGCGAAGCCGAACGCCTGGGTGCCTGCCTGCGGCGTCGGGAAGAACGATTTAAAGAACGTCGCGAACTGCTGGTCGAAAACGTCATAAACACAGGCCACGCCCACCACATAGAGGATAAACATCCACAGCTTCGGCAGGCGAAACAGGCTCAGCGCCATCTTCGCGGTCACCTGCGGCTGGTTCGCGCCGAGCGCGTTCATCACCTGCGCCGTCGGGTTGGCCCGCGGGCGGGCGATCACCAGAAGCCCCATCAACACCAGCGCCGCGCCGGAGCCCATCCAGAACACCATCGCCGGGTTCACGTTAAAGAGCATTCCCGCCGTCGAGGCGCACAGCCCCCAGCCGAGGCAGCCGAACATACGCGCTTTGCCGTACTCAAACGCGCTGCTGCGACTCACGCGCTCAATATACGCCTCGATAGCCCCTGAGCCGGACGAAAAGCAGAAGCCGATATACAGCCCGCCCGCCAGCGCGCCGAGCCAGATATTGACCTTTAACAGAGGCCCAAAGACCCACAGGAAAAACGGTGCGAACAGCACCAGCGAAGTGGTGATAATCCACAGCAGATGTTTTTTCAGCCCCAGCTTGTCGGAAATCACGCCCAGCACCGGCTGGAACGCGATAGCAAACAGCGACATGCAGGAGAAAACAATGCCGGTATCGGTTTTATTCAGGCCAATGACGTCCGACAGCCAGATAGGCAGAAACGGAAAGCAGGTGGCCATAATGAAGAAATAGAAAAAGAAAAAGAGACCGAAAATCCAGAAGTTAGCGTTATTTTTGTAGGTACAGGCGGTTGTTGTCATTATCGTATCCTCGCAGGGCACACCATTACGGCGCCGCACGCGCGGCGCCTCCACCATCACACGCGTTCAAAAGCAATCAATATGGCGGTTTCCGGGTCCAGCACCGGCAGTTGCAGACCGGCCTGCGCCAGCCACTCCCCCGTCGCGCTCAAAGGCTCGTTCATCCAGCCCGGCAACTGACGCATGGTGTGGCCGCCCGCGCCGGTGAGCTGAATATTCGGATGATCCACCAGCCGCACCTGGTAGCGCGCCTGCGGATCCAGCCCCGGCACGCGCAGCGCGCCCGGCAGCGTGTAATCCGGCATCGCCAGCTGGCTGACCAGAAACAGCCCCTGTGCGCTGTCCTGGCTTACCACGCCCTGCACCTGCGTGGCGGCGTCCGGCATCGGCACCCGCCACAGATTTCCGGTGTGGATCAGCCCGCGCCACTGCTTGTAAAGCGCGGCGTAGCGCCGATAGCCCGCCGCCTCGTCGGCACCGGCGGCAACCGGATCCAGCTCCAGCCCCATATGGCCGAACAGCGCCGTCAGGCCGCGAAATTCAATACTGTGCTGGCGGAACGTGGCGTGGCAGCGCGGGTTGCCGATGTGCGCGCCCATAACTTCCGGCGGGAAGAAGTAGCTCATGCCGCGCTGAATGGTATTGCGCTCCAGCGCGTCGTTGTTGTCGGAGGCCCAGAAGCGGTGCGTGCGCGTCAGCACTTCATAGTCGATACGCCCGCCGCCGGAGGCGCAGGATTCAAATTCAACGTGCGGGAAGCGCTCGCGCAGCCGGTCCAGCAGGCGGTAGAACTGGCGCGTCTGGGCGTCCGCCGCCGCCCGGCCTGCGTGCCCTGGCTGCACCAGCTCGCGGTTCATGTCCCATTTCACGTAATCCACCGGGTGTTCGCCAAGCAGCCAGCTCATGCGCTCCAGCAGGTAATCGAACGCCTCGGGAATATTCAGGTTGAGCACCCACTGGTGGCGGCCGGTCGTTTTCGGGTAGCCCGGCAGCGCCAGCACCCAGTCCGGATGCGCGCGGTAGAGATCGGAATCAGGGTTGATCATCTCCGGCTCCACCCAAATGCCGAACTCCATGCCGAGCGCTTTCACGTGATTGATAACCGGCATCAGGCCGTCCGGGTATTTCTGCTCATCCAGATACCAGTCGCCGAGCGCCGCGTGGTCGTCATTGCGGCCTTTAAACCAGCCGTCGTCGATGATAAAACGCTCCACGCCAAGCGCGGCCGCCTGGCTTGCCATCTGCATGATGTATTCCGGCTTATGGTCGAAGTAGATCCCCTCCCAGGTGTTGAGATGCACCGGCCGCGGCTTGTTGCCGGGAAAACGGATGACCTCATCACGCAGGAAGCGGTGGAACTGCTGGCTCATGCCGTTGAGGCCGCGCGTGGAGTGGCTGGCATAGAGCCAGGGCGTGTGGAGCGTTTCGCCTTCCTGTAACGCTATTTCGCCCGGCAGGTAGAGCGCCTCGGCCTGCAGGTAGCGGCGTCCATCCGTTTTCGCCTCGCACTTCAGCCGATGGTTGCCGCTCCAGCCAAGATGCACGCCCCAGACGTCGCCGTGCTGCTCGCCAAAACCCGCCGTCCCTGCGATAAGCGCTGGGAAATGCTCGTGCGACGTTCGCCCGCGACGGTTTTCCAGCACGAAGCCGTCATGGCTTAAGGCCACACGATGCGGCTGAAATTCGCGTGTCCAGCGGCCATGAAACGCCATCACTTCGCCTGCCCGCTCCGCCACCGGCAGCGTGACGGCGAAACGGTCTACCTGCCAGGCGCCGGCGCGCAGATTCGTCAGCCCGTGGCGCACCTTCAGCACGCCGCTGTCGCTAAGCGCCAGCTCGCTCTCAAGCCGCAGCCCGGCGGTGGCGTCTTCACTGACGAGGGTCAGGGTCTGCCCGTCCTGCGTCACGTTACAGGTCGTGAACAGCGGCGAGGCGTCAAGGCCGTTGCGGTGCCCTTCCAGCCCCGGCGCGCCGAACAGCCCGTGGCCGTTTTCCGCCATCAGGGTGACAGGCGAATCGACGTCCAGTCGTCCATTGGCGACCGGGCGTAGCAGGCTGGCGCAATCCTGCGGCGAAAAGTGGGCAAGATGCGGCCCCCAGTAGACAATTTCAGCGAACGGCTGCGTTTTGATAATAACGTCGGTAACGGGGCTGGTAAGACGATGAATGTGGGTTTCCATAAAAGCATCTCCGGTTGCGGGAATGCTTTTACTGTTGATCCGAAACGTTTCGGATGCCAACCAAAACGTTTCTGATGTGTGATCCGGGCGGAAATTTACTGAGGAATTCGCCCCGATTCAGGGCGCGGCATGCAGGGTGGCGCCAGGCAGAAAATCGGGTTGCCAGAGCACCTGTAACTGCGCCACAGGCTCGCCGGCAATGAGACGCTGCACCATATCGGCAATCTGGCGGCCTACGCCTTCGCGGGTGGACTGGATAACAGCCGCCACGTCGGTCTCCACAATGCTGTCGGGCGGCAGGCCGTCATACACCACCAGCGAGACGGCGCGCACGCCGTGCAGCCGGTCAAGCGTCTGGAGCGCCATCGCCGCGCCATCGCCCAGCGAGTTGCAGTCGGTCACGATGGCCGAAGGCGGCGTGGGTTGCGCCATCAGTTCAAGCACCGCCTTATAGCCTGCACGGCGGGTGGGCGGCAGCATCCGCAGCCCGCTTTCATCAAGCTGATGGGCGCGTAGCGCGTCGCGCCAGCCTTCCCGGCGCTGGGTGATAAACGCCTGGCTGTTGTTTTCGCCAAGCATCGCGATGCGCCGGTGGCCGAGCCCGATTAACCGCTCGGTGGCCTGATGCGTACCGGCGTAGTTGTCGAAATCGAACCAGGCGTAAGGCTGCGGCAGCTGGCTGCGCCCGAGCGCCAGAAAAGGAAAATTCACGGCCTGCAACTGCTGCAGTCGCGGGTCATTATCGAGCGTATGCGCCACGATCAGGGCATCCACGCGGCGGCTTTGCACCAGCCGCATATAGCTATGGCTGTCGGCAAGATCGTCATCGGCAATCAGCAGCAAATCGACTTCATGCTGCGCCAGTTCGCGGCTGATTTCGCCGACCATTTCCATAAAAACGCTGTTATTAAGCGGCACCGGATGCACCGGGAACACCAGCCCGACAGCGTCGATTTTGCCCATCTTCAGGCGGCGGGCGAAGGTGTTGGGACGATAGCCTCGCCGCTGCGCCTCAGCCTCTACCCGCGCGCGGGTTTCCTGAGAAACATCGTCATAGCCATTCAGCGCGCGGCTGACGGTCGTTACGGAGAGGCCAAGTTGTGCGGCGATAGCTTTAAGCGACATACGTTAGGTGCCTGATTGCAAAGTGCATAAGAGTGTAACCGGGGTTTCGCCCATTTCCACAAATTCTTCAGGGCCTAATTTTGTTCCGCCACCAGAATTGCCTGCGTATCCGGCTCCAGCGCGCGGAAAATATGCGTCTGATCGGCGGGATAACAGATGTAATCCCCGGCATTGAGCTCTTCCGGTGATTCCGCAAGCCCCACCAGCGCGCGCCCCTGAGTCACGATGATGTGTTCTACTGAGCCCGTCGGGTGCGGCTGCGAGAACCGTTCGCCTTCCGGCTGGGTCAGCAGCAGGTAGATATCGCGCCGCGCGCCCGGCGGACAGGTGGCCAGCAAAATCGCCTGATAATTAGCAAGCTCCGCCACAACTTTTGGCCCTTCGCCCCGGCGGATCACCTGCGTTTTGTTAACCTGCGGCTCCATCAGGCGCGCAAAGGGAATATCCAGCGCCACGCAAAGCGCCCAGAGCGTCTCCAGGCTCGGGTTGCCGTTGCCAGCCTCAAGCTGGGAAAGCGTGGATTTAGCGATCCCGGCGCGGCGGGCCACTTCGGCCAGCGATAACCCGGCGCGCGTGCGTTCGCGCACCAGGCTTTTAGCGATCACGCTGATTGGCTGTGTCATGTATGGCTCCATCGTTCGTTAAAATGAACGAACGTTCGCGTTGAAAATTGGCAGCGGTGTGTTCATTATAATGGTCATTCGTTCGTTATGGGTGAAAAAGTATGGTGATGCAACGTTTCGCCTGCCTGAAAGGCGACATTATAAAGGCTATTGCGCTGGTCTGTCTGGCGGTCGGCGTGGTCGGCATTTCTTACGGCACGCTGGCGATGGCGTACGGCTTCGCGCTGTGGGTGCCGCTGCTGCTGTCGGTCTCTGTGCTGGCGGGCGCGTCAGAATTTATTTTTATCGGCATTGTGGCAAGCGGCGGCAGCCCGCTTGCCGCGGCGGCGGCGGGTTTGCTGGTTAACGCCCGCCACCTGCCGTTTGGCATCACGGTGCGGGATCTGGTCGGTAAAGGCGCGATGCGGCTGCTCGGCTCGCACATTATGAATGACGAAAGCGTGGTGTTCGGTTTATCGCAGGCGACGCCCGAGACGCGCAAAGCCGCCTACTGGCTGTGCGGGCTTGGCGTGGCGCTATGCTGGCCGCTCGGCGTGATTATCGGCGTGGCGATGGGCGCGCTGCTGCCCGCGCCGGAAACTATCGGCCTTGATGCGGTTTTCCCGGCAATCCTGCTGGCGCTGGTGCTGCCCGCCCTGAAGAATAAGACCACGCTTATCCGCGCGGGCAGCGGCGCGGCGCTCTCGCTCGCCGCCGTGCCGTTCGCCCCGGTAGGGCTGCCGGTGCTGCTCTCTCTGGCCGGTTTACTCATGAGGAGGAAATAATGGCGAGCACCATGATGACGCTTTCCGGTATCGCCGTGCTTTCCGTCGGCACGTATCTGATGCGCTTTGGCGGGGCGAAGCTTGGCAATAAGCTCGCGCTGAGCGAACGCGCGCAGGCGCTGCTCTCTGACGCGGCGACGACGCTGTTATTTGCTGTGGCGCTGGCGGCCACCTTTTATGAAGGCGAAAGCGTTGCGGGGATGGCGAGAGTACTGGGCGTGGCGTTCGCGGTCTTCCTGGCCTGGCGTAAAGCGCCTTTAATTGCGGTGATCGTCGCCGCGGCAGTGGTGACGGCGCTGCTGCGCCTGGCGGGTATGCCATAAAAAAAGCGCCCGCAGGCGCTCTTTCGACAACTTCTTGATTATTTGTTCAGTTCGGCGGTCATATGGACCTGGTTGCCGGTGAACGCTTCGGTGATGGTGTACGTCGCACCGAGCTGCTCCGCCTGCGCGGCGATTTTGGCTTCAGCGCCGGAGAGCGTGGTGTCGGTCGCGGTGACGGACTGGCCAGCGAACGCGCCGAAAGCGGTAGCAAGGGTCATAACTGCAACAAAAGATTTGATAGTTTTCATGGCAATATTCCTTCAGGTCTGGTTTAAGTGAGAAGGCGCATTGCCTTCGATGTGTGTAATAGTAGACCTGCACACCGGAAACCAAAAGCGGAAGGATTTGCCATTCTTTTTCAGAAAAACTGAACAATAATTATGCGTTAGTATTGCCTGCTATCAGCCGCTGCGGGTGCGTGTAAATCGTGGCGCGGCCAGGGCGCGAGAAGCCCACCAGCGTCAGGTTACAGCGCGCGGCGACCTCCACCGCAAGCGTGGTGGCGGCAGAGACCGCAAAGAGGATCTCGACACCACAGGTGGCGGCTTTCTGCACCATTTCATAGCTGGCGCGGCTTGAAACCAATACCGCGCCCTGCTGCCAGCCTTCGCGCGCGCGGCGGCCCAGCAGTTTATCGAGCGCGACGTGACGCCCGACATCTTCATGCCCGCCGGCAATCTCGCCCTGCGGCGTGAGCCAGGCGGCGGCGTGGGTGCAGCCTGTCAGCTCGCCAACGGGCTGAACGCTCGCAAGCGCGCGCAGCGCGCCGTCGAGATTATCAAGCGCGAAAGTTTGCGTGAACGGCAGCGGCGCCAGAGGCCGCACGATATCGTTCAGCTGTTCCACACCGCAGACGCCGCAGCCGGTACGCCCGGCCAGATTGCGCCGCCGCTCTTTAAGCCCCATAAAGCGACGGCTGGAAAGTTCCACCTGAATTTCGATACCATTACACCCATGGATAATATCCATGCCGTAAATTTCGTGTGAAGATTCGACAATTCCTTCCGATAAAGAAAATCCAAGGGCGAAGATTTCCAAATCTTTGGGAGACGCCATCATCACGACGTGGGATATACCGTTGTAGACCAGCGCTACCGGCACTTCTTCCGCCAGCCAGTCCAGCTGTGTGGTGGTGAGATTCTCTCTTTTCCAGAGCGGAAGGGAACGAGCGGCGGTGACGTCGGTCACGTTTTGCAACAGTTCTGGATGGTTCTTATTCACTTTTTATTAACCGTCTGAAACAGCCTCAGCAACATTGTGGTATTCTGTTGCGCCTAATCCCTCCTCGTTAAGAAGGGAATTACGATTGTGAACCGATGCGGCGGCATCCGCAAAAGAAAAACCATACGACTTACTTTGTGACAATGTCTGAACAAGGAGCAATCCATGCAGGTCAGCAGAAGGCAGTTCTTTAAGATCTGCGCTGGCGGTATGGCAGGCACCACGGCAGCCGCACTGGGATTTGCCCCCAGCGTCGCGCTGGCGGAAACACGGCAATATAAACTGCTGCGCACCCGCGAAACCCGTAATACCTGTACGTACTGCTCCGTTGGCTGTGGGCTTTTGATGTATAGCCTCGGCGACGGCGCGAAAAACGCAAAATCCACGATTTTCCACATCGAAGGGGATCCGGATCATCCGGTAAACCGCGGGGCGCTTTGCCCGAAAGGCGCAGGTCTGGTGGATTTTATCCATTCTGAATCCCGTCTTAAGTACCCGGAATACCGCGCGCCAGGCTCCGACAAATGGCAGCGTATCAGCTGGGAAGACGCGTTCGATCGCATCGCCAGACTGATGAAAGAAGACCGCGACGCTAACTTCATCGCGCAAAATGCTGAAGGCACCACCGTTAACCGCTGGCTCTCCACCGGTATGCTGTGCGCCTCCGCGTCAAGTAACGAAACCGGCTATTTAACCCAGAAATTTACCCGCGCCCTCGGCATGTTAGCCGTGGATAACCAGGCGCGTGTCTGACACGGACCAACGGTAGCAAGTCTTGCTCCAACATTTGGTCGCGGTGCGATGACCAACCACTGGGTTGATATGAAGAACGCCAACCTCATCGTTGTGATGGGTGGGAACGCGGCAGAAGCGCACCCGGTGGGTTTCCGCTGGGCGATGGAAGCCAAGATCCACAATGGCGCGAAGCTTATCGTAATTGACCCGCGCTTTACGCGCACGGCGTCGGTGGCCGATTTCTATACGCCTATCCGCTCCGGTACTGACATCGCCTTCCTGTCAGGCGTACTGCTGTACCTGCTGAACAACAACAAGTTTAACCGCGAATATGTCGAGGCTTACACCAACGCCAGCCTGATCGTGCGTGAGGATTACGGTTTCGATGACGGCCTGTTCACCGGCTACGACGCGCAAAAACGCAAATATGACAAAACCAGCTGGCACTATGAGCTGGACGAAAAAGGCTTCGCCAAACGCGATACCACGCTTTCTCATCCGCGCTGCGTCTGGAACCTGCTGAAAACGCACGTCTCCCGCTATACGCCGGATGTGGTGGAAAATATCTGCGGTACGCCGAAAGCCGACTTCCTGAAAGTCTGCGAATACATCGCCGAAACCAGCGTGCACGACAAAACCGCGTCGTTCCTGTATGCGCTCGGCTGGACGCAGCACTCCGTTGGCGCCCAGAACATCCGTACTATGGCTATGATCCAGCTGCTGCTGGGCAACATGGGCATGGCGGGCGGCGGCGTGAATGCGCTGCGTGGACACTCCAACATTCAGGGCCTGACCGACCTCGGCCTGCTGACCCAGAGCCTGACCGGCTACATGACGCTGCCAAGCGAAAAACAAGCCGATCTGCAGACTTACCTGACCGCCAACACGCCGAAACCGCTGCTGGAAGGCCAGGTGAACTACTGGGGCAACTACCCGAAATTCTTCGTCTCGCTGATGAAAGCCTTCTATGGCGATAAAGCGACGGCCGAGAATAGCTGGGGCTTCGACTGGCTGCCGAAGTGGGACAAAGGCTACGACGTCCTGCAATATTTCGAGATGATGCATCAGGGCAAGGTCAACGGCTATATCTGCCAGGGCTTTAACCCGGTCGCCTCGTTCCCGAACAAAAACAAAGTGGTCGCCTCGCTTTCTAAGCTGAAATTCCTGGTGACTATCGATCCGCTCAACACCGAAACGGCCACGTTCTGGCAGAACCACGGCGAGCAGAACGATGTCGATACCGCGAACATTCAGACCGAAGTGTTCCGCCTGCCTTCCACCTGCTTTGCTGAAGAGAACGGCTCTATCGTTAACTCTGGCCGCTGGCTGCAATGGCACTGGAAAGGTCAGGACGCGCCGGGCGAAGCGCTGAACGACGGCGAAATCCTGGCCGGTATTTTCCTGCGCCTTCGCAAGATGTATGCCGCAGAGGGCGGCGCCTGTCCGGAACAGGTGCTCAATATGACCTGGAACTATTCGACGCCGGAAAACCCGTCGCCGGAAGAAGTGGCCATGGAGAGCAACGGTAAAGCGCTTGAGGACATCATTGACCCGGTTACCGGCAAGGTTCTGGCGAAAAAAGGCGATCAGCTTGGCACCTTCGCGCACCTGCGTGATGACGGCACGACGTCGAGCGGTTGCTGGATCTTCGCGGGGAGCTGGACGCCGGACGGCAATCAGATGGCGCGTCGCGACAACGCCGACCCGTCGGGCCTTGGCAATACGCTGGGCTGGGCATGGGCATGGCCGCTTAACCGCCGCATCCTGTATAACCGCGCCTCCGCGGACCCGCAGGGCAAACCGTGGGACCCGAAACGTCAGCTGCTGTCTTACGCCAACGGCAAGTGGGTCGGCGCCGATATTCCGGATTACAGCACCGCGCCTCCGGGCAGCGATGTCGGTCCGTTTATCATGCAGCCGGAAGGCATGGGCCGCCTGTTCGCCATCGATAAAATGGCCGAAGGCCCGTTCCCGGAACACTACGAGCCGTTCGAGACGCCGATTGGCACCAACCCGCTGCACCCGAACGTGGTGTCTAACCCGGCGGCGCGCGTGTTCAAAGGCGATCTGGAAGCGATGGGCAAAGCCGATAAATTCCCGTATGTCGGTACGACCTACCGTCTGACCGAGCATTTCCACTACTGGACCAAGCATGCGCTGTTGAACGCCATCGCGCAGCCGGAGCAGTTTGTGGAGATTGGCGAGAAACTCGCCGGCAAGCTTGGCATCGCGCAGGGCGACACCGTGAAAGTCTCCTCCAACCGCGGCTATATCAAAGCCAAGGCGGTGGTGACCAAGCGTATTCGCACGCTCAACGTGGACGGCAAGCAGGTAGATACCATCGGCATTCCGATCCACTGGGGGTACGAAGGCGTCGCGAAGAAAGGCTTTATCGCCAACACGCTGACGCCGTTTGTGGGCGACGCCAACACACAGACGCCGGAATTTAAGGCGTTCCTGGTGAACGTGGAAAAGGTGTAACGGAGACGACTTATGGCTTATCAATCTCAAGACATTATCCGTCGTTCCGCGACTAACGGTTTCACGCCCGCGCCTCAGGCGCGGGACCACCAGCAGGAAGTGGCGAAGCTTATCGACGTGACCACCTGTATCGGCTGTAAAGCCTGTCAGGTGGCGTGCTCGGAGTGGAACGATCTGCGTGACGAGGTCGGTCATAACGTCGGGGTGTATGACAACCCGGCGGATTTGACTGCCAAGTCATGGACCGTGATGCGCTTCTCGGAAGTCGAGCAGAACGACAAACTGGAATGGCTTATCCGCAAGGATGGCTGTATGCACTGCGCCGATCCGGGCTGCCTCAAGGCGTGTCCGTCGGAAGGGGCTATCATTCAGTATGCTAACGGCATCGTCGATTTTCAGTCTGAACAGTGCATCGGCTGCGGCTACTGCATCGCAGGCTGTCCGTTCGACGTACCGCGCCTGAACCCGGAAGATAACCGCGTCTACAAATGCACCCTGTGCGTGGATCGCGTGACCGTGGGCCAGGAGCCAGCGTGCGTGAAGACTTGCCCGACCGGCGCTATCCACTTTGGCTCCAAAGAGGATATGAAACAGCTGGCCGGCGAGCGCGTGGCGGAGCTGAAAACCCGTGGTTACGAAAACGCGGGCCTGTACGATCCGGCAGGCGTTGGCGGTACGCACGTAATGTATGTGCTGCACCACAACGACAAGCCGAATCTGTATCACGGTCTGCCGGAGAACCCGGAAATCAGTGAAGCCGTTAAGTTCTGGAAAGGCATCTGGAAACCGCTCGCGGCCATCGGCTTCGCGGCGACCTTCGCAGCCAGCGTCTTCCACTACGTCGGTATCGGTCCGAACCGCGCCGAGGAAGATGATGAGAACCTGCACCATGACGATGATGAGGTGCGTAAATGAAAAGACGTGACACCATCGTGCGCTACAGCGCGCCAGAGCGAATCAACCACTGGATCACCGCCTTCGCCTTCGTGCTGGCGGCGGTGAGCGGGCTGGGGTTCTTTTTCCCCTCCTTCAACTGGCTGATGAACATTCTCGGCACGCCGCAGCTGGCGCGCATCCTCCACCCCTTCGTTGGGGTGGTGATGTTCGCCTCGTTCATGCTGATGTTCCTGCGTTACTGGCACCACAACCTCATTAACCGTGACGATATTCTGTGGGCGAAAAATATCCACAAAATCGCCATGAACGAGGAAGTGGGCGATACCGGGCGCTATAATTTCGGTCAGAAGTGCGTCTTCTGGGCGGCCATCCTGCTGCTGCTGCTGCTGCTGGCAAGCGGCGTGGTTATCTGGCGTCCGTGGTTCGCGCCGATGTTCCCCATCCCGGTGATTCGCCTGGCGCTGCTGGCGCATTCATTTGCCGCGGTGGCCTTGATTGTGGTTATCATGGTGCATATTTACGCGGCCCTGTGGGTCAAAGGCACTATTACCGCCATGGTGGAAGGCTGGGTTACCAAAACCTGGGCGAAGAAACATCACCCGCGCTGGTATCGCGAAGTGCGCGAGAAACAGGAAAAATCGACTGAATGAGTATTCGCATCATCCCGCAAGACCAGCTGGAGAAGAGCGATAAACGCACGGCGGAAGTGATTCCGCCGTTATTGTTCCCCAGACTGAAAAACCTGTATAACCGCCGCGCCGCCCGTCTGCGCGAGCTGGCTGAAAACAATCCTCTGGGCGATTACCTGCGTTTTGCCGCGCTGATCGCACATGCCCAGGAAGTGGTGCTGTATGACCACCCGCTGGAGATGGATTTAACGGCCCGCATTAAAGCGGCGGCGGAACAGGGCAAACCCCCGCTGGATATTCACGTGCTGCCGCGCGACGCGCACTGGCAGAAGCTGTTGCAGTCGCTGATTGCCGAGCTGAAGCCGGAGATGAGCGGCCCGGCGCTGGCGGTTATCGAGAATCTCGAAAAAGCCTCCGCGCAGGAGCTGGAAGCGATGGCAAGCGCGCTGTTCAGCGCTGACTTCAGCGCGGTAAGCAGCGATAAAGCGCCGTTTATCTGGGCCGCGCTCTCGCTCTACTGGGCGCAGATGGCAAGCCTCATTCCCGGCAAAGCCCGTGCGGAATATGGCGAAGCGCGGCAGTTCTGCCCGGTCTGCGGCAGCATGCCGGTTTCAAGCATGGTGCATATCGGCTCAAGCCAGGGGCTGCGCTACCTGCACTGCAACCTGTGCGAAACGGAATGGCACGTGGTGCGCATCAAGTGCAGCAACTGCGAGCAGACCCGCGATCTGCACTACTGGTCGCTGGAGAGCGAGCAGGCGTCGATCAAAGCCGAAAGCTGCGGCGACTGCGGCACTTACCTGAAAATTCTCTACCAGGAAAAAGACCCGAACGTCGAAGCGGTAGCGGATGACCTGGCCTCGCTGGTGCTTGACGCCCGCATGGAGCAGGAAGGCTTCGCCCGAAGCTCCATCAACCCGTTCCTGTTCCCCGGCGAAGGCGAGTAACTTGCCTGTAGCCCGCGCTTTCAGGGCGGGCTACTTCACTTCTCCCTGAAACAACATCACGATTAAGCGTTCCGAAGCCAGGGCTGAAATCACGCGCTGTGGGCCTCTGGCGATGGCGCGCGGCAACGCACGCGCAGGCCCCGGAGCATTAAGAAGGGTGTCACGGCCCGGGTAAAGATTTCCGTTTCAATAAAGAGCATATCGCCTACGCCACTGAACAGTGTTAGCTCCACAGAAAAGTACGTCAACGGCGTACCATTAACGCAACACGCTGGCGTGTCGAAACATGCGCGGCAACGTTTGCACAGGGGGAATTTCCCTTCTGCGGGCCGCCTTCTGGAATGATTTTTACTGTGACATCATCGGGACAAATATTTAGTCGGAATTGATATGCTCTTTGCAGTAGCGTTTTTCCACGCGGCGGGCGTGAGGCCGTGGTGGCGGCGAAAGACCCGACGGAAATACCCGACGTCCGGGAAGCCGCAGCTTTTCGCCACCTCGCACAGCGACAGAGAATCGTTAATCAACCGTTTTTCCGCAGCGATTACGCGTTGACGCTGCAGCGCCGCAGTAATGGTCAGATGAAATGTCTGACGATAGACGCGGCCCAGATAGTCAGCGTTACAGTGCAGGCTGGCGGCGAGCGTCGAGGTAGAGAGCGGCAGATGATACTGCGTACGGATAAGCTGCTGCGCCTTCCAGGCGAGCGCTGCGCCATTGCCCTCGGCAGGCTGGGCATCGCCCGCGCCGACACCCAATTGCTGGAGTATCAGCAGCAGGATCATTTCCAGCGCCAGCGTGCGCGCGATATTCTCCTGTTCATTCAGAAACTGGCGGAACAGTGAAATAATGTGTTGCGGCTCGCGCGCCCGGCAGTGTTGGGGAATCGACAATAAAGATAAATCGCATCCAGGGTTATTTTCAGCCGTAGGATGATACTCAAAATGCAGCCAGTAAAATTTCAACTCGGGCGGGAAAATACCGACGCCCTGATGCTTTCTGCCCGGCCATAACAGTAAACTTTCTCCGGCATTGACCTCAAATACCGTCTCTTCTTCGCGGATCGTAAGCGTCCCTTTTTCGACAAAGATAATTTCCCATGAGTCGAGCCTGCGCGCCGGATGCTGGCCGACGCCGCGGGAGATAAACCGTCCGCCGTTTTGTACCCTCACCGGAATATTTAACAAAATATCAAGCATATAGAACCCACCGACGACAGTCTCTGCTTCCTGATTTTAGCGGCAAGCGGCCTGCGGCCTGATTTTTTTGCGCACGGAGGGATCTGCCTCACAAATTTGCACCCAGGTCGGAATCGTCCCTTTTTTATACTTTCTCGTTGCCTTGTTACCCCGCGTATCGCGTGCAGAATAAATAACGTTACTGGCCAGTGACACGCTAACCCAGCAAATGACGCGGTTTTATTTCTGGCATAACTCACCCGATAACGCGAGGCGTTACTCATGAATGCTACCTCTGCTACGACAGCGGATATTTCCGTCACGGCCATTAACGATAAGCTGTCGCTCCGGGAAAAAATCGGCTACGGATTAGGTGATGCGGGCGGCACGATTATCACCTGCCTGATCATGAATTTTTTAACCTTCTTTTACACCGACGTCTTCGGCCTGACGCCCGCGCTGGTGGGGACGCTGTTCATCGCCCTGCGCATTTTTGATGCGGTTTCCGACCCGGTAATGGGTGTCATCGCCGACCGCACCCAGAGCCGCTGGGGCCGCTTCCGCCCGTGGCAGCTATGGGTAGCGTTGCCCATCGGCATTATCGGCGTGCTGACGTTCACGGTGCCGGAGGCGGGCATGGGCGTCAAAATCGCCTGGGCGTTCGGCACTTACCTGCTGCTTTCTGTCGGGTATACCGCGATTAATGTGCCGTACTGCGCGCTTATCAACACCATGACCACGCGCCACCACGAAGTGCTGGCCTGCCAGTCGTGGCGTTTTGTGCTGTGCGGCGTGGCAGGGTTTCTGGTCTCGGTGGGGCTGCCGTGGCTGGTGAAAGCGCTGGGCGACGGCAATGTTGCCCGTGGCTGGCAGCTCGGGGTAGGCGTACTCTGCGGCCTGGCCGTGGTGATGTTCCTGTGCTGCTTTTTTTGGGTACGCGAACGCGTATCGCTGGCGTTGATGGGCAAATTTACGCTGCGCGAGCATCTGGCCGGGCTGCGTAATAATGATCAACTGCTGCTGATGCTGGTGATGTCATTTCTGCTGATTAACGTGTTTAACATTCGCGGCGGCGGCTATATGTATTTCATCACGTATGTGCTCCAGGGCAGCACCGCATATACCTCGCTGTTTTTTACTATGGTAACGTTCGCCGCCATTCTGGGCGCCATGATAATCAGCCCACTTTCGCGCCGTTTCGACACCGTTAGGCTCTATTTCTACACCAATCTTATCCTGGCGGCGCTGGCGGCGATGATGCGGCTGCTGCCCGCAGGCCCGGCGCATCAGAGCCTGTGGCTTGGCGTGATTCTCGGCAATGGCATTCTTCTTGGCTTTACGCTGCCGCTGCACTTCGCCCTGATGGCGTTTGCCGACGACTATGGCGAATGGAAAACCGGCGTGCGCTCCTCCGGGATGAATTTCGCTTTTAACCTCTTTTTCATCAAGCTCGCCTGGGCATCCAGCGCCGGCATTATCAGCCTGGTGTTTATTCTGGTGGCCTACCAGCCCGGCGCAGGCAACCAGACTGCGGCCTCGCTCCAGGGGATGACCGCGATGGAGAGCCTCCTGCCTGCCCTGTTCCACCTGTTGCTGGCGATCTCGATTCGCTGGTGCAAACTCAATAATCCGCTCATGGCGCGCATTTCCGGCGATTTGCGTCAGCGCCACGTGCAACAGTCCTGAAGGAGAACGTAATGACTCAGCCAGACGTGCGGGAAATGGATCTGCATCACCTGAAAATCACCGACCCTTTTCTCGGCCAGTATCAGCAGCTGGTGCGCGATGTGGTCATTCCTTATCAGTGGGATGCGCTGAACGACAGGCTACCCGAGGCGGAGCCGAGCCATGCCATCGCCAACTTCCGCCTCGCCGCGGGCCTTGCTCACGGCGAGTTCTACGGCATGGTCTTTCAGGACAGCGACGTGGCGAAATGGCTGGAAGCGGTCGCCTGGTCGCTGTGCCAGAAGCCGGACGCGGAACTGGAAAAAACGGCGGATGAGGTGATTGCGCTGATTGCCGCGGCGCAGTGCGATGACGGCTATCTGAATACCTATTTCACCGTGAAGGCGCCCGGCGAGCGCTGGACAAACCTTGCCGAATGCCATGAACTCTATTGTGCGGGCCATATGATTGAAGCAGGCGTCGCCTTCTGGCAGGCCACTGGCAAGCGCCGCCTGCTGGACGTGGTGTGTCGTCTGGCGGACCATATCAGCGACGTGTTTGGGCCAGGCGAAAACCAGCTCCACGGTTATCCGGGACATCCGGAGATAGAGCTGGCCCTGATGCGCCTGTACGACGCCACGCAGGAGCCGCGCTATCAGGCGCTGGCGCGCTACTTTATCGAGCAGCGCGGGACGCAGCCGCACTTTTACGATATCGAATATGAAAAGCGCGGCCGCACCTCATACTGGAACACCTACGGCCCGGCCTGGATGGTGCAGGACAAAGCCTACAGTCAGGCGCATCAGCCGCTGACGGAGCAGGATCGCGCGGTGGGCCACGCGGTGCGTTTCGTCTACCTGATGGCGGGCGTCGCCCATCTGGCGCGCCTGAGCGGCGATGAAGAAAAACGTCAGGCCTGTTTGCGGCTGTGGGAGAACATGGCGCGCCGTCAGCTCTATATCACCGGCGGTATCGGCGCGCAGAGCAGCGGAGAAGCGTTCAGCTCCGACTACGACCTGCCCAACGACACGGTGTATGCGGAAAGCTGCGCCTCGATTGGGCTGATGATGTTTGCGCGCCGGATGCTGGAGATGGAAGGCGACAGCCAGTACGCAGACGTCATGGAGCGCGCGCTCTATAACACCGTACTGGGCGGCATGGCGCTGGACGGCAAACACTTCTTTTACGTCAATCCGCTGGAAGTGCATCCGAAAACGCTCAAATTCAACCATATCTATGACCACGTCAAACCGGTGCGCCAGCGCTGGTTCGGCTGCGCCTGCTGTCCGCCGAACATTGCGCGCCTGCTGACGTCGCTCGGCCATTATCTCTACACCGCGCGGGAAGATGCGCTGTTTATCAACCTCTATATTGGCAACCGCGTCGAGCTGCCAGTGGGCGAGGGCACGCTGCGCCTGCGCGTCAGCGGCGATTTTCCGTGGCATGAAGAAGTGCAGATCCATATCGATTCACCGCAGCCGGTAGAGCACGCCCTGGCGCTTCGCCTGCCGGACTGGTGCGACGCGCCGCGCGTTATGCTGAATGGCAGCCCTTGCGAAGGCGACACGCGTAAAGGCTATCTCTGGCTGCGTCGCGCCTGGCGGGAGGGCGACACCCTGACGCTGACGCTGCCGATGCCCGTGCGACGCGTTTACGGCAATCCGCTGGCGCGCCACGTCGCGGGTAAAGTGGCGGTTCAGCGTGGGCCATTGATCTACTGCCTGGAAGAGGCTGACAACGGCAGCGAACTGCATAACCTGCGCCTGCCCGCCACGGCCGCCTTTCGTGAAATGCCGGGAAAAGGCATTTTCGCCAGGCAGGTGTTGATTCAGGCCGAAGGCTGGCGTCAGGCGAGCGCAGAGCCAGAATCGCAGCCGCTCTGGCACTATGATCGCGCGCCGACAGAAGCCACGCCGCAGACACTCACGTTTATTCCGTGGTTCAGCTGGGCCAACCGGGGAGAGGGCGAGATGCGCGTCTGGGTTGACGAGCGCCCGTAACGCAGGCGGGGCATGGCCCCGCTTATTTCAACAGCGCGAGCGCGGACGAGAGCGTCAACGCCAGCAGAAACGCGCCGCCGCCGGTATCGACGACGACTTTCAGCCAGCGCACCGAAAAGCGGCGGGCGGTGAAGATGATAGCCCCGGCGCACATCAGCAGCCAGGTCGCCATCATGGCGACATGCACGCTGGCGAGCACCAGATAATGCGCAAAGGCCGGGCCGGCAAAGGCAGGCACCACGGTCAGCCAGAGCAGGATGGCCTTGATGTTAAACAGGTTCGCGAACAGCGCCTCTTTCATGCCCGCGCCCCGAATCTCCACGCTGCGCTGAGGGCGGCGCCAGGCCTGAATGCCGCTGACGATAAGCCGCAGCGCCAGCCAGAGCAGAAAGAGCGTGCCCGCCAGCTGTAATGCTTTCATCGCCGGCGGGTAGCGTACCAGCAATTGCGTCACGCCAAGCCCCACCAGCGAGGCGTGAATGTAGATCCCGACCATCGTCCCGGTGATAACGCTGAACACGCCGGCAAGTCCCCGGTGAATCACATTGTTCATCGCAAGCGTAAAACTGGCGCCGGGAGAGAGCGCCACCGGCGCAATCGCCAGCACGAAACCTGAAATATCCACACGTCCGCCTCTGTTCACATCCGCCGTTACTTAACCACAATCGCGGCGCGCGCGATATTCACCAGAAATTGCGGTCCATTACCTTCCTTTACGTTGCGTTTTGTCAGGTGCGCCATACTCAAAGATGGAACCCGGTTGGTCATACAAGGAAAACCCATGCGTAAATTTATTGGCTTTGACGTAGGCGGCACCCATATCAAACACGGCCTGATAACCGAAGAGGGCGAAGAACTTTCCAGCGACGAATATGACACCCACTACGATCCCGAAGCCTTTAAAAACGCCTGGCGCAATGTGGTTGAGCATTATCAGCAGCAGGAGGAGATTGCGGGCATCGGCGTCAGTTTTCCCGGCTATATCAACCCCGGCACCGGCCATGTGCCGAAAGCGGGCGCGCTCGATTTTCTCGACGACTGTAATCTGCTGGAGCTCTTCGGCGAACTGACGTCGCTGCCGGTCACGGTGGAAAACGACGCGAACTGCGCGGCGCTCGGCGAGATGTGGCGCGGGGCGGGCCAGCGTTACGACTCGTTTATCTGCATGACCATCGGCACCGGCATCGGCGGCGGCCTTATTCTGAATCGCGAGCTGCTGCGCGGCGCGCACTTTCGCGCAGGCGAGTTCGGCGTGATCCCGGTGGGCGATAACGGCGAAAATATGCACCAGATCGCCTCGGCGCGCGGGCTGGTGGAGGCGAGCCGTCAGGCGCTGGCGCTGCCTTCCGACGCGCCGCTGCACGGCAAAGAGATTTTTGAGCGCATGGGTAACGACGTGCATCTGCGAGAGGTGGTGGAGCGCTGGGTCGATTATCTGGCGCGCGGCGTCTACAGCGTGGTGTCGCTCTATGATCCGCAGGTGGTGCTGATTGGCGGCGGTATCAGTCAGCAAAAAGATCTCTATCCGATGCTCGGGCGCAGCCTTGAAAAATACAACTTCTGGGATGCGCTCCAGGTGCCGATTCAGCCCTGCCAGCTCGGCAACCAGGCTGGACGCCTCGGCGCGGTGTGGCTGGCGAAACAGAAATCGTAGCCCCGCCGCAGCGGGGCATGAGCATTACATCGCCGCGCGGTAAATCGCCATGATCTCCGCGTGGCTCGCCTGAATCGGATTGGTTAACCCGCAGGCGTCTTTGAGCGCGTTATGCGCCAGCTGCGCGATATCCTCCTCGCGCACTTTCAGCTCCCGCAAGCCGGCGGGAATATTTACCTGACGGGCCAGCTGACAAATGGCGGCGACGCAGGCGTTGGCCCCTTCGGCGTCGCTCAGGCGGCGCACGTCGATGCCCATCGCCGCCGCGCAGTCGCGCAACCGATGGGCCGCCACGCGGCTGTTAAAACGCTGCACATGCGGCAACAGCACCGCGTTGCACACCCCATGCGGCAGATCGTAAAAGCCGCCCAGCTGATGCGCCATCGCATGCACATACCCCAGCGACGCGTTGTTAAACGCCATACCGGCCATAAACTGCGCCCAGGCCATCGCTTCGCGCGCCTCGACATTGTCGCCCTCTTCCACCGCCTGCGGCAGCGATTGGGCAATCATGGTGATGGCTTTCAGCGCGCAGGCGTCGGTAATCGGCGTGGCGGCAGTAGAGACATAGGCTTCAATCGCATGGGTCAGCGCATCCATGCCCGTCGCGGCGGTGAGCGATTTCGGCATGCCCATCATCAGCGCTGGATCGTTGACTGACATTACCGGCGTCACGTGCTTATCGACAATCGCCATTTTCACGTGCCGCTCCGGATCGGTGATGATGCAAAAGCGCGTCATCTCAGACGCCGTACCCGCCGTGGTATTGATGGCAATCATCGGCAGTTGCGGTTTGCGGGAGCGGTCGACGCCTTCGTAATCGCGGATATCGCCGCCGTTAGTGGCCACCAGCGCGATGCCTTTCGCGCAGTCGTGCGGCGAGCCGCCGCCAAGTGAAATAACGCAGTCGCAGCGGTGGGCGCGTAGCAGAGTTAAACCGGCTTCAACGTTCTCGGTGGTCGGATTCGGGTGCGTGCCGTCGAAAATCACGCTGTGAATGCCTTTCTGCGCCAGCATCTCTTTCAACTGGCCCGCCATACCAAGCGCCGACAACATACCGTCCGTCACTACCAGCGCATTGCGATAGCCATATTCGCTGGCGGCTTTTAAAGCCTCGTCGAGACTGTTCATGCCAATCATATTAACTGAGGGAATATAAAACACAGACGCCGTCATACTCATTATCCTTAATGAATGAAATGAGTCTGAGAAAATACACCGCATAGCCATGTGAAAAAAGCGAGACGCCGTGAATAAACGGCAATTGGCAGATAAAAAGCACCATAAAATAAAACAGTTACCGAAACCAGTAATGATTATTCAGGCGATAATTAAAAGAAGAGGAATATATATTTATCCAATATATATTCCCCAAAATTCGCGATATTTCCCGTGTTATAACGTGGAATTAAACAGCGCGCTGTCGCGCAGGAGATGTTCATTACCGCGACGACGCGTAAAGCCGATGCGGTCGAAATATTCCAGAATCTGAATTGCCAGTTTGCGGCCCACGTTCAGGCTGTCGCGAAAATCGGCGGCGACGGTCGCGCCTTTTTCGCGATCGAGCGTGCGGATCAGATCGGCGAACGCCACGATGCGATCGTGACGGTAATAGCGATCTTTCACGATCGCGGTGATAAAGCCCTGCTGGGCGGCGAGCCGCAATAGCTGGCGCATCGCCTGCTCCTCTCCACCCGCTTCGCGCGCCAGGTCGCGCACCCACCAGGGTTCATCGCCAAACAGGCCGTGGATTTTCGCCCACAGCGCCTGTTGCGCCTCGCTAAAGCCCGCCTTATGGCCCGGCAGATGGAGCCAGCCTTCACGGCTTGCTATCTGCCCGTCGCGGCGCATTCTCTCTGTCAGCGCCAGTACCAGCGGCTCCGGCTCGGAAGGGAGCGCCATACGCCGCAAGCGTTCGCGGCCAGGGCCGGGCTCTTCGCCGTGGGTGTCATGGTAGCGGGCGAGCGTCGCAAGCAGCTTCTCCTGCCAGCGTGAGGCCAGTTCGCCGCTCAGCAGATAGCCGCTCGCCTGGAGATAATCCGCGCCGCCTGCCAGCGTATCGAGCGCAGGGGCGGACAGCTGGCGCGCCCAGCCGAATGTCGCAAGCGCCACCGCGCCGCGCGCGGCGTGAAGCCGCAACGCGTCGGCGTCGCTCTGCGCGCCCGCAAGCTGCCCCAGGAACGCGAGAAATTCTGGCTGGCGTTTGCCGCGGCGCGGCGTTTCCAGCGTGACAACCCGCGCGCCCGCCAGCGTCTGCCGCGCGCTGATATCGCGCAGCACCAGCCGATCGTTGTCGGCAAGGTACAGCGGCGTGTCGAGCACCAGCTCCGCCAGATCATCTGCCAGCAGCGAGACGCGCCCGGTGACGTGGCTCGCGGCATGGTGAATATGCAGCGGCTGCCACTGCTGGAGCGGCGCGTGACGGTCGAGCGTGACGATGGCTCGCTCCACGGCCTGCGGCGGCGCGTCAGTCAGCAGCCAGTCCCCACGCCGTATATCGGCTTTTTGCGCGTCGCCGCTGATGTTGAGCGCGATGCGCTGCCCGGCAAAGGCGCGCTCCGTCGGCTGGTTCTGCGCATGCAGGCCGCGTACGCGCATCGGCGTATTCGCGCCGGTCAGATACAGCGTATCGCCGACATTCACTTCGCCGGAAAGCGCGGTGCCAGTCACCACCAGCCCCGCCCCTTTAACGGTAAACGCGCGATCGACCGCCAGGCGAAAACGCTGTCCGCCAGGGTGCGCGCGCTCCGGTAACTGGCGCAGATGGTCGCGCAGCGCGTCCACGCCTGCGCCTGCGGTCGCCGCCGTCACAAACAGGCAGGCGTCGTGCCAGCCGGACGCCCGCAGCGTCGCTTGTACCTCTTCCCGCACCTGCCCCACGCGGGCCTCATCCACCCGGTCGGCTTTGGTCAGCGCCACGGTGAGCGTCGGCTGGCCGGTCAGTTGCAGAATAGCGAGATGCTCGCGGGTCTGCGCCATCACGCCATCGTCGCACGCCACAACCAGCAGCGCGTGATCGATGCCGCCGACGCCCGCCAGCATATTGGCGAGAAACTTTTCATGGCCCGGCACATCGATAAAACCGATAACGCGCCCGTCCGGTTGCGGCCAGTAGGCGTAGCCGAGATCGATAGTCATGCCGCGTTTTTTCTCTTCCGGCAGACGGTCAGCGTTGATGCCAGTCAGCGCTTCAAGCAGCGTCGTTTTGCCGTGGTCCACGTGACCGGCGGTGGCGATAATCATTGCAACAACATCTCCATCACTCCTGCTTCATCTTCAAGACAGCGTAAATCGAGCCATAAGCGCCCCTCGCCCACCCGGCCAATCACCGGCACGGGCAGCCGACGCCAGCGGGCCGCCAGCGCCTCAAGACGGCTGCCGCGCCCGTCGCGCGGGGTGAACGTCAGCGCGGCGCTGGGTAGCCGGTCTACCGGCAGCGAGCCGCTGCCTATCTGCGACAGGCAGGGCATCACCTCAACCAGAAATTCGTCGCCATAGCGGGCGTCGAGCGCCGGTCGCAGGCGCTGCGCCTGCGCGCTGATGTCATCCGCCTGACGCGTCAGCAGCCGCAGCGTCGGCAGGCGCCCGGCGAGTTTTTCCGGGTGCAGATAAAGACGCAGCGTGGCGTCGAGCGCCGCCAGCGTCATTTTATCGGCGCGCAGGGCGCGCTTAAGCGGGTGCTTTTGCAGCGCGGCGATCAGCGCTTTCCTGCCGACGATAATCCCCGCCTGCGGCCCGCCCGGCAGTTTATCGCCGGAAAAACTCACCAGACTCGCCCCGGCGGCGAGCGCCTCCTGAGGCATCGGCTCTTTCGGCAGGCCATACAGGCTGAGATCCACCAGCGAGCCGCTGCCGAGATCGACAATCACCGGAACCGTCGACGCCTGCGCCAGCTCGCCCGCCTCCACCGCTTTGGTAAAGCCTTCAATCTGATAATTGCTGGTGTGGACTTTCATCAGCAGCGCGGTCTGCTCGTTGACGGCCTCAAGATAATCTTTCAGGTGCGTGCGGTTGGTGGTGCCCACTTCCACCAGCTGGCAGCCTGCCTGGCGCATCACATCCGGAATGCGGAACGCGCCGCCGATTTCCACCAGTTCGCCGCGCGAGACGATAACCTCTTTGCCCGCGCCCAGCGCCGCCAGCATCAGCAACACCGCCGCCGCGTTGTTATTCACGATGCAGGCGTCTTCCGCGCCGGTCAGCTCGCAGAGCAGATCCGCCAGCGCGCGGTCGCGGTGACCGCGCTCGCCGCTATCAGCGTCATACTCCAGCGTCACGGGCGAGCGCATGGCGCGGGCGACCGCCTCCACCGCCTCTTCCGCCTGTAACGCGCGGCCAAGATTGGTGTGAAGCACCGTCCCGGTGAGGTTAAAGACCGGGCGCAGCGCGCTCTGCGCGGCGCGTCGCAGCCGGGCTGCGGCCTCCGTGGGCCAGCCGTCGCACCACGCCGGCAGCGCCTGATGCTCGCGAATAACCGTGCGCGCCTCGTCCTGCATCGCGCGAAGGGTGTTGACCACGCGCGTATGGCCGTAGGTATCCAGCAGCGGCTGGAATGCGGGGTCGCGCAGCAGGCGGTCGGTAGCGGGAAGCTGGCTGTAAAGCAGACGGGAATCGGTCGTCATGGCGTGCATAAACCTGGATAAAACGTGGCGATAATTTAGCAGGAATCGTGCGGCAGTTCAGTCCCCGCTTGCAGCAAGCGCAACAAAGGGCGGTTTCGCCGCCCTTTGTAGGCGGCGGCTCAGGCGGTCGGCGGTTCGGTGCGCGCGAAGCTTTCGCGGGCAAACAGCGCCTCCACCAGCTTCACCAGATGCGGGCGCTGCGCACACCAGCCCGGCGCCACGCGGCGGAAGTTAAGATAACCGATGGCGCAGCCGACAGCGATGGTGGCGAGCGTCAGTTCATCAGCCTTCAGCGTACCGTCGGCGACATAGCCTTCCAGCGCATCCAGGCTGCGGTTGATTTTCTCGCGCTGGCGCAACAGCTCGTTTTCCGACTGCTGCGCCGCCGGGCGCGCCTGTTCGCGCACCGATACCAGCGCCGCGTCCATCACGCCATCCGCCAGCGCCTCCAGCTGACGCACTTTCAGCGCCGCGAGCGGCGCCTGAGGCAGCAGCGCCGGTGGGGTATCCAGCAGCTCGATATACTGCGCGATGATCGGCGAATCAAACCAGGTCTCGCCCTCGTCAGTCACCAGCGCCGGCACTTTCCCGAGCGGGTTGTACTGCGCCATGCCGTTTTCTTCGGCATACGGCTGCTCATTGATGAATTCAAACGTGATGCCTTTTTCGAGCAGCATCACGGAGATTTTGCGCACAAACGGGCTGGTGTAACTACCGACAAGTTTCATGACCGGGTCCTTTTACGTTAACGCCAACGGAAGGGTAAGTATGGGTCAGGATACGCGAAAAAGGCGGGCAGCGGCGCGGTAAAACGCACAGGCGGAACGGCTGTACAAGCGAGGTTTTGTTGTCATCTGGCTGCTGTAACTTTCTTACAGACTATGCTTTGTGTCATGGATAAAAAATGAACGGCCTTCGTTCGGATTTTTCCTGGGAAATATTTTGTGATTTACATCACAAATGAATAACAAAACCCCCGCAACAAAATGTGATTTTATTCACACTTATCGGGTGGTTGCGGCGATATTTTGCGCATTGTCTTTTTTTTACACGCCGCTTTTGTGATTTGAATCACGCAACCATACCCCGATCACCCCAGCTTCACGTGATCGCGATCACACTAAAAGCACCTGTCTGGACACCATCGCAATTCAGTGCCAGATTTCGCGTCATCAGAGCATGGGTCCGGCTACCTCTGCCGCCACGTTAACAATAAACCTCGGGCCGCAAGCCTGCGCGTAAACATAAGAAGGGGTGTTCTATGTCATCCGATATCAAGATCAAAGTGCAAAGCTTTGGTCGTTTTCTCAGCAATATGGTAATGCCTAACATCGGCGCGTTTATCGCCTGGGGTATTATCACCGCGTTATTTATTCCTACAGGATGGTGGCCCAACGAGACGCTGGCGAAGCTGGTTGGCCCGATGATCACTTATCTGCTGCCGCTGCTGATTGGTTATACCGGCGGTAAGCTGGTCGGCGGTGAGCGCGGCGGCGTGGTGGGCGCAATTACCACTATGGGCGTTATCGTCGGCGCGGACATCCCGATGTTCCTGGGCGCGATGATCGCAGGCCCGCTGGGCGGCTTCTGCATTAAGAAGTTCGACGCCTCGGTCGACGGCAAAATCAAATCCGGCTTTGAAATGCTGGTGAACAACTTCTCCGCGGGCATCATCGGTATGATCCTCGCGATTCTGGCGTTCCTCGGCATTGGCCCGGCGGTAGAAGTGCTTTCCAAAGTGCTGGCCGCTGGCGTGAACTTCATGGTGGTACACGACATGCTGCCGCTGGCGTCGATTTTCGTTGAACCGGCGAAAATCCTGTTCCTGAACAACGCCATCAACCACGGCATTTTCTCGCCGCTGGGTATTCAGCAGTCGCATGAGCTTGGCAAATCTATCTTCTTCCTGATTGAAGCCAACCCGGGCCCGGGCATGGGCATCCTGCTGGCGTACATGTTCTTTGGTCGCGGCAGCGCGAAACAGTCTGCGGGCGGCGCGGCCATCATCCATTTCCTGGGCGGTATCCACGAGATTTACTTCCCGTATGTGCTGATGAACCCGCGTCTGATTATCGCCGTTATCCTGGGCGGTATGACCGGCGTGTTCTGCCTGACCATTCTGAACGGCGGCCTGGTTTCTCCGGCCTCCCCGGGTTCTATCCTCGCGGTGCTGGCGATGACGCCAAAAGGCGCGTACTTCGCAAACCTGGTGGCGATTTTCGCCGCGATGGCGGTCTCCTTCGTGGTGGCGGCTATCCTGCTGAAAACCAGCAAAGTGAAAGAAGAAGACGATATTGATGCGGCTACTCGTCGTATGCAGGATATGAAAGCGCAGTCTAAAGGCGCTGGCGCACCGGCTGCTGATCTGAGCAACGACCTGAGCCACGTGCGTAAAATCATCGTCGCCTGCGACGCCGGTATGGGTTCAAGCGCGATGGGCGCGGGCGTGCTGCGTAAGAAAGTGCAGGATGCGGGCTTAAGCCAGATTTCTGTCACCAACAGCGCCATCAACAGCCTGCCGGGCGATGTGGATCTGGTGATCACCCACCGCGACCTCACCGAGCGCGCGATGCGTCAGGCGCCGCATGCGCAGCATATTTCGCTGACCAACTTCCTGGACAGCGGCCTGTATGCGGGCCTGACCGAGCGTCTGGTCGCCGCGCAGCGCCACACCCAGAACGAAGAGAAAGTGCGCACCAGCCTGCAGGACAGCTTCGATACGAGCGACAGCCACCTGTTTAAGCTCGGTGCGGAAAACATCTTCCTCGGCCGTCAGGCGAGCAATAAAGAAGACGCGATTCGCTTTGCCGGTGAGCAGTTGGTAAAAGGCGGCTACGTGCAGCCGGAGTATGTGGAGGCGATGCTGGAACGTGAAAAACTCACCCCGACGTATCTCGGCGAGTCCATCGCAGTTCCGCACGGGACCGTTGAAGCGAAAGACCGCGTACTGAAAACCGGCGTCGTGTTCTGTCAATATCCGCAGGGTGTGCGTTTCGGCGAAGAAGAAGACGATATCGCCCGTCTGGTTATCGGTATCGCCGCGCGCAACAACGAACACATTCAGGTCATCACCAGCCTGACCAACGCGCTGGATGATGAAAGCGTGATTGAGCGACTGGCGCACACCGAAAGTGTGGACGAAGTGCTGGCGCTGCTGTCGGGTAAAAACGTGGCGTAACGCCGGAAGAGAGGGCACTGTCCCTCTCTTCGCTATTGAGACGTTATTGAGATGTTTGTGCTCCACCAGGGCAACCTTACCTCTCCCGCACAGGGAGAGGGCAAGGGAAAGGGAGGTCGCACGCAGCACCCTTTCCCCCGCCCTCTCGGGTGATACAGTTTCCGCTTTAAGTAAGAAGGTATTCCCATGAAAGCATTACATTTTGGCGCAGGTAATATTGGTCGTGGCTTTATTGGCAAACTCCTCGCGGACGCAGGCATCAGCCTGACGTTCGCCGACGTTAACCAGACGGTGCTGGATGCGCTGAACGCGCGCCACAGCTACCAGGTGCGCGTGGTGGGCGAACAGGAGCAGATTGATACCGTCTCCGGCGTCGATGCGGTCAACAGCACCAGCGACGACGTGGTAACGCTCATCGCGCAGGTCGACCTCGTGACCACCGCTGTTGGCCCGGTTGTGCTGGAGCGTATCGCTCCGGCGATTGCCAAAGGGCTGGCGCTGCGTAAATCCCAGGGCAACGCGCGCCCGCTTAATATTATCGCCTGCGAAAACATGGTGCGCGGCACCAGCCAGCTGAAAACGCACGTTTTTAACGCGCTGGCGCAAGACGACAAAGCGTGGGTGGAAAGCCACATCGGCTTCGTGGATTCCGCTGTTGACCGTATCGTGCCGCCGTCGGAATCCGCCGCGAACGATCCGCTTGAAGTGACCGTTGAAACGTTCAGCGAATGGATTGTCGATAAAACCCAGTTTAAGGGCGAGCTGCCGGCCATCGCCGGTATGGAACTCACCGACAACCTGATGGCTTTTGTTGAGCGCAAGCTCTTCACCCTGAACACCGGGCATGCTATAACCGCCTACCTCGGAAAACTGGCCGGTCATCAGACCATTCGCGACGCCATTCTGGATGAGAAAATTCGTCTGGTGGTACGTGGCGCGATGGAAGAGAGCGGCGCGGTACTTATTAAACGCTACGGCTTTGACGACGCGAAGCATGCCGCTTACATCGAGAAAATCCTTGGCCGCTTTGAAAACCCGTACCTGAAAGATGACGTGGAGCGTGTGGGCCGTCAGCCGCTGCGCAAACTGAGCGCGGGCGATCGCCTGATTAAGCCGCTGCTGGGCACCCTGGAATATGGCCTGCCGCATCAGAATCTGGTGCTGGGCATCGCCGCTGCCATGCACTTCCGCAGCGCAGACGATCCGCAGGCGCAGGAGCTCGCGCAGCTTATCGCCGATAAAGGCCCGCAGGCCGCGCTGGCGCAGGTGTCTGGTCTGGACGCGAACAGCGACGTCGTCGCCGAGGCGGTAAACGCGTATAACGCAAAAGCGTAATAACTAACGGGCGCGGCTGAGTCTGCGCCCGCTGATGACTTGTCAGATATGCAGGCAATGATGGAAGAAACCCAGGCCTTTGAAAACCGTGTGCTTGAGCGTCTGAATGCTGGCAAAACCGTAAGAAGCCTGTTGATCGCCGCCGTTGAGCTCCTCACCGAGGCGGTCAACATTCTGGTATTGCAGGTGTTTCGCAAAGACGACTACGCGGTCAAATATGCCGTTGAGCCGCTGCTCGACGGCAGCGGCCCGCTGGGCGATCTCTCCGTGCGCCTGAAGCTGATTTATGGGCTTGGCGTAATCAGCCGCGCCGAGTATGAAGATTGCGAACTGCTGATGGCGCTGCGTGAAGAGCTGAATCACGACGGCAACGACTACGCCTTTACCGATGATGAAATCCTCGGCCCGTTTGGCGAGCTGCATTGCGTCGTCGCGCTGCCTCCTGCGCCGCCCGCGCTGGAAAGCAGCGATCCGCAATTGCTCCAGATGCAAAAACAGCGTTACCAGCAGGTGGTGCGCTCCACCATGGTACTTTCCCTGACCGAGCTACTGTCGAGGATCAGCTTAAAAAAAGCCTTCCAGAAGTAGCTGCGAGGGCCGCGTAGCGCTTCTGACTTCCCCACCGGCCAGCCCGTCCGTAACAGCCGCTATCCGCTCTGTGCTACACTCCGACGCAGTTAATCTTGCGGAAAAGAGTCATGAAACGAGAACTTGCCATCGAATTTTCACGCGTTACCGAAGCGGCGGCGCTGGCCGGGTACAAGTGGCTGGGACGCGGCGATAAAAACCTTGCTGACGGCGCTGCCGTCAACGCCATGCGCATTATGCTCAATAAAGTCGATATCGACGGGCACATTGTGATTGGCGAAGGGGAAATCGATGAAGCGCCGATGCTCTACATCGGCGAGAACGTCGGCACCGGCACCGGCGACGCCGTAGATATTGCCGTAGATCCTATCGAAGGTACGCGCATGACGGCGATGGGCCAGGCCAACGCGCTGGCGGTGCTGGCCGTGGGCGATAAAGGCAGCTTCCTGAACGCGCCCGATATGTATATGGAAAAGCTCATCGTCGGCCCCGGCGCGAAAGGCGTTATCGATCTTAATCTGCCGCTTGAGCAGAACCTCGCAAACATCGCCGTCGCGCTCAATAAACCCCTTCACGAGCTCACCGTCACTATTCTCGCTAAACCGCGTCACGATAGCGTCATCGCGCAGATGCAGCAGCTTGGCGTGCGCGTCTTCGCCATTCCTGACGGCGACGTGGCGGCATCTATCCTGACCTGCATGCCGGACAGCGAAGTGGACGTGCTGTATGGCATCGGCGGCGCCCCGGAAGGCGTGGTGTCCGCCGCCGTGATCCGCGCGCTGGATGGCGACATGCAGGGCCGTCTGCTGGCGCGCCACGTGGTTAAGGGCGACACGCCGGAAAACCGCCGCATCGGCGAGCAGGAACTGGCGCGCTGCCAGGCGATGGGCATCGGGGCGGGCAACGTGCTGAAACTTGACGACATGGCGCGCAACGATAACGTGATTTTCTCAGCGACCGGCATCACCAAAGGCGACCTGCTGGACGGCATTACCCGCAAGGGCAACATCGCCACCACCGAAACGCTGCTGATTCGCGGCAAATCGCGCACCATTCGTCGCATTCAGTCCATTCACTATCTCGATCGCAAAGATCCGGAGATCCAGACGCACATCCTCTGAAAGTTTGTCTGAATGAGCTTTCCGGCCCGCCCGGGCTGGAAATGGCGCGCTTCTCTGGCGAAGATAAAGCAACAGTTAACACAGGAGCGAAACATGGCGGATTGGGTTACAGGTAAAGTGGTTCGGGTTCAGCACTGGACCGATTCTCTCTTCAGTCTCATTGTTCACGCCCCTGTCGCGCCGTTCACCGCCGGACAATTCACCAAGCTTGGCCTTGAGATAGACGGCGAGCGCGTGCAGCGCGCCTATTCTTACGTCAACGCGCCGGGCAATCCGGATCTGGAGTTTTATCTGGTGACGGTGCCGGAGGGCAAACTCAGCCCGCGACTGCACGCGATGCAGCCCGGCGATGAAATAATGGTGGTGAGCGACGCGGCGGGCTTTTTCGTGCTGGAAGAAATCCCCGAGTGCGAGACGTTATGGATGCTGGCGACCGGTACCGCTATCGGCCCCTACCTGTCGATTCTCCAGGAAGGCAGCGATCTTGAGCGTTTCAAAAACATCGTGCTGGTCCACGCGGTGCGCTACGCCCGGGATTTAAGCTATCTGCCGCTGATGCTGGAGCTGCAACAGCGCTACGAAGGTAAGCTGCGGATACAGACCGTCGTGAGTCGTGAAACGGTCTCCGGCTCGCTTACGGGCCGCGTGCCGGCGCTGATTGAAAGCGGCGCGCTGGAAGCGGCGGTCGGGTTGCCGATGGACACCGCGACCAGCCACGTGATGCTGTGCGGGAACCCGCAGATGGTGCGTGATACTCAGCAACTGCTGAAAGATACCCGCCAGATGGCGAAGCATTTGCGCCGTCGTCCGGGCCATATGACGGCGGAGCACTACTGGTAATCAGCGGTACTTCACCTCGCGGGTCTCTTTCCCGTATTTATTTTCGCCCTGGGTGCCGAGAAACGCGCCCAGGTCCAGCACCATCATCACCATAATGAGCGTCGGGATAAAGCGTCCCACGGCCCACTGCCAGATGCCGCCGAGCACCGCCCAGTTCCCGGCGAGCAGCATCCACGCGAGGATCATCAGGAGCGCCCAGGCGCCCGATTTACCGCGATCGTGGAGGCGTTTTACCACCACCGCCGCCGTTGGCCACAACATGCAGACCAGCATAAATGCTGCCATTTGCGTGTTCAGCAAATTGTTACCGGTCAGGGTGAAAAGAATAATCATCAACGCCACCCAGAGCGCCATCCAGGCCCAGAAATCACGGCGGCCAATACGGCCTTTAAATGAGAACAACCACTGCTGAAGGGTCATAACCTAAACCTTACTGTGTGCGTGGCGCACAGTTTACCCTGGTGCGGACGGGTTTTGACAAGCCAGCCCGATATCGTTTTAATCCCTGTGATACGCAACCGGGAAAGGTGAATCATGAAGCCGCTGTTTTATCTTCTTTTTCTGACGCTGCCGCTGGTAGCGCGCTTCGCCGATGCCGAAACCGACCCGGAGACCCTGACGCCGACCGCGCCCTATCTCCTGCCCGGCTCGCCCACGTTTGACCTTTCCATCTCGCAGTTTCGCGAGCACTTTAACGCCGATAACCCTACGCTGCCGCTGAATGAATTCCGTGCCATCGACGTGAAAGGCGATAAGGTTAACCTGATGCGCGCGGCCAGTAAGATCAACGAAAACCTCTACGCCTCGACGGCGCTGGAGCGCGGCACGCTGAAAATCAAAAGCATACAGATGACCTGGCTGCCCATTCAGGGGCCGGAGCAAAAGGCCGCGAAGGCGAAAGCGCTGGACTATATGGCGGCACTGCTCAGAAGCTTTACGCCCAAAATGGGCAAAGCGCAGAGCCAGCAGCGGCTGACGCGGCTGCTTAACGAAGGCAAAGGTAAACGCTACTTCAGCCAGGCGGAAGGCGCGATACGCTATGTGGTAGCGGACAGCGGCGAAAAAGGGCTGACCTTCGCTGTTGAACCGATTAAGCTGGCGCTATCGCAAACGCTGGAAGGGAGCAATAAATGACAAAAAGCAAAGCCTTTCCAGAGACGAATCTCTATACTGTTTCACAGACCGCGCTGCCCACGGGGCAGCAATATTCCTTAATTCGCTTAGCGCGTGGAGAATGAAAATGCGACATCCTTTAGTGATGGGTAACTGGAAACTGAACGGCAGCCGCCACATGGTGAACGAGCTGGTAGCTAACCTGCGTAAAGAACTGGCTGGCGTGAGCGGCTGCGGCGTTGCTATCGCCCCGCCGGCGATGTATCTGGATCTGGCTAAGCAGGCCGCCGCAGGCAGCCACATCATTCTTGGCGCCCAGAACGTCGACGTTAACCTCTCCGGCGCGTTCACTGGTGAAACTTCCGCTGAAATGCTCAAAGATATCGGCGCGAAATACATTATTATCGGCCACTCTGAGCGTCGTACCTACCACGCGGAATCTGACGAGCTGATCGCGAAGAAATTCGCCGTGCTGAAAGAGCAGGGTCTGATCCCGGTACTGTGCATCGGTGAAACTGAAGCGGAAAACGAAGCGGGCAAAACTGAAGAAGTGTGCGCGCGCCAGATTGACGCCGTCCTGAAAACTCAGGGCGCCGCTGCTTTTGAAGGCGCAGTGATTGCTTACGAACCGGTTTGGGCTATCGGTACCGGCAAATCCGCGACCCCGGCGCAGGCCCAGGCGGTTCACAAATTCATCCGTGACCACATTGCCAAAGCCGATGCGAAAATCGCCGAGCAGGTTATCATTCAGTACGGCGGTTCCGTTAACGCGTCCAACGCGGCAGAGCTGTTCACCCAGCCGGACATCGACGGTGCGCTGGTTGGCGGCGCTTCTCTGAAGGCGGACGCTTTCGCGGTTATCGTGAAAGCCGCTGAAGAAGCGAAAAAAGCCTAAGCCATAACGCCGCTCCTTCGGGGCGGCGTTTTCACTCTTCCCTTCCCGCTTCCCTCTGTTTTACCGCTCTGCCGTCTGCACGCGCGACGCCTGCTGACGATGAAACTTAATGCTTTGCAGGATTTCCTGATACTGCTGGTGATGCGACTCAAGGAATTCGCCAACGCAGGTGCCGCTATAACACACCATTTTTTTGCCCTCTGGCGGATCGTTTAACAGGATCACCGTCTGGCGCTGATACACCGTCGCATTGTCCTCCAGATACTGCCAGAACATATCGACGGCCGGCTCGCCGTCAATAAGCGTCATCTCCGTGGAGATCAGGCGGAACTCAGGCAGGGACGTTTCCATTTCTCTGACGATGCGGGCGGCGACGGCATGAACCTTATCATCCGCATTGGCAGAGGCTCGGGAAACCACAAAGGTTAATTCACTAACGTTACTGTCACTAACGGGGAATAAATTCATAACTTATCTTTATCTATTTCGTGCGTAACACACTTTGCTACCTGTAAAAAAGAGAACACGACACCGCACGGGTGACCGCCATAATAAAAATCGCACATTTCTAATGGGTGTATTTGAGTTAAGACAGAACTCATTTCCGGCAGAGGATAACGCGTTTCGTCAGGCAATTAAAAGACCTGACGGCAATTTCCTGCCTTATGTGAAATTTGTTGTTTATAGACAGTAAGTTACTGAATTTTTTATGTATGAGGACAGGACAAATTCAGCCTGTCATTTCGTTTTACTGTGCATACGATCAGGATAAATAAGCGATACGGTGAAAGATAAGCATTAATTGATAAATTATAAGATGCCGTTGACAGACTGTTCGCTTTCAAAATATGAGTAATAACAGAAAACCCCTGCTATGAGTGTTAAAAAACCAGGTGAATAGCCTTATTAAGGCGATAACTTAACGCGTTGGCGCACTCGCGAAGGGTTAAACTCTTTTTTGGGGCACGCAAAAGTATAAGCCTCTTCGCGTAGTACTCGCCGCAAACAGCAATGTCGGCATTCGCCCGGGGCGCATCGCCACCCCGTTAACCCCATTCAGCGCCGGTATAGCGCGCTTATAAAATCATCAAAAGAATCTGCAACTTCAAAGAGATCATCCCCATCTTGCGCATAGATATATATGCAGCCGTAATCGCTTTCTTTTAGTGACAGGAAAACGGTGTTACCGCCGTTATCGTAAGCGAACGGAACAAACTCCTTTTCATGCCAGGGGCCATAATCACTGTCAGAAGGAGAAATAGTTCCGATATCCGTAATGAGTTCCTCAATGGTGAGCTCGCCATATTTTACGGGATTAAAACCACCGATCGGTATTCCCCACCGGCCCGCCTCAACATCCTCCTCGCCTAAAGAACTGCCGTTAATCCGTAAGTAATGGTCTTTGAAGGAATCTGGTAATGGCCCGGTAAAGCCCTTTGCAAATTCGATAAATTCGTTTTCATCAATGTGCTTTTCAGCATCGACTAACTCAACCATATAGTGTTGCTCCTGAGGAAGGTCATACCTGAAATAACCCTGCTGCTATAACGCGTTTATATCCAGAAAAGATCGCTTGAGTATAATATCAACGACTGAAGAAACCCTCGATAAAACAGCATTATTTTTCTTCGTGAAAGGGTTAAAGCGCCCGGTAAATTATCATGAGGGAATAACAAAATCCCGACTCCCGGTCGCTCTGCTCGTTCTGCTCAAAGCGCGGCATATTGTTTTAAAGGCCCGTGTATTCGATGATGTTGCAGAGGAAAATCTATAAATACAAAGTATTAATCATGACAGATGTACTTTCAGAGGCTCTGCCAAAAATCTTGATTTACAGCGCCAACTGCACCTGCAACCTCTGAAACAGTACCTTCTTTCAAAAAAAGTGTGCCAACGCCTCTTACAAATAGTTCGAAAGTCTTCGAAATCTCTTCTTTTTCAAATTGGTAGGATTCTCCGCTCATACCATAAATTTTATTATTATTGTTATTCAGCAAAATGGTATAAGGATCACAAATAGCAATTACAATAACACTCTCAGGTCTTCTATGACCCAACCACCAGTGATTGAACTCGTTTTCTTTATTTAGTTCAATTAAGGTGTTTACATAATCCTCACCCGTTCCAAAAGCAACATTCCCGAGAGAGAAATTATCAAGATCATAAGTCTCCAAAAATAGTAAGAAATCATTACATATTTTAATATTAAGCTCTGACTCCAGTTTTGATAAGTTAGCAAGAGCGCTGGCCCTCTTTTTAAGAATCAAATCATCCATTTCATCATGATACGGATAGAATTTTTCACGCAATTTTTTCTCTATATCTAAAATTGTTAGCAACTCTGCCCCCCCTTTTTTTAAATTTTTATTTTAAACAAACGTGCATTTTTTCTCACGCCTGAAAGATAGTTTCAAACCTACGCTAAAAATAGAATTTAACGATGAAAGAGGCACATTCAACCTAAAAAATTCACTATGCATTTCTTCGAAGGAACTATAAATATTCCAAAGACTCTTTAATTTCACCAATCAAAAATCTGCGAAATTCTTAGTCACGATTTTTTACTGCCATCTCTCTTGAATGATAAGTCTGTTTCCAACACCGGCGCCTCGCCATCATTCTGGACAGACATGTCAATAGAAAATAGCGGGTCATAACCAGAGGATTTTATCAAAATCATATTGTTATCAATATCGCCAAGTTCCCTGGCCTTAATACCTGACAGCAAGTGCAGATTGTGCGGCCAGGCCTAACTTTGAGATGCCATAAAATGACCCTCCATTAAATGACAATGTCCCATATTTTTCTAAGAACAGTTTGTAGGTGTAAGGAAAATTTATTTTGAGCTCTTGCTCATAAATTCTAATTATCTCGTCAGTGGTATGACCCCTTTGTCGAGTTTTTCGCCGCTTTTGCTAATTAATATGTTAAACTCATCATAAACATCATTCATGTTAGCCTCTTAAAACCCCAGTATTTATGTTCCAATAAGCCCCAACTATTATTAGATAGCATTATATTTTAAGCCAAGGAAGATTTAAAACCTTCCCCGACTTTTAATTCAATTCAGAAATATTTTCTCGATGTATTCGTTTATTCTTGTATTGATATTTGAAATTTTTATTTTATCATCACCAGAATAAACCCCCAAAGCTCCCTCCAGGTTATCATGAAGAACTAAAAGATCATACGCCAGCAATTTTGGGATAAACTCTTCACTCTCATAAAAAGCACTAGCTTTATCAAGTGATTCATATAGCCTATTAATAATACCTTCATCCAACTCATCTGCTAATCTGATTTTTTCCACCACATCAATAATTACTTCATTAAAGTCAAATTTATTATTACTCATAGCTCACCTATTTAATAATGTTTATCGCGCTGGCTGGAACAGGTGCATCAAATAACACTTCCGCTGAACCTTTAGCCAACCGCCTTGCAAAATCATTACCCAGCAGATCAAGGCCTTTAGGCGATGATATATCAATTACACCACCGGGGACTTTACTCAAATCAATCTCTACAATTCGATTCCCTGTTTTTGCTGCCCATTTTTCAGCAATACTCAACTCTTTTGTTGCAGATATAAATTGCGATGGAGAACGACTTCCTGAAGTTACATGTCCCGCAGCAGTCTTTATATTACTCGGATTAAGTGAAGATAGGCCTGATAATGGATCTTCATCAGACCTAATGACTCTATAGACTTTCCCATTATTTATGCGTTCAAATTCACTAGTCGCCGCACATGGTTTTAATCCCAACGGATCAATATACGAAAATGGGTTCTTAACGTAAGCATAAGTATTTATCCCGCCCGCTAACCCAATCGGATCCATCTGGGTGTAACGCCCCGCCACCGGGTCGTAATAACGGAACAGGTTGTAGTGCAGCCCGCTTTCCCGGTCGAGGTACTGGCCCTGGAAACGCAGGTTCTGCGGCACCTGCCACTGCGGCACGCTGAGCTCACGTTCTGTTTCGCCCCAGGTACTGAACTGCCCGCGCCAGACGGTCTGGCCGTCCGCGTCCGTCACCCGCTCCGGCAGGCCGTTGAGTTCGGTGTGGTACCAGTAAATTTCGCAGTCGTCGAAGACGCTGTCCACCCGCGCCAGCGGCTCGTAGCTGCCCTCGGTGTAAACGTACTGAACGTAGTGGTCCGGCTCGCGGTCGCTCTGCTCACCGGCGAGCTGTAATCCCTGCCAGTCGAAGCGGATGGTTTCCGGGTCTTTCTCAGCGTAACGCCAGAGCACCTTATGAGTACGTCGCCCCAGCGGGTCGTAGCGGTATTCCACCTTTCTGAACTCGGCATGACCGGTGAAGGTGATTTCCTTCACCCGCTGCTCATCGTCATACGTGAAATGCTGCACCACGCCGTTTTTATCCTGACGGCGCGTGAGCCGCCCGAACCCGTCATAATCGAGCTTCAGCCCGTCGAGGCGCAGCAGCAGGTTGTGCCACACCGGGTTGCGGTGCTCTTCGGTGCGGTTGCCTGCGGCGTCCCAGAAGAAGCGCTCTTCTTTCTGCGGTTCGACGGCTTTTGTCACCTGCCCTGCGGCGTCGTAGCCCCACAGGTACTGGCTGTATTTTTCGCCCGGCGTGGCGGGCGTCGCGTCGGTGTGTATCTGCTGGACTATCTGGTCGGTGCGGTCCCAGCGGTAGCGACGTTCAAACACCAGCTCGCGGCGCGCATCCAGCACCGTGCGCTGCGTGACGCGCCCCGCGGTGTCGTAGCGCGTTTCCTGCGAGAGCGCGCCCTGGCTGCGGGATATTTCCCGGTGCAGGCGGTCGCGACCGTACGCCGCCAGCGTGTGCGTCGCCCCGCCGTGGCGCAGCTGCATCTCCAGCAGGTGACCGGTGCCGTAGCGCAGCGCCGCCAGCTCGCGACCGTCCGGGAACCGCGTGCTGCTGAGTTTGCCCAGCGCGTCGTACTCGTACGCAAACTTCCCGCCGTGGTTCTCCTCGCTCACCAGCTCGCCCGCCGCGTTGCGGGTGAAGACCAGTACAGCATCCCACTCGGGCTCCCGCTCTTCCAGCAGCGCGCTGCGCCATTCGGCGCGGGTGGCGCGGCGGATTTCCAGCGACAGCGTGTTGTGGCGGTACTCGGTGCGGTGGTCGGCGGTTTCCCGCGCGGTCAGGCGCCCCAGCACGTCATACTCAAACGCGGTGACCAGCGGCGCCTCCCCGCTGCCCGGCAGCGGATGGCGAATCACTTCCGTCACCTGGCCCAGCGCGTCGTGGCGGTACTCCGTCAGGCGGCCCGCGTAGTCGCGCTGGCCCGTCAGCCGGCCCGTGGCGTCATACTCAAAGCGCCAGCTCTCGCGGTTCGGGTTCACCAGCGTCGTCAGGCGGCCGAAGCGGTCGTAGCGCAGGCGCGTGAGGTGGCCCGCCGGGTCGGCGGCGCTAACCACCTGCCCGCGCGCGTTGCGCGTGACTTTGCGCTCGCGCAGCCCGTCGTCGTCCTGCCCGCACAGCAGCCCGGCGCTGTCATATTCGTAGTGCGTCTCGCGGCCGTCCGCCCGCCGCCAGGTGCGCAGACGCCCCGCCGCGGTGAGCGTCCAGCGGTCGGTGTTGCCTTCGGCGTCGCCCGCGCTCAGCGGTCGTCCCGCCGCGTCGTACAGCCGGTGGCTCTGGTTGCCGGAGCAGTCCTCGTCGCGCACCAGCTGCCCGCGCTCGTTCCACCAGAAACGGTGCGTGTTCTCCAGCGCGTCCGTCTGCTTCACCAGGTCGCCCTGCTCGTTCCACTCAAAGCGCGTCACGCCGCCTTTCGGGTCGGTGAGTGAAACCACGTCGCCGCGCGCGTTGTACTCATGCAACGACGTATGGCAATTAGATGGGTGGATCTATCAGGTGGGGCAGGTAATGAAGAAGGTTAAGAACCCTTGGGTTTAGTGGGCTAAGGATAAACCGGGAGATATAAACCTCCCGATACAGAATTACTCATAAACCTTTGCAGCCCTTAAAATATCAGCAATAAATGCCCAATTAACATTATCATCGGGGACTGGTAAGTTTTTATTTAAATAATATCCATCCATGTCTTCTATCCAGGATGCCATCGCTTCAAAATATGAAGGTAAATCCTTATTTTCCCATTCACTTAAATTGCCTTTCGCATCTGAAGACAAGAACTCAATAAGTTCAATAAGATCTTGCCTGGTCTTTATTTCCTTAGAGTTCATAAAATATCACCCCAACATTTTCTTTATTTCATTACCCAACTTGAGGATGATTTAATTATCATCTTTTTTTAATATCTCACACATTTGTTTAGAAAAACTCACCAGGCGAAACGCATTCAAACGGAAGTTTATCAAGCTGGTCAATTTAAATACAGATAATCTATGGTGTTGTGGAGCCCATATCTTTAAGTATCCTTTACGGCATGAGAGTTTGGGTTATAAAATCTATTAGACAAATTTTCAGAGCACCACATTAATAACAACAGCCTTTTTGACCTCATACTTAATCTATCAAAAACAATCACAGCACTATTCAACTAAGACATTAAAGATAAAAAGACATATACTCATTAATTTACGATTCCGTAAAATCCATGACACTAATTAAATTGCTTTTAATTAATCAGGGGCGCCCATGTCGCCCCTACATCCTTATTTATAAACGCCTTTATCTTCTGCTTTTTCTATAAAAATATCTTGCAGGCTACCTTGTATTTCTTCATTTTTATAAGTAACGATAAAGTCATCTTCTATTCCATCTGGAAAGTGGGATCCATCAAGCGTGCCAAAGATAACTGAAGCACTGTCAGCAATAGCCAGATCTATAAAGGCAAAAACAAATTCTTTCTCTTTTTCACTGAGTTTTGCAAGAGCATTCCTGGCACGAGAATATGTGTCATCATCATTATTTGCTGGCTTATCTAGAAGTTGCCTATAGCGCTTTGAATTCTCTTCAAGCAGCTCCCGAAATATTGAATCTACAACTTTCTGGTCAAGCTTCATATCTTCCTCACTTTCTTAGTTCAGGATACATTTTTTTATTTAAATCAATAAGCTCTTGCAATTTAGCATTTGGTATATCCGGATATACTCTCCTAAGCTCTCTAATATCTCTAGCAATTACATCACGAGCATTCGTAAAAGGAAGACCAGTTTTCTTGTTAATACTGCTACGCGATACGATGCCCACACCTTCTTTGGAGACTGTATGACCTACACGTGGTACTAATATAGCTGGAGCTGTCGCAGGATCATATCCTTCTATAAAATCCTTCATTATATTCTTCTGACCAACATGGTGTGAATCCAGGCCTAAATTTAACCCTTTGACAGCATTTTTATTTGCCTGATGAGAATTAACATCCCATTTTTCAGGTTTACATGCTTTCAACCCCAACGGATCCACCCACACCAGCGGATCACCCACATAACTGTAGGTATTAATCCCGCCCGCTAACCCAATCGGATCCATCTGGGTGTAACGCCCCGCCACCGGGTCGTAATAACGGAACAGGTTGTAGTGCAGCCCGCTTTCCCGGTCGAGGTACTGGCCCTGGAAACGCAGGTTCTGCGGCACCTGCCACTGCGGCACGCTGAGCTCGCGTTCTGTTTCGCCCCAGGTACTGAACTGCCCGCGCCAGACGGTCTGGCCGTCCGCGTCCGTCACCCGCTCCGGCAGGCCGTTGAGTTCGGTGTGGTACCAGTAAATTTCGCAGTCGTCGAAAATGCTGTCGACGCGCGCCAGCGGCTCATAACTGCCCTCGGTGTAAACATACTGAACGTAGTGGTCCGGCTCCCGGTCGCTCTGTTCACCCGCCAGTTGCAGGCCCTGCCAGTCAAAGCGGATGGTCTCCGGGTCTTTCTCACCGTAACGCCACAGAATCTTGTGAGTACGTCGGCCAAGCGGGTCGTAGCGGTATTCGACCTTTCTGTATTCCGCATGACCGGTGAAGATAATTTCCTTCACCCGCTGCTCATCGTCATACGAGAACTGCTGGATAAGGCCGGATTTGTCCCGCCGCTGAACCAGCCGGCCGAATCCGTCGTAATCCAGCTTCAGCCCGTCGAGGCGCAGCAGCAGGTTGTGCCACACCGGGTTGCGGTGCTCTTCGGTGCGGTTGCCGGCCGGGTCCCAGAAGAAGCGTTCCTCCTTCTGCGGTTCAACGGCTTTCGTCACCTGGCCCGCGGCATCGTAGCCCCACAGGTACTGGCTGTACTTCTCGCCCGGCGTGGCGGGCGTCGCGTCGGTGTGTATCTGCTGGACTATCTGGTCGGTGCGGTCCCAGCGGTAGCGGCGTTCAAACACCAGCTCGCGGCGGGCATCCAGCACCGTGCGCTGCGTGACGCGTCCTGCGGTGTCGTAGCGCGTTTCCTGCGAGAGCACGCCCTGGCTGCGGGAGATTTCCCGGTGCAGGCGGTCGCGGCCATACGCCGCCAGCGTGTGCGTCGCCCCGCCGTGGCGCAGCTGCATCTCCAGCAGGTGCCCGGTGCCGTAGCGCAGCGCCGCCAGCTCCCGGCCATCCGGGAACCGCGTGCTGCTGAGGTTGCCGAGCGCGTCGTACTCGTACTCAAACTTCCCGCCGTGGTTCTCCTCGCTCACCAGCTCGCCCGCCGCGTTGCGGGTGAAGATGAGTACGGCATCCCACTGCGGTTCGCGCTCTTCCAGCAGCGCGCTGCGCCATTCGGCGCGGGTGGCGCGACGGATTTCCAGCGACAGCGTGTTGTGGCGGTACTCGGTGCGGTGGTCGGCGGTTTCCCGCGCAGTCAGGCGCCCCAGCACGTCATACTCAAACGCGGTGACCAGCGGCGCCTCACCGCTGCCCGGCAGCGGATGGCGAATCACCTCCGTCACCTGGCCCAGCGCGTCGTGGCGGTACTCCGTCAGGCGGCCCGCGTAGTCGCGCTGGCCCGTCAGCCGGCCCGTGGCGTCATACTCAAAGCGCCAGCTCTCGCGGTTCGGGTTCACCAGCGTCGTCAGGCGGCCGAAGCGGTCGTAGCGCAGGCGCGTGAGGTGGCCCGCCGGGTCGGCGGCGCTCACCACCTGCCCGCGCGCGTTGCGCGTGACCTTGCGCTCGCGCAGCCCGTCGTCGTCCTGCCCGCACAGCAGCCCGGCGCTGTCATATTCGTAGTGCGTCTCACGGCCGTCCGCCCGCCGCCAGGTGCGCAGACGCCCCGCCGCGGTGAGCGTCCAGCGGTCGGTGTTGCCTTCGGCGTCGCTGGCGCTCAGCGGTCGCCCCGCCGCGTCGTAGAGCCGGTGGCTCTGGTTGCCGGAGCAGTCCTCGTCGCGCACCAGCTGCCCGCGCTCGTTCCACCAGAACCGGTGCGTGTTGTTCAGCGCATCAGTCTGCTGAACCAGGTCGCCCTGCTCGTTCCACTCAAAGCGCGTCACGCCGCCTTTCGGGTCAGTAAGCGAGACCACATCGCCGCGCGGGTTGTATTCGTACTGCCAGGTGGCACCGTCCGGCAGCACTTCCTTCACCGGGAACGCGAACACCGGGTGCCACGTGGTGAACGTGCTGTTACCGAGCGGAGCGCGCACTTCCGTCAGGTTGCCGTGCTCGTCATAGCCATATACCCAGCGGCTGCCGTCCGGCGTGGTGGCCGCGGTCAGCAGCTCGGCATAATCTGCCCACTCGTAGCGCCACACGCCGCCGTGGCGGTCGGTGTATTCCGTGATGCGGTAGAGGAAATCCCAGCAGTGGCGCGTCGAGAAACCCGCGTCGCAGCTTACCGTGGCGCAGCGTTTCGCCTCGTCGGCATCGATGCGCCAGCGCTCCAGCACGTTGTCCTGGTCGTCCAGCACCTGATAACCGTACACGCGCCAGTTCGGCGCATCGGCGGCGGGCTGCCACTGATAATGCACGCTGAGGTTGGTGGAGTAGCTGTGCCAGCCCATCATGTCGCTGGCGCGATCCCAGCCGAAGCGGCGCGTGACGATGCCGTCCGCGTCGGTCACGTCAGTCAACTGGCCGTGTTCGTTATAACCGTAAGTCACCAGCAGGCGGCGCTCGCCGTTGCATACCTGATGCACGCTGGCGAGACGGCCATGCGTTTTCTCATACGCAAGTTCGACATCCAGCGCTTCGTTGTCGCCGGAAATCCGCACCAGCCTGCCGTGCTCGTCCCAGCTGTAGTACTGGCAGTTCTCGTGACGATCGTAGATGCGGAACAGCCGCCACTCGCCCGGACGCGTCGGGTCCGGTTCGTAGACGTGGTATTCGCCGCTCGTCATCTGGAGCATCAGCGTGCCGCTGACGGTGTAATAGAGCGTAACGCCGTCTTCGAGATAATCCACCACGTCGCCGGGGGTCAGCTCGCCCAGGCCCAGATCGCGGCCCGACATATCGCGCCAGATAAATTCGTTGTTCTCAAGGCGGAAGAAGCGGGTCTCAAACGGCAGCAGCCAGCCGGTGCCGAGCATACCGGTCGCCAGATTGCGGCTGTTGTAGACACGCTGCCAGATGAGCGGAATGCGGTCTTCCAGCGTGAAATCGCGGTCTTCGCCGCCCGCGAGGATTTTCGCGCCGCTGGCGATATCCACCGGGTGCTGCGTCTGGCGCGATTCGCTGCCAATGCGTCCCGCCTGAAGCAGGGCAATCGTCGTCAGCCCCATGGTGAAATCAGAAAGAAGCTGGCAGCAGAACATCTTGCCCATGCGACGGTTGAATATCGCCCTGAACAACCCTTTGCTGAGATTGCGCAGCAGCCCCGGCCCGAGGCTGCCGATGGCGTTACCGATAAGCCGCGCCCAGAAATTCTTACCGCTGCGGATATCGCGCACCACGATGCTCTCGCCGCCGATGTACACGCGGGAGTTTTCTTTGACCTGGACTTTGGCTTCGCAGGTGCTGCGGTCGCCGTTGCGACTCGCTGGCTGCCCGTTAATCAGCACTTTTTTCGAGCCTTCCGCCAGAAAGTTGGTGCCGGTGGCCATATGGCCTTTAGTGCAATCGACGGTATCGCCCGGCGCAGCTTCGGCGTAAGGGCTGGCGCCCTCGACCACCGGCTGGGTGAGGTTATCCCAGACGCCGGTCGCGAAGTTTTTGATGGTGCTTCCACTGTTTTTAGCGACGGCTTTCGTTCCCGCCCATATCTCATCCATGGTGGGCATAGTAATCTGCGTCAGCTCAAGAATATCGATAGCCATGCCCACCGCCATCTTTTTAGCGGCGTCGAAAAAGCTCTCTTGCGGAACGGGGTTGTTGAGATAGTTATGATCGACGGTACCTGCCGCGCGCGCTGCCGCTTTGCGCATAATGAAAACGTTGGGAGAACCGCTGCTGATAGTGGCATCGGGCGGGCCGCCCCCGCCAAAAAAGTTGCTGATGGCGTCAACGCCCTTACCGACAAAATCACCGATCTTTTCCGGCCAGTCGGTCGCATAGGCGACACCAATAACCGCCACGCCTATCACAGCGGTAAACGGGTTCGACATGAGGGCCATGCCTCCCGCCAGCGCGGCGAGACAGATGGCCCCCTCCACCACGCCGCTAACCACATCGGCAATCAGAGAGCTGTGAACCAGCGGATCGTGAATACGGGCAGCTAACAGTTCGGACACGCTTACGCTCCCTCTCCCGGCGTAAATTCCAGACCCGCTTTAATGGATTCCCATACCGCAATCGCGTCTTCATCAAAGGGCGCGTTGCGGCTCATCGCCATCACCAGCAGATGATCGTCAAGCATCGTCGCGATTAACTGCTCGTACACGGTCACGCTGTGATTATCAAAACGCAAAGCCACCTCCTGTGCAGGCCTGCCGCCCAGTTGAGTATTAACCACTTCGCCGCCAGAGAACTTTTTCATGTCGCGTTTGAGTTTGGCAACCTGGCTTTTCAGGTACGCTTCTTCTTCGCCAGGCTTCACGTCCCACGCGCGGGTCAGCACCAGCGACGCGCGCGCTTTAGGTAATGTCAGGATAGTCATGCTGCGATCCTGTACGGCTTCCGGCAGCGTCAGCGTCCCTTCTGATAGCGTATATTTCACGTCGCTCATGCCTGCCCTTCTCCGTCGGGGTTAAATGTTTTTGCCACTTCGTTCTGAATGTCTGCGGGCGTCGGCGCGACGTTTGGCGCTTTGTCCGGATCCTTGAGGTTGAGATCAAGCGTGCCGCCGGTATTGATTTGTCCTGTGCCGCTGGCGTTGATCGCGAATTTCGAGCAGTAAAGATTGACCTCGCCGTTCGCACCCAGCTCCAGTACCGTATCGCCCGTGACCAGACGGATGCTGGTCGCGGAAGAAACGGTCACCGTGCCCTGGCCTTTGATGTCGTACTGCCCACCCACCAGTTCGTTGCGCGTCATCTGGATGGCGTGTTCGTGTTTGCCTTCCACCTTGCCGGTGTAATCCTGCTTAATGGCAAGTATTTGCGAGCCACCGACACTGTGGGTCTCATCTTTTTTCACTTTCGTATCAAGATTGCGCTCGGCCTGGATCCACACCTGCTCCTCACCCGCTTTATCCTCAAAGCGCAGGGCGTTGGCGTTGTCCGGCGAGCCGTCCTTCGACCGGCTTAAAAAGCCCATCTGCGTCGCCGCCGCCGGCAGCGCCCACGGCGGCATGCTCGCCTCGTTATACACCCGCCCCGTTATCAGCGGGCGGTCCGGGTCGCCGTTGATGAAGTCCACCACCACCTCGTCGCCCACCCGCGGTATCTGCACCCCGCCAAAGCCCTGGCCTGCCCACGCGCTTGAGACGCGCACCCAGCCCGAGCTGGTGTCGTCGCCCTTCGACAGACGGTCCCAGTGGAACTTCACCTTCACCCGGCCGTATTTGTCCGTCCAGATGCTCTCGCCCTGCGGGCCCACCACCTTCGCCGTCTGCGGGCCGTACGTGCGCGGCCACGGCGTCTTCTGCGCCGGGCGGTACGGCACGTCCGCCGGTATCACCTCAAAGCGCGTCTCGTGGATGGTGTTGCTGTCCGCCCCGCTCGCGTAGCGGTTCTCCTCGAAGTGGTAGTGCGCAACGGTGGTCAGGTACTCCCCGTTGTCGCCGAAGAACGGCGCGTTGCGCAGCACAAACGTGTGCCCCGGCGCGATGCCCAGCGCCGTCGCCGTGCCCTGCGTCTGGCGGTGCTCCACCTGCCACCGCTCCTGGCGGATGCGGGCGTAAAACTCCCCGTGGCCGTGCTCCACAAAGCGCCCCGGCCAGTCGTAGACGTCGATGCTCCCCGGCTGCGGCGATTTCGGGTTCTGCCGCGCCTGGAACAGCCACGCGTTCGGCTTGCGGAAGTCGTAGTCGTCCAGGCTGTAGATGCCCGGCGTCACGCTGTCCTCCAGCGCCCACTGGCTGATGCCCTCTTCGTCCGTGGTGCCGCCCGACGGCGTCACGTGGTACGGAATCGTCTCGTAGCCCGGGAACGGCTCGTACTGGCCGGGGGCGTCGGTGAGAATCAGCGTGTGGTGGTCCTGCTCGTGGCGGAAGTGATACGTGATGCCCTCCAGCTCCAGCAGGCGGCTCATGAAGTCGAGACTGCTCTCCTGATACTGCACGCAGTACTCCCACACCCGGTAGCTCCCCGACAGCCGCTCCTCGACGTTCACCCGGCTCTCGCCCAGCAGCGTCTTCACTATCTGCGGCACCGTCTGCCCCTGGAAGATACGCAGGTTGCGGTCGCGCTGCATCGGCCACAGGTCCGGCTCCACCGTCAGCTCGTACGCCGCGTAGCGGGTGCCCGACATCTCCACCGCGCTCACCGCCACGCGGGTGACCTTGCCGTTAAGGTAGCGCGGCGTCATCAGCGCCTGCGTCGGGATGGTCACCGTCACCGGCTGGCCCAGCAGCGCGCTGCGCTCGGCGCGTGCGTCGGTGCCGAGCAGCGTCAGGGTGAATAAAAACGGCTCCGACAGCGACTCGCGCCCGGAGAGTTTCCAGAAAAGCAGCCCCTCGACCGGGAGCTGAACGGTGATTCGGTTGAGCATAACTTCCATCCCTATGTGTCTGTGCGGTGCAAACCAGAGCCGGAGTCCAGCAGGCTATGCTCTACATCAATCACAGCACAGCAGCAAATGACGCACTATTTTCAGGGCTCTGACAGCGCAGGAGACACTCTGCCAGAAACACTTTGCAGTTTTAGTTAATTCACGTCGCAGGTTGCATGAAATTTCATAATACGGCTACGGCTACCGCCGAGGCAGGTACGCTCGTGTCGTACACGTCGCCTGCGGCCAGTCGTATCAGGAAATGTCAGATAACGAAGCGGCTATTACGGGTTATACAAAACCGACGCGCGCTCGCTGTGTAAATATACCAATAAGTCGCCCGGCAAAAAACCGCCATTGTTTTTCATATGCAGACTATTCCTATTCCAATATTTGGTCGGGTTGAAAGTTGGGATAAAAACAGAATAAGGGCGGGGTATTTTTATGGAGGGCGTCACTAATAACGCGCTGAAATATTCATAAAGGAAAGAGGTTTGGCTTTGTAATACCGCGTGATGAAAGGATTCTTTATAAGAAAGAATAATATTTCACTTAAGGAAACCCCTAGTTATGGTGGGTCGGGAAAATACCGGCTTATTTTACCGCTCATTGTATGGCGAGGCGCGTTTTGGAGCGGTGAGACGGATACGTCTGCGGCGTGTGGCAATGGGTATTGAGGGGGTGATGCGCACGCATTACGCCGAATCGATACCGCTGGCACGCGCGCCCGCCGTTACGCCCCCCGGCTAATAATGACATCGCTCAGGCAATCAGGCGCTTTGACGGTGAAGCTGAACGTTACGGCCTCGCCAGACGCACCGGCAGGCGTGGTGTAGCTGGTCACTTCGTTTTTCGAGTGGCCGCGCGGGGTGTCGGTTATCGTCAATACGGGGTAATGCTGTTTCACGTCGTTAAGCGTCAGGCACGGGCCCTGCCAGTGCGATATCCATACCAGCGTTTTCTCCTGCGGATCTCTGCTGAGCCTTAATTCAATATCCGTAGCCCTTCCCGCCGCCGCAAACGCGACATCGTCAGCGCCGTAAAAATTGATGTACTCGTTCTGCGAGATGAGATAAAATTTTAAAGGCGCGCGGTTAAGCGTCGCAACATTGATATCCGCTAAAGATGAACGCAGGGCGGTAATAAAATCCCACAGCGAAGCCGGGCGCATATCAGCCACGGCACTGGCAGAGTTCAACGCCACCAGGAAGGCGACGGCAGCGGTAGTGTTCTTTATTGCCATCATGATCCTGTATTCCCCCGCGTGGCGCGCCGCTGAATAACCTGTTGAGTGAGCGTTAAACCTGAGGAGCGTGTTCATATAAAAAGCGTCGCAGCGCACTGCGCCCTTGCTGTTAATCACGCCACAATTTTAACGCTTTTAACGGAGCAATACACTGCATGCAAATGGTCGATAAAAGCAGCCGCATCTTTTGAATGACAAATCGGTCGTTAAGCAATTTCTTTGCTATATCTCTATCGTTCAGATGAATAACGGTATCAAACGGCAGCCCTAATGTAAGCACGTCCTCTTTTTCAAGAAAGTAATTATGGGCTCCGTTTTCAACCCCGTCCTCCCATTTGTGCACTGTCAGTCGGCAAAAATGATACTGTGATAAGGGATTGTTTTTATGGAGTATTTCTTTAACCTTTTTCGATACGTTAGTGTATTCAGGTTCATTGTGTATTGGGCATAATCCTGGCATCAATCCCCCCTTTGCTTACATTTACTAAGACCCAGTTTCTTTTGAATAAACCCATACTGGCGCATCGCACTATCAGGGACATCTACATCGCCCGCCGCAAGGACTTCCATAACATGCGTAAGGCAACGGCGGGTGCGAATATCGTAAGGTCCAGGATTTTTTTCCTAATTGCGATTTCTGGAACTCAATGGCTTTTTCGGCTGACGCATCGGGAATATCAGATACAGCTTTATGGACTTTGCCACACTTATTGAAGCTTGTTTTATTTAATCCTTCTCGTCGCCTGACAATTCTGTATTGCATGCCTGAGGCGAGCCTTTAATATCTAACTATATGCCGTTTAATAAGCAGGCGAATTTTTGATAAGTTTTTTATTTTTTATATCTATAGAAAAATGCCAATCATGCCACCCTTCAAGTTTTTCATGAAAAACACACACCACCAAAACCTCACGCATTTCATTCTTCGTTAAATAATAAAATACAGCCCCATCCGGAGGAGAAAAAGAAAAAGCTTCGCTGCCATCTTCATCCAGCACCAATAACTTATCAGGAAGAGGTTGGGCATTACATAACATAATAACTTTCTGGCGATGATCATCAAGTATAGCCTGATCAAGGCCCTCTATATGTAAACTCACTTCTTTCGCATCAACAGTCCAGTAAAGATTAGTCTTATCCACACTAAAATCTTCAATCATATTTATGCAGACTGCCACCCTGGCTTAGTTTTCTGAGAAATGCGATTAATCATGATAAAAACATCGATTTAGCTCTTTGAACCTTCTCAAGACAAACAGAGATTTAAAATATTTGAAAGGCCTCATACCTTAATACTCCAAACCTTATCTTGAGAAATTAGAAAAACCAAATTAAAATTTCACAATTCCACGCTGTAAATTTACCAAACAATAATTAGACTTACTCAGAGCCATCAATAAACTCGAAAGATTCCTTTGCAAGACCATTTTTTTCTCTATACTCGCTTTCCCATTCGAAATAATCATTCGGTTCCTCTGCTCTAATATCTTTATCCCAATACCTGTCCCCATAAGCTATAGTCATTGCCCAATGATATTCTGTTTCATGGCTTCGCAAAGCCACACTCATATAATTATTTAATGCTCCACATATTATAGGTGAGTTAAATACTAAACCCTCAGCCTCTTGCTTACTTTTATCGGTGCATTTAACCACAAGCCCGATAATAACAGCCACCCATGAGCGGAAATTGAAAACTATTTTATTGGTTGACGAACTATTTTCTTCAAAAACAATTCCATCGGCAATGTTGTTTTTAATCATTTTTTACAACCATTACTTTAGTATTTATTAAATAGTTTCGCTGCTTTATTATTGAATACAGCTAATTGTTGGCCTATGGGCCGCGGAGAAGCCCCTTCTCGTGCTGCGCTTTGATTAGCGAGCATAGGTCCACTGACACCTTCATAATTATGATTTAACGTATTTGCTCGTCCCTTCGTTACGAAGTCAGCCCATTCGCTGTTTGCCGTATCAAAGGTTTTTATGTTTAATTTTTCCAACTCTTAATTTGGGGTTTCAAATTCTGTTATGGATGGATGATTTCGCATATTCGCCCACTCGGTCATCTGAGCCTTGTCAGTTGTAACATAAAAACTTCCTTGATTAGCAGGATTAAAATCTAACCCAACACGCCCTTTTGATGGATCGATATCCCCTTGTATATCTCCAGCATGATAAAATTTTGTCTTATTCGCCCCCCACGAATCCACCCCCCAGCGCATTCGGTGCAAACTGGTAGAGATTAATACCGCCCGCCAGACCAATTGGGTCATGCTGCGTGAACCTGCCGCAGTCCGGGTCGTAGTAGCGGAATAAATTGTAGTGAAGCCCGGTTTCACGGTCCAGGTACTGACCCTGCATACGCAGATTCTGGTGATAGCCTGTCGGCAACGGCGTCGATTCATGCGCCAGTTTGCCCCACGCGCTGTTTCGCCCTTCCCACCGCACCTGGCCTTCCACATCGGTCAGACGCTCCGGCGTGCCGTTCGGCTGGTTGTGGAACCAGTAAATATCCGGTGACTGCGTGCCGTCGATGCGCGCCAGCGGCTCGTAGCTGTGCGGGTCGCTGTAAACGTAGGTCAGCGGCACCTCGTCATGGATTTCCTGTAGCAGCCGGAATCCTTCCCAGACGAAGCGTGTGGTGACCGTTTTACCGGTTGGCTGGTCCGCCAGCGACTGACGACGGGTCTTGCTGATGCGCCGCCCCAGCGGGTCGTAGCGGAAGCTGACTTCTACCTGCGGCTTATTGCGGTCCCGTGGCTGGCTGATAACGTCTGTCAGGCGGTGCTCGCGGTCGTAGCGGTAGCGCCAGCGGGTCTGCCCGTTGTCTTTCTCTACCGTGCGGCCGTGAATGTCGTAACGCCACTGAATGCCGTTAAGCTGCGTCACGCGGTTGAAGCGCACCGTCTGCGTCAGCACAGGAATAACACTGTCGTGTTATCATCAGCAACAGTAAAAAGAGTTAAACAAATTTGCATCCGCAACCATTCAATTTTTATTTATTAGATGGCCAGATTTGATAACTGGCCTACACTTAATTTTGATATTTTAGGGGAAGATGTAAGATTGAAGCAGAGGTTCTGACACTGGATCCTTGTCTTCTCTTGTAATTGTAAAAGTCGGAATAGGGTAATTGGAATCGCTCTGTGAAAGGGCACTTTTCACATAAAGTTTTAAAGAAATAAAATCTCCTTTGCCTTTTATCGTGATTTTCGGCCAATTGACTTTAGTTAGTTCCTCCCAATTTCTCAAAGCATGCCCCGGAATTACACTTACCTCTTTAATATCTTCCTTTAGATAGTACTTGCCATTATAAGGAGTTTCATCCCCTATAAATGGAGACTGCATATTACTTTCACAACAAGAAAGAATATAATAAACCCATGGCGTGTTGCCCCATGACAGAACCATTAAACCTTCATTAAATATATCATTTGCTAATTCTGTCGTTGTAAATTCTTCAATAAGATCATTATTAAACTCCTTGTTCTCCAGGAATATTTTTAATAATTCTATATCTGCAAGCATAAAACCTAGCTCACTCAGCCCACCACAATAACGAACTAAATCATTCTCTTTTTTAAAAGGGCGAAGGGATTTATCATCTGCTTTTTTGAAAACCAAATGAATATTAAGAATACTGGCTCGCTCTAATAATTCTTTTTTACTTGAGAAAGTTACTTCCTCACCGGCATGAGGAACATCTTCATATAAATAAGCGCCTATCTTATAAACAGGGACATTCAATTCTTGCTGATTACCAAAAATAACCTCCTCTCCTATCGCGCCATTAATGGTTACATTGAACGGTTTATTAGTTATAATTTCTGATTCTAAAATAGGCTCAAAATTGTCCACATATTTTTCTAAAAAAGAAAGACTTCCCGACTCAACCGCCTCAACATTAATTGCCACTTTACCTTTAAAGGTATAGTTGAGATGCGAAGAAATGTCGAAAACCTCTTTACTAGTTTGTATTTCTATTTTATTAATCAAGTTGACATTATCAACTGCATATTGTAGCTCTTTCATATTTACCTCGTCTTGAGATAACCTTGTACTTCTTTAACCTAAGGATTCCATTTCTTATACCCATTACAATATCTTGGCCAAGCAGCTAGCTATTTATTTCCCGGCCTCTAAAGTTAAATTTCCCCACCCATCATTTTTCTAGTATCAAAACGCAGACTCTGATGGAAATTGAACAAAGTTTAAAAGCGTGCTGGGTTGCGCCAAACTTTTGAACCTCTGGATTGCTTTTAAATAATCAACTGTCGATTAGGATATTTTCTTGGTTTCACCTTATCTACTTTTACGGGAATACTTGGCACATCCATACCACCAAGTGCACCATGCTGGATTAGTTATTGCATACTATGTTTAATAAGTTGATTGATAACAACTCATTTAAAACGCTCATACTTATAAAATCAAGAGTGTTATATTTTAGCTTGCAGTTATTTTAGTTTAATGTAGATTAAAGCTAACCAAAGAAAAATCTCATAAATCCTTCAGCTTCTTTTTCATCTAATTTTTTAGATAGCATATCTTTAATATCACCTATGAATGATGCTTCAACATTAAAATCTTCATCAAAAACCTCACCGTTATATTTATCACGTTCGATATCTACTGCTGAATTTAATCTATCCAAGAAGGTTATAACGAATCAGCTATAATAAAATGCCTTTTTTGGATACTCCCATATACAGCGCATGCATCAGATGTTGTATCGCAAAAAAGAACATCACCGTTTCTTTCAGCAAAAATAATATACGTTTCATTCCAGGTGTTATCACCTGTATTTCAGCCTGACAATATCCTCTTTAATTCAGACGGCTCGATAAAATGCATAAAGAAAACGCCATCCAGTGTCGATTTATCTTTTAAGGTTAAATGATGGTAAAAAAACTCAATCTCTCCTCTTAGAGAAAGGGTACTCTCTAAATTATTATCATGATCTGTATAATCAACCACTCCCATGCTTTGATTATTTAACTTGAAATTCTCAGCCAACTTAACAATAGAGTTCTTTATACTGATTTTGAATCCATTTATTCTTTGCAACATTGTCTACTTGTTAAAATTCACACTCTATCAATCAAACGACTACGTTTCCTCGTTCTTTTTCGCGCCCGGTTCATTTTCATTGTATACCTTCGTCAGCGGTCGTCCTGCGCAGCCAATTTTATAAAGACTCTAGGAGTCAAGGTAAATTTAGAAATACACTCACAGCATCAACCTCCGATAAAGATATAGAATTCCTTTATTTTATTGTTATTGCCAGTGATCCAAGAGATTTATCCAAAGCTCTTTCTCACCCGGAATTTCTTTAACATCGCCTCGATTTTCAGCTATGTATTTCATATAAAGCTGATAAATAGCTCTTATCGTTACTGTTTTATTTGAGCGAGACCCTTCTATCAGCTTATCTAATTCCTCTCGGTAAGCCAATGACTTAACCCTGCTGGAAAAAAAAGACTTGAGATAATCCAGCACTTCATTATATGAGCTATAATCCATTCACTCCTCCGGCAATATATCAATTTCATCAAAATAAATTTTACGCTTGTCAGCATGCATCTGTTGCACGCCACCTTTTCCATATTCAGGATAAGCAGCAGTAAAAGGTTCCAATGGTGCCCCAGCTTCGTCACCAAACATCCTTGGATGCCTTACTTGCGGTCGCCCATTCTCATAGAGTTGTAAAGTGTCAAATGTACCTCTCAATCTTGCATCACTCCATGAAACATCCGCAGGTAATGTTGGATCAACTTTATCAGGACCCTTTATTTGGAACCCATCTCTTGCAGCTTTCCCTGTTTCAAATTTATCGAACCCAAAATATGTTACAGGTGCATTTTTGTTTTTAATAAGATCGGGGGCCCATTGATTTAAACTTCCATCATCATTTAAATAACGAACATAACGGTAAGCCGTTGAAGGCATCGTTGCACTAGGCCCATCTGGTCCTACGTAAAAATTGGGTTTGCTTTTCCCTCCTCCGCTGCATTCACGATCTAACCCCCACGGATCTACCCACACCAGCGCATTCGGCGCAAACTGGTAGAGATTAATACCCCCGCGAGTCCAATCGGGTCGTGCTGCGTGAACCTGCCGCAGTCCGGGTCGTAGTAGCGGAACAGATTGTAGTGAAGCCCGGTTTCACGGTCCAGGTACTGACCCTGCATACGCAGATTCTGGTGATAGCCTGTCGGCAACGGCGTCGATTCATGCGCCAGTTTGCCCCACGCGCTGTTTCGCCCTTCCCAGCGCACCTGGCCTTCCACATCGGTCAGACGCTCCGGCGTGCCGTTCGGCTGGTTGTGGAACCAGTAAATATCCGGTGACTGCGTGCCGTCGATGCGCGCCAGCGGCTCGTAGCTGTGCGGGTCGCTGTAAACGTAGGTCAGCGGCACCTCGTCATGGATTTCCTGTAGCAGCCGGAATCCTTCCCAGACGAAGCGTGTGGTGACCGTTTTACCGGTTGGCTGGTCCGCCAGCGACTGACGACGGGTCATATCGCGTGATTTTGTAGCACCTTATCTCACATTAACGAAATAGGTATTATATGACATTTATTATTAACATAAAAACAACCACCTTCAGTATATGCAACACCTCAAAAATATACTGTAAATTTAAACCTGATATATCAAATTAAAAAGCCTGCACTTTGAGCGCTCTGGGATTTTTATATAATGATTAAGTTCTAGCTGACTTATTCTCTTTCTGTCTACAAATACTCCCCTATATACTATAGCTGATAAAATATTAGAAAAAAGCTCATCATCCATATGTTTTTTAAGCGATAAAAGCCTTCTTGGGTTTTTCCTAATTATGTAGTAGGAATAATTCATTAAAAAAAAGTTAGAGACAAGTAAATTTATCGTTGATTGATATCTATCAAAGCATTCAGCTAATACTCTATAAAGATTTTTATTGGCTCTTTTAAATGTGTTAATAAAAATATCCGGTTCAATTAAAGAAACATTCACATCATCAAAGGGTAAAGTGTAATCATTATTATCGCGGTCTGCCAGTAACGATACAGCATCCATCTGAAATTTCTTTATTTTAGCCGCTACCAAATTATATTTTTCTTTATTTAAAGATGTATAGAAAACGTTTAAAAGGTGAGTTATTGATATGCTTTTTCGCTCTTTTGCTTTCAAGCAAACACCTTCTTCATTGATATGAAGGAGGTTATATGAATCGTGATCTATACCTAATTCAAAACATAAGAATCTAAAAAAGAAGTTTTGCGCCTTTAATTTATTTGCGACGTTAGCGTTTTTCAAGGAAATTAGCTGCTTTAAATAATACAATATAAATATATCTTTATCGATCCTTTGCCTATTATCAATTTGAAATAGATATCCCAATCGAGAAAGAAATAATTTAACAGCATAAATTTCGTCTTCTGTTAGCTTTTCTTTTGCCATTATCCGGTTAAATTCCCCTTCTGGTAAAAAATCTAACCAGCGACTCAAGGAACATAGCGTCCCATTTTCATTCATAAATGAAAAGAGAAATAATCCGGGTTCCCTTTGTAAATATCCATAATCACCAAAAGTACGTATTTCAGCTCTTGCATTTACGAAATGATTAATTTTATGGAGATAAATTTCAAAATTCATCATGTAATCCTTGTGCCGCATTTTTTCCAATTACCTTTTTGATCCCTTTTCTCAATATGGAGCGAGGTAATTTTATCATTGAAATCTTTGAGAATATTTTTCCCGATCCCTTTCGCGCCCGGTTCATTTTCTTTAGATAAAACCCCATCTTTTAAGCCTGTTTCTTTATAATCCACTGAAGATATATCTTTATGATTGTTGAGCATTTCTACGCCCTCATCATTTACAGTAATAACTGCGCGATATTTTTCATCTCCCGGGTTAAATCCTGGGCGACTGTCATGATTAACCCATACAGCCTTAGCGCCTTTGTGATGAGGAATGAGTCCTCCTTTACCCCCACGCTCAGCAGCAACATCAATCGCTTCGGCTTTTCCCATATATCTTATTACTTCATTTTGCTTCAATCCAAGTGGGTCTATTTTCCCAAGCGCATTCGGTGCAAACTGGTAGAGATTAATACCCCCGCGAGTCCAATCGGGTCGTGCTGCGTGAACCTGCCGCAGTCCGGGTCGTAGTAGCGGAACAGATTGTAGTGAAGCCCGGTTTCACGGTCCAGGTACTGACCCTGCATACGCAGGTTCTGGTGATAGCCCGTCGGCAGCGGCGTCGACTCATGCGCCAGTTTGCCCCACGCGCTGTTTCGCCCTTCCCACCGCACCTTGCCTTCCACATCGGTCAGCCGCTCCGGCGTGCCGTTCGGCTGATTGTGGAACCAGTAAATATCCGGTGACTGCGTGCCGTCGATGCGCGCCAGCGGCTCGTAGCTGTGCGGGTCGCTGTAAACGTAGGTCAGCGGCACCTCGTCATGGATTTCCTGTAGCAGCCGGAATCCTTCCCAGACGAAGCGTGTGGTGACCATTTTACCGGTTGGCTGGCCCGCCAGCGACTGACGACGGGTCTTGCTGATGCGCCGCCCCAGCGGGTCGTAGCGGAAGCTGACTTCCACCTGCGGCTTATTGCGGTCGCGTGGCTGGCTGATAACATCCGACAGGCGATGCTCGCCGTCGTAGCGGTAGCGCCAGCGGGTCTGCCCGTTGTCTTTCTCTACCGTACGGCCATGAATGTCATAACGCCACTGAATGCCGTTAAGCTGCGTTACGCGGTTGAAGCGCACCGTCTGCGTCGCGCTGTTATCAAGCGGGTTACCCGCCGCGTCCCACTGCCACTGCTCCTGACCTGGCAGCGTGCCGTCCTGGGTCAGCAGACGTCCGGCGTTATCGTACTTCCAGCGATACCAGTTAAATGGATTGTCGTCGCGCTCCTCGCGAATGAGATTGTTACGGTAGTCGTAATCCCAGCGGCGGGACCAGCGGCGCGGCGCGGGGCGTTGCGCATCGCCGGTGAAAACGTCGCGGCGCGTCAGACGGCCCAGCCGGTCATAATCGCTGCGGGTCGTGAGCAGCCCCTGTGTACGGCTTATCTCACGGTGCAGTTCATCACGCGTAAAATCGGTCACCGGCAGGTTATCCAGTGCGATAGAGAGCAAGTGCCCGCTGCCGTAGAAATGATGTTTTAGCGTCCGTCCGTCAGGCAGTTGCACGGACGTACGGTTGCCGAGCGCATCATAGGTCCAGCCCAGCGCGCCGTTCTCACCCTGTTCGCTGATGACGCGCCCCAGAGCATCATACTCAAAGCGCAGTTCCTGTTCCGCCTCACGGCTCCAGACGTTTTCCGCAAGCGATGCATGCAGTGCAACACGGCTTATTAATCCCGCTGGCGTGTAGTCGTAGCGGGTCTGGCCTTCCGGCGTAGTGCGCGCAAGAAGCTGCCCTGCCGCGCTCCAGGCAAAAGTATGGGTAATCGCCTCCGGGTGCCCGGCAGCGAAAGTGCGCGAGATGGTGCGTCCGCAGGCGTCATACCCGTAACGGGTAATCACGCCGTCTAAACTTTCTTCCTCAAGCAGCCGGGAATCTGCGCCCCAGCGGAACTGGTATGCCTCGCCTTTTTCGTTTTCGAGCGCAATCAGGCGGCCACGGCTGTCCCATCGGCGGCGCACCGCTTCACCCTGCGGGTTTGACGTCGCAATAAGACGACCCGCGCCATCATAGCTAAACTCGCTGCGCTTGCCGTCGGCCCCTTCATGCGCTTCAGGCAGACCGCGCGCATTCCATAACAGGCGTTCTTCCCAGCCTTCCGGGCGTTCCAGCTGGATCGGACGGCCTGCGGCGTCGTAGCGGTAGCGGGTCTCTTCGCCATCCGCCGTAATAGCAGTACTTAACCAACCGAGCGGATGATAGCGGTAACGGGTAACGCGCCCCGAACAGTCTGTCGCGCGAATAACCTGCCCCGCGTCGTTGTATTCCTGGCGGCGGCTGTTACCGGCGGCATCTGTCTCCTCGACAATTTGACCAAACTCGTCGCGGCGCAAAAGTGTAGTTTGTCCGAGCGCATCGGCGATGCGCGCCAGCCCGTGATGTTCATCGTAGTAAAAGCGCGTGGCGGTACCGTCCGCCTCAGTGATAACCGCAGGCAATGCGCGATGTTCCAGCCACTGCGTGGCGCGGGTATTCCCTTCTGCATCCACCTCCTGGACACGGTTGCCCATGTCGTCATAAACGAACGTCGTCGCGTTGCCCAAAGGATCGACACGGCGAGTCAGCAGATCGTGTTCATTCCACTCGTAGCGCCAGGTTTCGCCGCGCTCATCAACAAAACGTATGATAAGCCCTTGCGCGTTCCAGTAATGCAGGCGCGTCTGACCATCGTATTGCGTGACCGTGGTCAGCCCTGCGGCCAGATCGTAAGCGATACGGCAACCATCGCCGGTGCTGGTACGGTTCTCTACCACGCGCCAGTGATCGAATTTTTCCCAGCGATACTCACTCTCCAGGCCGCCGGGTAACCGGTGCCAGATCATCAGACCAGCATCGTTGTAGCGGTACTCGCGCGTCGTGATGCCGGTTGCGTCAGTCACTGCGGCTAGTTGTCCGCGTACGTCATAGCGATAAGTCACCAGCGGCCACGTTTTGTCGCCGTCAAAATGTGAGGCTGAAGTGACACGCTGTGGAAAACGCGCATCCTCATAGTGCAGCGTGACATCAATGGCGCAGGGGGCGTCGTGAATGCGCACCAGGCGGCCATGCTCATCCCAGCCGGTTTCCAGCGCATTGCCATATTCGTCGCTCAGCGACGCCAGACGCAGCACCGAAGGGTTGGCGCGGGTAGGTTTAAACAGACGCCAGACGGCGCCATCGTCGTCGGCGATCGCCACATCGCCGTTCTCATTGCGTCGAACGATAAGCCCTTCGCTGATACTGTATAGCGCCTGATTGAGCGGCGGCAGCGTAAAGCGCAGCTCACGCCCGGTCTCGTCAAACCAGGTGACCTCGCCGTCATCCAGCGTCAGATAGCTGTCGAATGCCGTGGCCCAGCCCAGGCCAAATAATCCTTCGCGGGTGGTTAAGCTGTTATAGCTGCGCTGCCAGCGCAGGGGAAAACGGCCCGGCAGCGAAAAATCCAGTTCATTATTGTCGTTCAGGACTTTTACACCCGTGGCGGCATGCACCGGGTGCGATGATGAGAAAACGGCATTTATTGCCATATCTGTGAGCATGCCTGCACCTGCCGAGACCAGGGCGCAGGGCATGTTTTTGAGGACTTTACCGGGTCGGCCACGGATAAGCGAAAGTGCAAGCATCGCCACCGCAAGGCCTGCGGTTTTACCGCTTTTGATATCGCGCACCGTCAGTGTTTCGCCACCGATGATTACGTTGGGCGATACCTCCTCTGAGATAGTGGCTTCGCAGGTGGTGCGGTCTTTGGCGCGCACGGCAGGCTGGCCGTTAATGAAGACGCTTTTTGAACCTTCGGCCAGGTATTGCGGGCCAGAATGTTTATCACAAAGAACTTTATCCAGTTCCAGTGACGACGTACCGGGTGCGGCAGTGGCGACGGTAGGCTGCCACATCTCGCTACCGAACTGCGCCGCAGCGGAGAGCAACATGCCGCCGTAATCGGCGAAGCTGGCAGGCTTTTGTGGCTCCGGCGGTGGCGTGTCGACCGAGGTCAGTTCGCCTGCCGCGCGAGCGGCTGGAAGCTTGTTGGTCAGCACATTGCCTGAGCCGGTGGCGATGAAACCAGCCGGTGATGGCGGGAATATCGCATTGCCGATCCCCGTCGCCATATTACTGATGTCATCCGTGATGCCTGCGGCATTCGCCAGGATACCACCGATAATTCCGCTCAGTGCACAGCTGGAACCTATCGCCGTCAGGGTAGCCGCCGCCGCGCCCGCACCCACAAGCGGTGCGGCGGCCGTTGCGGCAAACGCCACCGCTGAGCCAATGGCTGCATACGCGATGCCTTCAGCTACAAGGCTTGTGATATCTGCAAAGACACTGGAGTGAATGATCTTATCGCCCTGGCGGGCTGCATGTTTGTCGCTCATGCCATGTATTCCATTATTTATGCAGCGTCAGGCTTTGTTTGATGGTATTCCAGCGTTCCGCATCTTCATCAGTGAAGGGGCGCAGCGCGGAAAGGGTGAAGATTAAAAGGCGTGGAGCATCCGGCGCCTGTACAGCGAACTGCTTCTGCCAGATCTGCTGCCCCTGCCGCACAAATGCCGTTTCGACTTCAACGGCGCGCAGCGACGGTTGCCCAACGACAATACGCGAAAAATCGCTCTGTTCGATTTCACCCATTTGCGCGCGCAGCACCTCCCACTGGCGGTGGAATTCCTTTTCGAAATCGCTGTCATCCGGAATTGCGCCACGACTGACAATTAACGATAGCCCACTCTCATCGTCGCGTAACATCGTCATGCTGGTGTCCTGCCAGGCAGCAGGAAAAAGGGAAAACGAACCTTCCTGAAGGGTATATTTCATGGTGGGGCCTGTAATTAAATTACTGTGTTAAATAATAATGAGAAGTGCGTCCATGTGTAGTGACCCTTAATATACGTATTTAGCCATCGTAATACGTTTCAGACATCTTGAATCCTGCTCCGGAAAGCTAAAGGCCCATGCGAGCCCTCTGCTATCTTTCGCAGTCCGATAACCTATCATTTGTCCGATGGCGTGCCCATTCGGTACGTTAAACAATTTAGCGTCAGGGAAATATTCTTTAACTTGCTTAAGAGTTATACAAGGACTATCAACTATAAACGAAACCATAGAAACCGTTTTTTCCCCATTATTCCACAAGCGAACGTCCAACCCGCTGAGTCGGGTGCCGTCCAGTAATGTAAACGGTGCGGAAGTGAAGCGGTCATCTGCTGTTGGCAGAACTCGCACAAGAGGCTGACGAAGAAGCTGGCTGACATCATTCGCTTGCTTACCCCAAACTGATTTTAGCGCTTTAACAATGTCCCATAAGGAATCTTGATTCATATCTTTTTGGCCTGCATAAGTAAATGAATATAATGATGAGAATATAAAAATAACCAATATTTTTTTTATCACGGCTATTCCCATAATAACCTCTCAATGATCGTTATAATATATGATAGCATGGAAAACTATTCTCCGAATTTACTATCATAATAATTACCGTATTTTTCGCTATAGTTAATATCACCGCTTGAAGCTATTTCACCTTTGCCATAAACTTTACCTATAGCCTTTGCAGCATCGGTTCGCGATAACTCACCACTCATCATTTTGTCATACATTGAATTATATGCTGCCAAATTGTCTTCAGACCCTGCAACACCAATGTCAATACCACCATTGGCCAATATCTCACGCTGTACTTTTATATTATTTAGCGTTGCACCGCCTTCATTAGTAAGTTGACTATTAATAAAATTTTCCCGGCTAGAATAATCCTCAGGAACAGGATACGTCGCGTGCCCCACCTCATGCGCCAGTGTTTGCACCGTATCTGCCGGCGTTTCCATATAATCCGGGTCCATAATAATAAGTTGGTTAGCATTATCTGTATAACACCCTCCCCCTTTGGGGCCAGGTAGAATCGACCACCCTTGGGACTTTAAAGCCTTCATCTGCTCCTGTAACGTAGCTGATTTATTAATTTCATTAACGACTTCTTCATTAAAAGGCATAATTTGTGAGCTTGAAGGCTCGTTTTTAAAAACATAGTCGCCTTTCAAAGGTGCCGCTGCCTTAAAAGCTGGCCCATTTTTGCTGCTTGTTCCAGAAGCTGTAGTCGGAGCAAAATTTTTACTCTTCTTTTGAGGCGTAAAGTGTTGTTCTACGGCCGCATCGATATTTTCTTTATGTTTATCACCCGGTGCCGTCGTCCCCGGTGGGGTACCGGCAGTATTAAGGTGTAACTTGCCGCCGGTCGTGATATAGCCATCCCCTTCGACAAAGAAATTAAAATCTTTACCGACAAGGTTTATTTTTCCGTTGGCGTTTAGCTCAATCGCGCTTTCGCCACAAACCAGACGTAGTTGCGTTCCTGAGGCCAGAACATATTGTTCAACCGCAGCATCCAGTTTGCCTTTACCTGTCAGGATCTCGGTGCCGCCTTTAACTGCGTGAGTATGATTGGCCTCTACGCGATGCAGCTCATTTTTACGTACATAATGGCTGCGCGCACCGTTTACGGTATGCGACTCATCATTTTTGACATGCGTATCAAGATTGCGCTCGGCCTGGATCCACACCTGCTCCTCACCCGCTTTATCCTCAAAGCGCAGGGCGTTGGCGTTGTCCGGCGAGCCGTCCTTCGACCGGCTTAAAAAACCCATCTGCGTCGCCGCCGCCGGCAATGCCCACGGCGGCATGCTCGCTTCGTTGTACACGCGCCCCGTTATCAGCGGGCGGTCCGGGTCGCCGTTGATGAAGTCCACCACCACCTCGTCGCCCACGCGCGGTATCTGCACCCCGCCAAAGCCCTGGCCCGCCCACGCGCTCGACACGCGCACCCAGCCCGAGCTGGTGTCGTCGCCCTTCGACAGACGGTCCCAGTGGAACTTCACCTTCACCCGGCCGTATTTGTCCGTCCAGATGCTCTCGCCCTGCGGGCCCACCACCTTCGCCGTCTGCGGGCCGTACGTGCGCGGCCACGGCGTCTTCTGCGCCGGGCGGTACGGCACGTCCGCCGGTATCACCTCAAAGCGCGTCTCGTGGATGGTGTTGCTGTCCGCCCCGCTCGCGTAGCGGTTCTCCTCGAAGTGGTAGTGCGCAACGGTGGTCAGGTACTCCCCGTTGTCGCCGAAGAACGGCGCGTTGCGCAGCACAAACGTGTGCCCCGGCGCGATGCCCAGCGCCGTCGCCGTGCCCTGCGTCTGGCGGTGCTCCACCTGCCACCGCTCCTGGCGGATGCGGGCGTAAAACTCCCCGTGGCCGTGCTCCACAAAGCGCCCCGGCCAGTCGTAGACGTCGATGCTCCCCGGCTGCGGCGATTTCGGGTTCTGCCGCGCCTGGAACAGCCACGCGTTCGGCTTGCGGAAGTCGTAGTCGTCCAGGCTGTAGATGCCCGGCGTCACGCTGTCCTCCAGCGCCCACTGGCTGATGCCCTCTTCGTCCGTGGTGCCGCCCGACGGCGTCACGTGGTACGGAATCGTCTCGTAGCCCGGGAACGGCTCGTACTGGCCGGGGGCGTCGGTGAGAATCAGCGTGTGGTGGTCCTGCTCGTGGCGGAAGTGATACGTGATGCCCTCCAGCTCCAGCAGGCGGCTCATGAAGTCGAGACTGCTCTCCTGATACTGCACGCAGTACTCCCACACCCGGTAGCTCCCCGACAGCCGCTCCTCGACGTTCACCCGGCTCTCGCCCAGCAGCGTCTTCACTATCTGCGGCACCGTCTGGCCCTGGAAGATACGCAGGTTGCGGTCGCGCTGCATCGGCCACAGGTCCGGCTCCACCGTCAGCTCGTACGCCGCGTAGCGGGTGCCCGACATCTCCACCGCGCTCACCGCCACGCGGGTGACCTTGCCGTTAAGGTAGCGCGGCGTCATCAGCGCCTGCGTCGGGATGGTCACCGTCACCGGCTGGCCCAGCAGCGCGCTGCGCTCGGCGCGTGCGTCGGTGCCGAGCAGCGTCAGGGTGAATAAAAACGGCTCCGACAGCGACTCGCGCCCGGAGAGTTTCCAGAAAAGCAGCCCCTCGACCGGGAGCTGAACGGTGATTCGGTTGAGCATAATCTTCATTCCGTAATGTTTTATGCGTGCAGATGTGTGTAGCAGCAAAAGGAGAAGTGGGACAAACGCGTGTTTCAGAGGCTAATACGCCTGCATAAACAGGGACTTATGCAGGCGTGTGTCAGCGGGTAAGGCCGTGCAGAGATTATTTAACCGGGGCAGGCGGCCACTTCCCGCCGTGCTCGATCAGTTTCTCTTTTATTTCAGTGAGCTTTTGATACTCGTCGCTGCCCGCTTTTGCCCGCTTCAGTAAACGCTCAAGCTGGTTGCCCATCGTCCAGCCGTTGTCGGCTCTGATTTCCGGGTCGGCGCCTCTTTCCAGCAGCAGCAAAACATGGTCATAGGAATGGAAATCCAGTGCATCGATCAACAAGGTATTACCCAATGAGTCAGTAATGTTGATATTAGCACCCGCATCCAGCATGGTTTTCAGCGTGTCAGTCTTTTTGGCTTCAAGGGTCTGGAATATAATCGGTTTATCAAAGGTTTTATCTTTCGCATATGGCGATAAACCGCCATCCAGCATTGCCTTGATCCAGTCCCCGCTATCTGCCATTAAAACATATTCGGCGGGGCTACTTTTACCCTGTGGTCTCGGTTGGAGAGGATCTGCCCCTGCCTTTACGAGAACCGTAATAACCTTCAAATGTTCGGGCGTTTTTTTATCGTTGATGGAATTCATGACCGACCAGAATAATAGCGTCATATCCTCTTTGCCGGGCTTATTTAAGTCAGTTTCTGAAGCTAATTTAGTGACTTCATTACTATCGCCCTTTTCAATCGCGCGCGCTAAGGGTAGTTGCTGACCGCTAAAATAATCTTCAGATTTTAAATCCATATTCTGTTTACACCCCTGAACCAAGAACATTAAACAAAGCGCCAGACAGCCAGTTACAAGTGATTTCACAGTCGACTCCCGATGATGGCGATGTCCCCATCTTTTTGTTGTTCGATACAGTTGATATCCTGACCGATACCGTGGTGTGTTTCCAGAAAAGCAGCCCCTCGACCGGGAGCTGAACGGTGATTCGGTTGAGCATAACTTCAGTCCATATAGCAGGGGAACATGACAGGTCCGCCAGGGGGTTTACTGGCGAATACGCGCATGGCCAGTAACCAGGCGCTGCCTGTTTACCGTGATGACGTTAAGAGACGATTATTTTTTCTTTTGCCAGGGCCATTTCTGTACCCTGTCATTGCGGATGAAACTGGTCTAGCCATATCCCGTAATAAATCAGCGCGGCGCCCAGCGAAAGCGCCACCCTGAGTAGTAATGGCGCCAGCGGGCGGACATTTTTAACGGCTGACTGTATTGTCTGATAATTATCCTGATTGAAATTCTCATGAAATTTCATAATAAGAAAAAACTGCGTGTTTATGCACACAGCAGCAAACTGTAATCCCCACAGCACAATGGCTGACAGAAACACAGTGCATGAATAATGTTCAGCTGCGTCAGGCGAGATAATATTCCAGACGAGCGCCATCGCGAGAAAAACAAAAGAGACGACGCCGAAAAGAATAAAAATGCCGACAAGCTTAAGACCAAAGAAAAGCCACTGCCTGCGGGTAAAGGACGTTTTACCTTTCCAGATGATATACAGCGCACACGCCATAAAAAAAACAAATACTGCAAAGAACATTCCGTTGCCTCTGATAGCGTAAGTCATCGCCAGTCAATTGTATAAAAGCACGCGTCACCCGCGTTTTTTAGGTCTTAAAAACAGCGCTCTGCACAGGCTTCAGGCAGAAAAGCCGGGCCCCTGCCTGCAGCAAAAGCCCGGCTCCGGGGACTTTTCTCTGAGCGACCAGTCGCCGAATCAGGGGGCGAGCATTAACACTTTGAACTGGCTGGGGACAATACGCATCCCCACAGCGTTGGTTGAGTTTTGCAGGCTGACGCTGGTCAGGCGCGTGGCGGGCGTACCTTTAAGCAGAACGGTAAACGCGCCCGTCAGGTGGCGCGACGGTCCCATGACCGTACCTGAGGCGACACCCGTCGCTACACCTGGGTTATCACCATTGGTGAGCGGCGTGACCGTTGCCATGTTATGCGCGGGCATGCCCATAAAGAGAATATTCAGCGCATTGGGGATGGCCGTTGGGCCGAGTGCGATATCAGGGTAAGGGATCGGCGTTGGTGCAGGCATTGGCGTCAGGCAGACGTCCGGAAACGCCAAATCCATGCCAAACAGCTGGCAGTTAGCAAACATAGTGATTACCCCATGTGGATCTGTTCAGAATCGACTTTGGTGATCGCTTTGGACGTAATCACCGTATTGTGCGCATGCAGTCGTGCGTAATCTTCAGCTTTCATATCCAGCTGGCCTGCGCGCACCTGCTCTGTCTGCCGTGTGGAGCGAAACAGGTTATGGCTTATCTGCGTTACCGTCTGCCAGACTGACTCCGCGCGCTTGCCAACGATGCGCGAAAGGCTTACCCATGCCGAGAGCTTATCACCGCTATATTTCATCTCGCTGATGTGGCAGTCACCCTGCTGCGCGCTGACGCGTAGCGCCTCGCCGCTGAGGCTGAGTTCACCTGCGCTGCGGATATGCAGATCGCCCGGTACGCTAAGCTCCGCGCTTTGTGGATTGGCGCGCTCCAGCACCGCCAGCAACCAAAGCTGATTATCGACGCTGGCAATCAGCCCCGTATCGCCCGCCTGCGGCGCGATAACGCAACTGGCGGCGCGGCGGCAGTGCCAGCCGCGGCCTTCGCTTTCCACCATCAGACTGCCATCGGCGAAACAGTGGGTAACGGTGCCGGACGCCTGAACAGGCGGTGTAATCGTCTGGGCCAGCTTGTGATTAATATTGCTCATGTTCTCTCCTTAGATACGGCTCTGGCGCTGCGCGCTCCAGGCTTCAGCCGTCAATAATTCTTCGTCATATTCCAGAATGCCCTGACGATTGGAAAACAGGGCATTGTCCTGGCGCGCCCGGTGTAAACGGGTGCGGGAAAAAGTGGCGCCGCGTAAATCGGCAAGACGCAGATCGGCACCGGAAAAGTCGCTGTAGGTCAGGTCACTCTGGATAAACCGGGCACCCGCCGCACTCGCCTGCTGGAAAATGCACTGGAATAACCGGCTGTGGCTGAAGTCTGTCTGTTGCAGCGTCGCGCCCACGAAGATCGCCTGATCAAACACGCTGTTCTGGCACTGCGCCTCGCTCAGATCGGCTTCCATAAACAGCGCCTGGCTGGCGTTAACGCGCTGAAGCTGTGCACCTTTAAGCGTTGCGCCTTTGAAATTGCACTGCGGCAGTTGCGCGCCTTCAAACCGCGCGCCTTCCAGTTGGCAGTCCGTAAACTGGCAACCGACAAACTGCTGCTGCGAATAGTTTTTGCCGCGCTGGTCGCAGTCAAAAAAGACGGTTCGCTCAAACGTGCCGTGCTCCAGCGACGTGGTACGCAAATCGATGCCATAAAACGTGGCCATCAAACTCTGGCAGCCGCTAAGTACGACGTTTTCCAGTGGCGATTCAAAAAAGACGCTACGGTCGAGTTGCACCTGCGTGAAGTGACTGTCGTTAAGCGTACAGTTCATAAACTGCGTGCTTAACAACGCGCTGTGTGAAAAATCGCTGCCACTGAGTGCGCACTGGTTGAACACACACTCTTTAAGCGTCGTTTCACGCACGTGAATATTATTAAGCTCACACTGGTTAAAGACCGTCTGCTCCAGATGCGCGCCGCTGAGAGTCGCCTGATCCAACGTGCATTCGGTAAAAAGCGTCTCATGTAGCTTTGCGTCGCGAAGGTTAGCGCCAGTGAACGACACTTCCTGAAAAATCCCTCCCGACAAATCGCAGCCCTGTAAATCGAGCCCGTCTAATGTGAGTTCGCTGATGGCTTCGCCGTTTTTGATTTTCTGTTGCAGCTCCGCTGCGCTGAGCGTTGTCATACCACTTCTCCGTCACGCTTCGGCAGGGTTTTTACGCGTTTGGTAAACGCGCCGTTCATGCGGGTCTCATCATTCGTGAACGACTGGGAAAGATCCGCGCGGAACAGATTAGCGCCGTTGAAATCCGCACCGCCCAGCTGGCTTTTTTGCAGCAACGCCCCCATCAGGTTGGCGTTGGTAAAATCCACCCCACGGAAATCCGTACGAATAAACATGCTGCCCACCATACAGGCGCGCTCAAAACTGGCGCCACGGCAGTCGGCTTCGCTGAGATCGGTGTTCTCAAGTTTTGCCAGCGCAAAGCTTGCGCCACACAGCGCCGTCTGGCGCAGGTTGCTTTGCCGCAGCGTCGTATGGGTGAAATCGGCACGGTTGAACGTACTTTCCGATGCCGCCGCGCAGGTTATCCAGGTCGCGCTGACAAAGCGGGCCTCGTCGGCGTGCGTTTCCACAAAGGAGCAGCCGTCCAGCATCGCTTCGCTGAAATTCACCGCTTCGAGCGTTGATTTCACAAACGTCGTCTTATGCAGACGCGCCTGTTGGAAATCGAGCCCCGGCAACGTCAACTCAAGGAAGACGCAGCTGTCGAGCGTTGCCCGGTGGAACCGGCAGCGGGTAAACCAGGTTTCCCGTAACAGAAGCCCTTCCAGCGTGGCGTCGTCGAACGTGCAGTCATCCAGCAGAGCCTCCTGCAACTGCGTGTCTTTAAAACGTGCGCCGCTAAAATCGCTGTGGCAGCACTGGGCCAGCGACAGGCTTGCGCCTTCGAAATTGCACTCACGCAGTGAGGCATGATGCAGCTCGGCCCGCGCCAGTACCGCACCGTGGAAATTCGCCCCGTCCAGTTGGCACTGACTGAGGTCGGCGCATTCCAGCAGCGCCTTACTGAAATTCGCACCACGCAAATCCATACCGGAGAAATCCACGCCCGTCAGATCCATACCGCTGAAATCCCCGCCCTGCGCCAGCGTGCGTTCGGCGCGCTGACGGATAATCTGCGCCAGATCGCCTTTCAGGCGGCGTGCTGGCGGCTGGTGCTGAACGGACATCAGGTACATCTGATGCAGCGCGTCGCGACTTTGCGCCAGCTTCTTCTCACCGAGGCTGTCGCGGTTGCGATATAGCATCTCCTGCATACGGTGCATCGCTTCCGGGCCGCGCGGCTGGTTATCTTCGTTATTTCCCTGCGGAAAACGCGCTTCCATTTCACGCTTACGCGCTTCGGCTTTCGCCTGCATCTCTGCGGCCTGCTTTTCCATCTTTTCGATAAACTCGGGGAGTTCATCCAGCTTCGGCATGGCGGGCTCTTCGAAATCTCCCAGCAGATCGTTTACGTCACCGCCGCTGGCTTCAATACGGGCGCGGTGCTGCTCGCGAAGCTGACTGGCGCGATTATTCATGTTGTCGCGCATCGGGCTGGCGGACTCTTCCACTTCGCTGTCAATCCAGGGGCCGATAGCATCCTCCGGCACCAGATCTTTCTCGCGAAAGGCGAACAGCGCCCCTTTCTCTTTATCCATGCGCTGGGCCAGTACCTTACGGTAGTGATTCACCGAACGGGACGCGCCCACTTTTTCCATCGCTGGCAGGAGTTGCAGCACGTCAGCCGCATCATCCTCATTAATGCGGATGTGCCCCTGCCAGATCAGCATCATCTGTTCGAGATGCGGGAAGAACCAGACGGTGGTCGCCCGCAGCGCCACCTCTTCAAAAAGGGTTTCATCGCCACGCTGGCGATTGATAAAGCAGCGTGCCTGCCACGGCGGCAGCGTACCCTCCTGAAGCGGCTTTTCAGGGTGCATATTCCAGATGCGCCATTTTGCCTGCGGCGGCAGCGTATCCCGATCCTGCCACCACTGGTCAGGGCTTGCGGCGTTAAACACTTTCCAGTCGATATCTTTCGCAAAGCCGGGGAAATCGTTCTGCAGCCAGCTGGCGTCATACTTTTTGCCCATGCGGCCGAACCGGCGCGGCCAGAGAATATCCAGCGGCCCGAAGCTTGCCGGCTCCGGCTTCTGTTTTGGCGATATCATGCGCCCTTCGAAAGGTTCGATATTCGGCAGACGACGAAACTCATGCCCCTGATGGATTTCCGGCCGGAACCCGACGCCGTGCGGGTTTTCTTCATAACCTTCGCCGCCGTAGGCGCGGCTCCAGTCAAGACGCATCTCATCAAAAGGTCGGGGCATCGTCATTTTGCTGCCCGCCCAGTAGCGATCGCCAAAGACAGCCAGCGTTTTACTGAGGTTCTCCACATCTATACGCACTGCGCACGCGGTTTTTTCCTGCTGATGGTGGGTGTAAGCATGGCCGGTCGCCAGAAACTCGGCGCGCACTTTCGGGATGGCCATGTCGATAATCCCACCGCTGGTTTGCAGCTCACCCGCCGCCAGTTGCCATAGCTCAACCTCCGGCCGCAGTTTTGGGCTGGGCCCCATGTCCGCGAGGGCAATAACCGATACGCCCAGATAGTTTTTCCCCTCCCAGCGAAAAGGCCGGTTCAGTACGCTCAGGCGCAGGGGCTTAACGATTTTCATGCCATGTGTCCTTTATGAACGACAAAGAAAGCAGAGACAGAGCTCAACGGCCCTGAAGGAAAATGACTGACGCCTTATTTTTATAAGTGCGTTAACCAGAGGATGAGGTCTTTCTCAGCCTCCGTACGCGCTGGCGGCAAGGGTGAATCAACGGCGCAATGGATGAGGAATATCCAAAATTACCTTTAACGGATCGCTTTTCAGATAGCGCAACGCAACGGTTTTTCCGGTCTGGTAATTTGCCGTATCCATAGCATTAATTACTGCATCGGCTTGGTTACGAACCTCTTCTCCTGTTTCAGTGCGGTAGGTAATTTCAAGCGTAATGTTGAGACATCCCGCACCACCTGAACGACTCCGGGCTTTGGTGATGACCGCCGTGGTATCGACACCATTGCACTGTATGTTCTGCTTAATGCGATTTCTCTTCCGGTCCCGAATCAATAAATAACCAATCAGAAAACTAAACAACCCAATCGGAATGCCGTAAACAACGTACAAAATCCAGTGCACTTTTTATCTTCATCCCTTATTCAAAAATGAAATTCGCCTTCACTATGTCGCCGTCCCCCAGATATCTCACTTTTATTTCACATCCTGGCTGAACACGAGGCGCATATAGCTGGGGGATCGTCGATTCAAATCCTATTATCGTCGGCCCTTTTTCAGCATCATTGAATTTTACAATAAAGGCTCCGTTTATACTGCCAGTTTCGTTACTGCTTAACTGCTCCGATTTTAAAACTACTGCCGTCACAGTAGTTCTTTTTTCTATCAACCTGTAAGCCACCAAAAAAACTAGCCGATCATTTATAATAAGGCTCAATCTTCTATTTAATATGTTCGGTAATCAGGGTAGTAAAATTGTGTCGGATTGCCAGGGTTTATTCTTATTTTTATCTTCTTACCAGCTTCAAATTTATCTTTGTCCGTTATATAAAAACTAAGGCCACGTTTTGAGGTTATGCTTTTCCCTTTAAACTCATATTGTACTGTAATTACAGCAACAATTTTATTTTTAACTCTCTGGTACTTATCTGGAACCATCTCCACCATAACAGCATCAACATTAACGCCATTTTCTTTGATAAATGCATCGATTTTCTCAGATTGCTTGTTTTTAAATATAACATAAGCAACGAAAAACATTGCTACCAAAGGTATGATCCACGCTAATTTCGGCATGATATAAGATAGAGTATTCATAATCCCTCGATTAACTAAAATCTATTAAGCAGCAATATATTGTGAGAAAGTGCGGATTTTTCTTTATGTACATCACATATGCACTTCAAATTTACCACCTATGCATTTCAATGCGGCGACTCCACTCTTAACTTCGGACTATTAATCGAGGCTCCCAATATGCCTGCCTACGCTGCCTTTAATGTCCATTCTTTACTTTCGTCCTTATTCAAAAATGAAGTAGGCTTTCACTATGTCGCCTTCCCCCAGATACCTCACTTTTATTTCACATCCTGGCTGAGCACGAGGCGCATATAACTGGGGAATCGTCGATTCGAATCCTATTATCGTCGGTCCTTTTTCGGCATCATTAAATTTTACTATAAAGGCTCCGTTTATACTGCCAGTTTCGTTACTGCTTAACTGCTCCGATTTTAAAACCACTGCGGTGATAGTAGTACCTTTTTTCTCGATCAATGCATTGTCATAAAAGGACTTCCCAACAATATAAGCCGGAACTCCAACCATCAACAGTGCGATAATAACATCCATTGTCATATTAACTCCCAAAATCGGCCTAATCAGGCTGATATTTAACCAGTCAACAATTAAACAAGAAAAATTACAGACCCTCTCTATTATAATTGATGAAAAAATAGAAGAAATAGCTATCTTTTACGCGTTCATAAAAAACAAATTTACTTGTGTTTTAAAGAGGCGTTTTCAATTTCAATTATGACTAAGTCTGGATTGGTTTTGCTATATATAATAGGAAAAGTCTCGCCGGGGCTATATTTTTTAAGATCAGAAGTAAAGATTACTGCAGTACCCTCATTTAACATGTCGCGTCCTTGCTCTGTTTTATATCGATAGTATAACCTTATATTTGTATACTGCGAAATTTTTCCAGTATTGCTTTCTACGTTAATAATTTCAGCCAACACATAAATGCCATTACGACGAATATTATCTTTGATTTTTTTGCTTCTAATATCCTTAACAATTACAGTTAATATTATTATTGCAACAACAGACAGAAATACAATCGCATAGCCTTTAGCAAAAGAAGACGAATCAAACATAATAAAAGATCACAGCAAGAATTAAACCACAAAAGAAGAGTGAACCGATGCAAAGTCAATGAATCCTTTACTGTATTCTTAGCAAGAGATTAAAGGCATTTATTTTTTATTTCATTTACTTAAAATCAGCTTATTCTCGGCGTGAATGCATGTTTGGATACACCATAAAAGATAAAGCATCGGTTATTACCAGCCATCCAATATGTTCTATCACATCATTTAAATTACCATCTCATTAAAATTTTTCATTTCAAAAGGCCTCCATAAAGTTATTATAGAGGTCCTTAAGTTTAATATTAATTTATAGTCCGCGCTCTTTTTCTTCGCTTAAAATCATCCATACCTTTTTTGGATCGCTTTCTTTATAATAAATATCGACCTTTCGCTCTCTTTCAAGAACAGTAAGATCCAAAACTGATACAAACTCAGTATGCTCAGTGTTAATCTCAGTGTTATTTTTTGTAAAAAAACGTAGTGAAAAAATGCATTTTGGAGAACCAGCCCCTGATGATCCTATCTGCCTGATATTAGTCACTTCCGCTTCAGTTTTAATACCATTTTTTTAAAGTCATCATGTACTACACCTGTATGAAAAACCAAATATATAATAAAAATAGTAACGCCGAGCGTAATAATAAGGCCAAAACTTTCTGTGAGTTCCATTCAGAAGCCCTCCATTTATAAAAGTTACTCCATTTCAAACGGAACCAGAAAAACTTGCTTAGGATCTTTTGGCATGTAATATATATATATTGTATTATTCCGCATAATTTTTATCAGGTTTTGTGGAGATATATACTCTTTCGCTGTCACGGTGACGGGACCTTGTTCTGATTCAAACTGAAGCTTCATTTTCATCTTTGTATTACCTGTTCCACTAGCACCGATTTTCTCCATACTGAGTATTTTAGCTTCTGTGCGAATACCTTCTTTTTGGAATTTCTCATAAGAAACGCCAGTGTTATAACAAGAAAACAGAAGCCCCCCCAATATAATAATTGCTAAAATTACTGTTACAGAACCAGAGTTAATCATTTAATTCACCCTATAATAAAAAGGTTATTAAGATAAGTTTTAATACCAGACTTTGCGATTTCGATTTTATTTTTTAATCGAGCTTTAACTTCTGCATCGCTCAAATCGATATTTTTTGTAGACCTATCTACAATGTTATGAGATACGGCAACGCCAGTCAATCCAAATGACATGCCTGTTATACCACCCGACAATCCCGTAATAGACATTTGCGTCCCTTTTACATCGCTTGATAAAAACGGCGCTTCTATTTCAACACTAGCACTACTTTTTATTGTTATTTTATTAGGCGATGTAATCAAAGTCTCACCGGTTTTTATAGTCTGTGTCCAACCACCATCAATGACTGTTTTTACGCCACCTTTTATTTCAGTATGTTGACCACCACTACTAACTATTAAACGATCACCATTTTTAATTTCTGTATTACGCCCACCGGTACTAATAATGGTTTCTTGCTTTCCATCCTTGATCGTAGTGTTTTGGTCACCTTTCGCAATGGTCGTTGTCTGGCTCCCGGTAATGTTATTTAACTCACCTCCACCAGAGATCGTCAGTTTGCGACCTTCTTTGATATTTATGATTTCGCTATTATTAAAATCTTTGAGCTCAACATTATCGACTACCGTCGTACGCTTCTGCTTATAGTAAAACGAAGCATCGCCCGTCACTTCATCTTTTTGCTCACGTCCGATAGTCGTGGTGCGGCTGCCATCAATCGCGACTGTTTTGTCGTTTTCTACCGAGATATTCATGTTTTTCTCGGCATGCATATCCAGCAACTCATCGCCCATCTTGTCTTCAAAGAAAAGATAGCTGGCATTGTCGCGATGTCCGTCTTTACTGCGGGTCATAAAGCCCATGCGTGTGGCATCACCGGGTAATTCCCACGGCGGCATGCTCGCCTCGTTGTACACCCGCCCCGTTATCAGCGGGCGGTCCGGGTCGCCGTTGATGAAATCCACCACCACTTCGTCGCCCACGCGAGGTATCTGTACCCCACCGAAGCCCTGGCCTGCCCAGGCGCTCGACACGCGCACCCAGCTCGAACTGGTGTCGTCGCCCTTCGACAGACGGTCCCAGTGGAACTTCACCTTCACCCGGCCGTATTTGTCCGTCCAGATGCTCTCGCCCTGCGGGCCCACTACCTTCGCCGTCTGCGGGCCGTACGTGCGCGGCCATGGCGTCTTCTGCGCCGGGCGGTACGGCACGTCCGCCGGTATCACCTCAAAGCGCGTCTCGTGAATGGTGTTGCTGTCCGCCCCGCTCGCGTAGCGGTTCTCCTCGAAGTGGTAGTGCGCGACGGTGGTCAGGTACTCGCCGTTGTCGCCGAAGAACGGCGCGTTGCGCAGCACAAAGGTGTGCCCCGGCGCGATACCCAGCGCCGTCGCCGTGCCCTGCGTCTGGCGGTGCTCCACCTGCCACCGCTCCTGGCGGATGCGGGCGTAGAACTCCCCGTGGCCGTGCTCCACAAAGCGCCCCGGCCAGTCGTAGACGTCGATGCTTCCCGGCTGTGGCGATTTCGGGTTCTGCCGCGCCTGGAACAGCCACGCGTTCGGCTTGCGGAAGTCGTAGTCGTCGAGGCTGTAGATGCCCGGCGTCACGCTGTCCTCCAGCGCCCACTGGCTGATGCCCTCTTCGTCCGTGGTGCCGCCCGACGGCGTCACGTGGTACGGAATCGTCTCGTAGCCCGGGAACGGCTCGTACTGGCCGGGGGCGTCGGTGAGAATCAGCGTGTGGCGGTCCTGCTCGTGGCGGAAGTGGTAGGTGATGCCCTCCAGCTCCAGCAGCCGGCTCATGAAGTCCAGGCTGCTCTCCTGGTACTGCACGCAGTATTCCCACACCCGGTAGCTCCCCGACAGCCGCTCCTCCACGTTCACCCGGCTCTCGCCCAGCAGCGTCTTCACTATCTGCGGCACCGTCTGGCCCTGGAAGATACGCAGGTTGCGGTCGCGCTGCATCGGCCACAGGTCCGGCTCCACCGTCAGCTCGTACGCCGCGTAGCGGGTGCCCGACATCTCCACCGCGCTCACCGCCACGCGGGTGACCTTGCCGTTAAGGTAGCGCGGCGTCATCAGCGCCTGCGTCGGGATGGTCACCGTCACCGGCTGGCCCAGCAGCGCGCTGCGCTCGGCGCGTGCGTCGGTGCCGAGCAGCGTCAGGGTGAATAAAAACGGCTCCGACAGCGACTCGCGCCCGGAGAGTTTCCAGAAAAGCAGCCCCTCGACCGGGAGCTGAACGGTGATTCGGTTGAGCATAATCTTCATTCCGTAATGTTTTATGCGTGCAGATGTGTGTAGCAGCAAAAGGAGAAGTGGGACAAACGCGTGCTTCAGAGGCTAATACGCCTGCATAAACAGGGGCTTATGCAGGCGTGTGTCAGCGGGTAAGGCCGTGCAGAGATTATTTAACCGGGGCAGGCGGCCATTTCCCGCCGTGCTCGATCAGTTTCTCTTTTATTTCAGTGAGCTTTTGATACTCGTCGCTGCCCGCTTTTGCCCGCTTCAGGAAGCGCTCAAGCTGGTTGCCCATTGTCCAGCCGAATTTACCGTGGATCTCCGGGTCAGCACCGCGGTCCAGCAGTAGCAGAACATGGTCGTAGGCGTGAAAATCCAGCGCCTCGATAAGCACGGTATTGCCGAGCGAATCGGTGATGTTGATATTCGCGTCCGCATCCAGCATGGCTTTCAGCGTTTCCGTATTTTTGGCTTTGATGGTTTCAAAAATAATAGGCTCATGGAACTGTTTATCTTTCGCATCCGGTGATAAACCGCCGTCGAGCATCGCCTTGATCCAGACGCCGCTGTCAGCGTTGAGCACAAATTCAGCCGGGCTGCTTTGTCCCTGCGGACGCGGCTGCAGGGGATCGGCGCCGGCCTTAACCAGCAAGGTAATCATCTTTAACCGGGCGGGGCTTTTATCCTCAATGGCGTTACCCAGCGCCCAGAACAGCAGCGTCATCTCCTGCTGGCCGGGTTTATTAAGCTCGGTTTGCGGCGCGAGTTTTTCGACGTCTTCCACGTTGCCGTCTTCGATAGCCTTCGCAAGCGTCAGTTGCTGGCCGCTGAAATAATCCTGCGGATTTAAATCCATATCTTGCTTACACCCCTGAATCATGAAGGTAAAACACAGCGCGAGGCAGCATGAAAAAAGCGTTTTCACAGGCGACTCCCGATGATGGCAATATCTTCGTCTTTTTGCTGCTCAATACAGTTAATGGCCTGGCCGATGCCGTGGCGTTCAAGCGCGCTCCCCGTACCGCCAGGCAGATCGTGCGGAATACCTGCGGCGTTTGGGCTAAGTGCAGAAACGCCTTCTTTAAGAAGGGTCGGACCGGGGAGGCCTTTCATTGTCTTAAGATCTTCCCAGACATTCACTTCCTGCACTTTCGTCAACAGCTCGCCCTCAACGCGGTAAGCCTGGATATCATCGGTTTTACCCAGCACAGTGCCGCCATATTTTTCCACGGTGCCGCTGTTGAGCCCTGCGGCGTTAAAGGTCCAGGCCGGTTTGCCGCTCGCCATGGCGGTGGCGGATGCCAGGCCGCCGCCGAGCGAGTGGCCGGCGATATCCACGTTCTGGCCCGATTTCGCCAGCGTGTCGCCAATACCCACCGCACTCTGGTAATAGGTGGAATTTTTACCCACCCCTTGCGCAAAGTTGTTTGACCAGTCAGCGCCGTTTTTCACCGGCGCAAGCTCGCCTTTATTCCACAGCGAAGAGAGGTTATCTCCCACAGAGGCAAACTCTGGCTCCCTTGAGCCCCTGAAGACCACCGTCGGGTTCATATCGTTGCCAAAGACGGCCTGGTCCGGCTCGTAGACGCGCGCCAGAAAATTGGGCGAGGCGGGGTCGTCATACAGCATTTTGCTTTTCAGGCCGAGCTTATTCAGGGCATCAGCGTCATTACTGATATCTTTCCAACCCTCCGGCACGCCGGGTGTGGTTTCCAGCGGGTTTACCGTCTTGTAGACGTTCTCCGCAAGCTTGGCTTTTTCGACAGCGATGTTGTTATCCGCAAGGCGCTTCGCGGCTATCTGCGCATCGGGGTAGATACTGGCGTTGCCCTTGCTGATGAGATCTTTACGCGCCTGCCAGCGTTCCGCCTTGGTCATCGCTTTAAGCTGCGCGGCGGTCTGTTTCATGTCTTTGCCCGGCGTCGCCAGCTCAGGGCCCGCTGCGGCTTTCGATTTCACCACCTGCGCCGGTCTGACCGTCGGCGGCGGAAGCGTGCCATAAGCGCGCACCATCTCGCCGTAGCGAACGATGATATAGCCTAAAGGGAACGACAAAGATCGCGGCGCGTGCGTGGGGGTCAGTTCCCCTTTCTGGTTGATGTAATAGAGCTCGGTCGTGGACGACCAGGGCCGCGAACTTTCATCAATCGCCACCAGGTTGCCATACCAGAACTCCTGCGCCACCAGCTTGCGAAGGTCGCGCCCGGTTTGATACGGGCTGGAGCGGGTCGTCGGTTGAAACCGATCGTAACGCGAAAACAGCGAGCGCACGGTGTTATCCGGTACGGAGTTTATCCACTGCGCGGCGATGTCAGGACGCATGATCCTTTCAAAACGCGCGGGCGGGACGTTCTCACGGAAAATAGAGACAATTTTGATGTGGTACATACGCTTTGTCCTGTAGCGGGTATTCGCCTGCCGGCATTAAGAGGAAGTAACATGCCGGAGTCAGGACGGGAGGCGTCGCGGGTTGGGCTGCGCAAACCCGCAGCCCTGAACGCCTCCCGGCATCCTTATGGGTTTACAAGCCAGGTGCCTGGACGGGAAACATTGATAGTCTGGCTGCGCGCCTGCCCGTGCCCTTTAATAACCAGCTGATACTCGCCGGTCGGCAGTTGCAGCGAGGCGAAGCCGTTCTCGGCAGGCGTTACGGTCTGCGTTTTGCCGTTAAGCGAGAGCTGTTCGCCGTCGCTCATGCGCACGTAGATTTGCGCCACCAGCGCGCCCTGCACCGGCGCGTTCTGCGCGGGCGTGGCCTCCTGCGTGGTGGTCGCAGGCGCGGTGGTAGTGTTTTGCACCGGCGGCGAAACCGGCTCCTGCTCGCGCGGCGCGCTGTCGTTGCTGGCCGTTTCCGGGGCCGGGTTATCCGCGCCGCCGCTGAACAGCAATCCGCCCGCAATCAGGCCCACCAGCACGCCTGCGGCAATCAGCCCCGGCACTTTGTAGCGGCGCCAGCCGGTTTCGGCGGCAGGCGTTGTCTCTTCTTCTTCCACCGGCACCAGCATCGTGCCCGGCTTTTTGACGCTCATTACGTCGTCCAGCCCGGCCACCGGCATTTCAATCAGCGCGGCGAATTCATCAATCGACTGCGGGCGGTCTTCCATTTTCAGCGACAGCGCGCGGTCAATGGCCTGCAACAGCGGCAGCGAGTAGCCTTCCGGGCGCAGTTCGGCAAGCGGACGGTAGCTGTCGGCGATGCTGCGCACCACGCTCACCGGCGGCGGCGAGCCCATGATCAGCGTATGCAGCACCGCGCCGAGCGCGTAGATATCGGTCCACGGGCCCTGCTCGCTTTCGTTGTCGTCGGTGTACTGCTCAATCGGCGCGAAGCCCGGGCGCAGCATGGTTTCGGTCTCGTCGGAGATATTACCGATACTGCGGCGCGCGGAGCCGAAATCGAGCAGCACTGGCAGACCGTTATCCTGGATCTGGATGTTATCCAGCGAGATATCGCGGTGCAGGTAGCCTTCGGCATGAATCGTTTTGATGGCCCCGAACAGCATCGGCAGTGTGCGGCGGATCCACGCCTCGTTGATCATTTCCGGATGCTGTTTGCTCAGGCGCGAGAGCGTCGTGCCGCTGTAGAACACGGTGCCCATGTAGGCGGTGTCGTTTTGCACCCAGAAGCGCAGCACGTGCAGCAGGTTCGGGTGGTTGAAGCGCGCCAGCAGGCGCGCCTCCTGGATAAAGCTGTTCAGGCCTGCGGTAAACGCCTTACTGAAGCGGTCGCTGCGCAACACCAGACGCATGTCGTCATTACGCACCGCCAGCGACGACGGCATAAACTCTTTAATCGCAATGGTACGCTCAAGCTGATGGTCCCAGGCGCGATAGACAATGCCGAAACCGCCACCACCAATCACTTCCTTAATTTCAAACTCATTGAAACGGTAACCAATCGGCAGGGCGTTGGGTACAGTCCGGTTGTTTTCGTAATCCGTCATGTTTGGAAAACTCTCTGCTTGATGATGGCGTTACGCCGCAAACTGACACTGAAACTCACCCTGCTCGAAGGTGACGCGCAGACGGCGGTATTTCTCGTCTTGCGCGCTGGCGGTGAGCAATATCTGGCTCATCTGCGGCAGCAGGGTGTTGGTAAGAATCGCATCGACCATACGGCCGCCGGACTCCACCTCGGTGCAACGCGCCACAATCTGGGTAATCACGCTGTCGTCGAATTCGGAAATAATACCGTGATTTTCCGAAAGACGACGCTGGATCCGCTTAAGCTGCAATTTCACAATCTCGGCCAGCATCGCGTCGCTTAACGGATAATACGGCACAACCAGCAATCGGCCCAGCAGTGCGGGCGGAAAAACCTGCAAAAGCGGCTGGCGCAGCGCGCCGCTCAGCGCATCCGGCTCCGGCATCAGCTCCGGGTCGGCGCACATGGCGCTGATAAGGTCAGTGCCAACGTTCGAAGTCAGGATAATAATCGTATTACGGAAGTCGATATGGCGGCCTTCGCCATCCTCCATCCAGCCTTTATCGAACACCTGGAAGAAAATCTCATGCACGTCCGGGTGCGCTTTTTCGATTTCATCCAGCAGCACCACGCTGTAAGGACGACGACGCACCGCTTCAGTCAGCACGCCGCCTTCGCCGTACCCCACATAACCCGGAGGCGCGCCTTTGAGCGTCGAGACGGTGTGCGCTTCCTGGAACTCGCTCATGTTGATGGTAATGACGTTCTGCTCGCCGCCGTACAGCGACTCAGCCAGCGCCAGCGCGGTTTCGGTTTTACCGACGCCGGAAGGCCCGCAGAGCATAAAGACGCCCACCGGTTTGTTCGGATCATCCAGACGCGCGCGGGAGGTGCGCACGCGTTTGGCGATAAGCTCCAGCCCGTGACGCTGGCCGATAACGCGCTGGTTCAGCGTGTCGGCGAGGTTCAGCACCGCGTCGATTTCGTTTTTCACCATGCGGCCCAGCGGGATGCCGGTCCAGTCGGAAACCACCGCCGCCACCACGTTAGCGTCCACGGCGGCGAACAGCAGCGGCGCGTCGCCCTGGACGGCGGCGAGCGCGTTCTGGCGCTCCGCCAGCGTCTCGCGCAGCGCAGGCTGGGCTTCTTCATCGGCCATATGCAGCTCGGCGCGCAGGGCGATGATGGCATCCACCAGCGCGCGCTCCTCTTCCCAGCGGGCGGTCAGGGCGTCGCGTTCGGCTTCCAGCGCCTCACGCTCGGCCTTCAGACGCGCCACGCGATCGTTGTCGCCCACGGCGACGCGGGCTTCACGCTCGGCGATTTCCGCTTCGACATCCAGCGCCGCGATACGGTGCAGGCAATCTTCTAACTGCGGCGGCGGCGCGCTCTGGCTGACGGCGACGCGGGCGCAGGCGGTATCCAGCAGCGCGACGGCTTTATCCGGCAGCTGACGCGCGGGGATGTAACGGTGAGACAGTTTCACCGCTGCGCTGACCGCTTCATCGAGCAGCAGCACGCGGTGATGTTTTTCGAGCGGCGACACGGTGCTGCGCAGCATCAGCACGGCTTTTTCTTCGTCCGGCTCGTGCACCTGCACGGTCTGGAAGCGGCGGGTCAGCGCCGGGTCTTTCTCAATGTATTTTTTATATTCCGCCCAGGTGGTCGCGCCGATAGTGCGCAACTGGCCGCGCGCCAGTGCCGGTTTCAGCAGGTTGGCGGCGTCGCCGGTGCCCTGCTGGCCGCCAGCGCCAATCAGCGTGTGGATTTCATCAATAAACAGCACAATCGGCGTGGCGCTGGACTGCACTTCGTTAATCAGACCCTGCAGGCGCGCTTCGAACTCGCCCTTCATGCCCGCGCCCGCCTGCAACATGCCGATATCCAGCAGCCACAGCTGAACGTTTTGCAGCGGCTCCGGCACGTCGCCTGCGGCGATGCGCAGCGCGAGGCCCTCCACGACCGCGGTTTTACCCACGCCCGCCTCGCCGGTCAGCAGCGGGTTGTTCTGACGACGACGCATCAGAATATCCACCATCTGGCGGATCTCTTCATCGCGCCCGACGACCGGGTCGATTTTGCCTTCGCGGGCGCGCGCAGTGAGATCCTGGCCGTACTGCGCCAGCGTTCCCTGTTGCACCGGGGCGTTACCGGCCGCGTCCGGCGCGGCGGCGACCGCCTGCTGGGCCTCTTTGCTGCCTGCGAAAATGGCGTCGAACTGCTCCACCAGCAGATCGGCGCTGATGCGGTTGAACTGACTGGAGATGCCTTTCAGCACATTGGCCAGGTTGAAGGTTTTCAGAATGCCGATCAGCAGATGCCCGCCGCGAATACGCGTCACGCCGAATTTCAGCGAGCCGTACACCCACGCGCGCTCAACCGCGCTGTCGATATGCTCCGAGAGATCGGAAACGGAACTCGCGCCGCGCGGCAGGCGATCCAGCGCCGCCACGATATCCCGGCTCAGCGCCTCTTCATCCAGTGAAAAATGGCGGATCAGATGTTGTAAGTCGCCGTCCTGCTGCTGCATCAGCTGATGCAGCCAGTGCGCCAGCTCCACATACGGGTTGCCGCGCAGCTTGCAGAAGGAGGTGGCGCTTTCCAGCGAGGTAAACAACAGCGTATCCAGTTTGCCGAACAGTACGGCACGGCTGATTTCTGACATGATCGGTTCCGTTTGAAGATGATGAAGTGTGTGTCAGATAACAATGCCCCTCCCCGGCCGTTTTCCTGTCAGGAAAAGGCAGATTCGGGGCAGGCATGAATTCTGGTGTCTGGCTTAATTTACGCCCGATATTTTTCAGAAAAACGCAGGCGGAGATGACGTTAAATGTTGTACTCCTCGCCCCGACGAGGACAGCGTAAAAACGGAGCGAAGCGTGATTACCTTTCCGCGCGAAAAACCAGATCGCCGCGCGGCTGTGGGTCAGGCTGCTTACCAAGCCAGGCGCTGTAGCCCAGGCGGCCGGTGCCGCCCGGCGTGACGCCTTTTACCGCGTCGGCGCGCAGGATAACGCGCACCTCCCACTCGTACTCAATGCCCATGTACTGACGCACCCAGTCGCGCAGCTCCTCAACCCACGGCTCGCCGGGCAGAAAACGCTGGTACGTCTCTTCATCCAGCGGGCCGAGTTCGATACGGAATTTATGCTGTACGTCGCGCACCGCCACGCCGAGAAACGCCGCCTCACCGAGCCGCGGCAGCCGGCGGCCCGCGCCGAGCCGCGCTTTCTCACGTTCGGTTAACGGCATCCACTGCGGGATGTTCTGTACGATGGTCACCGGTACGCGGAAGTAGTGGCGCAGGATTTTTTCGAGCCCTTCAGCGTCGCGCCCGTTGCGCGTCAGGTGGCCGACCAGCGAATAGCGCGCGTGATGGCTCAGGCTGCCCTTTTCCATCTGCCCCGGCTGGCCCATGCCGATAAGCGAGGCGAGATATTTTTCAATACGCGGCCCGTCGGGGCGGTCGAGCGACGCGGTCGGCTGGGCGTCGGCCCAGGCGCGGTAAAACAGCAGTGTCAGGCGGTGGTGGAACAGGTCCGCAAACGCGCTCATGCTGTCATCCTGATGATGATACAGCCGCTCGCGCGCATATTCGGTGAGGTGCACCGGCAGCGGGCCATTCGGGCCAAACAGACCGAAACTTAAAATCGACACATCATACAGCGGCGTGTTTTCGCGCGGTTTGACTGTCGCAAGCGTCGAGGGCGCAAACGCCATCGACGGCTGCTGGCCGATACGCAGCGGCTCAAAGCGCGGCAGCGGCGCGCGGCCTAAACGGTAACGCTCGCCGCCCTGCGCGTCGAGACGGCGCAGCATCTGAAACAGATCGTAGCGCCAGGGCGCCGCCATCATCTGTTGCCAGTACCCTTCCGGCAGACGGGACACGCGCTTTACCGGCGCGTTCTGTGGCAGCGTTTCGCTCATAACAGCGCCCTTTTACCCATTCGCGGCCCCCAGTAGCCGACATCGCCGCGCTGCTGACTCTTGAGGGTAAATTCGGTGAAGCTGTTCATGGAAACCAGCCGCGCGAAGACGCGCTCCAGCACGCTGCCAAGCAGCCACGGGCTGGAGCCGGAAAACGCCTGTTCGTCGACGGTCATCGTAATGCCGACGCCGCGCGCAAAGACAATCGGGCCTGGCTCCGGTACGCGGCGATGCACCGGCTCCAGCACGCAGTGCCGAATGCCGTCTATCTGGCGCGCCACCGGCGCCTCCGCGAGACGCGCGTACAGTCCGAGCAGCTGACGCAGCGCGGCGGCGCCCTCGCCGTCTTCGGCGTCCATCAGGCTTAAATAGTTCATTTGCAGCTGGCTGATAAGCCGCCAGGTGCTGAAGCCCTCCGCCAGCGCCGGGCGCGGCGGCGTCGGCCCTTTGCGCATGGTAAGCGCGCGCACCGGCATGGAATCCGGCAGCACAAACTGTCCCATATCCTGCGCCAGCATCAGCGGCAGGTCGCGGCTGGTGCACATCACTTCGGCAGTGATGTAGCGCAGCTCGTCGCGCCACGGCGCGTGGCTTGCGTCCACCAGCGAGACGAACGCCTCGGAGCCGATATAGCCGGTACGCGTGCCGTAGCGCAGCGCGTGTTCCGACAGCGCGCGCTGTTCGCGGCGCAGCGAGAAATAGGCCCCGTAGTTGCCGCCGTCGCGGCTCCAGGTGCTCCAGAACGGGCGAAACACCTGATCGTCGCGCTGGCCGTCTTCGCTGGCGTAAATTTTGCTGACCGAGAAAATCTCGTAATCAAGCGGGCGGATGTTGTCCACCACCAGGTGATACTCGCTTAAGCCTTCGGTGAGCTTCTGGCGCTCGGCGATTTTCGGGAACAGGTTGATAACTGGCGTGCAGTGCATCGCCAGGTGGCTTTTATCCACCACCCGCTCCAGCGGCGTGTCGGTTTTATCCAGCAGAATAATGATATCGAACGCATTCGACTGGCCGCTCTGGGCCAGCAGTTTTGTCAGGCCGCTCAGGCTTAAGAACTGAAAGCGCGCCGGGAAGGCGAAGTATTCCTGCAACAGGCGATAGCCGTCGAAATTGCGCAGATCGTCCGGCAGTAGCGCCTGGTCGGCGTCAAAGCCTTCCTGACGCAGCGCGTCGTCGCCAAGCACCACGCGCGCCGGTTTCGGGCCGACGGTCTGGCAGAAGATGCCGACGCGGTGCTCCATCAAAAGCTCCAGCAGTTGCAGCGCCTGAAGATCCGGCCCGCTCAGGAAGAAATCGAGACGGTCGAAATCGAGATGATTGAGCATCACCGGGCCGTCGCAGGCGATGCGCACGCGCAGGGCGCTGACCGCGCCGCGCTGGCTTAAACCGAGCTGGCTTAGCGGCGCGTCCGCCGGCACGCCGCCAAGCTCTACCTGGCTTATGTGCAGCGGCAGCAGGCGGACGTCATGCGCGGTGGCATAGCTACAGGTGACGCCGTTCTTTTTCAGCAGCTGACTGTCCATCATGGTGCCGCGCGGCACCACGAATCCGTTGCTCAAATCCCCTTTGGCGCTGTCCGGATGCAGTTCGGCGATGGCCATCGACGGCGTCGGCGCCAGGTAGTTCGGCGCGAGCATCTCCAGCAGACGCTGGGAGAAACGCGGAAATTCGGCGTCCATTTTGAGCTGTACGCGGGAGGTGAGAAAGGCGAAGCCTTCCATCAGGCGCTCGACGTACGGGTCCGCGACTTCTATCCCGCGCATACCGAGCCTGCCCGCCACTTTCGGGTAGCGTTCGGCGAACTCCGCGCCCATTTCGCGCAGATACGCCAGCTCTCGGTTGTAGTATTCGAGCAGTTTACTGTCCATGTTTACCCCGCGTCTTTCAGCTCAAAATGGCCGTTTTCCAGATCCACATCGGTGCGGAACAGAAACTCCAGCGGCCAGGGCACGCACCACAGGCGGCCTTTGATCTCAATCGATAATACGTTGTGCAGGTCGAGCGATTTGGTATCGCAGACGCAGCGCACCTGTAAGCCCTGCGGCATGATGCGCGGCTCGAAGTTCAGAATCGCCTCGGTGAGCCGCTGCTGGATGTCGGGCCACTCGATCTCCGACATCCGCTGGCCCGCGAGCGGCGACACGCCGAAATTCCAGACCGAGCGGCGCACATGATCCACCCGGCTGAGATCCTGCTGCGCTTCGTTGTTGATGGTGTTAAACAGCCACTGCAAATCGCGCAGGACATGGCGACGCAGCGCGCTGTGGGAGACGAGATTGCTGTTCGCCGGCTCCTGGCGCTTGTCCGGCGCGTCGTCGGTCAGGCGATCAAGCAGCGACGGCTGCATTTTGTCGCGCGCGCTGACCGCCGAGGGGTTGCGGCGCGAGCGATAGCCGTGGCGCAGCAGATCGCCGCTGTCGTCCTGATACGGTTTATTCATGCGACGCGTCGTCCGGCAGCCCGAAAGCGAGCATATCCAGCGTCAGCAGCGCGAACTCCTGGTCGCCGCTCAGCCAGACTTTCTGACCCGCGCCGAGATAGTGAATGCCTTCGGCGTCCAGCGGCTGCCACTCGGTCGTGCGCGCCAGCAGGAAGCGATCTTCCGCGCCGGTTTCCAGCGGGTAGCGCGCCGGGATCTGACAGACCTGTTCGGTGCCATCCACCAGTTGCACCATCGCGTGACGCCACACCAGATCGGTGACGCTCGCCGGTGCCTGGAAACGAATGGAGGCGATGGCGCTGAACGGCACCCAGAAGTAGTTGCCGTTGACGATAAGCTCGCACACCGGCCCCAGACGGGCATCGCCGTCCATCAGCCAGTCGAAGCGCGTCGGTTCGCCCGGTTCGCCTGACTCGCCCGTCGCCATCGTCAGCTCGCCCGGATTGGCCTCGGCCTGCTCCAGCGCGTCGCTGCGTAGCGCGCTTACGCGCGCCGGGTCGGTTTCGGCCAGCGCCTGCAGCAGCAGATCCAGCCACGGCCACTGTTCGCCCGGCATACGCGGACGCGCGCGACCCGCCATCACTTCGGCGCGCTGCTGCTCGCCTGCGATAGCCTGTTGCAGCAGCGTCACGGTGGGCTGCGCCTGCGGGGCCAGCGCGGCCCAGCTTTTCAGCTGGGTCAGCGCGCGGGTCCAGTTGGCGTTCAGGCAGAGAAACTGCACAAACGCGGCGCGGCGATCGGCGTTGCCCGGCTGGGCTTTGATATCGCCCTCAAGACGGGTCAGCGCGTCGCTGACGCTCGCGCCGGCCAGTTGTTGATACAGCGTATTCATAACGGCTCCTGGCGTTTAACGGTAATTACAGCGCGCGATAAGCGCCCGCCGCAGGGTCGCGCAGCTGCGGATGCAGCGCTTCGATCAGCAGAATATTGAGCGTGGCGCCCGGTGCCAGATATGCGGACCAGACCTTGCGCACCTCATCCAGGCGCGCGCGCAGACGCGCGTCGTCGCTGGCCTGCTCGCGGGAGATTTCTACCGCGACGGTGCCCTGGGCCTGCCAGACGTTCTGCTCGCGGTTATACGGCAGGATCATCCAGCTCTGAGCGGAGCGGCCATCGCTGACCACCATGCGCTCGTTGTTAACGCTGGTGATAAGCAGACGATCGGCGTCAACGCTTGCGTTAATGCCAACAATCGGGAAGCCGTGCACGAAGGTGACCGCGACTTTTTTCTCGCCCGCGTCGCCCATCTGGGTGACTTCGCTGCGGCCATTCAGCCAGCCGCCTTTTTCGCAGATGCCGTCGTCTTTCGCTGGAATAAACAGGGCCTGCGCGTCAGCGCCGCCTTTCCAGAAGGTGCGCAGGTGGCAGCCGTCCTGAAGATTAAATTCCAGCCACGGAGTGCGGTCCGCGGGCGGAGAGAGATCTTCCGGACGGCCCTGCGGCAGCGTGTCAGGAACGGCTGGCGTGGCCGTGGCGGCCGTGGTTTGCTCCGGCGCGGCGGCGGGCGTCACAACCGGGTTCCAGTCACCGCTTTTGGTGGCGGTGCCGTTCGCCAGCGCTTTGCCCTGGGTGTCGTTCAGCTGCCAGCGCACGGTTTTCAGCTTGCCGCACTGGCTTTCCAGCAGCGAGCCGAGACGCGGCATAAAGTTATCCAGCACCTTCGGCGTTTTGTCGCCGCTGGTCACGATACGCAGCGGCAGTTCAGGGCCGCACCAGCTTTGCGGGGTGTTGTCTTTGATGTTGTCTACCCAGACATCCAGTTTCAGGGTATTTGACTGAACGATACGGTAATTATCTGCCCAGACGCTGGATGACGCCGCAAGCAGAGCCAGACCCGGAAGCCAAAGTTTCATAAAAGTCCTTGTTAGCCTTTAATCTCGAAGGGGGAAAAACTGCGCCGCGTCAGAGAGCGTATGCAGCAGCGTCGTTTCCTGGGGCGATCCTACCCAGACCGCAACGGCACTGTAATTATCCTGTTTATCATGCCCCTGCTCACCATTTTTCAACAGTATTTGATTCATCAAAGTGAGCCATTCATCTGGGGTATTCACCATATGAAGGGATTTTTTCATCTGCTCTTCGCTCACGCCGTGCCAGAAACCGTCAGTGCAGAGCAAAAACGCGTCGCCATCTTCAATCGGCACCACGTCGCTGTAGCTCGGCTCGCGGCCCTCATCGCCCATGCCGAGCGCGAAGTACAGTAGGTTGCTGTTCACGCCGTCGGTCTGATGACCGGCATCTTTCATCTGCTGCACCAGGCTGTGATCGGTGGTGACGTGGTAGAGCCAGCCGCGACGAAACAGATACAGGCGGCTGTCGCCCGCGTGCGCCCAGTAGGCCAGATGATAGTCGCGATCGATAAACAGGCTCACCAGCGTCGTGCCCATGCGGTGGTAATCCTGCACCGCCTTCTGTTCGGCGCGGATCGCCTTGTTCGCCTGATTCACATACTCGCGGATGTACTGGGCGTTGAGATGCTGCTCCCCGTCGAAACGCGAGAGAATGGCGTTGCGCGCAAGCGCCGCGGCGACGTCGCCACCCGGCAGGCCGGCGATCCCGTCGCACACCACGAAGCAGGCGGCGCGTTCGCCGACGGTCTCGCCCGTCTGATCCTGGTTGCTGGCGCGCTCGCCCTGTCTGGAGAGTGAGGCCGTGCTGATATTCATTCTTCTTCCGATCCGCTTTGTGAGTCTTTGTATTGATTCACTTCCATGTCATAAGCGTGCAGGAAGGCTTCGCCAAACAGCGTGTGGAAATCGTCTTCGATCTCGCCCGCGGTATCGCTGTAGTGGCGCACAAAGTAATCCCACAGCGCGGCTTTGCGGCTCGCCGGCAGCGCCAGGCGGGAGACCACGCCGTCGCGACGCGCCTCTTCCTCAAGCTGCTCCGGGTTAAAGGATTGCAGCATGGCGGCGATAATGGCGCGGATCCCGGCAATCATCCCGAGCTGGTGCGCCTGGAGATCAATCAGCGCGTCACGCACCGATTTTTTCGGCGGCATAAAGCCCGGCATACGGGTGCCGAACATCTGCATCAGCACGGTTTTCCCGGACGGCAGCAGCTTGAACGGGTTGTTGGCGTCATCCAGCACCATCGTCATGTCCGCTTTCACGCCGCGCTTGAGAATAGAGCGCGAGGAGAGCAGCGCTACGGTGCCCTGCGAGAACATACTGAGCATCTGGCCGAGCTGGCGCATATTGTCGCGGTCGAACTGCGGCGTCGGTTGCAGCTCGCCGAGGCCCATGCCTTCAAGCAGCGCTTCCAGCAGTTCGCCGTTCAGCACGTCGCCGTTGGAAGCCGTCGGCACGCCGCCCTGGCTGGTCGGCGACTGCACCGGGTCGATGCGCAGGCGGCCTTTCGGCGTCTGCGCGGTGCTGCGCGCCACGGCCTGCGGGGTCGGCAGGGTGATACCCGCGTAATCCTGCACTTCCGGCGGCTCCGGCTGCACTTCCACGCGCGTCACCGGCGGTTCTTCCGGCACTTCTTCCGGGAACAGCGGCGAACCGGCGAGCGAGGCCAGATCCAGATTATCGTCCGCCTTCGGCGCCAGCGGCGAGGTCATCTCCGGCTGCGGTTTTTCCGGTGGGGTGTGCGGTTTCGCAGGCTCCACGTCCGGTTTCGCGGCCTGTGGCGGCGGTGGCGTCAGCGGGGCCGCGCCTGCGGAGAGCTCATCCGGCGGCGTCAGCGGCACCGCGCCGCCCATCATCAGGCCGAGCGGATCGTCGCTACGGCTCTGGGCAGGCGTCGAGCCCACGCCGCCGAACAGCGCCAGCGGGTCAAGCTCTTCTTCGTTTTCTTTATGCGGCGCCAGCGGTTTCGCAGCCTGACGGTTGTCAGACGGCGGCACCAGCGTTGTCGGCGTTACGTCGTTGAAAATGCTGTCTTTATCGAACGGCGTGTCATCTTTGAACAGGCTGTCCGGGTTGACCCTTTCATTGCCAAAAAGCGGCTCGCTGCCGCCGCTGGTAAAGTGCGCCAGCGGATCTTCCGGGTTGCGGTCCGCCTCTTTCGGGGCGTTAAACGGGTTGAACGGCTGCGCTTCCGGCGCTTTCGGGCGCGCGCTCTGGCTCTGCCCCTGGCTGATGCTGTCGGAGATAGAGAACTCCTGCATCAGGCTGTCCCAGATTTCGGTCGGCACCGCGGTAGGTTCCTGTGCGGCCGCGTTTGACGACGGCTGCGGCTGCGCGGTTTGTGCTGGCTGAGGCGCCTGCGGTTGCACTTGCGGCTGCGGCGCGACGTTTGGTTTCGGCGCGGCCATCGCGATGACCGGCTGCGCGTTCAGCGCCAGATCGCTGACCTGTACGCGATATTCATCAATGCCCAGTACGTCGCCGTCCTGCAACTCAACCTGACGGCCACGCTCCAGCGGGATATCGTTCAGCACCACGCGGGTGACGTTGCCGCGGTTAGTGATGCGGCATTCACCGTCCGCAGAGATATGGACAATCGCCTGCAGGCGGGAAATCGTTCTCTCGTCGTCCGGCAGTACCAGATTGTTATCCGTACCACGGCCAATCGTGCCGCCCGGCGGGTAGAAGTCACAGCTGCTCTGAGGAGGCTGGTGGCCGGGCTTGTTGGTGATAATCGTGAATCGCATAGCGTATTCCTGCCTGGGGTTATTAGCGCTCAAACGTCGCGGGTCTTATCAGACGCCCGACGTTTGAGAGCTAAGGAACAGAGCCGCGTCTGCGCGCGGCCCGTGACTGCCTGTCGTTAAGCCTCGCGCCTCACAACCGGACGGGTTTATTCTATTGATAATATGTATATCAGCGCTATTAACATCATCGCTGCGCATAAACATAGTTGCTGTCGCCCGGCGGTGATTTAAAAATTTTCCACGCCTCGCGCGGTCTTTTGCCTGCTGAAACGCTTATACAACGCGTCAGTTTCCGGGCTTTGCGCAATCAACGCGCATTTCAGCACGCGGTAATCGTTTTTGGTGGTGCCGCCGAGGGGCGTTTTCAGCGCCTGCGCAATAACGGAATCCGCCTGGTTAAACGCCGCAATCGGTAAATCGCTTGCCTCCAGCCACGCGGCGGCGCTGGCGTTAGCGTCCGCTTTCAGCGCGGCGCTGTCAGCGATAGCGCCGATACAGCGGCTGTGCACCCACTGGGTAAAAATCTGTGGCTGAGTAAAATCGCTGATGGACGGCTGCGCCAGCGCGGCGTGGCAAGAAAACGCGAAAACCGCTAACGCCGCGCTGTATCTTTTTAACATAAGGAGCGTCCTTATCGCGGCCCGCTTAATGATCCGGCTGGCCTTTATAGCGGCGAATAAGCGCTGCCAGTTCGTCGCTATGTATGAAATCGATGCATTTCGCGAGCGTCATCGGCTCGCCTGACTGGCTGCCATATTTTCTCGCAAGGAAGGTTTTACCAAGCTCAATGACTGCCGTATGCGCTTCGAGAGAATATTCCCCAAATTCCAGATAACCTCTGGCAGCGGCCGACGCATCGTTTTTCACTTCTGTAGATTCATAACCCTGCGCAATGCAGGTGCTTAGCGCATAATTTTTCAAATATTCTTCCGGGCTGTACGCTGTGCGAGCAATGGCTTGCACAGAAAATAAGCCCACTGACACCATGACCCACTTAAATCTCGTCGCCATCCCTGCGCCCTTCAAAAAGGTAAAGTGAGCCCTTGCGGGCTCACTATGATTACGCTTCTTTGTTTTCTTTGATGTTCCAGCCAGCGCTGGTTTCTGCGCCTTTACCACCAGAAGACGTCTGCTCCCAGTACTGCTGTTTCACTTTAGCCGCCTGGAATGCGTAGGTAACACCTACGGTGTCGCCGTTGTCTGCGCCGGTGTACTGTACGGACGTTACCAGCACGTCTTCCAGGGTGATGCGCGCGTATTCAACCTGCTGGCCGCCAGCTTTGCAGACAGACAGCTCAACTTTGGTCAGGTGCTTACCGCTGGAGCAGTGCTTCAGGATAGCGGTGGTGGATTTGTCGATCAGCGCGTTAACATGCAGATCGTTGAAATTCACTTTACCGGCACCGCCGCCGCCGCCCACGCTCATGTTACCCGGCTGGGATGCGCCCCAGGAAAAAGAGGTGATGTCGGTCCAGCCGGTGTGGTTGGAATCTTTAGATTCGCCGGTTACACCGTCTACTTTCAGGAACATATCAATAGCCATAATATCTACTCTTCGTTAATGACGATTATTGCTTTCGAAAAAGCGCTTAATATGGCAAACAGGAAAGCATGGGGCTGAATAAAACCATCCATATTTTACCTCTGCCTCTCAGCCTGACGGCATGTTTATTCCGTCAGGCGATCTCAGCAGCCCGCCCAACGCGAGCCGCTAAAATAGGTGATTGATTACTGCGGGTATAACGGTCTTATTTGTCAGCGTTATTGTGACAAGGGAAATAGTGTTTAAGCGCTTCAAGCATCAGGACGCTGGCTTTCTCTTTAAGCCGTTCGGGCGGTAATGTTTTAAAGTAACCGTATGTCCATTCGCGAAGCGCGGAGGGCATCGTGGTTTTGCTTTTGCACCAGCCCATGCCTTCTGTCGCATCAAAAAGACCCAGCAAATAGATTTGCGCCTGTAGCGAGGCTTCTTTATCTGCTCTGTCATTCCAGGCCTTTAAAAGTTGCTCGCCTGTCACGTTGCCTCTGTCTGGATCGAAACGGTTTTTCTGGCTCTCGTCGGGGTCGATAACCCATATTCCTGCCAGCACCGGCGCACTCAGCATGACGGCACTCAGCGCGCATGCCAGAGCAAAAGAACGTTTCATGAATGTCCTTATTCGTTATTTCCTTAACGATCCGGGGCGGGTTAATCGCTCTACCAGGAGGGATTGTCTTGCATCCAGCTCTGGCTCGCATCACCAATAAGGACTTCCTTACTTAACTGTTCCAGCGCCGGGCTGTGATAGAGGCGTAAACAGTTAAGCGTCACGCCCTTAATAGAACGACCTGCTAATGCTTCCGGCGAAAAACCATTTCGCTGGTCGCGATATTTCAGGATGAGCGCATTGACCTTTTCATTCCCTGTGTCGATGTCTAAGGGGATCCATTGCATTAAGGCATAAGCGCTGAAGCCCGCATCGGTACTAAAAGCGCTGTCGTCAGTGGACACCTGTGCCAGACAGCGGGCCAGCACCATGTCTTTAAAAACCTGTTTATAAGGTAAAACTTTAAAAAACGCGGCTGACTCCTGAGCAGAATTCGCTAACGCGCTTGTGCAGATAAACAGCAACAGCGAAAAAGGGATTTTCATGAGCGTTTACTTACAGGCATGATTTTCTTTTAACGCCTCAACGATAAGCGTTTTGGCTTGCGCGTTTTTAAGCCGCTCAGGCGATGATGTAGCAAAATAGTCGTAGGCGATACTGCGCAACGTGCCCGGTTTCGACGGTCGTTCAGGACACCACAATATTCCTTCGGTTGCATCCATCACGCCCACGAAATACATATCGGCTTTGATACGCTCGCGCTCGTTCTGCCTGTTGCTCCATGCATTGAAAAAACGCGCGGCGGACAGATGGTTGTCGAAGGCATTTAGCAGCGCCGGGTCGCGCGTCAAAAACGTCGTGCCGTCTTCAGGCAAATCCTCTGCCCGGGGGTATTCATAAACCGTGGTTTGCGCGGCTGCCAGTGCCGACCACGCCAGCAAACCAACAGCCAGTACCCTAAGCATTTTCATCACGTCTCCCTGTGATTGCGAGGTCAGTGACAGGCCGCAAGGCGTACCCTTACGGCCTGAGCCAGACTTACGCGTCGTTGCTCTTCAGCGACGGCAGCTTGGAGACCAGACGCAGAGAAACGGTCAGGCCTTCCAGCTGGTAGTGCGGACGCAGGAAGAACTTGGCGGCGTAGTAGCCCGGGTTGTCCTCGATCTCCTGAACCTGCACCTCGGCTGCCGCCAGCGGCTTACGGGATTTGGTTTCCTGAGAGGAGTTCGCCGGGTCGCCGTCCACATAGTTCATCACCCAGTCGTTCAGCCAGCGTTCCATTTCGTCGCGCTCGCGGAAAGAACCGATCTTGTCGCGAACGATGCACTTGAGGTAGTGCGCGAAACGGCAGCAGGCGAACAGGTACGGCAGGCGGGCTGCCAGACGGGCGTTCGCGGTCGCGTCCGGATCGTGATATTCCGCCGGTTTTTGCAGCGACTGCGCACCGATAAAGGCGGCGAAGTCGGAGTTTTTGCGGTGGATCAGCGGCATAAAGCCGTTTTTCGCCAGCTCCGCTTCGCGACGGTCGCTGATGGCGATTTCGGTCGGGCACTTCATGTCCACGCCGCCGTCGTCGCTCGGGAAGGTGTGACACGGCAGGTTTTCTACCGCGCCGCCCGATTCCACGCCGCGAATGGAGGTGCACCAGCCGTACTCTTTAAAAGAACGGTTGATGTTGGCCGCCATCGCGTAGGCCGCGTTGGACCAGTTGTAGTTGGCGTGGTTGGCGCCATCGGTCTCTTCTTCAAAGTCGAAGCTGTCCACCGGGTTAGTGCGAATGCCGTACGGCAGACGCGACAGGAAACGCGGCATGACGAGACCCAGGTAGCGCGCATCTTCCGACTCGCGCAGGCTGCGCCAGGCGGCGTACTCGGTGTTCTGGAAGATTTTGGTCAGGTCGCGCGGGTTCGCCAGCTCCTGCCAGGATTCCATCTGCATCACGCTCGGCGCGGTGCCGGTGATGAACGGGCAGTGCGCCGCCGCGCCGATGCGCGCCATTTCGCTCAGCAGTTCAACATCCTGCGGGCTGTGGTCGAAGTAGTAGTCGCCCACCAGGCAACCAAACGGCTCGCCGCCGAACTGGCCATACTCTTCTTCGTAGATTTTTTTGAAGATAGGGCTCTGATCCCAGCCCACGCCCTTAAAGCGTTTCAGGGTGCGGCCCAGCTCCTGCTTGGAGATGCTCATAAAGCGGATTTTCAGCATCTCGTCGGTTTCAGTGTTGTTGACCAGATAGTTCAGGCCACGCCAGGCGCTTTCCAGCTTCTGGAATTCGTCGTGGTGAATAATCTGGTTAACCTGCTGAGACAGCTTCTCGTCGATACCGGCAATCAGGTTCTGAATGGTGCGGTAGGTGTCGTTCGAGAAGGTGACGGTGTTTTCCAGCGCCTGTTGCGCCAGGGTTTTCACCGCGTTTTCGACGGCCGAACGGGCCTGGTCGGTTTTCGGGCGGAACTCTTTGCTGAGCAGCGCGCTGAATTCGTCCTGGCTGAACGCCTGCTGCGATTGCAGCTCTTGCTGTTGAGAAGGATTGCTCATCGATTACTCCTCGTTACCTTTCGTGCCATCGTCATTTTTCGGCATCTGGCTCAGCGATTTGAGCAGCGTCGGATCCTGAAGCACTTTCGCGATAAGCTCTTCGGCGCCGTTTTTACCGTCCATGTAGGTCAGCAGGTTAGAGAGCTGGGTGCGGGCTTCCAGCAGCTTGTTCAGCGGCTCGACCTTACGCGCCACGGCGTCCGGCAGGAAGTCGTCCATGCTGTCGAAGGTGAGATCGATGCTCAGTTTGCCTTCGCCGGTCAGGGTGTTGTCCACCTGGAACGCCACGCGCGGCTTGAGCGCTTTCATACGCTCATCGAAGTTATCGATGTCAATTTCAAGGAATTTACGCTCGTCCACCGCAGGCTGCGGGTCGACCGGCTTCCCAACCAGATCAGCAAACACGCCCATCACAAACGGAAGCTGAATTTTGCGTTCCGCGCCGTAGATTTCCACGTCGTATTCGATCTGCACGCGCGGCGCGCGGTTACGGGCGATAAATTTCTGCCCACTGTTACTCATTGGCATGATGTTCTCCATCAAAGATGCGCGGTGAAATTCGGGCGACGGGCCTCATGCCTGCCGCCGTAAAAAGAAACGCCGTTACTCGCGGCGTCCGATAATGTTTTCCACCTGATGCACGCTGTCGGGCGCCAGGTCGCGAATAAGATCCATGAAATTCATTTCAATCAGTCGCTGCACGCGCTCAATCATCAGCGGCGCGGGATGGCTCGGCTCGTGCCGGGCAAAATATTGCTTCACTTTCTCAAGCATCAACTGGGCGTCGTCGCGCGTTTGCAGTTGCACGTTACGCCAGTCAGTTTCCACCACCCGCGCCGGGGCGCTGGCGCTGACGGCGGCAGGCGCGTTTTCCGCCTGCGTCTGGGTTTCTTCGACATCCTGCGGCGCGTGCCCTTCGCCTGGCTGGCAGGCCTGCGCCACAATACTGGTGAGCTTCTGGAGCTGCTCCATTTCCGGTACGCCGCTCTCGCCGAAGTGGCTGACCAGAATGCTGCGGATAGCTTCCAGACGCGCGTGGATCTGGATTATCGCCTCGATGCCCGGCTGATCGCCGCGCGCGAGTTCGTCCACCAGCCGCGGACGTCCGCCCGGATAGCCGGGGCATTCGCTTTTGCTGTTATCCAGCAACGACTGGGCGTCGCGCAGCGTAATTTCATCGCCGTTACTGCGCAGCAATGTGGCGCCGCGCAGCGTCGCGGTCAGGGCGGATTTATCGCCGAGGCCCGCCAGCGCGTTAATACGGTAGAACGGATCTTTTTCGCCATACTCTTCCAGCAGCGGATAGAGCGGCTCCCAGTAGCGCGTCAGCGCTTCCTGGATAAGCAACAGCCCGTCGGCATAGCCCGGCAGCCCGCGGCGTTTGGCCCACGCGTGGGTGAGCGCCAGCATGACGCGCAGATCTTTGGTGCGCTCAAGCAGCGCCAGGGCCAGCTTTTCAACTTTAGTCCAGTCCGCCGGCTCTGCCGGAATAATGGTGTCGCCAAACTGCTGTTCCGCTTTGCCCTGGCTTGCCTGTTCCATCGCCTGATAATCGGCGTCGTACTCCAGATTGTCGCCGCACGGCTGCTCCGGGCTCACCGGAGCGAGAAGGGTTTCAATATCCATCGAACTGCCTTATTCGAACATGGGCGGGTAGAGCCCGTGGCGACCCGGACGCGCACCGCCCGCCGGATCAAACAACAGCGAAAAGAGCTGCCCGGTAAAATTGCCGCTGTGTACATGCGTGTAGAGCGGATAACCGTCGCTGCGGTTGGTCCACCAGAAACTGGTCTGGCGCTGCGGATCGAAACACTCCGCCGCCTGCCGCCAGCTCAGCGTCACCGGCGTCTCTTCATAACCGATGACATCAAGAATTTCCGAGCGATTTTCCGGCGCGGGCAGCGCCGGTGACGGAATGGCCAGCACCGCCTGGTCGAGCTGTTCAGCGGAGAACGCGTTGCGCACCGCGTGATGCAGGATGCGCCCGAGCTGCTGATACCAGGCCTCCGCTAACGCCAGATGCTGCGGCGTCCACTCGGCGGGGCTGAACGCCACCGTCGCGAGAAGCGGATACTGACGCCCGACGCTGTCGCGTCCCGGCATCAGGCAGCCCATCTGTACCTGCTGACTGCCGAGCATCGGGGGAACCACAAAGTTCCAGACCGGCGCGCTGGAGAACTGGCGGTTGCCCGTCTCGCGCTGTTCATCCTCTTTCTGCCAGTTCAGCAGCCCTACCTGAAACCAGTGCGACCACTGGCGTTGCAGGGCATCGGGAAAGCGGCGCTGGAGAAAGTCGCCGGCACTGGGCAGTTTCCCGTACCAGCTAATCGCAGGGTAATGACTCATTATCCGTTCCTTGCGGTTAAGGGCATGCGAAGCCAGGGAGCTGGAATGGGTTGCGGATACTGTTTGGCGTGAATTCCAGCGTCACGCTGTGTCCGTCAACCGAAAACGTCGCCTGGCGGCTCAGGCTTCCTGCACCCGGCGCGATGCGGGCGCGATCGAAAAAGCGGTTCAGCGCCCAGGCGCCGTTCGTCACCAGCGTCGAGGTGGTGCCGTTGGCAAGACCAAGCTGCATACGCACCTGATTCGTGCCGCCGCTGCCCGGCCAGCTCATCAACTGCACCGCCTGCGGGCCGTGACTGTAGCGCAGCAGCTGGCCGTCAACGTCCAGCGACAGCGTCAGAATGTCGTTATCCATCCGCACAGTGCGCACCGTCACGCGGTACGACGGCGTGGTAGCGCCGTTGGCGAAGAACGCGTCGCGAATGTATTGCGCCTGCTGGAACGGACGCAGCACCCCTTCGCTGCCCGGCAGCGTTTTCCCGTCGATGCCCGGCGTAAAGCGCCAGCGCGCCTGGGTGGTGTCCACTTTGTTGGTCAGGTTGTCGCGAAAGAAACTGTCCATCAGGCCCGTGCCCGGCGCGAACATCCGCGCCAGATCGTCCGGCGTCACTTCGCTGCTGGCGGAGCGCACCAGCGGATAACGGCCCGCGATCGCCTGGCGGCAGAAGCTGCCGACTTCCACGCTGATACGTTTACGCACGTTTTCCAGTTCGCGCTGCTGAGTATCGCTGCTGGCGCCAACGGCCATGCGGCTGAACATGTTTTGCAGCCCGCCCGGCAGACGCCCTGCGCTGGCCTGCAGGCGGCTTATCGCCTCGCCACCCGGCGGCGGCATGCCGCTGTTAGCGGCGTCCTGCACGGCGGTCAGGTAACGGTAGAGCTCATCGATCTGCTTGATAAAGTCATCAAACACGATGGCTTTACCGCCTTTCTCCAGCGGCTGCGCCAGTTCGATAATCGGCGCATAGTGATCGGTCACCACTTGTTCCGGCGTTTGCGGCGCAGCGGCGGCGGTCGTCGCCCCGCTTTCCCGGTCGCTGAACAGCGCTTCCAGCGTGCGGGTGGCGCGGTTACCCTGCTCTTTGTTTTCCGTTTCGCCCGGCTGCGGTTCCGCGCGGGAGAGCGTCAGCACCTGGCTTAAGTTCATCACCAGACGGCGCAGCGGCGAGTTGCTGCTGGAGAGCACGCGCGCCGTGTTGATGCGCTGGTTCAGGTCGGCGCTGTTGTTAAGCTGGATATCCGCCAGGTAGCTGTCCCACTGGCTGATAAAATCGCGCATATAGAGCTGGCGCACCGCGTTGTCCGTCTGCGCTTTGTCTTCCTGGGCGGTGGAAAGCCCAAGCACCCAGGCGTCGTCGTCATGCAGCGAGGCGGTGACGTTGTCTATCTGGCCGTTGAAGCTTTCCCAGTAGCCTTTCGGGGTGTAAAGCCCCGGCACGCCGTCGCTCACCGGCTTGCCGCTTTTACGCGAAAAGACCAGCTCGCTCTGCGGGCCGCCGAGGGTCGCCAGCGACACCGGCTTTAAGTTCTCGTCGCGCTCCAGCAGACGCTTAAGGCGGCCATAGACGCGCAGCGACAGCGGCTTCTGGTTGATCATTGCCTGCTGGCGGCTAATCAGCGACTCGTCTTTGGCGTACGGCGAGGTCTGGATTTGCGGCTCCAGCAGTTGCGTCAGGTGCCATTCGAGCTGGTTCAACTGCGCCTGGGTGACATTCTGCGGCAGGTTGCGCTCCAGGTTGAGCATGACCCAGGAGTGCAGGAATTTGCCGTCGTAATGCTTCGGCTGGTAGAGCATCTGGTACGCCTTCAGCGCTTCGTAGCTGTATTCCACGTCGCTGCCATTGTCGCTGCGTACCCAGCCGGTGATGAGCTGCGCCACGGCAGGCATCAGCATCTCCTGCAGCGCTTTCTGGTAGAGCGCCTGCGAGGCGTCGTTGACGTCATCCCCGCGATACAGCCCCATGCGATACGTCACCGGCGGCGAGTTCAGGTCAAACTCTTTGCTCCTGGGCAGCTCGACCAGGCTGTTGAAAAGCGGCAGCATGCTGAAGAGATCGCGCCCCGTCGAAGTTTGCAGCGCTTTGCTCTGACGCTCGACGCCCGGCACTTTGGCGTTCACTTCCGCCAGGTACGCTTTGTTATTGCCGTAGCTGGTGAGCCACAAACCGCCGAGCACCACTAACAGCGCGGTGAGCGCGGCATAGCCCGACCAGATCACCGCGCGGTTGCGCAGCTCCCACCAGCGGTTCTGACCGGCGATGCCCGCTTCCTGGAAAATCACATTCTGGAGCAGGTTTTTAATAAAGAAGCTCTGCCCTTTGCCGCCGGGGATCGGCGCCTCTTTGCTGACCGAATCCCAGTTATCGCCCTCTTTACCGCCCGTCGGCAGCGACAGCGCGCGGTTAAGTTCGCCCATGACGCGGTCAAACGGCAGCCCTTCCTGGGTGCCGCTCGCAAGATAAATGCCGCGCGGCGAGAATTCAGTTTCAAAATTGGAGCGGGCAAACACGGTGCTGAGGTAGTCCGCCAGCAGCGGACGCAGCGCCGCGAACTCCTGCGGGAAGAGATAGCACTCGGCGCGCGCTTTCGGGTCGCTTTCCGCGAGCAGGGTATCCGGCAGGCCAGCGTCCAGACGCTGTTGCAGCAGCGCGAACTCCTGCGTGAACGCCGCCAGCAGATCGAAATCGGCCTGCTTTGACTGCTCCCACGGGAAGGTGAAACCCCAGATCTGGTCGCGCTGGGCTTTATCAAAACGACCAAAGTAAGAACGAAAGCCTTTCAGCAGGTCCGCTTTGGTGACCAGCACGTAGACCGGAAAGCGAATGCCGAGCTGTTCGTGCAGTTCCGCCAGACGCTGGCGCAGGTTGACCGCCTGCTGCTGGGTCGCTTCGGCCGACTGGGTCAACAGATCGGAAACGCTGATGGTGATGATGACGCCGTTAATCGGCTGACGACGGCGGTATTTACGCAGCAGATCGACAAAACGCAGCCATTCGCCCGCGTCCTGCGCCTGCTCGCTCTCCTGCGTGGTGTAACGCCCGGCGGTATCAAGCAGCACCGCTTCGTTAGTAAACCACCAGTCGCAGTTACGCGTGCCGCCGATACCGCGCAGCGCCGTTTTACCGAAGCGGTCCGCCAGCGGGAATTGCAGGCCGGAGTTGACCAGCGCCGTGGTTTTCCCGGAGCCGGGCGCGCCGATAATCACATACCACGGTAGCTGATAAAGGTATTGGGTGCTAAAGCGCTGCGTCCACTGGCCGCGCTGGCCGGGCGCATTGAAGTGCGCTTTTTTGAGGATCTGCGCGGCCTCGTCGAAACGGTCCGCCAGCACCTGATCGTCGTTGCCCAGGCGTTTGAAATCCCCGCCCTCTTCCGCCGGTTTCCCGTCGTTGAGTTTGTCCATCAGCTTGCGGTTCAGCCAGGCGTTGTAGAGCCGCGGCACGATGTGGCTATGTACCCAGATCAGGTAGATAAGCGCAATGCTGATGATACGGTTGGTTTCCGACTCCAGCGGGCGACTGTCGACGATGGACAGCAGCGGCCCTATCATCCAGACGACCGCCGACAGCGCGGTAACGCCCATGAACCCCCACAAGATGCGGTTGGTCACTATTGAAAGGAGAATATTCAGCATCCTTAGTTTCCTTGCGGCAATCCGTTCAGCTCGGCCAGGGTGTTATCCGGCGACACCAGCAGAGTTATCTCTACACGGCGGTTGCGGGCGCGGTTTTCCGGCGTATTGTTCGGAGCGATAGGGTCCATCTCGCCGCGGCCCTGCGCTCTGACGCGGTTCGGGTCGGCGAGGTGCGCCTGGAGCATTTTCTGTACCGATTCGGCGCGCGAGAGCGACAGCTCGTAGTTCGAGGCGAAACGCGCGCTGCGGATAGGCACGTTATCGCTGTAACCCACCACGAGGATTTTGCCGCTGACGTTGTTCATCGCCTGCGCCACGCGGTCGATGACCGACTCGTAACGGTCGCGCACCACGGTCGATGCCGACGCGAACAGGCCGTCGCCTTTGAGGATAACGACGCTGCGATCGGCTTCGTCGCGTACCGCCACCAGGCCCGCTTCAATTTCGGGGCGCAGGAATCCGCGCAGGTTAAGCACCGGCGCCACTTCGCGAGCGGGCTGCTGAACGGTGATTTCCGGCAGCGGCGTCTGATAGATCTTCGCCAGCACCGGGCTGGTGTTGTCGCCAAGCCGCCAGTTAAGAATGATAAAGAACAGGCAGGCCAGGAAACCGGCCAGCGCCACGCAGGCCCACAGCGGCACCACAGGACGCCAGAGTTTGCGCATCACCGGCTGATCTTCCGGATGCGGCGAGAGCGGCGGCGGGTAGCTGCCGCGCACGCTGCGGATCATTTGCCACAGGCGCTGCTTGATGGTTTCCAGCTGCGTGCGGCCGTTGTCCATAACGCGGTAGCGCCCTTCGAACCCGAGCAGCAGGCAGTAGTTGATCATCTCCAGCAAGAAGATGTGCTCGCGCGGGTTTTGCGACAGTCGCGCCAGTAGCTGGAAGAATTTCTCGCCGCCCCAGGTTTCATTGTGGAACGTCACCAGCAGACCGCTGCCGGACCAGACGCCGCGGCTGCCCCACGGGGTGAGCGCCGCCGCCTCATCGAGGGCCGTACACAGGCAGTAGCGCGCGCCGACGATGACTTCATAAGGCAGCGCCGCCTGCTGACAGCGCACTTCAAAGCGGCGGATCTCGTCAATCAGGCGCTGACGCAGCCCGGCCTGATCTTCATGCGATACAGAATGACGAATCTGCGGGATCGCGTTAAGCAGCGGATTGGCCGCCGCGACCAGCGGATTATTACTGCTGGCGCCGGAAAGAATGGCATCGCTGCCGGTGGCTTGTGGTTCCATAGTGAGCGCTCGTCGTGTTATTCATTCGTACTGCGAATGGCCCAAAACTCCATATCAAGGCCCGGGAACTCACCGGCGAGATGCAGCGCAAAGGCGCCGGATTTTTCCATCTCTTTCCAGAGTTCGCCGCCCTTTTCCAGTTCGAAATAGCTGTAGCCGGCATGCCACGGGATCTGCGGCGGCGCGACAGGCATGGCGCGCAGCACCATACCCGGCAGTTGCAACTGCACCAGGTCGCGAATTTTGGTGACCGGCGCGACTTTCATCTGCGCCGGGAAGTGCGTTTGCAGCGCCTCGCCCGGCACGTTGGCTTTGACCGCCAGCACGAAACCGAACTCGCGCACCATGTTGCTTTCCGGCACGGTAGCGACGTTGAGGCCGTGGGAGCGCTCGGTAAGCGGCAACTGGATGGCGCTCTCTTCCATGACCAGCGACAGGCCCTGGCGCAGCATCAGCGTCAGTTTGCCAAAACAGCCCGCCAGGTTGTCATGGTCATAAACCGGCAGCGTGGCGTCCGGCGCGCGCTGCGCAGTCCAGGTGGCGAGCTCGCAGGCGAAGGCGAGCCAGTCGCGCCACAGCGTTTCCGGGTGCAGCAGCGGCAGGGTTTTTAAATGCGTGACGTGGCCCAGATGATGGTTAATCAGCGACAGCAGCATGAACTCCACCATCTCGGAGGTGTTAAAACGCCCCGGCTGGCGCAGACGCTGGCTTATCTGCTGGCTGCGCTGGCCAAGCAGGCCGTGCAGGTCGTTCAGCATGCTGTAGAGCTGTCCGCTGTTGATAGCGTTGAGCATCGGCGGAATGTAGCCAGTGTCGAGGCGCACCTGATTGTCGTTGCGCTTTTCAATCACCTGCGCGACGCCGATGGCGGTCCACTCGGCGGTCAGCTCGCTCTCCAGCATCAGCTTGAGACGCAGGCGGCCAAACTGTACCGTCGCGGCGCCAACCGACATCGCGTTGTCATCTTCGACTTCTTCTTCAAACGTGGCGTAGCGCGCGAGCGAATCGGCCGCCTCGCTGAAAATGACCTCTTCGCGTCCGGCGCGGCGGGCCGGCAGCGCCAGCACCACCCGTTCGTGCGTCAGGTTGTCCGGAATGGCAAGCGGCGCCGGGCCGTGGCGGGCGTCGCGAAAGGCGAACGGGGTGCCATCCGGCAGCAGACCGCTGGCGTAGCTCAGCGCCACGCGTCCCTGACGCAGCATCGCCTCGTCAAATTCCAGATCGAGAAACCCCCAGAGATACGGGCGTTGCAGTGAACCCCATTCGCGGATGTGGTTTTGCAGGAAACTTTCCGCGCGCTGGAAGTGGTGCGGACGCAGGAACATCCCTTCGGTCCAGACCACTTTTTCTGCTTTGTTCATACTGGTGTCCTGTAAGGGCGCTGATTATTCGTTGATGACGCGGATCCCGTTGACGTCAAGAAACACTTTTGCCTCAAGTTCGTCGGATGACCATTTCCAGAATTTATAAATGCTGGAGTCACTGGGTGCGGGAAGCGGGAGCGAGATACGCCACTTTTTACCGTCGAGCGCCTGATATTCCGCCATCACGCCGATATAGCGCGCCTCAAGCGAGCTCTGGCCGCTGAGGGTTTTATCCAGCTGGCCCGGCATCAGGAAGAACTCGTCGCTGTTGAGCAGGTTCGCTCCCAGCACGGTCTGAGCATTGTTTTGCAGCGAAAAGAAATCGGCGGACATAAAGTCGGCGTCAGATTTCAGAAGCAGCACCCGGACTTTTAGCGGTGCGGAATTATTAATTTGTGGGTGAGCCTGAAAATGCAGGCTGTACTGGGAAGGAACGCTGCGTGAAGACGATAAACAGCCGCTCAGCAAGGTGAGAGCGGCAAGCAAAAACGCCAGGAAGCCCTGGCGTAAAACGGTACGGTTTTTCATGAGGTGTGGCTCATTGAATCAGGATTAATCGATAACCCAGGTTCCGCTTTTGGTGTTTTTACAGGCTTTGCTGTTGCCATCCACCGTCACGCAGTTAGCTTTGGCAGCTTTACGACGCAGTTTCGGGATCTCTTTACGAACGGTTGCTTCATAAAGATCGCTCTTCACTGCCGCGCGCAGCGGAACATAACCAATCAGCTGCTCTTCGCCCTGATCGGCCAGCGCCAGCCAATAACCTTCAACCTGGCCCAGTACGTTATAGGTTTTGCCGGTTTCCAGCTGACGAACCACTTTGCCGCCGAAATCCGGGCGGGTCATGACCGACGCCGGGTACATTGCGCGGTATTCTTCGTTGACAGGCTGGAACTCTTTTGGCGGAGTCACCGCGTGGCGGTGGGTGAGCGTGACGCCATTAACCACACTGGTCACGATAGTGTCATCCGTAACGGCAGGAGGCGGCGCTTTACAACCAGCTACGCCTAACACAAACAGCAGGGCTAATACGATTCGCATATTCATCGATGGTTTCCGTTGCAAATATATTCTGTATACAAAGAAATAACGGCTTCTGGATTCAGGCTATGACTAAAAGTTTGTCATTGCCAGGGAAGATTATGCCATTTCGGTGAAGGAATTTCATTTTCTTCAGAGATAGCTACCGCACGGGCTTTACCGAAGTAAACCCGGACGTTTTACGCATATTTCTGAGGCAGAGCGAGAAAATTCTACATAACCCTCATGACAATTCAACACCAGACCTGGCGGGCATTCTGGTGAAAATGCCTGCCCGTTTAATTGAATAGCGTATTTTTAGGATTTTTCCGCCCCTTCGAACAGGAAATAATCGTGAAAGACACGAATACCTCCACCGTTATTCATTAAAATTATCTATATTAAGTGTTTGTTTTAAAAGAACAATTAACAGGAAAGCGTAACGGTTACGTGCGATAACGAGGCGGGAAATAGTGGGGTGGTCATACATTAAGATTAATCTGAAAACAGATTATTAAGCGGGCATGTATATATCCAGCTACCATATTTAGTGGGTGTGAAATTTGACGTTAAAAATGACACTACAGGATCTTAAGTAAAATTTCTTTAATAAATGATGACAGCAAATAGTGCTATTGCATTTACGCTTCTCAAAAATCGTATTTGTTAAAAAAGCATAATGGCAGTGGATTGCCCTTTTTCGTCATCAGATTTTCCTTGCAAACAGTGCGAATTATGTCGTTCATGTCGCTTTTTCAGCCTGCCTTTTTGCTACAGAAGTGAATATTATTTAGCGTGATTATTACCCTCTGTCGCTGCGCGGCAGAAAGGAAAACAGCGCGGCGGGCGGGCGCAGAAACAAAAAAACCCCGCCAGAGGCGAGGTTTTTTCAGCTACTGTTGCGGTTGGTAGCCGCAAAGCACACTGTGTTACGTCAACAGCGTAACTATACGACGAAATGCCTGCTCCCGCAATTGGCGGGCCGCTGGCGCAGTCGTGGCTTTTGATCAGTATGATCCAGCCCTCCGCTTCTTGTCCAGAAAATACTGTTCATTTATACAGTATCTATCTATAATGATGTTGCTGTCACAGCGTGCGATACGGGGCCGCATTTAAACGGGCGCAATAAAGAGTCCTGGCTGAAACGGGTGGTGCCGTCAGTGCCTTAACCCCGAGAGAGCACACTGTGTTACGCCAACAAAACAACTGGCAACAGGCAGCGGAGAGGTACGCCAGTTGGTGCTCCTTTACCAGAGGAGACGCGTATGAGCGGAGTGGATTTGTTTATCCTTATCCTGAAACTCATTGTTGCAGTCCTGCAACTGCTTGATGCTGTCCTGAAGTTCCTTCGGTAACTCAGGTTCAGGCCGCACCAAAGAGGGGCGGGCAACCGCCCCTCTTTAACACGGTACATCCACCAGGAGGGAACGATGTCAGGAATCATCACTATCAGGTCTGTTACCCCGGTCGGCATCGATTTTGACCGGCTGCGTGAAGAGAGTCAGGCGCTCGGCTTTACGATGCTTGACCGGCTCGCCGTCCACTGGATGGACGGCAGCAACGGCTTTTCGGCTCCTGGCGAACGTCTGCTCGGCGCGTTTCTTGGCGAAGCGCTGGTTGGCGTCGGCGGGCTGAACCGCGACCCTTTCGATACTCATCCGCGCGCCGGACGCGTGCGTCATCTCTATGTCAGCCATGCGGTACGCCGCGTTGGCGTCGGCAATCAGCTGCTGAAAACCATCGCCCATCATGCCCACAACGCGTTCGATTATCTCAATATTCGCGCGCCAGAATCCGCCTTCAGCTTTTATTTACAGGCCGGCTTTTTACCCGTGACGCACCAGCCGCACATTACGCACCGGCTGACGCTGCCTGCGCTGGCCTGAGCCTGTCGCGGCCGCGCATGGCCGCGCGGCGGGGGCATCGTCAGTGGCAATAAATGTTTCCGAAAAGTGTCCGTAAAAGCTGCCTGCTATTTATATTGATGGCGTGATAGCCGACTGGATAATCCCTGCGCATGCGGTATATTTCTCTCGCATTTAATATCCATGCAGAGATATATCCTGTTTCTTCACCTGTGCGTATCGAATAATCATGATGAGAATGTTGGCTAACCGTCATTTATTAATGATGTTGATTCTGCTTGTCGCCGTCGGGCAGATGGCGCAGACGATTTATATCCCGGCTATCGCCGGTATCGCGCTGGAAATGAACGTGCGCGAAGGGGCCGTGCAGAGCGTGATGGCGGCGTATCTGCTGACTTACGGCGTCTCGCAGCTGATTTACGGGCCGATATCCGACCGCGTCGGTCGCCGCCCGGTGATCATGACGGGGCTGGTGATTTTTATCCTCGCGACGCTGGTGGCGCTGGAGGCACGCAGCCTGCCGGTGCTGATTCTGGCGGGCTGCTTACAGGGGATGGGCACCGGCGTCGGCGGCGTGATGGCGCGAACGCTGCCGCGCGATCTCTATGAAGGCCCGGCGCTGCGTCACGCCAACAGCCTGTTGAACATGGGCATTCTGGTCAGCCCACTGGTGGCGCCGCTGCTCGGCGGCCTGCTCGACACCTGGTGGGGCTGGCGCGCCTGCTTTGCATTTCTGCTGGCATTGGCGGTCGTGGTGACATTTTGTATGTTCCGCTGGATGCCGGAAACCCGCCCGGTACAGGCGCAGCGCCCTCGCCTGCTGGCGAGCTACAGGCTGCTGTTTGGCACCGCCAGCTTTAACTGCTATCTGATTATGCTGATTGCCGGACTCGCGGGCGTCGCGGTGTTTGAGGCGTGCTCCGGGGTGCTGATGGGCGCGGGCCTCGGGCTCAGCAGCCTTGCGGTGAGCGTGCTGTTTATTCTGCCGATCCCGGCGGCGTTTTTCGGCGCCTGGTTTGCCGGGCGCGCCCATAAGCGTTTTACCACCCTGATGTGGCAGGCGGTACTGAGCTGTCTTGCGGCGGGTGTGCTGATGTGGCTGCCGGGCTGGCTTGGCATAATGAATATCTGGACGCTGCTTATCCCGGCCGCGCTCTTTTTCTTCGGCGCCGGAATGCTGTTTCCGCTTGCCACCAGCGGCGCGATGGAGCCGTTTCCGTTCCTGGCGGGCACCGCCGGCGCGCTGGTGGGCGGGCTGCAAAACTGCGGTTCCGGGCTGCTGGCATGGTCGTCCGCGCTGCTGCCGCAGAACGGGCAGTTTAGCCTCGGGATGCTGATGACAGCGATGGGTGTGCTGATGCTGGCGTGCTGGTTGCCGCTGGCGCACCGTGAGCGGATACCGGAGCAGACGGTGTAAGGTGGCCCGACGCGCGCTCCGTTGCGCACGTCGGGTTGATCATGGCGTCGAGCAGCGTCGCCTGCGTGGGGCGCCACGCGCCCTCTTCTCCGTCGTAAAACTGATTCGCGGCGTTCAGCGCATACGGAATGCCCGCTTTTTTCAGCTCGCACGCCATGAAACGGGCAAACGCGAGCGTGGCCGCAGACGGCGTGGTTTTCACCGTCTGCGCCGCCGACCATCCCCCCACCCAGCTAACATGCCCGGTCTTCTGCTGCCAGCGGCGCGCGCTGTTAATGCGCTCGCGGATTGCCGCCTTTTCCGCCGCAGTACCGGACGTCCACGGATATTTGCCGCTGGCGCGCAGCGGCCCCCACGGGAAAATATGCCACTGCGCCAGCACGTAATGGCTGCTCTGCGGCGGCAGTTTCAGCATGGAGAGATCTTCAGGCACGGCGCGAAAACGCGGCGCAATAAAAACCATCCGCTGCGCATCTGCGTGGTGAAGCGTTTTGATAACGTCGCTGTAGAGCCGGTTGAGCTGCTGCGGATTATGGTTGAGCCGGTCGGCGGGCTCGTAGATGACGTCAAACCCCAGCAGCGGATGCTGCTCGCCGAAATAGTTCGCCACCGCGCTCCACCAGGCGACCACTTTCGCGGCGTTTTGCGCGCTCGGGTCGGCTTTAAAGGCGTCCGCCTGGTAGGAGATTATCGGGATGATGTTGTAGCGCTCGCACGCCTCAACGATTTTGCGCAAATGAATGAGCCGCGCTTCGGTGGCGTCGCCCGCCACTCTCACCCGCACATGGCGAATGCCCCGCTGCTGAAAATCGCGTACCGCCAGCGGGTCGAACTCCCGGATGCCGCGATCGGTGCGCGCCCAGTCGACATCCATCCCCACGCCGAGTTCGGCAGCGTAGCGCTGGGCCGTCAGCGGCTCGCCAGCACTGGCAGACGGGGCGGCGTGAGCCGAGGTAATGAGCAGCAGGAAAGCGAGCGGAAGCAGCTTGTTCATGGCTATCGTATCGGGAAGAAGAATCAGGAATATGTAGCACGGATTGACGCAGGTCGGGTAGGCCGCCGGTATTAACTGCTTAGCAATTGCATAAGCGCGCGCACGTGCGTGACCAGAAACAGTAGCGCCAGCGCGCAGACCGCCAGCGCGATAAGCAGTTTCGCACGCACCTGACCGGGCGCGGCGAAATCCTCACGCATAAGCGTGGTCAGGTGACGTGTGCGGGCGTAAGCGTAAATCAGCCCGGCCACCACCGAGAGGCATCCCAGCGCCAGCCATAACAGCAGGCCCGCGTCGCTCCATGCGTGACGCAGCGCCAGCACCAGCAACGCGCCGTAGCCCAGCAGCGTGCGCACCCATGCAAGCGACGTGCGCTCCGGTTGCAGGCCCGGATCGCGCGGGCTAACCGGCATAAAACACCACCAGCATCACCGCCAGCGCGACCACCGCCATCACGCCGCTGATAAACGCCAGCATACGCGTGTAGGGCAGCTCCTGTTTCAGGCGCATCGCCTTTTCGTTGCGCAACCAGCGCAGATAGCCGTAAATCGCGAGCGCGCCGGCGAAAAAACATAGCAGCAGCGACACTGCTTCGCGCACGACGGGCGTCGCGAAATCGGGCGCCAGCTGATCAAGCCCAACACCTGCCGCCAGAAACCCCAGCGCGGTGCGCACCCATGCCAGAAACGTGCGTTCGTTGGCGAGTGAAAAACGATAGTCCGGCGCTTCGCCGAGACGGGAAATTTTCATGAGGGCTCCTTGTCGCCGCTTCGGCAGGAACAGCCAGTTTACAACACGCTGGCCATTTCACGCAGCCAGCCCGGCAGCACCTGTCGATACCAGTCAACATAGCGCTCGCGCTGCGGGTTCTGACGCTGGTGCAGCAGACTGACCACTTCGGTGGCTATCCACGCCTTCGCGATAATCAACGGTTGAAGGAGATCGTCTGTTTTCTCATGCGCCGCCCATGGCGTGTAGCGATCAATCATGGCGTTATACGCGACGAGGCTACCCATGCCTTTTATCAGCGGCGCGAGATCGATAGCCGGATTGCCATACCCGATGCGCTCCCAGTCAAACAGCACCAGATCGCCGTTGTCACGCCGTCCCCAGTTGCCCGCATTAGTGTCGCCAGAGATAAGCGTCCTGGCCGTAAACAGACTGTCGCTGCGCGCGGCGATCTCTTGCAGGATGGCTACCGCGTCCGGGGCGAGTGAGAGCACCTCACACAGTAGCGTTTGATTTTCCACTCTCCAACAGTGCGGGTGCAGCGGCGCGCCGGGAGCAGGCGTGGCGGCGTGAAGCGCGCCGAGCGTACGGTAAAGCGCCTCATCGTCGCAAAGTGCCTCAAGCGATACCGTGTGCGGGAGCCACTCCAGCCAGAGCGTCGCGGTTTGCGCCTCTACTCCCAGCAGCGCAGGCGTGTGGATGCCGCGCTCGCGAAGCGCCCCGGCGCTGTGACAATAGAACGCGATTTCAACCCTGCTCGCGCCGCGCTTTTCGATGAGCGGCTGGCCGTCGCGCTCGCACTTGCGCACACGGGCCGCGCCCATTTGCGCCAGGTTTTCCTGTGTCATCGGCTCTCCGTAATGTGGGTAAGGACAGCATTGACTATAAAACAGCGCGCCGTACGACAGGCATAAAAAAGGCCCCACTACGGAGGCCTTTTTCTCGTCACGCCATTACTGGCTATCGGTGTTGCTGTCGCTGTGGCTCAGCGCCGGGCGTTCGCCCTCAATAACGCGCTCATCGTCCTGAGCGCGCGGCTGGCCGATGGCGATACGCTGCGGGGCCAGGGCTTCGGGGATGTTGCGCACCAGATCGATGTGCAGCAGCCCATTGGTGAAGCTGGCGCCGGAAACTTCCATATGCTCAGCGAGCGTGAAGCTCAGATTGAAAGGCTGGATAACCAGGCCCTGATGGAGCCATTTCGGCTCGGTTTCCGGTTTTACCGGCGTGCCTTTCACGCGCAGCACCGTGTGTTCCAGTTCGATTTCCAGATCTTCCTGACGGAACCCGGCTAACGCAAGGGTGATGCGATAGTGGTTATCGTCGCTTTTTTCGATGTTATAGGGCGGGAAGGTCTGGCTTTCGGCGGAGCTCATCAGCGCGTTGGCCAGTTTGTCAAAACCGATCCACTGACGGAAAAACGGGGATAAATCATAGTTACGCATATTATCTCTCCTTCATTGAAGCGAGTGAAAACGCCAGTGCGTGTACTGGCTGTGCTCCCGTTCGGCGAGCACGAGACGACAGTCAAGGCCGCCGCAGCGGCCCCAAAAAATTAGTTACCGATTTCGATACGGCGCGGTTTTTTCGCTTCCGGGATCACGCGCTCAAGCTCGATGTAGAGCAGGCCGTTCACGAGGTTAGCGCCACGCACGAAGATGTTTTCGGCCAGCTGGAATTTGCGCTCGAAATTGCGCTCGGCGATACCCTGGTACAGATAGGTACGCTCTTTCTGCTCAGGCGCATGGGAGCCTTTCACCACCAGCAGGTTGTCCTGAGCGGTGATCTCCAGCTCGCTTTCCGCAAACCCTGCCACGGCAATGGCGATACGGTAGTGGTTTTCATCCACCAGCTCGACGTTGTACGGAGGGTAGCCGCCGTTGCTCTGGCTCTGGTTGTTCTCAAGCAGGTTGAACAGACGGTCAAAACCGATGGCGGAACGATACAGCGGGGATAAATCAAAGTTACGCATACATACTCCTGAAATCAGCGAGGTTTAACATCGCCCTCCTTAAAGGACAGGCGGCTGTGGCGGGAGCCCCGTTCGGCGTGCCCCCTGTGTCCACATTCCAGAAAATGGGTGCGGCCCGCCGGTTTTCAAGGGCCGAAATCGGCCTTTTTTTGGCGATTTACATTTCTTTGCGTAGACTGGGAATAACAGCAACTAATGCTAAACTGCGAGCGCTGCCACAGGACGGCTAAAGCGCGCTATTCATTCTGATTCAGGGGCGTTATATCTCATGACTGACGCCTGCGGTGCGACAACATAAAAGAAGAATGAAAATGAAAAATACTCTCGGGAAAGTGCTTTTTTTCAGCGGCGTGATGCTGCTTTGCGGCTGCTCCAGCGTGATGTCGCACACCGGCGGCGGCGAGCAGGGCTATTACCCTGGCACCCGCGCCAGCGCGACGATGCTAAGCGATGACGACACCAGCTGGGGCTTAAAGCCGCTGGTGGCGCTCGATCTCCCTTTCACAGCGATTATGGATACACTACTGATCCCGTGGGATGCTTTCCGTACCGATAAATCGGTGAAGTCACGGGTCGAAGAGAGCGAAAAGAAGTCCTTCGCGATTAATTCCGTGATCCCGCCCGCGCCCTGATCAGCGCCCGGTTTCCGTCATCCATAACTGGCGGAAACCGTCTGTCTCCTGCATCCAGGCAATGTACTTGCCGTCCGGCGATATCACTACCGCATCCGCGGAAATAGCGTCGGCTTGCGGCGGCGTCAGCGCTGTTAACTCTCCTGTTTGCGCATCGCACAGGACAATCCGGTTGCGCTGCATAAACCCGAGCGCCTCGCCCGACGGGTGCCAGCTAAACGCCGACGCCACGCCACAGGCGTCATGCGTCACCTGACGCGGCTCGCCGCCCTGCGGCGATATCAGCCACAGCTGCGCCACGCCGTTGTCATCCTTCATCAGAAACGCAATGGCGGTGCCCTGCGGGTTGCTGCGCATCCAGTGGCGCGGCGTGGTGGCAAGCCCCGGATAGCGGCGGTCATGCGTAAAGGTCAGACGGCGCTGTATAATGCCTGCCGGCGGCGCGGGCATGCTATCCGTCGTCCCTTCGAGCGGCGCATCACCTGGCGTTTTCCACGCGGCCTCATCTTCCGGTAAATCGACGATAAACAGCTCCGGCGCTTTTACGCCCGCAGGCGTCAGCGTATCGCCGATAAACGCCAGCGCGCGCGGCTGCCAGCGACCGTCTGCTTTTTGATAGCCGTTATGGCCCACCCAGCCTTCTTCATACGCGCGGTTGATCTCATCACTGCCGGGGCGCGGCGCAGGCGTGGTGCGGCTCACCAGCGCGCACCAGTGGCTGCCGGCATATTCACGGGGATGATGCATTTCAGGCGTCACCGGGCCGAACGGCAGCGCCACGCCGACGTTGCGCAAATCAAGCGCCGGATCGCGCTCATGCAACACATGGTCGTTGTAGGTGAAACTCAGCCACGCGCCGTCCGGACTGAAGACATGCACATGGCTGCCGCCGCGCAGCGCGCCCGGCGTGTATGGCGGCGTAATCGCCATCGCATCAAGGTTTTGCGCCACGCCGTTTTCCACCACTACGCCGCGGCGATGGTGAAAATCGTAGCGCCAGGCGTCATCCGGGTTTTCCGGCCCGTGAATGAACACGTACCGCTCCGCCGTCGGGCTCACCGTCACCACGCCCACGTGCGCGCCCTGCGTGGCGCGATAAATCACCTCGACCTCGCCGGTTTCCACATTGACGCGCTCAATGGTTTCGCCGGTAAACGACGCGCCGGACGGGCGGACGTCAAAGGCGAGCCAGCGGCTGTCCGGGGTCCAGACGTTAATATTGGTGAGCTGATGGTGACGCGGGGCGAACGTGAGCTGTTTCATCAAGAGAAAACCCTGAAGCCAAAGAGGGCCTCAGGGTAAAAGATAAACGCGAAGCGGGCAATTGCGCGTCAGGGCACCGGCGTGACGAGCGGCTCGCCGGCAAACCAGGCGTTGACGTTCTCCAGCACCAGCCGCGACATCTCCCGCCGCGTTTCCCACGTGGCGCTCGCCATGTGCGGCGTGATCACCACGTTGTCGCGCTGTTGCAGCGCGGCGGGTACGTTCGGCTCATCCGTAAAAACATCCAGCCCCGCGCCCGCAATAATGCCGCTGTCCAGCGCCTCAATCAGCGCCGTTTCATCCACTACGCTGCCGCGCCCAACGTTAATGACCATACCCTGCGGGCCGAGCGCCGCCAGCACCGCCGCATTCACCACCCCGCGAGTCGCGTCGCCGCCGGGCGCACAGAGCATCAGAAAATCGCTCTCCTGCGCCAGCTCGCGTAAATCAGGCACAAAACGGTACGGCAGCGCAGCCTGTGGATGGCGACTGGTATAGCGGATCGCCATATCGAACGCCTGCGCGCGACGCGCGATCGCCTGGCCGATGCGGCCCATACCGAAAATACCGAGCCGCGCGCCGGAGACTTTACGCGTCCACGGAAAACCGCCCTGCTGCCAGCCGCCTTGTTCGATAAACCGCTGTGCCGCCACGATCCTGCGCGAGGTCGCCAGCATCAGGCCGATGGCGAGATCGGCCACGTCGTCTGTCAGCACGCCTGGCGTGTGCGTCACCTGCACGCCCCGCTCACGCGCCGCCGCCACGTCCACGCCGTCATAACCGACGCCGAACACCGCAATCAGCCTCAGCGCGGGCAGCAATGCGATGAACTCACGCGTCACTACCGCCTCGCCGTTAGTGATCACCACGGTGATGTCACCGGCAATGGCGGCAAGCTCGTCTTGCGACAGCGACGACAGTTCACGCAGATCGTAGCGTTCGCGAAGCGCCCCGGTAAGCGCGTCCGGCAGGTAAGCCTGCTTGAGGACTTTCTGTTTCATGCTGGCTCCTTAAGAGAGGCGTGAAGCGGGCTGCTTAAGGCCGCCTTGGCGCGCCGGACGCGAGACCAGCACGCCAATAATGCCGCCCAGGATCAGCGCCACCGCCACAATCAACAGCCCATAGTGGTAACTGTCCGTCGCGTCTTTGATTTTGCCGAGCACCGGCGGCAGGCCGAGACCGACGAAATTCGCCACGGTGTTGATAAACGCGATAGACGCCGCTGCCGCCACGCCCGCCAGTTTCTCGGTCGTCACCGCCCAGAAAATCGGCGTCAGCGCAAAGTTAAAGCCCACGGTCAGCACCAGCAAGCCATACGCCACCAGCAGGTTGCTGGAGTAAATAGCGATGGCGAGCGATACCCCGGAGATGATAAGCGGCAGGCCGAGATGCCAGGCGCGCTCGTGGGTGGTATCCGAATGGCGGCCATTGAGATACATAAACAGACAGGCGGCGATAAACGGCACGGCGGAGAGCAGGCTAATCACGATGTTGCTCTGCTCGCTGGCCATGCTTTTGATAATGAGCGGCAGGAACAGCGTAATGCCGATGGAGCCGAACGCCTGCAGAAACCAGACCAGGCTCAGCAGCAGCACGGTTCTGTTTTTCAGCGCGCTGAGCCAGCTGTGATTACTACCGACCTCCACGCCCGCGTTATCGCGCGCAAGTTGCGCCTTAAGCCAGCTTTTTTGCTCGCCGGAGAGCCACGGCGCGTGATCCGGCGTCTGCGGCAGCCGCCAGAGCACCATAATACCGAGCACAATGGCCGGCATGCCTTCAAGGGCGAAGAGCCAGCGCCAGCCGGCGATATCGGCGAGGCCGTGCATATTCAGAATAGAGCCGGAGATCGGCAGGCCGATGATCGACGCCATCACCGAGCCCATGTAAAAGAACGACATCGCCCGCGCGCGGTTAGTCTTCGGGAACCAGCAGGAGATGTAGTAGATGATGCCCGGCGTAAAGCCCGCCTCCGCCATACCCAGCAAAAAGCGCATGACGTAAAGCTGCGTGGGCGTCTGCACCAGCGACATCCCGGCGCTGACGATGCCCCAGGTTATCATGATGCGGGCTATCCAGACGCGCGCGCCCACCTTCGTCATGATGACGTTGCTCGGGATTTCAAAAATGATGTAGGAGATGTAGAACATGCCGACGCCGAGGCCGTACATGCTGGCGCTCAGGCCGAGGTCGGCGTTCATTTGCAGCGCTGCGATGGAGATGTTGGTTTTATCGAGGTTAGCGACAAAGTAGCAGAGGATAATAAACGGGATTATCTTCGCGTTGAGCTGCCGCAGGGTGGTCGAGTACAGATCGGTATGCATAGCAGAACCCTCGTCTCCTGCCGTGGCACACCCGGCAGGTTTATGGTTGTTATCAGTCGATACGTCACGCGCGCAGGTCAAGGCGGCGCGTTATCTGCGCATTCCGTCGCAGGCGTCCCTGCCCTTCATGACGGGCCTCAGCCTACGCGTTTCACCTCGCCGACCAGCAGGATGTAAGAGAGCGCGCCGATAAGCGCCACGACAGAGATGTACACCAGCGCCGGGCCGAAGCCGTAATCCTGCGCCAGGTAGCCAATCACCAGCGGTACGGTGATACCGCCCAGCCCGCCGACAAAGTTGAACATGCCGCCGGTCAGGCCAATCAGGCGCATCGGGGCCAGCGATGACACCAGCGACCAGGTGATCGACGCAAACCCGTTGCCGAAGAACGCCAGCGCCATCAGCACGACAATCCAGGTCGGATCGTTGGTGTAGTTGGCGCCCATGATGCAGGTGGAGATTAACAGGCCGCAGATAATCGGCGTCTTACGCGCCACGCCGAGTGAGAACCCTTTTTTCACCAGCTTGTCCGCAAGCCAGCCGGAGAGCAGCACGCCGAAGAACGCGGCGAGGAACGGCACGGTGGTCATAATGCCCGCCTTGAGCGCCGTGATGCCTTTTTCCTGAGTGAGGTAGTTCGGAAACCAGGTGAGAAAGAACCAGAGCGTGGACGTGACCGCAAACTGGCCGAGATAAACGCCAATCAGTTTGCGATGAAACACTAATTTCCAGTCCGCGCGGGAGAGCGGCTGGCGTTCGGCTTTTGTTGCGGGCGCATCACCGTCCACCAGGCCGCCGCCGTCGCGGATGTAATCCAGCTCCGCCCGGCTGATGCCTTTGGTGAGGCGCGGCGGCTGGTAAACCTTAAACCAGACCAGCGACCAGAGGATCCCAATGCCGCCAGTGACGATAAACACCCAGTGCCAGCTCAGCAGCTCCTGGATCCAGATAAGCAGCGGCGTGAGAAACGCGAGCCCGACGAACTGCCCGGAGGTGTAAAAACCGACCGCCGAGGCGCGCTCATGCTCCGGGAACCAGCTGGTGACCATGCGGTTGTTAGTCGGGAATGCGGGCGCTTCAAAAACGCCGGTGATGGCGCGCAGGCCAATGAGCGACAGCAGCCCCGTTGCGAAGCCCTGAAACAGCGTCGCCACTGACCAGCCAAAAATCGCGATGAAATAGGTCAGCCGCGAGCCCATGCGGTCTAAAAACCAGCCGCCGGGGATCTGGCAGAGCGTGTAGAGCCAGGCGAAGGCGGAAAAGACATAGCCCATCTCCGCTTTGCTAATGCCGAACTCTTCCTGAATATGCGCCGACGCCACCGCTAAATTGGCGCGGTCGACATAACAAATCACCACGGTAATAAATATCATCGCGAGCGTCAGATAACGACGACGCCCGGGTTTTACAGCCGTTACAGAAATATCCATCACGTTCTGTCTCCAGAATAAGGCATAGCGAGGCCCCTCACCATGCCCTGTAAAATACAGAGGGTGTGTTTTTTATATTGGGTTTACCGCCCGACGAGCCGGGCTCATTTTCATTTAATCAATACGCGAAATAATTTTCGTAAAAACCGGAATTACCTTGTCCTGAAGAGTTCGCGTTGCATGAAAAGCCAATGTACGCAACGCGCTAAATAATTCGCGTTGTGGGAAGGCGGCAAGTTAACGAATCCCCGGGAGCTTACAAAAGTAAGTGACTGGGGCGAATTAATGCAGCCAACGCCGTTGCAGCGCGAAATATGACGCGCAATGCCCTAAATAGTTCGTGTTGCAACAAGGCGGCAAGTTAATGAGTCCCCGGGAGCTTACAAAAGTAAGTGACTGGGGCGAATTAACGCAGCCAACGCCGTTGCAGCGCGAAATATGCCGGGCATTACCATTCGGCGACGGAGCCGTCAGGGTGCCGCCACAAAGGGTTACGCCAGTCAGCGCACGCTTTGCTGCGTTCAATGACCTGCTCCTCATCAATCTCGACACCCAGACCCGGCTTCATTAAAGGCTGGAAATAGCCGCCTTCCATTTTGAAGTCGTCTTTATTTTTAACAAAATCAAGCAACTCGGCACCCTGGTTATAGTGAATGCCCATGCTCTGCTCCTGGAATACCGCGTTGCGCGAGATGAAATCCACATGCAGGCAGGCCGCAAGCGCAATCGGCCCGAGCGGGCAGTGCGGCGCGAGGCCGACATCATAGGCTTCCGCCATCGCGGCGATTTTCGCGCATTCGGTAATACCGCCCGCGTGCGATAAATCGGGTTGCAGGATAGCGAGGCCGCCAGCTTCCAGTACGCGCTTAAATTCAAAACGCGAGAACATGCGTTCGCCTGCCGCAATCGGAATATGCGTCTGCGCGGCGAGGCGCGGATAATATTCAGCCTGTTCAGCTAATACCGGCTCTTCAATAAATAACGGGCGATAAGGTTCGAGCTCTTTAATTAATATTTTCGCCATCGGCGCGCTGACGCGTCCGTGGAAATCAAGCCCGAATTCTATTTCACTGCCGAATTCCTCGCGGATCTGCGCAACGGTATTTACCGCAGCGTCGACTTTACGCGAATCATCAATAATGCCTAACTCTTCGCAGCCATTTAATTTAAAGGTGTCAAAGCCTATCTGGCGCAGCGTTTTAATACCGGCGATAACTTCCGCCGGTCGGTCGCCCCCTACCCAGCTGTAGGCTTTGATTTTATCGCGCACCAGGCCGCCCATCAGTTGCCAGACCGGCGCGTTCAACACTTTACCTTTGATATCCCACAGCGCCTGGTCAATACCCGCGATGGCGCTCATCAGTATTGGGCCGCCGCGATAAAAACCACCGCGATACATCACCTGCCATAAATCGTTGATGCGGGCCGGATCCTGACCAATCAGGTATTCGCCAAGCTCATGCACCGCCGCTTCGACCGTGCGGGCGCGCCCTTCGATAACTGGCTCGCCCCACCCGACCACGCCTTCATCCGTCTCAATCCTGAGAAACATCCAGCGGGGGGGTAAACGGTACGTCGTTAGTCTGGTAATTTTCATTGCACTGCCTCTCGATACGCCTTAACAAATGCTTTCGCCTGCTCCGTCGTGCGCGATACGGACTGTCCGGCGCGATAGAGATCGCTGCCAAGCCCGGCGCCGACACAGCCCGCGTTGAGCCACACCGCCAGGTTATCCGGCGTGACGCCACCGACCGCGAAGACCGGGATGTCCGGCGGCAGCACGGCTTTTAGCGCTTTGATGTAGTCCGGCCCGAAAGCGGAGGACGGGAAAATTTTCAGCGCCTGCGCGCCCGCCTCAATGGCGGTGAACGCCTCCGTTGCCGTGGCGCAGCCGGGGCAGACGGTCATGCCATAACCCACCGCGCGTTTGATGACGTCGGGCTGAATATTCGGCGTGACGATAAGCTTGCAGCCCATCTGCGCCAGTTCATCCACCTGCTCCGGCTTCAGCACCGTGCCCGCGCCAATCAACGCGCGCTCGCCGAACGCCTTCACGAGCGTCGGCAGACTCTGCTGCCACTGCGGCGAGTTAAGCGGGATCTCTACCGCGTCGAAACCGGCGTCGAGCACCGCGGCGACATGCGCTTCGGCTTCCGGCGGGGTAATGCCGCGTAAGATTGCGATAAGAGGGAGATCAGTGTGCCACTGCATGAGCGAGACTCCTTATGCCTGCCTGAAATGCGCTGTCGCCCTCCAGCGTCCGGGCCGTGTAACCGAGCAGCGTCAGCGCGCGCTGGTATCGTCTGGCAAGGGATGGGCTGGCGACCAGCGTGAGGGGTTGCGGGCGATCTGGCTGCCAGTGGCGAAGCTGGCTTGCCACTTCATTGCCAATCAGCAACCCGGAAAGAAATTCAGCGACGTGCTCGCGCGCCAGCTCGCCCAGCACATGGGCGGCACGCACTTCAAAAAGGCGTGTCAGGGGCGCGTCGGTTTCCACGCCCTGCGCAAGGCCCGCGTCGAAGGCGGCAGCGTCCGGCTGCTGTTCCGGCAGACCCGCGCCGATAAGGGAGTGGCTTAACAGCAGATGATGCAGCTCGCCGGTCATGACGGTGCGAAAATCGCTGACCTGCGCGGCGTCGGCCTGCACCCATTTGCAGTGCGTGCCGGGCATGATGTAGAGCGGCGCGGGGGCAAGCTCGCGGGCGCCCAGCAGTTGGGTCTCCTCGCCGCGCATCACGTTGCGGTTATCGCCACGGGTAACGCACAGGCCTGGAATAATAAAGACGTTGGGGGCGACGGTGGTGAGCTGGCTGCCGATATCGGCGAAACGCGCCGGGCAAGGAAGATAAGGAGCGACAGTCCAGCCAGCGTTGCTGCCCACCATCCCGGCCATGACGACAGGGGTGGCGGCATCGCGCCAGCCTTCCGTCACCTGCGCTAACACCGCTTCGGGGGTTCTGCCGTTAAGGCGGGTGACGCCCGCCTCCGATTGCCTGCTCTCCAGGCACTGTTCGCCCTGAAAAAGCCAGGCGCGAAGATTCGTGGAACCCCAGTCGATAGCGATGTAGCGAGATGTCATGTGATTTCCTTCAGCCGTTTTGTGGAGCTTGCGATCATGGTTAACGCCGCCTGCTCCGCCGCCTCGCCGTCCTGATGCCGTATCGCATCGAACAGCGCTTTATGTTCCTGGAGCGTTTTCGGCATGTTGGCCTCATCGCCCATCCAGGTGCGCTCAAACACAGCCCGTTGCAGAGAGCTGATAGCCACGCTGAGCTGTTGCAGCACCGGGTTATGCACCGCCTCCAGCACCGCTTCGTGATAGCGGATGTCTGCCTCATTAAACGCGTCGCGATCCTGGTTGTTGGCAATCATGTCGTTGAGCGCCGCCTCAATGCGCGCCAGATCGCTTGACGTGGCGCGCTCCGCCGCCCAGCGGGCGATAGCAGGTTCAACCAGATTGCGCACTTCACTCATGGAGGCGATAAGCTGCGGGTCGTCATCGTGCTCCAGCACCCACTGCAACACTTCGGTGTCGAGGTAGTTCCACTGGTTGCGTGGCGCGACAAACGCGCCGCGATAGCGCTTCATCTCAATCAGCCGCTTCGCCATCAGCGAGCGATACACCTCGCGGATGATATTGCGCGAGGTTTCAAACTCTTCGCACAGCTCCGCTTCGGCGGGGAGCGCGGCGCCCGGTACATATTTCCCGCCTACGATCTGGCGGCCCAGCGTCACAATAATGCGGTCGGTTTTGGTCATCTTTTGGGTTCCTTTCACGCGAGGTTTCTTCGCCTACTTTACCCTGACCGCCGAATTTCGCCGCATTTTTGAAGTACAACCGTGACGCGGGTGGCCGTGCTGATGGGTTCAATGTAGTACAATCCATATTTGTTGTACTACAATTTAGATCACAAAAACGACAAAAGGATATATCGGGAGAGATAGCTGCGCGGGATTCATCAAGTGAGCTGATGATGGTAGAAAATGACGCGAAGGGCAGAAATTCAGCAGGGAAAAGGCACAAAAATTCAGCAAAACGCCCGCAGGGTTTTGATGGTTTAGCGCAGGAAGAGAAATTTATAAGGGCGGCGGCGCTTGAGGCTTTTTGCCTCTTGCGGTCGGCAGAAATGCAAAATGTGGTGAGGCAGAAAGAAGAAAGCCCCGAAGGTAATTTTTCAATTAACCCACGAGGCCTACTGATGCCTGGACCCCATCAGCGCAGCCTCTTACCCGCCGAAAGGCAAGGAGAGGAAGGCCATGAAACTGCTGCGAAGTACCCTGTTCTGGTGCGTAGTAACGCTCTGTATCACGTTGTTAGTATTTACATTTCTGCGCGTCATTCGCTGTGCGAACTAAGGCTGAAGGACGGGCAAAGGGAGTTTGCTGCGTTTCTGGCTTACGAATCCGGTAAGTAGCAACCCGCAGGGCGGGGGTAACCCCGCCCTTTCAGGCCAGGCGAGACTTTGCGTGGCTATGCAGCCGAAAGCGCCTTTCTGACGCGCCGTCCGCCGATTAACGGGCGGCGCGTCACTCCATTAACGCAGCGCGAATTTCTCAATAGCGTACGCGACGCCATCCTCCAGATTCGAGCGGGTCACGACGTTGGCGGCCTCTTTCACTGCATCGATGGCATTTTCCATCGCCACGCCGATGCCCGCGTATTCGATCATCGCAATATCGTTTTCCTGATCGCCTATTGCCATCACTTCCTCCGGCTGGATGTTTAAGACGTCAGCCAGTGATTTCACGCCGGTGCCTTTGGTAACGCGCTTATCGAGGATCTCAAGGAAATACGGCGCGCTTTTCAGCACCGTGTATTTCTCTTTTACTTCCTGCGGAATACGCGTGATAGCTTTGTCGAGGATCTCCGGCTCGTCGATCATCATCACCTTCAGAAAGGTCATGTTTGGGTCCATTTTTTCCGCTTCGCAGAACACCAGCGGAATGGTGGCGACAAAAGATTCATGCACGGTATAACGGCTGATATCGCGGTTCGCGGTATAGAGCGTGGTGCGGTCGAGCGCGTGGAAGTGCGAGCCGACCTCGCGTGAAAGCTGCTCCAGATAGCGATAATCGTCATAGTTGAGCGGTGTTTGCGCTACGGTGCTGCCGTCGCTTGCCTTTTGCACCAGCGCGCCGTTGTAGGTGATGCAGTAATCGCCCGGTTTATCCATATGCAACTCGCGCAGATAACTCTCCACGCCCGCAAAAGGCCGTCCGGTCGTCAGCACTACGTTGATGCCCTGTTCACGGGCTGCGGCAATGGCGTTTTTTACGCCCGGTGAAATGGTGTGATCGGGCAGCAATAAAGTGCCATCCATGTCAATTGCGATAAGTTTGATAGCCATGAGTTCCCCTGCATAAATGAGCCTTTTGGCATGCTAACGCGATTGTGCTCAAAAAACAGTAGCAGTCGGGGCGAGAAAAGGGGATGAATCTGCGGGGAAAATGCCGGTTAATGCGCCGGTTAAAGAGAAAGGAAGCGCGGGTTAACGACGATGATGACGCGCGCGAGGCAAGTGTGAGCGTTAAGCCTCCCTGCGCCCGATGACGAATATAAATGATAAAGGCGGGTGCGCTACGCTTACCCGCCCTGTATCTGTACAGACTGCGCGCGTAGGCGGGTAAGCGAAGCGCCACCCGCCACAACGGCTATCAGATATCGATGTTCGCCGCTTTCAGGGCGTTTTCTTCGATAAAGGCGCGGCGCGGTTCAACGGCGTCGCCCATCAGCGTTGTGAAGAGCTGGTCGGCGGCAATCGCGTCTTTGACGGTAACGCGCAGCATACGGCGGCTTTCCGGATCCATCGTGGTTTCCCACAGCTGCTCCGGGTTCATCTCGCCGAGACCTTTATAACGCTGAATCGAGAGACCGCGACGGGACTCTTTCACCAGCCAGTCCAGCGCCTGCTCGAAGCTCGCTACCGGCTGACGGCGTTCGCCGCGCTCGATAAACGCATCTTCTTCGATCAGACCGCGCAGCTTCTCACCGAGCGTGCAGAGACGACGGTATTCGCCGCCGGTCACGAACTCGTGGTCGAGCACGTAATCGGTGTCGACGCCGTGGGTACGCACGCGCACCACTGGCTCGAAACGACGCGTTTCAGCGTTTTCACGAATGTCGTACTTCCAGACGCTACCGTGCTGCTCGTTTTCATTAAGCGTGGTGATAAGCGCGGAGACCCAGCGGGTCACGTTCGCTTCATCGGCCAGCGCCTCTTCCGTCAGCGTCGGCTGATAGACCAGCTCTTTTAGCAGCGCGCGCGGGTAGCGACGCTCCATACGGTTGATCATCTTCTGCGCGCCGTTGTACTCAGACACCAGCTTCTCCAGCACTTCGCCGGCGATAGCTGGCGCGCTCGCGTTCGCATGCAGCGTCGCGCCGTCCAGCGCGATGGAGATCTGATACTGATCCATCGCTTCGTCGTCTTTAATGTACTGTTCTTGTTTGCCTTTCTTCACTTTATACAGCGGCGGCTGCGCGATATAGACGTGACCGCGTTCGATGATTTCCGGCATCTGACGATAGAAGAAGGTCAACAGCAGCGTACGAATGTGCGAGCCGTCGACGTCCGCATCGGTCATGATGATGATGCTGTGGTAACGCAGCTTATCCGGGTTATATTCGTCACGGCCGATGCCGCAGCCGAGCGCGGTGATAAGCGTCGCGACTTCCTGGGAAGAGAGCATTTTGTCAAAGCGCGCTTTCTCCACGTTCAGGATTTTCCCTTTCAGCGGCAGGATCGCCTGATTCTTACGGTTACGGCCCTGTTTTGCAGAACCGCCCGCGGAGTCCCCTTCCACCAGGTAGAGTTCGGAGTGCGCCGGGTCGCGCTCCTGGCAGTCCGCCAGTTTGCCCGGCAGGCCTGCGAGATCCAGCGCGCCTTTACGACGGGTCATTTCACGCGCTTTACGGGCCGCTTCACGGGCGCGCGCGGCGTCGATGATTTTGCCGACCACGATTTTGGCGTCGTTAGGGTTTTCCAGCAGGTATTCCGCCAGCAGTTCGTTCATCTGCTGTTCAACCGCCGATTTCACCTCGGAGGAGACCAGTTTGTCTTTGGTCTGGGAGGAGAATTTCGGATCCGGCACTTTTACGGAAACCACAGCGATCAGACCTTCGCGCGCGTCATCGCCGGTGGCGCTGACTTTCGCTTTTTTGCTGTAGCCCTCTTTATCCATATAGGCGTTCAGCGTACGGGTCATCGCCGCACGGAAGCCCGCCAGGTGCGTACCGCCGTCGCGCTGCGGAATGTTGTTGGTAAAGCAGTAGATGTTTTCCTGGAAACCGTCGTTCCACTGCAGCGCCACTTCCACGCCGATACCGTCTTTCTCGGTGGAGAAATAGAAAATGTTCGGGTGGATCGGCGTTTTGTTCTTGTTGAGGTACTCAACAAACGCCTTGATGCCGCCTTCGTAATGGAAATGATCCTCTTTGCCGTCGCGTTTATCGACGAGACGAATAGAGACGCCGGAGTTCAGGAACGACAGCTCGCGCAGGCGCTTTGCCAGGATGTCATATTCAAATTCGGTGACGTTGGTAAAGGTTTCGTGGCTTGGCCAGAAGCGGACCTGAGTACCGGTCTGCTCGGTGTCGCCGGTCACAGCCAGCGGCGCTTGCGGTACGCCATGCACGTAAGTCTGCTGGTGGATTTTGCCTTCGCGGCGGATAACCAGTTCCAGCTTCTGCGACAGGGCGTTTACGACGGAAACGCCTACCCCGTGCAGACCGCCGGAGACTTTATAAGAGTTATCATCAAATTTACCGCCCGCATGCAGAACGGTCATGATAACTTCCGCCGCCGAAACGCCTTCTTCCGGGTGAATACCGGTCGGAATGCCGCGCCCGTCATCCGATACCGAGACAGAGTTATCGGCATGAATGGTCACGACGATATCTTTACAGTGACCCGCGAGCGCTTCGTCGATAGCGTTATCTACCACCTCGAATACCATGTGGTGCAGACCGGTGCCGTCATCCGTATCGCCGATATACATACCCGGGCGCTTACGCACCGCATCCAGCCCTTTCAGGACTTTGATACTGGAGGAGTCATAAGAATTCGACATCAACGTTTCTCGCTCATTTTAACTTGGGTTAATCCGTTATTTTACCCTGATCGACAGCGAACATCTTCGAATTTTTGTCCGTCATGTCGAGAATATGTTCGGCGCTAATCGCGCTGACAAAGACTTGCGACTGCGTAGCCTTCAGGCGCTGCGCCAGAAGCCCACGTCGGGCGTCGTCGAGTTCAGAGGCAAAATCATCTATCAGATAAAGACAGCATCGTCCGCTTTCTCGGGTGAGAAACTCACCCTGCGCCAGACGCAGCGCGCACATCAGCAGCTTGAGCTGCCCGCGCGACAGCGTATCTTCCACCGGCGCGCCGTCGGCGCGAATGCGAAAATCAGCCTTATGCGGGCCGTGCGCGGTATAGGTCAGCATCCGGTCGCGCTCAAAACCGCGCTCCAGCACGTCGGCATAGTCGCTCTCTTTCTCCCAGCCGCGCTGGAAAGAAAAGGTAAGCGTAAATTCCGGCAAAAACTGAGCGCAGGTATCAGCCATATCGTGGGCGATCGCCTCGCTGTAGCTGGCGCGCCACTGACTTATCTGTTCGGCCAACGGGACCAGTTCGCGGTCCCACGGGCGCAGTTGTTCATAGCGGGTCACCTGTCGCAGCGCGGCATTGCGCTGTTTGAGCAGGCGCTTTAAGTTGCTCCAGGCGACAAAAAAGCCTGGCTCGTTATGGAAGCATCCCCAGTCGAGGAACGCTCTTCTGTATTTGGGGCCGCCGCCGAGCAAAGTAAACCCCTCAGGGGTAATTAATTGCATCGGCATCAGTTGCGCCAGCTCAGCCACTTTGTGGCCGTCGCTGCCGTCGATACGCACCGTGCTGTCGCCGTTGCGATCTTTTGTGAGACCGACCGACACTTCACGCTCGTCGCCCTGCAACCGCCCGTGGAGAATAAAAGCATCCTGCTCGTGGCGGATCACTCGCCCGATTTGCAGACTGCGAAACGCGCGCCCGTGGCCCAGCGTGTAAATCGCTTCCAGCACGCTGGTTTTTCCGCTGCCGTTAGCGCCAACCAGAAAGTTGAAACCGGGAGAGAGCGCGAGATCCGCGTTTTCGATATTGCGGAAATCTTTGATGAGTAAACGGGATAGCGACATGATTCATTCTTAGCCAGGGCGTTATCGGCGCAGTTATTCTGGTTTCGGCCAGCGCGCAGCAACCGGAGCGTACTGAAGTACGTGAGGATTGCGAGCACTGCCCGGAGCCAGAATAACAAGTAAGATAGCCCGATATTTTCTAAAGCCTCATGGGCATGACGACATAGGCTGCGGATGTACTCGCCGCGTCTTCAATCTGCACGCTCGACACCGAATCCGTCAGCAGAATGCGCACATTCTCGCACTTCAGCGCGTTAAGCACGTCCAGCACATAACTGACGTTAAAGCCGATTTCCATCTCCGTGCCCGCGTAGGTGACGTCGAGGATCTCTTCCGCCTCTTCCTGTTCCGGGTTATTGGCGGTGATTTTCAGCTGGTTTTCGCTCACATACAGACGCACGCCGCGGAATTTCTCATTCGAGAGGATCGCCGCGCGGGCAAACGCCTGCTTGAGGATATCGCAGCCGGCTTCCAGCGTTTTGTCCGGGTTTTTCGGCAGTACGCGGCGATAATCCGGGAAGCGGCCGTCGACCAGTTTCGAGGTAAAGATAAAATCGCCGACGTGCGCGCGGATATTGTTGCTGCCTATCTGAATACGCAGCGGGGCGTCGCCGCCGTCGAGCATACGCATCAGCTCCAGCACGCCTTTACGCGGCACAATCACCGAATGGTTCGGTAATGGCTGGCCAACCGGCATTGAGCAAACCGCCAGACGGTGGCCGTCAGTCGCCACAGTACGCAGATCTTCGCCTTCGGTTTCAAACAGCATGCCGTTGAGGTAGTAACGGACATCCTGATGCGCCATCGAAAATTGCGTGGCCTCGATCAGACGCTTCATGGTCGCCTGGGCAAGCGTGAATTCCACTTCGCTCTGCCAGTCGTCCAGATTCGGGAAATCCGCCGCTGGCAGCGTGGAGAGCGAAAAACGGCTGCGCCCCGAGCTCACCCGCATGCGGTCGCCATCCAGTTGAACGGCGATTTCCGCGCCTTCCGGCAGGCCGCGGCAGATATCAAAGAATTTACGGGCCGGTACGGTAGTGGCGCCTGGCTCGTGCGGCTGCACCAACGCGACGCGCGCCACCATTTCCATTTCCAGATCGGTGCCGGTCAGCGACAGCGCACCGTCCGCGACCTGGAGCAACAGGTTGCCGAGAATAGGCAGCGTCGGACGGCCGCCCAGCGGGCCGCTGACCTGCTGGAGCGGCTTTAATAAATGTTCACGTTCAACGGTAAATTTCATAGCGTCACGAAGATAATGTTCTGATTAAATTGGAGAAATCTTCTTTGATATCGTGGCTTTCCTCACGCAGCTGCTCTATCTTGCGACAGGCGTGCAGCACCGTGGTGTGGTCGCGGCCGCCAAACGCATCGCCGATTTCCGGCAGACTGTGGTTGGTCAGCTCTTTGGCGAGCGCCATCGCCATCTGGCGCGGACGCGCGACCGAGCGGGAGCGCCGCTTGGAGAGCAAATCCGCCACCTTGATCTTGTAGTACTCCGCCACCGTCTTTTGAATATTGTCGATAGTGACCAGTTTTTCCTGGAGCGCCAGCAGATCGCGCAGCGCCTCGCGCACAAAATCGATAGTAATGGCGCGACCAGTAAAGTTGGCGTTGGCGATGACACGGTTCAGCGCGCCTTCGAGCTCACGCACGTTGGATCGCAGACGCTTGGCAATAAAGAAGGCGACTTCGCCTGGCAGACGGATATCGTTCTCATCCGCCTTTTTCATCAGGATCGCCACGCGAGTTTCTAACTCCGGTGGCTCAATAGCTACCGTGAGACCCCAGCCGAAGCGCGATTTCAGACGATCCTCAACCCCATTGATCTCTTTTGGATAACGATCCGAGGTAAGGATGATCTGCTGATTACCTTCCAGCAGGGCGTTAAAGGTGTGGAAAAACTCTTCCTGGGATCGCTCTTTATTGGCGAAGAACTGAATATCGTCAATAAGCAGCGCATCCACCGAACGGTAGTAGCGTTTGAACTCTTCGATGGCGTTGTTTTGCAGCGCTTTCACCATGTCCTGCACGAAACGCTCGGAGTGCATATAGACGACTTTGGCATTGGGCTTGCGCGCCATGATGCCGTTGCCGACCGCATGTAGCAGGTGCGTTTTACCAAGACCCGTGCCGCCATAAAGGAAGAGCGGGTTATACGCGCCGCCGGGGTTATCCGCCACCTGACGCGCCGCCGCGCGGGCCAGCTGGTTGGATTTACCCTCAACGAAGTTATCAAAGGTGTGTTTGACGTTGACGTTAGAGCGGTAGGACGGCTCCGCCGGCGCGGGCACGTTGTCCCACGCCGGGCGCACAGGTGCCGCGGCGGGCGCGGCCTGCGCCGGCTTGACCGCCTGGCTTGCAGGCGCTGGCGTCGTCTGGGTCAGCGGTTTAGTGCCAACTTCAAAGCGCAGCAGCGGCGCGTCAGAGCCGCAGAAATCATTCAGCAATCCGTTGATATTATTGAGGTATTTGTCCCTTACCCAATCGAGCACAAACCGGTTTGGCGCATACAAAGCCAGCGTGTTATCGCTCAGTTCCGCCTGTAGGGGGCGTATCCACATGCTGAATTCAGTGGCTGGTAACTCATCCTGCAATCGGGCAAGACACTGCTGCCAAAGCGAAAGTGACACGGCGGACTCCACTCGAACAAAAGTCGATAAAAGACGAAGACTGAAACATTCATGATTGTTGACACACGCCGACAAGCCCCGAGCCGGGAGGCGTGCGAACCGCTATTTGCGGTTTTTACCCGATGCCTGAGATCAGGGATCCCGATCGGGACCGCGGATCATAGCCTAAAGCGAGACAGAGATCTCCTGTTTCTCACAGATTCTTCCCGATTTATCCACAGGGCCGCGTCAGGACGCTTAAGTGTAATCGATCCTTTCATGGCTGCGGCACGATTTGACCGGCATATCGGAAAAATTAATGACGATCGCGAAAATTTCGCTTTATCGATCTAACGAAGATCCCGCGCGATCCTTGCGCTTTGCCGGCGAGCCCGTATAATTCCCCACCCGGTGCGTAAAGCGCGGTTTATCGCCTGAATTTTGCGTGTTTTTTATCCTCTGATTGAGGTGAAAAGCGCGGGAAATAAGGAAAGTGAATTGACTCCGGAGTGTACAATTATTACAATCCGGCCTCTTTAATCGTCGATTACTTTGGCGTAAGTCGTCCGGCAGGCCGTTCGCGCATACGCAAAGTCAGTGAATTTATTCAAGTTTAGGTAGAAATCGCCATGAAACGCACTTTTCAACCGTCTGTACTGAAGCGCAACCGTTCTCACGGCTTCCGTGCTCGTATGGCTACTAAAAATGGTCGTCAGGTTCTGGCACGTCGTCGTGCTAAAGGCCGCGCTCGTCTGACCGTTTCCAAGTAATAGCTAACCCCTTAGTGGTTAAGCTCGCATTTCCCAGGGAGTTACGTTTGTTAACTCCCGCTCATTTCACCTTCGTCTTCCAGCAGCCACAACGGGCTGGCACGCCGCAAATCACCATCCTCGGCCGCCTTAATTCGCTGGGGCATCCCCGCATCGGTCTTACCGTCGCCAAGAAAAACGTCAAACGCGCCCATGAACGCAATCGGATTAAACGTCTGACGCGTGAAAGCTTCCGTTTACGTCAGCATGAACTTCCGCCTATGGATTTCGTGGTGGTGGCGAAGCGCGGGATTGCCGACCTCGATAACCGGGAGCTTTCGGAAGCTTTGGAAAAATTATGGCGTCGTCATTGTCGCCTGGTTCGCGGCTCCTGATAGCCCTCATCCGGGTCTATCAACGCTTCATTAGTCCGCTTCTCGGGCCGCATTGCCGTTTTCACCCCACCTGTTCGCAGTACGGAATTGAGGCATTGCGCAGGTTTGGGGTGTTAAAAGGCAGTTGGTTGACAGTGAAACGCGTATTAAAATGCCACCCTTTGAACCCGGGTGGAGACGACCCCGTCCCGCCAGGACCTTTTGATACCAGAGAACACTAACGATGGATTCGCAACGCAATCTTTTTGTCATCGCTTTGTTGTTCGTGTCTTTCATGATCTGGCAAGCCTGGGAGCAAGATAAAGCTCCAAAACCCCAGGTTCAGCAGACCACGCAGACTACGACCACCGCAGCGGGTAGCGCCGCAAGCCAGGGCGTACCGGCCAGTGGCCAGGGGAAACTCATTACCGTTAAGACCGATGTCCTTTCTCTTACCATCAATACCCGTGGTGGCGACATCGAGCAGGCACTTCTGCTGGCATACCCGAAAGAGCTGGGCTCCAGCGAGCCGTTCCAGCTGCTGGAAACCACGCCGGAATTCGTTTATCAGGCACAGAGCGGCCTGACCGGTCGTAACGGCCCGGACAACCCGAATAACAATCAGGGTCGCCCGCTTTATAATGTCGAGCGCGACACTTACGTCCTGGCTGACGGTCAGAATGAACTGCTGATCCCGATGACCTTCACCGACGCGGCAGGCAACACCTTCACCAAAACGTTCGCCCTGAAACGCGGCCAGTACGCCGTGTATGTGGGTTACAACGTGAAGAACGCCGGCACGCAGCCGCTTGAAGTCTCCACGTTCGGCCAGCTGAAGCAGACCATCGATCTGCCGAGCCATCGCGACACCGGCAGCAACAACTTTGCTCTGCATACTTTCCGCGGCGCGGCCTACTCCACGCCGGACGAGAAGTATGAGAAATATAAGTTCGATACTATCGCCGACGATGAAAATCTGAACGTGAATGCCAAAGGCGGCTGGGTAGCGATGCTCCAGCAGTACTTCGCAACCGCATGGGTTCCGACGAACAACGGCACCAACAACTTCTATACCGCGAACCTGGGTAATGGCGTGGCCGCTATCGGTTACAAATCCGCACCGGTTCAGGTACAGCCAGGCCAGACAGCATCGCTTGCGAGCACGCTGTGGGTCGGCCCGGAAATTCAGGACAAAATGGCCGCCGTTGCGCCGCACCTTGACCTGACCGTTGACTACGGCTGGTTGTGGTTTATCTCTCAGCCGCTGTTCAAGCTGCTGAAATGGATCCACGGCTTCCTCGGCAACTGGGGCTTTGCGATTATCGCCATCACCTTTATCGTTCGTGGCGTGATGTACCCGCTGACCAAAGCGCAGTACACCTCCATGGCGAAAATGCGCCTGCTGCAGCCGAAGATTCAGGCTATGCGCGAGCGTCTGGGCGACGATAAGCAGCGTATGAGCCAGGAGATGATGGCGCTGTACAAAGCGGAGAAAGTGAACCCGCTGGGCGGCTGCTTCCCGCTGCTGATCCAGATGCCTATCTTCCTTGCGCTGTACTACATGCTGATGGGCTCTGTGGAACTGCGTCACGCGCCGTTCGCGCTGTGGATCCATGACCTTTCCGCGCAGGACCCGTACTACATTCTGCCGATCCTGATGGGCGCGACCATGTTCTTCATTCAGAAGATGTCGCCGACCACCGTGACCGACCCGATGCAGCAGAAGATCATGACCTTTATGCCGGTCATCTTTACGGTCTTCTTCCTGTGGTTCCCGTCCGGTCTGGTGCTGTACTATATCGTCAGCAACCTGGTCACCATCCTTCAGCAGCAGCTGATCTACCGCGGTCTGGAAAAACGCGGTCTGCATAGCCGCGAGAAGAAGAAGTCCTGATTCGGTAGTAAACCGGATAAGGCGAAGCCGCCATCCGGCAAAGGAATATAACGTTAAGGGCGGTCTGATGACCGCCCTTTTTATTGGTATGACATGAGACAAACCATGAGCCATAACGACACTATTGTCGCCCAGGCGACGCCTCCCGGACGCGGCGGCGTGGGCATTCTGCGCATCTCCGGCCAGCAGGCGCGGGACGTGGCGCAGGCGGTGCTGGGCAAACTGCCGAAAGCGCGCTATGCCGATTACCTGCCGTTTAAAGACGCCGATGGCACGGCGCTCGATCAGGGGATCGCGCTGTGGTTCCCCGGCCCCAACTCTTTTACCGGCGAAGATGTGCTGGAATTACAGGGCCACGGCGGCCCGGTGATCCTCGATCTGCTGTTAAAACGTATCCTCACCCTTCCCGGCGTGCGCATCGCGCGTCCTGGCGAATTCTCCGAGCGCGCGTTTCTTAACGACAAGCTCGATCTCGCCCAGGCGGAAGCCATCGCCGACCTTATCGACGCCAGTTCCGAGCAGGCGGCCCGTTCGGCGCTCAACTCCTTACAGGGCGCGTTCTCGGCCCGCGTGAACCATCTGGTCGAGGCGCTCACCCACCTGCGTATCTTTGTCGAAGCGGCTATCGATTTCCCGGATGAGGAGATCGATTTCCTCTCGGACGGGAAAATCGAGGCGCAGCTTAATGAGGTCATCGGCGATCTTGACGCCGTCCGCGCCGAAGCGCGCCAGGGTAGCCTGCTGCGTGAAGGGATGAAAGTGGTGATTGCGGGGCGCCCGAACGCGGGCAAATCGAGCCTGCTGAACGCGCTGGCGGGCCGCGAGGCGGCGATTGTCACGGATATCGCCGGCACCACCCGCGACGTGCTGCGCGAGCATATTCATATCGACGGCATGCCGCTGCACATCATCGATACTGCCGGTTTGCGTGAAGCGAGCGACGAGGTGGAACGCATCGGTATCGAGCGCGCCTGGCAGGAGATTGAACAGGCTGATCGCGTGCTGTTTATGGTAGATGGCACCACGACCGACGCCACCGACCCGGCGCAGATCTGGCCCGATTTTATCGCTCGTCTGCCCGCGACACTGCCGATTACCGTCGTGCGTAACAAAGCGGACGTTACTGGCGAGCTGCCGGGTATCAGCGAAGTAAATGGTCACTCACTTGTTCGCCTCTCCGCGCGCACCAGCGACGGCGTGGACGTGCTGCGCAGCCATCTGAAACAGAGCATGGGCTTTGACACCAGCATGGAAGGCGGTTTCCTGGCCCGTCGCCGTCATCTGCAGGCGCTGGAAACAGCAGCCAACCATCTGCAACAGGGCAAAGCGCAGCTGCTGGGTGCCTGGGCGGGCGAGCTGCTGGCCGAAGAGCTGCGTCTGGCGCAACAGGCGTTAAGCGAGATAACCGGCGAATTCACCTCCGACGATCTGCTGGGCCGCATTTTCTCAAGCTTCTGTATCGGTAAGTAACGCCGCTTCACATCGGTAAGTAAGCATCCACTAACCCGCATTAACGCGCTGTTAATGCGGGTTTTTAATCTTTCGGCCTCGTGACATCACACCACCGCGTCCACGCCGCGCTCCTCCGTAAACGTGTTGCGCTTGTGCGCCCAGCTGTAAAACGCGAGCCCGATAAACAGGCATGCCGCGCCGGTCATCATAATGCCGGTGCCGACCGGCACCAGGTCGAACAGCATCCCCAGCAGCAGCGAGCCCGCCGCGCCGCCGCAGGAGCCGATGGTAAACCAGTAGCTGATCACCTTCCCGACATGTTCCGCCGGGATCTGCTTCTGGATAACCGTCAGCAGCGGGATATCAATGGTCGCGGCCGCGACGCCAATCAGCACCACCGCCGAGAACAGCCAGAGGTAAGTGAACGGCAGCCACAGGCTCAGCGCCAGCAGCAGCAGGCCGCTTCCGAGAAGGACTTCGCAGGAGTAGGTAAACAGCAGCGGACGCTGGAAGAACCGCTTCCCGACCCACAAATTCGCCAGCAGCTCCGCCAGTCCGTTGGCGAACATCAGCGCGCCGTAGAGCCACGGCGGGCTTTCCAGCGTGCGCAGGATAAGGATCGGGATGCAGATTTGCAGGCTGCCGCGCCAGAAGAACGTAAACGCGCCATACAGCCAGACGCGGGTGCGCATCACCGGATCAACATGCAACACCTGATACCCGTTGCGCAGCTCCTGAAAAAACACACCCGGCGTCAGGCGGTTCGCGGGGCGGGACGCGGTTCGCTCTTTGGCATTGTCCACAGCAGCAGGCTTGAAACGCCGAAGACCATGCCCGTCACCACAAACAGCATCTGGGAAGGAATGCGGTCCTGAAGCAGCGCCAGCAGGCCGGAGCCGAGGAAAAACGCGGGCCAGGTGACCGTCTGGATCAACCCGTTCGCCAGCTGCAGACGTTCGGTTCCGGCAAGCGTCGGGATCAGCGCTTTCGCCGCCGGCACGGAGATCGCAAACAGGGTGGAGATAAACACGCCGATAGCCGACAGTCCGTAAATGTTAAGCCAGCCCGCATAATAGAGCGCCGGGATCGCCAGCACGCTCAGGGTGCGCAACACTTCGAGGCAAATGACATAGCTGCGCCGGTCAAGCCGGTCGCTGATGACGCCGCCCAGCGGCCCGAGCAGGCCGCGTGTCAGCGTGATGGCAAACACGATGGCCCCAAGCGTCGCCGCCGACGAGCCAATCTTCAGCGCGTAATAGATAAGCGAAACGGAAAACAGCCCGTCGCCCAGGTTCGTCAGGATCTGGCTGTAAAAGAAAGGAAAGAAGCGTTTTTCACGCAGCAGCTCCCCGTAGCCTTTTTTCTGTACCGTTGTGGTCATCTCAATGTCCTCGCAGCAGAGTGCGTAATGCCTGTAACAAAGCGCTTTCCTGCTCCTGAAACTGTCGGGCGCGCGTCGCCAGGTCGGCAATATCCAGCCGCTGGGTAATGCGCGCTTTCACCACCAGGCTTTTCAGAATAAACGCCTGCTGGCCGAGCTGGCGCGCCAGTTCAGTTATGGCGTCCTGGTCGGGATGCTGAAGCGATAAATAGTGAGCGAACAGCGTTCGCGATCCTGATAGTAAACTGAATCCGTCATGTAATAACTGCAATTTAATTTCACGTGCTTCAAAATTATCTTTCAGATAGTCCTCAATGTCGGATAAAAACTGCTGGCTGTCCTGATAATGGCTAAGGTAATCGCGCAGCGCATGTTGGAAATAGTGAGTCGCTTCGTCGCTATCGTAATTATCAAGCGTAAACCAGCGCGCCAGTCGGTCGCCGTTATTATCAAAAAATCCCGCCACGTCCTGTAATCCATATTGATACTGGCACAGTACGCTTGCCGGATTATCATCGGCGACCTGATAACGGCCATGCGCTTCATCTGTGCCATTCAACACCACCAGATGATGTAAATGTTTCTGTCGGTATTCCGGGCAGTGCGGGAAATAAAATACCGAACCGGAAATGAGCACAAATCCATGCTGCCGAATAAGCGCGTCGATATCCGGCTTAATTTGCGCAAAACATTCGCCGCGTAGTTCGTGCGGATAAATACCCAGCGCGTTTAGATCCGGTTCACTGAAACAGCCATTCACGAAATTATATTTCGGCTTTTTTTGCTGGATAATCTGGCGAAAAATCTCATCGCTGCTTACCAGCGCGCGGTAAAAAAGCAGATCGGTTTGCGCCCGGCGCTCTTTAAGAAACACCACGGCGTGACGCTCGGCGCAGTTCATAAAGCGTCGGTCATAGAGCTGCGCATCGTGCGGATAGAGAATATCCGTCATCATGTCACTCTCCTGTGAGCTGGTATTTACTGTGTAACAGCGAGGCGAGACGCCCGGCATGCGTAAAGTGAGTCATATCCAGATCGGCGGGGTCGAACACAAAATCCAGCTCGCTCTCCAGTTCCGCCACCAGGATAACCACACCTATCGAATCCACGCCCAGCGACGCGAAGGGGGTCTGCGCGCCAAACGGCCCTTTATCAGGCAGCTGTAGCGCCAGTTTTTCCAGAATCACCGCCTCCAGCGCGGCGACAGATTGCTCAGACATCCTCTCTCCTTATGCGCCTGCCCGCGCCGTGGCGGTACGCTGACGCGCTTTACTCACCAGATACGCATTCTGAAACGCCGGCGGCGACAGCAGACGCCCGGTCAGATCGCGGTACTGCCGTTGCAGCATCGGATCCGCCAGAATCGCCTGATACAGCTGCTGCTGGCGGGCTTCATCTTTGGTTATCAGCGAATCGGCGATAATGCCGCGCGCGTGGGCCGGGAAATATCCGTTGAAACGCTGCGCGTAAGCCTTCAGCGCCGCCGGCAGGCTCGCCTGCTCGCCCAGCGATGCCGCAAGCATCGACGCCGCCTGGAGCGCAAAGCTGCATCCCACGCCGCTCATCGGGTCGAGCGAAAGCGCCGCGTCGCCGATAAAAGCGATATCCGCGTGCACCGGCTGGCGTACCAGGCTTGGGTAATCCTGATAACCGTAAACCGGCGTCTCAAAGCGCGCGTTACGCACGTCCGGCATCTGCGGCACGGCCGCGAAGTAACGCAGCAACGCCTGTTCTGCGCGCTCATCCTGCCAGCGTTTCGCCATCTCTTTATCTACATAAGCCGACAGCAACGTGCGCCCGCCCGTCAGCGGATAGAGAAACGCCATGCCGCCCGCGCTGTGGGCAAAAAGCGAGCGCCCCTGTGCCGGCGCTGCAATGCCCGAGCAATACGCGAAGAACGTCGCGCGCTGATTTTCATGCGCCACGGCCTCGTTACCCGTCAGCCGGGCGATGACGGAGGTGCGGCCATCGGCCGCCACCAGCATCCGGCCTCTTAGCAACTGAGACTGCGCGTCTTTCTCAACGGTCAGCGTCCAGCCGTCCGGGGTGCGTTCAAGCGCCGTCACGCGCTCGCCAAATCCGCTCTCCACGCCCGCGTTTTCCGCCTGCTGGCGCAGCGCCGGGTCCAGCACCGAACGCTCAAGATTCAGCGCATAGCCCTCGCTCGCCGGGCCATAGCCGCCTTCCGGGTCGATATACCCGGCGGCGGTAATAAACGCCGCTTTGGTGCGCACGCTGTAAGGCGGGCTGGCAAGCGCCGCCATGTTGAGCTGCTCCAGCACCGGTATCGCGGCGGGCTGGATAAAATGGGTGCAGAGCTTTTTATAGCGCTGCGCGTCCGGCATTTTTTCGATAAGGCGCACCGTCATTCCCAACTGGCGCAGCAGGATGGCGCAGGCGCTTCCGCCCACGCCGCCGCCGACAATTAACACGTCATAGGTCATGGTCGGCTCCTTATACGGCGATCGGCTGGTCAAGAAGCGCGTCGGCCAGCACGCCTTCCATCGCGCGTTGCAGAATGTCGAGCCCGTCGCGCAGCTGCGCCTCGCTGATGGTCAGCGCGGGCATCAGTTTCACCACCTGGTCGCGGTCGCCTGCCCGTTCAATAATCATCTTCTGTTCAAAGCAGGCGCGCGACACGGCGCGGGCGTGTTCCGGCTGGTGGAACTCAATACCGTAAAACAGCCCGCGGCCACGGGTTGCTTTGATAAAGGGCGCGAAGCGCAGATGGATTTCCGCCAGCCACTGCTTCACCACGCTCTCAAGCTGAAACACGTGCTGGCTCAGCGCATCGTCGGCCCAGAAGGTGGTCAGCGCGGCGCGGGCGGTGACGAATGCCGTCGTGTTGCCGCGAAAGGTGCCGTTGTCTTCGCCAGGGCTCCACTGATCCAGCTCCGGCTTGTAGAGCAGCAGCGAGAACGGCAGACCATAGCCGCTTAACGATTTAGACAGGCAGACGATGTCCGGCTCAATACCCGCGAACTCAAAACTGAAAAACTCGCCGGTACGCCCACAGCCCGCCTGAATATCATCCACGATCAGCAAAATGTTGTGCCGCCGTGTCAGCTCGCGCAGCCGTTGCAGCCACCCGGCGGAGGCGACATTCACGCCCCCTTCGCCCTGAACGGTTTCCAGGATAACCGCCGCCGGCACGTCGAGCCCGGAGCTGTTATCCGTCAGCAGCCTTTCCAGATACGCGACAGAATCCAGACCATCAAGGTAGCCCTCATACGGCAGACGAAAAACATGCGCGTCAGCCCACGGCTGGCGGTTATCGCGATTGCCGGTCAGCCCCAGCGCTGTCGACGACATCCCATGAAAGCCATTGGTAAACGCCACGATGGTGGCGCGCTCGCGGGTTTTGCGGGCAAGCTTGATGGCCGACTCCACCACGCTGGTGCCGGTCGGGGAGGTAAACTGCATCCGGTAATCCAGCGCGCGCGGCGTCAGGATCAGCCGGTTAAAGTCGAGGATAAACGCCATCTTGGCTTCGGAATGCAGATCCAGCGCGGCCTGAATGCCGTCATTGGCCACATATTCCAGCAGCGCCTGCTTCAGGGCGTTGGGGTTATGGCCGTAGTTCACCGCCCCGGCGCAGCTTAAAAAATCGAGCCAGGCGTTATTGTGCGCGTCATACAGATAGCTTCCGCTCGCGCGCTGAAACACCACCGGAAAGTTGCGGCAGTAGCTGCGCGCCGAGGACTCATGGCGGGCAAAAACATCGAAAAGCGTCTCATGCGTAGTCATATTTTTTACCGTTTCCAGAGAAAAAAGAGAAAGTCAGACCGGTACTTCCTGCTCCTGCAGCAGCGGCGAGAGCGACAGCCAGATATCCTTCGCACGCAGCGATAACAGGCTGAAAGATCCCGCATCGCCATAGCCGTGAGAGGATTCACACAGGCCGTTAAGGAACAGCGGCGGCAGCGCGCAACCGGGCCGGGAGCTCAGGCTGTAGTCGCGGTTGATTTTCAAAAAGCCGCTCTCCTGGGTTTCAATCATCGGGTAGAGCTCGCTTAACAGCGGCGGGCACAGCTCTTCGCTCTCGCCGTTGCCGAGATTGCGAAAACCGGTCGCCAGCACGACGCCGTCCAGGTCGCTTATGGTTTGCAGGCGGTGGGTATGGCTGTCGGTCAGATGCAGCGTGCAGCCCGACGCCGTTTCGTGATAGCCGGTTATCTGTTGGTTAGCGAGGATCTGCACCCGTTGCTGGCCGGCGAGTTTGTCTTCATACAGGCCAACATAGAGCTGGTGAATAACGTCTTTATCCGCCGACGAGTAGTTGGTGTAATGCAGATGACGGTTGATGTTTTGCTTCGCCGCCGCAGAGCTGGAGAAGTAGTAATCCACGAACTCCGGGAAATAGACATGTTCGCTAAACGGGCTGGTATCCTTCAGGCGAAACCCATAGCCGCGCTGAATATTAATAACCTCCACCTGCGGCCAGCTCTGGCGCAGATGCAGCAGGATTTCCACCGCGCTCTGGCTGCCGCCGACGACCGCAATCCGGCGCAGCGGACGACGCGCATTGAGCATCTCCAGGCTTTCCAGATACGAGGTCAGGTGGAAAACCCGCTCACGGCTGGCGTGGGTGAAGACTTCCGGGATAAGCGGCGTGCGGCCCGGCGCCACCACCAGCGCGCGGGCGCGCCATACGGCGCCGTCGGCGGTTTCCACCTGATAGCGCTGCGGCTCCACGCTTTTATCAAGGCTGATTCTGGTGACATTCTGCCCATATTTCACCTGATGCGAAAACGCCTGCGCCACCCAGGTGACATATTCCGCAAACTCCCGGCGCAGGGGGAATTCGAGCCCCAGGTTGAGATGCTCAAACAACCGGTTCTTCTCAAACAGAAAGTTGAGAAAGGTATAGCGGCTACGCGGGTTGCGCGGCGTCACCAGATCGCGCGCCGGATGATTCTGGATATCGCTGCCCGACAGCAGCATTTGCGGCTGCCAGCAGGGGCCGTCACGACGCTCCAGAAACAGGCATTTTCCTTTAAAGCCAAACTCTTCTAATGCAATCGCCAGCGCAATATTCGCCGGGCCAAAACCAATGCCGATAATATCGTATTCCGTTTCATTACCAGGAGTGTTCCCGGCATCATTCATTTGCGTGGTCATTTGCGCGCTCCATTAAATTGACCAGGAAATAATTTCTTCGCTGTGGCCGATATAATCCCAGTGGGAAATAAGATCTTCTTTAAACACCAGAACTTCAAAAATACGGCTCTGAAAAGCGACCTGCGTATTTTTATTGACATAGTTCGCGCGCACTTCAACGCAGACGCGATCGCCCTCTTCCATAATAATTTTTTTATCCAGCCGGTAATCGCCGAGCACCCGGTAGCGCGGCGTCAGGAATTCATTTAACGCCGCTTTGCCGTGCAGCGTTTCCAGCTGGTTATAATTCACCGTCACATCTTTCGTAAAACAGGACATAATGATTTCCATATCCAGCGTGCGGAATTTTTCGCATACCGCAGCAACCCGCTGAGCATTATTTGCGGACATAGCAACCCCGTCAGAATTAGTGATTAATTCCTGAAAAAAGCGTTATTTTTAATGAGGGGCGGAGAAGCGAGGCTTATCCGCCTTCAGGGTATTATCAGCAGCCGCAGCTTACCGGTGTGCCGTCGCGGCCCTGATGACCTTCAGTGGCGTAACCGTCGCGTTTCCACCAGTCCAGCCCGCCGATAAGCTCTTTCACCTGGAAACCCAGCGTCAGCAGCTTCATCGCGGTCTTGGTCGAGCCGTTACAGCCGATGCCGTCGCAATAGCAGATATACACTTTGGATTTATCCAGCTCGGTAGTGTTGTTAAAGCACAGCGCTTTATGCGGCAGGTTAATCGCGCCCGGAATATGCTCACGCTGGTACGCCTCTTCGCTACGACCATCCACGACCACGATATTTTCCCCGGCTTTGAGCGCGAGATAGAGATCCCATGAATCGGCTTCAAAGGAGAGTTTTTTCTGGTAATACGCCAGCTGTTCAAGGTTTGACATAGCTTTCTTACTCCGTTCGGTTGGTTAGCGCGTCTGCAATGACATCCACAGCACGCTGTGCGCTTGGTAGTTTCCCCGCGTACAGACAGAAATCATGCGGCATCGTGGGGTGGTGATAATGCGTTAGCGAACATCCCTGCTCGCGGGCCTGAGCGACAAACGCCAGGCCTTCATCCTTCAGAACGTCATATCCGGCGGTATGCACCGTACAGGAAGGCAACGCCCGGTATGCGAAGCCCGGGCTGAGCGGATCGAACCGCTGCTCGCCGCACCACGACAGCCAGTGGCGGGCGAACCCGCGCATTGTCTGCGCGTCCAGCAGATAGCCCTCGCCGAATTCGTCAAACGACGCGAAATCGTGGTGGCAAGCCAGCACCGGATAAATCAAATGCAGGCTGGAAAACGCGCCCGCGAACGGGCCGCTGGCGAACCAGAGCGCCAGCAGGCCGCCGACGCTGTCACCCACCAGCGCCGGACGGCGCTCAGGGGTTACCCACTCTGCCAGTTGCCTTTCCAGCGCGTCAACGCAATCCTGCATTGGCGTCTCCGGCGCTTTCGGGTAATCGAACGCATAAACCTCACGCCCGGTTTGCTGGCACAGCGCGCTTAAAAATGGCGCGAACGTCGCCGTGGAGTAATAGACCAGCCCGCCACCGTGGAGATAAAAAATCGGCTGCGGATTGCGCACCACCTCCGGATAAAAGCGCCGGACGCCCGCCTCCTCGCGCATGTCGCAGGCAAGCGGCGCGGAAAGGCCTGAAATCCAGCGCGCCACGCGCGCGCGGCCATAGTCGGTTTCGTTCGTCACGCGGGCGGACATCATCACATTGCGCACGGCCAGCAGGCTGACGAAATCTTTTGCCAGCGGTTGCGTCTGCGTCATACCGCCTCCGTAACAGGCTGCCAGGCCATCAGCCCGCGGCGCGTCACGCGCCAGAGCCGGAAACTGGACGGGCGGCTTTCCCGCTGCTCGTCAAAGCGCAGCGGCCCCAGCACCGTCCGGGCAGGCAGTTCCGGGTAGCGCGCCGCGGTCTGCAACGCCGCCAGCGTTTCCCACAGATACGTTCCCGGCTCGCCGCCCCAGCGTCGCCGCCACGCCTGGCGGACGCGCCGCGCGGTTTCACCCGCAGGGTGTGGACAAATGCCCGCAATCAGAATGTCGTGCTGGTCGGGGTCGACGCCGTGCGCCAGCAGATCCGGCACCAGCGCCGTCGAGCCGGCGTCATCGGTGAGGATCAGCCTGCCCGGCAGGTCGGTATGCGCCCAGCGAATGGCATAGCGAACCGATGCCGCGTAACGCCCGGAGAAAATTCGGGTCGCGCCGTAGGGCGTCAGATCAAGACAGTCCGCCAGTTGCTCCGCGACGCTAATCCCGTGCAGCGAACCGTCATGCTCCGGCGGCGCGATCGCCCACTGCGCCTGCGCAATCAGCTCGCCCAGCCAGGCCACGTAATCCGCATCGTTGTCGCATAACCGCCAGGTGGTGGCGTTACGCGTCAGGTGACTGGCGGTCGCGGCCGGTAAAAACAGCGGCACGCCGTAGGCGGCGTATTGCGGCGCGGCGGCGTCAGCGGCCGAGGACGCAAAATGTCCGACGACCGCATCCGGCGCCCAGGCCAGCACCTCGCGCGCCGCGCGTAGCGCGCCTTCCCGGCTGGCGCTATCGTCAAACAGCCGGAGCTGCACATCAGACCCCAGCAGGCTGTGTCGCGCCAGGACTACCGCGCGTAAAAACGTGTGCGTATGGATGGAAAATTTCGGATCGAGACAGGCCACGCAGGCGATACGTTTCATGGGTAGAGTCGCTCCTTTATCCTTTCGCTGAAGCGGCGGGCGGCGGCGGGAATATATTTCGCGCCGCGCCCGGAAAAGCCGCAAAACAGCGCAATGGCCTCGCCTTTTTCAAGACGCATCTCCGGCAGCAGATCGTGGGTATACCCGTCATAACCGTCACGCCCGTCGACCACGCTTAACTCGCTGCCGGGCAGCAGGCGCTGCGTCAGCTTCTGGTGATAGCGCTGGTTCGCTTTGCTCCATTGCAGTTGCTCCGGCCTCGCGGCGTCATGCTGCGGCGCGCCGCCGACGAACGCGACGTCGCGGCCGTCAGGGCGAATATACCCGCCGCTGCGCTCATCCAGCAGGCAGACGCTGGGCGCGTCGCCCGTGGCGCTATACAGACTGCTGAGCGGAATGGTGCGGCTGAACACCGCGCTGTTCGCGGCGAGCGTGACGCTGCTGGCGCCCGCCGCCACTACCGCCAGCCGGGCGGTAAAGGTCTGGCTTCCCGCCGTTACGCTCGCGCCTTCCCGGGTCTGGCTGACCGCGCTGACGCTGGTGCCCTCCAGCACCTGAGCGCCCTGCTGGCGCGCCTCGGCGATAAACGCCTGACAGGCGAAGCGCGGATTCACATACCCGCCCAGCGGCTCCCATAAAATGATGTCGCCCGCGTCTGGCGTCAGCGCGGGCAGCATGTGCCGCGCGCGCGCCGGTTCGATAAGCGCCATCGGATAGTCGTCGCCGGAAAAATCTTCAATGGCGCTCCGGGCGTTATCGTGATGTTCCTCTTTCAGCAGATAGAGCACGCCGCAGCGGGTAAAGACGCCAGGCCAGCGCTGCGCCGTGCGCGCCCACTCCGCCACGCCATCGCGGTTCATTTCCATCAGCACCGGATGCTGATCGTAAACGCGCACGATGCCGCGCGAGTGGGCCGTCGCGCCCCCTGCGCCCGGCGTGGTAGCGTCAAGCACCAGCACACGCAGGCCGAGACGGCTGGCGTTCGCCGCAAGCGCGCTGCCCGCAAGCCCCGCGCCGATGATGATGAGATCCCGCGTCGGGCTCATCAACGCGCCCCCGTGCCGGTTTCGCGATCCAGATACGCCCGCGCGCCCGCCTGGTTCCACCAGATGGTGAAGAAATGGAACGGCGCATCGCCATCGTTACGTACAAAATGGCTGCTGCCGCGCGGGATAAAAATCTGATCGCCTTTGGTAAACGGATACGCCTGGTCATCAATAATCACCGTGGCGTGCCCTTCGATACCGATAAACAGCTCATCTTCATCGGCAGGCTGATTCACATGACGCAGCGTTTCGGTCATGGGCCGCACGATGCAGTACCCGGAGCCTATCGGCGTGTTAACGCCCTCCCACGGAAAGGTGCGTATGCCGTCCAGCCCATATTCATAATGCAGCGTTTGCTCGCTAAAAAACTTCACCTGCGCGCCCGGCGCGGGCGTTGCCGCAGCGGCGAACGTTCCGGCGAGCGCGGTTAAATCGCCGACCGTCGCGAGCGTGCCGATCTCATCGACAAACTGTTCCAGCGACACCTGATAGGTTTCGGCAAGCGCCAGCAGAATGTTGATGGTGGTGAGCGAGTCGACGCCCAGCGTGTAAAGCTCGGTATGCGCCTCCAGCGGAACGGCTGGCATGGCGGCGACGCTTGCGCGGATTGCCTGCTCAATGTGTTCAAAGGGGGATTGCTGATTCATAGCCCACTCCGTTTAACGGGATAAAAGTGTCGCCCTCCGGGCGCTGAAAATAGCGGCTCGGGGTTGCATTCGCCGCGCTAAAAAGTTGATCGAGCAGGGTGCGTTCGTCGGTTTTACCCGTGGAGCTGAGGTTAACGTCATCCGCCCAGCCCCAGATGGTCGGCAGCATGTAATGCGGCAGCTCGCTTCGCAGGTACTCTTCGATATGCGGCAGCCGCGCCACGTTTTTGCCGGTCAGCACCACCCCGATGTGCGCTTTGCCGCGCACTTCCATCACGCGAACGGCGGCGCGCTCCACGCCAGCGCTTGAGAGGCATTTCTGACGGATTTCGCCCAGGTGGATGCGTCGCCCGGCGATTTTGACCTCGTCGTCGCGTCGCCCGATATAGCGCACGTTGCCATCTGTCTGCATCAGACAGATGTCGCCGGTGCGGTAGTAACGCACGCCGTCGCGCACGAAAATGACCTTATCGGTTTCCTGAGGCTGCCCGAGATAGCCTTTCATCACCAGCGGCCCGCCGATGCACAGTTCGCCAGGCGTTTCCGGCGGCACAGGTTCGCCGTTATCGCCCAGCACCAGGCATTCGACATCCCGCAGTGGTTCACCGATGGGCCAACTGGTGACACGCTGGGGATCCGCCTGCGTGATGGTGTAACAGAGGCAGACGATCGTGGTTTCCGTCGGGCCGTAAGCATTGATGAGGCGAATACCCGGCAGGTTCTGCTTCCAGAGGTTAATGATTTTCGGATCGCAGACTTCCGCGCCGGTCATCACCATTTGCAGCGACGCGAAATGCGCAGCCGAAATCTGTTTTCCGCCTTCAGTAATCAGCGTCAGCAGCGTCGACACGGCAATCAGATGGGTTATCTGCTCGCGAGCGATCGCCGCGCGCATAACCGGCCCGGCGTGCAGATTGGCGAACTGGTAAACATAAGCGCCCAGCGAGAGCGGCAGCAGCGTATCTTCAATGGATACGTCGAAGTGAAACGGCGACAAACTGAATACGCGCGAATCAGGCGTAAAACGCAGCACCTCGTTATGCGCGCGAAAATAGGTCTTCATGCTGCCGACGCTGATTTCGACGCCTTTCGGCTCGCCGGTCGAGCCGGAAGTAAAAATGATATAGGCCGTATCGTCATCATGCGGAACGGCGCAGGTGAGCGGCGCCGCCTGCCCGGTTTCGCAAACGGTCATCAGCGCCTCGCCGCCAAGCCAGGTACCGGTGTCCGCCAGCGGCGCACGGCTGAGCGAAAGCACGACGCGCCCGGAGAGACGCGCCAGCAGCTTGCGCAGGCGGTTTTCCGGCAGCTGGCCATCAAGCGGCACATAGACGGCGCCAAGCTTCCAGCAGGCCGCGGCGATAACCGGCATCAGCGCGTGTTTCTGTGAAAGCACCGGCACTCTGCCGCCCGCGCTGACGCCCTGCGCCGCCAGCCAGTGGGCGAGACGTGTCGCCATCGCTTCCAGCTGGGCGAAGGTGTAGTGGCGCTTGCCGTCGTTAATCGCAAGCTTATCGGGGTGCAGGGCAACGCCGTAAGCGAACAGTTCGCCGGGCGCGTAGTCGCGCGTCTGACCGGCGTCCGCCTGATAAGCCCAGTAAGGGGAAACTGGCATCGTCTTAATGCTCTCCATGATAGTGAATAACGCGGCGCGGCAACGACGAGCGCTGGCCCTGCCGGGCATGGTTCAGTAGCGCCATCAGCCAGGGAAACTGCAAATCCTGCGGAACATGGCCGGCGCCGGTTATCTGAAACGTGTCGAAGGTCGTCAGCCGCTCGCGCAGCCAGCGCCTCGCCTGCGTGTTGGATACCACCGGGTCATCCGCGCCCTGGATCAGATAAACCGGCATCGGCAGATGGTGATAATCACGGCCGCGGGCGAAGGCTTCATCTTTGGCGGTGCGCCTGGCGTAATTAAGGAGCGCCCCGGCATCCTGCATCGGCACGCTCAGCGCGCCCGCCATCGACCGGCGCGGCAAACCGCGCAGCGCCGCCAGATAATCCGCGCCGTGCATACGCGAGGTGTCCGGGGCCGCCAGCAGTTTGCTGGCCATGACCGCGACTGACGGCGCGGTTTTCGGGTTGCCGAGCACCAGGCTGAACAGTTGCTGAAGTTTGTTCTCATACGCGCTGCCATCCTGCGGCGCGCTGGCGTCGCGAAGCGTCGGGCAGAGTAAAAACAGACCCTCGACGCGCTCACGCAGGCGGCGCGCCAGCTCCAGCGCGATACGTCCGCCATTGCACCAGCCGAGCAGCCAGGGCCGCGCGGGAAGCGTCAGGGCGGCGAGCTGTTCCGTGAGGATATCGGCGTACTCATGCACGTCCGCCTCGCTGCGCATCCCGCCCTCCAGCAGCGTACCGCACGGCAGCTCAGGCAGGATCAGCCGCCAGCCCTGCGGCTCCGCCACCAGCCGCTGCCATGCCTGGAGCGGAATTCCCAGCGCGCCGATTACCACCAGCGGCGTGCCCTGCTGCTTGCTGATGTACACCGCGCCGCGAGCCGTTTCATGGCGCTCAAACAGGGTTTCCAGCGCGTGCGGCAGGGAGAGGCTCGCGACGTCCGGCGCGGGTTTCAGCGTATTCAGCCCGGCGTCGGCCAGCAGCGCGTCGGCAAGGCCGTCCAGCAGCAGCGTAAACAGCGGCGTATCGGCAATCTCCTCGCCATGCGCCCCCTGAAGCGACATATGCAGGCGCGCGATGCTTTCCCTGCGCGTCGGCTCAGGCAGTTTGCGCGTGACCGGGCTGCGCGCCAGCAACGCCGCATCAATGGCGTCTGGCGACAGCGACAGACGCAGGCGGCTTAACGCCTGCTCGTCACGGGCGGTCAGCTCCTCCAGCAGGTTGTCGATAAGCGACGCGCTTAGCTTTCCCATAATCCGACGCCCTTATTGAGATGAAACCGGCTTTTTGGCAGCGAGTGCGCGCCGATGGCCTGATAAAACCCGATGCCCGACAGATTGTCCGGCGGCGTCTGCCACTGGATCTGGCGGCAGCCGTTTTCTTCGGCGAACGCCGCAAGCGTTGCTAACAGCTTGCGGCCCCATCCCTGGCCGCGCATCGGCGCCTGTAAATAGAGACAATCCATATAGGCGAACGGCGCTGCCGACCAGGTGGAGTAATCGAGCGTGGCGGAGAGATAACCGCGCAACTGCTGCCCGTCGGCGACGACCCAGACATAAAGCCGCGCCGGTTCGCCGAACACCGCCTGCTGAAGCCGCTCCGCCTGGTTATCCGGCACATAGTCGAGCTTTTCGTAGGCGGCATGGTCGGCGCACAGCGCCACCAGCTGGGTTAAATCTTCCGGCTGCAACCGGCGAATCATCAGACCCATCCTTCATATCCTTGCGAAAGGTAGCGCTGTACGCCGGCCGGGCTGAACTCTGCCTGCGCCATCGCCTCCTGGATCCAGAGATTGCGTTCGTGCCAGATAATCGCGAGTTCCCAGACGCAGGCGACGATGCGGCTGGCATCCAGCGGCTCAAGCCTGCCCTGCGGCGATATCGTGAATACCTGGTGGCGCAACATATTGGCGTCGCACCAGCTGCTGACCAGCAGATAAACGCCGTCATTGGCAAAGTGAAAAATCGCAAACCCAATTTGATGATCGGTCGGCCAGCGGTCTTCGCTCAGCGCCTCGCGTAACAGCGCGCGTTGCTGCTCACGTTCTGGCAGCGGCACCTCTGCCTGTTCCTGGCTTGCGATGCGGTAAATCTTGAGCCGTCGGGCGTCGAGCTCCAGCACGCCGTGAAACCCGGCGTTGCGCGGTTGATAGAGAAACGGGTTCATGCCGCAATGCTCCGCTTAACCGAATGCTGCATGCTCTGCGCAAGCCCCGGACAGAGCGGCGAAGCCATCTCCGCCAGCACTTCCCACGCCTGCGCCGATGTGGCGAACGCAGGCGTCGCCTGGATAAACGTTGCCAGTTCCAGCAGCGCCTCCGCCATTGCGGAAATGGAAAACGCGTTCAGCGTGGAAGCCTCAAGCCATTTAAGGCGCGCCGGATGGTCAAGCAGCTGCGCTTCCTGCGCAGGCGACAGCGAAGCGGTGAAAGGCGCGGCATCGGCGATATGCGCGGTCAGCGGCAGAAACTGCGTCTGATACCAGTGCTGGAAATCGGCGCGACTGAAGTTTTTCACTTCGGTTTCCGGGGCGTAGCGCGCGCAATAGAGGCGGATCGCATCGGCGGGATAAAGCCCTGTGAGATCTTTTATCCAGATGGCGTGACCACGGCTGGTGGAAAAATCCTCGCCATCCAGCTTCAGGAAACGGTTGGTCAGAAACGCGCCGGGACGCGGCCCGGTGTCATCGGCCAGCAACTGACTGCTGTAGGCGACGGCATGGCTGTATGAGCAATCGAACCCCAGAAAGTGCACCAGCTCCGTCTGCGGCGACCACCACTCGGCAAAACTGCCGCGCGCCGGGTTTTCCTCAAGATAAGACATCACGCTCGCGCGGTAGCCCGCCATACCTAAAAACCAGGTATGGAGCGGGTAGTAATCGAGCGCGGCGACCGGCAGGCCCGCGTCGCCGGGGCGCGTGATGTGCCACTGCGCGCCGGTGTCGGCCAGCACCTCGTCAAGGAATTGCGTCAGGCAGGCGCGCTGCGGCCGCGGACGCAGCGCCGCGGCGACCGCCGGATAGTTTTGCCCGATATCCCAGACGTGTAGCTTCACACGCACGGGCGTCATCGGCCCCTGACAGGACATACACGTCATGGTCTCTATCTGTTCGACATCCGGCACGCGGGCGCAGTGTTCGCACTGGCTGGTGTCAGACGAGGTGCCGCACCAGTTGCAGTGGGTGCGGCCAAAGCCTTCATAGCCATAGAGATCGCAGGCCGCGCAGTGGAAGGTTTTCGCCGGACGCAGCGAGACCTGATGCGACACGCAGGCGGCGTAGTGCTCGCCGGAAAGCCGGTAAGCGCTGCTGTCGGCCGCCTGCATAAAGTGGTCGAGATGGATATCCGCAAGCTCAAGCGAGAGGCTCATGGCGCGGCGCATCAGCCGGCCATAGTCGAACGGCTGGCGCATCAGCACGCTGGTTTTGCGGGGTAAGTAACTTTGATAATCATCGCTGTAGCAGACAAATAAGACGTCATGCCCGCGGTCGCGCAGCGTTCTGCGCATCACATCCGCAGCCAGAAATGGCCCGGAAAGATGCCCCAGATGCAGATCGCCGTTCGGCGTAGGCGGGGTTATCGTCACAATATATTTCGCCATCGGGAATTACCCTGAATCCGTGATAAAGCAAGCCTGAATCCGTCGCCCGTTGACACCAGGCGACAACGTAATTACTGCTGAAAACGAAACCGAATTACCCAAAAAGAAAATGGCTGGCGAGAACCTGACAGATAACGCCCACCACCACACTGACAATCAAATTTTTGGTAAACCACGCGGTTAATACGACCGGAACCGCTGCCAGAACGCTGGCGTTATACAGACTGAACCCGGCGTTTTGCGGAAAGAACAGCGCCGGGATCGTAATGCTGGAAATGACCGCCGCCGGAATGTACTCAATCACCGCGTTAATAACGCGCGGCGTGCGCTCCGGGCGCAGATGCAGCGGAACCAGCCGGATAGCGAACGTCACCGCCATCATTGAGAAGATGACAATCAGGAGGAAGATTTCTTGAGACATACGCCCACTCCGCAGCCGACCGCCGTCGCCACAAAGACGTTGAGCGGTGAAATATGGATAAAATTCATGCCGATAGTGGTCGCGATGGAGACCAGCGCGACGATGCGTTTACCGGTGGTGTTGCACAGCGCTACCAGCACAAAGAGCATCATGGCCGTCAGCGCGTAATCGAGCCGGAAGCTGATAAATTTCGCCAGATATTCCGAGGCCACCGCCCCCGCCAATCCGCCCGCTATCCATGACAGATGACAAAAAGCGTTGAAGCTCAGCAGATAGCTCGCCGTAGTGGCGATGCGGCTCTCAAGACGCTGACTGTGCATCGCGAAGGATTCATCCGTCAGGCCGAACGCGTAGAGCGATTTTTTAAACGCTGACATACCGACCGGGCCGATTTTCTTCGACATATACATCGACATTAAAATGTGTCGGGAATTGATAAGCAGCGTCGAGAGCACGATGGGCAGCAGCGAGGCGCCCGAGGTAAGGAGCGTCAGTGCGGCAAACTGCGAGGTGCCCGCGTAAACGAACAGGCACATCGCCGCCGGGAACCAGACCGGCAGCCCGGCGTTCAGGCACATCACGCCGAAAACAAACGCGACGACGAAATACCCCGCCATGATTGGCGAGGCGTTAATCAGGCTCTCTTTAAAATCGCTACGCTCGGCGTAATTCAGGTTTTTTAAAGATCCAGTTCGCACGTCGTTTCTCCTGTGGTCGGTTGAAACCCCTGGGAGCGCCAGAAATTGAACGCGACCTGGTTTTTATCTTCAATAAACAGAAAGACACGTTTAATACCGCTAAGATAAAAATCATTCAGAATGGTTTTTGTCAGCACGGTGCCAATCTTGTTTTTGCGGAAAATCGGCGAAATCGCGATGTGATTTAACGTGGCGCGGGTGCCCAGCATACCGCCAATAATGGCGCCCACCAGGGCGCCGCTTTCATCTTTGGCTAAATAACAGCGGGCATTTTCTGCCGCGACGATTTTGCGAATATGCTCTTCATCCTGCCATTCACAAAAGGCCACCTCTTTAAAGAATTTTAAAAAGCTGACGATATCGCAGGCGTCATTTAATGTAGCTTTAGAAATAACCAACCCTTCCGGCGCGGCGCTTTTATCGGCGTCAGAGGAAATAAGCTGAAGATTATTTGATGATATCATATTCCGTCCCCGGTCTTGAAAACGAAACGGCGATAATCTGGCGAAAGCCCATCGCGTTATCTGTTGGATTAAACGCCGTAGTGACGTAATGCAGCATTTCGCGATCGAGGAAGAAAGTGGTATCCAGAATATTGCGATACGTACCGGAATCCACCAGCGTGCCATCTTTCTTAAAGACCTGGCTCATAGCGCCTTCGACGTTATGACGGCCCCAGAAATGCACGCCGCTGAACGGATAACCGTCGCAGTGGATACCCTCCGGCGTGATCTCCAGTTCGCAGCCAGGCTTAATTTCAATGCGGATTTGATGGATCTGGCACTGCCAGATTTCATTATGCAATTCCGGCGGCAGCACTTCTTTATAAACGTTGAAATCCAGCTCCACCAGCGAACGTAATACCGGAGAATGTAATACCTCAGTGGTAATATCATCAAAGTGACGTTCAATACCGCCGACATATTTATTGTGCTCGACAGACTGTTCATAAGCGCGATGGCCGAGCGGCGTTAATGTTTTGGTGACCGGGTTATAGTCAAAATCGCTATAGCGGCGATAACGCGTGCCGCGATCGGCCTGCCCGTAGAATTTATCCACGCCCATGGTTTCCCAGCTTTGGGTGAATTTAACGAAATCGCTAAATCCGCCGGAAAGTGAAAAATCAGAACCCAGAACATTTACCGCTTTATTTTTTCTCAGGTCGTCGCCGATGTTTTTATTGAGCTGTAACATATATTCTATATTCATCCGAAGGGTTAGGTTGGTCTCGATTCAACCTACCAGCTAATTAAGTTATTTATATTCAATTCTTTTTCAGGCGCCTTAATAACCATTTTAATCAGGGGTGTTTGAGGACTATCCGACCAAAAAATATGGGGAAGCTGGTGTTTTCAACCAGCGTAACGTCTGGCTATCAATTGATAATTCTTATGGCCGTGATATAAAGGAATGACCGGCACGTCAGGAGGTGGTCATGGATATTAAAGTATTGAGAAATCTGCTAAAAACCGCGCAGCTTGGGTCATTAACCTGTGCTGCGGAAGAAGCCAGCCTCACCATTCAGGCGCTGGCGGCGCAGATTAACAAAGCGGAGGAATATTTCGGATTTAAAATATTCAACCGCACCAATAAAGGCGCGGTGCTGACGCCGGAAGGCAAGCATTTGCTGCCGTATATTATGAATGTCGTTAAAACCTCTGAACATCTGCGCCTGAAAGCCGAACAGCTTAAAAAGAGCACCTCTACGCCGATTCGCATCGCCTTAAACAGCACCTTTTCTGTCGATACCAACAAGAAAATCATCAACTTTATGATCGACAAACTGAGCGATTACAGCGTGATTTTCAGTACGTCGGAATCGCCGGAAAACCTGGTGAAAATATCGAAAGATGAAACCGATATCGCGGTGGTGCTGGGCGGGAACGTGCCGCCGGGCTTTTACAGCATCAAATTAACCGGCCTGCATATCAAAGTCATCGCCGCCTGCTCGGCAGAAAACGCGGCGGCGGCCTCGACGCTGGTTCAGCCGCTGGCGGAATGCCCTTATTCGGCAAGCTTCGATAAATTCACCACCCGGCATAAACCGCTACTGCAGGAGGCGAGCGTGATTTTCTCCGGCAGCGAGCTGATTACCGTGTCGCTGATGAAAAGCTTTAGCAGCATCGGAATTATTTCCCAGGATCTGGCGCAGGCGAACGGCCTGACCATTCTGCCGGGCTTTGAAGATATTCTGGATGTGCATCTGATAATGAAAGAGCCGATCCTGACTGAGCACGATCTGGAGTCGTTCTATAACAATGTGGTGCATCTGCCTGAGATCCCACTGACCGCATAAGCCGTGTTGCTGGCAGCCCTCGCCAGCCTCCGCTGGCGGCCCCGGAAAGCGCCTTTTTACCGGAGCGTGGACGGTAGCGAGTGAGAGTTTTGTAAATGTCCGTGTAGCCCTCTTCTCAGTATCCGAATTAGGCATTAAAACCTAAACATTATCGGACTGATTAGTTGCAGATTACGCATTCGTAATTTCCATAACTAACAGTCACTGACCATTATCACGGAGCGAAAAATGGCAACGCACTTTGCAAGAGGGATGCTTGGCCCCGAACCTGGTATCTCCCCCCGGCTCTCCGCCGACGCGCTGAAAGCCGCGCAAAACCTGCCGGAACATCGCCGCAGCCGCTTCCTGGCGTCGCGCTCGCTGCTGGCCGAGCTGGTTTTCATGCTTTATGGCATTCCCGTACTGCCCGATGTGGTGGTGAATGAGCAGGGCCGTCCGCGCTTTGCCGACGCCGGGCTCGCCGATTTCTCCCTCGCCTATACCGGCAACATGCTGGGTGTGGCGATCACGACGGAAGGCTGTTGCGGGCTCGATATGGAACTACAGCCCGCCACGCGTACCTTTACGCACCCGCTCGCGCCGCAGACCGGCCATACGCTCAGTAAAAATGAAACGATCTGGATAGATAATCAAAACGACCCGATGGAAGCGCGCACTCAACTGGTGACGCTGCGTCGCAGCCTGCTGAAGCTGACAGGCCAGCAGAACGACGGCGGCCAGCAATTCCAGCTCCTGCCGGGCTCCGGCAAGCTGCGCGTGGCGCAGTTCCCGCTGGTGGAGGCGGCCTGCGATGCCGAAGACGTGCTGATCTGGACGGTCGCGGTGTCGCCCGCCATCGAAAAACTCTACCTGTGGGAATATGACAGCGTGCAGGGCTGGCACAGCCTGCCGGATATGCGTAAACGCAGCACCAGCCCGGATACGCGTCTGATGCGCTTTACCAGCCTGCCCTCGGAAAAGGCGATGATTATCAACTAATCTGCGTTAACACTTCCCGGAGGTTTTCTATGTCTGAAACACTAAACGTCGTAACACTGATTGGCAGCCTGCGCAAAGGCTCATTTAACGCGATGGTAGCCCGCACGCTGCCGAAACTGGCCCCTGCCGGTATGACGGTCGCCGAGTTGCCTTCCATTCGCGATATCCCGATTTATGACGCTGATATTCAGCAGGAAGAGGGGTTTCCGCAAACGGTGGAAGCGATAGCAGAGCAGATCCGCCAGGCGGATGGCGTAGTGATTGTCACGCCGGAATATAACTATTCGGTGCCGGGCGGGCTGAAAAACGCCATCGACTGGCTGTCACGCCTGCCGGACCAGCCGCTCGCCGGTAAGCCGGTCTTGATTCAGACCAGTTCAATGGGCGCCATCGGCGGCGCGCGCTGTCAGTATCATCTGCGCCAGATCCTGGTCTTCCTTGATGCAATGGTGATGAACAAGCCGGAGTTTATGGGCGGGGCGATTCAGAACAAAGTGGACACGCAGACGGGCGAAGTGGTGGACCAGAGCACGCGGGATCACCTGACGGGGCAGTTGACCGCATTTGCGGATTACATCAGGCGGGTGCGCCGCTAACCGTAAAAAGGCCAGCGAATCGCTGGCCTTTTTGATTAGTGCGCGTCGATAAAGACGATTTTCAACAGGAACAGCAGCGCCACGACCAGCACGCAGGCGTTCAGATCGCGCAGGCGACCGGTGAAAATTTTCATCACGCAGTAAGAGATAAAGCCGAGCGCGATACCTTCGGTGATGGAGAAGCTGAACGGCATCATAACGGCGGTGATAAATGCCGGCACCGCTTCGGTCAGGTCGTCCCACTTCACGCGCGACAGGCTGGAAGTCATCAGCACGCCCACGTAAATCAGCGCGCCAGCGGCGGCGTAAGGCGGCACCATACCTGCGAGCGGCGACAGGAAAATCACCAGCAGGAACAGCAGGCCGACAACGACGGCGGTCAGGCCGGTGCGCCCGCCAATGGAGACGCCGGACGAGGATTCGATATACGCGGTCACGGAAGAGGTGCCAATAAACGAGCCCGCGACGGACGAGATGCTGTCCACATACAGCGCCTGCTTCATGCGCGGGAACTTGCCGCTTTCATCTGCAAGCCCGGCTTTATCGGTTACGCCAATCAGCGTACCGGAGGAGTCGAAGAGGTTTACCAGCATAAACGAGAAAATCACGCCCGCGAGGCCGATATCCAGCGAGCCCGCGAGATCGACATGGCCGAGCACCGTCATCACGCTCGGCGGCTCCGATACAACGCCTTTGAAATGCACGTCGCCAAACGCCAGGCCCAGCAGCGTGGTCACAACGATAGAGACCAGCACCGCCGCGTGAATGTTGCGCGAGGCGAGAATGGCGATGATAAAGAAGCCCAGCACGCCCAGCAGCGTGGTGTGGGAGGTGAGGTTGCCGATAGCGACCAGCGTCTCCGGGTTCGCGACGATAACGCCCGCGTTTTTAAGCCCCATCATGCCGATAAACAGACCAATACCGCTGGTGATGCCGATACGCAGACTCACCGGGATATTGGCGATCATCCAGTAGCGCACGCGGAAAATCGTCAGCAGCAGCAGGCCAACCGCGCCCCAGAAAATCGCGCCCATGCCCACCTGCCAGGAGAGGCCCATCGCGCCAACCACCACGAACGCGAAGAAGGCGTTCAGGCCCATCGCAGGCGCCAGCGCCACCGGCAGGTTCGCCAGCAGGCCCATCAGAATGCTGCCGAAGGCGGCGATAAGACAGGTCGTAACGAATACCGCGCTGGTGTCCATGCCAGCCGCGCCGAGGATTTGCGGGTTAACAAAAACGATATACACCATCGTCAGGAAGGTGGTTACCCCGGCAATGACCTCGGTGCGGGCCGTGGTGCCGTGCGCGCGTAATTTGAACACGCGCTCAAGCAATCCCTGCCCTTCGGCCTGGGACGTCTGTTGTTGGCTCATTCTCTAATTCCGTACAAGGAGGGGAAAAATTCGTCGCTATCCTATACCAAAACGCCTCCGTGTTGATGGTCGTCGCACACTTTTTTTCATTGAATTTGCTTATACGGCATCGATTGCGTGACGCAAAGCGCTTAGAGTAAACGTTCAACTTGCAACAACAGGAAACGGCATGTCCCGAATTGAAGCGGTATTTTTCGACTGCGACGGCACGCTGGTGGATAGCGAAGTTATCTGCTCCCGCGCTTATGTGCATATGTTTGCCCGGGCGGGCATTACGCTTGAGCTGGACGAGGTTTTTAAACGCTTCAAAGGCGTAAAGCTCTACGAAATCATTGACACGATCAATGATGAATATGGCGTGAACCTGCAAAAAGCCGAGCTCGAACCTGTCTACCGCGCAGAAGTTGCGCGTCTTTTCGACGCCGAGCTTGCGGAGATCCCGGGCGCGGCGGCGCTCCTTGCGAAGATGAATGTGCCGATGTGCATTGTCTCGAACGGCCCGGTGAGCAAAATGCAGCAGTCTCTCGGCAAAACGGGCATGTTGCGCTATTTCACCGATAAACTCTTCAGCGGCTACGATATCCAGCGCTGGAAGCCCGACCCGGCGTTGATGCATTTTGCCGCCGATGCGATGCAGGTGAATGTGGAGCACTGTATTCTGGTGGATGATTCCGCCGCGGGCGCGAAAGCCGGTATCGCCGCCGGGATGCAGGTGTTTTATTTCTGCGCCGACCCGCATAACCCGCCGCTCGAACACCCTAATGTGACGGTGTTTACTGATTTAGCGCAGCTGCCAGAATTGTGGCGGGCGCGCGGCTGGGAGGTGACGCGTTAACCCTCGGGTTAACGCGGGTGCCCTGGCGTATTGAATGTTATGGCAGGGGGTGTTTTATACCCGCCCTGCGAGATGCGGTTGGATGTGGCGTACAGGTGGGTAAGCGTCAGCGCACCCACCGCTCGACATTGACTCCCGTTAAAAGATCTTCTGCACCCATTCGGCATAGGCCGGGCGCCACACCGCCATTTCATGGCCAAGCCCCGGATAGACGTGATAGTCAAATTTCACGCCGTCGCGCTCAAGCTCGGTTTTCAGCCCGGCGATATCCCGGCCCGTCACGCTGTCTTTATCGCCCACGACCAGGGTGAAGTTACGCAGCTGGCTGTTTACTTCGTCCGCGCGGGACAGTTGCTTCGTTACATCGTCGTTTGGCACCGTGGCGGTGGTAACGCCGCTCAACGACGCCAGCCAGCCAAAGCTCTGCAGATGCGTCATACCCGATACCAGCGCCTGATAACCGCCCTGTGAAAGCCCTGCCAGCGCGCGCCCCTGCGCGTCCTGACGCACGTTAAATTGCTGCCCGATCAGCGGAATAATGTCGTTCATCAACTCTTTATCCGCCGCGCGGGCGTTGATTGGGTAAAAGTCTTTACGTCGCTCGGCAGGCGGGAAATTCTCCGGCACCGCGTCGGCGATATCCGTTTCGGTATCCGGGATAACCACCAGCATCGGCTTGATTTTTCCTTCCGCCAGCAGGTTATCCATCATTTGCGGAATACGGCCCTGAGTCACGGCGGAAAGCCCGGTATCGCCAAAGCCGTGATAGAAGTAGAGCACCGGCAGCGGCTCGCTTTCATGGCTGTAGCCCGGCGGCGTCCAGACATATACCCGACGCTCCGATTTCAGCGCGCCGGAATGGTAGGTCAGCGTGCGCAACTCGCCGTGCGGCACCGCCCGGTCATCAATAATGCTGCCCGGCACCAGAATCAGCGAGGTATTGGGCTGACGCTGCGGTTTGACATAAGGGTTGCCGGTATCGATGGAGCGAAAGCCGTCAACATCAAAGAAATACTCATGCAGATCCGGCTTCAGCGGCGCGCTTTTCCAGCTCCAGACGCCGTTCGCCTCTTTGCGCATCTCATGCGATACCTGACTGTCCGCCGTCGCGCCGAGCACCACCGCCACGCGCTGCGCACCGGGCGCGAACAGGCGGAAGGTGATCGATTTATCCGGATTCACCTGGGTGATGTAATGGCTGACCGGAATGGACGGGTCGGGCGTGGCTGGCAGCGGCGCGCTGTAGACAGGCAAACTGGCGCAGCCTATCAGGGCGGCGATAGCGATAGCGGTACGGGAAGGTAATTTCACGGATTTGTCCTTTTTATAACGGGCTCGGTAACCCCTTATAGTATTGAGTAAAATCCGCAAAAGGGGCGATCTTTGCCCCAAAAAAGCCCTCGCGCGCGGCGAGGGCGGCAGGCTTATTCTTTCGGATCTTTACCGGCGAGCAGTTTATCCAGCTCATCGCCGCCGACGTGGCGGAAATCCTGGCCTTTCACGAAATAGAAAATGTACTCGCAGATATTCTGGCAGCGGTCGCCGATACGCTCGATAGAGCGGGCGCAGAACAGCGCGGTCAGGACGCTTGGAATGGTGCGGGAATCTTCCATCATGTAGGTCATCAGCTGACGCACGATGCCTTCATACTCCTGATCCACTTTTTTATCTTCGCGATAAATACGTACCGCTTCATCAAGATCCATACGCGCGAAGGCGTCCAGCACGTCGTGGAGCATCTGTACGGTATGGCGACCCAGCGATTCGAGGCTGACCAGCAGCGGCTGATGCTGCTGGGAGAATTTTTCCAGCGCGGTGCGGCAGATTTTATCCGCCACGTCGCCGATGCGCTCCAGCTCGGCGATAGTTTTAATGATGGCCATCACCAGGCGCAGATCGCTTGCGGTCGGCTGGCGTTTGGCGATGATGCGCACGCACGCTTCATCGATCGCCACTTCCATCATGTTGACCTTTTTATCGCCGTCGATGACGCGTTTGGCCAGTTCGCTGTCCTGGTTGTGCATGGCGGTGATCGCATCGGAGAGCTGCTGCTCTACCAGCCCACCCATCGTCATCACCTGGGTGCGAATGTATTCCAGTTCAGCGTTGAACTGACCGGAAATATGTTTGTTCAGATTCAGATTATCCATTTAGCACTCCACATGCCCGATAAATTCAAAAGCGGCCCACATGAGATATCAGGGCATATCAACCGTAGCGACCGGTAATATAGTCTTCGGTTTGTTTCATTTTCGGCTTGGTGAAGAGATCGTCTGTATTGCTGAACTCGATCAGCTCGCCGAGGTACATAAACGCCGTGTGATCGGAACAGCGCGCCGCCTGCTGCATGTTGTGCGTCACGATAACCACGGTGTAATCCTGCTTAAGCTCGGTGATGAGCTCTTCGATACGGCCGGTGGAGATCGGGTCCAGCGCGGAACACGGCTCATCAAGCAGCAGCACTTCAGGGCGAATCGCGATACCGCGTGCGATGCTCAGACGCTGCTGCTGACCACCGGAGAGAGAGTACCCGCTCTGGTGCAGTTTATCTTTGGTTTCATTCCATAATGCGGCTTTGGTCAACGCCCACTGCACGCGCTCGTCCATATCGGCGCGGGAGAGCTTCTCAAACAGGCGCACGCCGAAGGCGATGTTGTCGTAAATGGACATCGGGAACGGCGTCGGCTTCTGGAACACCATGCCCACTTTGGCGCGCAGCAGCGCGATGTCCTGGGCGTGGTTCAGAATGTTTTCGCCATCCAGCAGGATTTCGCCTTCTGCGCGCTGCTCCGGATAGAGCTCGAACATCTTGTTGAAGGTGCGCAGCAGCGTGGATTTACCGCAACCGGACGGACCGATAAAGGCGGTCACTTCGTTTTTGGCGATATCCAGGCTGATGTTTTTCAGGGCATGGAATTTCCCGTAGTAGAAGTTCAAATCGCGAACCTGAATCTTGCTCGGGGTCGTATTAACCATACTCATCTCAATCGTTTTCCTTATCCGGCGTCGCGATACGCCACGCCGTCAAAAAATTAACCGTGTTTACGTTTGGCGAACAGCACGCGCGCCAGGATATTCAGCAGCAGAACGCAAAGGGTGATAATCAGCACGCCAGCCCAGGCCAGCTGTTGCCATTCGGCGAACGGGCTCATGGCGAATTTGAAAATCGTCACCGGCAGGTTGGCGATAGGCTGCATCATATCCGTGCTCCAGAACTGGTTAGAGAGCGCGGTAAAGAGCAGCGGGGCGGTCTCGCCCGCGATACGCGCCACAGCCAGCAGCACGCCGGTCAGAATGCCTGACACGGACGCTTTAAGCGTAATGGCGGAGATCATCTTCCACTTCGGCGTGCCAAGCGCGTAAGCCGCTTCACGCAGGCTGTCCGGCACCAGCTTGAGCATGTTCTCGGTGGTGCGGATTACAATCGGCACTTGCAGCAGCGCCAGCGCGATAACGCCCGCCCAGCCGGAGAAGTGCTCCATCTGTGCCACCACGATGGTGTAGACGAACAGCCCCACCACGATAGACGGCGCGGAGAGCAGAATGTCGTTGATAAAGCGGATGACTTCAGCGAGGAACGACTTACGGCCATATTCCGCCAGATAAATCCCCGCCATGATGCCAAGCGGCGTACCGATAACCGTCGCCCAAAGGATCAACAGGCCGCTGCCCGCAAGGGCGTTCGCCAGCCCGCCGCCCGCGGTGTTCGGCGGCGGCGTCATCTCGGTGAACAGCGCCAGCGACATGCCGTCGAAACCGCGTGATACCGTGGAGAATAAGATCCAGATAAGCCAGAACAGGCCGAACGCCATCGTCGCCATCGAGAGCGTGAGAGCGATGCGGTTTTTCATTCGCCGCTTCGCCTGCATTTTACGGCGTGATTCCGCCAGCGCCGTAGGGGTTTGCAGTTCGATAGTCGCCATTAGCGCGCCCCCTCGTTTTTCGCCAGACGCATAATCATCAGTCGTGAAACGGCCAGCACGATAAAGGTGATCACAAAGAGGATCAGGCCAAGCTCCATCAACGCCGCGACGTGCAGGCCCGATTCCGCTTCGGCGAACTCATTCGCCAGCGCGGAAGTGATGCTGTTGCCCGGCATAAAGAGCGAGGCGCTGTCGAGCTGGTAGGTGTTGCCGATGATAAAAGTGACGGCCATTGTTTCACCAAGCGCGCGGCCAAGCCCCAGCATTACGCCGCCGATGACGCCGTTTTTGGTGAACGGCAGCACGATGCGCCAGATAACTTCCCAGGTGGTGCAGCCGATACCGTAAGCCGACTCTTTCATCATCACCGGGGTCTGTTCGAACACATCACGCATTACCGCGGCGATGTAAGGAATAATCATGATGGCGAGAATAACGCCTGCCGCCAGAATGCCGATACCGAACGCCGGGCCGGAGAAGAGCGCGCCGATAAACGGAATGTTGGAGAGCACATTGCCGACCGGCTCCTGGAACCAGGTCGCGAACAGCGGCGCGAAGATAAACAGGCCCCACATGCCGTACACGATACTCGGGATAGCCGCCAGCAGTTCAATAGCGATACCCAGCGGGCGTCTCAGCCAGCCGGGTGCCAGTTCGGTCAGGAACAGCGCGATGCCGAAGCTCACGGGAACCGCGATCAGCAGCGCAATAAAAGAAGTCACCAGCGTGCCGTAAATCGGCACCAGCGCGCCAAAGGTTTCGTTCGGCGCGTCCCATTCCTTATTCCAGAGGAAGGAAAAACCAAATTTTTCCATGCTCGGCCAGGAAGAGAAGATCAGCGACACGATAATTCCGCCCAGCAGCAATAGCACAATCAGCGCAGCCAGTCGGACCAGCGCGCTGAAGATCATATCGCCCTTTTTACCTGGGGGGTTAAATACAGGCTTGGTGGCAGCCATATTTCACTCTTCAGTTAAACTCTGTTTTGAATGATGCCCGGCAGCGTGATGCGTACCGGGCCTACAAAAAACAGCGTGTTACCGGATTTTTGTAGGGCGGATAAGCGAAGCGCCACCCGCCATCATCGGTAAATCTCGATCAATACAGCGCTTTACCGCTGCTGTCTTTCACGTTGGTTTTCCATGCGGCGCGAACCTGCTCAACCACGCTGTCCGGCAGAGAGGCGTAATCCAGGTCGTTAGCCTGTTTCGCGCCTGACTTGTAGGCCCAGTCGAAGAACTTCAGCACTTCGGCGCCCTGCTCAGGTTTCTTCTGCTCTTTATGAACCAGAATGAAGGTGGTGGAGGTGATAGGCCACGCGTCGTCGCCTTTCTGGTTAGTCAGGTCCTGGGCGAAGGATTTGCTCCAGTCCACGCCTTTGGCGGCGTTAGAGAAGCTCTCTTCGGTCGGCGCGACCGGCTTGCCGTCAGCAGAAACCAGTTTGGTGTAGGTCAGGTTGTTCTGCTTGGCATAAGCGTATTCGACGTAGCCGATAGAGCCTGGCAGACGCTGTACGAACGCGGCGATGCCGTCATTGCCTTTACCGCCAAGGCCGGTCGGCCAGTTAACGGTAGAGCCAGAGCCGATTTTCGATTTCCACTCTTCGTTCACTTTCGCCAGGTAGCTGGTGAAAACGAAGGAAGTACCGGAACCGTCAGCGCGGCGCACCACAGCGATGTTCTGCGAAGGCAGTTTTTTGCCCGGGTTCAGTTTGGCGATAGCCTCGTCATCCCACTTCTTGATTTTGCCAAGGTAGATGTCGCCGAGGGTTTTACCATCCAGCACCAGTTCGCCAGACTTGAAGCCCGGCAGGTTAACCGCCAGCACCACGCCGCCGATCACGGTCGGGAACTGGAAAAGACCTTCTTGCTGTAATTTTTCGTCGGAAAGCGGTGCGTCAGAAGCACCAAAATCAACAGTGTTAGCAATGATTTGTTTCACGCCACCGGAGGAGCCGATACCCTGGTAGTTTACCTTGTTACCCGTTTCTTTCTGGTAGGTATCCGCCCATTTGGCATACACCGGCGCCGGGAATGTTGCGCCCGCGCCAGTCAGACTTGCTGCCGCGAAAGCGGAGAAAGCGCTCAGGGAAAAGGTCGCGGCGACAACAGTTGCGACGGTGGTACGCATAACTTTCATAATGTCTCCTGCTGGTGTTCGTAATTTATTGTTTCGTGGCTACGGTGAGCAAAATAGGACAGTTTGGTGACAGATAAATGTACGAATTATGACAGTTTTATGACAGCGCCGGACCCGCGAGTTTAGCTTAAATAAAATATATTTAATTCAATAAATTACGCAGTTTTATGACACAGAGATGAAGGAAAAATTTTCTTTTTATGACACAGTAAAAGTAGTCTAAAACGGCGATTTGTCATAAATGCGTGCGCATTATCTGTTCCGCATTTCACGGTTTTTTCTTCGCTTCAACACACGTTTTTCTGAGGGGCGTTGAAGTTCTTTGGTATGGATGCGACGCATTTTATTCGCCAGACACCAGTGAACGAGCGTAAACATTTCGCGACTGTTCATCATCCGCCAGGCCAGCCACACCATCAAAACGCCCCCACCCCAGCATAACCAGAACACCCACGAAAAAGGCCAGCGCACCAGCCCGACACCCAGTGCGGCTCCGCTTAACGACAGATGGAATACCCAGGCGAAGAGAAGCAACTTAAGCCCGCTGCGGCGCCCTTTTTCAACCATAAACGCAACCGCCATCAGCAGTATCAGCCAGAGAACTCCGCCAAAAATCCAGAGCGGCGGAAAGGGCGGGCGCAGCGCCGCGACATTCAGTGCCGCGCTAAAGAGCATCATGTAGGTGCTGCCCACCAGCACATGATAAAACGACGAGGTGCCGATGAAGCGGGCTTTCGGCAGATGCTGGCGCTGCGCCATTTTGAGCTTCAGCTGATGCAGCCTGCGATGCGCGATATCGTCATCCACTTCAGCGCTGTAGATGATGAGCTGGTAAAACCGCATGCCGGCCAGGCGCTGCATAAACGACATAACACATCCATTTCCCTGATGTTGATAAAAAAAGAGGCTGCCGGACGGCAACCTCTTCAGAGAAGCATACGCGTGAAAAAGGATTATTCCACGGTGACAGACTTCGCCAGGTTACGCGGCTGGTCAACGTCGGTGCCTTTGATCAGTGCGACGTGGTACGCCAGCAGCTGCAGCGGAACCGTGTAGAAAATCGGCGCGATAACCTCCTCAACATGCGGCATCGGGATGATGTTCATGGTGTCGCTGCTGCTAAAACCGGCATCCTGATCGGCGAAGACGTACAGCACGCCGCCACGGGCGCGGACTTCTTCGATATTGGACTTCAGCTTTTCCAGCAGTTCGTTGTTCGGCGCCACCACGATAACCGGCATATCGGCATCGATCAGCGCCAGCGGGCCGTGCTTGAGCTCACCTGCCGCATACGCCTCGGCGTGAATGTAGGAGATCTCTTTGAGCTTCAGGGCGCCTTCCAGCGCGATCGGATACTGATCGCCGCGGCCAAGGAACAGGGCGTGGTGCTTGTCGGAGAAATCTTCCGCCAGCGCCTCAATGCGTTTGTCCTGAGAGAGCATCTGCTCGATACGGCTTGGCAGCGCCTGCAGACCGTGAACAATATCGTGCTCGATGGACGCGTCCGCGCCTTTCAGGCGGCTGAGTTTCGCCACCAGCATCAGCAGAACGGTCAGCTGCGTGGTAAACGCTTTGGTGGACGCCACGCCGATTTCCGTACCGGCTTTGGTCATCAACGCCAGCGAAGACTCGCGCACCAGCGACGAGCCCGGCACGTTGCAGATGGCCAGCGAACCAAGATAGCCCAGCTCTTTGGACAGACGCAACGCCGCCAGCGTATCTGCGGTTTCGCCGGACTGCGACAGCGTGATCATCAGGCTGTTGCGGCGCACGGCAGATTTGCGATAACGGAATTCCGAGGCGATTTCGACATCGCACGGTACGCCTGCCAGCGCTTCAAACCAGTAGCGAGAGACCATGCCGGAGTTGTACGAGGTACCGCAGGCGACAATCTGGATATGCTCGACCTGAGACAGCAGTTCATCGGCGTTCGGGCCGAGTTCGCTTAAATCCACTTCGCCGTGGCTGATACGCCCAGCGAGCGTATTTTTAATCGCGTTCGGCTGCTCGTAGATCTCTTTTTGCATGTAGTGGCGGTAGATGCCTTTATCGCCGGCGTCATACTGCACACTGGATTCGATTTCCGGACGGAAAACCGCATCGCCCTGGGTATTGAAAATCGCGACCGAACGGCGCGTGACTTCGGCGATATCGCCCTCTTCGAGGAAAATAAAGCGGCGAGTCACCGGCAGCAGCGCCAGCTGATCGGAGGCGATAAAGTTCTCGCCCATGCCAAGGCCAATCACCAGCGGGCTGCCGGAACGGGCGGCCAGCAGGACGCTCGGATCGCGGTTATCCATGATGACGGTGCCGTAAGCGCCGCGCAGCTGAGGAATGGCGCGCAGTACGGCTTCACGCAGCGTGCCGCCCTGCTCCAGCTCCCAGTGCACCAGGTGCGCGATCACTTCAGTATCGGTTTCGGTGACAAATTCGTAGCCGCGCGTTTTCAGCAGCTCGCGCAGCGGCTCGTGGTTTTCGATAATGCCGTTATGCACCACCACGATATGCCCGGAGACATGCGGATGCGCGTTGCCTTCAGACGGTTCGCCGTGGGTCGCCCAGCGGGTGTGGGCAATACCCGTGCCGCCATGCAGCGGATGTTCTTCCGCCGCCTGAACCAGCATCTGCACTTTGCCGAGACGGCGCAGGCGGGTCATATACCCGGCGCTGTCCACGACCGCGAGACCGGCGGAGTCATAACCGCGGTACTCAAGACGACGTAAGCCTTCGAGAAGGATTTCAGCAATATCACGTTGCGCGACTGCGCCAACAATTCCACACATAATTAAGTTCCTGACAATGGCATTTCGCCATGCGTTGTCGACGACCTGTGTTTACCCGTTTTCCGGGCGCCCCGAGCCTTGTAGAGAGTGGGGTTATCGTTATAGGTACTGCTTGTGGGGGGAAATTATTGTTATCTCCTCACCCGGGTTTGCCTGATGGCCGTCAGACCTGTCAGGCAAACGCAATAACAGCGCGGGCAAGCGTAGCGCCCCCGCCGTGTTGTTACTTTTTCTTCACCGGGCGACGCCAGCCCTGCTTATGCACCTGCGGCACACGGGTGAGCACCAGCTCGTTCTCCGCAATATTGCGCGTGACGGTGGTGCCGGCGGCGATGGTCGCGCCTTTGGCGACGGTCACCGGCGCCACCAGTTGGGTGTCGGAGCCGACAAACACGTCGTCGCCGATAAGGGTTTTGTGCTTGTTGGCGCCATCGTAGTTGCAGGTGATCGTGCCCGCGCCGATATTGACGTTATCGCCAATCTCCGCGTCGCCCAGATAGGTCAGGTGACCCGCTTTAGAACCTTTGCCCAGCCGCGCTTTTTTCATCTCGACGAAGTTGCCGACGTGCGCGCCTTCCAGTAGCTCGGCGCCCGGACGCAGACGCGCGAACGGCCCGATAGTGCAGGCGGCGTCGAGACGCGCGTCTTCTACCACGCTGTACGGGCTTATCTCGCAGTCATCGCCAATAGTGCTGTTTTTAATTACACAGCCCGCGCCAATCTTCACGCGATCGCCCAGTACGACATCGCCTTCAATAATGACGTTAGCGTCGATCTCGACATCCCTCCCATGCTTCAACGTACCGCGCAAATCGAAACACGCCGGGTCGCGCAGCATGACGCCCGCCAGCAGCAGTTTTTCCGCCTGCTCGGCCTGATAGACGCGCTCAAGTCGCGACAGCTGCAAACGGTTGTTTACACCTTCCACTTCGCTTAAACGCTGCGGATGCACTGCCGCTATCTCACGGCCTTCATTCCAGGCCATCGCGATGATGTCAGTGATGTAGTATTCACCCTGCGCATTGTTGTTATTGAGCTGCCCCAGCCAGCGCTTCAGGTCCGCGCCGTTGGCAACCAGAATGCCGGTATTGATTTCATTAATCTGGCGTTGTTCATCGCTGGCATCTTTATGCTCAACAATGCCGGAGACCTTGCCGTTCTCGCGAGTGATGCGACCATAGCCGGTCGGGTCGTCAAGCTTGACGGTCAACAGACCGATGCCGCCCTGGGGTTTCGCCGCGCAGAGTTGTTGCAGGGTCTCGACCGAGATCAGGGGCACGTCACCGTAGAGCATCAGCACGTCTTCATCATCGCTGAAGAACGGCGCGGCCTGCTGCATCGCGTGACCGGTACCAAGCTGTTCTGCCTGCAACACCCAGTTGAGCGAGGCGTCTTTCAGGGTGTTTTGCAGCAGATCGCCGCCATGCCCATAAACCAGATGAATATTTTGCGCGCCGACACGCTTTGCGGCGTCGATAACATGCTGCACCATCGGCTTCCCGGCCAGGGTGTGCAGCACTTTTGGAAGATCGGAGTACATGCGTGTGCCTTTGCCAGCGGCAAGGATCACAACGCTCATAGCATGGCTAGACATAGTCGTCCTGTCTTATGAAAGTGAGTGAAGTAAAGCGATTTAGCGCCCGAAATTCTACATATTTTTCAGCATAAAACGTATTGCTGGCAAATCGCCGCTTTTATCCTTTTTTACCATGTTATGCAGGCGCTGAATGCATGCCAAAACGCTAAAAAGAACTTAAAGGGTGTCTCTGCTAATTTTATCGCTTAAGAAAACAATGAGATGCTGTTTTTTTGCGTCTGGAATAAAGCGCTGTAAAAACGGACGAAAATCCACCGGATGGCGTTGAACTAAGGGAGAAATGGAAGTGCAGAAGAGAAGGACGGCGTACAAAAACAAAAAAGGCCGCGCTCTGGCGACCCTTTCCAAGTTTGCCATGCGCTGAAAGGCACCGGCAACAAAGGAAGATTACAGATTGAAAGTACCGAAAGATACGCTCATATTATTGAAATAAGAGATAATTTTATTGATAAGTTTCACAGGCTCTCCGCGATTAAAATGTGACCCGTCTCACAAAACCAAGTCTACGCTGCTTTTTTTAACCGATCAATATTTTGTGACTCAAATCACAAAAATTATAAAACAGCTTTTCATATCTCATGCAGCGGAAATAAAAAAAGCCAGCCGGGTCGCCCTGGCTGGCTTTTGACTTTCAAGCCGGTGTTACATCGCTTTTTTGGTCAACTCGATAACGCGCAGTTTGGCGATCGCCTTGGCCAGCTCAGCGGAAGCCTGAGCGTAGTCCACGTCACCGTGGGAGCTACGGATATGCTCTTCCGCTTTACGTTTCGCTTCCAGGGCTCGCGCTTCGTCGAGATCCTGGCCGCGAATCGCGGTGTCAGCCAGCACGGTTACGTTGCCCGGCTGCACTTCCAGCACGCCGCCGGAGAGATAGATATACTCTTCGTGGCCGTGCTGTTTCACGATGCGGATCATACCAGGCTTAATGGCGGTGAGCAGCGGCGCGTGGCCCGGGTAAATCCCCAGCTCGCCTTCGCTACCCGTAACCTGGATTTTTTCGACCAGACCAGAGAACATCTCTTTCTCTGCGCTGACGACATCCAGGTGGTAAGTCATTGCCATGTCACCCTCCGATTAAGGCGTTAAAGTTTTTTGGCTTTTTCCACGGCTTCATCAATGGAGCCAACCATGTAGAACGCCTGCTCCGGCAGATGATCGTATTCGCCTTCCATGATGCCTTTAAAGCCACGGATGGTGTCTTTCAGCGAAACGTATTTGCCCGGGGAACCGGTGAATACTTCTGCCACGAAGAACGGCTGGGACAGGAAGCGCTGAATTTTACGCGCACGAGCTACCACCAGTTTGTCTTCTTCAGACAGTTCGTCCATACCGAGGATGGCGATGATGTCTTTCAGTTCCTGGTAACGCTGCAGGATGGACTGTACGCCGCGAGCGGTGTCGTAGTGCTCCTGGCCAACCACCAGCGGATCCAGCTGACGGCTGGTGGAATCCAGCGGGTCAACGGCCGGGTAGATACCCAGAGAAGCAATCTGACGGCTCAGTACCACAGTTGCGTCAAGGTGCGCAAAGGTGGTGGCTGGTGACGGGTCAGTCAAGTCATCCGCCGGTACGTATACCGCCTGTACGGAGGTGATAGAACCGGTTTTGGTAGAGGTGATACGTTCCTGCAGAACGCCCATCTCTTCCGCCAGGGTCGGCTGATAACCTACCGCTGAAGGCATACGGCCCAGCAGGGCGGATACTTCAGTACCGGCCAGGGTGTAACGATAGATGTTGTCGACGAACAGCAGAACGTCACGACCTTCGTCACGGAATTTCTCAGCCATGGTCAGACCGGTCAGCGCAACGCGCAGACGGTTTCCCGGCGGCTCGTTCATCTGGCCGTAAACCAGGGATACTTTATCCAGAACGTTGGAGTCGGTCATTTCGTGGTAGAAGTCGTTACCTTCACGGGTACGTTCGCCCACGCCTGCAAACACGGAGTAACCGGAGTGTTCGATCGCGATGTTACGGATCAGCTCCATCATGTTTACCGTTTTACCTACGCCCGCACCACCGAACAGACCGACTTTACCGCCCTTCGCGAACGGACACATCAGGTCGATTACTTTGATGCCGGTTTCCAGCAGTTCCTGAGAGCTGGACAGCTCTTCATAGGACGGCGCCGCGCGGTGAATCGCCCAACGCTCTTCTTCGCCGATATCGCCTTTCATGTCGATAGGCTGACCCAGGACGTTCATGATACGACCCAGCGTCGCTTTACCTACCGGCACTTCGATCGGGTGCTCAAGGTCTGCAACAGGCAGACCACGACGCAGACCGTCGGAAGAGCCCATCGCGATGGTACGTACGATACCGCCGCCGAGCTGCTGCTGGACTTCCAGCACCAGACGCTCATTACCATTCGTTACCTCAAGGGCATCGTACACTTTCGGTACGGCATCCTGAGGGAACTCGACGTCCACCACGGCGCCGATTACCTGGACAATCTTTCCAGTAGCCATCTTGAATCCTCTACGAAATAACCTGGTTAAACCGCGGCGGCCCCCGAGACGATCTCGGTGAGTTCCTGAGTAATGCTGGCCTGACGAGCTTTGTTGTACACCAACTGCAGCTCTTTAATCAGGCTGCCGCCATTATCGGTTGCGGCTTTCATCGCCACCATTCGTGCGGCCTGCTCGCTGGCCAGGTTTTCAACCACACCCTGATAAACCTGCGATTCGACATAGCGACGCAGCAGGGTATCCAGCAGCGCCTTCGGATCGGGTTCGTACAGGTAATCCCAGGATTTGTGCTTCAACTCATCGTCTTCTGATGCCGGCAGCGGCAGCAGCTGAGTGATAGTCGGAGCCTGAGACATGGTATTAATAAATTTGTTGCTGACCACGTAAAGCTTGTCCAGACGGCCTTCATCATAAGCCTGCAGCATAACTTTTACCGGGCCGATCAGATCTGACAGGGAAGGGTTATCTCCCATGCCGGTGACCTGCGCCACAATGTTGCCGCCTACTGAATTGAAGAAAGAAACGCCTTTGGAGCCGATCATTGCGATATCGCACTGAACGCCTTTATCGGACCATGCTTTCATATCCGCCAGCAGTTTCTTGAACAGGTTGATGTTCAAGCCACCGCACAGACCACGGTCAGTCGACACCACCAGGTAGCCCACGCGTTTAACGTCGCGTTCTTCCAGGTAAGGGTGCTTATATTCCAGATTACCGGTAGCAAGGTGACCAATCACTTTGCGCATGGTATCTGCATAAGGACGGCTGGCCGCCATGCGATCCTGCGATTTACGCATTTTGGAAGCGGCGACCATCTCCATCGCTTTAGTGATCTTTTGCGTGTTCTGGACGCTTGCGATCTTACTACGTATCTCTTTTGCGCCGGCCATGAGCTTCTCCTCAATGCCTTGCGGCTTGCCTTACAGCAAGCCGCCAGACGTTACCAGGACTGGGTTGCTTTGAAGGAGTCAAGGAGGCTTTTCAGCTTGCCTTCGATCTCATCGTTATAGCCACCGTTCTGGTTGATTTCTTGCATCAGCGGAGCGTGGTCACGGTCAGCGTAAGCCAGCAGAGCGGCTTCGAAGCTGCCGATTTTCGCCAGTTCCACATCTTCGAGGTAACCGCGTTCTGCCGCGAACAGTACCAGACCCTGCTGTGCAACAGACATCGGCGCGTACTGTTTCTGCTTCAGCAGTTCAGTGACTTTCTGGCCGTGGCTCAGCTGTTTACGGGTGGCTTCGTCCAGATCGGAAGCGAACTGAGAGAACGCCGCCAGTTCACGATACTGCGCCAGCGCGGTACGAATACCCCCGGACAGTTTCTTAATGATCTTGGTCTGAGCAGCGCCACCCACACGGGATACGGAGATACCCGGGTTAACCGCCGGACGAATACCGGAGTTAAACAGGTTGGTTTCCAGGAAGATCTGACCATCGGTAATGGAGATTACGTTGGTCGGAACGAACGCAGAAACGTCACCCGCCTGGGTTTCGATGATCGGCAGTGCGGTCAGGGAGCCGGTTTTACCTTTCACTTCACCTTTAGTGAAGTTCTCAACGTATTCCGCGTTAACGCGGGATGCGCGCTCCAGCAGACGGGAGTGGAGGTAGAACACGTCGCCCGGGAATGCTTCACGTCCAGGCGGACGACGGAGCAGCAGGGAAACCTGACGGTAAGCGACAGCCTGTTTGGACAGGTCATCGTAAACGATCAGCGCGTCTTCGCCGCGGTCGCGGAAGTATTCGCCCATGGCGCAACCGGCATACGGTGCCAGATATTGCAGCGCAGCGGATTCAGACGCGGTCGCGACTACAACGATAGTGTTGGACAGCGCGCCATGCTCTTCCAGTTTACGAACCACGTTAGAAATGGTGGACGCTTTCTGGCCGATAGCCACGTACACGCATTTGATACCGGAATCGCGCTGGTTAATGATGGCGTCGATAGCCATTGCGGTTTTACCGGTCTGACGGTCGCCGATGATCAGCTCACGCTGGCCACGACCGATTGGGATCATGGCGTCAACGGACTTATAACCCGTCTGTACAGGCTGGTCTACAGACTGACGGTCGATAACGCCCGGTGCGATAACTTCGATTGGCGAGAAGCCATCGTGTTCTACCGGACCTTTACCGTCAATCGGCGCACCCAGGGTGTTTACAACGCGGCCCAGCAGGCCACGGCCAACCGGCACTTCCAGAATACGGCCAGTACATTTCACCTTCATGCCTTCGGCGAGGTCAGAGTACGGCCCCATGACTACGGCACCTACGGAGTCGCGCTCCAGGTTCAGTGCGATAGCGTAACGGTTACCCGGCAGGGAGATCATTTCACCCTGCATACAATCGGCCAGGCCGTGGATACGGATAACACCGTCACTTACAGAAACGATAGTACCTTCGTTGTGAGCTTCACTCACAACATTGAACTGAGCAATGCGCTGCTTGATCAGTTCGCTGATTTCGGTGGAATTCAGTTGCATGCTCCAGTCCCCTTAAGACTGCAAGACGTCTGCGAGGCGTTCAAGACGGCCGCGCACGCTGCCGTCAATGACCGTATCACCCGCACGGATGATAACGCCTGCCATTACAGACTTATCAATTTTGCAATTCAGCTTCACTTTGCGTGACAGACGTTTTTCCATCGCGGCGCTGATTTTCGCAAGCTGTTCATCGCTCAGCGCGCTGGCAGAAGTCACTTCGACTTCAACGGTAGCCTCAAGGGCTGCGCGTAACTGAATGAACTGCTCAAGAACATCAGGAAGCACCTTCAGACGACCATTTTCTGCCATCACCTGAATCAGGTTCTGGCCGTTGGCGTCTAACTGGTCACCACAGATTGCGATAAACGACTTAGCGAGCGTTTCTGGCGCCAGGGCGCCAGAGAGAAGCTCAGCCATCTGTTCGTTTTTGGCCACTTCAGCGGCAAACGCCAGCATATCCTGCCAGCGGTCGAGGCTTTGGTGTTCGACGGCAAAGTCAAAAGCTGCTTTGGCGTAGGGGCGAGCTACCGTTACAAATTCAGACATCAGCCCCTCCCTCCTTACAGTTCAGCGACCAGTTTATTCACGATGTCGCTGTTAGCAGCTTCATCCACGGAACGTTCAATGATCTTCTCGGCGCCAGCAACAGCCAGGATAGCAACCTGCTTGCGCAGCTCTTCACGGGCACGTTTACGCTCGGCTTCGATTTCGGCCTGGGCCTGCGCCACGATTTTGTTACGTTCCTGCTCTGCTTCAGCTTTCGCTTCGTCCAGGATCTGAGCGCGACGTTTGTTCGCCTGCTCAATAATCACCTGGGCTTCCGCTTTCGCTTTTTTCAGCTGGTCGGTCGCGTTGGACTGTGCAAGCTCCAGATCCTTTTTAGCGCGTTCTGCAGAAGACAGACCGTCAGCAATTTCTTTCTGACGTTTTTCGATGGCAGCCATAATTGGCGGCCATACGTACTTCATACAGAACAGAACGAACAGGACAAACGCGATGGCCTGGCCGAGGATTGTTGCGTTAAGATTCACAGCACAATGCCTCTTATCTGGTTAATGTTCTGATATTGCCTGTTAATTCAGACAATTTCGTTTACTACGCGACAGCGAACATCACGTACAGACCCAGACCCACAGCGATCATCGGGATAGCATCCACCAGACCCATTACGATAAAGAACTGAGTACGCAGCAGAGGAATCAGATCAGGCTGGCGCGCAGCGCCTTCCAGGAATTTGCCCCCGAGGATGCCGATACCGATCGCAGCACCGATTGCCGCCAGACCCATCATCACAGCGGCAGCCATGTACAGCAGATCCATATTCAGGTTTTCCATGACAGTCTCCAGTTTGTTTCAGTTAAAACGCAGTAGTGTTGAGTAAAAAATCAGTGCTCTTCAGATGCCATCGACAGATAGACAATCGTCAGAACCATGAAAATGAAGGCCTGCAACGTAATGATCAGGATGTGGAAAATGGCCCACGGCACATTCAGAATCCACTGTGACCACCACGGCAGAAGACCCGCAATCAGAATGAAAATCAGCTCACCGGCATACATGTTGCCGAACAGTCGCAGACCGAGAGAAACCGGTTTGGACAGCAGGCTCACACCTTCCAGAATCAAGTTGATCGGGATAAATACCGGGTGATTGAACGGCTGCAGCGTCAGCTCTTTGGTAAAGCCGCCAACGCCTTTCATTTTGATGCTGTAGAAAAGAATCAGGATAAATACACCCAGCGCCATAGAGAGGGTGATGTTCACGTCAGCAGACGGCACCACGCGCAGGGCAGGCAGGCCAAACACATGCTCGCCGATGTACGGCAGCAGGTCGATAGGCAACAAATCCATCAGGTTCATCAGGAATACCCAGACGAAAATCGTCAGGGCCAGCGGAGCAATAAGCTTGCTTTTGCCGTGGTACATGTCTTTCACGCTACCATGCACAAAGCCGATAACCAGCTCTACCGCTGTCTGGAATTTGCCCGGAACGCCGCTGGTCGCGTGCTTCGCGACTTTACGGAACAGAACCAGGAATAACAGGCCCAGCACCACCGAGAAGAACATGGAGTCGATATTGAGCGTCCAGAAGGTGGCCGGGGGTTATGCGGATCCACCAGCGAGAATGTACGCAGGTCAATCTGAAGGTTATTCAGATGGTGGCCTATGTAATCCTGCGGCGTCGAGATTTCTCCTGCAGACATGATGCCTCTTACCCTTTGTTGTTAATTACAGCTGGCGCCAGTATCTGCACAACCAGCACCGAAACCCACGTCATCATCAGCGGCAAAAAAACCGCCTTCAAACACGCCAGCGCCACCACCAGCAGGGTAAAGGTCGCAACCACCTTAAACGCTTCGCCAAGAGCGAAAGACCAGGCCACGCGGCCTTTAGCGGGTGTATGCGCCTGATGACGCCAGGCAAAATTCATAAACAGCACATTCGGCAGCCACACTGCCAGCCCTCCACTCAATGCAGAGAGGCCCCAGAAAGGGTCTTTGAGGCAAAACAGCAATCCTGCTGCCAGCACCGCGAGTAACTGGATGAGCAGAAGCTTGCGGGCCACTTTTTTGCTCATAAGCGACGCAGACATTTTTTGCTACTGCTCCCTTTGAGGTATGTCGCGTGTCGTATAAAACGTTCTTTGACGCTCTGAGTCAAGCCTCAAAAAGCGCTCAAATTATACGGGGCGAGCACGTGATTTCAAACTATAAGTAGCCAAAAGGTGAATAAATGTTTAAATAATTTTCAGGGCCGTGTTTTTGCAACTTTCCTGCAAACCTCAAAGCAAAAGCGAAAACGGCAAATTGCGCCTGAACCTTGCGAATAAAGCGTGCACGAGATCACATTATAAACAATTACTGCGCAGACCTTGTCAGGTCATTTAGGAATGCGAACCTAATAACTATCTGTATTTAAAACTCTTTAACGCATAATTTTTCTAAAACACCCCGAAACACGATTAAAACCTTTTATTGACATCTACGGGAAACAATTCACGTCCCGTTATCATGTCTCACGCTGAATATAGCGCCCTTATATTTTCGTGCGTGACTATTGTTTTTTTGGTGCAAAGGGTGCTTCGTTATGTTTAAGCTGCAAACAAGTTAATAAAAAGTGAAATAAAATGTTGTTATACCGATCGGGCCTGCGCTTTTTTCCAACACACGGCCCGCGGCTTATTTCTGCTTTTTTTGATAAATATTAAGTTCTGTTTGCTTTAAGGATAACCAGATGCCGTTCGCCATCGAGACGGGGAACCGTCAGTCTGACGATATTTTCAACAGCAAAGCTGGCCGGCAGCGCGGTGATTTCATCATCAGGACGCTGGCCTTTTAGCGCATAAAAACGGCCCTGCTCACCCGGCAGATGATGACACCAGTTCACCATATCGGAGAGCGACGCGAATGCGCGGCTGATGACGCCGTCAAACGGCGGCTCGGCGGGGAAATCCTCCACGCGGCTTTGCACAGGCGTAATGTTTGCCAGCTTCAGCTCGTGTTGCACCTGACGTAAAAAGCGCACGCGCTTGCCGAGGCTATCCAGCAAAGTGAAGTGGCTGTCAGGGCGCACGATAGCCAGCGGCACGCCTGGAAGCCCAGGACCGGTGCCGACATCGATAAAGCGCGAGCCATTCAGATGCGGCTCGACCACGATACTGTCCATGATATGGCGCACCAGCATCTCGTTCGGGTCGCGTACGGACGTAAGGTTATAGGCCTTGTTCCACTTGTTCAGCATATCGACATAGGCCACCAGCTGCGCCTTCTGGTGTTCGGGCAGCGAAATCCCTGCATCATCCAGCAGGCGGGTCAGTGTATTCAGCACAACGGTTTTTCCATGTAAAAAGGGCCAGACAAAGGCTGGCCCGAAAAGCGTGTTGACTCAGGCACTGCGGCGCAGTAGCCCCTGTTTCTTCAGCCAGACCAGCAAAATAGAAATCGCGGCGGGCGTTATCCCGGAAATACGGGACGCCTGGCCAATCGACGCCGGTTTGTGATCGTTGAGTTTGGCGATGACCTCATTCGAGAGGCCATTCACCTGGCGATAATCAAGTGTCGCTGGCAACAGCGTGCTTTCGTTGCGCTGCTGTTTCTCGATCTCATCCTGCTGGCGGGCGATATAACCTTCGTATTTCACCTGGATCTCAACCTGCTCCGCCGCCTGCGCGTCTTCCAGCGCCGGGGCGAAAGCCGCGAGCATGGTCAACTGAGCATAGGTCATTTCCGGACGACGCAGCAGATCTTCGCCGCTGGCCTCGCGGGAAAGCGGCGCGGTGAGCGTTGCGTTGATCTCTTCCACGGTGGTCGAAGACGGCGTCACCCAGGTACTTCTCAGACGCTGGCGCTCGCGTTCGATATTTTCCAGCTTCTCGTTGAAACGCGCCCAGCGCGCATCATCAACCAGGCCCATTTCGCGACCAGCTTCGGTCAGACGTAAATCCGCATTGTCTTCGCGCAGCATCAGCCGATATTCCGCACGCGAGGTAAACATGCGGTATGGCTCTTTGGTACCGAGCGTGCAGAGATCATCCACCAGAACGCCAAGGTAAGCCTGAGAACGGCCCGGTGCCCAGCCCTCTTTCTCGGCGGAGTAACGCCCGGCGTTCAGGCCCGCCAGCAGCCCCTGCGCCGCAGCTTCTTCGTAACCGGTAGTGCCATTAATCTGGCCGGCGAAGAACAGCCCCTGAATGTATTTGCTCTCAAGGGTCGGTTTCAGGTCGCGCGGGTCGAAGAAATCGTACTCAATGGCGTAACCCGGACGCACAATCTTCGCGTTTTCCATCCCTTTCATGGAACGGACAATTTGCATCTGCACGTCAAACGGCAGACTCGTCGAGATGCCGTTCGGATAAATTTCGTTGCTGGTCAGCCCTTCAGGCTCCAGGAAGATCTGGTGCGCATTGCGATCGGCGAAGCGCATCACTTTATCTTCGATCGACGGGCAGTAGCGCGGGCCGATCCCTTCGATGACGCCCGCGTACATGGGGCTGCGATCGAGGTTGCTGCGGATTACATCATGGGTTTTTTCGTTGGTATGCGTGATGTAGCACGGCACCTGACGCGGGTGCTGGCTGACTGATCCCATGAACGAAAAGACCGGCATCGGGTTATCGCCATGCTGCTGATCCAGCACGCTGAAATCGATAGTACGCGCGTCGATACGCGGCGGCGTCCCGGTTTTCAGACGGCTGACGCGCAGCGGCAATTCACGCAGTCGACGCGCCAGCGGTACGGAAGGCGGATCGCCTGCGCGGCCACCGCTGTAGTTATCGAGCCCGATATGAATTTTGCCATCGAGGAAAGTACCGACCGTCAGCACCACCGCTTTGGCGCGGAATTTCAGGCCCATCTGCGTGACGGCGCCCACGACACGATCGTTTTCCACGATCAGGTCATCTACCGCCTGCTGGAAGATCATCAGGTTCGGCTGATTCTCCAGCGCGGTACGTACGGCCTGCTTGTACAGCACGCGATCCGCCTGAGCGCGAGTGGCGCGAACCGCCGGGCCTTTACTGGCGTTTAGTATTCTAAACTGAATGCCGGCCTGATCGATCGCCGTCGCCATCAGCCCGCCGAGGGCATCCACTTCCTTAACCAGATGTCCTTTACCAATACCGCCGATCGCCGGGTTACAGGACATCTGTCCCAGCGTGTCGATATTGTGTGTCAAAAGCAGGGTCTGCTGACCCATGCGTGCAGCGGCCATTGCGGCCTCGGTACCTGCATGACCCCGCCAATGATAATGACGTCAAAAGGATCCGGATAAAACATGTTGGTATGACCTCGCGGTTGTGCGAAAGAGGGTTAGCTAGCCCGGGGCGTGGATTCTACTCAACTTTAGCCTGGTGAGAAAGCGCCGGGATCGTTGGTATTAAAAAGAAGATCTTTTATTTAAAGGATCTGTTTTATTGTGATCTCTTATTAGGATCGACATCCCTTGTGGATAACCCTGATCGCCCATTTGGGATCAAAAGGTTATCCGGGATCGCTTGCTGTGAATGATCGGTGATCCCAGACCGTATAAGCTGGGATCAGAAATGAGGGTTATACACAACTCAAAAAACGAACAACACTTATACCTTGGATAACTACGGGTTGATCCAAGCTTTTAAGCACTTTTATCCACAGCTGAATGGCGATCTTTCCGCCGATCAGAGTAAATTTTTCCAGGATCCCAGCCACACTTCCGCCGGATCCTCCGGAATATCATGATCGAGAATGTTGATCTTAAGCGGTTCGCCGACGCGTTTAGCCCCACATTCCGTCAGTACCACGTCGAGCTTTTCGATAGCGCCGCAAAATGTGTCGTATTCGCGGCTGCCGATACCGATAGCGCCGTAGCGAACGTTACTGAGATCGGGACGTTGTTCAGCCAGTGCGTCATATAAAGGTTGCAGGTTGTCTGGCAGATCGCCCGCGCCATGCGTTGAGCTCACCAGCAACCAGATACCGGCAGGCTTAAGATCGTCAAGAAGCGGGCCATGCAGCGTTTCGGTGCTATAACCGGCGTCTTCCAGCTTTTCAGCCAGGTGTTCCGCCACGTATTCCGCGCCGCCAAGAGTGCTGCCACTGATCAGGGTAATGTCTGTCATGGATGTCCGCCTTGAGTAAACGACGCGTATTGTACGCTGTGAAGGGGCTGGGATCTACCTGTGGATAATATGGGTATTAAAAATAGCCGTCACGGGCGGATGGTACGCATGATTGGGTTCTGCAGCGAGATCAATGTCTCGGTGGACTGAATTTCATCAATTGTTTGGATCTTGTTGATAAGCACCTGCTGCAACGCGTCTATCGATCGACACATGACCTTAATAAAGATGCTGTAGTGGCCAGTGGTGTAATAGGCTTCGGTAACTTCATCGAGGCTTTCCAGCTTTTCGAGCGCAGCCGGGTAATCCTTCGCGCTCTTGAGGATAATGCCGATAAAGCAGCAGACGTCATAGCCAAGCTGTTTCGGACTGATATCGATACGCGCGCCAGTGATAATTCCCGCCTGCTTCATTTTCTCGACGCGCACGTGAATGGTGCCTGGGCTTACGCCAAACTGTTTGGCCAGCTCAGCATAGGCGGTGCGCGCGTTCGCCATCAGCGCCTCCAGAATGCCGCGGTCCAGATTATCGATCTGATAATTTTCCATACGTTTTCCTTATAATTATTCAGTAATCGTCATTTTTATACCGCCTATATTACCGAATTAAAATGTGATTGGCCTTTTTTATTGAGGATTATTGAATGTAACCCCTTTTTTATTGCTTAATCAAAAGCAACAGAGGTACAGGAGCCCCCGATAATGAAAACCGCATACATCACTCGCCAGCGTCAGATTAGCTTTGTAAAAGCCCACTTTTCCCGCCAGCTTGAGGAAAAACTCGGCCTGCTTGAAGTTCAGGCGCCGATCCTCAGCCGTGTCGGCGACGGGACGCAGGATAACCTTTCCGGCTGTGAGAAAGCGGTACAGGTCAATGTCAAAACGCTGCCGCAGGCGCAGTTTGAGGTCGTCCATTCGCTGGCGAAATGGAAGCGTAAAACGCTAGGCCAGCACGACTTCAGCGCTGGTGAAGGGCTCTACACGCATATGAAAGCGCTGCGCCCGGATGAAGACAGGCTCTCGCCGGTACACTCTGTGTATGTGGATCAGTGGGACTGGGAGCGCGTGATGGGCGACGGTGAGCGTCACCTCGGCACGCTGAAGCAGACGGTGGAAAGCATCTGGTCGGCTATCAAGGCGACCGAGCTCGCGGCGGCGGAGCGCTTTGGCCTGACGCCGTTTCTGCCAGACGCCATCCACTTTGTGCACAGCGAAACCCTGCAACGCCGTTTCCCTGAACTGGATGCGAAAGGTCGCGAGCGCGCGATAGCGAAGGAGCTTGGCGCGGTCTTCCTGATTGGCATTGGCGGTAAGCTCGCCGACGGCAAACGCCACGACGTACGCGCGCCGGATTATGATGACTGGACAACGCCGACCGAAGGCGGTTTCGCGGGGCTTAACGGTGATATTCTGGTCTGGAACCCGCAGCTGGAAGACGCGTTTGAGATCTCCTCAATGGGGATCCGCGTGGATGCCGATGCGCTTAAACGTCAGCTTGCTCTCACGGGCGATCAGGATCGCCTTGCGCTGGAGTGGCATCAGGCGCTGCTCAACGGTGAGATGCCGCAGACAATCGGCGGCGGTATCGGGCAGTCGCGTCTGACCATGCTGTTGTTGCAACTGCCGCATATCGGTCAGGTGCAGTGCGGCGTATGGCCGGAGCAGGTGCAGGCCGCGGTTGCCGAACTGCTGTAACGTCAGCGTCGTAACCGGCGCACCAGACGGCTGCGCATCCCGGTATCAAAGCGCCAGATATGATCGAAAATGCGCATGATACCGGGCTTGCCATGAGCAGACATCGCCACCGCATGAAAGCGGTGCTGATGGATCTGCTGTAACGTCTTGACCTGGCTTACCACGTCATCCGGTAGCCGCTGGGCGATGAAATCGGAAACCACCACCGCATCGGCGTCAAACCACTCGCCGCCCTGGAGTTTTTCGGCGATGGCGCGAAAACAGCTCGCCAGGTCGGTGCCGCCGCGAAAGCGCTGACTCAGAAAGCGGATCGCCTGCTCGATCCCGTCCCGCCCGCACAGTTCATAGCGCACCACTTCACTCGAAAACAGCATAATAAAGCAGCGACGATTATCCGCGAGCGCAATGCGCATCAGCGCCAGGCAAAACGCTTTGGCGCATTGTTCGTTAAAGCCGCCCATCGAGCCTGAGGTGTCGACGCAGACGATAAACGGCCCGCGCGGCTGCTCGTCGTAATCCTGTCGCGTCACCGGCCGCTGCATCACCTTTTCGCGCCAGGCGTCGCCCTGTAGTCGGTAGGTCAGCAGCTGTTTTTCCACCAGCCGCCGGTAAAACTCATACTCCAGTTCGGTAATGCCAAGCGTCGCAAGCTCCGGCGGCAGCAGGCGCAGAATGTCGTCGCTGCGCTGTAAGCCATCGACCTGTTCCGGCACCGAGGCGGGCTCACGTACCAGTGTGCGGAAGGTTTCCAGCGGCGCTTCTTTTTTCGGTACGGATTTCGCTTCGCGGGAGCGCCCCAGCTGTTCGGCGAGTTGCAAAAGCTCCGGCTGGTTGGCCAGGAAGTCCCCATATTTCACGATGAGCTGATAATCGCCGCGCCGCAGCTTGCCGTCGCTCATGTCCCAGAGCCGCCCGGCGGAATGCTCGTTCTCCACCAGCACCTGTTCGAGCTGGCCGCTCAGGGTCATACGCTCCTGCACTTCGCTCAACAGTTGTTCCCGCTCCTCTTCCAGCAATTGCTGATTAAAAGTGGTGGCCTGTACGACCAGGCTCAGCCGCCAGCGTTGCAAAAACAGCGTATGCAGGGCAGGTGTGAAATGGGGGTTATCGGCGATAAGGCGGGCAGCCTGCTCGGCAAAGGGCGAGCCGAGGCGGCTAAGCAGCGCGCTGATTTGCGGCAGCTGGACGATAAACTGGCTGGTAGAGAGAAGCTGGCTTTTCTGATAGCCGATCACCTCTTCTTCCAGTTCCGGCGGCACGTGCGCCTCTTTCAGCCGGGTTTTGAGCTGTTCGCGCCAGCGCGGAATATCCTGCGTCAGCGCATGTTTAAGTCTGGGAAACTTTTCAAAAAATACCGCCAGTTGCGGCGAGGCCAGCAGCGCAATCACGATCTCTTCAATCATCTCGCCTTCACTGATAGCCAGAATGAGATTCAGTGAATCCGCTGTCAGCATTGGCGCGCCTGTTTAATCTGCTCGCCCACATCCTGGAGGCTGGCCTCAATGCGCCCTAACCAGTCGCTTTCAACAAACAGGCATTTTTGCTGTTCGCTGAAGCGCGAGTGTTGCAGATGCCACTCGTTATCCAGCTCTTCCAGCTGCTGTTTAATCTCCTCCGGCAGGCCGCTCGTTGAGGCCGCGCCCGGCAGCGACAGCCGCGTGCCCTGAAGGCTTACGTCGCGCAATACCAGATGCTGGCTGGCGTCCACTTCCAGATTCAGGGCCTGGGCGAAGCCGATACCGTTCAGCTTGCCGCGGATCTCGCCGCCTTTTTGCAGCCACGTTTCCAGCGCCTCTCTCGCAAAGGCCACATGGATAACGTCGATATCATGCAGCTTAAGCGGCTTTTGCAGCAGCAGCGTTAATGTTGGCTCCGTGAGGTTCGCAGGCAACTGGTATTGCGGGCGGCGGCTGAACATGCCGCTTTGCTTCTCAAGGCGCAGCGCCGTTTTATCGCTGTGCTGCTGCTCTAACTGCATCCGGCGCTGGGTAATAGCGCCCAGACGGCTGAGCATCGCATGCTGTCCCCAGGCATGGGAGGTCATCAGCAACGCTATTTGCTGCTGCATTAATGACATCGCGCTGGCATCATGCCACAGGCAATCTTTCAGCAGGATGAGGTCGATGGGTGCCACGGCGTCGCGACCGCTGAAAAAGGCGCTGGCCTGCAACAGGCGGATAGCTTTCTTCCAGCGACGATCGGAGACATACGGCGCGTTCGCCTGCGCATCAAGCTGCTGGCGCAGGGTGAATATCAGCTCGAATACCGGGTCCGGCAGTTTGACGTTGCTGATACTGGTCTGCCATTGCTGATACTCGTCATCGCTGACCTGTAGCCCCGGCGGCACCGGGTTTTCATTTTCGTCCTGCTGGCTGACCAGCATCGCGCGAAAGCTGTTTTTCTCCTGCACCCGATCAAGCCACAGGCGAATCAGCATACGGTCATAGAGCGCCTCAAGGCTGCTGTCCGCTTCCGGCAGTTCGTTGGAGGCGGTGACCAGCAGGCGCATCGGGATTTTTTCCTCATGCGCGCCGTTGCGAAAGCGACGTTCGTTAATGGCGGTCAGCAGGGTGTTCAGGATAGCCGGGCCAGCTTTCCAGATTTCATCCAGAAACACGATTTCCGCCTCCGGCAGATAACCCGCCGTCAGACGTTCATAACGGCCTTCATCTTTTAAAGCCTGAATGGAGAGCGGCCCGAACACTTCTTCCGGCGTGGAGAATCGCGTCATCAGATATTCAAAAGCACGGGCGTGCTGGAACGCGAATTTCAGCCGTCGGGCGATCAGGCTTTTGGCAATGCCGGGCGGGCCGAGTAAAAAGACGCTCTCGCCGCTCAGCGCCGCCAGCAGGCACATACGGATAGCGTGGCTGCGTTCAAACAGCCCTTTTTCCAGCGCTGCGCTGAGACGTGAAATTCTTTCCGCCAATAAATTGGGTTGAGCCATAATAGTTACTCTGCATTCTGACTACGCCGCCTGGTTTCTGGTGCGAGTATAGACGTTTCATATTCATGCTGATAATGGATTGATGCCATTATCTATTTGGCTTGATTTGGGTAAAGAGTCGGTGATTGAGGGGTACGATTTTTTAACGAATCGTGCATACTGTGCGCTTTTTGTGGGCCAAGGGACTAAGCGCACACGGGATTTCAACGAAGACTAGTCTATGAGCACTGAGAATAAGCAATCGTTGCCTGCGATTACGCTGGCGGCCATCGGGGTGGTGTACGGCGATATCGGCACCAGTCCGCTTTATACGTTACGAGAGTGTCTTTCCGGTCAGTTTGGGTTTGGCGTGGAACGGGACGCTGTTTTTGGCTTTCTTTCATTAATTTTCTGGCTGTTGGTTTTTGTTGTCTCCTTTAAATACCTGACGTTCGTGATGCGCGCGGATAACGCCGGCGAAGGCGGTATTCTGACGCTGATGTCGCTTGCCGGTCGCAATACCTCGGCGCGCATGACGTCGGTGCTGGTGATCCTCGGGCTTATCGGCGGCAGTTTCTTTTATGGCGAGGTGGTGATTACGCCTGCTATTTCAGTGATGTCGGCCATAGAAGGTCTGGAAATCGCCGCGCCTTCGCTGGATCCTTATATCGTTCCGCTCTCGATTGTCGTGCTGACGCTGCTGTTTATTATTCAGAAGCACGGCACCGGCATGGTGGGGAAACTCTTCGCGCCAATTATGCTCGCCTGGTTTTTGATCCTGGCCGTATTGGGCGCGCGGGGCATTATGGGCAACCCGGAAGTGCTACAGGCGCTGAACCCGGCCTGGGCGGTGCATTTCTTCCTGGAATATAAAGCCGTCTCGTTTGCCGCACTCGGGGCTGTGGTATTGTCGATTACCGGCGTGGAAGCGCTGTATGCCGATATGGGGCACTTCGGCAAACTGCCTATCCGCGTAGCGTGGTTCTCCGTGGTGCTGCCGTCGCTGGTGCTGAACTACTTCGGCCAGGGCGCGCTGCTGCTGAAAACGCCGGAGGCTATCAAGAACCCGTTCTTCCTGCTGGCGCCGGACTGGGCGCTTATCCCGATGCTCATCCTTGCGACGCTCGCGACGGTTATCGCTTCGCAGGCGGTGATTTCCGGCGTCTTTTCCCTGACCCGTCAGGCGGTGCGTCTGGGGTATCTGTCGCCGATGCGCATTATTCACACATCGGAAATGGAATCGGGCCAGATCTATATTCCGGTGGTGAACTGGATGCTCTATTTCGCCGTGGTGATTGTTATCGTCAGCTTCGAGCACTCCAGTAATCTTGCGGCGGCTTACGGTATCGCAGTAACCGGCACGATGGTGCTGACCTCGATTCTCTTTACTACCGTAGCGCGTAAAAACTGGCACTGGAACCGCATTCTGGTGGGGCTGATGCTGGTGGCGTTTATGTGCGTCGATGTGCCGCTTTTCTCGGCGAACCTTGAAAAACTCTTCTCCGGCGGCTGGCTGCCGTTAAGCCTGGGTCTGGTAATGTTCATCATTATGACGACCTGGAAAAGCGAGCGTTTCCGCCTGCTGCGCCGGATGCACGAGCATGGCAATTCGCTCGATGCAATGATTACCTCGCTGGAGAAATCGCCGCCGGTTCGCGTGCCGGGCACGGCAGTGTATATGTCCCGCGCGCTGAACGTTATTCCGTTCGCGCTGTTGCATAACCTCAAGCACAACAAAGTGCTGCACGAACGTGTGATCCTCCTGACGCTGCGTACCGAAGACGCGCCTTACGTTCATAACGTCAAACGCGTGACGCTCGAACAGCTGTCGCCGACGTTCTGGCGCGTGGTGGCGAGCTACGGCTGGCGTGAAACGCCGAATGTGGAAGAGGTGTTCCACCGCTGCGGGCTTGAGGGATTAAGCTGCCGGATGATGGAAACCTCCTTCTTTATGTCGCATGAGTCGCTCATTATCGGCGACAAGCGGCCCTGGTATTTACGCCTGCGCGGCAAGCTATTCCTGCTGCTACAGCGCAACGCGCTTCGGGCGCCGGATCAGTTTGAGATCCCGCCTAACCGTGTTATCGAACTGGGAACGCAGGTAGAGATTTAATCCTTAAGCGAAACGCCTTCCGGCCACCGGAAGGCGTTTTTTTATGGGCGAACGCGCGCGCTTTTTTACCTTAAGCGAAACGTTTCGATGACGATCACAGTTTCGTTACGTGATGTTTGTTTATTGTTCTTTCTGCCGGATAAACTCCCCATCAGCGAAACGTTTCGCTAATGGAGCATAAAATGAAAAAAGGCACCGTTCTTCATTCCGGCATTTCATCCGTCATCTCGCGTCTTGGCCACACCGACACCATTGTGGTGTGCGACGCCGGGTTGCCGATCCCGTCCACGACTGAACGTATCGATCTCGCGCTGACCCAGGGCGTGCCGGGTTTTTTACAGGTCGTTGATGTCGTGACACGTGAAATGCAGGTAGAAGCGGCAATCCTTGCAGAAGAGATTAAACAGCATAATCCGCAGCTCCACGAAACGTTGCTCGGCCATATCGGGCAGCTGCAGCAGCACCAGGGAAATACCATCGCTGTTCATTACGTTACCCATGAACAGTTCAAACAAAAAACCGCAGACAGTCAGGCGGTCATTCGCAGCGGGGAGTGTTCCCCGTTTGCGAATATCATTCTCTGCGCCGGCGTCACGTTCTGAGGCCGTCATGCAACCATTACTCCAGCTTAAAGGCATCGATAAATCCTTCCCCGGCGTTAAGGCGCTCTCTGGCGCGACGCTGAACGTCTATGCCGGGCGCGTTATGGCGCTGGTGGGAGAAAACGGCGCCGGTAAATCCACGCTGATGAAAGTGCTCACCGGTATTTATACCCGTGACGCCGGCTCGCTGGTCTGGCTTGGTCAGGAGACCGCCTTCAGCGGCCCGAAAGCCTCCCAGGAAGCCGGTATCGGCATCATTCATCAGGAGTTAAACCTGATCCCGCAACTCTCCATTGCGGAGAATATCTTTCTGGGGCGCGAGTTTGTCAGCCGCTTTGGCAAAATCGACTGGAAAAGAATGTATGCCGAGGCGGATAAACTGCTGGCGAAGCTCAACCTGCGTTTTAACAGCCGCCGTCTGGTGGGCGAACTGTCGATTGGCGATCAGCAGATGGTGGAAATCGCTAAGGTGCTGAGCTTTGAGTCGAAAGTCATCATCATGGATGAGCCGACCGACGCGCTGACCGATACCGAAACGGATTCCCTGTTCCGCGCCATCCGCGAGCTAAAAGCGCAGGGATGCGGCATCGTTTATATCTCTCACCGCATGAAAGAGATTTTTGAGATCTGCGATGACGTGACGGTCATGCGTGACGGCCAGTTTATCGCCGAGCGTGAAGTCAGTTCCCTGACGGAAGAGACGCTTATCGAAATGATGGTCGGCCGTAAGCTGGAAGATCAGTACCCCCATCTCGACAAAGCGCCGGGCGAGATCCGCCTGAAAGTCGACAACCTGAGCGGCCCTGGCGTGAACGGCGTGAGCTTTACGCTGCGCCGGGGAGAAATTCTGGGCGTGTCCGGGCTGATGGGCGCCGGGCGAACCGAACTGATGAAAGTGCTGTACGGCGCGCTGCCGCGCACGAGCGGCAGCGTCACGCTGGATAACCGCGACGTGGTGACGCGCTCGCCGCAGGATGGTCTGGCGAACGGCATCGTTTATATTTCCGAGGATCGTAAGCGCGACGGGCTGGTGCTCGGCATGTCGGTGAAAGAAAACATGTCGCTGACCGCACTGCGCTATTTCAGCCGCGATGTCGGCAGTCTGAAGCATAAAGACGAACAGCAGGCCGTGAGCGATTTTATCCGCCTTTTTAACGTGAAAACGCCCTCAATGGATCAGGCCATCGGTCTGCTGTCTGGCGGCAACCAGCAGAAAGTGGCGATCGCCCGCGGATTAATGACGCGCCCGAAAGTGCTGATCCTTGATGAACCGACACGCGGCGTGGACGTCGGCGCCAAAAAAGAAATTTATCAGCTCATTAACCAGTTCAAAGCCGAAGGGCTGAGCATCATCCTGGTCTCCTCGGAGATGCCGGAAGTGCTGGGGATGAGCGATCGCATCATGGTGATGCATGAAGGGCATCTCGGCGGTGAATTCACACGCGAGCAGGCCACCCAGGAACTGCTGATGGCGGCGGCTGTCGGCAAGCTCAATCGCGTGACCCAGGAGTAAAAGACGTATGACTACCCAGACCGTTGCGACTCGTCGCTTTTTCACAAAAGCGTGGCTGATGGAGCAGAAGTCGCTGATAGCCCTGCTGGTGCTGATTGCGATTGTCTCCACCCTGAGCCCCAATTTCTTTACCGTTAATAACCTGCTCAACATTCTCCAGCAGACCTCAGTGAACGCCATCATGGCGGTCGGAATGACGCTGGTGATCCTCACCTCGGGTATCGATCTGTCCGTCGGTTCCCTGCTGGCGTTAACCGGGGCGGTTGCCGCCTCGCTCGTCGGTATTGAGGTCAACGCGCTGGTGGCGGTGGCCGCCGCCCTCGCGCTTGGCGCGGCTATCGGCGCGGTAACCGGCGCGATCGTGGCGAAAGGCCGCGTGCAGGCGTTTATCGCCACGCTGGTGATGATGCTGTTGCTGCGCGGGGTGACGCTTGAATACACCAACGGCAGCCCTGTCAGCACTGGCTTTAACGAAAATGGCGACCTGTTTGGCTGGTTCGGCATTGGCCGTCCGCTCGGCATCCCAACGCCGGTATGGATCATGGCGCTGGTGTTTCTGGTGACCTTGTATGTGCTGCATCACACCCGTCTGGGCCGGTACATTTACGCGCTGGGCGGCAACGAAGCGGCGACGCGCCTGTCGGGTATCAGCGTTAACAAAATCAAGATTATTGTTTATTCGCTCTCCGGTCTGCTGGCGTCGCTCGCGGGCGTGATTGAAGTGGCGCGTCTCTCTTCGGCGCAGCCGCTGGCGGGCGTGGGCTATGAACTGGACGCCATCGCGGCAGTCGTGCTTGGCGGCACCAGTCTGGCGGGCGGTAAAGGTCGCATTGTTGGGACGCTGATCGGCGCGCTGATCCTCGGTTTCCTGAATAATAGCCTGAATCTTTTAGGTGTTTCTCCCTACTACCAGATGATCGTCAAAGCTGTGGTCATTTTGCTGGCGGTGCTGGTGGATAACAAAAAGCAGTAACTCATTACTCAACAGGACATCTGATTATGAATATGAAAAAGCTGGCTACACTGGTTTCCGCCGTTGCGTTAAGCGCGACCGTCAGCGCCAACGCGATGGCGAAAGACACCATCGCTCTGGTCGTTTCAACGCTGAACAACCCGTTCTTTGTGTCGCTGAAAGATGGCGCGCAGAAAGAAGCGGAAAAACTGGGTTACGATCTGGTGGTGCTGGATTCTCAGAACAACCCGGCGAAAGAGCTGGCGAACGTGCAGGACCTGACCGTTCGCGGCACCAAACTGGTACTGATCAACCCGACCGATTCTGACGCCGTAGGCAACGCCGTGAAGATGGCAAACCAGGCGAAAATCCCGGTTATCACACTGGACCGTATGGCGGCGAAAGGCGACGTAGTCAGCCACATTGCATCTGATAACATCGCAGGCGGTAAAATTGCCGGTAACTATATTGCGAAAAAAGCCGGTGACGGCGCGAAAGTTATCGAGTTGCAGGGTATCGCCGGCACCTCTGCTGCGCGCGAGCGTGGCGAAGGCTTTAAGCAGGCTGTGGATGCGCATAAGCTGAACGTGCTGGCCAGCCAGCCGGCGGATTTCGACCGTACTAAAGGTCTGAACGTAATGCAGAATCTGCTGACCGCGCACCCTGACGTGAAAGCCGTCTTCGCGCAAAACGACGAAATGGCCCTGGGCGCGCTGCGCGCGTTGCAGACCGCCGGTAAAACCGATGTCATGGTAGTGGGCTTCGACGGCACGGCTGACGGCGTGAAAGCGGTTCAGGATGGTAAGATGAGCGCGACCGTCGCTCAGCAGCCGGAGCAGATCGGCGTTATCGGCGTACAGACCGCGGATAAAGTGCTGAAAGGCGAGAAAGTTCGCGCCCGTATTCCGGTGGACCTGAAGCTGGTTATCCAATAAAACCACGCATAAAAAAGAAAAGCAGGGCAATGCGCCACAGGACGTGGCGCCTTTACAGGAACACTCACATGAAAAGCGCTGGCAACCTCGTCGTCCTCGGTAGCATTAATGCCGATCACATCCTTAACCTCGAAGCCTTTCCCACCCCGGGCGAAACCGTGACCGGCAGTCAGTATCAGGTGGCGTTCGGCGGCAAAGGCGCCAACCAGGCCGTGGCGGCCGGGCGCAGCGGCGCGGATATCGCGTTTATCGCCTGCGTGGGCGAGGATGATATCGGCGAGCGCATTCGCCAGCAGCTCTCACGCGATAATATCGATGTTTCTCCCATCAGCGCCGTCACTGGCGAATCGACCGGTGTGGCGCTGATTTTCGTCAATGGTGAAGGTGAAAACGTCATCGGCATTCATGCGGGCGCGAACGCGGCGCTAACGCCGGCGCGTGTTGAAGCACAGCGGGAGAAAATCGCCAACGCCCGCGCGCTGCTGATGCAGCTGGAATCGCCGGTGGAAAGCGTTATCGCAGCGGCGCGTATCGCACATGAACACCAGACTACCGTTATCCTTAACCCGGCACCCGCCCGCGTGCTTTCCGATGAGCTGCTGGCGCTGGTGGACATCATTACCCCGAATGAAACCGAAGCGGAAAAACTGACCGGCGTGAAGGTCGCTCATGATGAGAGCGCCGCGCAGGCTGCCGCTGTTTTGCATCAGAAAGGCATTGAAACGGTGATTATCACGCTCGGCAGCCGCGGCGTATGGCTTAGCATTAATGGTGAAGGGCAGCGCGTGCCCGGCTTTAGCGTAAAGGCCGTCGATACCATTGCTGCGGGTGATACCTTTAACGGCGCGCTGGTCACCGCATTGCTGGAAGGTACGCCGATGCTTAACGCTATCCGCTTCGCTCATGCCGCCGCCGCGATTGCCGTGACGCGCCCCGGCGCGCAGCCTTCCGTTCCCTGGCGTGACGAGATCGACGCCTTCTTACAGCAGCAGGGGTAAGCCATCGTGGCGACAATGAAAGATGTCGCCCGCCTTGCGGGTGTCTCCACCTCAACCGTTTCGCACGTCATTAATAAAGACCGCTTCGTCAGCGACGCCATTCGTGTGCGGGTGGAAGATGCCGTCCGAACGCTGAATTACGCGCCGTCAGCGCTGGCGCGCAGCCTGAAGCTGAATCAGACGCGTACCATCGGCATGCTGATCACCGCAAGCTCCAACCCCTTTTATTCCGAGCTGGTGCGCGGTGTGGAGCGCAGCTGCTTTGAGCGCGGCTACAGCCTGGTGTTGTGTAATACCGAAGGCGACGAACAGCGGATGAACCGCAACCTGGAAACGCTGCTGCAAAAGCGCGTCGACGGCTTGTTACTGCTCTGCACCGAAACGCACCAGCCTTCGCCCGCGATTATGACGCGCTACCCGGCGATCCCGACGGTGATGATGGACTGGTCGCCCTTCGACGGCGACAGCGATGTAATACAGGATAACTCGCTGCTGGGCGGTGATATCGCCACGCGGCATCTTATTGAAAAAGGTTTTACGCGAATCGCCTGCGTGACCGGCCCGCTGGACAAGACGCCGGCGCGTCAGCGTCTGGAAGGCTATCGCACCGCGATGCGGCGCGCAGGTCTGCCGGTGCCGGAAGGTTATGAAGTCATTGGCGACTTTGAATTTGCGGGCGGCCTGCGAGCGATGCAGTCGCTACTGGCACTGCCCGAACCGCCGCAAGCCGTATTTATGGGTAACGATGCCATGGCGGTCGGCGCCTATCAGGCGCTCTACCAGGCCGGGCTGCGCATTCCGCAGGATATCGCGCTGGTGGGGTACGACGATATTGAACTGGCACGCTATATGACTCCGCCGCTGACTACTATCCATCAACCTAAAGATGAACTGGGCGAGCTCGCCATCGACGTGCTCATCCATCGCATGGCGCAGCCGGAGCTCCAGCAGCAGCGCCTGCAACTGACGCCGGTGCTGATGGAGCGCGGCTCGGCTTAAGCCTTGTGGCGCTCTTTGATCAGGTTGCGGCCATCTTTAGGACGCAACAGCATAAAGACCAGCGATGACACCACGGTAATGACGCCCATTGTAATAAAGGTGTAGTGGAACTGCTCGACGGTGTTGGCGTTATCAAACCCTTCATAGAAGCGCAGCACCGCCGCGCTGACGGCCACCCCAAGGCTTATCGACAACTGCTGCGTTACCGCCAGCATACTGTTGCCGCCGCTGGCGCTTTCATCTGTGAGATCCGCAAGCGTAATGGTGTTCATCGCAGTGAACTGCGTGGACATGGCGAGGCCCAGGACAAACAGCGGCAGGATCAGCAGCCAGACCTGGTTATCCGGCGACTGCAGCGAAAACTGCGCAATCATCAGCCCGATAAACAGAGTGACGCCTACCAGCGTTTTACGATACCCGAACCAGCGCAGCACCTGCGTTACGCCTGATTTAGCGATAATCGAACCGACCGCCGTCGGCGCCATCATGCAGCCTGCGATAAACGCCGGATAGCCAAACCCCACCTGTAGCATCAGCGGCATCAGGAACGGCACGCAGCCGGTGCCGAGGCGGGAGGCAATATTCCCGGCAATGCCAACGGAAAAGGTGCGCGTCTTAAACAGGGAGAGCGAGATCAGCGGGGCGCTATGACCGCGGGCGTGCCAGATGTAGGCGGCCAGCAATAACAGCCCGCAGATAATCACGCACAAAGCAATCCAGGTCGCGACGATGCGTTCGCCGAAAAGCTCCATGCCGCTGGAAAACAGCACCAGACTCAGGCCGAACAGAAAGAAGCCTGGCATATCGAAGCGGCGACGCGGCGTGGTGAAGTTCGGCATATATTTACGGGCGTAAAACAGACCCGCGACGCCAATCGGGATGTTAATCAGGAATATCCAGTGCCAGCTTGCCCAGGTCACCAGCACGCCGCCGAGCAGCGGCCCAAGGATGGGGCCAACCAGACCGGGCATCGTGACGAAATTCAGCACCGGCAGGAGTTCGCTGCGGGGATAGGCTCTCAGGAGCGCGAGACGCGCCACCGGCATCATCATCGCGCCGCCGATACCCTGCACGATACGAAAGATAACCAGCTCGCCAAGCGAACCTGACAACGCGCAGGCCAGTGAACCGAAAGTAAAGAGAGAAACGGCGATCATAAAAACGCGGCGGGTGCCGAAGCGGTCGGCCAGCCAGCCGCTGACGGGGATAAGCATCGCGACCGTCAGGGTGTAACTGATAATCGCTGACTGCATCGCCAGCGGAGAACGGTTAAGGCTTTGAGCAATGGCTGGCAGGGCGGTGTTGAGAATGGTGGCATCCAGTGCCTGCATAAAAAAGGCCATCGCCGCTATCCACGGCAGGCCCGCCATACTGCGCGCTTTTTTAGTCATGCGGATCCTGTTGTTATTTTCCTGGCGACGCGGAAGCCTGTAGCAGCGCCTGACAGGCGCGGTACGCCTCATCGCTTCGGGACGCAATAATAGCGTCCGCAATCGCCTGATGAATTTCGGGCTTGATAACCTGGTTGTGCGTTATCGACGTGAAATAATTGTAATAGATTGAGCGGAACAGGCTTGCGAAAGCGGTCATAAAGGGATTACCGCTCATCTCATAGATTTGCTCGTGATAGGCCATGTCCACTTCTATCCAGCGTTCGCGGTTAAAAGAGACTTGCAGCGCCTGCATTTCTTCCAGCGTGTTTTTGAACTGCTGTTTTTGCGCGTCGCTGCCGTTAAGCGCGGCCAGCGCGCAGGCCTGAGGCTCAAGGCTGTGGCGCATAACCAGGAAATGATTCACCACGGTAGGGAAATCTTCAATGCCCATCCACCAGGTGAGCAGCTCTTTATCAAGAAAGTTCCACTGACTCTGGGGCAGCACACGTGTACCGATACGCGGGCGCGGCAAAACCAATCCTTTCGCTGTTAAGGTTTTCACGGCTTCCCTTACCGCCGTGCGGCTCACGCCGAACTGTTCTCCCAGCTCCATTTCGCCAGGTAAAATCTCGCCGGGCTTAACGTCGCCTTTAAGGATGCGTTGCGCCAGTTTTTCTGCCAGGACATAAGAAAGGTTTTTTTGGGCCGCCTGTTGATGCGCCAGTAACGACATAATGGCAATTCCTTTAGCTGTACAACGCTAAGAGTATGCCACCGCAGGGCCCGATCTGATGCAAAAAACGGCAAATAACAGGCTGTATGGCGGTTTTACGCGATAAATGGTGAAAAAAACCGCGCTTAAAAACTTTTTTCAAATTACCTCTTGTCAGATTCTGATTACTCCCTATAATGCGCCTCCACTGACACGGCACAACGGCAAACGAGCCGGCCCGTCAGGCAGACGAAAGCGAAAATAAACGCTTGACTCTGAAAGAGGAAAGCGTAATATACGCCACCTCGCGACAGCAGGCTGAAGGCCGCGTCGCACCGCTCTTTAACAATTTATCAGACAATCTGTGTGGGCACTCGGGGCACTGATATCTTAACGTCTTCGGACGATAAACGAATATCAAGTCTCAAGTGAACAACAGTTAATTCATTACGAACTAACAGTTTAATTCTTTGAGCATCAAACTTTAATTGAAGAGTTTGATCATGGCTCAGATTGAACGCTGGCGGCAGGCCTAACACATGCAAGTCGAACGGTAACAGAAAGCAGCTTGCTGCTTTGCTGACGAGTGGCGGACGGGTGAGTAATGTCTGGGAAACTGCCTGATGGAGGGGGATAACTACTGGAAACGGTAGCTAATACCGCATAACGTCGCAAGACCAAAGTGGGGGACCTTCGGGCCTCATGCCATCAGATGTGCCCAGATGGGATTAGCTAGTAGGTGGGGTAACGGCTCACCTAGGCGACGATCCCTAGCTGGTCTGAGAGGATGACCAGCCACACTGGAACTGAGACACGGTCCAGACTCCTACGGGAGGCAGCAGTGGGGAATATTGCACAATGGGCGCAAGCCTGATGCAGCCATGCCGCGTGTATGAAGAAGGCCTTCGGGTTGTAAAGTACTTTCAGCGAGGAGGAAGGGGTTAAGGTTAATAACCTTGGCCATTGACGTTACTCGCAGAAGAAGCACCGGCTAACTCCGTGCCAGCAGCCGCGGTAATACGGAGGGTGCAAGCGTTAATCGGAATTACTGGGCGTAAAGCGCACGCAGGCGGTCTGTCAAGTCGGATGTGAAATCCCCGGGCTCAACCTGGGAACTGCATCCGAAACTGGCAGGCTTGAGTCTCGTAGAGGGGGGTAGAATTCCAGGTGTAGCGGTGAAATGCGTAGAGATCTGGAGGAATACCGGTGGCGAAGGCGGCCCCCTGGACGAAGACTGACGCTCAGGTGCGAAAGCGTGGGGAGCAAACAGGATTAGATACCCTGGTAGTCCACGCCGTAAACGATGTCGACTTGGAGGTTGTGCCCTTGAGGCGTGGCTTCCGGAGCTAACGCGTTAAGTCGACCGCCTGGGGAGTACGGCCGCAAGGTTAAAACTCAAATGAATTGACGGGGGCCCGCACAAGCGGTGGAGCATGTGGTTTAATTCGATGCAACGCGAAGAACCTTACCTGGTCTTGACATCCAGAGAATCCTGCAGAGATGCGGGAGTGCCTTCGGGAGCTCTGAGACAGGTGCTGCATGGCTGTCGTCAGCTCGTGTTGTGAAATGTTGGGTTAAGTCCCGCAACGAGCGCAACCCTTATCCTTTGTTGCCAGCACGTGATGGTGGGAACTCAAAGGAGACTGCCGGTGATAAACCGGAGGAAGGTGGGGATGACGTCAAGTCATCATGGCCCTTACGACCAGGGCTACACACGTGCTACAATGGCGCATACAAAGAGAAGCGACCTCGCGAGAGCAAGCGGACCTCATAAAGTGCGTCGTAGTCCGGATTGGAGTCTGCAACTCGACTCCATGAAGTCGGAATCGCTAGTAATCGTGGATCAGAATGCCACGGTGAATACGTTCCCGGGCCTTGTACACACCGCCCGTCACACCATGGGAGTGGGTTGCAAAAGAAGTAGGTAGCTTAACCTTCGGGAGGGCGCTTACCACTTTGTGATTCATGACTGGGGTGAAGTCGTAACAAGGTAACCGTAGGGGAACCTGCGGTTGGATCACCTCCTTACCTGCAAGATACAACCTCGCGTGCTCACACAGATTGTCTGATAGAAAGTAAAGAAGCAGGGTTGTCTGCGAAAGCGAAGTCCCTTTCGTCTAGAGGCCCAGGACACCGCCCTTTCACGGCGGTAACAGGGGTTCGAATCCCCTAAGGGACGCCACCTGCTGGTAATGAGTGAAAGGCGTTACCGATTAATATCTCAAAAATGACTGTTAAGTCACGTTTGAGATATTTGCTCTTTAACAATCCGGAACAAGCTGAAAATTGAAACAGACACGCTGCTGCATTCTTCCGTAATAAGGAATGCGCGGTGTGTCAGAGTCTCTCAAACTCGCAGCACGAAGACTTCTTCGGGTTGTGAGGTTAAGCGAACAAGCGTACACGGTGGATGCCCTGGCAGTCAGAGGCGATGAAGGACGTGCTAATCTGCGAAAAGCGCCGGTAAGGTGATATGAACCGTTATAACCGGCGATGTCCGAATGGGGAAACCCAGTGCAATTCGTTGCACTATCTCAGCATGAATACATAGTGCTGTGAGGCGAACCGGGGGAACTGAAACATCTAAGTACCCCGAGGAAAAGAAATCAACCGAGATTCCCCCAGTAGCGGCGAGCGAACGGGGAACAGCCCAGAGCCTGAATCAGCTTGTGTGTCAGTGGAACGGTCTGGAAAGGCCGGCGATACAGGGTGACAGCCCCGTACACGAAGGCACACAGGCTGTGAGCTCGATGAGTAGGGCGGGACACGTGATATCCTGTCTGAAGATGGGGGGACCATCCTCCAAGGCTAAATACTCCTGACTGACCGATAGTGAACCAGTACCGTGAGGGAAAGGCGAAAAGAACCCCGGCGAGGGGAGTGAAACAGAACCTGAAACCGTGTACGTACAAGCAGTGGGAGCCTTCGTAAGAGGGTGACTGCGTACCTTTTGTATAATGGGTCAGCGACTTATATTCTGTAGCAAGGTTAACCGCATAGGGGAGCCGAAGGGAAACCGAGTCTTAATTGGGCGTTAAGTTGCAGGGTATAGACCCGAAACCCGGTGATCTAGCCATGGGCAGGTTGAAGGTTGGGTAACACTAACTGGAGGACCGAACCGACTAATGTTGAAAAATTAGCGGATGACCTGTGGCTGGGGGTGAAAGGCCAATCAAACCGGGAGATAGCTGGTTCTCCCCGAAAGCTATTTAGGTAGCGCCTCGTGAACTCATCTTCGGGGTAGAGCACTGTTTCGGCTAGGGGGCCATCCCGGCTTACCAACCCGATGCAAACTGCGAATACCGAAGAATGTTATCACGGGAGACACACGGCGGGTGCTAACGTCCGTCGTGAAGAGGGAAACAACCCAGACCGCCAGCTAAGGTCCCAAAGTCATGGTTAAGTGGGAAACGATGTGGGAAGGCCCAGACAGCCAGGATGTTGGCTTAGAAGCAGCCATCATTTAAAGAAAGCGTAATAGCTCACTGGTCGAGTCGGCCTGCGCGGAAGATGTAACGGGGCTAAACCATGCACCGAAGCTGCGGCAGCGACACTGTGTGTTGTTGGGTAGGGGAGCGTTCTGTAAGCCTGCGAAGGTGTGCTGTGAGGCATGCTGGAGGTATCAGAAGTGCGAATGCTGACATAAGTAACGATAAAGCGGGTGAAAAGCCCGCTCGCCGGAAGACCAAGGGTTCCTGTCCAACGTTAATCGGGGCAGGGTGAGTCGACCCCTAAGGCGAGGCCGAAAGGCGTAGTCGATGGGAAACAGGTTAATATTCCTGTACTTGGTGTTACTGCGAAGGGGGGACGGAGAAGGCTATGTTGGCCGGGCGACGGTTGTCCCGGTTTAAGCGTGTAGGTGTGATGACCAGGCAAATCCGGTTATCTTTAACACTGAGGCGTGATGACGAGGCACTACGGTGCTGAAGCAATAAATGCCCTGCTTCCAGGAAAAGCCTCTAAGCATCAGGTAACACGAAATCGTACCCCAAACCGACACAGGTGGTCAGGTAGAGAATACCAAGGCGCTTGAGAGAACTCGGGTGAAGGAACTAGGCAAAATGGTGCCGTAACTTCGGGAGAAGGCACGCTGACATGTAGGTGAAGCCCCTGCGGGTGGAGCTGAAGTCAGTCGAAGATACCAGCTGGCTGCAACTGTTTATTAAAAACACAGCACTGTGCAAACACGAAAGTGGACGTATACGGTGTGACGCCTGCCCGGTGCCGGAAGGTTAATTGATGGGGTTATCGCAAGAGAAGCTCCTGATCGAAGCCCCGGTAAACGGCGGCCGTAACTATAACGGTCCTAAGGTAGCGAAATTCCTTGTCGGGTAAGTTCCGACCTGCACGAATGGCGTAATGATGGCCAGGCTGTCTCCACCCGAGACTCAGTGAAATTGAACTCGCTGTGAAGATGCAGTGTACCCGCGGCAAGACGGAAAGACCCCGTGAACCTTTACTACAGCTTGACACTGAACATTGAGCCTTGATGTGTAGGATAGGTGGGAGGCTTTGAAGCGTGGACGCCAGTCTGCGTGGAGCCAACCTTGAAATACCACCCTTTAATGTTTGATGTTCTAACCTGGCGCCATAATCTGGCGTGGGGACAGTGTCTGGTGGGTAGTTTGACTGGGGCGGTCTCCTCCCAAAGTGTAACGGAGGAGCACGAAGGTCAGCTAATCCTGGTCGGACATCAGGAGGTTAGTGCAATGGCATAAGCTGGCTTGACTGCGAGAGTGACGGCTCGAGCAGGTGCGAAAGCAGGTCATAGTGATCCGGTGGTTCTGTATGGAAGGGCCATCGCTCAACGGATAAAAGGTACTCCGGGGATAACAGGCTGATACCGCCCAAGAGTTCATATCGACGGCGGTGTTTGGCACCTCGATGTCGGCTCATCACATCCTGGGGCTGAAGTAGGTCCCAAGGGTATGGCTGTTCGCCATTTAAAGTGGTACGCGAGCTGGGTTTAGAACGTCGTGAGACAGTTCGGTCCCTATCTGCCGTGGGCGCTGGAGAATTGAGGGGGGCTGCTCCCAGTACGAGAGGACCGGAGTGGACGCATCACTGGTGTTCGGGTTGTCATGCCAATGGCACTGCCCGGTAGCTAAATGCGGAAGAGATAAGTGCTGAAAGCATCTAAGCACGAAACTTGCCCCGAGATGAGTTCTCCCTGAGACTTTAAGTCTCCTGAAGGAACGTTGAAGACGACGACGTTGATAGGCCGGGTGTGTAAGCGCAGCGATGCGTTGAGCTAACCGGTACTAATGAACCGTGAGGCTTAACCTTACAACGCCAAAGAAGTCTGGCGTGTTGAGAGATGATATTCAGCTTGTGACGGATAAACGTTCATGGCGGTATGCGGTGGACGGACAGAATTTGCCTGGCGGCTGTAGCGCGGTGGTCCCACCTGACCCCATGCCGAACTCAGAAGTGAAACGCCGTAGCGCCGATGGTAGTGTGGGGCCTCCCCATGCGAGAGTAGGGAACTGCCAGGCATCAAATTAAGAACCCCTCAGCCGTGCTGAGGGGTTTTTGCTTTTTGCGGCCCGGATTTTATTATCTGGCGCTTTTCTCGAATTGCTTTACTCTTCAGGCCTTTCCCCGCACCGACACCGTTGAACAGAATCATCCCTGTCCAGCCAGCCACCCGGCAATAAAGGCCGCGATCTGTGCCGGATCGTTGAGATTCAGTACTGGTAAATCAATGCCCGACAACGGTATGTCGCTCGCGACCGCGATAACATGCCGATCTGGCTTTAGCTCTGCGACCTCTCTTCCTGCCGCTTTTCGAAAAAGTATAATTTTCGCAATCGCGTCGTGTTTAAAGCCTTCGACCAGAATCACATCCAGCTGCGTGCTATCCATTCGGCTTGCCAGATAATAGAGATCGGGATCCTTCTCATCTGGCGTTTCGGTCATCAGTGCCCAGCGTTTCGTGCTGGCGACTAACGTTTGCGCAGCACCCGCTTTGCGAAGTTCATAACTGTCTTTGCCTGGCGTGTCTACATCCATATCATGATGCGTATGTTTAATCAGGCCCGGCCGGATGCCTCTTTCACGCAACAGCGGGATGAGCGTCTTCAGAAGCGTCGTTTTTCCCGTGCCGCTCCACGCCGCGATACCCAATAACGGAACCATTATTTCTCCTGCCAGCGTTCAAGGTCGGCCAGCGTATTTACGTTAGCAAAATCGTCTTTATTGGAAAACGTCACGGCATCACCGTTAATTTCACGCAGAAAAGCCATCACGCGCCGCTCATCACGCGCAAGATATGCTGCAAGCGGCGTTTTTACTGAATGGTGAATCAGCGCGATAGCGGGATGATCGCGCACGCCGTCGCTCACCCACACCGCAGGACGCGCTTCTTTAGCGGCCCACAGGCGCCGCGCCAGAATGGGCGGAATGTAAGGCGTGTCGCACGGGCAAAACAGATACCACTCGCTTTGAAGCTGCTGCATTACGGAGAGCATGCCCGCCAGCGGCCCCGGAAAATTCGGTAGCGTATCGGTGATAACCGGGTATCCGCTGGCGCCGTAAGCCTCCAGGTCCCGGTTAGCGCTTATTGCGACATGCTCCACCTGCGCGGCCAGACGCTCCGCCACATGTCGCCATAGCGGTTTGCCGTTCAGTAACATCAGCCCTTTATTTTGCCCACCCATTCGCGTCGCCCGGCCACCTGCCAGCACCACGCCGGTAATCGCGCTAAGCTTATCCAAGAATATCACCTCTTTTCATACGGTTTTGTCCCTGATAACGTGTCAGCCAGATAAAAGGAGCCCATCATGAAATGCAAACGTCTTAATGAAGTTATTGAGTTGCTTCATCCCGCCTGGGAAAAAGAACCGGATCTCAACCTGCTGGAATTTCTGCAAAAGCTGGCCGCCGAGTCTGGTTTCACCGGCGAACTGGCCGATCTTACCGATGATATTCTGATTTATCAGTTAAAAATGCGCGATGCCGATAAAGACGCCGTGATCCCTGGCATCCAGAAGGATTACGAAGATGATTTCAAAACGGCGTTGCTGCGTGCCCGCGGCGTGATTAAAGAGTAAAAGCTTGTAAGAGAAGCTCTCGCTCGCGCTGCGAAATGATATCCTGAAGCATTGCTTGTGTTTTCCGGATATCGGGATGACAGATAACGCTTTTACTTTCCAGACGCTTCAGCCAGATACCATAATGGATGCCCTGTTTGAACAGGGCATTCGTGTGGATTCTGGTTTAACCGCGCTCAATAGCTTTGAAAACCGCGTTTATCTTTTTCAGGATGAAGATCGTAAACGTTTCGTCGTGAAATTTTACCGCCCGCACCGCTGGAGCTCTGACCAAATCCGTGAAGAGCATCATTTCGCGCTTGAGCTGGAAACCGACGAAGTGCCCGTGGCGGCGCCGCTGCGTCTTAATGGCGATACGCTGTTAACGCATGACGGCTTTATGTTTGCCGTTTTCCCGGGCCTCGGCGGCCGTCAATATGAAACGGATAACCTCGATCATATGGAGTGGGTCGGGCGCTATCTGGGTCGTATCCATCAGACCGGCAAGCAGCGCCTCTTCTTACATCGTCCCACCATCGGCATTAACGAATACCTGCTGGAGCCGCGCGCGGCTTATGAGACAAGCACGCTAATCCCTGCCTCGCTTAAAGCCGCGTTTTTACAGGCGACTGATGCGCTTACGGCGGCCGTTACCGCGCGCTGGCAGCCCGGTTATGACGCGCTGCGCCTGCATGGCGACTGCCATCCGGGTAATATTCTCTGGCGCGACGGCCCACTCTTTGTCGATCTTGATGATGCCCGTAACGGCCCGGCCATTCAGGATCTCTGGATGCTACTGAACGGCGACGCCGCCGAGCAGCGTATGCAGATGGAAACTATCCTCGAAGCCTATGAAGAATTCACGTCCTTTAATATTAAAGAGCTGGAGCTGATAGAGCCGCTGCGCGCGATGCGCCAGGTCTACTATCTGGCCTGGCTTATCCGTCGCTGGGAAGATCCCGCGTTTCCGCGCAATTTCCCCTGGCTTGCTGAAGAAGATTTCTGGCGCCGTCAGACGGCGACCTTTAACGAGCAAATTCGGGCGCTCAATGCGCCTCCTCTACAATTAACGCCAATGTATTGATCAGTAATATTCAGGAGAGAGTAAATGATGAAGAAGATTTGGCTGGCGCTGGCCGGTATGGTGATGGCATTCAGCGTATCCGCTGCCGACTACACTGACGGTAAGCAATACAACACGCTGGAAAAACCGGTCGCTGGCGCGCCGCAGGTCATGGAGTTCTTTTCCTTCTACTGCCCGCACTGCTACCAGTTTGAAGAAGTGCTGCACGTTTCTGACAACGTGAAGAAAAAGCTGCCGGCAGGCACCAAAATGACCAAATACCACGTTGAATTCCTGGGCCCGCTGGGTAAAGACCTGACGCAGGCGTGGGCTGTGGCGATGGCGATGGGCATCGAAGATAAAATCACGGCGCCGATGTTTGAAGCCGTACAGAAAACCCAGACCGTACAAACGCCAGCCGATATCCGTAAAGTCTTTATCGATGCGGGCGTGAAACCGGAAGAATATGACGCGGCCTGGAACAGCTTTGTCGTGAAATCGCTGGTCGCCCAGCAGGAAAAAGCGGCGGCGGATGTCGGTCTGCAGGGAGTACCTGCCATGTACGTGAACGGCAAATACCAGCTGAACCCGCAGGGCATGGATACCAGCAATATGGACGTATTCGTTCAGCAATATGCGGATACCGTAAACTTCCTGCTCAGCAAGAAATAATCGGCACGCCTGGTAAAAGAAAAGCCGGTCAATGACCGGCTTTTTTGTGCACCTGATACAGTGCGTCAAGCTCGGCGTCTTTTTCGCTCCACAGCCCGTTCAGCCACTGCTGAAAATGTCGTTTAAAACTTTTATCGTTAACGTAATCACCATGCAGTGACGCATCCAGCGGTAATAAATGAATTCGCACCACAATACGCGTCAGCTTTCCGCTCAGCATGTCGTAAAACGGCGTGCGGTTATTTTCCGGATAGCAGAGCGTCACGTTTAACATTTTGTCGAATTGCTTTCCCAGCACATTCAGCGCCATGGCAATGCCTGCGGCTTTCGGCGCAAGCAAATGCATAAATGGCGAGCGCAGCTGTCGCTGTTTTTCTTCGGTAAAACGTGAGCCTTCAACGAAATTTACAATCGTGGTGGGATTGTGCCGGAATTTCTCGCAAGAGCGACGTGTGGTTTCGACATCTTTACCGCGGCGTTCCGGATGGCGCAATAAATAGCTGCGGGAATAACGTCGCATAAAAGGCATATCCAGTGCCCAGCAGGCGAGGCCAATAAACGGCACCCAGGCAAGTTGTTGTTTAAGAAAGTATTTATTCATTGGAATATGCTTACGAAACAACACGCACAGCACCACAATATCGGCCCAGCTATGATGATTACTGATAAGCAAATACCAGCTCTTTTTATTCAGACCTTCCAGTCCTTCCACATCCCATTTGAGATGGGGATTCAGGTGCAGCAGTAACGCCAGCCCTTCGCACCAGCAATACATCATAAAATTACAGAAGCTGGAAACAGAGCGCCAGACGGCAGGAAAAGGCAGCAGCAGTTTAATTATTCCGGCAAGGATAATCGGTACGGAGCATAAAATGGTAACCACAATAGCCAGCACAACGCTCAACAGTAGCGTCGCCGCGGCGCGTAATCTCAACATCATAGTTTTCAGGCAGTCAGATAAAATGCCGGGGTCGGCAGAGGGCGCAGATTCTAACAGAAAACGTTCAGCCGTGATGTGGCTGAACGTAACGCGGAATGAATAACAGTGGGTTTTATGCGCTAAAAAAGCGAACCGGCAAACGCCATTTTTTATATCCACAATAAAACTTTTCCGCTAAAAAATAATTAGCAGCGACAGGAATTTTATAACTGTCTGATTTTTTAGATGATTTGTAGCGCTTCGCTACATTTTTATGTCGCGTTATTAATAGCTTAGGTTTTTGTGCACAAAGTTATCCACAGGGCGGGTTGCGAGCGATCGCGCGGATCGACAAAACTTTCTGGCCGATCGGCCCTTTGGGTTTCATGTTTTGCGCCAGGCTATGGCATCCTTTATCCATAACTTCATTATCAGGCACGGACATTATGGTTCAGATCCCAGAAAATCCCCTTATTCTCGTCGATGGCTCTTCTTATCTGTATCGGGCGTATCACGCGTTTCCGCCCCTGACTAACAGCGCGGGCGAGCCCACAGGCGCGATGTATGGCGTGCTGAATATGCTGCGCAGCCTGATACTGCAGTACCAGCCCACCCATGCTGCCGTGGTGTTTGACGCCAAAGGGAAAACCTTCCGTGACGAACTGTTCGAGCACTATAAATCCCATCGTCCGCCGATGCCCGACGATCTGCGCGCGCAGATTGAGCCGCTGCACGCGATGGTGAAAGCGATGGGGTTACCGCTGCTGGCGGTGTCAGGCGTGGAAGCGGACGACGTTATCGGTACGCTCGCGAAAGAAGCGGCGGCGGCGGGCCGCGCGGTGCTTATCAGTACCGGCGATAAAGATATGGCCCAGCTTGTGACGCCAGACGTCACGCTTATCAATACCATGACCAACACGGTGCTGGGGCCGGAAGAAGTGTGTGCGAAATATGGCGTGCCGCCGGAGCTGATTATCGATTTCCTGGCGCTGATGGGCGACTCATCCGATAACATTCCGGGCGTGCCGGGCGTCGGCGAAAAAACCGCCCAGGCGCTGCTGCAGGGGCTCGGCGGTCTGGACGCGCTCTATGCGAACCCGGAGAAAATCGCGGAGCTTTCCTTCCGCGGCGCCAAAACCATGGCGGCGAAGCTTGAGCAGAACAAAGAGGTGGCATACCTCTCGTATCAGCTGGCGACCATTAAAACCGACGTGGAGCTGGAGCTGAGCCACGACCGCCTTGAAGTTCAGCCGCCGCTGGCCGATGAACTGCTTACCCTCTTCAGACAGTACGAATTCAAACGCTGGACGTCCGACCTGGAAGCCGGCAAATGGCTGCAGTCGCGAGGCAAACCCGCGGCGAAACCAACAGAAACCATTGTTGTTGAGGCGGAGCCGGAAGAAGAGGCCGTCGCGCTCTCTGCGGAGCGCTACGTCACTATCCTTGATGAAGAAACGCTGGTGGAGTGGATTGCACGCATCAGAAAAGCGCCGGTAGTGGCGGTTGATACCGAAACCGACAGCCTTGATAACCTGACAGCCAACCTGGTCGGCATTTCCTTTGCCACCGAGCCGGGCCTTGCGGCTTACATTCCGGTCGCGCATGACTATCTGGACGCGCCGGACCAGCTCGCCCGCGATCGCGTACTCGAATTACTAAAACCGCTGCTCGAAGATGAAAAGCTGGTGAAAGTGGGCCAGAATCTGAAGTTCGACCGCGGCATTTTGCAGAACTACGGCATTGAGCTGCGCGGTATCGTCTTCGACACGATGCTGGAATCCTACATGCTGGACAGCGTCTCTGGCCGCCACGATATGGACAGCCTCTCCAGCCGCTGGCTTAAGCACACCACCATCACGTTTGAGCAGATTGCCGGCAAGGGCAAAAATCAGCTCACGTTCAACCAGATAGATCTCGAACAGGCCGGACGCTATGCGGCGGAAGATGCGGACGTCACGCTCCAGCTGCACCTGAAAATGTGGCCGAAACTCCAGCAACACAAAGGCCCGCTGAATATCTTTGAACATATCGAAATGCCGCTGGTGCCGGTGCTGTCGCGTATTGAGCGTAATGGCGTAAAAATCGATCCGGCGGTGCTGCACGCGCATTCGCAGGAGATTGCCCATAAGCTTGCTGAACTTGAGCAAAAAGCCCATGAGATCGCCGGCGAGCCGTTTAATCTCTCCTCTACCAAACAGCTGCAAACCATTCTGTTTGAAAAACAGGGTATCAAGCCGCTGAAGAAAACGCCGGGCGGCGCGCCGTCCACGTCAGAAGAGGTGCTGGAGGAGCTGGCGCTCGATTACCCCTTGCCGAAAGTCATTCTGCAATACCGCGGGCTCGCGAAGCTGAAATCGACCTACACCGACAAGCTACCGCAGATGATCAACCCGAAAACCGGCCGCGTGCATACCTCGTATCACCAGGCGGTCACCGCAACCGGGCGTCTCTCTTCTACCGACCCGAACCTGCAAAACATCCCGGTGCGTAACGATGAAGGCCGTCGCATTCGCCAGGCGTTTATCGCGCCGGAGGATTACGTGATTGTCTCTGCGGACTACTCGCAAATTGAGCTGCGCATTATGGCGCATCTGTCGCGCGACAAAGGGCTGCTTAGCGCTTTTGCCGAGGGCAAGGATATCCACCGCGCAACTGCGGCGGAAGTCTTTGGCCTGCCGCTGGACAGCGTCTCTAACGAGCAGCGCCGCAGCGCCAAGGCGATTAACTTTGGTCTCATCTACGGCATGAGCGCGTTCGGGCTGTCGCGCCAGCTGAATATCCCGCGTAAAGAGTCGCAGAAGTACATGGATCTCTACTTCGAGCGCTACCCCGGCGTGCTGGAGTATATGGAGCGCACCCGCAAGCAGGCGAAAGAGCAGGGCTATGTGGAAACGCTGGATGGACGTCGTCTCTATCTGCCGGATATCAACGCCAGCAATGCAGCAAGGCGCGCAGGCGCGGAACGCGCGGCGATTAACGCGCCGATGCAGGGCACCGCAGCGGATATCATCAAACGCGCCATGATTGCGGTCGACGGCTGGCTGCAAAAAGAGCAGCCGCGCGTGAAAATGATCATGCAGGTGCATGATGAACTGGTGTTTGAAGTGCATAAAGATGATGTCGAGGCGGTGTCGCAGAAAATTCATGAACTGATGGAAAACAGCATGAAACTGGACGTGCCGTTGCTGGTGGAAGTCGGTAGTGGCGAGAACTGGGATCAGGCGCATTAACCCCTGAACGGTGAGAACGCGCTTTTGTAACTTAGCAACATAACTAATAGATTTTTGTGATAATCATTAGAAATTGCTATGTAAAGAATGAAAAGAAATTACAAAAAGTGCTTTTTCCCGTCATAAAAAAAGGGTAAAGTTAGCGATGTAGGGTACAGAGGTAAGATGTTCTATCTTTCAGACCTTTTACTTCACGTAATCGGATTTGGCTGAATATTTTAGCCGCCCCAGTCAGAAATGACTGGGGCGTTTTTTATTGCGTCTAAAAAAGATTTCGAACAAAGACGCGCGAGCCAGGCCCGCGCCGGTGAAAGGTTATTCTTGCGCAGCGTTATCTTCGGTCATCGGCGGCAGGCCGTTAAACCAGCTGTCCAGCTTGTCGCGCAGTTTATCCACGCCCATCTTCTTAAGTGAAGAAAACACCTCTACCTGCACGTCGCCGTTAAAGGCGGTGACCGCTTCACGTACCAGATTCAGTTGCGCTTTACGCGCGCCGCTCGCCAGCTTATCGGCTTTGGTCAGCAGCACCAGAACGGGAATATCGCTGTCCACTGCCCATTCGATCATCTGCTGGTCGAGATCTTTTAGCGGGTGACGGATATCCATCAGCACCACCAGACCTTTCAGGCACAGGCGTTTTTCCAGGTACTCCCCCAGCGCGCGCTGCCATTTGCGCTTCATCTCTTCCGGCACTTCGGCATAGCCGTAGCCGGGCAGGTCTACCAGGCGCTTGCCGTCGGCCACTTCGAACAGGTTGATAAGCTGCGTGCGTCCCGGCGTTTTACTGGTACGCGCCAGGCTTTTCTGATTGGTGAGCGTATTCAGCGCGCTCGATTTCCCGGCGTTGGAGCGGCCAGCGAAAGCCACTTCGATGCCAGTGTCGGCGGGAAGATGGCGAATATCCGGCGCGCTGGTTACAAAGTGTGTCTGTTGATAGTTCAACTGAGTCAAAACGGTCGTCTCCGTCAGGATAAGCTTAAGCAATAGACGCGATTATACCTGAACAGGGCTAAAAGGCTGTTGTTCTCTCCGCTGGCTTACAAAATGCCCGGGAGTTGTGTAAGAGATCCGCCCGTTCTGCGTTGAGATTTTGACTGCCTGAAAAAGCGACCCTTAAGTTTTACTTAAGTAAAAACAGTGGGTTAACCTTGCAGAAATGTCCGAAAATGGGCATTTGAGGCCGTTAACGGCTTGAGCCCACCGTTCAGGCTGGTAAAGTAAGCCTCACGGACAACGGAGTGTCGCAACGGATAATAACTCAGGATGAGGGGTCTGGAGCGTCAGGGTGACGAAGCACACAGCATACCAGGACGGTAAACGTCGGAGACGTTAACAGGGATAAGGAAATACGACACGGAGCGTTGTCGGCTGAAGGAAAAACAGGGTTGGTTGTAAGCGCACCAGGACGGTGGATACCGGTGACCGGTTAAAAAGTCAGGAAAAAAGGCGACAGGTTTACCTGTCGCCTTTTTTCTTTACTTGCTTTCTGCTAGATTCCGCCGCAATTCTATACTGTTTAAAACGGCCCAAGACGATAAATCATGAAGCAACCCTCATCCTCTGTGCGTGGCAAAGGCCCCGCTAAAGCTCGCCGTAAAACGCGTGAAGAATTAAATCAGGAAGCGCGCGACCGTAAGCGCGATAAAAAGCACCGCGGGCATGCGCCGGGCAGCCGCGCGACGGGCGCCAGCGCGTCCGGAAAATCCTCCGGTCAGTCAAAACAGCACGATCCGCGCATCGGCAGCAAAAAACCGATTCCGCTTGGCGTCAGCGACGCTCAGGACACCAGGCCTCAGAAGCACCAACAACCTAAAAGTGAGAAACCTATGTTGTCACCGCAGGAAGAGCTGGACATGCTGGAGAATGATGAGCGCCTGGACGCGCTGCTGGAGCGCCTGGAAGGCGGCGAAACCCTGAGCGCCGAGGATCAGGCCTGGGTCGATTCCCGTCTCGATCGTATTGATGAACTGATGCAGCAGCTCGGCCTCTCTTACGACGATGACGAAGAAGAGGAAGAGCAGCAGGAAGATATGATGCGTCTGCTCAAGGGCGGTAACTAACCCTTCCGATGGGCCCAACCGTCCTGCTTATACTCCTTCCGATAGTATGTTATCTGGTGTGGTTATTCGTTAAACTACACCGGCTGTCGCGGCGCCAGAAGTGGCTGCGCAGCCGGCTTATCACCCGCCATCCGGGTGGGCCAGTTCGCCGAACGCGTCGGCGAAACCGTCGGGAGGAGTGAGTATGTCTGAGCAGGTGATTGACTGGGATCTGGCCCTTATCCAGAAATATAACTATTCCGGACCGCGCTATACTTCGTATCCCACCGCGCTGGAGTTTTCCGAGGCGTTTGGCGAGGCCGATTTTAGCCGCGCGGTCGCGCGCTATCCTGACAGGCCGCTCTCGCTCTACGTCCATATCCCTTTCTGCCACAAGCTCTGCTACTTCTGCGGCTGCAATAAAATCGTCACCCGCCAGCAGCATAAGGCCGATCAGTACCTCGATGTGCTGGAGCAGGAGATAGTACATCGCGCGCCGATTTTCGCCGGACGTCGCGTCAGTCAGCTCCACTGGGGCGGCGGCACGCCGACTTACCTCAGCAAGGCGCAAATCAGCCGTCTGATGAACCTGTTACGCGCAAATTTTCACTTTAACGACGATGCCGAAATCTCGATTGAAGTCGACCCGCGCGAAATTGAACTCGACGTGCTGGATCACCTCTACGCTGAAGGTTTTCGCCGCCTCAGCATGGGCGTGCAGGATTTCAATAAAGAGGTACAGCGGCTGGTTAACCGCGAGCAGGATGAAGCATTCATCTTTGCGCTCATTAAGCGCGCGCGCGACGTCGGCTTCACATCAGCCAATATCGATTTAATCTACGGCCTGCCGAAGCAGACCCCTGAAAGCTTCGCCTTTACGCTGCAACGCGTGGCGGAACTCAACCCGGACCGCCTGAGCGTCTTTAATTACGCCCATTTGCCGACCCTGTTTGCCGCGCAGCGCAAAATCAAAGAGGCCGATCTGCCTTCCGCGCAGCAGAAGCTGGATATCCTGCAGCAGACGATCCAGTCGCTTACCCAGGCAGGTTATCAGTTTATCGGCATGGATCACTTCGCAAAGCCGGATGACGAGCTGGCTATCGCCCAGCGCGACGGTGTGCTGCATCGCAACTTTCAGGGTTACACCACGCAGGGCGACACTGACCTGCTGGGGCTGGGCGTGTCGGCCATCAGCATGATTGGCGATTGCTATGCGCAGAACCAGAAAGAGCTTAAGCGTTACTATCAGGCGGTGGACGAACAGGGCAATGCGCTGTGGCGCGGGCTTGCGCTGACGCGCGACGACTGCATCCGCCGCGACGTCATCAAAGCGCTGATCTGTAATTTCCGGCTCGATTTCGCCGCGATCGAAAAGGCGTGGGGGCTTCGTTTTGCCGACTACTTCGCTGAGGATCTGCAACTGCTGACGCCGCTGGCGAAAGACGGGCTGGTGGAGGTTAACGCGCGTGAAATTAACGTTACGGCGAAAGGGCGGCTGCTTATTCGTAACATCTGCATGTGCTTTGACGTCTACCTGCGCCAGAAGGCGCGGCTACAGCAGTTCTCTCGCGTGATATAAAAAAGCGGGCACAGGCCCGCTTTTTTTAACTAAAGAAGTTTACCAGCGCTGCGCACAGCAGGGCGGCAATCGCCGTCTGGGGCGTATGGCCTGCGGCGGCGCCCGCCTCTGCGCTTTGCGTGGCGATATGGATCAGTGATTCCAGCATAACAACTCCCCCCATAAACGCGCCCGATCATACTCAAGCCTGGCGGACAGTAAAGTATAAAATTAGAGCAATTTGTACGCGACAACGCTTTTTTACACAGTACGTCCTGTTACTCCATACCCAGCTCTTTCAGCTTACGCGTCAGGGTGTTGCGCCCCCAGCCCAGCAGGCGGGCCGCTTCCTGTTTGTGTCCCTGCGTATGTCGCAGCGCCGTGGTAAGAAGCGTACGCTCCATCTCCGGCTGCGCTTCGGAAAGCAGGTTTTGATGACCGGAGCGCAGCGCCCGGTCGGCCCATTGCGCCAGCAGCGTCGCCCAGCTTTCCGGGAGCGTCTGCGAAGGCGCGTCCGGCACGCTGGTTTCAAACAGTTCGGCAGGCAAATCCTGAATCAACACTTCCTGGCCTGCGGCCATGACGGTCAGCCAGCGGCAGGTGTTTTCCAGCTGACGCACGTTGCCGGGCCATGCGAGACGCGTCAGCGCCGCTTCGGTTTCCGGGTGCAACAGTTTGGCTTCAACGCCCAGCTCGCGCGCCGCTACCTGCAGGAAATGACGCGCCAGGCGCGGAATATCCTCGCGGCGCTCGCGCAGCGGCGGCAGATGCACGCGGATCACATTCAGGCGGTGGAATAAATCCTCACGGAATTTCCCCTCCTGAACGCGCAGCTCCAGGTTCTGGTGCGTCGCGGCGATAATGCGCACGTCCACTTTGACCGGCGCATAGCCGCCGACGCGGTAAAACTGGCCGTCCGCCAGCACGCGCAGCAGACGGGTTTGCACATCAAGCGGCATATCGCCGATTTCATCGAGAAACAGCGTGCCGCCGTCTGCCTGTTCAAAACGGCCCTGACGAATCTGGTTAGCGCCGGTAAACGCGCCTTTCTCATGCCCGAACAGCTCCGATTCGATAAGGTCTTTGGGAATAGCCGCCATATTCAGCGCGATAAATGGCGCTTTGACGCGCGGGCTGTGACGGTGGAGCGCATGTGCCACCAGCTCTTTACCGGTGCCTGACTCGCCGTTAATCAGCACGCTGATGGACGAGCGGGAAAGACGCCCGATAATGCGAAACACATCCTGCATCGCCGGCGCTTCGCCGATGATGTCCGTCGTCGGGCCGAACACCTGCGCGCTACGCGGTTGTTGTTGCTCCTGATAATGGCTGATGGCGCGCTCAACCAGCGCCACCGCCTCATCGATATCAAACGGCTTCGGCAGATAATCAAACGCGCCCTGCTGATACGCGCTGACGGCAGCGTCGAGATCGGAATGCGCCGTCATAATGATGACCGGAAGCATCGGGTGGCGCTGTTTAATCTGTTTGAGCAGCGTCAGGCCGTCCATACCCGGCATACGGATATCCGACAGCAGCACGTCCGGGGTTTTGGTACTCAGTGCGTCCAGCACTTCGTTGCCGCTCTCAAAGGTGGTGCAGCTTAAGCCTGCTCCGGTGAGCGCGCGCTCAAGCACCCAGCGAATGGAGCTATCGTCATCGACGATCCAGACAATCCCTCGTTGCATAATCACCTCTATTTCCGAATAGGCAGGAAAACCGAAAATTCGGTATGGCCTGGCCAACTGTTAAATTCGATTTTTCCCGAATGCTGATCGATAAGGTTCCGGGCGATAGAAAGCCCCAGCCCGGTGCCGCCTTCGCGGCCGCTGACCATCGGGTAAAACAGCGTATCCTGCAGATGCGCCGGGATGCCCGGCCCGTTGTCTTCCACATCGATGCGCGCCGCCAGGCGGTAACGCACGCCGTGCAGCGTCAGCTGAAACGCGGTGCGGGTGCGCAAGGTGATCTCACCGCCTTCTTCGCCCAGCGCCTGGAGGGCATTACGGACGATATTCAGCAACACCTGTTCTATCTGGTCCGGATCATGAGTAAATTCCGGCAGGCTTGGGTCGTAATCGCGCAGAAGCCGAACGTTTTCCGGCAGCTCCATCGACACCAGCTTCACCACGCGTTCGGCCACTTTATGAATGCTCTCGGTAACGTGCATACCCGGCTGCTGCGGCCCTAACAGGCGGTCCACCAGATTACGCAGGCGGTCGGCCTGTTCGATAATGACTTTGGTGTACTCGGTCAGCGACGGATCGGGCAGCGCGCGGGTGAGCAACTGTGCCGCGCCACGCAGGCCGCCGAGCGGGTTCTTAATTTCATGCGCCAGCCCGCGCACCAGATCGCGCGCCGCGACCTGCTGGGCATGCTGGAGTTGTTCCTGGCTTAAACGCCGCTGATTATCCATCGGGGCCATTTCCAGCAGGATCAGGCCATCCGGCAGACGTTGCGCCGTCAGGGAAAGAATGTGTGAGCGACCGTCGATCACCAGCGTGACTTCGTTATCTGTAAATCCCTGGCCTGCGTTCAGGCTCTCCTGCATCAGGTTGATATTGAGGGAAAAATAACTCAGCAGCTCCGGTAACGGCGTGCCGTAGAGCTTACGTGAACTTTGCGCGAGCAACTGCTGCGCCGCCGGATTGGCGTAATGCACTGCCAGGTCGTCGTCGACCAGCAGAATGCTATTGATTAATGCGTTAAGGATCTGCCCAGCATCGGGCAGCGTGCCTGTTGCCATCCAGCAGTCCCCCAGGTTTTGCACCATTTTAGTGCAGTATAGCGTTTTAACGATGAAAAAGACGTTAAAACCGGTTTCGGGTGGTGAAAAAAGCCCATCCGAAGATGGGCTAAAGTTTCCACGGCAACAAAAAAACAGTGACGGATTTCACGCAGTGGCGACAACCTGAAATCCGTTGGCTATCAACTTCAAAAAAGCATTAAACGCTGTAGTACAGTTCGAACTCTACCGGGTGCGGCGTCATGCGAACACGGTCGTTCTCTTCGATACGCAGCGCGATGTAAGCATCGATCGCGTCGTCGGTGAACACGCCGCCTGCGGTCAGGAACTCGCGGTCCTGATCCAGCGCCTGTAGGGCTTCTTCCAGAGAGCCGGCAACCTGCGGGATCTCTTTCGCTTCTTCCGGCGGCAGGTCATACAGGTTTTTGTCCATCGCTTCGCCCGGGTGGATCTTATTCTTGATACCGTCAAGACCCGCCATCAACAGAGCGGCGAAGCACAGGTACGGGTTAGCCGCCGGGTCCGGGAAGCGTACTTCGATACGACGCGCTTTCGGAGAGGCGACAACCGGAATACGGATGGACGCGGAGCGGTTACGCGCGGAGTAAGCCAGCATTACTGGCGCTTCGTAGCCCGGGACCAGACGCTTGTAAGAGTTGGTGGTCGGGTTGGACAGGGCGTTGATGGCTTTCGCGTGCTTGATAACGCCGCCGATGTAGTACAGCGCCTGCTCAGACAGACCTGCGTATTTGTCGCCAGAGAACAGGTTGGTGCCGTTCTTGGACAGGGACATATGGCAGTGCATGCCGGAGCCGTTATCGCCGAACATCGGTTTCGGCATAAAGGTCGCGGTTTTGCCGAAGCGGTGCGCGACGTTATGCACGACATATTTGTAGATCTGAATTTCGTCCGCTTTTTTGGTCATGGTGTTGAAGCGGGTTGCCACTTCGTTCTGACCGGCGGTGGCCACTTCGTGGTGGTGAGCTTCAACCACCAGGCCCATCTCTTCCATCGTCAGGCACATTACGGAACGGATATCCTGCGAGGAGTCGACCGGCGGAACCGGGAAGTAACCGCCTTTCACGCCCGGACGGTGGCCTTTGTTGCCGCCTTCGTATTTGGTGGAGGAGTTCCATGCGCCTTCGATGTCGTCGATAGCGACATGAGAGCCGGAAATGGAGCTGCCGAAACGGATATCGTCAAACAGGAAGAATTCAGGCTCTGGCCCGAACAGTACGGTGTCGGCGATGCCGGTGGAGCGCAGGTACTCTTCCGCACGTTTGGCGATGGAACGCGGGTCGCGATCGTAGCCCTGCATGGTGCCCGGCTCGAGGATATCGCAACGAATAATCAGGGTCGGTTCTTCGTAGAACGGGTCAATGACAGCGGTGGAGGCGTCCGGCATCAGCACCATGTCAGATTCATTGATGCCTTTCCAGCCACCGATGGAGGAACCATCGAACATTTTACCTTCTTCGAAGAAGTCGGCGTTCACCTGGTGGGCTGGGATGGTGACGTGCTGTTCTTTACCTTTAGTGTCAGTGAAGCGCAGATCCACAAACTTCACTTCATGTTCATTCAGCATCGTCAGAACGTGTTCAGCGGACATACTTAACTCTCCCGGATTTGTCATTGTCGTCGTGGTAACGAGGTCTTCAGTACTTATTAAAATTGGCGTCGCCGCCCTGAAATCTTTAAAGCGAAATCTGTGCCAACTTTCAAATTCCCCCAAAAAGGCGCTATGATGCGCGTCATAGTGCAAAAGGGCTGCACCACGATGGAGAGATTGCACCAATATAGTGCCTGTGTGTAAAAAACAAGCACTGTGTTGGTGCAATTTACGTTTAATAGCCCTTTTACCGCTGCGTGAAAAGGATCACAAAGCCTGGCGACAACACTTGTTTGCGTCAGATGATTGTGATCCTGTTTAGTCCTTCGATTAATACGTGTACAATAACGCGCTATTTCTAATGCCTGAGGCAAAGTTGTGATCGAAAAATTGCGTAACATCGCCATCATTGCGCACGTTGACCATGGTAAAACGACCCTGGTTGACAAGCTGCTGCAGCAATCCGGTACGTTCGACGAACGTGCTGAAACTCAAGAGCGCGTGATGGACTCCAACGATTTGGAGAAAGAGCGTGGGATTACCATCCTCGCTAAAAACACCGCGATCAAATGGAATGATTACCGTATCAACATCGTTGATACCCCTGGGCACGCTGACTTCGGTGGTGAAGTTGAACGTGTCATGTCCATGGTTGATTCCGTGCTGCTGGTGGTTGATGCTTTTGACGGCCCGATGCCGCAGACGCGCTTCGTGACCAAGAAAGCATTTGCCCATGGCCTGAAACCTATCGTGGTTATCAACAAGGTTGACCGTCCGGGCGCGCGTCCTGACTGGGTTGTGGATCAGGTGTTCGACCTGTTCGTCAACCTCGACGCGACTGACGAGCAGCTGGACTTCCCTATCGTTTACGCCTCCGCGCTGAACGGTATCGCGGGTCTGGATCACTCTGACATGGCGGAAGACATGACCCCGCTGTATCAGGCGATTGTTGACCATGTACCGGCACCGGACGTCGATCTCGACGGCCCGCTGCAGATGCAGATCTCCCAGCTCGACTACAACAACTACGTTGGCGTCATCGGCATCGGCCGCATCAAACGCGGTAAAGTGAAGCCGAACCAGCAGGTCACTATCATTGATAGCGAAGGCAAAACCCGTAACGGTAAAGTCGGTAAAGTACTGGGCCACCTGGGCCTGGAGCGTATCGATACCGATCTGGCTGAAGCTGGCGATATCATCGCGATCACCGGTCTTGGCGAGCTGAACATCTCCGACACCATCTGCGACCCGCAGAACGTCGAAGCGCTGCCGGCGCTGTCCGTTGACGAACCGACCGTTTCTATGTACTTCAACGTCAACACGTCGCCGTTCTGCGGTAAAGAAGGTAAATACGTTACCTCTCGTCAGATCCTTGACCGTCTGAACAAAGAGCTGGTGCATAACGTTGCGCTGCGCGTTGAAGAGACCGAAGACGCTGATGCGTTCCGCGTTTCTGGCCGTGGTGAACTGCACCTGTCTGTGCTTATCGAGAATATGCGTCGTGAAGGTTTCGAACTGGCGGTTTCCCGTCCGAAAGTTATCTTCCGCGAAATCGACGGTCGTAAACAAGAGCCGTTCGAAAACGTCACGCTGGACGTCGAAGAACAGCACCAGGGTTCTGTGATGCAGGCGCTGGGTGAGCGTAAAGGCGACCTGAAAAACATGAATCCGGACGGCAAAGGCCGCGTACGTCTCGACTACGTGATCCCAAGCCGTGGCCTGATTGGCTTCCGTTCTGAGTTCATGACCATGACCTCCGGTACCGGTCTGCTGTACTCCACCTTCAGCCACTACGACGATATTCGTCCGGGCGAAGTAGGCCAGCGTAACAACGGCGTACTGATCTCTAACGGTCAGGGTAAAGCGGTCGCGTTCGCGCTGTTCGGTCTGCAGGATCGCGGTAAGCTGTTCCTGGGTCACGGTGCGGAAGTGTATGAAGGCCAGATCATCGGTATTCACAGCCGTTCTAACGACCTGACGGTTAACTGTCTGACCGGTAAGAAACTGACCAACATGCGTGCGTCCGGTACGGACGAAGCGACGGTTCTGGTTCCGCCTATCAAGATGACCCTGGAGCAGGCGCTCGAGTTCATCGATGATGACGAACTGGTCGAAGTGACTCCGCTGTCTGTACGTATCCGTAAGCGTCACCTGACGGAAAACGATCGTAAACGCGCAATGCGCGGTGCGAAAGAAGACTAATACGGTGCATCCGTAAACCGGGCCGGCGTTAACGCCGCCTGTGTGACTAAAAAGCCGCTGAATTTCAGCGGCTTTTTTTATGGTTGCGCGCGGGCTACCGACGCTGGTGGTTTACGGTCAGCTTCAGGCGTGTAGCGCGGCGTTGTTTTCCGCTTCGCTATCTCATCAATGATGACCGCAAAGCGGGCTTCATTGAGCTTATAAAACAGGCCCATAATCAGGGCGGCGATAATGGCCAGCCCGCACGGCCAGAGGAAAATCAGCTGGCGTAGCCCGTCGAGCGTCGCGGCGGTTTGCAGCGCGTTTGGCACGTAACCGATTTGCGTCAGCATAATGCCGGGCAGGAACCCTGCCAGCGCCGCGGAAATCTTGCGCGAAAACGTATAACCGGTGTAGACCGAGCCTTCGGCGCGGATGCCGGTTTTCCACTCGCCGTAATCCACCGTATCCGGCACCAGCGCCCAGTTCAGACTGTTCACAAACGCGGTGCCAAAAAACGCCATGCACGAAAACAGCACGAAGCTCAGCGACGTCGCGCCCCACAGGTAGTTAAAAATATCGCCAGCGGCCCAGAGCGCGAGCCCGCCGAGATAGACCCGTTTCTTACCAAAGCGTTTCACCGCGCCCGGCACCAAAAAGACGCCGACCAGAATGCAGCCCATACTGAACAATCCCATCCACGACAGCAGATGCACATCGTTGAGCACGTATTGCGTGTAATAGACCTGGATGGCGAGCTTGATATTAAACGCCGCCAGCGTACAGAGATTGGCGATACACAGCACCAGCAGCGGCGGGTTCTGGAAAATCGCGCAAAAGGATTTCAGCATGCCCGGCTTATGCCCGGCGGGCACCACTTCTACATAACGCTCGCGCACGCCGCGGTAACAGCACCCCATGCTGATAAGCCCGACGCCGGCGAAAAGCAGCGCCGCGACCAGGTAGCCCGTCGCCGGACGCGCCGTAAACAGCGACTGGATCGGCATAAAGCCGACCGTGCAGAGCAGCAGTCCAAGCGTCGCGCCGCCCTGCCGCCAGGCGGCGAGATGCGCGCGCTCCTGCGGGTTTTTAGTGATGGCGGGCACCATCGCGCCATAAGCGCAGTTCATCAGGCTGTAAAACAGGCCGAAGAGCATAAACAGCACCGTAGCGAGCGCGGTTTTCATGGTCAGCGGCAGATCGTTGGCGACAAATTGCGCCGTCGCCACCAGCGCCACCGGAAACGAGGCGAACAGAATAAAGGGCCGGAATTTGCCGCGCGGGCCGGGCGCGCGTCGTGAGTCCACCAGCACGCCGGTCAGCATATCGGTCAGCGCCGTGAAAAACTTCGCCACCAGGAAAATCACGCCGCCGTAAAAGGCGGGCAGATGCAGTTCATCGGTATAAAACTTCAGAAGATACAGCGTCCCGATACACAGCATCAGGTTGGAGCCGAAATCGCCCATGCCGTAAGACAATTTTTCCCGCAGGCTCAGGCGGAGCGTCAGCGGGTCCTGATTCGTGAATGCCGTCATAGCCGATCCTCAAAGCACAGGCCCGCGCCGAACGACGCGAGCGCCGTCAGGGTTACGCGCCAGGCGAAAACGCCCGCTTACGGTTTTCCAGTTCATCCACAATCCGCACGTACATCTTCTCGTTAAGGTTGTAGAAGCAGCCCATCGCGATAATCGTTATTACCGCCAGCACGCACGGCCAGATAAAAATCAGCTCGCGCAGGCCCTCAATCGTCGTAACGGACTGCGCCACGTTCGGGACATAGCCAATCTGCGTCAGCATCAGGCCAGGGAAAAACCCGGCCAGCGCCTGGGAGACTTTGCGAAAGAACGTAAAGCCGGTGTAGACCGTGCCTTCCGAGCGTACGCCGGTGCGCCACTCGCCATATTCCACCGTGTCGGAGACCAGCGCCCAGTTCAGGCTATTCACAAATGCGGAGCCGAAAAACGCCAGGCAGGAAAACGCCACAAAGCTCACCGATCCGCTGCCGAAGGCGTAGTTGAGCACATCGCCCACCGCCCAGAGAAGCAGCCCGCCGAGATAGACCTTTTTCTTGCCGAAACGGCGCACCGCGCCCGGCATCAGGAACACGCCGATAAAAATGCAGCCCATGCTGAAAAAGCCCATATACGACAGCAGAATCGGATCGTTGAGTACGTACTGGGTGTAATAGACCTGAATGGCGAGCTTGATGTTAAATGCGCCGAGCGTGCAGAGATTAGCCATGCACAGTACAAACAGCGGGCGGTTGCCAGCGATGGCGCGAAACGACTGCAACAGCCCCGGCTTTTGCGCCGGGCTGGCAGCGCCGGTTTCGACATACCGCTCGCGCGTACCCGCATAGCACCACCACATAAACAGCAGGCCGAACAGCGAGAACAGCGTGGCGGCGAAAACATAACTGAGCTGCGGGTTGCCCTCAATGAGGTTCATCACGGGTACAAAACCCACGGTGCAGAGCAGCAGCCCGAGCGTCGCGCCGCCCTGGCGCCACGCGGCAAGCGACGCGCGCTCGTTCGGGTTTTTGGTAATGGCGGGCACCATCGCGCCGTACGAGCAGTTCATCATGCTGAAAAACAGCCCGTAGAGCATAAACAGCACCGTCGCCATGACTGCTTTGCCGGTCATCTCAAACGGCGTGCCGACAAAATTCGCGATAGCCAGCAGCGTCACCGGGAAGGCGGCGTACAGCACAAACGGCCGGAATTTTCCCTTCGGCCCGATACGGCGGCGGGAGTCAAGCATCACGCCGGTGCCCATATCGGTAAAGGCAGTAAAAAACTTGGCGATCAGAAAGATAATACCGCCATAAGTGCCCGGCAGCCCCAGCACATCGGTGTAAAACTTCAGAAGATACAGCGTGCCGATATCCAGCAGAATATTCGAGCCCAGGTCGCCCATGCCATACGCGACTTTCTCTTTAAACGGCAAACGCAGGGTCGCCGGATCGCCGCCCGGCGCGGTTGTGGTGTGACTCATCACGGTTCTCCTTGCGCCCGCAGAGGCCCTGCGGGCGAGCCTCATCAGATGTGACGCAGCGTGGCGAACAGCGACGCCCATTCGCTTTGTGCGCGGTAGAACACCGGCGGCTTGCCGAGCGGCGCATCCACGGTTACGTCACCGCCGCCGCACGCCTCCCCGGTCCACGCGTTGATCCAGCTGTCTTCCGGCAGCCAGAGCGTCCAGTCGTGTCGTCCCTCTTCATAAACAGGCGCCACCAGCAGATCGCGGCCAAACAGATACTGGTATTTAAGGCTGTAAGCCCGCGGCTCGTGTTCGTAATGCAGAAATAGCGGACGCATCACCGGCAGGCCGCTGCTGGCGTTCTGCGCCACCGCCTGCCTGATGTATGGCTTGAGCGTGGTGAAGATGGTCGTCATTCGGGCAAAATGCGCAATCGTTTCGGCATCACCGTCGAATTGCCAGTTATCGCCCGGACGGTTGCCCTCATGGGTGCGCATCATCGGCGTGAAGGCGCTGAAATCGCACCAGCGCAGCAGCAGTTCTTTGCTGCGCTTCATATCAAACAGCGTGGTATAGCCGCCGATGTCGCTGTGGTGCAGGCCATGACCGGACATCGCCAGCGACAGCGCCGCCGGCACCACGGAGGCAAGCCCGTCGTCGAGGCTCCAGTCGACGTTCTGATCGCCCGCCCACATCATCGTCGAATATTTCTGGCTGCCGGTATAACCGGCGCGCATAAAGAACAGCACCTCGCCGAGTTTGCCCGTCTCCTGCAGCGCTTCGTAGTTACACTTTGCCCACAGCGCGGGCCAGGCGTTATGCATAATCTCAGCGCTGACGCCGTTATGCAGGTGCGTGTCGGTTGGCAAATATTCGCCGAAATCCGCCATCCAGCCGCCGCAACCCAGCTCGATCAGCTGTTTTTTAATGACGTCTTTATACCAGGCGTACGCCTCCGGGTTGGTCAGGTCGACCACGCCCGCGTAAAACTCGCCGAACTCGACGTGATAATCCTGGCCCTGCGCATCTTTGGTGAGATAGCCACGCGCCGCCGCCTCTTCGCACAGATCGCGATCGCTTGCCACGTACGGGTTGATGTAGGAGAGAAACTTCACGCCTTCGCGTTTCCACTGCTGAATGCGCGTGTCCAGTTGCGGGTAGAGTTCCTGATTCCATTTCCAGTTCCACATCACGCGCTTGCCGAACGAGGTCATGCGAATGCCAGACCAGTCCTGCGCCCAGATGCCGTTGACTTTGACGCCGCCGCGGCGCATCACATCAAGCTTCTGCTGGCACACCTCAGTGCCGCCCTGAATACCGAGCGTCACGCCATCGTAGATCCAGTCCGGCAGCTCCGGCTGTCGACCCAGCAGCGCGGTCAGTTTTTCCAGCAGTTCGATATAAGATGGCGCGCATTCGAAGCGGATTGTCGCGTTATCTTCCCAGAACGCCAGTTCGTGATAATCCGGCGCGCTGAAATCGAAATTCATATAGCCGCTGTTATCGACGTGGCAGTAGTACTTCTGGGTACTGACAAAAGTTGGCTGCGGAAAGAAGGTCCAGTAATAATCGCCGCCCGCGTTTTCTTTGCAGTCGGCAAGCCAGGTAACGTGGCTCTGCTTGTTGCGGCCCACACCCTGTTCGCTGGTCCACAGCGGAAACGGTTTGCCGCGCAGATCGAAATAAGAAAACTGCTCGCCGCAGCCATAAATATGATCCTCCGGCTTCGCCGCCAGTCGCAACCAAAGGCGGTTATGGCGACTATCGTCGTTTTGCAAACGGAGCGTCAGGCGACCGCTGTCATCCGCACCGATATGCAGAGTAGCGCGCACGGCATCGCCGCGGCTGAAATGCACGCGCCAGCCGTCGGTGGATTCACTTATTTCTGCCCCGGTAAGGGCAATTTTCTCGTTCAGCTTGTCTTTAATGCTGAAGTTGCCGCGAAACATCTCGATATCCGCTTCACCCGCGCCCGCCCACAGGCAGGGCGCGTCAGGAGAGTGGCGTAAGATTTGGCGGTCCTGGTACGTCAGTGAAAAGCCGTGTTCTGTTGTTATCAGCGTTATATTTTGTAGGGTACGCATAAAAGTCAGTCCTTAATGTTGTTTGCCGGATGGCGCTTCGCTTTTCCGGCTAAACCTTACTGGCGGGCGTTGACATCCAGCAGCCCGGCGGCGACCGCAGGCGCTAAGCCCGGCGCGAGCGGCAGGCGAGGAATAACCAGGCAGTGCAGCAGATGGTAGATATCCTGTTTGCCATCCCAGACTTTGGTGGTGACCAGATTGTTCTCATCGAGCTCCTGCCACCATGAGCCGTTTTCGTAATCCATCAGGTACTTCATGCAATAGTCCCACCATGTCTGATACCAGGTTTCGTACTGCGCCTCGTGCGTCACGCTGTAGAGCGCGTACGCGGTGCCCATCGCTTCTACAATCGGCCAGCGCACGCGTTCGCGAACGATAGGCGTGCCGTCCCAGTCCACGGAATAAACAAATCCATCCGCGCCGTCCGGCGCCCAGGCGTCGCGAATAGTGGCGTGGAACAACCCTTTGGCATCTTCCAGCAGCCATTCCGGCGCCGCCTCGCCGCGCGCTTCCAGCGCGGCGCGCAGATGCAGCATCAGACGCGCCCATTCGATCCAGTGACCCGGCGTGCCGCCATAGGCGCGGAACCGGTGAGCCGGGTTCTCCTTGTTGTAATCGCGAATTGGGTTCCAGCGGGTATCGAAATGCTCGTTGACGCGGTAGTCGCCTTTGCGGGCGACGTCGTGAATGATGACCGAGGCGATGCGTTGCGCGCGTTCCAGCCATTTACGATCCTGCGTCACGTCATAGACAATCAGGAACGCCTCGACGGCGTGCATATTGGCGTTGCCGCCGCGGTAGTTTTCCGTTTCGGTGAAGGCTTCGTCCCACGACTCCAGGCACATCCGCTCTTCTTCGCTCCAGAAATATTTCTCAATCACGGCGATGGCGTCATCAAGTAGCGCGCGGGCGGCAGGGTGACCGGTAGTGACGGCGCTGGCCGCGCCGAGCAGCACGAAAAAATGCTGATAGCCCTGCTTGGTGGCGTCCATCACGCCGTTATCGTTAACGCAGGCGTACCAGCCGCCGTGCTGTTTGTCGCGAAGCGGCCCGTTAAGGGCGTTGATGCCGTGCTCCACCAGCGCGTATGCGCCGGGGCGGCCCATCAGGGCGGCGACGGAATAGACATGCAGCATGCGGGCGGTTATCCACAGATGCGTGCCCATCTCTTCTTTCACCTGACCGTTATTACCGAGCCAGCCGAACCCGGTGGGTACGGCGGCGTTACGGCCAAACGCGAAAATACGGTCGGTTTCCTGTTCCAGCCAGCGATGATGGCTCAGCGTGTTAAACCATTTCATGATTTCTTCTCCTGTCAGCGGCGAGCCATCATTTCATCAACCACTTCGCCTAAACGGCGCAGTTTCGGCAGGGCGATGTCGCGCAGCATCATTTCGCTATCCGGCAGGCCGACGACTGACGACCAGACGGCGCGCCCGGCAAGAAAACCGCTGGCGCCCGCGCTCATCGCTATCCGCACGGCGCGCGGAAAGAGTTTTTCATCCACGCCGGAGGAGAGGATCACCCACGGCATATTGATCTGGTCGTTTAGCTTCTGCGACGCGCCGAGCAACGCCTGCGCATCGCCGCGACCGCCAAGCGGCATTTCGACTTTATAAAGATCGGCCCCGCTGTCGCCTAATTCTTTGGCCGCTTCGACAATCGCCTGCTCGCGGTCGAATTTATCGCCGCGGCGTGGCGGGCGTACCACCGGCTCGATAATGCTCAGCAGCCCCTGGGCGTGACATTTCTCATTGAAGGCTTTCACCATCGCGAGACGTTGCCCGGGATCTTCATCGCTGCGCCAGAGCACCAGCAGTTTTAGCGCTTTACCGCCATGCTGGCGCACCGCCTGCGCGTCGATGCTCTCATCAAGGGTCACGCTGTCGACGGGAATACCGTTGCCCGGGATAAAGTGGTCGGCGGCGACGATCATCGCGCAACTGTCAGCGATGGCGTTCTGCTCCACCACCTGCGGGTAGCAAAACTGTCGGTCTACCAGAATGGCGGAGGCGTAAGGCGAAAGTATGCGCGCCGCGTTGATCTTAAAATCGGTGAGTACCGAATCCGCCACCGGCGAGGCGGCGCCTGCGGCCGCGAACATCAGCCGCATCGCTTCGCGTTGATCCACCGCCAGCATGGCGAAGCCGCCGGACGGGCGGGCAATGTCTTTCAGGATGTCATTTTCCATCGGGGTTTCCTTAAAGGGAGATATCAAAGCGTGGCCTGGCGGGGCGTCAGCCCGGCGCTGACGCGCACCTGTTCTAAAATGGCGGACCAGTCCTGACGCCCGCGTCCGCAGGCGCGCGCCTGGTTGTAGACTTCGCGCGACGCGGCGCCCAGCGGCATCGGCACGTGGAGTTGATTCGCCACGTCCAGCGCGATGCCTAAATCTTTATGGGCAAGGTCAATCATGAAGGCGGGCGACAGATCGCCTTTAAGCACTTTGTTCGGCCAGGACGTAGTGAAATGGCCTTTGCCGGCGGGTGTGCCGCTCATTACCTGAAGGGCCACGTCGAAGGAGAGGCCCAGCGCCTCACACAGCACGGCGGCTTCCGCAGAGAGGGCGTTGAGCGCAATGCTCATGTAGTTGTTGATAAGTTTGACGCGAATGCCCATACCCGGCCCGCCTGCACGGATAAGCTCCGAGCCCATAGCCATCAGCACCGGCTCGGCGCGTGTTACTTGCTCCGGCGTACCGCCTGCCAGTAATAACAGCGTGCCGGATTTCGCGTGATCCGACGTGCGGCCCACCGGTACGTCCATCATGCTGAAGCCGCGGGCGGCGAGATCGTGAATCAGCCTGTCGGTCTGCAACGGGTGGATAGTGGACATGTCTATTACCAGCGCGTCGCGGGCAAGCGTCTTGCAGACGCCTTGTTCGCCCAGGAGCACATCACGCACCAGATCGCCGTTTGGGAGCATGGTGATGACAAATTCCGCCTTTTCGGTAGCGGCTGCGGGTGTGGCGCATGCCACCGCGCCCTTGGCGGTCAGCGTCTCCACCGCTGATTGATTCACATCGCAAACCTGCAATCGGTGGCCGTGACGCAGCAGGTTCGCCGCCATCGGCGCGCCCATTTGCCCCAGTCCGATAAACGCAATCGTCGCCATAACATGCTCCTGTGAGAGTAAACTCTGGTGTGTCAGTTTTGTCATATATAATGGATTATTTCTGTCTGTTTATGAGCGTATTTGTAATTTAAAGTCAAAAAATTGACAGCTATCACTTTTTTACGATCCGGGAAAATTAAAATGCCGCTATGGTGAATGGCAGGAACAGCGGCGGGCGTCGGCCCGCCTTAAGCGCTAACAGAGAGGACGCTATGGTTCGCATCGCGTGTGTGGGTATCGCCGTACAGGATCGCATTTATACGCTGGACGCCCTGCCGCACGAGGGCGGCAAATATGTGGCGCAGCACTACCGAGAAGTGGGGGGCGGTCCGGCGGCGACGGCGGCCGTAGCGGCAGCGCGCCTCGGCGCGCAGGTGGACTTTATTGGCCGTGTAGGGGATGACGCGACGGGCGGGCAACTGCTGGCGGAGCTGGCATCCTTTGGCGTAAATACCGCGCAGGTGCGTCAGGTGGCGGGCGCGCGTTCGTCGCAGTCGGCGATTCTGGTGGATGCCGCAGGCGAGCGGGTGATTGTGAACTATCCGAGCCCTGATTTACCTGATGACGCCGCCTGGCTGGGGGCTATCGATTTCAGCCAGTACGATGCCGTTCTGGCGGATGTACGCTGGCACGACGGCGCGCTGCGGGCGTTAACGCAGGCGCGCCGCGCAGGCGTCATGACGCTGCTGGACGCCGATGTCACGCCGCAGGATATCCGTCCTCTGGTGGCCTTAAGCGATCACGCGGCATTTTCCGCGCCGGGCCTTGCGCGTCTCGCGCCCGGCGTCGGCCCTGAAGATGGGCTGAAAATGACAAAAACGCTCACAAACGGACAGGTTTACGTCACGCTCGGTAAAGAGGGTTGCCTGTGGCTGGAAGAAAACGCAACGCTGCGCCACCAGCCGGGGTTTACGGTTGAGGTGATGGATACCACCGGCGCGGGCGATGTGTTTCACGGCGCGCTGACGGTCATGCTCGCGCAGCGCGCGTCACCGCAGGAGGCGGTGCGTTTTGCGAGCGCTGCCGCCGCGCTGAAATGCACTCGCCCCGGCGGGCGCGCTGGCATCCCTGACTGTGATCAAACCCGCTCTTTTTTGTCACTTTTTGTATAAAATGCCGGGCGAGCAATGATTTTAAGGGGATCGTTCATGAGCCTTACCGGAGTGACGGGCAACCCGCGCCACGATCAGTTGATTGGGCTTATCGCCGAGCGGGGGTATATGAATATCGACGAGCTGGCGCAGTTGCTGGAGGTTTCCACCCAGACGGTGCGGCGCGATATTCGCAAGCTAAGCGATCAGGGCCTCATTACCCGGCATCACGGCGGCGCGGGGCGCGCCTCCAGCGTGGTGAATACCGCCTTTGAGCAGCGTGAAATCTCCATGACCGACGAGAAAATCGCGATCGCTCAGGCGATCGCCGATTACGTGCCGGACGGCTCGACACTGTTTATCACCATCGGCACCACGGTGGAGCAGATTGCACGCGCGCTGCTGAACCATAACCATCTGCGTATTATCACCAACAGCCTGCGCGTGGCGCATATTCTCTATAAAAACAGCCGCTTCGAAGTAATGGTGCCCGGCGGCACGCTGCGCCCGCACAATGGCGGCATCATCGGCCCCGTCGCGGCATCGTTTGTCGAAGGGTTTCGTGCGGATTATCTGATAACCAGCGTGGGCGCTATTGAGAGCGACGGCGAGCTGCTGGAATTTGACGTGAATGAGGCGAGCGTGGTGAAAGCCATGATGGCCCATTCGCGCCATATCTTACTGGCGGCCGATCATACGAAGTATCACGCCTCGGCGGCGGTCAGTATTGGCAACCTGTCGCAGGCCACGGCGCTGTTTACCGATAAACAACCTGGCGCCTCGCTGAACGGGATTTTAAAAGCGCACCAGGTCGAGCTGGTGCAGGCGGAGTTACCGCACAGCGACGACGAAACCGACCGTTGATTGCTCACCGCAACGCGCGTGCGATGCAAAAGCCGCGCGTTCGCACATAGTCAAAGTTCTCCTTTCTCGCTACAGTTAACTTTCCATGGCCCAAAAGGAGAGAGAGTCATGCTGTATATCTTTGATTTAGGTAATGTCATTGTAGATATCGACTTTAACCGTGTGCTGGGCGTCTGGAGTGATTTCAGCCGCGTGCCGCTGGCGAACCTGCGGCAAAGTTTCTCCATGGGCGAACCTTTTTATCAGCACGAGCGTGGCGAGCTGAGCGACGAGGATTTCGCGAAGGCGTTATGCGAAGAGATGGCCTTACCGTTAAGCTTCGAACAGTTCTCCACCGGCTGGCAGGCGGTATTCGTCGGGCTGCGCCCGGAAGTCATAACCATCATGCAGCAACTGCGCGAGCAGGGGCATCGCGTGGTGGTGCTCTCCAACACTAACCGGCTGCATACCACGTACTGGCCGGAACAGTATCCGGAAGTGCGCGCCGCCGCCGACACGATTTATCTCTCCCAGGAGATGGGCATGCGTAAGCCGGAGCCGGAAATCTTCCAGAAAGTGCTGGAGCAGGAAGGCTTTAGCGCCCGCGACGCCGTGTTTTTCGATGATAACGAGGCGAACATCGATGGCGCGCGTAAAGCGGGCATTACCAGTATTTTGGTGACTGACCGTAAAACCGTACCGAACTATTTCGCGAAGTCTGCATGTTAAAATCCGTTCATCAAAAAGCGGCCCGCCGTACCGGGCCGCTGATCGCCTGGCTTAAGTTGCTGTGGAGCCGGATCGACGAAGACAATATGACGACGCTCGCCGGTAACCTGGCGTATGTGTCGCTGCTGTCGCTTGTGCCGTTTGTGGCGGTGATCTTTGCGCTGTTCGCCGCATTTCCGATGTTTTCTGACGTCAGCCTTCAGTTGCGCCATTTTGTGTTTGCCAATTTTATGCCCGCCACGGGTGATATTATTCAGCGCTATATCGAGCAGTTTGTTGCTAACTCCAGCAAGATGACGGCCGTCGGCGCGCTTGGGCTGATTGTCACCTCGCTGCTGCTGATGTACGCCATCGACAGCGCGCTTAATACCATCTGGCGCAGCACGCGCAAACGCCCGAAGGTCTATTCTTTCGCCGTTTACTGGATGATTTTGACCCTCGGTCCGTTGCTGGCGGGCGCGAGTCTGGTGATAAGCTCCTATCTGCTGTCGCTGCGCTGGGCGAGCGGCTTTACGACGATGATCGACGAAGTACTACGTATTTTTCCGCTGCTGCTGTCGTGGCTGTCGTTCTGGCTGCTTTACAGCGTGGTGCCCACGACACGCGTGCCGGGCCGTGACGCGCTGGCAGGTTCGCTGGTGGCGGCGCTGCTGTTTGAACTCGGAAAAAAAGGGTTCGCGCTTTACATCACCATGTTCCCTTCTTATCAGCTGATTTATGGCGTGCTGGCGGTGATCCCTATCCTCTTTGTCTGGGTCTACTGGACCTGGTGCATAGTCTTGCTTGGGGCAGAAATTACTGTCACTCTCGGGGATTACCGCAAATTACGACAAGCCGCCAGAGAAGAAGCTGAACCAGTATGATTGCATTAATTCAACGTGTGACCCACGCCAGCGTGCGCGTAGGGGAAGAAGTGACGGGTGAAATCGGGCCGGGACTTTTAGTACTGTTGGGTGTCGAAAAAGAAGACGACGAGCAGAAAGCGAACCGACTGAGCGAGCGCGTGCTGGGTTATCGTATCTTCAGCGATGAGCAGGGCAAAATGAACCTGAACGTGCAGCAGGCGGGCGGCAGCGTGCTGGTGGTGTCGCAATTTACGCTGCCTGCGGATACGGAAAAAGGGCTGCGCCCGAGCTTTTCGCGCGGCGCGCCGCCTGAGCAGGCAGAAGCCCTTTACGAGCATTTCGTCAGCCGCTGCCGGGCGACGGGCATCACGACCGAAACCGGGCGTTTCGCCGCTGATATGCAGGTCTCGCTGACCAATGACGGCCCCGTGACCTTCTGGTTGCAGATATGAACCAGATGCCCGCATGGCCGCGGACAACAAGAGAGAGTACCGCTATGTATCACCTTCGTGTACCCGAAACAGAAGAAGAACTTGAGCGTTACTACCAGTTCCGCTGGGAGATGCTGCGTAAGCCGCTGCATCAGCCGAAAGGCTCCGAGCGCGACGCTTACGATGCGATGGCCCATCATCAGATGGTGGTGGATGAAGAGGGTAATCCGGTCGCCATCGGACGCCTCTATATCAACGCCGATAACGAAGGATCGATTCGCTTTATGGCGGTCGACCCGGCGGTGCAGGAAAAAGGCCTCGGCACGCTGGTGGCAATGACGCTGGAGTCGGTCGCGCGGCAGGAGGGAGTGAAACGCGTGGTCTGTAGCGCGCGCGAGGACGCGGTGGAGTTTTTCGCGAAACTGGGTTTTGTGAACGAGGGCGAGATCACCACGCCGCAAACCACCCCGCTGCGTCACTTCCTGATGATTAAACCGATAGCCTCGCTGGATGACATCCTGCATCGCGCCGACTGGTGCGCCCAGCTGCAACAGGCGTGGTATCAGCATATTCCGCTCAGCGAGAAGATGGGCGTGCGTATCCTGCAATATACCGGGCAGAAATTTATCACTACGATGCCGGAGACCGGCAACCAGAACCCGCACCATACGCTGTTTGCCGGCAGCCTGTTTTCGCTGGCGACGCTGACCGGCTGGGGGCTTATCTGGCTGATGCTGCGTGAGCGCCACCTCGGCGGCACCATTATTCTGGCCGACGCGCATATTCGCTATAGCCGACCGATCACCGGCAAGCCGGGCGCCGTGGCCGATTTAGGTTCGTTGAGCGGCGATCTGGATCGTCTCGCGCGGGGCCGTAAAGCGCGCGTGCAGTTGCAGGTAGAGCTGTCGGGCGACGATACTCCCGGCGCGGTGTTTGAAGGTATTTACATCGTATTGCCCGCCAAACCCTTCGGGCCGCTGGAAGAGGGCGGTAACGAGGAGGAATAGGGGCGCGCGGATTGCCCCATCCTGCGATTGCGTTGAGGTATGTTTAGTCGGGCAGGTCATGAAGCGCACCTGCCCGTTTTACCACGGCATTACGTCCCGGGCACGACGCCGTTTTGCATCGTTTGCTGCACCTGCTGCCCGTTGGCGCCTGTCGCCTGGAGCTGGCCGTTGACGCTCGGGCGCAGCGGCGCATCTGCGGCCAGGCTGCCGCTTGCGGTAAGCTGGATATTACCGTCACCCTCCAGCGGTAGCTGCGGCCATCCCCATTGATGCAAAACGTTTACCGGCACTGCGCGGCCATTCAGACTGAGCGTCGTCATACGCTGCGGCAACTGAGAGATCGTCGCGGTGGCCTGCAACATCCCCTGGCCTGCAAAGGCGCTCAGCTCGCTAATCGCAATGGTGGACGGGTTCGCATTCAGCGTCAGTGACGGACGGCGCACGTCAACGCGGTTAAACGTCGCGGCGGCGGCGTTCAGCGTGACGTTGCCGCCCCAGATCCCCCATTCACCGTTACGCGCCAGTTGCAGATTATTGCCCCATGCGTCCAGCGCAGTGAGCTGAAAGGGCCACTGCGGATCGATATCGATAATCAGGTTGCGGCTGCCAGAGAGCTTTTTCACCGTCACGGTCTGTAGCCACGCGGGTAATTTCTCCTGCCAGCGTTTTTTCCAGTCGGCGGGCAGCGTGTATTCCAGCCCGGCCAGCGCCAGCTCGTCAAGCGTCAGCGCGTTGCCTGCACGCAGCCAGTTGCCGGACGTTCTCACCATGCCGCCCTCCCAGCGCGAGCTGAACTGACGCAGCGCCACGCCCTGCGCTGACAGATCGGCGTTAACGATAGGATCGAGAAAATGCAGCGAGCCATAAACCACTTCGCTGGCGTTCATCGACACCCGCCCCTCGTCGCTCTGCCAGCTGCCGTTGGCAAGCGTCAGGTTACGCAGGCTGATATCCAGATCGGTCGCTGCCCAACCGGGCCCTTCGAGCCGCGCGTCGGTGATATCGACACGTCCCAGCGCCAGCGAGGGCAGCGTCGTCAGCGGTTTTAAAAAATCGCTGACCGATTTATCGGTTTGCAGGCGGATTTCGCTCAAGCGCAGGGTATCCACTATCCAGCCGCCGTTGGCCAGACGTCGGGCGTTGCCGGTGAGCGCGCCGCGAGCGATATCGGCACCGAGATTGGTGATAGCCACTTCATTATTATTGATTTCGCCCTGCACCAGCACATTGCTGGCGGGCATGCCGTTGAGCGTCAGCGAGCCTGCGCTCAGTGCGATGTCCGCTTTGCTGCCAAGAATTTTCCCGGCTTCAGGCAGCCACGGACTGATACCGCCATTCACGCGCTGCGCGCTGAGATCCCAGCCCGTTTTCGGGCTGTTAAACGCCATATCGCTTAGCTGGAGGCGGTCGGCGCGAAAGGGTAGCGGTGCGGTGGACGGCGATAAATTCAGCGTGCCCTTATAGAGCAAAATGGTATCGACATGCATTGGCTCGGTGACCTGACGGCTGCTCAGGCCGATATCCACCTTTTGCGCCACCAGCGTGGCGGGCTGCCCGCTGCGCCCGAACGTGACGTTTTTCAGCACCAGATGCGAAGGCGCGGAAAAGCTGTGGTCCATTTCATCAAAGGTGATGTGATAGCCGCTGTGCTGGTTCACCCAGCCGGTGAGCCAGCCCGCGCCCCAGCGCGTTTGCAACAGCGCGTACAGCGCGAGCAGAATCAGCAGAACGGCAACGATCAGCGCAATGATGAGCTTTCCGAGAAATTTCATTGTCTTCCATCCTGTGAACTTCCGATGATGGATTTATGCACTATTCAGGCGAATTGCTCAAGGCGGGGATTGTCAACGAAGGTGTCTGCGATGGCGGCGGGGCGCCGCCATCGGCAAGGGATCAGGCGTCGGTCTGTTTTTCCGGCGGAAAAATCAGATTCAGCACAATGGCGGTGATGCCGCCCGCGGCGATACCGGAGGAGAGCAGGTTTTTCACCCAGTCCGGGGCAAATTGCAGGATCAGGGGCTGCTGCGAGACGCCAAGACCGACCGCCAGCGACAGCGCGATAATCATGATAGCCCGGCGGTTTAACGGCTCGCGGGAGACGATACGCACGCCGGACGCGGCGATGGTGCCGAACATCACGATGGTCGCACCGCCCAGCACCGGCTCCGGAATATGCTGCACAAAACCGCTGACCGCCGGGAACAGGCCCAGCACAATCAGCATCAGCGCCACTACAAAACCGACATAGCGGCTGGCAACGCCGGTGAGCTGGATGACGCCGTTGTTCTGCCCGAAACAGGAGTTCGGGAAGGTGTTAAACACGGCGGAGACAAATGAGTTCAGGCCGTTCGCCAGCACGCCGCCCTTGAGGCGTTTCATATACAGCGGGCCGGAGACAGGCTGTTCGGACACGTCAGAGGTGGCCGTGATATCACCGATAGTTTCCAGCGAGGTGATCATAAAGACCAGCATCAGCGGCACCAGGAGACTCCAGTCGATGCCGAGGCCATAGTAGAGCGGCGTTGGCACCATAATCAGCGCATTGTTGGCGGGCGTGCTGTTCGCAGGCAGCATATCCATGCCCCACGCCAGCAAATAGCCCACGGCCATGGCGATCACCAGAGACGCGACGCGCAGGTACGGGTTGCGCTGACGATTGAGCAAAATGATTACCGCCAGCACCGTGCCTGCCAGCAGCAGGTTTTTCGGTGCGCCGAAGGTGTGATCGCTCATCGCCGCATAGCCGCCACCGATGGACGTCAGACCGACCTGGATCAGCGACAGACCAATGATCATCACCACTACGCCCGACACCAGCGGTGTAATAATACGGCGCGCCAGATGCAGGACACGGGAGATGACCATTTCAGTGCAGCTTGCCAGCATGAGTGTGCCGAATAACGCAGCCATCATCGTCGGTACGTCGGCTCCGCCGGTTTTCAGAGCGGTGCCGCCCATAATCAGCGGGGCGACGAAGTTAAAGCTGGTGCCCTGAATGGACAGCAGCCCGGAGCCCACCGGCCCCCAGGCTTTAATCTGAATAATCGATGCCACGCCGGAGGCGAAGAGCGACATGCTGATGATATGCTGCGTGTCCTGTGCCGGTAAGCCGAGGGCCTGGCAAATCAACAGCGCGGGTGTGATGACCGCCACGAACATCGCCAGCAAATGCTGGCAGGCGGCGAACAGCGTTTGCGGCAATGGCGGTCTGTCTTCCAGACGATAAATTAGTTCACTGTTGTGAGCGGGCGCAACCGATTGCGCTTTCTCAGATTCCAGAGTATTAACGGACATTAACGGCATTCCCACGGTGGCAAAGCGGACATTTTATCGGACTGCCTGCTAAAAGCAAACGATTGCATGGTTAAGGCCACTATCATTAAAAACATTAAAAAGGGTTTTGTCTGACGTAAACCTGGCTGGCTACTGGCATGATCCATTCATAGCAGGGATTATGGCTGGGGGGATGAGGTAAAATGGTTAAAGCCTGGGGGCGTGTGTGGTGAAATGGCTTTTCGCAACGCTGAGCCTGCGGTTTATGACTACCTTTATGGTTTGCATAAATGCATAGCATCAAAAACGCCCACCTTAATGATGGGCGTACCGCGCTGATTAAAGCCGTTCAATCTGGAAAGTTACATCACCTGTTACTTTGCCTTGTGTCGCCGTCTGACCATTTAGTTTAACGAGCTGTAACCCTAAATATTTCACAGCAACGTTAGATCTGTCACCCAGCAAATAGGGCTGATTAATATCAATAGGCGTGTTGTTAGTTTCAAAGAAACCGATACCGACACCACGGGCGGCGTCTTCGCCGGTGGTGGTATTAGCAAATGTAGTGCCGTCAGCATTATCGTGTGTGCCAATGAACCTGACCGCCACTTTGCCATCCCAAAGGTTTTGGGCGCAGGTGGAGTTATTATCTACACCCTGAACCGACATTGAAAGTAGGGTAACAGAGGTGGATTTATCCCCTTGTTTAATCATATTACTGATATCAGAAGTAAGATTGACGCTGCTTTTATTCAATGTGACCTGACACGCTGTCGTGCTTGAGGTCACTGTCCCTGATACAGAAAGGACAGCACTCGAATCTTCAGCATGTGCCGTACTTAGAGTAATAAACGATATTAACGCGAAACCGACAAGTTTGTTTTTCATTTTACTCACCTTAAAAATGGATGAAAAAAATAACAAATGCCACTCTGCTTAGTTATGCCAGCCACCTCCTTGTTAATTGCCTGTTTTTCAGTTTCAATTCTATAAAAAAGAGATTGCGCGTTTTATTTATGGGAATATAAATCAGTTGGTGGCCAGGTTATAGCTAACAGATAAGGTGGTTTTTTATTACGCACCGATAACAACGCTTGTTGTAAAAAACTATAATTTCGGCTGGGGTTAATAACCTGTTTGCCCGGCTATCCTCAGTAAAAAAATGCCTGTCAGAGACAGGCATAGTGTGTTTACAGTCTTTCAATTTGTACCGTAACTGTACTGTTAATATTACCCGCAACCGCCTCTTGATTTTTTAACTGCACCATTTGCAGGCCAAAGGTGCCTCCTCCTTGCGCAGAAATTCGACCTGTATTTACTGGTACAAGCTCATTCTGCTCGTTAAAAATGCCGATCCCGACGCCTTTTGCCGCCGTTTCATCATTAAGAGAGTTTGTGAGCACAGTGCCATCAGCATCATCGGCAGCGCCGGTGAATTTATAGGCAATTTTACCTTCTTCAACCAGTTTGTCGCATTCGGCTCCGCCATAAACGCTGGCACGAACAATAACGGGGGAAGTGGCATTATCACCCTGCTTAATCAGCGTATCTGAGTTTTCCAGAATAGAAACAGAGCTTTCGCTCAGCGCCACGCTGCAGGAAAACTCAGCCGGTCTCAGCGTGCCTGAAATTGCGATATTCGCGGCGATATCTGTAGCCTGTGCTGCGCTGGCCATAAGCAACGTCGCGCTTATCAGACCTGATAATACTTTTTTCATTTATTATATCCTTATTAATAAGTGATAGAGAACCTGGATTAACTGAGTAATCCAAACCGTGCTTTAAAGACGTTCGATCTGCACTGTCAGGTTGGTCTGAATATTACCAGGCGTAGCTTCCTGGCCTTTCAGGTTCACCAGTGAGAGGTAGAGTGGGAAAGAAGCCGATAAATCGGTTGCCTTTCCGTTCTCATCTGCACTCGGGAAAGTTGCAACCGTCACATTGGGTGTAATAAGATTATGTTTCATATCGGTGAGTTGAATACCAACGCCCTGTGCGGCAGTACTGCTTGTATCCGTATTCGCCAGAGTGTTTCCTTCAATGCTATCCGCAGTCCCAAGGAATTTCAGGCCAATATTTTTATAGCCTTCATCGGCATCGCAGTTTTTTCCACCCAATTGTACATAAACATGATCGTCTGCATCGAAAGGGTTAATATTGCTCCCCTGAACAGGTAAGGCTTCATCATCATGATGAAGAGTGAGTACATATTTACTCATTAATACGGTGCAGCCGCTTGCAGCGGTTTGCAGCCGGCCGTAGATAACCATATCGTGCCCGTCGTCCTGCGCTTCTGCCGGGATTGAACCGGCAATAAGCGTAGCACCCAGAGCGAGGCTTAATGCCATTTTTTTCATAATAGTTTTCTCATTCAAAAAAACTGATAAGCTTACTTAGTCGGTTTTTATTTCAGAGGCGCACGACCTCAATTGTCATGGCACTTTGAATACTGCCTGCTTCCGGCATCTGGCCATCAAGCTGCACTATTTGTAAGCCCAGACCAATTGGCGTAGTAGGATTTATAATTGGACGGTAAGTAGTAATATTGAGCGGACTGCCGTCAGGGTTATAGAGACCAACCCCTACACCTTTCGCAGCGCCTTCGCTGGTAGCCATATTGGCAAGCACTGTTCCATTGGCATTATCAACCGCGCCCGTGAATTTAATCCCGACCCGACCCGATTCAATTTTATCGATGCAAGTCAGATCACCGCCAACCGTCACGGTAAAAGTGCTTTTGAGATGAGCTGCACTGCTACCCTGTAACGGGAGTTTATCGATTGAATCGTCAAGTGCGATGGAGGTGGTTGAAGGAAAAACTGTACAATCCCCTTCGCTTGGCGCGCTTAACACACCGCTAATATCTACCACAGCGGAGCGATCTTCGGCGTGCGTTGCGCTGACAACGAAACAAGAAGAAAGTAATAAACCAAGTATCGCTTTTTTCATTTTAATATCCCTTTATATATAAATTGGATAAAAGTGAATTAATCCTGTAGGACACCGACTTACAGACGCACAAGATCGAGGGTCAGGGTGCCATGGACGCCTCCTTCAGTCGGAGTTTGCCCATTTAATTTAACCAGTTGGAGATTAATTTCACCGATCGCCCCGTTAACAGGGATCACGCCGCCATTGATATTCAGCGGTGTTTTATTTTTATCAAACACACCGATACCAACGCCTTTGGCGCCATTTTCGCTTACATCATTATTAGCGATTACCGTACCATCAGCATCATCCGCAACGGCATGCAATTGGATAGAAAGTTTTTCTGGCGCCGGGCAAAAGCCGCCCACATTACCGATAGATATAGGTAAATTTTTGGGTGCGGTAGCGTTGGTCCCTTGCGTAATAAGCTGGTCAGTTTGACCAGTCAGAGAGACAGAGGATTCAACATAAATATAGCAGTCAGAATTACCTTTCATAACGGCGCCACTAATCTGCAGCGAGGCTGAATTATCTTCAGCACAGGCAGCGCCAGTGGCGAATAAAGAAGAGAGCACCAATGCCATTAATGCTTTTTTCATTTTCACTATCCTTATGTAAAGCAAAAAGCCTCCATGAAACCATGAAGGCTTGAGTTATGCTTACAGACGTTCGATCTGAACGGTCAGAGAGCCCTGAACGGCGCCTACGGTTGGTTCCTGGCCTGCCAGCTTCACCAGGCCCAGTTGAAGTGTGTAAGCCGAAGTGGTTGCAGTTACAGTATCTTCATTAATACTCATCGCTTCGCCAGTCATGTTGTAAATCCCGATGCCAACACCTTTTGCAGCTGTTTCCTGGCTGGCACTGTTTGCAAGGGTAGTGCCATCGACGTTGTCAGGGGTACCGATGAATTTATAACCCAGCTTGCCTTGAGCCAGCATATCAGTGCAGTTATTATCACCGCTGACACTTAAATTAACGCCTTTCAGCGTGTTAGGTTTTTGCCCAGCTTCAACCATTGTAGAAATATCTTCGGTCAGGTTTACTGTTGCATCCGACAGGGTTACAGAGCACGTAGACTCGGTTGCGGTAACGCTACCAGTAACAGCCAGGGTGGCAGAAACATCATTTGGATTTATTGTTGCCTGAGCTGCGCCAACCATAAACAGTGTAGAAATAGCTAAACCTAAAACAGTCTTTTTCATAATAAATATCCTTATATTTTCCTTGAATGTGAAATAGGCGAAGCGCAATATCCTATTTATATAGGAGGGTAATTACACTTCCATATTTCTTTTTCCTTAAAAATTATTTAAAGGTAATTGATGTGCAACGTTATTTGTGCTTTAACGTTTCCCTTCGTGATTTTTTCGCCCGTTCTGGCATATCGTACGAAAAGAGGTAAATCAAACCCACTTTGCTTCTGTGGAAACAGGATTTCCATCGGTTTCCCAGGAAATAGCACGCTGCTGTTATAAAGCATTTCTATCCCTACGCCTGACGATGGGTTTTCTGGAGCTACATTTTTAAATACCGACGGCAGTTTTGGATCATTCGCGCCTTCAATATTAATGCTGGCTTTTATAGTATTCAGGCATAATAAATTAACGTTTACAGGATGACTTTTTCTGGCTCCGTTGTTTTCCAGTGCGGTTGCATCAATAGGCGGCAAATCAATCTGTGGGTTTAACACCTGAATAGCACAGTGTGCCTTTGCCGCTAATACTTTTACCGCCATATTCACTACCAGCGAGTTATCATTCAGGAATAACAGCGACGGCAGTCGAAGATTCAGCGTACCACTCTGGATTTCACCTGTTTTTACCGCCTCGATGCGAAGCTTAATATCATCGGTTGTGATAGCGGCGTGCGATAAATCAGCAATCGGTGCGCTGAAAGGTAATACCCATTCTTTGCGCGTAGCGCCTGGTTTGTCATAAATCACCGTCAGACGCAGCCCTAAACCAGTCAGGGTTGTGGAGAATGTATTAAAACCGCTCCGGGAAGCCGTTATCCTTCCGTTCAATACCTTACGGATTTGTTCGCGGCATTCGCTGGTAATAGCACGATGCGAGCCGGTTAATTGTGCCAGGGATGCTTCTTTTCTGTAGAGCACAGTGCCGGTTGGCTCCGTTGCAATACGTGCTGGCAACTGTACCGTAACCGGTACGGTTAAATTAAGCGGCTCGGTTCGTTTTTCTGTTTGGCACCCTGCCGCCATGGTCAGGTCGCTATGAAAAAGCGCCGCCAGAATCGCTGCCTTAGCAAAGCGAGAAATTGTCTTTTTCATCGTCATTAATGGCACTCGATATTCAATAAGGCGACCGGTAGTTTGGCACCACTTTTCGCCGGTAATTCCAGGGGCGCTGTGCACTGTTTCTTATCACCCCAGGTAAAACGAACGACGCCTTTATCGGGCGCGGTATTCAAATACACCTGACCTGCGTCACCAACATAATAAGTTTCGTCACTACCTTCGATGCGCGCGCGCGCACCAAATGGCAGATAGTTACCGTTGTATTTAACGGTAAGCACAGCTTTACGACCACTTATCGCCACAAACTGGGCCATTACAATGGCGTCCTTCGTTGGCACGACCTGAGTAGAAGTACTGGTAAAATCAACCTCTTTACTGGCCCGCGTATCGATACTTAATGAGTTGCGGTGATAGGCACGTAAATCTGGTACCAGCGCATAACCTCGCGAATCGGTCATGATATTTTGACCACCTTCCAGCGCGACATTTGGTGTGTCTGGAATGGCAACCAGTGCCATGCTGTTATTTGAGTAACGGCCAGCGGTAATACCATGACGATGAGCGACAAGGCTGCCCGATGCGTTCCAGGTAACGTACTGATTTTCATCAGCGTTATAGGTTACGTTCATCTCGCCATACTGGCCCTGGTAGTCGATGCCTGCCGAACCGCTCTGGGTATCACTCTGCTCATGCTGCGAGGCATAAGAAAGTTGTGTATTCCAGCTCAGATCCTGGCGATCGCCTACTTTACCGGTGATGCCTACCTGATTCGACAAGTCGCCCTGCAAACCTGATGTCGCCGTATAGTTCACCATTGGCTGAGCGCGCGGGAATACTTCGCTAAGTGGCAGCGAAAGCGTCAGCGCCAGCTGTTTATCCCATTGCGGATCGCCTTCGTTACGCGTCATGCTGTAAGCCAGCGAAAAACTGAGCATTTTGTATGAACCGTTCCAGCCAACCTGCCACATCCGGGATACAGAATTATCTTTATTCTCGCTACGGTTCAGTGTGGTAAAGAAACTATGCGCATCCGTTACCGACTGGTTAACCGTCAGGTTGTACTCACGCCGTGTGCGTTTGTCGTCAAATAACGTTTCAGAATCTGCCCAGTCGCTGAATGACAAGTAGTCATGCAGGTAATAGCGGCTGTCCAGTTGTATCTGGGTATCCGTTTCCGGGATATCGTTACGATAAGTCAGGCGTACCATGTCGCCTGTATATTCCGGCGTATTTTCACGGCGCGCTCTGCTACGCGTAACATCCACGGCAATACCGCCCAGGCTCTTAAAATCAAAACCCAAACCCAGGCTGAACGCTTTATATTTTTCATGGTACTGACTACCGCCATACACAGTAGTATTAAGCGGTAAGCCCCAGGACAGAGACGCCTGCAGAATTTCCGGTTTTTTATTTCCGGATTCGGAAGACGAAAGATAGTGGCCTACGGCCAGGTTATATTTTACCTGCCAGGTACGCAGAAGCTGTGGGACGCTGGAATAGGCAACAGTGCTGCGTGACTCAGAGCCGTCAGCTTCAGTCACGACGACTTCAAGTTTTCCGCCATTTGAAACCGACGATAGATCGCTAATCACAAAAGGCCCAGGCGGCACAGAACGTTGATAAACAACGTTACCGTTTTCGCGCACCGTTACACGCGCATTACTTTTAGCAATACCACGAATAATCGGCGCAAAGCCTGTAAGCTGATCCGGGATCATGTCATCATCCGAACTTAGCTGTACACCTCGAATTAGTAAGCTATCAAATACATCTCCAGTTGTGCTGTCATCGCCCAGAGTCAATTCACCTTTTAAGGTGTGGATAGCTGTTTCAACATAATTACTGATGCTCTTCCAGCTTTCCTCATTACTGACCGTTGAGTTATTACGATAACGCCAGCGTCCTATGTTTACGCCATTAGTCAGGTTAGCGAAGACTGAGTTTGAAACGCCGTCATTACGCGATAAATATTGCTGCCCGGAAAGTTGGTACATTGTGGTCAGCGCAGGAATACCATCGTCCCATTCCTCCTCCGGAATGCCCATGAGCGATTCATCACGTAGTACCGTTTGGGGGATAGCAATCTCAAGCGCCATTTTTGAGAAATCAAAACTGGTTTTTGTACCCGGCAATTGTTCTTCCATCGGTTCACAGGTGTTTTTAACTTCATTATCCTGTGCTTTGGAATCCACTTTGCTCATATCCACCCCCAGCTTCTGATAAGTTTTAAAAGAGAGGCATGGAACAAGTTGCTTCTCTTTATTCAACTCAAACCGAATGCTACTGACCATGGCTACACTGCCATTTACACTAATGTGTACCCGGTAAGTCCCGGGCGGTTGATAACCTTGGCTCAGCAAGCTGGTATCGCTAATAGCTGCGTTACCATTCACTGCTTGTAACAGGCCCGGGTCAAAATATTCACTTGCTAATACTGACCTGGAAAATATTGCCGTTGCTACAAAAGCGGCAAGCCACTTAATCCTTGTGCTGCACATAACGCCCTTTTATTTGAGACGTTGTGTAAATTTTTTGGATGCAACGCCAAAATCGTTAACAGCACTCCACTCGACATTTGCGCCGGCAGCTGGGGTGTGTTTAAGGTGGTAAGTCTTGTTTCCAAAAGGTGGGATAACCGTATTATTGTCAATAACGGAAACCGGTATCGACTCTTTATCTACAGATATATTGTCCAAAACCACGTAAAACGCTGAAGTATTATCAACTTTTGCTGTATTACCTGAAACGGACCAGCTCAGGTTTTTAACCGCATCACCCGGATCGCCCTTCAGACCTTCAGGACGGAAGAAGAATTTAATGCGGTTGTTAATCGCCAGCACCATACGGTTTTCAACTTTCGACTCTTCATCATTTAAACCAGGTACGCCTTTGACGTCCAACCAGAACAAGCTCTCACGGTCAGCAGGTAAACCGTTGCCCAGATAAACAATGCGTATAACGTTATCGCTTTTAGGCGCTAAGCGAAATAAAGGAGGCGTTACAACAAACGGCAGGTTTTTTTTAACCGTGCTGTCGCCAGCATCCAGCCACGATTGAATAAGATAGGCTCGCTCTTCATTACTATGAACAGTAACAGATGCGTCTCCATCTTTTTCATTGTAAATCAGTCGATCAGCATTTAAGGTTAATGCAGCACTGGACATTCCTGACCAGAAAGCCGCAGTTAAAAAAGTTGTCAGCAGCAGTTTTTTCATTTTCAATCCATAAAAATTGAGAGAGACCTGTGGATTGCATCATCAAAGATTTAACTCACAGGTATATGTTTATAAAAATAAAAGTAGAGCCTTTTATTTTGTTCCGTTAATAACAATCGTACTGAACTAACACCATTTACTTTGTGTTTAAATTCCACTTCTACATAAAAGAGTAACGCGCCCTCTTGCGCTGGCTTTACGAAAAACGTTATAAACAACCGTACACTTTCCATACAGTGCATAAGTACAACATGGGATGCTCCAATGTTGTTTTACGCTTTATTAGCAAGCGGCGTTAGGTTTATTGATATTTTCCGTAATTTTCATTCCAGCGCAAGGGAAATTATAATAGTGGAATTTTTATACCTTATGGGAAATTAACGTTAACTCTCTCATTACGACATCCTGCTGCTGCACAAACACGGCACAATACTGTATTGCCTGTGCTGTTTACATGCGGTCAATTTGAATTGTCAATGAGCTTTGCACTGAACCGGGAGCGGGGGATTGATTTTTTAGCTTTACCATCGCCAGGTGGAAAGGATAGCTGCTAACACCCGGCATGACATATCGAGAGCTGACGTTCGGCGTAATAATTTCGCCTGCTGCATCATAAATACCTACGCCAACACCTTTGGCAGCGGCACTCCCTTCATCGGCGTTACTAAGCGCAGAGCCATCTCCGGCAGCATTACCTATGAAATTAAGCGCAACACCACTGCAGTTGCTACCTGTCAACATGGCAGATACCGCATCACGAGCAACAGCATCCGGGAGGAAAGTGCCCTGTTCAGGTAAAGAGGCAACATCCTGATTTGGTAAATGCACGAGTGATCGGCTCAACTCTATAGCGCAACTGCCGGTACTGTCCTGTACTGAACCACTAATATTTAGTGTTGCTGGAATATCATCCGCGGCAGTAGCTGTAGCAGAAGCCAGTACGCTGCCTACTGCAACGATTAACAGTAATTTTTTCATCATGGAGTCCTGTAATTGAATAACGACTGCCCTGTACGTGAGTTATTTAATCCAGATGACAAACTTCGTCTTGCTCAGCTCTACGATTACCAGGCTGTTTCGATCATAGTATGGGCCCGTAAAATTAGTCAAACTCCGCCTGTAACGTAGCGCCCCTTAAAAAGTAAATATATTATTTTCTTGAATGTGTTTTTCTCTTTTTTATCTTGATGGGATTGTTTATTAATGTATAACCTGCGCATCGAAACTTGTTTTTCGGAGGAGTAGCTGCTTTTATTTATTTTAAAAATAAATGACGGCGTTTAATTGATGAGATTGATTGGTGATGTTCTAAAAAAGGAATAGATTATTTGCGGTGTAAATATGTTGCTTCGGAGTCAAAACAGGAAGCATTGTTTACGCATTCGAGTATTTTTCCGTTTCCGGCATCCAGCGTTCAATCAGCGCTTGTGCGTGTTCCGGATATTGCTCATGGATATGGCGGGCGATACGCTGCACTTGCGGGATAACCGCCTGATCACGCAACAAATCCGCAACTTTAAATTCAGCATTGCCCGTCTGGCGTGTACCGAGCAGCTCGCCGGGCCCGCGGATTTCCAGATCTTTTTGCGCAATCACAAAGCCGTCATTACTGTCGCGCAGCACCTGCAGGCGCAGTTGTGCGGTTTTCGACAATGGAGATTTATAAAGGAGTACGCAGTGGGAAGCCACGGCACCGCGTCCGACACGTCCACGTAACTGATGTAACTGCGCGAGACCGAGACGCTCCGGATTTTCGATAATCATCAGGCTGGCATTAGGGACATCCACACCAACTTCAATCACGGTCGTCGCCACAAGAAGATGCATCTCCCCTTGCTTAAACGCTTGCATCACCGCCTGCTTTTCTGCAGGTTTCATACGCCCATGCACCAGCCCCACATTAAGATTAGGCAACGTGGCTTTAAGCTCTTCCCATGTCGCCTCTGCCGCTTGCGCTTCCAGGAGGTCCGACTCTTCTATCAGTGTACAGACCCAGTAAGCCTGACGGCCTTCCTGACAGGCGCTGCGTACGCGCTCAATAATCTCGCTACGGCGGGTGTCCGCGATGGCAACGGTCGTGACCGGTGTGCGCCCTGGCGGAAGTTCATCAATCACAGAGGTGTCGAGATCCGCGTACGCAGTCATCGCCAGCGTTCGGGGAATTGGCGTCGCTGTCATTATAAGCTGATGGGGATGAAAGCCTTGCTGTTGGCCCTTTTCCCAGAGCGCCAGGCGCTGATGCACGCCAAAGCGATGCTGTTCGTCAATGATGACCAGCGCCAGACCGTTGAACTGCACCTGTTCCTGAAAAATCGCATGAGTGCCGACAACCATCGATACCTTACCGCTTGCGATAGCGTCTTGCTGAGCCTGGCGCGTTTTCCCTTTCTGCTTACCCGCCAGCCAGCCGACTTCAATGCCGAGCGGTGCGAACCAGTTGCGAAAGTTATTAGCGTGCTGCTCGGCCAGGAGCTCTGTCGGTGCCATCAGCGCCACCTGTTTGCCGTTGGCAATCGCGCGCAGCGCGGCAAGCGCGGCCACTAACGTTTTACCGGAACCGACATCGCCCTGCACCAGCCGCATCATCGGGATATCCAGCGCCATATCGCGTTCGACTTCCGCCACTACGCGCGCCTGAGCGTTCGTCGGTTTGAAGGGCAGCGAGGCGAGCAGCTGGTTTTTGAGCGAGTCTTTCGCAGTGAGCGCCAGCGCATGATAACGCTGTGCACCGGCGCGTAGTGCCAGCATGCTCAGGTTGTGCGCCAACAGTTCTTCAAGAATCAGCCTGCGCTGCGCCGGGTGTTGACCGCTTTCTAAATCTTCGAGCTTCATATCCGGCGGCGGGCGGTGTAGTGTGCGCAGCGCCTCCGGCAGACTCATCAGCCCCTGCGATAGCTCTGGCGGCAGCAGCTCAGCGATAGCGCAGGTATCCAGCAGCTCCAGCGCCTGCTCGGTAAGCTTACGCAACGTTGCCTGGCGAACGCCTTCGGTGGTCGGATAAACCGGCGTCAGGGTCTCCTGCATTTCCGGCGTACTCAAATCGCCCTGAATACGGTATTCAGGGTGAATCATCTCCGCGCCGAATTTGCCACGTTTCGCTTCGCCATACGCCAGTACCCGGCGACCAGCCGACAGGCTGTTTTTCATCGCTGCGTTGAAATTGAAAAAGCGCATCGTCAGGATACCGGTGCCGTCGCTGATCTGGCAGGTCATCATACGACGGCCACCAAACGTGATATTGCAGTTCAGCACTTCGCCTTCCACCGTGGCATATACGCCGGGCAGAAGATCGTTGATGGGATAAAGATGGGTGCGGTCTTCATAGCGCAGAGGAAAATGCAACAGCAGATCCTGTACGGTATGCAGACCGATTTTTGCGAGCTTTGCGCTCTGGCTGGCGCCCACGCCGGTCAGTGAGCTTAACGGTACGGCATCCAGCAGACGGCCGCGCATCGCTTACTCCGCGGCCTGCATGGTGGCCCACCAGGACTGTGGCGCATCGATCTCGCCCTGCTCATTCACGCGAGGGTAGGGCAGGCCTTTACGCTTCGCCACGTTTGCCAGCACCGGGTAGCCGCCTTCAAACAGCAGACGTTGCTGCTCATCTTCAGGCAACGCGCTGTTGGCACGCTGGTACATGCCCGCGTTTTGCCGCTGACGCTGCGCTTCGTAAAGGATCAACGCCGAAGCGACAGAAACGTTGAGCGACTGCACCATGCCGATCATCGGAATGATGATGTCCTGGTCGGCAAGGCGTAGCGCTTCCTCAGTGATACCGGTTTTTTCCTGCCCCATCAGGATGCAGGTCGGCCGCGTATAGTCGATTTCGCGAAAATCTACAGCTTTATCAGAGAGATGTGTTGCGAGGATCTGCATGCCGCGCGCTTTCAGATGGCCCACAGCTTCGCTAATAGTGCGGTGCGTTTTGACTTCCACCCAGCTGTTGCTGCCTGCGGCGGAAGAGGCCATCGTACGCATCCGGTTTCCCGGCCAGACGGCGTGGACTTCATGGACGCCCACCGCGTCTGCGGTACGGATAATAGCCGAGACGTTATGAGGCTTATGAACCTGCTCCATGCAGACGGTCAGATCAGGCTGACGCCGGGCCAGCATCTCGCAGATACGCGCGTAACGCTGAGAATTCATAAAGTTAGTTTCTGTTACGAGTGACTTTAATCACGTCCGGCATCACGCGAATTTTACGCATGATATTCGCCAGATGAACGCGATCGCGCGCCGTGAGGCGAATGAAGGCGCTGTAAACGCGGCCATCTTTCTCTTCAGTGTTCAGGCTCTGAATATTAGAACCTGCGGTATTGATTGCCGCAGTGAGGTTCGCCAGTGCGCCCTGGTGGTTAAACATATCTACCTTAATTTCGGTGATGAACTCTTGCTCGGTCTCTTTATCCCATTCCACCGCCATAAATTTCTCAGGCTCTTTCTGGTAGCCACGAATATTTCGACAGGATTCATGATGGATAACGAGACCTTTGCCAGGGCTGACGTGCGCGACGATCGGGTCGCCCGGAATCGGGCGACAGCATTTAGCGAAGGTAATCAACACGCCGTCCGCGCCTTTAATCGGCAGATGACTGTGACCTGATGCCGGCACGCTCGGCTGATTGCTGGTGGCCGCTTCGCCCTGCAGCAGGTTTTTCGCAACCACGACGCTCATCGCGTTGCCAAGGCCGATTTCCGCCAGCAGATCGTCAAGCGTGGCGAGCTTCATGCGCTCCAGTTCACGCTGGATGTGTTCCGGCGGGATTTCCGCCAGTTTACGGCTGCCACCCAGCGCATGGTTCAGCAGACGGCGACCCAGGCTTACCGAATCATCGCGCTTGAGGTTTTTCAGCATCTGGCGGATTTTGGCACGCGCTTTGGAGCTCACGACAAAGTTCAGCCAGGCGGCGTTCGGACGAGCGCCTGGCGCTGTGATAATTTCTACCGTCTGACCGCTGGAAAGCGACTGGGAGAGCGGATAGGGCTGGCGATCTACGCGAGCGCCCACGCAGGCGTGGCCGATATCCGTATGCACCGCATACGCGAAATCGACCGGCGTCGCGCCTGCCGGCAACTCGACAATGCGCCCTTCCGGCGTGAAAACGTAAATCTCATCCGGGAAAAGATCGGATTTAACGCTCTCGATAAATTCAAAGGAACTGCCCGCACTCTGCTGAAGCTCCAGCAGGCTTTGCATCCAGCGCTGGGCGCGGATCTGCGCAGTGGTGCTGCTTTCGCCATGCTCTTTATAAGCCCAGTGCGCCGCGACACCCATTTCTGCCATCTGGTCCATATCTTCGGTGCGGATTTGCACCTCGACAGGCACGCCATGAGGACCAATCATGGAGGTATGAAGCGACTGATAGCCGTTCGCCTTTGGAATGGCGATGTAATCTTTCATTCGGCCGGGGCGAGGCTTGTAAAGGCTGTGCATCTGGCCAAGCACGCGGTAACAGGTATCGACATCCTTTACGATCACGCGAAACGCGTAGATATCCATAATGGAGTGAAACCGCTGCTCCTTCAGCACCATCTTGCAATAGATGGAGTAGAGGTGTTTTTCGCGACCGCTGACGCGGCATGGAATACCCGCTTCCTGTAAACGTCCTTCGATTTCAGAAAGGATTTTCTGAATCATCTCTTTACGATTCCCGCGCGCGGCCTTAACGACCTCTTTAATAACGCGGTAACGGTTAGGATGGAGCGCTTCGAAACCCAGCTCTTCCAGTTCGGTTTTCAGATGATGAATACCGAGGCGGTGAGCCAGTGGGCTATAAATCTCAAGGGTTTCACGGGCAATACGACGACGCTTATCCGGGCGAAGCGAGCCCAGCGTGCGCATATTATGGGTACGGTCAGCGAGTTTGATCAGAATGACGCGGATATCCTGCACCATCGCCATGATCATTTTGCGAAAGTTTTCGGCTTGCGCTTCTTTTTTGTCGCGGAATTTCAGCTTATCGAGCTTAGAAACCCCTTCCACCAGTTCGGCAACGCTTTTACCGAACAGCTGTTCCATATCCTGGTAGGTAGCAGGCGTGTCTTCAATCACATCATGCAGTAGCGCAGCCATCAACGTTTCATAGTCGAGTTTCATTTCGGCCAGAATACAGGCCACGGCTACTGGATGAGTGATGTAGGGTTCGCCACTTGAACGTGTCTGTCCCTCGTGAGCATCACGTGCAACGAGATAAGCCTGCTGCAGACGCTTAATCTGGTCCGCAGGCAGGTATTGTTGAATCAGTTGATTCAGGCTTTCAAACAGATACAAGGGCTACCCGCACAAGTTATTAACGACGGCCTTCAGCGATTGCGGTAACGGCCTGCAGTTCTGCGGCTTCCTGCTCCTGCTGCTCCTGGCGCTCACGTACGTCGAGGATCTGGTTGTTAATCAGACCTTCTTCAATTTCACGCAGCGCAATAACAGTGGTTTTATCGTTTTCTTCCGGTACCAGCGGATCTTTGCCGCCTACCTGCATCTGACGAGCGCGACGCGCGGCGACCAGTACCAGGTCAAAACGGTTACCAATTTTCTCTACAGCGTCCTGAACAGTTACGCGTGCCATATTTAAAAAGCTCCACAGGTGAAGAAATGACTGGGCATGATACTGAAACTACGCTCAGTCTGCCAATAGTTTGGTGATTAAAGCGTCATGTCGCTGCTTCTGGCGGCTCATACGCAGACGTTCGGCGCGCAGAATGATTTTTAAGTCAGACAGCGCCGTATCAAAATCGTCGTTAACGATAAGGTAATCGTACTCTGCATAGTGGCTCATTTCCGCTACGGCCTGCGCCATACGCTTTGCAATCACCTCTTCGCTATCCTGACCACGACCACGCAGGCGGCGGTTAAGCTCTTCCTTTGATGGCGGCAGGATAAAAATACTGCGCGCGTGCGGCATTTTTTCACGGATTTGCCGCGCGCCCTGCCAGTCGATATCCAGGAAAACATCTACGCCGGTCGCCAGCACCTGTTCAATCGCGGCGCGCGACGTCCCGTAATAGTTGCCAAACACTTCCGCATGTTCAAGAAACGCATCTTCGGCAATCATCGCTCGAAAACGATCATGATTAACGAAAAAGTAGTGTTCCCCATGCACTTCGCCAGGACGCGGATCGCGGGTGGTATGCGACACCGACACTTGTGAGTCATAGAGCGGTTGCGTCTTTAAAAAAGCCTGAATAAGGCTGGATTTACCCGCGCCACTGGGAGCGGAAACAATATAAAGCGTGCCTTGAGCCATGTGGTATTTACGTCTGTTGGTATGCGAATAGAGGTGCGTATACCGCCTTATTATACACGTCGCGCTACGCTGGCGCAGTCTTTGTCGCAGGGTTAGCGCCTCTTTGCGCGATTTTGCGAGACATTATCCAGAAAAATTGTCTCGTTTATGCAACAGACGAAATACCCCGGAAAACCTCTCGTAAAACCCAACAGTCTGTGTCGCCTCAGGAAAGCGCCATGTATTACCGTCCCTTCAGGAAAGCGAAGGGGGTGAAATGTGCGCATCACGATTACTTTGTTCTGGATGAGCCTGACATGTGGTTGCGCCCACGCTGTCTGCCCTGACTGGACCATTGCGCAGGCGCAACAGGAGGTCAAGGCATTGCAAAGCCAGTTGGCGCGCTGGGAGGAGGCCTACTGGCTGCGGGGCGAAAATAAAGTCAGCGACGCGGTGTATGACGGTATGCGTCAGCGGCTAAAAGAGTGGCAGGGCTGTTTTTCGCTGGCTACGGTCAACGATGCCCCTGCGTCTGTGGCGGCGGGACGAACACCACATCCCGTGGCGCATACTGGTGTGCAAAAACTCAGAGATGCCGCGTCGCTTTCCCAATGGATGCAGGGAAAAACGGATCTTTGGGTACAACCGAAAGTGGACGGCGTGGCTGTTTCTCTGGTTTACCGCAATGGCCAGCTCCAGCAGGTAATTAGCCGTGGCAATGGGCTGCAAGGCGAAGACTGGACAGCGCGAGCGCGCCATATTCCTGCTATTCCTCAGCAGGTTGGTGGCGAGCTTGCCGACAGCGTATTGCAGGGTGAGCTCTTTTTGCGGCGTGAAGGGCATCGGCAGCAGTACGATGGTGGCGTTAATGCGCGCGCTCGCGTGGCAGGTGCGATGATGCGCAACGCGGCGTCTGCGGTTCTTGACGATCTGGATATCTTAATCTGGGCATGGCCGGATGGCCCGCAGGAGATGAAAGCGCGCCTTGCCATACTGGCGGAAGGTGGGTTTCCTTTGGCGAAAACCTGGAGCCAGCCGGTCAATACGGCGGCAGACGTTGCCCGCTGGCGTGAACGGTGGTTCAGTGAGGCGCTGCCGTTTGTCACCGATGGCGTAGTCATTCGTGCGTCCCACGAGCCGCCCGGAAAAAGCTGGCGCCCGGGGGAGGGTTTTTGGGTAGCGGCATGGAAATATCCGCCAGTGAAACAGATTACGGAAGTGAAGGCGTTACGTTTTGCCGTGGGTCGAACCGGCAAGATAAGTGTGGTAGCCCAGCTTGAGCCCGTTGCGCTGGATGACAAACAAGTCACGAAAGTGAGCATAGGGTCTCTGGCGCGCTGGGAGAGACTGGATCTTGCCGAAGGCGATCAGGTACAGGTGAGTCTGGCAGGGCAAGGGATCCCACGGCTTGATGCCGTCATCTGGCGGCCCGCGCAGCGTAATAAGCCTGAACTACCGGCGGCTCGCTTTGACGCGCTGAGCTGTTTATACGCGTCACAGATGTGTGAGGAACAGTTTATTGCCCGTCTTGTCTGGCTTAGTGGTGAATCCATACTGGGGATAGAAGGAGCAGGTGAGGCGACATGGCGTCAGCTGTGGCGCAGCCACCATTTCGCACACCTGTTTTCCTGGCTTGCTCTTAGTAACGATACGTTGAAACAGACGCCGGGCTTTAGCGCCCGTCGCGCAGCACAGCTCTGGCATCAGTTTAACCTTACGCGGCGACAACCGTTTCAGCGTTGGGTGAAAGCGCTGGGACTCCCCTTACCGGCACGTGCCTGGCTGGCTCTCACTGACGATAACTGGCATCAGCTTCAGACGCGCAATGAGCATAGCTGGCAACAGCTCCCAGGCGTTGGCGCAGAAAGGGCACGCCAGATTGTCAGTTATATCCACCATCCAGATATCACAGCACTGGCGCAGTGGCTGGCCCGGCAGAAAATCGCTGGGTTTGAACTGCCAGGCCCCGCCCGGGAATGATGATGCGGCTTGTCAGTTCAGGCTCATTTTACCGGCGAAAGAACCGTGACGGGCGTAATCGTCAGTGCGTTTCAGCACGGTAATGAAAAACCGGCAGGCCGAGACGAAAGCGCAGCGCCAGCAGACGCGCGGTAAAACCGAACAGCAGAGTTGCTATCACCACAACGTCGTGACTGGAGATATAGTGCTCCAGCGCGATATACAACACCGCAGAGGCAAAAGAAATACCGGCGTAGAGCTCTTTCTGAAATACGAGCGGAATGCGTTTGCAAAACATATCCCGCAATACGCCGCCAAAGACGCCTGTCACCACAGCGGCTATGGAAGCGATGATTGGGCCTTCACCCATATCCAGTGCGATTTGCGCGCCGATAATTGAAAAAACGACCAGCCCCAGCGCATCCAGAATCAGGAAAAGGCGTCGCAGATGAGGCATCAGAGGAGCAACGAAGGTCGTAACGACTGCCGCCGCGGCAACGATCACGACATATTCCGGGTGCTTTACCCAGCCGAGCGGGTAATGTCCCAGCAGAATGTCTCTGACAGAGCCGCCGCCAAGCGCGGTCGCGGTCGCGATAATAATGACGCCAAAGGTGTCCATCCGGCGACGCCCGGCCGCCAGTGCGCCGGTCATCGCTTCCGCGGTAATTCCAATCAGGTACAGCACATGTAATAACATCGTTTCCTCCGGTAGCAGCCCGGGAAGGGTAACGATTAGAGCACGGCGGAACGATTGATATTTTCTAAAGTAAGGAGTTTCGGATTAGTTTTTCTAAGGTGAAAGGGCAAGGAGGAATTCGTGTTTCGGTTGGGGCAAAGGTTTACGGCGTAGGGCATCCCGGAACTATAACTGGCGAAAAAAGGGCCCTGACAGGCCCTTTAAGAATTACTCAATGTTCTGGATCTGCTCGCGCATTTGCTCAATCAATACCTTGAGTTCAATGGCGGAGTTAGTTACTTCGGCATTAATAGATTTTGACGCCAGCGTGTTAGATTCGCGGTTAAACTCCTGCATCATGAAGTCCAGCCGGCGGCCTACCGCTTCTTTTTTCTTCAGGATGTTATAGGTTTCTTTAACATGCGCTTCCAGACGGTCGAGCTCTTCAGCGACATCAATGCGCTGCGCCATCATTACCAGCTCTTGTTCCAGGCGGTTATTTTCAAGCTGCACCTGCGCTTCTTCGAGTTTTGAAACCAGGCGCTCGCGCTGCCACTGGAGAATTTCCGGCATATGCGCGCGCACTTTGGCGACTTCTGCGCTTACGCCTTCCAGGCGCTGCTCAATAAGCGCTTTCAGCGCCTGGCCTTCGGTTTCACGCGCCACGATGAAATCGTCGAGCGCGCCGTCCAGCGCGGTGAGGATCTCAGCGGCGATGGTGTCCAGATCCTGCTCCTGGGCGGCCATCACGCCAGGCCAGCGCAAAATATCGACCGGGTTAATTTCGCCTTCGTCGCTTTGCAGTTTTACCCAGTTAGCGGCAGAAACCAGCTGTTTCGCCAGTTTTTCGTTAAGGATCAATTCACCCTGTGCGCTGGCGTCGGGTTCAAAGCGCAAGCTACACTCGATTTTGCCGCGTGTCAGACGGGTACGGATGCGTTCGCGCACCACGGGCTCCAGGCTGCGGAACTGCTCCGGCAGACGGAAATAAGTTTCCAGGTAGCGCTGGTTCACTGAACGCAACTCCCAGGTGGCGCTGCCCCAGTCGCCCTTAATTTCTCGCCGGGCGTAGGCGGTCATACTGCGGATCATAGAAGTACCCGTTTTCTGAAATGAATGAGGGGATTATAGCTACCACCGGTCACTCATGATAGGAATAAGCGCTTTCAGCCCGTATAATGCGCAGCCACATTCGTTAACAAGCCGGAGATAAGCCCATGCGTCCAGCAGGCCGTAGCGCATCTGAAGTGCGCCCAGTTACCCTGACCCGTCATTACACTAAACACGCAGAAGGCTCCGTGCTGGTTGAGTTTGGCGATACCAAAGTGCTCTGCACCGCATCCATTGAAGAAGGCGTGCCGCGCTTTTTGAAAGGTCAGGGCCAGGGCTGGATCACCGCCGAATATGGCATGTTACCGCGCTCCACCCATACCCGTAACGCCCGTGAAGCAGCAAAAGGCAAGCAGGGCGGCCGTACGCTTGAAATCCAGCGTCTGATTGCCCGCTCGCTGCGCGCGGCGGTAGATCTCAAGGCGCTCGGTGAATTCACCATCACCCTGGACTGTGACGTGATTCAGGCTGATGGCGGCACCCGCACCGCCTCTATTACCGGTGCCTGCGTTGCGTTGGCCGACGCGCTGAACGCGCTGGTGGCTGCCGGCAAGCTGAAAACCAATCCGATGAAAGGCATGGTGGCGGCAGTATCGGTAGGTATCGTCAAGGGCGAAGCGGTGTGCGATCTGGAATATGTCGAAGATTCTGCCGCAGAAACCGACATGAACGTCGTTATGACCGAAGACGGACGTATGATTGAAGTGCAGGGCACGGCGGAAGGCGAGCCCTTCTCCCATGAGGAGTTACTCACCTTGCTGGCGCTGGCCCGCGGGGGAATCGAATCGATCATCGCGTCGCAGAAGGCGGCGTTAGCAAACTGATTTTTAAGGCGACTGAAGAGTCGCCTTTTTTATGCCTGCAATATGCTATCTGAGGAGCAAAGCCATGAAACCGTATCAGCGCCAGTTTATTGAATTCGCCCTTAACAAACAGGTGCTTAAATTTGGTGAGTTCACGCTGAAATCCGGGCGTCAGAGCCCTTACTTCTTTAACGCCGGTTTGTTTAATACCGGGCGCGATCTGGCGCTGCTGGGCCGTTTTTATGCTGAGGCGCTGGTCGATTCCGGCATCGATTTCGATTTGCTGTTCGGCCCTGCGTATAAAGGCATCCCTATCGCTACCACCACGGCGGTCGCACTGGCCGAGCATCATGAGCGTGACGTGCCGTATTGCTTTAACCGCAAAGAAGCGAAAGATCACGGCGAGGGCGGCAGCCTGGTCGGTAGCCCGCTTCAGGGGCGCGTCATGCTGGTGGATGACGTGATAACCGCAGGCACTGCGATCCGTGAATCGATGGAGATAATCCAGGCGAATGGCGCGACGCTTGCGGGCGTCATGATTTCGCTGGACAGGCAGGAGCGCGGACGCGGCGAACTCTCCGCGATTCAGGAAGTGGAGCGGGATTACGGTTGCCAGGTCATTGCCATTATTACACTCAACGACCTCATTGATTATTTGTCAGAGAAACCGGAGATGGCAAACCATCTGGCGGCGGTAGAGGCGTATCGCCAGCAATACGGCGTCTGATAAAAAATAAAAGGCCGGATATCCGGCCTTTTTACATTTCCTGCTCTGCGTTTACTGCAGCTGCGCGGCCAGCAACGGCCAACGCGCTTCAAAGTCCGCCGTCGGGCTGTAGCGGAATTCGCTGCGTACAAAGCGCGACAGCATGCCTTCACAAAACGCCAGCAGCTGGCTTGCCAGCAGCGCTTCGTCAGTGACATACCCTTCGCCTTCACGCATTTTTTTCTCACGCAGCACCTGGCGCAACTGGGCTTCTATACGTTCAAAGAGCTGATTAATGCGCCCCTGCAAACGATCCTGTTCAAACATCAACGCATGTCCCGTCAGAATGCGGGTCAGCCCCGGGTTGCGCTCGCCGAACCCGAGAATGAGCTGCACAATCAGGCGCAGACGGTTAAGCGTCTCTTTTTCATCTTTCAGAATCAAATTAATGCGGGTGATCAGGCTGTCTTCGATAAATTCAATCAGGCTGTCGAACATGCGGGTTTTGCTGGGGAAGTGGCGATAAAGCGCCGCTTCGGAGACGCCAACGGAGGCCGCGAGTTTAGCGGTCGTAATACGTTGGCTACCATCGCTGGATTCAAGCATCTGCGCCAGAGACTGAAGTATTTCTTCGCGACGGTTCCTTTTCGCGGTTTGTTTTTCTGCCATGTTCTAAAATACCCCTGAAAAATAAACACTTGCCAGGCGAGCATCCACAAAGCGTCCGCAGGCCCTCGCCTGCGGCAATCTGTTCGCTTTATTTAACTTAAGGAATGCGCGTATACGCGGGCGGGTTTATTTACGCCCGGAATGACCGAAACCGCCTTCACCGCGATCGGTAGCGGTAAACTCTTCTACCAGATTAAATTCCGCCTGCACGACCGGTACAAAAACCATTTGCGCGATGCGCTCGCCAGGCTCAATGGTGAAGCTCTGCTGGCCACGGTTCCAGACGGAAACCATCAGCTGGCCCTGGTAATCGGAATCAATAAGCCCGACCAGATTGCCCAGCACGACGCCATGTTTATGCCCGAGGCCTGAGCGCGGCAGAATAACAGCGGCGAGCGTTGGATCGGCGATATGAATGGCGAGGCCAGTTGGCAGGAGCGTGGTCGCACCCGGCGCCAGTTCAACGGACTCGTCCAGGCAGGCGCGCAGATCGAGGCCTGCTGAGCCAGAGGTGGCGTACGTCGGCAGCGGGAATTGCTCGCCCACACGCGGGTCCAGAATCTTAACGTCGATTTTTTTCATCATAACGGGTAACAATCTCGTCCAGTAAACGTTGGCCAAGGAGCGCCTTCCGCTCAAGCGGTAAGACTTTATCTCCCTCCTGCCAGAAAAGATGCAAAGCGTTGGTATCGCTGTTAAATCCCTGACCCGCTTGCGACACATCGTTGGCGCAAATCAGATCAAGGTTTTTACGCAGGCGTTTTTGCCGCGCATATTCTTCCACATTATTTGTTTCGGCAGCAAACCCGACAACATAAGGACGATTTTCCACAAGCGCCGCGACGCCTGCGACAATATCAGGGTTTTTCACCATTTTTAGCGTGAGTTCGTCGCCCTGTTTTTTTATTTTTTCGCTGGAAATCGTTTCGGCGCGGTAATCCGCCACGGCCGCGCAGCCGATAAAAATATGCTGCTGCGCTGCACGTTGCTGAACGGCGGCTTCCATCTCCAGAGCGCTTTCCACATCAATGCGTTCGACACCCGCTGGCGTCGATAAGTTGACCGGCCCCGACACCAGCGTGACGCGCGCGCCGCGCGCGCTGGCTGCCGCCGCAATAGCGAAGCCCATTTTACCGGAGCTGTCGTTGGTGATGTAGCGCACCGGATCAAGCCGCTCACGAGTCGGACCCGCGGTAATCATGATGTTGAGATGTTGCAGATCGTTGACAGGGGCGAAGTGGTTAACGGCGAGGTCCACAATCTCCAGCGGATCGAGCATACGGCCTGGCCCGACATCACCGCAGGCCTGGCTGCCGCTGTCAGGGCCCCAGATATGCAGACCGCGCGAGGCAAGCAGCGCAATATTGTGCTGCGTCGCGACGTTACGGTACATCTGCTGATTCATTGCAGGAACGACGGCGACAGGCGAGGGCGTCGCGAGACAAATCGTCGTGACCAGATCATTCGCCATACCCGCCGCAACGCGCGCGATGAGATCCGCCGTCGCGGGTGCCAGGATGACTAAATCGGCCCATTTACCAAGCTCAATATGGCCCATAGCGGCCTCGGCGGCCGGGTCGAGCAGGCTGTCTGAAACAGGGTAGCCGGAAACGGCCTGCAGGCTCAGCGGCGTGATAAACGCTTTTGCCGCTTCGGTCATGGCGACGCGCACTTCTGCGCCCCGCTCACGCAAACGCCGCACCAGTTCCGGCGCTTTATACGCCGCAATACCGCCGCTGACGCCCAAAACGATTTTTTTACCGGCAAGCCCCATTGTCTTCTCTTCCTGTCGCTTTCTGGAAAGCGGGCATTTTATCACAATCCGAAAAACTGCGCGGCGGTATGAAATTTAAACTTTGCGAGACGTTACGCAGGGATCGATACGCGCTGTCGCCAGCGACTGACCGCCTGCGCATAATGGCAAACAAAACAGGGCAAGGAAGACGATAGCTGTCATGGACAACGGGCCGCGAGAAAAACTGATGCGATACGGCGCCGCCGATCTCAACGATGACGAACTGCTGGCAATTTTCCTGCGAACCGGGACGCCGGGTGCAGACGTGCTTACGCTGGCGAAGCGGCTGTTGCTGCATTTCGGATCGCTCTACAGCCTGCTTTCAGCAGACTGGCAGGCATTTCAGGGCTTCAGCGGCATTGGTACGGCGAAATATGTGCAACTTAAAGCCGTGGCCGAACTGGCGCGGCGTTATTACGGCTCACGGCCCTCGCAAGAAACGGCGCTATTGAGCCCGACTATCACGCGCGAGTTTCTGCAAAGCCAGCTTTCAGCGCTGGAACGCGAAGTGTTTCTGGTCGTCTTTCTGGATAATCAGAACCGTGTTATCAGGCAAAATACGCTGTTTACCGGCACGCTCAGCCATGTCGAAGTGCATCCGCGCGAAATCGTCCGCGAGGCGGTGCGGCTCAACGCTGCCGGAATTATTCTGGCGCATAACCATCCTTCCGGGCATGCCGAGCCCAGCCGGGCGGACAAACTGGTCACCGAGCGCATCGTGAAAAGTTGTCAGCTGGTGGATATTCGGGTGCTTGACCATCTGGTCATTGGGCGTGGAGAATACGTTTCTTTCGCCGAACGTGGGTGGATATAAGCCAGACGTGGCGATCCTTAGCGATCTTTATTTGTTCGGGACTTGAGCAGACGGTCCCGGCAGCGTATACTACGCCACCTTTGAGAATCTCGGGTTTGGCATGTGGGCCTGGCAATGCGAGTTCCATTGAACCGCCAGACTGGGCCATCAGGCCTGACGAGGCTGCCAATACCCTATACGAAGCTCGAGCTAATTTGATTTTTGGAGAATAGACATGTCCCGAGTCTGCCAAGTTACTGGCAAGCGTCCGGTGACCGGTAACAACCGTTCCCACGCACTGAACGCGACTAAACGCCGTTTTCTGCCGAACCTGCACTCTCACCGTTTCTGGGTTGAGAGCGAAAAGCGTTTCGTTACTCTGCGCGTATCTGCTAAAGGTATGCGTGTAATTGATAAAAAAGGCATCGATGTAGTTCTTTCTGAACTGCGTGCCCGTGGCGAAAAGTACTAAGTACTTAGAGGAAATAAATCATGGCTAAAGGTATTCGCGAGAAAATCAAGCTGGTTTCTTCTGCTGGTACTGGTCACTTCTATACCACCACGAAGAACAAACGTACTAAGCCGGAAAAACTGGAACTGAAGAAATTCGATCCGGTTGTCCGTCAGCACGTTCTCTACAAAGAAGCTAAAATCAAATAAGATTTTAGTCAGATTTGTACAAAAACCCCGCTTCGGCGGGGTTTTTTGTTTTCTGCGTTGTCCCCATATCTATCCTTACTGCTTCTGTTAACTCACGCGAGAAACGCTATGCCTGAATTACCTGAGGTGGAAACCAGCCGTCGCGGGATTGAGCCGCATCTGGTTGGCGAAACCATCCTGCACGCCGTTGTGCGCAATAGCCGGCTACGCTGGCCAGTTTCTGATGAAATCCATGCGTTAAGCGACAAACCCGTCCTCAGCGTGCAGCGTCGCGCTAAATATCTGCTGCTGGAGCTGCCGGACGGCTGGATAATTATTCATCTGGGCATGTCCGGTAGCCTGCGTATCCTGCCGGAGGAGCGCCCGGCCGAGAAACACGACCATGTCGATTTGGTGATGAGTAACGGCAAAGTGCTGCGCTATACCGATCCGCGCCGCTTCGGCGCCTGGCTATGGACGCGCGAGCTGGAAGGGCATAACGTCCTGGCGCATCTGGGGCCGGAGCCGCTCAGCGAGGCGTTTAACGGCGCGTATCTGCATCAAAAATGCACGAAAAAGAAAGTCGCTATTAAACCCTGGCTGATGGATAACAAGCTCGTGGTAGGCGTCGGTAATATCTACGCCAGCGAGTCGCTGTTTGCCGCCGGGATCCACCCCGATCGGCTGGCCTCGTCATTGTCAGAAAAAGAGTGTGAACTGCTGGCGCAGGCGATCAAAGCGGTACTGTTGCGATCGATTGAACAGGGCGGTACGACGCTGCGTGATTTTCTGCAAAGCGACGGCAAGCCGGGCTATTTTGCGCAGCAGCTGCAGGTCTACGGGCGTGAAGGCGAACCGTGTCGGGTCTGCGGCGCGCCGATTCTGGCAGGGAAACATGCCCAGCGCCGTACCTACTGGTGCCGACGCTGTCAGAAGTGATTAACGCAGCTTCTCCAGCAACGCCTGGTGAACATGCGCAGGCAGGAAGTGGGAGACATCGCCCTGATGGCGCGCCACTTCCTTCACCAGGCTTGATGAGATAAAGGACCACTCTTTCGAGGGCATCAGAAACACGCTCTCAAGCGAAGGCATCAGATGGCGATTCATATGCGCCAGCTGCATTTCATACTCGAAATCACCCGCGGTGCGCAGGCCGCGTACCAGAACATTCGCCTGCCGGGTCTGCGCAAAGTTCGCCATCAGATCGCTAAAGCCGGTCACGCTGACGTTCGGCAGATGCGCCGCCGCCTGCTGCGCCAGCGCCACGCGCTCATCCAGCGAAAACATGGTCTTTTTATGCGGGCTGGCGGCCACCGCCAGAATCAGCTCATCAAACATGCTGGCCGCACGAGTAATAATATCGAGATGACCGTTAGTGATCGGGTCGAACGTACCTGGGTAAATCGCGCGAGTGGTCATAGCGTTACTTTTCCGTATAGCCGCGGTTCAGCGCCCACAGCTCGGTATATTTGTTGAAGGTGTACTGGGCGTTCACCACGGCCAGCAGCCAGCCCTGACGGCCATCCAGCACGCCTGCGCGCAGCAGAAGTGTCTTGCAGAATGCGGCCAGCGTATGTCCGAAAATCCCCGCTACCGACACCTTTTTGCCCCTCAGATGACGTTCCTGAGCCCAGGCGGTGGCGTAGCCTAACTGCTTGCGCTGAAAACCCGCGAAATCCCGGCAGGTCAGGTGCAGCAGATCGCCCTGCAGGGCGACCACGCGCGCATCCGGCGCGTCGAGCGATTCGTGCACCAGATTATCATTATAGCGATAGCGCTCGCGGGCATAGAGGCGGGTGACGCGGTCCGGATACCAGCCGCTGTGGCGCATAAAGCGGCCCAGAAACAGATTGCGGCGGGCGATGCTGTAAACCGTCTGCGGATCGGGATTTTCCAGCACCTGACGAATCGCCTGGGCCAGTTCTGGCGTCACGCGCTCGTCGGTATCGATCATCAGAATGTAATCACCGCTGGCGTGCTGCTGAGCCCGCTGACGCTGAATGCCGTAGCCCTGCCAGTCGGTTTCGACGAACACGTTCGCGCCGGCTGCCGTCGCGACAGCGACAGTCTCGTCGCTGCTGCCGGAATCCAGCACCACGATTTCATCAGCAAAGGCCACGGAGGCGAGACAATCCGGCAGCAGCAGCGCCGCGTTTTTGGCGATCATCACCACCGAGAGACGCGCGCGCATCAGTGGCTCCGCTGCGGAAGGTACGGCTGCAGCAGCTGCAACAGACGCTGTAGCGCGCCCTGGTTCTGGTGCAGCACTTCGACCGCATGACGGCCATACCACAGACGATAGTCCTCGTCAGTCAGCAGCGTGGAGATCTCTTTTACCAGCGAATCGGCGCCGGTCACCGTGATAAGTCCGTCGGCTTCCTGCAATTTGGCGCAGATATCTTTGAAATTAAATGTATGCGGGCCCATTAGCACGGGAATGGCGTGGGCGGCGGGCTCCAGTGGATTATGGCCGCCGCGCTCGACAAGGCTGCCGCCGACAAACGCGAGATCGGCGATGCCGTACAGCAGCATCAGTTCGCCCATCGTATCGCCAATCACCACCTGGGTACTGCCAGAGGGGATTTCGCCGGTACTGCGCAGCGTAAAACTAAAGCCCGCTTTTTGCACCATATCGCGGGCGTCTTTAAAGCGCTCCGGGTGGCGCGGCACCAGAATCAGCAGCAGATCGGGAAAGGTTGCCAGTAGCTGGCGATGCGCCTGCAGAATAATCGCCTCTTCACCGTCGTGCGTGCTGGTGGCTATCCAGACCTGGCGACGCGGCGCCCACTGACGGCGCAGCGTTACCGCGCGAGCCGCCAGTTCCGGCGTCACGGAGATATCAAACTTCAGGCTGCCGGTCACGGCCAGCTGGTTACGCTTGAGGCCAAGCGCGGTAAAGCGGCTGGCGTCTTCATCATTTTGCGCGGCGATCAGCGTGATTTTCGACAGCAGACGGCGCATAAATCCACCGAGTTTTTGATAGCCCTTCGCGGAACGTTCGGAAAGCCGCGCGTTAGCGATAACCAGCGGGATTTTGCGCTGATGCAGCGCGGAAATCATGTTCGGCCACAGTTCGGTTTCCATCACGATAACCAGCTTCGGGCGCACGGTTTCCAAAAAACGATGCATCGCGCAGGGCAAATCGTAAGGCAGATAGACGTGATGTACATCTTTGCCGAACGCCGACTGTACGCGCTCAGAGCCCGTCGGCGTCATGGTGGTGACGGTGATCGGCAGAGAAGGGTAGCGGTGGCGCAATGCGCGCACCAGCGGGATCGCGGCCAGGGTTTCGCCCACCGATACGGAGTGCAGCAGAATACCGTCCGGCAACACTTTTCCCTGACAAAAGCCGTAGCGTTCCCCCCATCGTTTGCGATAGGCAGGGGCTTTACGGCTGCGGAGCAGAAGCCGCACCCAGACAAAAGGCTGTATCAGGTAGAGCAGAGCGGTATACAACGATTCCAAGCTAATATCCGTTATTTTCTTTATCGGCGGGCAAATTCTAAGCATTTAGCCCGGTTAAAGCTATTGTTTTGGCGCCAGCCGACGCGTTTTGCCTGCCGGAAGTATACAGATAAGCGGGAAGAGGAAGAAGCGGGCGGCGGCAACCGCCTGCCGTGTCAGGCTGTAACGCAGAAGAAATCAGGGAACGGCTTTTTTTACTCCATCCAGATGGCAGGCAATACGTTCCGAAAAGCCCCCGAAACTGTCTCTGGTGATAAAGGCGCAGGCCATATTATGCCGCCTGCGCCCGCCGGTTTTTAGCCTGCCATTTTTTTCAGGCGGAAATAGCGACGACCCAGACGCCAGCGCTGCTTAAAGCCGCGCGCGTTCTTCCAGATCATCTCCCAGATGCCCCGCTCGAAAAGCTCACGCGTGATTTCACGCTTCTTCTGCGGATTTTCAATATTATTAATGCTGTGCAGGATCCCGAGCCCTTCTTTGGCGATTTGCCAGTGGCATGCCGGTACGCGTTTCACCTGTTCCGGGTAACGTTCATTAATCGCGTTCAGCATCTCCAGAATCTTCATATAGTGGCGAGCCGATCGCATCCGCGTGTCGTCCGTACCTGGCGTATGCGACACCGAGGCTGAGTGGATCAGGTAGTCATACAATGTTTCGTCGATGTACTGTACCCGCTGCGCTGTCAGCAACACTTCGGTAGTCCAGGGAATATCCTGATGGCGCAGGCCATGTTCGAAGCTAAAACCGTGGCGTTTAATAAAGTCGTGGCGATAGATATTAAGCCAGGTGACATGCAGGAATTTGCGCGAACTGAGTGCCATCTGCAGCCAGGTTGGGCCGTCCAGGACACCGGTTGAAGAGAGGCGATCTGACGGAAAAATTTTCTTCGCCGGGCGGCCGTCGTCATAGATATAGGTGCCGTTGCAGGTTGCGACATCAAGGTCATTCTGCGTGGCGATATCCAGCAGACGCGGGTAAAGCGTCGGGTAGATAACGTCGTCGATATCCGGAAACGCCAGATATTTCCCCTGCGCCAGCGCAAGGCCGGTATTGCGGGCCGCGGAAACGCCCTGGTTTTCCTGTTTCACATACTGAAAACGGGGAAACTGCGCGCGATAGCTTTCGGTGATTTCTGCGGAGCGGTCGGTCGACCCGTCGTCCACGACGATAAGCTCAACGCTTTCCAGTTGCTGGTTTTTGATGCTGTCAAAAAAGGCGCTCAGGAATTTCTCGCCGTTATAAACCGCGACAATAATACTCAGAAGAGGGGTATCAGACATGCTTTCTCCGTTGGATACCGGGTCGTACAGGCAAACCGCATCGCCTGACGTTATGGCTTATTGACCGCTTACAGGGGCGGTGGTTCGCCAGCGTGTTGCTCCAGTTGCCGCTTATTATCTATGAAGTGGTAAAGAAAGCCACAGGCACGCGTCCGTTTGCGGGTGCATTACCTTTGCGTGTTGTGTAAGGTGCCTGCCAGTGATGGCGAAACCATGATGTGCAAGCGGGTTGCCCGCGCTTCTTTGGCGAAAGAAAAACTGCGAAGCTTTCATAAAGCCAAAGGTATACTTGTCAGCGCCGGACAGGCCGGTCAATAACAGGAAGATTATGCACATCGTTCATACCGAAGCGGACGGCGGGAAAGGTGGTCAGCCGCTGCGTATTATCAACGAATCTCTTGGCATGCAGTCACGCGGACACCAGGTCACGATTGTGTGTCCTGCAGAAGTGCCGCTCAGCACGCTGGCGCGGGACGCGGGCCTGACGGTTGTCAATCTGCCCATTAAGCGTAAAAAAATCGCTAACCTGCTGCGTCTGCGCGCCTGGCTAAAACACGAGGCGGGACATATTGATGTCATCAATAGTCACAACTCCGTAGACACCTGGCTTGCGGCGCTGGCCTGCGCGACACTGCGTCACGCACCGCCGCTGGTGCGCACACGCCACGCCTCGGGCAAACCGCGTAATAACCGCGGCACCCGCTGGCTCTTCGGCACCGCCTGCGCGCATGTGGTCACGACTGGCGAGGCATTGCGTCATCAGCTTGAGGATATCGGCGTTCCGCTTTCACACAGCACCTCGGTTCCCAGTGGGGTTGATACGGCACGCTTTAAGCCCGGCGATAAAAACGCGGCACGCCGGCATTGCGGGCTGAGAGAAGAGGATTTCTGGCTGGGCGTGGTCTCGCATCTGCGGCCTAACAAGGGCCACAGCGTGTTATTGCAGGCGCTGGCGCAAATCGATAACCCGCGTATCCGACTGGCGATTGTCGGCGAAGGGCCGCATCGCGCCGCGCTGGAGCAGGAGATTGTCGCGCTGGGGTTGCAGGAGCGCGTGCTAATGGCAGGGCATCGCGCCGATCCCGAAGCCTGGTTCCCGGCGTTTGATATCGCGCTGAGCCCGTCGCACGATATGGAAGGCGTACCGCAAGGAGTATTGCAGTCGCTCGCCTCGCGCGTGGCGACGATCGCTACCGACGCGGGTGGCACCGCGGATGCAGTCATTGATAACCAGACGGGTGTGCTGGTGGGCCAGCGGGATGCGCAGGCGTTAAAAGCCGCGATTATGCGGCTATATGACGACGCTGCGTTGCGCGAGCGGCTGGCGCAGCAGGGTTACGATTACCTGCGCAGCCATTTCACGCGCGACTGCATGCTGGATGCGATGGAACAGGTCTTCCGGAACGCCAGCCGTCAGGCCAGCAATTCCCGGTAAAGCGCGTTGAGTTCCTGGGCCATTCGCTCCAGCGTCCAGGGCTCCGCGGTACGTCGCGCCGCAGCGGCGTAATCTTTCCCTGCCGCGCGGCCCGCGAGCCACTCCCCGACCGCCAGGCTGTAGCCGGACGCGTCCAGCGCGTCACGCACCCAGCCGTTTTCGCCTTCCTGCACCCACTCTGCCGCGCCACAGCCGTGGCTGGTTAACAGCGGCAGGCCGCAGGCGAGCGCTTCGATGCAGACATTGGGGAACGGATCGTAGAGCGTCGGCAGGATCAGCGCGTCGGCGCTACCGTACACCGTTTTGATGTCCGATACGGGGCCGAGGAATTTCACGCGAGCCGCTACGCCGAGCTTGCGCGCCAGCGCCTCGAAGCGTCGCGCGTGCTTGTCACGTCCGGCGACTAACAGCCAGACAGACGGATGGTTGACAATCGCCTTCAGCGCAACGGCGACGCCCTTACGGGCGAAACCGGAACCGACGTAGGCCAGCACCGGCGCATCGTCAGGAATGTTGAGCTCGCTTCGTAGCGAGTGCTCACGTACTGATGGATGGAATACCGACGTATCGACGCCGTTATAAATGACCGTGAGCTGGTGGTCCGCAAGGCCGAAGCGGCGGGCAATATCGTCACGCACCATCTTCGAATTACAGATCACTTTACGAAGCTGAGGATGCATAAACATCTCGCGCTCCGCCTGAAGAATGTAGCGATGGTACGCGCTGAACGCCTGCGCCCAGCGCGCCAGCGGCGACTGGATGCGCTGGTACTGCTCCAGCCAGGCGGCATGGACGCCGTCACCCGCGCGGAAAATCGTCGCGCCGGGAATGCGCTCATGGCTCTGCACAATATCGAATGCCGGGAACTGCGCGGCGGCAGCGGCGGCGAAGCCCGCCTCGCGCGCCTTGCGGTTGCGAAACGGCGGATCGACCGTCAGCGTCTGCCAGCCCGCGCCGCTTTCCCACTGGCGGGCAATCAGCGTGACATCCAGCTCGCCGCTTTGCGAAAGCACATTCAGCGCGCGCGACACAAAACGCTCTGCGCCGCCGTTGGGGTTCCAGGTCTGCCTGACAATCGCCAGCTTCATGCAGGCGTTTCCAGCAGCAGGGTATCAATGGCGCTCAGCACCTGTTGAGGCGCAATCGCGGTGATGCAGTCGGAGACACCGCTGTCGCCACAGCCCGCTTTGCCGCAGGGCTGGCAGGTGAAGCCTGCGGTAATCACCCGATGCGAGACGCCCCACGGCGCCCATTTAATCGCGCCGGTCGGCCCGAAAATGGCGACGGTCGGCGTGCCGACGGCGCTCGCCAGATGCATAGGCATGGAGTCCACGCCGAAATAAACCCGCGCGTGCTTCATCAACGCGCCAAGCTGTTTGAGATTCAGCTGGCCGCTCAGGTCGAATACCGGCTGCGTCAGGGCGGCGCGTAGTTTATCCATATACTCGGTTTCTTCGCGTGAAGGGGCGGCTGAGAGGATCACCGGCAGCCCGCGGCTTGCCAGCGCATCGACGGTCGCCGCCAGCGCAGGGATATCCCAGGATTTAAACATCCAGCGCGAGGTCGGATGCACAAGAATGTACTCGCCGCTCTTGAGGCCGAACGCCGCCAGTTTTTCCTGGATAAAGGCTTCCGCCTCATCCCCCGGCACGAACAGCGTACGCTTATCGTCGCGGGTGGCCGGATGAATGCCGATACGGCGCAGCGCGTCGAGGTTAACCTCCACCATATGGCGCGTATTGTCCTGAATCGCCGGATAAAGCGTGGTAAAGGATTTCACCCAGCGGCGGCGCGCAAAGCCGCTGCGCTTGTCAGGGCGAAAGCCGACAGAGACGCGCGGCTTCAGCAGGCGTGCCAGACGAGCGCCGTGCCAGTGTTCGGTCAGGTTGATCAGCACATCGTACTGGCGCGCCTTCAGCGTTTTCACCAGCCCACGATAGAGCCGGAGCTGCTTTAGCAGCCCTTGTTTGCGCCAGTTACGCCCGATGGTGTGTACCTGATCGATGTGCGGATGGCTGGTGAGCATCGCCTGGGTGTCGTCATAGACCAGCGCGTCCACTTCGGCCTGCGGATACGCTTGCTTAAGCACCGTAAAGCAGGGAGACGTCAGCAGCACGTCGCCGTGGTGGCGCAGCTTAATAATCAGAACCCGCTTCGGCGGTTGTTCGGGCGAGAAAAAGTCAGGCATGGGCACTCTCTGAAACGGAAGTTTCCCCGTTAAGCCAGGGACGCAGTTGTTCGAAAACGGTTGTTGCGGGCAGGGCGGCGAGATCCTGAGAATGGGGCGGGCGGCAAACAAACTGGTTCTGCCCATATCCGCCAATAAGCCCCGGATCGGTCGGACCATAGAGCGTGAAATTCGGGCGATCGAGCGCCGCCGTCAGATGGCTCAGACCGGTATCCACCGATACCACAAACCGTGCGCCCGCCAGCTGGTGGGCGACCTGTTCAAGCGTCAGGCGCGGGAGCACCTGAACATACCCGAAACCTTCAGCAAGTCTTTTCGCTCGCGCTTCTTCGTGCGGCGCCCCCCAGGGCAGCCGGATTTGCAGGCCGGTCGTGCCCATCAGCGCGATAAGCTCGCGCCAGTGCGCTTCCGGCCAGTGCTTTTCATCACGCGTCGTGGCATGCAGGAACACAACATAGTCCCCGGCGGCGTCAGCAGGCTCACGCAAAAAATGCGGCGCGATGGCGTAATCGCCCTGCGCGGCGGGCTTCGCGTAACCGAGGCTTTTGGCGAAGAGTTCACGGGTGCGCTCCACGGCGTGTTGCGCTTTGGCGATATGGTGGCGGCGGTTGTAGAACAGGCTGGCGAGCGGTTCGCGCGCCGTCTGCCAGTCCATGCCATGCTTCAGACCGCGCGCCAGACGCGTCACCAGGGCTGCGCTTTTCACCAGCCCCTGCGCGTCGATGACGGCGTCATATTTTTCCGCCCGCAGGGCGTCGCGAAAGGCGTGACGCTCGGACTTCACCGGCGCGGAAAACCACGCCTTGCGCCAGCGGCGGATGGCCACCGGGAGCACGCGATCGACCGCCGGATGCCACGAAGGGATCTGCGCGAACCCTTCTTCCACCACCCAGTCGAAGCGAATATCCGGCATCGCCTGCATCGCGTCGGTTAACGCGGGTAGCGTGTGGAGTACATCGCCCATCGAGGAGGTTTTCACAACAAGCACCCGCATCCTCACGCTTCCTCGTTCAGCAGCAGTTCGTTGAGCGTCTCAAGTACGCGCGCGGGCGTAATGTCGATCAGGCTCTGGTGATAACCTTCGGCGGCGTCGCCTTTGCGCACTTTGTGGTAGCCGGTGATAAGACGAATGACTTTCGCTTTATGGGACAGCGGCGGCGTGAAATCCGGGCTGCTCGGGCCATACAGCGCGACCAGCGGACGGTCGAGCGCGGCGGCTACATGCATCAGGCCGGAATCATTAGTGACAATCGCTTTACAGGCGGCAATCAGCGCCACGGCCTGTTCAAGCTGGGTTTCGCCCGCGAGATTACGGCACCACGCCTGCTGTTCGACGCTCAGCGCCGCGAGGATTTCATTACCTGCTTCGTTGTCTTTCGCCGAGCCGAACAGCGCCACCTGATACCCTTCGTCAATCAGCTCTTTCGCCAGCCCGGCGTAGTGGTAGTGCGGCCAGCGTTTCGCCGGGCCGAACTCCGCACCCGGGCAAAAACCGATGATCGGACGCTCCGCGGAGAGCGCGAACTGGGCGCAGGCCTGGCTTTTTTCCGCGTCCGTCACCAGCAACTGTGGCCAGAGTAAAGGCTGCGGTAAATCTTTCGCCGACTGCATCACACCGTTGTCGTAAGCCAGCGCGACGTAACGCTCAACCATCAGCGGCCAGGCCTGTTTATCCAGCACGCGAATATCGTTCAGCAGGCCGTAGCGCATCTCGCCGCGCCAGCCGGTGCGGTGCGGGATACCTGCAAAAAACGGTACGAGCGCAGATTTAAACGAATTCGGCAGCACATAAGCGCGATCGTAGCGGCGATTGCGCAGGCTGCGCCCCAGACGGCGGCGCTCGCCGAGCCCCAGCGCGCCATGGCCGAGAGGCATGGGGATCGCCTCGTTCACCTCTGGCATGCGCGACAGCAGCGGACGGCACCACGCGGGCGCCATCACGTCGATGATCGCCTGTGGATAGCGAGCCTTGAGCGTGCGATAGAGACTTTGCGACATCATCATGTCGCCCACCCATGACGGGCCGATCACCAATATTTTCATGCATTAGCCTGCTTATGCGTCGCGGTTCAGCCAGGCCATGTATTCCGTCACACCTTCAGCAACGGTTTTAAACGGCTTGTCATAACCCGCCGCGCGCAGGTTGGTAAGATCCGCCTGCGTAAACGCCTGATAACGGCCTTTGAGTTTTTCCGGGAACGGGATGTACTCAATGCTGCCTTTTTTATGGAAGGCCAGCGCGGCATCTGCCACGGCCTGGAACGACTCCGCACGGCCAGTGCCGCAGTTATAAATGCCGGAGACGCCGTTCTGCCAGAACCACAGGTTTACTGCCGCCACGTCGCCCACATAGATGAAGTCGCGCTTGAAATTATCGCTGCCTTCAAACAGTTTCGGGCTCTCGCCGTTGTTCAGCTGGGTGTTGAGATGGAACGCGACGCTCGCCATGCTGCCTTTGTGGCCTTCGCGCGGCCCGTAGACGTTGAAGTAGCGAAAGCCGGTAATCTGGGAGTTCGCTTCCGGCAGGATCTGGCGGACATACTCGTCGAACAGGAATTTAGAGTAGCCGTAAACGTTCAGCGGCTTTTCATATTCACGGGATTCGATGAAATCAGAGGTGCGTCCGCCGTAGGTGGCGGCGGAAGAGGCGTACAGGAACGGGATTTCGCGCTCCAGGCAGTAGTGCAGCAGCTCTTTGGAGTACTGATAGTTGTTATCCATCATGTACTTCCCATCCCATTCTGTAGTGGACGAGCATGCGCCTTCGTGGAATACGGCTTCGACGTCGCCGAACTCTTCCCCGGACATGATCTGCACCTGGAAATCTTCTTTATCCATGTAGTCGGCGATGTTCAGATCCACCAGGTTAACAAACTTGGTGCCGTCTTTAAGGTTATCCACCACCAGAATATCGGTATAGCCGATGTCGTTCAGAGCCTTAACAATGTTGCTGCCGATAAAACCAGCGCCGCCGGTAACGATAATCATAAGCCTGTCCTTCAGAATGTGAGCCGGGAAAAATCTCCGGCGTGAATAGTGTTAATCATACCATCACATTGGTTGCCCTACAGCCATTGCCCGTTTCAGCCGCAGCAAGTTTGCCCGTCTCGCGTGATTTATGCTGCAAAACAGAGAATCGGTGCTTCGTCATCTCGTCTCCATCCATAGCTTTGGGTAATAATATGTGCCGAACTGGCTCATGTCTGGAGAAATGCAATGCGAGGGGATTTTTACCAACAGCTTTCCGCCGATTTAGATACCGCGCGCGCCGAAGGCTTGTTTAAGGAAGAACGGATCATCACCTCCGCCCAGCAGGCGGATATCCAGGTGGCAGACGGCAGCCACGTAATCAACTTTTGCGCCAATAACTATCTCGGTCTGGCGAACCACCCTGAACTGATCGCCGCGGCGAAGCAGGGCATGGATACGCACGGTTTCGGCATGGCGTCGGTGCGCTTTATTTGCGGCACCCAGGACAGCCACAAACTGCTTGAAAATAAACTGGCCGCGTTCCTCGGCATGGAAGACGCCATTCTTTACTCTTCCTGCTTTGACGCCAACGGCGGGCTGTTTGAAACGCTGCTCGGCGCGGAAGACGCCATTATCTCCGACGCGCTGAACCACGCCTCCATTATCGACGGCGTGCGCCTGTGCAAAGCAAAACGCTTCCGTTATGCCAACAACGATATGCAGGAGCTGGAAGCGCGCCTGAAAGAGGCTCGTGACGCGGGCGCGCGCCATGTCCTTATCGCGACAGACGGCGTGTTCTCCATGGATGGCGTGATAGCCAACCTGAAAGGCGTGTGCGATCTGGCGGATAAATATGACGCGCTGGTGATGGTCGATGACTCCCACGCGGTGGGCTTTGTCGGCGAAAACGGCCGCGGCACCCATGAGTATTGCGACGTGATGGGCCGCGTGGACATTATCACTGGTACGCTCGGCAAGGCGCTGGGTGGCGCGTCCGGCGGTTATACCGCGGCGCGTAAAGAGGTGGTGGAGTGGCTGCGCCAGCGTTCACGCCCGTATCTGTTCTCCAACTCGCTCGCGCCGGCAATTGTCTCCGCCTCCATCAAAGTGCTGGAAATGCTGGAATCCGGCGCGGAGTTGCGTGAGCGTCTGTGGTCTAACGCGCGCCTGTTCCGCGAGAAAATGACTGCGGCGGGCTTTACGCTTGCGGGCGCCGATCACGCTATCATTCCGGTCATGCTGGGCGAGGCGGTTGTGGCGCAGAACTTCGCCCGCGAGCTGCAAAACCAGGGCATTTACGTCACCGGGTTCTTCTATCCGGTGGTGCCAAAAGGCCAGGCGCGTATTCGCACCCAGATGTCGGCGGCGCATACCCCTGAACAGATTGAACGTGCAGTCGATGCGTTTACCCGCATCGGTAAACAGTTAGGCGTGATTGCCTGAGGGCGTGGAATGAAAGCATTATCAAAACTGAAACCGGCAGAAGGCATCTGGATGACCGACGTGCCGGAGCCGGAAGTCGGCCATAACGATCTGCTGATTAAAATTCGCAAAACCGCGATTTGCGGCACCGACGTGCATATCTATAACTGGGACGAGTGGTCGCAGAAGACAATTCCGGTACCGATGGTCGTCGGGCATGAATATGTCGGCGAAGTCGTCGGCATCGGCCAGGAAGTGAAAGGCTTTAAAATCGGCGATCGCGTCAGCGGCGAAGGTCATATCACCTGCGGCCACTGTCGTAACTGCCGCGGCGGGCGTACGCACCTGTGCCGCAACACGGTCGGCGTGGGCGTGAATCGTCCGGGCTGCTTCGCCGAATACCTGGTGATCCCGGCGTTCAACGCCTTCAAAATTCCGGACAATATTCCGGACGAGCTGGCCTCGATTTTCGACCCGTTCGGCAACGCGGTACACACCGCGCTCTCGTTTGACCTGGTCGGCGAAGACGTGCTGGTCTCCGGCGCGGGCCCGATTGGCATCATGGCGGCGGCGGTCGCGAAGCACGTGGGCGCGCGCAATGTGGTGATCACCGATGTGAACGAGTTCCGTCTGGATCTCGCGCGCAAAATGGGCGTGACCCGCGCGGTGAACGTCTCTAAAGAGAGCCTGAGCGACGTGATGGAAGAGCTGGGCATGACCGAAGGCTTCGATGTTGGCCTGGAGATGTCCGGCGCGCCGCCGGCGTTTCGTACCATGCTGGATACCATGAATCACGGCGGACGTATCGCAATGCTCGGTATTCCGCCTTCCGATATGTCCATCGACTGGAACAAAGTTATCTTTAAAGGGCTTTTCATCAAAGGCATCTATGGCCGCGAGATGTTTGAAACCTGGTATAAGATGGCGGCGCTGATCCAGTCCGGCCTCGACCTGTCGCCGATTATTACTCACCGCTTCACCATCGACGACTTCCAGAAAGGCTTCGACGCCATGCGTTCTGGTCAGTCCGGTAAGGTCATTCTGAGCTGGGATTAACAGCTTATCGTGGCGCCTGTATATTCAGGCGCCGCTACTATCTTCAGCGGTTTGACTTTATAAAAACGAATTGCTACCGTCTGCGCAAATTTTAATAGTGCCTCTTTTTTACGCCCAGTATCACGCAGATATCAGGCTTTCTTCTGTCCGGAAGAGGGTGAGGTATTTCTTTTTCCGGTGATAAGGGTGTCGTCAGGAAAGATTTAAATAAAGTCCAGGTCGTCATGTCTATTCTGTTAGAACAAAAAACCACGAAATACGGTTTTCGTATTTCGAGCGTTTTGCCGTTAATTATTTCGCTCGCAATCGTCATTTACGCTAATGTTTTGAATGAAAAATATAATACGGTAATAAACCGGGCGCTGGTATTCGCGTTACTGATTTTTACGATTAAATGTATTAATAACAAAGGCTTCAGACATCTTCTGGCTGTGCTTTTCTTAGTGCCGGTCGCGGCAGACGTGACGCTGCAGCTTTATGCATGGACAAATTTTAATTCAGCGTTCAGTTATGGATTTGCCTTAAGTGTGCTGAATACCACGCCGGAAGAGGCGAGCTCCATGCTTGGCCTTTACTGGCGCGATGGCCTGTTATTTTTTGCTCTTTCGGCGCTGTTTATTTTTACGGCAAATAGCGACGCCTGGCCGGTTCCACCTCGATTCAGACGCTGGCCCGCAATTCTGCTCGGCCTGACGCTATTTGGCTTTTTTACGCAAGCCTGGCTACATCAGATTCGTAAAAGCAATGTGGAAAGTCTGACGCAGCGTTTTATGCAATCGACGCCGGTCAGCACCGCCAAAGTTTTCATGCAGGCGGCGGAAGATAATGCTGTGATGGCGAGCGTCGGTAATGATATTCCTGATTATAAAATCACCGTTTCAGATACCGGAATTGACAACTATGTGTTAATCGTCGGTGAGTCTGCACGCGCGAAAAATATGGGCATTTACGGATATGGGCGTGATACCACACCAGCGCTGGACGCCCAAAAAGATCGGCTTTTGCTGTTCCGCAACGCGATTGCTCCGGCACCGGTGACCATTATGGCGGTGCCAATGGCCCTGACAGCGGATACCGTAAAGGCGCGCGATCCGCGTAAATATGGCGATAACGTTATCAATATTGCCAACAAAGCGGGTTACGACACGTCCTGGTTTAGCCGTCAGGGAAAGGGCGGCGCGCATAACAATATTATTACGGGCATCGCGCTTAACGCGCATCAGAGTGTATGGGTGGAAGAGGGCTATGATGACGCATTGTTGCTGTTACTCAACGAGGCGCTGAAAAAGCCGGGCAAAAAACTTATCGTGTTACATCTGTATGGTAGCCATGAACCTGCCTGCCGGCGTTTTCCGGCAAATCAGACGGTTCTCAACAGCGGTAATAACGCTGATGACTGTTACGATAATGCCGTGCGCTTTACCGACACGGTGATGGGCCAGGTCTTTAATGCTCTGGGCGACAGTCGCTCCTCCGTGCTCTATTTTTCCGATCACGCGCTGATACGCGACCCTTCCCGCGCCGTAGTCTACTCTCATGGCGGAGCGAAACCGCCTCGCGAGGCGCTACAGGTCCCCATGTTCATCTGGTATGCTCAGGGCGTTGCAGCGAAAGACAAGCTGACGGGGGATTACAACCGGCTCTGGTCAACCGATGATGTGAATACGCTTGCTGAATTATGGTTAGGTATCCATCGTGAAGGGGATGCGGTGAAGACGTTATCGTCCTGGCTGTCGCAGTATGATAAGGATGTTGCCGTTATGGATACCACGGGCACCGTATATGAATGGCGCAATATTCATTAACACAGCGGTCCTTAATGATTTTTTCGATGGTGTGCTAAAGTTTTTTGTTTGCAGTAATAAATGGAATGATGATGACAACAAGTAAATTTGAGAAGGTCCATTTTAGTTTGATGCAATTGTTATTCGGATTATGTGCGATTGCATTTGGGTGTGTGATTATTTCACCAAACTATGCCGCAAAAATTTTCAGCCTTGCTGGCGCGGTGGCGCTGATAGCATTCTTGCTGGATATTAAAAACTTCAGGAAAAATGATGCCTTTTGGCTGTGCGCGGTGCTATTAACCATTGGACTTTGTGATTTAGTGTGGTACCGCCTGTATAAAGTCGACACCAGTCCGGCCATTAACTCCTACCGTGCCTACCTGGAAGTAGGTAAAATATGTGTCTTTGGCGCCTTTTGTATTTACACTTTCGCTAATTACCGCAAGTTAAATATCGGTAGTAACAAAATTCATGCCCTGTTAGCGATGCTGTTACAGCTGATGATGGCCGTGTATGTGGGATATCAGGCTATTTTTCTGGGAACGGGTCGGGTGACGCTCTCTCTTGAAGGGGGGGCAGATGCGACAGGTGCTGCCTACACCATTGCTTTTATCTCTTTTTACATCATTCTTGTGCTTCAGCACAGCGCTTATAAATGGAAAGAGTCACTCATTTTAGGGCATTTTTTCCTGACATTTCTGATGCTGGTAACAACGGGCACACGCGCAGCGATTATCGCTTATCCGGTTATCTTCTTTGTGCTTTTAAGCGTTAAATTGTACAAGGAAAAACATATTCCCTGGAAAGGCGTAATAGCTTTTATTTGCGCCTTGATCGTGGGGGTTTTTATGATGAAGGACGACATTTCTAAGCGCTATAATGATTTTAATCGCGATATTGCTGCGTATGATAAAAATAACAGTTCGACGTCGGTGGGCGCGCGCCTGGCAATGTGGAAGACAGGCCTTGAAGCAGCTAAAGAGAATTATTTATGGCAGTCAACGGATCAGCGTAATAAAATTATCGTTGCTACTGTAGAGAAAGATCCTGGACTACGGGGTGCACTAAAGCATATGAAAGGCCACCTGCACAATGAAGTGGTAGAAACATTATCTGTAAAAGGCCCTTCGGGTTTATTGCTCTATTTTGCTTTTATTGTCGCTCTGTTCTGTTACGCCTACAGAAAACTCAACAGTATTATTCTTTGCGCGTTTCTGGCCTCGATCATTATGTTTGGCATTAGTGGCGTCATGTTTTATTCGAAAACGACCCCTATCGCCTGGATGCTGACGTTAATTATGTCTGTCGTTTTCCTGGAGCAAAACAGGCACCAGGATATTGTTAAGTAAGCTTTTTTGATTCCCCACCGGGAAAAGAGTATTCTCCCGGTGGAGTTACGATCCTGACCAGACGAGCCTGATATGAATGAACTGATCTCCGTTATCATTACGACCTTTAACAGAGAAGACCTGCTGGAGCGGGCGATTCGCTCCGTCATTGCTCAAACGTATCCTGCCGTCGAGTTGATCGTTGTCGATGATTGTTCGAACGAAAAAACCGCACAGCTCATAGAGAAAATGCGGGCGGAATGTGAGGCGCGGTTCGTTAATTTCATCTATGAACGTAATACGAAAAACAGCGGTTCAAATTTCAGCCGTAATCGGGGCTATGCGCTTTCACAGGGCGTTTTCGTCACGGGGCTTGATGATGACGATTACTTTTTACCGGAGCGTTTATCAAAGCTTGTCACTCGTTATGAAGAGCGTTATGCCTTCGTCACCGACTCCCCAGCCCGTCTGGATAAAAAACAGCGCACCAGGCCTGACAGCAACAGCAAACGCATTATCACGTTACAGGATATTCTCTGTGAAAATGTAGTTGGCAATCAGGTGCTTACCACAAGAGAAAAATTACTTGGGGTTGGTGGGTTTTCACCGGAAATAAAGCAGCAGCAGGATCGCGATGCGTGGATAAAACTCATCCTGAAATATGGCCCGGGGATTAAATACAGTTTTAGCACTGCGATGGTTGATGCTGAACATAGTAGCGATCGCATTACAAAAAAAATCAAAAAATATAACTCGTATCGCAAGCTCTATTTTAAATATCGTGAACATATGTCGGAAATGACGCGCAGTAATAACCTCTTTCAGTTGATGTCTTTCAGGGGTTTTAGCTCAACCCGCATGAATGCTCTGCTACGTGGCCGCAAGAAAGACATTAAGTTAAGGCTGAAGCTATTTCGCCGCACATTAAAAGAACTCTTCTGAACTCTCTGGCAGGTGGAATGATGAAGCTCACGACCATCAACAAACTCATCAAGAAAACGCGCCGGTGGCATAAGAAGACGAGACTCGCAGTTTTCCAGCGCGCGGCGGCACATTTTGAAGCGAAGAAAAAGGCGACGATTTTTTCTGTTATTGATAGCCTTAACGTCCAGCCTGAGCCTGTAGCAACCGTTCCGCTGGCGCAGTCGCGCATCATCTGGATTTGTTGGTTCCAGGGCCTGGATCAGGCGCCTGAACTGGTTAAGCGGTGTATCGAGTCGGTAAAACAGCACACGCCGGATGCAAGCACTATTGTGCTGACTGACGACAATATTGCAGACTATTTAACGCTGCCTGATTTCATTATTGCTAAGTATCAGGCGGGCCTTATCAATAAAGCATTGTATTCAGATATCGTGCGTTGTTCTTTACTCTACCAGTATGGCGGCATCTGGATGGACGCCACCGTATTCGTGACCCGACCGTTGCCTGAATCTTTTTATGAGCATAGCTTTTCGTCACTGCGTTTTGATGATGCCGGACAGGAAAGCTCGCTAAGTCAGGGCTACTGGACCACTTATCTGTTTGCAGCGCGGCAAGGTAACACGCTGGTGAAGTTTGTCCGAGATAACCTTTATCGCTACTGGCAGTTAAACGATCAAAGCATCGAGTACTTTTTTACTGACTATTGTTTCTTATATGCGCGCGAAAAGGTACCGGCGTTTCGCGAGATGATGAACAGGCAGCCCGTGACGGGAAACCATCGTTTTCTTATCCGCCAGTTTATTAATGCCGCGCCGACGCAAACGGCGCTGGCCACATTACGTCAGGATCCTGTCGGGATCTATAAGCTCTCCCATAAGGAAAATTATCGGCTGACGGATAATGGAGAGCCTGCGCTGTACAGCATGATTCTGGATGGGCGCTTTACGCTTTCATAAGCGCGGAGCGCCGTCTCTGTTAAAAAACCCGCCTTTCGGCGGGTTTTTTATTCAGGACTGCTTGCCCCAGCCCTGCCATTGATGGCGGAAGTAGCTCACCACGGCGCTCTCGCTGACGCTTTCACTGATGACCGTAAAGAAGCGGCTGGCATAAACCGGTTCAGGCTGTTTTTTCGGTTTGCACAGCTTCACGCCGCGGAACGGATTACGCGGCGCGGCAGGCGTTGTCGTGGGCGGCGCAGCATTCGGCGTGGAATTATCCGTCTGCGGCTCGTTCAACAGGCGACTGGCGCGCACCAGCGTGATATCTGGCGGCAAATTATAGAGCGCCTGCTGGAGCACGCGCACCGTTGCCGGATGCGGGTGACCAATGGCAATCGCTGAGCCGTTGCGACGCGCAAGCGCGACCGCGCGGTTAAACTGGGCGCGTATGTCCGCCTCGTTCTGGGTGTCGTCAAGAAAGACTTTGCGTTTGATGACCTTCACGCCCGTTCCTGCGGCGGCGCGCATGGCCTGGCTGTTGCCAATGGTCATGCTGTCAAGAAAATAGAGGTTATAGTGCGCCAGCGCCGCCATGACTTTTTGCATGCCGGGGAGGCTTGAGGTCATGGCGCTGCCCATATGATTATTCATGCCGGTGGCGTAGGGCACGTTGTCGACGGCGTTGCGAATAATGCGCGCGATTTCTTCACCGCTCATGTCCGGGCGCAGCGTGTCTTTTTCCAGCGGCTGCTTGCTGAGCGGCGCCATCGGCAGATGGATTAGCACCTCGTGTCCCTGATTGTGGGCTTTAGTCGCCATTTCTCGGGCATGCGGCGCGTTGGGCAGTACAGCGACGGAGACTTCAGCGGGCATCGCCAGCACCTGGTTTTCGGTATGCGGGCGGTAGCCGAAGTCATCGATAACGATAGCGAGTTTGCCAGCGAGGGCGGGGAAAGCGAGAGCCAGCGAACCGGCGAGAGCAAAAACAAGACGACGCAACTGAAGCAAAACTTATCTTCCCAACCACGGTTGTGGATTGACCGCCTGACCCTGACGGCGAATTTCAAAATAGAGCGAAGGCCGCCCCTGGCCGCCGCTGTTGCCCACCAGCGCGATGGGCTGACCGGCGCGGACCTGGGCGCCGACATTCACCAGCGCGCTCTGGTTGTAACCGTAAAGGCTCATGTCGCCTTTGCCGTGTTCAACGACGACCACCAGACCGTAGCCCTGCAGCCAGTCGGCGAGGATCACGCGCCCGTCGGCAATGGCTTTTACCTCGGTGCCTTCGCTGGCCCCGATAACAATGCCCTTCCAACGTAGTTCACCTTGCAACTGTTCGCCATATCGATGCAGCAACGGGCCGCGTACTGGCCAGTAAGCCTGCCCATTCGGCGAGCCCAGCCCGCCGGTACGCGCCATTAGTGAGCGCTCACTTTCAGAGGGTTTATAGGTGGTGCCTTTGCGCGACGCCTCTTTCTGGCGAGAGCGGACCTGCTCAGCTTCACGTGCTTCGCGCTCGGCACGGGCTTTCGCCGCCGCCTCTGCGCGGGCGATGCGATCGCGCAGACGCGATTCATTCGCACGCAGCTCGCTTAGCTGCTGTTGGCCCTGCTGAATAGAGGATTCCAGCGAGCTCAGGGTTTTTTTACGTTCGTTGCGGGCCTGCTCCAGCTTCGCCTGCTGCGCCTGCTGCTCGTAGAGCAACGTTTGCTGCTGCGTTTGCTTCTCTTCAAGCTCGGCTTTTTGAGTGGCGACTTCTTCGCGGGTTTGTTTGAGCTGCGCGATGGTTTCCTGACGCGCTTCGTTAAGGTAGCCGAAGTAAGCCTGTAAACGCTGGCCGCGCTGGCTCTCTTCGCCGCTCAGAATAAGCTGAAGACCGCTGTGCTGCCCCTGACGGAACGCCGCATCAAGCTGGGCCGCGAGGTTGCGTTCCTGGGCGGCTTTCTGCTTTTCAAGCTTTGCGATGGAGGCGTTCATCTCGGCTATCTGACGGTTAAGTTCCGCCAGCGTATTCTGGGTTTCGCGCAGTTTACGGCTGGCGGCAGCGATCGCCTGCTCCTGGCTTTTCAACTGGGCGAGCAATTTTGCGCGCTGCTGCTGTTGCTGGCGTACCGCGCGCTCTTTGGCGGCGATATCATCCTGAAGAGATTTGAGCTGATCGCGGTCATCCGCATGGGCGGAAAGCGGGCATAACAATACGCCAGCGCTGAGCGCGCTGGCGTAAAGCAGGGGCTTAAGTGAGAACCGAAACGGCCTGTTGCCCCATGTCATTGAAAAAATCGCCTTTCCCCTCATGGGGAGGGATTATTCCACGATGAACAGCGGCTTGCCAGTCATCTCTTGCGGGATTTCCATCCCCATCAGCGTAAGCAGGGTCGGCGCGATGTCGGAGAGCTTGCCACCGTCTACCGCGTTAACTTTTTTATCGCCCACGTAAATCAGCGGTACCGGCAGGTTAGTGTGCGCAGTGTGCGCCTGACCGGTCGCCGGATCACGCATCTGTTCGGCATTGCCGTGGTCTGCGGTGATCAGCATCTGACCGCCTGCCGCCTCAACGGCGCGCGTCACCTGCGCGATGCAGTTATCAAGCGCTTCCACCGCAGCGACAGCAGCGTCAAACACGCCGGTGTGGCCGACCATATCGCCGTTCGGGTAGTTACAAATGATGGCGTCATATTTGCCGCTGTTGATAGCGCCAACCAGTTTTTCAGTCAGCTCGGCGGAGCTCATCTCCGGCTGCAGATCGTAGGTCGCGACTTTCGGCGAATTAATCAGGATGCGGTCTTCGCCCGGGAACGGCTCTTCCACACCACCGTTAAAGAAAAACGTCACATGGGCGTATTTCTCGGTTTCGGAAATACGCAACTGGGTTTTATCGTGTTTTGCCATCCACTCGCCGAAGGTGTTAACCAGCGAGGTGGGCGGATAAGCGCAGGCGGTGCGAATATCGGCGGCATACTCGGTCAGCATAACGAAATCGGCGAACTTAACGACTTTTTTGCGATTAAAACCGTCAAAATCGGAGTTAACGAAGGCGCGGGTTATCTGACGTGCGCGATCGGCACGGAAGTTCATGAAAATCAGCGCGTCACCATCTTCCATTGCGGCAGAGGCTTCGCCTTCGCCACGAATCACGGTCGCTTTAACGAATTCATCGTTTTCATCGCGCGTGTAGGCGGCTTCAAGGCCTGCCACGGCGTTTGGCGCCTCATATTCACCTTGTGCCAGCGTCAGCAGATCATACGCCTGCTCCACGCGCTCCCAGCGGTTATCGCGGTCCATCGCAAAATAGCGGCCGATAATCGATGCGACGCGGCCTTTACCCACTTCGGCAAACTTCGCGGCGAATTTCTCCAGCGATGCTTTTGCGCTTCGCGGCGGCGTATCGCGACCGTCCAGGAACGCATGCAGATAAATTTTTTCTGCGCCGCGTGCGGCCGCCAGTTCTATCATCGCCAGGATATGATCTTCATGGCTGTGCACGCCGCCAGGTGACGCCAGACCCATGATATGGACGGCTTTCCCGGCGGCGACGGCCTTATCAACGGCCGAAGTCAGTGCCGGATTTGTAAAGAAAGTGCGTTCTTTGATTTCGACATCCAGACGCGTGAGATCCTGATACACGATACGGCCTGCGCCCAGATTGACATGACCCACTTCCGAGTTACCCATCTGACGGTCCGGCAGGCCGACTTCAAGTCCAGAAGCATCAATTAAAGTGTGCGGACGGCTTGCCCACAGGCTATCCATTACAGGCGTTCTGGCGGCGGAAATAGCGTTATCCTGATTGTCTTCACGGTAGCCGTAGCCATCCAGGATCACTAATACGACAGGTTTTTTAGTAAGCGACATTGCGGAACCTCATGCGTCAACGACGAAAAAATTGGCGTAATTTTACTACACCGTCAGAGGGCAAATAGCCGCAGAAGATCAAAGAACAGGCAGGGGTCTGCAAGCGCAACGGCGCATTTCATCCTTTTTTCCGTAACGTGCCGCAGAAAACGCACAACCTTCTTTGTACTGGCTGTAATTGACACAGCGCGCAGGTATACTCCACACCTGGTTTTTTTACTGAGTCGGGAGTTTGACCCCCCCATGCAAGAAATTATGCAATTCGTTGGCCGCCACCCCATACTTAGTATCGCGTGGATTGCGTTATTCGCGGCGGTGATTTACACCACTTTCAAGAGCCTGACCTCTAAAGTGAAGGTGATTACGCGTGGCGAAGCGACGCGTCTGATTAACAAAGAAGATGCCGTGGTAGTGGATATCCGCCAGCGCGACGACTTCCGCAAAGGGCATATCGCCAGCGCCATGAACCTGCTGCCTGCCGATATCAAGGCAAATAACGTCGGCGAACTGGACAAGCATAAAGCGAAGCCGGTCATCGTCGTTGATGGCAACGGCCTGTCGGCTCAGGAGTCAGCAACGGCGTTAACTAACGCCGGGTTTGAACAGGTGTATGTGCTCAAAGAAGGCGTTGCCGGCTGGAGTGGCGAGAACCTGCCGCTGGTACGTGGTAAATAATTTTCATAAGAGGTAACGACATGGCTAATATCGAAATGTACACCAAAGCGACCTGCCCGTATTGCCATCGTGCGAAGGCCCTGCTGAACAGCAAAGGCGCCGCTTTCCTCGAACTGCCCATTGACGGCGATACCGCCAAAAGGGAAGAAATGATTCAGCGTAGTGGCCGCACCACTGTGCCGCAGATCTTTATTGATGGTCAGCACATTGGCGGTTGCGACGACCTGCATGCACTGGATGCGCGCGGCGGACTCGATCCTCTGCTGCGCTAGTGCGCTTAGCCGTGACGGCATTTTTAAGGACATTACATACAAGGGTTTTCGCTCATGTCAGAACAAAACAACACTGAAATGAACTTTCAGCTTCTGCGCATTTACACCAAAGATATCTCTTTCGAAGCACCGAATGCGCCGCATGTGTTTCAGAAAGACTGGCAGCCGGATGTGAAGCTGGATCTGGATACCGCTTCCAGCCAGCTTGCTGACGATGTCTATGAAGTGGTATTGCGCGTGACGGTCACCGCGTCGCTGGGCGAAGAGACCGCTTTCCTTTGCGAAGTGCAGCAGGCAGGCATTTTCAATATTTCTGGCATTGAAGGCACCCAGATGGCGCACTGCCTCGGCGCTTACTGCCCGAACAGCCTGTTCCCGTATGCTCGCGAATGCATCACCAACCTGGTTTCCCGCGGCACTTTCCCGCAGCTGAACCTTGCGCCGGTTAACTTCGACGCGCTGTTCATGAACTATCTGCAGCAGCAGGCTGCTGAAGGTGCGCAAAACCATCAGGATGCCTGATGAACACCATTAATGCGTCAATGACAGTTATCGGTGCCGGTTCATACGGCACCGCTCTTGCCATTACACTGGCAAGAAATGGCCATCACGTCGTGCTGTGGGGTCATGACCCCGCGCATATCGCGACGCTGCAGGCCGACCGCTGCAACGCGGCGTTCCTTCCCGATGTGCCTTTCCCCGACACGCTTCATCTTGAGAGCGACTTAGCCGCCGCGCTGGCCTCCAGCCGCAATATTCTGGTTGTAGTGCCAAGCCATGTGTTTGGTCAGGTGCTGCGCCAGATTAAACCGCTCATGCGCCCGGATGCCCGCGTGGTATGGGCGACCAAAGGTCTTGAGGCGGAAACCGGTCGATTATTGCAGGATGTGGCGCGCGAAGCGCTAGGCGATGAGATACCGCTGGCGGTGATCTCCGGCCCGACATTCGCCAAAGAGCTGGCGGCAGGGCTGCCGACGGCGATTTCGCTGGCGGCCACGGACGACGCGTTTGCCAACGATCTTCAGCAACTGCTGCACTGCGGCAAGAGCTTTCGCGTTTATAGCAACCCCGATTTCATCGGCGTGCAGCTCGGCGGCGCGGTGAAAAACGTTATCGCCATCGGCGCCGGGATGTCTGACGGCATCGGCTTCGGCGCGAATGCCCGCACGGCGCTGATTACGCGCGGTCTCGCGGAGATGTCACGCCTCGGCGCGGCGCTCGGTGCGGATCCAACCACCTTTATGGGCATGGCTGGTCTCGGCGATCTTGTCCTGACCTGTACCGACAACCAGTCGCGCAACCGCCGCTTCGGCATGATGCTCGGCCAGGGTATGGATGTGCAGAGCGCTCAGGAGAAGATAGGCCAGGTGGTCGAAGGGTATCGCAACACCAAAGAGGTGCGCGAACTGGCGGCGCGTTTTGGCGTGGAAATGCCAATAACCGAGGAAATTTATCAGGTACTCTATTGCGGAAAAAATGCGCGCGAGGCAGCATTAACGCTGCTGGGCCGTACCCGCAAGGATGAGCGAAGCAGCCAGTAGGGAAGCGCGTCCGTAATGATTGATGCGTGCCAACAAAACCTTTTTGTCGGCCGCTATTTGTTTGTCTGGAGAAAGCAATGCCGTGTGAAGAACTGGATCTGGTGTGGAAGAATATCAAAGCCGAAGCCCGTCAGCTGGCCGATTGCGAGCCGATGCTGGCCAGTTTTTACCATGCGACATTGCTTAAGCACGAGAACCTGGGCAGCGCGTTAAGCTATATGCTTGCCAACAAGCTGGCGTCGCCTATCATGCCGGCTATCGCCATTCGTGAAGTGGTGGAAGAGGCCTACAAAGCGGACCCGGAGATGATTGCCTCCGCCGCCTGCGATATCCAGGCCGTGCGCACCCGTGACCCGGCGGTAGATAAATATTCCACGCCGTTGCTCTATCTTAAAGGATTTCATGCGCTGCAGGCTCATCGCATCGGCCACTGGCTGTGGAAACAGGGGCGTCAGGCGCTGGCGATTTTCCTGCAAAACCAGGTGTCGGTCTCTTTCCAGGTCGATATCCATCCGGCGGCCACCATTGGACGTGGGATCATGCTCGATCACGCGACCGGCATTGTGATCGGCGAAACAGCCGTGGTGGAAGATGACGTCTCTATCCTGCAGTCGGTAACGCTGGGCGGTACCGGTAAAACCAGCGGCGATCGCCATCCTAAAATCCGCGAAGGCGTGATGATTGGCGCGGGCGCCAAAATTCTGGGCAATATCGAAGTGGGGCGTGGCGCAAAAATCGGCGCAGGCTCCGTGGTGTTGCAGCCTGTGCCGCCGCACACGACGGCGGCAGGCGTGCCGGCGCGTATTGTCGGCAAGCCGGAAAGCGATAAGCCGTCGATGGATATGGATCAGCACTTCAACGGCATCAACCACGGGTTCGAGTACGGCGACGGGATTTAAACCGCCTGCTTTATGCATAAAAAAGCCGCGCAATGCGCGGCTTTGTTGTCTTTAACGTTCAGCCGTCAGCTGCGCAATACCGCGCCAGGATAGCCAAGCTGTCGCCACGCCTCATATACCACCACGGAAACCGCGTTAGAGAGGTTCATGCTGCGGCTGTCCGGCATCATCGGAATACGGATTTTCAGCTCGGGCGGCAGCGCGTCCAGAATCGAGGCGGGCAGCCCGCGCGTTTCGGGGCCAAACAGCAGATAATCGCCGTCCTGATAGCTGACCGCGCTGTGCGCGGGCGTGCCTTTGGTCGTCAGTGCGAACAGGCGCTGCGGTTTTTCCGAATCCTGGAACGCGGCATAATCACGATGGCGTATTACAGCGGTAAATTCGTGGTAATCCAGCCCCGCGCGGCGCAGGCGTTTATCATCCCAGGTAAAGCCCATTGGCTCGATAATATGCAGGCGAAAGCCGGTGTTGGCGCACAGGCGAATGATATTACCGGTATTGGGCGGGATTTCAGGTTCAAACAGGACGATATTCAGCATACGGCTCCCCTTTTGCAGAGGCGCGCAGAATACCAGAATTGCCCGCGCGTAAAAACTGCGGGGCACGGGGGACTATATCAGAGAGGCAAAGCCCTCCCGCGCAGGGGAGGGCCATATTCACGAGCGGTGATAGAGCGGTAGCCAGAGGGTCAGGCGCAGACCGCCAAGCGGGCTGTCGTCCGCCTTCACCCAGCCGCGATGCTGCTGCACGGCGGTTTCCACAATGGCGAGGCCGAGACCGGTGCCGCCGGATTCGCGGTCGCGCGCCTCATCGGTGCGATAGAACGGGCGGAAAATCTGTTCCCGGTCAGCCTGGCTCACGCCCGGCCCGTCATCATCGACGTTAATCGTAATGCCTTCTTTATCCACCGCGAAGCTTACGGAAATCTTGCTGTGAGAGTAGCGCAGCGCATTACGCACGATATTTTCCAGCGCGCTTTCCAGGGCATTCGGGTTGCCGTAAAGCAGCCACGGGCCTGGCGGGTAGGCGACTTCAAACGATTTGCCCATCTGTTCCGCTTCGAAGGCGGCGTTATCAAGCACGTCGCCCCACAGCTGATTCGCTTTCATAGTCTCGCTCACCAGCGCGTTTTTCTGCTGATTGCGCGACATCACCAGCAGATCGTTGATCATGCTGTCGAGGCGATGGGCTTCGGTTTCAATGCGCTCCAGCTCTTTGCTCTCTCCACTGCGGCGGCGCAGCAGCGCGGTACCGAGTTGCAGACGCGTCAGCGGAGTGCGCAGCTCGTGAGAGATATCGGAAAGCAGCCGTTGCTGGGTCGTCATCATACGTTCCAGCGCCGTTACCATCTGGTTGAAACTGGCGCCTGCGGCGATAAACTCCTGCGGCCCGGCTTCCAGCTCCGGATGCTGACGCAAATTGCCCTGAGCCACTTCATCGGCGGCGTTTTTAAGCTTACGCGCCGGTCGCGCCAGGCTCCACGCCAGCCAAAGCAGCAGCGGCGAACTCACCAGCATTGTGACAATCAGCAGGAGCAGCGGGCGGTCGAACAGGAGGTTGATGAAATCGGACTGTGAATTGCTCGCCGGACGGATCAGGTAAAGCTGGTAGTTATCCTCGCCGTCGCGCACGGAAAAGGGACCGACCAGCTCCACGCGGCCATACTTTTTCTTCTGGGGATGGTCGGCGTTATCGGACTGCCCGATAAAGTTGCGAATGATCTGCATTTCATTGCGTTCTGCGCCGATCACGCGGCCTTCGCTGGTGACCAGCAGCAACCGCTGCCCCGGCGGCGCCCACTTGTCGATAGCGCGAAACAGCCGACGCCACCACATCAGGTCGTTGGGCGGGTCGCTCGCCAGCTCGGCCTCGACGTGCTGTTCAATCATGGTGCCCTGACGCTGCTCGCTCTCCAGCAGTTCCGTCATCTGACGGCTGTCGAGCTTGGGCAGCATCAGCACCAGCATTAACACCAGCGCCAGCGTCAGCCAGAAAATGGCGAAAATGCGGGCGGTAAGGCTGCCTATCATGAAGCGGAAACCATCAGATAGCCGCGTCCGCGTAAGGTTTTAAACCACGGATGGCCGTCTTTGCGCTCCGGCAATTTACGACGCAGGTTAGAGATATGCATATCGATCGCGCGATCGAACGGCGTGAGACGTTTGCCAAGCACTTCCTGGCTTAAATGTTCACGTGACACCACCTGGCCCAGATGCTGCGCCAGCAAATAGAGCAGGGTAAATTCGGTGCCGGTGAGTTCCAGTGTCTGGCCGTCAAAACTCGCTTCCTGACGACCTGGGTTGAGGCTTAGCGCGTCCACTTCCAGCGTCGGCGAACCGCTGTCGCTGTTCTGCTGCTGTTCGCTCCAGTGTGAACGGCGCAAAATCGCCCGAATACGGGCCACGAGTTCGCGGTCGTTAAACGGTTTTGGCAGATAGTCGTCCGCGCCCAGTTCAAGGCCAAGTACGCGATCCAGTTCGCTGCCTCGTGCGGTCAGCATAATAACGGGTGTCTGGTGAGTCTGGCGAAGCTCTTTCAAAGTATCGATGCCGTTCTTCTTTGGCATCATCACGTCGAGCAAAAGCAGGTCGATGCTGTCGTCCAGGAGGTCAAGCGCCTGTTCGCCATCATGGGCAACGAGGACATTAAACCCTTCCATGTCGAGCAATTCCTTTAACAGGGAAGTCAGCTCGCGGTCATCATCAACTAACAGGATTTTATTCATTTTCAGTACCTCCGAGGCAGAAATTACGTCATCAAGGCGCGCTAATCCATGACTTTACGTTGTTTTACACCCCCTGACGCATGTTTGCAGCCCGAATCGTAGACTGGATTTCGTTGAACCGCAGCACATAAGTTTCCAGGAGTCAGTGATGCGCAAAGTTACCGCCGCCGTCATGGCCTCAACGCTGGCTGCCGGTGCGTTAACCAGCCAGGCGGCACAGGTCCCGACGGACGAAAGCTGGCATCCAGCGGAAATGCTGACGCAACGCAGCAGCGTGCAGAGTCATATGTTTGACGGCATCAACTTAACAGAGCATCAGCGCCAGCAAATGCGCGATTTGATGCAGCAGGCGCGGCATGAGCAGCCCCCTGTTAATGTTAGCGAAATGGAGACCATGCACAGGCTGGTCACCGCAGAAAATTTTGATGAAAACGCAGTGCGCGCTCAGGCGGAAAAAATGGCCCAGGAGCAAGTGGCCCGCCAGGTGGAAATGGCGAAGGTGAGAAATCAAATGTATCGCCTGTTAACGCCCGAGCAGCAAGCGGTTTTGAACGAGAAACACCAGCAACGCATGGAACAGTTTCGTGAGGTTGCGCAAATGCAGCGCCAGTCTGCGCTGCCGCTCTTTAGTAGCAGTACCCGTAGTAACCAGTAACAACCCTGTTTTCCTTGCCATAGACACCATCCCTGTCTTCCCCCTCATGATGAGGGGGTTTTTTTTGCCCTTTTTTCGCCGCGCGCCGATGTTCATCGGCGCTACATGCCATACGAATTTCATCAAATTCCTGCGGACGGTTGGTTATACTGGCAACATGTCTTCGCAGGAGTCGTTATGAATCATGACTATGCCCGCCTGGTGAACCGGGCGGCTCTCGCCGCCACGCTGGTGGCGACGCTACTGCTGATCATCAAAATTTTCGCCTGGTGGTATACCGGGTCGGTCAGCATTCTCGCCGCCCTGGTGGACTCGCTTGTCGATATCGCCGCGTCGCTCACCAATTTATGGGTGGTGCGGTATTCGCTTCAGCCTGCCGATAAAGAACATGCTTTCGGTCACGGGAAAGCGGAATCGCTGGCGGCGCTCGCGCAAAGCATGTTTATTTCCGGCTCGGCGCTGTTTCTTTTCCTCACCGGCATTCAGCATCTGGTGACGCCAGAGCCGATGCGCGCGCCGCTGGTCGGGGTTATCGTGACGATGGCGGCGCTGGTGACCACGCTGATGCTGGTCACTTTCCAGCGCTGGGTGGTGCGTAAAACCCGCAGCCAGGCGGTGCGGGCGGATATGCTTCATTATCAGTCTGATGTTATGATGAACGGCGCTATTCTTGTGGCGCTGGCCCTCTCCTGGTATGGCCTGCACCGCGCCGACGCGCTGTTTGCGCTCGGGATTGGCGTCTGGATTTTATACAGTGCGTTACGGATGGGCTATGAAGCGGTACAGGCGTTGCTTGACCGGGCCCTGCCCGATGAAGAACGTCAGGCGATAGTCGAGATTATCTCCGCCTGGCCAGGCGTTCGGGGCGCGCACGATCTACGCACGCGGCAGTCAGGGCCGACCCGCTTTATCCAGCTTCATCTCGAAATGGAAGACAACTTGCCGCTGGTTCAGGCGCATTTAATCGCCGAACAGGTGGAGCAGGCGATCCTGTTCCGGTTTCCGGGGTCGGACGTCATTATTCATCAGGACCCATGCTCGGTCGTCCCGCGTTTTCAGCAGGGGCAATTTGAGCATTAAGCATTCGTTGTAAAGGCGTGATTCGGGCAGGCATTTTTTGTATATCTCACCCCCACGCGGGCTGACCTGAATCAATTCAGCAGGAAGCTGTTGATATACTATTTGCAGCAATAGTCGATCACCTGTCGCACTCGCGCAGGCGGTTTCCGGCGAAAGTATTCCTTTTGCATTCTACGTTCAGAGGTAGTCATGATTAAGAAAATCGGTGTGTTGACGAGTGGCGGTGATGCGCCTGGCATGAACGCCGCCATCCGTGGCGTAGTCCGCGCGGCGTTGACGGAAGGTCTGGAAGTATTCGGCATTTACGATGGCTATCTTGGCCTGTATGAAGACCGCATGATCCAGCTCGACCGTTACAGCGTTTCCGACATGATCAACCGCGGCGGCACTTTCCTCGGTTCCGCGCGTTTCCCGGAATTCCGCGAAGAACATATTCGCGCCGTGGCTATCGAGAACATGAAAAAACGCGGCATCGACGCGCTGGTGGTCATCGGCGGTGACGGCTCTTATATGGGCGCCAAACGCCTGACCGAAATGGGCTTCCCGTGCATCGGTCTGCCGGGCACCATCGATAATGACGTGGCGGGCACCGATTACACCATTGGTTACTTCACCGCGCTGCACACCGTGGTCGAAGCGATTGACCGCCTGCGCGACACCTCTTCTTCTCACCAGCGTATTTCCATCGTTGAAGTGATGGGCCGTTACTGCGGCGATCTCACCCTGGCGGCGGCTATTGCGGGCGGTTGCGAATTTATCGTTCTGCCGGAAGTGGAATTTAACCGCGAAGATCTGGTGGCGGAAATCAAAGCCGGCATCGCGAAAGGGAAAAAACACGCGATTGTCGCCATCACTGAGCATATCTGCGATATCGACGAGCTCGCGAAATACATTGAAACCGAGACGAAACGCGAAACCCGCGCCACCGTGCTCGGGCACATCCAGCGCGGCGGCTCGCCGGTGCCTTACGACCGTATCCTCGCCTCCCGCATGGGCGCTTATGCTATCGAACTGCTGCTCCAGGGCCACGGTGGCCGCTGCGTCGGTATTCAGAACGAAAAAATGGTGCATCACGACATCATCGACGCTATCGAAAACATGAAGCGTCCGTTCAAAGGCGACTGGCTGGATTGCGCTAAAAAGCTCTACTAAGCCTCACGCTTTGCGCCCGGTCAGCCTGCGCTGCCGGGCGTTTCTTTTTCCTGTTGTTATTCCCGTCAGTTATAGCCAATTTTTTTTTATTCTTTAATCCCTGCCGCGCTTTCTGGCACGCTGCTTTTATCAACATTTAACTTTGAAAATTTAAAGAGAGCGTGCAATGAACAAGTGGGGCGTGGGCATTACTTTACTGTTGGCTTCGGCAAGCGTACTGGCGAAAGACGTTCAGTTGTTAAACGTCTCATACGATCCGACGCGCGAATTCTATGAGCAATATAACAAGGCATTCAGCGCGCACTGGAAAAAAGAGACCGGCGACAACGTGGTGGTTCGTCAGTCACACGGCGGCTCCGGCAAGCAGGCGACCTCGGTTATCAACGGCATCAAGGCGGATGTCGTGACGCTGGCGCTGGCCTATGACGTCGATGCTATCGCCGGGCGTGGGCGTATCGATAAAAACTGGATCAAGCGCCTGCCGGACAACTCCGCGCCGTACACCTCCACCATCGTCTTCCTGGTGCGTAAGGGCAACCCGAAGCAGATCAAAGACTGGAACGATCTCGTGAAGCCGGGCGTGTCGGTTATCACGCCGAACCCGAAGAGCTCCGGCGGCGCGCGCTGGAACTATCTGGCAGCCTGGGGCTACGCGCTGCATCACAACAACGGCGATCAGGCGAAAGCCCAGGCGTTCGTCAAGGCGCTGTATAAAAACGTCGAAGTGCTTGATTCCGGCGCGCGCGGCGCAACCAACACCTTCGTTGAGCGCGGCATTGGCGATGTGCTGATCGCCTGGGAAAACGAGGCCCTGCTGGCGGCCAACGAGCTTGGCAAAGACAAATTTGAAATCGTGACCCCGAGCGAGTCTATCCTTGCGGAGCCGACCGTCTCGGTCGTCGATAAAGTCGCGCAGGAGAAAGGCACCCAGACCGTGGCGGAAGCCTACCTGAAATACCTCTACTCACCGGAAGGCCAGGAGATCGCTGCGAAAAACTTCTACCGCCCGCGCGATACGCAAATTGCGGCGAAGTATGAAAACACCTTCCCGAAACTCAAGCTGTTTACGATTGATGACGTGTTCGGCGGCTGGACCAAAGCGCAGCAGACGCACTTTGCCAACGGCGGTACGTTCGATCAAATCAGCAAGCGTTAAATACCCTGGCCACAAGGATGTGGCCCGCCTTTTCCGCGCAATAGTGCCCCGTAGCGGTCCGTTTTACGCTACGCTTTGCGTTTACGGAATCATCAGGGCGAAGCATGAAGCGAATAGTGTCTGTCACGATCACACTCATTGTCTTACTGGCGCTGGCCGCGCTGGTGGCGTGGCGCTATTTCCTTGCGGACGATCCCGACATCCTCAGGCGCATCGTGACGCAGCAGTGTCTGCCCGGCGAACGTGAACGCCAGAACCCCGCGCCCTGCGCGCAGGTGAATCTCCCTGCCGGCTACGCCGTGCTGAAAGATATCAACGGCCCGCTGCAATACCTGTTAATGCCGCTGTGGAAAATCAACGGTATCGAAAGCCCGCAACTGCTTTCCGATAACACCCCTAACTTTTTCTGGCAGGCCTGGCAGGCGCGCCGCTGGATGAGCGAAAAGCGCGGTAGCCCGGTGCCGGATAGCGCCGTCTCGCTGACCATCAACTCCAGGCTGGGCCGTTCCCAGAACCATCTGCATATCCACATCTCCTGCCTGCGCCCGGACGTGCGCGCGCAGCTTGACGCGGCGATGACCGCCATCGGCAGCCGCTGGCAGCCGTTTCCGGGCGGCTTGCGCGGGCACGACTATCTGGCGCGGCACATCACCGGCGAAGAACTGTCGCGTCGCTCGCCATTCCTCATGCTGGCAGAAGAAGTGCCGCAGGCGCGTGAGCACATGGGCCGCTATTCGCTGGCGCTGGCGCCGCTAAAAGATGGCGCGTTTGTCCTGCTCGCGACCCGTCGCAACCTTCTGCAACTGAACCTGGCGCACAGCGAAGAGCTACAGGATCACGACTGCGCGCTTCTGCAAAAAGGCAATCCATAACATTTACTTAACGTCTGGCGCGCCGTAGACTTGCTGAAAAATTCATCAGGAGACAGGTATGTCCGTCTGGCTTGCGCATCCGCTTTTCTTACCCGCCCTTATTATTCTGCTGACGATCGTGCTCTGGGCGACGTCCCTGCTACCGGAATTTATCACCGCGCTGCTCTTTTTCGCGGTGGCGATGATAGCCAAAATCGCCCCGCCGGAGGTTCTGTTCGGCGGCTTCGCGTCATCGGCATTCTGGCTGGTGTTCAGCGGCTTCGTGCTGGGCGTGGCTATTCGCAAAACCGGGCTGGCGGACCGCGCCGCGCGGGCGTTATCGGCGCGGCTGACGGACTCCTGGTGGCAGATGGTAGCGAGCGTGGTGCTGCTCAGCTATGCGCTGGCGTTTGTAATGCCCTCCAACATGGGGCGCATCGCGCTGCTGATGCCGATTGTGGCGGCGATGGCGAAACGCGCCGGTATCGAGGAAAACACCCGCGGCTGGTACGGCCTGGCGCTCGCGGTGGGTTTTGGCACCTTTCAGCTTTCCGCCACCATCCTGCCTGCTAACGTGCCGAACCTCGTCATGAGCGGCGCGGCGGAAGGCTCTTTCGGCATTCATCTTAACTATCTGCCCTATCTGCTACTGCACACGCCGGTACTGGGGCTGCTCAAGGGCGCGGTGATGATAGCGCTTATCTGCTGGCTGTTTCCCGGCAAGCCCCAGCGGCCGCGCGAACTGCCCGCCGCAACGCCGATGAGCCGCGCCGAAAAACGCCTCGGCTGGCTTTTGCTGGTGGTGCTGGTGCTGTGGGTGACGGAGAGCTGGCACGGCATCGGGCCTGCATGGACGGGGCTTGCGGCGGCGGTCATCACGCTGCTGCCGCGCGTCGGGTTTATTACCGGCGATGAGTTCGCCAGCGGCGTTAATATGCGTACCTGTATCTACGTGGCGGGCATTCTTGGCCTTGCGACGACCGTCACCCATACCGGCATCGGCAGCGCGGTCGGCGAGGCGCTGATGCATATTATGCCGCTTGATCCGGAACGCCCCTTTACGAGCTTCGCCGCGCTCACCGGCATCACCACCGCGCTGAATTTCATTATGACCGCTAACGGCGTGCCGGCGCTTTACACCACGCTTGCGGAAAGCTTTTCACGCAGCACCGGGTTTCCGCTGCTGTCGACCATTATGATTCAGGTGCTGGGATATTCGACGCCGCTGCTGCCGTATCAGGCGTCGCCGATTGTGGTGGCGATGGCGCTTGGCAACGTACCGGCGCGCGCCGGGATGAAGCTCTGTCTGGCGCTGGCGATCGTCACGTTTCTTTTCCTGCTGCCGCTGGATTACGGCTGGTTCCGGCTGCTGGGTAAACTCTGAGGCAACGCGACGCGGAGAACAGCATGACGACGATGCATTTTGCGGTCTGGTATTCCACGACTGACGATGAAAAGGCGCTGCGTGAGGCGCTGCCCGCGCCCGGCTGCGAGCGCCATTTTTTGCAGGATTTCGGGTTTGCGCCGGGCCATGCGGAACGCGCGATCGCGCTCTGGTATGGTGCCGTGCCCGGCGAGACGGGATCGATTCATCCGCACAATCCGGCGCTCGACCCGCAGTTTGCGTTTTTAACCCGCGCGGCGGCGGAACAGCTTTGCGAGCGCGGCGTCAGCGATATCAGCTTTCTTTACGCGCTGCCTGACGTCGACTATTACGGCGAGAAAGAGTCCTCGCCACTGCTCGTTTTTCTGGGCAACATCCTGTGCTGCCCGCCGCCCGGTTTTCAGCTGCCGCGGTAGGTGGAGTAGCCGTACTGGCTCAGCAGCAGCGGCACATGGTAGTGCTCGTCGGTGTTGTCGATATGGAACACCACCGGCACTTCCGGGAAAAAGCTGGACTGCTTATGCGAGGCGAAATAGTCGCCGGTTTCAAAGATAACGCGATAGTCGCCTGCGGCGGCGGGCGCGTCCGGCCACAGCGCTTTGATACGGCCATCTTTATCGGTTGTCGCCTGGTTCAGCGGCTGCCATGCGTCGCCCTGTTTTTTCTCAAGCTTAACCACTACGCCCGGCGCGGGTTTGCCGGTCTGTTCATTGAGCACATGTACGCTCAGTAAGTTTGAAGACGCGGCAAGCGCCAGCCCTGGCAGAGCGAAAAGGGCAGCGGCGGCAAGCGTTTGAAAACGGTTCATTGTCATTCCTCCTTAATGGGTTGTGTGGTTATCCTGCCAGCCGCGCGCGGGAAAAAGCCTGACGCGAAGATGACAGTTTTGTCATCCGGCGTGTCTGCGCTGGGCAGCGCCTGCGTTCTTTGCGAGACTGTCGCCATGAAACTGCTACTGATTGAAGACAACGAAAAAACCCGCGCGTGGCTCGAAAAGGGGCTGCGCGAGGCGGGGCTGGTGGTGGACGCTGTCGCCGACGGGCGCGATGGCCTGCACCTGGCGCTGGACCAGGACTATGCGCTTATCATCCTTGATATCATGCTGCCGGGCCTCGACGGCTGGCAGGTGTTGCGCGCGCTGCGCACCGCCAAAGCCACGCCGGTACTCTGCCTGACGGCGAGAGACGCAGTCAGCGATCGCGTCAAGGGGCTGGAGCTTGGCGCGGATGACTATCTGGTAAAGCCCTTTTCTTTCGCCGAACTGCTGGCGCGCGTACGGGCCCAGCTGCGGCGTCATGCGCCCGCCGCTGCGACGTTACAGGTGGCCGACCTCACGCTTGATACCGCGCGTCACTCCGCCAGCCGCGGCGGCGAGCGGATCGCGCTGACCCGCCAGGAATTTACCCTGCTCTGGCTGCTGGCGAGCCGCGTCGGGGAGATTTTGCCGCGCACGCTTATCGCCAGCGAAGTCTGGGGCATCAATTTTGACAGCGAAACCAACGTGGTGGATGTCGCCATCCGTCGCCTGCGCAAGAAAATCGACGATCCCTTCCCGCTCAAGCTGATTGAAACCGTCCGCGGCATGGGATATCGGCTCAACGCGCCGGAGGAGAGCGATGCGTAGCCCCTCACTGACGCTGCGCCTGACGCTCATTTTTACGCTGCTGGTGGCGTTCGCCTGCGGTGTTACCGGCGTGTCGCTCTACCGCTCGCTCAGCGCGGAGCTGGTCTGGCGCGACGATCAGACGTTGCTCAACCGCGCCTCGCAATTGCGCCAGCTTTTGACGGACGGCGCCGAACCGCGCCAGCTGCCGCTCTATTTCAACCGTATGCTGGATACGCGACAGGATGTGCTGCTGATCCGCCGCGTCGATGGCGACACGCTGGTGAACATCAACCAGGCGGGCGTGACGCTGCCGACGCTCGCGCCGGTGTTGCCGGGGCGGAGCGTGAACGACCAGGCGTTGCACCGCTGGCGGCGGCCCGACGGCGTGTATGTCAGCGCGATAGCCCTGACGGCGAGCGATAAAAACGGGCCGCTGGTCATCACCGTGGCGCGCGTGGCGCAGGAGCGCGCGCAGATGCTGGCGGAATATCGGCGGGAAAGCCTGCTGGTCTGCCTGCTGGCGACGCTCGCCGCCGCGCTGTTAAGCCCGTGGCTTATCCGCCGCGGACTGCGGGCGATTCGCCGTCTTAGCGAGGCCACCGCCCGCACCGGCAGCGAGACGCTGCAACAGCCGCTAAGCCTGGAGACCCTGCCGCGCGAGCTGTTGCCGCTTGGCGAGGCGCTCAATACCATGCGCCGCCGGCTGGCGGAGGATTTCGCCCGGCTGACGCGCTTTGCCGACGATCTCGCTCATGAGCTGCGCACGCCGGTCAACATTCTGCTGGGGCAGAATCAGGTCGCGCTACAACGCCCGCGCAGCGTGCAGGAGTATCAGAACCTGCTTGCCGGCAATATCGAAGAGCTGGAGCAGATGACCCGACTTATTGAAAACATTCTGTTTCTCGCCCGCGCCGATCATCAAAACATCGCGCTACGCCGCGAGACGCTGGCGCTTGAGCCGTTTATCCATCAACTGACCGATTTCCTGGAGCCGCTGGCGGAAGAGCGCGGCATCACGTTTAGCGTGCAGGCGAGCGGGACGCTGCGCGCCGACCGTCTGCTCCTCCAGCGAGCGCTTACTAACCTTCTGACCAACGCGCTGCGCCATGCGCCAACGGGTGGCGACGTACGGATCGCCGCTGCTCAGGAGGCGGACTACGCAGTATTAAGCGTCGCCAATCCGGGCGCGCCGATAGCCGAGGCGGATAAACTGTTTCTGCGCTTCTGGCGCGGCGACAACGCGCGCCACACGCCCGGGACTGGTCTTGGGCTGGCGCTCACCCAGGCGATCGTGCGGCTACACGGCGGTCAGGTGGCGGTCGAGCATGAAGAGGGCTGGAACCGCTTTATTCTGCGGTTCCCGGCGGCGTAAGGCAGTTCAGGAGAGTTTCAGCGCCGCCATCATGCCGATAATGTTGGTCGCCGAATGCAGCACGATGGGCGCCAGCAGGCTGCCGGTATGAATGCGCACCTGACAGAGGATCACCGAGAAGACAAACAGCCAGATGAAGGTGGTAGGCATCTGATATTGCGCGTGGCCGATGGCGAAAAACAGCGAGGTGGCGACCATCGCTATCGTCTGGCCGGTTTTGCCCCAACCGATGCCCGCGTTCAGCAAAAAGCCGCGGCAGATAACCTCTTCCACCACCGGCGCCAGCAGGCAGATGCAGATCGCCGTCAGCGCCAGGCTAAAGGATGACATCTCTGACAGCGTGGCGCTCCAGGGCTCCTGCCTGCCAAACAACCCGTGGATCATCGAAAGCGCCATCAGCGCCAGCCCCGGCAATACCAGCGATTGCACGCTCAGCCTGCCCGGCGGCAGCAGTCCGTAGTGTTTCTGATACGTTCGCCAGCAGAGCAGGGCGAAGGGCAGCCAGAATACGAAATAGAGCAGCGGCGTGGCGAACCCGGCACGGTAAATACCTGAATAGCCTGGTAACAGGGAGATGGCGACCGGTAGCGTAAACCAGGCCACCCCGACGGTAATGCAAAGCAGCGTGTGTTGAAATCTGTCCGCGGGCGCGTTCATGATTACGTCCTTGTCGCAAAGGAAAATGGCGCGGGCCATTCCCGCTGCTGCGGATTATACCTGGCCTTTGCACGCCGATAAGCTTTTTCGCGCCGCGGCCTGCGCCGCAAACGCAGGCCGCGCTTATCAACCGCGCGCGTGGTACTGCGCGTCGCTGACGTGCTCCAGCCACTCCACGACGCTGCCGTCCTGCGCTTCCTGTATCGCGATATGCGTCAGCGGCGTGGTCGGGCTTGCGCCATGCCAGTGTTTTTCATGCGGCGGGATCCAGACCACGTCGCCGGGGCGAATCTCCCGCGCAGGCTGGCCCCAGGTCTGCACGTAGCCGAAACCGGCGGTGACGATAAGCGTCTGGCCCAGCGGGTGCGTATGCCAGGCGGTACGCGCGCCGGGCTCAAAGGTCACGCTGCCGCCGCTCGCGCGGGCCGGATCGTTTGCCGGAAAGAGCGGGTCGATACGCACCGTACCCGTAAACCACGCCTCCGGGCCGCCATAAGAGGCGCGTGAACCGCAACGGTAAATCTCAGTCATCACAATCTCCTGTCAAAGCTAAAAGCGTTATGGACCACATCGCGACGCCGGACGTTTACGTTGCCCGGCGTGGGAATACTCAGGCGAGCGTGGCGGTGTCTATCACGAAGCGATATTTCACATCGCCTTTGATCATGCGCTCCCAGGCCTCGTTGATCTCGTCAGCGCGGATAAGCTCAATGTCGGCGACGATGTTGTGTTCGGCGCAGAAATCGAGCATCTCCTGGGTTTCCGGAATGCCGCCAATCATGGAGCCTGCAATCGCGCGGCGTTTGAAAATCAGGTTAAACACCTCCGGCGATGGGTGCGGCGAGGCAGGCGCGCCGACCAGCGTCATCGTGCCGTCACGTTTGAGCAGCGCGGTGAACGCATCCAGGCTGTGTGGCGCCGCCACGGTATTGAGGATGAAATCGAAGCTTTTCGCGTGCGCCTGCATCTCATCGGCGTTGCGCGACACCACCACGTCATCCGCGCCCAGCGCTCTCGCCGCGTCGCGTTTGGATTCTGAAGTGGTGAACGCCACCACCTGCGCGCCCATCGCATGCGCAAGCTTAATGCCCATATGCCCAAGCCCGCCGATGCCGACAATGCCCACTTTTTTCCCGGGCCCGATATTCCAGTGGCGCAGCGGCGAATACGTAGTGATCCCGGCGCACAGCAGCGGCGCCACGGCGGCAAGCTGCGATTCCGGATGACGGATGCGCAACACGTAGCGCTCATGCACTACGATCTGCTGCGAGTAACCGCCGAGCGTATAGCCTGGCGCGTCCGCCGTCGGGAAGTTATAAGTGCCTGTCATATGATCGCAGTAGTTTTCCAGGCCCTCGTCGCACTCCTCGCAGTGTTTGCAACTGTCCACAATACAACCCACGCCCACCAAATCGCCCGGCTTAAAGCCGGAAACCTGCGCCCCGGTCGCGGTGACGCGTCCGACGATTTCATGGCCTGGCACGCAGGGAAATAACGTGCCCGCCCATTCGGCGCGCGCCTGGTGAATATCGGAGTGGCAGACGCCGCAATACGCGATGGCGATTTGCACATCCTGCGCGCCCGGTTCGCGGCGGGAAATCTCCATAGGTTCAAGCGGTTGCGTAGCACAAATCGCGCCAATAGCTTTGATTTTCATAACGAGGCTCCTTAGTAGTCAGCCGTATTACGGCTCAGAAATCAGGGTGTTGATCGTGTCGTGCGGTCAGCACGGCCAGCAGCGCCGCCAGCAGCAGCAGCCCGGCGCTCAGAAGGAACGCGCTGCGCCAGCCGCTGTGGTCGAAGGCGAGTCCGCCGAGCGTGGAGCCGAGCGCGATGGAGAGCTGAACGACCGCCACCATCAGGCCGCCGCCCGCCTCGGCGTTATCCGGCAGCGTACGCGCGACCCACGTCCACCAGCCCGCTGGCGCGGCGGTCGCGATAAGCCCCCAGCCGCCGAGCAGCGCGGCGACCAGCCAGAGCTGATGTCCGAAAGCGGTCAGCGCGATGGCTGCCGTCGCCATCAGCAGCGGAATGGCGATAAGCGTCCGGTAGAGCCCGGCGCGCAATGCGCCGCCAATCAGTATCGTGCCGGTAAACCCTGCCACCCCGATAACCAACAGAATGAGCGACAGCGTGGGGACATCGACGCGGGTGACGGACTCAAGAAAGGGCCGTACATAGGTAAAGAGCGCGAACTGGCCCATAAAGAAGATCCCGCAGGCCGCCATTCCCGTCAGCACCAGTGGCTGGCGCAGCAGAGGCAGCAGGCCGCTCTGGCGCGTCTTTTGCGGCGACGATGGCATTGAAGGCAGGCTTATCCACTGCCAGATAAACGCGATAATCGCGACCGGCACCAGACAGAAAAACGCACCGCGCCAGCCGATCACTCCGCCGAGCCAGCTGCCGAGCGGGGCGGCGATAACCGTCGCCAGCGCGTTGCCGCCGTTAAAAACCGCCAGCGCGCGCGCTACCTGATGGCGCGGCACCAGCCGTATCGCTGTCGCGGCGCTGAGCGACCAGAAGCCGCCTATCACCACGCCAATCAAGGCACGTCCCGCCATATACGTGAGGTAACCGGGCGCGATAGCGATGATGACGCCGGAAACCGCCATCAAAATAGTCAGCCCCAGCAGCAACGCCTTACGGTTGACGCTGCTCGCGAGACGCGCAATGGACAGGCTGGTCAGCACCGCCAGCGCGCCGGAAATCGCGATCCCCTGACCCGCCAACCCCTCGCTGACGCCTAAATCACGCGAAACCGGCGTCAAAAGGCTTACCGGCATAAACTCCGAGGCTACTAACGCGAAGACGCACAGCGTCATCGCCAGCACGCCGGCCCAGTAAGCGGGCGTCTTTTCGCTTTGTATTTCTGTTTCCTGGTACGTTCCGGACATATTTTTCCTTCGCTTTTTCTGCGCCAGCCCGTGCGCAGGCACACCGGGGTCGGGCTTTTATTGAGAATAAAAACCTGATGTGACGGGATGTTTTTATGGGCGCGGATAAGGTCAATGGACCTGTGCGCGACAGCGCGGAGACCGCGCGGCAGGGCTGGCATGCAAGTGACGGTAAAAGTGTTACACGCGCGTCTTGTGCTGACTAGCTAATGAATGCTTAATGGGCTTATAAGTAATATTTATAAATCGCACCGGCAGGAGCCAGAATGAAGCGAAATCTTAATGATCTGCTCTCTTTTGTGACCGTGGCGCGTGAGGGGAGCTTTACCCGCGCCGCCGCGCAGCTGGGCGTCACCCAGCCTGCGCTGAGCCAGGCGATAAGCGGTCTCGAAGCGCGGCTGCAAATCCGCCTGCTGACGCGTACCACGCGCAGCGTCTCGCTTACTGCCGCAGGCGAGCGGCTGTTGCAGGCGATCGGCAACCGTTTTGATGAGATAGAGGCGGAGCTGGATATGTTAACCGCCCTGCGCGACAAGCCTGCGGGCACGGTACGCATCACCTGTGGGCCGAACGTCCTGCATACCATTCTGCTGCCGAAACTGACGCCGCTATTGCGCGAATATCCGGATATCCGACTGGAGTTCGATGCTAACCACGGCTTTCGCGATATTGTGGCGGACCGCTTCGATGCAGGCGTGCGCATGGGCGACACCATCGATAAAGACATGATTGCCGTGCCCATTGGGCCGGCGTTGCGGATGGCGGCGGCGGCCTCGCCGGACTATTTCGCCCGCCATCCGGTGCCGCAGACGCCGCAGGATCTGATGCAGCACAACTGCATCAACATGCGTATGGCCGCGTCCGGCAGAGTTTACGTGTGGGAGTTTGACGGCGACGACGGGCCGGTGAATGTGCGCGTGCAAGGCCAGCTAATTTTCAACACTTCGGCGCATATCGTGGATGCGGCGCTGGCGGGGCTTGGCATCGCCTTCCTGCCGGAAGAGGAATTTGGCGCGCATATCGAAGAAGGACGGCTGGTACAGGTGCTGAAACCCTGGTGTCGTCCGTTTCCCGGTTATTACCTCTATTATCCCAGCAGAAAGCAGCCATCTCCTGCGTTTTCACTGGTGGTGGAGGCGCTAAAGGAGAGCGGCGCCGCGCCGCGCTGAAGGCTCAGGCGTTAAGCCGCGCCAGCCCGGCCTGCGCGGGCGGGTAATCACCGCACTGCTGATAACACGCCTGCGCGTCGGGCGTCATACCGGAAATCTCCAGGATAACGCCGATGTTGTACCAGGCCTTGAAGCTGTTGACGCCCGCTTTGTTGCCCTCCGGCAATGTTGTGCAGGCTATAAAGGTGTCCACGGCCTCCTGAAGCTTGCCGTTGTTCATCAGAATTAACGCCTTAAGGAACGTAAAATCGGCCGACGTGTACCATCGCTCGTAATCGATAAGCGTCATGGCGGCGGCGTAGTCGCCCTTATTAATCAGCGCATAGCCCAGGGTTTCCACAGCTCTTCGACATACTCCAGCGCCACATTTGGCTGGTAACGCAGCGCCTCGCGAAACGCCTGAACCGCCGCCGGGTAGTCGCGCTTCAGAAAATGGCTTTTACCGAGCTGAAACCAGAGATAGGGGCTGTCCTGCCGGGTTTGCAGCGCGCGCGTTAGCAGCCGGATGTTACGGCTGATTTTATCCGTCTGCTGCAATACCGCTTTTTTATAGCCGACATGATCCAGCGTCACGGGCGCCGGGAATGTCTCGCCTGCCGGGATGCCTGCGCGCGGCGTCACCTGTTCGTGGATCACACCCTGATAGCAATAGCGCGCCTTCGAAAACAGGCGCGATACCCGTTCACGCACGGTCGTCATCCCTTCGCCCTCGTCGATATAGTTAATCCGCTCCACGCGGCCCACGCCCTGCGGATGCGCATTGATAAGCGCCTGTAGCGCCGGGACATCGACCGCCGCTACCGCCTCGTCGGCGTCAATCACCAGCACCCAGTCGTGACGCGCATAGTGCAGCGAGGCGTTACGGGCCGCCGAGAAATCCTCCACCCAGGCGAAGTCATGAACATTATCGGTAAAGCGGCGCGCGATGGCTTTGGTCTCGTCCTGCGAGCCGGTATCGACAATCACGATATCGTCAAAATGCGCAGCGACGGAGGTCAGCGTGGCGGCAAGGTGCTGCGCCTCGTTTTTCACGATCATGCAGATGGAAATCATAGTGTCAGGCTCAGGCGGTTCGGGCGGCTTCAGAGGAATTCACGATACCAGAGGTATCGGCGGCGGACGGCAAATTTTTAGCCTTCGACCGCGCAAGGCGGCGACCCGGCGATTTTCTCTGCCAGGAAGTCGATCAACGCGCGGCACTTCGGCGGCAGAAAGCGGTTCGGGTGGTAGAGCAGCCATGCCATACCGTAATAGGACGTCATGTAATCCCACTGCGGCAGCACCTCAACGAGTTGCCCGGCCTCCAGCGCCTCGCGGGCGACAAACCGTGGCAGACAGCCGATACCCAGATGGCTCAACACGCCATCCCGCCGCGCCAGGCTGTGGTTGGTGACGTAACGTCCGTGTACCACGACGCTAACGCGATCGTGTGTTTCCAGATGCCGGAATTTCCAGACGTTATCGCCAGGCGTCTCGCCAAGATAGAGGCAATGGTGTCGCGCCAGATCGTCCGGATGCTGCGGGTAGCCGTGCTTATTCAGGTACGTGGGCGTGGCGCAAATGACATGGCTGACCCGGATAAGCGGACGCGCCGCCAGCCCTTCGGGGGGCGTGTCGGTAATGCGCACCATCAGATCGAGCTCATCGCCAATCAAATCGGTCTGGCGGTCGGTCAGCTGGAGCTGGATATCGCCCCCGGGATGACGGCTCAGGAACGCTGCGATATGCGGCGCAATCAGCGCCCTGCCAAAGGCGCGCGGGGCGCTGAGCTTCACCATGCCCTGCGGCGCGTCGTTGACCCGCTCCGCCAGCGCCATGACGCAAGCCGCCGCCTGCACGATTTCACAGCCGTGGGCATACGCATCGGCGCCCGCTGCCGAGAGCCGCAGACGCCGTGTGGTGCGCTCCAGCAGCTTTACCGACAGCGCTTTTTCGAGGCTCGCCACCTGGCGGCTGACCGACGATGCGGTGGTGCCAAGCTGTTCGGCCGCGGCGGAAAAGCTGCCCGTTTCCACCACTTTCACGAACACCGCCATGTACGGCAGCAGTCCCATGTATTGATTTGTTCTCATAGCGCAACAGTCTTGTTTGTTTACCCCGATTATTCGCCGGGGCGGAATGCCCCATAATCGCCCTGTGGCAGGCCGCAACTCTCACGTTTAACCACAAGGAAAGCGATCATGAAGCGTTATCAACAGGCGCCGTGCCGGTCGGAACAGATCCTCGCGCTGCTTAACCGCGGCTATCTGTTTTACAAACTATCCCAGCACGGCGGTAAAGTCACCGTGCTGACCGGCGATGGCGTGCGGGCGCAGACCCTGCGACGCGTCACGGGTTTTTCATCCCGGCGGCGGGGAGAGAAATATGAGCGCGCAAGGTGAGGTGCGGCGCGCAGGCAGCGGATATGCCGAGGTTATGCTGCTGGGAGTGGCTGTGGTGTGGGGCACCAGTTACGGCATGGCGCGTCAGGCGCTCTTTTTCTATCCGGTGGCGGGCTTTCTGTTTATTCGCTTTATGCTGACGTTTCTCATTCTGCTGCCTGCGCTGAAAAACCACTGGCGAGAGGCGACGGCGGCGGGCCTGGCACCTGGCTCGGTGCTGCTGGCGATTTTTCTGTGTGAAACTTTTGGCGTCGCGCAGACCAGTGCCAGCAACGCCGCGTTTCTGATAAGCCTGTGCGTGGTGCTGACGCCTTTCGTCGAATGGCGGGTCTTTCGTACGCGCCCGGAAACGCGGGCGTTTATCGCGGCGGGCGTTTCACTGTGCGGCGCGCTGCTGCTGACCGGCGGCACGCTTACCGGGCTCGGCGTGGGTGATGCGCTTCTCCTGGGCGCGGCCCTGCTGCGGGCCGTGATGGTGTGCCTGACAAAAACGCTGACGCAGCGGCACGATGTGCCAGCGCTTGCCCTGACGGCCGTACAGACCGGCGTGGTTGCCGCCGGGGCGCTGGCGGTGCTGCTCGGGACTTATCATACCCTTCCCGCCTTGCCGATCAGTCCAGGCTTCTGGATCGCGACGCTTTATCTGGTGCTGTTCTGCACGATATTCGCCTTCTTTGCGCAGAATTACGCGGTACAGCGCACCACGCCCACCAGGGCCTCGCTGCTGATGGGAACCGAGCCATTGTTTGGCGCGCTGTTCGCCATGCTGTGGCTGGGAGAGTCGCTCACCCCGGCGGCCTGGCTCGGTGGGCTGTTTATTGTCGGCGCGTCGCTGTGGGCCACGCGTCCACGCCGTCAGTAGCGCGCGTTTTACGTTCTTTTACAGGGGCCTGCGCCCCTGTTCCCGCGCCGTCCCCGGGGTTCGCTCTGACGCCGATCCACCCGCTCGCGCCGCCGGGTTGCCAGCGCCGTCTATTATTAACAGTCCGTTATAAAAAAAACCGCGCGGCATCGTAGCGGTTTATGCCCTTTCTGCTTTGACGATACTGGAGGCCTGGCATGAGCAACCAAGGCGATGAAATACACAACGCGCATCGGCGCGAGGCGGACGGCGCGCCGCAGTATATGGCGCTGACGCTGACGGTAAATGGCGAGACCCGACAGGTGGACGTTGACACCCGCACCACGCTGCTGGACGCGCTGCGCGAAAATCTGGCCCTGACCGGCACCAAAAAAGGCTGCGATCACGGCCAGTGCGGGGCGTGTACGGTTCTTGTCGACGGGCGACGCGTGAATTCCTGCCTGACGCTCGCGGTCATGCACGAAGGCGCAGAGATAACGACTATCGAAGGCCTCGGCACGCCGGACAACCTGCACCCGATGCAGGCCGCGTTTGTCGAGCACGACGGTTTTCAGTGCGGCTACTGCACGCCGGGGCAGATCTGTTCCTCAGTGGCCATGCTGAAAGAGATAGAAGCGGGCATCCCAAGCCATGTGACGCACGATTTAGTCTCGCCCCCGGAAATGACCGCCGACGAGATCCGCGAGCGAATGAGCGGCAATATCTGTCGCTGCGGCGCGTATTCCAACATTCTTGCCGCGATCGAAGATGTCGCCGGGAGTGGATCCTCATGAAAGCTTTCACTTATGAACGCGCCGCGACGCCTGCAGAGGCGGCGGCCAGCGCCCAGCGCACACCCGGCGCGAAATTCATCGCAGGCGGCACGAATCTGCTCGATCTTATGAAGCTTGAGATAGAAACGCCGGTGCATCTTATCGACGTGAACGGCCTGGCGCTGGACACGATTGAGCCCACCGACGAGGGCGGCCTGCGCATAGGCGCGCTGGTGCGCAACACCGATCTGGCGGCGGACCCGCGCGTGCGCCGCGATTACGCGGTGCTCTCCCGCGCGCTGCTCGCCGGGGCGTCCGGGCAGTTACGCAACCGGGCCACGACCGCCGGGAACCTGCTTCAGCGCACCCGCTGCCCCTATTTCTACGACACTAACCAGCCGTGCAACAAACGCCAGCCCGGCAGCGGTTGCGCCGCCATGCAGGGCTACAGCCGCCAGTTAGCGGTGGTCGGCGCAAGCGACGCCTGCATCGCCACGCACCCGAGCGATATGGCGGTCGCCATGCGTCTGCTGGATGCGGTGGTGGAAACCGTCGACCCGCAAGGCGAGGAGCGGCATATCCCCATCGCGGCGTTTTACCGCGCGCCTGGCGATACGCCGCATCTGGAAACCACGCTTGCGCCCGGCGAATTTATCACTGCCGTAACGCTGCCGCCGCCGGTGGGCGGCACGCAGATCTACCGTAAAGTGCGCGATCGCGCCTCGTATGCGTTTGCGCTGGTTTCGGTGGCGGCGATTGTGCAGCCGGACGGCACCGGACGCGTGGCGCTCGGCGGCGTGGCGCATCAGCCCTGGCGGGTTGAAGCGGCGGACGCGCAGGTGCCTCATGGCGCGCAGGCCGTCTACGACGTGCTCTTTGCCGACGCGCAACCGACACCGGAAAACGCATTCAAGCTGGTACTGGCGAAGCGCACGCTCGCCTCGGTACTGACGCAAGCGAGGGCAGGCTGATGAAATTCGATAAACCGGCAACACAGAACCCGATCGACCAGCAAAACGTGGTCGGGCGGCCACGCGATCGCATCGACGGACCGCTGAAAACGTCCGGGCAGGCGACGTACGCTTATGAATGGCACGATGAAGCGCCGAACGCGGCTTACGGTCATGTGGTCGGCTCCGCCATCGCCAAAGGACGTATTACCGCTATGGATACCCGGGCGGCGGAACAGGCGTCCGGCGTGCTGGCGGTCATCACCGCGCAGAACGCCGGCCCGCTCGGCAAAGGCGACATGAACGCCGCCACGCTGCTGGGCGGCCCGGAGATAGAGCACTACCATCAGGCTATCGCCGTGGTGGTGGCGGAGACCTTTGAGCAGGCGCGCGCCGCCGCCGGGCTGATTACGGTGACGTATGAAGAAGCGCCGGGCGCGTACGATCTCGCGAAAGAAAAGCCCGCCGTGACGACGCCGCCGGAGGATACGCCCGATAAAACGGTCGGCGATTTCAACAGCGCGTTCAACCGCGCCGACGTGCAGTTCGACGCCACCTACACCACGCCGGATCAAAGCCACATGGCGATGGAGCCGCATGCGTCAATGGCGGCCTGGGAGGGGGATAAACTCACGCTGTGGACCTCCAGCCAGATGATTAACTGGTGGCGCGGCGATCTCGCTAAAACGCTCAACATTCCCCTGGAAAACATTCGCGTGCGCTCGCCGTATATCGGCGGCGGCTTTGGCAGCAAGCTCTTTTTGCGAAGCGACGCGGTGCTGGCCGCGCTCGGCGCCCGCGCGGTGCAGCGCCCTGTGAAAGTGATGCTGCCGCGACCGTTTATTCCCAATAACACTACGCACCGCCCGGCGACCATCCAGCGGGTGCGCCTCGGCGCGCGTAAGGACGGGCGCATTACCGCCATCGCGCACGAGAGCTGGTCCGGCAACCTGCCGGGCGGGCCGACGGAGACGGCGACCAACCAGACCGAACTGCTGTACGCAGGGGCGAACCGCCATACCGGGCTGCGGCTGGCGGAGCTCGACCTGCCGGAGGGCAACTCCATGCGCGCGCCTGGCGAAGCGCCGGGAATGATGGTGCTGGAAATCGCCATTGATGAAATGGCCGAGAAGCTCGGCATGGACCCGGTGGCGTTTCGCATCATGAATGACACCCAGGTCGACCCGGCGCATCCGGAGCGCTTTTTCTCGCGCCGCCAGCTGGTGGAGTGCCTGCGCACGGGCGCGGCGCATTTCGGCTGGCAGCAGCGTAATCCGGTGCCAGGCCAGGTGCGTGAAGGCGACTGGCTGGTGGGCCTCGGCATGGCGGCCGGGTTTCGCAATAACCTGGTGACACCCTCCGGCGCGCGCGTACATCTGGATGCGCAGGGCCGGGTGACGGTGGAAACGGACATGACCGACATCGGCACCGGCAGTTACACCATTATCGCCCAGACCGCCGCCGAAATGATGGGCGTGCCGCTGGAGAGCGTGACCGTGCGCCTGGGCGATTCCGATTACCCGATCTCGTCCGGCTCCGGCGGGCAGTGGGGCGCCAACAGCTCAACGGCGGGAGTCTATGCCGCCTGCGTCAAACTGCGCGAAGCCGCAGCGAAACGGCTCGGATTTGACCCGAACAGCGCGGAATTCGCCGATGGTCAGATCCGCAGCGAAGGCAGGGTCGCGCCGCTCGCGCAGGCTGCCGCCGACGGTACGCTGACTGCAGAAGACACCATGGAATATGGCTCCCTCGACAAGGAGTTTCAGCAGTCTACGTTCGCCGGGCATTTTGTTGAAGTGGCTGTGGAGGCGAACACCGGCGAGGTGCGCGTGCGCCGCATGCTGGCCGTCTGCGCCGCCGGTCGCATTCTCAACCCGAAAACCGCGCGCAGCCAGGTGATTGGCGCGATGACGATGGGCCTTGGCGGTGCGCTGATGGAAGAGCTGTTTGTCGACACGCGGCGCGGCTTTTTCGTCAACCACGACATGGCGCTCTACGAGGTGCCGGTTCACGCCGATATCCCGACGCAGGAGGTCATTTTCCTCGAAGATACCGACCCGGTGTCATCGCCGATGAAAGCCAAAGGCGTCGGCGAGCTGGGCCTGTGCGGCGTTAGCGCCGCCATTGCGAACGCGATTTATAACGCAACCGGCGTACGCGTGCGGGAATACCCCATCACGCTCGATAAATTACTTGAAGGCCTGCCTGAGCTTGCCTCGTAAGGAACGCGTCCGCTGACGGCCCCGCGTCGTCAGCGGTATCGCATCGCAGTTTGACAGAAGGATGAGAAAAAGTGCTGCAACAATCCCTCCTGACAGAACAGGCGCGGCCTGAGGCGGCGTTGTTAACCGACGACAGCGCGACAATTTTGCGCTTCGCGTTGCAGGCGTTGAACGCCGGTATGGCGACGGCGCTGGTCACGCTGGTAGATATCCGCGGCGGCTCGTCCCGCGCGCTCGGGGCGCACATGGCGGTGCGCGAAGATGGCGCGTACTGCGGTTTTGTCTCCGGCGGCTGCGTGGAATCGGCCGCCGCTTATGAAGCGCTGGAGGCGATAGCCTGCGGCAAAGACCGCGTGGTGAAATACGGCGAAGGCTCGCCATATTTCGATATTGTGCTGCCCTGCGGCGGCGGCATTACGCTCAGCATTCATCCGTTACGGTCGGTCACGCCGCTGCTGGCGACGCTCAACGCGCTGGCGCAGCGTAAAGCCGCCGGGATGCGTTATCATCCGGCCTCGCAGACGCTACAAAGCGTGTTGCCGGCGAGGGAAACGGGCTGGCGCGACGACGGTTTCGAGGTGCGCTATGTGCCCTGCGCGCGCGTTATCATTTATGGGCGCTCCGTTGAAGCCGACGCGACGGCGAATGTGGCGCGGGCGGCAGGGTATGACGTGCATGTCAGTAGCGGCGCGGAGCCGCAGGCCGATGCCGCGCTGATGGACGCCGATACCGCCGTGATCCTGCTGTATCACGATCTTGACCGTGAACTGCCGGTGCTTAACGCCGCGCTGGCCGCCGGGCCGTTTTATATCGGCGCGCTGGGCAGCCAGCGCACGCATGCCAGGCGCACGGAGGCGCTACGCGAGCGCGGGTGGCGCGAGGAGGATATCGCCCGCATTAAAGCGCCAATTGGTATTTTCCCCAAAGCCCGCGACGCGCAATCGCTGGCGCTCAGCATCCTGGCTGACGTCGCGGCGACCCGGCAGCGCCTTGCAGAAGCACAGGCGGCAGGCTAATGTCTGCGACCACACCGCCGGTCATCATTATTCTCGCCGCCGGAAAGGGCGAGCGGTTTCGCGCAGGCGGCGCGACTACGCACAAGCTGGACGCCCTGCTTCATGGCAAACCGGTGTTAGCGCATGTACTGGCGGCAGCGGAAACTTCCGGCCTGCGCTGGCATCTTGTGAGGCCGGCAGGCGGCACCGGCGGGATAGGGGAATCGATCGCGCTTGGCGTAAAAGCGACGCCGGATGCCGCAGGCTGGCTGATCCTCCCGGGCGATCTGCCGTTTATCACCGCGGCCTCGATACGCCGCGTGGCGCAGGCGCTTAACGAGAAACCGGTCGTGGTGCCGCACTACCAGCAACGCCACGGCCATCCGGTCGCGTTCCGGCGTGAGTATTTTGATGCGCTGGCTGCGCTTTCCGGCGACGAGGGCGCAAAATCCGTTGTGCAGACGGCGCGGGCGCGCGGCGAGGTGCTGACGCTGGCACTGGACGATGCGGGCGTGGTGCTGGATGTTGATGTGCCAGGCGATCTCATCGCGGCAGAAAATTATAAAATAACGCCCGCAGGCGGTAGTGATATTTAAATAAAATCAGTACCGTCTGAAGGCGTCTGTTTATCAGGCCGCCAGTTGGTTTAACGCGTTCAGCGTTTGCGGCGAAAGCGTTAATTCTGCGGCCTTGCTGTTTTCATAAAAATGCGCGACTGACGCGGTGCCCGGAATTAATAAAATATTCTTTGCGCGTTGCAACAGCCAGGCGAGCGCGACCTGCATCGGGGTGGCGGATAATTGCGCAGCGACAGACGCAAGCGTCGAGGATTGCAGCGGTGAGAAACCGCCTAACGGGAAAAACGGCACGTATGCAATTCCGGCGTCGGCAAGCTCGTCAATTAACGCCTCGTCGTTGCGATGGACGATGTTATACATATTCTGTACGCAGCAAATCGGGGCAATATTCCGCGCCTCGGCGACCTGACCGGGCGTGACGTTGCTTAAGCCAATATGTTTAATCAGCCCCTGTTCTTTTAATTTCACCAGTACCGACAGCGGCGCTTCGATTGACCCTTCCGCCGGACCATGCACGTCGAACATCGCGCGCAGATTAACAACGTCCAGCGCGTCGAGTTTCAGATTGCGCAGATTATCATGCACCGCCTGAGTTAATTCCTCAGCGGAAAACGCCGGGTTCCACGAGCCGTCATTGCCGCGTTTCGCCCCCACTTTCGTAACAATCGTCAGGTCGCCGCGATAGGGATATAACGCTTCGCAAATCAGTTGATTCGTAATATGCGGCCCGTAAAAATCACTGGTATCGATATGATTTACGCCTGCCTCGACGGCGGCGCGTAATACGCTAAGCGCCGTGCTTTTATCTTTCGGCGGCCCAAATACGCCAGGCCCTGCCAGCTGCATCGCGCCGTAACCAAACCGTTTGACTTCACGGTTGCCCAGTAAATAAGTTCCGCTCTTTTCAATACTGTTCATAACGCCTGCTTGCTGTATCGGTGGTGAGGAAGTATTAGTATATGAAGCATCCTTCAGTTTAAGAATTCGCATTCCATGAAGACGACCGCAGCCCCCCTTAGCCCGCGTAAAATGCCTGTCCAGCGCCGTTCAGTCGCGACGGTGGAGGCGCTTCATACGGCAACCATTCAGGTTTTAGTGAATGAAGGATTAAGCCGCTGTACGACAACGCGTGTCGCAAACCGCGCCGGGATGTCCGTCGGCAGCCTTTATCAGTATTACCCTAATCGCGACGCGCTCCTTTCCGGCGTGCTGGAGTTGCACTTAACTAAAATTGCCGACGCGCTCGACGCCGCTTGTATTTCCGCACGCGGTAAACCTGTCGCGGAAATGGCAAGGACGATAGTGCGGGCTTATCTGAGCCTGAAATTAGCCAATCCTGATGAGTCAAAAGCGCTCTACGCCGTTGCGGCAGAGCGCGACGGCGCGCGTCTGATGGGCGTGATTTATCAGCGGATGGTTAACGCCATAGCGCAAATGCTCGCTACCGCGCCGGATAACACGTTCCCCGACCCGGTTTTTACCGCGCATCTCGCGCTTGGCGTCATAACCGGCCCGACGAAGGCATTTCTCGAAGGATTTATTCCAGCGGGTTACACGGAACAATTTCAGACGCACTTATCCCGCCTGCTGGCGGGGTATTTGCAAGGCGTGTAAAGGGGAAGGGGATTGACAGAAGGCGTAACGGCATCGATTAATGTATTAATAATATAGTGGTTAGTTTCTTATTTTTTGCGTGAATGCGTAGGGTGCTTTTTTAATTTTAGTCAAAGATACCGCTATTACAAAATATCTCCTTTTTACTTTTTAATCTGTTTTACGCTAAATAATCACACCGGAGTTTTTAATTTATTTGGTGGGGAAATACCTGGCAGGATTACATGGCTATGGTTAATAAAAGGAGATAATTATGGCAGTTCCGGCACATTTATGGCTCTACGACGCCTCAGGCGTGTTAATTGCTGGCGGTTCCGAGGTCACTGGACGTGAGGGCAGCATAGAGATCCAGAGTTTTGGGCATGGGCTGGCAGTGCCTTATGATGGTAATACCGGCAGGCTGACCGCCACGCGTGTTCATAATCTGATGAATATTGAAAAAGAGTTCGATAAATCCTCTCCTTATCTTTATCGGGCTGTTGCCACCAGCGAAAACCTTCAGCAGGCAATTATTCGCTGGTATCGAATAAACCGGGCCGGAATGGAAGAGGAGTTTTTCCAGATGGTGCTCGAATCGGTCAGGATTACGGGTATTCATCCTAATATGCAAAATTTTAAACATCCAGAAGGACTTCTTTCCACACCCGTAGAATCCGTGGCCCTGATATACAGTAAAATCACGTGGAAATACCTGAATGGTAATATTCAGTATACGGACCAATGGAACAGTCAGGTTTATGCTTAGGATGGCGATATGATTTCTTGCGAACTCAATTACAACGAAAAAACACCTGATGGCAGATTGATTTTGCGCTGCGCCGGTGTAGGCTCTTTCCCGGTTTTTTCAGGGCTGGGGAGTTATAAAAACACCGTTGAATTTGCCGGCAGGCGTAATGGGCCGATTCCGTTGGGGAGATACTGGATTGTTGAGCGGCCACGAGGAGGACCTTATTCGAGGTATCGTACGTGGCAGAAAAAGAGAGATACAGGGAATCTCTATAATGAGTGGTTTGCTTTATTCAGGCAGGACGGCTTTATTGATGATCAAACGTTCGTAGACGGGACTTTTCGTGGCAGCTTTCGTCTTCATCCATTGCGGCCAGACGGCACCGGTGTTTCTGACGGTTGCGTGACGTTTTATAACCGATCGGATTTTTACATATTAAGAAGAGCACTGTTAAAATCAGTAAGATATGTGGTCCACTGTAGCGGTTTGAAGGCGTATGGACAATTAAATGTTATAGGGATGCCTTATGCCAGATTATCCTAAGACCTTCTTATATAAATTGTCATTACTGGCGGCGTTAATCACTATACCGTTAATTAATATCTTTTTTGTAGGTATGGGTAGCTATGGCGAGGGAATAAATCCGGTTGCTTCTGTAAGTCTTTTCCTTTTATTAAATATTTTTTTATGGGGATTGATTATCCGGCTTGTCGGTTGGTGGTCCTGGAACAGGCTTATAAAAGGCAGTGTTTATTACGGTATATTACTTCTTGTCTGGCTTTTTTCTGAACTGGATTACGCGTCAAGTTATCTCGCCTGGTATCTTGTTAATCATTATTCTTCGGCAAAACAAATAATTGATCTTGAAGGACAAATGGATACGCTGTTTGAGCTGTTTTTTGTGAGTTCTACCACTATTCTGACCTTACTGTTATTTGCCTTAATAATTAGAGTGACAGAAAAAATACTCAGGAGAAGAAGAGAGGCGGGCATTCAGCAGAAGGGCTACACATCATAAACCAGGGAAAGCATTTTGGCGGAAGATCACAGGAGTCGAACCTGCCCGGGGCCGCTGGCGGTCCCAACTGGATTTGAAGTCCAGCCGCCTCACCGGAGACGACGATCTTCCGCGCCTGCATTGCTACATGGAGGCCGGCGCATTATAGGCGCGTTTCTGACGCTTACCAATACCCCCACCACACTCTTTTTTCGCCCGTCTGACGGGCGTGATACGGTTTTGCTTAAGTATTTTTTGCCTGTTATCTGCAACAAAAATTATTCATTCGTTGCATCAGCGAGTTAACGCGATCACAGAAAACAAGAATCATAAAGAAATTACCAGAAAACAGAATTTCTGGGGGATCCGAACGGCGTTAAAACCTAAGTGAAATTTCGCGTATCGCCGATGAGGACTGCCCGATGAGTGAGCAAGCGCTTACCGTGAAGGAGAAGATAGGCTACGGCATGGGAGACGCCGCAAGCCATATCGTCTTTGATAACGTAATGCTTTATATGATGTTTTTCTACACCGATATCTTCGGCATTCCCGCCGGTTTCGTCGGCACGATGTTTTTGCTGGCCCGCGCGCTGGATGCGATATCCGACCCGGCGATGGGGCTGATTGCGGACCGCACCCGCAGCCGCTGGGGTAAATTTCGCCCGTGGGTGTTGTTCGGCGCGCTGCCGTTCGGCGTGGTGTGCGTGTTCGCTTACAGCACACCGGAACTCAGCCTCACCGGCAAGATGATTTACGCCGCCGCGACCTACACGCTGCTCACCCTGATGTACACCGTCGTGAATATTCCTTATTGCGCGCTGGGCGGCGTGATTACCAGCGATCCGCAGCAGCGTATCTCGCTGCAATCGTGGCGTTTCGTGCTGGCGACGGCGGGCGGCATGCTCTCTACGGTACTGATGATGCCGCTGGTAAATTTTTTTGGCGGCGAAGATAAAGCGTTCGGCTTTCAGGCGGGCATAGCGGTGCTGGCCGCGGTGGCGTTTCTGATGCTCGCGTTTTGTTTTTTCACGACCAAAGAGCGTGTCGAGGCGCCGCCAACGACCTCGACCATGCGTGAAGACTTGCGCGATATCCTGCAAAACGACCAGTGGCGTGTTGTGGGCATGCTGACCCTGCTTAATATTCTCGCGGTCTGCGTACGTGGCGGGGCGATGATGTACTACGTCACCTGGATTATGGGTGACGCCGCGCTGTTCTCCTGGTTCCTCGGGCTTTACTGCGTCGGCAACCTGTTCGGCAGCGCACTCGCCAAACCGCTCACCGACTGGAAGTGCAAAGTCAGCGTCTTCTGGTGGACCAACGCCGCGCTGGCGGTCCTGAGCGTCGCCATGTTCTTTGTGCCGATGAGCGCCACCATTGTGATGTTCATCTTTATCTTCGTTATCGGCGTTCTGCACCAGCTGGTCACGCCGATTCAGTGGGTCATGATGTCCGACACGGTCGATTACGGTGAATGGCGTAACGGCAAACGTCTGACCGGCATCAGTTTTGCGGGCACGCTGTTTGTCCTGAAACTGGGTCTGGCGCTCGGCGGCGCGCTTATCGGCTGGATGCTGGCGGGCGGTGGCTATGACGCCGCCGCGAAAGCCCAGAACGGTGCGACGCTCACCATCATTATCGCGCTGTTCACGCTGGCGCCGGGCGTCTGCTATGTGCTGAGCGCCATCATCGCGAAACGCTATTACACGCTAAAGACACCGTTTTTGAAACATATCCTGGCGGAACTGGCGCAGGGCGCGCGCAATAACCAGAAAGAGTTTGAAACGCTGCCGGTTAGCGACGCATTCCATGAGTCTAAGGGGTAAGTCATGAAAATCAGTGACGGGAACTGGCTGATCCAGCCGGGTTTAAGCCTGCTGCATCCCATTCAGGTGTTTGATGTCGAGCAGCGCGACGGCGAAATGATTGTCTGTGCCGCGCCGCGAGACGTGCGCGAACGTGCCGGGCAACTGGATATCCCGCTCTTTACGCTGCGGTTTTTTTCGCCGCAGGAGGGCATTATCGGCGTGCGTATCGCGCATTTTCAGGGCGTGCCGGATAACGGCCCGCATTACCCGCTCAAGGTTCAGGAAAACGTGCCGGTAGCGATGTGCGAAACCGAGAGCTATGCCGAGCTAAAAAGCGGCAGCCTCAGCGTGCGGGTGACCAAAGGCGAAAACTGGGCGCTCGATTTTCTGCGTGACGGCGAGCGGATTACCGGCAGCCAGGTAAAGAACAGCGGTTATGTTCAGGACGGCAACGCCGCGACCTTTATGTTTGAGCGGCTGGATCTGGGCGTCGGCGAGACGGTGTACGGGCTCGGCGAACGCTTTACTGCCCTGGTGAAGAACGGTCAGACGGTGGAGACCTGGAATCGCGACGGCGGCACGAGCACCGAGCAGGCGTACAAAAACATTCCGTTTTACCTGACCAACCGCGGTTATGGCGTACTGGTCAATCACCCGGAGTGCGTCTCCTTCGAAGTGGCTTCTGAAAAAGTCTCGAAAGTACAGTTCAGCGTGGCCGGGGAATATCTGGAGTATTTCGTTATCGACGGCCCGACGCCGAAAGCGGTGCTGGATCGCTATACTCGCCTGACAGGCCGTCCGGCGCTGCCGCCCGCCTGGTCGTTCGGGCTGTGGCTCACCACATCATTTACGACTAATTACGATGAAGAGACGGTAAACAGCTTTATCGACGGCATGGCGGCGCGCGAACTGCCGCTGCATGTCTTTCACTTCGACTGCTTCTGGATGAAGGCGTTTCAGTGGTGTGACTTCGAATGGGACCCGGCGACGTTCCCGGATCCTGAAGGCATGTTAGCGCGCCTCAAAGCCCGCGGGCTGAAAATCTGCGTCTGGATCAATCCGTACATCGGTCAGAAATCGCCGCTGTTCCGCGAAGGGATGGAAAAAGGCTACCTGCTGAAACGCCCGAACGGCGCGGTGTGGCAGTGGGATAAATGGCAGCCGGGGCAGGGTATCGTCGACTTCACCAACCCGGCGGCGTGCGAATGGTACGCGGGCCATCTGAAGCGGCTGGTGAGAATGGGCGTCGATTGCTTTAAAACCGATTTTGGCGAGCGTATCCCGACCGATGTCGTGTGGCATAACGGCGCTGACCCGCAAAAAATGCACAATCACTACGCCTTCCTCTATAACGCGCTGGTCTGGAACGTGCTCAAAGAGACCGTGGGCGAGGAAGAAGCGGTGCTGTTCGCCCGCTCGGCCTCGGTGGGCGCGCAGCAGTTCCCGGTACACTGGGGCGGCGACTGCTACGCTAACTATGAATCGATGGCTGAAAGCCTGCGCGGCGGGCTGTCTATCGGCCTTTCCGGGTTCGGCTTCTGGAGCCACGATATCGGCGGCTTTGAAAACACCGCGCCGGCACATGTCTATAAACGCTGGTGCGCGTTTGGGCTGCTCTCCAGCCACAGCCGCCTGCACGGCAGCAAATCGTACCGTGTGCCCTGGGCTTACGATGACGAAGCCTGCGACGTGGTGCGCCACTTCACGCAGCTGAAATGCCGGCTGATGCCTTATCTCTACCGCCAGTCGGCGTTAGCGCACGAGCGCGGCACGCCAGTGATGCGCGCCATGATGCTGGAGTTTCCGAATGACCCGGCCTGCGATTACCTCGACCGCCAGTATATGCTTGGTGATGCGGTGCTGGTGGCACCCGTGTTCAGTGAGGCGGGCGACGTGGCGTTTTACCTGCCGGAAGGGCGCTGGACGCACCTGTGGCGCAACGACGAGCTTTCCGGCAGTCGCTGGCATAACCAGCGTCATGACTTCCTGAGCCTGCCGGTCTATGTGCGCGACAACACGCTGTTGGCGCTCGGAAATAACGATAAAAAGCCCGATTATGCCTGGCATGAGGGCACCGCGTTCCAGCTGTTTAATCTGGAGGAGGGCCGTGAAGCGCGCTGCGAGGTGCCTGCCGCTGACGGCACGACGGTGTTTACGCTGTGCGTGAAGCGTGAGGGCAATCGCCTGACAGTCGAAGGGAACGGCAATGCGACAGGCTGGACGCTCTGCCTGCGCAACGTTCCTCAGGTGGCTAGCGTGCAGGGCGGCAGCGGCGCGGGCAGCGAATGGGGCGTCGTGGTAACGCCTGAGCGCGGCGCGCAGGCGTTAAGTATTACGCTGTAAGCAACAAAAATGCCGCCCACGGGCGGCATTTTGCCTGAGATGATAAGTACGCGTTATTGACCTGCTTCCTGCCAGGCGCGTTCGATCTCTTCGGCCAGAATTTTCACGCCCGCTTCGATTTTCTCCGGCTCCGGCACATAGTTCATGCGCATGCACTGATGCGTGTGCGGCCAGGGTTTATCCAGCCCCGGGAAGAAGAAATCGCCCGGCACCATCAGCACGCCGCGCTTTTTCAGGCGCTGGTAAAGCAGTTCGGTGGTGATCGGTAAATCTTTAAACCACAACCACAGGAAAATCGCGCCTTCCGGCTTGTGGATCAGGCAGCGTTCCGGTGAGAGGTAGCGGCGAATCGTGGCGATTGTCTCCTGTACGCGCTGCTGGTAAAAAGGCTTAATCACGTCCTGCGACAGACGCAGCAGGTCGTTGCGTTTGATCATTTCACAAGCCATCGCCGGCCCGATGCCGCCCGGCGCCAGGCTGATTATCCCGTTCATGTTGCTGATGGCGGAAATGACTTTCTCGTTGCCGATGATAATGCCGCAACGGCTGCCCGGCAGGCCGAGCTTGGAGAGGCTCATGCAAAGAATAATATTAGGATTCCACAGCGGGCGCGCCTCGCTGAAGATAATGCCGGGGAACGGCAGGCCGTAGGCGTTATCAATAACCAGCGGAATATTGTGCTGGTTTGCCAGCGCGTCGAGCTTGATAAGCTCTTCGTCGGTGATGACGTTACCCGTCGGGTTGGTCGGACGCGACACGCAAATCATGCCGGTTTCCGGGCCGATATGCAGATGTTCGAAATCGACGTGGTATTTAAACTGGCCTTCCGGCAGCAGCTCGATATTCGGGCGTGCGGAGACAAACAGATCCTCTTCCAGCCCCGAATCTGCATAGCCGATGTATTCTGGCGCGAGCGGGAACAGCACCTTTTTCGAGGTGCCGTCTGCCTGACGACCAGCAAACAGGTTAAACAAGTAGAAAAATGCGCTCTGGCTGCCGTTTGTCAGTGCAATATTCTGTGGTTCAACATCCCAGCCAAACTCTTTTCTCAACATCCCCGCCAGGGCCACCAGCAGCTCACTTTTTCCGCGCGGACCATCATAATTGCAAAGCGCATCAGTGACTTTGCCGCTTTCCAGCATCGAGGCCAGCAGCTCCTGGAAATAGGCATTCATCGCCGGGATTTGCGCCGGGTTTCCGCCGCCCAGCATGATAGCGCCAGGGGTGCGTAATCCGTCGTTGAGATCCTCCATGAGGCGCGTAATGCCTGCATGGCGGGTAAATTTGTCGCCGAAAAGTGAAAACGTCATAGCGGTCAGTCTGTCGCATTCTTTTAAAAAGAGGCTAACCATAGCGCTACAACTGGCATGGTGCAAATCGGCGGGTGAACGCTTTTCTGATGCAAAATGTTTCGATGGTAAAGACTGACAGGATTTAATGCTGGTTAAAAGGGCGGCGCGTGGGGAAAGACGCGCCGCCCGGCGTTTACTGCTGACCCGCCCAGATAACCATGACGACGTCATCGTCCTGCTGGCGTACAAAGCCGTAGCCCTGGTTAAGTGAAAGCGTGGTCTGTTTGCCGCCGCCAATGCCCGGGTGACGCGCGCGGAACTGCCCGAGCTTTTGCCAGTGCGCCAGCGTCGCCGCGCTTTTTCCGGTGAGATCCTGCCAGTTCATATCCGATCGCGTGCCCTGGAGCGGATCCGAACCGCCATGCCCGGCAGGCCGCTCGCTCTCGTCACCGTAATAGATTTGCACGGCGCCAGGGGCGAGTAGCAGCAGCTCTGCCGCGCGCGATCCGCCTTCGCGGAACAGCCGGGTGTCGTGCGAGGAGAGATAGCTCAGTACGTTAAAGCCCTGAAGTTTTTCTGCCATTTGCTGCCAGGTTGGGTCGATATACGCCAGGCAGTCGGCGGCTTTTGCCGCCTGCTCCTGGTAATCAAAATTGATCATCGCGTCGAAGCCGTGGCGATAGTAATCACTCTGCATCACGCCGTGGCCCCAGGATTCGCCCGTCATCCAGAACGGCGCGTCATCAAGTTTTTTATCGGGGTTATTCGCTTTCCAGTCGGCGAGCGCGGCGCTGGCTTCATTTTTAAGCTGCTGCCAGGCTGCCTGCTCAACATGTTTTGCCGTGTCCACCCGGAAACCGTCAATACCGTAATCGCGTACCCACTGGCTGAGCCAGCGCGTCAGGTAATCGCGCGGAGTGGCGCCGTCGATAGCCTGCGCGGCGGTGTCGGGCTTGTGCTGATAAAAATGCGGCAGGCCGGAGGGCTGCGTCGATTCGGTTTTCAGGTCCGGTAAGAAAGCGAGCGACATGGTGAGATCATCAAAGCCCGGGCTGTCGTAATCGCCGATATCGGTGCGGACCCAGTTTTTCCCCCACCATTTATCCCATGCGCTTTTATCGCTGAAGTTAATGTAATCATTAAAGCTGTGCCAGCTCTGGCCCGGTGAAGGACGCCAGTCCGTCCAGTGGTCGCCCAGCGTTTTTTTAAGCTCCTCGCCTTTCAGGTAGAGCGCGCCAAACTGAAATTCCTGCATATCGGCAAGCGTGGCGTAGCCCGCGTGGTTCATGACCACATCGAACAACACGCGAATGCCGCGCCGGTGCGCCTCATCCACCAACTGGCGTAAATCGTCCGGGGTACCCATATTAGCGTCGAGTTTTGTCCAGTCCTGCGGGTAGTAGCCGTGGTAGGCGTAGTGCGGAAAATCGCCTTTAGTGCCGCCGCCCACCCAGCCGTGGATCTGCTCCAGCGGCGAGCTTATCCATAGCGCGTTAACGCCAAGCGTTTGCAGATAATCCAGTTTGCCGGTGAGCCCCCGGAGATCGCCGCCGTGAAAGGTGCCGATCTCCTGCATACCATCTTTATGGCGTCCATAGCTGTTGTCGTTAGTCGGGTCGCCATTAACGAAGCGGTCGGTGAGGACAAAATAGATGGTGGCATTGTGCCAGTTAAAGGCTGCCTGTGCGGGTGATTCAGCGCGTTCCAGTAGCAGAAGCCCGTTGCTCCCGGGCGCGGGCGTGAGGGTGATTTTCCCCTGCGTGACCGTGACGATGTTACCACTGTAGAAATCGCGCACCTGGCTGCCTTCGGGGAACGTCTCTTTGACGGCAATGGTGAGTGGTTTACCGTCCCATTTCGGACACTGGCGCGCGACTTCCGTCGTCGCTTTCTCGCCTTCCTGCTCCACGCTCAGCATGAGCGTCGGCGTGCCGGAGCGCGTGTCTATCTGCACCTGATAATTGCCGTCGCGAAAGCGTCGCCATTCGGGCGACGGGTCGGCGCAGGGCTTGAGCGAGAGCATCTGGTTGAGCCTGACCGGGCCTGCGGGTTGCCAGCAGGCGTTATCAAGCGTCAGGCGCAGCGGATCAGCGCCTTTTTTCAGCGCGCCTTTACTGACAAACACGCCTGGCGTCTGTTCCTTAAACGCGGGAAGACCGGGGGCAGACCACTGCGCAAGCGCAATACCGGGCAGTAAACACAACGCGAGAGGGGAGAGGTTCATGAGTTATCTGCATCCTGTGCGATTTTTGTCCAGTCTCGCATGGCGACGCTGCAAAAGCCTCATCCTTAAGCGCCAGTGAAAGGGGAGGAAACGCAAGGATGAGCCGTGCCGTCTCATCGCCAGCATAAATTGCTAAAATTTCCACTTTTTACTATTAATTTTCAGTGATTTAAGCGGCAGGGTTCAGGCCATAATTCAGAATCGACTTATTTCTTTAGGTGATCCATAGAGGTATTTTTGATACGATTTAAGATTCCTTTCTTAAATTTAATTAAATAATAAGGCGTTGGAATGCTGAAATCCGACCAGGAGACCTGATGATATCGACTTCAATTCGACGATTAGGGGCGGCGCTGTGTATGTTAGCCACCCTGGCATTTTCGGGTGAAGTGCTGGCAACGCAGCACACGACGAAAAAGAGCCATACAGTCCATATTAAAAAGACAAGCGGTAAAAAACTGGCAAGCAGTAAAAAAGAGTATTCTCGCAATAGTGTAATAAGTGGTTCACTGCCTGATTTGCGAAAATACCCTTCCGGAACACCACGGAAAAAAGCGTTTCTCCGGACCGTCATGCCTTACATTACCAGCCAGAATGCCGCCATTTCGGCTGAGCGTAACTGGCTTATTTCAAAGCAGTACGACGCCCAGTGGTCGCCGTCTGAACGCGCGCGCCTGAAAGATATCGCGAAGCGTTACAAGGTGAAATGGAACGGCAATACGCGTCGTGTACCGTGGAATACGCTGCTTGAACGCGTTGATATTATTCCTGCCAGCATGGTCGCGACGATGGCGGCAGCGGAAAGCGGCTGGGGTACGTCGAAACTTGCCCGTAACAATAACAATCTGTTCGGCATGAAATGCGGCAATAAGCGTTGTAATAACGCGCCCGGGAAAGTGAAAGGGTATTCAACCTTTAACTCTGTTAAAGAATCCGTTAATGCGTATGCGGTAAACCTGAATACGCATCCGGCTTATGCCTCTTTCCGTAAATCCCGCCTGCAGCTTCGTAAAGCGGACCAGGAAGTCACCGCCAGCAATATGATCCATAAGCTGAAAGGCTACTCCACCAAAGGAAAAAGCTATAACAATTATCTGTTTGCCATGTATCAGGATAATCAGCACCTGCTGGCAACCAACTAATGTAGCGGCTCTCCTGGCCTGAGCGTAAAAAACGTCTTCTTCGGAAGACGTTTTTTATTGTCGTCGTTAGCGGTTAGCACACTTCTTTTTTTTACGCGAAGCGGCATAAGCGTCGCTTAACGTTGTAACCATACGGAACAGCACGTTCTATATGATCACTTCACTGAATCGGTCGCGATAATCCTTTGGCGTGGTGTCGTACTCTTTTTTAAATACCGAATAGAAATATTGCAGTGACGGGTAGCCGCACATCTGGGAAATCTCGTTAATGCTCAATGAGGTCGAGATCAACAGACTGCGCGCTTTTTCCAGCTTCTCGGCGTGGATCATGGCGTGAATGGTTTCGCCCACTTCTTCTTTAAAACGCTTCTCAAGATTAGAGCGGGAGATGCCCACCGCATCCAGCACCTGCTCGACTTTGATGCCCTTACAGGCATGATTGCGAATGTAGTGCATCGCCTGGATAACGGCTGGATCGTGCAATGAACGATAATCGGTAGAGCGCCTTTCCACCACCCGCGCGGGTGGCACCAGCACGCGCTGCAGCGGCAGATTTTCGTTATCCAGAAGGCGATGCAGCAATTTTGCCGCCTGATACCCCATCTGTCGCGTTCCCTGGGCCACGGACGAGAGCGCCACGCGAGAGAGATAGCGGGTCAGCTCTTCGTTATCAATCCCGATAACACAAAGCTTCTCCGGCACCGGAATATGCAGATGCTCGCACACCTGCAGCAGATGACGCGCCCGCGCGTCCGTCACGGCGATGATGCCAGTTTGCGGCGGTAGCGTTTGCAGCCAGTCAGAGAGCCGGTTTTGCGCGTGCTGCCAGTTTTCCGGCGCGGTTTCCAGCCCCTGATAAATGACGCCGCGATATTTTTCACGCGCTACCAGCTCGCGGAACGCATGTTCGCGCTCGGCGGCCCAGCGTTTGCCGCTGGAAGAGGGCAACCCATAAAAAGCGAAACGGTGTACCCCTTTCTCTTTGAGATGTAAAAACGCGCTCTCCACCAGTGCGTAGTTATCCGTCGCGATGTAGTGCACGGGCGGATAATGTTCCGGGCGATGATAAGAGCCGCCGACGCCGACAATCGGCACCTGCACATCCTTCAGCAACTGCTCAATTTCCGGATCGTCAAAATCGGCGATCACCCCGTCGCCAAGCCACTCCCGGATGTTCTCAATCCGGGTGCGGAAATCCTCTTCCATGAAGATATCCCACTCTGACTGAGAAGCCTGTAAATACTCGCCAACCCCTTCGACCACCTGGCGGTCATAAGCTTTGTTGGCATTAAACAGCAGCGTAATGCGATGACGCTTTTCAAACATAGTGTCAGTATCCGGCCTTGAACCTGTTGTTTGAATAACACATATCCCGCCAGGCGGAATAACCGTGCACCGGCAATGTGATCCATTGCAGGTTATGGTTATACGCGCCTGCGGGTGGCGGAATCCATCCAGACCGCCAGCAGCAAAATGGCGCCTTTGACGATGTATTGCCAGAACGTGGGAACATCCATCATGCTCATGCCGTTATCAAGCGACGCCATAATAAATGCGCCCATTACCGCGCCCGCTACGCTCCCGACGCCGCCCGCAAGGCTGGTGCCGCCGATGACGCAGGCGGCGATGGCGTCCAGCTCGGCAATGTTTCCCGCTGACGGTGAGCCTGCGCCGAGCCGCGAGCTTAAAATCAGGCCGGCAATTGCCACCATTAAGCCGTTTATCGCGAACACCGCGAGCTTGGTGCGCTCCACATTGATACCCGAAAGCCTTGCGGCGTCCAGATTTCCGCCAATCGCGTAAATGCGGCGGCCAAAGGCAGTATGCAGCGCCATAAACATGCCTGCCAGCAGCAGAAACGTCAGGATCAACACTGGCGTCGGAACGCCGCGATAATCATTAAGCAGCCAGATGGCGCCCAACACGATGACCGCCGTCAGCGCCTGCTTGCCCGCGACCGCTGTTGACGCTGTGGACGTTAATCCAAGCGCCTGACGCCGCATGCGCCCGCGCCATTGCCAGAAGATAAACAGCGCCAGCCCCAGCGCGCCAATGGCGAAGCCAACGCCGCCCGGCAGGTAGCTCTGTCCAATCTGCGACATCGCCGGGCTGGTGGGCGAAACCGTTGTGCCATTAGTGATGCCAATCAGCACGCCACGAAACGCCAGCATTCCCGCCAGGGTGACGATAAACGAGGGTACTTTCCGGTACGCCACCCACCAGCCGTTCCAGGCGCCCAGCAGCAGACCGAGCAGTAGCGTGACGACAATCGTCAGCGGAAGCGGCCAGCCTAGCCAGACATCGAAAATGGCCGCGGCCCCGCCCAGCAATCCCATCATTGAGCCGACAGAGAGATCGATTTCCGCCGAGATAATGACAAACACCATCCCCACCGCCAGGATGCCCGTAATCGCGGTCTGGCGCAGCAGGTTAGAAATGTTACGCGCGCTCAGGTACGCGCCCTCCGTCATCAGGGTGAAAAACAGCATGATGGCCACAATGGCGGCGATCATGACGAACACCTGAAAGTTGATTTTGTTCAGGGCGCGGAAAGATATCGGCGATGAGGCTGACGTTGCGGTCAGCTTAATTTCAGACGGGTTGCTTTTCGACATGGCGGTCGCTCCTCAGTGCGGCTTCCATCACTTGTTCCTGCGTCAGCTGATGGTTGATTAAATTGGCTTTCAGTCGGCCTTCATGCATCACCAGCACCCGGTCGCTCAGGCCAAGCACTTCCGGCAGCTCCGAAGAAATAACGATAACGGCAATACCCTGCTGCACCAGCTGGTGGATGAGTTTGTAGATTTCATATTTCGCGCCGATATCAATGCCGCGCGTCGGTTCATCCAGAATAAGAATGCGTGGATTGAGCAGCAGGCAGCGCGCCAGAATCGCTTTCTGTTGATTGCCGCCGCTAAGGCGACCAATCGCCAGCATCGGTGAGGCCGTTTTTACTTTTAATCGCTGCAGCGAATCGAGAATGCACTGCTGCTCCGCCGCCGCATCCAGCGCGCTGAGTGGCCCGCTAAACTGATCCAGAGCGGCAAGCGTGATGTTTTGCCCGACCGCCATCACCGGTACGATGCCATCTTTTTTGCGGTCTTCCGGCACCATCGCGATACCGTGGGCGATAGCCTGCTGGCAGTTGCGGATAGTGACCGGCTTGCCGTCAATAAAGATGCTGCCCTGCCAGCGCCCCGGCCAGATGCCAAACAGGCACTGCATCGCCTCGGTGCGCCCGGCACCGACCAGCCCGGCGATACCGAGGATTTCACCACGGCGCAGTGAAAAAGTGAGATCGCTGACGCGGCGGATATGGTGGTTAACGGGGTGCCATGCCGTCAGATTCTCAACGCGCAGAATTTCGTCACCGGGGCTGTGTGGCTCGCTCGGATAAAGGGCCGTCAGTTCACGGCCTACCATCATGGCGATGATCTCTTCTTCGCTCATCTGCGCGGCAGGGCGCGTGCCGACGGGTTTGCCATCCCTGATCACGCAGATAGTGTCAGAAATCGCCTTCACTTCATTCAGTTTGTGAGAGATATAAATACAGGCGATGCCGTGTTGTTGCAGATCGCGGATTATATCCAGCAACAGCGCGGTCTCCTGCTCGGTAAGTGAGGCCGTCGGCTCATCCAGCACCAGCAGACGCACCTGTTTATTGAGCGCTTTCGCGATCTCCACCAGTTGCTGCTGCCCAAGCCCGAGATCGCCCGTGCGGGTATGCGGCGAAATGTGCAGGCTCACCTGGGCCAGCAGTTTTTCGCAGCGCAGCGTCATGGCATCGTAATCCAGCACGCCGTGACGCGTGATTTCGGCACCCAGAAAGATGTTTTCCAGCACCGTCAGGTTTTTCACCAGTGCCAGCTCCTGGTGAATAATCGCGATACCTTTACGCTCGGTATCACGGATATGCGTTGGCGTGAGCGGCTCGCCGGCAAACACAATTTCGCCCTCATAACTGCCCCAGGGGTAAATGCCGCAGAGCACTTTCATCAGGGTTGATTTACCAGAGCCGTTTTCACCGCACAGCGACATCACTTCGCCAGGCGCCAGCGCGAGCGACACGCTATCTACCGCTTTTACCGCGCCAAAGGCTTTGGTGATGTTTTTCATTTCGAGTAAATAAGGCATTACGATTCCGCCTGCAGAGGTCGAACAGCGGCCTGGCGTTCGCGAAATACCGCGAACGCCGCGAGATTACAGATCGCTCTTTTTATGGAAGCCATCTTTTATAACGGTGGATTCGATATTGGATTTATCCACTTTGATGGGAGCTAGCAGGCGCGCCGGAACCTCTTTCAGCCCGTTATTCAGGGTCGCGTCGGGTTTGGGCTGCTTATCGTTGCCAAGCTCGACGGCGACTTCCGCCGCGGTATTAGCAAGCTGGGTGATAGGTTTATAGACGGTCATGGTCTGCGTGCCGGCCATGATGCGCTTGATACCGGCAAGGTCGGCATCCTGACCCGAAATCGCGACTTTACCAGCAAGGCCCTGCGCGCTCAGCGCCTGAATGGCCCCGCCTGCGGTCGCGTCGTTAGAGGCGACGACGGCGTCGATTTTATTATTATTTGCGGTCAGCGCATTTTCCATAATTTTCAGCGCGTTTTCCGGCAGCCAGCCATCAACCCACTGGTCGCCGACCACTTTTATTTTTCCGCTATCGATAAAGGGCTTCAGCACTTTCATCTGGCCGTCGCGGAACAGGCGCGCGTTATTATCAACCGGCGAGCCGCCCATCAGGAAATAATTGCCTTGCGGCACCTGATCCACCAGGCTTTGCGCCTGAATTTCGCCGACTTTCTCATTATCAAAAGAAATATAGAAATCGATATCGGCGTTATTAATCATACGGTCATACGCCAGTACTTTAATTCCTTCGCGCTTCGCCTCGGCGACCACATTACTTAATACCTGACCGTTGTAGGGAATAATCACCAGGACATCCACGCCACGGTTAATCATGTTTTCAATTTGCGACATCTGCGTTTCTTCATTGCCGTTCGCTGACTGCACAAACACTTTAGCGCCCAGCGACTCTGCCTTGCTGACAAAGATATCCCTGTCTTTCTGCCAGCGCTCCAGCCGCAGGTCATCAATAGCCATACCGATTTTAATGTCTTTTGCGATGCCGCTGAAGGTGATCAACGCCAGCGACGCGCACAGGGTAAGAATAAGCTGCTTTATTTTCATGGTTTTTATACCTGTTCCAGTGTTACGAATGGGCTTAATTCATCGGGGACGAAACGGACATTCACACTTACGGACGCAGGAATTTTTAGCGCGGAAAGGCTGGCGATCAATTACAGATTTTTATCTTTGGATTATGTTTTTTTGTTTATTTCTGATTTTATGACGCCGATCGGATTTCAAATGTTAAATCCAAAAGTTTCACAAACAAAATGGAATTTATCCCGCAATGCAATATTGAGTAAAAGAAACCTGTTTTTTGCGAGCCAGCGCACATTTGTGCATTCTCTTAATCGCAGTGTGAAATAACGTAATTGAGCAACGGCAAAGGAAATTCCAGGATTAATTTATTCTCGCTGCAACAGCCCCTGATTACGGAGTCAATTATGCCGACTTATTTCGACCAACTTGAACGTGTGCGTTACGAAGGCCCGAAAACCACGAATCCCCTGGCATTCCGCCATTACAATCCTGACGAGTTGGTGGCTGGCAAACGTATGGAAGATCATCTGCGTTTCGCCGCCTGCTACTGGCACACTTTCTGCTGGAACGGCTCGGATATGTTTGGCGTGGGCGCTTTCGAGCGTCCGTGGCAACAGGCGGGCGACGCCCTCAGCCTTGCGAAGCGCAAAGCCGACGTGGCGTTTGAGTTTTTCCATAAGCTCAACGTGCCGTACTACTGCTTCCATGATGTCGACGTGTCGCCGGAAGGCGCATCACTAAAAGAATATCTGAATAATTTCGCCCAGATGGTCGAGGTGCTGGCGCAGAAGCAACAGGAAAGCGGCGTGAAGTTGCTGTGGGGCACCGCCAACTGCTTTACCCATCCGCGCTACGGCGCGGGTGCCGCCACCAACCCTGATCCGGAAGTCTTCTCCTGGGCGGCCACGCAAGTGGTAACCGCCATGAACGCGACGCACCAGTTGGGCGGGGAGAACTATGTGCTGTGGGGCGGGCGTGAAGGTTATGAAACGCTGCTCAACACGGACCTGCGCCAGGAGCGCGAACAGCTTGGTCGCTTTATGCAAATGGTTGTGGAACATAAGCATAAAACCGGCTTTCGCGGAACGCTGCTTATCGAGCCGAAACCGCAGGAGCCGACCAAACATCAGTATGACTATGACGCTGCGACGGTGTATGGCTTCCTGAAACAGTTCGGCCTGGAAAAAGAGATTAAGCTCAACATTGAGGCTAACCACGCCACGCTTGCCGGGCATTCTTTTCATCATGAGATAGCCAGCGCCATTGCGCTCGGTATTTTCGGCTCGGTGGATGCGAACCGCGGCGACCCGCAGCTTGGGTGGGACACCGATCAGTTCCCGAACAGCGTCGAAGAGAACGCGCTGGTGATGTACGAAATCCTCAAAGCGGGCGGTTTTACCACCGGCGGCCTGAACTTCGACGCCAAAGTGCGCCGTCAGAGCACCGATAAATACGATCTCTTCTACGGCCATATCGGCGCGATGGATACGATGGCGCTGTCGCTGAAAGTGGCGGCGAAAATGCTGGAAGATGGCGAACTGGATAAACGCGTCGCCCGCCGCTATGCAGGCTGGAACGGCGAGCTGGGCCAGCAGATCCTCAAAGGGCAAATGTCGCTTGCCGAGCTGGCACAGTACGCGGAGCAGCACAATCTGGCGCCGCAACATCAGAGCGGGCATCAGGAGTTGCTGGAAAATCTGGTCAATTATTATCTGTTTGATAAGTAAACGCGTGGCGCCGCCTTCGGGCGGCGTTCTTGCTCAGGAGCGCTGGCTATGTACATTGGGATCGACCTTGGAACGTCAGGGGTAAAAGTTATTCTGCTGGATGAGCAGGGCGCGCTGGTGGCCTCGCACAGTGAAACGCTGCAGGTCTCCCGTCCGCATCCGTTGTGGTCGGAGCAAGATCCTGAAAGCTGGTGGCAGGCGACGGACCGCGCCATGCAGGCGCTCGGCGCACAGCGCAGCCTGCGAGACGTGAAAGCGATCGGTTTAAGCGGCCAGATGCACGGCGCCACACTGCTCGATAAACAGCAACGTGTCCTGCGTCCGGCGATTTTATGGAATGACGGACGTAGCGCGCAGGAGTGCGCCATTCTTGAAGAAAAGGTGCCCAATTCGCGCGCGATTACCGGTAATTTAATGATGCCCGGCTTCACCGCGCCGAAGCTGCTGTGGGTTGAACGTCACGAGCCAGACATTTTCAGGCAAACCGATAAAGTGCTGCTACCGAAAGATTATCTGCGGCTGCGCATGACCGGCGTTTTTGCGAGCGACATGTCTGACGCGGCAGGCACGATGTGGCTCGACGTGGCGCAGCGCGACTGGAGCGACACGATGCTGGCGGCCTGTCACCTGCAACGTGAGACTATGCCTGCGCTGTTCGAAGGCAGTGAAATAACTGGCGAGCTGAAGCACGACGTTGCCGCGGCCTGGGGCATGGATGCGGTGCCGGTGGTCGCAGGCGGTGGCGATAATGCCGCGGGTGCGGTGGGTGTCGGGCTTGCCGATCCTGGCGACGCGATGTTGTCGCTCGGCACCTCAGGCGTTTACTTTGCGGTCAGCGATGGATTCCGCGCCAGGCCGGAGAGCGCAGTACACAGCTTTTGTCACGCCTTACCAGCGCGCTGGCATTTGATGTCGGTGATGTTGAGCGCCGCGTCATGCCTTGACTGGGCCGCGTCATTGACGGGCGCGGATAACGTTCCGGCGCTGCTGGCCGCCGCGCAACGCGCGCGTGAAGAGGCGGGCACGGTCTGGTTTCTGCCTTATCTTTCAGGCGAGCGCACGCCGCATAACAACCCGCTGGCGAAAGGCGTATTTTTCGGGCTGACGCATGAGCACGGCCCGGCTGAACTGGCGCGTGCGGTGCTGGAAGGCGTCGGCTATGCGCTGGCAGACGGTATGGACGCGGTGCACGCGTGCGGCGTGACGCCGCAAAGCGTCACGCTCATCGGCGGCGGCGCACGGAGTACGTACTGGCGACAGATGCTGGCAGATATCAGCGGCATGCCGCTGGATTATCGCACCGGCGGCGACGTAGGCCCGGCGCTTGGCGCGGCAAGGCTTGCACAGATTGCGCTGGCGCCTGAGCGTTCGCTGAAAGCGCTGCTGCCGCCGCTGCCGCTGGAGCAGCAGCATCAGCCAGACAGGGCGCGTCATCAGCGCTACGGCGAGCAGCGGGAAACCTTCCGCCAGCTTTACCGACAGCTGTTGCCGCTGATGTCTTAACGGGAACCGGGTGGTCAGCAAAAGGCGTCCTGAAACACCCGGTTTTTGTCCTTTTCTGGCCTGCCCACGATCAGGGATGCCTGTGAGAATAGGGTTTATCCCCCCTCACTAAGGTGTCCTGAAATGACGCGTACCGCTCTGCTGAATATTGATACTCAACAATCCTTTCTTCATCGTGACTACTGGCGGGAAGATGACTTTCCGGCGTTCTGTGAGGCCATGAACGGACTCATCGACGGCTGCCGGGCGCGTAATGTACCGATCGTTGATATTTTCCATGTCGATGGCGATGCGTTATTTACGCTGGAGTCCGGCTTTGTCGCGCCAATGCCTTTTCTGCGTCATCAGGCCGCCGTGACATTTCATAAGCATGTTCATAACGCATTCACCGATACCGGGCTGGATTTATGGCTGCGCCAAAGAGATATTAACCACCTGATTATTTGCGGTATCCGTACCGAGCAGTGTTGCGAAACCACTACGCGGGTCGCCTCTGATCTGGGCTATCGGGTGACGTTTGTCAGCGAAGCGACGCTGACCTTCCCGATGACCTGGAAAGGCGTGACGCTGGATGTGGAAACGCTGCGCCACCGCACTGAAACGGTGCTGGCAGGGCGTTTCGCGACGATTAGCAGCGTAGCGCAATGTCTGGAGTCTTTGGGATGACTATTCCTGTCTGGTTTGTGGTGTTGCCTGGCGTCATGGCGCTCGATTTAACGGGCCCTGCGGAGACGCTCGCGCTCGCGGGCGATGCCTTCAGCCTGAACTATATCGGGCCTGAAGCGCACGTCACGATGTCGACCGGCCTGCAGATCGCCGGTATCGCCCCGTTACCAGACACACTGCCGCCAGGCAGTCTGCTGGTTCTGCCTGGCGTGTCGGATTCCAGCCGTTGGTTTGATACGACAGAGGCGCAGGCCGCCCGTAACTGGCTAATGCGCCTGCAACCGCAGATCCACAGCCGGAAGATCACGCTTATCTGCGTCTGTTCCGGCGCTCTTCTGGCGGCCCGCGCCGGGCTGCTGCATGGCGTGGAGTGCACCACGCATCACGATGTGCTGGCGCGCCTCAAAGCCGCCGCGCCTGGCGCACTGGTGCGCGATAACCGCATTTTCGTGGAGGACCGCGGCATCTGGACCAGCGCGGGCATTACCTCTGGTATCGATTTAAGCCTGCATCTTATTCATCGACTGAGCGGGCCACGCGCGGCCCTCGACGTGGCGCGCGAAATGGTGGTCTGGTTTCGCCGCTCCGGCGACGATCCGCAGCTGTCGCCCTGGCTGCGTTACCGTAACCATCTACACCCCGCCGTGCATCGGGCTCAGGATCTGCTGGCCGCCAATCCGCAGGGTGCGTGGAGCCTGACGGAGATCGCGGGCCGGGCGCATGTCAGCCCGCGTCACCTGTCGCGGCTCTTTAAGGAACATTTAGGGGTAAGTGTGCGTGACTATCTGGAGCAACTGCGCGTGGCGTTCGCCAGTCAGTGTTTGCTTCAGGGGCAGGGCGCTGAACAGGCGGCGCTGGCTGCCGGGTTTTCATCTGCCCGGCAGCTTCAGCGCGCCCGCCTGCGCGCGATTAACTGACCAGACGGCGGCGATCGATACGTTGCAGGAGCGCGGCCAGCAGGAGGCTGCCCGCAAGCGTCATACTAAAAATCCAGGCGATATCCAGCGCTGGCCACGCCGTCAGTTCGAGATGGCGCGTGCGCATAAAATGGATGATGAGGGCATGAAAACCGTAAATCCCCAGCGAATAACGGGCAATAAACGACAGCGGCGCAAGCTCGCGGTTAAGCGTGTTTTTCGCCAGCACCAGCAGGCTTAACGCGGCGATCAACACCAGCGGGCCGCAGTAGAGGTAAAAAGTGTCGGCAAAATTACCGTGGCTCTCCAGCGCCTGATGCGTGCCGCTGGCAATCGACACCGTGCTCACCGCCAGCAACACGCCCGCCAGCAGGCTTACCGGCCGCTGCTGCGTTTCCATCATCCCGATAGCGCGGCCCATCAGGCCATAGAGCACGTAATAAAACGTATCCCCGTTAATGTAGAGATTCACCGGCAGCCATTGCACGCCGTAGAGCTTTTGCGCCACGGTATTCGGGTTCGCCACCACGCCCAGCAGCACAATGAGCGCCAGCGCCGTGCGGCCATCAATGCGTTTCACGCTAATCAACGGCGACAGCAGATAAATCACCACGATCGCGAAGAAAAACCATAAATGGTAGAAAACGGGCTTTTGCAACAACAGCTTAAGCGACAGCTCCGCATTGATAGGCGTAAGCAATGTGATATAAGCCAGCGCCACGGCGCTGTAAAACACCAGACAGAGCGCGATACGCAGAAAATGCCGCTGGCCGGCGCTGCGCTCGCCGAAAAACAGATACCCTGAAATCATAAAAAACAGCGGTACGCTAACGCGCGATGCGGAGTTCAGCAGGTTGGCGAAATCCCAGTTCAGCGGGCTTACCAGCGACGGATTGGTGATGTACCAGGTGGTGGTGTGGATCATGATGACCATCAGACAGGCTATCGCGCGCAGGTTATCTATCCAGTGAATTTTTTGCTGCATCAGTTCCTCTGTACCATCTTTAATTATCAGCAGTGTGACTTCCTGAATCGGGATCCTGCACCACGGAACAGTCTGAGTTTCAGGACGGGCTATTGTCAGCCTGGGGACGGTTTCGCAGAATGCACGCCCCTTGTTCGCTGCGATACCCCGCGTTTGGTCGTCATTTTAACATGGAGATAACACACTATGACGAGGCTGTTGCCCCGCACGCTTTGGCTGGTTCTTTTTACGGGCGCGCTTGCCGGTTGCAGTCATGAAGAGGCGCATCCGCAGCATGCGCAAAAAGGCCGCGTCAGCGCGCCGCATTCGCTGGAAATGGAGCAGCTTTGCAAAGATAAAGCCGCCCGCCGCTATAACACCGCTGCGCAGAAAATTACCGTTAACGGCTTCGAGGCGTTCCAGGGAAGCTATGAAATGCGGGGCTATACAGCGCGCGAAGAGGGCTTTACCTGTTCTTTCGACGCCAATGGTCAATTTTTACACCTTTCTATGCGCTAATGGCGCAACCACGCGTCAACAGCCTGGTTTTGGACGTGGATTGAGGCTGTATATCTGGCGGTCAACGGGTATACTGACCGCTTCCAAATAAACCCACTCGTATCGCGTGCGAAATCATATGCAAAAGTTTGATACCAGGACCTTTCAGGGCCTGATCCTGACCTTACAGGATTACTGGGCTCGTCAGGGCTGCACCATCGTTCAACCTCTGGACATGGAAGTCGGCGCCGGCACCTCCCACCCGATGACCTGCCTGCGGGCGCTGGGCCCGGAGCCTATCGCCGCCGCTTATGTTCAGCCTTCTCGTCGCCCGACCGATGGCCGCTACGGCGAAAACCCCAACCGTTTACAGCACTACTACCAGTTCCAGGTGATCATCAAGCCGTCGCCGGACAATATTCAGGAGCTGTATCTGGGGTCGCTTAAAGAGCTGGGTATGGACCCGACCATTCATGATATTCGCTTCGTCGAAGACAACTGGGAAAACCCGACGCTCGGCGCCTGGGGCCTCGGCTGGGAAGTGTGGCTGAACGGCATGGAAGTCACGCAGTTCACTTACTTCCAGCAGGTTGGCGGCCTGGAGTGCAAACCGGTGACTGGCGAAATCACTTACGGTCTTGAGCGTCTTGCCATGTACATCCAGGGCGTAGACAGCGTTTACGACCTGGTGTGGAGCGACGGCCCGCTCGGCAAAACCACTTACGGCGACGTGTTCCATCAGAACGAAGTGGAGCAATCCACCTATAACTTCGAATACGCCGACGTGGATTTCCTCTTTACCTGCTTTGAGCAGTACGAAAAAGAAGCCCAACAGCTGCTGGCGCTGGAAAACCCGCTGCCGCTGCCTGCTTATGAACGTATTCTGAAAGCCGCCCACAGCTTCAACCTGCTGGACGCGCGCAAGGCTATCTCGGTGACCGAGCGCCAGCGCTACATTCTGCGTATCCGCACGCTGACCAAAGCTGTGGCCGAAGCCTACTACGCCTCCCGCGAGGCGCTGGGCTTCCCGATGTGCAACAGAAATAAATAAGAGGCTGCCATGTCTGAGAAAACTTTTCTGGTGGAGATTGGCACTGAAGAGCTGCCACCAAAAGCCCTGCGCAGCCTGGCGGAATCCTTCGCTGCGAATTTTACTGCTGAACTGGACGCTGCGGGCCTGACCCACGGCGTTGTAAGCTGGTTTGCAGCGCCGCGTCGCCTGGCGCTGAAAGTGGCGAATCTGAGCGCGTCGCAGCCGGATCGCGAAGTTGAAAAACGCGGCCCGGCGGTCTCTGCGGCGTTTGACGCCGAGGGCAACCCGAGCAAAGCGGCGGAAGGCTGGGCGCGCGGCTGTGGTATTACGGTCGGAGAGGCTGAACGTCTGGTGACCGATAAAGGCGAGTGGCTGATGTATCGCGCCCATGTGAAAGGCGAAAGCGCGCAGGCGCTGCTGCCGAACATGGTCAGCGTCGCGCTCTCTAAATTGCCTATCCCGAAACTGATGCGCTGGGGCGCGTCCGAGGTGCAATTCGTGCGCCCGGTACACACCGTGACGCTGCTGCTGGACGATGAAGTGCTGCCGGCGACCATTCTGGGCATTCAGTCTGACCGCGTGATCCGTGGCCACCGCTTTATGGGCGAGCCGGAATTCACCATCGACCACGCCGACCAGTATCCGCAGATCCTGCTGGAGCGCGGCAAAGTCATCGCCGACTACAACGCGCGTAAAGCTAAAATTCAGCAGGACGCCGAAGCCGCGGCCGCGAAAATCGGCGGCAATGCCGATCTGAGCGACAGCCTGCTCGAAGAAGTGACCTCGCTGGTGGAATGGCCGGTCGTGCTGACCGCGAAATTCGAAGAGAAATTCCTGGCGGTGCCGGCGGAAGCGCTGGTCTACACCATGAAGGGCGACCAGAAGTATTTCCCGGTTTACGGCACCGACGGCAAGCTGCTGCCGAACTTTATCTTTGTGGCGAATATTGAGTCCAGAGATCCGCACCAGATTATCTCCGGTAACGAAAAAGTCGTGCGCCCGCGTCTGGCGGATGCCGAGTTCTTCTTCAACACCGACCGTAAAAAACGTCTGGAAGATAACCTGCCGCGTCTCGAAACCGTGCTGTTCCAGCAGCAGCTCGGTACGCTGCGTGATAAAACCGACCGCATTCAGGCGCTTTCCGGCTGGATTGCCAGCCAGATCGGCGCAGATGTCAACCACGCGACGCGCGCGGGCCTGCTGTCCAAGTGCGACCTGATGACCAACATGGTGTTTGAATTCACCGACACTCAGGGCGTTATGGGGATGCATTACGCCCGTCACGACGGCGAAGCCGAAGACGTGGCCGTTGCGCTGAACGAGCAGTACATGCCGCGCTTTGCGGGCGATGCGCTGCCGTCAAGCCTGGTCGCCTGCGCCGTGGCGATTGCCGATAAGATGGATACTCTTGCCGGGATTTTCGGCATCGGCCAGCATCCGAAAGGCGATAAAGACCCGTTCGCGCTGCGCCGCGCCGCGCTCGGCGTGCTGCGTATTATCGTTGAGAAAAATCTACCGCTCGATCTGCAAACGCTGACCGAAGAAGCGGTACGCCTCTACGGCAGCAAGCTGACCAATGCGAAAGTGGTGGATGAGGTGGTCGACTTCATGCTGGGCCGTTTCCGCGCCTGGTATCAGGACGAAGGCTACAGCGTCGACACCATCCAGGCGGTACTGGCGAATCGTCCGACCCGCCCGGCGGATTTCGATGTCCGCATGAAAGCGGTGTCGCACTTCCGTACGCTGGACGAAGCCGCTGCGCTTGCCGCAGCCAACAAGCGCGTTTCCAACATTCTGGCCAAAGCGACCGAGCCGCTGAACGATCAGGTTCACGCGTCGGTGCTGAAAGAAGATCCGGAAATCCGCCTGGCGCTGCAGCTCGCAGTGATGCGCGACAAGCTGCAACCGCTGTTCGCGGAAGGCCGTTACCAGGAAGCGCTGGTCGAACTGGCGCAGCTGCGCGAGCCGGTGGATGAGTTCTTCGAGAAAGTCATGGTCAACGCGGATGACGCGCAGGTGCGTATTAATCGTTTGACGCTGCTGTCTAAATTACGTGAATTGTTCCTGCAGGTCGCGGATATTTCCCTGCTCCAGTAACACGTTTCGTTAATAATAAAAAACCCGCCGCTGGCGGGTTTTTTTATACGCTTTCCGCTACGCCGTATTCTTATTTTATTCCTGCAACGCAAAAAGCGTGGCCTTATTACGGGTTCACGGAATTATTAATAAGCGGGTTACGGATAATATAGCGCGCGGGTGCTCAGGCTGGCTGGCCTGGGCATGATGCAAAGGCTGGTCAGATGAATGCCCCCCTAAGTTAATTCCATTTAACCTCGGGGGAGGCTGCAATCAGTACCCAACAGCCTGATTGTAGCCTCTTCCCTATAAGGAGGCAATTATGCCAGTAAAATCCCGATATGCTTTTTTAAGCATATTAGCGCTCTGTATTACGGTGCTGTGTTTCGCCTTAATAATGCGTGACCGCTTATGTGAATTCACCATTAAAGAGGGAAGCCGGGAAATACGGGCCATCCTTGCTTACGAACCAGGGAAGTAGCCTTTGGATGGGGGAGCGATCCCCCACCCAACGGTCAGCATGTTGGGCGCGCCTGCAGGCACCCAAATTTATTCCGAAAAGCAACGCCCCCGCTTTTGCGGGGGCGTTTTGTTTGCGAAAAAAGTGTTCTGACTACCGGTTTATTCCATGAGCTGTTTACTGAGCATGGGATTCGCCTGAATCAGGCGCATCAGCTTCAGTTCGGTGCTGGAGGGTTTCACGCGGCGCGATTCCCACTCTTTAACCATCGCGACACTGACACCCATTACACGCGCCAGGTCGTCTGTTTTCAGGCCCGTTTTTTTGCGTAACAGTTCAAATTCTGAAAACGCGTTGGGTTTCTGCGGCAGGGTAACCGTTTCGGCGACATCTTTTTTAAATACAATTTGTTCGAGGCTGCTGAGCAACTCAAACATAGGGTCTTTAGATTCCATTTTGGACTCCTAAATCACACAGCGGGATCGTGAACAACTAAGAAGCTTCTTAATCATAGTTCGGAAAAAACAACCTGCGGGCAGGGTAGCAGGGAATCTTGTGACGGCGGCTCCGCAAGCCGCGGATTTGCCGGTTCGCTGGTGAAAAATCGCGTGCTAACCGGCTGATATTCAGATTTTTCTGGGCCTGAGTATAGTTTTGTAAATGATCCTGTGACGATCCGGATGAGCGGGGCGTGATCGCGTCAGTCCGGGCTTCCCTGCCCGACGCGAACGCGCTACGCCGCCTTTTCAATCAGCATCAGCAACTGCCCGGCCTGTACCTGATGCCCCTGCTGGCGCTGAAATGCGCGGATAGTGCCCGTCACCGGCGACGTGACCGGAATTTCCATTTTCATGGACTCCAGAATGCCGATGATTTGCCCCTCGCTAACCTGCTCGCCAGGCTGCACCAGCCACTGCCAGACGCTGCCCGCCACCTGGCTTTCCACGCCGCAACAGTGCTCCGGTATCGCTTCAACGATATCCTCCTGCTCCGCCAGGGCGCTGTCGAACGTGAACTGCCCGTCGGCGCGCCAGCGTGCGAGTTCTTCATCAAACGCCTGCTGGCGTTGCTGTTGAAACGCTCCAATGCTGGCGGAGTCATCCTGAAGCATCTGCTGATAATCGCGCAGGCTGAATTCGCCTTCTTCGATACGAAGCGGGTAGTCGCCCCACGGGAAACGCTCGCGGATCTCCGCCAGCGCCTCGTGACTCACCGGATAAAAGCGTATCTGATCGAAAAAACGCAGCAGCCAGGGTTGCGTAAAGTCGCGGGTTTTTCGATCGCGATTCCACATTTGCAGCGTGCGGCCCACAAACTGATAGCCGCCCGGCCCTTCCATTCCGTAAACGCACAGGTACGCGCCGCCAATGCCCACCGAATTTTCCGCAGTCCACGTACGCGCCGGATTGTATTTGGTCGTCACCAGGCGGTGGCGCGGATCAAGCGGCGTGGCGACCGGCGCGCCGAGGTATACATCGCCAAGCCCCATTACCAGATAAGAGGCGTTGAAGACGGTCTCTTTGACCTGCTCAACGCTTTCAAGGCCATTAATGCGGCGGATAAACTCAATGTTGCTCGGGCACCAGGGCGCACCGGGGCGCACCGACTGGGTATAGCGGGCAATAGCCTCGCGACACGCGTCGTCGTCCCACGAGAGCGGCAGCCAGACCGTGCGCGATGGCACCCGCGCATCATGCAGATCCCCGAGACGGAGATCGGCGTCGATCAGCGCTTTCAGCAGGATCGCGCGTGGGCAGATCGTCGGGTCGAAGTGGATTTGTAGCGAGCGGATCCCGGGCGTCATCTCAAGCCTCCCTGGCTGCGGCTGGCGTTCGAGCTGCTGCATCAGCGCGTGGACGCGAAAACGCAGGGCGATATCCAGCTTCTGCTCGCCATATTCCACCAGCAAAAAGCGATCGCCTGCGGCGCGTACCGTCATGGCGGGCATCCCGTCGCGTGCCGCCTCCTCCCAGAGGATGGGCGAGGGGAGCGGCAACGCTGGCGCAGGTGCCCGCGCGGTCGCGGTGGTGGTGTCCGCCGTCTCCAGCGTGACCGGCACAAACGTCAGCGTATCGCCCGCCTTTAGCTGGCCGAGCTTCCAGAGGTCGGCATCAATCACCGTTGCGGGGCAGACGAAACCGCCGAGCGACGGGCCGTCGGGCCCGAGGATGACGGGCATATCGCCGGTAAAATCCACGGTGCCGAAGGCGTAGGCATTATCGTGAATATTGGACGGGTGCATGCCCGCTTCGCCGCCGTCCGGCCGCGCCCATTCGGGTTTCGGGCCGATAAGCCGGATGCCGGTGCGGCTGGAGTTGTAGTGCACCTGCCAGCGCGCGGCGAAAAACGTGTCGATATCCTGCGGCGTAAAGAATTCCGGCGCGCCGTGCGGCCCGTAAATAACGCGCAGTTGCCAGTGATCCGTGAGCGCGGGGCAGGCGTCTGGCGCCAGCGTCGCCGCCGCACGCAGATCCGGTGCCGCCAGATGCAGCACGTCGCCGGTGCGCAGCGCGCGTCCGGCATGGCCGCCGAATTTGCCGAGCGTGAAAGTGCTGCGGCTGCCGAGATAGCGTGGACAATCGAGCCCGCCCGCCAGCAGCAGGTAGCTACGACAACCCGCTCCACGGATGTCGCCCAGGCGTAACGTCTGTCCGGCTGCCACCGCGATCGTCTCGCCCATCGCGAGCGGCTGACCGTCGAGCTCAGCGTCGATTTCCGCGCCGGTAAGCGCCACGGAGCAGGCGCGATTAAAGCGCAGCGTCGGGCCTCGCAGCGTGATTTCCAGCCCGGCGGCATCCTGTGGGTTGCCGAGCAGTTCATTGCCGAGCGTAAACGCCAGCCTGTCGTATGGGCCGGAAGGCGGCACGCCGACGTGCCAGTAGCCGGTGCGCCCCGGCAGGTCCTGAATCGTGGTCAGCGTGCCGCCTGCCAGCACGTCGAGCGTGGCGGGCTGCCAGCTGACCTGGCCGAGCGTCGCGGTAATGACGTTGCCGTGCCGCACCTCCGGCAGACGCAGCAGATGGCGCAGCCAGCCGAGATTGGTTTCAATGCCATAGAGGCGGCTTGCGTCAAGCGCCTGGCGCAGCGCGTCAAGCGCCTGGTCGCGTGTGGACGCATGAACGATGACTTTCGAAAGCATCGGATCGTAAAACGGCGAGACCTCGCAGCCTGCCGACACCCAGCTGTCGACGCGCAGCCGCGCGCCCGCGATGTGCTCCGGAAAAGCGACGTCGCTCAAAAGCCCGGCCACCGGCTGGAAATTTTTCGCCGGATCTTCGGCGTAGAGGCGCACCTGGATAGCGTGGCCCTGCGGCATGGGGCGCAGCGTTTCCAGCGGCGGTAGCGTCTGCGCGCCAAGCTCCACCATCCAGCGCACAATATCCACGCCGTAGACCATCTCGGTGACGCCATGCTCTACCTGTAAACGTGTATTGACCTCAAGAAACCAGAACTGCTGCGCCTGGTCGTCATAGACATATTCGACGGTGCCCGCGCTGCGGTAGTTCACCGCCTGGCACAGCCGCACCGCGGTCGCCTGAAGCGCCTCGCGCGTCGCGTCGGAAAGGCGCGGCGCGGGCGTCTCTTCAATCACTTTCTGATTGCGGCGCTGGGCCGAACAGTCGCGTTCGCCCAGGGCAATGACGTTGCCGTCGCCATCGCCGAAGACCTGTACTTCAATATGCCGCGCGCGGGCGATAAATTTCTCTAAAAAGACGCCATCATCGGCGAAATTATTACCTGCGAGGCGCTTCACGCGGGTAAACGCGTCGCTCAGCGCCTGCGCGTCGTCGCAGCGCTGCATGCCAATGCCGCCGCCACCCGCAGTGCTTTTCAGCATCACCGGGTAACCAATGGCGTGTGCGGCCTCCAGCGCGGCCTCCAGCGACTGTAACAGCCCGCTGCCGGGCAGGAGCGGCACATTATTCTGCTGCGCAAGCTCGCGGGCGCGGTGTTTCAGGCCAAAGGCCGCCATCTGTTCAGGCGTCGGGCCAAGAAATATCACGCCTTCGTCGGCGCAACGCGCCACGAAACTCGCGTTCTCACTCAAAAAACCGTAGCCGGGATGCACCGCTTGCGCGCCGCATTCGTGCAGGATGGCGAACAGTTTGTCCTGGTTTAAATAGGTGTCGCGCACGTTCCCTTCGCCAAGCGGGAAGGCCAGATCGGCGAGGCGCACATGTTCAGCGTGTTTATCGGCGTCGGCGTAAACCGCGACGGCGGTGATGCCCATCTGTTTCAGCGTGCGGATGATACGCACCGCGATAGCGCCGCGGTTGGCGATAAGAATTCGGGTAAACATAACCGGATCTCCGGCGGGCAGGTCGTCCTGCGTGGTTTTTCGCGCTGTGCGCGGGTCGTCCCGCAGCGCCAGGATTACCAGACAGCCACGTCTATCGGCGTCGGGTTATAGCCGTTACAGGGGTTGTTCAGCTGCGGGCAGTTGGAGATCAGCACCAGCACGTTCATTCGGGCGATCAGCTCCACATATTTGCCCGGCGCGGAAATCCCGTCGGCAAAAGTCAGCCCGCCGTCGCGCGTCACCGGCACGTTCATAAAGAAATTGACGTTATGGGTGATATCGCGGCGGGTCAGGCCAAATTCCGGGTGCTGCGCCACTGCCAGCATCCATGAGTCGCGGCAGGCATGCATATGGCGTTTTTCGAGGTCATAGCGCACGGTGTTGCTTTCGCACGAGCAGGCGCCGCCCAGGGTGTCGTGACGGCCACAGGTGTCGGCCACAATTTCCAGCATCGGCCGATCGTCGTTTGAGCGCAGCACGCTGCCGGTAGTGAGGAACACATTGCGCTGGCCGCGCAGGGTATCGGTCACGCTGTAGCGTTCGGCCGTGTTGTCAGCGTTAAAGAACAGCGTGTCGGCGGCCTGGTTGCCTTCGAGATCGGTAATGCGCAGCGTTTCCCCTTCGCGCAGCCGCCAGATCCAGTAGTCGCCTGCTTCGACAGTGGCGCGATACGCCGCCTGCTGCGGGTTACGGGGGCTTTCAGTCAGCATCGTCACACTCCTTCACTGAGATAGTAGAGTTGGTTATTGCGCAGACCACGCTGGTTTTCCGCACGCGCCAGACAGCGTGCCGGCAAGGGCTGGCGCGTGGCGTCAAAGGTCAGGCCGAGCGGCGCGGTGGGATAGGCTGCGGCGTCGCTGAGCGGGTGCGGGCAGGTGTGTAGCACCACCAGCGTATCCATCGCGAAACGCAGCCGGACGCGGGCGCCGGGCAGGCCCTGGGCGGTGAGCGCGAGCGCGCCGTCGTCGCCGGTTTCCACGCGGGCGAAGAAATTGACGTTGGCAGCCATGTCGCGTTTGCCAAGACCATATTTGGCAAGCTCGGTCAGAAAGCTGTCGACGCCGTTCTGATGGCGCTCGTTGCGCGCCTGCTGGTAGCGGAGCGCGCCGAACTGCGCTTCTACCTGCGAGGCGTTACTGCTGCCGCAGACGGTTTCATGCCAGCCGAAAGTGTCATCCTCAATGCCGCAGAAGATGCGTCCCATGTCGGAATAGAGGCAGTGGCCCTCCGTCAGGCGAAACGTATGCTGACATTTCAGCGTGTCCGGCGCGTTGTAGCGCTCAAGCAGGTTGTCCGGGTTGTAGAACAGCGCCGCCGCGTTAACGCCGCCGGCGATGTCGGTGAGCGTCAGGGCCGTGCCGCGACGCATCAGCAGCGACCAGTGGCTACCGGCGGGCAGGCGAGTTTCATAAAAAGTTTCCATAGCGTCTCCTTGGGTTAGCCTTCGCTTATCAAAGCCAGCGGGCGTTGTGTGGGATCAGAACCGGGAAAAGGGCGCACGACCGGGTCTGGGGGCCTGACTTTGCCGGCCGGGGCGCGATCCAGCGGGATGTCATAGGTAATGCAGGCGCCAAACGCGTCCGGCGCCTGCGGGTCGTGACGTATTTTGTCGAATACCCATAACCGCGAGCCGAGCGAAAAGCCCTCTTTGAGATCGTGCGTAATCATAAAAATGGTCAGCCGGTGGCGCTCCCACAGCTCGCTGATAAGCAGATGCATCTCGCCGCGAATGCCCGGATCGAGCGCCCCGAAGGGCTCGTCGAGCAGCAGAATGCGCGGCTGTTTCATCAGCGCCTGCGCCAGCGCGAGGCGCTGCTGCATCCCGCCCGACAGCTGATGCGGGTATTTATCCTGCGCCGCGAGCAATCCCACCTGATCCAGCATCGCGCGGGCGCGCTCGCGAAGGGCGGCGCGCGGGCGGCCCCAGACGCGTCCCAGCAGTCGCGCTTCGCGAAATTCATCCGCCAGCATGACATTGCCAATGACCGTCAGGTGTGGAAACACCGAGTAGCGCTGGAATACCACGCCGCGCTGGGCGTCCGGCTCCTGGGGTAGCGGCTGGCCGTCCAGTAGCAACTGGCCTTTGCTGGGGGCCTCGGTGCCAAGCAGCATCTTCAGAAACGTGGTTTTTCCGCAGCCGGACGCGCCGACGACCGAGACAAATTCGCCTTCCTCTACGGTGACGTTAAGCCGCTCCAGCACCACCTGGTCGCCGTAATGTTTTTCGATATTTTTCAGTTCGAGCAATGGCATAGAGGCTCCTTACCGGGCGTGATACCAGGGGAAACAGCGGCGATTGAGCCAGCGCAGCGCCAGGTCGAGCAGAAAGGCAAGCAGCGTTATCCAGGCGACGTATGGCAGGATCACATCCATCGCCATGTAGCGGCGCATCAGGAAAATGCGGTAGCCGAGCCCTTCGGTGGCGGCGATGGCCTCTGCGGCGATAAGAAACAGCCAGGCGGCGCCGAGCGATAAACGCAGCGCGTCCAGCAGGCGCGGCAGCAGTTGCGGCAGAATGACGCGCCAGAGGATCTGCGCGCTGTGCCCGCCCAGCGTCTGGGCTTTTACCAGCTGCTCCTGCGGGATTGTCATCGCCTGCATTTGTAAATCGCGCGCGATAAACGGCGTGATACCGATGACAATCAGGACCACTTTAGAGAGCTCGCCAAGCCCGAAGCAGATAAACAAAATCGGCAGAATAGCGAGCGGGGGAATGAGCGCTACGACGGTGAGCAACGGCGAGACGACCGCCCGCACCGCAGGCAGCGCGCCGCAGAACAGCCCGAGCAGTAGCGCCGCCGCGCCGCTTATCAGCGTGCCGGTAAGCAGACGCGCCAGGCTCGCGGCGGTATCGGCCCACAGAAGGTAGTCGCCGGTGCGCGGGCTGGGCGTAAAGGCCATGCGGTCAATGGCCGCGAACATCGCGTCAAAGCCTGGCAGCAGTTTATCGGCGCTGTTAGCGGCGAGGCGCGCGTCAGAGGCGATGAGATAAAAGAGGATCAGCGCCAGCAGCGGCAGCGCGCCCAGCATAACGCGGCTCATGGGCTGCGGCTGGAAGTTAATCATTTTGCGCATGGGCGCCTCCGTGGTCAGAGCTTATTGTCGGCGGCGAGGCGGATAAATTCGTCGCTGAAGTGCAGTTTGAGGTTGGCCTCATCGCCCCAGTTTCCCGCAGGCGTGGTGACGCCGACCACATCCGCAGCGGGCGCGGCGTCGCCCAGCAGACCGTGCGCGAAAGAGAACTCCGCCACTTTCTGCATGGTGGCTTTCAGTTGCGGGCTGGTGGTAAACGCCAGCGCCTGTTGCGGCGTGATGAAAAGCTGCGTGGCGGCGAGCTGGGCGTCGAAACCAGCAAGCGTGGTGCCTGCCGCTTCACCCATTTGCGTGCGGGCGGCTCTGGCGCTTTCGCTGTCGCCCTGCATGGTTTTCAGCGTTTCAAACCAGGCGCCGACCAGCGCTTTGCCCAGTTCCGGATGCGCTTTCAGGGTGGCGCTGTTCACCACCAGCAGATCGAGAATTTCGCCCGGAATTTGTGCGGATGTGAAAAGGATTTTCGAGCCAGGCTGTTTTTGCGCCTCGGCCAGCAGCGGGTTCCAGGTGACAATATTTTTAACATCCGGCGTGCCATACGCGGCGACCAGATCGGCGTCGGCAGTGTTGACGACCTTGATATCTTTTTCGCTAAGCCCGGCGGTTTCCAGCGCGCGCGCCAGCAGATAGTGCGAAACGGAGAGCTCCACCAGATTGACCGGCTGGCCTTTCAGCGCGGCGATGCTGGTGGCGGATTTAGAGAGGATGCCGTCGTTGCCGTTGGAGTAGTCGCCGATGATAAGCGCGGTGCTTTCCACGCCGCCCGCCGCCGGGATAGTCAGCGCGTCCATATTGGTCATGGTGCATCCGTCAAAGCCGCCTGCGGTGTACTGGTTTACCGACTCGATATAGTCATTCACCTGCACGAACTGGATATCAATGTTGTATTTATCGGCCCATTTTTTGACGATGCCGGTCTGCTGGGCGTAATCCCAGGGCATCCAGCCTGCGTAGACAGACCAGCAGAGCTTAAAGGCGGGTTTCGCCGCGCTGGCGGTCACGCTGAAAAGCGCGAGCGCGGCGATCAGAAGGGCTTTCTGGCAGGCGTTAAGCATGGTGGTTCCTCTGACGTTGCGTTGATAAAAGGCAGGAGGACGGCGCGTGGTGTCGCTTATCCTCCCGGGCTTTTATCCCGCCGTGTAACCGCCAGAGGGCGGTCGATCACTCTCGGACCAGCGTCTTGCGACCGGAACCCTAGTGATCCATTGCAAATTGTCTGGCGACACCGGCTTGTGGTTGTCACCCCTGCGTTTTTATTTAAGCAAGGCGCATGCCAGATTTTTTTAGTCGTTAATCCGTTGTTTTTGTGGCCTTTTCTGGAGATTACTCAGATGCGCTGGAAAACATGCGCGAAAAGCGCGCCCCTGAAAGGCGCGTTGCACCGTTGTGGCGCACGGCATGCGCTGCCCGGCATACGATGCGGGAAAGATGCCCGTATCAGGTTCTGAAAAAGATCGCTTTCTGGTAGCCAGAAGCGGGGACGCGGGATCATCCCCGGCACCTGAGGCTTTTTGCCATCCGCCAGAGCGGTAAACCGCCGGTTACCGGAGGCAAAAAGAAGAAAGCCCCGAAGGCCAATTTTCATTAACCACGAGACTCTCTTCCTGCTGAACCTATGCAGAGTAGCCTCTCGCCTGTCAGAAGCTGAGAAAACAACCGCGAAATGCGCTTATCTGATGCGTATTCATCATTTGTGTCACGTTATTCATCTTCACGCTCTTTATCTGTGCGAAATCCGCCATTAAGGACAGGTAGCGGGAGGGCGCTGCGTTTCTGGCTTACGAATCTGGTAAGTCGCTGCCAGAAGAAACCCGCCTTTTCAGGCCAGGCGACGCTGAATGTGAGCAGGGCTGCGAGCGTCTTTATCAAGGAGCGTCAGCGCAGGCCAGCGGCCCTTTTTTACGGTCACAGGGCGAACGGCGCGCGGGCCTTCGCATAATCGCTTGCGCGGCGCAATAAAGGGTATCCTGCGCGGCGCGTCTGAACTATCCTTGTGGGCGTTGAAGCACACTGGCAGTGGTGTGCGCGTTGATGAGTGAAAGGAGCAAAAAAATGGCGACAGGTAAGTCCTGCTCTCGCTGGTTCGCGCCGCTGGCGGCGTTGTTAATGGTATTCAGCCTGAGCGGGTGTTTTGATAAAGAGGGTGACCAGCGCAAAGCGTTCGTCGATTTCCTGCAAAACACGGTGATGCGTAGCGGCGAACGTTTGCCGACGCTGACCGCCGATCAGAAAAAACAGTTCGGTCCGTTCGTATCCGACTATGCCATCCTTTACAGCTACTCTCAGCAGGTGAACCAGGCGATGGACGCTGGTATCCGCCCGGTAGTGGATAGCGTAAACAGCATTCGTGTGCCGCAGGATTATATGACTCAGCGCGAGGCGCTGCGCCAGGCGAACGGTTCGCTGGGCGTGATGAGCCAGCAGTTGCAGAATGCGAAAATGCAGGCCGACAGCTCCCGTTCTTCGCTGAAGCAGGCGGACGATCTGAAGCCGGTGTTTGATAAAGCCTATGAGAAAGTGGTGACCGGCCCGGCCAATGCGCTGCAACCGCTGATCCCCGCCGCGCAGACGTTCACTCAGCAACTGGTGCAGGTGGGGGATTTCATTGCCCAGCAGGGCACGCAGGTGGGCTTTGCCGCCAACGGCATTCAGTTCCCGACCTCGCAGCAGGCCAGCCAGTATAATGCGCTGATTGGACCGCTCGCCGCCCAGCATCAGGCCTTCACTCAGGCTTACACCACCGCGACCAACGCGATGCAGTAAAAAAAACGGCTCTTACGAGCCGTTTTTTATTTCTTCACGATCTTTTATTTCTTCACGACCTGCGGATTCACGCAGTTCTGCGACACGTCGCCGTTAAGCGCGTTGATAAGATTATCCACCGCGCAGGCAGCCATGTTGTAGCGCGTCTCATGGGTGGCGGAGCCAATGTGTGGCAGCGCCACCACGTTCTTAAGCGACAGCAGCGGCGAGTCTTTCGCCAGCGGCTCCTGTTCAAACACATCCAGGCCCGCCGCATGAATCTCACCGCGTTGCAGTGCTGCAATCAGCGCCTGTTCATCCACCACCGGGCCGCGGCCCGCGTTAATGAAAATCGCGGATTTTTTCATTTTGCGGAACTGCTCCGCGCCAATCATATGATGCGTCTCGTCGGTCAGCGGCAGAATAACGCAGACGAAATCTGACTCCGCCAGCAGCGTGTCGAGATCGCAGTAGCGCGCGTTAAAGCGCTCTTCCGCCTCGCTGTGATGACGGCGCGCGTTATAGAGAATCGGCATGTTAAAGCCGAAATGCGCGCGCTGCGCCAGGGCGAGGCCAATGCGGCCCATGCCGACGATGCCGAGCGTTTTATGATGCACGTCGGTGCCGAACCAGTCCGGGCCGATGCTGCCGGTCCACTCGCCAGCTTTCACCCGCTCGGCCACTTCCAGCGCGCGGCGCGCGGTGGCCAGCACCAGGGTCATCAGCGTGTCGGCAACGGTTTCGGTGAGCACGGTGGGCGTGTGCATCAGCGCTATCTGTTTCGCGTTCAGCGCGTCCACGTCGAAATTGTCATACCCTACGGACACCGTCGAGGTGGCGCGAAGGTGGGGCATTTTCTCAAGCAACGCCGCGTCCACTTTTTCGCTGGAGCCCAGTAAACCCTGCGCCTGGCTAAAGGCATCGGCGTGCGCCGCGACGGTCTGCGGGCTGAGGTCTGGCACCCGGGTCACGCTGAAATGGTTTTCGAGGCGGGCCAGCAAATCGTCGGGCAGGGATTTGTAGAGAATGACGGACGGCTTCATGCAGATCTCCAGCTTTGAACAAAAAAGAAAGAATAGACAAGCGGACGGCGTTACGCCGCCCGCTGCGTGTTACGCGTGGCGCGCGCCTACCGGCAGGGACCGGCTGGTGGCGGGTCTGACGATTAAAGTGAGCCACACGGAGGCGAAAAGCGCTACCCCCATAAAAATGTATGAGGCAGACGGGCTGCCGGTAGCCCCGTTAAGGTAACCGACTACCCACGAGCCCACGAACGAGCCGAGCGCGCCCATGCTGTTGATAAGCGCCATCGCGCCGCCTGCCACGTTTTTCGGCAGCATCTCCGGGATGATCGCGAAGAAGGGGCCGTATGGCGCATACATTGCCGCGCCCGCAATCACCAGCAGCGTATAGGACGCCCAGAAATGGTTTGCGCCGAGCGCCCAGGAGCCGATAAACGCCAGCCCGCCAATCAGCAGCAGCGGCCAGACGAACAGTTTGCGGTTCTGCATTTTATCGGAGGCCCAGGAGACGATAATCATGGCGATGGTCGCGGCCAGATACGGCACGGCGGAGAGCCAGCCCACTTCCACCATGCCCATGTTTTCGCTGCCGCTGCGGATAATCGACGGCAGCCACAGCACGAACCCGTAAACGCCAATGCTCCACGCGAAATATTGCGCGCACAGCAGGATCACGTTACGCGAGCGGAAGGCTTCGCTGTAGTTACGCACCGCCTTGATGCCTTCCTGTTCTTTATCCAGTTGCGCCTGCAGCGCCGCTTTTTCGTTATCGGCCAGCCATTTCACCTGGGTCGGTTTGTCTTTAACCAACACCCACCAGCAGAAAGCCCAGATGACAGCGGGCACCCCTTCGATGATGAACATTTCTCGCCAGCCGAACGCCTGAATCAGATAACCCGACACCACCGACATCCACAGCACCGTGACCGGGTTGCCGAGGATCAGGAAGGTGTTAGCGCGCGAGCGCTCCGATTTCGTAAACCAGTTACTGATGTAAATCAGCATGGCGGGCATCACGGCCGCCTCCACCACGCCGAGAATGAAGCGGATCGCCGCCAGCATCGGAATATTGCTGACCACGCCGGTCAGCGACGCGCAGCCGCCCCACAGGATCAGGCAGATGAAAATGAGCTTGCGCACGCTGCGGCGCTCGGCATAAATCGCGCCGGGGATCTGGAAGAAGAAATACCCCAGAAAGAACAGCGCGCCGAGCAGCGATGAGATGCCTTTGGTAATGCCGAGATCGTCATTGATGCCCGCCGCCGAGGCGAAGCTGAAGTTTGCGCGGTCGAGGTACGCCAGGCTGTACGTGATAAACACGATTGGCATGATGTACCACCAGCGTTTTGAAGCGTTAGTCGGACTTTTCATCGTATTCCCTCTGTGGTTGAGGTGGGTGCGTCTCATCGGTGTAGGGGACGACGGACGCTGTTAATACTGTCTGTTCCAGGGTGATGAGCGACCGCTCACCCCGGCCCTCTCCCGAACGGAGAAGGGAAAATCGTTCTCGTCTGGCGGGTGAGGGGATACTTTTTGTTGCGTCTGGCGCCCGGTCTCAGGCTATATCTTTGTGCAGCCGCAAGGGGGATTCTCTCTCCTGAAAGCGAGGGGATTATTCGCCCAGTTGCGCGCGGGTCGGCAGGCCTTCGCTGTCGCCCTGCACCTGAATCGCCAGGGCGCCAATCCTGTTACCGCGCGTCGCGGCCTGATGCAGCGTTTTGCCTTCCAGCAGGGCGCTTATCACGCCTACCGCAAAGCCGTCGCCCGCGCCCACCGTATCCACCACGTTCTCGACTTTCACCGCGGCGACCGTGCCCTGCTCGCCGCTTGCCGCCTGATACCACGCCCCGTCAGCGCCGGTTTTAATCACCACGGCCTTCACGCCGCGCGTCAGGTAGAAATCTGCGATGCCTTCCGGGCTTGGTTGTCCGGTCAGGAGCTGGCCCTCTTTCAGGCCCGGCAGCACCCAGTCCGCCATGCTGGCGAGGTGATTGAGTTTTTCGATCATCTCCGCCTCGCTTTTCCACAGCACCGGGCGCAGGTTCGGGTCGAAGGAGAGCGTTTTGCCCTGAGCTTTCATGGCGCGTGCCGCGTGATCCAGCAGATCGTAAGAGGTGCCGGAAAGCGCCGCCGCCACGCCGCTCAGATGTAAGTGACGGGCGCTGTAAAACAGGGGCGCGTTAAAGTCTTCGGTGCTCAGATGGCTCGCGGCAGAGCCTTTGCGGAAATACTCCACGATGGGATCGGTTCCATCTGTCACTTTCGATTTCAGCTGAAAGCCGGTCGGGAAACGGTCATCAATCGTCACGCCACGGGTGGCGATACCTTCTTTTTCCAGCTGGTTCAGTACGAAGCGGCCGAAAGAATCATTGCCGACGCGGCTCACCCAGCTCACGTTCAGGCCGAGACGCGCAAGGCCGGTGGCGACGTTCAGCTCCGCTCCCGCCACGCGTCTGATAAAGTGTTCGACCTGCGAAAGAGAGCCTGGATCGGTTGCGACGAACATCGCCATCGCTTCGCCAATCGTAATCACATCCAGTGGCTGTTCCATGTTCACTCCTCGCGCAGCAGGTTGACGTAGTGGCGGGTCACGGCGGTTAAATCGCGCCCTTCCAGCGGGAATTCAATGCCGCGCGGCGCGTCTGCCGGCAGCATCTCCAGCAGCGCGCGCCAGCGCGGCCCGGCGTCATCCAGCGCGATGGCGCGATAGTGGTAATGATGGGCAGTGGCGGCCTTCACGTGGATATAGCTGACGCCTGTATGGAGCGCGCGCGCGGCGTCTTCCGGCGCGTCGTCCACCCACAGCCAGTTGGCCATGTCAAACGTCAGGCGGACAGGCAGGTTGAGCGCTTTACTGGCGGCGTGAAAACGGCGCATCGGCGCAAGGCGGCCGCATTCGGTCTGATCGTTTTCCACGACCAGCGCCACGTCGCTGAGCGCGAGCAGGCCGGCGAGCGGCTCCGCCTGATGCGACTGGCTGAAATGTCCGAGTGAGAGCTTAAGCCAGCGGGCGTTGATTTCGTGCGCTTCGGCGAGCAGCGCGGGCAGGCGCGCGTTGATTTTGCCGTCGTGTTCAAACAGCGGCTCCGGTGCGGAATAACAGGCTTTCAGCCGGTGATTAGCGATGGCCTGCGCCAGCACCGGCAGGGAAGCCAGTTCGGCGGCGTCGAGCAGTTCACGGCGAATTTCCACGCCGTCAGCGCCCGCTTCGGCGATAATCGGCAGCACGGCCTGCTGGCCGCCGAGCGCTTTAATTTTGTCGTTACCATAGGCGGCGGTGACGACGATAATTTCTCTCTCCATTAACTTCTCCGGAGTGGTTACATCTGCATAACATAGTTATTACGCTAGATGGAACCGGTTCCAAAGAGAAGCCCAGGATGGTGAATTTATGATCGGGGTCACGAACCGTCGATTATCGCGCCGTCGAGCCGCGCACGATCAGTTCGCCGGAGAAAAGCTGCTCCCGCACCGCCTGCGACTGGCCCTCAATACGCTTCACCACCTGCTCCAGCGCGGCGTAGCCAATTTGCCAGGTCGGTTGCTTCAGCGTCGTGATGCCAGCGCCCGCAAGTTCCGCCCACTCCAGTTCATCAAAGCCAAGCAGGCCGATATCCGCGCCCCAGTTGAGGCCGATGCGTTTAAGCGAACGCGCCACCTGCAGCGTCAGCGCGCCGTTAGCGGAGATCACCGCTTTGCGCATTCCGCGATAGCGCGTGTGGAAGTGGCGTAACGTGTTGTCGAGATGGTCCGCCTCATGCAACGGCGTTTCGGCGTTTTCCGCCACCACGCCGGGGTAGCGGGCCGCGGTGGCGCGAAACGCGGTCAGACGCTCGCGGCGCGTGTTGACCGTGCCGAGCGGCTCGCTTAAAAACAGCAGCGCCTCAAAGCCCTGTTCTATCAGATGCTCCGTGGCGGTGGTGGCCGCCTGTGTGTTGTCGAGCCCAACCACGTCACAGGCGAAATCCGGGATTTTACGGTCGATAAGCACCATCGGCAGCGCCGACTGTTGCAGCCGGTTCAGCCCCTCTTCGCGCATTCCCACCGCGTTTACCACAATCCCTTCCACCTGATAGCTACGCAGCAAATCCAGATAATGCAGCTCCTGATCGAGTTCGTTATTGGTGTTACAGACCAGCGGCGTGAAGCCCTTTTCCCGGCACGCGGCCTCGATGCCGCTTAAAACATTGACCGAGTACGGGTTAGTGATATCGGCGATGATAAGTCCAATCAGGCGGGTGCGGCCGCGTTTCAGCCCGCGCGCCATCTGGTTTGGGCGATAGTCGAGCTGGGCGATGGCCTGTTCAATACGGGCCAGAAGATCTCCGGAAAGCAGGTGCTTTTCGCCGTTCAGATAGCGGGAGACGCTGGTTTTACCGGTTTTCGCGGCGCGGGCGACATCGCTGATGGTCGGGCGGGACGCTTTTGGGGTCATGAGATTTCCTTCTCAGGCTACAACGCCGGTGGGGCAGGTGACGGTTTTTATTATTAGATGATTTGGGTGGCCGCCGTAAAGCGAGTGTTGGCCAGACCGCGCATTATCGCCACTGGCGGCTTTTCGCGATATCACGATTTTGTAGCGCTGTTTATATTTATGTTATAACGTATCAATTCATGACAGTCGCTTACACAGGAGAGTGAGACCAATGAAGAAGTTAGCCTTGTTACTGGGAATGGGGCTTCTGCTTACCAGCACCCAAAGCCTGGCCCACGGCCATCATCACGGCAAACCGTTGACCGAAGCAGAGCGCCAGGCCAGCGAAGGGGTGTTTAACGATAACGACGTAAAAGATCGCCCGCTCAGTAACTGGGACGGGGTCTGGCAATCGCTTAACCCGTATCTGCTGAATGGCGATTTAGATCCGGTGCTGGCGAAAAAAGCGAAAGAAGGCGGCAAAACCGTCGAAGAATATCGCGCGTATTATAAAAAAGGTTACGCCACGGATGTCGGGATGATTGGCATTGAAAACAACGTGATGGAGTTTCACGTGGGCGACACCGTGAACGCCTGCGAATACAAATATAACGGCTATAAGATCCTGCATTACGTCTCAGGTAAAAAGGGTGTGCGTTACCTGTTTGAATGCACCGACAGCGCGTCGAAAGCGCCAAAATTCGTGCAATTCAGCGATCACACCATCGCGCCGCGCCAGTCCGCGCATTTCCATATTTATATGGGCAATACCTCGCATGAGGCGCTGTTGAAAGAGATGGATAACTGGCCGACGTACTATCCGTATCAGCTCAGCAAAGCGCAGATCGTCGACGAAATGCTGCATCACTAAGGCGTGATACCGCCTCGCCGGCCATTTCCGGTGAGGCGGTTGCCTGTTACTGCAACGGGCTCAGGGTGATTTCCACGCGACGGTTCTGCGCTTTACCCTCTTCGGTGCTGTTGCTTGCGACAGGGTTCGCCGGGCCCATACCGCTGGTGCGGATGCGGTTAGCGGCGACGCCCTGGGTGATGAGGGCGCTGGCCACGCTTTCCGCGCGCTGCTGCGACAGCTTCATGTTCAGCGCCTGTCCGCCGGTGCTGTCGGTGTAGCCCACGACATTCACGGCGGTTTTCGGGTACTCTTTCAGCACCATCGCCACGCCGGTCAGGGTGTTGGCGCCCGCCGGTTTCAGGTTCGCCTGGCTGCTGTCGAAGGTCACGTTATTCGGCATATTCAGGATAATGTTATCGCCGCTGCGGGTAACGCTGACGCCGGTGCCCTGCATTTTCTCGCGCAGTTTCGCTTCCTGAACGTCCATGTAATACCCCACGCCGCCGCCGAGCGCCGCGCCCGCCGCCGCGCCAATCAGCGCGCCTTTGCCGCGATCTTTTTTCGATGAAGAGAGCGCGCCGACGCCCGCGCCGACCAGCGAGCCGAGGCCCGCGCCGATGCCGGATTTACCCGCTTCACGTTCGCCGGTGTAAGGGTTAGTGGTGCAGCCTGAAATAACCAGTGCGCCGCTGACAATCGCGGCCACAAACATGATGCGTTTTTTCATCGCATATCCTTATTCAATTTAATTCTGGTACGCCTGGAGTGGCGGAGGTTGATTATGAGGGGTGAATATGATGAAAATTCCGGGGAGTGTTCCGATTTTGTCATCCATAACGAATCGAGCGGCGACAAAGTGACCATACTCACGCCGCCTCATCTGCAAACGCCAGTCAGGAGCCCGTTTTGGCTAACCCATCTGCTTTAAAACGCATCGTTACCGCCGCCCACTGGGGGCCTATGGTGGTTGAGACCGACGGTGAGACCGTTCTGTCCTCTCAGGGCGCGCTGCCGACGCGTCACCCGAATTCGCTGCAAACCGCCGTGCCGGATCAGGTGCACAGCAAGGCGCGCGTGCGCTACCCGATGGCGCGCAAGGGGTTTCTCGCCTCGCCGGACAGCCCGCAGGGCGTGCGCGGACAGGATGAATTTGTGCGAATCAGTTGGGATGAGGCGCTGCGTCTGATCGACCAGCAGCACCGGCGTATCCGCGAAAGCTACGGCCCGTCGTCGATTTTCGCAGGCTCCTACGGCTGGCGCTCCAACGGCGTGCTGCATAAAGCCGCGACGCTGCTGCAACGTTATATGAGTCTCGCGGGCGGCTATACCGGCCATCTTGGGGACTACTCCACGGGTGCCGCGCAGGTGATCATGCCCTATGTGCTGGGCGGCAACGAAGTGTATCAGCAGCAGACGAGCTGGCCGTTGGTGCTGGAGCACAGCGATGTGGTGGTGCTGTGGAGCGCCAACCCGCTTAATACGCTGAAAATCGCCTGGAACGCCTCTGACGAACAGGGCATCGGCTATTTCGAGCAGTTAAAAGAGAGTGGTAAAAAGCTTATCTGCATCAACCCGATGCGCCCGGAAACCGCCGATTTCTTCGGCGAGCGCATGGAGTGGATAGCCCCGCATATGGGCACCGATGTGGCGCTGATGCTTGGCATCGCCCATACGCTGGTGGAAAACGGCTGGCAGGATAATGACTTCCTTAACGCCTGTACGCATGGCTACGCGCAGTTCGCGGCCTACCTGACCGGCGAGCGCGACGGCACGCCGAAAAACGCCGACTGGGCAGCGGCGATTTGCGGCGTCGACGCGGCGACCATCCGCGAGCTGGCGCGGCTTTTCAGCCAGAATCGCACCATGCTGATGGCGGGCTGGGGCATGCAGCGCCAGCAGTATGGCGAGCAGAAACACTGGATGCTGGTGACGCTCGCGGCCATGCTCGGCCAGATTGGCCTGCCGGGCGGCGGCTTTGGGCTGTCCTATCACTTCGCGAATGGCGGCAACCCGACGCGCCGCGCCGCGGTGCTGGCATCCATGCAGGGCACAGTCGCGGACGGTACCGACGCGGTGGATAAAATCCCGGTGGCGCGCATCGTCGAGGCGCTGGAAAACCCCGGCGGCGAATACCCGCATAACGGCCAGCAACGTATTTTCCCCGATATTCGCTTTATCTGGTGGGCAGGCGGCGCGAATTTCACTCATCACCAGGAAACGCACCGGCTTATCAACGCGTGGCAGAAGCCGGAGCTGGTGGTGATTTCCGAATGCTTCTGGACGGCGGCGGCGAAGCACGCCGATATCGTGTTGCCGGTGACGACATCTTTTGAGCGCAACGACATGACCATGACCGGCGACTACAGCAATCAGCATATGGTGCCGATGAAGCAGGTCGTGCCGCCGCAGTATGAAGCGCGCAACGATTTCGATATTTTCGCTGAACTCTCCGGGCGCTGGGAAACCGGCGGGCGCGAGCGTTTCACCGAAGGCAAAAGCGAGCTCGAATGGCTGGAGACGTTTTACAACATCGCCCGCGAGCGCGGCGCGGCCCAGCAGGTGACGCTACCGGATTTCGCGGATTTCTGGGAAGCGAACCAGATAATCGAGATGCCGGAGAACCCGAAAAACGCCGAATTTGTCCGTTTTGGCGCGTTTCGCGCCGATCCGGCGGCGAACCCGCTCAGTACGCCGAGCGGAAAAATTGAGATCTACTCAGAGCGTATCGCGAGTTTCGGTTATGCCGACTGCCCGCCGCACCCGACATGGCTTGAGCCGGACGAGTGGCACGGCAACGCGCAGCCGGACGAGCTGCAGCTACTCTCGTCGCACCCTGCGCACCGCCTGCACAGCCAGCTCAACTATTCGGCGCTGCGCGAACGTTACGCGGTGGCCGGACGCGAGCCGCTGACGCTGCACCCGGACGACGCCCGTAAACGCGGTATCCATGATGGCGATCTGGTGCGCGTATGGAACGATCGCGGCCAGGTGCTGGCCGGCGCGGTAGTGACCGACGGCATTAAACCGGGCGTCATTTGCCTGCATCAGGGCGCATGGCCCGATTTTGACTGGCAGCAGCAGGGGCTTTGCAAGAACGGCGCGGTAAACGTGCTGACGCGCGATATCCCCACCTCGCGGCTCGGCAACGGCTGCGCGGCGAACTCGTCGCTGGTGCGCGTGGAGAAATATGAAGGCCCGGCGCCGGTTGTTACGGCGTTTGATCCGCCTGCCAGCGCATAATCCACGTCGCGTGGCGGGTCTCCTCCTGCCACGCACTCTCTTCAATGCGAAACCCCCGGGCGTGATAGAAATTCACCGCCCGGGTGTTTTTCTGATAGACCTCAAGGTTCAGGGTGTCGTACTGCGACTGCACATGGGTGAGCAGGGCGGTGCCGACGCCTTTTCCCGCCCACGCCGGCGCGACGAACAGCGCGCCGATAAATTTCTCATGCATCACGCTGATAAAGCCGCGTAACGCGTTGTTTTCTTCCTCCACCCAGGTGCAGGCGCCGGGCAGATAGACATCGCGCACCACCGGCAGGCTGGCGCGCCAGTAGTCGGGGCGGATAAACGGATGTCCGGCGGTAGTGCTGGCAAGCCACAGCGCCAGCACCCGTTCGCGGTCGGCAGGGCGTTGCGCGCGGATCACGGCCGGTTCTCCGGGTGGCAGCCGCAGCCTGCGAGATGATCGTTCACCAGCCCGCAGGCCTGCATGAAGGCGTAGCAAATGGTGGGGCCGACGAATTTAAATCCGCGTTTTTTTAGCGCCTTTGAGAGCGCCTGCGCCTGCGGCGTTGTGACCGGCACCTGCGCGAGCGTGGCGGGTGAGTTGATCTTCGGCGCGCCATCAACGAACGACCAGGCAAACGTGGCGAAATCTTCCCCTTGCGACTGCATGGCGAGATACGCCCGCGCGTTGGCGATAATCGCCTCGATCTTGCCGCGATGGCGGATAATCCCTGGCTCAAGCACCAGCGCGTCAACCGCCTCCGGCCCCATCTGCGCGATAGCATTCGGATCAAACTCGTGAAAACAGCGGCGATAGTGTTCGCGTTTTTTCAGCACGGTTATCCAGGAAAGCCCTGCCTGCTGGCCTTCCAGGCAGAGCATTTCAAACAGCGTGTGGTTATCTTTTTGAGGCTTGCCCCACTCATCATCATGGTAGGCGAGATAAAGCGGGTCCTGAGTGACCCATCCGCAACGTTCCATCCTGCTTTTCCTTATGGTCATAAACATCCTGGCGATTTTCTGAAGCGGCTTGACGTTGCGAATAAAGAGACAATAGTTAATTCAGGGTTATTCGCATTTCCGCTAATAAAGCCAATAAAAACTGCCGGAATCGGCTCTTTTCTGGAGTCGCCTTGATGATGATAACAATCTCTGGACGCCATGCGTTGCGACGCGCGGCGGTGCTTTTGTGGTCTCTGGTTTTTACGCAGGCGGCACACGCCTGGCAACAGGAATATATCGCTGTTGACCCGCAAAGTAATACGTCTGAACGCTATACGTGGGACAGCGATCGCACCCCGAGCTATGAGGAGATCCTCGCCGAACGGGTGGCGCAGACGCAGCGCGACGACACGTTAATCACGTCGCCGGGGCTGAATCTGTCATTGCCACTGCCGGTCGTCGCGCGCCCGGTGGCTGGCTGGCGGCGCGAGGCCAGCGTGCTTCCCGTTCAGGAGAACGGCCTGAGCGCGGACGACGCATACTGGCACCCGAGCGTCGGCTCGCTGGGCTGGCGGCTTGACTCGCGTATCGGCGCTCTGCGGCCCTGGGCGCAGGTCAGCTATAACCAACAGCACGGCGATCCGCTGTGGAATATGCAGCCGCTGCTGCCCACCAGCCAGTATGGCTCATGGATGGATGTCTCGTTTGGTGCCGATATGCCAATTAACAAGCATGTTGCGGCCTGGGCGTCCTTCTCCCAGGCGGAAGGGCGGCTGAGTGAAAACGACGCGCAAATGTACAATCTCGGCGTCAGCGCGACGTTTTAGGGCGGGCATTTGCCGCCCGTTCAAGGCCATCCATGCCTTTTTTCATGCAGTTCATTCCGCGTCAGCGGCATCTCATGCCGTTTTCCCCCGGAAAAGTAGGGGTTTCGCTATCGTTGCAGGTAGTGAAGCTTTCTTCTTTTCTTTGGGATAACAACCATGAATACATCCATCCAACAGCGTACCCGGTGGCTCACCCTGGTGGGCACCATTGTGACCCAGTTCGCGCTGGGCTCGGTTTATACCTGGAGCCTGTTTAACGGCGCGCTATCGCAAAAGCTCGACGAGCCGGTAAGCCAGGTGGCGTTTTCCTTCGGGCTGCTGAGCCTGGGGCTGGCGCTGTCATCATCGGTAGCCGGGAAGTTGCAGGAGCGTTTCGGCGTAAAACGCGTGACGATCGCCTCTGGCGTACTGTTGGGGCTGGGCCTGGTGTTAACCTCTCACGCCAGCAATCTGCTGATGCTCTGGCTGAGCGCCGGGCTGCTGGTGGGCCTCGCGGACGGTGCCGGTTATCTGCTGACGCTCTCGAACTGCGTGAAGTGGTTCCCGGAGCGCAAAGGGCTTATCTCCGCGTTCTCCATCGGCTCGTATGGTCTCGGCAGCCTCGGCTTTAAATTTATCGACAGCCATCTGCTGGCCTCCGTCGGGCTTGAGCATACGTTTATTATCTGGGGCGGCCTCGTGATGGTGATGATCATCGGCGGCGCGCTGCTGATGAAAGACGCGCCGCTGCAGCCTGCAAGCGCGGGCAATAACGCAGGTGAAGGCGATTACAGCCTTGCCGAATCGATGCGTAAACCGCAGTACTGGATGCTGGCGCTGATGTTCCTGACCGCCTGCATGAGCGGCCTGTATGTTATTGGCGTGGCGAAAGATATCGCCCAGGGCATGGTGCGCCTCGACGCCGCTACCGCCGCGAACGCCGTTACCGTTATCTCCATCGCCAACCTGGCGGGCCGTCTGGTGCTTGGCATTCTCTCCGATAAAATGCCGCGCATTCGCGTGATTACGCTGGGCCAGGTGGTGTCGCTGGTTGGTATGGCGGCGCTGCTTTTCGCCCCGCTCAATGAAGTGACGTTCTTCGCGGCCATCGCCTGCGTGGCGTTTAACTTCGGCGGCACGATCACGGTGTATCCGTCGCTGGTCAGCGATTTCTTCGGGCTTAATAATCTTGCTAAAAACTACGGCGTGATTTATCTCGGCTTCGGTATCGGCAGCATCTGCGGTTCGATTATCGCCTCGCTGTTTGGCGGCTTTTACGTCACCTTCTGCGTTATCTTCGCGCTGCTGATTGTGTCGCTGGCGATTTCCACCACCATTCGCCAGCCGCGCCGCGAAACCTGGGAACACGCCCGCGCCTGATTCGCCCTTCGCCGCCGCATCCTGCGGCGGCGCTGTTTCCCCGATTGTTCTCACTTTCTCCCCAGTTCGCTCAGACGTTCTATGCTTACTAGCTGTGATTGCCAACACAAAGGAGAACAAGATGTCCTTAGAAAAAGTGGTTTATCGCGCAAAAGCGAAAGCGACTGGCGGCCGTGATGGCCGGGCAACGTCTGATGACGGCGTGCTGGATGTGAAACTCGGCGTGCCGAAAGAGATGGGCGGCGCGGGCGGTCAGGTGACCAACCCGGAGCAGCTCTTCGCGGCGGGCTATTCCGCCTGCTTCCTGGGCGCGCTGAAGCATGTCGCCGCGCAGGAGAAAAAGAAAGTGCCGCAGGAGGCGTTTATCGAAGGTCAGGTGGGGATTGGCCCGCTGCCGACCGGCTTCGGAATCGAAGCCCAGCTGGATATTCATTTGCCGGGCATGGATCGTGCGGAAGCGGAAGAACTGGTGCAGAAAGCGCATATTGTCTGCCCGTACTCCAACGCCACGCGCGGCAATATCGACGTTAAGCTGAATGTGATCACCGACTAACCGGCTTCACGCGCCATAAAATGCGGTTCCGGCCTCATATTTTTGTAAATAGAGGCCGGACCGCCCTAAAAGCCCGCACTTTTTCCCGCTTCTGTGGTCTACTTCCCCGCGTCTGAGATAAGAATCTCCTGATTCCCTCACGGCCGTTACCTGTACATTCTTTTTTCCTTTTTTGGGTAAAGGGTTTTTAGTGCCTGCTTTGCCTGGACGGTTTGCATGAAATACATCCTCTCGATGACCCAGCAGAAGCTGAGCTTTCTGTTGGCGGTATACATCGGTCTGTTTTTGAACTGCGCGGTGCTGTACCGTCGTTTTGATGGTTATGCGCAAAATCTCACCTGGGTTAATGGCGTCTCAATGGTGGTGGAGCTGGCGGCGACCGTGCTGGTCACGTTCTTCCTGCTGCGCGTGCTGTCGCTGTTCGGGCGACGCGTCTGGCGCGTGCTGACGACGCTTATCGTCCTGTTCTCCGCCGCGGCCAGTTATTACATGACGTTTATGAACGTCGTGATTGGCTACGGGATCATCGCGTCAGTGATGACTACTGATATTGATCTCTCAAAAGAGGTGATCGGCTGGCAGTTTATCGCCTGGATGGTGCTGGTATGTATCGTGCCGCTGGCGCTTATCTGGGGCAACCGCTGCCGCGATACGCTGCTGCGCCAGCTGCGCACGCGCGATCAACGCCTGAAAAGCGCGGCGGTGGTGATTGTGGCCGGCCTGCTGGTCTGGGCGCCGATTCGCCTGCTGGATTTGCAGCAGAAGAACGAAGAACGCACCTCTGGCGTCGATATGCCGAGCTACGGCGGCGTGGTGGCGAACTCTTATCTGCCGTCGAACTGGCTCTCTGCGCTGGGCCTCTACGCCTGGGCGCAGGTGGACGAGTCGAGCGATAACAAATCACTGTTGAATCCGGCCAAAAAATTTACCTGGCAGGCCCCGCAGGGCATCGATGACACCTACGTGGTGTTTATCATCGGCGAAACCACGCGCTGGGATCACATGGGCATGCTCGGTTACGACCGTGACACCACGCCGAAACTCGCGCAGGAGAAAAACCTGGCGGCGTTCCGCGGCGAGTCGTGCGACACGGCGACCAAACTGTCGCTGCGCTGTATGTTTGTTCGTGAAGGCGGCGCGGACGATAATCCACAGCGCACCCTGAAAGAGCAGAATGTTTTCGCAGTGCTCAAGCAGTTGGGCTTTAGCGCAGATCTCTATGCGATGCAGAGCGAGATGTGGTTTTACAGCAACACGATGGCGGACAACATCGCCTACCGCGAGCAGATAGGCGCCGAGCCGCGCAACCGCGGCAAGCAGGTGGATGACATGCTGCTGGTGGATGAGATGAAAAACTCGCTGACCAACCACGAGAAGGGCAAGCACCTCATCATCCTGCATACCAAAGGCTCGCATTATAACTATGTGCAGCGTTATCCGCGCAGCTTCGCGCGCTGGCAGCCGGAATGCATGGGCGTTGACTCCAGCTGTAGCCGCGAGGAGCTGATTAACGCGTACGATAACTCGGTGCTGTACGTCGACAGCTTTATCTCTGATGTCATCGACCAGGTGCGTAACAAGAAAGCGATTGTTTTCTACGCGGCGGATCATGGCGAGTCGATCAACGAGAAAGAGCATCTGCACGGTACGCCGCGCAATATCGCGCCGCCGGAGCAGTTCCGCGTGCCGATGATGGTCTGGATGTCTGACAGCTACCTGGCCGACCCGCAACACGCGCAGGCATTCGCGCAGCTTAAACTGCAGGCGCAGCAGAAGCGTCCGCATCGCCACGTTGAGCTGTTCGACACCATTATGGGCTGTCTGGGTTACCAGTCGCCGGACGGCGGCATCAATCAGAATAACAACTGGTGCCACGTTCCTGATGCGGCAAAATAGCCATATCGCTGGCTTTTCAGCCGATCGCGCGGCTTTTTTAAAGTAAGGGATTGACGAGGATTAGGGTGCGCAGTAATATGCGCCCCGCATTCGGTGATTGGCGCAGCCTGGTAGCGCACTTCGTTCGGGACGAAGGGGTCGGAGGTTCGAATCCTCTATCACCGACCAAATTTAAAAAGCCTGCTCAGTGAGCAGGCTTTTTGCTTTCTGGCGTCTGCGAGGATGAGAACCTCCGGGGGCAGGGAGGTTCGACCCGAGCGTAGCGAGAGAACGTTGCGCAGCAACGGCCCACAGGGCGAAGCCGCGCAGCGGCGAGTTATCCTCTGGCACCGACCAAATTTAAAAAGCCTGCTCAGTGAGCAGGCTTTTTGCTTTCTGGCGTCTGCGAGGATGAGAACCTCCGGGGGCAGGGAGGTTCGACACAGGGCGAAGCCGCGCAGCGGCGAGTTATCCTCTGGCACCGACCAAATTTAAAAAGCCTGCTCAGTGAGCAGGCTTTTTGCTTTCCGGCGTTTATGAAACCGAAAAGGCAGGCTTTATTCATTCACGCTATTGCATTTCTGCCCCATTAAGAATCGGCTCCAGGCGATATCTGCCGAACGCTAACGCGCCGCTTAATTCGCCCGTCTTATTTAGCTTCGATTTTGTCGTCTGAACACGATTCTGTGACATATTTCATTGAAAATAGTTATGAAACACGGCGCATACTTTCCCCTCTGCTTATATATCGCCTTAGCATTTTTTGCTGCATGCTTAACAAATTTCGCCATAAACCGTTCATAAGTTCGCCACAGCGCGAGAAATTTTAGATTAACCGCATAAAACATAAGCGCTGGATGTTACAAATTATCAAGATGATTATTCTGCCAGCATGGGCGTAGCATAAATTTCCGTGCTGAAAACACGGCCATGAGGTTTTTTTAATCTTTGTTTGCCGTTTCTCACCCCGGTTGTAAATCCCGGATAGCTGTATTGACGTTTGCCTGTTCTGTTGACAGATTGTAGGGCGTGAGGGTCATTTTACGGACAATCTGTACTGCAACTCAGTCTCCCTTGCGAAAGGAATCCCCAGCCTCACCATTACCGATCGGACCGGGCAAAAAATAAAAAAGGTCTGACGGATAACACAACACCTATCACATTGGAGCAGAAGAATGAGTATTTCCTTGAAGAAGTCAGGGATGCTGAAGTTTGGTCTGAGCCTGCTGGCTATGGCCTGCGCCGCAAGCGTACAAGCCAAAACCCTGGTTTACTGTTCAGAAGGCTCGCCTGAAGGCTTTAACCCACAGCTCTTCACCTCTGGCACCACCTATGACGCAAGCTCTGTGCCTATTTATAACCGCTTGGTAGAATTTAAAACCGGCACCACGGAAATTATTCCGGGACTCGCGGAAAAATGGGACGTCAGCGAAGATGGTAAAACCTATACTTTCTATCTGCGTAAAGGCGTAAAATGGCAGGACAATAAAGAATTTAAACCGACGCGCGAATTTAACGCCGATGATGTCGTGTTCTCGTTTGATCGTCAGAAAAACGCGCAAAACCCGTATCATAAAGTCTCTGGCGGTAGCTACGAATATTTCGAAGGCATGGGCCTGCCGACGCTGATTAGCGAAGTGAAAAAAGTCGACGACCATACCGTCCAGTTTGTGCTGACGCGCCCGGAAGCGCCGTTCCTCGCGGATATGGCGATGGACTTCGCCTCAATTCTCTCTAAAGAATACGCCGACAATATGCTGAAAGCCGGCACTCCGGAGAAAGTCGACCTGAACCCGATCGGCACCGGCCCGTTCCAGCTTCTGCAATACCAGAAAGACTCCCGTATTCTGTATAAAGCGTTCCAGGGCTTCTGGGGCACTAAGCCGAAGATTGACCGTCTGGTCTTCTCCATTACGCCGGATGCGTCTGTGCGTTACGCCAAACTGCAGAAAAATGAGTGTCAGGTGATGCCGTACCCGAACCCGGCAGATATCGCGCGCATGAAGCAGGATAAAAACATTAACCTGATGGAGCAGGCGGGTCTGAACGTCGGCTACCTCTCTTTCAACACCGAGAAAAAGCCGTTTGACGACGTGAAAGTGCGTCAGGCGCTGACCTACGCGGTGAATAAAGACGCCATTATCAAAGCGGTTTACCAGGGCGCTGGCGTTGCCGCCAAAAACCTGATCCCGCCGACCATGTGGGGTTACAACGACGACGTGAAGGATTACACCTATGACGTCGAGAAAGCCAAAGCGCTGCTGAAAGAAGCAGGCCAGGATAAAGGCTTTACCGTTGAGCTGTGGGCGATGCCGGTACAGCGTCCGTACAACCCGAACGCGCGCCGTATGGCCGAGATGATCCAGGCTGACTGGGCGAAAATCGGCGTTCAGGCCAAAATCGTGACCTACGAGTGGGGCGAGTATCTGAAACGCGCCAAAGCGGGCGAGCACCAGGCCGTGATGATGGGCTGGACCGGCGACAACGGGGATCCGGATAACTTCTTCGCAACCCTGTTCAGCTGCGACGCGGCGAAAGATGGCTCCAACTACTCTCGCTGGTGCTACAAGCCGTTTGAAGATCTGATTCAGCCGGCGCGCGCCACTGAAGACCACAACAAACGTATCGAACTCTACAAACAGGCTCAGGTCGTGATGCACGATCAGGCGCCGGCGCTTATCGTCGCGCACTCCACCGTGTATGAGCCGGTGCGTAAAGAGGTCAAAGGCTACGTAGTCGATCCGCTGGGCAAACACCACTTCGAAAACGTCTCCGTTGAATAATTAAAACCATCAGGGGCGCGTGAGCGCCCCGTGTCCGGCGACGCTGCGCTTATCTCGGTCTACACTTTCAGGCCGGGTAAGGGCGGCGCACCCGGCAGCAGTGCTTTATTCCCTCTCTCACAGGGGAGGGAATGAGATTTGTGAGCAATACAGACCACATCCCCTGGTTGTGCGTCATTACAGAGAATCCGGGTTATGTTGCAGTTCATCCTCCGACGTCTGGGGCTTGTTATCCCGACGTTTATCGGTATCACCCTTCTCACTTTTGCCTTCGTCCATATGATCCCCGGCGACCCGGTGATGATCATGGCGGGCGAACGTGGTATTTCCCCTGAGCGTCACGCGCAGCTGCTGGCCGAGCTTGGCCTCGACAAGCCGCTGTGGGAACAGTATCTCCATTACATCTGGGGCGTGCTGCATGGCGATTTAGGGATCTCGCTGAAAAGCCGCCTCCCGGTCTGGGAAGAGTTCGTGCCGCGCTTTAAAGCGACGCTGGAACTGGGCATTTGCGCGATGATTTTCGCCGTCGCCGTGGGCATTCCGGTCGGCGTGCTGGCCGCCGTGAAGCGCGGTTCCATCTTCGATCACACCGCGGTGGGCCTGGCGCTGACTGGCTACTCCATGCCTATCTTCTGGTGGGGCATGATGCTTATCATGCTGGTTTCGGTGCAGTGGAACCTGACGCCGGTCTCCGGGCGCGTCAGCGATATGGTGTTCCTTGACGACACCAATCCGCTGACCGGCTTTATGCTCATTGACACCGCCATCTGGGGCGAAGAGGGCAACTTTATCGATGCCCTGGCGCATATGATCCTGCCTGCCGTGGTGCTCGGCACCATTCCGCTGGCGGTGATTGTGCGTATGACCCGCTCCGCGATGCTGGAAGTGCTCGGCGAAGATTACATCCGCACTGCGCGCGCCAAGGGCCTGACCCGCATGCGCGTCATTATCATTCACGCGCTGCGTAACGCCATGCTGCCGGTCGTGACGGTGATTGGGCTGCAGGTGGGCACGCTGCTGGCGGGCGCTATCCTGACGGAAACCATCTTCTCCTGGCCGGGGCTCGGACGCTGGCTGATTGACGCGCTGCAGCGCCGCGATTATCCGGTGGTGCAGGGCGGCGTGCTGCTGGTGGCGACGATGATTATTCTCGTCAACCTGCTGGTCGATCTGCTCTATGGCGTGGTGAACCCGCGTATTCGTCATAAGAAATAAGGGGCCATCATGACGCAAATGACTGAAAACAAAGTGGTGGCCGCACCGGTGCCGATGACGCCGATGCAGGAGTTCTGGCACTACTTCAAACGTAACAAAGGCGCTGTGGTCGGCCTGGTGTATGTGGTGGTGATGATAATCATCGCCGTCTTCGCGAACTTTATCGCGCCGCATAACCCGGCGGAGCAGTTCCGCGACGCGCTGCTGGCCCCGCCGGTCTGGCAGGATGGCGGCACCTGGGCGCATATTCTCGGCACCGACGACGTAGGCCGTGATGTGATGTCGCGCCTGATGTACGGCGCGCGCCTGTCGCTGCTGGTCGGCTGTCTGGTGGTGGTGCTGTCGCTGGTGATGGGCATTGTGCTCGGCCTGGTGGCGGGTTATTTCGGCGGCATCGTCGACACCATCATCATGCGCGTGGTCGATATTATGCTGGCGCTGCCGAGCCTGCTGCTGGCGCTGGTGCTGGTGGCGATTTTCGGCCCGTCCATCGTTAACGCCTCGCTGGCGCTCACTTTCGTGGCGCTGCCGCACTATGTGCGCTTAACCCGCGCGGCGGTGCTGGTGGAAGTGAGCCGCGATTACGTCACCGCCTCGCGCGTGGCGGGCGCGGGCGCGATGCGCCAGATGTTCGTGAATATTTTCCCTAACTGCCTTGCGCCGCTGATTGTTCAGGCGTCGCTTGGTTTCTCGAATGCCATTCTCGATATGGCCGCACTGGGCTTTCTCGGCATGGGCGCGCAGCCGCCAACACCGGAGTGGGGCACCATGCTCTCCGACGTGTTGCAGTTCGCGCAAAGTGCCTGGTGGGTCGTGACCTTCCCGGGTCTCGCAATCCTGCTGACGGTGCTGGCATTTAACCTGATGGGTGACGGCCTGCGTGACGCGCTCGACCCCAAACTCAAGCAGTAAAGAGGCACGAGATGGCGTTACTGAATGTAGATAAATTATCGGTGCACTTCGGCGACGAAGGCACCCCGTTCCGCGCCGTAGACCGCGTGAGCTACAGCGTGAACCAGGGCGAAGTGGTCGGCATTGTGGGGGAATCGGGCTCGGGCAAATCGGTCAGCTCGCTGGCTATCATGGGCCTTATCGATTTTCCTGGCCGCGTGATGGCGGACAAACTGGAATTCAACGGCCAGGATTTACAGCGTATCTCGGAAAAAGATCGCCGTAACCTGGTGGGCGCCGAAGTGGCGATGATCTTCCAGGATCCGATGACCAGTCTGAACCCCTGCTACACCGTGGGTTTCCAGATTATGGAAGCGATCAAAGTGCACCAGGGCGGCAATAAAAAGACCCGCCGCCAGCGCGCGATCGACTTGCTCAACCTGGTCGGCATTCCGGACCCGGCGTCGCGTCTTGACGTCTACCCGCACCAGCTGTCGGGCGGGATGAGCCAGCGCGTAATGATTGCGATGGCGATCGCCTGTCGTCCGAAGCTGCTGATTGCTGATGAACCGACGACCGCGCTGGATGTAACTATCCAGGCGCAGATTATTGAACTGCTGCTGGAGCTTCAGCAAAAAGAGAACATGGCGCTGATCCTTATCACCCATGATCTCGCGCTGGTGGCCGAAGCGGCGCACAAAATCATCGTGATGTACGCAGGCCAGGTGGTGGAAACCGGCGAGGCGCGGGATATCTTCCGCGCGCCGCGCCACCCCTACACGCAGGCGCTGCTGCGCGCGCTGCCGGAGTTCGCGCAGGATAAAGCACGTCTGGCGTCGCTGCCGGGCGTGGTGCCGGGGAAATATGACCGTCCGACGGGCTGTTTGCTCAACCCGCGCTGCCCCTACGCCACCGAGCGCTGCCGCGCCGAAGAACCGGCGTTAAACCTGGTGGACAACGGCCGCCAGTCGAAATGCCACTATCCCCTCGATGATGCCGGGAGGCCAACCAATTATGAGCACGCATGAGGCCACCACGCAGCACCCGCTGTTGCAGGCTATCGACCTGAAAAAACACTACCCGGTGAAGAAGGGTTTCTTCGCGCCGGAACGTCTGGTGAAGGCGCTGGACGGCGTCTCCTTTACCCTTGAGCGCGGCAAAACGCTGGCGGTGGTGGGCGAGTCCGGCTGTGGGAAATCCACGCTCGGCCGTCTGCTGACGATGATAGAAACGCCGACCGGCGGCGAGCTTTACTATCAGGGCCAGGATCTGCTGAAACCCGACGAAACGGCGGAGAAACTGCGCCGCCAGAAAATCCAGATCGTGTTCCAGAACCCGTATGGCTCCCTGAATCCGCGTAAAAAAGTGGGGCAAATCCTTGAGGAGCCGCTGCTCATTAACAGCTCGCTCAGCAAAGAGGCGCGCCGCGAAAAAGCGCTGGCGATGATGGCGAAAGTCGGTCTCAAAACCGAGCATTACGACCGCTATCCGCATATGTTCTCCGGCGGCCAGCGTCAGCGTATCGCTATCGCGCGCGGGCTGATGCTCGACCCGGATGTGGTGATAGCCGACGAACCGGTGTCGGCGCTTGATGTCTCGGTGCGCGCGCAGGTTCTGAACCTTATGATGGATTTGCAGCAGGATCTGGGGCTCTCTTATGTGTTTATCTCCCACGATTTGTCGGTGGTGGAGCACATCGCCGATGAAGTGATGGTGATGTATCTGGGCCGCTGCGTGGAGAAGGGCACCAAAGACCAGATTTTCTCGAACCCGCGTCATCCGTACACCCAGGCGCTGCTCTCCGCGACGCCGCGCCTGAACCCGGACGACCGCCGCGAGCGCATCAAGCTCACCGGCGAGCTGCCAAGCCCGCTGAATCCGCCGCCGGGGTGCGCCTTCAGCGCCCGTTGCCGCCGCCGTTTCGGGCCGTGCACGCAGATCCAGCCGCAGCTGAAGGAGTATAACGGTCAGTTAGTGGCCTGTTTCGCCGTCGATCAGGATGAAACCGGCGAGCCGCGCATTCCATAACCTACGCGCGAAACAAAAAGCCGACGCAGAGCGTCGGCTTTTTTTTGGGTGTTATGGCAGGCCGTGGTGGATGCGCTTCGCGTGTCCCTGCGAATAATACCGGTAGCGTCGTTATAGGGCGGGTAAGCCTGCGCCCCCGCCACGCTCCACCACACCGGCTTACTGCGGGTACGGCACCCAATCGCCGCCGCTTAAGCGCACCCAGGGTTTCCCCTGATATTGCACCACCACGGCGTTAGCGTTCTCAGAGACCGGCGCGCTCTGCGGCAGATTACTGGTCAGCCCCTGCCAGTCCACGTTATCGGCCACAAAGTTTTTCCCATCCAGCATCCGCGTTACCAGTTCCGAAATCGCAAGGAAGCTGCTTGGCTGATCTATCTCAACCGCGGCGCCCTGATGCGGGGCTTTCATGCCGATAAACTTGATGCCGACCGGCACGTGCGTGATAGCCGGGCTCGGGATATCGCGCAGGCCGGAAACCTGCATTTTATCACCCTGCAGCGCCGCGCCATGCTCCGGCACGATCACCACCATGACTTTGCGATTCTCTTTTTCGAGCTGCGTGAGGAACGCGTCCAGCTCGTCAAACAGCTTCTGCGCGCGCGCTTTGTAATCGGCGGTTTTGCTGTTGCCCGGATAGTGGTTGCCGTCATGCAGCGGCAGCAGGTTAAAGAACGTGGCGCTGCGATCGCCGCTGCCTTCGCCCTTCACGGTCTGCTGCCAGCGGTTAAGCACCGCCGCGTCGTCATACACCGGCGAGCCGTCGAACGACAGCAGATTCACCGGCAGCCCCGACTGATCCATCAGCGGCTCCTGCATATTGCCGTTTTCGCGCACTTCTTTGAGGAAGTTACCGAACACGCCGTTATGGTCCATCATCAGGTGACGCTTGAAGCCGAGCTTCGCCAGGTTATCGAACAGGTAGCACTGCTCGCCGGCGGGCTGATACAGGTTTTTATGCGACGGCTGGCCGCAGCTGGCGCGCAGCAGACGGATAGCCGCCGGGCCGCTGTATGACGTGCCGGAGTTAAAGTTCTTAAACACGATATCGAAATGCGACCACAGCGGGTGCGACATCAGGCCGGCGGCCTCCACATCGGCCCACGCCAGCGAACAAATGTTAATGACCAGCAGATCAAAAGGCTGGGCGTCGGCTGGCAGGCTCGCCGGGAACGTCGTCTGGCGTTTGGCCTCGCTGGCGTAGAAACTGTTCAGCCAGTCATTAATACTCTGTGAGCTTGCGGGGGCGGTTTGCAGCGGTATATCGCCCGCCACCAGGTTATTGGCGGTATTCGCCACCGTCGGCGCCGCGCCGCCGCCCGTGGTCGTCACCGTTGCGGGCGCGGTGTTCCCGGCAGGCCATAGCGAGACGATCGGGCCGGTAATGGTCAGCACGTTAAGCCAGACCAAAATCGCCACCACAAATACCGTCACCCGCACCCACTGGGAGACAAACATCCAGGCGACCAGCAGTACAAAGGCGGCGCCTATCATCTGCCAGTTAATAAAGCGCGTCACCAGGTCCAGCACATAGTCGGTGCTAAAGCCCGCCACCTGCGAGCCCTGGCTCATAATGCTTTGCGGCCCCGGCAGCCAGGTGTCATGCCAGAACAGGCCAATACCGACCGGAATGGCTATCCAGTGGCGCAGACGGTGCAGGCGCAGATTGGGGATCGGAAACAGCAGAAACGCCATAAACACCAGGTTGGCGAGCGGATGGAAATTCAGGTAGCCCGTCCAGAGCAGGCCGAATTTCAGCAGGAAATAGTAGTTCCAGCCGGAAAGACCGCGCCAGTTTTGCCAGCCCGAGCGGGCAAGGGGAGCGGAGTGAACGTGATTAGTCATGTTTTACATTAGCCTTGACGGTAGAGCGGCGGCGCAACGTACCAGCGGGTTTAACAAAGCGGGGGCGAAACAGCAACGGGCGCAGCGTTTTCATGATACGCCGCTTACCCACGCACAGCGCATACCCCAAAGGAATGAACACCAGCGCGCACAGCGCAATAAGCTGAAGAATATCGCTAATCGACATCATAACGCGCGCTCCTGTGCCGGATCGTTAAGCAGCGTAATGGGCGTCGGCGTACGGCGTACGGGAGTTTTCGGCGCATCCGTAAGGATGGCGGCGGTCTGGCTCGCCTGACGCGTCATCGCAAGCGGCGCGGTCCACTGCTCCGGGCGCATCGCGCTCATCTGGAAAATCTCTGCGGCTATCTGCTTATCTTCGTGCCACACCATGCGGTTGGAAAACAGCTCGCTTATCGGCAGCGGGAAGATATGGCTCAGGGCGGTATCGAGATCGGTTATCCGACAGAACGAGAGAAACAGCACCAGCCGGTTTTCACCGAGCGTGACGATATCGCCCATGCGCCCGGGACGGCAGAGCGTTAATGCCTGTTCGACGCGAATGCCTGGCACCGGGCGCAGCGCCACCAGAATGCCTTTGTTGTCCTGCGGGATAAGTACATTATTCATCAGCGCGCCGACGGCGTTGCAGAAAACGTCCCACGGCTGATAGCCGCGCATTTTCAGCGGCTGCATCGCCTCCAGCAGCGTATTCACATCTTCCGGCACAAAGCGGGTGAACTGTTGATTCTGCACGCTTTCGATAAGCGTCAGGCAGCGGGAGAGCGGCGCGTTCCACGGGATCACCATATTCGCGCCGCAGCCCAGCAGCAGCCGTTCATCGGTGGCGCGCACGCTGGCTTTGTTCTCGCGCACGATAATTTTCAGCGCGCTGCCGCGCTGGCGGCGCAGCGCGTGTACGTGACGCGCCAGCCCTTCAATCTGGTTGTTTTGGGTGAGCGAGAAGATAACCGTCGCGGCCTGGGCCTGGCGGGCCTCGTTAAACAGCGCGTCGTTGCTTTCAAACAACATCCAGTTTTCGGAGAGCGGTGGCGCGCCTTCCAGCACGGCGATATGGCTCAGCACACGGCGTTCGTCGCTGCGCGATTGCAACGAGACTTCCTGACGCGGCACCAGCGCCAGGCGGCCATTGGCGTACGTGACCTGCAACTGCTGACGCGCGCTCACGCCTTTATCGTTAAACCAGAACGCCACATCATACAGCCAGGCGTCGCCCTGATAGCGCAGCGTGGCGAGGCCGGAAAGGTGCTGGTATTCGCTCATTAGCATTGACGTTTGCCGATCGGCCTGCGCGCCGGAATTAATAATCAGCAATGTGCAGCGCTGTTCTTGTGCCCAGCTTTGGCTTTTTCTTATCCAGGCTTTAATATGAGCGGGCGCGACACCCTGCCAGGCGTTTTCCGCGCACAGCAGGACGATAAAATAGTTTTCCGGTTCAAAACTGCAAAGCAGATCGTGATGCAGATGATGAAATGCATCCTGACTATTCGGCATGGTAAACAGACGTACTTCATCCGGGCCTGCCGGCGCGGGAGGAAGCGGAGAAATAAGGGTTTCCGGCGCGGCGCTCATGGTAATGACAGCCACTTTCGTCTGCGGCGCTTGTGCCTGAAGTGTTTGATTAACGAACAATATTGCGTCGCTATAGCGGTCGCAATTTATCCATCCCAGCCCGCCTGCCGAAATATGGCGCAGCTCATCCCATAGCGAATCAATGCCAATTGAAAAAACAAGAGCCATGGTGCCCTCAATATATAAAGAGTATGACTGTCAGTTTACTAGCGAAAGCCAGGAAATAAACCTAACATTGAAATTAAAGAACATGATCATTAGCATGCAAACCGGGACTGCGCAGATTCTTTGTTATCGTTTGCTGGCTTTAGTGATATTGCTCTAAGGAAAAACAGAATATATGCCTGAGAATGACGCTAAGGCCGCACGCCAGCCCGATCATGGCTACACCTTTCAGAACGATTTCGAAGCACTCAGCAGGGTGTTTTCACTTCCAGATTTCGACTACACCGACATTTCTCAACGTGAACAACTCGCGACGGCGATTGCGCGCTGGCCGCTGCTGGCGGAATTAGCGCGTCGTGATTCAGGAGCGCAAGAAGGATGACCGTTCTGGCATTACAGGGCGTGCGGGGCGGCGTGGGCACTACCTCTTTAACGGCGGCGCTCGGGTGGGCGCTGCATCAGCTCGGCGAATCGGTGCTGGTGATTGACGCCTCGCCGGACAACCTGCTGCGCCTCGCGTTTAATATCGATTTCGACCACACCGACGGCTGGGCGCGCGCGCTGCTGGACGGCAAAGCCTGGCAGTCCACCGCCTGGCGTTACGCGCCGGGGCTGGATGTACTGCCGTATGGCTCGCTGCGTCAGGCGGAATGGGAAAACAGCGGCGCGCTGACGGCGTCGCTCGGCGTTTTCGCCAACCACCTTCAGCATCTCAAGGCGAGCGGCCACTGGCGCTGGATATTGCTCGATCTGCCGTGCGGTTTCGACGCTGTCACCCGCAGTCTGTTGCAGGTCGCCGACCGCACGCTCTGCGTGGTCCAGCCTGACGCCAACTGCCACGCGCGCCTGCATCAGCAGGCGCTGCCCAAGGGCGGCGATCTGCTGGCAAACTTTCGGTTGATTTCAAGCCAGGTGCAGAACGACATCTGGCAGCTCTGGCTGCAGACGCAGCGTAATCTGGTGCCGGTCGCGATTCACCGCGACGAGGCGATGATGGAGAGCTTCGCCGCTAAACAGCCGGTGGGCGAATACCGCCCGGATTCGCTGGTGGCGGAAGAGATAGTCACGCTGGCGAACTGGTGTCTGCTGCATTACGGGAGAGAAAGGGCATGATAAGCATCTCCGCCCTGCTGCTCGCGCCGCCAGCCCGCGCGCGGCTGCGCGAGCGTTATCTCACTTACCGCCGCAACGGCGCGCCGCCTTTCAGCGCGGCGCTGGGCTGCATGTGGCTGACGCTCGCCTGGCTGCTGCTGCCGCTGGAAAATCCGCACTGGCAGGCGATCCGCGTCCGGCACGGGCTGCTGTTTCCCCATATCAACCCCGACCGTCCGCGTCCGCTGGATATCGTGCGTTATCTGTTACAAGGGCTGTGGCTGCTGACGCTCCAGCCCTGGCGTGCCGTGGCCGCGCCGCGCTGGCGGGCGGTCTCGAAGCTTCAACTCTGGCGCGAGCGTTTTAACCTCTGGCTGGAAACGCTCCCGCAGCGTTTTAGCGATGAGACCCACCATCTTAACGAGGAGAAAGAGCTGGGCCATATCAACGAGCGCCTGCGGCGCGTCGTGCTGGGTGTGGTTATCTTTTTCTCGCTGGTGCTGGCCATTCTCTGTGTGACGCAGCCGTTTAACCCGCTGTCGCAGTTTATTTTCCTGATGCTGCTCTGGGGCGTGGCGATGCTGGTGCGCCGTCTGCCGGGCCGTTTCTCGGCGCTGATGCTGATTGTGTTGTCGCTTACCGTCTCCTGCCGCTATATCTGGTGGCGTTACACCTCCACGCTGAACTGGAACGATCCGGTAAGCCTGGTGTGCGGGCTGGTGCTGCTGGTGGCGGAAACTTACGCGTGGGTGGTGCTGGTGCTCGGCTACTTCCAGGTTATCTGGCCGCTCAACCGCCAGCCGGTGCCGCTGCCGAAAGATCTTAAAGAGTGGCCGTCGGTCGATATTTTCGTGCCGACCTATAACGAAGATCTGCACGTGGTGAAGAACACGATTTACGCCTCGCTCGGCATCGACTGGCCGAAAGATAAGCTGACTATCTGGATCCTCGACGACGGCGGCCGCGAAGAGTTTCGTCGCTTTGCTGAATCGGTAGGCGTGCAGTATGTCGCCCGCACGACGCATGAGCACGCCAAAGCGGGTAACATCAACAACGCGCTGAAGCTTGCGAAGGGCGATTTTGTCTCGATTTTCGACTGCGACCACGTGCCGACGCGCTCGTTCCTGCAAATGACGCTCGGCTGGTTCCTGAAAGACAAAAAGCTCGCGATGATGCAGACGCCGCACCACTTCTTCTCACCGGACCCGTTCGAGCGCAATCTCGGGCGTTTTCGTAAAACGCCGAATGAAGGGACGCTGTTCTACGGCCTGGTGCAGGACGGCAACGACATGTGGGATGCGACCTTTTTCTGCGGCTCCTGCGCCGTGATCCGCCGTGGCCCGCTTGATGAGATCGGGGGCATCGCGGTCGAAACGGTGACCGAAGACGCCCATACCTCGCTGCGCCTGCACCGGCGCGGCTATACCTCCGCCTACATGCGTATTCCGCAGGCGGCGGGGCTTGCGACGGAAAGCCTCTCGGCGCATATCGGCCAGCGTATCCGCTGGGCGCGCGGCATGGTGCAGATTTTCCGTCTCGACAATCCGCTGTTCGGCAAAGGGCTGAAGCTTGGGCAGCGTCTGTGCTACGTCAACGCGATGCTGCACTTTCTCTCTGGCGTGCCGCGGCTTATCTTCCTGACCGCGCCGCTGGCGTTCCTGCTGCTGCATGCTTACATCATCTACGCCCCGGCGCTGATGATAGCGCTGTTCGTACTGCCGCATATGGCGCACGCGAGCCTCACCAACTCCAAAATCCAGGGCAAATACCGCCACTCGTTCTGGAGTGAAATCTACGAAACGGTACTCGCCTGGTATATTACGCGGCCCACGATGGTGGCGCTCTTCAACCCGCACAAAGGGAAGTTCAACGTCACCGCCAAAGGCGGCCTGGTGGAAGAAGAGTATGTCGACTGGGTGATTTCGCGCCCGTATCTGATGCTGGTGCTGATTAACCTGTTCGGCATCCTGGTCGGCATCTGGCGCTACTTCTACGGCCCGGCGAATGAAATGCTCACCGTGGTAGTCAGTATCGTCTGGGTCTTCTATAACCTGATTATTCTCGGCGGCGCGGTGGCGGTGTCAGTGGAGAGCAAACAGGTGCGACGCTCTCATCGCGTGGAGATGGTGATGCCAGCGGCAATCGCCCGCGAAGATGGCCATCTGTTCTCTTGTACGGTGCAGGACTACTCTGACGGTGGCCTCGGCATCAAAGTCCACGGCGGCGCGCAGCTCCTGCAGGGCCAGAAAGTGAACCTGCTGATGAACCGCGGCGCGCAGGAGTACGTCTTCCCGGCGAAAGTCGTGCGCGTCTTTGGCGATGAAGTGGGCCTGAATCTCGACGGCCTGACCACCCGCCAGCATATCGATTTCGTCCAGTGCACCTTTGCGCGCGCCGATACCTGGGCGCTCTGGCAGGACAGCTTTCCGGAAGACAAACCGCTGGAAAGCATGCTCGATATCCTCAAGCTCGGCTTCCGGGGCTATCGACACCTGGCGGAGTTCGCGCCAGCGTCATTAAAAATTGTCTTTCGCACCCTTACCACGCTGGTTTCCTGGATAGTGTCGTTTATCCCCCGTCGTCCGGAGCGGACGTCGTTGGGGGAGCGTGCGCTCCCGGTTATGGCTCAACAATGATGAAAATACGCGATGAAAAGAAAACTCTCCTTGATGTGCGCTGTGGCGGTAGGAATGAGCCTGTTGCCTGCAGCGTACGGTGCGCCTGAAGCCACAAACGATCCGAACGCGACCGCGGCGCCGACGGTGCCGGTGGTCGCCCTGGCAACCGAAGGCGTTATGACCGCGACGCCTGCGCGTACCGAGGCGTTAACGCCCGCCACGCCGCCTGCCGCGGGCACCGAGCCTGCGCCCGCGACGGAAGGCGCGGTGCTCGGGCAGGTCATGCCGGGCGTGCAGGGTGCCGGAGCGCCGGTGGTGCAGGACGGCGCGCCCGCGCGCGACGTCACGCTGAGTTTCGCGAGCATCGCGCCGCCGCCGGGCAGCATGGTCCTCAAAGGCACCAGCCCGAACGGCTTTGTTGAGTTCGGGATGCGCAGCGACGAAGTGATTTCGAAAGCCACGCTGAACCTGACCTACACCCCGTCGCCGTCGCTGGTGCCGGTGCAGTCGCAGCTTAAGGTCTATCTGAACGATGAATTGATGGACGTGCTGCCGGTCACCAAAGAGCAGCTCGGCAAGAAAACCACCGCCCAGGTCCCTATCGACCCGCTTTACGTCAGCGATTTCAACCGCGTGCGTCTGGAGTTTGTCGGCCACTACCGCGACGTGTGTGAAAACCAGGCCAGCAATACGCTGTGGATGGATATCGGGCGCAACAGCGCGCTGAACCTGACGTTCCAGACGCTGCAACTGCAAAATGACCTGTCGCACTTCCCGGTGCCGTTCTTTGATTCACGTGACAACCGTCCGCTGGAGCTGCCGATGGTGTTCGCCGCCTCGCCGGATCTCGTCACCCAGCAGGCGGCAAGCATTGTCTCCTCCTGGTTTGGCTCCCGCTCCGGCTGGCGCGGCCAGCGTTTCCCGGTGCTGTATAACGAGCTTCCGACGCGTCACGCCGTGGTGTTCGCCACTAACGACAAACGTCCTGATTTCCTGCGCGACCTGCCGCCCGCTAAAGGCCCGATGGTGCGCATGATGAGCCACCCGCAAAATCCGTGGGTGAAGCTGCTGGTGATTCAGGGCCGCGATGACAAAGACCTGTTGCAGGCCGCCAAAGGCATCGCGCAGGGCAGCCTGCTGTTCCGCGGCGACAGCGTCGAAGTGGGCGAGGTGAAACCGCTGCTGGCGCGTCAGCCTTACGACGCGCCGAACTGGGTGCGCACCGACCGTCCGGTCACCTTCGGCGAGCTGAAAAGCTATGAAGAGCAGTTGCAGGCAACCGGCCTTGAGCCGAACCCGATTAACCTGACGCTCAACCTGCCACCAGATCTCTACATGCTGCGCAGCAACGGCATTGATATGCGCCTGAGCTACCGCTATTCGGCGCCCGCCACGCGTGATAACTCGCGGATGGATATCAGCCTGAACAATCAGTTCCTGCAATCCTTCAACCTGCTGCCGAAAGACGATACCAACCGTCTGCTACTGCGCCTGCCGCTGCTGCAGGGGTTACTGGACGGCAAGAGCGAAGTGACGCTGCCGACGCTGCGCCTCGGCGCGGCCAACCAGCTGCGCTTTGATTTTGAATACACCAACCCGCTGCCGGGCGGCACGCTGGAAAACTGCGTCACTTTCCAGACGGTGCCTAACCGTGTGGTGATAGGCGACGACTCGACGCTCGATTTCTCAAGCTATCACCACTTTATCGCGATGCCGGATCTGCGCTCCTTTGCGAATTCCGGTTTCCCGTTCAGCCGGATGGCGGATCTCGCCGATACGATTATCGTGATGCCCAAACAGCCGAACCCGGCGCAACTCACCACGCTGCTGGACACGGCGGGCACTATCGGCGCGCAGACCGGTTTCCCGGCCATTAACCTGACTATCACCGACGATGGCAGCCAGATGCAGAATAAAGACGCTGACATTCTGGTGATCGGCACGCTGCCGGCATCGCTGAAAGATGAAAAACACGTCGATATGCTGGTGCAGGCCACCGAAAGCTGGGTAAAAACCCCGTCGCGCGACGTGACGCTCGCCGATACCGACGCCCGCGACCGCCAGCCGCTGACGCAGACTGAAGTGCGCTCTTCCGGGCCGATGGCGGCGGTCGTGGGCTTCCAGTCGCCGTACCATGATCAGCGCAGCGTCGTGGCGCTGCTGGCCGACAGCCCGCGTGGTTATGAACTGCTGAACGACGCGCTCAACGACAGCGGCAAACGCGCCGCGATGTACGGCTCGGTCGTTATTGTGCGTGAATCGGGTGTTAACAGCCTGCGCGTGGGCGATGTCTATTACGTCGGCCACCTGCCGTGGTTTGAACGCATCTGGTACGCGCTGTCGAACCACCCGATCCTGCTGGCCATTTTCGCGGCCATCAGCGTGGTGTTGCTGGCCTGGGTGTTGTGGCGTCTGCTGCGTATCCTGAGCCGCCGTCGTCTTGATCCGGGTAATCATGGGTAACGTGTTATGAAAAATCTTTGCAGATGGCTGGCGGCGGGCGTGTTGCTGGCGACGGTTTCAGCCCATGCCGCCTGTAGCTGGCCCGACTGGGATCGCTTCAAAGGCGGCTATATCAGCGAAGAAGGGCGCGTGATTGACCCCAGCGATCCGCGCAAAATCACGACGTCTGAAGGGCAGAGCTACGCGCTGTTCTTCGCGCTGGCGGCCAACGACCGCGAGGCGTTCGACAAAATTCTGCTCTGGACCGAAAACAACCTCGCCGAAGGCTCGCTCAAAAATACGCTGCCGGCCTGGCTGTGGGGCATGAAAGGGCCGGACGAATGGACGACGCTCGATACCAACTCCGCCTCGGACGCCGATTTATGGATAGCCTGGAGTTTGCTGGAGGCGGGGCGTCTGTGGAAAGAGCCGCGCTACACCGACACCGGCAAAGCGCTTCTCGACCGTATCGCCAAAGAAGAAGTCGTGACCGTGCCGAAGCTTGGCGACATGCTGCTGCCGGGCAAAGTCAGCTTCGCCGAGCCGACGCTCTGGCGCTTTAACCCGAGTTATCTGCCGCCGCAACTGGCCCGCTATTTCACCCGTTACGGCAAGCCCTGGACGACGCTCCGGGAGACCAACCTGCGTCTGCTGCTGGAAACCGCCCCCGAAGGCTTTTCGCCTGACTGGGTGAGTTATGAGGCCGACAACGGCTGGCTGCTCAAGCCCGCGAAGCCGCAAAAGCCGCTTATCAGCAGTTACGATGCTATCCGTGTTTACCTGTGGGTCGGCATGATGAACCCGGCGGATGAACAGCAGGCGCCGCTGCTCAAACGGCTCAGCGCAATGGAAACCGCGACGCAGAAAGCGGGCCTGCCGCCGGAAAAAGCGCGCGTCATTGACGGTAAAACCCAGGGCAACGGGCCGGTGGGCTTTTCCGCCGCGCTGCTGCCGTTCCTGCAAAACCGCGATACCCAGGCGTTGCAGCGTCAGCGCGTGGTCGATAACTACCCGCAGCAGGACGCCTATTACAGCTACGTATTAACCCTGTTCGGCCAGGGATGGGATCAACACCGTTTTCGCTTCACCGTAGACGGTGAGCTACAACCCGCCTGGGGAGAGTCATGCACAAGTTCGCGTTAAGTATCACCGCGCTGACGCTCGGCGTCGCCCTCTCAGGGCAGGCGCAGGCGCAGCCGGACGCCAGGCAGCAGTTGCTCGAACAGGTGCGCCTTGGCGAATCCGCCAAACGTGACGATCTGGTGCGCCAGTCACTCTACCGGCTGGAGCTGATAAGCCCGGACGACCCGGACGTGATCGCGGCGCGGATGCGTTATCTGCTGCGTCAGGGCGATAACACAGGCGCGCAGCAGCAGTTTGCGCGACTGGGCAAACTCGCGCCGCAATCGTCGGCATATCAACAGGCGCGCATCACCCTGGCGCTGGCCTCGCCGGAGGGGCGTCAACAGTTACAACAGGCACGTCTGCTCGGCACCACCGGGCATACCCAGGAGGCGCTCGCGGCGTATCAAAAACTGTTTAACGGCGCGCCGCCGGACGGCGATCTGGCCGTCGAATACTGGACGCTGGTGGCGAAAGACCCGGCGCGTCGCGACGAGGCGATCCGCCAGATGCAGGCGCTGAACGCCCGCGCGCCGGGCAACGATCAGCTGCGTACCCAACTTGCGCTACAGCTCTTTTCCGCCAACCGCCAGCAGGAAGGCTTTAGCATTCTGGAGCAGATGGCGAAATCGGGCGGCGGACGCGAAACGGCGGCGGATCTCTGGTATCAGCAGATTCAGGGCATGCCCACGAGCGATGCCAGCGTCGCCGCGCTGGAGCGCTTCTTACAGGTATTCAGCAGCGGTGAAACGGCGGATAAAGCCAAAGGGCTGCTGGCGGAGCAGCAAAGCAAGCTCGCCGACCCGGCCTATCGCGCCAGAATGCAGGGCATCGCCAAAGTGGAAGAGGGACAGGGCGCCAGCGCGGTGGCGGATCTGAGCCGCGCGGTCACCGCGAACCCGAACGACAGCGAGGCGCTGGGCGCGCTCGCGCAGGCCTATTCCCAACAGGGCAACCGCGCGCGCGCTGTGCCGCTGCTGGAGCAGGCGCTGAAACAGGACCCGAACAGCCCCAACAGCGGCCGCTGGCAGAGCCTGTTGCAGGTCAACCGCTACTGGCTGTTGATAGAGCAAGGCGACGCGGCGCTGAAAGCCAATAATCTGGCGCAGGCGCAGCAGAAATATCAGCAGGCCGCAACGGTGGACAATACCGACAGTTACGCGGTGCTGGGGCTGGGCGACGTAGCGGTGGCGCGCAAAGACGATGCGCAGGCCGAGCGCTATTACCAGAAGGCGCTGCGCATGGATAACGCCAACAGCAACGCGGTACGCGGACTGGCGAATCTTTACCGCCGCCAGTCGCCAGAGCGGGCAGATGCCTTTATTGCCACGCTCTCGGCCAGCCAGCGGCAAAGCATTGAAGATATTGAGCGCAGCCTCGCCAACGATCGCCTTGAACAGCAGGCCAGCGCGCTGGAAAGCCAGGGGCGTTTCGCTGAGGCCGCCGCGCTACAGCGCCAGCGGCTGGCGCTCGACCCGGAAAGCGTCTGGATAACCTACCGGCTGGCAAGCGATCTGGCCGCCGCCGGACAACGCCGCGATGCCGATATTCTGCTTGGGCAACTGGCCCAGCGCAGGCCGACCGACCCTGAGCAGGTCTACGCATACGGACTCTATCTTTCCGGCAGCGATCGCGAGCGCGCCGCGCTCACGCATCTCAACACGCTGCCGCGCGATAAATGGACGCCGAATATTCTCGAACTGGCGCAGCGGTTGCAAACCAATGAACTCATGGCGACCGCTAATCGTCTGCGTGACAGCGGTCAGGAGGCGCAGGCCATTGCGCTGTTGCGCCAGCAGCCCGCCTCTGACCGTATCGATTTAACGCTCGCCGACTGGGCGCAGCAGCGCGGCGATAACGCGGCGGCGCGCGCGCAATACCAGACGGTGCTGACGCGCACGCCGGGCAGCGAAGAGGCGCGGCTCGGGCTTGCCGAAACGCTGATTGCCGAAGGCGATAATGCGGCCGCGCGCGAACAGCTCGCCGCGCTGGCGACGCCTGCTGCAAACGGCGAACCGCGCTCGCCTGGCACGCTGCGACGCCTCGCCAACGCTCAGGCGGCGCTTGGCGACACGCAGCGCGCGCAACAGGCTTTCGCCGTGCTTGCCGCTACCGCCAGAACGCAGCCGCCGTCGCAGGAAACCGCGCTGGTGCTGCGTGATGCCGCGCGCTTCCAGCGCCAGAACGGTCAGCCGCAGCAGGCGTTACAGACGTATCGCGACGCGATGGTGGCCTCGGGCATCACCCCGACGCGACCTGCCGATAACGACGCCTTCACGCGTCTCACCCGCAACGACGCCAGCGATGACTGGCTGAAGCGCAGCGTGCGCGGCGATGCGGCGGAGTTGTATCGTCAGCAGGATTTAAACGTGACGCTCCAGCATGACTACTGGGGCTCCAGCGGTACGCCGGGGTATTCGGATCTGAAAGCGAACACCACTATGTTGCAGGTGGACGCGCCGCTGCGCGACGGGCGGATGTTCCTGCGCACCGACGCGGTGAATATGAATCCGGGCAGCTTCAGCGGTGACAGCTACAGCGAAACCTGGGGCACCTGCGCCGAAACGCCTTGCTCCGGCAACGCGAAACAGCGCGCCTCCGGCGTGAGCGTGGCGGCAGGCTGGCAGAATGAGACCTGGGATGTGGATCTCGGCACCACGCCAATCGGGTTTAACGTGGTCGATGTGGTGGGCGGCGTCAGCTACAGCAGCGATCTCGGCCCGATTGGCTATACCGTTAACGCCCATCGCCGACCGATTTCCAGCTCCATGCTGGCTTTCGGCGGACAGCGTGACGCGCCGTCTAACACCGGCACCACCTGGGGCGGCGTGCGCGCGACGGGCGGCGGGGCGAGCATCAGCTACGATCGCGGCGAGGCGCATGGCGTCTGGGCCAGCCTCAACGCCGATCAGCTCACCGGTAAAAACGTCGCTGATAACTGGCGTGTCCGCTGGATGAGCGGCTATTACTACAAGCTGATTAACGAAAATAATCAGCGCCTCACCATTGGGCTCAACAACATGGTGTGGCACTATGAGAAAGATTTGAGCGGTTACTCTTTAGGCCAGGGCGGTTACTACAGCCCGCAGGAGTACGTCTCGTTCGCGGTGCCGGTGGCGTGGCGAATGCGAACCGAAAACTGGTCCTGGGAGCTTGGCGCTTCAGGTTCATGGTCGCATACGCGCACCAAAGACCAGCGCCGTTACCCGCTGTCGGGCCTGATCCCGACGCCGGTCATCAACCCGGCTAATCCGGCGTTGAACCGTTACGCCGATAAAGATGCGCAGGAAGAGGGCGACAGCAGCGCTGGCTGGGGGTATACGGCCAACGCGCTGGTTGAACGGCGCATCACCGCAAACTGGTCGGTCGGCGCGGCGGTGAACATTCAGCAGGCGAAGGATTACACGCCGAGCAATTTCTCGCTGTTTATCCGCTACTCGCAGGCTGGCTGGCAGGGAGACATGGATATGCCGCCGCGGACGCTGACGCCATACGCCGACAGGTAACGAGAATAATGCCCGTTCGGCCCGGCCGCGCGGTTAAATTCCACAACAATGCAGTATACTTCCGCCCGCAATGATAATTATGAGTGATTATCATGCGGGCAGTGGCATCAGTGGAGAATCAAGTTGCGAGTCAGTCGTTCCCTAACGATTAAACAGATGGCGATGGTTTCGGCCGTTTCCGTCTTTTTTCTTTTTATTTTCAGCGTCGTTTTGCTGTTTCATTTTGTGCAATCGCACCGTTACCACACCGCCATGCAGATGGAGAGCATCGCCCGCTCAGTGCGCCAGCCGCTCTCCGCCGCGATCCTGAAGGCTAACATTCCGGAAGCGGAGTCTATCCTTCGCGACATCAAACCCGCTGGCGTGATAAGCCGCGCTGACGTGGTGTTGCCCAATCAGTTCCAGGCGTTGCGCATGCGCTTTACGCCCGAACGGCCCATTCCGGTGACGCTGGCGCGCGTTTTCGAGCTGCCGGTGCAGATAACCCTGCCGCTCTATTCGCTGGAGCGGCCCGCCAACCCGCAGCCGCTGGCGTATCTGGTGCTTCAGGCCGACTCCTGGCGCATGTATCGCTTCATTATCAACGCTATTTCGACGCTGCTGACGACGTTCCTGCTGCTGGCGCTGATCCTCTCTGTGGCAATCACCTGGTGCATTAACCGGTTGATCCTCCACCCGCTGCGGGATATCACCCGTACGCTGAATGAGCTTGACGCGCATGAGCTGGCGCATCATCAGCTCACCATTCCGCGCCTGCATCAGGATGACGAAATCGGCATGCTGGTGCGCAGCTACAACCGCAACCAGCAGGCGCTGGCGCGTCAGTTTGACGAGGCGCGCTCCAGCGCCACGCGTTTTGCGCAAACAGGCCTGCCGAACCGGGCGCTGCTGATGGCGCTGCTGGAACAAGCCGTAGCGAGCGGCGGCGCGACGGCGCTGCTGTATGTGGCCTGCGAGCCGCTGCGTGAAGCCGGGGCGCTGGCGTTGGCGCGCGTGGAAAAGCTGCGCTCGGTACTGACGCCGCGCATGGTGCTGGCGCAAATTAGCCAGGACGATTTCGCGATTATCGCCCACGGCGTGAAGACGCCGGAGCACGCGGTCACGCTGACGCAACAGCTGCTGGCCGCGCTTCACGAGCCGCTGGAGCCGCATTCCGCTGTTCACGCCGCCGCAGCCAGCATCGGCGTGGCGATGTTTGATGGCCGCCAGAATGCCTCGACGCTCTATCAAAGTGCGGTATCCGCAGCGCTCGACGCGCGGCGCAAAGGCGTGAATCAGGTGGCGTTTTTCGGCGAAAAATCAGCGAACGCGCAGGAACACGCCATGCAAAACGCGCTGTCGCGCCGCCAGTACGCGGTCTGGCTACAGCCACAGGTGGATATGCGCACCGGCGAGATTGTCGGCGCGGAGGCGCTGCTGCGCGAACGCCAGCCGGACGGCGACTGGACGCTGCCCGCCGGGCTTATTGAGAATATTGAATCAAGCGGGCTTATCGTCACCGTCGGCGACTGGGTGCTGGAAGAGGCGTGTCAGCTGCTGGCGCGCTGGCAGGCGCACGGCATCATGCTGCCGCTGTCGGTGAATGTGTCGTCGCTGCAACTGTTAAACCGCGATCTGGTGCAGACCATGCTGCAACGGCTGGCACGTTACGCCATTGCGCCTGGCACGCTGACGCTTGAGATGACGGAAAGCCAGCGCATCACCGATACCGGCGCGGCCATCGCCATGCTGCGCCCGTTGCGTGAGGCGGGCGTGCGCATCGCGCTTGATGATTTCGGCATGGGATATGCGAGCTTAAGTCAGCTACAGCAGATGAAAGCGCTGCCGGTCGACAGCCTGAAAATCGACAAAAGCTTTATTGATAATCTGCCGGATGATGACAGCGTGGTATCGGCAATCATCAATATGGCGAAAAACCTTAACCTCGATCTGGTGGCGGAAGGCATACAGAACGAGGCGCAGCGCGACTGGCTCCTGAGCGCGGGCGTAACGGTGGGCCAGGGCTTTCTGTTTGGCAAAGCGGCAACGCCGGCGGCATTTGAAGACGCCTGGCTGTCAAAACCCTAAAACCGCTGCAAAGGGTGTAAAACCGTTCAGGCTGACGCGTTTCAGCTCATAAAATTTAACATTTATGTTTCCAAAATGATGCTTCGATATATCTGACATGTTTTACGGGTGTTACTTTTAGCGCTACAGGCGGGATTTTCACACACAATTCCTGTGGTTATTACCTTCAAGGACACCCCTATGAAACTCTCTATCTTCAAAAGCCTCTATTTTCAGGTATTGACCGCGATAGCGATCGGGATATTGCTCGGTCACTTCTACCCGGAGCTGGGCGCGCAGATGAAACCGCTGGGCGACGCCTTCGTGAAGCTGATTAAAATGATTATCGCGCCGGTGATTTTCTGTACCGTCGTGACCGGCATCGCGGGTATGGAAAGCATGAAGGCGGTGGGGCGCACGGGCGCGGTCGCGCTACTCTATTTTGAAATTGTCAGTACCGTGGCGCTGATTATCGGCCTGGTTATCGTCAACCTGGTACAGCCGGGCGCCGGGATGAATGTCGACCCCGCAACGCTCGACGCTAAAGCCGTCGCAGTTTATGCCGAGCAGGCGCAGCAGCAGGGCGTCATCGCCTTTCTGATGGATGTCATCCCCTCAAGCGTTATCGGCGCATTCGCCAGCGGCAATATTCTCCAGGTGCTGCTGTTCGCCGTGCTGTTCGGCTTCGCGCTGCACCGTCTGGGCCGCAACGGCCAGCTGATTTTCAACGTGATCGAAAGCTTTTCGCAGGTGATTTTCGGCATCATCAATATGATCATGCGTCTGGCGCCTGTCGGCGCATTCGGCGCCATGGCATTTACTATCGGTAAATATGGCGTCGGCACGCTGGTGCAGCTCGGCCAGCTCATCATCTGCTTCTACATCACCTGTATTCTGTTCGTGGTTGTCGTGCTGGGCAGCATCGCGCGGGCCACCGGCTTTAATATCTTCAAGTTCATTCGCTATATCAAAGAAGAGTTGCTGATCGTGCTCGGCACGTCGTCGTCGGAATCCGCGCTGCCGCGTATGCTCGATAAAATGGAAAAGCTCGGTTGCCGTAAATCGGTGGTGGGGCTGGTTATCCCGACCGGTTACTCGTTTAACCTCGACGGCACGTCGATTTATCTGACGATGGCGGCGGTATTTATCGCTCAGGCGACCAACAGCCATATGGATATTTTCCATCAGATAACCCTGCTGGTGGTGCTGCTGCTCTCCTCGAAAGGCGCGGCGGGTGTGACGGGCAGCGGATTTATCGTGCTGGCGGCCACTATTTCGGCGGTCGGTCATCTGCCGGTGGCAGGGCTCGCGCTGATCCTCGGCATCGACCGATTTATGTCTGAAGCGCGCGCATTAACCAACCTGGTGGGCAACGGCGTGGCGACAGTGGTAGTGGCGAAGTGGGTGAAAGAGCTTGATGAAAACCAGCTGCGCGAAACGCTCAATAACAAGCATTCTGGCTCCAAAACGCAGCAAATCTCCTCCTGATCACACTCTTTAACCCGCCGCTGCTTGCTCTGGCGGCGGGTGCCTGCGCATAATTAGCGTTTATTTCCCTCTATTGCGCGACATTTCCGCATTTTTGCGGTCTAACGAAAAGTTTAAGCGCTATCTTTGGCGGCGGGCCACAGCAGCTCTTGTCGCCATTTGACTGTTTTTAACCAGGAATGTTGATCAGGGGTATACATGCAGGGCACAAGAATTCGACTTATCGCTGGCGGCATACTGATGGCGGCCGCCAGCCTCGTGCAGGCAGAACCGCTCCAGCCCGACCCGGCCTGGCAACAGGGCACGCTGAGCAATGGCTTTCAGTGGCAAATTCTTTCCACTCCGCAGCGCCCGAGCGATCGCGTTGAAATTCGCCTGACCGTTAACGCCGGGTCGCTCGCCGAAACCACCCAGCAAAGCGGCTACACCCGTTTTCTGCCGCGGCTGGCGCTGACTCAGAGCGGGAGTCTCCAGGCTGTGCAGGCGCGCTCGCTCTGGCAGCAAAGCATCGATCCCAAACGCCCGATGCCGCCGGTGGTCGTCTCTTATGACTACACGCTGTTTAACCTGAGCCTGCCGAATAACCGCAACGATCTCCTCAAAGAAGCACTGACTTATCTCTCCGATACCGCAGGCCGCGTCGCCATTACGCCGGAAAGTATCACCAAAGCGCTGCAGACGCAGGATATGGTCGCCACCTGGCCCGATACCCAGGATGGCTGGTGGCGTCATCGGCTGAAAGGCTCCACGCTGCTGGGCCATGATCCTTCAGTCGATTTGAAGCAGCCAGTGGATGCGCAGCAGCTGAAAGCGTATTACGAGAAGTGGTATACCCCGGACGCCATGACGCTTATCGTGGTCGGCAACGTCGACAGCCGCGCGGTGGCGGAGCAAATCAACAAAGCCTTCGGTGAGCTGAAAGGCAAACGCGAGACGCCAGCCCCGGTGCCGACGCTGTCGCCGCTGCGCCGTGAACCCGTCTCCATCATGACGGACAGCGTGCGCCAGGATCGCCTCTCGATTATGTGGGACAACCCGTGGCAGCCTATCCGCGAATCCGCCGCGCTGCAACGTTACTGGCGCGCAGACCTGGCGCGCGAAGCGCTGTTCTGGCACGTTCAGCAGAACTTAAGCAAAAACAACATTAAAGATATCGGCATTGGCTTTGACTGCCGCGTGCTGTTCCAGCGCGCCCAGTGCGCCATCAACCTGGAGTCGCCAAACGACAAGCTCGACAGCAACCTGGCGTTGATTGCCCGTGAGCTTGCGAACGTGCGCGAAAACGGCCTGTCGGTGGATGAGTTCAACGCGCTGATCGCCCAGAAAAAACTGGAGCTGCAAAAGCTGTTCGCGACCTATGCGCGCACCGATACCGACGTGCTCATTAACCAGCGGATGCGCTCGCTGCAAAATCAGGTGGTGGACATCGCGCCGGAGCAGTATCAGAACCTGCGCCAGAGTTTCCTCAACAACCTGACCGCCGCCGAGCTGAATCAGGATTTACGCCAGCAACTCTCGCAGGAGATGGCGCTTATCCTGCTGCAACCGAAGGGCGAAGAGGAGTACAGCGTGAAGGCGCTCAAGGAGACGTGGGATCGTATTATGACGCCCGTAACGCCGCCGCTTACGCAGGATGACGCGCGCACGGATGTCACAGACATTCCGCCCGCCCGTTAATCATTACGGTGGTGATAAAACCCGACGCCTGGCGCCGGGTTTTTTTCTGGGTGCGACAGGCAATAAAAAGCCCGGCTTGTGGGCCGGGCGCATTAACGCGTGCGGCTTACTGCGGCATCGCCTCGCGCGGGATAATCGCGCCGCGATACTGAATCACGGCGCTGGCGGTCAAATGGCCGCGTTTCGCCGCCGCTTGCGCGCTGCCGCCGGTCAGGCGTACTGCCAGGTAACCGGCGCTGAACGAGTCGCCCGCCGCGGTGGTGTCGATCACCTTTTCTTTCGGCAGCTTCACTGCCGGCACTTCACAGAGCGGCTCGCCCGCCACCGCCACGAGGCATGATTCGGCACCGCGTTTAATCACCACCTCACGCACGCCCGCCGCCTGGGTGCGCGCAATCACGTCGTCGACGGGTTTTTCGCCCCACAGGGCGTCTTCGTCATCAAGCGTCAGAAAAGCGATATCGGTGCAGGCGAGCATCTGCTGATACACCTGCTGCGTCTCTTCGCGGCTCGCCCACAGGCGCGGGCGGTAATTATTGTCGAAAATCACCTTGCCGCCGTTGGCGCGGCAGGCGCGCAGCAGGCCGAGAAGCTTTTCGCGGCTCTGCGGGCTTAAAATCGCCAGGCTAATGCCGCTCAGGTAGAGATAATCAAAGTGCGCCAGCTGCGCGCAGATGGCGTCGGCCTCGTCGCTCTCCAGCCAGAAGCGGGCGGCGGCTTCGTTGCGCCAGTACCAGAAGGTGCGCTCACCGCGTTCGTCGGTTTCGATGTAGTAAAGCCCTGGCAGGCGGTTATCCATGCGCTGGATCAGATCGGTTTTCACGTTTTCGGCCTGCCAGGCGTCGAGCATCTGCTGGCTGAAGTTGTCTTTGCCAAGCGCGGTAACGTAATGCACCGAGAGCGCCTGCGGGCTCACCTGACGGGCGATATAGACCGAGGTATTTAGCGTATCGCCGCCAAAGCCGCGGTTTACCTGCGTGCCCTTTTCCGACAGTTCAATCATGCATTCGCCAATCACGGCAATCTTTTGCTCTGACATAGTGACTCACCTGAAAACGAGAAGATGGGCGTTAGTGTGTGCCGCCGCGATCGCGCAGTCAAACGTTTTAAAACGCTGTTCCAGTATTTTTTGAGCTACCCCAGAATTCCCGACAAAAAGCGTTATTCCTTATAACCCTGCGGGTCGGACAACTGTGCATAAAGTTCTCAACCGTAGCGCCGATAATTCCAGGACGAGTCCCGGTAAGCCATCACATAACAGGACCAATTACCATGAATTTAAAACAGGTCACTCACCGGCTGGCGCTGCCGTCGGCGAGTGTCGAAAGCCTGCATGAGCGGCGCTACTGGCTGCAGTGCGAGCGAACCTATACTTATCAGCCGATCTACAGAACCGACGGGCGGCTGCTGGCGGTGGAGCTGCTGACCATTGTCACGCACCCTAGCGAGCCGACGCGCCGCATCGCGCCAGACCGCTATTTCGCCGGCCTGCCGGTACGCTATCGTGTGGAAGTCATTGAAGAGCAGTTGCAGGTGCTCTGCGCGCGCGCGCCGTTTTTTACGGAAAATAATATTCTGGCGTCCGTTAATGTCGACGGCCCGACGCTGATGGCGATGCGCGACATGCCGCAGATCCGCGCCATGACCGAAGCGCTGCCGTGGGTGCGCTTTGAGCTGGTGGAACATATCAGCCTGCCGCAAAACTCGACGTTCGCGAGCTTCTGCGAATTCGGCCCGCTATGGCTGGACGATTTCGGCACCGGCATGGCGAACTTCTCCGCGCTGAGCGAAGTGCGCTATGACTACATTAAAGTGGCGCGTGAACTGTTCATCATGCTGCGTCAGAGCGCCGAAGGCCGCACGCTGTTTACAATGCTTCTGCAACTGATGAACCGCTACTGCGAAGGCGTGATAGTCGAAGGCGTGGAAACGCTCGAAGAGTGGCAGGATGTGCAGCAGTCGCCTGCGCTGGCCGCGCAAGGCTATTTTCTCTCGCGCCCTGTGCCCTTCGAAACGCTGGAAACGGTAATACTCAGACTCTCCTGATGAGCTTTGCGCTGTCGTGCACTATCTTTAGTGAAGGCAGGCATCATCAGGACGAGGTGTGAGGATGACAAAAACAACCAAAATAATCAGCGTGGTAGCAGGGGTTTTCTTGTTGCTGGTCGTTGTCGCTATCATCATTATCGCGACGTTTGACTGGAATCGGCTTAAGCCGACCATCAACCAGAAGGTCTCCACGGAGCTAAACCGCCCCTTTGCCATACGTGGCGATCTGGGCGTGGTATGGGAGCGAAACAAAGAAGAGCCCGGCTGGCGAAGCTGGGTGCCCTGGCCGCATCTGCATGCTGAAGATGTCGTACTTGGCAACCCGCCCGATATTCCGCAGGTAACCATGATTCACCTGCCGCGCGTGGAGGCGACGCTGGCCCCGCTGGCGCTGCTCACCAAAACCGTTTATCTCCCGTGGATTAAATTTCAGAAGCCGGACGCGCAACTGATTCGTCTGTCGGAAAAAACCAATAACTGGACGTTCGACATGAAGCAGGACGACGGCGAGGAGACGCAGCAGCCGTCTGCCTGGTCGTTCCGGCTCGACAATATTCTGTTCGATCAGGGCCGGTTGCGGGTGGACGATAAGGTCAGCCGCGCCGATGTGGAAATTCTTATCGATCCGCTCGGTAAGCCGCTGCCCTTTAACGAAGTGACCGGCGAGAAAGAGAAAAAAGACGGCGATAAGGTCGGCGATTATGTGTTCGGGCTGAAGGCGCGCGGCACATATAACGATCAGCCGCTGCGCGGCAGCGGGAAAATCGGCGGAATGCTGGCGCTGAAAAGCGAAGGCACGCCGTTCCCGGTGCAGGCGGATCTGCGCTCCGGCGATACCCGCGTGGCGTTTGTCGGCACGGTTAACGACCCGATGAATATGGGCGGCGTCGATCTACAGCTCAAATTCGCCGGCGATTCGCTGGGCGATCTCTACGAGCTGACCGGCGTACTGCTGCCGGATACCCCGCCGTTTGAAACTGATGGCCGCCTTGTCGCGAAAATCGACAGCGAAAAAGGCTCGGTCTATGACTATCGCGGCTTTAACGGGCGGATCGGCGAGAGCGACATCCACGGCTCGCTGACCTACAGCCAGCGTAAACCGCGCCCGAAACTGGAAGGGGATCTGGAGTCGCGGCAGTTGCGGCTTGCCGACCTTGGCCCGCTGATTGGCGTCGATTCCGGCGCGGGCGCGCAGAAGAGCAAAAACGCCGAGCAGAAAAAAGGCGAAAAACCGGCGCAGCCCGGCGACAAAGTTCTGCCGCATGACACTTTTGAGACCAACAAATGGGACGTGATGGATGCGGACGTGCGCTTTAAAGGGCGTCGTATTGAGCACAGCACGCGCCTGCCGATTAGCGATCTCACCACCCATATTCTGCTCACCAACGGCGATTTACGCCTCAAGCCGCTGAAATTCGGCATGGCGGGCGGGACGATTGACGCCAATATTCACCTCGACGGCGATAAACAGCCGATGCAGGGCGCGGCGGATATTCAGGCGCGCCGACTGAAGCTGAAAGAGCTGATGCCGAACGTAGAGCTGATGCAGCGCACGCTCGGTGAACTCAACGGCGACGCGAAGCTGCGCGGCACCGGTAACTCTGTCGCGTCGCTGCTCGGCACCAGCGACGGCAACCTGAAGATCCTGATGAATGACGGGCTTATCAGCCGCAACCTGATGGAAATTCTGGGCCTGAACGTGGGTAACTTTATCGTCGGGCAGATTTTCGGCGACGACGAAGTGCGGGTGAACTGCGCGGCGGCGAACCTGAACCTGACTAACGGCGTGGCGCGCCCGGAAATTTTCGCCTTTGATACCGAAAACGCGCTGATTAACATCACCGGCACCACCAGTTTCGCTGATGAGCGGCTGGATCTGACCATCAATCCGGAAAGTAAAGGAGTGCGCATCGTGACGCTGCGCTCGCCGCTCTATGTGCGCGGTACCTTTAAGGAGCCGGATTATGGCGTGAAGCCAGGGCCGTTGATTGCGCGTGGGGCGGTTGCCGCCGCGCTCGCAACGCTCGTGACGCCTGCCGCAGCGCTGCTGGCGCTGATTTCGCCATCCGAGGGCAGCGAGAACCAGTGCAGCGCTATCCTGGGGCAGATGAAGCAATAAGGGGCTCCAGTATCGTCGTAAAAAGCGGGTGCCCGTCGCGCCCGCGTTGAACGAAAACCCCGTCGGTGTCGTGTTCGACGGGGTTTTCGTTTTCTGGGAATGAGACGTGCGCAAGGCCGGCGGCGTGGTTTAAGTGCATGTCGTTTAAGCACGTGGCAGGCCCCGGCCTTTTCACGCCGTTGACACACCCGCCATCCAGCCTTTGCTTCCCGCCATAAACAAAAAAGGCCGCCCGGGGGCCGCCTTTTCGTTAATACGTGGGGGAATTACAGCGACTGATCGCGTGTCTCTTTGGTCGCGATCAGCGCAATCAGCGTCAGCGCCGCCATCGCCGCGAGATAAATCCCCACGTAAAGCAGTCCGTAATTCGCCTGCAACCAGGTAGCGATATACGGCGCTACGGACGCGCCAAGAATCGACGACACGTTGTAGGAGAACGACGCGCCGGTGTAGCGCACTTCGGTCGGGAACAGCTCCGGCAGCAGCGCGCCCATCGGGCCGAACGTCAGCCCCATCAGGCTCAGGCCGATCAGCAGATACGCCATCACCATTGTCTGGCTGCCCGAGCCCAGCAGCGGCGGGAACACAAACAGCGCAAACAGCAGGATCAGCGTCGTAATCGTAATCATGCTCTTACGACGACCGAAGCGGTCCGCCAGCAGGCCCGCGACCGGCACCATCAGGCCGAAGCCGATCACCGCCATCATCAGCATCCACAGCACGTCATTACGCGGGAAACCGAGGCCGCCCTGCGCCGCAGGCGTGGTGCTAAAGGTCATCGAATAGACCGTCATGATGTAAAACAGCGTATAGGTGGCGAGCATAATGAACGTGCCGAGAACGGTTACGCGCACATGTTTCGTCAGCAGCGTGCCGAGCGGCACTTTCACCTGTTTCTTCGCTTTGGCGATTTTGGCAAACACCGGCGTCTCATGCAGCGACACGCGGACATACAGGCCAATCAGCACCAGCACAGCGGAGAAGATAAATGGCACGCGCCAGCCCCAGCTCATAAACTGCTCGTCGGTCAGCAGCCAGGAGAGCAGCAGGAAGGTGCCGTTGGCAAAGAAGAAGCCGATGGGCGCGCCAAGCTGCGGAAAGGAGCCATACAGCGCGCGTTTGTGCGCGGGCGCGTTTTCTGTTGCGAGCAGCGCCGCGCCGCCCCATTCTCCGCCGAGGCCCAGCCCCTGGCCGAAGCGTGCCAGCGCCAGCAGCAGCGGCGCCATAATGCCGATAGACGCATAACCCGGCAGCAGGCCGATCAATACCGTAGAAATCCCCATCGTCAGCAGCGAGGCGACGAGCGTCACCTTGCGGCCCACGCGATCGCCGAAATGGCCGAATACCGCCGAGCCGATAGGGCGCGCCACGAAGGCAATAGCGAATGTCGCCAGCGACTGTAGCGTCGCGGCGGTCGGGTCACCCTGCGGGAAGAAAATGTGCGGGAACACAATCACCGCCGCGGTGGCGTAAATGTAGAAATCAAAAAACTCAATGGCGGTGCCGATGAGCGAGGCGATGACGACCTTACTGCGCGAGTTAACGGGCGCGGCGTCTTGTTCGTTGTCGATGGGGGTTGCGATGGATGCTTGCATAGAATTTTCTTATTTTAGTACCGTCGAAACCCCATATTAGCCACAGCAAAAACGACATTTCAATTCAACGCGCCCTGTAAAAGCGAACAAAAAATAGCCAAAAAGCGGATAGTATTAACGCCAGCTAATTATCTTCTATGAAATGCTTCACAGATTTTCATATTTAGATGATAAAACTGGTTTTAGGTTAAATAAAAGTTACGCACTGGATTTTTATTCTGAAAGGGAGGCGGCGGGCTGAAAAAATGCGTTTTTCTCAGCCCGCGCGGCAAGGTTACGCGGGGTTTTTACCCGGCATTTCCGGGTCGTCTTTATACTGCGCGGTGGCAATCCAGGCGGAGCAGAACAGCGTCAGGCGCGCGAAGAAATAGAAGAAGGCCATCAGTCCCAGCACCGAGCCGAATGCCGCGCCGGACGGCGAGGTCACCAGCGACGGCAGGGTATACGTCATGATGATTTTGATAACCTCAAAGCCGATGGCGGCGATCACGGTGCCGCGCAGCAGCGCTTTTTTACGCGGGCGATGGCGCGGCAGACGCCAGAAGATCCAGAAGAAAAGCAGATAGTTGGCGCAGAAGGAAACGGCGAGGCCAATCAGATGCCAGACGGGTTTCAGCCAGCCGATAGCGTCCAGATGTAGCAGCCGAATAATGGTCTCCTGCGCCGAGCCCGCCACGGACGTAATCGACATGGTGATGATGAGCGCCACCAGCAGGCCAATCAGCGAAATAAAATCGCGCAGGTACTTCAGCCACCACTTCTCTTTTTCATCATCCGCACCGCGCTCCCAGTCGTCACGGAACTGCGCGCGGATAGCCTCGCGCAGATAGCCCATCCAGTTCACGCCGGAATAGAGCGCCACGCCGAACCCGACGATCCCGACCGTGGTGCGCTGTTCCACGGCGGCGTTAATGCTGCTGCTGAGCGTTTTGGCAAGCGTCGGATCGCTCACGCTCTGCAGGATTTTATTAAAAATGTCCTGTAGCAGCGTCGGGTGCGAAGCGAGTACAAAGCCTGCGACCGCGAACGACACCATCAGTACCGGGATCATTGATAAGAACGAAAAGTAAGTGATAGCGGCGCCGAACTGATTACCCATGCGCTCGTTAAAACGCTCGAAGGCGCGGATCAGGTGGGCGATTGCCGGTCGGCGCTCTACCTGCTCCACTTTTTCTTTCACCGTGCCGATCACGCCCTCTGCGGGTTTGTCGACGGTTTTCTTCTCATCCGGGCGGGTATCCAGCTGTGGGACAGGCTGATACTTTAAATCTTCGGTCGGACGTTTTGCGGGCTGCTCCGGCGTGGTCATTAGCGTTGATTCCTTTTATTTTTTACAACTTGCTTCCAAGTATAGCCCGCCGCTAGTCAACGTAGCTTTTCATCACCGACGCCAGCCACTCCATAAACAGATGCACGCGACGCGACAGATGCCGGCGGTGCGGGTAAATAAGCGAGACCGGCATCGGCGCGGCGCGATACTGCGGCAGCACTTCCACCAGTCTGCCGCTGCGCAGCGCCTCGCGTACGCCAATGCGCGGCACCTGAATAATGCCCAGCCCGGCAAAGCAGGCGGCCTGATACGTTTCCGTGCTGTTCACCGTCAGCACGCCGCCGGTTTGTATCCACTCACTTGCGCTCTCATGCCCGATTTCAAAGCCCAAAGGCCGCGAGCCGAGCGTCGGCGTGTAGTGCACCATCGCGTGCGAGGCGAGGTCGTCGAGCGATTCCGGGCAGCCGAAGCGCGCCAGATAATCCGGGCTCGCGCAGTTTACCTGGCTCAGTTTGCCAAGCGGTCGAGCCACCAGCCCGGAATCCTTCAGCTGACCGACGCGCACTACGCAGTCAAACCCTTCGCGCACCACATCCACCAGCCGGTCGCTGCTGCTCAGTTCCAGCGCGATGCCGGGATAGTGATGAAGAAACTCCGGCAGGCGCGGTATCACAACGTTTTGCGCCACCGCGACCGGCATGTCGACCCGCAGCCGCCCGCTGACGCTCGCCGGGTCGTGCAGGAACAGGCCGTCGAGTTCATCAAGGTTGGCGAGCAGATCGCGTGCGCGTTCGTAATAGACCTGACCATCCTGGGTGAGATGCACCCGTCGCGTGGTGCGGTGCAGCAGGCGCGTGCCGAGCGCGTTCTCCAGCGCCTGAACCTGTCGTGAGACGCTGCCTTTCGGCAGGCTCAGGGTCTCGGCGGCGCGGGTAAAACTCTCCAGCTCCGCCACGCGCACGAATAAACGCATTGCGTGAATTTTATCCATTGTTTGAGCTCATTGTTGTTTTTAATGGAACAGTGAAGCGTACCTGGCGCTCTTTATCGTTCTTTTAGCAGCTAATAAGCTTTTACTCAACGACCACCCAGACCCTGAAGAGGTATTTATGACGCAACGCATCGCAATCATCACCGGCGGCAGCCGCGGGCTCGGTAAAAACGCAGCGCTGAAGCTCGCAGAGCGTGGAATTGGTGTTCTTCTGACGTACCAGCATCGGCGTGAAGACGCCGACGCGGTGGTGCGTGAAATTGAACAAAAAGGCGGGAAGGCGGCGGCTCTGGCGCTGAACGTCGCCGATAGTACGACCTTTGCGGATTTCGTGGCGCAGGTCAAAACGCAGCTGCAAGAGACCTGGCAGCGCGACAGCTTTGATTATTTAATCAACAACGCAGGCGTTGGCATTTATGCGCCATTCAGCGAGTTTAGCGAGGCGCAGTTCGACGAGTTAGTGAACATTCACTTCAAAGGGCCGTTCTTCCTGACCCAGCAGCTGTTGCCGCTGATTAACGACGGCGGGCGCATCCTGAATGTCTCCAGCGGGCTGACGCGCTTCGCACTGCCGGGCTACTCGGCTTATGCGGCGATGAAAGGCGCAATGGAAGTGCTGACGCGCTATCAGGCTAAAGAGCTTGGCAGCCGCAAGATTGCGGTGAATATCATTGCTCCGGGCGCGATTGAAACCGACTTCGGCGGGGGTCGGGTGCGCGATAACGAAGAGCTTAACCGCTTTATCGCGTCGCAGACGGCGCTGGGACGCGTGGGCCTGCCGGATGATATCGGCGCGGCGATGGCGGCGATTGTCAGCGATGAACTCGGCTGGGCGAACGCACAGCGCATCGAGGTTTCTGGCGGGATGTTCCTGTAAAACAATGGCCTTGCCCGGTGCGACCGGGCAAGGTATTCAGACGGGTTACTCTTTCTGGAAATGGCTCACACGAATGCGGTACGGCTTTTGTTTCTTATCGAGCGTGCCGCTGATGCCGACCAGCTCATCGGGGCTCACGTCTTTGCCCTGAAAAACCGCATGCGGGATCATGACATCAATATCGCCGCCTTTATCGCGGAACTGATAGAGATCGTCGCCTTTTTTCTTGATCAGATAACCGCGCAGCGTCACGGTTCCGCCGTCGTGCATCTCTTTGGCCTGCTTCACGTCTATAGAACGGGCGTCCGTGATGCCGCGATAGCCATCTTTTAGCTGATGCGGCGGTGGCGGCGCTTCGTCATTTTTGAAACCGCCTTTCTCTTCGGCCAGCGCAGGCAGCGTTAATAACGCGGAAAGCGTTGCGATAATCACTGTTTTTTTCATACGTCTCCCTGTGTCGTTTCAGGTGAATGTCTTTTAAGCCTGGCACAAGGAAGCGAAAACGTCTTTCAGCGAAAGCCGCGTGTGAGGGGGTTAAAGGGCGCGCCCTGCGCCCTTAGCCCTGCGGGTTGTGGTAGTTATCATCCCGCGCCAGCAGGCCGAACAGCCAGTCGTCGTGCCAGCGCCCACCGAGATAATAGCTCTCACGTAGCGTGCCTTCCTGAATAAACCCGGCTTTCTCCAGCGTTTTCTTCGAGGCGATATTGCCGCCGGTGACGGTCGCAACCAGCCGGCGCAGGCCGCATTCTTTAAAGGCTAAGCGGCAAATAGCGCGCAACGACTCATAACCGTAGCCGCGCCCCTGAAAGGCGCTGCTGAGCAGAAACCCTACTTCCGCGATACCGTCGCCGCGCATGACAAACCCCGTCACGCCCACGGGCAGGCCGCTGCGCGTTTCGCGGATAAGCAGACAGAGCCAGTGAGCGCTCTGCGGCGTCCAGGGCGGCAAACGTGCGGCGAAATCCTGCATCCTCTGCGCGTCAGTGCGCGGGTCGGCGACAAAACGCATCACGGCGTCGTCGCGTTGCAGGCTTAAAAAGAAGGGCCAGTCGTCGGGCGTAATGGGCCGGTAACTCAGACTGGCGGACCCGAAGGTCAACAGGGCGTCGTTAAAAGGCGTCTCGGGTGGCATACAATCTCCGTCGCGTGAACAGGCAGAACAGTCTTGCCCGAAAAACGCGCCGCTGTCATCCGGCGCGCGCTTTCCCCGCTAATTCAGGCAGGGCGCGGCGATTTTTTACGCAAAAATCGCGCTGTCACTTTTTTTCCGGCTATTTTCAGTTATGTTGTTTCACTGCCTGTCAGCGCAGACAAAAAATTCAGAAATAAAAATATACTTAAGTGAAATTTCGCCCGTCCCGTTCGTGATAATTGCGGGGCGTTGAGCGTGAAAAGGATGCAAAATGGCCCGCACCACACAGCCTCTGGTAAGAGAAACGTTTGAAACTGCGCTCACGGTGATTCGTCAGGCGTCGGTTGAGATCCTGGTTTTGCTTGGCGTTAACGTCGCGGAAGGAAAAGATCCGCAATGGTTTCTGCAACAGCTTGATCAGGCGCGCCTGAATCTCGGCAACTGGGCGACCGTCGCCCGGCGGCTGAATCTCAACGACGCCGACATGTCCCAGTTCACCCTGCAACTACGCCATTTGCAGCAGCTGGTGCCGCAGTATGAAAGCGGCCAGGATGTTACCGAGAATCAGCTTCTTGCCGCGCTGCGCTTCGTGACCTGCCTTGAGAAGGTACGCAACCAGCAGCCGAAGCTCGGCTACTCCACCGATATGGACGTGAATAAAGAGGCGAAGCAGGGAGAAGCGCTGCGCCAGCTGCGCGCGCTGGATCTGACGCTGCGCGGCATGGTGCGCGAGGCATGGCCTGAAGAACAGCAGCGCGTCAATCAGCTTAAGCAGCTGTGCGGCGGCGATAAAGTGCGTCGCTGGCTGAAAATGGGCGATAAAGGCGATGTGCTGAGCGGCATGCTGTTCAGCGAACTGGCGATGCTGGTAGTGGATAAAAAGCTCTTCGCCCGCCATTACGACCGGCTTTTCCAGGGCGCGACCTCGCTGACGCTGTTCGTCGAGCCGCGTAAAACGCTGCAAACGCTGCTGGATGACATCCGTGATATCCGTAATACCGCCACGCTCGGCAAACCGCTTTCCGGCGCGCAGGAAGTGATGCTGGATAACTATTTCAACGCCATCAGCGCACCTCTGCATAAAGCCTGCGGCGAAGGGCGCACGCGCGTGAATCCTGCCGCGCTGATGAAGGCGGATGACGCGCAGTTAAAAACCTTTTTCGAGCATGCGGCGAAGAAAAACAGCGTGGTCGGCGGCGATATTTTTGAGGTGCGCGACACTATCGAAAGCCCGAGCAAGCGGCAGGACGGCAAAAAGCAGGAGACGCGCCAGCTGGTTATGGGCGCGGTGTGGGGTGCGGTGGGTCTTGGCGCTATCGCGCTGGTGGTTGGCGCGCTGTTTATCGCCAGTGATTCGCTCAACCCGCCGACTGCGGCGCGCGACACCACGGCGCCGGTCGCCACCGCGATGGCCGCCGAGCCGGAAAACAATGACGACAGCCCGCGCCACAAGCTCAACAATATGGGTATCACCTGGGATGAAGAAAATCTGCGCGCCGCTATCGACCGTGATGACGCTGTAGTTACGCGCCTCTTTTTAGAAGCCGGGATGAACTGGAAATTAGCCTGGACCGAGCAGGCGCTCGCGAAAAACCAGGAGGCGACGCTTGAGACGCTGCTGCGCTATCGCGTGCAGATGGATGAGTCAAAGCCGTGCCGGCGGATGATCACGACCCTGAGCCACGCGATGTCGCAGGGCGAAAAGCTGACGTCGATGCGTAAACAATATTTGCAGGCGTTTTGCACCGCGCCGGTGGTGGTACAGCGCCAGAAGCATGAGCTGGAGCAGGCGCAGCTGCGCGCGCAGGCGAATCCGGGCGACGAAACAAAGAAATGGGTGAAGATTCGCGAGGCGATTTACCAGACGATTCGGTAATTTCGCGGCGGTAAAAGCGCGGCAGCAAAAAGGGGAAGCATTGGCTTCCCCTTCTTTTTTGCATTATGCGTAAATGCGATTAACGCATGGTCACAAACTCTTCCGCCGCGGTCGGGTGGATGGCGACCGTGTTGTCGAAGTCTTTTTTGGTCGCGCCCATTTTCAGCGCTACCGCAAAGCCCTGCAGCATTTCGTCCATGCCGAAGCCGATCCCGTGTATACCGACGATCTTTTCCTCCGGCCCGACGCACACCAGTTTCATGCGGCACGGCTGTCGGTGTGAGGTCACGGCGGTGTACATCGCGGTAAACGACGATTTATAGATTTTCACCTGATCGTCGCCATATTGCTCGCGCGCCTGCGGCTCGGTAAGCCCGACGGTGCCGATCGGCGGATGGCTGAACACCACGGTCGGAATATTGCTGTAATCAAGGTGCTCATCCGGCTTGTTGTTAAACAGGCGTTCGGAGAGGCGACGGCCCGCGGCGACCGCGACAGGCGTCAGTTCTACTGCGCCGGTGTTGTCACCCACGGCATAAATGCCAGGCACATTGGTGTTCTGGTATTTATCGACAACGATGTAGCCTTTTTCGTTAGTTTTAACGCCCGTCGCCGCCAGGTTGAAATTATCGGTTTCCGGCTCGCGGCCAATCGCCCAGATCAGCGCGTCCACCGTTTCTGACCGGCCATCTTCCAGCGTCAGCGTCAGGCTGCCGTCGCTGTTTTTGACAACCGCTTTTGGCGTTGCGTGGGTGTGCAGCTGCGGGCCTTCGGCCTGCATCACTTCCACCAGCGTTTCAGAAAGCATCGGATCAAAAGTGCGCAGCGGCGCGTGCTTGCGCACAAACAGGTGCGTCTTTGCGCCCAGCGCGTTAATCACGCCTGCCAGTTCAACGGCGATATAGCCCGCGCCCACCACCGCCACACGTTTCGGCAGCGCCGACAGCGCGAAGAAACCGTCAGAATCGATGCCATATTCCGCGCCCGGAATATCCGGGTGGCTCGGACGGCCGCCGGTCGCGATCAGGATGTGATCGGCCGTGATCCGCTCGCCGTTCACTTCCACCGTATGCGCGTCCACAAAACGGGCGAAGCCCTGAATCACATCGACATTATTTTTGCCCAGCACGTTGTCGTACGAAGTGTGGATACGGTCGATATAGGCGGTGCGGCTCGCCACCAGCTTTTGCCAGTCAAAATGGTTTACGGTGGTGTCGAAGCCGTAGTCCGGGCCGTAAAGGTGAATAGCTTCAGCAATTTGCGCGGCGTGCCACATCACTTTTTTCGGTACGCAGCCGACATTGACGCAGGTGCCGCCCAGCGCTTTGGCTTCAATCAGGGCGCATTTCTGGCCGTACATGGCGGCGCGGTTGACAGAAGCGATACCGCCACTGCCGCCGCCGATGGCGAGGTAGTCGTAGTGTCTGGTCATGGCTGTTACCTTTTAATGATTCGAATTAACGCGATTGTAGTCCTGACGAAAAAAGGGTCCATCTATGGCTGCGATTACTCCGGCACGACCCATTTCAGCGAGGTGTGGCCAATGCCTGACGGCACCAGCGTTTGATGCAGCCACGGCAGGACATTCGCCATTTGCTGCTCCAGCTTCCACGGCGGGTTGATAACAATCATGCCCGACGCGGTCATGCCGCGCTGATCGCTGTCCGGGCGCACCGCCAGCTCGATTTGCAGAATGCGGCGGATGCCGGTGGCTTCCAGATCGTTTAGCATACGCTTGATCTGGTTACGCAACACCACCGGATACCAGAGCGCGTAAACGCCGGTCGCAAAGCGTTTATAGCCTTCATTGATGCCCTGCACCACCGCCTGATAATCGGTTTTGATTTCATAAGGCGGGTCGATAAGGATCAGGCCGCGACGCGAGGCGGGCGGCAGTTTGGATTTCAACTGTTGATAGCCGTCGGCGCGCTCCACGCGGGCGCGTTCGTCTTTCTGAAATTCGCCGCGCAGCAGCGGGAAATCGCTCGGATGCAGCTCGGTGAGTTGCAGGCTGTCCTGCGGGCGCAGCAGCTGGCGCGCGATAAGCGGCGAGCCGGGGTAGTAGCGCAACTGGCCGCTGCGGTTGAAATGCGACACCGCGCTGATGTACGGCTCAAGCTCCGCAGGTAAATCGTCCCGCTGCCAGATGCGCGCAATGCCGTCGAGATATTCGCCCGTGCGTTCGGCGTGTTCGCCGCTCAGCTGATAGCGCCCGGCACCCGCGTGGGTGTCCAGATACAGGAACGGTTTTTCCTTCTCTTTGAGCGACTCAATGATCAGGCTCTGGACAGTGTGTTTGAGGACGTCGGCGTGATTGCCGGCGTGGAAGCTGTGGCGGTAACTGAGCATGCGGGATGGGTTTCCAAAAGGCGTAAATGAACATCGATTTTGAACAGTATACCGGAAAGTGACCGCTTACGGGATGTGCTCTCTGAACGGGTAAAGCCCAGCGCGGGGCATTGAAATTAACTACACTAAACCCCATGCTACAAGACATTGTCGCTGCAAGATGCGCTTAACAAACACTAATCAGGACGCGCTTATGACCAATCCATTACTGACGCCTTTTGAACTGCCGCCGTTTTCCTCCATTAAACCCGAGCACGTGGTGCCAGCCGTGACGAAAGCGCTGGAAGAGTGCCGCGCGCAGGTGGAGGCGGTAGTCAGCCGCGGCGCGCCTTACAGCTGGGAATCGCTTTGCCAGCCGCTTGCGGAGACGGACGACAGACTGGGCCGTATTTTTTCGCCGGTGAGCCACCTGAACTCCGTGAAAAACAGCCCCGAACTGCGCGAAGCCTATGAGCAGACGCTGCCGCTGCTCTCTGAATACAGCACCTGGGTGGGCCAGCATGAAGGGCTTTACCAGGCCTATCGCGATTTACGCGACGGCGAAAACTACGCGAAGCTCGACACCGCTCAGAAAAAAGCGGTTGATAACGCGCTGCGCGATTTCGAACTCTCCGGCATCGGCCTGCCGAAAGAAAAACAGAAGCGCTACGGCGAAATCGCCGCGCGTCTTTCCGAACTGGGCTCGCTCTACAGCAACAATGTGCTGGACGCGACTCAGGGCTGGACGAAGCTTGTGACCGATGAATCTGAACTCTCCGGTATGCCGGAAAGCGCGCTGGCGGCCGCGAAAGCAATGGCCGAAGCCAAAGAGCAAGAGGGTTATCTGCTGACGCTGGATATCCCGAGCTATCTGCCGGTAATGACCTACTGCGATAACGGGCGGCTTCGCGAAGAGATGTATCGCGCCTACAGCACACGCGCTTCCGACCAGGGGCCGAACGCGGGTAAATGGGATAACACGCCGGTAATGGAAGAGATCCTGGCGCTGCGTCACGAGCTGGCGCAACTGCTCGGCTTCGACAGCTACGCGGAAAAATCGCTCGCTACCAAAATGGCGGAAAACCCGCAGCAGGTGCTGGATTTCTTAACCGATCTGGCCAAACGCGCGCGCCCGCAGGGTGAAAAAGAACTCGCCCAGTTGCGCGCCTTCGCCAAAGAACATTTCAGCGTGGACGAGCTGCAGCCGTGGGATATCGCGTACTACAGCGAAAAACAGAAGCAGCATCTCTATAGCATTAGCGATGAACAGCTGCGCCCGTATTTCCCGGAAAACAAAGCCGTTAACGGCCTGTTTGAGGTCGTGAAGCGCATTTATGGCATCAGCGCGAAAGAGCGCAAAGATATCGACGTGTGGCACCCGGACGTGCGCTTCTTCGAACTCTATGACGAGAGCGGCGAACTGCGCGGCAGCTTCTACCTCGATCTCTACGCGCGTGAAAACAAGCGCGGCGGGGCGTGGATGGACGACTGTGTCGGCCAGATGCGTAAAGCGGATGGCTCGCTGCAAAAACCGGTGGCGTATCTCACCTGTAACTTTAATCGTCCGGTGAGCGGCAAACCGGCGCTGTTCACGCATGATGAAGTCATTACGCTGTTCCATGAGTTCGGTCACGGCCTGCACCATATGCTGACCCGTATAGAAACCCCAGGGGTCGCGGGCATCAGCGGCGTGCCGTGGGACGCCGTCGAACTGCCGAGCCAGTTTATGGAAAACTGGTGCTGGGAGCCGGACGCGCTGGCGTTTATCTCCGGTCATTTCGAAACCGGCGAGCCGCTGCCGCAGGAGCTGCTGGATAAAATGCTGGCGGCGAAAAACTACCAGGCGGCGATGTTTATCCTGCGCCAGCTGGAGTTCGGCCTGTTCGACTTCCGCCTGCACGCGCAGTTCAGCCCGGAGCAGGGCGCGAAAGTGCTGGAAACCCTCGCGGAGATCAAAAAGCAGGTGGCCGTGGTGCCAGGCCCGACCTGGGGCCGCTTCCCGCATGCCTTCAGCCATATTTTCGCCGGCGGCTACGCGGCGGGGTACTACAGCTATCTGTGGGCCGATGTGCTGGCGGCGGACGCCTATTCCCGTTTCGAAGAAGAGGGGATTTTCAACCGCGAAACCGGGCAGTCGTTCCTCGATAACATCCTGACGCGCGGCGGTTCTGAAGAGCCGATGGAGCTGTTCAAACGCTTCCGCGGCCGCGAACCGCAGCTCGACGCGATGCTGGAACATTACGGCATCCAGGGCTGATCTTACGCGTGAACATTTGTCTGATTGATGAAACAGGCGCCGGAGACGGCGCCTTATCTGTTCTGGCGGCCCGCTGGGGGCTGAGGCACGACGCCGATAACCCGATGGCCCTGGTAATGACGCCTGCACATCTTGAATTGCGCAAGCGTGACGAGCCGAAGCTTGGCGGAATTTTTGTCGATTTCGTCGAGGGCGCGATGGCGCACCGGCGGAAATTCGGCGGTGGACGCGGCGAGGCGGTGGCCAAAGCGGTCGGCGTGAAGGGCAGCTATCTGCCGCAGGTGGTGGATGCCACGGCGGGGCTCGGGCGCGATGCGTTCGTGCTGGCGTCGGTGGGGTGTCATGTGCGGATGCTGGAGCGCAACCCCGTAGTCGCGGCGCTGCTGGATGACGGCCTGACGCGCGGCTATCAGGATGCGGAAATCGGGCCGTGGCTGCGCGAGCGGTTACAGCTTATCCATGCCTCCAGCCTGACGGCGCTGGAAGCCATTACGCCGCGCCCGGAAGTGGTCTATCTCGACCCGATGTTTCCGCACAAGCAGAAGAGCGCCCTGGTGAAAAAAGAGATGCGGGTGTTTCAGTCGCTGGTGGGGCCGGATCTCGATGCCGACGGATTGCTGGCGCCTGCGCGCGCGCTCGCCACAAAACGTGTGGTAGTTAAACGCCCCGATTACGCGCCGCCGCTTGGCGACGTGGCTACCCCGAATGCCGTGGTCACGAAAGGACATCGGTTTGATATCTACACGGGCACGCTGGCCTAAACAGCCTGGCCCGGTAAGCGTGTGCGTATCGGGCGGTCTGGCTGTTCGCCCATATCGCGATAGTCATTACGGGAACTGCTGACGGGCATGCAGCACGCTCAGCACCAGCAGGTATTCGGAAGTGACGTTATAAACGACGATATTATTCGGATGGGCGATGATTTCGCGGGTATCCGCCACTCGGCCTTCGCGGAACATCTCCGGATAATGCGCTGCGGGTAAATTCGACGCTTCAATACGCGTTAATAACGCCTGCGCGGCGGAAGGATTGTCACTGGCGACAACGCTAATAAGCGCAAAAAGATCCATTTTTGCTGCTTCAGTCCATTGAATGGGGCGCATTACGCCATTTTTCTACTCACTTTTGCGCTTTCAATGATCTTGCGCGCGCTTGCTATCACATCTTCCTCTGGCGTGATGGGCTGGCGGCTTGCCGCTGCGGCTTCCACTTTTTCACGAAACCACCGTTCGTACTGTTCCGCCTGTTCATGGGGCTCGAATCTGGAGATGCCGGGGAAGTCATGTTTTGGCATACGCGTTTTCTCTACGATTCATTTTTAAGCAGTATAACGTCCGGGTGGGAGTGAACTAATTAAAGCGGAAATGAAAACCGCGGCCTGTGCCGCGGTTTGAGGTCAATGAAATCCGAAATGACTGCCAACGAGAACCTGCAGGCCGGGTAAGCGTCGCGCACCCGCCATCGCCATTACGCCTCTTCGTCGTCGCGCAGCGGAACAATCAACATATCGATATGAACGGTGTTGATAAGCTGACGCGCAGAAGACATCAGCTTGCTCCAGAAATCCTGATGGTGACCGCATACCACCAGATCCACATCATATTTTTTGATAGCGTCAACCAGCACCTGGCCCAGATCGCCGCTGCCGCTCAGGGTTTCGGTGATCGGATAGCCCGCGTTGGTGGAGAGCTCGGTCAGCGCGTGATGCGTTTCTTCGGAGATACGCTTTTGCATGTCGCCCAGGTTAACGTCAATTAACCCGGTGTAGAGGTCGGAATAATTCACATCGACATGAATCAGGGAAATCTTCGCGTTATAGGGGCGCGCCATAGATACCGCTTTATCTACCAGCACTTTGCTTTCAGGAGACAGATCGACCGCGATAAGAATATGTTTGTAAGCCATAGTGTTACTCCTTCCATAAGATGTCGATGACCAGTGGACAGGATGACGTATTGCTGCCTGCGGCGTCATCCCCGTGCCCGCGTCCTGCGTACCACAATCGCGGGAACGCATTCCAGCGTAAAGACTTAGCGCTAAAGCTAATTTTACCTTATAGCGCCCCGGTAGATCCGTCAATGCGCCGGGGTCGCATACATTCAAGCTAAAAATAGCTCCGCGAGCGTTGATAAGGATTAACGATGTGGTAAAAAAATTACCGGATCTCCTACACTATTAAAAAAGCCGTTCGGGTGAATAAATGTGAACCCGATCGACTTTCACGCATGCACGCTTTCACAGAACAGTCTTTCAGGTATTGGAGAGCCATTGCTTTCCAGGCGAGTCGTCGGGGGGAAGGTATGATAAGCACCGTCGCGCTGTTTTGGGCCTTGTTTTTGGTTTGCGTTATTAATATGGCGCGTTATTTCTCATCGTTACGCGCGCTGTTGGTGGTGCTCAGAGGATGCGATCCGCTGCTTTATCAATATGTGGACGGTGGCGGCTTTTTTACCGCGCATGGTCAGCCCAGCAAACAGATTCGCCTTGTCTGGTATATCTACTGGCAGCGTTATCTCGATCATCATGACGACGAATTTATTCGCCGCTGCGAACGCGTGCGTCGCCAGTTTATTCTCACCAGTTCACTCTGCGGATTAGTCATTATCAGCCTGGTTGGGCTGATGATTTGGCATTAAAAAAGCGGGTCAGTTGCCTGACCCGCTTCTTCACGCTTACACGGCTTCGCTTACACGAAACGCAGCGCTATCCAGTACAGCGCGCCTGAGAGCGCGACAGACGCCGGCAGAGTGAATACCCATGCCATCAGGATGCTGGTGACGGTTTTGCGTTGCAGACCGCCGCCATCGACCAGCATCGTGCCCGCGACCGACGACGAGAGCACATGCGTCGTGGATACCGGCATACCGGTATAGCTCGCAACGCCGATGGAGACAGCCGCGGTCATCTGCGCCGACATGCCCTGCGCGTAGGTCATGCCTTTCTTACCGATTTTCTCGCCGATGGTGGTCGCCACGCGGCGCCAGCCGATCATCGTACCGATGCCAAGCGCCAGTGCGACAGCCATGATGATCCAGACCGGAGCGTACTCAATGGTGCTGAGCATATCCGCCTTCAGGTTCTTCAGCAGGCGCTGATCTTCCGCGCTGGTCTCTTTCAGCTTCGCCACTTTGTCGGTGGTGTCGGAGATGCAGAGCATAATGCGGCGCAGCTGGCTGCGCTGATCCACGTTCAGCTTGTCATAGCTGTCGATGTTGTTGAGCATCGCTTTCGCGCGATCCAGCGCCAGAATGGCGCGGCTGGCGTCACAGTGGAACTCTTTCGGATTGCCCGTCGGGTTCACCTGCTCCGGCGTCGGGATAACCGGGTCGACGCCCGCCACCTGACGCAGCGCGGCCGGATGCTGCTGGAAGTACGTTTCCACGTTATTGACCGCGTCGCGGGTGCGGGTGATGTCGTAGCCGGAGGCATTCATATTCACCACAAAGCCCGCAGGCGCCACGCCAATCAGCACCAGCATAATCAGGCCAATGCCTTTCTGACCGTCGTTCGCGCCGTGAGAGAAACTCACGCCGATAGCCGACAGAATCAGCGCAATACGGGTCCAGAACGGCGGCTTTTTCTTGCCGTCTTTCTTTTCACGTTCGGCGGGCGTCAGATGGATACGGGCGCGTTTTTTGGTGCCGCTCCAGTAGCGACGCAGCAAAAACACCAGGCCACCTGCGAATACCAGACCGACAATCGGTGAGATAATCAGCGAACCGAAAATATTAATGACTTTCGGGATATTCAGCGCGTCCACCACGGACGTGCCGGTCATCAGGGCGTTAGTCAGACCAATCCCGATGATAGCGCCAATCAGCGTATGGGAGCTGGACGCCGGCAGGCCCAGATACCAGGTGCCGAGGTTCCAGATGATAGCGGCCAGCAGCATGGAAAAGACCATCGCCAGGCCATGAGCGGAGCCCACGTTCAGCAGCAGATCGGTCGGCAGCATATGCACAATCGCATAAGCCACGCTTAAGCCGCCAAGCAGAACACCGAGGAAGTTAAAGAGAGCCGCCATGGCCACCGCAAGTTGCGATCGCATAGCGCGTGTATAGATAACCGTTGCGACTGCGTTTGCCGTATCATGGAAGCCGTTAATAGCTTCATAAAACAGTACAAATCCCAGAGCAAGCAATAGTAACAGGCCAGTGTGTAAATCCAGCCCGGCAAACAAATGTAGCATAGGACGTTACGCCATTTTGAGGACATGAACGCGGCGCATTATCTAAGACAACGGCAGCATGGGCAAAGTGAAATATAGACTTTTTTTAATCGGTGTCATCGGAATGTCAATTTCACTAAAGAGATTACCTTTTAAATTCAATTTATTAGAATTTGTAACAGGGTTTTGTCTGGTGCGACCAGAGAGGAAACTTTACAATTCGCGGCCTTAACGGCAATGAGGAAGGGTTGTGGAACAGTTTGATGCCATCATCGTAGGGGCGGGCGCGGCAGGATTATTCTGCGCGGCGCAGGCAGGGCAGGCGGGGCGCCGGGTTTTAGTGCTGGATAACGGCAAGAAACCCGGGCGGAAAATCCTGATGTCCGGCGGCGGACGCTGCAATTTCACCAACCTTTACGTTGAGCCTTCCGCCTACCTCAGCGCTAACCCGCATTTCTGTAAATCGGCGCTGGCGCGCTACACCCAGTGGGATTTTATCGATCTGGTAGGCAAGCACGGCATCGCCTGGCACGAGAAAACGCTCGGGCAGCTTTTTTGCGATGATTCGGCGGAACAGATTGTTACGATGCTGATGGCGGAGTGTGAGAAAGGCGGCGTCACCGTGCGGCTGCGCAGTGAAGTGCTGGATATCGCGCGCGACGAGAACGGCTACACCCTGACGCTGAACGGCGGCGCGGCGCAGACCCCGAAGCTGGTGATCGCGAGCGGCGGTCTGTCGATGCCCGGCCTCGGCGCGACGCCGTTTGGTTATAAAGTCGCGGAACAGTTCGGCCTGAAGGTATTGCCGACCCGCGCCGGCCTGGTGCCGTTTACGCTCCACAAGCCGCTGCTGGAGCAGATCCAGACGCTCTCCGGCGTCTCGGTGCCCGCCGTGGTGACCGCTGACAACGGCACGGTCTTTCGCGAAAACATCCTCTTTACCCATCGCGGGCTCTCCGGCCCGGCGATGTTGCAGATCTCCAGCTACTGGCAACCGGGCGAGTGGGTAACGGTCAACCTGTTGCCGGATGTCGACGCGGGCGCGTTTATCGACGAACAGCGCGCTGCGCACCCGAATCAGAGCCTGAAAAACACACTCGCGATGCTGCTGCCGAAGCGGCTGGTGGAGTGTCTGCAAAGCCTCGGACAACTGCCGGACGTCACGCTGAAACAGCTCAACAGCCGCCAGCAGCAAGAACTGCTGGAGACGCTGCACGGCTGGCGCGTCCAGCCCAACGGCACCGAAGGCTATCGCACCGCGGAAGTGACGCTTGGCGGGGTGGATACTCACGAGCTCTCCTCCCGCACGATGGAGGCGCGCAACGTGCCGGGTCTCTATTTTATCGGCGAAGTGGTGGATGTGACCGGCTGGCTCGGCGGGTATAACTTCCAGTGGGCCTGGAGTTCCGCCTGGGCCTGCGCCCAGGCGCTCGTCGAATAACGCGTTTCAGTAGAGATTTTGCGGCGTGAAAATGCCGTACTGGCGCGTCATCCGAAGCGACGCGGGCGCGCCAGGCTCGCCATCCAGCGCGTCGAGAAACGCGCCCGCCCACCACTGATTATCATACTGCCGCACTTGCGTCAGCAGCGCCGCATGGCGCTGTTTGCGCTCTGCAAGCGGCATCGAGAGCGCGGAATGCAGCGCTTCGCTAAGCTCATGCGCGTCATACGGATTGACGATTATCGCGCCTTTAAGCTGCTCCGCCGTGCCGGTAAATTGCGACAGGATCAGCACGCCCGGATCGGCGGGATCCTGCGCCAGCACATAGGCTTTAGCGCTCAGGCTGACCCCCTCTGACAGCGGCGTAAACAGCCCTGCTCTGGCGCGGCCGTAAATCCCGGCGACGGCGCGCCGGTTCAGCGCGTCGTTATGCAGATAATTCACCGGAAACCAGCTGAGATCGCCAAAAGCGCCGTTAACCTCGCTGCAAAAACGCGCCAGTTGCTGTTCCAGCCGCGGTGAAAAATGCGGGTACTCTTTGGCCGGATCGCTCATTTGCAGCAGCGTCACTTCGCGCAGGTATTGCGGATGGTTATTCAGCAGGCTGCGCATCGCATCGATGCGGTAATGAATGCCGCTGATGTCATTTATCACATCGTCGCTGACGATAAGCTGGCGCGGATATAACGCGCCGCTTTTGCCGGTCAGCGGCGCGTGGCGGGTCGGGCGCGGCGTCGCCACGCCGCAGGGAAAGACGCCGACGTTAATGATATGCCCGTTAACGCGAAGCGTAGTGGCGGAAAGCCGCTCCGTACGGTAGTGGCGCATCACGCACAGCAAAAAGTTATTCACGTCGCTGCCCGACTGAAAGCCAATCAGATCGTAGAAAAAGAGCGAGCGCATCAGCCAGTCATGCTCCGGCAGCGTTCTGAACACGTCGCCGGGCGGAAACGGCTGATGCAAAAAGAAGCCGCACGGGTTCAGCAAACCCGCCTCTTTCAGGCAGCGCCCAAGAGGAATGAGATGGTAATCCTGCACCCAGACCACGTCATCCGGGCAGATCTCGTCCGTCGCCATCTCCGCCACTGCCTCGTTCCAGGTTTTATAGGCGCAGAATGCGCCCTTCTGGTGCGTGGCGAGATCGGGCCGGTTATGGAATACCGGCCACAGCGCCTGGTGCACATAGCCGTGATAGTAGTCGGCGTATTCGGCGGGCGACATCGTCCAGCGCTGGCGCGTATAGCCTGCGGTGTCGCGCACGGCGACCCGGCGCGGCTCCCCCGCAAGACCAATGGCGCCGCTCCAGCCCATCCACAGGCCGCCGCGCTGGCGCATAATATCGTGCAGGGCTTCCGCCTGCGCGTCGGCGCCGTGCGGCACGCCGCACCGGCTGGATATCATGACTAAGCGAGACATGACTCACCTCTTCTTTAAGCGTAATTAATGGCGATGCGCGCGTTTTTCCGCGTCGGTGACTTCACTTTCAAACCGGGCCAGCTCCTGCTGTTTACAGGCGAGCCAGGCGTCGCTGAATGGCGCGCCCAGCCGTTTACGCAGCCAGTCGGCCTCCTGAAAACGCGCCAGCGCGTCCGGCCAGAACAGCGGCAGCTCGGGTTGTCCCGCGCCTGAACCGGCCTGCGGCAACGTAAGCGGATGGTCGAGCCCATAAAGCACCCCCGCCAGTACCGCCGCCGCCACGAGATAGGGGTTGGCGTCCGCGCTCGCGAGCCGGTACTCGATGCGCTGGCTGTTTGCATCGGCGCAGGGCAGGCGCAGCGCCGCCGAGCGATCGTTATAGCCCCAGGAGGAGAACAGCGGCTCGTTCAGGCTCTTGCGCAGCCGCCGGAACGCATTGGCGCCAGGCGTGATCAGCGCGACGCTGGCTGGCATCAACGCCAGCAGGCCGCTCAGGCTGCGGCGCATCATGACGTTTGGCTGACCCGCTTCGCTGGCGAACAGATTATTGCCCTGCGCGTCGTTCAGGCTGAGATGAAAGTGCAGGCCGCTGCCCGCGAGCGCTGACAGCGGCTTCGCCATAAAGCTGGCGTAGTAGCCCTGTTTTTCCGCCACCTGATGTACCAGCCGCCGGGCCGCCAGCACTTGATCGCAGAGCGCCACCACGCGCCCGCTGTGACAAAAATTAAGCTCGAACTGGCCCGCTTGCGCTTCCGCCACGATGCCGCAAAGCGGCAGACCCTGACGGCGCGCTTCGGTTTCCATCGCTTCCAGCAGCGCGTTATCGCGCCCTGGCATGTCGATATCAAAACAGCGCGACGTCGGCGGCGCGCCATCCTGTGCCAGCAGATAGAACTCCACTTCAGGCGCCACGACCGGGTACAAACCGCGGGCGTGAAAGGTCGCCAGCAGGCGCTCCAGCACGACACGAGGCTCAAGCGGGCAGCCTGCGCCATCCGGGCTTTGCATGGAGAGCAGGAGCTGGGCGTGATGCTCTGGATCGCCCGCGCAAGGGCGCAGCGTGCCGCTGACCGGCAGACAGCGCTGGTCCGGCTCGCGTTGCGCCACTGCGCCGTCAATCACGTGCCCTTCGATATCCATTTCATAGATCGATTGCGGGAAGTAGCAGCCCTGCGCCAGCGCGCGCAGGCTCTCCACGCTGACGCGTTTACCGCGACGGCAGCCGTTAAGATCGTGCAGATAGATATCAACGTGGCGGGTCTGCGGATATTCCCGCAAATATGCCTCGGCCTCCTGACGAAACGGCACAGCGACACCGTCAGGCGTGCCCGCCAGCATCCATGTATTGAGCAAAGTGGAGAACATAATCGGTTCCTGACTGACGGGCGCCGTTATCGGACTGCGGGGTTTAAACCAGGGAGTAAGAGCAAAGGAAAACATACGTTACGCTTCTTCAATGCCGCTCGGGCGATGGTCAAAGGCTAGCGTTTTCGGCAGCGCGCCGTTGTAAAAATCCCGTAAAAAGAAAGGCCTGGCGCGTAAAAATGGCGTTTATTCGCTGCCGGATGAAGGGGTTACGCGCGCTGCACGAAGGGGAATGAAAGGGAAGTAACAAGCGAATGTAGCGAGAGTTGATAGTACGCTTTATCGCCAGTTGTTAACGTTGCGCCCCGTAACAGGAAGCCCATAAGGAGCCCACTTCCTGCCGGGTAGGGAACAGCAACACATGACGTTAGTGACCGCGATGCGTTTTTTATTGATGATTTTTTATTTCGCCGCTTTGCTTTCTGCGCCAGCGTTCAGCGCTGCCCCGTCGCATGTCTGGCACTCCCAGAATGCGAATGCGGATTTCTCATACCGTTTTCACCATGATGCACCGCCGACGCGGTTGAAAAGCGCACTGCTGAGCCGCTACGTCAGCTGGAAGGGCACCCGCTATCACTTCGGCGGCACGACCCGCCGGGGCGTTGATTGTTCGGCGCTGATGCAGCACCTGTTTGCCGAATCGGCGAGTGTTGCGCTGCCGCGCACTACGCAGGAGCAGATTAAAAAAGGCCGGGCGGTAAGAAAAACGGCGCTGCAGCCAGGCGATCTGGTGTTTTTCAACACCGGCCCGCGTCAGCGCCATGTAGGCGTCTATATCGGCGACAACCAGTTCATTCACGCCTCGAAAGAGAAAGGCGTAACCATTTCCAGCCTGAGCAACCGCTACTGGCGCGCACGTTATCTCGCCGCGCGCCGCGTGGTGTGACTGCGCTACCCCGGTAGCCGGCTTTTCGGACGTCCGGGGCCGAGCAATACGGCGAGTTTGCTGCCGCCGTGCGTGGTCTCCATCCAGATCTTACAGACGCTGGTGAGCGGCACCGAGAGCAGCATGCCCACCGGCCCCAGCAGCCATCCCCAGAACAGTAGCGAGAGGAATACCACCATTGTGGACATCCCGAGGCGGTGACCCATCATGCGCGGTTCGACGATATTCCCCAGGATCATGTGCACCAGCGAGAACAGCAGGCCCACCATAAAGACTTCATACACGCCGTTAAACAGCAGCGCCTGAATCATCGGCGGAATGGCTGACAGCACCGCGCCGATATTCGGAATGTAATTAAGCAAAAAGCCGAGCACGCCCCACATCAGCGCGAACTGGATATCAAGCAGCGTCAGGCCGAGCCAGATAATCACGCCGGTCCAGAGGCTGATAAGCGTCTTGAGCGCCAGATAGTGGCTGACGCCTTTTAACGCGCGGTGCAGCCCGGCGATATGCAACTGCGGGTTGGAGAGCGCGAAGCGCAGCTTATAAGGCACGTGGCGTACTTCAAACAGCATAAACACGACGGTCATCACCAGCAGCACGATGCTCGCCATCGCGCCGGAGAGCTGCGTCATGAGCGTCGTCGCGAAGGTCACCATTTTCTCGGAATCCATGCGTTGCAGCATTCGCTCCGGTGAGAGATGCAGGTGTAAAAAAGGCACCATTTCCTGAAGATGGAGCAGTTTTCGCGTCAGTTCCTTATTATATTTCGGCATTAACGCGATGAATTCATTGAAAGACGCGGCCAGCACGCCCAGGAGCAGCGTCAGGCCAATCAGCATCACGAACACGACGATCGTAATGGCGACAGGACGGCGAAAGCCCCGGCGTATAAACCAGGTCACCAGAGGGTTAAGCACAATAGCCAGAAACAGCGCCAGCAGGAGCGGCACAATCACTTCCGCGGCGGCGTGAATGCCCGCCAGAATAATGACCAGCGCCGCCAGCTTTTGCAGCATATGCAGGCCGACTTTATCTTGTTGGGGACGTTGTGGACCAATCATAACCAATTCCTTTTATGAGGGCTTTCTTAGTGTAGTGTGCATTGGGTATTGCGCCGCAGGGGGGAAGTCTGAAAGCCTGGCATTTCCGTTGCAGGAAATATCAGGTTTATACTGACGCTACCGCTGTTGCTGAAAAAGTGAAATGTCATGCCGGATGTCTGCGCCGAACCCGCATTAAGCGGCCTGCGGCTGAACCTGAAAATCGTCTCCATCGTTATCTTTAACTTCGCTACCTTTCTGACCATTGGCCTGCCGCTGGCGGTACTGCCCGGCTACGTCCATGATGTCATGGGTTTTAGTCCGTTCTGGGCGGGGCTTGTTATCAGCCTGCAGTATATCGCCACGCTGATAAGTCGTCCTCATGCCGGGCGCTATGCCGATCTCTGGGGGCCGAAAACCGTCGTTATCGTCGGTATGTTCGGCTGCCTGCTGAGTGGCGCGAGCTATTTTCTGGCGTGGTGGGGCGGCGGCTGGCCGCTGGTGTCGCTGGCGCTGCTGTGTCTCGGGCGGGTGGTGCTGGGCTTCGGGCAGAGCTGCGCGGGTACCGGCTCGACGCTCTGGGGCGTCGGCGTGGTCGGCTCGGCGCATATCGGTAAAGTCATCTCCTGGAACGGCGTCGTCACCTATGGGGCGATGGCAGTCGGCGCGCCGCTCGGCGCGCTGTGCTACCGGCTGGGCGGTCTGCCGCTGGTGGCGGGTGTGATTATGGGCGTGGCGCTGGTTGGGATCGTGTTAGCGTTGCCGCGCCCGGCGGTGAAAGCCAGCAAAGGCAAGCCGCTGCCGTTTCGTGCGGTGCTCGGTAAGGTCTGGCCGTTCGGCATGGCGCTTGCGCTCACCACATCCGGCTTTGGGGTGATCGCCACCTTTATTACGCTCTTCTACCAGGCGAAAGGCTGGGACGGCGCGGCCTTCGCTCTGACGCTCTTCAGCGGTGCTTTCGTCGGCACGCGGCTGCTGTTTCCGAATGCCATTAACCGGCTGGGCGGCATTAACGTGACGCTGATATGCGGCGTGGTGGAAACGCTGGGGCTGTTGCTGGTCGGTCTGGCGGTCTGTCCGTGGATGGCAAAGGTGGGCACTTTCCTCGCGGGGGCGGGTTTTTCGCTGGTGTTCCCGGCGCTCGGCGTCGTGGCGGTGAAAGCCGTTCCCCAGAGTAATCAGGGCGCGGCGCTCGCCACTTATACGCTGTTTATGGATCTGTCGCTTGGGATAACCGGCCCTGCGGCGGGCGTGCTGATGGCCTGGGCGGGCGTACCGGCGATTTATCTGGCGGCGGCAGGGCTGGTGATGCTCGCCATTCTGTTGAGCGTGCGCTTAAAAAAACGGCCCGCCCCGTAAAAGGGCAGGCCGTTAAGGTAAGCACGTTTTTATCGCGACTTATTTCACCACGATGGTGTTGATGATGTTTTCTGCCGTGCTCTGCGCCTGCTGCTGGTTGTCGGCAGGCAGCGTGATTTGCAGGGTCAGCAGTTGGTTATCCACGTTGCCCAGCACCACGGAAGAGTAGGCGGTCTGGCCTTTGGCAGAGATGACGGTGTCAAGCTGCTGCAGCTTCTGGCCTTTAACTTCAATCGCTTTATTGGTGACGACCTGCAGTTGCGGGTCGCGGGCGCGTTGCTGATCTTCCAGACGCTTCGCCAGCACTTCCAGCGACTCCTGGCTTTTCTCGCCGACGATAACGATAACCGCTTTCTGACCGGTGGCGTCGGAGTAGACATGCATGTTGTTTGCCTGCGTGCCGACCTTACCGCTCTGATCGGTCATATCGGCCGGCAGGGAGAAGCTCAGTTTACCGTCCAGCAGGCTTATCGGCTGGCCGGAGGCTTCGCTCTGTGAAGCACCGGCGCTGGCCGGCGCGTTGCTGTCTTTGTTGTCGCAGGCGGCAAGCCCCATCACCAGCAGGCCAATACCGACATATTTCACCAGATTGCGCATTCACTTATTCCTTTACAAGAGACGGTCGTTACGACCCGTCCCTGCATCTTAACACAAGAAATTCCGTGAACCTTTAACCGCGCTGCAGCACGCGGAAATCGGATTTATCCGCCAGCTTTTTCAACAGCATATTCAGCAGAACGCCATACATCGGCAGGAAGAAAATCAGGCTGATAAGCACCTTGAAGGTGTAGTCCACCAGCGCGATTTCCATCCAGTGCTCGGCCATAAACGGGTCCGGGCTGCGCCAGAAGGCGATAAAGAAAAACGACAGCGTATCGCTGACGTTGCCAAGCAGCAGCGACGCGCCCGGCGCGAGCCACCAGCGCGGGCTCTGGCGCAGGCGGTTAAAGACATGCACATCGAGAATTTGCCCCAGCGCATACGCCATAAAGCTCGCGGTCGCGATGCGCGCCACAAACAGGTTGAAGTGCGCCAGCGCGCCGAACCCCTGCCAGCTGCCCATGTAGAACAGCGAGGAGATGACGTAGGAGACGAGCAGCGCAGGCACCATCACAGCGAAAATAATGCGTCGTGCCAGCGGCGCGCCGAAAATGCGCACGGTCAGATCGGTGGCGAGAAAAATAAACGGAAAGCTAAACGCGCCCCAGGTGGTGTGAAAACCAAAAATGGAGACTGGCAGCTGTACCAGATAGTTACTGGAGGTGATGACCAGCAAATGAAACAACGAAAGCCAGACGAGCGCATTGCGGCGCTGACCAGGAGTAAAGGGAGTCATATTGTGACCTTTTTGTTAGTTGGGGTGAGGGAACCCAGTTCATCTTCATGCTCAAGGCAGACGCAGTACGTTTGCGCAAAAGCCGCCGCATGATACTGCTTTGTATCGTCAATGCAATGGTTAATTTTAACGCAATCGTTCACATGTGTTGCGTCGCTAAAAACGGCGCGTAAACTAAAGCGGTTTTTCACTATCCCGAGAGAAGCATGACCGATCTGTTCGCCAACCCTGACCACACCCTTGACGCCCTCGGGCTGCGCTGCCCTGAGCCGGTAATGATGGTTCGTAAAACGGTGCGCCATATGCAGCCTGGCGAAACGCTGCTGATCGTGGCCGACGATCCGGCGACAACCCGCGATATTCCCGGTTTCTGCCGTTTTATGGAGCATGAACTGATAGCGTCGCAAACCGAAACGCTGCCGTATCGCTATCTGCTGCGTAAAGGCCAGTAACCTCTTCGGAAGCCGCTCAGCGCGGCTTTCTGAACCTGCGTCACATTCTTTTTAAACCCTTGTTTCAGACTTGTTGCTTTTGTGAGGCGCTTCACCCCGGCTTTACAGGACGTCGTCTAGTTTATAACCGTCAAATCAAAACGCCGTTTTATAACTAGCCTGTCCATACCTTCTGGAGCGACCCGATGAAAAAGCGATTTATTCCGGCTTTCGCCGGTCTGTGCCTGTCCACCGCGTCACTGCTGTTTGCGCCTGCCCTTCACGCGCAAGTGATTAAAGCGGCCGATGTTCACCCGCAGGGGTATCCGAACATCGTGGCCGTGCAAAACATGGGTGAAAAATTAAAACAACAAACTAATGGCGATCTGGAGATCAAAGTGTTTCCGGGAGGCGTGCTGGGCGATGAGAAGCAGATGATTGAGCAGGCGCAGATGGGCGCTATCGACATGATCCGCGTCTCAATGGCGCCCGTCGCGGCGATTTTGCCGGAGATCGAGGTTTTTACGCTGCCCTATGTCTTTCGCGATGAAGACCATATGCATAAGGTCATTGATGGCGATATTGGTAAGCAAATCGGCGATAAGCTCACCAGCAACCCGAAGTCGCGGCTGGTTTTTTTAGGCTGGATGGATTCCGGCACCCGCAACTTAATCACCAAAAATCCGGTCATTAAGCCTGAAGATTTACAGGGCATGAAAATTCGTGTCCAGGGCAGCCCTGTCGCTATCGGCACGCTGAAAGCGATGGGCGCGAACGCCGTTGCGATGGGCGTGAGCGAAGTTTACAGCGGTCTGCAAACCGGCGTTATCGACGGCGCGGAAAACAACCCACCCACCTATATCGCCCACAATTACCTGCCGGTCGCCAAACACTACACCCTGAGCGGCCACTTTATCATCCCCGAAATGCTGCTCTACTCCAAAGTGAAGTGGGACAAGCTCAAGCCCGAGCAGCAGCAGAAAATCCTGACCCTAGCCCGCGAGGCGCAAATGGAACAGCGCGAACTGTGGAACGCGTATAACAAACAGGCCCTCGACAAAATGAAAGCAGGCGGCGTGCAGTTCCATGACATTGATAAAGCGTATTTCGTGAAAGCGACGGAGCCGGTGCGCGAACAGTATGGCGCGAAACACCAGGAGCTCATGAAGGCGATCGCCGACGTTAAATGATCCTGCGCGCCGGGCCAGCCCCGGCGCCTTACCCTCTGCGGAGTTGTTATGTCCCGATTCTTTCTGGTCTGGATGGATCGCCTGTACCTGCTTGCCATGGTGGTGGCCGGGTTTGCGCTGTTGATTATGACGGTCGTTATCCCGGTGGGTATTTTCTCACGCTACGTACTTAATCGCGGCGAATCCTGGCCTGAGCCGGTCGCCATTATCTGCATGGTCACGTTCACGTTTATCGGCGCGGCGGTAGGATATCGCGCGGGCTCGCACATCGCGGTAAACATGCTTACTGACCGTCTGCCCGCGTTCGCACAGCGGGTCTGCGCGCGTATCGTCGACCTGCTGATGCTGATTATCTCGCTGGTGATGTTCTGGTACAGCGCCCTGCTGTGTATGGAACTCTGGGAGCAGCCGGTCGCGGAATTCCCGGTGCTGACCTCAGGAGAAAGCTACCTGCCGCTGCCGATTGGCTCGGCGATCATGATTCTGTTCGTCATCGAGCGACTGCTGTTCGGTTCCCAGGAGAACCGTCCGGTCGTGCTGATTGGCAACCATAGCTGACGGGGAACACCATGGACGCTTTTATCTTACTGGCCACGCTTGCCGTGCTGCTGGCGCTGGGAATGCCGGTCGCTTTCGCGGTGGGTCTGAGCGCTATTGCAGGCGCGCTCTGGATAGACCTGCCGCTGGAGGCGTTAATGATCCAGATAACCAGCGGCGTTAACAAATTCACGCTGCTGGCGATCCCGTTTTTTATTCTGGCGGGCGCGATTATGGCGGAAGGCGGCATCGCCCGGCGGCTGGTGAACTTCGCCTATCTGTTTGTGGGCTTTATCCGCGGCGGGCTGTCGCTGGTGAATATCGTCGCCTCGACGTTTTTTGGCGCGATCTCCGGCTCTTCGGTGGCGGATACCGCTTCTATCGGCAGCGTGATGATCCCGGAGATGGAAAAGAAGGGCTACCCGCGCGAATACGCGGCGGCGGTGACGGCAAGCGGCTCGGTGCAGGCGATCCTTATCCCGCCCAGCCATAATTCTGTGATTTACTCGCTGGCGGCGGGCGGTACGGTGTCAATCGCGACGCTGTTTATTGCAGGCGTAATGCCGGGGCTGCTGCTGGGCCTGAGCCTGATGGTCCTTTGCATCGCCTTCGCCCGGCGGCGCGGCTACCCGAAGGGCGAGCGGATTCCGTTTAAGCAGGCGCTGAAGATTTTCGTCGACGCGCTGTGGGGGCTGATGACGGTGGTCATCATTCTGGGCGGGATTCTGAGTGGCATATTTACCGCCACGGAATCGGCAGCGGTGGCCTGTCTGTGGGCATTTTTTGTGACGATGTTTATCTATCGCGACTATAAGTGGAGCGAACTGCCGAAGCTGATGTTCCGCACCGTGAAAACGGTAACGATTGTCATGATCCTCATCGGTTTTGCATCCGCTTTCGGCGCAGTGATGACGTACATGCAGTTGCCGATGCGCATTACCGAGTTTTTCACCACGCTTTCGGATAACAAATACGTCATCCTGATGTATCTCAACATTATGCTGCTGCTGATCGGCACGCTGATGGACATGGCGCCGATCATTTTGATCCTGACGCCGGTGTTGCTGCCGGTCACCAATCAGCTTGGCATCGATCCGGTGCATTTCGGGATGATCATGATGGTGAACCTCGGGATCGGCCTGATTACGCCGCCGGTGGGCTCGGTGCTGTTTGTCGCCAGCGCCGTGAGCAAAAAGAATATCGAAACCGTGGTGCGCGCGATGTTGCCGTTCTACGGCATATTGCTGATTGTACTGGCGATGGTGACTTATATTCCGGCGATATCGCTCTGGCTGCCGCGCATATTAGGAATGATGTAAGCGGGCTGTGTTTGCAAAAGGGCGGGTATGCGCGCTGTTTACCCGCCCTGCAAACAACGGGTCATAGCATTTGCCTTCCAGACCGCGCAGGGTGGGTAAGCGCGCTTACCCGCCTTGTGCACCACATTCCCTTCAGCCTCGTCGGCGCAACAGCCTTAACGCATTGGCGGTCACTAACACCGTCGCGCCAGTGTCGGCCAGCACCGCCAGCCACAGGCCGGTTAACCCGAGCAGCGTCGTGACGAGGAAAACCGCCTTTAACCCCAGCGCAATCGCGATGTTCTGGCGAATATTGCGGTGCGTGGCGCGGGCCAGGGCGATCATCTCCGGCAGCGCCGCGAGACGGTTATGCGTCAGCGCCGCGTCGGCGGCTTCCAGCGCCACATCAGTGCCGCTGCCCATTGCGATGCCAATCGTGGCGGCTTTCATCGCGGGCGCGTCGTTAATGCCGTCGCCCACCACCGCCAGCGGCGCGCGGGCATTGAGCGTATTCACCTGCCCGACCTTATCGGCAGGCAGCAGCCCGGCGCGATAATCCATGCCGAGCGCTTTTGCGATAGCCGCCGCCGCGCGCGGGTTATCGCCCGTCAGCATCACGCTTTGAATGCCCATCGCGCGCAGTTTTCCTACTGCGTCACGGGCGTCGGCGCGCTGCGTGTCGCGCAGCGCCAGCGTGCCAAGAAGCTGATCGCTTGCGGTCACGACGATAACCGTCTGCCCCTGCGCCTCCTCATCGCGGATGCGCTGCCGCCACTCGTCTGGCAACGCAATGGAGACTTTATCCGGCGCGCTAATACGCACGCGGCGGCCTTCCACCTGCGCTTCGACGCCCACACCCGCCAGTGTGCGCTGTTCCCCGGCGCGCAGCACGGCCACGCCGCGCTCGCTCGCCTCGCGCACGACCGCCTGCGCCAGCGGATGCGTGCTGCCCTGTTCCACGGCGGCGGCGAAGGCCAGCAGGGCGTCCGCTTCCAGCCCGGTAACCGGAGAGATTGCCGTCACTTGCGGCGTACCGGCGGTGAGCGTGCCGGTCTTATCAAACGCTATCTGCTCGACGCGCCCGAGCGCCTCCAGCGCCGCGCCGCCTTTAATCAACGCTCCGAAACGCGTGGCGGCGGCAAGACCAGACGTAATGGCCGCAGGCGTCGAAATCACCAGCGCGCACGGGCAGCCAATCAGTAGCAGCGCCAGCGCTTTGTAAATCCAGGGCAGCCAGGGGGCGGCGAACAGTAGCGGCGGGATAAGCGCGGTCAGCAGCGCCGCTGCCATAATGGCCGGGGTATAAAGGCGGCTGAAGCGATCGATAAAACGCTCAATTGGCGCGCGCTTCGCTTCTGCCTCTTCAATCAGATGCAGAATACGGTCAATGGCGCTCTCACCGGGGCGCGAGGTCACTTCCAGCGAGACGAGCCGGTCAACGCTTGTGGCGCCCGCCGGAATGTTATCGCCCGGCTGATGCTCAACGGGGAGCGATTCGCCGGTCAGCGCGCTCTCATCGAAACTCGCCGCCGCGCCAAGCAGTTTGCCATCGGCCGGGAGCCGCCCGCCTGCGGCCACTTCAATCACATCGCCGGGCTGAAGCGCGCTTATCGCGACCGTTTCACGGGCGTCGCCGCGCAGCCGCACCGCGGTTTCCGGGCGCAGCGCTACCAGTGCGCTGACGCCGCTGCGCGCGCGGTTCGCCGCCCAGCCTTCCAGCCGTTCGCCCACTAAATAGAGCAGTAGCACCATCGCCGCCTCTTCGCTGGCGCCGATGATCAGCGCGCCGGTGGCGGCGACGCTCATCAGCGTTTCGATGGCGAAAGGATTGCCGCTGCGCGTCAGACGCCACGCCTGACGGGCGACCGGGAACAGGCCGACCAGCGTCGTGACGATAAACGCCGCGCGGCCCGCCTGCGGGTGAAACTGCTCCAGCGTCCAGCTCAGCGCCATCAGCGCGGCGATAATGAGGATCGGCAGGTTTTCGCGCCAGGCTGATGAGGCGGCGGGCGCGGCGGTGTGCATGTCGCGCAGCGTATAACCGGCGGCGCGTACCGCCTGTTCGATGGCCTCGCGCTGCGAGGGCGGCGCGTCCACCACCAGTTTTTCGGTCGCGAACAGCACCTGAACGTGACGCACCTGCGCCACCTGGCGCACCGCGTTTTCCACTTTGCGCGCGCAGGCGGCGCAGTCCATACCGGCGACCTGCCAGCGCAGCGCGCCTGTGGCTTCACCTGCCGGTTGCGGGGCGTCACAGGCGCCCGAACAGCAGGGCGCTTCGCCGCCAGACGGTTTCTGCGGCATGGGCGTCAGCGTCATTTTGGCAAACTGCGGGGTCACGCGGGGCTTTTCAGAAGGGGTGCTCATGGCGCCTCCGGTAATGATAATTTTCTCATTACCGGAGCTTACACTCTGGAGTCGACTCCAGAGTCAAGAGAATTGTGGGCGGAATTTCACCGCCCGTCGGTCAGATATAGAGCGCGCGGACAATCATAAAGTGGCCCGCGAAGTAACACGCCGCCGCAATCGCGCTGTCTGCGGTAAAGCGCTTACGGTAATGGCTGCCGAGCCAGATGATCGCGTTCAGCAGCAGCAGCGCTGCGCCCACAAAGCCTGAGAAGCTGGTGTCGGTCGGGCGGAAGAAATAGAGCTCGCCCGCGAGCCACACCATGACGAGCGTCATGCCGATATAGGTGCAAATGGGCCAGCGCAGTTCATCAAGGCGAGTCCAGATAGTGGCGATCAGCGCCACGCCAATCACCAGCAACGCCAGCGGCAGCGGCCAGAAAAACGACAGCGTCATCTGGCTGGCGAACCAGATGGTGTAAAGCAGGTGCGACAGGAAAAATGCGCCGAAGGCGTAGAGCAACCGCTGGCGCGGCAATAGCATTAGCGCGTCGCCCGCGAGCGTCGCCACCAGCCCTGCCAGCACCAGATAACCTGTCGGGCTTGTCAGCGGCGCCTGCCAGCCCAGCAACAGCAGCAACAACAGCGTTAAGGGTTTAAACACCCAGCGTTGCCAGGTCGCGCCGCGGTAAGACGCATCGACATACAGCCAACCGGATAAAAAGACAGCAATAAACGACCAAAGCATGATAAGTCCCTGATTCAGTTATTGTAACGTGCGCATGTGACGCGCGGCCCTTCATTTCAGTCTAGTGGTCAGACGGCCGGGATGACAACGCCTGGCGCTGCGGGGTATTCTTAAAAAGATCTGAGCCGCCGGAATCCATCATGAGTAAGCCACCGCTTTTTTTCATTGTTATCATTGCGTTAATCGTCGCGGCCGCCTCTTTTCGTTATGTACAGCAGCGGCGCGAGAAAACAGAAAATGACGCGGCCCCGGTCACGCAGGAAGACGTGGTCGTCGCCAGCAAGCGGGAAAAACCCGCTACCGGAAGGCTTTCGCGTGAGCAACAGGTCGCGCCGCCTGCGCAAACCGTGCGGTATGAGGCGACGTTTCGCCCGCAGGAAGGCGGGGCGGAGATGCGATTTCGGATGGATGAAGCCCATTATCACCAGCTAACGGTCGGCGACCAGGGGCGGCTGGTGTATCAGGGCTCGCGGTTTCTGGAGTTTGTGCCCGCGCCTGCGCGTTAACAACGCAGCAAGGCGGGGCGCTTCGCTTACCTGCCCTAAAGAATATGTGCGCGCGTTAACGCGGCGTTTTCTGCTTTTTCTGCCAGGCGATCAGTTCAAATACGCCGAAGATAAAAATACGCGCCTGCTCAAAGCGGCTTAACGGCGGGGCGTCTTTAGGCTGTGTGGCGCGCAGCAGCGATAATTGCAGAATATGCATGATTATCATGAAAAATAACGCTACGTTGACGAAAATATTCAGCGGACGCGGGAATGGCTGGATCAGGTTCAGCACCAGAAAGCCCCACACGCCCAGCATCAGCAGACGACCCAGATTAATCAGCATGTTCCTCTCCTTGTGTCTCGCGCAGATAGAGCCGATAAGCCACCTGGCCTGCGACTTTTTCCCGGTGTAACTGCCAGCTGGCAGGCACCGGCGGCAGGCCATTTTCCACTTCGCTTTCAACATAAATCAGCGCCTGCGGCGCCAGCCAGCCGCGCGTTTCCAGCAGGGTTAACGTCTCTTCCAGCAGCCCTTTGCGAAACGGCGGGTCGACAAACACGATGTCGTGCGGCTCGCCATTCTGATTGAGAAAGTTAAGTGTGTTAGCGTTCACTACCTTCCCGGCGCTGGATTTGAGCGTAGCAAGGTTTTTCTGAAGCTGCTGCGCGACGCCGCGCTCCATTTCCAGCAACGTCGCGCTGGCGGCGTAACGGGAGAGGGCCTCCAGGCCCAGCGCGCCGCTTCCCGCGAAGCAATCCAGGCAGCGCGCGCCAACCAGATAAGGCGCCAGCCAGTTAAATAAGGTTTCGCGCACGCGGTCGGTGGTCGGGCGCAGGCCGGGGCTGTCAGGCACGGGCAGCTTTCTGCCGCGCCACTGTCCGCCAATGATGCGGATCTGGCCGCTACCTGATGAGGTTGGTTTCTTCATTATGCTCACACGCTTTTCAGTCTGGGCTGCTATTCTAGCGGCGCAAACGGGCGGGCGAAACCTCCGTGCGGCGGTATGCCGCCCCGGCGGGAAAGTGGTAGACTAACTTATTCATTCGCAATTTTTTCAGTACCCTGAGCCAGACGACGGGACTGCGCCATGTATTAACCGCGAGGAGTGCATTCGCCAATGGCAAAAGAGAAGAAACGTGGCTTTTTTTCCTGGCTCGGTTTTGGCCAGAAAGAGCAGGCAGAAACTGAAGCCGAACAACAAAAAGTAACAGAACAACCCGCGGCGACAGAAGAGCGCGTTGAGCCTGACTCGCAGACAACCGCTGAAGAGACGACGCACTCCCTGGCGGAGTCTGAAAAATTCGCCGACGACGTGGTCGCAGTCAGCGAAAGCGTCGTTCATGAAGAGCAGGAAAAGGCACAGCTGCCGGAGCCGGTTGCGGCTCCCGTACAGCCCGAGCCGGAGCAGCCGCAGGCGGTAGCGCCGCCGGTGGTGGAAGCCGAAGAGTGGCTGCCGGAGCAGGAAGAAAACCGCACGCCGGTCGAGATAACGCCTGAGCCGGTTGCTGAAACGGTACCGGAAGAGACGGCCCGCGAGACGATTGTTGAAGAAGACGTTATCGAAGAGACGGCTGCTATTGACACGCTCGCCGAAGAAGAGCCGGTCATTGAGGTTGAAGAGCCGGTCATCGAGCCTGCGGCGCCAGACGTTTCGCGCGGTGAAGACGAGATTGCGCAAGACGCGCCGATTAGCGAAGAAGAGCTGGCTGCGCTGGCGGCTGACCCGGAAGCGGCGCTCGAAGCCGAGCCGGAGGCAATCGAAGACGCTGCGCCAGTCGCTGAGCAGGAGAAGCCGACTAAAGAGGGTTTCTTCGCGCGTCTTAAACGCAGCCTGCTGAAAACGAAAGAAAATCTCGGTTCCGGATTTATCAGTCTGTTCCGCGGCAAAAAAATCGACGACGATCTGTTCGAGGAGCTGGAAGAGCAGTTACTGATTGCCGATGTGGGCGTCGATACCACCCGGAAAATTATCGCCAGTCTGACTGAAGGCGCGAGCCGCAAGCAGTTGCGTGATGCAGAAGCCCTTTACGGCCTGCTGAAAGATGAGATGGGCGAAATTCTCGCCAAAGTGGACGAGCCGTTAAACGTGGAAGGCAAAACGCCTTTCGTTATCCTGATGGTCGGCGTCAACGGCGTGGGTAAAACCACCACCATCGGCAAGCTGGCGCGTCAGTTTGAGCAGCAAGGCAAGTCGGTCATGCTGGCGGCGGGAGATACCTTCCGCGCGGCGGCGGTGGAACAGCTCCAGGTCTGGGGCCAGCGCAATAACATTCCGGTTATCGCGCAGCATACCGGCGCCGATTCCGCCTCAGTGATTTTCGACGCCATCCAGGCGGCGAAAGCGCGCGGCGTTGACGTGCTGATTGCCGACACCGCCGGGCGTTTGCAGAATAAATCGCACCTGATGGAAGAGCTGAAAAAAATTGTCCGCGTGATGAAAAAGCTCGACGAGAACGCGCCGCATGAAGTGATGCTGACCATCGACGCCAGCACCGGTCAGAATGCAGTAAGCCAGGCGAAGCTGTTCCACGAGGCCGTCGGGCTCACCGGCATTACGCTCACCAAACTGGACGGCACCGCCAAAGGCGGCGTTATCTTCTCGGTGGCCGACCAGTTTGGCATTCCGATTCGCTACATTGGCGTGGGCGAACGTATTGAAGATTTGCGTCCGTTTAACGCGGGCGACTTTATTGAGGCACTTTTTGCCCGAGAGGATTAACCATGATTCGCTTTGAACATGTCAGCAAAGCCTATCTCGGTGGGAGACAAGCGCTGCAGGGGGTCACGTTCCACCTGCGGCCTGGCGAGATGTCTTTTCTTACCGGCCACTCCGGCGCCGGTAAGAGTACGCTGCTGAAGCTGATTTGCGGTATCGAACGGCCCAGCGCCGGAAAAATCTGGTTTGGCGGCCATGATATTAGCCGCCTGAAAAACCGTGAAGTGCCGTTTCTGCGTCGCCAGATCGGCATGATTTTTCAGGATCACCATCTGCTGATGGACAGAACCGTCTACGATAATGTGGCGATCCCGCTGATCATCGCAGGCGCCAGCGGCGAAGATATTCGCCGTCGCGTCTCGGCGGCGCTGGATAAAGTCGGCCTGCTGGACAAAGCGAAAAATTTCCCGATCCAGCTCTCTGGCGGTGAACAGCAGCGTGTGGGGATCGCCCGTGCGGTGGTCAATAAACCGGCGGTGCTGCTGGCGGATGAACCGACGGGTAACCTGGACGACGCTCTCTCGGAAGGCATTCTGCGTCTTTTCGAAGAGTTTAACCGCGTCGGGGTGACGGTACTGATGGCGACGCACGACACCGGGCTTATCTCACGGCGCAGTTACCCGGTGCTCACCCTGAGCGAAGGGCATTTGCATGGAGGCCGTGTTGGTGAATAAACGTGATGCGCTGAATGAAATTCGGCGCTTTAGCAACAAGCTGGATAATTTCCGTAAACAGCGTTCCTCCGGTGAAACAGGACGGCCTGTGCAGAAGCGAAATAAAGGCTCCAACGTCAAAGGTAAATCGCGGCAGGGCGGCATCAATGAACAGGTGCGTTACGCCTGGCAGGGCGCGCTTGCCGATCTGAAAAGCAAACCGCTCGCCACGTTTTTAACCATTATGGTGATTGCCATTTCGCTGACGCTGCCGAGCGTCTGCTACATGGTGTACAAAAACGTCAGCGAGGCGGCGACCCAGTATTACCCGTCGCCGCAGATAACCGTTTATCTCGATAAAACGCTCGACGATAATGCCGCGCAGCAGGTGGTGGGCCAGCTTCAGGCCGAACCGGGCGTGGCGAAGGTCAATTACCTGTCGCGCGACGAAGCGCTGGGCGAGTTCCGCAACTGGTCAGGCTTTGGCGGCGCGCTCGATATGCTGGAAGAAAACCCGCTGCCAGCAGTAGTCGTGGTCGAGCCGAAGCTCGATTTCCAGAGCAGCGAGGCGCTTAATACGCTGCGCGATCGCGTGGCGCGGTTGCAGGGCGTTGACGAAGTCCGTATGGATGACAGCTGGTTCGCGCGGCTTGCGGCGCTCACCGGGTTGGTCGGGCGCGTGGCGGCGATGATTGGCGTATTGATGGTGGCGGCGGTGTTCCTCGTCATCGGCAACAGCGTACGCCTGAGCATTTTCGCGCGTCGCGACACGATTAATGTGCAAAAACTGATTGGCGCGACGGATGGTTTTATTCTGCGCCCGTTCCTTTACGGCGGCGCGCTGCTCGGTTTTACCGGCGCATTACTTTCACTGATTCTGTCAGAAATTTTGGTGATGCGGTTATCCGCCGCCGTGACGGATGTGGCGAAAGTTTTCGGAACGACGTTTGAAATCAGCGGGTTATCTTTTGATGAATGCCTGTTGCTGCTGCTGGTCTGCTCGATGATTGGCTGGGCAGCCGCCTGGCTTGCGACCGTGCAACATTTACGTCACTTTACTCCGGAATAAAAAATATTTGTTATAATCATCCCCTGCTACGAGTTCCCGTCAGCAGGGGATACGTACCGATGAATTCCGCTTCTCCTGCCCACGCTTTTTCATAGCAATGTCACATTTTGTGCGTAATTTATACACAAGCCTTAAGGGAACTTGTGGATAAAATCACGGTCTGATAAAAGAGTGGCTGATAGTCTCGTTGCTCAACCATGCTGGCCCGTTTGTTGCCTGATGGGGACGAACGCCAGTCCGATGTCGATTGAGAGGATTTGAATGACCAAAGAAATGCAAACTTTAGCTTTAGCCCCGGTCGGTAACCTGGAGTCGTATATCCGGGCGGCCAACGCCTGGCCGATGTTATCGGCAGACGAAGAGCGGGCACTGGCTGAAAAGCTGCATTACCAGGGCGATCTGGAAGCAGCGAAAAAGCTGATCCTGTCCCACCTGCGTTTTGTTGTTCATATCGCTCGTAACTATGCGGGCTATGGCCTGCCGCAGGCGGATCTGATTCAGGAAGGCAATATCGGCCTGATGAAAGCGGTGCGTCGCTTCAACCCGGAAGTAGGCGTGCGTCTGGTTTCCTTCGCCGTGCACTGGATCAAAGCGGAGATCCACGAATATGTGCTGCGTAACTGGCGCATCGTGAAAGTCGCTACCACTAAAGCGCAGCGTAAGCTGTTCTTTAACCTGCGTAAAACGAAGCAGCGTCTGGGCTGGTTTAACCAGGACGAAGTGGAAATGGTGGCTCGTGAGCTCGGTGTCTCCAGCAAAGACGTGCGCGAAATGGAATCGCGTATGGCCGCGCAGGATATGACGTTTGATATGTCGTCAGACGATGACGCGGGCGACAGCCAGCCGATGGCCCCGGTGCTGTACCTTCAGGACAAGTCTTCCAACTTTGCTGACGGCATTGAGGATGACAACTGGGAAGAGCACGCCGCCGACAAACTGACCGACGCCATGCAGGGTCTCGACGAGCGCAGCCAGCAGATCATTCGCGCGCGCTGGCTGGACGAAGACAACAAAAGCACGCTGCAGGAGCTGGCCGATCGCTACGGCGTTTCCGCCGAGCGCGTACGTCAGCTTGAAAAAAATGCGATGAAAAAACTGCGCGCCGCGATAGAAGCCTGAGCCACGCAGCCTGATGACACCCCGCCTTAAGCGGGGTGTTTTGTTTCAGGCGTACCGGATAAGGTGCGGGTACGCTGCCTCAATACACGCCAGCAGCGCTTTAAACGCGCCCTCCATTTTCTCTTCCGCCACGCAGGCGAAGCCCATCAGCAGACCACGCCGCCGGTTTTCCGTCAGGTAATAGCGCGAGAGCGGACGCACCAGAATATCGCGTTCGTTGGCGAGCCGGGCGATCGCCACATCGTCGGCGTCATCCGGCAGATTCAGCACCAGATGCAGCCCGGCATTATCGCTGAAATCTGACAGCGCCTGCGGGCCAAGATAGCGCGTGATAAGCGCGGTCAGGCAGGCCCGGCGACGGCCATACAGCAGCCGCATACGCCGGATATGCGCACTGTAATGCCCCGCCTCGATAAACTCCGCCAGCGCCGCCTGGATAATCGAATGTCCGCCGCGATAGAGCTCCGCATGCGCGGTTTTCATCTCCTGCGCCAGCGCGCGCGGCAACACCACATAGCCGATGCGCAGGCCCGGATAAAGCGTTTTGCTGAAGGTGCCGATGTAAATCACCGGCGGGTCGGCCACGAGCCCCTGTAATGCCGGGATTGGCTGGCCTGAGAAGCGAAATTCGCTGTCGTAATCGTCTTCCACAATCCAGCTGCCGGTCTGGCGCGCCAGTGTCAGCAGCCGCTGGCGGCGCTCCAGGCTCATCACCGCCCCGAGCGGGTACTGATGCGACGGCGTGACGAAAATCAGCCGCGGCGGCGTCTCCCGGCGCGCTGGCGGCACCATGCCCGCGCGGTCGACCATCACCGGCGCGATATTCACCTCGTTCATCTGCAATACATGGCGGATGCCCCAGTACGACGGCTCCTCTACCCACGCCACATCGCCGCGGTCGCACAGCATGCGCGCCACAAGATCGATAGCTTGGTGGATGCCTTCAGTGATCAGCACCTGGTCGGCAGTGCAGTGCACCGAGCGCGACACCCGCAAATAATCGACCAGCGCGCGTTGCAGCTCCGGTGTGCCGCCCTGACAGCTATAGGTGAGGCGCTGCGGGGTTGGACGGCGACTGAGTCGCGCCTGGATTTTACTGAAGAGCTGATGTGGAAACGCGTGGACATCCGGCACGCCAGGAATAAACGCGCCCCACTGTTTTGGGCTGGCGCTCACCTGCCCGAGCAGCGTTTTTCCGCGTGAAGAGAAGCCTGCGGGCGGTACGCGATCGTGCTCCCCTTGCGCCACCGGCGGCGCAGATAACAGGCTGTCCGGCAGCATTCCGGCGACGAATGTTCCGCTGCCAGCGCGTGACGTCACATATCCTTCCGCCAGCAATTGTTCATAAACTGTTAAAACAGTGTTACGAGAAAGGCCGAGCTGCTGGGCAAGATCCCGGGACGCGGGCAGACGGCTTTGCGGCGGCAGGCTACCGTCGAGAATAGTCAGGCGCAGCGCGTTATAAAGCCGCTTATGCAGGCGCTCGTCGCGTTGTTCACCGAGACGAAGTAATAAGAGATCGGACACTAAAGAATGCAATTGGATCCCTCATTTATTCGAAACTGGTACTCGATTATAGGGCCATAGCCTGGGTAAATAAACGTCACTGTTTCAGGTTTGTTGCTAAAAAGTGACGTTTATCAGCAGGAGAATGCGGGTGAAAAATTCAGAATTGAACCAACGTCGTCAGAGCGCCACCCCACGTGGCGTCGGCGTCATGTGCGGCTTCTATGCCGAAAAAGCCGAAAACGCCACCCTGTGGGACGTGGAAGGCAACGAGATTATCGACTTCGCGGCAGGCATCGCGGTGCTGAACACCGGCCATCGCCACCCGCGCGTCGTGGAAGCCATCGAAAACCAGCTGCGCGCCTTTACCCATACGGCGTACCAGATTGTGCCCTACGAAAGTTATGTGTCGCTGGCCGAGCGCATCAACGAACGCGCGCCCATTGACGGCCCGGCGAAAACCGCTTTCTTCACCACCGGCGCGGAAGCCGTCGAAAACGCCGTGAAAATTGCCCGCGCGTATACCCGTCGTCCTGGCCTTATCACCTTTGGCGGCGGCTTCCACGGCCGCACGTTTATGACAATGGCGCTGACCGGCAAAGTCGCGCCGTACAAAATCGGCTTCGGCCCGTTCCCTGGCTCCGTGTTCCACGCGCAGTACCCGAATGAACTGCACGGCGTATCGGTGGACGACGCGATGGCGAGCCTTGAGCGCATTTTCAAAGCGGATATCGCGCCGGATCAGGTGGCGGCCATCGTGCTGGAGCCGGTTCAGGGCGAAGGCGGCTTTAACGTGGCGCCGCCCGCGTTTATGCAGGCGCTGCGCGCGCTTTGTGACGAGCACGGGATCCTGCTGATCGCCGATGAGGTGCAGACCGGTTTCGCGCGCACCGGCAAGCTGTTCGCGATGGAACACTACAGCGTGAAGCCTGACCTGTTGACGATGGCGAAAAGCCTGGCGGGCGGTATGCCGCTTTCCGGCGTGGTGGGGCGAGCGGAGGTGATGGACGCGCCCGCCCCGGGCGGCCTCGGTGGCACCTATGCGGGCAACCCGCTGGCGGTCGCGGCGGCGCATGCGGTGCTGGACGTGATTGATGAGGAAAATCTGTGCCAGCGCGCGAACGAGCTGGGCCAGCACCTGAAAGAAGTGCTGAATCAGGCGCGTCAGCATTGCCCGGCCATCGCGGAGGTGCGCGGGCAGGGCTCAATGGTGGCCGTGGAATTCAACGATCCGCAGACCGGCAAGCCGTCGCTGTCGTTTACCCAGGACGTGCAGGCGCGCGCCCGTGAAGAGGGGCTGCTGCTGTTGAGCTGCGGCGTTTACGGCAACGTTATCCGCTTCCTGTATCCGCTGACTATTCCGGATGCGCAGTTCAGCAAAGCGCTGGCGATCCTCTCCCGCGCGCTGGGGCGGTAACGGCGATAACGGTTTGAACGGCGGGCACGCACGGCTTACCCGCCACAGCCCGTAGCGGGAAGCGCAGCAACCACCGCACAAGGCAGACAAAACCGTCCCGCAACACGAAACAGGAAATACCCCGAGGGCGCCCGCCTTATGGCCTGGCCGCCGCGCGGCAGCGGGCCATAACGGCGCGTCTTTGGGGAACCTGCGAAGGAGCGCGCTTCGGGAGGCTGACAGGCCCGAAGCTTAAATATCTCACTTGCTAACACAATAAAACACCGTGAACACAACCGCTTCCGGTGGTGATAGCCGCCGGATATTTAAGGAAGAACTATGTCTGAAAACACAACCTCCGCCTCACTGTGGGCGGCCCGAGAGCGGGCTGCGTCATCACCGAAATCACTGAGCTTCCTCGAAGGCGTGGCGATGATCGTTGGCACCAATATCGGCGCAGGCGTCCTCTCTATCGCCTATGCCTCAAGCAAAGCGGGCTTTATGCCGCTTCTGTTCTGGCTTGCCGTCGTCGGCGTGCTGACCACTATCACCATGCTTTATGTCGCCGAAGCGACGCTGCGTACCCGCGCGCATTTGCAGTTAAGCGGCCTCGCGGGGCGTTACGTCGGGCGCATCGGCGCCTGGCTGATGTTTGCTTCGGTATGCGTCAACAGCGTCGGCGCGCTCACCGCCTACATGACCGGCAGCGGCAAACTTCTGAGTTCGCTTATCGGCGTGTCGCCCGCCATCGGCAGCCTGATTTTCTTTATTCCGGCGGCAGGTATTCTCTGGCTCGGCCTGAAAGCCATTGGTCGCGGCGAGAAATTTATCAGCATCGGCATGGTGGTGATGATAGCGGTGCTGGTGATTGCCACGCTGATGCATGAGTCTACTCAGATGCGCTGGCTGCTGGACGGCGACTGGCGCTACATGGTGCCGGTATTTAACGTCACCGCGTTCTGCTTCGCCGCGCAATACATCGTGCCGGAGATGGCGCGCGGTTTCGCCGACAAACCGGAAAAACTGCCGAAAGCGATTATCGTCGGGATGATTATCACCTTTACGCTGCTGGCGCTGGTGCCGCTCTCGGTTATCGCGCTGAGCGGGCTTGATAACATCTCTGAAGTGGCGACCATCTCCTGGGGCCGCGCGCTGGGCGAATGGGCGTTTTTCTCGGCCAATATTTTCGCGCTCTGCGCGATGCTCACCTCTTACTGGGGCCTGGGCGGCAGCTTTCTGACGAATATCTTCGATAAATTCCGCCTCGGCGACGACGCGCAGCCGTTCAGACGTCTCGGCGTGCTGGCGGTGGTGGCGCTGCCGCCGTTCGCGCTCGCCTACAGCGGCATGGTCTCTTTTGTGAACGCGCTCTACTTTGCAGGCGTGTTCAGCGGCGTGATCCTTTCCATTATGCCTATTCTTATTTTGCGCGGCGCGCGTCGTCATGGGGAGCTCTCGCCCCGCTGGCAGTGTACGTGGAGTACGCATCCGCTGATCCAGACGCTGATTGTTGTGCTCTATGTGGCCAGCGCGATTTACGCGGTGCTCTCCGCCTTCGGTTATCTGCCCGCAGGCTGGTAAAACCCGATAACCCGCCGCGTGACAGGCGCGGCGGATGTTTTTTGACCGCTCCCCGCCATAATTGACGTGAAAAATAGTGATTCCAAATTCATAAAAATGGGGTATGTTTTTAGCAGAGTATGCTGCTTTTAGCCAGGCGGCAGGGCTTAAAACCATTATTAAATGCTGCGCTTACAAGCGAAGCGGAAATAAAGTAGCGAAAAACAACAACACCACAACTGCAATGACCACAAGAATGGGGAACCTCAGGATGAAAATGACGGGTAAAGCGTTACTGGCAGGCGCGATTGCGCTGGCGATGAGCAGCATGGCGATGGCGGAAGATATTAAAATTGCCGTGGTGGGCGCCATGTCTGGCCCGGTAGCGCAATATGGCGACCAGGAATTTACCGGCGCCGAGCAGGCCGTTGCCGATATCAACGCCAAAGGCGGCATCAAAGGCAACAAGCTGGTTATCACCAAATATGACGATGCCTGCGACCCGAAACAAGCGGTGGCGGTGGCGAACAAAGTGGTTAACGACGGCGTGAAATATGTTATCGGCCACCTCTGCTCCTCCTCCACGCAGCCAGCGTCTGATATTTATGAAGACGAAGGCATCCTGATGATCACCCCGGCCGCAACGGCGCCGGAGCTGACCGCGCGCGGCTATCAGTTAATCCTGCGCACTACCGGTCTGGATTCCGATCAGGGCCCGACTGCGGCGAAATACATTCTCGATAAAGTTAAACCTAAGAATATCGCGGTTATTCATGACAAACAGCAGTATGGCGAAGGCCTGGCCCGCGCGGTGCAGGACGGTCTGAAGAAAGGCGGCGCTAACGTGGTCTTCTTCGACGGTATTACCGCCGGTGAGAAAGATTTCTCCACGCTGGTGGCGCGCCTGAAGAAAGAAAATATCGATTTCGTGTATTACGGCGGCTATCACCCGGAAATGGGACAGATCCTGCGCCAGGCGCGTGCGGCAGGTCTGAAAACCCAGTTTATGGGGCCGGAAGGCGTGGCGAACGTGTCACTGTCTAACATCGCGGGCGAGTCAGCCGAAGGCATGCTGGTGACCAAGCCGAAGAACTACGATCAGGTGCCGGCGAACAAACCGATTGTGGATGCTATCAAAGCGAAGAAACAGGATCCGAGCGGCGCGTTCGTGTGGACGACCTACGCTGCGCTGCAGTCTCTGGCCGCTGGTCTGAACCAGAGCGATGACCCGGCTGAAATCGCCAAATACCTGAAAGCGAACGCTGTCGAAACGGTCATGGGCCCGCTCTCCTGGGATGCGAAAGGCGATCTGAAAGGGTTTGAGTTCGGCGTGTTTACCTGGCATGCCAACGGAACGGCGACCGACGCGAAATAAACTTCTCCCCGGCGGCTTTCGCGCTATAGCGGCGTTGGCTGCCTTCTTCAACCCCGGCCTCTTACTGGCGTAAGTGTCCGGGGATTTCAGGGTTTGCCGCCTTGTTGTAACACGAAATAGCCGGGGGAAAATCGAGAGGGCGTCTTTCGCGCTATGGCGGCGCTGGCTGCGGAGCGAGCAGGAGGCAGATAAGCGTAGCGTACCCACCTTTTATATCCGCAGTCAGGCCAGTCTCAGGCTCCTGTATGCTTTACCCAGCCATCCTGCTGTGCCGCAAAGCCCAGCGTCTGCATAAACGCGTTCATCACGTTGTAGTCTTCCACGCCGATATCCATCACCCACCAGTCCGTCATCGACGGGTTATCGCGAATCGTCTCTTCAATCAAATAATGCCCGACGCCGCGTCGGCGTGTGACGTCCCGCACCCGCAGGGAATCCATTGCGCCTTCGGTGCCGCGCAGCGTCACGCGCACTGCGCCCAGCAACCGTTCGTTAAAGCGCGCAGCATAGATGCGATGGTTCTCATCAAGACGTAACGAATCAGAAGGATATTCCGGCCAAATCTTTGCGAGGTCGATTTTGTCCTGTTCGCTCAGGGTATGCAGACGAAGGATAGTCAGTTTCATAAACACGCTTTCCGCCAGGGATGGATAATTGAGTTTACCCGATTTTTTCTGGCTGCTGGACGCCACCGCAAGATCTATTCGGTAGCTGATTAGTTTTTGTCTTATTCATTAGGTAGCGGGAAAGCGCGGGGAATGAAATTTAACCAGCAGATAACCCTGAATACTAGCGTTTTATCTGGCTAATAGTACCGATATTTTATGCTATTCGTTGCGCTTTTTTTTGTTTATCTCGGCCATGTTTCAGAATATTATCTTTGCTTAATAGACTGAAAAATAGATGTTTTAATTATAGTTTCGCGAAAAACCACGCTAACTCTTTAAAGAGACAGGTAAAAATAGCGTTGTCTATTAAAACGGCAGAATATTTTTTAACCATAATAAAACTTATTAGCAACACACAACACGAACGGGGATTTGAGGATGAACAGCAACGCAACGCGCTGGCTTGCGGGGATGATAGCGCTGGCGCTCTCTCAGGCGGTAAGCGCTCACGGGATCGACCGCGACCTTGCCGCTCCGGTACAAAAATTAACTCCGCATGGCGCAAATGCCGTGCCTGGGCCGCTGAACTGGGATGAAAAAAGCGATCTGAAAGGATTTGAAGCAGGTGTTTTCACGTGGCATGCCGACGGGGCGTCAACCGTTGCGAAAAACGGCCCGTCTGTGGCCGCGAAATAAAGCATACCCGATGTTCATCCCGCCTGTCGGCGCTTCGTCTGGCAGGTTTTAATAAGGTTACGTTATGTCCGAGCAGTTTCTCTATTTTCTGCAGCAGATGTTTAACGGCGTCACGCTGGGCAGCACCTATGCGCTGATCGCCATCGGCTACACCATGGTCTACGGCATTATCGGCATGATCAACTTCGCCCACGGCGAGGTCTATATGATCGGCAGCTATGTGTCATTCATGATCATCGCCGCGCTCATGATGATGGGCATCGACGCCAGCTGGCTGCTGGTCGGCGCCGCCTTTATCGGCGCGATTGTCGTCTCCAGCGCCTACGGCTGGAGCATTGAGCGCGTGGCGTATCGCCCCGTGCGCAGCTCCAAGCGCCTGATTGCGCTGATCTCCGCCATCGGGATGTCAATCTTCCTGCAAAACTATGTCAGCCTGACGCAGGGCTCGCGCGACGTCGCGCTGCCGAGCCTGTTTAACGGACAGTGGACCATCGGCAGCAGCGATAACTTCGCCGCCAGCATTACGACGATGCAGCTGGTTATCTGGGTTGTGACGGTGGTGGCGATGCTCGCGCTGACGTTGTTTATCCGCTACTCCCGCATGGGGCGCGCCTGCCGCGCCTGCGCGGAAGATCTGAAAATGGCGAGCCTGCTTGGCATCAACACCGATCGCGTTATCGCGCTCACCTTTGTGATAGGCGCGGCGATGGCGGCGGTGGCGGGCGTGCTGCTCGGCCAGTTCTACGGCGTCATCAACCCCTACATCGGCTTTATGGCCGGGATGAAAGCCTTCACCGCCGCCGTGCTGGGCGGCATCGGCAGCATTCCGGGCGCGATGATTGGCGGGCTTATCCTCGGCGTGACCGAATCGCTCTGCTCCGCCTATCTCAGCACCGAATATAAAGATGTTGTGTCGTTTGCCCTGTTGATCGGCGTACTGCTGGTGATGCCGACCGGTATTCTGGGCCGCCCGGAGGTAGAAAAAGTATGAAACCGATGCATTTTGTGGCGGCGCTGCTGGCGGCTGCCATGTTCTTCCTGCTGGCAGGCATTTTTATGGGCGTTCAGCTTGAGCTGGACGGCACGCGTCTTGTCGTCGACACCGCCGACAGCATCCGCTGGGAGTGGATTGCCATCGGCACCGGCGTGGTCTTTTTGTTCCAGCTCCTGCGCCCGCTCTTTCAAAAGGGCCTGAAAAACGTCTCCGGGCCGAAGTTTATTCTGCCGGCTATCGATGGCTCGACGCCGAAACAGAAGCTGTTCCTGCTGGGGCTTCTGGCGCTCGCCGTCGCGTGGCCGTTTATGGTCTCGCGCGGCACGGTGGACATCGCCACGCTGACCATGATTTACGTGATTCTGGGCCTCGGCCTGAACGTGGTGGTAGGGCTTTCCGGCCTGCTGGTGCTGGGCTATGGCGGCTTTTACGCCATCGGCGCTTACACCTTCGCGCTGCTGAACCACTACTACGGTCTGGGCTTCTGGACCTGTCTGCCGCTGGCGGGCCTGGTGGCTGCCGCCGCCGGTTTCCTGCTCGGCTTCCCGGTATTGCGCCTGCGCGGCGACTACCTGGCGATTGTGACGCTCGGCTTTGGCGAAATCGTCCGTATTCTGCTGCTCAACAATACCGAAATCACTGGCGGCCCGAACGGCATCAGCCAGATCCCCAAACCGACCTTTTTCGGCCTGGAATTTAGCCGCACCGCGCGCGAAGGGGGATGGGACACTTTCAGCAACTTCTTTGGCGTGAAGTACGACCCTGCCGACCGCGTTATCTGGCTCTACCTGGTGGCGCTGCTGCTGGTGGTGTTCTCGCTGTTCGTGATTAACCGTCTGCTGCGTATGCCGCTGGGCCGCGCATGGGAAGCGCTGCGCGAAGATGAGATTGCCTGCCGCTCGCTCGGCCTGAACCCGACGCGCATCAAGCTCACCGCCTTTACTATCAGCGCCGCGTTCGCCGGTTTCGCCGGTACGCTGTTCGCCGCGCGCCAGGGCTTCGTCAGCCCGGAGTCGTTCACCTTCGCGGAATCCGCGTTCGTGCTGGCGATTGTGGTGCTGGGCGGCATGGGCTCGCAGTTCGCGGTGATCCTCGCCGCCATTCTGCTGGTGGTGTCGCGTGAACTGATGCGTGACCTGAACGAATACAGCATGCTGGTGCTGGGCGGTCTGATGGTGCTGATGATGATCTGGCGTCCGCAGGGCTTGTTGCCGATGACACGCCCGCAGCTGAAACTGAAAAATGGTGTGAGCAGTAAAGGAGAGCAGGCATGAGTCAGCCCTTATTATCCGTCAACGGCCTGATGATGCGCTTTGGCGGCCTGCTTGCCGTGAATAACGTTTCGCTTGAACTGCGCGAGCGTGAAATCGTCTCGCTGATTGGCCCGAACGGGGCCGGTAAAACCACGGTATTCAACTGCCTGACCGGCTTTTACAAGCCCACCGGCGGCACCATTATGCTGCGCGACCAGCATCTCGAAGGGCTGCCGGGCCAGCAGATCGCCCGTATGGGCGTGGTGCGCACCTTCCAGCACGTGCGGCTGTTTCGCGAAATGACCGTGATTGAAAACCTGCTGGTGGCGCAACATCAGCAACTGAAGTCCGGGCTGTTTTCCGGCCTGCTGAAAACGCCGGCGTTTCGTCGCGCCCACAGCGAGGCGCTGGATCGCGCCGCCACCTGGCTTGAGCGCATCAATCTGTTGCAGCACGCCAACCGCCAGGCGGGCAACCTCGCCTACGGCGACCAGCGTCGTCTGGAGATTGCCCGCTGTATGGTGACGCAGCCGGAGATCCTGATGCTTGACGAGCCGGCGGCGGGTCTCAACCCGAAAGAGACTAAAGAGCTGGACGAGCTGATTGTCGAACTGCGTAACCATCACAACACCACCATTCTGCTGATTGAGCACGATATGAAACTGGTGATGGGCATTTCCGATCGTATTTATGTCGTGAATCAGGGAACGCCGCTTGCCAACGGTACGCCGGAGCAGATCCGCAACAACCCTGACGTGATTCGCGCATACCTGGGTGAGGCATAAGATGGAAAACGTGATGTTGTCTTTTGACAAGGTGAGCGCGCACTACGGAAAAATCCAGGCGCTGCATGAGGTGAGCCTGCACATTAAGCAGGGCGAAATCGTCACGCTTATCGGTGCCAACGGCGCGGGGAAAACCACGCTGCTCGGCACGCTATGCGGCGATCCGCGCGCAAGCACCGGGCGTATCGTTTTTGATGGCAAAGACATTACCGACTGGCAGACGGCGCGCATTATGCGCGAGGCCGTGGCGATTGTGCCGGAAGGCCGCCGCGTCTTCTCCCGCATGACGGTGGAAGAGAACCTGGCGATGGGCGGCTTTTTCGCCGACCGCTCGCAGTTTCAGACGCGTATTCAGCGTGTTTACGATCTCTTCCCGCGCCTGCATGAGCGCCGCATCCAGCGCGCCGGCACGATGTCCGGCGGCGAACAGCAGATGCTGGCGATTGGCCGCGCGCTGATGAGCCAGCCGCGCCTGCTGCTGCTGGATGAGCCGTCGCTGGGTCTGGCGCCCATTATCATCCAGCAGATTTTCGACACCATCGAACAACTGCGCAAAGAGGGCATGACCATTTTCCTCGTCGAGCAAAACGCCAACCAGGCGCTGAAGCTCGCCGACCGCGGTTACGTGCTGGAAAACGGCCATGTGGTGCTTGAGGACACCGGCGACGCGCTGCTCGCCAACGAGGCGGTGCGCAGCGCCTATTTAGGCGGTTAAGTCATCGCGGCCCGGTGGCGTAAGGTTACCGGGCCGGTGCATTGAGAAAGCCGGGTATGGCGAAACGCCACCCGGCTTTTGTTTTATGTACGCATTACTTGTACAATTAATTTGTACTTTAGAGGAGGCTTTATGCGTACGATGAACTACAGCGAAGCGCGCCAGCAGCTCGCTTCCGCCCTGGAATCCGCCACCACCGGAACGCCAGTGACCATTACGCGCCGCGGCCATAAACCGGCCGTTATCATCAGCGCCGAAGAGTTTGAACGTTACCAGGCGGCCAAACTGGATGCCGAATTCGCGGAGATGATGGCCGTGCACGGTAATGAAATCAGGGAGCTTGCGGACAGGTAATGACGATTCACTTTATCTCAGCGGAGGAGATAGTTCGCTTCCATGACCGCTTATTGCAGGTGACGCCCGGCGTCACAGGGATGCCCGATCCGGGGCGGGTCGAAGCGTTAATGTATCGCGTGCTTAATAAATATGAGTACGAAGGCGTTGACGATATCTGGCTGCTGGCGGCGATGCATTTACTGGCGATTGCGCGAGGCCAAATTTTCAACGACGGTAATAAGCGCACGGCGCTTTTCATTACGCTGTTGCTTCTTAAGCGAAACGGTATCGCGCTTGCGGCTAATCCGGCTTTTGTTGAGATGACCGTCAACGCGGCGGCAGGGCGTCTGACCCTGGAAGAGATAGCTGCCCAGCTTCGCGCTTAGCTCCTGTCATCAGACCATCATCGGCGCGTCATTTCTCTGCCGCGCTTGCGTCACTGTTTTGTCATTATCCAGTTATTTTTCTGTCATACGCGCATGTCATGTTAGCTCGCGAGCATAAAACGCGTGATTTCGCGCATCTCAAACGACGCATAATCAGAGAGATAACAGACATGACAGCTTCGTTACGACGTACAGCAATTTGTGTGGCTCTGGGATGGGCGCTGAGCAGCCAGGCGATGGCCGCCACCACCATTCCGTTCTGGCATTCCATGGAAGGCGAACTGGGTAAAGAGGTGAATTCGCTGGCGCAGCGGTTCAACCAGGCGCACCCGGAATACAAAATCGAACCGGTTTATAAAGGCAACTACGAACAGAGCCTGGCGGCGGGCATCGCGGCCTTCCGTACCGGCAATGCCCCGGCGATTTTGCAGGTCTACGAAGTAGGCACCGCCACCATGATGGCCTCAAAAGCGATCAAACCGGTGTACGAAGTCTTCAACGACGCTGGCATTAAATTCGACGAATCGCAGTTTGTGCCGACGGTCGCCGGTTACTACACCGACGCGAAAAGCGGGCACTTACTCTCCCAGCCGTTCAACAGCTCCACCCCGGTGCTCTACTACAACAAAGACGCCTTCAAAAAAGCGGGCTTAGATCCGGAGCAGCCGCCGAAAACCTGGCAGGATCTGGCCGCGTATACCGCGAAGCTGAAAGCTGCGGGCATGAAGTGCGGCTACGCCAGCGGCTGGCAGGGCTGGATCCAGATTGAAAACTTCAGCGCCTGGCACGGTCTGCCGGTCGCCACCAAAAATAACGGCTTCGACGGCGCCGATGCGGTGCTGGAATTCAACAAGCCGGAGCAGGTGAAGCACATCGCGCTGCTGCAGGAACTCAACAAGAAAGGCGATTTCAGCTACTTCGGGCGCAAGGATGAGTCGACCGAGAAGTTCTATAACGGCGACTGCGCGATTACCACCGCGTCTTCCGGGTCGCTTGCGGATATCCGCCACTACGCCAAATTCAACTACGGCGTGGGCATGATGCCTTACGACGCCGACGTGAAAGGCGCGCCGCAGAACGCCATTATCGGCGGGGCGAGCCTGTGGGTGATGCAGGGCAAAGACAAAGAGATGTACAAAGGCGTCGCAGAGTTCCTGAGCTTCCTCGCGCAGCCGGAAAACGCCGCGGAATGGCACCAGAAAACCGGCTATCTGCCTATCACCAAAGCGGCTTACGACCTGACCCGCGAGCAGGGCTTCTATGACAAGAATCCGGGTGCGGATATCGCCACTCGCCAGATGCTGAACAAGCCGCCGTTGCCGTTCACCAAAGGGCTGCGTCTGGGCAATATGCCGCAGATCCGCACCGTGGTTGACGAAGAGCTGGAAAGCGTCTGGACGGGTAAGAAAACCCCGCAGCAGGCGCTGGATGCCGCGGTTGAACGTGGTAATCAGCTGTTGCGCCGCTTCGAGCAGTCGACGAAATCGTAACCCCAGAGCCGGCAGGGACAGCCGGTTTGATGTGGCGGGTGCGGCGCTGCCTTACCCGCCCTGAATAAGGTTGTCGGTCTGTCGTGGCGGATGCGCTGCGCTTACCCGCCCTACAGGCGGCTTGCAGGTCATCAGGCGATTACCGCTCTGCACGTGATAGTTCCCAGGCCGGGTAAGGCGAAGCCGCTCCCGGCATTTTTCAGGAAAGTGTCTCTTTATGTCATCATCCCGTCCGGTGTTTCGCGCAAGCTGGCTGCCTTATGCGCTGCTGGCGCCGCAGCTGATTATCACCGTTATCTTTTTTATCTGGCCTGCGGGCGAGGCGCTCTGGTATTCGGTACAAAGCGTCGATCCGTTCGGGCTCTCCAGCCAGTTTGTCGGGCTTGCGAATTTTACGCAGCTGTTTCATGACAGCTATTACCTGGACTCCTTCTGGACCACCATTAAATTCAGCGCGCTGGTGACCGTCAGCGGCCTGCTGGTGTCGCTGTTTTTCGCCGCCCTCGTGGATTATGTGGTGCGCGGCAGCCGCTTTTATCAGACGCTGATGTTGCTGCCCTACGCCGTCGCGCCCGCTATCGCCGCGGTGCTGTGGATTTTCCTCTTCAACCCCGGACGCGGGTTGATTACCCATGTGCTGGAGCAGATGGGGTATTACTGGAACCACTCGCAAAACAGCGGGCAGGCGATGTTTCTGGTGGTTTTCGCCTCGGTCTGGAAGCAGATCAGCTACAACTTTCTCTTTTTCTTCGCCGCGCTGCAGTCTATCCCGCGCTCGCTGGTCGAGGCCGCCGCTATCGACGGCGCAGGCCCGGTGCGTCGTTTCTTTAAGCTGTCGCTGCCGCTTATCGCGCCGGTGAGCTTTTTCCTGCTGGTGGTCAATCTGGTGTACGCGTTTTTCGACACGTTCCCGGTTATCGACGCCGCCACCGCGGGCGGGCCGGTGCAGGCCACCACCACGCTGATTTACAAGATTTACCGCGAAGGCTTCGCCGGACTGGATCTCTCCACCTCCGCCGCGCAGTCGGTGGTGCTGATGGTGCTGGTGATCATCCTCACCGTGGTGCAGTTCCGCTATGTGGAAAGTAAGGTGCGCTACCAATGATTGAAAACCGCCGCGGGCTGACGATTTTCAGCCATACCATTTTAATTCTCGGCATCGCCGCCATTCTCTTTCCGCTCTACGTGGCGTTCGTGGCGGCAACGCTCGACAACCAGGCCGTGTTCGCCACGCCGATGACGCTTATCCCCGGCACGCACCTGTGGGAAAACCTGAAAGACATCTGGATCAACGGCGTCGGCGCCAACAGCGCGCCGTTCTGGCTGATGCTGCTCAACAGTTTCATCATGGCGTTCAGTATTACCGTCGGGAAAATCGCGGTGTCGATGCTCTCGGCATTCGCCATCGTCTGGTTTCGCTTCCCGCTGAGGAACCTCTTCTTCTGGATGATTTTTATTACGCTGATGCTGCCCGTAGAAGTGCGTATTTTCCCGACGGTAGACGTCATTGCCAGCCTGAAGCTGATGGACAGCTATACCGGCCTGACGCTGCCGTTGATGGCCTCCGCCACCGCGACATTCCTGTTCCGCCAGTTCTTTATGACGCTGCCCGATGAGCTCATGGAGGCGGCGCGCATCGACGGCGCTTCGCCGATGCGGTTCTTCCGCGACATCGTGCTGCCGCTGTCGAAAACCAACCTGGCGGCGCTGTTTGTCATTACGTTTATCTACGGCTGGAACCAATACCTCTGGCCGCTGCTTATCGTCAGCGACCCGGCGCTTGGCACGGCGGTGGCCGGTATCAAAGGCATGATTTCGGTAGGTGAGGGCAGCACGCAGTGGAATCAGGTGATGGCGGCGATGCTGCTGACGCTTATCCCGCCGGTGGTGATTGTGTTGGTAATGCAGCGCGCGTTTGTCCGCGGGCTGGTAGACAGCGAGAAATAAAATGGCAGGTTTAAAACTTCAGGCGGTGACCAAAAGCTGGGATAACGGCAAAACACAGGTGATCCAGCCCCTGACGGTCGACGTGGCGGATGGCGAATTTATCGTGATGGTCGGCCCGTCCGGCTGCGGCAAATCCACGCTGCTGCGTATGGTGGCCGGGCTTGAGCGGGTGACGAGCGGCGATATCTGGATCGACCGCCAGCGCGTCACGGAAATGGAACCCAAAGAGCGCGGCATCGCGATGGTGTTCCAGAACTACGCCCTCTACCCGCACATGAACGTGGAGGAGAACATGGCCTGGGGCCTGAAAATTCGCGGCATGGGCAAAGCGCATATCGCCGAGCGTGTCAAAGAAGCCGCGCGTATTCTGGAGCTGGACGGGCTGCTGAAGCGCCGCCCGCGCGAACTCTCCGGCGGGCAGCGGCAGCGCGTGGCAATGGGCCGCGCCATCGTGCGCGACCCGGCAGTGTTTCTCTTTGACGAGCCGCTCTCTAACCTCGACGCCAAACTGCGCGTGCAGATGCGCCTTGAGCTGCAACAGTTGCACCGCCGCCTGCGCACCACATCGCTGTACGTCACGCACGATCAGGTAGAAGCGATGACACTCGCCCAGCGCGTGATGGTGATGAACAAAGGCGTGGCGGAGCAGATAGGTACGCCGGTTGATGTGTATGAAAGGCCCGCCAGCCGCTTTGTGGCGAGCTTTATCGGCAGCCCGGCGATGAACCTGCTGGAAGGGCGCGTTAACGCCAACGGAACCCATTTTGACGTTGACGGCGGTCTCTCTCTGCCGCTTGGCGGGCTGCATAAAACGCTCGCCGGACGGAAAGTGACGCTGGGTATCCGCCCGGAACATATTGCGTTAAGCTCACAAGCCGCAGGCGGCGTGCCGCTGCCGCTCGATACGCTGGAAATGCTGGGCGCGGATAATCTCGCGCATGGCCGCTGGGGCAGCCAGAAAGTGGTGGCGCGCCTCGCGCATCAGGAGCGCCCACAGCCGGGCAGCCAGCTGTGGCTACACCTGCCGGAAACCCATCTGCACTTTTTTGACGGTGAAACAGGACAACGACTATGAGCAACTGGCCATATCCTCCGATCGTCGCTCACCGCGGCGGCGGCAGACTGGCGCCGGAAAACACGCTGGCGGCGATCGACACCGGCGCGCGTCTGGGGCACGCCATGATTGAGTTTGACGTCAAGCTTTCGAAAGACGGCCAGATTTTCCTGCTGCATGACGACACGCTTGAACGTACCAGCAACGGCTGGGGCGTGGCGGGCGAGCTGAACTGGGATGACCTGCTGAAAGTGGATGCCGGCGGCTGGTACAGCGGCGCGTTTAAAGGCGAGAAGCTGGCGCTGATGAGCGAGGTGGCGCAGCGCTGCCGTGAACACCGCATGATGGCGAATATCGAGATCAAACCGACGACCGGCGCCGATGAAGAAACCGGGCGCGTGGTGGCGCTGGCCGCACGTGAACTCTGGCAGGGGATGACCGCGCCGCTGCTCTCGTCATTTTCTGTCGAGGCGCTGGAAGCGGCGCAACAGGCCGCCGCGGAGTTGCCGCGCGGGCTGTTGCTGGATGAGTGGCGCGATGACTGGCAGGCGCTGACCACGCGGCTTGGCTGTGTGTCGATTCACCTCAACCACAAGCTGCTGGATCAGGCGCGCGTCAGACAGCTTAAAGACGCCGGGCTGCGCATCCTGGTCTATACCGTCAATTCGCCCCGGCGCGCGCTGGAATTGCTCGCCTGGGGCGTTGACTGCATCTGCACCGACGCGATTGACGAGATAGGGCCTGATTTCCGCGCTTAAGGCGCGATGGCGCTATTTGTGTTTAAGGTAGCGCCGTTTTGCCGCAGCATGTCACCGTTCTGGTGCGGCTGGATCATATGCGTCTGCTGAGGGCTGTTCAGCGTCGCGCCGCTGCTGCCGGTGCTGTTCAGCATGTGCTGCGAACTGCCGCTGTTGCCGTTCAGCATACCGCCGTTGGTGTTCGGCAGTACCTGCTCCCGCTGCGGGTTCAGATTCCCCGGCTGGTTCTGCTGAATACGCTGCGTGTTGGCGTTCATCTGCGTTTGCAGGTTCTGCTGTTGCAGACGGCTCTGCGTCTGGAGCTGCTGGTTCAGCATACCTTTTTGCTGGATCTGCTGGCTTTGCATCTGCGTCTGTAAACGTTGCTGGCTGGGGTTTACGTACCCCGGCTGGTTCGGGTTATTGAGGACGTTGATGGGTTCGGCCAGCGCCGCCAGCGGCAGCGCGGCGGCAATCAGTAAGTAACGTTTCATGGTATTTCCCTCCCCGTATGGAAGATCTTTTAAGTTTACTCCCTCTGTGACAACACGATGATCTTTTAAGAGTTGTGAACCAGACTTGATCCGGGGAGTGTCCCAGACAAGAACCGGAGAAAAATAATGATGATGCAGTGGAAAACCGTACGCCAGACCGCGATAGCCGCGCTGGCGGCAGCCTTTTGCGTATCGGCGGCGGCAGCGCCTCCGCCCGTTGCGGCGCCTGCGCCGGTCTCCTATGGCGTTGAAGAGGATGTGTTTCATCCGGTGCGCGCCGAACACGGCATGGTGGCGTCTGTGGATGCCGCCGCGACCCAGGTGGGCGTCGATGTGCTGAAGCGGGGCGGCAACGCGGTGGATGCGGCGGTCGCAGTAGGGTTCGCGCTGGCGGTCACACACCCGCAGGCCGGTAACCTCGGCGGCGGCGGTTTTATGATGCTGCGCACCAAAGACGGCAAAGTGACCGCGATCGATTTTCGCGAAATGGCGCCAGAGAAAGCCACGCGCGATATGTTCCTCGACGCGCAGGGCAACGCCGACAGTAAAAAATCGCTCACTTCACATCTCGCCTCCGGCACGCCGGGCAGCGTCGCGGGCTTCGCGCTGGCGCTGCAAAAATATGGCACGATGTCGCTCGATAACGTTATCCAGCCCGCCATTGCGCTGGCGCGTGACGGCTTTACGGTAAACGACGCGCTGGCTATCGATTTAAAAACCTACGGCGTGGAGACGCTCCCGAACCACCCGGCCAGTAAAGCGATATTCTGGAAACAGGACGGCAATCCTTACCAGAAAGGCGACAAACTGGTGCAGGCGAACCTCGCGAAAAGCCTTGAGCTTATCGCTAAAAATGGCCCGGACGCCTTTTATAAAGGCCCCATCGCCGATCAGATAGCTGATGAAATGGCGAAAAACGGCGGGCTTATCACTAAAGCCGATCTGGCGAATTACAGAGCGGTGGAGCGCACGCCTGTGAGCGGCGGCTATCGCGGTTATCAGGTGTACTCAATGCCACCGCCGTCGTCCGGCGGGATCCACATTGTGCAAATCCTTAATATTCTGGAAAATTTCGACCTGCATAAATATGGTTTCGGCAGCGCTGACGCGATGCAGATAATGGCCGAGGCGGAAAAATATGCCTACGCCGACCGCTCGGAATATCTGGGTGACCCCGATTTCGTGAAGGTGCCCTGGCAGGCGCTGACCAGCAAGGATTACGCAAAAACGCTGGCGCAGCAGATTGATGTGAATAAAGCGCGGCCGTCAAAGGAGATAAAGCCTGGCAATCTCGCGCCTTATGAGAGCAACCAGACGACGCATTTCTCGGTTGTCGATAAAGACGGCAACGCGGTGGCGGTGACCTACACGCTGAACACCACCTTCGGCAGCGGCATTGTGGCGGGCGATACCGGTATTCTGATGAATAACCAGATGGACGATTTCTCCGCGAAGCCGGGCACGCCGAACGTTTATGGTCTGGTGGGGGGCGATGCGAACGCCGTAGGGCCGAAAAAGCGCCCGCTGTCGTCGATGTCGCCGACGATTGTCGTGAAGGATGGCAAAACCTGGCTGGTGACCGGCAGCCCGGGCGGCAGCCGTATTATTACTACCGTATTGCAGATGGTCGTGAACTCAATCGATTTCGGTATGAACGTGGCGGAAGCCACTAACGCGCCGCGTTTCCATCATCAGTGGCTGCCGGATCAGCTGTGGGTGGAGAAGGGCTTTAGCCCGGATACGCTGAAGCTGCTGCGTGAAAAAGGGCAGAACGTGGCGGTGAAAGAGGCGATGGGCAGCACCCAGAGCATTATGATTGGCCCGGACGGGGCGCTTTATGGCGCGTCCGACCCGCGCAGCGTGGATGATTTAACGGCGGGGTATTAAGGTAGCGCCCGCCGTATCGCGTAATGCGAAAGGCGGGCGTGCATTAAAAACGGCGACAGGGTTCGCCTGGGCGGGTAAGCCACGCGCGCCCGCCTTAACAACCTCCGCCAGCGCCCGTTAACCGGCCTTCATTCGCGCCATAAAGTACGCGTCCACATACTCCCCGTCGCGCAGGGCGTAACGGCGGCCTGTGCCTTCCGTCTCGAACCCGAATTTACGATATACCGCCAGCGCAGGCGCATTATCGACAAACACCGTCAGCTCTATTCGCTCAATACGCAGCCAGTTATCGCACAGGTTCACCATTTCACGCATCAACGCCGAGGCCACGCCGCGGTTGCGCCACGCCGGATGCACGCTCATCCCGAATGTCGCTACATGGCTGCGGCGCGGGTTCTGCTCGACCGTTAAGGCCAGATGGCCCACCACCTGCTCGTCAATGCACGCCACTAACTGACGACGCCCCGGCTGCGGCGCGCCGAGCCGGTCGCGCCACATCGCCAGCGACGGATGCGGGATTTGCAGCGTGTTGTGGATGATCTCCGGCATTGTGTGGATCTGCTGCAACGCCTGCGCATCGTCAGCTTCTGCATGTCTTACCACGACGTCATTCATGGCGTTCCCCTGTGTTTTCCGATAACCCTCTCAACATCAATGGTTTTTTCTTTGTGGTCAATTCCCAAATTTTTTTCAAAAAAGGCTGGACACATGCGAATGATAATGATTATTATTGCCATGCGTTCAGGGGAACCCCAACGGAATCATCCTGAAAGCACGACATTGCTCACATTGCTTCCAGTATTTCTTAGCCAGCCGGGTGCTGGCTTTTTTTTTGCCTGATGATCTATGGTTAAACCAACGCTTTAACTCGCTATAAGGATCGGGCAATGACGATTAACTGCGCTTTTATTGGTTTTGGCAAAAGCACCACCCGCTACCATCTTCCCTACGTTTTACACCGCAAAGAGACATTTCACGTCGCGCATATTTTCCGCCGTCATCCTAAACCGGAGCTGGAAAGCCATCCGCGTTATCAGCATATTCACTTCACCAGCGTGCTGGATGACATCCTGAACGACGACTCGGTGAAGCTGGTGGTTATCTGCACCCACGCCGACAGCCATTTCGACTACGCGAAACGCGCGCTGGAAGCCGGGAAAAACGTGCTGGTGGAGAAGCCGTTCACGACAAGCGTCGCGGATGCGCGCCTGCTGCTGGATCTGGCGAAGAGCAAGGGGCTGGTGGTCACGCCGTATCAGAATCGCCGGTTCGACGCCTGCTTCCTCACCGCTCGCAAGGTAATTGAGAGCGGCAAACTGGGCGAGATTGTCGAAATCGAAAGCCATTTCGATTACTACCGCCCGGAGGCGGAAACCAAACCGGGCCTGCCGGAGGACGGCATGTTTTTCGGACTCGGCGTGCATACGATGGATCAGATTATTTCGCTGTTTGGCCGGCCCGATCACGTCAGCTACGACATCCGCAGCCTGCGCAATAAGGCCAACCCGGACGACACCTTTGAGGCGCAGCTGTTTTATGGCGATTTGAAAGCCATTGTGAAGACCAGCCATTACGTCAAAATCGACTACCCGAAATTTATCGTCCACGGCAAAAAGGGCTCGTTTATCAAATATGGCATCGACCAGCAGGAGACCAGCCTGAAGGCCGGGATCATGCCGGGCGAACCGGGCTTTGCGGCGGATGAAAGCACAGGGCGGCTGGAGTATGTCAACGAGCGGGGCGAAACGGTGCGTGAAGAGATAAAACCGGAAGTGGGCGACTATGGCCGCGTGTATGACGCGCTCTATGACACCCTGGTTAACGGCGCGCCGAATTATGTCAGAGAATCTGAAGTGCTCACCAATCTGGAGATCCTCGAACGCGGTTTCGAGCAGGCGTCTCCTGCCACGGTAACCCTTGCGAAATAGGGGTTACCGGCTCCTCTGTTCTTATTCACAAAATTTGAACAGAGGAGTCAATTTTCACCCTCTATGATCGCGAACCGTTCGGGTACACACTTACCCCATCAAATCGCTAAGGGGGTACACGATGATCTATTTACGCAAAGCAAATGAACGTGGCCATGCTAACCACGGCTGGCTCGATTCCTGGCACACTTTTTCTTTCGCCAACTACTACGACCCGAATTTTATGGGCTTCTCCGCCCTGCGGGTGATCAACGACGACGTCATCGACGCCGGTCAGGGCTTCGGTACGCACCCGCATAAAGATATGGAAATTCTGACCTACGTGCTGGAAGGCGCGGTAGAACATCAGGACAGCATGGGCAACAAAGAACAGGTGCCTGCCGGTGAGTTTCAGATAATGAGCGCCGGCACCGGGGTTCGCCACTCGGAATACAACCCGAGCGCCACCGAGCGTCTGCGTCTGTATCAGATCTGGATAATCCCGTCTGAAAACGGCATCGAACCGCGTTATGAGCAGCGCCGCTTCGACGCCGCCCAGGGCCGCCAGCTGGTGCTGTCGCCGGACGCCCGCGACGGGTCGCTGAAAGTGCATCAGGATATGGAACTGTCGCGCTGGGCGCTGCCCAATGGCGAAGAGGGCGAGTACACGCCGGCTGCCGGTCGTCGCGTCTGGATCCAGGTGGTGAAAGGCGATGTGACCATTAACGGCACCCGCGCGACCACCAGCGACGGCCTGGCTATCTGGGACGAAGCGACGCTTGCCATCCGCGCCGACAGCGACAGCGAAATCCTGCTGTTCGATCTGCCGCCGGTCTGATAATTCCTTAACCTCACTCGCAACCTTCCTCTAAACAGGGGAAGGTTGTTGCGCGTCCGTGATAAACTGGTTATTACCCATGACCTTATCCCCCCTTCAGGACGATGAAAAAGAGAAGACCGGTACTTCAGGATGTGGCCGATCGCGTCGGCGTGACCAAAATGACCATCAGCCGCTATCTGCGCAACCCCGAGCAAGTCTCGCTGGCGCTGCGCAGTAAAATCGCGGCGGCGCTGGACGATCTTGGCTACATTCCCAACCGCGCGCCGGATATTCTCTCCAACGCTACCAGCCGCGCTATTGGCGTGTTGCTGCCCTCTCTGACCAACCAGGTATTTGCCGAAGTCTTACGCGGCATTGAAAGCGTTATCGACGCGCACGGTTATCAAACCATGCTTGCCCACTACGGCTATAAGCCGGAGCTGGAGGAAGAACGTCTGGAATCGATGCTCTCCTGGAATATTGACGGGCTGATTTTAACCGAGCGCAACCACACGCAGCGCACGCTGAAGATGATTGAAGTAGCGGGCATTCCGGTGGTGGAACTGATGGACAGCGTCTCGCCCTGCCTCGATATCGCCGTAGGGTTTGATAACTTCGACGCCGCGCGCCAGATGACGGCGGAAATTATCGCCCGCGGCCATCGTCACGTCGCGTATCTCGGCGCGCGTCTTGATGAACGCACCATCATGAAACAGAAAGGCTACGAGCAGGCGATGCTTGACGCTGGGCTGACGCCTTACAGCGTCATGGTGGAGCACTCTTCGTCATTCTCTACCGGCAGCGAACTGCTGCGGCAGGCGCGGCGCGAATATCCGCAGCTCGACAGTATTTTCTGCACCAATGACGATCTCGCTATCGGCGCCGCGTTCGAGTGTCAGCGCCTGGGTCTGCGTATTCCTGACGATATGGCTATCGCCGGCTTCCACGGCCACGATATCGGGCAGGTGATGGAGCCGCAGCTCGCCAGCGTGCTTACGCCGCGCGAGCGCATGGGACGCATCGGCGCGGAACGCCTGCTGGCGCGCATCCGTGGCGAAACCGTCACGCCGCAGATGCTCGATCTCGGTTTTACGCTCTCGCCGGGCGGCTCAATTTAATCCCACAAATTTGAGCTAGTTCACACTTATTCACACTGGCCTCCTGCGGAAATTGCTAATTTTCAGTGTGAGCCAGACAATGTTACCGTTAACAGTTACCCGTAACATTATCCGTAATGCCTTTGCCAGGGGAGTTCTGCAATGAGCACGACCAATCATGATCACCACATTTATATCCTGATGGGCGTTTCCGGCAGCGGGAAATCCGTTGTCGCCAGCGAAGTCGCGCATCGTCTGAAAGCGGCGTTTCTGGATGGCGACTTTCTGCATCCGCGCCGCAACATTATGAAAATGGCGTCCGGCGATCCGCTTAATGATGATGACCGCACGCCGTGGCTACAGGCGCTCAACGACGCCGCCTTCGCGATGCAACGCACCAACAAAGTGTCGCTGATCGTCTGCTCGGCGCTGAAAAAGCGCTACCGCGACATTCTGCGCAGCGGCAATCCGAATCTCTCTTTCATCTGGCTGAAAGGCGATTTTGAAGTGATCGAAAGCCGCCTGCGCGCGCGTAAAGGGCACTTCTTCAAGCCGCAAATGCTGGTGACCCAGTTCGAGGCGCTGGAAGCCCCGCAGGAAGATGAAAAAGATGTGTTGTTTGTGGATATCAACCAGTCGCTTGACGACGTTATCGACAGCACGATCGCGCTTATCAACAAAGGCCAGTAAGTTGTGAATACATTAACCCTCGTTTTAACGGCAGTAGGGTCCGTTTTACTTCTGTTGTTTTTAGTGATGAAGGCGCGAATGCACGCCTTCGTGGCGCTGATGGTGGTGTCCATCGGTGCCGGGCTTTTCTCCGGCATGCCGCTCGATAAAATCGCCGCCACCATGGAAAAAGGCATGGGCGGCACGCTCGGTTTTCTGGCCGTCGTCGTGGCGCTGGGCGCCATGTTCGGCAAAATCCTGCATGAAACCGGCGCGGTCGACCAGATTGCGGTCAAAATGCTGAAATCGTTCGGCCATAGCCGGGCGCATTATGCGATTGGTCTTGCGGGCCTCATCTGCGCGCTGCCGCTGTTTTTCGAAGTGGCGATCGTATTGCTGATTAGCGTCGCGTTTTCGATGGCGCGCCACACCGGCACCAACCTGGTGAAGCTTGTGATCCCGCTGTTCGCAGGCGTCGCCGCCGCTGCCGCGTTCCTGCTGCCGGGGCCTGCGCCAATGCTGCTTGCCTCCCAGATGCACGCCGATTTCGGCTGGATGATTTTAATCGGGCTGTGCGCCGCCATTCCGGGCATGCTGGTGGCCGGGCCGCTGTTTGGCAATTTCATCAGCCGTTATGTGGAACTGCATATTCCTGACGATATCAGCGAACCGCATCTGGGCGAGGGCAAACTGCCGTCTTTTGGCTTTAGCCTTGCGCTGATCCTGCTGCCGCTGGTGCTGGTGGGTCTTAAAACCATCGCCGCGCGCTTTACCGAGCAGGGCTCCACGCTCTACGAATGGCTGCAGTTTATCGGCCATCCGTTTACCGCGATTCTGGTCGCGTGCCTGGTGGCAATTTACGGTCTGGCGCGTCGTCAGGGCATGGAAAAAGAGAAGGTCATGGCGGTCTGCGGCCAGGCGCTGCAACCGGCGGGCATTATTCTGCTGGTGATTGGCGCAGGCGGCGTGTTCAAACAGGTGCTGGTGGATTCCGGCGTCGGCCCGGCGCTCGGCGCAGCGCTGACCGGCGTGGGCCTGCCGATTGCCGTCACCTGCTTTGTGCTGGCGGCGGCGGTGCGCATTATTCAGGGCTCCGCGACCGTGGCCTGTCTCACGGCCGTCGGGCTGGTGATGCCGGTTATTGAACAGCTTCACTTCTCCGGCGCGCAGCTTGCGGCGCTGTCCATTTGTATCGCGGGCGGCTCGATTGTGGTGAGCCACGTTAACGACGCCGGGTTCTGGCTGTTCGGTAAGTTTACCGGCGCCACTGAAGGGGAGACCCTGAAAACCTGGACGATGATGGAAACGCTGCTCGGCACCACCGGCGCCATTGTCGGGATGATCGCGTTTACACTACTGTCCTGATAACGATTTCTTCGATATTACCCGGCGGTTTTTTGTCAGCCTTAAGCCTTCTCCCGGGGGCAGGGCTGACAATAAAAGGGCTTCCCAGTGGAAGCCCTTTTTTTACCCCTTCATCCACGCCCGGATGCCGTCCAGGAACATCTGGGTGGCGAGCATCACCAGCACCAGGCCCATCAGGCGCTCCAGCGCGTTCACGCCTTTTTCACCGAGCAGGCGCAGGAACAGCGACGACTGCAACAGGATGGCGAACGTGCCGCCCCAGGCGAGCAGCAGCGCGATAACCAGATGCCCCATCTGGTTCGGATACTGGTGCGAGAGCAGCATGAGCGTCGCGAGCAGCGTTGGGCCCGCCACCAGCGGGATCGCCAGCGGCACGATAAAGGGCTCTTCGCCCGCAGGCAGGCCGGTGCTGTTGCCCTCCTGGCTTGGGAAAATCATTTTGATAGCAATAAGGAAGAGAATAATGCCGCCGGAAATAGAGACGGTTTCCGCGCGCAGGTTCAGGAACGCGAGGATTTTCTCGCCCGCGAACAGGAAAATAAGCATCAGCAGCAGCGCGATAAACAGCTCGCGCACCATAATCGCCCGGCGGCGTTTCGGCTCGGTATGCTTGAGCACCGACATGAAAATCGGCAGGTTGCCCAGCGGATCCATAATCAGGATCAGCAGGACGGCGGCGGAGAGAATGTCATTCATGAAAAGAGTCCTGATAACGGTAAACGCGACGCCTGATTAGCTCTGTTTCTGATGTTCAGACGATCATTGATTAATTTCACTTGCCACTTTAGCTGCATTTTGTATGGTGAAAGTATCTACGGGTATCTCCCGACACGCACACAAAGCACATCTCGCAGGAACACGGGTTATGAAAAATGTTGGTTTTATCGGCTGGCGCGGTATGGTCGGCTCTGTACTCATGCAACGCATGGTGGAAGAGCGCGATTTTGACGCCATTCGTCCTGTCTTTTTCTCTACTTCCCAGCTCGGCCAGCCCGCGCCCGCTTTCGGCGCACAGGGCGGCGGCACGCTTCAGGACGCTTACGATCTTGACGCGCTGAAGGCGCTGGACATTATCGTGACCTGCCAGGGCGGCGATTATACCAACGAAATCTATCCAAAGCTCCGTGAAAGCGGCTGGCAGGGTTACTGGATTGACGCGGCGTCTTCACTACGCATGAAAGACGACGCCATTATTATTCTCGACCCGGTGAACCAGCATGTGATTACCGACGGCCTGAATAACGGCGTGAAGACGTTTGTCGGCGGTAACTGCACCGTCAGCCTGATGCTGATGTCGCTGGGCGGGCTGTTCGCGGAAAACCTGGTGGAGTGGGTTTCTGTCGCGACTTATCAGGCGGCGTCCGGCGGCGGCGCGCGCCATATGCGCGAACTGCTGAACCAGATGGGCCTGTTGCAGCAGCACGTCGCGGCGGAACTGGCCGACCCGGCCTCCGCCATTCTTGATATCGAGCGGAAAGTCACGGCATTGACCCGCAGCGGCGACCTGCCGGTGGATAATTTCGGCGTACCGCTGGCGGGCGGCCTTATTCCGTGGATCGATAAACAGCTCGATAACGGCCAGAGCCGAGAAGAGTGGAAAGGCCAGGCGGAGACCAACAAAATTCTCGGCACCTCGTCGGTTATCCCGGTCGATGGCCTGTGCGTGCGCATCGGCGCGCTGCGCTGCCACAGCCAGGCGTTTACGCTGAAGCTTAAAAAAGATGTCTCGCTGCCGACTATCGAATCGCTGCTGGCGGGCCATAACGACTGGGTGAAAGTGGTGCCAAACGACCGCGATATCACCGTGCGCGAACTGACGCCTGCGGCGGTCACTGGCACGCTCAGCACGCCGGTCGGACGCCTGCGCAAGCTTAACATGGGGCCGGAGTATCTCTCCGCGTTCACGGTCGGCGACCAGCTCCTCTGGGGGCCGCCGAACCGCTGCGGCGTATGCTGCGTCAACTGGCTTAAACAAAAAGAGCGCTTCGGCGCTCTTTTTTTATCTGCGTCACTAAAGAAAAGTCGAATGTTTCATATTTTCTGAGGGGTAACGGAATCCCCTGGCTATGCTTAACACAAGGCGGGATATCCTCGTCATACTTCCAGGTGGAACGGCACAGCTCAAGGAATGTTTCAGGCTTTGCCCGTTCAGGTCATTAAGAGTGTCGCTACCGGACGCGCAGGCGTAAGGCTGGAATGGGGCGGCACCAAATAAACAGGATGATAACCATGTCTGATCGTGTCTCAAGAGACGTGATTAATGCGCTGATCGCGGGCCATTTTTCGGATCCTTTCTCCGTTCTGGGCATGCACACCACCGAGGCCGGGATTGAAGTCCGCGCGCTGCTTCCCGACGCTACCGAAGTCTGGGTCATTGAACCTAAGACCGGGCGTAAAGTGGGCAAGCTGGAGTGTCTGGATTCTCGCGGTTTCTTCAGCGGCGTGATGCCGCGTCGTAAAAACCCATTTCGCTATCAGCTGGCCGTGATCTGGCACGGCCAGCAGAATCTGATTGATGATCCTTATCGTTTCGGGCCGCTGTTGCAGGAGCTGGATGTCTGGCTGCTGTCCGAAGGCACCCATCTGCGGCCTTATGAAACGCTCGGCGCGCACCCGGACACGATGGACGGCGTCACCGGCACGCGTTTCTCCGTCTGGGCGCCGAACGCGCAGCGCGTCTCCGTGGTGGGACAGTTCAACTATTGGGATGGCCGCCGCCACCCGATGCGGCTGCGTAAAGAGAGCGGCATCTGGGAGTTGTTCATCCCCGGCGCGCACAACGGCCAGCTCTACAAATATGAGATGATCGACGCCAACGGTCATCTGCGCATGAAATCCGACCCGTACGCGTTTGAGGCGCAGATGCGCCCGGAAACCGCGTCGCTTATCTGCGGGCTGCCGGAAAAAATAGCGCCCAATACGGCGCGTCAGGACGCTAACCGTTTCGACGCGCCCATTTCCATTTACGAAGTGCATCTCGGCTCCTGGCGTCGTCATACCGACAACAACTTCTGGCTGAGCTACCGGGAGCTTGCCGACCAGCTGATCCCTTACGTGAAGTGGATGGGCTTTACCCATATCGAACTGCTGCCGGTGAATGAACACCCGTTTGATGGCAGCTGGGGCTATCAGCCGACCGGTCTGTACGCGCCCACCCGCCGTTTCGGCACGCGCGAAGAGTTCCGCTATTTTATCAACGCCGCGCACGCCGCCGGGCTGAATGTCATTCTCGACTGGGTGCCGGGGCATTTCCCCTCCGATGATTTCGCGCTGGCGAATTTCGACGGCACCGCGCTTTATGAGCACGGCGACCCGCGCGAAGGCTATCACCAGGACTGGAACACACTGATTTACAACTATGGCCGCCGCGAAGTGAGCAACTTCCTGGTGGGCAACGCGCTGTACTGGACCGAGCGTTTCGGCATCGACGCGTTGCGCGTAGACGCCGTCGCCTCGATGATTTATCGCGACTATAGCCGCAAAGAGGGCGAGTGGATCCCAAACCAGTACGGCGGGCGTGAAAATCTCGAAGCAATGGAGTTCCTGCGCAACACCAACCGCATTATCGGCGAGCAGGTAAACGGCGCGGTGACCATGGCCGAGGAGTCCACCGATTTCCCGGGCGTCTCCCGTCCGCCGTCTGCGGGCGGTCTCGGCTTCTGGTACAAGTGGAACCTGGGCTGGATGCACGACACGCTCGACTACATGAAACTCGACCCGGTTTATCGCCAGTACCATCACCACAAAATGACTTTCGGGATGATTTACAACTACACCGAAAACTTCGTTCTGCCGCTGTCGCACGACGAAGTGGTGCATGGCAAAAAATCGATTCTCGACCGTATGCCCGGCGATGCCTGGCAGAAGTTTGCCAATCTGCGCGCCTACTACGCCTGGATGTGGGGTTTCCCGGGCAAAAAACTGCTGTTCATGGGCAATGAGTTTGCGCAGGGGCGCGAGTGGAACCACGACGCCAGCCTCGACTGGCATCTGCTTGAAGGCGATGACAACTGGCACCACGGCGTGCAAAGACTGGTGCGGGATCTCAATTCCACCTATCGCCACCACAAAGCCCTGCATGAACTTGATTTCGATCCCTATGGCTTCGAATGGTTGGTGGTAGAGGATAACCAGAACTCGGTATTTATCTTCGTGCGCCGCGATTCGCAGGGGAATGAAATCATCGTCGCCAGCAACTTTACGCCGGTGGTGCGTCACAACTATCGCTTCGGTATTAACCAGCCGGGCGAGTGGAGTGAAATCCTCAATACCGACTCGCAGCACTACCACGGCAGCAACGCCGGTAACGGCGGTAAGGTGCGCAGTGAGGCTATTGCAAGCCACGGACGCGACAACTCGCTCTCCCTCACGCTGCCGCCGCTTGCCACTATCTGGCTGGTCAGAGAGGCAGATGATGCAGCTTAACGCAGGCCGTTCCGCTCCGCCTGGCGCCTGGTTTGACGGCGCAGGCGTGAATTTCACGCTGTTTTCCGCGCATGCGGAAAAGGTGGAGCTGTGCGTGTTTGACGACAGCGGCAACGAATCGCGTTATGCGCTGCCCGCCCGCAGCGGCGATATCTGGCACGGCTATCTGCCCGGCGCGCGGCCTGGCCTGCGTTACGGCTACCGCGTGCATGGCCCGTGGAACCCTGCGCAGGGTCATCGCTTTAACCCGGCCAAACTGTTGCTCGACCCCTGCGCCCGCGGTGTGGAAGGGGATGTCGTGGACGACCCGCGCCTGTATGGCGGTATCGACGCGCCGGACCCGCGCGACAACCGCGACGTGATGCCCAAAGCGGTGGTGATGGACGACCGTTACGACTGGGAAAACGACGCGCCGCCCGCTATCCCCTGGGGCGAAACGGTGATTTACGAGGCGCACGTACGCGGCTTAACGCGCCTGCACCCGGCTATCCCGCCCGCGCTGCGCGGCACTTACGCGGCGCTCGGCCACCCGGCGATGATCGCCTGGTTTCAACGGCTCGGTATTACCGCCCTGGAGTTACAGCCGGTGGCGAAATTTTGTAGCGAGCCGCGCCTGCAACGCCTCGGCCTTGCCAATTACTGGGGATATAACCCGCTCGCACTCTGGGCACCCGAGACGCGCTACGCCTCGCAGCCCACGCCGCAGGCGGCATTGAATGAGTTTCGCGACGCGGTTAAAGCGCTACACAACGCGGGTATTGAGGTGATCCTCGACGTTGTGCTCAACCACAGCGCCGAACTGGATCTCGAAGGACCGACCTTATCCCTGCGCGGAATTGATAACCGTAGCTATTATTGGTTACAGGACCATGGCGATTATCACAACTGGACCGGTTGCGGTAACACGCTGAACCTGAGCCATCCGGCGGTGGTGGATTACGCCATGGGCTGCCTGAAATTCTGGGTGGAGACGTGCCATGTCGACGGATTCCGGTTTGATCTGGCGACCGTGATGGGCCGCACGCCAGCGTTCCGTCAGGACGCGCCGCTTTTCGAGGCGATGCGCCGCGACCCGACGCTCTCTGCCGTGAAGCTTATCGTCGAGCCGTGGGATATCGGCCCAGGCGGTTATCAGGTAGGTAACTACCCGCCGCCGTTCGCCGAGTGGAATGACCGTTTTCGTGACGATATGCGCCGCTTCTGGCTGCGCCGTGAATCAGGGCCTGGCGAATTCGCCACCCGCTTTGCCGCATCGGCGGATGTGTATCGCCGCGACGGGCGCGAGCCGTGGGCGAGCGTCAACCTGGTGACAGCGCATGACGGTTTTACGCTACGCGACTGCGTGTCGTTCAACGGCAAACACAATGAAGCCAACGGCGAAGATAACCGCGACGGCGCGTGGGAAAACCACAGCAATAATCACGGTTATGAAGGCCTGGGCGGCGGGCAGAGTATTCAGGACGCGCGGCGCGCCAGCGCGCACGCGTTACTGGCGTCGCTGCTGCTGTCGCAGGGCACGCCGATGCTGCTGGCGGGCGATGAACACGGTCACAGCCAGCATGGCAATAACAACGCGTATTGCCAGGATAACGAACTGACCTGGTTTGACTGGTCGCAGGCTGACGAGGGGCTTGTCTCGTTTACCGCCGCTCTGATCCGCCTGCGCAGGCAGATCCCGGCCCTGACCGCCGCATCCTGGTGGGAAGAGCACGACGGCAATGTCCGCTGGCTGAACGCCGCGGGCGTGCCGATGCGGCCTGAGGAGTGGCACAGCGGCACACGCTTGCTGCAAATCCTCTTGTCCGATCGCTGGCTTGTTACCCTTAACGGCCACGATGAAGTAAGCGAGATCGTATTACCTGAAGGGGAGTGGCGCGCCGTTCCCCCATTTGCCGGAGAGGATAATCCGGTTGTCATGGCTGTATGGCATGGGCCTGCGCACGGTGTGTGCGTCTTCCAGAAGTCATAAACAGGAGTTCGTCATGGTCAGGCTTGAAAAGAAAGATCCGTTAATGCTGGCAAGACAGTTGCCATTGAAATCCGTGGCGCTGATCCTGGCTGGTGGTCGCGGTACACGGTTGAAAGATTTGACCGCGACCCGCGCCAAGCCCGCCGTTCATTTCGGCGGTAAGTTTCGCATTATCGACTTCGCGCTCTCGAACTGCATCAACTCTGGCATTCGTCGTATCGGGGTTATCACGCAGTATCAGTCGCATACGCTGGTGCAGCATATCCAGCGCGGTTGGTCGTTCTTCAGTGAAGAGATGAACGAGTTTGTCGATCTTCTGCCCGCGCAGCAGCGCGTACACGGCGAAACCTGGTACCGCGGCACCGCTGACGCAGTGACCCAGAACCTCGACATTATCCGTCGCTATAAAGCGGAGTATGTGGTCATCCTCGCAGGCGATCATATCTACAAGCAGGACTACTCGCGGATGCTTATCGACCACGTCGAGAAAGGCGCGCGCTGCACGGTGGCCTGCCTGCCAGTGCCGGTGGCTGAAGCGAGAGCCTTCGGGGTGATGGCGGTTGATGAGAACAGCAAAGTTATCGATTTTGTGGAAAAACCGGCGAACCCGCCGTCCATGCCGGGCGACGATACTAAAGCGCTCGCCAGCATGGGGATCTATATTTTTGATGCCGACTATCTTTATGAGTTGCTGGAAGAGGATGACAAAAACGAATCCTCCAGCCACGACTTCGGTAAAGACATTATCCCGAAAGTGACGTACAGCGGCGAAGCCTACGCGCATCCGTTCCCGCTCTCGTGCGTCCAGTCTGATCCGAATGCGGAACCGTACTGGCGCGATGTGGGAACGCTGGAGGCGTACTGGAAAGCGAACCTCGATCTCGCTTCGGTGACGCCGGAGCTTGATATGTACGACCAGGACTGGCCTATCCGCACGCACATGGAGTCGCTGCCGCCAGCCAAATTCGTGCAGGACCGCTCCGGCAGCCACGGCATGACGCTGAACTCGCTGGTTTCCGGCGGCTGCATTATTTCCGGCTCGGTGGTGGTGCAGTCGGTACTGTTCCCGCGCGTGCGCGTGAACTCGTTTTGCAATATTGATTCCGCAGTGCTGCTGCCCGATGTCTGGGTTGGCCGCTCCTGCCGCCTGCGTCGCTGCATTATCGACCGGGCCTGTGTTATCCCTGAAGGCATGGTGATTGGCGAAAACGCCGAAGAGGATGCTCGCCGTTTCTACCGTTCCGAAGAGGGCATTGTATTGGTGACCCGCGACATGCTGGCGCGTTTGTCAGACTGAGTCGCACAAGGATTAAGTGCGCACGGACGATGGTTTCCGCGCGTGATGTTTCGCGTTCGGCGCGCCTGTTGCGCTGTGACATTCAACGGGAGAGATAATGCAGGTCTTACATGTATGTTCTGAACTTTTTCCGCTGCTGAAAACCGGTGGGCTGGCGGATGTCCTTGGCGCGTTGCCTGCTGCGCAGATTGCTGACGGCGTGGATACCCGCGTATTGCTGCCGGGCTTCCCCGATCTCCGTCGTGGCGTCGCGGATGCCAAAGTGATTACGCGTCGCGATACCTTTGCCGGGCGTATCTCTTTGCTATTTGGACATTTCAACGGGGTCGGCATCTATCTTATCGACGCGCCGCACCTCTATGACCGTCCGGGCAGCCCGTATCACGACACGAATTTATACGCGTACGCCGATAACGTGATTCGCTTTGCTCTGCTGGGTTGGGTGGGCAGCGAAATGGCCGCCGGGCTGGACCCGTTCTGGCGCCCGGATATTGTACACGCGCACGACTGGCATGCGGGCTTAACGCCGGCGTATATGGCGGCGCGCGGTCGTCCGGCGAAATCGGTGTTTACGGTGCATAACCTCGCCTACAAAGGCATGTTTTACGCGCATCACATGGATGAAATCGGACTGCCATGGTCGATGTTTAATATGAACGGCCTGGAGTTTAACGGTGAGATCTCGTTCCTTAAAGCGGGCCTCTACTATGCCGATCATATTACGGCGGTGAGCCCGACTTACGCGCGTGAAATCACCGAACCGCAGTTCGCTTACGGGCTGGAGGGGCTGCTCAAACAGCGCCACAGCGAAGGGCGGCTGTCGGGTATTCTGAACGGGGTCGACGAGAACATCTGGAACCCGGCGCATGATTTGCTCCTCGCGTCGCGCTATACCCGCGATACGCTGGAGGAGAAAGCGGAAAACAAACGCCAACTTCAGATAGCGATGGGCCTGAAGGTGAATGACAAAGTGCCGCTCTTTGCGGTGGTCAGCCGCCTGACCAGCCAGAAAGGGCTGGATCTGGTGCTGGAGGCGCTGCCGGGGCTGCTGGAGCAGGGCGGGCAACTGGCGTTGCTCGGCGCGGGCGATCCGGTGTTGCAGGAAGGCTTCCTCGCCGCCGCCGCAGAACATCCGGGCCAGGTCGGCGTGCAGATAGGCTATCACGAGGCGTTCTCACACCGCATTATGGGCGGCGCGGATGTGATTCTGGTGCCGAGCCGCTTCGAGCCGTGCGGGTTGACGCAACTCTACGGCCTGAAGTACGGCACGCTGCCGCTGGTGCGCCGCACCGGGGGGCTTGCGGATACCGTTTCCGACAGTTCGCTGGAAAACCTGGCGGACGGCATCGCCAGCGGTTTTGTGTTTGAAGACAGTAACGCCTGGTCGCTGTTACGGGCTATCCGGCGCGCTTTCGTGTTGTGGTCCCGTCCGTCTCTCTGGCGTTTTGTCCAGCGCCAGGCCATGGGGATGGATTTTAGCTGGCAGGTCGCGGCGAAGTCATACCGCGAACTTTATCAACGCTTGTTGTAAAGGAACACGTCGATGAATGAACCCTTTAGCTATGCTTCGCCAACCCTGAGCGTGGAGGCGTTAAAACACTCTATCGCCTATAAGCTGATGTTCACCATCGGTAAAGATCCCGCCATCGCTAATAAACATGAGTGGCTGAACGCCACACTGTTTGCGGTGCGCGATCGCATGGTGGAGCGCTGGCTGCGCTCCAACCGCGCGCAACTCTCGCAGGAAGTGCGTCAGGTCTACTATCTGTCGATGGAATTTCTGATTGGCCGCACGCTCTCTAACGCGCTGCTGTCACTCGGCATTTATGAAGATGTGCAGAACGCGCTGGAGGAGATGGGGCTGAACCTGGAGGAGCTCATCGACGAAGAGAACGACCCGGGCCTCGGCAACGGCGGTCTCGGGCGTCTTGCCGCCTGCTTCCTCGATTCGCTGGCGACGCTCGGCCTTCCTGGGCGCGGCTACGGCATTCGCTACGACTACGGCATGTTCAAGCAGAACATCGTCGACGGGCGTCAAAAAGAGTCCCCGGATTACTGGCTGGAATATGGCAACCCGTGGGAGTTTCAGCGCCATAACACGCGCTATAAAGTGCGTTTCGGCGGCCGCATCCAGCAGGAAGGCAAAAAGACCCGCTGGGTAGAAACCGAAGAGATTATCGCCGTCGCGTGCGACCAGATTGTTCCCGGCTACGATACCGACGCCACCAATACGCTGCGCCTCTGGAGCGCGCAGGCGAGTAGCGCCATTAACCTCGGTAAATTTAATCAGGGCGACTACTTCGCAGCGGTGGAAGATAAAAACCACTCCGAAAACGTGTCGCGCGTCCTCTATCCGGACGACTCCACCTATTCGGGGCGCGAGTTGCGCCTGCGCCAGGAGTATTTTCTGGTCTCCGCCACGGTGCAGGACATTTTAAACCGCCACTTTATGCTGCATAAAACCTACGCCAACCTGGCGCAGAAAGTGGCGATTCACCTCAACGACACCCACCCGGTGCTGTCGATTCCTGAGCTGATGCGTCTGCTTATCGACGAGCATAAATTCGGCTGGGACGAAGCATTTGAGGTGACGTGCCAGGTCTTCTCCTACACCAACCACACGCTGATGAGCGAGGCGCTGGAGACATGGCCGGTGGATATGCTCGGTAAAATCCTGCCGCGCCATCTGCAAATTATTTTTGAAATCAATGACTACTTCCTGCGTACCGTTCAGGAGCAATACCCGAACGATACCGGGTTGTTGAGCCGCGTATCGATTATCGACGAGTCGAGCGGGCGTCGCGTACGCATGGCCTGGCTTGCGGTGATTGTGAGTCACAAGGTCAACGGGGTGTCGGAGCTGCACTCCAATCTGATGGTGCAGTCGCTGTTTGCGGATTTCGCGGCCATTTTCCCGATGCGCTTTACCAACGTGACCAACGGGGTGACGCCACGCCGCTGGCTGGCGCTGGCGAACCCGGCGCTCTCGGAAGTGCTGGATGAGAACATCGGGCGCACCTGGCGTACCGATCTCAGCCAGCTGAGCGAGCTGGAGCAGCATATCGACTACCCGACGGTGAACCAGCAGGTGCGCGAGGCGAAGCTTGAAAATAAAAAGCGGCTTGCGATTTACATCGCGCAGCACCTTAACGTGGTGGTGAACCCCAAAGCGCTGTTTGACGTCCAGATCAAACGTATTCATGAGTACAAACGTCAGCTGATGAACGTGCTGCACGTGATCACGCGCTACAACCGCATCAAGGCCGATCCGGACGCTGACTGGGTGCCGCGCGTCAATATTTTCGCCGGTAAAGCCGCCTCGGCCTATTACATGGCGAAGCATATTATTCATCTGATTAACGATGTGGCGAAGGTCATCAACAACGATCCGCAGGTTCACGATCGGCTGAAGGTGGTGTTTATCCCGAACTACAGCGTCAGTCTTGCGCAGCTCATTATTCCGGCGGCAGATCTCTCTGAGCAGATTTCGCTTGCGGGCACCGAGGCGTCCGGCACCAGTAACATGAAGTTCGCGCTCAACGGCGCGCTGACGATCGGCACGCTCGATGGCGCGAACGTTGAAATGCTGGAGCACGTTGGCGAAGAGAATATCTTTATCTTCGGCAACACGGCGGATGAAGTGGAAGCGCTGCGTCGCGTCGGTTACAAACCGCGCGAGTTCTACGAGCAGGACGAAGAGCTGCGCCAGGTGCTGACCCAAATCGCCACCGGCGTATTCAGCCCTGAAGAGCCGGGCCGCTATCGTGATCTGGTGGATTCACTGATTAACTTCGGCGACCACTATCAGGTACTGGCGGATTTCCGCAGCTATGTGGATTGTCAGGACAGCGTCGATGAACTCTACCGCCAGCCGGAGGTGTGGACCACGCGTGCGATGCACAACATCGCCAACATGGGCTATTTCTCCTCTGATCGCACGATTCAGGAGTACGCGGAAAATATCTGGAACATTACGCCCGTACGGCTGTAAGATCCCGGCATTATCAACGCAACCAGAGTGGCGACACTCTGGTTTTTTTATGGATCTGAAAGGCAAGGATGAGGCAGAAAACAACATGGACGGGCGCGCTGCTCGTTTCGCTGATAGGTGCGCCGCTGCTGGCGCAGGTGTATGGGGCGGTGGCAGATATCGTGCTTTCCGGCGCGCTGCGCACGTTCGCTTCTGACAGCGTCGGCATTATTGTGCTGGCGCTGCTACAGATCCTGTCGCTGGCGTTATTAGGCAAACATCAGGCGCGGCGGCGGCCCACGGGCGAGTACGCGTTCTGGGCCGCGTTTGTCTGGTATCTGCTGTGCGCGGCGGCGTTTAGCGCGCAGGCGTCATTTTTACCCGCGCCGCCGCCCGGCGCGCTGCTCTTTTTCGGCTGGTGCCCGACCGCCTACTGGGGAATGATCATGGAAGGTTTCCCCTTCGAATGGCCGCTGTGGATCCCCGCGCTGGCGCAGAGTATTTTGCTCGCCGGGTTTTATTATGGACGCTGGCGCGCCAGATAAGCGCGCCTTACGCCTCAGGCGGCGCGTCCATCAGAATATGGCGGTCGCCCGTTGCGCCCACGACACAATTACGCCCCGCGCGCTTCGCCTGATAGAGCGCCTCATCAGCCCGGTTTTTCAGCGTCTCCGCATCGATATTCTCATCAACTCCCGTTGCGGCGCCTGCGCTTATCGTCAGCACTTTCTCTGTTAACGGCGTGGCCGGGTGCGCCAGGCGGGCGTGATGAATCGCCTCAAGTGCCCGTAACGCTACCCGCTGCGCGGCATGAATATCCGCGCCCGGCAGAATAATCGCGAACTCTTCGCCGCCGTAGCGCGCTACCCGGTCGGAATTGCGCAGCGGCAGGCTGCGCAGGATCTCGCCCACCGCCTTCAGACACTCATCGCCCGCCACGTGGCCCAGGGTATCGTTATAACTTTTGAAAAAATCGATGTCGCACATGACCAGCGAGACCGGCAGACCGGTCTGGCGCGCGCGGGCGATGCACTGCTCCAGATAAATATCGAACTGGCGGCGGTTAGCCAGGCCGGTTAAGCCGTCCACCAGGGCCAGATCGTGCAGAATATGATTCGAGCGCGTCAGATCATCGCGCAGCACAATAAGCTCCTGCTGGTAGCGCAACGTGGCGCGGATCTGGCGCAGCACCAGCACGCCGAAAATCATCACCACGCCCAGCAGTACGGCGCTGAGCGCCACGGTCGGAATGTTGTTGCGCCACCAGGTCGCGCGCAGCTGATTGATGTCATAGCCCGCCGATACCACCAGCGGATAGCGCGCCAGCATGGAGTAGCCGAAGATGCGCGGCACGCCGTCAATCGCCGATTTCCAGGCGCCGCCGCCGGTCGGGGCTATCTTCAGCATGCGGGTAAAGAGCGGGCTGGAGGAGAGGGTGCGGTTGATGTAGGAATCCGGGAACGGACGCACATACAGCACCGTGCTATCCACGAACGTGATGCCCAGCGTATCGCTCGGCCCCATTTCGTAATAGCCGTAAAACTGGCGGAAATAATCGAGCTTCACCGTCGCCAGCAGTACGCCGCGAAAGCGCCCCTCGCGGTTATTCAGCCGCACCGAGACCGGCACCACCAGATCGCCGGTAGAACGGCTGCGCAGCACGTGACCGATACGGATGCTGGTATCGTTATGCTGGCGGTGCCAGATAAAATATTCACGGTCGGCGTTATTGGCCCGCGCGGGGATATAGCCGCCGGAGGTCGCGAGCCAGTCGCCCTGAGTATCATAAACGAACAGCCCGTGAAGCTGCGGCAGCTGACGCTGCTGCTGGGCGAGCTGACCGCGCAGGCCGCTCCACTCGGCGGGCTGGAGGAAAATATCGTCGGAGCGGCGTACCAGCTCATCAAGCGTTAGCTGCACCTGAAGAAAGGTATCCTCCGCCTGCCGCGCCAGTGAAAGCGACTGGTTACGTGCCTGCCGCTCCGTCTCTTCAACGCTATGCTGCCAGGATTGCCATAGCGACCAGCCGCTGACCCCTGCCACCAGCAGCGAAATCAACAGTAAAAAGGCCAGCATCACGGCATCGGGTGAACGTAATTTTGCCTTGCGCAAGCGGCGCTCTCCTGAAGGCGTTTCAGATAAACGATAGTAATACGATTTTGTTGATTTTAGCGACAGAAAGCCGTGGCGACAGGCGGAATAGACAGGTAAAAAGACGCGACCATGCAGGATAGCGCGGTCGCGGGACAGAGGGGCATTACGAGGCGAGAGAGAGCGTGACGTTCGCTTTTTTATCGACGTTTTCGGCGAGCCACTGCGCGACGCGCGACTGTTCTTCAGCGTTCAGCCACATGCCCAGTTTGGTACGGCGCCAGATGGCGTCATCCAGACGGCGCACCCACTCATGCTCAACCAGGTAGCGCAGTTCCGCTTCGTAGAACTCATGGCCGAAGTTTTCACCGAGCGCGTTAAGATCGGCGGCATCGCCGAGAATCAGCTCGCTGTTGCTGCCGTAGGTCCGCGCGTAGTGACGCGCCAGCGCCTCGCTGATGAACGGATAACGGCGGCGCAGCTGCGCGGCGTAATCATCGCGCTCGCCCTGGAAAGCCCCGCCCGGCAGCACCGCACTGCGGGTCCACGCCTGGCCGATATTGTGGTAATACGGTGACAGCTTCTCCATCGCATGTTCGGCAAGCTTGCGGTACGTCGTGAGCTTACCGCCGAAGACCGACAGCAGCGGCGCTTTGCCGTTGTCGTCGTGAATATCGAGCGTATAGTCACGGGTGATCGCCTGCGGCGAATCGGATTCGTCATCGCAAAGCGGACGCACGCCGGAGTATGTCCAGACCACATCGTCGCGGCCCAGCGGTTTTTTGAAGTGCGCGTTGTAGACTTTCAGCAGGTAGCTGATTTCCGACTCGTCGATCGCCACGTCTTTCGGATCGCCTTTGTACTCGACGTCCGTGGTGCCGATGATAGAAAACTCATCCATCCACGGAATGACAAATACGATGCGCTTATCTTCGTTTTGCAGAATGTACGCCTGCTTCTGGGTATGCACGCGCGGCACCACAATGTGGCTGCCTTTGATAAGGCGGATGCCATAAGGCGATTTCAGTTGCAGGCCGTCATCGAAGAAGTTTTTCACCCACGGGCCGGTGGCGTTCACCAAACCGCGCGCCTGCCAGGTGTAAGTTTTGCCGGTATCGATATCTTCCACTTCCACAATCCACATGCCGTTTTCGCGGCGTGCAGAGGTGGCGCGGGTGCGGGTCAGCACTTCACCACCTTTTTTCACGACCATCTGGGCGTTCGCCAGCACCAGGCGGGCGTCATCGACCCAACAGTCAGAATATTCGAAACCGCGCACGATTTCCGGCTTCAGGACGGAATCCGAACCAAAACGCAAACCGGTAGAGCCCGGCAGGCTGGTGCGTTTGCCGAGGTGATCGTACATAAACAGGCCGGTGCGGATCATCCACGCGGGGCGCAGATGCGGGCGGTGCGGCAGTCGAAAGCGCATCGGGAAGGCGATGTGCGGCGCCATTTTCAGCAGCACTTCGCGCTCGGCCAGCGCCTCGCTCACCAGACGGAACTCATAATGTTCCAGGTAGCGCAGCCCGCCGTGGATCAATTTGGAGCTGGCGGAAGAGGTGGCACATGCCAGATCCTGCGCTTCCAGCATCAGCACAGATAATCCACGCCCTGCGGCGTCTGCCGCGATACCGGCACCGTTGATGCCCCCACCTATCACAATCAGATCTTTGGTTTCCATGCTGCTGCCCTCACGCACTTTCGTTAAAGCTCATAAATGTTCGTTATCGCTCATAATAGCAAACAAACGCGCTTTTGATAACAACAAAAAAACAATTCAGTGTGATGTGAATAACATTATGGCGTTACAGCCGGAGGAAGCCTTACACTTACGTTATTATCGACACACGCGCCGTGCGCCGTTGTGTCAGGCAGACGCCCCCTTTACCGATGAAAGAGAGCACCATGGATCAGTTTGAATGCATTAATGTCGAAGAAGCGCACCAGAAACTGCAGCAGGGGAGCGCCGTGCTGGTGGATATTCGCGATCCGCAAAGTTACGCGATGGGCCACACGCCGGGCGCGTTTCATTTAACTAACGCCACGCTGCCCGCTTTTATGCAGCAGACGGATTTTGACGTGCCGGTGCTGGTGATGTGTTATCACGGCAACAGCAGCAAGGGAGCGGCGCAGTATTTGATTCATCAGGGCTTTGACCAGGTCTACAGCGTCGACGGCGGTTTTGACGCCTGGCATCGACATTTCCCGGCGGAAGTGGCACACGGCGAGAGTTAAGCGTCGGTCTCCGCGTCGTTCGCAGGTATACTGTTTCTCTCCTGTGGGGATACCCCTCTGAACAGAACGACTTGCTATCTATGTTGATGATTAACGCGTTTGACAACCCGCGTCTGGCCCAGGCGTTTGTTGACTATATGGCGACTCAGGGCGTCATGCTGGACATTCAGCGACACGACACCTGGGATGTCTGGCTGGCCGATGAATCGCAGGCCGAAAAAGTAAAAGCGGAGCTGAGCTATTTCCTGGCGCATCCGGGCGATCCGCGCTATCTCTCCGCGAGCTGGCAGACCGGGCAGCTTAACGCTGGTCTGCGCTATCGCTCTTATCCGTTTATGGCGACCGTGCGCGCTCACGCGGGCCCGCTTACGCTTGGCATGATGGTGTTGTGCGTCGTGGCGTATCTCGCGATGAGCATCATTGGTTATCCGCAAGTCGCCGTCTGGCTTGCATGGCCTTTCGATCCCTCTCTCAAATTTCAACTCTGGCGCTATGTCAGCCCCCTGTTGCTGCACTTTTCCCTCCTGAGCCTGATCTTCAATCTGCTATGGTGGTGGTATCTTGCCGGTCCGCTGGAGAAGCGGGTGGGCAGCGGCAAGCTGCTGACGCTGACGCTGGTGACGGCGCTGGTGGGCGGCGTTATCCAGTTTCAGGTAGGCGGCCCATGGTTTGGCGGCCTCGGCGGCGTGGTTTACGCGCTCGTTGGCTATGTCTGGCTGCGCGGCGAGCGTGAGCCGGAAAGCGGGCTGCACCTGCCGCGCGGGATTCTGGTGTTTATGCTGCTGTGGCTGGCCATTGGCGGGCTGGGGCTGTTTGGCAACAAGACGGCGAACGCCGATCTGGTGGCGGGGATGCTGATTGGCCTGGCGATGGCCATGACGGATACTCTGCATGCGCGAAAACGAAAATAATACGGCAACACGTCAGGAGAAGGGTGTGAAGCAAACACAACGTCACGACGCCATTATTGAACTGGTCAAAAAGCAGGGCTATGTGAGCACCGAGGAACTGGTAGAGCAGTTCGCCGTCAGCCCGCAAACTATTCGTCGCGATCTTAACGATCTCGCTGAACAAAATATGATCCTGCGCCACCACGGCGGCGCGGCGTTGCCGTCAAGTTCGGTCAATGCTTCCTGGCATGATCGTAAGGCCACCCAGACGGCGGAAAAAGAGCGTATCGCCTATAAAGTCGCAAGCCAGATCCCCAACGGCGCGACGCTTTTTATCGATATCGGCACCACCCCAGAGGCCGTGGCGCACGCGCTGTTAAACCATGAGAATCTGCGTATCGTCACCAATAACCTGAACGTGGCGAACACATTGATGGTAAAAGACGATTTCCGCATCATCCTGGCGGGCGGCGAATTGCGCAGCCGCGACGGCGGGATTATCGGCGAGGCGACGCTCGATTTTATCTCTCAGTTCCGGCTCGATTTCGGCATTCTGGGCATCAGCGGCATCGACAGCGACGGCTCGCTGCTGGAGTTCGACTATCACGAAGTGCGCACCAAGCGTGCCATCATCGAAAACTCGCGCCACGTCATGTTAGTGGTGGATCACTCTAAGTTTGGCCGTAACGCAATGGTGAATTTAGGCAGCATCAGCCTCGTGGACGCCGTGTATACCGACATCATGCCGCCTGCCGGCGTGATGCAGGTGATTAATGCCAATAAGGTGCAGTTAGAGTTGTGTTGATGATGTTGGTGGGCGGCGTTGTTAATGAGGCGACGGGTGCGCTGCGCTGAGTCGCCCTACGCAACCCGTTTGATGAGCAGGCAGGGTGGGTAAGCGAACGCACCCACCGTTTAAGCCCGCCACCCACTGTGGGCGTGAATCGCCGTCTTAAACCCCGTACCCCATCATTTTCAACAGCTGCTGGGCATGCTGCACGGCGGCCTGACGGTGAGCCACGCCGAGCTTCTGATACAAATTCCGGATATGGGTTTTGATGGTCGTTGCGGCCACGTCAAGCTCGCCCGCGATCTGGTCGTTGCTGTAACCGGAATAGATAAGCCCCAACACCTGCCACTCGCGCTGGGTCAGCGGGCTGGTGCGGATGAGCTCCGGTACTTCCGGATGATTCAACAGTTTATTGACGAAATTCTCATCAAAATGCGCGAATTTATGGCGATGGTGCTGGTTAATGTCGCGCAAAATGCGCTGCGCGCGATGCTGTTCGATTTCCGGCAGCGTATTAAGCTGTAACAGCTGGCGCAACTGCTGCGCCATCGCCTCGCCTTCAATCACAAAATGGCTGATAAACCCGGTGCGGTTTGCGAGCGTCAGGGCTTCCATCAAGACCCGCTGGGCATCGCTTTTACGCCCGGCGTTCCAGTAAAGCTGATTCAGCAACAGCAGGTTGCGGTTGATATCGCTCATCAGGCGCAGGCTGCGCGCATTTTCGTTCAGCTCTTCCAGCACCATCTCCGCCGGGCCGTATTCGCCAAGCAGGATCTGCGCGCGCGCGATGTTGCGCCACTGGCTTTGCAGAAAATGGTTATTGGCGAAGGCCGGTTTCGGCGTCTGGCGCAGCCAGGTCGCGGCCGCCGCTTTGTCGCCGGTCATCTGCCAGTAAATCACCCGCACTTTATCGGCGTTGGAAACCCAGTCGCTGTGGTAATGGCCATTGCCCAGCAGATTTTCAAGGCGATTCAGATGGCTGCGGGCGTTGTCGAGATCGCCGCGCGCCAGCGAACACTGCACCAGCAGCGCCAGGCACTGCAACTGCTGTTGCGGCTGATAGCTCGCCAGCACCGTCATACCGGTGCGCGCGCAGGTTTCCGCTTCATCAAGACGCGCCCAGGCCCACAGCAGTTGCGCGCGAATGCGCAGCAGGAACTCATGGAGCGGCAGCTGTTCCAGATGCTGCTCCTGAATAAGCACAAACGCTTTCTCCTGCGTCTCCCACGCGGCCTGCAAAAAGCCCTGGGCGAAGAGAATTTCGCTCTGCTGGATAAGGCTCCAGAGCGCGTAATGCCAGACATCGTGACGGCGCGCCATCAGCTCGGTTTGCTGCATCACTGACAGCGATTTGGTTAAATCGCCTTTGCAGTGCAACACTTCGCCGTGTACCGACGTCGCCACGATACGGCTGTAAAAATTCGCCAGCGGCAGCGTGTCGAGCGCCACCATCGCCAGCCGTTCGGCCTCGTCCGGGTCGCCGTCGTTAATCGCGACTTGCGCGCGCAGGGCATTGAATTCGCCATGCAGCGTCTCGTCCATTTCGCCTTTCATCTCCTGCTCGGCGCGCGCCAGCAGGGTGTTGACTTCGCTGTAACGATGCTGGCTCTGCATCAGCCATGCCTGCAACAGCACCAGGCGCGGGTTCGCCAGCAGGCTCTCCCAGGGCAGCGCTTTTAAAGACTGCTCCAGCAGTGTGAGTTCGCTGTGGTTGAACAGCCCCCAGGCGTGGTTCAGCAGAATATCGCGCAGCATACTGGCATCGCCTGCCGCAAGCGCATGGTGGATAGCCTCGCTCGGGAAGCCCTGCGCCATCCAGCTTTCCGCGGCGGCGCGGTGGATATCCGGCAGTTCCGTCGCCAGCTCCCACTGGCAGCGCTGGCGCAGGAAATTACCAAACAGCGGGTGATAGCTGAACCATTCGCCAGAGTCGTCCATACGCTGCAAAAACAGGCCCTGACGTTCGATCTCTTCAAGCCGCATCTGGCCGTTCTCTTCGCCGGTCACGCGCACGATCAGCGCGTCGTTCATCGAACGCAGCAGGGCGCTTTTCAGCAAAAACTGACGGGTATCGGCATCAACGTTGTTCAGTACCTCATCGACCAGATAATCGGAGAGATGGCTGGCGTTAATGCCTGCCAGACGGCGCGCTGACTGGTGCACCGCGCCGGTATTTTGTCGGGCAGAAAGGGCGATAAGCTGTAGCGCGGTGGCCCAGCCCGCGACGTCATCGCACAGGCGGCTGCTCTGCGCCGGTTCAATCGGCTGACTGAGGCGGCAGTCAAAAAACTGACGCGCCTCCTGATGTGTAAAGGCGAGCTGCTGGCTGCCGATTTCAAGCAGTTGTTCGCGCACGCGCAGGTTGGCGATACCCAACTGCGGCAGATTACGCGACAGCACAACCAGCGTCAGGTTATCGGGCTGATGACGCAGGAAAAAGCGCATCGCCTCATGGATAACGGGGTTGGTAATGTGGTGGTAGTCGTCAATCACCAGATAGAGCGGGCGCGACCACGCTGCAAGTTCGATAAACAGCTGCGCGAAGAGCGATGACAGGTTGGCGTACTGGCGTTTTTGCGCAATCACTTCGCTGCTAACGCAGTGCCCGCCGGTCGCCTGCTGGATGGCGGCGATAAGATAACTGGCGAAGCGCTCCTGCTGGTTGTCACCTTCATCCAGTGAATACCATCCCAGCTCGGTTTTTCCTGCGGCCCACTGCGAAATCAGCGTGGTTTTGCCGTACCCCGCAGGGCTGGTGATAAGCGCCAGTCGGTAGTTGCTAGCGCCGGATAATTTAGCCAGAAGACGTTCACGAACCACAGTGTGTTCAAGACGAACCGGGCGACTTAACTTAGACGGTATCAACATAGGATCACTTCACTGTGCAGGAGGCAACGAGATGACGATTTTTTTTGCGCTTCGTAATTAATACTAAATTAAGGTCGGACAGAACGGGCGCGATTGCAAGTTATGTCCTTTTTCGGGCCGCTTAAAGTTGCACTCTGTCACATTTCCATTTTTTCTGTGAATAATTCCTGTCCACTTCTCGCAAACAGGCACGGGCTCTGGGTTGGCATAAAAAAGGCGCTGTGCGTAATTCCGCCATCAGGGCAATAAAGGTAAGAAGACAGGCTGTTTTTAAGTGGGTTTTGTGGGCGGAATCACGCCACAAAGTAACAAAAACAGACGTTACGCGTTATTTTTGGTGAGAAATCATTCCTTCTGTTACATAACGGTTCGCAGACGCCTCTGTGCGCCCCTCATACCGCCTCTCTGATGCGTCCTCCTGTTGCAGAAATCTCACGTTCTTTTGCCCGTTTTCACCGCCAGCCGCTAAGGTTTAGTGGCGGCGATCACAGTTTTTGCTACTCCCCGCGCCTCCTCCCTCGCTAATCGGGGCCAGGATGAGGAATTCGCTCAGGCCGCCGGGCAAACTAACGAAAATTATCCCTATTTTCTTGCTACAGGACCCCGATTTACTATGTCACAGCCCACCTTTAATCCGGCCGATTTCGAGGCTGCCCTGACCCGTCAGTGGCAGCGTTTTGGTTTGCACAGCGCCAAAGAAATGACGCAGCGCCAGTGGTGGCAGGCGGTCAGCGGCGCGCTCTCAGAACTGCTCGTCGCTATTCCAGCCCGGCAGCCGAAGGCGCAGCAGCGCCACGTTAACTACATCTCTATGGAGTTTCTGATTGGCCGCCTTACCGGCAATAATCTGCTGAATCTTGGCTGGCACGATGAGGTCAGCAGCATTCTCGAAGGGCACAATATCCATCTCGGCGATCTGCTGGAGCAGGAGACAGACCCGGCATTAGGCAATGGCGGTCTGGGTCGTCTGGCGGCCTGCTTCCTGGATTCCATGGCGACCGTCGGCCAGTCTGCGACCGGCTATGGTCTTAATTACCAGTACGGGCTGTTCCGCCAGTCGTTCGACGATGGCAAGCAGATGGAAGCGCCGGACGACTGGCAGCGCCGCAGTTACCCGTGGTTTACCCATAACGCGGCGCTGAACGTGCAGGTGGGGATCGGCGGCAAGGTTATCAAAGAAGGTAAAAACACGCGCTGGGAGCCGGGCTTTGTTATCACCGGCGAAGCATGGGATCTGCCGGTGGTCGGCTATCGCAACAGCGTGACGCAGCCGCTGCGCCTGTGGCAGGCGACGCACGCCCATCCGTTTGACCTGACAAAGTTCAACGACGGTGATTTCCTGCGCGCCGAACAGCAGGGCGTCGACGCGGAAAAACTCACCAAAGTGCTCTACCCGAACGACAACCATCAGGCGGGAAAAAAGCTGCGTCTGATGCAGCAATATTTCCAGTGCGCTTGTTCTGTCGCGGATATTTTGCGTCGTCATCATCTGGCGGGCCGCAAGCTTGCCGAGCTGCCGGCTTACGAGGTGATCCAGCTTAACGACACCCACCCGACCATCGCCATTCCTGAGCTGCTGCGTGTGTTGATTGACGAGCATCAGCTGAGCTGGGACGAGGCCTGGGCCATCACCAGCAACACCTTTGCCTACACTAACCACACCCTGATGCCAGAGGCGCTGGAGTGCTGGGACGAGCGCCTCATCCGCGCGCTGCTGCCGCGCCACATGCAAATCATTAAAGAGATAAACACGCGCTTTAAAAAGCTTGTCAGCAAAACCTGGCCTGGCGACGAGGCGGTCTGGGCGAAGCTCGCCGTGGTGCATCACGGTCAGGTGCGTATGGCGAACCTCTGCGTGGTAAGCGGCTTTGCGGTGAATGGCGTGGCGGCGCTGCACTCCGATTTAGTGGTGAAAGATCTGTTCCCGGAATATCACCAGTTGTGGCCGAACAAATTCCATAACGTCACCAACGGCATCACGCCGCGCCGCTGGATCAAACAGTGCAACCCGGCGCTGGCCGCGCTTATCGATAAGACGCTGAAAAAAGAGTGGGTCAACGATCTCGACGCGCTGGCAGGGCTTGAAAAATATGCTGACGACGCGGCGTTCCGTAAGGCATACCGCACCATTAAGCAGGAAAATAAGCAGCGTCTGGCGGCGTATATTCACGCCCGCACCGGTATTGAAATTAACCCGAATGCGCTGTTTGACGTGCAGATCAAACGCCTGCACGAATACAAACGCCAGCACCTCAACCTGCTGCATATCCTTGCGCTGTATAAAGAAATTCGTGAAAACCCGCAGGCGGATCGCGTGCCGCGCGTCTTCCTGTTCGGTGCGAAAGCCGCGCCCGGTTATTACCACGCCAAAAATATCATCTACGCTATCAACAAAGTGGCGCAGGCAGTGAACAACGATCCGGCCATCGGCGATAAGCTCAAAGTGGTCTTCCTGCCGGATTACAACGTCTCTGTCGCCGAGATGATGATCCCGGCGGCGGATATCTCCGAGCAGATATCGACTGCCGGTAAAGAGGCGTCCGGCACCGGCAACATGAAGCTGGCGCTGAACGGCGCGCTTACCGTCGGCACCCTGGACGGCGCGAACGTCGAAATTGCCGAGCAGGTTGGCGATGAGAACATTTTTATCTTCGGCCACACCGTTGAAGAAGTGAAAGCGCTCAAAGCCAAAGGGTATGACCCGGTGAAATGGCGCAAAAAAGACAAACTGCTGGACGCGGTACTCAAAGAGCTGGAGAAAGGCGTCTATACCGACGGCGACAAGCACGCCTTCGATCAGATGCTGCACAGCATGGATAAACAGGGCGGCGACCCGTACCTGGTGATGGCTGACTTTTCCGCCTATGTTGAAGCCCAGAAGCAGGTGGATGTGCTCTACCGCGACCAGGAAGCCTGGACCCGCGCGGCTATCCTTAACACCGCGCGCTGCGGCATGTTCAGCTCTGACCGCTCTATCCGGGATTATCAGCAACGTATCTGGCAGGCAAAACGCTAAAGGAGCCGCCATGGAAAGCAAACGCCTTGACTCCTCCGCCCTCGCGGCGGGGATTAGCCCCAACTATATCAACGCGCACGGCAAACCGCAGGCGATTGGCGCAGAGACCAAACGGCGTTTGCTGGACGCGATGAACCCTGACGCCGCGCCGAAAGCGACCGCGAAATCGCCGCTGCCGCCAGTACTGGTGGTGGCGAAAAGCCGCCGTATGCAGCTTACGCCCCAGGGCCGCGGCGAGTATCAGTGGCTGCTGACCAGCGAGACCGGCGCGCAGTTTAACGGCGTCGCACGCGGCGGCGAGGCGCTCACGCTGCCCGCAAAACTTGCGGAGGGCTATCACACGTTCACGCTTACCCGTGATGACAGCCGCTGGCACTGTCGGCTTATCGTCGCGCCAAAGCGCTGCTATGAGCCTCAGGCGCTGCGCGACGGCAAAAAACTCTGGGGCGCGTGCGTACAGCTTTATACGCTGCGCTCGGAGAACAACTGGGGCATCGGCGATTTCGGCGATCTGAAGGCGATGCTCAATGAAGTGGGCGCACGCGGCGGCGCGTTTATCGGCTTAAACCCCATTCACGCGCTCTATCCAGCGAACCCGGAAAGCGCGAGCCCGTATAGCCCATCCTCGCGCCGCTGGCTCAACGTGATTTATATCGACGTTAACGCGGTGGAGGATTTCCACCTGAGCGATGAGGCGCAGGCCTGGTGGAGGCTCGACGCGACGCAAAAGGCGCTGAGCGCCGCGCGGGACTCACAGTGGGTTGATTACACCAGCGTCACGACGCTGAAGCTTACGGCGCTGCGGATGGCCTGGAAGCGCTTTTCCACGCGCGGCCCGGACGACGACGCCGTCGTGACGTTTCGTGATTTCGTGGCGCGCGCGGGCGAAGGGCTTTACTGGCAAGCGGCGTTCGATGCTATTCACGCCTGGCAGGCGCAGGAAGATCCGATGCGCTGGGGCTGGCCAGCCTGGCCGAAGGCGTATCAGAGCACCAGCAGCCCGGAAGTGCAGGCGTTTTGCAAAAAACGCGCAGATGACGTCGATTTTTATCTCTGGCTGCAATGGCTCGCGTATGAGCAGTTCGCCCGCTGCTGGGAGACCAGTCAGTCGCATGCTATGCCGATTGGGCTGTACCGCGATCTGGCGGTCGGTGTGGCGGAAGGCGGTGCGGAAACCTGGTGCGATCGCGAGCTTTATTGCCTGAAGGCGTCAGTCGGCGCGCCGCCGGACATACTCGGGCCGCTTGGCCAGAACTGGGGCCTGCCGCCAATGGATCCGCACGTGATGCAGGCCCGCGCTTACGAGCCGTTTATCGAACTGCTGCGCGCCAACATGACGCACTGCGGCGCGCTGCGTATCGACCATGTGATGTCGCTGTTGCGCCTGTGGTGGATCCCTTACGGCGAAACCGCGGATAAAGGCGCATACGTGCAATATCCGGTCGACGATCTGCTGGCGATCCTCGCGCTGGAAAGCCAGCGCCACCGCTGCATGGTGATCGGCGAAGATCTGGGTACTGTGCCGGCGGAGATTGTCGGCAAGCTGCGCGACAGCGGCGTTTACTCCTATAAAGTGCTCTACTTCGAAAACGAAGGCGGCAGCCGCTTTCGCGCGCCGAAACGCTGGACGACGCAGGCGATGGCGGTCGCGACCACGCATGATTTGCCGACGCTGCGCGGTTACTGGGAAAGCGGCGATCTGACGCTTGGCAAAAAGCTCGGGCTTTATCCTGACGAAGAGGTATTGCAGGGACTGTATGCCGACCGCGAGCGCGCCAAACAGGGGCTGCTTGAGAGTCTGCATCAGCACGGTTGTCTGCCGAAACGCGCCGGGCATCACGCCGCGCGCATGAAAATGGGCGCCACGCTGAACCGCGCGCTCCAGCGTTATATCGCCGACAGCAACAGCGCGCTGCTTGGCCTGCAACCGGAAGACTGGCTCGATATGGCGCAGCCGGTCAACATTCCCGGCACCAGCGATCAGTATCAAAACTGGCGGCGCAAGCTCACCGTCGGGCTGGAGGCGATGTTTGCTGATCCGACCGTAAACCGGCTGATTAGCGATTTAGATAAACGCCGCCGCGCCGCGTCTGCGGCAAAGCGTAAGTAATGGCTCGCCCCTGCGTTTCGCTTAAGGTACGCAGGGGCGACGTTTTTCTCTTCCCTGAATAAAAAGCTTGCTTTGTTTGAGTGGGCATGCGTTAATGCACTCCTCGGTTTGCGAGACAGACCCGTCGAAAAGCAGTTTAGTAAAGCAGTTCTCATTTCAAGTGTTATCCCAAGATATCCCTTCTTTTTGAGTCTCCTCCATAAGCGCTAAGTAAATTCTGTTATGCAGGCCACGAATGCCGTAAGGCTCAATGATTGATTTAAGGTGATAACATGTCTGATAAAATGACTGGTTTAGTAAAATGGTTTAACGCGGAAAAAGGTTTTGGCTTCATCACTCCGGACAACGGCAGCAAGGACGTTTTCGTTCACTTCTCCGCTATCCAGAACAACGGCTTCAAAACCCTGGAAGAAGGCCAGAAGGTCACTTTCTCCGTTGAAAACGGCGCGAAAGGCCCGGCAGCTGCTAACGTAACTGCTATCTAATCGCCCCGCTTGCGCGGTTTCCGACAGCGATGACGGGATAGCCCTGAGCAGTGAGATCGACGCAAAAAAGAACCCGCCTTGTGCGGGTTTTTTTATTCCGAGCATACGCGAAAAAAAAGCCCGCTTAAAGCGGGCTTTTTTATGGCTGACGTCCGGCGCTTAGTAGTAAGAGTGCTCGCCGCGCTGGTGCTCAGTGAGATCGCGCACGCCTTTGAGTTCCGGAAACTCGTTCAGCAGCTGCTTTTCGATACCCTCTTTCAGGGTTACGTCTACCATAGAACAGCCGTTGCAGCCGCCGCCGAATTGCAGAATGGCGTAGCCTTCGTCAGTAATTTCCATCAGCGTCACACGGCCGCCGTGGCCTGCCAGCTGTGGGTTGATCTGCGACTGCAGTAAATACTCCACGCGCTCCATCAGCGGCGCGTCGTCCGCGACTTTACGCATTTTCGCGTTAGGCGCTTTCAGCGTGAGCTGCGAGCCCAGCTGGTCGGTCACAAAATCGATTTCCGCATCTTCCAGATACGGGGCGCTCAGTTCGTCCACATAAGCGGTGAGCAGATCGAATTTCAGTGCGGTATCCGTAGCTTCCACGGCGTCGGGCGGGCAGTAAGACACGCCACATTCAGCATTCGGGGTGCCTGGATTGATAACGAATACGCGGATCTGCGTCCCTTCTTCCTGATTTGCCAGTAGCTTGGCAAAGTGTGCCTGGGCGGCATCGGAAATACGGATCATAGCAATGGCCTAATAGTTGACTATTTTAGTTGGTTATAATACGCCCATCATCGAGGCTCTACAAGGTTCGACACAGGCACCATACCTGGACAGTCGCCGCGCCGTTGCGCTTCAGCAGGCGCGCGATTTGGGCAGCGGTACTCCCTGTCGTGACGACATCATCTACAATAACGATATGGAGACCCGCCACCGGCAATTCAACCCGAAAAGCGTTTTTCAGGTTGCTGCGCCGCTGCCTGGCACTGAGCTGCCGCTGGGGCGGGGCGGATTTTACGCGCACGACGGCGCCCGGTGCGTAGCGTATCCCGAGCCAGCGGGAAAGCGTGTTGGCGATTAGTGCGCTCTGGTTATAGCCGCGTCGCCAGGCGCGCGTGCGGTGCAGCGGCACGCTGATAATAAGATCCGCAGCGGGCAGGGTGGCGGCGCGTTTTGCGGCCAGCACGGTTAATAACAGCAGACGGGCAAGCGCGGACGAAAGCGCGGTGTGCCCGTGAAATTTAAACTGATGCACCAGCGTGCTCAGCGGCGGCGCATAATCGCTCGCGGCGATAAGCCGCTGCCAGGCCGGCGGCTTTTGCAGACAGCGGCCGCAGGGCAGCGTCGCCAGCGCGGCGGGCAACCCGCATTGCGGACAGACCGGCGTTAGCCTGCGCCGCTGGCAGCGCGAACAGACACCCCAGCCCGGTATGCGCAGCGGCATCCGGCATAGCCAACACATCCCCGGTATTGTTAGCATGACGACCTCCTTGTACATCAATCATGAGAAGAGTAACGGATGAATGACATCTGGTGGCAGACCACGGGCGAAGGAAATTGTCATCTTGTGCTGCTGCACGGGTGGGGGCTGAATGCCGAAGTGTGGCGTTGCATTTCGCAGGAATTAAGCTCGCACTTTACGCTGCATCTGGTGGATCTGCCGGGCTATGGGCGCAGCCAGGGCTTTGGCGCGCTGACGCTGGATGAAATGGCGCGCCTGGTGGCGAGCCGCGCGCCCGAACGCGCCATCTGGCTGGGCTGGAGCCTCGGCGGGCTGGTGGCAAGCCAGGTGGCGCTGAACGCGCCGGCCAGGGTTGAGGCGCTGGTGACCGTCGCGTCATCACCCTGTTTTCAGGCGGGCGACGACTGGCCCGGCATTAAGCCTGACGTGTTAAGCGGTTTTCAGCGCCAGCTGAGCGACGATTTTCAGCGTACGGTGGAGCGCTTCCTGGCGCTGCAAACGCTCGGCACAGAAACGGCGCGCCAGGATGCGCGTGCGCTGAAATCCATCGTCCTGGCGCAGCAGTTGCCGGGTGCCGATGTGCTAAACGGTGGGCTGGAGATCCTTAAAACCGCCGATCTGCGCGAGGCGCTCGCCGCCTGGCAGGGGCCTTTTTTACGCCTTTATGGACGTCTCGACGGGCTGGTGCCGCGCAAGGTCGCCGCACTGCTTGATGAGCGCTGGCCCGCCAGCGACTCGCTGGTTTTCGACAAAGCGGCGCATGCGCCATTCATCTCTCACCCGCGTCAGTTCTGCGACGCGCTGCTGGCGTTCAGGGCTCGCCTGGCAAACCGCTAAAAGCGAGCCATACTTTAGATGTCATTGTTATCGGGGCGTTTTTCGCAGCGCCCTTTTAAATCATCTGAACAGGAAGCCAAAAACATGAAACTACGCACGGGTATGCTGTTATCTGTTGTTCTGGGTTCGCTGTCGTTTGGCGCGCTGGCGGCGGAAGAGCTGCAAAAAGATAAAGTGAAAGAGATGAATCTGACCAAAATCGGCACTATCGTCTCTGACAAAGGCACCGCGCCGATGGATGCGAAAGAAGAGCTGGTCAAGAAAGCTGATGAGATGGGCGGCAAATATTATGTCATCACCAGCGGCGAGAAAACCGGCAAAGATATTCACGCCACGGCGGATGTTTACAAGTAACAAAAAGGGCGGGTATCGTGCCCGCCCTTCATACTACCGCAGCCGCCACACTTCTTTACGGCAGGCTTTGCCCTCCGGGCAGCGTCGACAACTGCCGCTCAGACAGCCCGATACTTCATCCTCCTGACGCTCCGCTTTCCCCATCGCCTCCAGCCGGCTGAGCATCGCGTTAATCAGCGGCAGCGGCGCGGCAAGCTGGTCGCTGATGCGCTGCGCATCCATTCTCCCTGACAGCGCCAGCAGATCCCGCACCTCCATCAGCGTGGCCATTAGTGGCACTCCCCGGCGGGCGTATCGCAGCAGTGCGCGTCGCGGCGCGACGCCAGCAGGCTCACATCCACCCGGCTACGCGCCCGGCGCAGCGCGGTAATCAGCGCCACGTTAAACAGCACGACGGTCAGCATCGCCGTCAGGCTGTAGAGCGGATGCGCCTGGAACGTCGCGCCCTGGTAAAACAGCGTCGCCAGCGAATACGCGATGTTCAGGCCCCAGAGAATCGAGAAGCCCATCCAGCCGCGGCTCGACTCGCGGGCAATTGCGCCCATGACCGAAATGCACGGGATATAGAGCAGCACAAACACCAGATAGCTGTAAGCGGCGGCTTCGCTGCCGAATTTAGCGCTCATCACGCCCATCGCGCCGGTGGCCATCTCGCCATCGCCTTTGCTGGCCTCGATCGGGTTTGCCAGCACGCTCAGGCTGAACGTGTCTTTCAGGCTCTGCCAAGTCTCGGTCAGCGCGCCGGTGAGTTCGTCCGTCAGGCTGAAGCTCGCGGCGTCGAACGGCGCCTCGTGGATATTTTCAGCGGTGTAGAGCGTGTTCAGCGTACCGACCACCACTTCTTTCGCCATCGCGCCGGTGAATAACCCGACGGTGGCCTGCCAGTTGTCGTCCTGCACGCCAATCGGCGCCAGCAGCGGTGTCAGTACACGGCTGACGGAGGCCAGCGCGGAATCATTAATGTTGTCCACGGTCTGGCCGCTGAACGAAAAGCTGTTAAGCGCGCCAATAAATACGCTAACCACCACAATCACTTTCCCGGCCCGCAGCACAAAGCCTTTCAGGCGCTGCCAGGTCTGTAACAGCAGGCTTTTCAGGTGCGGCACATGGTAGACCGGCAGTTCCATCACAAACGGCGTGGCTTCGCCGCGCATCAGGGTATATTTCAGCATCAGGCCCGTCAGGACCGCCATCACGATGCCGAGCAGATAGAGCGAAAAGACCACCAGCGCGCCGTCATTACCGAAAAAGGCGGCGGCGAACACCGCGAAAATCGCCAGTCGGGCGCCGCAGGACATAAACGGCGCCATCATGATGGTCATCAGCCGCTCGCGTGGGGCATCCAGCGTGCGTGCGCCCATCACCGACGGCACGTTGCAGCCGAAACCGACAATCAGCGGCACGAACGATTTGCCCGGCAGCCCCAGCGCCTGCATCAGACGGTCCATTACAAACGCCGCGCGGGCCATATAACCGGAATCCTCAAGAAACGACAGAAACAGGTACATCATGCCGATTTGCGGCACCAGCGGCAGCACGGTATTGATGCCGCCGCCGATCCCCTGGGCCAGAAACAGCGTCAGCCAGGCAGGGAAGTGCAGCGTATAGCCAACCCACTGTAGCCCGTGAATAAAAATCGCCACCGATCCCGCATCGAAAATCGGCTGCAACGCGCCGCCGATGTTAATGGCGAGCAGGAACATCAGATACATCACGCCCAAAAACACCGGCAGGCCAAGGAAGCGGTTGAGGATAATTTTATCTACCGCCGCTGTGAGACGGTGCGGCTCGGCGGTAAGGCTGTTGCTGACCGCGTCGCAAATGGCTGCGATGCTCTGATAACGGGCATCGACAATATGCAGCGCCGGGTCATCAAGCTGCGTTTCAAGCGTAGCCAGCGTCTGCGGGAGCCGGGCGGTTGCCGCGCCAGCCACGCTGCGGCTGTAGATATCGCCTTCGAGCATTTGCAGGCCGAGCCAGCGGCGCTGCTGCGCGGAAAGTTCACCGGGCATCGCTGACGCCAGCGCGTCCGCGGCCTCCATCAGCGGCGCCGGGTAGTGCACGCGCTCGATATCCTGATTGCGCTGATGCCGGTCAATCGCCAGTTTCAAACTGTCGATGCCGCGCGCCCGTGTGGAAACCAGCGGCACGACCGGGCAGCCGAGGCGGCTCGCCAGCGCGTCAATGTCGATTCGAATGTTTTGCTTTTCCGCGATATCCAGCATGTTTAACGCCACCACGCACGGGATGCCGAGTTCCAGCAGTTGCAGCGTGAGATAGAGATTGCGCTCAAGGTTGGAGGCGTCGACCACGTTTATTAACAGATCCGCCTCGCCGCCGAGAATGTAATGGCACGCGATCTGTTCATCCAGCGAGGTCTGGGAGGAGATGGTCGTCAGCGAATAAGTGCCGGGCAGGTCGACCAGCGTGACCTGATTATCGGTAGTGACGAAGCTGCCTTCCTTGCGCTCCACCGTGACGCCCGCCCAGTTGCCCACGCGCTGACGCGCGCCGGTTAGCTGATTAAACAGCGTAGTTTTACCGGAGTTCGGATTGCCAATTAAGCCGATGGTTAATTTTTTCATTTGCATACACTCAATAACGAGAGAGGTCAGCGGGCCGCTTCAACCTGCAACAGCGACAAATCTTTTTTTCGCAGCACCAGGCTTACGCGTCGGGTTTCGATATGAATTGGATCACCCAACGGTGCGACGCGTTTTACCTCAAACGACGAGCCCGGCAGCATGCCGAGCGACAATAATTTCTGGCGGTACGCCGGGCTAATTTCCCGGGCGAAACCGGTGATTTTCCAGCTACTATTCGGTGTGAATTGCATAAAACCTGCTTATTCCGGATGCGCTCAGCGGCGGTGAGCCGTGGCTATACAACGGCCGAAAGCCGATTATTGCGCGGGAAGGGATGTTAATCTGATTAAGATGGTAATGAGAATGGTTTTTATCTGCAACGCAATATTGCGGCGCAGCGATAATTTCTGAACTTTATTTGTTCTGGCGCAAAAAAATCAGCGCTGTCACGCGTCAGCAGGCGTTTTATATACCGTTATTGTTTATGATTCATAAGGTTAAATTAAATTGCGGGCGTAGTGGTGGTTTGCCTGAATATCCGCGTGTTATTTATTTGGCGCTATTGTTATTTAAATGAAAAATGTAACCGCGCACATATTTATTTTTATTTCAGAGTGTGGCGTTATTTAAATAAAGAACGTGGCGCGCAGGGGGCAGCGGCGTCGCTGTTAAAAGTGGATGCGCTGCGCTTATCCTCCCTGCGCTTATCGACTCTACAAAAAAGCTGTTGAACGTAGGGCGGGTAAGCGTACCCGTGGTCGCACATCCGACGCGCCAGCACCCGCGACAACCCGTCATCCCTGACCCAATAAAAAAGGCCGGTTTCCCGGCCTTTAACTGTCGCGGATGCTTACCGCTTTTTGCCAAACGCAGCGGCGAGCGCGTCGCTCATCGCGCTGTTGCCGCTGCTGGCGCTTTCCCGCTGTGGCTTGCGGTTCTGCGCCGGGCGGCTGTTTTGCTCGCGGTTGCTATTGCCGCCGCGCCGGGCATTACCTTCGCCCGGCTGCTCATCGAGACGCATGGTCAGCGCGATACGCTTACGCTGCAAATCCACTTCCAGCACTTTCACTTTCACGATATCGCCCGCTTTCACCACGGTATGCGGATCGTCTACGAACCGGTCGGACAGCGACGAAATATGCACTAACCCGTCCTGATGCACGCCGATATCCACAAACGCGCCGAAATTAGTCACATTTGTCACCGCGCCTTCCAGCACCATACCCGGCTGGAGGTCGTTCATCGTCTCCACGCCGTCGGCGAACTGAGCGGTTTTGAACTCCGGACGCGGATCGCGGCCGGGTTTTTCCAGCTCTTTGATGATGTCGGTCACGGTCGGCACCCCGAAACGCTCGTCGGTGAAATCCACCGCCCTGACGTTACGCAGCGCGCTGCTATTGCCCATCAGGTCACGCAGCGACTGTTCGGTTGCCGCCAGAATGCGCTCCACTACCGGGTAGGCTTCCGGGTGTACGGTCGAGGCATCAAGCGGGTTGTCGCCGTGGTTGATACGCAGAAACCCGGCGCACTGTTCAAACGCTTTCGGCCCCAGACGGCTTACCTTGAGCAACTGCTGGCGGTTGCGGAACTGGCCATTCTCGTCGCGCCAGGCGACGATATTCTGCGCCATCATGCGCGTCAGGCCCGCCACGCGCGTCAGCAGCGGCACCGAGGCGGTGTTCAGATCGACGCCGACGGCGTTTACGCAGTCTTCCACTACGGCGTCCAGTTTGCGCGCCAGCTGCGACTGGCTGACGTCATGCTGATACTGGCCCACGCCGATGGATTTCGGGTCGATTTTTACCAGCTCCGCCAGCGGATCCTGCAGGCGACGCGCGATAGACACCGCGCCGCGCAGCGAGACGTCGAGATCCGGGAATTCCTGCGCCGCCAGCTCGGAGGCGGAATAAACCGATGCGCCCGCCTCGCTGACAATCACCTTTTGCGCGGTCACTTTCGGGAACTGCTTCTGCACGTCGAGGAAGAAACGTTCGGTTTCGCGCGACGCGGTGCCGTTGCCGATAGCCACCAGCTCCACATTATGCTTCTCGCAAAGCGCCGCGATCACGACCGCCGCTTTCGCCGCCTGGCCGGTGTGTGGATAAACGGTGTCGGTAGCCACCAGCTTGCCGGTCGCGTCCACGACCGCCACTTTTACGCCGGTGCGCAGGCCTGGATCGAGGCCCATCGTGGCGCGCAGGCCCGCCGGGGCCGCCATCAGCAGATCGTGCAGGTTGCGGGCGAATACATTGATCGCCTCGTCTTCTGCGCGTTCGCGCAGCGTGCTCATCAGCTCGGTTTCCAGATGCATCAGCACTTTGATGCGCCAGGTCCAGCTCACCACGCCTTTACGCCAGCTGTCAGCCGGGGCGTTGTTCAGGCGCAGGCCCAGGTGATCGGTGATAATTTGCTCACAGTAGCTTTCGCGCGGCGGCTCGTCGAACTGCGGGTCGGCGTTGAGCGAGAGCTGCAATACGCCTTCGTTGCGCCCGCGGAACATCGCCAGCGCGCGGTGCGACGGCACCGTGGCGATCGGTTCATGGTGCGCGAAATAGTCGCGGAATTTAGCGCCTTCTTCCTCTTTGCCCGGCACAACAGTCGAGACCAGGTGCGCGTTTTTCCACAGGTAGTCACGGACTTTGGCGAGCAGAGCCGCGTCTTCGGCGAAACGCTCCATCAGGATATAACGCGCGCCGTCGAGCGCCGCTTTGGTGTCGGCCACGCCTTTCCCGGCGTCGATAAATTTCGCCGCTTCCGCGTCCGGTTCATGGGACGGGTCACTCCACAGCAGATCCGCCAGCGGCTCAAGACCCGCCTCGATGGCGATTTGTCCGCGGGTGCGGCGCTTCGGTTTGTAGGGCAGATAGAGATCTTCAAGCTCGGTTTTGCTCTGGGTGCCGGTAATGGCCGCCTGAAGTTCGTCGGTGAGTTTGCCCTGATCGGCAATCGATTTAAGGATAGACGCGCGGCGTTCTTCCAGTTCGCGCAGATAGCCCAGACGTGTCTCCAGCTGACGTAACTGGGTATCGTCCAGACCGCCGGTGACCTCCTTACGATAGCGTGCGATAAACGGCACGGTGTTCCCTTCATCAAGCAGGCGAATGGCAGCGTCTACCTGTTCATCCCTGGCCTGAAGCTCACTGGCGATAATACGACTGAGCGAATTATTCATCATGGCAATATCATCTGTTAAGTACAAAAAGTCAGGGCACAGTTATACGGACTGAAGGGTAAAAATGCCAGCCGTAGCCGCGCCCGTGGCGGGTTTCGGAGCTATCCGGGGTTGGCTACTTCACATATTCAATCGCGTTGACATACCAGGTGGCTTCGCCGCCCGGCGTCTGCACCGTCGCTACGTCGCCTTCCTCTTTTTTAAGCAGCGCGCGCGCCATCGGGGAGTCGATAGAGATGTAGTCTTTGCGGCCAAAAATCTCGTCGTAGCCGACAATGCGAAAGCGCTTCATGTCGCCGTTGTCATTTTCCACTTCGACCCAGGCGCCGAAAAAGACTTTGCCTTCCTGCTGCGGCGAATAGTCGACGATTTTTAAATGCTCAAGGCATTTGGTGAGATAGCGCACGCGGCGGTCGATTTCGCGCAGGCGCTTTTTGTTGTACTGATAGTCGGCGTTTTCGCTGCGATCGCCGAGACTTGCCGCCCAGGTCACTTTTTTGGTGACTTCAGGCCGCTCCTCGCGCCACAGATAATCGAGCTCTTTTTTGAGTTTTTCGTAACCTTCGCGGGTAATTAACGGCGTTTTCATCGGCTGGCCTTCGCTGATAATTTTAACGTCCGTACCTTAGCGGGCGCGGTGGCGAATGTGAAGCGCCTGCGCCGCGAAAGCGCGCGGCGATGTCGACCTGCGTTAAAAATCAGCATGAGCATACGAAATACGCCAGTTCGTTTATGATTAGGGTGATGTCGGCAGCGTCATTATGCCGTTCCTTAAGGACACGCCGGTTTTGTGATGGAAAGTGAAGATAAGCTGCTGTTAAATATGCTTTGTAACAATTTCGACTAGAATATATACCAGATTTAACTCACCGGCTGACGCACACTTTTTTAGAATGGCGTTACAACTGTTTGAGCCTTTGGGAGTAAACACAATGCAAGAAAATTACAAGATTCTGGTGGTGGATGACGATATGCGCCTGCGCGCGCTGCTTGAGCGTTACCTCACCGAGCAAGGCTTCCAGGTGCGCAGCGTGGCAAACGCCGAACAGATGGACCGCCTGCTGACCCGTGAGTCCTTCCACCTGATGGTGCTTGATCTGATGCTCCCCGGCGAAGATGGGCTTTCTATCTGCCGCCGTCTGCGCAGCCAGAGTAACCCGATGCCGATAATCATGGTGACCGCGAAAGGCGAAGAGGTGGACCGCATCGTGGGGCTGGAAATTGGTGCCGACGACTATATCCCGAAACCGTTTAACCCGCGCGAGCTGCTGGCCCGCATCCGTGCCGTGCTGCGCCGTCAGGCGAATGAGCTGCCGGGCGCGCCGTCGCAGGAAGAAGCCGTGATCGCCTTCGGCAAATTCAAACTGAACCTCGGCACCCGCGAGATGTTCCGCGAAGATGAGCCGATGCCGCTTACCAGCGGCGAGTTTGCCGTGCTGAAAGCGCTGGTCAGCCACCCGCGTGAACCGCTGTCGCGCGATAAGCTGATGAACCTGGCGCGCGGTCGCGAATATTCCGCAATGGAGCGCTCTATCGACGTACAGATTTCCCGCCTGCGTCGTATGGTGGAAGAAGATCCGGCGCACCCGCGCTATATCCAGACCGTCTGGGGCCTGGGCTACGTCTTTGTGCCGGACGGCGCTAAAGCATGAGGAAGCTGCGCTTCTCGCCTCGTAGTTCTTTCGCCCGCACGCTGCTTTTAATCGTCACCTTGCTGTTCGCAAGCCTGGTGACGACCTACCTGGTGGTGCTTAACTTCGCCATCCTACCGAGCCTCCAGCAGTTTAATAAAGTCCTGGCCTACGAAGTCCGTATGCTGATGACCGATAAACTGCAGCTGGAGGACGGGACGCAGCTGGTGGTGCCGCCGGCGTTTCGCCGCGAGATCTACCGCGAGCTTGGCATTTCGCTGTACGCCAACGAGGCGGCGGAAGAGGCGGGGTTGCGCTGGGCGCAGCATTATGAGTTTTTAAGCCAGCAGATGGCGCAGCAGCTTGGCGGCCCGACGGAAGTTCGTGTCGAGGTCAATAAAAGCTCGCCGGTAGTGTGGCTGAAAACCTGGCTGTCGCCCAATATCTGGGTACGCGTGCCGCTGACTGAAATTCATCAGGGCGATTTTTCGCCGCTGTTCCGCTATACGCTGGCGATAATGCTGCTGGCGATCGGTGGCGCGTGGCTGTTTATTCGTATCCAGAACCGGCCGCTGGTGGAGCTGGAACACGCGGCGTTGCAGGTCGGTAAAGGGATCATTCCGCCGCCGCTGCGCGAATATGGCGCCTCCGAGGTGCGTTCAGTGACGCGCGCCTTTAACCATATGGCCGCAGGCGTGAAACAGCTCGCCGACGACCGCACGCTTCTGATGGCGGGCGTCAGCCACGACCTGCGCACGCCGCTGACGCGCATTCGTCTGGCGACTGAGATGATGAGCGAGGGCGACGGCTATCTGGCGGAGTCGATCAATAAAGATATCGAAGAGTGCAACGCCATCATCGAACAGTTCATCGATTATCTGCGTACCGGACAGGAGATGCCGCTGGAAACCGCCGATCTTAACGCGGTGCTGGGCGAAGTGATCGCCTCGGAAAGCGGCTATGAGCGCGAGATAGAAACGGCGTTGCAAAGCGGCGAAATTCCGCTGCGTATTCATCCGCTCTCCATCAAACGCGCCGTGGCGAACATGGTGGTGAACGCCGCGCGCTACGGCAACGGCTGGATCAAAGTGAGTAGCGGCACCGAACTCAACCGCGCGTGGTTCCAGGTGGAAGATGACGGGCCGGGCATTGAGCCGTCGCAGCTTAAACATCTGCTGCAACCATTCGTGCGCGGCGACAGCGCGCGCAGCACCAGCGGCACGGGGCTTGGGCTTGCCATTGTGCAGCGTATTATCGATAACCATCATGGTTTACTGGATATCGGCAAAAGTGAGCGCGGGGGGCTGCGCATTCGCGCCTGGCTGCCGGTACCAGTGGGTACGGCGGTTGCGAAAAACAGTTGATAACGTAACGCCATAAAAAAACGGCTCCTTTACGGAGCCGTTTTTACGTGTATCCGCTTAACGTTGCGGGCCGGCGCTCACCAGCGCGGCGCCCGCAGGCGTGTCGGTATATTTCTCAAAGTTGCTGATGAACAGTTTCGCCAGCTGCTGCGCTTTCTCCTGCCACTGCTCCGGTGAGGCATATGTGTTACGCGGGTCAAGGATATGCTCGTCAACGCCCGGCAGGCTGGTTGGGATAGCCAGGTTAAACAGCGGCAGCGTGAAGGTTTCGGCGTCATCCAGCGACCCGTTCAGGATGGCGTCGATAATCGCACGGGTATCCTTAATCGAGATGCGCTTGCCGGTGCCGTTCCAGCCGGTATTGACCAGATACGCCTGCGCGCCTGCCGACTGCATGCGTTTGACCAGCACTTCCGAGTATTGTGTCGGGTGCAGCATCAGGAACGCCGCGCCGAAGCAGGCCGAAAACGTCGGCGTCGGCTCGGTCACGCCGCGCTCGGTGCCCGCGAGTTTAGCCGTAAAGCCGGAAAGAAAGTGATACTGCGTCTGGCTGGCGGTCAGACGGGAGACCGGCGGCAGAACGCCGAACGCATCGGCAGTCAGGAAGATAACTTTGGTCGCGTGGCCCGCCTTCGACACCGGCTTGACGATGTTATCGATGTGGTAAATCGGGTAAGAGACGCGGGTGTTTTCGGTTTTCGACGCGTCGTCGAAATCGATGCTGCCGTCGTCGCGCACGGTCACGTTTTCCAGCAGCGCGTCGCGGCGGATGGCGTGATAGATATCCGGCTCGGCGTCTTCAGAAAGGCGAATGGTTTTAGCGTAGCAGCCGCCTTCGAAGTTAAACACGCCATCATCGTCCCAGCCATGTTCGTCATCGCCGATAAGACGGCGTTTCGGATCGGTGGAGAGCGTGGTTTTACCGGTGCCGGAGAGACCGAAGAACACCGCCACGTCGCCTTTCTCGCCGACGTTCGCCGAGCAGTGCATCGACGCGATGCCTTTCAGCGGCAGCAGGTAGTTCATAATCGAGAACATGCCTTTTTTCATCTCGCCGCCGTACCAGGTACCGCCGATAAGCTGCATCCGTTCGGTCAGGTTGAAGGCCACGAAATTCTCGGAGTTCAGCCCCTGCGTTTTCCAGTCAGGGTTGGTGCACTTCGCGCCGTTCATCACGATGAAATCGGGTTCGAAGCCTTCCAGTTCTTCATCGGACGGGCGAATGAACATGTTCTTAACGAAATGCGCCTGCCAGGCCACTTCGGTAATAAAACGCACCGACAGGCGGCTATCCGGGTTGGCACCGCAGAACGCATCGACGATAAACAGGCGTTTGCCGGAAAGCTGCTGCGTTACCAGGCCTTTCAGATGCTGCCAGTTTTCCGGCGTCAGCGGTTTGTTGTCATTCTTGCCTTTGCCATTGTCGGACCACCAGAGCGTGTCTCGCGTGGTGTCATCGCGCACGATGTATTTATCCTTTGGCGAACGGCCGGTAAAAATTCCCGTGTCCACGGCCACCGCACCCAGATTTGTCAGCACCCCACGCTCGTAGCCTTCCAGCGAAGGATCGAGTTCTTCGCGATAGAGCGTTTCATAATCGGGGTTATAAACCACCTCCTGGACGTCGTTGATACCGTAAGCCTTGAGATCCTGCGGGGTTATGCCTGTAACTCGCATTTCACTGCTCCTTAGCCAATTTATACTGCCTGAAATTGTAGGGTTGTTCCGGGGACGTTAACCGCGACAGGCTTCATAGATTTACGTAACTGATGGGTCGCCAGGCGCGCCATAGTGGAAAGTTCTGTGAGACCGGTCACGACGGGACTCAGAGTATGGCAACATTTTATCTGTGAACGCGTTAATTGTTCCGAATATGTTATAAAAGCCACCCGCTAAACCCGCACTTTGTGACTGTAAGCGCTTTCCTGAAGAAAATTATCTTTTCTGTGAAAACCAAAACCGGCGTGCGATCGCACTGGATAATCGTCTTTTTGCTGACGCGCCTGCGCGCCTGGCGTATCAAATGGCGTTCTTGACACTTCACGCTCACTTCACCAACGCGGTTTATATTCAACGCATAAATGCGTTTTTAAAGGATTATCGCTATGTCTGAACTCCTCCCCTTAGCGCGCACGACGCGCCTGGGCATCGTGGTTATCGCCGCGCTCTGCGGCCTGCTGATGTATTTAACGGGCCCGCACAACCTTATTGTGATGAGCCAGGGCTCGGCGCTGATAGTGCACTCGCTGGCGATAACGCTCTGCGTCAGCGTTGCGCTGGCGGCGGTGCGCCTGCGCGCGCCGCGTTTCTGGCTGATGACGGGCGCCCTGATGCTGCTGGTCGGGCTGATGTCCGGCTGGATGCGCTGGTCAATCGCGGGCGTCGATGAACTGGACGCCAGTGAAATGGTGGTGAGCTGGTATTTCCATCTGGCCGCCACGCTCTTTATCGCCATGCCCTGGCTGCAACGCGACAGCAACGAGGGCGCGCCGGTTTCGCGCTGCCTGGCGTTATGGAACAACGGTGTGGCGCTGCTGCTGGCGCTGGCGCTGGCTGGCGTTTTCTGGGGCGTGCTGCTGCTGTGGGCGAAGCTTTTTAGCGCGGTGAATATTGGTTTCTTCGAGACGCTATTTTTCAACACGCCGCTCTTCGGCTTTGTCATGGTGACGGTCTCCGGCGTGGTCTGCCTGCTGCTCTGTCGCAGCCAGACACGCATTACCGAGGCGCTGATCCGCTTTCTGACGCTGGCAGCATCCGGCCTGCTGCCGCTCGCCGCGCTTATCGCGCTGCTGTTTTTAGTCACGCTGCCGTTTGTCGGGCTTGACGGGCTGGCGGCGCGCACCTCCTGTAACGCGCTGCTGAACACGCTGGCGCTGATGCTGCTGGCGCTCGCAAGCCTGGCGGACGCCCCGTGGCGCAGCGCGCCGCCGGCGCACAAGGCGCTGCGTCTGCTCAATAACGCCGGGTTGATTATGACCCCGCTATTTGCCGCGCTGGCCGCGTGGTCGCTGTGGCTGCGCGTGCAGCAGTATGGCTGGACGCCATCGCGCGTTTACGCCGCCCTTATCACCGCGACGGTGCTGTGCTGGGCGGTGGGCGCTGCGCTTCGCGTAGTCCGCGGGGCGAAAACCGGCGAACAGGGTAATGACACCGGCGGGCGCGTGGTGATGGTGTTTTCGTTCGCGCTGTTAGTATTAAGCCATTCGCCGGTGCTCGACCCGTGGCGCATCAGTGTGGACAGCCAGATGGCGCGCTACGAGCGCGGGACGCAAAAGGCCGACTACCTGAGCCTGTATATGCTCCAGCACGCCGGGCGACGCGGGCAGGCGGCGCTGAATACGCTGCGCAACAACACAACGTTTATGGCGGACCCGGAAAACCGTCAGGCCATGAACAGCATACTCTCCCAGGAAGCCACGGCGCCTGTCGGCGAGGAGAGCCTGCGCCGCGCGATTACCCTTGCAAACGGCACGGCGGCACCTGACGAGAGCTGGTGGAAGTGGGCGCGGGGAGAGAACGCCTACAATGTGCGCAGCTGTTTATATGAGAAGGGAAGCTGTGTGGTATCGATGCTGGATCTGAATCATGACGGGCAAAAAGAAGTGCTGCTGTGCAGCAGTGTTGATCGCAGTTGTAGCGTGGCGCAGCGCGAAAATGGCCAGTGGCAGCAGGTCGGCTGGAGTATGGCTGTACCGGAAAGCCTGAGCCGCGAGGCGTTTGGGCAGGCGCTGCGCGCCAATCAAATCAAAGGAAAAGATAAAGCCTGGCAGGACGTGGATATCGGTGGCGTGAAGATAACGCTCAGCTATCAGGAATAAACAGTATCAATGAAGCGCTTCCCGCCAGGCGGCGGGAAGCGCAGCAGGTATTAATGCACCTGCGGATCGGCCGGAGAGGCGTTTTTGCGGATCCCGGCGATATCCATCGCGTCGAACACATAGTGGGTGCCACAGTAGTCACAGTGCATATCCACTTCGCCATCTTCTTCCAGAATCTGCGTGACTTCTTCATCCGGCAGCGTGCGCAGCGCGTCTGCGCAACGTTCACGCGAACAGGTGCATTTGAACTCCACTGCCTGCGGATCGTAAACGGTCACTTCTTCTTCATGATAGAGACGCCACAGCACCTCATTGGCAGGCAGTGTGAACAACTCATCCGCCTTAATGGTTTCGGTCAGCGTCGCCAGATGGTTAAAGTCATCCGTCTGGGCATCCTGCGCCGGCAGCACCTGCAGGAGCATACCGCCTGCGGCTGGCTGTCCCTGCGCTTCGCCGGTGCGGATAAACAGGCGGGTCGGCAGCTGTTCGGAACGCATAAAGTAATCTTCCAGGCATGCGGCCAGGGTATCGCCTTCCAGCCCCACTACGCCCTGATAGCGTTCGCCTTCTTCCGGTGTGATGGTGATGACCAGATAGCCGTTGCCGACCAGCGTTTTCAGGTCCGCGTCCGCCGGAACTTCGCCCTGCACACGCGCGACGCCGCGCATCTGCTGCTGATTGTTGCCATTAATAACCGCAAGCGTCATCGGCCCGTCGCCTTGCAGCTGCACGGTAATATCGCCCGCGAATTTCAGCGTGGCGGTCAGCAGGCTGGTGGCGACCAGCAGTTCGCCCAGCAGCGTCTTAACCGGCAGCGGATAGTCATGGTTTTCAAGGATCTGTTTCCAGGTTTCTGAAACCGTCACCAGTTCGCCGCGCACGGCATAATTTTCAAAAAGATAGCGGTGTAGTTGGTCGTGTTGAGCCATTATTCTCTCTCCTGGCGTGACGGTTATTCGCTGTCGCCAAATTTAAATTTGATCAGATCGCGGCGCTCTTTTTTATCCGGGCGACGATCCGGATGCGGCATGGAAAGGGCGTTGAGTTTACGCGCCAGCGCAAGTTTTTCACGCTTTTCGATACTTTCTGCCGTCTCTTCGTACAGCAGTACCGCCTCGGCTGCCGGGCGACGCTGGTCGGTTATTCCTTTCACCACCAGCGTGCGTTCATCGTTTCCCTGACGCAGAGTTAATACTGCGTTCGGTTCGATAATTTTACTCGGTCTCGTCCGTTGCCCGTTGTAGTGCACTTTGCCGCCTTCGATCATCTCGCGGGCCAGCGTGCGGGTTTTATAGAAGCGCGCCGCCCAGAGCCATTTGTCCAGGCGAACCCCTTCGGTGGATTTTTCTTTCATCACGACTCCTCGGTTTGCAGCGAGGGGATCAGACGACGGTAATCGCCAAGCGCCGGATGGCGCTGATAGCATTTATCCGCAACGCCTGAATCAGGATTGGTGACGCCGAGACAGTAGCGAATACCAAACCGCGCGGCGGCGTCGAGAATCGGCTCGCTGTCGTCGATAAACAGCGTGCGCGACGCGTCAAGACCGGTGTGCCGGGCAACGGCCTGCCATAACCGCTGATCCTCTTTTGGATAACCAAATGTGTGGGTGGAAAGCAATAAATCAAGGTGCTGAGCAAGCCCGGTATGCTCAAGCTTCACTGCCAGATTATGCGGATGCGCGTTGGTCAGCAGAATACGCCGCTTACCGCAGGCTTTCAGCGCGTCGAGAAACGGCACGGTGTCTTCGCGTATCAACGCGCGCGGCCCCTGTTCCGTCGTCATGGCGCAGATATCCAGCCCCAGGCGATCGCTCCAGTAATCCAGACAGTACCAGTTTAGCGTATGCTGCACGGCATGATATTCGGCGCGGATCTGGTGGTGGGCGTCATCCAGCGGAATGCCGCGCTGCTGGCTCAAGGTTTCGGGGACCAGCTTCTGCCAGAAAAAGGTATCGAACGCCAGATCGAGCAGCGTGCCGTCCATGTCCAGCAGAACGGTATCAACCTCCTGCCAGGCGATATCAATAGGCATAGGAACTCCCGCCTGAGGAAAAAGGGGCGACAGGTTACCATAAACCCGTCGCCGCCGGATTATCAGAACAGGGGGCGAATATCTGCGGAGGGGACCAGTTGCGGGTTAAAGCAGTTTTCGTAATAGCGCTGGATTTCTTCAATGCGGGTGCGGCTGCGCTGCCAGCGACGCAGGGCTACGACGCCGTTATAGAGCGCGCAGACGAGCATAATCAGCATTAACAACGACGTGCCGAAGTAGCGCCACAGCCCGGCGCTGTCCGGCACGCTGCTCAGCGTGACGTGCTGCGTGCCGTTAGCATCGGTGCGCAGGCTGGTGACGACGCCTTCCGCGTGGAACGGGGTCTGCATTAACATACCGGCCAGGCGCTGGAACTCTTTCCACTGCTCCTGCGGCGGGAAGTCATACAACGACGTCGGCGGCAGCGGCTGGTTGACCATATCCTTGCCTTCGTCGCTGACAATCATAAAGCCGCCCGGCGGCGGGCTGTTCAGCGACTGCGCGGCGCGGCTGGTTTCGCGCACGAAGAATGGCGCCGTCGAGGCGATGACCAGATTATCGAGCGATTCGGCGCTGACCGGGCGCAGCAGCACGTTAATGCCGTCGAGCTTGCCTTCGCCGGCGCGTTTGACCAGCGACGGCCAGTCTTTGGTATTGCCGAGGTTCACCAGCGCGTTTTTAAGCCTTACGCATTCTTCTTCGCCCGTACACAGCGCTTCGGTTTTCAGCACGATCTCGGCGAAATCATCCAGCAGCACCATGCCCGATTTCTGAATGGCCGAGGCCAGTTGCGGGTTAATTTTGGTGTCGCCTTCCTGCGGATGCAGCTGACGATTTACCGCCTCTGCCAGCGCAGTGGCTTTGGTCACCGTGTCGGATTCCGGCAGGGGCAGGGGGCTTGCGTTATTCCAGAGAATTTGCGAGCAGTCGAACGGCATAAACGGGTAGTTCTGGCGCGTGGTGTAGCGGCCCGGCAGATGAATGTTACACATGCCGGTGCCGTCAATACGCAGCGTATCGCCGACACGCAGGCCCGCTTCTTCCAGTTGCGCGACGCTGGTCGCCTCGACCGTTTGCGCACCTTTAAGCCACGAGATAGTCAGCTTGAACGGCATATCGAGCGGCACCCAGAGCGTCAGGAGCAGCAATACCAGCAGCGCGCCCGCGCCGATGACCGCGCTGCGCAGCCAGTGCTGCAACGGAAAATGTTTGACTTCATCATGCAGCGACAGAAAACGACCCTGGCGCACGACATGGCGATCCATATAGATATCAATATCCGTTTTCTGCCCTAAATCGTGAGCGATAAACGGCTGCCAGTGGGCCGGATAGATGAGATCGATAATGCCAAGCGAAATATTATTAAGCTGTTCCTGATTGGTTTCGCCAAACAGGCCCCAGCGTTTCGGCGTGCCACGCAGACAGTGAATTTCGCGCAGCGCCGTTTTCGCCGGCGGCGCGTAAAGCCCCCACAGGCCCGCGCCGAGGAGCAGAATCGCACCCCCGGCAAGCCAGGGAAGCATGACTGGCGGCGTCACGAGACAGAGGAAAAAGAGCACGAATGAGGCGCAGATCAGCAGCGCCTCACGCAGCCCGTCCGGGCGGCCAAGCGCGTGCTCTTCCTGCGTCTCCTGGCGTATATTCAGCAGTTCAATCTGCTCGCTCTCTTCGCCGCGAATGGACGCCAGGCCAGACGTCGGTCCTTCCAGCACATAGCCGCGCGCCTCATGCACATGTTCCTGCAGCGAATGGCCGTTAAGCGAGATAACCAGCGGCAGCGTAGCGGTACGAATAAGCTCGACGCTGTTGTCGTCGGTAATGTATTGCTCGCAGAATGGCGGCAGGTGCACTTCCACCGAATCCAGGTAGTAGCGCCATTTGTTCGGGTCATCGGAAGACAGGCCGTAGCGGGTGATGGCGCGACGGATGCTGTAGACGGTGCCGCTGTTTTGTGTCAGCGTTAATTTTACGGGCGCTTTGATGGCGCCGGTCGGCGTCGGCGAATCCTGAAAACGCGATAGCGTTTCCAGATAGCTTTCGATGGCGCTACGCTCTTCACTGCTGAGTTTACGGGTCGTGGCGCCAGCAAACACCTGGGCGGGTAAACGGGGATGACGGGGGCGAATTTTGCGCTTTATCCACCAGCCTGCAATGACGATGCAGGCCAGCATAGCAGCGACGAAAATCAACAAAGTGCTCATGCTTTCCCCATCAAATCACGGTACTCAGTGCAAATGTAAACAAGTATTGCCTATGCAACATTAAGGCAGAACAATGATCAAAAATCGACAGGTATGGGTTCAATTCGAATGAAATTATTTGAGGCATACCAGCAGTAAATCAATGTTAGCAAAGCGAGAAGGCCGGAAATATCAGCAAATTCTTATTTTAAATTCAACCTCTTGACATAAATGGGTATTTGGGTTTTATGCGCGTGCGAGGTTGCCGGAATGTAAATAAAAAAACGATTCGCATTGCCCGAACCGTGCGGTGTGTCGCACAATGAGCAAAGATATTGTTACCCGGTGGCCGGTTAATATGAATAAATCCCTACAAAAACCCACTATTTTAAATATCGAAACGGTAGCCCGTTCACGCCTTTTCAATATCGAACAGGTGAGCCTGGCGTTCAGCAACGGCGAGCAGCGCGTCTATGAACGTATGCGTCCTTCCGAGCGTGAAGCGGTTATGATCGTGCCGATTATCGACGACCATCTGATATTAATTCGCGAATATGCCGTCGGCACCGAATCGTACGAGCTGGGATTTACCAAAGGGCTTATCGATCCGGGTGAAAATATTTATGAAGCGGCGAACCGTGAATTAAAAGAAGAGGTCGGTTTCGGCGCAAATCAGCTCTCTTTCCTGAAAAAACTCACCATGGCGCCGTCTTATTTCTCCAGCAAAATGAATATCCTGGTGGCGGAAGATCTGTATCCGGAAACGTTGCAAGGCGATGAGCCTGAGCCGCTGGTGCAGGAGCGCTGGCCGCTGGCGCATATGATGGATTTGCTGGAAGATCCGGATTTCAGTGAGGCACGAAATGTCAGCGCGCTGTTTTTAGTGCGCGAATGGCTGAAGATGCACGGCAGACTGTAAAAAGCAAAACGCGCAGCAACAGGCGTATATAACGCGCCCCATAAAAAAACGCCCCATGACGGGGCGTTTGTCGTTGTATCAGAACAGCTCGTGGGTTTCCCCGTTATCGATAATCGTTGTGCCGACTTCATGCACGGCCTGCTGGGTCGGCTGCGTGCCTTCGATAAAGTACTCCGCCCGGCTGTTGCCGCCGTTCGCCAGCTGGCCCGTGCTGCGGTCGATATTCACCGTCACCACGCCAGGCGGCGGCGTTAGCGGCTCTTCCGGCACGCCCTCCAGCGCGGCTTTCATATACGCATCCCAGGCTGGCTGCGCGCTTTTCGCGCCGCCCTCGTAGCCGGAAATCTGGTTTTTAATCGCACCGGAGGCCGTGGTACGGCCCAGATCGCGGCGGTGATCGTCAAAGCCTATCCAGACCGACGTCACGACGCCCGGCCCGTAACCCGAGAACCATGCATCTTTTGAACTGTTGGTCGTACCGGTTTTACCGCCGATATCACGACGCTGGAGGTCGCGCCCCGCGCGCCAGCCTGTTCCCTGCCAGCCCGGTTCGCCGAAAATATTGCTGTTCAGCGCGCTTTTAATTAAAAACGACAGCGGCGTGCTTATCACGTGCGGCGCGTACTGCGGCGCCGGGCTCTGCGCGACCAGATCGCGGTTTGCCTGTTCCAGTTGCGGCATCGGCACCGGCGCGTTCCGCTGTTCTGCGGATGTCGCCACGTTTTCCACGTCTTTATTTTCCAGCACGTCCGACTTCGGCGTTTCGCCATAGATAACCGGAATATCGCATTCCGGGCAGGCGATTTTCGGCTTCGCCTCAAACAGCGGTTCGCCCTGAGCGTTGGTGATTTTGCTGATAAACCACGGGTCCACAAGGAAGCCGCCGTTTGCCATCACCGCATAGCCGCGCGCGACCTGCAGCGGCGTGAAGGAGGCGGAGCCCAGCGCCAGTGATTCCGTATGCACGATATTCTGCGCCGGGAAGCCGAACCGTTGTAAATATTCCGCCGCGTAGTCGACGCCCATCGCACGCATGGCGCGAACCATCACCACGTTTTTCGACTGCCCCAGACCCTGGCGCAGACGAATCGGCCCGGCATATTCCGGTGGGGAGTTTTTCGGCCGCCAGTCGGAGCCCGCGCCAGCATCCCAGCGGGAAATCGGCACGTCGTTCAGGATGCTCGCGAGCGTCAGACCTTTGTCCATCGCCGCCGTATACAGGAACGGTTTGATGTTAGAGCCTACCTGACGCAGCGCCTGAGTGGCGCGGTTAAATTTGCTCTGATTGAAATCGAAGCCGCCGACCAGCGCCAGCACCGAGCCATCTTTCGGGTTGATGGAGACCAGCGCCGAGTTCACGTCCGGCACCTGAGCAAGCCACCAGCTGTCATCAACTTTACGTACCCAAATCTGCTGGCCGGCCTGCAACACGTCGGTAATACGGCGCGGCGTCGGGCCCTGCGCGGTATCGGAGCGGTAAGGGCGCGCCCAGCGCACGCCGTCCATTTTCAGCGAGACAGAGGAACTGTCTGCCAGCAGGGCGGTGGCTTCGTCCGGGGTGGCTGACGTTACCACGGCAGGCAGCAGCGGCCCGTAGGTCGGAAGCGCCTTCAGCGAATCGGTGATTTTCTTATCATCCCACGCCGCTTCGCCCACGCGCCACAGCACGTTAGACGGGCCGCGGTAACCGTGGCGCATATCGTAATCCATCACGTTATCGCGCACCGCTTTCTGCGCGGCCTGCTGAATACGGCGGGTAATGGTGGTGTAAACCTTATAACCGTCCTCATAAGCGTTTTCGCCGTAACGGCTGATCATCTCCTGACGCACCATTTCGGTCAGGTATGGCGCGGAAAACGCGATTTCCGGCGCGTGATAGTTGGCGTTAATGGTTTCGCTGCGCGCGTCGTCATACTGCGACTGACTGATATAGCCTTCGCTCAGCATACGCGACAGCACGACATTACGGCGCGCGGTGGCGCGATCGAGCGAGTAAAGCGGGTTAAAGGTCGAAGGTGCTTTCGGCAAACCGGCAATCACCGCGATTTCGCTTAAGGAGAGCTGATCTACCGTTTTGCCGAAATACACCTGCGCGGCGGCGCCCACGCCGTAGGCGCGATAGCCGAGGTAAATTTTGTTCAGGTAAAGCTCAAGGATTTCATCTTTCGTCAGCAACTGCTCAATACGCACCGCGAGAAAGGCTTCCTTGATTTTACGCATCAGGGTGCGTTCCGGGCTTAAGAAGAAGTTACGCGCCAGCTGCTGCGTAATGGTGCTCGCGCCCTGCGAGGCGTGGCCGGAAAACAGCGCGACGCTCGCGGCGCGGAAGATCCCGATCGGATCGACGCCGTGGTGATCGTAGAAGCGGCTGTCTTCTGTGGCGATAAACGCTTTCACCATTTCCGGCGGGATCTGGTTCAGCGTCAGCGGAATACGGCGTTTTTCGCCGTACTGGGCGATCAGTTCGCCGTCGGCGCTATACACCTGCATAGGGATCTGGAGCCGCACATCTTTCAGCGTGGCGACGTCAGGCAACTGCGGCTCGATAAATTTATACAGACCGTAGATCGAGCCAGCTCCCAGCAGAATGCAAAAGACTGCAAGGAAGAATAAATACTTTACGAACTTCACCGAGGATTTCCCATTTAGTTTCTGTTGGGCAGTTTATAAACAACCGCGCGGTAGTATAAAGGCAAGCCAGAAGCATTGATATGGCATTTTCATTTAGCGGGACAGGGAGAACCTCGAAAATGATCGGCACGGAATGGAAAATTGGCTTACATATTCAATCAGATAGCGTGATGGCTGTCGCGCTCTCCCTCAGGCGAGGCGGCTGGAAGCAGCAGCGCTGGTGGGCGCTCCCGCTGACGCCTTATCAGGATGATGAACAGCGACGGCAGGCGTTAATCGAAGCGCTGACGCCGTGGCGCGCGCAGCTCCCGCGCGCGGCATCGATCCGGCTTGGATTCCCGGCGCAGCGCACGTTGCAACGGGAGCTTCCCCGGCCCGCCACCGCCCTGTGCGAACCGGAGTGCGAGGCGTGGCTCGGCGCCGTCGCGGCGCGCCAGCTCTCACTGCCGCCCGACGCGCTGGCGTTTGACTTTGCCGAAAGCCGGGACGGCAACGCGTATGCGGTAACGGCCGCGCGCGCCGCTGAGGTGGCGGAGCTAATGGCCTGCGCCCGCGCGTTGCGCTTCACGCCTGCCGCGTTGACGCCCGACGCCAGCGCGCTGGCCTGCTTTTTCCCGTATACCGGCGAGGCCTGTCAGGCTGTGGTAGCGCAGTCGGGGGCGCAGTGGTTGTGGGCAACCCGCGAGCGCTGGGGCGTGTGCGCAACGCCGGGCGTCGAAGGGCTGGCGGCGCTTGGCACGCAGCTTGGCGTGCAGGCGCAGGAGATAGCCCTGTGCGGCGCGTTACCGGAAGAAGACAAAGGCTGGCAACTGTTCGACCCGTGGCAGGCCGTCACCTGGGCCTGCCCGCCGAAGCCGGATACGCCCTGGCGCTTCGCCGTCGCGATCGGTCTGGCGCTGGGAGCGGCGTAATGCGGCGGCACGTTAATTTGCTGCCGTGGCGGCATGTGCGGCGGCGCACGCGGCTTATTCGGTGGGGCACTTTTTTTCTTCTCTCAGCATGGGTCACAGCGCTTGCAGCGGGTATGACTTATCGCGTTATCGCCAGGCAGCAGCGGGTGCTTCAGCAGCGACTTGAGGCGCAAACGCTCGCCATTACCGCCCAAAAGGCGCAGCTACAACAGGCGAGAAACGCCGAGGCGGCTTATGAGTCGCTTAAGGCGCGCTGGCAGCAGCGGGAGCGCCGCCGTCAGGAGGTCGCGGCATGGCAGCAGCGCCTGATGACGCTCGCCGACGCGCTGCCAGAATCGCTCTGGCTGACGGGGCTGCACTTTCACGACAATCGGCTGGAGATCACTGGCAACGCTTACGAGCCGCAGGCGCTCACGCTTTTTGAGGAGAAGCTGCGCGGGCTTGCGCCCTTTACGCGGCTGACGCCTGGCGAAACGCGCCGGGAACAGGAGGGCTACTGGCGATTTAGCGTTTCACTGCAAAAGGAGGCTGCCGATGCGCCTGTTTATTGACCGCTGGCTTACCGGCCCGGCGTCGCTGCGTACGGCCTGTGCAGGCGGCTGGTTAGCGTTGCTTGTGGGGACGGCTTACGGGGGGCTGGCGCCGCTGGCCGGCAGCATTAACCCGCTGGAGGCGCAGCTTCAACAGCAGGCCGTGACGCTACGCAATTTACAACGGCAGCGCGCGGCGCTGCCCGACAGGCAACGCGAAGCCGCGGCGCTTGAGGCGCAGCTTGTCCTGACGCCGTTCTCGCCGCATGCGCTGAATACCGGTGCGGAGGGGCACCTCATCCGCTGGCAGCCGCAGGGCGAAACGGGAGAGCTTGAACTGGCGCTGGCCTGGCCGAACGTGCCGGCGATTTTCGCCGGGCTCGCGCGAAGCGACATGCTGGCGCATGGGTTCGCGCTGCGTGCTGACGGCGGGCAGACGCTGCGCCTGACGTTACAACTGGGGCGCACCCATGAAAAGTAACGCGCTGTGGGCGCTGCTGTTGCTGGTGTCTTTGCCAGCCTTCGCCAGTCGCGACCCGTTTGCGCCGCCGCAGGCGCGTTGTCAGTCGCATCAGGCCTCACTCTGGCGCTACGGCGGCATGGTCCAGAAAGGCGGGGCGGTGCGAGTGCTGTTGCAGACGCCGGCAAAAACGTGGCTGCGGTTAAGCCCCGGCGCGATGCTTCCGACAGGCTGGCAGCTCATCGGGGCAGACGCCGTTAAGGCGACGTTAAAAAATGGCGAAGGGTGTCGCCCTTCGGTTCTGGTATGGACACTTAAGGATGCGCATCATGATAAGGAGATCCCTTCCTTTATTATTACTCGCAGCGAAAATCGCCTGCGCCGCGCCCGCGAGCCCGGGCGTTTCTCTGGTCGCTGATGAGACGCCGGTCATACAGCTTTTACAGGCGCTGGCGGAGAGCGAGCAACTGAATCTGGTGATCGCGCCGGGCGTAGACGGTGTTGTCTCGCTGCACCTGCAAAACGTGCCGTGGCAGCAGGCGTTTCAGATGGTCACAGAGAGCGCGCGTCTGCGCTGGCGGAAAGAGAACAACATTCTGCGGGTATATCCGGAGGCCTGGGAGCAGCAAAAGCTGGCTCAGCGCGAGGCGTCACGCCAACAGCAGGCGTTGAATCTGCCACTGATCAGCGAGACTGTCACGCTGCGCCATGCCGAGGCGGCGGAGCTTGCCGCGTCGCTCGCCGCGCTCGGGGATAAACTGATGACGCCGCGTGGCAGCGTCACGGTGGATAAACGCACTAATCGCTTGTTGATCCGCGATACCGCCAGCGCGCTGCGTCAGGTGCAGGAGTGGGTCACGAAGATGGATATTCCCGTAGGACAGGTAGAGCTGGCGGCGCATATCGTGACGATTAATCAGCAGAGCTTGCGTGAGCTGGGCGTTAAGTGGAGCACCGCCGACGCCGAAGGCGCCACGAAACTGTATCACCCCACCACCATTTCCGCTGACCTGGCGGTCGCCGATGCCACTACGCGGCTGGGCTTTAATATCGGTCGTATCGACGGGCGTATGCTGGAGTTTGAGCTTTCGGCGCTGGAGCAAAAACAAAAGGTGGAGATCATCGCCAGCCCGCGGCTACTCGCCGCGCATCAGCAACCCGCCAGTATTAAGCAGGGCAGCGAGATCCCGTATCAGGTATCAAGCGGCGAGAGCGGCGCGACGTCGGTGGAGTTTAAAGAAGCGGTGCTCGGCATGGAAGTAACGCCGACTATCGGGCAGGGCGGACGCATCCGGCTTAAGCTTCGCATCAGCCAGAACATGCCGGGCCAGGCGCTGCAACAGGCCGATGGCGAAGTGTTAGCGATTGATAAACAAGAAATAGAAACGCAGGTGGAAGTAAAAGACGGCGAAACGCTGGCGCTTGGCGGAATTTTCCAGCAAAAAAATAAAGCCGGGAATGAACAGGTGCCGGTATTGGGAAATATTCCGCTCTTTGGGAGCCTGTTTCGTCATGACGGCAAAGACAACGAAAAACGCGAACTGGTGGTGTTTATTACGCCGCATATTATCAACGGAGCCTGATCCGCACGGGAGTTTTTAGCCATTATCGTCGCCGGATGTTTGACGCCGGGGTGGAATTAGCATACAAGGAGTACCGATTTGAGAGTCGGTCGGAGGCGGTGCATCCGTTGTTGTTTTTTCACTCCTGTGCGTCAGACGCGGTGATTTATTCGGTTGCCAAACTACCTTGAGTGTTGAGATAATTTTTGATCTGACTCTCGCACTATCGCTTAAGAGGTTTCAGTTCATTTCCCGCAGCTCAGGGTTATTGCTCGCGGGTTTATCATCAACGAATTGTCTTAGTAGTACCGAAAAAATGGCAGAGAAACGCAATATCTTTCTGGTTGGGCCTATGGGTGCTGGCAAAAGCACTATTGGGCGTCAGTTAGCACAACAGCTCAACATGGAATTTTACGACTCCGACCAGGAGATCGAAAAACGTACCGGGGCTGATGTCGGCTGGGTCTTCGATGTAGAAGGCGAAGAAGGTTTCCGTGATCGCGAAGAAAAAGTCATCAATGAGCTGACGGAAAAACAGGGTATTGTACTGGCGACCGGCGGTGGCTCTGTCAAATCCCGCGAAACCCGCAATCGTCTCTCCGCGCGTGGCGTGGTGGTCTATCTGGAAACCACTATCGAAAAGCAGCTGGCCCGTACTCAGCGCGATAAAAAACGCCCGCTGTTACAGGTCGATACGCCGCCGCGTGAAGTGCTCGAAGCGCTCGCTAACGAACGTAATCCGCTGTACGAAGAGATTGCCGACGTCACTATCCGTACTGACGATCAGAGCGCAAAAGTCGTGGCTAACCAGATTATCCATATGCTGGAAAATAACTGATTCCGGCGAAATCCTTACTCACCTGCGGGTAAATGCACAGAAGGTTACTGAACGTCATGGAGAGGTTAACGGTTACTCTCGGGGAACGTAGTTACCCTATCACCATCGCAGCCGGATTGTTCAACGATCCGGCTTCCTTTTGGCCTTTGCGTGCAGGTGACCAGACGATGTTGGTCACCAATGAAACGCTGGCGCCGCTGTGGCTGGATAAAGTCCGCTCCACGCTGGAACAGGTTGGCGTAAAGGTTGACCAGGTGATCTTGCCGGACGGCGAGCAGCATAAAAGCCTCGCTGTGCTGGAAACCGTGTTCAGCGCCCTGCTGGAAAAACCGCATGGCCGCGATACTACGCTTATCGCGCTCGGCGGCGGCGTTATCGGCGACCTTACCGGGTTCGCTGCCGCCTGTTATCAGCGCGGCGTGCGTTTTATCCAGGTGCCGACCACGCTGCTTTCACAGGTCGATTCCTCAGTTGGCGGCAAAACCGCCGTTAACCATCCGCTCGGCAAAAACATGATAGGCGCCTTCTGGCAGCCCGCCTCCGTGGTGGTCGATCTCGACTGTCTGAAAACCCTGCCCGCGCGTGAACTCTCCTCCGGTCTCGCGGAAGTGATCAAATATGGCATCATCCTCGACCGCGATTTCTTCGTGTGGCTGGAAGAGAATATTGATGCGCTGCTGTCGCTCGACGGCGCGGCGATGGCGTACTGTATTCGTCGCTGCTGTGAGATAAAAGCTGATGTCGTTGCCGCAGATGAGCGCGAAAGCGGTATGCGCGCGTTGCTGAACCTGGGCCATACTTTTGGTCACGCTATCGAAGCGGAAATGGGGTACGGCAACTGGCTGCATGGCGAGGCCGTGGCGGCGGGTATGGTGATGGCGGCTCGCGCCGCGCAGCGCCTTGGTCAGTTCGAGGCGCAGGATGTCGAGCGCATTATCGCGCTTCTGAAACGCGCCGGTCTGCCGGTTACCGGCCCGTCGTCGATGGCGGCCGAGGCGTATCTGCCGCACATGATGCGCGACAAAAAAGTGCTGGCTGGCGAGCTGCGCTTAGTGCTGCCGCTGGCTATCGGGAAGAGTGAAGTGCGCGGCGGAGTGCCGCACGATCTGGTATTAAGCGCAATTGCTGACTGTCAGCAGGCGTGATCATTAAAAAGTACTGTTCGCCAGCGATGGCGTTTTTACTATCGGGCAATAGCGTGGCACAGGCCGCACTGAGCCTTTGAGTGGGGTGTTAAATGGATGAATTCAAACCAGAAGACGAGCTGAAACCCGATCCCAGCGATCGTCGTCCTGGTCGTTCTCGTAAACCTGCTGAGTTCGATAACGAACCGCAAATCAACATTGATGACGTTGATGTCGACGCAGAAGATCGTCGTCCGGCGCGCACACGTCGCGCGCAGACGGAAGAGACTTACGAAGCGGATGAATCGCTGGTGGATGACGAGGCACAGGAACGTCGCCCGCGTAAGCGTAAAAAAGCGCCCCCGAAAGGGCCCATTTCTCGCCAGCATCTGATGATGGCGCTCGGTATTCTGGTACTGGTGCTGCTGATTATCGGCATCGGCTCAGCGCTGAAAGGCCCCGACGCCACTAAAGCGGATGACGCCCAGGCGCAGAACGCCGAGAAAAACATCGATCTGTCCGGTAACGCGGGCAGTCCGTCCGATCAGGCCAACGGCGCGCAGCCGCAGCCTGGCGATACCTCCGCCGCGAATCAGACCACGGGTAATTCGCCGCAGGATATCTCACTGCCGCCGGTGTCTTCTACCCCGACCCAGGCCCAGACGCCAGCCGCGCCGGAAGGCCAGCAGCGTGTCGAAGTGCCGGGCGATCTGAATAACGCGCTGACGCAGCAACAAGGCCAGATTGATAACGCGGTGTCGGGTTCGACGCTGCCGACCGAGCCTGCGACCGTTGCGCCGGTTAATGGTAATGGCGCCGCATCGCAGCAGCCGCCGCGCGACGCCGCGCAGGCCCAGACGCCGGCGCGCCATAATGCGAATACCACGCGCCCTGAGCGTAAACAGATGGTGATTGAGTCTGAGCCGCGTAAAGCGCAGACCACCCAGAGCAAACCGCAGCAGGCCCCAGCGAAGACTACCGCGACGGAACAGAAACCGACCAGCGCGCCGAAGCGCAGCGAGCCTGCGACAGGCACCGCTTCCGCACCGGTGAAAGCGCCAGCATCAACCGCCGCGACGGCACCGAAGAGCAGCGCGCCTGCGGCAAGCCAGTCCTCCGCCCCTGCGGGCGGCGCGAGCGCGGGTAATGTCGGTGCGCTGAAATCTGCTCCGGGTAGCCATTACACGCTTCAGTTGAGCAGTTCTTCGAACTACAACAACCTGAACGCGTGGGCGAAAAAAGAGAATCTGAAAAACTACGTGGTGTATCAGACCACCCGTAATGGTCAGCCGTGGTATGTGCTGGTGAGCGGCGTGTACGGCTCGAAAGATGAGGCGAAACGCGCTGTGTCTTCGCTGCCGGCAGACGTTCAGGCGAAAAACCCGTGGGCTAAGCCGATTCACCAGGTCCAGGCCGATCTGAAGTAATGAGTAAAGCGCAGTATGCTGTCGGAGCGTCCTCTCCACAGCGTGGGAAGGTATGAATTAATCAGGCAGCATGAAAAAATATCGCGCTTTTCTTAAATGGGCAGGGGGGAAATACCCCCTGCTCGAAGATATCAAACGTCATCTCCCTGAAGGGGAGTGTCTTATCGAGCCCTTCGTCGGCGCGGGATCGGTTTTTCTTAACACCGATTATTCGCGCTACGTGTTATCCGACATCAACAGCGATCTGATAAGCCTCTACACCACGGTGAAAGATAAAACGGACGATTACGTCAGCGAGGCGCGTCTGTTGTTTACCGCCGAGCATAATCAGGCCGAGGTGTACTATCAGCTGCGCGAAGAGTTTAACCAGAGCCGGGACGAGTTCCGCCGCGCGCTGCTCTTTTTGTATCTCAATCGCCACGGGTATAACGGCCTGTGCCGCTACAACCTGCGCGGCGAGTTCAATGTGCCGTTTGGCCGTTACAAAAAGCCCTATTTTCCGGAGACGGAGCTGTACCACTTCGCTGAGCGCGCCCAGAACGCGCTGTTTATTTGTGAATCCTATGACGCCAGCATGGCGCGGGCGCAGCAGGAGAGCAGCGCTGTGGTCTATTGCGATCCGCCTTACGCGCCGCTCTCCGCCACCGCGAACTTTACGGCATATCATACGAACAGCTTTAATCTGGAACAGCAACAGCATCTGGCACAGCTTGCGGAAGGGCTGCAAAGCCAGCGTATTCCGGTGCTGATTTCCAACCACGACACCGAGCTGACCCGCCAGTGGTATCAGCAGGCGAAGCTGCATAAGGTGCGGGTACGACGCAGCATCAGCAGCAATGGCGGCACGCGCAGAAAGGTGGACGAACTGCTGGCGCTTTATGAAGCCTGAGCCGGTTCCGTCCGCCATATACACAAGACTTAATGGAGAAGCGGATGAAACAGTATTTGATTGCCCCCTCGATTCTGTCGGCCGACTTTGCCCGGCTGGGTGAAGACACCGCCCGGGTGCTCGCCGCCGGTGCCGACGTCGTCCATTTCGATGTTATGGATAACCATTATGTGCCCAACCTCACCATCGGCCCGATGGTGCTGAAGGCGCTGCGCGATTACGGCATCACGGCGCCAATCGACGTGCACCTGATGGTGAAACCCGTCGATCGCCTGATCCCGGATTTCGCCGACGCGGGCGCCAGCATCATTACATTCCACCCGGAAGCCTCCGAGCACATCGACCGCTCGCTGCAGCTTATCAAAGAGCACGGCTGCAAAGCGGGCCTGGTCTTTAACCCGGCGACGCCGCTGAGCTACCTCGACTATGTGATGGACAAGCTCGACGTTATTCTGCTGATGTCGGTAAACCCGGGCTTTGGCGGTCAGTCCTTTATCCCCCAGACGCTGGACAAGCTTAAAGAAGTGCGCCAGCGCATCGACGCCTCCGGGCGCGATATCCGTCTGGAGGTGGATGGCGGCGTGAAGGTCAGCAATATCGGCGCGATCGCCGCAGCGGGCGCCGACATGTTCGTGGCGGGCTCGGCCATCTTCAACGAGCCGGATTATCAGAAAGTCATCAACGATATGCGTAGTGAGCTGGCGAAGGTTTCTCATGGATAAGCTGCAATCGATTCGCGCTGTCGCGTTCGACCTCGACGGCACGCTGGTGGACAGCGCGCCGGGCCTGACGTATGCCGTGGATAACGCGCTCTATGCGCTGGAGCTCCCCACGGCGGGCGAGGCGCGCGTCATTACCTGGATTGGCAACGGCGCCGATGTGCTGGTTGAGCGCGCGCTCACCTGGGCGCGGCAGGAAAAGGCCGCGCTGCGCGCCGCCGCAGGAAAACCGGCGGAAACGGACGCTATTCCCGAAGACGAACAGGCCCGCATGATGCGTCGGCTGTTCGACCGCTATTATGGCGAGGCCGTGGAAGCGGGCAGCGTATTATTCCCTGACGTGTACGAGACGCTTGGCGCGCTGCGCCGTCACGGTCTGGCGCTTGGCCTGGTCACCAATAAGCCGACGCCCTTCGTCGCGCCTATGCTGGAATCACTCGGCATCGCGGAATACTTCAGCATTATTATCGGCGGCGACGACGTCCAGCATAAAAAACCACACCCGGAGCCGCTGCTGAAAGTCATGGAAGCGTTGCAGGTGTCGGCGCAGGAGTTGCTCTTTGTGGGCGATTCACGCAATGATATTCAGGCGGCGCAGGCCGCCGGTTGCGCAAGCGTCGGCCTGAGCTATGGCTATAACTACGGCGAAGCGATAACGTTAAGCAACCCGGATCTCGTCTTTGACCATTTCCGCGACCTACTGCCCGCGTTCGGGCTACCCCACAGTGAAAATCAGGAATTAAAAAATGAGTAAGCCCATCGTTTTTAGTGGCGCGCAGCCATCCGGAGAACTGACCATCGGTAACTATATGGGTGCGCTGCGTCAGTGGGTTAACATGCAGGACGACTATCACTGCATCTACTGCATCGTGGATCAGCATGCCATCACTGTGCGTCAGGACCCGGCCGCGCTTCGCAAAGCCACGCTGGATACGCTGGCGCTTTATCTCGCCTGCGGCATCGACCCGAAAAAGAGCACCATTTTCGTTCAGTCCCACGTGCCGGAGCATGCACAGCTGGGCTGGGCGCTGAACTGCTATACCTATTTCGGCGAGCTGAGCCGCATGACGCAGTTCAAAGATAAATCCGCGCGCTACGCGGAAAACATCAACGCTGGCCTGTTTGATTACCCGGTGCTGATGGCGGCGGATATCCTGCTGTATCAGACCAACCTGGTGCCGGTGGGCGAAGACCAGAAACAGCATCTGGAGCTGAGCCGCGACATCGCGCAGCGCTTCAATGCTATCTACGGCGATATTTTCCGCGTACCGGAGCCGTTCATCCCGAAATCGGGCGCGCGCGTGATGTCGCTGCTGGAGCCGACCAAAAAGATGTCCAAGTCCGATGACAACCGCAACAACGTGATCGGCCTGCTGGAAGACCCGAAATCAGTCGTGAAGAAAATCAAACGCGCGGTCACTGATTCCGACGAACCGCCGGTGGTGCGTTATGACGTGGCTAACAAAGCGGGCGTGTCCAACCTGCTGGATATTCTCTCGGCCGTGACCGGTCAGAGTATCCCGGAACTGGAGCAGCATTTCGAAGGCAAAATGTATGGCCACCTGAAAGGCGAAGTGGCAGATGCCGTTTCCGGCATGCTGACCGAGCTTCAGGAGCGTTATCATCGCTACCGCAACGACGAAGACTTTCTGCAGAGCGTGATGAAGGAAGGGGCCGAAAAAGCCCGTGCGCACGCTGGCGAAACGCTGAAAAAGGTTTACGAAGCCATCGGCTTTGTGGCCCAGCCGTAAGGTCACGCAAAGAGAAAACCGGGGTAATCCCGGTTTTTTATTGCCGCCTGTAAACCCCTCACGCGAGGGGTTTTTTATTTCTCAGACCAACGCTTACTGATCTGCCGCCGGCCCGCAGCCGCCGATCATTTTGGAAATAGAAATCGCCGGATGGAGCAAATAGTCATAGCTGCAGGTTTTGTTTTTATTTTCGATATGGCCGGTGCAGGCGGTCAGTGATGACAGTACGGCCGCCAGCATGGCGAGTTTAATCAGGTTTTTCATTGTGCATCCCTATTGATAAAGGTTCCTAAATAACTGATATGAATATCTTTTATGATAATTCATAACGGGATGACTTTATGCAGCTCCAGGCAGGGGAAGTCAACGTCAGTAACAGGACTTGCAGGGAAGGAAAAACCGCGCGGGCGCTGTTGTTCAGCGCCGCTGGTTATCGATAGTCAGGGTGACGCGATTAGCGCGACAGAACAACTCGGAATAGTGCACGGGTTTTTGATGCTGGTCGTATGCGATTTTGCTGATGCGAAACAGCGGCTCGCCCAGCTCGCATTTCAGCCACTGCGCTTCTGCTTTGGTGGCGGTAAAAATATCGATGGTCTTTTTATCGCTTACCACCTGCGTATCGAAGCGTTCCTGAAACAGCTGATAGGTTGAAGCGCCCGCGCTGTAAATGTCGTCAAACTGCGGGTAGCGTGAAAGCGGGATCCACGAGGCGTCGATAAACAGCGGTTCGCCATCAAGATACATCACCCGGCGGAGCAGGAACATCTCGCTACCGCCCGGAATATTCAGGCGTTCGCAGAACGGATCTGCGCTGACGCGCGCCTGTTCAATCACTTCTTCTTTGGTGGGCTTGCCTTGCGACACGCCGAAATCCGTAAAGCCGCTGACGGTCAGTAAGGCGTTTTCCACTTTCTTGCTCTGTACAAACGTGCCTTTGCCCTGCCAGCGGATCAGGACGCCATCTTTCACCAGATCGCTAATCGCTTTACGAATAGTGATGCGGCTGACGTTATAGAGCGTACACAACTCACTTTCTGTGGGGATCTGCTGACCGGCCTGGTAGACGCCTTGCTCTATGTCATCAAGCAGACGCTGGCGGACAGTGGCATAAAGGAGTTGATGAGAGTAGCGCTCCGTGGCTGGCATGTATCGACCCTGAGGTTGTAGAAAACGTGGGGATGATTATAAGAGCGTTTATTGAGGAGTGACAGGGCGTTGGCGTGAGTTACGTCACGCCAACGCAGACCTTACCAGGCGCCGTGATAGCCAAGCGTTCTCGCCGCGCACTGCGTACCCTGTTTCATGGCATCAACGAGCGGCAGCCCGGCGGCGATAGCGCAGAGGAAACCGGCGATGTAAGAATCTCCGGCGCCCATCGTGTCAATCACCTGGACTTGCTCCGGCGGCATGCGCCAGAACTGCGCGCCATCCCAGGCCAGGCTGCCATGCTCGCCCAGGGTCGCGATGGCAACACCTGCGCCGCACTCCACCACCGTTTGCAGGCGGTCGCGCAGCCACGGCGTCTCTTCGTGCGCAGAGGCAAATACATAATCAAGATGCTCTGGCAGCGTACGCCACAGCGGGCTTTCCCATTTGTCGGCAAAATCAAACGACAGCGTCTTCCCGGCGGCGTGAAGCGCCGGAAAGGCGGGATCGGCATGGCCCCAGATGGCGGAGTGAATAATATCGAACCTCATCAGCCAGCGCAGATCCTCGTCGCTGACCGTAAAGCCCGCCATCACGCCTTCGGTGTAGTCGCCAAGAACGCGGTCATTATTGCGAAGCTCCACCTGGGTCTGCGCCGTGACGCCAGGCTGAGTATGCAGATGCGAGATATCTATGCCGTACTGTGCCAGATCCTGCCTTAGCATGTCGCCATAATCGTCATCGCCGACCCAACTGACGCACGCGGGCCGCATCCTGTAGCGAGTGCTGTAAACCGCCACGTTAACGGCGTTGCCGCCGGAAAACGCCTTGCCAAGTTGCGGATAAATATCCACGCAGTTATCGCCAACCGTCGCCAGAGTTTTCATAGCGCCTCCTGCGGCAGCAGGTCGCGAAAGCGCGCCAGCGCCTGACGGGCGTAAAGCCGCGGCTCATTCATATACATAGTGACCAGCTCGATAGTGCAATAGCCGTCGTAGCCGCGGTCAGTGATATCGCGCATCAGCTCGCGCAGCGGCATTTTGCCTTCTCCGGGGATGTAGTGGCTGTCGCTTGCGCCGTCGCTGTCAACGATATGCAGATGACGCAGCTTATCGCCCAGTTTGTCGAAGTAGCTCATGACGGGCTCACCCTGTACAAACGGCGCGCAGATATCGACCATGCTGTAAAGGCGCGCAGAGGGCACCAGCGACAGCGCTCGCAGCACGTCGTTTGCGTTGCACACCACGTTGGATTCATAAGGCGTAAGTGGCTCCAGTAGCAGATCGATGCCGATATCCCCGGCGAAATCACACAGCTCGCGCAGATTATCCGCAAGGCGCTGCCAGATGGCGTCCGGCCCGGTCAGATAGCCCGCATGGGCGGCGGAGATCATCGTAAAGCCCGCGTCCATCTCTTTGGCCATTTCCATGGCGAGTTTGATCATGTCGAGGCTTTCGCGACGCATCCGCTCGTCGCCCAGCATCATGTTATAGGGATAACCATTGGTTTCCGGCGTGTAGCCAATGATCGGCATCTGATAAACGCGCGCGAGCGCTTTCACCTGGCGAATGCCGCCCGCTTTGAGATCCGGCGCAAACGCGTGCGGCCTGCCGCCCCACAGCTCCAGCCCGTCATAGCCCAGTTCGTGTGCGTCGCGAAAGGCGTGCTCCAGCGGCAGCCGCTGATGCCCGCAGGTAAACATACCCGTTTTCATAACCCTTCTCCTTGCAGCCATGCCCGGCCCCGCAGGGGCCGGGCGGGGGATTAATATTCAACAATGCCGCCGTAGTAGCGGCGATCGTCCGGGTTGTGGTCTTTGTAGATGGAGAGGTAGTAGCAGAGCCACTCCATCGGCACGAACATCAGGAACGGTGCGAGCCACGGGTGCAGCCCCTGGGAAATCTCCTCGTAATCGATAACGATGACGTTATCGGTACGCTCGCGCACAAAGCGGATGGCGCGCTCGGTGGTATGACGGCTTTCATCATTGCCAAGCAGGAACAGAAACGGCACGCCCGGCTCGACAATCTCCAGCGGCCCGTGGCGGAACTCACCGCTCTCAATGACCGAGCCGTGCGTCCAGGTAAACTCCATCAGCGTCACGATGCCCTCTTTGTAGCCGAGCGGACGCAGCGGGCCTGCGGACACGGTGTAGATCATCGGCCATTGTGACGCCTGCTCGCCGAGCTGGCGGCCTTTGTCTTCCCAGGTGCGCACCAGATGCCCCAGCGCCTGCGGCAGCTTGCGGAGATCGTTTTTGATTTTGCCGATCTCAGCGTGTGGCGCCTGGCGGGTGATCATCTCCAGCACCACGCTGTAGCAGAGCAGCAGATGGATCTCCCAGATACAGTCGGCTTCATACGCCACCACATGTTCGGCGGCCTGCACGATCGGGCTGTCCGGGCGCTTGGTGAAGGCGGCGGTCAGCGCGCCGCAGGCGGAACCCAGCTCCAGCGCCTTGATGACCTCTTCGGTTTTGCCGTAGTCGGAGACGCCAATTACCGCGCATTTCGCATCGAGCCGGTGCGGCGTGTTGTCGCAGAACTCCCAGCCGGAAAGCGCGTAAACCTGAAGGCTGGAGAAGCGGTCCGCCAGGTGCTTCGCCGTCTGCGCCGCGTTAAGCGGTGAGCCGCAGGCGACAAAATAGATGCGGTCGATGCCGCGGTTGATCATCTCGTCCACAATGGCGTGTACGCGCGGCACATCCTTTTCCAGAATTTTCTCCACCTCCTGAACCATGTTTTCGGTGACCAGGAAATCCACGGTGCTTTTATCGATATTCAGCATGAAACAACTCTCCAGACAGGGTTAAGAAACATGAGCCAGGCGGCGGTTGCGCTTTTCCCAGAAGGCGTAAGCGGGCAGACCGGTGGCGATAACAATCAGGGCGCAGATAAGGCCCGGAACGGGCGCCCACACGAAGGTGGACGCAACCAGAATCAGGCTTGATGCGATGGCGGCGAAGGTCATCAGGCCGAAGGCCGGCGTGCGCCACAGCGGTTTATAGTCCTCACGCTTGCGACACCAGATGATGGAGCCGAACGTAAGCGTGTTTTTAAAGCACATCACCAGGGTGAAATAGCCGAGCAGGCTGGTAAGGTCTGACACGAAGATGAAGAAGATGCCCAGCGCGCACTGCAGGATGATGGAGACATCCGGCGTGTTGTATTTCGGGTGCACATGGCCGAAGCATTTGAAGAACAGGTTGTCTTTCGCCATCGCGTATTCCAGGCGCGGCTGGTACATCACGCAGCTGGAGAGCGAGCCTAAGATAACTATCATGGCGGTAACGGCGACAAATACGCCCGCCACGCTGCCGAGCGCCGGAATATATGTCAGCGCGTCGGAAATCGGCGTTTCGGAGGCGGCGAGTTTTTCAAACGGCATTAGCCCGGAGATAACCAACGCCAGCAGTGAGTAGAGCACCAGCACCAGCAGGCAGGAGCCAATCAGCGCCCGCGGCATGGTTTTGCCGGGGTTTTTGATTTCGCCGGTCATGTAGCAGATAGACGCCATACCGGTATAGGACCAGCTGGTGGCCGAGATACCCGCCAGCAGCGCCATCATGCCCGCCGCTGCGCTGGTGGTGGCGCTGGTTGCCTGCGCCGTGAAGTTATCGCCCTTCAGCCAGAAAACGCCGATGCCAATCACAATCGCGAAAGGAATGATTTTGGCGATGGTAATTAGCGTCTGGAACGTGGCGCCGCCTTCCACCGAGCGCAGGTGAAGCAGCATAAAGGCAAGGATCAACCCGGTGGCGACGAGCTTACCGGTGAGCGGATCGAGTGGCGCCAGAAAGCCGAAATTACTGACGATGGCGAGCGCCATAATAGAGAGCGACGGTGCGTCGTTAGCCCAGAAGCTGGCCCAGCCGGAGAGAAACGCCAGCGGACGGCTGCCGGCATTTTTCAGATAAACATAATCTGCGCCGTTTTCGGGGTAGGCGGTGGAGAGCTCCGCATAAACGCACATCTGCGGGATAACAATTAAACCGCCAATCACAAAAGCGAGCACGGTCAGCCACGGGGTGCCTGCCGCTTTCGCGACTTCACCAACCGAAACGAAAATACCGGAACCGACGGTCGTTCCGACGGAAATGGCCAGCACGGCCCAGAAGCCGAGCTTGCGTTGGAGTTCCTGGCCTTCCATATCGTTACCTTTTTAGTATTGAACAGGGTTGTAGGATTCAGAGCGCGTCGCCTGGATGAAGGCAGCAGGAGGCCGCACGACCCGTTATGTGGGGTCGCGGAATGCCGTCAGGCTGTTTTCATAATGAGATGACGCATAACCAATATAACAACACATGATGAATAGTGTTGGCGAGGCAGATCACAAAATCGCCGCATGTTGGCAGGATGTAATATATTTTTAGTTAATTGTTTGAAATTAAGAGGGATTTTTTTCAGGCCAGCGGTGCTGGCCTGAGAGAGGGTTATTTAGACGAGAACCAGTTGAGTTTGTCGCGTAACGCCACGACGCGGCCGACGATAATCAGGCTCGGGCTTTCCACCTGCTGCGCCAGCGCGCCCAGCTCGGTTAATACGCCTGCCACCACGCGCTGTTTCACGCTGGTGCCGTTTTCCACCAGCGCAACCGGCATCGCCGGATCCATGCCATGTTCGATGAGTTTTTCCTGAATGGCCGCGGCCTGGTTTAACCCCATATAGAACACCAGCGTCTGTTTTTCCGCCGCCAGATTGTGCCAGTCAAATTCGCCGCCATTTTTGAGATGTCCTGTTACGAGTCGCACGCTTTGCGCATAATCGCGGTGGGTCAGCGGCAGGCCGGCGTAGGCAGAGCAGCCCGACGCCGCGGTAATGCCGGGTACGACCGAGAAGGGGATGCCCGCCTCGCAGAGGGTCTCCAGCTCCTCGCCGCCGCGCCCGAAGATAAACGGGTCGCCGCCTTTAAGGCGCACCACGCGTTTGCCGCGCTGGGCTTCACGCAGCAGGATCTGGTTAATCTCTTCCTGCGGCACGCAGTGATAGCCCGCGCGCTTGCCGACAAACACGCGATCGGCGTCGCGGCGCACCAGATTCATGATTTCATCAGAAACCAGGCGGTCATAAACCACGATATCCGCCTGCTGGATCTGCTGTAGCCCTTTGAGCGTCAGCAAACCCGGATCGCCAGGGCCTGCGCCCACCAGCACAACTTCACCGCGATCGTCCAGCGGCTCGTTAAGCAGCGTTTCGGTAATGCGGGTCACAGCCTGTTCATCGTCGTTCGCCAGCGACTGCGCGAGGCGGTCGTTCACGAAAAATTTTTCCCAGAAGCGGCGGCGCTCGCTCATAGAGGTGAATGTGTGTTTAACGCGGCGGCGCAGTTGACCAGCGTAACCGGCGACTTTGCCGAGATGCTGAGGGAGCAGCGCTTCGAGCTTTTCGCGCAGCAGACGGGCCAGCACCGGTGAAGTGCCGCCTGACGAGACCGCAACCATCAGCGGCGAGCGGTCGATAATAGACGGCATGATGAAGCTCGCCTGTTTCGGCGCATCCACCACGTTGCAGAAGATGCGTCGCGCTTCGGCAGCGTCGCTGACCGCGTTATTGACCTCGTCATCGTCCGTGGCGGCGATCACCAGCCAGCAGTCGTCCAGCAGACGGGCGTCGAAAGCGCCCGGCGCCAGCGTCAGCATGCCCTGTTCGGCCCAGGCTTCAAACTGCGGCGCGAACGCCAGCGCGTTGACCGTAAGCGTAGCGCCTGCCTCCAGCAGCAGACGCGCTTTACGCTCCGCAACATCGCCGCCGCCGACCAGCAGGCAGGCGCGATTGCGTAACTGACAAAATATCGGCAGGTGATCCACGGCGTATCCTTCTTAACGAGCGGTTTCTGGTGCGGTCTGCGCGGCAGGCTGCGGGCGCTCTGCTTTCGGCGTAGCATACCAGTAACCCAAACCCATGAACACGGCGCCAGAAAGGGTATTGCCCAGGGTTACCCACAAGAGGTTATGCCCGATACCACTGAGTGTGAATGCCTCGTTGTGGTGGCCGAACCAGGAGAGCGCGAACAGCGTCATGTTGGCGACGGAGTGCTCGTAGCCGGAGGCGATAAAAGCCAGCAGGCACCACCAGATAGCCATAAATTTCGCTGCGCCTTCGGTGCGGATAGCCATCCAGATAGCGAGGCAGACCAGCCAGTTACAGAGCGCGCCTTTGAAGAACAGCACGGTGGCGGGCGCGCTGGTTTTTGCGAGCGCCACGGTGTGCACAAGACTGGTGTCTACCGGCAACAGACTACCGCCGCCCCAGTTGTAGAGCAGGGCGACAAACACGGAGCCGACCAGATTGCCAAGCCAGGTTTGCGGCAGGATCGCCCACATCTGACCGTGGCTGATGGTGCCCGCTTTTACGCCGAGCGTCAGGAACATGGTGTGACCGGTAAAGAGTTCAGAACCCGCGATAATCACAAGCGTCAGCGCGATGCCGAACGTGGCGCCCATCACCAGCGGGCGAATGGCGGGCTCAAGCAGGTTGCCGAGAGTGAAAATCAAAATAATCCCGAGCCCGACGTACGCACCCGCCATCGCGGAGCTGATCCAGAAACCCAGAGGATTATTTGCCGAGAGGCGAGCGATGCGGGCGGCATTCGCCGCGCACTTATTGATCGTGTCGGTAAACATAGTGGTTATCCTAAAAAGTGAGTGAAATTAAAAAATTAAGAAAATAAAAAAGATGCGTTAGTGCGGCGCGCCTGCTGGCGCGCTTATTTGTTGTTGTCCTTAACGGGCGGTCCGTTAAGCGGAACGCCGATGGAACATTGTTAATGAGCGGAGGCGCTCTGCGCGCCGTGGTGGATGCGTGGCGCTTATCCACCCTGTGTGTCAACGCCCGCGAATCAGGCGCGGGTAAGCGAAGCGCCACCCGCCTGAAACCTGAAGGCGTTGTCTGGCCTTCCCGGGTTACGCCTTCACCTGTACCTGACCGTCTTTCACGCGCGCCTCAAAGTGCGCCACAGAACGGCTTTCATCTTCCATACAAAGCCCGTCACGCAGGCGGAAGCGCTGTTTTTTCAGCGGGCTCGCGACCCACAGGTCGCCCTGATGCTCGGCGATAATGCCGCGCGACAGGACACTCGCCTCAAAGAACGGGTCGATATTGCTGATGGCATAAACTTCTTCGCTGGCGCGAGGGCGGAAGATCGCCACCTGGTGTTCGCCTACCAGCGCGCAGACGCCGGTCGCCGGGACAATATCATCGAGCTTGCAAATGGTGTTCCACTGGCTCATACGGTTTCCTCCACGAAGGTGACGGGGATACGCTCATAAGGCGTGGCCGGACGATGCTGCTGGCGCTCCGGCACCACCTGCACGTTCGGGTCGCGGCGATCGCTGTTGACGAAGTGTTTGAAGCGGCCCTGCGCCTGCGGGTTATTGACCGTTTCGGTCCACTCGCAAATCACCGCTTCGCGCAGGCGGGTCATTTCGGCTTCCAGCTGGCTGTTAAGGCCCAGCTTGTCGTCGATAATCACACTCTTCAGATAGTCGATGCCGCCTTCGAGGCTTTCCAGCCAGGAGGCTGTGCGGGTCAGTTTGTCGGCGGTGCGGATGTAGAACATCATGAAGCGATCGAGGTAGCGCACCAGGGTCTCTTTATCGAGATCCGCCGCCAGCAGGTCGGCATGGCGCGGTTTCATCCCGCCATTACCGCAGACATACAGGTTCCAGCCTTTTTCGGTGGCGATAATGCCCACGTCTTTACCCTGTGCCTCGGCGCATTCGCGCGTACAGCCAGAAACGCCGAATTTCATTTTGTGCGGGGTGCGGATGCCTTTGTAACGGTTCTCCAGCTCAACGCCGAAGCCCACGCTGTCGCCGACGCCGTAACGGCACCATGTGCTGCCGACGCAGGTTTTCGCCATACGCAGCGCTTTAGCGTAAGCGTGGCCGGTTTCAAAGCCCGCGGCAATCAGCTGACGCCAGATTTCCGGCAGGTCATCTTTCTGCGCGCCAAACAGACCGATACGCTGAGAACCGGTGATTTTGGTGTACAGGTTAAATTCGCGGGCGATGCGACCCACTTCCATCAGTCCTTCCGGGGTAATTTCACCGCCAGCGGAGCGCGGGATCACCGAGTAGGTGCCGTCTTTCTGGATGTTGGCCAGGAAGTTGTCGTTGGTGTCCTGCAGCGGCGTGTGCTGCGGTTTGAGGATGTACTCATTCCAGCAGGAGGCCAGCAGGGAACCGACGGTCGGTTTACACACTTCACAGCCGTAACCCTGGCCATGTTTTTCCAGCAGTTCGTCGAAGGATTTAATGCCCTCGACGCGAATCAGGTGGTACAGCTCCTGGCGAGAGTACGCAAAGTGTTCGCAAAGGTTGTTGGTGATTTCGATGCCCTGTTTCGCCAGTTCAGCGTTCAGCACCTGGGTGACCAACGGAATACAGCCGCCACAGCCCGTACCGGCTTTGGTTTCCGCTTTCAGCGCCGCAACGGTGTGGCAGCCTTTGTTAATGGCGGCGATGAGCGCGCCTTTGGTGACGTCGAAGCAGGAGCAAATCTGCGCGCTGTCCGGCAGTTTATCAACGCCGATGGAGGGTTTGCCCTGGCCTGCGTGCGACGGCAGGATCAGCGAATCCGGGTTTTCCGGCAGTTCGATGCCGTTCAGCACCAGTTGCAGCAGGTTGCCGTAATCGCTGGTGTCGCCTACCAGCACCGCGCCGAGCAGCGTTTTGTTGTCCTCGCTGACGATAAGACGTTTGTAAATTTCTTTGCTTTCGTCGAGGAACACATAGCTGCGGGATTTCGGGGTGCGACCATGCGCGTCGCCGATACCGCCGACATCCACGCCCAGCAGTTTCAGCTTGGCGCTGAGATCCGCGCCTTCAAAACGGTTGCCAGGGTTACCGAGAATATGGTCGACCGCCACCTGCGCCATTTTGTAACCCGGCGCCACGAGGCCATAGACGCGGCTGTTCCAGCTGGCGCATTCGCCGATCGCGTAGATATCCGGGTCGGATGTCTGGCACTGATCGTTAATCATGACGCCGCCGCGCGGCGCGATGTCCAGATCGCATTGTTTAGCCAGTTTGTCGCGTGGGCGGATACCGGTGGAGAAGACGATAAAGTCGACTTCCAGCTCGCTGCCGTCGGCAAAGCGCATGGTTTTACGCGCGTTGACGCCCTGCTGCACGATTTCCTGGGTGTTTTTGCTGGTGTGTACTTTCACGCCCATGCTTTCAATTTTACGGCGCAGCTGCTCGCCGCCCATCTGGTCGAGCTGTTCGGCCATCAGCATCGGCGCAAATTCGATAACGTGCGTTTCAACGCCTAAGTTTTTCAGCGCGCCAGCGGCCTCAAGACCGAGCAGACCGCCGCCGACGACCGCGCCGCGTTTGCTGCGTCGCGCGCAGGCTTCGATCGCGTTCAGGTCTTCAATCGTGCGGTAGACAAAGCAGTCCTGCGTTTCGGAGCCTTTAATCGGCGGGATCCACGGGTAGGAGCCGGTCGCCATAATCAGTTTGTCGTAATAGACAGTGCGCCCGGCGCTGGAGTGGATCACTTTCTCCTGACGGTTGATGGTGATGGCGCGCTCGCCTACCAGCACTTTCACGCCGTGCTTGTCGTAAAAGCCTTCGCGAACCAGCGACAGTTCTTCAGCGGTATGATGAGAGAAGTAGGAAGAGAGGTGCACGCGGTCATAGGCGATGCGCGGCTCCTCACAGAAGACGGTGATATCGAACTGGCCTGGATCGGCTTTATCGAGAAGGTCTTCGATAAAGCGGTGACCAACCATGCCGTTACCGATAATAGCGAGTCTGACTTTGCTCATTTTTGCCTCGATTTCTTTTCTATTACCGCCTACCTTAACGATTCAGCACCCCCGCTTATTGATGTAAATCAATTACATCTTTATATACCTCTTAAGGGGTATATCCTTGATTTTTGTGGGTTTTTCTAAGTGCAGGAATTGATTAGGGTTTCACGGGTGTTCGTTTTTTGAACCGATGCGGAATGAATTTTCGCCAGAAAATTTTATGGCGTGAATATCTGATACAAAGCGAGAGCGAGGTAAAACCGGGACGGAACGGGAAGCGAAACAGTGGGGAAATTAAACAGAATGTCCCCTCCCGGCCGGGAGGGGACGGATAATGCTTAGTGCGCTGCCGCGGTTTTCGCGTGCTGGCGATGGCGGGTGACGAAGCCCAGCGCGAAGCACATTACAAACACGACGGCGTAGAGGCCGTTGGCGGTAAACAGCGCCGCCTGCGGGCCGTGATTCGCCACAATCGGGCCGGTCACGATAAAGGTCAGCATGGTGCCGACGGTACCGCAGGTCAGGATGAAGTTAACCAGCTTCGGCGAGGAGACTTTGGTCTGCTGAGAGCCGAGCGTAATGATGGTGGTGTAAATAGCGCTGGAGAAGAAACCGAGCGCCAGAATAAACCACGCCATATGCTCCGGCTTGCTGGTAATAAAGAAGTACATCAGCACCGTGGCGAGACCTGCCAGCACGGTCAGAATGCGCTGCAAATCAAAGAAGCGCAGAACGAAGCTGAAGACCCACATGCCGACCATATAAGACATCCAGAAGTTGCTCACCAGCGTACCGGCATCATTCAGGTTCATGCCAAGACCTTTGGTAGCGTATTCCGGCACCCAGCCGATAAAGCCCAGCTGGCCCAGAATGTAGCAGAGCGCGGCGATGGAGAGGAACAGCACGCCCACGCCCCATTTCTCTTTTGCGACCGGCTGGTTTTCCTGTGGGGCATGTTTGCCAAGTACCGGGAAATCACAGCCGAAAGTCAGAATGAAAATCGCGACATAGACCAGGCCAATGCAGGCGTAAACCCAGTACCACTCAATGCTGCGCGCCAGCAGAAACGCGGCGACCATCGGGAAAATCATCCCGGCCATACTGAAGAAGGAGTCAGTAAACAGCAGGCGGGAGCCGCGCTGGCGTCCTTCATACATATGCGTAATCAGGAACGTCCCGATCGACATCGTGATCCCACTCACCAGGCCGAGCACGAACATCGCAGCGGAGAAAAGCGTCAGGCTCTGGCTGAACATCAGCGCCACTACGGCGAGCACCATCAACACAAAACCAAAGCGCAGCTGGGTTTTCAGCGGCACGATTTCCATCAGCCAGGCGTTTAAAAAGATAGATATAAGGATCCCGGCATTCAGGAAGGTAAAGGTGTTACTCATGCTGGATACGGGCAGATGAAAATACTCTGCGATATTGCCCATCACCATCCCGGTGACGATCACCAACGCGCCGGTAAGGGCGTAGGAAAAAAAGCTGATCCATGTGAGCTTAATACGATTGCTGTTAGTCATGACTGGCCTGTGAATAGAAGTGTAAAGCGCGTTGACGGCGCCGAGAACGTGGGCATTCTAGGGCGTAATGTGATCCAATAAAACAAACATTGATCACATGCTGTGTAAAACGACATTGTTTATATGATGCCCGTCACAGAATTATACGCATCAGATCCGATGAGCGCGTTTTCGCTGCGCGCTGGTACGTAAAACCAGGTAAATCTCTGGCACGTCATGCATTCGCTATTTAGAATCGACCCACTCGCTTTTTTCTGCTTCGTAAGGAATTCGTCATGCTCAAATCCACTCTGGCGGCTGTTGCGGCTGTATTTGCTCTCTCTGCCCTTTCTCCTGCTGCACTGGCGGCAAAAGGCGACCCGCACGTGCTGCTTACCACCTCCGCGGGGAATATTGAGCTGGAACTGAACAGCCAGAAAGCGCCGGCAAGCGTGAAGAACTTTGTTGATTACGTTAACAGCGGTTTTTACAACAACACCATTTTCCACCGCGTGATCCCAGGCTTTATGGTGCAGGGCGGCGGCTTCACGGCGGATATGCAGCAAAAACCGACCAATGCGCCAGTGAAAAACGAGGCGGATAATGGTCTGCCAAACGCGCGCGGCACCATCGCTATGGCGCGCACCGCCGATAAAGACAGCGCCACCAGCCAGTTCTTTATCAATGTCGCTGACAACGCCTTCCTGAACCACGGCCAGCGCGACTTCGGCTACGCTGTTTTCGGTAAAGTGGTCAAAGGCATGGATGTGGCGGATAAAATCGCCCAGGTGCAGACCCACGACGTTGGCCCGTACCAGAATGTGCCGTCCAAACCGGTTGTGATCCTCTCTGCGAAAGTCCTGCCGTAACCCTCATCCTGACGTGGGCTTCACGGCCCGCGTCGTCTCTCCTCCCGGCAAACCCGCCCATTGCTGCTTATACTTGTGGCACATGGGGTTACGTTCAGGGAGGCAAAATGGCCAGAAAACTCACCGACAGACAAAAGTCCCGGCTCTGGGACGCGCAAAAAAACCATAACTTTCAGGCCAGCAACCGGCTGGAAGGCATCGAGGTGCCTCTGGTGACCTTAACCCGCGAAGAAGCGCTGGCGCGCATTGAAGAGCTGAGGGGGCACTATGAGCGATAAATTCGGCGACGGGCGCGACCCTTATTTCTGGTCCGGCAGCGATGTACTGCGCAACCGGCTGAACATCCATGCTGCGCAGGATCTCCAGCACGCCGAGCGCGAGCTGACTTCCCTGCGCGCGGCGACGCTGGAACTCGGCCCGGTTCAGCGCGGGCTACCGCACCTGTGCGCTATCCACCGTCAGCTTTTTCAGGATATCTACGAATGGGCGGGCGAACTGCGTGAAGTGGATATTTACCAGGGCGACACGCGTTTTGCCCATTTTGAATATCTGGAAAAAGAGGGCAACGCGCTGATGCAGGCGCTGGAAGACGAGGATTATCTCGTCGGCCTGGAGCAAGACGAATTTGTAGCTCGTCTTGCGCATTACTACTGTGAAATTAACGTGCTGCATCCGTTCCGCATCGGCACCGGGCGCGCGCAGCGCGTATTTTTCGAACAACTGGCGCTGCATGCGGGGTATACCCTCGACTGGCGGGATATTGATGTCGATGCGTGGCGCGCCGCCAACCAGGCGGGCGCGATGGGCGACCTGGCGCCGCTTGAGAAAATCTTTGCAAGCGTAGTGAGCGAAGCGCGGGAAAGCGAGTAAACTGGCGCGGTTCTTTTTTTCGGAGCCGCCATGTTACTGCTTATCGACAATTACGATTCTTTCACCTGGAACCTGTTTCAGTATTTCAGCGAGCTGGGCGCAGAGGTGATGGTCAGGCGCAACGATGAGCTGACGCCTGACGATATCGACGCGCTCGCGCCCGCGCGTATCGTGATTTCCCCCGGCCCCTGCACGCCGAATGAGGCGGGTATTTCGCTTGAGGTTATCCGCCGCTATGCCGGTCGTCTGCCTGTTCTCGGCGTCTGCCTCGGACACCAGGCCATCGGTCAGGCTTTCGGCGCGGCGGTCGTGCGCGCGCAGAATGTCATGCACGGCAAGACCTCGGTTATCCAGCACAACAATACGGGCGTTTTCGCCGGGCTCAATAACCCGCTAACCGTGACCCGCTACCACTCGCTGATTATCGACCGCGCCACGCTGCCCGCCGAGTTTGAGATAACGGCCTGGACGGACGAGGGCGAGATTATGGGGATTCGCCATCGTCAACTGCCGCTGGAAGGCGTGCAGTTCCACCCGGAAAGCATCCTGAGCGAGCAGGGCCACCAGTTGCTTGCGAACTTTCTTTCTCGCTGAATTTTTATTGCCTTTTATTGATTTTTTATTCATATTTTATGCTTATCTTTTCATGTGCGATGGCACATTTACTGGATGGGCATGAAATGGCAACTGAAAAAACAGCAATTACGCGCGCCACCTTTGATGAAGTGATCCTGCCGATTTATGCACCGGCTGAATTTATTCCGGTGAAAGGCAAGGGCAGCCGTGTCTGGGATCAGCAGGGCAAGGAGTATGTCGATTTCGCGGGCGGCATCGCGGTGACGGCGCTCGGCCATTGCCACCCGCGGCTGGTGGAGGCGCTGAAAGCGCAGGGCGAAATGCTCTGGCACACCAGTAACGTTTTCACCAACGAACCCGCGCTGCGCCTGGGGCAAAAACTGGTAGACGCCACGTTCGCCGAACGCGTCGTGTTTATGAACTCCGGCACCGAAGCCAACGAAACCGCGTTTAAGCTGGCCCGTCACTATGCCATCACCCGCCACAGCCCATACAAAACCAAAATCATCGCGTTTTATAACGCGTTTCATGGCCGTTCGCTGTTTACCGTTTCCGTGGGCGGCCAGGCGAAATACTCCGACGGTTTTGGCCCGAAACCAGCAGATATTATTCACGTGCCGTTCAACGATCTCGACGCGGTAAAAGCGGTGATGGACGACCACACCTGCGCGGTCGTGGTCGAGCCGGTACAGGGCGAGGGCGGCGTAACGGCCGCGACGCCGGAATTCCTGCGTGGCCTGCGCGAGCTGTGCGACGCCCATCAGGCATTGCTGGTGTTTGATGAAGTGCAGTGCGGCATGGGCCGCAGCGGCAAGCTGTTTGCTTATATGCACTATGGCGTGACGCCGGACATTCTTACCAGCGCCAAAGCGCTCGGCGGCGGTTTCCCGGTGAGCGCGATGCTGACGACGCATGAGGTTGCCTCGGCATTTCACGTTGGCTCCCACGGCTCCACGTATGGCGGTAATCCGCTGGCCTGCGCGGTCGCGGGCGAGGCGTTTGATATCATCAATACCCCGGACGTACTGGACGGCGTGGCGCGCAAGCGCGAACAGTTTGTGCAGCATCTTAAGCAAACCGGCGAGCAGTACGGCCTGTTCAGCGACATTCGCGGCATGGGTTTGCTGATTGGCGCCGAGCTGGCACCGGCGTTCCACGGTCGCGCGCGTGACCTGCTTTATGCGGCGGCCGCCGAGGGCGTGATGGTGCTTAATGCCGGCCCGGACGTGATGCGTTTCGCGCCGTCGCTGCTGGTGGAGCGCGCCGATATCGACGAAGGCATGGCCCGTTTTGCACGCGCGGTCGCACGCGTGGTGAACAGCTGATCAGCGTGACGGGCTAAGGCGCCGCCTGAGCCAGATCCCGTGGTGGGGCCGTTGACGCCACGCCACGGACGAAATAGTGTGCATAGTGCGCAGATGATCGAGAATGCGCAGCAGGTGATGTTCCATCACGCTGAGCGGCCCTTCCGGCAATACCTCTTCGCCCTCCAGCACCGCCTCGTTTTGCGTCTCGCCCGGCGTGTCATGTTCCAGCCGCTGCTGACAGCGTTGCAGCGCGATTTCACAGGCCTGTAAGTAGCGCGCCGCGGTTTCCGGCGTCAGCGTGGATTGCTCGCGCGCCAGCGTCGTTATCGCGTTGATGTGCTCGACGATAAACTGGCTGTGTGTTACCCACAGGCGCATATCCTCCAGATACCGGCTGTTAAAGCCCGGCTCCTGCATCGCCTGATTGAGCGAGTTGTAGAGCGCGTTATGCGCCTGGTTGACGCGCATGCGCTGCCACGCGAGCGGCGCGGGCTGTGGATCGTCGCTCAGGATCAGGCGCAGCGCCTCTTGATCGGCTTCCAGCGCGTCGTGCGCGTTCTGGCGCAGCAGGCCGCTTTGCCACTGCGGCCAGAGCCAGACCATACCGCCAAAAGCGATGAGACAACCTGTCAGGGTGTCAATCAGACGCGCCACAATGTACTGCTCGCCGTTCAGCGTCAGTAATTGAAGCGAATAGACCGCCGTCACGGTGAAGCCAATCATCGCCCAGCCGTAGTTGCGGCGGATAATGAGATAGCTGATTAAGGTCACTACCAGCATGCCGAGCAGCGTATAGCCCTGCGGCACATTCAGATGCAGCGTAATGCCCGCGATAATCAGCCCGGCCAGCGTGCCGCCCGCACGGTGCAAAATGCGCACCCGCGTCGCGCCGTAGCCGTTTTGCGTGACGAACAGGACCGTCATCAGGATCCAGTACGGCTTCGGCAACTGAAATACGCTCGCCAGCAGGCCCGCCGCCGCGAGCATCACGCCAAGCCGCGCCGCGGTGCGCAGCGCGGCCGATTTGAACGACAGATAGCTTTTCAGCGTGGGCAACAGCGGCAGGCGGCGCTGGCCGTTATCCATGAGGTCGCGGGCGTAAAGCGGGCGCTGGGTACGCAGCACGCGGGCGATGCGGCTGAAATGGTATTCACAAAACTGCCCGACCGGGTTATCAGGGTGCTGGCGGGCGATTTTTGACAGCGCCTCGATCTGTTTGTCCATCGTAAAACGGTGAGAATAGCGGTGATAGAGGATATCGTCGGAGAGCGTGCGCAGGCGCGCGGCCACGGTTTGCGCCGTCCAGCGCAACACCGCTTCCGCATGGCTGCGCTCCACCAGCTTTTGCACTTCGCCCGGCTGATGCAGCGACACCGAGATATGCTCCTGAAGATCCAGCGCTACCTGAAAGGCGCGTAGCAGACGCTTGTAGCCGTTCTGCCGGGTCGCCGCCAGCATTTGCAACTGCTGATAACACTGGCTTATCTGATCCACGACTTTTTGCTGGTGCACCAGCAGCGGCGGCAGCGCCTGTTCCGGGTCGGTATGGCGTGTCAGCAGGCTATATTTCGCCTCGCAGTAATCAGCGAGGCTTAGATAAATCAGGCTTAACGATTCGCGAAGCGGCTGCTCACGCCACAGCCAGAACCAGAAGCCATTGAACAAGCCATACCAGAGGGTGCCGAGAATATAGAGCAACATCGGTTGCCAGACCGGCATATTGCCGGCAAGGCTTAACGTGAAAATCGCCGCGATAAGCGACGCGGGCAGCAGACGCGCATGCAGCGGGCTTATCTCCGCCGTCACGCCGAGCAGCAGCGCCAGCATCAGCAAAATCAGCGGCAGCGGCACCGCCTGCAACAGCAGAAACTGTACCGCCAGGCTGCTCAGCGCGAACAGCGACGCGCCGATAATCAGGCGTTTGAAGAAGCGTTTGTGGGGGGTATCGAGACCGGCGATGTTGCAGCACGCGGGCACCAGCGAGAACAGCAGCCCCTGTTGTAAATGGCCCAGCATCAATCCCACCGCGACCGGCAGGCTTAAGATCAGCGTTTGCCGCAAAGCGTAATTGATTTCAGGGTGATAGATAAGACGACGCCACATAGGGGAGAAGTATAGAAACAAAAACGGCGTGTTACCGAAGCGACACGCCGTTTTTTTCAGAAACCTTAGCGGGTTCCGTAAACCACGATGGTTTTCCCGTGCGCGGAAATCAGGTTTTGATCTTCGAGCATCTTCAGGATACGGCCCACGGTTTCGCGGGAGCAACCCACGATCTGACCGATTTCCTGGCGGGTAATTTTGATCTGCATACCGTCCGGATGGGTCATGGCGTCCGGCTGTTTGGCGAGATTCAGGAGCGTCTGCGCGATGCGGCCTGTCACGTCGAGGAACGCCAGGTTGCCGACTTTTTCCGAGGTCACCTGCAGACGACGCGCCATCTGTGAAGAAAGACGCATCAGAATATCCGGGTTTACCTGAATCAGCTGACGGAATTTTTTGTAAGAGATCTCAGCCACTTCACAGGCAGTTTTAGCGCGAACCCAGGCGCTGCGTTCCTGACCTTCCTCGAACAAACCCAGTTCGCCGATGAAGTCTCCCTGATTCAGGTACGAGAGGATCATCTCCTTGCCCTCTTCGTCTTTGATCAGCACTGCCACTGAGCCTTTGACGATGTAGTACAGCGTCTCCGCTTTTTCACCCTGGTGAATCAGCGTGCTCTTAGATGGATACTTATGAATGTGGCAATGAGACAAGAACCATTCAAGAGTCGGGTCTGTTTGCGGTTTGCCAAGCACCATGCGCGGTTATCCTCTGTTTTAAACTGGCTCCAAAGACAGGGCGCGTAACCCCTGTCTGGCTCTGCAATCATCATCTTCCCGCATCCAGGGAAGTTGGCTGTCCGTGGACATCGCAGCCGATAAATTGTCTCTCCTCTGCATACATGCGTAACATCAATGTATCGCCGCTGCATCCAGACTGTTTTAGCATAGCTTTTCTCAGGTGTCTCCTGTTGTCTCGTTTCAGCTTGACGCAGGTCGCCTTCCGTTGCCTCTTATGGCGGGGCCGCGTAATCTGTCAGTAAAATGAATAGCCTGGAGCGATAATCATGCATGCACGAGTGAAATGGGTGGAAGGCTTAACCTTCCTGGGCGAGTCCGCATCAGGCCACCAGATCCTGATGGATGGCAACTCTGGCGACAAAGCGCCAAGCCCGATGGAAATGGTGCTGATGGCCGCAGGCGGTTGCAGCGCTATCGACGTGGTGTCTATTCTGCAAAAAGGCCGTCACGAGGTGACTGACTGCGAAGTGAAGCTCACCTCTGAGCGCCGCGAAGAGGCGCCGCGCCTGTTCACGCATATCAACCTGCATTTTGTCGTGACGGGGAAGGCTCTGAAGGATGCAGCGGTCGCGCGTGCGGTGGATCTGTCGGCGGAAAAATATTGTTCGGTGGCGTTGATGCTCGGCAAAGGCGTGAACATTACGCATTCGTATGAGGTGATAGAAGGGTAATGCGGGGGCGGGTGGCGCTGCGCTGACCCGCCCTACGATTTCTGCCTGTTACGGCGTGGCGTCACTGTATCTGCTTGCCTTCCATCAGCCGCTGCACCAGCGGCAACATAATCAGCTCCATCGCCAGCCCCATTTTGCCGCCCGGCACCACCAACGTATTGATGTGAGAAATAAACGAGCCCTGCAACATCGCGAGCAGCCAAGGGTAATCGATATTGTCCAGATTACGGAAATGAATCACCACAAAGCTCTCGTCGAGTGACGGAATGCCTTTGGCGGCGAACGGGTTTGAGGTGTCCACCGTCGGCACGCGCTGGAAGTTGATATGCGTGCGTGAAAACTGCGGCGTGATGTAGTTGATGTAATCTTCCATCGAGCGCACCACGGAATCCATCACCGCCTCGCGGGAATGCCCGCGCTCGCTGGTGTCGCGGATCATTTTCTGGATCCACTCCAGGTTGACGATAGGCACCACGCCCACCAGCAAGTCGACATGCTTCGCCACGTCATTCTGCGGCGTCACCACGCCGCCGTGCAGGCCTTCATAAAACAGCACATCTGTTGGCTCCGGCAGCGGCTGCCACGGCGTAAAAGTGCCTGGCACCTGATTCCAGGGCACGGCTTCATCGTAGGTATGCAGATATTTGCGCGACTGCCCTTTGCCGGTCAGGCCGTATTCCACAAAGGTTTGCTCCAGCAGGCCGAAATCATTCGCCTCCGGGCCGAAATAGCTGATATGGCGGCCCAAATCGCGCGCCTTACGGATTGCCATGTCCATTTCCGGGCGCGTGTAGCGGTGAAAGCTGTCGCCTTCCACTTCGGCGGCGTGAAGATTCAGCTGGGCGAAAATTTTACGAAACGCAAGGCTGGTCGTCGTGGTGCCCGCGCCGCTGGAACCCGTGACGGCGATAACCGGATGTTTGGCAGACATAGCGAGACAACTCCCTGAAGCGGCGGGGCAAGGCTCCGCCAGGCAACGTTAACCGCGAAACTGCGCGCGCGGCATGATATTGACCGTTTCGTGCAGTTCAGACCACACAAGTACGGCTTCGCCGCTTTGCAACTGACGCCGCACATCGGCGACCTTTTGCTCAAGCGAGCGTTCATGTTCACCATAATCGGTGCCTTCGCGCAAGACGAAGGCTTCAATCAGTCGGTCCAGCGTATCGGGGTCGAGTTCTTGCCAGGGAATGATCATTTATCGGTCCAGATAAGGGGTTAGCCAGTCAGGAATGCGCTGCTCCAGCCACATTTTCGGCTGACGCAGCGTGCCGCCGACGAAGCCCACGTGACCGCCATGCTCCGTCAGCTGATATTCAATATTAGCAGGCAGCGTGGCCGGATCGGGGATCACGTGATGATCCATAAACGGGTCGTCTTTGGCGTGAATAATCAGCGTCGGGCGGGTGATCTTCGCAAGCCGCGGCAGGGCGCTGCACTGCTGGTAATAATCGACGGCGTCGCGGTAGCCGTGAATTTTCGAGGTGATAAGATCGTCGAAATCGCGGATGCGGCGCAGGCGTTTAAGCTGGGCCAGTTCAATGGGCAGCGTGCCGGGCCAGGCCTTCAGTTTGCGGGTGGCGTTCGCTTTCAACAGGTTCAGCAGATAGAACTGATAAAAGCGCGAAAAGCCTTTTTCCATATGGTTACAGCAGTGCTCCAGCATAAACGGCGCGGAGACGATCACCCCGGCATTAAGCGGGAAAGCGGCGTCAATGTCCGCCATCAGGCAGCCAAGCATGTTGCCGCCAAGCGAATACCCGACCGCCGCTGTCGGCACCGTGCCGTAGCGCTCGTCGAGCCAGCGCAGAAAATAGGTGCCGTCTTCGGTTTCGCCGGAATGATAGATGCGCTCCATTTTATTGGGCACACCGCTACAACCGCGAAAATGCATCACCACGCCGAGCCAGCCGCGCGCTTTCGCCGCATGAATTAGCCCGTGGGCGTAAGGGCTGTGCAGGCTGCCTTCTAACCCGTGAAACACGACCAGACGCGGCTTGTGGCGCGCCTGATCGGGGTTTTCGCTAAATGCGAGGTCGACAAAATCGCCGTCCGGCAGATCCAGACGCTGCCAGTGCGGCTCAAACTGCAACCGGCGACGCAGGACGCGCGGCAGCATGGTCTGCAGATGTGGATTACTTACCCCCGGCATCGGCTGAAAGTGTGAGGAATCGGTGTTCAGTGCAGGGAGTTCTGCGGGAGTAATGTCGGCCATGGCACGCTGTCTGTTGGTTAGTTCGCTAACTACTATAACGATTGTTATTCATTTTGTTGATGGTTTGATGCGGATCACTCAGCCAGCAAATTACGCGAGAAAAGATGAATGTCCGCATCCGGCTTGCGCCGCCAGAGCCGGGCTTTACGCGCGCCGGTCGCGACGCTCTCGCCGGTCTCTTCAAACATGCCCGAGGCCTCAAAGCGGCGGATCAGGCTTTTACGCTGGATAGGCTGGCCGAGAATAATTTCCGTCGCCTCCTGCAGCTGGCTCAGGGTAAAGCATTCCGGCAGGCAGTACACCGGCAGGAGCGAGTACATGGTTTTCTGGCGCAGGCGTCGCAGCGCGGCCTCAATAATCGTGCGGTGATCGAACGCCAGCGCGAGCGTATCCAGCCCGGTAACTGGCACCCACTGCGCGTCGCTGACGGAGGCGATATGCGGCTGGCAGTCGACCCAGGCGATAAGCGCAAACCATGCGGTCGTCAGGCTCCAGCCGCGCGGGTCGCGATCCGGGCCGGAAAATGTCTCCAGTTGCTCCAGCCATGACGGGCGCACGCCGGTTTTTTCAGTGAGTTTGCGCAGCGCCGTAGCGTGCGTCGAGGCATCTTTTTGCAGATCGATAAAGCCGCCAGGCAAGGCCCAGCGCCCCTGCTGCGGCTGGCGGGCACGCTGCACCAGCAGTACGCAGAGCGCCTGGTCATGCAGGGTGAACAGCACGCTGTCCACGGTCACCAGCGGGGAAGGGAACCGCGCCGGATCGTAGCTTTCCAGATATTCCGCTTCAGTGGTCATACGCCGCTCCGTTTAATTGTCTCAGAGACAAGTTTACCAGCCCGACAGACCGGGGCAACATAAACCTTTATTGCTTTAATTTTCAGCAAAATGCTATTTTTTAACGGCGCCGTCGAAACTTTCGCTTGCTTATTAATGTCTCTTGGACAATATTAAATGTGTCGCAAGGACAATAACTCACTAACCGGGGCGAATATGATGCAGACGCAACTGATGGTAGACGGACGAGAGATAGCAACGCAGACCGGGCGTTTTCCTGACGGCGCCGTATGGGCGAAAGTGACCGGCGAGCTGCCTCGCGTCGCCTCGCTGATGCGTATTCGCGCCGCTGCCATGAAAACGATGGACGACTTTATGCTGCTGGCGCAGTTGACCGACGCGGTGCGTCAGCATTGCGATGTGCGCTTCAGCCATCTGGAACTGCCGTGGCTACCGTATGCCCGCCAGGACAGGCATATGCAGCCGGGCGACAGCTTTGCGCTGAAAGTGTTCGCCCGCCAGTTAAACACGCTCGGTTTCGACAAAGTGTTCGTTCTGGACCCGCACAGCGAAGCCGCTGCGGCCGCCATCGATAATCTCGTGGCCATCCCGCAGGCGCGCTGCCTGATGCAAAGCCAGACGCTCGTCAGTGCCCTTAAAGCCGGTGAGCTGCTGCTGGTCGCGCCGGACGCCGGCGCGCTTAAGAAAATACACGCGGTAGCGCAGGCGGTCGGGGCTGAAGGTTTCGCCACGCTGACCAAACAGCGCAATGTCGCCACCGGCGAGCTGACCGGTTTTCGTCTGGTGGACGGCGACGTAAAAGACAAGGCGGTGCTGATTGTCGACGACCTGTGCGACGCGGGCGGCACGTTTATCGGCTCCGCCCAGGTGCTGCGCGACGCGGGTGCCCGTAGCGTCAGTCTGTACGTTACCCACGGCGTGTTTTCAAAAGGCGTCGAAAACCTGCTCAATAACGGTATTGACCAGTTGTATACGACGACTTCCTTCGCGCCTGCCTCACTGGCGCAGGATCGGGTAGAAATGATTGATATCAATACTATTTATAACGCGTAAGGGGAAGGAAGATGAACATGAATCCGATTCTGGCTATTGATGGCTACAAAGTATCGCATCGCGAACAGTATCCGGCTGGCACCACCAAAGTGTATTCCAACTTTACGCCGCGCAGCGATCGTCATTTCCACTCTCCTGTCGCAGACGGCAAGCTGGTGTTCTTCGGCCTGCAAGGGTTCCTGCAATGGTTCCTGGTCGACCTCTTTAACGAACAATTTTTCGCGCGCCCGCAGGCGGAGGTGGTTGACGAGTACCTGGCGGTAATGGACAGCTATATCGGCAAAGGCGCGGTAAGCGCGGAGCATATTCGCGCACTGCATCAGCTTGGTTATCTGCCGCTGCATATCAAGGCACTGGATGAAGGCAGCAAAGTGGCGATGAAAGTGCCGGTGCTGACCATTACCAATACGCTCCCGGAATTCTTCTGGCTGGTGAACTATCTGGAAACCGTGCTCTCGGCGGAGCTGTGGAAATCCTCCACTAACGCCACCATCGCGCACCACTACCGTAAAATCTGCGAGCGCTGGGCAGAGAAAACCTGCTCTGACGTGAGCCACCTGGATTTCCAGTGCCACGACTTCTCTTTTCGCGGGATGTCAGGCTTGCAGGATACCGCGCAGGCGGGCAGCGGCCATCTGCTGAGCTTTAAAGGCACCGATAATATTCCGTCGATGCTCTACGCCCGCGATTACTACACACAGGGGCAGGACTGTTTTATCGCCGCGTCTATTCCGGCGACCGAGCACAGCGTGATGTGCATGGGCGAGAAAGAGAGCGAAATTGAGACGTTCCGCCGCCTGATTTGCTCTCTCTACCCGAACGGCTTTGTCTCGATTGTGTCCGACACCTGGGATTACTGGCGCGTTATCACCGAATATACCCGCGAGCTGAAAGCGCAGATTATGGCGCGTGAAGGCCGCGTGGTGTTCCGCCCGGACAGCGGCGACCCGGTGGAGATCCTCTGCGGCACCGGCGCCGATGACGATACCCGCGCCGACCGCACGCCGGAAGAGAAGGGCTCGGTGGAAGTGCTGTGGGAAATCTTCGGCGGCACCGTGAATGAGAAAGGCTATAAAGTGCTCGATCCACATGTGGGCCTGATTTACGGCGATTCCATCACGCTCGATCGCGCCGAAGAGATCCTGCGCCGTCTGGCGGCGAAAGGCTTTGCCAGTTCGAACGTGGTGTTTGGCGTGGGCTCTTTCACCTACCAGTACAACACCCGCGACACCTTCGGCTTTGCGATGAAAGCCACCTACGGTGAAGTGAACGGCGTGGGCCGCATGATTTTCAAAGAGCCGAAAACCGACAGCGGACTGAAACGTTCAGCACGCGGGCTGCTGCGGGTGGAGCGTGACGAGAACGGCGATTATCAGCTGTTTGACGAGCAGACGCTGGAGCAGGAACAGCAGGGCGAACTGAAAACCCGCTTCCTGGATGGCAAACTGCACGGCGTGGAACATCTGGAAACCCTGCGCCAGCGGCTGGCGGCGCAGCGTTAATCGTCACAGACCGGGCCTGCGGGCCCGGTTAGTCGTTTTGCAGCATCGCTTCCAACTGCGTCTGCGTTTGCAGGCGCACTTTCATCGAATTATACGTAACCGTCCGTCTTGAGCATCTTATCGAGCGTGCTCATTTCAATAGCCAGTTCGGTCTTATCATTTTCTAACAGGCGGGCATGCTGCTGGCTGAACGCGGAATGCAGCGTTTTAAGCATGGCGGCGCTGCGAGCGTTAATTTCATCAACGCTGCTATTCTCCGCTTGTTGCTCTACAAGGCGATGGCTTCTTGTCGTGATGTCTCTTACCGCGGGCAGATAGCGCTGCAGGAATTTTGTTCCCGGCTCCACATCTTTAGGATCGGTTTTAATACAGAGCATTATCAGGTTCGTATAATTGATAATGCCATCGATTTCCGTCTGAAGCGCCGGCGCCAGCCCTTGCAGGGACGTTAAATAACGGACCTCACGTTCAGCGTCGAAATCGGTTGTTGTCTCCTGCCCGGCCGGGAGCGGTTCGGCAACGGGCTTCGCTTTTTTCCCGAGCCGCTTATTTTTTAATGTCGTCAAAAGGCGGCGAAGGGCGATGGAAAGCGGCGTCCAGCCGCTCCCAATGGCGATAAGAATACCAGCGAAGCTGACATATCCTGCCGACAATGACTGTGTGCCAAAGGCGTCTAAGTAAGCCAGACAGGCCAGCCAGCCCAGGATGAGATACCAGATGTAGATTTTTAGAAATGGCTTCAGATTGCGCAGGATATACGTCACCAGCGCCACGCCGCCTGCCCAAAATGCGAAGCCGGCGTTCGCCCCTGGCCAGAATAGCCCGGCAAGAATACCGACCGTGAATGCCACGCGGTCGTAAAACAGGGCGCGGGCAAGAAGGATGAACCCCACCCAGCAGGATACGGCTAATGGCCCTCTTAAGGCGTCAGGGGATGTATGGGTATGGGCAAGGGTATCCTGCAACAGGGCATTATCGAAACTGACCGAAAATAGCATAATACACAGCTGGATAAGGACACGCTTCCAGCGCTTGTTATGAAGCGTTTCTAAAAAAGTAGCCATTCCTGTTCTCATAACATGCGTGACGCGGCATCATCCGCCGCGCCCGGCTGGTTAAGTGTTTATGCCTGATGCGCGGTTCCGCTGGCGATAGCTGAAAGACGCGTGCGCAATTCGTCTTCCATAACCGACAGCTCTTTTTCCACGCTCTGACGGCTCGCGCGCGCATTGCTGGCGATGGCGACAGATTCTTCAATGGTCGTCAACAGACGCGCATGGACATCGCGCAGGGTGTCGATATCCACCACCGAACGTTCCACTTCACGAGCCGTCTCGACCGTGCCGGTCTGTAGCAGCTCCGCGTTGCGGCGCAGCATATCATTAGTGGTATCTGATACGTCTTTTTGCAGTTTCGTTGCCTGGCGCTGAGTGTGTAGCGATAGCGCCAGCACCAGCTGGGTTTTCCACACCGGGATGGTTGTGAGCAGGCTACTCTGGATCTTCTCCGCCAGTGACTGGCTGTTGCCTTGCATCAGGCGAATCTGGGGCGCCGTCTGGATGGCGATAGTGCGGGACAGCATCAGGTCATGAAGGCGACGTTCAAAACGTTGAATGTTGGCTTCCAGGTCCCGGGCGGTCTGCATCTTCAGTGCGTCATCAGCGGCGTGCTGCTGGGCAAGGGGCATATCGATGTTCTGCAGCTGGGCGATTTTTAGCTTGCCGGCAATAATATGCAGATTGATTTGCTGATAGTAGTCGCGATTGCGAATGAATAGTTGCTCAAGCGTGGAAATATTGCGCAGTAAATCAACCATCGCTTCTTCAAGCCTGGCGGAGATATTCTCAACCTGACGCGCCAGCGTCTGATACGTTAATAACGTGCGTTCGAGGCGGTTAAACAGCTTGCCGACAAGAGGGACGGAAGCCAGAAAGCCCGGCTTTTCGCTGAACGAGGTTAAATCCACCTCTTTAACCTTACTCAGTAAGTCTGTCAGTTGCTCGCCCACCACGCCGGCATCTTTCGCCTGCACCTGCTCCAGCAAGGCATCAGAAAACCGAGAGATTTCTCCCATGGTTTTGGCACCCCACGAAAGCGACATTACAGGGTCGGTAATGTCTATCTGGTTCATTAGCTTTTCAACGTCCTGTTGTTCCGCCGGAGTTAACGCTTCGCCGGCGGGTAAAATATCTTTCATCGCTGCGGGCAGGGACGACGGAGCGGCGACGGAGGTCGTATCTGTCATTAACTATTTCCTCAGTTTTTATTGTAGCCACGGCTGTGACCATCTTGTCCTGACGCCTTATTCGAGTGGGGGAGTCATCAGACAGAGCGACTATTTTTATATGTGGGCTGAGAGTTCCGCGCTATATAACGCGTGTTTTCTGTGTGTAGAGAGCCTGGAGAGTAAGCAAAGATGATTTTTGTTTCAATGATTTTGAACGGGTATTACCTGACCGTTGCTATCCCTCTCCGGGGATGAAACCTATGCGTTTTAGCGTAGCGGGACAGCGACCCGCAGCGCGCAGGCTGGCTACCTCTGGAGACAGAATCACGATGACAAGCAGACCACCAGCAGGGCGGCCGCGGGCCCGACAACGACGCGGAAAGACCGTCGTCGATGCCACGCCAGCAGACGGCCTGCCAGCGTAGAACATTAAGGCTGATTTAGCATCGCTTCCAACTGCTCCTGGGCGTCCAGCCATGCCATTTCGCATTCTTCCAGCGCCGCTTTGGTCTTCGCCTGCGTTTGCAGACACTCATTCATTTCGGCCTTACGTGCCGGATCGTAAATGGCGCTGTCGGCGAGCTTCTCTTCAACACTTGCGAGCGTGGCGTTGAGCTTTTCCATCTCTTTTTCCAGACGGGTTATCTCTTTACGCAGCGGCTGCGTCTGGGTGCGCAGCTCGGCTTCACGGCGCTTCTGATCTTTGCGCGCCTGGGCGCTGTTGCCGTTGTCTTTCTCGCGGCTGATGTCGTCGCTCTGGCTCTCCTGCTTCTGCACGTCGCTCAGCCACTGCTGGTAATCGTCGAGATCGCCGTCGAACGGTTCGACTTTGCCATCATGCACCAGGTAGAGATCGTCAGTGGTGGAGCGAATCAGGTGACGGTCGTGCGAGACCACGACCAGCGCGCCTTCGAACTCAATCAGCGCGTCGGTCAGCGCCTGACGCATATCGAGGTCGAGGTGGTTGGTCGGCTCATCGAGTAGCAGCAGGTTAGGGCGCTGCCAGACGATGAGCGCCAGCACCAGGCGCGCCTTCTCGCCGCCGGAGAACCGCTCGGTGATTTCTGTGACTTTATCGCCCTGGAAGCCGAAGCCGCCGAGGTAGTCGCGCAACTGCTGTTCGGTTTCACGCGGCGCAATGCGCGCCAGGTGTTGCAGCGGCGACTCGTCGGCGCGTAAAAACTCCAGCTGATGCTGCGCGAAGTAGCCCAGCTTGATGCCTTTGGCGAGCCCGATATCGCCGCTGATCGGGGCCAGTTCGCCCGCCAGCAGTTTAATCAGCGTTGATTTACCCGCGCCGTTACGCCCCAGCAGGCCGATACGCGAGCCGGGCACCAGGTTGAGCTTGATGGAGTTCAGAATAATGCGCTCGCCATAACCGGCGCTGACTTTTTCCATTTTCAGCAGCGGATTGGGCAGGCTTTCCGGTGCGCGGAAGCTGAAGTGGAACGGATTATCCACATGCGCAGGCGCAATCAGCTCCATACGTTCCAGCATTTTAATACGGCTCTGGGCCTGCTTCGCCTTGGACGCTTTGGCTTTAAAGCGATCGATAAAGCTTTGCAGATGCGCGACGCGCTGCTGCTGGCTTTCGTAGGTCGCCTGCTGCTGGGCGAGACGCGTGGCGCGCTGGCGCTCAAACGAGCTGTAGTTGCCGGTGTACTCGAACATATTTTGCTGTTCGATATGGATGATTTTATCCACCACCGGATCTAAGAAATCGCGGTCATGCGAGATAAGGATCAGCGTGCCGTTATAGCTTTTCAGCCATTTTTCCAGCCAGATGACCGCGTCGAGATCGAGGTGGTTGGTCGGCTCGTCAAGCAGCAGCAGGTCAGAGCGGCAGATTAGCGCCTGCGCGAGGTTAAGACGCATACGCCAGCCGCCGGAGAAATCGCTCACCGGGCGGGTAAGCTGTTCATTGCTGAACCCCAGGCCGTGCAGGAGGCTCGCAGCGCGCGAACGGATGGTCCAGGCGTCGATGGCGTCGAGCTTGCCATGCGCCGTGGCGATGGCGTGGCCGTCGTTGCGCTCGGTCGCCTCGTTAAGCTCGCGCTCAAACGCGCGATATTCGCGATCGCCGTCAATCACATATTCCAGCGCGGGCTGCGGCAGCGCGGGCGTTTCCTGATTCACCCAGGCAAGTTGCCAGGTGCCCGGATACGTGAAGCTGCCGCCGTCGGCGCTTATCTCGTTTTTCAGCAGCGACAGCAGCGTGGATTTGCCGCAGCCGTTTTTGCCCACCAGGCCCACTTTCTGGCCCGGGTTAATGGTGGCGGTGGCATTGTCCAGCAGTACGCGGGTGCCGCGACGAATTTGTAACGAGGAGAAAACAATCATAAGGCGCCGTAGATTCAGACTATGTTAAATTGTCATTATATTCATGTAACGTGATGCTCTAGGGCACCGCGTGGGGCCGCCATGGTAGCCCAAAATAGTAACAATGACGACGCCCTGGAGGGGAATGATGTCACAGACAGCGAAAGTTTTGCTGCTGTATGCCCATCCGGAATCTCAGGACTCGGTGGCCAACCGGGTTTTGCTTAAGCCGGCTCTGCAATTACCCAATGTCACGGTGCATGACCTCTATGCCCACTATCCCGATTTCTTTATCGATATCAGCCATGAGCAGGCGCTACTGCGCGATCACGACGTGATCGTTTTTCAGTTCCCGCTTTATACCTATAGCTGTCCGGCGCTGTTAAAAGAGTGGTTCGACCGCGTGTTAAGCCGCGGTTTCGCCAGCGGCGTGGGCGGCAATCAGCTCGCCGGGAAATACTGGCGCTGCGTCATTACCACCGGCGAGCCGGAAACGGCCTATCGTCCCGATGGTTTTAACCGCTATGCCCTGAGCGACATTTTACGGCCCTTCGAACTGACGGCCGCCATGTGCCGTATGCACTGGATGACGCCGCTGATTATTTACTGGGCGCGTCGTCAGTCGCTTTCTGAACTGGCGGCACAGGGCCACGCGTATGAACGCTGGCTGACCGCGCCGTTAACGCCGGGGGGCTTCTGATGGAAGGCTCGGACCTGCTGCTGGCAGGCATTCTGTTTCTTTTCGCCGCGGTAGTGGCGGTGCCGATAGCGGCACGGCTTGGCATCGGCGCGGTGCTGGGGTATCTGCTCGCCGGCATAGCGATTGGCCCGTGGGGCCTCGGCTTTATCAGCGACGTCGAAGAAATTCTGCACTTCTCGGAGCTTGGCGTTGTTTTCCTGATGTTCCTGATAGGGCTTGAGCTGAACCCCTCGAAACTCTGGAAACTGCGGCGCTCTATCTTCGGCATCGGCGCGGCGCAGGTGCTGTTAAGCGCGGTGGTGCTGGCAGGGCTGCTGATGCTGACCGATTTCGCCTGGCAGGCGGCGATTGTCGGGGGATCGGTCTTGCGATGTCGTCAACCGCGATGGCGTTGCAGCTGATGCGCGATAAAGGCATGAACCGCACCGAAGGCGGGCAGTTAGGGTTCTCCGTACTATTGTTCCAGGATCTGGCGGTGATCCCCGCGCTGGCGCTGGTGCCGCTGCTGGCGGGCAATGGCGATGAACACCCTGACTGGCTGAAGATCGGCATGAAAGTGCTGGCGTTCGCCGGGATGCTGATCGGCGGGCGTTATTTGCTGCGTCCGGTGTTTCGCTTTATCGCCGGTTCCGGCGTACGCGAGGTGTTCACTGCCGCTGCGCTGCTGCTGGTACTGGGCTCGGCGCTGTTTATGGATTTACTGGGCCTGTCGATGGCGCTTGGCACATTCATCGCCGGGATCCTGCTGGCGGAGAGCGAATATCGCCACGAGCTGGAAATCGCCATTGAACCGTTTAAAGGCCTGCTGCTGGGGCTGTTTTTTATCTCGGTCGGCATGGCGTTAAACCTGGGCGTCCTCTATACCCATATTTTGTGGGTGGTGATGAGCGTGGCGGTACTGGTAGGCGTCAAGATGGCGGTGCTGTACGGCCTCGGGCGTTTTCAGGGGCTGCGTCGTACTGAGCGTTTGCAGTTTGCTGGCGTATTGAGCCAGGGCGGGGAATTCGCGTTTGTGCTCTTTTCCAGCGCATCGTCGCAGAAGCTATTTCATAACGACCAGATGGCGCTGCTGCTGGTGACGGTGACACTCTCGATGATGACCACGCCGCTGGTGATGAAAGGCATCGACCGGCTGCTGGCGCGCCACTTCAACGCGCAGGATGAGCATGACGAGACGCCGTATGTGGAAGATGATAAACCGCAGGTGATTATTGTCGGTTTCGGGCGTTTCGGTCAGGTCATCGGCCGTCTGCTGATGGCGAATAAAATGCGGATCACGGTGCTTGAACGCGATATCAGCGCGGTCAACCTGATGCGTAAATATGGCTATAAAGTTTACTATGGCGACGCGACAGAGCTTGAGCTGTTGCGCGCCGCAGGCGCGGAATCGGCGCAGTCGATAGTCGTCACCTGCAACGATCCGGAAGACACGATGCGCATCGTGCATCTCTGCCAGCAGCACTTTCCGCAACTGGAGATCCTGGCGCGAGCGCGTGGACGCGTGGAAGCCCATGAGCTGTTGCAGGCCGGCGTGAAGCAGTTTTCTCGTGAAACCTTCTCCAGCGCGCTGGAGCTGGGGCGAAAAACGCTGATTTCGCTTGGGATGCATCCGCATCAGGCGCAGCGCGCACAGTTGCATTTCCGCCGGCTCGATATGCGGATGCTGCGTGAGTTAATGCCGGTGCATACCGATAACGCGCAAATCTCCCGCGTGCGCGAGGCGCGGCGTGAACTGGAAGAAATTTTTCATCGCGAGATGCAACAGGAACGACGCCAGCTGGATGGCTGGGACGAGTTTGAATAGAGGTTGAGCTATGGCGGTGCGTAAACGTTTTATTGCCGGGGCCGTCTGCCCGAAATGTCAGGCGCAGGATTCTCTCGCGATGTGGCGGGAGAATCAGGTCGATATCGTTGAGTGCGTGAAGTGCGGGCAACAGATGCGCGAGGCAGATAAAGAAGTGCGCGAGAAGGTTCGCAAAGATGAGCAAGTCATAGGGATTTTTCATCCCGACTAGCGAGATGCCGCAGGTTTCTTTAAGCTAAAGGGTACACAGGCGTCGATTTGGGCTACAATCGGCGCCAGTCTTTTTTCCTCACTCAGGAGATATCATGAAAGTAGCAAAAGACCTGGTGGTCAGCCTGGCCTATCAGGTACGTACAGAAGACGGTGTATTGGTTGATGAGTCTCCGGTGAGTGCGCCGCTGGACTACCTGCATGGTCACGGCTCCCTGATCTCCGGCCTGGAAGCTGCGCTGGAAGGTCACGATGTTGGCGATAAATTCGATGTGAACGTAGGCGCTAACGACGCTTACGGCCAGTATGACGAAAACCTGGTACAGCGCGTACCGAAAGACGTCTTCATGGGCGTTGACGAGCTGCAGGTTGGCATGCGTTTCCTGGCGGAAACCGATCAGGGTCCGGTGCCGGTTGAGATCACCGAAGTGGGCGACGACCATGTCGTGGTTGACGGTAACCATATGCTGGCGGGCCAGAACCTGAACTTCAACGTTGAAGTTGTGGCTATTCGTGAAGCGACCGAAGAAGAACTGGCTCATGGCCACGTTCATGGCGCAAACGGTCATCACCATGACCACGATCACGACCATGATGGTTGCTGCGGCGGTCACGGCCACAGCCACGATCACGACCACGGTAAAGGTGGTTGCGGCAACGGCGGCTGCGGTTGCCACTAAGCCAGATAAAAAAGGGGCGCTCCGGCGCCCCTTTTTACTGCCCGCCTCGGTCAGTCAATAATGCGGCGGCGGCGTTTCTTCCGCCTGTGACGCGATCATCGACGTCTGCGAGGCTTTGATTTTCTCCACCATGATTTTGAGCTGTTCGCGCAGTTTCGCGAGTTCCAGCTCATGTGCGGTAACAGACTGGTTTAACGCGTCAATGGTGATTTCCTGGAACGCCAGTCGGCTTTCCAGCTCAGCGATGCGATGCTCTGTCGATTCGTTTTGCATGATGTCTCTCCCCTTTGCGTCGCGATTCTACGCAACTTTTCCGGATTCTGCCGGGTTGCTTCAACAGAAAGAAACTTATTTAAACAAATTAAGTCTGAAATAACGCCCGAAACGGAAAAGTCGTTATGTTGATTTCCGTGGCGACGTTTTATAGTACGACTTTCGTTTTTAAAGATAACCCCTGGGGTGAGAGGCCCCAACCCTGGAGATAATGGATGAAATCACTGTTTAAAGTAACGCTGCTGGCGACCACGATGGCTGTGGCGTTTAACGCTCCCCTGACTTTTGCTGCGCCAGCCGCACAGCAGCAGAACGCTGCCGCCGCTGACAGCAAAGCCGCATTCCAGAACGACGATCAGAAATCTGCTTACGCGCTGGGTGCTTCGCTGGGCCGTTACATGGAAAACTCCCTGAAGGAACAGGAAAAACTGGGCATCAAACTGGATAAAAACCAGCTGATCGCCGGTGTCCAGGACGCTTTTGCTGATAAGAGCAAACTCTCCGATCAGGAAATTGAGCAGACCCTGCAGGCTTTCGAAACCCGCGTGAAAGGCGCCGCTCAGGCGAAAGTCGAGAAAGACGCGACGGAAAACGAAGCTAAAGGCAAAGCCTACCGTGAAAAATTCGCTAAAGAAAAAGGCGTGAAGACCTCTTCTACCGGCCTGCTGTATAAAGTCGAGAAAGAAGGCACTGGCGCTGCGCCGAAAGAGAGCGACACCGTTGTCGTTAACTATAAAGGCACGCTTATCGACGGTCAGGAGTTCGACAACTCCTACAAGCGCGGCGAGCCGCTGTCCTTCCGTCTTGACGGCGTGATCCCGGGCTGGACCGAAGGCCTGAAAAACATCAAGAAAGGCGGCAAAATCAAGCTGGTTATCCCGCCTGAGCTGGCTTACGGCAAAAACGGCGTTCCGGGCATTCCGGCTAACTCCACGTTGGTATTTGACGTAGAACTGCTGGATATCAATCCGGCGGCGAAAGCCGATGCAGCCCCGAAGGCCGCCGCGGGTGATAAAGCGGACGATGCCGCCAAAGCGAAGTAACGTTTCGCAGACCGCCGCCTCAGGGCGGCGGTTTTTTTATCCCAGCCACGTATAATAAAAGCTGGCTAGTGTTGCACCCGCTGTATTACTTTAGCGAGTTACGTAACAACTGAATGATGAGTCTGCCCAGACCTTGAGAGACGACAGGCTCGCTGTAAAGGGTGGTATGTTTTCATGTCCAATTCGCTATTAACCAATGAGGCCAGCGAACTCGATCTGCTGGATCAGCGTCCCTTCGATCAGACCGATTTTGATATCCTGCGCTCCTACGAAGCGGTCGTGGACGGGTTAGCGATGCTCATCGGCTCCCACTGTGAAATTGTGCTGCATTCCCTGCAGGATCTGAAATGCTCGGCGATCCGTATTGCCAATGGCGAACATACGGGCCGGAAAATCGGCTCGCCGATTACCGATCTCGCGTTGCGTATGCTGCATGATATGACGGGTGCAGACAGCAGCGTGTCTAAGTGCTATTTCACCCGCGCGAAAAGCGGCGTCCTGATGAAATCGGTCACTATCGCCATCCGTAACCGGGAACACCGCGTGATTGGTCTGCTGTGCATTAATATGAATCTGGATGTGCCGTTCTCGCAGATAATGAGCACGTTTGTGCCGCCGGAAACTCAGGAAGTGCCGTCGTCTGTAAACTTCGCGTCGTCCGTTGAAGACCTCGTGACCCAGACGCTGGAGTTCACCATTGAAGAAGTGAACGCCGACCGAAACGTCTCTAACAACGCCAAGAACCGTCAGATTGTCCTTAACCTCTATGAGAAAGGCATCTTCGATATTAAAGACGCTATCAACCAGGTGGCCGACCGGCTTAATATCTCCAAACACACGGTTTACCTTTATATCCGCCAGTTCAAAAACGGGGATTTTCAGGGGCAGGATCGCTGATGCGTTTTGCCCTGATGGTGACCGGGCCCGCGTATGGCACCCAGCAGGCGAGCAGCGCGTTGCAGTTTGCCAAAGCGCTGTTGGCGGAAGGCCACAGCCTTGAGAGCGTCTTTTTCTACCGCGAAGGGGTGTATAACGCAAACCAGCTGACGGCGCCCGCGAGTGATGAGTTCGATCTGGTACGCGCCTGGGAACAGCTTCATAACGAAAACGGCGTGGCGTTGCACATCTGCGTCGCGGCAGCGCTGCGCCGCGGCGTGACGGATGAAAAAGAGGCGCGCCAGCAGGGGCTTGCGGGCGCGAATCTCCAGCCAGGGTTTGTGTTGAGCGGCCTCGGCGCGCTGGCGGAAGCCGCGCTGACCTGTGACAGAGTGGTAGAATTTTAATGAAACAGGTAGCCTTTGTCTTTACTCACGCGCCGCATGGCACCGCATCCGGGCGTGAAGGACTTGATGCGTTGCTGGCGATGTCAGCCTTAACGGAGGAGATCGGCGTCTTTTTCATAAGCGACGGCGTTTTTCAGATCCTGCCAGGACAGGTGCCGCAGACGATTCTCGCCCGCGACTATATCGCCACGTTCAAAGTATTGCCGCTGTATGATATCGAGCGCTGCTATGTGTGCCTTGAATCACTTCGCGAGCGCGGGCTGAGTGAGGAACAGACGTTTGTTATTGATGTCGAAATGCTCGACGCCGGTGCCCTGCGCGAGCGCCTTGATGGCTACGATGTCGTGCTGACTTTTTAAGGAACGCCATGCTGTATACGCTTTCTCGCTCGCCCTGGCAGACCGATCTTGAGGCCCTGCTGCGTCTGGTACGCGCCAGCGACGATATTCTGTTGATGCAGGACGGCGTGGTCGCCGCGCTTAACCACAGCCGCTTTCTGACTGCGCTGCTGGCCTCACCCGCCCGGGTGTGCGCCTTAGAAAACGACATTGAAGCCAGAGGATTGGGCGCTCAAATTTCGAGCAATGTCGAAACGATTAGCTATACTGATTTCGTCAAACTCACAGTAAAACACGCGAGCCAGATGGCCTGGTAACGCCCGAACGCTGTATATTTCTTGACACCCTTTAAGCACAGCCCTAAAATTCCGCGTCCTCATATTATATGGGGACGATTTATTACGTGTTTACGAAGCAAAAGCTAAAACCAGGAGCTATTTAATGGCAACAGTTAACCAGCTGGTACGCAAACCACGCTCTCGCAAAGTTGCAAAAAGCAACGTGCCGGCGCTGGAAGCATGCCCGCAAAAACGTGGCGTATGTACTCGCGTATATACCACCACCCCGAAAAAACCGAACTCCGCACTGCGTAAAGTGTGCCGTGTTCGTCTGACTAACGGTTTTGAAGTGACTTCCTACATCGGTGGTGAAGGTCACAACCTGCAGGAGCACTCCGTGATCCTGATCCGTGGCGGTCGTGTAAAAGACCTCCCGGGTGTTCGTTACCACACCGTTCGTGGTGCGCTTGACTGCTCTGGCGTTAAAGACCGTAAGCAGGCTCGCTCCAAGTACGGCGTGAAGCGTCCTAAGGCTTAATGGTTCTCCGTTAAGTAAGGCCAAACGTTTTATATTACTGTCAAACTAAACTCGTAGAGTTTTGGACAATCCTGAATTAACAACGGAGTATTTCCATGCCACGTCGTCGCGTCATTGGTCAGCGTAAAATTCTGCCGGATCCGAAGTTCGGATCAGAACTGCTGGCTAAATTTGTAAATATCCTGATGGTAGATGGTAAAAAATCTACTGCAGAAGCAATCGTATACAGTGCTCTTGAGACCCTGGCTCAGCGCTCTGGTAAATCTGAACTGGAAGCTTTCGAAGTCGCGCTGGACAACGTTCGTCCGACTGTCGAAGTTAAGTCCCGCCGCGTAGGTGGTTCTACTTATCAGGTTCCAGTTGAAGTCCGTCCGGTCCGTCGTAATGCCCTGGCAATGCGTTGGATCGTTGAAGCTGCTCGTAAACGCGGTGATAAATCCATGGCTCTGCGCCTGGCGAACGAACTTTCTGATGCTGCAGACAACAAAGGTACTGCAGTTAAGAAACGTGAAGACGTTCACCGTATGGCAGAAGCCAACAAGGCGTTCGCACACTACCGTTGGTAATCCCTTCGGCATGTTAGTCACCAGACGGGCGCTTCAAGTGAGTCGCCCGTCCTGGGCAACTTAATTTGAGCGCCTAAAGAAACAAACGAGGAATCAAATGGCTCGTACAACACCCATCGCACGCTATCGTAACATCGGTATCAGTGCGCACATCGACGCCGGTAAAACCACTACTACCGAACGTATTCTGTTCTACACCGGTGTAAACCACAAAATCGGTGAAGTTCATGACGGCGCCGCTACTATGGACTGGATGGAGCAGGAGCAGGAGCGTGGTATCACCATTACCTCCGCTGCGACTACCGCATTCTGGTCTGGTATGGCTAAGCAGTATGAGCCGCACCGTATCAACATCATCGACACCCCGGGGCACGTTGACTTCACAATCGAAGTAGAACGTTCTATGCGTGTTCTTGACGGTGCGGTAATGGTTTACTGCGCAGTTGGTGGTGTTCAGCCGCAGTCTGAAACCGTATGGCGTCAGGCTAACAAATACAAAGTTCCGCGTATCGCGTTCGTTAACAAAATGGACCGCATGGGCGCGAACTTCCTGAAAGTTGTTGGTCAGATCAAAACCCGCCTGGGCGCGAACCCGGTTCCGCTGCAGCTGGCAATTGGTGCTGAAGACGGCTTCACTGGTGTTGTTGACCTGGTGAAAATGAAAGCCATCAACTGGAACGATGCAGACCAGGGCGTAACCTTCGAATACGAAGATATCCCGGCTGACATGCAGGACCTGGCTGACGAATGGCACCAGAACCTGATCGAATCCGCTGCTGAAGCTTCTGAAGAGCTGATGGAGAAATACCTGGGTGGTGAAGAACTGACTGAAGAAGAGATCAAAAAGGCTCTGCGTCAGCGCGTTCTGAACAACGAAATCATCCTGGTAACCTGTGGTTCTGCGTTCAAGAACAAAGGTGTTCAGGCGATGCTGGATGCGGTAATTGATTACCTGCCATCCCCGGTTGACGTACCTGCGATCAACGGTATCCTGGACGACGGTAAAGATACTCCGGCTGAGCGTCATGCGAGCGATGAAGAGCCGTTCTCTGCTCTGGCGTTCAAAATCGCTACCGACCCGTTCGTGGGTAACCTGACGTTCTTCCGCGTGTACTCTGGCGTGGTTAACTCTGGCGATACCATCCTGAACTCCGTGAAATCCGCACGTGAGCGTTTCGGTCGTATCGTACAGATGCACGCTAACAAGCGTGAAGAGATCAAAGAAGTTCGCGCGGGCGATATCGCTGCAGCTATCGGTCTGAAAGACGTGACCACCGGTGACACTCTGTGTAACCCGGATCACCCGATCATTCTGGAGCGCATGGAATTCCCTGAGCCGGTAATCTCTATCGCGGTTGAACCGAAAACCAAAGCTGACCAGGAAAAAATGGGTCTGGCTCTGGGCCGTCTGGCTAAAGAAGACCCGTCTTTCCGCGTATGGACTGACGAAGAATCTAACCAGACCATCATCGCTGGTATGGGTGAGCTGCACCTCGACATCATCGTTGACCGTATGAAGCGTGAATTCAACGTTGAAGCGAACGTAGGTAAACCTCAGGTTGCTTACCGCGAAGCGATTCGCACCAAGGTTACCGACATTGAAGGTAAACATGCTAAGCAGTCTGGTGGTCGCGGTCAGTACGGTCACGTTGTGATCGACATGTACCCGCTGGAGCCGGGCTCTAACCCGAAAGGTTACGAGTTCATCAACGACATCAAAGGTGGTGTAATTCCTGGCGAATACATCCCGGCCGTTGATAAAGGCATCCAGGAGCAGCTGAAGTCTGGTCCGCTGGCAGGTTACCCGGTAGTAGACATCGGTATTCGTCTGCACTTCGGTTCTTACCACGACGTTGACTCCTCTGAACTGGCGTTTAAACTGGCAGCTTCTATCGCCTTTAAAGAAGGCTTTAAGAAAGCAAAACCAGTTCTGCTTGAGCCGATCATGAAGGTTGAAGTAGAAACTCCGGAAGAGAACACTGGTGACGTTATCGGTGACTTGAGCCGTCGTCGCGGTATGCTGCGTGGTCAGGAATCCGAAGTGACTGGCGTGAAGATCCACGCTGAAGTTCCGCTGTCTGAAATGTTCGGATATGCAACTCAGCTGCGTTCTCTGACCAAAGGTCGTGCATCATACACTATGGAATTCCTGAAGTATGATGATGCGCCGAACAACGTCGCTCAGGCCGTTATCGAAGCCCGTGGCAAATAAGCCTCAGGGTTAAAACCAAAGTCCCGTGCCCTCTCGGCGAGGGGGCACTATAGTAAGGAATATAGCCGTGTCTAAAGAAAAATTTGAACGTACAAAACCGCACGTTAACGTCGGTACTATCGGCCACGTTGACCATGGTAAAACTACCCTGACCGCTGCCATCACTACCGTTCTGGCTAAAACCTACGGTGGTTCTGCTCGTGCATTCGATCAGATCGATAACGCGCCGGAAGAAAAAGCTCGTGGTATCACCATCAACACCTCTCACGTTGAATATGACACCCCGACTCGTCACTACGCGCACGTTGACTGCCCGGGCCACGCCGACTACGTGAAAAACATGATCACCGGTGCTGCTCAGATGGACGGCGCTATCCTGGTTGTTGCTGCGACTGACGGCCCGATGCCGCAGACCCGTGAGCACATCCTGCTGGGTCGCCAGGTAGGCGTTCCGTACATCATCGTGTTCCTGAACAAATGCGACATGGTTGATGACGAAGAGCTGCTGGAACTGGTTGAGATGGAAGTGCGTGAGCTGCTGTCTCAGTACGACTTCCCGGGCGATGACACCCCGATCGTTCGCGGTTCCGCGCTGAAAGCGCTGGAAGGCGAAGCTGAGTGGGAAGAGAAAATCATCGAGCTGGCAGGTCACCTGGATTCTTACATCCCGGAACCGGAGCGCGCGATTGACAAGCCGTTCCTGCTGCCGATCGAAGACGTATTCTCCATCTCCGGTCGTGGTACCGTTGTTACCGGTCGTGTAGAGCGCGGTATCATCAAAGTTGGTGAAGAAGTGGAAATCGTTGGTATCAAAGACACCGCGAAATCTACCTGTACCGGCGTTGAAATGTTCCGCAAACTGCTGGACGAAGGCCGCGCGGGCGAGAACGTAGGTGTTCTGCTGCGTGGTATCAAACGTGAAGAAATCGAACGTGGTCAGGTACTGGCTAAGCCGGGCTCCATCAAGCCGCACACCAAGTTCGAATCTGAAGTGTACATTCTGTCCAAAGACGAAGGCGGCCGTCACACTCCGTTCTTCAAAGGCTACCGTCCGCAGTTCTACTTCCGTACCACTGACGTGACCGGTACCATCGAACTGCCGGAAGGCGTTGAGATGGTAATGCCGGGCGACAACATCAAAATGGTTGTCACCCTGATCCACCCGATCGCAATGGACGACGGTCTGCGTTTCGCAATCCGCGAAGGCGGCCGTACCGTAGGCGCTGGCGTGGTTGCTAAAGTTCTGGGCTAATTAACTCAGAATTGAAAAGGGCGCTTCGGCGCCCTTTTTGTTTTATAAGGAAAAGTTGTTCTAAAGGTTTATACACTTTCTAAAGCCACTCATCCCTCATTAAAAGTCTGTCCCTGCCTCGTTGTAATCATAACCATTCTCATTTACACTCTGTGCATAAACTGAACGGGAGTTATCATGTACGTTTGTTTGTGTAATGGTATCAGCGATAAAAAAATACGGCAGGCGGTACGTCAGCATCATCCCCAGTCCTTCCAGCAGCTTCGTAAATTTATGCCGATTGGCAATCAGTGTGGTAAATGCGTTCGCGCCGCCCGCGAAATAATGCAGGACGAGCTGATGCAGATCCCTGAGTATCAGGAAATTGCCTGACCGCAGATTTTGACTTCCACGCCAGCCCATCTACGCTTCATGTAGTGGAAGCGGAGGGAAGCAAAATGCAAGGTGATATTAAGATAATAAACTATCTCAATAAATTATTGGGAAATGAGCTTATCGCAATCAACCAGTACTTTCTCCATGCGAGAATGTTCAAAAACTGGGGCCTGATGCGCCTCAACGATGTCGAATACCATGAGTCTATTGATGAAATGAAACACGCCGATATTTATATCGAACGTATTTTATTTCTTGAGGGCATCCCCAACCTTCAGGACCTGGGTAAACTGCATATCGGCGAAGATGTAGAAGAAATGCTGCGCTCCGATCTCACTCTTGAGATGGAAGGCGCGAAAGATTTGCGTGAGGCTATCGCCTATGCAGATTCTATTCATGATTACGTCAGCAGGGATATCATGATCAAAATCCTTGAGGACGAAGAGCACCATATCGACTGGCTTGAAACCGAGCTGGATCTTATCAGCAAAATTGGCCTGCAGAATTACATTCAGTCCCAGATTAAAGAACAGAGCTAACATTTATACATCCAGTATCTGGAAAGTAGAGATACTGCAAAGCAACCCCGCTGCCGCCAGAAATGGACCAAAAGGTAGCGGGGTTTTTCGTAAATGCATCGGCTCTTTTTTACGGTACAGGAAAAACGACATCATTAGCCCGAGCAAAGCGGCAGTTAAAAGCAACAGGCCCAACATCTGCCATCCATGCCAGGCGCCAAGCGCGCCGAGATATTTAACATCGCCATATCCCAGCCCTTCAGAATTACGTAACCATCGGTAAGCCCAGTAAAGCAACGACAAGGATAGGTAGCCAATGAGTGCGCCCGCTACCGCATCAGCGAGGAAGCGTGACTGAAAAATGAGATGGTAAGACAAACCCAGCCAAAGGAGGGGACAAGTCAGGCTGTTGGGTAGCAGGCCATAACGAAGATCTTTCAGCACTAGCCCTGCGTTCAGCAATATATACCCCAATAACCATAACGTAATCATATCACCACCTTCTGGTGAGCCATTCATAACGCCGTAAAAATACAATCTGTGTGCGGCGAAGCGAATGGCGTTCTTTCAGTGATGCGCGATACATTCCAGCTAATCTAGCCGCGGACGTACATGTTGCAGTAGACTGCGATGCAGTACGGAAGAATGTTTAATTTCTAATCAGAGCTTGCGTCGGCGTCAGATTTACGTATAATGCGCGGGCTTGTCATTAATGACGGCGGGTTCAATATGAACCCTGATAGCTGCGGTTTGGCTATCTACAATGCTCCCAATCGGGGGGCTACGTAAGAACGATTACACTCTCCCATCAATCGTAATGGGTTCGAGGAGTAATCATTTTCGTCTATAAAATAATTGGAGCTCTGGTCTCATGCAGAACCAAAGAATCCGTATCCGCCTGAAAGCGTTTGATCATCGTCTGATCGATCAATCAACCGCGGAAATCGTCGAGACTGCTAAGCGCACTGGTGCGCAAGTCCGTGGTCCGATCCCGCTGCCGACCCGCAAAGAGCGCTTTACCGTTCTGATCTCCCCGCACGTTAACAAAGACGCGCGTGATCAGTACGAAATCCGCACTCACAAGCGTCTGGTTGACATCGTTGAGCCAACCGAGAAAACCGTTGATGCTCTGATGCGTCTGGATCTGGCTGCCGGTGTAGACGTGCAGATCAGCCTGGGTTAATCAGGTCATTGAGCGATTGAGAGGTTGAAACAATGATTGGTTTAGTCGGTAAAAAAGTGGGTATGACCCGCATCTTCACTGAAGAAGGCGTTTCTATCCCAGTAACCGTAATCGAAGTTGAAGCAAACCGCGTTACTCAGGTTAAAGACCTGGCTAACGACGGCTACCGCGCTGTGCAGGTTACCACCGGTGCTAAAAAAGCTAACCGCGTAACCAAGCCGGAAGCGGGTCACTTCGCTAAAGCTGGCGTAGAAGCTGGCCGTGGTCTGTGGGAATTCCGTCTCGCTGATGGCGAAGAATACACCGTAGGTCAGAGCATTAGCGTTGAGCTGTTTGCTGAAGTTAAAAAAGTTGACGTAACTGGCACCTCTAAAGGTAAAGGTTTCGCCGGTACCGTTAAGCGCTGGAACTTCCGTACCCAGGACGCTACTCACGGTAACTCCTTGTCCCACCGCGTTCCGGGTTCTATCGGTCAGAACCAGACTCCGGGCAAAGTGTTCAAAGGCAAGAAAATGGCAGGTCAGCTGGGTAACGAGCGTGTAACCGTTCAGAGCCTGGACGTAGTACGTGTTGACGCTGAGCGCAACCTGCTGCTGGTTAAAGGTGCTGTCCCGGGTGCGACCGGTAGCGACCTGATCGTTAAACCAGCTGTGAAGGCGTGAGGAGATAGCAATGGAATTAGTACTGAAAGACGCGCAGAGCGCGCTGACTGTTTCCGAAACTACCTTCGGTCGTGATTTCAACGAAGCGCTGGTACACCAGGTTGTAGTTGCTTACGCAGCTGGTGCTCGTCAGGGTACTCGTGCTCAGAAGACCCGTGCTGAAGTAACTGGCTCCGGTAAAAAACCGTGGCGCCAGAAAGGTACTGGCCGTGCGCGTTCTGGTTCCATCAAGAGCCCGATTTGGCGTTCTGGTGGCGTAACCTTCGCTGCGCGTCCGCAGGACCACAGTCAAAAAGTTAACAAAAAGATGTACCGCGGCGCGCTGAAAAGCATCCTGTCCGAACTGGTACGTCAGGATCGTCTGATCGTTGTCGAGAAGTTCTCTGTTGAAGCGCCGAAAACCAAGCTGCTGGCACAGAAACTGAAAGACATGGCTCTGGAAGATGTGCTGATCATCACCGGTGAACTGGACGAAAACCTGTTCCTGGCCGCACGTAACCTGCACAAGGTTGACGTACGCGATGCTACAGGTATCGACCCGGTTAGCCTGATCGCCTTCGACAAAGTCGTAATGACTGCTGATGCTGTTAAGCAAGTTGAGGAGATGCTGGCATGATTCGTGAAGAACGTCTGCTGAAGGTGCTGCGCGCACCGCACGTTTCTGAAAAAGCGTCTACTGCGATGGAAAAAACCAACACCATCGTTCTCAAAGTTGCTAAAGACGCGACTAAAGCAGAAATCAAAGCTGCTGTGCAGAAACTGTTTGAAGTCGAAGTCGAAGTCGTTAACACCCTGGTTGTTAAAGGGAAAGTTAAACGTCACGGACAGCGTATCGGTCGTCGTAGCGACTGGAAAAAAGCTTACGTCACCCTGAAAGAAGGCCAGAATCTGGACTTCATCGGCGGCGCTGAGTAAGTCGGAGGAGTAATACAATGGCAGTTGTTAAATGTAAACCGACATCTCCGGGTCGTCGCCACGTTGTTAAAGTGGTTAACCCTGAGCTGCACAAGGGCAAACCTTTTGCTCCGTTGCTGGAAAAAAACAGCAAATCCGGTGGTCGTAACAACAATGGCCGTATCACCACTCGTCACATCGGTGGTGGTCACAAACAGGCCTACCGTATTGTTGACTTCAAACGCAACAAAGACGGTATCCCGGCAGTTGTTGAACGTCTTGAGTACGATCCGAACCGCTCCGCGAACATCGCGCTGGTTCTGTACAAAGATGGCGAGCGCCGTTACATCCTGGCCCCTAAAGGCCTGAAAGCTGGCGACCAGATTCAGTCTGGCGTTGATGCTGCAATCAAACCAGGTAACACCCTGCCGATGCGCAACATCCCGGTTGGTTCTACTGTTCATAACGTAGAAATGAAACCAGGTAAAGGCGGTCAGCTGGCACGTTCTGCTGGTACCTATGTTCAGATCGTTGCTCGTGACGGTGCTTATGTCACCCTGCGTCTGCGTTCTGGCGAAATGCGTAAAGTGGAAGCTGACTGCCGCGCTACTCTGGGCGAAGTTGGTAACGCTGAGCATATGCTGCGCGTTCTGGGTAAAGCAGGTGCTGCACGCTGGCGTGGTGTTCGTCCTACCGTTCGCGGTACGGCGATGAACCCGGTGGATCACCCACATGGTGGTGGTGAAGGTCGTAACTTTGGTAAGCACCCGGTAACTCCGTGGGGCGTTCAGACCAAAGGTAAGAAGACCCGCAGCAACAAGCGTACTGATAAATTCATCGTACGTCGCCGTAGCAAATAATTTTAGAGGATAAGCCATGCCACGTTCTCTCAAGAAAGGTCCTTTTATTGACCTGCACTTGCTGAAGAAGGTAGAGAAAGCGGTGGAAAGCGGTGACAAGAAGCCCCTGCGCACTTGGTCCCGTCGTTCAACGATCTTTCCAAACATGATCGGTTTGACCATCGCTGTCCATAATGGTCGTCAGCACGTTCCAGTCTTTGTTTCCGATGAAATGGTCGGTCACAAACTGGGTGAATTCGCACCGACCCGTACTTATCGCGGTCACGCGGCTGATAAAAAAGCCAAGAAGAAATAAGTAGGAGGAAGAGATGGAAACTATCGCTAAACATCGCCATGCTCGTTCTTCTGCTCAGAAGGTTCGCCTGGTGGCTGACCTGATTCGCGGTAAGAAAGTGTCGCAGGCTCTGGATATTCTGACCTACACCAATAAGAAAGCAGCTGTATTGGTTAAGAAAGTCCTGGAATCTGCCATTGCTAACGCTGAACACAACGATGGCGCTGACATTGACGATCTGAAAGTCACGAAAATTTTCGTAGACGAAGGCCCGAGCATGAAACGCATTATGCCGCGTGCGAAAGGTCGTGCAGATCGCATTCTGAAGCGCACCAGCCACATCACTGTGGTTGTGTCCGATCGCTGAGACTCTGGAGACTAGCAATGGGTCAGAAAGTACATCCTAATGGTATTCGCCTGGGTATTGTAAAACCATGGAACTCTACCTGGTTCGCGAACACCAAAGAATTCGCTGACAACCTGGACAGCGACTTTAAAGTTCGTCAGTACCTGAATAAGGAACTGGCTAAAGCGTCTGTATCTCGTATCGTTATCGAGCGTCCGGCTAAAAGCATCCGTGTGACCATTCACACTGCTCGCCCGGGTATCGTTATCGGTAAGAAAGGTGAAGACGTTGAAAAACTGCGTAAGGGCGTAGCGGACATCGCTGGCGTGCCTGCACAGATCAATATCGCCGAAGTTCGTAAACCTGAACTGGACGCAAAACTGGTTGCTGATAGCATCACTTCTCAGCTGGAACGTCGCGTTATGTTCCGTCGTGCTATGAAGCGTGCTGTACAGAATGCCATGCGTCTGGGCGCTAAAGGTATCAAAGTTGAAGTTAGCGGCCGTCTGGGCGGCGCTGAGATCGCACGTACCGAGTGGTATCGTGAAGGTCGCGTTCCGCTGCATACTCTGCGCGCTGACATCGACTACAACACCTCCGAAGCGCACACCACTTACGGTGTAATCGGCGTTAAAGTGTGGATCTTCAAAGGTGAGATCCTTGGTGGTATGGCTGCTGTTGAACAACCGGAAAAACCGGCTGCTCAACCGAAAAAGCAGCAGCGTAAAGGCCGTAAATAAGGAGCGTCGCTGATGTTACAACCAAAGCGTACAAAATTCCGTAAAGTGCACAAAGGCCGCAACCGTGGTCTGGCGCAGGGTACGGATGTTAGCTTCGGCACTTACGGTCTTAAAGCTGTTGGCCGTGGTCGTCTGACTGCCCGTCAGATCGAAGCAGCACGTCGTGCAATGACCCGTGCAGTTAAGCGTCAGGGTAAGATCTGGATCCGTGTATTCCCGGACAAACCGATCACCGAAAAGCCGCTGGAAGTGCGTATGGGTAAAGGTAAAGGTAACGTGGAGTATTGGGTTGCCTTGATTCAGCCGGGTAAAGTCCTGTACGAAATGGACGGTGTGCCGGAAGAGCTGGCCCGTGAAGCATTCAAGCTGGCAGCAGCGAAACTGCCGATTAAAACCACCTTTGTAACTAAGACGGTGATGTAATGAAAGCAAAAGAGCTGCGTGAGAAGAGTGTTGAAGAGCTGAACACCGAGCTGCTTAACCTGCTGCGCGAGCAGTTCAACCTGCGTATGCAGGCTGCAAGTGGCCAGCTGCAACAGACTCACCTGTTGAAGCAAGTGCGTCGTGATGTCGCACGCGTTAAGACTTTACTGACTGAGAAGGCGGGTGCGTAATGACCGATAAAATCCGTACTCTGCAAGGTCGCGTTGTTAGCGACAAAATGGAGAAATCCATTGTTGTTGCCATCGAGCGTTTTGTGAAACACCCGATCTACGGTAAATTCATCAAGCGTACGACCAAACTGCACGTACATGACGAGAACAACGAATGCGGTATCGGTGACGTGGTTGAAATCCGCGAATGCCGTCCGCTGTCCAAGACTAAGTCCTGGACGCTGGTTCGCGTTGTAGAGAAAGCGGTTCTGTAATAGAGTAGCGCTCTCTAACAGAATAAACGGCTCAGCGATGAGCCGTTTATTTTTTCTACCCATATCCTGTGAGCGGTGTTATAATGCCGCGCCCTCGATTATGGGGATTTTTAACGACCTGATATTTAGGTCCCGAAGTAGTAGTTGACATTAGCGGAGCACTGAAATGATCCAAGAACAGACTATGCTGAACGTCGCCGACAACTCCGGCGCGCGTCGCGTAATGTGTATCAAGGTTCTGGGTGGCTCGCACCGTCGCTACGCAGGCGTCGGCGATATCATCAAAATTACCATCAAGGAAGCAATTCCTCGCGGTAAAGTTAAGAAAGGTGATGTGCTGAAGGCGGTAGTGGTGCGCACCAAGAAGGGTGTTCGTCGCCCTGACGGTTCTGTCGTTCGCTTCGATGGCAATGCTTGTGTTCTTCTGAACAACAACAGCGAGCAGCCTATCGGTACGCGTATTTTTGGGCCGGTAACTCGTGAACTTCGTTCTGAGAAGTTTATGAAAATCATCTCTCTGGCACCAGAAGTACTCTAAGGAGCGAATCATGGCAGCGAAAATCCGTCGTGATGACGAAGTTATCGTGTTAACCGGTAAAGATAAAGGTAAGCGCGGTAAAGTTAAGAATGTCCTGTCTTCCGGCAAGGTCATTGTTGAAGGTATCAACCTGGTTAAGAAACATCAGAAGCCGGTTCCGGCCCTGAACCAACCGGGTGGCATCGTTGAAAAAGAAGCTGCAATTCAGGTTTCTAACGTTGCAATCTTCAATGCGGCAACCGGCAAGGCTGACCGTGTAGGCTTTAGATTCGAAGATGGCAAAAAAGTCCGTTTCTTCAAATCTAACAGCGAAACTATCAAGTAATTTGGAGTAGTACGATGGCGAAACTGCATGATTACTACAAAGACGAAGTAGTTAATAAACTGATGACTCAGTTCAACTACAATTCTGTCATGCAAGTCCCTCGGGTCGAGAAGATCACCCTGAACATGGGTGTTGGTGAAGCGATCGCTGACAAGAAACTGCTGGATAACGCAGCAGCTGACCTGGCAGCAATCTCCGGTCAAAAACCGCTGATCACCAAAGCACGCAAATCTGTTGCAGGCTTCAAAATCCGTCAGGGCTATCCGATCGGCTGTAAAGTAACTCTGCGTGGCGAACGCATGTGGGAGTTCTTTGAGCGCCTGATCACTATTGCTGTACCGCGTATTCGTGACTTCCGCGGCCTGTCCGCTAAGTCTTTCGACGGTCGTGGCAATTACAGCATGGGTGTCCGTGAGCAGATCATCTTCCCGGAAATCGACTATGACAAAGTCGATCGCGTTCGTGGTTTGGATATTACCATTACCACTACTGCGAAATCTGATGAAGAAGGCCGTGCTCTGCTGGCTGCCTTTGACTTCCCGTTCCGCAAGTAAGGTAGGGTTACTTCATGGCTAAGCAATCAATGAAAGCACGCGAAGTAAAGCGCGTAGCTTTAGCTGAAAAATACTTCGCTAAACGCGCTGAACTGAAAGCGATCATTTCTGATGTGAACGCTTCCGACGAAGATCGTTGGAACGCTGTTCTGAAGCTGCAGACTCTGCCGCGTGATTCCAGCCCGTCTCGTCAGCGTAACCGCTGCCGTCAAACTGGTCGTCCGCACGCTTTCCTGCGGAAGTTCGGGTTGAGCCGTATTAAGGTCCGTGAAGCCGCTATGCGCGGTGAAATCCCGGGTCTGAAAAAGGCTAGCTGGTAATTGTCACCAATTGAATCACGGGAGTAAAGACAGATGAGCATGCAAGATCCGATCGCGGATATGCTGACCCGTATCCGTAACGGTCAGGCCGCGAACAAAGCTGCGGTCACCATGCCTTCCTCCAAGCTGAAAGTGGCAATCGCCAACGTGCTGAAGGAAGAAGGTTTTATTGAAGATTTTAAAGTTGAAGGCGACACCAAGCCGGAACTGGAAGTAACTCTTAAGTACTTCCAGGGTAAAGCTGTTGTAGAAAGCATTCAGCGTGTCAGCCGCCCAGGTCTGCGCATCTATAAGAAAAAAGATGAGCTGCCGAAAGTTATGGCTGGCCTTGGTATTGCGGTTATTTCTACCTCTAAAGGTGTTATGACTGATCGTGCAGCGCGCCAGGCTGGTCTTGGTGGCGAAATTATCTGCTACGTAGCCTAATCGGAGGAAAAAATGTCTCGTGTTGCTAAAGCACCGGTCGTTATTCCTGCCGGCGTTGATGTAAAACTCAACGGTCAGGTTATCACGATCAAAGGTAAAAACGGCGAGCTGACTCGTACTCTCAACGATGCTGTTGAAGTTAAACATGCAGATAATGCTCTGACTTTCGGTCCGCGTGATGGTTTTGCGGACGGTTGGGCTCAGGCTGGTACCGCGCGTGCCCTGCTGAATTCAATGGTTATCGGTGTTACCGAAGGCTTCACTAAGAAGCTGCAGCTGGTTGGTGTAGGTTATCGTGCAGCGATCAAAGGGAACGTAGTAAACCTGTCTCTGGGTTTCTCCCACCCTGTTGATCATCAGCTGCCTGCGGGTATCACTGCAGAATGTCCGTCTCAGACTGAAATCGTGCTGAAAGGCGCTGATAAACAGCTGATCGGCCAGGTTGCTGCTGACCTGCGCGCCTACCGTCGTCCTGAGCCTTACAAAGGCAAGGGTGTTCGTTACGCCGACGAAGTCGTGCGTACCAAAGAGGCTAAGAAGAAGTAAGGTAACACTATGGATAAGAAATCTGCTCGTATCCGTCGTGCGACCCGCGCACGTCGCAAGCTCAAAGAGCTTGGTGCGACCCGCCTGGTGGTACATCGTACCCCGCGTCATATTTACGCACAGGTAATCGCCCCGAACGGTTCTGAAGTTCTGGTAGCCGCTTCTACTGTAGAAAAAGCTATTGCTGAGCAACTGAAGTACACTGGAAACAAAGACGCCGCTGCAGCAGTTGGTAAAGCTGTTGCTGAGCGCGCGCTGGAAAAAGGCATCAAAGATGTTTCCTTTGACCGCTCTGGTTTCCAATATCATGGTCGTGTCCAGGCACTGGCAGATGCTGCCCGTGAAGCTGGCCTTCAGTTCTAAGGTAGAGGTGTAAGATGGCTCACATCGAAAAACAAGCTGGCGAACTGCAGGAAAAGCTGATCGCGGTAAACCGCGTATCTAAAACCGTAAAAGGTGGTCGTATTTTTAGCTTCACCGCTCTGACTGTAGTGGGTGATGGCAACGGCCGCGTTGGTTTTGGTTACGGTAAAGCACGCGAAGTTCCGGCAGCGATCCAGAAAGCGATGGAAAAAGCCCGTCGCAATATGATTAACGTCGCGCTGAACCACGGCACCCTGCAGCACCCGGTTAAAGGTGCTCACACGGGTTCTCGTGTATTCATGCAGCCGGCTTCCGAAGGTACCGGTATCATCGCCGGTGGTGCAATGCGCGCCGTTCTGGAAGTCGCTGGGGTTCATAACGTTCTGGCTAAAGCCTATGGTTCCACCAACCCGATCAACGTGGTTCGTGCAACTATTGATGGCCTGGCCAACATGAAATCCCCGGAAATGGTCGCTGCCAAGCGTGGTAAATCCGTTGAAGAAATTCTGGGGTAATTGACCATGGCAAAGACTATTAAAATCACTCAAACCCGCAGTGCAATCGGTCGTCTGCCGAAACATAAGGCAACGCTGCTTGGCCTGGGTCTGCGTCGTATTGGCCACACCGTAGAGCGCGAGGATACTCCTGCTGTTCGCGGTATGGTCAACGCGGTTTCCTTCATGGTTAAAGTTGAGGAGTAAGAGATGCGTTTAAATACTCTGTCTCCGGCCGAAGGCTCCAAAAAGGCGGGTAAACGCCTGGGTCGTGGTATCGGTTCTGGCCTCGGTAAAACCGGTGGTCGTGGTCACAAAGGTCAGAAGTCTCGTTCTGGCGGTGGCGTACGTCGCGGTTTCGAGGGCGGTCAGATGCCTCTGTACCGTCGTCTGCCGAAATTCGGTTTCACTTCTCGTAAAGCAATGATCACGGCAGAAGTTCGTCTGTCTGATCTGGCTAAAGTAGAAGGCGACGTGGTAGACCTGAACACGCTGAAAGCGGCAAACATTATCGGCATCCAGATTGAATTCGCGAAAGTGATTCTGGCTGGTGAAGTTACTCGTCCGGTAACTGTTCGTGGCCTGCGTGTGACTAAAGGCGCTCGTGCTGCTATCGAAGCTGCTGGCGGTAAAATCGAGGAATAAGTAGCAGATGGCTAAACAACCGGGATTAGATTTTCAAAGTGCCAAAGGTGGCCTTGGCGAACTGAAACGCAGACTGCTGTTTGTTATCGGTGCGCTGATTGTGTTCCGAATTGGCTCTTTTATTCCAATCCCTGGTATTGATGCCGCTGTACTTGCCAAACTGCTTGAGCAACAGCGTGGCACCATCATTGAAATGTTTAACATGTTCTCTGGTGGTGCTCTTAGCCGTGCTTCTATTTTCGCTCTGGGTATTATGCCGTATATTTCGGCCTCTATTATTATCCAGCTACTAACTGTCGTTCACCCGACATTGGCAGAAATGAAAAAAGAAGGGGAGTCTGGTCGTCGTAAGATCAGCCAGTACACCCGTTACGGCACTCTGGTGCTGGCAATATTCCAGTCGATCGGTATTGCTACCGGTCTGCCGAATATGCCTGGTATGCAAGGCCTGGTAATTAATCCGGGCTTTGCATTCTATTTCACCGCTGTTGTGAGTCTTGTCACCGGGACAATGTTCCTAATGTGGCTGGGCGAACAGATTACTGAGCGTGGTATCGGCAACGGTATCTCTATCATAATCTTCGCTGGTATCGTTGCGGGTCTTCCGCCGGCCATTGGCCATACCATCGAGCAAGCGCGGCAAGGCGACCTGCACTTCCTCCTGTTGCTGTTGGTTGCAGTATTAGTATTCGCAGTGACTTTCTTTGTTGTGTTTGTTGAGCGTGGTCAGCGCCGTATCGTCGTGAACTATGCAAAACGTCAGCAAGGTCGTCGTGTCTATGCTGCACAGAGCACACATTTACCGCTGAAAGTGAACATGGCTGGGGTTATTCCGGCAATTTTCGCTTCCAGTATTATTCTGTTCCCGGCGACCATCGCATCATGGTTCGGGGGCGGTACTGGTTGGAACTGGCTGACAACAATTTCGCTGTATTTGCAGCCTGGGCAACCGCTTTATGTGTTACTCTATGCGTCTGCAATCATCTTCTTCTGTTTCTTCTACACGGCGTTGGTTTTCAACCCGCGTGAAACAGCAGATAACCTGAAGAAGTCCGGTGCATTCGTGCCAGGAATTCGTCCGGGAGAACAAACGGCGAAGTATATCGATAAAGTAATGACACGCCTGACTTTAGTTGGCGCGCTGTATATTACTTTCATTTGCCTGATCCCGGAGTTCATGCGTGATGCAATGAAGGTTCCGTTCTATTTTGGTGGAACGTCATTACTTATCGTTGTCGTTGTCATCATGGACTTTATGGCTCAAGTGCAAACTCTGATGATGTCTAGTCAGTATGAGTCTGCATTGAAGAAAGCGAACCTCAAAGGCTACGGCCGTTAATGGTCGCTTGAGAAGTTACGGAGAGTAAAAATGAAAGTTCGTGCTTCCGTCAAGAAATTATGCCGTAACTGCAAAATCGTTAAGCGTGATGGCGTCATCCGCGTGATTTGCAGTGCCGAGCCGAAGCATAAACAGCGTCAAGGCTGATTATCTCGCATATTTTTCTTGCAAAGTTGGGTTGAGCTGGCTAGATTAGCCAGCCAATCTTTTGTATGTCTGTGCGTTTCCATTTGAGTATCCTGAAAACGGGCTTTTCAGCATGGGGCGCATAATCAATATAGTAGGAGTGCATAGTGGCCCGTATAGCAGGCATTAACATTCCTGATCATAAGCATGCCGTAATCGCATTAACTTCGATCTACGGTATCGGCAAAACCCGTTCTAAAGCTATCCTGGCTGCAGTGGGTTTCGCTGAAGATGTTAAGATCAGTGAGCTGTCTGAAGAACAAATCGACACGCTGCGTGACGAAGTTGCCAAATTTGTCGTTGAAGGTGATCTGCGCCGTGAAGTGAGTATGAGCATCAAGCGCCTGATGGATCTTGGTTGCTATCGCGGTTTGCGTCATCGTCGTGGTCTCCCGGTTCGCGGTCAGCGTACCAAGACCAACGCACGTACCCGTAAGGGTCCGCGCAAACCGATCAAGAAATAATCGGGGTGATTGAATAATGGCAAAGGCACCAGTTCGTGCACGTAAGCGTGTAAGAAAACAAGTCTCTGACGGCGTGGCTCATATCCATGCTTCTTTCAACAACACCATCGTTACTATTACTGATCGTCAAGGTAACGCTCTGGGTTGGGCAACTGCCGGTGGTTCCGGTTTCCGTGGTTCTCGCAAATCCACTCCGTTCGCAGCTCAGGTTGCAGCAGAGCGTTGCGCAGAAGCCGTGAAAGAATACGGTATCAAGAACCTGGAAGTTATGGTTAAGGGACCGGGTCCGGGCCGCGAATCTACTATTCGTGCTCTGAACGCCGCTGGTTTCCGCATCACTAATATTACTGATGTGACTCCGATCCCTCACAACGGTTGTCGTCCGCCGAAAAAACGTCGCGTATAACGCCCGTTTTTAGGAATGTTGGAGAAAGAAAATGGCAAGATATTTGGGTCCTAAGCTCAAGCTGAGCCGTCGCGAGGGCACAGACCTGTTCCTTAAGTCTGGCGTTCGCGCGATCGATACCAAGTGTAAAATTGAACAAGCTCCTGGCCAGCACGGCGCACGTAAACCGCGTCTGTCTGACTATGGTGTGCAGTTGCGTGAAAAGCAAAAAGTTCGCCGTATCTACGGTGTGCTGGAGCGTCAGTTCCGTAACTACTACAAAGAAGCCGCGCGTCTGAAAGGCAACACCGGTGAAAACCTGTTGGCTCTGCTGGAAGGTCGTCTGGACAACGTTGTATACCGTATGGGCTTTGGCGCCACTCGTGCAGAAGCACGTCAGCTGGTTAGCCACAAAGCGATTATGGTAAACGGTCGTGTTGTTAACATCGCTTCTTACCAGGTTAGTCCGAACGACGTAGTCAGCGTTCGTGAGAAAGCGAAAAAGCAGTCTCGCGTGAAAGCCGCTCTGGAGCTGGCTGAGCAGCGTGAAAAGCCAACCTGGCTGGAAGTTGATGCTGGCAAGATGGAAGGTACCTTCAAGCGTAAGCCTGAGCGCACCGATCTGTCTGCGGACATTAACGAACACCTGATCGTCGAGCTTTACTCCAAGTAAAGCTTAGTACCAAAGAGAGGACACAATGCAGGGTTCTGTGACAGAGTTTCTAAAACCGCGCCTGGTAGATATCGAGCAAGTGAGTTCGACGCACGCCAAGGTGACCCTTGAGCCTTTAGAGCGTGGCTTTGGCCATACTCTGGGTAACGCACTGCGCCGTATTCTGCTTTCATCGATGCCGGGTTGCGCGGTGACCGAGGTTGAGATTGATGGTGTACTGCACGAGTACAGCACCAAAGAAGGCGTTCAGGAAGATATCCTGGAGATCCTGCTCAACCTGAAAGGGCTGGCGGTGAGAGTTCAGGGTAAAGATGAAGTTGTACTTACTCTGAATAAATCTGGCATTGGCCCTGTAACCGCAGCCGACATCACCCATGACGGTGATGTCGAAATCGTCAAGCCGCAGCATGTGATCTGCCACCTGACCGATGAGAACGCATCTATTAGCATGCGCATCAAAGTTCAGCGCGGTCGTGGTTATGTGCCGGCGTCTGCCCGAATTCATTCGGAAGAAGATGAGCGCCCAATCGGCCGTCTGCTGGTCGACGCTTGCTACAGCCCTGTAGAACGTATTGCCTACAATGTTGAAGCAGCGCGTGTAGAACAGCGTACCGACCTGGACAAGCTGGTCATCGAAATGGAAACCAACGGCACAATCGATCCTGAAGAGGCGATTCGTCGTGCGGCGACCATCCTGGCAGAACAACTTGAAGCTTTCGTTGACTTACGTGATGTTCGTCAGCCGGAAGTGAAAGAAGAGAAACCAGAGTTCGATCCGATCCTGCTGCGCCCTGTTGACGATCTGGAATTGACTGTCCGCTCTGCTAACTGCCTTAAGGCAGAAGCTATCCACTACATCGGTGATCTGGTACAACGTACCGAGGTTGAGTTGCTGAAAACGCCGAACCTCGGTAAGAAATCTCTTACTGAGATTAAAGATGTGCTGGCTTCCCGTGGTCTGTCTCTGGGCATGCGCCTGGAAAACTGGCCGCCGGCAAGCATTGCAGATGAGTAACCGGATCACAGGTTAAGGTTTTACTGAGAAGGATAAGGTCATGCGCCATCGTAAGAGTGGTCGTCAACTGAACCGCAACAGCAGCCATCGCCAGGCAATGTTCCGCAACATGGCCGGCTCCCTGGTTCGTCATGAAATCATCAAGACGACCCTGCCGAAAGCGAAAGAGCTGCGTCGCGTAGTTGAGCCGCTGATTACTCTTGCCAAGACCGACAGCGTAGCTAATCGTCGTCTGGCATTCGCCCGTACTCGTGATAACGAGATCGTGGCAAAACTGTTTAACGAGCTGGGCCCGCGTTTCGCGAGCCGTGCCGGTGGTTACACTCGCATTCTGAAGTGTGGCTTCCGTGCTGGTGACAACGCTCCGATGGCATACATCGAGCTGGTTGATCGCGCCGAGCCGCAAGCAGAAGCAGCTGCAGAATAATTTGCAGTGTAGTGAAAAAACCCGCCTCGGCGGGTTTTTTTATACCTGTCGTTCTGGGGTTCTATCGCCTATTCTTCACTTCTGCTCTCATTCCCTTTAAGGAGTCTGCAATGTGGTTAATGGATCAGTGGGCCGAACGCCATATCCTTGAGGCCCAGCAAAAAGGTGAATTCGACAACCTACCTGGTTCTGGCGAGCCGCTGGTGCTTGACGACGATTCGCACCTCGCGCCTGAACTGCGTGTCGGCTATCGGTTGTTGAAAAATGCGGGCTTCCTTCCACCCGAGCTTGAGGCGCGCAAAGAAGCGTTACTGCTTAATGATCTCCTTAGTGAAATTAATCATCACCATCCTGATTACCAGACCGTTTGTAAAAGACTGGCTTTGCTAGAGCTTAAATTGAAGCAGGCAGGGCTTAGTACTGATTTTCTGCGCGGCAGCTACGCCAGCGCCCTCGCCAGCAAACTGGAGGAATAACGATGTATCGTATTGGAGAGCTTGCGCGCCTTGCAGGCGTAACGCCGGACACCGTGCGTTATTACGAGAAACAGCAAATGATGGAGCATGAAATCCGTACTGAAGGCGGCTTCCGACTCTATACTGACAACGATTTGCGACGTCTGCGCTTCATTCGCCATGCGCGTCAGTTAGGGTTTACCCTTGAGTCCATCAGAGAACTGCTATCGATTCGCATTGATCCGGAGCATCACACCTGCCAGGAGTCGAAAAGTATTGTTCAGGCGCGACTGCATGAAGTCGACAGCCGTATTCAGGAATTGCAGAACATGCGCGTTTCTTTGCAGAAGCTGAATGACGCCTGTTGCGGCACGGCGCACAGCAGCGTTTATTGCTCGATCCTGGAGACACTTGAGCAGGGCGCGAATGGAGAGACCGGGTCGCATTGATCTTTCACCTTCTCAGGCCTACACTTGCGTCGAATAAACTACAGGAGCAATGATGAGTCGCTATAAACATACCAAAGGGCAAATCCAGGATAACGCGATAGAAGCCCTGCTGCATGATCCTCTGTTTCGCCAGCGTGTTGAAAAAAACCTCAAAGGGAAAGGCAGCTACCAGCGTAAAGGAAAACATGGCAAGCGGAGTAACTGGGAGGCCAGTGGCAAACAAGCAAATCGCTTTTTTACCACTGGCCTTCTGCTTTTGCGGGCCTTTATGTGCGACGATTTTGCTCTTTCAGCAAATCGCGGATTTCAGTAAGTAAAACCTGTTCTTTGCTTGGACCCGGCGCTTCCTTTGGCTTTTTCTGGTGCAATTTATTAATGACCTTAATGGCCAGAAAAATAGCGAAAGCGACAATCACAAAATCAAACACGTTCTGAATGAAAACACCATAGTGCATGATGACGGCGGGCGTATCTCCGACAGCAGGTCGCAGCGTCAAAGCAAACTGTTTAAAATCGATTCCCCCAATTAACAAGCCCAGCGGTGGCATAATAATGTCGGCCACGAGTGAAGAAACAATCTTGCCAAATGCGGCACCAATAATGACACCCACTGCCAAATCCACCACGTTTCCGCGCATTGCGAATTCACGAAACTCTTTAAAAAAGCTCATTGTTCTACTCCCTGGATTTTAAAACCTAACTAAGTCTAACAAAGGAAATATGATTTTCCATTTTACCGCTTAAGAGAAAATTGCTTTTAATCCTTGAAGATCATGCGGATATATTCAGCGACAATAAAAAAGGCGGCCGCAGCCGCCTGAATTTTATAAAAAGAAGGGGCTTGGCTGGAAGAGTCGCTCGACATCGGTAACGTATTTTTTGTCGGTCAGGAACATAATCACATGATCCCCCTGCTCAATACGTAAATTGTCATTGGCGATCATGACATCATTACCGCGCACTACCGCACCGATAATGGTACCAGGCGGCAGCTTGATATCATCAATTACGCGTCCGACAACGCGGGATGTCGTCTCATCGCCATGCGCTACGGCTTCGATGGCTTCAGCCACGCCGCGACGCAGCGACGAGACGCTGACGATATCCGCTTTACGCACATGTCCAAGCAGCGCAGAAATCGTCGCCTGCTGAGGCGAAATAGCGATATCGATCACGCTGCCTTGCACCAGATCCACATAGGCACGGCGCTGAATCAGCACCATCACTTTTTTTGCGCCCATACGTTTGGCCAGCATTGCGGACATGATATTAGCTTCGTCATCATTAGTGACAGCAATAAAAAGATCCACCTGATCGATATGCTCTTCTGCAAGCAGCTCTTGATCCGATGCATCGCCATAAAATACGATCGTATGCTGCAGTTTCTCCGCGAGCTCTGCGGCGCGCTGTTGATCGCGCTCAATAAGCTTAACGCTGTAATCCTTTTCCAGCCGGCGCGCGAGGCCCGCGCCGATATTCCCACCGCCTACCAGCATAATGCGTTTATAAGGTTTTTCGAGCCGCTGAAGTTCGCTCATGACAGCGCGGATATGCTGTGACGCCGCGATAAAAAACACTTCATCACCCGCTTCCACAATAGTGGAACCCTGCGGCCTGATAGGTCTGTCGTGACGGAAAATAGCGGCCACACGTGTGTCAATATGCGGCATATGTTCGCGCATTGTCGAGAGCGCGTTACCGACCAGTGGACCGCCATAATAGGCTTTCACAACGGCGAGACTGACTTTACCTTCGGCGAAATTCACCACCTGCAAGGCGCCTGGATATTCAATAAGCCGGTAGATATTATCAATCACCAGTTGTTCCGGTGCGATCAGATGATCGATTGGCACCGCTTCAGGCGTAAACAAGCGTTCGGCATCACGCACATAATCTGGCGCGCGAATACGCGCGATACGATTAGGCGTATTAAACAGGGAATACGCGACCTGACAGGCGATCATGTTCGTCTCATCAGAGCTGGTGACCGCAACCAGCATATCAGCGTCGTCAGCGCCCGCCTCGCGCAGAACGCGCGGATGGGAGCCGTGCCCCTGCACGACGCGCAAATCAAACTTATCCTGAAGTATGCGCAGACGATCGCTGTTGGTATCGACAACGGTAATATCGTTGTTTTCGCCTACCAGGTTTTCCGCCAGCGTACCGCCGACCTGGCCGGCGCCCAGAATGATTATCTTCATCGTTTTGCTTCACCCATCCGGGGCCGCCTCGCGGGCCCGATCACTTTTTGATTAGCTTAGCGTAAAAGAAGCCGTCGCCTTCTGTCGCGCTGGGCAGATTCTGAATGCCGGGCATTTGTGGCGATCCGGTGCCATCAAGCTGTGCATCCCGCGTTCTTGCAAGAAATGCACGGATCTGCTCGCTGTTTTCTTCCGGCAAAATCGAGCAGGTAGCATACAGCAGCGTACCGCCTGGCTTCAGATGCGGCCAGATGGCGTCCAGAATTTCGGACTGCAATTGCGCCAGCTCGGCGATATCGGAATCACGACGCAGCCATTTGATATCCGGGTGGCGGCGCATTACGCCGGTTGCTGAGCAGGGGGCATCCAGCAGAATACGATCGAACTGCGTATCGCCGCACCATTGCGTCGGGAAACGGCCATCGCCCACTTTAACTTCTGCCTGCATATTAAGACGTTTCAGGTTGTCGTAGACTCGAGTGATACGCTGCGCGTCAACGTCCACCGCCATCACTCTGGCCTGCGGCGCGGCTTCGAGGATATGCGTAGTTTTTCCGCCAGGAGCCGCGCAGAGATCAAGAATGGTCTCGCCGTTTTGCGGCGCCAGAAGCTCGACGCACCCCTGCGCCGAGGCGTCCTGAACCGTGACCCAGCCCTCTTCGAAACCAGGAAGAGCGCTAACCGGCGCCGGGGCTTCAAGACGTACGGCGTCCGGATATCGCGGATGGGTATGGCCTGTCATCCCGTTTTCTTCCAGCAGCCTGAGCCACTCGTCACGGGAATGATGCTGACGATTAACGCGCAGCCACATCGGCGGACGCTCGTTATTGGCTTCTGCTATTGCCTGCCACTGCTGCGGATAAGCTGTCTGCAGGCGTTTTAAGATCCACAGCGGGTGTAGATAGCGTGCATCCTGCCCCGCGAATTCGGCCAGCAACTCCTCCTGCTGGCGCTGGAACTGGCGCAAAACGCCATTAATGAGGCCTTTAAACTGCATGCGCTTAATCGCCACCGCGCCTTCGACAGTTTCCGCCAGCGCGGCGTGTGGAGGAATGCGCGTATATAGCAGCTGGTAGAAACCCACCATTATCAGGTAGTGAATGGTGCGCTGCTTGCCGGTCATCGGACGTGACATCAGCTTATTGATAAGCCATTCCAACTGCGAGAACGTGCGAAGCACGCCGAAACAAAGCTCCTGAAGCAGGGCTTTATCTTTATCGGAGACTTTGTGCTGAAGGGGCGGCAGAACGGTACTAAGTGACTGGCCTTTTTCGACTACCTGTTCGATAGCCTGCGCCGCCATGCTGCGCAGATTAATGGATTTTTTCATAGCCACGGGCAGGTTAACCTGCGTTTAAAATAAAAAGGCCCGGAAAACCGGGCTGTTAATGCCGTCGCTCAGGCGAGAATATTGCCTGGCGTAAACCACTCCCGGCGGGAGTTTAAAAGATCCTGCGCTGACATCGGCTTTTTGCCCGCAGGCTGGAGATCTTCAAGGTTCAGTATGCCATCGGCTGTCGCAATCTGGATGCCCTGTTTACCGGCCTCAAGTACGGTGCCGGGCGCTGCTTTGCTCTGCTGATCCAACACTGACGCTTTCCAGACTTTAACGGGCTGGTCGTCAATCATGAAATAGCTGACGGGCCATGGATTAAACGCACGGATACAGCGTTCCAGTTGAACTGCGGAAAGCATCCAGTCGAGGCGTGCTTCTTCTTTACTGAGCTTTTCCGCATAAGTCGCTTTGGAATCATCCTGCTTCTCAGGAACCACTGCGCCGGATGCGAGATCGCTCAGGGTGGCGAGTAATCCCTGCGGGCCCAGTTGCGCGAGCTTGTCATACAGCGAGGCGCTGGTATCTTCTGCCGTAATCGGGCAGGTGAGCTTACGCAGCATATCACCCGTATCAAGCCCTTTGTCCATCTGCATGATAGTCACGCCGGTTTGCGTATCGCCCGCCCAGAGCGAACGCTGGATAGGCGCCGCACCGCGCCAGCGCGGCAGCAGCGAACCGTGGACGTTAATGCAGCCAAGACGTGGCATGGCAAGCACCGCTTCCGGAAGAATGAGTCCGTAGGCGACAACCACCATCACATCCGCATTCAGCGCAGCCACGAGCTCCTGATTTTCAACAGGGCGCAGAGACTTTGGCTGGAAAACCGGCAGACCGTTTTCCTCAGCCAGCACCTTCACAGGCCCAGCCATTAGCTTCTTACCGCGGCCTGCCGGGCGGTCTGGCTGAGTAAACACGCCGACAATCTCATGGGAAGAGGACAACAGCGCCTCAAGATGACGCGCTGCGAAATCCGGCGTACCGGCGAAAATAATGCGAAGTGACTCGGACACGTTATTCCCTGTCTTTATTTAACCTGCGGCTTTCGCCTTCATGCGATCCAGTTTTTCAACTTTCTGACGAATACGCTGACGCTTCATCGGCGACAGATAATCGATAAAGAGTTTACCGACCAGGTGATCCATTTCGTGCTGGATACAAATAGCCAGCAGGCCGTCAGCTTCCAGTTCGAAAGAGTTACCGTTGCGGTCGAGCGCGCGAATTTTTACTTTCTCGGCGCGCGGCACAAAAGCGCGCTGTTCCGGAATCGACAGGCAACCTTCTTCAATACCGGTCTCGCCGGATTGTTCCAGTAACTCCGGGTTGATAAGCACCAGACGCTCATCGCGGTTTTCAGAGACATCAATCACGATAATGCGCTGATGAATGTCCACCTGGGTCGCCGCGAGCCCAATACCTTCTTCGGCGTACATCGTGTCGAACATATCATCAACGATACGCTGAATATCTGCATTAACTTCTTTAACCGGTTCAGCGACGATGCGAAGCCGCTCGTCCGGAATATGTAATACCTGCAAAACTGACATAAGTTTCCAGAGCTGTATTCAAGAGTTGAAAGGATCTTATCCTCTATTCTAGACAAATCCCCTTTTGATTGACAGCATCAGCGACGAATCACAGGGATGAGAGAACGGCGTCTGGCGAGGGGTAGCGCAATGTCACCAACGGAGATTTGGTTACGCCTGATGGCGGTTTACAGCCTGAGCGGTGAAATAATGGTTCGGGCTTTTCAGCGTCTGCAAAATATGCAGGAGGATCCCGCTGACGCGTTGCGTCTGGCCGGTTTAAATGCGAAGCAGCGAACGCTATTTTTCAGTTATCCCGCCGCGAAGCTTGATGCGGCCCTGCGCTGGCTTGATATTCCAGGCCATCATCTGCTGACGGCGCTCTCTCCTGCGTACCCAGATTTTTTGCGCGCGTTCGAATGGTTTCCCGGTGCGCTGCTTGTGGCAGGCGACCCTGCTGCACTGGCCCGGCCGCAGCTGGCTGTCGTTGGTAGCCGCCATCATTCCTGGTATGGCGAACATTGGGGGAGCAAGCTCTGTTACGCGCTGGCGGAAAGCGGTCTGACGCTAACCAGCGGCCTTGCGCTGGGTATCGATGCCGTGGCGCATCGTAGTGCGCTACGCGCGCAAGGGACAACGGTCGCAGTACTGGGCAATGGTCTGGCGCAGATTTATCCCGCTCGGCACCGTAAACTGGCAGAAGAGATTATTACGCGGGGCGGCGCGGTCATTTCCGAATTCCCCTTTGAGGCACAGCCCCGGCCGGCCAATTTCCCCAGACGTAATCGCATCATCAGCGGGTTAAGCATTGGCGTGCTGGTGGTGGAGGCGGCATTACGCAGCGGTTCACTGGTCACCGCCCGGTGTGCGCTGGAGCAAGGGCGGGAGGTTTTCGCGCTTCCCGGCCCTGTCGGCAATCCTGGCTGCGAAGGGCCGCACTGGCTGATTCAGCAAGGCGCGATAGCCGTTACGCACCCTCAGGACATTATCGATTATTTACAAAACGAGCTGCCCTGGCTTAACGCGACGAATTATTCACCGGATCAAGAGGAAGGTGCATTGCCATTTCCCGGGCTGTTGGCTAACGTAGGAGATGAGGTTACACCTGTTGACGTCGTCGCTGAACGTGCCGGCCAACCTGTGCCATTGACGGTAGCCCAGCTACTCGAACTGGAGTTAGCAGGATGGATCGCAGCTGTACCCGGCGGCTATGTCCGAGTGAGGAGGGCAGGCCATGTTCGACGTACTAATGTATTTGTTTGAAACCTATATCCATAACGAAGCTGAGATGCGCGTTGACCAGGATAAGCTGACGCGGGACCTGACGGATGCGGGTTTTGATCAGGAAGATATTTTTAACGCGCTGTTATGGCTGGAGAAGCTGGCGGATTATCAGGAAGGGCTTTCCGCACCGATGCAACTGGCGTCGGATCCACTCTCAATGCGAATTTTCACCGCAGAAGAGTGTCAGCGGCTGGACGCCAGCTGTCGGGGGTTCCTGCTGTTTCTGGAACAAATTCAGGTGCTGAATCTCGAAACTCGTGAAATGGTCATTGAGCGCGTCATGGCGCTGGATACCGCTGAGTTTGATTTAGAAGATTTGAAATGGGTCATCCTGATGGTGCTTTTCAACATTCCCGGATGTGAAAATGCCTATCAACAAATGGAAGAACTGCTCTTTGAAGTGAATGACGGTATGCTGCACTGATATTTTCAGCGCAGTGGTGAATTATGGCAAGGTCAGCACTCTTTTCAGTGCCCAAACACGAGCCCTGCCCAAAATGCGGGGCTGAACTTCTTATTCGTTCCGGGAAACATGGTCCTTTCCTGGGATGTTCGCATTATCCTGAATGTGATTACGTCCGGCCGCTGAAAGGGCAGGCGGATGGTCATATTGTCAAAGTACTTGAAGGGCAGCAGTGTCCGACATGCGATGCGACCCTGGTGCTCCGGCAGGGGCGCTTCGGCATGTTCATCGGCTGTAGCCGCTACCCTGAATGTGAGCATACCGAGCAGATCGACAAGCCCGACGATACCGCGCTTGCCTGCCCGCAGTGCAGCACCGGTCATCTGGTGCAGCGGCGTTCACGCTTTGGCAAAACCTTTTATTCCTGCGATCGCTATCCGGAATGCCAGTTTGTTATTAATTTCAAACCGGTAGCCGGCGAGTGTCCGGAATGTCATTATCCCCTCCTTATAGAAAAGAAAACCGCACAGGGCGTAAAACGTTTTTGTGCCAGTAAACAATGTGGAAAGCCGGTAACGGCGGAATCAGATCGTGAAGAATAACCAGTCTGCGGACGCGATATCGCATATCGTCGACGTCCTTAAAAATGAAAATGTCATCGCTTACCCGACAGAAGCCGTTTTCGGCGTGGGGTGCGATCCGGATAGCGAAACCGCTGTAAAACGTCTGCTTGAACTTAAGCAGCGGCCCATGGAAAAAGGGCTCATCCTGATTGCGGCGAATTTCAAACAACTGGAGCCTTATATAGATGACAAGGCTCTGACGCCTGAACAGCGTGAAGCGGTGTTTGCCTGCTGGCCCGGGCCGGTAACGTTCGTCTTCCCGGCGAAACCGTCAACACCACGCTGGCTGACCGGCCGTTTTGATTCGCTGGCGGTGCGCGTGACCAATCACCCACAGGTTATTGCGCTGTGCGAAGCCTTCGGTAAGCCACTGGTATCTACCAGTGCAAATCTCTCCGGACTGGAGCCGTGCCGTACGGCGCAGGAAGTGCTGGCGCAGTTCGGCGACGATTTCCCTGTATTGCATGGCGCAACGGGGGGGCGACAAAATCCTTCCGAGATCCGTGATGCGCTCACAGGTGAACTTTTCCGACAAGGTTAATGCATGGAAACTTACGCCGTTTTTGGTAATCCTGTCGCACACAGCAAATCGCCGTTTATACATCAGCAATTTGCAGCACAGCTCAGGATTGAGCATCCCTACGGACGCGTACTGGCGCCGCTTGATTCGTTCCTGGAGACGCTGGAGGGCTTCTTCAGTGCCGGGGGAAAAGGCGCCAATGTTACGATGCCGTTCAAGGAACAGGCTTTTGCCCGTGCGGATGAATTGACGGAAAGGGCGGCCCTGGCTGGGGCGGTCAACACGCTGAAGCGGCTCGAAGACGGACGCTTACTGGGCGATAATACCGATGGTATCGGCTTGCTGAGCGATCTTGAGCGTCTCGGTATGATCAAACCGCGCTACCGTATCCTTCTTGTAGGAGCGGGGGGCGCAGCCAGAGGCGTATTGTTGCCGCTGCTTTCATTAGATTGCGCAGTGACAATAACCAACCGCACTTTTGCGCGTGCGCAGGTGCTGGCGGACCTGTTCAGCCATACCGGTAGTGTCAGCGCCGTTGCGCTCCAGGATCTGGACGGCCATGCATTCGATCTTATTATCAATGCCACCTCGAGTGGTGTTAGCGGTGAGATCCCGCCGCTCCCGGCTTCGCTGGTGAATGAGAAAACGGCGTGCTACGACATGTTCTACCAGAAAGGGCTGACTCCGTTCCTGTCCTGGTGCACAACGCAGGGCGCCACCCAGCTGGCGGATGGATTAGGTATGCTGGTGGGACAGGCGGCCCATGCGGTTCTGCTCTGGCATGGCGTACTGCCGGAAGTGGCGCCTGTCATTGAAAAGCTTAAAGAGGAGCTGGCGCAATGAATCAGGCGATTCAGTTCCCGGATCGTGAATACTGGGATGAGGAACAGCAAGCCGTTTGCTTTCCGGCGCTGGTGAATGGGCTGGTGTTAACCTGCGCTATCAATAAAACTGCCCTGGCGGCCCGCTTCTCCGCTGATACGCCGCAGGGGTGGTTAGCCGCGTTCCGCCAGCACCGATGGGATCTGGAAGAGGAAGCTGAGCAGCTTATCGCTGCCCAGCAAGAGGATGATCAGGGTTGGGTCTGGCTCTCCTGAGCCAGATACTCATCTTTCCACTTCACATAATTATTGGCGGAATAGCGCAGCCCTTCCCGCTCCGAGTCTTTTAAAGGACGAATCTGTTTTACCGGGCTGCCGAGATACAGGTAGCCGCTTTCCAGTCGTTTATTCTGTGGCACCAGGCTGCCGGCGCCTATCATCACGTCGTCTTCTATAATGGCGCCGTCGAGGACGATCGATCCCATACCAACCAGCACACGATTACCGATCGTGCAGCCGTGCAGCATAACTTTATGCCCAACGGTAACATCTTCGCCAATGCGCAGCGGATTACCTTCAGGGTTATAAGAAGACTTATGCGTGACGTGCAGTATGCTGCCATCCTGAATATTGGTGCGCGCGCCAATCGAGACATAGTTAACATCGCCACGGATAACCACCAGAGGCCAGACGCCAACATCATCAGCCATTCTCACATCGCCAATCACTACGCTTGAGCTATCCAGCATTACGCGCTGGCCGGTTTGGGGGAACGTATTTTTATAAGAACGCAATACAGAAGACATGATCGCCTCGGTTTCGTATCAATCGATATGAAGACTTTGGTTGGATTTAAGGCGCTGCGCAAGGGCAAATGCGTGTATTCGTTGAGCAGATCGAGCGGGATCGCAGCAATGCGCGTGAAAAAACGGCAGTTGAAAGAAAAGATCGAAAAAAGGGTTGTGCTGAAAACTGAGATCCCTATAATGCGCCTCCATCGAGACGGCAATGTGAAGCACTTCACGAAATAGCCGAAGCGATGAGAGAAAAATCCTGAAATTAAGGGTTGACTCTGAAAGAGGAAAGCGTAATATACGCCACCTCGCGACGGCAGGCTGAAGGCCGCGTCGCACCGCTCTTTAACAATTTATCAGACAATCTGTGTGGGCACTCGGGGCACTGATATCTTAACGTCTACGGACGATAAACGAATATCAAGTCTCAAGTGAACAACAGTTAATTCATTACGAACTAACAGTTTAATTCTTTGAGCATCAAACTTTAATTGAAGAGTTTGATCATGGCTCAGATTGAACGCTGGCGGCAGGCCTAACACATGCAAGTCGAACGGTAACAGGAAGCAGCTTGCTGCTTTGCTGACGAGTGGCGGACGGGTGAGTAATGTCTGGGAAACTGCCTGATGGAGGGGGATAACTACTGGAAACGGTAGCTAATACCGCATAACGTCGCAAGACCAAAGTGGGGGACCTTCGGGCCTCATGCCATCAGATGTGCCCAGATGGGATTAGCTAGTAGGTGGGGTAACGGCTCACCTAGGCGACGATCCCTAGCTGGTCTGAGAGGATGACCAGCCACACTGGAACTGAGACACGGTCCAGACTCCTACGGGAGGCAGCAGTGGGGAATATTGCACAATGGGCGCAAGCCTGATGCAGCCATGCCGCGTGTATGAAGAAGGCCTTCGGGTTGTAAAGTACTTTCAGCGAGGAGGAAGGGGTTAAGGTTAATAACCTTGGCCATTGACGTTACTCGCAGAAGAAGCACCGGCTAACTCCGTGCCAGCAGCCGCGGTAATACGGAGGGTGCAAGCGTTAATCGGAATTACTGGGCGTAAAGCGCACGCAGGCGGTCTGTCAAGTCGGATGTGAAATCCCCGGGCTCAACCTGGGAACTGCATCCGAAACTGGCAGGCTTGAGTCTCGTAGAGGGGGGTAGAATTCCAGGTGTAGCGGTGAAATGCGTAGAGATCTGGAGGAATACCGGTGGCGAAGGCGGCCCCCTGGACGAAGACTGACGCTCAGGTGCGAAAGCGTGGGGAGCAAACAGGATTAGATACCCTGGTAGTCCACGCCGTAAACGATGTCGACTTGGAGGTTGTGCCCTTGAGGCGTGGCTTCCGGAGCTAACGCGTTAAGTCGACCGCCTGGGGAGTACGGCCGCAAGGTTAAAACTCAAATGAATTGACGGGGGCCCGCACAAGCGGTGGAGCATGTGGTTTAATTCGATGCAACGCGAAGAACCTTACCTGGTCTTGACATCCAGAGAATCCTGCAGAGATGCGGGAGTGCCTTCGGGAGCTCTGAGACAGGTGCTGCATGGCTGTCGTCAGCTCGTGTTGTGAAATGTTGGGTTAAGTCCCGCAACGAGCGCAACCCTTATCCTTTGTTGCCAGCACGTGATGGTGGGAACTCAAAGGAGACTGCCGGTGATAAACCGGAGGAAGGTGGGGATGACGTCAAGTCATCATGGCCCTTACGACCAGGGCTACACACGTGCTACAATGGCGCATACAAAGAGAAGCGACCTCGCGAGAGCAAGCGGACCTCATAAAGTGCGTCGTAGTCCGGATTGGAGTCTGCAACTCGACTCCATGAAGTCGGAATCGCTAGTAATCGTGGATCAGAATGCCACGGTGAATACGTTCCCGGGCCTTGTACACACCGCCCGTCACACCATGGGAGTGGGTTGCAAAAGAAGTAGGTAGCTTAACCTTCGGGAGGGCGCTTACCACTTTGTGATTCATGACTGGGGTGAAGTCGTAACAAGGTAACCGTAGGGGAACCTGCGGTTGGATCACCTCCTTACCTGCAAGATACAACCTCGCGTGCTCACACAGATTGTCTGATAGAAAGTAAAGAAGCAGGGTTGTCTGCGAAAGCGAAGTCCCTTTCGTCTAGAGGCCCAGGACACCGCCCTTTCACGGCGGTAACAGGGGTTCGAATCCCCTAAGGGACGCCACCTGCTGGTAATGAGTGAAAGGCGTTACCGATTAATATCTCAAAAATGACTGTTAAGTCACGTTTGAGATATTTGCTCTTTAACAATCCGGAACAAGCTGAAAATTGAAACAGACACGCTGCTGCATTCTTCCGTAATAAGGAATGCGCGGTGTGTCAGAGTCTCTCAAACTCGCAGCACGAAGACTTCTTCGGGTTGTGAGGTTAAGCGAACAAGCGTACACGGTGGATGCCCTGGCAGTCAGAGGCGATGAAGGACGTGCTAATCTGCGAAAAGCGCCGGTAAGGTGATATGAACCGTTATAACCGGCGATGTCCGAATGGGGAAACCCAGTGCAATTCGTTGCACTATCTCAGCATGAATACATAGTGCTGTGAGGCGAACCGGGGGAACTGAAACATCTAAGTACCCCGAGGAAAAGAAATCAACCGAGATTCCCCCAGTAGCGGCGAGCGAACGGGGAACAGCCCAGAGCCTGAATCAGCTTGTGTGTCAGTGGAACGGTCTGGAAAGGCCGGCGATACAGGGTGACAGCCCCGTACACGAAGGCACACAGGCTGTGAGCTCGATGAGTAGGGCGGGACACGTGATATCCTGTCTGAAGATGGGGGGACCATCCTCCAAGGCTAAATACTCCTGACTGACCGATAGTGAACCAGTACCGTGAGGGAAAGGCGAAAAGAACCCCGGCGAGGGGAGTGAAACAGAACCTGAAACCGTGTACGTACAAGCAGTGGGAGCCTTCGTAAGAGGGTGACTGCGTACCTTTTGTATAATGGGTCAGCGACTTATATTCTGTAGCAAGGTTAACCGTATAGGGGAGCCGAAGGGAAACCGAGTCTTAATTGGGCGTTAAGTTGCAGGGTATAGACCCGAAACCCGGTGATCTAGCCATGGGCAGGTTGAAGGTTGGGTAACACTAACTGGAGGACCGAACCGACTAATGTTGAAAAATTAGCGGATGACCTGTGGCTGGGGGTGAAAGGCCAATCAAACCGGGAGATAGCTGGTTCTCCCCGAAAGCTATTTAGGTAGCGCCTCGTGAACTCATCTTCGGGGGTAGAGCACTGTTTCGGCTAGGGGGCCATCCCGGCTTACCAACCCGATGCAAACTGCGAATACCGAAGAATGTTATCACGGGAGACACACGGCGGGTGCTAACGTCCGTCGTGAAGAGGGAAACAACCCAGACCGCCAGCTAAGGTCCCAAAGTCATGGTTAAGTGGGAAACGATGTGGGAAGGCCCAGACAGCCAGGATGTTGGCTTAGAAGCAGCCATCATTTAAAGAAAGCGTAATAGCTCACTGGTCGAGTCGGCCTGCGCGGAAGATGTAACGGGGCTAAACCATGCACCGAAGCTGCGGCAGCGACACTGTGTGTTGTTGGGTAGGGGAGCGTTCTGTAAGCCTGTGAAGGTGTGCTGTGAGGCATGCTGGAGGTATCAGAAGTGCGAATGCTGACATAAGTAACGATAAAGCGGGTGAAAAGCCCGCTCGCCGGAAGACCAAGGGTTCCTGTCCAACGTTAATCGGGGCAGGGTGAGTCGACCCCTAAGGCGAGGCCGAAAGGCGTAGTCGATGGGAAACAGGTTAATATTCCTGTACTTGGTGTTACTGCGAAGGGGGGACGGAGAAGGCTATGTTGGCCGGGCGACGGTTGTCCCGGTTTAAGCGTGTAGGTGTGATGACCAGGCAAATCCGGTTATCTTTAACACTGAGGCGTGATGACGAGGCACTACGGTGCTGAAGCAATAAATGCCCTGCTTCCAGGAAAAGCCTCTAAGCATCAGGTAACACGAAATCGTACCCCAAACCGACACAGGTGGTCAGGTAGAGAATACCAAGGCGCTTGAGAGAACTCGGGTGAAGGAACTAGGCAAAATGGTGCCGTAACTTCGGGAGAAGGCACGCTGACATGTAGGTGAAGCCCCTGCGGGTGGAGCTGAAGTCAGTCGAAGATACCAGCTGGCTGCAACTGTTTATTAAAAACACAGCACTGTGCAAACACGAAAGTGGACGTATACGGTGTGACGCCTGCCCGGTGCCGGAAGGTTAATTGATGGGGTTATCGCAAGAGAAGCTCCTGATCGAAGCCCCGGTAAACGGCGGCCGTAACTATAACGGTCCTAAGGTAGCGAAATTCCTTGTCGGGTAAGTTCCGACCTGCACGAATGGCGTAATGATGGCCAGGCTGTCTCCACCCGAGACTCAGTGAAATTGAACTCGCTGTGAAGATGCAGTGTACCCGCGGCAAGACGGAAAGACCCCGTGAACCTTTACTACAGCTTGACACTGAACATTGAGCCTTGATGTGTAGGATAGGTGGGAGGCTTTGAAGCGTGGACGCCAGTCTGCGTGGAGCCAACCTTGAAATACCACCCTTTAATGTTTGATGTTCTAACCTGGCGCCATAATCTGGCGTGGGGACAGTGTCTGGTGGGTAGTTTGACTGGGGCGGTCTCCTCCCAAAGTGTAACGGAGGAGCACGAAGGTCAGCTAATCCTGGTCGGACATCAGGAGGTTAGTGCAATGGCATAAGCTGGCTTGACTGCGAGAGTGACGGCTCGAGCAGGTGCGAAAGCAGGTCATAGTGATCCGGTGGTTCTGTATGGAAGGGCCATCGCTCAACGGATAAAAGGTACTCCGGGGATAACAGGCTGATACCGCCCAAGAGTTCATATCGACGGCGGTGTTTGGCACCTCGATGTCGGCTCATCACATCCTGGGGCTGAAGTAGGTCCCAAGGGTATGGCTGTTCGCCATTTAAAGTGGTACGCGAGCTGGGTTTAGAACGTCGTGAGACAGTTCGGTCCCTATCTGCCGTGGGCGCTGGAGAATTGAGGGGGGCTGCTCCCAGTACGAGAGGACCGGAGTGGACGCATCACTGGTGTTCGGGTTGTCATGCCAATGGCACTGCCCGGTAGCTAAATGCGGAAGAGATAAGTGCTGAAAGCATCTAAGCACGAAACTTGCCCCGAGATGAGTTCTCCCTGAGACTTTAAGTCTCCTGAAGGAACGTTGAAGACGACGACGTTGATAGGCCGGGTGTGTAAGCGCAGCGATGCGTTGAGCTAACCGGTACTAATGAACCGTGAGGCTTAACCTTACAACGCCAAAGAAGTCTGGCGTGTTGAGAGAGAGATTCAGCTTGTGACGGATAAACGTTCATGGCGGTATGCGGTGAACGGACAGAATTTGCCTGGCGGCTGTAGCGCGGTGGTCCCACCTGACCCCATGCCGAACTCAGAAGTGAAACGCCGTAGCGCCGATGGTAGTGTGGGGCCTCCCCATGCGAGAGTAGGGAACTGCCAGGCATCAAATAAACAGAAAAGCCTCATGCGAAAGCATGGGGCTTTTTTGTTTTCCCCCGCCAGCACTCCGCACCACTTCCGTAACCGGTAGGCGCTTTCATGCTGCCGCGCCCTGCTTTTCGTACTTAGCTGATTATTAAAAAATCCCGTTCAGGCAAGCCCGGTAAAAGAGTTCTTATCAGTGAATAACCAGAGAGAAACGCGCGGGCACGTTCTGAACGCGGGCTGAAAAAGTGCTTCTGTGGCGGCGCCGCTTCCACAATCTCGCCGCGATCCATAAAGCTAACCCGGTCGGCAACCGTTCGCGCAAACCCGATTTCGTGCGTCACGCACAGCCGGACCATGCCGCATCTCCCTGTCACCTCTTATGACACATCCCGCCATCCTCTGTCCCCCATACCAGCCCACTTTCCTGACTGAAGATCCCCGCATTCACCCTTCCCGTGAAACATTTTCACCTTATGCTGGTACGCTCGACATTCACGCTATTTCTGGTTATTGTTGGCTGTCTGGATGTCTAAACGTATAAACGTGTGTTGTGAGGTAAAGGTTATGCCGATTCGGGTGCCTGATGAGTTACCAGCCGTAAACTTTCTGCGTCAGGAAAATGTCTTCGTGATGACAACATCACGCGCCAGCGTTCAGGAGATCCGTCCGCTTAAGGTGCTGATCCTGAATCTGATGCCCAAGAAAATCGAAACGGAAAATCAGTTCCTGCGGCTCCTGTCTAACTCACCTTTGCAGGTCGATATCCGCTTGCTGCGTATCGACAGCCGTGAATCGCGCAATACGCCTGCGGAGCATCTCAATAACTTCTACTGCAACTTCGACGATATCTGTAATGAGAACTATGACGGCTTAATCGTCACTGGCGCCCCGCTGGGCCTGGTGGAGTTCAATGATGTCGCTTACTGGCCGCAAATCAAGCAGGTGCTTGAGTGGGCGAAAGAGCACGTCACCTCGACGCTTTTTGTCTGTTGGGCTGTGCAGGCTGCACTGAATATCCTGTATGGCATTCCTAAACAGACGCGACAAGAGAAAATCTCCGGGGTCTATGAGCATCACATCACGCAGCCACACGCGTTGCTGACTAAAGGTTTTGACGACTCTTTCCTGGCGCCGCATTCACGCTATGCCGATTTCCCGGCAGCGTTGATCCGCGATTATACCGACCTTGATATTCTTGCCGAATCAGAAGAGGGCGATGCTTACCTGTTTGCCAGTAAGGATAAGCGTATCGCGTTTGTCACCGGCCATCCGGAATATGACGCTTTGACGCTCGCAGGCGAATATTTTCGCGATGTTGAAGCAGGTCTTGCGCCACGCGTCCCCTACAACTACTTCCCGAATGACGATCCCACCAGGACGCCGCGCGCGACCTGGCGGAGCCATGGCAACCTGCTTTTCACCAACTGGCTCAACTATTACGTGTACCAGATCACTCCATACGATCTGCGCCATATGAACCCTACGCTCGAATAAAATTCCACGCACAAGATCCTTAAGCGTTTCAGCACGCTTCAGAAGGCACCCTCGGGTGCCTTTTTTGTTTTTGAAAATCAATTCACTCTCCGCTTTCCCTTTATTTTATTCAAATTCAAAAGGTTGCATCTATTAAATGATAAAAATGGAAATTGTTTTTGATTTTGAAATTATATTGAGTAGTCTTAATGGTACTGTACGAAATCTGAACGTAAGAGATCGCGTACGGCAGCAATGAGGAATCTTTTGGATCAAAACCGAGGAGCGCTGCTATGAATCAACAGGTCATTACCGCAGAACTGGCTTTTAGTCAGCCATTTGGCGAACAGGAACGACAGATCCTGACGCCCGAAGCCGTCGAGTTTCTTACTGAACTGGTGGCCCGTTTTACGCCGCAGCGCAACAGCCTGCTCGCGGCGCGCCAGCAGGTGCAGCAGGATATTGACAGCGGGAAGCTGCCAGACTTTCTTTCGGAAACGGCTTCCATAAGAAATGGGGAATGGAAAATCCGCGGTATTCCTGACGATCTCCTCGACAGGCGCGTCGAGATAACAGGCCCGGTCGATCGCAAAATGGTAATCAACGCGCTCAACGCGAACGTCAAAGTTTTTATGGCAGATTTCGAGGATTCACTGGCCCCCGCATGGAGCAAAGTGATCGAGGGGCAGATAAACCTGCGCGATGCGATAAAAGGCACCATCACCTGGACCAACGAAGCGGGTAAAATTTATCAGCTCAAGCCCGACCCGGCCGTTCTGGTTTGCCGTGTGCGCGGCCTGCATCTGCCCGAAAAACACGTTACCTGGCGCGACGAGCCCATTCCTGGCAGCCTGTTTGATTTCGCGCTCTACTTCTTCCATAACCATAAAAATCTGCTGGCCAAGGGCAGCGGCCCTTACTTCTACCTGCCGAAAACCCAGTCCTGGCGCGAGGCCGCCTGGTGGAGCGACGTGTTCAGCTATGCGGAAGACAGGTTCAGCCTGCCGCGCGGCACCATTAAAGCCACCTTGCTTATCGAGACGCTGCCCGCCGTTTTCCAGATGGATGAAATCCTGCACGCGCTGCGTGATCATATCGTCGGGCTAAACTGTGGCCGCTGGGATTACATCTTTAGCTACATAAAAACCCTTAAAAATCATCCGGATCGCGTCCTGCCGGACAGACAATCCGTGACGATGGATAAACCTTTCCTGAACGCCTACTCCCGTCTGCTGATTAAAACCTGCCATCGCCGCGGCGCCTTCGCGATGGGCGGCATGGCGGCATTCATTCCCAGTAAAGAGAGCGAGCGCAACACCTGGGTGCTCAACAAAGTGAAAGCCGATAAAGAGCTTGAAGCCGCTAACGGTCATGACGGCACCTGGATTGCCCATCCGGGCCTCGGCGATACGGTGATGGCCGTGTTCGACCGCGCGCTCGGCGAGCATAAAAACCAGCTCCATGTGCTGCGCGACGATGATGCGCCCATTACCGCAGAACAACTCCTTGAGCCGTGCCCCGGCGAGCGCACTGAAGAGGGCATGCGCGCCAATATCCGCGTGGCGGTGCAATACATTGAAGCCTGGATCTCCGGCAACGGCTGCGTGCCGATTTATGGCCTGATGGAAGATGCCGCGACGGCGGAGATCTCGCGCACCTCCATCTGGCAGTGGATCCATCATCAGAAAACGCTCAGCAACGGCAAACAGGTGACCAAAGACCTGTTCCGCCAGATGCTTGCTGAAGAGATGCGCGTGATTCAGGAGGAGCTTGGCGAGCAGCGCTACAGCCATGGCCGCTTTGACGAGGCCGCTCAACTGATGGAGCAAATCACCACCTCTGATGAACTGATCGACTTCCTGACGCTGCCCGGCTATCGCCTGCTGGCCTGATCCTACACCACAACAAAATGGAGCATCTGCCATGACGACAACACGTACCCAACAAATTCAGCAGTTAGAGCAGGAATGGACACACCCGCGCTGGGAAGGCATTCGCCGTCCCTATAGCGCGCAGGACGTGGTGAAATTACGCGGGTCGGTTAACCCGGAATGTACGCTGGCGAAGCTCGGCGCTGCCCGGATGTGGCGCCTGCTGCACGGCGAGTCGAAAAAAGGTTACGTCAACAGCCTCGGCGCGCTGACCGGCGGCCAGGCGCTGCAACAGGCGAAGGCAGGGATTGAGGCGGTTTATCTTTCCGGCTGGCAGGTGGCGGCGGACGCTAACCTCGCGGCCAGCATGTATCCGGATCAATCCCTCTATCCGGCCAACTCCGTGCCAGCGGTCGTTGAGCGGATCAACAATACGTTTCGTCGCGCCGATCAGATCCAGTGGGCGGCGGGCATTGAGCCGGGCGATCCGCGCTATGTCGACTATTTCCTGCCGATCGTGGCCGATGCCGAGGCGGGGTTTGGCGGCGTGCTTAATGCGTTCGAACTCATGAAAGCGATGATTGAAGCCGGGGCGGCGGCGGTGCATTTTGAAGATCAGCTCGCCTCGGTGAAAAAGTGCGGTCATATGGGCGGTAAAGTGCTGGTGCCGACGCAGGAGGCCATCCAGAAGCTGGTGGCAGCACGACTGGCGGCGGATGTCATGGGCGTGCCGACACTGCTGATTGCGCGCACCGACGCCGACGCGGCAGATCTGATCACCTCCGACTGCGATCCTTATGACAGTGAATTTATTACCGGCGAGCGCACCAGCGAAGGCTTCTTCCGCACACGTGCGGGCGTTGAGCAGGCCATCAGCCGCGGGCTCGCCTATGCGCCTTATGCGGATCTGGTATGGTGTGAAACCTCTACGCCGGACCTCGACCAGGCACGCCGCTTCGCCGAAGCTATCCACGCGCGTTTCCCCGGCAAGCTGCTGGCATATAACTGCTCGCCGTCATTCAACTGGAAGAAAAAACTCGATGACAAAACCATCGCGTCTTTCCAGGAGGAGCTGTCGGCGATGGGTTACAAATACCAGTTCATCACGCTCGCAGGCATCCACAGCATGTGGTTCAACATGTTTGATCTCGCCCATGCCTACGCGCAGGGCGAAGGGATGAAGCATTACGTCGAGAAAGTGCAGCAGCCTGAGTTTGCCGCAGGCAAAGAGGGCTATACCTTCGTCTCGCACCAGCAGGAAGTGGGCACCGGCTATTTCGACAACGTGACGACCATTATTCAGGGCGGCGCGTCGTCCGTCACGGCGCTGACGGGCTCGACGGAAGAAGCGCAGTTCTGACGGCGTTATGGCGGGTGGCGTTAAGCTTACCCGCCCTACGTTTGTCGGTAAGGCGTTATCGCCATGAAGCACTGTAGGATGGGTAAGCGAAGCGCCCCCACCGTAATGGCTGACACTCTTTCCCCTTTCACACACGGAGCCTGCCTATGCCGTCGCGTGGACTCGAACTCCTTATCGCCCAAACCATCCTGCAGGGTTTTGACGCGCAATATGGCCGCTTTCTGGAGATCACCGCGGGCGCGCAGCACCGCTTCGAGCAGGCCGACTGGCATGCCGTCCAGCAGGCGATGAAAAGCCGCATCCACCTCTATGACCACCATGTCGGGCTGGTGGTGGAGCAACTGCGCTGCATCATGGAAGGAAAGGCCACCAACGCGGACTTTCTGCTGCGCGTAAAGCGCCATTACACCGAGCTGCTCCCTGATTACCCGCGCTTTGAAATCGCCGAAAGCTTTTTCAACTCGGTTTACTGCCGGCTTTACGATCACCGCTCGCTCACACCGGAGCGGCTGTTTATTTTCAGCTCTCAGCCGGCGCGACGTTTTCGCACCATTCCGCGTCCGCTCGCCAAAACGTTTTTCCCGGAGCAGGGCTGGCAACCGCTGCTCGCCACCCTGCTTGGCTATCTGCCGCTGCGCCTGCCGTGGCAGGATCTCGCGCGAGACATTCGCTACATCATCGCGCATCTCAATGAAACGCTCGGCCCGACGCGGCTCGCGCAGGCGCATCTGGAAATCGCCAACGAACTCTTTTACCGCAACAAAGCCGCCTGGCTGGTGGGTAAACTGCGTCTGCCCGACGCCTCGCTGCCGTTTCTGCTGCCTGTCCACCGCAGCGACGACGGCAAACTGTTCGTCGACACCTGCCTTACCGGCAGCGCCGGAGCCAGTATCGTCTTCGGCTTCGCCCGCTCCTATTTTATGGTGTACGCGCCGCTGCCCGCCGCGCTTGTCGAGTGGCTGCGTGAAATCCTGCCGGGGAAAACCACGGCGGAGCTCTACATGGCGATTGGCTGTCAGAAACACGCCAAAACCGAAAGCTACCGCGAATATCTCCACTACCTGCGCCATGCCGACGAGCAGTTCATTGAAGCGCCCGGCATCCGCGGCATGGTGATGCTGGTCTTCACGCTCCCGGGGTTCGACCGGGTTTTCAAAGTCATCAAAGACCGTTTCGCCCCGCAGAAGGAGATGAGCGAAGCGCACGTGCGCGCCTGCTATCAGCTGGTTAAAGAGCATGACCGCGTCGGGCGTATGGCAGACACCCAGGAGTTTGAGAATTTCGTTATCGAAAAACGGCGCATCAGCCCGGCGCTGATGGCGCTGCTGCAACAGGAGGTCGGGCAGAAGCTCACCGACATGGGCGACGCTATTTCCATCAGTCATCTTTATATCGAGCGGCGGATGGTGCCGCTCAACCTCTGGCTTGAGCAGGCGACGGGCCAGCAGTTGCGCGACGCCATCGAAGAATATGGCAACGCCATTCGTCAGCTTGCCGCGGCCAATATTTTCCCCGGCGATATGCTGTTTAAAAACTTTGGCGTCACGCGTCACGGACGGGTCGTTTTCTACGATTACGACGAGATCTGCTACATGACCGAGGTGAACTTCCGCGATATCCCGCCGCCGCGCTACCCGGAAGACGAACTCAGCGCCGAGCCCTGGTACAGCGTCGCCCCCGGCGACGTCTTCCCGGAGGAGTTTCGCCACTGGCTCTGCGCCGACCCGAAAATCGGCCCGCTGTTTGAAGAGATGCACAGCGATCTGTTCAGCGCCAGCTACTGGCGCGCGCTACAGGCGCGTATTCGGGAAGGGCATGTGGAGGATGTATACGCCTACCGTCGGCGCCAGCGGTTTTGCGTGCGCTGGCCAAACCAAAGCAGCCCGACGGAACCTGCTATTTCCGGGCTGACGCCCTTGACGGTGAGTGAAGCAGAGTCAGGGGACGGGCCGGATGCGCCACGCCCCTCCGGCATTTTCATTTAACGCGTGTCGGGAACGGCATAGCCGCTGCCCGGCGCTCCCGTCTTAACGAACCCCACCATAAGCCAGCGTGACTTCTTTTGCCGCCCGGATCACCAGCGCGCCCAGCTCCGTCACACGGTCGTCGGTCATCCGCGAAATAGGTCCGGAAATGGAGATCGCGGCGAATGCCTCATGATGCTCGTCATAAATGCACGCGGCCACGCAGCGCAGGCCGAGCGCATGCTCTTCATCGTCAAAGGAGTAGCCGCGCTTGCGCGTCTGGGCGAGATCGTCTTTCAGGTGCGCTGGCGCGACCAGCGTCGCATGGGTATAGGCTTTCAGCCCCTGACGATGCAGCAGCGCGGACACCTCTTCCTCGCTGAGCTGCGACAAAAACGCTTTCCCGGCGCCGGAGGCATGCATCGGCAGCTTGCCGCCAATCGGCGCGGACATGCGCATCAGCTGGTTACACTGCACCTGATCGATAATAATTGCCTGATGATCGCTCTTGTCGAGCACGGCGAGGTTCACGGTTTCGCCGGAATCCTCCATCAGCTTGCGCAGAATCGGATGGACAATCGCCAGCAGGTTACGGCTCTGCAGGAAGCTACTGCCGATAATAAACGCATGCGCGCCGATCGCCCAGTGGCCGAGATCGCCCACCTGACGGACAAAGCCCAGCTGCTGCATCGTCGTTAACAGGCGATGCGTGGTGGAGTTTGGTAGGCCAGCCTGTTGCGCCAGTTCGGTCAGCGCCACGCTGCCTTGCGATTCCGCGATCCATTCCAGCAGTTTCAGGCCGCGCGTGAGCGACTGCACCTGGCCCGTCGCCTGCGGCGCGGCGGCAGCGGTGGCGTTACGGGGCTTTTTGCCACGTTTGGCGGGTACGGCAGCGACCATAACGGCCTCCTTTTCTGTATCGTGGAAATCATTTTCGTTTTATTTGGCGATAATGCAACCGCCAGGCAACTCATCGGATCAGTGAATAATGAACATGTCTCAAGTTGCCGCCGCGCGCCTTTCCCGCCCGATCGCTTTATGCCAGTATGGTTCGCTGGCCTTTCCGGCCTGGGTTGAGTCGAGTATCAGGAGCATATGTGAGTAGCAAAACTGAACAGCTGCGCCAGCAACTAGCTGAACGCATTATGGTGCTGGACGGCGGTATGGGCACCATGATCCAGAGCTATCGTCTGGATGAAGAGGATTTCCGCGGCGAGCGTTTTGCCGACTGGCCGTGCGATCTCAAAGGTAATAATGACCTGCTGGCGCTCACCCGGCCTGACATCATCGCGGCTATTCACTACGCCTACTTCGAGGCGGGCGCCGATATTATCGAGACCAACACCTTCAACTCGACGACCATCGCGATGGCCGATTACCAGATGGAATCGCTGTCGGCGGAAATCAACCTGGAGGCCGCGAAGCTCGCCCGCGCCTGCGCCGACGAATGGACTGCACGCACGCCGGAAAAACCGCGCTATGTGGCAGGTGTGTTAGGGCCCACTAACCGCACGGCCTCCATTTCGCCTGATGTTAACGACCCGGCCTTTCGAAACGTCACTTTTGACCAACTGGTAGACGCCTACCGCGAATCCACACGCGCGCTGATTGAAGGCGGTTCGGATCTGATTCTTATCGAAACCGTGTTCGATACCCTCAACGCCAAAGCCGCAATTTTCGCCGTGAAGGCGGAGTTCGAGGCGCTCGGCGTCGAGCTGCCTGTCATGATTTCCGGCACTATTACCGACGCCTCCGGTCGCACGTTGTCGGGCCAGACCACCGAGGCGTTTTACAACTCGCTGCGTCACGCCGACGCGCTCACGTTTGGCCTCAACTGCGCGCTGGGCCCGGATGAGCTGCGCCAGTACGTGGCCGAGCTGTCGCGTATCGCGGAGTGTTACGTCACTGCGCACCCCAACGCGGGCCTGCCGAACGCCTTCGGCGAATATGATTTAGACGCCGACATCATGGCCGCGCAGATCCGCGAGTGGGCGGAATCGGGCTTTTTGAATATTGTCGGCGGCTGCTGCGGCACCACGCCGGAACATATCGCGGCCATGTGCCGCGCGGTGGATGGCGTGGCGCCGCGCAAGCTGCCGGACGTGCCGGTCGCCTGTCGCCTGGCGGGCCTTGAGCCGCTCAATATCGGCGACGACTCGCTGTTTGTAAACGTCGGCGAACGCACTAACGTTACCGGCTCCGCCAAATTTAAGCGCCTCATTAAAGAAGAGAAATACAGCGAAGCGCTGGACGTGGCGCGCCAGCAGGTCGAGAGCGGCGCGCAGATAATCGACATCAACATGGATGAGGGGATGCTCGACGCTGAAGCAGCGATGGTGCGTTTCCTTAACCTTATTGCCGGCGAGCCGGACATCGCCCGCGTGCCCATTATGATTGACTCCTCGAAATGGGACGTTATCGAAAAGGGCCTGAAGTGTATTCAGGGCAAAGGCATCGTTAACTCCATTTCGATGAAAGAGGGCGTCGAAACGTTCGTGCATCACGCAAAACTGGTGCGCCGCTATGGCGCGGCCGTGGTGGTGATGGCGTTTGACGAAGTGGGCCAGGCAGACACCCGTGAGCGCAAAATCGAAATCTGCCGGCGGGCGTACAAGATCCTTACCGAAGAGGTCGGTTTCCCGCCGGAAGATATTATCTTCGACCCAAACATCTTTGCGGTCGCAACGGGCATCGACGAGCACAACAATTATGCGCAGGATTTTATCGGCGCGTGTGAAGACATTAAACGCGAGCTGCCGCACGCGCTGATCTCCGGCGGCGTCTCGAATGTGTCGTTCTCATTTCGCGGCAACGATCCGGTGCGCGAGGCGATCCACGCCGTGTTCCTCTACTATGCCATCCGTAACGGCATGGATATGGGTATCGTTAACGCCGGGCAACTGGCGATCTACGACGACCTCCCGACCGAGCTGCGCGACGCCGTGGAAGACGTCATCCTCAACCGGCGCGCTGACGGCACCGAGCGGCTGCTGGCGCTTGCCGAGAAATACCGCGGCAGCAAAAGCGATGCGGCGGCAGACCCGCAGCAGGCCGAATGGCGCTCGTGGGATGTGAAAAAGCGCCTTGAATATTCGCTGGTGAAAGGCATTACCGAATTTATCGAACAGGATACCGAAGAGGCGCGCCAGCAGGCCACCCGCCCGATTGAGGTTATTGAAGGGCCGCTGATGGACGGTATGAACGTGGTTGGCGACCTTTTCGGCGAAGGCAAAATGTTCCTGCCCCAGGTGGTGAAATCCGCGCGCGTGATGAAACAGGCGGTGGCGTACCTGGAGCCGTACATCCAGGCGAGCAAAGAGGTCGGCAAGAGCAATGGCAAAATCGTGCTGGCGACCGTAAAAGGCGACGTGCATGACATCGGCAAAAACATCGTCGGCGTGGTGCTCCAGTGCAACAACTACGAGATTATCGATCTTGGCGTGATGGTGCCGACCGATAAAATCCTCAAAACCGCGCGCGAAGAGAACGCCGATATCATCGGGCTTTCGGGGCTGATTACGCCGTCGCTCGATGAGATGGTCAACGTCGCGAAAGAGATGGAGCGCCAGGGTTTTACCCTGCCGCTGCTGATTGGCGGCGCGACCACCTCTAAAGCGCATACGGCGGTAAAAATCGAGCAGAACTACAGCGGGCCGACGGTCTATGTGCAGAACGCATCGCGCACCGTGGGCGTCGTTTCTTCGCTGCTGTCGGATACGCTGCGCGACGATTTCGTCGCACGCACCCGCAAAGAGTATGAAACCGTGCGGATTCAGCATGCGCGTAAAAAGCCGCGCACGCCGCCGGTGACGCTCGCCGCCGCGCGTGAAAACGATCTGGCGTTCGACTGGGAGAGCTACACGCCGCCCGCAGCGCATCGCCTGGGCGTGGAAGAGGTGACCGCCAGCATCGAAACGCTGCGCAACTACATCGACTGGACGCCATTCTTCATGACCTGGTCGCTGGCCGGGAAATATCCGCGCATTTTTGAAGATGAAATTGTGGGCGTTGAGGCGCAGCGGCTGTTTAAAGACGCTAACGAGATGCTCGACACGCTGAGCGCCAATAAATCGTTAACGCCGCGCGGCGTGGTGGGGCTGTTCCCGGCGAACCGGGTTGGCGATGATATCGAAATCTACCGCGACGAGACGCGCACGCATGTGTTGTCAGTGAGTCATCACTTACGCCAGCAGACAGAGAAAGTGGGCTTTGCGAACTACTGCCTTGCAGATTTCGTGGCGCCGAAGCACAGCGGCAAAGCCGATTACCTCGGCGCGTTCGCCGTCACCGGCGGGCTGGAAGAGGACGCGCTGGCGGAAGCGTTCGATGCGCAGCACGATGATTACAATAAAATCATGGTGAAAGCGGTGGCGGATCGTCTGGCGGAGGCGTTTGCCGAGTATCTGCACGAGCGCGTGCGCAAAGTGCTGTGGGGGTACGCGCCGTATGAGAATCTCAGCAACGAAGAGCTCATCCGCGAAAATTATCAGGGCATCCGTCCGGCGCCCGGCTATCCGGCTTGCCCGGAGCACACCGAAAAGGCGGCGATCTGGAAACTGCTCGACGTCGAGAACCGTATCGGCATGAAACTGACCGAATCCTACGCCATGTGGCCCGGCGCGTCGGTCTCCGGCTGGTACTTCAGCCACCCGGAGAGTAAATATTTCGCCGTGGCGCAGATCCAGCGCGACCAGGTGGAAGATTACGCCCAGCGTAAAGGGATGAGCGTGAGCGACGTGGAGCGGTGGCTTGCGGCTAATCTGGGTTACGACGCCGATTAGTTTCTGGTCCTTCTGGCCTGGCTTACTCGCCAGCTTGCGCCTGGGCTGTACTCACGCGGGTCACGTACTACGTGTACGCTCCCCGCGTTGCGTGCAGTCCGCGCGCAACCTGGCTTCGCCGCCGACGGCCAGACTCTGGCCAGGCTGAATCTCCATCTTGCGTCTGGGCTGTATTCACGCGGGTCACGTACTATGTGTACGCTCCCCGCGTTGCGTGCAGTCCGCGCGCAACCTGGCTTCGCCGCCGACGGCCAGACTCTGGCCAGGCTGAATCTCCATCTTGCGCCTGGGCTGTATTCACGCGGGTCACGTACTACGTGTACGCGCCCCGCGTTGCGTGCAGTCCGCGCGCAACCAGGCTTTACCGCCGACGGTCAGGCACTGGCCTGGCTGAATCTCCAGCTTGCGCCTAGGCTGTACTTACGCAGGTCACGTACTATGTGTACGCTCCCCGCGTTGCGTGCAGTCCGCGCGCAACGTGGCTTTGCCGCCGACGGCCAGACTCTGGCCTGGCTGAATCTCCAGCTTGCGTCTGGGCTGTATTCACGCGGGTCACGTAGTACGTGTACCCGCCCCGCGTTGCGTGCAGTCCGCGCGCAACCAGGCTTTGCCGCCGACGGCCAGACGCCGTCATCCGCTCGCCGTTGAATGCGCTCAGCTTACCCATCTTACCAGTCGTAAGATGGATTTATAGGGCGGTAAGCGCAGCGCCACCCGCCATTGGTGCCTGCGCAAACGCATCCGCCAATGCCCCCGCGCAAACACGCCCGCCATAAATCACCGTCCCGCCGACTTCCTTGCGTTAACCACTTATAATGATGACAGACGAAGGCCATAACACGCTGACGCGCCTCGTCTTACGACACCCTATGGACCCTCATTGTAAGGAGAAGCCGTGTTAACGCTGTTACACCTGCTTTCTGCTGTGGCGCTGCTGGTATGGGGCACACACATTGTGCGTACCGGCGTCATGCGCGTCTTCGGCGCGCGGTTACGAAGCGTGCTTAGCCGCAGCGTGGAGAAAAAGCCGCTCGCCTTCTGCGCAGGCATCGGCGTGACGGCATTGGTGCAAAGCAGCAACGCCACCACGATGCTGGTCACCTCGTTCGTCGCACAGGATCTGGTCGCGCTCACGCCCGCGCTGGTAATTGTGCTCGGGGCCGATGTCGGGACGGCGCTGATGGCGCGCGTGCTGACATTCGATCTCTCCTGGCTCTCGCCACTGCTGATTTTTATCGGCGTCATCTTCTTTCTGAGCCGCAAACAGAGCCGCGCCGGGCAACTGGGGCGCGTCGCCATCGGGCTTGGGCTGATCCTTCAGGCGCTGGAGCTCATTGTGCAGGCGGTCACGCCCATCACCAAAGCTTCCGGCGTACAGGTCATCTTCGCCTCGCTCACCGGCGATATCATGCTTGATGCGCTTATCGGCGCGATGTTTGCTGTCATCAGCTATTCAAGCCTGGCGGCGGTGCTGCTCACCGCCACGCTTAATGCGACTGACGTTATCTCCTTTGAGGTGGCGCTCTGTCTGGTCATCGGCGCGAATTTAGGCTCCGGTCTGCTGGCGATGCTCAACAACGGGGCCGCCAGCCCGGCGGCGCGGCGGGTGGCGCTTGGCAGCCTGCTCTTTAAGCTGGTGGGCAGCCTTCTGGTATTGCCCTTCGTGCATCTGCTCGCGCAAACGCTTCATAAACTGCCGCTGGAAGAGTCGGAACTGGTTATCTATTTCCACGTCTTCTACAACCTTATTCGCTGTCTGGCGATGGTGCCGTTTGCGGGCATGATGGCGCGGCTGTGCCAGCGCATGATTGCGGATGCGCCGGAAACCGATCTGCGCATGAAGCCGCGCCATCTCGACCCGAGCGCGCTGGACACCCCGGCGCTCGGGCTTGCCAACGCCGCGCGCGAGACGCTGCGCATCGGTGATGTGCTGGAGCAGATGCTGGAGGTCTACGGTAAGGTGATGCACGGCGAACCGCGCCAGGAAAAGGCGCTGCGACGGCTCGCCGACGATGTCGACGTGCTCTACACCGCCATCAAACTCTATATGGCGCGTATGCCGAAAGAAGATCTGGCGGAGGCCGAGGCGAAGCGCTGGGCGGAAATCATCGAGATGTCGCTCAACCTTGAACAGGCGGCGGATATTCTGGAGCGCATGGGCAGTGAGGTGGCGGATAAATCTCTCGCCGCGCGCCGCGCGTTTTCACCGGAGGGCATCAAAGAGCTGGATACGCTGCTGGCCCAGCTCACCGCCAACCTGAAGCTGAGCCTGTCGGTCTTTTTCTCCGGCGACGTGCCGAGCGCCCGCCGCCTGCGGCGCTATAAGCATCGTTTCCGCATTCTCAACCGGCGCTACGCGCACGCGCATGTGGATCGGCTGCATCAGCAAAACGTGCAGAGCATCGAAACCAGCTCGCTGCATCTCGGGCTGCTTGGCGATATGAAGCGCCTCAACTCGCTCTTCTGCGCCGTGGCCTACAGCATTCTGGAACAGCCGGACGACGATGAGGAAAGGCTGGAGGAGTAATCGGCAACGCTTTCCGGCGCTTACAAAAAACCTCGCGGCTGGCGAGGTTTTTTATTCTGGCGTGCAGAACGCACGTAACGCCGCGCTGCCGTTAACGCCTGCCGCGAACCGGCGTGCTCGCGGACCACGAAAAGGTCGCTTCGCTGTCCGGTTTATACGCCTGCGCTTTTTTCTGTTTGCGGGTTTGTCTGGCGGCGAGTTCGCGCTGCGCCATCAGCTTGTCGATATACTCTTTTTTAACGTGATTCGCTTCGGAATTGGTAAGCGGGCGGCCGTGGGCGATGCGGGCGCGGTCGAGCAGGGTTTTTAACTCGCGCTGTTCGCTTTCTGTCATCTCTTTCTGGGTCAGTCGGGGCAGGGACATGGTAGCGACTCCTCAGGGGGTGAGCCGCCAGTGTAACGCAACGCCGCAGGCAACACAGTAAATAAGCCCGGCAAAACCGGGCTTATTTCTTCAGGCTTTACGCTTGCGCCGCTTCTTCGTCGCGCTGGCGTCTACCGGTTTGCCGGACCAGTAACCGGCCAGCAGCGAGCCGGAAAGATTATGCCAGACTGAGAACAGCGCGCCGGGAAGCGCGGCGAGCGGCGAGAAGTAGATTTTGCCGAGCGCGGCGGCGAGCCCGGAGTTCTGCATGCCGACTTCAATCGCCAGCGTCCGGCAGGTAGATTCGTCAAAGCCAAACAGGCGTCCGCCCCAGTAACCGCCGAGCAGCCCGATGCTGTTATGCAGGATCACCGCCACAATCACCATCAACCCGACGGACGCGATATGCGCCGCCGACCCTGCCACCACAGCGCTGATAATCGCCAGAATACAGACCATCGAAAACGCCGGCAGATACGGCTCTACCGCTTTCACCAGCCGGGGAAAGAGATGATGAACAATCAGCCCCAGCGCAATCGGGATCACGACGATTTGCAGAATGCTCAGCAGCATGCCCATCACATCCACCTGAATATGGGCGTCCACGTACAGGCGTGTCAGCAGCGGGGTGGCGACAACGCCTACCAGCGTCGAGACTGACGAAATAGTCACTGACAGCGCCACGTCTCCCTTCGCCAGATAAATCATCACGTTAGACGCCGTACCGCTCGCCACGCTACCGACCAGCACCATGCCGGCGGAGAGATCCGGCGGCATATGAAACAGCAGCGCCAGCAGCCACGCGGCGAGCGGCATCACCAGGTAGTGCAGGAAAATCCCGGCCGCCACCGGCGCAGGGCGTGACAGGACACGTTTAAAATCGTCGATTTTCAGGTGCACGCCCATGCCGAACATAATCAGCATCAAAAGAGCGCTGACCCACGGGCCGACAGGGGTAAATGTAGAAGGCGTGTAGTACGCCATAACCGAGAGCAGCAGCGCCCAGAGCGGGAACAGCCGGGTAAATATCGCGAGCATCGTGTTTTCCTTGCAGCCCCGTCGTTATGCGCGTTGCCGTCAGGCGGAGCCTTGCCGCAACCCGTTTTCAATGGGGAGAATGTTGTGTTGTGTCGTTATAAAAAAGCCGGGAGCGAGCCCGGCCATAGGTATTGTTTATCGTGCAAGGAAAAGTTATTCAAACGAATTATGGTGAAAGTCTCTCATCCGGCGTCTCTGACGTTCTCCCAGCTAAGCCCGAAGCGCGCCAGATATTTACGCAGCCGGTCGGCGTCGTTCGGGTTGGCTTTTTTCTGGCGTGAAACAGCGAACAGCGTGCGTCCGGCTTCAGAGAGCGAGGCGCTACGCCTGCACACGGCGATCACCGCCGCCAGCTGATCCCGGTCGAAGAGATCGAGCGTCGCCGTGTCGACGGGCAGCGCGGCGGCAGGGCCTGACAGCGGCTGCCAGCTCGCCTTCAGGCGTGTTATCTCTTCCTCCACCAGCGCGTCAGTAATGCGCCCCTGTTCGGCAAGGGTCGCCATGCGCGCCACGGAGCTGCCCAGCTCGCGGAAATTACCCGGCCAGCGCGCCTGGGGCGAACAGGCGAAAGTGAGATAGGTCTCCCGCGCCGTTTTATCAAAGCGGATCTGCGTCTGCTGCTGGGTGGAGAAGCGTTGCAGTTCATATTCCACGTTAGGCGCGATATCCTCGCGCCGCTCGGCAAGCCCTGGCAGCGCGAAAGCCCACATATTGATGCGCGCGTAAAGATCCTCGCGAAAACGCCCTTCGGCGACCCACTTTTGCATGTCGCGATGCGTACCGGCGATCAGCTGAAAATCGCTCCGCACCTCTTTATCCGCGCCGAACGGGAAAAAGGTTTTTTCCTCAATCGCTTTGAGCAGCATCGCCTGCTCGTCAAGCCCCAGCTCGGCTATCTCATCGAGAAACAACACGCCGCCATCGGCCTCGCGCAAAAGCCCTGGCCGCGCCTGCTGCGCGCCGGTAAAGGCGCCTTTCACATGGCCGAACAGCGTCGACATCGCGTTATCGCCGCGCAGCGTCGCGCAGTTCACTGACACCAGCCGCCCCTGCACAAGGTGGCGCGCCTGGCGCAACTGGAAAATGCGCCTCGCGAGAAACGATTTGCCCGCGCCGGTGGGCCCGGTCAGCAGGATGGGCGCGGTCGATCGCAACGCCACGCGCTCGATCTGGTCGATCAGGCGGTTAAAGGTGGCGTTGCGTGTGTCGATGCCCGATTTCAGAAAGGAGACAGACTGCTGCTGTTCGCGCTGAAAACGGCTGGTGAGTGCCGCATAGCGGCTTAAATCGAGATCGATAACTGAGCGGGTGCCGATGGCTTTTTCCGCGTCCGTAACGTCGCCCCTGGCCGGGCTGGTTTGCAGCAGGCTCGCGGGCAGGTAGCGGGCTTCCGTCAGCAGGAACCAGCAGATCTGCGCCACGTGCGTGCCGGTGGTGATATGCACCAGATACTCTTCATTGTCGGTATCAAACGTATAGTGTGTGGCGAAATCCAGCAGCGCGGCGTAAACCTCTTCGAAATCCCACGGGTCGTCCATCACGACGGTATGCGAACGCACTTCCGTATGCGGCGAGACGGCGGCGATATCTTCTGTCACCCGCTCTGCGAGCGACGCGTCGCGCGCCTGATGCAGCAGTTCAAACCGGTCGATGGGCAAATCAGGCTGCTGACACAGCGCGATGCTGGGGCGCCATTTCGTCCAGCGGTTAGCGCGTTTACCGCGCTGGTCCAGCACAGTACCAAGCATGCCTATCACCACGCGGCGCTTTTGCATCTCTTATCCTTAAATATAAATAGCGATATTTAAAGATAAATCATAACCCTTTTCAGCCTGCTCGTTGCACAGAATTTGAAAAAATTAGCTCATTATAATCAATAGTTTAAAAATTTATTTTTCCCTTAACCGAAACTGGCACGGTTCTGGCAATGATTACTGCGTCAGCACGCTGGATATGCAGGGGCTATTGACCCCGCCGGCGCACCGGGAACGGTAACACGTTATCCAGGGGGCGTTCCGCCAGTGAAATGACCCGGAAAACTTTCGGTTTATCAGGTTCGACTCCTGAATGTGATTTTCTCCTTCCAGAGAAACGTTATCAGCAGTACCCCGGCGGTTGAGTGGTTAGCGACTGCCACACGCTGACGCCGGTCATGGCGCCGGGCGGCAGGCAGAAAAGACCAGAACAGCGGTCGCTTCCCCCTTCCGCTTCGCGCCATTATCCGCGTCAGCCAGAACAGTAAGGGAAAAAATGAATAACAACGTGACGATTCGTAAGGGCCAGTTGGGTTTGCTGGCAAAACAGGGCGACTATTATCAGGTGCTGGAAGCGGGCGAGCATCGCCTGCCGTGGTTTAACAAACCGGACGTCACCATCGTGGCGCTGAACAGCGGCGATGTGGCGCTGGAGCTGGCCGATTATTTGCGTCGTTTTCAGCCAGAATGGGTAGAGAAGTATTGCCTGGCGGTCGATACCGCCGATAACGAAACGGCGGCGCTGTGGCGCAACAACGTGCTGGTGGAAATCATCCCGCCGGGCGCACGTCGTCTCTTCTGGCGTGACGGCGACAGCCTGCGCGCCGTGCTTGTCGATACTCGTGACGTGCAGGTGCCGACGGAAATCATGAACGCGGTATTGCAGCCACGCGGTCGCGATGCGGCGGTGAAGGGCCGCGACGCAGTCCTTGCCGTCAACGTACCGGCGTGGCACGTGGGCGTGCTGAAAATCGACGGCGTCACCCAGCCGCTGCTGCCGCCAGGCTTAAGCGCCTACTGGAAAATCAACCACCTGGTAGAAGCCGAAGTGGTGGATACGCGTATTCAGGCGATGGATGTCTCCGGCCAGGAGATCCTGACCAAAGATAAAGTGAACCTGCGCATCAACCTCGGCGCGAACTGGCGCTATCAGGACGTGTTGCAGGCGTACAGCCAGCTTGCCAAACCGCTGGAGTATTTATACCGCGAACTGCAATTCGCGCTGCGCGAGGCGGTCGGCACCCGCACGCTCGATGAACTGCTGGAAAACAAACAGGTGATTGATGACGTGGTGAGTGCGCAGGTGATTGCCCGCATGGCGCCGTTTGGCATCGAGGTCGCGTCAACCGGTGTGAAAGATATTGTCCTGCCGGGCGATATGAAAACCATTTTGTCACGGCTGGTAGAAGCGGAGAAATCCGCGCAGGCCAATGTTATCCGCCGCCGTGAAGAGACCGCCGCGACCCGTTCGCTGCTGAACACCGCGAAAGTCATGGAAAACAACCCGGTCGCCCTGCGACTGAAAGAACTCGAAACCCTGGAAAAAGTGGCGGAGCGTATCGATAAGATCTCCGTTTTCGGCGGCCTGGATCAGGTGCTGCAGGGGCTGGTACAGATTAAAGGTGTATGAAAATGAAAGAAAACTATCAGACGCTGGCGCAGGTTAACGGCGCGCCGGTAAAAATGTGGACGCACGGCGTACCGGTGGAGCCGGAAGCGCGCGAGCAACTGCTGAAGACGGCAAAAATGCCATTTATCTTTAAACACCTGGCGGTAATGCCGGATGTGCACCTGGGTAAAGGCTCCACCATCGGCAGCGTGATCCCGACCAAAGGCGCGATTATCCCGGCGGCGGTAGGTGTCGATATCGGCTGCGGAATGATCGCGGTGCGCACCTCGCTTGTCGCGCGCGATCTGCCGGATAACCTGAGCGGGCTGCGTAGCGCTATCGAGCAGGCCGTTCCGCACGGGCGTAACGTCGGTCACGGTAAGCGCGATAAAGGGTCGTGGTCGAACACGCCGCAGGATGTGGATAATCACTGGGCGACGCTCGCGCCGCGCTTTAAGCGCCTGACCGATAAATATCCCAACCTGCTGAAAACCAATAATCATCAGCATCTGGGAACGCTCGGTACCGGCAACCACTTTATCGAGATCTGCCTTGATGAGCAGGAGCGCGTCTGGGTGATGCTGCACAGCGGGTCACGCGGCGTGGGTAACGCCATCGGCACCCACTTTATCGGGCTTGCCCAGAAAGATATGCAACGCCATATCGCCAATCTGCCGGACCGCGACCTCGCTTATTTTGAAGAGGGCAGCAAGCACTACGCCGATTACATCGAAGCGGTAGAGTGGGCGCAGGATTTTGCCCGCCAGAACCGCGAAGTGATGATGAACCGCGTGCTGGCTGCGCTGTCCGCCATCATTACGAAGCCGTTTATGACGCAGCAGGAGGCCGTGAACTGCCACCATAACTATGTGCAGAAGGAAACGCACTTTGGCGAAGAGATCCTGGTGACGCGTAAAGGGGCGGTGTCGGCGCAGAAAGGGCAGATGGGGATAATCCCAGGCTCAATGGGCGCGAAAAGTTTTATCGTGCGTGGGCTGGGTAATGAAGAGAGCTTCTGCTCATGCAGCCACGGCGCCGGGCGTACCATGAGCCGTACCGCGGCGAAAAAACGCTTCACAGTGGAAGATCAAATTCGCGCCACGGCGCATGTTGAGTGTCGTAAAGACAGCGACGTGATCGACGAAATTCCGATGGCGTATAAAGACATCGAGGCCGTGATGGCGGCGCAGTCGTCGCTGGTGGAAATTGTGCATACGCTGCGTCAGGTCGTGTGCGTTAAGGGATAATTTTTAAGGAAACAACATGGAACTGAACGGCGTGGACGCCGCCATGCGCGAGCGCGTGCGGCAGGTATTAACTGAAGTGGAACAAAAGCATGGCGTGAAAGTGCTTTACGCCTGTGAGTCGGGCAGTCGCGGCTGGGGCTTTGCCTCGCCGGACAGTGATTACGATGTGCGCTTTCTCTATGTGCACCCGCCGGCGTGGTATTTACGCGTGGAGCCGCCGCGCGATGTCATCGAACTGCCTATAGATGACACGCTCGATGTCTGCGGCTGGGAGTGGCGTAAGGCGCTCGGGCTGCTTAAACGGGCGAACCCCACGCTTATCGAGTGGCTTGATTCGCCGATCGTCTATCAGCAGGATGAGACGGCTATCGGCGCGCTGCGCGAACAGGTGCCGCTGTGGTTCTCCGCCGAGCGGGCGCGCTGGCACTATTACTCTATGGCGCGCAAAAACTTTCTCAGTTATTTGCAGGGCGAGCAGGTGCGGCTGAAGAAATATTTCTACGTGTTGCGCCCGCTGCTTGCAGTTCGCTGGATAGAAGCGGGCAAGGGCGCGCCGCCGATGCGTTTTGTCCATTTGCTGGAGGGCACCGTGACCGATCCGCTGCTGCGTCAGGAAATAGACGCGCTGCTGGCGAGAAAACAGCGGGCGGGCGAGGCCGAATATGGCGCGGCGATGCCGCGGATACACGCGTTCATCACGGCAGAGCTGGCGCGTGGCGAAACGCCGCCGGAACTGCCGCACAGCGAAAAAGCGCAGGCGAGTCTGTTAGATAAACTGCTTTATGAAACGGTGATGGCCTGACAGTGTCAGGCCATTTTTTTACTTATTCGAAGAGATTATGGTGCAGTTTCTGGACCACCTGTTCGGCGTCGTTGCCCGGCACCAGGAAGCAGAGGTTATAGCTCGACGCGCCATAGCAAATCATGCGGATGTTGAACGGCTCCAGCACGCCAAACACCTCTTTACCCACGCCGCAGGCTTTCGAGAGGTTGTTGCCAATCAGCGCGACCAGCGCCAGATTTTCTTCCACTTCCACGCGGCAAAGCGAGGAGAGCTCGGTCAGCAGCGCCTGCGTCAGCAGCGTGTCGCCGGTCGAGGTGGAGCCGGTGGTGTCAAGCGTCAGCGCCACGCTCACTTCCGACGTGGTAATGAGATCGACCGAAATATTGTGCCGCGCCAGGATGCAGAACACTTCGGCCAGGAAGCCGCGCGAGTGCAGCATATTCAGGCTGTGGAGCGTGAGCAGCGTCTGTTTGCGGCGCAGCGCCAGCGCGCGGAACAGCGGCGGATGGGTGGTTTTATTGCACACCAGCGTGCCGCCCGCTTTCGGGTCTTTGCTGGAGCCGACAAACACCGGAATATCGCTGCGCACCGCGGGCAGCAGGGTCGCCGGATGCAGTACTTTGGCGCCAAACGTCGCCATCTCGGCCGCTTCTTCAAAGGCGATTTCATCAATGCGTTTTGCGGCAGGCACCACGCGCGGGTCGGTGGTGTAAATGCCCGGTACGTCAGTCCAGATATCGATGCGGCTCGCCTGTAGCGCCTCGCCAAGCAGCGCGGCGGTATAATCGCTGCCGCCGCGGCCAAGCGTGGTGGTGCGCCCTTTGGTTTCGCTACCGATAAACCCTTGCGTTATCACCAGTCCTTCCGCAAGGCGCGGCGTGAGTTGCTGCGCGCACAGTTCGGCAAGCGCGGCAACATCCGGCTCGGCGCGGCCAAAGCGGTCGCTGGTGCGCATCACTTTGCGCACGTCGAACCACTGCGCCTGCACGTTTCGCTCGCGCAGGATTTCGACAAACAGCAGGGTGGACATGAGCTCGCCGTGGCTGACCAGCTCGTCAGTCAGCGCCGTAGAGGTGGCGAGCGACGCGGCCTCAGAAAGGGTGGCGATGTTTTCCAGCAGGCGGTCGATCTCTTCGCGGATCACCGTCGGGTTTTGCAGGCGCTCCAGGATGTCGTACTGAATTTTGCGGATGGCGTCGAGCTTTACAAAGCGCTCGGTCGCTTCCAGCCCTTCGGCCAGCGCCACCAGCAGATTAGTGATGCCAGCGGAGGCGGAAAGCACCACCAGGCGGACCTTGCCATCGTCCAGGACGACATCGGCGCTGCGGTTCATGGCGTCGAAATCCGCCACGCTGGTGCCGCCAAATTTAGCGACCACTAAAGAATTTGTCATAACTACCTCGTGTCAGGGAACCATCCGTGATGGCGCAACGTTTATCAGCCATGGCACAAGGAGAGAGCGGTAAGGGGGCGGACGCAGACGGGAAAAACCACAACTACATTCACCCAGAAGCGCTCCACCTTGCGAAGCGTCCGACTGCGGGCGCTTCGGGTGACAACCCAGGGGATTCAGCCCCTGCAGTCGATAGCGAACGTTGCCAGACGCCGCGCTACCTCGGCGTCGCTCCCCATGACGTGTGGTCGCAGGACTGGCTCCTTGCACACGCTACCTGGGCGACGCGCCTCTTCTGGTTTTCCTTCATATTTCAGGCTGTGGCTGCGTTGGTTGCGCGGCCTTACCCCAGTCACATACTTATGTATGCTCCTGGGGATGCGCCCGCTTACCGCCTTGCCACATCCCGAACTATTTTGGAAAACAGCGACTCATTGCTATTTGTTTTTCCGCGGCGTTGGCTTTCCTCGCTCACCCCCGTCACATACTTTTGTATGCTCCTGGGGATTCGCTGCGTCGCCGCCTTGCGGCAAAACGAAATGCTGGAGTATCGGTTTTGTTCAGACTGAGCGTGCGTCCGCTTTCTCGCTTACCGCCTTGCCACATCCCGAACTATTCTGGAAAACAGCGACTCATTGCTTTTTGTTTTTCCGCGGCGTTGGCTTTCCTCGCTCACCCCCGTCACATACTTTTGTATGCTCCCGGGGATTCGCTGCGTCGCCGCCTTGCGGCAAAACGAAATGCTGGAGTATCGGTTTTCAGCGGTTTCAGGTTTCCATGTATTGCGCCTGAAACACCATAACAGTGTCCGGCAGACGGCGCGCAGCGCGCTTGTCGCGGGACGTATTCATAAATAAAGGTTTGGCCGGGGGATTGTCAACGATACGGTCATAGGGATTTTTCATGTTACGCGGGCTGCCAGGAAAATAACTTATAACGGCTATACTTTGGTCTGCTCTCTGGGGAGGCGTGCGTCCGGCCTTATGATAAAAATCATCACAATTTCAGCGACTGGCGCTACAATCGACCGCAGTCACAATTCTCAAATCACAAGAGTATTGCTATGAAAAACATCAACCCAACGCAGACTTCTGCCTGGCAGGCACTACAGAATCACTTCGACGTTATGAAAGATGTCACTATCGCTGACCTCTTCGCCAAAGACGCCGACCGCTTCAGTAAATTCTCCGCCACCTTCAACGATCTGATGCTGGTGGACTACTCCAAAAACCGCATCACCGAAGAAACCCTCAGCAAACTGCTGGATCTCGCAAAAGAGACCGATCTGGCGGGCGCGATTAAATCCATGTTCTCCGGCGAGAAGATCAACCGTACCGAAGACCGCGCCGTGCTGCATGTCGCGCTGCGCAACCGCAGCAACACGCCTATCCTGGTTGACGGCAAAGATGTGATGCCGGAAGTGAACGCGGTACTGGAGAAAATGAAAAAATTCTCCGAAGCGATTATCTCCGGCGAGTGGAAAGGCTACACCGGCAAGCCGATCACTGATGTGGTGAACATCGGCATCGGTGGCTCTGACCTCGGCCCGTTCATGGTCACCGAAGCGCTGCGCCCGTACAAAAACCACCTGAACATGCACTTCGTCTCCAACGTGGACGGCACCCACATCGCCGAGGTGCTGAAGAAAGTGAATCCGGAATCCACGCTGTTCCTGGTGGCGTCCAAGACCTTCACCACGCAGGAAACCATGACCAACGCGCACAGCGCGCGCGACTGGTTCCTGAGCACCGCCGGCGACGAAAAACACGTGGCGAAGCACTTCGCGGCGCTCTCCACTAACGCCAAAGCGGTGGGCGATTTCGGTATCGATACCGCAAATATGTTCGAATTCTGGGACTGGGTCGGCGGTCGTTACTCTCTGTGGTCGGCGATCGGTCTGTCCATTATTCTGTCTGTCGGTTACGACAACTTTGTCGAGCTGCTCTCCGGCGCGCACGCGATGGATCAGCACTTCTCCACCACCGAACTGGACAAAAACCTGCCGGTGCTGCTGGCGCTGATTGGCATCTGGTACAACAACTTCTTTGGCGCGGAAACCGAAGCGATTCTGCCTTATGACCAATACATGCACCGTTTCGCCGCCTATTTCCAGCAGGGCAACATGGAATCCAACGGCAAATACGTTGACCGCAACGGCAACGCTGTGGATTACCAGACGGGCCCTATCATCTGGGGCGAGCCGGGCACCAACGGCCAGCATGCGTTTTATCAGCTGATCCATCAGGGCACCAAGCTGGTGCCGTGCGATTTCATCGCGCCTGCCATCACCCACAACCCGCTGTCGGATCATCACCAGAAGCTGCTGTCTAACTTCTTCGCTCAGACCGAGGCGCTGGCGTTCGGTAAATCCCGCGACGTCGTAGAGCAGGAGTTCCGCGATCAGGGCAAAGATCCGGCGCAACTGGATCACGTGGTGCCGTTCAAAGTATTTGAAGGCAACCGCCCGACTAACTCTATTCTGCTGCGTGAAATTACCCCGTTCAGCCTGGGCGCGCTGATTGCGCTCTACGAGCACAAAATCTTCACCCAGGGCGCGATTCTGAACATCTTCACCTTCGACCAGTGGGGCGTGGAGCTTGGCAAACAGCTTGCTAACCGCATCCTGCCGGAGCTTGGCGATGAGAAGGCGATCGACAGCCACGACAGCTCCACCAACGGCTTAATTAACCGTTATAAAGCCTGGCGCGCCTGATTTAAGCAGCCCTGCAAAATAAGCGTAATGATGCCGGCAATATGCCGGCATTTTTTTCTCAGATAAATCTTGTTGTCCGCCTGTTTCCCGCTACTCTTTAATCTTGAGGTTAATCCGAAAATCGCCGCGCCCGGCTTGCGCACGCCTGAAGGGTTTCAGATAAACCGGATTACCCTTTATCAGGGATATATTATAACAAATTGAAAAATATGCGATTTATATAAAATCTATTATGACATCCCTCGCTATTTGTCGAATTATCCTAAAACCCTGTGCCTATTTCCCTGTGTCGTAAACCGACAGGGGTTGTTGTGTATACTCGGAAGCGCCTGAAAATCTTTTCGGGTAAATCTCCATTCATTCAATGAAGGGAAATTGATATGAAGAAAATCCTTAGTGGCGTTTTCGCCATTGCAGCGCTTGGCGCTGCTGTCTCAGCCCAGGCGGCACCGGTTAGCGTCGGTGAAGCGGCAGGCTCGGCAGCGACCTCCGTGTCGGTTGGCAGCTCCAGCGCCACCGCATCAAGCACTGTAGGGTCGGTAGTCGGTGTGGCGCTTGCCGCCACCGGCGGCGGCGATGGTTCCAATACCGGGACCACCACTACCACCACCACCAGCACCACCCAGTAAACCCTTCGGGGGCTTTAACCATAACCACACTACGGTGTGGTTATTTTGACTTTTTTTGGGGAAATATCGTGAAGCGACTCGCGATTGTGTTGATGTGCCTGATGATTCAGGCCTGCTCCACCACGACCAAGGGACTCGGCAATTCACTCAGGCAAAGCCTCTTCGGCCCGGATGGCGTACAGCTCACGGATGACGATATCCAGAACATGCCTTATGCCAGCCAGTACATGACGCTAAATAACGGCCCGCAACTCTTTGTGGTGCTCGCGTTTTCTGAAAATGGCCAACAAAAATGGGTTACGCAGGACCGCGCGACGATCGTGACGCAGCATGGCCGCGTCGTGAAAACCTTAAGCCTCGCCGACAATCTTATCGACATTAATAACGTGGCCGCCGACCCCCTGGCGCACACGAATCAAATTATCGATGGCGCCAGCTGGACGCGCACGATGGGCTGGACCGAGCGCCACCAGGTGCGTTACGCCACCGCCCGCTCTACTTTTACCTGGGACGGCACCGATACGCTGAAAGTGGGCAGTGATATCACGCCCGTGCGTGTGCTGGATGAAGAAGTGACTACCGATGCGGCCACCTGGCATAACCGCTTCTGGGTGGACAGCGAAGGGCAGATTCGTCAGTCAAAACAATATCTGGGTGCGGGCTATTTCCCGGTCACTACTATTCTGTTGAAGGCAGCGAAATAATGAAAACCACACTTATCGCTTCGCTGATATTTAGCCTCGGCAGCTTTTGCGCTTTCGCCGACGGCACCATTACCGTTTATCGGGACCATGCACAGCCGCTAAAAGTTTCCGGCGCGAAACATCTCGCCGATCTGGTTTCTCAACCGCAGTTAGCTGGCAGCTGGTGGCTGGGCGCGGTTATCAGCGAACGTCAGGCAAGCGTTGAGGCGCAGGCGCAACATCAGGTGCTGTTAAACCGCCTGGCGTCACTGGCCGCCGAAGAGGGCGGCGATGACGGCGCGGCGATTAACCGCGTGCGTCAGCAGTTACAGGCCATGAAAGTGACGGGCCGTCAGAGAGTCATCCTTGACCCGGACCGCGTGCGGGTGCGTCCGCAAAACAATCCGCCGCTGGAAGGCGACTACGAGTTATGGGTCGGCCAGCAGCCATCCACTATTACGCTCGCAGGCCTGGTCAGCGCGCCTGGCAAAAAAACGTTTACTCCCGGCAAGCCGGTCACCGATTATCTCGATGAGGTCAGCCGTTTAAGCGGCGCCGAGCGCAGCTACGCCTGGCTGATTCAGCCGACCGGGCGCGTGGAAAAAGTGCCAGTGGCCTACTGGAATAAACGCCACGTTGAACCGATGCCCGGCAGCATCCTGTACGTCGGCTTTGCCGACCATACGTTTACCTCAGCGTATGACGGGCTGAACGAGCAAATCATCTCTTCTCTGACGCATCGGATACCGGATTAATGAAAACACATTACTACCTCAGCCTGCTGGCGCTGGCGGTCGCTTCCGCCTGCCATGCCGAAACGTATCCGGCCCCTGTTGGCCCCTCGCAGACCGATTTTGGGGGCGTTGGCCTGATGCAGACGCCGACGGCGCGTATGGCGCGCGACGGCGAACTTAGCCTGAACTATCACGATAACGACCAGTATCGTTACTACTCAGCGTCCATTCAGCTGTTCCCGTGGCTCGAAACCACGCTGCGCTACACCGACGTGCGTACCCGCGAATACTCCAGCGTGGATTCGTTCTCCGGCAACCAGACCTATAAAGATAAAGCGTTCGATCTCAAGCTGCGCCTGTGGGAAGAGGGCTACTGGCTGCCGCAGGTCGCGGTAGGCGCGCGCGATATCGGCGGTACGGGCCTGTTTGACGCCGAATATCTGGTCGCCAGTAAAGCCTGGGGGCCATTTGACTTCTCGCTGGGGCTTGGCTGGGGCTATCTTGGCACCAACGGCAACGTGAAAAACCCGTTCTGCCAGTATGACGACAAATTCTGCTACCGCGACCCGAGCTACCAGCGCGCGGGCTCTATCGACGGCAGCACCATGTTCCACGGCCCGGCCGCGATTTTCGGCGGCATCGAATACCAGACGCCGTGGCAGCCGCTGCGCCTGAAGCTGGAGTATGAAGGCAACAACTACACCCAGGACTTCGCGGGTAAAATCGATCAGAAGAGCAAATTTAACGTCGGCGCGATTTACCGTGTCGCCGACTGGGCGGACGTGAATCTGAGCTACGAGCGCGGCAACACGCTGATGTTCGGCTTTACGCTGCGCACCAACTTTAACGATCTGCGCCCGTCCTATAACGATAACCGTCGTCCGGAATATGAGCCGCAGCCGCAGGATCCGGTGTTGCAGCACAGCGTGGTGGCAAACCAGCTCACCTCGCTGAAATATAACGCCGGGCTTAACGATCCGCAGATCCAGGTGAAGGGCGATACGCTCTACGTTACCGGCGAGCAGTATAAGTATCGCGACTCGCGCGAGGGCATTGAGCGCGCCAACCGCATTATCATGAACGACCTGCCAGAAGGCGTGAACCGCATCCGGATTACTGAAACGCGTCTGAATATGCCGCAGGTGACCACGGAAACCGATGTGGCGAGCCTAAGACGCCATCTCGAAGGCGAGCCGCTCGGCCATGAAACCCAACTGGCGCAGCAGCGTATGGCGCCGGTAGAGGCGGAGAACCCGGAGCAGGGCTGGTATATCGAAAAATCGCGCTTTAACATCGCGCTCAACCCGGTGCTGAATCAGTCCATCGGCGGCCCGGAAAATTTCTACATGTACCAGCTCGGCCTGATGGGCACCGCCGATCTCTGGCTGACTGACCACCTGCTGACGACCGGTAGCGTGTTTGTGAATCTGGCGAATAACTACGACAAATTTAACTACACCGATCCGAAAGACAGTTCGCCGCTGCCGCGCGTGCGTACCCGCGTGCGTGAATATGTTGAAAACAACTATTACGTAAATAACCTGCAGGCCAACTACTTCCAGCATCTGGGCGGCGATTTCTACGGTCAGATCTACGCGGGTTATCTGGAAACCATGTACGCGGGCGCGGGCGCGGAAGTGCTGTGGCGTCCGGTGGACAGCAACTGGGCATTTGGCGTCAACGGCAACTACGTGAAGCAGCGTGACTGGACCAGCCCGCAGAACATGATGAAGTTCACCGATTACAGCGTGAAAACCGGGCACCTGACCGCCTACTGGACGCCGCCGTTTGCGCAGGATGTGCTGATTAAAGCGAGCGTCGGTCAGTATCTGGCGGGCGACAAAGGGGGCACGCTTGAGGTGTCGAAACATTTCGACAGCGGCATTGTAGTGGGCGCGTACGCCACCATTACCAACGTGTCGCCTGAAGAGTACGGCGAGGGGGATTTCACCAAAGGCGTGTATGTATCGGTGCCGTTCGATCTCTTTACCACCAGCCCGACCCGCAGCCGCGCGGCTATCGGCTGGACGCCGCTCACCCGTGACGGCGGTCAGATGCTGGGCCGTAAGTTCGATCTCTACAGCATGACCAGCGATAAGAGCCTGAATTTCCGCTAACGCGTGGACGCAGGGTGACCGCAATGGCGGAAGGATAAGGTGATCGAAAGGACCGGGATAACGGGCAGGTCGTGAGGGTAGGGTGGGTAAGCGCTGCGCTTACCTGCCCTATATTCCACAGGAGGCCCGTCAGGCGGTTAAGCGAAGCACGCCCGTCGCCAGAGCCATGCCCTCCACCGCCATGACCGCCATGCCCTCTACCGCAATGATGTCCCCTCTCTCTGAATGGGAGAAGGGCACACCGCGTCTGGCGAAATCTTCACAACAGCCGTAACAATCGCGCCGGATTCCCGGCATAAACGCCTTTTTCGGTAATCGGCTTCGTCACCACGCTGCCTGCGCCGACTACCGCGCCGTCGCAAATCGATACCGCCAGTATGGTCGCGCCGCTGCCAATCGATACGTTATCGCCAATCGTTATCCGCGCCCAGTTGGCGCGGTCCGGGTCTGGCTTACCGTCGCGGAACATATCGTTGGCGAACATCACTCCGTGGCCGATAAAACACGCCTCGCCGATGGTCACATACTCGCAGATGAACGTATGCGACTGCACCCGCGTGCCGCGCCCTACCCGTGAGTGGCGCTGGATCTCCACAAACGGGCCGACAAATACCTCGTCGCCCAGCTCGCAGCCATAGAGGTTGGCAGGCTGATAAATCACCACGTCGCGCCCGACAACCACATCGCTTACGCGCGCCTCGCGCATTTTCGGCGTATTCCCGAACATCACGCGCGGTCCCGCTCAAGACGAGCGACAATCTGCGCCAGCGCGGCGCGCGGGCTGGTCAGCAGTTTTGGGTGACTGAAGTAACGTTCGGCACCCGCCATTGACGCCTGAGCCAGCGCCACACAGCCTGCGCCGCGCGCGAACGCCTGCTGCGCCGCTTCGGCGACGCGCTGGTGAAAGGCGTCATGCTGGCCGCTCTGAAACAACGCCCAGGCCTCGGGGATAATCTCTACGGCCAGCGGGGTGGTGGGCGATAGCGTGGCGCGAAACAGCGCTGCGGTCGGGTGAAGCGTGGTCGGGGCCGCGCACAGCACGACCACGGGCTTTCCGGCAGTGGATGCCGCCTGCGCCAGCGCGCGATCCACGCGCATAATGCCCGGATCCTGGCCGAGAAAATCGGCGGCGGAGCCGAGCGTCGAGCAGGTAAGCAGAACCACATCCGCATCGGTACGCAGCTGCGCCAGCGCGGCGATGGTCTCTTTTTCGATTTCTGGCGTCACGCCGCCCGCGGTTTGCGCCTGTTCAAGCAGGTGGGGCATGACCTCGTGAGTTAAAGCGTCTTGCGGAAGATCCAGCGAGCGGGCGGCCTCATCAAAAACCGCGACGTTACTTTGCGCCGTATGCAGGCAGGCTATTTTCATCTTCTTTCCCTGTCGTAAGTAAGCGTTAACGCGACCGTTAACAATGCGCAGCCCCGTCGGGCGCTGCAAAACCTGAACCCTTGAGTATAGACGCCGTCACGCTTTTCGCGTCGTGGCGGCGCGCATGCGGCGACAATAAAAAAGGCGGCCCGTGGGCCGCCGAATAAACATCAAGTCAGGGATACAATGGCACTGCAGTGGCAAAAAATAACGATGAAGAGGGTTAGCCTTTCACGCCGCCCGCCGTCAGGCCGCTCACCAGCCAGCGCTGCGCCAGCAGGAAGACCACGGTAATCGGGATGGCCGAGAGCACGGCCGCCGCCGCGAAATCGCCCCACAGGTAGTTTTGCGGGTTGAGATATTGCTGCATGCCCACCGCCAGGGTGTAGCTGTCCACATCGCGCAGCAGCAGCGAGGCGACCGGCACTTCGGTAATCGCGCCGATAAACGACAGAATAAACACCACCGCCAGAATGGGCACCGAGAGCGGCAGCAGCACCAGCCGGAACGCCTGCCACGGCGTCGCGCCGTCAAGCGCCGCGGCTTCTTCCAGCGAGCCGTCGATGGTTTCGAAATAGCCTTTGATCGTCCAGACATGCAGCGCGATGCCGCCCAGATAAGCGAAGATCACGCCGCCGTGGGTATTAAGGCCGATAAACGGAATGTACTGGCCGAGACGGTCAAACAGCGCGTAGAGCGCCACCAGCGACAGCACCGCCGGGAACATCTGGAAAATCAACATGCCTTTCAGCAGCGCGCCTTTACCCGGGAAACGCATACGGGCGAAGGCGTAGGCGCAGGTGGTGGAGAGCGCCACGATGCCTGCTGCGGTAATCGCGGCGATCTTCACCGAGTTCCAAAGCCATAACAGGACCGGGAACGGGGGCGGCGTTACGCGTCCGTCGGCGTGTTCCACACTAAACCCGAGCGCGAGGCGCCAGTGTTCCCAGGAGATCTGATCCGGAATAAGGCTACCGGTGGCAAAGTTGCCGGGGCGCAGCGAAATCGCGACGACCATCAACAACGGAAACATAATGGCGGCGATAAACGCCAGCAGCAGCAGATGCGTAGCCAGCAGGCGCAGCTTTTGCGATTTCGGTTGAACCATAGCCATGTGAAGTCTCCTTAATCAAACTTAATGCGCGTGGCTTTGAGGTTCACCACCGCCAGCGCGCCGACCAGCAGAAAGATCAGCGTGGCAATTGCCGCTGCGAGGCCGAAGTCCTGTCCGCCGCCGCCTTCAAAGGCGATACGCCAGGTGTAGCTCACCAGCAGGTCGGTGTAGCCCGCAGGCGTTGTGGTGCCGATACGGTCGGGGCCGCCGTTGGTCAAGAGCAGGATCAGCACGAAGTTATTAAAGTTAAACGCGAAGCTTGCGATCATCAGCGGCGTCAGCGGCTTGATGAGCAGCGGGAACGTAATTTTGAAGAAGTTCTGGAACGGGCCTGCGCCGTCCATCGCCGAGGCCTCATAGAGATCGTCCGGAATCGCCTTCAAAAGCCCCATGCAAAGGATCATCATGTACGGATAGCCAAGCCAGGTGTTGACGATGATTATCATGGCGCGCGCGGTGGTCGGGTCGGTAAACCAGGCCGGTTTGATGCCGAACAGCGCGCTCAGCATCATGTTGATCTCACCGAAACTCTGGTTGAACAACCCTTTGAAAATCAGGATCGAGATAAACGAGGGCACCGCATAAGGCAGGATCAGCAGCACGCGATAGATGGCTTTGCCCTTGAGCGACTCCCACTGGACAAGACACGCCAGCACCATGCCGACCGCGACGGTCAGCACGACGGTCAGCACCGAGAAGACGACGGTCCAGACGAAGATGGCCATAAAGGGTTTCTGGATGCCATCATCGGCGAAAACACGCAAAAAGTTATCCCAGCCGATGGAAACGGTGTAACCGGGGCTGAGTTTTTCATCACCCCACTGGCCGTCGGCAGTGATGGCCTGATAAAAGCCGATATCGTTATTCGGGCGATATTTCACGCCGCTCTGATTATTCGTAAGCGTGCCGTCATCGGCGAGCGTGTAGAGCGGACGCGTGCCGGAGAACTGGCGCAGCGAGCTCATGACAAGCTGGCTGGCATCCGGCAGTTCTGCGGTTATCTGATTCAGCGCCTGACGGTTCTGGGTGATGACGCGCAGCGTCGCGCGCTCGCCTTCCGGCAGGGCTGGCGCGGCGGTAAGTTTCAGTTTCTGCTCGCCGCCAAATTTAAACGGTTCAGAGACAAAGTATTTGTCGCCGGCGTCGGTCAGCGCCAGACGCCACTGCTCACCGACAGGATACAGGCCGAAGGTATAGCTCTCGCCCGCCTGATATTTACGGTCCATCAGCACCTGACGCGCGCGCTCCTGGGTGAGCTGGTTAGTGCTGCTGTAGTTGGTAAAGGCGATGGCGATGGTGCAGGCGAGCGGAAAGAGCACGAACAGGCCCATGCCCGCAAGGCCCGGATAGACATAACGCCACGCGTAGGCGCGGCGATTGGCGAAAATATAGAGGCCAACCGAGCTTAAAATCAGCGTCATGATGGCGAACAGGTACTCCCCCTGTGCGTACATTAAAACGACAAGGTAACCCACCAGTAAGCCCAGCAGACCTGTCGCCGACCATTTCAGCGCGTCGCTTTGCCACCAGTGTTTCTTTTTAATGACATCCATGGGGATCTTCCTCAACAACGGTGAAAACATAGTTGTGGCCGTGCCACGATATAACGCGTTACATGACGTGGTGGGTGGCGCTTTGCTTACCCACCGTACCTGTCTGTGAAGGGTGTTGTCGGGCGGGTAAACAAAGCGCTACCCGCCGTTATCCACTACCGATTATTTGGCGATACGGCCCTGCGCGTCTTTCAGCGCTTCGTCAACGGTCTGGCGACCGGTAACGGCGTTGATCACCGCAGTACGTACGGCGTACCAGAACGCGGACATCTGCGGCACGTTCGGCATAATTTCACCGGTTTTCGCGTTCGCCATTGTCGCGGCGATACGCGGATCTTTCTCCAGTTTCTCCTGGTAGGATTTAAGCGCGACGGCGCCCAGCGGTTTGTCTTTATTGACCGCTTCCAGACCCTGATCGGTCAGCAGGTAGTTTTCCAGGAACTCTTTCGCCAGCTCTTTGTTCGGGCTGGCGGCGTTGATACCCGCACTCAGCACGCCCACGAACGGTTTAGACGGTTTGCCTTTGAAGGTCGGCAGCGGCGCTACGCCGTAATTCACCTTGCTCTTGTCGATGTTTGCCCACGCCCACGGACCGTTAATGGTCATGGCGGTGTCGCCTTTGTTGAATGCCCCTTCCGCGATGGAGTAATCGGTGTCGGCGTTCATGTGTTTGTTTTTGATAAGGTCAACCAGGAAGCCGAGACCTGCTTTCGCGCCCGCGCTGTCTACGCCGACGTTTTTCACGTCATATTTGCCGTTTTCAAATTTAAAGGCGTAACCGCCATCAGCGGCGATAATCGGCCATGTGAAGTACGGTTCCTGGAGGTTGAACATCAGCGCGCTCTTGCCTTTCGCCTTCAGCTCTTTATCCAGTTTCGGGATCTCTTCCCAGGTCTTCGGCGGGTTCGGCACCAGGTCTTTGTTGTAAATCAGCGAGAGGGATTCCACGGCCACCGGGTAGGCGATAATTTTGCCGTTAAAGCGCACCGCGTCCCAGGTGAAAGGATAGAGTTTGTCCTGGAAGGCTTTCTCCGGCGTGACTTCCGCCAGCAGGCCAGACTGCGCGTAACCACCAAAACGGTCATGAGCCCAGAAGATAATATCCGGGCCATCGCCCGTCGCGGCCACCTGCGGGTACTTCTCTTCCAGCTTGTCCGGATGTTCAACGGTGACTTTAATGCCGGTGTCCTGTTCAAACTTTTTACCTACTTCGGCCAGGCCGTTATAGCCTTTATCGCCGTTGATCCAGATAACCAGCTTACCTTCTTCGATTTTGGCCAGAGCAGAGGCAGAAAAGAGCGCCGTCGTCAGCGCGGAGAGGGCGAGGAGGCGTACGCCGCTTTTAATTTTCATAACTCCTATCCTTTTAGTGGTTTGCGCGTGGATACACGTATTGGCTTTACCTGTACCAGTCTGGGCATCTGACAAGCGCTTCTCATCCTCCTTTTCTCTACGCCCCACCGCTTCGTAATGTGATCTGGGTTACATAAGTGGAATTTCTGTGGCCTGGCGCACAGAAAACCGCTGCGTTTTTTGCCGTCCGCATCACGAAAATCGCCACGGGCCGCCTGACGGCGGGACAGCCGCCAGCCCCTCATCCTCCCGTCTCCTCCCCCATAAAAAAGGCGGGGGTGGAGGATGGCCCGGCCTCGCGCAGGGCGCATAGTGCCGTCAACGTGGTTTTCCCGCGAGAGGCGGGTGAAGTAGACAAGGGAGAAGGGAATGGCAGGCGTTCAGCTTCGCAACGTAACAAAAGCCTGGGGCGAGGTGGTGGTGTCGAAGGATATCAATCTCGACATTACCGAAGGCGAGTTTGTGGTGTTTGTCGGGCCGTCGGGCTGCGGTAAATCGACGCTGCTGCGTATGATTGCCGGGCTTGAGACCATCACCAGCGGCGATTTGCATATCGGCGGCAAGCGTATGAACGACGTGCCGCCCGCCGAGCGCGGCGTGGGGATGGTGTTTCAGTCTTACGCGCTCTATCCGCACCTGTCGGTCGCCGAAAACATGTCCTTTGGCCTGAAGCTGGCGGGCGCCCGCAAAGAGGCTATCAACCAGCGCGTCACGCAGGTGGCGGAAGTGCTGCAGCTGGCGCACCTGCTGGATCGCCGCCCGAAAGCCCTCTCAGGCGGGCAGCGTCAGCGCGTGGCGATTGGCCGTACGCTGGTGGCGGAGCCGTCAGTATTTCTGCTTGATGAGCCGCTGTCTAACCTCGACGCCGCGCTGCGCGTGCAGATGCGTATTGAGATCTCCCGTCTTCATAAGCGCCTTAAGCGCACCATGATTTACGTCACCCACGATCAGGTCGAAGCGATGACGCTCGCCGACAAAATCGTGGTGCTGGACGCAGGCCGCGTCGCCCAGGTGGGCAAGCCGCTGGAACTTTATCACTACCCGGCAGATCGCTTCGTCGCGGGCTTTATTGGCTCGCCGAAGATGAACTTCCTGCCGGTGAAAGTCACCGCCACCGCCATCGATCAGGTGCAGGTGGAGCTGCCGAACCGCCAGCTGGTCTGGCTGCCGGTAGAGAGTGCCCAGGTTCAGGTGGGCGCCAATATGTCTCTTGGCATCCGTCCGGAACACCTCCTGCCGAGCGATATCGCCGACGTTACCCTCGAAGGCGAAGTGCAGGTGGTCGAGCAGTTAGGTCATGAAACTCAGATTCACATCCAAATCCCTGCTCTGCGTCAGAACCTGGTCTACCGCCAGAATGACGTCGTGCTGGTAGAAGAGGGCGCCACATTCGCTATCGGCTTGCCGCCGGAGCGTTGCCATCTTTTTCGGGAAGATGGCACCGCCTGTCGTCGGTTGCATAAAGAGCCGGGCGTTTAAGCGCCCCCGATTACAAAGAAAAGCAAAAGATCTCAGGAGATAGAATGATGATAACTCTGCGTAAACTCCCTCTGGCTGTGGCCGTCATGGCGGGTATCTTCGCCGCGCAGGCCTCTGCGGTGGACTTCAAAGGTTATGCCCGTTCCGGCATCGGCTGGACCGGTAGTGGTGGCGAACAGCAGTGCTTCCAGGCAACGGGGGCAGGTTCTAAATACCGTCTGGGTAATGAGTGTGAAACCTATGCGGAAATTAAATTAGGTCAGGAAGTGTGGAAGGAAAGTGACAAGAGCTTCTACTTCGACTCCAACATTGGTTACAGAACCAATCAGTTAAACGACTTTGAAAATACGGATACGCCAGCGGTTCGCGAATTTAACGTTGTTGGTAAAAACCTGATTGACTCGCTGCCGGGCGCCAATATCTGGGCAGGTAAGCGTTTCTACCAACGTCATGACGTTCACATGATCGACTTCTACTACTGGGATATCTCTGGTCCGGGCGCAGGTATCGAAAATATTGATGTCGGCGTAGGTAAACTTGCTCTGGCGGCGACCCGTTCAAGCGAACAGGGCGGTTCTTCAGGCTTTGCAGACCGTGATGCTAATGGGGTACGTACTTACAACAACGACGTGCCAAATGATGTGTTTGATGTTCGCTGGTCTGGCATCGAAACCAACCCGAACGGCGTTCTGGAGTTAGGGGTTGATTACGGCCATACCAACATTCCGGATGACTACTATCTGCGCCCGGGTGCTTCTAAAGATGGCTGGATGTTCACTGCTGAACATACGCAGACTATCGGCACTGGCTTTAACAAATTTGTCGTTCAGTACGCGACGGACTCCATGACTTCTCAGGGTAAAGGCCAGGCTCGCGGCGGTGAAGTAGATAACGACGGCAGCCTGATCCGTATTCTTGACCACGGCTCCATTTCTATGGGCGATCGTTGGGACATGATGTATGTGGCCATGTATCAGGACACCGACCGCGACAACAATCGCGGCAACACCTGGTGGACCGTGGGTGTTCGTCCGATGTACAAGTGGACGCCAATCATGAGCACCCTGCTGGAAGTCGGCTACGACAACGTGAAGTCTCAGCAGGTTGACGAAACCAACAACCAGTACAAAATCACCCTGGCGCAACAGTGGCAGGCTGGCGACAGCATCTGGTCTCGCCCGGCTATCCGCGTCTTCGCAACCTACGCCAAGTGGGATGAGAATTGGGGTTATGTGAAAAACTCTGACAACAACACCACCTCTGAAGCTGTTAAGACAGGCACTTTCACCCAGTTCGGTAACAGCAGCCGCGGCGACAGTGATGAGTGGAGCTTCGGCGCTCAGATGGAAATCTGGTGGTAATCACGCGTTATCGTAGTAACAAGGGGGGCGAAAGCCCCTCTGACCCCTCATTGAAAGTACCGATTTTCGGGAAACGCGCTATTGCCTGGCTACCGTTTCCCTTTCTATTCGAGGTCATAAAAATGAAAAAACGTCTCGTCGCATTATGCTTAAGCACAGCGCTGCTCGCGGGCGCGCCTGCCGTCAGCTTTGCTGATGTGAATATCGTGCCGCAAAACACCTCCGCTGCGCCCGCTATCCCGGCCGGTGAGTTACAGCGCCTGACCTGGACGCCTGTCGCGCAGTCGCAAACCCAGACGACCGATCTCGCCGCCACCGGCCAGACCCTCAACGTGCCGGGCATTACCGGCAAAGTCGCGGCGTACAGCGTGCCGGCGAACATCGGCGAGCTGACCATCACGCTCACCAGCCTTGCGAACAAACAGACCGGCATTTACGCACCCAACGTGCTGGTGCTGGATCAGAACTTAACGCCTGCCGCGTACTTCCCGAGCAGCTACTTCACCTATCAGGAGCCGGGCGTGGTTTCCGAAGACCGCCTGGAAGGTGTCCTTAAGCTGACGCCAGCGCTCGGGCAGCAGAAGCTGTACCTGTTGGTCTTCACCACGCCGCAGGATTTGCAAAAGACCACGACCATGACCAACCCGGCGAAAGCCTATGCCAAAGGGGTAGGTAACGCCGTGCCGGATATCGCCGATCCGGTGGCTCGTCATACGCCTGACGGAAGACTTAAACTGAAAGTAAGCACTAACTCCGCATCCAGCGTATTGGTCGGCCCGCTGTTTGGCTCCTCCGGCCCGTCGCCTGTCACGGTAGGCAATACTGCAGCGCCTGCCTCCGCTTATAGCGCACCAGCGCCAGCGCCTGCCGCTCCGGCTCCGGCACCGGCACCGGGTGCCGCGCCCGCGCCTGTGGCGAAGAGCGAGCCGGTGCTGAACGACACCGAGGCGTATTTCAACCGCGCCATTAAACAGGCGGTCGCCAAAGGGGATGTCGATAAGGCCCTGAAACTGCTGAATGAAGCCGAGCGCCTGGGCTCCACCACGGCTCGCCAGACTTTTATCAGTAGCGTAAAAGGCAAGGGGTGACAGTCGCCCCGCGCTGCTGATGTTTGCAACACCTGGTGCGCGTTCGCGCACCTTTTTTCCCGACGCAGCATGCCGTTCTGTTGCACCCATGTTGCGCTTTTGTTCGTACTCCTTGTTTCCCCGCCCCCGTTTTGCTGGTTCTGCGTTACAATACGTGCACTTTTGGCCCCGGAGAGTCACGCATGTCCCATCCCGCGCTGAGACAACTGCGCGCGTTGTCCTTTTTTGACGATACCAGCACGCTTGATAGCGCCCTGCTGGACTGGCTGATGCTGGAAGACTCCATGACCCGCCGCTTTGAAGGCTTTTGTGAGCGGGTGACGGTGGAGATGCTGTTTGAAGGATTTGTCGGCCCTGAGGCGCTCGCGGAAGATGGTGAGTTTTTACCTCATGAGCCGCGCTACTGGCTGCGGGAAATCCTGCTGTGCGGCGACGGCGTACCGTGGCTGGTCGGGCGCACGCTGGTGCCGGAGTCTACACTGTGTGGGCCGGAACTGGCGTTGCAGCAGCTTGGCACCACGCCGCTTGGCCGTTATCTCTTCACGTCATCGACCCTGACGCGCGACTTTATCCAGCCGGGCCGCAGCGACGAACTCTGGGGACGACGCTCCCTGCTACGGTTATCCGGCAAGCCGCTGCTGTTGACCGAACTGTTTTTACCCGCATCACCCTTGTACGGAGAGGAAAAATAATGGAGTGGAGCCTGACGCAGGATAAGCTGCTCGCCTATCACCGCCTGATGCGCACCGATAAGCCGATCGGCGCGTTACTGCTGCTCTGGCCGACGCTGTGGGCGCTCTGGGTGGCGGCCCCCGGCGTACCGCCGCTGTGGATCCTCGCGGTATTTGTCGCGGGTGTCTGGCTGATGCGCGCGGCAGGCTGCGTCGTCAACGATTATGCTGACCGTAAATTCGATGGTCATGTGAAGCGCACGGCGCACCGGCCTTTACCGAGCGGCGCGGTGACGGAGAAAGAGGCGCGCAACCTGTTCGTGATCCTTGTACTGCTGTCATTTCTGCTGGTACTGACGCTGAATGTGAAAACCATTCTGCTCTCGGTTGCGGCGCTGGCGCTGGCCTGGATGTACCCGTTTATGAAGCGCTATACGCACCTGCCTCAGGTGGTGCTGGGCGCGGCGTTTGGCTGGTCGATTCCAATGGCGTTTTGCGCGGTAAGCGAGTCGCTGCCGTTAAGCTGCTGGCTGATGTTTTTCGCCAATATCTGTTGGGCGGTAGCGTACGATACGGAATATGCGATGGTCGATCGCGACGACGATGTGAAAATCGGCGTGAAATCAACGGCCATCCTCTTTGGGCGTCACGATAAACTGATTATCGGGCTTTTGCAGGTTGCCGTGCTGGCGCTACTGGGTGCCGTCGGCTGGCTGAACGGCCTGGGCGCGTTTTTTTATGCCGGGCTGGCTGGCGCGGGCGCGCTGTTTATCTGGCAGCAGAAAATCATCGCTGACCGCGATCGGGACGCCTGCTTCCGCGCGTTTTTAAATAATAACTATGTGGGGCTGTTGGTGTTTATCGGCCTGGCGCTAAGTTATTTAAAGTTTTAAAAAAGGGCGGGTTTCCCCGCCTTTTTGCTCTCATTTGCCAGAACGTATCACTCGCCCGCTAGTGCGGCCGCACTCTCGATAGTCAACCTGACGTCAGACGTCATCAGCTCCGCCAGCATCTGGTATACCTTCATGGTCTCTGCGGGTTCGGCATCCCCGGTATCGCTGATATAACCTTCGTCACGAAGCGTCAGCACCAGCGTTGAGAATACCGCTTTGTCGAAGAATTCCGGCGCGTTGATGCCGTGCAGCACGGAGAGACGCTGCGCCACGGTACGACTCTCTTTTTCCAGCGTGCCGCGGTTGATAGACGGATTGGCGCTCAGCAGCCAGAAGGTGATCGCGTAGCGTTGCAGCGTTTCGCGAACGCCCGCCGCCAGCAACTGCAACGTGCGGGAGCGCGCCGGGTTAACCTGTAACCAGACATCATCGGCCAGGATAAGCCCCTGCTGCGCCATTTCGTTAATCAGCGCATCGACAACTGCCGCCACTTCTTCTTTTTCCCAGCGCAGGAACAGCTCTGCCTTGAGCATAGGGAACAGCAGTTCAACCTGCTGTTGAACTGCCTCGCGGCTGACACGGCGGTGCTGCGTCACGATGGCGGCGATAAGCGAAGGCAGCACCAGCATGTGCATGATGTTATTGCGATAATAAGTCATCAGCACCGCCTGCTCGCGCGGCAGGATGATGATATCGCCGATAGTGTCTTTCTCGACCTCGAACTTGTTCATCTGCAGAGCGTGCTCGATGAGCTGCGTCGCCGTGGCGTCCGGCACCGTGGCGTCTGGCGCGTACGGCACGTTGCGCAGCAGGCTCAGATAGCACTCCAGCTGTTCGGTCAGTTGCTCGCGAGTTAACGAGCGCTGACGCGACGCCAGCAGCGCGGTGCAGCAAAGGTTCATGGCGTTAGCTGCGCCTGCGTTGTTGATGCGCACCATCAGTTGGGCGGCAATTTCATTCACTGTCGGCGTCAGCCATGCCGGACGCACCGCTTCGATCGGGTCGATGGCGTCGCGCCACTCCGGCACATGCTGGTTAAGGAAGGTGATAAGCGGCAGCGGTTCGCCGAAATTCACGTAACCCTGGCCTAAATTACGCAGCTTGCTCAGGCCGCGCAGCATCTGCAGCAGGCTCTCTTTTTCTTTGGTGGCGCCACGCAACTCTTTGGCGTAAGTGCCCACTTCCATCACGTGTTCATAGCCGATATAAATCGGCACCAGCGTAATTGGACGCGTGCCGCCGCGCAGCATCGCCTGGATAGTCATGGAGAGCGTGCCGGTTTTCGGGTCAAGCAGACGGCCGGTGCGCGAACGTCCGCCCTCCACAAAATACTCTACCGAATAGCCGCGGCTGAAAAGCTCGCCCAGATATTCACGAAACACCGTCGAATAGAGCTTGTTGCCTTTAAAGGTGCGGCGAATAAAGAAAGCGCCCAGCCGGCGGAAAATCGGCCCGGCTGGCCAGAAATTCAGGTTGATGCCCGCAGCGATGTGCGGCGGCACCAGCCCCTGGTGATAAAGCACATAAGAGAGCAGCAGATAATCCATGTGGCTGCGGTGGCAGGGCACATAAACAATCTCATGACCATCATGCGCCAGCTGACGCACGCGCTCGGCGTTATGGACGTTGATACCCTGATACAGACGGTTCCAGGTAAAGCCCAGAACGCGATCGGTAATACGAATGGCTTCGTAGGAGAAGTCCGCGGCAATCTCTTCCATCAACGCGACGGCATTCTGCTGGGCTTTCTCATGCGAGATTTTTTTAGTACGCGCTTCATCTTCCACCGCGCGGGCGATGGCTTTTGAAGAGAGCAGCTTGTTAAAGAGATCCTGGCGCGCCGGCAGGCGCGGGCCGACGGCGGCGAGGCGCTGGCGCGCGAAATGCATACGCGCCACGCGGGCCAGTTTCTGGGCGATACGCTTGTCGGTGCCGTGCTCCGTCGCCATGCGACGCAGCGACACGGGGGGCGAGAAACGGACAAAGCTGTCGCGACCAAGCCAGGAGACCGCGAAGAATTTCTGGATGCCGTTCAGCATGCGCAGCGGCGGGTTTTCCACGCCTTTTTCACGGCCCGGCGCACGGCCAAACATCACAGAGACCGGCACCATCTGAACGTCGAGATCCGGGTTGCTGCGGTGCAGGTCGAGATAGTTGTGGAACAGCTTGATCGACTCTTCTTTCGGCGTGTAATAAGTGAACACGCGGGGGCCGCCGTGGATAAACACATAGCGCGGCAGTTCAGTGCCGTCGATAACCAGCGGCTCCAGAGGATCTGGCAGATCGTGCGCCAGGCACTGGGCACGCAGCGTCAGGAGATCCGCCTTCGAGTTATACGGCAGCACATACATGATGGGGCGTGAAGTATCGAGCCCAAGTTCGGGGCAGGGTGCCGCCGGGATGGACTTGCTTTTTACCAGCACGCTTAATGGTAAATTAAGTAATTTGTAGTAAATTCGTGGCCAACCGGACATAAACGATGTAAAGCCTCTGGTTAATAATGCAATTGCGGCGCAAGAATATCAGAAACTCCGTAGAATTTCTGTGGTGCTTCTTTATCGAAGCGCATTAGCATTGACGCCTGAATTTAAAAAAGGTTTCTTGTCATGGCCAATAACACCACGGGGTTAACCCGAATTATTAAAGCAGCAGGCTATTCCTGGAAGGGATTGCGCGCTGCCTGGAAAAATGAAGCTGCGTTTCGCCAGGAGGCGGTCGCCGTTATTGCAGCAATTATTATCGCTTGCTGGCTGGACGTCGACCTGATGACCCGTTTGTTCCTCATTAGCTCCGTTATGCTGGTGATGATCGTTGAGATCCTTAACAGCGCCATCGAAGCGGTGGTGGATCGCATTGGCCCTGAATTTCATGAACTTTCGGGGCGCGCCAAGGACATGGGGTCCGCCGCGGTACTGCTGTCGATTATCCTCGCGCTGGTCGTGTGGGTCACGCTGCTCTGGCAGCATTTGCGATAAGTTTTCCAGAAATTGCTAAAGAAGCGCTTTTTTAACCGGTTATGGTTTTAAAATCGCCTTTAGCTGTATATACTCACAGCATCACTGTATATGCACCCAGGGGGCGGAATGAAAGCATTAACTACCAGGCAACAAGAGGTGTTTGATCTCATTCGGGATCACATCAGCCAGACCGGCATGCCGCCTACGCGCGCGGAGATTGCGCAACGTCTGGGTTTCCGTTCGCCTAACGCGGCGGAAGAGCATCTTAAAGCGCTGGCGCGCAAAGGGGTGCTTGAGATTGTTTCCGGCGCGTCGCGCGGTATTCGTCTGCTGCAGGAAGAAGAAAACGGTCTGCCGCTGGTGGGGCGTGTCGCGGCGGGCGAGCCGCTGCTGGCGCAGCAGCATATCGAAGGCCACTATCAGGTTGACCCGGGCCTGTTTAAGCCGAATGCGGATTTCCTGCTGCGCGTAAGCGGGATGTCGATGAAAGATATCGGAATTATGGACGGCGATCTGTTAGCAGTTCATAAAACGCAGGATGTGCGCAACGGCCAGGTCGTTGTGGCGCGCATTGACGATGAAGTAACGGTAAAGCGCCTGAAAAAACAGGGCAATGTCGTTGAGCTGCTGCCAGAAAATAACGAGTTCAAACCTATCGTTGTCGATCTGCGCGAGCACAACTTCTCTATCGAAGGCCTGGCGGTCGGCGTTATTCGCAACGGCGAGTGGCTCTGACAGCTTTCCCGGCTTCGTAACGCTTCATTACCGTAACTGGCCCGCCCCGGTTACGGTAATGACTCTCCTGCTCCGCTAATTTTATACACGGTTTTCTTCGCGTAACGGCATCGGAACGCCATATGCCTTTTCTGACCTCTACCGACAAAGCCCTCTGGCGCCTCGCGCTGCCAATGATATTCTCCAATATCACTGTGCCCTTGCTCGGGCTGGTGGATACCGCGGTAATCGGCCATCTCGACAGCCCCATTTATCTGGGCGGCGTCGCGGTCGGCGCGACCGCCACCAGTTTTCTCTTTATGCTGCTGCTCTTTTTGCGCATGAGCACCACCGGCCTTACCGCACAGGCGTTCGGCGCGCGCGATCCGGCGGCGCTGGCCCGCGCGCTGGTGCAGCCAATGGCGCTGGCGCTTCTCGCAGGTACGCTGATTATCGCGCTACGCGAGCCGCTGATTGCTCTGGCGCTACATATCACAGGCGGTAGCGACGCCGTGCTGACGCAGGCACGACGATTTCTGGAGATTCGCTGGCTGAGCGCGCCCGCGTCGCTGGCGAACCTGGTTTTGCTGGGATGGCTGCTTGGCGTGCAGTACGCAAGAGCGCCAGTCATTCTGCTCGTCGTCGGCAACCTGCTTAATATCGCGCTCGATCTCTGGTTCGTGATGGGGCTTGGCCTGAACGTGCAGGGCGCAGCGTTCGCGACCGCCATCGCAGAGTACGCGACGCTTGGCATCGGGCTGATAATGGCAGTCCGTGTGCTGCGCCTGCGTGGTATTACGCTCGCGATGCTGAAAACCGCCTGGCGCGGCGGCATCGGCAGGCTACTGGCGCTGAACCGGGATATCATGCTGCGCTCGCTGCTGCTGCAACTCTGTTTTGCGTCTGTTACCGTTTTCGGCGCGCGGCTCGGCAGCGATATTGTTGCCGTTAACGCGCTCCTGATGACCTTGCTCACGTTCACTGCCTATGCGCTCGACGGGTTCGCCTACGCAGTGGAAGCCCATGCCGGGCAGGCGTTTGGCGCAAAGGATAAATCGCAGCTGCACAGCGTCTGGCGCGCGGCGTGCCGACAGGCTGGAATGGTGGCGCTCGCGTTTGCGTTGCTGTACGCCATCGCGGGGCAGCAGATTGTGTCGCTGTTAACCTCTCTGCCTTCGCTGCAGGCGCTGGCGCAACCCTATCTCTTCTGGCAGGTGATCCTGCCTGTTGTCGGCGTCTGGTGTTATCTGCTGGACGGGATGTTTATCGGCGCGACGCGCGGGGCGGAGATGCGCAACAGTATGGCTGTCGCGGCGCTGGGGTTTGGCCTCACGCTGCTGACGCTGCCCAGTCTCGGCAATCACGGGCTGTGGCTGGCGCTCACCGTTTTTCTGGCGCTGCGCGGACTGTCGCTCGGCTATTTATGGCGTCGCGGCCGCCTGCTGCACTGAGCTTTTCCGCTACGATAACGCTGACGTGACAACCGATAGATTATCCGCGTCAGCGCTTCGTTATGGTTAAAGATTCTGAATATCCCGCCACGGTTAAAATTGACGTCTAAAATAAGTAGTACGTTCAGCAAATGATGAAGACAACTCTGGCTGAGCCCCCACAGGAAAACCTGTGAGACTGATTCACTACCGAATGTTAAAGGAGACGTCTATGAACAGAGATGAAGCTGGCGGTAACTGGAAACAGTTTAAAGGTAAAGTGAAAGAACAATGGGGTAAATTAACCGACGATGATATGACTATCATCGAAGGGAAACGTGACCAGCTGGTAGGTAAAATCCAGGAACGTTACGGTTACGCGAAAGATGAAGCCGACAAGGAAGTGACTGACTGGGAATCTCGCCACGATTACCGCTGGTAATCGGCTGGCTACCACCTCAACGGTATTATTTCCCTGAGGCTGCCCTGCCCACCGGTACAAGGATGTACCACCCGCCTGGTTTAACGCGCTTTCTTTTTCACTGTAATGCTGTGGTCATGCCCGCATTGCCCCTGATGGCGACACGCTTCCACTTCCGCGCAGGCCGCGCAAAGACCATGTGCTTCGATAACATTATGGCGCAGCGCAAAGCCCATTTTTGCCGCAAGCGCATGCATAATATCTTCCACCCCTTCTGCCGCTTCTTCTTTCACCACGCCGCAACGCCCACAGATAAACATTGCTGAAGTATGCGCCGGGTTGTCGAACAGATGACACAGCACGTAGCTGTTGGTGGACTCCACCTTATGCACAAAACCTTGCTCAAGCAAAAAATCGAGCGCGCGATAGACGGTCGGCGGTTTCGCCTGCGGTTCGGTTGCGCGCAGCAGATCGAGCAGATCATAAGCACTGATCGCGCCTGGCTGTAGCGTCATTAAACGCAGCACTTCGAGGCGCTGCGGAGTCAGGCGCACATTACGTTGCTGGCAGAGCTTTTCAGCCTGCGCCAGAACTTCCTGCGAAATCGTCGTATCCATCGGCATCCTCTATGAATCATGATTAAGTCATCACTTTATCATGAACCGGCCAAAACACCGACATCCCGGCTGTGTTATACCTTTCAGGTAACTTATCTGGAGGTGTTTATGCAAGCTCGGCCTGATTGTATTTGTCACTGGCAGGATGTGGAGGGCAGCGACGACGCGGCTTATCCCGACAGCAATGAACGCATGTCTGTCGGCGCGCCGCTGGCGAAACGGACGGGCCTGACGCGGCTCGGCATTCATCATGAGCGCCTGCCGCCGGGGCGTCGCACGTCTTACCCACACGCCGAGAGTAGCGAAGAAGAGTTTGTTTATGTGCTGGAAGGGTTTCCGGACGTCTGGCTTAACGGTGAACTCTGGCCGTTAAAACCGGGTGACAGCGTCGGCTTTCCGGCTGGTACTGGCCTCTGTCACACCTTCATTAATAATACCGATAGTGAAGTACGCCTTTTGGTGGTGGGCGAGGCGAACAAACCGGAAAACCGCATCTATTACCCGCTCAACGGCGCCTATGCCGCCACCCGGCCAGACCGCTGGATCGATCACCCGCCACAATTTTTCGGTCCGCACGATGGCTTACCTACACGAATTAAGAAGCCTAATCTATAAATAATGAGGGCGATCACGAAACGAGCCCGGAATTGCCGTTGAGACAAAGCCTCAACCTCTGGCGTAGTGCGTTCTTCACAACAGAAATCGTCTCTGTCTGGCAAAGGCAGAGGATGTCCTTCGTGTTGATAATAAGCGGGTAAACTGTGAAAAATATAATCAAACCTTCAGTGGCAGCCGTCGCCCTTTCTATGGTGATAGCAAATCAGGCGAGTGCGGCAAATACCTGGGCGCAGGCCCGTAACGATGCAATGGGCGGAACCGGCGTCGCGTCAGCCGATTACGGCAGCGGCGTGCTGATTAACCCGGCGTTACTGGCGCGTTCTCAGCCGGATGATGACATTACTGTGATTCTCCCGGCATTACAGGCGCAAATTACCGATAAAGACAATCTTGAAGATGAAATCGACCATATCAGCGATCGCGTCGATTATTATCGCGATGTGGTGAACAGCCTGACGCCAGGGGATATCGCCGCCGATCCTATCGGCACGCTGCGCCAGTTCCAGGGCGCGGCGGGCGAGCTTGGCGACGAGCTGGAAAACCTGCGCGGCAAATCGGCCAACGCGCGCGCGGCGGGCGGTATCGCCGTGAGTATCCCCAACGACGTGCTGGCGGTGGCATTTGTGGCGAAAGCCTATGCGCACGCGCGCGTCAGCACCCGGGTGGATCAGAGCGATATCGACTACCTGCGCCGCATTGAAAATGACGATCTTTACGCGGGCGGGCAGATAATCAACGCGGCGATCAATGGCTCCGACACGATAACCGATCGCCTGACCTCCTCGGCGTTTGGCCGTGCGGCGATCGTCTCCGATTACGGCGTGGCGTTTGCTCGCCAGTTCCAGCTGGGCGACGTGCCGGTGTCAGTTGGCGTCACGCCGAAGCTGCAAAAAACCTGGCTCTATAACTACTCGGTCTCAATTTATAACTATAAGAGCAGCGACTGGGACAGCGATCGCTACCGCAATGATGACACCGGCTTTAACGTCGACGCTGGCCTGGCGGCGGATTTCGGCGAAAACTGGACGGTGGGCCTGAGCGGGCAGAACCTGCTTTCGCGCGATATCGATACCAAAGAGGTTAACGGCTTTAAAGATACCTATGAGATCTCGCCGCTGGTAACCGCCGGGGTGGCCTGGCATAACGATCTGGTGACGCTGAGCGCCGATGGCGATCTGACGGAAACCAAAGGCTTTAAGAGCGAAGAGAACTCGCAGTTTGTCGGCGTCGGCGCTGAAGTGCGTCCGCTTAGCTGGCTGGCGGTGCGCGGCGGTTTCCGTGCCGACGTGAAGGATAACGAAAGCAATGTGTTTACGGCGGGTGTTGGTTTCGCGCCGTTCAACCGCGTGCATCTCGATCTCACCGGGATCGTCGGCGAAGACGAAACCTGGGGCGCAGGCGCGCAGCTGAGCCTGACCTTCTGATCCTTTGCAGGGGCGCAGTGCGCCCCTGCCTGAAGTTTGTGCTATAGTAGCGCCCCTTTTTCAGCCCGAACTTCGACTCGCTTAGCTACTATGACGTCCACATCCCGTAACGCTTTTCCCGCCCATCGTTTTTCCATCGCGCCCATGCTCGACTGGACCGATCGCCACTGCCGCTATTTCCTGCGCCAGCTCTCTTCGCAGGTGCTGCTGTATACCGAAATGGTGACGACCGGCGCCATCATCCATGGCAAAGGTGACTATCTCGCCTATAGCGAAGAGGAACATCCGGTGGCGTTACAGCTTGGCGGAAGCGATCCGGCGGCGCTGGCGCACTGCGCGAAGCTTGCCGAAGCGCGCGGCTATGATGAGATCAACCTGAACGTCGGCTGCCCGTCTGACCGCGTGCAGAATGGCCGCTTCGGCGCGTGCCTGATGGGCGAGGCGCAGCTGGTTGCCGACTGCATTAAGGCGATGCGCGATGTGGTTTCCATTCCTGTGACGGTCAAAACCCGCATCGGCATCGATGAGCAGGACAGCTACGAATTCCTCTGCGATTTCGTCGGTACTGTGGCGGAGCAGGGCGGCTGCGACACTTTTATAATCCACGCGCGTAAAGCGTGGCTGTCTGGCCTGAGTCCAAAAGAAAACCGTGAGATCCCGCCGCTCGATTACCCGCGCGTTTATCAGCTCAAGCGCGATTTCCCGCAGCTTACAATGTCGATAAACGGCGGCATCAAAACGCTGGACGAGGTGAAAACCCATCTGGCGCATATGGATGGCGTAATGGTGGGCCGTGAGGCCTACCAGAATCCTGGCCTGCTGGCATCGGTCGACCGTGACATTTTTGGGCTTGATACGCCGGACGCCGACCCGGTCGCGGTGGTGCGCGCGATGTATCCGTACATCGAGCGTGAACTGGCGAACGGCACTTATTTAGGCCACGTCACCCGTCATATGCTCGGGCTGTTCCAGGGGATCCCGGGGGCGCGCCAGTGGCGACGCTACCTGAGCGAAAATGCCCACAAGCCAGGCGCAGATATCAATGTACTGGAGCAGGCGCTGAAGCTGGTGGCCGACAAGCGCTGATCTTCGCCATAATATGGTTAATTTCACTAACGCCTCCGGCTGCCACCGGGGGCGTTTCTTTTCGATTCAATAAGTTAATTCTGGCACGAATCTTGTAATAGCAGGGCATAACGTTTCAAAGGAGAACGAGAATGTTTGAACTGCTGTTTGTGGTGGCCTTCTTCCTGATGCTGCTGGCAACGGGCGTGTCGCTGCTCGGCATCATCGCCGCGCTGATGGTGGCGACGCTGGTAATGTTTTTCGGTGGCGTATTCGCGCTGATGATTAAAGTGCTGCCGTGGCTGTTGCTGGCAGTCGCTGTCGTCTGGGTGATCCGCAGCGTGAAGGCCCCGAAAGTGCCGGATTATCGCCGCACCTCACGCTATAGCCGGGCGAACCGCTGGCGTTACTGATAAGTTGCGGGGTTGATCACAACCCTGCAACTTTCCGGCGGGCTTTCAGTCGAAAGCCATATTATTTGCTTATTCAATCTGTCAATATGTCCGCCGTATGACAGAATTCATCAGCGCTGTACCCTACAACCAGCGCGACAATAAAAAAGAAAGGGCTTCCTGCGGGAAGCCCTAATTCTTTCAGGGAATCAATAAGCTGGAGCCTTGTGTACTGCGGCTCTCCAGCGTCTGATGCGCGCGCGTAGCCTCTTCCAGCGCGAATTTCTGGCTGTCGGCCACATCCACTTTAATCACGCCGCTTGCGATCAGCGAAAAGAGCTCGTTGCTGGCTTCTTCCAGTTCGGCACGATTCGTTAAATAGCCGTTAAGCGACGGGCGCGTTACGTAAAGCGAGCCTTTCTGGTTGAGGATCCCCAGGTTCACGCCGGTGACCGGGCCGGAGGAGTTGCCGAAGCTCACCATCAGTCCACGCCGCTGCAGGCAGTCGAGCGACGATTCCCACGTCTCTTTACCGACCGAGTCATACACCACGCGCACCTTTTTCCCGCCGGTCAACTCACGCACTCGCTCGGGCACGCTCTCTTCACGATAGTTAATCAGCTCCCAGGCGCCCGCCTGTTTCGCACGCTGGGCTTTTTCCGCCGAGCCGACGGTGCCGATAAGCCGCGCGCCAAGCGCTTTGGCCCACTGACAGGCGATAAGCCCGACGCCGCCTGCGGCCGCATGAAACAGAAACATCTCGTCGGGTTTAATTTCATAGGTTTTGCGCAGCAGATAAAAGACGGTCAGCCCTTTTAAAAAGCAGGCCGCCGCCTGTTCAAAGGAGATAACGTCCGGCAGCACGACGGCTTTGTCCGCCGGGACATTGTGCACTGAACTGTAGGCGCCGAGCGCCGACTGGGCGTAAACCACGCGATCGCCAGGTTTGAGGTGCGTCACGCCGCTCCCGACTTTGGTGACGACGCCTGCGGCCTCAGTGCCAAGCCCTGCCGGAAGCGCTGGCGGCGGGTAAAGTCCGCTGCGAATATAGGTGTCGATATAGTTGATGCCGATGGCTTTGTTTTCCACCTGGACTTCAAGCTCGTCCGGGTCGGCCGGGGTGAACGTCACCGCTTTTAACACTTCTGGTCCGCCATGCTGGCTGAACTCAATACGCGTCGCCATAGGAACTCCTTGTTAAGTGTCGGGCATGAACGCGGGAGCGTGCAAACTGAGTACAAAACGACTCAGATCAGATACACTCCACATTCTCTCTGATGATGATTTTTGGTAACTCCATTCACTATGGCAGGAAATAAACCCTTCAACAAACCTACTGAACCTCGTGACCCGCAGGTCGCCGGGCTGAAAATGCCGCCGCATTCCATGGAGGCGGAACAGTCGGTGTTGGGCGGTTTAATGCTGGATAACGAGCGCTGGGACGATGTGGCCGAGCGCGTCGTGGCCGAGGATTTCTACACCCGCCAGCACCGCATGATCTTCACCGAAATGCATCGCCTGCAGGAGATGGGCAAACCCATCGATCTGATCACGCTGTCGGAATCGCTGGAGCTACAAGGGCAGCTGGAAAGCGTCGGCGGCTTCGCCTACCTCGCGGAGCTTTCCAAGAACACCCCCAGTGCCGCGAATATCAGCGCCTATGCTGATATCGTGCGAGAACGCGCGGTGGTGCGCGACATGATTTCCGTCGCCAATGAGATTGCCGACGCCGGCTACGATCCGCAGGGCCGCACCAGTGAGGATCTGCTCGATCTCGCCGAATCGCGCGTATTCCAGATAGCCGAAAACCGCGCCAATAAAGACGAAGGGCCGAAGAGTATTGACCAGATCCTCGAAGCTACCGTCGCGCGCATCGAAACGCTTTACCAGCAGCCGCACGACGGCGTGACGGGCGTCGATACCGGCTATCAGGATCTCAATAAAAAGACCGCGGGCTTACAGCGCTCGGATCTGATCATCGTGGCGGCGCGCCCGTCAATGGGTAAAACGACATTCGCCATGAACCTGTGCGAAAACGCCGCGATGCTGCAGGATAAACCGGTGCTGATTTTCTCCCTTGAGATGCCCGGCGAGCAGATTATGATGCGTATGCTGGCATCGCTCTCCCGCGTCGATCAGACGCGCATTCGTACCGGCCAGCTGGACGATGAGGACTGGGCGCGCATTTCCGGTACCATGGGTATTCTGCTTGAGAAGCGCAATATGTATATTGACGACTCCTCCGGCCTGACCCCGACGGAAGTGCGCTCCCGCGCGCGCCGCATCTACCGTGAGCACGGCGGCTTAAGCCTGATTATGATCGACTACCTGCAACTGATGCGCGTGCCGTCGCTCTCTGATAACCGAACGCTGGAAATTGCTGAGATTTCGCGCTCGCTGAAAGCGCTGGCGAAGGAGCTTCAGGTGCCGGTGGTGGCGCTCTCGCAGCTTAACCGCTCGCTGGAGCAGCGCGCCGACAAACGCCCGGTGAACTCGGATTTGCGTGAATCCGGCTCCATCGAGCAGGACGCCGACCTTATCATGTTCATCTACCGTGATGAGGTGTATCACGAGAACAGCGATTTAAAAGGCATCGCGGAGATCATTATCGGTAAGCAGCGTAACGGCCCTATCGGCACGGTGCGCCTGACGTTTAATGGGCAGTGGTCGCGGTTTGATAACTATGCTGGCCCTCAGTACGACGACGAATGATTAATTTGGCTATTTTACTTGCGATTGCGGGCTTGGGCAGTGCTCGCCATCCTCACGTACTTCAGTACGCTCCGGTGGCTGCGCGCTGGCCGCACCCGAACTCGCTGCGCCAATAACGCCAAATTGTCTGTAGCTTAAAAGTTAAAACACCAAAACAACTGCAAGGAAAGTCAATGCAAGCGGCAACTGTGGTAGTAAACCGCCGCGCTCTGCGTCACAACCTGCAACGCCTGCGTGAACTGGCGCCCGCCAGTAAGCTGGTTGCGGTAGTGAAGGCAAACGCCTATGGACACGGTCTCCTTGAGACCGCCCGCACTCTTCCTGATGCCGACGCGTTCGGCGTAGCCCGCCTTGAAGAGGCGCTGCGTCTGCGTGAAGGCGGTATTACGCAACCCATTCTCCTGCTGGAAGGTTTTTTTAACGCCAGCGATCTGCCGGTTATCGCTGCGCAGAATTTGCATACCGCCGTGCATAGCGAAGAACAGCTGGCGGCGCTGGAGCAGGCGGCGCTGTCGGAGCCGGTGACTGTCTGGATGAAACTCGATACCGGCATGCACCGCTTAGGCGTGCGTCCGGAGGCGGCGCAGGCATTTTACGACCGGCTCGCGGCCTGTAAAAACGTGCGTCAGCCGGTGAATATAGTGAGTCATTTCGCCCGCGCCGACGAGCCAGAATGCGGCGCCACCGAGCGTCAGCTGGATATTTTCAACAGCTTTACGCATGACAAACCCGGCAAGCGCTCTATTGCGGCGTCCGGCGGCATTCTGTTCTGGCCGCAGTCGCACTTCGACTGGGTGCGCCCCGGCATTATCCTTTATGGCGTGTCGCCGCTGGATACGCATCCGTGGGGCGCGGAGCTGGGCTTTCAGCCCGCGATGTCACTCATTTCAAGCCTGATCGCCGTACGCGACCATAAAGCGGGCGAGCCGGTAGGTTATGGCGGCACATGGGTGAGCGAGCGCGATACGCGGCTTGGCGTAGTGGCGATGGGCTACGGCGATGGCTATCCGCGCTGCGCGCCCACCGGGACGCCGGTGCTGGTTAATGGCCGCGAAGTGCCGATCGTTGGACGCGTGGCGATGGATATGATTTGTGTGGATTTAGGCCCAGGCGCGCAGGAAAAAGCGGGCGATAGCATCATCCTGTGGGGCGACGGCCTGCCGGTCGAACGCATCGCCAAAGTAACAGATGTGAGCGCTTACGAACTTGTCACACGGCTCACTTCGCGGGTTGCGATGCGTTACGAGGATTGAACGTCACGCAGCGCGTTAATGGCTGGCGGCAGGCGCGCTGCGCTTAACTATCCCGCGTATCTGGCTAATAGGGTGATAGAGGATTGTCGGGCGGGTAAGCGCAGCGCCCCCGCCATCTTCGCTTATCCTCTGTCTGCACTTACCCGCTCTCTGCCGTCCCCTGATCTTTGCGCTGCGAATCAACCATATCCCGCTCGATCTGCCGCGCTATCCGGTTTATTGTGGACAAACATCACACCGTAAATCTGGAGAACCAAGCGTGTTTCAGAATGTTGACGCCTACGCCGGCGACCCCATCCTTTCGCTCATGGAACGCTTTAAAGAAGACTCGCGTGGCGACAAAGTGAACCTGAGTATCGGCCTCTATTACAACGAACAGGGCATTATCCCGCAGCTACAGGCCGTAACGCAGGCTGAGGCACGTCTTAACGCGCAGCCGCACGGCGCTTCGCTTTATCTCCCGATGGAAGGTCTTAACGCCTACCGCGGCGCCATCGCGCCGCTGTTGTTCGGCGCCGATCATCCGGCTCTGACCGCGGGCCGTATCGCCAGCATTCAGACGGTAGGCGGGTCGGGCGCGCTGAAAATCGGCGCCGATTTCCTTAAGCGTTACTTCCCACATTCCCGCGTTTGGGTGAGCGATCCCACCTGGGAAAACCACGTCGCGATTTTCAGCGGCGCTGGCTTTGAAGTAAGCACTTACCCCTGGTTTGATGAGGAAACCAACGGCGTGCGTTTCGACGCGCTGCTGGCAACGCTCAACACGCTGCCTGCGCGCGACATCGTGCTGCTGCATCCGTGCTGCCATAACCCGACCGGCGCCGATCTTACCAACGCCCAGTGGGATGCAGTGGTCGAGGTGCTGAAAGCGCGTGAACTGATCCCATTCCTGGATATCGCCTATCAGGGCTTTGGCGCGGGGATGGAAGAAGACGCGTACGCGATCCGCGCTATTGCCAGCGCCGGTCTCCCCGCGTTAGTCAGCAATTCGTTTTCGAAAATCTTTTCGCTGTATGGCGAGCGCGTGGGCGGGCTGTCGGTGGTCTGTGACGACGCGCAAACCGCCGCGCGCGTGCTTGGCCAGCTCAAAGCGACCGTGCGCCGCAACTACTCCAGCCCACCGAATTTCGGTGCGCAGGTGGTCGCGACCGTGCTCACCGACGCCGCGCTGAAAGCGCAGTGGCTCGCGGAAGTTGAGGCGATGCGCTGTCGCATTCTGGAGATGCGTCAGGCGCTGGTGGAAGTGCTGAAAACCGAAGTGCCGGGGCGTAATTTCGATTACCTGCTGAAGCAGCGCGGCATGTTCAGCTATACCGGCCTCAGCGCCGCGCAGGTTAACCGTCTTCGTGACGAGTTCGGTGTTTATCTCATCAGCAGCGGTCGTATGTGCGTGGCGGGTCTTAACCGCAGCAACGTGCAGCAGGTTGCGCAGGCGTTCGCCGCCGTCATGTAACTTTTCTCAAAGCGCTGCTTCGCAGCGCTTTTTCCTCTTTTAACGCCACCGGGATTGCGTCAATTCTTAATGATTACCCGTTAATTTGTAAGCCGAATGAAATATATTAATTTAATCAGTCAGCCTCAAGTTACTTTCTCGACTTAACGTAAAACTCACCTGCACCCTTTTCGCGAGCTTTAGTGGAGTCTTTTTTACGCATCTGTTTATTTATGGATGCGCTAATCACGCATTGCCGCCTCAATTATTTGCGGCTCTTATTCCCCGCTTTCATTTTTCCGCAGAGTTATTCGCACTTTCTTACAGGTTTTCTTTGCGATGCCGGAAGCGGCACTATATATCTGCCGGCTATTTTTTATTACAGGATCAGGGAAGCCGTTTACGTCGCGCGTATAAACGGAAGCCGGGAAACAGGGATCGTTAAGGAATTCATGTGAGTGTTCGTCGTTCAAGCGTCTGTATCGCGATTATTTCAGTACTGGCTGGCGTGCATTCCCCGGCTTATGCTGAAGTCATGGCGAACCAGCAGGCATTAAACCAGCAACAACAGAATGAAGCCCGGCATGACAGCCTTGCTACTGAAAGTAAATCCTTACTTTCTGGCTCAAAGGATGAACATAAAGCGGGTCTGAACCTGCCAGATGAAAATCCCTGTTATCCCATTAATAATATTTTGTTTGAAAACAAAAATGCTGTCGCGCACTGGATGACCTTTCGGGATATCGTCCTGAGCATGAAGGGAAAATGCATCGGTATTAATGGCCTGAAAGCCCTTCGTAACGCGGTGCAAAACCGCCTGATTGAACATGGCTATATCACAACGCGGGTCTTGATCCCCGCGCAGGATCTCAAAAGCGGCACGCTAACCTTTCACATTCTTCCCGGTACGATTAGCGATATTGTCTTCAAAGATGATTCCGGTAAATACATACATGCCATCAATAATTTTCCGGAAAAAAAAGGCGATGTGCTGGATTTACGCGGTCTTGAACAAGGGCTTGAGAATTTACAGCGCACGCCAGGCTCGAACGCCAGTATTCATTTACTTCCCGGTACGAAACCTGGCGAGACGCGGGTAGAGGTTACGCGTACGCAGCCCAAACACTGGCGGCTCGGCGCGTGGGCGGATGATGCCGGCAGCAAATATACAGGACGTTACCAGAGCGGGCTGGCGTTTTACCTCGATAATCTGACTTCACTGAATGATATGTTTTACGCCGCCTATGGCGGAGGGCTGAAAAACCAGGATGGCCGCCGCAGCGATAACGTCTCGGCGTTTTATTCCGTTCCCTGGGGCTACTGGCTGCTTGAACTTTATGGCAGCAAGTACCGTTATACCCAGACTATCCATGACGGCGCGTTTAGTTATCTCTACAGCGGGATCGAAAAATATCGCAGCGCCCAGTTAAGTCGCGTGATTTATCGCAGCAACAGTCAGAAAACCACGCTGGCGTTGAAGGCTTTTCGCCGGGACTCCACATACCTGCTTAACGATGTGGAAATCGAGGTGCAGCGGCGCAAAACCAGCAACTGGAAACTGTCGCTGGAGCACCTGGCGTATCTCTCTTTCGGCCAGATAAAAGCCCGTCTCGGCTACCAGAAGGCCGCGCACTGGTTTAACGAACAGGCGGATGCCGAAGAGGAAGTGGGCAATGCCGATGCGCAGGCGCGTATTCTCACGCTGGGCGTTGATGGCTCGTTTCCGTTCCGCGCAGGTAACCTCTCGATGAGTTATGAGCCGCATTTTATGTCGCAGACTTCGCCGGATCGCCTGACGCAGCCGGATAAATTTACCATCGGCAACCGTTGGACGGTACGCGGCTTTGACGGAGAGACGACACTGTATGCGGATAAAGGCTGGTATTTGCGCAACGATATCAACCTCAACCTGCCGCAGTGGGGCGTACAGCCTTATATGGGCGTGGATTATGGCGAAGTTAAAGGCTCGAAAAACGACTACTGGAGCGGAAAGCGCATCGCGGGCGCTGTGCTCGGCGTGCGGGGAGTGAAAGGCAAATTCGGGTACGATCTCTTCGCTGGCGCGCCGCTCTTAAAACCTGACAACATGCATACCAGCCCGTTCACGCTGGGCTTTGCAATGCAGTGGCAATACTGAGCGCCGCGCCAGATTTACGCTTCTTGCGAAAGTGATGTGTAAAATGACAGCATAACGCCAGCGGAATTTTGCCTTTTGCCGCGTAGTCTGCACACTTAGAGGGTAACGATTTTAAGGGAGCAGCGTATGTGGTTTCAACAAACCCTGACATTAACAGCCAGACCGCGGGGTTTTCACCTTATTACTGATGAAATCGTCAGCCAGCTTCCCGCGCTTGCGCAGGTGCAGACGGGGTTGCTGCATCTGCTGCTTCAGCACACCTCAGCCTCTCTGACGCTTAACGAAAATTGCGATCCCTCGGTACGCCGGGATATGGAGCGCCATTTTCTTAAAGCCGCGCCTGAAAACGCGTCCTATGAACATGACGACGAAGGGCCGGACGATATGCCCGCGCACATTAAATCCTCCACCCTGGGGGTTTCCTTACTGTTGCCGGTAAAGCAGGGACGCCTGCTACTCGGCACCTGGCAGGGGATCTGGCTTGGGGAACATCGCAATCATGGCGGCTCGCGCAGGGTAGTCGCGACGCTTCAAGGAGAATCCTTATGACCCATTCTGAATTACTGGATTACTGCATGAAAAAACCGGGCGCTGAGCAAAGCGAGCATCGCGACTGGCAAGCGGCGCAAATAAAAGTCGGCGACGTGATGTTCGCGATGGTGCATGAGGCTGACCAGCGGCCTGCCGTGTCGCTGAAAACGAGCCCGGAGCTGGCGGAGCTGCTGCGCCAGGAGCATAAAGATGTCTTTCCCAGCGCGCAGCTCAATAAAGCGCACTGGAGCACGGTTTATCTTGACGGTAACTTACCGGATTCGCAGATCTACTATCTGGTCGACGCGTCGTATCAGCAGGCGCTCGGGCTGTTGCCTGAACAAACCCGACAGCAGCTTTCGGTATAAGGCATTTGCGCGGGCACAGACCCGCGCATTGGGTTTGAGCGTATGTTTCTGAGCCGCAGAAACCGGCGACGGTTATGATGCCTGAAGCAGATAAAAATGATGTTTTGTCTGAATATAAACCCGCGCTGAAATTAACGTCAGGGTTGATATGTTTGTTTTACTGCATGCATATGGCCCTCAATATCAGGCGATTCCTTTTTTATTGTGAATAAATTAAAAGCGTTCTTTAATACACTTCCTTTCCCTGTTCTCTGATTGTTTTGCAATATATTGAACATTTATTGCGTCATTTGAATAATCTAAGCTTTTTATTTGTCTGCTATATATTCATGAAGGTTATTTGTCTCATCGGGATTAATTGTGGCTTATTTTTGGTTTCATATTTAAAAGATATAATTGAGGCGGTAATTATGACGCGCATGTTTTTATTATGAGTTGTACGGCATTAATAAATGGCATGAATATGTACGTCATATTGCCCTGGAATTTAACAGAAAAAGGAAAAGGAAATGAAAAACAGGAAAGAAGTAAAAAGCGTAGCTAAGCATACGCTTTATGCGAAAATGGGCCCGGTTTGCTTCGCTACGCTTTTAGCACTGGGGATGGTTGAATCGGCGAAAGCGGCGATTACCGCAGATACCAGCGCGGCAAATCAGCCAGGCATTCATACTGGCGCAAATGGCGCAACGGTCGTCGATATCAACAAAGCCAGCGAGCAGGGCGTTTCGCACAATATTTACTCTGAATTTAATGTAGACAAAAATGGCGTAGTGCTGAACAACAGCACGGCTAACACCTCTACCCAGCTCGCTGGCAACATCGACGCTAACAGCAATCTCGCCGGTAACAGCGCGACGATTATCCTTAACGAAGTGCGTTCGTCCGACCCAAGCCAGTTGAACGGTATGGTGGAAGTGGCAGGCAAATCTGCTCAGGTTATTATCGCTAACCCGTCAGGCATTACCTGCGACGGCTGCGGTTTCATTAATACTAACCATGCCTCGCTGACGACAGGGACGCCAACTTTTGATGACGATGGGAAACTGACCGGCGTAAAAGTGGACAAAGGCGAAATCGTTATTACTGGCGCAGGTATGGACGTCGGTAATGATGGCAAGCCGGCGTACACCGATATCGTGGCCCGCTCCGTGAAACTGAACGGGGAATTGCAGGCTAAAAATCTCACCATCGTGACCGGCACCAACAGCATTGATGCTAAGGGTAAAGTCACGAAACTGGATTCAGATGGCGATAAGCCGGAACTGGCGCTGGACGTTTCTGCTCTGGGTTCAATGTATGCCGGCAAAATTAAAATGATCGGTACTGAAGAAGGCGTTGGCGTTCGTCTTGATCACGCCAGTATCATTGCTGATGACAATTTGAGCATTGATGTTGAGGGCCAGTTAACCAATCACGGCGGCCTGATCGCAGCGGGTAAACAAGGAAATATCAGCGCCGCATCCCTGGTGAATAATAACGCTGAGATTCGCTCTGAAGATGTGTTGAATATTCAGACCAATGAAGGTGGTGAAATTCAAAACCGTGGCGGCGAAATAACAGGTCGTAGCGTTAATATCCGCAGCGGTAATTTTGATAACGAAAGCGGCCATGTAGAGTCAAAAGGCACACTCTCCATGAACGGTTCAACGCTGAATAATAAAGGTGGCCAGATTCAGAGTGGCGATGATGCCTGGCTTAACTATAACTATCACAACCGGCTTGAACCGGAAGTCAGCAGCCTTGATAATGAACAGGGCGTGATCGCTTCTGATGGTAACCTCAGTATCACTGCCACAGTGCTGAATAATAATGCAGGTTTGATAGAGGCGCATAATACTCTCGCGTTAAGTGGTGTTACCCTGATTAATACTAATAGCGGCGATTTCGTTTCTAAGGAAGACTGGAGCCGTAATTACCATAATGACGGCGGGATCTACTCTGGTGAGGGGGATGTCAGAGACACCCATAATCGTTATGGCGGCCCGGCTTCTACTATTGCTTATGGGACTATTAACAATGAAAATGGCCGTATTTTCTCTACAGGCGAGAATACGCAGCTTTATTTAAATGGGAATGGCGCGCTCGATAATAAAAACGGTGAAATAAACTCAGCAAATACCCTGAATATTGTTTATGGCACGACGGTGGATAACAGCAGTGGCCTTATCAAAGGTAAGAAAGATGTCGTCATCGCTGGCAATAATTTTGTTTCAGATTCATCCAGCGTTATTACTGCGGGCCGCGACGCTACTTTTAGCGTCTATAACCGCTTTGCAAACGAAGGCCTGATTCAGGCTGGTAATAATTTTAAACTGGATATGCGTGGTGGGCGTAGCCCGGTATCTACCGATAATTACAACAGCGGTAAGATTGTGGCGGCTAACCAGGTTCAGTTTCAGACCCAGCAGCATGACTTCGTGAACCAGGGGGAAATTAACGGCGCGAATGGCATTAGCTGGACGGGTGATACGGTAACGAACAAAGGTACTATCGCCAGCAATGGCGACGTCTATTTCTCCGTTAAAAAGCTGACGAATGCTAAAGATGCATCTATCAGCGGCGAAGAAGTGATTACCGCAGCCAATACAATCGTTGATAATCAGGGAACCATTACCCCTGATTACGTTCCGCAACCGCAACCAGGCCCGCAGCCGCGTCCTGAGCCGCAGCCACGTCCTGAGCCTCAACCTCAACCGCGCCCTGATGATTATCATGTCCCGGTTAATCCGCAGCCACAGCCGCAAGTGCAGCCAGTACCGAGCGATATCGCCCACCCGGCGAACAATAATAGTAGCGGTAGCGCCACTTACTACCGTCGTTAATCCTCTCCCTTAAGAGATGTTAAATGCCCCGCTTTGTGGGGCATTTTTTATAGGGCAAGAAGACGAGTGAAACGCAGCTTCGGAGAATAAGGGTAGGGGGAATTCAGAATAAATAAATCCGGGCCTGCTGACCCGGATTATAATTTACTGATTTAACAGGGGTTTAAGGAAGCGCGCGGTATGCGACTCTTTGCACTCTGCCACGGTTTCCGGCGTGCCGGAGACGAGGATCTCACCGCCGCCGCTGCCGCCTTCCGGGCCAAGATCGACAATCCAGTCGGCCGTTTTGATGACATCCAGGTTATGCTCAATCACCACGATCGTGTTGCCCTGATCCCTGAGCTGATGGAGCACTTGCAGCAGTTGCTGAATATCCGCGAAGTGCAGACCGGTGGTCGGCTCATCAAGAATGTAAAGCGTCTGGCCGGTCCCTCGTTTTGAGAGCTCGCGGGCGAGCTTCACGCGCTGGGCTTCACCGCCGGAGAGCGTTGTCGCAGACTGGCCGAGACGAATGTAAGTCAGGCCCACATCCATTAGCGTTTGCAGCTTACGCGCCAGCGCCGGCACCGCGTCGAAGAACTCACGCGCCTCTTCGATAGTCATGTCCAGCACTTCGTGGATAGTCTTACCTTTGTACTTAATTTCCAGCGTTTCGCGGTTGTAGCGCTTGCCTTTACACTGGTCGCACGGCACGTAGATATCCGGCAGGAAGTGCATCTCCACCTTGATAACGCCGTCGCCCTGACATGCTTCGCAACGTCCGCCACGGACGTTAAAGCTGAAGCGGCCCGGCGTATAGCCACGCGAGCGCGATTCCGGTACGCCAGCGAACAGCTCGCGCACCGGCGTAAAGACGCCCGTATACGTTGCAGGGTTCGAGCGCGGCGTGCGGCCAATCGGGCTCTGGTCAATATCAATGACCTTATCGAAATGCTCCATCCCCTGAATATCGCGATAGGGCGCAGGCTCGGCGATAGTCGCGCCGTTGAGCTGGCGCTGGGCTATCGGGAACAGCGTATCGTTAATCAGCGTCGATTTGCCGGAACCGGAAACGCCGGTTACGCAGGTAAACAGACCAACCGGCAGCGTCAGCGTAACGTCTTTCAGGTTGTTGCCGCGCGCGCCGGTGAGTTTCAGCACTTTTTCCGGGTCCGCCTTCACGCGTTCTTTCGGCACTTCAATTTTGCGTTTACCGCTCATGAATTGCCCGGTCAGTGATTCCGGCACCGCCATGATCGCGTCAAGCGGGCCTTCCGCCACGACCTGGCCGCCGTGTACGCCAGCGCCAGGGCCGATGTCTATCACATGATCGGCGGCGCGAATGGCGTCTTCATCGTGCTCTACCACAATCACGGTATTGCCGAGGTTACGCAGATGGATAAGCGTGCCGAGCAGACGTTCGTTATCGCGCTGGTGCAGGCCGATAGATGGCTCATCCAGCACGTACATCACGCCCACCAGACCGGCACCAATCTGGCTTGCCAGACGAATACGCTGCGCTTCGCCGCCGGAGAGCGTTTCCGCTGAGCGGGAAAGCGTCAGATAGTTCAGGCCGACGTTCACCAGGAATTTCAGGCGATCGCCAATCTCTTTCAGCACTTTTTCCGCGATTTTGGCGCGCTGGCCGGAGAGCTTCATGTTGTTGAAGAACTCCATCGCATGACCGATGCTCATGTCGGAAATGGTCGGCAGCGCGGTATTTTCTACAAATACGTGGCGCGCTTCGCGACGCAGACGCGTACCTTCACAAGTCGCGCACGGACGGTTGCTGATAAATTTCGCCAGCTCTTCGCGCACCGCGTTGGATTCGGTCTCTTTATAGCGGCGCTCCATATTATGCAGCACGCCTTCGAACGGATGACGACGCACAGACGTATCGCCGCGATCGTTCATATATTTAAATTCGATCGTCTCTTTACCGGAGCCGAACAGCACCGCTTTCTGTACTTTATCGCTGAGCGTGTTCCACGGCGCTTCCACGTCGAATTTATAGTGGTCGGCGAGCGAGCGCAGCATCTGGAAATAGTAGAAGTTACGGCGATCCCAGCCGCGGATAGCGCCGCCCGCAAGCGACAGCTCGGTGTTCTGCACCACGCGATCCGGATCGAAATATTGCTGCACGCCGAGCCCGTCGCAGGTCGGACACGCGCCAGCCGGGTTGTTAAACGAGAACAGGCGCGGCTCAAGCTCGCGCATGCTGTAGCCGCACACCGGGCAGGCGAAGTTGGCGGAGAACAGCAGCTCTTCCGCTTTTTCGTCGTCCATATCCGCCACGACCGCCGTGCCGCCGGAAAGCTCCAGCGCGGTTTCAAATGACTCCGCCAGGCGCTGGGCTAAATCCTCACGCACCTTAAAGCGGTCCACCACCACTTCGATGGTGTGTTTTTTCTGCAGTTCAAGCTTCGGCGGATCGGAAAGATCGCACACCTCGCCATCAATACGGGCGCGGATATACCCCTGGCTTGCCAGGTTTTCCAGCGTTTTGGTGTGCTCGCCTTTACGTTCTTTGATGACCGGCGCCAGCAACATCAGGCGCTTGCCTTCCGGCAGCGCGAGTACGTTATCCACCATCTGACTGACGGTCTGGGCGGCCAGCGTCACGTCGTGATCCGGGCAACGCGGCTCGCCGACGCGGGCATACAGCAGGCGCAGGTAATCGTGAATTTCAGTAATGGTACCCACAGTAGAACGCGGGTTATGGGAGGTCGACTTCTGCTCGATGGAAATCGCGGGCGACAGCCCTTCAATATGGTCGACGTCCGGCTTTTCCATCAGCGACAGGAACTGACGCGCGTACGCGGAAAGCGACTCGACATAACGGCGCTGCCCTTCGGCGTAGAGCGTGTCGAAAGCCAGCGAAGACTTGCCGGAACCCGACAGCCCGGTCACGACGATGAGTTTGTCGCGCGGAATGACGAGGTTGATATTTTTGAGATTGTGGGTGCGGGCGCCCCGAACTTCTATCTTATCCATTCACCTTTCCTGGATTTGAACGCTAATGCCTGGGTGTTTGAAGGACAACCGGTGGCCAGAAACGGTTAATTATGACACAATTTAACCTGAATGGATATCCAGTATTTATTTGCAACCGTGTATACTGTGTGAACATTTCCTGAAGCCGTCTCGCAGCTATCAACATTGAAGGCTGACGTGGTAGAATGGAATGTTTACACTATTAAGAAATGTTTTCAGGAGACACGATCATGGCCAGCAGAGGCGTAAACAAGGTGATTCTCGTCGGTAATCTGGGGCAGGACCCGGAAGTACGCTACATGCCGAACGGCGGGGCCGTGGCGAACCTGCGCCTGGCAACTTCCGAATCCTGGCGCGACAAGCAGACCGGTGAGATGAAAGAAGTGACCGAATGGCACAGCGTGGTGCTGTACGGCAAGCTGGCGGAAGTGGCGGGCGAATACCTGCGCAAAGGCTCGCAGATCTACATCGAAGGCCAGCTGCGCACCCGTAAGTGGCAGGATCAGAGCGGTCAGGATCGCTACTCTACCGAAGTCGTGGTTAACGTCGGCGGCACCATGCAGATGCTGGGCGGCCGTCAGGGCGGCGGCGCACCGGCAGGCGGCAACATGGGCGGCGGCCAGCAGCAGGGCGGTTGGGGTCAGCCTCAGCAGCCGCAGCAGCAGGGTGGCGGCGCACAGTTCAGCGGCGGCGCGCAGTCCCGTCCGCAGCAGCAGGCTCCGGCACCTTCCAATGAACCGCCGATGGATTTCGACGACGATATCCCGTTCTGATACGCGGCGCTCCGTCCGGGCGCCCCGTCAGCATGCACCGAAAAGCTCTGCCTCCGGCAGGGCTTTTTCTTTATCCGCGGTTTTATTTCTGCGCTTTCCTGCTTTGTCGCCCTGTGCTTATTCAGCGCGTTATTTATCTTTCTTTTCTGCCGCTTTTCTGCGCGCCTCTCGCTGAACTATGGCTTTATCTGCGCCATTAACCACTGACCTGATGCGAAAACGGTAATATGTAAGCCATTCGGAGGCTTTTTAAGCATCAACCCGTTCCGCCTCTGGCTGGCGATAGAAATAGGCCATAAATGAACGGCATAGCGCTTTTACGCGGTGGTGCGCTAAATCTCGCCGGGCGATTGCCGATATAGTTTTCATGAAGCATCCAGACGCTCTATACGTTTTCGGCAGGGATGCCCCGACTTCAGGTTAGCCCATGTCAGAAAGAGATCGCGACCAACTTCTTAGCCAGGCGACCGACCAATACTGGCAACACATTATCCCGATCGTCTGGCTGGCGTTGATGATTCACGTCGGGCTGATTTTTCTGTTTCTGTCGATGGGGATCCCGACGCTCGCCATTTTTAACATCTTCAGCGTGATGGTTTATACCCATTGTCTGAATGAAATAGAGCATTACCGGTATCTTTATGTCGGCACTCTGATGAGCGTGGAGATCCTGGCGCACGCCATCGCCACCACGGTAATGCTGGGCTGGGAGAGCAATTTTTATCTGTTTGTGTTTTCGCTTATCCCGATTGTGTCGTTCAGCTTTCAGCAGGTGCCGGTGCGGCGCGCGATATTCCTGACGGCTATTGCGGTGCTTGGCACCGTGGGCTATGCCCTGCGCGATCATATGGGGACAGCGTCCGGCTTAAGCGCGCCGGTATTAAATGGCATCGGCATCGCCAATGCTGTGATGGCGATTGGGCTTCTGATGTATACGACGCTGCGCTCGGTTGAATTCACGCACACCATGAAATTCGATCTCTTTAACACCGCCAGCCGCGACAGTCTGACGAATCTCTATACCCGGCGTCACTTTATGCACCAGGTATCGCTACTGGAAAAAGAGTCCGGTAGTCATGATGTGGCGCTGCTGCTGCTGGATATCGACCATTTTAAAGCGATCAATGACAGCTGCGGCCACAGTTACGGGGATATGATTTTGCAGCGCATCGCGCGGGCAATCACCGATAACGTGCGTGAAAGCGATATCGTGGCGCGCTGGGGCGGCGAGGAGTTTCTGGTGCTGATGCCTGAGACCTCGCTGTCGGATGCGAGACGGGTGGCGGAGCGCCTGCTGACGCGCATTCAGGAGTGGGTCGGGCAGACGGACAAGAACCCACGTGAAGTGACCGCCACGCTGGCACTCAGCGCGCTCGGCAAAGAAGAAGGGTTTGAGAGGGCGCTTAACCGTGCCGATAAAATGTTGTACGCCGGTAAGCAGCAGGGGCGAAACCGGCTGGTGATCGCCGATTAACGTGCTGATTACGCATCAAAAAATCATGAAAAGTAACCCCCGGGTACCTCTTAGTTAGCATTTTCCCGGTGATAACGAAGTGACATGCTTTGCGATTCCTTCCTGTGCGACGGCGTTTATTGACGCGCGCGCCAGTTGCCGCCCGCAGGTGAATTTCACACAGGGAACGCACGCGATGACACAGGAAAATAACCCGTTTACCGCCGCCTGGAGCCGTAACGGCAATCTGCTCTGCCACGGCCACTGGATGATTACGTTCGAAGAGCGTCCGGTGACGCTGCCGCCACACTGGCAGGAAAAAGCGATGAACACCTGGGGGATCTATTCGATTATCGATCCGGAAGATGAAATGTTCGCTGACGGACTTAAAGAGGATGAGTGGATTGTCGAAAACGTCGAATGGCTGACCGACTGGTTTTTCGATAACGGCATTCCGCTTGAGGAGTACTACTATCGTGCCTTCTGGCGGGCGGTGAATAAAGCGGACTGGCGCTGCACCAGCTGCGCGGGCTGTATGTAAACGCAGGGCACAAAAAAGCCCCTGGCGCAGGGGCTTAAATCAGCGAGCGGGCAAATCAGGTCACCACCATCGGCCATTCCGGCGGTGTATGACTCATCACTTCCACCATGATGTCTTTCATATTGTGCCAGATGGCGTGGAAGTCGATGCTCACCCCGAGCAGACCGGTGGCGAAGACGCAGGAGGAGACAATTCCCAGACCGCTGCTGATCACCGCCAGCGCCTGGTAGTCAGATTTGCGAAACTGAATATTAAGAGTGCTGGCCAGAAACATTAAAACCGCACCCAGAAGTTGCCAGCGCATCAGTACCATGCTGGCGGTAAGTGTAGCCATGAAACCTGTCCTCAAAACGACCTGCCGCGCGGGTGGCCAGGGAGAGGTGGGCCTGGCGCGGCGTTAAAATTTAACGTGACGGCAAGCATGTAAACTTGCACACTAAGTGTGAACTGTATCACATTTGTTGTTTTATTCGCCAGTCTGGCGGCTGCGCTTTGTTGAAAAAATCACCCTGGCAAGGGGGGCATGATCCCGCATGCGATGAAAATGTTCAGAAATAACGCAATACACAAAAAAGCGGTTTTTTAGATTTAACCGATGCGGGCATTACCATTTCGACATAAAAAAGCAGGCCGTACATTTTTTCGGCAATCATGATTAATTTAACTTAAATCGTTTTCTGGAACGGTTGATGAATTTTAGGGCCAGCATTAGCGTAAATATTTCACTTAAGAAAAATTAAATAGCCGTTGGCATTTTTCCTTACGGCAAATTTTAATCTTTCACGTGAAATATTGACCTGGTAACTGGAAAAGGCTATTGCCAATGCCTGCTGATTGATGCAACGTAAACACCTGTTTGCGACGTGTCTCATCAGGTAATAAATGTGACACAGAAAGCAGGGATATGAGGCCATAATGAATTTCAGGGCACGACGGCAGGCGTTGCGAATCTCAGGCATAATCATGGTGGTCTTACTGCCTGTGATGCTTGCGCTTTGGCTCGCCCACCATCGGGCTGTCAACGAAACGCGCGCGCATCTGGATACCTTCGCGCAGCTTGTGCTCAACCGCACCGAACTGGTGCTAAGCCACGTCGAGAAAGCCCGTAATGAAGCCGAAAAATATCAGGGTGAAATATGCTCGCCAGCCCATCAGCGCAATATGCTGGATATTGCTCGCGGTCAGATTTATGTCGAAGACTTAATTTATGCTCAGGGTGATGAGTTATTATGCTCGCCCCTGTTCGATCAGCCTTTTATTCTCTCTCCGGCGAATTATACGCGCACACCGGATATCGCCTTCTATTATTACCGTGACACGCCGTTCTACTCCGGCCACAAAATGATTTATTTGCGTAAAGGCAATTATGTCGCGGTGGTTAACCCTCTCTCTTTTAGTGAAATATTAACGAACGACACCGCGCTGACTTACGGCGTTTATGATACTGCGACCCGGGCGTTTTTTTCATTGAGTGAAAAAACAGACGCCCATACGCTGGCACCGTTCGCGCGCGCGCATAAAACCGATTTTCAAAAAGAAGGCCGCTTCTGGTCGATAGTCGTCTCGGGCAAACGCCCCATCGCCATTGTCGTTTCGACGTCCGAGACCTGGTTCTGGCAGGCGTGGCGGCGTCAGATGTCAGTAATGTTGCCGCTTGGGCTGCTGATGGGGGGCCTTTTGGTGTTTATCAGCACCCGCACTCGCCACCGCTTTAATTCACCGAGCCGCCAGCTGCAGCGCGCCTTGCAAAAGCGCATGCTGCGCCTGCATTACCAGCCGATTATGGATATCAAACACGGTATGTGCGTTGGCGCGGAAGCGCTGCTGCGCTGGCCGGGCTATAACGGTCAGGTGATGAGTCCAGCGGAATTTATTCCGCTCGCGGAAAAAACCGGGATGATCGCGCAGGTAACGGATTATGTAGTCGAAGAGTTATTTAATGACTTAGGCCATTTCTTAGCGACCCATCCGCAAATTTATATCTCCATTAACCTTTCGGCATCCGATTTCCATTCGTCGCGTCTGATTGCATTAATTGAAGGCAAGAATAGCCAGCACGGCGTGCGGGCGCAGCAAATCAAGATAGAAGTGACCGAACGGGGTTTTATTGACGTGCCGCGCACCACGCCGGTTATACAGGCGTTTCGTCAGTCGGGCTTTGAGATTGCCATTGACGATTTCGGCACCGGATATTCCAATCTGCATAATCTCTATTCGCTGAACGTCGATATTCTGAAAATCGATAAATCGTTTATCGATACCTTAACCACCAACAGCACCAGTCATTTGATCGCCGAGCATATTATCGATATGGCCCATAGCCTGCGGTTGAAAATCATCGCCGAAGGCGTGGAAACCGCAGAGCAGGTGGCCTGGCTGTTAAAGCGCGGCGTGCAGTATTGTCAGGGCTGGCATTTTTCAAAAGCGCTGTCGCAGCAAGAGTTTATCACCTGGCTGCAACAGGATGACGCCCGGGCGATGCCGGGCTGGCAGAACTGCGTCGTTAACCGTCAGGCGCTTTGACGATAATCGCTCGGCGTGCGGTCAAACTGGCGGCGGAAAATACGCGAAAACGTCTGCTGCGACACATAACCATAATCCATCGCGATATCAAATATCGGCCGCCGGGTCGTGCGCAATTCCTGCGCCGCCAGCTGCAGCCGACGTTTTCGAATGTATTCTCCGAGCGTCTGGTGCATTACGGTGCGAAACATCCGCTGTAAATACCATTTCGAATAGCCCGACTTCTTTGCCACCACGTCGATATTCAGTGGCTGGTCAATATGCTCATCAATCCATTGCGTCAGTGCGTGGATAATTTCCTGATGTGACATAAGCCGTCCTCTTCCTCAGTTATGGGTTAGCCGTTCTTCTGAGCGGCGAGTATAATTCCTCAAGTTAACTTGAGGTAAAGCCCCAGATGGAAAAGAAAGCACCCCGAATCAAATCGCTGCTCACGCCGGGCGAAGTTGCGAAGCGCAGCGGCGTCGCAGTCTCTGCGCTACACTTTTATGAGACCAAAGGGTTGATCAAAAGCACCCGCAACAGCGGCAACCAGCGCCGTTACCGGCGCGATGTGTTGCGCCAGGTAGCGATCATTAAAATCGCCCAGCGTATCGGCATTCCACTCGCGACGATTGGCGAAGCTATCGGCGTCCTGCCGGAAGGCCAAAACCTGAGTCCGAAAGTCTGGAAACAGCTCTCCACCCAGTGGCGCGAGGAGCTGGACCGGCGCATCAAAACGCTGACTGCGCTGCGCGACGATCTCGACGGCTGCATCGGCTGCGGGTGTTTGTCGCACCGCGATTGTCCGCTGCGCAACCCTGAAGACCGGCTCGGCGCGCAGGGCAGTGGGGCGCGACTGCTGGAAGATGAATAGGCACCGGCTAAACAAATCCTGTGCGTCAGCGATGGATTCTCTATAGTTAATGCAATGAAAAGCGAAAGGAAAACGCCATGCTGACGGTCCATCATCTGAATAACTCCCGCTCGCAGCGCATTCTTTTTGCGCTGGAAGAGCTGGGTCTGCCCTATGAGCTGGTGCGTTACCAGCGCGAGCCCACCATGCTGGCGCCGCCTGCGCTGAAGAAAGTGCATCCGCTTGGCAAATCGCCGGTGCTGGAAGATAACGGCCATAAAATTATCGAGTCCGGCGCCATTCTGGAATATCTCCAGGAGACCTATGACGCCACGCAGCGCCTGAAGCCGCAGGATGCCGAAGAAAAAATGCAGTACTGCATCTGGCTGCACTACGCCGAAGGATCGCTGATGCCGCTGCTGATGATGAAACTGGTTTTCAGCAGCCTCGGTAAAAAGCCGGTGCCGATAGGCTTTCGCACGCTCGGCAAAGCGCTCGGGCAGGGCGTACAAAAAGCCTGGCTGAATAAGCAGCTCGCCACCCATACGCGCTTTATTGAGGATCATCTGACGCTACACCCGTGGTTTGCCGGACAGAGCTTCAGCATGGCCGATATTCAGATGAGCTTTCCGATTATCGCCCTGCTGGCGCGCAGCGATGCCGGCGAATTTCGCCAGCTGCGCGCGTGGCTCAATAACCTGCAGGCGCGCCCGGCCTGGCAGCGCGCCATTGAAAAAGGCGGCCCGCTGGAGATCCCCGGCGGCTGACGCCCCCCGGCCTTCCCCGGAAGGCCATTTTTTTGCGCATCAACGATATCGTTTGCGCAGCCTACGCTGAATTATTCATCAGCCAGCGCAGGTTTTTGGCAAAAGCCGTAAAGTTCAGTTGAAAATCCCCGTCCGAAGGCTGGATAATCGTTTGCCTTAAAATTTTGCCGTTTTTTGCGCGTGGAGTTAAACGTTTGCTTTTTGTGGCCATTCCAACACCACAAACAGAACGCAGGGAGTTAACGTTTGATCCGCAGCGGGTTGTTTGCCACGCGCGAGTTATAAAAAATACTCACTTTCAGGGGATGTCTCATTATGTCTACGCCTTCTGCGCGTAACGGCGGTTCGCTCGACGCCTTCTTTAAAATTTCCGCACGCGGCAGCAATGTCCGTCAGGAAGTCGTTGCCGGTCTCACCACGTTTCTGGCGATGGTCTATTCGGTGATTGTCGTGCCGGGCATGCTCGGCAAAGCGGGCTTTCCGCCTGCCGCCGTGTTCGTCGCCACCTGTCTGGTCGCAGGCGTCGGCTCCATCGTCATGGGGCTGTGGGCAAATCTGCCGCTCGCTATCGGTTGCGCCATCTCGCTGACCGCGTTTACCGCGTTTAGCCTGGTGCTCGGCCAGCACATCAGCGTGCCGGTCGCGCTCGGCGCGGTTTTCCTGATGGGCGTACTGTTTACCGTCATTTCCGCGACCGGCATTCGCAGCTGGATCCTGCGCAACCTGCCGCAGGGCGTGGCGCACGGCACCGGTATCGGCATTGGCCTGTTCCTGCTGCTGATTGCCGCCAACGGCGTGGGCCTGGTCATCAAGAACCCGCTCGACGGCCTGCCGGTGGCGCTCGGTCATTTCGCGAGCTTCCCGGTGATCATGTCGCTTATCGGTCTGGCGGTGATTATCGGGCTGGAAAAACTCAAAGTGCCGGGCGGCATTCTGCTCACCATCATCGGCATCTCTGTGGTGGGCCTGATTTTCGACCCGACGGTGAAATTCACAGGCCTGTTCGCGATGCCGTCGCTGAGCGATGAGCACGGCAATTCGCTGATCGGCAGCCTCGATATCATGGGCGCGCTCGACCCAGTCGTGATCCCAAGCGTGCTGGCGCTGGTCATGACGGCGGTATTTGACGCCACCGGCACCATCCGCGCGGTCGCAGGCCAGGCGAATCTGCTGGATAAAGACGGCCAGATTATCGATGGCGGCAAAGCGCTGACGACGGATTCACTCTCCAGCGTCTTCTCGGGTCTGGTGGGCGCGGCTCCGGCGGCGGTCTACATCGAATCCGCCGCAGGCACTGCCGCGGGCGGCAAAACCGGCCTGACGGCGATCACCGTCGGCGTGCTGTTCCTGCTGATCCTGTTCCTCTCACCGCTCTCTTACCTGGTGCCGGCTTACGCTACCGCGCCGGCGCTGATGTATGTCGGCCTGCTGATGCTCAGCAACGTGGCGAAAATCGATTTCAACGATTTCGTCGACGCGATGGCTGGCCTTATCACCGCGGTATTTATCGTCCTGACCTGCAACATCGTCACCGGCATTATGATCGGTTTCGCGTCGCTGGTGATTGGCCGCCTGGTTTCCGGCGAGTTCCGTAAGCTCAATATCGGTACCGTGGTTATCGCCATTGCGCTGGTCGCTTTCTACGCGGGCGGCTGGGCAATCTAAATATTCCTTTAACAAAGCGGGCTACGGCCCGCTTTTTCCGGCCCTCACGGCACAACCTGGTTCCTTTTCCGGCGCGTCAATGTTCTATTATCAGGGGTGAGTCTTTCATCACAGATAACAAGGAGCCGCACTGACCGCATGGAAATCTTCTTTACCATCCTCATTATGACCCTCATGGTCTCGCTCTCCGGCGTCGTGACCCGCATGTTGCCGTTTCAGATCCCGCTGCCGCTGATGCAGATAGCCATCGGTGCGCTGCTCGCCTGGCCTACGTTTGGTCTGCACGTTGACTTCAACCCGGAGCTGTTCCTGGTCCTGTTCATTCCGCCGCTGCTGTTTGCCGACGGCTGGAAAACGCCGACCCGCGAATTTCTCGATCATGGCCGTGAAATCATCGGCCTCGCGCTGGCGCTGGTGGTGCTCACCGTCGTCGGCATCGGTTTTCTCATCTACTGGATGGTGCCAGGCATCCCGCTGATCCCAGCGTTCGCGCTCGCAGCCGTGCTGTCGCCCACCGATGCGGTGGCGCTCTCCGGCATCGTCGGCGAAGGTCGCATTCCGAAAAAAATCATGGGGATTTTGCAGGGCGAGGCGCTGATGAATGACGCCTCTGGTCTGGTGTCCCTGAAGTTCGCCGTCGCGGTCGCGATGGGCACGATGGTCTTTACGGTGGGCGGCGCGTCGCTGGAGTTTTTAAAAGTGGCGATTGGCGGCCTGCTCGCCGGTATCGCCGTCAGCTGGCTGTATGGCCGCTCGCTGCGTTTGCTGAGCCGCTGGGGCGGCGATGAGCCCGCCACGCAGATCGTTCTGCTGTTTCTGCTGCCGTTCGCGTCCTACCTGATTGCCGAACATATCGGCTTCTCCGGCATTCTGGCCGCGGTGGCCGCCGGGATGACCATCACCCGCTCCGGCGTGATGCGCACCGCGCCGCTGGCGATGCGCCTGCGCGCCAACAGCGTCTGGTCGATGCTGGAGTTTGTGTTTAACGGCATGGTTTTCCTGATGCTCGGTCTGCAATTGCCAGGCATTATGGAGACCTCGCTCGCCGCCGCCGAACTGGATCCGAACGTGGAAACCTGGATGCTGTTCATGGATATCGTCCTCATTTACGGGGCGCTGATTGGCGTGCGTTTCCTGTGGCTGTGGATTATGAAGCGCTTTAGCCTGCGTTTTCTTAAGAAGAAGCCGCTGACGTTTGGCGCGTACTCCACGCGTGAGCTGCTGGTCGCCTCGTTCGCCGGGGTGCGCGGGGCGATTACGCTTGCCGGTGTGCTCTCGATCCCGCTGCTGCTGCCGGACGGCTCGCCCTTCCCGGCGCGCTATGAGCTGGTGTTCCTCGCGGCGGGCGTCATTCTCTTCTCGCTGTTTGTCGGCGTGATCCTGCTGCCCATTTTGCTGCAACAGGTTGAAACGCCGGACCACGGACTGGCTCATAAAGAAGAGCGTATGGCGCGTGCGGTAACGGCGGAAGTAGCGATTACGGCCATCCAGAAAATGGAAGAGCGTCTGGCTGCCAATACCGAAGAGAACATCGACGATCAGTTGCTGAAAGAGGTTTCGGCGCGTGTCGTCGGGAACCTGCGCCGCCGCGCCGACGGGCGCAACGACGTGGAAAACAGCGAGCTTGAGGAAAACCTTGAGCGTCGTTTCCGTCTTACCGCGTTGCGTGCGGAGCGCGCCGAGCTGTACCACCTGCGTGCCACGCGGCAAATCAGCAACGAGACGCTGCAGAAAATGCTGCACGATATGGATTTGCTGGAAGCGCTGCTGATGGAGCGTAAATAACACTAACCGCCGGGCTTGCCCGGCGGTTTTTTGTTATCGTCCCTGAAGCCGCCGCACCAGCTCGAACTCCCTGAAGTTCACCGGCCGCTGTTGCTGCATTGAGAGATTCCCGGCGATGCCCGTCAGAATCGACATCGCGCCCGCGCGGTGATCGGCGGCGCGTTGCAGCGGGTCATCGCCCGGTTCGCCAAAGAGATCCGCCAGCATCGCATTATCACCACCGCCGTGACCGCCTTCGCCGAGTGTAAAATCCGCTTTCCAGGGTGCGGCGAACATCGGGTACACCGTGATATCGCAGCGATCGAGGCTCCCTTCGGCTTCGCGCAGCCCGCCGCCGTTAACATAGGAGTTCTCCACCAGCTTCATCTCAAGCCGCCCGCGGCTGCCGTTAAACACCACGTTCAGCCCCTCCTGCGGCAGATACGCGTTGAGCGAATACGTCATCTGCGTCTGGTTCTGGTATTTCACCAGCACCGAGAGCGTGTCTTCAATGGTGATACCGTCGCTAAAGACGCTCTGATCGCGAAAGTAGCTGTCCTCATGTTCGGCATCCAGATAGAGCGCTTTAAGCTGCGCGCTCTCTTCCATATGCAGCGCGAATGGGTCGTCTTTCGCCGCCGCATAGCCGTGGGCGCGCGGGTAGAAGGACGAGACGCCGCGCTTCTCGGCGTTTTCCCGGCCATAAAAGCGTAGCGCGCCCTCCGCGTATACGCGCTCCGGGTAACTGCCGAGCCAGAAGTTCATCAGGTCGAAATGGTGCGTGGATTTATGCACCAGCAGGCCGCCGCTGTTGCGCTTCTCCCGGTGCCAGCGGCGGAAATAATCCGCGCCATGTTCCGTGTTCAGCAGCCACTCGAAATGCACCGAAAACACGTCGCCGATGGTGCCGTTCATTAGCAGTTCGCGCACTTTGCTGTGGTGCGGCGCGTAACGGTAGTTGAAGGTGACGCGCACCTGGCGGCCCGTCTCTTCGATGGCGTCGAGGATACGCAGCGCGCGCGTTTCATCAATGGTCATCGGTTTTTCGGTAATGACATCACAGCCCGCATGGAGCGCGCGCACGATATAGTCGTCATGGGTGCGGTCGATCGTGGTGACGATAAGGGTATCGGGCTGCGTCTCCTGGATCATGGTTTCAAACTGTTGCGCATCAAAGCAGGGCACCGGCGGCGCGCCCGCCTTTTCCAGCAGGCTGTTGGCGTAGCGCATACGGGTGTGGTTGGTGTCGCAAAAGGCGACCATCCGCGCGCTGTCGCGAAATGTCCTGCCGACAGCCTCGATATACATCCCGGCGCGCCCGCCGGTTCCCACCAGGGCGTATTTCTTCATAGCGTCCTCTCAGCAAAAGGGAATATCGTATGGATAAAACAAAAACGTCGTTTCATTTTGCTAATGTAGCGCTATCGGCAGGTTTGGATATGGCGGAGGGGGAAAAATGTGATCCCCGGCCGCAATGGCCGGGGGAAGGGGTTAGTGCGAGCGGCCCTGTTCGATGCCAAGACCGGTTTGCGAGCGGATAAACTGCGCGCGGAACTGCTCGCGCTCCAGGTTGCCCTCCGGGCTGTTATCGGTCGCTGAGAAAATCCAGATGCCGATAAACGCGACGGCGATGGAGAACAGCGCCGGGTACTCATACGGGAACACCGGCGCGCTATGGCCGAGCACCTGCACCCAGACGGTCGGGCCAAGCACCATCAGGATGACGGCCGTCAGGAGGCCCAGCCAGCCGCCAATCATCGCGCCACGGGTGGTCAGCTTCGACCAGTACATGGAGAGCAGAATTATCGGGAAATTACAGCTGGCGGCAATCGAGAACGCCAGGCCCACCATGAAGGCGATATTCTGTTTCTCAAAGAGGATGCCGAGCAAAATAGCCACCACGCCGAGCACCAGCACGGTGATTTTCGACACCCGCAGCTCTTCACGCTCGGTCGCGCCCTTGCGGAACACGTTGGCGTAGAGATCATGCGATACCGCCGAAGCGCCCGCGAGCGTCAGGCCGGCGACCACCGCCAGGATGGTGGCGAAAGCGACCGCCGAGATAAAGCCCAGGAACAGATTGCCGCCCACCGCGTCGGCCAGATGCACCGCCGCCATATTGTTGCCGCCAATCAGCGCGCCGGCGGCGTCTTTAAAGGCCGGGTTGGCTCCCACCAGCATGATGGCGCCAAAGCCGATGATAAAGGTCAGAATGTAGAAGTAACCCATAAAACCGGTGGCGTAAAAGACGCTTTTACGCGCTTCGCGGGCATCGCTGACCGTGAAAAAGCGCATCAGAATATGCGGCAGACCCGCGGTGCCGAACATCAGTCCAAGGCCGAGCGAGAGCGCCGAGACCGGATCTTTCACCAGCCCGCCAGGGCTCATGATGGCGCTGCCTTTCGGGTGCACCGCCATCGCCTCAGAGAACAGATTGTTAAAGCTGAAACCGACATGCTTCATCACCATAAACGCCATAAAGCTTGCGCCAAACAGCAGCAGCACGGCTTTGATAATCTGCACCCAGGTGGTCGCCAGCATGCCGCCGAAGAGTACGTACATCACCATCAGCACGCCTACCAGCACCACGGCGACGTGATAGTTGAGGCCGAACAGCAGCTCAATCAGCTTGCCCGCGCCGACCATCTGCGCAATGAGATAGAGCGCCACTACCACCAGCGAGCCGCAGGCGGAAAGCAGGCGAATGGGCCGCTGCTTCAGACGGTAAGAGGCGACATCCGCGAAGGTATAGCGCCCGAGGTTGCGCAACCGCTCGGCGATTAAAAACAGAATAATCGGCCAGCCTACCAGGAAGCCCAGCGAGTAAATCAGCCCGTCGTAGCCTGACGTGTAAACCAGTGCGGAAATCCCCAGAAAAGACGCGGCGGACATAAAATCGCCAGCAATCGCAAGGCCGTTCTGGAAGCCGGTAATGTTGCCGCCCGCCGTATAATAATCGCTGCGCGAGCGGGTGCGTTTTGAGGCCCAGTATGTGATGCCAAGCGTCAGCGCCACGAAAATCAGGAACATGATTATCGCCTGCCAGTTGGTCGGCTGGCGCTCAACATTACCGGTGAGCGCGTCAGCCAGGACCGCGGGCGACAGGGCCATCAGCAGCGGAAAAAGCATCCTTTTCATCATGACTGCACCTCTTTGAGCACCGCATGGGTCAGACGGTCAAATTCGCTGTTGGCGCGCCAGACATAGACGCCCGTGAGAATAAACGAAATCAGGATAACGCCGATGCCTATCGGAATGCCGCGCGTGACGCTGCTGCCAGGCGAGAGCGGCGTGCCGAGCCAGCCCGGCGCGAACGCGATAAGCAGGATAAAGCCGACGTAGATAATCAGCATGATGATGGACAGGATGAAGGCAAACCGTTGCCGTTTATGAACTAACTCCCTGTAAGGCGCACTGTTCTCTATCTGCTGACAAATATCGTTATTCATCATCGCAGTCTCCAGAAGTAGGGTAGGGGTTTTATTATCAGTAGGGTGGTTTCCCCTCCCCGTTGCGGGGAGGGAGCCGCCAGGAGCGGTGTTCGGTTATGACGGCATCGCGATGGACTGCTTCTCTTCGAGCAGTTTTTCCACCACGCCCGGATCGGCGAGCGTCGAGGTATCGCCGAGGTTGCTGGTATCGCCTGCGGCGATTTTGCGCAAAATGCGGCGCATGATTTTGCCGGAGCGGGTTTTCGGCAGCGAATCCGTCCAGTGCAGCACGTCCGGGGTCGCCAGTGGGCCAATCTCTTTGCGCACCCAGTTTCGCACTTCGCTGTAAAGCTCTGCGGTGGGTTCCTCACCGTGATTCAGCGTCACGTAAGCGTAAATCGCCTGGCCTTTGATACTGTGCGGAATACCCACCACGGCGGCTTCGGCGATTTTCGGATGCGACACCAGCGCAGATTCAATCTCCGCCGTGCCGAGACGATGGCCGGAGACGTTCAGCACGTCATCCACGCGCCCGGTTATCCAGTAGTAGCCATCTTCGTCGCGACGCGCGCCGTCGCCACTGAAATACATGTTTTTAAAGGTCGAAAAATAGGTCTGCTCGAAACGCTCGTGATCGCCGAACAGCGTACGCGCCTGGCCTGGCCAGGAGTCGGTAATCACCAGGTTGCCTTCAGTGGCGCCCTGTTGGGGGTTGCCTTCGTTATCCACCAGCGCTGGCTGCACCCCAAAGAATGGACGCGTGGCGGAACCGGCCTTGAGCTCGGTCGCGCCCGGCAGCGGCGTTATCATGAAGCCGCCGGTTTCGGTCTGCCACCAGGTGTCGATAACCGGGCATTTTTCGTTGCCGATTTTCTTCCAGTACCACTCCCAGGCTTCCGGGTTGATGGGCTCGCCCACCGAGCCGAGAATGCGCAGCGACGAGCGGTCAGTGCCGTCGATGGCTTTATCGCCTTCGGCCATCAGCGCGCGAATGGCTGTCGGCGCGGTATAGAGAATATTGACCTTATGCTTATCCACCACCTGCGCCATGCGGTTGGCGGATGGCCAGTTTGGCACGCCTTCAAACATCAGCGTGGTCGCGCCGCAGGCGAGCGGCCCGTAGAGCAGATAGCTGTGTCCCGTAACCCAGCCCACATCCGCAGTACACCAGTAAATATCGCCCTGATGGTAATCGAAGGCGTAGAGGAAGGTGGTGGCGGCATAGACCAGATAACCGCCGGTGGTGTGCAGCACCCCTTTCGGTTTGCCGGTCGAGCCGGAGGTATAGAGGATAAATAGCGGATCTTCAGCGTTCATCTCTACCGGCTGGTGGTGCGCGCTGGCTTTCTCGACCAGCTCATTCCACCAGAGATCGCGCCCTTCGTGCCATTCGGTCGCGCCGCCGGTGCGTTTAAAGACCACCACATGTTCAACGCTGGTCACGCCCGGGTTTTTCAGCGCGTCGTCGACGTTCTTCTTAAGCGGGATTGCACGGCCAGCGCGTACGCCTTCGTCCGCGGTGATAACCAGACGGGCGCTGGAATCGATAATGCGCCCGGCAACGGCCTCCGGCGAAAAGCCGCCGAAAATGACCGAATGCACCGCGCCGATACGGGCGCAGGCCAGCATAGCGACTGCGGCTTCCGGCACCATCGGCATATAGATAGCGACAACATCGCCTTTTTTAATGCCAAGATCGGTCAGCGTGTTGGCAAAGCGGCAGACGTCGCGATGCAGTTCGCGATAGGTGATGTGTTTGCTCTGGGTGGCGTCGTCGCCTTCCCAGATGATCGCGGTTTGATCGCCGCGCTCGTTAAGATGTCGGTCAAGACAGTTCGCCGCCAGGTTTAGCGTGCCGTCTTCATACCATTTAATGGAGACATTGCCAGGTGCGAAGGAGGTGTTTTTCACCTTCTGGTAAGGGGTGATCCAGTCGAGGATTTTGCCCTGTTCGCCCCAGAACGCGTCAGGGTCATGTACAGATTGCTGATATTTCGCATCATATTGTTCAGGCGTTATCAGGCAGCGTTCCGCGATAGCCGCGGGAATAGGGTGTTTGTGGATTTGGCTCATGGCTTTTTTCTCCTTTTAGATGTTAATGATATGTCACGCAAAAGTTAAGAACAGGCTCGAGAATAGCTTTGTTTACTTTTTGGGCGGCAGATCACGCATTCCCGAAACTGCATGAAAATTCATCAAACGAATCTTTCAAGGAAAATAATTGCTATTAAGTATTATTTGCTGACTCGATTTTATAATCCTTTTAATAACATTGGCTTATAATTGATTATCGCGATAAATTAGGGTTATTAAGGCAAATTTCAGTGAATATGCCTGTTCTTAAAGGGTTGCGCAGGATGCCGTGCAAGTGGTACTGATTAAACGCGTTAAAAAACCCCACAATATCACCCAACGTTTGTCATACCCCTTTCAGCTTGCGTCGTTCTCATTCGAGCACGCGTGGGAATGGCGCTGTAATTTAGGAAGTAAAGTCGTTATGAAAAACAGTAAAATCAGCCTGGCCTGGCAGATCCTGCTGGCCCTGGTGCTGGGTATTCTTCTGGGCAGTTTTCTTCATTATCAGACGGATAGCCGTGAATGGCTGGTGACTAATCTCCTTTCGCCCGCAGGCGACATTTTTATTCATCTCATCAAAATGATTGTGGTGCCGATTGTTATCTCCACGCTGGTGGTCGGGATTGCCGGTGTCGGCGATGCGAAACAGCTTGGGCGCATCGGCGCGAAAACCATCCTCTATTTTGAAGTGATCACCACCGTCGCGATCGTGCTTGGCATTACGCTTGCGAACGTGTTTCAGCCAGGCAGCGGCATCGATATGTCGCAGCTGGCAGCGGTGGATATTTCAAAATATCAGCATACGACCGAAGAGGTGCAGAGCCACGCTCACGGCCTGATGGGTACCATTCTGTCGCTGGTGCCGACCAATATTTTCGCCTCGATGGCGAAAGGCGAAATGCTGCCCATCATCTTCTTCTCGGTCCTGTTCGGCTTAGGGCTGTCTTCGTTGCCAGCCGCACATCGTGAACCTCTGGTGACGGTGTTCCGCTCCGTGTCCGAAACCATGTTTAAAGTCACCCATATGGTGATGCGCTATGCACCGGTGGGGGTGTTTGCGCTGATCTCGGTAACAGTGGCAAACTTTGGTTTCGCATCGCTCTGGCCGCTCGCGAAACTGGTCATTCTGGTGTACGTGGCGATTCTGTTCTTCGCGCTGGTGGTGCTCGGCGCGGTGGCGCGGATGTGCGGGCTGCGCGTCTGGACGCTGATCCGCATTCTGAAAGATGAGCTGATTCTGGCCTACTCCACGGCAAGCTCTGAAAGCGTGCTGCCGCGTATTATCGAAAAAATGGAAGCCTATGGCGCGCCTGCTTCCATCACAAGCTTTGTAGTCCCTACCGGCTACTCGTTTAACCTCGACGGCTCAACGCTTTATCAGAGCATCGCGGCGATTTTCATCGCGCAGCTTTACGGGATTGAGCTGTCGCTGGGCCAGGAAATTATCCTGGTGCTGACGCTGATGGTGACCTCAAAAGGCATCGCGGGCGTCCCGGGCGTCTCTTTTGTGGTGCTGCTGGCGACGCTTGGCAGCGTGGGCATTCCGCTGGAAGGCCTGGCGTTTATCGCGGGCGTTGACCGTATCCTCGACATGGCGCGCACCGCGCTGAACGTGGTGGGTAATGCGCTGGCGGTGCTGGTTATCGCCAAGTGGGAGCACAAGTTCGACCGCAAAAAAGCGCAGGCTTATGAGCGCGAGGTGCTTGGCCGGTTCGACAGTACCGCCAACGATTAACGCGCCGCACTTAAGGCTTTGCGCGTACTGTTCTGCAAACCCCGCTCCGGCGGGGTTTTTTTATGGCTCCGGCGGCGCGCTGAATGCCGCGTACGAGAGGCTTACGACCTGCCAGCCCGCGCCAACGCTGCCGGCGTAAAACAAGGCGGTGTAAACAAGGTGGCGTACCGCCAGAGGCGATACGCCGATAACCGTAAAAACGGGTGCGTTAAGCACTCAACGCCAGCAAGTCGGGCGGAGCGAACTCCGCCCGGAAAGCATTACCGGTCAGAGCAGGCAAGCCGTGCCGCCACCTCCTTATTTCCGTGCTTTATCGTTAACTCACATAACGTGCCGTGGTTAATTAAAGCGAAAATTAATATCGTGACGCAAAATACAACGAAACATGCGAACAGATATTTGAGTGGCTTCATGCCTTTTACTCCTTGCCTTTCGGCGAGTAAGCGGCTAATCTCAACTTGTTGGGAGTTGAGGGTTAGCCTCGGGTTAATAGGAATATTGCCCGGGGCTTTCTTCTTTCTGTCCCTCGCGTCGGCTTAAGACAGAAAGTCTTAAGCACCCGACGTCCATCATAATGCTCATCACGCCTGATTTAAATAAAAATCCAAATGTAATTTAACGCGGGTTTGTTGCATTTATTTTGGTGATGGATATTAAATGGCCGCAGAGTAATATGAATATACGTGCCGTTTTTAGCGCAATAAAATCTCATATACCTACGAGCAGACCACATTATGCGAGCAGGAAAAATTGGGTGCGTTAAGTCCTCAACGCCCGGCTTGCCGGGCGAGGAAACCCCGCCCGGGAGAGCCTTACTTGTCCTTACAGGAAAGCTTAGCTGCCACCTCCTGGTTGCCGCTTCTGATGGTAAACTCGCATAACATACCCCGATTCATTAAAGCAAAAATCAAAATAGTTACGCAGACCACTAATAAACAGGCCAGTAAATAACGCAGTGGCATCATGCCTTTTACTCCTTGCAATTCGATGAGTAAGAGGCTAATCTCAACTTGCTGATGGTTGAGGGATAGCCTCGGGTTAATAGAAATATTGCCCGGGGCTTTCTACTTTCTGTCCCTCACGTTTGCTTAAGACAGAAAGCCTTAAGCACCCGTGCTTATAATACTCCTCTCCCTCAATTTTTAAATAACAAGCATAATGTAATTCCCAATGCGCCGTTTGCAGGGTTTCTGGAATAACGCTCGCATTTTGTAGTCTTTTTAAATAACAGTTCGCTTAACAGAATATTATTACGCGCTCCCGTAAAGGCGGTGATTTACGGTATTTTATTCCCGGGCAGGCGTGCTGAAATGCCCGTATTGCATATTCTTATGAAGAGAGAACGCGTGCGGCGGGCCAGCGGTCCTGAAAACTATCGGGAATGATAGTATACCCCACGCCCGTACACCCTTATCATCTCTCCCTTATGTCTGCCGAAAAGGCGAAGACGCGCTTGCGCGCCGCCCGGCCAGGCCTACCGACAACCACAGCCGGAAAATACAGAGAGTCACAGTGGATAACCTCATTACCGCGCCATTAACAGGACAACACGAGACGCCGGTGAACTTGCCGGGGTTAATGCAGGTGCTCAGCAAACACCTTTACTCCACGCCGATGGTCGCCATCCGTGAACTGGTACAAAACGCGCATGACGCGATTGTCAGACGACGACTGGAAGAGGGCGCTGCGGACCGGCTTGCGGAAATCCGCGTCACGGGCGACACGCAAAACCGCACCATCGTCATTCATGATACCGGCTCGGGCCTGACGGAGCAGGAGATCCACGATTTCCTGGCGACCGTCGGCGTGGGCTACACCCGCCATCTGCGCCAGCAGGATGACAACACCGGGCTTATCGGGATGTTTGGTCTCGGTTTCCTTTCCGCCTTTGTGCTGGCGGAGCGGGTCACGGTACACACTACCTCCTGGAAAACGCCCGACGAAGGCTGGCTTTACGCCTCCGCCAGCGGCGAAACCTACAGCGTAACGCCTGCGAGCCCACGCGAGCCGGGCGCCACCGTCACGCTGCATCTGAAAGACGAATTCTTATACCTGGCGAATAACAAGCTGCTCGGCGACGTGCTGGGCCGCTACTGCATATTAATGAAAGAGCCGCTGTTCGTCGGTGACGAGCAGACGGCGGTAAATCACCTGACGCCGCCGTGGCGCGCTACGTCGCAGGAGGGCGTGGCGCTGCATCCGGCGCTGCGTCAGAAGCAGAATATCGAATTCGCCAGCCGCTTCGAGCGCGCGTTTACCCCGCTGTGTACGTTGCTGGTCGAACCTTCGGGCGACAGCGACGCAGTTGGCATGCTGTGGCTGCAGGATGGCGCGACGTATGGCACCAGCGATAACCGCAATCTGTCGCTGTTCCTGCGCGGCATGTTGCTTGACGATCAGGCGCGCGAACTGTTGCCGCCCTGGGCTGGTTTTGTCGGCGGCGTTATCGAGTCTAACCGCCTGACCCCGACCGCCAGCCGCGAGGATTTGCAGCGCGACGTCACCTGGTACGCCACCCAGGCGGCGCTGACCGAGGCGCTGATTAACGGCCTCGCGGAGCTCGCCAGACAGCAACCCGCCGTCTGGCGTCGCGTGCTGGTGCGTCACAATGAAGCGCTGCTCGGCGCGGCCATCTGCGACGATCGTCTGTTCGATCTGTTAAAAGATGAGCTGCTGATCCCGACCTCACAGGGCGATCTGCCAGTGAAGGCGCTGCGCCAGAACAACACGCTGCATGTCATGCTCAGCGAAGAAGGCGGCTTTGAGGAGATGCTGTTCCGTCTCTCCGGGCGTCCGGTCGCGCTGGGCTATCGTTACGCCGTGGTCCCGTTCCTGCGCCGCTGGGCGACGCTTTATGGTGCGCGCCTGGTGGAAGTGGGCACGTCGGCGGGTAACGAGCAGCTTTTTGCGCTGCATGACGTCAGCGAGGAAGAAGCCGCCTGGTGGAGCGAGCAGTTGCGCGACGACGAGGAGTGCGTGATGTCCTCGTTTGAGCCCGCGACGCTGCCGCTGGTGATGGTGGTCAACCGCGACGCCGAGCTGAAAGCCCGGCTGGAGCAGGATGATGCCGATCGTCGTATGAGCACCGCCGCGCTAATGCTGGCGCGCCAGTTCGCCAGCAAGATAGAACAGCAAGCGCCGGTACGGCTCTACATCAATTTTAATAATCCCGCGGTAAAAGCCTTATCACAGGCCTGGCGCGCCGGGCAGCCCATCGCGCCCGGCGCCACGCAGCTGCTGAAAAGCCTCAAAATTATTCTTGCTCTGGCGACGGGAGATTCCCGTGAGTATGACTTCCGTCAGGCGCTGGAGACATTCAGTTGCATCACTGCGCAACTTATTACACCGACAACAAAAGGAAGCAACTAATGGATATCTGGGCATGGTATGAGCAATATCAGCGGGACCTGGAAGAAGCCGGTAAACCCTGGATAACGCAGCATGTCGATAAACTGATCGATTCCGTTGTTGAAGTGCAGACCGGTAAAACCGAAGCGCTGTTGCCGGAAGCGCGCGCGCTGAAGAAAACTTCAGGCAATCCGTGGATCGAAGTCATGGTCGGCCACTGGGAGATGCGCCACCGCATCGGCAACCTTGGTGAAGGCGAAAAAGCGCTGGGCGACGTGGTCGCGCTGTTTGAACGCGCCCATCAGGCCGATGCCGCGGAGTGCCCGCAATCCATTTGCGTCACCCAGGATCTCAGCGCCTGTTACAGCAACGTCGATGGTCCGGGCTGGGCGGATGAGCGTATCGCCGTCTGTCAGGAGACGCTCTCTAAAATCACCCCGCTGCGCAGTTGCTTTCTGTGTCTTTCGGAAGAGCAATTCTTTGCGATGATCGACAAAGGCGAAGTTGAGCAGGCGCTGGCGTTTGTTCATCAGCAGATGGAAAAACGCCGCGCGGCAGGCGAAGAAGATGTGAATGGCCTGAAAGAGAACGAAGCGCAGGCGCTGATGCTGCTGGGTCGTTATGACGAAGCGCTGGCGATCATCGATCAGCTGCATGAAGAAGAGATGGAAAACAGCAGTGAGCAGACCCGCCAGGTCATGATGATGATGAAAGCGGAAGTCCTGGCGCTGATGGGCCGCGAAGAAGATGCCCGCGAATGGCTGTTGCCGTGGGATCGTCTCACGGCTTATAACCGTATGCGCTGGGTACGCGTGGTGGAGCAACTGGCGCGCCTCAACCCGGCATACAACAACTGGCAGACCGGCAGCGCGCTGCAGCTGATCCTGGAGCAGCGTCTTGAAGCCCAGGCCTGGCGCGAAGCGGTTATCGTCGCGAAAACCCATATCGCGATGGCGCTGGCGCGCGGCACCACCTGGATCGCGCGTCGCGCGCTGTCGCTGGCGAAAGACTGTGCTGCCAAATTGCGCAACCCGCATGACGAAGATGCCGCCCTGGCGGCGTTCGAGCAGCAGATCGCGGCGATGGAAACCCAGGTCGAACTGCCGGTGCCTGCCGAAGCGCTGATGGCCTGGCTTGAGGAGCGCGGCGAGCAGGAAGGCGTCACGCGCGATCCGGAGCAGGAGGCCCAGTGGCTGATGCTGGCGTCTGCGCAGCGCCCTGACGACGAAAACCTGTTGATGCTCGCGGCCTCCGCGCTCGAAGCTTGCCAGGCGCACGGCGAAGCGACAGATCTGCTGCGCGGCTGGCAGAAACGTCATCCGCAGGAGGAGGCGTCGCCGCTGTTCCATCTGCTTTCCGCGCTGCTTAACGCGCGCCATTACGAAGAGATCCAGACGCTCGCCGACACCTATCGCGATGCGCTGCCGCATGTGGCGTTGTGGTTTGAAGTGCAGGTGGCGCAGGCGCAGGAAGACTGGGAAAAACTGGAAACCTTAAGCCAGGCGCTGCGCGCCACGCCGCAGGGCCAGCAGAAAATCGCGCCGCTGATGCTGGCAGGCCAGGCGGCGATGCGCCAGAAAGCGTACGACCGCGCGACAGCTTACTTTAAAGATGCTGTGGCGATGATGGACGCGCGTGAAGAGGACGCCAGTAACATCCTGTGGGATCTGCTTACCGCCGCCAGCGCCAGTGAAGACTGGACGACCGTGCGTGAAGCCGGCGCGCGTCTCGGCATGCAGTTCAGCACTGATGAAGGCCCGGTTGAGGAAGAGTGGGGCACTGTGCGCCTGCGTTTCTTCGAGAATCACGACGAATATTTCTATTTCGCCCAGCGAACCGGCCCGGTGACGGCGCGCGTTTTCCAGCCGTCATGGCGTAAAGCGCCGCAGCATATGAACGAGTCGGTGGTATTTGACGCTAACCTGCTCAACACGCCGCCGGAAGATGAACAAGAGCGCGCGAACTTCATTCCGCTACATAACGTCGTGAAAACGCTGGCGCCGGGCGACTACGCGCCGAGCTGGTTTATCGACGGCGTCGATCCGGGCGAAGAGACGTTCAACGCGTTTGTGAATGGCGTGCGTCAGCGCGGCGGTGCCGTCTGGGTACATTGCGAATCGGATTACCAGGTCACGGATAGCGAAAGCGGCGAAACCCTGCCGGGCATCTACTTTATGCTCGCGATGCCGCAGTCCGTCTCGCCGCTGGAAGTGGATGCGATGCTTGGCGAACTGACGCAGGGGTGGAAACACCCGATCCACTGGCTGGATGTCGCCATCAGGGGCGGCCTTGATGAAACCCGTCACCGCCAGGTGATGGAGCGCTACCAGCTATAGTCGATATAACGGGCGGCGGTCAGCGCCGCCCGATTTGAGAATCCTCCGCTGTCTGCCGTTCTTTTCCCTCATTATTTTAAGACCAGTCAAACACAGGGCTGGCTTTATGAAATCACATCTTCACGCCTGGCTTTTCGCCGCGCTTTCTCTCTCCAGCAGCCATGCGCTGGCGGACGGTCTCGATTCGGTCTTTGACGATACGGTGAATGCCGTTACAGAAGCGATCAACGACGCGTATCGCCCGGATAGTCGCGACACGCAGGATAACCGTGACTACGACGACGAGAGCCGCACGCGTTATGACGAGAGTCATACACGTTATGAAGAGCGGCGCAGACGTCTGGAGGAGCGTCACCGGCAACTGGACGAGCGCCAGCGGCGACTGGATGAGGAACGCCGCCGTCTTGAGGAAGAAGAGCAGCGGCTGGATGAGGACGCGTATCGCTAGCGGCCGCTGTCGGCGATTTCCACATGGGTCGCGCGCGGGATAGCCAGCAGGCGATCGCCACAGGTGAGCAGCAGATCAATGCCAAGCGAACCCGCATGCAAGCGATCGGCGAGCTGTTCAATAATGCACTCCGGCAGTTGCGGCGCGATCATGCGCTCTTCCGCAATGCCCGCGCCCGTCAGGCGCAGCATCCGTCCACCGCTCAGGCTGTTGACCTGTAAAATCAGCGTGGCGCTGTGTTCAGGCGCAATGGCGCTGCCGTGGGCCAGCCGGTCGGGCAACAACGGGTTGAGGTTGTCATCGGCGACGGCAAACACCGCGTCGTCCGGCGTTTCGGCAATCCGCGTGCCGGTATGAAAGCGCAGGTTGGAGCGCACAATATCATTTGCCAGTGAAGGGGACAGCCACACGGGCGTATCGTTATCGGTCAGCGTGAGCAGCACGCTGGTGGTGGCCACGCTGAGTGGCTGCCAGCCGTGGCGAAGCAACTGCAGCGACACAATTACGCCAGGCTCGCTCATGGCCTTTAGCAGGCGACGAAAGCACTGTTGCGCATCGTGCACCGGTGAATCAAAGGCGGTATTTAACGTCATCAGGATCTCCATACTGCTGCGCATCACGGCGTGACGTCAGCAGACGTTGCCGGATACAGGTTGCGGCACATCCTGACGGCCTAATATGACCCTAATGTTAAACAAACATGACAGGCCGATGAATTGTGACGCAATAAATGAAGGAGACGATCGCGCTGCCTTTAGCGGAATCATCGATGAGAGAAGGTAATATTCGGCTTAAGTCAGGTAAGAAAAAATAACACCGTCTTGCGTTAAATAAACAGAGCGCGCAGGTATGATTATTATTCTTCACTGTATGCGCCGCTATTATATATCCGATTGCTAATTTTAATATTATATTGCGTGGCGTCTTTTTTGTATTTAAATGAGAGCCATTAATAATATTCTTAAAAGAAACTGGTGAAAAGTTAAGCAGGGCTTAATTTGTGTGTAGGAGTTATTTATTCTGTTGATTTTAAAGGGGATTTATAGAAATGGCTTATCTGTTTTCTATTTTACGCCGCTTTCCTGGTTTTTCTCATTCTTTTTTTAGAATGAACGCGAAAATAAGGGCTGGATCGCAATAACGATAGCGTGGCGACAAAATGTCGTCTTTAAAAATTCAGCGATAAATCGGGCGGGCGCGCTATTTTATTCTGCCCAGAGCTCCGTCCAGTTGGCATGCGGCTGTCTGGGACCCTGGGCTTGCCGCGCTGGCTGCCAGCCCAGGGGAAATGCGCTCTGGCGGGGCGTCAGCTTTTTTTGACGAACTCAGATTTGAGCTTCATCGGGCCGAAGCCGTCGATTTTGCAGTCGATGTTATGATCGCCTTCCACGAGGCGGATATTTTTCACCTTAGTACCGATTTTCAGCATCGACGAGCTGCCTTTTACCTTGAGATCCTTAGCAATTGTGACGCTGTCGCCGTCGGCCAGCGGGTTGCCGTTGGCATCTTTTACGACCAGCGCGTCGCTCTCAGCGGCGGCTTCGCCATCGCGCCATTCATGCGCGCATTCAGGGCAGACGTAAAGATTATTATCCAGATAGGTATACTCAGAGCCGCATTGCGGGCAGGCTGGCATTGACATGGTTTCTCCTTAAAATAAACCAACGGGGCAGCAAAAAAAGGCTGCGCAAGAAGCGCTCGCTGACGCGACGCGCGCGAAGGGCGGGATTATACCCTAAAACCTTACCTTTTACGGGCTTGTTTACGCCTGGCACCTCGCCGCTTTGAAGCCGTGCTCACCTTTTTCCTGCCGGGATAAAACATATATCGTGATTTATTGCCAGGCGGTGTTATTCTGAAGCGGTTAATGTAGAGTCGTATTATTAAATCCATCCCCGGAAGTCGGCGCATTTTTGTCAAATGGTCGATGTGAGGATATATTCTTTCACTCTGAAATACCGGTTACCCTCTGGTATGAGAGCGTGATTATTTGGTTTCCTGACGAAGATGAAGGTTCAGAAACGTTTCTCATCGTCTCAAACTTATTTTACCACAACGATGGTATGGCATTTTTTTACGCCAGTTTTCCATCGGGTATCGTTGTGAAACGCAGGATATTTTCCACACGTAATTATAAAAGCCGCATTGAGCTAATAAAAAATTAAGGCAAAAGGTCATTTAATTTGTGTTAAGGAAAGATTTTTCATGCACACACAGACTGTATTTGAAATGAATCAGGAAGCGGAGCGGCTACTTCAACTGGCGTTGCATAATCTCAGCGCCATGAAAAAGGTGCCGCTGGCAGCGCAGGACGATCGTGGGAACACCGTCAGGCAGGCATGCGCAACCGTACATCCTCTTCATTTTTCCGTGCGGGGTATGGAGGCCCAGCAGGAGATGTTGCAAGCTGAGCTGCGAAAAACCACGCATCAGGAGATGGTGTTGGCGATTGTCGGCACGATGAAAGCCGGTAAATCGACCACCATTAATGCGATTGTCGGCAAAGAGGTGTTGCCGAACCGCAACCGTCCGATGACGGCGCTGCCGACGCTTATCCGCCATACGCCGGGCCAGAAGGAGCCGGTGCTGCATTTTTCGCACGCCGGGCCTATCGAAACGCTGATGCAGGCGCTGCGCGCGCGTTTACAAAACGCCTCGCGCGACACCCTGGCGCGGCGTCTTGAAATCGACCGCGATATGGACGCTCTGCTGGCGCGTATCCTGAACGGCACGTCCTTTGAAAAACACTATCTTGGCGCACAGCCGATTTTTCACTGCCTGAAAAGCTTAAACGATCTGGTGCGTCTCTCAGGCGTGCTGGATGTGCCTTTTCCGTTTCGCGCTTACGCCGCCATTGAACATATTCCGGTGATAGAAGTGGAGTTTACCCACCTGGCCGGGATGGAGCGCGGGCTGGGCCAGCTGACGCTGCTGGACACACCGGGGCCGAACGAAGCCGGGCAGCCGCACCTGCAAAAAATGCTTCAGGAACAAATCGCCCGCGCCTCGGCGGTCCTCGCCGTGATGGATTACACCCAGCTGAAATCGACCTCCGACGAAGATGTGCGTCTGGCGCTTGCGGCGGTGGGCGAGTCGGTGCCGCTCTACGCCCTGGTCAATAAATTCGATCAGATGGATCGCAACAGCGACGATGAAGATCAGGTGCGGGCGCTGATCGCCGGCACGCTGATGAAAGGCGCTATCGATCCGGCGCATATTTTCCCGGTTTCTTCCATGTGGGGTTATCTGGCCAACCGTGCGCGCCAGGAGCTCGCACAGCATGGCTGCCTGCCGCCTCACGACGAACAGCGGTGGGTGCAGGATTTCGCCGAGGCGGCGCTGGGTCGCCGCTGGCGGAGCGCCGATTTCACCGATGCCGCGCACCTGCGCCATGCCGCCGATCTGCTCTGGGAAGATTCCCTTTTCGAAGCGCCCATTCGCGCGATTTTGCACACGGCGCACGCTCACGCTTCGCTCTATGCGCTGCGTTCGGCCTGCGCAAAATTAATTCACTATGCGCAATGCACCCGGGACTACCTGGACTTTCGCTGTCAGGGGCTGGATATCGCAAATGACCAACTGGTGGAGAGTATCTCTCAAATGAAGAATGACATCGCACAGCTACAACGTTGCCAGGCAGATGCCAGCAAAGCCATTCAGGAACACGTCGTTCAGGCGCTGGGGCGCGCTTCGGAGAATATCGCGGGTCACGAGCAAAAGGTGCTGGCGGACATCGCCAGTTATTTCGATACCGGCAACGTGCCGCCGCTTTCTCTTAGCAGCCCGGTACGCCGCGCGGTGACCTGGGGCCGCGATTTCGACGCGGGCAGCGAACAGCTGCATCTGGATAAGGAAAGCGACGCGCGGATGCTGCTGCATAAAATTCGCGCCTCCTGCGAGTTGATTCTTTTATCGGTACAGGAAAATCTGACCCGCGACCTGGCGGCCCATTTCAGCGAACTGGAAACCGCCCTGGGCGACATCCTGCGCGCCGCGCTGGCGCCGCTGGAACAGCGCGTCACGGAAGGGCTGCGCCGCACCGGTTTTCGCGCGCATATCACGCTGCCGGTATTCCAGCGCAGCCAGCTTAACTTCAACGCGCACCAGCTGTTTAACGATGTGATTGAAGAAGAGAGCGTGCCGGTCGCCAGCGCGCCACGCAACAGCGGCGTGCGCGGCACCGTGGCCCGCTGGCTGAACAGCAGCGATTTGGGTTGGGAAGATTGTACGGCCATGCGCTCGCGCTACGTTATCGACCTGCCGCAGCTCAAACAGACGCTGAGCCGTTATGTCAGCCGGTTCTGTGCGCAGATTCGCCAGGCGATGAACGCGCAGGTCGATATCTCCGTGACGGCGGGCATGGCGACGTTTTTCGCGGAGTTCCAGATGGCGATGGCGGCCATTGAGGCGAACCTCAGGCAGAGCCTGACGGCGCGCCAGCAGAGCGAGTCATCGCGTAACGCGCTGCGTGAGCAGCTTCAGCAGTGCGCGCGAACCGCGCGCGACATTAATGAAGATGCCCGTTCGCTGCGTGACGATATTCAGACGTTGTTTTCCGTGGAGCACTGAACGCCATGAACGGTTCACTCATTGAAGGGCCGGGCCGACATTTACACGCGCTGCGCGGGCGCCTGATGGTGGATCTGGCGAAAGGGCCGGAAGACGAGCGCCACTGCCGCCCGCACCCGCAGCATCAGAAAGTGCGCGAGCGGCTGCAAAAATCGCTGGTGGTGGCCGAGCCGCCTGCGGCGACGCCGGAAATCCTGGCGTTAAACATGCTGGCGACGCTTGCCCGTCAGAGCCCGCCGGGGCATCTGGCGCTAAGCCTGACGGCGCAGACGCTGGCCTTTCGCCGCCAGCGATTCAGCGAAAAGGGCGCGTCGGCGCCCTTCGCGCAGGCGCTCGACGTCATGGCGTGCCAGTACCAGCACAGCGCCGCGCGGCTGGAGTCGCAATTGCGTCAGAGCGATTTAATGGCGTCAGCGCAGCGTCATATCAGTGACGTGATGACGCGCTGGAAAAGCGGTGAGTTTAACGGCTGGTCGCCCGCGGGGCGCTGCTACGTGGCGCTGGAGGAGCTACGCTGGGGCGCGTTCGGCGACGCGTGGCGCCTGGGCGAGCCCCACCTGCGAAGCACGCTGTTGCCACAGGTATATGAAGAGATGGCGCTTCGGCTGGCGCAGAGCGCCAATGCCTCAGCCCATACGCGCCACTTCTGTCAGCAGTGGATGCATACGCCGCCGCAGCCGGGCCTGCTGGAACATAAAGATATGCTCTGCTGGCTGGGCGCGGAATATGACGAGGAACGCCATCCGGTGAGCTGGTCGATAACCCAGACATGGCAGAGCATGTCGCTTGGCATGCCGCGCATCTGCTCTGCACGGCGGTTGGTGAACGCGCTGGTGGAAGAGATTTTCCTGCTCTGAAAAAAACACCCCGCCGGAGCGGGGTGTGGGAGTTAACGCGGCAGCGTTCCGACGCTCTGCGCTTTCTGCGCCTCCGGCACCTGTTTCGCCACATGCCGGGCATACAACGCGGTAATAATGGGCACCAGAATCGCCGTCACGATAACGCTCGCGGCCACCAGCGCCGTAGCCGACGCCGCCACCGGTTCAAACGCCGGGTTGATTTGCGCGATGATAACCGGGTTCGCCACTGCGGCACCCGCCGCTGACGACGCCGCCACGCCCGCCGTACCGTTACCGCCGCCCAGGAGTTTATCCGCCAGAATCAACGGAATGCCGGTGATGATGATAACCGCCACGCCCAGCAGGATCCCAAGCAGACCGGTCTCCATAATCACGCTCAGATTAATGGTATTGCCAAGCGCAAAACCAAAGAACGGGATCAGCACCGGCGTGGCTTTACTGAAGAACGCGCGCAGATCGTGGTCAAGGTTACCCAGCGCGAAGCCGATCAGAAACGGCAGCACCGCGCCGATGAAGTGATGCGGCTCGAAAGAGGCGAGGCCCGCAGAGCCTAAGATCACCATCGTCATCAGCGGACCGGACTCCAGCGACATCAGCACAAACGCGCCGGACTCTTCCTTCGTGCCGTACTGGTTCATCAGGCTGGCGTAGAGGCCGCCGTTGGTCATGTCCATCGCAGAGACGATAGCCAGCACAGACAGCCCGGCGAAAAAGCCGGTCTGGATGCCGGTATCCGGAATAAAGGACGCTGCAATCATCGCGACCAGCCAGGCCACGGCAATTTTGGTCAGCACCAGCGTGCCCGATTTACGGAGCACCGTTCCCGTCGCACGCAAATCAATGGACGCGCCAATACAGAAAAACCAGACGGCGAGAATAGGCACCGTTCCGCTAATCATACCTTTTGTAAACGAGCCGAAATAATTCCCGGTCTGTGGAGCCAGCGTATTTAAAATAGCCCCGAGTAACAGCGGGATAAGCATCATCCCTCCCGGAATGCGTTCCATAGTGGCTTTAATCTTCATCATAAACCTCAGCGGTATTATTCAGCCCCTGGCCGAATTAAGGTCAAAAGAGTCCCGCGATAAAAATCATTGATTTTCACCGTGTTAGTTCGTTTTTTTTGTGTAGGGCGGCAGCACAAAGGCAGCTGCGGCTATCATCAGTTTTATGAGTATGGAGAGTCGTCTGTCGTGACTTATCCCGTTATTGAAGTAACTGGTGCTACTATCTCTCTTGTGGAATAATGATTCAATAGAAATGAAACGCTGTTTTGGTTATCTTGATCACATTATTGATTCACGCATTTGCTAGCATCAAACTCAGCGAAAATTTATGTAAATTCATTGTTATTTAATTTGGTTTTTTCACGCATATCATACCGGGGGCGACGTTATCCCCCCGTAACGTCACGAGGAGTCAGAATGGACGTTCGTCAAAGCATTCACAGCGATCACGCGAAAACCCTGGATACCGCCGGGCTGCGCAAAGAGTTCTTAATCGAGAAGATTTTTGTGGCTGATGAGTACACCATGACTTACAGCCATATCGATCGCATCATCGTCGGTGGGGTTATGCCGGTGAACCGCACCGTTAGCGTGGGCGGTGAAGTGGGCAAGCAGTTGGGAGTGAGCTATTTTCTGGAGCGCCGCGAGCTGGGCGTTATCAATATCGGTGGGCCGGGGATCATCACGGTGGATGGCACCCGTTATGAGATGAACAGCCGCGACGGGCTGTATGTTGGCAAGGGCGCGCAGGAAGTGGTGTTTGAGAGCGTGGATGCGGCGAGCCCGGCCCGTTTTTACTACAACTGCGCGCCGGCGCATACGACCTTCCCGACCAAACGCGTCACGCCGGCGGATGTCTCGCCGGTGCATCTTGGCGAGGACGTCACCAGTAATCGCCGCACCATCAATAAATACTTTATTCCCGATGTGCTGGAAACGTGCCAGCTCAGCATGGGGCTGACTGAACTCGCGCCGGGCAACTTGTGGAACACCATGCCGTGCCATACGCATGAGCGCCGCATGGAGGTCTATTTCTACTTCGGTCTCGAAGAGAATAGCTGCGTATTCCATATGATGGGCCAGCCGCAGGAGACGCGTCATATCGTGGTGCAAAACGAGCAGGCCGTCATTTCTCCGAGCTGGTCGATTCACTCAGGCGTTGGCACGCGCGCTTACACCTTTATCTGGGGAATGGTGGGCGAAAATCAGGTGTTCGACGATATGGATCATGTCGCCGTAAAAGATCTGCGTTAACGGTTCACGCGTTTACGCGCATAAAAAAAGCCTCGTCACTGACGAGGCTTTTTTGTGGCTTACGCGCCGCGTTTGTCTTCGGTATTTTGCTCAAAATCCGAGGCGTCGTGCCGTTCGTGAAGCTGCTCGTTAAGTGGCCCCCAGGTGCGGTTAACGATACGGCCGCGCTGTACCGCCGGACGTTGCGCCACCTCTTCGGCCCAGCGTTTCACATGTTTGTATTCATCAACCTGCAGGAACGTGCTCGCCTCATACAGCCCGCCGATAACCACATTGCCGTACCACGGCCAGATGGCGATATCGGCGATGGAGTACTCGTCGCCCGCGATAAAACGATGCTGCGCGAGCTGGCGATCCAGCACGTCGAGCTGGCGTTTGGCTTCCATCGTGAAGCGGTTAATCGCGTATTCGATTTTCTGCGGCGCGTAGTGGTAAAAATGACCGAAACCACCGCCAAGATAGGGCGCTGAGCCCTGCAACCAGAACAGCCAGTTCAGCGCTTCGGCGCGACCGGCAAAATCTTCCGGCAGGAAATGACCGAACTTATCGGCGAGATAGAGCAGGATCGCGCCGGATTCAAACACCCGTACCGCCGGGGTCACCGAGCGGTCCAGCAGCGCCGGGATCTTGGAGTTCGGGTTCACATCCACAAAGCCGCTGGAGAACTGATCGCCTTCGCCGATGCGAATCAGGTGCGCGTCATACTCCGCGCCACTGATGCCGAGCGCCAGCAGCTCTTCCAGCAGGATCGTCACTTTCTGGCCGTTCGGCGTGCCGAGGGAGTAAAGCTGTAGCGGATGTTTGCCGACCGGCAGCGTTTTCTCATGCGTCGGCCCGGCGACAGGGCGGTTGATGCTGGCAAAGGCGCCGCCAGATTGCGGTTCCCAGGTCCAGACTTCAGGTGGCTGATATTCGTTTTGAGACATAGTGTTATCCCGCGCGATAAGTAAGTAATAAACCGGGCGTCCGGTTCGCGTTTTCGAGTGTAGCAGGCGGCGGCGTCTTCACCTGTTATCCGGTTGTGGCATTACGGGCTCAACAACCGGCGGCGATATAGTCGCCATTAGGGCTAATGGGGATCACCGTTAAAAACAGCACGACGGCGAACAGCAGCAGCGCCAGCCCGCCGGCAATTTGCAGCAGCGCGGCGATACGCTGCGCCTGACGAGGCGTGGTTTGACCGCCGAACAACCTTGTGGTGGCGTTGCGTGCATACTGCACGCCGAGCGACAGCGCCATAATGGAGAGCGCCGTGCCGAGCGCCATCGTCATCACCGCCGCGATGCCCCAGCTCACCATGCCGAGCGCGTTGGCGAACAGCATAATCATAATGGCGCCGCTACACGGCCGCGCGCCGATGGCGAAAATCACGCCCAGTCGGGCGCGCCAGTCGCTGTCATCCGTCGTCTTGCCGACGCCGTGATGACCGCAGCCGCAGTCTTCCGGGTGAGAACCGACCGGCGTCAGCGCGCGGATGTGCAACCGGGGGGACGGAGGCTGCGCACCGCGCGCAGGAGCAAAAATAGCCCGAACGCGCCGATAAGCAGCGCGCTCGCTTTTTCGAGATACCAGCGGCTCTGGCTGAGATCGCCCGAGGCCAGGTTAAAACCTACCGCCAGGATAAACACAAACGCGATGGCGCTCACGCCCTGCATCAGGCTGCCTGCGAGCGGCACCAGCCGCGCGGCGAGAAGGCTTTCGCGGTTGGTGGCGAGGTAGGCGCTGACGATAAATTTGCCGTGGCCCGGCCCGATGGCATGCAGCACGCCGTAAATAAACGCGCCGCTGATAAGCCAGATACCGCCGGTGTATTGATGGTTATTGAGCTGTAAGAGATAGAGCACCAGATAACGGTGCAGGGCGATTTGCAGGCTAAATGCCCACTGAAGAAACGCGCCCCAGTGGCTCCAGAGTAAAAATGCCGCGCCCAGCGCGCAGAGCGTCAGCAGCAGCGCGCCAGGACGTTGCCAGCGGCGATTCAGAATGGCAGTCGACATGCGGATACCCCGTGAATAAGCATCCAGCAAGTATAACGATGTCAGCCGCAGAGGCCAGCGGGGAAGGGGCGAAGCGGGCAAAGGGACAGGGGTATCCAACAACGTTCGATGGTTCGATGGCGATCCCCGATCCCTAAAAGCAAAAACCCGCCTTTTGGGCGGGTTCTCTGAATAAGTGGTGCCCGGACCCGGACAAAACGCCGGGAGCGTTTTTGCACAGCGCGCCGCGCTGCCCGCAGGGCGAGTCGCAGGGATGCGACGAGTGAATCGAACGACGTTCGATGGAGAGTCCGGCTCCCCAAAAGCAAAAAACCAGCCCGTAGGCTGGTTTTTCTGAATAAGTGGTGCCCGGACTCGGAATCGAACCAAGGACACGGGGATTTTCAATCCCCTGCTCTACCGACTGAGCTATCCGGGCAACGGGGCGCATTAAACCGTAAAGGCCCGAAGGCGTCAACGGCTTTGTCATAAAAAATCCCTGAAACTGTGCTGACTGGCTGATTTTCAGGCAAAAGCGGCCCGTCAGCGCGCCTCAGGTCAGGGCGCCGCCCTGACGGCACTGCGCGAAACGCAGGATATCTTCAGCGAGGCGACGCGCGGTATCCACATCCGCCTGGCTGCGCTTCACCAGCAGGCGGCTCAGGCAACCTTCCAGCACCAGTTCCATCTGTTCGGCGACCATCGCCGGGTCGTCCACCTCCAGTTGCGTCAACAGCTCATGCGTATAGTCATACGCGGCGCGCTTTTGATTATCCGCCAGCTGATGAATGGGGTGGGACGCCTCCGGGTAAAACGTACAGGCGGCGATAAACAGGCAACCCGGGTAGCGGTCCTGGCTGACGCAATCCGTCAGCGCCTGATAGCGCGCCATCAGCTTCTGCTCGGCGCTCAGCGTATCGTCATAAATCAACTGGCGGCGCCAGGCATCCACGCGCTGGCTTAAATAGCGCAGCGCGTCATACAGCAGCGCTTCGCGATCCGGCCAGTAGCGCTGCATCTCTTCCGCCGGACACTGCGCGGCAGCGGCCACCATTTCTGGCGTGGTATTAGCAATCCCTTCCTGTTCAAGCACATGCAGGGCCTGCTCCAGCACTTCTTCACGTTGCACGGTCTACTCCTCTCCGTTTAGCCCAACGGTTTCTCCCACCCAAGTGTTGTTTACCGCAGGCGATTGTGCAAATGCGTGGTGAATGCGGGCGCGTCCATAAAGCCGGTGACGCGGGCGTTCACGATTTCGTTGCCCTGTGCATCGAAGAAAATAATGGTGGGCAACCCGAGGACGTTAAGGCGCTTCAGCAGCGCGACATCCGCCGCGCGATTGGCGGTTACGTCGGCCTGTAACAGCACGGCGCCGTTGAGCGCGCGCTGCACGTCCGGCGCGCTGAAGGTGTATTTCTCAAACTCTTTGCAGGCGACGCACCAGTCGGCGTAGAGATCGAGCATGACCGGTTTGCCTTTCGCCTGCGCCAGCGCCCGGTCGAGATCGCCCACCGTAGCGATGCGCGTAAAGTTCAGATGCGCCTGCGTTTCTGCCGTGGGCGCGCCGAAGGCCCAGTCCTGCAGCGGACGGGCGCAAATCAGCGCGGCGCCCAGCAGCACAATTTGTACCGCGCGCATCCAGGTTTTAACGGCGCTGAGGCTCGTAATAAACGCCCAGCCGAAGAACGCGACGCCAAGTGCGCTCCAGAGCCGCAATCCCCACGGCTCGCCCAACACGCGCTCCAGCAGAAACACCGGCAGAGCGAGGATAACAAAGCCGAACGCGATTTTTACCTGCTCCATCCACGGCCCGCTTTTCGGCAGCAGACGGTTGCCGAACACAGTCACCAGCATCAGCGGCAGGCCCATGCCGAGCGCGTACAGATAAAGCGTGCCGCCGCCAAGCCACAGATTGCCGCTTTGGGCGATGTAAAGCAGGATGGCACTGAGCGGCGCGGTGGTGCAGGGCGAGCAGATAAGCCCGGCAATCGCGCCCATCGCGAAGACGCCGCCTGGCGAGCCGCCGCGCTGGCGGTTGCTCATTAGCGTCAGGCGCGTTTGCAGCGACGCGGGCAGTTGCAGCGTGAAAAGCCCGAACATGGAGAGCGCCAGCAGGATAAATACCACCGAGAGCGTTACCAGCACCCACGGGCTTTGCAACGCTGCCTGAAATTGCAGCCCGGCGGCGGCGACAATCAGCCCCAGCGCGGTGTAGGTCAGCGCCATACCCTGAACGTAGACAAACGCCAGCAGCAATGCCCGCCCGGTCGAAAGACGTTTCTCGCCGCCAAGCACGATGCCGGAGATCAGCGGATACATGGGCAGCACACAGGGCGTGAAGGCGACGCCGATGCCAATCAGCAGCGCCCAGAGGGCGGAGAAGGGCAGCGTGGCGGGCGGTGCGTCGTTCTTCACTGCATCTCGCTCCCCGGTGGAGAGAGAGGGCTGTTCAGCGTGGGATTGTGCGGCGGCATCTGCGGCTTTCGGCGGCTCAACCGCGCTCAATGGCACGCTGCGCGTTTCGGGGGGATAACAAAAGCCAGCGTCGGCGCAGCCCTGGTAGGTGACGGTCAGCATCGCGCCCGTCGATGCCTGCTCTACCGTAAGCGGCACGCTGAGGCGGTCACGGTAAATCTCGCTTTTGCCGAAGAACTCATCTTCATGCCACTCGCCGGCGGGCAGCGCGGGGGAGGCGACGCGCGCGTTCGCGGGCGTCACGCGGATCTGCTGGCGGTAGAGGTAGTAACCGGGCTTAATCTGCCAGGTCAGCGTCAGGTCGTCTTGCTGCTGCTGAAAATCGAATGCAAAGGCCTGGTCTGCAGGAACAAATTGTGAGGCGTGTTGCTGGCTGAAAAGGCCAGCGGAGGCCTGGAGGCTGCAAAAAAGCAGGATCAGCGTAAGGATGCGTTGAGCCATGAGAGGTAGTCTTCGTCTCCGTGAATGACAGGTATGACAAGCAGTTCGGGCGTCTGGTAAGGATGATGGGTTTTCAGACACCTCAGCAGTGCCTGCTGGCGCGCGGTGTCGCTTTTCAACACCATCTGCACTTCGTACTCCTGCTCCAGTTTCCCTTCCCAGTAGTAGAGCGAGGTCGCGCCCGGCAGCAGCGTGACGCAGGCGGCGAGGTTTTCCGCCAGCGCTTTGGCCGCCAGATCCTGCGCGGTGGCTTCGTCCGGCGCGGTGCAAAGCACGACGACCGCCTCCGGCGCGGCGTGAGTAACGGTATTTTCATCCAGCATAGAGCCCTCCTGCCTGAAACGTTCAAACGGTTACTATACAACGGGCGGAGTGCGCGCGTTAGCGACGGAGTGTAAGCGTGGGTTTTGGCGCAGGAAAAGGGGCGCCGCAGCGCCCCGAAAAGGCGTTACAGCAGTACGCTGCCGAGCAGGAAGCCGAAGCAGACCGACAGCACGACGCCGAGCGTGCCGGGAATAAAAAACGGATGGTTGAAAACAAAACGCCCGATACGGGTCGTGCCGGTGTCATCCATCTGGACCGCGGCCACCAGCGTCGGATAGGTCGGCAGAATAAACAGGCCGGACACGGCGGCGAACGAGGCCACGGCAGTCAGCGGCGAGACGTTGAGCGCCAGCGCCATTGGCATCAGCGCTTTAGCGGTGGCCGCCTGCGAGTAGAGCAGCGCCGAGGCGACGAAGAAAATCAGCGCCAGCAACCACGGATGGCCCTGAATCACGCTGCCTGCGGTCGCTTTGATCCAGTCGATATTATGGGAAACGAACGTGTCGCCAAGCCAGGCCACGCCAAGAATACAGATACAGGCGCTCATCCCGGCTTTAAACGTGCTGGAGTTCAGAATGCTGTCGGTTTCCACGCGGCAGATAAGCGTGATAAGCGTTGCAACGCTCAGCATGATGATAAGGATAGCGCTGGTGGTGTTCATTAACGGTTTCGCCACCAGACCCAGGCTTGGGCTGTTGATAATGGCGTAAGCCACCACGCAGACCACACCCAGCAGGAACAGCCAGACGGACGTTTTGGCGCGCGGTTTGATTTCAACCTGCTTGTCGCCGCGCAGCTCAATTAATCCTTCCGACAGGCGCTTCTGATAAACCGGATCGTCAGACAGCTTTGAGTTAAACAGCACGGAAACCAGAAACGACATGACCAGTACGGCGGCGAGCGTGGACGGCATCACGACCATCAGCAGATGAATGTAGCTGACGCCGTGCCCTTCCATTACAGACGACATATACACCACGGCGGCGGAAATCGGCGAGGCGGTAATGGCGATCTGCGCGGCGACGACGGCGGTCGAGAGCGGGCGGCAAGGCTTCACGCCCTGTTCTTTCGCGACTTCGGCGATAACCGGCAAGGTAGCCAGCGAGATGTTGCCGGTGCCGGCGAAAATGGTCAGAAAATAGGTGACTACCGGTGCCAGGATCGTGATGTATTTCGGGTTCTTGCGCAGTAGCTTTTCCGTCTGGTTCACCAGGAAATCCAGCCCGCCTGCGACCTGCATCGCAGAGATGGCGGCGATCACCGCCATGATGATAGAGATAACGTCAAAAGGAATATTACCGGGTTTAACCCCGATGGCGGCGAGCACCAGCACCCCCAGCCCGCCGGCGTAACCTATGCCGATTCCCCCCAGCCTGGCGCCAAGAAAAATCGCCAGTAAAACGATGATAAGTTCGACAACTATCATGATGGCTTCCTTGATGGTTAATTATTGGATAATTAAAAGTTATAATTTGGTATCCATTAAACGAAAAAGGCACGTCCGAAGACGTGCCTTTTTAGTGTACCCCGAAAGGGGATTACTGTTCGCTTTCATCGGTATAGCGTTTTGCTTTGTAAGCCGGATGCATCAGGTTCTGGACAGAGAAGATGTCGTCCAGCTCCGCTTCCGTCAGCAGGCCGCGCTCCAGCACCACTTCACGCACGCTCTTACCGGTTTCGGCGCAAATCTTCCCGACGATATCGCCGTTGTGGTGGCCGATGAACGGGTTGAGATAGGTGACGATACCGATAGAGTTGTAAACGTAGCCTTCGCACACCTCTTTATTGGCGGTAATGCCGTTGACGCATTTTTCCAGCAGGTTGTAGCAGGCGTTAGTCAGGATGTGGATGGACTCGAACATCGCCTGGCCGATAACCGGCTCCATGACGTTGAGCTGTAACTGACCCGCTTCAGACGCCATCGTAACGGTGGTGTCGTTGCCGATCACTTTAAAGCAGACCTGGTTTACCACTTCCGGCACTACCGGGTTCACTTTGGCGGGCATGATGGACGAGCCCGCCTGCAGTTCCGGCAGGTTGATTTCGTTTAAGCCCGCACGCGGACCTGAAGAGAGCAGGCGCAGGTCGTTGCAGATCTTGGAGAGTTTTACCGCCAGGCGCTTGAGCGAGCTGTGCACCATAACGTAAGCGCCGCAGTCAGAGGTCGCTTCAATCAGGTCTTCCGCCGGGACGACCGGCAGGTTACTCACTTCCGCGAGTTTCTGCACCGCCAGCTGCTGATAGCCGTCCGGGGTGTTCAGACGGGTACCGATCGCGGTCGCGCCGAGGTTCACTTCCAGCAGCAATTCCGCCGTACGCAGCAGGTTTTTAGTTTCTTCGTTCAGCAACACGGTGAACGCGTGGAACTCCTGACCAAGCGTCATCGGCACGGCGTCCTGCAACTGAGTGCGGCCCATTTTCAGGATGTTTTCAAATTCTACGGCCTTGCGCTGGAAGCCTTCGCCCAGCTCTTTAATCGCGTCGACCAGCTTGACGATAGAGGCGTAAACCGCGATGCGAAAGCCCGTCGGGTAGGCGTCGTTAGTGGACTGGCATTTGTTCACATGATCGTTGGGGTTGAGGAACTGATATTCCCCTTTCTGGTGGCCCATCAGCTCAAGGCCAATATTCGCCAGCACTTCGTTGGTGTTCATATTCACGGATGTGCCCGCGCCGCCCTGGTAGACGTCCACCGGGAACTGATCCATGCATTTTCCGTTGTTCAGCACTTCATCGCAGGCCGCGATAATCGTATCGGCAACTTTGCGTGGGATGGTCTGCAGCTCTTTGTTGGCCAGCGCTGCCGCCTTTTTCACCATCACCATGCCGCGAACAAATTCAGGGATATCGCTGATTTTGCTGTTGCTGATGTAAAAGTTTTCAATCGCTCGCAGAGTATGAACACCATAGTAGGCATCCGCTGGAACTTCCCTGGTACCCAACAAATCTTCTTCGATACGAATGTTGTTTAACATGTGAACCTTCTTACTTAAGCTGACTAAGATTGCACCAAACTCACAGGATATATGTGGTTATGGAAGTAAAATGACCGACATTTATGTCCTTAATCGGTCTGGTGCCCACGATCATATGCTGATGATAGCGAAAAGCCGTAACCTGGATCACTTATTCCCGGGCGCGCCTGACGACAATTATTAAACTGTGAAATATGTCACCGCTTAAAAATTTCCAGAAAAAATGTCCGTGCAAAGTGATTGAACTTTGACTAAGGCGTCTCCATCTCAGTGTATATGCGTTTGCACATCTATTTCTAAGGCGCCAGAAGGCGCCTGCTTTTTACAGGAGAACCCGGTGCGCTGGATACCCTTTATCGCCTTCTTTCTTTACATCTACATTGAAATTTCCATCTTTATTCAGGTGGCGCATGTGTTCGGCGTTTTTCTGACCTTACTGCTGGTGATTTTTACGTCGGTTATCGGAATGTCGCTGGTACGCAACCAGGGCTTTAAAAACCTGATGCTGATGCAGCAGAAAATGGCGGCGGGTGAGAGCCCGGCGGCGGAAATGCTGAAAAGCGTGTCGCTGATTATCGCCGGTCTGCTGCTGCTGTTGCCTGGCTTTTTTACTGACTTCCTGGGCCTGCTGTTATTGCTGCCGCCAGTGCAGAAACTCATTACTCTTCGCCTGATGCCGCATTTGCGCTTTAGCCGTACGCCGGGAGGGGGCTTTGGCGCCTCTTCGCAGGGCGGGAATACCTTTGACGGCGAATACCAGCGCAAAGATGACGGTCCGAAGCGCCTCGAAGACCACGATCGCGACTCGCGATAAAAAATCCAAAAATTTTTTCTTTTCCCCCCTTGAAGGGGGAAAACCCCAACCCCATCTCTCTGGGCACCAGCCGGAAACCTTAACGGGCCGGCTCAATCCCTAACTGATACGGACTTTCTCAAAGGAGAGCTATCAATGAATATTCGTCCATTGCATGATCGCGTGATCGTCAAGCGTAAAGAAATTGAATCTAAATCTGCTGGCGGCATCGTTCTGACCGGCTCTGCCGCGGGTAAATCTACTCGTGGTGAAGTGCTGGCTGTTGGCAATGGCCGCATCCTTGAAAACGGCGAAGTGAAGCCGCTGGATGTGAAAGTCGGCGACATCGTCATTTTCAACGATGGCTATGGTGTAAAAACCGAGAAGCTGGACGATCAGGAAGTGCTGATCATGTCTGAAAGCGACATTCTGGCAATTGTTGAAGCGTAATCTCACGCGCGAACAAACTGAACGTACGAATTTAAGGGAAATAACGATATGGCAGCTAAAGACGTAAAATTCGGTAACGACGCTCGTGTGAAAATGCTGCGCGGCGTAAACGTACTGGCAGACGCAGTGAAAGTTACCCTGGGCCCGAAAGGCCGTAATGTGGTACTGGACAAATCTTTCGGTGCGCCGACTATCACTAAAGACGGCGTGTCTGTAGCACGTGAAATCGAGCTGGAAGACAAGTTCGAAAACATGGGCGCCCAGATGGTGAAAGAAGTAGCCTCCAAAGCGAACGACGCGGCAGGCGACGGTACCACCACCGCAACCGTACTGGCTCAGGCTATCATCACCGAAGGTCTGAAAGCCGTTGCGGCTGGCATGAACCCGATGGACCTGAAACGCGGTATCGATAAAGCGGTTATCGCCGCTGTTGAAGAGCTGAAAGCGCTCTCCGTACCGTGCTCTGACTCTAAAGCTATCGCTCAGGTCGGCACCATCTCCGCGAACTCCGACGAAACCGTGGGCAAACTGATTGCCGAAGCGATGGAGAAAGTGGGTAAAGAAGGCGTTATCACCGTTGAAGAAGGCACCGGTCTGCAGGACGAGCTGGATGTGGTTGAAGGTATGCAGTTCGACCGCGGCTACCTGTCTCCGTACTTCATCAACAAGCCGGAAACTGGCGCTGTTGAACTGGAAAGCCCGTTCATCCTGCTGGCTGACAAAAAAATCTCCAACATCCGCGAAATGCTGCCGGTTCTCGAAGCCGTGGCGAAAGCAGGCAAACCGCTGCTGATCATCGCTGAAGATGTTGAAGGCGAAGCGCTGGCGACCCTGGTTGTGAACACCATGCGCGGCATCGTGAAAGTGGCTGCGGTGAAAGCACCGGGCTTCGGCGACCGTCGTAAAGCCATGCTGCAGGATATTGCTATCCTGACCGGCGGTACCGTTATCTCTGAAGAGATCGGTATGGAACTGGAAAAAGCCACCCTGGAAGATCTGGGCCAGGCGAAACGCGTGGTTATCAACAAAGACACCACCACCATCATCGATGGCGTGGGCGACGAATCCGCAATCCAGGGCCGTGTAGGTCAGATCCGTCAGCAGATCGAAGAAGCGACCTCTGACTACGACCGTGAAAAACTGCAGGAGCGCGTAGCGAAACTGGCAGGCGGCGTTGCGGTTATCAAAGTTGGCGCGGCGACCGAAGTTGAAATGAAAGAGAAAAAAGCCCGCGTTGAAGACGCCCTGCACGCGACCCGTGCTGCGGTGGAAGAAGGCGTGGTGGCTGGTGGCGGCGTAGCGCTGGTACGCGTTGCGGCGAAACTGACCGAGCTGACCGGCCAGAACGAAGACCAGAACGTGGGTATCAAAGTTGCGCTGCGCGCAATGGAAGCTCCGCTGCGTCAGATCGTATCCAACGCTGGTGAAGAGCCGTCTGTTGTTGCTAACAACGTGAAAGCGGGCGACGGTAACTACGGTTACAACGCGGCGACCGAAGAATACGGCAACATGATCGACATGGGTATCCTGGATCCGACCAAAGTAACCCGTTCTGCGCTGCAGTACGCGTCCTCTGTGGCTGGCCTGATGATCACCACCGAGTGCATGGTTACTGACCTGCCGAAAGAAGATAAAGCCGACTTAGGCGCTGCAGGTATGGGCGGCATGGGCGGTATGGGCGGCATGATGTAATTGCCCACCACCTTACATCTTTAATGATGTAGTGTGTTAAAACCCCGGTCAGCAATGGCCGGGGTTTTTCTTTTGGTCATCTTTTTAGTATAAGGTCTTACCGGGCATACGAAGCCCAGGCTATCACCAGCTCTTCATAATGGGGAATAACATGCGCTTGAAAGTCACTACAGGAATGGTTGTCGCAGCGCTGCTGCTGGCGGGATGCAGCAACGGTAATTCACTCTCTGCCGCAGGCCAGAACGTGCGTTTTGTCGAAGAGCAGCCAGGTAAAGAGTGCCGCTTGCTTGGCACCGCGACCGGCGAGCAGAGCAACTGGCTTTCCGGCCAGCACGGCGAAGAGGGCGGCTCCATGCGCGGCGCGGCGAACGATCTGCGTAATCAGGCTGCCGAAATGGGCGGAAACGTGCTTTACGGCGTAAGCAGCCCGACCCAGAACCTGCTTTCAAGCTTTGTTCCCACGTCCAGCAAAATGGTCGGTCAGGTGTATAAGTGCCCAAATTAATCAGAATTCAGAAGCACTAACGGGTATCTGAAATAAAAAAGGCGGGTGCGCTCGCGCTTGCCCGCCTCACCCAGAAAAAGTGGCGACGTTAAAAAACGGTAGGGTGGGTAAGCGTCACCGTTTTGTATGATGTGATGCCGAAAATCAGCTCTGTCGTAACTGCAAATCAAGCGGCGTTTTGCTCGGTTCACCGCCGATTTCACGCGCCAGTTTTGGCACCAGATAACCCGATACCAGCGATAACAACTCGCGCATAATCGCCCGGGCCTTGTCGTCACTCACCATAAAATGCGCCGCGCCCTGGACTTTATCCAGCACATGCAGGTAATAGGGCATTACGCCCGCATCGAACAGCGCATTGCTGAGCGCCGCAAGCGTCGCGGCGTTATCATTTACGCCCTTCAGCAGCACGCTCTGGTTCAGCAGCGTTACGCCTGCCGCCCGCAGCTTTGCCATACCGGCGCGAAAGGCGTCGTCAATTTCCTGCGCGTGATTGATATGGTTAACCAGCAGCACCTGCAGCCGCGTCTCGCCGAGTAACCGGACCAGACTGTCGGTAATACGCGCCGGGATAACGATCGGCAGGCGACTGTGAATACGCAGGCGTTTTAAGTGAGGAATCGCCTCAAGGCGCGCCACCAGCCACTCCAGCTCATTATCTTTCGCCATCAGCGGGTCACCGCCGGAAAATATAATCTCATCCAGTTCCGGATGTGCGGCGATGTAGTCCAGCGCGGCCTGCCAGTTACGCTTGTTGCCCTGGTTATCGGCATACGGGAAATGCCGGCGGAAGCAGTAGCGGCAGTTCACCGCACAGCCGCCTTTCACCAGTAATAGCGCACGGTTGTGATACTTATGCAGCAGCCCTGGCACCACGCTGTTTTGCTCTTCAAGCGGATCGGTGGTAAAACCGGGCGCCGCCACGAACTCTTCGCGCGACGTCAACACCTGTCGCAGCAGCGGATCCTGCGGGTTGCCTTTCTCCATGCGCGCGACGAACGCCCGCGGTACGCGCAACGCAAATAAGCGGCGCGCGTCGCGTCCGGCAAGCAGTTCTTCGTCAGTATCTATATTGAGAAGGTGCAGGAGCTCATCGGGATCGGTGATAACATCGGCAAGTTGCGATAACCAATCTTCTCTGGATGGGGGATTTAGGGTTACAATATGCGCCATTTTGTGGCTTAGCTACCAGTTAACAATTTCAGAGGGCCTTATGGCGACTTATTCTAGCAACGATTTTCGTGCCGGTCTTAAAATCATGATGGACGGCGAACCGTACGCCGTTGAATCCAGCGAATTCGTTAAACCGGGTAAAGGTCAGGCGTTCGCGCGCGTTAAGCTGCGCCGTCTGCTGACGGGTTCCCGCGTAGAAAAAACCTTTAAATCCACCGACTCCGCAGAAGGCGCAGACGTTGTGGATATGAACCTGACTTACCTCTACAACGACGGTGAGTTCTGGCACTTCATGAATAACGAAACCTTCGAACAGCTGGCGGCTGACGCGAAAGCCGTAGGCGACAACGCCAAATGGCTGCTGGATCAGGCTGAGTGCATCGTGACCCTGTGGAACGGCCAGCCGATCTCTGTCACTCCGCCGAACTTCGTGGAGCTGGAAATCGTTGATACCGATCCGGGCCTGAAAGGCGATACCGCGGGTACCGGCGGCAAACCGGCGACGCTTTCTACCGGCGCTGTGGTTAAAGTTCCGCTGTTCGTCCAGATCGGCGAAGTCATCAAAGTGGACACCCGCTCTGGTGAATACGTTTCCCGCGTAAAATAATTCCGACTGTTGTCTGCGGCGTGGTTGCGCCACGTCGCAGGTTACAGGGATCACGATGAAAACCCCGCTGTTACGTCCGTTTCTTGTTTTGTTGCTCTGTTCGCTTGCCTGCGCCTGCAATACGGCTCGCGGCTTTGGCGAAGATATCCGGCATCTTGGCGGCGCGATTGAGCGCGCGGCAAAATAGTTCCTCTGTTCCTAAAAACCGTTTCCTTCCGCCAGTGTGTCAGTTTTTGTCTATGCTTAAATGGCTATACACAAATAACTTAGGCAATAAAAGGAAGAGATTATGGTTAAGAAAACAATTGCGGCGCTCTTTTCAGCACTGGTTCTTTCTTCACTGTTGACGGCCTGTAACACCACTCGTGGCGTGGGCGAAGATATTCAGGACGGCGGCAGCGCGATCTCTGGCGCGGCAACCCGCGCATCGCAGTAATGATGACGACGGTACGGCTCCGCCTGGCGTCGTACCGTTATCTTACGCACATCTCCGGCAGCGGCACGAACAGCGAAAAGCGGTTATCAGCGCCGAGTTTCATGCGAATATTGCGTTTATAGGTGTAAACCGTTTTGACGGCGATCCCCATTTTGCGCGCAATCTCCTCATTGCTCATTCCCACGCCCCACCATTCCAGAATGCGCTCTTCGCGCAGCGTCAGTAATGGCGTAATGCTTTTCGGCTCACCAAATGGCGGACGCGACATCAGCGCTTTGCTAATCAATTGCCCCAGTTCGCGCAGCCCGATAGTTTTATTCGCAATGCGCCAGGTGATTTGCTGCGAGCAATAATCGTCCAGCACGTCCGATACGCCGCTTTGCAGCAGGATCAGACGCGTGGTGTTGCCGCAGGCTGCAAAGATGGAGGAGAACTGATTTACGTGATGAACATCTCCCATAAACCCGTGAAGATCGGCAATCACCATATTAGGTTGCCACTGCATAAGAAGCTCGCGCGCACGCAGTAAATGATCGGTTGCCGTCACGTGGAACGGCGCGGCGAAATCTTCGGAGTGATTGAGCCAGCTTTCGAGCCCGGTACGGCTGAAATGACAGCGGTCAACCAGTAAAATTTTATACATGCTCGGATTCATTATGGAGAGAAAGACGCACCTGCTGTAGCCAGCAGGAAAGTGTTTCATCATAGGAAGATTTATTGCTAACTGAACCCGTGATGTACGCGCACAATCGCGGCTATTTCCTGGCTTAACCCGTGAGGATCCGCTGGTTTAGGAAAAACACGGTTGCAAAATGTGCGCTAAGAAGGGATGATCGCGGCGTTTTAATCACCTGGCCTTGTGGGACGACCTGCAAGCGCGTCACGTTGAACGGGGACGGCCCCGCAAACCTGGAGCTGAGTATGTCCTGGTTCGTTCTGTTAATCGCCGGTCTTCTGGAAGTTGTCTGGGCCGTCGGCCTGAAATATACCCACGGTTTTACCCGTCTTGTACCCAGTCTCATCACCGTTTCGGCGATGATCGTCAGCATTGTGCTGCTCTCGTGGGCGATGAAAAGCCTGCCGACCGGTACGGCCTATGCCATCTGGACGGGCATCGGCGCGGTCGGCGCGGCTATCACTGGCATTCTGCTGTTAGGCGAGTCGGCAAGCCCCGCGCGTCTGGTGAGCCTGGGGCTTATCGTCGCGGGGATCGTCGGTCTTAAACTCAGCACCCACTAACGGGCGCGCTGGTCTACCCAGATCAGTTTCTCCACCGCGAAGCCCTGACGGGTGGCGGTATCCAGCAGATCCTCTTTCACTTGCTTGCTGATGGTAGGCGTGCGGGAGAGGATCCACAGATAGCTGCGATCCGGCCCGCAAATCAGCGCATGCTGGTAATCCTTATCCAGCGCAATAATGTTGTAGCCGCCATAGAACGGGCCGAAGAACGAGACTTTCAGCGCGGCGCGGTGCGTATTGCCGGTGAAATAGGCTTTGCCTTCGCTCTGCTGCCATTTATTGCGGTCAGGATTAAAACCGCGGTTAATGACGTTCAGCCCGCCGTCGCCGCGCAGGCTGTAGGTAGCGGTGACCTGTTCCAGACCGCGCTCAAAGCGATGGTCGAAGCGGGCAATCTCATACCAGGTGCCGAGGTAACGGTTGACGTTGAAATCTTCCACGACCGTGACACCGCGCGGCGGCGTGGGTGTGCTACAGGCGACCAGCAGTGCCGCAGTCGCGACGGTAGCAACAACAGGGAGTAGTCGAATACGCATGGCGGGATCCTTCTGTTTTTTAATGCTAAGTGTAGATGCCCGTTGAGCTTTTGTAATTGTGCGAAAGCGAAATAGTGGAGGGAATACGCCGCTTGCGAAGAAGCGGCGCGAGGGCGTCAGAGCGTGATAACGCCAATCAGCGTGACGACCGTCAGAATGGCGGCGAGGCCGTAGAAAACCCATTTGCCGGCGGGAACATGTACTTTCAAATCATGCATGCCGTGATGAATGCGGTGCAGCCCGCACCACAACGGCAGCACAATCATCAGTAGCAGAAACAGACGGCCAACCCAACTCTGGGCGAACGCCAGGACGCGTTCATAGCTGAACGCGCCTTCGGGCCCGATGCCGAGCGGCAGCAGGATGCCCACCAGCAGGACGATAACCGGCGCGACAACCGCGCACCACATGCCGCCTGCGCCAAACAGCCCCCAGAATACCGGCTCGTCGGAACGTTTCGGGTGTTGATTAATCACGATCTCCTCCTTACCAGAACAGGGCGATAAACAATACGACCACCGTGACGAGCGCCGTCACGCCCCAAAGCGCCTTGATGACCGGTTCAGGCCCCATTTTTTCGTCTTTCACTACCACGATGGCGGCTTTCGGCGCCAGCTCAAACCAGGTTTTGGTATGCAGCAGCGCCGCAAGCAGCGTGATAACGTTGAGCAACACGACAATCGGGTTTTGCAGAAAACCCACAAAGTTGGCCCAACTCTCCGGGCCATGTTTTAGCGCGAACAGACCATAAATCAGCACGATACTGAACCAGACTGCGGGCACGGATGTGCCTTCGCGTAGCATGTAAAAGCGGTAGAATGGCAGCGTTTTCCACCAGCTGGCTTCCATCGTCCGTACATAAGGCTTACGTTTCGAGGTCATTATTCACTCCTTGCGCCGGGTTTCAGCATGGCGATTAAGAAATCCTTCGAGCTCTCCACTTTGCTCTGCTGGATAGCGGCGGCCGGGTCGACATGTTTCGGGCAGACTTCCGAGCAATAACCGACGAACGTACAGGTCCAGACGCCGTTCTGGCTGTTAAGTTGCGGCATACGCGCCTTCTGGCCCTTATCGCGGCTGTCGAGGTTATAGCGGTGCGCGAGCGTAATGGCCGCCGGGCCGATGAACTCCGGGTTCAGCCCGAATTGCGGGCACGCGGCATAGCACAGCCCGCAGTTGATGCAGCCGGAAAACTGATGGTATTTCGCCATCTGCGCGGGCGTCTGGGTGTTTGGCCCCTGTTCTGGCGTGCGCGGGTTGCCGATGATGTATGGCTTAATCGCCTCCAGGCTTTCGATAAAGTGGGTCATATCGACCACTAAATCGCGCTCGATCGGGAAATTCGCCAGCGCTTCGACTTTCATGCCGGAAGGGTAATCACGCAGAAACGTTTTGCAGGCGAGTTTCGGTACGCGGTTGACCATCATCCCGCAGGAGCCGCAAATCGCCATGCGGCACGACCAGCGGTAGCTTAAGTCCGGCGCCAGGTTGTCTTTGATATAGCCCAGCGCGTCCAGCAGCGAGGTCTGTTCATCCCAAGGCACGTCATAAAATGCGCTGTGCGGCGCGTGGTCGGTTTCCGGGTTATAGCGCACCACTTCGATGCGCCGCGTTTGCATCTCAGCCATTCGCCGTCTCCTTTTTATCAGCCGCTTCCGATTCTGCGCCATACACGCGTTTCGCCGGAGGCAGAGTGGTAATTTTTACGTCGCTATAATCCAGACGGGTGGTGCCGTCAGCGTCGCGGAAGGCGAGAGTGTGACGCAGGAAGTTAACATCATCGCGTTCGGTGCAGCCTTCATCCAGGCGCTGATGCGCGCCGCGCGACTCTTTACGCGCCATGGCGGAATGTGCCATGCATTCGGCGACGTTAAGCCCATGACCAAGCTCAATGGTGTAGAGCAGATCGGTGTTGAACACGCAGGACGTGTCGCTGATGCGCACGCGTTTGAAGCGCTCCTGCAGCTCTGCGAGTTTATCCATCGTTTTCTGCATCAGCTCCGGCGTACGATAGATGCCGCAGCCTTCTTCCATTGAAAGCCCCATCTCGTCGCGAATTTTCGCCCAGCTTTCATTGCCTTCCTGGTTGATAAGCTTATGCAGGCGCGCTTCGATATCCGCTGTTTGCGCGCTCAGCGCGCTGTCGCGGGCGGGGGACGCGGCCATTGCGCGCTCCATCGCCTGTTCGCCTGCGAGGCGGCCAAATACCACCAGCTCCGCAAGCGAATTCGAGCCGAGGCGATTGGCGCCGTGCAGCCCGACCGATGAGCATTCGCCCACGGCGAAAAGCCCTTTAATGCGGGTTTCGCACCGCTGGTCGGTTTCGATGCCGCCCATGGTGTAGTGCGCCGTCGGACGTACCGGAATCGGCTCTTTCACCGGGTCGACGCCCACGTAGGCTTTCGCCAGTTCGCAGATAAACGGCAGCCGCTCCAGCAGCTTTTTCTCGCCAAGATGGCGCAGGTCGAGATAGACCACATCGCCGCGCGGTGTGGCAATCGTGTTGCCTTTGCGCCATTCGTGCCAGAATGCCTGCGAGACTTTATCGCGCGGCCCAAGCTCCATATATTTGTTTTTCGGCTCGCCGAGCGGAGTTTCCGGGCCCATGCCGTAATCCTGCAGGTAACGGTAGCCGTCTTTGTTAACCAGAATGCCGCCTTCGCCGCGGCAGCCTTCCGTCATCAGAATGCCGGAGCCGGGCAGGCCCGTCGGGTGATATTGTACGAATTCCATATCGCGCAGCGGAACGCCGTGTGAGAGCGCCATGCCCATGCCGTCGCCCGTGACGATGCCGCCATTGGTGTTGTAGCGGTAAACGCGCCCCGCGCCGCCGGTCGCCATCACGACCGCGTTGGCCCGGATTTGCACCAGCGTGCCTTCCATCATGTTCATCGCGACCAGGCCGCGCGCCTGACCGTCGTCCACTAAAATATCGAGGACGAAATGCTCGTCGAAGCGCTGAATCTGCGGGAATTGCAGGGAAGTCTGGAAGAGCGTGTGGAGCATATGGAAGCCGGTTTTATCCGCGGCAAACCAGGTACGCTCGATTTTCATGCCGCCAAAGCGCCTGACGTTGACCGAGCCATCCGGGCGGCGGCTCCACGGGCAGCCCCACTGTTCAAGCTGGGTCATCTCGCGCGGACAGTGCTTCACAAAATAGTCCACCACGTCCTGCTCGCACAGCCAGTCGCCACCAGCGACGGTGTCGTGGAAGTGATACTCAAAACTGTCATGATCCTGCGCGACCGCTGCCGAGCCGCCTTCGGCCGCAACGGTATGGCTACGCATTGGGTAGGCTTTTGAAATCAGTGCGATTTTAGCGTTGGGATTGCGCTCGGCCGCCGCAATGGCGGCCCGTAGTCCCGCGCCGCCGGCACCGATAATGGCGAGATCGGCTTGAAAAGTTTGCACGACATTCCTCCGGGTTTTAGTTATTCCCACCGCGCGGTAACAAAGGCGAAAACTCGGGGCTGCGCGGGGGTAAAGCGTTCCCCTGCTCCTTTTTGGGTAGCTGAGTATAACCGTACCCCTAAAGGGGAAATTTGATGTGTTCGATTTTTTGGGGCGTTACGACGGCTTTTATCAGCCCGCTTGATGAAGTGGCTCACAAAACGGAAAATTGGCCTCTTCGCAGGAAAAAACTGCGCAAAATTTGTCTGGCGAACGCGATACGAGTAGACTTCGTGCCCTTGTTTCAAGACGGAGAAAGTACCATGAGCGAGACGGCCACCTGGCAGCCGAGCGCATCCATCCCCAACCTGTTAAAGCGCGCCGCGATTATGGCGGAGATCCGTCGCTTCTTTGCGGATCGCGGCGTACTGGAGGTGGAAACCCCCTGCATGAGCCAGGCGACGGTAACCGATATCCACCTGTTCCCGTTCGAAACGCGTTTCGTCGGCCCCGGCCATTCTCAGGGGATCAATCTCTATCTGATGACCAGCCCGGAATATCATATGAAGCGCCTGCTGGCGGCGGGCTGCGGGCCGGTGTATCAGCTGTGCCGCAGCTTTCGTAATGAAGAAATGGGGCGTCATCACAATCCTGAATTCACCATGCTGGAGTGGTACCGTCCGCACTACGATATGTATCGCCTGATGAATGAGGTGGATGACCTTCTGCAACAGGTGCTGGACTGCCAGCCCGCGGAGACGATCTCTTACCAGCAGGCGTTTCAGCGCCATCTGGAAATCGACCCGCTGTCGGCGGACAAAACCCTGCTGCGCGAGGCGGCGGCGAAGCTTGATCTCAGCAACATCGCCGATACCGAAGAAGATCGCGACACGCTGCTGCAACTGCTGTTCACCATGGGCGTCGAGCCGCATATCGGAAAAGACCGTCCGGTGTTTGTTTATCACTTCCCGGCAAGCCAGGCGGCGCTCGCGCAAATCAGCACTGAAGATCACCGCGTGGCGGAGCGTTTTGAGGTCTATTACAAAGGCATTGAGCTGGCGAATGGTTTTCATGAGCTCACCGACGCGCGCGAGCAGCAGCAGCGTTTCGAGCAAGATAACCGCAAGCGCCTTCAGCGTGGTCTGCCGCAGCAGCCGGTGGATTACAATCTGCTGGAAGCGCTGAAAGTGGGCCTGCCGGATTGCTCCGGCGTCGCGCTGGGCGTGGATCGTCTGATTATGCTGGCGTTGGGCGCGGAAAGCCTCGCGGAAGTTATCGCCTTTACGGTAGATCGGGCGTAACGGTCGAGGGCGGGTCTGTGGCGAATGCGCTGCGTTTACCTGCCTTATCCATAACAGGCGCCAGACGTAGGGGGTTAAGCGACGCGCGCCCACCTTTACTCCACGCCTCACCGCCATAAAAAAGGAGCCTTGCGGCTCCTTTTTCGTTACATGCTTCCCGGCGTGCGGCTGGTGCGGCCGGCAGAGGTTAACGTTCGCGCGGTGCGTTTGCCATCCAGGCTCTCCAGACGCATCTGGAAGGGCGGGAACGGCATTTCGATACCGTGTTCGCGAAAGCCCTGCAAAATCAGCTGGTGGATCTCGTGGCGAAGCGGCATGCGATGCCCCATTTCAGCGGCATGGATACGCAGCTCAAACAGCTGAATACCCTGCTGTAAATCCACCAAAAACACTTCCGGCGGCGGGTTATCTATCACATAACTGCACTTCTCGGCGGCGCGGTACAGCAGCTGCGTCACCTCTTCACTGTTGGCGTCCGATGGCGCAGGCACCGTCAGCACCACGCGGGTGACGGAGTCAGACAGCGACCAGTTGATAAACTGCTCGGTGATAAACGCTTTATTCGGCACGATAATCTCTTTGCGATCCCAGTCGCTGATGGTAGTAGCGCGGGTATTAATGCGCGTCACGCTGCCCGTTAAATCGCGAATGGTCACGGTGTCGCCGATACGAATCGGTTTTTCAAAGAGAATAATCAGGCCCGAGATAAAGTTAGCGAAAATCTCCTGCAGGCCGAAACCAAGCCCGACGCCGAGCGCCGCCACGAGCCACTGCAGCTTGGACCATTCAATACCAATCATTGAGAAGCCCACCAGTCCGCCAATCAGCATCAGCAGATATTTGGTGATGGTGGTGATGGCATAGCCGGTACCGGGCGTCAGTTCCAGGTGTTGTAGCACGACCAGCTCCAGCAGCGCAGGCAAATTGCGCACCAGCTGCGTGGTGACGATAAACACCAGAATGGCAATCAGAACCGCGCCAAGGGTAATAGGCTCAATGCTCTCCACGCCTTGGACGGTCGACGTCACATCCCACAGGGAAATGTTTTCAAGGAATCCGAACGCCGAGTGGATTTCCGACCACAGCACAATGACCGACAGCAGCGCGATAAGCGTCAGAATGGAGCGCACCAGGCGCAGCGACTGAGCGCTGATGGCGTCGAGATCGAGCTCGGCGACATCCACCTCGACGCTGCCCTCGGTGCTGTGCCCGTGGGGCGGCTCTTCTTCGCCGCGGGCGCGCTGGGCCAGAATTTCCGCACGGCGCGAGCGGGCGCGGTCAAAGGCCAGACGACGGCGCTGGATCAGCATCCAGCGGCGAATAATGTGGTAGATAACCAGCAGCAGGAACCAGATGGCGACGGAAGTTTCCAGACGCGCCAGCAGCGCCTGCGCAGTGGCGAGATAACCGACGGCTGCGGCGAGGATCGCCATCAGCGGCGCGCACAGCATCAGGTTCCACAGCAGCCGGTTTACCCAGTTGTCGCCATTGCCTTCGTTATCCAGATAGAGCGGAATGCCTGCGCGTTTGAGGCTGAGCGTCACGATAGCCAGCGCGCCGCAAATCAGCACAAAGCACAAACGGCCCAACGAGCCGGAGAATTCGCGGTCGTTGAGGTTATCAAAGGTGATCAGCGCCATGATCAGCGGCACAATAAAGCCAATGCTCATCAGGTAATAGCGCATCGCGCGGGCGACGCGGTTGCGAGGCCAGCCGAAGTGCGTGGTAAACAGGCCGTTCGGGCGGGCAAAGGTGGCGGAGATCATCACCACCCACAGCAGCGGCACCGTCGCCGTCACGCCGTCGCCCACCGCGACGGCGATAGGCCAGGGCCAGGCTTCACGCAGCCCGTAGCCGAGCGTGGCCCAGAGCACCGGCAGCGGTGAGGCTACCAGAATCGACCAGAATACTGTGCGCAGCGTCAGCCAGAAGTGATCCTGCGTGACCTTACCGACGCGCGCGCTGGAGCGCTCCAGAAACGCCGTGAAATGGCGGCGGGAGCTGATGCTGAAGCCCACCAGCAGCAGCGCGCCGAACAGCGGCAGCAGCGTCTCTTTGCTGGTGACCATCATCACGGCGGCTTTGCCGAGCTGGCCGAAAAAGTCGAGCGAAATAAGGCGGCGCAGATCCTGCACGATATCCACCGGCCAGCTGATGCTGAGCGGGCTGACATCCGAGGTCCAGAACAGATAGCGGTGCGTCGCTTCGTTCACTTCCTTAAGCGCGTCTTCAAGCTGGCTGTTGGCCACTTTCAGCTTGGTGAGTTCAAGGATTAACGTATCGCCGCCCTGCAACAGGGAGCCGAGGAGTTCGCGCTGGGTACGCAACTGCGCTTCCAGGATGCGATTCTGCTCCGCCGTCAGCGGCGTGCCATCGGCCTGGCGCAGCTGGCGCAGTTGCGGCTGCTTGTTAAGCTGATCTTCATAACGCAGGCGATGCACGCGCAACTGGGCCATTTCGGTATCCAGCTGTTGCAGTTTCGGCATCTCCGGCAGGCGCGAGACCTGCGCGCGCAGCGCCTCGCCAAGTACGTTGGAGACGCCAAGCCATTGCGACTGTTCGCGCAGCGTCGTTAACGCCTGACGCACCTGCATCGTCTGGCTGGTGGCCTGACGCTGCTGCGATGCGACAAGATCCATACGCTGCGCCTGCTGGTTTAGCGCGCGGGAGAGCTCGCGGTTGACGTTGAACTGCTCGACGATAGCCGGAGGCAGGTTGGCGCTGTTCTCGGCCAGGAGCTCGGTGCTTTCAAGCGCGCGTTCGGCCTCCTGCTGGCGCTGGCTGTTGAGCTGATTACGCAGCGCCTGCAGGTAAGTATCGAGCTGCTCGCTCTGCTTTTGCGCCAGCTCCGCACGCAGGCGCGCCAGCTCCTGACGGTTGCTCGCGGAGAGCTGCGCGAGTTCCAGTTCATCAACGCGCGCTTTGAGCTGTGCGGATTCCGCCTGCTGGGCGAGAAGCTGGGCGGCGCCGAGCGCGGTAGAGCCTGACGACGCGCCCGAGCGGCGTTCCATCTCGTTAAGCTGGCGGCGCGCGTCGGTTTGCTGCTGGGGAAGCTGGCTTAAGGAGTCGGCGATTTCGCGGGCGCGATCCTGCTCCTGTTGCGCTTCGCGGCTCTTTTCCAGCAACTGACTGCTGACCTGGAGGATCTCCTGATTGAGCGCGTCGGTGGTAAGCCCTGTGGGCACCCGGCGCGGCTCGTCGCGCAGGTTATTGAGTTGCTGGCGCAGCGATTGCGACAGCTTCGGGAAATTATCGATAACCTGTTGATACTGTCTGGCGCGCTCAAGGGAGGCTTTTCTCTCCTCAAGCGCGTTTTGCGCGGACTGAAGGGTTTCAACCACTTGCGCCTGATCGGGCTGGTTTTTGGCCGCTTTGGCTTGCTCCAGCTCCTGGGCTATCTGTTTTTCATCGGGCGCCGTCGCGGCGTTCGCCCAAAAGCTCAGGCTCCAGGCCAGCAGCACGTAAAGAATCAGGCGCACGTCATTTTACCTTTGCATTAACGGTCCTGGTCGTTATCGACCAGCGGGTTAGCATCGCGTTCGGCTTCGATCTCTTCCGGCGCAATCACCGCAGGCGCGACATCCGCCGTCACCGCGTCGGTAGATACCGCCAGCGGCTCGCCGAGGCGAGTGACGGAGAGACTTTGCAGATGTTCAACCAGCTCGACGCTACCCGGCGCAAACAGGTTGATAACCGTGGAGCCCAGCTTGAAGCGGCCCATCTCCTGGCCTTTCAGCAGCGCTACGGCGCCGTCGCTTTCGCCCGCCGGGTACGTCCAGCGTTTGATAATGCCTTCGCGCGGCGGGGTGATAGTGCCAGCCCAGACGGTTTCGATGCTACCCACAATCGTCGCGCCCACCAGGATCTGCGCCATTGGCCCAAATTCGGTATCGAACAGGCAGATAACGCGCTCGTTACGGGCGAACAGGTTCGGCACGTTCTGAGCGGTCAGATGGTTTACCGAGAAGAGATCGCCCGGTACGTAGATCATTTCACGCAGGATACCGTTACACGGCATATGCACGCGGTGGTAGTCACGCGGCGACAGGTACGTAGTGGCGAAGCTGCCGTTACGGAACAAATCGGCCATCAGATAGTTGCCGGCAAGCAGCGCTTCCAGCGAATAGTTGTGGCCTTTGGCCTGCAGGATCTTATCGCCTTCGATACGGCCAAGCTGGCTTATCACGCCGTCCGCCGGCATTACCAGCACATTCGGATCGGTGTTAAGCGGGCGGACTTCATCGCGCAGTGGGCGCACGAAAAATTCGTTAAAGGTGCGGTAGCTGGCGGTATCGGGCTTCTGCGCCTCGCTCATGTTGACCTTGTAGTATTTTACGAACAGGTCGATGACCAGTTTGGTCAGCCAGCCCGCGCGTTTACTCGCGCCCCAGCCAGCAAGGCGAGTGAGCCACTGTTTAGGCAGAATATATTGCAGCGAAAGTTTGATTTCGTTTAACAAGGTAGCCTCCAGGCCAGTGTTTCATCATTCCTGACCCGGCTGCGCGCCGGGCCTGTCAGAAAAAGGGGCTGATTCTAACGACGCACAGCTTAATTGTCAGTCGTCGCTATCAGAAAAGTTTTTACGCGTTTTTACCTGCGCCATGCTTTCCAGAATGCGGTGATAGTTGTCGAAACGGCTTTCGGCAATGTCGCCGCGCTCAACGGCCTCGCGAATGGCGCAGCCGGGATCGTTGCCATGTTTACAGTCGCGGAACTTGCAGAGCCCCAGATAGTCGTGAAATTCGATAAAGCCCTGCGTTATCTGTTCCGGCTCAAGGTGCCACAGGCCGAATTCACGCACGCCCGGCGAGTCGATGACTTCGCCGCCGCCCGGAAAGTGGTACAGGCGTGAGGCGGTGGTGGTGTGCTGACCAAGCCCGGAGTTGTCAGAGACGTCGTTAACCAGAATCTGGTTATCCTTCAGGCCCAGCAGATTGTTCAGCAGGCTCGATTTACCCACGCCCGACTGTCCCGCGAAAATACTGGTGCGGTCGATGAGTGCCTGCTCCAGCTCCTTCAGCCCTTCGTCTTTGTAGCTGGACACCAGCAGTACGCGATAACCAATACGACGATAGATATCCATCTGCTCGTTGACGAAAGCGAGGTCGTTTTCATCAAGCAGGTCAGTTTTGTTGAGGACCAGTAAAGGTTCAATCTCCAGCGTTTCGCAGGCCACCAGATAGCGGTCGATAATGTTCAGCGACAGCTCCGGCAGGATGGCCGATACGATGATTATCTGGTCGATATTCGCGGCGATAGGCTTCACGCCGTCGTAGAAATCCGGGCGCGTCAGTACAGAGGTACGGTCGTGTACCGCATCGACAATGCCTTTGCCCTGAACATTTTCTTTCGCCGGGCGCCAGACGACGCGATCGCCGGTCACCAGCGAGCGTATGGTGCGGCGAATGTTACAGCGATGCACACCGCCGTCTGACGATTCGACGTCGGCATGCTGACCAAAGCGACTGATCACGCGACCTTCGCGAGGCTCGCCAAATTGCGAGTCGTCCGGATCGGCTTTCTCCGTAGTCTGTTTGAGCCGGCGCTGATGGTTCGCTGACACGCGGCGCTGCTGACCTTTGGAGAGTTTATTTTTGCTCAATCTTAATGGCTCCTGGTCGCCCCTGGTGGGCAAAACCTCTATGATATCAGCTATTGTAAATGAATTAACTGCCTGTCACCCCGGTGTGACGCGATAACGGATGGAAAATAGCATGAGTGCCAATGAAAACAACCTCATTTGGATCGATCTGGAGATGACCGGACTCGATCCGCGACAGGATCGCATCATTGAAATCGCCACCCTGGTGACCGACGCCGATCTGAATATTCTCGCGGAAGGCCCGGTTATCGCTGTGCATCAGTCCGATGAGCAGCTGGCGCTGATGGATGACTGGAATGTGCGCACGCATACCGCCAGCGGCCTGGTGGAGCGCGTTAAAGCGAGCACGATGGGCGAGCGCGAGGCGGAGCTGGCGACGATTGAATTCCTTAAAGAGTGGGTGCCTGCGGGCAAATCGCCTATTTGCGGTAACAGCATCGGCCAGGATCGCCGCTTCCTGTTTAAGTACATGCCGGAGCTGGAAGCCTATTTCCACTATCGTTACCTGGACGTCAGTACGCTAAAAGAGCTGGCGCGCCGCTGGAAGCCGGATGTACTGAATGGCCTTAAGAAACAAAATACGCATCAGGCGCTGGACGATATCCGCGAGTCGGTGGCGGAGCTCGCCTATTACCGCGAACATTTCATTAAATTGTGATGGCGAAGAGGGGCTAAGCCCCTCTTTTGCTGGTAAAGTGAACACTTTGGCGAATAAAAAAGCAGTCAGATAAAAATCACAAAAAAAAGCGTTTAAGGGGTTGCGGTAGAAATCATTTCTCGTATAATGCGCCTCCCGTAACGACACAGAAATGTGAATTACGCAGAGCGGGAATAGCTCAGTTGGTAGAGCACGACCTTGCCAAGGTCGGGGTCGCGAGTTCGAGTCTCGTTTCCCGCTCCAAAATTTGAAATCGCCGAAAGGCAGCACCACCCAAGCGGGAATAGCTCAGTTGGTAGAGCACGACCTTGCCAAGGTCGGGGTCGCGAGTTCGAGTCTCGTTTCCCGCTCCAAAATTTGAAATGCCGAAAGGCAACACCACCCAAGCGGGAATAGCTCAGTTGGTAGAGCACGACCTTGCCAAGGTCGGGGTCGCGAGTTCGAGTCTCGTTTCCCGCTCCAAATCTCTTCGATTGTACAAATTATCCACAGCGACAAAGCGCGCTGCGGCTGGTTTTTTGCGTTTATCCAAAAAGTTTCTGAACAGACTTATCCACAGTTTGCGTAAAGTTATCCTGTACGCCTGAATGATAACTTTGATCACATCTTTTTTGTAACCATCTGATTTTCATAAATAATAATTTATTACTAAATGTTATTTATGAGGTTTTTTGATAAATCTGGCCTTTGAATGGCAAGACTTTTTTAATTTTATTCACAGCGAAACGCGTCTACGCGTCGCGCGGCAGCCCTTTCTCAATTACTCTGACCAGCCGTTGCTTTTGCGGCAACTGCACTTCCACCACACAGGCGTTACGTTTGTCTGTTTGTTGCGCAATCGCCCAGTCTATGTGCTCGTCGAGAAGCGAGTGTTCACCTTTGCGCTGACGAAGCGCAACAATATTGGCTTCATCCCAGGGCGCGTTGCCGAGCGCGACCGCAATATTACGCAGCCAGCGTAAGTGACCAATGCGGCGTATCGCCGATCCTTCGGTGACTTTCAGAAAGTGCGCCTCGCTCCAGCCAAACAGTTCAATCAGCTTCGACGCGTGTAGCGCCTGTCGCGGGCTGAAATCCGCCTCGTCGGTGAGCTGTGAAAAGCGGTTCCACGGGCAGATCAGCTGACAATCATCACAGCCGTAGATACGGTTGCCCATCAATGGACGAAATTCTTCCGGGATAGCGCCTTCCAGCTCGATGGTGAGATACGAGATACAGCGGCGCGCATCCACCGTATACGGCTCGACAATCGCGCCGGTCGGGCAGATGGTCATACAGGCCACGCAGCGTCCGCAGCCTTCTTCAACGGGTTTATCCACTGGCAACGGCAAATCGACCAGCAGCTCGCCGAGAAAGAAAAATGATCCGGCGTCGCGGTTGAGGATGAGCGAATGTTTGCCTGTCCAGCCGAGACCGGCTTTTTCCGCCAACGGGCGCTCAAGAATGGGCGCGGAGTCGACAAAGGGTCTAAAATTCAGCGACGCGCAATGCGCTTGCAGCGTTTCGCCGAGTTTTTTCAGCCGGTTTCTCAGGAGTTTATGGTAATCGCGCCCCAGGGCGTAACGGCTTACATAGCCGAGCGAGGGATCTTTTAGAGTGCGCGCAAAGGCGGCGTTGGCGGGCAGATAATTCATCCGCACGCTGATGACGCGAAGCGTGCCGGGCAGCAGTTCATGCGGGCGCGCGCGCAGCATGCCGTGACGGGCCATCCACTCCATCTCGCCGTGATACTGTTTATCCAGCCACGCCTGAAGCGCGCCTTCGCTGGCGCTCAGATCGGTATCGGTAATACCTACCTGCTGAAAGCCAAGCTCGGCGCCCCATTGTTTAATTTTTTGCGCTAACTGATTGAGATCGAGGGGTTCAGACATGACGGACCACGGGATGAACAAAAACGGCGCCAGTATACCACACTCCGTCTGGCCTGCGGACTGGCTGCGCACGGCGGAGCGGGAGGCGGCGGACAGTTTTGGGTTGACGCTTTACGAGCTGATGCAGCGCGCCGGCGACGCAGCGTTTCAGGTGGCGCGCGCGGCGTACCCGCATAGCCAGCGCTGGCTGGTGCTTTGTGGCCACGGCAACAACGGCGGTGACGGCTATGTCGTGGCGCGTCTTGCGCAGGCGGCGGGTATCGACGTTACGGTGGTGGCGCTGGAGCGCGACAAACCGCTGCCGGAAGAAGCGCAAGCCGCGCGCGACGCGTGGCTCAACGCGGGCGGCGACATTCATGCGCCGCACACGCCGCTGCCGGAAACCTGCGATTTAATCATCGACGCACTGCTGGGCACGGGGCTGACCCAGGCACCGCGCGAAGATGTCGCCGCGCTGATTCACCAGGCCAACCGCCATGCCGCGCCCGTTGTGGCGCTCGATATTCCCTCCGGACTGCTGGCGCAAACCGGCGGCGCGCCGGGCGCGGTCATTCACGCCGCGCATACGGTTACGTTTATCGCGCTCAAGCCTGGCCTGCTCACGGGCCGGGCGCGCGATGTGGTCGGGCGGTTGCACTACCACGCGCTGGGCCTTGAGGCGTGGCTTGCCGGTCAGCAGGCGCCGTACAGGCGTTTCGACACGGCGCAGCTTTCCCAATGGCTTACGCCGCGCAGGCCCGGTTCGCACAAAGGCGATAACGGCAAGCTGGTGATTATTGGCGGAGATCACGGGACTGCTGGTGCTATCCGCATGACCGGCGAGGCGGCGCTGCGCGCGGGCGCAGGTCTGGTGCGAGTACTTACTCGCGCGGAAAACATCGCGCCGCTGGTGACCGCAAGACCGGAACTGATGGTGCATGCGCTCACCGACAATGCGCTTGATGAGAGCCTGGCCTGGGCCGATGTCGTGGTCATCGGACCGGGACTCGGACAGCAGGAGTGGGGGAAAGCGGCACTGGAAAAAGTTCGCCACTGCGACAAACCGATGCTGTGGGATGCGGACGCGCTGAACCTTCTGGCAATCGCTCCCGATACACGTCACAATCGCATTCTTACGCCGCACCCTGGCGAGGCCGCGCGGTTGCTTAATCGCCGCGTGGCAGAAATTGAGAGTGACCGCTTACTTAGCGCCAGAGAGCTGGCGCAGCGCTACGGCGGCTGCGTGGTGCTGAAAGGCGCGGGCACAGTGGTGACAGGCCAGCAAGGCGAATGCGGCATTATCGATACCGGCAACCCGGGCATGGGCACGGGCGGCATGGGCGATGTGCTGTCAGGCATTATCGGCGCGTTGCTGGCGCAGCGGCTGAACCCGTATGATGCCGCCTGCGCGGGCTGTGTGGCCCACGGCGCGGCGGCGGATGCGCTCGCGGCACGCTTTGGTACGCGCGGCATGCTGGCGACCGATCTGTTCTCCACGCTCTATCGTTTTGTTAACCCGGATATAGACAGACCAGAATCATGATGAATCGCGTTATACCATTACCCGAAGAGCAGGCGACCCTCGACCTCGGCGCACGCGTGGCGCGCGCCTGTCGCGGTGCGACCGTTATCCATCTGTACGGCGATTTGGGCGCGGGCAAAACCACGTTCAGCCGCGGGTTTCTCCAGGCGTGCGGCCATCAGGGCAACGTTAAAAGCCCGACCTACACGCTCGTCGAGCCCTATACGCTTGAAAACATGATGATCTATCACTTCGATCTCTATCGCCTTGCCGATCCGGAAGAACTTGAATTTATGGGCATCCGCGATTACTTCACCGATGACGCTATTTGTCTGGTGGAATGGCCGCAGCAAGGGGCGGGCGTCCTGCCGCCGCCGGATATCGAAATCCACTTGTCATGGCAGGATCAGGGGCGTGAAGCGCGGGTGAAAGCGGTCTCCGCTGCCGGCGACGCGCTGCTGGCGCGCCTCGCCTGAACGCAAGGACGATGGGATGATCACATGCATGAAAAACTGGGTCGCGGCGCTTCTGCTGGCGATATGCACGCCAGCGTTCGGGGCGACGCTTTCCGATATTCAGGTTTCCAACGGCGACGGCCAGGCGCGGATCACCTTGAGCTTTATGGGCGATCCGGAATACGCGTATTCGCAACAGGGCAAACGCAGCGTCGCGCTCGATATTAAACAGACCGGCGTGATTCAGGGTCTGCCGCTGCTGTTCAGCGGCGAAAATCTGGTCAAAAGCATTCGCGCCGGGCAGCCGAAAGATAATCAATCTCTGCGTCTGGTCGTCGAGTTAACCAAAGACGGCAAGGCGCGCGCCGTGAAGCAGCAAAAAGGCGCGGGTTATAACGTGATCTTCACCATCGAAGCGGACGAACCGCCGCCACCGCCTGTCGTGGCGCAACGCGAACCTGTTTCCGCGCCGGTGCGCCCGTCAGAGCCTGCGCGCAACCCGTTCCGCTCGGATAATGACCGTATCACAAGCGTCGTGGGCAGCAATACCGTGACCCGGCCCGGGCGCAGCGCGAGCCGTGCTGTTTCTGACCGTGTGATTGTGGCGATCGACGCCGGGCACGGCGGACAGGACCCTGGCGCTATCGGCCCCGGCGGCGTGCGCGAGAAAAACGTCACTATCGCCATCGCCCGCAAGCTGCGTACGTTGCTGAACGACGATCCGATGTTTAAAGGCGTGCTGACGCGCGACGGCGACTATTTCATTTCCGTGATGGGCCGCTCTGATGTAGCGCGCCAGCAAAACGCGAATTTGCTGGTGTCGATTCATGCCGACGCCGCGCCGAACCGCGATGCCACCGGCGCGTCCGTCTGGGTGCTATCCAACCGCCGCGCCAACAGTGAAATGGCGAGCTGGCTGGAGCAGCATGAGAAGCAATCGGAACTGCTGGGCGGCGCGGGCGACGTGCTGGCCAACAGTCAGGCGGACCCTTACCTGAGTCAGGCGGTGCTGGATTTGCAGTTCGGCCATTCGCAGCGCGTCGGGTATGATGTCGCCACCAGCGTGCTGGGGCAGTTGCAGCGCGTCGGTTCGCTGCATAAGCGCCGTCCGGAGCACGCCAGCCTTGGCGTACTGCGCTCGCCGGATATTCCATCGCTGCTGGTCGAGACCGGTTTTATCAGTAACAACGGCGAAGAACGCCTGCTGGCGAGCGATGACTATCAGCAGCAGATCGCCGAGGCTATCTACCAGGGGCTGCGCAATTACTTTATTGCGCATCCGCTCCAGGCCGCGCCAAAGAGTGACGGCGGAACGGGGCAGACCGCCCGCTCCGCTGACAGCGTTTCAGGTCAGGTCACTGTGATTCAGTAAGGAGAATTCATGCCGATTCAGGTTCTGCCGCCGCAGCTTGCGAACCAGATCGCCGCTGGCGAGGTGGTGGAGCGCCCTGCGTCGGTGGTGAAAGAGCTGGTCGAAAACAGCCTCGATGCGGGCGCCACGCGTATCGATATCGATATCGAGCGCGGCGGCGCGAAGCTTATCCGCATTCGCGACAACGGCGGCGGCATCAAAAAAGAGGAGCTGGCGCTGGCGCTGGCGCGTCACGCCACCAGTAAAATCGCCTCGCTGGATGACCTGGAAGCTATCATCAGCCTCGGTTTTCGCGGCGAGGCGCTGGCGAGTATCAGTTCGGTCTCACGCCTGACGTTGACCTCCCGCACCGCCGACCAGCAGGAAGCCTGGCAGGCCTACGCCGAGGGGCGCGACATGGACGTGACCATCAAACCGGCGGCGCATCCGGTCGGCACCACGCTGGAGGTGCTGGATCTGTTTTACAACACCCCCGCGCGGCGCAAGTTTATGCGCACTGAGAAAACCGAGTTCACGCACATCGACGAAGTGGTGCGGCGCATAGCGCTGGCGCGCTTTGACGTGACGATTAACCTCAGCCACAACGGCAAAATGATGCGCCAGTACCGGGCAGTGCAGGGCAACGCGCCGCGCGAGCGTCGCCTTGGCTCGATTTGCGGCCCCGCGTTTCTGGAGCAGGCGCTGGCTATCGAGTGGCAGCATGGCGATCTGGCGCTGCGCGGCTGGGTCGCGGAGCCGAAAGGCACCACCGCGGCGCTTGCCGAAATCCAGTACTGCTACGTGAATGGCCGCATGATGCGCGACCGGCTGATCAACCACGCGATTCGCCAGGCCTGCGAAGATAAGCTCGGCATCGATCAGCAGCCCGCCTATGTGCTTTATCTGGAAATCGATCCGCATCAGGTGGATGTCAACGTCCATCCCGCCAAGCATGAAGTGCGCTTTCACCAGTCGCGACTGGTGCACGATTTTATTTATCAGGGTGTAGTGAGCGTGCTCCAGCAGCAGGCGTCGAATCCGCTGGCGTTAGAAACACCGGCGCAAGACGCTCCGCGTTGGCAGCCGGAAAACCGCGTCGCGGCAGGCAAAAACCAGTTCGCCGACCCGACGCCGCGCGAGCGAACCCCCGCGAGGGAAAACGACGCGCCGCGTTATACGGCATCGGGTGGCTCGTCCTCCGGCGGGGCAGGGCGCAGCGGCGCCAGCAACGGCGGCTGGCCTCATGCGGCGCCGGGTTATCAGAAACAGCAGGGCGCGCTGTATAAGCAACTGCTGGAAACGCCTGCCGTTACTACGCCGCCCGCAGCTCCGGCGCGGGAAGTATTGCCGCCCGCGCCTGCGCTTGACGGCCATTCGTACAGTTTCGGACGCGTGCTGACGCTGGTGGCGGAAAACGTGGCGCTGCTTGAGCGCGACGGCAAACTAATGCTGCTGGCGTTAAGCGTGGCGGAGCGGCATCTTAAACAGGCGCAACTGCTGCCGCGCGATGAGAAGCCCTGCGCGCAGCCGCTGCTCATCCCGGTGCGTCTGAAAATCTCCGCCGATGAGCGGGAGATAGTGACGCGCGCGCAGCCGCAGCTTCAGCGATTGGGTATTGAAATCGTGCTGGATGCGCAACATGTGACGATTCGTGCAGTGCCTTTACCCTTACGCCAACAAAATTTACAAATCTTGATTCCTGAACTGATAGGCTACCTGGCGCAGCAGACAAACGCTGACGACGCCGCTGTGGCTGGATGGCTTGCCCGCCATCTGGTTAACGCGCAACCGTGGAGTGTCGCGCAAGCCATCGCGACGCTCGCGGAACTCGAAAGGCTGTGTCCGCTGATGGTGAAATCTCCGCCGGATGGTTTATTACAACTTATCGATTTACAACCGGCGATGAATGCCCTGAAACATGAATGACGTAAGCAATACTGGCCTTCCAAAGGCGATTTTTCTGATGGGTCCGACGGCGTCGGGCAAAACGGCGTTAGCCATTCGTCTGCGCCAGACGCTGCCGGTAGAGTTGATAAGCGTTGATTCCGCGCTGGTTTATAAAGGTATGGATATCGGCACCGCCAAGCCTGACGCGCACGAATTGTCGCAGGCGCCGCACCGGCTACTGGATATCATCGACCCGGCACAGGCGTATTCGGCGGCGGACTTTCGCCGTGATGCGCTGAAGGAAATGGCGGAGATTGTCGCCGCCGGGCGGATACCGCTGCTGGTGGGCGGTACCATGCTTTACTTTAAGGCGCTGCTGGAGGGGCTTTCCCCGCTTCCGTCAGCAGATCCAACCGTCAGAGCGGAGATTGAACGACAGGCGGCAGAGCAGGGGTGGGACACGCTGCATCGCAAGCTTCAGGAGATAGATCCTGTCGCGGCACAGCGAATCCATCCCAACGATCCGCAAAGGCTTTCCCGGGCACTGGAAGTTTTTTTCATTTCGGGTAAAACTTTAACGGAACTGACGCAAACGTCAGGAGAAGCTCTGCCCTATCAGGTGCATCAGTTCGCCATCGCCCCGGCGAGCCGTGAACTGCTCCATCAGCGCATTGAGCAGCGTTTTCACCAGATGTTAGCTTCAGGTTTTGAGGCAGAAGTCCGGGCGCTATTTGCCCGTGGAGATTTGCATACGGACATGCCTTCCGTTCGTTGCGTGGGATACCGGCAGATGTGGTCTTATCTGGCGGGCGAAATCTCATACGACGAAATGGTTTATCGAGGTATTTGCGCCACGAGACAGTTAGCGAAGCGCCAGATGACCTGGCTGCGCGGTTGGGAAGGGGTACACTGGCTCGACAGTGAGGCGCCTGAACAAGCGTACAGTGATGTATTACAGGTTATTGGTGCGAAGCAACAATGAATGTGTACAATTGAATCGTATCGTGCGCGGATTTTTACGCAGTTTTTCAGAGCCCAAGGGTTCAAGAGTATAAACAACAAGCATATAAGGAAAAGATAGAATGGCTAAGGGGCAATCTTTGCAAGATCCGTTCCTCAACGCTCTGCGTCGGGAACGTGTTCCAGTTTCTATTTATTTGGTGAATGGTATTAAGCTGCAAGGTCAGATTGAATCTTTTGATCAGTTCGTGATCCTGTTGAAAAACACGGTCAGCCAGATGGTTTACAAGCACGCGATCTCGACCGTGGTGCCGTCTCGTCCGGTTTCTCACCATAGTAACAACGCGGGTGGCGGTTCTAATAACTACCATCACAGCAACAACGCACAGCCATCTTCCGCTGCCTCTCAGGATAGCGAAGACGCCGAATAAGGCCAGGCTGTTGCTCCATGTCGGGGGACCAGTTCGTCTGTGTTCCCCGCTGGTATTTTAAGAGGGTTTACGCTTGTTTGACCGTTATGATGCCGGTGAGCAGGCGGTGCTGGTACACATCTATTTTACGCAAGACAAAGATATGGAAGATCTCCAGGAATTTGAATCCCTGGTCTCTTCCGCCGGTGTCGAAGCATTACAGGTGATTACCGGTAGCCGTAAAGCGCCGCACCCAAAGTATTTTGTTGGTGAAGGTAAAGCCGTTGAGATTGCCGATGCAGTCAAAGCCACTGGGGCGTCTGTTGTCCTTTTTGATCATGCGTTGACCCCGGCTCAGGAACGTAACCTTGAGCGCCTGTGCGAGTGTCGCGTTATCGACCGCACCGGGCTGATTCTTGATATTTTCGCCCAACGTGCGCGCACCCATGAAGGGAAGCTGCAGGTTGAGCTGGCGCAGCTGCGCCATTTAGCCACGCGACTGGTGCGCGGCTGGACCCACCTTGAGCGCCAGAAAGGCGGTATCGGCCTGCGTGGGCCGGGTGAAACCCAGTTGGAAACCGACCGTCGCTTACTGCGTAACCGTATTACTCAGATCCTCTCGCGGCTGGAGCGCGTCGAGAAGCAACGAGAGCAGGGACGTCGGTCGCGTACCAAAGCCGATATTCCTACCGTCTCACTGGTGGGCTACACCAACGCCGGCAAATCCACCCTGTTTAACCAAATCACCACGGCCGAGGTGTATGCAGCCGATCAGCTGTTTGCGACACTCGACCCGACGCTGCGCCGCATTGATGTCGCAGACGTTGGCGAAACGGTGCTGGCGGATACCGTAGGGTTTATCCGCCACCTGCCGCATGATTTGGTGGCGGCGTTTAAAGCGACACTGCAAGAAACCCGTCAGGCGACGTTGCTGCTGCACGTCATTGACGCGGCGGACGTGCGGATGGCGGAGAACATCGAGGCGGTAAATACCGTACTCGAAGAAATCGACGCCCATGAAATCCCGACGCTGCTGGTAATGAATAAAGTCGACATGCTGGAAGATTTCGAGCCGCGTATCGACAGAAACGATGAGAATGTGCCCATCCGCGTGTGGCTTTCCGCGCAGACGGGGGCGGGCGTGCCACTGCTTTTCCAGGCCCTGACAGAACGTCTTTCCGGCGAAATCGTCCAGCATGCGCTGCACCTTCCGCCAGAAGCCGGACGTCTGCGGAGCCGGTTTTACCAGCTTCAGGCGATAGAAAAAGAGTGGATGGAGGAGGACGGTTGCGTCGGGTTGCAAATTCGCATGCCGATTGTCGACTGGCGTCGCCTCTGTAAACAGGAACCGGCATTGGTTGACTACGTGGTCTAACCGGCTGGCCGAAGCCTGAAAATATTCCCCTTTGGGGGGTACCCGGATGGACCCCGGTCGCGTTATGCCGCCCGCGTGTGTTTCTCTTTCGCAGAATGAAACACGCGCCTGGCATAAGGCGGCCTGGAGAACGAAAGGTATATCACCGCATAACAAATATGGAGCATAAACATGGCGTGGAATCAGCCCGGTAATAACGGACAGGACCGCGACCCGTGGGGAAGCAGCAAGCCTGGCGGCAACTCTGGGGGAAATAAAGGCGGTCGCGAGCAGGGGCCGCCGGATCTGGATGATATCTTCCGTAAGCTCAGTAAAAAGCTGGGCGGGATTGGCGGTGGTAAAGGCGGCGGTTCTTCGCAGGAGCCGCGTGGTCATATCGGCGGCCGCGTGGTGGGCATTGTCGCGGCGGCTGCGGTCATCTTATGGGCCGTCACCGGGTTCTATACCATTAAAGAGGCCGAACGCGGCGTTGTGACGCGCTTTGGCAAATTCAGCCATCTGGTTGAGCCGGGTCTCAACTGGAAGCCAACCTTTATCGATGAAGTGGTGCCGGTCAACGTGGAAGCCGTGCGCGAGCTGGCTGCCTCCGGCATCATGCTGACCTCTGACGAAAACGTTGTGCGCGTGGAAATGAACGTGCAGTACCGCGTGACCGATCCGCAGCGCTACCTGTTTAGCGTCGCCAATGCGGACGACAGCCTGCGTCAGGCCACTGACAGCGCCCTGCGCGGTGTTATCGGCAAATACACGATGGACCGTATTCTGACGGAAGGGCGTACCGTTATTCGTAGCGATACCCAGCGCGAGCTGGAAGAGACGATCCGTCCGTACAACATGGGCATTACGCTGCTGGACGTCAACTTCCAGGCGGCTCGTCCGCCGGAAGAGGTGAAAGCGGCGTTTGACGACGCGATTGCCGCACGTGAAAACGAGCAGCAGTACATCCGTGAAGCGGAAGCGTACACCAACGAAGTGCAGCCGCGCGCGAACGGCCAGGCACAGCGTATCCTTGAAGAGGCGCGTGCGTACAAAACCCAGACTATCCTGGAAGCGCAGGGTGAAGTGGCGCGTTTTGCGAAGATCCTGCCGGAGTATAAAGCCGCGCCGGAAATCACCCGCGAGCGTCTCTATATCGAAACCATGGAAAAAGTGCTTAGCCACACCCGTAAAGTGCTGGTTAACGACAAGGGCGGCAACCTGATGGTCCTGCCTCTCGACCAGATGCTGAAAGGCGGTTCCGCGCCTGCCGCCAGCGACGACAGCAACAGCGGCAATCCACTGCTGCGTCTGCCGCCGGTTTCCGGCAGCGGCAACAGCGGCGCGAGCAACAGCGCGTCCTCTGGCCGTGGCGATATTATGGATCAACGCCGTGCCAACGCGCAGCGTAACGATTACCAGCGCGAAGGGAGTGAATAACGATGCGTAAGTCAGTCATTGCGGTAATCATCATCGTGCTGGTGGTGCTTTACACCTCAATTTTTGTGGTGAGAGAGGGTGAGCGCGGCATCATCCTGCAATTCAGCAAAGTGGTACGCGACAGCGATAACAAACCAAAAGTGTATGAGCCTGGCCTGCACTTCAAGATGCCGTTTATCGAGTCGGTGAAGACGCTGGACGCCCGTATCCAGACTATGGATAACCAGGCGGATCGTTTCGTCACCAAAGAGAAAAAAGATCTGATCGTCGACTCCTACATTAAGTGGCGCATCAGCGATTTCAGCCGTTACTACCTGGCGACAGGCGGCGGCGACGTTTCTCAGGCGGAAGTACTGCTTAAACGTAAATTCTCTGACCGTCTGCGTTCTGAAATCGGTCGCCTTGACGTGAAAGATATCGTCACTGACTCCCGTGGTCGTCTGACGTCTGAAGTGCGTGAAGCGCTGAATTCTGGTTCCGCGGGTACGGAAGATGAAGTCGAAACCCCGGCAGCCGATGACGCTATCGCATCAGCGGCCAAGCGTGTTACGGAAGAGACCAACGGCAAAGTGCCGGTGATCAACCCGAACAGCATGGCAGCGCTGGGTATTGAAGTGGTTGACGTGCGTATCAAGCAAATCAACCTGCCGGCGGAAGTCTCCGAGGCTATCTTCAACCGTATGCGCGCCGAGCGTGAAGCGGTAGCCCGTCGTCACCGTTCGCAGGGTCAGGAAGAAGCTGAAAAACTGCGCGCTGCGGCGGATTACGAAGTGACCCGTACGCTTGCGGAAGCGGAGCGTCAGGCGCGTATTCTGCGTGGTGAAGGCGATGCCGAAGCCGCGAAACTGTTCGCCGACGCGTTCAGCCAGGATCCGGATTTCTATGCCTTTATCCGTAGCCTGCGCGCCTATGAAAGCAGCTTCAACTCCAATCAGGATGTGATGGTGCTGAGCCCGGACAGCGATTTCTTCCGCTATATGAAAACGCCGGCCAATAGCGCTCGCTAAGCCCTAACCCTTAAACAAGAGCCGGTCATTACCGGCTCTTTTTTTATCCAGGTTTTACATACCATGAATACAACAGTTTTGCTGGCGCTCGCGCTGGTGCTGGTGGTTGAAGGGCTCGGCCCGCTGCTTTTTCCGCGCTTATGGCGACGCATGATAGTCTCGGTAGCGCAATTGCCGGATACCTTACTGCGTCGTTTTGGCGGCGGTCTTGTGGTGGCCGGGATAGTTATCTACTACATGTTGAGGAAAACGATTAACTGAATAAAATTCGGGCATAATCGACGAAATTTGTATACAAAAAGGGCTGAACATCAGGAAAGCTGGTGTTAGAATCCTTTTTTAAGCAAACGGTGATTTTGAAAAAATGGGTAACAACGTCGTCGTACTGGGCACCCAATGGGGTGACGAAGGTAAAGGGAAGATCGTCGATCTTCTGACTGAACGGGCTAAATATGTTGTGCGCTACCAGGGTGGTCACAACGCCGGCCATACTCTCGTAATCAACGGTGAAAAAACCGTCCTCCATCTTATCCCCTCAGGTATTCTTCGCGATAACGTCACCAGCATCATCGGTAACGGCGTTGTGCTGTCGCCTGCGGCGCTGATGAAAGAGATGAAGGAACTGGAAGACCGCGGTATCCCGGTTCGCGAACGACTGCTGTTATCCGAAGCCTGCCCGCTGATCCTTGACTACCACGTCGCGCTCGACGTGGCGCGTGAGAAAGCGCGCGGCGCCAAAGCCATCGGTACCACGGGTCGCGGCATCGGCCCGGCCTACGAAGATAAGGTGGCGCGTCGTGGTCTGCGCGTAGGCGATCTCTTTGATAAAGCGACTTTCGCCGATAAGCTGAAAGAAGTCATGGAATACCATAATTTCCAGCTGGTGAACTTCTACAAAGTTGACGCGGTCGACTACCAGAAAGTACTGGACGACGTGATGGCGATTGCCGACGTGCTGACCAGCATGGTCGTTGACGTTTCTGATCTGCTGGATCAGGCGCGTAAACGCGGCGACTTCATCATGTTTGAAGGCGCGCAGGGTACGCTGCTGGATATCGACCACGGCACCTACCCGTATGTGACCTCCTCCAACACCACCGCCGGCGGCGTGGCGACCGGTTCCGGTATTGGCCCGCGTTATGTGGACTACGTGCTCGGCATCATCAAAGCCTACTCCACCCGCGTTGGCGCAGGCCCGTTCCCGACTGAGCTGTTCGACGACATCGGCGAATTCCTGTGCAAAAAAGGTAACGAATTCGGCGCCACCACTGGCCGTCGCCGTCGTACCGGCTGGCTGGATGCGGTCGCGGTACGCCGTGCCGTGCAGATCAACTCCCTTTCTGGCTTCTGCCTGACCAAACTGGACGTGCTGGACGGTCTGGAAGAGGTGAAAATCTGCGTCGCTTACCGCATGCCGGATGGCCGCGAAGTCACCACCACCCCGATGGCGGCGGATGACTGGGAAGGTATCGAGCCGATTTACGAAACCATGCCGGGCTGGTCTGAATCCACCTTCGGCGTGAAAGAGCGTAGCGGTCTGCCGCAGGCGGCGCTGAACTACATCAAACGTATTGAAGAAGTCACCGGCGTGCCGATCGACATCATCTCTACCGGTCCGGATCGTACCGAAACCATGATCCTGCGCGATCCGTTCGACGCGTAAGACACCCAGGGCGCGGCGATCGCGCCCTCTGTTTTTCCCGGATTTTACCCGCCTTTTTCAAATAAATTAGCCGCCTGACATCTGGCTGGTTTATCATCAACATATCGCCCTGTGGGCGAACCGCGTTTTTCCCCTCCCATACTCTGAGGTTGATGTGCAGTTAACGAGTTTTACCGATTTCGGGCTACGGGCTTTGATCTATATGGCGTCTCTGCCGGAAGGCCGCATGACCAGCATTTCTGAAGTCACTCAGGTGTACGGCGTCTCCCGCAATCATATGGTCAAAATTATCAACCAACTTAGTCGTGCGGGCTACGTAACCGCCGTGCGGGGTAAAAACGGCGGGATCCGCCTCGGCAAACCGGCCGCGACCATCCGCATCGGCGATGTCGTGCGCGAGCTGGAGCCCCTGTCTATAGTGAACTGTAGCAGCGCGTTCTGTCATATCACGCCCGCGTGTCGCCTGAAACAGGTGCTGGGTGGGGCGGTAGAACGCTTTCTTCAGGAACTGGATAACTACACGCTGGCCGATTTAGTGCATGAAAACCAGCCGCTCTACAAATTATTGCTGGTGGAATGACGCATTCGCGCCACAGATGACAACGGAGGAACCGCCATGTCACAAGATCCTTTTCAGGAACGAGAAGCTGAGAAGTACACCAATCCCATCCCGAGCCGGGAATTTATCCTCGAGCATTTAACAAAACGTGAAAAACCGGCTAACCGCGATGAACTGGCGAACGAACTCGGCATTGAAGGCGAAGAGCAGCAGGAAGCGCTGCGTCGCCGCTTACGCGCGATGGAGCGCGACGGCCAGTTAGTCTTTACCCGCCGCCAGTGCTACGCGCTGCCGGAACGTCTTGATCTGCAAAAAGGTACCGTGATCGGTCACCGCGACGGTTACGGTTTTTTACGCGTCGAAGGACGCAAAGACGATCTTTATCTCTCCTCAGAGCAGATGAAAACCTGCATTCACGGCGATATCGTGCTGGCGCAGCCGCTCGGATCGGATCGTAAAGGTCGCCGTGAAGCGCGTATCGTACGTGTGCTGGTGCCAAAGCAGAGCAATATCGTCGGCCGCTATTTCACGGACGCCGGCGTCGGCTTCGTGGTGCCAGACGACAGCCGTCTGAGCTTTGATATTCTTATCCCGCCGGAAGAGATTATGGGCGCCCGCATGGGCTACGTCGTGGTCGTCGAGCTGACCCAGCGTCCTACCCGTCGCACCAAAGCAATCGGTAAAATCGTCGAAGTGCTTGGCGACAACATGGGCACCGGCATGGCCGTGGATATGGCGCTGCGTACCCATGAAATTCCCTACGTCTGGCCGAAAGCCGTCGAAGAGCAGATTGCGCACCTGAAAGAAGAGGTGCCGGAAGAGGCGAAAGTCGGACGCGTCGATTTACGCGACCTGCCGCTCGTCACCATCGACGGCGAAGACGCCCGCGACTTTGATGACGCCGTCTTCTGTGAGAAGAAACGCGGCGGCGGCTGGCGCCTGTGGGTGGCTATCGCCGACGTCAGTTACTACGTGCGTCCCCCGACGCCGCTTGATGACGAAGCGCGCAACCGCGGTACGTCGGTTTACTTCCCGTCGCAGGTCGTTCCGATGCTGCCGGAAGTGCTCTCGAACGGGCTGTGTTCGCTTAACCCGCAGGTTGACCGTCTCTGCATGGTCTGCGAGATGACCATCTCCGCCAAAGGCCGCCTGACTGGTTATAAATTCTATGAAGCGGTGATGAGCTCGCATGCCCGTCTCACCTATACCAAGGTGTGGCACATTTTGCAGGGCGATGAAGATCTGCGTAGCCAGTATCAGCCGCTGGTGAAGCATCTTGAAGAGTTGCATCACCTCTATAAAGCACTGGAAGAGGCGCGCACCGAGCGCGGCGGCATCTCGTTTGAGAGCGAAGAGGCGAAGTTTATCTTTAACGCCGAGCGCCGTATCGATCGCATTGAGCAGACCCAGCGTAACGATGCGCACAAGCTCATCGAAGAGTGCATGATCCTCGCCAATATTTCGGCGGCGCGCTTTGTCGAGAAGCACAAAGAGCCGGCGCTGTTCCGTATTCACGATCGTCCGACCAACGAGGCGATTACCTCATTCCGTTCGGTGCTGGCGGAGCTGGGTCTGGAGCTGCCGGGCGGCAGCAAGCCGGAGCCGCGCGATTACGCCGAACTGCTGGATTCTATCGCCGATCGTCCCGATCACGAGATGCTGCAAACCATGCTGCTGCGCTCGATGAAACAGGCGATTTACGATCCGGAAAACCGCGGCCACTTTGGCCTGGCGCTGCAATCTTATGCGCACTTTACTTCGCCGATTCGCCGCTACCCGGATCTTACGCTGCACCGCGCGATTAAATATCTGCTGGCGAAAGAGCAGGGCCATGAAGGCAACACCACCGAAAGCGGCGGCTACCACTACACGATGGAAGAGATGCTGCAACTGGGCCAGCACTGCTCCATGACCGAGCGTCGCGCCGATGAAGCCACCCGCGAAGTAGCGGACTGGCTTAAATGTGACTTCATGCAGGATCAGGTCGGCCAGACTTTCTCCGGCGTGATTTCCAGCGTGACCGGCTTTGGCTTCTTTGTACGTCTCGCGGATCTCTTTATCGACGGTCTGGTGCACGTCTCCTCGCTTGATAACGACTACTACCGTTTCGATCAGGTCGGCCAGCGGTTGATCGGCGAGTCCGGCGGGCAGACGTACCGCCTGGGCGATCGCGTCGAGGTTAAAGTCGAAGCGGTGAACATGGACGAGCGTAAGATTGATTTCTCGCTGATCTCCAGCGAACGTGGGCCGCGCAACGTGGGTAAAACCGCGCGCGAACGCGAGAAGAGAGGCGGTGGCGGTAAAAATCGCAGCCGCCGTCAGGTTGGCAAACGCCAGAACTTCGAGCCTAACGACGCGTTCCGTAAAGAGAAAGGCAACGGCAAGGCGAAGCCTGAGAAAAAAGCCAAAAAGCCGTCGGAGAAAACCGCTAAAATCGCCGCCGCCACCAAAGCGAAGCGCGCGGCGAAGAAAAAGCGCGACAGCTAATCGCGGGGCCTGCGCGTCAGGCCCAACGCATCATCGTATGCTTTATATTTGTTGCTGAAAACCGGGCGGCTCGCCGCCCATAACGAGTACCATTCATGAGTGAAATGATTTACGGCATCCACGCGGTGCAGGCCCTGCTGGAGCGCGCTCCCGAGCGTTTTCAGGAGGTGTTTATTCTGAAAGGGCGTGAAGATAAACGTCTGCTGCCTCTTATCCATGCGATCGAAGCGCAGGGCGTGCCGGTGCAGGTGGCGAACCGCCAGTGGCTGGATGAAAAAGCCGACGGCGCGGTGCATCAGGGCATCGTGGCGCGCGTGAAGCCGGGGCGTCAGTATGGCGAAAACGATCTGCCGGATCTGCTGGCGGCGCATGCTCAGCCGTTCCTGCTGATCCTGGATGGCGTGACCGATCCGCATAACCTCGGCGCCTGCCTGCGCAGCGCCGACGCCGCGGGCGTCCATGCGGTGATTGTGCCGAAAGACCGCTCCGCGCAGCTCAACGCGACCGCTAAAAAAGTCGCCTGCGGCGCGGCGGAAAGCGTGCCGCTGATCCGCGTCACAAACCTGGCGCGCACCATGCGTCTCTTGCAGGAAGAGAACGTCTGGATAGTCGGTACGGCGGGCGAGGCGGATCATACGCTGTATCAGAGCAAAATGACCGGCCCGCTGGCGCTGGTGATGGGCGCGGAAGGCGAAGGCATGCGCCGTCTCACCCGCGAGCACTGCGACGAGCTTATCAGCATCCCAATGGCGGGCAGCGTTTCTTCGCTGAACGTCTCGGTGGCGACGGGCATCTGCCTCTTTGAAGCCGTGCGTCAGCGCAGCTAATTTTCAAACCCTCTGCGGAGGGTTTTTTTATTTCCGCTGCGTTTTTTCGCGCTCCTGCCGATAACTCCCTGGCCTGTGTAAAGTTTTATTAAAGCATCAATAACGCTAAACTCCGCTGCTACTATAAGCGCCACAGGCTATTCACCTGTTGAATAAATACCTCTAACTGGATTCAGGAGAAGAAATCGTGCAGACATTCCACGGACTGATGGCGTTTTGCGCTTACTTTTTTATCGGGCTGGCGATGATCAATTGCTTTATGTTCATCTACACCCGAATTACGTCCCACGACGAGTGGCAGTTAATTAAAGAGAATAACAGCGCGGCGGCTATTACTTTCGGCGGCGCGATTTTAGGTTATGTCGTGCCGCTCGCCAGCGCTGCGATCAACTCCGTCAGCATTATCGACTATCTGATTTGGGGGGCGATCGCGCTCGTCGTCCAGCTTATAATCTACGCTGGCGTGCGTTTATACATGCCGAAACTGAGCGAAAAAATTATTAACCGCAACGTTGCGGCCGGTATTTTTATGGGCGTGGCGTCGCTGGCTGGCGGTATTCTTAACGCGGCCTGCATGACCTGGTAAAAGAGAGAAAACAAGGAAGAACATGGCGGCAGCAAGGAAAAAACGCGGTAAGAAAAAACCGTTCAATCCGGTGGCGCAGGGCGCCGATTTAAAATCGTATTCGCGCCCGGAGCCGGACAGGAAAGGGCCGAAAATATTAACCCTCGCCATTATGGGCGGAGCGGCATTTTTCGGTCTTAAAGCCTGTCAGGATGATGGCGATAACGACAATGACGGCGACGGGGTGTATTACGCGACGCCGCAAGAGTGCAGCGCCGACGGTCATCCGGCAGACATGTGCACGAATGCGTGGAACACCGCTAAAGCCGAATTCGAAAAAGATATTCCTCCGAATCTCACCTGGGACGCCTGCAGCACCCGCTACGGCAACGCCTGCTACTACGACGGCGCGGCGAAAACCTGGGTGCCGATGATGGCCGGCTTTCTGCTGGCCAGCAACGCGAATAAAAAGCGTGAGCTGGATGACTCTTCTTCGACGTATTACACCTCCAGCACAGGTTATCACTATTACTACACGCGCCCCGTGTGGCAAAACGGCTCTGGCGACTATGTCTGGCGCGGCAGTAAAAGCACGACGGCGAGCAGCCACGGCCTGGTGACCCGTAGCGCCACGACGATTTCACGTGGCGGCTTTGGCCGCTCATCAGGCTCCCGCAGCAGCTGGGGAGGCTAAATGCTCCGCCATCAGACACCGGTACGGCCCGATCTCGCGCGTATCGCCCATGAACACGGCTTTCACTTTCACATCATCGATGATGAGATCTACTGGGATGAAAGCCGCGCCTATCGCTTTACGCTGCGCCAGATTGAAGAACAGATAGAAGCGCCCACCGCCGAGCTGCACGAGATGTGTCTCGAGATAGTCGATCGCGCCGTGCGCGATCAGGCGATGCTTGAGCGTCTTGCGATCCCCGAGCTGTACTGGGATGCCATCGCCGACAGCTGGAAAGCGCAGGATCCGTCGCTCTACGGACGCATGGATTTTGTCTGGACCGGGCAGGGGCCGGTGAAGCTTCTGGAGTACAACGCCGATACGCCCACTTCGTTGTATGAGTCCGCCTATTTTCAGTGGCAGTGGCTGGAAGACGCGCGCCGCCACGGCACGATCCCGCGCGACGCCGATCAGTTCAATTCTATCCAGGAAAAGCTGATCGCCCGTCTGGCCGGAATAACCACACCCGATCCGCTCTATTTCAGCTGCTGTCAGGCGTCCGAAGAGGATCGCGGCACGGTGCTGTATCTGGAGGACTGCGCGCGTCAGGCGGGGCTGGAGACGCGCTTTATCTATATCGAGGATATCGGGCTGGGTCTCGGCGGCGTGCTGACGGATCTGGACGATAAGGTGATTCGCCAGGCGTTTAAGCTCTATCCGCTGGAGTGGATGATGCGCGACGACAACGGCCCGCTGCTGTGCAAGCGCGCCGAGCGCTGGTATGAGCCGCTATGGAAAAGCATTCTCAGCAATAAAGGGCTGCTGCCGCTGCTCTGGGCGCATTTTCCGGGGCACCCAAACCTGCTGCCGTCCTGGTTTGCCGACGATTTTTCACGCGAGCGGCACGAGGTGGCGCAGGCGCTTTCCGGCTACGCAGGCTATGTGCGCAAGCCGCTCTTCTCACGCGAAGGCGGCAATGTGACGCTGTTTGATAACGACGCGCGCGTGCTGGCGCAGGAAGACGGCGACTACGGCCATGAACCGGTGATCTGGCAGGCGTTTCAGGCGCTGCCGCGCTTTGGCGACAGCTATACGCTGCTTGGCAGTTGGGTCGTTGGCGACGAGCCTGCCGGTATCGGCATCCGTGAGGATGGCTCGCTCATCACCAAAGACACCTCACGCTTCGTTCCGCATTACATCGCCGGCTGACGGTTTTTCGCTTTTGTGAAGCGCGCGGGCGGTTTCTTTTCCCTCGCCATCCATACTTACTGGCGTTGCCACAGGTAAGGAGAGGGAATATGCACTGGCAAACCCATACGGTGTTTAACCAGCCCGTCGCGCTCAATAACAGCAATCTTTTTCTTTCCGATACGGCGCTGCGCGAGGCAGTGCTGCGCGAAGGCGCAGGCTGGGACGCGGAGCTGCTCGCCAGTATCGGCCAGCAGCTCGGTACCGCTGAATCGCTGGAGCTGGGACGGCTCGCCAACGTCAACCCGCCGGAGCTTCTGCGCTACGACGCCCGTGGCGAGCGCCTCGACGACGTGCGCTTTCACCCGGCCTGGCACCTGCTGATGCAAGGGCTGTGCGCCAACCGCGTCCATAATCTTCCCTGGAGCGAGACCGCGCGCGAAGGCGCGCTGGTGGCGCGCGCCGCGCGCTTTGTGCTGCATGCGCAGGTCGAAGCGGGCACGCTCTGCCCCATAACCATGACCTTCGCCGCCACGCCGCTGCTTCAGGCCCAGCTGCCGCCGCTGTTCGCCGACTGGCGCGCGCCGCTTGCCAGCGATCGCTACGATACCCATCTGCTACCTGGCGCCCAGAAACGCGGGCTGCTCATCGGCATGGGAATGACGGAAAAGCAGGGCGGCTCGGATGTACTCAGCAACACCACCCGCGCGGAGCCTGTTTCCCGGCGCGGCGCGGGCGAAGCCTACCGGCTGGTGGGGCATAAATGGTTTTTCTCGGTGCCGCAAAGCGACGCGCATCTGGTGCTGGCGCAGACGAAAGGCGGGCTCTCCTGCTTTTTCGTGCCGCGGTTTCTGCCGGACGGGCAGCGTAACGCGGTGCGGCTGGAGCGCCTGAAAGAGAAAACTGGCAATCGCTCAAACGCCAGCAGCGAGGCGGAGTTTCTGGACGCGCTCGGCTGGCTGCTGGGGGAAGAGGGCGAAGGCGTGCGCCAGATCCTGCGGATGGGCGGCATGACGCGCTTTGACTGCGCGCTCGGCAGCCACGGGCTGATGCGCCGCGCGCTGGCGGTGGCGCTCTATCACGCGCATCAGCGTCAGGCGTTCGGCAAAAACCTTATCGACCAGCCGTTAATGCGGCAGGTGCTGGGGCGCATGGCGCTTCAGCTGGAAGGCCAGACCGCGCTGCTGTTTCGTCTTGCGCGCGCCTGGGCGCAGCGCGAATCGCCGCATGAAGTGGCTTTTGCGCGGCTTTTTACGCCAGCGGCGAAATATAGCGTCTGCAAAGGCGGCATTCCGTTTGTGGCGGAGGCGATGGAAGCGCTGGGCGGTATTGGTTATTGCGAGGAGAGCGAACTACCGCGTCTCTACCGGGAGATGCCGGTCAACAGTATCTGGGAAGGCTCCGGCAATATCATGTGTCTTGATGTGCTGCGGGTGCTGGCGCGCCAGCCGGGCGTGATGGAGATGCTGAGCGACGAGTTTGATGCGGTGAAAGGGCAGGACCGGCACTTTGATCGCGCGTGGCGGCAACTGGCCGGGCAACTGCGTCGCCCGGATGAAGCGGCCGGGCGCGCCATTACCGGCCAGCTCTTTTTACTGGCGACCGGCGCTCAGGTGCTGCGTTCGCTAACGCCGCCGCTGGCGCAAGCCTGGTGTCGGATGATGCTGGATACCCGTGGCGACAGCCCGCTACCGGAACCGGTGCTGGCGCAGGCGCTGCTGCGCGCCACGGGCGGGGCAGGCTGATCAGGCCTTGAGGCGGAACAGGCTCACCAGCTCGTTCAGGTGATGACCTTTCTCGCGCAGCACCTGTGCGGTCTGCTCGCTGCGCGTCACGCGCTCGGCATTGATGTGAGTGGCTTCGCCAATCTGATGCATGGCGATATTCACCTGACCAATACCCGCAGACTGCTCGTGCGAGGCGTGGTTGATCTCCGTGACCAACTGGTTGATCTGGCCGATACGGCCGATGATCGACTCCATTGCCTGGCGCGTCTGCTCAGACAGCGCATGGCCTTCGCTCACTTTGGCGAGCGTGTCGCTGATGAGCTGCTCTATCTCTTTGACCGCGTTGGCGCTGCGTGCCGCCAGCGCCCGCACTTCCTGAGCCACCACCGCGAAGCCCTTGCCGTGCTCGCCCGCGCGCGCCGCTTCCACCGCGGCGTTTAACGCCAGGATGTTGGTCTGGAAGGCGATAGATTCAATCACGTGAGTGATATCCGCGATGCGCTGGGAGGCGCTGCGGATGTCGTTCATGGTGGTCACCGCGTTGCTGACGGTCGCGCCGCCTTGCTGTACGGCGTCGGACGCTTCTTTCACCAGGCCCTGGGTCTGCTCCATGTTCGCGGCGTTCTGCTGTACCGTGGCCGCCAGTTGCTCCATGCTTGCGGACGTTTCCTCCACGCTGCTGGCCTGCTTGTTGATCTGCTCGCTGATCTCGCCGCTGTCAGACGCCAGCGCGCGGGTACCCTGGCTGATTTCGCCTGCGGCATCGCGCACCTGCGTCACGATCTGCTGTAAGCCGTTGCCGATGCCGTTAATGGCATCGATAAGCTGGCCGACTTCATCGTGACGACGGGTGTCGATGGTATCGCGCAGATCGCCTGCGGCGTACTGGCGCGCGAGCGTGATAACGTTACGCAGCGGTGTGGTGAGCCAGCGGCGAACGGTCCAGACAAAGGCGGCCGCAAAGAGCAGCGACACGATCACCCCGGCGGCGAGGAACTGGTTGCGCATGCTGTTCACGCCGCTGAGCAGCGTCGCTTTGTCTACTTCGCCCACAATCGCCCAGTTCCAGCCCGGCAGTTGCGTAAAGCTCAGCAGCGCGGTGCGGCCATCCGGCTTTTTCATCTCCAGCGTGCCTTGCGGCTGCGTCAGCACCGGGGTCAGGATCGCCTCCGGCCATGCCGGACGTTTGCCTTCTTCGCTCGGATGAAAAAGGAACTGACCGTAGGTTTTGCCCGGCGCGCGGTTGATAACGTAGAAATGCCCGCTCTCACCAAGGCGACGGCTCAGGATTTTATTGCGCATCACCTGCCAGGAGTTGGTGATATCGACCCCGACGAAGAGGATGGCAATCACCTGGCCGCTGGCGTTTTTTACCGGTTCATACTGCGTGATGTAGCGTTTTCCGAACAGCAGCGCCAGGCCGCGGTAGGTTTCGCCTTTCATCACAGGCGCGAATGCCGGGCTTGCGGTGTCGAGCTGCGTGCCGATAGCGCGGCTGCCGTCTTCTTTGCGAAGCGAGGTCGCCACGCGTACGAAGTTATCGCCGCTGCGCACAAACAGCGTGGCGATAGCGCCGGTACGGGCCAGAAAGTCGTCAGGCAGCGCGTTGTTTTCATGCAGGGACGTCTCGCCGCCCTTAAGCATCGGCACGCTAATGCCGTTAATGCTCTGCATCTGGCTGTCGTCGCGGCTGACAGGTTGCGGAATAAAGCTGTTAAAGAGTTTTGTGAAGCTCGCCACCTCTTCATTGAGGCTGCTGTCGAACATCTGCGCCATATCCACCACGCTGGTGGTCTGGTTATGCAGATCTTCGAGCGCCAGCGCTTCCAGCTGCTGGCTGGCTTTGTGACTTAAAGCAAACGTGAATAACAGGAAAAGCGCCGCTACTGCGACGCCCGTGAGGAAGGAGAGCTTCGCGCCCAGTCCCCAGCGTTGAAATGAAAGTGTCATAAATTAGCCCATGTGCGCTTAATATTCCGCACCTTCAACGGCACGTGAGCGCTAACATTTAGTGGCTAAATGTAACCATTTGTTTCAAGTTAAATTGATTTAGATCATTGCAAGGATAAATAAAATACAAAATTTAGCTAAAGAACGTTCAACTATAGATAATTGCCTGCACCCGCCAGTTATCGGGGCGGTGATTTTCATGCATCTGAATAATTCGATAATACGCCGCGCCCTGCTCGTCCGCTTTATAAGCGATGACTTTTTCTATCTCCTGCGGCGTGCCGGAAATATCATTGACCGAAATAACGCCGATTTCATTTAAGCCGGTGACCCGATCGGCGTTCACCTCTTCAGCGGACTGCGCGGAAGTGGTAATCAGACCCGCGGATAACAACAGCGACGTTAAAGCCAGCGATCGTTTCATTGTCAGCTCCCTTACACCTGTTTCGATAAACGCAGCGCTCCGGTTCCCGGCGCAGTCCGAAAGCTATTGTGCAGCAGGTACGATCAATGCACGCAAAGCAGTGTAAATTTTGCTAAATAAAACCACGGCTTACGCTTACTTTCGGTACAAAATGGCTTGCGCGTGCCAGCGGCCCGGCAACAGGGTGTCGTCATTAGAGACCACCTGATAGTAATCCGCGCCAGCGGCACCCGCTTGTGCGGCGATATCGCGCAGCGCATCATCTGGCGAGCCATATTGCAGGGTGGTGACGGTGCCCATTTTCGTGAGCCCCTGCGTCTGGTAGCGCTGGATCTCCTGCGGGTGATCCGCCACCGGCGGCGCAGGTTGCGGCGTGCCCTGCAGGGCGCTGCACGCGGTGAGTGTCGCCACCATAAATAAAGGAATGAGCCGTCGCATAAGCATTCTCGTTACCTCAGGCTTAGAGTGTAGTGAGTGTAAGGGAATCAGGGCGTTGAATATCCCGGTTCTGCCAGGTAAAGCGCGCTTTTTTTACTATAAAATTGCAAAAGCGTAATCCATCTCTCAACCCGCTAAAAACCCTTACGCGTTGCGCTCGTCTGTACATCATGGCATACCTGCCGAATGACGTTGCGCAGGAGATAAGTATGATCGAAATTTCAACACGGCGGTTTGCCGGCATCGAAGCGCTGCATGCCGCACCGGCAGGCGCGGATGCAGTGGCGCTGCCGACGGTACTGTTTTATCACGGCTTTGCCTCGTCCAAAACGGTCTATAGCTATTTCGCCGTCGCGCTGGCGCAGGCCGGGTTTCGCGTAGTGATGCCGGACGCGCCCGATCACGGCGCGCGCTTTAGCGGTGACGCGGCGCGCCGCATGACGCAGTTCTGGCATATTCTTCATGCGGCCATCACGGAATATCCGCGGCTTTATGACGCGCTGCGAGAAGAAGGGCTGGTGGCGGAAGGCAAATTCGCTATCGGCGGCGCGTCGATGGGGGCGATGACCGCGCTCGGCATTATGACGCATCACCCCGAAGTGCGGGCAGTCGCGGCGCTAATGGGCTCCGGTTACTTCACCTCGCTCTCCCATACGCTCTTCCCGCCGGATGCCGGTGAGGCTGACGCCATTCGGGCCGTGCTGGCGCCCTGGGATGTCGACACGCAACTGACGCGCGTCGCGGATCGCCCCTTGCTGCTCTGGCACGGCGAAGACGATGATGTAGTGCCTGCGGCGCAGAGCCAGCGTCTCGCCGACGCGCTGCGCGGGCGCGGGCTTGATGCGCATCTCACGTGCGCCTGGCAGGCGGGGGTTAAACACCGCATCACGCCCGAAGCGCTGGAGGCGGCAGTGGCCTTTTTCCGCCGCCATTGTTAAGCGCCGCGCCAGGCAAAAACGCCATTGCGCTTTTTTTTACCAATTACCTTGAGTTTACCGGGGTGCGAAAGTAGAATGACGCGTCAATTTTTCAGCCGCCCTTTAATCACGTTCCTTGCCTCCCCGGGCCGCGGCTGACCCAGACAGGAGGCTGAATAATCCGTAAGGAGCAATTCGATGCGTCATTACGAAATCGTTTTTATGGTCCATCCTGACCAGAGCGAACAGGTTCCGGGCATGATCGAGCGCTACTCTGCTGCCATCACTGGTGCAGAAGGCAAGATCCACCGTCTGGAAGACTGGGGCCGCCGTCAGCTGGCTTACCCGATCAACAAACTGCACAAAGCACACTACGTTCTGATGAACGTTGAAGCGCCGCAGGAAGTTATCGATGAGCTGGAAACTACCTTCCGCTTCAACGATGCCGTTATCCGCAGCATGGTTATGCGTACCAAGCACGCCGTAACTGAAGCCTCTCCGATGGTTAAAGCGAAAGACGAGCGCCGCGAGCGTCGCGATGATTTCGCTAACGAAACCGCAGATGATGCTGAAGCTGGGGATTCTGAAGAGTAATTCTGATGGCCAACCGTCTGGTGTTGTCCGGCACCGTGTGCAGGGCACCCCTTCGTAAGGTCAGCCCATCAGGAATTCCTCATTGCCAGTTCGTGCTTGAGCATCGTTCTGTGCAGGAGGAGGCCGGTTTCCACCGGCAGGCGTGGTGTCAGATGCCTGTAATAATCAGCGGGCATGAAAACCAGGCCATTACTCACAGTATAACGGTCGGTACGGCAGTCACCGTTCAGGGGTTCATCAGTTGCCACAAGGCAAAGAACGGACTGAGCAAAATGGTGCTGCATGCCGAGCAGATTGAATTGATAGATTCTGGAGACTAGCCAAATGGCACGTTATTTCCGTCGTCGCAAGTTCTGCCGTTTCACCGCGGAAGGCGTTCAAGAGATCGACTATAAAGATATCGCTACGCTGAAAAACTACATCACCGAAAGCGGTAAGATTGTCCCGAGCCGTATCACCGGTACCCGTGCAAAATACCAGCGTCAGCTGGCTCGCGCTATCAAACGCGCTCGCTACCTGTCCCTGCTGCCGTACACTGATCGTCATCAGTAATCGGTCACGGTCCATTAATACGACTTTGAGAGGATAAGGTAATGCAAGTTATTCTGCTTGATAAAGTAGCAAACCTGGGCAGCCTGGGCGACCAGGTAAACGTTAAAGCGGGCTACGCTCGTAACTTCCTGGTTCCGCAGGGCAAAGCTGTGCCGGCTACCAAGAAAAACGTTGAGTTCTTCGAAGCACGTCGTGCTGAACTGGAAGCCAAACTGGCTGACGTTCTGTCCGCTGCTGAAGCTCGCGCAGAGAAAATCAATGCGCTGGGCACCGTTACCATCGCGTCCAAAGCGGGCGACGAAGGTAAACTGTTCGGTTCCATCGGTACTCGCGACATCGCTGACGCTGTCACTGCAGCTGGCGTTGACGTGGCTAAGAGCGAAGTTCGTCTGCCGAACGGCGTTCTGCGTACCACTGGCGAACACGAAGTGGACTTCCAGGTTCACAGCGAAGTATTTGCTAAAGTGATTGTAAACGTGGTTGCTGAGTAAGTTCTTACTCGACTGCACGTAAAAACGCCGGCCTCGCGCCGGCGTTTTGCTTTTCTGAGCCGCTGAAAATATTCAGCGTACGCGTAAGAAACTGCCGTCCGGCTGGCGGGTAAACAGCACCTGCTGATTATCGCCCGTATCAATGGTCAGCGCCGTCACGACGCCGCTGGCATTCTGACGCACCTGCACCATCTGCCCCTGCTGAAGATTACTGAGCGGCTTCCCGTCGCCTTCCACTTTTGCCATCGCATAGACATCTTCCGGCGGAAGATTATGGTCGCGGAACAGTTGCGCCAGCGTTTTGCCGGACTCTACGCGATAGGTGCGCCACTGCTGCTCAATATCATTATTCTGGAAGGGTTGTACCGGCGCGCCGGAAGCGGGCTGCTGAACGTTCGCCTCAGGCGTTTCTGCGGGAGAGACAGCCTGCGGCTGTACGGGCGGCTCCGGCGTGCGGTTGAAATCGAGTTCGGCGTCGCGTCGCTGCGGCGTATTCGGCGCGTCGGGAGAAGGCCATAGAAAGCACAGCACGATGAGTATCGCGCAAAGAATAATGCCGCGTCGGTGTGCTGGGGGCAGCGGATCCATCAGCCGGATACGGTCCGGGGCGTGCCATATCTGCGCCAGCAGCGGTTTAATTCGTCCGGGCATGTCTTCTCCTCATTTACTCCAACGCTATCGCCGCGCCAGTGTACCATTATAGCGCGCTAACTGTTTGATGCCGGTAGTAAAGCGCGCATTCGTGAGCGCCACGGCATCCCGCGCGCCGGAGGATTATTTTACCCGACGTGGCGCTGCTGTTATGCTGCCCGCTAATTTTCCCATTGAGAAAGGATAACCCCATGACAACCCCTTCTTTTGACACCATCGAAGCGCAGGCAAGCTACGGTATTGGCTTACAGGTCGGACAGCAACTGCGCGAGTCAGGCTTACAAGGGCTGCTGCCGGAAGCGCTGGTGGCGGGGCTGCGTGACGCGCTGGAAGGCAACCAGCCTGCCGTGCCTGTTGATGTCGTGCATCGCGCGCTGCGTGAGATCCACGAACGCGCCGATGCAGTGCGCCGCGAGCGCCAGCAGGAGATGGCAGTAGAAGGCCAGAAATACCTGGACGAAAACCGCGAGCGCGACGGGGTAAACAGCACCGAATCCGGTCTGCAATTCCGCGTGCTGACCCAGGGCGAGGGGCCGATTCCTTCTCGTAAAGATCGCGTCCGCGTGCATTACACCGGCAAGCTTATCGACGGCACCGTATTCGACAGCTCCGTCGCGCGCGGCGAACCGGCGGAATTCCCGGTGAGCGGCGTTATCGCAGGCTGGATCGAGGCGCTGACTCTGATGCCGGTCGGCTCTAAATGGGAACTCACTATTCCGCACAACCTGGCTTACGGCGAGCGCGGCGCGGGCGCGTCCATTCCGCCGTTCAGCACGCTGGTATTTGAAGTCGAACTGCTGGAAATCCTGTAACGGCTTTATCATCCCCGCTGCGGCGGGGATTTGTTTTCCCGTAAGTGAAATGACGCGATTTTATTTTGATAATAAGCGGATTGCGGGTATTTTTGTGATGCATTTCGCGAAGTGAAAGTGATTTGCCACCCATTTTAAACATAAAATTAACATTATATTTAAATCATAGTATTCAACCCTCCGATTCTTACCTAATATCGATGATGTTTTGCCAAGGACATCGTCATTTCGACGCGTAAATAGAGGCCAGCAGAGCCTCAACAACACAGACAGGTACAGGAAACGAACATGTCAGATCAAATCAAAGTGGCTGACGCTGCTGAGGCGCCGGCCGAGCAGTCGCTACGGCGTAATCTTACTAATCGTCATATACAGTTGATTGCTATCGGCGGCGCTATCGGCACCGGGCTGTTTATGGGTTCCGGCAAAACCATCAGCCTCGCCGGCCCGTCGATCATTTTTGTGTATATGATTATCGGCTTCATGCTCTTCTTCGTCATGCGGGCGATGGGCGAGCTGTTGCTCTCCAATCTCGAATATAAATCCTTCAGCGATTTCGCCGCCGATCTGCTCGGGCCGTGGGCGGGATATTTTACCGGCTGGACGTACTGGTTCTGCTGGGTGGTCACCGGCATGGCCGATGTCGTGGCGATCACCGCCTATGCTCAGTTCTGGTTCCCTGGATTATCAGACTGGGTCGCGTCGCTGGCGGTCGTTGTGCTCCTGCTCTCCCTTAACCTCGCGACCGTGAAAATGTTCGGCGAAATGGAGTTCTGGTTCGCGATGATTAAAATTGTCGCCATCGTCGGGCTTATCGTGGTGGGGCTGGTGATGGTGCTGATGCACTTTAAATCGCCGACCGGCGTCGAGGCGTCATTCGCGCATCTGTGGAATGAGGGCGGCTGGTTCCCGAAAGGGCTGAGCGGCTTCTTCGCAGGCTTCCAGATAGCGGTCTTCGCCTTTGTCGGTATTGAGCTGGTCGGCACCACCGCCGCCGAAACCAAAGACCCGGAAAAATCGCTGCCACGTGCGATCAACTCCATTCCAGTCCGCATCATTATGTTCTACGTCTTCGCGCTGATTATTATCATGTCCGTGACGCCGTGGAGCTCGGTCGTCCCGACCAAGAGCCCGTTTGTGGAGCTGTTTGTGCTGGTGGGGCTGCCGGCGGCGGCGAGCCTGATTAACTTCGTGGTGCTGACCTCTGCGGCATCCTCTGCTAACAGCGGCGTCTTCTCTACCAGCCGTATGCTCTACGGTCTGGCGCAGGATGGCGTGGCCCCGAAAGCCTTCGCCAAACTCTCAAAACGCGCGGTACCGGCAAAAGGGCTGACCTTCTCCTGTATCTGCCTGTTAGGCGGCGTCGTGATGCTCTATATCAACCCGAACGTCATCACTGCTTTCACGATGATCACCACCGTGTCGGCTATCCTGTTTATGTTCGTCTGGACCATCATCCTGTGCTCTTACCTGGTATACCGTAAGCAGCGCCCGCACCTGCATGAGAAGTCAATTTACAAAATGCCGCTCGGCAAGGTGATGTGCTGGGTTTGCATGGCGTTCTTCATATTTGTTATCGCCCTGTTGACGCTGGAAGATGACACGCGACAGGCGCTGATGGTCACGCCGCTGTGGTTTGTGGTGCTCGGCGTGTGCTGGCTGTTTATTGGCAAGAAGCGTCTCGCGAACTTTCGCCGCTAAGCCATAAAAAAGGGCCCACGTATCGGGCCCAAAAGGTCAAGTTACCGGGGCGCTCGAAAGGGCGCCTTTATTTTTCGCCAGCGAGGGCACGCGGGAATAAATTATTGTTCTCCAGACTGATGTGATTCATCAGATCGTCGATAAGCTCGTTAATGCCGTTGTACATCGCGCGCCACGTGGTGCAGGCTTCCGGCGGCGGCGTCACGTTATTCGTCGTGTGTTTAATCACCTCCAGTAGTTCGCCCGCCTCGTCGTGCTCGCTTTCCATCACGCTAATTGGCCCCATCGCCTGGCTGCCCATGCCCTGTTTAATCATCGGGAACAGCACGCGCTCTTCTTTCATCATGTGGCGGGTCAACTCCTCATGGAGCATCGTCAGGTACTTAGCAAGCCCTTTCGGCACGCCCGGTTTATCGGCGTGGACGCGCTCCACTTTGGTCGCCTGCAAAATCAGCTCCGGCAGCTGTTCGCGGTGACGGTCGTGGTAGCGCACGATGATGTGATCGATGATTTCCGCAAGCGGCGCGGTTTTCCAGTCCTTTTCCAGCGGCGCGTCGGCAAGCGTCGCCAGCTCGCGTTCAATGGCGTCCAGGTCGAGAGCCTGGCGCTCTGCGGCGCGCAGCAGCGTCTGTTTGCCGCCGCAGCAGAAATCGAGATGGTATTTACGGAACAGCGCGGAAGCGCGGGGGATGGTTAACGCCAGTTCGCCAAGGGGTTGGTCGCGGAAGGCCATAGCAGTACCTCACTCATCATTTGTATAAGATGCATACTAAATGCATCTTTATCGGCAGGCTATAACCCTTTAGAGGAGGGGGATTAAAATGAGAGGTGCGTCACAAAAATATTTTCATGACTAAACTACTGATAGCTATCAGGAAATAACTGGAAACCGCATCGTATCGCGGCCTGCGCGTTAAATAACCCGAATGACCTGCCGATAGATACACATCAGTTTACACCTGCACTAAGGTCATTCATGTTTAAACGTATAAAAGTCATTACTCTTTTAATCACCGTGTTGATCGTTCTGGGCGCCATGCAGCTTATCGCGGCAGGCGTTTTCATTAGCGCGCTCAACAATGACAAAGACAACTTTAACGTGTCGCAAATTTCCAGCCAGAACGTGGCGGAATTTACCGACGCCTGGATAAGCCTCAACCAGACGCGCGTTACGCTGAACCGCGGCATGTTGCGCCTGCAAAGCAGCATGGCGAATCAGATTAACGGCGGCCAGCTTAATGAACTCGTTGCCACGGCCAACAAACTGCTGGCGGACGCGAAAAGCCATTACGACACTTACTATGCGCTGCCGGAAACGCCGGGCATGAATGAGCAGGTCGTTGACCGTCTGGAAGAGCAGTATCGCATCTACTCCTCGACGCTCGCGCAGATGAACAAACTGCTGGCCGCAGGCGATCTGGAAGGGATGTTCAAGCAGAACGCCGAGCAGAAGCAAAACGCGATGCAGATGGTCTATCGCGAATGGCGCGCCGAGCAGGCGAAGCTCTCCAGTCAGGGCGTGAAAGATAACGAAAGCGACTACCAGCGCATTTTGTGGATCCTTTCTGCCATTATGGTACTGGTGCTGGCTGTGATTATCGTCAGTTGGGTGGCGATGCGTCGCGTCCTGCTGCTGCCGCTGCATGACGTCATGGGCCACATCCGCGCGATTGCCGCAGGCGATCTGACGCAGCCTATCGACGCTCACGGCAATAACGAAATGGCGCTGCTGGCGCGCAATGTGCACGACATGCAGCAGTCGCTGGCCCGCACGGTCAGCACCGTGCGCGACAGCACCGACACCATTTTCACCGGCGCGAGCGAAATCTCCGCAGGCAGCAACGATCTCTCTTCCCGCACTGAGCAGCAGGCCGCGTCGCTGGAAGAAACCGCCGCCAGCATGGAAGAGCTCACCGCGACGGTGAAACAGAACGCCGATAACGCTCGTCAGGCGACCCAGCTGGCACGTACCGCGTCGGAAACCGCGCTGAAAGGCGGTGAGGTTGTGGATGGCGTTGTGCGCACGATGGATGAAATCGCGGCCAGCTCTAATCAGATTGCCCAGATAACCAATGTTATCGACGGCATCGCGTTCCAGACCAATATCCTCGCGCTTAACGCGGCGGTAGAAGCCGCACGCGCCGGCGAGCAGGGCCGCGGCTTCGCGGTCGTGGCCGGTGAAGTCCGCACGCTGGCAAGCCGCAGCGCCCAGGCCGCGAAAGAGATCAAAGCGCTTATCGAGAACTCCGGCAACCGTGTCGATGCGGGTTCGCAACTGGTGCGCGAAGCGGGCGAAACCATGAAAGAAGTGGTCGGCGCGGTGACCCGCGTGACCGATATCATGGGCGAAATCGCCTCCGCGTCCGACGAGCAGAGCCGCGGTATCGATCAGGTCGGCCTTGCGGTCTCCGAAATGGATAAAGTGACGCAGCAGAACGCCGCGCTGGTGGAAGAATCCGCCGCGGCGGCGGCCGCTCTGGAAGATCAGGCGGGCAAGCTGAACGAGGCGGTCGCGGTCTTTAAACTCAACCGCGCCCAGTCTCGCATGGCGAGCGCTGCGCCGAAGGCGCCGTCCTTCAGCACGCCAGCGCCGACGGCGAGCCTGAAAGCCGCTCCGGCGGGCGGCAGCGACAACTGGGAAACCTTCTGAGCCTTAAGGCCCGTCACCGACGGGCCTTTTTTTATCGCGCCTCCTGTGGCGCGCGTTCCGCGACCGGCACCACTTTCACCCGCACCGCCATCACCACGCCCAGCGCCAGCAGGGCAATGCCGGTCAGGGTCAGGAGCGGCGGCATACTCTGCCGCAGTAAAAAGGTATAGAGCAGCCCGGCCAGGGTTTCGAAAACGATAAGCGGCCCGAGGATCACCGTCGGCAGACGCTGGCTCGCAATATTCCAGCACAATGCGCCAATCCATGAGCAAAACAGCGCGATAGCCACCATCAGCGCGATAAACACGCCGGGACGCGGGCCGAAGGGCAGCGCGAAACCACTGTCGCCTGCTGCCAGCCACAGGCATGCCGCAATATAACCCGCCAGTGAAACCGGCAGCGTCACCAGCCCCTGGGCCGTCGCCCACATCATCGGGTGTTTGTCAGGGTTTTCTCGCAGCCAGCGCGCGTTGCGCAGCGCATACCAGGCCCAGCAGATAACCGAAATGACCGCCAGCGCGATGCCGCTCCCGTAACGGGCGGGCGTGAAGCCCGGCAGGCCCTGACGCAGCTCGGCGAAGTTTACGCAGATAAGCCCGCAGAAAATGGCCGCCAGCGCCGGAAAGAGGCGTCGCCAGGGCAGACGGCCATCGCGTCGGCTGTAAAGCAAATTAGCGAAAACCGGGATGACCACCGGCAGCGTGCCGATGATCATCGTGGAAACAGGCGCACCGGTGCGCTGAATGGCGCTCGCGAGGCACACGTAATAGATAAGATTGCCCATCATGGTCAGCGCCAGCGCGGTCAGCCAGTCGCGCACGCTGAGCTGTTTTAACCGCTTGCGTCCGGCCCACGCCAGCGGTACGGCCAGCAGGCCCAGCGCGAGATAACGCCCCATCGACTGCAACACCGCCGGGTATTCCGGTACGATTAACGGGCCGACAAAAATCAGCCCCCACATCAGCCCCGCCAGCAGGGCATAAAACACGCCTGTTAACATCACCACCACCCACTTTGCTGTTCAGCGGGCAAGTGTAGCGGGGCGCAAAAACGCGCGTCTTGTACCAGCTTGCTGCGCATTAGCTCAGATCGTGCAAATCTTTACCGTTCGGCGGCCCGAGGCGGAAATCGGAGAAAGTGACCTCCAGCCCGGCGCGCGTCGGCGTACAGCACATCGCGCCCAGAAAATAGCGCTGCGCATCCGGGAACGGACACAGGCGCAGCAGCGGCCAGGTTTCGCCATCGGTGGAATATTGAAGCCGCAGGCAGTGATTCTGGTGCGTCAGGCGCAGCCAGAAGTGTTGCTGGGCGGCGGGGAAAATGCCGGTCGCCCAGTCGGAGCGCTCAAGCGTCAGCACGCTGCCTATCATTGGCTGCGCGTCGTTATACTCAATGCCTGCCTTCAGCCAGTGGTGTTCATCTGCCATCAGCAGCAATCCCGCCTGGTCATACAGCGTGGTGAAGTCGCCTTCGACGCGGACCTGAAACGTAAAATCGCCCGTCACCTCAACGCCGAAAACATGCCCGGAATGGCGCTGAAAGCCATACCAGGTGGTTTGCCAGAAATCCGTTTGCGCGTCAGTGGTGACATGCAGCGCGTTATTGTCAAGCCGCCAGCTGGCCGGTTCGTTCAGCCAGCGTCCGTTCGCCAGAGTTTCCATTTATGTTCCCCGTTCCCGAATGTGCCTGAATTATAGCCGGGCGAGACGCGAATGCGCGCTTAACGGGCCACCTGTTTCTGGTAGCGTGCGGGGGTAATGCCGTAGCGGCGGGTGAACGCGCGGGTGAGGTGCGCCTGGTCGGCCAGGCCTGCGGCGGCGGCCACTTCGGCGGCGGGCATCCCGGCGGCGAGAAACTGCTTGGCGCGCCACAGCCGCACCGCCATCAGCATCTGATGCGGCGTCACGTGATAGCGGGCTTTGAACTGGCGCTGGAAATGATAGGGGCTGAGCGACGCCTCGGCGGCGATGTCATCGAGCGTCAGCGGCTGCATGTAATTGTCGTAAAGATAGTCGCGCACCCGATCGAAACGGTGCGCGCCGTCGGTTGTCGCCTGTGGCGCATGGCGTGCGTAGGGGCGGAACGTGTCGATGATATCAAGCAACAGCCCCTGCTGCGCCAGCGTATCCGGCGCTGACCAGAGCGCAGCGATAAGCTGACCTGTCTGGCGCGCGCGCAGCGGGTCATGACGTTCCACCTCGCCAAACCACCAGCAACGCTCGCCGGTGAGTTGCTCCAGCGTCCGTGGCTCCAGATAGATCATCCGGTAGCGCCAGCCCTGCTGAGTGGCCGCCTCGCCGGTGTGGAGCTCATCAGGGTTCATCGTGACCAGAGAATTCACTGCCGCCACATGCTGCGCGCCGCGATAGCGAAAGCGCTCGGCGCCGAGTTCGATAGCGCCGATACCGAAGGCTTCATGCGTGTGAGGCTCAAAGGCGTAACGGGCGATATGGGCGTGGTACAGCTCAACGCCCGGCAGCGCGGGCAACTGTCGGAAGCGGGCGCTGTCACGTTCGTCGAAGAACTGCTCGGGTACGCCTTGCACGGTGGCTCTCCACTAGAGGTGAAGCCTTATTATAAGAACAACTGCGGGCTTAGCCACCGGTATTAACAATTAATTAACCTGACGGTTATTCGATGCGGGAGAGATTGGCGTCGTCGCAGCCGGAGTTACGGCACTCGCGCTCGATGCTTTTCAGCAGCGCGATGCGGGCGGCCATTTTCTCATTCACGCAGCCGAGCAGCAGCGTGGCGTCTTCCGCGCACTCGTGGTCACGCACTTTCAGCCAGGAGATCTGGGCGTTTTTCACGATCTGTTTCTGCGCAGGCGAGAGCGCCGCCATGGTGTTTTTGTACTGCTGGTTGAGGTCGCGGTCGCCCTGCACCATTTCCAGCGCGGCGCAGTAGGTGGTGTCATACGGGCTGCGCGGGTTGTCGCAGCTCATCGACCATGCGGCGGCGCTGCACAGCAGCAGCGGGAGAGCGAGAATATGTGCTTTCATGAAGATCCCTGTTTTCAGTTTATTGTTGTGAGCGCCTTCGGCAGGCGAGCGCATTGTATCTGGCAGGCCCAGGGAAATCAGCCTGCCAGATTTGGCGCACAGGAGCGATTACTTTTCGAGCGCCGCGCGCAGGCTGGTCGCAAGCGGCGTCGTGGGGCGGCCAATGAGCGCGCTGAGCTGATGGCTGTCGTCAAACAGACCGCCTTTGGACGCGCCGATATCAGAATCCGCCAGCAGTGCCGCAAAGCTTTCCGGCAGGCCCGCGCCCGTAAGTGCCGCAGCGAAATCCGCCTCGCTCAGGTTCTGATACACCACGTTTTTGCCCGTAGTCTGACTTAACAGCGCGGTGAGATCGCCTGGCGTCCAGGCCTCGTCGCCCGCCAGTTCGTACACGCGCCCGGCCTGGTTATCAAGCGTTAATACTTTGGCGGCGGCGTCGGCATAATCCTGACGGCTGGCGGAAGCGATTTTCCCGTCGCCAGCGCTGCCAATAAACACGCCATGTTCAAGCGCAGGCGGCACGCTCGCCAGATAGTTTTCGGTGTACCAGCCGTTACGCAGCAGCACGTAAGGGATGCCCGCGTCGGCGAGCATGTTCTCGGTGGCGACGTGTTCATTGGCAAGCCCGAGCGGCGAGCGGTCGGCATGCAGCAGGCTGGTGTAGGCGATGAGCTGTACGCCTGCGGCTTTGGCGGCCTCAATAACATTTCGGTGCTGCGCCACGCGCTGGCCCACTTCGCTTGAGGAGATGAGCAGCAGCTTTTCCACGCCCTGTAATGCGCAGGTCAGCGCCGCGACGTCGCTGTAGTCGGCGGCGCGTACCTGCACGCCTTGTTCCGCGAGCGCGGCGGCTTTCGCCGGGTTGCGAACGACAGCGACAATGTTCTGCGCCGCAACGGTTTTGAGGAGGGTGTTGATAACGCGCTGGCCAAGCTGGCCGGTAGCGCCGGTAATCGCGATCATGGTCTTTTCCTTTGTCTCTGGTGTGTGTTGTGGCACACTATCACTCAAACTCACTTTTAGTAAGTACGCACAAAAAGGTAAGTATCCTTATGACGATCCCAACCCTGAGTGAACAGCTGCGCGATGGCAATCTGTTCGCCGAAGCATGCCCGTCACGCGACGTGCTGAAGCATGTGACCAGCCGCTGGGGCGTGCTGATTCTGGTGGCGCTGCGCGACGGTACGCACCGTTTCAGCGATCTGCGCCGGAAAATGGGCGGCGTCAGCGAAAAAATGCTGGCGCAGTCGTTACAGGCGCTGGAGCAGGACGGCTTCGTGGATCGCGTCTCCTATCCGGTGGTGCCTCCGCATGTGGAGTACAGCCTGACGCCGCTCGGCCTGGAGGTGAGCGAGAAGGTGGCGGCGCTTGCGGACTGGATAGAAGTGCATACGCCGCAGGTTGTGGCGAACCGGGGCGAGCGGGCGGCGTAAAAACCGGGCGTTATGCAGGATGCCGGGTGCGGCTGCCTTAAACTGTCAGTCACACCCGGGCTAATACTGCAACGACGCGGTGGATGATATCCGGCCCGTATTTACGGGCCGGGAAGGGGGTTAGCGGTTTAAGTCGAGCTGATAGACAGCAAAACCGATGTCGTCGTTGCCGACCTTTTTCAGCGGATATTGCGCTTTCTCTTTGATAAACGCGGCGGCTTTGTCAGAGGGCGAGGTTTCAAAGCGGATATCCAGTTTCTGGCGGCTATTGATGGGTGCCAGACGCCAGTTGTTATCCGCCGCCGGGTGGATTTCGCCCGCGCGTTTGGTTTCCGCGCCTATCCACGCTGCCAGCACCGCGCGGTTTTCGTCCGGCGAGGCGAAGGCGATATGGCTGTCGCCCGTGCCTGCGAACTTCCCGCCGTAAGCGCGATAATTATTGGTCGCCACCAGGAAGGTTGCTTTTGGATCGATGGGCTTGCCGTTAAACGTCAGATGCTTAATGCGTTCCGCTTTTGGGTTCACGGTCTGGCATTCGCCGTCATATTTCGCAGGCTGCGTGACATCTATCTGGTAATTCACGCCGTCTATCACATCAAAGTTATAGGTGCGAAAGCCGTCCCAGTTCAGCAGCGGCTGCGGCGTCGTGCTGTTGACGTCGATCTGGTTAAACTGCCCGGCGGAACACTCCAGCCACTCTTTCACCTCGGCGCCCGTCGCTTTTACCACCACCAGCGTGTTGGGGTAGAGATAGAGATCGGCGGCGTTGCGCAGCGTCAGCTGACCTTTTTCCACTTCCACAAAGCTCGCCGGATCGTTTTTGCGCCCGCCCACTTTGAACGGCGCGGCGGCGGAGAGCACCGGCAGTTGCGCCAGATCCGGATCGCCCTGGATAAAGTGTTCGACATACGCTTTCTGGGCGTTATTCACCACCTGCACGGTCGGATCGTCCTGCACCAGCGCCAGATAGCTGTACATCGGATCGGCGGATTTGCCGACCGGCTGACCGACAAACTCGCGCGTGGCGTCGTGATCGGCTTTCAGCACTTTCACCAGATTCTGATCTTCCGCGGCGAGCGATTTCTTCGCCTGGGCGTCATAGATGGGGCGAGCTTCGGCTTTGCTTTGCGCGACTTTCCATTTGCCGTCGTCGTTATTGAGCACCAGATCGACGATCCCCAGATGATCGCCCCACATGCCCGGCATCACGGCCGGTACGCCGTTCAGCGTGCCTTTCGCAATATCCGCGCCTTTGATGGCCGCAAAATCTTTGCCCGGGAAGACGGCGTGCGCGTGGCCAAAGAGGATCGCGTCGACGCCTGGCACCTGGCTTAAGTAGTAGACAGAGTTTTCCGCGAGCGCCTTGTAGGGCTCGGCGGAAAGCCCCGAGTGCGCCACCACGACCACCAGATCCGCGCCTTCTGCGCGCATCTGCGGCACATATTTGCGGGCGGTTTCGGTAATATCGCTAACGGTAACTTTGCCGCTCAGATTCGCCTTATCCCAGGTCATGATTTGCGGCGGCACAAAGCCGATATAGCCGATTTTCAGCGTGTGCGGCTTACCGTCTTTGTCTTTCACCTGGGTTTCTTTGATCAGATAGGGAGTGAACAGGGGCTTCTGGGTCCTGGCGTCGATAATATTGGCGTTGACGTAGGGGAAATTCGCGCCGGCCAGCGCTTTGTGCAGGTAATCAAGGCCGTAGTTGAATTCATGGTTGCCGAGGTTGCCGACGGCGTAATCGAGCGTGTTCATCGCTTTATAGACCGGATGCACATCGCCGTCTTTCAGCCCTTTGGCCGCCATGTAATCGCCAAGCGGACTGCCCTGGATCAGATCGCCGTTATCCACCAGCACGCTGTTAACGGCCTCCTGGCGCGCGGCGTTGATTAAGCTTGCGGTACGCACCAGACCAAATTTTTCCGTCGGCGCGTCTTTGTAATAGTCAAAGTCCATCATATTGCTGTGCAGGTCGGTGGTTTCCAGAATACGCAAATCCACCGTGGCGGCGTTCACGCTGGCGGCGACCAGCGTGGCTATCATCGTTGCACTAAACTTAATCATTATGCAGGTCCTTTTTCAGAGCGAAGCCACAAAAGTTTATGTATCTATCGTTTGTTGCTTACAAAAGTGTGAATCCTGCCAGAAAAAAGGATGGGGAAACCGGAATCGCTTCACAGATAGCGGAACACGCCGCAATGCGATATAAAAATCATATCGATAAAACAAGGTGTTAAATCCGCAGCCGGGACGGACTGCGAAACGAGAAAGAGGTGGATGACAATGTTAGAACAGATTTGCCAACTGGCGCGCGACGCAGGCAGCGCCATCATGGAAGTCTACGAGGGTCACAAGCTGCTGGAAGCCACCCATAAGGTTGATGATTCGCCGGTAACGGCGGCGGATATCGCAGCGCACGCGGTGATTGTCGCCGGGCTGAAAGCGCTGACGCCGCAGGTGCCGGTGCTCTCAGAAGAAGATCCGCCAGGCTGGGACGAACGCCAGCACTGGCAGCGCTACTGGCTGGTGGACCCGCTGGACGGCACCAAAGAGTTCCTGAAGCGCAACGGCGAATTTACCGTCAATATCGCGCTGATTGAAGACGGCAAGCCGGTGCTTGGCGTGGTTTACGCGCCGGTGCTGAAGGTGATGTACAGCGCGGCGGAAGGAAAAGCGTGGAAAGAGGAGTGCGGCGTACGTAAGCAGATTCAGGTGCGCGACGCGCGTCCGCCGCGCGTGGTGATCAGCCGCTCTCACGGCGATAACGCCGAGCTTCAGGATTATCTGCAACAGCTCGGCGAGCATCAGACCACATCCGTCGGATCGTCGCTGAAATTCTGCCTGGTGGCGGAAGGCGAGGCGCAGCTTTACCCGCGCTTCGGGCCGACCAACACCTGGGATACCGCGGCAGGCCACGCGGTGGCGATTGCCGCCGGGGCGCAGGTTCACGACTGGCAGGGCAAAACCCTGGATTACACGCCGCGTGAATCCTTCCTGAACCCCAGCTTCCGCGTCTCTATTTACTGAGTAACTGTTGCAGCAGGCTAATCACCTGCTGCACTTCATCCTGCGTCAGCCCGCCGTCTTTCGCGAACCGCACCCGCCCGTCTTTATCCAGCACAACAATTGCCGAGCTTTCCGACTCCAGTTGCCAGGCTTTCTGCGCCACGCCGTTACTGTCGACAATAAACTGCGACCATGGATACTGCTGTTTATTGCTCTCAATACTGTGGCGTACGAACATGCCGGTGCCGGGAATGGCGTCGTCGCTGTTGACCACGGTGGTCGTCTGGTAGCGGTCATGCGGGAATTTTGCCGCTTTGATGGCTTCAATCAGCCCCGCATTTTTCTCTTTCGCCGAGGTGCGTCCGGCAATATGTTGCAGCACTCGCACTTTTCCAGGTAACTGCGCGCTGTTCCAGTTTTTGTAGCTAAACTGATCTTTATTCAGCATTAGCTCGCCTTTGTCATTGATGCCTACCGGTGGGACGCGCTCGTTCTCTTTAAAATTATGTGCTGAGGCCATCATCGGCAGCAGCAGACAGCTCAGCGCCAGCATTCCGCGCAGGGTCATAGGTGGCTCCTTCTTCTCATTTGCAGGTGATCGGACCACTTGAGTCCATTGCTTTTTAGCTTAAGTGTTAATTTTCTGTTTTCACGCAACCAGAGTGCCAGTTTGCGGGCGAACGCACAGAACCCGTGAAAAAAAGCGGCATTCTCCTGTGGTTTTTCGAGTTTTGAAAAGAAAATTCTGAAAGATTGTAATAAAAGGGTAAATAAAGTCAGGCAGAGTGGGTGCTCTCGCAGTTCTGGTCTATAGTCATCTGGCAACAAATTTTGCGCCTTAATGATGCTGGTCCAAATGTGGTACCGCAGGGCGTAATCTTCAGCAGGAGAGAACAATGAAAATTTTCCAACGTTACAACCCGCTTCAGGTGGCGAAGTACGTGAAGATCCTGTTTCGTGGACGGTTGTATATCAAGGATGTTGGCGCTTTCGAGTTTGATAAAGGCAAAATCCTCGTCCCGAAAGTGAAGGACAAGCAGCACTACTCCGTCATGTCCGAAGTCAACCGTCAGGTTATGCGTCTCCAGACTGAGATGGCGTAACGACAGCGTTGTGCGTAGGCAGTAAAGACAAACGGCCCCGATGGGGCCGTTAGTGTTTTGAGGCTCAGGCGGCGGTTTGCTCGTCCGGCAGTTTGGGCGTCAGGACACCCGGTTTGTTATCGATACGCGTCACCAGCAGCTGGTCGATGCGGTAGTTATCAATATCCACCACTTCGAACTTATACCCGGAGAATTTCACCGAATCGGTACGTTTCGGGATTTTTCGCAGCATAAACATCATAAAGCCGCCGATGGTTTCGTAGTTTCCGGATTGCGGGAATTCGTCGATATCCAGCACGCGCATGACATCGTCAATCGGCGTGCCGCCATCGATAAGCCATGAGTTTTCGTCGCGCGCGACGATCTGCTCTTCCAGCCCCTGTCCAACCAGATCGCCCATCAGCGTGGTCATTACGTCGTTGAGCGTGATAAGCCCTACCACCAGCGCATATTCGTTCATGATAACCGCAAAATCCTCGCCCGCTGTTTTGAAGCTTTCCAGCGCTTCGGAGAGCGTCAGCGTATCCGGCACGATCAGCGTGTTGCGAATCTGCACGCCGCTATTGAGCGCCAGGCTCTGGTTGCCCAGCACGCGGTTAAGCAGCTCTTTGGAATCGACATAACCGACGATGTGGTCGATATCCTGATTACACACCAGGAATTTTGAATGCGGATGGTCGGCGATTTTCTGCTTCAGGCTGTGCTCATCTTCGTGGAGATCGAACCAGACGATGTTTTCGCGCGAGGTCATAGAGGACGGCACGGTGCGCGACTCCAGCTCAAACACGTTTTCGATAAGCTCATGCTCTTGCTTGCGCAGCACGCCCGCGAGCGCGCCGGCTTCCACCACGGCGTAGATATCATCGGAAGTGATGTCGTCTTTGCGCACCATCGGCAGCTTGAAGATGCGGAAAATCACATTCGCCATGCCGTTAAAGAACCACACCAGCGGGCGGAAGAGGAACAGACAGAAGCGCATCGGGTTGATGATACGCAAAGCCACAGCTTCAGGCGCAATCATACCGATGCGTTTCGGGGTCAGGTCGGCGAAGAGAATGAACAGGCTGGTGACAAGCGTAAAGGAGAGGATAAAGCTGACCTGCTCGGCGGCTTCCGGCGAGATAAACCGGACCAGCAGCGTATAGAACGCCGGCGAAAACGCCGCATCGCCCACGATACCGCCCAGAATAGCGACAGCGTTCAGGCCTATCTGCACCACGGTAAAGAAGGTGCCGGGGTTTTCCTGCATCTTCAGCACCCGTTGGGCGTTGATGTTGCCTTCATCGGCCAGCAGCTTGAGTTTAATTTTACGGGAGGCGGCAAGCGAGATCTCGGAAAGCGAGAAAAACGAGCTGACGCCAATGAGACAAAGTATCAGTAAAATACTGTTTAACATATCTTATCCAGCCATCGCCGGATCCTCGGAAGGGAAGTTGATTATTGTGTGAAAACACTGTGATTGCGGGCCCGTAGAGAAGGAGGCCTGCAAATTCAAAGGGTAGTATAGCGTAAGCCCCAGCGGGGCTGCCAGAGGGTTGCGCAACGCGTGAAGAAAGCCCCGCCGCCCCAGGGCAAGACTGCGGGGGAAAGAGGTCAGATTTCCGGGGTAGTTTTATAGCCCACCAGCATCAGCAGCAGATTTTCTTTGCTGCCGGCCGGGTTGAAGCTGTAGTTATTGCCCTGACGGTCGCCGCCGATATACCAGGCGATTTCCGTTTTCCCGGCTGCCAGCGCGGCCCGCACGGCTTTATCGACATCCACGTAGCGATAGACACGCTGTTTATCGAGATAAAGTATGCCATCCGAGCGGTAATTGCAGGCCGGACGATTGTTCCAGTTCACCTGATGCTCGTCCCACTGCGTGTCCGTTGGATAAAAGAAGATCTGATCGGCCCCTTCGGCGTTTTTGCCGCCATAGATACGAATTTTATATTTAAACAGCGCGGCGTCGGCCTCGGAATAGCCCTCCGGCAGCGGCGGGATAGAAAATTTCACCAGCGACATGATTTCGGTATTGGCGGTGCGGCCGCCGTTGCGCCAGTCATCCTGCACCTGCAACGTGGTATCGTCGCCAAAGTTGCGCTGCGGCTCGGCGCTGCTGACCCAGGTGTCGGCTATCGCGCGGGTATAACTGAAGGGAATATTGGTGCCGCAGTCCATATTATTATTCATGCACTCTTCGGTCATAAACTGCGCCGATTCCACCGGCCAGCCGTTCATAAAATCGCCGTGCGCGGTGTAGATGCTGCCCCATTTTTCGGTGCGCGTTTCACCGTTCATCTCCGGATCCATCGAGAGTTCGATTTTTGCGGTATCCAGTGAGGTGATTTGCGGCAGTACCCAGGCGACATTCATATTAACCGTCGGGATTTTCACCGGGAATTGCGCAGGGCACGCGCCCGCGTCGCTGGCGTAAGTCGCGTTCATCCTGCCGCGTACCGGTTTGAGGTTGATGCCGTCCCAACAGTTGGGAAACTGAATGCCGATGTTAAATTGCACCGCGTCGCCTTTTTCACGCAGCCCACACACTTCCCCCGCCGTGTTGGTGTAGCCCTTGCCGTTGCCGCACAGAAAAGTGATGCGTTTGTTCGGCCCGGTGCCGTGATGGTCGCCGGCCAGCAGCTCCAGCCCGAGCGGAAAGGGTGTCAGGGGGTATTTATCGACGTTCGTGCTCTGATAATAGGTTTTCTGGTAGGCGGGCCTGACGATTTGCCCGTCGGGCAGCTTCATGGTGGGCGCCCACCAGGCGGAGCTGTCCGCTTTGTTATTGCAGGTGGTTTCCGGCTGATGGCGCAGTCGCGTGTAGTCAGAATACGCATCGGTATGGGTATTGCCGAAAAAGTCATGCAGCATGGCATGGTTCGGCATTCCATACATCATGATGGCGTCATCGCCCGCGGTATGGTGGAAGGAGCAGACTACATCCGCCTGGGGGCCAGCCCAGGCGGAGAGGGCGCTAAGGCCAGTTACAACCGGAATAAACGTGCGCAACAGCGTTGTGGTTTTCATGGTATGTCTCCGCAGCCAGGTTCGGTCGAGACATACCATGTACGCGCCGCTTATCGCCTCTCATCACTTATCAAAAAGTCTGATAAGACGGGAATTGATAAATCGTTAGGCCTCGGGCGGCAGGCAGACGCCGATCCCACCAATGCCGCAGTAGCCGTACGGATTTTTATGCAGATACTGCTGGTGCTCATCTTCGGCATAGTAAAACGGCGACGCCGGGGCGATTTCCGTTGTGATATGGCGATAGTCGCCCGCCGCTTCCATCGCCGCGCGGAACCGATCGAGGCTCGCCAGCGCCGCCGTTTCCTGCTCCGGCGTCAGCGGGTAAATGGCCGAACGGTATTGCGTACCGACGTCATTGCCCTGACGCATCCCTTGCGCCGGATCGTGGTTTTCCCAGAACACCTGCAGCAGCTGGTCATAGCTGATAACTTTCGGGTCATAAACGACACGCACCGCTTCGGCGTGTCCGGTCTGACCGCTACATACTTCGCGGTAGGTCGGGTTCGGCGTATAGCCGCCGGTATAGCCCGCTGCGGTGCTGTAGACGCCCGGCAATGGCCAGAACAGCCGTTCCACACCCCAGAAGCAGCCCATCGCGAACAGCGCCACTTCCATACCCTCCGGCACGTTGGTCATTGAGTGACCCGTCACGGTATGCAGTGACGCCACCGGCATTTTGGTGTTTCGCCCGGGCAGTGCATCTTCCTGGGTAACTAGCTGTTTCTTATCAAAAAAACTCATGGCGCCGACCTCCTGAAAAATGTTGAGCGCGCAAATTTTCGCCTGCGGTTGTCACGAAGCGGCTCTTTGCCCACAATAAAGCGTTTAAATGCGACTAAATTAAACATAAGAAATATTTGGCTGATCGTCTTTTTTTCAACTCCATTTAGCGGAGTTTTGTCAGGCCACGGAGCGGCATCAGGTTTCCTTCCAGGGGTGGGAATAAGGGATATTCAGGAGAAAACGTGCCACAAATCCGTAACTTGTGCTGGGCCGCACTGCTGATGGCGAGCGCCTCGACTGCGGCGCCCGTGCGTTTGCAGGTAGAAGGGTTGTCCGGCGCGCTGCAAAAAAACGTTCGCGCTCAGCTTTCCACCATTCAGGTTGATGAGGTCACGCCGGACCGCCGCTTTCGCGCGCGCGTCGATGACGCCATCCGTAACGGGCTGAAAGCGCTGGGCTATTATGAACCCACCATTGATTTTGAACTGCGCGAGCCGCCGCCCGGCGGTCGCCGTCAGGTGCTGCTGGCGCGCGTTAACCCCGGCGAGCCGGTGCGTATCGGCGCCACCAATGTCATCCTGCGCGGCGGCGCGCGCGATGATAAAGAGTATCTCGCGCTGCTGAAAAAGCGTCCCGCCGTCGGCACCGTGCTGAACCATAACGACTACGATAGCTTCAAAAAAGGGCTGACCAGCGTGGCGCTGCGTCGGGGCTATTTCGACAGCGAATACAAAAAGAGCCAGCTCGGCGTGTCGGTCGAGCGTCGCCAGGCGTTCTGGGATATCGATTATGACAGCGGTACGCGCTATCGCTTCGGCGACGTGACTTTTGCGGGCTCGCAAATCCGCGAGGAGTATCTGCAAAACCTCGTGCCGTTTAAAAAAGGCGATGACTACCAGTCGAGCGACGTAGCGGAGCTGAGCCGTCGATTATCCGCCACCGGCTGGTTTAACTCGGTGGTGGTGGCGCCGGAGTTTGAAAAATCCCGTAAGACGAAAGTGTTGCCGCTGCGGGGCGTGGTCTCGCCGCGCATTAAAAACACCGTCGAGGTGGGCGCCGGGTATTCCACCGATGTCGGGCCGCGCCTGAAAGCGAACTGGCGTAAGCCGTGGATCAACTCTTACGGCCATAGCCTGACCACCTCGACCAGTATTTCCGCGCCGGAACAGCAGCTCGATTTCAGCTATAAAATGCCGCTGCTGAAGAACCCGCTGGAGCAGTATTACCTGCTGCAGGGCGGTTTTAAGCGCACCGATCTCAACGACACCGAAGCCGACTCAACGACGCTTGCGGTTTCACGCTACTGGGATCTCTCCAGCGGCTGGCAGCGCGCCATTAACCTGCGCTGGAGCCTCGACCACTTTACCCAGGCCAACGTCACCCACACCACGATGCTGCTCTATCCTGGCGTCATGCTGAGCCGCACCCGCTCACGAGGCGGCCTGATGCCGACCTGGGGTGATTCGCAGCGCTATTCCATCGACTACTCGGACACCGCCTGGGGCTCGGATGTCGATTTCGTCGTGTTGCAGGCGCAAAACGTCTGGATCCGCACGCTCTATGACAAACACCGCTTTGTGGCGCGCGGCAATCTCGGCTGGATAGAGACCAATGATTTTGAGCGTGTGCCGCCGGATCTGCGTTTCTTCGCGGGCGGCGACCGCAGCATTCGCGGGTATAAATACAAATCGATTTCGCCTGAAGACGACGACGGCAAGCTGACGGGCGCCTCGAAACTCGCCACCGGGTCGCTTGAGTACCAGTACAACGTCACCGGTAAATGGTGGGGCGCGGTGTTTGTCGATTCCGGCGAAGCGGTTAACGACATCAAACAGAGTAATTTCAAAACCGGCGCGGGCGTCGGGGTACGCTGGCAGTCGCCGGTCGGCCCCATCAAGCTCGATTTCGCGGTGCCGGTAGGCGACAAAGAGGAGCATGGTTTGCAGTTTTACATCGGTCTGGGGCCTGAATTATGAGTCGTGTAAAAAAAATCAGCCTCGCCGTACTGGCCGTCATAGTTCTGCTTATCGCTACCGTCGGGTTTCTGGTGGGCACGACTACCGGCCTGCATCTGATTTTCAACGCGGCGAACCGCTGGGTGCCGGGGCTGGATATCGGCCGCGTTACCGGGGGCTGGCGTAACCTTACCGTCACCTCGCTGCGCTACCAGCAACCGGGCGTGGACGTTAACGCCGGTGAAATCCATCTTTCTGTGAAGCTCGCCTGCCTGCGCGACAGCAGCCTGTGCGTGAACGATTTCTCACTGAAAGATGTGAATGTGGTGGTGGATACTAAAAAGATGCCGCCTGCCGCGAAAGTGGAAGAAGAGGAGAGCGGGCCGCTTGATCTCTCCACGCCGTACCCGATTACGCTGAGCCGGGCGGCGCTGCATAACGTTAATATTAAAATCGACGACACGCTGGTGTCGGTGATGGATTTCAGCTCGGGCCTCGCCTGGGAGAGCCGTAACCTGACGCTCAAACCCACTTCGTTGCAGGGGCTGCTGATAGCGCTGCCGAAAGCGGCGGATGTCGCGCAGGAAGAAGTGGTTGAACCGAAGGTCAACAACCCGCAGCCGCAGGAAAAACCGCTTGGCGAGACGCTGCGTGACCTGTTCTCAAAACCGGTGCTGCCGGAGATGACCGACGTGCATCTGCCGCTGAACCTGACGGTGGAAAGTTTTCGCGGCGAACAGCTGCGCCTGACCGGCGACACCGATATCACGGTTAATAATATGCTGGTGAAAATCAGCAGCGTGGATGGTGTGACGAAGCTCGACACGCTGGATATCGACTCGAACCAGGGCACGGTGAACGCCACCGGCAGCGCCGAGCTGCGCAATAACTGGCCGGTGGATATCACCCTCAACAGCACGCTAAACGTCGAGCCGCTCAAGGGCGAAAAGGTGAAGCTTAAAGTGGGCGGCGCGCTGCGCGAGCAGCTGGAGTTCGGCGTTAATCTTTCCGGCCCGGTAGACGTGGTGCTGCGCGGCCAGACGAAGCTTGCCGAAGCCGGGCTGCCGCTTAATCTGGATATCACCAGCGATCAACTCTACTGGCCGCTCACTGGCCCGCGTCAGTATCAGGCGGATGATCTGAAGCTGAAGCTTTCCGGCAAAATGACCGACTACGCGCTGTCGTTTCGCACCGCCGTCAAAGGGGAACAATTGCCCCCCGCCACCATTACGCTCGACGGTAAGGGCAATGAACAGCAAATTAATATCGACAAGCTGGATGTCGCGGCGCTCCAGGGCCACACCACGCTGACGGCGCTGCTCGACTGGCAGCAGGCCATCAGCTGGCGCGGCGAGCTGGCCCTCAAGGACATTAACACCGCGAAACAGTATCCAGAATGGCCGTCGAAGCTCGACGGGCTGATAAAGCTGCGCGGGAGCCTTTACGGCGGTACCTGGCAGCTTGACGTGCCGGAGTTGAAACTTGCAGGGAACGTCAAACAGAACAAAGTGAATGTTGACGGTAAGCTGAAGGGCAACAGCTATCTGCAATGGACGATTCCGGGCCTGCATCTGGAGCTTGGGCGCAACAAAGCAGACATCAAAGGCGATCTCGGCGTAAAAGATCTCTCGCTTGACGCGACGATCGACGCGCCCGCGCTCGACAACGCGCTGCCGGGCCTCGGCGGCACGGCGAAAGGGCTGGTGAAAATTCGCGGCAACGTCGACGCGCCGGAGCTCAACGCGGATGTGACCGCACGCAATCTGCGCTGGCAGGAACTCTCTGTGGCCCAGGTGCGTCTGCTGGGCGATGTAAAATCCACCGATCAGATTGGCGGCACGCTGGATCTGCGTGTCGAGCGTCTTATGCAGGGGGATATCAATCTGCGGCTGATTACGCTTGCGGCCAAAGGCAACGAGAAATCGCACCAGATGGCGTTGCGCGTGCAGGGCGAGCCGGTCTCCGGCCAGCTTGACCTGCGCGGCAGTTTTGACCGTCAGGCCATGCGCTGGCGCGGTGAGATTGATAATACCCGTTTCGCCACCCCGGTGGGCCCGTGGGCGCTGAGCCGGGCGCTCACGCTCGATTATCGCGGTCAGGAGCAGAAAATCGCCATTGGCCCGCACTGCTGGCGTAACCCGAACGCCGAACTGTGCGTGCCGCAAACTATCGACGCGGGCGCCAGCGGCCGCGCGCAGGTTAACCTCAACCGCTTCGATCTCGCGATGATTAAGCCGTTTATGCCGGAAGAAACGCAGGCGAGCGGCCTCTTTACCGGTAAGGCAGACGTCAGTTGGGACACAACGAAAGAAGGGCTGCCGCAGGGACAGGTGCAGCTGGCCGGGCGCGGCGTGCGCGTCACGCAGCTGGTTAACGGCAGTCCGCTGCTGGTGGCGTTTGATACGCTGAATCTTAACGCGGAACTGCGCAATAACCGCGCGCGGCTTAACTGGCTGATTCGGCTGGCGAACAACGGGCAGTTTGACGGCGATATTCAGGTGGCGGACCCGCAGGAGCGTCGTAACCTCTCCGGGAACGTGAATATCCGTAATTTCTCGCTTGCTATCGCTAATCCGGTCTTTTCACGCGGTGAAAAGGCGGCGGGCATTCTGAGCGCCAGCCTGCGGCTTGGCGGCAACGCGCGTCAGCCGCAGCTTTTCGGTCAGATGCAGCTCAATGGTGTCGATATCGAAGGAAACTTTATGCCCTTCGATATGCAGCCAAGCCAGCTGGCGATGAACTTCAACGGGATGAGCTCGACGCTACAGGGCGTGGTGCGCACGAAACAGGGCGAAATCGCGCTCGACGGCAACGCAGACTGGAGCCAGATCGATAACTGGCGCGCCAGGGTGGCGGCGCGTGGCAGCCGGGTGCGGATCACCGTGCCGCCGATGGTGCGACTGGATGTCTCGCCGGATGTGGTGCTGGAAGCGACGCCGAGCCTTATCACGCTCGATGGCCGTGTGGATGTGCCCTGGGCGCGTATCGTGGTGCATGACCTGCCGGAAAGCGCGGTGGGCGTCTCCAGTGATGAAGTTTTGCTCGATGAAAATCTGAAACCGGAAGAAGAACAGCGCGCGTCCATTCCTGTTAATAGTAATCTGATCGTTCACGTTGGAAATAACGTGCGGATAGATGCTTTTGGGCTGAAGGCACGCCTTACCGGCGACCTCAAAGCCGCGCAGGATAAACAGGGCCTGGGCCTGAACGGGCAGATCAATATTCCGGAAGGGCGCTTCCACGCCTATGGTCAGGATTTGCTGGTGCGTAAAGGGGAGCTGCTGTTCTCCGGTCCGCCGGACAGGCCGCTGCTGAATATTGAGGCGATCCGTAACCCTGAGGCGACAGAAAACGATGTGATCGCTGGTGTGCGTGTCACCGGCGAGACTGACGAGCCGAAGGTGGAAGTCTTCTCCGACCCGGCGATGTCGCAGCAGGAAGCGCTTTCTTATCTGCTGCGCGGACAAGGGCTGGAGAGCGGCCAGAGCGACAGCGATGCCATGACTTCCATGCTAATTGGCCTGGGGGTTGCACAAAGTGGGCAGGTTGTGGGTAAAATCGGCGAGACGTTTGGCGTAAGCAATCTGGCGCTGGACACCGAAGGGGTAGGGGATTCCTCCCAGGTGGTGGTCAGCGGCTATGTACTGCCGGGTCTCCAGGTGAAATACGGCGTGGGCATTTTTGACTCGCTGGCGACGCTCACGCTAAGGTATCGCCTGATGCCTAAGCTATATCTGGAAGCGGTGTCTGGCGTAGATCAGGCACTTGATTTGCTCTATCAGTTTGAGTTTTAGCAATGCGAATATTTGTCTACGGCAGTTTACGACGCAAACAGGGCAACAGCCACTGGATGACCAACGCCCAGTGGCTGGGTGATTACGACATCGAAAACTACCAGCTCTTCAGCCTGGGCCACTATCCGGGCGCAGTGCCGGGAGAGGGCTCGGTCGTCGGCGAGGTGTATCGTATCGATGCCACGACGCTTGCCGAGCTGGATGCGCTGCGCACCGCGCGCGGCGAGTATAAACGCCAGCTTATCCAGACGCCGTACGGCAGCGCCTGGATGTATGTGTATCAGCGTCCTACAGAAGGGCTTACCCGTATTGAGAGCGGTAACTGGCTCGACAGGTAACGTCAATATCCTTTGAAAACCACGCTTCGGCGTGGTTTTTTATTGTCTGTAGTTTAATTAAATATGCTTTTTAATGGATGTTAATTGCTTTTTATTAATTATGGGGCCAAAAAAGTTCATGGGGAATTGAGTGAATCTGCATTGATAAGCAATGTTATTTATCAACCGTGTTTAAATGCCTGATTAATGCATTTTTATTCTGATTTTCAGAGAATTGGTTTCATTCCTTTCATGAAGATAATTCTGTTCTTTTTTTAGACTTTATATTTCTTGATGACTCCTGATGCGGAACATAAAATTCCCATGAATTCGAGGTGTGGCAAATATAAGTGGCATTACATATTTGTGTAGTGAATATTATATTGATCACTTTGAAGGTTTTTAAAGGAACCCGTTAATTTAACTCAAGGAAAAATCATGAAATTCAGCAAAGTTTCTCTGGCAGCGGCAATGGGTCTGATGCTGGCGGCAGGTATGGCTAACGCAAAAGATCAGGGCCACGGAAAAGTGACTTTCACTGGTTCTATTATTGATGCGCCGTGCTCTATCAACCCGGACAGCATCGATCAGACCGTGAGCATGGGCCAGGTTTCTAACGTTGCGCTGAAAGCAAACGGTAACACCGGTACTTCCGTACCGCGTAACTTCGAAATCAAGCTGGAAAACTGTGATGTTTCCACGCTGAAATCCGTTAAAACCACGTTTACCGGCGCTGAAGGTGCAACGGACGGTTCTCTGGGTATTACCGGTACAGCGAAAGGTGCCAGCCTGATCCTGACCGACGGCAACGGCGAGCAGATCAAACTGGGCGAAGCGTCTGAAGCGCGTGAACTGCAGAATGGTAATAACACGCTGCTGTTCTCCGCTTACCTGCAGGGCGACGGCGCGTCTGCAACCGTGACCCCGGGTGACTTCACCGCTGTAGCTGACTTCACTCTGGCTTACGAATAAGTTTAGCGTTACCAGGGAACATACGTCCGCCCTGGCGGGCGTATGGTTTCCCCCTCTTTCAGAGACGGATCTCATGACCAAAATCAGGTGTTATGCAATAGCTTTGGCCCTGGGATGTACAGCGTTGGCCGCGAAGGCATCGCATCAGGCTTCCGAATTTGATATCGGCTTAAATGGTCGAGTGAGTATGCAAGGCTCCATTGTTTCCAGAGCTTGTGATATCGCCATGGAGAGTCGTTACCAGTCTATCGAAATGCCGGCAGCATCGATGAATGTGCTGAAGCGTGCAGGCGAAAGCATTGCACAGCCGTTTTCCATTCATCTGGTGAATTGTACATTTGATACCGGAGAGCCAGGCGACGCGCCATGGCAGTTTTTGCAGGTGACCTTTGATGGTGCTGACGATGACGGACTGTTTCAGGTAACAGGCGAAGCAGGCGGCGTGGCGCTGGAAATTGCCAGTAAAAACGGGGATGAGATCCACCCCGGACAGCCATTGCCTTATACAGAAATCTCTGGTGACGATATTAAACTGGATTACGAGCTACGCCTTAAAGCAAATGATGATGGGCTACGTCCAGGCGAATACTCATCGGTAATTAAATATCGTATTGATTATTTTTAAGCACCTTCTTTATTGCTGATTTTTTTGACAGAGATTGCCCGTAAACCGGCAAAAGGGATATGGCCAGACAACATAATAAGCATGCCACTCTATCAACACTGATGGTGCCGTCAGCGCTGGCGTTATGCATCTGCGCGTGTTTACGGACCCCCGCAATGGCGGCGGATGATATCCAGTTTAATACGGACGTATTAGACGTAAAAGATAAGCAGAATATCGATCTGAGTCAGTTTTCAAAGCGCGGCTATATTATGCCGGGCGATTATACCTTTACTATTAAAGTTAATCAGAACCAGCTTGAAGAACAGCCTGTCAGCGTTCTGGCTGACGAAAATGACAAAAGCCAGACGCGCATCTGTTTTACGCCGGATCAGGTGAAGAAATTCGGTTTTAAAGAGAAATATTTTACACAGCTGAAAACCTGGCATAACGGCCAGTGCGTGGATGTGACGGCGCTGAACGGCGTAGAGGCGACGCCGGATCTGGGCAGCGGTACGCTAACGCTGAACGTACCCCAGGCGTACCTGGAATATACCTCTGATGACTGGGTGCCGCCCTCAATGTGGGACGACGGTATTCCGGGCCTGATTGCGGATTACAACGTTAACGCCCAGACGCGCCATAACGAAGGCAGCCAGGGCGGCGATGATAAATCGGTCTCCGGCAACGGTACCGTTGGCGCTAATGTCGGGCCGTGGCGCTTACGCGCCGACTGGCAGGCTAACTATGACGATCAATCGGAAAATACCAGCGGCCAGAAAAAGTGGACCTGGAGCCGTTTTCAGATGTACCGGGCGCTGCCAAAAATGGGCGCGAAATTAACGCTCGGCGAAGACTATATGAACTCGGATCTGTTCGACAGCGTGCGTTTTGCAGGCGCGAGCGTGGTTTCCGACGACAATATGCTGCCGCCGAACCTGCGCGGTTACGCGCCTGAGGTCACCGGCGTGGCGAAAACCAACGCTAAAGTGACGATTTCTCAGCAGGGGCGCGTGATATATGAAACTCAGGTCGCGGCGGGGCCGTTCGCGATTCAGGATCTGAATAACTCGGTGTCCGGCGCGCTGGATGTGCGCGTGCAGGAGCAGGACGGCTCGGTGCAGGAATATAAAGTGAACACCGCGTCGATCCCGTATCTGACGCGCCCCGGCAGCGTGCGTTACAAAATGTATGCCGGGCGGCCGAGTACTTACGATCACCATAGCGAAGGCAGTGGTTTCGGCTCTGGTGAATTTTCCTGGGGTATCAGCAACGGCTGGTCACTCTATGGCGGTCTGGTGGCAAGCCGCAACTATCTTGCAACGGCGCTGGGTGTCGGCCGCGATTTGATGGCGCTGGGGGCGCTGGCATTCGATATTACCCGCTCCGGGGCGAAGCTCGACGGTGGCGAAGAGCGTCACGGTCAGTCTTATCGCGTGAGCTATTCGAAGCGCTTTGATGAAACCGGAAGCCAGGTGACCTTCGCAGGTTATCGCTTCTCAGAAAAAGACTTTATGAGCTTTAACGATTATCTGAATTACAAAGCGGATAACGGCGATTTCATGCAAAGCAAGGAGATGTACACCGTCTCCTTCAGCCAGCAGTTTGAGAGCATCGGGCTGAGCGCGTACCTGAACTATTCGCACCAGACCTACTGGAATAACCCGGCGGAAGATCGCTACAGCCTGTCGCTGTCACGCTATTTCGATATCGGGAAAATGAAAAATATTAGCGCGTCGCTCACAGCGTACCGCAATAAGTTTAACGGCGAAAACGACGACGGCATGTATATGTCGCTCTCCTTACCGATGGGCGATACCGGCACGCTGGGGCTTAACTCGTCATACAGCGCGGACGCCAGTAACCACAACCTGAGCTATTTCGACCGGTTAGATAATGGCGATAACTACCGTATCGCGGCGGGCGGCAGCGATGACGGCGGCAACCTGAGCGGCTATTACGATCATCCGGGCGAACTCGCCGAGGTGAGCGGCAACCTGGATTACCAGCATGGTCAGTACAGCTCAGCGGGCGTATCGCTGCGCGGCGGGATGACGGCAACGGCGAAAGGCGCCGCGCTGCACCGTTCTAACGTCATGGGCGGAACGCGCGTGCTGTTAGATACCGGCGATGCGGCGGATATCCCGGTACAGGGTTATGCCAACGCCACCACTACCAACCATTTCGGCAAAGCGGTGGTGACGGATGTCAGTGATTACAGCAAAAACAGCCTGAGCATTGATATCAACAAGTTGCCAGAGGATGCGGAAGCGACTGCATCGGTGGTGCAGGCAACGCTTACCGAAGGCGCGATTGGCTATCGCAAATTTAATGTGATTTCCGGCCTTAAGGCGATGGCGATTATCCGTCTCGCGGACGGCACTTTCCCGCCATTCGGCGCCAGCGTGCGTAACGCGGAAAATCAGGAAGTCGGCATCGTCAATGACGAGGGCCAGGCCTGGTTAAGCGGTCTGAAGCCGGGCCACAAATTACAGGTGAACTGGAATGGCGCAACGCAATGTGCGGTCACGCTGCCAGAAAACCTGCAAGGGACGAGCGAGAACGGAAATCTGCTATTGCCGTGCCGTTAAGGCGCGGCGGTAAACCGATTAAACCTCAACGGGTCATTCATTATGTTAAGTATGAGAAACACTATTTTTACCGCCGCACTGGCGCTGACCGGTGTTATGGCGACTCAGCAGGCGTTTGCCGCTATCGCGCTCGATCGCACCCGCGTGGTCTATAACGGCGAGGAGAAATCCATCAGCCTGAATATCAGTAATGAAAATAAAAAACTGCCTTACCTTGCCCAGGCGTGGATTGAAGATGCGCAGGGCAACAAAATCACCGGCCCGCTGACGGTGCTGCCGCCAGTACAGCGCATAGAAGCCGGAGCGAAAAGCCAGGTGAAAGTGCAGGCATCGTCTGCGGCGGGAACGCTGCCGCAGGACAAAGAAACGCTGTTCTACTTCAACCTGCGCGAGATCCCGCCGCGCAGCAATAAACCGAATACGCTGCAAATTGCGCTGCAGACACGCATCAAGCTCTTTTATCGCCCGGCGGCCATCGCACTCGACAAAACCCAGGCGGCGGAAGGCGACTGGGTAGAGAAAGTAACGCTAACGCGCCAGGGCGATAAATTTGTGGTGAATAACCCGACGCCGTATTTCCTGACGATTGTCGAAGGGGCCCCGTCAGCTAAAGGAAAACCGGTAGGTTTTGAACCTGTGATGGTAAGCCCGAAAGGCAGCGCAACCATTGCCGCCTCCGCAGCCGCGTTTGGCAACAGCCCGGTGCTCACTTACGTGAACGACTACGGCGGACGTCCGAAAATCCAGTTCAGCTGCGGCGGTGCAACCTGCACGGCAAAACTGCTGAAAGATAAAAACTAAGCGGCAGCAAAGGACTCGTTTATGAAAAGGATGGCTCACATTTTCGCGCTTAGCGCAGCGCTTGGCTTTATCGCGCCAGTGATGGCGGATGAGCCGGTCTCGGCGGATGGCGGCGAGCTCTATGTGCATGGCGTGATGCGCGAGAATACTTGCCGGTTAGAGATGGATTCCGCCTGGCAGGACGTTGACTTGGGCGATATCTCCCGCGCCGATGTAAGCCTTGTCGGCAAAATGGCAAAACCGGTAACGGTGACGCTTTACCTGCGCGACTGCCCTGAAATCTCGACGCGCAGCGCTAACCTCACGGCATTAACGCACACCCGTAGCGCGGAGCAGCCTGCGTATCAGGCGCGGTTTGTGGCGCCGACCGATGCGTTCAATCCGGATCTGATTAAGGTCACGGGCGCCTCCGGCATCGGGCTGCGGTTGAAAGACAGCCGCGGGCAAACGGTAAAAATGGCCCAGCAGGGAGATACCGTGCTGCTCAATCCCGGACAGGACCAGGTGACTTTCACGCTGACGCCCGAACGCACCGCCGCACCGTTCATGGCCGGGCCTTACCATGCGTTGATTAACTTCAGCATGATCTACCAGTAAGGAGCAGGTAATGAAGAAACGGATGCTGTTCCTGCTGCTGGCCTGTACCACGCAGGCGCTGGCGGCGGCGGATAACGTGCATTTCTCCGGCACGCTGGTGGCGGAGCCCTGCACCCTGCCGGACGCCGATACCGATATCAGTCTGGATTTCGGTACGGTGGTGACGAAATACCTCTACCAGTATCAGCGGACAAAAAGCCAGCCGTTCGCTATCCATCTGCAGGAGTGCGACCCGGCCATCATGAGCACGGTCGGTGTGACTTTCCAGGGCACAGTCGATACCGAATTGACAGACCTGCTGGCGCTGGACGCATCAAGTACAGCGAAGGGCGTGGCGATAGGTATTGAACGCCAGGACGGCACGCTGCTGCCAGTGAATAAAGCCAGCCCGGAGATGCCGCTGGCGAGCGGCAACACCACGCTGAACTTTAACGCCTTCGTGCAGATACAGCCGACCGTACTGGCAAACAAGTCGCTGACCGAAGGCAGCTTCACGGCCATCAGCACGTTTATCCTGAGCTATCAGTAAGGGGATGAAGTTGAAAAGGACGACATACGGCCTGACCGGAGCCAAAGGGCGGCGGTGGGCCACCCGTGCGGGCAGAGCTCGCAAACTACTGGTAGCTGCGTTATTGCTGGTGCCTTGCGGCGTCATCCCGGAGGCCGCGGCAAAAGCCGGCGACCAGTCTTCCATGAACATTAATATCACGGGGACGGTCACGGCGAACGGGAGCTGTGAGTTTAACCCGGGCGGGTCGCTGCAGGTGGACTTCGGCCAGGTCCGGCTGAAGGCGACAGGCGCCACGACCGTCCAACTGGACGGCAACTATGAGCAGCCGCTCACCGCCAGCTTTATCTGTTCAGGCGATAGTGCAGGTTTATTACAGATGAAATTCACCTCCTCTTCCGGCAGCTATGAAACCTATAACGGCACCAAAGTACTGGGTACGGACAAGGGCATTGTGGGGATTGAGCTGATGGTGAACGGCACGGCGCAGACCATGGACGCCTGGTTCAGCATCGACCAGAAGAACCCGCCGGCCCTGCAGGCGAAGCTGGTGCAGGTGAGTACCGAAAACAGCAAGAACGTGGTCAGCGGCGATGTCTTCACGGCCTCCGGCTCGCTGGTGATGGCGTTTAACTGAGGGGGGAAATATGAGAACAGAACGTATCGCCCTGCTGCTTGCCGGGGCCGCCATGCTGGCGGCGGGGCTGCTGCAGACGGCCCGGGCAGCGCAGACCGGCGACAGCATGAGCGTGAACTTCGGGGGAGAATTTATCCTCGCCACCCCCTGCACCGTTAATAACGACCAGGTCATTGACGTGGCGTTCGGCCAGGTGGGGGTGAACAAGGTCAACGGCACCAACTACCGGCAGACCATTCCCTATACCGTGGACTGCCAGGGGGCCGCTGACAGCTCGCCGCTGAGCCTGACGATGAGCGGCACGGCGGCGGGCTACGACGACGCGGCGGTCACTACCAGCGCGGACGGGCTCGCTATCCGGATAGAGGCTAACGGCCAGCCGCTGGCGCTGAACACGCCGCTGGAGACTACGCTGGGGGCGCTGCCGTCGCTGAAGCTCACGGCGGTGCCGGTGCAGGACCCGGTCAAAACCCTGGCCGAAGGGGAGTTCAGCGCCACGGCGACCCTGACGGCGAGTTATCAGTAATATCTAATACCTTTATAAAAATGGCGTTGGCGAAATATGGACAGGCCTATTTTGCTTACGACAGGAATATAATACGTAGGTCAGAAATCTATATCTTCCGTAAAAAACAGGAAGCAGGGATCTGATAGTGAGAGAATATATGTGTAAATATCTGGTTTCATTAATAATAGCGCTGTCGGTTCTCATGGCTGTGCCGCTTGTTCAGGCAGGAACAATTAGCGGGGTCCCTGGAATAAGGTCAACAGGAGATGCAGGTGGGATTTATAACGACTGCCCGGATGGGTATGATCATGCTATTATTGGCAAAGATCCTTCGTGGGTTGGAGGCGCATGTACTTTAAGTGTTCCCTCGGGAAATTATGTTCCTGTTTCCGGAAATTACTCCATGAGGATAGAAGTGTTTGGGGTATTTCCAGATCGCTTACATACGGAAAAGGATTTGACGAAAACGAATGCTGTATGGATTGATGCAAGTAAGTCCATTGGCGATCAGAATTTAACCTTTTCCGGCGGTTCGAGAGCCTTTATAAATTCGAATTTACATGATGGGGAGGGGGAATATTGTCTCTATCTTGAAGGCAATGGGGGGATATATTCAATAAATCTACCTGATTCCAGTTGGAATTCATGTCCTTCATATGGTCCTGGTCCTCTACCTCCAACCCCACCACAGCCGGTAATATCCTGTAAGGTCAATAATAGTAATAACCTTGATGTCAATTTAGGCACGCTTGACAGAGCGGTGATTCCTACCGTGCCGGGCTCCGGTCAGCCTCAGTCAGCGCAGTTTCCGGTAACCTGTACTGGCGGAGCGGCAAGCATGAAAATGCAGCTTAACTATACGCCGATTACGGTCAGCGGTTCTCAGGTGGTGAATTCATCCATTAATGGGTTAGGTGTGGCGGTAAGTTATAACGATAAAATACTTTCGCCATCAGATATAACGACCATGCAGTTTCCCGAAGGAAACACGGATGTCACGCTGAAGTTTGAAGCGGTGCGCAATCCGTCGGTAGAAGTGGCTGATATTAAAACCGGGCCGTTTACCGCCAGCGCGGTACTGGTGATGACGCAGCAATAATTTAGGGTCAGGCCGGGCTGAATGTATTAATTTCCTCTTTCCGGCTTTATCAATTACATTTCCGGCTGTAAGGATCCAATTCAGCGTCTTAAACCAGCCTGTTATAGGCTGGTTTTTTATTTCCGGATTAATATCAGCCAGAGTGTTAAAGGTTGTCATAACTCTTTATTTCTGCCCGGTCTTATACCGGCGTCCCTTTTCTCTATTGTGAATACAAATGAAAACCCTGCTGTTATTATTACTCTGCCTGATGCTGTTTTATATTCCCGACTCCGGCGGGTCCGGCGTGGCTTTGCCTTTTAACCTCACGTTTCTCTGCTGGCTGGGGCTGGTGGTGATGGTGCTGGCGTGGCGGCATAACAAAGGCGGAGCGGAGCGTCAGCCGCTGCTGCTGGCGGGCGGGCTGCTGCTCCTGCTGCCGTGGCTTTTGCAGGCGCGCGGCAACCCCGGCGTGTGGGTGCTGCTGGCAGCACTCCTGCTGTGGCAGGCGCTGTTGCGCCTGCCGTTCACGCCACGCCACCGGCGCGCGGCGCTGCTGGCCGTGTTTGTGCTGGCGCTGGGGCAGGCGCTTATCGCCCTGCTGCAGGCGTTCTGCCCGCACCTCGCCGCCCGGCTGTATGAGTTCGACTGGCTGCGCAACCAGGGCCGCCCCTACGGCATCTTCCAGCAGGTGAACCTGCTGGCGAGCTTTCTCGCCACCGGCGCCGGCTGCGGTTTCTTGTTACTGTTGACGGCGCGTCGTGCTGCGCGCATCGGGCTAATTACCGTGGGCCTCGGCGTCCTCACGTTTGTACTGGCGCTCAACCAGTCACGCGCTGGCGCTATCGGCGCGGTTGTCGTTATTGCCGTACTCTGCGCCGTTGCCGGGCGGGGAAAAGCCTCTCGTGCAGGCGCGGCGCTGGTCATCATAGCGCTCTGCGCCTGCGCGGGTGTTTATATCACGCAGCATGTCACGGTGATGGTCAACGGCGAGCCGTATCTGATGGCCCGCGACTATGCCGGCTCCACCCGCGAGCGCTGGCATATTCTGGTGATTACCTGGCAAATGATCATGGAAAAACCGTGGCTCGGCTGGGGCTACGGCACCTTTGAATATGCCTTCAGCCGCTGGGCGCTGGCGCATCCCGGGTTGGGCTACCGCTATTCTATGCCAATCACCCATCCGCATAACGAGCTGCTCTTTATGTGGTTCCAGGGCGGCGTGGTGGCGCTCGCCGGTATGCTGTTGCTGGTGGCGGGCTGGCTATTGATGCTGAAAAACGCCTGGCGGCGCGGGCGTGAAGCCACGGCATTTGCGCTGCTGGTAGTACCGCTGCTGGTGCATCTGAATCTTGAGTACCCGTTTTATCAGTCCTTTGTGCATTTTGGGCTGTTTATCCTGCTGCTGCGCCTCGGCGCGGTGGAGTCGTCACTACGAGCACCGGCGCCTGTCAGTCTGTGGTGGCGCGTCCTGTGCGGCGCTCTGGCGCTCACTCTTATCGCCTTCAGCGCGACCGGGCTTTATGCGAATCACCAGCTCACGCGCCTTGAGCGCAGCGGCCTGGCAGGCTTTCCTGCGCCTGCGCCCTGGTATTTCGCCACGCAGTTTGAACGCGCGAAATTCGACGCGATGGTGGCGCTCTTAATCGACTACAACCGCACCCATAACGAGGCGAATCTGGACGAATTTATGGCGCAGGCGCAGCGCTGGTCGCAGCGCCATAACGATAAAAATCTCTGGCAAAGTCAGATAATGATTGCGCAGCATCGCGGCGATATGGCCGCTGCGGCCCGCCTGCGCGCGCAGTATGAGCGCCTGTTTCCTGCTGCGCAAATAAGCAATGTGCCGTAAATCTGCGCTGTCATAAAACTGCCATAAATGTTTTAGCGTGGCTAATTAACAACTTAACCACTGCTACTCTCTCTGCTCGCTTACGCCCCATAAAGCCTGCATTTTGCAGGCCGATAGATCTGACGCGTCCCTTTCAGGCGCGCTTACACCATGGGAAAGACAGAGTATGAAATTAAACCACCTGACTATCGGGCAACGGCTCGGTCTGCTGGCGGCGTTACTGCTTGTCGCGGTGCTGTTTATCGGCATTCGCGGCCTGACTATCAACGCCGACGGGCTTGAGCAAAATAACCAGATTATGGCCACGGAAAAGGTGATAGCGGAGAGCATCGACACCGCGCGTAATGCGCAGGTGCAGTTCAAAATTCAGGTTCAGGAGTGGAAAAACACCCTGCTGCGCGGCACTAACGGGCAGGCGGCGTTTGATAAATATAAAGCTGCGTTTATTGCTCAGAGCGATAAAACCCAGGCGCTGTTAAACCGTCTGACGACGCTACTGCCGCAACTGGGGCTGAACGCCGATGAAGTACGCCAGACCATCACGCTGCACGACGAGCTGGAAAAAAGCTATCTGGCGGCGATTGCGCAGTATGACATCGCCGATGTGACGAGCGCCCAGCGCGTCGATAAGCAGGTCAGCGGCATTGATCGCGAGCCGACCCGGATGATTGACGAGGTGGTCGCCAAAACGCTGAAACAGGCGGAGTTCCTGACCCGGCAGACCGAAGCGCGCAATCTTGAGCAGTATCAGCAGACCCGCACCATGCTGCTTATCACGATGGCGCTGACGCTTATCGCCAGCATCATCATCACGTTCTGGCTGGTGCGCAGCATTACGCGCCCGCTCGCGCAGGCGGTCACTATCGCGCGCAACGTCGCCGCAGGCGATCTGCAAACGCCGATCACCGTCAGCGGGCGTGATGAAACCGCCGAACTGATGGGCGCGCTCCAGGAGATGAATGCGAACCTGACCCGCATCGTTTCCGGCGTGCGCAGCGGTACGGAGACCATCGCTACCGCGTCGGCGCAAATCGCCACCGGCAGCCGCGAGCTTTCAGCACGTAATGAGGCGCAGGCGAGCGCGCTGGAAGAGACCGCGGCGTCGATGGAAGAGCTGACGTCGGTTGTGAAAAACAACGCCGAAAACTCGCGTTTTGCGAGCAACATCGCGCGTGACGCCTGCCAGGTGGCCGGGCAGGGCGGCGAAGTGGTTGAGCGCGTGGTGCAAACCATGAGCGAAATCCACCAGTTCTCCACTGAAATCAGCAACATTATCAGCGTCATTGACGGTATCGCCTTCCAGACCAATATTCTGGCGCTCAACGCGGCGGTAGAAGCGGCGCGCGCAGGCGCGGAAGGGCGCGGCTTTGCGGTCGTGGCGGCGGAAGTGCGCGCGCTGGCGCAGCGTTCCGGCTCGGCGGCGCAGGATATCCGTAACCTCATTGACCGTTCGGTCAGCCGTATTGATGAAGGCAACAGTCTGGTGAAAGGCGCGGGCAGCGCGATGGAAGAGATCCTGAAAAGCGTGCAGCGCGTGAGCGAGCTGGTCGAGACCATTTCGATGGCGAACCGCGAGCAGAGCACCGGCATCGATCAGGTGAATATCGCGGTCACCCAGATGGACGCTGCGACGCAGCAGAACGCCGCGTTGTCGCAGGAATCCGCCGCGGCGGCGCAGTCGATGCAGTATCAGGCCGAGAAGCTGCTCGACTCCGTCAGCGTTTTCCGTCTGGCCGCGCGTCAGGATGAAGCGCTGGCGTAACGCCCATAAAAAAACACCGCCCGGAGGCGGTGTTTTCTTCGCGGCGAATTACTTCTTCGCGCGTTCGAAAGAGGCGCGGATCTCTTCTTTAGCGGCTTCGGCGTTATCCCAGCCTTCCACTTTAACCCACTTGCCTTTTTCCAGATCTTTGTAGTGCTCGAAGAAGTGAGCGATCTGCGCTTTCAGCAGTTCCGGCAGGTCATTCACGTCTTTGATGTGATCGTACTCTTTAGAGAGTTTGGTGTGCGGTACCGCAACCAGCTTGGCATCTTCGCCTGCTTCGTCAGTCATTTTCAGCACGCCGACCGGACGGCAGCGGATCACAGAGCCCGGCTGCAGCGGGTACGGCGTCGGGACCAGTACGTCAACCGGGTCGCCATCCAGAGACAGGGTGTGGTTGATGTAGCCGTAGTTGCACGGATAGAACATCGCGGTGGACATGAAACGGTCAACAAACAGCGCGCCGCTCTCTTTATCCACTTCGTATTTGATCGGGTCCGCGTTAGCCGGAATTTCGATAATAACGTAGATGTCTTCCGGCAGATCTTTGCCCGCAGGTACGTTCAGTAAGCTCATGTCTGTTTCCTTAAAAATGTATGGCAAACAAGTGCCCGGTATTATAGCCAACTGCAATGGAAAGTCGTGGACTCTTTTCTTTCGCCCGCGCGCCTGGTGGTGCTTTCAGCGTTTTCCCATGACAAATTAATCCATAAAGCCAGCTGCATCCTCAATAAATTACTGAAACCGTTTACAAAGCGTCGTTAACGGGCATTTTTACGCTAAAAATTTTTGCCCGATGCCGCCCTGCCGCCCGCCGCGCTGTCTCCCGGCTGGCGTGAAATCAAGGTCATCCTGTTTTTTAACTTTTTCGTTACTTTTTTGAATTGTGATGTAACGCATTCAGTTACATCCACGCTTGTCTATAGTTTCGCCACAGGTGGACCTTACCCAACAATAACCCGACGAGGATACCTTTATGTGGAAGCGCTTACTTATTGTCACAGCAGTTTCGGCAGCCATGTCGTCTATGGCGCTGGCGGCCCCGTTAACCGTGGGATTTTCTCAGGTCGGCTCTGAATCAGGCTGGCGCGCGGCGGAAACCAGCGTTGCGAAAAGCGAGGCGCAGAAGCGCGGTATTACGCTCAAAGTCGCCGATGGCCAGCAAAAGCAGGAGAACCAGATCAAAGCGGTGCGTTCGTTTATCGCCCAGGGCGTGGATGCGATCTTTATCGCGCCGGTAGTCGCGACAGGCTGGGAGCCGGTGCTGAAAGAGGCAAAAGACGCGGAGATCCCGGTTATCCTGCTGGACCGCTCCATTGATGTGAAAGACAAGTCGCTCTACATGACCACCGTCACCGCCGACAACGTGCTGGAAGGCAAGCTTATCGGCGAGTGGCTGGTGAAAACCGTCGCGGGCAAACCGTGTAACGTCGTGGAGTTGCAGGGCACCGTCGGTGCGAGCGTGGCTATCGATCGTAAGAAAGGCTTCGCCGAGGCGATTTCGAAAGCGTCCAACATCAAGATTATCCGTTCGCAATCCGGCGACTTTACCCGCTCCAAAGGGAAAGAAGTCATGGAGAGCTTTATCAAAGCCGAGAACAACGGCAAAAACATCTGCATGGTTTACGCCCATAACGACGACATGGCGATCGGCGCCATTCAGGCCATCAAAGAGGCCGGGCTGAAGCCGGGCAAAGATATCCTCACGGGCTCTATCGACGGCGTGCCGGATATTTTCAAAGCGATGGTAGACGGCGAGGCGAACGCGAGCGTGGAGCTGACCCCGAATATGGCCGGCCCGGCGTTCGACGCGCTGGAGAAATTCAAGAAAGACGGCACGCAGCCGGAGAAGCTGACCATCACCCAGTCGGTGCTCTATCTGCCGGATACCGCCAAAGAGATGTTAGAGAAGAAGAAAACGATGGGGTATTAAGCCGCCGCGCGTGACCGGCTTCTGGCGAGGGGGCCGTGAGGGCACTGACCCTCACCCCGGCCCTCTCCCTGGAAGGGAAAGTGGGCGATTAAGCGCACCCGCCGCAACGACCAGCGCGCCCGCTATAACGGCCGGCGCACTCACGGCATCGCACGACACCCGGCCCGGGGCCACAGGAGAGTCCGACAATGCATAACGATAATCACCAGGAAATCCTGCGAACGGAAGGCTTAAGCAAAACGTTTCCTGGCGTAAAGGCGCTCGACCATGTCGATTTCAGCCTGCGGCGCGGGGAAATTATGGCGCTGCTGGGGGAAAACGGCGCCGGCAAATCGACGCTGATTAAAGCGCTCACCGGCGTCTACCAGCCTGACGGCGGCACGATTTATCTCGGCGGCGAGGCGGTGCGGCCGCGCAACACCGCGCACGCGCAGCAGCTCGGCATCGGCACCGTTTACCAGGAGGTTAACCTGCTGCCTAATATGTCGGTGGCCGATAACCTCTTTATCGGTCGCGAGCCGCGCCGCTTTGGCCTGCTGCGTCGCAGGGAGATGGAAAAGCGCGCCACGGCGCTGCTCGAATCTTATGGTTTTCATCTTGACGTGCGCGAACCGCTCAACCGCTTTTCGGTCGCGATGCAGCAGATCGTCGCTATCTGTCGCGCGATCGATCTCTCGGCGCGCGTATTGATCCTCGATGAACCCACCGCGAGCCTCGATGCCAAAGAGGTCGAAATGCTCTTTACCCTGATGCGCCAGTTGCGCGCGCAGGGCGTCAGCCTGGTGTTCGTCACCCACTTTCTCGATCAGGTTTATGAAGTCACCGATCGCATCACGGTGCTGCGCAACGGAAAATTTGTCGGCACGCGGGAGACCGCCGAGCTGCCGCAAATCGAGCTGGTGAAAATGATGCTTGGACGTGAGCTGGAAAGTAACGCTCTCCAGCGCGCCGGTCGCACGCTGCTTAGCGAAAAACCGGTCGCCGCGTTCCGGGATTACGGTAAAAAAGGCGTCATCGCGCCGTTTTCGCTGGAGGTTCGTCCCGGTGAGATCGTGGGCCTGGCGGGACTGCTCGGTTCCGGGCGCACCGAAACCGCCGAAGTGATCTTCGGCATTCACCCGGCGGACAGCGGCACCGCTACCATCAAAGGTAAACCGCAGACGCTGCGCTCGCCGCAGCAGGCGTCGCGGCTTGGCATCGGTTTCTGCCCGGAGGATCGTAAAACGGATGGGATCATCGGCGCCGCCTCGGTGCGTGAAAACATCATTCTGGCGCTTCAGGCCCAGCGCGGCTGGCTGCGCCCGATCCCACGGCGCGAACAGGATGAGATCGCCGCGCGGTTTATTCGCCAGCTCGGCATTCGTACTCCAGGGCCGGAACAGCCCATCGAATTGCTCTCCGGCGGCAACCAGCAGAAGGTTCTGCTGTCGCGCTGGCTGCTGACAAAACCGCAATTTCTCATCCTTGATGAGCCGACGCGCGGCATTGACGTTGGCGCGCACGCAGAGATTATCCGGCTTATCGAAACGCTCTGCGCCGACGGGCTGGCGCTGCTGGTTATCTCGTCGGAACTCGAAGAACTGGTGGGCTACGCCGACCGGGTGATTATTCTGCGCGACCGCCAGCAGGTGGCGGAGATCCCGCTCGGGGAGCTCTCGGTTGGCGCCATTATGAATGCCATTGCGGCATAAGGAGCAACGCGTGATGTCTCGTTCATTACCGGAAACGGGAGCGCCGAAGCGCCGCTGGCGGTGGCCGCCCGGCATGCCGCAACTCGCGGCGCTGCTGCTGGTGCTGCTGGTTGATGGCCTGGTGGCCGATCACTTCTTCCAGATAGTTTTACAGGACGGGCGACTTTTCGGCAGCCCGATAGATATTCTCAACCGCGCCGCCCCCGTGGCGCTGCTCGCTATCGGCATGACGCTGGTGATAGCCACCGGCGGCATCGATCTTTCCGTCGGCGCCGTCATGGCGATAGCGGGCGCGACCGCCGCGACGCTCACGGTGCAAGGGCACAGCCTCGCGGTGGTTATCCTGGCCGCGCTCGGCGTCGGCGTGCTGGCGGGGCTGTGGAACGGCATTCTGGTCGCCGTACTGAAAATCCAGCCGTTTGTGGCGACGCTGATCCTGATGGTCGCGGGGCGCGGCGTGGCGCAGCTCATTACCTCCGGGCAGATCGTCACCTTTGATTCGCCGTCGCTCGCCTGGCTTGGCAGCGGCTCGCTGCTGCTCTTCCCCACGCCGGTCATCATCGCGCTGGTGACGCTGCTGGCGTTCTGGCTCTTCACTCGCAAAACCGCGCTCGGCATGTTTATTGAAGCGGTAGGGATTAACATTCGCGCCGCGAAAAACGCGGGCGTCAGTACCCGGCTTATCGTCATGCTCACCTATATGCTGAGCGGGCTGTGCGCGGCTATCGCCGGGATTATCGTCACGGCGGATATTCGCGGCGCGGACGCCAACAATGCCGGGCTGTGGCTTGAGCTTGACGCCATTCTGGCGGTGGTGATTGGCGGCGCGTCGCTGATGGGCGGGCGCTTTAATCTGGCGCTGTCGGTCGTCGGCGCGCTGATTATTCAGGGGATGAATACAGGGATTCTGCTATCCGGCTTCCCGCCAGAGCTGAACCAGGTGGTGAAAGCCGTCGTGGTGCTCTGCGTGCTGATTGTCCAGTCGCCGCGGTTTATTGGTCTGATTAAAGGAGTCCGCCGCCATGATAAAACGTAACCTGCCGCTCACTATCACGCTGGCGGTGTTTGTGCTCGGCTACCTCTACTGCCTGACGCAGTTTCCGGGGTTCGCCTCGACGCGCGTGATCTGCAATATCCTGACTGATAACGCCTTTCTCGGGATCATCGCGGTCGGCATGACGTTTGTGATCCTCTCCGGCGGTATCGATCTGTCGGTCGGCTCGGTGATCGCGTTTACCGGGGTGTTTCTCGCCAAGGCGATCGGCTTCTGGGGCATGTCGCCACTGGTGGCGTTTCCGCTGATCCTGATGATGGGTTGCGCGTTCGGCGCGCTGATGGGCTGGCTTATCGACGCGCTCAAAATTCCGGCGTTCATCATCACGCTCGCAGGCATGTTCTTTCTGCGCGGCGTCAGTTATCTGGTTTCTGAAGAATCTCTCCCGATTAACCACCCGATCTACGACACGCTCTCAAGTCTCGCCTGGAAAATACCGGGCGGCGGACGGCTCAGCGCGATGGGGCTGTTGATGCTCGGCGTGGTGATTATCGGGATTTTCCTCGCGCACCGCACCCGCTTCGGCAACCAGGTTTATGCCATCGGCGGCAGCGCCACTTCCGCGAATCTGATGGGGATCTCGACCCGCAGCGTCACGGTGCGTATCTATATGCTCTCAACCGGCCTTGCCACGCTCGCGGGCATTGTCTTCTCCGTTTACACCTCGGCGGGTTATGCGCTGGCGGGCGTGGGCGTTGAACTCGACGCCATCGCCTCGGTAGTGATTGGCGGCACGCTGCTCTCAGGCGGCGTCGGCACGGTGCTCGGCACGCTGTTCGGCGTGGCAATCCAGGGGCTTATCCAGACCTATATTAATTTCGACGGCACATTAAGCTCCTGGTGGACCAAAATCGCCATCGGCCTGCTGCTGTTTATTTTTATCGCGTTGCAACGCGGGCTGACGGTACTGTGGGAACGCCGACAGAGCGCTGAAGTGACGCGTGTGACGCCGCACTAACTTTTTAGATATAAGATCTTGATCTGACTGAACTGTCTAAACTTTCCCCGGTCATTGCCGATAGTTTTTTATTCAATGGAATAAGCTATCGCGATTACCGGGACCCCACCATGTTGAGAAATCTCTCTATCCGTACTGGGCTGCTGACGCTGTTGGCGGTCATGGCTTTTCTGCTTCTGCTCGTGAGCGCCATGGGCATTTATTCACTCACACAAAGTTCTGCGTCCTTACAGCGCATTAACGCGTTGCAGGGCGAAAAAATGATGCGTCTGAACGAAGGCTATACGCTGCTGTTGCGCGCGCGTAACGAGGCGGGGCAGGCGGTGCGCCTGATGGAAATCGGCATGGTGGATGACGCGGCGACGTCGATTAAAACGATCGCGGGCGAGCTGGTCAGCGGCCAGCAACTGCTGAAAACGGTACTCACCAGCGATGTTGACGACGAACAGGGCGCGCTGTTGCTGAGCAAACTCAACCAGAGCTTCAACGCGCTGAACGGCCAGGGTCTCGCACCGATGATGGCCGCGCTCAACAAGCAGAGCCCGGACGATTATTACGATCTGCTCGGCAATGGGCTTATCCCGCTCACCCGCGCGTTTGATAACGATGTACACGCGTTCCAGCGCTGGGGCGAGGCGCGCGGCAGCCGGGAAGTGGAGCGCGTACTGGCGCAAAAACAGGTGATGCTGGCGCTGATAGGGCTGGTGGCGCTGCTTACCGCCGCGATGATGACGCTGGTCTGGCTGGCGCTGCGCCATCTGCTGTTAAAGCCGCTGGCACAGTCTGTAGAACAGCTGGAACACGTGGCGGCGGGCGATTTAACCCGCGCGCTGACCGCCACCAGCAATAACGAGCTGGGGCGTCTGGTCAGCGCTATCGAAACCATGCGTTTGTCACTCGCCGGGTCGGTAATGCGCGTGCGCGACGCCAGCGCGCAGATAGACACCGGCAGCCGCGAGCTGGCGGCGGGCAACGTCGATCTGGCCCAGCGCACCGAATCCACCGCCACGTCGCTTGAGCAGACGGCGGCGAGTATGGAGCAGATCACCGCGACGGTGAAACAGAACGCCGATAACGCCGGGATGGCGCACCAGCTGGCGAAAGCGGTCTCTGAGACTGCCGATCGCGGCAGCGAGATGGTGTGTTATGTCATTGAGAAAATGCGTGATATTTCCGGCAGTTCAAACCGTATCGGCGACATCCTGAGCGTAATTGACGCCATCGCCTTCCAGACCAATATCCTGGCGCTGAACGCGGCGGTGGAAGCCGCGCGCGCGGGCGAGCAGGGGCGCGGCTTTGCGGTGGTGGCCGGCGAAGTGCGCACGCTCGCCAGCCGCAGCGCCGAGGCGGCTAAAGAAATTCGCACGCTGATCAGTAATTCGCAAAGCCAGGTAGGCGAGGGCAGCGAGCTGGCCCAGCAGGCCGGGGAGACAATGGATGAGATAGCCGAAGAAGTGTTGCGAATGACGAAGCTGGTGCGCGAGATAGCCGATGCGTCGCTGGAGCAGAGTCGCGGCATTGAGCAAGTGAATATCGCGGTGAGCCAGATGGACGAAACCGCCCAGCAGAACGCGGCGCTGGTGCAGCAATCTTCCGCTGCGACCCGCTCGCTGGAAGAGCAGGCGCAGCAACTGGTGGAAGCGATGGCCTCTTTCCGGTTGCAGACGGTACAGTAATATTGCGGCGTTTGCGGCGAAGCAGGCGGCGGGGCGGGGCGGTCAATAATGTGGTCGGTGCGCTGCGCTGACCCGCCTTACGAAAAAGGGCAGATAAAGGGGTGTGGAGCACGTACGCAAAGCGCACCCGCCGTTCATGCCGCCTCCCGCGGCTCTCCATCAACAACAAAGGCAGCCGTGGCTGCCTTTTTTTGTTACCGCTCAACGCGCGCTTACGCGTCCGGGAATTCGCGGATAAACCGCTCGACGTCATTCACCATCTGTTCGGTGCCGACGAAGAACGGACGGCGCTGGTGCAGGCTGTCCGGCTTGATGTCCAGAATACGCTGTTTGCCGTCGCTCGCTTTACCGCCCGCCTGTTCGGCCAGGAACGCCATCGGGTTGCATTCATACAGCAGGCGCAGCTTGCCTTCCGGGTGGCTCGCGGTGCTCGGGTAGAGGTAAATACCCCCTTTCAGCAGGTTACGGTGAAAATCCGCCACCAGCGAACCGATATAGCGCGAGGTATACGGGCGCTGAGTCGCTTTGTCCTCTTCCTGGCAATATTTAATGTACTTCTTCACGCCCATCGGGAATTTAATGTAGTTCCCTTCGTTAATGGAGTACGTATTGCCGCTGGCCGGGAAGCGCATACGTTCCTGACACAGGCAGAACACGCCGAGCGACGGATCGTAGGTAAACGCGTGCACGCCGCATCCGGTGGTGTAGACCAGCATTGTGGAGGAGCCGTAGACCACGTAGCCTGCGGCGACCTGCTGGCTGCCAGGCTGCAGGAAATCTTCCATCGTTACCGGCGTGCCGACCGGCGTCACGCGACGGTAAATAGAGAAAATGGTGCCGACAGAAACGTTAACGTCAATGTTGGAAGAGCCGTCCAGCGGGTCCATCAGTACGACGTACTTCGCATGTTCGCAGCCTTCGAAAACCACGATTTCGTCCTCTTCTTCGGAGGCGATGCCCGCCACGATATCGCGTGCCTTAAGCGCGGCTTTCAGCTTTTCATTGGCGAACAGATCGAGTTTTTGCTGCGTCTCGCCCTGCACGTTTTCGACGCCGCTGGCACCCAGGATATCGACCAGACCGGCCTTGTTGATATCGCGGTGGATGATCTTCGCGCCAAGCTTTATTGCCGACAGCAGCGCCGTCAGTTCCCCGGTGGCGTGAGAAAATTCGTGCTGCTTTTCAACAATAAATTCACCTAACGTTTTCATAACACTTTCCCTGCATCCTGAAGTTGAGTAAAGCGATCGCAACAATCTTAACAAAGATTCAAATTGTAGCGCACAGGTGAATCGCGCCAGCAAAATGCGGATTATCCTGAAATGCATTTATTCGCCCCGCTGCATACAGGTAGAATGTCCCCCAGTTTTAATAAGGACTGTACCTATGCGTATTCATATACTGGGAATTTGCGGCACATTTATGGGCGGCGTGGCGATGCTGGCGCGCTCGCTGGGTCATGAAGTGACGGGCTCGGACGCCAACGTCTATCCGCCGATGAGCACCCTGCTGGAAAAGCAAGGGATCGACCTGATTCAGGGCTATGACGCCTCGCAACTGGAGCCGCGCCCGGATCTGGTCGTGATTGGCAACGCCATGACCCGCGGCAACCCGTGCGTCGAGGCGGTGCTGGAGCAGGGCATTCCTTATATGTCCGGCCCGCAATGGCTGCACGATTTCGTCCTGCGAGACCGCTGGGTTGTGGCGGTGGCGGGCACCCACGGGAAAACCACGACGGCAGGCATGGCGACCTGGATTCTGGAAGCCTGCGGCTACAAGCCTGGCTTCGTTATCGGCGGCGTGCCGGGCAATTTCGACGTCTCCGCGCGCCTCGGCGACAGTCCGTTTTTTGTTATCGAAGCGGATGAATATGACTGCGCGTTCTTTGATAAACGCTCCAAGTTTGTTCACTACGCGCCGCGCACGCTGGTGCTGAACAACCTTGAATTCGACCATGCTGATATCTTTGACGATCTTAAAGCTATCCAGAAGCAGTTCCACCATCTGGTGCGCATCGTGCCGGGGCAGGGAAAAATCATCTGGCCGGAAAACGACGTCAACCTTAAACAGGTGATGGCGATGGGCTGCTGGAGCGAGCAGGAGCAGCTCGGCGAGCAGGGCCGCTGGCAGGCGAAAAAACTCACCAACGATGCCTCGAAATGGGAAGTGTGGCTGGACGGCGAATGCGTGGGCCAGGTGGAATGGCAACTGGTGGGCGAGCACAACATGCAAAACGGCCTGGCCGCCATCGCCGCGGCGCGCCATGTGGGCGTGACGCCGGCTGACGCCGCCCAGGCGCTCGGCGCGTTTGTCAACGCGCGTCGTCGCCTTGAGCTGCGCGGCGAGGCCAACGGCGTCACCGTGTATGACGATTTTGCGCACCACCCGACGGCGATTCTCGCGACGCTTGCTGCGCTCCGCGGCAAAGTGGGCGGCACCGCGCGCATCATCGCTGTGCTGGAGCCGCGCTCCAACACCATGAAAATGGGCGTCTGCAAAGACGATCTCGCGCCGTCGCTCGGTCGCGCCGATGAAGTGTTCCTGTTCCAGCCGCACCACATTCCGTGGCAGGTGGCGGAGGTGGCGGACGCCTGCATTCAGCCCGCCCACTGGAGCGCTGACATCGACACGCTGGTAGAGATGATTGTTAAAACCGCGCAGCCGGGCGATCACATTCTGGTGATGAGCAATGGCGGGTTCGGCGGCATTCATCAGAAGCTGCTGGACGCGCTGTCGAAAAAAGCTGAACAGGCGCAGACGCACTGAGCCGTTTTCGCTGATAAAAAAGCCTCCGCATGCGGAGGCTTTTTTACAGGCAACGATCACTCTTTGGCGATCGGCGTCTCTTCCTGGATGGTCTTTTTATCTCCCTGAATGTCGGCCACGCGTTTTTCCACTTCCGACACCTGCTGCGCGTTATGCAGCAGCGTATAGGTCAGCTCAAAGCGCGTGCTCTCGCCAGGGGCAAGCTGTTTCACGCGTTTCTGCTCGCGCTCAATCGTCACCGGGTAGGCGTAGCTGGTGCCGGGCTCAATGCCTGTGACATAGCCCTGTTTCAGCGTGTCGGTGTTTTTCCACAGCGTCAGCACCGGCAGCTGTTTCAGGTTAAAGCTCATCGCCGCCCCTTTATCGCCCGCTTTGTTCACCACGGCGGCGACGGTCTGCTGGCTGGCGTCGCCGAGCGGCGTCAGGTTAAACACCATTTCGTCAAAGCCTTTGGTCGGCCCGCTATAGGTGTTCCAGCCGTTCAGGCCGCCTTTGGCGTAGCCATTAAACGGGCTGACTTTTTCCACCGGGGCGATAAAGCGCGAGCCCTCTTCCAGAATCGGCTGGCCGAAGTTGCTGTGATAGATTATCTGGTAGTCGTGCGGGTAATCCGCGTGGTTAGTCAGCACATCGTTCAGGCTGAAGCTGTTGCTGCCCGGCACGTAGCGCAGTTCGGTCAGCGTCTGCAAATCGGCTTTCTTGAACGTGCTCTCTTTGAGCAGCCCGCGCACTTTGATTTCATACGGCGCTTTCTCGCTCACTTCCACTTCCACACGCGAGGCGGGCGTGTTGCCCGCTTTGCCGTGCAGCGTGTACAGCTGACCGTCAGCAGTGGTCGGATGGCCGGTCCATTCATAGCCGCAGCGCACCATCATCTCGTTGAAGCCTTCCAGCCAGCCGAGCCCGTTGCGGCTTTCCAGATTAATAAATGCCGGGTTCACCACCTCTTTTACCGGCGAATCCCAGCCCATGCGCACGCCAAACCCGTCGGCGCGCAGCAGGTTCATGCCGCGCGTCGGGCTTAAGACAATAGTCAGACCGTCTTTGCTGGTAATAGTGATGATTTTGCTGCCTTCCTGTTTGCCGCCGTGCAGCACTTTCTGCTCGATGCTGAACGGCGCGGCCTGTAACTTCAGCTTTTGACTGCTGATTTGCCAGTTTCCTTTCTCGACGCCCTGTTCAGCATCAGTCAGCACCCAGGTTTGCGCGCTCGCCTGGGCGCAAATCAGCAGGGCAAGCGGGGTAAGCCATACGATTTTGTTCATCTTTTCGTCCTTTTAGCTGAATCGATTTTTGTTTTGCTCATGCAGCCTGGCGTATCGGTTGAAAAGAAAACGTGATCGTTTTCAACTGTCCAAAAAAAGCCGTTTTTTACACTGTTAACTGTGAGTGGTGTGGCGTTTACTGTGAAAATGTATTGAATTGCGTGTTTGAAAATGTGAAGGGGTGCATTTTTAGCTTTAACGATTCAGCTAATGCGTGTCGATAAAATGACGGTGTGTAAAATCGCCGCTGACGCTGCGGTAAAGCATCAATAAAAGAAATGGAAAACAGAAAAACAGCTCAGGCAGTGCCTGAGCCGCGGGGAATTACTGCTCGCCTTCCGCCAGTTCGCGCAGATACTGGAAGATCAGACGTGAGGATTTCGGCGGTTTATTGCCTTCTTTCTCTTTTTTGGCGTTGCGGATGAGCGAACGCAGCTGCTGGCGATCCGCCTGCGGCCACAGGTTCAGCACATCCGGCACCGCGTCGTCGCCTTCTTCAATCAGACGATCGCGCAATTGCTCCAGCTTATGAAACAGCGCCACCTGTTGATTGTGACGGTTTTTCAGCTTATCCAGCGCCTGACGGATCGGCTCGTCGTCACGCTGACGCAACATTTTGCCGATAAGCTGCATCTGGCGGCGGCGGCCTTCTTTCTTAATACGCTGCGCCAGTTCAATGGCCGCGCGCAGATCGTCATCCAGCGGAATTTTATCCAGCGCGTTTTTACCGAGATCGACCAGTTCAGCGCCAAGGCGCTTCAGCTCTTCGGCGTCGCGTTTAATTTCACTTTTGCTGACCCAGATAATCTCATCATCATCGTCGTCGTTTTCGTTATCGGGCACTTCATCGAGCCAGTCATCGGGCTGCTTTGTCATCTCAGGCTCCTCAAAAAAAGAGGCTAATACTACCAGTTAAGGCGCGCACTGCGAAATGGTTCTCTGTTAGACTCACAAAATGTGGCTTTGAAGTTTCACCTTACATTATGGCACTCGCGATGAAAGTAATCACACAAGTTGAAGCGCAGCGCAAAGCGCTGGAACAGGCGGTTTCTCAGGCGCTGGAGCTGGCGTCCGGCAAGTCGGACGGCGCGGAAGTGGCGGTCAGCAAAACGACCGGCATCAGCGTCAGCACCCGCTACGGTGAGGTGGAGAATGTGGAGTTCAACAGCGACGGCGCGCTTGGCATCACGGTTTATCATCAGAACCGTAAAGGCAGCGCCTCGTCGACCGATTTAAGCCCGGACGCTATCGCCCGCACCGTACAGGCGGCGCTGGATATCGCCCGTTATACCTCGCCGGACCCGTGCGCGGGCGTGGCGGAAAAAGATCTGCTGGCCTTTGACGCGCCGGATCTCGACCTCTTCCACCCGGCCGAAATCGAGCCGGAACAGGCTATCGAATACGCCGCGCGCGCCGAACAGGCGTCCTTAAAGGCGGATAAACGCATCACCAACACCGAAGGCGGCAGCTTTAACAGCCATTACGGCATCAAAGTCTTCGGCAACAGTCATGGCATGCTGCAAAGCTACAGCTCGACGCGCCATTCGCTTTCAAGCTGTGTTATCGCCGAAGAGAACGGCGATATGGAACGCGACTACGCCTATACCATCGGCCGCGCGCTGGAAGACCTGGAATCGCCGGAGTGGGTCGGTGAAGAGTGCGCCCGCCGCACCCTGTCGCGCCTTTCGCCGCGCAAACTGCCGACCATGAAAGCGCCCGTGATTTTTGGCCGCGAAGTGGCGACCGGGCTGTTTGGCCATCTGGTCGGGGCTATCAGCGGCGGCGCGGTCTATCGCAAATCCACGTTCCTGCTCGACGCGCTCGGCAAGCAGATCCTGCCGGACTGGCTCACTATTGAAGAGCATCCGCACCTGCGTAAAGGGCTCGCCTCTACGCCGTTTGACAGCGAAGGCGTGGCGACGTCGCGTCGCGACATCATTAAAGACGGCGTGCTGCAGCAGTGGCTGCTCACTAACTACTCCGCGCGCAAGCTGGGCCTGAAAAGCACCGGGCATGCGGGCGGCATCCATAACTGGCGCATCAAAGGGCGCGGCCTGAGCTTTGAGCAACTGCTGAAAGAGATGGGCACCGGTCTTGTCGTGACCGAACTGATGGGCCAGGGCGTCAGCGGCATCACCGGCGATTATTCGCGCGGCGCGGCGGGCTTCTGGGTGGAGAACGGCGAAATCCAGTATCCGGTGAGCGAAATCACTATCGCCGGCAATCTTAAAGAGATGTGGCGCAATATGGTTACCATTGGTGACGATATTGAAACACGCAGCAATATTCAGTGTGGTTCAGTATTACTGCCGGAGATGAAAATCGCCGGTGAGTAAGGCAAGGGCGCCCGGTGAGGCGCCTTTTTTTCGTCATAACAATAAAAAGGTGAGTCAATGCGTAAGCAAGCGTTAGCGATGTTAGCGGTCTCCTCTCTGTTGTTCACCAGCGCCGCGGCGTGGGCGGATCTGGAAGACAACATGGACACCCTGAATGAAAACCTGAAAGTCGTACAGAAAACCAGCGACGCGGCGGAGATGAAAACCGCGCTGGCGAAAATGCGCGAGGCGGCGCTGGATGCCAAAAAAGAAACCCCGCCGAAGCTCGAAGATAAACCGGCGGACAGCCCGGAAATGAAAGATTTCCGTCACGGTCTCGACACGCTGGTGGGCCAGATTGACGGCGCGCTGAAGCTTGTCGATGAAGGCAAAATCAAAGAGGCGCAGGCCAGCGCCGAAGCATTCAAAACCACCCGCAACACCTACCACAAAAAGTTCCGCTAAGCCCTTTCTGCGCGGCGGTGTTCCGCCGCGCTCCCGACGTCTCAACGGCCATAAGCAACGCTTATTCACTGCTGTTTTTCGCGCGCGACGTCGCAAGCCCGATATTTTCTTTTCCTTTCTCCCGGCGTGGTCGCCAGTGATATTCATCACATTTATTTAGTGGTTTATATCTATTCACGGCTTTTATGTGGAACAGATCACTGCCGCCGTTCTCCTTTCCACTTCGAAGTGGAAAACAACTCGCTACAAACCTTTAACACCCGCCGTTACTGTGACTTCAGCGCAATCAACCAGGTATGCAGAGTGAATAACGGAGCGGTAATGAACAACGCCGGATGTCAACACGCGGAAGAGACCGCGACGCTTGCCGGGCGGATGCTGGATGAAGTTTACGCGCTCCTTGAGCGCCACCAGATAATGCCCAACGCCGTGCAGCGGCAGATGCTCAACTCGCACGTGCGGGCCATGGCGCACCGCTCGGTAACGGGCGAACCGCTGCCGGAGGTCGAGGAGAGTCTTTTTGAGGAGATCTCACCCGACGCGATGGCGCTGGCGCGGGAAGTCGTGGCGCAGTTCGGCAATTTGCCTGACGAAGAGGCCTGGCTTTTGTCGGTGCACTTCGAGGTAGCGAAAGAGAATCTTTAACCTTCAGGAGCGAACCATGGAACAGATTACGGTAGTGATTGGCGATCGTCTGGGCAAAGGCCAGAAGGTAGCGGCGGGGGTGGAAAAAGCGGGCGGGCGCGCCGTTGTGGTGCCTGGCGTGGCGGCAGACATGAAGCTTGGCGACGTGATGAAAACCGAAGGCGCGACGTTCGGCATTTCGTTTTGCGGCAGCGGCGGCGCAGGTGCCATCACCGCCCAGACCAAACATGGCTACAAAGCGAAATATGGCATGCGTTCCGTGGAAGAGGGCGTCACTGCGATTAATGAAGGCTGCAACGTGCTGGGCTTTGGCTTTATGGACAAAGAAGAGCTGGGCGAGCGGCTGGTGGACGCCTGGAAAAAGAAATATGGCGCATAACGCATGAAAGAACAGTTCACCACCACGGTGAGGGTAAAAGGCAAAGGCGAGGCCAAAGCGCGCGCGTTTGCCGATGCCCTGAATCAGGTTCAGGCGGCGGTGATGAAAGCCTCGCCGCATATCTTACTGCGCATTGAGCCACAGGAGGTGCAGGTTGTTCATGCGCGGGAAACGGTGCGCAAAGAAGCGTTTCTGTTTTTCTTTTTGCGCCGGGAAAGACGGGCTTTCAGCGTGGAGCTGGACGTTACCGTCAACGTGACCGCCATCAATCTCGACAAGGTGGATTTCGTCACGCAACACAGCTGATTGTTACTATAAGGGCAGACGAATGTTCCTGATAATATTAATAAAATCGCTCATCATCGGCGGCCTGGTCGGCGTTGGCGTGGGCGCCGGGGCCGCACGCATGTTTCATGCGCCCACCACGCAGGGGATGGGCGCCTTTCGTACATTAGGCGAGTTAAACTCCTGCGAAGGCGATCCGGCCTCGCACTTCTCCTTTGGGTTAGGGTTCTTCTTTAACGCCTGGGCCTCGTCCGTCGCGGCGGGCTCGTTCACGCAGGATGTCGACCACCGCATTATCCCCAACTGGGGCGCGGCGGCGCTGATGGTGAAAAACCGCAACCTCGGCGAAACCCTGCACAATCCGAAAAAAATGGCTATCGCCTGCGGACTTATCGGCATGGCGGTCGTCACCTTCCTCAACACCACGGCCTCCGCCGTGCCAGAAGCCTTACAGGTCACCGCCGTCAAAGTACTGGTGCCTGCCGCCAACCTGCTGGTGAACACCGTCATGCCGGTGATTTTCTGGCTGGCCGCTATCGACGCCGGTAAAAAATCGGGCTTCTGGGCCACCGTTTTCGGCGGCGCGGCGCAGTTGATTATGGGCAACGCCGTACCGGGCCTGGTGCTCGGCATTCTTATCGGCAAAGGCATCGAAGAGAGCGGCTGGAACCGCGTCACTAAAGTGATGATGGTCGCCATCGTGTTGCTGTTCGTGCTGAGCGCCTTCTTCCGCGGCTTCGATATGAAAATGATCGAATCTTTCCATCTGACCGTGCCGGACTGGCTCAGTCTTATCCACAACTCCCTGAGCGGCAAATAAGGAGCGCGTGATGGAAGAGAATAAAGGTTTCTGGTACGCCGACTGGTCATTCCCGATCTTCGTCGGCCTGCTCTCCTCCGGCGTGTTCGCCGGGACGCACATGTATTACCTCTACGGCATCGGCGCGTTTAACGAAGTGGCGTTCGTGGCGATGCTCAAAGCCGGGATCGATACAGGAGTTTACGGCGCAGTGGCGGCGTTCGGCGCGAGTTTTCTCTTTGCGCGCATTATCGAAGGTTCGCTGGTGGGGATCCTGGATATCGGCGGCGCCATCCAGACTGGCGTGGGGCTTGGCGTCCCGGCGCTGCTGCTGGGCGCGGGGGTTGTCTTTCCGGTGGCGAACTTCGCCGCCTCGCTGGTGACCGGGCTGCTGATAGGTCTCGCTATCGGCTACGTCATCATTCTGGCGCGCAAATTCACCATCAACCAGAGCGACTCCACCTACGGGGCGGACGTGATGATGGGCGCGGGCAACGCCTCCGGACGCTTCCTCGGGCCGCTGATTATCCTGAGCGCGATGGCGGCCTCGATTCCTGTCGGCATCGGCTCGCTCGTCGGCGCGCTGCTGTTCTACCTCTGGCAGAAGCCCATCACCGGCGGCGCTATTCTCGGCGCGATGATCCTGGGCTCGCTGTTCCCGGTGGCGATCGGTTAACCGTGCGGGCGCTACGGCGCCCGCCTTTAAGGAGTGCCTATGTTTGATCTGATCCTGCGTCAGGCGCGGCTGGTGGATGACACGCTGGCGGATATCGCCATGAAAGACGGCGTCATCGCGGCGCTCGGCGAGGTGTCCGGCGCGGCGCGCGAAACGCGCGACCTCAACGGCGAGCATTACGTCAGCCCAGGCTGGATAGACCTGCACGTTCACTGCTACCCGAAATCGCCGATTTATCACGACGAGCCGGACGCGGTCGGCATCGCGACGGGCGTCACCACGGTTGTGGATGCGGGCAGTACCGGCGCGAACGATATCGACGATTTTTACGCGCTGACGCGCGGCGTCGTGACCGACGTGCTGGCGCTGCTCAATATTTCGAAGGTCGGGCTTATCGCCCAGAACGAGCTGGCGGATATGGCGAATATCGATGCCGCCGCCGCGCGTGACGCGATTGCCCGCCACCCCGGCTTTATTGTCGGCCTGAAGGCGCGCATGAGCAGCAGCGTGATCGGCGATAACGGTATCGCGCCGCTTGAGCGCGCCAAAGCCATTCAGCAGGAGAACGGCAATCTGCCGCTGATGGTGCATATCGGCAACGGCCCACCGCCGCTCGATGACATTGCCGCGCGGCTGTGCGACGGCGACATCATCACCCACTGTTATAACGGCAAGCCGAACCGCATTCTGACGCCGCAGGGCGCGCTTCGCGCCAGCATCAGTGACGCGCTGCGGCGCGGCGTGCGGCTGGACGTAGGCCACGGTAGCGCCAGCTTTAGCTTTGACGTGGCGCGTCTGGCTATCGCGCAGGGCATTGTGCCGCACACTATCAGCTCGGACATTTACTGCCGCAACCGCATCAACGGCCCGGTGAAAAGCCTTGCCCATGTGATGTCGAAGTTTCTCGCCATCGGCCTGTCGCTGCCGCAGGTGATTGACTGCGTGACGCTGCATGCCGCGCAGGCGCTACGCCTTGAACATAAAGGCCGTCTGACGCCAGGCGCGGACGCCGATCTGACTATTTTCGACCTGCGCCGCCAGCCGGTGCGGTTTACCGACGCCGACGACCATAGCCTGCATGGCGAGCGGCGACTGGTGCCGCTTGCCGCCGTGCGCGCGGGCGTCTGGCACATGACCGAACAAGGGAGCGCGGAAAATGCCTTCAGTGCATGAAAAATATGATTTAAAACAGGTGATTAACGCTTCAGGACGCATGACGGTATTAGGCGTCTCCACGCCGCGCCAGGCCGTGGTCGAAGCCATGTCCGAAGGGCTTAATCACTATTTCGAGATGAAAGATCTGGTGAATAAAACCGGCGCTTACATCGCAAGGCTGCTGGAGGTGGAGGCGGCGACGATCGTCTCCTGCGCGTCGGCGGGGCTTGCCCAGTCGGTGGCGGCGGTGCTGGTAAAAGAGAGCGACTGGCTGCTGGAAAATCTGCATACCACGGCGATTGAGCAAAACGAAATCGTGCTGCCGAAAGGCCACAACGTGAATTACGGCGCGCCGGTCGGCACGATGGTGGCGCTGGGCGGCGGAAAGCTGGTCGAGGCGGGCTACGCCAATGAATGCTCGGCGCAACAGCTGGCTGCCGCGATCACGCCGCGCACGGCGGCGATCCTGTATGTGAAATCGCACCACTGCGTGCAGAAAAGCATGCTGAGCGTGGCGCAGGCCGCCGGGGTGGCGCGCGCGCATGGGCTGCCGCTTATTGTCGATGCCGCCGCGGAAGAAGATTTGCAGTGCTACTACCGCGCCGGCGCCGATCTGGTGATTTACAGCGGCGCGAAAGCCATCGAAGGGCCTGGCAGCGGGCTGGTCATCGGTAAAACCCGGTATATCGAATGGGTGAAACGTCAGGCGAACGGCATCGGGCGCGCGATGAAAGTCGGTAAAGAGGGCATTCTCGGCCTGACCTGCGCCATTGAACATTACCTCAGCGCGCCAAAAGAGAGCGGGGCGGAGATGGTCGCTAAGATGACGCCGTTTATCGAACAGCTCAACACGCTTACCGGCGTGACGGCGCGTGTGGTGTGGGACAGCGCCGGACGCGACATCGCCCGCAGCGAAATCAAATTCGACGAAGCCGTGACCGGCGTACCGACCGGCGAACTGGTCAACGCGCTCCGGCAGGGCGAATACGCTATCTATTTTCGCGGCTACAAGGCCAACGAAGGCATCATCGAAGCCGACGTGCGCAGCGTCAGCGCCGCGCAACTGGATATTGTTTTCCGCCGTATCCGCGACGAGCTGAATCAGGAGGCTGACGCATGAAACTGACACCGAATTTTTACCGGGACCGCGTCTGCCTGAACGTGCTGGCGGGTTCCAAAGAAAACGCCAGCGCGGTGTATGAAGCCGCCGAAGGGCATGTGCTGGTGGGCGTGCTCTCTAAAAACTACCCGGACGTGGCGAGCGCCGTCGCCGACATGCGCGACTACGCGGCACGCATTGATAACGCGCTGTCGGTAGGGCTTGGCGCAGGCGATCCGAACCAGTCGGCGATGGTCAGCGCCATCGCGCGCGAGCTACAGCCGCAGCATGTGAATCAGGTGTTTACCGGCGTGGGCGCGAGCCGCGCGCTGCTGGGGCAAAACGAGACCGTCGTCAACGGGCTGGTGTCGCCGACCGGCACGCCAGGACAGGTGAAAATCTCCACCGGCCCGTTGAGCAGCGCCGCGCCCGGCGGCATCGTGCCGGTAGAAACCGCTATCGCCCTGCTGAAGGATATGGGCGGCAGCTCGATTAAATATTTCCCCATGGGCGGGCTCGCCTGCCGCGAGGAGTATCAGGCAGTGGCGCAGGCGTGCGCGCGTCACGACTTCTGGCTGGAGCCGACCGGCGGCATCGATCTGGATAACTTTACGGAGATCCTGCGTATTGCGCTGGAGGCGGGGGTGAGCAAAGTGATCCCGCATATTTACAGTTCGATAATCGACAGCGCCAGCGGCGACACACGCCCGCAGGATGTGCGACGTCTGCTGGCGATGACGCGCGAGCAGGTGGGCTAAGCCGTTTTACGTCAGGGCTGGAGAATATATTTATCACCGTGATAAATATAAACCCTGCCTGATGCCATTCGCGGGCGCGATGGCGCGCCCGTTTAACGAGAGGAAACCGGTGTGCGATTCCCGAGTCAACGTCTGTCCCGGCTGTTTGATCTGCTGCAAAACGAAGCGCTGCCGCAGGATGAGCTGGCGCGCCGGTTAAACGTCACCACGCGCACCGTGCGCGCCGACATCAGCGCGCTCAATGCGTTACTGCGCCAGCACGGCGTCCAGCTGGTGCTTAATCGCGGCAGCGGCTATCAGCTCAACGTGGACGACCCGGGGCGTTATCAGGCATTGCAGGCGAGCCGCCCGAAGGCGCTGCGCATTCCGCGTACCGCGCCGGAGCGCGTTAATTACCTGGCGGTGCGCTTTCTGACGGCCGCGTTTTCCCTGAAGCTTGAGGATCTTGCCGACGAGTGGTTTGTAAGCCGCGCCACGCTGCAAAGCGATATGGCCGAAGTGCGCGAGCTGTTCACCCGCTATAACCTGACGCTGGAGACCCGCCCGCGTCACGGCATGAAGCTCTTTGGCAGCGAGATGGCGCTGCGCGCCTGCCTGACTGACCTGCTCTGGCAACTTGCCCAACAGGACAGCGCCAACCCGCTGATTACCGAAGAGGCGCTGAACGCCGGCGTGCAGGAGCGCCTCGGCGGCGGGCTGCCGGCGATTTTCGCACGTGCGCGACTGCGCTTTACCGACGAGGGCGAGCAGTTTATTCAGCTTTACTGCGCCGTGGCGGTGCGGCGCATCAGCGAGGGCTATCCGCTGCCTGAATTCGTCGCCGACGATGTGGATGAGAGCGTGCGCGAGGCGGCGCGCGATATTGCGGCTCTGCTGCAGGCGCTGTGCGGCAAACCGCTATCGGACGCCGAAGAAAACTGGCTGCGGGTACATATCGCCGCGCGTCAGGTGCAGGAGCTGGAGCCCAGCGCCATCAGCGCCGATGATGCCGAAGCGCTGGCGAGCTACATCCTGCGCTATATCAACACGCACTATAACTACAACCTGCTGACCGATGAGCAACTGCGCGCCGACCTGCTGACCCATATCCGCACCATGATCACCCGCGTGCGCTACCAGATAAATATTCCTAACCCGCTGCTCGGCAATATAAAACAGCACTATCCGATGGCCTGGGATATGACGCTCGCGGCGGTCTCCGGCTGGGGCAAATATACGCCCTATACCATCAGCGAAAACGAGGTGGGGTTTCTGGTGCTGCATATCGGCGTCGGGCTGGAGCGCCACTATAACGTGGGCTATCAGCGCAATCCGCGCGTGCTGCTGGTCTGCGACACGGGGAACTCCACGGTGCGTATGATCCAGTCGATGTTGCTGCGCAGATATCCGCAGCTGGAGGTGAGTGAAATCGCCACGCTGCGCGACTACGAACAGCGCGCCGCCATCGCCGAGGATTTTGTGATTTCCACCGCGCGGGTGGCGGAAAAAGATAAGCCGGTGGTGGTAATGTCGCCGTTTCCCACCGATTTCCAGCTTGAGCAGATAGGTAAGCTGGTGCTGGTGGATCGGACCCGGCCCTGGATGCTGGAGAAATATTTCGACGCCCGGCATTTTCGCGTGGTGGACGGGCCGCTGACCCAGCAGGAGCTCTTTACGCAGCTGTGCGCAGAGCTGGAGCAGGAGGGCTATGTCGGTGCCGATTTCCTGCCTTCGGTGGTGGAGCGCGAGGCTATCGTCAGTACGCTGCTTGGCGACGGGATAGCCCTGCCGCACTCCCTGGGGCTGATGGCGCGCAAAACCGTGGTTTATACCGTGCTGGCGCCGCAGGGGATAGCGTGGGGCGAAGAAACCGCGCATGTGATTTTTCTGCTCGCCATTAGCAAGCGCGAATATGAAGAGGCGATGACGATTTACGATCTGTTCGTGACGTTTTTGCGGGAACGCGCGGCAGAACGGCTGCAAACGTGTCGCGATTTCGCCAGTTTCCACGAGGTGGCGATGGCGTGTCTGAGCCGGTTTTAGTCGCTCTCCTGCGGGGGGAGCCGCTGCGATCAGCGCAGCCGGTGGACAACCTGATTGCTGCTGCCGCGCCAGATAAGCGCAGGATCTTTGAGATCCTGCACAAATTTACCATCGACCAGCACATTAATGAGCGCCACCACCTCGCGCTGGGCGTCGTTAAGCTCATCGATTTTATACCCCGTCCAGACCCAGATATCTTTGCCGGGGCATTCGGCCCGTACCCGCCGTACCAGCCGCAGGATAGTCGGCACATTTTGCGGGTGCAGCGGATCGCCGCCTGAGAGCGACAGCCCCTGGCGTCTGACGCGGGTGTCGTTAAGGTCGCTGATGATGCGGTTTTCCATGTCGTCGGTGAACGGCACGCCGGAATTAAGCCGCCAGGTACTTTTGTTATAGCAGCCCGGGCATTCGTGGACGCAGCCTGCGACAAACAGCGTACAGCGGGTGCCGGGGCCGTTGACGACATCGACCGGGTAGTATTGGTGATAATTCATTTCGCTTCTCAACTGGTGCCATCGCTGCGTTGGCTGCGCGCATTCGCCCCGGTCACTGACTGGCGTCAGCTCCCGGGGACTCGTTTGCTTGCCGCCTTGCTCTGACGCCAGTTGCTTTGCGAAACCGCTTCTCCACTGACGCCATCGCTGCGTTGGCTGCGCGCATTCGCCCCGGTCACTTACCCAATCTGGCCGTTGCCGAGGTGCTTCACGCGGCGTTTTACCTCTTCCTGCTTACCGGCGTTGAAAGGGCGGGCGTCGGGGCTGCCGAGATAACCGCATACGCGGCGGGTAACGGAAACGCGCGTGGCGTCGTGGTTGCCGCATTTCGGGCAGGTAAAGCCCTTACTGGTGCATTCGAATTCGCCGGTAAAGCCGCACTCATAACATTCATCAATCGGCGTATTGGTGCCGTAATACGGCACGTGGTGATAGCTGTAATCCCACACGTCCTCCAGCGCCTTGAGGTTATGCTGAAGATTCGGGTATTCGCCGTAACAGATGAATCCGCCACTGGCGAGCGGCGGGTAGGGCGCTTCAAAATCGATTTTGTCGTACGGGTTAACCTTTTTCTCCACGTCCAGGTGGAAGCTGTTGGTGTAATACCCTTTATCGGTTACGCCCGGCACCACGCCGAATTCGGCGGTATCGAGGCGGCAGAAGCGATCGCACAGGTTTTCGCTCGGTGTGCTGTAGAGGCTAAACCCGTAGCCGGTTTCGTCCTTCCACTGATCCACCGCCTGGCGCAGACGCTCGACGATGGCTATCCCTTTGGCGCGTAGCGCGTCGCTGTCATACACATGCTGATTGCCGCAGAGCGCGTTAATGGTTTCGTGAATACCGATATAGCCGAGTGAAATCGACGCGCGGCCATTTTTGAAGATCTGTGCGATATCGTCATCGGGTTTAAGCCGCACGCCGCATGCGCCTTCCATGTACAGAATGGGCGCCACGCGCGCTTTCACGCCTTCGAGGCGGGCGATACGCGTCATCAGCGCTTTGCGGGCGAGCGTGAGACGCTGGTCCAGCAGCGCCCAGAATGCGTCTTCATCGCCTTTCGCTTCCAGCGCGATGCGCGGCAGGTTAAGACTGATAACCCCGAGATTATTGCGCCCGTCGTGGATCTGCTCGCCATTTTCTTCATAAACGCCGAGGAAGCTTCGGCAGCCCATCGGCGTTTTGAACGAGCCGGTGACTTTCACCACCTGATCGTAATTGAGGATATCCGGGTACATGCGCTTACTCGCGCACTCCAGCGCCAGCTGTTTGATGTCGTAATTCGGATCGCCCGCTTTGTGATTCAGCCCGTCGCGGATGGCGAACACCAGTTTCGGGAACACCGCCGTTTTATGGTTTTTGCCAAGCCCGGCGATGCGGTTGCGCAGAATCGAACTCTGGATCAGGCGGGATTCCCAACAGGTGCCGAGCCCGAACCCAAACGTGACGAACGGCGTCTGGCCGTTGGCGGTGTGCAGCGTGTTGACTTCATATTCCAGCGACTGGAACGCGTCGTAACACTCTTTTTCGGTACGGGCACGGGCGTAGCCTTCCACGTCCGCAATCTGCCACTCTTCGGCCACCTGACGATGCTTGTTGTAGCTCGCCGTCACAAACGGCGCCAGCACTTCATCGATACGGTTGATGGTGGTGCCGCCATAGATATGGCTCGCGACCTGGGCGATGATTTGCGCCGTCACCGCGGTCGCGGTCGAGATCGATTTCGGCGGTTCAATCTCGGCATTGCCCATTTTAAAGCCCTGCGTCAGCATGCCTTTTAAGTCGATAAGCATGCAGTTGAACATCGGGAAAAAGGGCGAGTAGTCGAGATCGTGATAGTGGATTTCGCCGCGTTCATGCGCCCGCACCACATCGCGCGGCAGCAGATACTGACGGGCGTAGTGACGTGCGACGATGCCCGCCAGCAGGTCACGCTGGGTGGGGATGACTTTGCTGTCTTTATTGGCGTTTTCGTTCAGGAGCGCCGGGTTGGTTTGTTCCACCAGGCCGCGGATCTCTTTGTTAAGGCGGCCCTGTTTCTCGCGGGCGATATCGCGGTCGTGGCGATACTCAATATAGGCGCGCGCCAGTTGCTTGTAATTGCCCGCCATCAGCTGATTCTCCACCGCCGTCTGGATCTCATGAATATCCACTTCACGACGATGCTGCATCTGATTGCTGACGATTTGTGCGACGGTGGCGCAATAGTCTGCGTCATCGACTCCCGCTGCCTGCGCCGCACGAAGAATCGCTTCGTGAATGCGCGCTGAATTGAAAGGTACTTTACACCCGTCTCGTTTCACTACATGCGGTGTCATGATCACTCCATATTAAGCACAGGTTATCCACAGAAACTCCGTCGCGCGCCATGTGGGCTATCTTCTGAATAAACCCTCAGTAACGGCGAAGCCGGCCCGTTTTATCCACAGCTTTGTGTCGGTTTCAACAAAGCCTGACTGGTGAAAGGGTAGCCTGAAATAACAAGATGTTGGGCCGCGGTGGATTTTAATGTCTATATATAGTGATTTGCATCAAACAAGTTTGCGATTTTATTGATGCAGGACAAAGCAAAGCGGCGAGCGCGCTCAGCATCTGCGCTGACGGATGCGAAATATTTACGCCGTGAATTTTTCGATTAAAAAGTCGACGAATGCCCGCACCCGTGGGGCCAGGCGGTGGTTGGGATACTTCACCCACAGCGGCTGCGGCACGGGCCAGTAAGGCTCCATGAGCGGCACCAGGCGGCCTGCTGCGATGGGCGGCGCCAGATACCAGTCAGCGAGCGAGACGATGCCCATATCCGCCAGCGCTGCGTCGACCAGCACGTCGGGAAACGTGCTGATAAGAAACGCGTGCTGCTCTTCCATCGCCAGTTCGTCAGTAAGCCAGCTTTGCAGCTTGCCGTTGCCGGGGTTGCGATGAACGAGGCAGCGGTGATGCAGCAGCTCCTGCGGGTGCTGCGGCGTGCCGAAGCGCGCCAGATAAGCGGGCGAAGCGGCGAGCATCATGCGCATCGGGCGGATCTCGCGCGTCACCACCCGGCTGTCCTGCACGGTGCGCTGGCCGACCGCCACGTCTATCCGCTCGCCAATGAGATTGACGCGGCGCGGGTCCATCGCCAGATCCAGCCGTACCTGCGGGTATCGCGCCTGAAACGCGGGCAGGGCTGGCATCAGAAGATAGCGACCAAAACCGGGGATAACGCTGACGCGCACCAGCCCTTGCGGCTCGTCGGCGGGTTTTTCCAGCGCCTGATTTAACGCGTGCCACAGCGGCGCCACCTGGTCACGCAGCGCCGCGCCTTCTTCCGTCAGGACTACAAAATGGGTGTTGCGCTGAAACAGCACGCGGCCAAGCCGCGCTTCCAGCTGACGCACGCTTTTGCTCACGGCGGCAGGCGTCACGCCCAGCAGGCGCGCGGCGGCGGAAAAACTCTGGCTCTGCGCCGCGGCCAGAAAAGCTGGAAGCAGGCGATGCACGTCGGAAGTCAGCGTCATGGTTGATACCTTTGGTTGAAACAGATATGCCCGGAACCGCGCTACAGGTTAATCCTGCGTCGTGCCAACATTACCTCAACATCACCGTTGAGGAGAGAAAAAATGAAAAAAGTGCTGGTGCTGGCCGGGCACCGTTACCCGGATGAATCACGCGTTAACCACGCCGCTATCGAAGCGCTGAAGGCGCTGCCGCAGGTGACCGTGCATGAGCTGATGCGCGAATACCCGGATTTCCGGATCGATGTGAAGCGCGAGCAGGCGCTGCTGCTGGCCCATGACGCAGTGGTGATGCTGTTTCCGTTCTGGTGGTACAGCGCGCCCGCGATTTTAAAAGAGTGGCAGGACCACGTGCTGGAGCACGGTTTCGCGTATGGCAGCGGCGGTGACCGCCTGCATGGCAAACCGTTTATGCTGATGGTGTCGACCGGCGGCAACGCCCAGGCGTATTCGCCAGAGGGCTACAACCGGTATCCGATAGAGGAGTTCTGGCTGCCGTTCCACGCGATGGCCAATATGACCGGCATGGTCTGGCAGACGCCCGCGCTGATTCAGGGCACGCATGTGCTGAGCGATGCCGATCTCGATGCGGGCGTGGCGCAGTGGCTGAGCCGCGTGAACGCGCTGGTCAGCTGATGATGCCCGGCGGGTGCCGGGCAAGGTTCAGGGTTGCAGCCAGATAGCGGCTTCGAACGGGCGCAGGTTCGTTTCTGCAGGTTTAGAGGCCGCGTCCGGGTAGTTGCTCATTAACAGCTGCCATTCGCCGCTGAATTCGCCCGGCGTACACCAGTGCGTTTCGCGACTGAGGTTGGCCATCACCACCAGCTGCTGGCCCTGCCATTCGCGGCGGTAACACCAGAGGTAAGGGTGATCCGCCAGCAGATCCTGATAGTCGCCCCAGGTAAAGATGGGGTGGGCCTTACGCAACTGGATAAGCTTCTGATAGGCGTAAAAAACGGAATCCGGATCGTCGAGCGCGCGCGCGGCGTTGATTTCGCGATAGTTATCGCACAACCCTACCCACGGCGTGCCGGTGGTAAAGCCGCCATTTTCGCTGTCGTCCCACTGCATCGGCGTGCGGCTGTTGTCGCGCGATTTGCTGGCGAGGATCGCCAGCAGCGTCTCCGGGCTTTGTCCCTGCGCGCGCCGCTCCGCAAACATGTTATGACTTTCCACATCCCGGTAATCGATGATGCGTGTGAAGTGCGGGTTGGTCATGCCGAGCTCTTCGCCCTGATAGATATAGGGCGTGCCCTGCATGCCATGCAGCACCATCGCGAGCATTTTTGCCGCCGGGACGCGCAGTTCGCCCTCATCGCCGAAGCGCGAAACGATACGCGGCTGGTCGTGGTTACACCAGAACAGCGCATTCCAGGCGACATTATGCATCCCCTGCTGCCAGTGGTTGAAGATGGCTTTCAGCGCCACGAAATCGGGCTGCGCCAGCGTCCACTTCTGCCCGTTCGGGTAATCCACTTTCAGGTGGTGAAAGTTAAAGGTCATCGAAAGCTCGTGGCCCTCCAGCGCGGCGTAGCGCTGGCAGTTATCGAGCGTGGTGGAGGACATTTCGCCCACGGTCATCAGCCCGCGCGGCGTAAAGACGTCGCGGCTTAGCTCCTGCAGATAGTCATGAATGCGCGGCCCGTCGGTGTAAAAACGCCGCCCGTCGCCCTGGTCATCGGAGGGGAAATCCTGGTCTTTTGAAATCAGGTTGATGACATCAAGGCGCAGGCCGTCCACGCCGCGATCGGCCCAGAATTCGCAAACCTTTTTGACTTCGTCGCGCACCTGCGGATTTTCCCAGTTAAGATCCGCCTGCTCGGGCGCAAACAGGTGAAGATAGTACTGGCCGCTCTCCGCGTGCCAGCGCCACGCGCTGCCGCCGAACTTCGAGCGCCAGTTGTTCGGCGCCTCTTCCGGCGTGCCGTCTCGCCAGATGTAAAAATCGCGGTGCGCGCTTTCGCGGGTCAGCGCGTCGTGAAACCAGGCGTGCTGGGTCGACGTATGGTTAAACACCATATCCAGAATCAGCCGGATGCCGCGGGCGTGCGCTTCGGCTACCAGCGTGTCGAACTCCTCCAGCGTGCCGTAGGCCGGATCGATGGCGGTGTAGTTCGCGACGTCGTAGCCGTTATCGACCTGCGGGGAGAGATAAAACGGGGTGAGCCAGATGGCGTCGACGCCGAGCGTGCGCAGATAATCAAGACGCCGGATAACGCCCGCCAGATCGCCCGTGCCATTGCCGGACGTATCCTGAAAGCTCTTTGGGTAAATCTGGTAAATCACCCCGTTTTGCCACCAGGGCAGAGTTTTAGTCATAACGCATTCCTGCCGTTGCTGAAAGGGAGCGCCGCAGCGCTCCCCGTACCACTCTAAAAGTTAGACGACTAATAGCGTTCCCTGGCGGGATTTACGCTTATAAAGGAACGTTGTGAGGATAAAAGGCACGATAATCGCCACCAGCATCGCCATGCCATACACCTCCCAGTAACTGGTCTGGATGGAGAGAATGGCAGGCAGGCCGCCGACGCCGATACCGTTCGCCATCACGCCGCTTAAGCCGCACAGCAGCCCTGCAATGCAGGAACCCACCATGCCGCACAGCATCGGGAAGCGGTATTTCATGTTAATGCCATACATCGCAGGCTCGGTGACGCCAAGGTAAGCGGAAATCGCCGCCGGAACGGAAATTTCACGCTCGTTGTGTTTGCGGCTGGTCATAATAATGCCCATCACCGCTGAGCCCTGCGCGATATTCGACAGCGCAATCAGAGGCCATACCGGCGTTCCGCCGAGGCTCTGGACCATCTGCATATCGATGGCGAGCGTGGTCTGATGGACGCCGGTTATCACCAGCGGCGCATAGAGGAAGCCAAACAGCGCCGCCCCGACAGGCGCGAAGCTGCCAGTCATCAGGTGACGCACCGCGAACGCCACGCCGTCGCCGATAAGGCGCCCGAACGGGCCGATAAACGCGTGCGCCAGAAACACGGCGAGCAACAGCGAGCAGACCGGCACGACCACCAGATAGAGATAATCCGGCACCAGTCGTTTTAAGCGTATCTCAATCATGCCGAGCGCGAGGCCAGCAAGCAGCGCAGGGATCACCTGCGCCTGATAACCGACTTTGGCGATGGAAAAGAGCCCGAAATTCCAGACTTCCGGCGTTTGCTGGCCGAGGAGGTAGGCGTTCATCAGTTGCGGGGAAACCAGCGTGATGCCAAGCACGATCCCAAGGATCGGCGTGCCGCCCATTTTGCGCACCGCCGACCAGCAGATCCCGACCGGCAGATAGAAGAAGATAGCCTCGCCAATCAGCCACAGGAAATCGTTCACCGTCTGCAATACCGGGAACATCTGCGCCAGCGTTTTGCCGCCGCTCATCGGCACGTCGCCTATCACATTGCGAAAACCGAGCACCAGACCGCCGCTAATCAGCGCGGGCAGCAGGGGGAAAAAGATTTCGGCGAAGTGGGAAATGAGCCGCTCGTGCCATTTCATGTTCTGGCGCGCGGCGAGTTTGGCCTGATCTTTACTGGCGGCGCTGTGACCGCTGGTGGCGATCAGCGCCTGATAGTAATCGCCGACGTTGGTGCCGATCACCACCTGGAACTGTCCGGCATTGGTGAAACAGCCCTTGACCATCGACAGTTCTTCGATGGCTTTCGGATCGGCTTTGGCTGGCTGGTTCAGTACAAAGCGCAGGCGGGTAATACAGTGGCTGACGGTCGCGATATTCTCACGGCCGCCCACCAGTTCTATCAGCTTATCGATATCCTGTTGGTTTACTTTGCTCATGATGAAGCCCTGTCGCAGAGGTAGGTACGAGGCTCGGATGGCCTGTTGCGCAGAGTAGCGAGTAACCGCCCGAACGTGAAAGGGAACGTTCCCGAAAACGGAGGGCGATCACAATAAACGTGGCTGCGGGCCACAGTCAGTCAAGATGAGCGGGGATCACTATCTGGCGCGGATCGGCGCGGCGGGTAATCTGATCGATAAGCTGTTTCGCCGCCGCGCGACCGGCTTCGCCATACCCCGGATCGACGGCGATCGTCTCCGGGTGGAGGAATTTTAGCAGCGGCGTATTACCGACGCTCGCGAGCTGCAACGGCGCGCCGCCGCGCTGCTGGAGGTATTTACTGGCGCCAATGGCCAGGGTATCAGTGGCGCAAACCAGCGCGGTAGTGTCGTCGCAAAGCACCTCGGCGGCATGCTCAAAGCCCTGTTTCATTGCAAGCCCCGGCAGCGTGTCGCGGGGCGTCAGCCCGTACTGCTCGCAAAAGGCGAGATAGGCTTCGTGACGGCGTTTGCCGGTGGTGATATCGCTGTGCGGCACGCCAAGAAAACTGATGCGCCGGTGGCCTTTTTCATACAGACGCTGCATCAGAAGCCGTATCGCGCCTTCGTCATCGAAACAGACCGACGCGAAGCCCGGCGCGTCGCGCGCCATCAGCACCAGCGAATCCTGCCAGGCGGCGCTCAGCGCCTCGTTAACGCCGGTAAAGCTAAATAAAATCACGCCGTCGATATGGCGTCGGCTCAGCACGCCTAAATGCTCCCGCACCAGCGCTGGCGAAAAGCGGCTCTCCAGCATAATAGGGTCATATCCCTGCTCATAGAGCGCCGGCAGCATCGTCTGCACCGCCAGGTTTTCCGACAGCGAATCCAGGCGCGTGACCATAATCGCCACCACTTTATCGCTCTGCCCGCGCATCGCCCGCGCCGAGCGGGAAGGAGAAAAACCGTGCTGGCGCATCACTGCCTCCACCTTTTCGCGGGTGCGCTCGCTGACGCCGCTCTCGTTATTGAGCACGCGCGAGACCGTGGATTTCCCCACGCCGCTTAAGCGCGCGATATCTTTGATGGTGAGGCGGTTTTGCATCGTCCATTCCTCTGGCTGGCGGTCGAAAAGGTGTTATGCGTTAAGGTAATGCGCGCCGCGCCGCGCGCAATGGGCAAAATCTGGTTCAGGCAGATTCCGGCGAACGGCGATGATTTACCGTCGTTTTATGCGGGTAAGCGAAGCGGCGGCTATCTTCGCCGATGGCAGGTGGCTTATCAATCGGGCAGCGGCTAAATTGTGCGCCCGTCGTCTGTCTGGCGGGCGAGGGAAGAGACGCGATCAGGCGTCTGATGCCTCGTGAGGCGGATGGCGCACCCAGATCCCTTCGCATAAGAGTTGCGCGCAACCTGAGGCCAGCGTGTGCGGCGTCGCGTCGTCGGCCGGGACGCGCGCCATCTGATCGACCATGCCGACGATGCAGCGGGCCATGTGCAGCGCGTCGATATCGCGGCGAAACACGCCGATAGCCTGTTCTTTGGCGATATTGCTGGCTATCCATTTCGCCAGCGCCGCTTTGGTCTGTGTACAACCGGGCGGCTGGAAAAAGCCAATTTCAGTCAACGCCGGATCTTCTGCCAGAAATTCCAGCAGCTTGATAATGCTCTGCTGGACGCTTTTCACCAGCGCTACGCCCTCCACGCGTGTGCGGATCAGCAGCGTTTCGGTGAGCCGTTCCAGGCGCTGGCGGAACTCGCCCACCAGCTCTTCATAAGCCGCTTCTTTGCTTTCGAAATAGAGATAAAACGTCGGCTGGCTCAGGCCGCTCGCCTTGACGATATTGCTGACTTTCGTGCTGTGATAGCCAAGCCGCGCGAACTCGGCGCAGGCGTGCTTCAACAGCCGACGGCGGGTAGCGGCGCCCCGTTTCGGTTTCTGGCGTTCCGGGTTGTCAGCGTCTGTCTGCAAATCCACTCTCCTGCATGCGGCCTAAAGGGCGCTAGCTTACTGTAAGGCGTGGGGCAAGGGTATCGCGAGGGGCGATTTCGTTGGCCTTGTCACGCCAGTGCGTTATGTTACTATCGAGTAATGTTACTCATCAGTAGTACTTTTTGCGAGCGATAAACACTGCCGTCGCCGCCTTCCATCATGGAGAATTGCATGAAGCTGCATATCTACGAGCACTGCCCGTTCTGTGTCCGCGCCCTGATGATTTTCGGCCTGAAAAAGCTGCCTTTCGAGGTCTCGGTCATTATGGAAGGCGACGCCGAAACGCCGACCCGCATGGTCGGGCGCAAAGTGGTGCCGATTCTCGAAAAAGATGACGGCACATATATGCCGGAGAGCATGGATATCGTGCGTTATGTCGACGGCCTTGCCGGGCCGCGCGTTGCCGATGCGCCGGTTGATGAGGCCATCAAACAGTGGTGCGAGTCAGTCTCGGCTCCGCTTTTTGATCTGGTTATCCCGCGCTTTACCGAGGGCGACTTCGCCGAGCTGGCGACACCGGAAGCCCGCCGGGCCTATACGGCGCGTGAAGAGAACGCGTTTGGCGATTTAGCCGCGCTGCGCGCGCAGACCCCGGCGCTGCTTGAGCAGGTGAACGCGCAGCTCGCGGCGCTTGAGCCGCTGGTGGCTGAACGTCACACTGTCGATACCACCGATTTCATACTCTTCCCGCTGCTGCGCTCGCTCACCATCGTCAAAGGCGCGGCGTTTGGCCCACAGACGCAGGCGTATATCGCGCGCGTGTCGGCGCAAACGCAGGTGGCGCTGTTAAGCGACCAGGCGAAATAACCGTAACGGGCGTAAGCGCCGCCTGTTTATTCAACATCACTTCAGGAGTACATCATGACCGTTCCAGTAGTCGCTGTTTTCGTCAGTAAGCCTGGCAATGAAGAGAAGCTTGAGCAGCTGTTTCGCGGTGTGATTGAGAAAACGCACGCGGAAGAGGGCTGCATTGTGTATCAGCTAAACCGCGACAGTGAAAACCCGCGCCGTTTCGTCTGGACTGAAGAGTGGGAGAGCCGCGAGCTGCTGCAAAAACATTTGCAGTCGTCGCACATCGTTCATCTGTTCTCTGAGCTGCCGAAATATATCGAAACCTCAGACGTGATGCTGCTGGACAAGCTCGCAGGCGGCAAAGCGAAGTAAAACGGTATTAACAAATAAAAACGGCGTGCCAGGGGCATGCCGTTTTTTATTGCGCGCTATCGCTATCAGGGCGAAACCGCGTCGCTGTTGGTGCGGTCGGCGCGGAGCTGCTGGCTGCTCTCCTGCAGCGACTGATACAGGCTGCCGTTGCCGTTCATGATGTCGTCGATGCGCCAGCGGCCTTTTTCATTAATAAGCGCGAAGCTTTGCGTGGTGGCGTCCGGCGAGCTGCGGAACGGGCGGAAGGTGACCGTGGCTTTGGCATGGGTCGCGTCGCTGCTGGTGACATTGATTTTGTCTACCGCCAGATCGTCCCAGTCCTGGCAATAGCAGATGGGATCGTAATCAAGAAAGCCCACTTCGCCGCCCGCGAGACGCGTATCTTCGTCCACCAGATTCAGCAGGCGGTCGGAGAGGATCTGCTGCTCGCCAGTGCTTGCGAAATCTACCGGTTCATTGCCTTTGGCGTAACTCTGATAGAGCGCTTTCAGAAATTGCGTGGGGGTTTGCGCGGCCCCTTGCGCCAGCGCGCTGGCGGAAAAAAACAGCATAACTAACGCTAAGCGGTGCTTCATCGGAACTGGTCCTCAAACGTCCGTAAACAGGCTTGCGTAGTATGCTGTTTTTTCTTTTTGCCGCCAACAGGCGCGATTAACCGCCGAACTGATCCGGGTCGGGGCCGAGGCGTTTGCCCTGGTCGAGTTTCGCGATTTCACTCAGCTCGTCTTTATCCAGCCGGAAATCCCAGACGTCGAAGTTTTCGGCGATACGCGACGGCGTGACGGATTTCGGAATGACCACCAGCCCGCAGTCGAGATGCCAGCGGATGACAATCTGCGCCGGGGTTTTACTGTATTTATCGGCAAGCGCACGGATGATTTTCTGATCAAACACGCCTTCGCCGCCCTGCGCCAGCGGGCTCCAGGATTCCGTCTGGATCTTATGCGTGGCGTTCCAGGCGTGGAGCTGGCGCTGTTGCAGCAGCGGGTGCAGTTCAATCTGGTTGATAACCGGCGTCACGCCCGTTTCATCCATAATGCGTTGCAGATGCTCAACGTTAAAGTTACACACGCCGATGCTCTTGATAAGCCCTTCCTGCTGGAGTTCGATCATGCCTTTCCACGCCTCGACATAGCGGTCGATAGCCGGCACCGGCCAGTGCATCAGATAGAGATCCACATAGTCGAGCTGCAGCTTTTCGAGGCTCTCTTCCAGCGCCTCGCGCGGGCGCTTCTGGTCGTCATTCCACAGTTTGGTGGTGATAAACAGTTCGTCGCGCGCGATGCCCGCGCTTTTCAGCGCGTCGCCCACGCCTTGTTCGTTTTTATAGGCCGCCGCGGTATCGATGGAACGATAGCCCACCTCCAGCGCTTTATGGATAGCGGTGACGACCTCTTCGTTACTCGCTTGCCATACGCCGAGGCCGAGCTGGGGCATCAGGTTGCCGTCATGCAGCTTAATTACGCCTGGATTTGCCATATTTCCTCCTTTTGAGCTAACACACCGGGGTTGTTGCCCCGGTGCAAGTCAGGTGAGTTAAGTCTGGTCGAAATAGCCAAAAACGAAAGGTCGCGCGCAAAAAGCTTAGCGGGCGGCTTCGTAAATACGGCGGCTCACGTCGAGCGTAATATCCTGATGTTCGCCAAGCGCGGTAAGGCCGTGCTCTTCAAGTTTCGCCAGCAGCGCCGGGATGGAACTGCCGTCCAGGCCGTAATCGCTCAGGCGGGTCGGCGCGCCCATGGTTTCGAAGAAGCGGCGGGTGGCGGCAATGGCGGCGTCGATGCGTTCATCGTCGCTGCCTTCGGTGATCTTCCACACGCGCTCCGCGTATTGCAGAAGTTTGGCGCGCTTCTCGTTACGCTTTTCATTCCACAGCGCTGGCAGCACTACCGCCAGCGTCTGGGCGTGATCCAGCCCGTGCATCGCGGTCAGCTCATGGCCGAGCATATGCGTTGCCCAGTCCTGCGGCACGCCCGCGCCAATCAGGCCATTCAACGCCTGGGTGGCGGCCCACATCAGGTTGGCGCGCACCTCGTAGTTTTCCGGCTCTTTCAGCGCCTTCGGGCCTTCTTCGATAAGCGTCAGCAGAATGCCTTCGGCGAAGCGATCCTGGATTTTCGCGTTCACCGGGTACGTGACGTACTGCTCAACGGTGTGCACAAACGCGTCCACCACGCCATTCGCCACCTGGCGCGGCGGCAGGGTATAGGTGTAAACCGGATCGAGAATGGCGAAACGCGGCTGCACGAACGGCGAGTGGAACGCCTGTTTATCGCCGGTGGCGCGACGTGAGACGACCGCGCCTTTATTGGATTCCGAGCCGGTCGCAGGCAACGTCAGCACCGAGCCCATCGGGATGGCGCTGGTGATATCGCTGCCGCGGGTTTCGAGGATATGCCACGGATCGCTGGCGGCAGCATAGTGCGCGGCAGCGGCGATAAATTTAGTGCCATCCAGTACCGAACCCCCGCCGACGGCCAGTAAAAATGTCACGTTTTCTTTACGCACCAGTTCGACCGCGTTCATCAGCGTTTCATAAGACGGGTTCGGCTCGATACCGCCGAACTCCAGCACGTCGAGACCATTCAGCGCGCTGTAAACCTGATCGAGCACGCCGGTTTTTTTAACGCTGCCGCCGCCGTAAGTGATTAGCACGCGGCTGTCAGCCGGAATGAGCGCGCGTAGTTCGCTGATGGCGCCTTTACCAAAGGCGATGTGGGTCGGGTTGTGGAGGTTGAAATTGTTCATCGAAAACTCCTTCTGGAATAAGCGTCACGCCGGGCGTGAAGGGATGACGACTATTGTCGGCATGGGGCGGCGCGGTCTCAATGCTCATTCCTGCCTTTCTCTTGCCCATTTCTCTTTGCCGCTGGAGGAAACGCGTTTTTTTGCGCACACTGGAGGCCGGATAAAAGCGCATCAGGAGCCGTGATTGATGAACCGTGACAGCGTCTGCCGCAAGATTGCCGACGAGATTAGAAGACTGAAAGAGAAAGAAAAATCGCTGGCGTTTCTGCCGCCGGAGGTGCGACTCCTGTACGGCACGACGCCCGGCGCACGCACGCCGGTGATTTATCAGCCCGGCATCATATTTCTCTTTTCCGGCCATAAAACGGGTTATCTCAACGATAAAGTGTTCCGCTACGATCCGCGCGAATATCTGCTGCTGACGGTGCCGCTGCCGTTCGAGTGCGAAACATTCGCCACCCCGGAGGAGCCGCTGGCGGGCCTGCGCATTAATATCGATCTGTTACAGCTTCAGGCGCTGGTAATGGAGATTGGCGAAGATGACCACTTCCGGCCCGCGCCCTGCTCGTGCGGCATTAATTCCGGCGTGCTGACCGATGAGATCCTCTGCGCCGTCGAGCGGCTGCTGGAGGTGCTGGAAGAGCCGCTCGACGCGCGTATTCTCGGCAAACAGGTGGTGCGCGAGATCCTCTACCACGTCCTGAAAGGGCCGGGCGGCGGGGCGCTGATGGCGCTGGTGAGCCGTCAGACCCATTTCAGCCTCATCAGCCGCGCGCTGCGGCGCATCGAAACGCGCTATGCCGAAAGCCTGACGGTAGAGCAGCTTGCCGCCGAGGCCAACATGAGCGTGTCGGCGTTTCACCATAATTTCAAAGCGGTGACCAGCACCTCGCCGCTGCAATACCTGAAAACCTGGCGGCTGCAAAAAGCGCGGTTGCTGATGGCGCATAACGGCATGAAAGCCAGCGCGGCGGCGATGCAGGTGGGGTATGAGAGCGCGTCGCAATTTAGCCGGGAGTTTAAACGTTATTTCGGGGTGACGCCGGGAGAGGATGCCGCGCGCCTGCGCGCGCTGTCGTGAGCGGAGCTGGCGCTCCGCCCGCAGAATATTAGTGCGTTTTTTTCTTCAGCACTACCAGCACGGCGCCGAGCAGGCCAATCACGAGCAGTGCAATTGGCAGGATCATCAGAAACGTCATGACCTGATCTTCGTGACGCTTCACGAACGGGATCATGCTGAGCGCATAGCCAAAACCGGTGACCACGCCGACCCAAATCAGCGCGCTCAGCCAGTTGAAAATCTGAAAGCGGCGGTTTGATAGCCCGGAAATGCCCGCCATCGTCGGCAGCAGGGTACGTACAAAAGCCAGGAAACGCCCGGTCAGCAGCGCCAGCAGGCCGTGACGGTCAAACATGCAGGTGGCGCGATGGTGATATTTCGCCGGTAACTGCGCGAGCCAGCCGCGCACGACGCGCGTATTGCCAAGCCAGCGCCCCTGAACATAGCTCAGCCAGCAGCCGAGACTCGCCGCCGACGTGAGGATCACGAGCGTCGGCACAAAATCCATGACGCCCTGGGCAATCATCGCGCCCGCCAGCAGAAGCAGGCTGTCACCCGGCAGGAAAGAGGCCGGCAGCAGACCGTTTTCTAAAAACAGCGTGGCAAACATCACGCACCAGACAACGCCAACGACATGCGGGTCCGCCAGCGCGGCAAAATCGTGATGCCAGAGCGCAGCGATAATATCCTGGATAACAGCCATGGGAGATCCTGTGGAACAGCGGAATTGCCACTATTGTACCTCTAAATGTACCGGCGCATCTGCATTACAGGTTCAACAAACCCTCTCTTTTCCCGTGATAATGGCGTTTTTTTTCACTTCAGGCGATGCGATGAAAGCCTGCTTCCAGATCGGCGATTAAATCTTCGACATTTTCAAGCCCGATGTGCAGCCGCACCAGCGTGCCGGTGAAGTCGACGCCACCCGCCGGACGTATCGCCGCCAGCTCTTCCGGCTGATTGGCGAGGATCAGCGATTCATAGCCGCCCCAGGAGTACGCCATGCTGAAATGGGTGAAGTTATCCAGATAGCGCGCGAACTCCGCCTCGCTCAGCCGCCTGTCGAGAATAAAAGAGAAGAGGCCGCTGGCGCCGCTGAAATCACGCTTCCAGAATTCATGGCCTTTGCTGCCCGGCAGCGCAGGGTGGTTAACGCGCGCCACCTGCGGATGCGCCGCCAGCCACTGCGCGACTTTCAGCGCGCTTTCGTGATGCTGGCGCAGGCGCACGGCAAGGGTGCGCAGGCCACGGCTGGTAACATACGCGGTGTCGGCGTCCACCATCTGGCCCATCAGATAGGCGTTCTCACGAAGCGTATCCCAGCAGCGCGCATTGGCGACGGCGGTGCCGATCATCGCGTCCGAATGGCCAACCAGATATTTGGTGCCCGCCTGAATGGAGATATCGACGCCGAAATCGAGCGCCTTAAACAAAATGCCCGCAGCCCAGGTATTGTCCATCATGATGATGGCCTCCGGCGCGATGCGGCGCACCGTGGCGACAATTGCGGGCACGTCGTGGACTTCCATCGTAATCGAGCCTGGCGACTCCAGAAACACCACTTTGGTATTGGGCCGGATCTGCTGTGCGATATCTGCGCCCGCCAGCGGATCGAACCAGCTGGTGGTGACGCCGAGCTTCGCGAGAATTTTGGTGCAGAAATCCTGCGTCGGCTCATATGCGCTGTTGGTCACCAGCACATGATCGCCCTGTTCGACAAACGCCAGAATCGTATTGGCGACTGCCGCCGCGCCGCATGGAAACAGCGCGCAGCCCGCGCCGCCTTCCAGCTCGCACATCGCCTCCTGGAGCGAAAAGTGGGTCAGGGTGCCGCGACGGCCATAAAACAGCTCGCCCTGCGCGCGCCCGGCGGTGGCCTGCTTTTTCGCCTCGACGCTGTCAAACACCAGCGAGGACGCCCGCTGGATCACGCTGTTGACCGACCCCTGCGTATAACGTTTCGCGCGTCCGGCATGGATAAGCGTCGTCTCGATGTGTTTGCTGGTCATGGAAGTCCCCTGTCTGAACGTCTGGATGTCTAAAACTACGTTACCACGGAAAACGGCCGCCGCCTCGCGCTGTTTTGCGATTGTCGGGAAAGATGAAAAAACGTCATCTGCGCCGCTTTCCTGTCTGAGCGCAAAGAAAAAAAATGTGCGCTGGCGCACCATGCAAATACTAATGAGAACTACTATCAATTCGATGTCATTTTGATATCATTGTGAGCAGTTTTGTGACTTTCGTCCTGGAGATGCAGAGTGGGAAATAATTTGATGCAGACGGATCTCTCCGTCTGGGGCATGTATCAGCATGCCGACATCGTGGTGAAAATCGTCATGATCGGTCTTATCCTGGCGTCCGTTGTGACCTGGGCGATTTTCTTTAGCAAAAGCGTTGAGCTCGCCGGTCACAAGCGCCGCCTCAAGCGCGAACAGCAGGAGCTGGCAGGCGCCCGCACGCTGAACGACGCACGCGACATGGCCGAGCGTTTTGGCCCGAAAAGCCTCAGCGCCCGCCTGATTGAAGAAGCGCAGAACGAGCGCGAACTCTCGGCAGGCAGCGAAGATAACGAAGGCATTAAAGAGCGCACCGGTTTTCGTCTTGAGCGTCGCGTCGCGGCGGCAGGCCGTCACATGGGGCGCGGCAACGGCTATCTCGCCACCATCGGCGCTATCTCCCCGTTTGTCGGCCTGTTCGGCACCGTATGGGGCATCATGAACAGCTTTATCGGTATCGCTCAGTCGCAGACCACCAACCTCGCGGTTGTGGCGCCGGGTATCGCTGAAGCGCTGCTGGCAACGGCCATCGGTCTTATCGCCGCTATCCCGGCCGTGGTTATCTATAACATCTTCGCGCGTACCATCGGCAGCTATAAAGCGACGCTTGGCGATGTCGCGGCACAGGTGCTGCTGCTGCAAAGCCGCGATCTGGATCTCGAGGCAAGCGCTCAGGCGCAGCCGGTACGTACTGCTCAGAAACTGCGTTTAGGTTAATGCCCTATGGCGATGCGTCTTAACGAAAATCTCGATGATAACGGCGAAATGCACGAAATTAACGTCACGCCGTTTATCGACGTGATGCTGGTGCTGCTCATTATCTTTATGGTGGCCGCGCCGCTGGCGACTGTCGATGTAAAAGTTAACCTGCCGGCGTCGTCAAGCCAGCCGCAGCCGCGGCCTGAAAAACCGGTCTATCTGTCGGTGAAAGCGGATAAAACGATGTTTATCGGCAACGACCCGGTCACCCGCGACACGATGGTCAGCGCGCTGGACGCGCAGACCGGCGGCAAGAAAGACACCACGATTTTCTTCCGCGCTGACAAAACGGTTGACTACGAAACCATGATGAACGTGATGGATACGCTACATCAGGCGGGTTATCTGAAAATCGGCCTGGTCGGCCAGGAAGTGACGAAAGCGAAATAACGCTTAATCCTTCAGGCAAAGAAAAAGCGCGGCACAAGCCGCGCTTTTTTTATGGTTCCGCGTCGGGCGATTAACTCAGGTGTTCGCCGCCGGTTACGCCGTGGACTTCGGCAGTGACGTAGCTCGACTCCTGGCTTGCCAGGTAGACGTAAATCGGCGCCAGCTCGGCGGGCTGGCCGGCGCGTTTAAGCGGCGTCTGCTGGCCGAACTGCGGGATTTTCTCCTGCGGCTGACCACCGCAAATCTGCAACGGCGTCCAGATGGGGCCAGGGGCGACGATATTCACGCGAATGCCTTTTTCGGCCACCTGTTTCGCAAGGCCGCGGCTGTAGTTCAGGATAGCGGCCTTCGTGGAGGCGTAATCCAGCAGGTGCGGGCTCGGCTGATACGCCTGAATGGACGACGTCGTAATAATGCTCGCCCCCGGTTTCAGGTGCGGCAGCGCCTCCTGGGTTATCCAGAACAGCGCGAACACGTTGGTCGCGTAGGTTTTCTGGAACTGCTCGCTGGTCAGATCCGCAATCTGCTCAACCGCCGTCTGTTTACCGGCTACCAGCGCCAGGATATCCAGGCCGCCGAGTTCGTCAATGGCGCGATGCACCAGTTCACGGGCGAATTTCTCATCGGTCAGGTCGCCTGGGATCAGCACCGCTTTGCGGCCTGCCTCTTCAATCAGCGCTTTGACCTCTTCGGCGTCCTGCTGCTCGTCCGGGAGGTAATTCAGCACCACGTCTGCGCCCTCTCGCGCGTAAGCAATGGCGGCAGCGCGCCCGATACCGGAATCGCCCCCTGTCACCAGTGCCTTACGATCCTGAAGACGACCGCTGCCCTTGTAGGTTTTCTCGCCGCAGTCCGGCACCGGCTCCATTTTTGCCTGAATGCCCGGCGCAGGCTGTTTCTGCTTTGGATATTCCCCGGTGAAGTACTGGGTCGTCGGGTCCTGGATCTTGTTCTGGTCGTTCGCCATAAGTTCCTCCTCGTTATCAAAGCGTATTTCTAAGGGTAGTGCCTTATGCTGCGCTGTCGAAAATTATCAGGATTTTCTGTATTTCCGGCGCGGTCTGGTTCTCCTTTGCGACGACCTGCTGCAATAATGAAACGGCGCGTCACCCAGGCCATCCACCGACGGAGCAGCATGATGAAAACCGAGCGACAGCAGAAGATTATCAGGCTCTTATGGGCGCATGAGGCGCTGACGACCCAGGCGCTGGCGAGCCGTCTTAACGTCAGCCAGGAGACGATCCGGCGCGATTTAAGCGAGCTGCAACGCGCCGGGAATATCCTGCGCAGCCACGGGCGCGCGCGGGCGCTGCGTCGTGATGTGGAAAACCATGACGATCCTTTCCAGACGCGGGCGAAAAGCCATCATGCGCATAAAATGGATATCGCGCGCAACGCGCTAAACTGGCTGGATGCGGGAATGGTGGTGGCGCTCGACGCCAGCTCGACCTGCTGGTATCTGGCGCGCCAGCTCCCTGACGTGCCGCTCACTATTCTCACCAACAGCGTGCGGATAGGGCAGGAGGTCGCGCGACGCGAACAGGTGACGCTTATCAGCACTGGCGGCATTCTGCACCGGCAGGCAGCCTGTTATGAAAACCCGTCGCTGCCAGCGTTGCTCAAACATATCGATATCGATCTGTTTCTGTTTTCGTGCCAGGGCATTGATGAGGCGGGCGGCATCTGGGACGCGCGCTCGTGGAATGCGGAGTATAAAACGCTGTTGCTGCGCCGGGCGGCGCAATCGCTGTTGCTTATCGACCGCAGCAAACGCAATCGTACCGGCGAAGTGCAAATCGGAACGCTGGAGCAGGTAACGGAGGTGATAACGCAGGAGGAAAACGGCAGGCAAAAAGCGGGCGCGCTACTTGTCGGTTGAGGGAGCGGGCGGTTGCGCAAGCGGCGTTACGGATGAGGTCTGGCAGTTACCATCGGCAAGCTGACGGCTCAACATCAGCGTTGCGGCTTCCTGCGCTTTAATCTGCTGATAATGTTCTTCAATCGCCGCCATAACTGGCGCACGCAGCTGCGGATGCCGGTTCATGATTTCTTCAAGCACCGCGCCATACACCTCTTCTTTCACCAGAAACGGATAGATTTCGCGGCGATTGTGCCATTTCAGCTGAACCAGGGCCGCCGGGATCGTCAGCACTGCCCGGGTATAACCCGCAATGGCTTCATTCTTTTCATTAATCAGCGCCTGCAAATTCTGACTTAAGATAAATTTCTGTTCTTCTTGCTTATCTAAAGTGAAATATTGGTGGCTGGAGGTAATTTCCGTCACGCCAGTTAATCCTCGAACTTATAAAAAACAGGGGCGTCTTTTTCCTGGGTAATGAGATTAAGCCAAATTTTATTACCCGCCTCATTAATCTGCGCGGTTTTGGTGGCGATCAGTTCTGCCAATTCTTCAGCGCTAATAGCATTATCTTCGACCAGTTTATTCAGGACTTTAGTGTAAGCCTCAATTTTAACCACACTCAGCAGGCGTGCTTTAATATGACGGTCGCGTTCTTCAAGCAGTACGTTGCCGCTCTGACCCGCCAGAGATTTGCCACTCAATATGTCGGTTTCATATTCTTCGAGCTTTGGCTTTCCCTGAGTTAAATTTTCGCTATTTTGTTCGCCGGAGGGTTGGCTGTCTGGTGTGGGAATACGATAACGCGCCGGCACAAGATTGTCGGGCAACATTGATGTTATTTCCTTTTATATCAGAAGGATAAAGAAATAGGCTGGATGGTTTTCGTTGACAATAACATGCCGTAAAATTAAAATCAAAAAAAACGGAGCCTGCGCATGAACAGTATTTTTTATTCTGTCATTACCTTGCTGCTACTTTTAAGCGGCGTGCTTTTCTTTATGAAAGAAAATGGTGGCAATAAACCAGAAAACGGCTCTGGCGCAGAGCCCATGCCGCCGCGCAACAAAGAAGAGGGTGAAGACCATTTCTCTGCGCTCCTTAACGCAATTACGCCGTTGTGGTACTGGCGCGTTAATCATGAATATATTGATTTTACTAATGCCACTATTAAAAAAATGACATTTGAAGAGCTGAACGCGACGCCAGGTTTATTTGAGGCGCAGCGCCGTTGCAGTAATCTTAATTCCGCGGTTTATAAATATTACGATAATTTAAAAAAACGCTGTCTGAACGGCGAGTTAGTCACTTTCTCTGATATCGAAGTCCTCAACCTGCGCCACTGCTTCCATGAATTCAGTCAGGAGGCGTACCCGCAACTGGTGGCCATCGTCTGGCCGGAATATCAGCGTCCGCAGGTCGACATCACTCAGGTGTAACCGCCTGTCTGCGTGTTTATCTTTTGTTTGCGGTTGTTACGCGCGGCTGGCGGGGTGGTTGCCAGACAGTAACGTCTGTGCGTTATACTGAAAAGCCATTATGGCTATTTTTCAGGACGCTATGGAACGCTTTATCGAAAACGCAATGTACGCTTCGCGCTGGCTGCTGGCCCCGGTTTACTTTGGGCTGTCGCTGGCTCTGCTGGCGCTCACCGTCAAATTCTTCCAGGAAATCTTCCACGTTCTGCCGAACATTTTATCGATAGCTGAAGCGGATCTTATTCTGCTGTTACTGTCGCTGGTGGATATGACGCTGGTCGGCGGGCTGCTGGTGATGGTGATGTTTTCCGGCTATGAAAACTTTGTCTCCCAGCTCGATATTCACGAAGGTAAGGAAAAGCTGAGCTGGCTTGGGAAAATGGATGCCAGTTCGCTGAAAAATAAAGTCGCGGCGTCGATTGTCGCTATCTCTTCGATTCACCTGTTACGCGTCTTTATGGACGCGAAAAACGTGCCGGATAATAAGCTGATGTGGTATGTGATAATCCACCTCACGTTTGTGCTGTCAGCGTTCGTGATGGGGTATCTGGATAAAATCTCCCGCAACGAGCACAAATAATTCCCAACGGTACGCACCGTCAGACGCTGTGCAAGAATGCGCCCCTTCCGATGAAGGGGCTTTTTATTATTTGTCGGACGACGCCTGCCAGAGATTCAGTTCGCCATCGGCGACATGTTTATCAATCGTCTCCAGCTCCTGCGGCGTAAAATGGGTATTCGCCAGCGCCTGCACGTTCTCTTCCAGTTGCTGCGGGCGGCTCGCGCCAATTAACACTGACGTCACGCGATTATCTTTAAGCAGCCAGCTTAGCGCCATCTGCGCCATGCTCTGTCCGCGGCTTTGCGCCATCTCGTTTAACAGCTTCAGGCTATTGAGATTCGCCTCGGTCAGCATATTTTCCGTCAGGCCGCGCACCTTTTTCCCTTCACGCTGCATACGCGAGCCTTCCGGAATACCGTTGAGGTATTTGCCGGTCAGCAGCCCCTGCGCCAGCGGCGTAAAGGCGATACAGCCGACGCCGTTCTGCTCAAGCGTGTCCAGCAGGCCGCTTTTATCGACCCAGCGGTTTAGCAGGTTATAAGACGGCTGATGGATTAACAGCGGGATTTTCCACTCGCGCAGTAGCTGCGCCATTTTTTCGGTGCGCTCTGGCGAATAGGACGAAATGCCGACATAGAGCGCTTTGCCGCTCTGTACCGCCTGAGCCAGCGCGGCGGCGGTCTCTTCCATCGGCGTGTTTTCATCAACGCGGTGCGAATAGAAAATATCGACGTAATCCAGCCCCATACGCGTCAGGCTCTGATCGAGACTCGCCAGCAGATATTTGCGTGAACCGCCGCTGCCGTAGGGGCCTGGCCACATGTCGTAACCCGCTTTCGTGGAGATAATCAGCTCGTCGCGATAGGGCGCGAAATCGGTTTTGAGCAGGCGGCCAAAGTTCTCTTCGGCGCTGCCCGGCGGCGGCCCGTAGTTATTAGCGAGATCAAAATGCGTAATGCCGAGGTCAAACGCTTTGCGCAGCAGTTCGCGCTGCGACTCCAGAGCGGCGACATGGCCGAAGCTGTGCCACAGGCCGAGCGAGAGCGCCGGCAGGCGCAGACCGCTGCGGCCGCAGAAGCGATATTCCATCTGTTCGTAACGGGCGGGGTTGGCAAGGTACGGCATGGTTTCTCCTGTCTGTTATTTTCATAATCTGAAACGCCGTTTCTATATTAACGTACCCCGGCGTGCCGACAAGTGAAAACGCGGCGCGCGGTATTCATCAATTTGTCATCTGCCCGTGCATAACCCTATGAAAAGAGCGTCCTTAGCGATGGTCTATACTCAGATTTCACTTTAGGGCTGCCAACCACGGAGGATGAATGGAGTACATTCTGCACACCAATTTTTTGCGGCTGATGACCTCGTTAACGTTCTGGGGAAATGTCTTGCTGGTCCTGGCGGTTACCGCCATCACCTACTGGGTCGTGAATAAAATCCTGGCGCTGCTGCACAAGCGGATCGCCCGCTGGGCGGAAGAGCATAACAACAGCACCGCGTATAAAGTCTTTCTCGATGTGCTGAAAAAGACGCGGCGGATCCTGATTTTATTTGCGGCGTTCCTGTTCAGCCTGCAGTTCGTCAGCCTGCCTGACCGTCTGCACAGCACGATTTCCCACGCCTGGTTCCTGGTGCTGGCGTTGCAAATCGCGCTGTGGTTCGATCAGGCGGTGCAGTCGTGGCTGCGTCATTCACTGATGCGCCCCGGCGCGCACCGCAATCCGGTGACGACGATTATTCTTGGGCTGATGATCCGCGCGCTGATTTGGGCGGTGATGCTGCTGTCGATTCTTGCCAACGCCGGCGTCAATATCACCGCGCTGGTGGCGAGCCTTGGGGTTGGCGGTATCGCCATCGCGCTGGCGGTACAGACGGTGTTAAGCGACGTCTTCGCCTCGCTCTCGATTGGTTTCGATAAACCGTTTGAGATTGGCGATTTCGTGGTGTTTAACGATGTGTCCGGCACTATCGAGCATATTGGACTCAAAACCACGCGTATCCGCAGCTTAAGCGGCGAGCAGATCGTCTGTGCCAACGCCATTCTGCTTCAGCAGACTATCCATAACTACAAACGCATGCAGACCCGCCGCATCGTATTTACGTTCGGCGTCTCGCTTGCCACGCCGCCAGAGAAACTGCGCAAAATCGGCCCGATGGTGAAATCGATCATTGAGCAATATGGCGAAACCCGCTTCGACCGCGCGCATTTCGCGACGTTCGATCAGGATCGCCTGACCTATGAAGTGGTGCATATTCTCAATACGGCGGATTACAACCAGTACATGGATCTGCAGCAGGAGATTAACCTGCGCATTATGGAAGGGTTGCAGGAGCTTGGCGTGCGTCTGGCGCTGCCAAGCCGCGTGATTATTCAGCCTGACGCGCCAGAGGAAGAAAAGACTCAGGACGGTAAACCACAGGACGACTCGCCGCAGGCGGCAAGCCCGGCGTAACGGTTTACCTGCGCACAGAGGCGCTAAAACCCGCCCCGGTTTTCCGGCGGCGGGTTTTTTATACGTGCCGCACGTCAGCGCCGCGCGGTGGTCGCCTTACCACCAGGCTTCCCACATAGCGCCGATGTTGAGCGAATCGAGCTGTGATTCTTCGGTATTGTTCACGCGCGCGGTGCGTTTGTTATCCACTTCGCCGCCGGTCACGTAGAAACGCAGCATCGGGCGGAATTCCGGCCCCATCGCGATAGACATATTCTGCGAGAGCGTCACTTTCCAGCCGTCATTGTCGCCGCCTTCTTTATAATCGACGCGCTGCCAGCCCGCTTCCAGCCAGGTGGAGTGAACGTCGTTCCAGAAATACATCGGGCGCACAATCGCGTTGTAGTTGCGGCGATTATCGCGGTTGTCGGCGTCGTTATCGTAGTCATGGAACGCCAGCAGATATTCTATCTGCGCCTGCTGCGTGAACTTATGCAGCCCTTCGAAGCTCGCATAAACGGCAGTCAGATCGTCGGTTTTGTTATACACGCTGTTGTCTGAGTTATCAGAGTAGCGGGCGATAAGCTTGTTTACGCCGCTGTCGGTGGTGTGGCTCAGCACCGCGCCGCCCTGCCAGGCTTTCAGGCGTTCGTCGCGGTCCACCGCTTTGGAGTCAAAGCCGTAGTTGGCATACAGCTCCAGATCGAGCGGGCCAATTTTCATGCCGTGCAGTTTCGACGTGGCGGCGTAGTTGCCTTTATCGCCGGTGCCGGAACCGCCGGTACAGGTGATGCGCGACGGGTTCGCTTCATCTTCCATCACTTCCGGGCTACAGGATTCCACGGCGGCGACCACGGCCAGATCGAGCTGCACGCCGCCGAGATCGAAGTTTTTCACCCCGGCGCCCTGGCCGTCGTGGTTCATCCAGAAGTAGTCGTTGATGCCCTGTTGCGGACGCTGGTGGAAATCACGGCCAGCCCAGAAATAGGCGTTCGGGTTGGAATCGAGCAGATTCGTTACGCCCGCGTAGGCTTTTTTCAGGTTCACTTCGTCGCCCCAGTGGTCAAACATCACGTTGACGTCCCAGATAGCGCCATTGCTGCCCTTAAACGCTTTGGATAGCTGGAATTCGCCGCCGTTGCCTTCGTTACCAAGTCGGCCAATGGCGGAGGCGCCGTTATAAGAGCCGTCGACCGCAATAAACTTCTGGTCGCCGCTCTGATAATGCGCGCCGTAACGGGCGTAGCCGGTGAATTTCACACCGAACGGAATCGCCAGGTCCGGCGTCTGGGCCGCGGATTGCGGTTCGGTGATGACATCCGCTTTCTTGTTCATCGCGGCGTCGATTTTCGCCTGACGTTCGGCCAGAGCTTTGTCCACCGCTTTTGCCACCATGGCGTCGATTTGTTCCTGCGTGTATTCCTGAGCGAGCACAGACAGCGGGCAAAGCGCGGCGATAACCGCCATGGTTAATGGAAGTTTTTTTAACGTAGTCATAATTATCTCTTTATCGTCACTATTATTAAGACAACAGTTTCCCCTTCTGGCGGGCCAGAATTTATGCGCTATCATCGGGAAAACTATTTACGTCGTTTCGGGTACAGCTATTTATCGCAATCCGGAAATTATTCCGGAGGAATGGTTTTTACTGACGCTGATATAAATGCATCAGCTCTTCAGAAAATTCGCGCGCGAGCAGGGAATTCATTAAATGATCCTGCGCGTGCACCATAATTAACGTCATCGGCTGGCGGCCTTCACCCGCGTCCTGCTCAATCAGCTTCGTCTGCATCTGGTGCGCCTGACGGGCGTAGCCGTCGGCCTCGCGCAGGAGCTGTTGCGCTTCGGTGAAATTTCCCGCGCGGGCGGCGTGCAGCGCTTCAAAACAGAGGCTGCGCGACTGCCCCGCATTAACGATGATTTCCATTACCGCTTCTTCCAGTGCAATCATTCTTTATTACTCTTTCTGTTAAATGGAAATAACAGGGGCGCAGCCGCCCCCGCATGGCGTAATACGCCACGCGTTTATTTCGGGTGACAATTCCCGACACCGTTATTCAGACGCGCTGTCCGTAGCGCGACGGTAATTATCCGGTGACGGTTTGCGCCGTCGGCGCGGCGTTACGGGCCTTCAGCTCTTCGGTTTTAATCAGTGAACGCTCATAGGCGCGCAGGAACGGCAGGTAAATCAGCGCTGACATCACCATGCAGAGAAGGCACATCACCACCGGGGCGAAGGCCCAGTTGGCGGCCCAGGAGGCGCCGATGGGCGCAGGCGTCGTCCAGGGCGTGAGCGACACCACCTGTTCAATCAGGCCCAGACGCGTGGCGGTCCAGGCGAGCACGGCGTTCACCAGCGGCACGCAGACGAACGGGAGGAACATCATCGGGTTCATGATGATGGGCGCGCCAAACAGAATCGGCTCGTTAATATTAAAGAAGCTCGGTACGACGCCCATCTTGCCGATAGTGCGCAGGTGCGTGACGCGACTTTTCAGCAGCAGGAACGCCAGCGGCAGGGTAGAGCCGACGCCGCCAATCAGCAGATAGTGATCCCAGAAGCCCTGCAGATAGGTGTGCGGCAGCGCGGCGCCCGCGGCGAGCGCAGCCTGGTTGGCGGAGAGGTTCGCCATCCAGAACGGGTTCATAATGCCAGTGACGATGAGCGAGCCGTGGATGCCGGCGAACCAGAAAATCTGGCACAGCAGTACCGAGAGCAACACCGCGGGCAGGGAATCCGAGGCGGAAACCAGCGGCTCCAGCAGATGCATAATCGCCTGCGGCATAATCATGCCGGTTTGCGCTTCGATAAACAGGTTCAGCGGGTGCAGCGTGCCCATGACCGCCATCACCGGGATGAGGATTTCAAAAGAGCGCGCCACGCCGGTCGGCACTTCTTTCGGCAGCCGGATCGTCACTTTATGCTGCTTCAGCCAGGCGTACACGCGGGTAGAGTAAATGGCGGTGATAAGCGCCGTAAAAATGCCCTGGCCGGAGAGATATTGCGTAGAGATTTTGCCGTCGGAATAGGGCGCGGCGACCAGCAAAAACGCCATAAAAGCCAGCAGGCCGGACATCACCGGGTCAAGCTGGAACTGCCGTCCCAGACTTGCGCCGATCCCGACCGCGATAAAAAAGGTCATCACGCCCATGCTGAGGTTAAACGGCAGCATCAGTTGCTCGCGGTAAGTCTCGGAGAAATCGAGCCAGGCGCGGGCGAAGCCGACCGTGGTATCGGCGGAGAATGGCGGGAAGATAAACACCAGCATAAACGAGCCGATAATCATAAACGGCAGCGCCGCGGTGAAGCCGTCGCGAATGGCGATAACGTATTTCTGCTGGCCGAGCTTGCCGGCGAGCGGGGTGATCGTCTGTTCAATGACGGCAATCATCGACTGATATAAAGAACTCATGGGCGAGATCCTGTTTCTAATGCGCCGCTTCGATGAGCGAGAGCGCGTAGTTCAGCACTTTGTCGCCACGCTGCATTCCGTAATCCATCATATCGATGGCCTGCACGGGAATGCCGTGAGCGGCAGCCTTTTGCGACAGCGTCGGTAACATATACTTCACTTGCGGCCCGAGCAGCACCACCTGATACTTTGGAAACTGCGTATCAAATTCGGCCACGCCCCAGGCTTCGATCTGCACCGGAAGATCCCGTTCTTCCGCCGCGTCTACCATTTTCCTCACCAGCAGACTGGTGGACATCCCCGCAGAGCAACACAGCATAATCTTGTACATGACCTCATCCTTAAATGTAAAAACTTATTGCGGAGATGATTGGATAGGATATGGAAACCGATTTCCATTTATAAAAAATGGAACTGTGAGCCCTATCAAGATCTCCCGCTTATCGCGCGGATTAATTGGATTTGCATCACAGCTTTTCACGCGGAATGGGTAGCACGGATACGAAATGGAAAATCGGTTTCCATGATTTCGGGAAACGGATATACTTCAGCCGGTTATCATCTGAACAATTTTTGATGAAAGTTTGACGCAGAAAGCCAGGTTTCTGTCAGGGGAAAAAGATGTCAACAATCAACGACGTATCGCGTTTGGCCGGGGTGTCGAAAGCCACGGTGTCACGGGTGTTGAGCGGATCGCGCGGCGTGAAGGAAGCCAGCCGTCAGGCGGTGCTGAAGGCGGTGGATGAACTCAACTACCGGCCTAACGTCATCGCCCAGTCGCTGCTGAGCCAGAGCACCGGCTGCATTGGCGTGATTTGCGCGCAGGATAATATTAACCAGACCACCGGCTACCTCTACGCGCTGGAAAAACAGCTCAGCCAGCATCAGAAACACCTGCTGCTGCGCTTCGCCAACAGCAAACCTGAAGTGATGCAGGCGCTCGACGAACTCACCAGCGGCCTGTGCGACGACGTGCTTATTATCGGCGCGCGGTTTCCGTTAAACATCACGCAGGAAAATGTCATTCTGGTGGACTGTATGGAGAGCGAAAACGCCCCCAGTCTCCAGTACGACCACGCGTTCGCTGTGGAAACCGCCTGTAATTATCTGATTCGCCAGAGCCGCCGCCAGATTGCGCTTATCTATCCGCACGGCAACGGCTTCGCCGATCAGGTGCTGCTCGGCTATAAGCTGGCGCTGGAGCGCAATTTCCTGCCTTTTAACCGCAATCTGGTATTTATGGACGCCACCTCCTCGTCGGTGGCGTTGCAGGAGCTGCTGAATAATGCCACGACGGTGAACTTCAATGCGCTGCTGGTGGCAGACGATCAGGAGGCGCAGCGGGTGATCCCGCAGCTTCAGGCATTCAACAAATCGGTGCCGGACGAAATCATGGTCTTCAGCCTGGCGGGCACGCTGCATATGCCTGGTATCCCGACAATCCCGGCTATCGAATATTCGATGGATGTGATGGCCGCGCGTATTGTCGGCTGGCTGAATGAGAAAACGCAGGATGTGCTGGGCAGCGGCGTGCTGCGCGGCGACTTATTCCTGCCGGAAATGCATAAACGCTAAAAATAAAAAGCCGCCTGCGGGCGGCTTTTTTAATGGCGGCATTAGCGCAAAAAGCGCCGCAGCTGGCGCGTATGCCAGCGCCCCAGCACGAACACCGAAATAAACGCGCCCACCAGCGCGCAGAGCATATCCGCCTGCGTATCCCATTCATCGCCCTGGGTGCCGAGGAAATCATCGGCGTCTTTGCCGAGCGCCAGCGCCACCCACCACTCAATCAATTCATAAAACGCGCTGATGGCAAGCGTCACGCAGCAGACCAGACACGCCAGCATTTTCGCGCCGAGCCGGTAGCCGCCGCGCGCCAGCACTTCCCGCGCCGCCATCGAGATAACCAGCCCCTGCAATACATGCCCGAAGCGGTCGTAAGGGTTGCGCGAGAGTCCGAACCACTCCTGCACCGCAAACCCGACGGGTACGCGCGCATAGGAATACATCCCACCGACGATAAGCGACGCGCAGCCTATAAAAATCAGCGCATATAGCAGCGGCGTCAGCGGATAGCGCTTCGCGGTGACCCATAACACCGGCGCCACGATAAGTACCGGCATTACTTCCATAAGCCAGGTCAGCCTGCGCCCGGTGGTCAGCGCGGTGATGACCAGCAACAGCGCCAGCAGCGCAACGCCTGCGGTGAGATAAAAGGGACGAGAGGTTTTCATCAGCGATCCTTCACAAAAGCCAGGTGAAAAGCGTAAACCAAAAGCATTGATACTGCGCCGCGCGGCCACCTGGCGGCGCCAGGCACAATGCCACAAACGTTATCTTATTCATTTTAGATGGATTACGGCCGGGCTCATGATGAAACGCGTGCCGCGTGGGATCGGGCCGCAGAGGAGAGGGCGTATCGCGAGACGGGAGAGGGGGGATGTGGTACGCCTGAAATAAAAAACGGGGCCGCGTGGCCCCGTGAGTTTTCAGGGTAATGCTCAGAACGATTTGTTCAGGCGCAGGCTGAAGGTGTGCGCCTGGTAACGCTCGGCAGCCTGGAGGTCATAACGCGCGTCAACGCTCAGGTCGCTGGCGTTAAACAGCGTGCTGCCGACTGACAGACCCGCCATATCCTTAACCGGCGCGGCACCTTTGGTGGTGAACTGCGTCTCGCCAATGGTATCGGCGGCGTAGGTCGCGGTGTTACTTGCCCGGCGGTTGTCGTACTGGTGGATCCAGGAGACCTGCGCGAACGGCGTCAGGCGGCCAAGACCGGTGTCGAAGCCTTTCTCAATGCGCGCGCCAAGATCGCTTGTGACCGATTGCGTGTGCGATGAGCCCACCTCCAGCGCCATGCCGTTGCCGCCGCTCTCTTTATAGCCATCAACGTGCTGATAACCGTAAGTCAGGCCAGCCATCGGCGTGAGAACAACCTCAGCAGGCAGCGTGAACGGGTAGCCGAATTCGCTTTGCAGGGTCACGGACTGGCCGTTGAACTTGCCGTTTGCCGCGCCGGAGAAGCCGGTAAATTCTGCGCGACGCACCGTGTCGTAGTTCTGACGGGTCAGCGCGGCGGACAGGTTCACAAACCACGGGTCGCCAGCGTAGCCGGCATAGCCAATCACACCATAGTTATTCGCGGTTGAGTTGTTGCCGGTCAGGTTGTCTTTACCGTGTACGGAGGTGTTGCTGTAGTTCAGCGCCGCACCCACGCGCCAGTCTTCTGCGACGGTACGGTCTGCGCCAAACAGCAGGCCGCCGAATTTCGCACTGTAACCGCTCACTTCGCGGGTGCTGTCCTGGCGGGTATAGCCGCCGTACGGTTGCGCCCAGACTATCCAGTCGCTGTAGCCGTCACCGGTTGACACGCCGCTCAGGCCCGCCGTTTGCGGACTGCGGATGGTATCCAGATGGTTGCCGACGACACCCATTGCGGTGGATGTCGCCACGCCGCTCGCCGTGCTGACATTGATGTTCTGGCTGGTAGAAAGACGCTCGCCCACGCGGTTGGCTTCTTTCGTGCCTTCAATCGCCAGCGACGCGTTATAAAGCTCAAGCAGTTGCGGCGCGATGCCGGAGTAACTGGCGAGGCCATTCAGCGACGACGTCGCGTTCGACGTGGTGGCCCGCTCAGGCCCGGTCACCGGCGACACAGGCGGTTTTACGACGACTGGCGGCTTAACTGGCGCGGTTGGCGTTCCGGGCGTTGCAGGTTTACCAGGCGCGGTTGGCGTTTCTGGCGTCGCAGGTTTACCCGGTGCGGTTGGCGTTTCTGGCAAAGGCGGCGTCGGCGCTTTTTCTAGCCTGACGACCAGCGCGCTGTTGGTCTCGTCAACATAAGTTGAACCTGTAACCTGGCCGGTATAACCCACAGCCTTATACGTCAGTTTGTCCGCGTTATAGTTAGTGCCGTTGCTGTTGGCGTTGATAACGACATAACGCTGGCCGGGCGCGAACTTATAGGTGTTGCCGGTACGGGCAAGCGACACGGTGGAGCCTTGATCCACGGTGGCGGTGCCTGTGACGTTCAGGCGGCCATAGCCGGTGTCCTGGGCGATATCGCCGCTGGCGGACGCGGTATTGCTCACGCCGAGGATAAGCGTCGCGCCCGCGTTTTGATGATAGTTGCCGCTGATAGCGATCGGAGCGTTAACCTGTAGCTGCGCCGCATCGTTAATCACGGTGCCAGCGGTGGCGCTGCTCTCATCGCCTGAGAGGCTGTTTGTCTTGAGAGTGGCAATATTGATGTTGTCATTCAGCAGCATCGCGCCGGAGCGGAAGATAACGTCACCGTTGCTGGCAATCGTACCGATGCCGTTAGTGCCGGAAACAGTTTCGTCGTCGCTGACGATGCGAGCCCCCGTAAGAACGCCCTGCTTATCCGTACCGCCGATAAATTCCAGCGCCGCGCCGTTGTTGGACGTAATATTGCCTTCAATGATGCCGCTGTTGGTGATAGTCAGTGTAGATTCAGTGGTGCCCCGGATGTAAATCGCGTTATTGCTGGTAATCGTGCCGTTATTGATAATGGCATTTTTAGCGCCGTTGCTGCCATCGATATAAATACCGTAGTAGTTACCGGTAATGGCGCCGTTATTAATCAACGACGTGGCTGCCGCTTGAGTATTATAATTCGAAGTATAAACACCATAATTGCCGCTGATGGTGCCGTTATTAATAATGGTGCCGGCGGAAACCACAGTGTTGGTATAGTTACGGTTGAAAACCCCTACCACAGAGCCAGTGATATCGCCGTTATTAACCAGCTTCTCTATCTGACCGACGTTATACACACCGAAATAGGCGCTGGAAAGTTTACCGTCGTTGATTAATGATTTAATGACGCCTGTGCTGTTATTAAAAATAGCGGAATCATTATAATGAGAGGTGTTGTTATTGGTGCTAGCGATGGTGCCCGTGTTATGCAACGTATTAATGGTGCCGGAGTTATATATCGCGCCGCTGTTATAATAATAGCCATTGGTATTGCTGATAATCGAGTTAATAACGCCCGCGTTTTCCAGCAGGTCGATAGTCCCGCTGTTATTCACGCCGGTTTGGCCACTGATCACGCCTGCTGAAAGGTTATTAAGGGTGCCTATCGCGCCGCTGTTAGTAATACCGCCGCCAAAGTTGGTGTAATCAGTATTGCTGTAATACGTGGTGGATTGCGGGCCGGCAATCGTGCCGCTGTTGGTTAGCGTGCCAACATGGCTGGTGCTCGTCAGGTTAATGGCGCTGCTTGAGTAATTACCGCTGTCGCCCGTGACTTTAATGCTGCCGGTATTATTAATCGTGCTAACGGTTCCCTGGTTTTGCAGAGCGTGAAGGGAAATATTGCCGAGTTCGCCGTTAATCGCCGAAATCGAGCCGTCGTTAACCAGTGAATTGAGGTTAGCTTGCTGGCTGACATCCAGCCCTGCGGCCCCGTCACCCGTGGCGCTCCCTTCATTCGTGACGCGTACCGTCTCAGATTCAGCAGGGATCTGAACGTTAAATTGCGGGCTGGAAATGACATAGTCGGCCGAAACCGCAAAGGCATAAGGTGCCAGCAGTCCCTGGGCAGAGGTTAACGCTACCAGCCATGTTCCCTGCTGGTTAAACCGTGATTTCTTCATGATGTACCGTGCGTTATCGCGCTTGTGATTAACGAAAGAAGCCAATGTGTTATGTTCAAATTCGTCTGCTTACATTCCGTTGCGATAAACGAGGCGTTTGCAAAGAAAACGATAAGCAAGGCTTAACGATTTTCGGCGCAGGCCGCGCGATACTTTATAGTTTCGGTTAAATAAAATTCTGCTGGACAATAAAAATGCCTAAGAAAGACCTGATGTCTGCACGCGTATTATTGATTAGTATGATTTTATTGTTAGCGGGATGCGCCAGTGAAAATTTTCGTGAAAGCGCACAAGCGCAGGCAACACGCGGCGGTTTAATCAGTGAAGAGATTGTTGCGGGTGGGATATCTCTTCGCACCTGGCAGCGCATAACGCCGCCGGTCACGCGTTTGCGCGTTTACATCGAGGGTGACGGGTTTGCGTGGGTGAGCCGTACTCGCCCCTCCGACGCCCCGACGCCGCATAACCCTCAGGGGCTGAAGCTGGCAGCGGCCGATCCGTCGGCGAACGTCTTGTATATGGCGCGCCCGTGTCAGTTTATCGGCCCGCCGTTACCGCCCGCCTGTAACGTTCATCTCTGGACCGATCAACGCTTCTCCTCTTACGTGATTCAGACGATGGATGAGGCATTAAGCCAGGTAATGCAACGCTACCCGCAGGCCCGCATTGAGCTGACAGGCTATTCCGGCGGTGGCAACATCGCCGCGCTGCTTGCGGCCAGGCGCACGGATGTGGTTTCGCTGCGCACGGTGGCGGGGAATCTGGATGTCGCGTATGTGAACGCGCTGCACCGCGTTTCCGCCATGCCGGATGCGCAAAGCGCGAAAGACGTGGCACCGGCGCTTGCGAACCTGCCGCAGAGGCATTTCAGCGGCGCGGATGACGACACGGTGCCGCCCGCTGTCGCGGCGCGTTTTCAACAAGCGACAGGCGGGCGCTGCGCGCAGGTTGAGGTCATGCCAGGCATGAACCATGGTTCGGACTGGGCAGCGCTGTGGCCAGACTTGCTTTCGAAAACGCCGGTTTGCAAGTGAGAAAAGCCAATAAGGCGTGCGAAAGAGGCCGGGAGAGGGAGTCGGATATGTCATACCACCCCCTGACATTATCACCGGCGAGTCGCAGGGATGTGACGAGTGAATCGAACGACATTCGATGAAGAGTCCGGATCTCTAAAAGCAAAAACCCGCCTTTTGGGCGGGTTCTCTGAATGAGTGGTGCCCGGACCCGGACAAAAACGCCGGGAGCGTTTTTGCACAGCGCGCCGCGCTGCCCGCAGGGCGAGTCGCAGGGATGCGACGAGTGAATCGAACGACGTTCGATGAAGAGTCCGGATCCCCAAAAGCAAAAAACCAGCCCGCAGGCTGGTTTTTTTGAATAAGTGGTGCCCGGACTCGGAATCGAACCAAGGACACGGGGATTTTCAATCCCCTGCTCTACCGACTGAGCTATCCGGGCAACGGGGCGCATTAAACCCGATTCATCTGGCGGCGTCAACGAAATTCCGTGAATTCTGCGCCGCCCGCCCATTCCTGCGCCACTTTGCTCGCGAAATAGCCATTTTGCCGCGTTACGCGAAGAAATGCGTCCAGAGGGCCGAAAGCGGCATCGAAAGCAGCAGCGCGGGCAACATGTTGACCACGGCAAACATCTTAATGCCGCAGATGCGCAGGCCCGTCGCCAGCAGCAGCAGGCCGCCCGTCGCGGTGAAATCGCCCATCATCGCGGGCGTGGTGAGCGGCAGGATAAACACTGCGCCCGCGGCGAGAGTCAACTGAATCAGCAGCATCGGGACGGAAATCGCCGCCACGGCGGCGCCAAGGGTGGTAGCGAAAATCGTGGCGGTAAAGAAATCGAGAAACGCTTTCGCGATAAGCACACTGTTATCGCCCGTCATGCCTTCGCGCATCGCGCCGAACACGCCGGTGCCGCTTGCGCAGAACAGCACAATAATGGCGACGAAGCTCTGCACAAAATTGTCCTGCGCCGGACGCGCGTTTGTCGCGGGCCGTAACCGACGCGCCAGCCCATGCAGGCCATGCACCAGGTTACCGATGCCTTTTTCGAGGTAGCAGAGCTCGCCAATCAGCGCGCCAAGCAGCGTTGAGAGCACCATCACCGGCAGGTTCACGCATTTCATCACCAGTAAAATGCCGATGCCAAGCGACGCCAGCCCGAAAATAGACGGCATTGAGCTGCGCAGCCGATCAGGCAGACGCTGGCTTAACGCCGCGCCGAGCAGCCCGCCCAGCAATACAGCCGCCGCATTAATAAAAGGTCCGGTTACCACATTGTGCTCCTGCTAAAGGTTGTCGTCGCTCTGTCAGCATAGGCCCGTTGTCGGGTGGGCGAAAGCGCCGCCGCGTTGAGCATGCTTATGCGAATATGATGATTACTTATTTTATGGTTTTATTTTCTAATATAAAAATCAATGAAATATAAAAATAACACAGTTAATCGAGTGCTTAGAAAATCACTTTTTAACCGCGCCGTCTTGCCCCTGCGGGCGTAAGGTGACATGATTGCGCGACTTTTCTCCATCAGACAGGGTGTGCCGCTATGACCGCGCGTTTGTTATCAGCCGTCATTTCTTCGCGACATTACGCAATGCCGCGCGCCCGTCACGTCTGTCCGCCATACTTCCCTGTGCCCACCATGCGGTGAGGCGACCGCACGCTCACTGCAGGACAACAGTAAAACCAGGCGTGGTCTGCTTTTACTGATGTCTCGCGGTCGGAGCTGGTTACCAGTCAGACCATCATTATTTCGCCGGGATCCTGTCCCGTTGCCGTGCCCGAAGGCGCTTACACCGACACTCAGGGTTTTTGTGCTTATGAAATCGTTAAAAATTGCCGCCAGCCACGCCGTGGCTCCTCTGCTTTCGACCTCCCGCGATGTGGTCGCGCTCGACAGCACCGACTTTACTGATGTCGCCGCCGTCGTGCTCAGCGTGGCTGATACCCGCAGCGGTATCCTTGCGCTGCTCAAACGTACCGGGTTCAACCTGCCGGTGTTTGTTTTTCTCAAGGATGGCGAAACCTGCGCGCTGCCTGTCAGCGGCACGCTCACGGGCAGCGCGCAGGGGTTTCTGGCGCTCGAAACCGCGGCGCTTGCTTATGAAGAGAACCTGCTGCCGCCGTTTTTCGACACGCTCACGCAGTATGTGGAGATGCAAAACAGCACCTTTGCGTGCCCTGGCCACCAGCATGGCGAATTTTTCAGAAAGCATCCGGCGGGCAGGCAGTTTTACGATTTCTTCGGCGAAAACGTCTTTCGCGCCGATATGTGCAACGCTGACGTCAAACTGGGCGATTTGTTGATCCACGAAGGCTCCGCCAAGCATGCGCAGAAATTCGCCGCGAAGGTGTTTCACGCGGACAAAACCTATTTCGTGCTCAACGGCACCTCGGCGGCGAATAAAGTCGTTACCAATGCGCTGCTGACCCAGGGCGACCTGGTACTGTTCGATCGCAATAACCACAAATCCAACCATCACGGCGCGCTGATTCAGGCGGGCGCGACGCCGGTCTATCTTGAAGCGGCGCGCAACCCGTTCGGTTTTATCGGCGGTATCGACGAGCGCTGTTTTGAAGAAGCTTATCTGCGCGCGCTGATAGCCGAAGTGGCGCCGTCGCGGGCGCAGGAGGCGCGCCCGTTCCGCCTGGCCGTCATTCAGCTTGGCACCTATGACGGTACCGTTTATAACGCCCGCCAGGTGGTGGATAAAATTGGTCACCTGTGCGACTACATCCTGTTTGATTCCGCCTGGGTCGGCTATGAGCAGTTTATCCCAATGATGGCCGACTGCTCGCCGCTGCTGCTGGAGCTTACTGAAAACGACCCCGGGATTTTCGTCACCCAGTCGGTGCACAAGCAGCAGGCCGGGTTCTCGCAGACTTCGCAAATCCACAAAAAAGATAACCATATCCGCGGTCAGGCGCGCTTTTGTCCGCACAAGCGGCTCAATAACGCGTTTATGCTGCACGCCTCCACCAGCCCCTTTTATCCGCTGTTCGCGGCGCTGGACGTCAACGCGAAAATCCACGAAGGGGAGAGCGGCAAGCGGCTCTGGGCCGACTGCGTGGAGCTTGGCATCGAGGCGCGCAAAGCGATCATCGCCAACTGCCGGATGATCAAACCGTTTATACCAGACAGCGTGGCCGGACGGCCGTGGCAGGATCACCCGACTGAGGCGATCGCCCGCGAGCGGCGCTTTTTCAGCTTTGAGCCAGGCGCCGCGTGGCACGGTTTCGCAGGTTATGCGCGCGAGCAATATTTCGTCGACCCCTGCAAGCTGCTGCTGACCACGCCCGGCATCGATGCTGAAACGGGCGAGTACAGCGATTTCGGCGTTCCGGCGGCTATCCTCGCGCATTATCTGCGAGAAAACGGCATCGTGCCGGAAAAGGCGGATCTCAACTCGATCCTGTTTCTGCTCACGCCTGCCGAGAGCGCAGAGAAGATGGCGAATCTGGTGGCGATGCTGGCGCGCTTTGAACAGCATATCGAAGACGACACGCCGCTTGCCGACGTGCTGCCAACTATCTGTCAGAAATACCCGGTGCGCTACAAAGGCTACACGCTGCGCCAGCTCTGTCAGGAGATGCATAACCTGTATGTGAGCTTTAACGTGAAGGCGTTGCAGCGCGAGATGTTCCGCAAAGCCGGGTTGCCGCCGGTCGTGATGAATCCGCAGCAGGCGAACGTGGAGTATATTCGCGGCAATGTGGAGCTGGTGCGCCTCAGCGAGGCCGAAGGGCGCGTGGCGGCGGAAGGCGCGCTGCCGTATCCGCCGGGCGTGTTATGCGTCGTGCCAGGCGAAGTGTGGGGTGGCGCGGCGCTGCGCTATTTCCTGGCGCTGGAAGAGGGTGTGAACCTGCTGCCGGGCTTTTCGCCGGAGTTACAGGGGGTTTACAGCCAGACCGATCCGGACGGCATCAAGCGGTTATACGGGTATATGTTGCGCGAATAAGGTGTATAGCAGGTTCATGTGGGCGGGCGCGTTACTTACCCGCCCTGCCTTTAGCGCGATGCCCGAATGGCAGGGCGGGTAAGCGCGGCGCGCCCGCCGTTAAATCACGCGGTTTCATCCGCCCGACGGTACAGCCGTCGCGGATGCCCAATCCTGCCGTACAGCATCTCCACCCTCAGAAAACCGCTCTCCACGCAATGCTCCAGATACCGCCGCGTGGTGGTTTTGCTTAAGCCCGTCGCGCTGACCACATCATCGACCGAAAAAATCTGTTCGCCGCGTTCGGTAAAGAGTCGCTGCACCAGGGTCAGCGTATTCTCTTCAATTCCCTTCGCACCGGAGTCTGGCCGGAAGCTGCGCGCCTGCAACTGATAGAGCGAATCGACGTTCTGTTGATCGACAATTTTCCACACGCGCTGCTGCTCGCGAAACTGCACAAAGCGCTCCAGCGAATGGCTCAGGCGCTTCCACGACACCGGCTTTAATAAATAATCGAACGCGCCGTTGCGTATCGCCTGGCTACAGGTATCCATATCGCTCGCGGCGGTAATAAAAATCACCGAACAGGCGCTGTTCTTGAGCGTCAGGCTCTCGGTCAGCGTAATGCCTTTGCCGTCCGGCAGATAGTTATCCAGCAGTACCAGATGCGGGCGCTTGTCGCGGATCTGCCGCTCGGCGTCGGCAAGCGTCGCCGCCATGCCCACCAGCCGCAAATGCGGGTGCTGCTTCACCATTTCGGCATGCAACGCCGCCAGCTGGTTTTCATCTTCCACAATCAGTACGTCAGTCATCTCAGGTGGCATAGTCAGGTTCTCCCTGCGGTTGGGCCGGACAAACGTCGGGCGCGTCAGGAATAAAAAGTGAGAAAATCGTGCCGCGCGGCGTATTGGCTGATACTTCCAGCGTGCCGCCGGCAAGCTTCACATAGCTGGCGATAAGGTGCAGGCCGATCCCATGATCGCCGCGGCGCTTGGTGGTAAAACCCGGATCGAAGATCCTGTCGCGAAGCGCGGGAACGATCCCCACGCCGCGATCCGCGACTTCGATGATCAACTCCCGTTCGTTCAGGCGGATCAGCACCTCAACCGGATCGTGCGGCCCTTCGGCGCGCTGGGTGGCCTCAATCGCGTTATCCAGCAGATTGCCGATGACGGAAATCAGCTCCGCCTCGCCAAGCCCCCGGAACGCGCGCGTCATTTCGCAGGCCGGGTCGAAAGTCAGCGTCACGCCTTTTTCCCGCGCTCTGGCACATTTGCCAATAAGCAACCCGCAGAGTGTGGGGGAGTGAAACCGCCCGGAGATAAAATCGAGGAGTTCCTGAGTGTGTTCGGTCTGGGCCTGAATATAGCCCAGCGCCTGGTCGTAATGGCCCAGATGCAGCAGCCCGGCGAGCGTCGACATCCGGTTTAGCTGCTCGTGGCGCAGAATGCGCAGGTTATCCGCGTAGCGCTTCACCTGGCTTAGCTGCACGCTCAGGCTGTCGATATCCTTGCGGTCGCGAAAGGTGATAACCCAGCCCTGGAGCTCGCCTTCCAGCAAAATACGCACCCGGCTTGCGATCACTGTGACATGGTTAAACACGCAAATCTCATCATGCGTGTCGTTTTCCAGCATCACCCGCGGCGAGAAAAAAGCGACCGGGTTAATCACCGCCTCCAGCGGCTGTCCGCGCAGCGCGCGTGACGATACATTCAACCCCAGCAGCCGCTTGGCGGCGCGGTTGATAACCGCGATGCGCGAATGCTCGTCGATGGCGATAACGCCTTCATAGATAGACTCCATCAGCGCTTTTTGCTGGCGCACCAGCAATCCGATTTCCCGCGGCTCCAGAAAAAACATCTGTTTTTTAATGCTGCGGGTGAAGAACCACGAAAAGATAAACAGCGCCAGCAGCAGTAATAGCGCGCCAATGAGGATATTCACCACTTTGCCGAGCGTAATCGTATCGAGATAGCTGGTCAGATAGCCGACTGACACAATGCCAATGACCTTGCCCTGCTCGTCAAAAATCGGCGCTTTGCTGCGCAGCGACACCCCAAGCCCGCCCCGGCGAATGCTGGTAATGGTTTTTCCTTCCAGAACCTCCTGGTTATCGCCGCCAATAAGCGGCATGCCGATGCGGTCATGAAACACGGAATGAAACAGGTGCAGACCTTTCTTATCGCCAATAACCATAAAGCTGGCGTCGCTGTGGCGCGCCATGCCTGTCATAAAGGTATTAATCGCCGAAATATTGCGTTGTCTTACGGCTTCACGTAATGAAGGGATAAGAGAAATCTCTTCCGCCTGTATTCTCGCGCGGCTGCTCATCTCCTGATAAAGCTGGCGGCTGACGTCAAGATAATAATAAACGCCGAGTGCCGTAAACAATACGGAGAAGAATATGATGAGATGAATAAATAACTTTATACGAAAGGAAAGCTTCATTGGATATTGACGCGCCGGCATGCAAACAATAGATAACTGTACCATTTTTTCAGCGGCTTACCGGGGCGGCAGCGGAAACTTGTGATCCCCTCCACAGGGCATGCCGCATGGCGGTAACTGCTTAGCAGCGTTAGTGTTTTACGCAGAAAATAGCGCGTTCAGAATTAACGCCATAAAAACCACGGCCGTAAATTACGAGCCGATCACATCGTGTTAATTAAAACCATAAACACCATAGGCGCCATTAAATTACCGGTGCCAATTCGGCCTTCCTCACAAATTGTAAGGGTAAGCTCTTTTAGGCTAAACGGGAAATATAACTACGGAGCTTAATTAAATGAGCACAACCGATGATTCTTACGTTGTACCCCATAACCCGTCTGCGGCGAAGCCAGTATCCCTGAAAGAAAAGTGGTGGCATATCATGGATTCCTGGAAAATCGGGATTATTCCATTGCCGCTGTTTGTCCTCTCGGGCGCGCTTATCGCCATTGATTGCCTGGGCGGCAAGCTGCCGAGCGATATCGTGGTCATGGTCGCCACGCTGGCGTTCTTCGGCTTCGCCTGCGGCGAGTTCGGTAAACGCCTGCCGGTGATAGGCAAAATGGGCGCGGCGGCTATCTGCGCGACGTTCATTCCTTCCGCGCTGGTCTATTACGGCTGGCTGCCGGATGTGGTGGTGGAGTCGACCACCAAATTCTACAAATCCACCAACATTCTCTATCTCTATATCTGCTGCATTATCGTCGGCAGCATCATGAGCATGAACCGCACCACGCTAATCCAGGGTTTTCTGCGTATTTTCTTCCCGATGCTGTGCGGTGAGGTTGTCGGGATGCTGGTGGGAATGGGCGTTGGTATCGCGCTCGGCATGGAGCCATTCCAGATCTTCTTCTTTCTGATCCTGCCTATCATGGCGGGCGGGGTGGGCGAAGGGGCTATCCCGCTTTCCATCGGTTACGCGACGCTGCTGCATATGGATCAGGGCGTGGCGCTGGGCCGCGTGCTGCCTATCGTCATGCTCGGCAGCCTCACTGCCATCATTATTGCCGGTTGCCTGAACCAGCTCGGCAAACGCTATCCGCACCTGACCGGCGAAGGCGAACTGATGCCGGATCGCGGCGACAAACCGCAGACCCAGACGCTGACCACCGCCTTTAGCGGCAAGGCGGACGTTACCACTATCGCCTCCGGCGCGCTGCTGGCGGTCCTGCTCTATATGCTCGGTATGCTCGGCCATAAGGTAATTGGCCTGCCCGCGCCAGTTGGCATGCTGTTTATCGCCGTCTTTATCAAGCTGGTGCACGGCGTCTCTCCCCGCCTGCTGGAAGGCTCGCAGGTGGTCTACAAATTCTTCCAGACCTCGGTGACCTACCCAATCCTCTTCGCCGTCGGCGTGGCCATCACCCCGTGGGAAGAGCTGATGCACGCCTTTACGCTCAATAACCTGCTGGTGATTGTCAGCACCGTGTCGGCGCTGGTGGCGACGGGCTTTTTCGTCGGCAAGAAAATCGGCATGCATCCGATTGATGTCGCCATCGTCTCCTGCTGCCAGAGCGGGCAGGGCGGCACCGGCGATGTCGCCATTCTCACCGCGGGCAACCGCATGACCTTAATGCCTTTCGCTCAGATTGCCACCCGCATCGGCGGCGCGATTAACGTCTCGCTCTCCCTGCTGGTGCTGGGCAATTTTCTCGTTTAATCATCAGGATACGCTGTTATGAAACTTGCGAGTTATCTTCATCAGGGCCGCCGCAGCTACGGCATTGTCACGGATAAAGGCGTGGTGGATCTTGGCTCCCGTCTCGGCGCGCGCTATGCGGATCTCAAAACGCTGCTGGCGCGGGACGCGCTGGACGACGCGCGCCGCCACGCCGCCGCGCCTGCTGATATCGCGCTTTGCGACGTGACGTTTTTGCCGGTCATCGAACAGCCGGAGAAGATCCTCTGCGTGGGCATGAATTACGCCGAGAAACGCAAAGAGTTTGACCAGCACAACCCGGCGCCGACGCTGTTTGTCCGCTTTCCGGATTCCCAGACCGGCCACAACGCGCCGGTGCTCAAGCCGCGCCACTCCAGCGAGTTTGATTACGAGGGGGAACTGGCGGTGATTATCGGGCGCGGGGGCGAAAACATCGCCCGCGAGGCGGCGCTCTCGCATGTGGCGGGTTACAGCTGCTACATGGATGGTTCGGCGCGCGACTGGCAACACACCTGGTTTACGGCGGGTAAAAACTGGCGGCAGACCGGCGCGTTCGGCCCGTGGATGACGACTGCCGACGAGATCCCCGACCCGCACCAGCTCGCGATCCGCACCTGGCTTAACGGGCGCATGGTGCAGGAGGACAACACCCGCAGCATGATCCATAGCGTGGCGGAGCTTATCGAATACATCAGCACGTTTACCCGCCTAAGCGCCGGCGATGTGATCATCACCGGCTCGCCGGGTGGCGTCGGTAAAAAACGCACGCCGCCGCTGTTCATGAAGCCGGGCGACAAAATCGAGGTGGAGATCGAGCGGATCGGTCATCTGTGCAATGTGATCGCCGAAGCGCCCGTCGCGCAACCGGCGCCCGCCCACTAAACGACGCCGGACGGACGTATGAGTACTCTGGAACTGGTCGCCGTGGCGCTCGCCCGCCAGCCGCAGGAGAAAACGCGCGTCGCCGCGTTTCTCGCCAGCCATCAGCTGGGGATGGATGAGGACGTCACGCATGTCGTTATCGCGTTCGCACAAGGCGACATCGCGGGCTGCGCCGGGCTTGCGGGCAACATCATTAAAGGCGTGGCGGTGGATGAGCGCTGGCGCGGCGAAAACCTCAGCGCGCGCCTGCTGGTGGAGGTCGAAAACCTGGCGATAAGCCTCGGCCACTTTCATCTGTTCCTTTGCACGCGTCCGTCTAACCTGGAGCGCTTTCGACGCTGCGGTTTCTGGCCGCTCGCGCAGTGCGATGACGTCGCCGCGCTTCTTGAAAACACGCCCTCCGGCATCCGCCGTTACTGCCAGCAGCTTGGCAGACTGAAACAGCCCGGCGAGCGCATCGGCGCGGTCGTGATGAACGCCAACCCGTTTACGCTCGGCCACCGTTTCCTGGCCGAACAGGCGGCGAGGGAAAGCGACTGGCTGCATCTCTTTGTGGTGCGCGAAGACGCGTCGTTTTTCCCTTACCGCGAACGGCTTGCGATGGTGCGGGCGGGCGTCGCGCATCTGCCGAACGTCACGGTGCATGAAGGCTCCGCGTATCTCATTTCACGCGCCACCTTTCCGGGCTATTTCCTCAAGGAGCGCGGGCTGGTGGATAAGGCCTGGAGCGGGCTGGATTTGCAAATTTTCCGCCGCTATATCGCGCCGGCGCTTGGCATTACCCGGCGCTTCGTCGGCAGCGAGCCGTTCTGCCCGGTCACACGTGCCTATAACCAGGCGATGCACGCGTGGCTTGAACACGCGCCGCTGAATGCCCCGCCGGTCAGCGTTATTGAAATTCCACGTCTGAGCCACGCGGCGGGCGAGGCCATCTCCGCATCCGAAGTGCGCCGCCTGCTCAGGGCGCAGCGTTTTGTTTCGATTCGCGAACGGGTGCCGGACAGCACTTACGCCCTTCTTGCGCAACGTTATCGCGCCGAAGTGGCCTGAATTCTTCTCTGACAGGACGACCGTAATGAAGATAGTCAAGGAGGCGCTGGCGGGAACCGCCGAGTCCAGCGACCTGATGGTAAAAATCGCCCCGGCGGCGGGCGAGCTGGAGATAGAAATCTACAGCGATGTGATAAAGCAATTCGGCGACCAGATCCGCCGCGTGGTGCGAGAGACGCTCGCCGCCCTGGAGGTGGATGAAGGGCTGGTGATTATTGAGGATAAAGGCGCGCTGGATTGCGTGATCCGCGCCCGGCTGCAAAGCGCCATTCTGCGTGCCTGCGAGGCGCAGCCGCTGCGCTGGGAGACGCTGAAATGAGCAAACTTCGCCGCAGTATGCTGTTTTTACCCGGCGCCAACGCCGCCATGCTCTCCACCGCGTTTATCTACCGCCCCGATTCCATCATGTTCGATCTCGAGGACGCCGTGGCGCTGCGCGAAAAAGACACCGCGCGCCTGCTGGTGTTTCACGCTCTGCAACACCCGATGTACCGGGATATTGAAACCGTGGTGCGCATCAATCCGCTCAGCACGTCGTTCGGGCTGGCCGATCTCGAAGCGGCGGTGCGCGCAGGCGTGGACGTGATCCGGTTGCCGAAAACCGACTCGCCTGAGGATATTGACGAGCTGGAAGGCCACCTGGCGCGCATTGAGCGTGAATGCGGGCGCGAGCCAGGCTCGACGCGCGTCATGGCGGCGATTGAGTCGGCGGTGGGCGTCATCAACGCCGTGGCGATTGCCCGCAGCTCGCCGCGGCTTATCGGCATTGCGCTCGCGGCGTTCGACTATGTGATGGATATGCAGACCGAGCGCGGGGACGGTACCGAACTTTTCTACGCCCGCTGCGCGGTGCTCCATGCCGCGCGGGCGGCGGGGATCGACGCGTTCGACGTGGTGTGGTCTGACGTTAATGACGAAGCGGGTTTTTTAAAAGAGGTGGAACTCATCCGCAAGATGGGCTTTAACGGCAAATCGCTGATTAACCCGCGCCAGATAGATCTGCTGCATAACGCTTACGCGCCGACGCAGGAGGAAGTGGATTATGCCCGCCGCGTGATTGCCGCCGCAGAGGATGGCGAGCGCAACGGGCTTGGCGTGGTGTCGCTCAACGGCAAGATGATTGACGCGCCGATTATCAACCATGCGCAGGTGGTGCTGGAACGCGCAGCCGCCTCCGGCGTGCGCCGTTAAGGAGAGAACCATGAATCAGACAGAACTTCTGCATTTACAGTTTCCGCATCTGCGCGACCTGGCGCCGTTCGACACCGCGCATACCGCCACGCCGTGGCTGGCGGACAACGAGTGTAAACACACCCGCAAGCTGTGCGCGTCGCTGGAAGAGGCGGTGCGCAAAACCGGTCTGCGTGACGGCATGACGATTTCTTTCCACCACGCGTTTCGTGAAGGCGACCGGGTGATTAACCAGGTAGTGGCGACACTCGCGCAGATGGGGTTTAAAAATCTGACGCTGGCGTCCAGTTCGCTGATGACCTGTAACGATCCGCTTATTGAGCATATCCGCAGCGGTGTTATCACGCGGATTTACACTTCCGGGATGCGCGGCAAACTCGCGGAGGCGGTCTCCCACGGGCTGATGGCCGAGCCGGTGCAGATCCACTCCCACGGCGGGCGCGTCAGGCTGTTGCAGGACGGCGAGCTTGCGATAGACGTGGCGTTTCTCGGCGTGCCGTGCAGCGATGAATATGGCAATGCCAACGGCAGTCACGGGAAATCCTGCTGCGGCTCGCTTGGCTACGCGATGGTGGACGCGCAGTTCGCCCGCAACGTGGTGCTGTTGACCGAAACGCTGGTGCCTTACCCGAACATGCCCGCGAGCCTGTCTCAGGATCGGGTGGATTTTGTCGTGCCGGTGGAGAGCGTGGGCGACCCGGCGAAAATCAGCGTGGGGGCGGCGCGCGTGACCAGCAACCCGCGCGAGCTGATGATTGCCCGCTACGCCGCGGATGTCATCGAACACGCCGGCTATTTCAACGATGGCTTCTCAATCCAGACCGGCTCCGGCGCGGCCTCCACCGCCTGCACACGTTTTCTTGGCGAGAAAATGGCGCGCTGTGGCGTGAAGGCGCGTTTTGCGCTCGGCGGCATTACCGGCAGCCTGGTGGAGCTGCATGAAAAAGGGCTGATCGACGTGTTGCTCGACACCCAGTGTTTTGACAGCCAGGCGGCGGCGTCACTGGCCCGCAATCCCAAACACATCGAAATCTCCACCAACGTTTACGCAAGCCCTGCCAGTAAAGCGGCCTGCTGCGACAAGCTCGATATGGTTATCCTGAGCGCGCTGGAAATTGACGTCGGGTTTAACGTCAACGTGTTAACCGGCTCCGATGGTGTGATGCGCGGCGCGTCCGGCGGTCACTGCGACGTAGCTGCGGCGGCGAATCTTACCATCGTGGTGGCGCCGCTGTTACGCAGCCGTATTCCCACGGTCGTCAAACGCGTCACTACCCGCCTGACGCCGGGCGAAAGTATTGATGTGCTGGTCACCGATCACGGCATTGCGGTCAATCCCGCGCGGCCGGAGGTGCGCGAACGGCTGGTCGCGGCGGGGCTTAACGTTGTTGATATCCACGCGCTGTGCGAACGCGCCGTGGCCATCGCCGGCGAGCCGAAACCGATTGAATTTACCGACCGCATCGTCGGCGTGGTGCGCTACCGCGACGGCAGCGTCATCGACGTGGTGCGTCAGGTTAAGGAGTAAAGCATGGAACCCGATACGCCCGTTTATCCGGGCGTCACGCTTGAGGAACTGCTGGCGGCGAAAGAGACGCGCGCGGGCCGACAGCAGGCGTGGCTTGCCCGCTATGGCCTGCCGGTGATTTCGCTCTCGCTGGTGACCCCCGGCCCGGTGAAAGACAGCGTGCGCTATCGCAACGCGTTCGCCGTGGCGGTACAGGCCTGCGATCAGCTGCTCTGGCAGCATCGCTGGCCGTGGCGCGCGCGCGAGGTGTTTCACGCCCGCACCGGCCCGACGGCGCTCTGGAGCGTCGCGCACCCGGCGAGCGAAATCAAAGCGCTATGTGTGGAGCTTGAGCAGACGCACCCGCTCGGCAGGGTATGGGATTTCGACATTCACTGCCCGCAGGCGGGCCAGGTGGGGCGCGCGTCGCTTGACCGTCCGGGGCGGCGCTGTCTGCTGTGCGACGAACCGGCTCACGCCTGCGCCCGTTCGCGCCGTCATCCGCGGGATGCGGTGGTCGGGCGCGTGGAGAAGATGATCGATGACTGGTTTGCCCGCGACTGACCCGCGCCCGGCGCGCGTGCCTGATGTGCCGTCGCTCGCTGTGGCGGCGCTGTACGCCGAACTGAATCTGACGCCAAAGCCCGGGCTGGTGGATTGCGCCAACAGCGGCGCGCACGAGGATATGGATCATGCGCTGTTTGTCGCGAGCATCAAGGCGATCGCGCCCTGGCTGCGGGTGTTTTATGCGCAGGGCGCGCAGGACGCCGGGCATCCGGAAAGCGATATGCTGCGGCGTTTACGTCCGACGGGGCTCGCCTGCGAACAGGCGATGTTCAGCGCCACGGGCGGCGTGAATACGCATAAGGGCGGGATTTTCTCGCTCGGCCTGTTGTGTGCCGCCGCAGGCAGGCTGGCGGCGCAGGGCGAGCCGCTGTCGGCAGCCACGCTCTGCATGACGGTGAGCGTGATGGCCTGCGGCATCGTGGCGCGCGAACTGGCCCACGGACGACGGGCCGCGACGGCGGGCGAGCGCCTGTATCGTCAGTTTGGCCTGACCGGCGCGCGCGGCGAGGCGGAAAGCGGCTTTGCAACGGTAAGACGCCACGTTTTGCCGTTCTGGCAGCACGCACCGGGAGACAAGGTACTGCATCAGGCTCTGCTGCGGCTGATGGCAGTCAATCCGGATACGAATCTGGTCTCTCGCGGCGGGCTTGAGGGGCTGCGTTACGTGCAGGAGTACGCGAGTGGTCTGCTGGCGTGCGGCTGGGATAACAGGGCGCTGCGGGCGATGGACAAGGCGTTGATCGCGCGTCGTCTCAGCCCCGGCGGCAGCGCGGATTTGCTGGCGGTGAGCTGGCTGCTGGCAGCGTTGCCTGGATGATGTTGCGTAGAGGGTTTTTTTGCCAAAAGGCGCTTACCCGCCCTACGACAGGGGCTGTATTTTTGTGGGGCGCGTAAGCAACGCGCGGTAAAACGAAAGAGCAGGGGAAGCGCAGCGCCTCTCACCACGAGCGGCGCTGCGCCATTGTCGCGTTATTTGCGACGGTAGCTCTTCTGCGCGGTATTCACCTTGTAGAGATACCGGCGTGATTCCGAGGACGGATGGCGAGTGGTAAGCGTCTCGTAGACCTCTCCTGGCGACATGCGGTTAATGATATTCACCGCCTGATCTTTATCGCTGGAGAACACGCGTAACACGCTGCCCGCGCCGCCGTTGTAGGCGGTTATCACGGCGTAACGACGCGAGGTCGGGTTGGCGATACCGCCCAGGTAGACATTGTCGAGCATCGCGAGATATGCGGTGCCGGTGTCAATATTGCTCTGCGGATCGAACAGGTAGCTGCGGCTCGGCGTACCCCATTTTCCCTGCGAGCGGAACACATCCTTACCGGCGCTGTGTTGCACCACCTGCATCAGCCCGAGCGCGTCGGCATGGCTCACCGCATACGGGTTGAACGACGATTCGGTCTGCATAATCGCGAGGATCAGCGATTCATCGACGCCATATTTGCGCGACGCCTGACGCACCATGCCAATATATTTATGGGCGCGTTTATCGAGGTGGTTCGGCACCAGGTTGATGGTCACGCTGTAGATAATGCGCAGGCCGTTGCTGCGGCTCTTAAGGCGCGTTTGCAGCAGGTAGTCGGCGAATTTCGACGCGCGGCCTTCCCAGCGGATCGGCTGGCCGGTGTTGTCCACCACCTGGCCGTAGAGGAACGGCTCGCGGGAGATCTGAATATCGTTAACGTCAGAGTAGAGATCGATAGAGCCCGGATCGTCGCCCATAAGCAGCGTCGTGATGATCGCCTGACGCAGGCGCGCCGCCGGTTCGGTTCCGGCGATCGTCTCTACCGTAATGGTACCGTCGTCGAAGTTAATGTGGCTGCGAGTCTGATACTGATCGGTATATTTCACGTAGTCCTTCGGACCCGCGATTAAAACTTCGTTAAATCCCCAGATGTTTTCAATGTTATGGGCAAACTGACCCATCAGAATGTCAAACCCGTTGGTGTCCTTAATCCAGGCCTCGTTATAGGCGTTTTCAGCGTTTTTTTTACTGGAACAGGAGATGAGCAACGGCGCAATCAACGCGAGCGCAAATATTTTTTTCATCATTCCGGGTGTGCTGTTGGGTTAAGTGAAAGGGCCAGAGGCCCTTACTGTTGTTCCGGCGGCGTGTAGCCTTCGATATGCACTTCTTTGCCTTCAAACAGGAAGTTCACCATCTCCTGCTCCAGCAGCTTGCGATGCTCAGGGTTCATCATGTTGAGTTTTTTCTCGTTGATAAGCATGGTTTGCTTCTGCTGCCACTGCGCCCAGGCTTCTTTAGAGATTTCGCTATAGATACGCTTACCCAGTTCGCCCGGATAGAGCTGGAAATCCTGGCCTTCGGCGTCGCGCTGAAGGAAGGTACAAAAAATGGTTCTGCTCATCATTAATCCTCATGAATGGCGCGAGCGGGGCGGGACGCCACCGGCTCTGCGCGCACTTGCTGTAACAGGCGCTCAACGGGAGCGGCAAGGCCCACCGCTGGCGGCTGGGCTAAGTTATACCAGAGACCTGCCGCTTCATCCATGCAGGCGGCGGTCTGCTGCACGCCAAGCCACATCGGCACAATATCCAGATGGAAATGGCTGAAGGTGTGGCGAAACGCGGTAAGCTGCGTCAGGTCGTCGGCGGCAATACCGCGAGCGTGCAGCCACTCGCGCAGCGCGGTTTCGCTGTCAAACTGCGGAAAACAGTACAGGCCGCCCCACAGCCCCACCGGCGGGCGCTGCTGTAACAGCAACGCCTCCTCATGCTGGAGCAGCAGAAAATAGCCGGTTTTTTCCGGCAGCGTCTGCCTGGGCTTTTTGCCGGGATATTTCGCATAGCTGTGATGCGCATACGCCTCGCAGCCGGTATTGAGCGGGCAGATCTCGCATTTCGGCTTCGAGCGGGTGCACACCATCGCGCCAAGGTCCATCATCGCCTGGTTAAAACGCGCGACGCCTTCAGCCGGGGTGACCGTCTCGCTAATTTTCCACAGGCGGTTTTCCACCTCTTTTTTCCCGGGCCAGCCTTCGACCGCGTAACAGCGCGCCAGCACGCGTTTCACATTGCCGTCGAGGATCGGAAAGTGTTTGCCAAGCGATAACGAAAGCACCGCGCCGGCGGTCGAACGACCGACGCCTGGCAGCGCCGCCACGTCTTCAAAGGTTTCGGGGAATTTGCCACCGTGCAGCGTTGCCACCTGCTGCGCCGCTTTATGTAAATTGCGGGCGCGGGCGTAATAGCCAAGACCAGTCCAGAGGTGCAGCACGTCGTCGAGCGGCGCGTTGGCCAGCGCCGTGACGTCAGGAAAGCGCGCCATAAAGCGCTCAAAATAGGGAATAACCGTCGTAACCTGCGTTTGTTGCAGCATCACTTCCGAGAGCCATACTTTGTAAGGGGTTTTTTCCTGCTGCCAGGGGAGGGTTTTGCGCCCATATTTGTCGTACCAGTCGAGCACCTGGCGGGAGAACTGCTGTGCCTGCATCATTAACGCGTGGCTTCCGGCTTGAAGAAATCAGGGGCTGTGATTCCAGCACAGGCCCCGCGGGCTGTAAACAGGAACTTTCCTGTGCTTGCATCGGGCAACTATCTTTGGATAATGCCCGTTTCCCGAACCACTACTCAAACAGACTAATCGCCATGAATAACGACGTCATTTCACCGGAATTTGATGAAAACGGTCGCCCGCTGCGCCGTATTCGCAGCTTCGTCCGCCGCCAGGGGCGCCTGACCAAAGGGCAGCAGCACGCGCTGGACCACTACTGGCCGGTGATGGGCGTTGAATACACCGCAGAGCCGCTGGATTTCGTCGCGCTGTTTGGCCGCGACGCGCCGGTCACCCTGGAAATCGGCTTCGGCATGGGCTCATCGCTTGTGGAAATGGCGAAAACCAACCCGCAGCAGAATTTTTTAGGCATTGAAGTGCACTCGCCGGGCGTGGGCGCCTGCCTGAGCGCCGCCCATGACGAGGGCGTCGAAAATCTGCGCGTGATGTGTCATGACGCGGTAGAGGTGCTGGAGAAAATGATCCCTGACGGCTCGCTGCATATGGTGCAGCTCTTCTTCCCGGATCCGTGGCACAAAGCGCGTCACAACAAGCGCCGCATCGTGCAGGCGCCGTTCGCGGAGCTGGTGCTGCGCAAATTGCAGCCCGGCGGCGTGTTCCATATGGCGACCGACTGGGAACCTTATGCCGAACATATGCTCGAAGTAATGTCCTCGGTGGAAGGTTATGAGAACCTGTCCCAGACTCAGGATTATGTACCGCGCCCGGCTTCGCGCCCGGTAACCAAATTTGAACAGCGTGGCCATCGTCTTGGTCACGGCGTATGGGACTTAATGTTCGGGAGAGTAAAATAATGGCGAAGAACCGTAGCCGTCGTCTGCGTAAAAAGATGCATATCGACGAATTCCAGGAGTTGGGTTTTACGGTGACCTGGCGTTTCCCGCAGGGCGCCACGGATGAGCAGATCAATACCACGGTTGATGAGCTGATCAGCGAGGCTATCGAGCCGAACGGTCTGGCCTTTGGCGGCAGCGGCAACCAGGCCTGGGAAGGGCTGGTGTTCCGTCAGCAGATCGGTAAGTGCACCGATGAAGACCGCGACGTGGTGCGCAAATGGCTGGAAGCGCGCGGCATGACGGATGTCCAGGTCAGTGAACTGGTCGACATCTGGTGGGATTAAGTGAAAAAAACGGGTCGGTTCTGCCGACCCGTTGGCATTTCAGGAGCGAGTATGATGCGTAAAGCGCTGCTGGGCGTATTGCTGGTGACGGCGATGCAGGCCCAGGCGGAATACAAATGCAGCGTCACGCCGCGCGACGACGTGGTGCTCAAGCCCCAGACCGTTCAGGTGGTGGGCGAAAACGGCGATCTGGTGATCGGCCCGGATGGCGCGGTGAAGTTTAACGGCAAGGCCGTCACGCTCTCCGCCGCTCAGCGTCAGCAGGCGCTCGACTATCAAAAAGCGCTGCGCGCCACGCTGCCGTGGGTCGATCAGGGCGCGCTGTCGCGCGTCGAGAAAGGCCGCGTCGCGCTGGATAAAATCATCGCTAAAGAGGTCGGCGAAAACAGCAGCATGCGCGGACGCCTGACCAAACTTGATGCCCAGCTGAAAACGCAGATGAACCGGATCATCGAACATCGCGACGACGGGCTGACGTTTCACTATAAAGCCATCGATCAGGTACGCGCTGATGGCCAGCAACTGGTGAATCAGGCGATGGGCGGCATCCTCCAGGACAGCATCAACGAAATGGGCGCCAAAGCGGTGCTGAAAGGCGGCGGCAACCCGCTGGAAGGCGTGCTCGGGAGCCTGGGCGGCCTGCAAACCGCGATTCAAAACGAATGGAAAAACCAGGAAGCGGATTTCCAGCAGTTCGGTCGCGAAGTCTGCACCCGCACCATTCAGCTTGAAGAGCAGCGCCAGGCGCTGGTCGGCAGCTTCAATTAAGCCTGAACGGGAGCCCGGCTCCCGTTCTGTTTTACGGCGCGCCCCCTCTCCAGATACATTCCGTTACACAGAATCACAATCGCTTCCTCTTTGTCTTACTTTTTATCACTACGCTCTACGGGTGACTTCATAACCGGCGGGGATGCAGATGAAACGGGATATTTCAGCAGGAAGCCTTATTTCTCTCTTGTTGCTCGCCATCATTACCCTTAATGTCGCGGTGCTCTGGACGCAAAATTATTCGCCCGCAAGCGACGCCGCGAGCGCGTCGGCGAACGGCTGTGCGCCATCGGCGTTTGGCGTGGCGTATTGCGACGGCGAGCCGCTGTCAGGGCTCGGTGCCACGCCCGGCGGCCCGCTGCCCGGTGAGCCGCCGCTGCACCTCGCCCGCAATGCGCAGCCGCTCTTTTCCCCTGCGCAGATTGCGCTTTATCGCGACGCGCCCCCTGACCTTGAGCGCCTGGATTTTCCCTATGACTTCCCCGAAGACGCTCCCTGGATGGAGGATGAGGGGGAGGGTGCCTGGTAATCAAAAATCGGTGCCTGACGCAGAGTGTTTCTGAACACGCCTCGCAGCGTGTTCGCGCCGTTCAGCACGTCTCCTGAAAAACGCGCATAGTGCGCGCAAAGGTCTGTCGGTGCCGCGCGCTGGCGGATTGTCCTTGTGTGTATCGGTGTGTATATTAATCAGGCCAGGAGGGCGGATGAGATCCAGCGAGCTTATCAGGCGGCTACAGACGGCGGGTTGTGAATGCGTCAGGCACAACGGCGGCAGTCATCAGATCTGGTGGTCGCCGTTGACCGGTAAAACATTTCCGGTGCCGCACCCGAAAAAGGATCTGCCGCCCGGCACGTTGAACGCCATTCTGAAAATGGCCGGACTGAAATCGTAAAACGCGGGAGGCGCACATGTTTTTTTCTGTAGGCGTTGAGACGCCCGACAGTGACGCTATGGCGTGGGGCATCGTGGTGCCCGCGCTGTGTAATGAAGCGTTTGGGTGTTATTCAGCGGCGGACGATCGCGCGAACATTGCGACGGCGGCGCGCGAGGCGATTCTGCTGGTGCTGGAGGAGATGATCCGCAGCGGTAAGTACCGCGCAGAGACGATCGCGGATGCGGGGCATCTTGTCTATGCCGCGCATCCGGATTATCGCGCTTACGATAGCTGGTTTGCGATCGAGGTCGATCTTAGCGGGCTCGAAGGGCGTCAGCAGCGGATTAATATCACGCTGCCGGATACGCTTATCCAGCGCATCGACAACCGGGTAAAAGCGAGCGCCGGACGATACCGGGACCGCAGCCACTTTCTGGCGCAGGCGGCGCGCCACGAATTACGCGAAGAATAAACGCCTGCCGGGCGGCAGGCGTATAACGGCTTTCCTCAGGGGCGAAGGGAAAATCAGGCTTAACGTTCCTTCGGCGCAAGCGCCGCGAAGGCGGCGCGGATCTCCTCTTCAGGCAGACGCGCGCCGATAAACACCAGCGTGCTGCGCGGTGTTTCGCCAGGTGCCCATTCGCGGTCCCAGTCGGCGCTGTAAAGACGCTGAACGCCCTGAAACAGCAGGCGGCGCGGCTCGTTCTCAATAAATAACATTCCCTTGTAGCGCATGAGATTCTCATTGAAGCGCAGCAGCAACCCTTCCATAACGCGGGAAATCGCATCGAGCGCGACCGGGTAGTCGAAGCTCACCACGATGGAGGCGATATCGGTTTGCGTCGGGGCGGCGAAGTGAAAACGCGGCGCGGGCTCGACGATGCGCTCTTCCAGCATAAAGCCCTGGGTGTCGAAAATGAGCCGCAGGTCAACCTCGCCATGCACGACGCGATGCACCGGCGCGCGGGCGTTAATGCGCCGCAGGCGGGCCAGCAGGGCGTCGTCTTCGCCTGCGATATCGGTTTTGGTCAGCAGAATGCGGTCGGCGTAGCCGATTTGCGACTGCGCGAGCGCGTAGCGATCCATCTGCTGCCCGGCGTGGACCGCGTCCACCAGCGTTATTACGCCATCCAGCAGATAGCGCTCGCAGATGGTTTCATGAGAGAAAAATGCCTGCACAATCGGGCCGGGGTCGGCCATGCCGGTACATTCGATAATCACCCGGTCGAACGTCGACGCGCCGCTGTCCCGCAGCGCCAGCAAATCGAGCAGCGTCGTTTCAAGCTCCTGCGAACGCGTACAGCAGATACAGCCGTTGCTTAACGTCTTTACCTGGGTGGCGCGGTTGCCGAGAAGTTCGCTGTCGATGGGCGTTTCGCCGAATTCGTTTTCAATGACTGCGATTTTGTAGCCGTGCTCAGCTTCCAGAATATGACGCAGCAGCGTGGTTTTTCCGGCGCCAAGAAAGCCGGTTAACAGCGTGACCGCAACGGGTTGCATTTTTACCTCCGCAAATTGTCAGCAGCAGCGCATGCCGCCTTCACCGCTTCCGCCGTAGCGCGCGTCCTGGCGCTCGCGGAAGAACTCGTCGTAGGTCATGTACGGTTTATCCGGATGGTTGGTTTTCATATGCTCAACGTAGTTGTCATAGTCCGGAATGCCGATCAGCATTTTCGCCGCCTGACCCAGATATTTTTTCGCCTGCCCTAAGTTACCAAACATGATGTTGTCCAGACAGAAAAAGTCCGGTGGCGTGATGCGCGCCGGGACTTTAGATGGTGTCGATGTCAGGCGGGTGCGCTTCGCGCACCCGCCGTTTACAAACCGCATTCCCCTTACATCAATGGTGTGATGTGGTTTTCACGCCGCCTTCCGGTACCGGCACGTAAGGGGTTTCTCTGGCGATGGGCTGCGGCGAGCGGCGCGCTTTCATCACGGTGCGAATGCCGTAGAAAATGATGCTGTACACCACCACCAGGAACAGGATGCTCAGGCCCGCATTGGTGTAGTTGTTAATAACGATATGGTGCATATTGGCAATCTGCTGTTCGGTCAGCTCAGCGCCGCCCGCGGCGATCCGCGCTTTGTACTCATTCGCCATGTAGAAGAAGCCTTCCATCTGCGGGTTGTCGCTAAAAAGCTTCATCCCGAGCGCCCAGGTGGTGCAGATAAGCAGCCACACCGCCGGCACCATTGTCACCCAGACGTAGCGGGTGCGCTTCATCTTCACCAGCACCACGGTTGCCAGCACCAGCGCCACGGCGGCCAGCATCTGGTTAGAGATGCCGAACAGCGGCCACAGGCTTTTCACGCCGCCAAGCGGGTCCACCACGCCCTGATAGAGCAGATAGCCCCACAGGCCGACGCACCCCGCAGTGCCGACGATACCGGCCACCAGCGAATCGGTTTTCTTCAGGAATGGCACGAAGTTGCCCACGAGATCCTGGAACATAAAGCGGCCGGAACGCGTACCGGCGTCCAGCGCAGTCAGGATAAACAGCGCCTCGAACAGAATGCCGAAGTGATACCAGAAGCCCATATCCGCCGCGGGCAAGATTTTGTGGAACACATGCGCGATACCGACCGCGAGCGTTGGCGCGCCGCCTGCGCGGTTGAGCACCGACGGCTCGCCGATATCTTTGGCGGTCTGCATGATCTGCTCAGGCGTTATCACAAAGCCCCAGGCGCTTACGGTCGCCGCCGCGTGCGCGGAGACATCTTTCAGCTGCGCCAGAATCAGGGGCGCATTGCCGGTGCCGAGCTCATGCAGGTTCGGCATGGTGATGCCAAGCCCGGCGGGCGGGGTGTTCATTGCGAAATAGAGACCCGGCTCAATGATAGACGCGGCCACCAGCGCCATGACGGCGACGAATGACTCCATCAGCATCGCGCCATAGCCGATAAAGCGCGCGTCGGTTTCGTTCGCCAGCAGCTTCGGCGTGGTGCCTGAGGCGATAAGCGCATGGAAGCCGGAAACCGCGCCGCAGGCGATGGTGATAAACAGGAACGGGAACAGCGCGCCTTTCCACAGCGGCCCGGTGCCGTCGATGTACTGCGTCACCGCAGGCATTTTCAGTTCCGGGTTCAGGATAACGATGCCAATGGCGAGGCCGACAATGACGCCGATTTTCAGGAAGGTCGCCAGATAGTCGCGCGGGGCCAGGATCAGCCACACCGGCAGCAGGGCGGAGACAAACGCATAGCCCACCAGCGCGTAAGTGATGGTAGTGTCTTTAAAGGTCAGCGCCGGGCCCCAGTACGGGTCGGCTGCGATCACGCCGCCAAACCAGATAGACGCCACCAGCAGCACCACGCCGATCACCGAGACTTCGCCCACGCGGCCGGGGCGTAAAAAGCGCATATAGATGCCCATAAACAGCGCGATCGGCACTGTCGAACAGACGGTAAAGACGCCCCATGGGCTCTCCGCCAGCGCTTTCACGACGATCAGCGCCAGCACCGCCAGGATAATAATCATGATAAGGAAGCAGCCAAACAGCGCGATGGTGCCCGGCACCGGGCCCATCTCCTCTTTTATCATCTCGCCGAGCGAGGCGCCGTTACGGCGCGAGGAGATAAACAGCACCATAAAATCCTGCACCGCGCCCGCCAGCACGACGCCGGCGAGCAGCCATAGCGTGCCGGGCAGATAGCCCATCTGTGCGGCCAGCACCGGCCCGACCAGCGGGCCCGCGCCTGCAATCGCGGCAAAATGGTGGCCGAACAACACGTAGCGGTTGGTCGGCACATAGTTCAGCCCGTCGTTATTCATCACCGCCGGCGTCGCGCGCGTCGGGTCGAGTTTCATGACGCGGCTGGCGATATAAAAGCTGTAGTAGCGGTAAGCGACCAGGTAGACGGAGACGGACGCCACTACAATCCACAAGGCGCTGACGCTCTCGCCGCGGCGTAGCGCCACCACGGCAAGGCAAAAGGCCCCGATCACGCCAAGAAGCGCCCAGGGCAGGTGTTTCATTACTGTTTTTTTGTCCATATAAGACCTGCTTGTCAGACAGAGATAAAACCGCCTGTAACGACATCCATAACGTACAGGCGGCGGATAACCGGAAAGATCTAAACGCGCTCAATGATGACAAAACGCGCGAAATAGCGAGTGACGAAATGATTAAGCGGCGTGATTGCCGCCCTGAATGGTCATATAGCGGGGCGAGCGGTTAGCCGCGCTCACCAGGCGGCGGATTACTGTGAAGCATGTCACGCGCGCAGACGGCAGACATAACGCGCGAACAGCGCCAGCAGACATAGCGGCGCTGAAGAACGCTTCCGGCGGCATTGCTGGCGCAGGAAAGGCGTCGTAAGGCCAGGTAAAAGCAGCCTGCGTTTTTCAGGACGGCCAACTGGCGTCACGCAGATGCAAAGCGCATTGCGAGCACATAAATAATCAGGGGATAAACATCCTTGCCAAAAATATGGCTGGTTTCGCAGGGCAATTATTCGCCCTGGCTTAACAGTTATACATGATATATCTTTACGTGCACGTCACAATCTCAGTGTGATACCCGTATCACCATCAACAGGGGTGAACGACGCCGCCATCTCGAATTTCCCCTGAAATAAAGGGCTTAGTTAAGCTTCACTAAATACCTATTTAGCCTTGTTAAATTAACAAGGTTGCTGGCAAAAAAATTCCAAAAAATAAAAGCGGATAAATATCAATCCGTTAAAAAAGGCGGTGAAGGCTGCATTGCGCCTGCAACAAAAATTTGCGTTAAAAGGAAATTTGAAAATGTGTGTATTGCTCATAAGTCATTGTGCTTAAGTTTCTACTTTTACAGTTTATTAAGGTGGCGATACGCTTTTTTTGAACGGGTATGGGGTATTACCGATATGTATTTATTACAAGCTTAATAAAACTCATTGAATTTTTTTGAACGCTGTGTCGGGCCTGCTCTCGCTAAAGAATCATTCTTTCACTGACGATAAACAATTAACAATTTTTATCATTCCAGATTGATGGTGATTGCAATGGCTTTAGTGACGTCGTTTGGCGAGAAAGTGAATAACCTCAGCGTCGGCAAAAAACTGACGTCGAGCTTTATTATTGTTTTAGTGATTATGCTGCTGATTGCGGGCGCCGGGATATACGGCTTCCGGCAGGTGGATGAGAACTCCCGGAAGGAAACGCTCACCGTCAGCATCGTAACGGCCCTTAACGAAGCGCGTATCAACCGTACGCTGTTTCAGCTGACCAGCGATGAAAAATATGCCGAGCTGAACGCGCAGGCGCTGCGTCAGGTCGAGGCCCAGCTGGCTACGCTCGCAGAATTTAATATGGATACCGAGGGGCGCACCCGGCTGGTTGCCATGCAGACGGATCTGCAAAACTATCTGCGCGCGCGCGATAAATACATTCAGACGCTGCGTCAGCGCAACACGCTCGCGGCCGATCTTCACGCGCAGTGGCCGTCGCAGTTTATCGAGCAGGCCTCTGCGTTCAGCGAACAGGCTGACGCCAGCCCGCAGGCGGCGATGCTGGCTGCACGGCTTGCGGCGAAAGCGCAGCAGGCGCAGAGCGTCATCGACGCGCTGGTGACGCGTGGCGATCGCGAGACGCTGGATCAACTCAACGGCATCCTGAGCACGATTGACGCGACCGCCGCGCTGCTGGCCTCCGCCACCCGCGATGCGCCGCTCTCCTGGCTGCCCGCGCTGGCCGATCAAACCCGGATGCTGCATAGCAGCGCCGCGCTGTTTGCTTCCGCTTTCGCGGACCAGCAGACGCAGTCGACCACGCTCAGCGCCGCCGCAGGCGAGCTAAACCAGACTGTGAACGACTTCCATGAGTTTCGTAAAATGCGCATGGCGAAATCCATCAGCCATGTCGAAACGCTGATGGTGACGGGCACGCTGGCTGGTGTGCTGTTCGGGCTGCTTATCGCTGCGTTTATTACCCGCAATATTACCCGTCCGCTACGCGAGACGCTGGATGTGGCCAAACGCATCGCGCAGGGCGATCTGACCGTGACGGTCTCCTCGACGCGTCGCGACGAGCCGGGTCTGCTGATGCAGGCGGTCGGCACCATGAACGACAGCCTGAAAAGCATCATTACCCGCGTGCGCCACGGTGTGGATAACGTCTCGCGCGCTTCGTCGGAAATCGCCGCCGGGAATATCGACCTCTCCTCACGCACCGAGGAGCAGTCTGCCGCCGTCGTGCAGACCGCCGCCAGCATGGAAGAGCTGACGTCTACCGTGAAAGAGACCGCCGGCAACGCGCAGCAGGCGAGCATGCTGGCCGCGCAGGCCTCCACCAATGCCGACCGGGGCGGGAAAGTGGTGAACGAGGTTGTGGAGACGATGCGCAACATCCAGGCGAGCTCCGGGAAAATCGCTGACATCATTAGCGTCATCAACGGCATCGCCTTCCAGACCAACATCCTGGCGCTGAATGCCGCGGTGGAAGCGGCGCGTGCCGGTGAACAGGGGCGCGGGTTCGCGGTGGTGGCGGGCGAAGTGCGCACGCTGGCAAGCCGTAGCGCCACGGCCGCCAAAGAGATAGGCGCGCTGATCACCGAGGCCAACCAGCGTGTGGAAAACGGCGCGCAGCTGGTGGCGAGCGCGGGCGAGGCGATGGAAGATATCGTCGGCTCGGTCGCAAAGGTGCGTGAGATTATGGATGAGATCGCCCGCGCCTGTACCGAACAGAGCCGCGGTATCGCCCAGATTGGCCAGGCGATGTCGGAAATGGATACCACCACCCAGCAGAACGCCGCGCTGGTGGAAGAGTCGTCGGCCGCCGCCTCGTCGCTTGAAGAGCAGGCGCGCGAGCTGGAGCAGATGGTCGCCGTGTTTAACGTCGGCAGCGGTGCGTCTCAGCGCACGAAGCCCGTCGTCGCGCCGATCGTTGTAAGCGACATGTCCGCCCCGAAAAAGCTCGCCGTCGCGGGCGGCCAGGGCGACTGGGAACACTTTTAAGCGTTAGCCCTGCAATATTCTTACCCCGGCTTGCCGGGGTTTTTTATTCTGGCGCCCGGTAAGCGAATCGGTCAGGCATTTGCGCCTGGGTTGCTATACTCTCTGGGTTGCGGCGCGTATTGCGCTTCCGTTTCCCGGCAACAGGACGTTTCCTTCCACCGGGCCCAGGAGAAATTATGACGGTGCTGTATAACGTGGCGATCGTGTTGCTGACGGTCGCCGTCATGGAAATCGTGGCGACGCTGACGCACAAATATGTCATGCATGGCTGGGGATGGGGCTGGCATCTGTCCCACCATACGCCGCGTAAAGGCTGGTTTGAAGTTAATGACCTCTATGCCGTGGTGTTTGCCGGCGTGGCGATAGCGCTTATCGCCCTCGGCGCGGGCGGCCACTGGCCGCTGCAATGGATTGGTGCGGGGATGACGCTCTACGGCGCGCTCTACTTTATTGTCCATGACGGGCTGGTGCATCAGCGCTGGCCGTTTCGCTATGTGCCGCGCCGGGGTTACCTGAAGCGGCTCTATATGGCGCACCGGCTGCACCACGCGGTACGTGGCCGCGAAGGCTGCGTCTCTTTTGGTTTTCTCTACGCGCCGCCGGTCGCTAAGCTGCAGGCGGTGTTGCGTGAGCGTAACGGTCGTCCTGCGCGGGCGGACGCTGCCAGAGCATCGCAGGGCGGGGCGTCGACGTCGCGCCGCGAGAGCTGACGGCCATCGCCGCGCCTTTCGCCAGCAGGGCCAGCTTCTCCGCCTTGCTGGTGCCCTGACGCGTCTCCCAGGCGTTCGCGCCTGCGCGTTTCACCTTCACGCCGATTTCCCGGTACACCCAATGCGCGGTGGCGATAGCCCAGGCGCTGCGTAGCGGCAGCCCGGCGAGCCCGGCGCGCGCCGAGGCGTAGTAAGGCTCCGCTTCATCCACAAGCCTGGCGGCAAGGCGCGCAAGGGCAGGGCGATGTTCGCGCGCCGCCAGCGTCTCGCGGCGCAGTCCTTCCTGTATCAGCCATTCGTCCGGCAGATAGCAGCGCCCGATGGCGGCATCCTCAACGAGATCCCGGGCAATGTTGGTGAGCTGAAACGCGAGGCCCAGATCGCAGGCGCGATCCAGTACCGCCTCGTCGCGCACGCCCATCACGCGCGCCATCATCAGCCCCACCACGCCCGCGACGTGATAGCAGTAGCGCAGCGTGTCGTCAAAGGTGTGATAGCGGACGTCGCGTACGTCCATCGCAAAGCCTTCCAGATGATCGAGCGCCAGCGACGGCGGGATCTGGTGGCGTAACGCCACCTCCTGGAACGCGGCGAAATTCGGCTCAGTCATCGGCGTGCCTGCGTAAGCCTCAAGCGTCAGCGCGCGAAGCCGGGCGATGCGCGCCTGCGGGCTGTCGGTGGGCGCGTCCGGCGCGTGAAAACCGAGCGTCTGGCCGTCGGTAACGTCATCACAGTGGCGGCACCAGGCGTAAAGCATTAGCGCGCTGCGACGCGTATCGGCATCGAACAGTTTTGAGGCGGTGGCGAAGCTTTTCGAGCCCGCTTCGATGGTTTCGGTCGCGTGCGTCAGCAGCGGCTTATCATTCATGCGCGCCCCTCCAGCATCAGCCCGGCGGTGGCTTTCGCCGAGCCGATAACGCCCGGAATGCCCGCGCCAGGGTGCGTGCCCGCGCCGACCAGATAGAGGTTGTCGATACGGCTGTCGCGGTTATGCGGGCGGAACCAGGCGCTCTGGGTGAGGATAGGCTCTACCGAGAACGCCGAACCCTGATACGCGCCGAGCTGGTCGCGGAAATCAAACGGCGTGAACATCCGGTGCGTCACCAGCTGGTCGCGCAGGCCCGGCATGTAGTGCTGCTCAAGGTATTCGAAGATGCGGTCGCGCAGGCGCGGACCTTCGATATTCCAGTCGAGATCCGCCGTACCGAGATGCGGCACCGGCGCCAGCACGTAATAGCTGCCGCAGCCCGGCGGGGCGAGAGAGGGATCGGTCACGCACGGGGCATGGAGATAGAGCGAGAAATCCTCCGCCAGCGTGTCGCGGTTGAAGATATCGTCAATCAGTTCTTTGTAGCGCGGCCCGAAGCAGACGGTGTGGTGCGCCAGCTGGCTGTGATGATGATTCAGCCCGAAGTAGAGCACGAACAGCGAGTTGCTCATGCGTTTGCGGCGCAGCGACGCCGCCTGCGCCACGCCGCGCGGGTGGTGGCCCAGCAGGTTATTGTAGGTATGCACCACGTCGGCGTTGGAGGCGACGGCGCTGGCGGCAATGCGTCGCCCGTCCGCCAGCGTGACGCCGCAGATTTTATCGCCCTGGGTCTCAAGGCGCGTCACCTGCGCGTTCAGTTCGGTCTCGCCGCCCAGATCGGTAAACAGTTTCACCAGCCCCTGCACCAGCGCGCCGGTGCCGCCGCGCGCGAACCAGACGCCCCACTGGCGCTCCAGCGCGTGGATAAGCGTATAAATGGAGGAGGTTGCGAACGGGTTGCCGCCGACCAGCAGCGAATGGAAAGAGAACGCCTGGCGCAGATGCTCGTCTTCAATGTATTTCGACACCATGCCATAGACGCTGCGCCACGCCTGCAAACGCGCCAGCTGCGGCCCGGCGCGCAACATATCGCGAAACGAGAGAAACGGCACCGCGCCAAGCTTCAGATAGCCTTCCTTAAACACCGCCTGCGAATAGGCCAGAAACTGTTGGTAGCCTTCGACGTCGCGCGGGTTAAAGCGTGCGATCTGCGCCTCAAGGCTCGCCTGATCGTTATCGTAATCAAAGACCTGGCCGTTCTCCCAGCAGAGACGGTAAAACGGCGTGACGGGTAAGAGCTCGACGTAATCGGCAATGTTTTTACCGGCAAGCGTAAACAACTCTTCGATGGCGGAAGGATCGGTGATAACGGTCGGGCCGGCGTCAAAGGTAAACCCCTGGTCTTCATAGACATACGCCCGCCCGCCATGCTTATCGCGCTGCTCCAGCAGTAACGTGGGAACGCCCGCCGCCTGTAAGCGGATAGCCAGGGCCAGGCCGCCAAAGCCGGACCCGATAACAACAGTTTTAGTCATGATGAAAAGCTCGCAGCCGGGGTGTTTGCTTCAGGACGGCCTGCAGGGCTTCGCCCACCGGAACCGGTGGTTTGCCCGTCAATAGCCGCGTCATATCCAGAGGGGTCAGTCGCCCGGCGTAAAACCGGCCGATAAGCCCCGCGTTAAGTCCATAAAAGCGCTGCATCACCTGCCAGCGTTGGTCCGGTTTCCCGGCCAGAAACAGCATCCGGTTCAGCAGCCGGAAAAAGCGCTGACGCCGCCACTGGCGCTGCGCGTAGCCCGCCGTCAGCGCATATAACGCCTGCGGCGTCGCGGGCGGTTGCGACGCGATAAGATCGGCAAGCGCCGCCGCGTGCGGCAGCGAATAGCCGGTGGTCGCGTGAAACAGCCCGGCGCGCAGGCCGCAGCGCGCAATGCCCTGCGCCTCCTGCCAGAACGCCTGCGGCTCGCCGGTAAGCGTAATCGGCAGGTTGCCGCGCTCCTCGCGCTCAAGGGTCATTAATCGCCAGCCCTGCGCGCGGGCATAGTCGGCGATGTTCACCCGCGCGCGGTCAGGATCGAGCGTCGCGTTGTCGATATAGTGCGTATCTTCAATCAGCAGCGTGTCGGGCGTGAGCGGCAGCGTGTAGACAAACCGGTAGCCGCCCTGCTGCGCCACGGTGGCGTCCATCAGGACAGGACGCGTCAGGCCGTGAGGCGCGGCGAGCTGCCACTGCTGCCCGAGAAACGCCTGCTGGCCGACGGTCAGGTGCGGGCTTGCGCGCCAGCCGCGACCATCGATAACCGCACGGGCATGCAGTGTGCGCCCGTCCGCCAGCGTGACGGACTGCGGCGTGAGCTGCGCCACCGGCGCGTTGCGCCAGAGGTTTTCGCCAAGCGTCGTATGCAGAACGTCAGCGAACCGCTCCGACGTCACGCTGTAGTAGCCGCCGTCGAGCGTGCGCTTAAGCGCCGGGAAGCGTACGTCGTAGCCGTCCCAGCGATGCGCCACCAGCGGTGTGAGCCAGGCGTGCTGCGCCGGCGTGATATCGTCGCCATGAAACGACCAGGTATGGTTGCCGCCAGGCGCGTCGTCCGCCTCCAGCAGCAGCACGTTCAACGCCGGTTGCAGCGCGCGCAGACGCAGGGCGATAAGCCCGTTTGCGAGGCCGCCGCCTGCAAGTATCAGATCCCATGCGGTCGTCATGGCCGGGCCTGCGCGATGACGGGGCGCCGCTCTTGTAGCGCCTGTTCGGTGACCTGCGCCGCCCGCGTCGCGCCGCCCGCCTGCGCCAGCGCGCGCTGCATCGCGGCGAGGCGCGTGCGGCAACTGGCGTCGCCAAGCAGCGCCTGCAACTGGCGGGTAAACGCGCGACGTCCGGCGAAGCGGGAGACGCGCCGCCCGATGCCGCAATACTCCACGCGCGCCGCCACGCCGGGCTGATCGAACGCCAGGGGCACCACCAGCAGCGGCGTGGCGCTGGCGACGGCGTCCATCACGGTATTGAGCCCACCGTGAGTAATGACGGCATGCGACTGGCTGAGCGCCAGCGGCTGATCGGTAAACGCGGTCACCCGCGTCGCGCCGCAGGTTTCAAGCTTTGCCGCCTGCGCAGGGTTAAGCCCGCCGCAGTGCGCCACCAGCAACTCGGCGCCCGCGTCGCGACAGGCGCGGGCGATAGTGCGAAACAGCCCGTAGCGGTGCCCCTGGAGCGTGCCGAGCGAGGCGAAAACGCGCGGGCGCGCCGCATCCGGCAATGGCTCTGACACTGTCGGCTGCGGCGGACGTAGCGGGCCGACGGCATGAAAACAGGCGGGCAGCGAATGGCGCGGAAAATCGAGCGCGCCGAGCGTCTGGCTAATCTGCGCCAGCGGCGAGAGGCAGTCATGCAGGCCGTGGCGGGGCGCGAGCCCGAAGCGTTGCGCGTGATGTGCGATCACGGCGCCGTGGCGGCGCATCAGCCAGTCATGTACCTGCTGGCTGGCATGATAAATCTTGCGGGCGCGCGGCGTCTGCGCGTAGCGAAACGGCATGACCGGCAGCGGCAGCCCAGGCTCGCGGTTGACCGGCAGCGCGCAGGCGACCGAGACAAACGGCAGGCCGAGCGCCTCGGCGACAATGCCGCCTGCGGCTTCCATCTGGTCGACAATCAGGCCATCGATGCCAAGCCGCGTCAGCGCGTCGGGCAGCTCCCGGCACAGCATGTCAGTGGTGCGCGCCAGATCGTGAATCAGGCTTAAAATCGCCGGGCCGCCAGGATGCGCGGTCAGGCGTAACGTGCGGGCGAGGCTGCCGGGCGGGTGGCTCTGCTCGCCGACCGGGTAAAAGCCGATGCGCGGATCGTCAAGCAGCGTGCGCGCCTCCGCCTGCTGAATAAAAGTGATGCGATGACCGCGCGCGAGAAGTTCCTGCGCGAGGGCCTGCATGGCGTGAACGTGACTGTAAAGCGGGGGCGTGATGACGGCGTAGTGGCTCATTCCTCATCCCCGGCGCGAACCAGACGGGCGTCTTTCAGCGCGCTGAGGCTGGCGCTGCCGGTACAGAAACAGGCGACCCGTAACTGTTCGATAACCACCGCGAAATGCGCCAGAACCGCGCTGGTGGACGTCGTGGCGCTGCCAAGCACCGCCGCAGCCTGACCGACCAGACTCGCGCCCATCGCGATCGCTTTGGCGGCGTCAATGCCATCGCGAATACCGCCGGAGGCGATAAGCGGCATCGTCGGAAGCGCCTGATGCAACTGGCGCAGCGCCTGCGCGGTGGGAATGCCCCAGCCTGCGAAAGCCATCGCCACGTTGCGCGCATGCGCGCTGGCGGCGCGTTCGCCTTCCACCGCCGCCCAGCTGGTGCCGCCTGCGCCCGCGACATCCAGCATCGCGACGCCGGCGTCGGCGAGCTGGCGCGCCACGGGTACGGAGATCCCGGCGCCCACTTCTTTCACCACCACCGGCACGGGCAGGGCGCGCACAACGCGCGCAATGGCCGCCAGCACGCCGCGCCAGTCGCGGTCACCGCCGGTCTGGAGCGCCTCCTGGAGCGGGTTGAGATGGATAATGAGCGCGTCTGCCTCCACCATCTCGACGGCGCGCCGGGCGTAATCCAGCCCCTGCGCGCTGCTGATCTGCGCGGCCCCGAGATTCGCCAACAGCGGGATATCCGGCGCGTACCGGCGAAGCTCGCCGGTCAACCCCCAGTTATCGTCACTCTCCAGCGCCACGCGCTGCGAACCGACACCCATCGCCAGCCCAAGCGCCTGCGCCGCCTCGGCCAGGTGCCGGTTGATATCGCTCGCACGGCGCGCGCCGCCGGTCATCGAGCTAATCAGTAACGGCGCTTTCATTGGGCGGCCAAACAGGCGAGTGCTGAGGTCGATATCGTCAAGCGAGAGCTCCGGCAGGGCGCAGTGCTCGAAACGCCACTGCTCAAAACCAGTGCGCGTCGTCTGTTTCGCGCGCTCCGGGTGCAGCACGATATCCAGATGATCGTTCTTGCGTTGGCTCAGTTCCTTGTCCTTCATTCATACTCCAGTAACGGTCGCTGTCAGCCGCGCAGCCGCGCGCGTTCAGCCAAACATGGCCAGCTGTTTATCAAACCAGGCGTACATAAAACGGCGGGTGGACGCGCCGCGCGAACAGGCGCAGGCGAGATGTTCGTCGGCGCGCAGCAGATGATCGCGCAGGCGCTGGTGCACGGCTTCCGGGCCGAGCATCGCCACCAGCGTGGATTTCCCCGCGTCTTTATTGATGTCTTTGCCGGTGTTATTGAGGCCGTCCGCCAGGTCATCAAGGAGCTGAAACGCCTGGCCGAGATGGCGCGAAAACTGGCGCAGCTTCTGGCGTACTGAGGCGGAGGCTCCGGCGGCGATCGCGGCGATTTGCAGCGTGGCGTCAAACAGCACGCTGGTTTTAAGATCGTTGGTCGTGAGGATAGCCTCCGCGCTGCGGGTCTGGTTGCCTTCGCTGAGATCGCGAAACTGCCCCTGCACCAGCCCCTGGAGACCCACCGCGCTGGAGAGTTCGCTGACCGCCTCGGTTTTACAGCTGTCGGGCAGCGATCGTGCCTGCGCCACCACGCCGAAGGCGCGGCTCAGAAGCGCGACCGCCGCGAGGATCGCCACGCTTTCGCCAAACTGACGGTGAATGGTGGGTTTGCCGCGACGCAGCAGGGCGTTATCCATACAGGGAATATCGTCAAGCATCAGCGACGCGGCGTGCACCATCTCCACGGCGCAGGCGAGATCCAGCAACGCGGGCTGGCTCGCCTCGCAGCCGAGATCGCGCGCGGCCAGAATCAGCAGCAGCGGGCGCACCCGTTTACCTGGGGTGAGCGCGCCTTCGCGCATCGCGGCGCAGACCAGATCGCGCTCCTGGCCTGGTGGCAGAAGCTCGTCAAGGCGGGTTTGCAGGGCGTCGCGCAGCGCCTGCAATTCGTTTTCCTGCCCTGAAGATTTCACGGCGTTAGCGTTCATGGTTAGGGCCTCTGCTGGTGGTCGCAAGCGGTGGAGTGGAAGACGTCAACGCGCAACAGCGCGCCGAATGTCGCCGTCAGGCGGGCAACATTCGTCGCATCAGGCGGAATGTGGAATTTTCTCTGTATGAACAACTGATTATCTTCACGGGTCTTTGTCCGGATGTTCTCTTAAAAAGCGTAGCGCAATACCGGAAAATTTCTTCGGCTAACGTAATGCGTCACAAAACTTTACATTCAGGCAACGCGTTGTACAAGTTTATGCCAATAAAGTGTGCAATAAGGTCATCACCTGACGCACTTCATCTGCGGTGAGCGCGCCATCTTTCGCAAAGCGTATACGGCCTTCTTTATCCAGCACCACGACAGCTGAACCGCCCTGCTGCAGGCGCCAGGCGCGCTGCGCGGCGCCTGTACTGTCGAGTACGAACACTGAGGCCGGGTACGCTTTTTTGGTGCTCTCCAGACTGCGGCGCACAAAGATGGCGCTGCCCGGAATGGCGTCGTCGGTGTTGATTATCGTGGTGGCCTGGAATTTATCCGCCGGCAGACGGGCTGCGGCAATCGCATCGCTGATGCCTTTATTGAGATCTTTGGCCGACAGCCTGCCTGCCACATGCAGCACCACGCCCACCTTGCCGCTAAGACGCGCGCTGTTCCAGTCGCGATAGCCGATTTCGCCCTGGCGGAGCGTCAGCTCGCCGCGCTCCGCCACACCGACCGGCGACACCCGTTCGCCCTCTTTAAAATTATGCGCGCAGGCGAAAAAGGGCAGCAGGGCGGAGATAAAAAGTAACGGGCGCAGCATAGGGGTTCCTCAAAGCGGAAGCGGTGATGTTGGGGAAAGTGTAGTGGAGATTCGCGGGTTGAGTTACAGCAGGCGCTCAGGGGAGCCGGGGGCAGGAGAGGAGGTTTGCGCGCGAAGGCATTATTATTTTGCAGTGTGAGGAAAGGGGGCAGGGGCAGTCCAGTTCGATGGCATAGGGATTTGCATGGGATTAAAAACAAAGGGAAATCATGGATTACGTAATAGCATTTTTATCTCCGGCTCAGTTTATTGCTTTTATCGTGGGGTTAATCAACCGTCTCTGGTTCGAATGCCGAATCGTAAGCGCTCCAGTGCGATTTACCTCTGTGACTGTCTGGCGTTAGGTGTTATTAGCTCGAAATGATGGCCGACTGAAAAAAGTTAACATGTGGCAAAAGTTGACGTGCCGGCGATTAAAAGAGGAACCGGCTACGCCTGTTTTTGAGTATGCAGAAAAAACTCAAAGAATATCGCAAGATATGAAAACAAATCCAACACGATTTCGTCAATGATTATGTTGACTTGAAATTATCCCGGCCAGGTTTGCAAATGCTTTTTATGCCTGCATGAGTGAATGCTCTTTTACTAAAAGCGATGAGCTGAAACTCGATAATATACTGGGGTGATGTTACAAAAAATTTGAAAGTAATCCATAATCTCTGAATAATAAAATCAACTTTGACGCATTTCAGAGTGATTTTAGTGCCCGGGATGGATATTGCAAGTACTTAGAAAGGCTCAGTAAAAACAGTATGAATGATGATATCTCTTATAAATATATCCCTGTGGTCTGTCATCTGTTTTAAAATAAATACCCGCATGCCCTTGTAAAAATCACTTTTCACGGTACTAACGCTTTTGGTGGTGTGGTCAAACGGACCATCGCGGTGCGAGTTGATGTGTTAACAGGTGACATCGTTTGGATACTTGATAATTAACCAAAATAGCTGAAATAGCACCAATGCTGACACTTACATCGGTACAGGTACTGTTGAATAATGAGATTCATGGACGTTAACCTGCGGCAGAAAATTATTTTTTTAGCGCCATGAAAGCCAATCTTTAAACTTTTTTGTCGGTTTCAATACGCTAATTGCACTCTTAAAATTAGTATGCAGGGTATATGATGGGAATTTTAGAAAATAATTGTTGCTTAGGGTGTATTATTGATTTGAAAAAGATGATAGCCCTTTTGCAGGGCCATCAATACCAGCGGTTATATTTGATGTAGAAAAATGAAACAATAATGAACCATAAGAATGTGAGTATTCCTGAATACTCCTCAATGAAATAAATAAACAACAAGGCCCCTGCAAGTATAATTGCGATTGGGACCAGGTGGGAGTGCGCAGCCCACAAAAAGGTTAATAATTTTTTCATCTTTTTAATATTTCATATAAAGCATCACCAATAACTTCTTCGTTATTACCCCCGGATTCAACTTGGTATATTATTTTTGACATTTGTGGTTCGATAAGGAAATATAACATTTCTATCTTTTCACGAAAGAGTATTTGGTAATATGCTGCATCCTGAAATTTAAGTTTGTTTGCAGCCAGTGCTGCCACCTCAGCCTTAGAATAGATGGTCACTACCTTAATAAGCCAGCTGGACATTTCATTAACTTTTTGAATGTACGATTCCTGAAACTTGCCACTACTTACAATTAATTTGGCAATTGTCAATGAAAGAGCCATTTTGCTCGAGCGTTCAGCTGATTCATATGCTTTCTCACCGATTTTTTGCTTTATGTAAGATACAAGGGTGTTACTTTTTTCGTCTCCGAGACGCTTAAAGGCTTTCTGGAAATAAAGTTGAACCATGTCTAAAACAACATCGTTTCTTTTAAAAATTTCCAACACAGACAAATACAAACGTTTATCTTCACTCCATTGCTCATGGCATGTGCTCCTGTAGTATTTGTCAGGCATCACACATGAGCCATAGTTAATAATACGCTGGCTGCCAAGCTTAACGTCTTCGACGGTTTGCATGTGAGTGGCATACACCTCCTTCACAGCTTTAGTTAAAGCAATTGCCAGTCTTTCATCTGACTGCGCTTTCAATTTGAGATAGTTTTCTGCCATTTCCATGTGCCTTGTTGTAACATTTACGGTTAATGATTGATCATGGTCGCTCGCAGGAGCAAGGATGAAGATGAAAAAAAGTCGTAAAATACTCATTTACGTTATGGCTGCGATTATTGCGCTCCTAATAATTCCGGAGATTATCTTAAGGAAGGTTCCAAATGATACGCTTGCCAGCCTTGGGGACTTTACAAGTTTGGGGGGCTTATTAAGCCCTTTCCTCTCAGCGATAATTTTCATTGGTGTGTTGTCAATACTTATCGGGATTGTCTGCGTGTATGCAGTGAGTAAAATTTACCGCTTTTTAGTACGCATTAAGAATAAGTAAACTCACATTAAATTGGGGTGAATACGACTTAGATAGACACATACATCAGATGCATTTGTTTGCATGCATCGCTTTAAAACCTTCATGTGCCGCCGCGGCAGTACTGGCGCGGCTCGGGGCTGTTGTTGGAATTGCATTAAGGCCGCCTCATGAGGCTGGCAGGTGAGGCGGGGATAGCATTACGCGCAGTGGTGTGTGCACGATTTAAAATAACGCGTGCCAGCGCCTCGCTGCGAGGCGCTGTCGCTGGCCGATATGGTTTATGGTTGCGTCTCAAATCTGCGATACGCCGCTGTAAACTGATGGTGCGGATGCGCGGTTTTGAAGATATCGCCAACGAAACCGGCATGGCGGGGGCGTGGAGTTCTACACCATCACAGCGCCATCACGCTATCACTCAGTACACAGCAAGGGCGGCTTTGTGTCGCAGTGGAATGGCTGTAATCCGCAAGACACGCAGTGTTATCTCTACGGCGTATGGGTGAAGCCCGCGCCGCGCTTTCTCGCGCTGGCATTCAGGTTTTTGGTCTCCGTGTGGTTGAGCCTCACCATAACGGCACGCCACACTGACACATGCTGCTTTTCATGCGCGGATGTTGATGCCGGTGCGCGATAAGGGAGAAACAGCTTTTAGGCAGCTCTTTGCGAACGCCATTTTGGGGCTCAGGGACAAAAAGGGGACATTGAGTAAACAGATATAAAAAAGCCACCCTTGCGAGGTGGCTTAATTATATGATTTTACTGCTAAAATTTGGTGGCCCCTGTTGGGTTTGAACCAACGACCAAGCGATTATGAGTCGCCTGCTCTAACCACTGAGCTAAGGGGCCGTGGCGCTGGATTATAAAGTAACTGGCGGCGTCAATCCAGTCTCGGCGTCTCGGCTGCTGAATTTGTAAGCAAGGCCGGCGTGAGGCTTTATACTTTACAGATCCGTAAGTTAACAGGGGATAACATGATCAACGATATTCTTGAACCGGGTCTGCGCGTGGTGTTTTGCGGAATCAATCCAGGGAAGTCGTCAGCGCACACCGGTTTTCATTTCGCGCATCCGGGTAACCGCTTCTGGAAGGTGATTCATCTGGCGGGGTTTACGGAGCGCCAGCTGAAGCCTGAAGAGGAGCGGCATCTGCTGGATACGCGTTGCGGCATCACAAAACTGGTGGAACGTCCGACAGTGCAGGCGAATGAAGTGGACGTGAGAGAGTTGCATGAAGGCGGGCGTAACCTGATAAAAAAAATCGAGGACTTCCAGCCGGACGCGCTCGCGGTACTGGGCAAAAAAGCGTATGAGCAGGCGTTCAGTCAGCGTGGCGTGAAGTGGGGCAAACAGAAGCTGAAAATCGGCGAGACAGAAGTTTGGGTGCTGCCGAACCCGAGCGGGCTTAATCGCGCGTCGCTGGATAAGCTGGTCGAAGCCTATCGGGAGCTCGACGAGGCGCTGGTGGCGCGCGGCAGATAAAGGTACGGCGCAGCCTGCGCCGCGCCATACGAGGAGAGCCGGTGGCTTAGCCGCCTGCCTGCTCGATAATCAGTTTGCCGAGCGAGGACTGAATGCGGAAGCAGAGCGTCTTGATCTGCGACTGATACATCGTGATGACGATATCGTTCAGCTCCGGCGTCAGGCCCTCTTTAATCGAGAGGAATTTGCCGGTTTTCGCAGTCAGGGCATCCATCTCAGCGGCGTAGCGGCTGTAAGTTTTCGGGCCATAGTGCTTGAGCGCCTCGAGCTCTTTACGGCAGGTCGCCATGCTGTTACTGCTTTCCGAGGCGGCAGCGAACGGTTTGCTTTCCGGTGCCTGTTGTACAGGTTGCGGCTGAGCGACCGGTGCGGGCGCTGGCGCGAGCGGCGTTACCTGGCTTTTTGGCGGCTGGCTGGCGCATCCCGCCAGTAAAACGCATGTCATGAATAACAGCGACTTGTTCATCCCGGGTCCTTGCTGTGTTATCAACACTTTGTTTATTTTTAGACGCAAATCTTCCAGCAAATTACTCACAATCGATATCTGTGACAAATTGTTTTTTCTGATTAATCCACACATATCACGGCAATTTATCGTTGTATGACAGTTTGTTGACGCCTGACGTCATTAAGCCGTATCGCGCGGTGCGGCTTTCCTGCGCCAATAAAAAAGCCCTCCGGAGAGGGCCTTTAAACGGGTTAGCGCAGACGATTAATCGTCGAGGAAGCTGCGCAGCACTTCAGAACGGCTCGGGTGGCGCAGCTTACGCAGCGCTTTCGCTTCGATCTGACGGATACGTTCGCGGGTAACGTCAAACTGTTTACCTACTTCTTCCAGCGTATGGTCGGTGTTCATGTCGATACCGAAACGCATACGCAGCACTTTGGCTTCGCGCGCGGTGAGGCCCGCCAGCACGTCATGCGTCGCCGCACGCAGGCTTTCGGTGGTCGCGGAGTCCAGCGGCAGTTCGAGGGTGGTATCCTCGATGAAATCCCCCAGATGCGAATCTTCATCGTCGCCGATCGGCGTTTCCATGGAGATAGGCTCTTTGGCGATTTTCAGCACCTTACGAATTTTGTCTTCCGGCATCAGCATGCGTTCGGCCAGCTCTTCCGGCGTCGGCTCACGGCCCATCTCCTGCAACATCTGGCGGGAGATACGATTGAGCTTGTTGATGGTCTCAATCATATGCACCGGAATACGAATGGTGCGCGCCTGGTCCGCGATAGAGCGGGTGATGGCCTGACGGATCCACCAGGTAGCATAGGTGGAGAACTTATAGCCGCGGCGGTATTCGAACTTATCAACCGCTTTCATCAGACCGATGTTGCCTTCCTGAATCAGGTCGAGGAACTGCAGACCACGGTTGGTGTATTTCTTGGCGATAGAAATTACCAGACGTAAGTTCGCCTCAACCATCTCTTTCTTCGCACGACGGGCTTTCGCTTCGCCGATGGACATGCGACGGTTGATGTCCTTCACCTGCTCGATAGTCAGGCCGGTTTCTTCTTCGATCTGCTGCAGTTTTTGCAGGCTGCGGTGTACATCTTCCGCCACGTCGTGGAGCTTCTCAGACCACGGTTTGTTCATGGCGATTGCCGCGTTAAACCAGGTTTCGCTGGTTTCGTTGCCGGTAAAGAGAGTGATAAAGTTCTTCTTCGGCATTTTGCACTGCTCAACGCACAGCTTCATGATGATGCGTTCCTGGGTGCGCACACGGTCCATCATGGTACGCATGCTGTTTACCAGGTAGTCGAACTGTTTCGGCACCAGACGGAACTGTTTGAACACGTCGGAAAGCTTCAGGATCTCTTCCTGAGACGCCGCGTTGCTGCGGCCTTTGGCTTTGATAGTGTCGCGGGTGACTTCGTACTGGGTACGCAGCTCGCCGAATTTCTCGCGCGCCAGTTCCGGGTCGATGCTGTTGTCGTCATCGCTGCTGTCGTCGTCAGACTCTTCGTCTTCATCTTCGTCATCATCCATCTCTTCCTGAGAGAGTTCAGAGCCGACGTGCGTCGCGGTAGGGGCCAGGTCTTCTTCGGCGTTCGGATCGACAAAACCGGTGATCAGATCGGAAAGACGCGCTTCGCCCGCTTCCACACGATCGTACTGCTCCAGCAGATAGGTGATCGCTTCCGGATATTCGGCGACGGAGCACTGAACCTGGTTGATCCCGTCTTCGATGCGTTTGGCGATGTCGATTTCGCCTTCACGGGTCAACAGCTCAACGGTGCCCATTTCGCGCATGTACATGCGAACCGGATCGGTGGTGCGCCCGATTTCAGATTCCACGCTGGACAACACCTGGGCCGCGGCTTCTTCCGCATCTTCATCGGTGCTGTTCGAGTTTTCAGCAAGCAACAGATCGTCGGCGTCCGGCGCTTCTTCCATCACCTGGATGCCCATATCGTTGATCATTTGGATGATGTCTTCGATCTGATCGGAGTCGACGATATCTTCCGGCAGATGGTCATTGACCTCGGCATAGGTCAGATAGCCCTGCTCCTTACCACGGGTGACAAGAAGCTTAAGCTGTGACTGCGGGTTTTGCTCCATAAGACGGTATCCACACTTATTTCATGAGGTTGGTGTCGTAGGCGTTGCCGCCAACAATAACGTGTGCCCGGGGTTTCATATCACGGCGTGTTATCAGCGACGGCAATAACAATGCCTGAACGCTTTGACAGCGACATGAACTCCACAGGGCGTTGCGGGCTGTTTTATTATTGCCGCTGCCCGGCAGTACGGCTCTCGGGTGCACCCGATCGTCAATCGGCAATTAAGCCGCGGAATTTATTTTTTTGCGCGCGCCTCGGTAATGATGCGCACTTCTTCGCGCTCCGCCGCGCTAAGTCCCTGGGTGCGTGAGCGGGCTATTAATTCTGTTAATCTCAACTCCAGTACCGAATCAAACAGGTGATCCAGCGCGTCGGTGAACGTTTTTTCTGCGATATCCTTATCTGCTATATCGTCCCACGTTGAGAGTTTTTCAAGGGTAGCGGCTTCTTTTGTGCCGCGATAATGTTCGAGCAACTGCCCGGTGGTCAGACCAGGCTGCGAAAGACAAGTATTGACCAGCTCCGAAAAGAGCTCCAGTCCAGGCAGCTTTGTTTTATCTAACGCCGCCAGAGAGGGCACTAATGGCGCCAGCTCAGGATTCTGGACCAGTAATCCTATTAGTATACGCATGGTTGTACGCTTTAGCGTCGGCGCGGCCCGCGTTTGCGAATTATCTGCCTGCCGGGTCATCAACCGCTCGAGCTGGCTGTCATCCAGAATACCGAGCTTGTTGCCTAACTCCTGACGCAGATAGATGCGCAACGTTTCACCTGGCACCTGGCTGATTAACGGCAGCGCCAGTGTGCTCAGCTGCGCGCGCCCGTCCGGCGTACTCAAATCCACCTGCGGTAACAGGCTGTTGAACAGGAACGTGGAGAGCGGCTGAGCCTGCTCCATCCGCGCCTCGAACGCCGCTTTCCCTTCCTGACGAACCAGCGTATCCGGGTCTTCGCCATCGGGCAGAAACATAAAGCGTAGCTGACGTCCGTCCGTCATGTAAGGCAGCGCGGTTTCCAGCGCGCGCCACGCGGCGCTGCGGCCTGCTCTGTCGCCGTCGTAACAGCAAATGACGTTGTTCGTGACACGAAAGAGCATCTGAATATGCTCCGCCGTGGTCGCAGTGCCGAGCGAGGCAACCGCATAGTTGATGTCATACTGCGACAGCGCCACGACGTCCATATAACCTTCCACCACCAACAGGCGGGGCGGGTTCGGGTCACTCTGCTGCACTTCATAAAGGCCATACAGTTGGCGGCCCTTATGGAAAATCTCGGTTTCCGGGGAGTTTAAATACTTGGGCAGCGCATCGCCTAAAACGCGCCCGCCGAAGCCTATTACTCGCCCGCGCTTATCGCGGATGGGGAACATCACCCGTTCGCGGAAGCGGTCGTAACTGCGGCCCTTATCGTTGGTCACCAGCATGCCGGCGTCGATAAGCGACTGGCGGTTTTCGCTGTTGTTACCAAAACGCTTGAGAACGTTATCCCAGCCCGGCGGCGCATAGCCGATGGCGAAGCGCTCAATGACGGATTCACTCAGCCCGCGTTTCGCCAGATACTGACGCGCCGGCTCTGCGTTTTGCGCCTGTAAGGCCTGACGATAAAACCCGTTCAACCCATCCAGCAGTTCGTACAACGTCTGGCGCTGATGGCGCTCAATTTGCGTCGGTCCGCTGCCCGCTTCGAACGGGACTTCCAGATTATGCATGGCCGCCAGTTCTTCGACGGTTTCAACGAATTCGAGCTTGTCGTAATTCATCAAAAAGTCGATAGCGTTGCCGTGCGCGCCGCAGCCGAAGCAGTGATAAAACTGTTTTTCGCCGTTTACGGTGAAAGAGGGGGTTTTTTCATTATGGAAGGGACAGCACGCGTGGTAGTTCTTGCCCTGCTTCTTGAGCTTTACCCGTGCGTCTATCAGGTCGACGATATCGGTGCGAGCCAGCAGATCATTGATAAAGACACGTGGGATTCGTCCAGCCATAAGCCCCGTTTTTATCAGCCCATAAACGAGAATAAGCCGCGCATTCCTTTCGGAAGCACGGCCTCTACAACTACTACTCTGTCTGTGTCAGGGGACAATATCCCCTGAGGAATTAGTACAGACGAGTACGGCGTGCGTTTTCGCGAGCCAGTTTCTTCGCGTGACGTTTCACTGCGGAAGCTTTGGCGCGTTTACGTTCGGTAGTCGGTTTTTCATAGAATTCACGACGACGAACTTCCGCCAGAACACCCGCTTTTTCGCAGGAACGTTTGAAGCGACGCAGTGCTACGTCGAACGGCTCGTTTTCACGTACTTTAATTACCGGCATGTGCCTCTCACCTTTGATTAATTCGGTTCTGCTGGCATCAGATAGCCAGCTTATTTCAAAATGGTGCGGAATTTTACTGCAACTGCTGCTGCTTTGTAAAGCACCGCCAGGACCAGAAACGCGGTTTTTGTGCGGTCTATTCCAGGGGCACGCATTATACACTATCTGACCGCCCGGGTTGAGCAAAGTTTTACATCCGCAGCCGTTGGCCCTACACTGCGCGGCAGGCGAAAGAGGTAAAAAAACCATGCGTGTACTGGGAATTGAGACATCCTGCGATGAAACCGGCATCGCCATTTATGACGATGAAAACGGGTTATTAGCCAACCAATTGTATAGTCAGGTAAAACTGCATGCTGACTACGGCGGCGTAGTGCCTGAGCTGGCCTCGCGCGATCACGTGCGTAAAACCGTGCCGCTGATTCAGGCTGCAATTAAAGAAGCGGGCCTGACGGCGCAGGATATCGACGCCGTGGCGTATACCGCGGGGCCGGGCCTGGTGGGCGCGCTGCTCGTCGGCGCGACGGTCGGCCGCGCGCTGGCGTTTGCCTGGGACGTGCCGGCGGTGCCGGTACACCATATGGAAGGCCATCTGCTGGCGCCGATGCTGGAAGAGAATCCGCCCGAATTCCCGTTCGTGGCGCTGCTGGTTTCCGGGGGCCACACGCAGCTTATCAGCGTGACCGGTATCGGCCAGTATGAACTGCTCGGCGAATCTATCGACGACGCCGCGGGCGAAGCCTTCGATAAAACCGCCAAGCTGCTGGGGCTCGACTACCCTGGCGGCCCGATGCTGTCGAAGATGGCGGCGCAGGGCACTGCGGGGCGCTTTACGTTCCCACGCCCGATGACCGACCGTCCGGGCCTCGATTTCAGCTTCTCCGGCCTGAAAACCTTCGCGGCGAATACCATTCGCGATAACGGCACCGACGATCAGACCCGCGCCGACATCGCGCGCGCGTTCGAAGACGCCGTGGTGGATACGCTGATGATCAAATGCCGCAGGGCGCTGGATCAGACCGGTTTTAAGCGTCTGGTAATGGCGGGCGGCGTGAGCGCCAACCGCACGTTACGCGCGCGTCTGGCGGAGATGATGCAAAAGCGCGGCGGCGACGTTTTCTATGCGCGCCCGGAGTTCTGCACTGATAACGGCGCGATGATCGCGTATGCGGGTATGGTGAGACTGAAAGCGAAAGGCGAAGCGGGGCTTGGGGTGACGGTACGTCCGCGCTGGCCGCTGGCGGAGCTGCCTGCGGCGTAACGTATTCAGACAAGCGTCATAAAGAAAAAGGAGTGAATCATCACTCCTTTTTTTCTGGCCGTTTTTTGCGAAACCGGCTCCAGATTTTGGTTTCCTGGCCGCGCCACAAGCGCTGAATATTGTCGTGATGACGTAATAAAATCAGGCAGGAGAGCATCGCCACCGGGAAGGTAAACTGCGGTTTAAACCACCAGACGTAGAATGGTGCCACCAGGGCGCTGACAATCGCGCCCAGCGATGAATAGCCGCTCAGCAGCACCGTCAGAAACCAGGTGCCCGCCATCACACCCGTGAGATCCCAGCCGATAGGCGCGATGGCGCCAAACGCGGTCGCGACACCTTTGCCGCCGCGAAAATGGAAAAAGACGGGCCAGATATGGCCAAGACAGGCGGCGATGGCGATAAGCCCCAGCCAGAACGGCGTCACGCCCAGCGCATACGCGCCCCAGACCGGGAGCATGCCTTTCAGCACGTCGAAAATCAGTACCGCTACGGCTGCTCCCTTGCCGCCAATCCGCAGGACGTTGGTCGCCCCGGGGTTGCCGGAACCGCTGTCACGAGGATCGGGCAGACCAGCGATGCGGCAGACCAGAATGGCGCTGGAAATCGAGCCGCAAAGGTACGCGAGGAGGATCATTCCAGGCGCGATTGCACTCATAACGCTGTTCCGTTGTGAAAATGTCGTTGTATTCTCTGCATCTGTGGATAATACGCATATTTTGCCGGAAGTGGTATCCGGCGGGGCTAAAAACAGGCAGGGCCGTGATGGACATAGTATTTATAGAGCAACTTTCGGTAATCACCACTATTGGCGTTTACGACTGGGAACAGACTATCGAGCAGAAGCTGGTGTTCGATATCGAAATTGGCTGGGACAACCGCGCGGCGGCGGCGAGTGACGACGTGCGCGATTGCCTGAGCTATGCCGACGTGACGCAGGCGGTGCTGGAGCATGTCGGCAACGGTCGTTTTGCGCTGGTGGAGCGTGTGGCGGAAGAGGTCGCCGACCTGATTCTGACGCGCTTCAACGCCCCCTGGGTGCGCATTAAACTCAGCAAGCCAGGCGCGGTCGCGCAGGCCGCGAATGTCGGCGTAATGATTGAGCGTAGCAATAATCCGAATTAAAACATTTAAATTCATAATGATTAAACCAAACGCGGGTATACCGGTCATAATGCAGGAACTTTCGCGGCCGTTGCGCTAATGGCCGCGTTTTTAGCGCTTATTTTGGGGTACGAGGGTTTACTGAATGACTGATATGCACTCGCTGCTGGTGGCGGCGATCCTGGGCATTGTGGAAGGACTCACTGAATTCCTGCCGGTGTCAAGCACCGGACACATGATCATCGTGGGCCATCTGCTGGGCTTTGAAGGCGACACCGCGAAGACCTTTGAAGTGGTGATCCAGCTGGGCTCCATCCTGGCGGTGGTGGTCATGTTCTGGCGCCGTCTGTTTGGGTTAATCGGCATTCACTTCGGCCATCCGCCGCATGAAGGCGTCGGCAAAAGCCGTCTGTCGCTTGTTCACATTCTGCTTGGCATGGTGCCAGCGGTGGTATTGGGGCTGTTGTTCCACGATTTCATTAAATCGCTGTTTAACCCAATCAACGTGATGTACGCGCTGGTGGTCGGCGGCGTGCTGCTGATTGCGGCAGAACTCTTCAAACCCAAAGAGCCGAAGGCGCCGGGCCTTGACGATATGACATACCGCCAGGCGTTTTTCATCGGCTGTTTCCAGTGCCTCGCGCTCTGGCCGGGCTTTTCACGCTCCGGGGCGACCATTTCCGGCGGTATGCTGGTCGGCGTGAGCCGCTATGCGGCCTCGGAGTTCTCTTTCCTGCTGGCCGTACCGATGATGATGGGCGCCACCGCGCTCGATCTCTATAAAAGCATGGGCTTTCTGACGATGGCGGATCTGCCGATGTTCGCGGTCGGTTTTGTCACCGCCTTTGTTGTGGCGCTGGTGGCGATCAAAACCTTCCTGCACATCATCAAACGTATCTCGTTTATTCCTTTCGCTATCTATCGTTTCATCGTTGCTGCCGCCGTTTACGCGGTCTTCATGTAATCGTCTTAGCCCTCAGCCGCTGGCTGGGGGCATCTCGCCTCCTTCCAGGCAGCCACCGCGCGAATACGCCGTTTGGTCAGCTCATCACGGATCGCCGGGCCGGTAAAACCCGCCTCCACCACGTCTTTAGGCGACACCGCGCGCGCCACTTCCCACGCCTCGCGCAGCAGACGCGCCTGCGGATAGTCTTTCGCCTCAAACCCGGTGCGTCCGCGCACATCCGCTTCGCTGGTGATCGCTATTTGCTCGACGCGCTGCGGTTTGCGCCAGGCGTCTATCGAGTCGAAAAGGCCCACGATAGTGCGCGGTTTCAGCACCGGGAAGGTATGAATAAGGTCGTGAAATTCCGCCACCAGCTTTGCGAGATCGCGAATGTCGTTCGGCACGCGCAGCCGCCTGCACACCTGTTCGACAAGCCGCACGCCCGCCGGGCCGTGGCCGTGATGGCGCGGCCACAGATGCGGCGGCGTCAGCCCTTTGCCTAAATCGTGACACAGCGCGGAAAAGCGTACATCCACCGCCGGGCTGAGCATCGCGGCCATTGAGAGCGTCATCAGCGTATGAATGCCGGTGTCGATTTCCGGGTGCCACTTCGCTGGCGCCGGAACGCCAAACAGCTTGTCCACTTCCGGGAACAATACTTTCAGCGCGCCGCACTCGCGTAGCATCAAAAAATAAATCTGCGGATTACGGGTGGTGAGCGCGTTTTCGGTTTCCTTCCAGACGCGCTCCGCCGTCAGGTGTTCCAGCTCGCCGTTCTCCGCCATCTCGCGCATCAGCGCGAGCGTTTCCGGGGCGATGCGAAAGCCGAGATGCGCGTAGCGGGCAGCGAAGCGCGCCACGCGCAGCACGCGCAGCGGATCTTCGTTAAATGCTGGCGAGACGTGGCGCAGCAGGCGCGCTTTGAGATCGGCGCGACCGTGGTAAGGGTCGATAAACTCGCCCGCGTCATCCTGAGCGATGGCGTTAATGGTGAGGTCACGGCGCTGTAAATCCTGCTTCAGCGTCACGTCCGGCGCGGCGTAGCAGGTGAAGCCGGTATAACCCTGGCCGGATTTCCGCTCGGTGCGCGCAAGGGCATACTCTTCATGGGTCTGCGGGTGCAGAAACACCGGGAAATCTTTCCCGACCTGCTGATACCCCAGCTCAAGCATTTCGGCGGGCGTGGCACCCACCACCACCCAGTCCCTGTCCTTTACCGGCAGCCCTAACAGGGCGTCACGCACCGCACCACCAACCAGATAACTCTTCACGCATTCCACTCCGACTCATATTTAGCCGACAGATAATACGTTAAGTGTAGAGGAGATGGGGAGCGAAAAGGGCAGCGGGCGCTGCCCTGAGAGGTTTAGTTCATCCAGCGGTCTTTGCGCTTGCGGCTTGGGATCATATGCGGGAGCAGCAAACCGAGCAGCAAACCAACGCCCAGCACGCCGCCGCCATACATAAACCACTGCATGATGATGGTGCGCTGTTTATCATCAATCTGAATATTGGCGGCGTTCACTTTTTTCTGCGCCACGATAAGCTCGTTTTTAAGCTTCTGATTTTCATCTTTCAGGCCGTTGATAATACCGTCGCTGGCGGCGACTTTCTTCTGCATCTCCGCCGTGCGCTGATTCCATGTGGTGTCGATATTATTCAGCTTATCCGTCAGGGTCTTAACCTGATTTTCCAGCTCCGGCACGCGGGTGCGCAGGCTGGGTTCGCTCTTGAGCTGTTCCAGCGGGATCCAGGACGTGCGGCCACTGGTATCACGAATCTGTCCATATTTGCCGTTACTTTCCAGCAGTGCGACTTCTTCGCCGGCATTCACCGTGCCGACCAGGCGGTAATTGTCACCCGGACCGCTACGTACCCAGGTGTTGAGTTCATCCGAAACATAGCGTTTTTCTTCGGCAGCGGCCTGGAAAGAGACGCTAAGCGCAAGCAGGGAAAAGCAAATCAGACGTAATTTGTGCATCAGTTGGTCGTTATTGTCGTTGAAAGTGGAACGATAGTAGTGGCATCAGTCTGACGATGCAAAGCGTAAACCTGAATGGGAATCTTCCTGGTCAGCCCGTCGCCCGCCACCGCGGCAAATTTCGCTTTTTGCGTGCGTCAAAAAGCCTCAAACGTGGCAATTTTTCGCAAAATACTATCTACTGACAGATACCAGGCTATTAAGTTCGCTGGAGTTTTCTTCAGTGTGACCCAACCAGAAAGCAGAGACATGGCTCAGGAAATCGAACTCAAATTTATCGTCGACCCGGAACAGATTGACGCGCTGCGCGCCGCGCTGAACGCCCTTGAGGCTGAACACAGCGCCCCGCGCCAGCTGCTCAATATCTATTACGAAACCGCGGACAACCAGCTGCGCCGTCACGATATGGGGCTGCGTATTCGCGGGGATAATGGCCGTTATGAAATGACCATGAAAGTCGCTGGCCGCACGACTGGCGGGCTACATCAGCGTCCGGAATATAACATTGAACTGGAAACGCCCGAGCTTGCGCTGGCGCGTTTTCCTGCGGAAGTCTGGCCGGAAGGCCTGTCGCCCGAAGCATTGCAGGGCGCGGTACATCCACTGTTCAGCACCGATTTCGCCCGTGAAAAGTGGGTGGTTACTCACGGCGAAAGCCACATTGAACTTGCGCTCGACCGCGGCGAAGTGAAAGCCGGCGAGCTGGCGGAGCCCATTTGCGAGCTGGAGCTTGAACTGCTGGAAGGCCAGGCGGCGGACGTGTTGAAATTCGCCCGTCAGCTGGTGGCGAAGCCGGGTCTGCGTCAGGGCAGCCTGAGCAAAGCGGCGCGCGGCTACCATCTGGCACAAGGCAACGCTGAACGCCCGCTGCGTCCGCTAACGCTGCTGAAGATGCCGGCGAAAGCTCATGTGGAGCAGGGGCTTGAAGCGTCGCTGGAATGGGCGCTTGATCACTGGCTCTATCACGAGGAGCTGTGGCTGCGCGGCAACGGCAAGGCGAAACAGCAGGTGCGCGAGGCCATCGCCCTGGTGCGCCATACGCTGGCGCTGTTCGGCGGTATCGTGCCGCGAAAAGCGAGTACTCGCTTACGTGACCTGCTAACCCAGTGCGAAGCGACGCTCGCGACCGACGCTTCGGCCCAGACGGTCGCTTTCAGCGCCATTCAGGCCTCCGCCCGCCTCGCGCTCACCGAATGGCTGGTGTTCTGCGGCTGGCAGCCTTTCCTCGACGAAAAAGGCCGTCAGAAAATGGCGGATTCCTGGAAACGCTTTGCCGATATCAACCTCTCGCGCCACGCCGCTGAACTGAAAGCCGCCTTTGGTCAGCCGCTCGGCGACCGCTATGTCGATCAACTGCCGCGCCTTTCGCGCGAGCTTGACGCGCTGCGTCTGCTGGCGGGCGTCTATGACGAAACCGTCGCGCTGTTCTGGCTCGACAACTGGCAGGGGCTGCGTCACGCCATCGAAACCGGCCAGCGTATTGAGATTGAGCATTTCCGCAATGAGGCTATCTCGCAGGCGCCGTTCTGGCGGCACAGCGGGAAACCGTAAACCACGACAGGAAAACCCGCATGACGCCGCTCTCACTCCCTTTGCAACAGCACTGGCAAGCCGTGGTGGAGCGGCTGCCTTTCGATGCCGCCGCGCTCAGCGATGACGCGCGCGCGGTGCTGACCTTCAGCGATTTCGTGCGCGAGGCGATAAGCGCGCACCCCGACTGGCTTAACGAGCTTGAGGCGACGCCGCCTGAGGCGGATGAGTGGCGCCATTATGGCGCCTGGCTGCAGACGGCGCTGGCGGACGTTCACGACGAGGCGGCGCTGATGCGTGCGCTGCGCCAGTTCCGCCGCCGCGTCATGACGCGCATCGCCTGGAGCCAGACGCTTGCGCGCGTCACCACGGGCCAAACCCTGACGCAGCTCAGTGAGCTTGCGGAAACGCTGATTGTCGCAGCGCGCGACTGGCTTTACAGCGCATGCTGTCGCGAATGGGGCACGCCATGTAACGCCCAGGGCGTGCCGCAGCCGCTGATGATCCTCGGTATGGGGAAACTGGGCGGCGGCGAGCTTAACTTCTCTTCCGATATCGATCTGATTTTCGCCTGGCCGGAAAGCGGTTCGACCCAGGGCGGACGGCGCGAGCTGGATAATGCCCAGTTTTTTACGCGCCTCGGCCAGCGGCTTATCAAAGCGCTCGACCAGCCTACCCAGGACGGCTTTGTGTACCGCGTCGACATGCGTCTGCGCCCCTTCGGCGACAGCGGCCCCCTGGTGCTGAGCTTCGCCGCCCTTGAAGATTACTATCAGGAGCAGGGGCGCGACTGGGAGCGCTACGCGATGGTCAAAGCGCGCATCATGGGCGATAACAACGACGCCTGGAGCCAGGAGCTGCGCGCGATGCTGCGGCCCTTTATCTTCCGCCGCTATATCGATTTCAGCGTTATCCAGTCGCTGCGCAACATGAAGGGCATGATTGCCCGCGAAGTGCGCCGCCGGGGGTTGACCGATAATATCAAGCTCGGCGCGGGCGGCATTCGCGAAACCGAATTTATCGTGCAGGTGTTTCAGCTGATCCGCGGCGGGCGCGAACCGTCGCTACAGCAGCGCTCGCTGCTGCCGACGCTTGAGGCGATTGAGCAATTGCATCTGCTCTCGCCGGACGATGCCGCCTGCCTGCGCGAGGCTTATCTCTTTTTGCGGCGGCTCGAAAACCTGCTGCAAAGCATCAACGATGAGCAAACCCAGACGCTGCCGGGCGACGCGCTGAACCGTGCGCGACTGGCGTGGGCGATGGGCGAGGCAGACTGGGCGACGCTCACGGCACTGCTTGAGCGCCATATGGCGGGCGTGCGGCGGGTCTTTAACGAGCTTATCGGCGATGAAGAGCCGACCGGCGGTGAGGAGTCGCTGACCGAAGGCTGGCGCGAGCTGTGGCATGACGCGCTGGACGCCGACGACGATACGCCGGTGTTGAGCGCGTTAGGCGCGGAGAGCCGGATGCGGCTGCTGGCGACGCTGGCTGATTTTCGCAAAGAAACAGAGAAGCGAACCATCGGGCCGCGCGGGCGTCAGGTGCTCGATAATCTGATGCCGCATCTGCTGAGCGCCGTCTGCGCCAGCCCTGATGAGGCGGCGCTGACGCTCTCCCGCGTCACGCCACTGCTGACCGGCATCGTTACCCGCACTACCTATCTGGAGCTGTTAAGCGAATACCCCGGCGCGCTCAAGCATTTGATTCGCCTGTGCGCCGCCTCGCCGATGGTGGCGAGCCAGCTGGCGCGCTATCCGCTGCTGCTTGATGAACTCCTTGACCCGAACACGCTGTATCAGCCGACGGCGATGGACGCTTATCGCGACGAGCTGCGCCAGTATCTGCTACGCGTGCCGGACGATGACGAAGAGCAACAGCTTGAGGCGCTGCGCCAGTTTAAACAGGCCCAACTGCTGCGCGTGGCGGCGGCGGATATTGCCGGTACGCTGCCGGTGATGAAAGTTAGCGATCACTTAACCTGGCTTGCCGAAGCGATTATCGACGCGGTGGTTCAGCAGGCGTGGGGGCAAATGGTGGCGCGTTACGGTCAGCCGAAGCATCTGCGCGATCGCGACGGCCGCGGCTTCGCGGTGGTCGGCTACGGCAAACTGGGCGGCTGGGAGCTGGGCTACAGCTCTGATCTCGATTTAGTCTTTCTGCACGACTGCCCGGCGGAGGTGATGACAGACGGCGAGCGAGAAATCGACGGGCGTCAGTTCTATCTGCGTCTCGCGCAGCGCATCATGCATCTGTTCAGCACCCGCACGTCGTCGGGCATTCTCTATGAAGTGGACGCCCGGCTGCGTCCGTCCGGGGCGGCGGGGATGCTGGTGACAACGGCGGAAGCTTTCGCCGATTATCAGAAAAACGACGCCTGGACGTGGGAGCATCAGGCACTGGTACGTGCCCGCGTTGTGTATGGCGATAAACCGCTACAGGCGCAGTTTGACGCCATCCGCCGCGACGTGCTTGCCACGCCGCGCGACAGCGACGCGCTGCGAACCGACGTGCGTGAAATGCGCGAAAAAATGCGCGCCCATCTCGGCAACAAACACCGGGATCGTTTTGATATCAAAGCCGATGAAGGTGGTATTACCGATATCGAGTTTATTACGCAGTTTATGGTGCTGCGCTACGCGTCTGAACAACCGAAGCTGACGCGCTGGTCGGATAACGTGCGTATTCTGGAACTGCTGGCGCAGCACGACATTATGCGTGAGGGCGAGGCGAAAGCGCTGACCCACGCCTATGTCACGCTGCGTGATGAGCTGCACCGGCTGGCATTGCAGGAGCAACCAGGACACGTGGCCCAGACCGCCTTTGAACAGGAGCGCGAACAGGTGCGTGACAGCTGGCGGCGCTGGCTGGCCCCGGTGTAAAAGTGCGATTGCGCGTAACTGTGCTATCATCGCGCGCAAATTTTGGTGTCTCTCAGGAGAGTCAGGAATGAAAGTAACGCTGCCCGATTTTGAACGCGCAGGCGTCATGGTAGTCGGTGATGTGATGCTGGACCGCTACTGGTATGGCCCGACGAGCCGCATCTCACCGGAAGCCCCGGTGCCGGTCGTGAAAGTGGAAACTATCGAAGAGCGCCCGGGCGGCGCGGCGAACGTGGCGATGAATATCGCGTCTCTCGGCGCCAGCTCGCGTCTGGTCGGTCTGACCGGCATTGACGACGCGGCGCGCGCGCTCAGCCAGTCGCTTTCCCAGGTAAACGTGAAATGCGATTTCGTGTCGGTGCCGACGCACCCGACCATCACCAAGCTGCGCGTGCTGTCGCGCAACCAGCAGTTGATCCGTCTCGATTTTGAAGAAGGTTTCGAAGGCGTTGATCCGGAGCCGCTGCACGAGCGTATCAATCAGGCGCTGGGGCAGATCGGCGCGCTGGTGCTCTCTGACTACGCCAAAGGCGCGCTCGCAAGCGTTCAACAGATGATCCAGCTGGCGCGTAAAGCGGGCGTTCCGGTGCTGATCGACCCCAAAGGCACCGATTTCGAACGCTATCGCGGCGCGACGCTGCTGACCCCAAATCTCTCAGAATTTGAAGCGGTGGCGGGTAAATGCAAAAACGAGCAGGACATTGTCGAGCGCGGCATGAAAATCATCGCTGATTTCGAGCTTAGCGCGCTGCTGGTGACCCGCTCCGAACAGGGCATGACGCTGTTGCAGCCGGGTAAAGCGCCGTTCCACCTGCCCACGCAGGCGCAGGAAGTCTATGACGTGACCGGCGCGGGCGATACCGTAATTGGCGTGCTGGCGGCGACGCTGGCGTCCGGCAATTCGCTCGAAGAAGCCTGCTTCTTCGCGAATGCGGCGGCGGGCGTGGTGGTTGGCAAGCTCGGCACCTCGACCGTGTCGCCGGTAGAACTGGAAAACGCGGTGCGTGGTCGTTCAGAAACCGGCTTTGGCGTGATGAGTGAAGCGGCGCTGAAAGACGCTGTGCTGGCGGCCCGCAAGCGCGGCGAAAAGGTGGTGATGACCAACGGCGTGTTCGACATCCTGCACGCGGGTCATGTGTCCTACCTGGCGAATGCCCGCAAGCTTGGCGACCGGCTGATTGTGGCGGTTAACAGCGACGCCTCAACGAAGCGCCTGAAAGGCGATACCCGTCCGGTGAACCCGCAGGAGCAGCGTATGACGGTGCTGGCCGCGCTGGAAGCGGTAGACTGGGTGGTGCCGTTTGAAGAGGACACGCCGCAGCGCCTGATTAGCGAAATCTTGCCCGATCTGCTGGTGAAAGGCGGCGACTATAAGCCTGAAGATATTGCGGGCAGCAAAGAGGTGTGGGCCAACGGCGGTGACGTGATGGTGCTGAACTTCGAAGATGGCTGTTCCACCACCAATATTATCAAAAAGATCCAGAAAAACAGCTAAGGCGGTTTGGCTGGCGAACGCCCCTTGCCAGGCAGGGGGCGTTGTCACCGCGGTTAGTCCTGTTTGTCGAGGCTATCGACCGGCGGGATAGCGGGCGGCGGGGTGACGGCGGTAACCGGCGCGCTGGCGCTGCCTGCCGTTGACGCCGCAGGGTTTTCTGCCTGAGTGGCGGCCGCCGTACCGCGGGATTCCAGCGCAGCCAGACGTTGCTCCAGCGCCGTCAGTTTTTCACGCGTGCGCAGCATAACCTGCGTTTGTACGTCAAACTCCTCACGGCTCACCAGATCCAGGCGAGACAGCTGGGCCTGCAATACCTGGCGGATTTTCTTCTCAACATCTTCCCCGATCTCACGGATCCCTTTTGGCATCGATTCATGGACCTGACGGGCGATCTGTTCAATTTTCTTCGGGTCAATCATAGCGGTTTCCCTGATCTGGTATGGTCTGAAGAGTAATTGTAATCGCTGATCGGAAGGGTATAAACCGGAAATGTTTGAATCTCATGCATTGCCGACGATTATCAATGGCGTTATAGTTATCTCGCTTATTCTCAGGGCGGGGCGAAATTCCCCACCGGCGGTAAATCAGGCTTACATGCTTTTGCGCGAAAGCGAAAGGCGAAAGGTAAACTGAAAGCCCGCGAGCGCTTCAGAGTTTCTCTGAAGGTCAGCAGATCCGGTGTAATTCCGGGGCCGACGGTTAAAGTCCGGATGGGAGAGAGTAACGATCTGCCTGGGCTTACGCCCACTCACGTTATTTTGCTTGCCGCTTGCCGGCACTCCTAAGACCGCCCTGATTCTGGTAATCCATATAATTAATGAGGTTTCTTTACCATGAATCAGACGCTTCTTTCTGCTTTTGGCACCGCTTTTGAACGCGTGGAAAACGCGATCGCCGCACTGCGCGAAGGGCGCGGGGTGATGGTGCTTGATGACGAGAACCGCGAGAACGAAGGTGACATGATTTTCGCCGCCGAAACCATGACCGTTGAGCAGATGGCGCTGACCATCCGTCACGGCAGCGGTATCGTCTGCCTGTGCCTGACCGAAGAACGCCGTAAACAGCTCGACCTGCCGATGATGGTGGAAAACAACACCAGCGCGTTCGGCACCGGCTTTACTGTCACCATCGAAGCGGCGCACGGTGTGACCACCGGCGTTTCCGCAGCCGATCGCATTACGACTATTCGCGCGGCGATTGCCGACGACGCGAAGCCGTCCGATCTGCATCGTCCGGGCCACGTCTTTCCGCTGCGCGCGCAGCCGGGCGGCGTGCTGACCCGCGGCGGCCACACCGAAGCGACCATCGATTTAGTCGCGCTGGCGGGTTTCAAACCGGCAGGCGTTCTGTGCGAGCTGACCAATGACGACGGCACGATGGCGCGCGCGCCGGAGTGCATCGCGTTTGCCCGCGAACACAATATGCCGGTAGTGACTATCGAAGATTTAGTGAGCTATCGCCAGGCGCAGGAGCGCAAAGCGAGCTGACAAAAAGCCCGGCGAGCGCCGGGCCTGAATCCATATCTGCAAAGCCCGGTTTGACCGGGCTTTTTTATTAGCCGCTCAGCCCGCTGGTTTGCAGCAGCGTCAGGCTGAACCCCATCACAGACATGCCGCACAGCACGCCGTAGCTCGGGTTGTTATGCGGATCGATCTCTTTGGCGAGCGGCATCAGCTCATCTACCGACAACGCCACCATGATCCCGGCGACCGCCGCCATAATTGCCGCCATCACTACCGGCGAGACCATCGTACCCAGAATAAGCCAGGCCAGCACGCCGCCAAGGATCTCCGCCATCCCGGAGACGCCTGCCCAGATAACCGCTTTACGGCGCGATCCCGTGGCAGCGTAGACCGGGCCCGCCACCGCCAGCCCTTCAGGAATATTGTGCAGCGCTACCGCCAGCGCGATACCGAACCCCAGCTCCAGATTATTGCTGGCGGTCACGTACGTCGCGACGCCTTCCGGAAAGTTATGCAGGCTGATGCCGAGCGTCAGCAGCAGCGCGGTGCGTCGCAGGCTGCGCGGCGAGTGGCGATGCGCGGCACGTGGATCGACGAGATCCTGTGGATGCGCATGCGGCAACAGACGATCAAGCGCGAAATACCCCAGCAGGCCGACAATAAACATGCCGTAGCCAAGCACCGGCGACATACCTTCTTCATTAAGCGCGGCAGGCAGCATTTCCATGAGGGAAATCAACAGCATAATGCCCGCGGCAAACCCCAGCGAAAAGGCCAGCAGGCGATTAGAAGGCTTCTGCCCCAGCACGCCCAGTACCGCACCGATAAACGTGGCGCCGCCCGCCAGCAGGGTCAGGATCAGAGGCACAGACATCGAACACTCCTTTTGATAATGATTATCATTAATGTTAACGAGCGGAACGGAAAAGTCGAGGCCCGTCCGTGGCTTTTACAGAACACTTACATTCAAATTTTCTGATGATCTTCATCACCCTTATCTCCGTTCTTTAAGCAGGCAATCGGCGTAAGGTAATGGCATTGATGATACCGATTCAGGGTAAAAATAATGACGCATCTCCCTCGTATGCCTGCACTTTTTCTGGGCCACGGCAGCCCGATGAACGTGCTGGAAGATAACCGTTATACCCGCGCCTGGCGCGCGCTTGGCGAAACGCTGCCGCGCCCGAACGCCATTGTCATGGTCTCGGCCCACTGGTTTACGCGCGGCACCGGCGTCACCGCGATGGAAAAGCCGCAAACTCTCCACGATTTTGGCGGCTTCCCGCAGGCGCTCTATGATACCCGCTATCCTGCGCCCGGCTCACCGGCGCTGGCGCAGCGCGTGGTTGATCTTCTGGCGCCGCTGCCGGTCACGCTCGATAGTGAAGCCTGGGGTTTTGACCACGGCGCCTGGGGCGTCCTGATAAAAATGTATCCGCAGGCCGATATTCCACTGGTGCAACTGAGTATAGATAGCACTAAACCGCCGCTCTGGCACTACCAGATGGGGCGTCGTCTGGCGTCGCTGCGCGATGAAGGCGTCATGCTGGTGGCGAGCGGCAACGTGGTGCATAACCTGCGTACCGCCCGCTGGCATGGCGAAGGCGAGCCGTATCCGTGGGCAGAATCTTTCAATAACTTTGTAAAAGATAACCTGACGTGGCGCGGCGATGATGCTGCACACCCGCTGGTCAACTATCTGGCTCACCCCGGCGGTAGCCTGGCAAACCCCACGCCGGAGCATTTCCTGCCGCTGCTGTACGCGCTCGGCGCATGGAACGGCGACGAGCCGGTAACGATACCGGTCGATGGCCTGGAAATGGCGTCGTTAAGTATGCTGTCGGTGCAGGTGGGGTAAGCATGGCGCGCAAGCGCGCCATCGGTGTTATTCCACAAACAGATGCGGATAAAAGCGCGACAGATCCTGAGTTATCAGCGCCTTGTCTTCGCGAATGCCGATCCCGGCAGGCTGGTCGTTAATAAGCCAGCTGCCAATCAGCGTATAGCTGTCGCCGAATTTCGGCAGCGGGTGGAACTGCTGGACGATGGTGCCTTCCTCGCCGTAAGGGCCGTCCACCTGCGCGACGGTCTGGCCGTTTTCAATGATGGAAACGTTCGCGCCTTCGCGGGAGAAAAAGGGTTTCACCACATATTTTTCCATCGGCGGCGGATTGTCTTCGCTAAAGTACGCCGGCAGCAGGTTAGGGTGATTCGGGTAGAGCTCCCAGAGCATCGGCAGTAGCGCTTTGTTAGAGATAATGCTCTTCCAGGCGGGCTCCAGCCAGCGCACGCCCGCGTCTTCCAGCTTGGTGGAAAACGTCTCGCGCAGCATGTATTCCCACGGATAGAGCTTAAACAGATTGCTGATCACCTGATCCTGCAGATCGGTAAACTGGCCCTTTTCGCCAAGCCCGATATCTTCGATAAACAGAAAATCGTTCTCGATCCCGGCTTCGCTGGCGCAATCCTGCAGATATTGCACCGTGCCGCGATCTTCCACGGTATCGCGACAGCAGGCGAGATGCAGGCGGTTAAAGCCATACTGCGCTTTGAGTTCGGCGAAGCGCTCAATGATCTTTTCCTGCAGGCTGTTGAATTGATCGCTGCCCTGCGGGAGATTGCCGGCGCGCAACTGATCTTCCAGCCAGATCCACTGAAAGAATGCCGCTTCATACAGCGAGGTTGGCGTGTCGGCGTTGTTTTCGAGCAGTTTCGGCTCGCCGCGTCCGTCCCAGGCGAGATCGAGACGCGAATAGAGTGACGGCTGACCGCTGCGCCACGACTGGCGAACAAACTCCCATGTATGCTTCGGAATGCGGAATTTGGCCATCAGCGCATCGCTGGCGACCACTTTCTCCACCACCTGCAGACACATCTGGTGCAGTTCGGCGGTGACCTCTTCCAGCTTTTCCACCTGCGCGAGCGTCAGGCGGTAAAAGGCGTCTTCACACCAGTAGGGTTCGCCATACATGGTGTGAAAATTAAAGCCGTACTCGGCGGCTTTTTCGCGCCAGTCCGGGCGCTCGCTAATCGCGATTCTTTCCATGTGTTAACCGCCCATCGAACGAGAAGAAGAGCCGGCAGCGCTGCGCTGCATGGTGGCCTGTTTCGCGACCGAATCGCCGAAGCCGCCGCGGGTGATAGTCGAGGTGGTCGCCGGTTTCGGCGCCATCGCGGATTTCGGTACGGTCATGGTGCGACCCGGCTGCGCGGCACCGTAGTTGCGACCACTGGCATCGGTATATTTACCGTAGGCCGGGCTCGCCGGGTTGCGCGAGCTGAACAGCGGCTGCTGCGCGAATCCCATGCCGCCGCCCATCAGACGGCCCATCATGTAGCCGGCCATCAGCGGCATCCACATGCTGCCGGTCTGCTGTGTGGCCTGGCTGGTGTTCGTATTGCTCACCTGCTGACACTGATCTTCGCCGAATTCCGCCACGCAGTCTTCGCGCGTCGCATATTTTGGCGCGGTGCGCTCCGCCTCTTTCAGGGCGTTATTGTATGAGGTGGTGCATTCAGCGCTTTTGCCGGGGTTAGCGGCCGCACAGTCGTCGGCGTTCTGATAGAGCTGGACGGTTTCGTCGCTCTTCTCACAGCCCGCCAGCATAAAAGCTGCCGTGACCGCGAACGCGACCGGCGTTAAATGACGCGCGTTCCAGCTTTTGCGAAACATCGCGCGGTTAATGTGTTTTGTCCGTTTCATGCCTGCATCCTGACCCAGTGGTATTGCACAGTTATGGTGCTCAGGATAGTGGATGAGTGGTCGAAATTAAAGCGGAGAGCCGGATGGCGCGGGGATCTTTACGTTGACTTACGTTCAGGCGGGAAGCGCGCTGGCGCCTCCCGCCGGAGGAGTTACTGACGGAACGGATTGCTGCTGTTGCCGTTGCTGCTGCGGGTCGCCGCGGCGGGCTGAACGGCCGGGGCTGCGCCGCCGCCATTCGCCATGTTATTCACGGCGGCGTCCTGCGCCGGGTTTTCCGGGGCGACGCTTTCCGGGGCGGTAGAGACCGGTTTGCCCAGCGAGTTGTTCAACGCGACCAGATCCTGCTCGTTGAGCGTACCCAGCGCAGATTTAATATTGAGCTGGTTGATCAGGTAGTTATAACGGGCGCTTGAGAGCTGCTGCTTGGCGTTGTACAGCGTGGTGGTCGCATCCAGCACGTCAACGATAGTACGGGTGCCGACAGAATAGCCGGCTTCCATCGCGTCCAGCGAACTCTGCGCGGAGACCACGGCCTGCTCATACGCTTTGATGCTGCTGATGGACGCGTTCACGTTGTTGTACGAAGAACGCACGGTCTGCACCACGTTACGATGCGCGCTTTCCAGTTTCTCGCTGGCACCAACGAAGCTGTACTGCGCCTGTTTCACCTGCGAGGTAACCGAGCCGCCACTATAGAGAGGCATGCTGAAGCTCAGGCCGACGGAGTTCTGACCCACTTTGCTGTCGGCGTAACGGCTGGCTGCCGCCGCGCTGCTGGTTTTGCTGCCGCTGTAGTCGGTGTCAGAAACGCTGCTGGAGGCCGTTAAGCCGAGCGTCGGCATATGGCCGGTTTCCGCATAGCGAATCTGTTCGCGCGCCAGGTCCTGGCTCAGACGCGCCTGCAGCAGCGTCAGGTTGCGCTGTTCTGCTTCTTTCAGCAGCGCGTTAACGGCGGCCGGCTTGTTGGTTTTAAAGCTGTCGACGTTCAGCGAGGCGAGTTGCGGGTAGTAGTTGCCCGTCACCTGACGCAGCTGCTCCAGCGCGTTGTCGAGGTTGTTGCGCGCGGTGACTTCGTTCGCCAGCACATTGTCGTACTGAGCGCGGGCGTTCTGCACGTCGGTAATAGCGACCAGGCCCACGTTAAAGCGCTGGGTGGTTTGATCGAGCTGGCGGTAAATCGCCTGTTTCTGCGCTTCGGTATAGGAAAGCGCGTCAATCGCGCTCAGCACCTGGAAATAGGCCGTCGCGGTATTGAGCATCAGCGTCTGCTGATCGGTCTGATAAGTCACGTCCTGGATGCCTGCGGTTTTTTCCTGCAGCGTCAGGGCGCGCCATTTAGACATATCAAAAATGGTCTGGGTTAACTGTAACGAGGCGCTCTTGGACGTGGTGTCGACGCCGTCGTTATCGCGAAAACCGCTGTTATAGGTGTAATCTGCACCCAGGCCGAGCTGCGGAAGTAAAGGACTGCGGGCTTCGTTAATTTTTTCGAATGCGGCGTCGCGGTCAGCAGCGGAGCTGCGCAGGTCCGGGTTGCTTAAACGTGCCTGCTGGTAAACCTGCAACAGGTTTTCTGCCTGGCTCATGGCGCTGAAGCCCGTCAGGCTCAGGCCGATAAGGATGGGGAGCAGTTTCTTCATTTGCATTCCTTGTTGTGAAGCATAAAGAATTTATTAGCGCTGTCAGAAGCCGAAAAATTGATCGCCGATTCTACCAGAGTCAACCCGCCGTCAGGCTTGGCGTAACGTGCCTTCTGCCGCTAAATTTCCACAATCTATCACATGGGCAATGAAACGGCAGGTAAACTGGCTTGAAATGCCCAGATTCGGCACCATCTTGAACCGGAAATTCTCATGAGCAAATCAACCAAAAGCCCCGTTACTTTCACCAAAAACGATGTAGAAATTATTGCACGGGAAAAGCTATATCGCGGCTTTTTTTCACTCGATCTCTACCGCTTCCGCCACCGCCTTTTTAATGGCGAAATGAGCGGTGAAGTGCGGCGCGAAATTTTTGAGCGCGGTCATGCCGCAGTCCTGCTACCCTTTGACCCTGTGCGCGATGAGGTGGTGCTCATTGAGCAGATCCGCATCGCCGCTTTCGACACCAGCGACACCCCATGGTTGCTGGAACTGGTCGCCGGTATGATTGAGCCTGGCGAAACGGTGGAAGAGGTCGCCCGCCGCGAGGCGATGGAAGAAGCCGGGCTCGCCGTCGGGCGCGTAAAAAAATTCATGAGCTATCTGGCAAGCCCCGGAGGCACCAGCGAGCGCCTTTCATTAATGGTTGGCGAAGTGGACGCCACGACCGCGCAAGGCATACACGGTCTGGCTGATGAAAACGAAGATATTCGTGTTCATGTGGTAAGCCGGGAACAGGCATACCTTTGGGTAGAAGAGGGGAGAATCGACAACGCGGCCTCGGTCATCGCACTGCAATGGCTGCAGTTACATTATCAAGCATTGAGAAACGAGTGGAACACCTGAATATGAAGCGTTATACACCTGATTTTCCAGAAATGATGCGCCTGTGCGAAACCAACTTCGCGCAGTTGCGCCGCCTGTTGCCGCGCAACGACGCGCCAGGCGAAGCCGTAAGTTATCAGGTGGCGGGCGCGCAATACCGTTTAACTATCCTGGAATCAACCCGGTACACTACGCTTGTGCAGATAGAGCAAACCGCGCCGAAAGTGAGCTACTGGAGTTTGCCGTCGATGAGCGTAAGGCTTTACCATGACGCTATGGTCGCGGAAGTGTGTTCAAGCCAGCAGATCTTTCGCTTCAAAGCGCGTTATGATTACCCAAATAAAAAGTTGCATCAGCGCGACGAAAAACATCAAATTAACCAGTTTCTTGCTGACTGGCTACGCTACTGTTTAGCGCATGGAGCAATGGCGGTTCCGGTTTGTTAGCGTCGTGAAACCTAAGGACACCATTTGGAAAGCCTGTTAAACCTTCCTGTTGCTGGTGGGGCCAGCGTCAGGATCTTACAAATTACCGATACTCACCTGTTTGCCGGAAAGAACGATACGCTGCTCGGGGTTAATACCTGGGAGAGCTACCAGGCTGTGCTGGCGGCCCTCCACGCCGGGCAGCGTGAGTGCGATCTGATTGTCGCGACAGGCGATCTCGCGCAGGATCATACGCCTGAGGCCTATGCGCATTTCGCAGCGGGCGTCGCAACGTTGCCTGCGCCCTGCGTCTGGCTGCCGGGAAACCACGATTTCCAGCCCGCCATGTACAGCACGCTGCAGGACGCCGGCATTTCGCCCGCCAAGCGCGTGTTCGCGGGCGACCACTGGCAGGTGCTGTTGCTCGACAGCCAGGTCTTCGGCGTGCCGCACGGCGAGCTGAGCGACTACCAGCTGGAGTGGCTTGAGCGCATGCTTCAGCAGGCGCCGGAGCGCCATACCTTGCTGCTGCTGCACCATCACCCGCTGCCGTCCGGCTGCGGCTGGCTCGACCAACACAGCCTGCGCAACGCGCAGTCGCTGGATGACGTGCTGAGCCGCTATCCGCAAGTGAAGCATCTTCTCTGCGGTCATATTCATCAGGAGCTGGATCTCGACTGGAACGGGCGCCGCCTGCTGGCCACGCCGTCCACCTGCGTTCAGTTCAAACCCCACTGCGCCGGCTTTACGCTCGACACGGTCGCCCCCGGCTGGCGCTGGCTGAATCTGCACCCTGACGGCTCACTCACCACGGAAGTGTGCCGCCTGGAAGGCGCGCAGTTCCGCCCCGACACCGCATCAGAAGGATACTGATGTCTACGCTTCTTTATCTCCACGGTTTTAACAGTTCACCTCGCTCCGCGAAGGCCACCAGCCTGCAGCGCTGGCTGGCGCAACAGCACCCTGACATCAACATGGTCGTTCCTCAACTGCCGCCGTATCCGTCCGATGCCGCGGAGCTGCTGGAATCCTTAGTGCTTGAGCACGGCGGCGAGCCGCTCGGCGTCGTGGGCTCATCGCTCGGCGGCTATTACGCCACCTGGCTTTCGCAATGTTTTATGCTGCCTGCGGTGGTGGTTAACCCGGCGGTGCGTCCCTTTGAGCTGCTGACCGATTTCCTCGGCGCTAACGAGAACCCCTACACCGGGCAGCAATATGTGCTAGAGTCACGCCATATTTACGATCTGAAAGTGATGCAAATCGAGCCGCTCGAAGCCCCCGATCTCCTCTGGCTGTTGCAGCAGACCGGCGACGAGGTGCTGGATTACCGCCAGGCAGTGGCGTACTACGCGCCGTGCCGTCAGACGGTGGAAACCGGCGGCAACCACGCTTTTGCAGGCTTTGAAGATTATTTCACGCAGATTGTCGATTTCCTTAGCCTGCATTAATGCTAAGGCAACGATCCCGTTTTGTGACCTGACGATAAAATCATGACCCAATCCTATAATGCCGATGCCATTGAGGTGCTCACCGGGCTTGAGCCGGTGCGCCGCCGTCCGGGGATGTACACCGATACGTCCCGTCCCAACCATCTGGGCCAGGAAGTTATTGATAACAGCGTCGATGAAGCGCTGGCAGGCCATGCCAGACGCGTCGACGTGATCCTCCACGCCGACCAGTCGCTGGAAGTGATTGACGACGGGCGCGGCATGCCGGTGGATATCCACCCGGAAGAGGGCGTTCCCGCCGTGGAACTGATCCTCTGCCGTCTGCACGCGGGCGGTAAATTCTCGAATAAAAACTACCAGTTCTCCGGCGGCCTGCACGGTGTGGGGATCTCGGTGGTCAACGCCCTGTCAAAACGCGTCGAAGTGAACGTGAAGCGCGACGGGCAGGTGTACAACATCGCCTTCGAAAATGGCGAAAAAGTCAAAGAGCTGAGCGTGGTCGGCACCTGTCCGAAACGCCAGACCGGCACCAGCGTACATTTCTGGCCGGATGAAAAATTCTTCGACAGCCCGCGCTTTTCGGTCTCCCGCCTGACGCACCTGTTAAAAGCGAAAGCGGTGCTGTGCCCGGGCGTGGAAATCAACTTTAAAGACCAGGTTAACAACACCGAGCAGCGCTGGTGCTATCAGGATGGTCTCAACGACTACCTGTCTGAAGCGGTGAACGGGCTGATTACGCTGCCGGAAAAACCGTTTATCGGTAATTTCTCCGGCGAGACGGAAGCCGTGGACTGGGCGCTGCTGTGGCTGCCGGAAGGCGGCGAGCTGCTGACCGAAAGCTACGTCAACCTGATCCCGACGATGCAGGGCGGCACCCATGTCAACGGCCTGCGCCAGGGGCTGCTGGACGCCATGCGCGAATTCTGCGAATACCGCAATATCCTGCCGCGCGGCGTGAAGCTCTCGGCGGAAGATATCTGGGAGCGCTGCGCCTACGTGCTGTCGGTGAAAATGCAGGATCCGCAGTTCGCAGGGCAGACCAAAGAGCGCCTGTCGTCGCGCCAGTGCGCGGCGTTTGTCTCGGCCGTGGTGAAAGACGCCTTCAGCCTGTGGCTGAACCAGAACGTCCAGGCGGCGGAGCAGCTCGCGGAACTGGCGATCGCCAGCGCCCAGCGTCGTCTGCGCGCCGCCAAAAAAGTGGTGCGTAAAAAGCTCACCAGCGGCCCGGCGCTGCCCGGCAAGCTGGCGGACTGCACCGCGCAGGATCTTAACCGCACAGAGCTCTTCCTGGTGGAAGGGGATTCGGCAGGCGGCTCCGCTAAACAGGCGCGCGATCGCGAATATCAGGCGATCATGCCGCTTAAAGGCAAGATCCTGAACACCTGGGAGGTCTCATCCGATGAAGTGCTGGCCTCGCAGGAGGTGCACGACATTTCGGTTGCGATCGGCATCGATCCGGACAGTGAAGATCTCAGCCAGTTGCGCTACGGCAAGATCTGTATCCTCGCGGATGCGGACTCCGACGGTCTGCATATCGCCACGCTGTTGTGCGCGCTGTTTGTGAAGCACTTCCGCTCGCTGGTTAAAGGCGGCCACGTCTATGTCGCCATGCCGCCGCTCTACCGTATCGACCTCGGCAAAGAGGTCTACTACGCGCTGGATGAAGAGGAAAAAGCGGGCGTGCTGGAGCAGCTCAAACGTAAAAAGGGCAAGCCGAACGTGCAACGCTTTAAAGGCCTCGGCGAGATGAACCCGATGCAGCTGCGTGAAACGACGCTCGATCCGAATACTCGCCGTCTGGTGCAGCTCACCATCAGCGATGACGACGACGCGCGCACGCTGGCGGTCATGGATATGCTGCTCGCCAAAAAACGCTCCGAAGACCGCCGTAACTGGCTCCAGGAGAAAGGCGACATGGCGGATATCGAAGTCTGATCGCGGCTTACATGCAACCCTTCCTTTCAGCGGCGCCTCTCTGGCGCCGCTGCTTTTTTCGCCACCTCTTCCTGCAGTTCTCTACCACGTAGCACAATGTCTGGTTTTCTTTGCGACTGAGATCAAATTCTGCCGCTTTAATCATTACTCTGGGAGTAATGATTCATCCGTTAACTTAATTGATGCTTTTTTCTCCTGGGCGCAGACTTGTTTTAGCGTTAAGCAAATCAAAAGATTCGCTGAATCAGGAGGTTAATAATGACGGCTAATCAAACGCCGGGGCGTGTCTGGAACACGCGCCGCACGGAGAAACAGCGGCGTCTCGCCTCAGTTCCCGTGCAGGGCAAAGTGCTCCCCACCGCCGATCTCACGGCCATGCTCGAAAAACTGATAGCCCCGGGCGACCGGGTGGTGCTGGAAGGTAATAACCAGAAACAGGCGGATTTTCTCTCCCGCATGCTGGCTGAAGTGAACCCCGAAAAAGTCCACGATCTGCATATGATCATGCCGAGCGTCGGGCGCAGCGAGCATCTCGATATTTTTGAAAAAGGCATCGCCCGCAAGCTCGACTTCTCGTTCTCCGGCCCCCAGAGCCTGCGTATTTCGCAGCTGCTGGAAGATGGTCAGCTGGAAATCGGCGCTATCCATACTTACATCGAACTCTACTCCCGTCTCTATGTCGATCTGGCCCCGAACGTGGCGCTGATCGCTGGTTATAAAGCCGACCGCAAGGGCAACCTTTACACTGGCCCGAGTACGGAAGATACCCCGGCGCTGGTGGAAGCCGCCGCGTTCCATGACGGCATCGTTATCGCTCAGGTCAACGAACTGGTGGATGACGAGTGCGATCTGCCGCGCGTCGATATCCCTGGCTCCTGGATTGACTACGTCGTGGTGGCGGATAAACCGTTCTTTATCGAACCCCTCTTTACCCGCGACCCGCGCCTTATCAAACAGGAGCATATCCTGATGGCGATGATGGCGATCAAAGGCATCTACGCTGAACACCAGGTGCAGTCGCTCAACCACGGTATCGGCTTTAACACTGCCGCCATCGAACTACTGCTGCCCACATACGGCGAACAGCTCGGCCTGAAGGGCAAAATCTGTAAACACTGGACGCTCAACCCGCATCCGACGCTGATCCCGGCGATTGAAAGCGGCTGGGTCGAAAGCGTGCACTGCTTCGGTGGCGAACTGGGGATGGAAGAGTACATCCGCGCGCGTCCTGACATCTTCTTCACCGGGGCGGACGGCTCGATGCGCTCCAACCGCGCTTTCTGCCAACTGGCAGGGCAGTACGCGGTCGATATGTTCATCGGCTCCACCTTACAGGTGGACGGCTACGCCAACTCCTCAACCGTCACCCGCGGCCGTCTCTCCGGCTTCGGCGGCGCGCCGAATATGGGACATGACCCGCACGGTCGTCGTCACGCCACCCCGGCCTGGCTCAACATGATCACCGAGCCTGACCCGATGCAGCGCGGTAAAAAGCTGGTGGTGCAGATGGTCGAAACCTTCCAGGCGGGCGTGAAACCGACCTTTGTGGAAAAACTCGATGCCGTTGACGTTGCGAAAGCCTCCGGGATGCCGCTGGCGCCGGTCATGATTTACGGCGATGACGTCACTCACGTGCTCACCGAAGAGGGCATCGCGTACCTCTACCGCGCTTCAAGTCTTGAAGAGCGCCGGGCGATGGTTGCCGCTGTCGCGGGCATCACCGACATCGGTCTTGGCGTCGATGCCGCACGCGTGGCCGAATTGCGTAAGAGCGGCAAAGTGGTTTACCCGGAAGATATCGGCATTCGTCGCGCCGACGCCACCCGCTCACTGCTTGCCGCAAGCAGCGTCGCGGATCTGGTGGAATGGTCCGGCGGTCTCTACAACCCACCTGCCAAATTCCGGAGCTGGTAATGAACCGACAGCCACAGACTCACGCCGACGGTACCGCAGCCGCGCTGGCGCGCATCGCCACCGCCTGCCTGATAGATGAAGCGAGACTCACCCCGAAGCCGGGTCTGGTGGACTGTCGGGGGAGCGGCGCGCACCACGATTTAACGCTCGCGCTGATGGAGCGCTCGGCTCGCAGCCTGACGCCGACGTTTCACGCGCTGGCGCAGCAGAGCTGGCGGCGCCCCGCAGACATCGCGCTGCGTGAAACCATCGGGCGTCTGGGCCGTGAAGGCGAGGCGCAGATGATGGCGGCCACCGGCGGGGTAAATACCCACCGCGGCGCTATCTGGGCGCTGGGGCTGCTGGTGAGCGCCACCGCCATGTGCGGCGCTGAGGCTGACCGCGACGCCATCGCCGCGACCGCGGCACGGCTCGCCAGTCTGCCTGACGCCGCCGCGCCGAAGGGCTTCAGCAAAGGTCTGCGCGCTACCCGCCGCTATCGGGTGCCAGGCGCGCGCGAAGAGGCGCAACAGGGGTTTCCGCACGTAATGAAACTCGCGCTTCCGCAACTGCACGGGAGCCGCCGCCGCGGCGCGAAGGAGACCGAAGCCCGTCTGGACGCGCTGATGGCGATCATGACCTCGCTCAGCGATACCTGCGTGCTCAACCGCGCGGGCCTGACCGGTCAATACACCATGCAGCGCGGCGCGCGCGCCGTACTAACAGCGGGCGGCACAGCGACCGTCGAGGGGCGTCGCGAACTGGCAAAGCTTGACAGCGAGATGCTGGCGCTCAACGCCTCGCCGGGCGGGGCTGCCGATCTGCTGGCCGCCACGCTCTATCTCGACCGCGTGGGCGCGTCATCCCGAATAACTGATTAAGAGGGTGTTATGGAACAGATTACATTGTCATTCCCCGCGAGCCGCACGCTGAGCGGCAGAGCGCTGGCGGGGGTGGTCGGGTCCGGTGATATGGAAGTCCTGTTCACCGCCGATCAGCAACAGGCGCTCAACGTCACCATCACCACATCTGTGGACAACAGCACCGCGCGCTGGAACGCGTTGTTCGACCGCCTCAACATGCAAAACGGCCTGCCGTCCGGCACGCTGATTATCCATGATTTCGGCGCGACGCCCGGCGTGGCGCGCATTCGCATCGAACAGGTTTTTGAGGAGGCGAACCATGCGTAACGACCGCAGCTTTATCGAACTCCGTGCGCGTGACCGTGCAAAAGCGCTGCTGGATGAGGGCAGTTACCGCGAACTGCTCGATCCGTTTGAACAGGTGATGTCACCGTGGCTCGGCAAGCAGGGCATCGTGCCGCAGGCCGATGACGGCATGGTGGTGGCGAAAGGCACCATTAACGGTCAGCCCGCCGTGGTTATCGCCATCGAAGGCACTTTCCAGGGCGGCAGCATGGGCGAAGTTTCCGGCGCGAAAATGGCCGCCGCGCTGGAGCTGGCGGCGGAAGATAACCGCAACGGCATTCCAACCCAGGCGGTGCTTTGCTTAGAGACCGGCGGCGTGCGTTTACAGGAAGCTAATCTCGGCCTCGCAGCGATTGCCGATATCCACGCAGCGATTGTCGATCTGCGACGCTACACGCCTGTCGTTGGGATCATTGCCGGCACCGTCGGCTGCTTCGGCGGGATGTCTATTGCCGCCGCGCTGTGCAGCTATCTCATCGTCACCCGCGAGGCGCGCCTTGGCCTCAATGGCCCGCAGGTTATAGAACAGGAAGCAGGCGTCGAAGAGTACGACTCCCGCGACCGTCCGTTTATCTGGAGCATGACCGGCGGCCAGGTGCGCTATGAAAGCGGCTTTGTCGACGCGCTGGTGGGAGATGGCGTCAACGCCGTGAAAACCGCCATGAACGAGGCTATCGCGAAAGGCGTACCGGCACAGCACCGCAGCGACAACTACGCCTGGTATCTCGACCGCCTCAGCCGCTTCGACACCACGAAACAGGCGGATGCAGAGCAGATCAAACAGGTTTTTGCCCGGGAGGATAAATGATGACTAACGCAGTAAGCCGGGGCGCCTTATGGCTGGAAAAACTCGCGCCCAACGCGAAACGTCAGGAGGGGCTCTGCCCGTCCGTACAGGTAGCCGATGCCGACTTTAACGGCGAACCCGCGCGATTTATCGCCGTGGTGCCGGACGCCAGTAACCACTATCCGCGCGCTGCGAAAGGCGAAGTAGGGCTGCTGGAGGGCTGGACACTGGCGAAAGTGGTCAGCGAAACCATCAAAGAAGACGCTGATAAGCGCGTGAAGCGCCCGATTATCGCGGTGATTGACGTCCCAAGCCAGGCCTATGGCCGCCGCGAAGAGGCGTTTGGCATTCATCAGGCGCTGGCGGGAGCGGCAGGGGCTTACGCCAACGCGCGCCTCGCCGGGCATCCGGTAATTGGTCTTATCGTCGGCAAGGCGATGTCCGGGGCATTTCTCGCCCACGGCTACCAGGCCAACCGGTTAATCGCCTTTAACGACAAAGGCGTGCTGGTGCATGCGATGGGCAAAGAATCCGCCGCGCGCATTACGCTGCGTACCGTTGACGCGCTGGAGAAACTGGCGGCGACCATCCCGCCGATGGCTTATGACGTGGCGAACTACGCGACGCTGGGGCTGCTCTCCGATCTGCTGGATATCAGTAACCCGGATGCGCCGACGGCGCAGGATCTCGCCCAGGTCAACGCCACGCTGCAACGCGCTATCGATGACGCGCGTCGCGATCCGAGCCTGAAAACCCGCCTCGGCGCCGACAATCGCCGTAGCTCACAGCTGGTTCGCGAACGCCTGCGCGCCAGCTGGTAACAAAAACCCAAAAAAACCTGCCGGATAGCGATTTACAAGGGCGTAGCGATACGCCCTCTGGCCCAACGCATCCGTAAAAAATAAAGCTCACCACGCTTCAGGCCGCGCTGCGCGCCTGAGGGTGTAAGGGCCACCATCGCACCAGTGTTGATTTTACTTTCATTACAGGTGACTTATGACTTACGTGATTATTCATGCTCTTGCACCGATTTTTGTGATCATGCTGCTCGGCTTTATGGCGGGCAAAACAAAAATGGTCGATAACCAAAACGTTGCTTTACTCAATATCTTTGTGATGGATTTCGCGCTCCCGGCCGCGCTCTTCAGCGCGACCGTTCAGACGCCGTGGGCGGGTATCGTCGCGCAAATGCCGCTGATTGCGGTGCTGGTGCTGGCGATGTGGGTGACCTACGCCGCTATCTATTTTCTGGCCGTCGGGCCGTTTAAAAAGTCGCCACAGGACGCCGCCGTGCTGACGCTGACCGTGGCGCTGCCGAACTACGCCGCGCTCGGCCTGCCTATTCTCGGCAGCGTGCTGGGCGAAGGGCCGTCCACGTCGCTCTCTGTCGCCGTTTCTATCGCCTGTGGCTCCGTGCTGATGACCCCGTTCTGTCTGCTTATCCTGGAGCGTGAAAAAGCGCGCGCCAGCGGCGAAAACAGCGGTTCGACGTTCGCGATGCTGCCGGTGCTGATGTGGCGCTCGGTAAAAAAACCGATCGTCTGGGGGCCGCTGCTGGGTGTGGTGCTCTCCGCCATCGGTATTAAAATGCCGGAGCTGGTGCTGGCCGCCATTAAACCGCTCGGCCTTGCCGCTACCGCTGCCGCCCTGTTCCTGACCGGCGTGATCCTCTCCGCCCGTAAGCTCAACATCAACGCGATGGTGAGCGTGGCGACCCTCACCAAACTGCTGATCCAGCCGTTTATCGCCTGGGGTATCGTGCTCGCGCTCGGCCTGAGCGGCCCGGTCGCTATCACCGCTATTCTGATGATTGCGCTGGCGGCGGGCTTCTTCGGCGTGGTGTTCGGTAACCGTTTCGGCGTACAGTCGCCGGACGCAGAAGCCGTGCTGCTGTTAAGCTCGGTACTGAGCATTCTTTCACTGCCGCTTTTCATCACCTTAACCCAGGGACTCTGAACCATGACCACGCCACGCCCCCACGATTTACTCTGGCTCTCTCGCCGCGACGCGCTCCAGGGCATTGACGCTCCGTGGGTCAGCGACCAGTGGCGCAGCGAGCTTCCTGTGGTGGTGCGGCGTGACGTCAGCGACAGCGGGCGGATCCCGGTCGGCGTGCGCGGCATGAAGCGCGAGCAGCGCGCCGCCGGTTGGGTGGACGCGCGGGATATCGTCCGCGTGGCGACGCCGGAATCGCTCGCTGACCTCCACCGCCTGCTGCGATCGCCGTTTGTCTCCCAGCAGCCGGTGCAGGCGGCAATCCAGCTGGCCCAGCGGCAGTGGCCGTGGGCATGGGGCATTACCGGCTCCACCGGTTACGCGCTGGCGACCGAAGTGCCAGTGTTGCATGCGGCAAGCGATCTCGACCTGACCGTCCGCGCGCCTGCGCCCATTGCGCCTGCCGCATTCGCCGACTGGCAGCGCATGGTTACCCAACTGCCGTGTCGCGCCGATACGCAGGTCGAGACGCCGCTCGGTGCGTTTTCGCTCACCGAGTGGCTGCGCGACGGGCACGCACTGTTAAAAACCAACCGGGGGCCGCAGCTTGTGAGCGACCCCTGGCGCAGGGAGGACGCATGAAGATTATTTTCACCTTTCCCGGACAGGGCGCCCAGCGCCCCGGCATGCTGCAACAGCTGCCGGATGAGGAGACGCTGCGCGAGGCGCGTGACGTTTTAGGCGATGAGCTCGCGACGCTCGACACGCCGCAGGCGCTGCGCCACACCCTTGCGGTGCAGCTGGCGCTGCTGATTGCGGGGGTCGCCAGCGCCCGCGCGCTGATGGCGCAGGGCGTCATGCCGGATATGGTCAGCGGACTTTCCATTGGCGCGTATCCGGCAGCGGTGATGGCGGGGGCGCTTGATTTTCGCGACGCTTTAACGCTGGTGGCGCTGCGCGGCGACCTGATGGAGCAGGCGTACCCGGAAGGCTACGGTCTGACGGCAATTATCGGTCTGCGCCTCGATCAGGTAGAAAAACTGACCGCGGCGCACGGCGCGTTTATCGCTAACCTTAACGCCGAAACGCAGATTGTGATTGCCGGGCGCGATGACCAGATGGCGGCCGTGGGGGAAGCGGCGCTGGCGCTGGGGGCCACTAAAGTGAACCGGCTGGCGGTGAGCGTGCCGTCGCACTGCGCGTTGCTGGATGAACCGGCGCGCAAGCTGGCGCAGGCGTTTTCAAACGTGACGCTACGCCGACCGCAGCGCGCTTATCTCAGCGGCAGCAGCGCCCGCGTGCTGTGGCAGCCAGCGCGTATCGCTGACGATCTGGCGTTTAACATGGCGCGCACCGTGCGCTGGCAGGAGGCGATGATTGCCGCCCGCGAGCGCGACGCCAGGCTCGCCATAGAGATGCCGCCCGGCGGCGTGCTGACCTGTCTGACCCGGCAGGCCGGGTGGGAAGGCGAGAGTATTTCACTGGAGCGCAGCGGCATGGCCGTGGCGACGCACCTGGCCGCGCGGCTGCCCCGCGATTAACTTTTACTGAGGCTCAGCGCGTACATGCGGCACTCCGCCGCCAGCGCCAGCAGAGTCGGGTCGCGCTCGCGGCTGCGGGCAAACACCAGCGCTATCTGCTGGCGCATCTGGTAGGGCTCTGCAAGCTTCAGCAGTTGCAGATCGTTTTCATACAGCTTTTTCATCCGCCCCGGCACCAGCGAGAAGCCGACGCCTGCCTGCACCAGACTTAGCATTGAGAAAATATCATTGACGCGGGTGACGATATCCGGCTCGAAGCCAGCCACATGAAACGCCTCCTGAAACCCGGCGTAGGTGGCAAACCCTTCCGCCAGCGAGACAAATTTACGGTTTTTATAATCGCGCAGATCCGCTTCGCGGCGGGTATCAAGCGCCTCTGACGCCGGGGCGGCGAGATAAATGTCATCGTTAAAGAGCGGCGTCACTTCCAGCATTTTGCGATCGATCTGCGCTTCCGAAACGGAAATCAGGATCGCATCCAGCCCGTTGTCCTCCAGCATATTCAGCAGCACCTGGTTGGAGCCCATCGTCAGATCGAGCTCCAGATCCGGGCGGCGCAGCTTCATCCCCATCAACAGGCGCGGCACGGTTTCGAGCGTGAGCGAATAGAGCGTGCCGACGCGCAACCGCCCCTGGCCGACGCCCGCGGTGCGTCGCGTCTCTTCAATGCCGCGCACCATCAGACCGATGGCTTCCTGACAATATTCCAGCAGCGTTTCGGCGGCGGGCAGCGCCACCAGGCTGCGTCCTTTATGCACGAACAGCGGGCAGCGCACGCCTTCTTCGAGGCTGTGCAACGCGCGGTGCACGCTGACGGTACTTAAGCCCAGCGCTTCAGCCGTGCGGGCGATATTTCCCTTCTCCATAAACGCCATGAAGATGGAAAGCTTGCGAAACGTGATGTCGTCGTCAATGGCTAATTTCATGCGGGCCTGGTCTTAAAGAACGGGAGCAGGGAGCTTAACGGCTGGGGGCGGCGGGGTAAACCCTCACTGGACGCAGGCTATTTTTAAGCAAGGCTCAGACTATCGAATCCGTAGACTATTACAGGTATGACTTATCAAACGACGGGGCTATCGTAGCGGGAAAACGGAACACGGAGCGAAACATGAGCACGCCATCTGAACAACACAATACGTTATCTGCGGGGAAATGCCCCTTCCATCAGGGCAACAACAATCAAAGCGCCGGCGGCGGTACCGCCAGCCGCGACTGGTGGCCGAATCAGCTACGCGTGGAGCTGTTGAGCCAGCACTCAAATCGCACCAACCCGCTGGGTGAAGATTTTAACTATCGCAAAGCCTTCAGCGAGCTCGATTACGCCGCCCTGAAAGGCGATCTGAAAGCGCTGTTAACCGATTCGCAGCCGTGGTGGCCTGCCGACTGGGGCAGCTACACCGGGCTTTTCATTCGTATGGCGTGGCACAGCGCCGGCACCTACCGCTCTGCTGACGGGCGCGGCGGCGCGGGTCGTGGGCAGCAGCGCTTCGCGCCGCTCAACGCCTGGCCGGATAACGTCAGCCTCGATAAAGCGCGCCGTCTGCTGTGGCCTGTCAAACAAAAATATGGCCAGAAAATCTCCTGGGCCGACCTGTTTATTCTTGCGGGCAACGTGGCGCTGGAAAATTCCGGCTTCCGCACCTTTGGTTTCGGCGCCGGGCGTGAAGACGTCTGGGAGCCGGATATGGACGTAAACTGGGGCGATGAGAAAAACTGGCTTGAGCATCGTCACCCGGAATCCCTGGCGCAGGCGCCGCTCGGCGCGACCGAAATGGGCCTTATCTATGTTAACCCGGAAGGGCCGAACCATAGCGGCGACCCGGCCTCTGCCGCGCCCGCTATTCGCGCTACCTTTGGCAATATGGGGATGAATGATGAAGAGACCGTGGCGCTGATCGCAGGCGGCCATACGCTCGGCAAAACGCACGGCGCAGGCGCGGCGAGCCATGTCGGCGTTGACCCGGAAGCGGCGCCCATCGAAGCGCAGGGCCTCGGCTGGACCAGCAGCTTCGGTAGCGGCGCGGGCGCGGATGCGATTACGTCCGGTCTGGAAGTCACCTGGACCCAGACGCCGACCCAGTGGAGCAACTACTTCTTTGAGAACCTGTTCAAATATGAATGGGTGCAGACGCGCAGCCCGGCTGGCGCTATTCAGTTTGAAGCGGTAGACGCGCCTGAGATCATTCCGGACCCGTTCGACCCGTCGAAAAAACGTAAGCCGACCATGCTGGTGACCGATTTGACGCTGCGTTTCGATCCGGAATTCGAGAAAATTTCGCGTCGTTTTCTTAACGATCCGCAGGCGTTCAACGAAGCGTTCGCCCGCGCCTGGTATAAGCTGACGCACCGCGATATGGGGCCGAAAGCGCGCTACATCGGGCCGGAAGTACCGAAAGAAGATCTGATCTGGCAGGATCCGCTGCCGGCAGCGATTTATCAGCCGACGCAGGCGGATATCGACGCGCTGAAAGCGGAGATCGCCAGCGCCGGGCTGTCTGTCAGCGAGCTGGTTTCCGTTGCCTGGGCCTCGGCCTCCACCTTCCGCGGCGGCGACAAACGCGGCGGCGCTAACGGCGCGCGTCTGGCGCTTGCGCCGCAGCGCGACTGGGAGGTCAACGCCTCCGCCGCTCGTGCGCTGGCGAAGCTTGAAGCTATACAGCGCGCGGCCAATAAAGCCTCGCTGGCTGACCTTATCGTACTGGCGGGCGTTGTCGGTATCGAACAGGCGGCGAAAGCCGCGGGCGTGGATATCACCGTGCCGTTTGCGCCGGGCCGCGTCGATGCGCGTCAGGATCAGACCGACGTTGCGCTGTTTGAGCTGCTGAAACCGGCGGCGGATGGTTTCCGTAACTACCGCGGCGCGCGTAACAGCACCTCCACGGAAGCGCTGCTGATCGACAAAGCGCAGCAGTTAACGCTGACCGCGCCGGAACTTACCGTGCTGGTGGGCGGGCTGCGCGTACTGGGCGCGAACTTTGATGCCAGCGCGCATGGCGTCTTCACGGACCGCGTGGGCGTGCTCAGCACCGATTTCTTCGTGAATCTGCTGGATATGCGTAACGAGTGGAAAGCGAGCGACGCGACGTCTGAGCGGTTTGAAGGCCGCGACCGCGTGAGCGGCGAGGTGAAGTTCACGGCGACCCGCGCGGATCTGGTGTTTGGCTCCAATGCGATTCTGCGTTCAGTGGCGGAAGTCTATGCAAGCCATGACGCCCGTGAGAAATTCGTGAAGGATTTCGTGGCGGCGTGGACCAAAGTGATGAACCTCGACCGTTTCGATCTGCGTTAATCATAAGGCCCGCGTTATCGCGCGGCGAGTGAACCAGGCGGGCATAACAAAAAAGGCGATGAGTTATCATCGCCTTTTTTATGCTTTCCGGCAGCGCGTCAGACGCCGCTTTCCAGAATGCGGATGGTCGTATCCAGCACGTCGCCTTTTACCGCGTCACGAAAACCCAGCATATGCGGCGTTTCCAGGTGCGCTTTCAGGTGCTCTGCGCTGGCCCACTGTTCTACCATCACGATGGAATCCGGCGCGCTGGTCTGGAAACCGAGGCCCGTGGCGCTGTCGACCATCGGCGCGTACCCGTGGCAGCCGGCTTCCGCCAGCACCGCTGGAATGATCTTCTTGAACTCCTCCAGCACCGCCTGGCGATGATGCGCGCCAGGACGGGTACGAATTTCTGCTATTACTGTCAGCATGGTTAACTCCTTTTGTAAAACCGTCTGACAGTTAAGCAAAAATTTTCGCCAGATGCTCGCGATATTCTGCAACGTAGCGCGGCACGTCCGGCATTTTAATGACGTCGTTGGCGATATAAGTCGGCAGCGCCGTCAGGCCCAGAAACTCATTGGCTTTGTGGAACGGCAGGTAAACGCCATCCACGCCCACGCCGTGGAAGAACTGATCTTTCTCAGTGAACGCTTCCATCGGCGCGTTCCAGGTGAGCGACAGCATATATTTTTTGCCCTGAATCAGGCCGCCGGAGCCATATTTTTTGGACGCGTCGGAGCGGGTGCGGCCATCGCTGGCGTACAGTGAGCCGTGCCCCTCGGTGAAAACGTCGTCGATATACTTTTTCACAGTCCAGGGCGCGCCCATCCACCAGCCCGGCATCTGATAAATAATCACGTCGGCCCAGAGATATTTCTGCACTTCTTCTTTGGCGTCATAGTCGCTGTCGGCGCGGGTGACTTTAACATCATGCCCGACGTCGCGCAGGTAGCTTTCCGCGACCTCAGTCAGGGTGTCGTTGAGCTGGCCATTGGAGTGGGCGAACTGTTTCGCACCGTTAATGATAAGTACGTTGCTCATTATTTGTCCTCTAATTATCGCGTTTGTCATTAATATTACCGCATCTGGCGACACGGCAATATTGGCAAAACGCGCAAAGACTTTTGCAATATGAGCAATAATCGGGCGTGCATGACATTCATCGCTACTATCATTCATCGCACAGAGATGTCACCGGATTGGGGGTGGGTAACCCGTTTATCCGTTTAATGATGGGTTAAACACGCCATGCTTACGGCGCCAGGTTTACAGGCATTGTAACGCGCGCGAAAAAAGCCTGATCGTTTATACAACGCTGTGACAGAAAGGGGCCGGATAAGGTACTATCGCGGCAAACATCTGCCGCGTCCGGCAGGGATTGATGCGTGTAAAGACAACGCCACGGTCTGAGGAAATGTATTAATGAGTGATATAACTCATGATGGTGCAGAGCGTCTTGCGCTGCATGAATTCACTGAAAACGCCTATCTGAACTATTCCATGTACGTCATCATGGACCGCGCGCTGCCGTTTATCGGCGACGGGCTTAAGCCTGTTCAGCGCCGCATCGTCTATGCCATGTCAGAACTGGGACTGAACGCCAGCGCCAAATTCAAAAAATCCGCCCGTACCGTGGGCGACGTGCTGGGTAAATATCACCCGCACGGCGACAGCGCCTGCTATGAAGCGATGGTGCTGATGGCGCAGCCATTCTCTTACCGCTACCCGCTGGTAGATGGTCAGGGGAACTGGGGCGCGCCGGACGATCCGAAATCCTTCGCGGCGATGCGTTATACCGAATCGCGTCTGTCGAAATACGCCGAAGTGCTGCTGGGCGAACTCGGGCAGGGCACCGTCGATTATGTCCCGAACTTCGACGGCACGCTGAATGAGCCGAAAATGCTGCCGGCGCGTCTGCCGAATATTCTGTTGAACGGCACCACGGGCATCGCGGTGGGCATGGCGACCGACATTCCGCCACACAACCTGCGCGAAGTCGCCAAAGCGGCCGTCAGTCTGATCGACAGCCCGAAAACCAGCCTCGACGAGTTGCTGGATATCGTGCAGGGCCCGGATTACCCGACTGAAGCGGAAATCATCACCTCGCGCGCTGAAATTCGCAAAATCTACCAGAGCGGCCGCGGCTCGGTGCGTATGCGCGCCGTCTGGAAAAAAGAAGATGGCGCCGTGGTCATCTCGGCGCTACCGCATCAGGTCTCCGGCGCCCGCGTGCTGGAGCAAATTGCAAGCCAGATGCGCGCCAAAAAGCTGCCGATGGTCGATGACCTGCGCGATGAATCGGATCATGAAAACCCGACGCGTCTGGTTATCGTGCCGCGCTCCAACCGCGTGGATATGGATCAGGTGATGAACCACCTGTTCGCCACCACCGATCTGGAAAAAAGCTACCGTATCAACCTCAACATGATTGGGCTTGATGGCCGCCCGGCGGTGAAAAACCTGCTGGAGATCCTCACCGAATGGCTGGCGTTCCGCCGCGATACGGTGCGCCGTCGTCTTAACTATCGTCTGGAGAAAGTGCTCAAGCGCCTGCATATCCTTGAAGGTTTGCTGGTGGCGTTTCTCAATATCGATGAAGTGATCGATATCATCCGCAGCGAAGATGAGCCGAAGCCAGTGCTGATGAGCCGTTTTGGCATCAGCGAAACGCAGGCGGAAGCGATCCTCGAACTCAAACTGCGCCACCTGGCGAAGCTTGAGGAGATGAAAATCCGCGGCGAGCAGAGCGATCTGGAAAAAGAGCGCGATCAAATCCAGGGCATTCTCGCCTCCGAGCGCAAAATGAATACCCTGCTGAAAAAAGAGATCCAGGCGGATGCCGACGCCTACGGCGACGATCGCCGTTCGCCGCTGCATGAGCGTGAAGAGGCGAAGGCGATGAGCGAGCATGACATGCTGCCGTCCGAGCCGGTCACTATCGTGCTCTCCCAGATGGGCTGGGTGCGCAGCGCCAAAGGCCATGATATCGACGCTAAAGCGCTAAGCTACAAAGCGGGCGACAGCTGGCTCTCTTCTGCGAAGGGCAAGAGCAATCAACCGGTGGTGTTTATCGACTCCACCGGTCGCAGCTACGCGCTTGACCCGGTTTCGCTGCCATCAGCGCGCGGCCAGGGCGAACCGCTTACCGGCAAGCTGACGCTGCCGCCTGGCGCGGTGGTGGAACATATGCTGATGACCGGCGAGGAGCAAAAGCTGCTGATGGCGTCCGACGCGGGCTACGGCTTCGTCTGCACCTTTAACGATCTGGTGGCGCGCAACCGTGCTGGTAAGGCGCTGATTACGCTGCCGCAAAATGCGCATGTACTGCCGCCGCTGGAAATTGAGCATGACGACGACATGCTGCTCGCCATTACGGCGGCAGGGCGTATGCTGATGTTCCCGGTGGCGGATCTGCCGCAGCTCTCTAAAGGCAAAGGCAACAAAATCATCTCCATTCCTTCCGCTGACGCGGCGAAAGGCGACGATAAGCTCGCTTATCTCACCATCCTGCCGCCGCAGAGCACGGTGACGCTGCATGTCGGCAAACGCAAAATCAAACTGCGCCCGGAAGAGCTGCAAAAAGTGCATGGCGAGCGCGGTCGTCGCGGTACGCTGATGCGCGGTCTGCAACGCATCGACAGGGTTGAAGTGGACGCGCCGTCGCGCCCGAAAGCCGACGACGGCGAGGCGTAATCTCCCGACTAACGCAACATCGCAACGCCTGACCGCCGCCGCGCTTTCTGTGACCCTTAACAGGAAGCGCGGCGGCCTCGCTTGCGTAATTTTCCCGCCCACGCCATTGTTTGTTTGCGCGTGACGCATAAAAATAAGTGTTTGAGTCTGCTCAACATGATGAGCCGCCAGGGATGCCTGACCGTGAGCGGTGTGTTTTCCGTTAAAGCCGTTATACTGGTCCGCGGCCGCGGCTTCAGAGGTAGTTTATGTTATCGATCGTTCGAATGATTATTGTTGTTCTCTACAGCATTGTGGTTTGTATCCTGGGATGCATCTGGTGTCTGTTCAGCCCGCGTAACCCTCGCCACGTCGCAACGTTTGGCCATATGTTTGGGCGTCTTTCCACCGTCTTCGGCCTGAAGGTTGAGCTGCGTAAACCGCAGGGCGCGGAAAACTACGGCAACGCGATTTACATCGCCAATCACCAGAACAACTTCGACATGGTGACGGCATCGAATATTGTTCAGCCGCCTACCGTGACCGTCGGCAAAAAAAGCCTGGTCTGGATACCGTTCTTCGGCCAGCTCTACTGGCTGACCGGCAACCTGCTTATCGACCGCAACAACCGCAGTAAAGCGCATGGCACGATAGCCGAAGTCGTTAATCAGTTTCGCAAGCGCGATATCTCCATCTGGATGTTCCCGGAAGGCACCCGTAGCCGTGGTCGCGGCCTGATGCCGTTTAAAACCGGCGCGTTTCACGCCGCCATCGCCGCTGGCGTGCCGATTATTCCGGTCTGCGTCTCCAACACGCATGGTAAAATTAAGCTGAACCGTTGGAACAACGGTCTGGCCATCGTCGAAATGTTACCGCCTGTCGACACCCAGGGGTGGGGGAAAGAACAGGTGCGGGAGCTTGCCGCCCACTGCCGCCAGTTGATGGAAGCGAAGATCGCCGAGCTGGATAAAGAAGTGGCCGAGCGCGAAGCCGCCGGCAAGGTCTGAGACTGACGGCCTTCGACCGTCATTCATTACCCGTTTTCATGGAGCCATTATGTCACTCAGTCGGCGTCAGTTTATTCAGGCATCGGGCGTTGCGCTCTGCGCGGGCGCGGTGCCGCTGAGGGCACACGCCGCAGGCCAGCAGCCGGCGCTGCCGGTGCCGCCGCTTCTGGAGTCGCGCCGCGGCCAGCCGCTGTTTCTGACGCTCTCCCGCGCCCACTGGTCTTTCGCGCCGGGTACGCGCGCGCAGGTCTGGGGATTCAACGGCCGCTATATGGGGCCGACCATCCGCGTCTGGAGCGGCGACGACGTGAAGCTGATTTACAGCAACCGTCTGCAGGAAAACGTCGCCATGACGGTGAGCGGGTTGCAGGTGCCGGGGCCGCTGATGGGCGGCGCGGCGCGCATGATGTCGCCCGGTGCCGACTGGGCGCCGGTATTGCCGGTACGCCAGGCCGCCGCCACGCTCTGGTATCACGCCAATACCCCCAACCGTACCGGCCAGCAGGTCTATAACGGTCTGGCAGGCATGTGGCTGGTGGAAGATGCCATCAGCAAAGCGCTGCCGGTGCCGAATCACTACGGTGTGGACGATTTCCCGATCATTATTCAGGACAAGCGCCTCGACAATTTCGGCACGCCGGAATACAGCGAGCCGGGCAGCGGCGGTTTTGTCGGCGATACGCTGCTGGTTAACGGCGCGCAGAGCCCCTATGTGGAAGTCTCGCGCGGCTGGGTGCGCCTGCGCTTGCTGAACGCCTCTAACGCGCGCCGTTATCAGCTTCAGGTGAGCGACGGGCGTCCGCTGCATGTGATTGCAGGCGATCAGGGCTTTCTGCCTGCGCCGGTCGCGGTCAAACAGCTCGCGCTGGCACCGGGCGAGCGCCGCGAGGTGCTTATCGACATGACCAACGGCGATGAAGTCTCCATCACCTGTGGTGAAGCGGCGTCCATTATGGACCGCATTCGCGGCATCTTTGAGCCTTCCAGCATTCTTATCTCTACGCTGGTGCTAACGCTGCGGCCCACCGGCCTGCTGCCGCTGGTGACAGATACCCTGCCGATGCGCCTGCTGCCGGATGAGATTATCAACGGCGCGCCGGTGCGCAGCCGTGATATTACGCTCAGCGACGATCCTGGCATTAACGGGCAACTGTGGGATATGAAACGAACCGACGTGCAGACCCAGCAGGGCGCGTGGGAGCGCTGGACGGTGCGCTCGGATATGCCGCAGTCGTTCCATATGGAAGGCGTGAGTTTTCTTATCCGCAGCGTCAATGGCGCCGCGCCGTTCCCGGAAGATCGTGGCTGGAAAGATACGGTCTGGGTGGATGGTCAGGTGGAATTGCTGGTGTACTTTAGCCAGCCGTCCTGGGAGCATTTCCCGTTCCTCTATTCTAGCCAGACGCTGGAGATGGCCGATCGCGGTTCGGTTGGGCAGATGGTGGTAAATCCGGCGCCGTAAGGCGTTGAGAGTGAAAAAAGCCGCTGCGAAGCGGCTTTTTTGTACCTGAGCCTCACGGTGGATACGCTTCGCTTATCCAGCCGATCAAGGCTATATCCATAAGCAGAGCGGGTAAGCGCGGCGTCACTGCCATTGAGGCCATATCCCGGAGCACCCGCGTTGTCAAAAGCCGTTATTCCGTCAGGAACAGCTCCAGCAGCGAGTTCAGAAACAGCTTACCGTGCCCGGTGATCTGCCAGTTCTCCGGTGTCTCCACCAGATAATTGCGCGCAATCGCCTCGTCAATCTGCGGGCGGATGGCGGCTTCATCAAGCCCCGTATAACGGTGAAACTCGGCGCGCGGCGCGGGCTCCAGCAGGCGGAAACGGTTCATGAAAAACTCAAACGGTTTGTCCTGCGTCTCAACCTCATGCTGCTTATCGAGATAAGTGCCGGTCATATAACCGCGTGGATGGCGGGTTTTGGCGGTACGCAGAATACGCCCGTCCGCGAGCGTCACTTTGCCGTGCGCGCCGCATCCGATGCCGAGATAATCCCCGAAGCGCCAGTAATTCAGATTGTGCTGGCACTGGTAGCCCGGTTTCGCGTAGGCCGACGTCTCATACTGCTCATACCCGGCGGCGGTCAGTAACTGATGACCCTGCTCGAAAATATCCCATAGCGCGTCGTCATCAGGCAGCACCGGCGGGCGCGAGCCAAACAGCGTGTTCGGCTCAATAGTCAGTTGATACCAGGACAGATGCGGCGGATTGAGCGCGATAGCCTGACGCAGATCGTCCAGCGCCTCGGCAAGCGACTGATCCGGCAGACCGTGCATCAAATCAAGGTTAAAGCTGCGCAGCCCAAGACCGCTCGCCAGCCGTGCCGCGCGCTTTGCTTCTTCCGGCCCGTGAATACGGCCAAGACGCGTAAGCTTAGGCTCGCTAAAGCTCTGCACACCGATGGAAATTCGGTTCACGCCTGCGCGCTGATACTCTACAAATCGGTCGGCTTCAACGGTGCCGGGGTTGGCTTCCATCGTAATTTCAGCATCCGCTGCCAGGTTCAGACGCGCACGCACGCCGTCCAGCAAGGTTTGCATCGCCGGGCCGGAGAGCAGGCTCGGCGTCCCGCCGCCGATGAAAATCGTCTTCACTTCGCGGCCCTGCGCCCAGGGCGCGTCGTTATCCAGATCGCGTAACAGATGCTGGACATAATCGTCGTGCGGCACTTCGCCCTTCAGCGCGTGGGAGTTGAAGTCGCAATAGGGGCACTTCTGTACGCACCAGGGAATGTGGATATAAAGACTTAAGGGTGGCAAATCAGCCATTACGTATTGCTTCCAGTAATAATTTCAGCGCCTGCCCGCGGTGGGAGATAGCGCTTTTCTCTTCACGCGTCAGCTCGGCGGCGGTTTTGCCCTCGGAGGGGACAAAGAAAATCGGGTCGTAGCCAAAGCCGCCGTTGCCTGCCGCTTCACGGGTGATCACGCCCGGCCAGCTGCCGTGACAGACAATCGGCGTGGGATCTTCCGCGTGACGCATATAGACCAGCACGCAGTGGAACTGCGCAGTACGCTGTTCGTCCGGGACATCTTTCAGGGCCACAAGCAGCTTTTCAAGATTCTGCTGGTCGGTGGCGTCCATCCCGGAATAGCGGGCGGAGTAAATCCCCGGCGCGCCGCCCAGAAAATCCACGGCCAGGCCGGAGTCATCGGCAATCGCTGGCAGCCCCGTGATCTGCGCGGCGTGGCGCGCTTTCAGAATCGCGTTTTCGATAAACGTCAGACCGGTTTCTTCGGCGGAGTCGACGCCGAGTTCGGTCTGCGCCACGATATCCAGCCCAAACTCCCGCAGTAATGAGGCGAGTTCGCGCACTTTACCGGCGTTGCCGGTCGCGAGGACAACTTTCTGCATAGCTCAATCCTGTAATTATTGGGTGACAGCCGCAACTTCCGTTGGGATCTGTTGGGGGTCGATAATTTTGACTTGCTTATGACGGCCCAGTTCGCCTTTTTCAATCACTACCTGGCTTTTGGCCACGCGAAACTGTTTTGCGAGGTATTTAACCAGGTGGGCGTTGGCCTGACCATCAACCGGCGGGGCGGTAATGGCGACTTTCAATTCGTCGCCATGTAACCCGATAATGCTGTCGCGGCTGGCTTTCGGCTGGATATACAACCGCAACACCAGCCCGTCGACGGTTTTACTGACGGCACTCACAGCAGATTCCACAGCCCCGGGAAGAGATCCATGCCGAGGTAGTTCAGCAGATAAAGCAGGATAATCACGCCCATGGCGGAAAAATCGATGCCGCCCATCGCCGGAAGAATGCGGCGAACTGGAGCCATCAGCGGCTCGGTAAGCTGGATCAGCACAAATTCAATCGGGCTGCGGCCCTGGCTTACCCAGCTCATCAGCGAGCGAATGATAATCACCCAGAAGACCAGCAGCCCGGCGGATTTCAGCAGCGACAACAAGCCCACCACCAGGTTAAACGGATCGAGCGATAAGCCGCCCGACTGAATTAACAGCAGCAGCGGGAATTTCAGCGTCGAGAGAATAAACGCCACCAGCAGCGAGGCGGTATCGACAGGCCCCATTGACGGAATAATGCGGCGCAGCGGGCCGATAATCGGCTGGGTAAATTTCACGACCGTCTGGGCGAGCGGGTTATAAAAATCGCAGCGCGACCACTGCATCCAGATGCGCAGCAGCAGCACCATCACATACAGCTCGATCACGGTTTTGACCAGGAAAGTCAACGTCAGCATGGCGTTCCTCAGAAGTTAATGTTGAGCGGCGCGGGCATAATCGCGCGCGCCGAAAATCGCGGTACCAATGCGCACCATCGTGCTGCCTGCGGCGATGGCGGCTTCCATATCATCGCTCATGCCGAGCGAAAGCGTGTCTACCGTCGGGTAGCGGGCCTTAAGCGCGGTGAACGCCGCCGCCATCTCGCTGGCGACGGCAAACTGGCGCTCGTACGCTTTTTCCGGTGCCGGAATGGCCATCAACCCGCGCAGCCGCAGGCGCGGCAGGGCGGCCACCGCCGCCGCCAGCGCGTCCAGCTCGTCCAGGGCGATGCCGGATTTGCTCTGTTCATCGCTGATATTAACCTGAATCAGCACGTTAAGCGGCGCCATCTCGTCAGGGCGCTGCTCGTTCAGCCGGGTGGCGATGCGCAGCCGGTCGACGGTATGACACCAGTCGAAATGCTCCGCGACCAGACGGCTTTTGTTGGACTGCAACGGACCGATAAAGTGCCACGTCAGCCCGTCGACGCCCGCCTCACGAAAATGCTGGATCTTGTCCACTCCCTCCTGCACATAGTTTTCACCGAATTCACGCTGCCCGGCGTCGATAGCTTCTGCTATCGCGCTCGCAGGTTTTGTTTTACTCACTGCAAGCAGCGTAACTTCTTCTGGAGCCCGGCCGCAGCGTTGTGCAGCCGCTGAGATCTTTTGCCGAACCTGCGCTAAGTTGCGTTCTGTCTCACTCATGGTTAGGGAAGCTATATGGAAATGGATGAATTAGTGGCGCTTAGTGTAAAGCATAATGTTTCGGATCTACACCTGTGTAGCGAGCTGCCTGCGCGCTGGCGCAGGCAAGGGCGGCTGGAGCCGCTTACGCACCCGGTGCCGAAGCCGGAAAACTTGCTGGCGCGCTGGCTCGACGACGCCCATCAGCGCGAGCTTTCCGAGCGCGGGCAGACGGATTTCGCGGTGAGTCTGGCAGGCGGCGTGCGCCTTTGCGGGAACGCGTTTCGCCAGATGCAGGGCGTGTCGCTGGTCTTGCGCCTGCTGCCGCGTGGCTGTCCGCGGCTCGAGGCGCTGGGCGTACCGGCGGCGGTGCCGGGGCTGCTCAATATGCCGGACGGCCTGCTGCTGGTCACCGGCGCGACCGGCAGCGGTAAATCCACCACGCTTGCGGCGATGGTCGGCTACCTGAACGAGACGCTCGACGGCCATATCCTGACGCTTGAAGATCCGGTTGAGTTTTGTCATCAACCCGCGCGCTGTCTCATTCAGCAGCGTGAAATCGGCACCCACTGTCAGAGCTTCAGCGACGGGCTGCGTGGCGCGCTACGTGAAGATCCGGATGTCATTTTGCTGGGCGAATTGCGGGACAGCGAAACCATCCGGCTGGCGCTGACGGCGGCGGAAACCGGCCACCTGGTAATGGCGACGCTGCATACGCGCGGCGCGGCACAGGCCGTCGAGCGCCTGGTGGATGTCTTTCCGGCGGATGAACAGAACAAAGTACGCAGCCAGCTTGCGGGTAGCCTCAAGGCGGTGCTGGCGCAAAAGCTGGTGGCGGACGCGCAGGGCGGAAGGACGGCGCTTCATGAACTGCTGATTAACACGCCAGCGGTGGCGAACCTCATCCGTGAGGCGAAAACGCACCAGTTGCCAGGCCTGATGGAAACCGGCCAGCAGCACGGGATGCAGACGTTCGCGCAAAGTGTCGCGATGCGTCTTAACGAAGGCAGACTGGCGCTGCAAAAAGAGGCCAGCGCCGCGCACTGGTGCTAACGCACGTGGAGCGCGTAGAGCGCGGGCAGGCCGCCCGCAGTACTGACAATCTCAAGCCGGATAACGCGCGCCGCGCTGGAGGCGTTGAGGCGGTGCTCGCAGACCGAGCGATGGTTATCGGCCACCTCCGCCAGCAGCGCGTCATCAGCCCAGAGGCGGTAATGGGTGACGCAGTGGGGCGTCACGGCGCGGTCATGGCCCATCTGTACCGTCTCCATCGCGTTATCAAAATCGTTATCAAAGATCAGCGTCAGTGCCTGGAACGCCTGGGGTTGCGGCCAGCGCCATTCGACGGCAGGAAGCGGATCGTCCATCGCTGGCACCCAGGCGTTGGTTTGCTGTTCCGGGCGCAGGCGGCCATTGAGCAGATTTTCCGCCGGGTAGCAGCGCAGCGGGGCATCGAGGCGCAGCGCGGGCATAATCTGGTGCGGACGGCGGCGCGGCAGCCAGAAATCGAACTCGTCCACGCCGTAGTCGCCGTCCACGACCTGGCGCGAGCGTTTGGCGACGCGGGCGTTCACGCTGTTAAACACCATCATAATGCCCGGCAGGTGCTGCGCGCTGAGTGCCAGCTCGACCCCGTCGCAGCGATCGAAAACGACAAACACGTAGCAGTCCGCTTCGGCGGTATGGCGCAGCGCCACCCGGTACGAGGCGGCATCGCGAATCTCCAGTTCGCATTCGTCAAGCCAGCGCTCCGGCGTATAGTTGCCCGGCTTGTGACTGGTAAGCAACTGAACGTGCAGGCGCTGAGGCGCGTCAGCCCGCAATGTAAAATGCAGGGTGGGCAGCGATTGCCCGGCCCGCAGCGGCAGCAGCAGCGCGGTGCGGGCCGACAGCGGCGCCCATTCGCCGTTCGGCGTCAGCTCAGCCAGTTGATATTCGCTGCTGACGCGAAGCTCTGCGCCGCGCGCCGGGTCGTTCAGCCGCTGGCGCGGAATATAACAGCCCGTCGCCTGCACATGCTGTTGCAGCGCGCCAATGTGCTCGCGTGCTGCCAGCTGGCGCGGCGTGAGCGTCTGTTGATGGCAGATCGCCGCCGCGCGTCCCACGATTTCGCCCAGCAGTCCGCAGGTACACATCACGCGGGCGCTGCCGAAGGCGACATGCGAGGCGGAGATGAGCCGCCCGGTCAGAAAGAGATTATCAAGCGAGCGGCTGTACAGGCTGCGCCAGGGAATGGTGTAGGTCCCTTTGCTGTGAAACTGGCGGCAGCCGTCGTGGGTGCTGTAGACGCCATCTGCCGGATGCAGATCGATAGACCAGCCGCCGTAAGCCACGGCGTCGTAATGGTCGCGCTGCTCGATAATATCCTGCTGGCAGAGCAGGTAATCTCCCATAAACCGGCGGCTTTCGCGCTTGCCGGGGATGGTGCCGACCCACTCGATAGTCAGATTATCGGCATCGGGAAACTGTCCGGAGTTTTTAATATGATCCCAGACGCCCCAGACGATTTTCCACAGCTCCCATTTGATCTCTTCGCTCTGATGCACGGTGTCGAGGCGACCGCCCCATTCGAGCCACCAGAGATCGCAGCCGTTTAGCGTGGAAGTCAGACGCTGGTAGCGCGGGATGTCGGTGATGTCTTTCAGCGCGAACGACGGCGGGACGAAGCGCACTGGCCCGCTGGTCTGTTTGGTGTAGAAGTAAATTGAGTGGCCGAGTTTATGCCCGAAGCTGTCGCCCGGCGCCATTTTTTCGCCGAGCTCGTCAGCCTCTTCCGCGCCGACGCGAAACTCGGCGCCGGAGAGGTAGCCGAGTACGCCATCGCCGGTGGCGTCGCAAAACTGGCTGGCGGTAAGAGTATAAAACGTCTCGTTGATGGCGTTAAAGCCACGCACGCGTTGAATACGCCGGTCGTTGCTTTCCACCTCAAAAATCGCCGTGTTGAGCAGCAGCGTCAGGCCGGGCTGGGAGCGTGCCAGATCCAGCAACACCAGATCGAACATCACCGGATTGCCCTCTTTGTTGCGCCAGAGGTTCTCTTCCAGGATCTCGCCCATAATACCGCCTTCGCGTGCCCAGCGGTTATTGTTGCCCATGTGTGAGGTTGCGCCGTTGGCCCACAGCCGTACTTCGCTGGAGGCATTGCCGCCGAGTACCGGTCTGTCCTGTACCAGGATCACGTGCAACCCATCGCGGGCCGCAGCCAGCGCCGCGCACAAACCGGCCAGCCCGCCGCCCGCTACCAGCAGATCGGCATGAAGATGCTCCTCAGGAAACGTGCGGTCGGCGCTGCGGGGAAAGATGTTCATAAGCTTGTATCCTTCTTAACTGGCATTACACTCATCACATTGTCATGCAACGGAACTTCGCTATGTCCTCACAACCCAACCAGAGTCTGATCGATGGGATCCGCTGTCTGCAGTATCTGGTTTCGAGCGATCGAGCCATCGGTTGTCGCGAACTGGCCCGCCTGATGGGCATCAACACCACGCGCGTTAACCGTCTGCTGATGACGATGGCCTCCATCGGCCTCACCATGCAGGACGAGCAGCGCCGTTATCTGCCCGGTCCCGGCATTCACGCCCTGGCGGCGCAGGCGATCCGCGGCTCCGCGCTCTTCTCCCATGCGTTGCCGCAGCTTGAACAACACGCGCCGAAAGATGTCGTCGTGGCGCTCGGCGTGCTCTGGGAAGATCAAATCATCTATATCTACCACTCGACGCCCGGCAGCCAGATGAGCCAAGCCCTGGCCGGGTTTCGTATGCTGCCCGCCTGGCAGTCGGTTATCGGCATGGCGCTGCTCGCGGCTGAAAGCGATGAGGCGCTGGAAGGGCGCTTCACGCCCGAGCAGTGGGCTCAACTGGCACCCCACGTGGCGCAGCAGCGCGAGCGCGGCCAGGTTATCTGGCGCCACGATGACGGCGAAGTCTCAATGGCGAAACCGCTTGGCATTCACAGCGCCGCGCTGGCGTTAGCCGGTATGTGGAATATCAGCGCGCCGGAAATCCACACCCGCCTTGAGCAATTGAATGAACTGGCCATGCGGCTGGTAAAACCGGTTTGACGGTCATTCTTTATGTTTCTTTTATAGAAACGATTAGCGGCGCTAGCAAAGGCGTTACGACAGATCTGTGATCCGTGGCGGATTCATTAGCGGAAATAATCCGTTTAAGACGGGAGAGAAGGGCGCAGCGCCAGGCGACGCTGCGCGTAAAATCTTAACCGTGTTGCTCGAAGTAACTTTCCAGAATAACGACCGCAGAAGCGGAGTCGACGCTGCCTTTGTTTAGCGCGCGAAACCCACCGCGCTCGAAGAGCCCGGCCCGGGCTTCCACGGTGCTGAGACGCTCGTCATGCAGCGTCACTTTCACGCCGAAGCGGCCATGCAGCCGGTTGGCGAAGGTGCGGGCGCGCGCCGTGAGCGGCTGTTCCGTTCCGTCCATATTCAACGGCAGGCCGACGATGATGTCATCCGGCTGCCACTCTTTCAGCAGGCGCTCAATGAGCGACCAGTCCGGGTTGCCGTTCTGCGCTTTGATCGCGTTCAGCGGACGAGCGGTGGCGGTCACGCGCTGTCCAATCGCCACGCCGATACTTTTGGTGCCAAAATCGAAGGCCAGCAGGGTACCGCTCATTACGCGTGCCCCGCTTCGCCAGGCATGGTGTGAATGTCTATTCCGATAAGCTTCGCGGCCTCGCGCCAGCGGTCGGCGATCGGCGTGCGGAAAAGGATGTTCAGATCCGCCGGGGCCGTAAGCCAGGCGTTTTCCAGGATTTCTTCTTCAAGCTGGCCTTTCTCCCACGAAGAATAGCCGAGCGCCACCAGCACATCGGCGGGCTGCTCTGCGGTGCCGAGCGTTTCCAGTACGTCGCGTGAAGTGGTGATAACCGTGTTGTCAGAAATACGAATGCTGGAAGAGAACATATCGGGCGGCGTATGGAGGATAAAACCGCGATCTTCCGCCAGCGGGCCGCCGAGGAATACCGGTTTATCGAGACGAATAGCCGGGTCGCGCGGCTCCGGCGTGATTTTCAGTTTCTGAAGCACACCTTCCACCTGCAGATTTTCCAGAGGCTTATTAATGATAAGACCCATGGCCCCTTCATCATTGTATTCGCAGATATACACCACGGAACGGCGGAACAGCGGGTCCTGAAGGGCCGGCATGGCAATGAGAAAATGATGCTGTAAATTCATCGTCAAAAGTTCTGTAGTCCTGGTTGGAAAATCGGCAGATTCAGTATGCGGGGAAAGTCGCGAGCTGTCACCCCCGGTGGGGTAACGGGCGGGGATCCCCGCCCGTCAGGTTTACTTAGCGAGGCGTTTTTCAATGGCGTCCATCAGCATGCCGGTGATGGAAATCGGGAACTGGGCCTCGATTTCCCGGATGCAGGTCGGGCTGGTGACGTTAATTTCGGTCAGCTTGTCACCGATAATATCCAGGCCGACAAAAATCAGCCCTTTCGCTTTCAGCGTTGGCCCCACGCGGCGGGCGATTTCCCAGTCGCTGTCAGAAAGCGGACGCGGCTCGCCGCGACCACCCGCCGCCAGGTTGCCGCGGGTTTCGCCGCCCTGCGGAATACGTGCCAGGCAGTAAGGCACCGGCTCGCCGTCCACCACCAGCACGCGCTTGTCGCCGTCTTTAATCGCCGGCAGGTAGTTTTGCGCCATGCAGTATCGGCTGCCAAGCTCGGTCAGCGTCTCCGCAATGACGGACAGGTTCGGGTCGCCTTCTTTTACGCGGAAAATTGACGCGCCGCCCATACCGTCCAGCGGTTTTAAAATGATGTCGCCATGTTTTTCCCAGAAGGCTTTCAGCTGCGCTTTGTTGCGCGTCACCAGCGTGTGCGGGGTAAGGTCGGCAAACCACGCGGTGAACAGTTTCTCATTGCAGTCGCGCAGGCTCTGAGGCTTGTTGACGATAAGCGTGCCTTTTTCTTCAGCGCGCTCAAGGATATAGGTGGCGTAAATGAATTCGGTATCGAACGGCGGATCTTTACGCATCAGCACCACGTCGAGATCGGCCAGCGCGATATCCTGCTCGGTACCGAACTCGTACCATTTGTCGTAGTTCTGCTCAACGCTCACAAGACGCGTGCGGGCGCGGGCGTCGCCGTTGTTCAGGTAGAGGTCCGCCATTTCCATATAGTGGAGTTCGTAGCCGCGGCGCTGGGCTTCCAGCAGCATGGCGAAGCTGGAATCTTTTTTGATGTTAATGCTTGCGATGGGGTCCATCACGATGCCGAGCTTGATCATTATTTTTCTCCTTTAGCCCAGATCGCCAAAGCGCACCTGCAGTGCGGTGATGGCGGTGAGCGCAGTGGTCTCTGTGCGCAAAACGCGTGGTCCTAACAGGATATCAGTAAACTGGTAACGTGCGGTCATGGCAATTTCATCGGCGGTAAGGCCGCCTTCCGGGCCGATCAGCAGGCGCACGCGCCCGACGGGCTGCGGCAGCGTGTTGATGCTGTGCGCGGCGCGCGGGTGCAGATTCAGCTTAAGGCCGCTGTCTGGCTCTACGCACCAGGCCTCCAGATCCATCGCCGGGCGGATTTCCGGCACCACGTTGCGCCCACATTGCTCGCAGGCGGCGATGGCGATTTTCTGCCACTGCTGAAGTTTTTTATTCATGCGCTCTTCATCAAGCTTAACGCCGCAGCGCTCGGAGAACAGCGGCGTGATAACGCTGACGCCAAGCTCGATCGATTTCTGGATGGTGAACTCCATTTTTTCGCCGCGCGACATCACCTGGCCCAGATGTAAAAAGAGCGGCGATTCGCGGTTCGCGGGCTCGCTGCTAAGCACAGTCACCAGCACGCTTTTTTTGCTCGCCTGGGTGATTTCTGCGGCGAAAACGTGGTTGCTGCCGTCGAAAAGTTGCAGCGCCTGGCCTGCGCTCATGCGCAGCACCCGGCCCACATGGTTGGCGGCGTCTTCATCAAGGGCGATTTCGCGCCCGACGATTAACGGCTCGGGATGATAGATGCGGGGAATTCGCATGGGCTTTTTCCGGTAAACGGGCTTGCGGCATCGCGCGGCAAGCCCTGCGTTAACAATTGCCCGGTAGTGTAGGTTAGCGGTTTTGCCCCTGGCAAGCCTGCTGTACGTAGGGGTTATGGTTGCCCTGCACCTTCGCGATGCGCGCGTCGCGGGTGCATTCCCACGCGGTGACCGGGTAGAGCTTGTTCCAGGCCTCGAAAAGCTGCGTCTGCGCGCGCGACAGATTGAGCTGATATTTATCGCGCATATAGAAATAGGTGCGCGCGATAGCGCCACGGGCGCGGGCAGGCGGCTCGGCCTGTTTATTTTTAAAGTCGACCTTCATTTCACACTGGCCATACTGGCCCTCGCCGCCGCGCCACTGGCTGTAGAGGAAATTCCCACGATCGCCGTTCACCTCGCCAACGGCGGGTTGCAGGTTATGAAGATCGGTTTCCATTTCGCGATAGATCGGGTCTTTATCGCAGTTTTTACGCCCGCCTTCCTGCCAGCACTGGCGCTGGTGGCCGAACTGCCACGCAGGCACCACGTGCTCCCATTCGATACGCGAGGCGCGGTTTTCGTTTTTGCGTACCTGATAACCACACGCGTTGAGGTCGGGAATACCCTTTTTGCCCTGCCAGGTGATGGGGCAGCCGCAGTAGAAATCGCCCGGCGCGTCGGCGTTGATTTTTACGCCAGCGGCTTTGGCCTGGCTGAAGCTGTGGATCCCTGCCGCCAGCGCGGCAGGCGCGACAACGGCGACGCTCAGCGCTGCCGCCAGTAAAATTTTGCGAGACATCTTCCAGTTCCTTATCTGAAGGTGTTCGCAACGTAACGAAGGAGGGCGCCGGAAGCAATCGGTTATTGCCAGAAATTTCCGGAAGGCGTCAGTTTTCCGCCACCAGCGTATCGCCGCAGCGCACGCAGCGGTACTGGGTTTCGCCGCGCACCACGCGGTTGTGGCGGCGGACGGTCAGCTGATGCTGCTGACAGCGGCAGCGGTAGAGGAAGGTGTTGGCGCGCACCGAATTGAGTTCAAACTGATGCGTTCGACGCGCCGGTACGCCAAGCACGCTTTCCATCATCCATTTCCACTCTTTGCCGTGGGGCGGCACACGCCCGAAATGTTTCCAGACCAGCAGATGCGCCAGCTCATGCGGCACCACTTCGTCGATAAACGCCTGCTGGTTTTCCATCAACAGCACCGGATTTAAACGGATTTCATAGCTTTCGAGCCAGGCGGTGCCCGCCGCCGTGCCACGCTGCTGATAGACCAGTTTCGGCTCAGGGTAGCTGCAGCCGAGCTTCAGGTTGGCGCGCGCAAGGGCGTCGCGCAGGCTGCGCATGACGGCCTGTTGAATGGCAATGGGGAGGCGTGGGGTTTTCATGACGAAAAGAATAACGTTTCATCTTATCAGTGACAATGCTTACCGTTATTAACGACAGGTTTTATCCGGTAATAAAATGACCGTTGCTAATCCTTTTCTGAATTACTGATGCGTGTTTATTTACCGTCGCGGGTTTGGCGCGCGCCTCTTTTATTAATTCAGTAGATTGCGCTGGCAATCACAAAATATAACCTCTCCCGGCATTATATAAGCTGTTGTTAATTTATCTGTTGTAACCACGGCGCGCTTTACGTCACTGGCAGTGCGGGAAATTATTAAGTCATTTTATGAGGCTGGTAGCGAGCGTCATAACGCGATAACGTTAAAGAGATTATATAAATGAATAAAGGATGGTTATTAGGATTATGCATGGCGGGCATTTCACAGCAGGCATTAGCGCAGGAGGAATATTTATCAGACTGGTGGCATCAGAGCCTGAATGTCATTGGGCGTTATCATACGCGTTTCGGCCCGATATTAACTAACGATCTTTATCCGGAATATACGGCTTTCGGTAAAAAGGACTGGTTTGATTTTTACGGCTATGTCGATATTCCTAAATTTTTCGGCGTTGGTAATACGCCGGACCACGGCGCGTGGGATGATGGATCGCCGCTGTTTCTGGAAATAGAACCACGCTTCTCACTCGATAAGCTGACCGGTGTGCCGCTGGTATTCGGCCCTTTTAAAGAGTGGTATATCGCAAACGACTATGTATATGACATGGGCGATAATCGGACGTCGCGGCAAAGCACCTGGTATATGGGGTTGGGGACGGATATCGACACCGGATTGCCGGTGACGCTGGCGTTTGACGTTTACGCGAAATACCAGTGGCAGAACTATGCGGCGGCCAATGAAAATGAATGGGACGGGTATCGTGTAAAAGTGAAATATGCCATTCCCATTACCCGCCTCTGGGGCGCGCAGTTTACCTATTCCGGTTTACGAATTTTGATTTTGGCTCGGAGCTGGGCGACAGAGATAACGCACGCACTAATGACTCTATCGCCTCTTCGCATATTTTTTCGCTCAGCTGGGCGCACTGGAAAACCGCCGTTACGGCGCGTTATTTCCATAATGGCGGCCAGTGGAAGGATAATGCGAAGCTTAACTTTGGCGACGGCGACTTTTACGTCAAGGCGACCGGCTGGGCCGGCTATTTTACGGTCGGCTATTCCTTCTGAAACCAGGGCATAAAAAAGGGATGCCAGGCATCCCTTTGAAAAGACATTGATTAACGAGGCTTAGTCGTTCGAGCCGATGTCGCGCAGTTTGCGGCCCTTCATCAGGTTGCGCTCAATGTGTTCCAGCGACACGTGCTTGGTTTCCGGCACCAGCCAGATAGTCAGCACGATGAAGAACAGGTTGAGACCGGCATAGACCCAGAAGGTCGGCGCGTTGCCCAGCGTGTTGAGCATGGTCAGGAAGGTCGCCCCGACTATCATGTTGGCAATCCAGTTGGTCGCGGTAGAGAGCGTGATACCGAAATCGCGGCCTTTCAGCGGCTGGATTTCAGAGCACAATACCCAGATAAGCGGACCGGCGCTCATCGCAAAACCGATAATGAACATCAGCAGCATGGCGACCGCGAAGTACTGGCCTGCCGGGCTGTCGATGCCCATATGAAGCATGGTGCCGAGAATGCCCATGCCCGCGGCCATCACGATAAAGCCGAGGATAAGCGTCGGCTTACGGCCCCAGCGGTCGACCAGACCAATCGCGATAAATGTCGCCAGCACGTTGGTCAGGCCCACAATTACGGTGCCCCACATCTGTTCGGTGGTATTGGAATACCCGGCCAGTTCGAAGATTTTCGGCGCATAGTACATGATGACGTTCATGCCGGTGAACTGCTGCATGACCTGCAACAGAATGCCGAGGAACACTGCGCGGCGGAAGTTGCTGTTGTCTTTAAACAGCGCCCAGCCGCTCTGCTTCACCTTCAGGCTTTCGCGGATCTCTTCGAGCTCGCGCTTGGCTTCGGCGCTGGAGTCACGCAGGCGCAGCAGCACGCGTTCGGCATCGTGGAAGCGACGTTTGGCAGCGAACCAGCGCGGGCTGTCCGGCAGGAAGAAGACGCCAATCAGCAGCAGAATCGCCGGAATGGTAATAACACCCAGCATCCAGCGCCAGGCGCCGCTGTAGCTGAAGGCGGTATCGGAGAGATACGCGCCCAGGATACCGATGGTTATCATCAGCTGATACATCGAAATCATACTGCCGCGGATCTTCTCCGGCGCGATTTCAGACAGGTACAGCGGCGCGGTGTAGGAGGCGATACCTACCGCGAGGCCCAGAAGCACGCGGGAGATAATCAGCACTTCCACGTTCGGCGCAAAGGCCGAGCAGAGCGAGCCGATAACAAACAGCACGGAACCTATCATCAGGCTGTATTTACGCCCGAGGCGTGAGGAGAGCCAGCCGCTGCCGACCGCGCCGACGGCGGCACCAAACATCATGGAGCTGACGACCCACTCCTGCTGGTGCGGGGTGATATTAAAATCTTCAGTGATGAAGGGCAGCGCGCCCGCGATCACGCCGATGTCCAGGCCGAAAAGAAGTCCCGCCAGGGCCGCGAGAAAACAGACGAAGAACGTCATGGCCTTGTTTGAACGCCCCTGTTTTTTATTGTCAGGCATACTGCCCTCCAGTTGGGTTATTGGTTTTATCGTGGTAAAGGGTAAGTTAGCGTAACGTAAAAATATGTGATATCAGTCACGTGCGTGTAATCGGTTACACTAGTGTCAACTTGCGTAAAGCGCTTATCCCTTTTTTTATCAGTTAATTAGTGTAGCCAGTAACGAAGCGGCAGAGAGGAATTCAGACTAAACCGAAACGGCATGTAACAGAATGCGGAACGGACGTTCGCGTAAAGACAATTCTGAAAAAGCGCCGGTTTTCCTGCTGATGTAATCGGTTTCAATGAGTTCCGACCTGCGCAACTGGCAAGAAGTATAGTCGCTGTCGGCTAAATGGAAGGGGCGGGGAGGATCCAGCGCCCGAAAAGCAAAAGGCCAGCACGAGGCTGGCCTTTGAGCGTCACTGCGCAGGGGATTATTTCAGACCGGCAGCATCGCGCAGCAGCTGCGCTTTGTCGGTTTTTTCCCACGGGAAGTGTTCACGACCAAAGTGACCGTAAGCGGCGGTCTCTTTGTAGATCGGGTGCAGCAGATCCAGCATCTGGATCAGGCCGTACGGACGCAGGTCGAAGAATTCACGCACCAGCAGGGTGAGCTGCTCGGTCGCGATTTTCTCGGTACCGAAGGTTTCCACCATGATGGAGGTCGGCTCCGCTACGCCAATCGCGTAAGACACCTGAATTTCGCAGCGGTCAGCGAGGCCTGCGGCCACGATGTTTTTCGCGACATAACGCGCCGCGTAGGCTGCGGAACGGTCCACTTTAGACGGGTCCTTACCAGAGAACGCGCCGCCGCCGTGACGGGCCATGCCGCCGTAGGTGTCGACAATGATCTTACGACCGGTCAGGCCGCAGTCGCCCATCGGGCCGCCGATAACGAAACGGCCTGTCGGGTTGATGAAGTATTTAGTCGATTCATTCAGCCATTCCGCAGGCAGAACCGGCTTGATTATCTCTTCCATTACCGCTTCGTGCAGCGCGTGCTGCTCGATATCTTCAGCATGCTGCGTAGAGAGCACGACCGCGTCGATGCCGACAATTTTACCGGCGTCGTACTGGAAAGTGACCTGGCTTTTCGCATCCGGGCGCAGCCACGGCAGGGTGCCGTTTTTACGCACTTCAGCCTGACGCTGCACCAGACGGTGCGCGTAGGTGACCGGCGCAGGCATCAGCACGTCGGTTTCGTTGGTCGCGTAACCAAACATCAGGCCCTGGTCGCCCGCGCCCTGCTCAAGCGGGTCGGTGCGGTCAACGCCCTGGTTGATGTCCGGAGACTGTTTACCGATAGCACTCAGTACGGCGCAGGAATTGGCGTCAAAGCCCATATCAGAATGGACGTAGCCAATCTCACGAACGGTGTTGCGGGTAATCTCTTCGATATCCACCCACGCGCTGGTGGTGATTTCACCGCCGACCAGCACCATGCCGGTTTTCACGTAAGTTTCGCAGGCCACGCGTGCTTTCGGATCCTGCTCAAGAATAGCGTCCAGCACTGCATCGGAGATCTGGTCCGCAATTTTATCGGGATGTCCCTCTGAGACAGATTCAGAGGTAAAAAGGTGTTTTGCCATGTTTTGTATCACCCTGGATAAATCAATTAGCTCAGCATACCGTGTGTCGGTGCCATCTAAGAAGAAAATTCTGCGGCCATGCAGGTAAACACACAGGAAGGCTAAGTGTTAATCAGTATAGATGGATTAACATCTGGACGGCTATTCTAGGTTAAATCTTAAGCCGATTTCCAGCAGTTTTTGAGGCGGTTCGCATAGCCGTCAACGCAGCGATGGCAATATTTCCTGACAAGGACCGCGCAAGCCGCTTTTTTATTTTGCTTTTTACCCCTGTTCCCGGTATAAAACGGCGCGCGCGGCTCCTGCAAAAAAGCGCACGGAATCAGACTCCGTGTCGCCACTTCCAGCCGGGCTGAGAGTGAATTTTAGCTTTGGCTTATCGCTGGTCACACAAGGGCTGGCGTGGAGGTGATACCAGATAATGAACCGTCGTGATCCGCTTAATCTGCCATGCCGTTCTGGCGTGCGTTTTTCCCCCGCAACCTGCATCTCTTTTTTGCAAACCTGCCGATGTTCTACCCATCTCGGCGCTTCTCAGGATTCCCGGGCCGGTCAAGGCTTGCGATAACTGAACAAGGGCTCTCCTGACGTCAGGAGTTTTCTCGTGGTTTCGCCGACCCGTCATACGGAGTTCGGTTACGTGTTTTACAATGATATGAATAAGAAACCGGTCGCGCGGCAGGGTGGTCAGCACTATGTGCTGGATAACTCTGCTGTTTATGGGTTGTTATCACAGTGTAACGCTGCGATAGTAGTTAACTGTTTTACACTTTCGACAAAAATTTGAGGTTCGCTATGTCTGACGACATCTATTCATCTTCGCCTTCGTCAGCAGGCGAACAGGGTGTACTACGTTCCATGCAGGAGGTTGCAATGAGCTCCCAGGAAGCCAGCAAGATGCTGCGTACTTACAATATTGCCTGGTGGGGCAATAACTACTATGACGTCAACGAACTGGGCCATATCAGCGTATGCCCCGATCCGGACGTCCCTGAAGCGCGCGTCGATCTCGCGAAGCTGGTTAAGGAGCGCGAAGCCCAGGGCCAGCGTCTGCCTGCGCTGTTCTGCTTCCCGCAGATCCTGCAACATCGCCTGCGTTCCATTAACGCGGCGTTTAAGCGCGCCCGTGAATCCTACGGCTATCACGGCGATTACTTCCTGGTCTACCCGATTAAGGTAAACCAGCATCGCCGCGTGATTGAATCGCTTATCCATTCCGGCGAGCCGCTGGGCCTGGAAGCGGGCTCCAAAGCGGAGCTGATGGCGGTGCTGGCGCACGCGGGCATGACCCGCAGCGTGATCGTCTGTAATGGCTATAAAGACCGCGAATACATTCGTCTGGCGCTGATCGGCGAGAAGATGGGCCACAAGGTCTATCTGGTCATCGAGAAGATGTCGGAAATCAAAATCGTGCTGGAAGAAGCTGAACGCCTGAACGTGATCCCGCGTCTCGGCGTGCGTGCGCGTCTCGCCTCCCAGGGCTCCGGCAAGTGGCAGTCGTCCGGCGGCGAAAAATCGAAATTCGGCCTCGCGGCGACTCAGGTACTGCAACTGGTCGAGATGCTGCGCGCGGCGGACCGTCTGGAAAGCCTCCAGCTCCTGCACTTCCATCTCGGCTCGCAGATGGCCAACATCCGCGACATCGCCACTGGCGTGCGTGAATCTGCCCGCTTCTATGTTGAGCTGCATAAGCTTGGCGTGAATATCCAGTGCTTCGACGTGGGCGGCGGCCTGGGCGTGGATTATGAAGGCACGCGTTCGCAGTCCGACTGCTCGGTCAACTACGGCCTGAACGAATACGCCAACAACATTATCTGGGCCATCGGCGACGCCTGCGAAGAGAACGGCCTGCAGCACCCGACGGTTATTACCGAATCGGGCCGCGCCGTGACCGCGCACCATACCGTGCTGGTTTCCAATATCATCGGCGTTGAACGTAACGAATACACCGAGCCGAGCGCGCCTGCCGAGGACGCGCCGCGCCCGCTGCAAAGCATGTGGGAAACCTGGCAGGAGATGCATGAGCCGGGCACGCGCCGTTCGCTGCGCGAGTGGCTACACGACAGCCAGATGGATCTGCACGATATTCATATCGGCTACTCCTCCGGCGCGTACACGTTGCAGGAGCGCGCCTGGGCTGAACAGCTCTATCTGAGCCTGTGTCAGGAAGTGCAAAAGCAGCTTGATCCGCAAAACCGCGCGCATCGCCCGATTATCGACGAACTCCAGGAACGTATGGCGGATAAAATTTACGTCAACTTCTCGCTGTTCCAGTCGATGCCGGATGCCTGGGGTATCGATCAACTCTTCCCGGTGCTGCCGCTGGAAGGGCTGAACCACGCGCCGACGCGCCGTGGCGTGCTGCTCGACATCACCTGCGACTCCGACGGCACTATCGACCACTACGTTGATGGCGACGGCATCGCGACCACCATGCCGCTGCCGGAATACGATCCGGAAAACCCGCCGCCGCTGGGCTTCTTTATGGTGGGCGCGTATCAGGAAATTCTCGGCAACATGCATAACCTCTTCGGCGATACCGAAGCGGTGGATGTGTTTGTGTTCCCGGACGGCAGCGTGGAAGTGGAGCTGTCTGATGAAGGCGACACGGTGGCAGACATGCTGCGCTACGTGCAGCTTGACCCGGATACGCTGCTGACCCATTTCCGCGATCAGGTGAAGCAAACCGATCTCGACAGCGACCTGCAAAAGCAGTTCCTGGAAGAGTTCGAGAGCGGCCTGTACGGCTATACCTATCTGGAAGACGAGTAACCGGATTATGCCTCCTGCTGGTCAGGAGGCTAAAAAACGCGCGATGGAATTTCCTGTTCTATACTGACGAGCATGAGCCGCGCGCTATTGAACCTGAACGAAAATCTGGCGATAATCCGCGCCAACAATGTGTTGCTAAAGAATCCATCCCTTCCTCGTCGGGTTTAACGACGCGGAGGGGATTTTTTTTATCTAACGTCTCAACCTTAACAAGAGGTCAGATTCATGAATACCTTAGGCCATCAGTACGACAACTCCCTGGTTTCCAACGCCTTTGGTTTTTTACGCCTGCCGTTGAACTTCATGCCGTATGAGAGCGACGCCGAGTGGGTGATCACCGGTATTCCGTTCGATATGGCGACATCCGGGCGTTCCGGCAGCCGTTTCGGGCCTGCCGCTATCCGTCAGGTCTCCACGAACCTGGCGTGGGAAGGCAACCGCTTCCCGTGGAATTTCGACATGCGTCAACGCCTGAACGTCGTGGACTGCGGCGATCTGGTTTACGCCTTTGGCGACGCGCGTGAAATGAGTGAAAAGCTGCAGGCGCATGCGGAAAAACTGCTGGCGGCCGGTAAGCGTATGCTCTCTTTCGGCGGCGACCACTTCGTCACCCTGCCGCTGTTGCGCGCGCACGCGAAGCATTTTGGCAAAATGGCGCTGGTGCATTTCGACGCGCACACCGACACCTACTCCAACGGCTGTGAATTTGACCACGGCACCATGTTCTACACCGCGCCGAACGAAGGCCTGATCGATCCAACCCGTTCGGTGCAGATCGGTATTCGTACCGAGTTTGACAAAGACAACGGCTTTACTGTGCTGGACGCGCCGCAGGTGAATGACCGCACCGTCGACGACGTGGTCGCGCAGGTGAAGCAGATTGTCGGCGATATGCCGGTTTATCTGACCTTCGACATCGACTGTCTGGATCCGGCATTTGCACCGGGCACCGGCACGCCGGTGATAGGCGGGCTGACTTCTGATCGCGCGTTGAAACTGCTGCGCGGCATTCAGGATCTGAACATCGTCGGTATGGATATCGTGGAAGTCGCTCCGGCTTACGATCAGTCCGATATCACGGCGCTTGCCGCTGCGACGCTGGCACTGGAGATGCTCTACATCCAGGCGGCGAAAAAAGGCGAGTAAACTGTGTGCGGCCCGGTAGCGTAATATTCAACGGGCCTGACGGCAGTCATAAAAGAGCCGGACAAGGTGTTTCCCTGTCCGGCTCTTTTGATTTCATGACCGATGACGATTACTTAATGCCATCCGCCTTCATGCGATCGCGAATATGCTGCGCGCGCGCCTCGGAGGCCGGGTGATCGTCAAACATAGAGCTTTGACGGCCCTTCTCAAGCTTCGCCAGTTTCTCAAAGCTGGTAGCGAGCCCCGACGGATTAATGCCGCGTTTGCGCAGCAGATCGTAGGAGTAATCATCCGCTTCGGACTCCTGACGCTGCGAGAACTGCGCGTTCACCAGCTTCTCGCCGAGTTCGCCGAGATCCGATTGCGACAGGCTGCCGACGATGCCGCCCGCTGATGCCGCCGCGCCGCGGATAGCGTTTGTGCCGAGCGCCACCTGCATTCCACGCTTCACGTGACCCAGCGCAACGTGGCCCATCTCATGGCCTATCACCGCTTCCACTTCGTTATCGCTCATCATATCCATCAGCCCGCTGTAAACGCGGATACAGCCGTTGGCCATCGCGAAGGCGTTAACGTCTTTTTCTTCGTAAACCTTATAGTTCACCGGCTGGCCGTTGATGTTATCGCCGAGCGCGGCAGCAATCTTATTCAGGCGCTGCGTATACTGGCTGTTCGCCGGTGCGATTTTCGCTTTGCTGTCCTGCGATTTACACGCCTCGTCGCTCAGCGCTTTCACCTGCGCGTCGCTTAAGGTGTAGGCCTGGAACGCCTCAGCGCCTGAACTCAGCAGGCCGTTGGAATTCATATTTTGACAACCGCTCAGCAGGGCTGCTGCGGTCATGCTCAGTACTATCGCGCGCATTTTCATCGTTATGCTTCCACGCTCCATTGAGGTTTCATTATTCATCGCCGCGAACCGGGCGGCGGCTGCGGCTAAGTATAAAGAGGTTTGCGCACGCGCGGCGAGCGAGTTGCGCAAACTGCGAGCGGCTTCCAGAGATTTCTTAGCGGACAAAAGGATGCTCCATGTACATGCTCAGCCGCTTGGGTTACATTGTCGGACAATTTTTCGGGCGTAGCCCATAACGCGTAGTAGTCAAGCCGTTAACAAGGCGTGGCCTTCAACTATCCGATCTGGAGTCAAAATGTCCTCTCGTAAAGAGCTTGCCAATGCTATTCGTGCGCTCAGCATGGACGCAGTACAAAAAGCCAAATCCGGCCATCCGGGTGCCCCGATGGGCATGGCTGACATTGCCGAAGTCCTGTGGCGTGATTTCCTGAACCATAATCCGCAGAACCCGTCCTGGGCCGACCGCGACCGCTTTGTGCTGTCCAATGGTCACGGCTCCATGCTGATTTACAGCCTGCTGCACCTCACCGGCTACGACCTGCCGATTGAAGAGCTGAAAAACTTCCGTCAGCTGCACTCCAGAACGCCGGGCCACCCGGAAGTGGGTTACACGCCGGGCGTCGAAACCACCACCGGTCCGCTGGGGCAGGGCATTGCCAATGCCGTGGGCATGGCGATTGCCGAGCGCACGCTGGCGGCGCAGTTCAACCGCCCGGGACATGATATTGTCGATCACTACACCTACGCCTTCCTGGGCGACGGCTGTATGATGGAAGGCATCTCCCACGAAGTCTGCTCGCTGGCCGGTACGCTGGGCCTCGGCAAGCTGGTCGCGTTCTACGATGACAACGGCATCTCCATTGACGGCCACATTGAAGGCTGGTTCACCGATGACACCGCGAAACGCTTTGAAGCTTACGGCTGGCATGTGGTACGCGGTGTGGACGGTCACGACGCTGATGCTATCAAGCGCGCGATTGAAGAAGCGCGTTCTGTTACCGACAAACCGTCTCTGCTGATGTGCAAAACCATCATCGGCTTCGGTTCGCCGAACAAAGCAGGCACCCACGACTCCCACGGCGCGCCGCTCGGCGACGCAGAAGTGGCCGCGACCCGCGAGCAACTGGGCTGGAAACACGAGCCGTTTGTGATCCCGCAAGAGATTTACGCGCAGTGGGATGCCAAAGAGATGGGCCAGGTAAAAGAAAGCGCCTGGAACGAGAAATTCGCGGCTTATGCCAAAGCGTTCCCTCAGGAAGCGGCCGAATTTACCCGTCGTATGAAAGGCGAGATGCCAGCAGACTTTGCGGAAAAAGCGCAGGCGTTTATTGCCGGTCTGCAGGCGAACCCGGCGAAAATCGCCAGCCGCAAAGCGTCCCAGAACGCGATTGAGGCGTTCGGCAAACTGCTGCCGGAATTCCTGGGCGGCTCTGCGGATCTCGCACCGAGCAACCTGACGCTCTGGTCTGGTTCTAAAGCCATCAATGAAGATGCCGCTGGCAACTACATTCACTACGGCGTACGTGAATTCGGTATGACCGCCATCGCGAACGGTATCGCGCTGCACGGCGGTTTCCTGCCGTATACCTCTACCTTCCTGATGTTCGTGGAATATGCCCGTAACGCCGTGCGTATGGCGGCCCTGATGAAACAGCGTCAGGTGATGGTTTACACCCACGACTCTATCGGTCTTGGTGAAGACGGCCCGACTCACCAGCCGGTTGAACAACTGGCGGCGCTGCGCGTGACTCCGAACATGAGCACATGGCGTCCGTGCGATCAGGTGGAATCGGCCGTGGCGTGGAAATACGCCGTTGAGCGCCACGATGGCCCGACGGCGCTGATCTTCTCCCGTCAGAACCTGGCGCAGCAGGAACGTAGCGAGCAGCAGCTGGCGGATATCGCCCGCGGCGCATACATCCTGAAAGATTGCGACGGTCAGCCGCAACTTATCTTCATTGCTACCGGTTCTGAAGTTGAACTGGCCGTTGCCGCCGCCGACAAACTGGCTGCGGAAGGCGTGAAAGCCCGCGTGGTTTCCATGCCGTCTACCGACGTGTTCGACAAGCAGGACGCCGCGTATCGCGAAGCGGTACTGCCGAAAGCGGTTAGCGCGCGCGTGGCTATCGAAGCCGGCATCGCCGACTACTGGTACAAATACGTGGGCCTGAACGGCGCGGTCGTGGGCATGACCACCTTTGGCGAGTCCGCACCGGCGGAGCAGTTGTTTGAAGAGTTCGGCTTCACGGTCGATAACGTGGTAAACCAGGCGAAAGCGATTCTGTAATCGTCATTCGCGGATAAGAGAGAACGGGAGGCCAGCGTGCCTCCCGTTTTTTATGATTAATCCCCCGGGTATTTTTCACGTAATGCGCAGGCGAACGGCGTATGGTCATAATCTGAAATGCGCCAGTCACGGTAATCCAGTAAATCGTCCGCCATCTCCTTAATCACCGTGTTTAGCTCAAGCGCCGCCAGCCAGCGCTGCGGTATCGCCGTCACGCCATATTTCGCGCCAAGTAAATTCCCGGCGATCGCGCCGGTGGAGTCGGAATCGCCGCCGTGATTGACCGCCATCAGTACGCCCTGTTCAAACGAGTCGGCTTTGAGCATGCAATAAAGGGCGATGGCGAGCGCCTCTTCGGCAATCCAGCCTTCGCCAAGCGATGATATTGCCTCCTGCGGGGCGATCGGTGCGCGAGCCAGCGCGCGGGCATGCTCAAGCGCTTGCAGCGTTTCGTCGTGCCCAGGGGCGCTTTGCAGCAGGCCGGTAACATGCGTCGCCGCGGCGTCTGCGGACGCTCCCTGAACGAGCAGCCACACCAGCGCCGCCAGCACGCCGCCGGTGAGAAACCCGGTCGGGTGCCCGTGCGTGAGCGCCGCGAGCTGGCAGCCAGTATCGAACGCCGCCTGCAACGCGTCATCCGTCGGGTAACGAACGAAAAAAAGCCCCACCGGCGCCACACGCATCACGCCGCCGCAGCCTTTGCTGTCGTTACGGGCAGGTTCGCCGAAAGCGCGCATTTCGCGCAACGCGTTCAGGCAGGTCGTGCCCGGCGCGCGTGGGTGGAAGAGGGCGTCGTGCCTGATGAGCCAGCCGGAAAGTGAGGCGGCATTCACCAGCCCGTGACGGTTGCGCTCGCCCTGAGTGACCAGCCAGCGCAGATAGGCATGCGCGGTCACGGAGGTGAACGACGGGCCGATGCCGCGCATCGCCGCACGCGTAAAGGCGCGCAGCAATCCTTCGGCGGTAAATAACGTCATCTGGGTGTCGTCTGTGATTTTGCCCTTACCGCCCCAGGCGTGCTCATAGCCGGTCACGCCTTGCTTACCAAAGCGCGCGGTAATGTCCGGCAGGCTTAAAAACTCCACCGGGCCGCCGAGCGCATCGCCCACGGCGCCGCCTAACAGGCAGCCGCGAAAGCGCGTGCGCAGGTCCATCAGCTTTGCCTGATTTTCGTATTCTTCTGGCGTCGCCATCCTCTTTCCCTTGTTAGTGTGGAGCGGATTGCATTGTAGGACGCAGCCGCAGGCGCGTAACCCCCATGATTCGCTGGAATGACCCTCTTTTCTTGTTCGTTATTCAGGGACAGTGGTGTAATGGTGGAATTTATTCCAGAAAAAATGTGATGCAGGTCAGAAGTTGGTTTCATTCCGGGGCGTTATCATTCCTTTTATTCCACGTTTCGCTTATTCTTGCTGAAGCGTTTCAGTCGAATGATTGTTCGACAATCCATCAAACGGTTGTAGTTTGTGACGGGCGAGGATTCCCCTGCGAAGATGGCTGCATTACTCTGTCAGCCTCTTCATTACCGGGATTCTGGCAGGAGATATATGACCTTACGCGTAGCGATTAATGGCTTCGGTCGCATCGGGCGCAACGTAGTTCGTGCGTTGTATGAGTCCGGCCGTCGCGCGGAAATCAGTGTGGTCGCCATTAATGAACTGGCCGACGCCGCAGGCATGGCGCATCTGTTGAAGTACGACACCAGCCACGGCCGTTTCGCGTGGGATGTCCGTCAGGAAGGCGAACAGCTCTGGATTGGCAACGATGTTATTCGTCTGCTGCATGAGCGCGAGATTGCCGCGCTGCCGTGGAAAGCACTGGGTGTGGATGTAGTGCTCGACTGCACCGGCGTTTACGGCAGCCGGGCCGACGGCGTCGCCCATCTTGAAGCCGGCGCGCGCAAAGTCTTGTTCTCGCACCCCGGCGGCAACGACCTCGACGCGACGGTCGTTTATGGCGTCAACGAAGCGGCGCTGCGCGCTGAACATCGTATTGTCTCCAACGCCTCCTGCACCACCAACTGCATTATTCCGATTATCAAGCTGATGGATGACGCGTTCGGCATTGAGTCCGGCACCGTGACAACTATCCATTCCGCCATGCACGATCAACAGGTTATCGACGCTTATCACCCGGATTTGCGCCGCACGCGCGCGGCCAGTCAGTCCATCATTCCGGTCGATACTAAGCTCGCGGCGGGCATAGCACGTATTTTTCCTAAATTTCATGACCGCTTTGAGGCTATCGCGGTGCGTGTGCCTACCATTAACGTAACTGCCATCGATTTAAGCGTGACGGTGCAAAAAGCGGTAAAAGCCCATGAAGTCAACCTGTTGCTGCAAAAAGCGGCACAGGGAGCATTTCATGGTATAGTTGACTATACGGAATTACCGTTGGTCTCAACAGATTTTAACCACGATCCGCACAGCGCCATTGTGGACGGCACCCAGACAAGGGTGAGTGGAGCGCACCTGATTAAAACGCTGGTCTGGTGCGATAACGAATGGGGCTTCGCTAACCGGATGCTCGACACCACGTTAGCGATGGCAGCTATTGGTTTCAGGTAAGATTTCATACGCAGTAGCCTTCTGGTCAAGCGTATGGCGTCTGCAAAACTTTAAGAATCAACGAGAGGATTCACCATGTCTGTAATTAAGATGACCGATCTGGATCTGGCAGGTAAACGCGTTTTCATCCGCGCCGATCTCAACGTTCCGGTAAAAGAGGGGAAAGTGACCTCTGACGCGCGTATCCGCGCTTCTCTGCCGACCATTGAACTGGCTCTGAAACAGGGCGCTAAAGTCATGGTGACGTCCCATCTGGGCCGCCCGACCGAAGGCGAATACAACGAAGAATTCTCTCTGCTGCCGGTAGTTAACTACCTGAAAGACAAACTGAACGCGCCGGTTCGTCTGGTTAAAGACTACCTCGACGGCGTTGAAGTTGCTGAAGGCGAGCTGGTCGTTCTGGAAAACGTTCGCTTTAACAAAGGCGAGAAAAAGGACGACGAAACGCTGGCGAAAAAATACGCCGCGCTGTGTGACGTGTTTGTCATGGACGCCTTCGGTACTGCCCACCGCGCGCAGGCTTCTACCCACGGCGTAGGTAAATTCGCTGACGTCGCGTGCGCAGGCCCGCTGCTGGCGGAAGAGCTGGACGCGCTGGGTAAAGCGCTGAAAGAACCGGCTCGCCCGATGGTCGCTATCGTTGGCGGTTCTAAAGTTTCCACCAAACTGACCGTGCTGGACTCCCTGTCTAAAATCGCTGACCAGCTCATCGTCGGCGGCGGCATCGCCAACACCTTCGTTGCAGCCCAGGGCCACAACGTGGGTAAATCCCTGTACGAAGCAGACCTGGTGGATGAAGCCAAACGCCTGCTGACCACCTGCGACATTCCCGTTCCGACGGATGTTCGCGTGGCGACTGAGTTCTCTGAAACCGCGCCGGCAACCCTGAAATCTGTTTCTGACATCAAAGATGAAGAGCAGATTCTGGATATGGGCGACGTTTCCGCCGAGAAACTGGCTGAAATCCTGAAAAACGCCAAAACTATTCTGTGGAACGGCCCGGTTGGCGTGTTCGAATTCCCGAACTTCCGTAAAGGCACTGAAATCGTGGCTCGCGCTATCGCAGAAAGCGACGCGTTCTCCATCGCGGGCGGCGGCGACACCCTGGCGGCTATTGATATGTTCGGCATCGCCGACAAGATCTCTTACATCTCCACTGGCGGCGGCGCGTTCCTCGAATTCGTGGAAGGCAAAGTTCTGCCGGCAGTTGCGATGCTCGAAGAGCGCGCAAAACAGTAATTGAAGCAGGCGGGGGGGGCCCGCCTGTTTTTCAGCGCGCCTGACAGCTCGCTTACCCTTTTCAACGGTCGAAGATACACATACAGGACAACGAAACATGTCTAAAATTTTTGATTTCGTCAAACCGGGCGTCGTCACTGGCGACGACGTACAGAAAGTATTCCAGGTAGCTAAAGAAAACAATTTCGCGCTGCCGGCAGTTAACTGCGTGGGTACCGATTCCATTAACGCCGTACTGGAAACCGCTGCGAAAGTAAAAGCGCCGGTTATCGTTCAGTTCTCTAACGGCGGCGCTGCGTTTATCGCAGGTAAAGGCATTAAAACCGATATTCCTCAGGGTGCCGCTATCCTCGGCGCTATCTCTGGTGCGCATCACGTTCACCAGATGGCTGAACACTACGGCGTGCCGGTTATTCTGCACACCGACCACTGCGCCAAGAAACTGCTGCCGTGGATCGACGGCCTGCTGGACGCCGGTGAAAAACATTTTGCCGCTACCGGTAAACCGCTGTTCTCTTCTCACATGATTGACCTGTCTGAAGAGTCGCTGGAAGAGAACATCGAAATCTGTTCCAAATACCTGGAGCGCATGTCCAAAATGGGCATGACCCTGGAAATCGAACTGGGCTGCACCGGTGGTGAAGAAGATGGCGTGGACAACAGCCATATGGACGCGTCCGCACTGTACACCCAGCCGGAAGACGTTGACTACGCATACACCAAACTGAACGCGATCAGCCACCGTTTCACCATCGCGGCGTCCTTCGGTAACGTACACGGCGTTTACAAGCCGGGTAACGTGAAGCTGACCCCGACTATCCTGCGCGACTCTCAGGAATATGTTTCTAAGAAACACAACCTGCCGCACAACAGCCTGAACTTCGTGTTCCACGGCGGTTCTGGTTCTTCCGCTCAGGAAATCAAAGACTCCGTAAGCTACGGCGTTATCAAAATGAACATCGATACCGACACCCAGTGGGCAACCTGGGAAGGTATTCTGAAGTACTACAAAGAAAACGAAGCTTACCTGCAAGGCCAGCTGGGCAACCCGAAAGGCGAAGACCAGCCGAACAAGAAATACTACGATCCGCGCGTATGGCTGCGTGCTGCGCAGGCGAGCATGGTGACTCGTCTGGAGCAGGCTTTCAAAGAGCTGAACGCCATCGACGTACTGTAATCTTTTTTACAGCATCGCCTAAAAGGCCCACCTCTGGTGGGCCTTTCTTTTTGCAAGATCAACGCAATAGGTGTCCGATTCGCGGTACGCTGACTGGCAGAGCACCGAGGTTTTGTTTACCCTTTAACAATCCTCGCTGCCTCAGACTGGCAGTTCATTAATCACCCGACCAGGGGAAAAGGATCGCGAATGGATGATTTACACGTAATAGACAGTATTAATAACGCCGGCGGCTGGCTGGTGCGTAACCAGGCGCTGCTTATCAGCTACGCCGTTAATATTGTGGCGGCGATCGCCATCATTATCGTCGGGATGATCGTAGCGCGCGCCATCTCTAATACGCTTAACCGCGTCATGATCGCCCGTCATATCGATGCCACCGTGGCGGATTTTCTATCCGCGCTGGTGCGCTATGGGATTATCGCCTTTACGCTGATTGCAGCCCTGGGCCGCGTCGGCGTACAGACAGCGTCGGTTATCGCCGTACTTGGTGCCGCCGGGCTGGCGGTGGGCCTGGCGTTGCAAGGCTCGCTTTCCAACCTCGCGGCAGGCGTACTGCTGGTGACCTTCCGCCCGTTCCGTGCGGGTGAATATGTCGATCTCGGCGGCGTCGCGGGTTCGGTGCTCCACGTACAAATCTTCTCGACGACACTTCGCACGCCGGATGGCCGCATCGTCGTGGTGCCGAACGGCAAAATCATCGCGGGCAATATCATTAATTTCTCGCGTGAGCCCGTGCGCCGTAACGAATTTATCATCGGCGTCTCGTACGACGCGGATATCGATAAAGTCCGCGCGCTGCTGACGGAAATTATCGAGTCCGACGATCGTATTCTCAAAGATCGTGAAATGACCGTGCGCATGAATGAGCTGGGCGCTTCGTCCGTGAATTTCGTCATTCGCGTCTGGAGCAAGAGCAGCGATCTGCAGGAAGTTTACTGGGATGTGCTGGAGCGCATCAAAAAAACGCTGGATGCCAACGGCATCGGCATTCCTTACCCGCAGATGGATGTGCACTACAAGCCGCTGAAAGGCGACGCGGAAGAAAAGACGCCGCGAGCCGAGCCGCAGCCTGCGATCATCACGCAGCCTCAGGCACCACAGGAAAAACCGGCCGACGGCCAGTAACCTGCCAGACGGCCTGCCATGCGCAGGCCGTTTTTTTAACTCGGTTCATTAGTATTTCTTATTGACGATTAATATTATTCGTTTTTTCTAATGGCAACGACCCCCTACACTGAGCACCTGACTGCCACTTTATTCGGGAACGTAACGTGTTAAGTTTTTATTTTCAGGGGCTTGCCCTGGGCGCGGCGATGATCCTGCCGCTCGGCCCGCAGAATGCTTTTGTGCTAAACCAGGGCATTCGTCGCCAGTATCATCTGATGATCGCTTCGCTGTGCGCGCTGAGCGATATCGTACTAATTTGTGCCGGCATTTTTGGCGGCAGCGCGATTCTGATGCAGTCCCCCTGGCTGCTGGCGCTTGTCACCTGGGGCGGCGTGGCGTTTTTACTCTGGTACGGTTTCGGCGCGCTGAAAACCGCGCTTGCCGGCAACCCTGAGCTTGCCTCGGCGCAAACCCTGAAGCACGGCAGGCTGCGAATCATCACCACAATGCTTGCCGTCACATGGCTTAATCCCCACGTCTACCTCGACACCTTTGTAGTGCTCGGCAGCCTGGGCGGGCAGCTTGACGCGCTACCGAAACGCGCGTTTGCGCTGGGCACGATCAGCGCGTCGGTTATCTGGTTTTTCAGCCTGGCGCTGCTCGCCGCGTGGCTTGCGCCGCGTCTGCGCACTGTTCGCGCGCAGCGAACGATTAATCTGCTGGTGGGCCTGGTGATGTGGTTTATCGCTTTCCAGTTGGCGCGAGAGGGGATAAATCACCTGGCGACGCTCGGCCTCTAAGCCTTCTCTGATGGACATTCCGCGCCGGGGCGCTAAGCTTGCAGGCAGATGCCCGTCTGCCCTGACGGGCGGTTTCACTTGCACGCAGCATGGAGGAATAACAGTGAAGTTTAAAGTGATGGCCCTTGCGGCAATGATTGGTTTCGGCGCGACGTCCGTTCAGGCGAATGAATTGCCCAACGGTCCGCACATCGTCACCTCCGGCACGGCGAGCGTGGATGCGGTACCGGATATCGCGACGCTGGCTATTGAGGTGAATGTTTCCGCCAAAGATGCGGCTGCCGCGAAAAAACAGGCGGACGAGCGCGTGGGGCAGTATCTGACTTTCCTGCAGAACAACGGCGTTGAGAAAAAAGACGTGAACGCCGCCAACCTGCGCACCCAGCCGGAATATGAGTACCTCAAAGATGGCAAGACCCAGCTGAAAGGTTATCGCGCGGTGCGCACGGTGGAAGTGACGTTGCGTAAGCTCGATAAACTTAATGAGCTGCTTGATGGCGCGCTGAAGGCCGGGCTGAACGAAATCCGTTCTGTTTCGTTAGGCGTGGCGCACCCGGATGAATATAAAGACAAGGCGCGCAAAGCGGCTATCGACGACGCGGTGCGTCAGGCGCAGCAGCTGGCTAACGGTTTCAACAGCAAGCTTGGCCCGGTTTACAGCGTGCGTTATCACGTCTCAAGCTATCAGCCGACACCGATGATGCGCATGATGAAAGCCGAAGCCGCGGCGCCGGCTTCCGCCCAGGACACTTACGATCAGCAGACTATTCAGTTTGACGATCAGGTGGATGTGGTGTTCGAACTCCAGCCTGCTCAGGCGCAGAGCGGTACGGCGACCCAGAACGGCACGGCAAATCAGGCAACCGCACCTGCGGCGACCAACGCGCCCTCGCAACAGTAAACAAAAAACCCGCCATCCGGCGGGTTTTTTAATCCTGACGCAATACCTTGCGCCCATACTCCAGCAGCGCGTCGGTGACCTTGCGCATCATGCGGCTCTCCGGCGCAAAGCGGTGCCAGAACAGCATCCGGCGCTGGTACAGCCCTGGCGTGAGATCGATAAGCTCGCCGCTTTGCAGCTCTTTTTCTATCTGAAGATGCGGGATCATACAGCAGGTGGTGCCCTGACGAGCCAGCTGTACGAATGCCTCTGACGAATTCACGATATGGCAGGGAACGCTACCGGGCGGCAGGTCGAAATTCTGCTGTAAAAAGGCCTGGTGCATATCATCCAGATGGTCAAACGCGACGGCGGGCGCTTTCAGCAGCGACGCGCGGTTGACGCCGTTCGGGAAATAGCGATCGGCGAAAGCTTTCGAGGCGACGAACAGATAGTCCAGCGCGCCCAGTTGATCGACGAGACAGCTCGGCAGGGCCTGGGGCTGAATACTCACCGCGCCTACTACTTCGCCACGGCGCAAACGCTCCTGGGTGCGGGTTTCATCTTCCACCTGCAGATTCAGGCGCACGGGCGAATCGGCCAGCACCGGCGCCAGCGCGGGCAAAAGCCAGGTCGCGAGACTGTCGGCGTTGACCGCAAGCGATAACAGCAGCGGCGTCGAGCCGGTTTGTTCGTCGCCCAGCCACTCCTCCTCCAGCAACTCCACCTGACGCAGCAGCGCCAGCAGCTTTTGCCCCTGTTCAGTCGGGCGCGGCGGCACGGTACGGACCAGCAGCGGCTGGCCGAATGTGTTTTCCAGCTGTTTGATACGTTGCGATACGGCGGACTGCGTAATACACAGCTTTTGTGCGGCGCGCTCAAATCCGCGCTCTCTTATCACCGCATCCAGCGCCTGTAGTGTTCTGTAGTCCGGGCGTTTCATCTCTGTGGTGTGCTCCCTGTCTCGTTATCTGTCGCACTATGACATAAATTTGCGATGGATACAGACCCAAACGCAAACATCGGAGCTGTGCCGCAGAATGACTGACCCACTGGGCTGCGGCTTGTTCTATAATGCGCGACAGTTTTCACACCACAGGCAAAACTCTCATGACGCAGGATGAACTTAAAAAAGCCGTCGGCTGGGCCGCGCTTCAGTATGTCGAGCCGGGCACAATTGTCGGTGTCGGCACCGGCTCCACCGCCGCGCATTTTATCGACGCGCTGGGCACCATGAAAAACGAGATTGAAGGGGCGGTTTCCAGCTCTGACGCCTCGACCGAAAAACTGAAAAGCTTAGGCATCACTGTTTTTGATCTCAATGAAGTCGATACGCTCGGCATCTATGTGGATGGCGCGGACGAGATTAACGGCCAGATGCAGATGATCAAAGGCGGCGGCGCGGCGCTGACCCGTGAGAAAATCATCGCATCGGTCGCGCAGAAGTTCATCTGTATCGCCGATGCGTCCAAGCAGGTGGATGTACTCGGCAACTTCCCGCTTCCGGTGGAAGTGATCCCGATGGCCCGCAGCGCCGTAGCGCGCCAGCTGGTGAAACTCGGCGGGCGTCCGGAGTATCGCCAGGGCGTGGTGACCGACAACGGCAACGTGATCCTCGACGTGTACGGTATGACCATTCTCGACCCGATCGCACTTGAGAACGCGATTAATGCGATTCCGGGTGTGGTGACCGTCGGGCTGTTTGCGAACCGCGGCGCGGACGTGGCGCTGATCGGCACGGCGGACGGCGTGAAAACCATCGTAAAATGATCTGACCGGGGCGTCGCGGCGCCCCGCTGAAAAAAAATTTCCCCGGCGTGAAATTTGGTGACATCTCTCACATTTTTGTTTCCATCCTGTTAATCCTTCCGTCATATTTCTGCCATGCCATATTTTGTCCTGCCTTTTATCTTTCCGTGATATTTCTTCAACATCGCGACGCAAACGTTCATATTGCCGGGAACGCAAATTTTGATATGTTGGCAGAAGGCTGGCTTATTTCAGCTTCATAACAGTTCAGACAAGACAGGGTCGGGAAATGGCAAAAGTATCGCTGGAGAAAGACAAAATTAAATTCTTGCTGGTGGAAGGCGTTCACCAGAAAGCCATCGATAGCCTGCGCGCCGCAGGTTATACCAATATTGAATATCATAAGGGCGCGCTCGACAGCGAGCAGCTGAAAGCGTCCATCCGCGATGCGCATTTTATCGGCCTGCGATCCCGTACTCATCTGACTGAAGAGATTTTCGCCGCCGCGGAAAAACTGGTGGCGGTCGGTTGCTTCTGCATCGGCACCAACCAGGTGGATCTGGACGCGGCAGCGAAGCGCGGCATCCCGGTCTTTAATGCGCCGTTCTCTAACACCCGTTCGGTTGCCGAACTGGTTATCGGCGAACTGCTGCTGCTGCTGCGCGGTATTCCGGAAGCGAATGCCAAAGCGCATCGCGGTATCTGGAACAAACTGGCGACGGGCTCTTATGAAGCGCGCGGTAAAAAGCTGGGGATTATCGGCTACGGCCATATCGGCACGCAGCTCGGCATCCTGGCGGAATCGCTGGGCATGAACGTCTTTTTCTACGATATCGAAAGCAAATTGCCGATTGGCAACGCCACGCAGGTGCAGCATCTCTCCGATTTGCTCAATATGAGCGACGTGGTGAGCCTGCATGTGCCGGAAAATGCGTCGACCAAAAACATGATTGGCGCGGAAGAGCTGGCGCTGATGAAGCCCGGCGCGCTGCTGATTAACGCCGCGCGCGGTACGGTGGTGGATATCCCGGCGCTTTGCGACGCGCTCTCTCGCAAGCATCTTGCGGGCGCGGCGATTGATGTGTTCCCGGTCGAGCCTGCGACCAACAGCGATCCGTTTAACTCGCCGCTGTGCGAGTTTGACAACGTCATCCTGACGCCGCATATCGGCGGCTCAACCCAGGAAGCGCAGGAAAATATCGGTCTGGAAGTGGCGGGCAAGCTCGCGAAGTACTCCGATAATGGCTCTACGCTTTCGGCGGTGAATTTCCCTGAAGTTTCTCTGCCGTTGCACGGCGGCAGCGTTAGCCGCCTGTTGCATATCCATGAAAACCGTCCTGGCGTGCTGACCGCCATTAACCAGATTTTCGCTGAACAGGGCATCAACATCGCCGCACAGTTCCTGCAAACCACCCCTCAGATGGGCTATGTGGTTATTGATGTCGACGCGTCGGAAGAGGTAGCGAACAAAGCGCTGCAAAGCATGAAGGCCATTGCGGGTACTATTCGCGCTCGTCTGCTGTACTAATGCCGTTCGTCGGGCGGCGTAACGCTGTCCGGCCTGCAATATCGGCGCGTAAGCCGGGTATGCGTAACGCAACCCGGCTTTTCTTTTCCTCAGGTTTTTCTTTTACCAAAGCCAGGTTTTACCCGGCGTCACCACCGCGGGTAGTGGAATATCCCACTCTTCCACCGGCAGGCTTTCCACCTGCTGGCAGTCGTGCGCGTAACCGACCGGGAAGAATCCGTGGTCGCGCCAGTGTTGCAGGGTGCGATCGTAAAAACCGCCGCCCATGCCGAGGCGTTGTCCCGTGCGGTCGAACGCGACCAACGGCGTTATCAAGACGTCGAGGCGGTCTAAAGGCAGCACATGGCGTACATCCAGCGCAGGCTCAAGAATTTTCAGACGATTCGTCGCAAGCAGGCTATCCGGCAGATATCGCAGGAACAAAAGATTACCGGGGCTGAAAGGATGAAGCACCGGCAGGTAGACCTGCTTCCCGGCGCGCCACAGACCTTCAATCAGCGGGCGGGTGTCGAGTTCACCATCAAAGGAGAGAAATACCGCGACGGTGCGCGCCTCAACGACCGGGGCGAAGCCCAGCATGCGTGCAGCGGCCCGTTCGGCGAAATGCGCCTGTTGTTCGGCCGTCAGCGCGCGGCGCTGTTGACGTATTGTTTTACGGATTTGTTGTCGAAGGTCGGCACTAACAGGAAGTTGCGTCATGGTAGTAAAGGAAGGGGAATCTCCGAGATGCCGCCGCAGGCTGTAACCCTTGAACCCGCGGTTCAAGGTGAATGCGTCGTCACGGTTTTAAGGCTTCTCGGACGAACCGAGCATGCTCACCAACCGTGGAGCGTCACATTCTTGTTTTTTGAAATATCGGCTCAGGGGACTGGCCCGCTTGCGAACATCTCAGAGAAATTTTTTCTTCACGGTCACTCTACCATAGTAGACCCTGAAGCGTTATTCAAACTTTGGCTCCGCTCTTTCACTTATGCGACCCTGCTCAAGTAATGCTTGCTCAATGGTCTGCTGGAGCATCCGGATACGCTGTTCCATGTTGGCCGCGTAGTCACGGGTTTTAACTTTTTCCTGAGCCAGCTCATAACAGACGTTCAGTGCTGCGATGAAAACTAACTGCTCAGTATTGGTGACTCTAGTGCGAACTTTCAGATCTTGCAACCGTTGATTCAGCTCGTCCGCAGCCTGATTCAGTGCATCTCGCTGTTCAGGCGGGCAATTCACCCGCAGTGAACGCCCAAAAATTTGGATATCGACTGGTTGTGCAGACATTCCACTTTCCTGCTGTTGACTCGCCAACCATTCGCGCCGGGGCTGCGAAGGGGCGACACTATAGCTACCCTGATATGAAGACACAAGCCCTTTTCTGGTATCACCAGGGCACGAAGTGGTAGCATAACACGAACTCATCCTCCCAACGACGACGAATGCGCATGTCTATACAGAACGAAATGCCTGGTTACGACGAAGTCGGCCAGTTGCTCAATCAGCAAGGCGTGGGCCTGACCCCCGCAGAAATGCACGGACTTATCAGTGGAATCCTGTGCGGCGGCAATCATGACAGCAGCTGGCAACCGCTGCTGCACGACCTCACCAATGAGGGGCTGGCGTTCGGCCAACAGCTCGCTCAGGCGCTGCGTCAGTTGCACGCCGCCACCAGCGATACGCTGGAGGATGATGGTTTCCTGTTCCAGCTCTGGCTGCCGGATGGCGATGACGTCTCGGTCTTCGATCGCGCCGACGCGCTGGCAGGCTGGGTGAACCACTTCCTGCTGGGGCTTGGCGTCACGCAGCCGAAGCTCGACAAAATCACTGGCGAAACCGGCGAGGCCATTGACGATCTGCGCAATATTGCCCAGCTCGGCTATGACGAAGGCGAAGATCAGGAAGAGCTGGAAATGTCGCTTGAGGAGATCGTCGAGTATGTGCGCGTCGCGGCGCTGCTCTGCCATGACACCTTTACGCGCCAGACGCTGACCGCGCCGGAAGTGAAAAAGCCTACGCTTCACTAAAATTCGTTTACTCAGGAGGTGCAATGACACAGCAAGAGTTTCTGCGACGCCGTCAGGCGTTGCTGGCGAAAATGGCGCCGGCCAGCGCGGCACTGATCTTCGCCGCGCCGCAAGCTTCACGCAGCGCCGACAGCGAATATCCCTATCGCCAGAGCAGCGATTTCTGGTACTTCACCGGCTTTAACGAACCGGAAGCCGTGCTGGTGCTCATCAAAAGCAATGAGACCCACAGCCACAGCGTTATCTTCAACCGTCTGCGCGATAAAAATGCGGAGATCTGGTTTGGCCGCCGTCTCGGGCAGGATGCAGCGCCGGCGAAGCTCGGCGTTGACCGTGCGCTGGCTTTTAATGAAATCGACGAACAGCTTTATCAGCTGCTCAACGGGCTGGATGTGGTCTACCACGCGCAGGGGGAATACACCTACGCCGACACCATCGTTTTCGCCGCGCTCGATAAGCTGCGCCGCGGTTCGCGCCAGAATCTCTCGGCACCCGCCACGCTCACCGACTGGCGCCCCTGGGTACACGAAATGCGCCTGTTCAAATCGCCGGAAGAGCTGGCTGTGATGCGCCGCGCCGGTGAAATCAGCGCGCTGGCGCATACCCGCGCTATGCAAAAATGCCGTCCGGGCATGTATGAATATCAGCTTGAAGGCGAAATTCTGCATGAATTCACCCGCCACGGCGCGCGTTTTCCCTCCTATAACACCATTGTGGGCGGCGGTGAGAACGGCTGTATCCTCCATTACACTGAAAACGAAAGCCAGCTGCGCGACGGCGATCTGGTCCTGATCGACGCAGGTTGTGAATATCAGGGCTACGCGGGCGATATCACCCGCACTTTTCCGGTGAACGGCAAATTCACCCCGGCTCAGCGCGCTGTTTACGACATCGTGCTGGAGTCGCTGGAAACCGCGCTGCGCCTTTTCCGCCCCGGTACGTCGATTCAGGACGTCACCGGCGATGTGGTGCGCGTCATGGTGAAAGGTCTTATCGGGCTTGGCATTCTGCAAGGCGATGTGGAGCAACTGGTCGCCGAAAATGCCCATCGTCCCTATTTTATGCACGGGCTCAGCCACTGGCTGGGGCTGGATGTGCACGACGTCGGTTTCTACGGCCCGGATCGCTCGCGCATTCTGGCGCCGGGAATGGTTATCACCGTTGAGCCGGGCCTCTATATCGCCCCCGACGCCGACGTGCCGGAGGAGTATCGCGGCATCGGCATTCGCATCGAAGACGATATCGTCATCACCGAAACGGGTAACGAAAACCTGACCGCGAGCGTGGTGAAATCGGCGGACGACATCGAAGCGCTGATGGCGGCAGCGCAGCGCTCATGAGTGTGATTATCGCAGGCGGCGGCATGGCTGGCGCGACGCTGGCGCTCGCGATTTCCCGCTTCACTCACGGTGCGTTGCCGGTTCACCTCGTGGAAGCCAGCGCGCCAGAGTCCGCCGCGCATCCGGGATTCGATGCGCGCGCCATCGCGCTTGCCGACGGCACCTGCCGGGAGCTTGAACGTGTCGGCGTCTGGCAGGCGCTCGCTCCCTGTGCGACACCCATCACCACCGTTCATGTCAGCGATCGCGGTCACGCCGGTTTTGTGACGCTCAACGCACGCGATTACCAGACGCAGGCGCTTGGCCATGTCGTCGAACTGCATGATGCCGGTCAGCGCCTTTTCGGCCTGCTGCGCAAAGCGCCCGGCGTTCATCTGCACTGCCCGGCGCGTGTGGCGGACATTACGCGCCGTGAAGAGGCGGTGAGCGTACGGCTGGACAGCGGCGAGACGCTGGAAGGCCAGTTGCTGGTCGCCGCCGACGGTTCGCGCTCCTCGATTGGCGCGCAGTGCGGCATTGAATGGCGTCAGCAGCCTTACCACCAGGCGGCGATTATCGCGAATGTCGCGACCGCATTGCCGCACCAGGGACGCGCGTTTGAGCGCTTCACCGAACACGGCCCGCTGGCGCTGCTGCCGATGTCCAGTGGGCGCAGCTCGCTGGTCTGGTGCCATCCGCTTGATAAACAGGCAGAGGTACTGGGCTGGAGCGATGAGCGCTTCTGTCGCGAACTGCAACACGCTTTTGGCTGGCGGCTCGGGCGTATCACACATGCAGGCGCGCGCAGCGGCTATCCGCTCGCCTTAAGCCTCGCCTCACGGGTGATTTCGCATCGCACGACGCTTGTCGGCAATGCTGCCCAGACGCTGCATCCGATCGCAGGGCAGGGCTTTAACCTCGGCTTACGCGATGTAATAACGCTCGCGGAGACGCTGGCGCAGGCGTTCGCGCGCGGTCAGGATATCGGCGCGTATCCGGTGCTAAACGCGTATCAGCAGCGCCGGGAGCAGGATAAAGCCGCGACGATCGGCGTTACCGACGGGCTGGTGCAGCTTTTCGCCAACCGCTGGTCGCCGCTGGTCGTCGGGCGCAACCTTGGCCTGATGGCGATGGATCTATTTACCCCGGCGCGTGACGCGCTGGCCAGACGCACCCTGGGTTGGGTGCCGCGCTAAGGAGTCGAATGTGCAAAGTGTAGATGTAGCGATTGTCGGCGGCGGAATGGTCGGGCTGGCGGTGGCCTGCGGGCTGGAAGGCAGCGGGCTGCGCGTCGCGGTGCTTGAACAACGCGCGCCGCAACCGCTGGATGCCGGAGCGCCGCCAGCGCTGCGCGTATCGGCGATCAACGCCGCCAGCGAAACGCTGCTCAAACGTCTCGGCGTATGGGAGGCGATTATTCGCCAGCGCGCCGCGGCCTATCACGGCATGGAGGTCTGGGAAAAAGACAGCTTCGGGCGCATCGCGTTTGACGATGAGGCGTTCGGCTTCAGCCATCTTGGGCACATTATCGAAAACCCGGTTATCCACCATGCGTTATGGGAAAAGGCGCAGCAGTGCAAATCTGTGACGCTGATGGCGCCGGCGACGCTGCAACAGGTGGCCTGGGGCGAGAACGAAGCATTTATTACGCTCGAAGACGGCAATATGCTGACGGCGCGGCTGGTTGTGGGCGCGGACGGCGCTAACTCCTGGCTGCGCACAAAGGCGGAAATTCCGCTGACGTCCTGGGATTACCAGCATCATGCCCTGGTCGCCACGATTCGCACCGATGAGCCGCACGGCGGCGTGGCGCGCCAGGTCTTTCATGGCGACGGCATTCTGGCGTTCCTGCCGCTCGGCGATCCGCATCTGTGCTCTATCGTCTGGTCACTCTCGCCGCAGGAGGCGGACCGGATGCAACAGGCCCCTGCGTCCGCGTTTAATCAGGCCCTCTGTGTGGCGTTCGATAACCGCCTCGGATTGTGTACGCTTGAGGGCGAGCGACAGGTCTTCCCGCTGACCGGGCGCTATGCGCGTCAGTTCGCCGCGCATCGACTGGCGCTTGTCGGCGACGCCGCGCACACCATTCATCCGCTGGCCGGGCAGGGAGTGAACCTCGGCTTTATGGACGCGGCTGAACTGATAAGCGAACTGCGTCGCCTGCAACAGCAGGGCAAGGATATCGGCCAGCATCTCTATCTGCGCCGCTACGAGCGCAGCCGCAAGCACGCCGCCGCGATGATGCTGGCAGGCATGCAGGGCTTTCGCGAGCTTTTCTCAGGCAATAACCCGGCGAAAAAGCTGCTGCGCGATCTGGGCTTAACGCTTGCCGATAAACTGCCGGGGATCAAACCGCAGCTGATTCGCCAGGCGATGGGGCTGAATGACCTGCCTGCGTGGTTGCGTTAACTGCGTCACACTTCTCTTTCCGGGCGTCGGAAAGAGAAGCTTCCCCCCGTTTGAAATATTCTAATTTCACTCTCTTTTTCGGATTAGTTTTTTTAATCCTTTAATTTTTCCACTGCCATGATTTTTCCTTCAAAACAGCGATTTCTGCCCGGTTATTTTGAAAAGGCGGCAGAGAGTTAGCGTATCGGCTACGCCTGAAACCATTCAGGCAGTGTTTAATTCTGTCGCCAAAAACGCCTGTCCCGGTCATAAGCTAATCTGATGACTCAGCTCACCTTATGGTTTACACCTCCGTTCGGTGATAAGTTCAGACGCAAGTTAACGTTTGCGTCGCCGTCGGGATCGGCGTCGGCGCCGGGTTTCACTCAGGGCTGTTCGCCGTCTGAAACCCACACCAACCCGGCTGACAGGATGAGGAAAAGATGGCTCAACAAACCCCGTTGTATGAACAGCACAACCTCTGCGGCGCGCGCATGGTGGATTTCCACGGCTGGATGATGCCGCTGCATTACGGCTCACAAATTGACGAACACCATGCCGTGCGCAACGACGCGGGGATGTTTGACGTCTCTCACATAACCATTGTCGATCTGCGCGGCGCGCGCACCCGCGATTTCCTGCGCTACTTGCTGGCAAACGATGTGGCGAAGCTGACCCAGCCGGGTAAAGCGCTCTACACCGCCATGCTCAACGCCTCTGCCGGCGTGATTGACGACCTGATCGTCTACTTCATGACGGAAGACTATTTCCGCCTGGTGGTGAACTCCGCCACCCGTGAAAAAGATCTCGCCTGGATCAACGAGCATGCCGAGCCTTACGGCGTCGCCGTTACCGTGCGCGACGATCTCTCCCTTATCGCCGTTCAGGGCCCGAACGCGAAGGCCAAAGCCGCCACGCTGTTTAACGATGCGCAGCGTAAAGCCGTCGAAGGCATGAAGCCGTTTTTCGGCGTGCAGGCGGACGATTTATTTATCGCCACTACCGGTTATACCGGCGAAGCGGGTTATGAAATCGCGATGCCGAATGAAAAAGCGGCGGGGTTCTGGAGCCAGCTGGTAGAAGCGGGCGTGAAACCTTGCGGCCTCGGCGCGCGCGACACGCTGCGCCTTGAGGCGGGCATGAATCTGTATGGCCAGGAGATGGATGAAGGCGTTTCGCCGCTCGCTGCCAATATGGGCTGGACGATCGCCTGGCAGCCGGAAGACCGCGATTTCATCGGCCGCGATGCGCTGGAAGCCCAGCGTGAAAACGGCACTGAACAGCTGGTCGGCCTGGTCATGACCGAAAAAGGCGTGCTGCGCAATGAGCTGCCGGTGCGCTTCACTGACACCCAGGGCAACGCGTGCGAAGGCATTATCACCAGCGGCACGTTCTCGCCGACGCTCGGCTACAGCATTGCGCTGGCTCGCGTTCCGGCGGGTATCGGCGATACTGCCATTGTGCAGATCCGCAACCGCGAAATGCCCGTGAAGGTCACTAAACCCGTTTTCGTGCGCGCCGGTAAACCGGTGGCGCAGTAAGTTTTGTTATCAGGAGAGAAGCAATGAGCAATGTGCCAAACGAACTGAAATACAGCAAAGAACACGAATGGCTGCGTAAAGAAGCGGACGGTACTTACACCGTTGGGATCACCGAACATGCGCAGCAGTTGCTGGGCGACATGGTGTTTGTCGACCTGCCGGATGTCGGCGCGACCGTCAGCGCGGGTGACGACTGCGCCGTGGCGGAGTCGGTGAAAGCCGCCTCTGACATCTACGCGCCGGTCAGCGGCGAGATCGTGGCCGTCAATGACGCGCTGAGCGACTCTCCGGAACTGGTCAACAGCGAGCCGTACGGCCAGGGCTGGATTTTCAAAATCAAAGCCAGCGACGAGGCCGAAGTGGCCGCGCTGCTGGACGCCAGCGCGTATGAAGCGCTGTTAGAAAACGAGTAATACACGGGACCGCGCTCCTGGGTAACGCTCAGGGGCAGGCGCGTGCGTCGCATTGCACGCGCCGCTCCCACAAGGGAGCACAACTGACCATCGCATTTATTTGCCTCACTGCACGTTTCAGGAAATATCGCCCATGACCCAGACCCTGAGCCACCTGGAAAATCGCGACGCTTTTATCGGGCGTCATATCGGACCGGGTGTTGACCAGCAGCAGGAGATGCTGCGCACCGTTGGCGCGGACTCGCTGGATGCGCTGATTTCGCAAATCGTTCCGGCGGATATCCAGCTTGCGACCCCGCCTGATGTTGGCGACGCCGCGACCGAATTCGCTGCGCTGGCGGAGCTCAAAGCTATCGCCGGGCGCAATAAGCGCTTCAAAAACTATATCGGCATGGGCTACACCGCGGTGCACACCCCGCCGGTTATCCTGCGCAACATGCTGGAAAACCCGGGCTGGTACACGGCCTATACGCCTTACCAGCCGGAAGTCTCTCAGGGACGTCTCGAAGCACTGCTTAATTTCCAGCAGGTGACGCTGGATCTGACCGGGCTTGATATCGCCTCCGCCTCGCTGCTTGATGAAGCTACCGCCGCGGCGGAAGCCATGGCGATGGCGAAGCGCGTCAGCAAACTGAAAAACGCCAACCGTTTCTTTGTGGCGGCTGATGTGCATCCACAGACGCTGGATGTGGTGCGCACCCGCGCTGAAACCTTCGGCTTTGAGGTGATTGTGGATGACGCGCAAAAGGCGCTCGATCATCAGGATCTGTTTGGCGTGCTGTTGCAGCAGGTCGGCACCACTGGCGAAGTGCATGACTATCGCGCGCTGATTAGCGAGCTGAAATCCCGCAAAGTGGTGGTCAGCGTAGCGGCGGATTTTATGGCGCTGGTGCTCCTGACCGCGCCGGGCAAGCAGGGCGCGGATATCGTCTTCGGCTCCGCCCAGCGTTTCGGCGTGCCGATGGGCTACGGCGGCCCGCATGCGGCGTTCTTTGCCGCCAGCGATGAATTTAAACGTTCCATGCCTGGGCGCATTATCGGCGTATCGAAAGACGCCGCCGGTCGCACTGCGCTGCGTATGGCGATGCAAACCCGCGAGCAGCATATTCGCCGCGAGAAAGCGAACTCCAACATCTGTACTTCCCAGGTGCTGCTGGCCAATATCGCGAGCCTCTACGCCGTGTTCCACGGCCCGGAGGGGCTGAAGCGCATCGCCAGCCGTATCCACCGTTTTGCCGATATTCTGGCGGCGGGCCTGCAACGCAAAGGGCTGAAGCTGCGTCATGCCACCTGGTTCGACACGCTGTGCGTCGACGTCGCCGATAAAGCGGCGGTGCTGACGCGCGCGCAGGCACAGGAAATCAACCTGCGCAGCGATATTCCGGGCGCGGTCGGCATTACGCTTGATGAAACCACGACCCGCGCTGACGTGCAGGCGCTGCTGCGCGTCGTGACCGGTGACGACGCGCAGGCGGATATCGACGCGCTGGATAAAGAGGTGGCGCACGACAGCCGCTCCATTCCGGCCGCGATGCTACGCGATGACGCCATCCTGACGCATCCGGTCTTTAATCGCTACCACAGCGAAACCGAGATGATGCGTTATATGCACAGCCTTGAGCGCAAAGATCTGGCGCTGAATCAGGCGATGATCCCGCTCGGCTCCTGCACCATGAAGCTCAATGCGGCAGCGGAAATGATCCCGATAACCTGGCCGGAATTCGCCGAACTGCATCCGTTCTGTCCGGCGGATCAGGCCGAGGGCTATCTGCAGATGATTGGCCAGCTCTCCGACTGGCTGGTGAAGCTCACCGGTTACGATGCGCTCTGCATGCAGCCGAACTCCGGCGCGCAGGGCGAGTATGCGGGCCTGCTGGCTATCCGCCACTATCACGAAAGCCGCAACGAAGGCCATCGCGATATCTGTCTTATTCCGAGCTCCGCGCATGGCACCAACCCGGCGTCGGCGCAGATGGCAGGCATGCAGGTCGTCGTGGTCGCCTGTGATAAACAGGGCAATATCGATCTGGCGGATCTGCGTGTGAAGGCCGAAACCGCAGGTGATAAGCTCTCCTGTATTATGGTGACGTATCCGTCCACCCACGGCGTGTATGAAGAAACCATCCGCGAGGTGTGCGACATCGTGCATCAGTACGGCGGTCAGGTTTACCTTGACGGCGCCAACATGAACGCCCAGGTGGGCATCACGTCGCCGGGCTATATCGGCGCGGATGTCTCACATCTCAACCTGCATAAAACATTCTGTATTCCGCACGGCGGCGGCGGCCCTGGCATGGGCCCGATTGGCGTGAAAGCACATCTGGCGCCATTTGTGCCGGGCCACAGCGTCGTGCAGATTGAAGGCATGCTGACGGCGCAGGGCGCGGTTTCCGCCGCACCGTTCGGCAGCGCGTCGATTCTGCCGATAAGCTGGATGTATATCCGTATGATGGGCTCTGAAGGGCTGAAGAAGGCAAGCCAGACGGCAATCCTCAACGCCAACTACATCGCCAGCCGTCTGAAAGACGCCTATCCGGTGCTCTATACCGGTCGCGACGGCCGCGTCGCGCATGAGTGCATTCTGGATATTCGCCCGCTGAAAGAGGCCTCCGGCATCAGCGAACTGGATATCGCCAAACGCCTTATCGACTATGGCTTCCACGCGCCGACCATGTCTTTCCCGGTCGCGGGCACGCTGATGGTTGAGCCGACAGAATCGGAAAGCAAAACTGAGCTGGACCGCTTTATCGACGCGATGCTGGCGATCCGCGGCGAAATCGACCGTGTGGCGCAGGGCGAATGGCCGCAGGACGATAACCCGCTGGTCAACGCGCCGCACGTGCAGCGCGAACTGGCTCAGGAATGGGAGCACGCTTACAGCCGCGAGCTGGCGGCGTTCCCGGCAGGGTTTGAGAATAAATACTGGCCGACCGTGAAGCGTCTCGATGATGTTTACGGCGACCGTAATCTCTTCTGCTCCTGTGTGCCGATGAGCGAGTATCAGTAACGGCTCTTCGCTGTGACCAGCAGGTAAAGACAACCCACAGGGCGCTTCGGCGCCCTTTTTTTATGGCGCGGCACCGGATGCCACGCTATTGCTACCTGATTTGTAGAGTGTCCCTGCGTTACGCACCGCGGTAAGTTATCGGGAGCACCCCGATGCATGCAGAAAAGCCTGCTGTACCACACCATAAAAAAGGAAAAAGTATGTCCATTGCACTGATTACCGGCGCGAGCCGCGGCATTGGCAGGGCGACGGCGCAGTTGCTGGCCGCGCAGGGCTATACCGTGGCGGTCAATTACCTCAGTAACGCCGCCGCGGCGCAGGAGGTGGTTGACGCGATCACCGCACACGGCGGGCGGGCGTTTCCCGTGCAGGCGGATATCAGCGACGAAAGGCAGGTGATGGCGATGTTCGCCACGCTTGACCAGCAGGACGAGCCGCTGGTTGCGCTGGTCAATAACGCCGGCGTTCTGTTTACCCAATGCATGACGGAGAACCTGACCGCAGAGCGCATCAACAAAGTGCTCGCCATTAACGTCACCGGCTATTTCCTGTGCTGCCGCGAAGCGGTGAAGCGAATGGCGCATCATCACGGCGGGCGGGGCGGTGCGATTGTGAATGTGTCGTCTGCCGCCTCACGGCTTGGCGCGCCTGGCGAGTATGTCGATTACGCGGCGTCGAAAGGCGCGGTGGATTCCCTGACCATTGGGCTATCGCTGGAAGTCGCCGCGCAGGGCATTCGCGTCAACGGCGTGCGGCCAGGGCTTATCTATACCGATATTCACGCCTCTGGCGGCGAGCCGGGCCGCGTCGATCGCGTGAAATCGGCGTTACCGATGCAGCGCGGCGGTCAACCGGAAGAGGTCGCCGAAGCCATCGCCTGGTTGCTCAGCGATAAAGCCTCTTACGTGACGGGCAGTTTTCTTGATCTCGCTGGCGGGAAATAACCGGAGCGGATTGACGAGGGCGGAAGAGAGGCAGGCGGGTGGCGCTGCGCTTATCCGCCTTACGGGACAGACAGAAGCCGTATTGCAGGGCGGGAAGTAAAGCGCACCCGCCAGATCTGATGGCGGGCGCCGGTTGGCTCCCTCCCCGCAGGGGAGAGGGCTGAAATGAGAGGTCAGAGCGACTCGCCGTTACTGGCAATCACCCCCTGATACCACGCAAAACTCTTCTTACGGGAGCGGGACATATCGCCTGTGCCGTCATCGTGCTTATTCACATAGATAAAGCCGTAACGCTTGCTGTACTGCCCGGTAGTGAATGATACGCAGTCGATGCAGCCCCACGGCGTATAGCCCAGCAAATCCACGCCGTCGTAAGTCACCGCTTTCATCATCTGCTCAATATGGGCGCGCAGATAATCGATGCGGTAATCATCATTAATGCTGCCGTCTTCTTCCACGTTGTCGTAAGCGCCAAAGCCGTTTTCGACGATAAACAGCGGCTTCTGGTAGCGCTCGTAGAGCTCACACAGCGCGTAGCGCAGGCCCACCGGGTCAATCTGCCAGCCCCAGTCGGACGCTTTCACATGCGGGTTCGGCACGCTGCCCTGGAAACCGGTCAGCGCATCGCCGCTGCCGCCCTCGGCCTGTACCGCGTTAGTCATGTAATAGCTGAAGCCCAGATAGTCGCAGCAGCCTTCGCGCAGGATCTGCTCGTCGCCTGCTTCCATCCTGATGTTAAAACCGCGGCGCTCCCACTCGTTCAGCACGTAAGACGGGTAGTAGCCGCGCAGCTGGACGTCGGTAAAGACATAACGCTCACGCATCGATTCCTGCGCATACATTACGTCCTCCGGTTTGCAGGAGAACGGATAGAGCGGCACCATCGCCAGCATGCAGCCGATTTTCATCTCCGGGTTAATGCGATGGCCAATTTTCACCGCCAGGGCGCTCGCTACAAACTGATGGTGCAGCACCTGGTACATCGTCTCTTCCGGGTTGTCGTGCTCGGTATAGACCACGCCGGAGCAGCAGTAGCCGAACAGCGGCGCGCGCCAGTTGCGCTGGTTGTTGATCTCGTTAAAGGTCATCCAGTATTTGACCTTATTCTTGTAGCGCTCAAACACCACTTCGGCGAAGCGCACAAAGAAATCCACCACTTTACGGTTGGTCCAGCCGCCATACTGCTGCACCAGATGCAGCGGCATTTCAAAATGAGAGAGCGTAATGACCGGCTCGATGTTGTATTTCAGCAGCTCATCGAACATATCGTCGTAAAACTTAAGGCCAGCCTCGTTAGGCTGTGTTTCGTCGCCATTCGGGAAGATACGCGTCCAGGCGATGGAGGTGCGGAAACATTTAAAGCCCATTTCGGCGAAGAGTTTAATGTCTTCTTTGTAATGCCCGTAGAAATCGATGGCTTCGTGGTTTGGGTAATATTTGCCCGGCACAACGGATTCGGTGATTTCACGCGGTACGCCGTGCGCGCCGCCGGTCAGCACGTCGCAGATGCTCGGCCCTTTGCCGCCCTGATCCCAGCCGCCTTCCACCTGATGCGCGGCGACTGCGCCGCCCCATAAAAAGTCTTTCGGTAATTTAAGCTGTTTCATCGTGTCATCTCATCGAAAATGAATTTAAAGCTGATTAATAACGATAAATTAATAGAGGCTGGCTGCGAGTCTAGCAAAGGAAATACAAAAGTCACGCTATAACAAATAGCGTATGGCGTGACTTGTTACAAATGAAAAACAGGTTGTTTTTTTATGTCAGTTTTTTCGCCAGCTTGCGGCCCAGCGTTTCAAGAATATAGATGACAGGAATTTGCGTGGTAATGTCGTAAACACCAGCGATGCGCGTTTGCGGGACGTGCCAGGAGAGATTGAAATCAGCAAGCTTCGCCAGAGAAGAGTTTTCATGGCTGGTAACAGAGAGCACTTTGCAGCGGTGCAGGCTGAACTGGCTGGCGAAACGCAGGATCTCTTCGGTCTCGCCGGAGACGGAGAGCACAATCGCCAGCGCGTTTTTCGCCATATCGTTTGTGACCGGGAAATAAGGGTCGTCAATATGGTTACTGAATTTTCCGACATTTGAGAAAAATCGCGCGCCATATTTGGCCAGTGCGCCTGAGGTGCCTGCCCCAACAAATATAATACGTTCGGATTCGAGAATAATTTCTACCGCTTTTTCAAGCAGGGCATCGAATTCCTCATTATTGACGCTGCGGAAAAAACTAATAATTTCACTGGCGCCGAAATTTGCCTGCTGTGGCTCATTTTGCTCCAGATATAATTTAAAACGTACGCGGAATTCGGAATACCCTTCGCAATTCAGTTTGCGGCAAAAGCGTAATACGGTTGTGGTGGAAACACCCGCCGCATCCGCCAGTTCGCGAATTGTCATGTACATGACTTTGTCGCGGTTTTTGACCACAAAATTGTAAACCATCATCTCAAGATTATTGAGGCTGGCGACAGCGGAGTGGGTAAACATTGTCACGGCGCAACATCCTTTGGTTAATGCTTTCAGGCTCCGGCGCGGGCGTTGACCGCGGCGTCGGCTCGCTCATGCTGCCATAAATCGCGGCGGCATGCGCCACTCTTTCTGCCGCGCAATGGCGTCTGCCCGCCGCGCGGCTTATGATGGGGCCTTCTTTTTACCAGGACGCGCCATGAAAAACGCTATTACTTTCTATACCCGCTTCCAGCAGGACATTCTCAACGGCACCAAAACTATCACCATCCGAGACGCCAGCGAATCACACTTTAAGCCGGGCCAGCGGCTGCGCACCGGGCGCTACGAGGATGACGGCTATTTCTGCACGCTGGAAGTCCTGAGCGTGACGCCGGTAACGCTGGCGCAACTGAACGAAGAGCATGCTCGTCAGGAGAATATGACGCTGGATGCGCTGAAAAAGGTTATTGGGGACATTTATCCGGGACTTAGTGAACTGTATGTGATTGCTTTCAAAAAGGTTGATGAGTAAAAGCACGCATGGGCGGTAAAGGGAAAACTGTTGTCCGGGGCCGTTGCGCCAGGCTATTACGGGTCGTCACAGATTTATTTTAGCGAACAGGTGTTCACTGGAATCATTCTCAGTTAGGCTATGTGGGCTGCGTTTTTTTTATTCAGTTTTACCGGAGTCGCCACATGGTTCGTAAACCATTACTTGCGCAGGGATATTCACTGGCTGAGGAGATAGCCAACAGCATCAGTCACGGCATCGGGCTGGTGTTTGGGATTGTCGGGCTGGTGTTGTTACTGGTCCAGGCGGTGGACAGCAATGCCAGCGCCACTGCTATCACCAGTTACAGCCTCTATGGCGGCAGCATGATCCTGCTGTTTCTCGCCTCGACCCTTTACCACGCCATACCGCACGCGCGGGCTAAAACCTGGCTTAAAAAGTTTGATCATTGTGCGATTTACTTATTAATTGCAGGCACTTACACGCCGTTTCTGTTGGTGGGGCTTAAGTCGCCGCTGGCGCATGGATTGATGATTGTTATCTGGAGCCTGGCGCTGCTCGGCATCCTCTTTAAGCTCACCATCGCTCACCGCTTTAAGGTTTTGTCGCTGGTGACTTATCTTACGATGGGCTGGCTGTCGCTGGTGGTCATCTACCAGATGGTGGTGAAGCTCGCGCCTGGTAGCGTAACGCTGCTCGCGGCAGGGGGCATTATCTATTCGCTGGGCGTGATTTTTTATGTCTGCAAACGTATTCCGTACAACCATGCCATCTGGCACGGTTTCGTGCTGGGCGGGAGCGTCTGCCATTTCCTGGCCATTTACCTCTATATCCGTTAACGCGCCTGCGTTATCACAATCTCGCCTGATACACCTAATCAACATCCATTGAATTCCCGCCAGGCTGATGGTTACCGGCCTGGCGGTCATGACGGGCGCATTCCGTGCGCCGGGTTTTGGCGGGAAACCGTTACGCCTCTTCGAGCGAGTAGGGCAGCGGCTCGATATGCAGCGTGTGCGCGCCGCTTTCTTCACGAACCCGGAACACGGTGTCGGCTTCCAGATCGTTGTTCATAACCACCTGCGCCAGCAGGCGTCCGTCATCCAGCTGTACTGCCGCCAGTACCGTACCGGTGCGACGCCAGTTCTCGCCCATTTGCATTTCGATATCTTCGCCGGCTTCTGGCACACGGCTGCCATGCCCCGCCAGATACCACAGCGCGCGTTTGTTGGCGCCGCGAAATTTCGCACGCGCTACCATTTCCTGGCCTGCGTAACAGCCTTTCTTAAAGCTGATGCCGCCCAGCGCCTGAATGTTGGTCGCCTGCGGAATAAACTGATTGCTGTTTGGCGCGTCGATGACAGGGAAACCCGCTTCTACGTCCAGCGCCAGCCACTGGGCGCTGGCGTTCAGTTGCGCTTCGCCACGAAGCTTTTCCGCAAGCTGACTGGCAGTCTCCTCATTGGTCATGACAAGAAAACGTTCCTCAGGCAGACCGAGCCACAGCAGAGTAGTAGGGCCGACAGTCACGCGCTGGTTTTGCTCATCCGGCAGCGAGGCGAAATGGTTCGCCAGCGCCGCGCGCGCCTGAAAACCAGCCACGCCCAGCAGCACCGATTCATCGTCCGGCGCGAGGGTCACCTTTGAGAAAACCGCATATTTTTTCATTTCCGCGAGCTGCGCGTCGCGCACGCTGCGTCGTTCGATCCAGGCGAAACCGTCACCGTTGCGGAACAGACGCAGATTGCTCCACATTTTGCCCTTCGCATCGCAGTGCGCCACCAGCAGATGCTGGTTATCGCCAAGCTGGGTAACGTCCGCCGTCACCTGGCCCTGAAGATACTTTTCGCTGTCCGGGCCCGTGATTGTCGCCAGCGCCCAGTCTTCCAGCGAAATGAGCGTCAGCGGCAGGCGCGCACTGGCGGCTGGCTGACGGGGAGGAAATGGAGTAAATGCCATAAATAGATTCCCAATGTGCTATCGCAATAATGGTCCACGCGAGTGGAGAGATAGCTTCATATTGTTAAAGAGCCGACGGAGTTTGCAAGCCTTTTAGCATCCCCTTTTGTGCCGTTAACGCGTTCTTCGAGATAACTCGCAGGGAAAAATGTCGGTTGCACCCAAAAAGTTATATTCAGGATAACGCCTCGCAAATACTCATATAGGACTGAATGATGTGTGCAAAACGGGTTACACTAACCGCCGTCATTCAATAGCGGTTAGCAGGTAAGAGACATGGATATTAACAATAAAGCCCGTATTCACTGGGCATGTCGCAGAGGTATGCGTGAGCTGGATATTTCCATCATGCCTTTCTTTGAGCACGACTATGACGCTCTGAGCGAAGAAGACAAACGCGTCTTTGTCCGCCTGCTGGAGTGTGACGACCCTGATTTATTCAACTGGCTGATGAACCACGGCAAACCTGCCGATGCGGAACTGGCGCGGATGGTGCAATTGATCCAGCAACGGAATCAGGAACGTGGTCCTGTGGCACTCTGATCTTCGCGTCTCATGGCGCTCTCAGTGGGTATCGCTGCTGCTGCACGGCGCTGTGGCCGTTATTATTTTGTTGCTTCCGTGGCCGCTGCGGTATCTGCCCGTCTGGATGTTGCTGCTGTCGCTGGTGGTGTTTGACTGCGTTCGCAGCCAGCGACGTATCAACGCCTTTCAGGGGGAGGTAAGCCTCACGGCGGACTATCAGCTACGCTGGCAGGGCATCGACTGGGAGATTTGCGCCACGCCCTGGATGTTACGCAGCGGCATGATGATGCGCCTGCGCCATCCCAAAACGACGCGCAGCCACCATGTGTGGCTGGCATCGGACAGCATGACGCCGGCAGAGTGGCGGGATTTGCGTCGACTGTTACTGCAACAGCCGGTGCGGGGTAGCCGTTGACGCCGCCAGTGACACTCAGCACCAATGGTACTCAGGAGAAGTGCGCCGCCATTTCACCGAGGATCTGCTCGCACCAGCTTTCGATACGGCTATCGCTCAGGTCGTACTGATTGGTTTCATCCAGCGCAAGACCGACAAACAGCTGACCATCCGCGATGACGGGTTTAGGACTGGTGAATTCATAGCCTTCAGTGGGCCAGTAGCCGACGAACTTTACGCCCTTCGGGCTAAGCTTGTCATGAAGCATGCCGAGCGCGTCAAGGAACCACTCGCCGTAGCCCAACTGATCGCCCATGCCATAGAGCGCCACGATTTTTCCGTCGAGGTTTAATGCGTCCAGCTGATCCCATATGGCTTCCCAGTCTTCCTGGAGTTCGCCGAAATCCCAGGTAGGAATGCCGAGGATCAGCACATCATACTGTTCCATGAGCGTTGGCGAGTCGTCTTTAAGGTTGTGCAGCGTGACCAGTTCAGGACCAATAATATCGCGGATTTTTTCAGCCGCCATTTCGGTGTAACAGGTGCTGGAACCATAAAAAAGACCAATGTTCATAGCGATAACGTCTCATTTCCTATTCTGCAGAAGCGCCAGTGTATCAGATCCCGCCTCCTGTCAGGCATAATGCAGCGACGAGGAGCGTAAGTGAGGTGGCAATGGAACAGGATTTAGCCCGTATCGAACAATTTCTCGATGCGCTCTGGCTGGAGCGCAACCTGGCCGAGAACAGCCTGAACGCGTACCGGCGGGATCTCAAAATGGTGGTCGAGTGGTTGCACCACCGCGGACTCAGTCTCTCGACCGCGCAGAGCGGCGATCTCCAGACGCTGCTGGCGGAGCGCGTTGAGGGCGGATACAAAGCGACCAGCACTGCCCGTATGCTAAGCGCCGTGCGGCGCTTGTTTCAGCATCTGTACCGTGAAAAAATTCGCGATGATGACCCCAGCGCGTTGCTGGCGTCACCCAAGCTGCCGCAGCGCCTGCCGAAGGATTTAAGTGAAGCGCAGGTGGAGCGTTTGCTGCAGGCGCCGACGGTCGATCAACCCATTGAACTGCGTGATAAAGCGATGCTGGAAGTGTTGTACGCCACCGGGCTTCGCGTCTCTGAGCTGGTCGGATTAACCATGAGCGATGTCAGCCTGCGACAGGGCGTCGTACGCGTTATCGGTAAAGGCAACAAAGAGCGGCTGGTGCCGCTTGGCGAAGAGGCCATCTACTGGCTGGAACACTATCTCACGCATGGCCGTCCGTGGTTGCTTAACGGGCAGTCGCTGGATGTTCTCTTTCCGAGCAATCGCGCTCAGCAGATGACACGACAGACCTTCTGGCATCGTATCAAACATTATGCTCAACTGGCGGGCATCGATAGTGAAAAGCTTTCGCCGCACGTTTTACGTCATGCGTTCGCCACGCATCTGTTAAATCATGGCGCCGATTTGCGCGTGGTTCAGATGCTGCTGGGACACAGCGATCTTTCCACCACGCAAATCTACACGCATGTGGCGACGGAACGATTGCGGCAACTTCATCAACAGCACCACCCCAGAGCGTGAGTGCCGAATTTAAGGACTCGTTATGAAAAAATCTATTGCGCTGCTCTCCGTTACGCTGGCGGCATTCTCAGGCCTTGCCCAGGCGGATGATGCAGCCATCAAGCAGTCGCTGGCCAAACTGGGTGTAGCGAACGCTGAAATTCAGCCCGCCCCGCTGGCTGGCATGAAAACCGTGCTAACCGAAAGCGGTGTTATCTATGTGACCGAGGACGGCAAGCACATTATTCAGGGCCCGCTGTATGACGTCAGTGGCGGCCAGCCGGTCAACGTGACCAACCAGATGCTGATGACCAAACTCAACGCGCTCGAAAAAGAGATGATTATCTACAAAGCGCCGCAAGAGAAACATGTCATCACCGTATTCACCGATATCACCTGCGGCTATTGCCACAAGCTGCATGAAGAGATGAAAGACTACAACGCGCTCGGCATTACGGTGCGCTACCTGGCCTTCCCGCGTCAGGGGCCGCGCAGCGAACCAGCTAAAGACATGCAGGCTATCTGGTGCGCGAAAGATCGCAACAAGGCCTTCGATAACGCGATGGGCGGCGGCAAAGTCGCGGCGGCCAGCTGCAATATCGACACTGCGAAGCATTATGAGCTCGGCGTGCAGTTTGGCGTACAGGGTACGCCTGCGATTGTGCTGAGCAACGGCGCGATGGTGCCGGGATATCAGGGGCCAAAAGAGATGAAAGCGTTCCTGGATGAGCATCAGAAACAGCTTTCGGCGAGCGGGCAGTAACGAGTGAGCAAACAGACGCAACTTCGCAGGCGTACGCCGGATGAAGCCATTTCCTTGCCCGAAAATTTACCGCCGCTGCTGCGCAGGCTCTATGCCAGCCGCGGAGTACGCAGCGCGCAGGAACTGGAGCGCAGCGTAAAAGGCATGCTGCCCTGGCAGCAATTGTGCGGTATTGAACAGGCGGTCGCGATGCTGCACAACGCGCTGCGTGAAGGGCTGCGCATTATCGTTGTGGGCGATTTTGATGCCGACGGCGCCACCAGTACGGCGTTAAGCGTGCTGGCGCTGCGCGCGCTCGGCGGCAGCAATGTGGCGTATCTGGTGCCTAACCGGTTCGATGATGGCTACGGTCTTAGCCCGGAGGTTGTCGATCAGGCCCACGCGCGCGGCGCGCAGATGATCCTCACCGTCGATAACGGCATCTCATCGCATGCGGGCGTTGCGCGCGCGCATGAGCTGGGCATTCCGGTGCTGGTCACCGATCACCACTTACCGGGCGATACGCTCCCGGCGGCGGGCGCTATTATCAACCCGAACCTCGCGGAGTGTACCTTTCCGTCGAAATCGCTTGCGGGCGTCGGCGTCGCATTTTATCTGATGCTGGCCCTGCGCGCGCATCTGCGAAGCGTCGGCTGGTTTACGGAAAAAGGCATTTCCGAGCCAAATCTTGCGGAGTTCCTCGACCTGGTGTCGCTTGGCACCGTAGCGGACGTGGTGCCGCTTGATGCCAATAACCGTATCCTTATCTGGCAAGGGCTGAGCCGCATCCGCGCCGGAAAATGTCGCCCGGGGATCCGCGCGCTGCTGGAGATAGCCAACCGCGAGGCGCACCGCCTGACGGCAAGCGATCTCGGCTTTGCGCTTGGCCCGCGTCTCAACGCGGCAGGGCGGCTGGATGATATGTCCGTCGGCGTGGCGCTCCTGCTGTGCGATAACATCGGCGAAGCCCGGATGCTGGCGAACGAACTCGACGCGCTGAACCAGACCCGTAAAGAGATTGAGCAGGGGATGCAGGCGGAGGCGCTGACGCTGTGTCAGCAACTGGAGCGCAGCGGCGAAGCGTTGCCGAGCGGGATCGCGATTTTCCATCCCGAATGGCATCAGGGCGTGGTCGGTATTCTCGCCTCGCGCATCAAAGAGCGTTTCCATCGTCCGGTTATCGCCTTTGCGCCAGCAGGCGACGGGCTACTGAAAGGTTCAGGCCGCTCCGTTCAGGGGCTGCATATGCGCGACGCGCTTGAGCGTCTCGACACGCTCTACCCCGGCATGATGCTAAAATTTGGCGGACATGCGATGGCGGCGGGGTTGTCGCTTGAAGAGGCTCGCTTCCCGGAGTTTCAACAGCGTTTCGCTGAGCTGGTTAACGAGTGGTTAGACCCAGCGATGCTGCAGGGCGAAATCTGGTCCGATGGCGCGCTCGCCCCGCAGGAGATGACGCTGGAAGTGGCGGAAATGCTGCGCGACGCAGGGCCGTGGGGACAGATGTTCCCGGAGCCGCTGTTTGACGGACGTTTTCGTATTCTTCAGCAGCGTCTGGTGGGCGAACGCCACCTGAAGCTGATGCTGGAGCCGGTCGGCGGCGGGCCGCTGCTGGATGGCATCGCGTTTAACGTCGATACCACCTGCTGGCCCGATCCAGGCGTGCGCGAAGTGGAACTCGCCTATAAGCTTGACGTTAACGAGTATCGCGGCAATCGCAGCCTGCAACTCATTATCGACCATCTCTGGCCTGTTTAGCGCCAGGATGAACTATAAAAGGCGGCGTAAATCCGGTAAACTTTCCGTTTTACGACCGCATTTTGCCCATCTTCATCACTAAAAGATTCTACAGCCATGTTTGAAATTAACCCGGTAAAGAACCGCATTCAGGACCTCACGGAGCGCTCAGACGTTCTTAGGGGGTATCTTTGACTACGATGCCAGGAAAGAGCGTCTTGAAGAAGTAAACGCCGAGCTGGAACAGCCGGACGTCTGGAACGAGCCCGAACGCGCGCAGGCGCTGGGTAAAGAGCGTTCTTCCCTTGAAGCTATCGTCGACACGCTGGACCAGATGTCCCAGGGCCTCGAGGACGTTGCGGGCCTGCTTGAGCTTGCCGTCGAAGCGGACGATGAAGAAACCTTCAACGAAGCGGTAGTCGAGCTGGATCAGCTTGAAGCCAAACTCGCGCAGCTTGAATTCCGCCGCATGTTCTCCGGTGAATATGACAACGCCGACTGCTATCTGGATATCCAGGCGGGCTCCGGCGGCACCGAGGCGCAGGACTGGGCCAGCATGCTGCTGCGTATGTATCTGCGCTGGGCCGAAGCGCGCGGTTTCAAAACCGAAATCATCGAAGAGTCCGAAGGCGAAGTGGCTGGCCTGAAATCCGCCACTATTAAAATCTCTGGCGATTACGCTTACGGCTGGCTGCGTACGGAAACCGGCGTACACCGTCTGGTGCGTAAGAGCCCGTTCGACTCCGGCGGTCGTCGCCACACCTCTTTCAGCTCTGCTTTCGTATACCCGGAAGTGGAAGATGATATTGATATCGAAATCAACCCGGCGGATCTGCGTATTGATGTTTATCGCGCGTCGGGCGCGGGCGGTCAGCACGTTAACCGTACGGAATCCGCAGTGCGTATTACCCACATTCCGACCGGTACGGTGACGCAGTGCCAGAATGACCGTTCTCAGCACAAGAACAAAGACCAGGCCATGAAGCAGATGAAGGCGAAGCTGTACGAGCTGGAAATGCAGAAGAAAAATGCTGAGAAGCAGGCCATGGAAGATAACAAGTCCGATATCGGCTGGGGCAGCCAGATCCGCTCCTACGTGCTGGACGATTCCCGTATCAAAGATCTGCGCACCGGCGTTGAGACCCGCAATACCCAGGCGGTGCTGGATGGCGATCTGGATAAATTCATCGAAGCAAGTCTGAAAGCAGGGTTATGAGGAACCAACATGTCTGAACAACAAGCACAAGGCGCAGAAGCGGCGGTCGATCTTAATAACGAACTGAAAACACGCCGCGAGAAGCTGGCTGCGCTTCGCGAAAACGGCGTCGCGTTTCCAAACGATTTTCGTCGCGACCATACCTCAGACCAACTGCACGCTGACTTCGATAGCAAAGAAAACGAAGAGCTGGAAGCGCTGAACATCGAGGTCTGCGTGGCAGGCCGCATGATGACCCGCCGTATTATGGGTAAAGCGTCTTTCGTGACGCTGCAGGACGTTGGCGGCCGCATTCAGCTGTATGTGGCGCGCGACGATCTGCCGGAAGGCGTTTACAACGAGCAGTTCAAAAAATGGGATCTCGGCGATATCCTGGGCGCGCGCGGCAAGCTGTTTAAAACCAAAACCGGCGAGCTGTCCATTCACTGCACCGAGCTGCGTCTGCTGACCAAAGCGCTGCGCCCGCTGCCGGATAAATTCCACGGCCTGCAGGATCAGGAAGCGCGTTACCGTCAGCGTTATCTCGATCTCATCGCCAATGATGAATCCCGCAACACTTTCAAAGTGCGCTCGCAGATCCTGGCAGGCATTCGTCAGTTCATGGTTGGCCGCGGCTTTATGGAAGTCGAAACCCCGATGATGCAGGTGATCCCGGGCGGCGCGTCAGCGCGTCCGTTTGTGACGCACCACAACGCGCTGGATCTCGACATGTATCTGCGTATCGCGCCTGAACTGTACCTCAAGCGTCTGGTGGTCGGCGGCTTCGAGCGCGTGTTTGAAATCAACCGCAACTTCCGTAACGAAGGCATTTCCGTGCGCCACAACCCTGAGTTCACCATGATGGAACTCTATATGGCGTACGCGGATTACAAAGATCTGATTGAGCTGACCGAGTCGCTGTTCCGCACCCTGGCGCAGGATATTCTGGGCACCACGCAGGTGCCTTACGGCGAAGAGACGTTTGATTTCGGCAAGCCGTTTGAAAAGCTGACCATGCGCGAAGCCATCAAAAAATATCGTCCTGAAACCGACATGGCGGATCTGGATGATTTTGAGAAGGCAAAAGGCATCGCTCAGTCGATCGGCATTAAAGTCGAGAAGAGCTGGGGGCTTGGCCGTCTCGTGACCGAGATCTTCGAAGAGGTTGCCGAGGCGCACCTGATTCAGCCGACCTTTATCACTGAATATCCGGCAGAGGTTTCTCCGCTGGCGCGTCGTAATGACGTTAACCCGGAAATCACTGACCGCTTTGAATTCTTCATCGGCGGACGTGAAATCGGTAACGGCTTTAGCGAGCTGAACGACGCGGAAGATCAGGCGCAGCGCTTCCAGGATCAGGTTGCCGCGAAAGACGCGGGTGACGACGAAGCGATGTTCTATGATGAAGATTACGTCACCGCCCTTGAGCACGGCCTGCCGCCAACCGCGGGTCTCGGCATCGGGATCGACCGTATGGTGATGCTGTTTACCAACAGCCACACCATTCGCGACGTGATCCTCTTCCCGGCCATGCGTCCGGTGAAATAAGCCGTCACGCTTGCCGCAAAGCCGCGCGTTCCGCAGGGAGCGCGCGGCTTTTTCATTTCTGCCAGGCCGCCGGGTTTGGGTCAACGAAACGGAGCTGCTAAGATAAGCGCCGTCAAAAGTTATCGTCTGTCATGAGGAGCTGTTTTGAGCACGGAGTGGTCGTCCGCCTTACTGAAAAAGAAAGCGATTTGCCTTATGGTTTGCCTGTTTCTCGCCGCCTGCTCCAGCAATAACTCAGGCGTTTCGGACGCAACTAGGGGAACTTACAGCGGCTCGACCTATACGGTTAAGCGCGGCGACACGCTTTACCGCATCTCCAGGATGACCGGCAGCAGCGTTGGCGAGCTGGCTCGCCTGAACGGCATCTCTCCTCCCTACACCATTGAAGTGGGCCAGCGTCTGAAGGTGAAAGGCGCGTCGGCGTCCGGTAAGAGTACGACTCGCACCGCCTCGCGTTCCACCCCGGCAAAAACGCTACCGAAAGTGGCTCCGCCGCCAGCCGGGCAGCGCTGCTGGCGCTGGCCGACATCAGGGAAAGTGGTGATGGGCTATTCCGACAGCGATGGCGGCAACAAAGGTATCGATATCGCCGGAAGTCGCGGACAGCCGATTTACGCTTCGGCGGCGGGAAGGGTTGTTTATGTTGGTAACCAACTGCGCGGTTACGGCAATCTCATCATGATTAAACATAATGAAGAATACATCACCGCCTACGCGCATAACGACACCATGCTGGTAAACAATGGTCAGCAGGTGAAAGCCGGACAGAAAATCGCAACGATGGGCAGTACTGGTGCGGATTCTGTGCGTTTGCACTTCCAGCTGCGCTATCGCGCGACAGCGATTGATCCGCTGCGCTATCTGCCGCCGCAGGGCAAATCACCGTCCTGTTAATACGGTTTCGCCCGCCAGTGCGCGGGCGGTTGCTTATAAATCCGTCAGTTAGCGTGCCAAGGGCTTGTCACCTGTAGCCCAGAGCCTATAATGCTTAACGCACCTCTTCGCGGGCGTAGTTCAATGGTAGAACGAGAGCTTCCCAAGCTCTATACGAGGGTTCGATTCCCTTCGCCCGCTCCAGAATTTTCTTTCTTTCTTTCTTTCTTGTTCACTGCGTAATGCCCCCTGTGCCACCTTGATGCAATCACATTGCTTAACCATAAGATGGTCAGCGCTATGACAGCGGCTTGATTACGCCTGTCATATAGATTGAGATCGGTGGGTAAAGCGAAGGCGCGGCATCAGCATAAACAGGCGGCGCATCGCCTGTTAGTCATGATGCCGGAAAGCGATTAATGATTTATGGTGTCCTGGCTGTCAAAGATATTCGCACGGCTGCTGGAAGAGTGGCCGTCACTGTATTGCGTATCCTGACCATCGAAAATATTGGAACGGCTACTGGAAGAGCTGCCATCACTGTATCGTGTATCCTGGCCATCAAAGATATTGGCGCGGCTGCTCGAAGAGCTACCATCGCTATTTTTCGTATCCTGGCCGCCAAAGATATTGGCTCTGCTGCTTGAGCTCCTGCCATCGCTGTATTTTGTATCCTGCCCACCAAAAATGTTAGATCGGCTGCTGGATGTTGTTCCATCGTCGTAGCGGCAATCCTCTCCACCAAAAATGTTGGCCCTGCAGCTGTCAGCCATTGCGCTATTCAGCGAACCAGCTAACAGGAAACAACCTAAAAGCAGCGTCCTTGTGTTCATAACATATCTCTGAAAAATGATGGGTGCGGGAGCCATTCTAATGCTGAATAATTAATGGCGTCACCAGAAATCTGAACCTTCAGGACCGGGCCAGATGTCTGCGTTCTCACGTTCTGAGTTTTGCACTGCTCTGTAAAAATGGCGAACAAGTCCGTTATTTTGTTATGGCGCACAATATTACGAAAGCAGCGTAAAACGGAAATTTCTGACCGGCTTATTCCGCTATGCGTTTACCTTTTATTTTTCAATTAAATTACATTGCCTTATTATCCCGCCGCGTAATTAAATGCCTGATTGCCGGGCCTGTTTTTCTTCTATAAGATTTTTCTTTTCGGAGGATAAACATGTCTGTCACTGATGCTCTGCTGGCGTATGTTCTTGCGGCGACGCTGTTAACCCTGACGCCAGGTCTGGATACGGCGCTCATTTTGCGTACCGCGGCGGCGGACGGCGGTAAAAAAGCCGTGCAGGCGGCGCTGGGTATCGACGCCGGCTGTTTTGTGTGGGGCGCGCTGGTGGCATTTGGTCTTGGGGCGCTGTTCGCGGTGTCAGAAATGGCGTATTCCCTCCTGAAATGGTGCGGTGCGGGTTATCTCTGCTGGCTCGGCATTCAGCTTCTGCTGCGTCCGCGCACCACCTTTGATCCCCGTGAGAGCAATAAAACGCGCGCGAGCAATAGCTTTTTACGCGGCATGCTTGGCAACGTGCTGAATCCGAAAATGGGCGTGTTTTATGTCTCTTTCCTGCCGCAGTTTATCCCGGCGGGGCATTCGCCGATGCTCTGGACTTTCCTGCTGGTCGGCATCCATGCGCTGATCGGTACAATCTGGTCGCTGACGCTGATTGTCGCCACCCGCTATGCGTCGGGTATATTAAAAAAACCGGGCGTGGTGAAGTGGATGGATCGCGTAACCGGTGGCGTTTTCCTGCTTTTTGCCGTCAAACTGGCATTAAGTAAACGCTGATATCGCCCTTAACCCGGGCGCGGCGGCAAGCGTCTTTTCCAAATAAGCTCTTGCTTACGTGTTTTATCGTCGCGGCGTCTCATTCTGAAAAAATGAGGCAGCACGCGACGTGGTTTTTACTATGCTGATAGTTAACGTTATCGCTGGCGTGCGCTATTAACATGGAAACTTATCCGCTCCCCGAACGGCCTGAAGAGGCCATTACCCGCCTTATTACCGCGCTGGAAAATAGCGGCGATCCCCGCCATTTTGCAAACGGCGCGCATATTCCTTTGCAACCCGATAATATCGTTGCTATCCAGCGCGGTTCGGTGTCGATGCACCGCATCATGGACAGCCTGACGATGATTGAATCGACCCGGCCGCAGTTGCTCGGCGTCACCAGTAGTCATCAGTTTAGCCAGCATTTCATGATTAAAGCGGAATCGGCTTGTAAGGCGCTCATCATTCCCCGTAGCGAATTTGAAGCGGTGATCGAGGGGCAACATCTCTGGCGTGAGTTATTACAGGTAGTCTCCTGGTACTATGACGTGCTGTACTGGAAAAGCTATCACTTCATGGGGCGACAGTCCTATACGCTCATTCGCAATTGTTTAATTGAACTCGCCGCGAAAGATGAGCGGGAGCGCGAAGAAATTAACGCCTGCGATTTTATTCGCAGCAAAACTAACCTTTCCCAGAGTTATATTCTCAAAGTGTTCAGCGACTTAAGGAAAGGCGACTATGTCGATATTTCGCGCGGACGTCTGAAAGCCATTAACAGGCTGCCCGAACGGTATTAATGTCTGAACCCCTTCCTGCCTCCCTTAAGGCGCCGCCCGCGGCAGGCGCGGCGCAGATTCCTTGTGATTGCCCTCACCAAATTTTAAACATTTACGAAATTATTTTATAACAAGCGGCTACTATGTCCCGGTTCACTTCCCGGAGATAACCATGAAAGATGTCGTCATTGTGGGGGCCGCGCGTACACCTATAGGCTGTTTTCAGGGCGCGCTGGCGAGCCGTTCCGCGGTGGAACTCGGCGCGGTCGTTATCGAGGCGCTGCTGGGGCGTACAGGCATCAATCCACAGGATGTCGATGAGGTGATCCTGGGGCAAGTGCTGACGGCAGGCGCCGGGCAGAACCCGGCGCGTCAGACCGCGCTTAACAGCGGTCTCCCGTGGTCTGTATCGGCTATCACTATTAACGACGTCTGCGGCTCCGGGCTGAAGGCGCTCCATCTGGCGACACAGGCGATTCAGTGTGGCGAGGCGGATGTGGTGATCGCGGGAGGCCAGGAGAATATGAGCCGCGCGCCGCATGTGCTGACCGAGGGCCGCACCGGCGCGCCGCCGGAAAATGGCCATCTCATCGACAGCCTGGTGCATGACGGGCTGTGGGATGCGTTTAACGACTATCACATGGGCGTGACGGCGGAAAACCTGGCGCGCGAATATAACATCAGTCGCGAGCATCAGGACGCCTGGGCGCTGGCCTCGCAGCACAAAGCGCGGGCGGCCATCGACAGCGGCCGGTTTCGTGATGAGATTGTGCCGGTGGTCATTGAGCAGTCGCAGGGCGCGCCATTGGTTGTGAATACCGATGAACAGCCCCGCGCCGACACCAGCGCGGAAGGGCTCGCGCGTTTGTCTCCCGCCTTTGCACATCCCGGCAGCGTCACGGCGGGCAACGCCTCATCGATCAACGATGGCGCTGCCGCGGTGCTGATGATGAGCGCCAGTAAAGCGCAAGCGCTTGGGCTGCCGGTGCTGGCCCGTATACGCGCCTTCGCAAGCGTCGGGGTCGATCCCGCGCTGATGGGCATCGCGCCGGTATACGCCACGCGCCGCTGTCTGGAGCGTGCGGGCTGGCGGCTTGATGATATCGATCTTATCGAAGCCAATGAGGCGTTCGCGGCGCAGACCCTCTCGGTCGGCAAGCTGCTGGAGTGGGACGAGCGCAAAGTGAACGTGAACGGCGGCGCGATTGCGCTGGGACATCCGATCGGTGCGTCCGGCTGCCGTATTCTGGTCTCGCTGGTGCATGAGATGGTAAAACGTCAGGCCCGTAAAGGGCTGGCGACGTTATGTATCGGCGGTGGTCAGGGCGTGGCGCTGGCCATCGAGCGCGATTAACCGGCCGTTTCCTTTCCTTCGTTTTTCCCCCCTCTTTTTCGGTGCGTTTTGCCGCCTACTGGCGATAAAGCGCATTTCCTTTCGCTGCTAATAATGCTGTTGACGTTATTATATCTCCCGAATCGATTGCGTTGTTGATTATTATGGTATTTGAGGTGATTCGCAATTTATTACCTAAAAAATTCGTCGTTATAATTTCACTCAAAATAAATTGTGATTCAAAACGCCTTTTTTCGGTGTTTTGTTGGTTTTTTATTGAAGTAAATCACGCGCTTTGTTTTCGTTATTTTTGAAACAAGGTAATACGATCCGGATCACTAAAATAATATTACCTAAAAATAAAATGCAGTTTCATAAAAACGAAACGTCATTTTATTAAGGGTACTCTATGTTTAAGAAAGCACTGGCGCTTGCTGTCCTCTGTGGGTCATCCTTCGCGGCACACGCGGTTACCGTCGATTTACGTCATGAGTATATTGATAGCGGCACTAACGCAGATCGCGTTGCCGTTTCACACCGTTTTGATAACGGGCTCGGTTTTTCCGTCGAAGCGAAATGGAAAACCGGCGGCGACGACCAGTCGCGTCCTTTTAATGAAGTGGTCGGCAATGGCCATGAAGATCAGATTAGCTGGCGCTGGAAGGCGACCGACGCTATCGCGGTTACCCCGGCCTTTACGATTGAAAGCGTTGATAGTAAAACCATTTATAAGCCTAACATTCACGTACAGTACAGCTTTGATAACGGCGTCTATATCGCCGCACGCTACCGTTATGAATATACCCGCGTGCCGGAAGGTAAAGATGATGACGATAAAGTTAACCGCGGCGATGCATGGGTTGGCTTTGCGTTGGGCGACTGGCGTACCGAGCTGAACTATGTTTACGCGCAGAGTGAAGAGGGCTTTACTCGTAATAACGGCAAAAAATACTCCAACGAATATAACGCTAAAGTGGCGTATAAAATTGATAAAAACTGGTCTCCTTATTTTGAAGTGGGCAATATCGGCGTGAAAGAAACCGATGAACGCCAGACGCGTTTACGTGTCGGCGTGGCATATAGCTTCTGATAATTCCCCCCTCATTTTGCCCCCACCATTACGGGGGCATTCATTCTGTTTTACTGTTTCCTGATAGCTTGCTCCTGAGCACAAGCGCACCGCCCATGCAGGGGCGGTTTTTTTTGCGTTTCGCCCAATATTATTTTCAGCAGAGTTTATCTGTAAGGTGTTCTTTATTTGTTGTGGGTTTTTAATTGCGACAAAGCGCAGCAAAAAAGCCCTCCAGGAGAGGAGGGCAAGATCAGTGATGGAAACAGGACTTTTTTTGTTATTCGACTCTCAGCATTTCACGCTGTTCGGGCAGTTTTGCAATATAGACCGCCGGCTTGCCGTCTTTATCGGTGCTGAAAAGAATAGCGTTGCCGTCCGGGGTGAAGGAGGGGTGAGGATGCGTGACCTGGCGGCTGCCTGCGAAGGTGTCCCAGGAGGTGTCGTGGCGCGCGACGCGGTAGTAGGCTTTCTTCGCGACATCAAACACATACAGATAAGGATCGTTGTCGATGGTGTAGCCGCTGGTGTCCTTCACATCCACCGGCGTGCCCGAGCCGTCGCCGACCAGTAACGTGCCGTCGAAATTGCTCATCAGGTGCGAACAGGCTGGCATCGGCATAACTTCTTCGTTCACGCCGCTGTCGGGAAGATAACGATAAATGGTGCGGCCCTGCTGACCTTTAAGATAAGAGACATAGACCAGCGCTGAGCCGTCCGGCACCCAGAATTCGTGGGTGCAACTTTCGCCTTCGGCGTGCGCTTTCACCTTGCGCACATTACTGCCGTCTTCATTCACCATCCACATGCGCGCATCCACCAGATCGTGCGGGCCTTCATGGCAGAACGCGACGGTATGGTCGTCGAACGGACGATAAATCGGGTGCCCCAGCCAGATTTTTTCTTCAAGAATGGTTTCGCTGGCACCGGTTCGCAGATCAACACGCACCAAACGGCAGTGCGGCCCCTTGTGGAAAAAATCGTGGAAGATTTTCCAGTCGCTCAGCGGCACATAGTCGCTTTTGGCTATTTCGATGCCGACCAGCCTGTTGCAGTCGCTGTTGGCGACCCAGGTGCCGTAGCCGACCCACGCTTCCGGCACGCGGTAAACATCACGCTCCTCAAGGGTGGCGAGGTTAACTTCGCGCAGCACACGATCGTTTTTCACGTAGTAGAGGAATTTGTCGTCCGGTGAGAGGAAGCCGCCAAAGGTGTTGTCTCCCGCGCCTTCGGTGAGCTGAACCGCTTCGGCCTTTTCCAGGTTAAGCAGGTAATAGTTCCAGTGTCCGTCGAACTCGCCGGCAAACAGCAGGTGGCTGCCATCGTTGAAAAAGCATTTCTGGTAGAAATAGTTGCGGTGACAGGTCACTTCCGGTGGGGTTAAACGGGTAATTTCCGCCCCGGTATCCGGATCAATGCTCACCTGATACTGAAGCTTCACCCGCATGCCTTTGGCCATACTCTGCTCCTTTTATTGCCGGCTGGCGTTCGCTGTTAACGTTTCGAAAAGTGAGTAATAAATTATCAAAACATCGTTTCAATGTGTGTGACTGCGGGCGCACTTTTACCCTGGTTTTTTCAAAAAAGCGCATTTATAGACAGTCAGCCGTATAGCAAACGGAAAATCTGACGGTAATTGGCTGCGCCTTTGTAGCCCGGGAAACGATGGGGCGCAGTAACGCATTTATTAATTAACTATTTGATTACTAATCTTTATTTGAAAATTTCTTTCAGCGGCGCGCGCAAACAAAACAAAGTAAGCGTGATCGGCTCATCAATTCTGACAATAGCCTTAATAAAAAATGAAACATTGTTTTATTTAGAATTGAAAACCTGTTTCGCTAAGTTTAAGATGATCGCATTGTTGAAAACGAAACGCTGTTTTGCTGTTTGGCAGGCAATCATTGGTCCTTCTTTCTTAACGCGTGGTCATCGTGAGATGGCGTAAAGCGACCCGTGCCGGGGCTCCTGTACGGGGCGTTTTATGGCATCGATCAGAGGTCGTTAAGAGAGGGCGTAAGCGGCAGACAGTCTTATCCCGGTCACGCCTGTTGACGCAGGCTCGATTAACAAGGAAACACACATGATTCTGGATGCATTTTCTCTTCAGGGTAAAGTCGCGATCGTTACCGGCTGCGATACCGGTCTTGGTCAGGGAATGGCGCTGGGCCTCGCGGAAGCAGGCTGCGATATTGTTGGCATTAACATTGTTGAGCCGACGGAAACCATCGAGCGCGTAACCGCGCTGGGCCGTCGTTTTCTGAGCCTGACGGCCGATCTGCGTAAAATCGACGCTATTCCTGAGCTTATCGAGCGCGCCGTGGCGGAATTCGGCCATGTCGACGTGCTGGTGAATAACGCCGGTCTGATCCGCCGCGAAGACGCGATTAACTTCAGCGAGCAGGACTGGGACGATGTCATGAACCTGAACATCAAGAGCGTGTTCTTTATGTCGCAGACCGTGGCGAAGCAGTTCATTGCCCAGGGCAACGGCGGCAAAATCATTAACATCGCGTCGATGCTCTCGTTCCAGGGCGGCATTCGGGTGCCGTCTTATACCGCGTCAAAAAGCGGCGTAATGGGTATCACCCGCCTGATGGCAAACGAGTGGGCGAAGCACAATATCAATGTGAACGCTATCGCGCCAGGTTATATGGCGACCAACAACACCCAGCAGCTGCGCGCCGACGAACAGCGCAGCGCTGAAATCCTCGACCGCATCCCGGCGGGGCGTTGGGGACTGCCGAGCGACCTGATGGGGCCGGTGGTGTTTTTAGCCTCAGGCGCGTCCGATTACATTAACGGGTACACCGTCGCCGTCGACGGCGGCTGGCTGGCGCGTTAAGCGTCACCGGTTGTGAAAAAGCCTCCCGCGTGGAGGCTTTTTTGTGGGTGACGTTTATGGTGGGTGCGCGTAGCGTACCCACCCTGGAAAATACGGAAACGGTAAGTCAGATGGTTTTGCTCCGGCTAAAAAAATCGGCCGCGTCGTTTCGCCGCAGGCCGGTGCGAGGGCATGACAATACAGGAGGTATTGTCTTGCCCGACCCGTGACCGGAGGGAAAGAGATGCGGCTCCCCCGAAGGGGCGATTTTCTGCCGGGAGCCGGGATTGCAGAGGGGGCGGCGGCGAGCCCCCTTTACACGTTCGCGTGAGGGAAAAGCACATAGGGAGAGGGTGTCATGGCGAACGGAACGCTTTCACCGACGCGACATATTTCCACACCCCGGCGATTTTCCCATCAGAGAGGGCGAAAGCACGTCAACGGCGCGCCCGCCATTTGCTGAATCGCCACTCGCCATCACACCTTCGCAAGATACAGCGCCGGCATGCCTTCAACATCAGAGGTGTAAAGTACCCACTGCTCGTCCGGCGAAAACGACGGGTGCGGGTGCGTCACCTGACGGTCGCCGTCGAGCACTTTCCATGAGGTGTCATGGCGGCACAGCGCCCGCTGCGTATTGTCGTTAAGGTTGAACAGCCAGATATAAGGATCGTTAAGACTGACCGCGCCGGTTTTGTGCGGCGCGCCGTCGCCCACCACGCGCGAGCCGTCGTGGTTGCTCATCAGGTGCGAGCACGGCGGAATAGCCATTAACTGACGGTTTTCTAACGTCGTCGGGTCGGCGGCGCAGAGATAACGCTGCGCGTCGCCCGCCTGATGCGCCACGTAACAGAGCGCCGAACCGTCTGGCACCCAGAATTCATGGGTAAAACTCTCGCCCGGCCCGTGCTGGCGCACCTTGCGCATATCGCTGCCATCTTCGTTAATCAGCCACATGCGCGCGTCTATCACATCGCGCGGGCCTTCATGACAAAACGCGACCGTCGCGTCGTCGAACGGGCGGTAAATCGGGTGCCCCAGCCAGCGTTTTTCCTGCAAAATCACCTGCCGCTCGCCGGTGGTTAAATCGATACGAATCAGCCGGCACTCGGGCTGCGTAAAATAAAAATCGCGAAATTTCTGCCAGTCAGTCAGCGGCTGCCAGTCGCTTTTTTTAATCTCAATGCCGACGAGCGCGGTGCATGCGCTGTTCGCCACCCAGGTGCCGTAGGCCACCCAGGCGTCATCCACTTCGTAAACGACACGCTCTTCAAGGCTTGCCAGGTCAAGCTGGCGCAGTTCGCGCTGGTGTTTCACATACCACAGCGCGCGGTCATCGGCTGATAAAAAACCGCCGAAGGTATTATCGCCCGCGCCTTCGGTCAGTTGCGTCGCCTGCTGCGCATCGAGATCCAGCAGGTAATAATTCCAGTGCCCTTCGAAGGCGCCGCCGAAGATCAGTTTGCGCGCGTCGCGGGTAAAGCATTTCTGGTAGAAATAGTTACGGTGGCAGACGATATGCGGGGGCGTCAGGCGAATCACCTCGTTTCCGGTGTCGCGGTCCCTGCGGGTCACAAAAGAGAGGGGAATGGTTTTGCTTTTAGCCATTACGCGTTCCTTATACCGGCAAAAAAATACCCTGCCCGCAGGGGCAGGATAGCGGGTGAGAAAACCGCCCTTAGCGCATCGCGCGCTTCAGGATGCGCTCCGCCTGGCGCTGGAATTCCGCGGCGGCGTCTTCAACGGATTTTTGACCGTAGTCGATATACTGCAGCGCGGTGCCGAACTGCGACACAATCTGCGGATCGTCAAAATATGGCGAAACCGGCAGCGTCGTCGGCAGCGACTGCGCGAGCTTCAGGCCGGATACCGACGGATCTTCATCTTTGATAACACCTGCTTCGGTCAGCTGCGCCACCGCGGCTTTGCTCAGCGGCACGCCACGCTCAAGGCCCAGCGCCGCCACACCCTCTTTACTGTTCAGTAAAAAGTTAATCAGCAGCGCGGCTTCTTTCGGGTGTTTGGTGGATTTGCCGATAGAGAGCATCTGCGCCGGTTTAAAGAACAGGCCCGCATCTTTCGCCTCCGGCAGCATCGGATAGGCGCCAAGCTCAAGTTTCGCTGGCGGCTTCAGGTTGTCGGAATATTTGGTGATGGTGGAGTTCCACATGTAGGTACCTGCCCACTCGCCCTGGATCCACGGCTTCATCTCATACATGTTGCTCTTGCCGAACGAGGCGTAGTATTTGGTGTCCGGCATCACGTGGCTGTCGATGAGCTTTTTGTACATACCGAAGAACTCGACCCACTGCTCCTTGCTGTAGGCGAATTTTTTGGTTTTTTCATCTACCGCCGGGATGTTGTATTTCTGCACCATGTAGGAATTCAGCAGCGCCAGCACATCCTGATGCTCCAGCACCACCGGGTAGTATTGCTTGCCGAGTTTCGACTCGAACGCCTTCCCGGCGGCCATCAGCTCATCCCAGGTTTTCGGGTAGGCTACGCCCGCTTTCTTCCAGGTTTCGTTGTTGAAATAGAACACGCGCGCGGTCACGGAGATCGGAATGCCGTTCAGCTTGCCGTTGACGGTGGTGGTCTTCAGCTCTTTCGGATCGAACTGGCTTAAATCAATAACGTCTTTGACCTGGTTTAAGTCGTAAAACCCGTCGCCGTTTTTCGAGAAGATTGGCAGCCAGTTCCAGTTGGTCTGCATCACATCCGGCTCGGTGCCGCCTGCAATCTGGGTGGTGAGACGGGAAAGATGGCCGTCCCAGCCGGTGTATTCCGGCTTAACGCTGATTTCCGGATGCTGTTTATGAAACGCTTCCAGCGCTTTTAAGGTCACCTGGTGACGGCCATTGCCGCCCCACCATGACATACGCAATTCGACGTTTTCCGCCGAGTGCGACGGGAACGCGCAGAGAGTGAGGGTAGAGGCTAACGCTGTGCTAACGAGGGCTTTTTTCATTATAAGACTCCTGTCAGAGAGTGAGGTTCTGTTCTGTTTTGGCGTCAAAAATATGACACTTGTTCATGTCGAACTTAAAATACACCTTGCGGTGAAGGCCCTTTTCAATCATTGGCTTAGCTTCATCGGAAGGGATGCGGCAGGTCATTTCGAAATCAGCGACCTTCAGGTAGACGAAAAACTCGTGGCCCATATTTTCCACGCGTACCATCTCGCCGGTGCCGCAGGGCTCGGCGTAAGGCGCATCGGAAATCGAGATGTATTCCGGACGGATGCCAAAATAGACCTGCTGACCGGCCCGGGCGGCTACTTTCTCCTGCTGGCGCGGCGTCAGCGCCAGGCGGTCGTCGCCGATGCAGATAAGCAGGCGTCCTGCCTCTTCCACCAGCAGGCCGGGTTTGATGTTCATCTCCGGCGCGCCGATGAAGCCCGCCACGAACATGTTTTTTGGGTAGTGGTAGAGGTTATCTGGCGTATCCACCTGCATGATGTGGCCCAGTTTCATGACGCAGATGCGGTCGCCCATGGTCATCGCTTCGGTCTGGTCATGCGTCACGTAGACCGTGGTGGCCGGTTTGCCGCTCTTTTTGAGCTGTTTGTGCAGATCGGAAATACGGATACGCATCGAGGCGCGCAGCTTGGCGTCGAGGTTCGAGAGCGGTTCATCGAACAGGAACACGTCCGGCTTTTTCACAATCGCACGGCCCACCGCCACGCGCTGCGCCTGGCCGCCGGAGAGCTGGCGCGGCAGGCGGTCGAGCAGTTCTTCAAGCTCAAGGATTTTCGCGGCTTCGTCCACCTGGCGGTTGATCTGATCTTTCGGCAGCTTGCTGAGCTTCAGGCCGAACGCCAGATTCTCGCGCACCGTCATATGCGGATAGAGCGCGTAGTTCTGGAACACCATCGCGATGCCGCGCTCTTTCGGCGCCAGGTTATTCACCAGTTTTTCGCCGATGCGCACTTCGCCGCCGCTGATGGTTTCAAGCCCGGCCAGCATGCGCAGCGTGGTGGATTTGGCGCAGCCCGACGGGCCTACGATCACCATAAACTCGCCGTCCGCGATCTTCAGGTCGATACCATGAACCGCTTTGAAGCCGTTGGAATAGACTTTTTCTAACTTATTGAAAATAACTTCAGCCATGATATTCCCCTGTTAACCTTTAATTCCGCTGCTGGCCACACCCTGTACGAAGTAACGCTGGGCCAGGAAGAAGACGATGATGGACGGCAGAATGGAGATGCTCGCCATTGCCAGAATTTCGTTCCACGGCGCGCCTTCGGTCACGTCGATGGACATTTTGAGCGCCAGCGCTATCGGGTATTTATCCACGCTGTAGACGTAAATCAGCGGCCCGATAAAGTCGTTCATCGACCACATGAACTGGAACAGCGCGACCGAAATCATGGCGGGCTTGAGGATGGGCACAACCACATACCACAGCACCTGGAACGAGTTGCAGCCGTCAATCTGCGCCGCTTCTTCCATGTCGCGCGGCACGCCGCGCAGGAACTGAATCAGCATAAAGACGAAGAACCCCTGGGTGGCGAAGGCCATCGGCAGCCAGAGCGGCAGATAGCTGTTCAGCATGCCCATCTCACGGAACATCAGATACTGCGGGATCAGCAACACGGTGCTCGGCAGCAGCATGGTGGCGATAAGCGTGGCGAACCAGAATTTCTTCCACGGGATCTCAAAGCGCGCGAAGCCGTACGCCACAATGGTGGAGGAGATAACGGTCAGCACCACTTTCGGGATCACATACTTGAACGTGTTCAGCATGTAATGGCCGAAGTTATATTCGGTGCCGGTTTTCCAGCCGTTGATAAAGCCGTCCCAGGTCGCGTGCGTCGGCCACAGGCCGAGCGTGGTAAAAATCTCGTGGTTGGGCTTAAACGATGCCGAGAACATCCACGCCAGCGGGTAGAGCATCAGCAGGCCGACAAACAGCAAAATCACGTAGCGAATCGCGCGGCTGACTTTTTCGCGACGCAGAGTGCGCGCCACTTCGCGGTCGGCGGCGCTCATCCCGGCGCGCGGCGTCAGCTGCTCTTGTTGGATATCAGCCATTTTTGCCTCCTTTATCGGCGGAGTAGAAGACCCAGTATTTCGAGGATTTAAAGGCGATAGAGGCGAAGAGCGCCACGACCAGGAACAGCACCCACGCCAGCGCCGCGCCGTAGCCCATATCGAAATATTTAAAGGCGGTGTCGTAGATATAAAGCGAGAACAGATAGGTGTAGTAAGTCGGGCCGCCGCCGGTAATGACGTAAGGGCCGGTAAACTCCTGGAACGCCTGAGTGGTCTGCATAATGAAATTAAAGAAGATAACCGGCGTAATCAGCGGCACCGTAACCTTCATAAACATCTGCCACTTCGACGCGCCGTCGATCATTGCCGCCTCATACTGCGACTGCGGCACGTTTTGCAGCGCGGCGAGGAAAATCACCATCGCCGAGCCGAACTGCCAGACGCGCAGCAGCGTGACCGACATCAGCGCCAGCGACGGCTCGCCGAGCCAGTTCACCGGGTCTAAGCCAAACACGCCGATAAAGCTGTTCAGCAGGCCGTCGATGGCGAAAAGCGCGCGCCACAGCACGGCGATAGCGACCGAGCTGCCGAGAATCGACGGAATGTAATAGGCGGTGCGAAAGAAGCCGATGCCGCGCAGTTTAAAATTCAGCACAAAGGCGATGCCGAGCGCGAAGGCGAGCTTCAGCGGAATGGTCAGGAACACATAGGCGAAGGTAACGCCCATCGATTTCCAGAAAAGATCGTCATCCATCAGCATGTAACGGTAGTTTTCGATACCGTTAAACACCGGCGGATTCATTAAATCGTACTCGGTAAAGCTGAGCACGAAAGAGGAAACAAAAGGGAAGGCCGTAAAGACTATCAACCCGATAATGTAGGGTGATATCCAGGCCAGACCCAGGAGCTTGTTTTCATTCATACATACCTACCTGGCATTAAGGGTTCATCAATCGGATTCGGGTCGAGCAACGTGCGACAGCGAAGGCGCGAGACCCGCGAACATGCGGGCGGCCTGTCTGCCGCGCTGTAAATAACGGTGTCGTGATGAAAATGCGCGATCGTAGTGTGATGAAGATCGCGACTTTTATATTTTATTGAACCGGCGTTTCTTGTTTCTAAAACAGCGTTTTAATTTATCTTATTGCTATTTATTTCGACGTCATTCGATAAATGGCGGAAATGTGATCATGGTCGAAACGCTGTTCCAGATTTTTGAAGCAGCGCTATTTTTCAGGCGGCGGGGCGATACAACTTCTGGTAGGGAGGCAAATTATCGTTTGCGCTGGCTTTTAATTATTCGCGATAATGATGAATACGGACGTATGACCTTTCTTCAGAACACGGATATGTTTTTCTTTTTTGCACAACTTTTCTTGTTTTGTCAAAGGGATACCCTTGTACGCCCGTCAATTTTCTTAATTTTATATATTTGATTGATGAAACAATTTGCCTGCATATTGTTTCATAACTAATAATTTCGACTTCATTAATAGCAGCCAATAAAGCGTCTCACTCACTATGTCATCGATAGATATTAAAAATAATCCGCTGACCCCCGCCACGGATTACCCGCTTCTTGACCGCCAGCGCACGGAGATAGATCTGATTGCGTTGATCGAGGTCCTTTTCAAATCCCGCAAAATGATCCTTTCCATCACCGCGCTGTTTATCGTCATGGGCCTGGCGGTGGCTTTTTTGCTGCCGCAGAAATGGACCAGCCAGGCGGTGGTCTCTGTACCGGAGACGCGACAGCTGATAGAGCTGCAGCGTATGCTGGTGAGTCTGCAGGTGCTGGATACGGACGCCGCGATTGATGCCGCGTCGCTGGAAAACATGTTCCTGAAAAAGTTCGATTCGCGCGCGCTGCAGGAGAAATTCCTGCGTACCTCGCCGTGGGTGCAGGAACAGGTAAAAAGCGCGCAGGGCGATACCGAAAGCCTTCAGCGCGCCATTACGATGGTGGCGCAGCGCATTAAAATGCAGTCCAATGACGATCCGAAATCGCCAACCGCCTCGCCTTACAGCTCGTGGACGCTGAGCTTTACCGCGCCGAAAGCGCAGGACGCGCAGCGCGTGCTAAAGGAGTACATCAATTACGCGGCACTGGCGGTACAGCGTGAGGTGCTGGAAAATCTGCGCACCACTATTGAGCTGAAAGTGAAATCGGAAGAAAGCCGCCTGGAGATTGAGCGTAACAACCTGAATAACGAACACAAAATTGCGATTCAGCGTCTTAATTACTCGTTGCAGGTCGCTAACGCGGCGGGCATTAAAAAGCCGGTGTACAGCAATGGGCAGGCCGTGAAGGATGACCCGGATTACTCAATCGCGCTCGGCGCAGATGGGCTTGCGCAGAAGCTGCAAATAGAGCGTTCAATCAGCGATGTCACGGCGCTTAACAGCGCCATCCAGAGCCGCGAATATCGCCTGGCGGAGCTGAAAAAACTGAATCTGGCCGAGGTGGATTTCCTGCCTTTCCACTATCAGATGACGCCGTCGCTGCCGGTGAAAAGCGACGGGCCAGGTAAAGCGCTGGTGGTTATCCTGATGGCGCTGGCGGGCTTAATTATTGCCTGTGCGACGGTGCTGATGCGCGATATGCTCGCGCAGCGCCAGGCGATGGCGGAGCGTGAGACGCACGCCGACGCGCTGCTCCCCTGACGCGCCCTCGCAGACAAAAAAGCCGCCTCTTTGGGCGGCTTTTTTACTGGCGCGGTTATTTCAAAAAATCTTCCCGCACCGGCGTAAAGGTGTCGAGCAGCGTGCCGGGCGTAATACAAACGCAGCCGTGCATGATATTCGGCTTTTTATACAGCGTGTCGCCTGCGCTGACGCGGCGGGTTTCTTCGCCGATGGTGAACTCAAATTCGCCGGAAAGCACATAGGTCAGTTGCTCATGCGGGTGGTTATGCATGGGGCCGACCGCGCCGGCGTCAAAATTGACTTCCACCGCCATCATCTTGCCGTCGTGCGCCAGAATGCGGCGGGTCACGCCGTTGCCTAAATCTTCCAGCGTGGTCTCGTTGTGATAAATAAACATGGCTCGCCTCGAATATGTGAAACGTTGTTTCATTTAATCTATCCTGGCGAGAAAAAGAAAAGAACGCGCCACGCCGGGAAATGGCGGGCAGATCACATTTGTTCCTCTTTGCGGGCATGTTATAACCCGGTGTGGACACAAGGAGGCAATGATGAAAACAGTAGGCTTGCTGGGCGGTATGAGCTGGGAATCCACGATCCCGTATTACCGCTTAATCAACGAAGGCGTGCGTGACCGTCTGGGCGGGCTGCACTCCGCACAACTGCTGCTGCACAGCGTCGATTTTCACGAGATAGAAGCCTGCCAGGCGAGCGGCGAGTGGGAAAAAGCGGGCGAGATGCTGGCGCAGGCGGCGCTGGGCCTTGAACGCGCCGGGGCGCAGGCGATTGTGCTGTGTACCAACACCATGCATAAAGTGGCGCATCAGATAGAAACGCGCTGTCCGCTGCCGTTTTTACATATCGCCGACGCCACGGGCCGCGCGATTAACGCGGCGGGGCTACGCCAGGTGGCGCTGCTCGGCACGTGCTATACCATGGAGCAGGATTTTTATCGCGCGCGGCTCAGTCAGGGCTTCGGCGTGCAGACGCTTATCCCTGACGAACCCGCACGGGCGCGCATCAATCAGATAATCTTCGAAGAGCTGTGTCTTGGTAAAATCACCGCGGAATCAAAGCGCTACTATCAGCAGCAGATTGATACCCTCGCCGGTAACGGCGCGCAGGGCGTGATTTTTGGCTGTACCGAAATCGGCCTGCTGCTGGGCGCGCAGGAGTGCCCGCTGCCGGTATTCGACACCGCCGCGCTGCATGCCGCCGACGCGGTAAATTTCATGCTGGGTGACCAGGACTCGCCAGCATCGCCTCAAGCGTTACGCTAAGTCCGGCCATCTGCTGCTGCAAATGGCGGCTGAACGCTTCCACCAGCGCGGAAGCCGGGCGGTGCAGCGGGCGGATCAGGCTGACCGTAAACGGCACCGCCACGCTGAAGCGGCGCACCACAATACCCGTCGCCGCATAATCCAGCGCGGTGAGCGGGTTGACTATCGACACGCCGACGCCCGCGCGTACCATCGCGCAGACCGACGCGGCGCTGTGGGTTTCCAGCACCATGCGCCGCTGCACGTTATGCTCCTGGAACAGCGAATCAAGCAGTTGCCGGTAGCTGTCAGCGCGCGACAGGCTGATGTAATTCTCACCGGCGAAATCCTGCGGCGTAAGCTGGGGTTTATCGGCCAGGCGATGCCCTGCGGGCAGCACGCACACTTCATTTAATGTCAGCAGCGTCTGGCGCTCGGTGCCGGCGGGCGTAGCGGTGTTTTCCGTTATCCCTAAATCGTGGCGTTGGGCGGAGAGCCACTCTTCCAGCAGCGGCGACTCCTGCGGCACGATATTCAGGCTGACTTCCGGATAGTTATCCAGAAACGGCTTTAACAGCAGCGGCAGCAGCGATTGCGAAAAGACCGGCAGGCAGGCGACGGAGAGTTCGCCCTGGCGGAACTGGCGCAGGCTTTCCGCCGCGCTGACGATGCGGTCAAGCCCGTACCAGGAACGCTGAACTTCTTCAAACAGGCGCAGCCCCTGCACCGTAGGGTGCAGCCGCCCGCGGGCGCGGGTAAAAAGCGACAGCCCGATAAGCTTTTCAAATCGCGCCAGCTCGCGGCTGACGGTGGGCTGCGAAGTGCGCAGCAGCGCCGCCGCCTCCGTAACGTTGCCCGCGGTCATGACCGCGTGGAAAATTTCGATATGGCGAAGCGTGACGCCTGGCATGGAGTTTCCTTGTTCGTAAAGCGTGAATGTTTGTCCCTCCCCACAGGGGAGAGCCCGCCTTATTGATGGCGGCGCGGGGGCGGGGCGCTTCGCGTACCCGCTCTCCAGGTCAGCGTCATACGTAGCACCGGTGCGCCTGCCTGCCCAACCGGCCAGGCGCTGTCGGCTTCGCCCTCACAAACCCATATCATATTTGCATAGACTCACGAGAAATCGATATTTTTTCTTCGTTAACGGCTATGGCGTAATAGAGGCATTAGCTTAAAGGAGCCTCGCCATGCCACGTTCTCTTTACCACACCGACAGCGCCCTGAATGCCGCTACTTTACTGCCGCTGCCCGCGCAATTTGGCGGCCCCGTCTGGGTCTATGACGCGGCTATCATCCGCGCGCAAATCGATCGCCTGCGTCAGTTCGACGTTATTCGTTTCGCCCAGAAAGCCTGCTCGAATATCCATATCCTGCGCCTGATGCGCGAGGCGGGCGTGAAAGTGGATTCCGTGTCGCTTGGCGAAATCGAGCGCGCAGTCGCGGCGGGTTACGATCCGCGCCAGCATCCGGATGACATCGTGTTTACGGCAGACGTGCTCGACGACGCGACCATCGCCCGCGTGCATGAACTGGGCGTGCCGGTTAACGCGGGCTCGGTGGATATGCTGGAACAGCTCGGCGCGGTCTCGCCTGGGCATCGCGTCTGGCTGCGTATCAACCCGGGTTTTGGTCATGGTCACAGCCAGAAAACCAATACCGGCGGCGAGAACAGCAAACATGGCATCTGGTACAGCGATCTTCCGGCGGCGCTTGAGGTTATGCAGCGTTATCAGCTGAAACTGGTCGGTATGCATATGCACATCGGCTCCGGCGTCGATTATGGCCATCTGGAGCAGGTATGCGGCGCGATGGTAAGCCAGGTGATTGAGTATGGTCAGGATCTGGACGCTATCTCCGCCGGCGGCGGGCTATCTGTTCCTTACCGGGAAGGCGACGAAACCATCGATACTGATCACTATTACGGGCTCTGGAACCGCGCACGCGAGCAGATAGCCGCGCACTTTGGTCATCCGGTTAAGCTTGAGATCGAGCCGGGCCGTTTTCTCGTGGCGGAGGCGGGCGTGCTGGTGGCCCAGGTGCGCAGCGTGAAAGAGATGGGATCGCGTCATTTCGTGCTGATCGACGCGGGCTTTAACGATCTGATGCGCCCGTCAATGTATGGCAGCTATCACCATATCTCCGCGCTGGCGGCGGATGGGCGCGATCTGCGCGATGCGCCGCTGCTGGAGACCGTGGTCGCCGGGCCGCTGTGCGAATCGGGCGATGTTTTTACCCAACAGGAGGGCGGCAAAGTGGAAACCCGCGCGCTGCCGGCGGTGCGTCCGGGCGATTATCTGGTGCTGCATGATACCGGCGCGTATGGCGCGTCGATGTCCTCGAACTACAACAGCCGTCCGCTGCTGCCGGAAGTGCTGCTGGAAAACGGCGAGGCGCGCACTATTCGCCGCCGTCAGACTATTGAGGAGTTACTGGCGCTTGAGCGCTTTTAACGGCGCGGCGGCGTAGGGCCCCGGCGCGACAGAGTCCCGCAACACCAGCGTGCCGGTAAACGGCGGGATTGCGGCGAGCGGCTCGTCGCGCGACAGCCGGATCGCGCTGTCAATCGCGGTCGTTATCATATCTTCAATCGGCAGACAGACCGTCGAGAGCCCGGGTTCAAGCCACGCGGCGCTCGGCGCGTCGTCAAAGCCGAACAGCGATACATCCTGCGGAATGCGCAGGCCCGCCCGGTAAAGCGCTTTCGAGGCGCCCAGCGCCATATCGTCATTGCAGGCGAAAAGCGCGGTGAAGCGCACGCCACTTTCCAGCAGATCCCGACAACGCGCATGGCCGCCGCTCATGGTGGAATCGCCATTTTTAATCAGCGCCTCGTCGCCGGCGATGCCGTGTTTTTCCAGCGCGCGGCGGTAGCCCAGCAGGCGCGCCTGACCGGTGGGCGTGGCGAGCGACACCGTAATGCAGGCTATCTCCCTGTGCCCCTGTTCAATCAGGTATTCCACCGCCCGGAACGCGGCGTCCTGCTGTTCAAAAAAAACGCAGCGCTCACGCGCCTGGCTGACGTCACGGTTGATGATAACCAGCGGCACGGGGGTGTGATGAATAAGCTCCATAATCGCGTTTTCACTCATATGGCGGGTGTAGAGCACGATGGCGTCGCACTGGCGGTCTGCCAGCATCTGCACGGCTTCCAGCTCGCGCGCGGGCGTGTCGTGGCCGTCGGTGACGATAAGCTGTTTGCCGTGCGTTTCGGTCTGCCGCGACGCCTGCTGCAACAGACGCCCGAAGTAGAAGCCGTTAAAGCTTGAAACCACCAGACCAATACTGTTGCTGGTGCGGTGCGCAAGCGATCGGGCCAGCAGGTTAGGGCGGTATCCCAACTCCTCCATGGCGCGAAAAACCTGCGTGCGGGTGCTTTCTTTGACCTGGCCGGTGTTATTCAGCACGCGTGATACGGTCGCTTTGGAAACGCCAGCCCGCAGTGAAACATCCCGCATTGTTACCATTCCCTTACGCTCCCGTTGCCATCGCTATTCGAAGGAGTTTAACACACAAGCCGGACGGTAAAGGGGGCGGGCGCGCCGCGCTCTGTCGCCAGGTCGCTGATAGGATTTTATAAAGTTCTGGTATGCCAAATATTGCCGTTTTGATTATTTGGAATGCCAATCTTCGTTTGTGCGAGAAGTGTCACAGATAATTGCGCGTGGCGATCCTATTTTTTGGCATACCAAAAAAGGTGTTCAGCGGTAACCTTTCCGATAAAAAAGCCACATTCAATGAGGGCACACCCTATGGCGTTCCAGGAAAAGTTGATCGACTCTCTGGGGAGTTTCGCGACCAAATTCAACAGCTACCGCTATATCATGGCGATCAAGGCGTCGTTTATCACACTGATGCCGGTGATTATCGTCGGCGCGTTTTCGGTGCTGATCTCCAACATGGTGCTGGATCCGAAAAACGGGCTGGCAAGCTTTCAGGCGCTGTCGTTCCTTGCCGCGTTAAAACCCATCACCAGCGCCATTAACTACGCGACGCTGAACTTTTTAAACATCGGCGCGGTGTTTCTCATCGGCATTGAACTGGGACGCATCAACGGCATTAAAACGCTGTTCCCCGGCCTGCTGGCGGTGATCTGTTTTATCTGCGTCACGCCGACCACGGTCGAGATGCTGGTGGATGGCGAAATGCACGTGGTGAAAGATGTGCTGCTGCGCCAGTTCTCCGATACCCGCAGCCTGTTCCTCGGCATGTTTATCGCGATCCTGTCGGTGGAGATCTACACCTGGCTTGAAAACCGCGACGGGTTGAAAATCAAAATGCCCGACACCGTACCGCCCAATGTCTCCGCCTCATTCTCGGCGCTGATCCCGGCGATTATCACCACTACCGTTATCGCGACGTTCGGTTTTGTGTTCCATCAGGTGACCGGCATGTACCTTTACGACGCGGTCTACCAGGTCGTCCAGCAGCCGCTGGAGCGCGTCGTGCAAAGCCTGCCGGGTATTCTGCTGCTGATGTTTGTCGCTCAACTGTTCTGGGTTATCGGTATTCATGGCAACCAGATGATAAAGCCCATTCGCGAGCCGCTGCTGCTCGGCGCGATCACCGTCAATATGAGCGCGTTTGAGCAGGGCAAAGAGGTGCCGAACATCATCACCATGCCGTTCTGGGATGTCTACATGAGCATTGGCGGCTCCGGGCTGACCATCGGTCTGCTGATTGCCGTGATGATCGCCACCAAACGCAAAGAGATGAAAGAAATCGCCAAGCTGTCGTTCGGGCCGGGCATTTTCAATATCAACGAGCCGGTGATTTTCGGGATGCCCATTATGCTCAACCCGATCCTCGCGGTGCCGTTTATCATCACACCGCTGGTGACGGGTTCCATTGGCTATTTCGCCACAGTGATGGGCTTTGCCGGTAAAGCTGTGGTGATGGTGCCCTGGACCACGCCGCCGCTTATCAACGCCTGGCTTTCGACCGCAGGCTCAATGGGCGCGGTCGTCACCCAGCTTGTCTGCATTCTGGTTTCCATTCTTATCTATCTGCCGTTCGTGAAAATCGCCTCGCGCCGCGCTGAGCAGGCGCAGCTCCAGGCCGCCAGCGTCGAAACGGCGAAAAACGCATGAGGCAAGCATGAGCGAAAAAACTCTCGTTATTCCGCCGGATTTTATTCTGGGCGCGGCGTCGTCCGCGTGGCAGACCGAAGGGTGGAGCGGTAAAAAAGCGGGCCAGGACTCCTGGCTCGATCTCTGGTATCAGAACGATCGCCACGTCTGGCATGACGGCTACGGCCCGGCAGGCGCGACCGACCTTATCAACCGCTACGAAGAAGACGTGGCGCTGATGAAACAGGCGGGGCTGACCCACTACCGCACGTCGATCAACTGGTCGCGCTTTTTCACCGATTATGAAAAAGGCATTGTTGATGAAGAGTACGCGGCGTATTACGACCGCTTCCTGGACGCCATCCGCGCGGCGGGCGTCGAGCCGATGATCTGCCTTGAGCATTACGAGCTGCCGGGCTATCTCTTTGAAACCTACGGCGGCTGGTCATCCAAAAAAGTGGTCGAGCTGTTTGTGCTCTACGCCGAAAAAGTGTTTGAGCGCTACCACCGTAAAGTGTCGCGCTGGTTTACCTTCAACGAGCCGATTGTGGTGCAGACCCGCGTTTATCTCGACGCGCTGCGCTGGCCGTATGAACAGAACACCGCCACCTGGATGCAGTGGAACCACCATAAAACGCTCGCTACCGCGAAAGTGGTGCGGCTGTTTCGCGAAAAAGGCTATGCGGGCAGCGTGGGCGCTATCCTGAACCCGGAAGTGACCTATCCGCGCTCGCGCGCGCCGCATGATGTCCGCGCCGCGGAAATCTACGATCTCTTCTACAACCGCGTTTTCCTCGACCCCCTGGTCAAAGGCGACTACCCGCCCGAGCTGGTGCAGTTGCTTGAGAAACATGGCGTGGCGTGGGAATACCGCGAGGATGAGCTGACCATTATCCGCGACAATACCGTTGATGAGCTCGGCATTAACCTCTACTACCCCCATCGCGTCAAAGCGCCGTCGCGCGCCTGGCACCCGGATACGCCGTTTCATCCGGCGTATTACTACGAGCCTTTTGAGCTGCCGGGGCGGCGAATGAACACATCGCGCGGCTGGGAAATCTACCCGCGCATCATTTACGACATGGCGATGCGCATTAAAAACGACTACGACAACATTCCGTGGTTTGTGGCCGAGAGCGGGATGGGCGTGGAAAACGAAGCGCAGTTTCGCAACGCCGACGGGGTGATTGAAGATGACTACCGCATCGCGTTTATCGGCGAGCACCTTTACCAGACGCTGCTGGCGCGGGAGGCGGGCGCGAACTGTCAGGGCTATATGCTCTGGGCGTTTACCGACAACGTCTCGCCGATGAACGCGTTTAAAAACCGCTACGGGCTGGTGGAGATCGATTTACAGCGCCAGCGCGCGCGCCGCGCCAAGAAATCGCTGCACTGGTATCACCGCTTAAGCGCGTCGCGGACCCTGACGCTCACTGTTGATGATGAATGGAAATAAGGAACCGCTGATGAAACGTATCGTCCTGTGCTGTTCCGCCGGCATGTCCACATCGCTGGTGGTCACGAAGATGGAAAAAACCGCAGCCGAACGCGGGCTGGAACTGAAAATCTACGCTATCCCCGAGCAGAACCTGCGTGATGAATTACAACATCACGCCAGCGACATCCAGGCGGTGCTGCTGGGGCCTCAGGTGCGCTTTAAGCTTGCGGAAAATAAAAAACTCACCGACGCGCATCAGATCCCGATCGCGGTCATTGATTCTGTTGCCTATGGCACGCTTAACGGCGCGAAAGTTCTCGATCAGGCGTTATCTCTGGTAATCTAACGCGCCTTTCCGCCGCCAGGCGGTAAGCTATATTGGGTCTATTCAGAGCACAGGTGATCACGTGGAGAAGGTTGTCGTTCCGCCGGAGAAAAAGCAGTATCAGGAGATTGGCGAGGATCTGCGCGCGCAAATTATCCAGGGCCATTACCCGGTCGGCTCTCGTCTTCCACCGGAGCGCAACATTGCCGAGAAATATGGCGTCAGCCGCACCATCGTGCGCGAGGCGCTGCTGATGCTGGAGCTACAGGGGACGGTGGATATCCGCCAGGGCTCCGGCGTTTATGTGATGCGCATTCCGGCGGAGCATGAAGCCGAAGAGGAGCGCTTTTTCTCAAGCGACATCGGCCCGTTTGAAATGCTCCAGGCGCGGCAATTGCTGGAGAGCAATATCGCCGCGTTTGCCGCCAAAATGGCGACCAAAGCGGATATCGACAACCTGCGACGCATTCTGGAGCAGGAGCAGCGCGCCATTGCCATGAACGACACCACGCAGGACAACAACAAACTGTTTCATTTGGTGCTGGCGGGCGCATCGCAGAACCAGATGCTGCTGGCAACCGTAGAAAGTATCTGGCATCACATGGACAGCAGCCCGCTCTGGCAGCAGCTACGCGCCCATATCGAAACCCGCGCGCATCGCCTGAAATGGCTTGGCGACTATCAGACTATCCTGGCGGCGCTGCGCCGCCGCGACGTGATGGGCGCCTGGCAGGCGATGTGGCAGCATCTGGAGAACGTGAAAAACAGCCTGATGGAGCTTTCCGACGCTGACGCGCCGGATTTCGACGGCTATCTCTTTGAGTCGGTGCCGATTTTCCAGGGGAAACTGCAATGAGCGCGGTGCAAAACATTAACATCGTGCCGCTGTATGAGGCGCCGCAGCATGCGGAGCAGGTGACCGACTGGCTGTCGCAGGCGTTCGGCGCCTCGCTGCCACGCGCGTTTTTCGCAAGTATCGTCACGCACAGCCAGCAGCCCGGTCAGTTACCGCTTACGTTCGTGGCGCTTGACGGCGAAAAGCTGCTCGGCACCGTCGGGCTGTGGCGCTGCGATTTAATCAGTCGTCAGGATCTTTTCCCGTGGCTGGCGGCGCTCTATATCGACGAGGCGCAGCGCGGCAAGGGGCTCGGCGGCGCGTTACAGCGCGCGGTGATCGACTACGCGCGCGATAACGGCTTCCCGGCGCTGTTTCTCTACTCCGCCTGCCGGGACTATTACGAGCGTTTCGGTTGGGCGTATATCGGCGACGGTCTGGACTACCCGGACCAGACCGTGCATCTCTATCGCTACGATTTATCAGATTCCGCCGGCGCCACCACTGAGTGACGGCGCACCAGCGTCGGGGTGAAGATATTGGTGATTTCCGGCGCCGGGCGGTTATCGGCCAGCGCTAACGCCAGCTCCGCCGCCTGCGTCGCCATTGTCACAATCGGATAACGGACGGTGGTGAGACGCGGACGCACATAACGCGACACCAGCACATCATCAAACCCAATCAGTGAAATCTCCTGTGGCACGGCGATACCGTTATCATTGAGCACGCCCATCGCCCCCGCGGCCATCGAGTCGTTATAACAGGCCACAGCGGTGAACTGTTTTCCCTGGCCCAGCAGTTCGGTCATCGCCTGTTCGCCGCCGCTTTCATCGGGTTCAGCCCAAGCCACCAGCCGGTCATTGCAGGGCAGATCGTGCTCGCGCAGCGCGTCGTAATATCCTTGCAGGCGGTCGTCGGCGTCTGAGATCGCATGATTCGAGCACAGGTAGCCGATGCGCGTATGGCCCTGCTGGATCAGATGCCGGGTGGCGAGCCAGGCGCCGTAGCGGTCGTCGAGCGCCACGCAGCGCGCTTCAAACCCCGGCAGGATACGGTTAATCAGCACCATACCAGGGATCTGCTTCATCAGCGGAATAAGATCGGCATCGGGAATGATTTTGGCGTGCACCACCAGCGCCGCGCAGCGGTGGCGGATCAACTGTTCAATCGCCTGGCGCTCTTTTTGCTCGCTGTGGTAGCCGTTGCCGATAAGCAGGAAATTCCCGGTGTGATAGGCCACTTGCTCCACCGCTTTGACCATCGCCCCGAAGAACGGGTCGGAAACGTCGCCCACCACCAGACCTATCGTTTCCGTGGTCTGCTGCGCCAGCGCACGGGCGTTGGCGTTGGGGTGGTAGTTGAGCTGTTCCATCGCGCTCAACACCGCCTGACGCGAGGCGTCGCTGGCTTTGGGAGAATCGTTGATTACGCGGGAGACCGTGGCGACAGAGACTCCTGCCAGTCGCGCAACATCCTTAATCGTCGCCATTTAATACCTTCAGGGTAAGCGTTTACACTGCGTTAAGTGTTACGGAAAAGCGCGGCCACTTCAAGGCGCATGCTGGTCGGGCGGGCCCTGGCTCACAAAAGCCCGTCTCTGAATTAAGGAGGCAACAGGCGCGGATGTAACCAGAAAAAGGCAAATAATTTCAGTTAAAACCTTTAGTTACACTTTGCGAAGGGCTGTTGCGATTGGTGGCTGGCGGGCAGTGTCGACGGGTTGCTACATTTGAGATCCCAGAGGTATTGATAGGTGAAGTCAGCGACTTAGCTGATCACAACACTTACACCAACCTGCGCGGATGCGCAGGTTTTTTTTTGCCTCTTTTCCGCCTCACGCTCCCCCTTCAGGCTGCCCATCTCACCGCCGCATTCAGACACCGCGTCTGGCCTGCCAATTTCTCCTGTCGCCCCTCTCCGCCGAGTCGTGTAATCTGCGCTAACTATACTTACCCCCCGCTAAAGGAAAACAAAGGGCGTTGATATGGTTTTAAAATTCTTTCGTTGGCTGTTCCGTTTGCTCTTTCGTATCCAGGTATATGGAGATACCGGGCCGTTGAGTCAGGAGCGCGTGCTGATCACGCCAAACCACGTCTCGTTTCTCGACGGCGCGCTGATGGCGCTCTTCCTGCCTGTACGTCCGGTATTCGCGGTCTATACCTCGATCAGCGAGCAGTGGTATATGCGCGCGCTGAAGCCGATTATTGACTTCGTCCCGCTTGACCCGACCAAACCAATGTCGGTGAAGCAGCTGGTGCGTCTGGTGGGGCAGGGGCGTCCGGTGGTGATTTTCCCGGAAGGCCGAATCTCCATCAGCGGCTCGCTGATGAAAATCTATGACGGCGCAGGCTTTGTGGCGGCGAAATCGCAGGCGACAGTGATCCCGGTGCGTATCGAAGGCGCGGAGCTGACCTTTTTCAGCCGCCTGAAAGGCCTGGTGAAACGCCGCCTGTTCCCGCGCATTTCTATTCACATCCTGCCGCCGACGTCCATTCCGATGCCCGACGCGCCGAAAGCGCGCGACCGCCGCAAAATGGCAGGCGAAATGCTCCATCAGGTGATGATGGAAGCGCGTATGGCGGCGCGCCCGCGTGAAACGCTGTTTGAGGCGCTCATCAACGCGCAAAAGCGCTACGGCGAGGGCAAAAATTGTCTGGAAGATATTAACTTCAAGCCAGACACCTACCGCAGCCTGATGATGAAGACGCTATTTGTCGGGCGCATTCTCGATAAATACAGCGCGCCGCGCGAAGCCATCGGTTTAATGCTGCCGAACGCGAGCATCAGCGCGGCGGTGATTTTCGGCGCCGTTATGCGCGGGCGGATCCCGGCGATGATGAACTACACCGCGGGCGTGCAGGGGCTGACCAGCGCCATTACGGCGGCGCAGATCAAAACCATTTTCACCTCGCGCCAGTTCCTGGATAAAGGCAAGCTCTGGCACCTGCCGGAGCAGATAACCTCGGTGCGCTGGGTCTTTCTCGAAGATCTTAAAGGCGAGGTGACGGCGAAGGACAAAGCGTGGATCTTCGCGCATCTGTTAATGCCGCGTCTGGCGCAGGTGGAGCAACAGCCGGAAGATGCGGCGCTGATCCTCTTTACCTCCGGCTCAGAAGGCAATCCAAAAGGCGTGGTGCACAGCCACAAGAGCCTGCTGGCGAACGTCGAGCAGATCCGCACCATCGCGGATTTCACCGCCGACGACAAATTTATGTCGGCGCTGCCGCTGTTCCATTCCTTTGGCCTGACGGTGGGGCTGTTCACGCCGCTGCTGACCGGCGCGGAAGTTTTCCTCTATCCGAGCCCGCTTCATTATCGCGTAGTACCGGAGCTGGTGTATGACCGCAACTGTACGGTGATTTTCGGCACCTCAACGTTCCTTGGCCACTACGCGCGCTTTGCGCATCCCTATGATTTCCACATGGTGCGCTACGTCGTGGCCGGCGCGGAAAAACTTCAGGAAAGTACCAAACGCATCTGGCAGGACAAATTCGGCCTGCGCATTCTGGAAGGCTACGGCGTGACCGAGTGCGCGCCGGTGGTCTCCATCAACGTGCCGATGGCGGCGAAACCGGGCACTGTCGGGCGAATTTTGCCGTCAATGGACGCGCGTCTGGTAGAGGTGCCGGGTATCGAGCAGGGCGGACGTTTGCAGTTGAAAGGCCCGAACATCATGAAAGGCTATCTGCGCGTGGAAAACCCGGGCGTGCTGGAAGCGCCGGCAGCGGAAAACCCGCAGGGCGTCAGCGAGCCGGGCTGGTACGATACCGGCGATATTGTCGCGTTCGACGAGCAGGGCTTTGTGCAGATCCAGGGGCGCGCCAAACGTTTTGCCAAAATCGCGGGCGAAATGGTGTCGCTTGAAATGGTGGAAGGCCTGGCGCTGGCCGTCTCGCCGGAGAAAATGCACGCCACGGCCATTAAACATGATGCCGCCAAAGGCGAGGCGCTGGTGCTCTTTACGACCGATCCGGAGCTGAGCCGCGAAAAACTGGCGCAGCAGGCGCGCAGCAGCGGCGTGCCGGAGCTGGCGGTGCCGCGAGATATCCGCTTCCTCAAACAACTGCCGTTACTGGGCAGCGGCAAACCCGATTTTGTATCGCTGAAAAAAATCGTCGACCAGGAAGAGGCCCATCATGCCTGATTCGCTCAGCCAGAACGGCTCGCTATTTTCGCGAGGGATGATGGCGGTTATCGCCGCGCAGTTTCTCTCGGCGTTTGGCGATAACGCGCTGCTGTTTGCCACTCTCGCGCTACTCAAGCAACAGTTCTACCCGGACTGGAGCCAGCCGGTGTTGCAGATGGTGTTCGTTTGCGCCTATATCCTGCTGGCGCCGTTCGTGGGACAGGTCGCGGACAGCTTCTCCAAAGGGCGGGTGATGATGGTCGCCAACGGCCTGAAGCTGCTCGGCGCGGTGGTTATTGTTTTCGGCGGCAACCCGTTTGTCGGGTATACGCTGGTGGGCGTCGGCGCGGCGGCGTATTCGCCTGCCAAGTACGGCATACTCGGCGAAATAACTACCGGCGATCGCCTGGTGAAAGCTAACGGGCTGATGGAGTCTTCGACCATCGCGGCGATCCTGATTGGGTCGATGGCAGGCGGCGTGCTGGCGGACTGGCACGTTGGCGCGGCGCTCGGCGTTTGCGCGCTTGCCTACGCGGGCGCGGTGGCGGCCAACCTGCTTATCCCGAAACTCGGCGCAGCGCGCCCGGGGCAGTCCTGGCGTTTCGGCCCGATGACGCGCAGCTTCTTCAGCGCCTGTCGCGAACTGTGGCATAACGATGAAACCCGTTTTTCGCTGGTGGGCACCAGCATGTTCTGGGGCGCAGGCGTGACGCTGCGTTTCTTACTGGTGCTGTGGGTGCCGGTTGCGCTGGGCATTACCGATAACGCCACGCCGACGTATCTGAACGCGATGGTGGCGGTCGGTATCGTGGTGGGCGCGGGCGCGGCGGCGAAGCTGGTGACGCTGGAGCGCGTGTCGCGCTGTATGCCTGCGGGCATTCTGATTGGCATCGCGGTTATCTTCTTCTCGCTCCAGCAGGCGGCGCTGCCGGCGTATCTGTTACTGCTGCTGATAGGCTTTTTCGGCGGTTTCTTCGTGGTGCCGCTCAACGCGCTGTTACAGGAGCGCGGCAAGCGCTCCGTCGGCGCGGGCAACGCCATTGCGGTGCAAAACCTCGGCGAGAATACCGCGATGCTGCTGATGCTGGGGCTCTATTCGCTGGCGGTGAAGCTCTCGCTGCCGGTGGTAGGGATTGGCGTCGGCTTTGGCGCGATTTTCGCGCTGGCCATCGCCGGGCTCTGGCTATGGCGACGCAAACAGTAAAAAAAGACCCGCTTCGGCGGGTCTTTTTACAGGCAGCGGTTGAATGCTTACGGCGCCGGGTAGGTATACACCTGATGCACCGCCTCCAGTTCCGCTAACACCTCTTCGTTTAATTCGAGATGCAGGCTTTCGACGTTGGTTTTGAGTTGTTGCATCGTCGTCGCGCCAAGCAGCGTGCTCGCGACAAACGGTTGCTGGCGCACGAACGCCAGCGCCATCTGGGCCGGGTCCAGCCCGTGACGTTTCGCCACGTCCACATAGGCGGCGACCGCTTTCTGCGACTGCTCGCTGCTGTAGCGCGTAAAGCGGCTGAAGAGCGTATTGCGGGCGCCGGCAGGTTTCGCGCCGTTCAGGTATTTGCCGGAAAGCGTGCCGAACGCCAGCGAGGAGTAAGCCAGCAGCTCAACGCCTTCATATTGACTCACTTCGGCAAGACCCACCTCAAAGCTGCGGTTCAGCAGGCTGTACGGGTTTTGAATGGTGACGATGCGCGGCAGATCGTGTTTATCCGCCAGATGCAGATAACGCATTACGCCAAAAGCGGTTTCGTTGGAGACGCCGATATAACGGATTTTCCCCGCGCGCTGGAATTCCGCCAGGGCTTCGAGCGTTTCCAGCAGCGTGATGACTGGCGTGCTGTCAGTCCAGGTGTAGCCGAGTTTGCCAAAGCAGTTAGTTGGGCGCTGCGGCCAGTGCACCTGGTAGAGATCGAGATAGTCGGTCTGTAAACGTTTCAGGCTGGCGTCGAGCGCGTCACGGATATTTTTGCGATCCAGCGCCTGATTGGGGCGGATGCCGCTGTCGCTGTTACGGCTCGGGCCGCTGACTTTCGAGGCGATAATCAACTTTTCGCGATTGGCGCGTTTTTTCAGCCAGTTGCCGACGTAAGTTTCCGTCAGGCCCTGGGTTTCCGGGCGCGGCGGGACGGGGTACATTTCGGCGACATCAATCAGGTTTATGCCCTGGCTTACGGCGTAATCGAGCTGTTCATGGGCGTCGGCTTCGCTGTTTTGTTCACCAAACGTCATGGTTCCCAGCCCCAGCGTGCTGACTTCAAGTGAGCTATGAGGGATACGGTGATAATGCATAGCCAGCCTACCTTCTGTTGTTCAGTCCGCGTCAGGCCATTCCTGACAAAGGAATATAAACATGGCAGAGGGGAGACAAAAGGAAAAGAGGGAAGGGAGAAAAAACCAAAAGGTCAGCGCGATGCTGACCTTTTATTTAGCGCTCAATGATTTGCGAAACCTGATCGCGGTTAATCTGCATCTCATTGCCCTGGGGATCACGATAGCTGACCAGCCCGGTTTCGTCATCCACCTGCGGTTTGCCTTCGGTCAGGATCATACGACCATCTTTTGTCGCCATGACGTAATCACTGCTACAGCCAGAAACCGCGAAGGCCAATCCGACGGCAGAAATTGCTACAGCCCATTTATTCATTGTTTTTCGCCTCATCAGGAAGGGGTCCACGTAGAGTCTAGTAAAAAACAGCGAGGCGGCGTGAAAAAGCGGCAAATTCTTAAAAGCACAGGGGAATAAATAAAAACGCTCCCGAAGGAGCGTAATGTTTACAGCGGTTTTTTCTTGTTGCGCAACAGATTGAGGCTTTCCACGGCAATCGAGAAAAACATCGCGAAGTAGATGTAGCCTTTCGGCACGTGAATATCGAAACTTTCCAGCATCAGGGTGAAGCCCACCAGGATCAGGAAAGAAAGCGCCAGCATCTTCACGGACGGATGACGTTCGACAAACTCGCCGATAGGGCGCGCGGCGAACATCATCACGCCCACCGCAATCACGACCGCCGCCATCATAATGAACAGATGATCGGAGAGGCCCACCGCGGTGATGACCGAATCCAGACTGAAAATGATATCCAGCAGCATGATCTGGAAAATAGCGCCGAAGAAGGAGTGAACATTGGTTTTCAGCCCCTCTTCTTCGCCTTCAATCGATTCATGGATCTCCTTGCTGGCTTTCCAGATAAGGAACAGGCCACCCAGCAGCAGGATGAGATCTCGCGTTGAGATATCATGACTGAACACCGTAAAGAGCGGGTTGGTCAGTTTCACCACCCAGGCGATCGACGCCAGCAGCGCCAGGCGCATCACCATCGCTGCGCCGAGACCCAGCTTGCGCGCCAGCGCCTGTTGCGATTTCGGCAGCTTCGCCACGACAAGCGAGAGAAAAATGATATTGTCGATCCCAAGTACGATCTCCAGCAGCGTCAGCGTACCGAGCGCCAGCCAGGCGTTGGGATCAGTTATCCATGCAAACAACATTTAAAAAGCCCTGCTCAAAGAAACAAAACGCTAATTATATGCGTCTGTGGAGGGCTGTTGACAAAAATTTAAGGTGTTTATAACAAAAAATGACGCGCCAGCAGGGCGGCGGTGAAGTTCTTCTTCAGATAAAAGCCGCGCGGCAGGGTCAGCACTGGCTCGCCGTGAACACCGAACGCGGGCGTCAGGGCTTTACTGTTAGCGGCTTTTGGACGCAACTGCAGTACTTCGCCGTGACGGGCAGTAATGCGCTCAACCTGACCTAAAACAATGAGATCCATTAACTCTTCCCAGTCGCGACGCAGTTGCTCTTCCTCCTGCGGCGACGGACTCCAGAGCAGCGGTGCGCCAACACGACGCTCGCCGAGCGGGATCGCGCGCTCACCTTCCACTGGCACCCAAAGCACGCGCTTAAGCTTATGACGCACGTGGCTGGTTTCCCACGTCACGCCTGTATTGCCGGTGAGCGGCGCTACACACACGAACGTAGTTTCAAGCGGGCGTCCCTGGCGGTCTATCGGGATCGTTTTAAGCTCAACGCCGATAGCGGCGAAATCCTGCTCTGGCTTGCTGCCCGCGCTGGCGCCGAGCCAGCGCTCCAGCAGCACGCCTGTCCAGCCCTTATCGCGTCGCAAATCTGCCGGCGTTTCGAATCCCGCCAGCGTCGCCAGCTCGCCAAGCGTCAGCCCGGCCAGCTGCTGCGCCTGTCCTAACAACTGCGCTTCATCTTCAGGCGGCCGGGTAAGGGGGGCAAGGGAAGCCATAAAAAACACCTTTTGTTTAAAAAATGAACAGTAAAAAACGGGGTTGTGGAAAGAGTTTACCTGCATGTGAGCAAACCAGGCAATTGCATGATTTAAAATGGTTTTTATGATAAAAAAAGAAATTTATCGTGCTTAAAATCGAGGTTGTTCAAATCTGGTCACCGACAATAAACAGGATCTTACACCAGTTTATCCACAGAAAAATGGGATAACTGTGTAAATCCCTCACTACTGTTTCGATTTACAGCCTTGACGGCCGGCGAAAACCCGCTTTTTCAGCAAATTGTGACTAAGTTATTGGCATAATCTGTGGATAAAAACGACGCTGGTCGATCTTTCGTCAGGCTAAGGATCGTCAGTGTGATGATCGTCACGTTATGCGATGGATATCACGCTTTTGTAAATTTAATCGTTTGAATAGCAATACAATTTTATCCATAAGAATTATCCTTAGTTCAGGGTTGTTTTGGGTTTTCCCTGGGAAATAAGACACTTCTTCACAAAGATATCCACAGAAAAAGTGAATAAAAGCGGGCTAAAGCTCTGTTACCTGTTTATAACCCTGCATATTTTTGTGAGTTATTCAAATGTTATTCCTGTCCATACCCGCTAACAGAGTGGTTTACCGTCAATGAGGAGTATGAAACAATCGTTACTATCCAGGTTTATTTTGAGGTAGTCCGGTGATCGATGATGATGGCTACCGCCCGAATGTTGGTATCGTGATCTGTAATCGTCAGGGGCAGGTAATGTGGGCCAGACGTTTTGGTCAGCACTCCTGGCAATTTCCGCAAGGCGGCATTAATCCTGGCGAGTCGGCGGAGCAGGCGATGTACCGCGAGCTTTTCGAAGAAGTCGGTCTACAACGAAAAGATGTGCGTATCCTCGCCACAACCCGCAACTGGTTACGTTACAAATTACCAAAACGTTTGGTGCGTTGGGACACAAAGCCGGTATGTATCGGCCAGAAACAAAAGTGGTTTCTTCTGCAGTTAATGAGCAACGATGCCGATATCAACATGCAAACCAGCAGTACGCCAGAATTTGACGGCTGGCGGTGGGTGAGCTTCTGGTATCCGGTGCGCCAGGTCGTCTCTTTTAAGCGCGATGTTTATCGTCGGGTCATGAAAGAGTTCGCAAGCGTTGTGATGCCGTTGCAGGAGAGCGCGCCACCGCAGCGTAATCCTTCGCCTGCCTGGCGACGTAAAAGAGGTTAAGCCACGCAAATTATGCTCACCCGGTTGCGAGAAATAGTCGAGAAAGTTGCCAGCGCCCCGCGCCTCAACGAGGCGCTGGACATTCTCGTCACGGATATTTGTCTTGCGATGGATACCGAAGTCTGTTCGGTTTATCTCGCCGACCACGACCGGCGTTGCTATTACCTGATGGCGACCCGGGGGCTTAAAAAACCGCGCGGGCGTACCGTCACGCTGGCTTTCGACGAGGGCATCGTCGGGCTGGTCGGCCGCCTCGCCGAGCCGATTAACCTCGCTGACGCGCAAAAACATCCCAGCTTTAAATACATTCCTTCCGTGCGCGAAGAGCGTTTTCGCGCCTTTCTCGGCGTGCCGATTATTCAGCGTCGCCAGTTGCTCGGCGTTTTAGTCGTCCAGCAGCGTGAGCTGCGTCAGTACGACGAGAGCGAAGAGTCATTCCTGGTGACGCTCGCCACCCAGATGGCGGCCATTCTGTCGCAGTCGCAGCTTACCGCCCTGTTTGGCCAGTACCGACAGACACGCATCCGCGCGCTGCCAGCGTCGCCGGGGGTGGCGATAGCTCAGGGATGGATGGACGCCACGCTGCCGCTGATGGAACAGGTGTACGAAGCTTCCACGCTCGACACCGGGCTTGAGCGTGAGCGCCTGACCACCGCGCTGGAAGAGGCGGCGGGAGAATTTCGTCGCTACAGCAAACGCTTTGCCGCCGGCGCGCAAAAAGAGACGGCGGCGATTTTCGATCTCTACTCTCACCTGTTATCTGACGCGCGGTTGCGTCGTGAACTCTACGACGAGGTGGATAAAGGCTCGGTCGCCGAATGGGCAGTTAAAAAGGTCATTGAAAGATTTGCCGAGCAGTTTGCCGCCCTGACCGATGGCTATCTTAAAGAGCGCGCAGGCGATCTTCGCACGCTTGGGCAGCGTCTGTTGTTCCATCTTGACGATAACATCCAGAGCCCCAACACCTGGCCGGAGCGCTTCGTGCTGGTAGCGGACGAGCTGTCCGCGACGACCCTTGCCGAGCTGCCGCAGGACAGATTAATGGGCGTCGTAGTGCGTGACGGCGCGGCGAACTCCCATGCCGCCATCATGGTGCGCGCCATGGGCATTCCGACCGTAATGGGCGCGGATATCCAGCCTTCGGTGCTGCATCACCGTATGCTGGTGGTGGATGGCTATCGCGGCGAATTGCTGGTGGACCCGAGCCCGGTGCTGCTGCATGAATACCAGCGGCTCATTAGTGAAGAGAACGAGCTCAGCCGCCTCGCGGAAGATTACGTCGAGCAGCCCGCTTGTCTTAAAAGCGGCGAGCGCGTGCAGGTCATGCTGAATGCAGGTCTGAGCCCGGAGCACGAAGAGAAGCTTGGCAGCCGTATTGACGGTATCGGCCTCTACCGCACTGAAATTCCATTCATGCTGCAAAGCGGCTTCCCGTCCGAAGAAGAGCAGGTGGCGCAGTATCAGGGCATGTTGCAGATGTTCAACGACAAGCCCGTTACGCTGCGTACGCTCGACGTCGGCGCCGATAAACAACTGCCATATATGCCGATCAGCGAAGAAAACCCATGCCTCGGCTGGCGCGGCATCCGCATTACGCTCGACCAGCCTGAGATCTTTTTGATCCAGGTGCGCGCCATGCTGCGCGCTAACGCGGCGACGGGTAACCTCAGCATTCTGCTGCCGATGATCACCAGCATCGATGAAGTAGACGAAGCACGTCGGCTCATCGATCGTGCCGGCCGGGAAATGGAAGAGATGCTCGGCTATGAGATCCCCAAACCCCGGTTGGGCGTGATGGTCGAAGTCCCATCGATGCTCTTTATGCTGCCTCATCTGGCCAGCCGCATTGACTTTATCTCGGTCGGCACCAATGACCTCACCCAGTATCTGCTGGCGGTAGACCGCAACAATACGCGTGTCGCCAGCCTCTATGACAGCCTGCACCCGGCGATGCTTCGCGCGCTTAAGATGATTGCACTTGAGGCGCAGCGCCTCGGCATCGATCTCTGCTTGTGTGGCGAGATGGCAGGCGACCCGATGTGCGTCGCGCTGCTGGTTGGCATGGGGTATCACCATCTTTCGATGAACGGTCGCTCTGTCGCGCGCGTTAAGTATCTCCTGCGCCATATCACTCTGGAAGAAGCCGAGACGCTTAGCGCCCGCAGCCTCGAATCCCAGTCTGCCACCGAAGTGCGCCATCAGGTAGCGGCCTTTATGGAGCGTCGCGGCATGGGCGGCTTAATTCGCGGCGGTCTGTAACGCCGCGACAGCACGTGCTCTTACACATCTTTTACAACTTCCTGACCTCGCCCACGCTGGGCTTTATGCTATGATTCGCTGCCTCAGGAGCGTCCGGAAAAGGGCGCAGCATCTCACCCGCTGTCCACTTTCAGCGGGATAACAACAGGTTTTGGTGACAGATGAATAGTGGCTATCTGCATTTTCCCGATTTTGATCCGGTTATCTTTTCGCTTGGGCCGGTTTCGCTTCACTGGTACGGACTGATGTACCTTGTGGGCTTTGTCTTCGCCATGTGGCTCGCCGTTCGTCGTGCCAATCGTCCCGGCAGCGGCTGGACGAAAAACGAAGTTGAAAACCTGCTGTATGCGGGCTTCCTCGGCGTGTTCCTCGGTGGCCGTATCGGCTATGTGCTGTTTTATAATCTGCCGCTGTTCCTTGAAAACCCGCTCTATCTGTTCCGTGTCTGGGATGGCGGGATGTCTTTCCACGGCGGGCTTATCGGCGTTATCTGCGTCATGATCTGGTTTGCGAAGCGCACTAAACGCAACTTCTTCCAGGTTTCCGATTTTATCGCCCCGCTGATTCCGTTTGGGCTTGGCGCTGGCCGTCTGGGCAACTTTATCAACGGTGAATTGTGGGGCCGTGTCGATCCGGGCTTCCCTTACGCCATGCTTTTCCCGGGCTCCCGCAGCGAAGATATCAGTCTGCTGGCATCGCATCCGGAATGGCAATCGCTGTTTAATACTTACGGCGTGCTGCCGCGCCACCCGTCTCAGCTTTATGAGCTGTTCCTGGAAGGCATCGTGTTGTTTATCATCCTTAACCTGTTTATCCGCAAACCGCGCCCAATGGGGGCTGTTTCCGGCCTGTTTCTGATAGGTTATGGCGCCTTCCGTATTATCGTTGAATTTTTCCGCCAGCCGGACGCGCAGTTTACCGGTGAGTGGGTGCAATACATCAGCATGGGGCAGATCCTCTCCATTCCGATGATCGTCGCAGGCGCAGCCATGATGGTCTGGGCTTATCGCCGCCGCCCACAGCAGCAACTTTCGTGAGACGCCATGAAACAGTACCTTGAACTGATGAACAAAGTGCTCCATGAAGGAGCACAAAAAGATGACCGTACCGGCACCGGTACGCTCTCTATTTTCGGCCACCAGATGCGTTTTAACTTGCAGGAAGGTTTCCCGCTGGTCACCACTAAACGTTGTCATTTACGCTCCATCATCCATGAACTGCTCTGGTTTCTGAAAGGCGATACTAACATCGCTTATTTACATGAAAACAATGTCACCATTTGGGACGAATGGGCAGACGAAAACGGCGATCTCGGCCCGGTTTACGGTAAGCAGTGGCGCTCATGGACTGCGCCTGACGGTCGCCACATCGACCAGCTTGAAACCGTACTTAACCAGCTGAAAAACGATCCGGACTCGCGCCGTATTATCGTTTCCGCCTGGAATGTGGGTGAACTTGATAAAATGGCGTTGGCGCCGTGTCACGCGTTTTTCCAGTTTTATGTGGCGAACGGCAAGCTCTCCTGTCAGCTCTATCAGCGCTCCTGCGACGTGTTCCTTGGCCTGCCTTTCAACATCGCCAGCTACGCGCTTCTGGTGCATATGATGGCGCAGCAGTGCGACCTTGAAGTGGGCGATTTTGTCTGGACGGGGGGGGACACCCACCTCTACAGCAACCATCTGGAGCAGGCGCGTCTGCAGCTCACCCGCGAGCCGCGTCCGCTGCCTAAGCTGATTATCAAGCGTAAGCCAGATTCGCTCTTTGACTACCGGTTCGAGGATTTCGAAATCGAGGGTTACGATCCGCATCCCGCCATCAAAGCGCCCGTCGCGATTTAACGCTACCCTGCCATAACCGACGCCAGCGCGCGTCGGTTTTTTTATCCCCTTTGTCGGTTTTTCGGCGCATCTTCCGCCGTTTTTGCAACTTTATGCAAAATGACAAGTTTCTTCCGAGACGTCTTCCGGTTCTGTTTATCAACGCTGGTCACGCTTGAGCGAAGTGGCACACTTGCGGCATGAACAGAAAACAGCAGGGCTATAGCCTTATTGAAGTCATGGTCGTGCTGGTCATCGTCATCAGCATGAGCGCGGCAGGCGTTTACGGCTGGCAGCGCTGGCAACAGCAACAGCACTTATGGCAGACCGCACAGCAAACACGCGATTTTCTTGAACAGCTCAGGGAGGAGGCCAACTGGCGTAACGTTGACCACAAGCTCTGGTTACAGCGCGGCCCACAAGGCTGGTGCCTTGGCACGCAGAACGACAAAGAGCAAACGTGCCGTAAGGGCGCAAAGAATCAGTTTTCTCCGCCCTGGCCGGAGATCGAAATAAGCGAGATGACACCAGGACTGGCCTTTTTTGGCTTGCGGAATACGGCCTGGCCCGGACATCTCATTTTGCGTAATTCCGCAGGCGAATGGCGGCTCATTATTTCCGTCTGGGGACGTATCCGGTTATGTGAACCAGGGGAAGGAGCGCCATGCGTTTAAAAGAGAAAGGGTTTTCTCTGCTTGAAGTGCTTATTGCGCTTGGGATCAGCAGCATCTTGCTAACCGGCGCCGCAAGATTATTACCGGCGCTGCAGCTCGGCGTGCTGCGCCAGGCGCAGCAAACTCTTTTGCAGGAAGAACTCTGGCAGCTGGCGTTCACGATAGGCAAGCAAATACAGCGGGCCGGTTATTGCAACGGCATTTGCCAGGGAAAAGCACTGCAACTTAACGGGGATGGCAGCTGTGTAGTAGTGCAGTGGGACGCAAACAGTAATGGGCGCTTTGAAGGTGCGCCGTCTGCTGATGCAGAGCAGACCGGCTGGCGTCTGCGGGATGGCAGCCTTGAAACGCACCGTGGGGCAATCTCTTGCGAAGGCAAAGGATGGGAAAAAATAACCAATCCCGCGATGGTGCGAATAGACAGATTCGAGGTACAGGAGAAGCGTCGACCCGGTTACGTATCACTGTTTTTAATAAAACTCAGCGCGACAGTGCTCCGCTATCACGGCGAGCCGGTATCGGTTGAGCACAGCGTAAGCGGGTTTAATCTCTGAGTGTGGGGAGAAAAGCATGTCCACCATTTCTATGGTTCTGTCTTTTCTGCTATTGGGCAGTCTGTTGCTGAGCGGGTTGCAGCAACAGCTTGATAGCCGTTTTGGCCGGGCGACAAACGAAAGCGCAGCGATAAGAGCATTTAATGAATCGCTCTCTGCTCTCGCGCTTTCACAGCATCGGCCCTGGCAGTTTACCCCTCAGTGGCAATGTCAGCGGTTGCCTGAAGTAAATGGCCGAGCCTGCGTCAGGCAAACAGAAACGCATGTATTGGTCGCGGCACAGGGTACGCAGGAGAACACAGCGCCCATTACGCTCTGGCGTTGGGCGCAGGCTGACGGAGAGATACTGCATTTTACAGCCCATGGCTGGAGCGACTTTTGTCCGTTGACAGAGGCAAAACAATGTCAGCTGCCATGAATCATTCTCGCCAGTCCGGGTTTAGTCTGCCAGAAGTTCTCGTTTCGCTGGTTCTGTTTATCATCATCATTGGCGCCTTAACGGGGTATTACCAGACGCTGACGCAGGGATTTCTTCATCAGTGGCACTATCGTCAGCTCTGGCGTTTTGCGAGCCAGCAGGCAGAAATCAGCCCGCCACCCTTACCGGAGGGCTGGAAAGCGACGCGGGTGGAGACTTCCGTAGCGGGATGTGTCAGCATTTCGGTTATTGTGTCGAGCCCTGGGGGCAGGCAAGGGCAACTCAGACGTGTACATTGCCCCTCTGAAGAGTAGTAGTCAGGAGTCACTATGTTACGGGTTTATCACTCCAACCGGCTTGATGTGCTGGAGGCGATTATGGAGTTCATTGTTGAACAACAGCCGCTTCCCGATCCTTTCGAGCCTGAAATCGTCCTGGTGCAGAGCACCGGTATGGCGCAGTGGTTGCAGATGAGCCTGGCACAGAAATTCGGCATCGCCGCGAATATTGAATTTCCGCTTCCGGCAAGCTTTATCTGGGACATGTTTGTGCGCGTACTGCGCGATATTCCGCAGGAGAGCGCATTCACTAAGCAGAACATGAGCTGGAAGCTGATGAAGCTTCTGCCGGGTATGCTCGCTTCGCCTGATTTCGATATGCTGCGTCACTACCTTCACGATGACGAAGACAAACGTAAGCTATTCCAGCTCGCCTCGCGTGTCGCGGATCTCTACGATCAATATCTGGTGTATCGCCCGGAATGGCTGACGCGCTGGGAGGCCGGCGATATCGTTGATGGCCTCGGCGAACCCCAACGCTGGCAGGCGCCACTCTGGCAGGCATTGGTCCGGCATACCGCAGAGCTGGGGCAGCCTCAGTGGCATCGTGCCAATCTCTATCAGCGTTTTATTCATACGCTTGAAAATGCGCAAACGCGACCGGAGGGTTTGCCCGCGCGCGTATTTATTTGCGGCATTTCGGCATTGCCGCCAGTTTATCTGCAGGCGCTACAGGCGCTGGGTAAACATATCGATGTGCATCTGCTCTTTACGAACCCCTGCCGTTATTACTGGGGCGACATTCAGGACCCGGCATTCCTGGCGCGCCTGTTAAGCCGCCAGCGGAAACTGCATGCGCGAGAGGGTACCGCGCCGCTTTTTAAAGACAGCGAAGCGGCCCCCGCCTTGTTTAATGAGGAAGGCGAGCAGGAAGTGGGAAATCCGCTGTTAGCGTCCTGGGGCAAGCTGGGCCGTGACTATACCTATCTGCTTTCCGGCCTTGAGCGGTTTGAAGAGATGGATGTGTTTGTCGATATCGAACCCGATAACCTGTTGCACAGCCTGCAATTCGATCTGCTTGAGCTGCGCAATCAGGCGCTGGCTGGCGTGACGCTTGAGGAATTTGAGCGCAGTGACGCAAAACGCCGCCTCGATCCGGACGATCGCAGCATTACGGTGCATGTGTGCCATAGTCCGCAGCGTGAAGTTGAGATCCTGCACGATCAACTATTGCAGATGCTGGAGGCGGATCCGCAACTGACGCCGCGCGATATTATCGTGATGGTGGCAGATATCGACAGCTATAGCCCTTTTATCCAGGCCGTCTTCGGCAGTGCAAGCCAGGAGCGCTATCTGCCATTCGCCATTTCAGACCGGCGCGCCCGTCAGGCGCATCCTGCGCTGCAGGCGTTTATTACGCTGCTCTCTTTGCCTGACAGCCGCTTTGTCTCAGAAGATGTGCTGGCGTTACTGGAAGTACCGTCGCTTTCTGCCCGCTTTAACGTCAGCGAAGAAGGGCTGCGTTTCCTGCGTCAGTGGGTAAATGAGTCCGGCGTGCGTTGGGGCATGGATGATGACAATGTGCGTGAGCTGGCGCTGCCTGCTACGGGTCAGCACACCTGGCAGTTCGGTCTTACCCGCATGCTGCTGGGCTACGCGATGGAAAGTCACCTTGGCGAATGGCAGTCGGTTCTGCCTTACGATGAATCCAGCGGGCTGATTGCCGAGCTGGTCGGCCACCTCGCTGAACTTCTGATGCAACTGAATCTCTGGCGCAAGGGGCTTTCTCAGCCGCGGCCACTGGCGGAATGGCTGCCGGTCTGCCGGGATATGCTGGACAGTTTTTTCGCGCCGGATGCCGAGACCGAAGCCGCGCTGGCGCTCATTGAGCAGCAGTGGCAGGCCATTATTGAACAGGGCATTGGCGCGCATTATGAAGACGATGTACCGCTCAATTTACTGCGTGATGAGCTTTCGAAAATGCTCGATCAGGAACGCATCAGCCAGCGCTTTCTCGCCGGGCCGGTAAACTTCTGTACATTGATGCCGATGCGCTCCATTCCTTTCAAAGTGGTGTGCCTGCTTGGGATGAATGACGGCGTCTATCCACGGACGCTGGCGCCGCTGGGGTTCGATCTGATGAGCCAGAAGCCGCAGCGTGGGGATCGCAGCCGACGCGACGACGATCGATATCTCTTTCTTGAGGCGCTGATCTCAGCTCAGCAGCAGCTCTATATCAGCTACATTGGCCGTTCGATACAGGATAACAGCGAGAAGTACCCGTCAGTGCTGGTGCAGGAACTGGTGGATTATCTGGCCCAGAGCCATTACCTGCCGGGGGACGAGGCGCTCAATTGTGATGACAGCGCACAGAGGGTGAAAGCTCACCTGATGCGGCTTTATCCCCGTACGCCTTTCGACGCGGAAAACTTTCAGCCTGCCAGAGAAATCCAGAGCTATGCCCGCGAGTGGCTGCCTGCCGCCAGCGAGCAGGGGGAAGCGCATCCGGAATTCATCAAACCGCTGGAGCCGATTACGCTCGAAGAGCTGCCGTTCGAGCAGTTTCAACGCTTCTGGCGTCACCCGGTACGGGCGTTTTTCCAGTTACGACTAAAGGTTAACTTCCGCACGGAAGAAAGCGAACTACCGGATGCCGAGCCTTTTACGCTTGATAGCCTGGGTCGCTATCACATGAACCAGCAGTTGCTGAATACGCTGGTGGAACAGCAGGACCCGGAAGCGCTCTACCGGCGTTATCGCGCGGCAGGGGAGCTTCCCTATGGCGCATTCGGTGAACTGTTCTGGGAAAGTCAGTTACAGGAGATGCAGGTGCTGGCGGAGCGTGTGCTTGCCGAGCGGGACGGCGGCGAAAGTCGTGAGATAGCGCTTGAGCTTGGCAACGTAGAAATGACCGGCTGGCTACAACATGTGCAGCAGGATGGCCTGTTACGCTGGCGGCCTTCTGTACTGCGCGTTGAACACGGAATGCAACTTTGGCTTGAGCATCTGGTCTACTGTGCCTGCGGCGGCGAAGGAACCAGCCGGCTTTATGGTCGAAAAGACAGCTGCTGGCGTTTTCCGCCGGTGCCGCGAGAGCAGGCGGAACATTACCTGCGCGAGCTCACTGAAGGCTACCAGCAAGGCATGCGCGAGCCGTTGATCCTGTTGCCTCAGAGCGGTGGCGAGTGGTTAAAAGCCTGCTACGACGTAAAAAATGACGCCATTTTGTGGGATGAAGAAACCCAGCAAAAAGCGCGCAACAAATTGATCCAGGCCTGGACGGGCAACCAGATGGTGGAAGGTGAGGGAACGGATATCTGGTATCAGCGCCTGTGGCGCAACCTTGAGCCTGAATATTACGAGGCCATTATTCGTGAAGCCCAGCGTTATCTCTTGCCGCTGTTTCGCCATCACCAGCCCGGATAAATCAGGCGTAGCCGATCGTTTCGACGCCCGAGAGTAACGTAGTAGCCGCACGTCGCCTTGTTAATGATGAATAGCAAAAGTAGTAAATGAGAGGTTTATAAATGCCTGGAAGTCGTAACTGGTACAAAGCGCTGTTGATCTGTTTGGCCTTCTGGGCTCCGTTGTCGCAGGCCGATACCGGCTGGCAACCGCTGAAAGACACGATCCGTAAAAGCGATCGTGATAACCGGGAATATCAGGCGATCCGGCTCGACAACGGCATGGTGGTATTACTGGTGTCGGATCCGCAGGCCGTAAAATCTCTTTCGGCGTTAGTGTTGCCTGTGGGGTCGCTTGAAGACCCCGACGATCACCTGGGCCTTGCGCACTATCTTGAACATATGACGCTGATGGGCTCGCAGAAATACCCTGAACCCGACAGCCTGGCGGAATACCTGAAACTGCATGGCGGAAGCCATAACGCCAGCACCGCGCCTTATCGCACCGCCTGGTATCTGGAAGTTGATAACGACGCGCTTGAGGGGGCAATGGACCGGCTCGCCGATGCCATCGCCGCACCAAAACTCGATAAAACGTATGCTGACCGTGAACGTAACGCCGTCAATGCGGAATTAACCATGGCGCGCGCGCGCGACGGCATGCGTATGGCGCAGGTGAGCGCCGAAACGCTAAATCCAGCACATCCGGGTTCGCGTTTTTCGGGCGGCAATCTGGAGACGCTGCGTGATAAACCGGGCAGCCCTCTGCATCAGGCGCTGGTGGGGTTTCGCGATAAATATTATTCCGCGAATCTCATGAAAGCGGTGGTCTACAGCAACCGACCGTTGCCCGCGCTGGCGCAGATGGCGGCGGCGACCTGGGGACGTGTGCCGAATAAAAATCTGACGCCGCCGCAGGTCACCGCGCCTGTCGTGACGCCTGCGCAGCAGGGCATTTTTATTCATTACGTACCGGTACAACCTCTTAAAGCGCTGCGCGTGGAGTTTCGCATTGAAAATAACAGCGATAAATTCCGCAGCAAAACCGATGAGCTTATTAGCTATATGATTGGCAACCGCAGTCCAGGAACGCTGTCCGACTGGCTGCAAAAAGAGGGGCTCGCTGAAAGCGTCAGAGCTGACTCCGATCCGGTGGTAGCAGGTAACAGCGGCGTCATGGTCATCTCGGTATCGCTCACCGATAAAGGCCTCGCGCAGCGCGATAAAGTCGTTGCCGCCATTTTCCGTTATCTCCAGACACTGCGTGAAAAGGGCATCGACAAGCGCTATTTCACCGAGCTGTCTCACGTGCTGGATCTGGATTTCCGCTATCCCTCCATTACGCGCGATATGAATTATGTCGAGTGGCTGGCGGACAGCATGCTGCGCGTGCCGGTTGAGCATACGCTGGATGTCGTCAATATTGCCGACCAGTTTGATCCTGAGGCAGTCAAATCGCGCCTCACCATGATGACGCCGGAAAATGCGCGCATCTGGTACATCAGCCCGGACGAGCCGCACAATAAAAAAGCGTATTTTGTCGAGGCACCTTATCAGGTAGAGAAAATCCCGGTAGCGACGCTGAAACAGTGGCAGACGTTGGGACAGCAGATTGCGCTCACGCTTCCTGAGCCTAATCCCTATATCCCGAGCGATTTCAGCCTGATTAAGCCGCAAAAGCCCTATGCGCATCCGCAACTGTTGGTTTCGGAGCCTACCCTGCGTGCGCTCTATATGCCGAGCCGCTATTTCGCGAGCGAGCCGAGGGCGGATATTACGCTGGTGTTGCGTAACGAACAGGCGATGAACAGCGCGAAAAACCAGGTGTTATTTGCGCTTAATGACTACCTCGCTGGCCTTGCGCTCGATCAGCTGAGCAATCAGGCGTCCGTCGGCGGCATCGGTTTTTCCAGCAGCGCCAACAGCGGCCTGATGATTAGCGCAAACGGCTACACGCAGCATCTTCGTAAGCTGTTCCTGACGCTACTGGAGGGCTATTTCAGCTATGAGCCGACGCAAGAGCAACTGGCGCAGGCTAAATCCTGGTATACGCAAATGCTGGATTCTGCCGAGAAAGGCAAAGCGTACGATCAGGCCATCATGCCGGTGCAGATGGTTTCACAGGTGCCTTATTTCCAGCGTGAAGCGCGTCGGGCGCAGCTGCCGGAAATCACGCTTCAGGATATTCTTGCCTATCGAGACAGTCTGAAAGCCCATGCTCGCGCGGAGTTTTTAATTGTGGGGAATATGTCCCCTGAACAGGTAAAGCATTTTGCGCAGGATGCCAAACGTCAGCTGGGGCTCGAAGGGAAAAGCTGGACGCGCACCCGTGATGTCAGCGTAGAAAAAACGCAGCAGGCCATTTTCAACAAAGCCGGGAGCAGTACTGATTCCGCGCTGGCGGCGCTGTTTGTGCCGGTCGGGTATAACGAGGCGACCAGCACGGCCTGTAGCGCTATGCTGGGCCAGATTATTTCCCCATGGTTCTACAATCAGTTACGTACTCAGGAACAGCTGGGATACGCCGTTTTTGCGTTTCCGATGCCGGTAGGGCGTCAGTGGGGAATTGGCTTCCTGCTGCAAAGCAGTGAAAAACAGCCCGATTTCCTCTGGAAGCGTTATCAGGCCTTTTTCCCGGAAGCGGAATCAAGATTACGTTCGCTGAACTCGCAGGATTTTGCGCATATTCAGCAAAGTATTATCAACGACATGCTCCGCGCGCCGCAAACGCTTGGCGAAGAGGCGTCTGCCGTCAGTAAAGACTTCGATCGGGATAATTTAAAATTTGATTCTCGTGATAAAGTTGTCGCCGAAATAAAACAGCTGACGCCACAAAAACTGGCCGATTTTTTCCATCAGGCCGTGCTCGCCCGACAGGGCATGACCATTCTCTCGCAAGTTTCCGGTAGCCAGAGCGCGCAGGCCCATTATGCGACGCCTGAAGGATGGCCGGTTTACCAAAGCGTCAGCGCCCTGCAACAATCTTTACCGCTTCTGAGTGACACGCAATGACCGACGAGCCCGCAGCGTCCCTTGATCCCCTCCGCTTGCCCTTAACGGGCGAGCGGCTGATAGAAGCCTCTGCCGGCACCGGGAAAACCTATACCATCGCAGCGTTGTATCTGCGTCTGCTGTTAGGGCTGGGAGGCGAGGCCGCTTACCCACGCCCGTTAACGGTGGAAGAATTACTGGTTGTAACCTTTACCGAGGCCGCGACGGAAGAGCTGCGCGGACGTATCCGCAGCAATATTCATGAACTGCGCGTAGCGTGCCTGCGCGAACGTACCGACGATCCGCTTTATCAACGCATACTGGATGAAATTCCTGACAAACCCCTTGCCGCCCGTACGCTGTTGCTGGCGGAACGGCAGATAGACGAAGCGGCAATTTTTACTATTCACGGCTTTTGCCAGCGAATGCTGAGTCTTAACGCGTTTGAATCCGGCATGCCGTTTGAACAGCAGCTGATTGAAGATGAATCGCTGCTGCGCTATCAGGCCTGCGCCGATTTCTGGCGTCGCCATTGTTACCCGCTCGCCAAACCGCTGGCGCGCGTGGTCAGTGAACAGTGGGACGGCCCTGAATCGCTGCTGCGGGATGTAAATAGCTTTCTGCATGGCGAAGCGCCGCAGATCAAAGTGCCGCCGCCGGATGACGAAACGATTGAAACGCGCTATGAAAAGGCGATTGCACGTATTAATGAAGTGAAAGCGCGCTGGCGCGACAATGCCGCAGAGCTGGCCGAGTTGATTCAGAACTCGGGGTAGATAAGCGCAGCTACAGCAGCCGTTATCTGCCTGCCTGGCTCGATCAGGTCTCTGCCTGGGCGCAGGAAGAAACCACCACCTGGCAGTTACCGGGCGCGCTTGAAAAATTCGCTCAAAAAACGTTGCTTGAGAAGACCAAAAAAGGCGAGGCGCCCCGTCATGCGGTGTTTGAGGCTATCGACGCGCTACTGGCCGAGCCATTTACCATCCGCGATTTACTGATAGCCAGAGCGATGGCGGAGATCCGCTATACCGTTGCGCAGGAAAAACGTCGCCGGGGCGAACTGGGATTTGACGATATGTTAAGCCGTCTCGACGAGGCGCTGCATCAGCCGGGCGGCGAGGCGCTGGCGGCGGCTATCCGCGCGCGTTACCCGGCCGCGATGATTGATGAATTTCAGGATACTGACCCGCAGCAGTACCGTATTTTCCGTCGAATCTGGCTTGGCCAGGAAGAAACCACGCTGCTGCTAATTGGCGATCCCAAGCAGGCGATTTACGCGTTTCGCGGCGCGGACATTTTCACCTACATGCGCGCCCGCGGCGAAGTAAACGCTCACTACACTCTTGATACTAACTGGCGTTCGGCACCGGGAATGGTGGAGAGCGTGAACCGCATTTTCAGCCAGATGGATAACGCGTTTATGTTTCGCGATATTCCGTTTCTGGCGGTAAAGCCTGCCGCGCGTAACCAGTCGCTGCGCTTTACGTTTGCCGGAAAACCGCAGCCGGCGATGAAGCTCTGGCTCATGGAAGGCGATGGGGCCGGAGTAAGTGATTACCAACAAACTATGGCGCGCGTCTGCGCGCAGCAGATCCGCGACTGGTTAAGCGCAGGTATGAAGGGCGAGGCGCTGCTGTGGCGTGAAGAGCGGGAGCGGCCTGTGCAGGCGTCCGATATTACGGTGCTGGTGCGTAACCGCATCGAGGCGAATCTGATACGTGAGGCCCTGAACGCGCTCAATATTCCTTCTGTCTATCTTTCCAACCGCGATAGCGTATTCGCCACTCAGGAAGCGCTGGAGATGCTCTGGCTGTTACAGGCGGTGCTGGCCCCGGAGGTGGAAACGCGGCTGCGCAGCGCGCTGGCGGCGAGCATGTTGGGCCTGGATGCGCCCGCCATTGAGGCGCTGAATGAAGATGAGAACGCCTGGGATGCGCTGGTAGAGGAGTTTGACGGCTACCGGCAAATCTGGCTGCGGCGCGGCGTGATGCCGATGCTGCGTGCCCTGATGACGCATCGTCAGGTTGCGGAAAATTTGCTTGCTACGCCGGGCGGAGAGCGTCGGCTGACGGATATCCTTCATCTGAGCGAATTACTGCAGGAAGCTTCCGCGCAGGCAGACAGCGAATACGCGCTTGTGCGCTGGCTGGCGCAGCATATCGCCGAGCCGGATGCCAACGCCTCCAGCCAACAGCTGCGTCTGGAGAGCGATAAGCACCTCGTGCAGGTGGTGACCATTCACAAATCCAAGGGGCTGGAATACCCACTGGTCTGGCTGCCGTTTATCGCAGACTTTCGTGAGCAGCGGCAGGCGTTTTACCACGATCGCGACACGTTCGCGCCGATGCTTGATCTCAGCAATGCTGAAGAGAGTCTGGAACTCGCGGAGATGGAGCGTCTGGCGGAAGATTTACGCTTGCTATACGTAGCGCTGACGCGCTCCATCTGGCATTGCAGCCTTGGCGTGGCGCCGCTCTTTCGCCGTCGCGGCGCAAAAGAGGGCGAAACCGATCTCCACCGTAGCGCGCTCGGCAGGCTGATACAGCAAGGCGAAGCACGGGATGCAAGCGGCCTGCGGCGCTGCATCGAAGCACTGTGCGATGAAAATTTAGTGCTGGAGATCCCCGGCGCGCCAGATAATACGCCCTGGATGCCGCCAGAGTCGGCGCCGCCGACGCTTACCGCGCGTGAGCTGCAACGGCGCATCGCTGACGAATGGCGCGTCACCAGTTACTCGGGTTTGCAACAGCATGGCGTGGCGCGCGCGCTGGATCTGCTGCCGAAGCTGGATCTCGACGGTGCGGGCGCCCGCGACGTGCCTGACGAGCCGGTAATGTCGCCGCATACGTTCCCGCGCGGCGCGTCCCCCGGCACCTTTCTTCACAGCCTGTTTGAAGCGCTCGATTTTACTCAGCCGGTGGCGCCGGAGTGGGTGGCGCAGCAGTTGCAGCTAGGCGGTTTCGATGAGGCCTGGCAGCCGGTGTTGTGCCGCTGGATTGACGAGGTACTGCGCGCGCCGCTGAACGACACCGGCGTGTCGCTCAATCAGCTGGGCGCGAAAGATAAGCAGGTGGAGCTGGAGTTTTACGTACCGATTGACGCCGCGTTGCGCGCTGAAGCGCTGGACGCGCTCATCCGCGAACACGACCCGCTTTCCGCGCAGTGCCCGCCGCTCGATTTCCGCCAGGTGCGCGGCATGCTTAAAGGCTTTATCGATCTGGTCTTCCGCTGGCAGGGGCGTTATTACCTGCTGGATTATAAATCCAACTGGCTGGGCGACAGCCCGCAAGCTTACACCCGCGAGGCGATGGCACAGGCGATGCAGACGCATCGCTACGATCTGCAGTACCAGCTCTATACGCTGGCGCTGCACCGCTATTTACGCCACCGCCTGCCGGATTACGATTATCAGCGCCACTTCGGTGGCGTGATTTACCTGTTTTTGCGCGGCGTAACGGGGGAGGACGCCAGCCAGGGCATCTTTACCGCGCGTCCTGCGCAGGCGCTGGTGACGGCGATGGACGCCCTGTTCGCCGGTGTGGAGGAGAATGCGTCATGAAAATGCATCAACTGATCCAGCAGGCTGTCGTGCAGAAGCTGCTGCGCCCGCTGGACGCCCAGTTTGCGATGATGGTCGCAAGCGATGACGAGCCGGCGGTGATGCTCGCCGCCGCGCTGGTCAGCCGCGACGCGGGAGAAGGGCACGTCTGCCTGCCCATCTCACGACTGTGTGCGGCGCACTGCTTTGCCGGGCGTCATGATGAAATGGCGCAGCAACTGTTTGAGGCAGCGGGCAATCCGACATCGTGGCGCGCCCTGTTGCTCGCGTCGCCTGCGGTGAGCGAGGGCGATAATCCGACGCCGCTGAAGCTTATCGGCGAGCGCCTGTACCTGAACCGCATGTGGCGGCATGAGATGGCGGTCGCGGCGTTTTTCCGCGAACGCAACCACACCATTGAACAAGACGAAGCGCGTCTGAGCACGGTGCTGGATGCGCTCTTTGGCGCGCCAGGTCATGAGGTGGACTGGCAGAAAGTGGCGGCAGCAGTAGCGCTGACCCGGCGCATCTCCGTGATTTCCGGCGGGCCGGGAACGGGCAAAACCACGACGGTCGCCAAACTGCTGGCGGCGATGGTGCAGCTCTCGACCGACAAGCTGCCACGTATTCGTCTCGCAGCGCCGACCGGTAAAGCCGCGGCGCGCCTGACGGAATCGCTCGGCGGGGCGCTGCGTCGTTTGCCGTTGAACGACGAGCAAAAACGCGCGTTACCGGAAGAAGCCAGCACGTTACATCGGCTTTTAGGCGCGCAGCCGGGCAGCCAGCGGCTGCGTTACCATGAAGGCAATCCGCTGCATCTGGACGTGCTGGTCGTGGATGAAGCCTCCATGATCGATCTGCCGATGATGGCGCGGCTTATTGCGGCGCTACCGGAACATGCGCGGGTCATCTTTTTAGGCGATCGCGACCAGCTCGCCTCCGTAGAAGCGGGTGCGGTGCTGGGGGATATCTGCCACTTCGTCAACCACGGCTTTACTGCGGAACGCGCCGCCGAGCTTGGGCGCATTACCGGCTGCGAGATAGACGGCGGCGAGCCCCATCCGGCGGGCGCGCTGCGTGACTGCCTGTGCCTGCTGCAAAAAAGTTATCGCTTTGGCAGCGACTCCGGCATAGGGCAGCTCGCCTTTGCCGTAAACCGCAGCGATCATCGGGCCGCCAGAGAGACGTTTGGCCGCGGCTTTGAGGATATCGCCTGCAAAACTCTGGCAGGCAATGATGACTACGCGCAGATGATCGACGAGACGCTGGCGGGGTATAAACGCTTTTTAACGCTGCTGCGCGAACAGGCCGAACCGCAAGAAATCCTCGCGGCATTCAGTGAATTCCAGATGCTGTGCGCCTTACGTGAAGGGCCTTTCGGCGTCGCGGGGCTGAATGAACGCGTGGAGCACGCGCTGGCGCAGCGGCGTATTATTCGCCGTACGCCGCTGTCGCGCTGGTATGAAGGGCGACCGGTAATGATATCGCGCAACGACAGCGCGCTGGGGCTGTTTAACGGCGATATCGGCGTGGCGCTGGATCGTGGCGACGGGCTGCGCGTCTGGTTTCCGATGCCGGGCGGCAAGCTGAAGCCTGTCGTGCCGAGCCGCCTGCCGGATAACGAAACCGCGTGGGCGATGACGGTGCATAAATCGCAGGGATCGGAGTTCGACCATGCGGCGCTGATCCTGCCGGGGCAGTTTGCGCCAGTCGTGACACGGGAGCTGGTTTACACGGCGATTACCCGCGCGCGGCGGCGTTTGTCGCTGTATGCCGATGAGCGGGTACTGGAGATGGCCATCGCTACCCGAACGGAACGGCGCAGTGGGCTGATGGCCTGTTTTGAATAATGAATGCGGCCCGGCTGAGGCCGGGCCGCGGTTATCGTCAGGTTAAGTCCGCCATCAGCACTTTTGAGCGGCGCTGGTAGTTGTACATCTGCTTTTTACTTTCGGGCAGCAGGTCGATATCTACCGGCGCGAAACCGCGCTCCTGGAACCAGTGGATGCTGCGGGTCGTCAGCACAAACAGTTTCGATAAGCCCATCTGTTTCGCCTGGCTCGCGATACGTTGCAACAGCACTTCGCCGCGCGCCGAGCTGCGGTAGTCAGGGTGTACCGCCACGCAGGCCATCTCACCGATTTTTTCTTCCGGGAACGGGTAGAGCGCGGCGCAGGCGATGGTCAGATTATCACGCTGAATAATAGTGAATTTGTCGATTTCCATCTCCAGTTGCTCACGCGAACGGCGCACCAGAATACCCTGTTGCTCCAGTGGACGGATAAGCTCCAGAATGCCGCCGATATCATTAATGGTGGCGCGGCGGATCTGCTCGGCGCTCTCCATGACAATCTGCGTGCCGATGCCGTCGCGGGAGAACAGCTCCTGCAAGAGCGCGCCATCTTCCTGATAACTTATCAGGTGGCAACGACGCACGCCGCTGCGGCAGGCTTTCACCGCGCCGCGCAGGAAGCGCACGGTGCCAGAGTGGTAGTCGCCCGCGGCTTCCAGCGTGTCGAGACGCGTCTGCGCCTCGTTCGGGAAAAGCTCAGAGATAATATCGCCCTCGTCGTTCATCACGCCCTGCGACGAGCAGAAGCCGATCATTTTCTCGGCTTTAAGCTTGATGGCGAGTTGAGTGGCGACTTCTTCTGACGTCAGGTTGAAACTCTCGCCGGTCACCGAGACCGCCACCGGGCCGAGCAGTACGATAGCGCCGCTGTCGAGCTGACGATGAATGGCTTCTTCATCGATGCGACGAATGCGCCCGCTGTGGCAGTAATCGACGCCGTCGTCCACGCCGAGCGGCTGCGCGATAATAAAATTGCCGCTCACCACATTAATATGCGCGCCCTGAAGCGGCGTGTTGCCGAGGCTCATCGACAGGCGAGCGGTGATGTCCAGCTGCAACAGTCCGGCTGCCTGTTTCACCAGTTCCAGCGTTTTCGCGTCGGTGACGCGGGTATGCTTGTGATAGACCGGTTCATGATGATGCCCGGCGAGATTGGCGTCTATCTGCGGACGCGCGCCATAGACCACGACCAGACGAATGCCGAGACTGTGAAGTAGTCCGATGTCGTTGACGATACTGGAAAAGTTCTCGTGCTCAATGGCTTCGCCGCCAAGCATAATGACAAACGTTTTACCCCGATGGGCATTAATATAGGGAACGGAATGGCGGAATCCCTGGACCAGTTCGGTTCGACGTTCCTTCACCACGGCAAAACCTCTCAGTGAATGTTTATTCGTAATTTATGTATTTTTATTCTTTTATTATCCTATGCGCAAGTGGCAATTTTATGGCGGCGGCGCGTCATTGCCGCGAAAGCGTGCGCCGGGAGCAATTGTTTACCCTTTTATAGATGACAGTTCCGACACCATTCGCTAAAGTTTTTGGCCGTTTTGGTCGTAATTTGAGTTATTCGCATTAATGCTCGGGAGTGGCATGTCAGGTTCCAGTCATCTTTTTAGTCGTCGCCAGCTGTTACAGGGCGCGGGGGCGATGTGGTTATTAAGCGTCAGTCAGGCAGGCCTGGCCGCGTCGGGCCAGGTTATCGCGGTGCGCGTCTGGCCTGCTTCCGCCTATACCCGCGTGACGCTGGAATCTAACCGTGTGCTGAAGTATCGCCAGTTTGCGCTGAGCAACCCGGAACGCATTGTGGTGGATCTGGAGGGCGTCAACCTGAACGCCGTGCTGAAAGGTGTCGGCAATCAGATCCGCGTCGACGATCCTTTTATAAAGTCTGCCCGCGTCGGTCAGTTCGATCCGAAAACCGTGCGCATGGTGTTTGAGCTGAAGAAAAACGTCACGCCGCATCTGTTCGCGCTGGCGCCAGTAGCGGAGTTTCGCGAGCGTCTGGTTATCGATCTCTACCCGGCCAACGGTGATAACGAGCAGGATCCGCTGCTGGCGCTGCTTGAAGATTACAACAAGGGCGAGCTGGACAAACAGGTGCCGCCTGCCACGAGCGGGCCGCAGCCGGGTAAAGCCGGGCGCGACCGCCCGATAGTTATCATGATTGACCCCGGCCACGGCGGGGAAGACCCCGGCGCGATTGGCAAATATAAGACCCGAGAGAAAGACGTGGTGTTACAAATCGCCCGCCGCCTGCGCGCGTTGATTGAAAAAGAAGCCAACATGAAGGCGTTTATGACGCGCAATGAAGATATTTTCATTCCGCTGAAGGTGCGCGTGGCGAAAGCGCAGAAGCAGCGCGCCGACCTGTTTGTCTCTATACACGCTGACGCCTTCACCAGCCGCGCTGCGCGGGGCTCATCGGTGTTTGCGCTCTCTACTAAAGGCGCGACCAGTACGGCGGCAAAATATCTGGCGCAAACCCAGAATGCCGCGGACCTTGTGGGCGGCGTGAGCAAAAGCGGCGACGTTTATCTCGATCACACCATGTTCGACATGGTGCAATCGCTGACTATCTCCGACAGCCTGAAGTTCGGCAAAGAAGTGCTGGGCCGTCTCGGGCGGGTGAATAAGCTGCATAAGAATAAAGTCGATCAGGCGGGCTTTGCCGTGCTGAAAGCGCCGGATATTCCGTCCATTCTGGTGGAAACCGCGTTTATCAGCAACGTAGAGGAAGAGCGCAAACTGCGTACCGCCACGTTCCAGCAGGAAGTGGCGGAGTCGATTCTCGCGGGGATTAAAGCGTATTTCGCCGATGGCGGCACACTGGCAAGGCGCGGATAACGCGCCTTTTTAACATGCCGGAAGGCTTCAGGAATAGGTGGCTGGCTGAATTGCGGACATAAAAAAACACCCGTCAGGGTGTTCATTTTATTGGTTGCGGGGGCCGGATTTGAACCGACGACCTTCGGGTTATGAGCCCGACGAGCTACCAGGCTGCTCCACCCCGCGTCCGTCTTACTTCTTCACATTGTCGCGCCGTGCGCGTTAATTGGTTGCGGGGGCCGGATTTGAACCGACGACCTTCGGGTTATGAGCCCGACGAGCTACCAGGCTGCTCCACCCCGCGTCCGTGGATGCGCACTATACTCCGCTGAACTTTCGTTGCAACCTTTTTTTGAAACAATAAGCTGAATCGGCGTCAGCTTGCTGAAATAGTATTCGTCTTGATGATTCTTTGACCCCGTTGTCCGTCTGAAGGGGCTTATGCGTTTCCTTGCGCCCGTCGGTTTGCTATCTTCGCCTTCGGACAGCGCAATAGCGGAGAGAGTCATGAAAGGACGTTGGGCAAAATATCTGGCGGCAGGGGCGATGATTACGCTGCTGGCTGCCTGTTCCTCCAAACCGACCGATCGCGGTCAGCAATATAAAGACGGCAAATTCACGCAGCCGTTTTCGCTGGTAAACCAGCCGGACGCCGTCGGCGCGCCGATTAACGCCGGGGACTTCTCCGAACAGGTAGCGGCTATCCGCAGCGCCTCGCCACGTCTTTTCGGCTCTCAGAGTAGCGTCTATAACGCGGTGCAGGAGTGGCTGCGCGCCGGCGGCGACACCCGCTCGCTGCGCCAGTTCGGCATCGACGCCTGGCAGATGGAAGGCGCAGATAACTACGGCAACGTTCAGTTTACCGGCTACTACACGCCGGTCGTGCAGGCGCGCTACACGCGCCAGGGCGAGTTCCAGTACCCCATTTACCGCATGCCGCCCAAACGCGGACGTCTGCCGTCGCGCGCGCAGATTTACGCTGGCGCGCTGAGCGACAGCTACGTGCTGGCGTACAGCAACTCGCTGATGGATAACTTCATTATGGATGTGCAGGGCAGCGGCTATATCGATTTCGGCGACGGCCGGCCGCTGAACTTCTTCGCGTATGCCGGTAAAAATGGCCACCCTTACCGCAGCATCGGCAAAGTCCTTATCGATCGCGGCGAGGTGAAGCGAGAAGATATGTCGATGCAGGCGATCCGTCACTGGGGCGAAACCCACAGCGAGCAGGAGGTTCGCGCGCTGCTGGAGGAGAACCCGTCTTTCGTCTTCTTTAAACCGCAGAATTACGCGCCGGTGAAAGGCGCGAGTGGCGTGCCGCTCATAGGCCGGGCGTCGGTCGCCTCCGACCGTTCGATTATTCCGGCGGGCACGACGCTGCTTGCGGAAGTACCGCTGCTGGACAATAACGGCAAGTTCAACGGACAATATGAGTTGCGCCTTATGGTGGCGCTGGATGTCGGCGGCGCGATTAAAGGCCAGCACTTCGACATTTATCAGGGGATCGGGCCTGACGCCGGTCACCGTGCAGGCTGGTATAATCATTATGGCCGCGTCTGGGTGTTGAAAACCGCGCCGGGCGCGGGCAACGTGTTCAGCGGCTAAACAGGCTATTCTGAACATCTTGTCGCCCGCCAGCGCTGCGCTGGCCGGGCCTGCGGATTACTGAACAAGGGTGAGGGAAAACTCTCACCCTTTTTACATCTGAGGATTTATGGCTGTAGTTATCACAGACGCCTGGCGCAGCCGCTTTGGCGGCACGGCCCGTTTATATGGCGAAGCGGCGTTGCAGCTTTTTGCTGACGCGCATGTGTGCGTGGTCGGTATCGGCGGCGTCGGCTCATGGGCGGCGGAAGCGCTGGCGCGTACCGGCATCGGCGCGATTACGCTGATTGATATGGATGACGTCTGCGTCACCAATACCAATCGTCAAATTCATGCACTGCGCGATACAGTGGGGCAGGCGAAATCAGACGTGATGGCCGAGCGTATTCGCCAGATTAACCCCGAGTGCCGCGTTACTGTTATCGATGATTTCGTCACCGTCGATAACGTGGCGCAATACCTGAGCGCCGGGTTTAGCTATGTCATTGACGCCATTGACAGCGTACGGCCCAAAGCGGCGCTGATCGCCTGGTGCCGTCGCAATAAAATTCCGCTGGTGACCACCGGTGGGGCGGGCGGGCAGACAGACCCGACGCAGATCCAGGTGGCGGATCTGGCCAAAACTATTCAGGATCCGCTGGCGGCGAAACTGCGCGAGCGGCTGAAAAGCGACTTCGGCGTAGTGAAAAACAGCAAAGGGAAGCTTGGGGTGGATTGCGTTTTCTCCACCGAAGCGCTGGTTTACCCGCAGGCCGACGGCTCGGTATGCGCGATGAAAAGCACGGCGGAAGGGCCGAAGCGCATGGATTGCGCCTCCGGCTTTGGCGCGGCGACGATGGTAACCGCCACGTTTGGGTTTGTGGCGGTGTCGCATGCGCTGAAGAAAATGATGGCGAAAGCGGCGCGCAGCGCCGGTTAGTCACACGCGGCGGGCGATGTCCTGAACGGCCTGCGCCAGCGCGGCCAGCCCCTGGCTGCGCGAGGCGCTGAGCTGGGCGCGCAGCCCTAACTCATCAAATAACGCCAGCGGATCTTCCGCCTGCAATTGCTGCGGCGTTTTGCCCTCGACGGCGGTGAGCAACACCGCCAGCAGGCCCCTCACGATGCGCCCCTCGCTGTCGCCGTAAAAGTGCAGGCCGCCGTCTGGTTGCGTTTCATGGCCGAGCCAGACCCGGTTTTCACAGCCGGGGATCTCCATCGCCTGCTGCTTTAACGACTCCGGCAGCGCCGGAAGCTGTTTGCCCAACAGGATCAGCTGGCGATATTTATCTTCCCACTGGGTGAGCGGGCCAAACGTCTGACGCAGCGTGTCGGGCATTATTGTGATGCCGAACGGATGCCCGGCCAGATAAGCAGTTGTCATTTAATCCACCAGTATGTCGAGAGCACGATCGATAGCGGCGATAAGCGCGTCGACGTCGCGTTGCGTGTTGTAAGGCGCGAACGAGGCGCGTAGCGTGCCGCTGACGCCAAGCGCCGCCAGCAGCGGCTGCGCGCAGTGCTGACCCGCACGCAGCGCGATGCCCGATTCCGCAAGCAGCGTCACCAGATCGCTGTGGTGTACGCCTGCGAAATCAAACGCCAGCAGGCTGGAATCCTGGCAGCGGAATGAGCGAAAGCCCGGGCGCGTTGACAGTTGCGCTTCGGCAAGCGTTGCGAGCCCGCGGCTGTAGCGCTCGGCTTGTTCCAGATCTATCTCCTCAAGCCAGGCGAGCGCGGCGCTGAGCCCGATAACGCCCGCGACGTTTGGCGTGCCTGCCTCAAAACGGTACGGCACCGGCTGGGTTTTAAAACCCTCGAATGACACTTCGGTGACCATCTTTCCACCGCCGAGCCACGGCGACATCTGCTCAAGCAGTTCGGTTTTGCCATACAGCACGCCGATGCCCGTCGGGCCATAGAGTTTGTGGCCGGAGAAGGCGTAGAAGTCGATGTCCAGCGCCTGGACGTCAGGCGGGCAGTGAACCACACCCTGCGCGCCGTCGACCACCACTACCACATCCGCGGCATGGGCGAGCGAGATAGCGCGGGCGAGATCCGGACAACCGCCGGTGACATTAGACATCTGGCCCAGTGCCAGCAGGCGAGTACGCGCGTTAATCAGCGCAGGCAGCATCGTCAGATCGGGCAGGCGATCGGCGCCTGTCGGGAGTTTGACGACCTTCGCGCCGGTCTGCTCCGCGACCATCAGCCACGGCACCAGGTTCGCGTGGTGCTCCGCTTCGCTGACGATAATCTCATCGCCGGGCGCAAGGCGCGGGCGGGCGTAGCACTGGGCGATAATATTGATGGATTCCGTCGTGCCGCGCGTCCAGACGATATCGCGGCTGTCAGGCGCGTTAATAAAGCGTGCGACGCTGTCGCGGGCGGCTTCATAACGCGCAGTGAGGCGCTGCGCTTCGGCAAACTGGCTACGGTGGACATTTCCCGCGCTCAGCGAATAGAACTGCTGGCTGGCTTCAATGACCGCCACCGGTTTGAGCGCCGTGGCGGCGCTGTCGAGATAAACGGCGTCGTTCAGCGAGGGAAACTGCGCACGAAAAACGGCGGGACTGAATGCTTTCATGATACTCCTCTTTCCAATCCTCCGATCGTGGCTCATTTAACGCACGTAAACAAGGCTATTGATAACCATCGGATAAGTCTGTTTATTCTGGCAATCGGATGAAAGCAGGTTATGCTGAATAGTGTTAGGTGAATATTTCAGCCTGTTAGCAGACGAAGTTTACATAGCATTAAACTCTAAAGGAGAAGAACCATGAATAAACTTGCCGCTGTAGTATCAGCATGCATGATGACTTTTGCTCTGAGCGCCTGTTCCGGTCCTAACTATGTGATGCACACCAACGACGGTCGTTCCATTGTGACCGACGGGAAACCGAAAACTGACGATGATACCGGCATGATTAAATATAAAGATGCCAACGGTAATCAGCAGCAGATCAACCGTACCGACGTAAAAGAGATGGTTGCGCTGGAGAAATAATCGCGCAGGCAAAAAAAAGCACCGCAAAGTGCGGTGCTACATTAATCACTATGGACAGACAGGGTAAATGTACAGGAAGTGAAAAGAGTAGCGTAGCTACGATGGTCTGAATCGCAGACCAAATGCAAACACAACAACACAACATCACAACCGTAAGCCAAAAGCCCTCCAGAACTCTCATTCCTAAAGACTTTTCGTTCCGGCTCAGGAAGTGCCGCCACTATAGGTATTTGCTGGTGTAACCTCAACGGACAAATTATAATGGCTCAGATAAAAAAAACTAATGGGTGACAACTTGTTTCTCGTTTGTTAATACGCATTTACACATAAGCCAAACATCATGTCCAAGCGATTACCGCCGTTAAACGCATTACGTGTTTTTGATGCCGCCGCGCGCCATTTGAGCTTTACCAAAGCTGCCGAAGAGCTCTTTGTCACCCAGGCTGCCGTCAGCCATCAAATTAAATCATTAGAAGATTTTCTGGGGCTGAAACTCTTTCGCCGACGCAACCGTTCTCTTCTTTTAACCGAAGAAGGGCAGAGCTATTTCCAGGATATCAAAGAGATTTTCTCTCAGCTGACAGAAGCGACGCGCAAACTGCAAGCGCGCAGCGCAAAAGGCGCGCTCACGGTCAGCCTGCTGCCAAGTTTCGCCATCCACTGGCTGGTGCCGCGCCTTTCGAGTTTCAACAGCAGCTGGCCGGGCATTGACGTGCGTATTCAGGCGGTCGACAGGCAGGAAGATAAGCTTGCCGATGATGTGGATGTGGCGATTTTCTACGGTCGCGGCAACTGGCCGGGGCTGCGTGTGGAAAAGCTTTATGCGGAATATCTGCTGCCGGTCTGTTCGCCCCTGCTGCTCACGGGCGATAAGCCGTTAAAGGCCCCGGAAGATTTGGCCCGCCACACGCTTCTGCATGACGCGTCGCGCCGCGACTGGCAAACTTATACGCGCCAGCTCGGTCTTAATCATATTAATGTCCAGCAGGGGCCGATTTTCAGCCACAGCGCGATGGTGTTGCAGGCAGCGATACACGGCCAGGGCGTGGCGCTCGCCAATAATGTCATGGCCCAGACGGAAATTGAAGCAGGCCGACTGGTCTGTCCGTTCAATGATGTGCTGGTGAGTAAAAATGCCTTTTATCTGGTTTGTCATGACAGTCAGGCAGAACTGGGTAAAATAGCGGCCTTTCGACAATGGATACTGGCGAAAGCGGCGAGCGAGCAAGAAAAATTCCGTTTTCGTTATGAACAATAACGATGATCCGCGCGCGTCTGGCGCGCCTTACTGTAGGGTTACATCATGACCAGCCGTTTTATGCTGATTTTCGCCTCAATCAGTGGCTTTGTTTTCGTTGCGCTGGGCGCCTTTGGCGCGCATGTATTACGTCAAACCCTCGGCGCTGCTGAGATGGGCTGGATACAAACCGGCCTTGAGTATCAGGCGTTTCATACGCTGGCGATTTTGGGGCTGGCGGTTGCGATGCAGCGGCGCATCAGCATCTGGTTTTACTGGAGCAGCGTGTTCCTGGCGCTCGGTACGGTACTTTTTAGCGGCAGCCTCTATTGTCTGGCGCTTTCCCATCTGCATTTATGGGCCTTCGTTACGCCGGTCGGCGGCGTAAGTTTTCTGGCCGGTTGGGTATTAATGTTAATTGGCGCGGTGCGTCTGAAGCGTAAAGGTTCGGTTCATGAATAAGGTCATTTTGTACTGCCGTCAGGGTTTTGAGAAAGAGTGCTCGGCAGAGATAACCGACAAAGCAGCGCAGCAAGGCGTTTTTGGTTTCGCCCGCGTGAAAGAAAACAGCGGCTATGTGATTTTCGAATGTTATCAGGCTGAAGAGGCCGATAAGCTCGCGCGTGACCTGCCGTTTAGCTCGCTGATTTTTGCCCGCCAGATGTTCGTGGCAGGCGAGCTTTTGCAGAATCTGCCGCCGGAAGATCGCGTCACGCCGATTGTCGGCATGTTGCAAGGCGTAGTGGAAAAAGGCGGTGAGCTGCGCGTTGAAGTGGCTGATACCAACGAAAGCAAAGAGCTGATGAAGTTCTGCCGCAAATTTACCGTCCCGCTGCGCGCCGCGCTTCGTGAGGCGAAGATCCTCGCGAATTTTGAAACGCCCAAACGCCCGGTCGTGCATGTGTTTTTCATCGCGCCTGGCTGCTGCTACGCGGGCTATTCGTATACCAACAATAACTCGCCATTCTATATGGGCATCCCGCGTCTGAAGTTTCCGGCGGACGCGCCGAGCCGCTCGACGCTGAAGCTTGAAGAGGCGTTCCATGTGTTTATTCCGGCGGATGAGTGGGATGAGCGCCTTGCCAACGGCATGTATGCGGTGGATCTGGGGGCGTGCCCCGGCGGCTGGACGTATCAGCTGGTGAAACGCAACATGTGGGTGTCATCCGTGGATAATGGCCCGATGGCGCAGAGCCTGATGGATACCGGGCAGGTGACGTGGCTGCGTGAAGACGGGTTTAAATACCGCCCGACTCGCAGCAATATTACCTGGATGGTGTGTGACATGGTGGAAAAACCGGCTAAAGTAGCGGCGCTGATGGCGCAGTGGCTGGTCAACGGCTGGTGTCGCGAAACTATTTTCAACCTCAAGCTGCCGATGAAAAAGCGCTATGAAGAGGTGTCGCAGAATATCGCCTCGATTCAGGAACAACTGGACGCGCATGGCATTAACGCGCAGATCCAGGCGCGCCAGCTCTATCACGACCGCGAGGAAGTAACCGTTCACGTGCGCCGCTGGTGGGCTGCCGTCGGCGGGCGTCGCGACGAGCGATAAACGCCAGTTTTCCCGGCGTAGAGGATTATAAGGCGGTTAAGCGAGAGCTTATCCGCCTTTTTAGTGCCGCGGAATTAGCCCTTCAACCGCAGCTGTTGCAAATTCCCGTCGAGCTGCAAATCGGTTTTCAGCGTCGCCACCTGGCGGCAGATAAACGCGCTTTCACGGTGCGATTCGAGCTTTTTACGCCACTTCTCCGGTACGTCGTCGAGCCGTTGGTAGAGGGTTTCCAGCGTGCCGAAATCATTAATTAACTGCGTGGCGCTTTTCGGCCCGATCCCCGCGACACCCGGTATTTTCGAACTGCTGATCCCGGCAAGCCCCCAGAAATCCGCCAGCCTTTCTGGCGCGACACCATATTCCCTGGCGATAAACGGCGCATCCAGCCAGCGCTTCTGAAAATAGTCGCGAATGCGAATTTCCGGACGCAGTAGCTGACAGTAGCCCTTATCGGTCGACACAATCGTCGCCTCATGGCCTGCGGCGGCGACTTTCACGGCGAGCGTGGCGGCGAGATCGTCGGCTTCGTTACCCTCGACATGCCAGCACGGGACGCCACGGCGGGTAAACGCCTCGCGCAATGCAGGCATCTCCTGATGGAGATCCTCAGGCATGGGGGGCCGCCCGGCTTTGTAGTCTGGCAGGAGTTGATGACGCCAGCCCTGCGCGCGGGCTTCATCATCAAACACCGCGACGGCGTGCGTCGGCTGGCTGTTGCCCAGCAGTTGTTCCAGCGCATGCAGGCAGGTATCGACACACGGCGTTCCCTGCACCGCGTGTATCCGGCGGATCAAGTTGAGCGCATCGACAATCAGCAAATGAACAGGCATGGCGGCTTACCTTGCGAACGTAAGAAGCCGTTACCGTAACATTTTCGGCATACGCTCACCAGAAAGGGGTGAGGATTCAGGAAGATAACGCGCAAAAAACCGCCCTGTTCACAGGGCGGCAAGGGAGGGATTAATCGCAGGCGACCACTTTGACCGCCAGGCCGCCGCGGGAGGTTTCGCGGTAGCGGGCGTTCATGTCTTTGCCAGTTTCGAACATGGTTTCGATAACTTTATCGAGGCAGACGCGCGGCTCGCTGGTACGACGCAGCGCCATACGTGCGGCATTGACGGCTTTCACAGAGGCAATCGCGTTGCGCTCAATGCATGGCACCTGAACCTGTCCCGCGACCGGGTCGCAGGTAAGCCCGAGGTTGTGTTCCATGCCGATTTCCGCCGCGATGCACACCTGGGCCGGGCTGCCGCCGAGCAGTTCGGCAAGGCCCGCCGCCGCCATGGAGCAGGCGACGCCCACTTCGCCCTGACAGCCCACTTCTGCGCCAGAGATGGACGCATTCATCTTATAGAGCGAGCCAATCGCGCTCGCTACCAGCAGGTAGCGCGCCAGTGAGTTAGCGTTCACTTCGCGGATAAACTTATCGTAGTACGCCAGCACGGCCGGAACGATTCCGCACGCCCCGTTGGTCGGCGCGGTAACGACACGGCCGCCCGCAGCGTTCTCTTCGTTGACCGCCAGCGCGAACATGTTGATCCAGTCCACCACGTTCATCGGGTCGGCGTCGGTTTTATCATGGCTGACCAGCATACGGCGCAGCGCGGCGGCACGACGCGGAACGCGCAGCCTGCCTGGCAGAACGCCCTCGGTTGTGGTGCCGCGCTCGATACCGGCGCGCATCACATCCCAGACCTGCGCGAAATGTGCTTCGAGTTCTTCTTTGCTGTGCAGCGCCAGCTCGTTTTTCATCATCAGGCCGGAGAGCGACAATCCGGTTTCGCGGCAGTGACGCTGAAGATCCGCCGCCGTTTGGTACGGGTACGGTACCGGCGTTATGGCGGTTTGCGTCTGGCCAAAATGTGCTTCATCGACGATAAAACCGCCGCCGATAGAGTAATACGTCTGGCTGTAGAGCACGTCGTCATTCGCAAGCGCGGTGATACGCATACCATTTTCGTGCCGCGCCAGATTATCGGCATGGAAATTCATACACTGATCGACCGGGAACGCGACTTCGTGCGCGCCGCCGGCGAGCATCAGGCGGCTGTGCGTATTAACGTCCTGAATGAAGCCTGGGATGGCGTCGATGTCCACCGTGTCCGGCAGATTGCCGGCCAGGCCCATAATAATAGCGATATCGGTGTGGTGGCCTTTGCCGGTCAGTGACAGGGAGCCATACACGTCCACCACCACTTTTGTCACCTTATGCAGCAGGTGTTGCGCGATAAGGTCATCGGTAAACTGCTTGCCCGCTTTCATCGGCCCTACGGTATGAGAGCTGGATGGACCAATACCGATTTTGAAAATATCAAAAACGCTGATCATGATGCATTCCGTTGAATCAATAACTGGGAAGGACTCGCGCCGCCGGGCGGCGGCGCGGACAGAGGATTAGCTGAAGAGCGAGTAGAAGATAGCGGAGATAGCGATAAGACCCATCACAGTCACGAACACGTTGCTGATGTGGCCGCTGTATTTACGCATGGCCGGGACTCTCGCAATCGCGTACATCGGCATCAGGAACAGAATCATCGCGATAATCGGACCGCCCAGCGTTTCGATCATGCCAAGGATGCTCGGGTTCAGGGTAGCGACAATCCAGGTGGTTACCAGCATGAACAGCGCGGTGATGCGGTTCAGTTTGCTCACTTCGATAGTTTTGCCGCGGCTACGCAGAGACTTAATCACCATGCCGTTGAAGCCTTCACGCGCGCCCAGGTAATGGCCGAGGAAAGATTTCGTGATGGCAATGATTGCGATGATCGGGCCTACCCAGGCGATAACCGGCACGTTGAAGTGGTTAGCGAGGTAAGAAAGGATAGTGATGTTCTGCGCTTTTGCTTCCGCCAGGTTTTCCGGGGTCAGGCTCAGCACACAGCTGAATACGAAGAACATCACGGTTACGACCATCATGATGTGCGCATAAGCCAGAATGCGGGAGCATTTTTTCTCGGCGTCCACACCGTACTCTTCACGTTTCGCCACGGCGAAAGCAGAGATGATCGGCGAATGGTTGAATGAGAACACCATGACCGGAATGGCGAGCCACAGGGTCATCAGCAGGCCGTTACCGGTAGAAGCGTGGCTGAAAGAGAGAGTTTCCAGCGCGGCGCCGCTCCAGTTCGGGATCAGGAAGCAGGCCATCAGCATCAGCACGGCCACGAACGGGAACACCAGCACGCTCATCGCTTTCACGATCATCTGCTCGCCGAAGCGCACGATAGTCATCATACCGATGATAAGGATCAGCGAAAGGATCGCGCGCGGCGGAGACGTCAGGCCCAGCTGGTGAGTAATAAAGCTGTCAACGGTGTTGGTGATAGCCACGCTGTACATCAGCAGGATCGGGTAAATCGCGAAGAAGTAGAGCAGGGTGATGACTTTACCAGCGCCAACGCCGAAATGTTCTTCCACGACCTCGGTAATGTCTTCGCCCGGGTTTTTACCGGAAAGGACAAAACGAGTGAGCGCGCGGTGGGCGAAGAAGGTCATCGGGAAGGCAAGGATGGCCATAATAATCAGGGGGATAAGGCCGCCGACGCCTGCGTTGATAGGCAGGAAAAGCACGCCTGCGCCAATCGCCGTGCCGTACAGGCCAAGCATCCACATGGTATCGGTTTTGCGCCACGCGCCGCTTTTCGCTGCGGTAGCGATGTTGCCTGTTTGAGTCGTTTCCATCTGTGTATCTCCTGGAGGAAGCAAAAAATCGAACTTAATAGTCACATTCGACAAAATATCGACGAACTGTAAAACGAAATTCTGTTTAGGGCGCTTTTTTTATAATTTTTTCCCGAAACTGTGGCGGGGCGAAAGATACATTCATGCACTGAATCCTTCAGTGATCCCGATCCCAATTGCAATAATCCACTTTTTTAGCAGGCGATTTTTAGATCATAACACTGGCTTTCGATGCCTGGTCGGCATTAATGCGCGCAGAGCCTGCCATTGACGGCAGATGAGGTAAATAGACCAGGATAAAATGATTAATAATTTCCTGTAAAAACAGACGAAAACAGCACGCTGAAATTCTTTTGGAGAAATTTCCAGGATTATGCGCGGCGAATTTTACAGCGCAAACGTTTCGCGGGGGATGGAGTCTATAAAAAAGGCGGCCCGCAGGCCGCCTGATATCACGTGCAGATTTCGTAACAGGGAATATAAGCGGAGCCCGGTAGCTTCATACGATGCTGGGCGACAAAGCCTTGCAGCAGATCGTCCATGCGCTTCATCATTTGCGCATCACCATGAATTTTATAGCGTCCGTACTGCTCAATGGCCCTGATGCCTACTTCTTTCACATTACCCGCCACAATACCTGAAAAGGCGCGACGCAGATCGGCTGCCAGAATTTCCGTCGGCTGATCGGGGTAAAGCTTCAGGTTCGCCATATTTTCATGGGTTGGCTCGAAGGGCACCTGAAGATCCGGCGAAATGCGGATAGACCAGTTGAAACTGTAGGCATCGCCGGTTTCACGACGGCACTCTTTCACCAGCGGCATCGCTTTTTTCATTTCGCGCGCCACTTCCGCCGGGTCGTCAATGATCACGCGGTAATGACGACGGGCCTTCTCGCCAAGGGTGTTGACGATAAAGTCGTCCAGCACGCGGAAATAGTCGGCGCTCTCTTTCGGCCCGGTCAGGATCAGCGGCAGCACCTGTTCCGCGTTATGCGGGTTCATCAAAATGCCGAGCAGGTACAGCAACTCTTCCGCCGTACCGACGCCGCCCGGGAAGATGATAATACCGTGGGCGATACGCACGAACGCCTCAAGGCGTTTTTCGATATCCGGCATGATGACAAGCTCGTTCACCAGCGGATTCGGCGGCTCGGCGGCGATAATCGACGGCTCGGTCATGCCGATAAAACGCCCTTCTTTGTAGCGCTGCTGGGCGTGACCGACCGCCGCGCCTTTCATCGGCGCTTCCATTGCGCCCGGCCCGCACCCGGTGCAGATATTCAGCTCGCGCAGCCCCAGTTGGGTACCGACGCGGCGGGCGTAGAGATATTCGGTTTCGTTAATAGAGTGTCCGCCCCAGCAGACCACCATATTCGGCGCTTCGCCGACATGCAGCGCTTTCGCGTTGCGCAGGATGGAAAATACCAGGTTGGTGATATGAATGGAGTCGCTAAGATTCAGATGCTGAAAGCGCCCGGCATTATGAATCTGTCCGTTCACGAACAAAATGTCGCGCAGCACGGCGAACAGGTTAGCCTGCAACGAGCGGATAATCTGCCCGTCGACAAACGCCTCTTCCGGCGGATTGATAAGTTCAAGCTTTACGCCGCGCTCGCGGCGCAGCACGTTGATATCGAAATTTTCAAAACGCGACAGCAGCGTTTTGCTGTTGTCGGTCTGGCTGCCGGAATTGAGCACCGCAAGCGAACAGTTGCGAAAGAGTTGATACAGGTCGCTGCTGGCTGTGCGTTTGAGCATGTCCACTTCCAGCTGCGACAGCAGATCCATCGAGCCCAGCGGGCTAATATGTGTAATCAAGTAAGCTCCTTACGGGGCGATAAACGCCGCTCCCTCTGATTACAATAGCCCCGCCATGTGACATTTAACAACCCACCCCGCACCGCCCTTGTGACGGATTTGCGGGGTGTTTAGCAATTACTGACGCGCCAGGCGCCCGGTTGCCGGTGTAAAGCTGTCGTTGCTGCGCCACGGATTAATATCCAGCCCGCCGCGGCGGGTGTAGCGCGCATAGACGCTGAGCGCTTCGGGCTGACAAAAACGCTGAATGTCGTTAAAAATGCGCTCCACGCACTGCTCGTGGAATTCGTTGTGATGGCGGAAAGAGACCAGATAGCGCAGCAGCTTTTCGCGACAGATTTTCGGCCCGCGATAGCGGATCTGCACGGAGCCCCAGTCCGGCTGGTGCGTGATGAGGCAATTGGATTTCAGCAGATGGCTGACCAGCGTCTCTTCAACGCGCGCTTCGCCCGCGGCGTCTGTAAGCAGCGCGGCGTCAAATTCGTAATCGGTGATAATCAGATCCTGATTATCGATGCATTCGCCCTCAAAGCGCGCAACCGGCTCGCCTTCAACCTCGTCAAGGCGGCGGAGCGTCACGGACACATCGCCCTGCGCGCAGGCGCGTAAGTCTCGCTCAAGCGTCTCGCGCACGTCATCAATGCTGGCGAAGCGCGTCTGATTAAAGCTGTTGAGATAGAGCTTAAAACTTTTAGATTCGACAAGATTCACGCTGGCGGCGTTAATCTCCGCCTGGCCTATCGCTACCTGCGGCAGACCGTTCTGATTAAGCCAGGAGAGTTCGTACATCGTCCAGATATCCGCCCCGTGAAAGGGCAGGGCGTCGGCGCGCAGGCCCAGCGGATCGCGGTTCAGACTGCGTGGCACCGGCTGGAGCAGAGAGGCATCGTAGATGTCGCGATAATCGGTAGATTTGCCAAGCGTCAGGCCATCAAGCGCCTGATGATTTTCATAAGAAGTCATGTGTCACCGTGATAATACAGGTACAATACAGGGTTCAGTGTATCTTACCTGACCTGAAGAGAGAATCTGGTGGAAAACGACGTACAACAGGCGCTGGCGGCATTCAGCGTGCGTTATTGCGAAGCGTGGCGGCAACAGCGGGGCAGCCTGCCCGTCAGTGAAGAATATATCGGTATTTCGTCCCCGTGCATTGTATCCACCCACCCTGACGCGGTAGAGTGGCAACCTCAGCCGTTTACGCCTGAGGATTCTCTCGGCGCGGTTGAGAAAGCGCTTGATATTGTGCTCCAGCCGGACGCGCACGCGTTTTACGCCAGTCAGTACGCAGGCGATATGCCCGCACGGTTCGGCGAGCTGACGTTAACGCTGTTACAGGCCTGGAGCCGGGACGATTTCCGCCGCGTGCAGGAAAACCTGATTGGCCACCTGGTCACACAAAAGCGCCTTAAGCTGTCGCCCACGATCTTTATCGCTACGCTTGACAGTGAACTGGATGTGGTCTCGCTGTGTAATCTTACCGGCGAAGTGGTGCGGGAAACCCTCGGTACCCGCCAGCGACGCGTGCTGGCACCGGCGCTTAGCACGTTTCTGCATCAACTCGACCCGCTGTTGTAATCCTTTTTTGCTCGCCCCCTTGTAAGAGATCTCTCACAAACCCTGTGAGAGATCGCCGTCAGAGTAAGGGTTTTCTTAGCGCGCTTCGTAATAAATTACTTTTATATTCAAACAGATGCGATAAAACGCTGCGCTTTTGTATGAAACTTATCTTAAATTGATCCTGTAAGCTGCCTTGTAAGTGCACGCGTAATGCGAGATTCTATTCCTGCCGACACGGAGTGGCGCTGAAGCGAACATCAGGAAGATGGCGCTTCAAACAGGATACGCCGGAGGGCGATTCAGGGAAGGCTTCAGGATGAGGCGAAAGGACGGCGCAGGAGCGCTAAGGGACACCTCCAGGAAGGAGAACGTGAGCCGGACAGGATTACCGGTGGGTCAGGAAGACTAAGGACACGCATCGGGACGATGCACCAGTAACATCAGGATGATGTGGGCAGGATGCGTAAAGGGATGTAAGGTCGCAAGACCGCAGGAAAAGTTGTCACGGACGAGCAGGGAGCACCGAAAAGTAGCCGGACTGCTGCGAAACGAACCGGGAGCACTGTGTTATCACAGTGCTCCTTTTTTTTTATGCTTTTTTTTCTGCTGCCGGGAAATGCTATGCTGCGCGCCCGGTTTTTTGATTCACAGAGGTTGTTATGGAACGCCACCAACGGGTTCGTCAGCAGCTGCAGCGCGTCGAACACGTGTTACGCCACCATCAGCAGTGGCAAAGCGCCGCCCCCCATTCCTCCGCATTTGAAAGTACGCAGCCTTTTTGCATGGATACGCTTGAGCCTTACGAATGGCTGCAATGGGTGCTCATTCCGCGTCTGCATGCGCTGCTGGACGCCGGCTCGCCGCTGCCGCAGGCGTTTGCGGTCGCGCCTTATTATGAAGTGGCGCTTGAGGCCAGCCATCCGGCGCGCGACGCCGTGCTGAAGGTGCTGCTTGAGCTGGATGCGCTCTTTGCAGAGGAAAGCCTGTGAGCCTGGAGATCCTCTGGCAGGACGAATGGCTGGTGGCGGTCAACAAGCCATCCGGTTGGCTGGTGCACCGCAGCTGGCTCGATCGCGACGAAAAAGTGGTCGTTATGCAGACCGTGCGCGACCAGATAGGCCAGCACGTTTTCACCGCCCACCGTCTCGACAGACCCACGTCGGGCGTCCTGCTGATGGGCCTGTCGAGCGAGGTCGGGCGGCTGTTATCACAGCAGTTTGAGCATCATCAGATCCAAAAACGCTACCATGCTATCGTGCGCGGCTGGCTCACCGACAGCGCGATACTCGATTACCCGCTCGTGGAAGAGCTGGATAAAATTGCCGATAAATTCTCGCGTCAGGATAAAGAGGCGCAGCCAGCGGTAACGCATTATCAGGGGCTCGCGACCACCACGCAGCCGGTGGCGGTGGGGCGTTATGATTCAGTGCGTTACTCTTTAATCGAGATGCTTCCGCAGACTGGTCGCAAGCATCAGCTGCGCCGCCATATGGCGCACCTGCGCCATCCTATCATCGGCGACTCGAAACATGGCGATCTGCGCCAGAACCGCGCCGCAGCGGAGCATTTCGGCTGCAACCGGCTGATGCTTCACGCCAGTGAGCTTGCGCTCACGCACCCCGTGACCGGCGAGCCGCTCGTCATTCGCGCTGGTCTTGACGATGTCTGGCATCAGGCGCTCGCGCACTTTGGCTGGCAGGCGCATCTCCCCGATCCCGTTGGGGTTGAGTTTCCCGGTACGAACCCTCAGGATGAAAATAGTCTGAATCCACAAGGAGATTAAGCGATGGCAAGCGTAGGGATTTTTGTCGGCACCATGTACGGTAATTCACTGTTAGTCGCGGAAGAAGCGCAGACTATCCTCAAAAAACAGGGCCATGAGGCTACGGTGTATGAAGATGCCACCCTGGCGGACTGGGAGCGCTATAGTGACGGTTACGCGCTTATCGTCACGTCCACGACCGGCCAGGGCGACTTGCCGGACAGCATCGTTCCGCTTTATGAGTCTGTCAAAGACCAGCACGGTCACCAGCCGACGCGGCGCTACGGCCTGATTGCGCTCGGCGACAGTAGCTACAGCCATTTTTGCGGCGGCGGCAAGAAATTCGACGCGCTGCTGCAGGAACACGCAGCGCAGCGCGTTGGCGAGGTGTTATACATCGACGCCGCAGACTATCCGGAGCCGGAAACGCTCTCCAGTCCGTGGGTCGAACAGTGGGGCGCGCTACTCAAATAGCCGGCGCGTCGGCGTCCTGCGCGACATGACGCCGACGCGTGTGTTATTGACCGATAATGCGATGCGCTTCACGCGTTACGTTATCCATCTCATCCAGTAATTCCAGCAGTTCCGGCTCCAGCTCGCTCGCCGCGACGCCGCTGCGCAACTGATGCTCAATCAACTGGCAGAGGTTTTTCAGGCGCGGAACGCCGCTGTAGCCGCAACTGCCATGCAATTTATGAATCAGCTCGGTCAGGCCTTCCGGATTTTCGCCCACCAGCTGTTCTTCCACGCGGTTGCGCACTTCCGGCAAAAACGCCAGTAGCATCTGCAGCATGTCGCGCGCCAGATCGGGCTTGTTCGCCGCCTGACGCAGCGCCAGGCTCCAGTCGAGCGTCGCGTTCAGGTCAACCGTCGGCGGCGCGCTCGCAGGCGTGCTGGCGACCAGTGGCACCGCGTAGCCCGGCTGGTAGCGCAGCAGCAAGGCGCGCAGCTTCTCTTCTTCGATAGGCTTCGCCAGATAATCATTCATGCCCGCGCTCAACAGTTTTTCTTTCTGCCCTGACATCGCATGGGCCGTCACTGCGATAATCGGTGTGTGCTGCTGCTGCGGCAGTTTGCGGATCAGCTCGCACGCATGGATGCCGTCCATGTCCGGCATTTGAATATCCATCAAAATAATATCGAATGGCTGAAGCGTGGCGCGCTCTACCGCCTGATGCCCGCTGTCACACAGCACCACATACTGAACGACATCCTCCAGCAATGCGCCGATAAGTTTGAGGTTGGCCGGGTTGTCATCCACCGCCATGACCGTCATCGCCAGCTTGCCCTGATTACCCTCAGGCAACTCCCGGGCGTGGATAAGACGGCAATGCTCCAGCAGCAGCGGCAACAGCCGGGTGCCGGTCACTGGTTTCAGCAGGCAGGCGCTGGCCCCCTCTTTTTTCAGCATCTCGGCGTTAATTTGAGCGTGGCATGGCAGCGCCAGAATCAGACAATCCGTAAGCGTGGCCGCGCGCGCCAGCTGGTCATGGCGCATCGTCAACGGTTCACGATCCGTCACCGGGGCGGCATAGAGCAGGATGTCGTAATGCGCCTGCGGCAGCGTCGCCAGCTCCGGGCTGTAGATCACCGTCAGCGGCGTATTGGCGAGCAGATCCCGCGTGCTTTTCGCCGCGGCTTCGTTCTTCTCGACATACGCAATACGCATGCCCGCCAGCATATCGGTGGCGTGGCGATCCGCCAGCGCGTTAGGGTTCAGATCAAGGCTAATGTGGAACCAGAACGTCGAGCCGCGATGCGGCTGGCTGTGGAACGAGATATCGCCGCCCATTTCGTTAACCAGTTTCTGGGTAATAACCAGCCCAAGCCCGGTGCCGCCGTGGCGGCGCGAAATGCTGGCGTCGGCCTGGCGAAACGCCTGGAAGAGGCGCGACTGATCGCGCTCCGGAATGCCGATGCCGGTATCGCGGATTTGTACTTCAATCTGCACTTTATTGTTACTGATGGCGCGTTTCTCCACCACGATGTCGATATTGCCGTGGTCGGTAAATTTAATCGCGTTGCCCACCAGATTGGTGATGACCTGCTGAAGACGCAGCGGGTCGCCAATCACGTTATCCGGCACGTCATGGCGCACGCTGATGGTCAGCTCCAGGCCTTTGTCGTGCGCAGAGTGCGCCAGCAGCGTCACCACTTCATCCAGCGTGTTGCGCAGTGGGAACGGAATGCTTTCCAGCAGCAGTTTTCCGGCCTCCAGCTTCGAGAAATCAAGCACGTCGTTAATGATGCTGAGCAGGTTATTCGCCGAGCGCTCAATCGTGTTGAGGTGATCGCGCTGAGTCGGCGTCAGGTCGGTTTTCAGCGTCAGGCGGGTAAAACCTATCACGCCGTTTAGCGGGGTGCGCAGCTCATGGGACATATTGGCAAGGAATTCAGACTTAATACGCGCCGCCTCCTGCGCGCGCTTTTTCGCCAGATCCAGTTCAACGTTCTGGATCTCCATCTGTTCCAGGGTTTCACGCAAATCTGACGTCGCCTGGTCGATATTGTGCTGCATCTCTTCGTGGTAAGCGGCAAGCGACATCGCCATCGAATTGATGCCGTTTTTCAGCATATCCAGCTCGCCCAGCATAAAGCCTTCGACCCGGCTGTCGAGCTGGCCGCGGCGGATGCGGTCGACGGTATTGACCATATTGCGGATAGGCGCGGTGACGTCGCGCATCAGACGCCAGGCGAATAGCACCGCGCAGGCCATACAAATCAGCATCATTAATAGCGAGATAGCGATCTCCTGATACTGCTGAAGCCGCACTGATTTCAGATCCAGCTCCAGCGCCACATAGCCCAGCGTGTTGGCGTTGAGCTTGGCTTCAGAAACTTCAGATTCATCAGGCGAGTAGCGCTCGGAGACCACCGGCGTGCGCAGAATCAAAATATCGTCCCGGCGCGTTACGCTAAGGGCAGTGGGCATGGCCGCGCCGTTCGCAAGCTGCAGTTCGGAAGGCTTAAGCTGATAATTAGACGTTACAAACAGTTTATTGTGGCGATCGTAAACTGAAATGGCGCGTACAATTTCCGAATGCCGACGATGCAGTACGCTGACCAACTGGCGCACCGACTCCTTATTTTGCAGGCTCATGCCATATTCGCTGGCGACCGCCAGCGGCTCAATAATGCTCGCGCCGGCGTCTTCCAGCTGGCGCTGCAAATCATGATAGCGGTGCACAACGAAGAAAACGCTGAGCAGCAGGCCGATGATAAAGGTGGGCGCCAGGATGAGAATCATCATCCGCGCCCGCAGGCTGTAGTTGGTCATGGGGTTCCGTTATGGGACAATCAGCGACATTCAGTTTATGTGAGAAATTTCCTGGCGATGGCGCAATTCTACTCTGCAAAGCGACGCGTGACGACGCGTGAAATGATAACCGTGACGGCCGACGGCCTGGACGCCTTCGGGCAGGGGGTGGCGCGCCACCACGGCAAAGCGCTGTTTATTCCCGGTTTGCTGCCAGGCGAGCGCGCAGACGTCGTACTTACCGAGGAGAAAAAACAGTTCTCGCGCGGCGAAGTAAAAAAGCGCCTCACGCAAAGCCCGGAGCGCGTAGCACCGCTGTGCCCGCATTTTGGCGTATGCGGCGGTTGCCAGCAACAGCATGTGAGCGTTGACCTCCAGCAGCGCAGTAAAACCCAGGCGCTGGCGCGCATGATGAAGCGCGAGGTCGATGAAGTCATCAGCGGGCCGGCATGGGGATATCGCCGCCGGGCGCGCCTGAGCTTGAATTTCCCGCCGCGCAAACCAGGCTTACAGATGGGGTTTCGTAAGGCTGGTTCGAATGACCTGGTGGATGTGCACCGCTGCCCTATACTTGTGCCCCGTCTCGAGGCGTTGCTGCCCGCCCTTCGCGCGTGTCTTGGCAGCCTCGACGCCGCGCGCCATCTCGGCCATGTTGAGCTGGTCGACGCCGCCAGCGGTCCGCTGATGGTGCTGCGGCATATGAAGCCGCTCAGCGCGGACGATCGCGAAAAACTGGAATGCTTTTCGCATTCTGAAGGCGTGGCGCTGTACCTTGCGCCTGAGAGCGATACCCTTGAACAGCTAAACGGTGACATGCCCTGGTATGAATCGGACGGCCTGCGGCTGACCTTCAGCCCGCGTGATTTTATTCAGGTGAATGACGCCGTAAATCAGCAGATGGTGGCCCGTGCGCTGGCGTGGCTGGATGTTCAGCCCGGCGATCGCGTCCTGGATCTCTTCTGCGGCATGGGCAACTTTACATTGCCGCTGGCGCGCCGCGCGGAGAGCGTGGTGGGCGTCGAAGGAGTTGCGGCGCTGGTTGAGAAAGGTGACTATAATGCCGAACTTAACGCATTGAAAAACGTCACTTTCTTCCAGCATAACCTGGAAGAAGACGTCACGACGCAGCCATGGGCGCTGCAGGGCTTCGACAAAGTGTTGCTCGATCCGGCGCGTGCGGGCGCTGCGGGTGTTATGCAGCATATTGTGAAATTAAAACCGCGTCGGGTGGTCTATGTCTCCTGTAATCCTTCTACGCTTGCGCGTGACAGTGAGGCGCTGCTCGCGGCGGGCTATCGCACCGGAAGGCTGGCGATGCTCGATATGTTCCCGCACACGGGCCATCTGGAATCAATGGCGCTGTTTGAAAGAGATTAAGTAGTCAGGCCGCCGCGCGGTGCGGTCAGGCTGGTCCCGAAAGGAGAGGACGATGGTTGCGGTAAGAAGTGCACATCTTAATAAAGCTGGCGAATTTGACCATGAAAAATGGGTGGCGAGCCTTGGCATCGCCAGTCAGCAGTCGTGTGAACGCTTAACCGAAACCTGGCGCTATTGCGAACAGCAGACTCAGGGCCACCCGCAGGCAGATCTTCTGCTCTGGCGAGGCGTGGAAATGGTCGAAATCCTCACCATGCTTAGTATGGATATCGATACGCTGCGCGCTGCGCTGCTTTTCCCGCTGGTGGATGGCGGCGTGGTGAGTGAAGAGGTACTGAAAGAGAGCGTCGGCAAGTCGGTCGTCGGCCTGATTCACGGCGTGCGCGATATGGCCGCTATTCGCCAGCTCAAAGCCACGCATCACGATTCCGTCTCCTCCGAGCAGGTGGATAACGTGCGCCGCATGCTGCTGGCGATGGTCGATGATTTCCGCTGCGTGGTCATTAAACTGGCGGAGCGTATCGCGCACCTGCGCGAAGTGAAAGACGCGCCGGAAGATGAACGCGTGCTGGCGGCGAAAGAGTGCACCAACATCTATGCGCCGCTGGCGAACCGTCTCGGTATCGGCCAGCTCAAGTGGGAGCTCGAAGATTTTTGCTTCCGTTATCTGCATCCGGATGAATACAAACGCATTGCCAAACTGCTGCATGAGCGGCGCATCGATCGCGAGCACTATATTGAAGAGTTCGTTACGCATCTGCGCACCGCCATGAAAGAAGAGGGCGTTAAGGCCGAAGTCTATGGGCGTCCGAAACATATCTACAGCATCTGGCGCAAGATGCAGAAAAAGCATCTGGCTTTTGATGAGTTGTTCGACGTGCGCGCGGTGCGCATCGTCGCGGAGCGTTTGCAGGATTGCTACGCCGCGCTTGGCATTGTACATACGCATTACCGTCATTTGCCGGATGAATTCGACGATTATGTCGCCAACCCCAAGCCGAACGGCTACCAGTCAATTCATACCGTGGTGCTTGGCCCCGGCGGTAAAACGGTTGAGATCCAGATCCGCACCAAACAGATGCACGAAGAGTCTGAGCTCGGCGTGGCAGCGCACTGGAAGTATAAAGAGGGCGCGGCAAGCGGCGGGCGCAACGGCCACGAAGACCGCATCGCCTGGCTGCGTAAACTCATCGCCTGGCAGGAAGAAATGGCGGATTCCGGCGAAATGCTCGACGAATTGCGCAGCCAGGTCTTTGACGACCGCGTCTACGTATTTACGCCGAAAGGTGACGTGGTCGACCTGCCTGCTGGCTCTACGCCGCTCGATTTCGCGTACCACATTCACAGCGATGTCGGGCACCGCTGCATCGGCGCGAAAATCGGTGGCAGAATTGTGCCGTTCACTTACCAGCTCCAGATGGGCGATCAGATCGAAATCATCACCCAGAAGCAGCCGAACCCGAGCCGCGACTGGCTGAATCCGAACCTCGGCTATGTCGGCACCAGCCGCGCGCGCGCGAAAATTCACGCCTGGTTTCGCAAACAGGATCGCGACAAAAATATTATCGCCGGGCGTCAGATCCTCGACGACGAGCTGGCGCATCTCGGCATCAGCCTGAAAGAGGCGGAAAAGCATCTGCTGCCGCGCTACAACTTTAATGAAGTCGATGAGCTGCTGGCGGCCATTGGCGGTGGAGATATTCGCCTCAACCAGATGGTGAATTTCCTCCAGGCCCAGTTCAACAAGCCCAGCGCGGAAGAACAGGACGCCGCGGCGCTGCGTCAGTTGCAGCAAAAAACCTATACGCCGCAGGGGCGCAACAGCCGCGATAATGGCCGCGTCGTGGTGGAGGGCGTCGGCAATCTGATGCACCACATCGCCCGTTGCTGCCAGCCGATCCCGGGCGATGATATTGTCGGCTTTATTACCCAGGGGCGCGGTATTTCCATCCACCGCGCCGACTGCGATCAACTGGCGGAGCTGCAGTCGCACGCGCCAGAACGTATCGTCGACGCGGTGTGGGGCGAAAGCTACTCCGCCGGGTATTCGCTGGTGGTGCGCGTAACGGCGAACGACCGCAGCGGTCTGCTGCGCGATATCACTACTATCCTTGCCAATGAAAAGGTTAACGTACTGGGCGTGACCAGCCGCAGCGATACCCGCCAGCAGCTGGCGACCATCGATATGGAGATCGAAATCTATAACCTCCAGGTGCTCGGCCGCGTGCTCGGCAAGCTTAACCAGGTATCAGACGTTATCGACGCGCGCCGTCTGCATGGCGGCTGACGCGTCAGGCGGCGCGACAGGCCGCGCCGCCTTTTTTATTATGCCTCCTGCGTGAGGCGCGCGGCGTACGCGCTTGACATCGCCACGCCTGTTTTTATAAGGATTTTCAATGACTCAAATCGACCGCCTGCTCGGCATTATGCAGCGCCTTCGCGATCCGCAAACCGGCTGTCCGTGGGATAAAGAGCAAACTTACGCCACCATCGCCCCTTACACCCTTGAAGAAACCTACGAAGTGCTGGACGCCATCGCGCGTGAAGACTTCGACGATCTGCGTGGCGAATTGGGCGATCTGCTCTTTCAGGTCGTGTTTTACGCCCAGATGGCGCAAGAGGAAGGGCGATTTAGTTTCGAGGATATCTGCGCCGCCATCAGCGATAAACTGGAGCGCCGCCACCCGCATATCTTTGGCGACGCCGCTTTCAGCGACAGTACAGAAGTGCTGGCTAACTGGGAGAAAACCAAAAGCGCCGAGCGCGCTGAAAAAGCGCAGCATTCGGCGCTGGACGACATTCCCGAAAGCCTCCCGGCGCTGATGCGCGCCCATAAAATCCAGAAACGCTGTTCTGCGGTCGGCTTTGACTGGACTTCTCTGGGGCCGGTCGTCGATAAAGTGCACGAAGAGATCGACGAAGTGATGCATGAGGCGCAGCAGGCTGTTATCGACGAGGCGAAGCTCGAAGAGGAAATTGGCGATTTACTGTTCGCGACCGTTAATCTTTCCCGACATCTGGGCGCGAAAGCCGAAACGGCGCTGCAAAAAGCTAACCGCAAATTTGAACGGCGATTCCGCCAGGTTGAGGCGATTATTCGCGCGCAGGGCCTGGAAATGACGCAGGCGAGCCTCGATCAAATGGAAGCGGCGTGGCAAACCGTCAAACGCCAGGAAATTGATAGTTAACGCTTTTTCGCAGCAAGCGCTTGTTGTGGACAATTATTTCCAACAAGCGCTTGATTTACGTCAAAAACATTTCTGAGAAAAAGGCTATTTTCTTGCGGCTTGGGTCTGGCGAGGCCAGCCGGTGAACGTGCAGAATGAAAGTTTGTGACCCCCGTCCTGTTCGGGTATACTACTTTCCCGTCCTGGTTATTCCATCGTCTTTAAACCTAACTTCTCAGGTTCAGCATGACAACGAACTATATTTTTGTGACCGGCGGGGTCGTTTCCTCTCTGGGTAAAGGCATTGCCGCAGCCTCCCTCGCAGCCATTCTTGAAGCCCGTGGCCTCAACGTGACTATCATGAAACTGGATCCGTATATTAACGTCGATCCAGGCACCATGAGCCCGATCCAACACGGGGAAGTGTTCGTTACTGAAGACGGCGCCGAAACCGATCTGGACCTGGGCCATTACGAGCGTTTTATCCGCACCCGCATGACGCGCCGCAACAACTTTACGACAGGTCGTATCTACTCTGAAGTGCTGCGCAAAGAGCGTCGCGGCGACTACCTGGGCGCCACCGTTCAGGTTATTCCGCACATCACCAACGCTATCAAAGAACGCATCCTGGCGGGCGGCGAAGGCCATGACGTGGTTCTCGTCGAAATCGGCGGCACCGTGGGCGATATCGAATCCCTGCCGTTCCTTGAGGCGATTCGCCAGATGGCGGTTGAAGTGGGCCGCGAGCACACCATGTTTATGCACCTGACGCTGGTGCCGTACATGGCGGCCGCAGGTGAGGTGAAAACCAAGCCGACCCAGCACTCTGTTAAGGAACTGCTCTCTATCGGTATTCAGCCGGACGTGCTGATTTGCCGCTCCGATCGCGCTGTACCGGCCAACGAACGCGCCAAGATTGCGTTGTTCTGTAACGTTCCGGAAAAAGCGGTTATTTCTCTGAAAGATGTCGATTCTATCTATAAAATTCCGGGCCTGTTGAAATCGCAGGGGCTGGACGATTATATTTGTAAACGATTCAGCCTGAACTGTCCGGAAGCTAACCTGTCTGAATGGGAACAGGTTATTTATGAAGAAGCGAATCCGGCGGGCGAAGTCACTATCGGTATGGTCGGCAAGTACATTGAACTGCCGGACGCCTATAAGTCGGTTATCGAGGCCCTGAAACACGGCGGCCTGAAGAACCGTGTGACCGTTAACATCAAGCTTATCGATTCGCAGGACGTAGAAACGCGCGGCGAAGAACTGCTGAAAGGTCTGGACGCTATCCTGATCCCTGGCGGCTTCGGCTACCGCGGCGTGGAGGGCAAAATCGCCACCGCGCGTTACGCCCGTGAAAACAACATTCCTTACCTCGGCATTTGCCTCGGTATGCAGGTTGCGATGATTGAATTTGCACGTCACGTCGCCGGTATGGAGAACGCCAACTCCACCGAATTTGTGCCAGACTGTAAGTACCCGGTCGTGGCGTTAATCACCGAATGGCGTGATGAAAACGGTAATATCGAGACGCGCACTGAAAAGAGCGATCTCGGCGGAACGATGCGTCTGGGCGCGCAGCAGTGCCAGCTGTCTGACGACAGCCTGGTGCGCAAGCTTTACGGCGAACCCACGATTGTTGAACGCCACCGCCACCGTTATGAAGTCAACAATATGTTGTTGAAGCAGATTGAAGCAGCTGGCCTGCGCGTTGCGGGCCGTTCCGGGGATGATCAGTTGGTCGAGATCATCGAGGTGCCGAATCATCCGTGGTTCGTCGCCTGTCAGTTCCACCCGGAGTTTACTTCCACGCCGCGTGACGGGCACCCGCTGTTTGCAGGCTTCGTAAAAGCCGCTAGCGAGTATCAGAAACGCCAGGCGAAGTAAGCAGAGTTAGAACGGCAACGCGCGACTTTTTCGCGCGTTGTTTGTCTGGAGTTTTAGTTAACGTTGTGACTTGAGGAAAATCCATATGTCCAAAATTGTTAAAGTCATCGGTCGTGAAATCATCGACTCCCGTGGTAACCCGACTGTTGAAGCCGAAGTTCACCTGGAAGGCGGTTTCGTAGGTATGGCTGCTGCCCCGTCAGGTGCTTCTACGGGTTCCCGCGAAGCGCTGGAACTGCGCGATGGCGACAAATCCCGTTTCCTGGGCAAAGGCGTAACCAAAGCGGTTGGCGCGGTTAACGGCCCGATCGCTCAGGCTATCGTTGGCAAAGATGCTAAAGATCAGGCTGGTATCGACAAGATCATGATCGATCTGGACGGTACTGAAAACAAATCTAACTTCGGTGCAAACGCCATTCTGGCGGTTTCCCTGGCGGCTGCTAAAGCTGCTGCTGCTTCCAAAGGCATGCCGCTGTACGAGCACATCGCTGAACTGAACGGCACCCCGGGCAAATTCTCCATGCCGGTTCCGATGATGAACATCATCAACGGCGGTGAGCACGCTGACAACAACGTTGATATCCAGGAATTCATGATCCAGCCGGTTGGCGCTTCCAGCGTTAAAGAAGCTATCCGTATGGGTTCTGAAGTTTTCCATCACCTGGCGAAAGTGCTGAAAGGCAAAGGCATGAACACCGCGGTAGGTGACGAAGGCGGCTATGCGCCGAACCTGGGCTCCAACGCCGAAGCGCTGGCTGTTATCGCTGAAGCGGTAAAAGCAGCAGGCTACGAGCTGGGCAAAGACATCACCCTGGCGATGGACTGCGCAGCGTCTGAATTCTACAAAGACGGCAAATACGTTCTGGCTGGCGAAGGCAACAAAGCATTCACCTCTGAAGAATTCACTCACTTCCTGGAAGACCTGACCAAACAGTACCCGATCGTGTCTATCGAAGACGGTCTGGACGAATCTGACTGGGACGGTTTTGCTTACCAGACCAAAGTGCTGGGCGACAAAATCCAGCTGGTGGGCGACGACCTGTTCGTAACCAACACCAAAATCCTGAAAGAAGGCATCGAGAAAGGCATCGCTAACTCCATCCTGATCAAATTCAACCAGATCGGTTCTCTGACCGAAACGCTGGCTGCAATCAAGATGGCGAAAGACGCTGGCTATACCGCTGTTATCTCTCACCGTTCTGGCGAAACTGAAGATGCGACCATTGCCGACCTGGCAGTAGGTACCGCTGCAGGCCAGATCAAAACCGGTTCAATGAGCCGTTCTGACCGCGTGGCTAAATACAACCAGCTGATTCGTATCGAAGAAGCGCTGGGCGAAAAAGCACCGTACAACGGTCGTAAAGAGATCAAAGGCCAGGCATAATCGCCCGTCCTGACCTCTGAAAAATGCCAGTCGAATGACTGGCATTTTTTTTACCTCAACGAGCCTGCGTCACAGTAAATCTCGCGCCGCGCTCCTTTGGGCTACGCGCCTGTCATTACAGCAGCAGAGGCAGCGTCGCGCTGGCGGTTTGCTGGCTGATTTCACCGTAATTGCTGTCTGTGGCTATCAGCGAGGCGGTTAACAGCTCCACCAGCAGCATCGCCCCTACCTTCGTATCCAGCGCGCCGGCATTCAGCGGGCCTTCCGGTTTGGCCGCCACCAGCAGCATATCGCTGATTGACGCCAGCGGGCTGCGCGATGTGTTACTGAGCGTGAGTACAGGCGCGCCCGACTGACGGGCGAGTTTCACGGCATGCAGCAGATCGCGCGTAGAGCCGGAGCTGGAAATGGCGACCACCAGGTCTGTTTCGTGAAGCGTTGCCGCGTTCATCGACGCCCGGTGCATATCGCTAAAGCGCTGCGCCGGTTTACCGAGCCGCAGCAGTTTGTAATGCAAATACTCGCCCACAATCGCGCTCGCGGCAACGCCGTAAATCTGCACCGAACGGGCATGATGCAGCGCCCGGGCTGCGGCTTCAAGCTTCGCGCGGTCCAGCAGTCGCGCGGTGTCACACAGCGCCTGTACCGACTCCTCCACCAGCGCGTCCAGCGCGTCGCCGTTTTGCGCGCGGGGCGCCTGAGTGCGCTGGACATCCAGCGCGAGCGCCATTTTAAACTCGTTATAGCCTTTGCAACCCAGCGTGCGGCACAGACGGGTGACGCTGGCCTCGCTGGTGTCGCTCTCGCGGGCCAGTTCCGTAATAGTGAGATAGAGCACGCGCGCAGGCTCGCTCAGCACATATTCGCCGAGTTTGCGCTGCGTTGGGCTAAAGCCAGAAAGCTCCTGACGCAGCTTAAGCAGTAGATTTTCATTGTCAGACATAAAGGATCCTGAAGCACCGACGACCAGCGATGAGTGTGCGTGAAAGCCCACTCGCAACGCCAGCCATTTTAAAAAAGTATGATCGCCTTCGCTATTAATGATGATAATTTTCACTAAACATAATTAAAGTGATAAATATTTTCATCATAACAACGGCGGGGGCTTCACTATGGCATTTTTCAGCGGAACATCTTCAGGGCGCTGGTTTGAGAAGGCGCAGCATTTTGGTAAATCGTTTATGTTGCCCATTGCCGTCTTACCCGCAGCGGGCCTGTTGCTCGGCGTCGGCGGCGCGCTCTCCAACCCCAACACGCTGACGGCTTATCCGTTTCTCGATGTGGGCTGGTTACAGGCGATTTTCACCATCATGAGCAGCGCCGGCGCGATCGTTTTCGCGAACTGCTGTTTGCGGTCGGTGTGGCCGTGGGTCTGGCGCGCACCGATAAAGGCACGGCGGGCCTCGCCGCGTTACTCGCTTTTCTGGTGATGAACGCTACCATCAATGCGCTGTTGACCCTGACCGGAAAACTCGCGCAAAGCAATCCGGGCGCGGTCGGGCAGGGAACGGTTCTCGGCATCCAGACGCTGGAAACCGGCGTATTCGGCGGCGTGGTTATTGGCCTGGTAACGTGCGCGCTGCATCAGCGATTCAATAAAATCGCGCTGCCGCAGTTTCTTGGGTTTTTCGGCGGCTCCCGTTTTGTGCCGATTGTCAGCGCGCTGGCGGCGATCATTGTCGGCGCGCTAATGACCGTCGTCTGGCCGCATTTCCAGAAAGTGATTTTCGGACTTGGCGGGCTGGTGGAGGCGACCGGCTATGTCGGCACGCTGTTATACGGTTTTATCCTGCGTATGCTTGGCCCGTTCGGCCTGCACCACATTTTCTATTTACCTTTCTGGACCACGGCGCTCGGCGGCAGCGAAATCGTCAACGGCCAGCTGGTGGACGGCACGCAGCGTATTTTCTTCGCACAGCTGGCGGATCCTGCCACGCAGCAGTTTTATATCGGCACGTCGCGTTTTATGTCCGGGCGCTTTATTACCATGATGTTTGGCCTGACAGGCGCCTGTCTTGCCATGTACCACACCGCGAAACCGGAAAATAAAAAACGCGTCGCCGGGCTGCTGTTATCTGCCGCGCTGACCTCATTTCTGACCGGTATTACTGAACCGATTGAGTTTTCCTTCCTGTTTGTCGCGCCTGTGCTGTATGTCATCCACGCGTTTTTCGACGGGCTGGCTTTTATGCTGGCGCATATGCTGCAGATAACCATTGGGCAGACATTCTCGGGCGGTTTTATCGATTTCATCCTCTTTGGCGTTTTGCAGGGCGAAGCGAAAACCCACTGGTTGCGGGTGCCGCTCGTCGGCGTGCCCTGGTTTTTTCTTTATTACTTCACCTTTCGCTTCCTGATAACCCGTTTTGATTTTGCAACACCGGGCCGCGAGAAAGAGGCGCAGGAGCCTGTGCAGATTGATGCCAGCGAACGCGCGCAGGCCATTGTCGCCGGGCTCGGCGGGCGGGATAACCTGCACGATGTCGACTGTTGCGCCACACGGCTGCGCGTGACGGTCAATGACGGGCGCAAAGTGAACGAAGCGGCGCTCAGGGCTACCGGCGCTCGTGGCGTGATCCTGCGCGGTAACGGCGTGCAGGTTATCTACGGCCCCCACGTCACGATTATCAAAAACGAAGTCGAAGAGTTATTAAGCTGAGGATAACGATGTTAGAGCAAATCAAAGGCAGGCTGGTGGTTTCCTGCCAGGCGCTGGAAAACGAACCGCTGCACAGTCCGTTTATCATGGGGAAAATGGCGCTGGCGGCGGCGCAGGGCGGGGCCGCGGGTATCCGCGCCAATAGCGTGGCGGATATCGAGGCCATCAAACAGCAGGTTACGCTGCCGGTCATTGGCATCATTAAACGGGATTATCCGGACAGCGAGGTGTTTATTACCGCGACGATGCGTGAAGTCACTGAACTGATGCGCTCCGCGCCTGAAATGATTGCCCTTGATGCCACCGCGCGAGCACGCCCTGCTGGCGAGACGCTGGAGCAACTGGTAAAGCGCATTCGCCTCGCTTTTCCTCAGATACTGCTGATGGCGGATATTTCAGAGGTTGACGAAGCCGTTACGGCGGAGGCGCTGGGCTTTGACTGCGTCGGCACCACGCTCTACGGTTATACTGCGACAACCCAGGGGCATCGGCTGCCCCAGAAGGATTTCGCGCGGCTAAAAGACGTCCTGGCGGCGGTGACTATTCCGGTTATCGCCGAAGGTAATGTCGATACGCCCGAACGGGCGGCGCGTTGCCTTGCGCTCGGCGCGCATACTGTGGTGGTGGGCGGCGCTATCACGCGTCCACAGCAGATCACGCGCCGCTTTACCGACGCGCTGGGCTCACCAGTTATCTGACGAGCCGCCGCCGTCGCTTGAGCCGCCATCGCCGCAGCTCACGCTGTCGTGGCTGCTGTGATGGCTGCCACTGTCGCCGCCGGATAAATGATGAAGATTCTGATTCGCAAGCCAGGCTGACCCGTTATCGCCGGATGACGCGCCGCTGCCAGTGCTGAACAGGCGTCGGGGGAAAGCGAACGCCATGATAATCACCATGATTAACAACAGAATCGGCAATGAGAAACTGAGCCATAAAAACGGTACGACCCACGGGACATAATCGCTGGTAATGGCAAGCGCCGGCGTTAGCAGGCAGGAGGTGACGAAAAAGAGCGTGATGAGCGTTTTCTTTTTGCGCTTCATCAGCAGGACTGCCAGCGTAATGGCAAGAAACGGCAGCCCCTGCCAGTAAGAAAACCCCACCAGCCACGGCCTGAACCATGACCACCACCGCGATGGAGAGGTCGCGGGCGGCAGCGGTTTGCCGCTTAACGCGGCGTCGATACCGGTCAGGCCATGCCGGATGCCTTCGGCCAGTTCGCCCGCGCGGAACCAGGGGAGCATCCGCTCTTTAATGATTCGGCTCGCCAGCGCGTTGGTCAGCGTGGTTTCCAGGCCGCGCCCCACTTCGATGCGCACGTTGCGATCCTCCCAGGCCACCAGAATCAGCACGCCATCGTTACGGCGTGCGTTACCGAGCCGCCAGGTATTGAACACGCGCGTAGCGGCGCTTTCCAGGTTATCGCCCTGTAAGGTCGGCACGATCAGCACTGCGGTCTGGGCGTGGGTGCGGGCATTAAGAGAAGACACATCGTTGATTAACGCGAGCTTTTCCGGTCTCTCCAGGATATCTGCCGGGTCGTTAACAAAACCGCGCATCGGCGGCACGGCGAGCGGTTGCGCCTGAACGGCAAAACCAGCCATCGTCAGCGTCAGAATAAATAACGTCAGTATGCGTACCATCGTTCTCACGTTTCCTTGTTTTCGCAGCGCCGTCCATTGCCATGGTAACCGCCGCCCGGTGGGCCTGCCAGCGACCTGAATTAAGAGGCCATCGCTGATAAGGGCGCGCCGCCGCTGCCATGAAAGCGCAAATGGCACATGATAGTCCGGCGGTTATCTGTAATAATTACCGTTTTGGTAATAAACCGAGTGAATCATGCAGTACCCGATTAATGAGATGTTCCAGACCCTGCAGGGCGAGGGTTACTTTACCGGCGTGCCCGCCATTTTTATTCGTTTGCAGGGATGCCCGGTAGGCTGTGCCTGGTGCGACACCAAACACACCTGGGAGAAACTCGCCGATCGGGAAGTGTCGCTTTTCAGTATCATCGCGAAAACCAAAGAGAGCGATAAATGGGGCGCGGCGAGCCCGGAAGATCTGCTGGCGGCCATTGAACGTCAGGCTTATACCGCGCGCCATGTGGTTATTACCGGGGGCGAGCCGTGTATTCACGACCTGCTGCCGTTAACCGAGCTGCTGGAAGCGCACGGTTTTAGCTGCCAGATTGAAACCAGCGGCACCCACGAGGTGCGCTGCACCACCGGCACCTGGGTGACCGTGTCGCCGAAAGTGAACATGCGCGGCGGGTACGATGTGCTCGATCAGGCGCTGATGCGCGCCGATGAAATCAAGCACCCGGTAGGGCGCGTGCGTGATATTGAGGCGCTGGATGAACTGCTGGCGCGTCTGAATGACGAGAGACAGCGCGTGATTGCGCTTCAGCCTATAAGCCAGAAAGAAGACGCGACGCGTTTGTGCATTGAGACCTGTATCGCCCGCAACTGGCGATTGTCGATGCAAACACACAAATATCTGAACATTGCATAAAAACATCGCATAAAAAAAGAGGGGCTAAAGCCCCTCTTTTTTGGCGGGATGTTCGCTATCCCAACGCCACACAGCCTTATTCGCCGCGATAGACGCAGCCGGCGGTGCAGGTTTCTTTAATCATTACCGCGCTCAAAAGCGGCATACGGGGCTTCATCTGATCCCAAATCCAGCGCGCCAGCACTTCGCTGGTCGGGTTTTCGAGGCCGGGAATATCGTTCAGATAATAGTGATCCAGGCTGTCATAAATCGGTTTAAACGCCGCTTTCAGTTCGGCGAAATCGATAATCCAGCCGGTATGCGGGTCTACCTCGCCCGTGATCTCCAGGCGCACCATAAAGGAGTGTCCGTGCAGGCGACCGCATTTGTGGCCTTCGGGAACGTGAGGCAGTCGGTGAGCGGCTTCGAAGATAAAATCTTTAAACAGGGTGGTAGGCATAACGCAGTCTCAGTCTTGCTAAAAAACCGCCGCATAGTACCGGAATTGACCGTTTTTAGCATTAACTAAAACCGCCGTAAGCGGTAACCGCGTAAAACCTGGCGCGCATCTTTTTAATCCATATGGTTATCAACGGCTTATATAACCGGTTTTTACGTTTACGCTTATAGATAAAAGCGGTTAGTCCGTTTGGTTATTTATTATTTCCATCCCTTCTTTAATTGTTATTATCGCCGCCGTTAACCTTACTTTCTCTTCTGTTTTTACGATGAAAAACAGCTTTGCTACTGGAACATAACGACGCATGACGACTCAGGCCCCACCGAATGCTTTGCTCCCGCTCAGCCCGGAGCAGCTGGCTCGCCTTCAGACGGCGACTCATGATTTCACCCCCACGCAGCTCGCCTGGCTTTCAGGCTACTTCTGGGGAATGGTTAACCAACAGCCTGGTGCGGCGGTGGTGCAAACCCCCTCGGCGCCTGCGTCGGTCATTACGCTTATTTCCGCCTCCCAGACCGGCAACGCGCGCCGCGTCGCCGAAGCGCTGCGCGACGATCTGCTGGCGGCGCAGCTCAATGTGAATCTGGTTAACGCGGGCGACTATAAATTCAAACAAATCGCCCAGGAAAAATTGCTGGTCATCGTCACCTCCACGCAGGGGGAAGGGGACCCGCCGGAAGAAGCCGTCGCGTTGCATAAATTCCTGCTGTCGAAAAAAGCGCCGAAGCTTGAAGGCGCGGCGTTCGCCGTCTTTGGTCTTGGTGATACCTCGTATGAACGCTTCTGCCAGGCCGGGAAAGATTTTGATACCCGTCTTGCGGAGCTTGGCGGCGAGCGCCTGCTGGATCGCGTCGACGCCGATGTTGAATACCAGACCGCCGCCCAGGAATGGCGCCAGCGGGTGGTTGACGTACTGAAAGCGCGCGTGCCGAAAGAAGCGCCGTCACAGGCGGCGTTGACCGCCAGCGGCGCGGTGAATCTGGTCGATTCCACGCCTTATACCAAAGAAGCGCCGCTCACCGCGACGCTCTCGGTGAACCAGAAAATCACCGGCCGCCATTCGCAAAAAGATGTGCGCCATATCGAAATCGATCTGGGCGATGCCGGGCTGCGCTATCAGCCGGGCGACGCGCTCGGTGTCTGGTATCAGAACGATCCGGCGCTGGTGCAGGAGCTGCTTGAGCTACTGTGGCTGAAGGGCGATGAGACGGTGACGGTGGATGGCAAAACGCTGACGCTCAGCGAAGCCCTCCAGTGGCATTTTGAGTTGACGGTCAACACCGCGGCTATCGTTGAGAATTACGCCACGCTGACCCGCAGCGAAGCCCTGCTGCCGCTGGTGGGCGATAAAGCGAAGCTGCAGCAATACGCCGCCGCGACGCCCATCGTCGACATGGTGCGCTTCGCGCCTGCGCAACTTGAGGCTGAGCAGTTGACAGGGCTGCTACGCCCGCTGACGCCGCGCCTCTATTCCATCGCTTCGTCGCAGGCGGAAGTAGAAAACGAAGTCCACATTACCGTGGGCGTGGTGCGTTACGAGATTGAAGGCCGCGCCCGCGCGGGTGGCGCCTCAGGCTACCTTGCCGATCGTCTGGAAGAAGAGGGCGAAGTGCGCGTATTTATTGAGCACAACGACAACTTCCGCCTGCCGGCCACGCCCGAAACGCCGGTCATTATGATTGGCCCTGGCACCGGTATCGCGCCGTTCCGCGCTTTCATGCAACAGCGTGAAGCCGACGGCGCTACCGGTAAAAACTGGCTCTTCTTCGGCAACCCGCACTTTACTGAAGATTTCCTGTATCAGGTCGAGTGGCAGCGCTATGTAAAAGAAGGGCTGTTAAACCGCATCGACCTTGCCTGGTCCCGCGATCAGGAACATAAAATTTACGTACAAGACAAAATCCGCGAGCAGGGCGCGGAGCTGTGGCGCTGGATTCAGGAAGGCGCGCACATTTATGTCTGCGGCGACGCCAATCGCATGGCGAAGGATGTCGAGCAGGCGTTACTGGAAGTGATTGCGGCTTACGGCGAGATGGATGCCGAGGCGGCGGATGAATATTTAAGTGAGCTGCGCGTTGAGCGCCGTTACCAGCGAGACGTCTATTAATGAGCGAAAAATACCCAGGACCTCTGGTGGTCGAAGGAAAACTTTCCGACGCGGAACGCATGAAGCGGGAAAGTAACTTTCTGCGCGGCACCATTGCTGAAGATTTACATGACGGGCTGACCGGCGGGTTTAATGGTGATAACTTCCTGCTGATCCGTTTTCACGGCATGTATCAGCAGGATGACCGCGATATCCGCGCCGAGCGTGCCGCCCAGAAGCTGGAGCCGCGTCACGCCATGATGCTGCGCTGCCGTCTGCCGGGCGGCATCATGACGCCGCAGCAGTGGCTTTCCATCGACAAGTTCGCCGAGGAAAACACCATTTACGGCAGCATCCGTCTGACCAACCGCCAGACGTTCCAGTACCACGGCCTGTTGAAGAAAAACGTGAAGCCGGCGCATCAGATGCTGCACTCCGTGGGCCTCGACGCGCTGGCGACCGCCAACGACATGAACCGTAACGTGCTCTGCACGTCTAACCCGGTCGAGTCGCAATTACATGCCGAAGCTTACGAGTGGGCGAAGAAACTCTCCGAGCATCTGCTGCCGCGCACCCGCGCCTATGCGGAAATCTGGCTCGATCAGGAGAAAGTCGCGACCACGGACGAAGAGCCGATCCTCGGCCCGACCTACCTGCCGCGTAAGTTTAAAACCACAGTCGTGGTGCCGCCGCAAAACGATGTGGATCTGCACGCCAACGATATGAACTTCATCGCGATTGCCGAAAACGGCAAGCTGGTGGGCTTTAATCTGCTGGTGGGCGGCGGGCTGTCCATTGAGCACGGCAACAAGAAAACCTACGCGCGTACCGCGACCGAGTTCGGCTACATTCCGCTGGAGCATACCCTGGCGGTGGCCGAAGCGGTGGTGACCACCCAGCGCGACTGGGGCAACCGTACCGATCGTAAAAACGCGAAAACCAAATATACGCTGGAGCGCGTCGGGCCGGACGTGTTCAAAGCCGAAGTAGAGCGCCGCGCGGGCGTGACGTTTGAGCCGGTTCGCCCTTATGAATTTACCGGTCGCGGCGATCGCATTGGCTGGGTGAAGGGCATTGATGATAAATGGCACCTGACGCTGTTTATTGAAAATGGCCGTATTCTCGATTTCCCGGACAAGCCGCTGAAAACCGGTCTGAAAGCGATAGCGAAGATCCATAAAGGGGATTTCCGCCTGACCGCCAACCAGAACCTGATCGTGGCGGGCGTGCCGGAAGCCGACAAGGCGAAGATAGAGCAGATCGCCCGCGACCACGGCCTGATGGCTAGCGTGACGCCGCAGCGTGAAAACTCTATGGCGTGCGTGTCGTTCCCGACCTGCCCGCTGGCGATGGCGGAGGCGGAGCGTTTCCTGCCGTCGTTTATCGATAAAGTGGACGGCATCATGGCGAAGTATGGCGTAGCGGACGATCACATCGTGCTGCGCGTCACTGGCTGCCCGAACGGTTGCGGCCGTGCGATGCTGGCGGAGCTGGGGCTGGTCGGCAAAGCGCCGGGACGTTACAACCTGCACCTGGGCGGTAACCGCATCGGGACGCGTATTCCGCGCATGTATCGCGAAAACATCACCGAGTCGGAAATTCTCGACACGCTTGATGTTCTCGTCGGTCGCTGGGCGAAAGAGCGCGAGCCCGGCGAAGGGTTTGGCGATTTCACCGTGCGCGCCGGGATCATTCGCCCGGTACTCGATCCCGCGCGGGATTTCTGGGAATAAGCGTTTCGCGCGCGGTGCGGTAGCGGTGGAGGCGCGGCGCGTATCCACCCTACGTGCTGGTTAGCAGAGCGTGGCAGCAAAGCGCACCCGCTATCTTTTAACCGCCATCCGTGCCGGGCGCATGGCGCAGGCCAGATAACACTTTTGCAAGCGAGGTTCACATGTCCGTACTCGATCTCCATGCGTTAAATGCACTGGAAAAAGAAGACCGCGCTGATGCGCTCGCCGACACCAACGCGCAGCTTGAGGCATTAAGCGCCGAAGCGCGTGTCGGCTGGGCGCTGGAAAACCTGCCGGGCGAGTTTGTGCTCTCTTCAAGCTTCGGTATTCAGGCGGCGGTCTGCCTGCATCTGGTTACGCAACAGCGTCCGGATATTCCGGTTATCCTCACCGATACCGGCTATCTCTTCCCGGAAACGTACCGCTTTATCGACGAACTGACGGAAAAGCTCAATCTGAACCTGCACATCTACCGCGCCGAACAGAGCCCGGCCTGGCAGGAAGCGCGCTACGGCAAGCTGTGGGAGCAGGGCGTTGAAGGGATCGAGAAATACAACGAGATAAATAAAGTAGAGCCGATGAACCGCGCGCTGAAAGACCTTAACGCGCAAACCTGGTTTGCCGGCCTGCGCCGCGATCAGTCCGGCAGCCGCGCGAACCTGCCGGTGCTGGGCGTCCAGCGCGGCATCTTTAAGATCCTGCCAATCATCGACTGGGATAACCGCACCGTATATCAGTACCTGCAAAAGCATGGGCTGAAATACCACCCGCTGTGGGATGAAGGTTATCTCTCGGTAGGGGATACGCACACGACCCGCAAATGGGAGCCGGGCATGGCGGAAGAAGAGACCCGCTTTTTCGGTCTCAAACGCGAATGCGGCCTGCACGAAGGCTAACGAAAAGCGCGCCCCGGGGCGCGCTTTTTACTTCTCGGCCTTCGCCAGCGTTTTTACCAGCGGCAGCAGGACGCGCATCACGTCGCGACAGCGCTTATTAATGCGCCCAGGAAGCGCCTGATCCAGGTATTGCAGATTATCCTGACGCGCATTATGCGCCACCGGCCCGACGGCGTGGCGGCCGCGATGGCGGGCGGGATCGTTGACCGCCGAAATCGACAGTACCGGAATGCCCGCTTTATCAAACGCGACGGCGTCATTATCCGCAGGCGTCACGCTGCTGGCGGCGACCGGAATGCCGAAACGTCGCGCGAGCTTCAGCGCACTGTCGCGCGTCAGGGCGCGTACCGCGGCGGGCGTGCTTTTACCGCTGGTAAACGCCAGTTTATCGCCCGCCACCAGATGGCTGAGATTAATCACCAGCAGCGTCTGTTTTTTCTCAAGCGCGCTCATGCGTTTCAGCAGGTTTTCCGCGCCCATGCCGCCTTCTTCTTCGCCGCTGGTGGCGATAAAACGCACGCCGTAGCGCGTCGGCACATCTTTAAGGCGCTCCGCGAGCTCCAGCATTACGCCGACCCCCGCCGCGTTATCATCCACGCCCTGTAGCGTCAGCCCGCCGAGATTATTATCCACATCCGCGTCGGTCAGCGGCGCGTAGGTATCAAGGTGCGCCATCACAATAATCTGCTGCGGCGCCGCGCCCTCATGGGCGGCGATAACCGTGCTGCCGGTGACGTTCTGCCAGTTAGTGCGATGATTTCCGGCGGTATAGACATAACGGCTGTGAAATGCGCGGATATCGCTCTGATACCCAAGGCGTACAAACTGCTGGCGCAGATAATCCGCAGCCAGCATCTCGGCAGGCGATCCGGTCATACGGCCTGGAAATAAAGTGGCGATGTGGCGGGTCTGCTCACTGGCGATATCGCCTGGGTGAAGGGGTTGCGAAAAAGCGGGCAGGGTGAAGCATACGCTCAGCGCCAGGCTCAGGGTGCAGCGGCGCACTGCGGAAAACATAGAACGTCCTTACTCAAAAAAGCGCGACCAGTTAATGGCGCTTAGTATGAAACTGTGACGGCGGTTACACAATTTGATTTGCGGTTAAACGCCCGAAATTTCACGGCTTAAGCACTTTTTGATATTTGCTTATCTGGCGCCTTATTCCTTTGTGGAACTATAAATGCCAATTCGTAATTTCATCTGTTATCTGCCTCCCCCTATAGTCCCCTCTGGTCCCCTGTTGTTAGCGAGTTGTATCGCCGTGGAATATCTCCCGTTATTTGCTCAACTGAAACAGCGCCCCGTGCTGGTCGTCGGCGGCGGCGAAGTGGCGCTGCGTAAAATTGCGCTGCTGCGCCGCGCGGGCGCCTGCGTCTGCGTGGTCGCGAAAAAGCTACATCCAGAGCTCGCGGCGCTGGAGCAGGAAGGCGCGCTGCGCTGGCTGGCGCAGACCTTTGAGCCTTCGCAGCTCGACGCGGTGTTTCTGGTCATTGCGGCGACCAACGACGAGGCGCTTAACCGCCGGGTGTTCGACGAAGCGAACGCCCGACAGCGCCTGGTTAACGTGGTGGACGACCAGCCGCTGTGCTCCTTTATTTTCCCGTCGATAGTCGACCGCTCGCCGCTTATCGTCGCTATCTCCTCCAGCGGCAACGCGCCAGTGCTGGCGCGACTCCTGCGTGAGAAAATCGAATCTCTGCTGCCGGCAAGCCTCGGGCGGATGGCCGAGGTCGCGGGCAGCTTTCGCGATCGTATTAAAGCGCGCATTCCCACGACCGACGGACGCCGTCGCTTCTGGGAAAAAGCCTTTCGCGGCCGCTTCGCCAGCCTGATGGCGGCGGGCGATACCCGCGCCGCCGAAGCGGCACTGGAGGCGGAGCTCGACGCGCCGCAAACCGCGCAGGGCGAAATTATTCTGGTTGGCGCGGGGCCGGGCGACGCCGGGCTGCTGACGCTGCGCGGGTTACAGGTGATGCAGCAGGCGGATGTCGTGCTGTACGACCATCTGGTCAGCGACGGCGTGCTGGATCTGGTGCGCCGCGACGCCGACCGCATCTGTGTGGGCAAACGTGCGGGCGCGCACGCGGTGGCGCAGCATGAAACCAACCAGATGCTGATTGACCTTGCCCGCGAGGGCAAAACCGTGGTGCGTCTGAAAGGCGGCGACCCGTTTATTTTCGGGCGCGGCGGTGAAGAACTTGAGGCGGCCAAAGCCGCAGGCGTGCCGTTTCAGGTGGTGCCCGGCGTGACGGCCGCCAGCGGTGCGACCGCCTATGCGGGCATTCCGCTGACCCACCGCGATTACGCCCAGAGCGCGGTTTTCGTCACCGGCCACTATAAACCCGACAGCGAGCCGTTCGACTGGGCGCTGCTCGCGAAGAGCCGTCAGACGCTCGCCATCTATATGGGCACCATGAAAGCGGCGGAGATCAGCCAACAGCTAATCGCCCACGGACGAGACGCCACGACGCCGGTTGCGGTCATCAGCCGCGGCACGCGAGACGATCAGCGCGTGCTGACCGGCACGCTTGATGCGCTCAGTATTTTAGCGAAAGACGCGCCGATGCCCGCCCTGCTGGTGGTCGGCGAAGTGGTGCAGCTCCACCAGCAGCTCGCCTGGTTTCAACATTCAACCGACGCGGAAGCCATTCGTTCTTCCGTGGTGAATCTGGCTTAAGGAAAGGTTATGGATCAAAAACGACTCACTCACCTGCGGCAACTGGAGGCGGAAAGCATCCATATCATTCGTGAAGTGGCTGCGGAATTCGCTAACCCGGTGATGATGTACTCCATCGGCAAAGATTCCAGCGTGATGCTGCACCTGGCGCGCAAGGCGTTTTATCCCGGCACGCTGCCGTTCCCGCTGCTGCATGTGGATACCGGCTGGAAGTTTCGCGAAATGTACGAATTCCGCGACCGTACCGCCAAAGCCTACGGCTGCGAACTGCTGGTGCATAAAAACCCGGAAGGCGTGGCGATGGGCATTAACCCGTTCGTGCACGGCAGCGCCAAACACACCGACATCATGAAAACCGAAGGGCTGAAGCAGGCGCTTAATAAATACGGTTTTGACGCAGCCTTCGGCGGCGCGCGCCGCGATGAGGAGAAATCCCGCGCCAAAGAGCGCATCTACTCCTTCCGCGACCGCTTCCACCGCTGGGACCCGAAAAACCAGCGCCCGGAGCTGTGGCATAACTACAACGGCCAGATCAACAAAGGCGAAAGCATCCGCGTCTTCCCGCTCTCTAACTGGACCGAGCTGGATATCTGGCAATACATCTACCTGGAAAATATCGAGATCGTTCCGCTGTATCTGGCCGCCGAACGTCCGGTGCTGGAGCGTGACGGCATGCTGATGATGATCGATGACGATCGCATCGATTTGCAGCCGGGCGAAGAGATCAAACCGCGCATGGTGCGCTTCCGTACCCTTGGCTGCTGGCCGCTGACCGGCGCGGTGGAATCCAGCGCGCAGACGCTGCCGGAGATCATTGAAGAGATGCTGGTCTCCACCACCAGTGAGCGCCAGGGGCGCGTTATTGACCGCGACCAGGCAGGCTCAATGGAGCTTAAAAAACGTCAGGGTTATTTCTAAGGAGCCGCCATGAATACCACTATCGCACAACAGATCGCCAAAGAAGGCGGCGTGGAATCCTATCTGCACGCCCAGCAGCACAAAAGCCTGCTGCGTTTTCTGACCTGCGGCAGCGTGGATGACGGGAAGAGCACCCTGATTGGCCGCCTGCTGCACGATACCCGACAGATTTACGAAGATCAGCTCTCGTCGCTGCACAATGACAGCAAACGTCACGGCACACAGGGCGAAAAGCTCGATCTGGCGCTGCTGGTGGATGGTTTACAGGCCGAGCGCGAACAGGGCATCACGATTGACGTGGCGTACCGCTACTTTTCGACTGAAAAACGCAAATTCATCATCGCCGACACTCCGGGGCACGAGCAGTACACCCGCAATATGGCGACCGGCGCATCAACCTGCGATCTGGCGATCCTGTTGATGGACGCCCGTAAAGGCGTGCTGGACCAGACCCGCCGCCACAGCTTTATCTCGACGCTGCTGGGTATCAAACACCTGGTTGTGGCGGTCAACAAGATGGATTTGGTGGACTTCAGCGAAGAGACGTTTGAACGTATTCGTCAGGATTACCTGAGCTTCGCCGAACAATTGCCTGGCTCGCTGGATATCCGCTTTGTGCCGCTGTCGGCGCTGGAAGGCGACAACGTGGCGATGCAGAGCCTGAACATGGGCTGGTACACTGGCCCGACGCTGCTGGAAGTGCTGGAGAACATTGAAATTCAGCGCGTGGTTGACGAGCAGCCGCTGCGCTTCCCGGTGCAGTACGTCAACCGTCCGAACCTCGATTTCCGTGGTTATGCGGGCACCGTCGCGGGCGGCGTGGTGAAAGTGGGCCAGCGCGTGAAAGCGCTGCCGTCCGGCGTGGAATCGAGCGTGGCGCGTATCGTGACGTTTGACGGCGATTTGCAGGAGGCGGGCGCGGGCGAGGCCGTCACGCTGGTCCTGAAAGATGAAATCGACATTAGCCGTGGCGACCTGCTGGTAGACGCTTCGCAAAGCGTGGCCGCCGTGCAGAGCGCGGCGGTGGACGTAGTCTGGATGGCCGAGCAGCCGCTGGTGCCGGGCCAGAGCTACGACATCAAAATCGCCGGTAAGAAAACCCGCGCGCGCGTGGACAATATCCAGTATCAGGTTGATATCAACAACCTGACCCAGCGCGTGGAGGAAAACCTGCCGCTCAACGGTATCGGCCTTGTGGATCTCACCTTCGACGAGCCGCTGAACCTCGATAAATATCAGGAGAACCCGGTCACCGGCGGCCTGATTTTCATTGACCGTCTCTCAAACGTGACGGTGGGCGCGGGCATGGTGCGCGAACCGCAACAGGATGTGTATCAGGAGCCTTCCGCTTACAGCGCCTTTGAGCTGGAGCTGAATCAGCTGATTCGCCGTCACTTCCCGCACTGGGGCGCGCGCGATCTGCTGGGAGGCAAATAATGGCGCAGCATGACGAAAATGTCGTCTGGCACGCCCATCCGGTGACCGCGGCGCAGCGCGAGCAGCTCCACGGCCACCGCGGCGCGGTGCTGTGGTTTACGGGGCTTTCGGGCTCCGGAAAATCTACCGTCGCCGGGGCGCTGGAAGAAGCGCTGCACCAGCTTGGCGTCAGTACGTATCTGCTTGACGGCGACAACGTGCGCCACGGCCTGTGCAGCGATCTGGGCTTTAGCGATGAGGATCGCAAAGAGAATATCCGTCGCGTCGGCGAAGTGGCGAAACTGATGGTGGATGCGGGGCTTGTGGTGCTGACCGCGTTTATTTCGCCGCACCGCGCCGAGCGTCAGCTGGTGCGCGAGCAACTGGGGGAAGGGCGCTTTATCGAAGTGTTTGTGGATACGCCGCTTGAGGTCTGCGAAGCGCGCGATCCGAAGGGGCTTTATAAAAAGGCGCGCGCCGGGGAACTGCGCAATTTTACCGGCATCGACGCGGTGTATGAAGCGCCGCAAAACCCCGAAATTCATCTCGACGGCCAACAATTGGTAACAAATTTGATTGCGCAATTGTTAGACCTGCTGCGTCGCGAAGATATCATCAAATCCTGAGACCGCGCCGGGAGTGCTTTTCCCGGCCCGTCACGTCACAGGATAAGCTATGCGTAATACCACGAACATGATTGTCACCCAGGCGGAGACCGCGCCTGCCGTCGAAGAAACCACCTGGGCCTGGCCTGGCGCCGTGGTGGGGTTTATCTCGTGGCTGCTGGCTCTTGGCGTTCCCTTTCTTCTCTATGGCTCCAACACGCTCTTTTTTCTGCTCTACACCTGGCCGTTTTTCCTGGCGCTGATGCCGGTGGCCGTGGTGGTGGGGGTCGCGGTCTTCTCGCTGCTGGAGCGCAGGCTGGTCTACAGCAGTCTCGCGACGCTGATAAGCGTCGGGCTGATGTTCGGGCTGCTCTTTTTCTGGCTGGTGAGCTGACGCCTCGCGTTTTTCACGCTCTCTCAACAGGCGCATGCGCATCGGCGCGCTTTCTGTGGTACATTCTGCCGCTGTTTAATTTCTTAACCTGCACGTCGTAGCAAGCCGGGTAGAGTCCGGCGGGAAGTTATGGGATGATGAAGCCGTTTTTCAGGGGGCAGAATGGGTAAACTAACGCTGCTATTGCTGGCTTTGCTGGTCTGGCTACAGTATTCGCTGTGGTTTGGAAAAAACGGCATCCACGACTATTCCCGCGTAGCCGACGACGTGGCGGTACAGCAGGCCACCAACGCCAAACTCAAAGCGCGTAACGATCAGCTTTTCGCCGAGATAGACGATCTCAACGGCGGTCAGGAAGCTATCGAAGAGCGCGCGCGCAACGAATTAAGCATGACTAAACCTGGCGAAACCTTCTATCGCCTGGTGCCGGACGCAGCCAAACGCGCCGGTGGGTCTGCGCAAAATAATCGATAACCAGAAGCGGGTTTTACACATGGCGCCCCCCTTTGCGGACGTGATTGCCGTGGTGCCGGCGGCCGGAATCGGCAGCCGTATGCAGACGGAATGTCCAAAACAATACCTCACCATCGGGAACAAAACGATTCTCGAACATGCGGTCGCGCCGCTGTTGCAGCATCCGCGTATCAGCCGCGTCATCATTGCCATCAGCCCCGCCGACACCGCCTTCGCCCGGTTGCCGCTGGCGTCTCATCCTGACGTTCAGGTGGTGCGCGGCGGCGCGCAGCGGGCCGATTCCGTGCTGGCAGGCCTTCAGGCCGCAGGCGACGCGCGCTGGGCGCTGGTGCATGACGCCGCGCGTCCCTGCCTTGACGCCCAGGATCTGGCGCGCCTGCTGGCGCTGACAGACACCAGCCGGGTGGGCGGCATTCTCGCCGCCCCTGCCTGCGACACCATGAAACGCGCGGAGCCGGGTAAGCCGGCCATCGCGCACACGGTCGATCGCGAAAACCTCTGGCATGCGCTCACCCCGCAGCTCTTCCCGCTGGAACTGCTGCGCGACTGCCTGACGCGCGCGCTCACGGACGGCGCGACCATTACCGACGAAGCCTCCGCGCTCGAATATTGCGGCTTCCATCCGGAGCTGGTCGTGGGGCGTTCGGACAATATCAAAGTTACCCGCCCGGAGGATCTCGCTCTGGCGGCGTTTTATCTTACCCGGTTAACCTCAATGGAGACGGCATAATGCGTATCGGACATGGTTTTGACGTACACGCCTTTGGAGGCGCAGGCCCGATTATTATTGGCGGCGTCCGTATTCCTTATGAGCAGGGGCTGCTGGCGCACTCCGACGGCGATGTCGCGCTGCACGCGCTGACCGACGCGCTGCTCGGCGCTGCGGCGCTGGGCGATATCGGCAAACTCTTCCCGGACACCGATCCGGCGTTTAAAGGCGCCGACAGCCGCGAGCTGCTGCGCGAGGCCTGGCGCCGGATTCAGGCGAAGGGCTACACGCTCGGCAACGTCGATGTCACCATCATCGCGCAGGCGCCGAAAATGGCGCCGCACATTCCGCAGATGCGGGTGTTTATCGCCGAAGATCTCGGCTGCCATATGGATCAGGTCAACGTCAAAGCCACCACGACCGAAAGGCTCGGCTTCACTGGCCGTGGCGAAGGCATCGCCTGCGAGGCGGTGGCGCTGCTGATGAAGGCCAACGCATGAGCGAATTCAACACGCTGCGCTGGCTGCACGGTCAGCCGCAAGGGCAGGGGAAACTGAAAGCCAGCCCGACAGACTTTCAGGTCGTTGAGGATTTAGGCTTCGCGCCGGACGGCGAGGGCGAACACCTGCTGGTGCGCATTCGTAAAACCGGCTGCAATACCCGCTTTGTGGCCGACGCGCTGGCGAAATTTCTTGGCATTGCGGCGCGCGAAGTCAGCTTTGCAGGCCAGAAAGATAAGCATGCGGTGACCGAACAGTGGCTGTGCGCGCGTCTGCCCGGCAAAGAGATGCCTGCGATGCGCGCGTTCACGCTGGAAGGCTGCGAGGTGCTGGAGTTCGCCCGTCATCGCCGCAAACTGCGTTTAGGGGCGCTTAAGGGCAACCGCTTCTCGCTGGTGCTGCGCGACATCACCCACCGCGACGAAATCGAACAGCGGCTGAACCTGATCGCCGAAAAAGGCGTGCCGAACTATTTCGGTCCGCAGCGTTTCGGGATTGGCGGTAGCAATATTCACCAGGCGCAGCGCTGGGCGCAAACCGGCCAGCCGCCGCGCGAGCGCAATAAGCGCGGTTTTGCGCTCTCTGCCGCGCGTAGCCTGATGTTTAACCAACTGGTGAGCGCAAGGCTCGAAAAAACCGATTTTAATCAGGTCATCGACGGCGACGCGCTACAGCTTGCCGGGCGCGGAAGCTGGTTTGTCGCCACGCCGGAAGAGCTACCCGACTTACAGGCGCGCGTGGACAGCGGCGAGCTGCTTATCACCGCCGCGCTGCCGGGCAGCGGCGACTGGGGCACCCAGCGCGCGGCACTGGCGTTTGAGCAGGCAACGCTTGCCGACCAGACCGACCTGCTGACGCTGATGACCCGCGAAAAGGTCGAGGCCGCGCGTCGCGCGATGCTGTTGTTCCCGCGCGAGCTGCGCTGGCAGTGGCAGGATAACGCGACGCTTGAGGTCAGCTTCTGGCTGCCCGCCGGCAGCTTTGCCACCAGCGTTATCCGGGAGCTGTTCACGACCGTGGATGAGCACGCGGATATCGGCGAGTAGCCGTTCCACCTGCGTAGTTACCGTGGTGATGCATGAAAAAACCGCCTCAGGGCGGTTTTTTTACGGCCGAACACCCGCCTTTATTCCAACAGCAGAGGCCAGTCGCCAGGCAGCTCCATATTTTCGCGCAGTCGGCCTGCCGCAACGTGGCTTTATCATCAAAAATGAACTAATAACTGATGACGCGAAGCGCGGGACACGGCGTTAAAAGGTGGCGGCGCAATGGTGAACATAATGCACGGCCCTGGGCGCGCAAAGCGCATTTCAGGCGAACGTCCTGTAATGTAACGACATGATCTTGCGGAAATCGACCCTACCGGACAGCATCATCGCGCGTTAGAATGCCTGCGAGCGGCTATCCGGCAACCTGCCTGAAGAATGTTCAGCGAAAGCAAAACAGAAAAACCAGGACATGTTTTAAGGGATAACACTTCAATGTTTAACACCAGGAAAGGATTACGCGCTTTATGCGGATATTGTTAAGTAACGATGACGGGATCCACGCGCCGGGCATTCAGGCGCTGGCGAAGGCGCTGCGTGAGTTCGCCGACGTTCAGGTGGTGGCTCCCGACCGCAACCGTAGCGGCGCGTCTAATTCGTTAACGCTTGAATCCTCGCTTCGCACGTTTACTTACCCCAACGGCGATATCGCGGTGCAGATGGGCACGCCCACCGACTGTGTGTTCCTCGGCGTCAACGCGCTGATGCGCCCGCGCCCGGATGTCGTTGTCTCCGGCATTAACGCCGGGCCGAATCTGGGCGATGACGTGATTTACTCCGGCACCGTGGCTGCGGCGATGGAAGGCCGTCATCTTGGGTTGCCTGCGCTGGCCGTGTCGCTGAATGGTCATGAGCATTACGACACCGCGGCCGCTGTCACCTGTACGCTATTACGCGCGCTGGCGCGCGAGCCGCTGCGCACCGGGCGCATTCTTAACGTGAATGTGCCCGACCTGCCGCTTGAGCAGATCAAAGGCATTCGCGTCACCCGCTGCGGCAGTCGCCATCCGGCGGATAAAGTCATTCCGCAGGAAGATCCGCGCGGCAACACGCTTTACTGGATAGGGCCGCCGGGCGATAAACTCGACGCTGGCCCGGATACCGATTTCGCCGCGGTGGATGAAGGCTATGTTTCCGTAACGCCGCTGCATGTCGATTTAACCGCGTACAACGCGCAGGATGTGGTCACCCGTTGGTTGACCAGCGCCGGAGTGAACGGGCAATGGTAAACAATCGTGTTCAGACCCTTCTCAATCAACTGCGTGCTCAGGGCATCAAAGATGACCGCGTACTTGAGGCAATTTCGCGCGTGCCGCGTGAAAAGTTTGTCGATGAAGCGTTTGAGCACAAAGCCTGGGAAAACGTGGCGCTGCCGATTGGCTCGGGGCAGACCATTTCTCAGCCTTATATGGTGGCGCGTATGACGGAGCTGCTGGCGCTGACGCCCGCCTCAAGGGTGCTGGAAATCGGCACCGGCTCTGGCTACCAGACGGCGATTCTGGCTCATCTGGTGCATCACGTCTGCTCGGTCGAGCGCATCAAAAGCCTGCAATGGCACGCCAGACGGCGTTTAAAGCAGCTCGATCTTCACAACGTTTCAACCCGTCACGGGGATGGCTGGCAGGGGTGGCAGGCGCGCGCCCCGTTTGACGCTATTATTGTGACGGCCGCGCCGCCTGAGATCCCGACAGCGCTCCTGTCGCAACTGGACGAGGGCGGCATTCTGGTTCTTCCCGTGGGCGATGAGCAGCAGGTATTAAAGCGTGTTCGTCGGCGGGGGAGCGAATTTATTATCGACACCGTAGAAGCTGTGCGCTTTGTTCCTCTGGTGAAAGGGGAACTGGCGTAAACCAGGAATTTTTCCTGTGTTTTTAGCACGCTTTCAGCGTATGGTGAGCGAAAATCGCGTCGGCCAGACGCTGAAAAGAGCGGTCGTCATCGTATTTATTAAGAAGTAAACCATTCCAGGGGGATAAATGAGCGCGGGAAGCCCAACCTTCACAGCACGCCGAGTCGCGGCGCTGTCACTGATTTCGCTTTGTCTGGCGGCATGTAATTCAAATAACTCCTCCGCACCGGCGCCCGTCAGCTCTGTTGGCGGCAGCGCAAGCAGCAGTAGCGCAGGCACCAGCGCAGGCGGCGGGATGATCATGCCGCCTTCGAACATGTCGACGCAGAGCCGCCCGGCGCAGAGCCAGCCGGCACCCGTTCAGCCGCAAATCAGCTCGCCGCGTCAGGCGCAGGTCATCCCCGAACAGCCGGTTCAGACCCAAAATGGCCGCATTGTTTACAACCGTAAGTATGGGAATATTCCGAAAGGAAGCTATACCGGCGGCAGCACCTATACCGTGAAACGTGGCGATACGCTGTTTTATATCGCCTGGATAACCGGGAACGATTTCCGTGATTTGGCCCAGCGTAACCACATTGAAGCCCCGTATGGCCTCAATGTCGGGCAAACCTTGCAGGTGGGCAACGCATCTGGTACGCCGATCACAGGTGGCAATGCAATTACGCAAGCTGATGCAAGCGCACAAGGAATAGTCTCAAAACCTGCGCAAAATACCAGCACGGTGGTTGCGTCGAAACCGACAATTATTTACTCTGAGGATTCAGGTGAACAGAGTGCTAACAAAATGTTGCCTGGGAATGTGAGCTCTGGGGCAGTCGTAGCTCCTTCCACAGCACCTGCTGTTAGCACGACAGAACCGACCGTAAGTAGCACGACCAACAGTGCACCTGTCGCTACCTGGCGCTGGCCGACTGAAGGCAACGTTATCGAGAACTTCTCCGCCGCAGAAGGGGGGAACAAAGGGATCGATATCGCAGGCAGCAAAGGACAGGCTATCGTCGCAACCGCAGAGGGTCGCGTCGTGTACGCCGGTAATGCGCTTCGCGGTTACGGTAATCTTATTATCATCAAACACAACGATGATTACCTGAGTGCCTACGCCCATAACGACACTATGCTGGTCCGGGAACAACAAGAAGTTAAGGCGGGGCAAAAAATCGCTACCATGGGTAGCTCCGGAACCAGTTCAACACGCTTGCATTTTGAAATTCGTTACAAGGGGAAATCCGTAAACCCGCTGCGCTATTTGCCGCAGCGATAAATTGGCAGAGTGCGCTTCTTCAGGCGCTTTGCTCAGGGATCACGGGTAGGAGCCACCTTATGAATCAGAATACGCTGAAAGTTCATGACTTAAATGAAGACGCGGAATTTGATGAGAACGGAGTTGAGGCTTTTGACGAAAAAGCCTTGGTAGAAGAGGAACCCAGTGATAACGACCTGGCTGAAGAAGAGCTGCTGTCGCAGGGTTCAACACAGCGTGTATTAGATGCTACTCAGCTGTATCTGGGCGAGATTGGTTATTCTCCGCTGTTAACGGCTGAAGAAGAAGTTTACTTTGCGCGCCGCGCTCTGCGTGGTGACGTCGCCTCCCGCCGTCGCATGATCGAAAGTAACCTGCGTCTGGTGGTTAAGATTGCCCGTCGTTACAGCAATCGTGGTCTGGCGCTGCTGGATCTGATTGAAGAGGGCAACTTGGGGCTGATTCGCGCCGTTGAGAAATTTGACCCGGAACGCGGGTTCCGCTTCTCAACCTATGCGACCTGGTGGATTCGTCAGACCATCGAACGGGCAATCATGAACCAAACCCGTACGATTCGCCTGCCGATTCACATCGTGAAGGAGCTTAACGTCTATCTGCGTACCGCGCGTGAACTGTCCCATAAACTGGACCACGAGCCGAGCGCAGAAGAGATTGCTGAACAGCTGGATAAACCGGTTGATGACGTTAGCCGTATGCTGCGCCTGAACGAGCGCATTACCTCTGTCGACACCCCGCTGGGTGGCGATTCAGAGAAAGCGCTGCTCGATATCCTGGCCGATGAAAAAGACAACGGCCCGGAAGACACCACGCAGGACGATGATATGAAACAGAGCATCGTCAAATGGCTGTTCGAACTGAACGCCAAACAGCGTGAAGTCCTGGCTCGTCGTTTCGGCCTGCTCGGTTACGAAGCGGCAACGCTTGAAGATGTCGGTCGTGAAATCGGCCTGACTCGTGAACGCGTTCGCCAGATTCAGGTTGAAGGCCTGCGCCGTCTGCGTGAAATCCTGCAGGGTCAGGGGCTGAACATCGAAGCGCTGTTCCGCGAATAACCACCTGTCCCCTCAAAAAAGGCCAGTCTTTGACTGGCCTTTTTCTTTTATATCAACTGTTTAAACCTGGCGCGTTTCATGCAGATGACGCCAGCACGGCTTCCCTTCATGCAGTTCAAACACCACGGTAGACCAGCGCACCGTGATCTCCTGCCCCGTTTTTTGCGTTTCCCGATACCCGACGACTGCGCCCGCAGGCCATTCGGCGATAAGGGACAGACTATCGACCTCAATCGCGAGCCCCGGTCGGCTGCCGCGCGCGGCGCTGAAAAAGGCGCGTAAGGCTATGGCATCGAGCGGCGCGCCGTTTAATGGGATCATCGAATAGTCAGCGCGAAAGCGGGCCAGCAGCGCCTCAACGTCGCCTTCACCCTGACCGAGCCAGCGCTCAATCGCCACATGAGCATCCACGACTTCCATAAACCAGCAGTTCATTACTTTTCCTTCTCTGATAAAAATGGCAGGACGACCGCCGCAGAAGGCAGCCGCCACGCGAAAAAGATCGGCAGCAGCGTCATCGCCGCCGCAAGCGCAAAGGTGGCGCGCCAGGCTGCGGGCGGCACGAGCAGATGCATCAGCACGTTCAGCACGACGCTGATAAGCGTAACGCCAAAGCAGAAGCTGAGCTGGCGGTTAATATTCCACAGCGCGCTGGCGTCAGGCAGATCTGCGTGCGCGGTATGTAAAAACGCGCTGCTTTGCGCCGTACTGCTGCACAGGCTGCCGCCTGCGCCCATCAAACCAAAGGCGGCGACCAGCAGCGCCCACGGGGTATCTGGCCCGGCCTGCGTCAGCAGCACGATACCGCCCGCCTGCAACAGGCAGCCGGTGATAAGCAGCGGGCGCGGGCCGAGACGGTTAAACAGCCGGGCGGTCGCGGAGATAGCCATAAACGATGCCACCGACCACGGCACCATCAGCGCGCCGCTGGCGGCCGGAGAGCGTCCGGCGACCGTCTGAAGCCAGAACATGCCGACCACATTCACGCCAATAAACATGCCGGGAACGCACTGATAGACCAGCATAGATAAGCGCATTAGCGGCTCGCCCATGAGACGCACCTTCAGCAGCGGCGCCGGGTGATGTCGACAGCGACGCAGCATCCACGCGAGAAGCGCCACGCCGCCCGCGAGGCAAATTACCGCCAGCAGCGGCTGCGTGTTCTCGCTAAGTCCGCTCAGCCCGTACAACAGTAGCAACAGCCCGCCTGCGCCAGAAAGCGCGCCCGGGATATCAAGCGGACGGCGAACGGCAGGTGCCGCGTCGGGTTTCAGCCAGCACCAGGCCATCAGGAGTGAGGTAAGCGAAAGCGGAAGGCTTGCTAAAAAGACCCCATGCCAGCTGGCGGCCTGCACCATCACGCCGCCGAGCGCCGGCGACAGCGCAGGCGCCAGCAAGCCCGTCAGCATCACGGCAGACGCAAGCCTTGCACGCTCATGTTTCGCGAAAAGTTGCCACGCCAGCGCCTGGCCTGTCGGGATCAGCAAACCGCCGCCCGCGCCCTGAATCACGCGCCAGAAGATAAGCGACTCCAGCGACGTCGCCATGCCGCAGGCGGCGGTAGCGAGGCTGAAGATCGTCAGCGAGAGTAAAAAAACGCGGCGCGCGCCCAGACGCTGCGTCAGCCAGGCGCTGAGCGGTATAACGACCGTCAGCCCGGCGATATAGCCGTTGCTTATCCAGGCAAGCTGCGTCACGGTCGCGTTCAGCGCCTCGCCGATAGCCGGAAAAGCCACTGCCGCGATAAACATATTGATTAAATCGAGAAAAAAGCCCAGCAGATAAATCAGCGTGACTCGGTTGCGGTAGCTCATGGTATGCCCTCTGTGGAAGAGGGGCACTGTAAACGCCCGGCGCGTCAGGAAAAACTGCGTCCGGGTTGATATACTGTCAAAACTTTTTTGACAATCGGCCTAATGACGATGCTTAACTTAACGCGGCTTGCGACCTTCGTCGCCGTCGTGGAGGCAGGGAGCTTTACCGCCGCCGCCGCCGCCCTCGGCCAGACCAAAGCGGTGGTGAGTGTTAATATCCGCCAGCTTGAGGCTGAGCTTGGCGTGACGCTGCTGCTGCGCTCGACGCGTCGCCTGACGCTGACCGACGCCGGCGAGCGGCTTTATCAGCGCAGCCTCGCGCTTTTGAAAGACGCCGATGCGCTGCGTGAAGAAGTGCAGGCCAGCCATCAGGGGTTTAGCGGCGAGCTGCGCGTCACCACGACGCCGGAATACGCCAGCTATGTGGTCGGCCCGGCGCTGGCGGCGTTCAGCCGCGCGCATCCGGCGCTGCGAGTTCGCCATTTCTCCTCATCGCAGCCTGCCGATCTGATTTCGCAGCGCGTCGATGTCGCTATCCGGCTCGGTACGCTGCAGGACTCCGCTTACCGGGCGGCGCTGATCGCGCGTTTTGCGATTATGCCTGTCGCCTCGCCAGCGTGGTTACAGCGCCACCCGGTGTCGTCACTCGAAGCACTCAGCGAGGCTGACTGGCTGGTGCATACCCGGCTGGCGTCCCCGCTGCGCTGGGAACTCACCGGCCCGGACAACGCGCCGGCGCGGTTTGAAATCACGCGCTCGCCCGCCATTGCCGCCGACAGCGCAGGCGCGTTAATGACTTTTGCGCTGGAGGGCTGCGGCGTGGCGCTGCTGCCGGAATGGCTGGTGGCCGACGCGCTGGCGCGGGGGCATCTGATGCGCCTGCTACCGGCGTACCGTTTTCCGGCACAGGGCGTCTATGCGGTCTACCCCGATGCGCGGCATGTTTCCGGCAAAGTGCGGGGGTTTATCGATTTCCTGCGCGCCCGCGTCGCGGGCGAGCCATAGCGTTACGCCTCGTCAATCATTCTTGCGATAAGCGCCGCGAACTGCGCGCGCTCTTCTGCGCTCAGCTTGCCCAGAAATGCCTCATCCACCGCGTCGCCCTTCGGAATGCTGGCGCGCAGCAGCGCCTCGCCTTCCGGAGTCAGGAAAATAAACCGGCGGCGCTTATCTTCCGGCGCGCTTTCACGGCGCACCAGTCCGCGGCTCTCCATGCGGCTCAGCATCTCCGCCAGCGTCGCTTTGGTGCTGACGGCGGCTTCCATCAAAGCCACCTGTTCAATGCCGGGGTTTTCGGCGATAGAGCGCAGCACGGCGTATTGCGGCTTGGTCAGCTCAGGCAGCGCCAGCTGCCACTGCGCCGTATGCCGCTGAAAAAGCTGACGTAATAAATGAAACGCGTGTTGTTTAACGGCCATGCGTTCTCCTGGCTCAGGATTTTCTCACCATCATAACCGCTCTGCCTCTGAAAGCTAAGGCGGCAGTTTTTAACAAAAAGTGTGACTGCATACGAACGATCTTGCCAGCTTCCTTAACCGGGCGTACTTTTAATTTATATGTTCGTACACGAACAATAATTGAGGTAACGCATGAGACTGATAGTCGGAATGACGGGCGCGACCGGCGCGCCGCTTGGAGTCGCGCTGTTGCAGGCGCTGAAAGCGATGCCCGAGGTGGAAACCCATCTGGTGATGTCAAAGTGGGCCAAAACCACGATTGAGCTTGAAACGCCCTATTCCTGGCAGGACGTGGCGGGACTGGCTGACGTGGTGCACAGCCCGGCGGATCAGGCGGCGACCATCTCATCCGGTTCGTTTCGCACCGATGGCATGGTGATTATTCCCTGCAGTATGAAAACGCTGGCGGGCATCCGCGCCGGGTATGCCGAGGGACTGGTGGGCCGCGCCGCCGATGTGGTGCTGAAAGAGGGCCGCAAGCTGGTGCTGGTGCCGCGTGAAACCCCGCTCAGCACAATCCATCTGGAAAACCTGCTGGCGCTCTCGCGCATGGGCGTGGCCATCGTGCCGCCCATGCCGGCCTGGTACAACCATCCCCAGTCGCTCGACGACATCATTAACCATATTGTCGCCCGCGTGCTCGATCAGTTTGGGCTCGACGCCCGCAACGCTCGCCGCTGGCAGGGGCTTGGCCCCGCGAAAGACGCTGACACCCATTTATCACGAGGAGGAGAAACGCATGGCGTTTGACGATCTGCGCAGTTTTTTACAGGCGCTTGAAGAGCAGGGACAACTGCTGAGGATCAGCGAAGAAGTGCAGGCGGAACCGGATATCGCCGCTGCCGCCAACGCGGCCGGACGCATCGGTGAAGGCGCGCCCGCGCTCTGGTTTGACAATATTCGCGGCTTTACCGATGCGCGCGTCGCGATGAACACCATCGGCTCCTGGCAAAACCACGCCATTTCGCTGGGCCTGCCGCCCACCACGCCGGTGAAGCAGCAAATCGAAGAGTTCATCCGCCGCTGGGATAAATTCCCGGTCGCGCCCGAGCATCGCGACAATCCGCCGTGGGCGGAAAACAGCGTTGATGGCGAGGATATTAACCTGTTCGATATCCTGCCGCTGTTTCGCTTAAACGACGGCGACGGCGGTTTTTATCTTGATAAAGCCTGCGTGGTGTCGCGCGATCCGCTCGATCCGGATCATTTTGGCAAGCAGAACGTCGGCATTTATCGTATGGAAGTTAAAGGCAAGCGTAAGCTCGGCCTGCAACCGGTGCCAATGCACGATATCGCGCTGCATCTGCATAAAGCCGAAGAGCGCGGCGAGGATTTACCGATCGCGATTACGCTTGGCAACGATCCTGTCATCACGCTGATGGGCGCGACACCCCTGAAATACGATCAGTCGGAGTATGAAATGGCGGGCGCGCTGCGCGAAAGCCCGTACCCGATAGCCACCGCGCCGCTGACCGGCTTCGATGTGCCGTGGGGCTCCGAAGTCATTCTGGAAGGGGTGATTGAAGGGCGCAAACGCGAGATTGAAGGGCCGTTCGGCGAGTTCACCGGGCACTATTCCGGCGGGCGCAACATGACGGTAGTGCGTATCGATAAAGTCTCTTACCGCACGAAACCGATTTTCGAATCGCTCTATCTCGGTATGCCGTGGACGGAAATCGACTATCTGATCGGGCCTGCTACCTGCGTGCCGCTTTACCAACAACTGAAAGCGGAGTTCCCGGAGGTGCAGGCGGTCAACGCGATGTACACCCACGGGCTGCTGGCAATTATCTCCACCAAAAAACGCTACGGCGGCTTTGCCCGCGCGGTCGGGCTGCGTGCGATGACAACGCCGCACGGGCTTGGCTATGTGAAGATGGTGATTATGGTTGATGAAGATGTCGATCCGTTCGATCTGCCGCAGGTGATGTGGGCGCTCTCGTCCAAGGTCAACCCGGCGGGGGATCTGGTGCAGTTGCCGAATATGTCAGTGCTGGAGCTGGATCCGGGCTCAAGCCCGGCAGGCATTACCGATAAACTGATTATTGATGCCACCACGCCTGTCGCGCCCGACAACCGCGGCCACTACAGCCAGCCGGTGAAAGACCTGCCGGAAACCCCGCAGTGGGTGGAAAAACTGACCGCCATGCTGGCTAACCGTAAAAAATAAGGAGACGAGATGATTTGCCCACGTTGTGCCGATGAAACCATCGAAACTATGGCGACGTCGCCGGTCAAAGGCGTCTGGACGGTGTATCAGTGTCAGCACTGCCTTTACACCTGGCGCGACACCGAGCCGCTGCGCCGCACCTGCCGAGAGCATTATCCCGAAGCGTTCCGGATTACGCAGGAGGACATCGATAACGCGCCGGAAGTACCGACAGTGCCGCCGCTGCTGGCGCAGGATAAGAGGTAACGATAGCCATAAAAAGGTGGGTTCGCGTTGCTTACCCACCCTACAACACTTCTGTAACTTTCTGACCGTAGGGCGGGTAAGCGCAGCGCACCCGCCATTCACGAATACGCCATCCACGACCCGCCATCCACACGCTACACCAGGCTTTTCAGACGATAAATCCACTCCAGCGCCTGACGCGGCGACAGCGAATCCGGGTCGAGATTTTCCAGCGCCTCAACCGCCGGGCTGGTCTCTTCCGCCGCAGCCAGCAACGACATCTGAGTACCATCTACCTGTGTCGCCGCCGCATTGCCGGACAGGCTCTCCAGCTCGCGCAGCTTCTGGCGCGCGCGCTTAATCACCTCTTTCGGCACGCCCGCCAGCGCCGCGACCGCCAGGCCATAACTTTTGCTCGCCGCGCCGTCCTGTACGCTGTGCATAAAGGCAATCGTATCGCCATGCTCGATGGCATCCAGATGCACGTTCGCCACGCCTTCCATTTTTTCCGGCAACTGCGTCAGCTCGAAATAGTGCGTCGCGAACAGCGTCAGCGCCTTAATACGGTTGGCGAGGCTCTCGGCGCACGCCCAGGCGAGTGAAAGCCCGTCATAGGTTGACGTCCCGCGCCCGATTTCATCCATCAGCACCAGGCTGTGCTCGGTGGCGTTATGCAGAATATTGGCGGTTTCGGTCATCTCCACCATAAACGTCGAGCGCCCGGATGCCAGATCGTCCGCCGCGCCCACGCGGGTAAAGATGCGATCCACAGGGCCTATTTCCGCCTGTTCGGCGGGCACGAAGCTGCCGATATACGCCATCAGCACAATCAGCGCCGTCTGGCGCATATAGGTGCTTTTACCGCCCATATTCGGGCCGGTGATAATCAACATCCGGCGCTGCGGGCTTAACGAGAGCGGGTTAGCGATAAAGGGCTCGTTCAGCACGCGCTCCACTACAGGATGACGGCCTTCCACCAGACGAATGCCCGGTTTGTCGGTGAGCGTCGGACAGTGGTAGTTCAGCGTGTCGGCGCGCTCGGCGAGGTTCGCCAGCACGTCCAGCTCCGCCAGCGCTGCGGCGCTTTTTTGCAGCTCCGCCAGGTGCGGCAGCAGCAGGTCGAACAGTTCGTCGTAGAGCTGTTTTTCCAGCGCCAGCGCTTTGCCTTTCGAGGTCAGCACCTTGTCTTCGTACTCTTTCAGCTCAGGAATAATGTAGCGCTCGGCGTTTTTCAGCGTCTGGCGGCGCACGTAGTGGATTGGCACCATGTGACTCTGCCCACGGCTGACCTGGATAAAGTAGCCGTGTACCGCGTTAAAGCCCACTTTGAGCGTGTCGATGCCGAGCTTTTCACGCTCGCGAATTTCCAGCCGGTCGAGATAATCGGTCGCGCCGTCGGCAAGCGCTCGCCATTCGTCGAGCTCTTCATGGTAACCGGGCGCTATCACGCCGCCATCGCGCACCAGCACCGGCGGCGCTTCAATAATGGCGCGCTCCAGCAGGTCGCGGAGTTCCGCGAATTCGCCCATCTGTCCGCGCAGGGTTTGCACATACCCGGCGTCGATATCAGCAAGCAGCGTACTGAGCGTCGGCAGTTGCTGGAAGGCGTGACGCATACGCGCTAAATCGCGAGGGCGCGCGGTACGCAGCGCGAGACGCGCCAGAATACGCTCAAGATCGCCCACCTGACGCAGCACCGGCTGGATGTCGGCACTGTATTCCATCAGGGCCGCGATCGCCTGCTGGCGGTTGCGCAGCACGCTGACGTCGCGCACCGGCATGTGCAGCCAGCGTTTGAGCATGCGGCTGCCCATCGGCGTGACGGTACAGTCCAGCACCGAGGCCAGCGTATTTTCCACGCCGCCTGCCAGATTCTGGGTGATTTCCAGATTGCGGCGCGTGGCGGCATCCATAATGATGCCGTCCTGCTGGCGTTCCATCGTAATCGAGCGGATATGCGGCAGGCTGGTGCGCTGGGTGTCTTTCACGTACTGCAACAGACAGCCCGCCGCACACAGCCCGCGCGGCGCGTTTTCAACGCCAAAGCCTACCAGGTCGCGCGTGCCGAACTGTAAATTAAGCTGCTGGCGCGCGGTTTCCAGTTCGAATTCCCAGAGCGGGCGACGGCGCAGGCCGCGACGGCCTTCAATCAGCCCCATCTCAGCGAAATCTTCGGCATATAGCAGCTCCGCCGGGTTGGTGCGCTGCAACTCCGCGGCCATCGTTTCCCGGTCCTGCGGCTCGCTTAAGCGAAAACGCCCGGAACTGATATCAAGCGTCGCATAGCCAAAGCCTTTGGCATCCTGCCAGATGGCCGCCAGCAGGTTATCCTGACGCTCCTGCAACAGCGCTTCATCGCTGATGGTGCCGGGCGTCACGATGCGCACCACTTTGCGCTCGACCGGGCCTTTTGACGTAGCCGGGTCGCCAATCTGTTCGCAAATCGCGACCGATTCGCCAAGGTTAACCAGCTTCGCCAGATAGTTTTCCACGGCGTGATGCGGCACGCCCGCCATCGGAATAGGCTCGCCCGCCGAGGCGCCGCGTTTGGTCAGCGAAATATCCAGCAGCTGCGACGCGCGTTTCGCATCGTCATAAAAGAGTTCGTAAAAATCGCCCATGCGATAGAACAGCAGAATGTCAGGGTGTTGCGCCTTGAGCTTCAGATATTGCTGCATCATGGGGGTGTGGGCGTCAAAGGTTTCGCTTGTGCTCATCGTTTTATGATGTCCATTTGCTTAAATTTTAATGAGTTAGTGATGTTAGTTATTATTATCGAGTGTCACGTTGTCTCATTGCGGCGGATGAAATCCTGCGTAAAACGCAGGTTAACGGATTACTTGTCAGTCAGTTGCCTGTAAGACGGGATATTTACAGCGCAAACGTCATTTCGTTTTTTGAAAACGCAGGCAGCATGATAACGGACTCTTTTTGGCAGGAAAACAAAAGGCAGGGCCAGTGTGGTTTAAAGCGACACAAAGGATAAGACGGGTGGGAAAAATGACGCCGGGGCCATTCGCCGTAAGCCAGCCCGGATTCGTGCGGGCAGTGCAACAGGCGTTACGCATATGCCCAGTAAGCGGCTGATAGATTTATAAAAAACACGCCTGTTGCCAGGAACTATCTTAATTTAAGCGCAGCGCTAATCCTCCGTTTGCATAACTTTACATTAGCGGCAGAATGGCCCACTTAACTTTATGGATGTTAATTCATGGCATATATCGCAAGTACGCCGTCAGCATATGTCGGTAAGTCTGTAGGTAGTGGTCAGTGTATGGCATTCACGCAAAAAGCGGCGAATATGCCGCGTACCGTTGCATGGAAACGGGGCGCGTTAGTAAAAGGCAATACGGAGATCGCGCCCAGTACGGCGATTGCGACCTTTGATGCGGATGGTCGCTATGGCAACCATACTGATGGACGTTCCCACGCGGCGATTTATCTCGGCCAGGATGCCTCCGGGATACAGGTGCTGGACCAGTGGATGACGCACAAAACCTTGCCTACGGGTGAACGTGTCGCGACACCGCACACGGTCAGCAAACGCACCATCCGTTTTCACAAAGCGCCCCGCGCGGAAAACAACGGAGATAACTACTATGTTGTGGAGTAAGACGCTGCTGCTGAGCGCAGGGCTGTTTTTATCCGTGAGTGGCGTTCAGGCAACGTCAACGATGTGTCCGCCATACCCGACGGCGCAGGATAAAACCCATGCCTTAAATGATGCCAGCCTGTTCGTCGGGCCGCCGAAAGAGTTAGTGGATCTGATGCCGGACAACGACCGGGAGACGGTATGGACATTGCCTGATTATCAGGATGAGGCCAGGGAGCATAAAACCTCGCTCTATTTTATATGCCGCTATAAGAACACGAAGCAGACCGTTGAACTGATTGTTCCGCCAACCGCCAAAAAATGCTCTGTGGCTTATGACAAGCACAGCAAGGTGATTGCGGCCTGCGAATAATGCTGATTTACAGGCAGTGTTATCAGTCAATAAAAATAACACTGCCGGTTTTACCTATAGCAGCAACGCAGGCGCATGAGGATTTACTGTCTCATCGGTTGACGTTATTTATCCTTAAACTCTTCCAGATGTTTAATTTGCCGCCCGCGGTCATTGAAGTTTTCCGGGCGCAGCCAGGCGCGCAGCGCTTTGGCGTGATGCGGCCATTCGGCTTCGACAATCGAATACCAGTTCACATTACTGTTGCGCCCTTTACGCACCTGACATTCCCGGAACGTGCCTTCATAAATAAAACCGAGACGCTGTGCCGCCTGAATCGAGGGCGTATTTAATTCGTCGGTTTTCCATTCGCAGCGCCGGTATTTTAATTCATCGAAAAGATGCGTCAGTAATAAATAAATGGCCTCGGTGCCGTAATTGGTTCTTTTCATGGACGGAGACCAGATAACATTACCGATCTCAATGACGCCATGCGTTTTATCCACATTCATCAGACACAGCGTGCCGGTTGGCTGGCCGCTGATATTCTCCAGCACCGTGAAATACCAGGCATCGGTCGCGGATTCCTGACGGCGTAAATAGTCTTCGCACGCTTTTAGCGTCGGCGGGCGATCGTCCGTCAGGTACGTCCAGTCGCGCGTATCGTCAATGCTGTGCCAGGCGTGAAACAGCGCCAGCGCGTGCCGCACGCTGGCAGGCTCAAGATGGCAGAAATGCCCGGCGAAGATTTTCTTGTGCGGCAGTTCGCGCGGTTTCCAGTCCGCGACAGGCTGGCCGACATACTGACCGAAACTGTTCAGCTCTTTCATATTGCCTCCTTTGAACCCGGCAGGGGACATTCAGGAGCGTAACGCGTGGTAAAAGGTTACCTTTACTATCGGCCAAAGCGCGGCAACTTTACTCTTTTAATTTTAAATCATGGCGCCGCTCGCATATTTCAGTGGGGTGGATAAAGTTTGCGCATTCCATTCCGATAACAGTTTCACAATAGCGCTTCGTTCACGGGATGGTTAATGATGATTAAAAATATAAAAGTGGTTAGCGGGATTATTATTATTCTGCTGACCTTTACGCTGCTGCAAATGGTCACCGGAAGCCTTTTTTATTCGGCGGTCAATAATGACCGTAATAATTTCCAGAATGCGAATTTACTTAACTATCAGCAGGAACAACTCGGCGACAGTTTTCAGACGCTGGTAAAAACGCGCGTTACCGTAAACCGCGTGGCGATCCGCTTTCTGAAAAACCAGCGCGATCCGGCGTCTCTTGCCGCCATCAATAAATTGCTGGCGACGGCTTCCACCTCACTTGGCAAAGCGGAAAAGCATTTTGCGCTCTATAAAGCCTCGCCGCGCCTGGCAGGACAGGATGACGCGACGGCGAACCAGATAGCGGAAAAATATCAGGCGCTGCATGACATTCTTCAGGCGTCCATCGGCTATCTCGGCGCGAATAATTACGAGGCTTACGGCAATCTTGATGCCCAGAAAGCGCAGGACGAGATGGAAGAGGTCTATACCACGTGGCGCGCGCAGAACACCACGCTGCTGCAGGCCGCGGCCCAGGAAAACCAGCAGAGTTATACCGGAATGCTCTGGACGCTCGGCGTTATCGCGCTCATTGTGGTGCTGGCGATCGCTGCCATCTGGCAGGGCTTACGCCATCTGCTGCTGGGGCCATTGCATGATGCGATGCAGCACATCCGCGCCATCGCAGGCGGCGATTTAACGCGCCCGATCGTGGCGGAAGGACGCAACGAAATGGGCCAGCTTGCCGCATCGCTTCAGGAGATGCAGCACGCGTTAGCCGGCACCGTGACGGCTGTGCGCGACAGCTCGGAATCGATCTATACCGGCGCGGGCGAAATCTCCGCAGGCAGTAACGATCTCTCCGCGCGCACCGAACAGCAGGCCGCGTCGCTGGAAGAAACTGCCGCCAGCATGGAGCAGCTGACCGCAACCGTGAAACAGAACAGCGATAACGCGCGTCAGGCGTCGCAGCTTGCGAAAAACGCGTCGGAAACGGCCGATAAAGGCGGCCGCGTGGTGGAGAATGTGGTGCAGACCATGAAATCCATCGCCGAAAGCTCGCAGCAGATTGCGCATATTACGAGCGTTATCGACAGTATCGCCTTCCAGACCAATATTCTCGCGCTGAACGCCGCCGTGGAAGCGGCGCGCGCCGGTGAACAGGGACGCGGCTTCGCGGTGGTCGCAGGCGAAGTCCGCACGCTCGCCAGCCGCAGCGCCAACGCGGCGAAAGAGATCAAAGCGCTTATCGAAAACTCCGTTAACCGCGTCGATACCGGCTCCGGACAGGTGCAGGAAGCGGGCGATACGATGAAAGAGATTGTTCAGGCGGTAACGCGGGTGACCGATATCATGGGCGAAATCGCCTCGGCGTCGGATGAACAGAGCCGCGGCATTGAGCAGGTGAGTCTTGCGGTGTCGCAGATGGACAGCGTTACGCAGCAGAACGCCGCGCTGGTGCAGGAATCAGCCGCGGCGGCGGCGGCGCTTGAAGATCAGGCGGAGCAGTTGCGTCAGGCGGTGGCGGCCTTTAAGGTCTCGCGCGGCCTGGTCAGCGCGCCGAAGACGAGTGGCGCCGCGCCGCTTACCCGCGTCGAGCCGGTGAAACCCGCGCTTGCCGCGCCTGCGGGCGGCGATAACTGGGAAACCTTCTGATTAACGGCCTTTTACGGCAATAAAAAAGCGTGGCTCGCCACGCTTTTTTTATGCCTTTATTTTCACATCAACTGATCGAGACTTTAAAAAAGCTGCTCTTGATGTTGCTGTTAAACCAGCTCTCTTTCTCGTTGCTCATCAGAAAGGTTTGCCAGGTTTTCGCCGGCACGCCGAGAAACTGCTCCACGCGTCCATTGGCGTACTCAATTTCCATAATTGAACAGGTCGGATCGTAACCCGCGCTTTTAAACGTTCTCGACTGCACAGGATGTCTTTTCATTTCAGCCCCTTGCTTTGAAAGCCATTGAGCCGTTATCGGCGGCTCCACCGCTGCGCTTGACTACCAGAACTGGCAGGGCAAGGCGGCATGCTGAGAATATATTCTTGTTGCGCACCCTGACTAATCTATGTATTTTTATTCATATTGAGTGCATAAAAATGAGGGTTGCGAACATGATGAAATCTCTGCTTAAAGCCGGTGTATTAATGGCAGCCCTTGCGGGCAGCGCTTTCGCCGCGCAGGAGACCTATGTGGTCGGCGCGGGCGGCACCTATCGTCCTTTTGAATTTGAAAACAGCCAGAAGCAGCTGGAAGGCTTTGATATCGACATTATCAAGGCCATCGCCAAAGCAGAAAATTTTAACGTGAAGCTGGTGAATACGCCGTGGGAAGGGATTTTCGCCACACTCGGCTCTGGCGATCGCGACATCATTATTTCCGGCATTACCATCACCGATAAACGTAAACAGATGGTCGATTTCTCAAAACCGTATTTCCCGGCGGAACAGTCCATCGTCGTGCCGGCGGATTCAAAAGTGACCTCGCTTGCCGCGCTGAAAGATGAAAAAGTCGGCGTGGTGAATTCGAGCACCGGCGATATCGTAGTGTCAGATACTCTTGGCAAGAACAACACGGCTATCAAGCGCTTCGACAACACGCCGCTGATGTTACAGGAACTATTTGAAGACGGCGTCAGCGCCGCCGTGGGCGATGTGGGCGTCGTGAAATACTACATCAAACAGCACCCGGAAAAGCAGTTTAAGCTGGTGCCGGACGCGAAATTTGAACGCCAGTATTTCGGCATTGCGGTCGCCAAAGGCAATGACGAGCTGCGCGATAAAATCAACGCCGGGCTTGCGAAAATCGTTGCTGACGGTACGTATGCGAAAATCTACAAGGCCTGGTTTGACGATAACGTGCCGACGCTGCCTGCGCAGTAATCACGCCTTTCGGTTTGTTTTTTTAGCGGCTGACCCAGTGCGTCAGCCGCCTCTTTTTCGGAAATGGACATGGCAGGATTTCATTGGGAAATAATCCAGGAGTATGGCCCGCTCTTTATGCAGGGTGCCTGGATGACCATCAAATGCACCATTATCTGCGTGATACTCGGCACGCTGTGGGGCCTGACGCTCGGGCTGGGGCGAATGGCGCACGCCGAACACGGGCCGTGGAAATTTGTGCTGCGCTATCTGGTGCAGTTCCCGGTGCGCTTTTATGTAAGCGCGTTTCGCGGCACGCCGCTGTTCGTACAGATAATGGTGGTGCATTTCGCGCTGGTGCCGCTGTTTATCAACCCGCGTGACGGCTGGCTGGTGGAAAGCGGGCTGATGACCAGCGAGTTCGCCCGGATGCTGCGCTCCGACTACGGCGCGTTTCTCTCGTGCATCGTGGCTATCACGCTTAATGCCGGCGCGTATGTGTCTGAGATTTTCCGCGCGGGCATTCAGTCCATCGACCGCGGGCAGATGGAAGCCTCACGGGCGCTCGGCATGCCGTGGTGGAAAACCATGCGCAAAGTTATTCTGCCGCAGGCGTTTCGCCGCATTCTGCCGCCGCTTGGCAATAACGCCATCGCCATCGTTAAGGACTCGTCGCTCGCGTCCGCCATTGGGCTTGCGGATCTTGCCTACGCGGCGCGCACCGTTTCGGGGGCGTACGCGACTTACTGGGAGCCCTACCTGACCATCTCGCTGGTCTACTGGGTGATTACGTTCCTGCTATCGCAACTGGTGGCGCGGCTGGAAAAGAGGTTCGGCAAAAGTGATTCACGTTAATAATCTGCATAAGCATTTTGGGGCAAGCCACGTTCTGCGCGGCATCAGTTGCGACATAAAACCAGAGGAAGTGGTCTGTGTGATTGGGCCATCCGGCTCCGGGAAAAGCACGTTTTTGCGCTGCCTTAACGCGCTGGAGACGGCAGAGCAGGGCGAGATTATCGTCAACGGTTTCGCGGTGCATGACCGCAACGCCAACGTAAATCTGCTGCGCGCAGGCGTCGGCATGGTGTTCCAGCGCTTTAATCTCTTCCCGCATATGACGGTGCTGGAAAATCTCATTATGGCGCCCATGAGCCTGAAAGGGATGACGCGCGCGCAGGCGGTGACGCTCGCCGAAGAGCTGCTCGCCAAAGTGGGCCTTAGTGATAAGCGCGACGCGTGGCCCGCCAGCCTCTCTGGCGGCCAGCAGCAGCGCGTGGCCATCGCCCGCGCGCTGGCGATGAACCCGTCGGTCATGCTGTTTGACGAACCGACTTCGGCGCTGGATCCGGAGCTGGTTGGCGAAGTGCTGGCGGTGATGAAGAATCTCGCTGAAGAAGGCATGACGATGGTTATCGTCACGCATGAGATGGGTTTCGCTCGCGAAGTGGCCGATCGCGTGATTTTTATCGACGGCGGCGTTATCCAGGAAGAAGGCCCGCCCGCGCAGCTTTTTACCGCCCCGCAAAACCCGCGCACCGCGGCTTTTCTCAGCAAAGTGCTCTGATAGCGCGCGCAGGCGACGAGATTTCTCGCCTGCGCCTTTGCGTCGCGCTTCCTCGCCTGGCACAGGATGATCTACCATTACTGCCATTCGTTCTGAACAGCCATATGGATATCTCATGTTAAAGCGTCGCTATGTCGCCCTGTTGCCGCTGATGATGGCGCTCGCCGCCTGCAGCAGCAAGCCTAAGTCTCAACCCGCCGCCACCCAGACCGCAGGCGCAAGCCAGGGCGGTTTCCTGCTTCAGCCTCAGCACGACCGGCTGCTGCCAGCCGGGGATTTCGCCGGTAACCCGGCGGCGGAAAATTTCATCAATATGATGGTCAGCAAGCACGGGTTTAATCGCCAGCAGTTGCAGGAAGTCATCTCGCAGACGAAAAGGCTTGATTACGTGCTGCGCCTGATGGATCGCCAGGCGCCGACCACTCAGCCTGCGCCGGGACCGAACGGCGCCTGGCTGCGCTATCGCAATAAATTCATCACGCCGGATAACGTGCAAAACGGCGTGGCGTTCTGGAATCAGTATCAGGACGCGCTGAACCGTGCCTGGCAGGTCTACGGCGTACCGCCGGAGATTGTGGTCGGGATTATCGGCGTCGAGACCCGCTGGGGCCGCGTGATGGGTAAAACCCGTATCATCGACGCGCTGGCGACGCTCGCCTTTAACTATCCGCGCCGCGCCGACTACTTTGCCGCCGAGCTGGAGACGTTCCTGCTGATGTCGCGCGACGAAGGCGATGACCCGCTCGCGCTGAAAGGCTCTTTTGCCGGTGCGATGGGCTACGGTCAGTTTATGCCGTCCTCTTATAAAGAGTATGCCGTGGACTTTAATGGCGACGGGCATATCAACCTCTGGGACCCGGAAGACGCCATCGGCAGCGTCGCGCACTACTTCCAGCAGCACGGCTGGGTAAAGGGCGATCTGGTGGCCGTCCCGGCTAACGGCCAGGCGCCGCAGCTGGAGAACGGCTTTAAAACCAAATACAGCGTCGGCCAGCTGGCGGCGGCGGGCTTAACGCCGCAGCAGCCGCTTGGCAACCACACCGAGGCGAGCCTTCTGCGTCTCGATATCGGCAGCAGCTACCAGTACTGGTACGGATTGCCGAACTTCTATGCCATCACGCGCTATAACCACAGCACGCATTACGCGATGGCGGTCTGGCAACTCGGCCAGGCGGTCGCGCTCGCCAGGGTGCAGTAAGCCGTTTCCCCGCCTGTACGGGCGGGGAAATAAACCGTGCCGCAAACCTTGAATTCGCCTCGTAAAACCCGATGTAACTGCCTGCAACGCTTAAAAATCGCTGTGGGATGCCTGGGGTTACGTTTACAATCGGAGCCGTCATGACAGATAACGAATTAATGCAGTTAAGTCAGCAGCTTGGCGCTGCGCTGAAGGCGCAGGGCGCGACCGTGACGACGGCGGAGTCCTGCACCGGCGGGTGGGTGGCGAAAGTCATTACCGATATCGCCGGCAGTTCCGCCTGGTTTGAACGCGGCTTCGTGACCTACAGTAATGAGGCCAAAGAACAACTTATCGGCGTGGATGGCGCGACGCTTGCGGCGTATGGGGCGGTCAGCGAGCCGGTTGTGCGGCAAATGGCGCAGGGCGCGCTGAACGCGGCAGCGGCGTCTTACGCGGTTTCCGTCAGCGGTATCGCAGGGCCGGACGGCGGCAGCGCAGACAAGCCAGTCGGCACCGTCTGGTTTGGCTTCGCCGACAACCAGGGAAGGGTAGAGGCGCAACTGCAACGCTTTGATGGCAATCGGGATTCCGTGCGCCGCCAGGCGACCGCATTCGCACTGCAAACCCTGTGGCAACATTTTATACAAAAGACTTGATACTGTATGCTCATACAGTATAATTGCACCAACGAAACACATTCGCAGCGTGGCGCAATTGGGCTCACCCTGCATGACAGGAGTAAAAATGGCTATCGACGAAAACAAGCAGAAGGCGTTGGCGGCAGCACTCGGCCAGATTGAAAAGCAATTCGGCAAAGGCTCCATCATGCGTCTGGGTGAAGATCGCACCATGGATGTGGAAACGATCTCCACCGGCTCTCTCTCCCTGGATATCGCGCTGGGAGCGGGCGGTCTGCCGATGGGGCGTATCGTGGAAATCTACGGCCCGGAATCTTCAGGTAAAACCACGCTGACGCTGCAAGTTATTGCCGCGGCACAGCGCGCCGGTAAAACCTGTGCGTTTATCGACGCGGAGCACGCGCTTGATCCGGTTTACGCCCGTAAGCTTGGCGTAGATATCGATAACCTGCTCTGCTCTCAGCCGGATACCGGCGAGCAGGCGCTGGAAATCTGTGACGCGCTGGCGCGCTCCGGCGCGGTGGACGTGCTGGTTGTCGACTCCGTAGCGGCTCTGACGCCGAAAGCGGAGATCGAAGGTGAAATCGGTGACTCTCACATGGGCCTCGCGGCGCGTATGATGAGCCAGGCGATGCGTAAGCTGGCCGGTAACCTGAAAAACTCCAACACGCTGCTTATCTTCATCAACCAGATCCGTATGAAGATTGGCGTGATGTTTGGTAACCCGGAAACCACTACCGGTGGTAACGCGCTGAAATTCTACGCTTCCGTGCGTCTCGACATCCGCCGTATTGGCGCGGTGAAAGAGGGTGAAGAAGTGGTAGGTAGCGAAACCCGCGTGAAAGTGGTGAAAAACAAAGTCGCTGCGCCGTTTAAACAAGCGGAATTCCAGATCCTCTACGGTGAAGGCATCAACTTCTACGGCGAACTGGTTGACCTGGGCGTGAAGCACAAGCTGATTGAGAAAGCGGGCGCCTGGTACAGCTACAATGGCGAGAAGATCGGTCAGGGTAAAGCGAACGCGACCAACTTCCTCAAAGAGAACAAGCCGATGGCTGACGAAATTGAGAAGAAGCTGCGCGAAATGCTGCTTAACAACCAGGACTCTACGCCTGACTTCACCGTCGACGATAACGATGACGGCGTTGCAGAAAACAACGAAGAGTTTTAATCTCAAGGGCTGCTGATGCAGCCCTTACTTTTTCTGTTGTCCCAACTATTTACGCCTATGACTGACGCTACTCCCCGCCGTTCCGCCTATTCCCGTCTCCTTGACCGCGCGATGCGTATTCTCGCCATGCGTGACCACAGCGAGCAGGAGTTGCGCCGCAAGCTTGGCGCCGTGCTACCGGGGAAAAATGAGGATGAGCAGGCGCAGGCGACGCCTGAAGATATCGAAAAAGTCATCGCCTGGTGCCATGAGCAGCGCTACCTTGATGACGAGCATTTTGCCGAGCGCTATATTGCGAGCCGGGGCCGCAAAGGCTACGGCCCGCAGCGTATTCGTCAGGAGCTACAGCAAAAAGGCATTTCACGCCCGTCGTGCGATGCCGCCTTTGCCGCTTGCGAAGTTGACTGGGAAACCCAGGCCCGTGAACAGGCCGAGCGTAAATTCGGCGCGCCGCTGCCGCGCACCTTTCCGGAAAAAGCGAAAGTGCAGCGCTTTTTGCTGTATCGCGGCTATTACATGGAAGATATCCAGGCGATCTACCGAAATTTTGAGTGATGACCCCATGCGGGGTTTTACTTCCCTGTAAAGAAAACTTATCTTATTCCCACTTTTTTCCGTTAAGCCTTGTCTGGCGGCAGCTCGCTGCGCCACCCGGGCGATACATTTCGTTAGCTTGATTTCAGGATAATTATGAGCAAGAGCACCGCTGAGATCCGTCAGGCGTTTCTCGACTTTTTCCATAGCAAGGGACATCAGGTAGTCGCCAGTAGCTCTCTGGTCCCGAACAACGACCCGACTTTGCTGTTTACTAACGCCGGGATGAACCAGTTCAAGGACGTGTTCCTTGGTCTCGACAAGCGTAATTATTCCCGCGCGACAACTGCGCAGCGCTGCGTGCGCGCCGGCGGTAAACACAACGATCTGGAAAACGTCGGTTACACCGCCCGCCACCATACCTTCTTCGAAATGCTGGGCAACTTCAGCTTCGGTGACTACTTCAAGCACGACGCTATCCAGTATGCCTGGGAGCTTCTGACCGGCGCGCAGTGGTTTAACCTGCCGAAAGAGCGCCTGTGGGTGACCGTCTACGAGACCGATGACGAAGCTTACGAAATATGGGAAAAAGAGGTCGGCATCCCGCGCGAACGCATTATTCGTATCGGCGATAACAAAGGCGCGCCTTATGCGTCTGATAACTTCTGGCAGATGGGCGATACCGGCCCGTGCGGCCCGTGCACCGAAATTTTCTACGATCATGGCGACCACATCTGGGGCGGTCCTCCGGGTAGCCCGGAAGAAGACGGCGATCGCTATATTGAGATCTGGAATATCGTGTTTATGCAGTTTAACCGTCAGGCTGACGGTGCCATGGAACCGCTGCCGAAGCCGTCCGTGGACACTGGCATGGGCCTTGAGCGTATCGCTGCGGTGCTGCAACACGTTAACTCTAACTACGAAATCGATCTGTTCCAGAAACTGATCCATGCGGTCGCGAACGTGACCGGCGCGACCGATCTGAGCAATAAATCTCTGCGTGTTATCGCAGACCATATTCGCTCCTGCGCTTTCCTGATTGCCGATGGCGTGATCCCGTCTAATGAAAACCGCGGCTATGTGCTGCGTCGCATCATTCGTCGCGCTATCCGTCACGGCAATATGCTGGGCGCCAAAGACACCTTCTTCTACAAGCTGGTTGGGCCGCTGGTGGACGTAATGGGTTCTGCGGGCGATGAGCTGAAACGTCAGCAGGCGCAGGTTGAGCAGGTGCTGAAAACCGAAGAAGAGCAGTTCGCCCGCACGCTGGAGCGTGGCCTGGCGCTGCTTGATGAAGAGCTGGCGAAGCTTCAGGGCGATACGCTTGATGGCGAAACGGCTTTCCGTCTGTATGACACCTACGGCTTCCCGGTCGACCTGACCGCGGACGTCTGCCGCGAGCGCAATATCAAAGTTGACGAAGCGGGCTTTGAAGCGGCGATGGAAGAGCAGCGCCGTCGCGCACGCGAATCCAGCGGCTTCGGCGCGGATTACAACGCGATGATCCGCGTTGACGGTGCCTCTGAATTTAAAGGCTACGATCAGACCGAACTGACCGCGAAAGTCACCGCACTGTTTATCGACGGGAAATCCGTTGACCAGGTCACCGCGGGCCAGCAGGCGGTGGTGGTGCTGGACGAGACCCCGTTCTATGCGGAATCCGGCGGCCAGGTTGGCGATAAAGGCGAGCTTAAGGGCAACGGTTTCACGTTCGCCGTGAACGATACCCAGAAATATGGCCAGGCGATTGGGCATATCGGCGAGCTCGCGAGCGGCGTGCTGAAAGTGGGCGAGGGCGTTAAAGCGGAAGTGGACCACGCGCGTCGCGACCGTATTCGTCTCAACCATTCGGCAACGCACCTGATGCATGCCGCGCTGCGCCAGGTGCTCGGCACCCACGTTGCGCAGAAAGGCTCGCTGGTGAACGACAAAGGCCTGCGTTTCGACTTCTCCCACTTCGAAGCGATGAAGCCGGAAGAGATCCGTAAAGTAGAAGATCTGGTGAATGCTCAGATCCGTCGCAACCTGCCGATTGAAACGAACGTGATGGACCTGGAAGCAGCCAAAGCGAAAGGCGCGATGGCGCTGTTTGGCGAGAAATATGAAGACCGCGTTCGCGTACTGAGCATGGGCGATTTCTCAACCGAACTATGCGGCGGTATCCACGCGTCGCGCACTGGCGATATCGGCCTGTTCCGCATCGTTTCTGAATCCGGCACGGCCGCAGGCGTGCGCCGTATCGAAGCGGTAACTGGCGAAGGCGCGCTGTCTCTGGTTCATGCCCAGAATGACCGCCTGAACGAACTCTCTCAGTTGCTGAAGAGCGACAGCCAGACGCTGAACGATAAAGTTCGCGCGATGGTTGAGCGTACCCGTCAGCTGGAAAAAGAACTGCAACAGCTGAAAGAACAGCAGGCGGCGCAGGAGAGCGCCAGTCTCAGCAGTAAAGCCGTTGAGATCAAAGGCGTTAAGCTGCTGGTAAGCGAGCTTACTGGCGTGGAGCCGAAAATGCTGCGCACTATGGTTGACGATCTGAAGAATCAGCTCGGCTCCGCAGTGATCGTGCTGGCTACCGTGGCGGAGGGCAAAGTCTCTCTGATCGCGGGTGTGTCAAAAGATGTGACGGACCGCGTCAAGGCGGGTGAGCTGGTGGGCATGATTGCTCAGCAGGTCGGCGGAAAAGGCGGCGGACGTCCGGATATGGCGCAAGCTGGCGGCACCGATGCCGCGGCGCTGCCCGCAGCGCTTGGCGGCGTTGAGAGCTGGGTAGCCGCTAAGCTTTAAAAAACGAAACGGTAGGAAAGACGCCATAACCCTTTGTTGTTATGGCGTCTTTATCTGTGCCGGAACTATAACGATAAAGTCGGGTTGATTTTTTCTGGATCGGCTAAACTTAGGTTTAACAGAATGTAATGCCGTGACTGCTTACACATCAGGTGTTTGTCATCGCTTACTTTTTGGCGTTATATGATGGATAATGCCGGGATACAGAGAGACCCGACTCTTTTAATCTTTCAAGGAGCAAAGAATGCTGATTCTGACTCGTCGAGTTGGTGAAACCCTCATGATTGGGGATGAGGTGACCGTGACAGTTCTTGGGGTAAAAGGCAACCAGGTACGTATTGGCGTGAACGCCCCCAAAGAGGTATCTGTACACCGTGAAGAGATCTACCAGCGTATCCAGGCTGAAAAATCGCAACAGTCCAGTTACTGAGTTGTCGCGTCTCGCTCACACAGGCGAGGCGCATCCCCCCTTTTCGTTTTCTTCCTTTCTCCTGTTTCTCTCGCTTTTTCTGGTTTTCCCGACGCGCTCGCCCTCTTTTTTACTACGCTCTGTGCCTCGTCGTGTCTGTGTATTTACGTTGATAAAACAGTCTTTTTGTTGGTAAAGCAGGCGGATTGGGCGGTAAATGTGCAAACGATACAGAGTCGGGAAAAATTGTTTGACTTATAAGTCCCAGAAAGTAATATGTGCGCCACGCAGCGACGATGAGACGAAACAAGCTCTTCGAAGCACTCGTAAGAGGCGTGTGGTGAGGTGGCCGAGAGGCTGAAGGCGCTCCCCTGCTAAGGGAGTATGCGGTCAAAAGCTGCATCGGGGGTTCGAATCCCCCCCTCACCGCCATTTTGCATCCGTAGCTCAGCTGGATAGAGTACTCGGCTACGAACCGAGCGGTCGGAGGTTCGAATCCTCCCGGATGCACCATGTTACTCCACGTTGTCAGCAATGATGCCGTGAATCCGCAGTACAGCAGTAAATCCCGATGCATCCGTAGCTCAGCTGGATAGAGTACTCGGCTACGAACCGAGCGGTCGGAGGTTCGAATCCTCCCGGATGCACCATGTTACTCCACGTTGTCAGCAATGATGCCGTGAATCCGCAGTACAGCAGTAAATGCCGATGCATCCGTAGCTCAGCTGGATAGAGTACTCGGCTACGAACCGAGCGGTCGGAGGTTCGAATCCTCCCGGATGCACCATATTACTCCACGTTGTCAGCAATGATGCCGTGAATCCGCAGTACAGCAGTAAATCCCGATGCATCCGTAGCTCAGCTGGATAGAGTACTCGGCTACGAACCGAGCGGTCGGAGGTTCGAATCCTCCCGGATGCACCATATTACTCCACGCTATCTGTAATGATGTCGTGACCTGGTGAGCGATACATATCGCGAAATCCAGGGAGGATAACGCTGCTTCAGCAGCGGCCCGTCAGGGTGAGGCGAAGCCGAATAATCCTCCCGCATGCGTCTCCCCCTTCTCTTGTTAAAGCCTTTATCTGGCATAACGCATTATCTGTTCCCGCAATCCAGTTCGCACGCTACTTTTCCTGCCTCAAGCGCACCTGCCGTCACCCTTAACAGCGACAAAATTAATGGTTTAAGCTAAAGTAACAATCCTTGCGGTCAGGTAATGAGGGCATGATGTACGAGCGTTACGACGGGCTGATTTTTGACATGGACGGCACTATCCTCGATACCGAGCCCACGCACCGGCAAGCCTGGCGCGACGTTCTCGGCCGCTACGGCATGCAGTTTGATGTGCAGGCAATGGTCGCCCTGAATGGCTCGCCTACCTGGCGAATCGCTCAGGCCGTTATTGAGCTTAATCAGGCGAGCCTTGACCCTCATGCGCTGGCGCGCGAAAAAACCGCGGCGGTGCAGGCGATGCTGCTTGATACGGTGCGTCCGTTGCCGTTGATTGACGTCGTCAAAGCGTGGCACGGCCGTCGTCCGATGGCTGTTGGCACCGGCAGCGAAAGCGCGATGGCAGAGGCGCTACTGGCGCATCTCGGCCTGCGTCATTATTTCGCCGCGGTGGTTGCCGCCGATCATGTACAGCATCACAAACCCGCTCCCGATACGTTTCTGCGTTGTGCGACGCTAATGGGCGTCGCGCCCGAAAAATGCGTGGTGTTTGAAGACGCGGATTTCGGGCTTGAAGCGGCGCGTCTGGCGGGAATGGACGCTGTGGATGTGCGTCTGCTGTGAGCGACGCGCTGTCACTCTTTTCGCTCTTCACCAGCAGTTTTTTAAGCGCCACGCTGCTGCCGGGCAGTTCCGAAGCGGTGCTGGTGGCGTTGCTGGTAAGCGCGAAAAGTACCCCCTGGCTGTTAGTATTAACCGCAACAATAGGTAATAGCCTTGGAGGGTTAACTAACGTTATTCTTGGGCGGCTGTTTCCACTGCGCGAGTCGTCGCGCTGGCAGGAGCGGGCGCAGGGCTGGCTGCAACGGTTCGGCGCGCCGGCGCTGCTGTTAAGCTGGCTGCCTCTGGTCGGCGATCTGTTGTGCCTGCTGGCGGGGTGGTTGCGGCTGCCCTGGGGGCGGGTGATTTTTTTTCTGTGCCTTGGCAAGGCGCTGCGCTATATCGTTATCGCGGCGGCGACTTTACAGGGTATGACGTGGTGGCACTAATTGGATTGTTTGAGCGACCTTTCATCGTCAACCTTTACCATTACAATTATGCTTAATAAAAATATTTTCGACACGACAGGCGGGAGGTCAATTTGATCCCGGACGTATCACAGGCGCTGGCCTGGTTAACCGAGCATCCTGAGGCATTAAAAGGCATTCGCCGTGGGCTGGAGCGCGAAACGCTGCGCGTCACGCCGGAAGGCGAGCTGGCGACCACGGGGCATCCGGAAAGCCTGGGCGCCGCGTTAACCCATAAGTGGATCACGACGGACTTTGCCGAAGCCCTTCTGGAATTTATCACGCCGGTAGATGGCGATATCGACCACATGCTAACGGTCATGCGCGATATTCATCGCCATACCGCCAGAATGCTTGGCGACGAGCGCATGTGGCCGCTCAGTATGCCTTGCTATATTAAAGAAGGGCAGGATATCGAGCTTGCGCAGTACGGCACCTCGAATATCGGTCGCTTCAAAACACTGTATCGCTCGGGGCTGAAAAACCGCTACGGCGCGCTGATGCAGACTATCTCCGGCGTTCACTACAACTTCTCGCTGCCGCTCGCGTTCTGGCAGGCGAAGTGTCAGGTGGAGGATGCCGGGAGCGGCAAAGAGGCTATCTCTGCGGGTTATTTCCGCCTGATTCGCAACTACTACCGTTTCGGCTGGGTTATTCCGTATCTGTTTGGCGCATCGCCGGCTATCTGTTCGTCCTTCCTGCAAGGCAAGCCGACTACGCTGCCGTTTAAGAAAACCGACTGCGGCATGTATTACCTGCCTTATGCCACCTCGCTGCGCTTAAGCGATCTCGGCTATACCAATAAATCGCAAAGCAATCTCGGGATTACGTTTAACGATCTGCACAGTTATGTGGCAGGATTGAAGCGCGCCATCAAAACCCCGTCGGAAGAATATGCGGCGCTGGGGCTGAAGAAAGAGGACGAGTATCTGCAAATCAACACTAACATCCTGCAGATTGAAAACGAGCTCTACGCGCCGATCCGTCCGAAGCGCGTCACGCGCGACGGCGAATCACCGTCCGATGCGCTGCTGCGCGGCGGTATCGAATACATCGAAGTACGCTCGCTCGACATCAACCCGTTCTCGCCGATTGGCGTGGATGAAAATCAGGTGCGCTTCCTCGATCTCTTTATGGTCTGGTGTGCGCTGGCGGATGCGCCGGAGATGAGCAGCGATGAACTGCTGTGCACCCGCGCCAACTGGAACCGGGTTATCCTCGAAGGCCGCAAACCGGGACTGACCCTCGGTATCGGCTGTGAAACAGCGCAGTTCCCGCTTGAGAAAGTGGGCAAAGATCTGTTCCGCGATTTACGTCGCGTGGCGCAAACGCTCGACGGCATTAACGGCGGCCAGGAGTACCAGCAGGTCTGCGATCGTCTGGTGGCGTGCTTTGACGATCCGGAGCTTACGTACTCTGCGCGGATTCTGCGCTCAATGATTGAAAACGGGATCGGCGGAACCGGACGGGAACTTGCAGACCGCTACCGCACGATGCTGCGTGAAGAGCCGTTGCAGGCACTGCAGGAAGAGGATTTCCGTAAAGAGCAGGCGGCGTCGCTGGCGCGTCAGCGTGAGATTGAAGCCGCGGACACCGAGCCGTTTGACGAATGGCTGGCGAAGCAGGCGTGACACAAAAGAAAAAGGCCACATCGCTGTGGCCGAATTGTCATCTCTGAACTCAGTGATGATGATAACAAATGCGCGTCTTTCATAGATTCAGACCCGGCCCGCGATCATTAGTTCAGTTTAATTTTAAAAAAATCACTTATCGGAGGTGATCAGATGCCATTGCTTGATAGCTTCACTGTCGACCATACCCGTATGGAAGCGCCTGCGGTGCGTGTGGCGAAAACCATGAACACGCCGCACGGCGACACCATCACTGTCTTCGACCTGCGTTTCTGTGCGCCGAACAAAGAAGTGATGCCGGAAAAAGGTATCCACACGCTGGAACATCTGTTTGCCGGTTTCATGCGCGATCACCTGAACGGCAACGGCGTGGAGATCATCGACATCTCCCCGATGGGCTGCCGCACCGGTTTCTACATGAGCCTTATCGGCCAGCCTGACGAACAGCGCGTCGCTGACGCCTGGAAAGCGGCGATGCAGGATGTGCTGAAGGTCAAAGCGCAGAACCAGATCCCTGAGCTGAACGTCTACCAGTGCGGCACTTACGAGATGCACTCGCTGGAAGAGGCGCAGGAAATTGCGCGTCATATTATCGAGCGTGGCGTGGGTGTGAACAGCAACGACGAACTGGCGCTGCCGAAAGAAAAATTACAGGAACTGCACCTGTAAAAGCTGCGTTAAATAACGAAAAGGGAGCCTGACAGGCTCCTTTTTTATTATATGATTACCGTTGCGGTTATATTTTTCTTCAGACCCGCGTTTTGTCGACTTAAAACAAATTATACGGTCAGGCGCAGAATAAACCCGCATTATAAAATATCGTTTCAATACTATTTATACCCTGAACGATTGACCCGGAACAGTGGCGGGCCGCGTCCTGTCTGTGTATATCGTCAGTGTTAAGGCCGCATGGGCCGCAAGCCCCTGAGCCAGAATATATTTTGCCACAAAAGGTCTCTGTAACGCGCAGGATCTTTTCACGGGCGTCATAATCATTATTAAGGCACTAACTGACTGGGATCGAGAATGAGAGGTTTTTTCAGACGCGGCGCTTCTGAGTTATCTGGTAACGAAACGGGTAATACCACGCGTTTTATCCGGCGCACGCTGCTTTTTATGGGGGCTTTGTTAGGGCTATTTTTCCTGCTCGCGATTCTCTCTCTGCTGCATATTGCGAATGATATTAATGACCGCACAGATGCACGCAGCCGCCATCTGTTTTTAAAAGCCCTGCAAAATCGTCAGGACGCGCTTAAAACCAATCTCAACGACTACTCCGACTGGGGCGAGGCGTATCTCAAACTGCATAAAACTACCGACGTGCGCTGGGCATGGGATCGCGGCAACCTCGGGCAGTCACTTTATGAGATGTTCGGCTACGATGGCGTTTTTGTGACCGATGGCGGCGACACTACCCGTTACAGCGTCGTCAACGGCAGGCTACGTAACCAGAACGTTGAACACTGGACAGGCGCGCCAATGCTGAAAAGCCTGCGTATTGCGCTCGATGGCACAGACGGGGCGGCCATTGTCACGCCGATGGCGTATAACGGCAAACCGGCGCTGGTGGGCGCGGCGTGGATACGTAGCGGCGGCGATAATGTCGTCGAGGCAGAGCCTGGCGCGCCGTCGCTGATGGTGTTTATCGATGTGCTCACCGAAACGGAACTCGCAAGAATGGGGCGCGAATATGGCATTGATGAGCTGCACGTGCGTAAACCGGGCGAGGCGCGGCCCGATTATCGCCAGGTGACGCTGGCGCTGCCGCTCGGTAACGGACAAGTCACCATGGCCTGGCGAAGTGAAGATCCGGGGCACGCTCTGATGGTCGTCATTCTGCCGCTGCTTATTTTCCTGACGCTCTTTACCGCGCTGGTCGCGGGGCTGCTGATGCGTAACGCGCTCAACAAAGCGCGGCTTAACGATGAAAACGCCTTTTTGCTGGAGCAGAACCGGCTGGCGCTGGCGGCGAGCGAGCGGCGTTTTCGCGATGTTGTGGAAGCGACGACCGACTGGATCTGGGAAACCGACGATGAGCTGCGCTTCACCTGGCTTTCCGAACGCTTTCCGGTCATCACGGGGTATCGCATCGCCGACTGGCTGGGACGCCGGGTAACGGAATTTATCCAGGAAGACAGGGCCACGCTGGAGGCGTGGTTTCACCAGCCGGGGCAGAGCGGGCATCGCAATATGACACACTGCCGCTATCTCTCGGCGCAGGGCCATCAGCGCTACTGCAACCTCGTGGCGAAGCCTATCGCAACAGCGGAAGGCACCCTGAACTTTCGCGGCACCGCGACCGACGTCACGCTGGAAGTCGAAGCCCAGGCGCGCGTGCAGTATCTCTCGCTGCATGACGAGCTCACCGGCCTGCCCAACCGGGTGCGCATGAAGGAGTTTCTGGAAGGCAAACTTCAGTCACGCCCGACTCGCGAGCATCCGCTGGCGATGATAAGCCTCGACCTCGACAAGTTTAAGCCGGTCAACGATCTCTTCGGCCACGGCGTCGGCGACGAGCTGCTGCATCAGGTCTCGGAGCGCCTGCGCGCCTGCCTGCGCGATGTTGACCTTGTGGCGCGCCAGGGCGGCGATGAGTTTATCCTGATAATTCCGGATATTGAGCGCAAAGAAGCGCTGGAACAGCTCTGCGAGCGAATTCTTGTTGAGATCAATCGCCCGTTTACCGTGCAGGAGCATGAGATTTTAATCGGCGCCAGCATGGGTATCGCGCTCGCCCCGCAGGATTCCGTCAACGCCACCGATCTGCTGCGTTTCTCCGACATCGCGCTTTATAAAGCCAAAAGCAGCGGGCGTAACCACTGGGTGTTTTATAACGCCGATATGGCTGAGCAGATTGTTCAGCGCCGCGAAATGGAAAACAGCCTGCGCGAGGCGCTTCGCGAGCAACAGTTCCAGCTGGTTTATCAGCCGCGTTATGACGTCAGCGCGGAGAAGATAGTGGCAGTGGAAGCGCTGCTGCGCTGGCATCACCCCGAGCATGGCATCCTGATGCCAGATCAGTTTATCCCGCTTGCCGAAGAAACCGGGCTGATTATCGCCATCAGCGACTGGGTGCTGAACGCCGCCTGCCGCGACGCGCAGCGTGAAATGCCGGGCCTTGCGATTTCCGTCAATATTTCGGCGGTGGAGTTCCGCACGCCAGGGCTGGTGGAGCGGGTGAAAGAGACGCTGGAAACGACCGGGCTTGCGCCGGCGCGGCTGGAGCTGGAGGTGACAGAGAACGCCACGCTCTCCAACCCGGAGGTAAGCCTTGAGATAATGAACAACCTGAAAGCGCTCGGCGTGCGGCTGCTCATTGACGATTTCGGTACCGGCTACTCCTCGTTAAGCTATCTGCGCACGTTCCCGTTCGACGGCATTAAGCTTGATAAATCGTTTGTAGCGGGGATGCCGCACTCGGATAACGCTAACAGCATCGTGGAAAACATTATCGGGCTCGGCAAAGCGTTTTCGCTCAGCATTACCGCCGAAGGGGTGGAGACGCCGGAACAGCTGGCGCAGCTGAAAATGTACCAGTGCGATGAAACCCAGGGCTATCTGATGTGCCGACCGCTGCCGCTGGAGCGTCTGAAAGCGCAGCTGCGCGAGCAGGGCGCCGTATCGATCAACGAATAAACGCGTTTACGCCGTGAATAAAAAAGGCCCGCGAGTGCGGGCCTTTTTATCGCGAGCGTCAGTGAGCGCCGCCACCGCCGCCCCCCGCTCCGAAGGGCGGTCTCGCAAACCAGATAAGCCCGAGCAGGATCAGGAACACGCCCGCCGAGGCCCAGAAAATCTCGTTGGCTGAGATAATCAGCCCCTGGTTGGTAATCTGTTGTGCGATATACCCCGACGCCTGTTGCTGCGTCATCCCCATGCCCTGGAGCTGGTTATACATCTCCTGCGCATTGGGATTAAACGGCGTCACCGACTCGGTCATCTGCGCATGGTGCATCGATTCCCGGTTAGTCCAGAGCGTCGTCGTTATCGAGGTGCCGATAGAGCCCGCCAGCGTTCTTAAGAAGTTGGACAGGCTCGACGCCGCCGCCAGCCGCTCCGGCGGCAAGCCGGAAAGAGTGATGGTGGTCAGCGGCATAAAGAAGCAGGCCACCGCGAAACCCTGGATAAACTGCGGCCACGCCGAGGCGCCGAAATCCATGCCCGGCTCGAAGGTGTACGCGCGCCAGTAAAAGCACACCGCGTACATAATAAAGCTGAACGTCACCAGACGGCGCATATCAAGCTTATGCGCGAAACGCCCGATAATCGGCGAGAGGATAACCGGAATGATCCCGACCGGCGCCGAGGCAAGCCCCGCCCAGGTGGCGGTATAGCCGTATACCTCCTGCAGCAGCTGCGGCAGCAACACAATCGAGCCGAAGTAGAGCATATAGGCAAGACTGATGCTCAGACAGCCAATGGTGAAGTTGCGCGACTTAAACAGCGCGAGGTCGACAATCGGGTGCTCGTCGGTCAGCTCCCAGACAATCAGGAAGCAGAGCGCGACCACGGCCACGACCGTCAGCACCACGATTTCAGTGGAGTTAAACCAGTCGAGTTCTTTGCCCTGGTCGAGCATCACCTGGAGACTGCCGATGCCGATGACCAGCAGCGCCAGCCCCACAGCGTCAATGCGCCGCTGTTCGGTGCGGGTTTCGCGGCCACGCAGCGACTGCAGCGTCATCAGCACCACAGCGATGCCGATGGGCACGTTGATAAAGAAGATCCAGCCCCAGTGGTAGTTATCGCTGATCCAGCCGCCGAGGATCGGGCCGCAGATGGGGGCGACGATCACCGTCATCGACCACAGCGCCAGCGCGATGGAGCGCTTGGCCGGCGGGTAGTTGCTCAGCAGCAGACTCTGGGAAAGCGGGATCAGCGGCCCGGCCACAATCCCCTGAATCACGCGGAAGAAAATCAGCATGTTCAGGCTGTTGGAGACGCCGCATGCCCAGGAGGCGATGGCGAAAGCGATGGTGGACCAGACGAACAGACGCACCTCGCCGACGCGTCTGGCGAGCCAGCCGGTAATCGGGATCGAGATGGCGTTCGCCACCCCGAACGAGGTGATAACCCAGGTGCCCTGACTCAGCGAGGCGCCCAGGTTACCGGCAATCGTCGGGATAGCCACGTTGGCGATGGTGGAGTCCAGCACCTGCATGAACGTGGCAAGCGACAGGGCGATGGTCATAATGACCAGTTGCGCCCCTTCCAGCGGTTTACGTTGCTGCTGCATACAACCTCCGCCGGTTAACCTGCGTTCGCCTGCACAATATCGTTAATCAGCTTGTTCACCGGCTCCAGGCTGATTTCGCGCGCGTTACTTTCATACGCGGGCTGCGAACGGGTCTGCGTCGCCAGAACGCCGCCGTCAAGATTGCTGGTGTTCACTTTAACCAGCGTGGACAAACCGATGCGCAGCGGATGCTGTTCAAGCTGTTTCGGATCAAGTTCGATACGCACCGGCAGGCGCTGCACGACTTTAATCCAGTTGCCGGTGGCGTTCTGCGCGGGCAGCAGCGAGAAGGCGCTGCCGGTACCCATATCCAGCCCGACCACTTTGCCGGTGTACTCTACGTCATCGCCATAGATGTCGCTGACGATGGTCGCCTGCTGGCCGATGCGCATATGAGCAAGCTGGGTCTCTTTAAAGTTAGCGTCCACCCACAAACCGCTCGCAGGCACGATTGCCATCAGCGGCGTGCTGGAACTAATCTGCGCGCCCACCTGCACCGAGCGGCGCGATACGTAGCCGGTCATCGGACTGACGATTTTCGTACGCTGCAAGGCAAGCCAGGCGTTGCGCACTTCGGTGGCGGCCTGTTTGACGGCTGGCTGATCTTCAAGCGTGGTGCCGAGGATCATCGCCTGGTTGGCATTGTACTGCTGGATGGCGACATCAAGCTGCGCCTGGGCGCTCGCGACCGCATCGCGGGCGTGCTGGAGCTCTTCACGGCCAATCAGGTTGGCGCTGCCGAGCGGCACGCGGCGGTTTAAGTCGCTCTGGGCCTGCGCCAGCGCGGTTTTCTGTACATCGATATTTGCCGCGTACTGCTTGCTGTTAATCATCAGCTGGCGAGTCTGACGGACGCTTGAGGCGAGCTGCGTCTGCGCTTTTTCAAAGGCCTGCTGGGCGTCTGTCGGGTCAAGTGTGACCAGCACGTCGCCTTTTTTCACAAAGTCGGTGTTCTCTACCCACACTTTGGTGACGCTGCCGGAGACCTGCGCCATGATTTGAACCTGGTTCCCTGCCACGTAAGCGTCATCGGTTTCCTCATAATGACGCGCCACTAAAAACCAGTAAACGCCATACGCCACGGCAATAACAACAAAGAGCAAGGTCAATAAAAGCAGGGCGCCTTTGCGTTTGCCCTTCTTCTTATTCACCGGTTGCTGCGGGGTGGTGTTCTCCGCATTTGCGCTCATGTTTATCTCCACGTTCTTATTGTTGTCGTCGGCGGACGCCGACCTCTGTTGTCAAAAAGGCCAGCACGATGCTGGCCTGTCAGTGTAGCGGTTTCCTTGCAACAGCACGTTTGCGAAACGAGCGCTTATTGGCGCGTTAGCGAACGGCCTCAAGCATCGTATTGTCCTCTTCCATCTGGTCGAGACGGTCGAGTAATTTGCGTGTTATCTGCTCCAGCTGTTCCTTTTCCTGGCTGCTTAAGGAAGACCAGAGCAGATGCAGACAGTTATGCTGCGGCGGCAGCACCTGACGTAAGAAGTCCTGACCTTTTTCAGTCAGCTGAAGGTGCAGGCAACGGCGATCGTTATCGCTTTCGCGACGTTCGATCCAGCCGCGTTTTTCCAGCTCATCGGCAATGCGGGTGGCGTTCGTGCGCGACGATCCCAGTGCGCAGCTCAGCTCGCTCGGCTGAATACTGTGATTCTCCTGGGACTCCAGGGTCAACAGCGCCATAAACAACGTCTCGTTAATCCCCTGAGCCTTCAGCATCTTATTGCGGTTTTCCAGCAGCTTGCCCTGCATATGCATGCACAGGCGAGTCAGCAGAATTTCCTGATACGGAAAATCCTCGTAGCGACTGGCGCGAAATTTAAGCATCTGTTCAATGGGCGTAAACGAACTATCCATTTGGGTATAACCTCATTAATTGCAGCCGATATAATAACGACGGTAACAAATCATGTAAATCTATTATTCAGATGAATCACTAATGGCTACGTTACCGCCATGAGCTTCCGGACTACTCCATAACCCGGAGCGCCCGCCGCCTTGCCAGTAGGCGCTGCGGCCAGGCGGGCATGAGAAATAACGACGCGCTGACACCACGCGTATCGGCGGAAAACGGGGTAAGCCGGGCGTCGTTCATATAAGTAACGGAAATATAAGAAGTCGATTCGGATGATGTCAGACCAGGCGATACAGTACAGAAACGCGAGATGAAATCCACGGGCAAGCCGCTGATAAATGATGGCAAAATATCGCTTATTCTCCCTGCCAGCGTGGTGATGCGAAGGGGCAGGGAGGGGCTTAAGGGTGTGGGTATATCCATATACGTTTTTGATATATTGCCGAAGTTAAAATCACTCGAATAAATAACTCAGCATAACCTTAACAGAGTGTTACCGCCCTTAACACCCTTCGCGGGCATTCAGGACGGCAAAGGTGCGACGCAGACCTCACTCTGCGCCGCTGTGGCGGTGATAGCCCCGCCACCACACTACCAGATTTAGTAGGGCGATAATCGCACCCGCGGCGCACACGCCGTTCCATCCGGCGTGCTGCCAGGCGGAGGCGGAAATCAGCGATCCGGCCGCGCCGCCAATAAAATAGCTGGTCATATAACCGGCGGTCAGGCGGTTACGCGCGTCCGGGTGAATGCGGTAGATAACGCTCTGGTTGGTGATATGCACGCCCTGTACGGTCAGGTCGAGGATAAGAATGCCGATAATCAGCGCGATAACCGAAAACTGGCCGAACGCGACGGCAATCCACGACAGCAGCAGCAGCACCAGCCCCCAGGTCGTGGTGAGATGCGCTTTGCCCTTATCGACAAACCCGCCAGCCGGTCGCGCGGCGAGCGCGCCGGCCGCGCCCGCAAGGCCGAACAGGCCAATCACGCCGTCGGAGAAGTGAAACGGCGCGCCAGCCAGTAAAAACGCCATCGACGTCCAGAGAATGCTGAAGTTGGCGAAAGTCAGGCAGCCCAGCAGCGCGCGGGTGCGCAGGAGCTTATCGCGGGTAAAGAGGCTGAAAATAGAGCCGAGCAGTTGCGGATAGTTAAGCGTGCTGGTCTGTTTCACGGCTGGCAGCCCACGCCAGAGCGCGAGCGCCATGATAGCCATCAGCACCGTCGCGACCCAGTAGACGGTGCGCCAGCCGCCGAGGCTTGCGAGCGCACCGGAGACGGTACGCGCCAGCAGAATACCGAGCAGCAGGCCGCTCATAATCGTGCCCACCACCTTGCCGCGTTTTTCCGGCGCGGCGAGCGTGGCGGCGAGCGGCACCAGTACCTGCGCCACCACTGAGAACAGGCCGGTCAGCGCGGTGCCGAGGATCATCATCGCCAGCGTATGGCTGCTGGCGGTAATCAGCATCCCGGCGGCGGCCAGCAGCGTCATGATGACAATCATGCTGCGGCGTTCGAACATGTCGCCGAGCGGCACCAGGAACAGCAGCCCAAAGGCGTAGCCGAGCTGTGCGGCGGTCACAATAAAGCCCGCCTGGTTGGCGGTAATGGCGAAGGCGTTGGCGATTGTGTCGAGCAGCGGCTGGGCATAGTAGTTGCTCGCTACCACAAGACCGGTCGCGACAGACATCAATACCGTCAGCGGTGTGCTAAGTCCTTGAGAGTGTTTGGTCATGGTTTTGTATGTTGCTCAATAAGAAGGGCGTAAAAGCGCTTGCCGAAAGCCATTATGATAACGGAACCGCACCGTAGCGCCAGATTGTTGAGGAATTGTTACGTGTCGGATTGTGCGTTTTGGAAGGAGGTGAGGTCACGGTGGGGCTGCACTTATCTGCTCGCCGTTATGCCCAGGCCATGCCCGGCTCCATAAAAAATACCCGCCGGGCGGCGGGTGTCGTCTTACATCGTTAACGCGCTTATTTCTGCGCGGCGAGCGCTTCGTTGATCCAGCCGTCAAACTGCTGCTGGTGGGCTTTGATCCAGCCATCAACATGACCCTGAATATCCGCCTCGCTGGCTCTGCCGCTGTGCATCATCGCGTTCTGGGCGTTGATATCGGTAATCGGCAGTTTCATCACCGAGAACAGCTTCGCCGCCGCCGGGTTTTTCTGCGCCCAGGCTTTGTTGGCCACGATATGCATCGTATTGACCGGGAAACCGAAGTTATTGCCATTCGCAAGCGTCGTGTCGATGTTTTTCTGCTCGCCCGGCAGGGAAGAGAACGGCACCTGTAGCCACACCACGTCTTTACCCGGCTTCAGCACGTCGCTCACCCAGTACGGCGTCCAGGTGTAATAGAGCACCGGCTTGCCTTCTTTATAACGCGCAATCGTATCAGCCATCATCGCCGCGTAATTGCCGTGGTTCACGGTCACGGTGTCCTGCAGATGATAGGCCGTGTTCTGATGGTTAATCACCGTTTCGCAGCCCCAGCCCGGCGTACAACCCATCATGTCTGCTTTGCCGTCGCCGTTGCTGTCAAACAGCTTCGCAATGTTGGGATCTTTCAGCTGAGCGATATTGGTAATGTGATATTTCTCGGCGGTTTTACGATCAATCAGATAGCCTTGCGCCGCGCCGGTCACATAGGTGCCCTGGCGCCAGAATTTTTTATCACCGCCCGCCGCCGCGTACATATCGTCATGCAGCGGCTGCCAGTTCACGGCGGTAAAGGTGGCGTCGCCGGAGGCAATCGAGGTGTAGCCGACGTTGTAATCCACTTCGCTGGTTTTATTCACGGTGTAGCCGAGCTTTTCCAGCGCGCGGCTGACCAGCAGCGTCTGAAAACTCTCTTCAGAGATAGTGCTCTGCACTGGCTGGACGGTAATGCCTTTGCCCGGAAGGTCAGCGGCAAAGGTGCTGGTGGTAACGAGTGAGGCAAACGCCGTGGCGAAAAGAACAGAATGTCGCATCGTTATTCCTTTTATGAGAAGAAGGGAACGGGGCGGCCTGCGCCGCCCGCGCGTTATTTGATGAATGGACGAGTGATAAGGCCGAGCGGGCCGCTTAAGTACCAGCGACGGTTGCCGCGGCTGCGGGCGTCGCGCCCGACCGCCTGCGTCAGCCTGTCGAGAATAATGGCGAGGATAACGATCCCGACGCCGCCGACCGTGGCGAGGCCCATATCAAGGCGGCCAATGCCGCGCAGCACCATCTGTCCCAGCCCGCCTACGGCTATCATCGAGGCGATGACCACCATCGAGAGCGCCAGCATCAGCGTCTGGTTAATCCCCGCCATAATGGTCGGCATGGCCAGCGGAAGCTGGACTTTAAACAGCATCTGACGCGGGCTTGAGCCGAACGAGCGCGCCGCTTCGATGAGATCTTCCGGTACCTGGTTGATCCCAAGGATCGTCAGGCGCACCACCGGCGGCAGCGCGAAGATAATCGTCACGACCACGCCCGGCACGTTGCCGATGCCAAACAGCATCACAATCGGCACCAGATAGACAAACGCTGGCGTGGTCTGCATCGCATCCAGCAGCGGGCGAATAATCTTCGCGGCGCGCGGGCTTCTGGCAAGCCAGATCCCAAGCGGCAGGCCAATCAGCACGCAGAACAGCAGGGCGGTCAGCACCAGCGCCAGCGTCACCATCGCCTGCGACCAGGCGCCGATCGCGCCGATGAGGATCAGCGACACCAGCGTCGCAACGCCCATTCCGACGCCTGAGATCTGCCAGGCGATCAGCGCGAAAATCACGATCGCCACTGGCGCAGGCATCCCCAGCAGCAACTGCTGAAAGCCACCCAGGATGTAATCCACCGGCACGCGAATGCCCTGGAACAGCGGGCGGAAATGCGTCACTACCCAGTCGATGCCTTCCGTTACCCAGCGGTCAAGCGGGATCAGCGTCTTATGGAACGGGTCCATGATGTTGAAATGTTCTGGCGCGGGCGCCGGCGCGCTGTTGAGCCAGTCGGCGGTGCCGCTCTCCGGCGCGGGCGTCGGGCTGGCCCACGCGTCGGCGCTGCTGGCGCTATTGGCCGCCGCGTCAGCGGTCCCGGTATCCCACGGATTTTGCGTCTGGTCAGTCATTGGTTGCCCCCTCGCGATCTAATGCCTGCAGGAGTACCCCTTTCGAGATAACGCCCACATACTGTTGCTCTTCGCCCACCACCGGGACGGCGCATGGCGCCACCCCAACCGGTGAGAGCAGTTCGCTGAGCGGCGTGTCGGCGCTCACCGCAGCAGGCGTGTCCAGCAACGCGCTGTCCAGCCCCTGGCCTGCCGCCAGCGCCGCTTTCAGGGAGTCCACCGAGACGGTGCCGACAAAGCGGTTACCGCGCTCGACGACGTAACCAAACTCGCGATCTTCATCCTGCAACAGTTTGATTGCGGAACGCGGGCCAAACCCCGGCGTTTTACGCAGCAGACCGCCGGGGCTTCGGCGGGCGATATCTTTCGCGCTGAAGACCTGGCTGATATCGACGCCGCGGAAAAACGTGCGCACATAATCGTTCGCCGGGTTATTAAGAATTTCATCCGGCGTGCCGACCTGCACCACTTCGCCGTTTTGCATAATCGCGATACGATCGCCAATTCGCATGGCTTCGTCGAGGTCGTGGGAAATAAAGACAATGGTGCGCTGATGGCGCGATTGCAGCTTAATTAATTCATCCTGCATTTCGCTGCGAATTAATGGGTCGAGCGCCGAGAACGCCTCATCCATTAACAGAATATCCGGGTTAATAGCCAGTGCGCGCGCAAGCCCAACGCGCTGACGCATCCCGCCGGAAAGTTCATCCGGATAGGCGTGCGCGTAATTTTCAAGCCCGACCTGACGCAGCGCGTCGCGCGCTTTTTCCTGACGTTCTTTCAGCGGTACGCCGGCTAATTCCATGCCGAAAGCAGTATTATTTAATACCGTCATATGCGGCATCAGCGCGAATGACTGGAATACCATCGCTATCTTTTTCTTGCGCACCTCGCGCAGCGCGGTGTCTGATATTTTAGCGATATCTTCGCCGTCAATCAGCACCTGGCCGCGGGTGGGTTCAATCAGGCGATTGAGAAGGCGAACCATAGTGGATTTACCCGATCCGGATAATCCCATGATGACAAATATCTCGCCTTCTTCAATGGCCAGAGTGGCGTCTTTAACGCCGACAGATAGCCCGGTTTTTTCCAGTATTTCCGCTTTTGAAAGCCCTTGGTCAATATATTTAAAGGCCCGTTGCGGATGCTCTCCAAATATTTTGTATAGATTCTTAATCTCTAATTTAATTGCCATGCAATAGCGTGAGTCCTGTTATATTTTGCCGTTAAGATGATTCCTGCAGGAAATAGTTACCGGGGCATACCCTAACATACTCAGATTCTGAGACAACCCTCAATTTCCGGCGCGCACGGCGAAATGCTGCGACAAAACGCCATTATTTCCCGGTATTACTGGGCTGAGCGGCAGGCGACAGGAGACGATATTTTTCGTTTTACACAGTGAAATCACGGGCGAATCAGCGTGATTCGCCCGGAAGAGAGTGGAAATAGCGTTCCGGAATGTTGCAGAGATATTTTCGTGAATTTTACAATTTTTTAGCAAATAATTCTGACGGCAATTCAGCCATTATTTACGCGTATAAGCGAATTAAAAATCCCAGTCCTCGTCTTCGGTTTCCACCGCTTTGCCCATGACATAAGACGAACCGGAGCCGGAGAAAAAGTCGTGGTTTTCGTCTGCGCCAGGGGAGAGCGCCGCCAGAATCGACGGATTCACCTGCGCCATTTCCGCCGGGAAAAGGGCCTCATAACCCAGATTCATCAGCGCCTTATTCGCGTTGTAACAGAGAAATGCGCTGACATCGTCCACCCAGCCAACCTCGCGGTACAGCGCCGCGGTGTAGGCAAGTTCGTTATCATAAAGATCCATCATCAGATCCAGCGCGAACGCTTTAAGCGATTCACGTCTTAGCGCGTCCACCTTCGCCAGTGCCTGCTGATATTTGTAGCCGATGTAATACCCGTGCACCGCTTCGTCACGAATGATCAGACGAATGAGATCGGCGGTATTGGTGAGCTTGCCGCGGCTCGACCAGTACATCGGCAGATAAAAGCCGGAGTAGAACAGGAACGACTCCAGAAACACGCTCGCGATTTTCTTTTTCAGCGGATCGTTTTCGCGATAGTGCTCAAGAATTATCTGCGCTTTACGCTGAAGCGGCGCGTTCTCTTCGCTCCAGGCGTAGGCGGCGTCGACATCTTTGGTCTGGCAGAGCGTCGAGAAAATGGAGCTGTACGAGCGGGCGTGTACGGCCTCCATAAAGCTGACGTTAGAGAGCACGGCTTCTTCATGCGGCGTGATGGCATCCGCCATCAGCGCGGGCGCGCCGACCACGTTCTGAATGGTGTCGAGCAGCGTCAGCCCGGTGAACACGCGAATGGTAAGCTGCTGTTCGCCTGGCGTTAATGTCTGCCAGGCCGGAATGTCGTTCGACAGCGGCACTTTTTCCGGCAGCCAGAAGTTGCTGGTGAGCCGGTTCCACACCTCCAGATCTTTCTCGTCCTGAAGTTTGTTCCAGTTAATGGCGCTAATACGGCTTAAACGGGTCATGGTGATTCCTCACAGGGCGCAGGAGACGCAGCCCTCAATTTCGGTGCCTTCCAGCGCCAGCTGGCGCAGTCGAATGTAATAAAGCGTCTTGATGCCTTTTTTCCAGGCGTAAATCTGCGCCCGGTTGATATCGCGGGTGGTGGCGGTATCCGGGAAGAACAGCGTCAGCGACAACCCCTGATCCACATGACGCGTGGCCTCGGCATAGGTGTCGATGATTTTTTCCGGGCCGATTTCATAGGCATCCTGATACAGCGCCAGGTTTTCGTTGGTCATAAACGGCGCGGGGTAATAGACGCGGCCAATTTTGCCTTCCTTGCGGATCTCGATTTTCGAGACGATCGGATGAATGCTCGACGTCGCATGGTTAATGTAGGAGATAGAGCCGGTCGGCGGCACGGCCTGCAGGTTACGGTTATAAAGCCCGTGACGCATAACGTCGTCGCGAAGCTGGCGCCACATCTGCTGGGTCGGAAGCGTGATGCCCGCCTTCTCAAACAGCGCCTGCACTTTAGCGGTTTTGGGCGTCCATGCCTGCGCGAGATATTTGTCGAAGTACTCGCCGCTGGCGTAACGCGAGCGTTCAAAACCCTCGAAGCGCACGCCGCGCTCGCGCGCCAGCATCATTGAGGTGTGCAGCGCGTGCCAGGTGATGGTGTAAAAATAGAGATTGGTGAAATCGAGCCCTTCCGGCGAGCCGTACGCGATGCCTTCGCGCGCCAGATAGCCGTGCAGGTTCATCTGCCCGAGCCCGATGGCGTGCGAGGCGGCGTTGCCCGCTTCAATGGACGGCACGCTGCGGATATGGCTCATATCAGAAACCGCAGTCAGCGCGCGTACGGCAACTTCCACCGTGCGGCCAAAGTCTGGCGAGTCCATCGTATGGGCGATATTCAGCGAACCGAGGTTACAGGAGATATCCTGGCCCACCGTTGCATAATCGAGGTTTTCATCAAACGTGGACGCGCTGTTGACCTGCAAAATCTCCGAGCACAGGTTGCTCATGTTAATGCGCCCGGCAATCGGGTTGGCGCGGTTGACCGTATCCTCAAACATGATGTACGGATAGCCGGATTCAAACTGGATCTCCGCCAGCCGCTGGAACAGCTCGCGGGCGCTGATGTACTGCTTGCGAACGCGATCGTCTTCCACCAGTTGTGAATACATTTCGCTGACGCTGATATCGCCGAACGGCTTACCGTAAAGGCGCTCCACGTCGTAAGGCGAGAACAGCGCCATCTGCGCGTTGGCTTTGGCGAGTTCAAAGGTGATATCCGGGATAACCACGCCGAGCGACAGCGTTTTGATGCGGATTTTCTCATCGGCGTTTTCGCGTTTGGTATCGAGAAACCGCAGGATATCGGGGTGGTGCGCGTTAAGATAGACCGCGCCTGCGCCCTGACGGGCGCCGAGCTGGTTAGCGTAAGAAAACGCGTCTTCCAGCATTTTCATCACCGGGATCACGCCGGAAGACTGATTTTCGATGCGCTTAATCGGCGCGCCCGCTTCGCGCAAATTCGAGAGCGAAAACGCCACGCCGCCGCCGCGTTTGGAGAGCTGGAGCGCGGCGTTCACCGCACGCCCGATGGACTCCATATTATCCTCGATGCGCAGCAGGAAGCAGGAGACCAGCTCGCCGCGCTGCTTTTTCCCGCAGTTAAGGAAGGTCGGCGTCGCGGGCTGGAAGCGGCCGCTTAAGATCTCGTCCAGGAGCTGGCGCGCGAGGGCTTCATCGCCACAGGCGAGCGTCAGCGCCACCATGCAGGCGCGGTCCGGGAAGTGCTCCAGGTAATGTTTGCCATCAAAGGTTTTCAGCGTATAGCTGGTGTAAAACTTCCACGCGCCAAGAAACGTTTTAAAGGTGAAGCCGTACCGGTGCGCCGCGTCAAACAGCCCGGCGACGAAGTCCGCGTGATAGCGCTTAAGCACGTTGTCATCGTAATAGCCTTCGCTCACCAGATACGCAAGCCGCGTGTGGGCGTCGGGGAAAATCACCGTACGCGGCTGCACGTGGGCGGCCATAAAAGCCTCCACCGCTTCGCGGTCTTTGGCAAACTGGATGCGACCAGACGCGTCGTAAAGGTTGAGCATCGCGTTCAGCGCGTGATAGTCCGGCGGCGTTTGCATTGCGGCTTCGCCGGTTAGTGATGTCGTTGCCAAAATTCGTTGACTCCCTTACGCACGTTGTCGATATCTTGCCCGGTGCCCATCAGCTCAAAGCGATAGAGAAAAGGCACCTGACATTTGCGGGCGATGACGTCGCCGGCGCGGCAAAACCCCTCGCCGAAGTTACGGTTGCCTGCGGCGATAACGCCGCGCAGCAGCGCGCGATTGTGTTCATCGTTAAGAAACTGGATAACCTGGCGCGGCACAGCGCCTGCCGTTCCGCCCCCGCCGTAGGTCGGTACTACCAGGATGTACGGCTCGTCTGCCCGTAGCCGCGCGTCATCCTCAAGCGGAATACGCTGTGCCGGCAGACCCAGCCGTGCGATAAAACGATGGGTGTTTTCCGAGCGGCTGGAGAAGTAAATCAGGGCACTCATGCGTTCGCCGCAAGCGAGTCCGCGCGCAGACGGTTAATCATGTCCGGGCGAAAGCCGCTCCAGCTCAGGTCGTCGGCCATGACCACCGGCAACTGGCGGAAACCCTGCTCGCGCAGCGTGTCGATAGCCTCAGGCTGTTCGTCGAGATTGATGGTGTCAAACGCGATCCCGCGGCTTTCCAGCGCGCGTTTAGTGGCGTGACACTGGACGCAATCATTTCTTGTGTAAATAGTTATGCGCATGATTCGTATTCTCATCAATATGTTAAAATCCCCACCGCGGCGCAGTGTTGATTGGGGGTGTCTGATAAGAAAGATACTAGATGTAGTTGTGATAACTTTCAACTACGCAATATATAGGGTTTCTGACAGGCGGAGCCACAACGACGCGCAGACGCAGGCATGGCAGCGCCTGGACGCAAAAAGGGGCTGAAAAATATTAAGCAGGGCGGAAAGGCGAGGGGGGAGCAGAAAACCGTTCCCCGGCAGCGCCGGGGAAAAGGCATTGAACCGTGCTTCAGATTAGCGGCGAGAGATAAGCAGTGCGCCGAGGAAAATCCCGACGGCCGCGCCGATACCCAGACTGCTCAGCGGACGTTCACGCACAAATGTGCTGGCGCAGCTCACGGCGTCGCGGGCGGCCTGGTTGACCTGGCTTCTGCCGTGCATACGGGCGCGGGTTTCACGCAACAGCGATTCCGCTTTGCGACGCGCGACATCGGCTTCGCCTTTGGCATCGCTGCCCCAGGACTTCAGTACGCCTTCCAGCGTATCGGCAAGGCGGCTGATATCGTGGTTGATTTCGCTGACGCCATCGTTCACATCGTTACGGGTGTTTCTGTTAAACATAACGTTCTCCCTCTGTGTTTACTTAATCAAAGTATAGAACAAAATGTGAGCCGCTTCGGCGTGCCGGGCCGTCAGAGGGCCTTTCTGGACTTTTCCGAAAGCCCTGCTATTCCTCCTAATGTAAGGTTTCCCCGCAGTCTGAAGCAGATGAGGAAAATTTATGTATTTACGACCCGATGAGGTGGCGCGCGTACTGGAAAAGGCAGGGTTTACCATGGATGTGGTGACGCCAAAAACTTATGGTTATCGTCGCGGCGAGAATTATGTCTATGTGAATCGCGAAGCGCGTATGGGGCGCACGGCGCTGGTCATTCACCCGACGCTCAGGGAGCGCAGCCAGTCGCTGGCGGACCCGGCTTCAGAAATGAAAACCTGCGATCACTACCAGCAGTTTCCGCTGTGGCTTGGCGGCGACGCGCAGGAACATTACGGCATCCCGCTGGGATTCAGCTCCCGCATGGCGCTGGAGCGTTATCTGAACGGCTTATTTGGCGAACCGCAGTAATCCTTCCCTTCTCAGGCCTGCGCGCTCACCGGCGCGGCGGGACTTACCCGGAACAGACGGCGGCAGTAATCGAGGAAATACCCGTAGGCCGCCCCCATCATCATCGACACCACAATATTGGAACTCACCGCAGCGATAATCTGCGGGATATCCGCGCCAACAAAAAGAAGAATAGCGGCGTAGACCGGCGACTGGAATGTAATGTAGGCGAACACATCTGCGATGTTTTTAACGAGACGGCTTTTACCCAGACGCGCCGCAGCGCGCATGAACGCGTCGCGATAAAGCCCGTAAGGCCAGGCGATGACCATATTGACCGGTATCGCAACCAGGCGTGACGAGAGCGATTGTTCGAAGCTCATTCCGGAGACAAATATTTCAATCATCATCCCCATGACGGAGCAATACACTACCATGGCAAAGGTGTCCGCTACGGCGTGACGCAGGCGAGAATGCGGCGAAAACATGAAATTAAGCTCCTGAACCATCAACAGGGAAAACGGGAAAGGTAAGGTCGCGCTGGCGATATGCCTGGCATTTTGCGCTGATGGTAGAGTATATGGCTGGTTTGTTGCTTTCAATTAGCTATAAATTTTTATTTATCGCCGCTTTGTCAATAAAATCCTCTGTAAATTCAAAAACGTGCGTCGCCTCGCTATTTTTAACGGGGATCGTTTATTTTTTATTAATTTTCATAGGCTTAATTTTATCAGAGAAGCCGTGTCGCTTCAGCGGCGGCAGGGAATGTTTTGCGGCGCGCTCTTTACTGGCGCGCGGAGTTTCAGATAACGCGTTACGCCAAAAGCCAGAGTTTTATGCTGTTTTCGGCAGGCGTTAGCATCTTGCCTGAGAGTGACCGGCGCGCGCTATTTATCTGCGGGATGAATATGATTAGCCCGTCGCAAAACGGCTTTAACCAGAATTCAGCCCACGCGCGTGCGGGTGGGGGATAATGAACGCCTGTTTTTCACGGCTTTTAGCAAGGAACATGAACACAACGATCGATGTTTTACACCACTTTGAGCGGGGCGTGCTGATGCTCACCTGCGAAGGGCGGCTTCGCAAAAAACTTCTGCGCTTCTGGTTTGAGTGCCTGATGGATATTCCACCCGCTGCGCTGGCGCAGGGGTTACGACCTGAACTGCAGGTGCTTAGTGACCATTTCAGCGGCCCACACGCCCGCCCGTTGCAAGACTGGTGTGAGGAAGACATTCAGGTATTGCTCAGGCAGCTCCTCGCGTTTTACCACCGGCTTAGCGAACAGGCGTTCGCAGAAAGCCGCGTTCTTGTTCGTTGATGGGCGATGAGGCGCCCCGGCGGGGGCGCTTCGCTTACCACCCATAAGGGAATAGTAAGATTCTGGTTATAGGCCGGATACCTGCCATCATAGCGACCTGCTATCTTATCCACCTGCCTTCTCACACACCGACAACACTCAACACACGCCGAAGTCACCGTCTTCTTTATATAACGCTACATCGGCTGCTTTAAGCGTGATTTTCTCGCCCTGTGCGTCATCCGGGCGCACCGCGACAATCTGGTCGCCATGCACTTCAATGACTTTCAGCTTCGGGCCGCCCAGTCGCGGTTGTACGATATCGCCAGCTTCAAACATTATGACCTCCTGATTATTCACATCGTTTACTAACAGTAGCCCACCTGCGCGCACCTTCACAAGCTGCGCGCAGGTGCCTCGTGGGAGAAGGAGTAACGCGATACGCTCTGTATAGCCACGTTAGGCCAGGTAAAGTCCTGTATGAAGGGTGGCGTTTTACGGCTTAGCGACTAAACTTAATAAAATAAGCAACTTACAATGAGCTGCAAAACCACTACAGGAGTAACTATGGGATTCTGGAGAATCGTTTTTACCATCATTCTGCCGCCGCTTGGCGTACTGCTGGGTAAAGGTTTCGGCTGGGCGTTTATTCTCAACATCCTTTTGACGCTGCTGGGTTACATCCCGGGCCTCATCCACGCCTTCTGGGTACAGTCCAAAAACTAACCCTCCGCGTTCATTAAAAAAACCCGCTTCGGCGGGTTTTTTGCGTCTCGTCAGCGTGCTTGTTCCTGCCTGCTGTCCTTTTTGAAACCGTTCATCTTTTCGCCGTTTCGTTGCATTTTTTTGCTTATAAAATGTGCGGTTTTACTCACGCTTAATAATATTTCAGTAAATGAACTGTTTTATCAGAAACTTTTGCCGATAACAGTGGGGCAGAGAGGAGTATTTCTCTGAATAATTTGAATTACAGAGATAAAAAGAGGCCACCATGGGGATCCTGTCAACATTAATAACGGGTCCAGGACGGACATTTTCGGCATCAAGCCCCCGTAGCGGTGTGTATCGCTGTCAGAAATTACCCACATCGTTACGTGACGCGGGCGTGCCGGATAAGCCGGGCATCTTGATGGTATTTGTACCGCCCAACGCGAATTTTCATGCTGTCAGTCAGGTCTGGCAGCGCTTCGCCACGCCGGAGCGCACCGTACTGGTGCTCTCCTCTACCGGCACGCTGTGCCAGCAGGAAAAAGCGACAGTCTATTGTGATTTGGAGGGCGACGAGGGGAGCTGGCTGCTGCTGCCGAAAGCGCTCATAGGCCGCCACGAAGTGCATTCAGTTGATCTGCATACCCGTCTTCCAGGCGCCATGCAGCGCGTGGAGGCGATTTCACGCGATCTCAGCGCGCTCGATGTGCGCCTGCCGCTCAACGCCGAACGTACCTTCGCGCTGATCTACTGCGACGGTCTCGCCGCCTCGGAAGGGTTTCTGATGCAGGCCTGGTATAAGTCCGGGCGCTTTCCGTGTCTCGCCGTGGGCGGCGCGGCGGGCGGCAAACTCGATTTCAGCGGCACCTGGATGAGCGTCAACGGGCGCATGATGGAAGGCCGCGCGATTGTCGTACTGTGCGAAATGGCGCCGGGCAAATCCTTCGCGCCGTTTAAAAGCCAGAACTTCCAGCCTACCGACAAAAGCTGGCTGGTGGCGCAGGCTGATCCGGTTGCGCGCACCGTCAACTCGTTGTTCGACGCCAAAGGCCAGCAACAGCCGATCGTGTCGTATCTGGCAAGCCAGCTTAACTGCAAACCCGATCAGCTCGCGCAGGCGCTCGAAGGCTATACCTTCGCGGTAAAAGTGGGCGACGATTTCTTTATTCGATCCGTAGCGCAGATCGAATCCTCACAGATCCGCTTCTTCTGCGATCTGGAGTTTGGCGATCGGCTGTACCTGATGAAAGCGACCGATTTTGTCGCCCATACGGTGAATGACTGGCAGGCGTTTACGCGTCGCTATGGCAAACCGGCGGGCATGTTGCTCAACGACTGCGTACTGCGTCGCATGAACAACCTCGCTACATTGCCGCGCGCGGATTTCTTCCGCCAGATCCCGGCGGCAGGGTTCTCAAGCTTCGGCGAGATCCTCGGGGTGCCTATCAACCAGACGCTCTCCGCGCTGGTGTTTTTCGATAAGCCCAACCAGGCGATGAGCCAGTTCCCGGTGGAGTATGCGGCCTATGCCGCGCACTACGCTCAGCGCACGCTGCGCCGCTGGGAGGCGATGCACCGCATGCAGTCGCAGGTGATTGAGCAGGTCATTAGCTATCAGCAGGAGCTGTCGCCGCTGCTCTCAACGCTGCCGCTGCTGGAGCACGCCACGTCGCAGCAGACCGAAACGCTGGATATCGCGCAGGGCAATATTCGCTCCATGAGCAGCGCCGCGCGCGATACGCGCGATGCGCAGGACCGGCTGGAGCAGGGATTAAGCGATCTGGAGACCATCTCCGGGGGCATCACTAAAATCACCAGCGGGATCCGCTCGATTGCCGATCAGACCAACCTGCTGGCGCTCAACGCCGCGGTGGAGGCGGCGCGCGCCGGGGAATCCGGACGCGGTTTCGCCGTAGTAGCGGGCGAAGTGCGCCGGCTGGCGCATCTTTCGCGCGAACAGGCGGAGGCGACGGCGCACAGCATCAATGAGTCCGTCGAGACTATCGCGCGCATTCGTCAGGTCACCACGGAAACGGTCAACGCGACCCAGACTATGGCAGACCGCAGTATCGAAGCCGCGGACCGTATCGCCTCGATGAGCGAGCAGACCAGCGAAGAACGTGAAAACGTCGCCCAGAGCCTGGGCCGCCTGAAAGTGGTGGCGAAAGGGATGGACGCGATGCAGGAGGCCGTCGCTCAGCTGCGCACGTTGCAGGAGCTGGCGAAGTAATCTGTCGTGCGTCCTGAAAGGGGCGGGCTTTTATTTAAAGGCGAGAAGGGCGTATGTCCTCTCGCCTTTTTTATTCGCCGGTGCCGGAAGATTTACGCCGCCGTGCGGGTTATTCTTATGGCACATAAGAATTTGCGCCCGACGCCAGTACGGCGGCCCGGTCAGGAGATCCCGGATGGAATATCTCTTTTTCGATGCGTTATATCTCATTGCGGCCATTGCTGTGGGGGTTGTGGTCTGCCGTGCGGCCTTATGGATCTGCCAGTGCGTTATCGAGGCGGATATTATGAAAAACGGCATCGCCGCCAATGCCGATATCCTTTCGATCCACCGCGATAATCACCTGCACCGGTATAACGTAAAATGCGTCATGGTCGTCAGATTCAAAACTCAGGACGGGCAGGAAGTGCAGTCGCGCCTGGTTCAGATAATGTCTGTCAGAGAATATAAACGCTTCGCCTCCGGCACTGGCGTGACCATTAAATATGCCGCCAGTCGCCCGGCGCGCGTTGTGTTATACGATCGCCCGCTGGTGCTGGGAGCGCGTTAAATGTTTTGCGTTATTCACAACCCGTATAAATATTTTTGCTGTTGCCAAACCCGGCCATGCACTGGTGTGTGTTATTGGGTATTTTTTGATGGTCTTATACCGGCAGACCCGTCGGGGGCGTTTCTTGACGAAAGATTTCAGGACATCGCTTAGAGCCTCTGCGCTGGCGTCTGTTTTCGGTTACAGGCAATCCCCGTTTCTCAGCGCATCCAGCTCAGCGCAAAGCCTGTCGACATCATGCTGAATATATTTCCGACGCCGCTTTAACAGAAAACGGGCAGGAAGCATTCGCTCAATCAACGTCGGCTTTCTCGCGACATATTCCATCACCATCAGTTTTACATTTTCCTCTGACCAGCCTTGCATGACAGGAGCTGGACTATGCAGAAGGTTAACCTGCAAGGTTGGCGCGACCTCTTCATCGAGAATAGTCAAAATCTCTTCACGGCTTTTACTGGTTTCTTTTAGCACCTGCGCCATCCACCGATAATCGTAGTCCTGTAATTCTCGCCCGGTAAAAATCTCCGACAGGGCATACCAGACAGGAACCCGGCTGGCGATTTCAGCGTCTGTAAGGTGCATAGGGTTTTTCTGCGTGATGAGTGACGTCCAGGTATGGTGGGGAATTTAGGATGAGAGGGCAAGCCGTAAAAAATCAAGGTGCGGCGGATAACAGGCGCTGAAACGGCGCAAGAAGAAGCGCGGCGTGCAACTTGTTCTTGTGCATGATGCTGTAGAGACGGGTACCTGTTAGCAGCCCAGGATATGATCGAATACGCTACAGACACAAAAAAGCCCGCAAGGCTTGTGCCGTGCGGGCTCTCAGGACTTCATCGGATGACTCTGGTAATCACCGATGGAGAATTTTGGGCTGGCGGGAGTTGAACCCGTGTCCGAATTTTTTTAAGTCATTAATAAATATTAATTAAATTTCTATCAAAATACTCGCGGCTCCTTTACGGCTCCTTTCGTGTCCCGCCGCTGGCAAGTAGAGGTCTTCGCTCAGTGTTTCCGTCGTACTCTTTCAAATAAGATCCGTAGTGCCTGAAGAGCATCTCCGGTCCCTTGTGGCCCATCTGCCCGGCAAGCCAGAAAAGGTTGGCGCCCTGGCTGATGTGGCGTGTCGCAAATGTATGCCGGGTCTGGTATGGGTTACGGTACCTAATCCCCGCTTTACGCAAAGTTGGTACCCAGGCTTTTTTGCGGATCGCATCTGCGCTTGCCCACGGCTTATTCGTTTTGGGATCCTCAAAAATAGTCGCATCTTTCATGAAGGTGAAAGCTTTCTGATTCGCCAGCACTGCCATAGCCACATCGTTAAGTTCTACTTTGCGTGTGCCTGCCTTTGTTTTTGTCCCCTTAATAACGCCAACTACACTCGCGTTCTGAACATGCGCAGTCTTCCCAATGAAGTCGATATCGCGCCAGCGCAGCGCGCATAATTCTGAACTGCGTAAACCTGTCTGGATAGCGAACATAAACAGATTTTCCCACTGCTTATTACCGGCAGAGGATAGGAGGGCATCTATTTCTGCTGGTGAAAGTGGATCGACAATATAGTCGCTGTCAGCAGTCGATTTATCGCTTTGATACCGAGATGCAGTTACAAGTGATACCGGGTTGAGTTGGAGCACGCCATCTGTTACAGCCTCATCAAGCGCTGAGCGCAGGAAAGAAAGTTGATTACGAATTGTTTTTAGCGTGGTGGTGCGGCTTTGGATCCATGCTTTCATTGCTGCCGGCGTAAGCTCGCTTGCAGGCAATGAATGAAGGGCTGCCAGCGCGCTACGGCATTTTTTATAACCGCCGATAGTTGAAGGTGATAATTTTCGTGTTTCACAAATGCCAATATACTCGTCCAGGTACATCTTGACGGTTTTACCAGCCGCTGCATTTCCGAATATCTTCAGGCGCGCTGATCGCGGGAAGTATTCAGCGTAGACGAACGTCCCGCGCTCAATATTATTATAAATTTCGCCGAGGGTTCGCTCGGCGTATTTAAGGTTCTTACTGTTCACCTCAAGATTAGAGAGCGGCTCACGGCACTTAACTCCTCTATAGGTGAAAGTAATATTAATTGTCTCTCCCTGGCTATGCTTTCTTACGGTCACGCCGCGCGGGAGCTTTGGCAGCTCTGTCTTGCCCATTTAGCAACCTCATTAAGATCAATCCATCTTTCCTTAACGCCTTCCACCTTCAGCACTTGAACGCCTTCACGCCAAACGCCACGTTGCACACGTTTGGTGATGGCATCAGGTGTCTCGCCAGTTTCTTTGCAATAAGTTGAGATCGGAACACAATCGAGGTTCAGCATAATTCCTCCACTAATACCGGCTGCACCCGGCTATTTCTGGTCAAAAACGCATACATCGCATCTCGCCGCTGGCATCCATTTGCTGATGGCTTTAGTTGCCGCGTTGTCTTTTTGTTGTAGCAACCCCACCTATGCGAAATGGGGTAAGTCTGTTTAAACAGGTTTTATTCACTCCCGTGAAAGGGGGCGGCCATCTGCACTGGCCGCCGGGTAGTTTCTCCACACAACACAGAAGAGCACCTGCGGTTAGGAGTGCCGCCTGGGTGGATTGGGTTATGAGCCCGTCGCCCGGTGATGCTCTTGTGTGTTGCGTAAAAAATTGGCGGGACCGTGACATCGGGGAAGAAAGGCCCGCCACAAAGAGTCTTACGGCTTGGTTTTATGAATACTGCGCGAATCATCCGGTCATTCATGCGCCACCGGCGGCTAATTCGTGGGCGTCCTGCCTGTTCGCTTTCATTTATTGAAATCTAAAATAACTTAGATGGAAGGTCAAGCAGAAAACCTAAACTAATTTAGATTTTCTGAGGTGGGGAAGGAATTACTTGCGGCGCATCATCCGTCGGTGTTCGACAACCACCCCGACGATATGAATTTTTTCTTTAGCAGAATTTCTGACAGCGTAGTCTTCGTTGAGCGGCACGAGTTCAAATATTTCTTCGCCGGATTCGCTGACTCCGCGTGCTCGATACTTCTTAAATGTGGCTTCGTCACCGCCATTCTTAGCGACAACGTAATCGCCTGGGCCGGGGCGTAATTCGGGATCTACGATGATTACATCGCCTTCAACAAAATCGGGTTCCATAGATTTTCCTTTGACCTTGAGGGCAAAGGTGCAACGAGAATGAAACTCTGACGTCAAAATATAATCCACCGTTCCATCAAGATTTCTGGCGTCGCACTCAGCTGACCAGGCCCCAGCCTGGACATAGCTAATGATCGGGATTTGTTGCGCGGCAACAGGTGCAGGTCCAACGTTAGCTTCATCTTCCCGACCGTACAAGAGAAACCCTTCACTTACACCAAGGTATTGAGCGAGCTTTGTTAGCGATTTACCGCCTGGCACGTTCAAATCCCTTTCCCAGTATCCAACCGTCACATCTGAAACCCCGAGCGCTTTACCGAGCTGGCCTTGGGTAAGCTTTCTTTGCTTCCTTAATTCCTTTAACCGCGTGCCAAGTGTTCCCACGATTCAACCCTTAGAAATGAAAACCTAAGTAATCTTAGTTTTTATTGACCTAAAAAAGATTAGATAATAATATCTAAATATTCTTAGGAGGACGCTATGACCACGACTGAACTTGAGCAGTATTTTGGCTCACCGAACAAGGCTGCTGAGTTTTTTGGAGTGTCGCCAGAAGCTTTTTATCAATGGCGTACAAGACCCGGGCAATTAATCCCGAAAGGTCGCGCAGCAGAAGCTGCTGCTCGTACCAAAGGAAAGCTCAAATACGACGCTTCGCTTTATCAAAAGCGTAATGAAAAAGCGGCTTAGCCGTAACTACCAAAGGACAAACAAGATGGTAGACAACATCAAAGCAGCAATAAGCGCGATGTGTAAGGCGCATCCCGCCGGTCGTCTCGGGATGGCTGCCGATCTCGGCATGAGCATCGACACCTTTCATAACCACATGTACCAGAAATGCGGCAGCCGCTTCTTCACGCTCGCCGAACTTGAGCGCATGGAGGACCTGTCCGGCGTATCAATGCTGGCGGAATATGCCGCGGCGCGCGTCGGCAAACTGCTGGTGGACGTTCCGAAGCCGGAAAGCATGGACAACGTGGACCTGTTCGCAATCGACATGAAAACCAGCGCGGCGAAAGGCCAACTGGCGCAGGCGCAGATTGAAGCGGCTGAGGATGGGGTAATTGACCGTCATGAACGCAAAAAGCTCTCTGAGTTGTTTCGCAAGACCATTCGCCACCAGTTCCACGGATTCATGGGCTTTATGGCGCTATATGGGGTTTCAGACCAGGCAGTAGAAGTGTTTATGAGCACCAGAAAAGGTGACGCCCCGAGTGTGCAGCTCGAGGCGTCGGGCGCGTCTTTTCAATAGTGGAGAAACTACGCATGAACAGTTTAACAACACGTTACCGCAGGTCGCAACTTATTGCGCTGCCGGTACCGGGCGGAGCCGGTCCGGTGCAGTACCGGTATGCAGTGAGAGTATCAGGCCACTGTGTGCCCGTCAGCTACCAGCTCGCTCAGCAGATGGTAGGGGAGTTTAATCGCCAGGCGGAGACTTTCGCGTGCAGGAACTCAACAGACGATACCGCGACTGGCGGGGAACTGAAGTCCACGTCACCGGTTACGACCCCGAAAAACGACAGGTTATCTTCCGGCGCGCGGGTTACCCGCACGACTGCATGCAGCCTGTTGAGCGGTTCCGCGAGAAGTTCAAAAGGGTGGATACATGAGCGTTAAGTTATCAGCGTACGTGTGGGATGGCTGCGCGAGTGCCGGAATCAAAGGCACGAAGCTGCTGATCCTGGCGCGCCTGGCTGATTTCTCCAGCGATGAAGGTATCAGCTGGCCCAGCGTCGACACCATAGCGCGCCAGATTGGCGCCGGTCGCAGCACCGTTATTACCGCGGTTGGTGAGCTTGAGCGTGACGGATGGCTGACCCGTAAAGAACGTCGTCAGGGCCAGCGCAGCGGTACCAACATCTACACGCTGAATGTGGCGCGCCTGCGCCAGGCGGCTGCCGGTGCTTATTCTCAGGGTCCAGTTTCTGAACATTCAGAATCTGAACGTTCAGAATCCGAAGGTTCAGAAGCTAGACGTCCAGAATCTGAACGTCCGGAAAACCGCAATAACCGGGCTTCTCAGGGTCCAGAATCTGGACACGATCCGTCAGTAACTTCAAAACAAGAACCGTCAGATAAAAAAACTTCTTGTCAGGTTGCCCGGCAACCCGACGCTGAGCAGCTGATCACCGATAAAGCGATTGCTGTGCTGAAGCACCTGAATCTGGTCACCGGCGCGCGTTACCAGAACTCGAAATCCTCACTGGAGAACATCCGGGCCCGGCTTCGCGAAGGTCATTCGGTGGACGACCTGCAGCTCGTTGTCGACTACAAGCACGAGCACTGGCACGACACTGAAATGTACGACTACATGCGCCCGCAGACGCTGTTCGTCCCGAGCAAGCTTGAAGGCTACCTGCTGAGCGCTACCCGCTGGAAAGAGCGCGGACGCCCGCCCCGCCAGCAGTGGAAGCAGCGCAATGTGCAGCGCGACGACAGCGCATTTAAAGCCAGCTATGCCGGTGTTGATTACAGCCAGGTCCCGGAGGGGTTCAGATCATGACAAACGAGAAGCTGAAACACGAAGTTTTTGAAGAGCTGGCCTGCCAGCTGGAAAGACAGAATCTGTGGCGCCGCGCCGCACATGCCTACCTGGCTGCGTTCGATGCCTCGAAGAGTAACCGGGACCGCGAACGGCTGGCGAAGAAGCGTACCCAGTGCCTGAAGATGAGCAACCGCGTCGGTTACGTGGAAGGCCGTTGCTATCTGGCCGGTAACTATGTGGGGGAACTGTGATGCACCCGTTGAATGTTTATAACCAGGCGCTGGCGGCGCTGCGCAGCAAACCGGCTCACGAACTTAAGGAAGTCGGCGATCAGTGGCGTACGCCGGACAATATTTTTTGGGGCATCAACGCTATGTTCGGCCCGCTCGTACTGGACCTGTTCTCTGATGGCGAGAACGCCAAATGTGAGGCTTATTACACCGCCGAAGATAACGCGCTGACGCAGGACTGGTCCGCGCGTCTGGCCGAACTCAACGGCGCCGCGTTCGGCAACCCGCCGTACAGCCGCGCGTCCAAGCATGATGGGGAGTACATCACCGGCATGCGTTACATCATGCAGCACGCCAGCGCGATGCGGGAAAAAGGCGGGCGGTACGTCTTTTTGATTAAGGCGGCCACCAGCGAGGTCTGGTGGCCGGAAGACGCGGATCACATTGCCTTTATTCGTGGACGCATCGGTTTCGATCTTCCGTCATGGTTCGTCCCTAAAGACGAAAAGCAGATCCCGTCCGGCGCGTTTTTTGCGGGTGCTATTGCGGTATTCGATAAGACCTGGCGCGGCCCGGCAATGAGCTACATCAGCCGTAACGAGCTGGAAGCGCACGGCGACGCGTTTATTGCACAGATACGCCGTCAGGCTGAACGCCTGCTGATGAGTAACCGCCAGGAACCCGATGAGGATGAAACAGATCTGCATTCAGAAACTGAGCAGCAACTGCAGGCTGCTGAAACAGAGTTGCCACTGACAGCAGCCGACATCCTGGAGCGAAGCGGCGTTGAGGTATGGGCCTGTGCATGCGCGGCATTCGGCAGCAAAGAGACGTATGCCTTTCATGAATCCCGCTTTGCTCACAGCTGGGCCGCGGATTCTATGGAAAGCCCGATGCTGGTGACGGTGACCGCAGACGTCATTTCGCGCGCGCAGTCGCTGATTAAAGAGCATCACAACGGCGTGAAGCTGCGTGCTTTTATGGCCCTCCATGATTTTGTCTTTCAGGACGATGCGGAGCGGAAAGACATGCACGAACGGCTTGCGACGGTCGCTCGCGAAGCTGAAGAGCAGCATGGCCTGGCGATGGATGAGGTTCTGCTGGTTGTCGGGGCAATTGACACCGCACACTGGCGGAATATCCGGCAGCTTAGAGCCTCCGTTCGCGAAATGGCTGGCGCGCGGGAGAAAGCGGCATGAATTCTGCCTCTGCTTTAACCGCCCGCCAGCAGGAGGTGCTGGATATGCTCTCAGATTTCCAGCGACGAAACGGTTACCCGCCGACACAGAAAGAATTGGCCCAGCTTATGGGGGCCGCTTCACCCAACGCTGCGACCGATATGCTGCGTAAGCTGGAGAAGAAAGGCGCCATATCGTTATCAAAAGGCGTCGCCCGCGGCATCATCATCAAAGGCATTGCCAAAGAGGATGAAGCGGTTTCTCTGCTGCGTGCGATGGTAGAAGGTGAAGCCAAATCGCGCGATAGCGCGGTGGCTTTCCTGAAAGCGCGGGGTGCCATTGCATGAAGCTGACCCTGCCTTTTCCCCCCAGCGTTAACAGCTACTGGCGCGCCCCGACTAAGGGGCCGCTAAAAGGCCGTCATCTCGTTAGCGCCGACGGGCGCAAATATCAGAGCAATGCCGCAGCGGCAGTTGTTGAGCAACTTCGGCGCATACCCAAGCCTGTCACCAGCCTGCTGGTAGTGGAGGTGGTGCTTTACCCGCCTGACCGGAAACGCCGCGATCTGGATAACTATCTGAAGGCACTTTTCGATGCGCTGACGCTGGCCCATGTCTGGGAGGACGACAGCCAGGTGAAAAAGATGCTGGTGGAATGGGGCCCGGTAACCAGCAAAGGGAAGGTGGAAATCACAATCAGTAACTTTGTGGCGGGTGCAGCCGCCTGAAAGATGGAGAAACGTATGAACCAGACAAACCCGATTTCAGTTTGCCCCAAGCATCATGCGGCGCTGGCAGGTCAGGAGCTTTTTATGTCCAGCCGGGAAATAGCCTCGCTTGTAGGTTCACGTCATACCGACGTGTGCACCGCCATTGAGCGGTTAATGAAGAAAAGCGTCATTGAAGGGTATACGGCATTGCCGTACACCCACCCGCAGAACAGGCAGGAATACCACCACTATCTGGTTAACAAGCGTGACAGCTATGTCATCGTGGCACAGTTATGTCCTGAATTTACCGCGCGCCTGGTTGATCGCTGGCAGGAACTGGAGAGCAGCCAGCAGCCGGGCGTGCCGCGGTCCCTGCCGGAGGCACTGCGCCTTGCTGCGGATCTGGCCGAGCAAAAGGAAAGGCTGGCACAGGAACTCGCCGCCGCGGCGCCAAAGGTGGAGTTTGTGGATCGCTACTGCACCGCCAGCGGTTCGCTCTCATTCCGTCAGGTGGCAAAGCTGTTAAAAGCCAAAGAGACGGATTTCCGCCTGTTCCTGATCGACAACGAGATTATGTACCGCCTCGGAGGAGTACTGACGCCGCGCCACCAGCATATTGATGCCGGACGATTCGAGGTGAAAACGGGCACCTCCACCACATCCAACCACGCGTTCAGCCAGGCGCGTTTCACAGCTAAGGGGATTAAGTGGATAGGTGGGCTGTGGGCTGAGCATGTAGCGAAGGGGAACGCAGCGTGAGAGCTCTTTTAACACCGGAAATAGCGCGCGGAATGGGTATCGTGCTGCTGCGCCCCGGCCCTGAACTGATGCCCATATTTGCAAACGGGCGCGTGCTGGTGGAGGTTCAGCCAGAAAGCATGGTGCGTTTCCCGAGCGGCGCGGTGCCGCCGGCGCACCAGCCCCTGGCCGATGACGAAGGACTGCAGGTCTTCTTTACTGATGAGCGGGTGATCCGGGCTGCTGGTGGCATCACTGGGCTGGAGCACTGGCTGATGAAGCAGCAGGGCGGCTGCCAGTGGCCGCACAGTGAGTACCATCACCATGAGCTGACCACGATGCGGCATGAGCCCGGCGCGCTGCGACTGTGCTGGCACTGTGATAATCAGCTGGCCGAACATTTTACTGAGCGCCTGTCAGCAATTGCCCGTTCCAATGTGATAGCCTGGATTATCAGCGTCGCGAGCGGAGCCCTTGCCTTTAACGATACCCACGAGCTGACTCTGCCGGAGTTGTGCTGGTGGGCTGTCAGAATGGATATCACAGATGCGCTGCCGGACAGCGTGGCGCGCCGCGCGCTGCGCCTTCCGCCTTTGCCAGTGCAGGGCGTGTCGCGTGAAAGCGATATTGTTCCGGGACCGTCGGCCGCTGAAATAGTACAGACGAAAGCACAGCGTGCTGGTGCCGTGAAGACGCTAATGAACTGCGACAAGCCGCACGAGCAACAGATGCGGGTGGTTGCGCTGACAATCGACCCTGAGTCGCCTGAAAGTTACATGCTCCGGCCAAAGCGCCGCCGCTGGGAAAACGAGAAATACACCCGCTGGGTTAAGCAGCAGCCTTGCGCATGCTGCAACCAGCGGGCAGACGATCCCCACCACCTGATCGGCCACGGGCAGGGCGGGATGGGTACCAAAGCCCATGACCTTTTCGTATTGCCTTTGTGCAGAAGGCATCACGACGAGCTCCATCGGGACACCGTGGCATTCGAAGAAAAATATGGCTCACAGCTCGAGCTGATTTTTCGTTTTTTAGACAGGGCGCTCGCGATCGGCGTTCTTGGTTAATTTAACTCTGTGGAGAGAGTGATGCGCGATATTCAAAAAGTTTTAGAGTTATGGGGCGGATGGGCAGCAAACGATAATTCAGGTGTGGATTATTCGCGAGTTGCTGCAGGATTCAAAGGATTATTACCTCAAACTAGCAAATCGCGTCTTTCATGTACTGATAATGACGCTCTTATTATCGAAGGATGTCTTGCCAGGCTAAAACGACATAAACCCTATGAGCATTCACTGCTCGTTGTTCACTATCTTTATGGGGTATCAAAACGCAGCATAGCGCGTGAACGTAAAAAAGATGAAAAGCTGATACGTATAGAAATGCAAATGGCTGAAGGTTTTATTGATGGTTGTTTGGCTATGCTTGAAATACAGCTTGATATGGATGAGATATTTAATTAATCACTTTATGAAGAATAAATGGATTATTTCATTTATTCTTCGGGTGTGTTTTTAGGAACAGAACTAACAGATGTCCTTTTCCCAATGTTAACAAGTTCTCTCACGGTGTTCTCATGATCTCTGAGTAGCTCTTTACGAAATTTTTCTGTTAAATGCGGGCTGTCGAGTTGCTTCTCAATACTTTTGAGGTCTCTGTTAAGTTTGTTACGTAGGGCTGCCTCAGCAGGGGACTCTAGTCCATGGCGGTTGATAACCCAAACCATTACATAGGTCAAAAAAGCTGAAACAAGAGGAGCTAAAGCGTAAAGAAGAGGGCGCCATTCACTTGTAGGTTCCGGAGCAAACAGAGGAACTAATGTTGTCAGAACAGCACCAAGACCACCAGTAGTTAGCCCTTTGTTCTCGCTGAGAATATTTTTTTTCTCTTCGCTCATGACTTGGCTGAACCTTTGGTGCTGGCTTCTTCAATAAGGTCAATAATCCTTTTCCCGTCGCTACCATCTATCTTTATGACTACAGTCTTAAGAGGACGCCGCTCTGAATCAAGCATCCGTATTTCAACTTTTCGCGTCGGGAAAAGATGACGCCAAAGCAAAGCTGATCCAGCATACACAAAGCGATAAAAGGTCGGGAGGCTGACTATTACCCCCAACCAAAAAACGATTTGTAAAAGTTGATGCTGTATCATTATGATTTATCTAATTAAATTAGTTTATTGCCTTGAGCAACACGATGACGTATCACTCTCTTTATCACAAATTTTTGTGTCATACCACGAGCTGACTTAGTCTTCGTTGTTTCCAATGTTACTGAGAAAAGGTCTTCACTGGTGATTGTTCCTTCAGCTTGCCTTACTTTAGCTAAAAACTCATAGTCTGTAAGTAGTACAGAATGCTCTTCATCCTGATACTCCATACGCCATCCTTTTTCACTATGAAAGTTTACTTGGGTGAACTTGACGTTTACGTCTTTAGTTTCAACCTCTTTCGTCAATAGCGTACCGCGTGGAAGAGGTTTTATTTCTTCAGTTTGCTCACCCTCAAGCCGTATCAGTTCATTGTTATTATCATCAACAATCTTGAAAACTGGAGAATCTTTACCCTCTAAAGGTGCTTGTACAACAGAAATTAGCGCATCCCGGATAGTTGGCTCTGTTACGAGGGCAGCTACTGAAGCCGGACAGACTATGTCTTCACCATCAAGCTCAAGAACAGCTTCATCTGTTCCAGTTCTTTTAGTTACAGAAATAACCTTTCTACTTCCCAACTGTCGGATTAAGGAAAGGGCTGTTGCATGAACAGCTGCGCCTGCCGCCCCTGTTATGCCAATTGTTTTCAAGACACTCACTGCTGCAGGTAACAGCTCTACGATTGTATAAGCCACGCCTAATGAACCAGCCACTGCCGGATTTGTCACTAAAACCTTTACGGATTTATTACCATCATTAAGAATGTCATCAGCTTTTTCAATAAGGTTAGTCATTGAAAGTATTGATTTTGCCAAAACTTGAGCATCGATCGAATGCTTTGAAAGTTCTTCATCATCAGCATCATAAAAGACTTTGAAAGAGGTGGTTTTTTTCATAACTATCCTGTTATGCACGCTTTTGAGCTTAAAGTTATAAGTAGCTGTATGTGGTGAGCTACGAATTTAACGCGAAAAAAAACAGAAATCATTAGTGCGGTCCGCAAAATGTGCTGTAACCTGTTAAGAGTGGTCACTTAGACACGCACTTAACAGAAGTTCAAACCTCGCTTGGGCGGGGTTTTTTCATTTTAGGCTGCCTATTGGCGGCCTTTTTTATTCCCGCGCCACGCTTGATGAAATCCAACCGCAAAGTCCTTCAGAGGTAGCTGTAGTGCCGTTTGGCATAACTTATCTCAGAACTTGATGATTCTTTTCCTTTCCCCTCTTTAGAGAGGATGCACAGCAATAGAGGGGGCTACATGTCCGATCCGGTTTCGGGAACTGTCGCGGCAGGGGCTGCGCTTACTGGTGCAAGCATCTATGGACTGCTGACCGGCACAGATTACGGCGTAATTTTTGGCGCGTTTGCCGGTGCGGTCTTTTATGTTGCCACCGCGGCAGACCTGACCCTGATCCGGCGCGCAGCCTATTTTGTTGTTTCGTACATCGCTGGCGTTTACGGTGCGGGGCTGGTGGGCTCCAAACTTGCCAGCTGGACGGAATACAGCGACAAGCCGCTTGATGCACTGGGGGCCGTTATCCTCTCTGCGCTGACGATTAAAATCCTGACGTTCGCCAGCCAGCAAGACCCTGCGCAGTGGTTCCAGCGGTGGAGAGGGGGAGCCAATGGTAATAAGTGATCCGCTGGTACTGACCAACGTGGCGACGTGCTCGGCCATTGTGTTGAGGCTGATGCTGTTCCGCAAGCCCGGTGCCCGTCACCGCTGGTGGGCATCGTGGCTGGCATATCTGATTATTCTGGCGTATGCCTCGGTGCCGTTTCGCTACGCCTTCGACTTTTACGTCCACACACACTGGGCGTCGGTCATCATCAACTTAATCATCTGCGCCGCCGTGTTCCGTGCCCGGGGCAACGTGGCGCGCCTGTTTCAGGTGCTGAGGCCCGAATGAACCAACAACAATTTCAGCAGGCGGCTGGTTTAAGCGCCAGCTTAGCTGCGCGCTGGTTTCCGCACATTGATGCGGCGATGCGAGAGTACGGCATCACTGCGCCGGTCGATCAGACAATGTTCATTGCGCAGGTCGGCCATGAAAGCACCGGATTCACTAGGCTGGTGGAGAGCTTCAACTACAGCATCGCAGGGCTGAACGGTTTTGTCCGGGCTGGCCGGCTAACCCAGGAGCAGGCCAACATGCTGGGCCGCCGCACGTATGAAAAGGTGTTGCCCCTTGAGCGTCGGCGGGCGATCGCCAATCTGGTTTACAGCAAGCGCCTCGGTAATAACGCCTCGGGTGATGGCTGGAAATATCGCGGTCGCGGTTTAATCCAGATTACCGGCCTCGAAAATTACCGCGACTGCGGCACCGCGCTGAAACTCGACCTTGTGAGCACGCCGCAGCTGCTTTCGGAGGAGGCCAGCGCTGCACGCTCTGCGGCATGGTTCTATGCCAGCAAAGGCTGCCTGAAATATCCGGGCGACTTGCTGCGCGTTACGCAGATTATTAACGGCGGGCAGAACGGTCTGGAAGACAGACAGGCCCGCTATGCGGCAGCGCGCCAGGTGCTCTGATGGCTTCGTTATGGGGCTTTGTCCGGGCATGGTGGAAGCCATTGCTTTTCGTTGCCGTCATAATTATCGCGCTTAATTATCGGGCCTCGCTCACAAAAGCCGAGGCATCTTTAACCAAAGTTAATCGTGAATTAAAACTGGCTAAAGATGACATTGAGATTATGCAGCGCCGTCAGCGCGACGTAGCGGCTCTTGATGCGAAATATACGAAGGACTTAGCGGATGCTCAGAAGAATATTGCTCAGCTTGAGCACGATGTTGCTGCTGGCCGTAAGCGGTTGCAGCTCAACGCCACCTGTCCCGCGAACGGAGCACCCGGCACCAGCGGCGTGGGCGATGCTGCCACCGCCAGACTTACAAACTCCGCTCAACGGGATTATTTCACCCTCAGGGATGGAATCGAAACAGTGACCAAACAGGTTAACTATCTGCAGGACTACATCCGGCAGCAATGCCTCAAATAAATTGTGTTACCCCGTAAGGATGGTAATCGCAATCTTGCTGACGGGTAAGCCGTAAGTGGGCAAGCAATTCCGTGAGGAATAGCGAAGCCTGCGACCATGACAACCCCCAAGAAGATTCACCATCAGCAAAAAAGCAATATCGGCCTCGCTAATGCGGGGCTTTTTTATGCGCTTCGCAAGCGCAAACAATAATCCGAGCCTTTCAAAAGATATAAATAAGGTTTTGATTAACTCTCTTAAGGAAAATAAATTATGATGAAAATTGTTAAAGCCTCAATCGTAGCTGTTTCTGTGATCGCATCTTTTTCAGCTATGGCTGACTGGCAGCCTTATAAAACCGTTGTATTGGATGGTTATACTAATACAATTCCCGGAGGTAGTGTTTACAGTGAAACAAGTGTGCCTTCAGGCGTTTATCGCTTCCGTATTGACCCGGCTTCAGCTGGAGTTGACTTTGCCACTGGCCAAGCGGGAAATACGAAATCTAAATCCGCTGCACTAATGACCTATGATCGTACGACCACCACAGATAAAACCGCTGCTGTGAGTTATTATGGTCTGAATAATGACGGTCTTAAAGCTTCATCTCAAATGCATGCCTTTCCACAAGGAGGCGCGTTTAATCTGTTCTTAGAAGACTGGGTACGTCAGGATGATTCTGGCTCTGTGAGCGTCATAATTGAAAAATGGAAGGATTAATTTTCAAATAGAATAATTTTGAAAGTAAGCACTCTATATCTTCAGTGGATTATATAGGGTGCTTTTTATTCCTGGTATCAGGTGCAGGAATTAGCTTTAATCAAGCTTAAGGATAATTTGTACACAAAAATAACGGGTGGGTAAGTAATGGTTTAGATTGAGAGAAAATATGCCGTATGTCTGCCAATCCAGAAATATGGTCTGTTTGGAGCGCGAAGATGCCAGACTGATTCGCCGCCTTATTACTACCAAAGTTACCATCACAAGGCGCATTTACGAGTGCGCCTGATGATGACCAGCTATGATATCTTATTACTCCACCTCAAATTCGGAGTAATAATAATGCAATTAACTAACGGTCGGCCCAGCAAGGATTTTGTTGTTGGGACATATTCATATACCGAAATCAAAGACCCTCACTTCATGGCTGCTCAATAAAATAGAGCGAAGAAAGAGCTTAAGGCGTGGGGTTATGAATACGCTTACACAAAAATAGATGCAGAAGTGAACGGCGAATTTGTCAGGGTTTATAGGGTGTACACTGACAAGAAAAAAGAGGGTCTGTAGACCGCCTCCGGGCGGTTTTTTGTTTCGTTCACAATTTGGATTCGAAAATATTCACTCCCATTTGAATGATGTCTTTTCTTTATTGAACACAATACTGGCGCTATGCCATTCCTTGCCATTAAGCAGGATTTCAACGCACTGCGTAGGGTAAAGGTCATCAGCGGGTTGAAACCGTTCGTATTCTGAGGCAGCGCTATGCATCACTTCGTGATTCATATTCACTATCCAACCATCTGGATTCAGGGGGTTAGGCTCCCGGACGCACAACAGCCTGGCTTGAAAGAAATTATCTGGCAGGCCTTCGAGCATACAGCCTGTGGCCCATTGAAGAAGTTCTTCTGTTGAATGCTCTGGCTTTGTGGCTTGTTGTTTTTGCTGATTACTGATAAGTCGCTTGAATGTGTTGAGAAAAGAAAGCATACCACCTCCTTGGTTTTGGCAAAGATAATATATTATTGCCAAAGAAATGGGCAGTCCTGTCGTAATGGCACTATCCCAGCAAACGGAAAAGTAGACTATCCATGTACGACATCTACCGCATCACCGTCAAAACCAAATCAGGCGAAACCCATATAGGACTGATGAGATGCTCACAACCTGAGATGGTCAATGGGTTCGTCGGCATTCCCCAAGAGGATGGCTCTGGGGTATACCTGGCTGGCACCTGCTGACGTGCTGAAGATGGAGTAGGGCCTGAGCAAACCGTGTAAGATGCACTTCACCACAAAGTGAGGGGGCGAAGATGAATTTGAAACCAAGATTTGAAGACTACACTGAGGCAGAGTTTACCCAACTTGTGAGCGAGATCTTTAGCGCTCAGGGTGGCGAAGCATATCAAGACGAGTTAATTGAGCATGTTTGCACTCTGTCTGAACATCCAGAAGGCTCGGACCTGATTTTTTACAATGAAGATGAAGATATCACTCCCCAAGGCATCGTCGAAGAAATTAAAACCTGGCGTAAAGCTAACGGTAAAAGCGGGTTCAAGTCCTAAGTGAAAAGGCCTCCTTAGGGAGGCTTTTTTACTTTCATCACAAGACGCATTCATGAGTCGCCTTGTGATGTTCTCTCTCCACTGCAACACGGTTAGCCACGATGTTAAGCGTCGCGAAGCTGGTCCTTCAATCAATAGGTAAAGCAATGAGCAAAGCAAAACCGTAGGACGGCAGCACCGTAAAGGGCTGTCGAACTCGCGCTTAGCATGCGCTAAATAATCGAGAGTCTTCCAGTCTTGAGCCACTAGCATTTGCTGGTGGCTTTTTTATTGGAGCATACCAGTATGCCATCAGCTATCCCGCGAGCATGCCGCAAGCGCGGATGCGCCGGGACTACAACAGACCGTTCGGGTTACTGCGAGGCTCACCGTAATGAAGGCTGGCAGCAGCACCAGCGAGGGCTGAGCCGCCACCAGCGCGGTTACGGCAATAAATGGGACGTCATCCGCGCCCGCATCCTTAAACGTGACAGGTACATCTGTCAGGAATGCCTGCGCAACGGCAGGCCACGACCGGCAGAAACGGTCGACCATATCATCCCGAAAGCTCATGGTGGCGCAGACGACGACAGCAACCTTCAGGCGCTATGCTGGCCATGCCACAAACGTAAAACCGGCAGAGAAAATACCAGGAATTAATAGTTTTCTTTTTATTGCTGATAGATAACTATTCTCCTTTATTTAAGAAAAAAGGAGAAAAGTATGTCTTTGCAAAGGGGCGAGGCTTCAGCTTTTATGACTCGGATGGTTAATGATACGGCTAGTTATGTCACCTTAATAGCCGCCATGACATATATCGTAATTCTGGCAGATAAGCGTGGTTATCCTGGTGCTGGCATACCCATGGCCATTATTTATGGTTTGTGCGGTATGGTTCTGCTTGGTCATTGGATTACAAATGTGATTGAAGAGTCTCGAAAATTCAGAATTGCAAAAAAAGGCTTTTGGGCAGCTTTGCACGTATCAGTTATTGCTTTGGTTACAGTGGTGAGCTGCCTTGGTGCGTTGGTAGTTACGATCGTTACGCTTACTCAGAGCGTATAAAACCAAGGGAGGGCGGTGTAAAAGTTCAGGGCCCTGCCCGCTAAGGACCGCCGCCTAACCCTTTTTCACACCGCCGCAGGTTAGAAAACTTTTTTATGGGATCCCCCACTCGATGATCAATAGGAGTTTTCGATTATGTCCGGACCACCGAAAACCCCGACCCATCTGCGTTTGGTGAGGGGTAACCCATCAAAACGCCCGATCAATAAAAATGAGCCACAGCCCCCTGCAGGGGTACCCCCAACTCCTAAGCATTTCGACAAACAGGCGAAGTACTGGTTTAAGCGAATGGCTGAAGAGCTGGATGCCGTCGGCGTCATTTCGCAGCTGGACGCCCGCGCGCTCGAATTGCTGGTTGAGGCTTATACCGAGTACCGCCACCACTGCGATACGCTGGAAATCGAGGGCTATACATACCGCACTGAAACGCAGACGGGGGATGTACTGATTAAGGCGCATCCGGCAGCGATGATGAAGGCAGATGCCTGGAAGCGGCTGCGCGCCATGCTGTCAGAATTTGGGATGACGCCAGCCAGCCGGTCGAAGGTCAGCGCCAAAACGCCGGAGGCGGTTGACCCGCTGGCTGAGTTCATGAAAGCGAGGGATTAATGGCTAAGGTTGCCGATGGTATCCGCTACGCCGAGCGCGTCGTGGCGGGGGAGATTATTGCCTGTGAATACGTCCGGCTGGCCTGCCAGCGTTTTCTGGACGATCTGCAAAACGGCGAGGCGCGGGGTATTTTTTTCAGCGAGCCCCGCGCCCAGCACATCCTGAATTTTTATAAGTTCATCCCGCATGTGAAAGGCGCCCAGGCCGGGCAGCCGATTGCCCTGATGGACTGGCATGTTTTCATCCTTATTAATATTTACGGTTTCGTTATTCCGCTGGTGGATGAGGAGACCCACAAGGTGGTGTTGCGGAATGATGGCAGCGGCCGCCCGGTAATGGTGCGGCGGTTCCGTACTGCTTACAACGAGGTGGCGCGTAAGAACGCCAAATCCACGCTCTCTTCCGGGGTTGGCCTGTACATGACGGGCGCGGATGGCGAGGGTGGGGCCGAGGTCTACTCTGCGGCCACAACCCGCGACCAGGCGCGCATCGTTTTCGAAGATGCCAAAAATATGGTGAAAAAAGCGAAATCGACGCTTGGGCGCCTGTTCGAGTTCAACAAGCTGGCTATCTATCAGGAGCAAAGCGCCTCTAAATTTGAGCCGCTTTCCAGTGACGCAAATAACCTGGACGGCCTGAATATTCACTGCGGCATTGTTGACGAGCTGCACGCTCATAAAACCCGTGACGTATGGGACGTTCTGGAGACGGCGACCGGCGCGCGCCTGCAGTCCCTGCTGTTTGGTATTACCACCGCGGGTTTTAACAAAGAAGGCATCTGCTACGAGCTGCGCGATTACGCCATCAAGGTGCTGCGCGGTTTCAACAGTGAAGTGGAGGGTGCGGTCAAAGACGACACCTTCTTCGCCATCATCTACACCCTGGACGATGGCGACGACCCGTTCGACGAAACGGTATGGCAGAAGGCTAACCCCGGGCTTGGTATCTGTAAGCGCTGGGATGATCTGCGCCGCCTGGCGAAGAAAGCAAAAGAGCAGGTGTCCGCCCGGGTTAACTTTTTCACCAAGCATATGAATATCTGGGTGACCGCCGAGTCTTCCTGGATGGACATGCTGAAGTGGGATAAATGCGAATTTATCGCGCCGGCGCATGAGCTGAAAACTTACCCGCTGTGGGTCGGCGTCGACCTGGCGAACAAAATCGACATTTGCGCCGCCGTCAAAGCCTGGCGATCCCCTGATGGTCACGTTCACGCCGACTTTAAGTTCTGGTTGCCCGAAGGACGACTGGACAAATGCTCGCGGCAGATGGCTGAGCTTTACCGTAAGTGGGCAGAGCTGGGCAAACTCATCCTCACTGATGGTGATGTGATCGACCATGCCCAGATTAAAGAAGAACTGCAGGAGTGGGTGACCGGCGAGAGCCTCAAAGAGATTGGCTTCGATCCATGGAGCGCCACCCAGTTCAGCCTTGCGCTTGCTGAAGAGGGCTTACCCCTGGTTGAAGTGCCGCAGACTGTACGCAATTTCTCCGAGGCCATGAAAGAGGTTGAGGCGCTGGTTTACGGCGGCCGGTTCCACCACAGCAATCACCCCGTGATGAACTGGATGATGTCGAACGTCACGGTGAAGCCGGATCGTAACGACAACATCTTTCCCAACAAATCGACACCTGAGGCCAAGATTGATGGTCCGGCTGCGCTGTTCACCGCGATGAGTCGTCTGCTCGTTAACGGTGGCAATGACCAGCAGGACCTGAGCGGCTTCTTTGATAATCCCATCATGGTAGGTTTCTGATGAAGAAAAATAAGCAGCCGGGCAGGGTGAAAAGCGCCCTGCTTAACTGGCTGGGCGTCCCCATCAGCCTGACCAACGGGACGTTCTGGCAGGAATGGTACGGTTCGAGCAGCAGCGGGAAGGTGGTCACCGCGGATAAGGCTATCCAGCTGTCAGCGGTCTGGGCCTGCGTCCGGCTGCTGAGCGAGTCAATATCAACGCTACCGCTGAAGATTTACGAGCGGCAGCCTGACGGCTCGCGCAGGCTGGCCCAACAGAATCAGGTTTACCAGGTGCTTTGTCGCCGGCCGAATCTGGAGATGACACCATCGCGGTTTATGCTGATGCTGGTGGCGAGTATCTGTCTTCGCGGAAACGCCTTCGTGGAGAAGCTGTTTATCGGCAACAAACTGGTCTCGCTGGTGCCGTTGCTTCCCCAGAACATGGTGGTAAAACGCCTCGATACCGGCCGGCTTGAGTACACCTACACCGAGAACGGTACTGCACGTGTCATTGCGGAAAGAAACCTGATGCACATTCGCGGCTTCGGTCTTGACGGGGTCTGCGGCATGATGCCGCTGAGTTCCGGGCGCGATGTGATCGGTGCCGCAATGGCGGTCGAAGAGTCGGCGGCCAAAATATTTGAGAACGGTCTGCAGAGCTCGGGTTTTCTCTCAGCAGAAATGCCGCTGGATAAAGATCAACGCGAACGGCTGCGCAGTTACATGGCACAGTTCACCAGTTCAAAAAATGCCGGGAAAATCATGGTGCTTGAAGGCGGTCTGAAATATCAGAACGTCACGATGAATCCGGAAGCGGCCCAGATGCTGGAAACGCGATCGTTCGGTATTGAGGAAATCTGCCGCTGGTTCCGGGTGCCGCCGTTTATGGTCGGCCATACCTCAAAGCAGAGCAGCTGGGCATCAAGCCTTGAGGGGATGAACCTGCAGTTTCTGACCCATACGCTGCGCCCGCTGCTGGTCAATATTGAACAGGAGATTTCCCGCTGTCTGCTGAACGGTGAAGAGGATATCTTTGCCGAGTTTTCTGTCGAGGGGCTGCTTCGTGCCGACAGCGCAGGACGCGCCGCCTACTATACCAGCGCGCTGCAGAACGGCTGGATGTCACGCAATGATGTGCGCCGGCTGGAAAATCTGCCTCCCATTGAGGGTGGAGATATTTACACGGTGCAGCTGAACCTGACGCCGCTTGAGGACCTTAAAAAGAACAGCCCGGCAGCGCAGGCCGCCGCGCTTCGTCAGCTTCACAGTCACGTTTTCCCCGATATTCCCTTCGAACAGTCCCCGCTGAAGCAGGCGGCATAGGAGCATCCATGACCATTAAAAGCCTTCCGGCGGCGCCGGAGGGGCGACCTTTTGCGCGCGAAAAACCAGATCTGCCTGCTGCGGCGATGGAACGCTGGAACGGTAGCATCCGTGCGGCGCGCGACGGTGATAACAGTATCTCGATTTTTGACGTGATCGGCGCAGATTACTGGGGCGAGGGCGTGACCGCGAGCCGTATCGCCGGTGCGCTTCGTTCGCTTAATGGCGAAGACGTTACGGTCAACATCAACAGCCCCGGCGGCGACATGTTCGAAGGGCTGGCGATTTACAACCTGCTTCGTGAGTACGACGGCAAAGTCACCGTGAAAGTGCTGGGACTGGCTGCTTCTGCTGCGTCGATTATCGCAATGGCAGGCGATGAAGTGCAGATAGGCCGCGGCGCGTTCCTCATGATCCACAACTGCTGGGTCTATGCGATGGGCAACCGTCACGACCTGGCGCAGATTGCCACTGACATGGCGCCGTTTGATAAAGCTATGAGCGATATCTACCAGGCGCGCAGCGGCCTCGACGCCGCCACCGTCGACAAAATGATGGACGGTGAAACCTATATTGGCAGCAGCGAAGCCGTGGAAAAGGGCTTTGCTGACAGCCTGCTGTCTGCTGATGAAATCGCCGACGACGATGAAAGCCCCGTCGCCGCGCTGCGCAAGCTTGATGCGTTACTGGCGAAAGCAAACACGCCACGGTCTGAACGCCGAAAACTGCTTAAAGCCTTATCGGGCAGCACGCCGGGCGCTGCTGCCACCCCTGACGGTACGCCGAGCGCTACCACCATCGAAAAAGAAACCATTGACCGTCTGGAAGCCGCCATTAGCGGACTGAAAGCGGCTGCCCAGTAAATACGGAGATGTTATGTCTGAAGTAAACGAGATCCTGAAAAAAGTCAGCGCCAGCATTGAAGAGGCCACCGGCAAATTCAACGCGAAAGCAGAAGAGGCGCTGAAAGAAGCCCAGAAAACCGGCAAGTTGTCGGCAGAAACTAAAGAAACCGTCGACAAAATGGCCTCAGAGTTTAACGCACTGAAAGAGGCGGAAAAGACGCTCAAGGCCGCGCTCGGCGAGCTGGAGCAGCAGGTCGCTCAGATGCCCCTGGCGAATGCAGCAAAAGTGGTCGAAACCGTCGGCCAGACCGTTATCAGCAGCGAAGCACTTAAAGCGTTCGCCGCCAGCGTTGAGGGTGGCAAGCGCGTGAGCGTGCCGGTTAACGCTGCACTGATCTCTACTGACGTGCCAACCGGTGTGGTAGAGCCGCAACGCCTGCCGGGTATCGACACCGCACCGAGACAGCGTCTGTTCATCCGTGACCTGATCGCACCCGGTCGCACGGCGGCACCGGCTATCTTCTGGGTGCAGCAGACGGGCTTCACCAATGCGGCAAAAGTGGTCCCGGAAGGTACCGCCAAACCGTACAGCGATATTCAGTTCGCCACCCAGATCACCCCGGTAACCACCATTGCGCATATGTTTAAAGCGTCCAAGCAGATCCTGGACGACTTTGCGCAGCTGCAGTCCACGATTGATGCGGAAATGCGATATGGCCTGAAGTATGTCGAAGAGCAGGAAATCCTGTTTGGCGACGGCACCGGCGCGCATCTGAAAGGCATCGTGCCGCAGGCGTCCGCCTTCAGCGCCGCGTTTGAAGTCGAGAAACAGAACGGAATTGACGTGCTGCGGCTGGCGATGCTACAGGCACAGCTGGCGCGCTTCCCGGCGTCCGGCCATGTTCTGCACTTCATCGACTGGGCGAAGATTGAACTCACCAAAGACAGTCTGGGCCGCTACATCCTGGCGAACCCGGCTGCGCTGAGCGGGCCGACCCTCTGGGGCCTGCCGGTGGTGGCGACCGAAACGGCAGCGTTCCAGGGTAAGTTCCTGACCGGTGCGTTCAACGCGGCTGCGCAGCTCTTCGACCGCGAAGATGCCAACGTGGTGATCTCCACCGAGAACGCGGATGACTTCGAGAAAAACATGATCTCGATTCGTTGTGAAGAACGCCTGGCGCTGGCGGTGAAACGCCCGGAGGCGTTCATCTACGGTGCGTTTACTGCGACGGCCGCCGGTGGCGGTGCGTAACCCTTATCAGCGGCTCCCGGGCCGCTTTTCTTTTCCCTGAAGGAGAACGTCATGAAGCTGATCGCTATCAAGCCCATCTATTTTGAAGGCAATGTACTGACTGAAGGCACTGAGTTCGAGACGCTTGAGCAGCACGGCCGCGAATTGCTTAAAAAAGGTTACGCCGCCGCACCGTCGAAGAAAAATACTGCGGAGCAGCCGGAGCAGCCGGAGCAGCCGGAGCAGCCGGAGCAGCCGGAGCAGCCGGAGCAGCCGGAGCAGCCGGAGCAGCCGGAGCAGCCGGAGCAACCGGAGCAGCCGGAGCAGCCGGAACAAGCAGAGCAGACAGCAGCAAAAAAGAAGCAGAAATAAGGGGCGCGCATGCTGACCAGAGAGCAGGTTAAGCATCACTGCCGAATTGATGCCGTCAGTAGCGCAGAAGACGACTGGATTGAAACCAGTATAAAAGCCGCGGCGCGCCACGTTGAGAAGTCGACCCGCCGAAATCTTTACGATGACAATGGTGATCCGCTTTACCTGGCTGACCCTGACGCGCTGCTTTATGGCGAAGATATTGAAATGGCCATGCTGATGCTTATCGGGCATTGGTATGCAAATCGCGAGACGGTCAGTGTCGGCAGCACAACATCCGCGCTGGATTTCTCCACCGAAGCGCTTCTTCAGCCGTATCGGATTTATGGCGTATAGGGGACAGCATGGCATGTAATGGATGCGCCGCCCGGCGAGAGTGGCTGAAAAACTGGATGAAAATCGCCTATGAACGAGCAACAGGTAAACCAGCTGCTGACTGCAATGGCAGCCCAGACAGCAGCGATGAACCGACTGGCGGAGTCAAACGAGGCTCTGACGGCGGTGATCTACCAGTCAATGGTAGTGGAAGAGAGTGAAGCTGATCTTCCACAGCACACTTACCTTAGCAGCAAGCCCAGGGGGTGAGTATGCAGGCCGGAAAGCTCAACAAGCGCATCACGCTACAGAAGCCGGTTAAGACGCAGAGCCCGGGCACCGGTGAGGTCGTGAATGGCTGGGCTGATGTGACCGAACTATGGGCTAACGTTACAGACCTCTCCGCGCGCGATTTTGTGGCTGCGAAAGCAGGCCAGAACGAGGTAACGACGCGGATCACCATCCGCTGGCGTGATGACGTCACGGATAAGCACCGCATTCTTTACCGTGGGCGCATTTATGACATTCAGGGCGTGCTGGAGGACGATAAAAGCGGGCGAGAATATCTGACGCTGCCATGCTCCCGGGGGGTTAACGATGGCTGATGGCATTGATTTCAGCATAATCGGGATCGATTCGCTGCTGGGTAAGCTGGACAGTATAAGTGATGACCTGCGGCGGCGCGGCGGGCGGGCGGCGCTCCGGCGCGCCGGCAACGTGATTGTCGATAAAGCAAAAGAGAACGCCAGCCGCATTGACGACCCTGCAACCGGGCGTAGCATCGCCGCGAACGTGGCGATGCGCTGGAACGGCAGGCTTTTCAAAACAACCGGCAATCTGGGCTTTCGCATTGGGGTGCTGCACGGCGCCGTGCTGAAAAATCATCCTGACCTCAGCGAGAACGCGCCGACCCCACACTGGCGCCTGATTGAGTTCGGTACCGAGAAAATGCGCGCTCAGCCTTTCATGCGCCCGGCGGCGGAAAGCAGCGTTGGCGAGGTGGTTAACGTGTTCGCCACCGAATACGAAAAGTCTATAGACCGGGCCATTAAGCGCGCGCAAAAGAAAGGAGTGCCACCATGATCGCGCCTATCTTTTCCGTCTGCGCTGCCAGCCCGACGGTAACGGCGTTACTGGGAACCGACCCGGTGCGCCTCTACCCCTTCGGCCGCCAGGATGATGCTGTTTTTTACCCCTACGTGGTCTGGCAGAACGTCAGCGGCTCGCCGGAGAATTACCTCAAGCAAAGGCCCGATGTCGACTCGTTCACCCTGCAGGTGGATGCCTACGCCGACACGGTAGATGAGGTGATCGCCGTGGCCGCCGCGCTGCGGGACGCCATTGAGCCACATGCTTACATAACGCGCTTGGGAGGACAGGAAAAAGACCCTGAAACCAGGCGCTACCGCTACTCCTTCGATGTTGACTGGATAGTCAGGCGATAACCCACAAGCACCGGCCCTGAGCCGGTTTTTTTATATCCGGAGATTCCCATGTCTGTATTGACACAAGGCACTCAGCTCTTCGTGCTGGCTAAAGGCGCGGTGAGCGAAATTGAATGCATCACCAGTTTTACCCCGGGGAGTAACCCTGCCGACCAGATCGAAGATACCTGTCTTTCTGAAAAGTTTGACCGCACCTACAAACGCGGCTTACGCACGCCCGGCCAGGCAACGGCGACACTAAACGCTGACCCCAAAAACGCCAGTCACATCATGCTTTATAACCTGTCGATTTCTGACGATGAAGAAGATCAGGCACTGACTTTCGCCATTGGTTGGTCTGACGGTGAATCAGTACCCACAGCGGCCGCCTCTGGGGCAACGGGGGCGGTTGACGGCCTGGCGCTGCCGGATGACCGAACCTGGTTCGTATTTAAGGGGTACGTAGCCGATTTCCCTTTCGACTTCGCAGCTAACACTGTCGTTTCCACTTCAGCCTCCATCCAGCGTTCAGGCTCTGCCGTCTGGATCCCAAAAGCGCAGGCAGGCAGTTAACTGGCGGGGCTGCGGCCCCGTACCATTTCACCAATCTTGGGAACAGCTATGAAACTTACCCTCGACTCACTAAAACAAGCTGGCGCGTTTACCGGGCGCCCGGTTGAAAAAGAAATTACCTGGAAACAGGGCAGCCAGGAGCTTACCGCAACTGTCTATATTCGGCCGATGGGCTATTACACCGCCATGACAGATGTAATGGCGGCGCAGGGGCATATTGACGGGGTTGCTGGCCGAATTGCCGCTTCCATCTGTGACGAAGAAGGCAAGCCGGTATTCACCCCCGCCGATATTACGGGTGAAGCAGATCCGGAGCGGGGCGCGCTGGACGGGCAGCTCACTATCGCGCTGCTGCTGGCAATCCAGGAGGTTAACGACCTGGGAAAGACGAGCTTACCGGAGAAGACGAAATCTGGTGTGAGCTCGTCCTCAACGGCATCGGTGGCAGGACCATCGCTGAAGCGCAAGAAGCGCTCAGCTTCCGCGAGTTCCAGCTCTGGGTCAAATACCGCAACCAGTACGGAAGCCTGAACCCGATGATGCGAACAGAGTGGGGCGCCGCGCTGGTGGCGTCGGTGCTGGCTAACGTAAATCGTGGCAAAGATGACCCAGCTTTCAGGCTAAGTGATTTCGCGCCCCACATACTTGAGAAACCTGTAACCCTTGAAGACGCGATGAAGTTTTGGACTTGAGACAAACCTTCTTCACTGCGGGTTTCTTGCTTCACTTTTTACCATTTTATTATTAGGATTTATCTCATCTTTTGCTTATGGAGATAGGGATATGAAGGTTTTATTGATTTCATTGGGTATTATTTTACTTACGGGATGTGTTTCTGAAAAACAGCGCAACGCACAACAGGAACAGATGAATAAAACAGTTCCAACATGCGCCTCTCAGAAACAATGTGATGCTGCTTGGTCAGCAGCAAGGCAATGGGTTACACAAAATTGTGGAATGAAAATACAGAACTATAGCGCTGATTATATTGAAACCTATAATTCGTTACCAAATAGTCCATCTACAGCATGCCAAGTAACTAAAAATCTGCAACCAAGTGGTGTTAACACTCTCAATATCACCGTAAGCTGTGGAAATATTTTTGGTTGCGTTCCAAATCAGGTTGATTCCGTTTTAGCTTTCAATAAATTTGTAGGAGATTATGTTTCCAATTTTTCTCCAGTAAAGATTGGAGCTTTTATGGGTATGTCAGATAAAAGCGGGAATGTTGTTGAAAATAGCTCTTACTCAGCAGGTATGGTCATAAAGGAAGTTGTTCGTGGAGGAGTCGCTGATAAATCAGGCCTGCGCAACGGTGACATCATCACTAGTGTTGGTGGCCATAAGATAAGAAATCAAAGCGACATGACAACTTCACTTGAAAAATATACCTCAGGTGAAACAGTTGATTTAACTATAATCAGATCTGGTAGTGAATTTAAAATCCCTCTCAGTCTATAGATATAAAAAATAAAAAACCTCGCCTTGGCGGGGTTTTTTGTTTTTGGAGAATAAGATGGCAGGTAAATCACTCGGCATATTGACAATCGACCTCATCGCTAAAGTTGGCGGTTTTGTCTCGGGCATGGATAAAGCCGAGCGAGCTTCATCAAAATGGCGAAAACAGGTTGAATCGGATGTTAAGGCCGCAGGGTCTGCCATTGCAACAATTGGGTCTGCAGTAGCAGGGGCCGCGATTGCAGTTTCTTCTGCCGGCATTGTACTGCTTAAAAGCACTTCAGATCAGATAACCGAAGCTGATCGCTGGGCAAAATCACTTAAGTTATCAACTCAAGAATTACTGGCGTGGCAATTTGCGGCAGAAAAAGCGGGGGTATCTGGTGATCAAATGGCCGATATTTTCAAAGATATCGGAGATAAAATTGGGGATGCTGTACTCAATAAATCAGGGGAGGCTGTAGATGCACTAAATGCATTGGGCCTATCAGCTGACAAGCTATCTAAAACCACTCCAGATAAGCAACTGCTGGCTATCGGAGAGGCACTAGGGAAAATCAATACCAATGTCGTAAAAACGAATATTCTTGAAAGTCTTGGCAATGACTTGTCGAAATTATTACCTCTTTTAGATAACAACAACCAAAAACTGAAACAATATATTCAGCTTTCGAAAGATTATGGTGTTGCCCCTGACCCTAAATCGATTGATGATCTTGTTAAAGTAAACCAGTTCTTTCAGGACTTAGAAGCGCAGGCGAGCGGGTTGAAGATGGAGATTGCTGCTGGTCTCGCTAAGGTCGACCTTTCCCCGCTCCAGACTGGCCTGGATGATCTGAAAAAAACATTTACGGACCCAGCTGTTTTGCAGGGCCTCTCTGAGCTGGTCGGGGGAGTGGCGTCTCTTGTTGGCTGGCTTGGTAATGCAGCTTCGGAGTTGGGGCGTTTAGTTGAGAATTTTCAGGGCGGTCAGCGAGTCGCCGCCGGTGCCTCACGAATTGAAATTGAGAGGCGAATTAAAAATCTTGAAGCAGACCTGAATGATAAAGGATTGCTGGCTGACGTAAACCGTATCGGGATGGATACAGACGCTAAGCGAAAAGAGCTCGCTGACTTGCATTCTCGGCTCGCTGGGCTGAAGGATTTCCAGACTACTCTTCCTGTAAATGCCGCTGTGGTTAGTGTTGGCACCAATACCAATTTTAAGCTGGGAACAGGAGAGGTAAACGGTAAGCAACCGGTTGACACTGCAGCCAAAAAGCTCGATAGCGCCTTTAGGACTACAGAGCAAAATTACTTACGTCAAATTGCCCTGATAGATACAACGGGCAAAAAAACGGCTGAGGTTACTGAGCAGCAGAAGCTACAGTTTGATATTGCTGATGGCAAACTTGCAGGTCTTAACGAAGCTCAGAGGCAACGTCTTGAGCAGCTCGCTACAGAGGTTGATCGGCTTAACTCTGTCAAAAAGGCCAACGAGGAAAATCTTAAATTGGCTGAATATGTTGCCAATCTTCAGCGTGAAAATGTTAATACCGCCGCCTCACTTGATGCTGACCTTATCGGTTCCGGACAGGGCGATAAGACGCGAGAACGGTTGCGCGAGCTGCTCGATATTGAACGTGAGTATAACGAGAAGCGCGAAGAACTTGAGAGCAGGTATCAGCGCGGAGATATTAAGACGCCAGAATCCTATGCCCGATATATCAGCGAACTTGATAAATGGCTCGCTGAACGACGTGACAAGTTTGAAAGACATTATGAACAGCTTGACCAGCTCAATGCCGACTGGGTGAGCGGTGCGCGCGATGGCCTGGCAAACTGGGTTGATGATGCATCGAATTATTCGCAGCAGGCGGCCAGTAGTGTGCAGAATGCCCTGTCCGGCATCACAAATAACCTTGTCGATATGCTGAACGATAATAAAGCCAACTGGAAAGACTGGGGTGTAAGCGTTCTGAAGACGATCGAAAAGGTTGCATTAAATATGGCGTTGGTAAACGGCGTCAGTGCTATCGGTTCGTTGTTCAGCTTCGGCGCGTCTGCGGCAGTTGGTTCAACGCCTTCTGGTACATATAACTCTGCGGCTGCAGGCATTCAGCTTAACGCCAAAGGCGGCGTTTATGAATCTGCAGATCTGAGTAAATTCAGCAGCAGCATAGTTAGTAGCCCCACTATGTTTGCCTTTGCCAAAGGTGCCGGTCTGATGGGTGAGGCCGGACCGGAAGCTATTATGCCGCTGACCCGCGACGCCACCGGCAGGCTGGGTGTAAAAGCTCTGGGCAGTGGCACGCAGGGCGGCGCGGGCGTCAGCGTCAGCATCGGGACCATTAATTTCACAGGCGGCACAGGTGGTGCGCAGGGTAACACTAACGCCGCCGGCGCGGTGGCTAACCAGCTCACCGGCGCCATCCTCGATACCATCAACTCGCAGCTGCGCAAGCCCGGCACCCCGTTGTGGAACGCCACGCAGGGCAAGCGCTGACCCTCCTTACTTACCCGCCACGGCGGGTTTTTTTATGGGTGAAACATGGCAACCGAAACTTTTACCTGGTGTCCGCGCATTAATGCCGGCGGCGAGGTCACTCACCGCGTCCGCCGCGCGCAGTTCGGCGACGGGTACGCCCAGGCGTCGGGTGACGGCATCAACGCCCGCGGTCAGAAATGGGATCTGGAATTCGTTGGGGATGAAAGCTACATCACCGCGATTATGGATTTCCTGGACAGGCATGGCGGCAGCCGTTCATTCATCTGGCAGGCACCGCTGAAAGGCGCGGGGCTTTACCGCTGTGACGCCTACCGCCCGTCGGCGCCGGGCGGTGGCATTTTCTCTCTCACCGCAACCTTCACACAAGCATTCGCTCCGTAGGTACTTATGGCAATCAGTAATGACGTTCAGAAGCTTGAACCCGGCGACAGTGTCCGCCTGGTGACCGTCGATGGCTCGGCGTTCGGCGCGGGCGTGCTGCGCTTTCACGCCTGCACCATTCCCCACACGCCGGAAGAAATCGCGGCGAGCGGCGGCGACACCTCGAAGTTTGCCGCTAAATCCATCTGGTTTGATGACGAGGAATACGGTGCCTGGCCGTTTGAAATTACCGGGCTGGCGTCGTCGAGTGACGGCCAGAGTGCGGAGCCGGTGCTGCGCATCGCCAACCTTGATGGCGTGGTGACCGCGCTCTGTCTGCGCTTTGATGACATGGTACAGGCGAAGGTTACTGTTCTGGATACTTTCGGGCAGTATCTCGATGCGCGCACGTTTCCCGACGGCAACCCGTCTGCCGATCCGGGGCAGTATTTCCGCCAGGTGTTTTACATCGACAGCAAGGCGGCTGAAGACAATGAAGTGGTGGAGTTCCGCCTCTCCAGCCCGATGGACCTGCAGGGACTGCTGATCCCGACGCGGCAAATCACGGCGGTCTGCACCTGGGCCTGCCGCAACAAATACCGCAGCGGTGACGGCTGTACCTACAACGGCCCGCGCATGTTTGATCTGAAAGGTAATCCGGTGACCGACCCGGCACAGGATAAATGCTCAGGCCTGCTGACCGACTGTAAAAAACGCTTTGGCGCGGATGCCCAGCTCGATTTCGGCGGCTTTCCGGGGGCCAGCCTGATCCGGAGGTAACCATGCGCGATAAAACCACTGCCGATATCCTGGCCCATGCTGAGGCGGAATACCCGCGCGAGTGCTGCGGCCTGGTGGCGCAGAAAAGCCGCGTCGAGCGGTATTTCCCGTGCCGGAACATCACCAGCGCGCCGGAGGAGCAGTTTGAGCTGTCGCCGGAGGATTACGCGGCGGCGGAAGACTGGGGCACCGTCACCGCCATTGTGCATTCCCACCCGGGCGACGGCGCCACCACCCAGCCGAGCGAGCTCGACCAGCTGCAGTGCGACGCCCACGGCATCCCCTGGGTAATCGTCTCGTGGCCGGAAGGCGACCTGCGCACCATTGCGCCCCGCGGGGAACGGCCGCTGGAGGGGCGCGCCTTTGAACTTGGTTATGCCGACTGCTGGTCGCTGGTGATGGACTGGCACCGGCAGCAGGGCGTGACGCTTCGCAACTACAGCGTCGATTACCCGTGGTGGGAGCGGGGCGAAAATCTCTATATGGATAACTGGTATGCCGAAGGATTTCGCGAAGTCACAGAGCCGCGGCCCGGCGACATGGTGCTGATGCAGGTGTCCGCGCCGGTGGTGAATCACGCCGGTATTCTGCTGGAAGGTAACCAGCTGCTGCATCACCTCTACGGCCAGCTCTCCTGCACCACACCATACGGCGGCTACCTGCGCGAGCGCACCATCAAAATTGTCAGACACAAGGACCTGCCATGAATGAACTGAAAATGGTGAGGCTGTACGGCACGCTTGGCGCGAAGTTTGGCCGGGTGCACCGGCTGGTGATTGCCAGCCCTGCAGAAGCCTGTCGCGCGCTGTCAGTCATTCTTCCGGGTTTTGAGCAGTACATGCAGACGGCGCACCTGCGCGGCCTGCGCTTTGCCGTGTTCCGGGGGAAAAAGAACATTGGCCAGGACGAGCTGAAACATAACAGCGGCGAAGAGGATATCCGCATCGCGCCGGTGATTGCCGGAAGCAAACGTGGCGGTGTGCTGCAGACCATTCTCGGTGCCGTGCTGGTGGTGGGAGCGCTTGCTCTTGGCCCCGTGGGCATCGGCGCCATCGCAGGCAGCACGGCGATGAGTATTGGCCTTATGGGCGGTTCGATGATGATTGGCGGCGTGGTGCAGATGCTGTCACCCCAGCCCGGCGGACTGGCATCGCGTCAGGACCCCGATAACGCGCCGAGCTACGCTTTTGGCGGTCCTGTGAACACTACCGCTATGGGTAATCCCGTCGGGCTCCTGTATGGCGAGCGCGAAATCGGCGGCGCGATTGTCTCCGCTGGCATCTACACCAACGACCAGTGAGAACCGGTCTGATAACAGCGCCTGCGGGCGCTTTTTTTATGGGCGCAGTATGGAAAAAATAACCGGTAAAAAGGGTGGCGGTGGTAATTCCCGCACGCCGCGGGAGTCTCCTGATTCACTGCAGTCGATCGCGACGGCCAAAATACTGCTGGCGCTGGGCGAGGGGGAGTTCGCCGGCGGCCTGACGGATAAAGATATTTTCCTCGACGGTACCCCGATCCGCAGCGCCGACGGCACGCTTAATTTTCCCGATGTGAAATGGGAATTTCGCCCTGGTACCCAGACGCAGGATTACATTCCCGGTGTGCCGTCGGTGGAAAATGAAATCACCGTTAACACTCAGCTTAAAGCCACACAGCCGTGGACGCGCGCCATCAGCAACACGCAGCTTTCTGCGGTCCGGGTGCGTCTCGGTGTGCCTTCACTGCAGCGCATGAAGGACAACGGGGATGTGGTGGGCTACCGCGTCGAATACAAAATTGAGTTGTCCACTGACGGTGGCGGATATACCACGGTGCTGAACGGTGCATTCGACGGTAAAACTACCTCCCTGTATGAGCGCAGCCATCGCATTGACCTTCCGCCTGCCCGGACCGGCTGGCAGCTTCGTGTGAGCCGGACGACGGCGGACAGCACCTCCAGTCGTATCGTGGATACGACGAACATCGAAGCGTATTCCGAAATCATCGATGCAAAGCTGCGCTACCCGAACACCGCGCTGCTCTTTGTGTCGTTCAACGCGAAGCAGTTCAGCAATATTCCGCAAATCAGCGTACGCGCCCGCGGGCGGCAAGTCCGCGTGCCCACGACATACGATCCGGTGGCGCGCACCTATTCCGGCACCTGGGACGGCTCGTTTAAATGGGCCTGGAGCAATAATCCCGCATGGGTGTTTTACGACCTGGTGCTGAGTGACCGTTTCGGGATCGGAGACCGTCTGGACGCCACGCAGGTGGACAAGTGGGAGCTCTACCGCATCGCGCAGTACTGCGATCAGCCCGTGCCGGACGGTACCGGCGGCAGCGGTACCGAGCCGCGTTTTCTCTGCGATGTGTATATCCAGAGTCAGAACGAGGCATTTACGGTGCTGCGCGACCTGGCGAGCATCTTCCGGGGCATGACCTACTGGGCCGGCAATCAGCTGGCCGCGCTGGCGGACATGCCGCGCGATATGACGTATGTCTACACCCGCGCCAACGTTATTGACGGAAAATTCTCCTACGCCAGCGGCAGCGAGAAGAACCGCTATTCAACGGCGATGGTGAGCTGGTCAAACCCGGAGAACCATTACACCGATGAAGTGGAAGCGGTGATGGAGCCCGACCTGGTGCGGCGCTATGGTGTGCGCCAGACGCAGATCTCCGCCATCGGCTGCACGCGGCGTACCGAGGCCAATCGTCGCGGCCGCTGGGCGCTGCTGACAAATGCTAAAGACCGGATGGTGAATTTCACAACGGGGCTCGAAGGTATGCTCCCGTTGCCGGGCCATATCATCGGCGTGGCGGATCAGTATCTGTCCGGGCGGGTGATGGGCGGGCGTATCAGCCAGATGAACGGTCGCGCGCTGACGCTCGACCGGGCGCCGGATGCAAAAGCAGGCGACAGGCTTATCGTCAACCTGCCGTCCGGCAAATCACAGGCCCGTACCCTTCAGGCGGTCACTGGCCGTAATGTCACGGTGTCTGCGGCATTCAGCGAAACGCCGGAGCGCGAGGCGGTCTGGTCGGTCGATGCGCAGGATGTGGCAATCCAGCAGTACCGGGTCACGTCTGTGGAAGACAACAACGACGGCACCTGGACCATCAGCGCGGTGCAGCACAATCCGGATAAGTATGCCGCCATCGATTCCGGCGCGCGACTTGATGAGCGCCCGGTATCGGCCATTCCGCCTGGTGTGCAGGCACCGCCGGCCTCCGTGACGCTCAGCAGCTACAGCCGGGTGGTGCAGAACCTCAGCGTGGAAACCCTGCGCGTCTCATGGCCTGCTGCGCCCGGCGCCGTGGCGTATGAATGCCAGTGGCGCAAGGATAACGGCGACTGGGTGAACGTGCCGCGCACGAGTTCGCTCGGTTTTGAGGTGCAGGGCATTTATGCCGGGCGGTATATGGCGCGCGTCAGCGCTGTGAATGCCAGCGATGTCGCCTCGGTCTGGCAGACCAGCGTGGAAGTGACACTGACCGGCAAGGTGGGGCAGCCGCCGGCACCGCTGAACTTCCGCACCACGCCGATCAACTGGGGCATCCAGCTCGACTGGAACTTCCCTGACGGTGCTGACGACACGCTGATGACCGAAATTCAGTATGCCGCCGCGACCGACAGCAGCGACGCGCTGCTGCTCTCGGATGTGCCGTATCCGGCGCACAGTTATACGCAGCTTGGTCTGCGCGCCGGGCAAGTCTTCTGGTACCGAGCGCGGCTGGTGGACCGCATCGGGAACCAGTCAGCCTGGACTGGCTGGGTACGCGGCATGGCGAACGATAACGCCGATGATTATCTGGGCGATATTGCCGGTGACTTTTTGACTTCAGCGGACGGGGAGCGGCTGACCAGCAGTCTGGATAAAAGTATTGAGGCGGCGTTGCAGAATGCGCTTGCTAACAATGCCACGGTTGACCATCAGTGGCGGCAACTGGGAGAGGTCCGGGCTGAGATCCTGACGGTTAAAACCACTATTGCTGAGGTCGATAACAGTCTGGCTGATCTGGAAACGGATGTGCGGGCTCAGATAGGTGATATGTCTGCGCAGGTACAGGAGAAACTTACTGCACTGGTAAATTCGAATGGTTCATCGGCGATCCACACGCTGAAGGTTGGTGTGAAGATCAACGGCATCGAGTATCTGGCAGGTATGTCAGTCGCCGCCATCGCAGAGGCTGGCAAGCCGGTGGTAACACGTGTTGCGTTTAATGCAGATCAATTTGTGCTGATGAGCGGCAGTGACACCTCTCAGTATTCACCGTTCGCCGTAGTCAACGGACAGGTATTTATCAGTTCGGCTTTTATACAGAACGGTAGTATTACGAGCGCTAAAATTCAGGATGCCGCGATCAATAATGCCAAAATCGGGACCAGCATTTATTCAACAGGCTATACGGCAGCAAATCAGGGGGGCTGGTGCCTGTCAAAAACAGACAATAATCTGTCGTTTGTCAGTGCGGGTAAACATTTAAGGGTTCAGCTCGGACAGATAACCGGGAGGGCACCAAATGTCTGATTTTGGTTATGCCAGCTGGGATGAAAACGGGAACCCCAATAACTATGGAATAAAGCCGGTATCAGTCATCGGGCATATCAGACTGACAAATGGACAAAAGTCCGGCACATATTCATTTAACGTGCCGGCTGGTTATAAACTGGGCTTTATAGTCGTACCTGCTGGCGCTAGCAGTTATATTGAAGGGAGACGTGTAATTACGATAAGCGGGAATGCAATAGTGATCGGTGGGGGAACAAATAATTCCCTTAATCAACATCAGGCCGGAGAGGCTCACCTGGTTGTCTTTGTTGAGGTGGCATAATGGCTGACTATGGCGCATTACTGTCACTTGCTAATGGAGCAACCTTTATTACCCCTCAGTCCACGCCGCTTTGTTTGTATGCAACGCGTTCATTTTCTTCACGTAAAGTTAATGATGCCTTAAACCAGGCTGTGGGTTCAATTCCTGTACCGGATCCGGGGCAGCCTGTTATTCCCTTCGTTTATACCAGTAAACCCTCTCAGGGCAACGTAGGACTGATTGCTGAAAGGAGCTCTACAGGTATCACAGTGACAGGTAATAATGTCATAGGGAATGGATATTTCACTATGACGGTACTGGTGTTCACTTTTTTTGAACAGCCTATGCCCAATCCCCCTTATGGGATGGCTGTATGGGATGAGGCGGGGAAGTTAATCCTCACTCATGAGTCTAAGGTGCTGACGGATATTGAAACGGTAGGGACAAGGGGAAGCACAGGAGGCATAAGCCTTAATGTGACAAAGCCGGGGCGCTGGGCTATCGTTCCTGATTGCTCCGGCCAGCAGCAGTGGCAGTTCTCATCAGGGGGACCTGGGGGCGTGATTATGTCGATGAATACGGGCTTTGCTGCCGAGTTCAATGGCTCGTCAACACAGATACATTCTGCTCTTCTTCAGTATCCGGGCGGTAGTGGGCAGATGGTGGGGGCAATTAACGCGGGCAATACCGTTACTGCTATAGACGTATCAAATTATATTTAATTTAAATTGATCGTTTAAAACGATCAATCATGTATAACCGATCTGATAAATCTATTATCAGCACTTTTAATTAAATGTTATGTTTGCTAAAAATGATCATGGTGGACATAATGCAAAAAACAATCATTATTATTTTGGCGCTTGCTGTGTCTGCTTGCGCTGCAATTGAAAAGGAAAATCCAGTTTGCACCGCCACCGCAAATATTGGCGGCTCCGGCTTGTCTGTTAATGTTTATGATGTTCGAAAAGTATTGTCCCGGACGGAATACAGGGCCGGCTATCCATTTAACTGGCGTTGGGTAAGTAAATCGAACTTTATTAGCTCAACATGTAAATAAATTTACTCGTTATGACCAACCCGCTTCGGCGGGTTTTTTATTTCAGGAGAAAGTCATGTCGGCAGGAACTCTCGCGCTTACTAATAAATCTGACGTCGTAAAAGGTACCGGCACCGCCTTTACCACAATGAACGCTGGCGACTTTATTGTGGTGAGCATAGGTGGTACACCTTACACCCTGACGGTTAAATCTATCTCCAGCGACACGCAACTGACGCTCATCAGCAAATTCACCGGGCCTACGCAGAACGGGCTGGCCTGGCATGAAGTGCCCCGAGAAGCGCAGAGCATGATTACGGCCGCGCTGGCGATGCAGTCCGCAGAAGCCTTACGTGGTCAGAATCTGGATAAAGACAACTGGCAGCAGGTATTCAGCGCCAGTGACAATATCACGGTCACTCTCAAAGATGGTTCGACATTCAGTGGACCAAGCTGGCTCAAGATAATCAATTTTATTAAGAGCATCTTTTCCGATAATGGTGAAGTTACAGCCACAACGTTTAAACCTACTGATATTGCAGCGACGTGGGAAAACATGCAGGTTGCTCGCGCTCCTTCTGCTGGTTTGACTGGAACTATCAGTCATGAAGCTTATTTAAGCCATGCTGGTATTTATCTGCAACCTAAAAATGCGGAAGCATCAGTTGCTAACGGTTACCCGGAAGTAAGGGCGGGATCCCTCCTGGTTTTGCCAAATGGCGCGAATGGATCAAACGGGAGTACGCAACTTTACTTTAATTACCAGGATACTGGCGGCTTGTATTTCCGTCGCTATCTTTCGGAAATAAGTAACTTCGAATCTGGCGGCCCGAATGGCTGGAAGCAGATTTTCACTAACCACGGAGATATTGCAAACTCGTCTGGCGGATCAAACGCAACGGTTATTAACTGGAATGATATTAAGGCTAACCATGTTGCCTTTGGTTACACTGGCGCGGCAAATAACCCTGGCTCAACTGGAACGTGTTTATCTTTCTCTAATTCAAAATACCCGTCTTATGCGATCCAGTTTACTGGCAGCTACGCTGCTGCATCTCGTTACTTTGCGCGCTCGCAGAACGGTGATGGCGGCGGTGTATGGCAGCCGTGGCGCGAGTTCACGATGGCCGCTGTTTCAGATGAGCGCCTGAAAGATGTTAAAGGGAGTTTTAATGTCGAAGCTGGCCTGGACAATATTAATCGCATGGAGTTTAAACTGTTCCGCTATAAGTGGGATAAACCTGAACGGTCGGCGCGCCGTGGCGTTATCGCCCAGCAGATTATGCAGATTGACAAGGAATACGTGAAGGATGTTGGCGAAAACAAGGTGCTTGACCAGACGCCGATGTTACTTGACGCTCTGGCTGCAATAAAAGCGCTGCGCCAGCGGGATGAGGACAACAAGGCGCGTATTGTGGCGCTCGAAACGGAGCAGGCCGGGTTAAAAGCCGCCGTTGCCCGCCTTATCGCTGCCGGAAGTACCAACAACGAAGATCCTGAAAGCGAAGCAGTCAGTGGCGCATGAGTATTTTTAGCGGCCCGCGGGGGCCGCTCTGCTCAAAAATCATTGGCTGCCGTTACGATTAATAGGCCGCTGCGTATTGATTTCGTTACCTCCTGAAACTACTGTATAAATACACAGTAATTTTGCAGGAGGTACATAATGAAAATACACCCCCTCGTCTGGCCGGTTACACCAGTCAACATTCCATTCTATGCAGACCTGATTTCAGCAGGCTTTCCGAGTCCCGCCGCCGATTATATCGACAGTGGCATTGACCTCGTTTCCCACCTTATTGCACATCCTTCATCCACCTATGTCCTGCGGGTCGCCGGCGACTCGATGCGCGATGCCGGTATTCTCGACGGTTCCCTTTTGCTGGTGGACTTCAGCCTGCACGCGAGACACAACGACATCGTCGTCGCCAATATTGGCGGGGAGTTCACCGTTAAAAGGCTGGTGACGTACCCGGTTGCCCAGCTGCGCGCCGAGAACCCGGCTTACCCGCCGATTGCTGTTTATGACGCCGACGACCTCGAAATCGTCGGCGTTGTCATTTGCGTGATAAATACCCTGCACCGCAATGTTCGCGCTGGTTGATATGAACTCGTTCTACACGAGTTGCGAGACGGCATTCCGTCCGGATCTGGCCGGTCAGCCCATTGTGGCGCTATCGAATAACGACGGCTGTGTGATAGCGCGCAGCCGCGAAGCAAAAGCGCTTGGCATAAAAATGGGCATGCCCTGGTTCCAGCTGCGCGAGATGCAGTTTCCGCAGCGGATCATTGCCTTTTCCAGCAACTATGAGCTTTATGGTGACATGAGCCAGCGGGTGATGACCACGCTTGAGGAAATGTGCCCGCGCGTCGAGGTCTACAGCATCGATGAGGCTTTCTGCGACCTGACGGGCGTGCGGAACTGCAGGGACCTCGCTGATTTTGGCCGGGAGATACGCGACACCGTCCGGCGCAACACCCGAATTCATTGTGGTGTTGGTATCGCCCAGACGAAGACGCTGGCGAAGCTCGCCAATCGCGCGGCGAAGGAATGGCCGCAGACGGGCGGGGTGGTGGACCTGTCGAACCTGACGCGCCAGCGCCGTCTGATGGCGCTGATGCCGGTGGAGGAGGTCTGGGGCGTCGGTAGGCGTATCGCCAGAAAGCTGGAGGCAGTGGGTATTAAAAATGCTTTGCAGCTCTGTGATACCGATATCCGCTTTATCCGCAAACATTTCAACGTTGTGCTGGAGCGCACCGTGCGTGAGCTGCGCGGTGAGCCCTGTCTGGAGATCGAGGAGTTTGCCCCGGCGAAACAGGAAATCGTCTGCAGCCGGTCATTCGGGGAGCGAATCATCGACTATGAAGCGATGCGCCAGGCTATCTGCAGCTATGCGGCGCGCGCGGCGGAAAAGCTCCGCGGCGAACATCAGTTCTGCCGGTACATTTCGGTATTTGTGAAAACCTCGCCGTTCTCTGCTGAGCCATATTACGGCAACCACGCCGGGACCAAACTGTTGACGCCCACACAGGACACGCGCGACATTATCGCCGCGGCGACGGGCTGCCTCGATGCGGTCTGGCGCGACGGCCACCGGTACCAGAAAGCGGGCGTTATGCTGGGTGACTTTTTCAGCCAAGGCGTGGCGCAGCTGAATCTGTTTGACGAGAACGCGCCGCGCGTGAACAGCGAGGCGCTGATGTCACTGATGGACAAACTCAACCAGCAGGGGCGGGGAACTCTGTATTTTGCGGGACAGGGTATCCAGCCGTCGTGGCAGATGAAACGCGAGATGCTTTCGCCATGCTATACGACACGGCTTGCAGATGTACCGACCGTGCGGGCATGGTAAGAGGAATTATGTTCATTCATTAAAAGCAAGATAACGTCCGCTTCGCGCGAAAAGCGGACTGTTGAAATATTCAATGGAGACCGTGTGTTTATTTAAGCCTGGCATCTGTTAACTATTTTGTAGATGCCTGCGGCAGATTTTTTGTTGTTGACTCTTGTGTCAGAGCATCATTTTTGACAGCGCCCAACAGGACGTCAAGGAGACCGGGAAAACGCGCATCAAGATCTTCCCGACGCAGCGACAATAAATTTTCTCGCCCGAATGGGCGCTGCCATATCACACCGCTGTCGCGTAATACACGCCAGTGATGAGTCAGGGTCGATTTGGGAATACCACTCAGCACTGCACTACAGGCATGTTCGCCTCCGCCTGCAAGCACACGTACCACTGTCAGGCGTAATGGATTTCCAAGAGCGGCCAGCACGTTTTCAAGACGAATGTGTTCTCTGTCAGGGTGGTTAGCAAGCATCCGTTTTTCCATAAGGGAGTTAACATATCCCTATCCTACTTTAAATTTTATCAGTTGACTAATGTACGAGTACATACATACATTAAATGTACGTATGTACTCGTACATTGGTTTTTTAATTTGATACGGAGATTGTTCTATGGCCACATCCACAATGGATTCAGGTGCCCGACATTTACAACACTGGAGCCTTGCGCTGCTGGCGTTCGCCCAGCTCATTTACTCACTGGATATCAATATTGTCTTTGTGGCGTTACCGGAAATTGGCGCCGGGCTGGGGTTTCCAGAGCAGACCCTCCAGTGGGTTGTCAGTGCGTATACGGTATGTTGCGGGGGGTTTTTACTTTTCGGCGGACGTGCTGCCGATCTGCTGGGGCAACGTCGCGTATTTATTTGCGCCTTATGGCTGTATGCGCTCTCTTCGCTTGCAGGCGGTTTTGCGTGGGAGCCTGTAGTAATTGTTATTGCGCGCGCACTGCAAGGCATAGGTGCCGCCTTACTTTTTCCGGCCACGCTGTCACTCATAAACAGACTATTTGAGGAAGGACCCTCACGGAACCGGGCACTGGCTGTCTGGGGCGGCGCAGGCGCAAGCGGTCTCACCCTGGGGTCGCTTGCCGGAGGAATACTCACCAGTACGTATGGCTGGCCGTCGGTGTTTTTCGTCAACGTTATTCTGGCAGCCATCGCGATTTGTGCTGCCTTTTATGTCTTACCGAAAGACAGCCTCCGGAGCCAGCGTCGCAGTTTTGATTTTCCAGGCGCGGTGACGGTGACGGTGGGAGCCACCCTGCTGGTATACGCCCTGGTTCAGGGGCCTGAAGACGGCTGGCTGTCAGGACATATTCTTTTCTCGCTGAGTCTGGCCGCAATCTCTCTGCTGCTGTTTGTCACTATTGAGGCCCGGAGTCATGATCCACTAATGCCGTTACGGTTATTCAGAAACCGCAGTCTGGTTACAGGCATGGCGATGACATCTATTTATATGGGAACCTTTGGCGCTCTGCCTTATTTCCTGACGATTCTTTTTCAACGTGTTATGGGGTACAGCGCTTTACAGACGGGGCTGGCATTTATTATTCCTTCGCTGGCGATCTTTGCCGGAACACAGCTCGGCGCACGGCTCGCAAATCGTCTGCCGGTGCGCACGACATTATTGATTGGTTTTTTAATGGGTATTGCGGGTACGCTGGCTCTGGCACCGGCAGCATTTTCTGGCGCATCTTATTCGACCATAATGCCGGGACTGGTTATTTCAGGAGCAGGACAGGGCATTGTATGGACGGCAATGTGGATAGCTTCGGGCTCAGGCGTACCGCATAACGAGCAGGGGATCGCTTCAGGTATGGCTTCTACAACGCTGAATGTGGGTAATGCTATTGGTATTGCTGTGCTGATAGCGCTATCAGGGAGCGGGAGCGAGAGCCTGCAACGGGAAACCTCTGTGAGCAGTCTTGAAAATGCTTTACAGCTGGCTTTTTATCTTGCTGCGGCCGGACAGATTGCCGGGCTTTTTGTTTCCCGTCTGTTGCCCCGTAAAGCGGCAAAGGGTTTATCAACAGAGTCCGCGTAACTGAAAAGCAAATCTCTTCTGTACCTGCTCATGCACATAAAATAAGCGCCTTACAGACCCGCTATCAGGCGGGTCTTTCTGACAATAATCTTCAGCGTTGCTAAAAAGGCTGTGTCGCTTTTGTGTCGTAAATGTGTCGTGACTGGCCGCCAGGAGCAGTTCCAGAACGACAAATAACGACACAGTGAGCGATGCGAACGCGGTAAAATACTGTATTTACAGTGCGTTAAAAATAGGCCTGCGTTCTTCTAAGCCGTGGATCTAGTGCGCGTCGTTTGGAGGACAAACCGGCAAGGTTTTACCATCATCAAATTGCAGTCATAAGAAAACCAACCACAATAGGTTGGTTTTTTGGCATTTTTTGGTCGGCATAAGAGGATTTGCAGCTCCGAACCCTGTTCCCCATGTTAGTTGTCAGGCTCACTATTTTCTGCACGTAGAGATGAAGGATAAGGAGGACGGCTTCTATATAAAAAGTAGAGGGGGACAGCCAAGTAGGTAGTTACAATTGCGCGAAATGTCCATATATTTAATGGAGCTGACTGGGGTTTTGGCCTAATGAAAAACTCAGGCTGAATAAAGGAATAAGTCAGTGCAACGAGTAAAGTAATAATAATAATAAAAAACGCTATTTTTGTTGATGATTTGAATGCTTTTAAGTTTTTCGACAGAAGTCGATATGTTTTATGCGATGCTGCATTTTGTTTTTTTTCTAATGACTTCACATCAATAAGTTGACCTCTAACTATTAAATCTTCCCTCGTTCCAGTATGCAAGATTTCGATTCTAAAACCATTTTTCCTTTCTAAGAAATCAAAAGAAATCAGAAGACTGTTATGGAAATGTGGGTCATTTTTAATAGTGATGTTGTTTGTTTTATTATTAACCTTTTGAATATTGTAACGGAGAATACGAACTCCTTCACGAGCTTCAATACGAAATGGGTTGATGGTTTTTAATGAGTTACCATATATAACCTTATTTCCAGAACTCCAGATGGTGAAAACTGAAGAAGAGACTTTATCAACAGGAACATCATCATATGTAATGCTAATGTTTTGAGGCAAGACTGAATGAAACGCGCCAATCAAGTTTTTGTATTCCAGATGGCTAGAAATTTTTGAAACAGATCTAGTAAGGATAATCGATACTATTGCGAATAGAACACCAATAATACCTATAAGACTGCTAATGGATGGTATAGAGAGCCAATCCCAAATGTTTTCAAAAATGTCCATGATTTCCCCATAAAAAAACCCGCGTTAGCGGGTTTTTTAACACTCAAGAGCCGCGGCTCCTTCACGTATCCTTTTTTGTCCCTTTGGTGTCCGGTCACCGTCAGGGTTAAGTGGCTAACTTGCTGTTTTTAAAGGGTCTGTCCTGCCACTGTCCATGTTAATTTGGTGGAGCTGGCGGGAGTTGAACCCGCGTCCGAAATTCCTACATCCTCGGTACTACATGCTTAGTCCAGTCTTTACATTCGCCTGGCAGCTGCGGACGGACACGCCACTACCAGACTAGCCTGATTAGTTTTAACGCTTCAACCCCAGGCAGGGCATCCACGCGATCTCTTTTGGGTTTGACCTCTCTTGATCCCCGTCCTAAGAGCGGAGGCTAGGGAGAGAGGGCTCTAAGCAGGTTATTAAGCTGCTAAAGCGTAGTTTTCGTCGTTTGCGACTATTTTTTTGCGGCTTTTTACGAGGCCAACCGCCCCTCGGCATGCACCTTGGGTTTCGCGAATCCCGTCGAATCCAGAATCAGCCCCAAAAGTGTAACGCTAAGTATAACAGATTTTCCCCACGCGTGACCAGTCCATATCGTTTCGTCTGCTGAGTGCTGCTTTTTTGCGCTTTTCATCAATCTTCATCATGTTACATAAAAATGAGATTATGCTCACGAAATTACCCGCTCGCTATATTTATTTTGCAGCAAAAAACTGGTCATAAATGACAAATAAAAGGTCGGGCAAAAATAGGATATATTTTTACGATTCTTTAAAGATGGGTTTATTAATGCATTTTTGATGATTTCATTTCTCATTAATAACGGGTGAGGCACATTTTGAAATTCTGATACTTAGCAAATAAATAAGAGTTGCTAGACTATTTTTAATATTCTGCAAGCACTCTTTTTTTTATCATTTTTTTGCCAAACCGCACCGGGTTGCTTATACATTTTGTTAAGTATTTGTACATATAAACCGCTTCGCTTTATGTCAAATGATTGTTTTTTATATATTTAACAAACATTACAACACATTTCGGGAAATCATCTCCTTCGGCGCCGCCCTGTTCGGTGAGGGGCGAACCATAAGTGTCTATTAATAGACGCTTATGTCGCGCAGCGTGCTTCCCCTGTCAGAGGAAATCAAGAATGGCCGTTCAAAATAGACTTTCGCCTACCGTGGATATTCTCAACCAGAACACTGGCGACGTGATTACTCATTATTCCCAAAATGCGGACCGGGTGGTCAATTTATCCCAGACAAGCATTGTGAGAATAAATGCTTCTCCCGAAACGGTTAATTTTTATGAGCGGCAGGGGAATGACCTGATTGTCCATATGCGGGACGGGACAACGGTACGCTACCAGAACTTCTTTCAGCTGGATGCCGAAGGCCAGCATAGTGAACTGATTTTCGAAGACGACCAGGGGGTTCACCACGCGCTGTTCCCGTTCGCCTCTGAAGCTGGCCCTGCGGTCGCCGAGGCGATTGTCCCGACAATGGCAGAGACTACGCTCGGCGCGCTGACCGGCGCGGAAGGGCTGACCACGCTGGAGGTCCTGGGCGGCATTGCGGCGGTTGGGGCAATCGCGGGCGTTGCGATCGCGGCCAGCAATAGCGGCGGCGGCGGTGACGGCGATAATAACAATGGTGGCGGTAACAACGGTGGCGGTGACAACGGCGGAGGCGATAACGGCGGCGGTGACAACGGCGGGGGCGATAATGGCGGCGGTGAAACGCCGGACCCGGCGGAAATCGCGCTTGATCCGCTCACCGACGATAACGTACTTAACAGCAGCGAAGTGCTGCAAAACCAGGTGCTGAGCGGCGTAGTGGACGCCGCCAATGCAGGCCGCACTATCACCGTCACGCTGGGCGGACAGACCTACACCGGCGTGATTGGCGCTGACGGCACCTGGAGCGTGACGCTGCCCGCAGGCGCTTTGCAGGCGTTGCCCCAGGGGCTCAACACCATCAACGTGTCTCTGGTGGACGTCAACGGCAACACGGTGAACCAGACCGTCGATATCAACGTCGATACCGTCGCGCCCACGCTGCGGCTGACCCCGTTCACCGACGGCGTGCTGGGCGGCGAACAGACGGCGACTGACCAGATCCTGCGCGGCTTCACCGGCGTGGCGGAAGAGGGGCAAACCGTCACTATCACGCTGAACGGCAAAACGTACACCGCCATCGTCGGTGCCGACGGTAGCTGGGAGGCGGCCATCCCGGCGGCGGATCTGCAGGCGTTGCAAGATGGCCAGCAGTATGTGCTGGCCGTCAGCATTACCGATCTCGCGGGCAACACCACCACCAGCGAAGCCCGTTTTACCGTTAACCTCGACCAGCCCACGCTGACCGTTGATCCGCTCACGGCGGATAACGCGCTGAACGGCGCAGAGCTGGGGCTGGATCAGGTGCTGAGCGGCTCCACGCAGAATATCGCGGCGGGTACCGTGGTGACGGTGACGCTAAATGGCGTGAACTATTTTGCCACCGTGGGCGGCGACGGCACCTGGCAGGTGACCATCCCAAGCGGCGATCTTGAGGCGCTCGCTAACGGCAACGCCACGCTCAGCGTGAGTGTGCCGGATGGCACCGGCGCGCCGCTCACCGTAACGGATACTATCGTGGTGGACCGCACCGTACCGTCGGTCTCAATCGCCATTCTCTCCACCGATGACTACCTCAACGCGGCAGACGCCACGCAGCCGCTGGAGATCCGCGGCATCACCACCGTGACCGGGCCGGGCGCGCAGGTCACGGTCACGTTCAATGATAAAACCTACACCGCCGTGCTCGACAGCGCAGGCAACTGGAGCGTGGTCATTCCGGCGGCGGATCTGGCCTCGCTGCCGGATGGCCCGCGCACCGTTACCGCGACCGTCACCGCAGGGCAAACCACCGCCACGGCGGACCGCGTGATAAACGTCGCGATTAACGATCTGCCGGAGCCGACCATCACGACGCCGTTTGGCGACGGCGCGCTGAATGCCGAAGACCTGCAGCAGAACCAGACGCTCACCGGCAATACCGGCGTCAGCGGCAGCGGCCAGACGGTTACCGTACAGATAGGCAACCAGACGTACACCACCACCGCTGGCACCGATGGCGGCTGGAGCGTCACTGTGCCCGCCTCGCAGCTGCAAACACTGCCGACAGGGCAGACGCCGGTTGTGGTCACGGTCACGGACGGCGCGGGCAACAGCGCCAGCAGCAGCACCACGGTGACCGTCGACACCACGCCGCCGACGCTTTCGCTCTACACGCTGACCGACGACGGCAAGCTTAACGCGCAGGAACTGACCACCGATCAGGTGCTCTCCGGCAACAGCTCGGAGGCCGGGCAGACCGTCACCGTCACGCTTAACGGCCAGACTTACACCACGACGACCGGCAGCGACGGCAACTGGCAGATAACGCTGCCAGCCGCCGATCTCGGCGCGCTCTCGCCGGGCGCGAACCCGATTGTCGTGACCACCACCGACGCCGCGGGCAACACCACGACGGTGACCGATGCCATTGATGTGAAAACCGCGCAGCCGTCTGTCACCGTCACGCCGTTTACCGGCGATAACGTGCTGGACGCGGCGGAAATCAAAACCGCGCAGCCGTTGCAGGGCAGCGTGACCAACGCCGAGCCGGGCAGCCTGGTGGCGGTCACGATCGGCGCATGGAGCGCCACGGCAACGGTGGATGCGGCTGGCAACTGGCGCGTCGATGTGCCCGCCGTCGTGTTGCAGGGGCTGGCAAATGGCGATAACGCCATTCAGGTGAGCGTTACCGACACCTGGAATCAGACCCAGACGATCCAGGCGCCGATCACGGTGGATACCGCCGCCTCCGGCGTCGCCATCAGCATCATCGCCGACGACGATTTTATTAACCGCGCCGAAGCGGATTCCCCGTTAACCATCCGCGGCACCAGCGCCGGGCTTCCGGCCAATACCGAAATCAACGTCACGCTCAACGGCATCAACTATACCGCGACGGTCGACGCCAGCGGCAACTGGGAAACCACCGTTCCGGCGGTGGATCTGCAACAGTTGCCGGATGGGAGCTATGAAGTGACTGCCACGGCGCAGGTAGGCGGCGTCAGCGACAGCCATACGCTGACCGTTATCATCAACAACCTGCCGGATGTGACGGTCGACCCGCTGTTTAACGACGGCACGCTAAGCCAGGCCGAAGCGGGTGTTGATCAGATCCTGACCGGCACGACCGGCAGCACCGGCGCGGGCCAGACAGTGACCGTCACGCTGAACGGTCAGGCTTATCAGGGCACGGTCGACGCCGACGGCAACTGGTCCGTCACGCTGCCGTCCGGCGCGCTGGACTCGCTCACCGGCAACGATTCGCCGGTGCCGCTGCAAATCGTGGTTCGCGACGCGGCGGGCAACAGCCAGACCTCGACGGTCGATTTCACTGTCGATGTCGACGCCCCGACGCTGACGCTCAACCCGTTCGCTCAGGATGACGCGCTGAACATCACCGAGGCGGGCCAGGCGCAGCCGTTTTCGGGCGTGGCCGCTGGTGCGGCGCAGGGCGACAGCATCGTCGTGACGCTGAACGGCAAAACCTATACCACCACGGTGACCGGCACGAACGGTAAGTGGTCGGTGGATATCCCGGCGGCGGATCTGCAGGCGCTGCCGAACGGCCAGGCGCAGTTTAGCGTCACGGTCACCGATGCGGCGGGCAACACCGCCACCGCCACGCGCCCGATTACCGTCGCGGTTGACCCGGCGCGCGCGCCGCTGCTGACTATCGATCCGGTCGGCGGCGACGGCGTGATTGATGCGGGCGAACGCGCCACTGGCGTGACGCTCAACGGCACCGCCACCAACGTCGCCGCCGGGCAAACCGTCACGGTGCAGCTTGGCGACGACACGTTTACCGGCGTGGTGGATTCGGCGGGGCGCTGGCAGGTGGATCTGCCTGCCAGCGCCTTAACGGGCCTCACTAACGGCGATTACACCCTGACGGTGGGCGTGAGCGACGCGGCGGGTAACAGCGCAAGCCTCGATCGCGGTTTCAGCGTTGATACCGACATCAGCGCGCTGGTGGTGTCGCCGATTACCGGCGATAACCGCGTCTCGCTCAATGAGATAGCCGATGGTCTGGTGCTGAGCGGCACCAGCGTGAACTTCGCGCCGCAAACGACGCTGACTATTACGCTCAACGGCAAACAGTACACCGCGACCACCGACGCCGACGGCGGCTGGAGCCTTACCGTGCCGCGCGCCGACGCGCTGGCGATTGGCGACGGCACCGCGACGCTGACCGTCTCCGGCACCGATGAAAACGGCGCGATCGTCTCCGGCAACCAGAGTTTTACCATCATCACCACCGCGTTGCCGGAAGTGACGCTCAACACGCCGTTCACCGACGGTATCATCAGCGCCGCGGAAGTGAACGCCGGCGGCGCGCTGAGCGGCTCCACCGGCGTGAACGGCGCGGGGCAAACCGTCACCGTACAACTTGGCGATAACACTTATACCGCCGTGGTGGACAGCAGCGGCAACTGGTCGGTCACGCTGCCGCCCGCCGCGCTGCAAGGGCTTGGGGAAGGCGACACGCCGCTGGTGGTCACTGCGACCGACGCCGCCGGCAACCAGAACACGTCTGAAAGCACCGTGACGGTCGATCTCACCGCGCCGGCGCTGACCGTCAATGACATCACCGCCGATAACATCGTCAACGGCACCGAGGCCGCGCAGCCGCTCACCATCAGCGGCAGCGCGACGCCATACGATCCGCAGAATCCGCAAACGGTGCTGGTACAGATTGGCGGCCAGAGCTATAGCGCGCTGGTGCAGAGCGACGGCACCTGGAGCGTGACGCTGCCTGCGGGCGCGCTCGCGGCGCTGCCGGACGGCCCGGTGAGCGTCACCGCCACGGTGAGCGACGCGGCGGGCAACACCGCCAGCGAAAAAGTCTCGCTGACGCTGGATGCCTCCACGGCTAACGCGCCGCTGGTCACGGTCAATACCGTGGCGACGGATAACTTCATCAACGCCGCCGAGGCGCAGTCGCCGCTGCAAATCACCGGCACCACCACCCGCGTCGAGCCGGGCCAGACCGTGACCGTCACCCTGAACGGGCAGACGTATACCGGTGAGGTTCAGCCGAACGGCACCTGGGCCGTGACGGTTCCCACCACCGCGCTGGCACAGGTCGCAGACGGCCAGCAGATTGTTACTGTGACCGTCACCGACCAGTCGGGCAACCAGGCGTTTGTTGAGTACCCGGTGACGTTCACCGCCCAGCCGGGCTCGCAGCCGCAACTGGCGCTGAACCCGATCGCGGGCGACGACATCATCAACAGCCAGGAGAGCGGCCAGCCGCTTGACATCACCGGCACGTCGTCGAATCTCGCGCCAGGCACCATCGTCAGCGTGGTGTTTAACAACGTCACCTATACCGGCACCACCGACGCCAACGGCCTGTGGAGCGTGACGGTGCCGGCGTCGGCGCTCGCCGGGCTTGCCGATGACGGCTATACCGTCACGGTCACCGCCAGCGACGCCGCGCAGAACACGGCGACCGACACCAGCACGGTGACGGTAGATACCGCGCTGCCGCCGACCGGCATCAACCCCGGCAGCTTCCTTGATGACAATATTCTCAACGTCAGCGAGTCGCTCACCGGGCAGACGCTCGGCGGCACCACGACCGCAGGCTCGACCGTCGTACTGGTGGTAGGCGACCAGAGTTTTGAAACCGTGGCGGGCAACGACGGCACCTGGAGCATCACCATTCCGGCGGCGCAGCTACAGGCGCTGGATAACGGCCCGCAGGAGCTGACGCTGACGGTCACCGATCCGCGCGGCAACACCGACACGCTGCCGTTGCCGGTTACCGTGGGTAACGACAGCGCGCCGACGGTGGCGCTCGACGCTATCTTCACTGATGGCCTGATTAACCTGAGCGAAATTCAGAATGGCGGCGTTATCAGCGGCACCTCGACAGGGCTTGCGGTCGACACGCCGATTGTGGTGACGATTGGCGGCGTAACGCTGGGCGGCGTCATCGGCGCAGGCGGCGCGTGGCAGATTAACGTCGGCCCGAACGAGCTGGCCGCGCTGCAAAACGGCCAGTACACGCTCTCTGTCAGCGCGCAGGATCAGTTCGGCAACCCGGCAAGCGCGGGCGCGTCGGTTGAAGTGCTGCGCACTCCGCCGACGGCGGCGGTGCCGGATCTGCTCTTCACCGATGGCATTATCAACCAGAACGAAGCGGCGCTTGGCCAGCAGGTCACGGGCAACACCGGCCTGACCGGCGCGGGCCAGACGGTGCAGATAAGCATCGACGGCGGCGCGCCGATCGTCGGCACGGTCGATAACAACGGCAACTGGACGGTGGCGCTCACCCCAGCGCAACTGGGGGCGCTGGCGGACGGCAGCCACACGATTTCGGTCACCGTCTCTGATCGCGCGGGCAATACCGCCACCAGCCCGGAGGCGACATTTACGGTATACGCCGATCCGCTGCCGACGCCAGCACTGACGGAGCCGTTTACCGACGGCATCCTGAACGCCGCCGAAGCCAGCGCGGGCGCGACGATCGGCGGCTCTACCGGCCTGCCAGCCGGGCGTATCGACACGGTGATGGTGAGCCTCAATAACGGCACGATGGTCGAGGCGACCGTCGATGCCAGCGGCAACTGGTCGCTGCCGCTGACGCCTGCGCAGCTTGGCGCGCTGCCGGACGGCACCATTCCGGTGGCTGTAGTGGTCACCGATACGGCGGGCAACACCAGCACGCTGACCGACAGCTTTGAATCGCGCATCAATGACATTCCGGACGCTACCATCAACACGCCGTTTATCGACGGCGCGCTGAATAATGCCGAGGCGGGCGCCGCCCAGACGATCACCGGCTCTACCGGCGTAAGCGGGGCGGGCCAGACGGTGGAAATCGTGCTTAACGGCAACACCTACACCGGCACGGTGCTGGAAAACGGCGACTGGTCGGTGTCGCTGCCGCCTGCCGCGTTCACCGATCTTACGCCGGGCAGCACGCAGGATTTCACGGTCAACGTGCGCGACGCCTTCGGCAATACCGACAGCCAGCCTGGCTCGTTCGATGTGCAGACGCAGCTGCCGGCACCTGTGGCCACCACGCTGTTTGGCGATGACGCGGTTCTGAATATCAGCGAGGCTAACGCGCCGCTGACGCTCTCCGGCACTACCGGCATTACCGGCGATAACCAGTATGTGTCGATTACCATCGACGTGAACGGCACGACTTATGTGGCGGATGTCGATGGCGCGGGCAACTGGACGCTGGATCTGCCGGCGGGCGCGCTGACCGGCCTGTCGCCTGGCGACCATACGCTCACCATCGTGGCGCAGGATAATTTCGGCAACAGCCAGAGCATTGAGGTGCCGTTCCAGGCGGCGCTGACGCCGCCTGCGGTGGCGGTCACCCAGCCGCTGTTCGGCGATGGCTATGTGAATATCACCGAAGCGGGCGCGGCGAGCGCTATCAGCGGTACGCTGACCAGCGATATTCCGGCGGGCAGCGAGATTACGGTCACTATCGGCAATCAAACCTTCGGGCCTGACCGCGTGACCGTCACCGGCAACACCTGGACCCTGAACCTGACGGCGGCGGACTGGGCCAACGTGCCGAACGGTCTGCAGGCGGTGAACGTGAGCCTGGTGGATGGCGCGGGCAACACCGCGACCACCACCGCGCCGCTCTACGTGTCGCTCGCCGCGCCGACGCTTACCATCGACACGCCGTTTGGCGGCGATGGACTGAGCGGTGCGGAAAGTCAGCAGACCCAGACCATCACCGGTACGGTAACCAACGTTGAGCCGGGGCAGACCATTACGGTCACGCTAGGCGGACAAACCTTTACCACCACGGTGCAGAGCGGCAACACCTGGTCGCTGCAGCTCTCACCGGCGCAGCTCGCCACAATCCCGAACGACACCGTGGAGCTGACCGCGACGGTCACGGACAAAGCGGGCAACGTGGCGAACGCGCCGGGTATCAGCGTCAACATCGACACCACGCCGCCGGCGGTTGCGGTCGCCATTAACCCGGTCACCGGCGATAACATCATCAACGCGGGCGAGCTGGGCGATACGGTGACGCTGAACGGCACTACGCTTGGCGACGTTACCACCGTCACCGTGACCATTAACGGCGCGGCGGTGGGCACGGCGACAGTTCAGCCGGACGGGAGCTGGTCGCTGGATGTGCCCGCCACGCAGTTCCCGGATCAGGGCAACTACACCGTGGTGGCGACCACTGATGGCGGTACGCCTGCCACCACGACCGTGACCGTCGCGCTGGATACGGTGCCGCCGGTCGTGACCGTGGGCACCATCGCGGGCGATAACATCATCGACGCCACTGAAGCCAGCCAGCCGCTGGTGCTGAACGGCACCGCCAGCACCTCGGAGGCGGGCCGTCAGGTGACGGTCACCTTTAACGGCGAAACCTACTACGCGGTGGTCGGCGCCGACGGCGCGTGGAGCGTCAGCGTGCCGCAAAGCGCGGTCGCCGGGTTGCCGGACGGCGACTATACCGTGACTGCCACGCTCACCGACGCGGCGGGCAACGCGGACACCGACAGCCGTACGGTCACTCTGAACGCCGACGGGCCGCTGCTGACCGTGGACGCCGCAGGCGTGCCCGCGGTGCTCAACACCGTTAATGCGGCGGGCGGGCTGCTGTTGCAGGGCACCGGCGAGCCGGGCCAGACGGTCACGCTGCGCATCGGGCCGTTGACGCAAACCGCCGTTGTGGATCAGGACGGCAACTGGAATTACACCTTCCCGCAGGTGGATCTCACGACCCTCACCGACGGCGCGCAGGTGATCAACATCACCTCCACCGACGCGCAGGGCAACACCTCCACCAATAACGTGGCGCTCAATGTGGCGCTGAACCAGGGCCTGGGCGTGCTGGTGGACGATCTGTTCGGCGGCGACGGCATCCTGAATGTGGCGGAGTCGCTGGTCACCCAGACGCTGACCGGTCAGCTAAGCGGCGATTATCGCGGCGCGACGGTCACTGCAACCCTGGTGGGCACCGATATCAGCGTGCCGCTGGATGTGCTGGTGGGCGGCGACGGGCGCCTCTCCGTCGACTTCCCGCCGAGCCTCTGGCAGGGCATCGTCGATAACACGCTCGCGGTAGAGCTTAACGTCACCGACGCCTTCGGCAACGTGCGTAACGAAATCATCGACATCAACCTGGCGCTGAACGACGTACCGGTCGTCAGCCAGGTGCTGGTGGGTGCGGATAACCTGATTAACTTCGCGGACAGCACCGTTAACCAGACCATCAGCGGCGTGGTCAGCAATGCCGAGAACGTCTCGTCGGTCATCGTGAATTTCGCCGGTCAGCGCCTGACGGCGATCGTGGACGACGCCGGACGCTGGACCGCGACGCTGCCGTCCACGCTGCTCGGCGCGCTGCCGGACGGTCAGGCGGCGTTGCAGGTTGTGGTCACCGATAATGCGGGCAACGTCAACACCACCAGCGCGAACTTTAATGTCGCTATCAACAATCTGCCGACGATTAATATCGGCTCGCTGTTCGGTGACGGCACGCTGAGTATTCCGGAACTGTTGCAGGGCGCCCTGAGCGGCACCGCTACGGGGCTTGCCGGGCAGACGCTGACGATTCAGATTGGCAGCACGCCGGCGTTTACCGCGACGGTCGGCCCGAACGGCGTCTGGAGCGTGAACCTGCCGGGCGCGGTACAGAGCGCGCTCACGGGGATCGCCACCGGTAACCAGACGGTGACCGTCACCGCCACGGACGCCAACGGCAACACCGCGACCGCTAACGGCTCGCTGACGCTGGATCTGCTGGCCCCGGCGCTGAGTTCGCTGTCGGTCTTCGGCGACGGCCTGCTGAACGCCACCGAGGCGCTGGTGAGCCAGACGATTTCCGGCGTGGTCGCCAACGCGACGGCGGGCTCCACCGTCAGCGTGGCGCTCGGCGCGCGGACGTTTAACGGCACGGTAGGCAGCGACGGGCGCTTCAGCATTCAGTTGAACCCGACCGATCTCGCGTCGCTTGCCGAAGGCTCGCTGACGCCGCGCGTCACTATTACGACGCCGGACGGCAACACCACCACGGTCAACGGCGCGCCGATAGTCGTCGGCATCACCTCGCTGCCGACAGTCGCCATCAATACGCTGTTTGGCGGCGACGGCTGGCTGAACGCGACGGAAGCGAACGCCGGGCAGTTGATTAGCGGCACCAGTAACCTCGCGAACGGCACCGTCACGCTCAACGTGGGCGGCAATACCTTCACGGCGACCATTAACAACGGCGCATGGTCGGTGAACGTACCGGCGGCGACGCTGAAAGGCATCCAGGACGGCACGCTGACGGTCAGCGCCAGCGTCACCGACCCGGTCGGCAACGTGGCCACCGGCTCGCAGGTGGTGAGCGCTATCGTTCAGGCGCTACCGCAGGTGGCGGTGAACCCTGTCTTTGGCGACGGCAGCCTGAGCTTAAGCGATCTGCTGAGCCCGCAGCTTATCAGCGGCACCGCCACTAACCTGGCGGCGGGTAGCGCACTGACCGTCACGCTCGGCGCGCTGACGTTTAACACCACGGTACGCGCCGACGGCACCTGGCAGGTCTCGGTACCGACCACGTCGCTGCAAGGGCTGGTCGACGGCCCGCTTAATGTCACCGTGACGGCGCGCGACCCGGCAGGCAACACCGCCAGCGCCAGCGGCGGTCTGAATGTCAGCATCGGCGCGCTGCCGACGCTCGCTATCACCTCGCTGTTTGGCGATAACGGCCTTAACGCCACCGATATCCTGAGCGCCCAGACCATCACCGGCACCAGCACCAACGCCGTGGGCTCGCAGGTCACGGTATCGCTGGGCGGTAAGAACTATGTCACGACCGTCGGCAACGACGGCACCTGGCAGCTTTCGGTGCCGAAGACCGATCTCAGCGGTCTGCTGGACGGTTCGCTGACGGTTAACGCCAGCGTCACCAACCCGGCGGGTAACAGCACCAGCACCAGCGGTTTGCTGAATGTGGTAACCCATTCGCTGCCGACCGTATCGCTCACCTCGCTGTTCGGCAACGACGGCTATCTGAACGTACGCGAAGCAGGCACCGGCCAGACGCTGAGCGGGAAGATCAGCGGCGCGGCCGATGGCGCGACGGTGAAAGTGACGCTGGGCACCAACACCTATAACGCCACCGTCGCCAGCGACGGCACCTGGTCGCTGCCGGTGACCAATACCATTCTGCAGGGCCTGAACAACGGCGCGCTGAAGGTTGGCGTCTCGGTGACGGATAAAGTGGGCAACGTGAACAGCACCAGCAGCGACGTGACGGTCAAACTCACCACCCCGACGCTGACTTTTAACCCGCTCTCAAGCCTTAACCCGCTGACGCTGCTCTCTACCGGGCTGACGCTGCGCGGCGGTTCGACCAACCTCGGGCCGGGCGCGGTGGTAAACCTCTCGCTGCTGAACGGGACAGTCAAAACGACGGCGATTACCGATAGCAACGGTAACTGGTCTGCCAACCTCGGTCTGGGGCTGAATATTCTGCAACTGCTGTCGCTCTCCAGCGTGCTGAATATCTCTGCCACCGACGCGGCGGGCAATACCGGCTACCTGAACGTCGGCCTCGGCGGGCAGATTATCTCCACCACGCCGCCGGCCACCACGTTTGCCGCCGCGAGCGTCGAGCATGAAGCGTCGCTGTTCGCGCTGTCTGACGAAAACAGCCAGACCGGCACCCACAGCGGCACCCAGCAGACCGCCGCGACCGCAAAAATCGCGACAGTTGCGGCCACGGCAGAGGAGAACAGCGCCACGGCGGATGATACGGCAAGCGCTGCGGGCGGTTACACCATCGGCGGCGTCAGCATCGATCTCGCTGACGGCACCAGCCAGAGCGGCGAGTCGGTGCAGGGCAGCAGCGGCAGCGACACCATTCACCTCGCGACGCTCGGCTTCGCGTCGCTGGATGGCGGCGCGGGCACCGATACGCTGGTGATTGACGGCGTCAATATGAAGCTCGACCTCACGGCGCTCGATGGCCAGATCAAGCACATTGAGATCTTCGATCTCGGTAAGTCCGGCACCAACAGCCTGACGCTGGATCTCCATCAGGCTCTGACCTTAACCGACAAGCCGGAAGACGATCTGATCGTTAAAGGCGTCGACGGGGATCAGGTCAACCTGGTGAAAGGCGGCAGCGATATCTGGGAAGTGAGCGGGCAACGGGAAGTGGACGGCGTGCAGTTCGACATCTGGCATAACAGTTCGCAAACCAACACCCTGGGAGATGTTCTGATCCAGCACGGATTGCACGTCAATATGGTCTGACAACGCCATGGCGCCTCAGGGAAGAGGCGCCAGCGTCATTAACAATATCACCAGCCGCAAAGACGGCATTATTAAGGTGGAAACAGGATGCATAACAACACGATGCGCTACAGGCGGCTGGCATTGATGCTGGCGACGGTCCTGATGAGTTTTCCCGCCGTTTCGCAGGAGGAGTTCGCCTGGCAGACGGCCCCGAGCGAGCAGCTTCAGGCGCAGCTCACCATTAAAGAAGCCATTCTACGCGCCTTCGCGCGTAACCCGAAAATCGCCCAGGCGGCGGCGCAGATCCGCGTTGGCAAGGCCAATCTCGAAGAGGCGCAGAGCGCCTGGTTTCCGCAAATCTCCTTGCAGGGCAATGTCGGGCGTAACCACCGCACCGACTCCTCAGGCTCCCTCAACAGTAACGCCGCAGGCGGCGTGAATCTCAGGCAGTTGATTTACGACTTCGGCAAAACCGGCGGCAGCATTGATGAGCAGGAAAACCTCTCCGAAGCCTACCGCTTCCAGCTTTACGACACGCTTAATCAGGTTGGGATGCAGACGCTACAGGCCTATTTGCAGGTGCGCCGCTATCAGAGCCTTGCCGAGGCCGCCGCGCGCAACCTTGAGTCGCTGCGCGCTGTCCAGGGGATGGCGGATCTGCGCGCCGAAGCAGGGCTGAGCACCCAGTCGGATGTACTCCAGGCGCAGAGCCGCATCGCCGGGATGAACGCGACGCTGGAGCAATATCGCGCTCAGGCGCGCTCGGCGCAGGCGGCGTTAAGCGTGCTTACCGGCGTGGTGGCCGACACGCTGCCCGACCTGCCGGAAGATTTGTTGCGCCAGCCAATCACGCTCAAATCGCTGCCGTATGAGCAGACTAACGCGGTACGCGCCGCGCAGGCCAAACAGCTCGCCGCCGAACAGCGCATCCGCCAGGCTCAGGCGCAGCACTGGCCGACGGTCTCCGTACAGGCCGGACGCACGCGCTATCAGAACGATAACGCCAACTACTGGGACGATCAGGTGCAGCTGGTGGTGGATGCGCCGGTTTATCAGGGCGGGGCGGTGAGCGCCCGTGTCGAGGCCGCCGAAGGCGATCGCGCCAGCGCCCGTGCGGATGTCGAGGCCAGTAAGCTCGACATCAACCAGAAAGCCGCCACCGCCTGGGCCGATCTCACCGGCGCGCAGCAGCGCCAGCGGGCGGGTGAGCAGCAGATTGCCAGCGCCGGGCACGCCCGCGAGGTCTACCGCGATGAGTACCGGCTCAGCAAGCGCAGCCTCAACGATCTGCTGAGCATCGAACAGGATGTCTTTCAGGCCGACACGCTCGCGATTACCGCCCGCTACGACGCCTGGGATGCGGCGGTTCGCTACGCGGCTGCGGTGGATAACCTGCTCGATATGCTTGGCATTGAACGCGCCCGGATGACCGGGGATACCCTGCCGTCGCTGTAAGCGCGGCATTTTAAGGAGTTCGTATGTCCCAGATTCCCGATACCGAAAGCTGGATCCGCGCCATGACCCGCGCGGCGGGGCGTTTCGGACTGCCCGCCGACGCGCCGGCGGTGCGCCAGCAGATGCGCTGGTTTGAAAATCTGCCGCTGGCGCCGCGGCTCGACCGGCTCGCGGCGCTGATGGGCTTACAGGTGCGGCTGACGCCGCTGAAAAATATGCGCTGGAACAGCCAGACCCTGCCGGTGATTGTTCAACTGGAAGAGGGGGGCCTGATGCTGCTGGAAGCCATCGACGCCGACGGGGTGGTGACTTACTGGCTGAGCGAAGGCGGCGACCTGGTGCGCGAAGAGCCGCTGGAGACGCTGCTTGAGCGTGTGAAACCGGAAGTGGCGCTGCTCGGCATCGCCGCGCGCGGGCGCGACGCGCGCATTGACGATTTCACCCGCCCTTATGAGCAGCACTGGTTCTGGCGGCACTTCCGCCACGCCGGACGCAAGCTTGCCGAGATTTCGCTGGCCTCGGTGCTCGGCAACGTGCTGGCGCTGGGGGGCATTCTGTTTTCAATGCAGGTTTATGACCGCGTCATTCCGGCGGAGTCGTACCCGACGCTGTGGGTGCTGTTTTTCGGTGTGCTGCTGGCGGCGCTGTTTGAGTTTTTCATACGTCTCGCCCGCACCCATGTGTCAGACATTATGGGCAAGCATATCGATCTCAACGTCTCGTCGCTGTTTTACGCCCGCGCAATGGCGATTAAAAACGACGAGCGGCCCAAATCCACCGGATCGTTTATTTCACAGTTGCGCGAAATCGATCAGGTGCGCGAGCTGCTGACCTCCACCACCGTCGGCGCGGCGATGGATATTCCATTTGTACTGCTCTTTTTAGGGATCATGGCGCTGGTGGGCGGACAGCTGGTGGCGATCCCGCTTATCGCGATCCCGCTGATTGTGATCCCGGGCCTGCTGATCCAGTGGCCGATGGCGAAGCTCGCCAAAGAAGGGATGCGCGAGAGTGCCATTCGCAACGCGGTACTGGTGGAGTCGATAGAAGGGGTGGAGGATATTAAGGCGCTACAGGCGGAGCCCTATTTTCAGCGCCAGTGGGAGCACACTCACAGCGTGGGGGCGAGCATTGGCATGAAGCAGCGCGTCTGGGGCGCGCGCTTAAGCGGCTGGGCCTCGACGGTGCAGCAGATAACCTACGCGGGGATGCTGGTGTTCGGCAGCTATCTGGTGCTCGACGGGCAGATAACGACCGGTACGCTGGTGGCATGCAGCCTGCTTTCTTCGCGCACGCTGGCGCCGCTGATGCAACTGACGATGGTGTTCTCTCGCTGGCAGCACGCCAAAACCGCCATGAGCGGGCTGAATGAACTGCTGAAAAAGCCGCTCGATAAAGAGGCAGGCAGCAAGATGGCGCACTGCCCGGTGCTGGCGGGCCACTATCAGTTTCAGGATGTGCAGTACAGCTACGATAAAGAAAAGGGCGATCAGGCGTTGCTGGTGCCGTCGCTTGAGATTAAACCCGGCGAGCGGGTGGCCATCCTCGGCAAAGTGGGCGCCGGGAAATCGACGCTGCTGAAGCTGCTGTCCGGCCAGGCGCAGGCGAGCAAGGGCAAGGTGATTATCGACGGCGTCGATCTGGCGCATATCGATCCGATGGATGTGCGCCGCCAGGTGGGATATTTGTCGCAGGAGTCGCGGCTCTTCTTCGGCACGCTGCGACAGAACCTGATGCTCGGCCACCCTAACGCCACCGATGCCGAGCTGTTACAGGCGCTCCGCATCAGCGGCGCGCTCTCAATGGTGCAGCATGACGCGGCGAGCCTCGACAGACTGATTAACGAAGGCGGGCGCGGGCTCTCCGGCGGCCAGCGCCAGATGGTGCTGCTGAGCCGTCTGCTGGTGCGTAATCCGCAGATTGTCCTGCTGGACGAACCCACCGCCTCGATGGATGAACAGCTGGAAGCACACGTGATTCGCCAGCTTCACCAGTGGCTTACGGGCCGCACGCTGGTGCTGGTGACGCACCGCCCGGCGCTGCTGTCGCTGGTCGACCGCGTGGTGGTGATGGAGAACGGCAAAGTGGTGGCGGATGGCCCGCGCGACGCCATTCTGCAAAAGGCGCAGCGCAACAGCAACGTGGCCTCGGTGGCGTAAGGAGCGGCAATGAGTCAACTGACAATGCAGGAAGAGCTGGCGCGCCAGGGGCGGTTTTACTCGTCAGTTATCTGGCTGACGCTGGCGGCGCTGGTGCTGTTTTTCGTCTGGGCGTGGTTCGCGACGCTGGATGAGGTGACGGTGGGCACCGGAAAAATTACGCCGTCGAGCCGCGCGCAGGTGATAGAGAGTCTCGACGGCGGGATAGTCAACGCCCTGATGGTGCATGAAGGCGACGTGGTGGAGCGCGGGCAGATGCTGGCGCGGCTCGACCCGACGCGCTTTCAGTCAAACTATGGCGAAGCGGCGGCGCGCGCCCGGGCGCTGCGCGCCTCCAGCGAACGGCTGCGCTCGGAGCTGACCGGCGAACCGCTTAAGTTTAGTGAAGAGTCGCTGCGCGAACCGGCGCTGGTCGCCCGCGAGCGCCAGCTGTATGAGTCGCGTCGCCGTAATCTGGACGAGACCTTAGAGAATCTGCAAAAAACCTACAATCTGGTGATGGCGGAGCTGCGCATGACTCAGCCGCTGGTGGCGAAAGGGGCCGCGAGCGAAGTGGAAGTGATCCGTCTGCAACGTCAGGCCGCAGAGCTGAAGGGCAAAATGGACGACGCGCGTAACCAGTTTGCGGTGCGCGCCCGCGAAGAGCAGGTGAAAAATAACGCCGATCTCGATGCCCAGTTACAGGTGATGGCGGGTAAAGCGGATCAGCTCGATCGCGCTACGCTCTTCTCGCCGGTGCGCGGGGTGGTGAAAGATATTCAGGTGACGACCGTCGGCGGCGTGCTCCAGCCAGGCGGCAAGCTGATGGAGATCGTACCGCTGGAAGATCAACTGCTGGTGGAGACGCGCATCAACCCGCGCGATATCGCCTATATCCGCCCCGGCTTGCCTGCGACAGTGAAGATAACCGCCTACGATTCGTCGATTTACGGGGATCTGAAAGGGGAGGTGGAGATGGTGTCGCCGGATACGTTGCAGGATGAAGTGAAGCGCGATCAGTTTTATTACCGGGTGTATGTGCGCACCCAGAGCGCGGAGCTGAAAAACCGCAACGGCAAGCGCTTCCCGATCCTGCCCGGCATGGTGGCGAACGTGGAAATCAAAACCGGACAGAAAACGGTGCTCGATTATTTGATAAAACCGCTCAACAAAGTGAAAGAGGCGTTAAGGGAGCGGTAGGTTTCTGGCGGGGGCGACTGGCGTTGCTTTGGCGGGGGCGCTGCCCCTGGCGCTCGGCGCACAGTTATCTTTATGGCGATCGTGTGGAGTGGGGTAGCGCAGCGCATCCACCTTAAAATACTTGCCGTTGTCGTTATGTTGAACAGGTAAACGCAGCGCGCCTGCTACTCAGCACCAACCCGCCTTTGCGCCCAATAAAAAACCGGCTTTCGCCGGTTTTTTACTGGTGCGCTAGCGTCCTGCATTTTTCATAATGCGCGCTTTATCGAGCTGCCATTCGCGCTCTTTCAGGTCGGAGCGCTTATCGTGCTGCTTCTTACCTTTCGCGACGCCGATTTTGACTTTGCACCACGCGTTCTTCCAGTACAGCGACAGCGCTACCACAGTATAACCTTCACGGTTTACGCGGCCATACAGCGTATCCAGCTCGCGCTGGTTTAGCAGCAGCTTACGGGTGCGGGTCGGGTCGCAGACGACGTGCGTTGACGCCACATTAAGCGGCTGGAAGTTGGCCCCGAACAGGTACGCTTCGCCTTCTTTGAGAATTACATAGCTGTCGCCGATATTGGCTTTGCCCGCGCGCAGGGATTTAACTTCCCAGCCCTGAAGGGCCAGGCCTGCTTCAAACTCATCTTCGATGAAGTATTCGTGGCGGGCGCGCTTGTTGAGCGCAATGGTGGCTGAGCCAGGTTTGTGTGCTTTTTTCTTGGTCATAGTGCCGCTCAGTATAGGTAATCCGATCGTAAAACGCACCCCTTCCCCGGGGTGGAAAAGGGTTATCTTAGCATGTCTGCCGGCGAGTTTTTGTTTAATGGATGATAAATGTTATTATTTCTAAGTCGTATGACTCACAGGAAATACTATGCCCCAGATTAGTCGTACTGCCCTGGTGCCTTACAGCGCTGAGCAGATGTATCAGTTAGTGAACGATGTGAAATCCTATCCGGAGTTCTTGCCAGGCTGCGTGGGAAGCCGCGTGCTGGAGTCGTCTCCGGGCCAGATGACGGCGGCGGTCGAAGTATCGAAAGCCGGGATCAGCAAGACGTTCACCACCCGCAATACGCTGATCAGCAATCAGAGCATTTTGATGCATCTGGTCGACGGCCCCTTCAAGTCGCTGATGGGCGGTTGGAAATTCACGCCGCTGACGGAAGACGCCTGCCAGATTGAATTTAATCTCGATTTTGAATTCACCAACAAGCTAATTGAACTCGCGTTTGGCCGGGTCTTTAAAGAGCTGGCCTCCAGCATGGTTCAGGCGTTTTCGCAGCGCGCCAAAGAGGTTTACAGTGCCGGGTGAAATTCAGGTGGAGGTGGCGTATGCCCTCCCCGAAAAACAGTACCTGCGTAAGGTAAAGCTTGCCGAAGGCGCATCGGTGGAAGAGGCGATTATCGCCTCCGGGCTGCTTGAGCTACGTAAAGATATCGATCTCAAAAAGAATAAGGTCGGTATTTACAGCCGTCCGGTAAAGCTTGCCGATACGCTTAATGACGGCGACCGCGTCGAGATTTACCGGCCACTGATTGCTGACCCGAAAGAGCTGCGCCGTCAGCGTGCCGAACGCGCGGCGAAAAAGTAAACGAGCAGTGCGGGAATGTTGTAGACGGCAATCCAGCCCGCTGCGACGCGCAAGTTGTAACGCGCAATAAAAAAGGTGCCCTGAGCACCTTTTTTGTTTTATCGCGCAACGTTCGCGTTACGGGCGCTGAGCGTCCAGCTTCGGTTTGTTGTCCATATTGGTTAACACGCCGTTGCTGTTGAAAGTCAGCGTCAGCGTCTGCTGCGTGACATTCTCATGGCCCGGCTGCTGGCGGAAAATGTAATACCACGTATTGCTGCCGAACGGATCCGACATCATCGGCGTGCCCAGCGCGTAGGCAACCTGCTGTTGCGTCATGCCGATGCGGACTTTGGCAATGTCGGTAGGCGTCAGGTAGTTACCCTGATTAATGTCGGGGCGGTAAACCACTCGTTCCAGAGTAGAACAGCCTGCGGTCAACATCAGAAGGACCGCTGCGGCAGCAGTCAGCGTTTTACAGCGCATAGTGATTAGATTCCTTTTCGGGCCCGAGCAACACGCGGCTCATACATAATTAGCCGATGATAATAAACCTTCAGTCAGTTTAAAACCTTAAGGCGCTTCACTATGACCGTAGCGGATGAAAAAAGTTAGCGCAAAACGCGATTAAAACACGCATCACGCTTTTGTTGCTGGTTTTATGAGCGAAAGGGCGGAACACCTGGCCCCGCCTGATGTCATCTTTACGCCGCCAGCAGCTCTTTGGCGTTCGCAAGCGTGTTGCGCGTAACCTCGCTGCCGCCGAGCAGACGAGCCAGCTCCTGCAGGCGCGCTTTTTTATCGAGCGGCTGCATATGGGTTTCTGTCATCGCGCCGTCCGTTTCTTTGCTGACAAAGAAGTGATGGTGCCCGCAACCCGCCACCTGCGGCAGGTGGGTGACGCACATGACCTGCGTTGACTCGCCAAGCTGGCGCAGCAGTTTACCGACCACAGCCGCGGTCGGGCCGCTGATGCCAACATCCACTTCATCGAAAATCAGCGCCGGGGTTTCCATCTTACGGGCGGTAATCACCTGAATCGCGAGTGCGATACGGGAGAGCTCGCCGCCAGAAGCCACTTTGGCGAGCGGTTGCAGCGGCTGGCCTGGGTTCGTCGAGACGCGGAAATCGATGCGATCCGCGCCTTCCGCTGTCAGGTGGTGCTCTTCAAACAGCACGTCAATCGTAAACTGACCGTGCGGCATTGACAGCGAATGCATACTGTCAGTGATGAGCTGCGTCAGTTCGCGCGCATAACCCACGCGGCTTTCGTGCAGCTCGCGGGCCACCGCCAGCGCCTGCTGGTGATGCTTGTTGACCGCGAGGGTCAGGGTTTCCAGGCAATCGGCCTGGTCATCCAGCTGCTGCTGTTCATCAAGCAACTTCTGGTGGAACGCGGGCAGCTCTTCCGGGGCGATATGGTGCTTACGCGCAAGCGTAATCTGACGGGAGATGCGCTGCTCCAGCTCATAAAGACGGTTCGGGTCGAGATCCAGACGCTCGCAGTAGTGACGCAACTCGTCACTGGCTTCACTCAACTGGATGGCGGCCTCTTCAAGCATATTCAGCACGCCGGAGAGTTTATCATCCATGCCGACCAGTTCGGTCAACAGGTTGCGCGCGCTGTAGAGCTGGCTTTGAAGGTTAGCGTCTTCCGCGTCGGCCAGCAGGTTTAATGCCTGCTGGCTGGTAGAAAGCAGCTGCCCGCTGTTGGCTAAACGTTTGTACTCTTCATCGATTTGCTCGAACTCCCCTGGCTGCGGGTTGAATTCGTTGAGCTCTTTTAACTGGTAATGCAGCAATTCGGCACGGGCGGCGCGCTCCTGGCTCTGCTGCTGATGCAGGGCCAGATCGCGGCAGCTCTGATGCCACTGACGATAGCTCTGAGCCATTTGCGCCATGAGCGTGCTTTCGCCCGCATAGCCGTCCAGCAGACGTTTCTGGTGCTCAGGTTTCAGCAGGAGCTGGTGGGCGTGCTGGCCGTGGATTTGAATCAGTAACTGACCGAGCTCGCGCAGTTGCGAGAGCGGCACGGCGGTGCCGTTGATAAACCCGCGCGAGCGTCCATCGCTGCTGATGACGCGGCGCAGCAGACATTCGCTGCCGTCTTCAAGCTGGTTTTCTTCGAGCCAGCGCAGCGCGGCAGGGGTGTCTTTCAGGGAGAAACGCGCGCAGAGATCGGCGCGGCTGGCGCCAGCGCGTACCATGTCGCCTTCCGCGCGGCCGCCGAGGCACAAACCCAGCGCATCAATCGCGATGGATTTACCGGCGCCGGTTTCGCCGGTGATGGCGGTCATCCCGGCGTTAAAGTCGATTTCCAGTTCACGAACGATAGCGAAGTTACTGATGGTTAATTGTGCCAGCATAGCCACCTTCCTGTATAAACTCACAGAGCTGTAATTGCATACAGTATAAACTGGTTTTATATACAGTAAAGTGGCTAGCGCTGGTTTCAGAATAATTTTTTTGACCAGCCGAGCTTCGAGCTTAATGTATTGAAATAGCTGTAGTCTTTAGGGTGAATAAGATTCAGCGGGTAGTCGCAGCGGCGGATAAAGACATCTTCGCCTTCCTGAATAGGCAGCGCTATCTGGCTGTCGCAGCTGATCTCCAGATCGCTGCGCATGTTGGAAAAGCGCAGGCGGATGGTGCTGCTGCTGTTAATGACGAGCGGGCGCGCTGACAGCGTGTGAGGGAACATGGGCACGAGCGTAATGGCGTCGAGCGATGGCGTCAGGATCGGGCCGCCGGCGGAGAGCGAATAGGCGGTCGAGCCGGTGGGCGTGGAGATTATCAGCCCGTCCGAGCGCTGGGAGAACGCGAATTTTTCGTCGATATAGACTTCAAATTCAATCATATGCGCCACTTTTCCTGGGTGCAGCACCACTTCGTTAATGGCGGTGCTGATGCGCTTCTGGCAATTTTTCTGGCAGACCTGAGCCTCCAGCAAAAAGCGTTGCTCGCGGATGTAATGGCCTTCAAGCACGTCCGCCAACTGCTGCTGCGCGTTATCCGGGTCGAGATCGGTGAGAAACCCAAGATTGCCGCGGTTAATGCCGATGACGCTAATATCGTAGCGCGCCAGTACGCGCGCGGCGCCCAGCATATTGCCGTCACCACCGACCACCACCGCCAGATCCGCCTGCTGGCCGATTTCCGCCAGTGTGCCGGTGCGGGCGTCCCTTAACTTTAACTCTTCGGCAATCTGCTGTTCGATAATGACCTCATAGCCGCGATCTAAAAGCCAGCGCCAGAGCATTTCGTGGGTCGTCAGCGCGGTAGGGTGGCGTGGATGGCCGACAATACCGATGCAGTTGAAATGGTTATTCATTTTCCTGGTCATCCTTATAGGCGTGGAAAGGGGGACAATCTGTCTGCTTCCCTTGAAACCCGCAAACTGATCCCCATAATAATCCAGGTTAGCGATACGAATGCATAAACGCGGAGAATTTCATGAGTAGTAAAGAACAGAAAACGCCTGACGGGCAAGCCCCGGAAGAGATCGTCACGGAGCAGCATGAAGAGGTTGAGGCTGTGGAGTCTGCCGAATCTGCTGAGCAGGTGGATCCGCGCGATGAAGAGATTGCCCGGCTGCAGTCGGAGTTAGCGCAAGCCCAGACCCGCGAGCGCGACAACGTGCTGCGCATGAAAGCGGAGATGGAAAACCTGCGCCGCCGTACCGAGCAGGATATCGAGAAGGCGCATAAGTTCGCGCTGGAAAAATTCATCAACGAGCTGCTGCCGGTTATCGACAGCCTTGATCGCGCGCTCGAAGTGGCGAACAAAGAAAACCAGGATATGGCCGCCATGGTGGAAGGGATCGAACTGACCCTGAAATCCATGCTGGACGTGGTGCGCAAGTTCGGCGTGGAAGTGATTGCCGACACCAACGTGCCGCTGGATCCGAACGTGCATCAGGCTATCGCTATGGTGGAGTCGGAAGAGGTTTCTCCGAACCACGTGCTGGCCGTGATGCAAAAAGGCTATACCCTGAATGGCCGTACTATCCGCGCTGCAATGGTGACCGTCGCGAAAGCGAAGGCGTAAGCCGCGCAGTAACAAAAAAGGCCAGTCATCGCGACTGGCCTTTTTTATGGGCGGAGCAGTTAACTGCCTTCCACGCTCTCGCGCAGCGGTTTCACCGGTGTGACCCGCACCTGCTTAATCATATTCTCCTGCACATCGAGAATATCGATGTCGTACTGATGCAGACGCAGGCGAATACCGGCGGAAGGGATATCTTCCAGCGCTTCGAGGATCATGCCGTTGATGGTGCGGGCTTCGTCCTCCGGCAGGCGCCAGTTAAAGGCTTTGTTGATCTCGCGCACGTTGGCGCCGCCTTCGATAATCACCGAGCCGTCGTTTTGCGGCGTGACCTCTTCGGCAAGCGTCGGCGACATTGACGTGGTGAAGTCACCGACGATCTCTTCGAGAATATCTTCTACCGTCACCAGCCCCTGAATATCGCCATATTCGTTGACCACCAGGCCCACTTTCTTTTTATTGCGCTGGAATTTCACCAGTTGGACGCTGAGCGGCGTGCCTTCCGGCACGTAATAGATTTCATCGGCGGCGCGCAGCATCACCTCTTTGGTGAACTCTTTTTTCTCATTCATCTGCCGCCAGGCTTCGCGGATGCGCAGCATGCCGATGGCGTCGTCGAGCGACTCGCGATAGAGCACGATGCGCCCGTGGGGCGAGTGGGTGAGCTGGCGGACAATGGATTTCCAGTCGTCGTTGATATCGATGCCCACGATATCGTTGCGCGGCACCATGATGTCGCTGACGCTGACCTTTTCCAGATCCAACACCGACAGCAGCATGTCCTGATTGCGGCGCGATATCTGCGAGCGCGACTCATGCACAATGGTGCGCAGTTCATCTTTGCTGAGCGCGGCGCTGACGACGTTATCCGCCTTGATACCGACCATGCGCATCAGCAGGCGCGTAATCGTATTCAGCAGCCAGACCAGCGGCATCATCACGATTTGCAGCGGCCCCAGCAGGAAACTGCTCGGGAAGGCGACTTTCTCCGGGTAGAGCGCCGCGACGGTTTTCGGCAGCACTTCGGCGAAAATCAGCACCACAAAGGTGAGGACGCCTGTGGCGATCGCAACACCGGCGTCGCCATAGAGGCGCATACCGACGATGGTCGCCAGCGACGAGGCGAGGATATTGACCAGGTTATTGCCGATTAACACCAGGCTTATCAGGCGATCGGGCTTGCGTAGCAGGCGCTCCACGCGTTTTGCCGCGCGATTCCCCTGCTTCGACAGGTGCCGAAGGCGGTAGCGGTTGAGGGTCATCATGCCGGTTTCGGAACCGGAGAAATAAGCGGAGACCACCACCATCACGATAAGCGTTACGATGAGCGTGGTGGTTGAGATATGTTCCAAACGCGTTGTCCTTAGATGTGTGACTCGTTAGCCGGCGAACTGCTGAATGACCCGGCTGCCGAAATAGGCCAGCGTCAGCAATGCGGCGCCCGCGACGTTAAACCACACCACGCGGCGACCGCGCCAGCCTTCATGATAGTGTCCCCAGAGCAGGATGATATAGACAAACCATGCGACGATAGACAGCACCGCTTTGTCGATATTCTCCATGCTGAACATATTGTGAAGATAGAACAGGCCGGTGCAGAGCGTCAGGGTCAGCAGCACGACGCCGACCTGGGTGATATGAAACATTTTGCGCTCGATGCCCATCAGCGGCGGCATCTCGGCGCTGAAGACCAGCTTTTTGTTTTTCAGCAGATAGTCTATCCACGCCAATTGCAACGCGTAGAGCGCGGCGATGATGAGCGTCGCGTAAGAGAAGAGCGACAGGCCGATGTGCACCATCATGCCAGGCGTGGTCTCAAGGTGCGTAATGTATTCATTCGGCACGAAGGTCGCGAACGCCAGATTGATCAGCGCGAAAGCATAGACAATCGGCAATAGCAGCCAGCCGCGATTTTTCGAGGCGACAATCGTCATCACAGTGCAGATCATCAGGCTTACCAGCGAGCCGACGTTCAGCAGGCTGAGATTCTGCCCGCCGCTGCCGTTCGGGAAAATTCGGCTTTCCAGCGCGACGGCGTGACAGACGAGCGCTATCACCGCCGAAAGTATCGCAAGGCGGCGCCACGCGCTGTTCTTGCGAAGCAGGCCGGGAATGATAAGCGCCAGGCTTACCGAGTAGGCGACAAGCGCCAGCAGTGAAAAAACAGGCATATAGGATGTCGGTTTAGCCAGAAGAGAAAGAGAAGCAGTATAGCGTTACGCGCCGCCTGCTCCAACCGTTGCATCACAACCAGGGCGGCTTCATGTTATACTGCGCCTCATTCGTACTCGGTGTCGCTGCGGCGGCCTAAAGTTACCCTTGGGCAAGAGATCATGTTTGATAATTTAACTGACCGTTTGTCGCGCACGCTGCGCAATATCAGCGGCCGTGGGCGCCTGACTGAAGACAACATTAAAGAGACCCTGCGCGAAGTGCGCATGGCGCTGCTGGAGGCGGACGTCGCGCTGCCGGTAGTGCGCGATTTCATTAACCGCGTAAAAGAGAAAGCGGTAGGGCACGAAGTTAATAAAAGCCTGACGCCAGGCCAGGAGTTCGTAAAGATCGTTCGTAACGAACTGGTGGCGGCGATGGGCGAAGAGAACCAGAGCCTCAACCTGGCCGCGCAGCCGCCCGCCGTGGTGCTGATGGCGGGCCTGCAGGGCGCCGGTAAAACGACCAGCGTCGGTAAGCTCGGTAAATTCCTGCGCGAAAAACACAAGAAAAAGGTGCTGGTGGTTTCCGCGGACGTTTATCGCCCGGCGGCGATCAAACAGCTCGAAACGCTGGCGCAGCAAGTGGGCGTGGATTTCTTCCCATCCGACGTGGCGCAGAAGCCGGTCGACATCGTGAACGCGGCGCTGAAAGAAGCGAAGCTGAAATTCTACGACGTGCTGCTGGTGGATACCGCCGGTCGTCTGCACGTCGACGAAGCGATGATGGACGAAATCAAGCAGGTGCATGCGTCTATCAAACCGGTGGAAACGCTGTTTGTAGTCGATGCCATGACCGGCCAGGACGCCGCCAATACCGCGAAAGCCTTTAACGAAGCGCTGCCGCTGACCGGTGTGGTGCTGACCAAGGTGGACGGCGACGCCCGCGGCGGTGCGGCGCTCTCCATTCGTCATATCACCGGCAAACCGATTAAATTTCTCGGCGTCGGCGAAAAAACCGAAGCGCTGGAGCCGTTCCATCCGGACCGCATCGCGTCGCGTATTCTCGGCATGGGCGACGTGTTATCGCTTATCGAAGATATCGAAAGCAAAGTCGATCGCGCCCAGGCGGAAAAACTCGCCACCAAGCTTAAAAAAGGCGACGGCTTCGACCTTAACGATTTCCTTGAGCAGCTCAAGCAGATGAAAAACATGGGCGGCATGGCGAGCCTGATGGGCAAGCTGCCGGGCATGGGGCAACTGCCTGACAACGTGAAATCGCAGATGGATGACAAAATCCTGGTGCGCATGGAGGCCATCATTAACTCCATGACAATGAAAGAGCGCGCGAAGCCGGAAATCATCAAAGGCTCCCGTAAGCGCCGTATCGCGGCAGGCTGCGGGATGCAGGTGCAGGACGTTAACCGCCTTCTGAAACAGTTCGACGATATGCAGCGCATGATGAAGAAGATGAAGAAAGGCGGTATGGCGAAGATGATGCGTGGGATGAAAGGCATGATGCCGCCGGGCTTCCCTGGCCGCTAAACAGAGAAAAATCAGGCTATTTTATTTGCCATTTTCGCCCCGGGGTGTGCTCGGAATGCTCACGTACTGCGTGTACGCTCCGCTTCCTGCGCGCACGCCGTGACGAAACTGGCTGCAACGATATACGCCTGATTGTCCTCTGTTGCTATATGCAGATTGCTTTTTCCTCAGAAATCAGTAAAATTTTCGGGCTTTTAATATGACGCCGGGCTCCGTTCCTCGATGGGGCCCGGTGTTTTATTCACACAAGAGGATGTTATGGTAACTATTCGTTTAGCACGTCACGGCGCGAAAAAGCGTCCGTTCTACCAGGTTGTCGTTACTGATAGCCGCAATGCACGCAACGGTCGCTTCATCGAGCGCGTTGGTTTCTTCAACCCGATCGCGAACGAGAAAGAAGAAGGCACCCGCCTGGATCTGGATCGTATCGAACACTGGGTTGGCCAGGGCGCTACCGTTTCCGATCGCGTTTCCGCGCTGATCAAAGCAGCAAAAAAAGCAGCTTAATCTGTCACGGTGGTCATGATGAGCAAGCAAGACGCCGCTAAAGCCCCCGTTAACCCGATTGTTCTCGGGAAAATGGGTTCTTCTTACGGCATTCGTGGTTGGCTCAGAGTGTTTTCCTCCACCGAAGACGCCGAAAGCATTTTTGACTATCAGCCCTGGTTTATCCAGCAGGCGGGTCAGTGGCAGCAAGTACAGCTGGAAAGCTGGAAGCACCACAATCAGGACATGATCATCAAGCTGAAAGGCGTTGACGATCGTGATGCCGCGAATCTGCTGACCAATTGCGAAATTGTCGTGGATTCTTCGCAGTTGCCGGACCTCGAAGAGGGCGACTACTACTGGAAAGACCTTATCGGTTGCCAGGTGGTCACCACGGAAGGGTACAGCCTTGGTAAAGTCATCGACATGATGGAAACCGGGTCGAACGACGTTCTCGTCGTGAAGGCAAACCTGAAAGATGCGTTTGGTATCAAGGAGCGGTTACTTCCGTTCCTCGATGGGCAGGTTATCAAGAAAGTCGATCTCGCTACTCAAATGATTGAAGTAGATTGGGATCCTGGTTTTTAAACCTCCGGACAAACGGTAATAAACGGCGCTATGTGGATTGGCATAATCAGCCTGTTTCCTGAGATGTTCCGCGCGATTACCGATTACGGGGTAACTGGCCGGGCAGTAAAAAATGGCCTGCTGAGCATCGACAGCTGGAGTCCTCGCGACTTCACGCACGACCGGCACCGTACCGTGGACGACAGGCCCTACGGCGGCGGACCGGGGATGCTAATGATGGTGCAACCCTTGCGGGACGCCATTCACGCAGCGAAAGCCGCGGCAGGCGAGGGCGCAAAGGTGATTTACCTTTCACCTCAGGGACGCAAGCTTGATCAAGCGGGCGTCAGCGAGCTGGCGACGAACGAGAAGTTAATTCTGGTTTGTGGCCGCTACGAAGGGATAGACGAGCGCGTTATCCAGACCGAAATTGACGAAGAATGGTCAATCGGGGATTACGTTCTCAGCGGTGGCGAGCTACCCGCCATGACGCTTATCGATTCGGTTGCCCGGTTTATTCCAGGCGTACTGGGTCACGAGGCGTCGGCAACGGAAGATTCCTTTGCCGATGGGTTGCTGGATTGTCCGCACTATACCCGGCCTGAAGTGTTAGAGGGGATGGAAGTACCGTCAGTATTACTGTCGGGCAACCATGCCGAAATCAGACGCTGGCGCCTGAAGCAGTCGCTGGGCCGTACCTGGCTTAGAAGACCTGAACTTCTGGAAAACCTGGCTCTGACTGAAGAGCAAGCAAAGTTGCTGGCGGAGTTCAAAACCGAACACGCGCAACAGCAACATAGACATGATGGGACTGGCGACGCGTAAGCCGCCACCCGAAACATCAGTTTACCCAGGATAAGAGATTAAATTATGAGCAACATTATTAAGCAACTTGAACAAGAGCAGATGAAGCAGGACGTACCTTCCTTCCGTCCGGGTGATACCGTGGAAGTGAAAGTATGGGTTGTTGAAGGTTCCAAAAAACGTCTGCAGGCATTCGAGGGCGTGGTTATCGCTATCCGTAACCGCGGTCTGCACTCTGCATTCACTGTTCGCAAAATCTCCAACGGCGAAGGCGTTGAGCGTGTCTTCCAGACTCACTCTCCGGTAATTGACAGCATTTCTGTTAAACGTCGTGGTGCTGTACGTAAAGCTAAACTGTACTACCTGCGTGAGCGCACTGGTAAGTCTGCTCGTATCAAAGAGCGTCTTAACTAAGATTCGCTTAAGCGACATCCGATATAAAAAGGGCTGGCCTGCGGGCTGGCCCTTTTTTTGTCCTGAGATTACGCAGCACAGTGTAAAGACCACGTTTTTCCTTCCCTTTACGTTAACTTTCCAGCGCTGAATCATTTACAATAAGCCTCCATTTCTGGAGGTGCAGTGGGCAGCAACGTCTTTTATCGGTCAGGGTTTCGCTACCGCGCGGCTATGCTTGCGCTGTTCGCGATCCTGCTGATTGTGGTGGCGCCGCTTATTTCTGTCAGCCTGCAAAAAGACCCCATGAGCGCGATGCCCGGCATGCACCACGAGATGGTGATGGATGAGATGCCGGCGATGATGCATGCTGAAGAGCATCATCATGAGATGTCTTCGTCTGCGCCCGCCTCCCTGCCTGTCGACCATGCCGAAGCGTGCGGCTACTGCGTTTTGCTGGCGCATGCGCCTGGCCTGTTGCTGGCCCTTACGCTGCTGGTCTCGTTTATTCTGCAACGCGTCCGGCTTCCGGTTGCCCGACCGGTGGCCAGACACTGGCGCTTTTATCCGCGTCTCTGGCCTGATACCCGCGCGCCGCCGCCCACGTCTGCTTTTTCCTGCTAAGAATCCCCTGCGCTCAGGCGCAGCGATACCTTCTGCTTTTAAAAAAGGAAAAGTATGGCTTCCTGCACCCCGCGCGCGGCATGGATAAACCTGCTGCGACGCCTTCATTTCTATATTGGTCTGTTTATCGGGCCGTTTATCTTTGTGGCGGCGCTGACCGGCACGCTGTATGTCGCCACGCCGCAACTTGAAAACTGGGCCTATCGCGACGTGCTGTATGGCACTACGTCCGGCGAACGTCAGCCGCTGGCGCTACAGGTGGCGGCGGCGGAACAACGCACCGGCGGGCACCTGCGCCTTTCGGCGGTGCGTCCGGCGTTAGCCCCTGGCGAGACAACGCGCGTGATGTTCGCCGATCCGGCGCTTGGCGAGTCAGAATCACGGGCAGTGTTTATCGATCCGGTAACGCTTAACGTGAAGGGCGATGTGACCGTTTACGGCACCAGCGGCATTTTGCCCCTGCGTCAGTGGATAGACTACGCGCACCGCTCGCTGCTGCTGGGCAACGCGGGCCGTGTCTACAGTGAACTGGCGGCGTCATGGATGTGGGTGGCGGCGCTTGGCGGCATCGCGCTCTGGTTTTTTACCCGTCCGAAGCGACGCCTCAATAACGCTTTCCAGAATACACGCCGCCTGCATACCGGTCTCGGCTGGGCGCTGCTTGCAGGCATGCTGTTGTTCTCTGCGACCGGGCTTACCTGGTCACAGTGGGCGGGCGCGAACGTGGATAAAATGCGCGCCGCGTTTGGCTGGCTCACGCCTCAGGTGAACACGCAACTGCATGGGGGCGCCCAGCCGCACGATCCGCACGCGGAGCATCATATGCATCACGGCGCCATGAACATGCCTGCGCCGTCCATCGACGCGCGCCTGTATGACCGCGTGCTGGCGGCGGCGAGAGGCGCTGGTATTGATGCCGATAAGCTTGAGATCCGACCGCCGCGCGAGGCGGGGCGCGCCTGGACCGTGACAGAAATCGATCGTGCCTGGCCCACGCAGGTGGATGCGGTGGCAGTCGACGGCGCCTCGCTTCACGTCATCGATACCACCCGCTTTGCTGATTATCCGCTGATGGCGAAGCTGACGCGCTGGGGCGTCGATTTCCATATGGGGGTGCTGTTTGGCCTGCCAAACCAGCTGTTGCTGGTCGCGTTTGGCATCGCGCTATGCGTTGCGATTGTACTCGGTTACCGCCTCTGGTGGCTGCGCCGTCCGCAGGGGCCGCTCGTCAGTCCCGCTGCGACGCTGAGTCAGGGCTGGCTGAATCTGTCGCGCGTCTGGCGTATCGTCATTCTGATGGTAGCCGTACTGCTGGGACTGGCGCTACCGGTAATGGGCGTAAGCCTCGCTATACTGCTGATAATGGATTACTGGCGCTGGCGGAAGGGGCGCTGCAAACCTCTCGCGCAAAACGCGCCATAACGCAAGGCGGGGAGACCCGCCTTTTCGTTTCTGTAAAATAATTATTACACTTAAAGGCGCAATTCCTGCGATTTATTTCGCTAATGTAAAGTTATCGGTACGTATTCTGGATTGAAATCTTTACCGCGTGTGGTATTGTTAAATCCTCCTCGCTGAGGAACCCCTATCGCAACGAGCAAACTTACAGGATCGCCATCATGCAAAAAGACGCGCTGAATAATGTTCATATCGCCGATGAACAGGTATTAATCACTCCGGATCAACTCAAAGCCCAGTTTCCGCTAACCGTTGAACAGGAGGCGCAGGTAGCGCGCTCTCGCCAGACTATCTCCGATATCATCGCTGGTCGCGATCCGCGTTTGCTGGTGGTGTGTGGACCTTGCTCGATCCACGATCCTGAAGCCGCGATTGATTATGCTCGTCGTTTTAAAGCCCTGTCTGAACAGGTCAGCGATAGTCTCTATCTGGTTATGCGCGTCTATTTTGAAAAGCCCCGTACGACGGTGGGCTGGAAAGGGCTGATTAACGATCCGCATATGGATGGCTCGTTTGATGTGGAAGCGGGCCTGAAAATCGCCCGTAGCCTGTTGGTGGAACTGGTAAGCCTTGGGCTGCCGCTCGCGACCGAAGCGCTCGACCCGAACAGCCCGCAATACCTGGGCGATCTCTTTAGCTGGTCCGCGATTGGCGCGCGTACCACTGAATCGCAGACGCACCGCGAAATGGCGTCTGGTCTTTCAATGCCGGTCGGCTTTAAAAACGGCACCGATGGCAGCCTCGCCACCGCGATTAACGCCATGCGCGCCGCCGCGATGCCGCACCGTTTCGTCGGCATCAATCAGGCAGGCCAGGTCTGCCTGCTGCAAACCCAGGGCAACCCGGACGGCCACGTGATCCTGCGCGGCGGCAAAGCGCCTAACTACAGCCCGGCGGATGTCGCGCAGTGTGAAAAAGAGATGGAGCAGGCGGGGCTGCGCCCGGCGCTGATGATTGACTGCAGCCACGGCAACTCGAACAAAGATTACCGCCGCCAGCCGGGCGTCGCGGAATCTGCGGTGGCGCAGATTAAAGACGGCAACCGGTCTATCATCGGCCTGATGATTGAGAGCCATATTCACGAAGGCAATCAGTCGTCCGAACAGCCGCGCAGCGCCATGAAATACGGCGTTTCCGTGACCGATGCCTGCATCAGTTGGGAAACCACAGAAACGCTGCTGCGCGCGCTGCATCAGGATCTGCAAGGGGCGCTCTCCGCGCGCCTGGCGTAAGGGGTTAACGATGGTGGCTGAACTGACCGCACTGCGCGATCAAATTGATGAAGTGGATAAGGCGCTGCTGGGACTGCTGGCGCGCCGTCTGGAGCTGGTGGCGGAAGTTGGCGAAGTAAAAAGCCGTTACGGCCTGCCGATTTACGTGCCGGAGCGTGAAGCCTCCATGCTGGCATCGCGCCGTGAAGAAGCCGAAGCGCTCGGCGTACCGCCGGATCTTATCGAAGATGTGTTGCGGCGCGTGATGCGCGAGTCGTACTCCAGTGAGAACGATAAAGGGTTTAAAACGCTTAACCCGGCGCTGCGCCCGGTAGTGATTGTCGGCGGCGGCGGGCAGATGGGCCAGCTGTTTGAAAAAATGCTGTCGCTCTCCGGCTATCAGGTACGGATTCTGGAACAACAAGACTGGCCGCAGGCCGCGACGCTGTGCGCCGACGCCGGTATGGTTATCGTCAGCGTGCCGGTGCACCTGACGGACGCCGTTATCCATAAACTGCCGCCGCTGCCGGAAGATTGCGTGCTGGTGGATTTAACGTCGGTGAAAAACGTGCCGCTGCAGGCGATGCTGGAAGTTCACTCCGGCCCGGTGCTCGGCCTGCACCCGATGTTCGGGCCGGACAGCGGTAGCCTCGCCAAACAGGTGGTGGTTTACTGCGACGGGCGTAAGCCTGAGGCATACCAGTGGTTCCTTGAGCAAATCCAGGTCTGGGGCGCGCGACTGCACCGCATCAGCGCCGTAGAGCACGATCAGAACATGGCGTTTATCCAGGCGCTGCGCCACTTCGCGACGTTTGCCTATGGCCTGCATCTGGCTGAAGAGAATGTGCAGCTTGAGCAGTTGCTGGCGCTCTCCTCGCCCATCTACCGGCTGGAGCTTGCGATGGTGGGCCGGCTCTTTGCGCAGGATCCGCAGCTATACGCGGATATCATTATGTCGTCGCCGGGCAATCTGGCGCTGATTAAACGGTACTATCAGCGTTTCGGCGAGGCGATTGGCCTGCTGGAGCAGGGCGATAAACGCGCGTTCATTGACAGCTTCCGTAAAGTCGAGCACTGGTTCGGCGATTATGCGAAGCGGTTCCAGCAGGAGAGTCGCACGCTGCTGCGCCAGGCGAACGACAGCCGCCAGTAACGCAAAAGCCGCTTATACTCAAAAGCCAGTGGGCCAGTCCGCTGGCTTTTTTTTATGGCGAAAAAGGATGAACGAAATGGCGCAACCGCAGCTGTTGTTTGATTATACTGGTCACCTGCCGGAATGCCCGACCTGGGACGCCCAGGAGCAGGCGCTCTACTGGGCCGATATCCTGGAGCAGGAGATCCATCGCTATCATCCGCACAGCGGTGAACACCGGGTCTGGCAGTTTCCGGAAGAGGTGGGCTGTTTCGCGCTGCGCGAGAAGGGCGGCTTTATCGTCGCGCTGCGCAGCGGCATCTGGCTTGCCGACGAGCGCGGCATTCTGGGGAGGAAAATTTGCGATAATCCCAATAACCCGGCGCTGGCGCGTTTTAACGACGGCGGCACCGATCACGACGGGCGCTTCTACGCCGGCACTTTCTGGGCGCCGGGCGATTATAAAGGCGCGCTGCTGGTGCGCGTTGATAGCGATCTGAGTGCTCATGTGATCCAGAGCGATATTCACGGCGCGAATGGTCTGGCGTTCAGCCCGGACAAGCGCTGGATGTATACCTCAGATACGCCGAAAGGCGTGATTTATCGCACGCCGCTGGATGAGCAGGGCGAGCCATGCAAGCGCGAGGTATTCAGAACCTTCGGCGAAGGCGAAGGCATACCGGACGGCGCGGCGCTGGACGTCGAAGGCTGTTACTGGACGGCGCTGTTTGATGGCCACCGCATCGCGCGGTTCTCCCCGCAGGGCGAACAGCTTGAAGAGCACCGGCTACCGGTGCGCTGCCCGACAATGGTCTGCTTTGGCGGCCCGGAGATGAAAACGCTCTATATCACCACCACGCGTGAAAATATGGAGCAGGAGGAGCTGGCGCAGCGTCCGCTCTCAGGCGCGATTTTCACGCTGGAAACGCATGTCGCCGGCGTGCCGAAGCCGAAATTTAAAGGGTAAGAAAAGCGGCCGGTGCGCCCGGCCGCGTATCGTTATGCCGGGTCGACCGGCACCACGTTTTCGCTGGGGTAGCAGCCCAGCACTTTCATCGACCGGGTTATCTCCGTAAGCTCCTTCAGCGCCAGCTGCATCGGCACGTCGTGGAGATTCGCCTGGATATCCAGATAAAACATCTCTTCCCACGGGTTGCCGTTAATCGGGCGCGACTCCAGTTTCGTCATAATCAGATTATGATTTCTCAGCACCAGCAGCGCCTCGACCAGCGCGCCAGCCTGTTGTCCGGTCGCCATCAGCAGCGTGGTTTTCGCCGGTACCTGATCGGAAACGTTGATAGCCTTACGGGCCAGCACTACAAAGCGGGTGATGTTTTGCGTCTGGTTCGCGAGATTGCGCTCCAGCACCTGCAGACCATACAACGCGCCGCCCGCCTCGCTGCCGAGTGCGGCGACATATGGCGAATTCGCATGCGCCACTTTCTCCATCGCCGCGGCGGTGCTTTCGCAATATTCGATTTTCCAGTTCGGGTAGCGCTTGAGGAACTGGCTGCATTGCTGGAATGGCTGCGGGTGACTGTAGACGGTTTCGATTTTCTCAAGCGTGGTGGAGGTGGCGACCAGCACGCAGTGGTCGATAGGCAGCGTCAGCTCGCCGACAATCGACAGGCTGGTGTGTTGCAGCAAGTCATAGACGTCGTTAATGGCGCCAGAACTTGTGTTCTCAATCGGCACCACGGCGTAGTCCGCCTGGCCAGTTTCGACCTGGTTGAAAATATCGTGGAATTTCGCGCAGCCGCTTTCGATAAATTGATCGAAATGGCGGGCGGCGTACTGACGGGCGGCAAGGTGCGAGTAAGAGCCTTTCGGGCCGAGGAACGCGACGCGGGCAGAGTGCGGGTTCGTCTGGTTCAGATGTTGCTGGAGGAGCGCCTGCTGGGTGAGAACGGAATCTTCGATGATGAGCTGAAACAGCCGGGTGATGTAATGCGCGTCAAGATGATGGGTTTTCCCGAGATTAATCAGCCGCTCCAGCAGATCGCGTTCACGATCGATATCCCTGACCGGACGATGGGTGGCGAGCTTCGCTTTCCCCACCTCAACCGCCAGCGCCCGGCGTTGCGCCAGCAGGGCGAGTAATTGTTCATCCAGCGCGCTGATTTTATCGCGCAGGGCCAGCAACGGGTTTTCCGCAGTCATAACGCCACCTTGTGTATAGCCATAAAAAAGGCCCCCCGGAGTGGGAGGCCTGTTAGTTCGTCTTCGCTTGCTTTCTGATACGACGACACGCCTCCCGTTCAGGGGAAGGTAAAAAAGAAAGCGAAGAAAAACGGGTGTTGTTTCATGAGTGTTTCCTTAAAAGCCTACCGGTAAAGTACCCGCTCCCTTTTTGTTCTGTCAATAAAAAACGCGCCCGAAGGCGCGTGGTAAAGGATGACGCTGGGGGTATTTACTCTTCTTCTTCGACTTCAGCGAAGTTGGCGTCTTTCACCGAGCCGGTGGTACGGCGGGCTTCACCTTTGTGCTGGACTTTGTTCAGTTGCCTTTCCAGCTTGTTAATTAATTCATTAATGGCCGTGTACATATCTTCATGTTTGGCGCTGGCGACCAGGTGGCCATTAGGCGTATTGATGGTGGCATCAGCGACGAACCCCTGGGGTTCTTTAGATAAAATGATATGCGGGTTGATCAGATGAGTTTGCCATTTTTCAAGTTTGGCGAGACGGTCGGCGACGTGCTGGCGGATAGCGGGGGTGATTTCCATCTGTTTGCTGGTAATGTTCATTGTCATAAATGTTACCTCTTGTCTTTCCCGTCTTGGTAATTTTAGCATAACCGCCCCTGCGTCAATTTGTGTGATTGAGATCACTTAAATTTGTCACATTTTGTCAATGAAACGCTTTTGTGAGGCAGGACAGGAAGAGGGCAGATTTCCCTTGTCGCCCTTGTGAAAAGCGGTCATAGTTGATGAGTTAACTCGCCTGTGGCCTTCGCACAAACCTTCAGCAATACCGCCTTTCTAATCATTTTTTAGCAATTTTCTGAACGTACCTTTTTTAAGAGCTCCTCGAAATTGTTGCGTTAAGCAATAATGCGCGTTAATTCTGCCCGAACTCGCAGGTCTTCACTTAAAAAGGATTGTTATGAAAGCCACCTTCCGGCTGACGACGCTTCGTCGGCTCGCTTTATGCGTTACGCTCGCCTGCGGCGCGAGCCCGGCCCTCGCCGCGTCTTTTGACTGCGATAAAGCAGGCACGCCTGTCGAACACGCCATCTGCCAGCAGCAGGCGCTCGGCGAACTCGACAGTAAAATTAACGATGATTATCTGCGCGCGATGGGCAGCCTGCCGGCGCAGGACGCCACGGCGTTGCGTACTGAACAGCGCGCCTGGCTGAAAAACCGCAACGCCTGCGCGGGCAGCACGAATGAGATACGGGCCTGCCTGACGGCCACAATGAAAACGCGCGCGGATGCCCTAAACGATATCGCGCGCCATGCCGCGCATGGCTTTGACGCAGCGGTCAGCTTAATTCCGGATTCACCGGTTAACGCAGCCGACAAGCTACGCGCGTACCAGACGCCGCTCGCGTCGGCGTGGCTGGTCTATCTGAACCATTTCATGCCAGCCAGCGGCGTCACGGCGCAGGAAGCCAGCAAACGCCACCAGATGGCGCTGGATGGCCTGAAGGACGATGATTTCGCTTACGCGATAATGAAGGATATCGAAAAGGATCCGAAAGAGAGTAAAGACAAGGCGGTACTGACGCTGCTGCGCATGAATATAGAAAGAATGGATTATCAGTGGGCTGACGACGATGACCGGCCTTATGTGCACTGTTTTATTTTTGCAGCGCAGGGAGAGGCGGCCTATGAGGCGTTCGGTTCGCTTTATGGTTCAACGCGCGACAGCGCCGCGCCGATTTGTAAACCGCAGGATGTGATTTTCGACGCGCCAGCGTGGACTGCACTAAACGAGGCATTCAGCGAGCCTTTAGCGAAAGCCAGCGAAGGGGCGGGGACTATCCAGCACGCCAGCTATGCCGACTGGCGGATGTTTGAATTGCATGTGACGGTGAAGCCGGAAGACTATCTCAACGCTGCGGCTCAGGTTAAAAAACCGCGAGATTCCGAACAAGAGATCCGCGAGTGGAAAGATGAAGCCGCATGGCCGAAAGCGCAGCGTGAGAAAGCGCTGGCGGCGCTGGAGCCCGCGCGTAAAGCGACGCAAGCGTGGCTGCAAAACGATCGCGGCTGGACGGCTGATAATGCCCGCAAAGGCGCCGACAACATTGTGGGTCAGTGGCTTGATGACCGGGTGATTTTTATTGACGGCTCCGGCTGGACAGGCGAGTAAACGGTATAAAAAAAGCCAGCCCCACGGGCTGGCTTTTTATGCTGAAATGACAATCAGGAGCCGGTGTTATTGGCCGCGATGATTTTCGCTACTTTATCAGCCTGCGCGTTGAGCTGCAGCTCGCGATAGGCGTTTTCCATCAGGCCCAGCCCTTCGCGGGTCGCCTGAGTATCCGGGTAATCACGCAGCATCCCTTCCACACGGTTAACAACCGCCACCCACGCGCCGCGTTTGGTGTAATATTGCGCAACGGAAAGCTCATATTTGGACAGGCGGTCTTTCAGATAGACCAGACGTTTAGTCGCGTCAGTCGCATACTGGCTCTGCGGATAGCCGCGTACCAGTTTTGAGAAGTCGCGGAACGCGTCGCGCGCATGCTGCGGATCGCGGTCGCTACGATCGACGCCGAAGAAGCCCTGCAGCGCGCTGTCGTCAAGCGCCATATTGGTCAGGCCACGCATGTAAATGACGTAGTCGATATTCGGATGCGTCGGGTTGAGGCGAAGGAAACGGTCAATAGCGGCCTGGGCCAGCGGCAGATCGGCATTTTTATAATAGGCGTAGATCAGATCCAGCTGCACCTGCTGAGAATAAGGGCCAAACGGATAACGGTTATCTAACGCTTCCAGTTGCGTTATTGCCGCTTTCCAGTTACCGTCCTGCAGCTTTTGCTGCGCAGTCGCGTAGATCTCTGAAGGCGGATTATCGGGCACCTCTTCCTTAGAACCGGAGCAGCCCGCCAAAGCCAGGCTCAACGTGGCGGCTGCCACCAGATATTTCATGCGCGTCATGACGTTTTGACTTTCCTCAGATGTTATGCGGGAGTTTCACAGTTCCAGCTCCCGATTAAGACCAGCTACAATAGCACACTATATTAAACGGCAAAGCCGTAAAACCCAACGTTAACGAAGAAGCTGTATATGGCACAACGAGTACAACTCACCGCAACGGTGTCCGAGTCACAGCTCGGTCAACGCTTAGATCAGGCTTTGGCCGAATTGTTCCCGGATTATTCACGTTCACGCATAAAAGAATGGATCCTCGACCAGCGCGTGCTGGTTAACGGGCAGATGTGTGATACGCCGAAAGTGAAAGTGTTGGGTGGAGAGCGTGTCGCCATCAATGCTGAAATTGAAGAAGAAGCGCGCTTTGAACCGCAGGATATCCCGCTGGATATCGTATACGAAGATGACGATATTCTTGTCATTAATAAGCCGCGCGATCTGGTGGTTCACCCGGGCGCGGGCAACCCGGATGGCACCGTGCTTAACGCGCTGCTGCACTATTACCCGCCGATTGCCGACGTGCCGCGCGCGGGTATCGTGCATCGTCTTGATAAAGACACCACCGGCCTGATGGTGGTGGCGAAAACCGTTCCGGCGCAAACGCGTCTGGTAGAGGCGCTGCAACTGCGGGAAATCACGCGCGAATATGAAGCCGTCGCTATCGGTCATATGACGGCGGGCGGAACGGTCAGCGAGCCTATCAGCCGCCACCCGACCAAACGCACCCATATGTCTGTGCATCCGATGGGTAAACCGGCGGTCACTCACTACCGCATCATGGAGCATTTTCGGATTCACACCCGCCTGCGTCTGCGGCTGGAAACCGGGCGTACCCACCAGATCCGCGTACACATGGCGCACATCACGCATCCGCTGGTGGGCGATCAGCTTTATGGCGGACGTCCGCGCCCACCGAAAGGCGCAAGCGAGGAATTTATTCAGGCGCTGCGTCAGTTCGATCGTCAGGCGCTGCACGCAACGATGCTGCGCCTCTATCACCCCATCAGCGGCGTGATGATGGAATGGCATGCGCCGATCCCGCAGGATATGATCGATTTAATTGACGCGCTGCGCGCCGATTTCGAAGCCCATAAAGACGACGTGGACTGGTTATGAAACTGATTACTCCGCAGTGGCCGTTGCCTCCGGGCGTCGCGGCCTGTAGCTCTACCCGTCACGGCGGTGTCAGCCTGCCGCCTTACGATGCCTTAAATCTGGGCGCGCACTGCGGGGATAATCCGGAACATGTTGAAGAAAACCGCCGTCGTTTTTACGAGGCGGCGAATTTTCCTGGAGCGCCCGTCTGGCTTGAGCAGGTACACGGCAAAGAGGTGCTGCATCTTACTGGCGGCCCTTATGCTTCTAAGCGGGCGGATGCCTCCTATACTCGCGAGCGCGGGACAGTATGCGCCGTCATGACCGCCGACTGCCTGCCGGTACTGTTTTGCGATGCGTCTGGCCGTGAAGTGGCGGCAGCGCACGCGGGCTGGCGCGGCCTGTGCGAAGGCGTACTTGAAGAGACGGTCGCCTGTTTTCAGGCAGAGCCTGCGACGATTCAGGCCTGGCTTGGCCCGGCCATCGGCCCGGCGGCCTTTGAAGTGGGGCCGGAAGTGCGCGAGGCCTTTATCGCCAGAGACGTCGCGGCCGCTGACGCGTTTCGTCCGCATGGTGAGAAATATTTCGCCGATATTTACCGCCTGGCCCGCCAGCGTCTGGCGAACGCCGGCGTCACCGCTGTCTATGGCGGCGAGCACTGCACGCTGAGCGAACGCCACGATTTCTTCTCCTATCGCCGCGACAGAACGACAGGTCGTATGGCAAGTTTCATTTGGCTGATATAACCTATTGAATCAAGACGATCCGGTACGGATAACTGACGCTCCACATTATTCAGGTCATTCACCTTGAATAATTGAGGGATGACCTCATTTAATCTCCAGTAGCAATTTTGACCTGTTATGGGAGGAGTTATGCGTCTGGATCGTCTTACCAATAAATTCCAGCTTGCTCTCGCCGATGCCCAGTCTCTCGCACTGGGACACGACAATCAGTTTATCGAACCCCTGCACCTTATGAGCGCCCTGCTGAATCAGGAAGGCGGTTCCGTTCGCCCGTTACTGACATCCGCTGGCGTTAATGCCGGGAAGTTACGCACCGATCTCGATCAGGCTCTGAGCCGCCTGCCGCAGGTGGAAGGCACCGGCGGCGATGTTCAGCCGTCGCAGGATCTGGTGCGCGCGCTCAATCTCTGCGACAAGTTGGCGCAGAAACGGGGCGACAACTTTATTTCCTCAGAGCTGTTTGTACTCGCGGCGCTGGAGTCACGCGGTACGCTTGCGGATCTCCTCAAAGCCGCAGGGGCCACAGCAGCAAATGTCACACAAGCGATTGAAAATATGCGCGGAGGCGAAAGCGTGAACGATCAGGGTGCTGAAGATCAGCGCCAGGCACTGAAAAAATATACCGTCGATCTGACCGAGCGTGCCGAACAGGGCAAGCTGGATCCGGTCATCGGACGTGATGAAGAGATCCGCCGCACTATTCAGGTGCTGCAGCGTCGTACCAAAAACAACCCGGTGCTGATTGGCGAGCCTGGCGTCGGTAAAACCGCCATTGTGGAAGGACTTGCCCAGCGCATCGTTAACGGCGAAGTGCCGGAAGGTCTGAAAGGGCGTCGCGTACTGGCGCTGGATATGGGGGCGCTGGTCGCCGGTGCGAAATACCGCGGTGAGTTTGAAGAACGTCTGAAAGGTGTGCTTAACGATCTCTCGAAACAGGAAGGCAACGTCATTCTGTTTATCGACGAGCTGCACACGATGGTCGGCGCCGGTAAAGCAGATGGCGCGATGGACGCGGGCAACATGCTTAAACCTGCGCTGGCGCGCGGTGAGCTGCACTGCGTGGGTGCTACGACGCTGGATGAATATCGTCAGTACATTGAAAAAGACGCCGCGCTGGAGCGTCGTTTCCAGAAAGTGTTCGTGGCTCAGCCGTCGGTGGAAGATACCATCGCCATTCTTCGCGGTCTGAAGGAGCGTTACGAACTGCATCACCATGTACAGATCACCGACCCGGCGATTGTCGCGGCGGCCACGCTCTCGCACCGTTATATTGCCGACCGTCAACTGCCGGATAAAGCCATTGACCTGATTGACGAAGCCGCGTCGAGCATTCGTATGCAAATCGACTCAAAACCGGAAGAGCTTGACCGGCTCGATCGCCGCATCATCCAGCTCAAACTGGAACAGCAGGCGCTGATGAAAGAGTCTGACGAGGCCAGTAAAAAGCGCCTCGATATGCTGAATGACGAACTGGCGGATAAAGAGCGTCAATATTCAGAGCTTGAAGAAGAGTGGAAAGCGGAAAAAGCTTCGCTCTCCGGAACGCAGACCATTAAAGCGGAGCTTGAGCAGGCGAAAATCGCTATTGAACAGGCGCGGCGCGTGGGCGATCTGGCCCGGATGTCCGAACTTCAGTACGGTAAAATTCCTGAGCTTGAGAAACAGCTTGCCGCCGCCACGCAGTCGGAAGGCAAAACTATGCGTCTGCTGCGTAATAAAGTCACCGATGCGGAAATCGCCGAAGTGCTGGCACGCTGGACCGGTATTCCGGTCTCCCGCATGATGGAAAGCGAACGCGATAAGCTTTTGCGTATGGAGCAGGATTTGCATCAGCGCGTCATCGGACAGGATGAGGCGGTTGAAGCCGTCTCGAATGCGATTCGACGCAGCCGCGCCGGGCTTTCCGATCCGAACCGTCCGATTGGCTCGTTCCTGTTCCTCGGGCCAACCGGGGTGGGGAAAACAGAGCTGTGCAAAGCGCTGGCTAACTTTATGTTCGACAGCGACGATGCGATGGTGCGTATCGATATGTCCGAGTTTATGGAAAAACACTCGGTGTCTCGTCTGGTGGGCGCGCCTCCGGGCTATGTCGGTTATGAAGAGGGCGGCTATCTGACGGAAGCGGTTCGCCGTCGTCCCTATTCTGTGATCCTGCTGGATGAAGTTGAGAAAGCGCATCCGGATGTGTTCAACATTCTGTTGCAGGTGCTGGATGACGGGCGCCTGACGGATGGGCAGGGGAGAACCGTCGATTTTCGCAATACGGTGGTTATCATGACCTCTAACCTTGGCTCTGACCTGATTCAGGAGCGTTTCGGCGCACTGGATTACGCCAGTATGAAAGAGCTGGTGATGGGAGTCGTGGGGCAAAATTTCCGTCCGGAATTCATTAACCGTATTGATGAAGTCGTGGTATTCCATCCGCTTGGTCAGCAGCATATTGCTTCTATTGCGCAGATCCAGCTGCAACGGCTCTATCAGCGTCTGGAAGACCGCGGCTATGCGGTGAATATCTCGGATGAAGCACTCCAGCTGCTTGGCGAGAACGGCTACGACCCGGTATACGGGGCGCGTCCGTTAAAACGCGCTATCCAGCAGCAGATAGAAAACCCGCTGGCCCAGCAAATCCTCTCCGGAGAGCTGGTGCCCGGTAAAACTATCGAGCTGCTGGTACGTGATAATCGTATCGTTGCTGTGCAGTAAGTCGCACAAACTAAAAAACGGGCCCTGCGGGGCTCGTTTTTGTTCATAAACTAGGCGATTATGGTCGTTCTTTATACGCATTGCCTGGAAAGTGAACGGTCAGAAACTTTTTTCAAATTACCTCTTGTCAGATTCTGATTACTCCCTATAATGCGCCTCCACTGACACGGCACAACGGCAAGCGAGCCGGCCCGTCAGGCAGACGAAAGCGAAAATAAACGCTTGACTCTGAAAGAGGAAAGCGTAATATACGCCACCTCGCGACAGCAGGCTGAAAGCCGCGTCGCACCGCTCTTTAACAATTTATCAGACAATCTGTGTGGGCACTCGGGGCGCTGATATCTTAACGTCTTCGGACGATAAACGAATATCAAGTCTCAAGTGAACAACAGTTAATTCATTACGAACTAACAGTTTAATTCTTTGAGCATCAAACTTTAATTGAAGAGTTTGATCATGGCTCAGATTGAACGCTGGCGGCAGGCCTAACACATGCAAGTCGAACGGTAACAGAAAGCAGCTTGCTGCTTTGCTGACGAGTGGCGGACGGGTGAGTAATGTCTGGGAAACTGCCTGATGGAGGGGGATAACTACTGGAAACGGTAGCTAATACCGCATAACGTCGCAAGACCAAAGTGGGGGACCTTCGGGCCTCATGCCATCAGATGTGCCCAGATGGGATTAGCTAGTAGGTGGGGTAACGGCTCACCTAGGCGACGATCCCTAGCTGGTCTGAGAGGATGACCAGCCACACTGGAACTGAGACACGGTCCAGACTCCTACGGGAGGCAGCAGTGGGGAATATTGCACAATGGGCGCAAGCCTGATGCAGCCATGCCGCGTGTATGAAGAAGGCCTTCGGGTTGTAAAGTACTTTCAGCGAGGAGGAAGGGGTTAAGGTTAATAACCTTGGCCATTGACGTTACTCGCAGAAGAAGCACCGGCTAACTCCGTGCCAGCAGCCGCGGTAATACGGAGGGTGCAAGCGTTAATCGGAATTACTGGGCGTAAAGCGCACGCAGGCGGTCTGTCAAGTCGGATGTGAAATCCCCGGGCTCAACCTGGGAACTGCATCCGAAACTGGCAGGCTTGAGTCTCGTAGAGGGGGTAGAATTCCAGGTGTAGCGGTGAAATGCGTAGAGATCTGGAGGAATACCGGTGGCGAAGGCGGCCCCCTGGACGAAGACTGACGCTCAGGTGCGAAAGCGTGGGGAGCAAACAGGATTAGATACCCTGGTAGTCCACGCCGTAAACGATGTCGACTTGGAGGTTGTGCCCTTGAGGCGTGGCTTCCGGAGCTAACGCGTTAAGTCGACCGCCTGGGGAGTACGGCCGCAAGGTTAAAACTCAAATGAATTGACGGGGGCCCGCACAAGCGGTGGAGCATGTGGTTTAATTCGATGCAACGCGAAGAACCTTACCTGGTCTTGACATCCAGAGAATCCTGCAGAGATGCGGGAGTGCCTTCGGGAACTCTGAGACAGGTGCTGCATGGCTGTCGTCAGCTCGTGTTGTGAAATGTTGGGTTAAGTCCCGCAACGAGCGCAACCCTTATCCTTTGTTGCCAGCACGTGATGGTGGGAACTCAAAGGAGACTGCCGGTGATAAACCGGAGGAAGGTGGGGATGACGTCAAGTCATCATGGCCCTTACGACCAGGGCTACACACGTGCTACAATGGCGCATACAAAGAGAAGCGACCTCGCGAGAGCAAGCGGACCTCATAAAGTGCGTCGTAGTCCGGATTGGAGTCTGCAACTCGACTCCATGAAGTCGGAATCGCTAGTAATCGTGGATCAGAATGCCACGGTGAATACGTTCCCGGGCCTTGTACACACCGCCCGTCACACCATGGGAGTGGGTTGCAAAAGAAGTAGGTAGCTTAACCTTCGGGAGGGCGCTTACCACTTTGTGATTCATGACTGGGGTGAAGTCGTAACAAGGTAACCGTAGGGGAACCTGCGGTTGGATCACCTCCTTACCTGCAAGATACAACCTCGCGTGCTCACACAGATTGTCTGATAGAAAGTAAAGAAGCAAGACGGCTGCGAAGTCGTGACACGCTGTGTCCCCTTCGTCTAGCGGTTAGGACTCCGCCCTTTCACGGCGGCAACAGGGGTTCGAATCCCCTAGGGGACGCCACTTGCTGGGTGTGGGTGAAAGACACAACCAACCGATATCTCAAAACTGACTGTTAAGTCACGTTTGAGATATTTGCTCTTTAACAATCCGGAACAAGCTGAAAATTGAAACAGACATGCTGCTGCATTCTTCCGTAAACAGGGAATGCGCGGTGTGTCAGAGTCTCTCAAACTCGCAGCACGAAGACTTCTTCGGGTTGTGAGGTTAAGCGAACAAGCGTACACGGTGGATGCCCTGGCAGTCAGAGGCGATGAAGGACGTGCTAATCTGCGAAAAGCGCCGGTAAGGTGATATGAACCGTTATAACCGGCGATGTCCGAATGGGGAAACCCAGTGCAATTCGTTGCACTATCTCAGCATGAATACATAGTGCTGTGAGGCGAACCGGGGGAACTGAAACATCTAAGTACCCCGAGGAAAAGAAATCAACCGAGATTCCCCCAGTAGCGGCGAGCGAACGGGGAACAGCCCAGAGCCTGAATCAGCTTGTGTGTCAGTGGAACGGTCTGGAAAGGCCGGCGATACAGGGTGACAGCCCCGTACACGAAGGCACACAGGCTGTGAGCTCGATGAGTAGGGCGGGACACGTGATATCCTGTCTGAAGATGGGGGGACCATCCTCCAAGGCTAAATACTCCTGACTGACCGATAGTGAACCAGTACCGTGAGGGAAAGGCGAAAAGAACCCCGGCGAGGGGAGTGAAACAGAACCTGAAACCGTGTACGTACAAGCAGTGGGAGCCTTCGTAAGAGGGTGACTGCGTACCTTTTGTATAATGGGTCAGCGACTTATATTCTGTAGCAAGGTTAACCGTATAGGGGAGCCGAAGGGAAACCGAGTCTTAACCGGGCGTTAAGTTGCAGGGTATAGACCCGAAACCCGGTGATCTAGCCATGGGCAGGTTGAAGGTTGGGTAACACTAACTGGAGGACCGAACCGACTAATGTTGAAAAATTAGCGGATGACCTGTGGCTGGGGGTGAAAGGCCAATCAAACCGGGAGATAGCTGGTTCTCCCCGAAAGCTATTTAGGTAGCGCCTCGTGAATTCATCTTCGGGGGTAGAGCACTGTTTCGGCTAGGGGGCCATCCCGGCTTACCAACCCGATGCAAACTGCGAATACCGAAGAATGTTATCACGGGAGACACACGGCGGGTGCTAACGTCCGTCGTGAAGAGGGAAACAACCCAGACCGCCAGCTAAGGTCCCAAAGTCATGGTTAAGTGGGAAACGATGTGGGAAGGCCCAGACAGCCAGGATGTTGGCTTAGAAGCAGCCATCATTTAAAGAAAGCGTAATAGCTCACTGGTCGAGTCGGCCTGCGCGGAAGATGTAACGGGGCTAAACCATGCACCGAAGCTGCGGCAGCGACACTGTGTGTTGTTGGGTAGGGGAGCGTTCTGTAAGCCTGCGAAGGTGTGCTGTGAGGCATGCTGGAGGTATCAGAAGTGCGAATGCTGACATAAGTAACGATAAAGCGGGTGAAAAGCCCGCTCGCCGGAAGACCAAGGGTTCCTGTCCAACGTTAATCGGGGCAGGGTGAGTCGACCCCTAAGGCGAGGCCGAAAGGCGTAGTCGATGGGAAACAGGTTAATATTCCTGTACTTGGTGTTACTGCGAAGGGGGGACGGAGAAGGCTATGTTGGCCGGGCGACGGTTGCCCCGGTTTAAGCGTGTAGGTGTGATGACCAGGCAAATCCGGTTATCTTTAACACTGAGGCGTGATGACGAGGCACTACGGTGCTGAAGCAATAAATGCCCTGCTTCCAGGAAAAGCCTCTAAGCATCAGGTAACACGAAATCGTACCCCAAACCGACACAGGTGGTCAGGTAGAGAATACCAAGGCGCTTGAGAGAACTCGGGTGAAGGAACTAGGCAAAATGGTGCCGTAACTTCGGGAGAAGGCACGCTGACATGTAGGTGAAGCCCCTGCGGGTGGAGCTGAAGTCAGTCGAAGATACCAGCTGGCTGCAACTGTTTATTAAAAACACAGCACTGTGCAAACACGAAAGTGGACGTATACGGTGTGACGCCTGCCCGGTGCCGGAAGGTTAATTGATGGGGTTATCGCAAGAGAAGCTCCTGATCGAAGCCCCGGTAAACGGCGGCCGTAACTATAACGGTCCTAAGGTAGCGAAATTCCTTGTCGGGTAAGTTCCGACCTGCACGAATGGCGTAATGATGGCCAGGCTGTCTCCACCCGAGACTCAGTGAAATTGAACTCGCTGTGAAGATGCAGTGTACCCGCGGCAAGACGGAAAGACCCCGTGAACCTTTACTACAGCTTGACACTGAACATTGAGCCTTGATGTGTAGGATAGGTGGGAGGCTTTGAAGCGTGGACGCCAGTCTGCGTGGAGCCAACCTTGAAATACCACCCTTTAATGTTTGATGTTCTAACCTGGCGCCATAATCTGGCGTGGGGACAGTGTCTGGTGGGTAGTTTGACTGGGGCGGTCTCCTCCCAAAGTGTAACGGAGGAGCACGAAGGTCAGCTAATCCTGGTCGGACATCAGGAGGTTAGTGCAATGGCATAAGCTGGCTTGACTGCGAGAGTGACGGCTCGAGCAGGTGCGAAAGCAGGTCATAGTGATCCGGTGGTTCTGTATGGAAGGGCCATCGCTCAACGGATAAAAGGTACTCCGGGGATAACAGGCTGATACCGCCCAAGAGTTCATATCGACGGCGGTGTTTGGCACCTCGATGTCGGCTCATCACATCCTGGGGCTGAAGTAGGTCCCAAGGGTATGGCTGTTCGCCATTTAAAGTGGTACGCGAGCTGGGTTTAGAACGTCGTGAGACAGTTCGGTCCCTATCTGCCGTGGGCGCTGGAGAATTGAGGGGGGCTGCTCCCAGTACGAGAGGACCGGAGTGGACGCATCACTGGTGTTCGGGTTGTCATGCCAATGGCACTGCCCGGTAGCTAAATGCGGAAGAGATAAGTGCTGAAAGCATCTAAGCACGAAACTTGCCCCGAGATGAGTTCTCCCTGAGACTTTAAGTCTCCTGAAGGAACGTTGAAGACGACGACGTTGATAGGCCGGGTGTGTAAGCGCAGCGATGCGTTGAGCTAACCGGTACTAATGAACCGTGAGGCTTAACCTTACAACGCCAAAGAAGTCTGGCGTGTTGAGAGATGATATTCAGCTTGTGACGGATAAACGTTCATGGCGGTATGCGGTGGACGGACAGAATTTGCCTGGCGGCTGTAGCGCGGTGGTCCCACCTGACCCCATGCCGAACTCAGAAGTGAAACGCCGTAGCGCCGATGGTAGTGTGGGGCCTCCCCATGCGAGAGTAGGGAACTGCCAGGCATCAAACAAACGGAAAAGCCTCATGCGAAAGCATGGGGCTTTTTTGTTTTCTCCCGCCAGCACTCCGCATCACCTCCCTCACCGGCGCTTTCTTTCATGCTGCCGCGCCCTGCTTTTCGTACTTAGCTGATTATTAAAAAATCCCGCTCAGGCGAGCGTGGTGAATCAGTGAAAGGGTTATCTCAGTGAATAACCTGAGCGAGAAACGCGCGGGCACGTTCTGAACGCGGGCTGAAAAAGTGCTTCTGTGGCGGCGCCGCTTCCACAATCTCGCCGCGATCCATAAAGCTAACCCGGTCGGCAACCGTTCCCGCAAACCCTATTTCGTGCGTCACGCACAGCCGGACCATGCCGCATCTCCCCGGTCACCTCATAATCAGTAAAGCTGCCCCCCTTACTACAACGGCCTGTGGTTATTTAGCCCTGAATGCCGCGTCAGCCATCTGTCGCCACGCTGTCGGGGTTATGTCGTGGCGGCCAGAGCACTCAGGGCGTAATACTGTCCATTACAGTCTCATATCAAAGCCCAAAGACATGCAGTTGTTCGCGCGCTTCGGCTCGTTCACGCCTGGTCGCAGGAACAACTGGCAGAACTCGTTTCGGTTAGCGTACGCCCCCTTCAACGCAGCGAGAAAGGCGAGCCGCCATCGCTGGAACCTCAAGCGCACTGGCCGCCGTCTTTGAAATCCGCACTGAAGCACTAACCAACGAGCCGCTCAGCGCCGCGGGCCCGCTGAATGTACGTTAACGCTTGCCGCCAGCGGCTCGACGAAGAGCCTCATTTTTACCGGAGCCTCACTTAGCGTCTGCGGCGCGCTTTTCCTGCTTAACGGCTATATGGCGCCGGAAAGCCACTGCTCGCTCTCTGGGGTGGGTTATTACTGTTGAAGGGCTTCGTTTGTTCTTGTTGCATGGGATCGTGCACTGGCAGCAACGAAGGCTACAAAGATTGCTGAGCAAGTAATCATAAAAGGCTCCCCAGCCGCCTGAGGAGCCATCCCGTTACGATTTTTTACCCGGCAGGACGGTACTCAGTACCTGGTGCGCCGTATCGGCGAGTACTTTACCAGTACCGCGGTCGCCTTTCGCCATGGATGACATAAATCCTTTAGCCTGAGCGAAACTGATGTGCGGCGGTAGCGGCGCCACTTCCGGGTCGGTTTTCACTTCCAGCACGACCGGACGGTCAGCGGTCAGCGCTTCCTGCCATGCGGCCTGTAACTGCTCCGGATCATCGACATAAATGCCTTTCAGCCCGAGCGACTGCGCAAACTTTGCGTAAGGCACGTCCGGAACATCCTGCGTTGCGGCGAAGCGCGGGTTGGCTTCCATGATACGCTGCTCCCACGTCACCTGGTTCAGATCCTGATTATTGAACACGCAGACAATCAAACGGGGATCGGACCAGCGCTGCCAGTATTTCTGGATAGTGATCAGCTCCGCCATGTTATTCATCTGCATCGCGCCATCGCCAACCAGCGCCACGACGGGTTTTTCCGGGAAAGCGAATTTCGCGGCGATGGCATACGGCACGGCGGCGCCCATACAGGCGAGGCCGCCGGAAAGGGACGCCCTCTGCCCTTGTTTAATGCGAAAATCCCGCGCGAACCAGTTAGCGCAGGAGCCGGAGTCTGACGACACAATCGCGTTATCCGGCAGCAGCGGCGACATTTCCCACACCACACGCTGTGGATTGACCGGGCTCGCTTTTGCCATTGCGCGTTCTTCCATTTTCTCCCACCACGCCTGTACCGAGACGGCGATCTTCTCCTGCCAGCTGCGGTCTTCTTTGCGCTTCAGCAGTGGCAGTAGCGCCTGTAACGTACTGGCGGCGTCACCGTGCAGATTGACTTCCGTGGGGTAACGCAGGCCAAGCATTGAGGCATCGACATCGATTTGCACCGCCCGCGCCTGGCCTTCTTTCGGCAGAAATTCCGCCCACGGGAACCCAGTGCCTATCATCAGAAGCGTATCGCAGCCCTGCATCAGATCCCACGACGGCTCGGTGCCGAGCAGTCCAATACACCCGGTCACGAAGGGCACGTCATCCGGCAGCACATCCTTGCCGAGCAGGGCTTTGGCTACCCCTGCGCCGAGCAGATTCGCCGCCTGAACCACCTCCACGGCCGCTTCACGCGCCCCGGCGCCAATCAGGATCGCGACTTTTTTGCCGTCGTTAAGAATATCTGCGGCGCGCTGGAGATCGTACTGATGAGGAATAATATGCGGACGCTGATAGCCTGGCCCGGAATGCGTAAAGCCGTGCGCGTGCTCTGGCTCCTGCCACGGCTCATCCTGCACATCTTTTGGCAGGATCAGCACCGTCACGCCATTATTCGCTTTGGCGATCCGCACACCGCGATCCACCAGGTGGCGCAACTGTGCAGGGGTTGCGGCCTCCTGAACGAAGCTTGCTACGTCGCTGAACACGCGATCCAGATTCAGTTCCTGCTGATAGGTCGCGCCGCGCGCCGTCACTTCCGCCTGGCCTGCGATGGCAATGACCGGCATATGATCCATGCGCGCGTCATACAGGCCGGTCAGTAAATGTGTGGCGCCCGGTCCGCCGGTCGACAGGCAGACACCCGGCTCGCCGGTGAACTTTGCATGGGCGCAGGCCATGAATGCCGCCATTTCTTCATGGCGTACCTGGATAAATTCGATACCATCGCCAGCTTTATCGGCGCGCTGCAAAGCGCCAAGCACGCCGTTAATCCCGTCGCCCGGATAGCCATAAATGCGGGTGACGCCCCACGCTTTGAGTCGTTCTACAAAAAAGTCGCTCGTCTTTTTGGTCATTATCGTGCCTCGCGTCAGGTGAGTGTGCGCATAAGCCTGAGCTGCGCTCGAAAGGTAACCTGTTGAAGGGTAGTCCACTTCCCGGCTGTCCGCGAAAAGCGGGAGTTCTCTGAAGCCTGCTATGGTTATACGAGTCGCAAAAGAAGGAGGTTTACGTGGCCACCAAATCGTTTGATTACGAGCAGGACTTCGCCAGTATCGACTTTCGCGCGCACCCTGAACGTTACCAGGTCGGGCGCGGCGAGCAGGGTGTGCTGCTGGTTGAACCCTATAAAAGTGAAATCCTTCCCTACTGGCGTTACAAAGATGAGGAGAGCGCCAGAGTCTCGGCAGAGAAAATCTATGAGCTGTTTGAAGCCTACCGGGAGAAAGACGATTTTGTCGGGATGGATATGGCACGCAAATTTATTCAGATGGGTTACACCCGCGCCCGGCGCTACGCCAACTACAAAGGGGGTAAAAAGTACGATGAAGACCGCAATCTCAACCCTCGTGGCAATGATCCGGTAAAAGCGGCCGCGGCGACCGTTTTTAAAGGCTGGTGGGATCGCATTCGGGCAGATGAAGATTACCTGCGGCGCAAAAAGGCGCATCAGGAAAAATGGGGGTAAGCGCCACAAAATCGCCGCTCCCTTATCTAAATTTTGTTAACATGCGATTAACATTATAATTCTTTAATGCCCGCAGCTTGCCCTGGCTCCCTTCGTGCGCTGGGGCAGAACAAGGAGAAAGACATGACTGAAACCACGGCCCGGACGGACAAGCCGTCTTTGACCTCCAGCGATACCCGGCGTCGGGTCTGGGCAATTGTCGGCGCCTCATCAGGGAATCTGGTGGAGTGGTTCGATTTCTATGTCTATTCCTTCTGTTCACTCTATTTCGCGCATATTTTCTTTCCCTCGGACAACAGCACAACGCAGTTGCTGCAAACCGCGGGCATCTTCGCGGCAGGGTTTCTGATGCGGCCCATCGGCGGCTGGTTATTTGGCTATATCGCCGATAAGCATGGCCGTAAAACCTCAATGCTGATCTCGGTCTGTATGATGTGCTTTGGCTCGCTGGTGATTGCCTGTCTGCCAGGCTATGCGGTAATCGGCACCTGGGCGCCGCTGCTGCTGTTACTGGCGCGTTTGTTCCAGGGATTGTCGGTCGGCGGGGAGTATGGCACCAGCGCGACCTATATGAGTGAAGTGGCTATCGAAGGGCGCAAAGGGTTCTACGCGTCTTTTCAGTACGTCACACTGATTGGTGGGCAGTTAATGGCGCTGCTGGTCGTTGTGGTACTGCAACAGATCCTGCCGGATGCCGATCTGCGCGCCTGGGGCTGGCGTATTCCGTTCGCGCTCGGCGCGGTGCTGGCGATTGTGGCGCTGTGGCTGCGCCGCTCGCTGGATGAAACCTCACAGCAGGAAACGCGCGCGCTGAAAGAAGCGGGCTCGATGAAAGGGCTCTGGCGCAACCGTCGGGCATTTATCATGGTGCTCGGGTTTACCGCTGCGGGCTCGCTGAGTTTCTACACGTTTACCACTTATATGCAGAAGTATCTCGTCAATACGGCGGGAATGCATGCAAACACGGCGAGTATGGTGATGACCGGCGCGCTTTTTGCGTTCATGCTGTTACAGCCGCTCTTTGGCGCGCTTTCTGACCGCATTGGCCGGCGCAGCTCGATGCTCTGCTTCAGCGCGCTTGCCACGCTCTGCACCGTACCGATTCTGATGGCGCTGCAAAATGTCAGTTCGCCACTGGCCGCGTTTGGACTGGTAATGCTGGCGCTGCTGATCGTGAGTTTTTATACGTCCATCAGCGGCATCGTTAAGGCAGAAATGTTCCCGGCGCAGGTTCGTGCGCTCGGCGTCGGGCTCTCTTACGCTATCGCCAACGCACTGTTTGGCGGCTCGGCGGAATATGTGGCGCTGTCGCTTAAAGCACTCGGTTCTGAGACCGCCTTTTTCTGGTACGTCTCGGCAATGGGCGCCGTTGCGTTTCTGGTGTCGCTGAAGCTCCATCGGAAAGGAAAAGGCATGCGGCTTTAATGTGCCGCCATCTGCCAGACGGCGTATCCCGCGCTCGCGCCCGCCACATCCCACGCCAGATCTTTCCAGCTCCAGCCGCTCCCTGCCGGGCGGCTGTCCCACCCTTCTTTACCCACGCCGAGCGAGACAGAAAACATCAGCCCGAACGCAGCGGCTCTGTCCGGCGAATAGCCCTGGCGCTGCGCATACTCATTACCCGCGGCTGAAAGCAGCGCTGAACCTAAAAAATGCTGAGCTTTGTCCTGACCGGACCAGCTGTCCTGCGCCATATGGCTACAGCCGCACAGCATTAACAGGAGGGGGAATAGCAGGGCGCGCATAGCGTTCTCCATAAAAAAGCCCTGCATGGCAGGGCTTCGTTAAGCGACAAACGTCAGAGAATACGGCTAATAAGGCGATCGATACGGATACGGCGCAGGCGACGGATAAGCTTGCGCACTTTCACCGGATAATCGGCAATGCTTTGCAGATCGCGATAGTGTTTTACCACCGTCGTGTGCGTGCGGATGGTCTCCAGCTCGTGGTCGCGCTTCGCGGCCAGCTCCTGCTTCGGATCGTGGATAAGGATCGCGTTTTCCAGATCGAGACGCCAGGCGCGCGGGTTCAGGTTGTTGCCGGTCAGCAGCATCCACTCGTTATCCACCCACATGCCTTTCAGGTGGTAACTGTTATCGCCATCTTTCCACAGGCGCACCACCAGCTGATCGGTATTAACGTAATATTGCAGGCGGCTTAAGAAGCGGCGCAGGTTAATCTCATAAAGATACGGCAGCGCGCCAATTATCTTAAACGGCTGATCTTCGGGGATGTAAAAGTCGTTCGCGGTTTTATCGCCGACGATAATTTCCACTTTCTTGCCGTCGCGCAGCAGCGCAATGATATTGCTTACCAGCACCGCAGGCAGATTAAAGTACGGCGTGCAGATGACCAGCTTCTCTTCGGCGCAGGGCATCAGATGAAATATCGCTTTATTCAACGGGCTCGATTTGCCGAGGCCCACCAGCGGCGTGACGGCAAGCTGTTCGTTATCGGCATCGCCCTGGAAGTGGTAAGCGGCGTCGCGGAGCGTCTGACGGAACTGGCGAATATCGTTTTTGATTTCCGGGCTTTTCGGGCGATCCGGATTATCCAGGCGGTTCACCGCGTGGCCGTTTACCAGCTGGTGGCGCACCCAGTCATGCATCACGTCGGCAAGCTTTGCGTTACGGATAAAGTGGTAGCGGTCATAGCGGTATTTATCGTGCTGGTGCAGATAAACGTCGTTCAGGCTGGCGCCGCTGTAAAACACGCTGTCATCGATAATAAAGCCTTTGTAATGCAGCACGCCCAGCGCTTCACGGGTATTTACCGGCACGCCGTAAACCGGCACGCTGATGCCTGGGTTTTCCTGCGCCATGCGGCAGTACCAGTCGGCATTGGTGTTCGAGGCCTCAACGCCGATACGTCCACGCTGCGCGCGATGCCAGTCCACCAGCACGCTGATGTCCAGCTCAGGGCGCTGGCGTTTGGCTTCATACAGCGCCGACATCACGCCTTTACCGCCATCGTCCTGCTCAAGGTAGAGCGCGATAATGCAGATACGCGTGGTCGCCGTGGCTATCTTTTCCAGCAGTGTTTTGCGGAAATCGGCAGGGGAGAAATAGAACGCGACATCATCAACTGACTGAGAAAGCTTCGGTAGTTGGGCAAGGTGTTGTTGATGTTTGTTGCGTTTAAATTTTGACAACATCACAGTGCATATCTTCTCTGAAGTAGATGGTCTTCTGTGCAATGCAGACGACGGAAGCGGACGATAATACCATTACTGTCCAAAAATGTGGTCAACATTTCCAGTACCTTACTCATGAACCCGCGGGTTTTGTCAGCGCCAGACTCAGCCCGACGATGCCTTCATCCAGCTGAATATCGACGCTAAACCCAAGCTTGCGGGCCAGCGCCACCATCCCCTGATTATGCGGCATCGTAATGCCGTTGAGTCGCGAAAGCCCGTGATCGCGGGTATAGGCGATCAGTTTTTCCAGCAGCCGACGCCCCAGCCCGAGCCCTTTTAAATCGGAGCGCACCAGCACTGCGAACTCCGCATCGATATTATCCGGATCGGAAATCGCGCGAGTCACGCCGATGATCTCCTCGCCGTCCGCCCGCTGACGGACCGCCACAAAGGCCATTTCTCGATCGTAGTCGATCTGGGTCATATTGGCTAAATCATCATGGGTAAATTCATTGATCTCGCTAAAGTAACGGTAATAAAGATCCTCTTTCGTCACCTGCGAGATAAAGCGTTGCAGCTGCGGCTCATCTTCAGGAAGGATCGGGCGGAACAGACAGCGCTCGCCGTTTTTCAGCGCCACCCACTCTTCCAGACGGTGAGGATAGGGGCGCACCGCCAGGCGCGCGTCCGCGTCTCCGCTAAAGGGCGCCAGTTGCAGGGTGACGTCGAGCGCGGTGAAATCGCCGCCTGCGGCCAGCAGCGGATGAATATCCAGCCGCGCAATCTCCGGGCAATCCACCACCAGATTGGAAACCCGCACCAGTAGCTGGCTTAAGCCGGGAATATCCAGCGGGCGCAGCGCGCTGCGTCCGCGGATTTTGCCGCTCTTGATCGCCTGAATCACCAGATAGCGCGCCAGATTCATATTCAGCGGCGGCAGCGCCACCGCGGCTTGCTCTTCGGGGCGCCACTCTACGCCGCCTTCGCCCAGCATAATCAGCGGGCCGAAGACCGGGTCATGCTCCACTACCACCCGCAATTCCTGGGCGCCAGCGCGATTCGCCATACTCTGCACCAGCAGGCCGTGAATACGCGCCTGCGGCCATGCCATTTTCACCCGATCCAGCATCGCGTCCGCCGCGCGCTGGACCTCATGAGCAGTGCGCAGGTAGAGCATCACCCCCTGCACTTCGGATTTATGCGCAATATCCGGCGAGCGCAGCTTCAGCGCCACCGGATAACCGATCTGACCGGCGATATGCACCGCCTCCGCGCTGTCGCCGGCAATCCAGGTCGGCAGCGTTTGCAGGCCGTAGGCTTCAAGGATCGGGCGCACTTCATGGGTATCGAGTTGCGTTACGCCCTCGGAACATGCCTGCTGCAACAGCCGGTGCGCCTGGGCAGTATCCACCGTCAGCGTCGCCGGCAGCGCCGGGGTTTCACGCAGCTGTTTCTGGTTACGGCGGTACTCGACCATATGCATAAACGCGGTGACCGCGCCTTCCGGCGTGCGATAGGTCGGAATGCCGGCCTCGCTAAAGAGATGTCGCGCCTCCTGAGACGAAAACTCGCCGCCCCAGTTAGTGATGAGCGTGACATATTTTCCGCGCGGGTGACGGTTGAAAAGCTCGATTAACGCGCGGGCGCTTTCGCTGCCGGGCGCGGCGGCGCTGGGGGAGTGGATCACCATCAGCGCGTCGAAATCGTGACTCTCCAGCAGCGCTTCGATGGCTTTCAGATAACGTGCGGGCGTCGCGTCGTCACGCAGATCGAGCGGGTTATCGGCCTGAATGCCCTCCGGCAGCGCCTGTTGCAGGCGGGCCAGCAGAGCGTCGTCCAGGGCGGCGAGTTTGCCCTGGCGTAACCAGAGTTCATCCAGCGCCAGCGCGGCAGGCGCTGCGCCGTTACTGACAATCATCAGCCGCTCGCCGCGCAACGGGCGCATATGGCTTAGCGTTTCCACGGCCGAGAAGAGTTCGTGCGTGTCCTGCACGCGCAGCAGGCCGGCGCGCTGGATAGCGGCGTCCCAGGCGGCGTCGAGCCCGGCGGGGGTATTCAGCAGACGGCGCGCGCTCGGACTGCGGCCGCTCTTAATCACCAGAATGGGCTTGTTGCGCGAGGCGCTGCGCGCGGCGGAGACAAAGCGCCGGGCGTCGCTCAGGTGTTCAAGGTAGAGGAGAATGGCGCTGGTTTTGCTGTCACGCGCCAGATAATCCAGCAGTTCGTCGACGTCGATATCCAGGCTGTCGCCAAGCGCGATAAACCACGAAAAACCGAGCTGGCGCTGCTGCGCCCAGTCGAGAATGGTATTGGAGACGGCGGCGGATTGCGAAATAAACGCGAGCTTGCCTTTACGGATAGGCACGGGTGAAAAGCTTGCGTTAAGACCCTGCCACGGCGCCAGCAGGCCTAAGCTGTTCGGGCCGAGCAGCCGCATCTGAAAGCGCGCCGCGCAGGCCAGCAGTCCGGCATGTTGTTCCGGCGGCGATGAGAGCACCAGGCAGGTTTTGCAGCCTTTTTCGCCGAGCGCCTCCAGCAGCGCCAGGTTGCGCTTTGCATGGGTGCAGAGCACGGCCAGATCGGGCGTAAACGGCAGGCTTGCGATATCCGGCCAGGCCAGTACGCCGCAGACCGCCTTCCAGGCAGGCGTCACTGGCAGAATCGGCCCGCTGAAACCGCCCGCCAGCAGATTACGCATCATCAGAAAACCGGCTCGGTCGGGTTTCATCGAGGCGCCGACCACGGCGATAGATTTGGGGCGTAACAGCGCTTCCAGGCCACGTTGGCTCATCATTTCCTCCGGCGTCGAAGTGAACAGATGATTTTAAACGCTTTCTGTCTGCGTTGCTGTGATGCTGCCCTGATGATGAGGTTTACCGGCGAGATAGCGTTCGCGAAACAGCGCGAAATGATCGCTCAGCCCCTTCGCCGCAGCGGCGTCGCCCGCGCCATCCAGCAGCGCTATCGCCACTTCGGCTGTGCAGTACTGGCCATCGGCGTGCGCCTCGCGTAGTTGATACGCGGATACCCGCGTTAAATCCACGGAGATCAACGGCAGCGCGTCAAGGTAGGGGCTTTTGCGAAACATTTTGCGTGCTTCGGTCCAGGTGCCGTCGAGCATAATAAACAGTGGTGGTTTGCCGGTGCGCGGCGGGGCGCTCAGCACTTCACGGCCCGGATCGGCATAAGAAGCCGGGAACACCACCATCGGCTGATAATCGGGGTTGGTGACCAGCTCAAGAAGCGCTGCGGGCGGATCGGTGCGCGACCATTGAAACGCCTGGGTATCCGGAAGAATATCGGCGATAAGCCTGCCGGTATTGCTGGGCTTCATAGGCTCGGTGTCAAACATCACCAGACAGAAACGGCTGCGGGCCGGCTGCGGTTGCAGCGTGTCGCACAGGCAGTGGCGTAAGGGCAACAGGCAACGCTGGCAGCGCTTTATGCGATTGCCGCGGGCGAGAAAAGGGCGGGTGGCGCGCGCGAGGCGCAGAGCGCGCAGGCGAAGAACGGCGTTTTCAGTCATTAGCGTCGACAAAAATGCCATTGTCGCAGAGGGAGAGACGGGGCACAAGATGCGCCCCGCAGGGGTTACACGGTCTCGTTGACGGCCTCATTAAGCCAGCTGTCGAATGGCGCTTTCGGCACGGCGCCGTTGAGCATGTCCACCATCTGACCTTTTTTGAACATCATAATGGTCGGAATGCTGCGAATGCGAAAACGCGCGCTCAGTTCCGGCTCCGCTTCGGTGTTCACTTTCACAAAGCGGATTTTGCCGCTGCGCTCTTCGGCGACATCTTCGAAGATCGGCGCAAAGCTACGGCACGGGCCGCACCACGGGGCCCAGAAATCGATAACGACCGGCAGGTCATCTTTAAGCAGCTGATCCAGCGTTTCGCTGGTGGCATTAATCACATCGCCGTCAAACAGCGCGTGGCCACAGCGGCCGCACTTCGCGCCGTCTTCAATACGCTCTTCATCCACGCGATTGACAGTCTGGCAGGCGGCACAAACGGTATTCATAGCTAACCTCTGGGTTGCGGGTGACAGAAACCGACGCGCAAACGTCGGCTATGTTTCGATAATGTTACATAGTATCTGCAACAATGTTTCGTAGCTCAAACCGTTTTATCCAATGAGTACAATAGTTATTAGCTTTTGCGCGAAAGAATGGCTAAGCGCGGATACATCGGGTAATCTGCGCGCTTCGCGCAGCGCAGGTGGAGAAAAGCATGAACGACAACGACGAATTTAAAGGCAAGAGCGGCAAGGTCAAAGTGATGTATGTCCGCAGTGATGATAATACGGACAAACGCAGCTCAAACCCACGAACTGGTAAAGGCGGCGGTCGTCCCGCTGGTGCCGGTAAACCGGAAGGCGGTCGTCGTGCTGCGCGTAATGACCGACCGGCCGACCGTGAACGCAGCCGTGACCGCGATCGCGACCGTGACGCCTCGCCGTGGCGCACCGTATCCCGCGCGCCGGGTGCCGAAGCGCCTGCGAAGCCAGACCACGGCGGCATCAGCGGTAAAAGCTTTATCGACCCGGAAGTGCTGCGCCGTCAGCGCGCCGAAGAGACCCGCGTCTATGGCGAAAACGCCTGTCAGGCGCTGTTCCAGAGCCGCCCGGAGTCTATTGTTCGCGCCTGGTTTATCCAGAGCGTGACCCCGCGCTTTAAAGAAGCGCTGCGCTGGATGGCGGCCAACCGCAAAGCGTATCACGTCGTGGATGACGCGGAGCTGACCAAAGCCTCCGGCACTGAGCATCACGGCGGCGTTTGCTTCCTTATCAAAAAACGCAACGGCGCGAGCGTTGAGCAGTGGCTGAGTAAAGCCGGCGAAGAAGATTGCGTGCTGGCGCTGGAAGACGTGGGCAACCCGCATAACCTCGGCGCCATCGTACGCAGTTGCGCGCACTTCGGCGTGAAAGGCGTGGTGGTGCAGGATGCCTCGCTGCTGGAATCTGGTGCGGCGGTACGTACCGCCGAAGGCGGCGCGGAGCACGTTGAGCCGATTACCGGCGACAGCTTTGGCGACGCGCTGGCGCAGTTCCGCGCGGCCGGTTACGCCATCGTGACCACCTCCAGCCATAAAGGTACGCCGCTCTTTAAAGCGACGCTGCCGAAGAAAATGGTGCTGGTGCTGGGTCAGGAGCGCGAAGGGATTTCTGAAGCGACGCTTGCGAACGCGGATCTAAGCCTGTCTATCGACGGCACCGGCAATGTGGAAAGCCTGAATGTCTCCGTGGCGACCGGCGTTCTGCTCGCCGAGTGGTGGCGTCAGAATAAAGCGCAATAAAAAACGCCAGCGTGAGGCTGGCGTGATGAATGGCGAAACCTCCTGCGGGAGGTTTTTTATTGGGCGTTTTCCGGCACGACCGGCGTCCAGTCGATGGGCGCTTCGCCGCGGCTTTCCAGATACTGGTTGGTTTTTACGAAATGGCCGCAACCGAAAAAGCCGCGGTGCGCTGACAGCGGCGACGGGTGCGGCGCCTGCAACACATGATGGCGGTCGCGGTCGATAATCGCGCCTTTTTTCTGGGCGTGAGAGCCCCACAGCAGAAACACCACGCCTTCACGATGCTCGTTAATCAGCGAAATGACTTTATCGGTAAACGTCTCCCAGCCGAGATTCGCGTGCGAGTGCGCTTTGCCAGCCTGCACGGTCAAAACGGTGTTCAGCAGCATGACGCCCTGGCGCGCCCAGCTCTCCAGATAGCCGTGGCCAGGCCGGGTAAAGCCCGGAATCGACTGCTCCAGCTCTTTATACATATTGACCAGCGAGGGCGGTGGCGCGACGCCCGGGCGCACCGAAAACGCGAGACCGTGCGCCTGGCCTGGCCCGTGATAGGGGTCCTGTCCGAGGATCACCACTTTTACATCGCCAAGCTCGGTAAAGCGGAAGGCGTTAAACACATCCTTCTGCGGCGGATAAATAGTGACGCCCGCGTCGCGCTCGGCGGCGACGGTGGTCAGGATCTTCTGGAAGTACGGCTTTTCTTTTTCATCGGCCAGCACGTCGTGCCAGGTGAGTTTATCTGTCATCTCGCTCTCCTGCGATTTTCTGTTCCCTAAGCTTAACGCCTTATTTCCGAAGAACAAAACCGCGCGGTGCCGCACGTGGATTTACAAAATTTCCCTGGTGTGGCGGGGCACGTAAGTTGATGTAAAACAATTCCTTTGTGCCATGCCCTTACTTGTTGAGTGGTTTATTTTGATTTAAATCAAAGAATCAACGCCCTTTGGTGTTATATAAAACAATAAGACAACAATGGTTTTACCAATTAGCCAGCCGCTTGATGAATCACCCGCTGGCTGAACGCATCAAACAAGCCCACAGGGAGGCAAAATATGATCACCGGTATCCAGATTACTAAAGCTGCCAATGACGAACTGCTGAATTCTTTCTGGCTGCTCGATAATGAAAAAGGCGAAGCGCGCTGCGTATGCGCCAAAGCGGGTTTTAATGAAGACGACATCGTGCCGGTGAGCCAGCTCGGCCAGTTTGAATACCGTGAAATTCCGATGGAAATTAAACCGGAAGTGCGTGTGGAAGGCGGTCAGCACCTGAACGTTAACGTGCTGCGTCGTGAAACGCTGGAAGATGCCGTTAAGCATCCGGAAAAATATCCGCAGCTCACCATTCGTGTGTCCGGCTATGCGGTCCGTTTTAACTCGCTGACGCCTGAACAGCAGCGCGACGTTATCGCCCGTACCTTTACCGAAAGCCTGTAATCTCAGGCACAGGGCAACCGGCGGCGCGCCGTCGGCCCAGACAAGAAACCGCCAGCATCTGCTGGCGGTTTTTTTTATGACTCGGCGTTGTCGGAAGACGGTGCCGCGTTGCCACTCGGCTTGCGGCGCTTGCCGATGTTTTTTGTATCGCGGTGACGTTTTTTCACGCGCGGCTTCTCTTTATCTTTCTCTTTCTTCTTCTCTTCGCGTTTGGCGAGCGCTTTTTTGGATGGCTTGCCGGTGAGTTTTTCACTCGGCGCGCGCGTGGTCGGGCGCAGCTCGTCAATGACGCGGGCTTTCAACGGCTCGTTCAGGTAACGGCCCACTTTGCCCAGCAGCAGGTGATCGTGCGCTTCGACCAGCGAAATCGCGGTGCCTTTACGCCCGGCGCGGGCGGTACGGCCAATGCGGTGCAGATAGGTATCGGCGGTGCGCGGCATATCGAAGTTAAAGACGTGGCTCACATCCGGAATATCAATACCGCGCGCGGCGACGTCGGTGGCAATCAGCACATTAACGCGGCCGTCAGTCAGACGTTTGATCGCTTCGTTGCGCTTGACCTGCACCATTTCGCCTTCAAGGTAGCAGTTGTTGATGCCCGCTTCGCGCAGCCAGTTCGCCAGTTCATGCACGCGGTCGCGCTTACGCACAAAGACGATGGAGCGGGTGGCGTCCGGCTGTTTAAGCAGATGCACCAGCAGCGCGGTTTTATGTTCGATATTATCGGCGCGGTAATACCACTGGTGGATTTTTTTACGCTCGCGGGTGGACGGCGTGGCGGATACCTCCACCGGTTCTTCCAGCAGGCGTTCGGCAAAATCTTTAATCGCATCGCCTTCCAGCGTGGCGGAGAACAGCATGGTCTGTTTGCGCCAGCGGGTTTCGCCGGCGATATGCTCGATGTCCTGCGCAAAACCCATATCCAGCATGCGGTCGGCTTCGTCGAGGATCAGCGTTTCCACGGCGCGGCAGTCAAAGTTTTCTTCTTTAATGTACTGCAGCAGACGGCCGGTGGTCGCAACCACGATATCCTGGTTTTCGCTGAAGACTTCCGCGTGGTTCATATAAGCCACACCGCCGGTAATCGTGGCGATATCCAGATGCGTGTGTTTTGCCAGTTCACGCGCCTGCTCGGCGACCTGCATTGCAAGTTCGCGGGTCGGCGTCAGGATGAGAATACGTGGCGGCCCCGATTTTTTGCGAGGGAAGTCGAGCAGATGCTGCAACGCCGGCAACAGATAAGCTGCCGTTTTACCGGTGCCTGTCGGCGCAGAACCGAGCACATCACGCCCGTCGAGCGCAGGCGGAATGGCGGCCGCCTGGATAGCGGTCGGGCGGGTGAAGCCTTTATCCTGGAGCGCGTCCAGCAGGCTTTCATCAAGTTCAAGTTCGGAAAAAGTGGTTACAGTCATTTTCTACCTCAGTGTGGGGCGCAGATTATAGACGTTCAGCGCCCAATGTTCATCCCTTTCCCGGCTTCTCCTTTTCCCCGGCGGCGCTTTCGCCTATGCTACAGCGGTTTTGTTACCAGGTCCTCATGATGTCTCAGCCAAAAACCCCGTTACGCCGCAACGGCTTTACCTTCAAACAATTTTTTGTCGCGCACGATCGCTGCGCCATGAAAGTCGGCACCGACGGCATTCTGCTGGGCGCGTGGGCGCCGGTGGCAAAAGCGCAACGGGTACTGGATATCGGCGCGGGCAGCGGTTTACTGACGCTGATGCTGGCGCAGCGCGCGCCCCATGCGGTAACGCTGGACGCGGTCGAACTTGACCCGCAGGCTGCCGGGCAGGCGCGCGAAAACGCCGATGCCTCGCCGTGGGCGGCGCGTATTGTGGTGCACTGCGCGGATATTCAGGTCTGGACGCAGCAGCAGACGCAGCGGTACGACCTTATTGTCAGCAATCCGCCGTATTATGACAAAGGCGTCGCCTGTTCGACCCCCGCCCGTGAACAGGCGCGCTACACCACGACGCTTGATCATGGCGCGCTGCTCGCCTGCGCGGCGCAGCTCATTACCGAAGAAGGGTTTTTCTGCGTAGTGTTACCGGAAAGCAGCGGCGAAGCGTTCAGCCATCAGGCAGGCGAGCAGGGGTGGCATTTGCGTTTACGCACGGATGTCGCGGAGAACGAAGGAAAATTGCCGCACCGGGTACTGCTGGCGTTTTCGCCCGCGCCCGGTGAATGCTTTCGTGACGATGTGCTGATCCGTGGGCCGGATCAGCACTATTCACAGGCCTACTGCGCGCTGACCGAAGCCTTCTATCTGTTTATGTGAACCAGCGGCGAGAGCACGGAAGGGCCGGACTCCGGCAGCGCTTGCGGATAATCAAGGGTGTAATGCAACCCCCGGCTCTCTTTACGCATCATGGCGCAGCGCACGATAAGCTCCGCCACCTGCACCAGATTGCGCAGCTCCAGCAGATTATTGGAGACGCGGAAGTTGGCGTAATACTCTTCAATCTCCTGTTGCAACATCGTGATGCGTCGTAACGCCCGTTCCAGCCGCTTGGTAGTGCGCACGATACCTACGTAATCCCACATAAAGAGCCGCAGCTCGTGCCAGTTATGCTGCAACACCACCAGTTCGTCCGGGTGTTCGACCCGGCTTTCGTCCCAGTCAGGCAGCGTTTTCACATCGCGCGCGTAGGGCAGGCGCAGCCGGATATCTTCCGCCGCCGACCAGCCGTAAACCAGACACTCCAGCAGCGAATTCGAGGCCATGCGGTTCGCGCCGTGCAACCCGGTATAGGTCACCTCGCCAATGGCGTAGAGCCCGTCCACATCGGTGCGCCCGTGCTCGTCAACCATAACGCCGCCGCAGGTATAATGCGCGGCGGGCACAATTGGCACCGGCTCTTTGGTGAGATCGATACCCAGGCCCAGCAGCTTTTCATAAATAGTCGGAAAATGCTGACGGACGAATGCCTCCGGCTTATGGCTGATGTCCAGATACATGCAGTCGGCGCCGAGGCGTTTCATTTCATGGTCGATAGCGCGCGCCACGATATCGCGCGGTGCAAGCTCGGCGCGCTCATCAAACTCCGGCATAAAGCGGCTGCCGTCGGGGCGCTTTAAATACGCGCCTTCGCCGCGCAGCGCTTCGGTCAGAAGAAAATTTCGCGCCTGCGGATGGAACAGGGCCGTCGGGTGGAACTGATTAAATTCGAGATTGGCGACGCGACACCCGGCGCGCCAGGCCATTGCAATGCCGTCACCCGAGGCGATATCCGGGTTAGTGGTGTACTGATACACCTTCGATGCGCCGCCAGTCGCCAGTACCACGGCTTTCGCGCGGCAGGTTTCCACGGCTTCTTTATTACGGTTCCAGACCCACGCGCCCACCACGCGACGGGTGCCCGGCAGGCCGATTTTGTCAGAGATGATTAAATCGACAGCGTTGTGACGCTCAAGAATACGGATGTTTGGGTGGCTCAGCGCTTTATCCATCAGCGTGGTGGCAACGGCTTTGCCTGTCGCGTCCGCGGCATGAAGTATACGCCGATGGCTATGGCCGCCTTCGCGGGTGAGATGGTAGCTCTCTTCGCCGTTAGACTGCACTTCGGTGTCAAACAGCACGCCCTGGTCAATAAGCCATTGTACGCAGTGGCGCGCGTTACCCGCGACAAACTCGACGGCGTCGCGATCGCAGATCCCGGCACCCGCGATAAGCGTGTCTTCAACATGCGAGGCGATGCTGTCGGTTTCGTCGAAAACCGCGGCGATGCCGCCCTGCGCATAAAAGGTCGAGCCTTCGCTCAGCGGGCCTTTACTCAATACCATCACCTGGCTGTGTTCCGCCAGACGCAGCGCCAGAGAAAGACCTGCGGCACCGCTCCCTACAATAAGCACATCACAGTGAAGTTCAGTTGTCGTTTTCATCGCGGGTGTTTAATTTACTAAACAAGGTTCGGCCAGCATAGCACCAGAATGCGAATTCAAACACGATTTTTTTAATCGACGTTGTAATGACTAAACACAAGAAGGGAATTCCGCTTTATCTTCTCAGTGCACCACGGAAACGCTGCGTAACGCCGCGCATCCCAGAGATTTAAAGATGAAAAAATGGTGGGGTTGCGTTACCCTGCAAGCGGCCTGTGCAACAAAATACCGTCCTCGCAGGTCGTCATTCAGGTTGTGAACATATAATGAGTAGAACTGGCGTTCGCAATTGCTGCACAAAAACAAAGGCGTAACGGAACTTTCCGGATAAACGGCGCTCTAAGCTTCTGCTTGCTCACAATGCAGAGTTCGGGTGGCATTTCGATTACGCGTGGAAATTCAGGTTTGGGGAGACATTACCTCGGATGAGCGAGCAGTTAACGGATCAGGTCCTTGTCGAACGGGTCCAGAAGGGAGATCAGAAAGCCTTTAATCTACTGGTCATTCGTTACCAGCATAAGGTTGCGAACCTGGTATCCCGCTATGTCCCCTCAGGCGACGTCTCTGATGTTGTTCAGGAATCTTTTGTTAAAGCCTGGCGCGCGTTTGATTCTTTTCGCGGCGACAGCGCGTTTTATACCTGGCTCTACCGTATCGCCGTTAATACGGCAAAAAACTATTTAGTCGCTCAGGGCCGTCGCCCGCCTTCCAGTGATGTTGACGCCAACGAGGCGGAAAACTTCGAAAGCGGCGGCGCGCTGAAAGAAATTTCGAACCCAGAGAACTTAATGTTGTCTGAGGAACTGAGACAGATCGTATTCCGTACCATTGAGTCACTCCCGGAAGATTTACGCATGGCAATTACGTTGCGTGAGCTGGATGGCCTGAGCTATGAAGAGATAGCGGCTATTATGGATTGCCCGGTCGGTACGGTTCGCTCCCGCATTTTCCGTGCGCGGGAAGCCATTGATAATAAAGTTCAACCGCTTATCAGGCGTTGACGATAGCGGGATACTGGAAAAGGTATTAAGCATGCAGAAAGAAAAACTTTCCGCTTTAATGGATGGGGAAGCACTGGACAGTGAATTGCTGAGCGCGGTCGAAAATGACAAAGCGCTCCAGCAAACCTGGGAAAGCTATCACCTCATTCGTGATACCCTGCGCGGTGATACCGGCGAAACGCTTCATTTCGATATCTCCGCGCGCGTTATGGCGGCTATCGAAAACGAACCCGCCCGTCAGGCCGCGCCGCTCATTCCTGAATCGCAGCCCGCGCCGCAACAGTGGGAGAAAATGCCGTTCTGGCATAAAGTTCGTCCCTGGGCGAGCCAGCTGACGCAGGTCGGTATGGCCGCGTGCGTGTCGCTGGCGGTAATCGTCGGCGTTCAGCATTATAACGGTCAGCCGGACGCGGCCGCACAGCCGGAAACACCGGTTTTCAACACGCTGCCGATGATGGGTAAAGCCAGCCCGGTTAGCCTCGGCGTGCCGACGGCTGACGCCAACGCGACCGGCGGTCAGCCGCAGGTCCAGGAACAGCGCCGCCGCATCAACGCGATGTTGCAGGATTACGAACTGCAGCGCCGCCTGCATGCTGAACAGCTTCAACTGGAGCAGTCCCAGACGCAGCAGGCCGCCGTACAAGTGCCTGGTAACCAGACTTTAGGAACTCAATCGCAGTAATGAAGCAACTTTGGTGCGCCGTCTCTCTTATGGCGGGCAGCCTGTTCGTTTCCTTCAACGCCTCGGCGGATGCTTCGTCCGAGGCGTTGTTGCAGCAGATGAACCTGGCGAGCCAGTCACTCAATTATGAGCTCTCATTTGTCAGCATTAACAAGCAGGGTGTGGAGTCGTTGCGCTATCGCCATGCCAGGCTCGACAATAAACCCCTCGCACAGTTATTGCAGCTGGATGGCCCGCGTCGTGAAGTTGTGCAGCGCGGCACCGAAATCAGCTACTTCGAGCCGGGTCTTGAGCCATTTACGCTGAACGGTGATTACATCGTCGATTCGCTGCCGTCGCTGGTTTACACCGATTTCCGCCGCCTTGCGCCTTACTACGACTTTATCTCTGTCGGGCGTACCCGCATCGCCGATCGCCTCTGCGAAGTAATTCGCGTGGTGGCGCGCGACGGTACCCGTTACGGTTATATCGCCTGGCTCGACAGCGACACCCGCCTGCCGATGCGTGTTGATCTGCTGGACCGCGATGGCGAAACGCTGGAGCAGTTCCGCGTGGTATCGTTTACGGTTAACGACAAGCCCGGCACGATGATGCAGAACCTCGCGAAAGCGTCGCTGCCGCCGCTGTTGTCCGTACCGGCTGGCGATAACGCGCAGTTTGGCTGGTCAGCCTCGTGGTTGCCGCAGGGCTTTACCGAAATTTCCAGCAGTCGCCGACCGTTGCCGGGCATCGACTCGCCGGTCGAATCGCGGCTTTACTCCGACGGGCTGTTTAGCTTCTCCATTAACGTGAGTCGCGCCAGCGCCAACAGTAGCGAGCAGATGCTGCGCACCGGTCGGCGCACCGTCAGTACCGAAGTTCGCGATAACGCCGAGATAACGGTCGTCGGCGAATTGCCGCCCCCGACCGCGAAGCGGATCGCGAGCAGCATTAAATTCAGGGCATCTCAATGATTAAAGAGTGGGCCACGGTCGTGTCGTGGCAAAACGGCGAAGCCGTACTCAGCTGTGACGTAAAAGCCTCCTGTAGCAGTTGCGCGTCACGTGCGGGCTGTGGCACACGCGTGCTCAATAAACTTGGGCCGCAGAACACGCATTTTATTAACGTGCCGAGCGAACAGCCGCTGGTGGCCGGGCAGAAAGTGGAATTGGGCATCGCAGAAGGCAGCCTGCTGGGTTCCGCCATGCTGGTGTATATGTCGCCGCTGGTAGGGCTGTTTATCATGGCTGGCTTGTTCCAGGCGCTGTTTGGCTCCGACATCGCCGCGCTGTGCGGCGCGGCGCTTGGCGGTGTGGGCGGTTTTCTGCTGGCGCGCGGCCTGTCGCCCAGGTTTGCGGCACGCGAAAGCTGGCAGCCGGTTATTCTCAGCGTCGGCCTGCCGCCGGATGCGCTACGTGTCGAAACTTCTCCTTCCTCAGACAGCCGGTAATCACCGGCTGCGTGGTTTTACGCTTCCTTTCTTTGTGATTTTCATTCGCCGTCTATGCTTACCTGAGACGCAGTTTCCCCGCTTTCTGGTTGTAGTGTAGAATGCAGCGTTTCAGGCATAAGACAGCCAGAGACATCATGCTCAGTACCGCGCGTTGCGCCGAGCCTCTCAGGATTTATAAGGCATAAAAATCTCGCTATATGAAGAACATACGCAACTTTTCGATCATCGCACACATCGACCACGGCAAATCGACGCTGTCTGACCGTATTATCCAGATTTGCGGCGGCCTTTCCGATCGCGAAATGGAAGCGCAGGTGCTGGACTCCATGGATCTGGAGCGCGAGCGCGGCATTACCATTAAAGCCCAGAGCGTAACGCTGGACTATAAAGCCTCCGACGGCGAAACCTACCAGCTTAACTTTATCGACACTCCTGGCCACGTCGACTTCTCCTATGAAGTTTCCCGCTCCCTTGCCGCGTGCGAAGGCGCGCTGCTGGTGGTGGACGCAGGGCAGGGCGTAGAAGCGCAGACCCTTGCGAACTGTTACACGGCGATCGAAATGGATCTCGAAGTGGTGCCGGTACTGAACAAAATCGACCTGCCCGCCGCCGACCCTGAGCGCGTGGCGGAAGAGATTGAAGACATCGTTGGCATCGACGCCACCGATGCGGTGCGTTGCTCGGCGAAAACCGGCGTCGGCGTGCAGGATGTACTGGAGCGCCTGGTGCGCGACATTCCGGCGCCGGAAGGCGATCCTGACGCCCCGCTGCAGGCGCTGATCATCGACTCCTGGTTTGATAATTACCTGGGTGTGGTCTCACTTATCCGTGTGAAAAACGGCACCCTGCGCAAGGGCGATAAAGTAAAAGTCATGAGCACCGGCCAGACCTACAATGCTGACCGTCTCGGGATTTTCACGCCGAAGCAAATCGACCGTACCGAGCTCAAATGCGGCGAGGTGGGCTGGCTGGTGTGCGCCATTAAAGACATTCTTGGCGCGCCGGTGGGCGATACCCTGACGCTTGCGCGTAACCCGGCGGACAAAGCGCTGCCAGGCTTTAAGAAAGTGAAGCCGCAGGTTTACGCAGGCCTCTTCCCGGTCAGCTCCGACGATTACGAGTCCTTCCGCGACGCGCTCGGCAAACTGAGTCTCAATGATGCCTCCCTGTTCTATGAGCCGGAAAGTTCAACGGCGCTGGGCTTCGGCTTCCGCTGCGGCTTCCTCGGCCTGCTGCACATGGAAATCATCCAGGAGCGTCTGGAGCGCGAATACGACCTTGACCTCATCACCACGGCGCCGACCGTAGTCTATGAAGTGCAGATGACCAATGATGAGGTGGTGTATGTCGACAGCCCGTCCAAGCTGCCGCCGCTGAACAATATTCAGGAGCTGCGCGAGCCTATCGCCGAGTGCCACATGCTGCTGCCGCAGGAATATCTGGGCAACGTGATCACGCTGTGCGTGGAAAAACGCGGCGTGCAGACCAACATGGTCTATCACGGCAACCAGGTCGCGCTGACTTATGAAATTCCGATGGCGGAAGTGGTGCTCGACTTCTTCGATCGCCTGAAGTCGACCTCGCGCGGCTACGCGTCGCTGGATTACAACTTCAAACGCTTCCAGGCCTCTAACATGGTTCGTGTCGATGTGCTGATCAACGGCGAACGCGTCGATGCGCTGGCGCTGATCACCCACAACGATAACGCGCCGTACCGCGGTCGCGAGCTGGTGGAGAAGATGAAAGATCTGATCCCGCGCCAGCAGTTCGACATCGCCATTCAGGCGGCTATCGGCAACCACATTATTGCCCGCTCCACAGTGAAACAGCTGCGTAAAAACGTGCTGGCAAAATGCTATGGCGGCGACGTCAGCCGTAAGAAAAAGCTGTTGCAGAAACAGAAAGAGGGTAAAAAACGCATGAAGCAGGTCGGTAACGTCGAGCTGCCGCAGGAAGCGTTCCTCGCCATTCTGCACGTTGGGAAAGACGGTAAATAACCTAAGGAGTTGGCATGGCGAATATGTTTGCCCTGATCCTGGTCATCGCAACGCTGGTGACGGGCATCTTGTGGTGCGTGGATAAATTTATCTTCGCGCCGAAGCGCCGCGAACGTGCGGCGCTTGCCGCCGCCGATGCGCAGGAGGCGGGCGCGTCAAAAAAAGCGGGCCCGAAACCGGGCTGGCTGGAAACCGGCGCATCGGTATTCCCGGTACTGGCCGTGGTGCTGGTGGTGCGTTCGTTTATCTACGAACCCTTCCAGATCCCCTCAGGTTCGATGATGCCGACGCTGCTTATCGGCGATTTTATTCTGGTGGAGAAATTCGCCTACGGAATTAAAGATCCGATTTACCAGAAAACGCTTATCGAAACCGGGCATCCGAAGCGCGGCGATATCGCCGTGTTTAAATACCCAGACGATCCGCGTCTGGACTACATCAAGCGTGTCGTTGGTCTGCCGGGCGATAAAGTCAGTTACGATCCGGTCGCGAAAGAAGTGACCGTTCAGCCGGGCTGCAGCTCTGGCCAGGCCTGCGCCAATGCGCTGCCGATCACCTATTCGAACGTGGAACCGAGCGATTTCGTGCAGACCTTTGGCCGTCGAAACGGCGGCGAGGCGAGCAGCGGCTTTTTCCAGGTGCCGAAAAACGAAAGCAAAGAGGGCGGCATTCGCCTGACCGAGCGTAAGGAAACCTTAGGCGATGTCACGCACCGCATTCTGACCGTGCCGGTCGCGCAGGATCAGGTAGGCATTTACTACCGTCAGCAGGGCCAGCAGACCGGCACCTGGATCGTTCCGCCGGGCCACTACTTCATGATGGGCGACAACCGCGATAACAGCGCCGATAGCCGCTACTGGGGCTTCGTCCCGGAAGCGAATCTGGTCGGTAAAGCGACCGCTATCTGGATGAGCTTCGAGAAGCAGGAAGGTGAATGGCCGACAGGCGTGCGCCTGAATCGAATCGGCGGCATTCATTAACGAATTAAATCTGTTGGAACTAACGACATCCCCTGTCGTTGTGTATAGAATATTCCCCCGACGATTTCCGGCTGGCTCCCGTAAGGGAGCCACGGCACACGAAACAGCTTTGAACCCCTTCAGCCCTGTTCCGTGTGCTGAATTTTTGACGCATTCATTAATTGGTATCGCATGAACCCCATCGTAATTAATCGGCTTCAGCGAAAGCTGGGCTACACTTTTCATCATCAGGAGCTGTTGCAGCAGGCATTAACGCATCGCAGTGCCAGCAGCAAACATAATGAGCGTCTGGAGTTTCTGGGTGACTCCATTTTAAGTTTCGTGATTGCGAACGCGCTGTATCACCGTTTTCCACGCGTGGACGAAGGCGACATGAGCCGTATGCGCGCGACGCTGGTACGCGGCAACACGCTTGCGGAAATCGCCCGTGAATTTGAGCTCGGCGAGTGCCTGCGCCTCGGGCCGGGCGAGCTGAAAAGCGGCGGCTTTCGTCGCGAATCGATTCTTGCCGATACCGTTGAGGCCTTAATTGGCGGCGTGTTCCTTGACAGCGATATTCAGACTGTCGAGCGCTTAATTCTCACCTGGTATCAAACCCGTCTGGATGAAATTAGTCCGGGCGATAAACAAAAAGATCCGAAAACGCGTCTGCAGGAGTATCTGCAGGGGCGCCATCTGCCGCTGCCGTCTTACCTGGTGGTGCAGGTGCGTGGGGAAGCTCACGATCAGGAATTTACTATCCATTGCCAGGTAAGTGGCCTGAGTGAACCGGTGGTCGGCACGGGTTCCAGCCGCCGCAAAGCGGAGCAGGCAGCCGCTGAGCAGGCGCTGAAAAAACTGGAGCTGGAATGAGCGAAGCCAAAACTTACTGCGGATTTATCGCCATCGTGGGTCGCCCGAACGTCGGGAAATCCACGCTGCTGAATAAACTGCTCGGGCAGAAAATTTCTATTACTTCTCGTAAGGCGCAAACCACGCGCCACCGTATCGTGGGCATTCATACTGAGGGTGAATATCAGGCGATTTACGTCGATACCCCCGGCCTGCATATGGAAGAAAAACGCGCCATCAACCGTCTGATGAACAAAGCGGCCAGCAGCTCTATCGGCGACGTAGAGCTGGTGATTTTCGTGGTCGAAGGCACCCGCTGGACGCCGGACGACGAAATGGTGCTGAACAAACTGCGCGAAGGCAAAGCGCCGGTTATCCTGGCTATCAATAAGGTGGATAACGTACAGGAAAAAGCGGATCTGCTTCCGCACCTGCAGTTCCTGGGCAGCCAGATGAACTTTCTCGATATCGTGCCGATCTCTGCCGAAACCGGCATGAATGTTGATACTATCGCGGCGATTGTGCGCAAGCATCTGCCAGAGGCAACACATCACTTCCCGGAAGATTACATCACCGATCGTTCCCAGCGCTTTATGGCGTCTGAAATCATCCGTGAAAAACTGATGCGTTTCCTGGGGGCTGAACTGCCGTACTCCGTAACGGTGGAAATCGAGCGTTTCATCACTAACGAGCGCGGCGGTTACGACATTAACGGTCTGATCCTCGTTGAGCGCGAGGGGCAGAAGAAAATGGTGATTGGCAACAAAGGCGCCAAAATCAAAACCATCGGCATCGAAGCGCGTAAAGACATGCAGGACATGTTTGAGGCGCCGGTGCATCTTGAGCTGTGGGTCAAAGTGAAATCGGGCTGGGCCGATGACGAGCGCGCGCTGCGCAGTCTCGGTTATGTAGACGATCTCTAAGGCACCCTGATGGAAGGCTGGCAGCGCGCCTTTGTGCTCCACGCGCGTCCGTGGAGCGAAACCAGCCTGATTATCGATCTGTTCAGCGAAGAGTCCGGCCGCGTGCGCGTCGTCGCCAAGGGCGCGCGCCGCAAACGCTCGAATCTTAAAGGCGCGCTTCAGCCGTTTACGCCATTGCTGGTGCGCTGGAGCGGGCGCGGCGAGGTAAAAAACCTCACCAGCGCTGAGGCCGTCTCGCTTGCGCTTCCCCTTTCCGGCATCACGCTATACAGCGGCCTGTATGTCAACGAACTGGTCGCGCGCGTGCTGGAGCCGGAAACCCGCTTCTCCGAGCTTTTCTTCGATTATCTGCACTGCATTCAGGCGCTGGCGGGCGCAACCGGCTCGCCGGAGCCTGCGCTGCGACGCTTTGAACTCGCGCTTCTTGGACACCTCGGTTACGGCGTCGATTTCCTTCACTGCGCGGGCACCGGCGACGAAGTGGATGACGCGATGACCTATCGCTATCGCGAAGAAAAGGGCTTTATCGCAAGCCTGGTTATCGACAACACTTCTTTTACCGGCCGCCAGCTGAAAGCGCTCGCCACGCGCGACTTCCCTGACGCCGATACCCTGCGCGCCGCCAAGCGTTTCACCCGTATGGCGCTCAAGCCCTATCTCGGCGGCAAACCGTTAAAAAGCCGTGAGCTGTTTCGCCAGTTTGTGCCGAAAAAACGTCCGCTCCCGCCGCAAGACGAAACCGCCTGACCGCGCAGCCATAGCCAGCCTTTCCCGACCAGGTGTAAACTGCCTGTACTTTTTGTCGATTTACGAGGATTGTCATGGCTGAATTGCTGTTAGGGGTCAACATCGACCACATCGCCACGCTGCGTAACGCTCGCGGCACCGCTTATCCGGACCCGGTACAGGCGGCTTTTATCGCCGAGCAGGCTGGCGCTGACGGCATCACGGTTCACCTGCGTGAAGACCGCCGTCATATCACTGACCGCGACGTGCGTATTCTGCGCCAGACACTCCACACCCGTATGAATCTTGAAATGGCCGTCACCGATGAGATGCTGACCATTGCCTGCGAGACAAAACCGCATTTCTGCTGCCTGGTGCCGGAAAAACGTCAGGAAGTGACGACCGAAGGCGGGCTTGATGTTGCAGGCCAGCTCGATAAAATGCGCGACGCCTGCCAGCGCCTGGCGGACGCGGGCATTCTGGTGTCGCTGTTTATCGACGCCGACCACGCGCAGATTGACGCCGCCGTCGCCGTCGGCGCGCCGTACATTGAAATCCATACCGGCTGCTACGCTGATGCTGAAGATGACGCCACCCGCGCCCGCGAACTGGCGCGCATTGCGAAGGCCGCGACATACGCCGCCGGCAAAGGGCTGAAGGTGAACGCCGGGCACGGGCTGACTTACCATAACGTGCAGGCGATCGCCGCGCTGCCGGAGATGCATGAACTCAATATCGGCCACGCGATTATCGGGCGCGCTGTGATGAGCGGCCTGAAAGAAGCCGTATCCGAGATGAAACGCCTGATGCTGGAAGCGCGTCGCTAATGGCGATTCTGGGCCTTGGCACTGATATCGTGGAGATTGACCGCATCGAGGCGGTCATCTCCCGCTCCGGCGACCGGCTGGCAAAGCGGGTTTTGAGCGCCAGTGAGTGGGCGCAATACCAGACGCACCAGCAGCCGGTGCGTTTTCTGGCAAAGCGCTTCGCGGTTAAAGAAGCGGCGGCGAAAGCCTTCGGCACCGGCATCCGCAACGGACTGGCGTTTAATCAGTTTGAAGTGTTTAACGACGAGCTGGGTAAACCGAAGCTGCGGCTGTGGGATGAGGCAGAGCGGCTGGCGGCGCGTATGGGCGTGACGGCGGTGCACGTGACGCTCGCTGACGAGCGGCACTACGCCTGCGCGACGGTGATTATCGAAAGTTAGATTTTATCAGCATGGTGGAGCAGCACGAACTTATCCCAAAGCTGCTCTTCATTTTCGACATGCGCCGGATCCTTAATAATCGTGTTCGGGATCGGGCACACTTTCTGGCAGGTCGGCGTCTCGTAGTGCCCCACGCATTCGGTGCAGCGGCCGGTATCGATCTGATAGATGTTGTCTCCCATTGAGATAGCCTCGTTCGGGCACTCCGGCTCGCACATGTCACAGTTGATACATTTTTTAGTGATAAGCAGCGCCATCAGGAAAATCTCAGAAACAACACAAACAGGGCGGGCATTATACGCCCATTCGTTGTTCAGACCAGTTTTTTTACCAGCGCCTCGCTGTGGCGAATGCGCTCCGGCGCTTTCTCCAGATCCTGCTGCACCAGCGCCATAAACAGCAGATCTGCCAGCATCATCTGGGCAGACGTGGACGAGATCGCCGCGCTGCGCGTCGCCTGCTCTTCAGCGATGGTGTAGAGACACTGCGTGGCGCGCTGCTGTAGCGCGTTCGGCGTAAAACCGGTGATCGCAAGGATCCGCGCGCCCACGCGCAGCGCCTCGTCGGCGGCCAGATTGATCTCGCGGCGTTCGCCGGAGTAAGAGAGCGCGACCAGTAAATCTTCCGGCTCCAGCGCCTGCACGGTCGCCAGCAGCGCGTGCATATCCTGTTCGGCCACCGCATTGAGGCCAATTTTCATTAGCTTCCAGGAGAAGTTTTTAGCCACCAGCCCCGAGGCGCCGATGCCGGTCAGCACGATGCGGCGCGCGTTACGCAGCAAGCCGACGCTCGCCAGCAGTTTTTCTTCCGGGTTGATATCCAGCGACGCGTGCATCGCTGCGAGATTTTCTTTGATGAGCTTCTCTCCCACCAGTCGCAGCGGATCGTCGCCCAGGATCTCGTTATGCACCGCAATGGAGTGGATGTTGCTCTGGCTGGCCAGCGCTTCGCTGATGGCGAGCTTGAGTGCCGGAAACCCTTTATAACCGAGCTTCTGGGAAAATTTCACTACGCTCGACTGGCTCACGCCGGCTTCCGCCGCCAATTGCTGTGAGCTGAGATGGCGGGCGTAATCAGGAAACTGCAGCAGAAAATCGGCAAGCTTTCGGTCGCTTTGCGCCAGCGTCGGGTATCGCTGGCGGATAAGGATCAAGGTATTCATCAACGTCTCCGGCTCGATTAAGTGTGATCGGCTTTTGAATGCCGGGAAATTTGCTCGCCACTTTGAATTTTATATTCCATTATAGCGCCATCATTATGAATTAAAAATTCAGAGGTGCAATATGGATCTTGGCTCGCTGGTCTCCGAAACCCGTAATCCTGACACGCTGGATCTCGACGCGCTCCCCACGCTTGAGATGCTGATGCGTTTTAACGAAGAAGACAAGCGCGTGCCGCTCGCGGTGCGCGAAACGCTGCCGGAAGTAGCGAAAGCGGTAGAGGCGGCCGCGCAAGCGCTGCAACGTGGCGGCAGGCTCATCTATATGGGGGCGGGCACCAGCGGACGCCTCGGCGTGCTGGACGCCTCTGAATGCCCGCCGACCTTTGGCGTGCCGCACGGCGTGGTGGTAGGGCTTATTGCGGGCGGCCCCGGCGCGTTGCTGAAAGCCGTTGAGGGCGCGGAAGATAACGCGCAGCTCGGCGAAGACGCTCTTAAAGCCATCGGGCTTGAGCCGCGCGATATGGTGGTCGGTCTCGCCGCATCCGGACGCACGCCCTATGTCATCGGCGGCCTGAAGTACGCCCGGGCGCTGGGCTGCGTGACGGCGGCGGTCTCCTGTAACCCCGGCTCGCCGATAGCCGAAGCGGCGGAAATCGCCATTTCGCCGGTGGTCGGCCCGGAGGCGCTCACCGGCTCCACCCGCCTGAAATCGGGCACGGCGCAAAAGCTGGTGCTCAACATGATCTCCACCGGCGCGATGGTTAAATGCGGCAAGGTGTACCAGAACCTGATGGTGGATATGAAAGCAACTAACGTCAAACTGGTGGATCGCGCCTGCCGCATGGTGATGGAGGCGACCGGCGTGACGCGCGACGAGGCCGAAGCGGTGCTTTCGCAAACGGATTATGAAGTGAAACCCGCCATTTTAATGGTGCTGACCGGGCTGGATGCGGATGCCGCGCACGCGCGCCTTGCCGCGCATCACGGTTTTTTAAGAGCGGCGTTGCAGCCGTAAGAGGGCAGAGCGTATGGAAAAATCGGTGACACTCGCCACGCAAATCCTCAAGGGCATGGGCGGCGAAGGCAATATCCTGCGGCTGGAAAACTGCATGACGCGGGTGCGCGTAGAGTTGCGTGACGAAAGTCTGCTGGATCTCCCGGCGCTGAAAGCGCTGCCCGGCATCAGCGGCTATGTGAAGCAGGGCGAACAGCATCAGCTGATCGCAGGCCCAGGACGCGCAGGCCAGATCGTCGATGCGATGCGCGCGCAGATGCAGGGCGGCTCACCGGCTGAACCCACGCCTGACGACGCCGCGCGCGTCAAAGCGCAGGCGAAAGCCCGCTATAAAGCCCCGATGAGCGACGCGCTGCGCCAGCTCGCCAATGTGTTTATTCCGCTTATTCCGGCCTTTATCGCCTCCGGGCTGATTACCGGCATTATCAATATCCTTAAGCGCCCGGATATCGTCGGTAATTTCGCCACCAGTTATCCCAATTTGCTTGGCCTGCTCGGCATTTTCGGCAGCGCCGTGTTCGCGATCATGAATATCCTCGTGGGCGTTAACGCCGCGCGGGTATTTGGCGGCTCGGTGGCGATGGGCGGCGTGATGGCGGGCATTCTCTCCAGCCCGCAGCTCGCGCAAATCACGCTCTTCGGCGAGCCGCTGCAGCCCGGCCGTGGCGGCGTGATCGCCGTGCTGCTGGTGGTGATGCTGATGTGCTGGCTTGAGAAAACGCTGCGCCGCCTGCTGCCGGTTTCCGTGGAGCTTATCCTTAACCCGCTGCTGACGACGCTCATTACCGGCGCGGTCGCCATCGTGGCGCTGCAACCGCTGGGTGGATTAATCTCAGAGAGCATCGCCCACGGCGCGTCGCTCGCTATCGATAAAGGCGGGCTGCTGGTGGGCACGGTGCTGGCGGGGACGTTCTTACCGCTGGTGCTGACGGGGTTGCATCAGGGGCTGGTGCCCATTCATGTCGAACTGGTGCAGGCGCACGGTTATAACGCGCTGTTTCCTATCCTCGCGATGGCGGGCGTCGGCCAGATTGGCGCGTCGCTCGCGGTACTGATGAAAACCCGCAACGCGCGGCTGAAAAAGGTCATTAAAGGCGCGCTGCCGGTCGGGCTGCTCGGCATCGGCGAGCCGCTTATCTTCGGCGTGACGCTGCCGCTTGGCAAACCGTTTATCGGCGCCTGCCTCGGCGGGGCGGCAGGCGGCGCGATTATCAGCTACTTTAAAGTGGCGACGGTTATCACTTTCGGCATCTCCGGTTTGCCGCTGGCGTTAACCATCGTGACCGGAAAAGTGATGCTCTATCTGTTAGGCTATCTGGTAGCGGTGATCGCCGGTTTTCTGTTTACGTGGTTCCTGGGCTTTAACGATCCAGAGGAGTAAGGTTTGGCCAATAACGAGCGTCGGGTAGTGTTTTTTGATCTGGATGGCACGCTGCATCAACAGGATATGTTCGGCACCTTTATGCGCTATCTGCTGCGGCGTCAGCCGCTCAACCTGCTGCTGGTTATTCCTCTGCTGCCCGTCGTGGTCGGCGGGCTGTTAATTAAAGGGCGCGCTGCCCGCTGGCCGATGAGCCTGCTGCTCTGGGGCTGCACATTCGGCCATAGCGAGGCGCGTCTTAAAGCGCTTGAAAACGATTTCTCCGGCTGGTTTCGCCAGCATGTGACCGCGTTTCCGGTCGTGCATGAGCGCCTGACCGGCTATCTCACCAGCACCGACGCCGATGTCTGGCTTATTACTGGCTCTCCGCAGTCGCTGGTGGAGCAGGTCTATTACGACACCCCGTGGTTGCCGCGTGTAAACGTTATCGCAAGCCAGATGGAACGCCGCTTCGGCGGCTGGGTATTGACCCTGCGCTGCCTCGGCCATGAAAAAGTGGCGCAACTGGAGCGCCAGATAGGCACGCCGCTGCGCCTCTACAGCGGCTACAGCGACAGCAAGCAGGACAACCCGCTGCTTTACTTCTGCCAGCACCGCTGGCGCGTGACGCCCCAGGGGCAGCTTCAACAGCTCGAATAAGGCGCGCGTTTCGCAACCCATAAACGGTGTGTATAATGCCGCCCGCCTTATACTCCCGGAGAACACTGTGTCACAGACTGAACTCACCCATGAATACTGGATGCGCCACGCGCTGACGCTGGCGCAGCGCGCCTGGGATGAGGGCGAGGTGCCGGTAGGGGCGGTGCTGGTGCACAATAATCAGGTGATAGGCGAAGGCTGGAACCGTCCGATTGGCCGTCACGATCCCACTGCCCATGCGGAGATCATGGCGCTGCGCCAGGGCGGGCTGGTGCTGCAAAACTACCGCCTGCTGGAAACCACGCTCTATGTCACGCTTGAACCCTGCGTGATGTGCGCAGGCGCGATGGTGCACGGGCGCATCGGCACGCTGGTGTTCGGCGCGCGCGACGCCAAGACCGGCGCGGTCGGCTCGCTGATGGATATCACAGGCCACCCTGGCATGAACCATCAGGTGCAGGTTATCGAGGGGATAATGGCACCAGAGTGTTCGGCGATGCTGAGTGCGTTTTTCCGACAGCGCCGGCTTGAGAAAAAGGCCCTAAAGGAAGCGACGAAAAGGGCGACGGGAACAGACCCTGCGGCGTGATGCCCGTCGGGTAGCGCTGCACAAGCTTAGGCTGCGCCGAGGCCACCGCCTGTTTTTCTTTCTCCAGCAGATATCCCACCAGGCTTATCTGGTATTTCCGGATATTTTCCACATACGCGTAAGCTTCGTGGCCGCGCGCGTAGCCATAGGTCAGTTTGCTGTAATAAGGCCGCTGGCTCAGGAGCGGCAGCCGCTGCTTCACATCCGCCCAGCTGTCCGGGTTGCCTTTCTGCTTCGCCGTCAGCACACGGGCGTCCAGCATATGCGCGTAGCCCATATTGTACGCCGCCAGCGCAAACCAGATCCGCTCCTCTTCCGGCACGCTTTCCGGTACTTTGCTCATCATATCTTTCAGATAACGCGCGCCGCCGCTGATGCTCTGTTCGGCGTCGAGCCTGTCGGTCAGGCCCAGGCTTTGCGCCGTATTGCGGGTCAGCATCATCAGCCCGCGCACGCCGGTCGGCGAGGTGGCCTGGCTGTCCCAGTGGGATTCCTGATACGAAATCGCCGCCAGCAAGCGCCAGTCGATGTCCGTGGCGTATTTTTCAAACAGCGGCTGGAGCTCCGGCAGCACATTATCGACGGCGCGCAGGAAGCTGCGGGTATCGACATAATCGAAATCATTGCCGTGGCCGAGGTATTTTTCTTCCAGGCGCGCCAGCGTGCCGTCTTCGTTAATCTGGTTAAAAAAGTCGAGCAGGGCGGCGGAAAGCGAGTTATCGCCGCTGCGGCGGCTAAACCAGGTCACCGGCTGTTCGTCACTCAGATCCAGCGCCACCGCCAGTTGCGGGTGGACGCGCTGAAACAGGCCGATAGCCACCGAGTCGGCGATGGTGTAATCCAGTTGCCCCTGCGCCACCTGCAACATCAGCTCGTTACTGCTGAGCTTCGGATCGACGCGCCAGCTTAAATCCGGGTAGCGAGTCTCCTTCAGGTGTTGCAGCTCGCTTAGCGCGACATGACCGGGCGCGATGGTTAGCTGATCGTCTTTGATACTGGCGAGGCTGCGCGGGCGCATGCTGCCGACGCGGTAAACCATCTGCTGCGACACCGAGTAATAAATGGGGCCAGCCTGATAGTGCTGGCTGCGCTCTTCGTTATAGACCAGGCCTGCGGCGAGCAGATCGGCCGTGTTATTGTCGAGGTCATCAAACAGCTGGTTGATATTCTGGCGCACGGTGACTTCGAGCTTGACGCCCAGATAGTCGGCAAACGCCTGGCTGAGCTCATAATCGAGCCCGGAGATCGTCTCATTGACGCGATACATGGTCAGCGGCGTGGCGATAGTGCTGACGTGCAAAACCCCCCGCGCCTGAATAGCGGCGATACGGTTATCGGCTTTGCCGGACCAGGGAATGGCCGGCCATAAGGCCACTGCCAGCAGCAGGGTAACGACGCCGATGAGCAGATAATTAAGCTTTAATTTTTTCAATTAGTTAATTCTCTGCGTTGCCGTGAGGCTCAGCGAACAATCGTTAATAAACCGTTTCGTTTGAATGGCATGGAGCGGCATTTTGCGCAACAAAGCGACACTTGGCAACTAATTAGAGGAATTGGTCACACCAAACGTTAACGCGACGGTGGGATTTTATTTCTACGCAAACGGTTTCGTCAGCGCGCCGGATTCTCTATAATGACGCCCGTTTTCCCCCTTGCGCCCACTGAGGTGCCCTCCGGCGCTTCGAAGACGAGAGACTTGATGATGGAAATTCTGCGTGGTTCGCCCGCTCTGTCGGCATTTCGTATTAACAAACTGCTGGCTCGTTTCAAAGACGCTCACCTCCCGGTGAAAACCATTTATGCCGAGTATGTTCATTTTGCTGACCTCGCCGCACCGCTGAATGCCGAAGAGCACGCGCGCCTTGAGCGCCTGCTGAAATATGGGCCGAGCCTTGCGGGCCATGCTCCGTCCGGACGCCTGCTGCTGGTCACGCCGCGTCCCGGCACCATCTCTCCCTGGTCCTCTAAAGCGACAGATATCGCCCACAACTGCGGGCTCGGTCAGGTTAAACGCCTGGAGCGCGGCGTGGCGTACTACATTGACGCCGACGCGACGGCGGGCGATGACGCCTGGCAGCAGATAGCGGCGGTGCTGCACGACCGCATGATGGAGAGCGTCTTCGGCGCGCTGGAAGAGGCGGCGCAACTGTTTTCGCATCATGAGCCCGCGCCGGTGCAGAGCGTGGATCTGCTGGGACAGGGCCGTCAGGCGCTGGCCGACGCCAACGTACGTCTGGGGCTGGCGCTGGCGGAAGATGAAATCGACTACCTGCACGACGCGTTCACCCGCCTGGGGCGCAACCCGAATGACATCGAGCTCTATATGTTCGCGCAGGCCAACTCCGAACACTGCCGCCACAAAATTTTCAACGCCGACTGGGTTATCGACGGCGAAAAACAGCCGAAATCGCTGTTTAAGATGATCAAAAACACGTTCGAGAAGACGCCGAACTTCGTGCTCTCCGCCTATAAAGACAATGCGGCGGTCATGGAAGGCTCCTCGGTGGGGCGTTTCTACGCCGACCATGAGGCGGGCCGCTACGCCTTCCATCAGGAGCCGGCGCACATCCTGATGAAAGTGGAAACGCATAACCACCCCACCGCCATTTCGCCGTGGCCGGGCGCCGCGACGGGCTCCGGCGGCGAAATCCGCGACGAAGGCGCGACGGGGCGCGGCGCGAAGCCGAAAGCGGGCCTGGTGGGTTTTTCCGTCTCGAACCTGCGTATCCCGGGCTTTGAACAGCCGTGGGAAGAGGATTTCGGCAAGCCGGATCGCATCGTCACCGCGCTCGACATTATGACCGACGGCCCGCTTGGCGGCGCGGCGTTCAACAACGAATTTGGCCGCCCGGCGCTGAACGGCTATTTCCGTACTTATGAAGAGAAAGTGGCGAGCCACAACGGCGAAGAGCTGCGCGGCTATCACAAGCCGATTATGCTCGCGGGCGGCATCGGCAACATCCGCGCCGACCACGTGCAGAAAGGTGACATTCCGCCAGGGGCTAAGCTGATTGTGCTTGGCGGCCCGGCAATGAATATCGGCCTCGGCGGCGGCGCGGCGTCCTCTATGGCGTCCGGCCAGTCCGACGCCGATCTCGATTTCGCCTCGGTACAGCGCGATAACCCGGAAATGGAGCGCCGCTGTCAGGAGGTCATCGACCGCTGCTGGCAGCTGGGCGAGGCCAACCCGATCCTCTTTATTCATGACGTCGGCGCGGGCGGTCTTTCTAACGCCATGCCGGAGCTGGTGAGTGACGGCGGCCGCGGCGGGCGCTTTGAACTGCGCGATATTTTAAGCGACGAGCCGGGCATGAGCCCGCTGGAAGTCTGGTGTAACGAGTCCCAGGAGCGTTACGTCCTGGCTGTGGCTCCGGAGCAACTGGCGCTGTTCGACGAACTTTGCCGCCGCGAGCGCGCGCCTTACGCCGTCATTGGCGAGGCGACCGAAGAGCTGCATCTGACGCTCAACGACAGCCACTTCGACAACCAGCCGGTGGATATGCCGCTCGACGTACTGCTCGGCAAAACGCCGAAAATGACGCGCGATGTCACCCGCCTGCAGGCGGCGGGTCAGCCGTTTGACCGCACCGGCATTACGCTTGCCGACGCGGTTAAACGTGTATTGCACCTGCCGACCGTTGCCGAAAAAACCTTCCTTGTGACGATTGGCGATCGCACCGTGACCGGCATGGTGGCGCGCGATCAGATGGTCGGCCCGTGGCAGGTGCCGGTGGCCAACTGCGCGGTGACCACCGCAAGCCTCGACAGCTACTACGGTGAAGCGATGGCAATGGGCGAACGTGCGCCGGTGGCGCTGCTGGACTTCGCCGCCTCCGCCCGCCTGGCGGTGGGTGAAGCGCTCACTAACATCGCCGCGACGCAGATTGGCGATATCAAACGCCTGAAACTCTCCGCTAACTGGATGGCGGCGGCAGGGCACCCGGGCGAAGACGCCGGTCTCTACGAGGCGGTGAAAGCGGTCGGCGAAGAGCTCTGTCCGCAGCTCGGCCTGACCATTCCGGTCGGCAAAGATTCGATGTCGATGAAAACCCGCTGGCAGCAGGATGGCGAGCAGCGCGAGATGACCTCGCCGCTGTCGCTGGTCATCTCGGCGTTCGCCCGCGTGGAAGACGTGCGCCGCACCGTAACGCCGGAACTGACCACCGAAGATAACGCGCTGCTGTTTATCGATCTCGGCAGCGGCCATAACGCGCTCGGCGCGACGGCGCTGGCGCAGGTTTATCGTCAGCTTGGCGATACGCCAGCCGACGTGCGCGACGCCGGTCAGCTGAAATGCTTCTATGACGCCATTCAGGCGCTGGTGGCGCAGCGTAAGCTGCTGGCCTACCACGACCGCTCCGACGGCGGCCTGCTGGTGACGCTTGCCGAAATGGCGTTCGCGGGCCACTGCGGCATTGAAGCTGACATCGCGGCGCTGGGCGACGACGCGCTGGCAGCCCTCTTTAACGAAGAGCTCGGCGCGGTTATCCAGATTGCCGCCGCCGAGCGCGAGCAGGTAGAGCGCGTGCTGAAAGATCACGGTCTGGGCGAGTGTACGCACTACCTCGGCAAGGCGGTGGCGGGGGATCGTTTCACCCTGACTGCGGGTGATAACCTGGTGTACAGCGAAAGCCGCACCCAGCTTCGCATGTGGTGGGCGGAAACCACCTGGCAGATGCAGCGCCTGCGCGATAACCCGGAGTGCGCCGATCAGGAGCATCAGGCGAAAGCCAATGACAGCGATCCGGGCCTGAACGTCAAACTGACTTTCGACATTAAAGAAGATATCGCGGCGCCGTTTATCGCGACCGGCGCGCGCCCGAAAGTGGCGGTGCTGCGCGAGCAGGGCGTGAACTCCCACGTGGAGATGGCGGCGGCATTTCACCGTGCGGGCTTCGACGCCATCGACGTGCATATGAGCGATCTGCTCGCCGGTCGCCGCGGCCTCGGCGATTTCCATACGCTGGTGGCGTGCGGCGGCTTCTCTTACGGCGACGTGCTGGGCGCGGGCGAGGGCTGGGCGAAATCCATTCTCTTTAACGACCGCGTGCGCGACGAGTTCACCGAGTTCTTCCACCGTCCGCAGACGCTGGCGCTCGGCGTCTGTAACGGTTGCCAGATGATGTCTAACCTGCGTGAGCTTATTCCCGGCAGCGAGCTGTGGCCGCGCTTCGTGCGTAACCAGTCTGACCGCTTTGAGGCGCGCTTTAGCCTGGTGGAAGTGACCGCCAGTCCGTCGCTGCTGCTGGACGGCATGACCGGCTCCCATATGCCGATTGCGGTTTCTCACGGCGAAGGCCGCGTGGAAGTACGCGACGCCGCGCATCTGGCGGCGCTGGAGAGCAAAGGTCTGGTGGCGCTGCGCTACATTGACAATTTCGGCGCGGTGACGGAAACCTACCCGGCCAACCCGAACGGCTCGCCGAATGGTATTACTGCCGTTACGACCGAAAGCGGGCGCGTCACTATCATGATGCCGCACCCGGAACGCGTATTCCGCACCGTGGCGAACTCCTGGCACCCGGCGAACTGGGGCGAGGACAGCCCGTGGATGCGTATTTTCCGCAACGCGCGCAAGCAGCTCGGTTAACCTTTATCAAGGCCTCGCAAGAGGCCTTTTTCTTTGGGCTCTCCGGCAACAGCGTTTGATTCCGACAGGTGTCGGTAAATTGCGACAGCCGCAGAACAGGGGTGTCGCCAGTTTGCGACATTTAAATCTTTGATTTTTATGGAGGCTAAAAAGCTTCCCGGTAAGTGTTGGTTTTTAGCGACACTCAGGCGAAAAATAGCGCAAATTTATGACGCGCTTCATATATTTAAAGTTCTTATATTACATTGACTTATGATTTATGTGGTAAAGCTGGCACGGTTACTGCATAATATGACTCAGTGGCTCATTCACCTTCTTATGTCAGCCCCATAGCGAGCGCTACATAAACCTCGAATGACGCACTCAAAGGTGCCTGCCGTCCAACTGCTGATCATAGCGCTGCTATTTCAGAACCCGGGCGACACGTTGAGTAAGGCACCGCCTGATTCCATCACAAAGGCAGGGTTAACCCCCTGCCTTTGTTGTTTTTTGCGTTTGGCTTTGCACAAGCGCGGCTCTCGGTTAGCATCGGACTTTTGTAACCACTCCGGGATAACGCTGTGAAACGCTGGCCCGCTTTTCCCCGCTCGCTTCGCCAACTGGTCATGATGGCCTTCTTACTGGTGATGGTGCCGCTGCTGTTTCTCGCGTGGCAGGCGTGGCAGAGCCTTAACACGTTAAGCGCCCAGGCGGCGCAAACCAACACGCTCACCCAGATGGACGCCCGGCGCAGCGAGGCGATGACCAATATCGCGCTCGAAATGGAGCGCAGCTATCGCCAGTACTGCGTGCTGGACGATCTCACGCTCGCGAAAGTGTATGAAAGTCAGCGCCAGCGCTACTCCCGAATGCTGGAAGCGCAGGCGAGCGTATTGCCGGACGCCCGCCTCTATAAAGCCCTGCGCCAGAGCCTGGTGGAGCTGGCGCAGTTGCAATGCCAGAACAGCGGCCCGAAGCCGGACGCCGCGGCGGGCCTTGAAGCCTTTGCCGATACCAACACCCGGCTGGTGCAGGCCACCCGCGCCGTGATTTACGCCCGCGGCCAGCAGCTCCAGCAGGAAATCGCCGCGCGCGGTCAGCTTTTTGGCTGGCAGGCGCTGGCGCTGTTTCTGGCGAGCCTCGCGCTGGTACTGCTCTTTACCCGCATGATTATCGGCCCGGTGAAGGGCATTGAACGGATGATCAACCGGCTGGGGGAGGGCAAATCGCCTGGCGCCACGATAATGTTCAAAGGCCCGCGCGAGCTGCGCTCGGTGGGGCAGCGGATTATCTGGTTAAGCGAACGCCTCGCGTGGCTGGAGTCCCAGCGGCACCAGTTTCTGCGCCATATCTCTCATGAATTAAAAACACCGCTCGCCAGCATGCGCGAGGGCACTGAACTGCTGGCCGATGAGGTCGTCGGGCCGCTCACCGCGGAGCAGCGCGAAGTAGTGGAAATTCTTGATACCAGCAGCCGCAATCTGCAAACGCTCATAGAGCAACTTCTTGATTACAACCGTAAACTCGCGGGCGGGGCGGTAGAGCTTGAGAAGGTCGAGCTCAGACCGCTGGTGGATATCGTAATGGCCTCACACAGTCTCCCGGCGCGGGCTAAAATGATGCATACCGAGGTGTCGCTCGCTGACGCTGACTGTCTGGCGGAGCCGATGCTACTGATGAGCGTGCTGGATAATCTCTATTCCAACGCGGTGCACTACGGGCGCGAATCCGGTACCATTTATCTGCGAAGCCGCCGTCAGGGCAATACGCTATGTATTGAGGTGGCGAATACCGGTACGCCCATTCCTGAGGCGGAGCGGGAAATGATTTTCGAGCCCTTTTATCAGGGAAGCCATCAACGTAAAGGGGCGGTGAAAGGCAGCGGCCTGGGCTTAAGTATTGCTCAGGATTGCATCCGACGTATGCACGGCGAACTGCGGCTGGTCGAGGATGAAACGACCGACGTCTGTTTTCGCATTGAATTACCGCTCTTTGACCCGGAACGACTAAAAAAATGAATTCACGTCTGGTAAGCGCATGGCGCAGCCTGCGCGCGCGCGGCACAACCTCTTTCTCTCTTCGCAGGCTGGCATGCTCGGCGCTGTTGCCCTGCCTGTTAGCAGGCTGCGTACAGAGCCCGGTCTCCAGTAACATCAAACAACACCGCGACCCCAAACTGCCGGAACAGCAGCTGGCGGATTTCCTGTTCACCGACTGTTCAGGTATCTGGCAGCTCTCCGGTCAGAGTGTCGAAAGCAACCCGCTGTTCTGGCTGCGCGGCATGGACTGCGCCGAGCGGCTGGCGCCCGCCGAGGCCCGCGCGCAGGCGCGCCGCTTCCCCGATGAAACCTGGCAGCACGCCTTCCGGCGCGGCATTTTACTGGCGAATGCGCGTATTACGCCCGCCGAGCGTCGCAATTATCTCACCACGCTTAGCGCTACCGCCGGCGAAATTCCGGCGCATGTGCGTCCGCTGTATGAAGCCTGGCGCGACGGCCAGGCGGCGCAGCTGGCGCTGTCGGAAGAGCGCGGGCGCTACAGCAAGCTTCAACAAAGCGCCGACAGCGAACTTGACGCCCTGCGCGAGCAGCAGCGCCACCTGCGCAGCCAGCTTGAACTCACGACCCGTAAGCTTGAAAACCTGACGGATATTGAACGCCAGCTCTCCACGCGCAAAAGCGCAGGCGGCTATATTCAGGACAGCAGCCACAACCCGGACGGCACCGAAAAAGAAAATGCGGCACCGACCGGAAAAGATACCGCGCCCGCGCAGGAGGAGACCAGGCCATGACACAGCATAAACCCGCGCGCCTGTTACTGGTCGATGACGATCCGGGCTTGCTGAAACTGTTGGGGCTGCGCCTGACCAGTGAAGGATTTACGGTCGAGACCGCTGAGAGCGGCCATGAGGGGCTGCGTATTTTAGGGCGCGAGAAAATCGATCTGGTCATCAGCGATCTGCGCATGGATGAAATGGACGGCATGCAGCTTTTCGCCGAGATCCAAAAGCTCCAGCCGGGAATGCCGGTGATCATTCTCACCGCTCACGGCTCCATCCCCGATGCGGTGGCCGCGACCCAGCAGGGCGTATTCAGTTTCCTCACCAAGCCGGTGGATAAAGACGCGCTCTATAAAGCCATCGACGACGCGCTGGCGCACGCTGCGCCCGCGGGCGACGAGAAGTGGCGCGAGAGCATCGTTACCCGCAGCCCGGCGATGCTGCGTCTGCTGGAGCAGGCGCACATGGTGGCGCAGTCGGATGTCAGCGTGCTTATCAACGGCCAGAGCGGCACCGGCAAGGAGATCCTGGCGCAGGCTATCCATAACGCCAGCCCGCGCGCCAAAAATGCGTTTATCGCCATCAACTGCGGCGCGCTGCCGGAACAACTGCTGGAATCAGAGCTGTTCGGCCATGCACGCGGCGCCTTCACCGGCGCGGTGAGCAGCCGTGAAGGGCTGTTCCAGGCGGCCGAGGGCGGCACGCTGTTTCTTGATGAGATTGGCGATATGCCCGTGCCGTTGCAGGTGAAGCTGCTGCGCGTTCTTCAGGAGCGCAAGGTACGCCCGCTCGGCAGTAACCGCGATATCGATATCAACGTGCGGATTATCTCCGCCACCCACCGCGACCTGCCGAAGGCGATGGCGCGCGGCGAATTCCGCGAAGATCTCTTTTATCGTCTTAACGTCGTGAACCTGAAAATTCCGGCGTTGCAGGAGCGCGCGGAGGATATTCCGCTACTGGCGACACACCTGCTGCGTCAGGCGGCGGACCGGCATAAACCGTTTGTGCGCAGTTTCTCCACCGACGCGATGAAGCGCCTGATGACGGCAAGCTGGCCGGGTAATGTGCGCCAGCTGGTCAACGTGATTGAGCAGTGCGTGGCGCTGACCTCCGCGCCGGTTATCAGCGACGCGCTGGTGGAGCAGGCGCTGGAAGGCGAAAACACGGTGCTGCCGACGTTCGTCGAGGCGCGCAATCAGTTTGAACTCAACTATCTGCGCAAGCTGCTGCAAATCACCAAAGGCAACGTCACCCACGCCGCGCGTATGGCGGGGCGCAACCGCACCGAATTCTATAAGCTGCTGGCCCGTCATGAGCTTGAGGCGAATGATTTTAAAGAGTAGTTTTTGATGCCCAAACCGCCGCAAGGTATGGTAATTTGAGCAACCGATTACGCGAATTGAATCGCCGTGCAGGCGCTGGCAGGAATTAAGGATCCACCATGAAAAAGATTGATGCGATTATTAAACCCTTCAAACTCGATGATGTGCGTGAAGCGCTGGCGGAAGTCGGGATCACCGGGATGACGGTGACTGAGGTCAAGGGGTTTGGTCGTCAGAAAGGCCATACTGAGCTCTATCGCGGCGCGGAATATATGGTGGATTTCCTGCCGAAAGTGAAAATTGAAATCGTGGTGACCGACGATATCGTCGATACCTGCGTGGATACGATTATCCGTACCGCCCAGACCGGTAAAATCGGCGACGGTAAGATTTTCGTTTTCGACGTGGCGCGCGTGGTGCGTATCCGTACCGGCGAAGAAGACGACGCCGCGATTTAACCGCTGGGTTGCGCGTGATAAACAAAAAGCAGGTCGCGATGACCTGCTTTTTTTATGTCGGTTGAGTGATAAAGAGGGGGCGCTTAGCCACTCTAAAAGCGAACCCCTTGCAGGGGGCGCAGGCGGGTAAGCAAAGCGCACCCGTTGTAATAAATTCACCCGCGGTCGCAAGCCTACCCGCCATCACCACTCCACCTGCCGCTTACAGCACCTTATGCGGGCCGAAACATTCGTAATGGATATTCTCTTTATTCACGCCGAGGCTCACCAGCTGTTCAGCGGCGAACTGCATAAATTTCACCGGGCCGCAGACGTAAAACTGCATGCCGGGCGCGGTCACGTCTGCTTTACGATCGTGCAGCGCCATCAACCCTTCGCTGTTATAACGGCCCGCGCTGCGATCGGCGTCGCTCGGCACGCGATACCAGACGTGACTGGTAAAGCGGGGGAGCGCGGCTCCTCGTTGCGCCACCTCATCGGTAAACGCATGCACATCGCCGCTTTCCGCCGCGTGATACCAGTTCACCTGCGCCGGATGCTGCGCACTGGCAAGCGTATCCAGCATCGCCAGCAGCGGCGTCTGACCGACGCCAGCGGAGATTAGCGTCACCGGCGTTTGCGGGTCGACCTGCATAAAGAAATCGCCGGCGGGCGCTGCAAGCGCAATCACGTCGCCCGGCTGCGCATGCTGGTGCAGCCAGTTCGAGACCTGGCCTTCGCCTTCGCGTTTCACCGCGATGCGATAGTTTTTGCCGTTCGGCTTGCGGGTAAGCGAATATTGACGAATTTCCTGATGCGCGAACCCTGCAGGTTTGATCCACACGGCAGTGTATTGACCTGGCAGATAATCGGCCACCGGGCCGCCATCAACCGGCTCCAGCTCAAAGCTCGTCACAATCGCGCTCTGCGGCGTTTTGCTGACAATACGGAACGGGCGGGTGCCTTCCCAGCCGCCGGTTTTCTGCGCGTTGCTCTGGTAAATCTCCGCTTCGCGGTTGATAAACACGCCCGCTAACACGCCATACGCTTTGCCCCACGCGTCCAGCACTTCCTGGCCCGGGCTGAACATCTCATCAAGCGTCGCCAGCAGATGCTCGCCGACGATGTTGTACTGCTCGGGTTTAATATGAAAGCTGGTGTGCTTTTGGGCGATTTTCTCCACCGCAGGCAGCAGGGCGGCGAGGTTTTCAATATTGGTCGCATAGGCGCAAATGGCGTTAAACAGCGCTTCACGCTGATCACCGTTGCGCTGGTTGCTCATATTGAAAATCTCTTTCAGCTCCGGGTTATGGGTGAACATGCGGTCATAAAAATGCGCGGTCAGTTTCGGGCCGGTCTGCGCCAGCAGCGGAATGGTGGATTTCACGACGGCGATGGTTTGACTATCCAGCATGGTTGCTTCCTTCCAGGTTTTTATAAAGTGTATTTTAAATGCATCTTATGAAAAATAACTGCACGTTGCAAAGGGTTTTAGCCGTGCCTTCGACGCGGCTCACACTGGATGAAAAAAGGACAGGTTGATGATGAAAATATATCGTGCGTAACGCCCTTGTGCTTAATCGTTCAAACCCTTGCGCCACGCCATGCCAAACGTTTGCGTAAAAAGCTGTGTCAAGACCTATCTTCACGTTGCCAATCGGTTTACACTGTTGCCCGTCGCCCAAAAGGGCACCTTACTTGCAGTACCTTTTTATTGTCAGCTGAGTCAGGAGATGCGGATGTTAAAGCGTGAAATGAACATTGCCGATTATGATGCCGAACTGTGGCAGGCTATGGAGCAGGAGAAAGTACGTCAGGAAGAGCACATCGAACTGATCGCCTCCGAAAACTACACCAGCCCGCGCGTCATGCAGGCTCAGGGCTCTCAGCTGACCAACAAATATGCCGAAGGCTATCCGGGCAAGCGCTACTACGGCGGTTGCGAATATGTGGATATCGTCGAACAGCTGGCTATCGACCGCGCGAAAGCACTGTTTGGCGCGGATTACGCCAACGTCCAGCCGCACTCTGGTTCTCAGGCGAACTTTGCGGTTTACACCGCGCTGCTGCAACCGGGTGATACCGTGTTGGGGATGAACCTGGCGCAGGGCGGCCACCTGACGCACGGCTCCCCGGTCAACTTCTCCGGTAAGCTCTACAACATCATCCCTTACGGTATCGATGAGACCGGGAAAATTGACTACGAAGATATGGCGAAGCAGGCGCAGACCCATAAACCGAAGATGATCATCGGCGGCTTCTCTGCTTACTCCGGCATCGTTGACTGGGCAAAAATGCGTGAAATCGCTGACAGCATCGGCGCATACCTGTTCGTTGACATGGCCCACGTGGCGGGTCTGATTGCCGCTGGCGTTTATCCGAACCCGGTTCCGCACGCGCATGTGGTTACCACGACGACCCATAAAACCCTGGCGGGCCCGCGCGGCGGTCTGATCCTTGCCAAAGGCGGCAGCGAAGAGCTGTACAAAAAACTGAACTCTGCCGTATTCCCGAGCGCGCAGGGCGGCCCGCTGATGCACGTTATCGCGGCGAAAGCGGTCGCGCTGAAAGAGGCGATGGAGCCGGAGTTCAAAACCTACCAGCAGCAGGTTGCGAAAAACGCCAAAGCGATGGTGGAAGTGTTCCTGAATCGTGGCTACAAAGTGGTGTCCGGCGGTACTGAAAACCACCTGTTCCTGCTGGATCTGGTGGATAAAAACCTGACCGGTAAAGACGCTGACGCAGCCCTCGGCCGCGCCAACATTACTGTGAACAAAAACAGCGTGCCGAACGATCCGAAGAGCCCGTTCGTCACTTCCGGTATCCGTATCGGTTCGCCGTCTGTGACCCGCCGCGGCTTTAAAGAAGCGGAAGTCAAAGAGCTGGCAGGCTGGATGTGCGACATTCTGGATAACATCCATGACGACGCGGTGATTGAGCGCGTTAAAGGTAAAGTGCTGGATATCTGCGCACGCTTCCCGGTTTACGCGTAAGCGTTCACTGCCGCATAAAGGCCGCCTCGCGCGGCCTTTTTTATGGGCTCATCACACAGGATACCGCCATGCGCATACAGGAATTCTCGACGCTGACCGGGCTTGGCGTTCATACGCTACGCTATTACGAAAAGCTCGGGCTGCTGGTACCGGCGCGCAACGCCAGCGGGCATCGCGACTATCGCCGTGGCGATCTCGACTGGGCGGCGTTTATCACACGCCTCAAGGAAACCGATATGCCGCTTGCGGCTATCCAGCGTTACGCGCGGCTGCGCGCGCAGGGAGAGACGACCGCCGCTGAGCGGCGAGAACTCCTGGCGGAACACGCCCTGCGGCTGGAGGCGCGGCTGGCGCAGCAGGCCGATCATCTGGCGCGCCTGAAAGAGAAAATGGCGTATTACGACCAGACGCTGTTAAAAAACAGCGCTTGACCTGGAGTTAACTCGAAGCTTTACCGTTATCCGTATCACACAAAAGGAGAACGGTATGACTTCATCACGTTATGACACAGGGCTTGCGCGACTTGCGGAAATCGACGGCGCGGCAGGGCAGAATGTTATTAAAGCGCTGGCCGATATCGCCCCCGATCTTGGGCGCTACGTTATCGAGTTCGGCTTCGGGGATATCTACAGCAGGCCTGGGCTGTCGCTGAAAAGCCGGGAGCTTGCGACCGTCGCCGCGCTCACCGCGCTCGGCCATGCGCAACCACAACTGGCGGTGCATCTGCATGCGGCGCTGAACGTCGGCTGCACGCGCGAGGAGCTAATCGAAGTGATTATCCAGATGTCGCTGTATGCCGGTTTCCCGGCGGCGCTCAACGCCATGTTTACCGCCAAAGCGGTGTTTGCTGAAACAGGCGTTTAACGCACGCCAGGCCGCTGCGGCGGCCTGATTTATCACCCGATGCGTAATGTTATGGCTTTGTTATGCATCACTTGCAACCCCCCGCCTTTCCCGCCAGACTAACGCCTCCAAAACGGGAGGGAATCATGGTTTTGCATTCCACGCGCTGGCTGGCGCTCAGCTATTTCACCTACTTCTTTAGCTACGGTATTTTTCTGCCCTTCTGGAGCGTCTGGCTCGCGGGCGTCGGCGTCGCGCCGGAAACCATCGGCCTGCTGCTAGGCTCGGGCCTCATTGCGCGCTTTCTCGGCAGCCTGCTGCTGGCTCCGCGTGTGAAAGATCCCTCCCGCTTAGTCTTCGCGCTGCGCCTGCTGGCGACGCTGACGCTGGTGTTCGCGCTCGGCTTCCGGTTCGGGCATCAGACTGCCTGGCTGTTTGTCATCCTGGTTGGCTTTAACCTCTTTTTCTCGCCGCTGGTGCCGCTCACCGACGCGCTGGCCGCCACCTGGCAGCGTCAGATAACGATGGATTACGGCCGCGTGCGGCTGTGGGGCTCGCTCGCGTTTGTGATTGGCTCAGCGCTCACCGGTAAACTGGTCAGCGCCTATGACTACCGGGCGATTCTGGCGCTGCTGTCGCTTGGCGTGGCGTCCATGCTTATCGGGATGCTGCTGAAGCCTTCCGTAATGCCGCAGGGTGAAGCGCGCCACAATGAGGCGGCGGGCTGGCCGGTCTGGCGCAAGCTGATAAGCGAAAACTGGCGCTTTCTCGCCTGCGTCAGCCTGTTGCAGGGCGCGCATGCCGCCTATTATGGCTTTAGCGCGATTTACTGGCAGGGGCAGGGCTATTCCGCGTCAGTGGTGGGGTATCTGTGGTCACTCGGCGTGGTGGCGGAAATTGTCATCTTCGCACTGAGTAAAAAACTTTTTGGCCGCTTTGGCGCGCGCGAACTGCTGCTGCTCTCCGGCGTGCTGGGGATTATCCGCTGGGGCCTGATGGGCTGGACGACCGCGCTGCCGTGGCTCATCGTGGCGCAGATCCTGCACTGCGGCAGCTTCTCCATCTGCCACCTGGCGGCGATGCGTTATATCGCCGCGCGCGAGGGCTCGGAAGTGATCCGGCTGCAGTCGGTCTACTCCGCTGTGGCGATGGGCGGCGGCATCGCGGTGATGACCGTCTTCGCAGGGTTCCTCTATCAGCACCTGGCGGGCGGCGTCTTCTGGGTGATGGCGCTGGTCGCGCTACCCGCGCTCTTCCTGCGCCCGAAAGTGGCGGCCCGCACTTAGGCCTCCAGAATCTCCCGTATCCGCTGCTGCTGATGTTCGCCAAGCGGCAGCGTGGCGTGAATAAGCGGCGGCGAGAAGAGCGGCAGCGAGGTGGTGTAAGGCGTCACAATCAGCGCCACCTCTTTCGGCGCGCCTTCCTGCTGGAAGGTATGCAGCGTCAGATGCTTAATATTAAGCGGCAGCAGGGTCAGTTCCCGTAGCTGCTGCTCGATTTCTGCCTCAAGCGTCGCGTCGTTGCCGGTCAGCAGCAGCACCTGTTTTTCATGCAGATCCGTCTCCTGCATCAGCCACGCGCCGAAAATCACCGCCACCAGCCCCACTTCTTCATCGGAGAACGTCACCCGATACTCTTCTTCAAAGCGGTCAAACGCTTTGCGGGTGGTACGCATCAGCCGGGGATAAAGGCGGTTAATCTCTTCCGGCAGACTGTTGTCGATGCCAATGCCAAACAGGCTGCGATCGAGCGCCTGACACAGGTGGATATAGAGCTGATCCGCAAGCCCCTGTTCATCGCTGAACGCCATGCCGGAGAGTTCGCGAAAGCGCGCGATGAGCGAGCCGACCGCGTGGCGCAGGCGATGATCTTCCGGATGCGCGTCGCGCAGCGGGTCGGGCGTGCGCAGCATCATAAACAGCAGCGCCAGGAAACAGTGTTCATTGACGTGCGGCGACTGGGCGACGCGGCGCTGCCAGTGACGCACGATCTCCTGAGCCGCCAGAAACTCCGCGCGGGCGCGCATCCAGAGCTGCTGAGGCTCGCTGAACTCCGGCGTCTGGCCGTAATGGTGCTGAATCAGGCAATATTGCAGGTAGAGGCGCAGGAACTGCACGTCGCGCGCTTCGAACTGGCGGTTTAGTCGCCGCGCGCAGAGGTTGACCAGCGCGTGTAAATTCGTATCGTCATACAGCGCCGTCGCAATGCCGTGCTGGCGCAGTTCGCTTTTCAGCGCGGGTGTGAAATGCTGCTGGATAAACTGCGGGCACAGGCGCAGCGCCCGGCGCAGCCAGTGCAGCAGGCAGAGGCGGCGGTCTAACGCCGTGCCTTCAATCCGGTAGCTGCCGTCCTGCTGGGTGATAATACTCAACCGGTGATATCGCTGGATCTCGTCGCCGGTTTCGGCAATGTCCTGTCGGGCGATGGTGCCGTCGACGCCATTGAGGCGACCTACGCTTTCCGGCGTGATGGTCTGGCCCGGCAGATAGAGCATTAAAAGTACCTGGCAGCGGCGCTGCGGACTGGAAAGCACAGATGGTGGAGGGCAGAGCAGAGTCATCATCCGTTTTGTCCAGTGAGTGAGATTAATGCTAAGAATAGCTAAAGGATCGTTGAATGCCGTTCAGGGTGCGCAGTTTGATCGCGGAATTCTGGCTGGCTCACAGAATTTTTCGCCAGAGGAAGATAATGAGCGCACGTCTTTACCCGGTAATGGTGGCTGCGGCTTTAGTAACGCTGGTTCCCGCGCGACAGGTCGCGGCGCATCCGCACAGCTTTATCTCGTTGAAAACCGAGATTGTCAGCGAAGCGGGGCAGATAACTGCGCTTAAAATGCGCTGGAAAATGGATGAAATCACTTCAGCAGATCTACTGTATGACGCCGGGGACGCCGCGCCCGGATCGCCGGTATGGAAAAAACTGGCGGCGGAAGTGATGGCGAATGTTATCGGGCAGCACTATTTCACCGAGTTCTGGCATAACGGGCAGAAGGTGAAGTTCGCCGCCACGCCGCAGGCGTATGCGCTGGCGCGCGAAGGGCATCAGGCGGTGCTGACCTTTACGCTGCCGCTCGCCCATGCGCAAAACGTGGAAGGCGAGCGCTATACGTTCGCGACCTTCGACCCGACGTATTATGTAGCGATGAGTTACGATGCGCCGGGCGACGTGACGCTGGGGCAGGGGCTGCGCGAGCGCTGCAAAGTGGCGGTGAAAACGCCGCAGCCGGATGAATCGGTGCAGAACTTCGCGTTGTCGCTCGATAAAGCCGACGCGCCGCCGGAAGATATGGATTTAGGGAAACAATTCGCTCAACAGGTGACGTTGCAATGTCAGTAATTTCAACCCCGCTTGCCGCACGCCGCTGGACACACTTCTGGCCGCTGGCGCTGTTTGTGGTGCTGGCGCTGGTCGGTGGCCTCTGGCTGTGGCTGGAGTGGCCGCAGGTGCTCATGAAAAGCACCGTCTGGCAGCGCGGGATAAACCGCGAGATGAGCGCGCTGCTACAGCAGGTGGCGCAAAACCCGACGCGCGCCGGTGGCTCGCTGCTGCTGTTCAGCTTTGTCTATGGCGTGCTGCACGCGCTCGGGCCGGGTCATGGCAAAGTCGTGATCGCCACCTGGCTTGCCACGCACCCGTCGCGCCTGAAAACGAGCCTGCAACTGACCTTCGCTTCGTCGCTGTTGCAGGGGCTGGTGGCGATTGCGCTGGTGACGGTAGTGCTGTCGTTGCTGGCGCTGCCAGCAAGGCAACTGCATCTGAGCGGTTACTGGCTCGAAAAAGGCAGTTATCTGCTGGTGGGCGCGCTGGGGTTGCTACTCTGCTGGCGGGCGGGCAAAACGCTGCGTGGGCTGCTGCGTCGGCCCGTTTTTACCGCGTTTACGCCGCACCATACGCACAGCGCGACCTGCGGCTGCGGGCATCAGCATCTGCCGACGCAGGCCCAGCTTGAGCGCGGCGAGGACTGGCGCGCGCGGTTGATGGTCGTACTTTCAATGGGGATGCGGCCGTGCTCCGGCGCGCTGATGGTGCTGCTGTTCAGCAAGGTGATCGGCGTGTTTGGCTGGGGCGTGGCGTCTGCGCTGGCCATGGCGGCAGGAACGTCGCTGACTATCTCGGCGATCGCGCTGTTTGTGCACAGCTTCCGCCGCCTGGCCGCCCGACTGGGCGGGCAGAAAACACCACCGCTGTGGCGCCGGACCGGCGGAGCGACGCTCGCGCTCGCAGGCGGCGTGGTGTTGGTCGTCGCAGCGCTGGTGATGTGGCTAAGCGCCGCGCCCGTCGCGCAGGGGTTACGGCCGTTTTAAAGGTGGGGGCGAGGCTTTTGGGCGTTGGTGGGTGCGCTGCGCTTACCCACCCTACCTGTTTTGCGGGCAGGTATCAGGAGTAGGGCGGGTAAGCAAAGCGCACCCGCCATCCCATCAATCAAATCCATCCGCCATCCCAAATAAACAATAAAAAAGGCAGGGCGCTTTCGCGGCCTGCCTTTCTCGTACTTAAGAGCGGATTAACGCTTCAGCGCTTCGCTCAGCTCATCACGCATGTTGCCGAGCATCGCTTTCACGACGCGCGGGTTACCGGCGACGATGTTGCCAGTCATCATGTAATTGTGACCGCCCACGAAATCGCACACCAGGCCGCCAGCTTCACGCACCAGCAGCTCGCCTGCGGCGAAATCCCAGGGTTTCAGGCCAATTTCAAAGTAACCGTCCACGCGGCCCGCGGCCACGTAGGCCAAATCGAGCGCGGCAGAGCCGGTACGGCGGAAATCGGCGCACTGGGTAAACAGTTTGGTCACAATGTTCATGTACGGCGTGGCGTGCTGTTTGGCTTTAAACGGGAAGCCGGTCGCCAGAATGGTGCCGTCCAGATCGCGAGCGGTGCTGCCGCGCAGGCGGTAGCCGTTCAGCTGTGCGCCCTGGCCGCGAACGGCGGTGAAGAGTTCGTTACGCATCGGATCGTAAACCACGGCGACTTCCGCACGGCCTTTGATACGTACAGCGATAGAAACCGCGAAGTGCGGGAGACGTTTAACGAAGTTGGTGGTGCCATCCAGCGGATCGATAACCCATTGAATATCTTGCTCGGTGCCGGCGTGTTCACCGCTTTCTTCGGTGATGATGGTGTGTTGCGGGTAGGACTGACGAATGGTGTCGATAATAATGCGCTCTGCGCCTTTATCCACGTTAGTCACAAAATCGTTGCTGCCTTTCTGGCTGGTCTCAACGGCGTCCGGGGTTTCGTAGTTTTTGGCGATAAAATTTCCGGCCTTGCGCGCAGCACGCACGGCGATGTTGAGCATCGGATGCATCAGGTTTCTCTCACTGGATGTTAAAGAACGGGAAAACGGCGCGGAGTATAGCAGAGGGTTCGGAATATGTCTCAGGTTTATGTTAGGATGTCCCGATATTCTTTATTCATACTGAGTCGCTATGCTGCAAAACATTCGTATCGTGCTGGTAGAAACCTCTCACACCGGCAACATGGGCTCTGTCGCCCGCGCCATGAAAACCATGGGCCTCACTAACCTGTGGCTGGTGAACCCGCTGGTGAAACCGGATTCGCAGGCCATCGCGCTCGCCGCCGGTGCCAGCGATGTGATCGGCAATGCTCACATCGTCGATACGCTTGATGAAGCGCTGGCGGGCTGTAGCCTGGTGGTCGGCACCAGCGCGCGTTCGCGCACGCTGCCCTGGCCGATGCTTGACCCACGCGAATGCGGTCTGAAGAGCGTCGCCGAAGGCGCGCACGCGCCGGTAGCCATTGTGTTTGGCCGCGAGCGCGTGGGGCTGACCAACGACGAGTTGCAAAAGTGCCACTATCACGTCGCCATTGCCGCGAACCCGGAGTACAGCTCGCTGAATCTCGCGATGGCGGTACAGGTCATCGCTTATGAAGTGCGCATGGCCTGGCTTGCTACGCAGGAATCCGACACCGCGGCGCATCATGAAGAAGAAACGCCATATCCCCTGGTGGACGATCTGGAGCGTTTCTACGGCCATCTTGAGCAAGTTTTGCTCAGCACCGGCTTTATCCGCCCGAATCATCCCGGCCAGGTGATGAACAAATTACGCCGCCTGTTTACCCGCGCACGCCCGGAAAGTCAGGAACTTAACATTCTGCGCGGTATGCTGGCGTCGATAGAGAGCACCCGTAAAGACGAGCCTAATACTTGAGTAAAATACTCGGGTAAATAGTTGACCAAATTACTCGGGAATGTCAGACTTGCGCCTGCTATGCAATACCCCCATTTTCATAAAAACCCCCGCGTCGAGGGGCGAGCTTGAGGTTAAGTAAGACATGAGACTGACATCTAAAGGGCGCTATGCCGTGACCGCAATGCTGGACGTTGCGCTCAACTCCGAAGCAGGTCCGGTGCCGTTGGCAGATATTTCTGAACGTCAGGGTATCTCCCTTTCTTATCTGGAGCAGTTGTTCTCTCGTCTGCGTAAAAATGGCCTGGTGGCCAGCGTACGCGGCCCGGGCGGCGGTTATCTGCTGGGTAAAGACGCGGGTCAGATTGCGGTTGGTGCAGTGATTAGCGCCGTTGATGAGTCTGTCGACGCGACGCGTTGTCAGGGCAAAGGCGGCTGCCAGGGCGGCGATAAATGCCTGACCCACGCGCTGTGGCGCGATTTAAGCGATCGCCTGACCGGTTTTCTGAACAACATCACCTTAGGTGAACTGGTGAACAACCAGGAAGTGCTGGACGTTTCTGACCGTCAGCACAATGAAGCACATCGCCCGACCCGCGCTCAGGACGCTATCGACGTTAAACTGCGCGCATAAAAAAATAATACGCTTTTCCCGAATCAGGCCAGGATGCTTCGGCATCCTGTAGACTGCGGCGTACATCCAGCCGGCTGCCTGATTCACCGCTTTGAGATGTACGGAGCTTAAGAGCAATGAAATTACCGATTTACCTCGATTACTCCGCGACCACGCCGGTGGACCCGCGCGTCGCCGAGAAAATGATGCAGTTTTTAACGATGGACGGAACCTTCGGTAACCCGGCCTCCCGCTCCCACCGCTTTGGCTGGCAGGCGGAAGAGGCGGTAGATATCGCCCGTAACCAGGTCGCCGATCTCATCGGCGCGGACCCGCGTGAAATCGTCTTTACCTCTGGCGCGACCGAATCCGACAACCTGGCTATCAAAGGTGCGGCCAATTTCTATCAGAAAAAAGGCAAGCACATCATCACCTGCAAAACCGAGCATAAAGCGGTTCTGGATACCTGCCGTCAGCTGGAGCGCGAAGGCTTTGAGGTGACCTACCTCGCCCCGCAGAGCAACGGCATTATCGATCTTAAAGCACTCGAAGCCGCGATGCGTGACGACACCATTCTGGTCTCCATCATGCACGTGAACAACGAAATCGGCGTGGTGCAGGATATCGCTACCATCGGCGAAATGTGCCGCGCGCGTGGCATCATCTACCACGTTGACGCCACCCAGAGCGTGGGCAAGCTGCCTATCGATCTGTCCCAGTTGAAAGTGGATCTGATGTCCTTCACCGGCCACAAAATCTATGGTCCGAAAGGCATCGGCGCGCTCTACGTGCGTCGTAAACCGCGTATTCGCATTGAAGCGCAGATGCACGGCGGCGGTCACGAGCGCGGCATGCGTTCCGGCACCCTGCCTGTTCACCAGATTGTCGGCATGGGCGAAGCCTATCGTATCGCCAAAGAAGAGATGGCGACCGAGATGGAGCGCCTGCGCGGCCTGCGCAACCGCCTGTGGAACGGCATCAAAGATATCGAAGAAGTTTACCTGAACGGCGACCTGGAGCAGGGCGTTCCGACCATCCTGAACGTGAGCTTCAACTACGTCGAAGGCGAGTCGCTGATCATGGCGCTGAAAGACCTGGCCGTTTCTTCGGGTTCCGCCTGTACGTCAGCGAGCCTTGAGCCGTCTTACGTACTGCGCGCGCTGGGTATGAATGACGAGCTGGCGCACAGCTCTATCCGTTTCTCTCTGGGCCGTTTCACGACTGAAGAAGAGATCGACTACACCATCGAACTGGTACGCAAATCCATCGGCCGCCTGCGCGACCTCTCTCCGCTGTGGGAGATGTTTAAGCAGGGCGTGGATTTAACCACCATCGAATGGGCTCATCATTAATCGGTATCGGATTCAGGAGAAATAACACATGGCATACAGCGAAAAAGTCATCGATCATTACGAAAACCCTCGCAACGTCGGCTCTTTTGACAACAACGACGACAACGTCGGCAGCGGCATGGTCGGCGCGCCGGCCTGCGGCGACGTGATGAAGTTGCAGATCAAAGTCAACAATGAAGGTATCATTGAAGACGCACGCTTTAAAACCTACGGCTGCGGCTCCGCAATTGCGTCCAGCTCGCTGGTCACCGAGTGGGTGAAAGGCAAATCCCTGGATGAAGCGCAGGCGATTAAAAATACCGATATCGCAGACGAACTCGAACTGCCGCCGGTGAAAATTCACTGCTCTATCCTGGCGGAAGACGCCATCAAAGCCGCCATTGCGGACTATAAAAGCAAACGTGAAGCAAAATAATCATTGATGAGTTGAGGTTGTAGTATGTCGATTACCCTTAGCGACACCGCCGCCGCGCGCGTCAACGCTTTCCTGGCCAACCGGGGTAAAGGTTTTGGCCTGCGTCTTGGCGTTCGCACGTCCGGCTGTTCCGGCATGGCCTATGTGCTGGAATTTGTTGACGCACCGCAGCCAGAAGACACGGTGTTCGAAGACAAGGGCGTGAAGGTGGTGGTCGATGGTAAAAGCCTGCAATTCCTTGATGGCACTCAGCTGGACTTCGTCAAAGAAGGCCTGAACGAAGGGTTTAAGTTCACTAACCCGAACGTAAAAGATGAGTGCGGCTGCGGCGAAAGCTTTAACGTCTGATAATCTTTCCCGCCTCTCCCCGTCTGCGCCAGCCGCAGGCGGGGTATTCGCTTTATCACGTTGACTGACCCCCGAGACTGTTATGGATTACTTCACCCTCTTTGGGCTGCAGGCCCGTTATGCGCTGGACAGTGCCCAACTGGCGACGCGTTACCAGGATCTGCAACGTAAGTATCATCCCGATAAATTCGCAAGCCACCCTCAGGCCGAACAACTGGCGGCGCTCTCCCAATCCGCGACCATCAACCAGGCATGGCAAACGCTGCGCCACCCGCTAACGCGCGCCGAATATCTGCTCTCGTTGCACGGTTTCGATCTGGCGAATGAACAGCACACCGTGCGCGACGCCGCGTTTCTGATGGAACAACTGGAGCTGCGCGAAGCGCTGGACGAGATTGAGCAGGCGAAAGACAGCGACCGCCTGGAGGCGTTCGTCCGTAACGTCAAAGCAATGTATAACGATCGCCATCAGCAAATGGTGACGGAGCTGGACGGCGAAGCATGGGCGCAGGCGGCCGACACGGTACGCAAGTTGCGTTTTCTCGATAAGCTTTTAAGCCAGTCAGAACAACTCGAAGAAAAGTTGCTCGATTTTTAATTCTGGAAGCTCAACATGGCCTTATTACAAATCAGTGAGCCCGGCATGAGTAGCGCGCCGCACCAGCGCAGGCTGGCGGCGGGCATCGATCTCGGCACAACCAACTCGCTGGTAGCGACGGTTCGCAGTGGGCAAACCGAAACGCTGGCGGATCATCAGGGGCGCCATCTGCTGCCGTCCGTGGTTCATTATCAGCAGCAGGGTTACACCGTGGGCTGGGACGCGCGTGCGCAAGCCGCCGCCGATCCGGTCAATACCATCAGCTCCGTAAAGCGCCTGATGGGCCGATCTCTCGCCGACATTCAGTCGCGCTATCCGCACCTGCCGTATCAGCTGCACGCGAGCGAAAACGGCCTGCCGATGATCGACACCCCGGCAGGACTGCTCAACCCGGTGCGCGTCTCCGCCGACATTCTTAAAACGCTCGCTGAACGCGCGCGCGAAGCGCTGGCGGGCGATCTCGACGGCGTGGTGATCACCGTTCCCGCCTACTTTGACGACGCGCAGCGCCAGGGCACCAAAGACGCGGCGCGTCTCGCCGGGCTGCACGTGCTGCGCCTGCTGAACGAGCCGACCGCGGCGGCGATCGCCTACGGCCTTGATTCCGGTCAGGAAGGCGTGATCGCCGTGTACGATTTGGGCGGCGGTACCTTTGATATCTCCGTGCTGCGCTTAAGCCGCGGCGTATTTGAAGTGCTGGCAACCGGGGGCGACTCCGCGCTCGGCGGCGACGACTTCGACCATCTGCTGGCGGACTATATTCGCGAGCAGGCAGGTATTGCCGATCGCAGCGACAACCGCATTCAGCGCCAGCTGCTTGACGCCGCGACCCAGGCGAAAATTGTGCTCAGCGACGCCGATATCGCGCAGGTCAACGTGGCGGGCTGGCAAGGCAGCGTGACCCGCGAACAGTTTAATGAACTCATCGCGCCGCTCGTCAAACGTACGCTGCTTTCTTGTCGTCGCGCGTTAAAAGACGCGGGCGTTGAGCCGAATGACGTGCTGGAAGTGGTCATGGTCGGCGGCTCGACCCGCGTGCCGCTGGTACGCGAGCGCGTTGGCGAATTCTTTGGCCGTACGCCGCTCACCTCCATCGACCCGGACCGCGTGGTCGCCATCGGCGCCGCGATCCAGGCCGATATTCTGGTCGGCAACAAGCCGGACAGCGAAATGCTGCTGCTGGATGTCATTCCGCTCTCGCTTGGCCTTGAAACCATGGGCGGCCTGGTGGAGAAAGTGATCCCGCGCAACACCACTATTCCGGTGGCTCGCGCGCAGGAATTCACCACCTTCAAAGATGGCCAGACCGCAATGGCTATCCACGTTATGCAGGGCGAGCGCGAACTGGTGCAGGATTGCCGATCGCTCGCGCGCTTTACGCTGCGCGGCATTCCGGCGATGCCGGCGGGTGGCGCGCATATTCGCGTTACCTTTCAGGTGGATGCCGACGGCCTGCTGAGCGTCACCGCTATGGAGAAATCCACCGGCGTGGAAGCCTCCATCCAGGTAAAACCGTCCTATGGTCTGACCGATGGCGAAATCGCGAGCATGATTCAGGATTCCATGAGCTTTGCCGAGCATGACGTGAAAGCGCGCATGCTGGCCGAGCAGAAAGTGGAGGCCGCCCGCGTGCTGGAAAGCCTTGAAGGCGCGCTCAGGAGCGACGGCGCGCTGCTTAACGCGACCGAGCGCGCCGCTATTGACGACGCGATGACGCAACTGCGCGCCGCCGCCGACGGCGACGACGCCCGCGCCATTGAAGACGCGATAAAAAATACAGATAAACAGACCCAGGAGTTCGCCGCTCGCCGCATGGATGAGTCCATCCGTCAGGCGCTGAAAGGCCACTCCGTCGACGAGGTTTAATATGCCTAAGATTGTTTTTTTGCCTCATCAGGATCTTTGCCCTGATGGCGCAGTACTGGAAGCGCAAAGCGGTGAAACTATTCTTGACGTTGCGCTGCGCAACGGCATTGAAATTGAACACGCCTGTGAAAAATCGTGCGCCTGCACGACCTGTCACTGCATCGTGCGTGAAGGCTTCGATTCGCTGCCGGAAAGCACCGAAGATGAAGACGATATGCTGGATAAAGCCTGGGGGCTTGAGCCGGAAAGCCGTCTGAGCTGTCAGGCGCGCGTCACTGACGAAGATCTGGTGGTGGAGATGCCGCGTTACACCATCAACCACGCCAGGGAGCATTAATATGGGACTGAAATGGACCGACAGCCGCGAAATCGGCGAGGCGCTGTATGACAGCCGCCCGGACGTAGACCCGAAAACCGTGCGCTTTACCGATATGCACCAGTGGATCTGCGATCTCGAGGATTTCGATGACGATCCACAGGCCTCTAACGAAAAGGTTTTAGAGGCTATACTGCTGGTCTGGTTAGACGAAGCAGAATAACGCAACGGGCTGCCAGAAGGCGGCCCGTTTTCGTTGCGCATAAGGCGATATAAGGAAAATAACATGACCGAAGCCATGAAGATTACGCTTTCCCACGAGCCTGCCGACGCTCGCTGGGGTGAAAAAGCCCTGTACAGTTTTACGCAAGACGGTATCGCTCTGCACCTGACGGGCAAAGACGATTTACATCTCATCCAGCGCGCCGGGCGCAAAATCGACGGGCAAGGGCTTAAACACGTTGAGCTTGCGGGCGAAGGCTGGGATGTCGAAAAAAGCTGGGCATTCTGGATGGGCTATCGCGGCCCCAAAGGCAAACGCACCGTCACCTGGGCGCCGCTCGACGACGCCCAGCAGAAAGAGCTTAACAGCCGCCTGAAAATCATCGACTGGGTGCGCGATGTGATTAACGCCCCGGCGGAAGAGATGGGCCGGAGCACCTCGCGCAGCGCGCGGTGGATCTGCTGGCGGATGTGGGGGGCGAGCGCGTAAGTTATCGCATCACTAAAGGTGAAGATCTGCGCGAGCAGAACTATCTGGGACTGCACACCGTCGGTCGCGGCTCAGAACGCCCGCCGGTGCTGCTGGCGCTCGATTTCAACCCGACGGGCGACGCGAACGCGCCGGTCTATGCCTGCCTCGTCGGAAAAGGCATTACGTTCGACTCCGGCGGCTACAGCATCAAACAGACCGCGTTTATGGATTCGATGAAATCCGACATGGGCGGCGCGGCGCTGGTAACCGGCTCGCTGGCCTTCGCCATTACTCGCGGCCTGAACAAGCGCGTGAAGCTCATTCTTTGCTGCGCGGATAACATGATTAGCGGCAACGCTTTCCGTCTGGGCGATATCATTCGCTACCGCAACGGCAAAACCGTCGAGGTGATGAACACCGACGCCGAAGGCCGCCTGGTGCTGGCGGACGGGCTGATTGACGCCAGCGCCCACAAGCCGGAGCTGATTATCGACGCCGCGACGCTGACCGGCGCGGCCAAAACCGCGCTTGGCAACGATTACCACGCGCTGTTCAGCTTTGACGACGCGCTCGCGAACCGTCTGCTGCAAAGCGCGCAGGCGGAAAACGAAGCCTTCTGGCGTCTGCCGCTGGCGGAGTTCCACCGTAACCAGTTGCCGTCTAACTTTGCCGAGCTGAATAACACCGCGGGCGGCGCATACCCGGCGGGCGCCAGCACCGCGGCGGGTTTCCTGTCGCACTTTGTGGAAAACTATCAGCAGGGCTGGCTGCATATCGACTGCTCCGCGACCTACCGCAAAGCGGCGGTCGAGCAGTGGGCGGCGGGCGCGACCGGCATCGGCGTGCGCACCCTGGCGAACCTGTTGACCGGCGAATAACATTAGCGGCGTTGATGGCGGTGGGTTAAGACGCGTGTGGCGGGGGCGCTGTGCTTACCCGCCTGACCAACGCCAACGTTACGCCGATGGTTTTCTCTTCTCCCTCAGGGGAGAGGGCCGGGGTGAGGGGATTTCTCTCACCCATTACTGACAAATAAAAAAGCTATGTCCGAAACGAAAAACGATAACAACGCAGAAAAAAACGAACTCGAAATCCTGCTTGAAAAAGCGGCCGCGGAGCCGGCGTTCCGCCCGGCCTTTTTCCGCACGCTGCTGGACTCTACGGTGTGGGTGCCGGGCGAGGCGGCAGATGGCGAAGCGGTCGTCGCCGAAAGCGCGGTGGATCTCCAGCACTGGGAAAAAGATGACGGCACCTCGGTGATTCCTTTTTTCAGCTCTCCTGCGGCCCTTGAGCAGGCGGTGGAAGGCGAACAGGCCTTCGTGGCGATGCCGGTGCGCACGCTGTTTGAAATGACGCTCGGCGAAACGCTGTTCCTTAACGCCAAACTGCCGACCGGCAAAGAGTTCACGCCAAATGAGATTCGCCATCTGCTAAGCCCGGAAGGCTCGGCGCTCAGCCAGCAGGAAGTGCTGGAAGGCGGCGCCTCGCTGCTGCTGTCCGAAGTGGCTGAACCGCCCGTGCAGATGATTGAATCGCTGACCCTGCTGTTTAAAGAGATGAAAACGGTCAAGCGCGCCTGGCTGTGCCTCCTGAAAGAGCGGGCCGATCAGCCAGCAAACTTTCTTATTGGCATTGAGGCTGACGGCGATATTGAGGCCGTCATCAACGCTGCCGGCAGTGTGGCGACCGATACGCTGCCGGGCGATGAACCTGTCGATCTCTGTCAGGTCGTGGAAGGCGACAAGGGCATCAGCCACTTTATGATGGCGCACCTGACGCCGTTCTATGAGCGCCGCTGGGGCAGCTTCCTGCGCGACTTTAAACAAAACCGTATTATTTAACGTTATGCCTTCCCACGCGGCGCACCACGCCGCGTTTTACTTCTTCGTTAACCTGTTGTTTTCTGTAGCAAGTCAAAATCTGGTAGGCCCGCCTGCGGGCGCGCTTTGTTAAGCTTGCCTGTTCGTATCTTCCCTGCGAATGCATTTTTCTTAACTGTTTTAATAACGTGCAGGGAGCTACTTCTTAATTAATGGATTAATGCCGGGATCACCATCATGACCAAAAAGAGTTTTGCTTATCTCTTTTTACTGCCCCTCGCTATTTTTCTGTATGCCGTTTTGCAGCATTACCGGGTCGCCACGCTTCTGGACCGGGCGGAGTATGAACAAAACATCCTCGTTAAAGCAGAAAAAATAGTAAACAATAACTTTACCGGGTCTTTAGAAATAGAATATCAACGCGAAGGCGCGGATAAAGCCGAACGTATGTATGCAAGCAGTGCGCAGACAGAGGCTTCCCTTTTTTTGTCGCAGAACAAAAAGGCGCTTTCTGTAGCTAAACCAATGCTTTATCTGAGTTATGGGGGGCTTGGCTTATCCCTGCTATTCTTGCTGACTAACAGCGCATTGATAGCGCTGGGCTATCTGGGCGCGAAGAAAGGAAGACGTTCGCAGCACGACCTTGTTCAGGCATTTGATTTTTGCCGAACCTGGCTGCCGTTTATTCTGGCAGGGCAGGTACTTTTTCTTACTCTCTCAGTAAGCTGCCTGATTTTTTATGAATTAACCGGCTGGATGAGCACCGCGAAAGATAGCGGCGATATTCTGGCGGGTGGTTACTTCTTCCTGTTGGGTATTGGATATATTGTTTTCATTATCTGGCGACTGGTGAAAATGCTATCTAAAAGTTTCTCGCTTTTTCAGCCTGAACCTAAGCCGGTGATGGGGCGTAACCTCACCCATGACGATGCGCCAGCGTTGTGGGCTCGTGTGGAAAGACTCGCTCTTAAACTAGAGACCATCACGCCAGATAATATCGTGGCAGGGTTAACAGAGAATTTTTACGTAACGGCCAACCCTATTCGGCTGAATACGGGTGAAATACTGACGGGACAGACGCTTTATTTTTCACTCCCGTGGGCAGCGCTGCTGGATGAAGCAGAAATTGACGCCGTATTAGGACATGAACTTGGACATTTCTCCGGTAAAGATACGGAATATAGCCTTCGCTTTGCCCCTCTATACGCGCGCTTTAGCAGCAGTATTGAAGCCGTATTCGGCTTAAGAAAAAATGCGCCCGGATACATGAACGTCGATTTTAATACGGCGATGAGCAGTTGCAATTATGTGCTCGGGCAGTTCCACGATACGGTCATGTATTGGCGCCAGCGCCGCGAGCATGGCGCAGACGAAATGGGCGCGAAGGTAAGCACGCCGCTGGCGCTATCCTCATCGCTGCTGCGTATCGCTGCGCTCAGCAATCCGGTAGATGAATATCTGAATGAAGTTTATAACGCGCGTGTAATGCCTGATGACGTTGTCGCCGCTTTGCTCGCCCATCTTCAGATGTCGCCCTTGCCTGATCCGCAAAGATATCTGGAAAACGAAACGGCGCATCCTTACGACACGCATCCCAGCTGTAAGGCGCGTATTGAGGCATTAGGTTGCACAACCGATGAGGCGGCTGCTATTGCCGCGCGTCCGGTGACTGGAGACGCCTTTGCGCATTTGTTTTTACTAATTAATGATTTTAAACAACTTTGCCGCACTCTTAGCGCTGAGCTGACCGGTGAAATCACACAATACCGTGACAATTACAAGCAGTCTCTGGAAACAGTACTACACCGTGCCGCCAAAGAGACGGTGATTTATGCCCGCCCTAAAATTGCCATCGGTGGGGCGCTCGTCTTTATATTTTTTTTGTACGTAACCGTAGGCGGGCTGTTTGATCCTGCCTTGAAATCATCTCTTGATGGCGAAGATTATACTTATGTGTGCCTGCTACTGGGGCTCGCTGTCATCTCCGGCCTGGGCCTGCGTCGCGTCATAAAGGTCTGGAAGAGAGGCAAGCAGCCGGTCATGGTATTGCGCCACGGTAGTATAAGCGTTCATATGCTAAGCGCTCCGGTTCCGCTGGCAGCACTGACGGGCTATGTGTTTTTTAAAACCCGGCGCGGATTGCGGATTGGTTTTACCTATAAAGAGGGCTATGAGCCACCGCCGCGTACCGATAACCGTTGGCTTACCTATACGCATTGTTCCTCGACCGAACCTTTCTTTTACGTGACGGCTTACGGCAAGCTCAGAGATGCCAGTGGCGCGCCCGTTTCACAAGAGCAACTGGCGGAACTGCTGGATACCTATCTCAGCGCTTCTGTCGCCGAGCATGAAATCAAAGACTTTCAATAAAAATTAAGGGCCTGAAAGGCCCTTTTCGACTGAGGGCATACCTCATATTTGGATGGATGAACAAGGAAACGACGTAACGATGAACAGGAAGCATCTCGCTTATCTTTTTCTGGTGCCGCTGCTGGTGGTCTGCTATGCCGTCTGGCAGCACTGGCGGGTTAGCGATATCAACGAGAGCATCGACAGCTCAAACCACTTGATTCAGGTGGCGAGCGACGCGATGAAAGAGGATCCGAAAGCGATCATTGAATTTGAGAGCGACGGGAAAAACTACCGTGTTCCGGCGGCTGAAGTGATTGAAAGCGAACGGAGCATGCAAAACGAATATGCCGGGCAGATTATGCTGGCGCGCACCCAGAGCGGGCTGGCGTCATTCGCCATCGGCCTCGCGCTGCTCTGTATCGTGCTTAACGCTGGCGCCATCGCGCTGTGTCGGCGTAGCGTGACGATAGCGAAACAGTCGCAGGACGCGCTGGTGCAGGCGTTTGATAAGTGCCGCAAGCTGCTGCCATGGCTGATGGTGACGCAGATCGTCTGCTGCGGTCTGGCGCTGTTCGCGGTTGTCGGGTACGAGACGCTCTGGTTCGCCACACACTTCAAAATGAACGCGGGCGGCATCAAAGTAATGTTCCTGGCGCTGCTGGTGCTGTTCGGTATCCTGTGGGTGCTTTATAAAAGCCTCGGCAGCATCCGCCGCTGCTTTGCGCTGTTCGAGCCGGAGCCGAACCACGTCGTGGGCCATAACCTGACGCGCGAGCAGGCGCCCGCGCTCTGGAGTCTGGTGGCGTCGCTGTCACAGAAAACCGGGGCGATAATGCCGGATAACATCGTCGTCGGGATGCTGGAAGGCTTTTACGTCACCGCGAACGACGTGCAACTCGAAGATGGCCCGCTGTTGACCGGGCAGACGCTGTACTTCCCGCTCACCTGGGCGGCTATGCTTGATAAAGACGAAACCAGCGCGGTTATCGGTCATGAGCTTGGTCACTTCGCGGGTCAGGATACCCAATACAGCCTGCGCTTCGCGCCGCTTTACGCAGGTATCACCAACAGTATTCACACGATGGCGCAAAACCAGCAAAACGCGCCGTTTATCGATCATGTGGTGCTCTATCCGTCGCTCTATATGGGCGTCTATTTTATCGAGCAGTTGCATGAAACGGTGAGCCACTGGAGCCGCATTCGCGAGCACGCCGCTGACGAAATGGGCGCGCGCGCCAGCTCGCCGCAGGCGCTGGCTTCATCGCTGGTGCGTATTTCCGCCGTCAGCGAGCCGCTGAACAATACGCTGGAAGATTTCTTCAACGGCAAACCGGGCTTTGACGATCTGGTGGCCGCGCTGGTGACTCGCCTGCGTGAAGACGGTTTTGGCGATCCGCAGCGTTACCTGGAGCACAAAGCCGCGCACCCGACTGACAGCCATCCGCCGTCACGTTCGCGTATTGAGGCGCTCGGCTGCGCTATTGACGACACGCTGATTAGCCACGCCACACGACCGGCGCCGCAGGATCCGTGGGAAAATCTGCGTCTGTGGTTCGCACAGCCTGAAGCGCTCTCCAGCCAGATGACTGGCGAGCTGGCCGGGAAAGTCGCGGTGCATCGCGAAGAGTTCCGCCGCGAGCTGGAAGAGGTGGTTCAACAGTCCGGCGAGGCCGTCACCCTCTATTCTGGCAAAAAAGTGTTTTTCGTCGGCGGTATTCTGGCGATAGTTCTGTTTGTCGCGACGTTCGCCATGCTGCAAATCGTTAATCCGTTTGCTATTCAGGGCTTTGAAGACGGAAAAATCGCCGCTATCGCGCTGGGAACAGGCTTACTGGGCTTGCTGACCTGCTTCGTGCTCTGGCAGCAGTGGCAGAAGCGTGAGATGCCGTTCCTGACCATGACGCCGGATGCGCTGCACTGCCGTCAGTTCACCGCCGGCATTCCGCTCAGCGCCATTGACGATTTCTCAGTGCAAACCGCCAACGACACCACCACCGTGACGCTGTTTTACCGCGAAGGGTTTGAGCCGCCACGCGCCGTCGGCGGCCGCTGGAAAAACTATACCCGGGTGAAGCGCGGCAAGCGCAAGCTGGCGTTCGTGTTTATCGGCGGGCTTCGCGAAGGCGAGAGCCACACGGCATATTCCGCGGAAATGCTGGCGGAGCTGCTGGCGCGTAATCTTAACGCCATCCATGCACGCGACGCGCTGTCGCGTTTCTGAGGCGTAAAGCGCGCGGTTATGGGCCGCGCGCTTTACGGTCTGCCCTGAGCCACCTCCAGAGGTGGTTTTTTTATTCCAGCGCCTGCAACAGCAGCAGATCGATAAGCATGACCAGATTAGATTCAAATGAGGTGATCCCGGCAGCCTCGGCGGCGTAATGGATGGCCTCGTCATAAAGCGGGAAATGCAGCCCGGACAGCGCCGCCAGTGGGTTGGCCGATGCGCGGGTAAACGCCACCACTTCCATGCCGACATTACGCGCAATACGCGCTTTATCGAGCACCTGTTCCGTTTCGCCGCTACGCGAGACCGCGATAAACACTTCATAGCGCGCCGCGTTGCTGAGAAAAATATTACGGCTGTCGCCGGGGCCGGAGATAAACGCCGTTTTGCCCAGCACCTGTAATTTTTTGGTCAGGTACTCGGCGAAAAGATAAGAAAACCCGGCACCGTAGAGAAAGAACCGCTCTTTTTGGCGTAGCAGCTGGCTGAAGGCCGCGATTTTCTCGGGCGTTACCCAGCGAAAGCTCTGCTGATAGTTATCGATAAAGCGTTCAAACAGCGCGGGCAGCGCCTCGGGTTCAGCATCGGGTTCGATGGCGATATGGGGCGTGTCAGTAAGCAATTGCTTACAGTGCCAGATGAGTTCGCTGTAGCCGCTGAAACCCAGCTTATGGCACAGCCGCATAATAGTGGCTGTGGAAACAAACGTCTCCTGCGCCAGTTCGCGCACCGTGATATTCCCCACCCGCAGCGGATGCGCCGTCAGGTGGGAGAGCACGCGGTATTCGGCGCGGGTCAGCGATTCTCCGCGGGTTAACAGCGGCGCGAGGCGGCTGTCCATCGCTTACGCGGGCTCGACAGGCAGATCCTGACGGCCTCCCCATTCGCTCCAGGAGCCGTCATAGAGCGTCACATCACTTGCGCCAAGCGTGGCGAGGGCGAGCGTGACGACTGCCGCCGTTACGCCTGAGCCGCAGCTGGTGATAATCGGGCGATGCAGATTCACGCCCTGGCGTGCGAAAATCGCGTGCAGTTCGTCGGTCGTTTTCAGCTGGCCTTTGACCACCAGATCGGTCCACGGCACGTTCAGCGCGCCGGGCATATGGCCGCGTCTGAGGCCTGGACGTGGTTCATCGGCTTCGGCGTTAAAGCGCGCCGCCGGGCGGGCATCGACAATCTGCGCGGTATTCTCATGGCTCGCCAGCAGCACGTCGGTCAGACGTTTAATCTGCCGCTCATCCAGTTTCGCCTCGAATTCGCCTTCCTGCGCCTCGACCGCGCCTTCCTGTAAGGGAAAACCGTCGCGCTGCCATTCGGCGAGGCCGCCTGCCAGAATCGAGACGTTCTGCACGCCGAACGCGCGCAGCATCCACCAGGCGCGCGGCGCCGAGAAGAGGTTGCCTTCGTCGTACACAATCAGGTGCTTGTCATCGCTGACGCCGAGCTCGCGCATGGCGACCGCGAAAGTTTCCGGGCGCGGCATCATATGAGGCAGGGGAGTGGCGTGATCGGACAGCGCTTCGATATCAAAAAAAAGCGCGCCGGGCAAATGGCCCGCCCGGTACTCTTGCGCCATATCGCGCAGATGTTCCTGTCCGGCAGGGGCCATGCGGGCGTCGAGGATCTGAATTTCCGGGTCGTCGATATGCTCTGCAAGCCAGTGGCTCGCGACAAAAAAGGATGTGGACATGGCGTTCTCCGTGTCATCGCTGAGAAACGGATTGTCAGCGCTTTTTCACCTCACCACAAGCCATCATTATTGATGCCGCGAGCGAGCTCCGGTTATAACGCCGCTTCTCCGTTCACCCAGGCTTTTTGCAGCGCCGGCCAGTAGTCGCGGTTTGCTTCGATCATATCATCGAGGATCGCTTTGGCGTGCTGCATCGTGGGTACCGTACGGTTAAGTGTAAACGCCTGCAGCGCTTTTTCGTAACTTCCCTCAAGCGTCGCCTCGACCAGCAGCTGCTCGGAGGCGAGCTGCTGCATGAGCAGCGTCTGGTGAAAGAGCGGCACCGCGCCCATACGCACCGGCTCCGGGCCTGCGGCGGTAATGTAAGCGGGCACTTCGACCATCGCGTCATAAGGCAGATTGGCGATAGCGCCTTTATTCTCGACAATCACCAGATGCCGCTGGCGTAAATCGAACGCCAGCGAGCAGGCGACATCCACAATAAACGCGCCGTGTACGCCCACATGGAACGCATCCGGGAGAATGCCGGTACGTTTGTACTCTTCCGCCGCCGCGAACAGTTTTTTCTCGCGCCCGTCCATCACTTCGTTCGCGCGCGTGTAGTTCGGATCCTGATGCTCAACGATGTCGTTTGGCATCAGGTAATACTGTAAATAGGGGTTCGGCAGGTAATCCGGGAAGTGATCCATAATCGGCTTAATGTTGCGCCAGGTTTTCACCCAGGACGGATCAGAATGTTGCGGGTCTGTTTGCGCCGCGTCTTCCGTCAGCAGGCCGAACTTCGCGATATGACGGCGCAGCGCGGGAAGTTGATCCTCGCCATCCACCAGCACGCGGGTAAACCAGCCGAAGTGGTTCAGCCCGAAGTAATCCACTTCCAGCTTATGGCGGTCCACGCCGAGGATCGCGCCCATATTCCGCATCGCCGCCACCGGCATATCGCAGATATTAAGCACGCGCGCGGTCGGACGCAGGCGACGCACGCCTTCGGCCACAATCGCCGCCGGGTTGGAGTAGTTCACAATCCATGCTTTCGCATCGGCGTAACGCTCCACCATATCGATAAGCTCCACCATTGGCAGAATGGTGCGCAGGCCATACGCCAGACCGCCGGGGCCGCAGGTCTCCTGGCCCACCACACCGTGGCGCAACGGAATTTTTTCATCTTGTTCGCGCATTTTGTACTGGCCAACGCGCATCTGGGCGAAGACAAAATGTGCGCCGCTGAACGCCACTTCCGGGTCGCTCGTGGTGGTGAATTTGATGGTCTCGCTGTGATCGCGGATCACTTTCTCCACGACTGGCGCGATCGTCTCCTGGCGCGCGCTGTCGATATCGTAAAGACGGATCTCGGCCAGTGGGAAATCGCTTAAGCGCACCATCAGGCTTTTCACGATGCCTGGCGTGTAAGTACTGCCGCCACCGGCGATAGATAAAATAAAGGGAGGTTTCAACATCATCAGCTCCTGTCAGAGAAACATTTCGACTGCTTCACGCATCTTTTTCACATGTAGCCCGTAGACCACCTGAACGTTATTACCTTGTTTAATCACCCCTTTCGCGCCCGTGGCTTTTAGTCGGGGTTCATTGATAGCGGCGACGTCGCGCACCGTGACGCGCAGCCGCGTATAACAGTTATCCACCACTTCGATATTGGTCCGGCCGCCCAGACCTTCGATAATCGCTTCGCCGAGGCCGTCATTAGCGCCTTTCGCCTGGTACTCCTGCTTGCTGTAGAGCCGCGTCTCTTCGTTCTCCTCTTCGCGCCCGGGTGTTTTCATGTTGAAACGCAGGATCAGGAAGCGGAACACCGTGAAATAGAGCGCCGCCATGATGAGCCCCACCAGCAGGTACATCGGCCAGTTCGATTTTTCCGTGCCAAGCGGCAGGTTGTAGAGTATGAAATCGATAATGCCGTTAGCGCCGATGGCGTGAACGTCGAACAGATAAAAGAGCATCATGCCGATCCCGGTCAGCACCGCGTGCACCACAAACAGCAGCGGCGCGATAAACAGGAATGAAAATTCGATAGGCTCGGTGACGCCGACCAGCAGCGACGTCAGCGCCGCCGGGATGAGAATGGCTTTGGCGGCGGCTTTACGCTCCGGCTTCGCCGTCATATACATCGCGAGCGCGGCGGCGGGCAGACCGAACATTTTGCTGATGCCGCGCGCGTCCCACACGACCGTCGAACTTAGCTGCGTGACGGAAGGACAGGCCATTTCGGCAAAATAAATGTTGCGCGCGCCCTGATAGAACGTGCCGCACACCTCCTGCGTGCCGCCAAGCTCGGTATAAAGGAACGGCGTGTAGACCAGATGATGCAGGCCGGTTGGCACCAGGATGCGTTCAAGGAAGCCATACACCGCCACGCCAAACGGGCCCGCGCCTTTAATAGCCAGCGCCATCGTGCTGATGCCGTGCTGGGCGAAGGGCCACAGTTCGCTCATCACCACGCCCAGCACCATTGACACCGGCAGCATAATGATGGCGACAAAACAGTGGCCGGAGTAAATCGCCATCGCGCCGGAAAACTGCACGCCGGAGTAGCGGTTATAGAGCCAGCCGGAGAGCGCGCCGGTAAGAATGCCCGCGAACACGCCCATCTCCAGCACCTGTACGCCAAGCACCATACTTTGCCCGGCCGCGCGCATCTGGTCGGCGGGCGCGAGTTCGCCCTGGAGCTGTAGCGTCACGCTCATGGCGTTGATAAAAACAATAAAAGTCACAAGGCCTGTCAGCGCCGCATAGCCTTTGTCACGTGACGCAAGGCCAATGGGAATGCCGACTGCGAATACCAGCGCCAGGTTCGCCAGCACCGATACCGCCGATTTGGCGATAAGCTGCCCGGTCTGCTGCAGCGCCGGATGGCCGAGAAAAGGCAGATACTCTGCAAGACTGCCGTTGCCCAGCACGTTGCCGAACGCGATAAACAGGCCGACTATCGGTAATATCAATACGGGTCCGTAAAGGGACTTTCCAAAATTTTGTAGGGCGTTCACGGCGTATTTCATTTAGCTCTCTCTTTTTTATCGTCTGGCTAAACGCGTCTGGCTACATCACCTGTTGCGCAGAGGCACCGCTCAAAGGTAGCAATCCGCCGCGTGCGTAATCCAGTTATCTGATTGTTTTAAAAACAAATAACTCAAAAGGTAACATGTAACGTTACGCGTTGTGATCGCGGTAACATCTGAAGAGAAGGACGGGAGAGAACAGCGTTTTGCAGGCCGTTGCAGAGAATTTGCAAAGCATCGTCCGCTATTCATTTTTGGTGGTTTTTGTTGTCATCACTTTTAAGCATAATAGCCGCCGTTACCGGAACCGACGGCCGCGATGGCCAGGGAAAACTATGAAATCACTGCGTCTGGCTGTCATCGCGACAGCGTTACTGGCGTCTTTCACTCTCGGCGGGTGCGACGACAAGGAAAGTGCTTCCGCCGATGCATCCTCGCCGGCTGCCCAAAGCAGCGCCGCGCCTGCGGCTAAGCCCCAGGCAGCCGACCTGCAAAAACTGGCGCAGCAAAGCGCCGGTAAGCCTCTCAAACTCCAGGATGCTTCCGAGATCCAGCTTGACGGCGCCAGCACGCTGGTGCTGACCTTCTCCGTGCCGCTCGATCCCAACCAGGATTTTGGCCGCGTGGTGCATCTTGTCGATAAAAAAGATGGCAAGGTGGACGGCGCCTGGGAGCTTGCCCCGAACTTAAAAGAGCTGCGTCTGCGCCACCTTGAGCCTAACCGCGAACTGGTGCTGAGCGTCGATCGCGAACTGCTGGCGCTCAATAAAGCGTCGTTCGGCATGGCTTACGAGAAAACCCTGACCACGCGCGATATCGCGCCGAGCGTCGGTTTCGCCAGCCGCGGCTCGCTGCTGCCGACCAAAGTCGTGCAGGGGCTGCCGGTCATGGCGCTCAATATCTCAAGCGTTGACGTTAACTTTTATCGGGTGAAGCCGGAATCTCTGGCGGCGATGGTCAGCCAGTGGGAGTACCGTAATTCGCTCAGCAACTGGGAATCTGACCAGCTGCTGAAAATGGCGGATCTGGTCTATACCGGGCGGTTTGACCTCAATCCGGCCCGCAACACCCGCGAAAAACTGCTGCTGCCGTTAAGCGATATCAAGCCGCTGCAACAGCCGGGCGTCTATCTGGCGGTGATGAATCAGGCGGGGCATTACAACTACAGTAACGCCGCGACGCTCTTTACGCTGAGCGACGTCGGTCTTTCGCTGCACCGCTATCATGACCGCATGGATATTTTCACCCAGAGCCTGGAGAACGGCGCGGCGCAAAGCGGTGTGGAGGTGCGTCTCTTAAACGACAAAGGGCAGACGCTGGCGGAGGCAACCAGCGACAATACCGGCCACGCGCGTCTCGACAACCCGAAAGAGGCGGCGCTGGTGCTGGCCCGGATGGGCGAGCAGACGACGATGCTCGATCTCAACCTCCCTGCGCTCGATCTGGCGGAGTTCGATACCGGCGGCGAGCGCGGCTTCAGCAAACAGTTCTTTATGTTTGGCCCACGCGATCTCTATCGCCCTGGCGAAACGGTGATCGTTAACGGTCTGCTGCGCGACAGCGACGGCAAACCGCTTTCGGCGCAGCCGGTGAAATTCGAAGTGGTTCGCCCGGACGGCCAGGTGGCGCGCACGCAGGTAGTCGAGCCGAACAACGGGCTTTATCAGCTCACCTGGACGCTGGACGATCGGGCCGCGACCGGTCAGTGGGTCATTCGCGCCAACACGGGCGACAACCAGAACCGCAACTGGCTGTTCCAGGTTGAAGACTTCATGCCGGAGCGCATGGCGCTCAATCTTAATGTGCAGAAAGCGCCGCTGGCGCCTGCCGATACCGTAAATATCGGCATTGAAGGACACTACCTCTACGGTGCGCCTGCGGCAGGCAACAGCGTGCAGGGGCAACTCTATCTGCGTCCGCTACGTGACGCGGTGCCGCAGCTGCCGGGTTTCCAGTTCGGCAACATTGCGGAGGAGAACCTCTCCCGCAGCCTGGATGAAGTCCAGCTAAATCTTGATGACGCCGGTGTGGCGCAGGTCTCCACCGAAAGTCAGTGGCAGGACGCGCGTTCTCCGCTGCGCTTTATTGTGCAGGCGAGCCTGCTGGAATCGGGCGGTCGCCCGGTGACTCGCCGCGCCGAACAGGCCATCTGGCCCGCCGACGCGCTGGTGGGCATTCGTCCGCAGTTTGGCGAAAAAGCGGTTTATGACTACCGTACCGACGACACCGTTAACCAGCCGATGGTCGATGAAAACGGCAGCGCCGGTTTCGATATCGTCTATGCCAACGCGCAGGGCGAAAAAATCGCCGTGAAAGGGCTGAAAGTGCGTCTGGTGCGCGAGCGCCGCGACTACTACTGGAATTGGTCAGATTCTGAAGGCTGGCTGTCGCAGTTCGATCAAAAAGATCTGGTGGAAGCCGAGCAGACTATCGATCTGGCGGCGGGCGAAACCGGCAAAGTGTCTTTCCCGGTGGAGTGGGGCTCTTATCGCCTTGAAGTGGTATCGCCTGACGAACTGGTCAGCAGTATGCGCTTCTGGGCCGGTTACAGCTGGCAGGACAACAGCGATGGCGCCAGCGCGCCGCGACCGGATCGCGTCACGCTGAAAATCGACAAACCGTTCTACCAGCCGGGCGACACCATCAAGCTGCACATTGCCGCGCCAGCCGCAGGCAAAGGCTATGCGATGGTGGAATCCTCTGAAGGCCCGCTGTGGTGGCAGGAGATAGACGTGCCGGCGAAAGGGCTTGATCTGGACATTCCGGTCGATAAAGCCTGGAAGCGTCACGATCTTTACCTCAGCACGCTGGTCGTGCGCCCCGGCGACAAATCCCGTTCCGCGACGCAAAAACGCGCGGTCGGCCTGCTGCATCTGCCGATGGGCGATGAAAACCGCCGCCTGAACCTGACGCTGGACACGCCTGCCAAAATGCGCCCGGACAGCACGCTGTCGGTGAAAGTGAAAGCCAGCGTGAAAAACGGCGAGCTGCCGAAGCAGATCAACGTACTGGTCTCGGCAGTAGACAGCGGCGTACTGAACATTACCGATTACGTCACGCCAGACCCGTGGCGCGGCTTCTTTGGCAAGAAACGCTATGGCGCGGATATTTATGATATCTACGGCCAGGTGATTGAAGGCCAGGGACGTCTGGCGGCGCTGCGCTTCGGCGGCGACGGCGATGAGCTGAACCGTGGCGGTAAACCGCCGGTTAACCATGTCACCATCATCGCCGAACAGGCGGTGCCGGTGCAGTTAAACGCGCAGGGCGAAGGCACAATTACGCTGCCAGTTGGCGACTTTAATGGCGAACTGCGCGTCATGGCGCAGGCCTGGAGCGACGATCGCTTCGGCAGCGGTGAAAGCAAAGTGATTGTGGCCGCGCCGGTGATCGCTGAGATGAGCACGCCGCGCTTCCTCGCGGGCGGCGACACCTCGCGCCTGGCGCTGGACGTCACTAACCTGACGGAGCAGCCGCAGCAGCTTAACGTCAACTTCAGCGCCAGCGGGCTGGTGCGTCTTGACGCGCAGACTTCTCAGCAGGTGAACCTGAAAGCGGGCGGTCGCACAACCCTGTTTGTACCGGTCGCTGCCAGTGAAGGCTTCGGCGACGGGGCGATAGAGGCGCAGATCACGGGCCTGTCGCTGCCGGGCGAGCGTTTCGCGCCGCTCAAGCGGGAATGGAAAATCGGCGTACGTCCGGCGTATCCGGCGCAAACTATTAACAGCGGAGCGATGCTGCGCCCGGGTGAAATCTGGACCGTTCCGGCTTCGCATCTGCAAGGGCTGAACGCCTCGACGCTTGAGGGGCGGTTGCTGTTAAGCGGTCGCCCGCCGCTCAATATCGCGCGTTATATTGAAGAGTTGCGCGCCTATCCTTACGGCTGCCTTGAGCAGACTACCAGCGGTCTGTTCCCGTCGCTTTATACCAGCGCCGCGCAGTTGAAAGCGCTCGGTATCAAAGGCGATACCGACGAGCAGCGCCGCGCGGCGGTGGATATCGGCATCGCCCGCCTGCTGGAGATGCAGCGCGAGGAGGGCGGCTTCGGTTTGTGGGATAAAGAAAGTCCGGAAGAGTACTGGGCGACCGCCTACGTGACCGATTTCCTTGTGCGCGCGGGCGAGCAGGGCTACAGCGTACCTGCAGATGCGCTGAATAAAGCCAATGCGCGCCTGCTGCGTTACCTGCAGGATCCGGGCACCATCGCGCTGCGCTACAGCGAAAATAACGCGGCTTCGCGCTTTGCGGTGCAGGCTTATGCCGGACTGGTGCTGGCGCGTCAGCAGAAAGCGCCGCTCGGCGCGTTGCGTGACGCCTGGGAGCATCGCGCGCAAGCGGGCGGCGGTCTGCCGCTGGTGCAGCTTGGCGTCGCGCTGAAACTGATGGGCGATGCGCCGCGCAGCAAAGCCGCGCTGGATCTGGGTGTGAAAACCGAGCGTCCACGCAACCTCGGCTGGCTTGGCGACTACGGCAGCGACCTGCGTGACGACGCGCTGAAGCTGAGCCTGCTGCAGGAATATAACCTGCAGCCCGACCAGCAGAGCACGCTGCTGTCTGCGCTCTCTGATGAGGCGTACGGCGAGCGCTGGCTCTCTACGCAGGAAAGCAACGCGCTGTTCCTGGCGGGCCGCAACCTGGTGAACCAGCCGGGCGACTGGCAGGCGCAAACCACGCTTGCCGGACAGTTCATGAGCGGCGACAAAGCGCAGAGCGTGGCGCTGGACGCCGACAAGCTCAGTGCATTGCAGGTGACCAACACGGCCCAGACTCCGCTCTGGTTGCGTCTCGACAGCCAGGGGTATCCGGACGCCGCGCCACAGCCTGCCGGCAACGTACTGCATATTGAGCGCCATTACCTCAACAGCAAGGGCGAGTCGGTGTCGCTATCGAGCCTGAAGAGCGGCGAACTGGTGATGGTGTGGCTGAACGTCTGGGCGGAAAAAACGGTGCCTGACGCGCTGGTAGTTGATCTGCTGCCTGCCGGGCTTGAACTGGAAAACCAGAACCTCGCTAACGCCAGCGCCAGCCTGAGCAGCGCCAGTGGCGAGGCGGGTGAACTTATCAGCCGCATGCAGCAGATGGATATTCAACATATGGAGTTCCGCGATGATCGCTTCGTCGCCGCACTGCCTGTGAATGAGGGCATGAACGCCACGCTGGTTTATATGGCGCGCGCGGTCACGCCGGGCACTTATAAAGTGCCGGCACCACAGGTGGAGTCGATGTACGTGCCGCAATGGCGCGCGACTGGTGCGACTATCCCTGCGCTGACTATCTACCCCTGACAGGTGAGCTGTGATTAAAAGCCTGTTGAAAAGGCGCCGCCGCTGGATGATTCTGGCGGCGGCGCCGCTTTTATTGTGCGCCGCGCTGTGGCTTGCCGATAAACTCTGGCCGCTGCCGCTGTATGAGGTGCAGCCCGCACGCGTGGTGGTGGCGCAGGACGGTACGCCGCTGTGGCGCTTCGCCGATAAAAACGGTATCTGGCGCTACCCCGTCACCATTGAGGATGTGTCGCCGCGCTATCTTGAGGCGCTGCTGAACTATGAAGACCGCTGGTTCTGGCGTCACCCCGGCATCAACCCGCTCGCCATCGCCCGCGCGGCCTGGCAGGATCTCCGCTCCGGCTCGGTCGTCTCAGGCGGCAGCACGCTGACGATGCAGGTTGCGCGCCTCCTGGATCCGCATCCGCGCACCTTCGGCGGCAAGCTGCGCCAGGTGTGGCGGGCGATGCAGCTTGAATGGCATCTCTCGAAAGCGGACATTCTCACGCTGTATCTGAATCGCGCGCCGTTTGGCGGCACGCTGCAGGGCATCGGTGCCGCGAGCTGGGTCTATCTCGGCAAGCCGCCTTCGCGGCTGAGCTATTCCGACGCCGCGCTGCTGGCGGTGCTGCCGCAGGCGCCGAGCCGTCTGCGTCCGGACCGCTGGCCGGATCGCGCCCAGGCGGCACGCGATAAAGTCCTGCGCCGTATGGCGACGCAAGGCGTCTGGAGCGAGAAACAGGTGCGGGAGTCGCTGGAGGAGCCCGTGTGGCTTGCGCCACGACAGATGCCGCAGCTTGCGCCATTGCTCTCACGCCGCCTTGTCACCCAGCGGCGTGAAACCAAAATCACCACCACGCTCGACGCAGGGCTACAGCGCCAGCTGGAAGATCTCGCGCTCAACTGGAAGGGCCGTCTCCCGGCCCGTACCTCACTTGCCATTCTCGTGGTCGACCACACCACAATGGAAGTACGCGGCTGGGTCGGCTCGGCGGATATCAACGACGACGCTCGCTTCGGGCATGTCGATATGGTGACGGCCATCCGCTCGCCGGGCTCGGTGTTAAAGCCGTTCGTTTACGGGCTCGCGCTCGATGAAGGGCTGATCCATCCAGCGTCGCTGTTGCAGGATGTGCCGCGCCGTTTCGGCGACTATCGTCCCGGCAACTTTGACAGCGGCTTTAACGGCCCGGTCAGCATGAGCGAGGCGCTGGTGCGATCGCTTAATCTGCCGGCGGTGCAGGTGCTGGAAGCCTACGGGCCGAAGCGCTTTACGGCCCGGTTGCGTAACGTCGGGCTGGCGCTGCGCTTCCCGCCGACGGCGCAGCCGAGCCTGGCGGTCATTCTGGGCGGCGCGGGTGCCCGTCTTGATGAAATTGTGGCGGCGTACAGCGCATTCGCCCGTCACGGTCAGGCGGCGCGCCTGCGCGTGGTGAAGGGTGATCCGCTGCTGGAGCGGCCGCTAATGTCGCCGGGCGCTGCATGGATTATCCGCCGTATTCTTGCTAACGAGGCGCAACCGCTGCCGGACGGCTCGCTGCCGCAGGTGGTACCGCTTGCCTGGAAAACCGGCACCAGCTACGGCTACCGCGACGCCTGGGCGGTGGGCGTCACGTCGCGCTACCTGATTGGCGTCTGGACGGGACGCCCGGATGCGACGCCTGTCGCCGGGCAGTTCGGCTTTGCCAGCGCCGTACCGGTGCTTAACCAGGTCAATAATTTGCTGCAGGCGGGCGCCGCCTCGGCGGTGCAGCAGGCCCGGGAGCCGGTCGATCCGCGCCCGGCATCGGTGTCTTCAGGAACTATCTGCTGGCCGGGCGGGCAGCATCTGCCCCCAGGCGACACTAACTGTCGCCGCCGGTTATCGACGTGGCTGCTGGATAACAGCGAGCCACCGACGCTGCTTGCCGACGGGCAGGAGGGCAGCCGCGGCATTCAGTTCCCGCTGTGGCTGAACGAGAAAGGCGAGCGGGTGGCGGCGGATTGTCCACACGTCGCTGAAAGCCGGCTGCTGCTCTGGCCGCTGCCGCTTGAACCGTGGCTGCCGCCGGGCGAACGGCGGGCCGCGCGCCTGCCGCCGGTCTCCGCGCAGTGTCCGCCTGTACATCAGCAGGATCTGGCGCCGCTGCTGCTGACCGGCGTGCGCGAAGGCGCCGTTCTGAAGCGACTGCCAGGGCAAGCCTCGCTCTCCTTACCGCTACGCAGTCAGGGCGGCGGCGGGCGTCACTGGTGGTTTTTGAACGGCGAACCGCTGGAAAAAGAGGGCGACAGCGTGACGCTGACATTTACCGGGAGCGGCGACTATCAGGTATTGCTGATGGATGAGGCCGGACAGATTGCCGCCGCGCAGTTCCGCGTGGAATAACCGAAGAGGGGTAAAAACTGCGCTTTCGACATTAAGTGTTGCCGAAGGTAATATTATTTTAAAAAAATGTTACCCCTAACCGTAGGCAAGGATAACGTTGCTCATTATAATCGGCGCCAATTCTAAACTGGCCTGTCGGGCAAACAGAACAACTTACAGAGGTAATCATGGCAATTGAGCGCACTTTTTCCATCATCAAGCCGAACGCAGTCGCTAAAAACGTTATCGGCAGCATTTTCGCGCGTTTTGAATCCGCTGGCTTCAAAATCATCGGCACCAAAATGCTGCACCTGTCCGTTGAGCAGGCGCGTGGCTTCTACGCTGAGCACGAAGGCAAACCGTTCTTCGACGGCCTGGTGGAATTCATGACCTCTGGCCCTATCGTGGTTTCCGTTCTGGAAAGCGAAAACGCGGTACAGCGTCATCGCGATCTGCTGGGCGCGACTAACCCGGCTAACGCGCTGGCAGGCACCCTGCGCGCTGATTACGCGGACAGCTTTACCGAAAACGGCACCCACGGTTCCGATTCCGTTGAGTCCGCTAACCGCGAAATCGCTTATTTCTTCGGCGAAGGCGAAATCTGCCCGCGCACTCGCTAATGTAGCGAAACGGCAAAGCGACATTTACATTTTATTTTCATGATGTCGCTTTAAGCCGTGGCGTCACTGCCATAGAATTTGTACAATGCTGCGCCCCGGATGAGCTTGCTCTTACCGGGGCGTCTTTTTTTATCAACCCTCCAGAGGCCGTAACGTGTAACAACGAGGCCAGGATCGAATATGTCTGAACACATTGTCACGCCTGAGACTGACTCAGCAGCGCCTGCTATTAAATCTGAAAAAATTAACCTCCTCGATCTGAACCGCCAGGAAATGCGCGAGTTCTTCAAAACGCTGGGTGAAAAGCCGTTTCGCGCCGATCAGGTGATGAAATGGATGTATCACTATTGCAGCGATGATTTCGATGAGATGACCGACATCAACAAAGTGCTGCGCGGAAAGCTCAAGGAAGTGGCGGAAATCCGGGCGCCGGAAGTGGTCGAAGAGCAGCGCTCTTCCGATGGCACCATCAAATGGGCGATTGCGGTCGGCGATCAGCGCGTTGAGACGGTCTATATCCCTGAAGACGATCGCGCCACGCTGTGCGTTTCTTCGCAGGTGGGCTGCGCGCTGGAGTGCAAATTCTGCTCGACTGCGCAGCAGGGCTTTAACCGCAATCTGCGCGTGTCGGAAATTATCGGTCAGGTGTGGCGCGCAGCGAAAATTATCGGCGCGGCCAAAGTGACCGGCCAGCGTCCTATCACCAACGTGGTGATGATGGGGATGGGCGAACCGCTGCTGAACCTCACCAACGTGGTGCCGGCGATGGAAATCATGCTCGACGATTTTGGCTTTGGACTTTCCAAACGCCGCGTGACGCTCTCCACCTCGGGCGTGGTGCCTGCGTTAGACAAGCTTGGCGATATGATAGACGTGGCGCTGGCTATTTCGCTGCACGCTCCGAACGATGAAATCCGCGATGAAATCGTACCTATCAACAAGAAGTACAACATCGAAACGTTCCTCGCCGCCGTACGTCGTTATATTGGAAAATCTAACGCCAACCAGGGCCGCGTGACCATCGAGTATGTGATGCTGGATCACGTGAACGACGGTACCGAACACGCGCATCAGCTGGCTGAACTGCTGAAAGATACGCCGTGCAAAATCAACCTGATCCCGTGGAACCCGTTCCCGGGCGCGCCGTATGGCCGCAGCTCCAACAGCCGTATCGATCGCTTCTCTAAGGTGCTGATGAGCTACGGTTTTACGACTATCGTGCGTAAAACGCGCGGCGATGATATCGACGCGGCCTGCGGGCAGCTGGCGGGCGATGTTATCGACCGTACCAAACGCACCCTGCGCAAGCGCATGCAGGGTGAACCTATCGCTGTCAAAGCAGTCTGACAGGCAATAAAAAGCCTGTAAGGTCACGCGGGCAGGCTATCGCGTGACCAGTTCTGGCGCAGGCGCAGCGATTGCTGCGTAAAGAAGCGCCCGTGGTGAATAATTACGGTGCGTTTCTCTGCGCTTTAAGGCAGTATGTAGCGTCGCAACAACATGTTAGCTGGGGCTTTCTGGCTTATCTGGCGCGACTTAACAGACACCGGATAAAAAGCTGGCTATGGTTAACTAACGTTTCTGATTATCGCCTGCGGCAGCGCGCCGTCTGAGGCGTTAAGATACGGGAACGGGTAACGGATGACGCGCAGTGCGTGTGTCCGATGAGAATGATTTCGCGGTATGGGCAGACAGGACAGCGAAACGTTGTCTTATTCCTGCCGGTGCCAGGTTCCTCAATGAAAACAGTACCAGCAGTTGTAGCTAATGAATACTGAAGCCACTCACGAAGAAAATGCACCACACACCACGGGTGAGCGTCTGCGCCTTGCCCGTGAACAACTGGGTCTCAGCCAACAGGTTGTGGCGGAACGTTTATGCCTGAAGGTTTCGACTGTCCGTGACATTGAAGAGGACAACGCGCCTGCGGACCTGGCCTCCACGTTCCTGCGCGGCTATATCCGCTCCTACGCGCGCCTGGTGCACGTTCCGGAAGAAGAACTGCTGCCGATGCTTGCCAAACAGGCGCCGGTGAGAACCGCGCAGGTCGCGCCGATGCAAACCTACGCGCTCGGCAAAAGCCGTAAAAAACGCGACGGCTGGCTGATGAGCTTTACCTGGCTTGTGCTTTTTGTTGTGGTCGGCCTGACGGGCGCCTGGTGGTGGCAAAACCACAAAGCGCAGCAGGAAGAGATCAGCACGATGGCTGATCAGTCCAGCGCAGAGCTGAGCCAGAACGCGGCCAATAGCCCGCAGTCTGTTCCGTTGAATACCGATACCACCGCTGACGCGTCGCAGGATCAGGCGACGCCGCCAGCGGATCTGCCAGCCGGTGATACTCAGAATACCGCTTCTGCGAGCCCGCAGCCGACGCCGATGCCTTCGCCGAATACGGCAAGCCAGCAGCCGGTCGTGGTACCGCCGAGTCAGGCGACCACCGACACCGCCGCGCAGCAAAACGCCGCGCAAAGCCAGCTGCCTGTCGGCCAGGCCTCTACCGCACCTGCCGCAGACGCCAACGCGCTGGTGATGAATTTCACCGCCGATTGCTGGCTTGAAGTGACAGACGCGACCGGTAAAAAATTGTTCAGCGGTCTGCAACGTAAAGATACTAATCTGAATCTGACCGGTGAGGCGCCGTACCGTCTCAAAATCGGCGCGCCGTCGGCAGTGCAGATTCAGTACCAGGGCAAACCGGTGGATTTGAGCCGTTTTATCAGAACTAACCAGGTTGCACGTCTGACCCTCAATGCCGAACAATCAGTAACGCAGTAACAGACGGGCAATGAGGGAGATTTGTCATGCATATTGAAGCGCCCATTCAGCGTAGAAAATCTAAACGGATATACGTCGGTAACGTCCCCATCGGCGATGGCGCGCCCATCGCCGTACAGTCGATGACCAATACGCGCACGACGGATGTCGAGGCGACGGTCAATCAAATTAAAGCACTGGAGCGCGTGGGCGCGGATATCGTTCGCGTCTCGGTGCCGACGATGGATGCCGCTGAGGCGTTTCGTCTCATCAAGCAGCAGGTCAACGTTCCGCTGGTCGCGGATATTCACTTCGACTACCGCATCGCGTTGAAAGTCGCCGAATATGGCGTCGACTGCCTGCGCATTAATCCCGGCAATATCGGTAACGAAGAGCGTATTCGCTCGGTAGTAGACTGCGCGCGCGATAAAAACATTCCGATCCGCATCGGCGTTAACGCCGGATCCCTTGAAAAAGATCTCCAGGAAAAATATGGCGAGCCGACGCCGCAGGCGTTGCTGGAATCCGCCATGCGTCACGTCGATCATTTAGATCGCCTCAACTTCGATCAATTTAAAGTGAGCGTGAAAGCCTCTGACGTATTCCTGGCGGTAGAGTCCTATCGTCTGCTGGCGAAGCAGATCGATCAGCCGCTGCATCTCGGGATCACCGAAGCGGGCGGCGCTCGCGCGGGCGCGGTAAAATCCGCGATCGGCCTTGGGCTCCTGCTTTCCGAAGGGATCGGCGACACGCTGCGTATTTCGCTCGCGGCCGATCCTGTCGAGGAGATCAAAGTCGGTTTCGATATTCTGAAATCACTGCGTATTCGCTCCCGCGGCATTAACTTCATCGCCTGCCCGACCTGTTCCCGTCAGGAGTTCGACGTTATAGGTACGGTGAATGCGCTGGAGCAGCGTCTGGAAGATATCATTACGCCGATGGATGTTTCGATTATCGGCTGCGTGGTGAATGGCCCTGGCGAAGCGCTGGTATCAACACTTGGCGTCACTGGCGGCAACAAGAAAAGCGGCTTTTACGAAGAAGGCGTGCGCAAAGATCGTCTGGATAACGACGATATGATCGCACAGCTGGAAGCCCGCATTCGCGCCAAGGCATCGATGCTGGATGAGAACCGCCGCATCAGCGTGCAGCAGCTGGAAAAATAACGCAAACGTGGGAAGCGGCGTGCTTCCCGTGTATGATTGAACCCGCAAACCGCCCCAGCCACACCGGAGCGGTCTGTTTCGGGTTCATTTTTTGTATAGAAAAAGAGAATAAACGTGGCAAAAAACATTCAAGCCATCCGCGGCATGAACGATTACCTGCCGGGCGATACCGCCATCTGGCAGCGCATTGAAGGCACACTCAAGCAGGTGCTCGGCAGCTACGGTTACAGCGAAATCCGTTTGCCGATTGTAGAGCAGACCCCGTTGTTCAAACGCGCTATTGGTGAAGTGACCGACGTGGTTGAAAAAGAGATGTATACCTTTGAGGACCGCAACGGCGACAGCCTGACTCTGCGCCCCGAAGGCACCGCGGGCTGCGTGCGCGCCGGCATCGAACATGGTCTGCTGTACAATCAGGAACAACGCTTGTGGTACATCGGCCCGATGTTCCGTCATGAGCGTCCACAGAAAGGACGCTACCGCCAGTTCCATCAGCTCGGTGCCGAAGTGTTTGGCCTGCAGGGCCCGGATATCGACGCGGAACTGATTATGCTGACCGCGCGCTGGTGGCGCGCGCTGGGTATCGCCGAGCACGTTTCGCTGGAGCTGAACTCTATCGGCTCGCTGGAAGCGCGTGCGAATTACCGCGATGCGTTAATCGCGTTTCTTGAGAAGCACATCGATAAACTCGATGAAGACTGCAAACGCCGCATGTATTCAAACCCGCTGCGCGTGCTGGATTCCAAAAATCCGGACGTGCAGGCGCTGTTAAACGACGCGCCGATGCTCGGCGATTATCTCGATGAAGCGTCCCGTGAGCACTTCGCCGGCCTGTGCGCTTTCCTCGACGACGCGGGTATCGCTTACACCGTCAACCAGCGCCTCGTACGCGGCCTCGACTATTACAACCGCACCGTCTTTGAGTGGGTCACCACGAGCCTCGGCTCGCAGGGCACCGTCTGTGCGGGCGGCCGTTACGACGGCCTGGTCGAGCAGTTAGGCGGCCGCGCGACCCCGGCAGTGGGTTTCGCGATGGGCCTTGAACGCCTCGTTTTACTGGTTCAGGCGGTAAATCCGGAATTTACGGCGGATCCTGTTGTCGATATATACCTGATTGCGTCCGGTAACGGCGCGCAGTCGGCAGCAATGCAGCTGGCCGAGCGGGTTCGTGACGCGCTGCCGGGCTGCAAGCTGATGACCAACTACGGCGGTGGCAACTTCAAGAAGCAGTTCGCCCGCGCAGACAAATGGGGCGCGCGCATCGCGCTGGTTCTGGGCGAGGACGAAGTCGCCAATCGTCAGGTTGTGGTGAAAGATTTGCGTTCAGGTGAGCAACAGGCGCTCGCGCAAAGCGAACTGGCCGCGCATCTGCAGACGCTGCTGGGCTGATTTCCCGGCGACATATCGTTAAGGAGAAGGACTGCGTGGAAATTTACGAGAACGAAAACGAGCAGCTCGACGCGGTAAAGCGTTTTTTTGCCGAAAATGGCAAAGCGCTGGCGGTGGGTGTGGTATTAGGGATTGGCGCGCTGGTTGGCTGGCGTTTCTGGAACGGCTCGCAGGTCGATACCGCTCGCGAAGCGTCGCTGAACTATCAGAATGTCATGACTGACGTCCGCGCGGACGATCCGAAAACCCTGAGCGCGGCGGAGCAGTTCGTCGCCCAGAACAAAAACAGCTACGGCGCGCTGGCCTCGCTAGAACTGGCGCAGCGCTATGTCGATAAAAACGATCTCAACAAAGCCGCGCAGCAATTGCAGCAGGGCATTGAGAACGCGAAGGACGAGAATCTGCGCTCGCTGATGAACCTGCGCTTAGCGCGCATTCAGATCCAGCAGAAACAGGCGGATGCCGCGCTGAAAACCTTGGATAGCGTGAAAGGCGAAAACTGGTCGGCGATGGTAGCCGATTTGCGCGGCGACGCGCTGCTGAGTAAAGGCGATAAACAGGGCGCGCGTGATGCCTGGAGCAAAGGAGCGAATGATAAAAATTCCCCGGCGCTTGGCGATATGATGCAGATGAAAATTAATAACTTGTCCATCTGAGAGGGACCCGATGCAATTGCGTAAATTAGTTCTGCCAGCGATGCTTTCCGTCACGCTGTTAAGCGGTTGCTCACTGTTTAGCGGTGAAGAAGATGTGGTGAAAATGTCGCCGCTGCCGACCGTTGAAAACCAGTTTGCACCGGAAGTCGCCTGGGACACCTCCGTAGGGAGCGGGATTGGCGATTTTTACTCTAACCTGCACCCGGCGTTTCTTGATGGCAACGTCTACGCGGCGGACCGTCGTGGCACCGTAAAAGCAGTGAATTCGCAGGATGGCAAAGAAATCTGGAGCGTCGATCTCTCAGAGAAAACCGGCTTTTTCTCCCGTAACCGTCCGGCGCTGCTCTCCGGCGGCGTGACCGCCGTTGGCGCGCATGTGTATGTCGGCAGCGAAAAGGCGCAGGTTTATGCGCTCAATACCTCTGACGGCTCTGTCGCCTGGCAGACCAAAGTGGCGGGCGAAGCGCTCTCCCGCCCGGTCGTCAGTGACGGCATGGTGCTGATTCATACCAGCAACGGCATGTTGCAGGCGCTGAACGAAAGCGACGGCGCTATCAAATGGACCGTGAATCTGGATATGCCGTCGCTCTCGTTGCGTGGTGAATCCGCACCGGCGTCCGCCTTTGGCGCCGCGATTGTCGGCGGCGATAACGGCCGCGTCAGTGCAGTGCTGATGCAGCGCGGCCAGATGATCTGGCAGCAGCGCATTTCGCAGGCGACGGGCGCGACCGAAATCGATCGTCTGAGCGACGTCGATACGACGCCGGTTATCGTTAACGGCGTGGTTTACGCGCTGGCGTATAACGGTAATCTGACCGCGCTGGATCTGCGCTCCGGTCAGATTATGTGGAAACGCGAGCTGGGCTCGGTGAATGATTTCATCGTTGACGGCGGACGTATCTACCTGGTAGACCAGAGCGATAACGTGCTGGCGCTGAATGTGGAAGGCGGCGTCACGCTCTGGACCCAGACGCAGCTGCTGCACCGTAACCTCACCACGCCGGTGCTCTATAATGGATCGCTGGTGGTGGGCGACAGCGAAGGCTACCTGCACTGGATGGATACGGATAATGGCCGCTTCGTGGCACAGCAAAAAGTGGACAGCTCCGGCTTCCAGACCGAGCCTGTCGTAGCGGATAACAAGATCCTTATCCAGGCTAAAGACGGCACGCTCTACGCGATTACGCGTTAACAGACAGGCGTAGCACAGCTAAAACGGCTCCTGATCACTGCAGGGGCCGTTTCCTGTTTTCTGAAGCCCGCGCTTTGATGCGGGTTTAACAATGATTTATCAGTAATGAGGCTTTAAGAATGATACCTGTGGTCGCGCTGGTCGGGCGCCCTAACGTCGGAAAATCCACGTTGTTCAACCGTTTAACCCGCACCCGGGATGCGCTGGTAGCGGATTTCCCGGGGCTGACGCGTGACCGCAAATATGGTCGTGCCGAAGTGGAAGGACGTGAATTTATCTGCATCGATACCGGCGGTATCGATGGTTCGGAAGAAGGGGTGGAAACCCGCATGGCGGAACAGTCGCTGCTGGCGATTGAAGAAGCCGACGTGGTGCTTTTCATGGTTGATGCCCGCTCAGGTCTGATGCCGGCGGATGAGGCTATCGCCCAGCATCTGCGCAGCCGCCAGAAACCGACGTTCCTGGTCGCCAACAAGACCGACGGTCTCGACCCGGATCAGGCGGTCGCGGATTTCTACTCGCTCGGTCTCGGTGAAATTCACCCGATTGCGGCGTCTCATGGCCGTGGTGTCACCTCGCTGCTGGAACATGTACTGGTGCCGTGGATGGACGATGTCGATCCGCCGGAAGAAGTGGACGAAGAAGCCGAATACTGGGCGCAATTTGAGGCCGAGCAAAATGGCGAAGTTGTGGAAGAAGAAGAGGACGACTTCAACCCGCAGGATCTGCCGATCAAACTGGCTATCGTCGGGCGTCCGAACGTAGGTAAGTCAACGCTTACCAACCGCATTCTCGGCGAAGACCGTGTTGTGGTTTTCGACATGCCTGGCACTACGCGTGACAGCATCTACATTCCGATGGAACGCGACGGGCGCGAGTTCGTGCTTATCGATACGGCGGGTGTGCGTAAACGCGGCAAAATCACTGACGTGGTAGAGAAATTCTCGGTCATCAAAACGCTCCAGGCGATAGAAGACGCCAACGTGGTGCTGTTGGTGATTGACGCGCGTGAAGGGATTTCCGATCAGGACCTCTCGCTGCTGGGCTTTATTCTCAACAGCGGTCGCTCGCTGGTGATTGTCGTCAACAAGTGGGATGGCCTGAGCCAGGAAGTGAAGGACGAAGTCAAAGAGACGCTGGATTACCGCCTCGGCTTTATCGATTTCGCCCGCGTTCACTTTATCTCTGCTCTGCACGGCAGCGGCGTCGGCAACCTGTTTGAATCGGTACGCGAAGCGTATGACAGCTCCACGCGCCGCGTCAGCACCGCGCTGCTGACCCGAATCATGAAAATGGCGGAAGAAGATCATCAGCCGCCAATGGTGCGCGGTCGCCGCGTGAAGCTGAAATATGCGCACGCGGGCGGTTATAACCCGCCAATTGTGGTTATCCATGGTACTCAGGTAAAAGACCTGCCGGATTCCTACAAGCGTTATCTGATGAACTACTTCCGCAAATCGCTGGACGTGATGGGCACGCCGATTCGCATTCAGTTCAAGGAAGGGGCGAACCCGTTTGCCAACAAGCGAAACACGCTGACGCCAAACCAGCTGCGTAAGCGTAAACGCCTGATTAAGCACATCAAGAAAAGTAAATAACCGGAGCGGGAGTCATGATGACTCCCGCTGTGTTTTTAAGGAGGTATCGCGTGGAATTACGTTGTCCGAACTGTCAAAACCCGCTAGAGCCGAGCGAGCGCGGCGCGCATTGCTCCACCTGCCATCAGGATTATCAGGTTGAAGCGCGCTGTCCCGACTGCCAGCAGCCGCTGGAAGTGCTGAAAGCGTGCGGCGCGGTGGACTATTTCTGCCGTAACGGCCACGGGCTGATTTCGAAAAAACGCGTCGAGTTCACGCTTCGGGCGCACTAATCGCAGATACAGCCCTCGCCACGCTTCCAGAGCTCGCGCAGCCCTTCCGGCGCCGCGTTTTCCGGCACCAGAAGTACGATATCGGCATAACCGGCCTGGTTATGCTGCGTCCAGAGGATTTGGATGCGGAAATAGCGCTGATCGCCGCGCCCCGGCGAATCGGGCTGCCCTGGCGCAAACGCCTGGGGCAGCGCCTGGTGCAGAATATCAATAAGCCGCTGGCGCTGTTCGGCGTTCAGCTCGGCGACGGCGATGCGCCGCTGACCGGCAAGGCGTGGCATATACGCCACGCCGCCTTCACGCGCCAGCTCTACGACGGCGTCATCCGTCAGATCTGGCAAGTCCATTACAATACTCCTGTGGTTTTCCACGCCTGTTCGATAGCCTGCGCCACGCTGTCGCCGGAGCGTTTACGGCCATGCTCAATCGTCAGTTTCGCGAAACTCGCGAAATCGGCATTCTGCGAAAGTGAGCGGTCACACACGGTGTCGTACCAGGCATAACCCGCTTTTTCCCACGCATAGCCGCCAATCGCCGTCGCCGCCAGGTAAAACGCGCGGTTGGGAATGCCGGAGTTGATATGCACGCCGCCGTTATCCTCGCGGGTTTTAACGAAGTCATCCATATGACCGGGCTGCGGATCTTTACCCAGTAGCGGGTCATCGTACGCTGTGCCAGGCGCTGACATCGAACGCAGGCCGGTGCCATTAATGCCTTCCGCCAGCAACCCTTCGCCGATTATCCAGTCCGCCTGATCCGCCGTCTGCTGCCGATAGTATTGCTTCACCAGCGCGCCGAAGACATCGGAAAGCGATTCATTGAGCGCGCCCGCCTGCTCGAAGTAGATAAGCCCGGCTTCAGTTTCCGTCACGCCGTGACTCAGCTCGTGCGCCACGACGTCAATAGCGATGGTAAAGCGGTTGAAGATTTCACCGTCGCCATCGCCGAACACCATCTGCTGGCCGTTCCAGAAGGCGTTCTGGTATTCGCGCCCATAGTGCACCGTGCCGCTGAGGATAAGCCCTTTATTGTCCAGCGAATCGCGCTTATACGCTTTCCAGAAGAAATCGTGGGTAACGCCCAGATAGTCATAAGCTTCATCTACCGCCACATCGCCTGCCGACGGTTCGCCTTCGCGGCGTACTGGCTTCCCGGGCAGCTCTTCACGGTTCTGAGCATCGTAGATATCGCGCTCCAGCTCGCCCTTAGCGGAGACGTGCGGCGCGGCGGGCTTCGCATGCTGATGCGCCATCAGCGTCTGGACATGGGTGAGGGTCTGGCGCGCTTTCTGCTGCTGTGGCGCTGAGCCGTTATCGATAATACGGCGCAGAAGGTAGGGGGGAATAACGGTCGGATAACGTGAATCGTTCATGGGGTCTCCTTACTCGGCAAGTGCCGTTGAAAAAACCAACACTTGCAGTATAGTTCGTGACCCGCTGATTGCCCCTGAGGCTTATCCGGTTTTCTTTTTGCGCGTTTTTTTTGCGGGCGTAATCTGGCGCACCTCGCTTTCCACCCAGCCGTCCGCCAGCCGCGTGGTCAGGGTGTCGCCGGGCTGCACCTGTTTCGTCGCTTTCAGCACGTTGCCATCGCCAGCCGTGGTGACGCTGTAGCCGCGCGCCAGCGTCGCCAGCGGGCTGACGGCCTCCAGGTGCGTGATGGCGTTGCCAAAGCGCTCCCGCGTGTGGCTGAGGCGCGCTGAGACCGTCTGGGCGAGCCGATACTCCAGTTGCTGAATACGAGCCGAGGCGCGGTGCAGACGCGGCAACGGCTGCTGCTGGTTAAGGCGTTGCGTCAGACGACTCTGACGTTGCGTCGCCTGACGCAACCGGCTGTCGAGCGCATTGTCCATTCTCTGGCGCAGGCGCATCAGCAGAGTCTGCTGACGGGCGAGACGCAGTTGCGGATGCTGTTGTTCCAGCCGGTGATGCAGGCGCGTAAAGCGCTGCTGGCGGTTAGCCAGCGAATAATCCATCGCCATTTCAAGGCGCTGTTGCAGCCCCTGCACCTGACGCAGCAGCTCGAGCTGATTGCGGCTGACGATTTCCGCAGCGGCAGACGGCGTCGGCGCGCGCAAATCCGCGACGAAGTCGGCGATAGTGACGTCGGTTTCATGCCCGACCGCGCTCACCACCGGAATGCGGCTTGCAAAAATCGCGCGCGCCACGCGCTCGTCGTTAAAACTCCATAAATCTTCCAGCGAGCCACCGCCACGCCCGACAATTAACACATCGCACTCGTCGCGGCGGTTGGCAAGCTCAATGGCGCGCACAATCTGCGCGGGCGCATCGTCGCCCTGCACGGCGGTGGGGTAGATAATGACCGGCAGCGACGGATCGCGGCGGCGCAGCACGTTTAGCACATCATGCAGCGCCGCGCCGGTTTTCGAGGTGATAACCCCGACCTGGCGCGCCGGAGAGGGCAGCGGTTTTTTCAGCGCCGGATCGAACAACCCTTCGGCGGCGAGCTGCTGCTTGAGCTGTTCATAGCGCTGTTGCAAGAGACCTTCACCCGCGGGCTGCATGCTTTCAACGATGATTTGATAGTCGCCGCGCGGCTCGTAGAGCGTGATATTCGCGCGCACCAGCACCTGCTGACCGTGCTGGGGCCGGAAAGTGACGCGGCGGTTGCTGTTGCGAAACATCGCGCAACGCACCTGGGCGGTGTCATCTTTAAGCGTGAAGTACCAGTGCCCGGACGCGGGCTGGCTGAAATTAGAGATTTCGCCGCTGATCCAGACCTGGCCCATCTCCTGCTCAAGCAGCAGACGAACGCTCTGGTTAAGACGACTGACGGTAAAAATTGAGGGGGTCTGAGTAAGCGGCATGTGAGCTGGATCAAATTTTAAATCAGCGGGTTATTCAATCGATAGTAACCCGCGCGCTGAGTATCGCAACCATTTTTCGCAAAAAAATGTAGAAGCAATCGGTTACGCTCTGTATAATGCCGCGGCAATATTTTATCTGTTCTCATTCACCCCAGGTTGAGATATTGCCCATGCTACGTATCGCTAAAGAAGCACTGACGTTTGACGACGTCCTCCTCGTTCCCGCTCACTCTACCGTTCTGCCGAATACTGCGGATCTCAGCACGCAGCTGACCAAAACTATCCGCCTGAACATCCCGATGCTTTCAGCGGCGATGGACACCGTAACGGAAGCGCGTCTGGCGATTGCCCTGGCGCAGGAAGGCGGCATCGGCTTTATCCACAAAAACATGTCCATCGAGCGCCAGGCGGAAGAAGTCAAGCGCGTGAAAAAACATGAGTCCGGTGTGGTGACTGACCCGCAAACCGTGCTGCCGACCACGACGCTTCGCGAAGTGAAAGAGCTGACCGAACGCAACGGTTTCGCCGGCTACCCGGTAGTGACCGAAGATAACGAACTGGTGGGCATTATCACCGGGCGTGACGTGCGTTTTGTGACCGATCTGAACCAGCCGGTCAGCGTCTACATGACGCCTAAAGCGCGTCTGGTGACGGTGCGCGAAGGCGAGTCCCGCGATGTCGTGCTGGCGAAGATGCACGAAAAACGCGTTGAGAAAGCGCTGGTCGTGGACGACAGCTTCCATCTGCGCGGCATGATCACCGTAAAAGATTTTCAGAAAGCCGAACGTAAGCCGAACGCCTGTAAAGACGAGCAGGGCCGTCTGCGCGTAGGCGCTGCGGTGGGCGCGGGCGCCGGTAACGAAGAGCGCGTCGACGCGCTGGTTGCCGCAGGCGTTGACGTGCTGCTGATTGACTCCTCTCATGGCCATTCCGAAGGCGTGCTGCAGCGCATTCGTGAAACCCGCGCCAAATACCCGGATCTGCAAATCATCGGCGGCAACGTCGCCACCGCCGCTGGCGCGAAAGCCCTGGCGGACGCCGGCGTCAGCGCGGTAAAAGTGGGCATCGGCCCAGGCTCCATCTGCACCACTCGTATCGTCACTGGCGTCGGCGTACCGCAGATCACTGCGGTGGCAGACGCGGTTGAAGCGCTGGAGGGCACCGGCATTCCGGTTATCGCCGATGGCGGCATCCGTTTCTCCGGCGATATCGCCAAAGCGATCGCGGCAGGCGCAAGCGTCGTGATGGTGGGCTCTATGCTGGCAGGCACCGATGAATCCCCGGGTGAAATTGAACTCTATCAGGGCCGCGCTTATAAATCCTATCGCGGTATGGGGTCGCTTGGCGCGATGTCCAAAGGCTCTTCCGACCGCTACTTCCAGACCGATAACGCCGCAGACAAGCTGGTGCCGGAAGGCATCGAAGGCCGTGTGGCGTATAAAGGCCGTCTTAAAGAGATTATTCACCAGCAGATGGGCGGCCTGCGCTCCTGCATGGGACTGACCGGTTGCGCCACGATTGACGAGCTGCGCACTAAGGCGGAATTTGTGCGTATCAGCGGCGCGGGCATTCAGGAAAGCCACGTTCACGATGTGACCATTACCAAAGAGTCTCCGAACTACCGTATGGGTTCTTAATTTTCCTCGCCCGGCGTTCGCGTCGGGCGTTTACTTTTTGTCAGCTACTTTCTGGAAAAAGCGTCAATGACGGACAACATTCATAAGCATCGTATCCTTATCCTCGACTTCGGTTCTCAGTACACCCAACTGGTGGCCCGCCGCGTGCGCGAGCTGGGCGTTTACTGCGAACTGTGGGCCTGGGACGTGACAGAAGAGCAGATCCGCGGCTTTAACCCTAACGGGATTATTCTCTCTGGCGGCCCGGAAAGCACCACCGAAGAAAACAGCCCGCGCGCGCCGGAATATGTCTTTAATGCCGGTGTGCCTGTGCTGGGCGTCTGCTACGGCATGCAGACTATGGCGATGCAGCTCGGCGGCCACGTTGAAGGCTCTAACGAGCGTGAATTCGGCTATGCGCAGGTAGAAGTGAAAACCGACAGCGCGCTGGTGCGCGGCATTGAAGATGCGCTGAGCGCCGACGGCAATCCGCTGCTGGATGTCTGGATGAGCCACGGCGATAAAGTGACCGCCATTCCGTCTGATTTCGTCACCGTCGCCAGCACCGAAACCTGCCCGTTCGCGATTATGGCGAACGAAGAAAAACGCTTTTACGGCGTGCAGTTCCACCCGGAAGTGACCCATACCCGTCAGGGCCTGCGTATGCTGGAGCGCTTTGTGCGCGACATCTGCCAGTGTGAGGCGCTGTGGACGCCCGCGAAAATCATCGACGATGCCGTTGAGCGCATTCGTCAGCAGGTGGGCAATGATCGCGTGATCCTCGGTCTTTCCGGCGGCGTGGATTCTTCCGTCACCGCGATGCTGCTGCATCGCGCGATTGGCGACCGTTTAACCTGTGTTTTCGTGGATAACGGCCTGCTGCGCCTGAACGAAGCCGAGCAGGTGATGGATATGTTCGGCGACCATTTCGGTCTTAATATCGTCCATGTTCCGGCGGAAGCGCGCTTCCTTGACGCGCTGGCGGGCATCGACGAGCCGGAAGCCAAGCGTAAAACGATTGGGCGCGTGTTCGTGGAAGTGTTCGATGAAGAAGCGCTGAAGCTCGAAGACGTAAAATGGCTGGCGCAGGGCACTATCTATCCTGATGTGATTGAATCTGCGGCGTCCGCCACCGGCAAAGCGCATGTCATCAAATCGCACCACAATGTAGGCGGCCTGCCGAAAGAGATGAAAATGGGCCTCGTCGAACCGCTCAAAGAGCTATTTAAAGACGAAGTGCGCAAGATTGGTCTGGAACTGGGCCTGCCGTACGACATGCTGTACCGTCATCCGTTCCCGGGGCCGGGTCTCGGCGTTCGCGTGCTGGGCGAAGTGAAGAAAGAGTATTGCGACCTGCTGCGTCGCGCTGACGCTATCTTCATCGAAGAACTGCGTCGCGCCGATCTCTACGACAAAGTAAGCCAGGCGTTCGCCGTGTTCCTGCCGGTGCGCTCCGTCGGCGTGATGGGCGATGGCCGTAAATATGACTGGGTCGTCTCTCTGCGCGCCGTAGAAACTATCGACTTCATGACCGCCCACTGGGCGCATCTGCCGTACGATTTTCTGGGACGCGTCTCCAACCGCATCATCAACGAAGTGAACGGCATTTCCCGCGTGGTGTATGACATCAGCGGTAAGCCGCCTGCAACGATTGAGTGGGAATAAGCAGAGCGGTAATCCTCTGATTATTGTCCAGTAAATAGCCAAACCCTCTGTTTTACAGAGGGTTTTCTTTTATCTTCTGGCCCGGTTTTTCTCTGGGGCGGTATTGCCAGAAACCGTTAGTGCAATGCCATGTTCACTGTTCAGGCAGGCACAATTGAATACCTTCAGCGCGCACAGACCAGACAGTGAATGGCGGTTATCTAACAAAAACGCCCGTAACTCGTGGATTGCGGGCGTTTTTTATGGCATCGCAAGGGGGCTTTAAGACACTAGCGCGGCTGTTGCTGCGAAGAGGAGTCGAGAGTCATGCTGATTTGCTGGGCCTGGACTTTATCCTGGTGGTGATACCACGCGCCGACGGCGGAGTAGATAAAGCGACCAAAGAAGAAAAGAAAACTGATAAGCAGTACAATGCGGGTCATTCGACTGTTGAATCGATGCCGTCTTCGTATGCTGGTGGCCTGTGACACGCCTTTACCCTTTAAATTTACCCGTCATCTGCGGGCGACGTAAATATTAAGGCATAGCGAGGCGAAGAGGTCAATTATTCATCATGTAAAATTGCGTACAGAACCGCAAAACATACTTTTTATTAATAGATTTAACAACTTGATTAATAAAGCGATATAAGTCTTTTTCCTTAAGTGTGCGGTCTCATCTGGTACGTCCGCGTCACTTGATGTATATCAATTGAAAGCGGTTTCCTCTGACTAAAATTGGCTAACCGCGCCGCGTCCGGCCCAGGTCTGCCGCGGTCTTCAACAGCCAGGTCGGATGCCTGCCTGAAATTCTTGCCCGGGAATGTGGGGCCTGGTATCGAGCATCTATGTTATTGGTTGAAACACTCAAGAAAAATAAAGACAAATGGTGGGCGCTGCCGCTGGTTTTACCGCTGCTGTTATTACCCCTTGCCCGCGCCGGAAATACCTATGCGCATATTGATGGCGGCCTCGTCGTGCTTTATTACTTGCCGCTGGCGTTATTCAGCGCCTTAGTGATGATGTATGGGCGCAGCGCGCTGCCCGGTATTGTGTTGGGCGTCCTCGTCTATTATCACCGCAACGTGGGCCTGCTGGATTTAAGCGTGACGCTGGTGAATTTTTTCGTGGCGACGGCGCTTAGTTGGGCGGGTTACCGCATTTTCGCGCCCGGTCATCATGCGGTCTCCTGGTGGCACACGCGAAGCGGCGCGCAGCGCATGTTCTGGCTGGTGTTTTTCAACGCCACCGTCTTTATTCTCTTTTATCAGATAGCCGCTTTTCTCGGCCTGTATGAACGGCCTACCTCGCTCACTGGCGATAACCCGTTTACCGTACTGACGCTTATCAGCTATCAGGCGGTACTGGTCGGGTGCCTGACGGGCACGCCCTTTTTTTACCTCGTTATTCGCATGCTGCGTCATCCTCGCTATCTGAAAAGCTTTCTCTCCCAGGCGCGGGCGCAGCGCGATAAAAAGGTCAGCAAAACGGAGGTGGTGGTCTGGACGGCCATTATTCTGTTTCTGCTCGGCTGCCTGATGCAGCCGACGGGCGACAGCAGCTCGCTGTTCAGCACCACCTATACGCTCTCGCTGTTACTGCCAGTGATGCTGTGGGGCGCGATGCGCTTCGGGTATTTCTTTATTACCACGGCCTGGACGCCAGTACTGGCGCTACTGTGCCACTACTACTATCTCTATTTCCCCTCGGTGCCTGGCTACGAAACCCAGATGGTGATTAACACGTCCAGCTATGGGGTGTTTTCGCTGGTGATCGTCTTTATGGCGCTCACCGCCACTCGCCAGCGGGCGATGCATTTGCGCGGCAGACGCCTGGCGCTTATCGACCCTCTCAGCCATATGCCGAATTTGCGGGCGCTGAATCGCGATCTTGGCAAAGCGCCGTGGTCGGTGCTCTGTTTTATGCGTATTCCGGAGCTTGAGCTGCTCGGGCGTAACTACGGCGTGATGTTGCGCATTCTTTATAAGCAGCAACTGGCGGCGTGGCTGCGTCAGAGTCTGCTGCCTGACGAGCTGGCATATCAGCTCTCCGGGCACGATTTAGTGCTGCGCATTCACACAGAATCTTATCTGGAGCGCATCGACGCGCTGGATAAACGCGTGCGCCAGTTCCGCTTTATGTGGGATGGCATGCCGTTACAGCCGCAGGTCGGCATCAGCTACAGTTTTGTGCGATCGCCGGTCACGCATCTGCATCTGCTGCTGGGCGAAATGAGCACGATGGCGGATCTGTCGCTCGCCACTAACCAGCCTGAAAGCTTGCAGTGTCGCGGCGCGAACCATGTTCAGAAAGGCGTGAAGCTCAAAGTGGATATGCTGAACCGTCTGCAGCAGGCGTTGGATAACCATCACTTCCGGCTGATGGCGCAGCGTATCGAAGGCATGCGCGGCGACAGCTATTACGAAATCCTGCTGCGTATGCGCGGCGAGGACGGTGAGCTTATCGCGCCGGAAATTTTCCTGCCGGTGGCGCACGAATTTGGCCTGTCGTCGCGTATCGACCTGATGGTGCTGGAAAGCACGCTGAAATTTATGGACGCCGCCCGTGACGCGCTGCCCGCCAGCCGGTTCTCCATCAACCTGACGCCCGCCACTGTCTGCCGCGTGCCGTTTCCCGGCGAAGTGCAGCGGCTGCTGGAGCGTTACCATATCGAGCCCTGGCAACTGATTTTCGAAATCACTGAAAGCCAGTCGTTTACCAATGTGGAGCAGACCCAGATAACCCTCTCGCGCCTGCGCGCCATGGGGTGTCGCATTGCCATTGACGATTTCGGCACCGGCTACGCCAGCTATGCGCGCCTGAAAAGCATTAACGCCGATATCCTCAAAATCGACGGCAGCTTTATTCGCAATATCGTCATCAGCAGTCTGGATTATCAGATTGTCGAATCGATGTGCCGCCTGGCGCGCATGAAAAATATGCAGGTAGTGGCGGAATATGTCGAAAGCGAAGAGATCAAGAACGTCGCCTGTTCGCTCGGCATCGACTATCTGCAGGGGTATGTGATTGGCAAGCCGCAGCCGCTGGAATCGCTGGTGGCTGAGAAAACCGACACGGCGGCGCAACAGGCCGGTTGAGTAAAGAAAAACGGTGAGCCTGGCTCACCGTTTTGCGTTTCAGGCGGCCACTTCCGGGCTCGCTTCTTCTTCGATATTCAGCTTCCAGCCCGTGACGCCTTCCCAGTACTGCTGTTCGCGTTCGAGATCCAGCAGTACCAGCGCATTCTGGCTGAACCAGTCGTGCGGGAAGCGCAGCGTCCAGTGGTTCTCGTCGGTATGCAGCACCAGCGTCGGCGGCGTAGTGGTCGCCTGACGCTGATTATTCAGCAGCACGCCGAGGCGCAGCAGCTGGATAAGCGGCAGAAACTGTTTTTTCTTGTACAGCGTAAAGCGCGGCAGCTCGTCGAGTTTAATCGCCTTGCGATGATAGCGCACCAGCGTGGCCATCATCATCTGCTGTTCCTGGTTAAAGCCCGGTAGATCGCTGTGCTGAAGAATATACGCTGAGTGGCGGTGCAGGCCGCTGTGGTTGATGCCAAGCCCGACCTCATGCAGCATCGCCGCCCACTTCAGCAACGCCGCCAGCGACGGGTTGGCGAGCTTCGCATTCTGCTGTTCCCACTGCTGATACATCAGCATGGTAGTGTCCAGCACCCGGTGCGCCTGTTCTCTGTCGATATGGTACTGATTGGCGAGGCTCTGCGCGGTGCGAATGCGAATATCCTGATGACGGAAACGGCCTTCCATCTCATACAGCACGCCTTCGCGCAGCGCGCCGTCGGAGAGCCGCAGCTCGCGAATAGCCAGCGCGTCAAAGACGCCGCAGAGAATCGCGAGCCCTGGCACGAACACCGCTTTGCGCTCGTCTGACAGCCCCGGCAGGGTCAGCGCGGAGAACTGGCCGAATTTCAGCACTTCGTCGCGCAGCATATCCAGGCGATCCGGCGTGATAAAGCCGTCCTTTTCGCCCATCTCAACCAGCACTTCATGGGCGGCTTTGATCGTGCCCGAGGCGCCAAGCGCCACGGTCCAGCCCTTCAGGCGATATTGCCAGGCGAGGCTTTCGAGCTTTTGCACCGCGGCGAGACGCGCGCGACGGAAATTATCCGGCGTGATTTCGCCATTCGGGAAGAAATGCTGCCCGAAGCTGACGCAGCCCATACGGCGGCTTTCCACCAGCTGCGGCTCGAAATCTTCGCCAATTACAAGTTCCGTCGAGCCGCCGCCGATATCGATCACCAGCTTGCGCCCGCGCTCCGGCTGAGTGTGTTCCACGCCCATAAAAATCAGGCGCGCTTCTTCATTGCCGGAGATAATTTCAATCGGGTAGGGGATGACCTTTTCCGCGCGACGCAGGAAATCCGTGGCGTTAGACGCCTGGCGCAGCGTATGCGTGCCAACGATGCAAACGTTGGCTGCGGAAAAGCCCTGCAGGCGCTCGGCGAACAGGGAGAGGCAAGCGAGGCCGCGCTCCATGGCCTCTTCACTCAGCATATTATTCTCATCCAGCCCATCGGCCAGATGGACGCGCTGTTTCAGGCGGCCAATGATTTGCATGGCGCCATCCACCACACGGGCTATCACCATATGGAAGCTGTTAGAGCCGAGATCGACCGCAGCAAATTCCTCCGGTCGTGGAGCATCAGAAGTTATCGGCATAGATTATTCAGGCTGTTCAAGAGATTTGATGTAATCGTAAATCGCCAATTGTGCGCGAACTTTACGGCGATTGCCACGCGGCACATAGCGATTGCTCAGTTCTTTATCCACATAACGGGCCTTAACCGTATCACTGAACAGGATATCAATAATATCCAGAATGCGCTGTTTAAGGCGCGGATCCAGCAACGGCGCGGCAACTTCAATGCGGTAGTCGATATTACGCGTCATCCAGTCGGCAGACGACAGATAAACCCGTTTATCGCCGCCGTTTTCGAAAATATAAACCCTGTCATGTTCAAGATAGCGATCGACGATGCTGATGACCTGGATATTTTCACTGATCCCCTCAAGTTGCGGGATAAGCGAGCACATGCCGCGGATCAGCAGATTGACCTGCACGCCGGAGCCGGAAGCCGCATAGAGCCGGTCCACCAGACCTTTATCGACGAGGTTATTGAGCTTAAGCGTGATCCCCGACGGCAGCCCCTGCTGTGCGTTGGCGATCTCCTGGTCGATCATCTCATACATCAGACGACGCGAGTTTTGCGGCGACACCAGCAGATAGTCGAAGCTCACCGGCCGGTAAGGGTTTTCGATAAAGTTAAACACCCGGCGCACTTCGTTGGTGATGCGCGCATCGGCAGTCAGCAGCGAGTAATCGGTGTAAAGCCGCGCGGTTTTCTCGTTAAAGTTACCGGTGCCGATATGCGCGTAGCGCACCACATCGTCACCTTCTTTGCGCGAGATAAGAAACAGCTTGGCGTGGATCTTAAGGCCGGGCGCGGAGAAAATCACATGCACGCCGGCTTCGGTCAGGCGCTTCGCCCAGTGGATGTTCGCTTCTTCATCAAAGCGCGCCTGCAACTCCACCACTACGGTGACTTTTTTGCCATTGTGAGCGGCATGGATCATCGAATCGATGATGCGCGAGTCTTTCGCCACGCGGTAGATGTTAATTTTAATCGCCAGCACGCTTGGGTCGAACGACGCCTGACGCAGCAACTCCAGCACATGTTCGAACGTGTGATATGGGTAGTAGAGCAGCACATCGCGTTCACGGATAGCGTCAAAGCCGTTGCGGAATTTATCAAACCAGATATGGCGCAGGCGCGGCAGCGGTTTATTGATTAAATTCGCTTTGCCAACATTCGGAAAGCTGATGAAATCTTTGAAATTATGGTAACGACCGCCCGGCACGATGGAGTCGTAGCGCGAAATCGAGAGCTTTTCGCGCAGCATCTGGACCATCGCATCCGGCATATCGCGCTGATAGACAAAGCGCACGGGCTCGGCGGTGAGGCGCTGTTTGAGGCTGGAGGACATCAACTCCAGCAGGCTCGATTCCATTTCGTGCACAAGGTCGTATTCCGCGTCGCGCGTCATCTTCATCGAGTAGGCGTTCAGCGCGTCGTAATCGAAAAAGCCTTTAAAAATATCATCAAGGCAGAAGCGCAGAATGTTATCCAGCAGAATCATCGGCTTGCGGCGGCGCGGGGTTTCCGGCGGCAGGTTGACGAAGCGCGGCACTTTATCGGCCGGGATCTCCAGCAGCGCATAACGAATCGATTCGCCGCGGATGATCTCGACTGCCAGATAGGTGTAATCGTCTTTCAGGAACTGCACCAGATCGGTATCACGATTTATCAGCGTCGGGGTGACGTGCTGGCGCAGGTAATGTTTAAAGTAGTGGCGCAGCCACACCTGCTGATTTTCAGAGAGCTGGCGCTCGTTGATAAGGAAGATCTGGTTGCGCGCCATCTCCAGCAGAAGATCGTTGTACAGGCCGTCGAACTCCTGATCCGCCTTCAGCACCCGCGACTGGATCTTGCCCAGCAGATGCCGCGAATGAGAGTTCGAACCCTGTTCTTCGCTGATGATAATGCGCCGCTTAAGCTCGGCGAACCGGACCTTATAAAATTCATCAAGGTTATTGGAGTAGATGCCCAGAAAGCGCATGCGCTCGATCAGCGGATTGGTTTTATCCGCCGCCTCCTGCAAGACGCGTTCGTTGAACGATAACCAGCTCAGTTCTTTTTCGATATAAAGCTTATCCTGACCCATTACTACTCACACTCCGGTTGATTAACTCGGGACGTGGCAAATCCGTCTCGGGGTTATTATGGCGAGCTTTGTCATGCTCTGTCCAACTGTGCCAGAAAAGTATGACAGTTATCCGCGAGCTTTCGAGAATGTCGTAAAAAAGCCTGTAAAACCGGGAGGTTGCCGGACAGATTCTGGCCTGGTTTTACGCTTTATCGGCACAGGACAGAAAAAAATAAAGGGCCATGCGGCCCTTTAGTCATCAGAAGCGTAACCCTGCGGCGGGAGCGGCTGTCCGTCCAGCCAGGCGCGACCCTCGCGCATCGCGAGGCGGCCATCGACAAACCAGCTGACGACCAGCGGGTAGATGGCATGCTCCTGCGCCTGAACGCGTGCGGTAATGTCTTCTTCCGTGTCGCCCGCGAATACCGGAACGCGAGCCTGCAAAATCACCGGGCCGCCGTCCAGCTCGTCCGTCACAAAGTGCACCGACGTGCCGTGTTCGTCGTCGCCATTGGCCAGCGCCTGGCGGTGCGTATGCAGCCCCGGATATTTTGGCAGCAGGGAAGGGTGGATATTCAGCAGCCGTCCTTCATAGTGCGCCACGAACGCCGGGCTAAGAATGCGCATATAGCCTGCCAGCACGACCAGATCCGGCGCGTAAGCATCTATCTCCTGCATCAGCTCGCGGTCAAAGGCGTCGCGGCTGGCGAACGCGCCCGCGCTTAACGCATGGGCGGGAATATTCGCCTCGCGCGCGCGCTCAAGGCCGAACGCGTCGGCCTTATTGCTGAAGACGGCGCTGATGACGCCATTGATTTTCTTCTGCGCGCAGGCATCGATGATGGCCTGCAGGTTACTGCCGCTGCCGGAAATCAGCACTACGATGCGCTTCATTACGCAATAACCACGCGTTCCTGGGAATCCGATGCTTTGATAGCGCCGATTTTCCACGCGGTTTCGCCAAGGCTGTTAAGCAGTTCCACGGCGTTATCGGCTTCAGCGGCAGGCAGGGCGATGAGCATGCCGACGCCACAGTTGAAGGTGCGGTACATTTCATGACGGCTGACGTTGCCGGCCTGTTGCAGCCAGTTGAAGACGGCAGGCCACTGCCACGAGGCTTCATCAATCACGGCCTGGGTGTTGTCCGGCAGCACGCGCGGAATGTTTTCCCAGAAACCGCCGCCGGTCAGGTGGGCGATAGCGTGAACATCAACTTTTTCAATCAGTTCCAGCACCGGCTTCACATAGATGCGGGTCGGCGCCAGCAGGTGATCGGCGAGCGGTTTGCCGTCAAGCTCGGTGGCCTGCGGGTCTGCGCCGCTCACTTCCAGAATTTTACGCACCAGCGAGTAGCCGTTGGAGTGCGGGCCGCTGGACGCCAGCGCCACCAGCACATCGCCGTCGGCGACTTTCGTGCCGTCGATAATCTCTGATTTTTCCACCACGCCGACGCAGAAACCGGCCACGTCGTAATCCTCGCCGTGATACATGCCCGGCATTTCCGCCGTTTCACCGCCAACCAGCGCGCAGCCGGACTGTAAACAGCCTTCCGCAATCCCGCTGATCACGCTTGACGCGGTATCAACGTCCAGTTTGCCGGTCGCGTAGTAGTCGAGAAAGAACAGCGGCTCCGCGCCCTGTACGACCAGATCGTTGACGCACATGGCCACCAGGTCGATGCCGATCGTGTCGTGACGCTTCAGATCCATCGCCAGACGCAGCTTGGTGCCGACGCCGTCGGTACCGGAGACCAGCACCGGCTCGCGGTATTTCTGCGGCAGTGCGCAGAGGGCGCCGAAGCCGCCCAGGCCGCCCATCACTTCCGGACGACGGGTTTTTTTCACGACGCCTTTGATGCGGTCGACCAGAGCGTTACCAGCATCAATATCAACACCGGCATCTTTATAGCTGAGAGAGGTTTTGTCGGTCACTGCTAAAGTCCCCACGCGGTTGCGGTTGGTGGTAGTAGAGAAATCGCGGCAATTCTAACAGTCCAGGCAAACGTTTGCGAGCGCTTGTTGCGGTGAAAAACAGACGGCTGCCCGATGACGGTCTTCTGTTCGGTTGATCGCGATCAAGGCCATTACATATGGCGCGACAGGCAAAAAGCGGTATAATCCGGCGATTTTTTTTGTGGCTGCCACCTCGCTGGGGAGAAAGAGAATGAAGATCGTCGAAGTGAAACACCCGCTGGTTAAACACAAGCTGGGCCTGATGCGTGAGCATGACATCAGCACCAAGCGTTTTCGTGAACTCGCCTCCGAAGTCGGCAGCCTGCTGACCTATGAAGCCACGGCCGATCTGCTGACGGAAAAAGTGACCATCGAAGGCTGGAACGGCCCGGTGGAAATCGAGCAGATTAAAGGGAAGAAAATTACCGTCGTGCCTATCCTGCGCGCCGGTCTTGGCATGATGGAAGGCGTGCTGGAAAATGTGCCGAGCGCGCGCATCAGCGTTGTTGGCGTTTACCGCGATGAAGAAACGCTGGAGCCGGTGCCCTATTTCCAGAAGCTGGTTTCCAATATCGACGAGCGCATGGCGCTGGTCGTCGACCCGATGCTGGCGACCGGCGGCTCCATGATCGCTACCATCGACCTGCTGAAAAAAGCGGGCTGCACGAGCATTAAAGTTCTGGTGCTGGTCGCTGCGCCGGAAGGCATCAAAGCGCTGGAAAACGCGCATCCCGATATCGAGCTTTACACTGCGTCTATTGATAAGGGGCTCAACGAGCACGGGTACATTATCCCGGGCCTCGGCGATGCGGGCGACAAGATATTTGGTACGAAATAAACATTAAGCCGACTTTATAGTCGGCTTTTTTTTGGTTCCACACTTAAACATCACACATCAACACTCTTGAGGAAAACGCTATGACGCGCCGTGCTATCGGGGTAAGTGAACGACCGCCGCTCTTACAGACTATCCCGCTTAGTTTGCAGCACCTGTTCGCCATGTTTGGCGCAACCGTGCTGGTGCCCATCCTGTTTCATATCAACCCGGCCACCGTGCTGCTGTTTAACGGCATCGGAACGCTGCTCTATCTCTTTATCTGTAAAGGCAAAATCCCGGCTTATCTGGGCTCAAGTTTTGCGTTTATCTCCCCGGTATTGTTGCTGCTGCCGCTCGGCTATGAGATGGCGCTCGGCGGGTTTATCGTCTGCGGCGCGCTGTTTTGCGTCGTGGCGCTGATTGTGAAAAAAGCCGGCACCGGCTGGCTGGACGTGATGTTTCCGCCCGCCGCGATGGGCGCTATCGTCGCGGTCATCGGGCTTGAGCTCGCGGGTGTTGCGGCCAACATGGCGGGTCTGCTGCCAGCCGATGGGCAGAAGGCGGACGGCACGACGATTACCATCTCGCTGGTGACGCTCGCGGTCACGGTGTTCGGGTCGGTACTGTTTCGCGGTTTTCTGGCGATTATCCCGATTCTTATCGGCGTACTGGCGGGCTATGCGCTGTCATTTGCGATGGGCGTCGTGGACACCACGGCTATCGCCAACGCCCACTGGTTCGCGCTGCCGACGTTCTACACGCCGCGTTTTGAGTGGTTCGCCATCTTTACCATTCTGCCCGCGGCGCTGGTAGTGATTGCCGAGCACGTCGGCCACCTGGTGGTGACGGCGAATATCGTGAAAAAAGATCTGATCCGCGATCCAGGCCTGCACCGTTCCATGTTCGCCAACGGTTTTTCGACCATCATCTCCGGTTTCTTCGGCTCCACGCCGAACACCACCTACGGCGAAAACATCGGCGTTATGGCGATCACCCGCGTTTACAGCACCTGGGTTATCGGCGGCGCGGCGATTATCGCGATCCTGCTCTCCTGCGTCGGCAAGCTGGCGGCGGCGATCCAGATTATCCCGGTGCCGGTCATGGGCGGCGTGTCGCTGCTGCTTTACGGCGTCATTGGCGCTTCAGGTATCCGCGTGCTGATTGAATCCAAAGTGGATTACAGCAAAGCGCAAAACCTGATCCTGACCTCGGTTATCCTGATAATCGGCGTCAGCGGCGCGAAAGTGCACATCGGCGCAGCCGAGCTGAAAGGCATGGCGCTGGCAACGATCGTCGGCGTGGCGTTAAGCCTTATTTTCAAACTTATCAGCGTGTTGCGCCCGGAAGAAACCGTGCTGGACGCGGATGAGCAAGAAAAATCTGCCCACTGATCCTCCTGCCGGGCGGCGGTGTCCGCCCGGTTCAACAGCGAAGCGATTGTGTGATAGACTCAATGCGTTTTTTCGTAAGTCCTTGAAGAGGTCCTTCTGAACACACCGGCACAGCTCTCCTTGCCGCTCTGGCTGCCCGATGACGAAACGTTTGCCAGCTTCTGGCCGGGCGACAACCCCTCTTTATTAGCCGCACTCCAGACGATGCTGCGTCACGACCGCAGCGGCTACATCTATTTCTGGTCCCGGGAGGGGGGCGGGCGCAGCCATCTGCTGCATGCCGCCTGCGCCGAGCTGTCGCAACGCGGAGACGCGGTCGGCTACGTACCGCTAGATAAACGCACCTGGTTTGTGCCGGAAGTGCTGGAAGGCATGGAGCAACTTTCGCTGGTATGCATCGATAATATTGAGTGCATTGCAGGCGATGAGCTCTGGGAAATGGCGATTTTCAATCTCTACAACCGCATTCTGGAGTCGGGCAATACCCGGCTGCTGATAACCGGCGACCGGCCGCCGCGTCAGCTGAACCTCAGGCTGCCCGATCTCGCCTCGCGTCTCGACTGGGGACAAATCTACCGACTGCAGCCGCTCTCCGACGACGATAAACTCCAGGCGTTGCAGCTGCGCGCGCGGTTACGCGGGTTTGAGCTGCCGGAAGATGTGGGGCGCTTTCTGTTAAAACGCCTCGATCGCGAAATGCGCACGCTGTTCCTGACGCTCGATCAGCTCGATCGCGCGTCGATAAGCGCGCAGCGCAAGCTGACGATCCCGTTTGTAAAAGATACGCTCGGGCTGTAATCGCCGCTTCAGAAAAAACGCCGCAGGAGCAACCCGCGGCGTTTTTTTATGGAAGGATGTCTAAGACCTGCTCCGGCGGACGGCCCAGGCGGGCTTTGCCGTGGCTGACCACGATCGGACGCTCGATCAGCTTCGGATTGTCGACCATCGCCTGAATCAGCGCTTCTTCGCGAAGCGACCCGTCGCCCAGATTGAGTGTTTTGTAGAGATCGTCCTTGGTGCGCATCAGCTCGCGCGGATGGCTGAACCCCAATTGCTGCAACAGCATTTTGATCGTCGCCGCGTCCGGCGGCGTCTCCAGATAGAGCACGACTTCAGGCTCGATACCGCGTTCGGTGAGCAGGTTCAGCGTTTCGCGGCTTTTTGAGCAACGCGGGTTATGGTAAATCGTCACGTCCCGGGACATGGTTTCTCCTGTTACATTTTTTCGTAAGGGCGGAAGCGTTGCTGCAACTGGCGGATCTGATCAATACGCGCGTCATAGCGCGCCTGTTGCAGGCTGCCGAGCTTGACCTGCGAGCTGGCGCTGCTGAGCAGCGTAATGGCCTGATCCAGCTTGCCCAAAAGCGCCATCACTTCGGCGCGCGCCGCCAGCTCCTGATCGCGGTTGCCAAGCGCCGCCTGCGCCTGGGCGAGCAGATCCCAGCCGTTAGTGTCGTCAGGCCAGCTGAAGGTATAACGGTTGAGGATGGTCACTGCCTGCGCCGGCTGGCCCCCCTCCAGATACGCGTTGGCAAGGTTGAGCTGCAACACCGGATTGGTTTTCAGCTCCGGCGCGCTTTTCAGACGGTTGATCGCCTCCTGCGCTTTGTGCTCGCCCAGCGAAATATCGGTGGCGAGGTCAAGGTACCAGGCGTTGCCCGGCTGCGCCCGCAACAGCGGCTCCAACTGCTGGCGCGCCTCGGCGAAGCGTTTATCCTGCATGGCCTGCAACGCCCGACCATACTGCGCGGCATGCTGTTCGCGCTGATTGCCTTTGGCGAGCGAATCCAGAATATCGCTGGTGAGCTGATTACGTCCCGAGTTATACATGCCGAGCGCGCGCACTTTCGCCATATAAAACGCTTCAGATGATTGCGACACAACCGGGCGCATCTGGTTCGCACGGTTACGCGCATCCGATAAACGGCTTTCCGGCAGCGGGTGGGTGAGCAGGATTTCCGGCGGACGCGTGGAGTAGCGCGCCTGGTCCAGCAGTTTTTCAAGAAATGTCGGCATCGCCTGCGGATCAAAACCGGAGCGTTGCAGTACCTGAATGCCGATGCGGTCGGCTTCCTGTTCATTCTGCTGGGTAAAACTGATAACGCCCTGTTGAGTTCCGGCGAGCGTGCCGGTCAGCGCCGCCATGCCCGCCTGCGGGCTTGCCATCGCCAGCAGAATCGAGCCGAGCGCGCCCACCCAAGTGAGCGGGGCGCTGCGCTTCTGATCTTCCATCGCGCGCGCCAGATGGCGCTGGGTCACGTGGGAGATTTCGTGCGCCATGACTGAGGCGAGCTGGCTTTCGTTGTCGGCGTAGCGGAACAGCGCCGAGTGCAGCACGACATTGCCGCCGAAAAAGGCGAAGGCGTTAATCTCGTCATTATTGATGAGATAGAAGTGGAAAGGGGTTTTTACCGAATCGGCGTGCGCGACCAGACGCATGCCCAGCCCGTTGATATATTGCACCAGCAGCGGGTCGTTAATCAGGGGCGCGCTGCCGCGCAGCTGCCGCACGTAATAGTCGCCCATCTGGAGTTCCTGACCGATAGAGAGCGTGCTGCCTGCCGAGGTGCCCATATCCGGCAAACCGTCCGCCGGGTCGGCTGCAAAGGCGGGCGCAAGCTGGCCTGCCAGCGTGACGCCGATAAGCGTCGCAACCAGTGTCGTTTTCAACTGCCTGAACATAGCCTCTTTCCCGTCTGTATAGAGTCTTTTTTGACCCGCCCGGCACCGCTTTGTTCATTACGTGCGCCCGGATCGGAAGTCCATTTTACCAATACGTCGGGAAATCATATGCATCCACCGACAGGTTGTCTTGCAGGGGGCGTAAAAATCACGGTCTTTTTTGTGACATTTCGATACAATTCGCCCTCGCGCCTCCGTCGTCACCCGTCAGGGAAGGTATTTTATGCTTGAAATGTTTGCGCAGTGGTATCGCCGTCGCTTCAGCGACCCCGAGGCGATAGCGCTGCTGGCGATTCTGGTCGCCGGTTTTTGTATTCTCTTTTTCCTGCACGGTTTGCTGGCGCCGTTGCTGGTCGCCATCGTACTCGCCTATCTGCTGGAGTGGCCCACTTCGCGGTTACAGCGCATCGGCTGCTCGCGCGGGCTCGCCGCGACGCTGGTGCTGGTGCTGTTTATCGGCATTGTACTGGTGATGGCGTTTGTGGTCGTGCCGGTGGCCTGGCAGCAGGGGATTTACCTGATCCGTGATATTCCCGGCATGCTTAACAAGCTTTCTGATTTCGCGGCGACGTTGCCGAAGCGTTTTCCCGCGCTGATGGATGCCGGCATTATCGACGCCATCGCCGAAAACATGCGCACCCGTATCATCACGCTGGGCGATTCCGTCGTGAAATATTCGCTCGCGTCGCTGGTAGGGCTGCTGACGCTTGCCATCTATTTGATCCTGGTGCCGCTGATGGTGTTTTTCCTCGTGAAAGACAAAGAGCAACTGCTGAACGCGGTGCGCCGCGTGCTGCCGCGCAACCGTGGTCTCGCAGGCCAAGTGTGGGTTGAGATGAACCAGCAGATAACTAACTATATTCGCGGCAAAGTGCTGGAAATGATTGTGGTCGGCGTCGCGACCTGGATTGGGTTTTTGATTTTCGGGCTTAACTATTCGCTGTTGCTGGCGGTGCTGGTGGGCATTTCAGTGCTGATCCCGTATATCGGCGCCTTTGTGGCGACCATTCCGGTGGTGTGCGTGGCGCTGTTTCAGTTCGGCATGGGAACGGAGTTCTGGAGCTGTTTTGCGGTCTATCTGATTATTCAGGGGCTCGACGGGAACGTGCTGGTGCCGGTGCTGTTTTCCGAAGCGGTAAATCTGCATCCGCTGGTGATTATTCTGTCAGTGGTGATTTTCGGCGGGCTGTGGGGATTCTGGGGCGTTTTCTTCGCGATCCCGCTTGCGACGCTCGTTAAAGCGGTGGTACACGCCTGGCCTGAGACATCGCCAGCAGTGGAAGAGTAACAGCGCGACAGGGGTAAAATGCCGGGTGGCGCTGCGCTTACCCGGCTTACATCTTGTGCTTACCCGGTCTGAAGTCTGCGAACGTGATTAATCGCTCAGGCGTTCTCTTTCAGCCAGGCCAGCACAACATCGTGGTGGTTGCTGGTTTTGAAGTCGTTGAACACATGTTCGACTTTGCCCTCGGCGTCGATAAGAAAACTGATGCGATGAATGCCGTCGTAGGTTTTCCCCATAAAGGTTTTTTCGCCCCAGACGCCAAACTGGTCGCTCACCTGATGATCTTCATCCGAGAGCAGCGTGAAGTTAAGCAGCTCTTTTTCAGCGAAACGCGAGAGCTTTTCGGGTTTATCGGTGCTGATGCCCAGCACTTCAACGCCCGCTTTTTTCAGGTCATCCATGTTATCGCGCAGCCCACACGCCTGGACGGTGCAGCCCGGCGTCATGGCTTTGGGATAGAAATAAACCAGAACACGCTGTCCCTGGAAGTCGGTTAAATTTACTTGTTCACCGTCCTGATCGGGCAAGCTAAATTTCGGTGCGATATCACCGGCTTTCAGTGGATTCATCACTACACTCCATCCTGTTCATCTTGCTGTGGATAATTCACCACGCTAATAGTGCCTTGTGCGCCCAGGTCTGTACAGAGTTGACGGAAGGGCTGTTCGATAATCGTCGCATCCTGAGAAGCCGGACTGTGCGCCGTTATTTGAATATAGAGCTGCGCGGATTTATTTTCCTGCGCGGGCTGCGTGCGCGAGATAAGCTCGGCGATATTCATGTCGTGAGAGTGGAACAGTTCAGTGAAGCGCTCAATCAGATGCGGCGAGTCTTCAACCTCCACCTGTACCCAGACGGACGCCGGCATCGCCTGGCGCGGACGGGCTGTGGTGCGTTTCATCACAATCAGCAAATCCAGCTCAGCGCCCTTGAGCGGCAGCGTGGATTCAATCAGGGTAATGGCGTTCCAGCTGCCGGACAGCAGCATGATGAATGTGAACTCCTCCCCCAGCATCGCCAGACGGCTATCTTCGATATTGCAGCCGCAACTGCTGACATGGCGGGTGATAGTGTTAACGATACCCGAGCGGTCGGCTCCCAGCGCGGTAATAACCAGATAATGGGGGGATGAGGATGTCAAACCTGTGCTTCCTGTTGAAACGGTGAATTAATCCTTAGGAAACCATAAAAAAATCCGCCATACAACCGCATAGCACGCCCGGGCCGCTTGCTTTTATTACGGCACCAAACGTACCATTGAGCCACAAGTTTGCACTGAGGATGGCCAATGTTCACGGGAAGTATTGTCGCGCTTATCACGCCGATGGATGAAAAAGGTAATGTCTGCCGGTCGAGCCTGAAAAAACTGATTGATTACCATGTCGCTAACGGAACGTCGGCGATTGTATCGGTAGGGACTACCGGAGAATCCGCCACGCTGAGCCATGACGAACACGCTGATGTGGTGATGATGACGCTGGAGCTCGCTGATGGGCGTATTCCGGTTATCGCAGGCACGGGCGCGAACGCCACTTCCGAGGCCATCAGCCTCACCCAGCGCTTTAACGATAGCGGCATCGCAGGCTGCCTGACCGTGACGCCGTATTACAACCGTCCGACTCAGGAAGGGCTGTTCCAGCATTTTAAAGCTATCGCGGAGCATACCGACCTGCCGCAGATCCTCTATAATGTGCCGTCCCGTACCGGTTGCGATATGCTGCCGGAGACCGTTGGCCGTCTGGCGAAGATTAAAAATATTGTCGGTATCAAAGAGGCGACCGGGAACTTAAGTCGCGTTCACCTGATCAAAGAGCTGGTCGCTGATGATTTCGCGCTGTTAAGCGGCGATGACGCCACGGCGATGGATTTCATGCAGCTTGGCGGTCACGGGGTGATTTCGGTCACTACCAACGTTGCGGCGCGCGACATGGCCGATATGTGCCGTCTCGCGGCAGAAGGGAAGTTTGACGATGCGCGCATCATCAACCGTCGTCTGATGCCTTTGCACCATAAATTATTTGTCGAACCCAATCCGATCCCGGTGAAATGGGCCTGTAAGGAGTTGGGACTTGTGGCGACCGATACGCTGCGCCTGCCAATGACGCCGATCACCGATATAGGGCGTGACGCCGTTGGTTCCGCGCTTAAGCATGCCGGCCTGCTGTAAAGTTTAGGGAGATTTGATGGCTTACTCAGTACAGAAGTCGCGTGTGGCGAAAGTAGCAACCGTATCACTGGTGATGCTGCTCGCCGCCTGTAGTTCCGATTCGCGCTACAAGCGTCAGGTGAGCGGCGACGAGTCCTATCTGGACGCGGCTCCGCTGGCAGAACTGCATGCACCTGCCGGGATGATCCTGCCGGTGCAGAACGGCGACTACAACATTCCGGCCACCCGTACCAACGGCCCGGTTGGCAAACAGCTGGATATTCGCCCGCCGACGCAGCCGCTGGCGCTGGTGAGCGGCGCGCGCACTCAGTTTACTGGCGATACCGCCACGCTGCTGCTGGAAAGCGGTCGCAACGGTTCGCTCTGGCCACAGGTCGTGAGCGTCGTGCAGTCGCTGAATTACACTATCGAGAAACGCGACGACGCCTCCCAAACGCTTAGCACCGACTGGGTACAGTGGAACCGCGCCGATGAAGACCAGCAGTATCGCGGTCGTTATCAGGTCAGCGTGAAGCCGCAGGGTTATCAGCAGGCGCTGGTCGTGAAGCTGGTGAATCTGGAGCAGGATGGCAAACCGGTCGCCGATACCGCGTCGCTGCAACGCTACAGCGCTGAAATGCTCAACGCCATTGCGTCCGGGCTGGATAAAAACGATGCCGCGCGTCAGAACGCTGCCGATAACCGCTCCGCGTCGCAAATCGACGTGACCAGCGGCGCCGACGATGTCGGCCTGCCGGTGCTGGTGGTTCGCGCGCCGTTTAACGCCGTATGGAACCGCCTGCCGGATACGCTCGCAAAAGTCGGTATGAAAGTGACCGACTCCACGCGCTCTACCGGCAGCGTCGCCGTGACCTACAAAGCGCTGTCTGACAGCGACTGGCAGGCGCTGGGTGCACGCGATCCTGGTCTCTCCAACGGCGATTACAAACTCCAGGTCGGCGATTTAGACAACCGCACCAGCCTGCAGTTTATCGACCCGAAAGGCCATACGCTGACCCAGTCGCAGAACGACGCGCTGGTCGCCGCCTTCCAGGCCGCATTCAGCAAGTAATACCCAAGGCCGGATCGCTCCGGCCTTTTTTTCTGACGTTGACGCAAACGTGTGCGTCGCCGGAAACTGACAAATTTTGTGATAAATCATCAGGCCGCGCGAGCGGTCACCATACCTGGAGTAATAAAGATGCAAAAGCAAGCTGAGTTGTATCGTGGCAAAGCGAAAACCGTCTACAGCACCGAAAATCCGGATCTGTTGGTACTCGAATTCCGCAATGATACATCAGCAGGCGACGGCGCCCGCATTGAGCAGTTTGACCGCAAGGGAATGGTGAACAACAAGTTTAACTATTTCATCATGAGCAAACTGGCCGAAGCGGGCATTCCGACGCAAATGGAACAGCTGCTTTCCGATACCGAAGCGCTGGTGAAAAAGCTCGACATGGTGCCGGTGGAGTGCGTTATCCGCAACCGCGCCGCAGGCTCGCTGGTGAAACGTCTTGGTATTGAAGAGGGCATCGAGCTTAACCCGCCGCTGTTCGATCTGTTCCTGAAAAACGACGCCATGCACGATCCGATGGTTAACGAATCCTACTGCGAAACCTTTGGCTGGGTAAGCCAGGAAAACCTCGCGCGTATGAAAGAACTGACCTACAAAGCCAACGACGTGCTGAAAAAACTCTTTGACGACGCGGGTCTCATCCTGGTCGACTTTAAGCTGGAGTTTGGTCTGTTTAAAGGCGAAGTGACGCTGGGCGATGAATTCTCGCCGGACGGCGCCCGTCTGTGGGACAAGCAGACCATGGATAAAATGGACAAAGACCGTTTCCGCCAGAGCCTCGGCGGCCTTATCGAAGCTTATGAAGAAGTCGCGCGCCGTCTTGGCGTAAATCTCGACTGATCCCCGTTTTGCTTGTCTCTTTCGCAGGGTGTGGCTCTCATACCCTGCGCCTTCCCGGTTTTCTTATGGTAAAGCGCGCCTGAACCACCTACGATCAATATCATAGCGATTGATAATGATGAGGTCAGAGTATGCGTTGGCAAGGACGTCGCGAAAGCGACAACGTAGAAGACAGACGAAACAGCAGTTCGCCAATGACGGGCGGACGCGGCTTGCGGCTGCCAGCCGGTAAAGGCGGGCTGGTGTTGTTGGTCATTGTGGTGGTCGCCAGTTATTACGGCGTCGATCTCACCGGGCTTATCTCCGGCGGCGCGCCGGTGAGCCAGCAGGCGTCGCGATCCATCAGCCCGAACGAGGACGAGGCGGCGAAATTCACCTCGGTCATTCTCGCCACCACCGAAGAGACCTGGGCTCAGCAGTTTCAGAAAATGGGCCGCACCTATCAGGATCCGAAACTGGTGATGTATCGCGGCGCGACCCGCACCGGGTGCGGCACCGGCCAGTCGGTCATGGGGCCGTTCTACTGCCCGGCCGACAGCACGGTCTATATCGATCTCTCATTCTATGACGAAATGAAAGAGAAACTCGGCGCGGATGGCGATTTCGCCCAGGGCTACGTCATCGCCCATGAAGTAGGGCATCACGTTCAGAAACTGCTCGGCATTGAGCCAAAAGTGCGCCAGCTTCAACAAAACGCGTCGCAGACCGAAGTGAACCGCCTGTCGGTGCGTCTGGAATTGCAGGCGGATTGCTTCGCGGGGGTCTGGGGCAACGCCATGCAGAAAGAGGGCGTGCTGGACACCGGCGACCTGCAGGAGGCGCTCAACGCCGCCCAGGCCATCGGCGACGATCGTCTTCAGCAACAGAGCCAGGGCCACGTGGTGCCGGACAGCTTCACGCACGGCACGTCCGATCAGCGCTATAGCTGGTTTAAACGCGGTTTTGACAGCGGCGACCCTGCCCAGTGCAACACCTTCGGTAACGCGCTGTAACGCGAGGCGGTTTTTGTGAAAGAGAGTATCGCCACGCTGACGGCGCAGATGGATGCGGCGGGTATTCGCCGCCTGCTGGTGTTAAGCGGCGATGAGGCGTGGAGCTCGCAGCAGGCACAGCTGCTGGCGGGCAGCCTGCCGGGCGACTGGCTCTGGGTGGGGAGCGCGCCGGAAATGGCGCTCAACGGCGCGCCGAACGCCATCAACTCCTTACTGGGGCGCGAATATCTGCATGCGGTATTCGACGCCCGCAGCGGTTTTGACGCCGCTGCCTTCGCCGCGCTTGCAGGCACGCTAAAAGCGGGCAGTTGGCTGGTGTTGCTGACGCCGCCGTGGCAGGCCTGGCCTATGCGCGTGGATAATGACGCCTGTCGCTGGAGCGACAGCCGGGAACCCATCGCTACCCCCCATTTTATTTATCATCTCCAGCGTCTTTTCGCGCGCGACCCGGACGTGGTCTGCTGGCGGCAGGAACAGCCGTTAGCTATCACTGCGCCGGGCGCGCGCCCGTTATGGCGTCCCGCCAGCGGCGAACCGCAGCAGGAGCAGGCGCAGCTGCTGGAAGAACTGTTAGCCACGCGTGACGGCGTGACGGTGATTACCGCCGCGCGCGGGCGCGGAAAATCGGCGCTGGCCGGTATGTTTATTCGCGCGCTGCCGGGCAGGGCGCTCGTCACCGCGCCCACCCGGGCGTCAGCGGATGTGATAGCCGCCCACGCGGGCGAGAAATTCCAGTTTATGGCTCCGGACGCGCTGCTGGCGGCGCAGGAAGCGGCTACGCTCGCGCCCGCCGACTGGCTGGTGATTGACGAAGCCGCCGCGTTGCCCGGGCCGCTGTTGCAAAGGCTCATTCGCGCCTTTCCCGCAACGCTTATGACCAGCACTGTTCAGGGTTACGAAGGCACCGGGCGCGGCTTTTTGCTGAAATTCTGCGCCGGTCTTAACGGCCTGCGTTACCGCAGCCTGAACGCGCCGGTGCGCTGGGCGCAGGACGATCCGCTGGAACGGCTGGTGGGCGAAGCGCTGCTGTTTGAGGATGATGATTTCTCCGTGACGCCCGCCGGGCCGGTCAGCTTTTATCGCGTTCAGCAAGCCGACTGGGAGGCTGCGCCCGGGCGCGCGGCGGCGCTTTACCGGCTGCTCGCGGGCGCGCACTACCGTACATCGCCACTTGATTTGCGCCGTATGATGGATGCGCCTGGCCAGTCGTTTCTTGCGGCGGGCGCGGGCGCCGACACGGTCGGCGCGCTGTGGCTGGTGGACGAAGGCGGGCTTGACGCGGCGCTGAGCCAGGCGGTGTGGGCCGGTTACCGCCGTCCGCGCGGCAACCTGGTGGCGCAGTCGCTCGCGGCGCACGGCGGCGACCCGCTCGCCGCCACCCTGCGTGGACAGCGCATCAGCCGCGTGGCGGTTCACCCAGGCCGTCAGCGCGAAGGCATCGGGCAGCGGCTCATCGCGCAGGCGCGTGAACAGGCCGCAGGCCGCGCGGATTATCTTTCTGTCAGCTTCGGGTACACGCCCGCGCTGTGGCGCTTCTGGCAGCGCTGCGGTTTTATGCTGGTGCGCGTGGGCAGCCATCGCGAGGCCAGCAGCGGCTGTTATAACGCAATGGCGCTGCTGCCGCTGACAGACGCAGGCGCACGGCTCGCCCGCGCCGAACATCAGCGCCTCACACGTGACGCAGACGCGCTCCAGCGCTGGATGGATGAGCCGCTGCCGCTGACACCCGCGCACCAGGCTACCCTTAATGAGGATGACTGGTTAGCGCTTGCGGGGTTCGCCTTCGCCCATCGGCCGCTGGAAACCTCCCTCGGCCCGCTGTACCGGCTGCTGGAGGCAAGCCCGCAGGCGTTACAGGCGCTGCGCGGGCGGCTTGAGCTGCAAACGCCGGTGGACGCGCTGTGCCGCCAGCTCGGCCTTACGGGGCGCAAAGCGCTACTGGCGGCGCAGCGGCAAGAAACGGCTCTGGCGTTGCAGTCGCTGGACGACGCGCGCGCCGCAGCGCTTAACGCGCAAATATTGCAATGGCAATTTTTCCACTAAGTCCATCAATAGATTGCGATGGTCATCCGTTCAGGCCGGCGTAAACTGGCTGTAACCCATGAAGGAGAGTGCCATGAGACATGATCATTTTGTGGTTCAGAGCCCTGAACTGCCTGCCAGACAACTGCTGCTGCTGTTCCACGGCGTCGGGGATAACCCGGTGGCGATGGGCGAGATAGGCAGCTATTTCGCGCCGCTGTTTCCGGATGCGCTGGTGGTGAGCGTCGGCGGGCCAGCGCCGAGCGGCCCGGCGCCTGGCCGCGAGTGGTTTTCCGTGCAGGGCGTGACGGAGGCGAACCGCCAGCAGCGCGTGGATGACATCATGCCCACGTTTATCGACACCGTACGCCAGTGGCAGCGCGAAAGCGGCGTCAGCCCGGCGGCCACGGCGCTGATCGGGTTTTCGCAGGGCGCGATTATGGTGCTGGAAGGCGTGAAAGCCGAGCCGGGCCTTGCCTCGCGCGTTATCGCCTTTAACGGGCGATTTGCCGAGCTGCCCGTGGCCGCCACCACTGCCACTACCGTACACCTGATCCACGGCGAAGATGATGAGGTGATCGACGCCCGTTACGCTCAGGCGGCGGCGGATGCGCTGCTGCGCGCGGGCGGCGACGTGACGCTGGATATCGTTGAGGATCTGGGCCATGCGATCGATAACCGCAGCATGCAGCTGGCGCTCGATCACCTGCGTTATACCGTGCCAAAGCACTATTTCGATGAGGCGTTAAGCGGCGGTAAACCGGGCGATGACGATGTTATCCAGATGATGTAGGGCGGGAGAACGCGACCGGCGCTCCGTCAGGCGTCGCGCCTGACGGAGGAGAAGAGGAAAGTAAGCAGGCGCTTACTTCTTCTTCGGCCAGTCGTCTTCGTCGTCCCACTTATCGTTAAAATCGCGGTGGGGCGGCAGTTCCGGGCGGTTATCCATAAATTTCTTATGATCCACCCGTTTTAAATCTTTAATCACGTTCAGCAGGACGCCGAGCAGAAACACCAGCACCAGCACCCACCAATATTTTCCAAGCCATTCCATGACGTTATCCTCGTCTGCAGAGCGCTCATCAGGCGACGAGCTGCTCCATAATGCGTTGATACATACGGGCCAGCAGCTGCAGGTCGGACGCTTTCACGCATTCGTTGATTTTGTGAATCGTCGCGTTGACCGGCCCGAGCTCGACCACCTGCGCGCCCATGCGCGCGATAAAGCGCCCGTCGGACGTGCCGCCGGTCGTCAGCAGCTGCGGTTTAATTTCATTATAGTGGTGAACGGCGTTGACGACCGCATCCACCAGTTTGCCGCGCGCGGTTAAAAACGGCTGGCCGGAGAGCCACCAGTCCAGCGTGTAGCGCAGCTGGTATTTGTCCAGCAGCGCCACGACGCGCTGTTTAATCATCTCATCCGTCAGCTCGGTGCTAAAGCGGAAGTTAAACTGCACGTGGAGATCGCCTGGGATCACGTTGTTACTGCCGGTGCCCGCCTGAATATTGGCTATCTGCATGCTGGTCGGCGGGAAAAACTCGTTGCCGCGATCCCACTCGATAGCCACCAGCTCGTTGAGCATCGGCGCGGCGCGGTGCACCGGATTATCCGCGAGATGCGGATACGCCACGTGCCCCTGCACGCCATGCACGGTCAGATTGCACGTCAGCGAGCCGCGACGGCCGTTTTTCACCACGTCGCCCACCACTTCGCTGCTGGACGGCTCGCCCACCAGGCAGTAATCAAGGCGTTCGCCGCGCGCCATCAGCGCTTCCACGACTTTGACGGTGCCGTTCACGGCGCTGGCCTCTTCATCAGAGGTGATAAGAAACGCCAGGCGTCCGCGATGGTGCGGATGTTGCGCGACAAAGCGTTCCGCCGCCACGACCATTGCCGCCAGTGAGCCTTTCATGTCCGCCGCGCCGCGGCCAAACAGCATGCCGTCGCGGATGGTCGGTTCAAATGGCGGGTTGATCCAGCGCTCGGCATCGCCTGCGGGCACCACATCGGTATGCCCCGCGAACGCCAGCGTTTCGCCATTGCCGCGCCATGCCCAGAAGTTCTGCGTGTCGCCAATATTCATCGGCTCTACCGTGAACCCTGCCGCGCGTAGCCGCTCAATCAACAGCGCCTGGCAGCCCGCATCATCGGGGCTAAGAGAAGGGCGACGAATAAGCTGCTGCGTCAGCTCAATAACCGGGCAAGACATAACACTAGACCTCGTTAAAATAGTGCTGGTAAGTGGATTCGCTAAAACCAAGCAGCATAGGCTTACCCGGCGCGCAGAGCAATGGTCGTTTAATGATGGCCGGCATTTCCAGCATCAGCGCCGCTGCGCGGTCAGCGTCAGTGATTGTCGCGCGACGCGCTTCGTCGAGCTTACGCCAGGTGGTGCCGCGTGTGTTCAGCAGCGCCTCCCATCCCAGCTCTGCGATGAGTTTATGCAGCAGTTGTGCATCAAGGCCGTCGGCGCGGTAGTCGTGAAACTGATACGCTATCTGCTGGCTTTCTAACCAGCGGCGCGCTTTTTTGATGGTGTCGCAGTTTTTTATGCCGTACATCACGACCATATTTGAATCCTTTTGTCTGAAATCCGGTGGCTTAAACAAATTATTAGAATAGATAACAGGAGAAACAGTAGCCTGCTAATATAACCTATCATTCACAATTATGCTTAACGTATATAACCCTGTTGATACATTTTGAATAATTTTTCATCACTGGCGCAGACCATTCCGCTGGTCAATTCCCGGAATTGATATTTTTTATAAAAAGCGACTTTATCTAAAACTGCGTAGATAAAAACTTTACCAAAAGGTAAAAGTGTTTCGAGAATGTGGTCCATTAACTGATTGCCAAAACCCCGTCCCTGATAATCGGGATCGACAACAATATCCGCGACATAACTCGACCAGGTCAAATCGCTAATCGCATGCGCCGTCGCCACCAGTTTTCCGTCGTAAAACCCGTACCAGCAAAACGTACTATGGGTGTAGCAACGCTCGACATCCCGTGCTGCGCGTGCGCCAAGTCCCGCGCGCTCAATGAGCGTAGCGAGTGCCTGCCAGTCGGGATTTTCAATATCTTGCCGGGTCATAATAAGCATGCTTAGTTATTCCTCTTGTTATAAAAATTTATCGAATATTGCCAGGCGTCACATTACCGACAACTTATCCTCGTCATATTGAACTCAGTGCCGATAACAAATACATGAAGGGAGCTTATCAATTCGATTGGTTAAAGTATCTTCACTCCGGGCCGTTATTTTTGTATCATGCAAACAATAATAAAGAGAGGTCGTTATGATTGAACATGAACTGGGGAACTGGAAAGACTTTATTGAAGCGATGCTTCGTAAATAAATCCAGCAATAAGCAAGAGCACATCGCTTTTATAGACACACAGCAGTGATTTCACTCACTAAAACAATCAAAAGGCGGCCTTCACAGGTCGCCTTTTTCTTTATGACTCTCACTCTTCAGGCGCCGGTCGCAGCGGAAATCGTCTGCGGATCAATACAAAGAACAACGGCACGAAGAAAATCGCCAGCAGCGTCGCCGAGATCATACCGCCCATGACGCCGGTGCCCACCGCGTGTTGGCTGGCGGAGCCCGCGCCGCTACTGGTCGCCATCGGCAGGACGCCAAAGATAAACGCGAGCGAGGTCATCAGAATCGGACGCAGACGCTGGCGGCACGCGTCGAGCGTGGAGGCAACCAGCTCGTGGCCTTTGCTGTTCATCTCATTAGCGAATTCAACAATCAGTATCGCGTTCTTGGCCGACAGCCCGATGACGGTGAGCAACCCCACCTGGAAATAGACGTCGTTCTCCAGCCCGCGCAGCCAGGTCGCGAGCAGCGCCCCGATTACACCAAGCGGCACCACCAGCATTACCGAGAACGGTACCGTCCAGCTCTCATACAGCGCCGCGAGACACAGGAACACCACCAGCAGCGACAGCGCGTAGAGCGCAGGCGCCTGCGAGCCGGAGAGCCGTTCCTGATACGACATCGCGGTCCACTCAAGGCCAAAGCCTGTCGGCAGCTGGCTCACCAGTTTTTCCATCACGTCCATCGCGGTGCCGGTACTGACGCCCGGCGCCGCCTCGCCGACAATCTCCAGCGCCGAATAGCCGTTGTAGCGCTCAAGGCGTGGCGAACCGGTCTCCCAGCGCGAGGTGGCGAAGGCGGAGAACGGCACCATTTCGCCTGCCTGATTGCGCACATACCAGCGATTAATATCCTCCGGCAGCATCCGGTATTTCGCGGAAGCCTGCACATAAACCTTTTTTACGCGGCCGCGATCCATAAAGTCATTCACATAGCTTGAGCCCCATGCGGTTTGCAGCGTGTCGTTAATATCATCGACAGAAACGCCGAGCGCCTGGGCCTTGCGCTGGTCGATATCAATCTGCAACTGCGGGCTGTCATCAAGGCCGTTGTGGCGCACGCGGGTCAGCGCCGGGTCTTTGCTCGCCATATCAAGCAGACGGTCGCGCGCCTGCATCAGCGCGTCATGTCCGAGCCCGGCGTGATCCTGTAATTCCATATCAAAACCGGCGGAGCTGCCGAGGCCGCTAATGGCGGGTGGGCTGCTGGCGAACACGCGCGCCTCGTTAATGTGGCGGAAGGCGCGAGTGGCGCGCTCGATAATCGCGTCCGCGCTGCCGCGGTCTGCGTCGCGATCCTCCCACGGTTTCAGGCGCACAAACATCCGCGCCACGTTCTGACCATTGCCTCCGGGGCCGGAGCCGACCGTTGCGAACACCGAGGCGACATTGGCTTTTTCTTTCTCGAAGAAATAACGCTCCACCTTTTGCACCACTTTCAGCGTCTGTTGCTGGGTCGCGCCGGGCGGCAGTTGTACGGAGGTAATAAACATACCGCGGTCTTCCTGCGGCAGAAATGACGTCGGCAGGCGCAGAAACAGAAACACCATACCGCCCAGCAGCAGCGCATAGACCAAAATCCAGCGCAGACTGCGATGCACGATTTTTCCGACGGCTGATTCATAGCGCAGCGCGCTGCGCTCAAAGGTGCGGTTAAACCAGCCGAAAAAACCGCGTGTACCGTGATGCTCGCCTTTTTTAAGCGGCTTAAGCAGCGTGGCGCACAGGGCAGGGGTGAGGATCATCGCCACCAGCACTGACAGCACCATCGATGAAACAATCGTGACAGAGAACTGGCGGTAAATCGCGCCGGTGGTGCCGCCGAAAAACGCCATCGGGATAAACACCGCTGACAGCACCATCGCGATGCCCACCAGCGCGCCCTGGATCTGTCCCATCGATTTACGCGTGGCGGCGCGCGGCGAGAGCCCTTCTTCGCTCATGATGCGCTCGACGTTCTCCACCACCACGATGGCGTCATCCACCAGCAGGCCTATCGCCAGCACCATCGCGAACATCGTGAGCGTGTTAATGCTGTAACCGAAGCTGTAAAGCACCACGAACGTGCCGAGCAGCACGACCGGTACCGCGATAGTCGGGATAAGCGTCGCGCGGAAGTTCTGCAAAAAGAGATACATCACCAGAAACACCAGCGCGATCGCTTCGAGCAGGGTTTTGACGACGTCGGTAATCGAGGCTTTCACAAACGAGGTGGTTTCATACGCCACCTTATATTCCAGTCCGTGCGGGAAATAGTGCGACAGCTCATCAAGCCGGTTAAGCACCAGCTGCGCGGTCGCCATCTCGTTGGCGCCGGAGGCGAGCTTTACGCCGAGCCCCGAGGCCGCCTTGCCGTTATAGCGGCTCAGATTGTCATACTTTTCCGCGCCCATCTCGACGGTCGCGACATCGCCAAGCGTTACCGTCGAGCCGTCCTGATTCACGCGAAGCGTAATAGCGCGAAACTGTTCCGGCGTCTGCAATAGCGACTGCGCATTAATGGTGGCGTTCAGCGCCTGGTCATCCACCGACGGCGTGCCGCCAAGCTGGCCGACCGCTATCTGGCTGTTCTGGGATTTGATAGCCGCCACCACGTCGGCGGTGGTCAGCTGATAGCTGGTGAGTCGGTCGGGATTGAGCCAGATACGCATCGCGTACTGCGAGCCGTAGGCGTCGATATCCCCCACACCATTGATGCGGCTTAGCGGCTCCTGAATGTTACTTGCTACGTAGTCGGCGATGTCCTGTTTATCCATGCTACCGTCGGTGGAGACGAACGCGATGGTCAGGATATTGGTGTCGCCGGTTTTGCGTACCGTCACGCCCTGCGTCTGTACGGCCTGCGGCAGTTTACGCAGCGCGGATTGCAGCTGGTTTTGCACCTGCTGCACCGCTTCATCCGGATCGGTGCCGGCTTTAAAGTTCAGCGTGACCGACGCCTGGCCGGTAGCGCTGCTCTGCGAGGTCATATACATCAGGTTATCGAGGCCGGTCATGTTCTGTTCGATAACCTGAGTGACGGTGTTTTCCAGCGTCTGGGCCGAGGCGCCAGGGTAGTTTGCGGTTATGCGCACATTAGGCGGCGCGAGTTCGGGATATTGCTCAACGGGCAGTGAAAAAATCGCCATCGTGCCGGTCAGGCAGATGAGAATCGCCAGCACCCACGCAAAAATCGGGCGATCGATAAAAAAATTCGCCATGCGAGTCAGGACCTCTTAAATGCTTCGCGTCGTTATTATTGGTAGCCGCAATCACTGTAGCCCCAGGCGACGGGGCAAACGTGGAGAAAAAAGGAGATAATGTAAATTATCTCGCCAAAACCGCGCCCGGCAGACCTTACGCGTCACGGGATTCGAAAAACAGAACCGTCGCCGCGACGCGCGAGCGCACGTTAAGTTTGCGCAGTAAATTGCGAATATGCACTTTTACTGTCTCTTCAGAGATGTGCAGGACAGATGCAATCTGTTTATTCGACAGACCGCGCGCCACTTCCTGTAATACGTCAAGCTCCCGCTCGGTCAGCTGCGCGAACGGCGCGGTGGGCTTTTCGCCCGGCAGGCGCTGGTTCAGATACGTCTGCACCTGCGCGCTGAACACGCCGCCGCCCGCCGCGCCGTCGCGCATCGCCGCAAGCAATATTTCCGGCTCGCTGTCTTTTAACAGATAGCCATCAGCGCCCGCGTCCATCACCGCATACACGTCGCTGCGCGCGTCTGAGACCGTCAGCACGATAATCCGCGCGCTCACGCTGTCGCGGCGCAGCAGCCTGAGCGTATCAAGGCCGCTCAGGCCACGCATATTGAGATCCAGCAGGATGACGTCCGGCGTTAACTGGTTCGCCAGCGCGACAGCCTCGTCGCCGTTGCTCGCTTCGCCCACCACCCGAAACTGCGCGTCGGTCTCAAGAAGCTGGCGAATACCGCGGCGCATCAATGGGTGATCGTCAACGATCAATACGTGCCAGGGGTCAGGTTGCGACATGCTCACTCCGGTCTCGTTATTGTTAGTGCCTGCGCCTGCATAAACCATAGCCTGCGCGTCGGCTTTTTCGCCACGCGCACGGCGCAGCCGCGCTTTGTACAAGCGTATCGCCTGCAGCCCGCGCGCAATCCGCGGAATATCGTCCATTGCGCGTCTGTTCCTGCATGCTCGCCGCCGTCGGGGGCGACAAACGGCGTTTCGGGTCGTACTATTCACCCAACACCAGGCGTTTATGGAGTCGCTATGTCGTTAAATGTCGAACTGATTAAAGATAAAATTCTCTCGGAAAACTATTTTGTCCTGCGCAACATCACCTACGATCTGACGCGTAAAAATGGCGACGTTGTCCGCCACAAGCGGGAAGTCTACGATCGCGGCAACGGCGCGGCTGTGCTGCTGTACAACCGCGAGAAAAAGAGCGTCGTGCTGATTCGCCAGTTTCGCGTCGCGACCTGGGTGAACGGCAACCCGGACGGCATGCTGATTGAAGCCTGCGCCGGACTGCTGGACGACGATGAGCCGGAAGTCTGCATTCGCAAAGAGGCGATCGAAGAGACCGGCTATCGCGTCGGCACGGCGGAAAAAGTGTTTGAGCTTTATACCTCGCCTGGCGGCGTTACCGAGCTCATTCATCTTTTTATCGCCGAGTATGACGACGCCGCGCGGGCGAATGCGGGCGGCGGCGTGGAGGATGAAGAGATTGAGGTGCTGGAGATGCCGTTTCAGGCGGCGCTTGAGCAGGTGAAACAGGGCGTTATTCGCGACGCGAAAACCGTGCTGCTGCTTCAGCATCTCCAGCTGCGCGGAATAATGGATTGATTTAGCTGAATAATCAGAAGTGGTATTTCAGATAAATCTATCCGATAAATCCGATTGAGCCGCCCGTGAAGGGCAACGAAGATAGGCGCGTTTCTTCTCACCGCTGTTAACGCCCGGGATACGCGCCGTCCATGCTTTTTCGTCTGCTGTCACTGCTTAGCTGTTATCTGCTGTTCGCCTCGCCGCTGTGGGCCGCGCCGGCGCAGAAGATCTTCAGTGACTGGCAGGTGACCTGCAATAACCAGAACTTCTGCTCTGCCCGCAACGTGGGCGACCATCAGGATCTCGTGATGACGGTCTCACGCAGCGCGGGCGCGAAAACCGACGCCACGCTGCGTATCGAGGCGGGCAGGCCGGAAGCCGCCGTCAGTAAAGCGCCGCCGCTCGCGCCGCGCCTGCTGCTGGATGGCAAAACGCTCATCCCCGCCGGGCACAAATGGCGTGACGCCCCGCGTCGTCTGCTGTCCGACGACCCGGCAACCATCATCGATTTCCTCGATCAGATCAAAGAGTCATCGGTTATCACGCTCAAAGACGGGCCGGGCCGCCTGTCGCTTGACGGGCTGAAAGCCGCGCTGCTGTTTATCGATGCCCAGCAAAAGCGCGTCGGCAGCGAAACCGCCTGGATTAAAAAAGGCAGCAATCCGCCGCTCAGCGTGCCGCCCGCGCCCGCGATAAAAGGCATTAAGATAACCAACCCGACGCCAACGCCGCTCTCCCATGATGAGCTCAACGCGCTTCTGGATTACGGCACCTGGCGCATGACCAACAGCCAGTGCTCGCTCGACCCGATGCGCCGCGAAGTGCGCATCTCCGCGCTTACCGACGACACCGCGCTGATGATAATCAGCTGCGAAGCAGGCGCGTATAACACGGTCGATCTCGCCTGGCTGGTCTCGCGCCAGAAGCCGTTCGCCTCGCGCATGGTGCGTCTGCGTCTGCCGTTTCTGCCTGCCGATAAGGAGCAGGAGCTGGAACTGATGAACGCCAGCTTTGACGAAAAAACCAAAGAACTCACCACGCTTTCCAAAGGGCGCGGCCTTGGCGACTGCGGCGTGGCGACGCGCTGGCGCTTTGACGGCCAGCGGTTTCGCCTGGTGCGTTACGCCGAAGAGCCGAGCTGCGACGGCTGGCACGGGCCCGACGCCTGGCCGACGCTCTGGGTAACCCAATAATCCCGCTTCTGGCCGCCTGCGTTTTTGCGTATATTCCTGTGGCTTATCATAACCAAATAACACGGCAGGGAATTTATGGCATTCATACAGGGGCTGCGCGCGGTATTCACGCTTGCGCTGGCAGGGCTGACGCTCTCCGCCAGCGCCGCGATGTCGTCGCAGGACGAACGTGACGTCAGCGCGCTGATAGCCCGCTGGAACGACTTTAAAAATCACCCCTCCGCCGAGGCCGGCGCGTCGCTTTATGGCGAAAAGATCCGCTGGTACGGCAAAGCGCTCACGCCGGAGGCGGTCATTGGGGAAAATATCGCTTTCCTGCAAAAACATCCGCACTACACCCAGACTGTCGTCAGCAACATTACGCTAACCGAACAGGACGGGCAGCCGCTCGCCGTGCAGGCCACGTTCGTGAAGCAGGCGGGGCTGGAGCCGCAGACGCCGCGCAATTACCCGGCACAGCTCACCTTAACGAAGCAGGCCGCCGGCTGGCGCATCAGCGAAGAAACCGACTGGATAACCGAAGCGAACCGGCAGAAAACGCGCGATTACCGTCTGGCAGGCGGGCGCTTTAACGGCACGGCGAAAAGCTACGCCTGGCTGACGGCGCACGATCCGAAAACCAACGGCGTGTGCAATGAGAGCGGCGACTGCGAGTGCCAGCTCTGGAACAGCGATCCGACGGTGAAACCAGCGTCCATTGCTTCGTGCATCGGCGGCGGCGTGGAGGCGCTCTCAAACCTTGACGACAGCGGGCGCGACCGCGTGCTTATTTATCCGCAGTGGTGGAGCAGCGCCTGGCGGGCGACCTATCTCTATGACGTGCAGCAACAGCAGTGGGTGGAGGCCATCCCTTCGTTTTCGATGAATCTCAACGTGCAGGAAGATGCCGAGGGCAAAACGCTGGTGGCGCGCGATCCGCAGCATCCGGGGCAGGTTATTGTCGCTGAGGCGAAATGGGATGAGAAAACGGAAGATATTGTGATAAACAAAAGCGCCGAGACGCTGAAAGTACTGAAATAACACCGCGCCGGAAATAAAAAAGCCAGCCCGTTAAGGCTAATTTAAAGCCCTGCGCCGAGGGACGAGTGGCACCCGTTCGATCCTGTTTGCTTGCAGGCGAGTTTTGCCGGGCCGAATCCGGAAATAATAATTTTACGTGGGATAATTTCAGCTTTTTTATCCCACAAAATATTTATGGTTAACGCAATAATTCTATTTTCATGCTTAAAAGAACTAAGAATGAACTGGAATAAAGACGTTGCTATTTCGCATCTCCGGTCCCGCGCGCTCGGTCATTCACATAACGAATGTGCGACCTTTACAAGGGAGGCTATAGCTGCTGGCGGCATACGGCTGGAGAGAACGCTAAACGCAAAAGATTACGGCCTGCATTACTTCGCTTATGCACAGGACTATGATCCATCATGGGTATCGGCGCTAACTGTCGGCGCCGCCAGACCGTTCATGGAGGCGAGGTAATGCCGGTATGGATTGGCAGGGAGGGCGGGAAAAAAGTAGAGCTGGAAGTTTTTGTTCGTCGGGAGTCAGACATCTGGAAGATATACCGAGTCCGTGATGTCACCGATAACTATGAACATCCAATATTTAACGCCGGAGCCATCACTCGCGCGAAGTCTGCTGCTGAAAGCGGCCTGTAAAGAATCACCCCTGGCGTCTGCCGTAATGCCGCTCACTTAAGCTTTATGTGATTTAAAGCTGAACGGTTAACGAAATCCATATCGTGTTCAGACATAAAAAAGCCAGAATCAGGGATCTGACTCTGGCTGGTTTCTTACTGGCCGGCTCGTTCAGGTACGCTTAAACGATCGGCGTCAGCCCGTTAAGGCTGGTTTATTTGCCAAGCACTTTGCGGGCTTTTTCCACCACGTTTTCGACGGTAAAGCCGAAGTACGGGAAGAGTTTCTCCGCAGGCGCGGATTCGCCATAACCGGTCATGCCGACGATAGCGCCTTTCAGGCCAACATATTTGTACCAGTAGTCGGCGATGCCCGCTTCCACCGCCACGCGCGCGCTGACGTCAGACGGCAGCACCGATTCACGGTAGGCTTCATCCTGCGCGTCAAACACATCGGTTGACGGCAGCGACACCACACGCACCGCCACGCCGTCGCCGCGCAGTTTTTCGGCTGCCTGAACGGCAATCTCTACTTCCGACCCGGTGGCAATCAGGATCAGATCCGGTTTGCCGCCCGCGTCTTTCAGAATGTAGCCGCCGCGCGCCACATCTTTCAGTTGCTGCGGCGAGCGCTCAATTTGTGCCAGGTTCTGACGGGAGAGGATCAGCGCCGTCGGGCCGTTATGGCGCTCAATAGCGGCTTTCCATGCCACTGCGGTTTCCACCTGGTCACACGGACGCCAGGTGCTGAAATTCGGCGTCAGGCGCAGGCTTGCGAGCTGTTCCACCGCCTGGTGGGTCGGGCCGTCTTCGCCGAGGCCGATAGAGTCATGGGTGTAAACCATAATCTGGCGCGCCTTCATTAGCGCCGCCATACGCGCCGCGTTGCGGGCGTATTCGACGAACATCAGGAAGGTCGCGGTGTACGGCACAAACCCGCCGTGGTGGGCGATACCGTTCGCAATCGCCGTCATGCCGAACTCACGCACGCCGTAGTGAATGTAGTTGCCCGCCGGATCTTCTTTCAGCGAGGTGGAGCCCGACCAGATAGTCAGGTTGCTGGGTGCCAGATCCGCCGAGCCGCCAAGCAGCTCCGGCAGTACCGGGCCATAGACGTTCAGCGCGTTCTGGGATGCCTTACGGGAGGCGATTTTCGCCGGTTCTGCCTGGAGTTTTTCGATGTACTCCTGCGTCACCTGCTGCCAGTTTTCCGGCATTTCACCGCCCATACGGCGGTTAAACTCCGCCGCGAGTTCCGGGTGGGCCTGCTGATACGCCGCGAACTTCTCGTTCCAGCTTGCTTCAACCTGCTGGCCTTTTTCTTTCGCATCCCAGCCTTTGTAAACGTCATCCGGAATTTCAAACGGCGGGTAGTTCCAGCCGAGCTGTTTGCGGGTCAGCGCCACTTCTTCTTCGCCGAGCGCCGCGCCGTGCGACTCCTCTTTGCCCGCTTTGTTCGGCGAGCCGAAACCGATAACGGTGCGACAGATAATCAGCGATGGTTTATCGGCGACCTGCTTCGCCTCTTCGATGGCGCGCTTGATGGCTTCTGGATCGTGGCCGTCGATTTCATGCACCACGTGCCAGTTGTAGGCTTCGAAGCGTTTGGCGGTGTCGTCGGTAAACCATCCTTCGGTTTCGCCATCAATGGAGATGCCGTTGTGATCGTAGAACCCGATAAGCTTACCCAGCCCCAGCGTACCCGCGAGCGAGCATACTTCATGGGAAATGCCTTCCATCAGACAGCCATCGCCCATAAAGACATAGGTGTTGTGGTCGACAATCTCATGTCCCGGACGGTTAAACTGCGCCGCCAGGGTTTTCTCGGCGATGGCGAGGCCGACCGCATTCGCCAGCCCCTGGCCGAGCGGCCCGGTCGTGGTTTCCACGCCCGGCGTATAGCCGATTTCCGGATGCCCCGGCGTTTTTGAGTGCAACTGGCGGAAGTTTTTCAGCTCTTCCATCGGCAGGTCGTAGCCTGACAGATGCAGCAGGCTGTAGAGCAGCATCGAGGCGTGGCCGTTAGAAAGAATAAAGCGGTCGCGGTCATACCAGGTCGGGTTAGTCGGGTTGTGCTTGAGGAAATCGTTCCACAGCACTTCGGCGATATCCGCCATGCCCATCGGGGCGCCGGGATGGCCGGATTTGGCTTTCTGTACCGCGTCCATGCTGAGCGCGCGGATGGCGTTGGCTAAAAGCTGACGAGACATGTTTCTCTCCATGACAAAAGTTAAAGTTTGGCGGCAAGCAGATCTTCAAGTGAACGCTGGTCAACGGCGAACTGGCGAATGCCTTCCGCCAGTTTCTCGACCGCCATCGCGTCCTGGTTATGCTCCCAGCGGAATTCGGCTTCGGTCATCGGTGCCGGGCGGTTGAAGCCCTGCGACGCCGGGATCAGCTTGCGGGCGACCGGCGCGTCGCTCTCCTGAAGCTCTTTCAGCAGGTTCGGGGAGATGGTCAGACGGTCGCAGCCCGCGAGCGCCAGGATCTGCTCGGTACGGCGGAAGCTCGCGCCCATCACAATGGTCTGGTAGTTGTGCTGTTTGTAGTAGTCGTAAATGTTACGCACCGACTTCACGCCCGGGTCTTCATCCACCACATACGGGTCCATCGGTTTGCGGGTGTTGTACCAGTCGTAGATACGCCCGACGAACGGGGAGATGAGATAAACGCCCGCTTCGGCGCAGGCGCGCGCCTGGGCAAAGGAGAAAAGGAGCGTCAGGTTGCAGTGGATGCCTTCTTTTTCCAGTTCTTCCGCCGCGCGGATGCCTTCCCAGGTGGAGGCGAGCTTAATCAGAATGCGCGATTTATCGATGCCCTGGTCCTGATAGAGCTCCACCAGACGGCGGGCTTTGGCGATGCTTTTTTCTTTATCGAAAGAGAGACGGGCGTCAACTTCGGTGGAGACGCGTCCCGGAATGCTTTTCAGAATTTTCGCACCCACATTGACCGCCAGTTTGTCGCTGGCCTCTGCCACTTTCTCTTTCTGAGTGCTGCCGCGCTTTTTGCCGTATTCCAGCGCGTCGGCGAACAGATGCTGGTAGTGCTCAAGGCTTGCGGCCTTCAGCAACAGCGAGGGGTTCGTGGTGGCGTCTTCCGGCTGATAGCTACGAATCGATTCAATATCGCCGCTGTCGGCGACTACGGTGGTGAACTGCTTAATGCCTTCGAGTTGGTTCATTTTGCTACTCCTTGAAAAGCAAAGATTTTATGGGGCGCTGTCAGTGTCGCCCGCCGGGATCTCATCAGGGACATAACAAAAAAGCATAGCAGACGCACATAGCAATGCTTTCCCGAACCGGCAACATCGCTGCTATAAATTGATAACATCAAGGGGTTGCATGACGCAGAGTTTAACGGTATTCAAAGTTTGCCCGCCTGTTAAGGGCGATACTGTCGGCCTGGTTAAACGAGCGTGCGACCTGCCGCTTCGTACCCTGCACAAAGAAAAAGGATCAGCACAATGGATGAACAACTAAAACAAAGCGCCCTCGATTTTCACGAGTTTCCGGTTCCAGGCAAAATTCAGGTTTCCCCGACCAAACCGCTGGCGACCCAGCGCGATCTGGCGCTCGCTTATTCGCCGGGCGTCGCCGCGCCGTGTCTTGAAATCGCCGCCGACCCGCTGGCTGCCCATAAATACACCGCGCGCGGCAACCTGGTGGCGGTGATCTCCAACGGCACCGCGGTGCTGGGGCTTGGCAATATCGGCGCGCTGGCCGGTAAGCCGGTGATGGAAGGCAAGGGCGTGCTGTTTAAGAAATTCGCGGGTATCGATGTGTTTGATATCGAAATCGACGAGCACGATCCGGATAAAGTGATCGACGTGGTGGCGGCGCTGGAGCCAACGTTCGGCGGCATTAACCTTGAAGATATCAAAGCGCCGGAATGCTTTTACATCGAGCAGAAACTGCGCGAGCGCATGAATATTCCGGTGTTCCATGACGATCAGCACGGCACCGCCATTATCTGTACCGCCGCGGTGTTAAACGGCCTGCGCGTGGTGCAGAAAAATATCTCTGACGTGCGGCTGGTGGTCTCCGGCGCGGGCGCGTCCGCCATCGCCTGTATGAACCTGCTGGTGGCGCTCGGCATGCAGAAGCACAACATTGTGGTGTGCGACTCGAAAGGCGTTATCTACAAAGGGCGCGAAGAGAATATGGCGGAAACCAAAGCCGCCTATGCCATTGATGACAATGGCAAGCGCACGCTTGGCGAGGTTATCGAAGGGGCGGATATTTTCCTCGGCTGCTCGGGCCCGAAAGTGCTGACGCAGGAGATGGTCAAACAGATGGCCGCGTCGCCGCTGATTCTGGCGCTCGCCAATCCGGAGCCGGAAATTATGCCGCCGCTCGCCAAAGAAGTGCGCCCGGACGCGATCATCTGTACCGGCCGCTCGGATTTCCCGAACCAGGTCAACAACGTGCTCTGCTTCCCGTTCATCTTCCGCGGCGCGCTGGACGTGGGCGCGACTGCCATTAACGAAGAGATGAAGCTCGCGGCAGTACACGCCATCGCCGAGCTGGCGCATGCCGAGCAGAGCGAGGTGGTCGCCTCGGCGTATGAGGACCAGGAGCTGTCGTTCGGCCCGGATTACATCATTCCAAAACCGTTCGACCCGCGTCTTATCGTCACCATCGCGCCGGCAGTGGCAAAAGCCGCGATGGAATCCGGCGTGGCCACCCGCCCGATTACGGATTTCGACGCGTATAAAGACAAACTCACGGAATTTGTCTACAAAACCAACCTGTTTATGAAGCCGGTCTTTAACCAGGCGCGTAAGGATCCGAAACGCGTGGTGCTGACCGAAGGCGAAGAGCCGCGTGTGCTGCACGCCACCCAGGAGCTGATCACGCTGGGTCTCGCGAAGCCGGTGCTGATTGGCCGACCAGGCGTTATTGAAATGCGCCTGAAAAAACTTGGTCTGCAAATGGAAGCCGGAAAAGATTTCGAGATTGTGAATAACGAATCGGACCCGCGCTACAAGGAGTACTGGAATGAGTACTACGCCATCATGAAGCGTCGCGGCGTTACGCAGGAGCAGGCCCAGCGCGCGGTCATCGGCAACAGTACGGTGATCGGGGCCATCATGGTGCATCGTGGTGAAGTGGATGCGATGATCTGCGGCACAATCGGTGATTATCATGAGCATTTCAGCGTGGTTCAGCAGATTTTCGGCTACCGTGACGGCGTGAAGGCCGCAGGCGCGATGAATGCGCTGCTGCTGCCGAGCGGCAACACCTTTATTGCCGACACCTATGTCAACGATGATCCGACGCCTGAACAGCTTGCCGAAATCACCGTGATGGCGGCGGAAACCGTGCGTCGTTTCGGGATCGAGCCGAAAGTGGCGCTGCTGTCGCACTCGAACTTTGGTTCATCGGATTCGCCCGCCGCCAGCAAAATGCGCGAGACGCTACAGCTTGTGCGCGAGCGCGCGCCGGAGCTGATGATAGACGGCGAGATGCATGGCGACGCCGCGCTGGTGGAGAGCATTCGGAATGACCGTATGCCGGACAGCCCGCTGAAAGGATCCGCGAATATCCTGATTATGCCGAACGTCGAAGCGGCGCGTATCAGTTACAACCTGCTGCGCGTTTCCAGCTCAGAAGGCGTGACCGTCGGGCCGGTGTTGATGGGCGTGGCGAAGCCGGTGCATGTGTTAACGCCTATCGCCTCTGTGCGCCGTATCGTGAATATGGTCGCGCTCGCGGTGGTCGAGGCGCAAACCAACCCGTTGTAACGACGAGGCACCAGGAGTTGGGCAGGGTGGGTAAGCGCCGCGCGCCCACCGTTTAGCCGTTTGCGCCGGTGATGAAGGGCGGGTGGCGTTTCGCTTACCCGCCCTGGAGCGACAAGGCGCGACGGTTTTTGCGGGGTGGGTAAGCGTCGCGCGCCCACCGTTTACCTGGGCGCACCCACTATCCCGCCTCACCGCCGCCCGAGCGGCACCACCAGCGGCGTTCCGGCCACCGGATCGTCAATAATCATGCAGCGCAGCCCGTAAATCGCCTCGATAAGCGTTGGCGTCACTATCTCCTTCGGCGCGCCTTCCGCCACGATTTTTCCGTCCCGCAGCGCAATCAGGTGGTTTGCGTAACGGCACGCCTGGTTCAGGTCATGCAGCACTGCGGCAAGCGTATACCCTTGCTCGCGGTTCAGCGCGCTCAGCAGCTCCAGCAACTCTATCTGATGGCTGATATCAAGCCAGGTGGTCGGCTCGTCGAGCAGCAGAATCGATGTCTCCTGCGCCAGCACCATCGCAATCCACGCGCGCTGGCGCTGCCCGCCGGAGAGCGTATCGACGCTCTGGTCGGCAAGCGCGGTTACGCCGGTTGCGGCCATTGCGCGTTGCACCGCGCGCTCGTCCTCTTCGCGCCAGCGGGTAAACAGCGGCTGATGCGGATAGCGACCGCGCGCCACCAGCTCCTGAACGGTGATATCCCCCGGCGCGCTGGCGTTCTGCGACAGCAGGCCGATACGTCTTGCCACCTCTTTGGTGGCGAAACGCTGGATAGCGTCGCCGTCAAGGCGCACCTGCCCGGCGACAGGCTTCATCAGACGGCTCAGCGTACGCAGCAGCGTTGATTTGCCGCAGCCGTTCGGGCCAATAATCGCGGTGAATTTTCCGTCGGGAATGGCCACGTTCAGCCCTTCCGCCACGCGGAAATCGCCATATCCGAGGGTGAGCGCTTCACCGGTTAAGCGCGACGTCGTGGTCATCTCTTGCGTGACTCCTGTATCAACAAGGCGATGAGGTAAATCCCGCCCAGACAGACGGTGACGGTTCCCACCGGCAACTGGTACGGTTTAAACAGATACTGCGCGCAGAGATCGGCGCCCAGCAGCAGCAGCGCGCCGCACAGCGCCGCCTGGGTGAGTCCGAAACGCGCGGTGCCGCTGACGCGGCGGGCGATATGCGGTGCCACCAGCGCGATAAATGAGATCGGCCCGGCCATCGCCGTCGCGCCTGCCGTCAGTATCACGCCGGTCAGCATCAGCAGCAGGCGCGAGCGCTCCACCGACACCCCGAGCGCGCAGGCGCTGTCATCACCCATCTCTAAAAGCCGCATCCGGCGCACCAGCAGCGCGCTCGCGAACAGCGTGAGCAGCAGCAGCGGGGCGGCGGGGACGGTTTTCCCCCAGGTGATGCCATTCAGAGAACCGGCGTTCCACAGGCCCGCCGAGAGCGCCGTTTCAAGCGACGCCTGCAACAAAAGCCAGGTATTAAACGCCACCAGCATCGCGCGCACGCCGATGCCGATAATAATCAGGCGGAAGGTATCAATGCCGTTACGCCAGGCGAGCAGCCAGACGATAAACGCGGTCGCCATGCCGCCCGCGACGGCGGAAAACGCGATGGCCGTCTGATGCTGGCCCGCCAGCACCATCGCCACCAGCACGCCGCTCCAGGCGCCGGTATTGAAGCCCATCACGTCGGGGCTGCCTAAGGGGTTGCGCATCAGCGACTGAAAAATCGCGCCGCTCACGCCGAGCGCCGCGCCCAGCAGCAGCGCCATTGTCACGCGCGGCAGGCGCCATTCGGTCACAATAAGCGAGACGTTGCGCGGCGCATGGCCGGTCAGCGCCCCGACGACCTGCGAAGCGGTAAGCGTCACCGCGCCCTGCGTCAGCGCCCAGACGCCAAGCCCGGCGCACAGGCTCAGCGCGAGCAGACAACACAGCCATAAGCGGGGCGAAACGGGTCTCATAGCGACACCCCGCCGCGCCGCTGGCGCACCAGATAAATCAGCGCCGGCGCGCCGATAAACGCGCTCATCACCGACACCCGCAGTTCGCCCGGCACAATCAGGCGGCCAATAATATCCGCCAGCAGCAGCAGCGAGGGGGTGGCGAGCAGCGTCACCGGTAGCGACCAGCGGTGATCCGCGCCCACCAGCCAGCGCGCCAGATGCGGCATCATCAGACCGATAAAGGCGATGGGTCCGACCACGGCGGTGGCGCTGGCGCACAGCAGCGTAATGGCGATAAGCCCGAGCACCTGCGTGCGCGCCACCCGGCTGCCGAGCGCCGTGGCGGTGTCGCTGCCCATGCTCAGGCTGTTGAGACCGCGGCTTAGCAGCAGCGCGATAATCGCCCCCAGCACAACAACCGGTGCGATGGCCTTCAGGGTGACCAGCGTACGGATATCGAGCGAGCCCGCCTGCCAGAAGCGTAGCTGGTCATAAACGACCGGGTTTAACAGCGCAATGCCGTTTGAGAGCCCTTCCAGCACCGCCGCCAGCGCCACGCCCGCAAGCGTCAGGCGTACCGGGCTTAGCTGGCCGCCGCCTGCGCTGCCGGTAAAGGCCACCACCAGCGTCGCCAGCAGCGCGCCGCACAGCGCCAGCATCAGGATCTCCAGCGGATCGCTCACCCCCCACAACGCCGCGCCGAGAACAATGGCGAAACTGGCGCCGGAATTCACGCCGAGCAGGCCGGGGTCAGCCAGCGGATTGCGGGTCAGGGTTTGCATCAGCGCGCCAGCGAGCCCGAGCGACAGCCCGGCGACCAGGCCCGCGAGGGTGCGCGGCAGACGCGCGTCAAGCACGATGGTGCAGTCCGCGTCGCGGCAGGGGCCGGTGAGCGCGTTCATTACGAGAGAGAAGGGCAGGGATTTGGCGCCCGCCAGAAGACTGAGGGCGACCATCATCAGCAGCAGCAAAAAGAGACACAACAGGACAGCTATCCTGGTGGAAAAGCGCGAGGCCGACATAACGCACATCCTGAAACCGATAATGATAGTTATTATCACTCTTATCTGGCTATGTTAGCATGAGCGCCCCGTTATCCGGTAAGGAAAATTCGCGTTAAGGCCCTGTAATGAACCGACATTCGCTGCTGCTTAATCTCTCGTTATTGAAAACGCATCCTGCTTATCGCGCCGTTTTTCTGGCGCGTTTTATCTCCATTCTCGGTCTCGGCCTGCTCGGCGTGGCGGTGCCGGTACAGATCCAGACGCTCACCGGCTCGACGTTTCAGGTTGGTCTCGCAGTGACGCTCACGGGGGCGGCGATGTTTATCGGACTGATGACCGGCGGCGTGCTGGCCGACCGCCACGAGCGTAAAAAACTCATTCTGCTGGCGCGCTCCACCTGCGGGGTCGGGTTTATCGGGTTGTGGGTAAACGCCATGCTGCCCGCGCCCTCGGTCGCTGCCATCTATCTGCTCGGGGTGTGGGACGGCTTTTTTGGGGCGATCGGCGTGACGGCGTTGCTGGCGGCGACGCCCGCCATCGTCGGACGTGAAAACCTGATGCAGGCGGGGGCCATCACGATGCTCACAGTGCGGCTCGGGTCGGTGATTTCGCCGCTGCTCGGCGGGATGCTGCTCGCCTGGGGCGGGGTGGCGTGGAACTATGCGCTGGCCGCGCTCGGCACATTTCTTACACTGCTGCCGCTGCTTACGCTCCCGGCGCTGCCCGCGCCGCAGATGCAGCGCCAGCACCCGTTGCGCGCGCTGGCGGACGGCCTGCGTTTTCTTATTGCAAGCCCGATTGTCGGCGGCGTCGCGCTTACTGGCGCGCTGTTGACGATGGCGAGCGCGGTGCGCGTGCTTTATCCGTCGCTTGCGAACCACTGGCAGATGGCGAGCGGCGAAATCGGCGTGCTTTACGCTGCTGTACCGCTCGGCGCGGCGCTGGGCGCGCTTACCAGCGGCGGGCTTGCGCATTCGCCGCACCCCGGCCGCACGATGCTTATCGCCTCGGTGCTGGCGCTGGCGGCGGTCGGCGTGTTCAGCCTGATGCCCTGGTGGCCGCTGGCGTTCTTCTGCCTGACGCTGTTCGGCTACCTGAGCGGCATCAGCTCGCTGATCCAGTACCAGCTTATCCAGACCCAGACGCCGGATCACATGCTCGGGCGTATTAACGGGCTGTGGACGGCGCAAAACGTCACGGGCGACGCCATCGGCGCGGCGCTGCTGGGCGGCGCTGGCGCGCTGCTCTCGCCAGTCAGTGCCGCGAGCGCGGGGGGCCTGGGGCTCGCGGTGATTGCTATCGTCCTGACGATGCTCTTCGGCGAGCTGCGACGTCTGCGCCAGACGCCGCAGCAACCAGCGCAGGCATAATAAAAAGGGGCCCGGCGGCCCCTTTTTTACGCTTTAAACAGCATTTCCAGCCTCTTGAGCAGCAGGCTGGCACTGTAATAATCGAGACGGAAGGTTTCGGTGCCAAGCGCGTATACCCGTTTATGTTGCACCGCAGGAAGGTGGGCCAGCAGCGGATCGCGCATCAGCGCGGCGGCGTCTTTTTCATCGCCAGCGAACAGCAGCAGCGTCTCGCCGTTAAGCCCCCCGGCCAGCGTTTCTCCGCCGAGCTGAATAATATCGTGGCGTTTGCCCATGCTGGTCAGGCCATGCGTGGCGGGCGGCGGCGCGAGCGTAAAGCCGAGCTGGCCGAGCAGTTTCCCCTGCGCGGAGTCGGCGGTCCAGAGATTCGCGCCGTGCGCCGCCGGGTTATAAACCAGCGCGCTTACCGGCTGCGGCGGCAGCGCCATGTGCGTTTTCGCCTGCGCGAGCTGCTTATCAAACTGCGCGATGCGCGCGGCCGCCTGTTTCTCGTGACCGGTGATTTCACCGAGCTGGGTCAGGAGTTGCTGCCAGCTTTTGTCGTCGTAATTAATCACCAGCGTCGGCGCGATGGCGGAAAATTGCTCGTACAGCGCCAGCGCGGAATCGCCGCCGGTGGCGCTGACCAGAATGAGATCCGGCATCTGCGCGGCCACGGCTTCGGCGTTCGGCTCGCCGATGTACAGCCTCCCGACGTGACGCGCTTTCGCCACCTCGCCCCACTGGCGCAGGAAACCCTGATCGTCAGCGACGCGGTTGCCCGGCGAGGTGGCGCCACTCGCCACGACCGGCGCGTCAATCGCCAGCAGCGAGCCGGTCAGGGTGACGCTGGTGGAGACGATGCGCTGCGGCGCTTTTGCGAGCGTCTGCACGCCGCGGCTGTCGGTTATCTGGCGCGGCCAGTCTGCCGCCTGTGAAACTGAGGAAATTCCTAAAACCAGCAGGCTGGCGGCGAGCGTGGAGCGCAGGGCGGAAATGAACGTCACGGCAACGTATCCTGTCAGAAGAGTTAATAATGCTTCTCATTTTCACGATTTGCCGACAGGATGCAAGCGGTGACGACGCCGTGAATTTGCCTCTGCGGTTGACATGCCCGCCATTTCGCCTTAGGTTACGCCACCAAATACAAATGATAACAATTATCAGTTCTCTTTTTTGGTACAGGAGGAGCACATGGACACGTCACTGGTCGAGGAGAGCCGCAAGGCAACCGCATCCCTTTCATCTGACAGCTTTTTCTTCATGTCGCCTTATCACAGTTTTACCACCCGCGGCTGTTTCGCGCGGCTGGACACGCCGGCAGCCGATGGCGAAGCGCGCCACGGCGCGTTTCAGACCGCGCTGCGCGACGCCTTTGACCGCGCCCGCCGCAGCGGCATCGCGCGCCCGATAGTGGTTGGCGCTATCCCGTTCGACACGCGCCAGCCCTCCGCGCTGTTTATCCCCGAAAGCCGCAGCGATTTTACGCCCGCAGGTTATACGCTGCCTGAGCGCGCCGCTGCCGCGCCGCGCGTGAAAAGCCGCGAGGCGATACCGGAACAGGACGCCTTTATGGCGATGGTGGCGCGCGCCGCTGCGCTGACCGACACGCCGGCGGTACGCAAAATCGTGCTCTCCCGGCTTATCGATATCACCACCGAAGAGACGCCGGACAGCCTGGCGCTGCTGGCGCGTCTGGTGGCGCAAAACCCGGCGAGCTTTAACTTCCACGTTCCGCTGCCCGATGGCGGCACGCTGCTTGGCGCAAGCCCCGAACTGCTGCTGCGCAAAGATGGCAATACGTTCAGCTCGTTGCCGCTCGCCGGCTCCGCGCGTCGCCACGCTGATGCGGCGCAGGATAAAGCAGCCGGGCAGACGCTGCTGTGCTCCGCCAAAGACCGGCATGAGCATGAACTGGTGACTCAGGCGATGCGCGACGTGCTGGCGCCGCGCAGCCAGCATCTGGCGATGCCGGGCGCGCCGGAGCTCATTACAACGCCGACGCTGTGGCATCTCGCCACGCCGGTCGAGGGCGAGACCCGCTTTGCAGACGATAACGCGCTGTCGCTTGCCTGCCTGCTGCACCCGACGCCCGCATTAAGCGGCTTCCCGCACGAGGCGGCGAAAGCGTATATCGCCGAGCTGGAGCCGTTCGAACGCGAACTCTTCGGCGGCATCGTCGGCTGGTGCGACGCCGAAGGCAATGGCGAGTGGGTAGTGACCATCCGCTGCGCGCGGCTGCGCGGCAATCAGGTACGTCTGTTCGCGGGCGCCGGAATTGTGCCTGCCTCCGATCCGCTCTCTGAGTGGCGCGAAACCGGCACCAAACTTTCCACCATGCTTCACGTTTTAGGTCTTCACTGAGGTTCTGCGCATGACTATCCCTTACACCCGCTGGCCGGATGATTTCGCCGCGCGCTACCGCGCCAAAGGCTACTGGCTCGACCTGCCGCTGACCGATATCGTCAGCCGCCACGCGCAGAGCGCCGCCACCGCGGTTATCGACGGCGAGCGCCGCTTCAGCTACCGCGATCTGGACGCGGCCGCCACGCGGCTTGCGGGCGCGCTGTCGCGTCGCGGTCTGAAAACCGGCGACACCGCGCTGGTGCAGCTTGGCAACGTGGCGGAGTTTTACATCGTCTTCTTCGCGCTGCTGAAAATCGGCGTCGCGCCGGTCAATGCGCTCTTCAGCCACCAGCGCACCGAGCTTGACGCCTACGCACGCCAGATTGCGCCTGCGTTGCTGATTGCCGACCGCGAGCACGCGCTGTTTGCCGATAACGCTTACGCGCAGGCGCTGGCCGCGAAAACCCCATCGCTTCGCATGACGCTGCTGCGCGGTGATACTCTGGAGCCGCTTATCGCAGAGCCGCAGGCCGGTTTCTCACCCGCGCCTTCCGCCGCCGATGAAGTGGCGTTTTTTCAGCTCTCCGGCGGCAGCACCGGCACACCGAAGCTTATCCCGCGCACCCATAACGATTACTACTACAGCATCCGCCGTAGCGCAGAGATCTGTGCCTTCAGCCGTGAAACGCGCTATCTCTGCGCGCTGCCCGCGGCGCATAACTACCCGTTAAGCTCGCCCGGCGCGCTTGGCGTGTTTTTCACCGAAGGCTGCGTGGTGCTGGCGCGCGATCCGAGCGCGACGCTCTGCTTCCCGCTGATTGAACAGCATCAGATCAACGTCACCGCGCTGGTGCCGCCTGCCGTCAGCCTCTGGCTGCAGGCGATTAACGAGTGGGGCGATAACCGCCAGCTGGCCTCGCTGAAGCTGCTGCAGGTCGGCGGCGCGCGGTTGTCCGACACGCTCGCGGCGCGCATTCCGGCGGAGATCGGCTGCCAGCTTCAGCAGGTGTTCGGCATGGCCGAGGGGCTTGTGAACTACACCCGTCTGTCCGATCCGGACGCGCGTATTTTCACAACCCAGGGCCGTCCGATGAGCCCGGACGACGAAGTCTGGGTGGCCGATGAAAACGGCAATCCGCTGCCGCGCGGCCAGGTGGGGCGCCTGATGACGCGTGGCCCGTACACCTTCCGCGGCTACTACAACAGCCCGGAGCACAACGCCAGCGCCTTTGACGCGGACGGTTTTTACAGCTCCGGCGATCTGATAGCGATTGACGAACACGGCTACATCACCGTTCAGGGCCGCGAGAAAGATCAAATCAACCGTGGCGGCGAGAAGATCGCCGCTGAAGAGATCGAAAACCTGCTGCTCGGTCACGAGGCTATCATTCACGCGGGCCTGGTCTCGATGGAAGACAGCCTGATGGGCGAGAAAAGCTGCGCGTATATCGTCACGCAGCGCCCGGTCAAAGCGGTGGAGATCCGTCGTTATCTGCGCGAGCTGGGCGTCGCCGATTTCAAACTGCCGGATCGCGTGGAGTGCGTCGATGAACTGCCGCTCACACCGGTCGGCAAAGTAGATAAAAAACAACTGCGTCTCTGGCTGGCGGCGCGCCAGTCTGCAACTGAGTAAGGAAAGAAAATGGCTATCCCTAAACTGAACGCCTATGCGCTGCCGACCGCGGCGGATCTCCCGCAAAATAAGGTCAACTGGGCCTTTGAGCCGCAGCGCGCGGCGCTGCTGATCCATGATATGCAGGAGTATTTCCTTAATTTCTGGGGCGAGAACTGCCCGATGATCGAGCAGGTGGTGGCGAATATCGCGGCGCTGCGCCAGTTCTGTAAAGCGCAGGGTATCCCGGTGTACTACACCGCGCAGCCGAATAACCAGAGCGACGCCGACCGCGCGCTGTTAAACGACATGTGGGGGCCGGGTCTTAATCATCACCCTGACAAACAAAACGTGGCGGCGGCGCTTGCGCCGGACGCCGACGACACGGTGCTGGTGAAATGGCGCTACAGCGCGTTTCACCGCTCGCCGCTGGAGCAGGCGCTGAAAGAGACGGGGCGCGACCAGCTAATTATTTGCGGCGTTTACGCGCATATTGGCTGCATGATTACCGCAACCGACGCGTTTATGCGTGACATTAAGCCGTTTATGGTGGCCGACGCGCTGGCGGACTTCAGCCGTGAAGAACATCTGATGGCGCTGAATTATGTCGCGGGCCGCGCCGGTCGCGTGGTGATGACCGCCGATCTGCTGCCTGCCGCCGGGCCTGACGTGCCGGGCAGCAAAGCGGCGCTGCGCGCGCTGGTGTTGCCGCTGCTGGATGAATCCGACGAGCCGGAAGATAACGAGAACCTCATCGACTACGGGCTCGATTCCGTGCGCATGATGGCGCTCGCCGCGCGCTGGCGCAAAGCGCATGGCGATATCGACTTTGTTATGCTGGCGAAAAACCCGACCATCGACGCCTGGTGGACGCTGCTTTCACGGGAGCCGCAGGCATGACGCTTGATTTCAGCGGCCAGACAGTCTGGGTGACCGGGGCGGGCAAGGGCATCGGTTACGCCACTGCGCTGGCGTTTGCGCAGGCGGGCGCGACGGTGACCGGCTTCGACCTCGCGTTCCCGCATGCCGACTATCCGTTCTCCTGCGAGACGCTCGACGTGGCGGACGCCGCCGCGGTGGCAAAGGTTTGTCAGCGTCTGCTGCATGACAACACGCGTCTCGATGTGCTGGTGAATGCGGCGGGCATTCTGCGCATGGGCGCCACGGACGCGCTTGCGCTGGACGACTGGCAGCAGACATTCGCGGTTAACGTCGGCGGCGCGTTTAACTTTTTCCAGCAGACGATGGCAACATTCCGCGCGCAGCGGGGCGGGGCGGTGGTGACGGTCGCCTCGGACGCCGCGCACACGCCACGCATCGGAATGTCAGCTTATGGCGCGTCAAAGGCGGCGCTAAAGAGCCTGGCGTTGACCGTGGGGCTTGAGCTGGCGGCCTGCGGCGTGCGCTGTAATCTGGTATCGCCGGGTTCCACCGACACGGACATGCAACGCACCCTGTGGAAAAGCGACGATGCCGAACAGCAACGCATTCGCGGGTTCGCGGAGCAGTTTAAGCTCGGTATTCCGCTTGGGAAAATTGCCCAGCCGCAGGAAGTGGCGAACACGATTTTGTTCCTGGCGTCCGATCTCGCCAGCCATATTACGCTACAGGATATCGTTATTGATGGCGGTTCCACCCTGGGGGCATAGATGATCTGGAAACGTCACATGACGCTTGAAGCGCTTAATGCGACCAGCGTCGGCACGCTGGTGGAGCATCTCGGCATTGTCTATACCCGCATCGGCGACGATTTACTGGAGGCGACCATGCCGGTGGATGCCCGCACCCATCAGCCATTCGGGCTTTTACACGGCGGGGCCTCAGCGGCGCTCGCCGAAACGCTCGGCTCGATGGCGGGTTACCTGACCACGCGCGACGGGCAGTGCGTGGTGGGCACCGAAATCAGCGCGTCGCATCACCGCGCGGTATCGCAAGGTCAGGTGCGCGGCGTCTGCCAGCCGCTGCATCTGGGGCGACAAAGCCAGTGCTGGGAAATTGTCATCTATGACGAACAAGGACGACGCTGCTGCACCAGCCGCCTGAGCACGGCAATTCTGGGATAGCGGTCATTGTCCGGTCTGTCGATGCTGTAGTTGTGGAGTGGGTAAGCGTAAGCGCACCCACCCTACGAAAATAACACCTTCCCCCCAACCTTCAGCGCCGAACGCGGATGCGAGGGGGTTATTGCGGCTGCCCTCTGGCCGCGAGCCAGGATAGTTAAGGGGGCGGCGGCGAGCCCCCTTAACACGTTCGCGTGAGGGAAGGTGACAGAGTCAGCGCGCGCCCTGGCGAACGTAACCGTTCACCGCGCTTACCTGTTCGCCCCTCACGCAAGCCGTCTCCCGGCGGAGAGAGACCGGGGGCTGATGCCGGGCTTGCCGATGGCGGGTGCGGCTTCGCTTACCCGCCCTACGGTTACTTCGGTTAAGTCGATGTTGTAGGGTGGGTAAGCGTAAGCGCACCCACCCTACGAAAATAAAACTTTCATCTTTCCAACCTTCAGCGCCGAACGCGGATGCGTGGGGGTTATTGCGGCTGCCCTCTGGCCGCGAGCCGGGATTGTTAAGGGGGCGGCGGCGAGCCCCCTTAACACGTTCGCGTGAGGGAAGGCGACAGCGTCAGCGCGCGCCCTGGCGAACGTAACCGTTCACCGCGCTTACCTGTTCGCCCCTCACGCACGCCGTTTCCCGGCGGAGAGAGACCGGGGGCTGATGCCGGGCTTGCCGATGGCGGGTGCGGCTTCGCTTATCTGCCCTACGGTTATGCGGGTTTTATAAGGCGGGTGCTCCGCTTAACCGCCACCGCTGCGTTACACCCCGCGCATCATTATCCCGTGATCCCGCTAACAGACTGACGTAAATCCTGACCGCTGGCTTGCGTTTCTCTGCGCCTTGCGTTGTTAAATTCTTTTTAGTGATATAGAAACAAAATGTAACACCTCTGTTTCACTCATCGTTTCACTGAATGGATAACAATTATGACGAACTCAGGGAAATACCTTATCTGGGCGGTGCTCTCCGTGATGGGCGCTTTCGCGCTGGGCTACATCGCCCTTAACCGCGGCGAACAGATCAACGCGTTGTGGATCGTTGTCGCCGCCGTCTGTATTTATCTCATCGCTTACCGGTTTTATGGCCTGTTTATCGCGAAAAAGGTGCTCGCCGTCGACCCGACGCGCATGACGCCGGCGGTGCGCCATAACGACGGGCTCGACTATGTACCTACCGATAAAAAAGTGCTGTTCGGTCACCATTTCGCGGCGATCGCGGGCGCCGGGCCGCTGGTAGGGCCAGTGCTGGCGGCGCAGATGGGATATCTGCCTGGCATGATCTGGATCCTCGCGGGTGTGGTGCTGGCCGGCGCGGTGCAGGATTTTATGGTGCTGTTTGTCTCCACCCGTCGCGACGGACGTTCGCTCGGCGAGCTGGTGAAAGAGGAGATGGGCAATACCGCGGGCGTCATCGCGCTTGTCGCCTGCTTTATGATAATGATCATCATCCTGGCGGTGCTGGCGATGATCGTTGTGAAAGCGCTGACCCACAGCCCGTGGGGCACCTACACCGTCGCCTTTACCATTCCGCTCGCCATTTTTATGGGCATCTATATCCGTTATCTGCGGCCTGGGCGCATCGGCGAGGTCTCGGTGATTGGCCTGGTGATGCTGGTGTTTGCGATTATTTCCGGCGGCTGGGTGGCCGAAAGCGAAACCTGGGCGCCGTGGTTTGACTTCACGGGCGTACAGCTGACCTGGATGCTGGTGGGCTACGGCTTTGTGGCGGCGGTGCTGCCGGTCTGGCTGCTGCTGGCGCCGCGTGACTACCTCTCTACCTTCCTGAAAATCGGCACCATCGTGGGCCTCGCGATTGGCATTCTGATTATGCGCCCGACGCTGACCATGCCCGCGATGACCCGGTTTATCGACAGCACCGGCCCGGTCTGGACCGGCGACCTATTCCCGTTCCTCTTTATCACCATCGCGTGCGGCGCGGTATCGGGCTTCCACGCGCTGATTGCTTCCGGCACCACGCCGAAAATGCTCGCGAATGAAAACCAGGCCTGCTTTATCGGCTACGGCGGGATGCTCATGGAGTCGTTCGTGGCGATCATGGCGCTGGTCTCAGCGTGCGTGATTGACCCCGGCGTTTACTTCGCGATGAACAGCCCGATGGCGGTGCTGGCCCCTGCCGGCACGGCGGATGTGGTCGCTTCCGCCGCGCAGGTGGTGAGTGGTTGGGGCTTCCAGATAACGCCGGAGACGCTTAACCAGATAGCGAACGAAGTGGGCGAGCAGACGATTATCTCGCGCGCGGGCGGCGCGCCGACCCTGGCGGTGGGAATGGCGTATATTCTTCACGGCGCGCTTGGCGGCCTGATGGATGTGTCGTTCTGGTATCACTTCGCTATCCTGTTCGAAGCGCTGTTTATCCTGACGGCGGTTGACGCCGGAACCCGTGCCGCGCGCTTTATGCTTCAGGATTTGCTGGGCGTTATCTCGCCCGGCCTGAAGCGCACCGATTCGCTGCCCGCGAACCTGCTGGCGACGGCGCTGTGCGTACTGGCGTGGGGGTATTTCCTGCATCAGGGCGTGGTGGATCCGCTCGGCGGCATCAATACGCTGTGGCCGCTGTTCGGTATCGCTAACCAGATGCTGGCGGGCATGGCGCTAATGCTCTGCGCGGTGGTGCTGTTTAAGATGAAACGCCAGCGTTATGCGTGGGTGGCGCTGGTGCCGACCGCGTGGTTACTGGTTTGCACATTAACCGCGGGCTGGCAAAAAGCGTTCAGCCCGGATAACAAAGTAGGCTTCCTCGCTATCGCCAATAAATTCCAGGCGATTCTGGACAGCGGCACTATCCCGGCGCAGTACACCGAGGCGCAGCTTAGCCAGCTGGTGTTTAATAACCGTCTCGACGCGGGCCTGACCATTTTCTTTATGGTCGTGGTGGTGGTGCTGGCGCTGTTTTCCATCAAAACCGCGCTGGCGGCGTTGAAGCACGATACACCGACCGCCAGCGAAACGCCGTATGAGCCTATGCCTGCCGGTACGGAGCAGATAGTGACGCAGGCGAAAAACGCGCATTGAGTGAAGGCCATTAACGACGCACTCTGGCCCCCGCTCCCCGCCGGGAGTGGGGCCAATGAATAAGGACGAAAAATGTTCGATACCCTTGCTAAAGCCGGGAAATACCTCGGCCAGGCCGCGAAAATGATGATCGGCGTGCCGGATTACGACAATTACGTTGAACACATGCGCGTCAACCACCCGGACCAGACGCCGATGACTTACGAAGCGTTTTTCCGTGAACGCCAGGACGCTCGTTACGGCGCGAAAGGCGGCGCGAAGTGCTGTTAATCGCCTGTCAGCGGTACGGCAAAAGCTGTTCCGGCTGACAGCCATAGAGCGCCGCCAGCTTTTCGCGGGTGCGCTTTTGCGGACGTGAATCAGGCGATTCGAGTTGTGAAACCGCCGACTGACTGATGCCGAGTTTTTCCGCCACGTCCTGTTGAGAGAGGCCACGCCAGATTCGCCAGGCGGCCTGTAAACTCACGTTCTGCTCAACGCTAATACCCACCACCTCATGCGGCAGCGTGACGTCGTCGTCGCTATCGGATTCATACGGCAATGACGCCAGCGCCTCGTCATCTTCCAGTTGTGCCAGCATTGAGAGGTAAAGTTCATAGGGGATGACCGCATACTCGGGTTTGCCCTGTTTATCATGAATAATTTGTGCATTGAGCATATCGATACCCCCGTTAATTAAGGTAAGTGGTTGTAGTTTTGCGTTTGACTTCCAGAATCAGGCAGATAACCGGAACGCCCGCCACACGCTCGTAAATAACCCGATAATTCCCCACCCGCAGCCGGTAGCGTGGCTTCAGCCCCGCCAGCTTTACGATATCCAGCCTGGCGTCTTCGGCGGCGAGCGCGGAGACCTTTTTACAGAGCATGAGCCTGTCGCCTTCCGGTACAGCGCTCAGTTGCTTGTACGCCCGCTTCGTCCATCTGATGTCCATTCGGTTCCCTCACTTTATCCGTTTCCATGCTATAAGTAAAATATAAGATTATAAGCTTTTATCCGAAAATGATTTGCTTATAGGCAGCACGCTAAACGGGGAAAAGGTGGGAGGAAAGCGGCAGCGAAAGGTTTCTCGTGACGTCTCGCAAAAACGCCTTCCGGGCGGAAGGCGTTGCGTATTCAGGCAGTCTGCGTTTTTGGCTCTTCGAGCCGCTGACGTTTACGCAGCGACGGAAACAGGCGCATCCAGAGCCCGACCACCACCAGCGTGCCGATGCCGCCGATGGCCGCCGCAGGCACGGTGCCGAGCAGCGCCGCCAGCATGCCAGACTCAAATTCGCCGAGCTGATTCGAGGTATTGATAAAAATCGAGTTCACGGCGTTCACACGACCCAGCATCTCGTTGGGGGTGTCGAGCTGCACCAGCGCGCCGCGGATAACCATACTCACCATATCAAACCCGCCTGTCGCGAAGAGCGCGATAAGTGACAGCCAGAGGTTGCTGGAAAGCGCGAACACCAGCGTCGCCACGCCAAACCCCGCCACCGAGAGAAACATAATCATCCCGACGTTTTTCTCAAGCGACCGGCGGCTTAACCAGAACCCGACCAGCAGCGCGCCCACGGCGGGCGCGGCGCGCAGCAGCCCCAGCCCCCACGGCCCGGTGTGCAGAATATCGTGCGCGTAAATCGGCAGCAGCGCGGTGGCCCCGCCCAGCAGCACCGCGAAGAGATCGAGCGAAATCACGCCCAGCACGTCCGGGCGCTCGCGGATAAACTTCACACCCGCAAACAGCGTAGCAAGGCTCGCGGGCTGGCGCGCCGGCGGCGCCTGCTCGTAGCGCAGGCGGCTGACCATCACCACCGAAATCAGGTACAGCACGGCGGTGAGCGCGTACACCACCTGCGCGCCGAAAACATAAAGCAGGCCGCCGAGCGCCGGGCCCATGATCATCGCCGCCTGGCTTGATACGGCGCTTGCTGCCGTCGCGCGGGCCAGCAGCGCGGGCGGCACCAGCGCTGGCAGCATCGACTGCAGCGACGGCGCCTCCATCACTTTGGCGACAGAGATAATAAAGATCAGCCCGAGGATAATTTTCACGTCGGCGAGATGCGCGACGGTCGCGGCGGCCAGCGCGCCGATAGCGAGCCACTCCACCAGTTGTCCGATAAGCACCACCCGGCGGCGGTCGCGCTGGTCGGCGATATGCCCGGCCCAGAGCGCCAGCGTGACCGAAGGAAGAAACTGCACCAGGCCTATCAGCCCTAAGTAAAACGCGCTGTGGGTGAGGGCGTAAATCTGCCAGCCCACCACGATAGACAACATCTGGAAACCGAAGCCGGAGCAGGTGCGCGCCAGCCAGAACGCGACGAACGAGCGGTGCGCCAGCAGAGACGCATCGCCGTCAGAGTGTACAGAAGCCATAAACCATCCCGAATGTAAAAAACGCGGCGTGGAAGTGTTGTTATCGCCGCGTCAGAGAGAGGTAAGCCTACAGCCATTTCGTAAAAAGTGGCATCGCACCCTGTGCGTTTTGCTTAGCGGGCGAAGGTTTCTACCTTTTCAAATGCCGTGCGCAGGGTAGCTGGCGTCAACGTCACCGGCAGATAATGAATGGATTCCACCGGGCGCAGCGTATGGGCGATAACCCGGTCGAGCTCGTCGGCGTTATGAATATCCACGTCCAGTTCAGCAAGCGTGGTGGGCAGGTTAAAGCGCTGGTAAGCGTTCACCAGCTCTCCCAGCACGTCGTCCTGGCCGAGCAGGGCGCTCTGTACCAGGATGCCGTAAGCCACTTTGGTGCCATGCAGAAATTTTTCGGTCTGCGGCAGCACCGTCAGGCCGTTATGCACCGCGTGCGCCGCCGCGACGCGCGTATAACGCTCGCCCAGGCCGCCGACCATACCGCCGCCCGCGATAATGGCGTCGATAACGTCGCGAAAATCCTGCGTCAGCGCGCCGCGCTGCTGGTCGGCCAGCGCCGCTTCGCTCTGCGTAAGCAAAACGTCGCGTATGGCGAGCGCGGCGTTGAGTCCGAGCCGCACGGTGAGCGGCAGCGTCTGCGGCTGCGGGGCCAGCACGACCGCCTCATACCATTTGGCGAGCGTATCGCCGATGCCCGCCAGCAGGTATTCCGCCGGCGCGCGCAGGAGTATTTCCGGCTCCACCAGCACCAGATGGTTGGCGTCGTCGAAGATCTCAAAATGCAGCGCCTGACCAGCGTCGTTATACCAGACGGAGAGCGGCGTCCAGGCCGCGCAGGTGGCGGCGATAGTCGGAATGGCGACCACCGGCAGGCCGAGACGGCGCGCCAGCGCCTTGGCGGTATCAAGCAGCGCGCCGCCGCCCACGCCAATCACCACGGCGCGATCGTCGCCCGCCTGTGCCGCCAGCGTGCTGACGTCGCGCTCGCTGCAATGCCCGCGAAACAGAATGCGCACCGCGCCGGGCGCATCGAAGACCTCCGGCAGGAAAGGCCGCGCGGCGGCGATGGCCCGCTCGCCGTAGACCCACACCGCGCGGGAGAGCTGCGCCGGGGTGTAAAGTTCGCCCAGACGCGCGAGCGCGCCCGGATGGGAGTAGTAATTTGCAGGTCCTGGAACCACGCGGATAGGCGTATCGCTCATGGGTGTTGTCCTTCTTGTGTTTTTTCTCATCCTGCCACAGAAAGCCGTCCGGACGTCTGATTATCGGCGCGGCGACGCATGCAATTTTTTCATGTTGGCCGTCAGCGCAACGGCAACCTGAAAAATATTAATGTTACGTCCAGACATCTGGACGGCTAATAATTTTTTGCTTTATCTTATGCCGATTCATTCATTGCCAGCGAATATATCCGCGTGAATGATTGCGTTTAATGATTATTCATTCCTGTGGAGACGTTCCGCTATGTCCCTGAACCAGCGCCTTGAAATGCGCGCGATATCCCTGGCCTTCAGCGGCTTTCCGGCGCTGACGCAGGTGGATTTCACCCTGCGCGCGGGCTCCGTGCATGCGCTGACCGGCGCGAACGGCGCCGGGAAATCGACGCTGATGGCGGTGCTCTCCGGCGCCTGGGATCACTACCAGGGCCAGATCCTGCTCGACGGCGAGCTTGTCAGCCTTCGCTCGCCGCGTGATGCCAAAGCGCTCGGCATTCATCTGGTGCAGCAGGAGGTGGACGCGGCGCTGGTGCCGGGGCTGAGCATCGCGGAAAACATTATGCTCGACAGACTGCGCGAAGGCGGCCTGCGCTACCGCTGGGGCGAAACCCGCCGCCGCGCCCGCGCGGCGCTGGCGCAGCTCGATGTCGTGATGGACGTCAACCGCCGTATCGACAGCTGCACGCTTGCCGAAAAACAGCATGTGCTGCTGGCGCGGGCGCTCTCTCACCACTGCCGTTATCTGATCCTCGACGAACCCACCGCGCCGCTCGACCAGCACGAGAGCGAGCGTCTGTTCGCGGTTGTGCGACGCCTGCAGGCGCAGGGCATGGGCGTGGTGTTTATCTCGCACCGCATCCATGAGCTGAAAGCCATCTGCGACACCCTGACGGTACTGCGCGATGGCAGGCTCATTGAGAGCGGGCCGATGGCGGCGCTCTCCGGCGAGCAGATCGTAGAGAAAATGCTGGGCCACGCGCTGGAAACGCTCTATCCGCCGCGCCGCCCGACGCCTGGCGACGCGGTGTTACTGGCAGTGGAGGGGCTGCATGATGAGACGCTGCTGCAGGATATTTCGCTGCGGCTTAAGCGCGGCGAAATTCTCGGCATCGCCGGGCTGGCGGGGGCCGGTAAAACCGAGCTCTGCAAGGCGCTGTTTGGCGCGAGCAAAAGCACGCTGCGCCAGGGGGAGCTGGCGGGCCGTCCGTGGCGGCCCACCCATCCTGCCGATTCCGTAGCGCGTGGCGTGGCGCTGGTGCCGGAGGAGCGGCGCAAAGAGGGCATTTTCATCGATGAGCCGATCGCCATGAATCTCGCCGCCAGCGCCGACGGCAGTTTTACCCGCTGGGGGCTGTTTGGACGGCGCGACGCATGGCGCTGGGCGCAGGAGGTGATTCAGCGTCTGGGCATTCGCGCCAGCGGGCCGGGGCAGACGCTTCGAAGGCTCTCCGGCGGCAATCAGCAAAAGGTCGCCATCGGCAAATGGCTGCGCGGCGATAACAACGTGCTGATTTTCGATGAGCCGACCAAAGGCGTGGACGTGAAAGCCAAAACCGATCTGTTCAATCTCATTGACGGACTCGCTCGCGAGGGCAAAGGCATTATTTACGCCTCCGGCGAATTCGCCGAGCTGGTGGGCCTGTGCGACCGTATCTGCGTGCTGTGGGACGGGCGTATCGTCGCGGAGCTGGATGGCCGCGAGGCCAGCGAAGAAACTTTATTACTCTATTCCACCGGAGGAACCCCCGCGTGAGCAAGGCCGCAACCCTGAAGAGCACGCCGTCGGCGCGCCACCAGCTGTTTGAGTTTTTCTATAAATGGGGGATGTTGCTGACCGTCGTGGCGCTGGTCGCGCTGTTTGGCGTCGCGTCGGACAACTTTCTCGATCCGTTCAACATCATCAATATTCTGCGCTCTATCGCTATCGTCACGGTGATAGCCATTGGCGTATCGGTGTCGCTGACTATCGGCGGGTTCGATCTCTCCGTGGGCTCGACGGCGTCGCTCGCCAACGCGCTGGTGATTTCGCTGTTTGTCTGGCACGGCTTCGGTACGACCGGGGCGATTATTGTCACGCTGCTTCTCTGTACACTGGTCGGGCTGTTTAACGCGTTTCTTATCGTGGTGCTGAAAATCCCGGATATGCTCGCCACGCTCGCCAGCCTGTTTGTCATCCAGGGCGTGGCGATGACTTACAGCTACGGCGGCTCTATTACGCAAAACATGGTGCTGCCGAGCGGCGAGATGGCGGAGGGCGTGATCCCTGATGCGTTCAGCCTGCTGGGCCAGGTGCCGGTTATTGTGATTGTGATGCTGGTGGTGACGGTAGTGGCGCAGCTCGCGCTGTCGCTCACCACTCACGGGCGGCGTATGTACGCCATCGGCGGCAACCCGGAGGCGGCGCGCCTCTCCGGTATTCGCATCACGCGTTATAAGGTGGCGGCGTATGTGATTGCCTCGCTGCTGGCGGGCCTCGGCGGCATTCTGCTCGCCTCGCGCATCGGCTCGTCGCAGGTGAATGCGGGCAGCGGCTACCTGATGGACGCCGTCGCGGCGGCCTGGATCGGCTTTTCGCTGGCGGGCTCCGGCAAGCCGAACGCGCTCGGCACGCTGGTAGGGGCAGTTATCCTCGGCGTGCTCTCCAACGGGCTGGTGATGCTCTCGGTACCGTACTACGCGATGGACATTATTAAAGGGCTGGTGCTCGCTGGGGCGCTTGCCATCACCTATATCCAGCGACGTTAATCACAGACAGGGAAATAACAAAATGAAAAAACTGACGCTCTCTTTACTGGCGCTGGGCTTACTCTGCGCGCTGCCGGGCCAGGCCGCTACGCCTGCGCCGGTGCCGGACGCCATCGCGAACCACAACGGGCCGGTGCGCATCGCCGTTATCCGCAACCTCGGCTCGGACGATAACACCACGCAGTTTGTGGCGGGCGCAATCCAGGAAGGCAAAAAGCTCGGCTTTAAGGTCAGCACGTTTTTAAGCAACGGCGACGACGCGAAATTCCAGGATTTCGTTAACCAGGCCATCAGCCAGAAATATGACGGCATTATTCTCTCCCAGGGCCGCGATCCGTATTCCACGGCGCTGGTAAAACGCATCGTTGATGCCGGGATCAAAGTCTCGGTGTTCGATACCGCCGTGAAGGGCGAGATCCCGGGCGTGACGGTAACCCAGCAGGATGACGCGTCGCTCACACAACTCTCCGCAGGCCAGCTGGTAAAAGATTTCAACGGCAAGGCGAACATCATCAAGCTGTGGGTGGCAGGCTTCCCGCCGATGGAGCGTCGTCAGGCGGCGTTCCAGGAGATCCTTAAGCAGAACCCCGGCATTAAAGAGCTGGAGTCTATCGGCGCGGTCTCCTCCGACGTGCAGGGCGACACCGCTAATAAAGTGGGCGCGGTGCTGGCGAAATACCCGAAGGGCAAGATTGACGCTATCTGGGGCACCTGGGACGCCTTCAGCCAGGGCGCGTACAAGGCGCTGAAAGAGAATGGCCGCACCGAGATAAAACTCTACAGCATCGATATCTCCAACCAGGATTTGCAACTGATGCGCGAAGCGGGCAGCCCGTGGAAAGTAAGCGTGGCGGTGGATCCGAAACTGATTGGCGCCACCAACGTGCGGCTTATCGCCAATAAGCTTGCGGGCGAGCCGACGCCTGCCACCTATGACTTTAAAGCGGCCGCCATTCCGCAGGCTGTGCTGGCAAGCCAGACCGGGCCAGTCAACGTGGCGGCGCTTGGCAAACTCATTCCGGGCTGGGGCCAGACGGAAGATTTCATCGCGCCGTGGTTTGCGACGCTTGAAGCGAAGCAAAAATAATGGCGGCTGATTTACCGCGCCCGGATTACAGCCGCAATATGCGGCTGATTGGTCACAGCGATCAGGGCGGTCGTCCGGACGGCGTACAGCTAATGGTGCATCGCGGCTTTGCGTACATTGGCCATATGGTGTCGCAGGGCTTTTCTGTCGTGGATGTACGCGACCCGACGCGTCCGAAAGCGGCGGGTTTTGTGCCCGCGCCGCCCGGCACCTGGAATGTCCATTTGCAGGCGCATGACGATCTGCTGCTGGTCATCAACGCCCGCGACCTGTTCGCCGACGCGCGCTTCGCCGATGAAAAGGTTTACTACACTCGCGCAGTGGGCGAGACGGTGCGCGATGTGGCGGACAAAGGCTGGAGCGCGGGGCTTAGGGTGTTTGATATCGCAACGCCCGATAAGCCGCGCGAAATCGGTTTTCTGCCGCTCGACGGCATTGGCATTCACCGCATCTGGTATGTGGGCGGCCGCTGGGCGTATGTTTCAGCGCTTATCGACGGCTTTAGCGATTACATTTTCCTGACCATCGATCTTGCCGACCCGCGCAAGCCTGAAGTGGCGGGGCGCTGGTGGTTGCCCGGCATGAACGTGGCGGCGGGCGAGCAGCCCACGTGGCCGGAAGGCAAACGCTATGCGTTGCACCATGCGATTATCGCGGGCGATACGGCGTATGGCAGCTGGCGTGACGGCGGGCTGACGATTCTGGATGTGAAAGACCGCCGCGAACCAAAGCTTATCGCGCACCGCAACTGGAGCCCGCCGTTTGGCGGCGGCACGCATACTGCGCTGCCGCTGCCGGAGCGCTCCCTGCTGGTGGTGCTTGATGAAGCGGTGCTGGATAACCAGGAAGATGGCGAGAAGCTTATCTGGCTGTTTGACATTCGCGAGCCGTCTAACCCGGTGAGCATCTCGACATTCCCGCAGCCGGATGAAACGGACTACGTGGCGAAAGGCGCGCATTTCGGCCCGCATAACCTTCATGAGAACCGCCCCGGCAGTTTTGTGAGTTCGACGCTGATATTCGCGACGTACCAGAACGCGGGCGTGCGCGCTTACGACATTTCGAACCCGTATCGTCCGGTTGAGACCGGCGCGCTGGTGCCTGCCGCACCTGCGAAGATGATGGATACACGCCCCGGTCGTCCGCGGGTTATTCAGTCGTGCGATGTGTTTGTGGATGCGCAGGGGATAATTTACAGCACCGATTACAACGGCGGGTTATCGGTCATTGAGTATCTGGGGTAGGGGTGGGATGGCGGGTGCGGCTTCGCTTACCTGCCCTACAGCCTGATGAAACATCCAGGGTGGGTAAAGCGCAGCGCACCCACCGTACCGGCAGAGGAAACGTTTTGCCCGCCATCGGCAAGCCAGGCATCCGCGCCCGGTCTCTCTCTCCCCGCCGGGTGATGGCTTGCGTGAAGGACGACTATGTAAGCGCGGTGAACGGTTACGTTCGCCAGGACGCGCGCTGACGCTGTCGCCTTCCCTCACGCGAACGTGTTAAGGGGGCTCGCCGCCGCCCCCTTAACAATCCCGGCTCGCGGCCAAAGGGCAGCCGCAATAACCCCTCGCATCCGCGTCGGCGCTGAAGGTTGGGGGGACGGTGTTATTTTCGTAGGGTGGGCAAGCGAAGCGCACCCACCGCTGGCAATGCGTTAACCGTACTGCCGCACGCGGGCAATGAGCTCGTCAGCGCTCTCAATACGCGGGGCCAGCAGGATCAGCGCTTTGCCGAGCCCAATCGCGTGGCGCAGGCACGAATGCTTCATATCTTCATCACGAATGGTGTCGATATCCGCCACGTGGGACAGCCCGACGCTTCGGCGAATCAGCTCCGTCCCGGCGAAACCGATGGCGTCGGCCCAGACTTTCTTCAAAAACTCGCTGGCGTAACCGGGCTGTGCCAGCGCCGCGTCGCGGGTTTTCTCGCGCGCCAGCGTCTGGAAACGTTCGGCGAAGGTGTGCCATAGCGTGGCGATATCGGTAAGACGCTGCTCGCGCGCGTCAGCGGCTTCGCGGATGCCGAGATGGCCAGGCGCGCCGCAGTAGTTCAGCAGCAGGTTGCCGATGGCCGTACCGACATCGAAGCCCACCGGGCCGAAATAACCGAACTCCGCGTCAATCGCCTTCAGGCTACCGTCGGCGACAAAAATCGAACCGCTGTGAATATCGCCGTGCAGCAGCGCCTCGGCGTGGGAGAAAAAGCGGTGCTTGAGCGCCGCCACGGCGGTTTTCAGCGCCGCGTCATCGCGCAGCGCAGCGGCGTCAGCCTCAATCGCCGCCGGGTAGTTATTGCGCTCGTGAATCTGATACGGATCGTTGAAGAAGAGATCTTCGGTGATTTCGCACATGGCCGGGTTGATAAAGCGCGCCACCTGAGCCTTTTTCTCATGCGGATGCAGGTAAAAATCGCTGGTATGAAACAGCGTCTGCGCCAGATATTCGCCAAGCTGCTGCGCCGCCTGCGGATAGTGCGCGCCGTTGATAAGCTCGCCGCGCCAGATGCGATGATCGGAGAGATCCTCCATCACCATCACGGCAAGCGCCGGATCGTAGTGGTGAATTTTGACGGTATGTTGCGGGCAGTGCTGATAGTGCGCCACCAGCGTCTGGGCCTCAAGGCGCGCGCGGTCGGGCGTCAGCGGCCAGGATTCGCCCACGCAGCGCACATAGGGCAGCGCCTGTTTGACGATAACCCGGCTGACGCCCTGATTATCAAAGATTTTAAACACCAGATTGAGATTGCCGTCGCCGACCTCCTGCGCGCTCACCAGTTCGTCGGGCGCGCTGAGGCCGCCAAATTGTTGCGCATAAGCCACCGCATCGCTGGCCGTAAAGGTTCGGTATTGCGACATTGCTGATATCCTCATTCAATCTGGTTATAAAGCCGTACAGACGTCTATACATCTGGATTTCATCCTGACACAATAGAACACAATAACGCAACAAGGATTTAACGCATGCAGACACTTCAGACGACCAGCCTGCGGGTGGTGGATAACAAGCTCTGGATCCTCGACCAGCAGGCGCTGCCGCAGCAGAAAAACTGGCTACCCGCCGATACTGTCGACGCGCTGGTCGGTCATATTCACGCCTTAAGGGTGCGCGGCGCGCCGCTGATTGGCCTGTCGGCAAGCCTGCTGCTGGCGCTGCTGGCGGAAAAGGGCATGACGCGCGATGCGCTCGGCCAGGCGCTCGACGTGCTGCGCGCGGCGCGGCCCACGGCGGTAAACCTGATGAATAATCTCGACCGCATGAAACAGGCGCTCGCGCAGGCGGATTTTGCGGCGGCGCTCGGCGCGGAGGCGTTACGGCTGGTGCAGGAAGATCGCGAGCTATGCGAACGTATCGCGCGGGCCGGAAGCGCGCTGGTGACGCCCGGCAGCCGCCTGCTGACCCACTGCAACACCGGCGGGCTGGCGACGGCGGGCGTCGGTACGGCGCTCGGCGTGATTGCGCGCGCGCATGAAGAGGGCAAAGTGGCAAATGTCTGGGTGGATGAAACCCGGCCCCTGTTGCAGGGCGGGCGCTTAACCGCCTGGGAGCTTGGCGAGCTCGGCGTACCGTATCAGCTGATTACCGATTCGATGGCCGCCAGCCTGATGGCCCAGGGGCAGGTGGACGCTGTCTGGGTCGGCGCGGACAGAATTGCGGCGAACGGCGATGTGGCGAACAAAATCGGCACCTATTCGCTCGCCGTGCTGGCGAAATATCATAACGTGCCGTTTTACGTGGCGGCCCCGCAAACCACGCTCGATCCGGCCTGCCCGAACGGTGCGGCCATTCCGATTGAGCAGCGCGCGGCGGCGGAAGTGACCGGCGTGGCGGGCAGTTTCGGCGCGGTGCAGTGGGCGCCGGAAAACGCGCGGGTCTATAACCCGGCGTTTGACGTCACGCCAGCCTCGCTGATTAGCGGCTGGGTGCTGGACGGCGGCGTGGTCACGCCGGATGAGGTGGCGAACGGCCGTTTCGCCGGGTAAAAGCGGCGTCCGCGCAAGGCGGACGCCCGTGCGTTACACCCAGTCGCGTACCGGCAGGAAATGGCTGTAGAGGGCCGCTTCCGGGCTGTTCTCCTCTGGCTGGTAGCCATATTCCCAGCGCACCAGCGGCGGCATCGACATCAGAATCGACTCGGTACGCCCGCCGGTTTGCAGCCCGAACAGCGTGCCGCGATCCCACACCAGGTTGAATTCCACATAGCGCCCGCGGCGGTAGAGCTGGAATTCGCGCTCGCGCTCGCCCCAGGGCAGGGCTTTACGACGCTCAACGATGGGCAAATAGGCATTGAGATAGCCGTCGCCTACCGCCTGCATAAACGCGAAGCAGGTGTCGAAATCGGGCGTGTTGAGATCGTCAAAAAACAGCCCGCCGATGCCGCGCGCCTCCTGGCGATGCTTCAGGTAGAAGTAATCGTCGCACCACTTTTTATAGCGCGGATAGACGTCGTCGCCGAACGGCGCGCAGAGATCTCGTGCGGTGCGGTGCCAGTGGGTGGCGTCCTCTTCGAAGCCGTAAAACGGCGTCAGGTCAAAGCCGCCGCCAAACCACCAGACCGGATCGGCGCCCGGTTTTTCGGCGATAAAAAAGCGCACGTTGGCGTGGCTTGTCGGCACATAGGGGTTGCGTGGATGCACGACCAGCGAGACGCCCATCGCTTCAAAGCTGCGGCCTGCAAGCTCCGGGCGATGCGCCGTGGCGGAGGCAGGCATCGCGTCGCCATGCACGTGAGAGAAGTTAACGCCCGCCTGTTCGAACACCGCGCCGTCGCGCAGGACACGGCTGCGTCCGCCGCCGCCGCCTTCACGCTGCCAGGCGTCCTCAACGAAGCTGTCGCCGTCAACGGCGGCCAGTTGCTGGCAGATGCGGTCCTGTAAATCGAGTAAAAACGCTTTTACGCGCTGAATATCCGGTGCCATCGTTAGCCTCGTTTCGAGTGGGCTTTATGGTTATCAAACCAGTTGAAATAGCTTATCACCCCGTTGGCGATGGCCGTCGCTATCTTCTGGCGAAAGGCCGCGGTGCCGAGCAGTTTCTCTTCCTGCGGGTTGGTGATAAAGGAGGTTTCCACCAGCACGGACGGGATCGACGGCGATTTCAGCACCACGAACGCCGCCTGCTCGGTGTTGCGGCTGTGCAGGCGGTGCACCGGTTTTATCTGGCGCAAAATATGCGAGCCGAGCGTCAGGCTGTTTTTAATAGTGTCGGTCTGCACCAGGTCGAACAGCACCTGTTGCAGATAGTGATCTTTATTCTTCACTTTGCTGCCCGCCACGTCATCGGCGGCGTTTTCGCGCTCGGAGAGGTACTTCGCCATGGCGCTACTGGCGCCGCGATTCGAGAGCGCGAAGACCGACGCACCGGCGGCGCTGGGGCTGGTAAAGCCGTCGGCGTGAATCGACATAAAAAGATCCGCGCCGTGCTGATGCGCGATTTCGACGCGATCGTAGAGCGGAATAAAAGTGTCGTTGCTGCGGGTCAGTTTGGCATCGATACCGTTTTTACGCAGGATGGCGCGTACGTTTTTCGCGATGGCGAGCACCACATGCTTTTCTTTCGAGCCGTTGTGGCCGATAGCACCGGTGTCGATGCCGCCGTGGCCCGGATCGAGCATCACGAGACGACGCGCGCCCGCTTTTTTCGCCTTCGGCTTACTGTGGCTGTTGCGGGTTTTCAGCGCCGGGCTTTCTTCCTTCGCCAGCGCCTGATTAAGACCCGTGAGCGCCAGCGCGGCAAGGCCGGTGCGCAGTAACTGACGGCGCGAGGTGAGTTTTTTTAGGGGTTTGAAAGTGCTCATGCGTCCTGACTTCTGATTTTACTGTCCTGGAGTGTTATAACCTGGCGTAATGGCGTGGAACGACACCCTGTTGCAACAAAAGTTTTACGATTCATTTCAGGGCGTGATGATTCATCAGTATGCCATTTTCAACGAACTTTTGCCGGAGATATTGGCTATTGAAGCCGATAGCGCCATAATCTCGTTTTTTACGCCTTAAAACACGGGGAATACCATGGAGATACGCGTTTTTCGTCAGGCCGACTTTGAAGAAGTCATCACCCTGTGGGAGCGTTGCGATCTGCTGCGTTCGTGGAACGATCCTGAAATGGATATCGAACGTAAACTCAACCATGACCCGGATCTCTTCCTGGTGGCGGAAGTAAGCGGCGAAATCGTCGGCTCCGTCATGGGCGGCTATGACGGCCATCGCGGTTCGGCGTATTACCTGGGCGTTCACCCGGAATTTCGCGGGCGCGGCATTGCGAATGCGCTGCTTAACCGGCTGGAGAAGAAGCTCATCGCACGCGGTTGCCCGAAAATCAATATCCAGATCCGCGAGGAGAATGACGTCGTGCTCGGCATGTACGAGCGGCTTGGCTATGAACATCAGGATGTGATTAGCCTTGGCAAACGGCTCATCGAGGATCAGGAATACTAAACAGCGTGTCACCCGGCCAAAGCCGGGTGAGCCAGGCGTCAGCCTTTGGTGATTTTCTTCACGTCGATTTCGACGGAATTCCAGTCTTTATCCACTTCGCCTTCAAGGCGCACTTTATCTTTCGGCGTGACGGTGACGCCGTTCCAGACGTGATCGTCGATATCGACATTCACGCTGCCGCTGGCGTCGCGGAACTCATACAGCTCTTTGCCGAGTTTGCGAACAATATTGCCTTCCAGCACCACCCACGCGTCGTCGCGCAGATTTTTCGCTTCGTTAACGGTCGTGCTGGCGGCGTCCGGCCCCTGAAAACCGCCTTTGGCGGCATTAGCGCTGGCGCTGTTATCCGGGCCTGAGAAGCCGCCTTCCTGCGCCATGACGGGCATAGCGGACAGCGCGGACGCGGCGATACACAGAGCGATAAGCTGTTTTTTCATTTCCATCTCCTTGGGTTGTGCACGACGAAGACCTTTCTTCGTCTTGTTATACAGTGACATAATTCTGGACCCGATGCGGGCGTAGTCCAGGATTTATACATGTTTTTACCTTCTGATTATGATAACCGGGGCTGGCTGAAGCTCCCGGCGCTGTTCTGGGCGGTGCTGTTACTGCAGGCGCGCACCTGGGCGCTGTTCGTGCTGGCGGGCGCGTCGCGCGGGCAGGGCGAGGCGCTGCTGGCGCTGTTTTACCCCGACCGCCAGAGCTTCTGGATGGGCCTCGCAGCGGGAATGCCTGCGATGCTGACGTTTTTATTAAGCGGACGACGGCACGATTATCCGCGCCTGTGGCGCTACGCCCGTTATGTATTGATGCTGACGCAGGCGCTGATGCTGATCTCGCAGGCGCTCCTGCTGTGGCGCGACGCGCCGGGCGGCATTGCGCTGGCCTTGCTGGCGCTGGACGCCTGGGCGCTGTGGCTGCTGGCTTCGCATCGCCGCCTGCGCGCCTGTTTTGAAACGCCGACGCCCTGAATGGCACTTTTTGCCGTCTTTGCGCTCCAACGAGACATTGTCGACTGATTAAGGAACCGTAATGAAGAAATTGCCTCTGCTGCTGTGTGGAACGTCGCTACTGCTTGGCGGGTGCTCGACGCTCTCCAGCGTGAACTGGTCGGCGGCAGCCCCGTGGCACTGGTTTGACTGGTGGGGCTCGTCGCTGGAAGTGACGGACAAAGGCGTCGGCGATATCACCGCCGCTACGCCGCTTCAGGAAGATGCGATTCACGAGGCGCTGGGCGACGATTACCGCCTGCGCAGCGGAATGCGCGCGAATGGCGGCACCATTGTGCGCTATTTCGAAGCGATGAAAGAGAACCAGCTGGCGCTGGTCATTGACGGCGAAAACGGCCAGGTGAGCCGCATCGACGTGCTGGATAAGGCGATTCCCACCGACAGCGGTGTGGCTATCGGCACCCCGTTTGGCGATCTCTTTAAACAGGCCCAGGGTGCGTGTCAGAAGGCCAGCGCGCCGGATGACCCGGCGGTGGAGTGTAAGGCGCCCGGCAGCGAACACATCAGCTACGTCTTTAGCGGCGACTGGCGCGGCCCGCAGGAGCTGATGCCGCCGGATGACACGCTCAAAGGCTGGACGCTGAAAAAGATAATCTGGCACCGCTGAGCCTTGCGTAAACGCAACGCCTGAGCCGATAAATCGGGTACAATACGCCCGGTTTTGCCACCTGTTGGCAGCGGTTTATCAGGAGGAGTGATGTCTGTGGTTCAAAGCGGCATTCTGCCGGAGCATTGTCGCGCGGCTATCTGGCTGGAAGCGAGCGTTGATGAAAGCCAGCGCGAGGCGCTGCGCGCGGCGAGCAAAATTTTCGCCGATAAAGTAGCGACCTTTCAGGCGCAGTTTCCCGAGGCGAATCTCGGTGTGGTGGTGGCGTTCGGCCACACGCTCTGGCGCGCGCTCAGCCATGATGACAGCGCGGCGGAACTGAAAGATTTTGCGCCGCTCGGCAAAGGGCTCGCGCCCGCCACGCAGCGCGATGTGCTGATCCATATTCTGTCGCTGCGTCACGACGTTAACTTCTCTGTGGCCCAGGCGGCGCTGGAAGCCTTCGGCGACGCGCTGAAAATCGAGGAAGAGACCCACGGTTTTCGCTGGGTGGAAGACCGCGATCTGAGTGGCTTCGTGGACGGCACCGAGAACCCGGCGGGCGAAGAAAAACGTCGCGACGTGGCGGTGATTCAGGACGGTATCGACGCCGGCGGCAGCTACGTTTTCGTGCAGCGCTGGGAGCACAACCTGAAACAGCTTAATCGCCTGAGCGTGCCGGACCAGGAGATGATGATGGGCCGCACGAAAGTCGCCAACGAAGAGATTGACGGCGATGCGCGCCCGGTGACGTCGCATCTCTCGCGCGTTGATCTCAAAGAAGACGGCAAAGGGCTGAAGATTGTACGCCAGAGCCTGCCTTACGGCACCGCGAGCGGCGTGCACGGTCTGTACTTCTGCGCCTACTGCGCGCGCCTCTATAACATCGAACAGCAACTGCTGAGCATGTTTGGCGACGCCGATGGCAAGCGTGACGCGATGCTGCGCTTCACGCGCCCGGTGACGGGCGGCTACTATTTCGCGCCGTCGCTGACCCGCCTGTTAAACCTCTGATCCCCTACGCGCGCGGCCTTGCGGGCCGCGTCGTCACGCCTCTCGTCTTATATCCTTTTGCGCTTGCAAATCACTAAACGGTATATAAAAGCGGTATAGCTTTCTCACCTGTATAAATACACTGATGGCTCGATCGTTATCACATTTATAAGGTGCAAAATGGCCGTGAAATCAGTGAAAAAAGCATGGGGCGCGCTGGCGGTTTCTCTGCTGATGGCGGGGTCCGCGCAGGCGACTGAACTGCTTAACAGCTCTTATGATGTTTCGCGCGAGCTGTTCGCGGCCCTCAACCCGCCGTTCGAACAGCAGTGGGCGAAGGATAACCCCGGCGATACGCTGACGATCAAACAGTCTCACGCGGGCTCCTCAAAGCAGGCGCTCGCGATTTTGCAGGGCTTAAAAGCAGACGTTGTAACTTATAACCAGGTGACCGACGTTCAGATCCTGCATGACAAAGGTAAGCTTATCGCGGCTGACTGGCAGGCGCGTCTGCCGAACAATAGCTCTCCGTTTTACTCCACGATGGCGTTCCTGGTGCGTAAAGGGAACCCGAAAAACATTCACGACTGGAATGATCTGGTGCGCCCGGACGTGAAGCTGATTTTCCCGAACCCGAAAACTTCCGGCAACGCGCGTTATACCTATCTGGCGGCCTGGGGCGCGGCGGATAAAGCTGACGGCGGCGATAAAGCCAAAACCCAGCAGTTTATGACTCAGTTCCTGAAAAACGTTGAAGTGTTCGACACCGGCGGTCGCGGCGCGACCACGACCTTTGTCGAGCGCGGCCTCGGCGATGTGCTGATTAGCTTTGAGTCGGAAGTGAATAACATCCGTAATCAGTACGCCAAAGAAGGGTATGAAGTTGTGGTGCCGAAGGTGAACATCCTGGCGGAGTTTCCGGTGGCGTGGGTGGACAAAAACGTGAAGGCTAACGGCACGGAAAAAGCGGCCAGAGCTTACCTGAACTGGCTCTACAGCCCGCAGGCGCAGCAGATCATCACCAGCTACTATTACCGCGTGAATAACCCGAAAGTTATGGATTCGCTGAAAGATAAGTTTCCGCAGACTGAACTGTTCCGCGTGGAAGACGCCTTCGGCAAATGGCCGGACGTGATGAAAACCCATTTTGCCAGCGGCGGTGAGTTCGACAAGCTGGTGGCGGCGGGGCGTAAGTGATGTTTGCAGTCTCTAAACGCGTACTGCCGGGATTTACCCTGAGCCTCGGCACGAGTTTGCTGTTTGTTTGCCTGATCCTGCTGCTGCCGCTGAGCGCGCTGGTGATGCAGCTTTCCCAGATGAGCTGGGCGCAGTACTGGGAGGTAATTTCCAACCCGCAGGTGGTGGCGGCATACAAAGTGACGCTGCTGTCGGCGGCGGTCGCCTCGCTGTTTAACGGCGCGTTCGGCCTGCTGATGGCCTGGATTTTAACCCGCTACCGCTTTCCGGGCCGTACGCTGCTGGACGCGCTGATGGATTTACCCTTCGCGCTGCCGACCGCTGTTGCGGGCCTCACGCTCGCCTCGCTGTTCTCAGTGAACGGGTTTTACGGCGAGTGGCTGGCGAAGTTTGATATCAAGGTGACTTACACCTGGCTTGGCATCGCGGTGGCGATGGCGTTTACCAGCATTCCTTTTGTGGTCCGTACCGTACAGCCGGTGCTTGAAGAGCTTGGCCCGGAATATGAGGAAGCGGCGGAAACGTTAGGGGCCACGCGTCTGCAAAGTTTTCGCAAAGTGGTGCTGCCGGAGCTGTCGCCAGCGCTGATGGCGGGCGTGGCGCTGTCGTTTACCCGCAGCCTCGGCGAGTTCGGCGCGGTGATTTTTATCGCGGGCAATATTGCCTGGAAAACCGAAGTGGCCTCGCTGATGATTTTTGTTCGTTTGCAGGAGTTCGATTACCCGGCCGCGAGCGCGATAGCCTCCGTTATTCTGGCCGCGTCGCTGCTGCTGCTGTTTGCCATTAACACGCTGCAAAGCCGTTTTGGACGCCGGGTGGTGGGACACTGATGACGATGATGACGCAGGCGCGCCCTGGCGCGCGCATAAACTGGGGCAAATGGGCGCTTATCGCCATCGGGATGCTGTTGTCGGCGTTTATTCTCGTGGTGCCGATGGTTTACATCTTCGCCAAAGCCTTTTCCGATGGTCTGATGCCGGTGCTGGAAAATATCGCCAACCCCGACATGCTGCACGCTATCTGGCTGACGGTGCTGATTGCGCTGATCACCGTTCCGGTAAACCTGGTGTTCGGCACGCTGCTTGCCTGGCTGGTAACGCGCTTTGATTTTCCTGGCCGTCAGCTGCTGCTGACGCTGCTGGATATTCCTTTCGCCGTGTCGCCAGTGGTGGCGGGGCTGGTGTATCTGCTGTTTTACGGCTCCAACGGTCCCCTTGGCGGCTGGCTGGACGCGAACGATCTGCAGATTATGTTCGCCTGGCCGGGCATGGTGCTGGTGACGGTATTTGTAACCTGTCCGTTCGTGGTGCGTGAACTGGTGCCGGTAATGCTTAGCCAGGGCAGCCATGAGGACGAGGCGGCGATTCTGCTTGGCGCATCCGGCTGGCAGATGTTCCGTCGCGTGACGCTACCGAATATTCGTTGGGCGCTGCTGTATGGCGTGGTGCTGACCAACGCCCGCGCTATCGGCGAGTTTGGCGCGGTGTCGGTGGTTTCCGGCTCGATTCGCGGCGAGACGCTTTCGCTGCCGTTGCAGATTGAGCTGCTGGAGCAGGACTACAACACCGTCGGCGCGTTTACCGCCGCCGCGCTGCTGACGCTGATGGCGATTCTGACCCTGTTTTTAAAGAGTGCGTTGCAATGGCGCCTGAATAATCAGGAGAAACGCGTGCAACAGGAGGGAAATCATGAGCATTGAGATTGCCAATATTAAGAAATCTTTTGGTCGCACCCAGGTGCTGAATGATATCTCTCTGGATATCCCTTCCGGCCAGATGGTGGCGCTGCTGGGCCCATCCGGCTCCGGAAAAACCACGCTGCTGCGCATTATCGCCGGGCTCGAACACCAGACCAGCGGCCACATCCGCTTTCACGGCACCGATGTAAGCCGCCTGCACGCCCGCGAGCGAAAAGTGGGCTTTGTGTTCCAGCATTACGCGCTGTTCCGCCATATGACGGTGTTCGACAATATCGCGTTTGGCCTGACCGTGCTGCCTAAGCGCGAACGTCCGAACGCGGCGGCGATTAAACAAAAAGTGACGAAGCTGCTGGAGATGGTGCAACTGGCGCATCTCGCCGACCGCTACCCGGCGCAGCTTTCCGGCGGGCAGAAACAGCGCGTGGCGCTGGCCCGCGCGCTGGCGGTGGAGCCGCAAATTCTGCTGCTGGATGAGCCGTTCGGCGCGCTTGACGCCCAGGTGCGTAAAGAGCTTCGTCGCTGGCTGCGTCAGCTGCATGAAGAGCTGAAATTCACCAGCGTTTTTGTCACGCACGACCAGGAAGAGGCGATGGAAGTGGCCGACCGCGTGGTGGTGATGAGCCAGGGCGATATCGAACAGGCTGACGCGCCGGAACAGGTATGGCGCGAACCGGCGACCCGCTTCGTGCTGGAGTTTTTAGGCGAAGTAAACCGCCTCAAGGGCACCGTACGCGGCGGGCAGTTCCACGTCGGCGCGCATCGCTGGCCACTCGGCTTTACGCCTGCGTACCAGGGGCCGGTTGATCTGTTCCTGCGCCCGTGGGAAGTGGACGTGAGCCGTCGCACCAGCCTTGATTCGCCGCTGCCGGTACACGTGCTGGAAGTGAGCCCGAAAGGCCACTATATGCAGCTCGTGGTGCAGCCGCAGGGCTGGTATGACGAGCCGCTGACGGTGGTGCTACGCGAAGATTACGTGCCGCACCGCGGCGAGCGGCTGTTCGTTGGCCTTCAGCATGCGCGCATTTACCACGGCAACGAGCGCATCGAGACGCGCGGAGATATTGCTCTGGCGAAGTCCGCCTGATAGCTTATTGCGTAGTTTATCGCCCGGTGGCGCGATGCCTGCCGGGCCTGTCATCATCACTGCGTCTTTCAGGCCGGGTAAGCGAAGCGTACCCGGCTTTTTTATTGAGTAAATATCGTGAATACACTCGAACACACCATCGGCAATACGCCGCTGGTCAAACTCCAGCGCCTGGGGCCGGATAACGGCAGCGAAATCTGGGTCAAACTCGAAGGTAATAACCCGGCAGGCTCGGTCAAAGACAGAGCGGCGCTGGCGATGATCTCCCGGGCCGAGGCGCGCGGCGAGATTAAGCCTGGCGATACGCTGATTGAAGCCACCAGCGGCAATACGGGTATCGCGCTGGCGATGATCGCCGCCGTGAAGGGCTATAAGATGACGCTCCTGATGCCGGATAACATGAGCATGGAGCGCAAGGCGGCGATGCAGGCTTACGGCGCGAAGCTCGTGCTGGTGAGCCGCGAGCAGGGTATGGAAGGCGCGCGCGATCTGGCCGCACAGATGGCGCAGCGCGGCGAGGGCATTATCCTCGACCAGTTTAATAACCCCGATAACCCGTGGGCGCACTACACCACAACGGGGCCGGAGATCTGGCGTCAGACCGACGGGCGCATTACCCATTTCGTCTCCAGCATGGGAACGACGGGCACCATTACCGGCGTCAGCCGCTTTTTACGCGAGCAGGAAAAACCGGTAACCGTGGTCGGACTACAGCCGGAAGAGGGCAGCAGCATTCCGGGCATCCGTCGCTGGCCCGCGGCATATCTGCCGGGAATTTTTGACGCGTCGCTGGTGGACGAGGTGCTTGATATTCACCATCGCGATGCGGAAAACACGATGCGGGAACTTGCGCGTAAAGAAGGCATTTTCTGCGGCGTGAGCTCCGGTGGGGCGGTCTGTGGCGCGCTGCGCGTGGCGCAGGCGAATCCGGGCGCGGTGGTGGTGGCGATTATCTGCGACAGGGGCGACCGCTATCTCTCAACGGGCGTGTTTAGCGAAGAGATCTACAGCCAGGGCGCGGGGATTTAGCACGCGAGCGGCGGGCGTTCGCCCGCCGTTCAGATGTCGCGGGGGATTTCAGCCGCCGCATCTTCCATCAATTTATCCAGGCTCGACGGCGACAGGTAACGCTTAACCGGTTTACTCACCTTGTGCAGCGCCTTACCGGGTGTAGCGGGCATCGCATAGAGGCTGACGTTGCCAGGCTTGTGCTCATAGATAAGCAAGCCATCAATCTTATAGCCGTCTTTATCTTCAAACGTCGCGAGTTTTTGCTGCATCCGATTACGTGCGGTTTTATCGCCGTTAACGGCAAGACGTAGCGTGTCGACCGACAGCCCGGGCGGCAGGCGATAAAGATAAAGCATTTCTACCTGATCGCTTTCATCGCATAAAAAACACGGTTCACGTCCAGGCACGGTGGGCGCGTTGCGAAGAGCGGCGGTGAGGGCTTGCCCGTCGTTGAGCGGCGAGGCGGAAATATCGATAAACGCCAGCACGTATGGGCCGGGTGAGCCCGCGTAGAGCGGCGCGGTAGGCAGCAGAAGTGCGAAGAAGAGACAGAGTGAACGCCAGCGGCGCATGGTGTGTGTCCGGTATTTCAGGTTCAGATAAAAAAATGGCGCCGTAAGGCGCCATTTTTGTACACGAGTCAGTCTTATTTCTTGATACGGATAACCGGCGTTTCACCGACGGTCACGCTACCAGAAAGCTTGGTCAGCTCTTTGATTTCGTCCATATTGGAAATGACAACCGGCGTCAGCGTGGATTTTGCTTTTTCTTCCAGCAGCGGCAGATCGAATTCGATAACCGGGTCGCCTTTCTTCACGCGCTGGCCTTCTTCAGCGATGCGTTTGAAGCCTTCGCCTTTCAGCTCAACGGTATCAATACCGAAGTGGACGAACAGTTCGATGCCGCTGTCCGATTCGATAGAGAAAGCGTGGTTAGTTTCGAAAATTTTACCGATGGTGCCATCAACCGGCGCAACCATTTTGTTACCGGTCGGTTTGATAGCGATGCCATCACCAACGATTTTCTCTGCGAACACTACATCCGGCACGTCTTCGATATTAACGATTTCACCAGACAGTGGAGCAACGATCTCAATGGTTCCGGTGTCGCTATTGCCTTTATCACCGAACAGTTTACTAAATAACCCCATTAGCCTTCTCTCCTAAGCAGTAATTTGGGCCGCATCTCGTGGATTAGCAGATTGTTTTTTCTTCAATGAACTTGTTAACCAGCGTCATTAACTCGTCCGTTGTCGGTTGAGCAAGAGCCTGCTCTGCTAAAACCTTCGCATCTTCGAAGTTCGTGTTACGGATAATCTTCTTAATGCGCGGGATAGAAATGGCACTCATACTGAATTCATCCAGACCCATCCCCAGCAACAGAAGTGTAGCACGTTCGTCGCCAGCAAGCTCACCACACATGCCAGTCCACTTACCTTCAGCATGAGATGCATCAATAACTTGCTTGATCAGGTTCAGGACAGACGGTGACATCGGCTGGTAAAGATGCGATATCATATCATTACCGCGGTCAACCGCCAGGGTGTACTGCGTCAGATCGTTGGTACCAATACTAAAGAAATCAACTTCTTTGGCGAGGTGACGCGCGATAGTCGCGGCCGCCGGCGTTTCCACCATCACGCCGATTTCAATCGTTTCGTCGAAAGCTTTGCCTTCGTCACGCAGTTCTTGTTTGAAAGTCTCGATCTCTTTTTTCAGCGCGCGTACTTCTTCAACCGAGATAATCATCGGGAACATGATACGCAGCTTGCCGAACGCGGAGGCGCGCAGGATAGCACGCAGCTGATCGCGCAGGATCTCTTTACGATCCATGGCGATACGAATCGCGCGCCAGCCGAGGAACGGGTTTTCTTCTTTCGGGAAGTTCATGTACGGCAGCTCTTTGTCGCCGCCGATGTCCATGGTGCGTACGATAACCGCCTGCGAGCCACACGCTTCAGCCACGGCTTTATACGCCTGGAACTGCTCTTCTTCGGTCGGCAGGGAGTCGCGATCCATGAACAGGAATTCGGTACGATAGAGGCCTACGCCTTCAGCGCCGTTACGCTCTGCACCCGCGACATCGCGCACGGTGCCGATGTTCGCGCAGACTTCAACCTGATGGCCGTCAAGCGTGATAGCCGGCAGATCTTTGAGCTTCGCCAGTTCCGCTTTTTCTTCAGCGACCTGAGTCTGAATCGCGCGCAGGGATTCGATCTCTTCGTTGGTCGGGTTAACGTAAACTTTGTTATTAACCGCATCGAGAATCAGATAGTCGTCGTTTTTCACCTGCGTGGTGACGCTGCCGGTGCCCACAATCGCTGGCAGCTCAAGAGAGCGCGCCATGATAGAGGTATGAGAGGTGCGGCCGCCCAGATCGGTGATAAAGCCCAGCACCTTTTTCAGGTTCAGCTGTGCGGTTTCCGACGGGGTGAGATCGGCTGCTACCAGAATGACTTCATCCTGAATGGAGCTCAGGTCGATAATGGCCAGGCCCAGAATGTTGCGCAGCAGACGCTTACCGATGTCGCGCACGTCAGCAGCGCGCTCTTTCAGGTATTCGTCGTCGAGCTCTTCCAGGGCGGTCGCCTGACCTTCGATAACTTCATGCGCTGCCGCGTCGGCAGTGATGTGCTTATCTTTAATCAGGGCTATGATTTCCTGCTCCAGCTCTTCATCTTCCAGCAACATGATGTGGCCTTCGAAGATAGCTTCCTTTTCTTCACCGAAAGTTTCGCCGGCTTTGATCTTGATAGCTTCGAGCTGAGCGGAGGCTTTGGCGCGACCACTCAGGAAACGTTCAACTTCCTGATCAACCTTATCGGCAGAAATTTTTTTCCGGTCGATGACAATCTCATCTTCTTTCAGCAACAGTGCTTTGCCGAAAGCGATACCCGGAGACGCTAAAATGCCTGAAATCATAACCCTACCTTACTTGTGACTGATTTTAATAAGAACCCGGAACTTACTCGAGTTCAGCCATCAGTTTTACCAGATGTTCTACTGCTTTCTGCTCATCTTCGCCTTCTGCGGAGATGGTCACAACGGTGCCCTGAGTCAGGCCCAGAGTCTGCAGTTTGAACAGGCTTTTTGCGCTGGCGCTTTTGCCGTTGGAAGTCACAGTGATCTCGGAAGTGAAGCCTTTCGCTTCTTTCACAAACTGAGCAGCAGGGCGGGTATGCAGACCGTTCGGAGCGGTAATAGTAACTTCTTGCTGGAACATTGTATTTCCCCAACTTATAGGTTTAGTGTTGTGGAACTAAAGTCTAGCCTGGCGGCGAGACTTTAGCCTGTATAGTTAGCGCCGGCGTAACGGAACGCAGCACGGATGCCAGAATCACGAAAAACGCATGGCATCATTGTTCCATGCGGCTCGCGTTTCGCTCGTCATTAATCATTATGACGCGAACGAAGTATCATGACCAAATCGTTAAATCGATTCAGCACACATCAATTCGCCTCAGGATTAATTTCACGCATCGAAATAATTGCTGGTTAAATACCAGACCCAACCAATCCAGGCAATGCCAAACAAGGCAAAAGTTTGATGCATGCCACAAAAAAGCACCCCTTTGGGTGCTTTTTTGCGCATATTTAACAATCTGGCATCACTGTTGCAATTCTTTCTCAGTGAACAGATCGGCGAACAGCGCGGTGCTTAAATAACGCTCACCCGAAGAAGGCAGGATAACCACAATGTTCTTATTGGTAAAGGTTTCATCTTCCTGAAGCTTCAGTGCCGCGGCGACGGCAGCGCCGGAAGAGATACCCGCCAGAATACCTTCTTCTTCCATCAGGCGGCGCGCAGTAGAGATCGCCTCTTCATTGGTGATGCCGATAACTTTATCAACCAGTTTAAGATCGAGGTTGCCCGGGATAAAGCCCGCGCCAATACCCTGAATTTTGTGCGGGCCAGGCTTCAGCTCCTGACCTGCGATCGCCTGCGCGATCACCGGAGAGTCGGTAGGCTCGACCGCAACCGTAATAAGATCGGTTTTCCCTTTGGTGTTCTTGATGTAACGGCTCACGCCGGTCAGCGTACCGCCGGTACCAACGCCCGCGATGAAAACATCAACCTGACCGTCGGTATCTTCCCAGATTTCCGGGCCGGTGGTCTTTTCATGAATTTCCGGGTTCGCCGGGTTGCTGAACTGCTGCAGCAACAGGTACTTAGACGGGTCGCTGGCCACAATTTCTTCGGCTTTCTGAATCGCGCCTTTCATGCCTTTCGCGCCTTCGGTCAGCACCAGATTGGCGCCCAGCGCTTTCAGCAGTTTGCGACGCTCAACGCTCATGGTTTCAGGCATGGTCAGCGTCAGCTTATAGCCGCGCGCAGCGGCCACATAGGCCAGCGCGATACCGGTGTTGCCGCTGGTCGGCTCGACCAGCTCCACGCCCGGCTTCAGAACGCCGCGCTTTTCTGCATCCCAAATCATATTGGCACCGATACGGCACTTAACGCTGAAGCTTGGGTTACGTGACTCTACCTTTGCCAGAATGCGTCCGTTACCGATACGGTTCAGTCGAACCAGCGGCGTATGGCCAATAGTCAACGAGTTGTCTTCAAAAATCTTGCTCATAGCCCGTCCTTAACTGTATGAAATTTGGGAACCGCACCAGCATACCCGCTCACCGCCTCTGAGGAAGTAAGGATTTCGTATATCGTTATGCCTGTGCGAAATAATGCTTATGAGTATGGAATAAGCATCCGTATATGCCACCAAGACTAGCGCCAGCTGGCGTGTTTGCCGCGATAGCAGTCAACCCACATGGCCGTCGCGCCGCAGACCGCGACCGGCATAATCGCCAGATTCAGCACCGGCACCAGGGTAAAAAGACTCACCAGCGCGCCGAACTGCATGTTCAACCCTTTATGTTCGCGCAGCGCCGCGCACATGGTTTTAAACGGCACTTTATGGTTGTCGAACGGATAGTCGCAATATTGTATGGAGAGCATCCAGGCGCTGAACAGGAACCATAGCACTGGCGCAACGGTCTGCCCGATGCCGGGAATAAAGTAGAGCAACAACAGCACCAGCGCGCGCGGCAGATACCAGGCGAGCTTTTGCCATTCACGTTTCATGATGCGGGGCACGTCTTTCATGATGCCGAAAATGCCCGTATCTGGCGGCGTCGCGCCGGTCAGGCGCGCTTCTAACTGCTCCGCCAGCAGGCCGTTGAACGGCGCGGCAATCCAGTTGGCGAGCGTGGAGAAAAAGTAGCCGAAGATAAGCACGACAGAGATGACCGCCAGCGGCCAGAGCAGGTAGTTGAGCCATTGCAGCCAGTCCGGCACATGGGTCATCAGTTGCGGGATCCAGTTATCCAGCCGGGTAAAGAGCCACCAGAATGCGCCGCCCATCAACAGAAAATTGACCAACAGAGGGAGGATCACGAAGCGCCGGATACCCGGCTGGCTTATCAGTTTGAATCCCTGAGAAAGGTAGTACAGACCGCTGCGCGAACCCGCGCCTGTGTTCGAAACCATATTCCTGCAAAGCTCCTTGTAGACCCGCCCGGACCGGGGCCAGGTTATCTTAACCGAGAGGGAAAATTGCGCCACCCGAGAAATGGTCGAAAAAACAGCAAAAAGCACGATTTCTTTCATCTTTCTGTCCGGAAAACTGAGCGCGCACTTGCACTTGCCGTAATGGGCAAATACTCTTAGTGAGTAAATGTTTGCCGTCATGGCAAGGTGTTAGAACAACAGAGAATATAATGATGCAGGATTTGCGTCTGATATTAATCATTGTTGGCGCGATCGCCATAATCGCCTTACTGGTGCATGGTTTATGGACCAGCCGTAAGGAACGTTCTTCTATGTTCCGCGATCGTCCGATGAAGCGCATGAAGTCGAAGCGCGATGAGGATGAAGACGAAGACGACGTCGATGAGCTGGATGACGAAGGCGTGGGCGAAGTTCGCGTGCGTCGCAGCGCGCCGGCGCCGGAAAGCGCGCCTGCCCGTCAGCCTCAGCATAACTATCAGCCGCCTTACGCACCGTCGCAGATGCGTCAGCCTGTTCGCGAGCCTGTGGAGCAGGAGCCTGTGGCCCCTTACGGCGAAGCGCCTGAGACGCCGGTACATCAGCCGCAACAGCCGCAGCCGGTGCGCCAGACCGCGCCGCAGCCGCAGCAACCTGCACCGGCGCAACCCGCCATGCATCAGCCTGCGCCGCAGCCGATCGCTGAGCCTGCGCCGCAGCCAGAGCCGGTTTCTGAGCCTGCGCCAGTAAGCGCGCCGGAAAAACCGCAGCCGAAAGAAACTGTGATTATTATGAACGTCGCGGCCCATGCGGGTAGCCAGCTTAACGGCGACGTGCTGTTCAACAGTATTCAGCAGGCAGGCTTTAAGTTCGGCGATATGAATATTTTCCATCGCCACCTGAGCCCGGACGGCAGTGGCCCTGTGTTGTTCAGCCTTGCGAATATGGTAAAACCCGGTTCGTTTGACCCGGAAATCATGACTGATTTTACAACGCCTGGTATTACCATCTTCATGCAGGTGCCGGGGTTTGGCGACGAGCTGCAGAATTTCAAGCTGATGCTTCAGTCGGCGCAGCATATCGCCGATGAAGTCGGCGGCGTGGTGCTGGACGACCAGCGTCGTATGATGACGCCACAAAAGCTGCGTGAATATCAGGACAGAATTCGCGATGTGAAAGAGGCGAACGGCTAACCGCCCGCCGCAAAAATTCCTCTCCCTAACCCCCGCCTGTCGGGGGTTTTTTATCATTGATGGTGCGTTATGGACTCAATCGAAGAAAAACTGACTCAACTGCGAACCACGCTTCGCCATCATGAATTTCTCTACCACGTTATGGATGCGCCGGAAGTGCCGGACGCGGAGTATGACCGCCTGATGCGCGAACTGCGCGCGCTGGAAGAGGCGCACCCGGAACTGGTGACGCCGGATTCCCCGACGCAACGCGTCGGCGCCGCGCCGCTGACGGAATTCAGCCAGGTGCGCCATGAGGTGCCGATGCTCTCGCTGGATAACGTTTTTGACGAGGCGAGTTTTCTGGCGTTCAACAAGCGCGTCCAGGACAGGCTGAAAAGCACCGATGCGCTGGTCTACTGTTGCGAACTGAAGCTGGACGGTCTGGCGGTCAGCCTGCTGTATGAAAACGGTTTGCTGGTACGCGCCGCCACCCGTGGCGACGGCACGACCGGGGAAGATATCACGCTTAACGTGCGCACCATTCGCGCCATCCCGCTGAAGCTTCGCGGCGACAATATTCCGGCACGTCTGGAAGTGCGCGGCGAAGTGTTTCTGCCGCAGGCGGGCTTTGAAAAAATTAACGAAGAGGCCAGACGTACTGGCGGGAAAGTGTTCGCGAATCCGCGCAATGCGGCGGCGGGCTCGCTGCGTCAGCTTGATCCGCGCGTTACCGCAAAGCGTCCGCTGACTTTTTTCTGCTACGGCGTTGGGCTTCTGGAAGGCGGCGAGCTGCCGCGCAGCCACATGGGTCGTCTCCAGCAATTTAAAGCCTGGGGCCTGCCGGTGAGCGACCGCATTCGTCTGGTGGAAACGCCGGAAGAGGTGCTGGCATTTTACCATCAGGTCGAGGCAGACAGGCCGACGCTCGGGTTCGATATCGACGGCGTCGTTATCAAAGTCGACTCGCTGGATTTGCAGGAACAGCTGGGCTTCGTGGCGCGCGCGCCTCGCTGGGCTGTGGCGTTTAAGTTCCCGGCGCAGGAGCAGATGACGACGGTGCGCGAGGTGGAGTTCCAGGTCGGGCGTACCGGCGCGATTACACCGGTTGCTCGCCTGGAACCGGTCCAGGTGGCGGGCGTGCTGGTCAGCAACGCGACGCTGCATAACGCCGATGAGATCGCGCGCCTCGGGCTGCGTATTGGCGATAAAGTGGTTATTCGCCGTGCGGGCGACGTTATTCCGCAAGTAGTCAACGTCGTGCTTTCTGAACGCCCGGATGAGACGCGGCCTGTGGTGTTCCCGGCGCAGTGCCCGGTATGTGGTTCGGATGTCGAGCGCGTCGAGGGCGAGGCGGTGACGCGCTGTACCGGCGGGCTTATCTGCGGCGCGCAGCGTAAAGAGGCGCTCAAGCATTTTGTCTCGCGCCGCGCGATGGATGTCGACGGCATGGGCGATAAAATCATCGACCAGCTGGTGGAAAAAGAGTATGTGCATACGCCTGCCGATCTGTTCCGCCTGACCGCCGGTAAACTGACCGGGCTCGAACGTATGGGACCGAAATCAGCGCAAAATCTGGTAAATGCGCTGGAGAAAGCCAAAGAGACGACCTTTGCGCGCTTCCTCTACGCGCTCGGGATTCGTGAAGTCGGCGAGGCGACCGCGGCCGGGCTTGCCGCGCATTTCGGCACGCTGGAGGCGCTGATCAACGCTACGATTGACGATCTGCAGAAAGTGCCGGATGTCGGCATCGTGGTGGCGACGCACGTCTTTAACTTTTTTGAAGAAGAGAGCAACCGCGCGGTTATTCGCGATCTTACGGAAGAGGTAGGCATTCACTGGCCTGCGCCGCAGGTGGTGAAAGCGGAAGAGATAGACAGTCCTTTCGCCGGTAAAACGGTGGTGCTGACCGGAACGCTGAGCCAGATGTCGCGCGATGACGCCAAAGCGCGTCTCGCCGCGCTTGGCGCGAAGGTAAGCGGCAGCGTGTCGAAGAAAACCGATCTGCTTATCGCCGGTGAAGCGGCAGGCTCCAAGCTTGCGAAGGCGCAGGAGCTGGGCATTGAGGTCATCGACGAGGCGGAAATGCTGCGCCTGCTGGGTGAATAAAATGGAAAAAGAGCAGCTCGTCGCTATCGCCAACACGGACATGCCGTTTGGCAAATATAAAGGCCGCCGGCTTATCGATTTGCCGGAAGAGTATCTGCTGTGGTTTGCCCGCAAAGATGAATTTCCTGCCGGTAAGCTGGGCGAACTGATGGCGGTGACGCTTTTAATCAAAACCGAAGGGCTGGCACATCTCGTTCAGCCGCTAAAAAAACCGTAAAAAAACGGCGCGAAAACTCGCGCCGTGGTTTTTCTCTTCCTGCCAGGTCACCTGGCCCCGTCGGGGCAGGCGAGACATTTCTTATACGTAAATATCAATCTGGTGGTTGCCGGAAGCCTGTTTTACGGATTCCACCTGTTTGCTTTCTTGCTTTTGTTGCGCTTTCTCAGCCTGCTCGCGCTGTAACTGTGCCAGCTGCGCCTGAAGCATTTTGATCTGATTTTGAATAAGTTGCTGCTGTTTTTGCTTTTCTTCCGCACTGCCCTCGCTGGCAGCAAGATCTTTAAGCTTGGTCGTGAGCTTATTGATTTGCTGTGTCAGGCGAGCAATCTGTGAAGCCAGATCGTTGCCGCTTGACGCACTGCTACTGCTTGTCTGGACAGACGGGGTGGAAGCGGTAATGGTAGTCGACATCATGTCCTCCTTTGTTATAGGTCCGCAAAAGGTATCGGCAGCGCGACGGGAAAACTGAGAGCGCGCAGAAGAAATAGCGATATGAAAAGCGGTAACAGGCGAGGGCGATACGATGAAAGACGAAAAGTGGAATAACGTAAAACGCAGAAAGCAAAAAGGCGCCTTTAGGGCGCCTTTTTACATTGGTGGGTCGTGCAGGATGACTCGCTTCGCTCGCCCTTCGGGCCGTCGCCGCACGCGGCTCCGGTGTCTCGCCATCAATGGCTCGACCCGAACCTGCTGCAGGTGCGAATCTTCCTGTCGTACAGAAAGCAAAAAGGCGCCTTTAGGGCGCCTTTTTACATTGGTGGGTCGTGCAGGATGACTCGCTTCGCTCGCCCTTCGGGCCGTCGCCGCACGCGGCTCCGGTGTCTCGCCATCAATGGCTCGACCCGAACCTGCTGCAGGTGCGAATCTTCCTGACGTACAGAAAGCAAAAAGGCGCCTTTAGGGCGCCTTTTTACATTGGTGGGTCGTGCAGGATTCGAACCTGCGACCAATTGATTAAAAGTCAACTGCTCTACCAACTGAGCTAACGACCCGAAGTGGTGGGTGATGACGGGATCGAACCGCCGACCCCCTCCTTGTAAGGGAGGTGCTCTCCCAGCTGAGCTAATCACCCACTTCGGTACTTCTTTTACTGCATGACAAGAGATTCGCTGGTGAGAAAGTGGTGGGTGATGACGGGATCGAACCGCCGACCCCCTCCTTGTAAGGGAGGTGCTCTCCCAGCTGAGCTAATCACCCACTTCTCATTTCTTGTCTACACTGCGGGAACCACTTGTTTAGAGTGGTGGGTGATGACGGGATCGAACCGCCGACCCCCTCCTTGTAAGGGAGGTGCTCTCCCAGCTGAGCTAATCACCCCCGCTGTGTGGAGTCGCATTATAGGGAGAGTTGAAAATGAGTCAACGCCTTTTCCAAAGTTTTTGTTTGTTCGTCGTAAAATTAGACAGTGCGCTGGTTTTATGCTCGTTAAGGTATGATTTCTCAACAGATAACGCCTGAATAGCGGGGACGGAAGGTATCAAGATTGAGGAATCAGCCCACGGTGGTAGAATATTGCCCACTTTGTTACTTCCTGGCATGTGCCGCTTAATGGCATTGTTAAACACTAAGGCCAATCAATGAAAATCAAAACCCGCTTCGCGCCCAGCCCGACAGGCTATCTGCATGTCGGCGGCGCCCGTACCGCGCTTTATTCCTGGCTTTTCGCCCGCCATGAGGGCGGCGAATTCGTGTTGCGTATTGAAGATACCGATCTTGAGCGCTCCACGCCGGAAGCTATTGAAGCCATTATGGATGGAATGAACTGGCTGAGCCTGGAGTGGGATGAGGGTCCGTATTTCCAGACCAAACGTTTCGATCGCTATAACGCGGTTATTGATGAAATGCTGGCGGCGGGTACCGCCTATAAATGTTACTGCTCAAAAGAGCGTCTTGAAGCGCTGCGCGAAGAGCAGATGGCGAAGGGTGAGAAGCCGCGCTACGACGGTCGTTGCCGCCACAGTCATGAACATCACGCGGACGATGAGCCTTGCGTGGTGCGTTTTGCCAACCCGCAGGACGGTTCTGTGGTATTTGACGATCAGATCCGCGGCCCGATTGAGTTCAGCAACCTTGAGCTTGACGATCTGATCATTCGCCGTACTGATGGTTCTCCGACCTACAACTTCTGTGTGGTGGTCGACGACTGGGATATGGAAATTACGCACGTCATTCGCGGCGAAGACCATATCAACAACACGCCGCGTCAGATCAACATTCTGAAAGCGCTGGGCGCGCCGGTGCCGCTGTATGCGCACGTTTCTATGATCAACGGCGATGACGGTAAAAAACTCTCCAAACGTCACGGCGCGGTCAGCGTAATGCAGTATCGCGATGACGGCTATCTGCCGGAGGCGCTGCTGAACTATCTGGTGCGTCTGGGCTGGTCCCATGGCGATCAGGAGATCTTCACCCGTGAAGAAATGATCAAACTCTTCTCCCTGGGAGCGGTCAGCAAGTCGGCGAGCGCGTTCAATACCGATAAACTGCAGTGGCTGAACCATCACTACATCAATACGCTGGCGCCGGAATATGTGGCCACCCACCTGCAGTGGCATATCGAGCAGGAAAATATCGACACCCGCAACGGCCCGCAGTTGGCGGATTTGGTGAAACTGCTGGGCGAACGCTGCAAAACGCTTAAAGAGATGGCGCAGACCTGCCGCTATTTCTATGAAGACTTCAGCGAATTTGATGCCGACGCGGCGAAAAAACATCTGCGCCCGGTGGCGCGTCAGCCGCTGGAAGTGGTGCGCGATAAGCTTGCCGCTCTGACCGACTGGACCGCCGAAAACGTGCATCACGCCATTCAGGCCACCGCCGATGAGCTGGAAGTGGGCATGGGGAAAGTGGGTATGCCGCTGCGCGTCGCGGTCACTGGGGCAGGGCAGTCGCCGGGCCTGGACGTGACCGTTCACGCGATCGGTAAATCCCGAAGTGTGGAACGTATCAACAAAGCGCTGGCCTTTATCGCCGAGCGCGAAAATCAGCAGTAATAAAAAAAGCCGGCGCAAGCCGGCTTTTACTTCTCGTCGTTAAGTCCCAGCCGTTTCACCAGCCCGGTCTTGCCTTCCTGATTAATCAGTTCGCTTAAGCGCGCCTGCTCTTGCGGCGACATCATCTCCAGCGTACGGATAAACTGGGCCATCATTTCGTTATCCCATGTCACGTAAGGAGTCTCGCTCTCTTCGACGCGGCTATAGAGATGCGCTGAATAGCGCAGTTTATCGGTGGCGAGAAAATAGTCATACACCTGCTGCGTAATAAGGATTAACAAGGCGCCGCCTTTACGACCTTTAAGCGGAATGCGCTTCCAGCCATATTTGCGCGCCCAGCCGCTAATGGTCTGTGCGGTATAGCCGCTCAGTTCGCCCAGTTCGCCTGCCGTCATCCAGCGTGTAAATCGATTCATGGCTTAATCCGTATGGCGAATATCCAGACGCTGCAACATGCCGGCAATGCCTTCGCGCAGCAGGAGTGAGGTCAGTTGTTTCTGCTCAGACTGGCTCATTTCTCGCAGGGAGTTCAGCAGCAGATTCTCCAGCGGCGCTTCAACGGTCGCCGTATAACTCGCCGCATTTTCTGAGGCGCGACGAGCGCTGCGGATAAACGTCAACACCTGCTCGTCAACATGAATGACACGCGCTTTGCCGCCCTGTACGCCGGGTTTCGGTGAGGTGTGCCAGCCTTCTTTACGTACCCATTTATTGATCGTCTGACGACTATAGCCGGTGTAATGCGCCAGTTCGTCCGGGGTCATCCGGTCCTTGACCATGGCTAATCCTTTTCAAAATGTAAGCCTGTTAGGGGTTCATCTTACGAGATCATATTACGGGAAACTGTGACGAGAATAACTAGCGTATTGGGAGAACAGATCTTTGAGAGCCTTTTTGCTGGCTTTTTCGGCACTTGAAAGGCGAAAATGAATTTGGCGTTGACACTGTCCGGTGGAATTCTTATTATCCCGCCCGTCAACACGACAAGGTGTTCCGAAGGGGCTATAGCTCAGCTGGGAGAGCGCTTGCATGGCATGCAAGAGGTCAGCGGTTCGATCCCGCTTAGCTCCACCAAACCTTTATCCCATCAGGTTTGGTCAGTAACACCAGAATCTCGTGGGGCTATAGCTCAGCTGGGAGAGCGCTTGCATGGCATGCAAGAGGTCAGCGGTTCGATCCCGCTTAGCTCCACCAAAATTAAAACCCTCGCCTAATGGCGGGGGTTTTTGCTTTCCGGCTGCCGGGAAATTGATTGCCGCCGCGCTATCAGCATCCTCTGCTTTATTTGCCATGCCCGGGCATTTCCTTGCCAGCCTGGCGAAAGGTTTTTATGATAAAAGCCTGTAGAAACGCCGCCATGCCTGTAAGAAGCTCCTTATGAATTATCGCCACGGTTTGCGTAAGTCAGGCATCGCGTTATTGCTGTGCGTCCTGTTGTTGCCGCTAGCGCGAGGGTTATCGCCGAAAGCCATCGTCGATGGCGAAGGCATCTATTTAACGTATTTACCGCTCAGCCTGATGCTGGCGATGATTTATCTTTTCGGCCGCTACGCGCTTATCCCGCAGGCGATCTCTTTATTACTTTTCTACGGCTGGTTTTTTCCATTAAATAGTCTCCAGCTGCTGGCGTTTGTATTTAGTTTTCTCGGGCCGTTAATTCTGGTCTGCGGCATAGGCCGCGCGTTGCAGGGGCCGCGCTGGCGTTTTGCGGTCGCCCGCAAAGGCACCGGGTTGCGCTTGTTTCTGGTGGGCCTCATCGTGCCGTGCCTGATTAAGCTGCTGATGATTTTTTCAGGCTATTACCTTGATTATCCAGAAGCTATCGCGTCTTATTTTGGCGAAAGCTCCTCTTTTTACAGCATCGTCACGGTGCAGGGGCTTATGGCGGCCTCGGCGATTTTCGTTGATATCTTTTATTATCCGCTACGTATGGCGTTAAGCCCGGCGTTCGCCCGCGCCTTATGGCGCCGCTGCGTTATTCCGCTCATGGCGCCTGAAAAGAAACTGCTGGTGATGTGCTGGTTCGCGACGGTTATCGTGCTGCTGACCTTATTCACCCTGCCGTTTAAGTTATTCTTAATTTCGGTCTATACGCTCCCGGTAATTTTCGTTTTATTTACCGCTGGGATTTTCCTTATCGGACCGGTCCTTATTACATTGCTATGGTCAGTGTCGTTATTATTGTTGCTCGCCAGCAATCACAGTTTTTTGCCCCCGGATAAAACCGGTTTTCTGCTGGCGTTCATGCTCTCTATTTTTATTTCCTTTACGGTTTCCATGCGCTTCATGACGGTTATTTTTAACAAGAATGAGTGGATGAAACGCCAGTACCGCATGCTCGCCTTTACCGATCCGCTTACCCGGCTGCCAAACCTGCGCGCGCTGGAGCGGCACCTGCAAAACGCGTCAGCCGGGGCGTTATGCTGCCTGCGGGTCGCGAACCTTGAATTTCTCAGCCGCCACTACGGCCTGATGATGCGCATTCAGTGCAAAAAAGAGGTAACGGCGCAGCTTCAGCCCTGGCTGAACCCTGGCGAGAAGATTTTCCAGCTACCGGAGAGCGATCTACTGATCTATCTGACCGGCCCGGAGCCGCAGGACCGGCTGCGGCACATGGTGGATCTGCTTAACAGCAAACGTATTCAGTGGAACGGCGCGCAGCTTGAGCTCGACTACAGCGCTGCCTGGGCGCCGCTGCATCAGGCCCCGGAGGAACTTTACCGTACTATCGGGCAACTGAGCTATCTGGCGGAGTTTGCCAGCCTCAGTGAGCCTGTAGTGGCGCTGGAGAGCCGCGGCGAAGGGATTTCCGGGCAAACCAGCGAGCCGGTGCTGATGCTGCAAAAGGTGAAGCGCGCGCTGGCCGGCGGCGGCGTCACGCTGTTCGCGCAGCCGATACGCAACGCGCAGGGAGAGGGCTATGCCGAGATCCTGGCGCGTCTGAATTGCGACGGTGAGCTCATCATGCCCGATAAATTCATTCCGTTAATCGCCCGCTTTAACCTCAGCGCGCGCTTTGATATGCAGGTACTGGAAAAACTTCTCCGTTACCTTCACGCGCACCCACAGACGCGCCCCGGCGCGCGCTTCTCTGTCAACCTTATGCCGCTGACGCTGCAACAGCAGGGGATCGCGCAGCAGGCTATCGCACTGTTTGAACGTTATGGGGTGCCAGTCAGCGCGGTTATTCTGGAGGTGACGGAAGAGCAGGCGCTCTCCGGCTCGGAAAACACCATACAAAATATCGCACTGCTGCAGGAGCGCGGGTTTTGCATCGCGATTGACGATTTCGGCACCGGCTATGCCAATTTTGAGCGGCTTAAAAATTTACAGGCCGATATCATCAAAATCGACGGCTGCTTTGTGCGTAATGTGGTGAGTAATCCCTTTGACGCGCTGGTGGTGAAATCCATTTGCGATCTGGCGAAGGCCCGCTCGCTGACCGTCGTGGCGGAATTTGTCGAAACCCCGGCGCAGCGGGATCTGCTGTTTTCGCTGGGCGTGGAGTATATCCAGGGCTACCTGCCGGGAAGGCCAGAGCCGCTGGAGCGCAAGGCATAAAAAAACCGGAGCCTGGCTCCGGTTTTCGCATGATGATGGTGGCGATTACAGCACGAGTGCGGCAATAGAGGCTGAGAGCACGCTCACAAGCGTTGAGCCATAGACCAGCTTCAGGCCGAAGCGGGATACCACGTTGCCCTGTTCTTCATTCAGGCCTTTGATAGCGCCAGCGATAATGCCGATAGATGAGAAGTTAGCAAAGGAAACCAGGAACACAGACAGGATGCCTTCCGCGCGCGGAGAGATAGTGCCTGCCAGTTTCTGCAGATCCATCATCGCCACGAATTCGTTGGACACCAGTTTGGTCGCCATAATACTGCCCACCTGCAACGCTTCGTTTGCCGGCACGCCCATCACCCAGGCCACCGGGTAGAAGATGTAACCCAGAATGCCCTGGAAGGAGATGCCAAGTACGGCGGCGAACAGCGCGTTCAGACCGGAAATCAGCGCGATAAAGCCAATCAGCATCGCGGCCACGATAATCGCCACTTTGAAGCCTGCCAGAATGTACTCGCCCAGCATTTCGAAGAAGCTTTGCCCTTCGTGCAGGTTAGACATCTGCAAATCTTCTTCATTTTCAACGCGATATGGGTTGATGATGGAGAGGACGATAAAGGTGCTGAACATGTTCAGGATCAGCGCTGCCACCACGTACTGCGGTTTCAGCATGGTCATGTACGCGCCGACAATCGACATGGACACGGTAGACATCGCTGTCGCGGCCATGGTGTACATGCGGTTACGCGACATTTTGCCGAGAATATCCTTATAGGCGATAAAGTTTTCTGACTGTCCCAGAATCAGCGAGCTTACCGCGTTGAAGGATTCCAGTTTACCCATACCGTTCACTTTCGAGAGAACCGTACCGATAGCCCGGATAACAATCGGCAGTACGCGAATGTGCTGCAGAATGCCGATTAACGCAGAGATAAAGACGATAGGGCAAAGCACTTTCAGGAAGAAAAATGCCAGGCCTTCATCATTCATTTTGCCAAAGACGAAGTTTGTCCCTTCATTAGCAAAGCCGAGCAGTTTTTCAAACATATCGGCAAAGCCTTTAACAAAGCCCAGACCGATATTGGAATTAAGGAAGAACCAGGCCAGCAGCACTTCAATAACCAGCAGCAGGCCAATATAAGGCAGACGAATTTTTTTGCGGTCGTGACTTACCAGCAAAGCAAGCAGCGCTACAACGGCGAGCGCCAAAACGAAATGAAGAACGCGGGACATATTTGCTCCAAATATGAGGCAGGTTTAATTTCCGTGCACATTCTATGCAACAACCATTTAGAAAACGAGATCTGCAACACACTATAGTTACGTCATGTGACGAAACGCTAAAAGAGTGATCGAACATACAAAAATGTTATGTTGCGTAAAGCAGTGAAAGGTTATCTTTTGCTGCTACACTTTTAACACACGTGGGCGCATTTTAGTGTGTTTTGCTCGCGTACCTCGACCTTAACCCGCCTTTCATTGATTTCAGCTATCAGAACCATCAGAGATTATCCGGATTAATGAACTTGATAATCATTCTCATTTTGGTAGCATGAAACATAGCAAAGGCTATATTTCAGGGGCAGACATGAATCACAGTCGCGTTGAGCAACGTCGTGGCCGTACAGCGCGGAAGTTAAGGCTGGCACTCATGGGGCCTGCTTTCATCGCTGCCATTGGCTACATCGATCCGGGTAACTTCGCTACGAATATTCAGGCCGGAGCCAGTTTCGGCTACCAGCTACTGTGGGTGGTGGTATGGGCCAACCTGATGGCAATGTTGATTCAGGTGCTCTCCGCCAAGCTTGGGATCGCGACCGGTAAAAACCTCGCGGAGCAGATCCGCGATCACTATCCGTGTCCGGTTGTCTGGTTTTACTGGGTGCAGGCGGAGATCATCGCTATGGCGACCGATCTCGCGGAATTTATCGGCGCGGCGATAGGGTTTAAGCTTATCCTCGGCGTATCGCTGTTGCAGGGCGCGGTGCTGACCGGCATCGCCACATTCCTGATCCTGATGCTGCAAAAGCATGGACAAAAGCCGCTCGAAAAAGTGATCGGCGGGCTGCTGCTGTTTGTGGCGGCGGCATATATCGTGGAGCTTTTCTTCTCGCAGCCTAAGCTCGCGGCGCTTGGCAAAGGAATGCTGATCCCAAGCCTGCCGACCTCGGAAGCCGTGTTCCTGGCCGCGGGCGTACTCGGCGCTACCATCATGCCGCATGTTATCTATCTGCACTCGTCGCTGACGCAAAACCTGCATGACGGCTCGCGCAAAGAGCGCTACTCCGCGACCAAATGGGATGTGGCGATCGCCATGACCATTGCGGGCTTTGTCAATCTGGCCATGATGGCGACGGCGGCGGCGGCGTTTCACTTCAGCGGACACACCAAAGTGGCCGAACTCGATCAGGCTTACCTGACGCTCGAACCGCTGTTAAGCCATGCGGCGGCGACAATTTTCGGTTTGAGTCTGGTTGCGGCGGGGCTCTCCTCGACGGTCGTCGGCACGCTGGCGGGGCAGGTGGTGATGCAGGGATTCGTGCGCTTCAGCATTCCGCTCTGGGTGCGACGCTCGGTCACGATGGCGCCGTCGTTTATCGTCATCCTAATGGGCCTCGATCCTACGCGCATTCTAGTGATGAGTCAGGTGCTGCTGAGCTTTGGTATCGCGCTGGCGCTGGTGCCGCTACTGTTCTTTACCAGCGATAAAAATCTGATGGGCGAACTGGTCAACACGCCGTGGGTCAAGCGAACCGGATGGGCGATTGTAGCGCTGGTAGTGGCACTCAACATCTGGCTGCTGGTAGGCACCGCGCTCGGGTTATAACCGACGTAAAAAAGGCAGGCGCGAAGCCTGCCTTTTTTGTTCGCTCAGAACATTATCAGTGGTGATGACCGTGGCCGTGGCCGCGACCATGTTTACCCCAGCCGCGACGGTCATCGCGATCTCGCCAGCCTTCGCGATAGCCGCGCTCATACGCCCGGCGATTATCCCAGCCGCGATGCTTATCCCAGCCGCGATGGCGGCCATTGTCATGACGCCACCAGCGGTCGCCGCGCCACCGGTAATGGTTGTGCCAGTAATCGCGGTCGCGCCAGCGGCCGCCGTCCCAGTAGTTACCGTAATTGTCGCGATCGCCAATTTGTAATTTGATGGATGGCAACAGGGTGATTTCGCCAGCGCTGGCGACAAGCGGGGCGGTACCCACGAGTAACGCTGCTGCAAGAATCAGTGACCTGAACATACTTATCTCCTTCACGATCGGGGCCGTTGGTGGCCTGTTGCAGTAATATTACGGACCTGTAAATCCCTGCAGCATCGCTCCGACTCTGAAAACAGGTATGACCGCACTTTTTGCTAAAGCAGCCTGACCTCATGCACTATGACAGAATCGCCTCGATCGCCTGACGTTCTTCTGCTGAAAATTCCCGTTTCGCCAGCATGCCCACCGCGTCGTCAATCTGGCTGGTTTTGCTGGCGCCGATGAGCACCGATGTCACCTTCTCATCGCGCAGCACCCAGGCGAGCGCCATCTGCGACAGCTTCTGCCCGCGCTGTACCGCCAGGTCGTTGAGCCTGCGAACCTTTTCAAGTTTCGCATCGGTTATTTGATCCGGATTCAGGAAGCGGCTGCCGCTGGCGGCGCGGGAATCGGCCGGAATGCCGTTCAGATAGCGGTCGGTCAGCTGCCCGCCTGCCAGCGGCGAAAACGCGATGCTGCCCACGCCTTTCTCCTGAAGAAGATCCAGCAGGCCGTCTTCTACCCAGCGCTCGAACATCGAATATTTGGGTTGGTGGATAACGCACGGCGTGCCGAGTTCTGCCAGCAGGTCAATCGCCTCGCGCGCGCGGTCCGCCGGGTAGTTGGAAATACCGACGTACAGCGCTTTGCCCTGACGCACAATATGGTCCAGCGCGCGCATAGTCTCTTCAAGCGGCGTGTCCGGGTCTGGGCGGTGGTGATAGAAAATATCGACATACTCAAGGCCCATACGTTTCAGGCTCTGGTCGAGGCTCGAAATCAGGTACTTGCGCGAGCCCCAGTCGCCGTAAGGGCCGTCCCACATGGTGTAGCCCGCTTTAGTCGAGATAATCAACTCGTCACGATACGGCAGAAAATCTTCTTTCAGGATGCGGCCAAAATGGCTTTCAGCCGAGCCTGGCGGCGGCCCGTAGTTATTGGCGAGATCGAAATGGGTAATGCCGAGATCGAATGACCGGCGCAGCAGCTGACGGCTGGTATCCACCAGCGTCGCGTCGCCAAAGTTATGCCACAGGCCCAGCGAAATGGCCGGGAGCTTCAGGCCGCTGCGTCCGCAGCGGCGATATTCCATCGTGGTGTAGCGCGCAGTATCTGCCTGATAAACCATGCTTATTCACCTCTGTACGTGGTTGTTGCACTTTGAGATATCGGGTCGGGCCAGAAAGCGATATCGCCAGTGTATACGGTTACACAAATTGTGAAAGCAGACAGCCTACACGCCCGGCGTGCGTAAATCTTCCTTGCCACCGTTTTTTGCTGCCGCATCCTGGACAGCGATCACACTTCCCTAATACTCACTACAGGCTCCCTGAAAAGGATGGCGAAAATGCCACACCAATACTGTATTGCCGACTATCTGTTGGATCGTCTCGCCGGGTGTGGCGTTAAACACCTGTTTGGCGTGCCAGGCGACTATAATCTGCTGTTTCTCGATAACGTTATCGCCCACCCGCATATCACCTGGGTGGGCTGCGCCAATGAACTTAACGGCGCCTATGCTGCCGATGGCTACGCGCGCTGTAACGGCATCGGTGCGCTGCTTACCACCTACGGCGTCGGCGAGCTCAGCGCGATCAACGCCATCGCGGGCAGTTACGCCGAAGCGGTGCCAGTGCTCCATGTGGTTGGCGCGCCCTGTCAGTCGGCGCAGCGTAAAGGCGAAGTGTTGCACCACACGCTCGGCGACGGCGATTTTCACCACTTTATGCGTATCGCAAAAGAGGTGACCGCCGCCCAGGGCTGGCTCACGCCCGCCAACGCCTGTAGCGAAATCGACCGCGTTATCGCGGAAATGTTGCGAACCCGCCGCCCGGGTTATCTCGTCTTACCGACCGATGTGGCAAGCGCCCCTGCCACCCCGCCTGTAAACGCTCTCACTGTGCCCAGGCCGCAGGCCGACGACGCCCAGCTCGCCGCGTTTCGCGAGGCGGCGCAGGCGCGGTTCGCGAGAAGCGACCGCGTGGCGCTGCTGGCGGATTTTCTGGCGCAGCGCTTTGGTGTGCAAAAGGCGCTACACCAGTGGCTGGATGACACGCCGATGCCGCACAGTTCGCTGCTGATGGGCAAGGGCGTGCTGGATGAAACCAAACCCGGCTTTACCGGCACCTACAGCGGCGCGGCAAGCTCTCCGGCGGTCTGCCGGGCGATTGAAGACGCTGATTTGGTTATCTGCGTTGGCGTGCAGTTTTCCGACACCATTACCGCCGGTTTTACCCAGCGTCTGACGCGCGAGCAGACTATCGACGTACAGCCCTGGGCGACGAGAGTCGGCGATCGCTGGTTCAGCGGTATCGCGATGGACCAGGCGGTCGCTATTCTGCATGACATTGCAAAACGCCGCAGCGCGCGCCTGCCGCTTCCGGAGGCCAGGCCATCTGCCGCCACGCCGCCGGTCTCCGGCATGCTCAATCAGAATAACTTCTGGCCGCTGATTGAGGCGTTTCTGCAACCTGGCGATATCCTCGTGGTCGATCAGGGAACCGCGGCGTTCGGCGCCGCCGCGCTGCGTCTGCCTGCCGGGTGTGATTTCCTGGTACAGCCACTCTGGGGTTCGATAGGCTACGCCTTACCCGCCGCGTTCGGCGCGCAGACCGCCTGCCCAAACCGCCGCGTGGTGCTTATTACGGGCGACGGCGCGGCGCAGCTGTCGATTCAGGAGCTCGGATCGATGCTGCGCGATGGTCAGGCGCCGGTCGTTATCGTGCTCAATAACGACGGCTATACGGTAGAGCGCGCCATTCACGGCGCGACGCAGCGCTATAACGACATCGCCCCGTGGCAGTGGACGCAACTGCCGCACGCGCTGCACGCCGACAGCCAGGCGCAAAGCTGGCGGGTGAGCGACACCGCGCAACTGCGGGACGTGCTCGCGCGTCTCGCGCGGCCCGAAAGGTTGTCGCTGATTGAGGTCATGCTGCCGCGCGACGATGTGCCGCCGCTGCTCGGCGCGGTCAGCCGGGCGCTGGAGGCGCGTAACGGCGCGAAGGAGGAATAACCGCCTTCGGGTACAGAAGATGCTGAAACGTGCAAGGTAATCTGTGATGTAAGTCTCTAAACCCGGGGCACTTATGCTATGGTCATTGTTGTTCTGGCGCCGGGAATTTAGAGTGTGCCGAGATTATTTTGAATTAAGCGGAGCAGCAACAGAATGACCAAATATGCTTTGGTGGGAGACGTGGGCGGCACCAACGCACGCTTAGCGCTGTGCGACGTCGACAGCGGCGAGATACTCAAGGCCAAAACCTATTCCGGCCTTGATTATCCGAGCCTGGAAGCGGTGGTGCGGGTGTATCTGGATGAACATAACGCCACGGTCACGGATGGCTGTATCGCCATTGCCTGCCCGATCACCGGCGACTGGGTGGCGATGACCAACCACGTCTGGGCGTTTTCTATCGCCGAAATGAAAAAAAACCTCGGCTTCGATCATCTGGAAATTATTAACGATTTTACCGCCGTTTCGATGGCTATCCCGATGCTCAAAACCGAACACCTCATCCAGTTCGGCGGCGGCGAGGCGCAGCCGAATAAACCGATCGCCGTCTACGGCGCAGGAACCGGCCTTGGCGTCGCGCATCTCGTGCACGTTGATAAGCGCTGGGTGAGCCTGCCGGGCGAGGGGGGCCACGTCGATTTCGCGCCCAACAGCGAAGAAGAAGCGATTATCCTTGAGCAGTTGCGCGCTGAAGTTGGCCATGTCTCCGCCGAGCGCGTGCTTTCCGGTCCGGGGCTTGTGAATCTCTACCGCGCGATTGTCAAAGCCGACGGCCGTCTGCCGGACAACCTGCGCCCGAAAGACATCACCGAACGCGCGCTTGATGACAGCTGCACCGACTGCCGTCGCGCGCTGTCGCTCTTCTGCGTCATCATGGGGCGTTTCGGCGGCAACCTCGCGCTGACGCTCGGCACCTTTGGCGGCGTCTATATCGCAGGCGGCATCGTGCCGCGCTTCCTGGATTTCTTCACGGCCAGCGGTTTTCGCGGCGGGTTTGAAGACAAAGGCCGCTTTAAAGCTTACGTTCAGGATATCCCGGTTTATCTCATCGTTCACGACCAGCCGGGCCTGCTGGGCGCCGGCGCGCATCTGCGCCAGACGCTGGGGCAGATCCTCTGACGAAAAAGGCGCCGCAAGGCGCCTTTTTGTTATCTCTCACAACCGCATCAGCTGGCGGAATTCTTTGACCCGGCTGCGGCTCACCGGCACCTGAAAATCGAGATCGCGCAGGCGCAAAATGTAGGTGTTATTAAACCACGGCTCGATTTCGCGGATTTTATTCAGGTTAACGCAGTACGAGCGGTGGCAGCGGAAGAAATGCGCCTCCGGCAGACGGCTGCAAAACTCGGTGATGTTCATCGGCATCACATACGCTTCTTTGCGCGTGTAGACAAACGTCATCTTCTCGTGCGCTTCGGCATAATAGATATCGTTGATATCGGTCACGATAATCCGCTCATCCTTGATGAGATTAATCGTCGCGTTTTCGCGACCCGCCGGCACGGCAGCATGCGGCGCGCTCTGCTGCGCAAAGGCGGCCTCCAGCTTTTGCAGCATGCCGATAATGCGCGATTCCTGATACGGTTTCAGAATATAGTCAAAGGCTTCCAGTTCAAACGCCTCCACCGCATGTTCTTTCCAGGCGGTGATAAACACGATAAACGGTTTACGGGCGAATTTACTGATGTTCTGCGCCAGTAGCACGCCGTCCAGTGACGGAATATTGATATCCAGAAAAATGGCGTCCACATCGTGCTGCTGGAGATATTTCAGCACATCCAGTCCGTCTTCAAAGGTGGCGACCACCTCCATCTGGCTGTGGGTTTTAATCAGCCAGCTCAGCTCCTGCTGCGCGAGGATTTCATCCTCAACGATAATGACTTTCATCGTAATTTCTCTCTACAACAGTACGGCGGCGTTGGGGCGCGGCGGCTGGTTCGGCACGTAAAAGGCTATCTCCGTGCCGGGCTCAAGGCGACGAATATGCAACCCTTCGCCATACAGCAGCTTCACGCGGTGATGCACGTTGATAAGCCCGATTTTATTAACCGGCATGTCGTTAGTATCCAGCTGATCGACAATCTGCGGGTCGATGCCGTGGCCGGTGTCACGCACCGCTATCCGCACCCGGCTGCCGCTCTGGGCGATACTTATCGTCACCACACCTTTGCCGCGGCACGGCTGAATACCGTGCACGATGGCGTTCTCCACCAGCGGCTGGATAAGCAGGCTGGCGACGCGGCAGTTCACCTCTTCGTCAATATCATAAATCACCGTCAGCTTGTCGCCGAAACGCGCCTGTTCAATCGCGATGTAATCTTTAATCTGATACAGCTCTTTCTTGATATCGATCTGCTCGTCATCTTTCAGTTCAATGTTGTAGCGCAGATAGCGCGAGAGATTAAAAATCAGCTGGCGCGCGGTGTCCGGATTAAGGCGAATGGAAGAGGAAATCGCATTCAGCGCGTTAAACAGGAAGTGCGGGTTGATTTTGCTCTGCAGGGCGCGCAGCTCGGCTTTGTTCGCCATCTCGCGCAGCTGCTCGGCGCGCGACACTTCAAGCTGGGTAGAGATAATCTGCGACAGGCCAATGGCCATCTCCTGCAATGATGATGTTATCTGGTGCGCGTGGCAGTAGTAGATTTTCAGCGTTCCGGTGACGACGCCTTTCTCCCACAGGGGGATCACGAGCATCGAATGGATCTCCGGCGTGCGGTGCGCCTCGTCGTTGTTTTTGATGATTATCTTGCCGTAGTGTATCGCCTGCTGGGTGGTCGGGCTCAGAGCGTCGTTGTTGTCCTGATAGTTATGCTCGCCCACGCCGACATAGGCCTGCACGCTCTCGGTGTTGGTAATGGCGACCGCGTCGGCATTGATATCCCGGCGGATAATGTCGCACACCTGGCGCAGCGACTCGCTGTTTACATGGCGAAACAGCGGCAGCGTCTTGTTGGCGATATCCAGCGCCAGCTTGGCCTGACGCGCGGCGCTGGCCTCTTTTTCCCCCTCGACGCTGCGCACCAGCAGCACGATAAGCCCGATAGAAACGGTGCCTAAAATCATCGGCACGCCGATTTTCGATACGATATCCAGCCCCAGCGTCGTGGTTGGCGCCCAGACGACGACCAGAATCATGGTCAGCGTTTCACACAGCATCCCGCCAATGATCCCGGCCCGCCAGTGCTGCGCTTTCGGCACGCGACGGCTGATGAGGCCCGACAGCCCGCCGGCGACGATGCTGGTGATAAAACAAGGGATCGCGGTAATGCCGCCAATATCAATCAGGTAGCGGTGCAGCCCGGCGATAACCCCCGTGATAAGCCCCACCCACGGGCCGAAGAGAATACCGCCGGACATCACGGCGATAATGCGTACGTTGACCAGCGATCCCTCTACCGGCACGCCGGACCAGGTGCTGAACAGCGCGAACAGTGAAAAGATCGCGGTCACCGCCAGCAGCTCTTTGGGCGTGTGCGCGCTTTTGTGCAGCAGCTCCCGGAACAGACGCAGGCGAATCAGGAAAAAGAGGCAAATCAGCATTAGCGCCGCGCGGTCGAAGACCGCCAGCAGCATGTCGAAAATCTCGTGCACGGAAAATCCGGATGTCTGGCAGGAAAGAGAACATGATAGAAAACCTGGCGGCCCTTGACCAGCCGCCAGGATTTGCCGGTTACGCGCCTTTGAGTTGTTCGCGCCCGGCAGGCGTCAGCGCAGCCTCGGTGGCGCGACCGCTGAAATCTACCTCAAAGTCATCCGGGGCGAAGTCTGGCGGGGAGCGGCCCTCCACAAACGCGGGCCACTGGCGCTTCAGATAGGCGTCGTTCTTCTCACACCACGGGGCGGCGGCGATATACATCACATTGCTGTCGAACTCGCCCTGATGTTCATTTTCTACCGCATGGATAACATCGCAGTGCCAGAAGACGGTGTCGCCCGGGGCCATGTCCGGAATTGAGGAAATCCCAGTCAGTAAAAGGGGATGCCAGCGTTCGTTAATGGAGAGCGCGCGGCCTGGCTTTGCGTCGCACAGCGAATCTTCCGGCACATCATCCTGCAGGGCGCGCAGCAGAATATAGGCCATCGCATTGGCGACCGGCAGCAGCGTCAGCGTGCCGCCGTGTTTGCGCTGTTCGGAAAGCGCGGTCCAGCCCTGAAACGTGCGGAACATGGAGCAGACGGCGGGCGAGGGAATTTCGCGCGCCTCGACGCGCCCTTCGGCGTCAAAGGGGTTGTAGCGCTGCCACTCGCCGCTGAACACGTGACGGTAGACGTGACGGAAGTTTTCATCAAGCCAGCGCTCCACCGAGCCGCCATCGACGTGGGGCGACAGCCCGAGTGACGACGAGCGCGGCGGGCGACGGCGAGTGCGGTCAGCGTAGGTCACCACGCGGTCCGGGTCGAAGTGCTGTTTGCCGTGGCTTTCGGTTTGCCAGAGATTGTTAAGAAACACCTGGGCGGCTTTCATACGCGCATCCTGGCGCGCCTCTACCTGCGGCTTCGACCAGTAAATGCCGTAAATTTGCGGCTTACTGTCGGCAAGCGTGCCGAAATAGTTGTCTTCTGCCGCATTTTTGAGTTTTTCAACGAAATCGTTGCGCTCCAGGTAATCGCCCACTTCCTGGTTCCAGACGCGCGCCTGCGATTCCGGGAATACGCCTTTAATCACGCAGCAGCCGCGCTCCCGGATGCGCGCTTTTTGCGCCTCGCTGACGCGGCCATTCAGGATATCGTCGGCCTGGATCTGCGGCACCGGGTTTTCGCCGCGCGCGGTTTCGCTCTGGATGGTTGCAATCTGGCGCTGAATATCCGCTTCAAGCTCAGCGAACACAGCCTGATAGTTCGGCAGCGCCTGGCGCAACTGCTGCTTCATTTCACGGATAGCGGCGGGAATATCGGTAATTTGCAGGGTCATTTCGCTTACTCCAGCTGTCGGGAACAGGGGTTATTGTTTTGTTGCATCAAAGTTAATATAACCATGCTTCATCAAATAAAACAGGGTTGTCTTTCAAATGAAAGTTCCCGTTTTTTATTCCGTACACTTTTTTTCACCTGGCCCCTCGACAGCAGAAAATTTTCCAGGCTATGTTCTTAGAGCCGCAACAGCGGCAGCGTCGCTCGGACGGTCCGGGCGCTTACGTCACTTCGAGGAACCTATGGCTGATTTCAGTCCCAAACGCCGTTTTTCGCGTATCGAACGTCTTCCCCCTTACGTTTTCAATATCACTGCTGAACTGAAGATGGCTGCGCGTCGGCGCGGCGAAGATATTATCGACTTCAGTATGGGCAACCCCGACGGCCCGACGCCGCCGCATATCGTTGAAAAACTCTGCACCGTGGCCCAGCGCCCGGACACGCACGGCTACTCCACCTCCCGCGGCATTCCGCGTCTGCGCCGCGCCATTTCGCGCTGGTATCAGGAGCGCTACGAGGTGGATATCGACCCGGAAACTGAAGCCATCGTCACCATTGGCTCCAAAGAAGGGCTGGCGCACCTGATGCTCGCCACGCTCGATCACGGCGACACGGTGCTGGTGCCAAACCCGAGTTACCCGATTCACATTTACGGCGCGGTCATTGCAGGCGCGCAGGTGCGCTCAGTGCCGCTGGTTGAGGGCGTCGATTTCTTCAATGAACTGGAGCGCGCTATCCGCGAAAGCTACCCGAAGCCGAAAATGATGATCCTCGGTTTCCCGTCTAACCCGACGTCGCAGTGTGTGGAGCTTGAGTTTTTTGAGAAAGTCGTGGCGCTGGCGAAGCGTTATGACGTGCTGGTGGTACACGATCTCGCCTACGCCGATATCGTCTACGACGGCTGGAAAGCGCCGTCGATCATGCAGGTGCCGGGCGCGCGCGACGTGGCGGTGGAGTTCTTCACGCTCTCCAAAAGTTACAATATGGCGGGCTGGCGCATCGGTTTTATGGTGGGTAATCAGGAGCTGGTCAGCGCGCTGGCGCGGATCAAAAGCTACCACGACTACGGCACGTTCACGCCGTTACAGGTGGCGGCGATCGCCGCGCTGGAAGGGGATCAGCAGTGCGTGCGCGATATCGCAGAGCAGTACAAGCGCCGTCGTGACGTGCTGGTAAAAGGGTTGCACGAGGCGGGATGGATGGTGGAGTGCCCCAAGGCCTCGATGTATGTCTGGGCGAAGATCCCGCAGCCGTATGCCGCGATGGGCTCGCTGGAATTTGCGAAAAAGCTGCTGCAGGACGCGAAAGTCTGCGTGTCGCCAGGCATCGGGTTCGGCGACTACGGCGACACCCATGTGCGTTTTGCCCTGATTGAAAACCGCGATCGCATCCGCCAGGCGGTTCGCGGTATTAAAGCGATGTTCAGGGCGGATGGACTGTTGCCGGCGGGTACAAAACACGCCACGGCGCAGGACGCCGAATAAAAAACAGGAGCCGCTGGCTCCTGTTTTTTTACTCAGGTGTTTTACTAAATCATCAGGGCAAACGTGCCGGCCCACAACAGTAAAATCACCGATACGCCCATAAAGAAATATTTCACGTTACATCGCTCCGCATGCCTGAAAGCACGCCTGAATCAATACGCAAGGTCACAGTATAGAGAGATGAAGCCGCAGCCTGAGCACTTTGGGACTATTCCCCATTCTGGCTGCCGCTCCTCAGGAGTCGTGTGGCGTAAATCACGCCAGCGGGCGCTAATGTAAACCTTTCTCTCAGGCGTGACAAGCGACGCGCCAAAGCCCGGGAAGAATTTTTTTCAGGGTGAAATTTTCCTTAAAAAACAATTAAAAATAAATAAATGACGGTAACTAATTCCAGATTCCAGGTGGTTGCCCGCCGTGCCGTTTACCGGGAAGCTTAGGGTTCATCACAACGGGAGCGCGTATGAAAATCAGCAAGGCGAATGCGGAACATTATCTGTGGGGCGGCGACTGTGACGGCTGGCATCTGGTGAAAAGCCCGGGACTTAGCGTGATCCACGAGCGTATGCCCGGCGGGCGCGCCGAGCAGCGGCACTATCACGAGCAGTCGCGACAGTGTTTTTTCGTGCTGCGCGGGGAACTCACGATGGAGCTGAACGGCGAACGCATAACGCTTTTACCTGGCGAAGCGATAGAGATTGCGCCGCTGGCGCCGCATCAGGCGCGCAACGACGCGCAGCACGAGGTGGAGTTTCTGGTTATCTCCCAGCCGACCACGCGGGGCGACCGGGTCAATCTTACAACCAGCCCGAGCGCTTAAGCTTCCAGTAGAGCAGATAACAGACCGCGATGGTGCCGCCTATCGTCGCGGGATAGCCGAACGCCGAGCGGATCTCCGGCATATTTTCGAAGTTCATGCCGTACATACTGAAAATCACCGTCGGCACCACCAGAATTGCCCCCCAGCCCGCGAGCTTTTTCACCACTTCGTTCTGCTGCACTGTCACCAGCGCAAGATTTACGTGCATGGCGCTGGTGAGCATCTCGCGCATATCTTCGGCGTCCATCACCACATGGTGAGCGTGATCCTGCACGTCACGCAGGTACGGGCGCAGCGCCTTCGGCACAATATCCTCATGCAGGCGGATGAGCTGGTTGCAAATTTCATCCACCGGCAGCGCGGCGTTGCGGATAGCCAGCAACTGGCGGCGCAGCGTATAGACCTGTTGCACCGCCTGCTTATCAAACTCGGTGCGGAACATCGTGTTTTCCATCTCGCCGATGCGGCTGGTGAGCGAAGAGGTGATTTCCAGATAGTTATCGACGATAAAATCGAGCAGGCAGTAGAGCGCATAACCCGGCCCGAGCGCCAGCATTTCCGGCTTTTCTTCGGCTCGGGCGCGAATGGGCGCGTAACTTTCTGAGGCGCCGTGACGTACCGTTATCAGGAAATTTTTACCGATAAACAGGTGCGTTTCACCAAATTCAATCTGCTCTTGCGGGTTCATCCAGGCGGTTTTCACCACCATAAATAATGACTCGCCGTACTGCTCGATTTTCGGGCGCTGATGCGCGGTGAGGGCGTCTTCGATGGCGAGTTCGTGCAGCCCGAACTCCTGCTGAATAATGTGCATGAACGGCGCGTCGGGCTGCCACAGCCCAAGCCAGATAAACGCCTCAGGATCTTCGATAGCCTCGCTGATATCTTCGAGGTTAATCACTTCCGGCGCCTTATCGCGGCGGTAGACCATGCTGTTAACAATCATTTTTCTCATCCCTGCGGTATCGCTTATCGGGTAACTATAAACAGCGTGGGCGCAGGCTTCCTCTTTTTCGCGGGAATTCAGGCAATTCTGGCGCGCTAAAACATCTCTACCAGACGACGTACCGAGGGCGAACGTTCAAATTTACGCCACGCCAGCGCGATATCGGTTTTCAGCGTCTGGTCGCTCAGGCGGTGAAACGTCACTTGCGGATGCGCGATGCACTGCATTGACACCGGCACCAGCGCAAAGCCGAAACCTGCCGCGACCATACTAAGCGACGACGAGAGCTGCGATGCCTGCTGGCTGTCGGCGGGCGCGAGGCCTGCGCGCAGGCAGGCGTTAAATACCAGTTCATACAGCCCCGGCGCCACTTCGCGCGGAAACAGCACCAGCGGCGTGCCGGCCAGTTCACTGAGCGCCAGCTCATCACGCGCGCTCAGCGGATGGTTTTGGTGCAACGCCGCCACCATCGGTTCTTCGTCAATGAGGCGCAGGTTAAACGCTTTGCTGCTCTCGCAGGGCAGGCGGACAAACGCGGCATCCAGCAATCCCTCCTGTAAGTCATGCATCAGCGCGGCCATATTGGCCTCCTGTTGCAGCAGCGTAATAGCCGGATAGCGCTGCTGAAACTCGCGCAGCAGCGAGAACACGCGCGAGTGAAAGGCATTGGAGCTACTGATGCCGACGGAGAGCGAGCCATTAACGCCGCGGGCGATGCCGCGCGTTTTCTCCAGCGCCGCATCGCTTAGCGCCAGAATTTGACAGGCGTCCTGATAAAAGGCTTCCCCCGCTTCGGTCAGCTCCACGCCGCGCGTCAGGCGACGCAGCAGCGGCGTGCCCACTTCACGTTCGAGTCGCTGGATCTGCTGGCTGAGCGGTGGCTGGGAAATCCCCAGTAATTCAGCGGCCCGCGTAAAGTGCCGCGTCTGGGCTACCGCCACGAAATAACGCAAATAACGAAGTTCCATATCAAAAACGTCTCAAACCGGGATGCTTTCTATATTGGAACCGCACGCTGAATCGGGTCAACATTTGATTAATCTTTCTTACGGAATATGAGTGAGGATTAGTGCAATGAGCCATGCAACCGATTGTTCTTGCGAGGAAAGCTTGCTGGAAACTGTGCGGGCGCTGCGGGATAAAGATACAGAATGTGTGATATATCAAACATCCATGATGAGCGCCTTACTGAGCGGCGTTTACGAAGGAAACACCACCATCGCGGATCTTCTGACTAAAGGCGATTTTGGCCTCGGCACCTTTAACGAACTCGACGGCGAACTGATCGCCTTCAGCCATGAAGTGCATCAGCTGCGCGCCGACGGCAGCGCCCGCGAGGCGCAGCCCGATCAGAAAACGCCGTTCGCCGTCATGACATGGTTTAAGCCGCACTATCGCCAGCGTTTCGACCGGCCGATGAGCCGCCAGCAAATTCATGACGTCATTGACCGGCAGGTGCCGTCCGACAACGTCTTCTGCGCGCTGCGCATCGACGGGCATTTCCGCCATGCCCACACCCGTACTGTGCCGCGCCAGACGCCGCCGTATCGCGCCATGACCGATGTGCTCGATGACCAGCCGGTGTTCCGCTTCGACGGGCGCGACGGCGTGCTGGTGGGCTTTCGCACGCCGCAGCATATGCAGGGCATCAACGTTGCGGGTTACCACGAACACTTCATTACGGACGACCGCCAGGGCGGCGGGCATCTGCTCGATTACCAGCTTGAGCACGGCGTGCTCACCTTTGGCGAGATCCACAAGCTGATGATCGACCTGCCGTCAGACCCGGCGTTTCTTAACGCCAATCTGCATCCCGACAATCTCGATGCCGCCATCCGTTCGGTTGAAAACTAACAGTCTGAAAGGGGAAAAATCATGGACAACGAAAACCGGGTGCGCCAGTGGGCGCACGGCGCCGACATGGTGGTCGGCCAGCTTGAAGCCCAGGGCGTAAAACAGGTCTTCGGCATTCCCGGCGCGAAAATCGATAAGGTCTTCGACTCCCTGCTGGATTCCACTATCCAGATTATCCCGGTGCGCCACGAGGCCAATGCGGCGTTTATGGCCGCTGCCGTCGGGCGCATCACGGGCAAAGCGGGCGTGGCGCTGGTCACCTCGGGGCCGGGGTGCAGCAATCTCATTACCGGCATGGCGACCGCCAACAGTGAAGGCGACCCGGTGGTCGCGCTCGGCGGGGCCGTGCGCCGCGCCGATAAAGCGCGCCAGGTGCATCAGAGCATGGATACCGTGGCAATGTTCAGCCCGGTAACCAAATACGCGGTCGAGGTTTCCTCCTCCGACGCCATCGCGGAAGTGGTTTCCAACGCTTTTCGCGTGGCGGAGCATGGCCGTCCGGGCAGCGCTTTTGTCAGCCTGCCGCAGGATATCGTCGACTTGCCTGCGACAGGCAACATTCTGCCCGCGGGCAAAGCGCCGCAGTTCGGCCCGGCGCCGGACGCGGCGATAGACCACGTCGCCGGGCTTATTCGTAACGCCAAAAACCCGGTGATCCTGCTGGGGCTGATGGCGAGCCAGCCGGAGAACAGCCGCGCGCTGCACCGTCTGCTGGAGAAAAGCCATATTCCGGTCACCAGCACCTACCAGGCGGCGGGCGCGGTGAATCAGGAGCACTTCACCCGCTTTGCGGGCCGAGTCGGGCTGTTTAATAACCAGGCGGGCGACCGGCTGCTGCATCTGGCGGATCTTATTATCTGTATCGGCTACAGCCCGGTGGAATATGAGCCCGCGATGTGGAACAGCGGCAAGGCGACGCTGGTGCATATCGATGTGCTGCCTGCCTATGAAGAGAGCCACTATTCGCCGGAAATCGAACTGGTGGGCGATATCGCCGGCACGCTGGAAAAACTTGCCGGGCGCATCGCGCAGCCGCTGGTATTGAGCGACCGGGCGTCAGAAATTCTCATCGATCGCCAGAACCAGCGCGAGCTGCTGGCGCGCCGGGGGGCGCAGCTTAACCAGTTCGCGCTGCATCCGCTGCGGATCGTGCGCGCCATGCAGGACATCATCAACAGCGACGTGACGCTGACGGTCGATATGGGCAGTTTCCATATCTGGATTGCGCGCTATCTCTACAGCTTCCGTGCGCGTCAGGTGATGATCTCCAACGGTCAGCAGACGATGGGCGTGGCGCTGCCCTGGGCCATCGGCGCCTGGCTGGTGGAGCCGGGCCGTAAAGTGGTGTCGGTGTCCGGCGACGGCGGGTTCCTGCAATCGAGCATGGAGCTTGAAACCGCCGTGCGTCTCAAAGCCAACGTGCTGCACATCATCTGGGTGGACAACGCCTACAACATGGTGGCTATCCAGGAAGAGAAAAAATATCAGCGGCTCTCCGGCGTTAACTTCGGGCCAGTGGATTTCAAAGCCTATGCAGAGGCTTTCGGCGCCGCCGGGTTCGCGGTGGAAAGCGCCGAGGCGCTGGAGCCGACGCTGCGCGCCGCGATGGATGTCGACGGGCCGGCGGTGGTCGCCGTTCCGGTCGACTACAGCGATAACCCGCTGCTGATGGGACAGCTCCATCTCAGCCAGATTCTCTGACTTACCAAAAGGAACGGATTATGAAAAAAGTTGCACTGGTGACTGGCGCAGGGCAGGGCATAGGCAAAGCCATCGCGCTGCGCCTGGTGAAAGACGGTTTTGCGGTCGCGATTGCCGATTACAACGCCGAAACCGCCAATGCCGTGGCGCAGGAAATCAACGAGCAGGGCGGCAGCGCGATAGCGGTGACGGTGGATGTCTCCCGACGCGATCAGGTTTTCGCGGCGGTGGAACAGACCCGCCATGCGCTCGGCGGCTTTGACGTTATCGTCAACAACGCGGGCATTGCGCCGTCCACGCCGATTGAGACGATAACCGAAGAGGTTATCGACAAGGTCTATAACATCAATGTTAAAGGCGTTATCTGGGGTATGCAGGCGGCCATTGAGGCTTTCAAAGCGGAAGGTCACGGCGGGAAAATCATCAACGCCTGTTCGCAGGCGGGCCACGTCGGCAACCCGGAACTCGCGGTCTACAGCTCCAGTAAATTCGCGGTGCGCGGCCTGACCCAGACCGCCGCGCGCGATTTAGCCCCGCTCGGCATCACCGTCAACGGCTTCTGCCCCGGTATTGTGAAAACGCCGATGTGGGCGGAAATCGATCGCCAGATCTCCGAAGCTGCAGGCAAACCGCTCGGCTACGGCACGGAGGAATTCGCCAAACGCATTACATTGGGCCGCCTCTCCGAGCCGGAAGATGTCGCCGCGTGCGTCTCGTTCCTGGCCGGCCCCGATTCCGACTACATGACCGGCCAGTCGCTGCTTATCGACGGCGGCATGGTATTTAGTTAATCCTTATCATCTACCTTTTTCGGCATGTCCGAAAACCCACCGTTAATGCGGTGGGTTTTTTTATGGCACGGGCAAAAGGGGATTACTGCTGCTGTACGATGACGCCGCGAACCAGGTGTCATCATCCATATCGAACTGCGTATGGCTGTCTTTGCGCTCACGGACAATCATCAGGATGTGTTTATTAAGACACGTATCTGGCGCGTTGATATCAGCAAAACAGAGACGAGCTTCTTTACCCGGCGGCTGATAACCCTTCTCGAAGGCGGAAAGATAATCGTTGCTGACGGTCATCGTTTTTTATTGCCAGGGCGCGCGTCTGTGAGTGCCGGGCCTTCTTTAACCCACTACGCTACGTTTCCTTCAGGTGACGAAGGGAAATGTTTAACAACGCGCGCAGGTGCAAAATCATCGCGATATAAAAAACCACCGGAAATATGCCCTACAGCACAGGCCATCGTCACGACGGTGAGACCAGACGCTTTTTGCAGCGCTCAGAGCGCGAACCCTTCCTGTTGCAGTTCGCGGCTGAACCAGTCGAGAAACAGGCTCACTTTCTGCTTACGCTGGCTGGCATGCGGCAGCACGATATGGTGCGCGCTAAGCGGCAGCGCCCACGCTTCGCCGAACACCGGTACCAGAATCCCTTCGTTAAGGTAGTGCTTCGCCAGCAGGTTGCTCTCCAGAATCACCCCGATGCCCATGCGCGCCGCCTCGAAGCTCATATAAGAGCGATCAAAGCTGAACATATAGTTCTTCTCTCTGGCGGGGATGTTGAACCACGAGAACCACGCGTTCCAGTTAATCAGCGTGCTGGAGGAGTGGATTAACGTATGGTTGAGCAGATCGTCCGGTGTGCTCACCGGGTGGCGCGACAGATATTCCGGCGTCGCCAGCGCCACCATTTTTTCATTTTTTACCGAATGAACCTGCAACGTCGGCCAGTCGGGATAGCCGTGACGAATATCGATATCAATATTGTCACGCGTGAACTGAAGATTTTCATAAGAGCAGGTGAGATTAAGGTGAATCTCAGGATGGGCAGCGTTGAATTTATTCAGGCGACGCATCAGCCACAGCAGTCCGAGGCTCGGTGATGAGTGCAGCCGGAGAATGTCGTGGTGAATATCGTTAATCGCCAGATCTGTCGCGCGGCCAATCGTATTAATCGCGCCAGAGATCTCCTGATAATAGGTTTTGCCCACCGCCGTGAGCACAATGCCGTTGCCGTTGCGAATCAGTAGTTTCTTACCGATAAATTGCTCAAGACTGGTGAGCTGGTGGCTTACCGCCGACGGCGTGACGTTCAGCAACGCCGCTGCCTGGCTGATGCTGCCTGCGTTTGCCACCTCAAGAAACGTCTGGATATTCCTGAGCGACGGGACGGGTAATATTTTTTTGCTTTCCGGTGCCATAGGGCCTCCTGTTAAAACGTCATGCGACGCAAAAAAACAAAAGTGTGATCCCGCGCAGCCTTTTTTCCCGCCTTTTAAATTTTCACTCGGCGGATTTCGACAGGTATATCACAAAGCAAATTTTTCTCAACAGCTATTGAGGAGAATTGCATTCTCATTGTTTTGGTGTCCGCTATAGTCCCCAGACAGAATAAAAACAGAAGCCGACATGTCCGTTTAACCGATTACGAGACGAAATATGAGCCAAATACAATCTGCAAGTTACGTAAAGAGGAAGTCGACAAATTATCGCTTCGTCGTACTGGCGTTAATATTCGTTGTCTATGCCATTAATTATGCGGATCGCACCAATATTGGCGCGGTGCTGCCTTTTATTATTGATGAATTCCATATTAATAATTTCGAAGCCGGCGCGATTGCCAGCATGTTTTTTCTTGGCTATGCCCTGACGCAAATCCCCGCCGGTTTTTTTATTGCGAAACGCGGTATTCGGGGGATGGTGGCGCTGTCGGTATTCGGCTTTTCGTTTTTTACCTGGCTGATGGGCACCGCCAGTTCAGTGTTTGGACTGAAGATTATTCGCCTCGGGCTTGGCGTGGCGGAGGGGCCGTGCCCGGTGGGGCTCGCTTCTACCATTAATAAATGGTTCCCGGCAAAAGAAAAAGCGACCGCCACCGGAGTCTATATCGCCGCCACCATGTTCGCGCCAATTATCGTACCCCCGCTCGCCGTGTGGATTGCCGTGACCTGGGGCTGGCGCTGGGTGTTTTATTCCTTCGCGATCCCGGGGATTGTTATCGCTATCGCCTGGTATCTGCTGGTGCGATCATCACCGGGGGAGAGCCGCTTTGTCTCGCAAAACGAGCGCGAATTTATCGAATCTGACCGTCAGGAAAATAACACGGCGCGCGAGAATATCGATTTACATCCTAAATTCGCGCTGCTGGATAAAATTATCCGCGTACGGCCATGCGAGCCGATAAACACGGTAAAAGGCCTGTTTACCTCGCGTAATATTCTCGGCGACTGCCTGGCCTATTTTATGATGGTTAGCGTGTTATATGGTTTATTAACCTGGGTCCCGCTCTACCTGGTTAAAGAGAAAGGCTTTAACTTTTTAAGCATGGGGCTGGTGGCCAGTATGCCCTGCATCGGTGGGTTTATTGGCGCCATCGGCGGTGGTTATATTTCCGATAAGCTATTAGGCCGCCGTCGTAAACCGACCATGATGTTTACTGCGATCGCGACCATGTTAATGATGCTGGTGATGCTTAATATTGCGCAGAGCACCACTGCGGTCTGTGTTGGCTTATTTATGGTTGGGCTCTGTCTGAATATTGGCTGGCCTGCCTTCACCGCTTACGGTATGGCTGTGGCGGACGCCAAAACCTACCCCATTGCCGCCTCGATAATCAATACCGGCGGGAATCTGGGCGGTTTTGTTTCCCCGATGGTGGCCGGGTTTCTGCTCGACACCACCGGCAATTTCAATGCGGTATTTACTTATTTCGGCGCCTGCGCGGCGGTGGGATTAGTAGTTATCGCGCTGCTTGATGAACCCCGTTAATTAATCCCGACGTCTTATTCCGGCTCGGACATAGAAAACCAGGAGTCACACATGCTGTTAACAGATAAAGTCGCCGTTATTACCGGCGCGGCCTCCCCACGTGGTCTGGGTTTTGCCACGGCAAAATTATTTGCCGACCAGGGCGCCACGGTGGTGATTATCGATCTCGATATTACCCGTAGTCAGAATGCGGCCGCTTCGCTTGGCGAACGGCATCTCGGCCTTGCCGCCGACGTGGCGGACGAATTACAGGTCAATGCCGCCATTGAGCAGATCCTTGGGAAATATGGCCGCGTGGACGTGCTGGTGAATAACGCGGGTATTACCCAGCCGCTCAGGCTGATGGATATTAAACGCGAGAATTATGACGCGGTATTGGATGTCAGCCTGCGCGGCACATTATTAATGTCTCAGGCGGTGATCCCCACCATGCGTCGGCAAAAAAGCGGCAGCATCGTCTGTATTTCGTCCGTTTCCGCCCAGCGCGGCGGCGGGATTTTCGGCGGCCCGCACTACAGCGCCGCTAAAGCCGGCGTGCTGGGGCTCTCACGTGCCATGGCGCGTGAACTGGGGCCGGATAATGTGCGCGTCAACGCCATCACGCCGGGCCTCATCCAGACCGATATCACCGCCGGCAAGCTTACCGACGAGATGCGTCAGAATATCCTCTCGGGTATTCCGCTTAACCGCCTCGGCGACGCGCAGGATATCGCCCGCGCCGCGCTGTTCCTCGGCTGCGATCTCTCTTCTTACTGCACCGGCATCACGCTCGACGTGAACGGCGGCATGTTAATTCATTAAGCGCGGAGCCTTACGATGTCACAGACAGAATTACAAAAAGTGGCCCAGGCGGCGTGGCGCATTCGCCGCTACGCCCTGCAAATGGGCGAAGTTCAGGGCCAGGGGTATATCGGCCAGGCGCTGGGTTATGCCGACGTGCTGGCGGTCGCCTTCGCGCATACCATGTCGTTTCGCCCTCAGGAGCCGGAGTGGGAAGGGCGTGACCGTTTTCTGCTCTCGCACGGGCATTATGCTATCGCATATTACGCGGCGCTGATCGAGGCGGGAATTATTCCTCAGGAGGAGCTTGAAACCTACGGTGCGGATGAGAGCCGCCTGCCGATGTCCGGTATGGCGACCTATACGCCAGGTATGGAGATCTCCGGTGGGTCGCTCGGGCAGGGGCTCAGTATCGCCGTTGGGATGGCGCTCGGCCTGCGGCAGAAAAATAACCCGGCGTGGGTCATTAACTCAATGTCTGATGGCGAGCTGGACGAGGGTTCCACCTGGGAAGCCGCGATGTCGGCAGCCCACCATAGGCTCGGCAACCTGATTAATCTTGTGGATATCAACCGTCAGCAGGCGGACGGTAATTCGTTGAAAATTCTCGGCTTCGAGCCGTTGCAGGATAAGTGGGCGTCATTCGGCTGGTATGTGCAACGGGTGAACGGCAACAATCTGGCGGCGGTCATCGCCGCGTTTGACAACGCCACGCAGCATCAGGGCGATCGGCCGCGCGTTATCCTGTGCGACACCCTGATGGGCAAAGGTGTGCCGTTCCTTGAAGCGCGCGACAAAAACCATTTTATCCGCGTGGATGCCGATGAATGGCAGAAAGCGCTCGCCGTGTTAGACGCCAGCCAACCCTGAGGAATATGCCATGAGCAATACGTTGACATCCAAACCGCGTCTGACGACGTCCGCCATGATCGCCTCCATCGCTGACGAGGGCCAGGAGACGCGTGCCGCGCCGTTCGGCCATGCGCTTGTCGACCTGGCGCAGCAGCGCCCGGAAATTGTCGGTATGACCGCCGATCTGGCGAAATACACCGATCTGCATATTTTCGCTAACGCGTTTCCGCAACGCTTTTTCCAGATGGGTATGGCGGAACAGTTGCTGATGGGGGCGGCGGGCGGGATGGCGAAAGAGGGCTTTACGCCGTTTGTGACCACTTACGCCGTCTTCGCTACCCGGCGCGCCTATGATTTTATCCATCAGGTCATTGCCGAAGAGAATCTGAATGTGAAAATCTGCGCGGCGCTACCGGGTTTGACGACCGGCTATGGCCCGAGCCACCAGGCGACGGAAGATCTCGCTATTATGCGCGGCATCCCCGGCATGACTATTATCGACCCCTGCGACGCGCTGGATACCGCGCAGGCGGTAACCGCCATCGCTGACCATCAGGGGCCAGTCTATATGCGCCTGCTGCGCGGTAAAGTGCCGGTGGTGCTGGATAAATATGATTACCAGTTTGAGGTGGGCAAGGCGAAGCTGCTGGAGGAGGGCAACGAGGTGTTGATTATCTCCTCCGGCATCATGACCATGCGCGCGCTGGAGGCTGCGGCGCAGCTGCGCAAGGACAATATCGGCGTCGCGGTGCTCCATGCGCCGACCATCAAACCGCTCGATGAAGAGACGATTGTCGCACAGGCGTCAAAGCCTGGACGGCTGGTGATCACGGCGGAAAACCATAGCGCCGTCGGCGGGCTTGGCGAGGCGGTCGCCGCATTACTGATGCGTCGCGGCGTGCGCGCTCAGCTCGATACTGTTGGCCTGCCCGATGAGTTTCTTCTGGCTGGCGCGCTGCCGACGCTGCATGATCGCTACGGCATTTCGACCGCCATGATGGTACAAAAAATCAAGTCGCGCCTGTAACGGCTCATGCATAAGTAAACTGAAAAGCCCACCGCTTCCGGGTGGGCTTTTTGGTGGTTGAAAGTGGATAACGGCCTGTTTGCCTGACGACGGGCTTGCCCGGCGCGGCGTTTACTTTACTGACGATATCGTGATGCCTGCGCCCCTAACGCTGGTAACCGGGCCCACAGTCGCCTGCCTGTAACCGCTCAAACCCACCGCTTTGGGGGTAGTTATTTTTTTCCATATAATAACTCTCCAGCGGATATTCTCTTAATCCATAAGGGCAGAGCTTAAACAGACAGCGTTTGCCGCCAGGGCATGCTCCGGTGGTTTCGCCAGCGTTACCGGGGCAGTTTGTTTTCTCGGCCAGGTTTTGCCAAAGCCGCCCACTGTAAGGCGCGGCGTGGATAATGGAGATCGCCCGCAGTCGGCCATCTACCCGTAAACCCTCATTACATGTTGAGAGGATCTGGCCTCGCCGCAGGAAATAATCGCCTTTAAACCAGAGGATGTAACGCAGCCCGTAAGGGGTCTCTACGAGCGTGAATGTGGTGCCTGTGTCGGGGCTTGCTAACGTATCTACTATTTTCCAATCCATAAATCATGTTTCTTGTTATTAAGTTATGCGAAAAGCGCGCCAGAGGTGGAGCGCCAGGCCGTCTTTGAAAATTCGTGACGTAAAAAAAGTGTAGGAGGCAATGCGGATTCTTACAAACGACCTTACAAAAAAGAGGGCTGATTTTTGTTCGTCAACATTATCCGGTCGCGGTGGCGCAGGCATAAAAAAACCCGGCGATACTCTGCCGGGATGAAGCAATAATCGTTACAAAAGGATTGGGTAGAACTAAAGCCGCCTTAAGCGTAGCCGTGGATTTGTAAAAAAGTTTAACCACACTGTAAGTAAGGTTAAGTGAAGGGCAGGGGGCGCGAGTTGCGGGCGAACAATGCAGAGCTTTAAGAGACGCGTCCCGCGAACCGCTGACGTTCTCAGCGAAGCTGAGATGCGTTGCGCCTGCTCAGCGCGCCAGGGCTACCTTGCTGTCTCAGGTTGCTAAGGAGAGATTGCTCAACCTCAGATGCATGAAATCAATAAGCGCCCTTGTTTTGGCGGGCAAGTAACGTCTGTCTGAATAAACGGCGAACAACTGCAACGGGGCTGCCGGGTGTTCTGATTGAATCTCAATTAATCGTCCATCGTTAATGTACGGCTGGCAGGCGTGTTTCAACAGAATGGCAAAACCGACCTGTCACGTTATTTCTTGGTGCCTCATATAGCCGGCTTGTTTCCGCTTCGTCGGTGGCTATTCATTATCCAGAGGATGAGCAACGGGCCAGTTTTACTTCATTGCAAACCGCAATAATGTACCTGATAACCACTCTCGCATTCTTTTTGTCTTCTTTATTACTACCTGAAAAGGGGGGCGACGGAAAACGTAAACCGACTGCTGTTAATAAGCGCATTAACCGCATCTGGATTTCCGGTAATGATCATAATACTGCAACGAAAACTGGCTAAACGTCCTCTCCAGCCGGATAATTCTGTTATTGATCAATATCACTCCGCGCCTGTCATAAAGCGGCATGCAGAAATGACAGAAAGGGCGCTGGCCTCAAACCGATTAAGCAACAAATAATACCCGGCGAAATAATCGCATAGAATTAAACACTTACAATTTGAATGGCTAATTTGGCTTAGGTAAAATCCTACTCGGGGTTAAACCTCCCGGGCGGGATCTTTGAGCAGCGCTGTGAGACGGTTGCAAGCCGTATCCATGTGTTATACGCGCCGCGCGATAACGGCCCGGGGAGGAGGGACTTAACCCCGCATCTTTTAACTGAATTGCATACCTGTAATTAAGGATATTTATGTGGTATCTCCTTGCAGCCTCGCTTGCGGCACTTTCCGTAAACAGATATCTGGCTTATTTTTTTCTTGTCATTACGGCCTTTATGGGCTGGGAAGCGCAACATCTCCAGATACCGGCGTTAATACTTATCGGGGCTCTTGTCGCTGCGGGAGTATTCATTGAGCGGTTTCGTAACAGGAGTACCAGATATGCGTACTGGCTTGAGGGATTTTGTGTACTGATTGCGATCGCCCTGATTTTGCACCTGATTCCCGGCTTCAATAACCCGAAAATGCTGAACGCGGTCACGGTGGGGCCTCAAAGCGTGCCATTCAGTATGTATTTTAACTTCGATAAGGCATTAGTACCGTTTGTTCTTTTGATCGGTATTTCAACGCTGTTCGTCACACAGCCTGTTGTAAAAGTCGGCGCGCTGGCGTGGTGCGGTCTGATTCTGGCTATTCCGGCTTTACTGATGCTGGCCGTTATTCTGGGTGGGCTGAAAGTCGAACTGCATGCACCCGGCTGGTTTACTCAGTTTGCTCTCGCAAACCTTTTCTTTGTTTCTTTAGCGGAGGAAGCGTTTTTCAGAGGCTATTTGCAACAGCGTTTAACCCGGTTTCTTCACCCCTTTGCAGCATTGCTGATCACCGCTGTCGCCTTTGGTCTTATGCACTACGCGGGTGGGCCTCTTTTAATTTATTTTGCATGCCTGTCCGGTATTATTTATGGCCTGGCATGGATGTGGAGCGGCAGGTTATGGGTTGCAACGTTATTTCATTTTGGCCTGAACTGCGTGCATCTTTTATTTTTTACGTATCCCATGCTTAAACATTAAGAATGCGCTGTGCAGATCAACGGCAGTTCTGTATGAAAGAAGCCCTTCTGCGAGGGCTTCAATACAATATTTATTTTATTTGTAAACCGAAAATTTTTTGGTGATCGGCTGCATAACTTCAGTATCACCGAAGATGGCGATGGCAATAAATTCGAGCGCTTCCGGCGCAGCGTTTTTGGTTGCTTCAATTTGCTGTTCCGTCGACTGCCCGAGCATGGTTGAAGTGAAAAAGTTATATACCAGACCCGCATCCCTACATTTGAGGATCGCTGAGTTGAGTTGATTACTGTTTTTAGCCTGCAGAATGACAACCGGGTAGTGGCTAAGATATGCCTTCAGGCCAGTCGCGTCATTGGGGTAATCATGAAATATACCCTCCTGGGCTTTTTGCATTATTCCGGCTGCCAGATGCCCTGTCGCATTCATTAACACAGAAGCATCCATGTTGCGGTTAACGATGATATAGAGCTTTTTCTGGTTATCTTCAAACATCTTGTTGTGCGGCTCCTTTAACGTCTTTCGTTTCAGTTAACAATGAATCTTCAGCATAGCGCTACCTGATGGCTTCATCATTGCTGTTGATCATGACCACTTTCTGAAATAAAAGTTGTCAGCACAATGTCGTGAGGCCACAGAACGCATCTCCGGCGCACGCTCGCGTTCAGTTCAAACCTCCTGCTCCTGAAGCTGGCAGACTGCGCCCGGAGGCTTTTTGAAGTACGGAACGCCAGACCGGTAACGAATCCATCGCACCGTTTTCCGCGCACTGACAGGTATCAACCATTCATTTTCCCGCCGAGGCGGTAGCGGTTTTCGCTGGTCTGGCGGCGTCTGTCTGATAAATGGTACGCCGTAAGTAAAATCCCATTGGGTAAATTCGATGGGCAAAAATCATTACCCAAAATTTACCCAGGAAAAAATGAGGGTTGCAAAGAACTGACGTGAACAAGCGCGAACGCTGAAACGGCCTGGAGACTGGGTTTTAATAAGATTTGCGAACGGTTTCAACGGCGGGCGAACTAAGAAATGGCGTCCCCTGCAGGAATCGAACCTGCAACTAGCCCTTAGGAGGGGCTCGTTATATCCATTTAACTAAGGGGACGAGGCGGCGTCAGTATACCGATTTTTACACCGCCGTTAAGGGCTTAACCGCCTGTTTGTTCAATTCCTCGCCATACTTAGCGCGCGGCGCGTCGTGCTTCTTCCTCTTTTTGCGCAATCACTTTCTCGCTTTTCGCCTGCGCGGTGGCCTGTTCCTTTTTCTGCGCCGCCATATCGTTACGGATCTGCGCGTGGCTCAGCAGCGCGAAGATAAACGTCCCGCCGATGATATTGCCCGCAAGCGTCGGCAGGGCGAACGGCCAGAAAAACTCGCTCCAGTGGATCGTGCCGTTAAACACCAGATAGAGAATTTCGACGGTGCCGACCACGATATGCGTGGTGTTGCCAAGCGCGATAAGCCATGTCATCAGGATAATCACCACGATTTTGGCCGCGCCCGCGGAAGGGAACATCCAGACCATTGTCGCGATGATCCACCCGGAGATAATCGCGTTGGCGAACATCTCGCCCGGCGTGTTGTGCATCACTTCCATGCCGATTTTCACAAAAGCGTCACGCGTGGCTTCATCAAAAATAGGCATAAACTCAAACGCCAGCGCCGCAAGGCCGGTGCCAACGATATTGCCGAGCAGCACCACGCCCCAGAGGCGCAACAGCAGCATCACGTTAGTGGCGGTAGGGTTATGCATCACCGGTAAGACCGCGGTCACGGTGTTTTCGGTAAAGAGCTGCTGGCGCGCCATGATGACGATAATAAAGCCGAAGGTATAGCCGAGGTTTTCCAGCAAAAAGCCGCCCGGAATGCCTTCCAGATGCACATGGAAAATCCCTTTCGCAAGCAGCGAGGCGCCCATCGACAGCCCGGCGGCGATAGCCGACCAGAACAGTGCCATCGCGTCGCGCTCCATCTCTTTTTCGCCATCCTGACGGATATGCTCATGAATGGCCATCGCGCGCGACGGCAGGGCTTCTTCATCCACTTCTATCTCTTTACCGCTTTTTTTCTCTTCGCTCTCGACTTCCAGTTCATCCGAGGCGTCGATCTTTTCCTCGCCAATCTTGTCCATATGGGGCTCCTGTCAGATATAGGGGGCTGCGTTAAGCGTAGCGCGTCGGCGGCGGTTATCCGCAAAAACAGACAATTCGGCCTGCATGGTGACGAATTCGCGCGCTATTGCACAGGGTTTCGCCGCCTGCGCGGCGCGTAAGGTGGCCGCGTCATCCCCCTGTGTTACTATTCCCGACTCGCCTGAAAGGAGCTGCCCATGTTAGAAGCCCGCAATCTTGCCTGCCTGCGTGACGAGCGCCTGCTGTTTCGCGCGCTGTCGTTTCGCGTGACGTCAGGCGAGGTGGTGCACCTTGTCGGGGCGAACGGGGCGGGGAAGACGTCGCTTCTGCGGCTGCTGACAGGGCTGGCGCGTCCTGAGCAGGGCGAGGTGTACTGGCGCGGTGAGCCGCTTGCACACAATCGTAAGGCCTTTCACCGCGATCTCCTGTGGCTCGGCCACTTGCCGGGCATCAACGCGGCGCTGACCGCCGATGAAAATCTCGCGTTTTATCACCCCGCCGCGCCGCGCGACGCGCGCTGGCAGGCGCTGGCGGCCATCGGGCTTGGCGGGTATGAGGATTTGCCGGTCGGGCAGCTCTCCGCAGGCCAGCAGCGCCGGGTCGCGCTGGCGCGCCTGTGGCTTAGCGACGCGACGCTCTGGGTGCTTGATGAACCGCTGACGGCGCTTGATGCCGCAGGGGTTGAAGCCTTTACGCGCTGTCTTGAACAACACGCCGCGCGCGGCGGCGCGATAATCCTCACCACCCATCAGCCGCTGCGCGCGTTACATTGCCCGCTGCGCACGCTGAGCCTGACGGCGGAGCGCGCGGCATGATGGGGCGTATTATCCGGCGCGAGCTGCGCCTGGCCGCGCGTCACGTCGCCGAACTGCTTAACCCGCTGTGGTTTTTTCTGGTCGTGATTGTGCTGTTCGCGCTCGGCATCGGCCCTGAGCCGCAACTGCTTGCGCGCATTGCGCCGGGCGTGGTGTGGGTGGCCGCGCTGCTCGCCGCGCTGATGGCGATGGACCGGCTGTTTCGCGACGACTGGCGCGACGGCGCGCTTGAGCAACTGATGCTGCTGCCGATACCGCTGCCGCAGGTGGTTCTCGCGAAAGTGACCGCGCACTGGGTGGTTACCGGGCTGCCGCTGGTGGCGCTGTCGCCGCTGGCGGCGCTGCTGCTCGGGCTCAACGGCCATGCGGCGCTGACGCTGATGCTGACGCTGCTTCTTGGCACGCCGACGCTAAGCTTACTTGGCGCGCTCGGCGCGGCGCTGACGGTCGGGCTGCGCCGCGGCGGGATGCTACTGAGCCTGATTATTCTGCCGCTGGCGGTGCCGCTGCTGATTTTCTCTACCGCCGCGGTGGACGCCGCCGTGATGCGGCTGCCGGTGGGCGGGTTTTTCGCGCTGTCCGGCGCGTTTTTGACGGGAAGCGTCACGCTGACGCCGTTCGCGACCGCGGCGGCGCTACGAATATCGACTCAGTAAGCCCGCCTGCGCGGGCGTTAACGTTTTGTGAGCGACAACATGTGGAAATTCTTACATCCCTGGACCCGGCCTGAACGGCTCTACGGGCTTTGCCGACGGCTGACGCCCGGCTTCGCGTGGCTGAGCGCCGTGACGCTTGCGACCGGCTGCGTCTGGGGATTTGTCTTCGCGCCGCCTGATTATCAGCAGGGCGACAGCTACCGCATCATGTATCTGCATGTGCCGGCGGCGATGGGGTCGATGGGCATTTACGCGTCGATGGCGGTGGCGGCGTTTATCGGGTTGGTGTGGCAGCATAAAGCCGCCGATCTTGCCGTGATGGCGATGGCGCCGGTGGGCGCGGTCTATACCTTTATCGCGCTGGTCACCGGCTCGGCCTGGGGCAAACCGATGTGGGGCACCTGGTGGATTTGGGACGCGCGGCTCACCTCCGAACTGGTGTTGCTGTTTCTGTACGCAGGCGTGATCGCGCTCTGGCACGCGTTCGATGATCGCCGTCTGGCGGGACGCGCCGCAGGCGTGCTGGTGCTGGTGGGGGTGGTAAACCTGCCCATCATTCACTATTCGGTGGAGTGGTGGAACACGCTGCATCAGGGCTCCACCAATATGCAGCAGAGCATCGACCCGAGCATGCGCGCGCCGCTGCGCTGGAATATCGCCGGTTTTCTGTGCCTCTTTATTACTCTCACGCTGATGCGTCTCGGCAATCTGGTGCTGTTCCAGGAGCGCCGCCGTCCGTGGGTCGCCGCCGTGTTGAATCGATCCGGGAGCCCCTCATGTCCGCCGCGTTAACCGCATTTTTTCTGATGGGCGGCTACGCCTTTTACGTCTGGCTGGCGGTGGCGATGACCATTTTGCCGCTGGCGCTGCTGGTGGCGCATACCCTCCTTGCGCGCCGCGCGTTGCGCCGGGAGATAGCAAAACGGGAGGCGCGTGAGCGCAGACGCCAGCACGCGCAGGCGGATATGGAGACGCCGCCATGACGCCGCGCCGTAAAACCCGGCTCTGGCTGGCGCTCGCCGTACTGGCGGGCCTGGGACTGACGCTCGCGCTGGTGCTCTACGCGCTGCGCGCCAATATCGATCTCTTCTACACGCCGGGCGAAATCCTCTACGGCAAAGGTGAAACGCAGGCGAAGCCCGAGCCGGGGCAGCGGCTGCGCGTCGGCGGTATGGTGATGCCAGGCAGCGTGAAGCGCGACAGCCACAGCCTGAAGGTGAGCTTCCGGCTCTATGACGCGCGCGGCGTGGTGGATGTCGATTACGACGGCATTCTGCCCGATCTGTTCCGTGAGGGGCAGGGGGTGGTGGCGCAGGGCGTGCTTGGCGACGACCGGCGCATTCACGCCCGCGAAGTGCTGGCGAAGCACGACGAAAACTACACGCCGCCGGAGGTGAAAGCGGCGATGGAGACGAATCACTCGCGTTCGCCGCAGGCGTATAAGGATACTCGCCCATGATGCCGGAAATCGGTAACTTTCTGCTCTGTCTCGCCGCGGGGCTGGCGTTGCTGCTCACGCTCTGGCCGCAGTGGGGCGCGATACGTCAGGCGCCGCGGCTGATGGCGCTGGCCCGACCGCTCGCCTGCGCGCTTTTTGCCTGCCTGCTCGGCGCGTTTCTCATCCTGGTTCACGCCTTTGTGGTCAATGATTTCACGGTGCTCTATGTGGCGAGTAATTCCAACAGCGAGCTGCCGGTCTGGTATCGCGTGGCCGCGACCTGGGGCGCGCATGAGGGTTCTTTGCTGTTGTGGGTACTGCTGATGGGCGGCTGGACGTTTGCAGTGGCGCTCTTTAGCCGCAACATGCCGCAGGAGGCGATTGCGCGCGTGCTCTCGGTGATGGGCGGTATTAACGTCGGTTTTCTGCTGTTTATTCTGCTGACCTCAAATCCGTTTGCCCGCACGCTGCCGGATTACCCGATTGAAGGGCGCGATCTTAACCCGCTGCTCCAGGATATCGGGCTGATTTTCCATCCGCCGCTGCTTTATATGGGATATGTCGGGTTTTCGGTCGCGTTTGCCTTTGCTGTGGCATCGCTGCTCAGTGGGCGGCTCGATACCGCCTGGGCGCGCTGGTCGCGGCCCTGGACGCAGGCGGCATGGGCGTTTCTGACTGTCGGTATCGTGCTCGGCTCCGCCTGGGCCTATTACGAGCTGGGCTGGGGCGGCTGGTGGTTCTGGGACCCTGTCGAAAACGCGTCGCTGATGCCATGGCTCGCGGGCACTGCGCTGATGCATTCGCTGGCGGTGACCGAAAAGCGCGGCAGCTTCCGCGCCTGGACCGTGCTGCTTGCCATTACCGCGTTTTCGCTCTGTCTGCTCGGCACGTTTCTGGTGCGATCCGGCGTGCTGGTGTCGGTACACGCGTTCGCCTCCGACCCGGCGCGCGGCATGTTTATTCTGGCGCTGCTGGTTGTCGTCATCGGCGGTTCGCTGCTGCTTTATGCCATTAAAGGCGGCAGCGTCCGGGCGCGGATCGGCAATGCGCTCTGGTCACGCGAAAGCTTCCTGCTCGGCAACAATATCCTGTTGATTACCGCCATGCTGGTAGTGCTTCTCGGCACGCTGCTGCCGCTGGTGCATAAAGCGCTTGGGCGGGGGTCGGTCTCCGTCGGCGCGCCGTTTTTTAACCTGCTTTTTAGCGCGCTGATGGCGCCGTTCGCGCTGCTGCTCGGCGTCGGGCCGCTGGTGCGCTGGCGTCGCGACGAGCCGCAGAAACTTCGCCGTCGCCTGCTGGCGGCGCTGGCGGTGACGCTGGCGGCCTCGCTGCTGCTGCCGTGGCTGTTACAGGACAGCGTCAAAGGGATGGCGGTGGCCGGGGTAATGATGGCGGCCTGGGTGCTGGTATTAACGCTGATGGAGCTGCACGAGCGCGCCACGCACCGGCATAGCCTCTGGCGCGGAGTGCTGAAACTTGGCCGCAGCCACTGGGGTATGACGCTCGGGCATGTGGGGTTGGCGGTCACTGCTATCGGCATCGCCTTCAGCCAGAACTACAGCGTGGAGCGCGACGTGCGCATGACGGCGGGCGACCATGTTGAAATTCACCACTACCGGTTTGTTTTTCGCGAGGTGCGCGACGCGCAGGGGCCAAACTGGCGCGGCACAGTGGGCATTATCGATGTGCTGCGCGACGGCAAACCCGAGACGACGCTACGTGCCGAAAAGCGCGCCTATAACAGCAACCGGATGGTAATGACCGAAGCCGCCATTGACGGCGGGCTGACGCGCGATCTCTACGCGGCGCTCGGTGAACCCCTCGGCGACGGCAGCTGGGCGGTACGGCTCTATTACAAACCGTTTGTCCGCTGGGTCTGGTACGGCGGGCTGCTGATGGCGCTTGGCGGGCTGCTGTGTATGCTCGACCCACGCTATCGCCTGAAAAAATGGCAGGAGGCCGCATGAAACGCCGTCTGTTACTGATCCCGCTGGCGCTGTTTCTGCTGCTGGCGGCGGCGCTGTTCTGGCAACTGACGCGCAACGCCGCAGGCGATGACCCGTCGCAGCTGGAGTCTGCGCTGATCGGCAAACCGCTGCCCGCCTTCCGGCTCGCGGCGCTGGACGATCCGAACGTCACGTACGATCGCGCGGCGCTCTTAAACGGCAAGCCGCTGCTGCTGAATGTCTGGGCCACCTGGTGCCCGACCTGCCGCGCTGAACATCAGTTTCTCAACGGGCTCGCCGCCGGTGGCGTGCGGGTGGTGGGGCTCAATTATAAAGACGATCGCGCTAAAGCCGTGGCGTGGCTCAATCACCTTGGCAATCCTTACGCGCTGAGCCTGTTTGACGGCAGCGGCATGCTGGGGCTGGATCTCGGCGTTTATGGCGCGCCGGAGACGTTTGTTATTGATGCGCGCGGCGTTATCCGCTATCGCCACGCGGGCGAACTGAACGATAAGGTCTGGCGCGAGGAGATAGCGCCGCGGTGGGACGCGCTGAACCGGGAGGGCGGATCGTGAAACCCTTTTTGACTCTGCTTGCCGGCCTGCTGCTGGCGTGTCAGGCGCTGGCGGCCAGCGACGTTTATCCTTTTCAGAGCGAGGCGCAGGAGCAGCAGTTCCGCGAGCTGATAAGCGAGCTGCGCTGCCCGAAATGCCAGAATAACAGCATCGCCGATTCCGGCTCGATGATTGCCGCCGATATGCGTCAGAAGGTCTATGAGCTCATGCAGCAGGGGCAGAGCCGCGAGCAGATTGTGGCGTATATGGTGGCGCGCTACGGCAATTTCGTCACCTATGAGCCGCCCGTGACGCCTGGCACGCTGATTCTCTGGCTGCTGCCCGCGCTGTTTGCGGCAGGCGGAGTGGGCGTCATTATCAGCCGTGCGCGACGTAAACAGCGCGAACCGGCGCCGCTTGATGACGACGAACGGCAGCGGCTGCGCGCGTTGCTCGATGAAAGAGGAAAACGTCCGTGACCGCGATAATCTTGCTCATCGTCGTCCTGCTGCTGAGCGTCGCGGCGCTGGTGTTCTGGCCGTGGCGCGACCAGCGCGCTGCCGACCGCGACGCGCTCAACCAGACGCTTTACCATTCACGTCTGCGCGAACTTGACGACGAACCGCCCGAAGCGCGTCAGGCGCTGGCGCTTGAGCTGCAGCGCAGCCTGCTGGCGGATATCCCGGCGCGGCCCGCGCAGGCGCCCGCCGCCGTCGGCCGCGGCACGCTGCTGACGGGCGCGCTGCTGGTAGCCGCGGTCAGCGTCGGGCTTTTCCTCGCTACCAACAGCCTGAAGGCGGTCGGCGAGTGGCAGGCCGCGACGCGTGAGACGCCCGTGCTGGTGGCGCGCGTGATGGACCCGCACGCCGCGCCGCTGAGCGTTGACGAACTGACGCGCCTCGGGCTTGGGCTGCGTACGCGTTTACAGGACGAGCCGCACAACCGCGCGGGCTGGGCGATGCTCGGGCGTATCGGCATGGTGCTGAATAACGCCGATACGGCGACAGACGCGTTTAAACGCGCCTGGCAGCTCGATTCGCAAAGCATAAAGGCGCGGCTCGACTATGCTGAAGTGCTGGTGCGCTCAACGCAGCCGGAGGATAACGCGACGGGCGAGCAGATGCTCAAAGAGGTTGCGGCGCAGGCGCCCGGCAATCTGCGCGCGCCTGAGCTGCTGGCCTTAAGCGCATTTCGCCAGCAGCGCTATCCGGAGGCAATCGCGTACTGGCAGGCGCTGCTTTTACAACTGCCAACGGGCGATCCGCGTCGGGCGGCAGTCGCGCGCGGCATTCAGCAGGCGCGGGTGGACAGCGGCATGGACAATGCGAAACTGGCTGTTAAAATCACGCTCTCACCCGCAACAAAAAAAGCCTTGCCGAATAAAGGGATACTCTTTATCAGCGTGACGGATGGCGTATCAAACGTGCCGGTGGTGGTAAAAAAATTGCCGCTGGGCCATTTTCCGCTGACAATAACTCTGGATGACGCTGACGCCATGCTGCCGGAACGGGGGCTTGGGCAGGTGTCGCAAGGCATCGTGAAGGTACATATTTCCCGGGACGGCAACGCCGCTGTGCAGCCCGGAGACTGGACAGGAGAGCGCCGCTTCACCTCGCTCAACCCGGCTTCGCCGGTGGACGTCCTGGTTGCGCCTTCGCCATCAGGAGCGGGTTAGTTATCATTTACAGGGAGACTGCTATGAACTTTCGCCTTACCGGGCTTGCGCTGGCGGCCACGCTTCTGGTGGGCTGCGCCAGCTCGTCAGACCCGCAGCAAGGGCGCTCCGACCCCTTCGAAGGGTTCAACCGCACCATGTATACCTTCAACTTTGAAGTGGTGGACCCTTATGTGCTGCGCCCGGTGGCTGTCGCCTGGCGCGACTATGTGCCGCAACCGGCGCGCAACGGGCTGGGCAATTTCACCAGCAACCTTGAAGAACCCGCCTCCATGCTCAATAAATTCCTGCAGGGCGACCCCTACCAGGGGATGGTGCATTTCACCCGTTTCTTCCTGAATACCCTGCTGGGGATGGGCGGTTTTATCGATGTGGCCGGGATGGCGAACCCGAAATTGCAGCGCGAAGAGCCGCACCGTTTCGGCAGCACGCTTGGCAGTTACGGCGTGGGTTACGGCCCGTATCTGCAACTGCCGTTCTACGGCAGCTTCACGCTGCGTGAAGATGTTGGCGATATGGCAGATACCACTTATCCGGTGCTGTCCTGGCTGACCTGGCCGCTGTCGCTCGGCAAATGGGCGGTGGAAGGTGTGGAAACCCGTGCGCAACTGCTGGATTCCGACGGGCTGCTACGCCAGTCGTCCGATCCTTACATCATGGTGCGTGAGGCGTATTTCCAGCGCCACGATTTCATCGCCAATGGCGGCAAGCTCAAGCCAAATGAAAACCCCAACGCGCAGGCGATCGAGGGTGACCTGAAAGATATCGATTCGGAATAAATAGCCGGATGCGTTAATCCTGAAGGCAAATAAATAAAGAAGGCGGGCATTCAGGCTCGCCTTCTTTATTTATCGTGGCATTAAAACCGGCAATATCGCGGCATTAAAACCGACAATAAAAAAGGCGAGCCGCAGCCCGCCTTTTCAATATACAGGGTTATCAGAACTTATAGTTGAAGTTCACACCGTACAGCCAGGCTTTACCTTCAGATTTGAAAGTATACGGGCCTTCGGTGAATTCCACGTGCTGACCGTGCATATAAGACACGCCGGCATCCACAGAGGCGTCTTCATTGAAGGCGTAGGTCGTACCGGCGCTCAGCCAGAGACGGTCCTGGTCCGGAATAGAGATGGAGCGTTGCTGCGCGGGCACCGGGCTGTCATCAAAGGCGATACCGGTACGGAAGGTCCAGTTGTCGTCCATATAATAGGTGGTGCCGAGCGCGATGCGGTACGCGTCTTTAAACTTCTCTTCTTTCTTGAACAGGGTGTCGCCGTTGCTGTTGGTGGCTTTCAGCTCCTGGAACTGGCTCCAGCTGGTGTAGGTCAGGCTATAGTGCACGGCCCACTGCGGCGCAACGCGGTTATAACCGGAGATTTCCCACATTTCAGGCAGATTCAGGGTCAGAGAGCCGCCCGTGGTGCGGCCGCCTGTGCCGAGCGGGAGTTGCTGGCTTGCCAGGAAGGCGTTAAATGCCGGATTCAGACTGCTTTTATAGTCGCCGTCAAAGTCGATTTTTACTTCAGAGCGGTAGGTCAGTGAGTAGCGGTTATCTTTGTCCAGTTCATACAGAATACCTGCGTTCCAGCCAAAGCCCCATTCGTCGCCTTTCAGGTGTGCAATCTGGGTATCGCTGCTCAGCGAGTTAGCGTAACCCGCAATCTGACGCAGTGTGGCGCCCTGCAGGTCAGGACGGGTAAATTCAGGTCTCTGACTCAGTTGTCCGGCAACCAGTTGACCAAGATCGCCCGCGTTACGTTCAATCTTCGCGCGCGCATAGACGGCGTCGAAGCCCAGGCCGAAGCTCCAGTGATTATCGAGACGATACGCGCCGCTCAGGTTCAGGTTCAGCGTTTCGAGGTCAGTTTTACCGCCCACAGAGCCTGCCGCATAACTGTCGTTATATTCGGTCGCGAGGCCATAGTTAGAGGTTACGGATGCGCCCCAGCCAAACTGCTCGTTAATCGGCGCCACAAAGTGCAGGTTCGGCACCCAGGCGGTCGGCGCGATGTTATCCGCGTCCAGGCTGCGGCCAGTAAGGGAGCGGCCAGACACATTCACATCCGGGTCGACGAAAATCGCCCCGCCGGAGAAGGTCGGACGGTCAAACATGGTAATCAGCGCCGGGTTACGGCTGACGTTGCCCGCGTCATCCGCAATAGCGCCTTCCCCGGAGTAGGCGCGGCCCAGACCAGAGGAAGAGAATTCGTTTAACTGGAAACCTGCAGACCAGGCCTGAGAAGAGACGATTGCCACTGCGACTGCCAAAGCAGATTTGGTAAACAGGGTTTTCTGGCTCATGACCATAACCTCATCCATTTATTTTTATTTAAATAATGTTACGTGACGTAACAGGAGCGCGAAGTGTAGGGTCTGAGGTACGGCAGGGAAATCAGACCAGTGGCGAGAGTATAGGTCCGACCAGCAGATATGTTGCAAGTATGTTTATAAGTTTTTTCAATTGTGATCTTAGAAACGCGATCCGTTTAGCAAAATTCTGCGATGAGAGTATTCGTAAATCTGGTGATTATTGCGTTAGATCATTTTTAAGTGTGATTTCGGTCACTTATGGACGCAATCCGGAAGAACAGGTAGAGAGGGGGCGGGGCGGGCGTAAAATAGGCATATCCCTTTTCAGGAAATACAGAGGAAATCACTATGTCCAAATGCAGTGCTGATGAAACCCCGGTTTGCTGCTGTATTGATGTCGGCACCATTATTGATAATACCGACTGCGTCGCGTCCTACAGCCGCGTCTTTACGAGCCGCGCCGAGGCCGAAGAAACCCTCGCGGCATTAACGGCCAGAGCGCGTGAAGTCGAGTCCGAACCGTGCCAAATCAACCCGCGCTTTACGCAAGAGGCCGACGGCGTACGCCTTGATATCGATTTTGTTTTCGCCTGCCAGGCAGAAACCGTTATTTTCCAGTTAAGTCTGCGTTAATCCTGCCTCTCACGCCCCGGTGCCGCCGGGGCATATTTCTTGTTACGTAATTCGTGTTTTGCTTCGCACTTTTTCCTTTATGTGATTGGCTGAATGTAAAATTATGGTTAAAACTGTTATCAGGTCAGACCACTTAATACATAGTTAGCCTTTTACAGGGGAAAGTTATGAGTCAGGCACTACCGCTGGTCACCCGGCATGGGGATCGTATTGCCATTGTCAGTGGGTTGCGCACCCCTTTCGCCCGTCAGGCGACGGCGTACCACGGCGTTCCGGCGGTCGATCTCGGTAAAATGGTGGTCGGCGAACTGCTGGCCCGCAGCGAAATTCCGCCTGAAGTCATTGAACAACTGGTGTTCGGCCAGGTGGTACAAATGCCGGAGGCACCTAACATCGCGCGTGAAATCGTGCTTGGCACTGGCATGAGCGTGCGCACCGACGCCTACAGCGTCAGCCGCGCCTGCGCCACCAGCTTCCAGGCGGTGGCGAATGTTGCCGAAAGCCTGATGGCGGGCACCATTCGCGCCGGGATCGCTGGCGGCGCCGACTCCTCTTCCGTGTTGCCCATCGGCGTGAGCAAAAAACTCGCGCGCACGCTGGTGGATGCCAATAAAGCCCGCACCGCCGGGCAGCGCCTGAAGCTCTTTTCGCGCCTGCGGCTGCGCGACCTGCTGCCGGTGCCGCCTGCTGTAGCGGAATACTCCACCGGGCTGCGCATGGGCGACACCGCCGAGCAGATGGCGAAAACGCACGGCATCACGCGCGAACAGCAGGACGCGCTGGCGCACCGCTCACACCAGCTGGCGGCGCAGGCGTGGGCCGAAGGCAAGCTGCGTGATGAAGTCATGACGGCCTACACGCCGCCGTACCGCGAGCCGCTCAGTGAAGATAACAATATCCGCAAAACGTCGTCGCTTGCCGATTACGCTAAATTGCGCCCGGCGTTTGACCGTAAGCACGGCACCGTGACGGCCGCCAACAGCACGCCACTCACTGACGGCGCGGCGGCGGTGATTCTGATGACCGAATCTCGCGCCCGCGAGCTGGGTCTTACGCCGCTCGGCTACCTGCGCAGTTACGCCTTTACCGCCATTGACGTCTGGCAGGATATGCTGCTGGGCCCGGCCTGGTCGACGCCGCTGGCGCTGGAGCGCGCCGGGCTTTCAATGGCCGATCTGACGCTGTTCGACATGCATGAAGCGTTCGCCTCGCAGACGCTCACCAACCTCAAACTGCTGGCAAGCGACCGCTTCGCGCGTGAAGTGCTGGGCCGCAGCCAGGCGACCGGCGAGGTGGATGACAGCAAATTTAACGTGCTCGGCGGCTCTATCGCTTACGGGCACCCGTTCGCCGCCACCGGCGCGCGGATGATAACCCAGACGCTCAATGAACTGCGTCGCCGCGGCGGCGGTTTCGGGCTGGTGACCGCCTGCGCGGCAGGCGGACTCGGCGCGGCAATGGTACTGGAGGCCGAATAATGGAATCGACATCCGCATTTACTTTACAGATCCGCCCGGACAACGTGGCGGTAGTCACTATCGATGTGCCGGGCGAAAAAATGAACACGCTCAAGGCGGCATTCGCCCGCGACGTGCGCGCCATCGTAAAACAGCTACGTGAAAACCGCGATCTTGCGGGCGTGGTGTTTATCTCCGCCAAGCCCGATAACTTTATCGCGGGCGCGGATATCAACATGATAGCCGACTGCCAAAGCGCGCAGGAGGCCGAGGCGCTGGCGAGTCAGGGCCAGCAGATCATGGCGGAGATCCGCGCGCTGCCGGTGCATGTGGTCGCGGCTATTCACGGCGCATGCCTCGGCGGCGGGCTTGAGCTGGCGCTCGCCTGCCACAGCCGCATTTGTACCGACGACCCGAAAACCCTGCTTGGGCTGCCGGAAGTGCAGTTAGGGCTGCTGCCGGGCTCCGGCGGCACGCAGCGGCTGCCGCGCCTTGTGGGCGTCAGCGCCGCGCTTGAGATGATCCTGGCCGGCAAGCAACTGCGTCCGCGTCAGGCGCTGAAAGCCGGGCTGGTGGATGATGTGGTGCCGCAAACCATTTTGCTGGAGGCCGCCGCGGCGCTGGCGAAAAAGAGTCGCCCTGCGCCGCGTCGTTTGCCGGTACGCGAGCGCGTGCTCGCAGGCCCGCTTGGCCGCGCGCTGCTGTTTCGTATGGTCAGCCAGAAAACGCATCAGAAAACCCAGGGCAACTACCCGGCGGCGCAGCGCATTATCGATGTGGTGCGCACCGGGCTTGAACAGGGGAGCGCCAGCGGCTATCAGGCCGAAGCCCGCGCCTTTGGCGAACTGGCGATGACGCCGGAATCAGCGGCGCTGCGCGGCCTCTTTTTCGCCACCACTGAGCTTAAAAAAGAGACCGGCAGCGGCGTGGCGCCGCGTGCGCTGCATTCGGTCGGCGTGCTGGGCGGCGGGCTGATGGGCGGCGGGATTGCGTATGTGACCGCTACCAAAGCCCGTTTGCCGGTGCGTATTAAAGACATCAGCGAAAAGGGCATCAATCACGCGCTGAAATACAGCTGGGATCTGCTGGAGAAAAAAGTGCGCCGCCGTCACCTGCGCGCCGGCGAGCGCGACGCTCAGATGGCGCTGATCTCTGGCGGAACCGATTATCGCGGGTTCCACCAGCGCGATATCGTTGTGGAAGCCGTTTTCGAAGAGTTAACCCTGAAGCAGAACATGGTGGCGGAGATCGAGGCGAACACCGCGCCGCACACGATTTTCGCTTCTAATACCTCGTCGCTGCCAATCGGCGATATCGCGGCAGGGGCCGCCCGCCCGGCACAAATCATCGGTCTGCATTATTTCAGCCCGGTCGACAAAATGCCGCTGGTGGAAGTGATTCCCCATGCCGGCACCAGCCCGGAAACCATTGCCACGACCGTGCAGCTTGCGAAAAAGCAGGGCAAAACGCCGATCGTGGTGGCTGACTGCGCCGGGTTTTACGTCAACCGCATCCTGGCGCCTTACATTAATGAGGCGATGCGCTGCCTGATGGAAGGGGAGAGCATTGAGAAAATCGACGACGCGCTGGTGAAGAAAGGTTTTCCGGTCGGCCCGATCCAGCTGCTGGATGAAGTAGGGATTGATGTCGGCACCAAAATTATGCCAGTGCTGGAGCGCGCTTACGGGCCACGTTTCAGCGCGCCTGGTGAAGCCGTTGCAGCAATGTTGAACGACGATCGCAAAGGCAGAAAAAATGGCCGCGGTTTCTATCTTTATCCGGCAAAAGGGCGTAAAAGCAAAAAACAGGTTGACCCTGCGGTTTACGGGCTTATTGGCGTTAAACCGGGCGGTAAACTGAGCGGCGATGAGATTGCCGAGCGGTGCGTCATGATGATGCTGAACGAGGCGGTGCGGTGTCTGGATGAAGGTGTGGTGCGTTCAGCGCGTGACGGCGATATCGGCGCCGTTTTCGGCATCGGTTTCCCGCCGTTTCTGGGCGGCCCGTTCCGTTATATGGACACGCTCGGCGCAGCGCAGGTGGTAGCGACGCTTACCCGTCTCTCCACCCGTTATGGAGACCGTTTTACCCCGTGCGACAGGCTGTTGCGCATGGCGCAGACCGCGCAAACTTTCTGGCCTGAGGGGAACCCGCAGGCCGACATCGTGGTCTGATAAAGCGTAGTTCCTGGCTTCGAAAACGTAGCGCTGGCTAATTTGTAAACAGTGATTGACTATACTTACGTCAATAGGGTAAAAAACAGCGTTTCATTCGAAGTACGGATCAGGCACAATGCCCGACCGCCAGTCGATACCCGTAAAAAGCGCGTTGCTTTTTCGGGGTTGCGCTGGCGCTTCTGGTCAACAAAAGCGGTGCAATATGCAAGTTTTTATCATGCGTCACGGCGACGCAGCACTCGATGCCGCCAGTGATTCGGTTCGTCCTCTGACCGCGTGCGGTTGTGATGAATCCCGTCAAATGGCGACCTGGTTAAAAGGTCAAAAGGTGGATATCGAACGTGTTCTGGTGAGCCCATTCCTGCGAGCCGAACAGACACTGGACGTCGTGAAAGAGGCCATGAGCCTGCCTGTCAAAACCGAAGTCCTGCCGGAGCTTACGCCTTGCGGGGATGTCGGCCTGGTGAGCGACTACCTCCACGTTCTGGCCCGTGACGGCGTTCGCGCGGTAATGGTTATCTCTCACCTGCCGCTGGTCGGTTATCTGGTCGCGGAGCTTTGCCCTGGCGAAACGCCGCCGATGTTTTCGACCTCCGCTATCGCCTGCGTGACGGTTGAAGGCGATAACGACAAGGGCGTTTTTAACTGGCAGATGAGCCCCTGCAATCTCAAAATGGCGAAAGCGATTTAACGCCTGCCACAGAGCCGTAAGAAGAAAAAGAGCCGCTAATGCGGCTCTTTCTGTTTCTGTGGTCTTCATTTTTACGCGAGCAATGCGCCTGCGCTTAAGGCAACTGGGGCGGCTGCCACTCTTCAACTTCAATCAGCACCAGCAGCGCGGCGTCGCCGCCATACTCTTTCGGCGCCTGATGGAAGGCCATCACATGTGGATGCTGCGCCAGCCACAGCGGCGTCTGCTGTTTCAGAATATGTTTACCGTGGCCGTGCATCACGCAGGCGCAGAAGACATGCTCGCGGCGACAGGCGGCGATGAGCGCCCCCAGTTCCTGCTTGGCCTGCATCTGGGTTAAGCCGTGGAGATCGAGAAACAGCTCGGGCGAATAGTCGCCGCGGCGCAGTTTTTTCAGCTCGAAATGATCCACGCCGGGGCGGACGTAGCGCATCGGTCCGTCGCTGTTCAGAAGCGGCTGGAACTCATCGGAAAAGTAGTGGCTGGCGTCCACCTGCTCCTGCAACAGGCGCTTAGGCGGCACCTCGCTCAGCTTTTTACGCGCCGGGCGATGGACGATGGTGTCCTGTTTCAGCTCGCGCGTTCCGCTCATCAGCGCGCGAAACAGCGACTTTTCTTCCTCACTCAGCGATGGCTTCTTTTTCATCTTCTTCTCTTCTTTATCGTTGCGCAGGCAGTTTACCCGAGATTGGCGCGTCGCCAAACAAAAGCCATTTTTCAGGGATGACGCGCCGGTTGCTGATTTATCGCCGCCTTCATGGCAAACTAGCCGCCGAATTTAACGCGGAGCGTCATGCGGAGGGCAGTGTGGATAAAATTTTCGTCGATGAGGCAGTCAGTGAACTGCATACCATTCAGGATATGTTGCGTTGGGCGGTGAGCCGTTTCAGCGCGGCGGGCATCTGGTATGGTCACGGCACGGACAACCCCTGGGATGAAGCGGTGCAACTGGTGCTGCCGTCGCTCTACCTGCCGCTGGATATTCCGGAAGATATGCGCACCGCGCGTCTGACCTCCAGCGAGCGTCATCGTATCGTCGAACGGGTGATCCGCCGCGTCAACGAGCGTATTCCGGTGGCGTATCTCACCAATAAAGCCTGGTTCTGCGGTCACGAATTTTACGTCGACGAACGCGTGCTGGTGCCGCGCTCGCCCATCGGCGAGCTTATTAATAACCGTTTCGCAGGGCTTATCGACCACGAACCGCAGCATATCCTTGATATGTGTACCGGCAGCGGCTGTATCGCCATTGCCTGCGCGTACGCCTTCCCGAATGCGGAAGTCGACGCGGTAGATATCTCCGGCGACGCGCTGGCCGTTACCGAGCACAATATCGAAGAGCACGGGCTTATCCATCACGTCACGCCGATCCGCTCCGATCTGTTCCGTGACCTGCCGAAAGTGCAGTACGACATTATCGTCACCAATCCGCCGTATGTGGATGAAGAGGATATGTCCGACCTGCCGAACGAATATCGCCACGAGCCGGAACTCGGCCTTGCGGCTGGCAGCGACGGGCTGAAGCTCGCGCGCCGCATTCTCGCCTGCTCGCCGGACTACCTGACCGACAACGGTATTCTGATTTGTGAAGTCGGTAACAGCATGGTACATCTGATGGAGCAGTACCCGGACGTGCCGTTCACCTGGCTTGAATTCGACAACGGCGGCGACGGCGTCTTTATGCTGACCAAAGCGCAGCTCATCAGCGCACGCGAACACTTCAGCATCTACAAAGATTAAAACAGGCGGGCGCAGGCCCGCTGAATAACGCAAAACACCACAACGACACGATAACGGAGCCGTGATGGCAGGCAACACTCTTGGACAACTCTTTCGCGTCACCACTTTCGGCGAGTCCCATGGTCTGGCGCTCGGCTGCATTATTGACGGCGTACCGCCGGGCATCGCGTTAAGCGAAGCCGACCTCCAGCACGATCTTGACCGCCGCCGCCCAGGCACCTCCCGTTACACCACGCAGCGCCGCGAGCCGGACCAGGTGAAAATTCTCTCCGGCGTATTTGAGGGCGTGACCACCGGCACCAGCATCGGCCTGCTGATTGAAAACACCGATCAGCGCTCCCAGGATTACGGCGCTATTAAAGATGTGTTTCGTCCGGGACACGCCGATTACACCTACGAGCAGAAATATGGCGTTCGCGACTATCGCGGCGGCGGACGCTCTTCCGCCCGCGAAACCGCCATGCGCGTCGCCGCAGGCGCGATCGCCAAAAAATACCTGGCGCAGAAATTCGGTATCGTCATCCGCGCCTGCCTGACCCAGATGGGCGATATTCCACTGGAAATCAAAGACTGGGCGCAGGTGGAGCAGAACCCGTTCTTCTCGCCGGACGTGGACAAACTTGACGCGCTCGACGAGCTGATGCGCGCGCTGAAAAAAGAGGGCGACTCTATTGGCGCGAAAGTAACGGTTGTCGCCGATAATGTGCCGCCGGGCCTCGGCGAACCGGTGTTCGACAGGCTGGATGCCGATATCGCCCATGCGCTGATGAGCATTAATGCCGTCAAAGGCGTTGAGATCGGTGAAGGTTTTGGCGTTATCGCGCTCAAAGGCAGCGAAAACCGCGACGAAATCACTAAAGACGGATTTCAGAGCAACCATGCGGGCGGTATTCTCGGCGGCATCAGCAGCGGCCAGCAGATCGTCGCCAATATCGCGCTGAAGCCGACCTCCAGCATCACGGTGCCGGGGCGTACCGTTAACCGTGCGGGCGATGAAGTCGAGATGATCACTCGTGGCCGCCACGATCCGTGCGTCGGTATCCGCGCGGTGCCGATCGCCGAAGCGATGCTGGCGATCGTGCTGATGGATCATCTGCTGCGCCACCGCGGTCAGAACGCGGACGTTACCACTACGCTTCCTCGCTGGTAATCTCATGAAAAAACTCTGCTTAGCCTTGCTGGCGCTGCTCGCTTGCAGCGCGGCAAGCGCCGCCACGCCGTGGCAGAAAATCACCCAGCCGATCCCGGGCGCGGCTCAGTCGATCGGCACATTTTCCAATGGCTGCATCATCGGCGCCCAGCCGCTGCCGATGGAGTCGGAGCATTACCAGATAATGCGCACTGACCAGCGCCGCTACTTTGGCCACCCGGATCTGGTGCGCTTTATTGAGCGTCTCAGTAACCAGGTGAACGAGTTGCAACTCGGCACGGTGCTGATAGGCGATATGGGCATGCCGGCGGGCGGTCGTTTTAACGGCGGTCATGCCAGCCATCAGACGGGCCTTGATGTCGATATCTTCCTGCAACTGCCGAAACAGCGCTGGAGCGCGGCGCAACTGCGTCGCCCGCAGGCGCTCGATTTAGTGTCGCGCGACGGGAAATCGGTCGTGCCGTCGCTCTGGAAGCCGGAAATTGGCGGGTTGATTAAGCTTGCCGCGCTCGATGATCAGGTCACGCGTATTTTCGTGAACCCGGCTATCAAGCAGCAGCTCTGCCTGGACGCCGGGCCGGATCGCGACTGGCTGCGTAAAGTGCGCCCGTGGTTCCACCATCGCGCCCATATGCATGTGCGCCTGCGCTGTCCGCCGGACAGCCTGGAGTGCGTGGAGCAGGAGCCGCCGCCGCCGGGCGACGGCTGCGGCGAAGAGCTGCAAAGCTGGTTTAAACCTGCGGCGCCGGGCAGCGGCAAGGCAGAGAAGAAAACGCCGCCGCCACCGCCGCCGTCATGCCAGGCGTTGCTGGACGAACACGCGCTTTAACAACTAAGGATGGCCGTGATGGACTGGTTTATGGTTTCGCCGCTGTTGCTGACAGCGCTCTTTTTTGTCGCGATGCTCGCGGGGTTTATTGACGCCCTGGCGGGCGGCGGCGGGCTTTTAACGGTGCCGGCGCTACTGGCGGCAGGCATGTCGCCCGCCCAGGCGCTGGCGACCAATAAACTCCAGGCATGCGGCGGTTCGCTCTCCGCCTCGCTCTATTTTATCCGTCGCGGCGTGGTCAGCCTTCGCGACCAGAAACTCAATATTCTGATGACGTTTATTGGGTCCACCAGCGGCGCGCTGCTGGTGCAGCATGTGCAGTCCGATATTCTGCGCCAGATCCTGCCGGTGCTGGTGATCGCCATCGGGCTCTATTTCCTGCTGATGCCGCGTCTTGGCGAAGAGGATCGCCAGCGCAGGCTCTACGGTCTGCCGTTTGCGCTGGTGGCAGGCGGCTGCGTCGGCTTTTATGACGGTTTTTTCGGCCCCGGCGCGGGCTCGTTTTACGCGCTGGCGTTCGTCACGCTCGCGGGCTTTAACCTTGCCAAATCCACCGCCCACGCCAAGGTGCTCAACGCCACCTCCAACGTCGGCGGGCTGCTGCTGTTTATCATCGGCGGCAAGGTTATCTGGGGCACCGGTTTCGTAATGCTGGCCGGGCAGTTTCTCGGCGCGCGCCTGGGCTCGCGCCTGGTATTAAGTAAAGGACAGCGCCTGATCCGCCCGATGATTGTTATCGTCTCGGCGGTCATGAGCGCCAAATTGTTATTTGACAGCCACGGTCAGGAGATCCTCCGCTGGCTGGGGATGGCGTAATGCGTGAACACCACTATCAGGAATTAATAACGCTTTTCGACGGCTGCTTCGCCGGCGATTTTAATACCCGTCTGATTAAAGGCGATGACGAACCGATCTATCTTCCTGCCGATGACGAGGCGCCGTACCACCGCGTGGTCTTCGCCCACGGTTTTTACGCCAGCGCCCTGCACGAGATTTCGCACTGGTGCATCGCTGGTAAAGCGCGGCGCGAGCTGGTGGACTTTGGCTATTGGTACTGCCCGGACGGCCGCGATGCACAGACGCAGAGCAAGTTCGAGGATGTGGAAGTCAAACCCCAGGCGCTGGAGTGGCTGTTCTGCGTGGCGGCGGGCTTTCCGTTTAACGTCAGCTGCGACAACCTCAACGGCGACGTCGACCCGGATCGCATCGCGTTTCAGCGCCGTGTGCATGCGCAGGTAATGCAGTATCTGAAAGACGGTATTCCCGAGCGTCCGGCGCGCTTTATTGCCGCGTTACAGGATTATTACCAGACGCCGCCGCTTGCGGCGCAACAGTTCCCATGGCCGGAAGACTTGTGCTAATCGCCATGTTATTAACAGAGGAAAAACGATGATTGCCGAATTTGAAGCACGTATTCTGGCGCTGATTGATGAGATGGTAGAGCACGCGAGCGATGACGAACTGTTCGCCAGCGGCTATCTGCGCGGACACCTGACCCTTGCCGTCGCGGCGCTGGAGCACGGCGACGATCACTCGCCGCAGGCCGTGTATACGAAGGTAACAAACAGCCTGGAAACCGCCATCCACGCGGGCGAACTCTCGCCGCGCGATCAGGCGCTGGTGCTGGGAATGTGGGACAATCTGTTCCAGCAGGCGAAGCTCAACTGAGCCTGATGGCCTGCGCGTCGTGACGGCGCGCAGGCTGTAAACTTATGGCGCCTGCGCCTGCGGGTGATACACCCGCGTTCAGCCGGGTGACCTGTTCCGACATCACATCCACCGGCCCCGTCTGCGTCATCGACGCGTTGCTCTGCGCCACTTTACAAGCTCCGCAATCGCCAGACTTATCTGCTCAATGTCGCGCTGCTGCTCTGTGCTGGCTGTAGCTTTGATTAGCGCGGCTGACTGCTGTTCGCTATGCGCGGAGCGCTTCGGCGGTTTCACGCCCTGTTTCCACCGAATGGCGGAGCGCAGCCATAAGCGTACGCAGCGCGTTTAGCCAGCGGCGCGGCCTTTCAGCAGTTTACGTATCCACAGCCGGTTAGGGTTGAGCGCCGCAAGCGTCGCGCCATCCAGCGGCAGCGGTTCGCCGCTCATTTGCGAGGCTAAAATTTCCGCCGCCAGCGGCGCGCTGCACAGCCCACGCGAGCCGAGCGCGCCGAGCACAAACAGATTTTCCAGTGCCGGGGCGAGGGGGACGGCGTCTGGCGCGTCAGCGTGCCGGGAGAGGTCGGCGTATACGCTGAGCGTGGCGGCATAGTCGGGCGCGTTGCCGACCATTGGCAAGTGGTCGCGCGTTGCGCAGCGCACTGCGCAACGCGCATCACCTGCGCTCACGTCCACTTCATGCGCCCACTGCGCCTGCGGCAGGCAGTCGAGAAGCCGCTGGCGGTTGTGCTGCTGGTCTTCCTCCTGATAGCGCATCTCGCTCACGCCGCGGTGATAACTCGCGCCGATGCAATGCATGCCGTGAGCCGGGTTTTGCGGCGTCAGGTAGCCGTCGTAGCACAATACCTGGCGCAGCGCGCCGAGGCCCGGCGTGGTCGGGATATGGCTCACCTGGCCGCCGACGGAGTAGACCGGCAATTTTTCGGTTTGCGAAAACGCGCTGAGCTGATGACCGCTTGCCAGCGCGAGCGTGGCGTGACGCGCCTGCGCGCCGTGGGCGAAAGTGAGCCGCCAGCCGCCGTTTTCCTGGCGCAGCGCGCTCGCGTTATGCCCGTAATGCACCCGCAGGCCGCGCGCCTGCGCGAGCGCCAGCACGCCGGCGGTGAGCTGCGCCGGGCAGAGCCAGCCGCCCTGCGGGTATTCAATGCCGCCGCAGCCGGTCTCCACGCCGCAGCGCGCGGCGACTTCGTCGCGGTCAACGGCGCGCGCCAGCGCTTCTGGCAGGCCGGGTTCGAGCATCTGGCTGATTTTCGTCTGGCTCTTTTCATCCCAGCCCAGTTGCGTCACGCCGCACCAGTCTTTATCAAAATCCACCGGCAACGCGTCGTACAGCCTGCGCGCAAAGGTAAACGCCGCCGGGAAAAAGACGGCCAGCGCGGCGTCGTGATGGCTTAATAAAGGATAGAGCGCGCCCTGGCGGTTGCCGGAGGCCCCCTTTGCGGGCGCGTCGTCCTGACAGTAGAGCGTCACCTGCCAGCCGCGCGTCTGCAACGCGAGGGCCAGCAGGGCGCTTGCGATACCGCCGCCGACAATCGCCGCGTCTTTATCCCCGCTCGCCGGGCGGCGCGCATACCAGGGCGCGCGGGCAGGGGGCGCGGCATCATGACTAAGCATGCCAACCAGCATTTCCCGCTTGCGCCCGAACCCTTTGCGCTTCACTACCTGAAAACCGGCTTCAATCAGCCCGCGGCGCACAAAACCCGCAGAGGTAAAAGTGGCGAGCGTACCGCCGGGACGGGCGAGGCGCGCCATCGCGGCAAACAGGCCGGGCGTCCACATATCCGGGTTTTTCGACGGCGCGAAGCCATCCAGGAACCAGGCGTCCACCTGACGGTTATGGGAGTCATCGAGCGTATCGACCAGTTCGTTAATATCGCCAAGCCATAAATCAAGCGTGACGCGTCCGCCATCCAGCACCAGCCGCTGACAGCCCGGCAGCGCCAGCGGCCACTGGGCCTGTAGCGGCTCCGCCCACGGGGCGAGCTCCGGCCATTGAGCGTGCGCGCTTTGTAAATCAGCGAGCGTCAGCGGAAATTTCTCAAAACTGATGAAATGCAGGCGCTGTAGCGCAGCGTCCGGATGCGCCGCGCGAAACGCCGCAAACGCCTGCCAGAGCGTCAGGAAATTGAGTCCGGTGCCAAAGCCGCTCTCGGCGACAATAAAGCTGTCACGCGGGTGTGTCATAAAACGTTCCGGGAGCTGATTGCCGTTCAGAAAGACATAGCGGGTCTCTTCCAGACCGTCGTCATTGGAAAAATAAACGTCATCAAAATCTCGGGAAACAGGTGTACCCTCATTATTAAACGTCAGGCTGGCGGGCTGTATGGCGATAGGTTTCACGTAAATTGCTCGAATGACAGGCAGTCGCACGATCTTAGCGAGCCCGGTCGGACATCGCAAATTTCTTGCCAATCTGGCTGATCGGACTTGTTCGGCGTACAACTGTACGCTATCTTGCGACACGACACTTACTTAGCGTACTCGAAGAGGTATTGAATGAAACGTGCAGTAATTACTGGCCTGGGCATCGTTTCCAGCATCGGTAATAACCAGCAGGAAGTCCTGGCATCCCTGCGTGAAGGACGCTCGGGGATCACTTTCTCTCAAGAATTTCTCGACGCGGGTATGCGTAGCCACGTCTGGGGCAACGTGAAGCTGGACACCACCGGTCTTATCGACCGTAAAGTGGTGCGTTTCATGAACGATGCCTCTGTTTATGCTTACCTCTCCATGCAGGAAGCGATTAAAGATGCCGGCCTGAACGACGAGGTGTATCAGAACAACCCGCGCGTCGGTATTGTTGCCGGCTCCGGCGGTTCGTCCAAAGCACAGGTTTTTGGCGCTGACGCGATGCGCAGCCCGCGCGGCCTGAAAGCGGTCGGCCCGTACGTCGTCACCAAAGCGATGGCGTCTGCGGTTTCCGCATGCCTCGCCACCCCGTTTAAAATCCACGGCGTTAACTACTCCATCAGCTCCGCCTGCGCCACTTCCGCGCACTGCATCGGCAACGCGGTTGAGCAGATCCAGCTTGGCAAACAGGACATCGTGTTTGCGGGCGGCGGCGAAGAGCTGGGCTGGGAAATGGCGTGTGAGTTCGATGCGATGGGCGCGCTCTCCACCAAATATAACGAGACGCCAGAAAAAGCCTCCCGTACCTATGACGCGAGCCGCGACGGCTTCGTTATCGCAGGCGGCGGCGGTATGGTTGTGGTGGAAGAGCTTGAGCACGCGCTGGCTCGCGGCGCGCACATCTATGCGGAAATCGTCGGCTACGGTGCAACCTCCGATGGCGCTGACATGGTCGCACCGTCTGGCGAAGGCGCGGTGCGCTGCATGAAGATGGCGATGCACGGCGTGGATACTCCCATTGATTACCTGAACTCCCACGGCACTTCCACCCCGGTGGGCGACGTGAAAGAGCTTGGCGCTATCCGTGAAGTGTTCGGCGACAACACGCCGGCTATCTCCGCGACTAAAGCGATGACTGGCCACTCGCTGGGTGCGGCAGGCGTGCAGGAAGCTATCTACTCGCTGCTGATGCTGGAACACGGCTTTATCGCGCCGAGCATCAATATTGAAGAGCTGGACGAGCAGGCGAACGGTATGAATATCATCACCGCGCCTGTCGAACGTGAGCTGACGACTGTGATGTCTAACAGCTTCGGTTTCGGCGGTACTAACGCCACGCTGGTTATGCGTAAATATCAGGCATAACGTCTCTTTAAAAGAAATGGAGCCGCAAGGCTCCTTTTTTTATGTTTATTCTCCCGCCTTCGTTTTTCTGCTTCCTTATTTGCACCTCGTAAGAAGATATTCTCCCTGCCGCATTTCAACTTTCGCGCGTTTCTTTTAAACCTAAGCTATTGTTTATAAATAAAGTCTGGTATTGGTGCGGTATGCCGCGCTGTTTCCGCAAACGTTATTTTAGCAATGCTTAAACCATCTCTTAATTTATTTGATTTTACTTAAGTCAATAAAAATAAATTTACCTTAAAAACAACCTGCTGAAAAATATAACTTATTTTTATAAAACCATCTTTACTATCCATTTGGTTAAAGTTAAGTCCATTTTTGCCGATATATCAGAATATATCCGGGCGACGACATCTTTATTGAGACAGACATTCGTACCGGAAATTCAAAGCTGATACTGCCATTCCTAATCTTTTCAAAAAGATAAGAATGAAGGACGCCGCAGAAAAGAAATCCGAAACCCGTTTGCGGAATTCAGGGAAACGTTTTTTTGCCTTTCACAAGGCGTTGCCAGCCGGGGAAACCAACCATGCCCATCGAGTCATCTCTGGGTAAAGGGATTTTATTAACCAAAGGGAGAGTGATCCCACTCGTTATTTTGTCATGCTCAGGCGCCGCTTTCGCCAGCGAAAAACCGGATGCGGATGAGCCATTCACGGATGCGCCCTCTGTTGCGGCGACAAATGTCGTGACGCGCACCAACTGGAACCGTCCGCTGTTTATTACCAGCGCGGCGACCGCGCGTGCGGCCGGCGTCAACGGCGCGGGCGTGAAAGTCGGCGTAGCGGATACCGGCATTCTTACGACGCATCCGGCGTTGCAGGGGCGGTTAAGGGGTCGCTGAACTATGTCGATCCGAAAACGAACAACCTGAGCGTTGGCGATGTACGCGGCCACGGCACGATGGTCGCCCAGACGCTTGCCGGGCGCGCCACCAGCCTGTTTAGCGGCGGCACCGCGCCGGGCGCGACGCTTATCAGCGCGCGTATCATTCCTGACGTCGCCAATACCCGCCAGAGCCTTAACTTCGGTCAGATTAACTACGATCTGGCGCGCGCGGGCGCGAAAATTATCAATAACTCCTGGGGCATTGCGGACTGGAACCCGGCCAGCACCGCGACCACGAACTATTACGTGAACGCCTGGAAGCCGTATGTCTCGTCTTACAACGGGCTTATCGTTTTTGCGAGCGGCAACAACGGCGCAGCGAACCCGGTGGGCGTGGCGAAACTGCCGTCGCTTGCGCCCAAAGCGGGGCTGGATAAAGGCTGGCTGGTCGTCACCGCGACGGATACCTTTAACCCGGGTTATATCGCAAGCTATGCCAACCGCTGCGGCGTTATGAAAAATAACTGTCTGGCGGCGCCAGGCAGCGTCTATATCCAGAGCACCGACAGCACCGGCAAAGCCGTTCTGCGTATGGTCAGCGGCACATCGTTCGCCGCGCCGCAGGTTTCCGGCGTGGCGGCGATGGTCTGGCAGAAATACCCTTATTTCACCAATGACCTGGTACGCCAGACGGTGCTTGGGACTGCGACTGACATCGGCGCGCCAGGCGTGGACGCCGTTTTCGGCTACGGCATGCTGAACGCCGGGAAGGCGATCAACGGCCCGGCGAAGTTTAACTGGGGCACCGTAAGCGTCGCGTTTAACAGCTACACCTCCACCTGGAGCAATGCCATCAGCGGCAGCGGCGGGCTTATCAAAAGCGGCACCGGCAAGCTGGTACTGACCCAGGACGCCAGCTACACCGGCACCACGCAGGTGCTGGGCGGCAGTCTGTCGTCGGCGAAGAGTCTGGCCTCCGCCGTTACCATCGGTCGCGCGGGAACGCTTGATGTGCGCACCGTGAAAGGGAACGTCGATAACAGCGGCTATGTGCTGCTGCGCGACGGCAAAACGCGGTTTATGCGCGCCTACACGCAGCGCACCACCGGCACCCTGGCGTTTATGCTCGGCTCGACGCTGGATGTGACCGGGCGGGCGGCGCTTGCGGGCAACCTGCATCTGCTGGGCGTGCCGGCAGGCTACGTGACGCAGACGCGCCAGCCAGTCGTTAACGCAGGCGCGGTATCCGGTAAGTTCAGCCGTTTTACGCAGTCGGCAGGCGTGTTCCTGACAGGCTCGCTGGGCTACAGCACCAAACAGGTGTGGCTCAATATTAAACGATTGCAGGTGACGCAGACCAAAGTCGCCACCACCTCGGCGGCCACGCTCTCCGGCGCTGCGCGTCTGGAGCAGGCGTTCACGCAGCTCGATAAACAAGTGGCGAGCGGTGTGACGGTGCGTGCGAGTTCGTTTGCCTCGGCGGCGGGCAGTCTGCAACGCGTCTCGAATAACCAGTCCGCTCGCGCGGCGCTGGAAAGCCTCTCCGGTCAGTTGCCGGCGGCGACAGCGGCGCTCACCTGGCAGGCGATCAACGTTAATCAGCGTAGCAGCGCGAAGCGCATCGACGCTCTGCTGGACGCGCCGCAAAGTCGAAGCTGGAGCGATACGCTCTCGTGGAACGGCAGCCTCGGCCGCACCGGCTTTTCGCCGGTGAGCTACTCAATGAAAGGGTGGGTGACGGGTCAGGATCGGTTTATCGACGAACATACGTTCATCGGCACTTCGCTGTCGCGCACCGAAACGTTCAGCGCCCTGAGCAGCGGCGGCGAGCGTAATACCGGCACTCTGAGCGAAGCCGCGCTGTACGGCGGTAAAATCTTCGGCAGTTACTACCTGACCGGTCGTCTGGCCTCCGGCTACTACGACGGTCGCCAGCATCGCATGCTGTGGCTTGGCAGTAGCACCGAGCGCGTCAGCAGCCGCCAGAGCGGCAGCTGGATGTCGCTTGGCAGCGAAACCGGCTATCGCTTCAGCAGGGAGGGCTTGCAGGTGACGCCGTTTATCGACACGCAATACATCACGCTGAAGCAGGACGCCTTCACCGAGAAGAGCGGCTCCGGCTTTGGCCTGCGCGCCGACAACCAGACCACCACGCGCTGGCAGGCGGGCGCAGGGCTGCGGGCGAGTTATGATATCGACCTGAAAGCGCGCGGCAGCCTCAACCTGAGTTTCCAGACGCATCTGCAACGCGCGTTAAGCCAGGACGAAGGGAATTATCAGGCGAGCTTTACCGGCGTGAACCAGCCGGTACCGCTGAGCGGCGTGACGGCGCCTGCGAAAACGCTGACCAGCGCGGTATCGCTGGGCTGGCAGGTTAACCCGGCGCTGAATCTCAACCTCACGGGCGAGCAGGAGACCAGCGATGGACGCGACAGCAACCGCAGCGTGTTTGCGGGCGTGTCGTTAAGCTTCTGATACGTGTCGGGGAGTCAAAAGAAAAGGCGTCGAAAGACGCCTTTTTGCTGTCTGTCAGATAACCAGCCAGAGCAGAAGGATAACCAGCACCAGCAGAAACATCGCAAGGCCGGGGCGGGCGGAAATGGTCTTCACCGGCTGGGTGAAAAACGCGATCAGCGGGTTGTAAATCGGCTGGATATGACGCACTTCCAGCGTTTCCGGCGAGCGCTCCGCACGGCGCACGAACACCTGATTCAGCAGATCCTGCACCTGGGCTGTGGTCAGCACCGTTTGTGGCGTCGCCTGGAAGCGCTGCTGCGCGTAGTCGCTGAGCTCCTGCCATTCGCGCGATTCGAGCGGCTGGCGCAACGCGGCCTGAATAGTATGCAGCGTCGGCGCGGGTTGATCGGCAAGGGTCTGGCGCGCGGCAAGCCAGGTGGAGAGCGCCGCGAAATGCTTCGCCGGAATAAGCTCGCCGGTTTTCACGCCGGAGAGTTCCAGCATCGACTGCCAGATAAGCTTTGGCGATTCGCCGGTCGCGGCGGCAAGCTTCGTCACCTGCTGGTTAAGCGTATTATGCTCCGCAGGCAGCAGCGGGCGGTCGGTGGCCGGGCGCTGCTGCGGCTGCGGAATATTGAGCTGCGCGTTTTGCAGCAGCGTCAGCACGCTTTTTAACTGCTCGCCGGAGAGCTGGTTCAGCGCGGTATGGCCGAACTGCTGGCGAATATAGTCGCTCACCGCCTGGCGGTTATTGCCCACGCTTAACAGCTCGGTCAGTTGCGAGAGCACCTGACGCTGAGTGTGGGTCTGCTGCGCCTGGCCAAGCCGCTGATTGAGATTCTGCTCAGCGGCAGGGAAATGGCGCGAGAGCAGCGGCGCGTCACTTTTTAAGCCCAGATCGTGCTTCATGCCGGCCCAGACTTCGGCGCTTTGCTGCTGGGTTAGCGCCACCAGCCGGGTAATAAGCCGCTCCAGCACGGTACGCTGCTGGGTGGAAAGCGGCTGCTCGCCCGCAGAGTGGGGCGAGGTGGGAGGCTCGCCCGCCGGGCGGGGCGTGGCGCCATGAATGGGTTGCATCATCAATAATCCTTAACCTGACCGGACGGTGCCGCGAAACTAACCACGCTGTTAAGTATGCCTGGCGGCGAGATTATGGCACACTTAACGGCTATCTCCCGCACATAAACAGGTAGAGAAACGTGAAAATCCTCGTTGATGAAAATATGCCTTACGCACGCGAGCTGTTCAGCCGTCTGGGCGAGGTGAAAGCCGTGCCGGGCCGCCCGATCCCGCAGGCGGAACTGGACGATGCCGACGCGCTGATGGTGCGCTCGGTTACGCCGGTCAATCGCGCGCTGCTGGAAGGCAAAAACGTCAGGTTTGTCGGCACCGCTACGGCGGGCACCGACCACGTTAATGAAGACGATTTACGCGCGGCGGGCGTCGCGTTCTCCGCCGCCCCTGGCTGCAACGCCATCGCCGTGGTGGAGTACGTGTTCTCCGCGCTGCTGATGCTCGCCGAGCGCGACGGTTTTGCGCTCACTGACCGCACCGTCGGGATCGTCGGCGTGGGCAACGTCGGCTCCCGGTTACAGGCTCGCCTTGAGGCGCTGGGCGTGCGCACGCTGCTGTGCGATCCGCCGCGCGCCGATCGTGGCGAGGGCGGCGATTTCCGCTCGCTGGATGAACTGGTGCGCGAGGCGGATATCCTGACGTTCCACACGCCGCTGTTTAAAGACGGCCCGTACAAAACCCTGCACCTTGCCGACGAGGCGCTGATCGCGCGGCTCAAGCCCGGCGCTATTCTGATAAACGCCTGCCGCGGCCCGGTCGTGGATAACGCCGCGCTGCTGGCGCGTCTTGAAGCGGGCCAGGCGCTGAGCGTGGTGCTGGACGTCTGGGAGCCAGAGCCGGAACTCAACACGGAACTGTTAAAACGCGTGGATATCGGCACCGCGCACATCGCGGGCTATACGCTGGAAGGCAAAGCGCGCGGCACCACGCAGGTATTTGAGGCCTACAGCCAGTTCCTCGGCCAGCCGCAACAGGTCGCGCTCTCTACGCTATTGCCGCCGCCAGAATTTGGCCGCGTAACGTTTCAGGGGCCGCTCGATCAGGCCACGCTGAAACGGCTGGTGCATCTGGTGTATGATGTGCGCCGCGATGACGCCCCGCTCCGACGCGTGGCGGGCGTGCCGGGTGAGTTCGACAAGCTGCGCAAAAATTATCAGGAGCGCCGCGAATGGTCGTCACTGTACGTGCAGTGCGATGACGCCGCCGCCGCCGAGCTGCTGCAAAAGCTGGGTTTTAACGCGACCCATCATCCGATCCGTTAATCACAGGTTCTCTTATTCCCCGCCCGCCGGGCGGGGGATGCATTTTTATTTTCTGGAGTAAATACCACCATGTCTGAAGGCTGGAATATCGCCATACTGGGCGCGACGGGCGCCGTGGGAGAAGCCCTGCTTGAGCAACTCGCCGAGCGTCAGTTCCCGGTGGGTGAACTTTATGCGCTGGCGCGCAGCGAAAGCGCGGGCGAAACGCTGCGTTTCGCGGGCAAAAGCGTGCAGGTGCAGGATGCCGATGCGTTTGACTGGACGCAGGCGCAGCTCGCCTTTTTCGTCGCAGGCCAGGAGGCCAGCGCGCGCTACACAGACGACGCCACCAACGCCGGCTGTCTGGTTATCGACTCCAGCGGTCTGTTCGCACTGGAGCCGGACGTGCCGCTGGTGGTGCCGGATGTAAACCCGTATGTGCTTGCCGATTACCGCAACCGCAATGTCGTGGCGGTGGCTGACAGTCTCACCAGCCAGCTGCTGACGGCGCTGCGCCCGCTGATGGAAGCTGGCGGCTTGTCTCGCATTCAGGTGACAAATTTATTGTCCGTGTCCGCACAAGGCAAAACGGCGGTAGATGCGCTGGCAGGGCAGAGCGCGCGCCTGCTGAACGGCATGCCGGTTGATGAAGACGACCATTTTGGCCGTCAGTTAGCGTTCAACATGCTGCCATTGCTCCCGGACCGTGAAGGCAGCGTGCGTCAGGACCGTCGTCTGGTAGATGAAGCGCGCAAAATCCTCCAGGATGAAGGCCTGATGATTTCGGTCACCAGCGTGCAGGCGCCGGTTTTCTACGGCCATGCGCAGATGGTGAATTTCGAAGCGCTGCGCCCGCTTGCAGCGGAAGAGGCGCGTGACGCGCTGGAGCGCGATCCGGATATCGCGCTGTCCGAAGAGAACGATTATCCGACGCAGGTGGGCGATGCCTCCGGCAGCGTGCATCTTTCCATTGGCTGCGTGCGTAACGACTACGGCATGCCGGAGCAAATCCAGTTCTGGTCGGTCGCCGACAACGTGCGCTTCGGCGGCGCGCTGATGGCGGTGAAAACCGCTGAGAAGCTGCTGCAGGAGTATCTCTACTGATGTCGGAGAGTCTGGAAAAGCCGACAGTCAAAATCGCGCTCGGCATTGAGTATGACGGCAGCAAATATTATGGCTGGCAGCGTCAGCAGGAAGTACGCAGCGTCCAGGAGAAGCTTGAAAAAGCGCTCTCGCAGGTCGCTAATGAGCCGATTAACGTTTTCTGCGCCGGTCGTACCGACGCAGGCGTGCACGCTACCGGCCAGGTCGTGCATTTCGAAACCACGGCTATCCGCAAGGACGCGGCATGGACGCTCGGCGTAAATGCGAATTTACCTGGTGACATCGCGGTGCGCTGGGTCAAAGATGTGCCCGCGGAATTCCATGCCCGGTTCAGCGCCACGGCCCGCCGTTACCGCTACGTTATCTATAATCATCGTCTGCGGCCGGCGGTGCTCTCGCAGGGAGTCACACATTACCACCTGCCGCTGGACGCACAGCGAATGCACCGGGCGGCGCAGTGCCTGATCGGCGAAAACGACTTTACCTCGTTTCGCGCGGTGCAGTGCCAGTCCCGCACCCCGTGGCGCAACCTGATGCATATCAACGTTGAGCGCTTCGGGGCTTATATTGTGGTGGATATCAAGGCAAACGCGTTTGTACACCATATGGTGCGCAATATCGTTGGCAGCCTGATGGAAATTGGCTGCGGTAACCAGCCGGAGAGCTGGATGGCAGAACTGCTGGCGGCTAAGGACAGAACGCTTGCGGCAGCGACGGCGAAAGCGGAAGGGCTTTATCTGGTGTCGGTGGATTATCCGGCGCAGTTTGACCTCCCGAAGCCGCCGATGGGCCCACTTTTTTTAGCTGACTGAATGCAGTCGGGGAAGATGAACCTGTATGGACATTATTCGCTTTCTGATTGATTTTATTTTACATATTGACGTGCATCTGGCGGAGCTGGTGGCACAGTACGGCATCTGGGTTTACGCGATTCTGTTCCTGATCCTGTTTTGCGAAACGGGTCTGGTGGTGACGCCGTTTTTGCCGGGCGATTCGCTGTTGTTCGTGGCCGGTGCGCTCTCCGCGCTGCCGTCTAACGATCTTAACGTGCACCTGATGGTCACGCTGATGGTCATTGCCGCTATCCTTGGCGATGCGGTGAACTACACCATCGGGCGGCTGTTTGGCGCAAAACTTTTCAGCAATCCGGATTCCAAAATCTTCCGGCAGAGCTATCTTGATAAAACGCATGCGTTTTATGAACGCCACGGCGGCAAAACGATTATTCTCGCCCGTTTCGTGCCGATAGTACGCACCTTCGCGCCGTTCGTCGCCGGGATGGGGCATATGTCTTACCGCCATTTTGCTCTGTTTAACGTCATTGGCGCGCTGTTGTGGGTCCTGCTGTTTACCTACGCGGGCTACTTCTTCGGGGCGATGCCGTTCATTCAGGACAATCTGAAGCTGTTTATCGTTTTGATTATTATCGTCTCAGTATTGCCGGGCATTTTTGAAGTGGTGCGTCACAAACGCGCCGCGGCGCGCCAGGCAAAATAAGCCCTCTGGCGGTTCGACCACTTTTTTATCCAAAGTCGCGGGCCGTTATGGTTTAATGAGCACCATTTATGGTCTGTGGAAGGCAATAATGGCATTATGCGCCCCCACAGAAAAACTGGCATCGACCAGGTTCAGGCAGAAAGGTTATCAATGAGCTGGATTGAACGAATTCTCAATAAAAGCAATATTACTCCCACTCGCCGAGCGAACATCCCGGAAGGGGTGTGGACCAAGTGCGACAGCTGCGGACAGGTACTCTACCGCGCCGAACTGGAGCGTAACCTTGAGGTTTGCCCGAAGTGCGATCACCACATGCGTATGGCGGCCCGCGACCGTCTGCACAGCCTGTTAGACGAAGGCTCGCTGGTGGAACTGGGCAGTGAGCTTGAGCCGAAAGATGTGCTGAAGTTCAGAGATTCCAAAAAGTACAAGGATCGTCTGGCGAGCGCCCAGAAAGAAACCGGCGAAAAAGACGCGCTGGTAGTGATGAAAGGCACCCTGCACGGGATGCCGGTCGTTGCGGCGGCGTTTGAATTCGCCTTTATGGGCGGCTCTATGGGCTCCGTGGTCGGCGCGCGCTTCGTACGTGCGGTCGAGCAGGCGCTTGAAGACAATTGTCCGTTGATCTGCTTCTCCGCCTCCGGTGGCGCGCGTATGCAGGAAGCGCTGATGTCGCTGATGCAGATGGCGAAAACCTCTGCGGCGCTGGCGAAAATGCAGGAGCGCGGTCTGCCGTACATCTCCGTGCTGACCGACCCGACCATGGGCGGCGTTTCTGCAAGCTTCGCTATGCTTGGCGATCTCAACATCGCTGAGCCGAAAGCGCTGATCGGCTTCGCCGGCCCGCGCGTTATCGAGCAGACCGTGCGTGAAAAACTGCCGGCTGGCTTCCAGCGCAGCGAATTCCTGATTGAAAAAGGCGCTATCGATATGATCGTGCGTCGTCCGGAGCTGCGTCTCAAGCTCGCCAGCATTCTGGCGAAGCTGATGAACCTCCCGGCTCCGAGCCCGGACGCGCCGCGTGAAGCGGTCGTCGTGCCGCCGGTCCCGGAACAGGATCAAGAGGCCTGATAGTCATGAAGGGCAGGGCCACCAGGCGCTGCCCTTCTTGTTTATGAACCGTAACCAGGATACGGGTATCATGGAAAAGCAACATCTTCCCCAAGCCACGTCGCCTCTGGCCACGTGGCTTTCTTATCTGGAAAACCTGCACGGCAAGACCATCGACATGGGCCTTCTGCGCGTATCGCGCGTGGCGGCGGCGCTGGACGTCGCGAAGCCCGCGCCCTTTGTGTTTACCGTCGCAGGCACCAACGGTAAAGGCACCACATGCCGGACGCTCGAAGCGGTGCTGATTGCCGCAGGCTACCGGGTGGGCGTCTATAGCTCGCCGCACCTCGTGCGCTACACCGAACGCGTGCGCGTGCAGGGCGAGGAGCTTGCCGAAAGCCAGCACACCGCCGCGTTCGCAGAGATCGAGGCCGCGCGCGGCGAGACGTCGCTGACCTATTTCGAATACGGCACGCTTTCCGCGCTGTGGCTGTTTAAGCAGGCGCAACTGGATGTCGTTATTCTTGAAGTGGGCCTCGGCGGGCGCCTTGACGCCACCAACCTGGTGGACTGCGATGTGGCGGTTGTCACCAGCATCGCGCTCGATCATACCGACTGGCTGGGGCCAGATCGCGAAAGCATCGGGCGTGAGAAAGCCGGGATCTTCCGTCAGGGTAAACCGGCGGTGGTGGGCGAGACCGATATGCCGCAGACCATCGCGCAGGTCGCGCAGGAGAAAGGCGCGCGGCTGCTGCGCGTTAACGACGCCTGGCGCTATGCGGTCACCGGCACTGGCTGGAATTTTAGCGACGAGCACGGCGAACTGAATGACCTTCCGCTGCCCCAGGTGCCGCAGCCTAACGCCGCCACGGCGCTTGCCGCGCTGCGCGCGAGCGGCCTTGAGGTGAGCGAGCAGGCGATCCGCGACGGTATCGCCCGCGCCACGCTGCCCGGGCGTTTCCAGATAGTGAGCGACGCCCCGCGCGTGATTCTCGATGTGGCGCATAACCCGCACGCGGCAGGGTATCTGGCGCAGCGGCTGGCGCAGTCGCCATCGGCCGGGCGCGTGCTGGGCGTCATCGGCATGTTGCACGATAAAGATATCGCCGGCACGCTCGCCTGTCTGGAGAGGGTCGTGGATAGCTGGTATTGTGCCCCTCTGGACGGGCCGCGCGGCGCCCGCGCTGAAGAGCTTGCGGAGCATCTGCAGGCAAGCGCGGTCTTTACCAGCGTGGCGCAGGCCTGGCATGCGGCGCTGGCCGACGCGCAGCCCGCCGATACGGTACTGGTGTGCGGGTCGTTTCATACCGTCGCGCAGGTAATGGAAGAGATGGACGCGGGGAGACGAGGTGGCGAGTAAGTTTCAGAACCGATTAGTCGGCACGATTGTGCTGGTGGCGCTGGGGGTTATCGTGCTGCCAGGGCTGCTGGACGGCCAGAAAAAACATTATCAGGATGAGTTCGCCGCGATCCCGCTGGTGCCGAAGCCTGGCGATCGCGACGAGCCGGATATGCTGCCTGCCGCGACGCAGGCGCTGCCGTCTCAGCCGCCGGAAGGCGCGGCGGAAGAGGTGAGGGCGGGTAACGCGGCGACGTCATCGATAGACACCACGCGGCTGCCTGCCGATACCGGCGCGGAGCTTGATGAAGTGCCGGTGACGCCTGCGAAACCGAAAACAACGGAGCCTGCCAGAACGCGCGCTACGGACAAGCCGCAGAACAAACCGCAGCGCGATAAAACCGACGAGCAGCTGGCGATGGTGAGCGAGGCCGAAGCGCCTGCGCCTGCGAAACCCACGCCGCCGGAAAAACCGCAAACGCCGCCTGCGGGCAAAGCGTATGTGGTACAGCTCGGCGCGCTGAAAAACGCCGACAAAGTCAATGAGATCGTCGGGAAGCTGCGCTCGGCGGGCTACCGGGCGTATACGTCGCCCTCCACGCCGGTACAGGGGAAAATCACCCGTATTCTGGTGGGGCCGGAAGCCTCGAAAGATAAGCTTAAATCGTCGCTTGGCGAGCTGAACAGCCTGTCAGGGTTGAACGGCGTGATAATGAATTACAGCGTGAATTAAGCGGTCCGGCGCCTGACTGACAGGCGCCGCCAGAAACCGCATCGCGCCAGAGACGGCCCGCAACCGGCGCAATTTGGCTGGTTGCAGGCATAACGGACGGATGGCGTTGAAGATTTTTTCAACGCCATTTTTTATTAACGCGTGGAAAGGAAATCCCTACGCAAACGTTTTCTTTTTCTGTTAGAATGCGCCCCGAACCGGATGTCAGGGCGTTTTATCGTGGGACACATTCATGGTCTGGATAGATTACGCCATCATTGCAGTAGTGGGTTTCTCGTGCCTGGTCAGCCTGATCCGCGGGTTCGTGAGAGAGGCGCTGTCGCTTGTCACCTGGGGCTGCGCTTTCTTTGTCGCCAGTCATTACTACACTTACCTGGCAGTCTGGTTCACCGGCTTTGAAGATGAACTGGTACGTAATGGGATTGCTATCGCGGTGCTGTTTATCGCGACGCTTATCGTCGGTGCGATAGTCAACTATGTGATTGGCGCGCTGGTGGAGAAAACCGGCCTGTCGGGTACAGACAGGGTGTTGGGGATCTGTTTCGGCGCCTTGCGAGGCGTGCTGATTGTCGCCGCCATTCTGTTCTTTCTTGATACCTTCACGGGCCTGTCCAAAAGCGAGGACTGGCAAAAGTCGCAGCTTATCCCGCAGTTCAGTTTCATCATCAGATGGTTCTTTGACTATCTGCAAAGCTCGTCAAGTTTCCTGCCCCGGTAATCGTGCCGGGGGCGGTCTTTGAATTGAGGAAAAGACAACATGTGCGGTATTGTCGGGATCGCCGGTGTTATGCCGGTAAACCAGTCGATTTATGACGCGTTAACGGTGCTTCAGCACCGCGGGCAGGATGCCGCAGGCATCATCACCATCGATGCGAATAATTGCTTCCGTCTGCGTAAAGCGAACGGCCTGGTGAATGATGTGTTCGAAGCCCGCCACATGCAGCGTTTGCAGGGCAACATGGGAATTGGTCACGTGCGCTACCCGACGGCGGGCAGCTCCAGCGCCTCTGAAGCCCAGCCGTTCTATGTTAACTCGCCCTACGGCATTACGCTTGCCCACAACGGCAACCTGACGAACGCCCATGAACTGCGCAAAATGCTCTTTGAAGAGAAGCGCCGTCATATCAATACCACCTCAGATTCTGAAATCCTGCTCAACATCTTCGCGAGCGAGCTCGATAACTTCCGCCACTACCCGCTGGAAGCGGACAACATTTTCGCGGCCATCGCGGCGATGAATCGCCTGATCCGTGGTGCCTACGCCTGTGTGGCGATGATTATCGGGCACGGTATGGTGGCGTTTCGCGACCCTAACGGTATCCGCCCGCTGGTGCTTGGCAAACGTGACGCCGGCAACGGCCGCGCCGAGTACATGGTGGCGTCCGAGAGCGTGGCGCTCGATACTTTGGGCTTTGAATTCCTGCGCGACGTGGCGCCGGGCGAAGCGGTTTACATCAGCGAGAAAGGCCAGCTGTTTACCCGCCAGTGCGCGGATAACCCGGTCAGCAACCCGTGTCTGTTCGAATATGTCTACTTCGCGCGCCCGGATTCCTTTATCGACAAGATTTCTGTCTACAGCGCCCGCGTTGAGATGGGCAAAAAGCTCGGCGAGAAAATCGCGCGCGAATGGGAAGATCTGGATATCGATGTAGTGATCCCGATTCCGGAAACCTCCTGCGATATCGCGCTGGAAATCGCGCGTATTCTTAACAAACCCTACCGTCAGGGCTTTGTGAAGAACCGCTACGTCGGCCGTACCTTTATCATGCCAGGCCAGCACCTGCGCCGTAAGTCGGTGCGCCGCAAGCTTAACGCCAACCGCGCTGAGTTCCGCGATAAAAACGTGCTGCTGGTGGATGACTCTATCGTGCGCGGCACCACGTCCGAGCAGATTATCGAGATGGCTCGCGAAGCAGGGGCGAAGAAGGTCTATCTGGCCTCCGCCGCGCCGGAAATTCGCTTCCCGAACGTCTACGGCATCGATATGCCGAGCGCCAACGAGCTTATCGCTCACGGGCGCGAAGTGGATGAGATCCGCCAGATCATCGGCGCCGACGGTTTAATTTTCCAGGATCTCGACGATCTCATCGAAGCGGTGCGCGCGGAAAACCCGGATATTCAACAGTTCGAGTGCTCGGTCTTTAACGGCGTTTACGTCACTAAAGATGTCGACCACCAGTATCTGGAATATCTCGAATCCCTGCGTAACGACGACGCCAAAGCGGTGATGCGTCAGAACGAAGTCGAAAATTTAGAGATGCATAACGAAGGCTAACTCTTCCCGCGTGCCGTCGCCCCTTCCGTACCGGGAGGGGCGAAATCCCCGTTTGCATCTCGCCGCGTCTTGCGGCAAAGTCTCGCTCAGTGCTTCTTGTCCAGATAACTCCATGAAAAAAATCATTGTCGGCATTTCCGGCGCCAGCGGCGCGATTTATGGCATTCGGCTGTTGCAAACGCTGCAGACGGTGCCGGAGGTGGAAACCCACCTCATCATGAGCCAGGCCGCGCGTCAGACGCTGGCGCTGGAGACGGACATGACCGTACGCGATGTTCAGGCGCTGGCCGATGTGAACCACGACGCGCGCGATATCGCCGCCAGCGTCTCTTCCGGCTCGTTCAAAACCGACGGGATGATTATCCTGCCGTGCTCCATCAAAACGCTTTCTGGCATTGTGAACAGCTATACCGACGGCCTGCTGACGCGCGCGGCGGATGTCGTGCTGAAAGAGCGCCGCAGGCTGGTGCTGTGCGTGCGCGAAACGCCGCTGCATCTCGGTCACTTACGCCTGATGACCCAGGCGGCGGAGCTGGGTGCTGTGATCATGCCGCCGATGCCCGCGTTTTATCATCGCCCGCAGACGCTGGATGAGGTGATTAACCAGACGGTCAATCGCGCGCTCGATCAGCTTGATATCACGCTGCCCGCCGATCTCTTTACCCGCTGGCCTGGCGCGTAACGCGCGCCACGATGAGGCAAAGCGGAGCGCTGCGCTTCATTATGGGGCAATTCTGCAAGCGCGATCATATCCTCGACATTTAATCCCGCCTTTTACGATTTCACGCTCAGCGTCTGCTGCGCGGAGTGCTATCTTTCATTCACACAACCTGATTGCAACCATTTTTTAACAATTCATGCCGGTTCCGGCAGCGCCTAAAACTGGCATGGGAAGTGCAAAGCCTGATTGCAACACACAACGCAACAGATAATAAAATCAGAAAACTTGAGGGTAATGTATGAAGAAGAAGGTGCTCGCGTTCTCCTTGCTGCTTGGCCTTTCCACCAGCGCCAGCGTATTCGCCGCGCTTCCCCAGACCGTTCGCATTGGCACTGACGCCACCTACGCGCCGTTCTCCTCAAAAGACGCTAAAGGCGAGTTTGTCGGGTTTGATATCGATCTCGGCAACGAGATGTGTAAACGCATGCAGGTGAAATGCACCTGGGTCGGCAGCGATTTCGACTCGCTGATCCCATCGCTGAAAGCGAAAAAAATCGACGCGATTATCTCTTCGCTCTCTATCACCGATAAGCGCCAGAAAGAAATTGCGTTTTCCGAGAAACTCTACGCGGCGGATTCCCGCCTGATCGCCGCCAAAGGCGCGACCATTCAGCCGACCATCGACTCGCTGAAAGGCAAACATGTGGGCGTGCTGCAAGGCTCCACGCAGGAAGCCTACGCTAATGAGAAGTGGCGTGCGAAGGGCGTGGATGTGGTGGCGTACCAGAACCAGGATCTGATCTACTCCGATCTGGCGGCGGGCCGTCTTGACGCCGCCTTGCAGGATGAAGTGGCCGCAAGTGAAGGGTTTCTGAAACAGCCTGCCGGCAAAGAGTACGCGTTCGCGGGGCCGTCAGTTAAAGATAAAAATTATTTTGGCGACGGCACGGGCGTGGGCCTGCGCAAAGATGACGCCGAGCTGAAAGCCGCGTTTGATAAAGCCTTCAACGAGATCCGCAAAGACGGCACTTACGACAAGATGGCGAAGAAATATTTCGACTTTAACGTTTACGGCGACTGATTGCCCGTCAGGCGTTCGTCCGCTGGCGGCCATTGTGGTGCGCGGTCAGCGGACGTGACGCAAAATGGTGCAACTTATGCACCATAAAAGGGCAAAGACGCATTTCTACGCACGAATAATGAAAATAAATCTATCTCAGCACGCATAAAGTTTTGATTACGAGGCGGCAGTAATGGCACGATAGGTGCAGTTTTTCCGCCTGACACTTTATTATGCGCGTCTGATGAGGATAGTTATGAAAAAACGGCTGTTAGCATTTTCTCTGGGGCTGGCTCTCTCCAGCATTTCTGGCGCTTTCGCAGCAATTCCGCAGCATTTACGTATCGGCACCGATCCGACCTACGCGCCCTTTGAATCGAAAAACGCGCAGGGCGAACTGGTCGGTTTTGATATCGATCTGGCCAAAGAGCTGTGCAAACGCATCCAGACGCAATGTTCCTTCGTTGAACAGCCGCTCGACGCGCTGATCCCGTCTCTCAAAGCGAAGAAAATCGATGCGATCATGTCCTCGCTGTCGATTACCGAAAAGCGCCAGCAGGAGATAGCGTTCACCGACAAACTCTACGCTGCCGACTCCCGCCTGGTGGTCGCTAAAGGCTCGGCTATCCAGCCGACGCTTGAGGCGTTAAAAGGCAAACGCGTAGGCGTGTTGCAGGGTACGACGCAGGAAACGTACGGCAACGTCCACTGGGCGCCGAAGGGCGTCGAGATTGTCTCCTACCAGGGACAGGACAATATTTACTCTGACCTGACCGCCGGGCGCATCGACGCCGCGTTTCAGGATGAAGTGGCCGCCAGCGAAGGCTTCCTGAAACAGCCGGTGGGCAAGGGTTACCAGTTTGGCGGCCCGTCGATTAAAGATGAAAAACTCTTTGGCGTCGGCACCGGCATGGGCATCCGCAAAGATGATAACGAGCTGCGCCTGGCGCTGAACAAGGCGTTTGCAGAGATGCGCGCCGACGGCACCTACGAAAAACTCGCCAAAAAGTATTTTGATTTCAACGTTTACGGCGGCTAACCCGCACGGGTCAGCGCGGCGCCCTGCGGGGCGCCGGTCGGTCGTGCGCACGCTGAGTACAGGATAAGGCACCATGCTGTATGGGTTTTCACAGGTAATACTCCAGGGGGCGCTCGTCACCCTTGAGCTGGCGCTCAGCGCTGTTGTCCTCTCGGTGGCGATTGGTCTGGTCGGCGCAGGGGCAAAGCTCTCACGCCACCGTCCGCTGGCGCTGATTTTCGAAGCGTACACCACGCTGATTCGAGGCGTGCCCGATCTGGTGCTGATGCTGCTGATTTTCTACGGCCTGCAGATCGCGCTCAACAGCGTGACCGACGCGCTGGGGTTCAGCCAGTTTGATATCGACCCGATGGTCGCAGGCATTATCACGCTCGGTTTTATCTATGGCGCTTATTTTACTGAAACCTTCCGTGGGGCGTTTCTCGCCGTGCCGCGAGGCCATATCGAGGCGGCGACCGCGTTTGGCTTTACCGGCGCGCAAACCTTCCGCCGTATTCTGTTCCCGTCAATGATGCGCTTCGCGTTGCCGGGCATCGGCAATAACTGGCAGGTGATTTTAAAAGCCACCGCGCTGGTGTCGCTGCTGGGGCTGGAAGATGTGGTCAAGGCGACGCAGCTTGCCGGCAAAAGCACCTGGCAGCCGTTTTACTTCGCGATCGTCTGCGGGCTGATTTATCTGGGGTTTACCACGCTCTCTAACGGCGTTCTGTTGCTGCTTGAGCGCCGCTATTCCGTCGGTGTGAAGAGGGCTGACCTGTGATTGAGATTATTCAGGAGTACTGGAAATCCCTGCTCTGGACCGACGGCTATCGCTTTACGGGCGTGGCGATTACGCTCTGGCTGCTTATCGCCTCGGTGGTGATGGGCGGCGTGCTGGCGCTGTTCCTGGCGATTGGCCGCGTGTCGGAAAATAAAGTGGTCTGGTTCCCCATCTGGCTCTTTACGTACGTGTTTCGCGGCACGCCGCTTTACGTGCAGCTGCTGGTGTTTTACTCCGGCATGTACACGCTGGAAGTGGTGAAAGGCACACAACTGCTGAATGAGTTTTTCCGCAGCGGGCTGAACTGCACCGTGCTGGCGCTGACGCTCAACACCTGCGCCTACACCACCGAGATTTTCGCGGGCGCCATTCGCGCGGTGCCGCATGGCGAGATTGAGGCGGCGCGCGCGTACGGCTTTTCGCGCTTTAAAATGTATCGCTGCATTATTCTGCCGTCGGCGCTGCGTATCGCGCTGCCTGCATACAGCAACGAAGTGATCCTGATGCTGCACTCCACGGCGCTGGCGTTTACCGCCACCGTGCCCGATCTGCTGAAAATCGCCCGCGACATCAACTCCGCCACCTATCAGCCGTTTACGGCGTTCGGCATCGCGGCGGTGCTCTACCTGATTATCTCTTACGTGCTCATAAGCCTGTTCCGCAAGGCGGAAAAACGCTGGCTACGGCACCTGAAACCGGCTTCAACGCACTGAGTGGCTACGCATGTCTGAAAATAAATTAAACGTTACCGATCTGCACAAGCGCTACGGCGAACATGAAGTGCTCAAGGGCGTCTCGCTGAAGGCGAACGCCGGGGATGTTATTAGCATTATCGGCTCCTCCGGCTCCGGTAAAAGCACTTTCCTGCGCTGCATTAACTTTCTGGAAAAGCCGAGCGAAGGCACTATCGTGGTGAATAACCAGAACATCACGCTGGTGCGCGACAAAGACGGCCAGCTCAAGGTGGCGGATAAAAACCAGCTGCGCCTGTTGCGCACGCGCCTGACGATGGTGTTCCAGCATTTCAACCTGTGGAGCCATATGACGGTCCTGGAAAACGTCATGGAAGCGCCGGTTCAGGTGCTCGGCTTAAGCAAACAGGATGCGCGTGAACGGGCGGTGAAATACCTCGCCAAAGTCGGCATCGATGAGCGCGCGCAGGGGAAATATCCGGTGCATCTCTCCGGCGGCCAGCAGCAGCGTGTGTCCATTGCCCGCGCGCTGGCGATGGAGCCGGATGTGCTGCTGTTTGACGAGCCAACCTCCGCGCTCGACCCGGAGCTGGTGGGCGAAGTGCTGCGCATCATGCAAAAGCTCGCGGAAGAGGGCAAAACGATGGTGGTGGTGACGCACGAAATGGAATTTGCCCGTCACGTCTCGTCACACGTGATTTTCCTGCATCAGGGCAAAATCGAAGAAGAAGGGCCGCCGGACGCGCTCTTCAACAATCCGCAAAGCCCGCGCCTGCAACAGTTTCTGAAAGGATCGCTGAAGTAACCGCGACAGTCCTTCACACACCGGCAGGGAGGCCGGTTTACGCTCACGCCTCTGTTAACACCAGCCCCATCTCATCCGCCAGCCGGTAAATCTCAATCAGAGCGCCCTCCAGCAGCGGCAAGCTCTCATTGAGTGTGAGCGGCACAGCGGAGAGGCGATCGCCAAACAGCATCAGCGCTTTGCCGCCGTGCTGGCGCGACGGCCAGCTGATGCCATGCAGATGCGGATTCGCGTAATAGATAGCGGCAGCCCACTGGCGGGTCTGCGGGTAGTGCAGCGGCGAACTGGCAGTAAGCGCCGCCTGGGTAACGCCCCAGCGGCGCAGAAGCGTCGGGGTAAGGCTTACCAGAGAAAGCGTGCCGCCCGGCGTTAACGTGCTGATGCAGAGCCCCGCAGCCTTGCGGAGATCGAAGCTGACGCCAAGTGAGCCCGTCGGCACGTCGTGAAACAGCGACTCCATAATCGCGACCTCCGCCCCCACGCCGCCATAGAGCGTGGGAATAGCGCTGCCGTCGGCGCGTCGCAGCGGGCTGAAGCGCGCATTGCCAATGCCAGGGTTAAAGGCATCGCCCGCGAACTGGTCACTGTGGACGCGAATTATCCGCTTCCCTGCGGGCCATACCGTGACGCGCGGCACCTGCATATCGGCAGGCGGCGCAGGCAGGCGTTCTTCCGTGATATCAACCATGCACCGGACCCTTCGCCTCCACGTCGGCGGCGTCCAGCACCGCCTGCGGATCGGTCTTCAGCCGGTCTTTGGGCTTGTCGCCTCCAAGCCAGGCGTTGGGCGAGTGGAACCAGAGCGCGATGGCCCAGGGCGTCTTCTCACGAAACCGCGCCAGAATAGGTTTTAGCGACGGCAGCGGCTGGCCGCCTTCATCAAACGCCCAGGCGGGGTAGCGGTCTTTGCCGTTCACTGGCAGGGCGAAAACTTTGCCCGCCTGCTTCCAGCGGTTCGCCGTCGCGCTCGGGTTCTTCAGCGCGGCGCCCGCGGCCATGCTGACTTCGCCTGCGGAGAGCCAGCGGCCTTCTTCAAGCACGGTCTGTCGCAATGCGTCGAGCCGCTCGCGGTTACGGGCCTGTAGCGGCGCTATCTCAGCCGCGCCCTGACCGGCGCGCTTCATCTGCGACACCGCCGTGACGGCGCTGACGATAGCCAGCCGGATATCATTATCCAGCGTCTCTTCGTCAACCTCGTCCGGCAATTTCAGCATCAGATAGCGCCCGGCGTCTTCGCCCGGAATATCGGAAAGCTGAATGCGCCCCCACGGCGCGGGTGATTCCTGAAGGGATGTCACCAGATGCCCGACATCGACAAACTCGACGCTGACCTCCGGCGGGTACTCTTTTAGCCTGGCGTGGCGTGTACGGGAAACCATAGCGCCCTCGTGATATAAATGATATTCGTGATATTGATTATAACTTGACCAGAAAGGGAAATGCCAGTGGGGAGTGGCGCGGCGTGATGAAACGTTCTGCGGGCAGCCTGCCTGCCCGCAAAAGGCGCTTAACGCGCCCGGCTGACGATGTCCTTTAACGCCTCTTCTAAATCGAACCAGCGAAAGCCGAAGCCAGATTCTTCAAGGCGTTTGGGTAGCGCGCGCTGGCCTCCCAGCACCAGCACGGCGGATTCGCCCATCAGCAGACGCACGGCGGTCGCGGGCGCGCGCATAAAAGCCGGACGCCGCAGCGCGTGGCCCAGCGTGTGGGCGAAACGCTCGTTGCGCGCCGGGTAGGGCGACACCATATTAAACGGCCCGCGCAGGTCGTTATCCAGCAGCCAGATAATGGCATTCACCATGTCGTCAATATGGATCCAGGCGAGATACTGGCGGCCATTGCCTACAGGCCCGCCCAGCCCGAAGCGAAACAGCGGCAGCAGTTTGCCCATCATGCCGCCATCGGGCGCCAGCACCGCGCCGGTACGCAGCAGGCACACGCGCGTGCGCTCGCTTTGCGCGCCTTCGGCTATCTGCTCCCAGCGGGCGCACAGTTTATGGGTAAATTCGCTGTGCGGCGGCTCATCTTCGTTCACCACCACCTCGCCGAGATCGCCGTAATAACCCACGGCGGAGCCGGAAAGAAACACCGCGGGCGGTTTACTGCCCGCCGCCATCAGCGCCACCAGCTGTTGGGTTATCTGCCAGCGGCTCTGGCACAGACGCTCTTTCTGCGTTGCCGTCCAGCGTTTGTCGGCGATGGGCTCGCCCGCCAGGTTGATGACCGCGTCGAAAGCGTCAAGGTTGCTGAAGATATCCAGCCCCGGTGCAAGCACCACGCCAGCGTCGAGGCGCGCGCGGGCGTGGTCCGGATTGCGGGTGACGACCGTGACATGATGGCCCAGCGCCAGCAGGCGCGACGTTAACGTGCGGCCAATCAGACCGGTGCCGCCGGTTACCAGTATTTGCATAAGTGCCTCCTGCGTGCGTTGAGCGCCGCCAGCTTAAGGGGATGACTACCGAACCGGCAAGCGCAGCGCGTGAAGTTTGTCGGTTTCTCCTTCAGCATAGGCGACCCGGCGGCGAACGCCCGGGACGCTGGGCGCATCCTTACTTTATTTTTCCTGTAAAGAGAAGCGCTTATTTCCCATGCGCAGGGTAGCAGCGCATCAGCTCAGAGCGTGCTGGCAAGCTGATAAGCGCGTTCGGTCGCCGGACGGTTTTTGATGCGCTCATACCAGTTACTGACCGCCGGGAAGTTATCAAGATCGATGCGCTGGCGCTCATGGGAGACCACCCAGGGATAGGTGGCGATATCCGCGATGCTGTAGCGCTCGCCACCCAGCCACGGACATTTTTCCAGACGCTTATTGAGTACGCCGTAGAGGCGCTGGGTTTCCACCTGATAGCGCTCAATAGCGTACGGCACCGCCTGCGGCGCAAAGTGGTTGAAGTGATGATTCTGGCCGAGCATCGGCCCGAAACCGGCAACCTGCCAGAAGAGCCACTGCAATGTAATCTGACGCTCGCGCAGTTCGCCGCTCAGGAGCTTGCCGCTCTTTTCCGCGAGGTAGAGCAGAATCGCGCCCGACTCAAACAGGCTCAGCGGCGCGCCCCCGTCGACGGGGGCATGGTCAATAATGGCCGGGATTTTATTGTTCGGGGCGATGGCGAGAAACTCTGGCTTAAACTGCTCGCCCTTGCTGATGTCAACGCGGTGGAGGCGATACTCCAGTCCGGCCTCTTCAAGAAACAGCGTGACTTTATGGCCGTTAGGCGTCGGGGCGTAGTAGAGATCCAGCATGACAGCGTCCTTTATGAGGGGGGCGGCGTGCTCAAAGTATAGGCGGTTTGCTACAGAATGCGGCGAGCCCCGATTTTCGGCAGCATGACAGAAAAGGGATTTCGGTATAGTTTTAGCTATCCTCCATCAGAGATGAGAATGACGATGTCCCAGCCCGCTATTACGCTTTGGTCAGATGCCCAGTTTTTTAGCCCTTACGTCATGTCCGTCTGGGTGGCGTTGCAGGAAAAAGGGTTACAGTTTCAGTTGCAAACCCGTGATTTATCACGCGGCGAACACCATCAGGCAGACTGGCAGGGGTTCGCCTTAACGCGCCGGGTACCGGTGCTGGTGATTGACGATGTCGTGCTAAGCGAATCCTCAGCGATTACGGAGTATCTGGAAGAGCGTTTCGCGCCGCCGGTCTGGGAGCGGCTCTATCCGCATGACATCGAAAAACGCGCCCGCGCCCGCCAGGTGCAGGCGTGGCTGCGAAGCGATCTGGGCGCGCTCAGGGCCGAACGTCCGACCGATGTGATTTTCGGCGGGGCTCGCTATGCGCCGCTGAGCGCTGATGGTCAGGCGGCGGCGGATAAGCTTATCGACTGCGCGCAGGCGCTGCTGACGCACGGACAGCAAAATCTGTTTGGTGAATGGTCGCTTGCGGATACCGATCTGGCTCTTATGATTAACCGCCTGGTGATGCATGGCGACCCGGTGCCGGAGACGCTGGCGGAGTATGCGACGTTCCAGTGGCAGCGCGCCTCGGTGCAGCGTTATATCGCACTTTCTGCCAGGCGTTCGGGCTGATAAGCCTTGCGCGATCCGTTATCATGCGTGCACCACAATTTTCATTCGGAAGGTGAGTAATGAAGCTGATGTTCGCTTCGGATATTCACGGCTCGCTGCCCGCCACAGAGCTTCTGCTGGCGCGCTTTGCGGACAGCGACGCCCGCTGGCTGGTTTTGCTGGGTGATTTCTTAAATCACGGGCCGCGCAACCCGCTGCCAGAGGGCTATAACCCTGGCGAAGTGGCGAAACGGCTCAATATGGTGGCTGACCGCATTATCGCGGTGCGCGGCAACTGCGACAGCGAAGTCGATCAGATGCTGCTGGAATTCCCGATAACCGCCCCCTGGCAGCAGGTCTTGCTGGCGAAACAGCGGCTCTTTTTGACGCACGGTCATCTTTACAGCCCGGAAAATCTACCGCCGCTGGCCGCAGGCGACGTGCTGGTCTATGGTCATACGCATATTCCCGTCGCGGCGCGCAAAGGCGAGCACATTCACTTTAATCCCGGCTCCGTCAGCATGCCAAAAGGCGGCTATCCGGCGAGCTATGGGTTCCTTGGCGGCGACACGCTGAGCGTAATAACCCTCGAGACCTCGCAGGTTATTGCACAGACAACGATTTCCCCTTAATTTACCGAACAACCAGAACGCGCCGTAAGAGCGCTTATTGAAGAAGGTTTCCTGATGGTGGAGCAAAATCATTTGGCAGGCATGGAGTGGGTGGACATTGTCAGCGAAGACAATGAAGTGATTGCGCAGTCCAGTCGTGCGCAGATGCGCGCCGAGCGCCTGCGTCATCGCGCGACCTACATCGTGGTGCATGATGGCATGGGCAAAATTCTGGTGCAGCGCCGTACCGATATCAAAGACTTTATGCCGGGTATGCTCGACGCCACCGCAGGCGGCGTGGTGCAGGCGGGCGAAGCGCTGCTGGAGAGCGCGCGTCGCGAGGCGGAGGAGGAACTTGGCATCGCGGGCGTACCTTTCGCCGAGCACGGCCAGTTTTATTTCGAGGATGAACACTGCCGCGTCTGGGGCGGGCTGTTCAGCTGCGTCTCTCACGGTCCATTCGCGCTACAGGAGAGCGAAATCAGCGAAGTGTGCTGGATGGAGCCTGAGGAGATCACCGCGCGCTGCGATGAGTTCACTCCGGATACGTTAAAAGCGCTGTCGCTGTGGCTGAGCCGTAACGCAGGCCAGGAGAGCAGCAAAGAGAGAGAGCAGGAAGAGAAAAACACCACGCTCAGCTAACGGCGTAGCCCCGCGACGTTCAGTCACGTGCGCGGGGCGGCCTGGTTCATTCAGCTTTTCAGGCGCAGCAGCCGCTGTCGCAAAGCGCCCGCCATAATGTATCAAACCCTACAGCTTTAAATTCAGCGGAACGCGCCGGTTCGCGTGTGGCGAAATCCATCGTCGTCTGCGCCAGCGCGAAGAAGATCTCATCGCCGAAGGCGCGGAACTCTGGTGAGCGAAATACCGGCGAAATACACTTCTCACAGAGTTCGTGCAACTCCGGGTAGATATCCGTCACGCGTTTTTCGCTCTCCTCGGTAATGCGGCTGCTGACTTCCAGCTTGCGCACCGCCAGATTGGCCGCAGGCCTGGTCAGGCCCCAGTCGATAAAGCTGTTCCAGACGTGACGGGTGTTTTCTTTGTGATCGCCATTGATATCCAGCTTGCCTATCATCGAACGACAGAAGTCCTGTTTCAGGTGCACATAGAGCGCGTTGTACAGTTCGTCCTTCGAGGCGAAATAGCGAAACAGTGTGCCTTCAGCCACGCCTGCCTTGCGGGCTATTAGCGCGGTGGACGCGCCAAGGCCGGCCTCGGCGATAGCGTCGGTGGCGGCTTCCAGAATCGCCATTTTTTTATCTTCACTGCGGGGACGCGCCACGGGCTTTTCTCTCCTGTCAAAAGGGCAGATTGAATCACGACTCGCCGATCCGCTGCAAGGCCCCGGATCACACGGCAAAAACGGGGTTGACGAATCAACGCGCATTCCTATAATGAGTGTTTACTCACTCATTATCAAGTTTCGCCGGCCAGTTTTTCACTGCGCCGCATGCCGGTCTCTTGCGCCGGGAAAATGAGCGGGGCGCTTACGCGAACCGGGCTTCAGGGCAGGCGAACGCCTGAAATATCATTGCTATCACCACGACTGGAGGGATTCTATGGAACTTCCCGCTCAGGTTATTGAAACGCTGACTGACTGGATTGATGACAACCTTCACAAGCCATTGCGCATAGACGATATCGCGCGTCACGCGGGCTATTCCAAATGGCATCTGCAACGGCTGTTCCATCACCATAAAGGGGAGAGTATCGGGCGCTATATTCGCGAGAAAAAGCTGCGGCTGGCGGCGCAGGACTTGCGTGCCACCAACGACCGCGTACTGGATATTTCCATGAAATACGGTTTCGACTCGCAGCAAACCTTTACCCGGCTTTTTACCCGTAAGTTTCAGATGTCGCCGGGCACCTGGCGCAAACAGGGCGGGACGCCAGTAAACCATTGCTGAGCCGCGGTTTGCATAGCGCAAGAAATTCCCCGACAATGCGCTTTTGAACAGACCGAAAGCCTCTCATGAAGCATCCTCTTGAAACGCTAATCACCGCTGGCGGCATCCTGCTGCTGGCGTTTCTCTCCTGCCTGCTGCTGCCGGCCCCGAGACTTACGCTGACCCTGGCCCAGAGCCTGATGACGAGATTTCATCTGGTGGATCTTAACCAGCTTTATACCATTATTTTCTGCATCTGGTTTTTACTGCTCGGCACGGTGGAGTATTACGTGATTCGCTTTGTGTGGCGGCGCTGGTTTTCGCTGGAGCACTAAGAAGCGGGGCGTTTAAACCATAAAAAAGGCCGCATCGCGCGGCCTTTTGCTTATCAGCGGTGAATTACTGCTGGGTCGCCTGAATCGCGGTCAGGGCGATGGTGTAGACGATATCGTCAACCAGCGCGCCACGGGACAGGTCGTTAACCGGTTTGCGCATACCCTGCAGCATCGGCCCGATGGAGATCAGGTCGGCAGAGCGCTGTACCGCTTTGTACGTGGTGTTGCCGGTGTTCAGATCCGGGAAGATGAACACGGTGGCGCGGCCAGCAACCGGGGAGTTCGGCGCTTTGGATTTCGCGACGTCAGCCATGACCGCAGCGTCGTACTGCAGCGGGCCGTCGATCACCAGATCCGGGCGTTTTTCCTGCGCCAGTTTGGTCGCTTCACGTACTTTTTCCACGTCGCTGCCCGCACCGGAGTTGCCGGTAGAGTAGGAGAGCATCGCTACGCGCGGCTCAATACCGAAAGCGGCTGCGGAATCGGCGGACTGAATCGCGATTTCGGCCAGCTGTTCAGCGGTCGGATCCGGGTTGATCGCGCAGTCGCCGTAAACGTAAACCTGTTCAGGCAGCAGCATGAAGAACACGGAGGACACCAGCGAGCTGTTCGGCGCGGTTTTGATGATTTGCAGCGGCGGACGAATGGTGTTGGCGGTGGTGTGAACCGCGCCGGAAACCAGACCGTCGACTTCGTCCTGCTCCAGCATCAGCGTGCCGAGCACCACGTTGTCTTCCAGCTGCTCGCGGGCGACCGCTTCGGTCATGCCTTTGTTTTTACGCAGCTCAACCAGACGCGCTACGTAGCTCTCACGCACCACTTCCGGGTCGACGATTTCAATGCCTGCGCCCAGCTCTACGCCCTGGGCTGCCGCAACGCGTGCAATCTCATCCGGGTTGCCCAGCAGTACGCAGGTCGCGATGCCGCGCTCGGCGCAGATTGCTGCCGCTTTGACGGTACGCGGCTCGTCGCCTTCCGGCAACACGACGCGTTTGCCTGCTTTGCGCGCAAGCTCGGTCAGCTGGTAGCGGAACGCCGGCGGGGAGAGACGACGGCTGCGCTCGGAAGTGGCGGTCAGTGAGTCGATCCACTCTGCGCTGACGTGACTTGCCACATATTCCTGCACTTTTTCGATACGCTCGTGGTCGTCTGCCGGCACTTCAAGGTTGAAGCTCTGCAGGCTGAGCGAGGTCTGCCAGGTGTTGGTGTTGACCATAAATACCGGCAGGCCGGTGGCGAAAGCGCGCTCGCACAGCTTGTTGATGCGCTCGTCCATTTCATAACCGCCAGTCAGCAGGATAGCGCCGATCTCCACACCGTTCATGGCGGCGAGGCAGGCGGCGACCAGCACATCCGGACGATCCGCGGAGGTCACCAGCAGGGAGCCCGGACGGAAGTGTTCCAGCATGTGCGGAATGCTGCGCGCGCAGAAGGTGACAGACTTCACGCGGCGGGTTTTGATATCGCCTTCGTTAACGATGGTCGCGTTCAGGTGGCGAGCCATATCGATAGCGCGGGTGGCAATCAGATCAAAGCTCCACGGCACCGCGCCCAGCACCGGGAGCGGGCTGACAGTTTGCAGATGCTGCGCGTCGATGTTGACGACTTTCGCTTTGGTGGAGTCGTCGAAAATCTCGGAGAGATCCGGGCGCGTACGGCCCTGTTCATCAACCGGCGCGTTCAGCTTGTTGACGATAACGCCAGTGATATTGGCGTTTTTGCTACCGCCGAAGCTGCTGCGGGTCAGCTCGATACGCTCTTTCAGCTGCTCCGGCGTGTCGGTGCCCTGAGACATTACAAACACGATTTCCGCGTTCAGAGTCTTGGCGATTTCATAGTTCAGCGACTGGGCGAACTGATGCTTGCGGGTCGGCACCAGGCCTTCCACCAGCACCACTTCGGCGTCTTTAGTGTTTTCATGGAAGCGAGCAATGATCTCTTCCATCAGCACGTCTTTCTGGTTGCTGGAGAGCAGTGACTCGACGTGGCTCATGCGCAGCGGCTCGGCCGCCGGCAGGTTGGTGTTGGCACGTACGATAGTCGTAGTCTGATCCGGAGTATCGCCGCCGGCGCGCGGTTGGGCGATAGGTTTGAAGACGCTCAGACGAACGCCTTTACGTTCCATAGCGCGGATCACGCCGAGGCTGACGCTGGTCAGGCCGACGCTGGTTCCGGTTGGAATAAGCATAATAATACGGGACACGGTTTATCCTCTTTTTGTTGCAGCCAGCCGCGCGGCTGGCACCACATAAAACAACACCGCCAGCGCAGGCTGGCGATGAGGGATCAGGCGGTCAGGCGGCAGGCGTCCTGCGCGATAACCAGTTCTTCGTTGGTCGGAATGACCATCGCGAGGGTGGTGCCTTCTTTGTTGATGAAGCCGGATTTGCCGAAACGCGCGGCCAGGTTGCGCTCGTGGTCAACCTCGAAGCCCAGCACGCCCAGCTTGCCGAGGGAGAGTTCGCGAACCATCGCGGCGTTCTCGCCGATGCCGCCCGTAAAGACGACCGCATCCAGACGACCTTCCATCAGCGCGGTGTAGGAGCCGATGTATTTGGCCAGACGATGGCAGTACACGTCCATTGCACGCTTCGCGTCTTCTTTGGTTGCGTAGTTGTCTTCAACATAACGGCAGTCGCTGGTGACTTCAGTCAGACCCAGCAGGCCCGATTCTTTGGTCAGCAGCTTGTTGATGTCATCAACGCTCATGCCCAGAGCATCGTGCAGGTGGAAGACGATGGCGGGGTCGATGTCGCCGGAGCGGGTGCCCATTACCAGACCTTCCAGCGGGGTGAGACCCATAGAGGTGTCAACGCATTTACCGTTGCGGATTGCGGAAACAGAACCGCCGTTGCCCAGGTGGCACGTGATGATGTTCACTTCGTCCACCGGCTTGTTCAGCATTTTTGCGGCTTCCTGCGTCACATAGAAGTGGCTGGTGCCGTGCGCGCCGTAGCGACGAATGCCGTGTTCTTTATACAGTTTGTACGGCAGGGCGTAGAGGTAAGACTCTTCCGGCATGGTCTGGTGGAACGCGGTGTCGAACACGGCCACGTTTTTATCTGCCAGGTTCGGGAAGGATTTCAGCGCTTCAGCGATACCGATCAGGTGGGCCGGGTTATGCAGCGGCGCAAAAGAGGCAGAATCTTTGATGCCCTGAATAACAGACTCATCAATGACTACGGAACTGGTATACTTCTCGCCACCATGCACGATACGATGACCAATCGCGGTCAGTTGGGCAGACAGCTCCGGTTTTTGTGCCAGAATAGTATTAACGATGAAGTTCAGCGCTTCGCTGTGAGCCGCACCGGCGCCAAGCGCCGCTTCTTGTTTGCCGCCGTCCATTTTCCATTTGATACGCGCTTCAGGAAGATGGAAACATTCGGCCAGACCGGACAGGTACTCGTCACCGTTGAGAGCATCGATGATGGCAAATTTCAGTGAGGAGCTACCGCAGTTGAGAACCAGTACTAACTTACTCGACATGGAAGTACCTATTAGTGATACGTGGCTAAAAAAACGTCAGTGAGTCTCTCAGCGTAGCGTAAGATGACGCCGACATTTATGATTAACGTCATAGCGAAGGGAGATTCTGCTGTGACGAAGAAATAAACAGAGTTTACGCCATTCTGCGCAAATTTCCGGCGCGAATGACGGCCTTAAAGATTTGACAGCGCGGGCTTTGCCTTCTACGCCATCGCAGGCGGGCACAGGATAACTGATTGCAGCTGGCATTGACAAAATATTTTGAACGTTGTCATAGAGAGTTGTTATCTTGCAGAAAAATTTTATTTTTTATTAATGAAGTTGAGGTAAGGCCATGTCGACACCTGAAAATCGCCCCGTGAGCTTTTTTAGCCTGTTTCGTCGTGGGCAACACTATGCGAAGACCTGGCCGATTGATAAGCGCCTGGCTCCGGTCTTTGTCGAAAACCGGGTGATCCGCGCCACGCGCTTCGCTATCCGTGTGATGCCGCCCGTCGCCGTGTTTACCCTGTGCTGGCAAATTGCGCTCGGCGGCCAGCTTGGGCCCGCCGTCGCCACTGCGCTGTTCGCGCTGAGTATGCCGATGCAGGGCCTGTGGTGGCTTGGCAAGCGCTCCGTCACGCCGCTGCCGCCAGGCACGTTGAGCTGGTTTTATGAAGTGCGCACCAAATTACAGGAGGCGGGGCAGGCGCTGGCACCCGTTGAAGGCAAGCCCGATTACCAGGCGCTGGCTGACACCCTGAAACGTGCGTTTAAGCAACTTGATAAAACTTTTCTTGATGACTTGTAATTGATCAAAAGACGTATGGGCAAAAGAAGGCAGAGTAGGGAGCAGTATCCCACTTTGATCGGGCTTCGCCTGTAACAGGAGCACACCATGGAAATGACCCATGCCCAGCGTCTTATTCTCTCCAACCAGTACAAAATGATGACCCTGCTCGATCCGGACAATGGCGAGCGCTACCGCCGCCTGCAAACCATCATCGAGCGCGGCTACGGTTTACAGATGCGCGAACTCGACCGCGATTTCGGCGAGCTGAGCGAAGAGACCTGCCGCACCGTTATCGACATCATGGAGATGTATCACGCCCTCCAGGTCTCCAGAGCCAACATGAAAGACAACCACACGATTGATGAACGTCGCGTGACGTTTCTGGGCTTTGATGCCGCTACCGAAGCGCGTTTCCTCGGCTACGTGCGGTTCCTGGTTAACACGGAAGGGCGCTATACCCATTTCGACGCCGGCACGCACGGCTTCAACGCGCAAACCCCAATGTGGGAAAAATACCTGCGGATGCTGAAAGTGTGGCAGGCCTGCCCGCGCCAGTACCACCTGTGCGCCAACGAAATTATGCAGATTATTAACGCCTGACGGGAGAAGGCTGTGGAATGTAAAGGGTTTTTGTTCGATCTGGACGGTACGCTGGTGGACTCTCTGCCTGCGGTAGAGCGCGCCTGGTGCCACTGGGCGGATCGCTTCGGCATCGCGCACGACGAGGTGCTGGGCTTTATTCATGGCAAACAGGCGATCACCTCGCTGCGCCATTTTATGGACGGGCACAGCGAAGACGAGATCATGGCAGAGTTTCGCCGCCTGGAGCAGATTGAGGCCAGCGATACCGAGGGCATCGTCGCGCTGCCGGGCGCGCTCGCGCTCCTTAATTACCTGAACGACGCCCGCATTCCCTGGGCCATTGTCACCTCCGGCTCCATGCCGGTCGCCTCTGCGCGTCGGAGCGCAACGGGCCTGCCGGAGCCAGAAGTGTTTGTTACCGCAGAGCGCGTAAAGCGCGGCAAACCGGAGCCGGACGCCTATCTGCTCGGCGCTGAATTGCTGGGCCTGGCGCCTCATGAATGTGCGGTTGTGGAAGATGCCCCGGCAGGTATTCTTTCAGGCCTGGCGGCGGGCTGTCCGGTGATTGCCGCTAACCCGCCTGCCAACACGCCGCGTCTTGACGAGGCGGCGCTGGTCGCCAAAACCCTTAACGAACTGGCGCTGGAAAAAGGCGCTGACGGCTGGGTGCGCGTAACGCAAAAGCCGTAACGACGCCCCCGTTTCTGGCGCGACGGCGCCACCTTTCTGATACGGCGGGTTTCCCGCCGTTTTCATTGGCGAAGCCGTGATAACAACAAAAGGATACGTTGTGAATGGTGAATTAATCTGGGTGTTGACCCTGCTTGGCGCGGCGGTGTTGCTGTTCGCCACGGGGAAAATCCGCATGGATGCCGTAGCGCTTTTGGTCATTGTCGCGTTTATCCTGAGCGGCACATTGACCATTAATGAAGCCTTTGCGGGCTTCAGCGATCCGAACGTGATTCTTATCGCCGCGCTGTTCGTTATCGGCGACGGTCTGGTGCGCACCGGGGTGGCCACCAGGATGGGCGCCTGGCTGGTGCAGATGGCGGGCAGCAGCGAAACCCGGATGCTGGTGCTGTTAATGTTAACGGTCGCCGGTCTTGGCGCGTTTATGAGTTCCACCGGCGTGGTGGCGATATTTATTCCCGTCGTGATAAGCGTCTGCGCGCGGATGAAAATCGCGCCGTCGCGCCTGATGATGCCGTTAAGCTTCGCCGGACTTATCAGCGGCATGATGACGCTGGTGGCGACGCCGCCCAATCTGGTCGTCAACAGCGAGCTGCTGCGCGAAGGGCACGCCGGGTTTGGCTTTTTCAGCGTGACGCCCGTGGGGCTCGCCATTCTGGCGCTGGGCATTGTCTATATGCTGCTGGTGCGCTTTATGCTGGGCTCAGGCGAGGGCCGCGACAAACCGCAGGCCTGGAGCCGTCGCACGTTTCGTGATTTTATCCGCGATTATCACCTTACCGGCCGCGCGCGCCGTCTGGCGATCCGCCCCGGCTCGCCCCTTATCGGCCACCGGCTGGATGATTTACAACTGCGCGAGCATTACGGCGCCAACGTGATTGGCGTTGAACGCTGGCGCCGCTTTCGCCGCGTGATTGTGGATGTTAACGGCGTGACGGAGTTTCGCGCGCGGGATGTCCTGCTGATAGACATGTCCGCCTCGGATATGGATTTGCGCCAGTTTTGCAGCGAGCAGCAGCTGGAGCCGATGATCCTGCGCGGCGACTATTTTTCCGATCAGGCGTTAGATGTGGGCATGGCGGAGCTGTCGCTGACGCCGGAAGGCGAGATGGTGGGGAAAACGGTGCGCGAAATACATTTTCGCAGCCGCTACGGGCTCAATGTCGTCGGCATCAAACGCGAGGGCAAAGCGCTGCCAGGGGCGGTGGTGAACGAGCCATTACAGCTTGGCGATCTGCTGCTGGTGGTAGGGCCCTGGAAGCTTATCAGCCAGCTCGGGCAGAAGTGCCGCGACGTAGTGGTGCTGAATCTGCCGGTAGAGGAGAGCGACGCGTCGCCCGCCCACAGCCAGGCGCCGCACGCGATTTTCTGCCTCGCGCTGATGGTGGCGATGATGCTGACCGACGAGATCCCAAACCCGGTCGCCGCGATTATCGCCTGTCTGCTGATGGGAAAATTTCGCTGTATCAACCCGGACAGTGCCTGGAAAGCGATCCACTGGCCGAGCATTATTCTTATCGTCGGTATGATGCCCTTTGCGCAGGCATTACAGAAAACCGGTGGGGTTGCGCTTATCGTTGACGGGCTGATGCGCGTCAGCGGCGGTTATGGCCCCTATGTGATGCTGGGCTGTCTGTTTGTGATGTGCGCCGCGATCGGTCTGTTCATTTCCAATACCGCGACGGCGGTGCTGATGGCGCCCATCGCGCTGGCCGCCGCCAATACGATGGGCGTGTCGCCGTATCCCTTCGCGATGGGCGTAGCGATGGCGGCATCGGCCGCGTTTATGACGCCAGTGTCGTCGCCCGTAAACACTCTGGTGCTTGGGCCGGGGAATTACCGCTTCAGCGATTTTGTCAAAACCGGCGTGCCGTTTACGCTTATCGTGATGGTGGTCTGCGTGCTCTTAATTCCGGTACTCTTCCCGTTCTGACGCGTCAGAGCGGGGAGTCCTGACTGATTTCATCTAATGACAGATGAAAGCTTGGGACAAACACCTGCATGAAATAATCCATCTCTGCGCTGTGCCGCTGCGCCAGCGTTTTCTCAAGGCGGCTTTTGGCGAGCAGAAATTCATTGTTGCCCGCCGAAAGTTCCTCCAGGCATTTCAGGTACGCGCACAGGGCGTCCGCCTGCTTAACCAGCGACTTCTCATCCTCGGTATAGTGGTGCTCATCAAGCAGCGGCGCGAAGATGTCCTGTAACTCTTCCGGCACCATTTCAATCAGCTTCTGCTGGGCGATTTTCTCGATAGCTTTATATTCATGGGCTATCTGGGAATTGAAATATTTCACTGGTGTCGGCAGATCGCCCGTTAACACTTCGCTGGCATCGTGGTACATCGCCAGCAGCGCAATACGCTCTGGATTAACTTTGCCCTGAAATTTACGGTTTTTGATCGCGGCAAGCGCATGAGCGACCATCGCCACCTGCAGACTATGTTCAGAGACATTTTCAGTGCGCACATTGCGCATTAATGGCCAGCGATTAATTAACTTCAGGCGGGAAAGGTAGGCAAAAAAATGACTCTGACTCATAAAGATCCCTTGTCTGTGACTGCGACAAAAAACCATTGTGAGGGGAGAGGGGGGAAGATGCAAATCTCCCCCCGCAAGGATTACTGATGATAGCCGGAAAGAAAGCGGCCCAGCTTGTTAATGGCGAGATCGAGCTCATCAATACGTGGCAGAGTCACGATACGAACGTGATCCGGCCACGGCCAGTTAAAGGCGGTGCCCTGAACCAGCAGCACTTTTTCCTGGAGCAGGAAATCCAGCACCATTTTCTGATCGTCGTGAATGTTAAATCGCTTTGCGTCAATTTTCGGGAACATATAGAGGGCGCCGCGCGGTTTTACACAGCTCACGCCCGGGATCTCGTTAATCAGTTCCCAGGCGCGGTTGCGCTGCTCATAGAGCCGACCGCCGGGCACGATAAACTCGCTAATGCTCTGGTAGCCGCCGAGCGCTGTCTGAATGGCGTGCTGCGCCGGCACATTAGCGCACAGACGCATTGAGGCGAGCATCTCCAGCCCTTCGATATAGCCTTTCGCGTGTTTTTTCGGCCCGTTCAACACCATCCAGCCCTGACGGAAACCCGCGACGCGGTAAGTTTTGGAAAGGCCATTGAACGTGACGGTAAGAAGATCGGGTGCCAGCGCCGCGATCGAGTGATGCTCGGCGTCGTCATAGAGGATCTTGTCGTAAATTTCGTCGGCAAAGATTATCAGATTATGCTGGCGCGCAATCTCAACGATATCCAGCAGCAGTTCTTTTGAATAGACCGCGCCGGTCGGGTTGTTCGGATTAATGATAACAATCCCGCGGGTGCGCGGAGTGATTTTGGCGCGGATATCGTCAAGATCCGGGAACCAGTCGGAGGACTCGTCGCACAGATAATGCACCGCTTTGCCGCCGGAGAGGGACACCGCTGCCGTCCAGAGCGGGTAGTCGGGCGCAGGAACCAGCATTTCGTCGCCCGTGTTCAGCAGCGCCTGCATCGCCTGCACGATAAGCTCCGAGACGCCGTTGCCGATATAGATATCTTCTACCGTGACGTCGCGCATGTCGCGCGCCTGGTAGTGCTGCATGATAGCTTTACGTGCCGTGTAAAGCCCTTTGGAGTCACAATAGCCCTGCGCGGTAGGCAGGTTACGGATAACGTCCACCAGAATTTCATCGGGGGCGTCAAAACCAAACGGGGCCGGATTGCCGATATTCAGCTTAAGAACTTTTTGGCCTTCTTCTTCAATGCGTTTGGCCTCTTTAAGCACCGGGCCGCGGATGTCGTAACAGACATTGTCGAGCTTGCTGGATTTTTCTATGGGCGACATAACGTCAGAACCTTACTTGTTTTGCGCTTCCTGCCATGGAAGCCGATGGCGGACAATTTACTCCTCCCGTCCGCGCTTTTAAAGCCTCGTGGGTAAGAGAGTGGTAACCCTGCCTTTCCCGGTCTCTGGTGTTATGTTTCTTATAAATGACTTTGGTTTTTATAAAATATTGTAAAATGAAGTGAGGTGTGTTTTTTGTGCTGGTATAAGTTTTGGCTATGGTTGATGTCACCACAGGCGCGAATGCGCAATCTTAGCCAGTTAATTAATTCAGCCGCTATCAATTTTGCTCGCCAAAATAGAGACGCTTTATCTACACTGCTGATGATAAAAATGCGGGGTTGATAACGTAGCTTGTAACGAGCTTGTTATATGAACAGCGCGAGAAATAATGAATTATTAAATAATATTAATTATTGGTTTTGCCGATGTCTGTAATAGAGTTACGAAAATTTAGAATCCCCCAGGCATGTATAAGTAAAATCGTATTGAGTCTTAAAAAAAGAACAGATTTACGATATTATAAGCCTCCTGGCGCAAGACGTTTCGCCAGCGCAGCCAGGCCGGAAAGCGCCTCCCCGGCAAGTGGTTGTTTCTATAGTCATTCAGGACACAAGTCAGGCATAGTTATATACTCTTCTTTTTCTTTTGTCAGAGTATGTTAAGGTCGCAGAGCCGTTACTTTTCGCCTTAGCCAACGTAGCCAGATTTTTAATTCAAATCATGGGGTCAATGTGCAAAATATTTGACGTTAAGGCACAGCGGCAGCAGAAAAAAACGCCCTTTTACTGTTTTAATAACCAGGGGTTTGAATTAGAAAAGCGCATGGCGGTCTTCCGACGCGGGTTGTGTTAGCCCGGAAGCATGCTTCAAAAGGAATTGCTTTCTTTCCTTTACACATAGCAACAGACGGTATCCGCCGCGTGCGGTTACCTGAAAGTGATAACAATATGATTAACGCAAATCGTCCGATCTTAAACCTCGACCTCGATCTGCTGAGAACGTTTGTCGCAGTCGCCGATCTGAATACGTTTGCCGCCGCGGCAGCAGCGGTATGCCGTACGCAATCGGCCGTCAGCCAGCAGATGCAGCGCCTGGAGCAGCTGGTCGGTAAAGAGCTGTTTGCCCGTCATGGGCGTAATAAGCTGTTAACCGAACATGGCATCCAGTTGCTGGGTTACGCACGAAAAATTTTGCGCTTCAACGATGAAGCATGCACTTCGCTAATGTATAGCAACCTGCAGGGCGTCCTGACCATTGGCGCTTCTGACGAATCGGCGGATACCATCCTGCCGTATCTTCTCAATCGTATCAGCTCGGTCTATCCGAAACTGGCGATTGATGTGCGTGTTAAACGCAATCCGTACATTATTGAAATGCTCAATCAGCAGGAGATAGACCTGGTCGTCACCACGCATCAGCCAGAGAATCTGGATTCACTGGTGCTACGCACGTCGCCTACGCTGTGGTATTGCGCGGCGGATTATACGCTGCATAAAAATGAAGCGGTGCCGCTGGTGGTTCTGGATGAGCCGAGCCCGTATCGTGACGTGATTATCGAGCAGCTCAACGCGGCAAATGTGCCGTGGCGTATCTCTTACGTCGCATCCACATTGCCTGCGGTGCGCGCCGCCGTGAAAGCGGGGCTTGGCATTACCGCGCGCCCGGTGGAGATGATGAGCCCGGAACTGCGCGTACTGGGCACTTCAGACGGCCTGCCTGCGCTGCCGGAAACGCAGTACATGTTGTGTCGCAACACCAGCAGCAAGAACGACATGGCGGAGATTATCTTCCAGGCCATGGAGAGCCACTATCAACCGTGGCGCTATACTGCGACGCTTGAAGGCGGTGATGATACGCTGCTGGTGCAGGGCGATCTGGAATAATATTTGCTGCAAATGTTTCATTGATGTTAATAAAGCCTCTGATGATCGTAAGGTTATCAGAGGCTTTTTTTATACATTTCTGTAGGCTAAGTGCCTGTAATTAACTAAAATTGAAACTGTATTTCACCGCTTTTTCACCCTCTTTCAAGCCATTCCATACGCTTTTCACCAGCAGAAAATTTCACTTTTGATGTTAAAAAGTGAGCAATTTTGTTGCTGTTTTTTCTGGTCAATTAACAAAAGCGTGTCGCAGATCAAGAAAATACTCCCGACGAGGGGGAGGAATAGTTGAGATTTCCTGCCAAAATAAGGGGTGTTTATGTCCCCTCACTGTTAACGGACACGATTCACCCGCCGGGCTCCGTGGTCTGATACGCGGCTCACAGGACGCTAAAAGCATCAAATGTTAATGGGCTTGGGGAGATGTAAACTAATGTTAGGTTTCTTTTGTTAAAGTTGACAAAAGGTTATAGAAAGGAGTAAAAAACCCCATCAATTTGCTGCCTAAGTAATAATTCCGGCAGTTATTGTACGGTTGATTGTTCCTCCCCTTGAATCGATGTGGCGTTCATCTGCCAGCAAGAGCAGAGGCTTTAGCGCCACTTTTGATGAGTAAGCAATGAGTATGTCAACATCCACTGAAGTTATCGCTCATCACTGGGCGTTCGGTATCTTTCTTATTGTTGCCATTGGCCTGTGTTGTCTGATGCTGGTCGGCGCCTGGTTCCTCGGCGGTCGCGCCCGCGCCAGGTACAAAAACACCCCGTTCGAATCGGGGATCGACTCGGTTGGCACCGCCCGCTTACGACTTTCCGCGAAGTTCTACCTGGTAGCGATGTTTTTCGTCATCTTCGACGTCGAAGCCCTCTATCTCTTCGCCTGGTCAACATCAGTCCGTGAAGTCGGCTGGCTCGGCTTTATCGAGGCCGCAATTTTCATTTTAGTGCTACTGGCTGGTCTGGTTTATCTGGTGCGCATCGGCGCGCTGGAGTGGACGCCTTCGCGTTCCCGTCGCGAGCGTGTGAACACCGAAGAAGCTGGCAGTCTCACTAATCGTCATACGCAGTAACAGCGAGGCAATAAGATGGACTATACGCTCACCCGCATAGATCCCGACGGTGAGAATGACCGTTACCCCCTGCAAAAACAGGAGATTGTGACTGATCCTCTGGAACAGCATGTACACCGCAGCGTCTACATGGGCAAGCTCGAACATGCCCTGCATGACATGGTGAACTGGGGGCGTAAAAACTCCCTTTGGCCTTATAACTTTGGCCTTTCCTGCTGCTACGTGGAAATGGTGACGTCGTTCACCGCCGTCCATGACGTTGCGCGTTTTGGCGCGGAAGTACTCCGTGCTTCCCCGCGTCAGGCCGATTTCATGGTGGTCGCCGGTACGCCGTTTACCAAAATGGCACCGGTTATCCAGCGTTTGTATGATCAGATGCTGGAGCCAAAATGGGTCATTTCCATGGGCGCGTGTGCGAACTCCGGCGGTATGTACGATATTTATTCCGTCGTGCAGGGTGTGGATAAATTCCTGCCCGTGGATGTTTACATCCCGGGCTGCCCGCCGCGCCCTGAAGCGTACATGCAGGCGTTGATGCTGCTGCAGGAGTCGATTGGCAAAGAGCGCCGTCCGCTGTCATGGGTGGTTGGCGATCAGGGCGTTTATCGCGCCAACATGCAGTCAGAGCGTGAGCGTAAACGCGGCGAACGTATCGCAGTCACCAACCTGCGTACACCGGACGAAATTTAATTTGCGCCTGCGGGGGGTCGCTTCTCACGTATACCAATAAACGACAGCGAGAAGCCGCCGTCCGACAGTCATCACAGACCATTGGCAATGGTGAACAATATGACCGATTTAACTGCGCAAGACGCCATTTTGCCTGTGTGGCAAACCAGGGATCACCTCGACGACCCGGTTATTGGCGAATTGCGTAACCGTTTTGGGCCGGATGCCTTTACTGTTCAGGCCACCCGTACCGGTATGCCGGTAGTCTGGGTCAAGCGTGAACAATTACTGGAAGTTGGCGAATTTTTACGAAAGCTGCCTAAACCCTACGTCATGCTGTATGACCTGCATGGCATGGATGAGCGCCTTCGCACCCACCGCAACGGTTTACCGGCTGCGGATTTTTCCGTTTTCTACCACCTGCTTTCCATCGATCGCAACCGCGACATCATGCTGAAAGTGGCGCTCACGGAAAACGATCTCCACGTGCCGAGCTTTACCCGCCTTTTCCCGAACGCCAACTGGTATGAGCGTGAAACCTGGGAAATGTTTGGTATTACCTTTACCGGCCACCCGAACCTGCGCCGCATCATGATGCCGCCGACCTGGGAAGGGCACCCGCTGCGTAAAGACTACCCGGCGCGCGCGACCGAATTCGATCCGTTTACGCTCACTAAGCAGAAAGAAGAGCTGGAAATGGAAGCGCTGACCTTCAAGCCCGAAGAGTGGGGCATGAAGCGCGGCAACGACACTGAAGATTTCATGTTCCTGAACCTCGGCCCGAACCACCCTTCGGCGCACGGTGCGTTCCGTATCATCCTGCAACTGGACGGCGAAGAGATCGTCGACTGTGTGCCGGATATCGGTTACCACCACCGTGGTGCAGAGAAAATGGGCGAGCGTCAGTCCTGGCACAGCTACATTCCGTATACCGACCGCGTCGAATACCTGGGCGGCTGCGTGAACGAAATGCCATACGTACTGGCCGTAGAAAAACTGGCGGGGATTCAGGTGCCGGAGCGCGTGGAAGTGATTCGCGTCATGCTCTCTGAGCTGTTCCGCATCAACAGCCATCTGCTCTATATTTCTACCTTTATTCAGGACGTCGGCGCCATGACGCCGGTCTTCTTCGCCTTTACCGATCGTCAGAAAATCTACGATCTGGTGGAAGCGATTACCGGCTTCCGTATGCACCCGGCCTGGTTCCGTATTGGCGGCGTCGCGCACGACCTGCCGCGCGGCTGGGATCGCCTGCTGAAAGAGTTCCTTGAGTGGATGCCAAAGCGTCTCGACTCTTACGTTAAAGCAGCGCTGAAAAACACTATCCTGAAAGGCCGTTCTCAGGGTGTGGCGGCTTATGACGCCAAAGAAGCGCTGGCATGGGGAACCACCGGCGCCGGCCTTCGCGCCACCGGTATCGATTTCGACGTGCGTAAAGCGCGCCCGTATTCCGGCTACCAGAACTTCGAGTTCGAGGTGCCAGTCGGCGGCGGCGTCAGCGACTGCTACACCCGCGTGATGCTGAAAGTCGAAGAAGTGCGCCAGTCGCTGCGTATTCTTGAGCAGTGTCTGAAAAACATGCCGGAAGGCCCGTTCAAGGCGGATCACCCGCTCACCACGCCGCCGCCGAAAGAGCGCACGCTGCAACATATCGAAACCCTGATTACCCACTTCCTGCAGGTTTCCTGGGGCCCGGTTATGCCGGCCAACGAATCCCTGCAGATGATTGAGGCAACCAAGGGGATTAACAGTTACTACCTGACCAGCGACGGCAGCACCATGAGCTACCGTACCCGTATCCGTACGCCGAGTTTCCCGCATCTTCAGCAGATTCCTTCGGTGATCCGCGGCAGCCTGGTTTCCGACCTGATTGTCTATCTGGGTAGTATCGATTTTGTAATGTCTGATGTGGATCGCTAACTATGCACGAGAATCAACAACCACAGAACGAGGCTTTTGAGCTGAGTGCGGCAGAGCGTGAGGCGATTGAGCACGAGAAGCACCACTATGAAGACCCGCGTGCGGCGTCCATTGAAGCGCTGAAAATCGTCCAGAAACAGCGTGGCTGGGTGCCGGACGGCGCTATTTATGCGATAGCGGAAGTCCTCGGTATCCCGGCGAGCGATGTCGAAGGGGTCGCGACCTTTTACAGCCAGATCTTCCGCCAGCCGGTAGGCCGTCACGTGATTCGCTACTGCGACAGCGTGGTATGCCATATCACCGGCTATCAGGGGATCCAGTCCGCGATTGAAAAACATCTGAGCATCAAACCGGGCCAGACCACGTTTGACGGACGCTTCACCCTGCTGCCGACCTGCTGCCTTGGCAATTGCGACAAAGGGCCGACCATGATGATTGATGAGGATACTCACAGTTATCTGACGCCGGAAGGGATCCCTGAGCTTCTGGAGCAGTACAAATGAAACAGATTATTCGTACTGCCGAAACGCATCCGCTGACCTGGCGCATGCGCGACGACAAGCAGCCGGTGTGGCTCGAAGAATACCGCAGCAAAAACGGCTACGAAGGCGCGCGCAAGGCGCTCACCGGCATGGCGCCGGATGAAATCGTCAATGCAGTGAAAGACGCAGGTCTCAAAGGGCGCGGCGGCGCAGGTTTCTCCACTGGCCTTAAGTGGAGCCTGATGCCGAAAGACGAATCCATGAACATCCGTTACCTGCTGTGTAATGCCGATGAAATGGAGCCGGGCACCTATAAAGACCGCATGTTGATGGAACAGCTGCCGCACCTGCTGGTGGAAGGCATGCTGATCTCCGCGTTCGCGCTGAAAGCGTACCGTGGCTATATCTTCCTGCGCGGCGAATACATTGAAGCAGCTGAGCGTCTGCGTCGTGCTATCGCGGAAGCGACCGAAGCGGGTTTGCTCGGAAAAAACATTCTTGGTTCGGGGTTCGATTTTGAACTCTTCGTGCACACCGGTGCGGGCCGCTATATCTGCGGCGAAGAGACGGCGCTTATCAACTCGCTGGAAGGCCGTCGCGCCAACCCGCGTTCCAAGCCGCCGTTCCCGGCCTCAAGCGGCGTATGGGGTAAACCAACCTGCGTGAACAACGTGGAAACCCTGTGCAACGTGCCGGCCATTCTCGCCAATGGCGTTGAGTGGTATCAGGGGCTGTCGACCAGCGAAGATAAAGGCACGAAGCTGATGGGCTTCTCCGGACGCGTGAAAAATCCTGGCGTCTGGGAGCTGCCATTCGGCACCACCGCGCGTGAAATTCTCGAAGAGTACGCAGGCGGCATGCGTGACGGCCTGAAATTCAAAGCCTGGCAGCCGGGCGGCGCTGGGACAGACTTCCTGACTGACGCGCATCTCGATCTGCCGATGGAATTCGCCAGCATTGGTAAAGCAGGCAGCCGTCTCGGCACTGCGCTTGCGATGGCTGTTGATCATGAAATCAACATGGTGTCGCTGGTCCGCAACCTGGAAGAATTCTTCGCGCGTGAGTCTTGCGGCTGGTGTACGCCATGCCGTGACGGCCTGCCGTGGAGCGTAAAAATCCTGCGTGCGCTGGAGCGCGGCGAAGGGCAACCGGGGGATATCGAAACCCTGGAGCAGCTCTGCCGATTCCTGGGCCCGGGTAAAACGTTCTGCGCCCATGCGCCAGGTGCCGTAGAGCCACTTCAGAGCGCGATTAAATATTTCCGTGACGAATTCGAAGCGGGCATTAAGCAGACTCCCGGCAACACCCGTGCCATTAATGGTATTCAGCCGAACCTGCTCAAGACGCGCTGGTAAAAGCATTTTGATTAACGCCTGGCTCGCGCCAGGCCAACTGGAAGCATGCTGACTATGGCTACGATTCATGTAGACGGCAAAGAATATGAGGTAGACGGCGCGGATAACCTGCTGCAGGCATGTCTGTCGCTCGGCCTCGATATTCCTTATTTTTGCTGGCATCCGGCGCTGGGAAGCGTCGGCGCCTGCCGCCAGTGCGCGGTGAAGCAATATCAGAACGCGGAAGATACCCGTGGTCGCCTGGTGATGTCCTGCATGACGCCGGCATCCGATGGCACCTTTATCTCTATTGACGACGATGAAGCGAAGCAGTTCCGCGAAAGCGTTGTAGAGTGGCTGATGACCAACCACCCGCATGACTGCCCGGTCTGCGAAGAGGGCGGTAACTGCCACCTGCAGGATATGACCGTAATGACCGGTCATAGCTTCCGTCGCTATCGTTTCACCAAGCGTACTCACCGTAATCAGGATCTGGGGCCGTTCATCAATCATGAGATGAACCGCTGCATCGCCTGCTACCGCTGCGTGCGTTACTACAAAGATTATGCTGACGGCACCGATCTCGGCGTTTACGGCGCGCATGACAACGTCTATTTCGGACGTCCGGAAGACGGTACGCTTGAGAGCGAATTCTCCGGCAACCTGGTGGAGATCTGCCCGACCGGCGTGTTCACTGATAAAACGCACTCCGAGCGCTACAACCGTAAATGGGATATGCAGTTCGCGCCGAGCATCTGCCAGCAGTGTTCACTGGGCTGCAACACCAGCCCCGGCGAGCGCTACGGCGAACTGCGTCGTATCGAGAACCGTTATAACGGTACCGTTAACCACTACTTCCTGTGCGATCGCGGTCGTTTCGGTTATGGCTACGTCAACCTGAAAGACCGTCCGCGTTGTCCGGTACAGCGCCGTGGCGATGACCTTATCACCCTGAACGCCGAGCAGGCGATGCAGGGCGCGGCGGATATTCTGCGTCAGTCGAAGAAAGTCATCGGCATTGGCTCTCCGCGCGCGAGCGTTGAGAGTAACTTCGCGCTGCGCGAACTGGTCGGCGCTGAAAACTTCTATACCGGCATCGCGGCGGGCGAACAGGAACGTCTGCAGTTAATGCTTAAAGTGCTGCGTGAAAGCGGCATTCGTACGCCAGCGCTGCGTGAGATTGAATCTTACGACGCCGTGCTGGTACTTGGCGAAGACATCACCCAGACCGGCGCGCGCGTCGCGCTGGCGGTGCGTCAGGCGGTGAAAGGCAAAGCGCGCGAAATGGCGGCGGCCCAAAAAGTGGCTGACTGGCAGATCGCGGCCATCCTGAACATCGGCCAGCGCGCCAAACATCCGTTGTTCGTGACCAACGTCGACAGCACACGTCTGGACGATATCGCCGCGTGGACTTATCGCGCGCCGGTTGAAGATCAGGCGCGCCTGGGCTTCGCCATCGCCAACGCGCTGGACGCGGCCTCGCCTGCGGTCGAAGGACTGGATCGTGACCTGCAAAATAAAGTCGACGTGATTGTTCAGGCGCTGGCTGGCGCCAAAAAACCGCTGATTATCTCCGGTACCAACGCCGGTAGCGTCGAGATGATTCAGGCGGCTGCGAACGTCGCGAAAGCGCTGAAAGGCCGCGGTGCCGATGTCGGCATCACGATGATCGCCCGCGCAGTGAACAGCGTCGGTCTCGGCATGATTGGCGGCGGTTCGCTTGACGACGCGCTGAATGAGCTGGAAACCGGCAGCGCCGATGCGGTTATCGTGCTGGAAAACGATCTGCATCGTCACGCCTCTGCCGCACGTGTGGACGCCGCGCTCGCCAAAGCGCCGCTGGTCATGGTCATTGATCATCAGCGCACCGCGATTATGGATCACGCGCATCTGGTGCTTTCCACCGCGAGCTTCGCCGAAAGCGACGGTACGGTCATTAACAATGAAGGCCGCGCGCAGCGTTTCTTCCAGGTTTACGATCCGTCCTATTACGACAACACCGTGACCATGCTGGAAAGCTGGCGCTGGCTGCATTCGCTGCACAGTACGCTCCAGGAGCGTCATCCGGACTGGACGCAACTCGATCATGTGATTGACGCCTGTATTGAGAAGCTGCCGCAGCTGGCGGGTATTAAAGACGCAGCGCCGGACGCAACGTTCCGCATCCGCGGACAGAAACTGGCGCGCGAACCGCATCGTTACAGTGGTCGCACCGCGATGCGCGCCAACATCAGCGTGCATGAACCGCGTCAGCCGCAGGATAAAGACACCATGTTCTCCTTCTCGATGGAAGGGAACAACCATCCGGATGCACCGCGTTCGCAGGTGCCGTTCGCCTGGGCGCCGGGCTGGAACTCCCCGCAGGCCTGGAACAAATTCCAGGACGAAGTGGGCGGTCATCTGCGTCATGGCGATCCGGGCGTGCGCCTCATCGAGGCGGGCGAGGGCGCTATCGACTACTTCACGACCGTACCGCAGCGTTTCGCGCCGCAGGATGGCCAGTGGCGTATCGCGCCTTATTATCACCTGTTCGGCAGCGATGAAATGTCGCAGCGTTCGCCGGTCTTCCAGAGCCGCATGCCGCAGCCGTATATCCGCCTGAATCCGGCAGATGCCGCGAAGCTCGGCGTTAACGCGGGCGCGAAGGTCTCCTTCAACTATGAGGGTCAGACCATCACGCTGCCGCTGCAACTGTCTGAAGGGCTGACGGAGGGGCAGGTCGGTCTGCCGATGGGTATGCCGGGCATCGCGCCTGTCATGGCTGGCGCTCGTCTTGAAAATCTGCAGGAGGCTGCGCAATGAGTTGGTTGACACCGGATGTTATCGAGATCCTGCTCAGCATCCTTAAAGCGGTGGTCATTCTGCTGGTGGTCGTGAGCTGCGGCGCGTTCATGAGTTTTGGCGAGCGTCGTCTGCTCGGCCTTTTCCAGAACCGCTACGGACCAAACCGTGTTGGCTGGGGCGGTTCGCTCCAGCTGGTCGCGGACATGATCAAGATGTTCTTCAAAGAAGACTGGGTTCCGCGCTTCTCTGACCGCGTCATCTTTACGCTGGCGCCGATGATTGCGTTCACCTCGCTGCTGCTGGCCTTCGCCATCGTACCGGTGAGCCCCACCTGGGTGGTGGCAGATCTCAACATCGGGATCCTGTTCTTCCTTATGATGGCCGGGCTTGGCGTGTATGCGGTGCTGTTTGCGGGCTGGTCGAGCAACAATAAATACTCTCTGCTGGGTGCCATGCGCGCCTCCGCGCAGACGCTGAGCTATGAAGTGTTCCTCGGGCTCTCCCTGATGGGTGTCGTCGCGCAGGCGGGCTCCTTTAACATGACCGATATCGTCAACAACCAGGCGGATATCTGGAACGTTATTCCGCAGTTCTTCGGCTTTGTGACTTTCGCTATCGCGGGCGTTGCGGTGTGTCACCGTCACCCGTTTGACCAGCCGGAAGCCGAGCAGGAGCTGGCTGACGGTTACCACATCGAATATTCCGGCATGAAGTTCGGTCTGTTCTTCGTGGGGGAATATATCGGGATTGTGACGGTTTCCGCGCTGATCGTGACGCTGTTTTTCGGCGGCTGGCAAGGTCCCTGGTTACCGCCTTTCATCTGGTTCGCGCTGAAAACCGCGTTCTTCATGATGATGTTTATTTTGATTCGCGCTGCATTACCGCGTCCTCGTTATGACCAGGTAATGTCCTTCGGCTGGAAAGTGTGCCTGCCGCTGACGCTTATCAATTTGCTGGTAACCGCGGCTGTCATTCTCTGGCAGACAGCAGCATAAGGGGTGGGAAAACCATGACATTGAAAGAATTAGTGGTTGGTTTCGGCACCCAACTACGCAGTATCTGGATGATTGGCCTGCACGCGTTTTCCAAACGCGAAACGCGCATGTATCCGGAAGAGCCGGTTTATCTGCCGCCGCGCTACCGTGGCCGTATTGTGCTGACGCGCGATCCGGACGGCCAGGAACGCTGCGTGGCCTGTAACCTGTGCGCGGTTGCCTGTCCGGTGGGCTGTATCTCTCTGCAAAAAGCAGAGACCAAAGACGGCCGCTGGTATCCGGAATTCTTCCGCATTAACTTCTCGCGCTGCATTTTCTGCGGGATGTGTGAAGAGGCCTGTCCGACAACCGCAATCCAGCTGACGCCGGATTTCGAGCTGGGCGAGTTTAAGCGCCAGGATCTGGTGTATGAAAAAGAGGACCTGCTGATCTCCGGTCCGGGTAAATACCCGGAATATAACTTCTACCGGATGGCGGGTATGGCAATCGACGGCAAAGATAAGGGCGAGGCGGAAAACGAAGCCAAACCTATCGACGTCAAAGGCCTGTTACCTTAAGGAGTCAGGAATGGAATTCGCTTTTTATATCTGCGCCCTTGTGGCGGTCCTGACCACCGCCCGGGTGATCACCCACAGTAATCCGGTACACGCGCTGCTGTACCTGATTATTTCGCTGCTGGCGATCGCGGGCGTTTTTTTCTCGCTGGGCGCGTATTTCGCCGGTGCGCTGGAAATCATCGTCTACGCAGGCGCCATTATGGTGCTCTTCGTGTTCGTGGTCATGATGCTCAATCTCGGGGATTCCGTGGTGCGTCAGGAGCGCGAATGGCTCAAACCGCAGATCTGGATTGGCCCTGGCATTCTCTCGGCGGTTCTGCTGGTGGTGATTGTCTACGCCATTCTGGGCATTAACGATCAGGGCATCGAAGGCAACCCGATTAGCGCGAAAGCCGTTGGTACCGACCTGTTCAAAACGTATGTTCTGGCGGTTGAACTCGCGTCTATGCTGCTGCTGGCGGGCCTGGTCGTCGCCTTCCATCTTGGCCGTGAAGAGAAAGCGGGCGATGTGGTGAGCGTGCGCGGCGGGGCTCCGTCGGACGCGTCGAAAAGAAAAACGGAGGAGCGCGCATGATCCCGTTACAACATGGACTGATCCTGGCGGCGATTCTGTTCGTCCTGGGCCTGACCGGTCTGGTTATCCGCCGCAATCTGCTGTTTATGCTGATTGGGCTGGAAATCATGATTAACGCCGCCGCGCTCGCCTTCGTGGTCGCGGGCAGCTACTGGGGCCAGACCGACGGCCAGATAATGTATATCCTGGCGATTAGCTTAGCTGCGGCGGAAGCGAGTATTGGTCTCGCGCTGTTGCTGCAACTCCATCGTCGTCGCCAGAACCTGAATATCGATTCAGTAAGTGAGATGCGTGGATGAACCTGCTCGCATTAACCATTATTTTGCCATTGATTGGCTACGTACTGCTCGCCTTCTCTCGCGGACGTTGGTCGGAAAACCTCGCCGCGACGGTCGGGGTGGGTTCAGTAGGGCTGGCGGCGCTGGTCACCGCTTACGCTGGCATTGATTTCTTTAATAACGGCAAGCAGGCGTTCTCGCTGCCGCTGTGGACCTGGATGTCCGTCGGCGATTTCAACATCGGCGTCAACCTGGTGCTGGATGGCCTTTCGCTGACCATGCTCTCTGTGGTCACGGGTGTAGGTTTCCTGATCCACATGTTCGCGTCCTGGTATATGCGCGGCGAAGAGGGCTACTCCCGCTTCTTCGCGTACACCAACCTGTTTATCGCGAGCATGGTCGTGCTGGTGCTCTCCGATAACCTTCTGTTGATGTACCTCGGCTGGGAAGGCGTGGGCCTGTGCTCCTATCTGCTGATCGGTTTCTACTACACCGATCCGAAGAATGGCGCCGCGGCGATGAAAGCGTTTGTCGTAACCCGTGTGGGTGACGTCTTCCTCGCGTTCGCGCTGTTTATTCTCTACAACGAGCTGGGCACCCTTAACTTCCGCGAAATGGTAGAGCTGGCTCCGCAGCACTTTGCAAACGGCAACGAAATGCTGCGCTGGGCGACGCTGATGCTGCTCGGCGGCGCGGTCGGTAAATCCGCTCAGCTTCCGCTCCAGACCTGGCTTGCGGATGCAATGGCAGGCCCGACCCCGGTTTCCGCGCTGATCCACGCGGCAACCATGGTGACTGCGGGCGTCTACCTGATCGCGCGTACCCACGGCCTGTTCCTCCTGACGCCGGACGTGCTGCATCTGGTCGGCATCGTCGGTGCTGTCACGCTGGTGCTGGCGGGCTTCGCCGCTCTGGTGCAGACCGACATCAAACGCGTACTCGCTTACTCCACCATGAGCCAGATTGGCTACATGTTCCTGGCGCTTGGCGTTCAGGCGTGGGACGCGGCGATTTTCCACCTGATGACCCACGCGTTCTTTAAAGCGCTGCTGTTCCTCTCGTCCGGCTCCGTCATTCTGGCGTGCCACCACGAGCAGAACATCTTCAAGATGGGCGGCCTGCGTAAGTCCATCCCGCTGGTGTATGTCTGCTTCCTGGTAGGCGGCGCGGCGCTGGCGGCACTGCCGCTTATCACCGCGGGCTTCTTCAGTAAGGACGAAATCCTGGCGGGTGCCATGGCGAATGGACATATCAATCTGATGGTGGCGGGTCTGGTCGGTGCGTTCATGACCTCCCTGTATACCTTCCGTATGATTTTCATCGTATTCCACGGTAAAGAACAAATTCACGCTCACGCAGGGAAGGGAATTACCCACCACCTGCCGCTGATTGTGCTGCTGGGACTGTCCACCTTCGTTGGCGCGATGATTGTGCCTCCGTTGCAGGGCGTACTGCCAGACACCACCGAGCTTGAGCACGGTCGCGTTCTGACGCTGGAAATTACCTCCGGTGTGGTCGCTATCGCGGGCATTCTGATCGCCGCCTGGCTGTGGCTTGGCAAGCGTACGCTGGTCAGTAGCATTGCCAAAAGCGCGCCGGGCCGTTTCTTCGGCACCTGGTGGTATCACGCCTGGGGCTTCGACTGGCTGTATGACAAAGTATTCGTCAAGCCGTTCCTGGGTATTGCCTGGCTGCTGCAACGCGATCCGCTTAACGCGCTGATGAACATTCCGGCCATTCTTTCCCGCTACGCAGGCCGTGGTCTGTTGCTAAGCGAGAACGGCTATCTGCGCTGGTATGTGGCCTCAATGAGCATCGGTGCGGTGGTTGTGCTGGTGTTGTTGATGGTGTTGCGTTGATTTGAGATGACGGTATTGCCCGGTGGCGTTGCGCTTACCGGGCCTGGGAGACGGCAGGTCGGGTAAGCGTTAGCGCCACCCGACACCGCAAACCGCACTCAAACGTGGATGTAGTCGAATTCGTTGAAAATCGGTCCCTCCGGGACTTAAACAAGGAACAAATATCGCCATGTTACTACCCTGGCTAATACTGATTCCCTTTATCGGCGGCTTCCTGTGCTGGCAGACCGAACGCTTCGGCGTTAAGGTGCCGCGCTGGATTGCGCTGATTACCATGGGGCTGACGCTGGCGCTCGGTCTGCAACTCTGGTTGCAGGGCGGCTACTCACTGACGCAATCCGGTGAGTTTCCGAAGTGGCAGGACCAGTACATTCACGACTGGATCCCGCGCTTTGGCATCACCATCCACTTAGCCATCGACGGCCTGTCGCTGCTGATGGTGGTACTGACCGGCCTGCTTGGCGTGCTGGCGGTGCTCTGCTCGTGGAATGAAATTGAAAAATATCAGGGCTTCTTCCACCTCAACCTGATGTGGATCCTGGGCGGCGTTATCGGCGTATTCCTTGCCATCGACATGTTCCTGTTCTTCTTCTTCTGGGAAATGATGCTGGTGCCGATGTACTTCCTGATTGCCCTGTGGGGCCATAAGGCATCGGACGGTAAAACGCGTATCACGGCGGCCACCAAGTTCTTCATCTATACCCAGGCGAGCGGTCTGGTGATGCTGATTGCCATTCTGGCGCTGGTGTTCGTGCACTACAACGCGACCGGCGAGTGGACGTTTAACTACGAACAGCTGCTGAAAACGCCGATGTCTCACGGTGTGGAATATCTGCTGATGCTCGGCTTCTTCATCGCGTTCGCGGTGAAAATGCCGGTGGTGCCACTGCACGGCTGGCTGCCGGACGCGCACTCGCAGGCGCCGACCGCAGGCTCTGTCGACCTGGCAGGCATCCTGCTGAAAACCGCTGCCTACGGTCTGCTGCGCTTTGCGCTGCCGCTGTTCCCGAACGCCTCCGCTGAGTTCGCGCCAATCGCCATGTGGCTTGGTGTCATCGGCATTTTCTACGGCGCATGGATGGCTTTTACCCAGTACGACATCAAGCGTCTTATCGCATACACCTCTGTTTCCCACATGGGCTTTGTGCTGATCGCTATCTACACCGGTAGCCAGCTTGCGTATCAGGGCGCGGTTATCCAGATGATCGCTCACGGCCTTTCCGCGGCGGGTCTGTTTATTCTGTGCGGTCAGCTTTATGAGCGTCTGCATACCCGCGATATGCGCCAGATGGGCGGCCTGTGGAGCAAAATCAAATGGCTTCCTGCGCTGTCGATGTTCTTTGCGGTGGCGACGCTCGGTATGCCGGGCACCGGTAACTTTGTTGGCGAATTCATGATCCTGTTCGGCAGCTTCCAGGTGGTCCCGGTTATTACCGTCATCTCGACCTTTGGCCTGGTGTTCGCTTCCGTTTACTCGCTGGCGATGCTGCATCGCGCGTATTTCGGGCAGCCGAAGAGCGACGCGGCGCGTCAGGAGATCCGCGGCCTGTCGCTGCGCGAGCTGTTTATGATCCTGCTGCTGGTGGTGCTTCTGGTACTGCTGGGCTTCTATCCCCAGCCAATTCTGGATACATCCCATTCGGCGATGAGCAATATTCAGCAGTGGTTTACCGATTCTGTTTCAACTACAAGGCCGTAATTCGCCATGACAATAACTACTCAACAATTGATCGCGCTGCTACCGCTGCTGATCGTCGGATTGACGGTGGTAGTTGTGATGCTCTCCATTGCGTGGCGACGTAACCACTTCCTGAATGCCACGCTGTCAGTCGTCGGGCTTAACGCCGCGCTGCTGTCGCTGTGGTTCGTCGGTCAGGCGGGCGCGATGGATGTCACGCCGCTGATACGTGTGGATGGTTACGCCATGCTCTATACCGGGCTGGTACTGCTGGCGAGCCTCGCAACCTGCACCTTCGCCTATCCATGGCTGCAGGGTTACAACGACAACAAGGAAGAGTTCTACCTGCTGGTGCTCATCGCCGCGCTGGGTGGCATTCTGCTGGCGAACGCTAACCATCTGGCCTCGCTGTTCCTGGGTATTGAGCTGATTTCGCTGCCGCTGTTTGGCCTGGTGGGCTACGCCTTCCGCCAGAAGCGTTCTCTGGAAGCTGCTATCAAATACACCATCCTGTCTGCCGCCGCCTCGTCATTCCTGCTGTTCGGTATGGCGTTGGTTTATGCGCAGTCCGGTAGCCTGTCGTTCGTGGCGCTCGGTAAGAGCCTCGCGGATAACATGCTGCACGAACCGCTGCTGCTGGCGGGTCTGGGCCTGATGATTGTCGGTCTCGGCTTTAAGCTCTCGCTGGTGCCGTTCCATCTCTGGACGCCGGATGTTTACCAGGGCGCGCCTGCGCCGGTTTCCACTTTTCTCGCCACCGCGAGCAAAATCGCTATCTTCGGTGTGGTGATGCGTCTGTTCCTCTATGCCCCGGTGGGCGAGAGCGAGGCGGTACGCGTGGTATTAGGCGTGCTGGCTTTCGCTTCCATCATCTTCGGTAACCTGATGGCGCTGACGCAGACCAACATTAAGCGTCTGCTCGGTTACTCCTCTATCTCGCATCTCGGTTACCTGCTGGTGGCGCTGATTGCGATGAAGAGTGGCGATGGGGTTCAAAGCGGCGGAATGTCGATGGAAACCGTAGGGGTTTACCTGGCGGGCTATCTGTTCAGCAGCCTCGGCGCGTTTGGCGTGGTAAGCCTGATGTCCAGCCCGTATCGCGGCCCGGACGCGGATTCGCTCTACTCCTATCGCGGCCTGTTCTGGCACCGTCCGATCCTGTCAGCGGTCATGACCGTGATGATGCTGTCGCTCGCGGGTATTCCGATGACGCTCGGCTTTATCGGTAAATTCTACGTGCTGGCAGTCGGTGTGCAGTCAGACCTGTGGTGGCTGACCGGCGCCGTGGTCGTAGGCTCTGCGATTGGTCTCTACTACTACCTGCGCGTAGCGGTAAGCCTGTACCTCAACGCACCGCAGCAGCTTAACCGTGATGTGCCGTCGAACTGGGCCTACAGCGCAGGCGGCGTCGTAGTGCTTATCTCCGCACTGCTCGTACTGGTGCTGGGTGTCTGGCCGCAACCGCTGATTACGCTGGTGCAGATGGCGAAACCGCTGATGTAAGCGTGACGCCTGAGCTAACAAAAACCGCCGGTTATCGGCGGTTTTTTTATGGGCGCTAAACTGCAATGGTCAGGAAGTCTTCCGCCAGTTCGCTCGCCGGAAAAATAGCCTGGCACTCTGCCAGCAGCCGCTGGCAGTCCGCCGCATCGTACCGGGAGCTGAAATGGGTCATCACCAGACGCTTCGCTCCGGCGTCTCTGGCAAGCATTGCCGCCTGCTGCGTGGTCGAGTGCCCGCGCCCGTTGGCTTTCTCGGCCATCGCCGCCTCAAGCGTGGTTTCATGCACCATCAGATCCACATCGCGGGCGAGCGCGTCCGCCTGCGGTGTCGGGCCGGTATCGCCGAAAATCGCTATTTTTTTGCCGGGGCGCGGCGCGCTCAGATAATCCGCGCCGCACAGCATGCGTCCGTCTGCGAGCGTCACCGTCTCGCCGCGTTTGAGTTGCTGAAACAGCGGCCCCGGCGTAACGCCGGCCGCTTTGAGGCGCGCGGCGTCCAGCGCGCCGGGCCTGTCGCGCTCCGCAATCCGGTAGCCGTAACACTCCACCGGGTGTGTCAGCGCAAACGCGGTAACGGTGAACGACGCGTCATCAAGCACAACGCCTGCGGTGATTTCATGCACATGCAGCGGGTAGCTGGTCCAGGAGCCGCTCAGGCGCAGCGTGGTATCGATAAACTCGTCGATGCCTTTCGGGCCGTAAACCTCAAGCGGCGTCTCACAGCCTGCCATTGAGCGGCTACACAGCAGGCCCGGCAGCCCGAAGATATGGTCGCCGTGCAGATGCGTGATAAAAATCTTTTCAATCTTGCCAGGGCTGGCGCTGGCGCGCAGCATCTGGTGCTGGGTGGCCTCGCCGCAGTCAAAAAGCCACAGCCCGGACTGATTATTTTGCGGATTCAGCACAATGGCCGTTACGTTGCGAGTGGTAGAGGGCAACCCGGCGCTGGTGCCTAAAAATGTCAGTTCCATGAGGAAATTACTCTGCACGATTTAGTGAAAGCTTTTAGTATAACGAGGATCGCCGCACATTCTGGAGCCCATTATGATCGACTGGCAGGATAAGCATCACACCGAGCTGGATGTCCCGACGTTATACGCGCTGCTGAAGCTACGCTGTGAAGTTTTCGTGGTTGAACAAACCTGTCCCTATCTGGATGTGGATGGCGAAGATCTGGTGGGCGACAACCGTCATCTGCTTGCCTGGCGTGATAATCAGCTGATCGCTTATGCGAGGATTCTGAAAAGTAACGACCCTGACGCCCCGGTGGCAATAGGCCGGGTCATCGTTTCAGAGCAGGCGCGGGGCGAAAAACTGGGCGTTGAACTGATGAAACGCGCCGTAGAGAGCTGCGAGCGTAACTGGCCGCAGAGCCCGCTATACCTGAGCGCGCAGGCGCATCTCCAGGCGTTTTACGCGCAGTTTGGCTTTACACCTGCGACAGACATCTACGATGAAGACGGCATCCCGCACATCGGAATGCGACGCGAACCGCTTCCAGGCAAAAAAGCGTGAGTGTGTCTATAGTTAGCAAACCGGTAACTTGTTAACACGGAGACCAGTTATGCCTTTATCTTCACAACCTTATGAAACACGTGTAGACGATGACCTGACCCTGCTGAGCGACACGCTGGAAGAGATCCTGCGCTCCTCCGGCGACCCGGCGGATCAAAAATATGTTGAACTGAAAGCGCGCGCCGAGCAGGCGCTGCATGACGTGAAAAACCGCGTCAGCTCTGCGTCTGACAACTACTACTTCCGCGCCAAACAGGCGGTTTATCGTGCCGATGACTATGTGCATGAAAAACCGTGGCAGGGTGTAGGAATTGGCGCAGCCGCAGGGCTGGTGCTGGGCCTGCTGTTAGCCCGCCGCTAATTCCGTCGAACGCACGCAGGCGCATCCTTTCGGGTGCGCCATTTTTTTTGCCGCTAAAACCTCGTAGAATGCATGGTTTTTACGCAAAAGGAATGGAACCTGTGAGGACGTTCGCCGCCGCGCTGGCGCTGGCGCAAGAGGCGCTGGCGCATGTGCCGGGTGCCCCTGATTTCTACCGATACGCTGTTGAATTTTCTCCTGCCGAAGTCGATTTTCTCTTCTGGCTGCGCGCGCAAAACACGTATCCACAGTTCTACTGGCGCTCGCGCGATGGTCACGAGGAAGCCGCGGCGCTCGGTGCGGCGCGCACCTTCACCACGCTTCAGAATGCCGACACCTTTTTACGCCAGCACGCCGATAAACCGGACTTGCGCGCATGGGGGCTAAACGCCTTTGATCCGCAGCGCGGATCTCTTTTTATCCCGCGCCTTGAGCTGCGTCGCGAAGGCGATCGCGGCTGGCTTATCGCCACGCATTGCCGCGATGGCGAGGCTGGGGGGTTAACAGACAGAATGGCGCCGCTACAACCGGCGGTGGCGCTAACCCGGCGCGAGCCGCGTCGCGTCAGCCGGTGCGACACGCCCGATGCGGCCCAGTGGGCGCAGATAGTGGAGCAGGCGCTACAGGCCATCGGGCGCGGAGAATTCGCGAAAGTGGTGCTGGCCCGCGCCACCGATCTGCGTTTTACCGCGCCGGTGGACGCCGCGGCGCTGATGGCCGCGAGCCGCCGCGTTAACCGCGATTGCTACCACTTTTATCTGGCGTTCAGCGCGCGCGAAGCGTTTCTCGGCTCTACGCCGGAGCGGTTGTGGCGGCGGCAAGGGCGTACCCTCGACACCGAAGCGCTGGCGGGCACCGTGGAAAATCACGCGGATGACGCGCAGGCGCAGGCGCGCGCCGCATGGCTCCTGGCGGATGATAAAAATCAACGCGAAAACGCGCTGGTGGTGGACGATATCTGCGGGCGTCTGAAGCCCATCGCGGATGATATTCATACCGAGGCGCCGCAGGTGGTGCGGCTGCGCCGGGTTCAACATCTCAGGCGCGTTATTCGCGCGCAGCTCCACGCGCCTGATGACACCGCGTGTCTGCGCCAGTTGCAACCCACCGCTGCGGTGGCCGGGCTGCCGCGCGAGGCGGCGCAGCGCTTTATCGCCGCCCGTGAACCTTTCAATCGCCAGTGGTATGCAGGCTCCGCCGGGTATCTTTCGCTTGAAAAAACAGAATTTTGCGTCAGTCTGCGTTCGGCATGGATTCAGGACGAGACGATACGGATTTACGCGGGCGCCGGGCTGGTGGCAGGCTCGCAGGCGGGGCCGGAATGGCAGGAAATTGAGAACAAAGCGGCGGGCCTGCTCATGCTCTTAACAGGCTGAACCGCACCACAATCCCGACTCATATCAAAATTCGATTTCGACAGCGCTTTATAATAATCCGGCTAAATTGATACCGGACAAGCTTATGTCGACAAGCACCTTCAACCGCCGCTGGGCCGCAGTGCTCCTCGAAGCGCTTAGCCGCCACGGCGTGCGCCATCTGTGCATTGCGCCCGGTTCGCGCTCCACGCCTCTCACGCTTGCCGCGGCGCAGAACCCGGCGTTTACCTTGCATACGCATTTCGATGAACGCGGCCTGGGTCATCTGGCGCTGGGGCTTGCCAAAGCGAGCGGCGAGCCGGTGGCGGTGATTGTCACGTCCGGTACGGCGGTGGCGAATCTCTACCCGGCGGTGATAGAAGCCGGGCTGACCGGCGAAAAGCTGGTGGCGATCACAGCCGACCGACCGCCTGAGCTGATTGACTGCGGCGCGAACCAAGCCATTCGCCAGCATGCGATTTTCGCCTCGCATCCTGCCGCCGCCCTTGATTTACCCCGCCCCACGCCGGCCATTCCCGCCGCCTGGCTTATCAGCGCTATCGATGAAAAGATGGGCGCACTGAAGGCGGGCGCGCTGCATATCAATTGTCCGTTCGCGGAGCCGCTGTACGGCGAGCTGGATGATACCGGGCTTGAATGGCAACAGGCGCCCGGCGAATGGTGGCAAAGGGCCACGCCGTGGCTGCGCCTCGAAGATGCACGGGCAGCCAGCGTACAGCCGGACTGGGCGTTCTGGCGCGAACAGCGCGGCGTGGTGCTGGCAGGCAGACTCAACGCGCAGGAAGGCGCAGCGGTAGCGCAATGGGCGCAACGCCTCGGCTGGCCGCTGATAGGCGATGTGCTGTCGCAAACCGGGCAGCCGCTGCCATGCGCCGATCTCTGGCTCGCGCATCCGGATGCCGTCGGCGTGCTGGCGCAGGCACAGTTTGTCGTGCAGTTCGGCGGCAGCCTTACCGGCAAGCGCGTTCTGCAATGGCAGAGCGAATGTCGCCCGCAGGAGTACTGGATTGTCGACCCGCTGCCGGGGCGGCTCGATCCGGCGCACCACTGCGGGCGTCGGCTGGTGGCGGATATTCCCGCCTGGCTTGAACAGCACCCGACAACGTCATCCGTGCCGTGGGCGGAGCCGCTTGAAAGGCTGGCTATGCGAACACAGCGTATTGTGGCGCGCGAACTCACCGAATGGGGCGAAGCGCAGGTGGCGCACAGGCTGCCGGAACTGCTGGCGGATGACGGCCAGTTGTTTCTCGGCAACAGCCTGACGGTGCGGCTGGTCGACGCGCTGGCGCAGTTGCCCGCCGGGTATCCGGTGTATGGCAATCGCGGGGCGAGCGGCATTGACGGGCTTATCTCTACCGCCGCGGGCGTACAGCGCGCCACCGGGCGGTCAACGCTTGCGGTGCTGGGCGATCTCTCCACGCTTTATGACATCAATGCCCTGGCGCTTCTGCGCGACGCGCCCGCGCCTTTTGTGTTGATGGTCGTTAACAACAACGGCGGGCAGATTTTCTCGATGCTCCCGACGCCGGCCCGCGAGCGGGAAAAGTATTACTGCATGCCGCAAAACGTCAGTTTCGCGCCCGCAGCCGCCCTGTTTTCGCTCCATTATGAGGCGCCCGACAGCCTGGCGGCGCTGCAGGAGGCGATGACGCGCGCCTGGGGTTCGCCGGTTGCGACCGTCATTGAACTGCGCGTACCCGACACTGCGGGCGCACAGGTTTTTCAGCGGCTTATTCAACAGGTATGCGCCTGATGTGCCTGGCGGCGCGCTTTCAGCCTGCGCATGCGGCCTCGCACGGCGCGGTAGTCTGGCTGCACGGTTTTCTCGGCGACCAGCGTGAATGGCAGCAGGTGGCAGAGGCGTGCGCGCAGTACGATCATCTGTTTATCGATCTGCCCGGCCACGGCGGCTCGGCGCGCTGTCTGGCGTCAGGCTTCGCGCATGTCAGCGAATTACTGACCGCGACGCTCAATAGTTACAACATACTTAATTACTGGCTGGTGGGTTATTCCCTTGGCGGGAGGATAGCGATGTTTCACGCCACGCAGGGGGAGACGCGCGGCCTGCAAGGGCTGGTGGTGGAAGGCGGGCATCCGGGATTATGCAACGCGCACGAACGCGAGGCGCGTTGGCTTGCCGACCAGCGCTGGGCACAGCGGTTGCGTACTGAACCGCTCGCCACCGTCCTGGATGCCTGGTATCGCCAGCCGGTTTTCGCCACGCTCACGGGCGCGCAGCGTCAGGCGCTGATTGCGCTGCGCGCCCGCAACAACCCTGCCGCGCTTGCCGCCATGCTTGAGGCTACGTCAACGGGCCGCCAGCCGCCGCTGCATGAACCGCTGCAAGCGCTGCGCGTGCCGTTTCATTACCTGTGCGGCGAGCGTGACGCGAAGTTTCGCGCGCTCGCCGCCACGCTCCAGATCCCACTGCATCTGATTACTGGCGCAGGCCACAATGCGCACCGGGAAAACCCGCAAGCAACGGCCCGCAGCCTCAACGCGATTTTGCGAACCCCTACGGAGAACCCCCATGATTTATCCTGATGAAGCGATGCTTTACGCCCCCGTCGAATGGCTCGACTGCTCAGAAGGCTATACCGATATTCGCTACCAGAAATCCACCGACGGCATCGCGAAAATCACGATTAACCGCCCGCAGGTGCGCAACGCGTTTCGCCCGCTGACGGTGAAAGAGATGATCCAGGCGCTGGCCGACGCGCGCTACGACGACAACATCGGCGTCATTATCCTCACCGGCGAAGGCGAAAAAGCCTTCTGCGCAGGGGGAGATCAGAAAGTACGCGGCGACTATGGCGGCTATCAGGACGACTCCGGCGTGCATCATCTCAATGTGCTCGACTTCCAGCGTCAGATCCGCACCTGCCCGAAACCGGTGGTGGCGATGGTGGCGGGCTACGCGATAGGCGGCGGCCATGTGCTGCATATGATGTGCGATCTCACTATCGCGGCAGAAAATGCCATGTTCGGCCAGACCGGCCCGAAAGTCGGCTCTTTTGATGGCGGCTGGGGCGCGTCCTATATGGCGCGCATTGTCGGACAGAAAAAGGCCCGCGAAATCTGGTTCCTGTGCCGCCAGTATGACGCTCAACAGGCGCTCGATATGGGGCTGGTTAATACCGTCGTGCCGCTGGCGGAGCTGGAGCGTGAAACGGTGCGCTGGTGTCGTGAAATGCTGCAAAACAGCCCGATGGCGCTGCGCTGCCTCAAAGCGGCGCTCAACGCCGACTGCGACGGTCAGGCCGGGTTGCAGGAACTCGCGGGCAACGCCACGATGCTTTTCTACATGACCGAAGAGGGCCAGGAAGGGCGCAACGCGTTCAACCAGAAGCGCCAGCCGGACTTCAGCAAATTCAAGCGTAATCCATAATGCGCGCGGCACAGCTTTACCGTTATCAGCTGCCGATGGATGCGGGCGTGGTACTGCGCGAGCGGCGGCTTAAGACCCGCGATGGCCTGCTGGTGCGCCTGTCAGACGACGGGCGCGAAGGGTGGGGCGAGATAGCGCCGCTGCCGGGGTTCAGCGAAGAGACGCTGGATACCGCGCAGTCCGCTACGTGCGACTGGCTTGTGGCGTGGGAACGCGGTAACGCGCCGCCGCCGCCGGATATTGCCAGCGTCGCGTTCGGGTTGAGCTGCGCGCAGGCGGAGCTTGACAGCGCGCTGCCGCAGGCGGCGAACTATCACGTCGCGCCATTGTGCACCGGCGATCCTGATGAACTTTTCGCCGGGCTGCGCGGCGATAAGGTTGCCAAGGTGAAAGTGGGGCTGTATGAAGCCGTACGCGACGGCATGGTAGTGAATCTGCTTCTGGAGGGCATCCCGGATTTGCGCCTGCGGCTGGATGCCAACCGCGCCTGGACGCCGCTGAAGGCGCGCCAGTTCGCCAGATACGTTAATCCGGCGTATCGCTCGCGCATCGAATTCATCGAAGAGCCGTGCAAAACCCGCGCCGACTCGCGCGCTTTTGCCGCCGAAACCGGGATTGCCATCGCCTGGGACGAGAGCCTGCGCGAGGCGGATTTTACGTTCGCCGCCGGGCCGGGTCTGCGCGCCGTAGTGATTAAGCCGACGTTGACCGGCAGCCTGCAAAAAGTACAACAGCAGGTGGCGCAGGCTCACGCGCTGGGCCTGACGGCGGTCATCAGTTCATCCATTGAGTCAAGCTTCGGCCTGACGCAGCTGGCGCGAATAGCCGCCTGGCTGACGCCCAGGACGATCCCTGGTCTGGACACGCTAAGCCTCATGCGCGCCCAGCTGGTTCGCCGTTGGCCTGACAGCACGCTGCCGTGCCTGTCCGTGGATGCGCTGGAGCCGCTGCTGTGACCTTTAGCGACTGGCCCTGGCGGCACTGGCGGCAGCGGAGAGCGGACGCGCAGGCGCTGCGCCTGAACGCGTGGCGGCTAAGCTGGCGTGAACTCTGCGCGCGTATCGATGCGCAGGCTGCGGGGCTTCACGCCCAGGGCGTTCGCGAAGGCGACGGCGTGCTGCTGCGCGCTAATAATCAGCCCGACGCTTTGCTGGCGTGGCTTGCTCTCTTGCAGTGCGGCGCGCGCGTCCTGCCGCTGAATCCGCAACTGCCTGCGCCTTTGCTGGCTGAACTGCTGCCCACGCTGAGCCTGCGCCATGCGCTGGTGCTGAACGGCGGCGAGCTGCCGGTGCGGCTTAACCCTCTGTCGTTGCAGCCAGGACAGGGCGAACACGCGGCGCCCTGGCACGACCGCCGTCTCGCGTCCATGACGCTGACCTCGGGGTCGACGGGGCTGCCGAAAGCGGCAGTGCATACTTTTCGCGCGCATCTTGCCAGCGCGGAAGGGGTACTCGCGACGATCCCTTTTGCCCCGCAGGACGACTGGCTGCTCTCGCTGCCGCTGTTTCACGTTTCCGGCCAGGGCATTCTCTGGCGCTGGCTCTCTGCTGGTGCAAGCCTGACGGTACGCGACAAGCAGCCGCTGGATCAGGCCTTACGCGGCTGCACGCATGCCTCCCTGGTGCCGACCCAGCTCTGGCGTCTGCTCAATAGTGGTGTTGACGTGTCGCTCAGGGCGGTGCTGCTGGGCGGCGCGGCGATCCCGGTTGAACTCACCGAACAGGCCCGCCAGCGCGGTATCCGCTGCTGGTGCGGCTACGGACTGACCGAGTTTGCCTCCACGGTATGCGCCAAAGAGGCGGATGGCCTCGCGGCTGTCGGGCGGCCTCTGCCGGGGCGCGAGCTGCAAATAGTCGAGGGTGAAGTCTGGCTGCGCGCGGACAGCATGGCCGCAGGCTACTGGCGCGACGGAGAAATAATCCCGCTGACCAATGACCAGGGGTGGTTCGCCACCCGCGATTGCGGTCGCATCGACGACGGCAGGCTGACTCTGCTTGGAAGAAAGGACAATCTCTTTTTTTGCGGCGCAGAAGGTATTCAGCCGGAGGAAGTGGAGCGGGTTATCAGCGCGCATCCGTCGGTTGAGCAAGTTTTTATTGTGCCGCAGGATGATGCGGAGTATGGCCAGCGCCCGGTGGCGGTCGTGGAGTGTGGCGAAGCGTGCGACCCGTCCATGCTGGCAGGCTGGTGCGCCGATAAACTGGCGCGATTTCAGCAGCCGGTGCGCTGGCTGCGGCTGCCTGAGACGCTGAAAACCGGCGGCATTAAAATTTCCCGCCGGGCGCTACGTGACTGGGTAAACCAGCAGGCCGTTACTGACTCAGGTACGCTGGACGTTCAGTAACTGCTTCGTATGCCAGCGGCCCAGCGCGAAAACCGTGGTCAGCGCGCCGAGCAGGGCGCAAAACATATCCGACTGGGTATCCCAGGGGTCGCCCTGGGTGCCGAGAAAGTCATCCGCGCCTTGTCCCAGCGCCAGCGCCGACCACCATTCGATTAACTCGTAAACCGCGCTAATCGCCAGCGCAATACAGCAGACCACGAAGGCGAGCATTTTACGCCCATGAACGTAGCCGCCGCGCAGCAAAATTTCCCGCGCCGCAAGCGCTGGCACCAGCCCCTGAAAAAAATGCCCCAGCTTGTCGTACGGGTTGCGGCTCAAATCCAGCCACGCCTGAACGTCAAAACCGACAGGCACTTTCGCGTAGGTGTACATACCGCCGACCATCAAAATGATGGCATGGAAGAAAATCAGCACATAAAGCAGCGGAGTTAACGGATAGCGCGCGTGCGTCGCCAGCAAAAGCGGAACGATGATAATGACCGGCGTCACTTCCATCAGCCAGGTGAGTTTGTCGCCTGCGCTGATACCGGTGTAAACAAGGGTGAGGAGCAGCGCCAGCGCTGCGACGATTAACCCCGAACGGGATGATGCGGCGGTCATAACGGTAACCAGAAAGTGAAAACGATAACTATCAGGCAGATGCGGCAAAAATACAATTTCTGCCATCGCGGGCGGCGGTAGGTTGCCGCCCGCGAGGTATTACATCAGGAGGGAAGATCGGTCTGCGTTTTTAGCTGGCGTCTGCGCAGTCGCTTCACGACCGGCGGGACGGCAATCACCAGTATCGCCATCATCAGCAGGGTTTTAGTCACGCCGCTCTGCCAGAGGATCCCCAGCTCGCCGTTGCTTATCGAGAGCGCGCGTCGCAGGTTCTGCTCCAGCATCTCGCCCAGCACGAAGCCCAGAATGAGCGGCGACATCGGGAAGTGCATTTTGCGCAGAATATAGCCCAGCACGCCGAGGGCCACCATCAGCAGCAGATCAAAGGTGGTGCTGTGCACCGCGTACACGCCTACCGCCGAGACCGCCGCAATGGCGGGCACCAGGAACCACAGCGGAATCGTCAGCATGCGGGTGAACAGGCCGATCAGCGGGATGTTCATGATAAGCAGCATGACGTTTGCGATAAGCAGCGCGGCGATAAGCCCCCAGACGATATCCGGCTGTTCGGTAAACATCGCCGGCCCCGGCGTGATGTTATAGAGCGTCAGCGCGCCCATCATCACCGCCGTGGTGCCGGAGCCCGGCACGCCCAGCGTCAGCATCGGGATAAACGAGCCGCAGGCCGAGGCGTTGTTCGCCGCCTCCGGCGCCGCCACGCCGCGAATATCGCCCTTACCAAATGAACCGCCTTTATCGCCGAGTTTTTTCTCGGTCATATAAGTGATGGCGCTCGCGATCGTCGCGCCTGCGCCGGGCAGAATGCCGACAAAAAAGCCGATCACGGACGAGCGCAGCGTCGCGCCGGTACAGGCGGCGGCCTCTTTGGCGTTAAACAGCATACGCCCGGTTTTACGTACCAGCGTCTGGCCGCTGCTGGTGCTCTCCAGCATCAGCAGGATCTCGGACACCGAGAACAGGCCAATCACCACCACGATAAACTGCACGCCGTCCGAGAGATGCACGCTGTCAAAGGTGAAGCGGTAGACGCCGGTATTGGCGTCAACGCCCACCGTCGCAAGACCGAGACCAATCAGCGCCGCCAGGAACGATTTCAGCGGGTTTTGCGCCATCATGCTGCCGAGACAGGCGATAGCGAACACCATCAGCGCGAAATATTCCGCCGGGCCGAACGCCAGCGACCACTCGGCCAGCACCGGCGCGAACAGAATAATGCCGAAAATCGCGATGAAGGAGCCCACAAACGAGCTGACCGCGGAGATTGACAGCGCCACGCCGCCGCGTCCCTGCTGCGCCATCGGATAACCATCCAGCGCGGTCATGATCGCGGCGGCGTCCCCTGGCACGTTGAGCAGAATCGACGAGATACGCCCGCCATATTCACAGCCGATGTAAACGGTCGCGAGCAGGATCAGCGCCGACTCCGCCGGCAGATGAATGGCGAAAGCCAGCGGCAGCAAAATAGCGACGCCGTTAATCGGCCCGAGGCCCGGCAGCAGCCCGACAATGGTACCGACAAAGCAGCCGATAAGCGCGATCAGCAGATTGGTGGGCGTCAGCGCGACGGCGAAGCCCTGTGAAAGATAAAGCCAGGTATCCATAAAAGCCCCCGTTAATTAAGCCAGGCCCCGAGAGGCAGCGTCACGTCAAGCAGCCTGTCAAAAGCGAACCAGAGCGCGCCGCCCATCACCACGCCGGAGGCCAGTGCCGCCGGAAGCCGTGCGCCGAACAGCATGCCTATCACCGCCGTCAGCAGCGCGGTTGCGAGCGGAAAACCCAGCCATTCGAAGCCCCAGGCGTAGAGCAGCAGAATAATCACCATCACCACCAGCCGCTGCAGCACCGCGTTATGCGGCCACTCCACCACATCGGGGCGGCGCAACAGCAGCAGCGCCGAACAGAGCAGCATCAGGGCGATAATGCCCACCGGAAACGGGCGCGGCCCGACCGGTTCATAGGCGTACTCGCTGTGGATCTGCCAGGCGACAAACAGCCCACCTACGCAAAGCAGCAGCCAGATCCCGGCAAAAATGCGATCGCTCATCACAGCCTCCTTCGCTATTTCGCAAGGCCAAAGGCTTTGGCTTTTTCGCGATAGTCGTTGACCTGGTTTTTCACATATTCATCCAGCGCTTTGCCCGTCATGTTGAACTCAAACAGGCCGCGCAGGTCGCGCTGCTTTTTGAATTCTTCAGTTTGCTGGAGTTTTTCGAAGGCCTGCACCCACCACTGATAATCAGCGTCGCTCACTTTCGGGCCGACGTAGAAACCGCGAATAATGGGCCACACCAGGTCATAGCCTTGCTCTTTGGCCGTCGGCACCTGGGCGAGCTGACCCGGCAGACGTTCATTGGCGAAGACCGCCAGCACGCGCAGTTTATTGCCGGTAAGGTAGGGCACCATTTCGCTCAGATCGCCCGACACCGCCTGTACGTGGTGCCCCATCAGCGCGGTCACCGGCTCGCCGCCGCCTTCAAACGCCACGTAGCGCATTTTGTGCGGATCCACGCCTGCCTTCTGGGCCAGCAGCGCGGTTTTCATCCAGTCCTGGCTGCCGATGGACGCGCCCGCGCCAAACACGACGCTGTTGGGATCTTTCTCCAGCGCTTTCATCAGGTCGCCGAGCGTTTTCCAGGGCGAGTCGGCGCGCACCGCAATCATCCCGTAGTCGGTGCCGACGCTTGCGAGCCAGCGCACGTCGTCAACGTTGTAACGGCCAAATTTGCCCTGCGAAAGGTTCAGCAGCGAGCCGCCGGAGAAGGCCACCACCGTGCCCGGCTCACCGGGGCGCTGGGCGACGATAGCGTTATAAGCTACCGCACCGACGCCGCCGGGCATGTATGTCACGCGCATCGGTTTTTCCAGCGCGCCGGTCTCCTGCAGGCTCACCTGAATGAGTTTGCAGGTTAAATCAAACCCGCCGCCGGGCTTCGCGGGCGCGATACATTCCGGGCGCGACGGGGCTTCTGCGGCGTGCGCAGGGGCAAAGGTGAAAGCCAGAGACGTTGCTAACAGGGTAGAGAGAAGCGATGTTTTCATTTTCATCCTCATGCATGACTGCCGTGATGTTTCTGATTATGTGAACTGCTTTGTAGCGTGTCGGTTGCATGATTGTTAAAACTAAAGCCTTTCAGTTTCCTTTCATCGCGACAGAAACTTTACTGGATGTGACATGCGTCTCTTACTTGCCGAAGATAACCGTGAGCTGGCTCACTGGCTGGAGAAAGCGCTGACGAATACCGGCTTTGCCGTGGATTGCGTTGGCGACGGGCTGGCGGCGGACCATCTGCTGCAAAATGAAAATTACGCCGTGGCGGTGCTGGATATCGAAATGCCGCGTCTGAGCGGGCTGGAGGTGCTGGCCCGCCTGCGCCGTCGCGGCCAGGCGGTGCCGGTACTGCTGCTCACCGCCCACGCAAGCGTGGCCGACCGGGTAAAAGGGCTTAACGAAGGCGCGGACGACTATTTGCCGAAGCCCTTTGAGCTGAGCGAACTGGAGGCGCGGTTGCGCGCGCTGGTGCGACGCAGCGAAGGGCAGGTGCAGGAGGCGCAGCGCTTAGGCGAGCTGATATTCCACGACGCGGGCTATTTTGAATTACAGGGCAAGCCGCTGGCGCTGACGCCGCGCGAGCATGCGCTGCTGACGGTGCTGATGTTCCGTCGCCGTCGTCCGGTGTCGCGCCAGCAACTCTTCGAACAGGTGTTCAGCCTGAGCGACGACGTCAGCCCTGAGAGTATTGAGATTTATATTCACCGGCTGCGCAAAAAGCTGCTGGCGAGCAACGTACAAATCACCACGCTGCGCGGGCTGGGCTATGTGCTGGAGTGCAGCGATGAGCTGGTTGCGCCCTGAATCGCTGCTCGGCAAGCTGCTGCTGTTTCTCGGCCTGCCGCTTCTGTTGCTGTGGGCGTTTTCCGCGTTAAACAGTTATGTCAGCGCGCTGAACGCCGCGACCCAGGCGTATGATCGCACGCTGTTAGCCTCGGCGCGTATCGTGGCCGAGCGGCTGAATGTGCATCACGGCGAACTGCAGGCGGATGTGCCCTGGGTGGTGCTCGACAGCGTCGAGCGCAACATGAACGACCGCCTCTATTACAAAGTGCAGGACACCCACGGGCGGGTTATCTCCGGCTATGACGATCTCCCGGCGATGCCGCGCGGCGTGGCGCGCACCGATCTCTACCCGGCGCTGGCGTGGTTTTATCACGCCACCTATCAGGGTCAGCGACTTCGCGTGGCGCGGCTGTTACAGCCGGTTAACGAGGGCGGCATCAACGGCATGGCGGAGATTTACGTCGCCGAGACGTTGCAGTCGCGTCACCTGCTGGCGCGCCAGTTGCTTATCTCATCCGCGCTCTCTCAGGGCGGACTGGTGCTGTTGACGCTGTTGCTTGCTGGCCTGCTGCTGCGCCGGGTATTAAAGCCGATGCGCAAGCTGTCGCGCCTGATGGTCAGACGCTCGCCCGGCGAGCTGACCCCACTGCCGGATCTGCTGCCGTGGTCGGAAACGCGGCTGCTGATTATCGCCTTTAACCGTTATATCAGCCGTCTGCGCGCGCTGATTGCGCGTCAGGAGCGCTTCAGCGCTGATGCCTCTCATCAGTTAAAAACGCCGCTTGCCGTGCTGAAAACCCAGGCCGCGGTAGCGCTGGCAAGCGATGATCCGGCCCAGTGGCGGGAGAGCTTACAGGCCATGAGCGCGACGCTCGATCAGACCGTTGACCTGACCGAACGCCTGTTGCAACTGGCGACGCTGCGCCGCCCAGAGCCGGGCGAGACGCGCGCGCACTGCGAAGTCGATCTGGTGGCGACCGCGCGTGAAAGCTGCTTCTCGCGTCTGCCGCAGGCGCGCAGCAAACCGGTAGATCTGGGGTACGAAGGCGAAGAGGGGCCGGTATATGTGCTGGCGGAGCCGCTGTTGCTGGCGGAGCTGTGCGCCAATCTGCTCGATAACGCGCTGAAATATACGCCAGCGGACGGCGTGGTGACGGTACGCGTGCGCGTCGCGGCAGGTGAGGCGATGCTTGAAGTGGAAGACAGCGGGCCCGGTATCGACGCGACCCAGCGCGATCAGGCGTTGACGCCGTTTCGCCGTCTCGATAACGCTGGCATGCATCCCGGCGCCGGGCTTGGGCTGGCGCTGGTGAATGATATCGCTCGCTGGCACCGTACCCGCGCGGAACTGCTCAACGGCGACAGGCTCGGCGGATTGCTGGTCCGCGTGCGGTTGCCGCTTCATCGCGCGCCGCCCGGCCAAAGCGGCGTTTAATGCTTTTCGGCATAGATGTTTTCTCTTTTTTACCCTCTCATTGCGGCGCGCGGGCCGCGCCACGTTGATTGCAGACCGGATACAGGTACAATGCCGCGTTGCGTTTACAGGGTCCTTTTTTCTTTTTTTTGAGATACATGGAATGAAAAACATATTTCGTTTAGCAATGGCCAGCCTGCTGCTGGCCGCCACGCAGGCCAGCGCTATTAGCGTTAACGGCTCGGTGGGCGAGCATTACACCAACATGGGCGCAGGTTTCGGCACCGAAAGCAGCGGCCTGCAACTGACCGGCAACTGGGCGCATAACGACGATCACGGCGATATCGTCGGCGTCGGCCTGGGCTTCAACATGCCGCTGGGGCCGTTTATGGTCACGCCGGGCGTCAAGGCGATTTACCTGAACCCGAACGAAGGGGATGAAGGCTACGCGGCGGCTGTCGGTGGCGGTGTGCGCTGGGATATCGGGCAGCGTTTCTCCCTGTTTGGCGACTACTACTACTCGCCGGATTCGCTCTCCAGCGGCGTGAATGATTACCAGGAAGCGAGCGCGGGCGCGCGTTTCTCTCTGTTCCGTCCTCTCAGCATTGAAGCCGGTTACCGCTATATCAACATGACCGGTAAAGATGGCGATCGCGACAGCAAAGTGGCTGACGGCCCGTACCTCGGCGTGAGCGCAGGCTTCTGATTTTCCGGGCGCGGCCACCGCTGCGCCTGTTTTTTTCCTTCTTCCTTTCTCTGCGCGCTATAGTAAAGCCTTCCCTTCATGCGGAGAAAATAATGCTACAGACAGAAATGCTCTCGACCGGCGACGAAGTGCTGCATGGTCAGATTGTCGATACGAACGCCGCCTGGCTGGCCTCGCTGTTTTTTGATCAGGGATTGCCGTTAACCCGGCGCAATACCGTGGGCGACAGCCTGGAATCGCTGGTGGCGGCGCTGACCGAGCGCAGCCAACACGCCGATATCCTCATTGTTAACGGTGGCCTGGGGCCGACCAGCGACGATCTGAGCGCCGAAGCGGCGGCGCGTGCGTTGGGCGTGGAGCTTGAACTGCACGAAGGCTGGCTGGCGACAATGGAGCGGTTTTTCATGGAGCGCGGTCGGGCGATGGCGCCGAGCAACCGCAAACAGGCGCTGCTGCCGGCGGGCAGCGAAATGATAGCCAACCCGGTCGGCACCGCCTGCGGGTTCGCCATTAAACTCAACCGCTGTCTGATTTTCTTCACCCCCGGCGTACCGTCAGAATTTAAACGGATGGTGGAGCATGAGATCCTGCCACGCCTGCGCGCGCGCTTTACCTTCCCCGAGCCGCCGCTCTGTCTGCGTCTGACCACGTTCGGGCGCTCCGAAAGCGATCTCGCCGCACAGCTCGATACCCTGACGCTGCCGCCGGATGTGGTGATGGGCTATCGCTCCTCAACGCCGATTATCGAGCTTAAGCTCACCGGGCCGGCTTCTCGCCGTGCTGAGATGGAGGCTATCTGGCCGACCGTGCGTGAAGTGGCGGGCGACAGCCTGATTTTTGAAGGGACAGAAACGCTGCCGATGCAGATTGCCCGCGGTCTGCGTGAACAGCAGCTCAGCATTACCCTGAGCGAGCAGTTCACCGCGGGCCTGCTGGCGCAGCAACTCAGTGAGGCCGACGCGCCGCTGCTGGCGAGCGAAGTGCTGCCCGCGCAGGTCGAGACGCTGGCGCAGACCGCGCACTGGAATGGAGATCGCCGCCGCCGCCATCTCGCGGATTTAGCGCTGAGTATCGCAAGCTTTGAAGACGATGAGCTCAATATTGCCCTGACCACGCCGCAGGGCACACAGGCCGTGCGCCTGCGCTTTAACGCCAGTCGCTATGCGCGGCGTATCCGCCAGGAGATTTGCGCGATGATGGCGCTGACGCTGGTGCGCCGCTGGTTGAACGGCAAAGACGTGACTGCAAGCCAGGGCTGGGTGCAGGTGGTCGAAACGCTAAACGTCTGACCCTACGGCGGGCGCGGGCGACAGCGCCGCGCGCCCGCGTACTTTTTATCTTCTCTGCCTCTGGTTTCCGCTGCCTGACGGCCCCTGTCTGATTAACGCTTCTGCACCTGCCTGGTGCATATTTCTGCTCTTTTGACCCTAAACGAAAGAAAACGCGCATAAACCGAAAAAGACAGCGTGTAAAAATGCGCCTTTGTGTTCGATTGTCATAAATCTGTAACAATTTGTGCGATGTTTCACAGCATAAATAATCCTTTTTACCTACTATCACGCTCGCTAAGGAAACATAAACAAAACGAATAGTTTGATACCTAATAAGCAGGAGACAGTGATGTTAAGTATTTTTAAACCCGCCCCGCATCGCGCAAGGCTGCCTGAGGGCGAGATAGATCCGCACTATCGTCGCCTGCGCTGGCAGATTTTTATGGGGATTTTCTTCGGCTATGCCGCTTACTATCTGGTGCGTAAAAACTTTGCGCTGGCGATGCCGTATCTGGTGGAGCAGGGCTTTTCGCGCGGCGATCTGGGATTTGCGCTGTCTGGCATTTCCATCGCTTACGGATTCTCGAAATTCATTATGGGTTCGGTCTCCGACCGCTCGAATCCGCGCGTCTTTCTGCCGGCAGGGCTGATCCTTGCGGCATCGGTGATGCTGTTTATGGGCTTTGTGCCGTGGGCGACCTCCAGCATCATGGTGATGTTTGTACTGCTGTTCCTGTGCGGCTGGTTCCAGGGCATGGGATGGCCCCCTTGCGGGCGCACCATGGTGCACTGGTGGTCGCAGAAAGAGCGCGGCGGTATTGTTTCGGTGTGGAACTGCGCCCATAACGTGGGCGGCGGCATTCCGCCGCTGCTGTTTCTGCTCGGCATGGCGTGGTTTAACGACTGGCACGCCGCGCTGTATATGCCCGCCTTCGGCGCAATTCTTGTGGCGGTTATCGCCTTTGCCCTGATGCGCGATACGCCGCAATCCTGCGGCCTGCCGCCGATCGAAGCGTATAAAAACGACTATCCGGATGACTATAACGAGAAGCACGAAGAAGAGCTGACCGCGAAGCAGATTTTCATGCAGTATGTGCTGCCCAATAAGCTGCTGTGGTACATCGCCATCGCCAACGTGTTTGTGTACCTGCTGCGCTACGGCATTCTCGACTGGTCGCCGACCTATTTAAAAGAGGTAAAGCATTTCGCGCTGGATAAGTCCTCCTGGGCCTATTTCTTCTATGAATACGCGGGCATCCCCGGCACGCTGATTTGCGGCTGGATGTCGGACAAAGTGTTCCGCGGCAACCGCGGCGCGACCGGCGTGTTCTTTATGACCCTGGTGACCATCGCCACGATCGTTTACTGGCTCAACCCGCCGGGCAACCCCCATGTCGACATGGCGTGCATGATTATTATCGGCTTTCTGATTTACGGCCCGGTGATGCTGATTGGCCTGCATGCGCTGGAGCTGGCGCCGAAAAAGGCGGCGGGCACCGCGGCGGGCTTTACCGGGTTGTTCGGCTATCTTGGCGGTTCCGTCGCGGCGAGCGCCATCGTCGGTTACACCGTCGATTTCTTCGGCTGGGACGGCGGCTTTATGGTGATGATCGGCGGCAGCATTCTGGCGGTCTTGCTGTTGATTATCGTGATGGTGGGTGAGCATAAGCATCACCACGACATGCAGGCGAAACGCGGATAAGGAGCACCGATGACACTGAAAATGACGCTGGCGGCGCTGGCGATAGGCGTGATGTCGGCAGGCGCACTGGCGGCGGATAAGCTGGTTATCGCCCATCGCGGCGCCAGCGGCTATCTGCCGGAGCATACGCTGCCCGCTAAAGCGATGGCCTACGCGCAGGGCGCCGATTATCTGGAACAGGATTTGGTGATGACCAAAGACGACCAGCTGGTGGTGCTTCACGATCACTATCTGGATCGCGTGACCGATATCGCCGAGCGGTTCCCGGATCGCGCGCGTAAAGATGGCCGTTACTACGCCATCGACTTTACGCTTGCGGAGATTAAATCGCTCCGGTTTACCGAAGGCTTTGAGCTGGACAACGGCAAAAAAGTACAGACGTTCCCGGGCCGTTTCCCGATGGGTAAATCGGATTTCCGGGTGCATACTTTTGAAGAGGAGATCGAGTTTGTGCAGGGGCTGAACCACGCTACCGGCAAAAACATCGGCATCTACCCGGAGATCAAAGCGCCGTGGTTCCATCATCAGGAAGGGAAAGACATCGCTGCGAAGACCCTCGACACCCTGAAAAAATATGGCTACACCACGAAGCAGGATAAGGTTTACTTGCAATGTTTTGACGCCATTGAGCTTAAGCGTATTAAGAACGAGCTGGAGCCGAAGCTTAAGATGGATCTGAAGCTGGTGCAGCTTATCGCCTACAGCGACTGGAACGAAACCCAGCAGAAGCAGCCGGACGGCAAATGGGTAAACTACAGCTACGACTGGATGTTTAAGCCGGGCGCGATGAAGCAGATAGCCCAGTACGCCGACGGTATCGGGCCGGATTACCATATGCTGGTGGCGGAAGGCTCGACGAAAGAGAAGGTGACGCTGACCGCGATGGCAAAAGAAGCGCACGACAGCCATTTGCAGGTGCACCCGTATACGGTGCGCGCCGACCAGTTACCGGATTACGCCACGGACGTCAATCAGCTTTATGACGTGTTGTATCACAAGGCGGAGGTGGACGGGCTGTTTACCGATTTCCCGGATAAAGCGGTGCAATTTTTAAAAGCGAGGTGAGGTCAGAACGGGTAAGGGGCGGGCGATGCGTCACAGGCCCGTCCATCACGATGGAGGCGGCTTGCGCCTTACCCGGCCTGCATTATTGAAAACACCCGGTAATCCAGGCCGGCCAGGCGCTGCGCCACCTGATGCCACTACATTTCAATCTCGATATCGCCCTGCGGTTTACAGCAGCAGGGTAATATCTCGCCTTCCTGAATAAACGCCAGCGGTTTGGTCAGCCACTGCACCTGGCCTGCGACCAGCTTGCAGCGACAGGAGCCGCAATAGCCCTCGCGGCACTGGTATTCTACCGTCACCGCGTGTGACTCCAGCGCCACCAGCAGAGAAGGATGTTCGTCCGGGCACAACAGCTCGGTGCCCGTCACGCGAAGCGTAATACGACCCATATCAGAGCTGGAAGCTGCTCAGATCGTCGTGGTCGATTTCTGAATCGATCTGGCCGACCAGATAAGAGCTCACTTCCACTTCCTGCGGCGCCACCTGCACGTTATCAGACACAAGCCAGGTGTTGATCCACGGGATTGGGTTGGAGCGGGTCTTGAACGGCAGATCCAGGCCCACCGCCTGCATACGGATGTTGGTGATGTACTCGACGTACTGGCACAGAATGTCTTTGTTCAGACCGATCATCGAACCGCCCTGGAACAGGTATTCCGCCCACTCTTTCTCCTGCTGCGCGGCCAGCACGAACAGGTCATAGCACTCCTGTTTGCACTCTTCGGCGATCACAGCCATTTCCGGATCGTCCTCGCCGCTGCGCATCAGGTTCAGCATATGCTGAGTGCCGGTAAGGTGCAGCGCTTCGTCACGGGCGATAAGACGGATAATTTTGGCATTGCCTTCCATCAGCTCGCGCTCGGCGAAGGCGAAGGAGCAGGCGAAGCTGACGTAGAAGCGGATCGCTTCCAGCGCATTGACGCTCATCAGGCACAGGTAGAGCTTTTTCTTAAGCTCATGCAGATTCACGGTCACGGTTTTGCCGTTGACGCTGTGGGTGCCTTCGCCCAGCAGATGCCAGTAGCTGGTCATCTCGATCAGGTCGTCGTAGTAGTGCGAGATGCCTTCGGCGCGTTTTAAGATCTGCTCGTTAGTAACAATGTCGTCAAACACCACCGCCGGATCGTTGACGATATTGCGGATGATATGTGTGTAAGAGCGCGAGTGGATGGTCTCGGAAAACGCCCAGGTTTCCACCCAGGTTTCCAGCTCCGGGATGGAGATCAGCGGCAGCAGCGCCACGTTCGGGCTACGGCCCTGGATGGAGTCGAGAAGCGTCTGGTATTTCAGGTTGCTGATGAAAATGTGTTTTTCATGCTCTGGCAGCGCCTGAAAATCGATGCGGTCGCGGGAAACGTCCACTTCTTCAGGGCGCCAGAAAAACGACAGCTGTTTTTCGATAAGCTTTTCGAAAATTTCATATTTTTGCTGATCGTAACGCGCCACGTTGACCGGTTGGCCAAAGAACATGGGTTCAAGAAGCTGGTCGTTTTTCGTCTGTGAAAATGTGGTGTAGGCCATGACGTAAATCCTGTCTGCAAACAATATCGGTTGTTAACGGCGGGTGGCGCTTCGCTTCCCCGCCTTACAGATGACTGTTGCGATTATTTCCCAGGGCAGGCAGGCAAAGCGCCTCCTGCCGCCTTAACAACAAGAGGGCGGGTTTCCCCGCCCTGCGTTTAAATCTTACATGCGCCGCTTTCGCAGCCGTCATCCTGAATGGATGGCGCCAGGTCATCCTGGGCGTCTTCCGCGCCGTCGCGAGTGTTCTGATAGTACAGCGTCTTCACGCCGAGCTTATACGCGGTCAGCAGGTCTTTGAGCAACTGCTGCATCGGCACTTTGCCTGACGGGAAGCGCGTCGGATCGTAGTTGGTGTTCGCAGAAATCGACTGGTCGATAAATTTCTGCATGATGCCCACCAGTTGCAGATAACCGTCGTTACCCGGCATTTCCCACAGCAGCTCGTACTGATCCTTCAGCTGTTCGTAGTCCGGCACAACCTGACGCAGAATGCCGTCTTTCGACGCTTTAATGCTGATGTGGCCGCGCGGCGGCTCAATGCCGTTGGTGGCGTTGGAGATCTGCGACGAGGTCTCGGACGGCATCAGCGCGGACAGCGTGGAGTTACGCAGACCGTGCGTTTTAATGGATTCGCGCAGGCTTTCCCAGTCGTAGTGCAGCGGCTCGTTTGCAATCGCATCCAGGTCTTTCTTGTAGGTGTCGACAGGCAGGATGCCTTTGCTGTAGGTGGTTTCATTGAACCACGGGCACGCGCCTTGCTCTTTCGCCAGCTCGTTGGAGGCTTTCAGCAGGTAGTACTGAATGGCTTCAAACGTTTTGTGCGTCAGGTTGTTGGCGCTGCCGTCGGAGTAACGTACGCCGTGCTTCGCCAGGTAGTACGCGAAGTTAATCACGCCGATGCCGAGGGTACGACGGCCCATTGCGCCGCGTTTCGCCGCCGGGATCGGGTAATCCTGATAATCCAGCAGAGCGTCAAGCGCACGCACCGCGAGGATAGCCAGCTCTTCCAGCTCGTCCAGGTTCTCGATAGCGCCCAGGTTGAAGGCGGAGAGGGTGCAGAGCGCGATTTCGCCGTTTTCGTCGTTAACGTCTTCCAGCGGTTTGGTCGGCAGGGCTATCTCCAGGCACAGGTTGGACTGGCGCACCGGCGCGACGACCGGGTCGAACGGGCTGTGGGTGTTACAGTGATCCACGTTCTGGATGTAGATACGGCCAGTGGAAGCGCGCTCCTGCATCATCAGGGAGAACAGCTCAGACGCTTTAATGCGCTGTTTGCGGATGCTCTCGTCCTGCTCATATTTGGTGTACAGACGCTCGAATTCGTCCTGATCGGCGAAGAACGCATCGTACAGGCCGGGCACGTCAGACGGGCTGAAGAGGGTGATATCTTCGCCTTTCAGCAGACGCTGGTACATCAGCTTGTTGATCTGCACGCCATAGTCCATGTGACGCACGCGGTTCGCTTCGGTGCCGCGGTTGTTTTTCAGCACCAGCAGGCTTTCCACTTCCAGATGCCACATCGGGTAGAAGAGGGTCGCCGCGCCGCCGCGAACGCCGCCCTGGGAGCAGGATTTCACCGCAGTCTGGAAATGCTTATAGAACGGGATGCAGCCGGTGTGGAACGCTTCGCCGCCGCGAATGGGGCTTCCGAGCGCACGGATGCGGCCCGCGTTGATGCCGATACCGGCGCGCTGGGAAACGTATTTCACGATGGCGCTGGAGGTCGCGTTGATGGAATCCAGGCTATCGCCGCACTCAATCAGCACGCAGGAGCTGAACTGACGGGTCGGGGTACGCACGCCAGACATGATCGGCGTCGGCAGTGAAATTTTAAAGGTGGAGACCGCGTCGTAGAAGCGCTTCACATAATCCAGGCGGGTTTCGCGCGGATAGTTGGAGAACAGGCACGCCGCCACCAGGATGTAGAGGAACTGCGCGCTTTCGTAGATCTCGCCGGTCACGCGGTTCTGCACCAGGTATTTACCTTCGAGCTGCTTCACGGCGGCGTAGGAGAAGTTCATGTCGCGCCAGTGGTCGATAAAGCCGTCCATCTGCGCAAACTCTTCTTCGCTGTAATCCTGCAGCAGGTGATGGTCATATTTGCCCAGCTCAACCATCTTCACCACGTGATCGTAAAGCTTCGGCGGCTCGAACTGGCCGTAGGCTTTTTTACGCAGGTGGAAAATCGCCAGGCGCGCGGCCAGGTACTGGTAATCCGGCGCGTCGCGGGAGATTAAGTCCGCCGCCGCCTTGATGATGGTCTCATGAATATCGGAGGTTTTGATGCCGTCGTAGAACTGAATGTGAGAACGCAGCTCTACCTGGGAGATGGAGACGTTATGCAGACCTTCCGCAGCCCAGTCCAGAACACGATGAATTTTATCCAGGTTAATGCGTTCCTGGCTGCCATCTCGTTTTGTTACCAGCAGACTCTGATTCATGGGTAATACCTGTCCGTGAAATCCGTGAAAATAGAAATATCCCCCGCTTATCCACAAGTGACTAACTTGTGGATAAATACTATATATAGGGGGTTTGAGATAAGTGAAACGCTATATGGTGAGTATTCTAGTTCGGATTCTTTTGAGAACAAGGCTTGATTTCGGTATTAATTTGCGTTTGCAAAATCCGGAAATTAAGTAAGTCCTCATTGCATAAGGGCTTGAGGGCTTGTCAAGGCGGCAGGAAAAAAAATGAAAATTTGATCGAACGCTGATTTCCTGGTCAGGAAAGAAATTGCGCAACAGAACGTTGCGCAATTTTTAATACCAAAAGCTTCTATCAGGCAGGGTTTTTAGCCTGTGTATGCAACATGTAGTTAACATCAACACCAGGCGCGAGCTTGAAGCGGTTGGTCAGCGGGTTGTAATGCAGGCCGATAATATGACGCTCTTCAAGCGGGGTTTCGTCGATCCATCCCAGCAGTTCGGAAGGGCGGATAAACTTTTTGGCGTCGTGCGTGCCTTTGGGCACCATACGCAGCACATATTCCGCGCCGACCACCGCCATCAGCCAGGATTTGGCGTTGCGGTTGAGCGTGGAGAAAAAGACGTGGCCGCCGGGCTTCACAAGTTTTGCGCAGGCCTGCACCACCGAGCGCGGGTCCGGCACGTGCTCCAGCATCTCCATGCAGGTCACCACGTCATAAGCGCCAGGATGCTGCGCCGCGTGCTCTTCTACCGTGCGCTGGACATACTCCAGCTCCACGCCGCTTTCCAGCGCGTGCAGGCGCGCGACCGCGAGCGGCTCGGCGCCCATATCGAGTCCCGTAACGTTCGCTCCTTCGCGGGCCATACTTTCAGAAAGAATGCCGCCACCGCAACCGACATCCAGCACCTTTTTCCCAAACAGCCCGCCGGCGCGTTCGGCGATATAGCCAAGACGCAGCGGGTTAATGCGATGCAGCGGTTTAAACTCCCCTTCAGTGTCCCACCAGCGCGAAGCGACAGCTTCAAATTTGGCGATTTCTTCTAAGTCTACGTTGTGCGCAACGGGCGGTTTTTCAGCATTCATGGACGCCTCTACTCCTTTCTTCGCAAGAGCGTCGAGTATAACAGGCGTCAGTGGGGAATAAAGCGGCCTGACGGGGCTATTCGGTTTACCGAATAGGGCGCGGCTGTGTTATAATTTGCGACCTTTGAATCCGGGACACAGTAGAGGGATAACGGTCAGATGAGCGACCTTGCCAGAGAAATTACACCGGTCAACATTGAGGAAGAGTTAAAGAACTCCTATCTGGATTACGCGATGTCGGTTATTGTCGGCCGCGCGCTTCCGGATGTCCGAGATGGCCTCAAACCGGTACACCGTCGCGTACTTTACGCCATGAACGTGTTGGGCAATGACTGGAATAAAGCCTACAAAAAATCCGCCCGTGTCGTTGGTGACGTAATCGGTAAATACCATCCCCACGGTGATTCCGCCGTCTACGATACCATTGTGCGTATGGCTCAGCCGTTCTCGCTGCGCTACACGCTGGTGGATGGTCAGGGCAACTTCGGTTCTATCGACGGCGACTCCGCCGCAGCGATGCGTTATACGGAAATCCGTCTGGCGAAGATCGCCCATGAACTGATGGCCGACCTCGATAAAGAAACCGTTGATTTTGTTGATAACTATGACGGCACGGAAAAAATCCCTGACGTCATGCCGACCAAAATCCCGAACCTGCTGGTAAACGGTGCTTCCGGTATCGCGGTCGGGATGGCGACGAACATTCCGCCGCATAACCTGACGGAAGTGATTAACGGCTGCCTCGCCTATATCGATGATGAAGACATCAGCATTGAAGGGCTGATGGAACACATCCCTGGCCCGGATTTCCCGACCGCCGCCATCATCAATGGCCGTCGTGGCATTGAAGAGGCGTATCGCACCGGTCGCGGCAAAATCTATATTCGCGCGCGCGCGGAAGTCGAAGTCGATCCGAAGAACGGCCGTGAAACCATCATCGTGCACGAAATTCCGTATCAGGTGAACAAAGCGCGCCTGATCGAGAAAATCGCCGAGCTGGTGAAAGAAAAACGCGTTGAAGGCATTAGCGCGCTGCGCGATGAGTCTGACAAAGACGGCATGCGTATCGTTATTGAAATTAAACGCGACGCCGTCGGCGAAGTGGTGCTCAATAACCTCTATTCACAGACGCAGCTTCAGGTCTCTTTCGGCATCAACATGGTGGCGTTGCACCACGGTCAGCCGAAGATCATGCCGCTGAAAGATATTCTGGCGGCGTTTGTTCGCCACCGCCGTGAAGTGGTGACCCGTCGTACCATTTTTGAACTGCGCAAAGCCCGCGATCGCGCGCATATCTTAGAAGCGCTGGCGATTGCGCTTGCTAACATCGACCCGATCATTGAGCTGATTCGCCGCGCGCCAACGCCGGCGGAAGCGAAAGCGGGCCTGATCGCGCAGGCGTGGGATCTCGGCAACGTGAAAGCGATGCTGGAAGGTGCGGGCGATGACGCCGCGCGTCCGGAGTGGCTGGAGCCGGAATTCGGTATTCGCGACGGTAAATACTGGCTGACCGAGCAACAGGCTCAGGCGATCCTCGACCTGCGTCTGCAAAAGCTCACCGGCCTTGAGCATGAAAAACTGCTCGACGAGTATAAAGAGCTGCTGACCCAGATTGCCGAGCTGCTGCATATTCTCGGCAGCGCCGATCGCCTGATGGAAGTGATCCGCGAAGAGCTGGAGCTGATCCGCGATCAGTTCGGCGACGAGCGCCGCACCGAAATCACCGCGAACAGCGCCGATATCAACATTGAAGACCTGATCAACCAGGAAGATGTGGTGGTCACCCTGTCTCATCAGGGCTATGTGAAGTATCAGCCGCTGACGGATTACGAAGCGCAGCGCCGCGGCGGTAAAGGCAAATCCGCCGCGCGTATCAAAGAAGAAGACTTTATCGACCGCCTGCTGGTGGCCAACACCCACGACACGATCCTCTGCTTCTCGAGCCGCGGTCGTCTCTACTGGATGAAAGTCTATCAGCTGCCGGAAGCGAGCCGCGGCGCCCGTGGGCGTCCTATCGTTAACCTGCTGCCGCTGGAAGCGAATGAGCGTATCACCGCGATTCTGCCGGTACGCGAGTACGAAGAGGGCGTCAACGTCTTTATGGCGACCGCCAGCGGTACCGTGAAGAAAACGGCGCTGACCGAGTTCAGCCGTCCGCGTACCGCCGGGATCATCGCGGTGAACCTGAACGAAGGCGATGAGCTGATTGGCGTCGACCTGACCGCCGGTAAGGACGAAGTGATGCTGTTCTCCGCGCAGGGCAAAGTGGTGCGCTTTAAAGAAGACGCTGTACGTCCGATGGGGCGTACCGCCACCGGCGTACGCGGTATTCGCCTCGGCGAAGGCGACAGCGTCGTGTCGCTTATCGTGCCGCGCGGCGAAGGCGCTATCCTGACCGCCACCCAGAACGGTTACGGCAAACGTACCGCAGTGGAAGAGTACCCCACCAAATCGCGCGCGACCAAAGGGGTTATCTCCATCAAAGTCACCGATCGCAACGGCCCGGTGGTTGGCGCGGTGCAGGTAGACGACGCGGATCAGATAATGATGATCACCGATGCCGGTACGCTTGTGCGTACGCGCGTATCGGAAATCAGCGTGGTGGGCCGTAACACCCAGGGCGTTATCCTCATCCGCACGGCGGAAGATGAAAACGTGGTAGGGCTGCAACGTGTCGCCGAGCCGGTGGATGACGAAGAGCTCGACTCCATCGACGGCAGCGTGGCGGAAGGCGACGATGAAATCGCGCCGGAAACCGACGCTGATGACGATGCGGCGGATGACGCTGACGAGTAATCGTCACGCGCTGTCGCAGACAACGCGTTGCCACACGAAAGGGCCGGTTTTACCGGCCCTTTCTTTTTTTCGGCGCGCAAGGCGCCAGGCTGCTCTGAATATCGCCGGATAATGTCGTTGCCGTTGCGGCACAAGGGTTTTGCGGCTACCTTAACGGCATTCCTTTTTGTGACCTCACGGCTAGCTGGTGCCCCTTTGAAATACTTCGTCTCTTTCCGCTCGACGCTTAAGGTGTCGCGTTATCTTTTCCGGGCGCTGGCGCTGCTGCTCTGGCTGCTTATCGCCCTGTTTTCGGTGTTTTACATCGTAAACGCGCTGCACGTAAAAGAGTCGGAAATTCGTCAGGAATTTAACCTGAGCTACGATCAGGCGCAGCGCTACATTCAGCGCACCTCTGACGTCATGAAAGAGCTGAAGTATGTTGCCGAAAACCGGCTGGATAATATCGACGCGCTGTTGAAAAACGGGCGCGGGCAGAACGATCCGCTCACCGCGCCGACGTTTGTGCCGCTGTTTTCCGATTCCGACTGTAATACGCTCGGCACCAGCTGGCGCGGTTCTCTGCAGTCGCTCTCCTGGTTTTTACGCTACTGGCACGACAACTTCTCGGCCGCCTACGATTTAAACCGCGTGTTTCTGATTGGCTCCGATAATCTGTGCATGGCGGATTTTGGCCTGCGTGAAATCCCCCTTGAGCGCGACAAAACGCTACAGGCGCTGCATGAGCGCATCGTGAAATACCGCAACGCGCCGCAGGATGAGCGCGGCAACAGCCTGTTCTGGGTGTCGCAGGGGCCGCGCCCGGGCGTCGGTTATTTCTATTCCCTGACGCCGGTATATCTGGCGAACCGCCTGCAGGGTCTGCTGGGTATCGAACAGACCATCCGCATGGAAAACTTCTTTACGCCCGGCAGCATGCCGATGGGCGTGACAATCCTTGATGAAAATGACCGTCCGCTGTTTGCGCTGACTGGCCCGGAGACGCGTCTTGAGCGCGACGGCGAATGGGAGCAGGAGCGCGCGTGGTTTGGCTATACGTCGGGCTTTAAGCAGCTGATCCTGAAAAAGAGCCTGCCGCCGTCGTCATTAAGCATCGTCTATTCCGTACCGGTTGATGTAGTGCTGGAGCGCATCCGGATGCTTATCCTCAACGCCGTGCTGCTGAACGTGCTGGTGGGGATTGTCCTGTTTACGCTGGCGCGCATGTATGAGCGGCGCATTTTCATCCCGGCGGAAAACGACGCTCAGCGTCTCGAAGAGCATGAGCAGTTCAACCGTAAAATCGTCGCGTCTGCGCCGGTCGGGATCTGTATTCTGCGCACCCAGGACGGCACCAATATTATTTCCAACGAGCTTGCGCATAACTACTTGAATATGCTGACGCACGAGGACCGCCAGCGGCTGACGCAGATTATCTGCGGACAGCAGGTGAATTTTGTCGACGTGCTCACCAGCAACAATACTAACCTGCAAATCAGCTTCGTCCATTCGCGCTATCGCAATGAAAACGTAGCGATCTGCGTGCTGGTGGATGTCTCGGCGCGCGTCAAAATGGAAGAGTCGCTGCAGGAGATGGCCCAGGCGGCGGAGCAGGCGAGCCAGTCGAAATCGATGTTCCTCGCGACCGTCAGCCACGAGCTGCGCACGCCGCTGTACGGCATTATCGGCAACCTCGATCTGTTGCAGACTCAGGAGCTGCCGAAAGGCGTCGACAGGCTCGTGACTGCAATGCACAACTCCTCCAGCCTGCTGCTGAAGATAATCAGCGATATTCTCGATTTCTCAAAAATCGAGTCGGAGCAGTTGAAAATCGAACCTCGGGAGTTTTCCCCGCGCGAAGTGATGAGCCACATCACCGCCAACTATCAGCCGCTGGTGGTGCGCAAACAGCTCGGGCTGTACTGTTTTATCGAGCCGGACGTGCCCATGACGCTGCTTGGCGACCCAATGCGCCTGCAGCAGGTGATTTCCAACCTGCTCAGCAACGCCATTAAATTTACCGATATCGGCTGCATTATTTTGCATGTCGGCACCCAGGGCGATTACCTCTGCTTCCGCGTGCGCGATACCGGCGTCGGTATTCCGGCGAAAGAAGTGGTGCGTCTGTTCGATCCATTCTTCCAGGTCGGCACTGGCGTGCAGCGCAATTTCCAGGGCACCGGGCTGGGGCTCGCTATCTGCGAAAAACTGATCAACATGATGGATGGCGATATCTCAGTCGACACCGAACCGGGCATGGGCAGTCAGTTTACTATCCGCATTCCGCAGTGGCAGGCGCAGCTGCCGCCGAAACCGAACGTCGACGGGCTTTCTAATAAACGCTTCTGGCTGGCGGTGCGTAACGCGTCGCTCTGCGAATATCTGCAAGGGATGCTGACGCGCAACAATCTTCGTGTTCAGAACCATCACGGTGAAACACCGGACAAAGACGACATTCTGATCACCGACGACGAGAATTGCGTCGCGTGGCAGGGCAGGGCGGCGATCCTCTTCTGCCGCCGCCACATCGGCATGCCGGTAGAGCGCAGCCCTGGCGTCTGGATGCACAGCGTGGCCGCGCCGCATGAGCTGTTGACCCTGCTGGGCCGTATCTACAGCATCAATGTTGAAGTGCCGGGCAGCGAACCGACGCTGCCGGCCGCCGCCGCGAGCGCCGAGCAGAACGAAGATATGATGATTCTGGTGGTGGATGACCATCCGATTAACCGCCGTCTGCTCGCCGATCAGCTTGGTACGCTGGGCTACCAGTGCCGCACCGCCAATGACGGTGTGGACGCGCTCAACGTGCTCAGCAAAAACCATATCGATATCGTTTTAAGCGACGTCAACATGCCGAACATGGATGGCTATCGCCTGACGCAGCGTATTCGCCAGCTGGGCCTGACGCTGCCGGTTGTGGGCGTGACCGCGAATGCGCTGGCAGAAGAGAAACAGCGCTGTATTGAATCGGGAATGGACAGCTGTCTCTCCAAGCCGGTAACGCTGGACGTGCTGAAACAGACGCTGGCGGTCTATGCTGACCGGGTGCGCAAGGCGCGCGTATGATCGCAGGGCGCCTCGTCACTGGCGGCGGTGCGCCTGCACGCGGCGTGACAAAACCGATAAGCAAAACGCATCAATGACCCATAAGCGGCATTCATCTTTCGGTGTGAAAAGCAGGGCGGGGAACAGCGGGATGTCCCTGCCCGCGCGGGCAGGGACGGGAGGCATTACTCTTTATCCGCAGGCGTCAGGCTGACAGAGGAGAGGTAGTTCAGCAGCGCGATATCGTTATCCACGCCGAGCTTCATCATCGCCGATTTCTTCTGGCTACTGATGGTCTTGATGCTGCGGTTCAGTTTCTTGGCGATTTCGGTAACCAGGAAACCTTCTGCGAACAGGCGCAGCACTTCACTCTCTTTCGGCGACAGGCGTTTATCGCCATAGCCGCCAGCGCTGATTTTCTCCAGCAGGCGGGAGACGCTTTCCGGGGTAAACTTCTTGCCTTTTTGCAGCGCGGCCAGCGCTTTCGGCAGATCGGTCGGCGCGCCTTGCTTGAGAACAATCCCTTCGATATCGAGATCCAACACGGCGCTCAGAATAGCCGGGTTGTTGTTCATGGTCAGCACGATAATAGATAAAGTCGGGAAATGACGCTTAATGTATTTAATAAGCGTAATGCCGTCGCCGTATTTATCGCCCGGCATGGAAAGGTCGGTGATAAGGACGTGCGCGTCTAACTTCGGCAAATTGTTAATTAATGCTGTGGAATCTTCGAACTCACCGACAACATTCACCCACTCGATTTGTTCAAGAGATTTGCGAATGCCGAACAGAACAATCGGATGGTCATCGGCAATAATTACGTTCATATTGTTCATGTATTAGGCTACCTTGCTACAGCAGGCTCTTGACGTAAACGTCAATGTCGCTGATATATTTTTCTATGGCTGTGGCATCCTTCTCGCGAATAAGATGCTCCAGTGTTTCACATAACTGTTTGCCGGGAACCAGATTCAGCATCGCGAACACGCCCTTCAGGCGGTGCGCGGTCTGCGCCAGCGCAGCAAAATCGCCGGCGGACGATTCAGTATACAATCTCTGAACATCATCCGGTACCGTATCGACGAACAGCGCATAATAGCCGCTGGCATGAAGCTGCGCATTTTCATCGCCGCCCATTGGGGATTCAGGAATATCTTCCTGAGCCAGTTGCTCTTCAATTAGTTGTAGCACTGCTTCCTGCATGGCGTGACTAATATTAAAGTTGACGCGCAGCTGTCCCGGTCCGATGCGTCGTACGCCGGCCTCATCATCGCTTAAAAGCAGGCCGTTGGCAGTAAGATTAGACGGATTATCCGTTAAAAATATATCAAACTCTTGACTCGATAATCTTTCGTCCTGCGTGATACAGGATGCGCCCCACTGTTCGAGCTGACGCACCACCACATTACGTACTTCGTTCGACGTAATATCAATCATTGCGATAACGTCATCCAGCAGACGCTCGTCGCTCTCTTCGGTCTCCATTGGCTCCACCGGCATCGTCACGTGCAGCGAATAGCGCGTGCCGAGCTCTTTGCGGGCTTTGATATTCAGATGCCCGCCGAGGCGGCGCGCCAGCTGGTTGCACAGATAGAAAGTGAGCCCGTTGGCCTTGCCGAACTGATCGGTGGAGGTATCGTTAAGGAACGGGAAGTGCAGATTATCGATTTCGCTGTTGCTGATACCTTCGCCCGTATCCAGCACGCGGAACAGCAGACGCTCACGGGCGCCTTCTTCGGCCATGATCTCCAGCGTGATTTTGCCAATCTGCGTTGTCGTCACAGAGTAGTGCAACAGCATCAGCAGCACTTTACGCAGCGCCTCGCGGTCGCCGTGGCGCTCTTCATTGGCGGAGAGCTGGTTATTGATAAGCAGCTGCAGGCCCTTACGTTTGATAACCGGCAGCACTTCCGGCACGACTTCGTCTATCAGCTCCTGAATGGTGAAATCGCTCGGCGTCGGACGCCAGAAATCGGCTTCCAGCTGATTCACCAGCTGAATTTCATCCACCAGACGGGCGATACGTTCGGCCTGCTCGGCGAGCACCTGGCTTTCCGGCGCTTCAATCAGCGCCGCCTGACGGGCGAGCTGCGTCGTCGGGTCTTTCAGCGCCGCGCCGATATTCTGCATAAACGCGGAGCGCCCCTGCTGGTTTTTCTCATACAGGCGCTGTGCCTGCTTGAGTTTTTTGTTCACCAGAATTTCACGATCCTGATCGCGGATAATAAAAATCTGCGTGCGCGGCACCACCTGGCTGCGGAAAAGCCGGATCTCGTAGAGTTCGTTATTCACCGTCGCCTGAATAATGCCCTGGTGCTGATCCGCCATCGAGGTGATGTTTTGCAGATTCAGATGCGGCAGCAGGTGATCGGCGATTTTATTGCTCATGATGGTGCGGCTGGATTCCTGATCATGTACCAGCAGGCCCAGCGGCAGGACACTCAGGATCTCTTCATTCAGCGCGCGCAGCATTTGCAGTTCGGCGTTATTGGTGCTGCTGGTTGCGGTCTCTACCGGGCGGCTCGGCTGATGGCGGAACGTGGTATAGCCAAAAAGCGCCAGCGCCAGCAGGCCGATATTCAACAGTAACGGCAACAGGATATTTTGCAGCGTTTCCATCAGCAGCGTGCCAAACGGCACTTCCCAGATAAGCCGCAACTGGGTGCTGGTCAGCGCCGAAGAGATCTCAATGCGCGTGCTGTTAAAGTTAATGTTGACGCTGTCCGGGTCTTCTTTATCCTGGCCTGCGAGGGCGCTCTGGCTGCTGTCGGGCTCCAGGCGGAAGCTTTCCAGCGGCATTCCCGGCGGGATCAAATCGTTAATCGGAATATCAAACGCCACTACCGTCGCGAGATGGCCCGGCTGGTTAAAAGTGGTGCGCAGGGTGAAATAGTGGCCGTTCTGCCAGGCGAGCTTGCGCAGCGGCGAGAAACTTTCGCGCTCGTCCAGGGCGTTTGCCTGCTGGAGCATTTCGGCGCGACGCGAATCGGCAATCGCGTTAATCGAGTTCTCTTTAAAGCCGGAGGAGAGATCTTTGAGCGGCAGCGTCGAGATAAGGATCATGCTGTTATCCTGGCCGTTCAGGTAATACATCGACCAGGGCGCGCTCTCCGCGCCCCACAGCGTATCGAGATAGCTTGAGATCCGCTGCGTCATATCCAGCGTCGAGCTGTCGTGAGAGCCGAAAATCAGCGCTTCGGTTTTGCGGTGCGGTTTTTCGAGATAATAGACATCCTGGCGCAGACGCGTTTCCTGTAGCCCTTCGCCGTTCTGACCAGCAGCGTTCGCGCCGATATTGTCGTAAATCTGCCAGGTGGCGTAGCGGTAGGTATCCACACGTTTATGCAGCGCGTGGGTAATGTCGACAATCTGATAGCTTTTATCCTTCAGCCAGGCGTTAACGGCGCTCTGCACCATCACGCCCATCGTCACCAGAAGCACCACGATCAGTAATAAGAAGAAACGGGTAATGCTGCCCGGCATAAGGGAAAATTTATTGGGGATCATTGCGTCTGGCTGACTCATTATTGTGCGTAATCCACCGGCCTGCGCCGTGTAAAGAAAAAAGAACCGTGCTGCGCGGGCGGCAGCTATCCATTTTTTAGCCTTCTTGTCCTGCGGCGTCGCGGCGAAACCGGAGCGCAACGCCCGTAGCACAGGGCTTGTCGGGTCGACACCTGTCTTCTTTTAACAGTATCGCAAACATTGAAGTATAAAGCGAAACGTATGATTTACCAGATGGTGAGAACGGTCTGAAACTGCGGTTGGATCGGGCATGGAAGGGGAGAGATAAAAGACGAGGCGGACAGCCATTATTGTCATTTTTATTCGCAGACGAACAAAATAACGGCAATGTGATTATTTAATAGTCGTTAATTTTACTTTAATTTACCCGCAAATAGTTGAAACTAAAAATTGGGCAAAAAAATGCCGGATGCAAGCATCCGGCGGTAATAGGGGTAAAACGAACATTCAGATATGAATGACGGTAATAAATAAAGTTAATGATGATAGCGAGAGTAATTCTAGTGGACTCTTCTCATTAGGTTTTGGCATTCAGTGCGGTAACTAATCCGAATGGTTATTTTGTTGATTTTTAAGAATTATTTATAGTTTCTTGATTAATTGTGCGAATATATTTAGCGATTAGTGCGGAAAAAAGTTCCTTGGTATTAATATATTGTTACATTTTGTAGATATTGTGAAACACCTAAAAAGTTTTCGTATCATATTCCTGTTGGATTATTCGGCTCCGGTTTCGGACAATGGCTTCGCCCACTAGTTCAGAGAATTAGTGAGCAGTGGCAATAATAAGTATATAAAGGCATATAACAGAGGGTTAATATAATGAAAGTTAAAGTTCTCTCCCTGCTGGTACCGGCACTGCTGGTTGCAGGCAGCGTAAACGCGGCAGAAATCTATAATAAAGACGGCAATAAATTAGATCTGTTCGGTAAAGTGGACGCTGAGCACTACTTCTCTGACGACAACAGCAATGATGGCGATCAGACCTACATGCGTATCGGCTTCAAAGGCGAAACCCAGGTAAATGATCAGATCACCGGTTACGGCCAGTGGGAATACCAGATCAAGGGCAACACCTCTGAAAGCGACAACCAGTCCTGGACCCGTGTGGCGTTCGCAGGTCTGAAATTCGGCGACGCAGGTTCTTTCGACTACGGCCGTAACTACGGCGTTATCTACGACGTGACCTCCTGGACCGACGTTCTGCCGGAATTCGGCGGCGACACCTACGGTGCTGACAACTTCCTGCAGTCTCGCGGCAACGGCATCGCGACTTACCGCAACACCGACTTCTTCGGTCTGGTTGACGGCCTGAACTTTGCCCTGCAATACCAGGGTAAAAACGGCAGCGTTTCCGGTGAGAACGACGCCGCTGGTGGTCGTAGCCTGCTGAAACAGAACGGCGACGGCTACGGCATGTCCCTGACCTACGATCTGGGCGAAGGCTTCAGCGTCGGTGGTGCGATGGCTTCTTCCAAACGTACCGCTGACCAGAACAGCGCAGGCGTTTATGGCGAAGGCGACCACGCGGAAGTTTACTCCGGCGGCCTGAAATACGACGCGAACAACATCTACCTGGCGGCGCAGTACTCCCAGACTTACAACGCGACCCGTTTCGGTACTTCTACTGGCACCGCTGATGACCGCAGCGACATCTACGGCTTCGCTGACAAAGCGCAGAACTTCGAAGTGGTTGCACAGTACCAGTTCGACTTCGGCCTGCGTCCGTCTGTGGCGTACCTGCAGTCCCGCGGTAAAGACATCGCTAACAAAACCACCGGCGTTTCTTACGGCGACCAGGACATTCTGAAATATGTTGACGTGGGCGCGACCTACTACTTCAACAAAAACATGTCCACCTTCGTTGATTACAAAATCAACCTGCTGGATGACAACGCGTTCACCCGCGCGGCTGGCATCGGTACCGATGACGTCGTAGCGGTAGGCCTGGTTTACCAGTTCTAATCTCCGACCTGATGTGCCAAAGGAGCCTGCGGGCTCCTTTTTTTATGTCTGCAAAAAATGAGGTAACCTTGGGCCGCCGTTACAGAGGAGAAACGCGTGAAATTATCTGGTATACGCACCGCGCTGCTGGCCGTCGCTTTGACCGTCGCCGGATGCGACAACGCCCCGACATCCTCCCCGCAGGCGCTGGTGCTGGAAGGCAAAACGATGGGCACCTCCTGGCGCGTCAGTCTGGCGGGCGTGGATGCCGCGCGCGCGCAGACGCTGCGTGACAAAATTCAGGCGCGGCTTGATGCCGACGACCGGCTGCTGTCCACCTGGAAAGACGATTCGGCGCTGATGCGCTTTAACCACGCCCGCACCACCGCGCCCTGGCCGGTGGATGAAGCGATGGCGGATATTGTGACTGAATCGCTGCGCGTCGGCGCGAAAACCGATAACGCGATGGATATCACCATCGGGCCGCTGGTTAACCTCTGGGGGTTCGGGCCGGATAAACAGCCGGTGAAAACGCCGGATCAGGCGCAGATTGACGCCGCCCGCGCACGCACCGGGCTGTCGCGCCTTAAGGTCATTAACGGCGCCGGGCAGCAGTGGTTGCAAAAAGACCTGCCCGATCTCTTTGTTGACCTCTCGACCGTAGGGGAAGGTTACGCTGCCGATCATCTGGCGCGCCTGATGGAAGAAGAGGGCGTCAGCCGTTATCTGGTGTCGGTGGGCGGCGCGCTCGCCAGCCGTGGCATGAACCCCGGCGGCCGCCCATGGCGCGTGGCGATACAGAAGCCGACCGATCGGGAAAACGCCGTCCAGGCGGTGGTTGATATCAACGGCCACGGCATCAGCACGTCCGGCAGCTACCGCAACTATTATGAGCTCGACGGTAAGCGCCTTTCGCACGTCATCGATCCGGCGACCGGTCGGCCGATTACGCATAAGCTGGTCTCGGTCACGGTGATTTCGCCGACGGCGCTCGAAGCCGACGCCTGGGACACCGGCCTGATGGTGCTCGGCCCGGAAAAAGCGAAGGCCGTGGCGCTGCGCGAGAAGCTCGCAGTCTATTTCATCACCCGGGAGGGCGACGGCTTCGCCACCTGGATGTCGCCGCAGTTCAAAACCTTTCTTGAACAAAGCGAAAATTAAAGAGCAAGAACGTGAGTGTTAAAAGGCGGCCAGTCGGGCAAAGTCACGCTAACCTGTAAGAAGGAGAGCGCCATGAACGTAGCAGATTTTACCGACGAGCACGCCCGCTGGCAGGCGGTGGAGAACCGCGACGCGCGTGCCGATAACGCCTTTGTCTTCGCCGTGGTGACGACGGGCATCTTTTGCCGGCCGTCGTGCCGCGCGCGCCGTCCGCTACGCGCCAACGTCCGCTTCTACCCGGATGCGGCGGCGGCCTGCGCGGCGGGCTTTCGTCCCTGTAAACGCTGCCAGCCCGCGGGGCTGACGCCGCAGGCGCAAAAAGCGCAGCGCATCGCCGCCGCGTGTCGCCTGATGGCGCAGAGCGAGACCCCGCTGACGCTGGCGGCGCTTGCCGACAGCGCCGCCATGAGCCCGTTTCATTTTCACCGCGAGTTTAAAGCCGTGACCGGTATGACGCCGAAAGGCTGGCAAAACGCCCTGCGGGCGCAAAAACTCCAGACAGCGCTCCGTGAAGGAATGACCGTTACCGATTCGCTCTGGGAGGCGGGGTTTTCGTCGGGTAGCGCCCTTTACCGTGAAGCCGACCGCGCGCTGGGCATGAGTCCACGTCAGTACCGGCGCGGCGGGGAACAGATGACGATTCGTTACGCCATCGCGCCCTGCGAGGCGGGGCTTTGTCTGGTGGCGGCAAGCGATCGCGGGCTGTGCGCCGTGTTGCTGGCGGATGACGCCGCCGCGCTTGAAGCCGAACTGGCGGCGATTTTTCCGCACGCGCAGCGTCTCGCGCCCGACGCGGCATTCGCCGCCCAGGTGGCGCAGGTGACAGCGTGGATAGACGCGCCGCAGGGCGAGCTGGCGCTGCCGCTTGATTTACGCGGCACCGCGTTTCAGCTGCGGGTCTGGCAGGCGTTGCAGGCCGTGCCGCCGGGCAGCACCATCAGCTACCAGCAACTGGCGGCACGCACCGGCAATCCGCAGGCGGTGCGCGCGGTCGCCAGCGCCTGTGCGGCCAATAAACTGGCGATAGTGGTGCCGTGTCACCGGGTGGTGCGCCGCGACGGCGCGCTCTCCGGCTACCGCTGGGGAGCGGCCCGCAAGGCGCGGCTGCTCGCCCGCGAACGTGAACAGGAGACCTGATGCTCGATCTTTTTGCCGATGCCGAACCCTGGGAAGAACCGCTCGCCGACGGCGCGGTAGTGCTGCGCCGTTTCGCGCTCGCCAGCGCGCCCGCATTAATGGCGGGTATTGAGGCAGTGGCGGCCCGTTCGCCGTTTCGCCATATGGTGACGCCAGGCGGCTATACCATGTCCGTTGCAATGACCAATTGCGGCGAGGTGGGCTGGAGCACCAATCTTAAAGGCTATCTGTATGCGCAGGTGGATCCGCAAACCGGCGCGCCCTGGCCCGCGATGCCCGGCGCCTTTCGCACGTTGTGCGACGCTGCCGCGCGCGCCGCAGGGTATCCCGATTTCACGCCCGACGCCTGCCTGATTAACCGCTACGCGCCGGGCGCCAAACTGTCGCTGCATCAGGATAAAGACGAGCCGGATCTGCGTGCGCCGATTGTCTCTGTCTCCCTTGGGCTGCCCGCCGTGTTTCAGTTTGGCGGCCTGAAACGCAACGATCCGCTCAAACGCCTGCTGCTGGAGCATGGCGACGTGGTGGTCTGGGGCGGGCCGTCGCGGCTTTTCTATCATGGCATACAGCCGCTGAAGCCCGGTCAGCATCCGGCTACCGGGGAATATCGCTATAACCTCACGTTCCGCCAGGCGCGCAAATAAAAATAAGAATTATTCTTGCCGTGTCCGCAGAGCCGTTTAAACTGCTCGCTGTTTTTCACTGCCTGAGTCATGCTTATTTATGGAACTTCTGCGCCTCGTCTGGCGCCAGTATCGCTGGCCCTTTTCTCTGGTGCTCCTGCTGAGCCTCGCCAGTGCGGCGCTCGGCATCGGGCTTATCGCCTTTATTAATCAGCGTCTGATTGCAACTGTCGATTTAAACGCCTCGGTGTTGCCGGAATTTCTCGGTCTGCTGGTGCTGCTGATGGCGGTCACGCTCGGCTCCCAGCTGGCGCTCACCATGCTTGGCCACCACTTTGTCTACCGGCTGCGCAGCGAATTTATCAAACGCATTATGGATACGCCGGTCGAGCAGATCGAAAAGCTCGGCAGCGCCACGCTGCTGGCGGGGCTTACCAGCGACGTGCGCAATATCACCGTCGCGTTTGTACGCCTGCCGGAGCTGGTGCAGGGCGTCATTTTAACGCTCGGCAGCGCTGCCTATCTCGGCTGGTTATCCGGCAAAATGCTGCTGGTGACCGCGATGTGGATTGCCGTCACGCTCTGGACAGGCTACCTGCTGGTGCAGCGCGTCTATAAACATCTCGCCACGCTTCGCGAGGTGGAAGACAGCCTGTATGACGATTTCCAGACCGTACTGGAGGGGCGCAAAGAGCTTTCGCTTAACCGCGAGCGCGCGGCCTATATCTTCGACAAAATCTATAAGCCGGATGCGGCGCGCTACCGTCAGCACATTATCCGCGCCGATACGTTCCATCTGAGCGCGGTTAACTGGTCGAATATCATGATGCTGGGCGTGATTGGCCTGGTGTTCTGGATGTCAAACGGCCTCGGCTGGGCCGATACCACGGTCGCGGCTACCTATTCGCTGGCGCTGCTGTTTCTGCGCACGCCGCTGCTCTCGGCGATGGGAGCGCTGCCAACGCTGCTCGCAGCCCAGGTGGCGTTCAATAAGCTCAAACAGTTTCAGCTCGCGCCGTACGCCCCGGCGTTCAGCCGTCCTGAGCGCAACGCTCGCTGGCAGACGCTGGAGTTGCGTGACGTCACGTTTACCTACCACGACGGCAGCTTCAGCGTCGGGCCGATTAACCTTACCCTTCATCGTGGCGAACTGCTCTTCCTGATTGGCGGCAACGGGAGCGGCAAATCGACGCTCGCAATGCTGCTGACTGGCCTGTATACACCGGCTACGGGCGAGATCCTGCTGGATGGCAAACCGCTCGGCGCAGAGGACATGGACGCGTACCGACAGCACTTCTCGGCGGTATTCACCGATGTCTGGCTGTTTGACAAACTGCTCGGCCCAGACGGCGAAGAGGCTGATCCGGCGCTTGTGGAAACCTGGCTGAACCGCCTGAAAATGGTGAATAAACTGACGCTTGAGAACGGCAAAATCCTCAACCTGAAGCTCTCGAAAGGGCAGAAAAAGCGCGTGGCGCTGCTGCTGGCGCTTGCGGAAGGGCGTGACATCATTCTGCTGGATGAATGGGCCGCCGACCAGGACCCGCATTTCCGCCGCGAGTTTTATCAGGCATTGCTGCCGCTGATGAAAGAGATGGGCAAAACCGTCTTCGCCATCAGCCATGACGATCACTACTTCATCCATGCCGACCGCCTGCTGGAGATGCGCCAGGGCGTCCTTTCGGAGCTCACCGGCGAAGAGCGCCAGCTTGCGAGCCGCGACGTGCTGGCGCGCACCGGCAGCTAACCGGCGCGCATAAAAAAAGCGGAAGTTTTCTCTTCCGCTTTCTCACGAAACCACCGCGCCGACGGTGGTTTTTTATATCACAGCTTGCCGCTCAGCCGCTGGTGGAAGTCGTGGCTGCGCAGATCCAGCCCTTCAATCTCCACTTTCGCGTTATAGCGCTGATAGTGCGTTTCGATGGCGTCCAGCGCCGCGACGGTCGAGGCGTCCCAGATTTGCGCGTGGGTTAAATCGATAATCACCCGCGCCGGATCCTCAGCGTAGCGGAAATGCTCGTAAAGGTCGTTGCTGCTGGCGAAAAAGAGGGGGCCGCGCACGCGGTAGCGCACCGCCGCGCCGTTATCGATAACCTCGCGCTCGGCACGGACCACGTGGGCAACGCGACGGGCGAACAGCATCATGGCGAACAGCACACCGCCCGCAACGCCAATGGCGAGGTTGCCGGTCCAGACGGTGGCGATAACGGTCACCACCATCACCAGCGTTTCCGACACCGGCATCCGCTTCAGGGTCGCTGGCGCAATGCTGTGCCAGTTGAGGGTTTTAGCCGCGACCACCATCATAATGCCTGCCAGCACAACCATCGGGATTTGCGCCATCACGGCGCTCAGCCCCGTCACCATCAGCAACAGCACCAGCGCGGCGGCGAGGGTAGAAAAGCGCGATCGGGCGCGGCCCAGCTCCACGTTTACCACCGTCTGGCCGATCATCGCGCAGCCGCCGATGCCACCATAAAACCCGCTCAGAATATTGGCGACGCCAAGCCCCCAGCATTCGCGGCGCTTGCTTGATGGCGTATCGGTGATGTCATCCACCAGACGCGCGGTCAGCAGCGATTCCATTAGCCCGACGAACGCGATACTCAGCGCGCAGGGCCAGATGATGCTCAGCGTCTCCAGATTGAGCGGCACCAGCAATGGCGTGAAGCCCGGCAGGCCCGGCGTCATCGGGCCTTCGTCGCCGACCGTCGGCGGGGTCAGGCCGCAGGCCCAGGCGATAACCGTCACCGCGACAATCGCCACCAGCGGCGACGGCACGCTTTTGGTGATGCGCGGCAGCAGCAGCACGATGGCGAGCGTCGCGGCGAACAGCAGCCATACCATCTGATTCTGCCCCCAGACGTGCGGCACCTGCGCCATAAAAATCAGGATACCGAGCGCGTTGACGAAACCGGTCATCACTGAGCGGGGGATATAGCGCATCATGCGCGCAAGGCCGAACAGCCCGAACAGGATCTGGATAATCCCGCCCAGCACCAGCGCGGGCAGAATGTAGCCGACGCCGTGTTGATGCACCATCGGGCCGATGACCAACGCCACCGAGCCTGCGGCAGCCGTTACCATTGCCGGACGGCCGCCGAGAATCGACATGCTAAAGCACAGGACAATGGAGGCCACCAGGCTCACTTTTGGGTCGACGCCCGCAATCACCGAGAAGGAGATAACCTCCGGGATCAGCGCCAGCGCAGTCAGGATGCCCGCCAGCGTTTCGCGCATCAGCAGGCGCGGCGTGCGCAGCACATGCGCCACAGAGAGCTCAGGGATAGCCCGAGCCGTGTTTTGAGTATCAGACATGAGTATTTGCAGGTGTTTTATTATCAGCGCCGCCCTTTACGGGCAGCAGGGACGGGCGATGGTACAGAGCAAGGCGGCAAAATGCCAGCCTTGCGCAATGGCGACGGTCTATTTCAGGCCGAGCTTACGCGCGAGCCGGTGGAGGTTGCCGGGGTCCATCTCCAGTAGCCGCGCGCAGGCCGCCCAGTTATGCCCGGCGAGGTGCAACGCGCGCCGGATATAGTCGCGCTGAAACTGACGTGTGGCGTGCTGGAGGTTTTCGACCTGCGGCGTGGCGGCGTGCGTGGCCGCGACAGGCGCGGGCACGGCGTCGCCAGGAGCGAAGTGGTGCGGCAGCAGCAGCAGCTCCGGGCCGCGGCTCTCTGCCTGCGCCACAATAATCGCCCGATAGAGCGCATGTTCGAGTTCGCGAATATTGCCAGGCCAGCGCTGCGCCATCAGCCACGCGTTCGCCTGCGGGCTTAGCGCGACGCGATTCAGGCCGAATTTCACCCGGCATTTTTCACAGAAAAACCCCGCCAGCAGCAGAATGTCATCGCCACGCTCGCGAAGCGGCGGCACATGTAGCGGAAAGACGCTCAGGCGATGGTAGAGATCGGCGCGAAAGCCGCCCTGCGCGACGGCCTCGCGCAGAGAGCGGTTGGTGGCGGCGACGATGCGTACATCCACCCGCAACAGTTTATCTTCCCCGACGCGCTGCACGTCGCCGTATTGCAACGCCCGCAGCAGCTTCGCCTGAAGCGTCAGCGGCAGTTCGCCCACTTCATCAAGAAACAGCGTGCCGTTGTCGGCAAGCTCAAATTTGCCGCGCCGGTCGTGGATGGCACCGGTGAACGCGCCCTTTACGTGGCCGAACAGCTCGCTTTCCGCCACGCTTTCCGGCAGGGCGGCGCAGTTGACGTAGACCAGCGGGCTCGCGGCCCGGGCCGACCTCGCGTGCAGCTCGCGCGCCACCAGTTCTTTGCCGACGCCGGTTTCGCCGAGAACCAGCACGTTGAGATCCGACGGCGCCACCAGCGTTATCTCCTTTTTGAGCTGTTGCATCGGGGCCGATTCGCCAATCATCTCCAGTTGCTCGTCTGGCTGCACGCGTTCTAACGCCCGGCTGAAGGGCGCGGCGGTTTTCTCAAGTTGCTCCATTAATAGCGCGTTATGCAGCGCGCTGCCCGCAAGACTCGCGACGCCGCGCAGCTCGTCATCGCTGTAGGCGTCAAACTGCGTGGCGCACATGCCGTCGAGCGTCAGCGCGCCGATGAGCGTCTGCCCGGAGAACAGCGGCATCCCGACGCAGGCGTGCACGTGCAGCTCCTGGCGCTCCGGGATCAGCCCGTCGTAAGGGTCCGGCAGGTCGCTGTCGGCAGGAAAGCGCACCACGTCGCCGGCGCGGGCGATGGCTTCAAGGCGCGGATGCGCCGCCAGGCTGAAACGGCGGCCCATCACATCCGGCGCGAGGCCCGCCGTCGCCAGCGGGCGAAACTGCCGGTTTTCATAGCGCAGCAGGGCGGTGGCGTCGCAGCGCAGCAGGTGATGAATGCTGGCGATCATACGGTTAAAGCGGTCGCGGCCCGGCAGCCCGTTTTGTATGTCGACGGCCAGCGCGGCGAGCGCATGTGCGGATAGCGTCATGGTGTCAATTCCACAATGTCGTGTCAAAAATACAATACGCGGTGATTGTGTTTTTGACAATGTAGAAAATTTAATTCTTTTAAAATCAATAAAATAAAAACTGGCACGGTGTCTGCAATACCTGATGCAAAGAGTGTTATTTCAGAGGAACCGTGCAATGAACATTCATGTTAAAAGCAATATTTTTTGGGTTGGCCAGCGCGACTGGGAAGTACGTGATTTTCACGGCACCGAGTACAAAACCTTAAAAGGCAGCAGCTACAACAGCTATCTTATCCGCGAAGAGAAAAATGTGCTGATCGACACCGTCGACCACAAATTCAGCCGCGATTTTGTCAATAACCTGCGCAGCGAAATCGATCTTGCGGATATCGACTACATCATTATCAACCACGCCGAAGAGGATCACGCGGGCGCGCTCTCCGAGCTGATGAACTGCATCCCGGATACGCCGATTTACTGCACCGCGAACGGTATCGATTCCATAAACGGGCATCACCATCACCCGGAGTGGAACTTTAACGTGGTGAAAACCGGCGATACGCTGGATATCGGCAACGGCAAAAAGCTGATCTTTGTCGAGACCCCGATGCTGCACTGGCCGGACAGCATGATGACTTACCTGACCGGCGACGCGGTGCTGTTCAGCAACGACGCCTTCGGCCAGCACTACTGCGACGAGCATCTCTTTAACGATGAAGTGGACCAGACCGAGTTGTTCGAGCAATGCCTGCGCTACTACGCCAATATCCTGACGCCGTTCAGCCGCCTGGTGACGCCGAAAATCACCGAGATCCTCGGCTTTAACCTGCCGGTGGAGATGATTGCCACTTCTCACGGTGTGGTCTGGCGCGACAACCCGACGCAGATTGTCGAGCTGTACCTCAAATGGGCGGCGGATTATCAGGAAGATCGCATCACGATTTTCTACGACACCATGTCTAACAACACCCGTCTGATGGCGGACGCTATCGCCCAGGGCATCGCGGAAGTGGATCCGCGCGTGGCGGTGAAAATCTTTAACGTCGCCCGCAGCGATAAAAACGAAATCCTTACCAACGTCTTTCGCTCCAAAGGCGTGCTGGTCGGCACCTCGACCATGAATAACGTGATGATGCCGAAAATCGCGGGCCTGGTGGAGGAGATGACCGGGCTGCGTTTTCGCAACAAGCGCGCCAGCGCGTTCGGCTCCCACGGCTGGAGCGGGGGCGCGGTAGACCGTCTCTCCACGCGTTTGCAGGACGCCGGGTTTGAGATGTCGCTAAGCCTGAAAGCCAAATGGCGACCGGACCTCGACGCGCTGGAGGCGTGCCGCGAGCATGGTCGCGAGATTGCCCGTGCCTGGGCGCTCTCACCGCTGCCCGTCGCGGCTGCGCCCGCCGACGACAGCGGCGTGGCGTTCCAGGAGCCTGACGAACCCGTAGGCCAGTGCATGATCTGCACCGTCTGCCAGTGGGTCTACGACCCGGCGCAAGGCGAGCCGAATCAGGATGTCGCGCCCGGCACGCCGTGGGACGCGGTGCCGGAGACGTTCCTCTGCCCGGAATGCGGCCTCGGCAAATCGGTTTTTGACGTGTACGAGGGCTGAATCATGACTCAGGAACTGATCGTTATCGGCTCCGGCTTCGCCGCGCGGCAACTGGTGCGCCACCTGCGCCAGCAGGACAGCACGCGTCCTGTCCGGGTTATCGCGGCGGACAGCGGCGATGACTACAACAAACCCGATCTCAGCCATGTGTTCACCAACGGGCAGCGCGCGGATGACCTCACCCGGCAGTCGGCGGGTGAATGGGCGGAGCAGAGCCATATTCTGCTGCATCCGTTTACTCAGGCGACGGCGATAGATACCGCCGCGCGCACCGTGACGACAACCGCTGGCACTTTCCCCTGGCGACAACTGGTGCTCGCGACCGGCGCGCAGGCGATAGTGCCGCCGGTGGAGGGCAGCGAGCTGATGTTCACGCTTAACAGCCAGCAGGAGTATCGCCGCTGCGAGGCGGCGCTGCGTGACGCGAAACGCGTACTGCTGCTGGGCGGCGGGCTTATCGGCACCGAGCTTGCGATGGATCTCAACCGCGCCGGGAAACAGGTGACGCTGGTGGACACCGGTACGAGTTTGCTCTCCTCAGTGCTGGTGCCGGAAATCAGCGCGCGCCTGCAAACGGTGCTGGCGCAAAACGGCGTAACGCTGCGGCTGTGCACGGGGCTTTCGTCGCTGGCGCGCCATCATGACTCGCTGGTCGCGACCTTAACCGACGGGCATCAGCAGAGCGTTGACGCGGTCGTCTGCGCCATCGGGCTGCGTCCTGATCTGACGCTTGCGAAAAGCGCGGGCCTCGTCACCCGGCGCGGTATTGTGGTGGATGACCGGCTCGCCACCAGCCATCCGGATATTTACGCGCTCGGTGATTGCGCCGAAATCCGTGGACGTCTGCTGCCGTTCTTACAGCCTGCCCAGCTTTGCGCCATGACGCTTGCCAGGAATCTCTGCGGCGCGGCGCAAAACCTGACGCTGCCCGCGATGCTGGTGAAAGTGAAAACGCCGCTAATGCCCCTGCATCTGGCAGGTGACACGGCCAACCGCGAGCTGGACTGGGAGATGCGCATCACCGCGGATGGCGTGGTGGCGCGCGGGCTGGACGGGCAGGGCACGCTGCGCGCGTTTGTGGTCAGCGAGGAGCGCATGAAGCAGGCGTTTGGGCTGCTTAAAGAACTCAACGCGAGCGCCCACTGAGCCGCTACTCCACGCGCTGGTAAGGAAAGCGGTCTTTAATGGCTTTGCGAAAATAGCGCCCCTTCGACAGGGCGCGGCCCAGCGCGAGATAAACCTGCTCCGGCACGTTCTGGTAGTGGTAAACCGCGCCGTTATGAAAGGCTATCTCCAGCACCCGGCTGTCCCAGTCATAACCGACCGACGCCAGGCTGCGGGACATGACCGTTTCTCGTTGCATATCGCCCTCGCGGCTGATGAAAGACTGACAGTAAGTATAGCGTTGAAACGCCGCCGCCCCGGCGGCAACACCGATTTGAGGAGGTTTACGATGCGTATTCCGCAACATTATGTACATACCCGCGCCACGCCATTCTGGAATAAAGAGACCGCGCCTGCGGCGCTGTTTACCCGGCACAACACCCGCGCGGGCGTCTATGGCCGGCTGTCGGTGATGCAGGGCGCGGTGAAATATTACGGCTTCGCCGACAGCGACGCGAAAGCGTCGGATATGGAAGTGATTATCGACGCCGGGCAGTTTGGCATCAGCCCGCCGCAAAAATGGCACCGTATTGAGCTGCTCACCGACGATACATATTTCAATATCGACTTTTTCGCCGACCCGGACGTGACGCTGCAGGGCGCCGGTATCGGGCAGGTGGTGAATACGCGCAAATAAAGCGTGCTGTGATGCGAATTTGACGGATAAAAACCAGCCGTAACGGCTGGTTTTTCGTGGTGCGCCTTTTCAGTTACGGCTTATCTGGTGACACATATTAAAAATGGACGGATGAAAATGAGAATATCAGGGCGTATCTGCTGAACGAATGCGCACAACTATGCCACATCAGAGGACAAGCTGCCTGGCTAATGCCGCCAGGCTGAAAGAAACCCTCAATGACACCGGGGTAGCGTTGTGCAATACAATTGACCCCCTTTGCTGACATCATCGTGCGAAAAGCGCTTCGCCTTCATAATGGTGTGTGAACCTCTTGTGTAAAAGGCGATAAGACAGCAGCTGAGGCAGAAAACCAGCGCGTCAGGTTCCCCAGTGATAGTCGGTGACTGCCCTGATAAGCGCATCGTTCTCAATTTCTGTCAGGGAAGAACAGAAATCGGGTCGGGAGAGGCGCAGGTGCTCGCGCGTCCTGCTCCACCGGGTGACGACACAGGCCAGCATTTCCAGTCCGCCAGGGCTTTCTGGCTGCCAGGCCTGCGTACCATAAAAGATGTCGCTAAAGATATCCCATTGCTGATAAAGCTTTTGGCAGGCCCCCTGCGCAAGCTGCGTGTGTTGATCTTCTGCGCTGTCTGGCAGCCAGCGCTCGGGGTAGTCAATAATGCCAACCGAGGCGTAACAGTTAGCCGCGATATAAACCAGCCCCCGTAATTGCTGCGCGCGAACGCACGCGTCCGAAGAGAGAAGCCCGGCGTGCGGATATTCCATCGCGAGATGAATGATGATGGCTGCGCTTTCAGTAAGAACTGAATCATCAGGAAGAATTAACGTGGGGATCTGCACTAACGGGTTACGCTGTTTTAATTCTTCAGTGCTGCTCTCTTTTTGCCATGAGCTGGCCTTACACACCTGGTATTCAGCGTTGCATGCTCTGAGCGCCATCTCAATGGCGGCAGAACCAGAACGAGCGGTGCCGTAAAGGTGATACATAATGCGCTTTCCGTTGAGGGTAATTATTTCATCTTAGCAGACCAGGCTGGCGGGTAAGGTAATAGAGCGCGGCGCGGTGTTAAGCGAGGTATGGAATATGTGATAGATGGCGGCACAATCCCGACGGTGTAATTTTTTATCGTAAGGCGATGAGGGGGGCCTGTGACACGGGCGCGCCGTCGTGGGCCGGGGCAATAGGTAAACATTTCAGCACGATGCTAACACGCAGCCGCCTCGCCTGCTGTGCCAGCACATGTCGGTATTTATAACCCTCGCCTGTCGTCCTCTCCAGAGGGCTATGCTGCCGCCGCCGGTCTTAAATGGTTGATGCACTATACTGACCATTGCCGTTGTCATTTAACGATGAAGCGACCAACGCCCCGTTATCTGACATCAGCCTTACCCATGACCCTCAGGAGAACAAAATGCAGAAGCGTAAAACCTTGAAAGGGCTGCTGGCCGTATCGGTAGTCGCAGCGATGTTCAGTACGGTGAGTGCGCAAGCCCGGACGCCGACAAGCACCGAGCAGGCTGGGGCTGCAGGTCAGACCCAATCGAGCGCTAAACTCAGCGCCGGCGACGAAAAAGCGTTGAAGGACATGGCGCAGGCCAATATCAATGAAATCGCCGCCGCCAAGATAGCGCTGAGCAAAGCCCAAAGCAGCGACGTCAAAACCTTCGCTCAGAAGATGGTCGATGACCACGGCGCGGCTCTGACTAAAGTCCAGACTGTCGCCCAGCAGAAGGGCGTGACACTGCCGACTGAGCCGGACGCCAGTCATAAGGCTATGGCCAGCGAGCTGGAAAAACAGAGCGGCGATGCCTTTGACAAGATGTATATGGAAAACGCCGGCACGAAAGATCACCAGATGGTGTTGTCGACGCTGCAGAGTGACGCTACGAAGATTCAGGATCCGGATGTGAAGGCCCTGGCCGATGCACATACGCCGGTCGTTGAGCAGCACCTGAAGTCCGCTCAGCAGATAAATAAATAGGTTATCTGGCGGACAGACGTCCTGCTACCTGGCTCTGAGGGCGTTGAATACGTCGCTGACGACCCGCCGCCATGATCTGTGGCGGCAAGGCGGCGGTGTCAAAGCAGCACAGCCCTTAATGACGGAGCGGTTGGCCCTCGCCAAATCGCAGGCATAAAAAAACCAGCCTAATGGCTGGTTTTTTCGGGATTTTTTGGTCGGCACGAGAGGATTTGAACCTCCGACCCCTGACACCCCATGACAGTGCGCTACCAGGCTGCGCTACGTGCCGACGTGGAGGCTTATACTACCCGTTTTCACGCTGATTGCAAGCGACGCCCCATTGAGTGATTTATAATTAATCAATCAGTTAGCAATGAACCGTTTTTCATCCGTCAGCACCTGCAACAGCAGGCTGAGCTGCGGTTTATCCTCGTCCATCCGCTCGCCGCGCAGGTCATACATCCGGTAGTTGCCGTTGTTATCCAGCACCAGCGTCATCTGCGGCGTGGTGACCGCCAGCGTGTTGTTATCCGCGCTTACCACCCAGTTGTTGCGGCGGGCAGGGGAGAAGAGATCTTCGCCCTGCGAATACTCATTCGCTGGCGTGCGCACGTGCAGCAGACGCTGCATCAGGGTCGTCATCACGTCCTGATGATCGGTAAGCTTCGTGACGCGTTGCGCAGGCGTGCCCGGCCAGTGGATAACCAGCGGCACCTGAATACGCGAGCGATCCCAGCCGAAGCTGTCCTGCTGTTTGCCAAGCGGAACGCCGCGGCCTGCGGTGATAATCACGACGGTATTTTCGAGCTTGCCGCTTGATTTAAGGGCGTCCAGCACGCGAGCGATCTGCGCGTCCACATTGCCTGCGGCACGGGCGTAACGGCGCGCGAAGGCCGCCTGTTGGGTATCTTCATTAACGGTAGTGCCGTTGAATGACACCCATGAGAACCAGCGGTTGTCCTCGGAAGCATATTTATTCAGCCAGCTTACCCACTGCGAGGCGGTCTGTTCGTCGCTTTGCGGCTGCGCCGTCGGGAGCGAGAAGTCAGAAAGCAACGCCTGACGATACAGCGAGCTGCTGAACCCATCGGAAGCGAACAGGCCGAGCTGATAGCCCTGCTGGTTAAGCGCGGTGATGAGCGCCGCCGGAATGCGAGCCGCCAGCACCCCATCCATATAGCCTGGTGAAATCCCGTAGAACAGGCCGAAAATGCCGTTATCCGCCAGGTTTCCGGAACTGAAATGCTGGGTAAAGTTAATGTTGTCGCGCGCGAACTGCGCCAGCGACGGCATCTGTTTTTCAAAGCGCGAATAATTCAGACCGTCGACCGTGATAAACAGGACATTATGGCCCGAACCCATATCGCTGTAGCGCAGGTCGCTTAGGGGGTACTGTACGCTGACGGCTTCCGGATCGCCTTGTTCCACCAGTCGGCGCTGATATTCCTGCGCGTCCAGCAGACCATGTTTTTCCAGAAAACGGCGCGCCGTCATGGGGTACGAGAGCGGCAGGTTCGCGCGCTGCATCGTGACGGGACGATAGAAATTGGCGTCGGCCCAGATATACATCACATGGGTGGTAACGAACGACGCGAAAAAGAGCGCCGCCACAGGGCGCGCGTAACGGCGTCGGCGCGTCAGGCTGCGCAGCTTCTGCCAGCTCCAGGTGGCGAACAGCATCTCGATAAGCAGAATCACCGGCACCGCGATAAACATCAGCTGCCAGTCGCGTGCCATTTCGCTTTGTTCGGGGTTAATCACCACCTGCCAGACCACCGGATTAATGTGCAGGTGGAAGCGGGTAAAGACTTCGCTGTCGACCAGCAGCAGCGTCATCCCGACGGTCGCGAGAATGGCCGACAGGAAACGCATCAGCCGCTGCGACATCACGATGAATGTCAGCGGAAAAAGGATAAGCAGATACGTCGCGAAGACCAGAAAGCTAAAATGGCCCACCAGGCTTACGTAAGAGTAAACCCGGCCCGTCAGCGTCGTGGGCCAGTCGGCGATAAACAGATAGCGGCTACCAAGAACAATCGACAGCAGAATATTGAACAGAGCGAACCAGTGCCCCCAGCTTATCATCTGGGAGACTTTTTCACGGTAGCGCTGACGGTTAGTCACCATAGCTTTTTAACGTTCTTCCTTAATGCGCGTTATCGTCGCGAATGGAGGATTGCAACGCCTCCGCGAAGGAGCGCGCCAGCGTCTTGCGCTGCGCGGGGGCCACGCTGTTATTGATAACATTGGTGACCATGTTCCCCAGCACCATCAGGGAAAGGTCGGTCGGCGCCTTGTGCTTTGACAGCACGCTCGCCAGTTCAGTCAGTAATTCTTCAACGCGTTCATCACTATAGCGGGATAGTTGTGGCATAACTCAACATCAGTTTGTTCAGGAAAGTCCAATATCTTACCGTAGCAGTGGCTTTATTTCTGCATTTTTATCTGCGGTTGCGCAGGACGGCGGGCAGTGGTTGAATACGCCCCTGCCCAACAGGAGAGTTTATCATGAGTCTGGATATCAACCAGATTGCCTTACATCAGTTAATTAAGCGCGATGAGCAGAATCTGGAGCTTATCCTGCGCGACTCGCTGCTTGAACCAGGCAATACCGTTACGGAAATGATGGCCGAGCTGCACCGCGTCTACAGCGCGAAAAGCAAAGCCTACGGCCTTTTTAACGAAGAGAGCGAACTTGCCGAGGCGCTGCGCCAGTGCCGTCGCGGCGATGACGATTTCCTGGCGTTCAGCCGCGCGGCCACCGGTCGCCTGCGCGATGAGCTGGCGAAATATCCGTTTGCGGACGGCGGCGTCGTGCTGTTCTGTCACTATCGTTATCTGGCGGTGGAGTATCTGCTGGTGGCGGTGCTGAACAACCTGAGCAGCATGCGTGTTAACGAACAGCTCGATATCAGCACCACGCACTATCTCGATATCAACCATGCCGATATCGTCGCGCGCATCGATCTGACCGAATGGGAAACGAATCCGGAGTCGACCCGCTACCTGACGTTCCTCAAAGGGCGCGTCGGGCGCAAAGTCGCCGATTTCTTTATGGATTTCCTGGGCGCGAGCGTCGGGCTCGATACCAAAGCGCAGAACCGCGGGCTGTTGCAGGCGCTGGACGATTTCACCGCCGAGGCGCAGCTCGATAAAGCCGAGCGTCAGAATGTGCGCGCGCAGGTCTACAGCTACTGCAATGAACAACTGCAGGCGGGCGAAGAGATTGCGCTCTCTGAACTCTCAAAAGAGCTGCCGAATTTCGGTGAGAAAAGCTTCCAGGAGTTTACGGCGGAGCAGGGCTATGAGCTGGAAGAGACGTTCCCGGCGGATCGCAGCACGCTGCGCCAGCTCACTAAATACGCCGGCAGCGGCGGAGGGCTTACGATTAATTTCGACGCCATGCTGCTTGGCGAGCGTATTTTCTGGGACCCGGCGACCGACACGCTGACTATCAAAGGCACGCCGCCGAACCTGCGGGATCAGCTGCAGCGCCGCCTGTCCGGGAAATAAGCGTCAGGCATGAAAAAGGGCGCACGCGTCGCCCTTATTTTCCTGAATATCAGGCAAAAAAAACGCCGCATAGCGCGGCGTTTTTTCTTTCATCGCACTTACGCGCGAACGAAATCGATGTGGTGCAGTTTCGGTTTGTACGGGTGACGCTGTACAGCCTGAACTTTTACCTTAACTTCTTTGCCATCGATAGCCAGAGTCAGCACTTCGCTGTAGAACTCCGGTTTAGCCTGCATGTTCATCACTTTGTCGTGGTCCAGTTCGATTGCAACCGGAGCCTCGGTGCCACCGTAAACGATAGCCGGGAACTTGTTGGCGTGACGCAGGCGGCGGCTCGCACCCTTACCCTGCTCTTTACGTACTTCAGCGTTGATAGTAAACATTGACATCTCTCTTAATAAAGAAGCCTGTTACAGGCGACCCAGCAACAGGTAAATGACTGGCTTTGCGGATGCAAAAGCGGGCGGCATTATAGCCATTTGAGCGCGCAGGGGCAATGAAAACCGCCGTTAACCGCGTAATTCATTAGCGCGCCGGAAGCGGCCATTGTAGTCGAACACCTTTTCACGCACCTGCCAGTACTGGCCTTTGAGCCTTGCCACCACAAAATCCGGATGGCGCAGCAGCACCTGCTGGGCCACGATGTCGTTGACGGTTATCCAGCGCAGCGGCACGCCCGGCGTGCGGGTGTGCGGGCGGATAAACAGCTGTTCAAAGGCGGTGCGCTGCGCGGGCGTCTGCAGACGAAAACGCTCGCTGACATCCGCGCCATCTTCGTCGTAATAAGTCACCTTCAGCCATTCGCCTTTCTCATCAACGCCCGGCTGAAGCTGCATGCCGCTACAGCGCAGCACCAGCGCGTCTTTGAGCTTCAGCGCCGCTTTCAGCATATCGTCCGGGTCCACCAGGACCTCGTTGCACTCGCGACAGCGCCGCGCCGCGATGTCGTTCTCCGCGTTGCAGTGCGGGCAGTTTTTAAAACGGAAACGGTAGTCGCACTGCTCGCGGTGGCCGTCGTCATCCTCAAACCAGCCCTGACAGCGCCGGCCGAAATGTTCAATCAGCGTGCCGTCGGCGGTGGTTTTGCCCCAGAACGTATTGGCGAAACCGCAGGCGGGGCAGAAGACCTGCACCGGCACGTTGTCGCTTTTGCCCTTGGGCGCGCCCACTTCCGGCGCGTACAGATCGTGCGGGTTACCCGCGTAATCAAGGATCAGGCAGTCGGTTTTGCCTGGCGACAAGCGCAGCCCGCGCCCGACAATCTGCTGATACAGGCTGACCGATTCGGTCGGGCGCAGGATAGCGATTAAATCCACATGCGGCGCGTCAAAACCCGTGGTGAGCACCGCCACGTTTACCAAAAAGCGCAACTGCTGGGCTTTAAACGCTTCAATAATAGCGTCGCGCTCGCGCCCCGGCGTTTCGCCGGTAATGAGCGCCGCTTCGCCCGCAGGCAGCAGGCCCGTAATTTCACGGGCATGCTCGACGGTGGCGGCGAAAATCATCACGCCGCGCCGGTCGGTGGCAAATTCGACAATCTGGCTCACGATATGCGGCGTAATACGCCGCTGCTGTTTCAGCTCCCGGTTGAGATCGGCTTCGCTGAACAACCCGTTGCTCTGGGCCTGCAGGCGACTGAAATCGTACTGCACCACCGGCATGTCGAGGCGTTCTGGCGGCGTCAGGTAGCCATGCTTAATCATATAGCGCAGCGGCAGCTCGTAGATGCAGTCGCGGAACAGCGCTTTTTCATCGCCGCGCACCATGCCGTGATAGTGGAACTGATAAATCCAGCCTTTGCCGAGGCGAAACGGCGTGGCGGTCAGCCCCAGCAGCCGCAGGCGCGGATTCTGCTTACGCAGGTGCGTGAGGATCTGCTGATACTGGCTGTCGTCATCATCGCTGATGCGATGGCATTCATCGACAATCACCAGCGAGAATTCGCCCTGAAAATGGTCGAGGTTGCGCGCCACCGACTGCACGCTGCCGAACACCACTTTACCGTGGCTCTCTTTGCGCGCGAGGCCCGCCGCGTAGATATCGGCTTCCAGCCCCAGCGCCAGATATTTGGCATGGTTTTGGGCCACCAGCTCTTTAACATGGGCGAGCACCAGCACGCGGCCGCGCGCGAGCCGCGCCAGTTCGGCGATAACCAGGCTTTTGCCGGCGCCGGTCGGCAGGACGATCGCCGCTGGCGCGTCGTGGCGGCGAAAATGGTTCAGGGTGGCATCCACCGCTTCGCGCTGATAGGGACGTAAAGTAAAGGACATGGGCCTGTCAGAAAAAGGGATCACGCTAATATTATGCCACGAATCAATTTCATCTTGTGAGCGGGCCATTGCCCGTTATACTGACCGCTCTGATTCCGCTTCATGAATGTTGACGGGCGCCTTGCCCGCCCCGCGTCGGAACTGCATCAACAGGCTTATAAACGTCAACAACAGGCTTATAAACGTAATGCGACTTGATAAATTTATCGCCCAGCAGCTTGGCGTCAGCCGCGCTATTGCTTCCCGTGAAATTCGCGCCAGCCGGGTGACGGTGAATGGCGACATTGTAAAAGACAGCGCTTTTAAACTGCTGCCGGACCACGACGTCGAATATGACGGCAATCCGCTGACCCAGCAGAACGGCCCGCGCTATTTTATGCTGAATAAACCGCAGGGCTACGTCTGCTCGACTGACGATCCGGATCACCCGACGGTGCTCTATTTCCTCGACGAGCCGGTCGCCCATAAGCTGCACGCCGCCGGGCGTCTGGATATTGACACTACCGGGCTGGTGCTGATGACCGACGACGGCCAGTGGTCGCACCGCATTACGTCACCGCGCCACCACTGCGAGAAAACGTATCGGGTGACGCTCGAGTCGCCGGTGGCGGACGACACCGCCGCATTGTTTGCAAAAGGCGTACAGCTGCATAACGAAAAAGATCTCACCAAACCCGCGCAGCTTGAGGTGATCACCCCGACTGAGGTTCGTCTGACCATCAGCGAAGGGCGCTACCATCAGGTGAAGCGCATGTTTGCGGCGGTAGGCAACCATGTCGTCGGCCTGCACCGCGAGCGTATCGGGGCGATTGAACTCGACCCTGCGCTGGAACCTGGCGAATATCGTCCGTTAACCGAAGACGAAATTGCCAGCGTTGGCATGCCGTCGCGCTAAATTCAGGAGCATATTGTGACCACCAGGCAGAATTCGTCGCTGGGTATTGTGTTTATTCTTGGCCTGCTGGCCATGCTGATGCCGCTCTCTATCGATATGTACCTGCCGGCGCTGCCGGTTATCGCAAACGAGTTTGGCGTCGAGGCGGGCAGCGCCCAGATGACGCTCAGCACCTATATTCTGGGCTTCGCTATCGGGCAACTGTTTTATGGCCCGATGGCCGACAGTCTGGGACGTAAGCCGGTGATCCTCGGCGGCACGCTGATTTTCGCGGCGGCCGCTATCGCCTGTGCGCTCGCGCAGACTATCGACCAACTGATTTATATGCGCTTCCTGCACGGGCTCTCCGCTGCGGCGGCGAGCGTCGTTATCAACGCCCTGATGCGCGATATCTATCCGAAGGAAGAGTTCTCGCGCATGATGTCCTTTGTGATGCTGGTGACCACCATCGCGCCGCTGCTGGCGCCGATGGCGGGCGGCGCCGTGCTGGTCTGGTTCAACTGGCATATTATCTTCTGGATCCTCGCCGTACTGGCGCTGCTGGCCTGCGCCATGATCTTCTTTCTTATACGTGAAACGCTGCCGGTGGAGCGCCGCCAGAAGTTTCACTTTCGCACCACGCTTGGTAACTTCGCCACGCTGTTTCGACATAAACGCGTACTGAGCTATATGCTGGCGAGCGGCTTTAGCTTTGCGGGCATGTTCTCGTTTTTAAGCGCCGGACCGTTTGTGTATATTGAGCTCAACCACGTTTCGCCGCAGCATTTCGGCTACTACTTCGCGCTCAATATTGTGTTCCTGTTTGTGATGACCATCATCAACAGCCGCTTTGTGCGCCGCGTCGGGGCGCTGAAGATGTTCCGCGCCGGGCTGTTTATTCAGTTCGCGATGGCGGTGTGGCTGGTGTTAAGCGCGCAGTTTGATGTCGGTTTCTGGTCGCTGGTGCTTGGCGTGGCCGCGTTTGTCGGCTGCGTTTCGCTGGTGGCGTCTAACGCGATGGCGGTTATTCTGGATGAGTTCCCGCATATGGCAGGTACGGCCTCGTCGCTCGCGGGGACGTTCCGCTTCGGCATCGGCGCTATCATGGGCGCGCTGCTCTCCATGGCGACCTTCAATTCCGCGTGGCCGATGCTGCTCTCGATTTTCTTCTGCGCCACCTGCTCGATTCTTTTCTACCTTTACGCCAGCCGGCCGCGTCGTCGCGCCGCGTGATCCTTCCGGGGAGGTTTTCTCCCCCATATTCTCTCCCTGACTGCCTGCGCGATGTCCATCGTCTGCGGGGTATATGTTTCTCGAATGTAAAAGTAAAGCATGTAAAAAGTCACAGCCTTGTATTAAAAAAGGTTGTGTCAGGGCGCAGAACGGGGTACATATAGCGCCAAAATGGGAGCCAACGCACAAAATAACCGCCTCGCTGATGAGGAAATAACCCGTCTGCGCTCGCCATGAAACCGTTTTCTTTGTTGACGCGATCACTTTTTGTCAACATGTGTTAATCTTCTTGTGAATGACTTGTAAAATTTATGTTTCCGGGGACACTATCTTGAATACGCTACAACTCTCAATCATTCATCGCTTGCCGCAGAGCTATCGGTGGAGTACGGGTTTTGCCGGTTCAAAAGTTGAACCGATTCCGCACCAGGGGCCGGATTGCGACAACTGTCTGGTGGGCTTACGCCTGCTGAGCCCGGATGGTGAAAAAGCCTGGCCGGTCATGCATAAGCTCAGCCAGGCGCTGAGCGATATCTCGGTGGATTGTTCTGTTCTGGAGTGCGAAGGCGAGCCGTGTCTGTTTGTGAATCATCAGGACGAATTTGCGGCCACCTGCCGTCTGAAGAACTTCGGCGTGGCCATCGCTGAGCCGTTTTCCGGCCAGAATCCTTTCTGAACGTTAGCGCAGCGTTAACAGCTCGCGCGTATAGGCCTCACGCGGGGCGGCGAAAATCTCCCGACAGTCGCCCTGCTCAATCACTTCTCCCTGACGTAACACCACGACCTGATGACACAGCGAGCGTACCACCTGTAAATCGTGACTGATAAACAGGTAAGCGAGCCGGTGCGTCTGCTGTAATTTTTTCAGCAGCGCCAGGATCTGCGCCTGCACGGTGCGATCGAGCGAGGAGGTCGGTTCATCGAGGATCAGCAGCTCTGGTTTAAGGATCAACGCCCGCGCGATGGCGATGCGCTGGCGCTGGCCGCCGGAAAACTCGCTCGGGTAGCGATGGCGCGTTTCGGGATCCAGACCCACTTCACGCATCACGTCAATCACCTGCGTCTCGCGCTGCGACGGCGTGAGCGTCGGCTGATGCACGCGCAGCCCTTCGGCGATAATGCTTAATACGTCAAGACGCGGATTAAGCGAGGAGTTAGGGTCCTGAAACACGACCTGAATGCGGCGGCGCAGCGGCAATAGCGCGCGGCGGTTAAGCTGGTGCAAAGGATGGCCGTCAAAAATAATCTCGCCTTTTGAGGCGATCAGGCGAAGCAGCGCCAGCCCGGAGGTGCTTTTACCGGAACCCGACTCGCCCACCAGCCCCAGACTTTCGCCCGCGTGCAGCGTAAAACTTAAATTTTTCAGCGCATGATGATAACCCGACCGGCGCCGGAACAACCCGCGGCGTTGTTCAAACGCCACGCTCAGGTCGCGCACGTGCAGCAGCGGCGCGGCAGGCGAGGGGAGCGGCACCGGCTCGCCATCCGGCTCAGCGGCGATAAGCCGCCGGGTGTAGTCATGCGCGGGCGCGGTGAAAATCGGCCCGACGCGGTTCTGCTCCACGCAGCGTCCGTTTTGCATCACCGCCACGTTATCCGCGAGCCGCTTCACGATATTCAGGTTATGCGTGATAAACAGCAGGCCCATATTGAGCTCGCGTTTGAGTTCCGCCAGCAGTTGCAGAATTTGCGCCTGCACCGTGACGTCCAGCGCCGTGGTGGGTTCATCGGCAATCAGTAGCGAGGGACGCGTCAGCAGCGCCATCGCAATCATCACGCGCTGGCGTTCGCCGCCGGAGAGCTGGTGCGGAAAGTCGTTTAACCGCTGCGCGGCGTTGCGGATGCCGACCCGGTCAAGACAGGTGAGGATCTCGGCGCGGGCGGGCTCGCGGCGCATGCCGCGGTGCAGCGACAGCACTTCGTAAAGTTGCTTTTCGACGCTATGCAGCGGGTTTAAGGAGACCATCGGCTCCTGGAAAATCATCGCTATCTGGTTGCCGCGCACCGCGCGCAATTCACGCTCGCCGGCGTTAAGCAGAGACTGTCCCTTAAAGCGGATATCACCCTGCGGATAGACCACCGGCGGGGACGGGAGCAGGCGCAATATCGACAACGCCGTGACGCTCTTACCGGAGCCCGACTCGCCCACCAGCGCCAGGGTTTCGCCCGGATCAATGGTAAGCGACAGCGAATCCACCACCAGGCGCTCGACGCCCTGCTGGCGAAACGCGATGGAAAGGTTGTCGATGGAAAGCAAAGGATGCGCCATATCAGACCGCCTTACTCGGATCAAAGGCGTCGCGAACCGCTTCGCCGATAAAAATTAACAGCGACAGTAAAATCGCCAGCGAGAAGAAGGCGGTCAGCCCAAGCCAGGGCGCTTCAAGGTTATTTTTGCCCTGCAGGAGCAGTTCGCCGAGCGACGGCGAGCCTAACGGTAACCCAAAGCCCAGAAAATCAAGCTCTGTCAGCACGGTAATCGAGCCGCAAAGAATAAACGGCAGAAACGTCAGCGTCGCCACCATCGCATTGGGCAACATATGACGCCAGATGATAGCCCTGTCGCTGACGCCCAGCGCCTGGGCGGCGCGAATATAGTCAAAGTTGCGGGTGCGCAGAAATTCGGCGCGCACCACGCCCACCAGCGTCATCCAGCCAAACAGCACCGTAATTAGCAGCAACCACCAGAAACCCGGTTGCACTACGCTTGAGAGCAAAATTATCAGGAACAGCGTCGGCATGCCCGACCAGATTTCAATAAAACGCTGGCCGAACAGATCGATTCTGCCTCCGTAGTAGCCCTGAACGGCCCCAACGGTAATGCCGGTGACGCTCGCACATATCGTCAGCATCAGCCCGAACAGCAGCGAGATGCGCGTGCCGTAGAGAATGCGCGCCAGCACGTCGCCGCCGTTGGCGTCAGTACCGAGCCAGTTTTGTGCTGACGGCGGGGCGGGGAAGGGGCGCTCGGAGGCGAAGTTAATCGCGGTGCCGCTGAATCTTATTGGCGCCCAGAGCACCCAGCCGTTGTCCTGTAACCGTTGGCGCAGCCAGGGATCCTGATAATCAGCGGGCGTCGCGAGCGGGCCGCCGAAATCGCTCTCGCTATAGGCAGTGACCAGCGGGAAATACCAGTGGTCCTGATAGCGCACCGCCAGCGGTTTATCGTTGGCGATAAGCTCCGAAAACAGGCTCAACACAAAAATGACCGCGAAAATCCACAGCGACCAGTAACCGCGCCGGTTATGGCGAAACCGCGCCCATCGCGCCTGATTCACCGGATTCAATCCCCTCATCCGCGCCTCTCGAAATCAATGCGTGGGTCAACCAGCGTATAGGTGATATCGCTGAGGATATTTAAAAGCAGGCCGACCAGGGTGAAAATATAGAGCGTGCCGAACATCACCGGATAGTCGCGCGAAACGGTGGCTTCATAGCCCAGCAGCCCGAGGCCGTTAAGCGAGAAGATCACCTCGATCAACACCGAACCGGTGAAAAACATGGAGATAAAGGTCGCCGGAAAGCCCGCAATCACCAGCAGCATGGCGTTGCGAAACACGTGACGCCAGAGGATTTGCTGCTCGCCAAGCCCTTTCGCTCGGGCCGTCACCACATACTGTTTGCGGATCTCATCAAGAAACGCATTGCGGGTGAGAATGGTGAGCGTCGCGAAGCCGCCAATCACCGTCGCCAGCACCGGCAGCGTGATATGCCAGAGGTAGTCGGTGATTTTCTGGTACCACGGCAGCGTGTCAAAGTTGGCCGACACCAGCCCGCGCAGCGGGAAGAGATCGAACCAGGTGCCGCCCGCGAAGACGACAATTAACAGAATGGCGAACAGAAACGCCGGAATGGCGTAGCCGGTGATAATCGCCACGCTGCTCCAGACGTCGAAGCGGCTGCCGCTGTTGACCGCTTTACGAATGCCGAGCGGAATCGATACCAGATAGATAATCAGCGTGCTCCACAGGCCGAGCGTTATCGACACTGGCAGGCTGTTTTTAATCAGATCCAGCACCGAGGCGCTGCGAAACAGGCTGTCGCCGAAGTCGAAACGGGCGTAGTTCCACAGCATGTTGAAGTAACGCTCATGCAGCGGTTTATCGAATCCGTAGCGGTGGGTTATCTCGGCGATCACTTCCGGGTCAAGCCCGCGCGCGCCGCGATAGTGGCTCTCGTTCACATTCACCACGCCGTTTTGCGGGCGGGAAGCGCTGTTCATCTCGCCGCCCTGAACGCCCGGCACGCCGGTGCCGCCGCCAAACTGGATGGCGGCGAGCGCCTGGTCGACCGGGCCGCCAGGGGCTATCTGAACAATAAAAAAGTTAATAGTGATAATGGCCCAGAGCGTCGGGATCAGCAGCAGCAAGCGGCGAAGCAGGTAAGCGCCCATAATTTTCCTTAGCGCCGGGCTTCTGGCAGGGCGGCGGCTTTGTTGACGTCATACCACCACGTATCAAAGCCCAGAGTGTAGAGCGGGCGCGTGGCGGGGCGGGAGAATTTATTCCACACTGCCACGCGATCCGTCGCAGCGTACCACATCGGGATCATGTAGTAGTTCCAGGTCAGTACGCGGTCGAGCGCGCGGCCAAGCGGCAGCAGCTTCTGCTGATTGCCCTGGTTTTCAATAATCTGCTCAATGAGCTTATCCACCGCCGGGTTTTGCACCCCGGGCGTATTCCAGGAGGAATCGATGTAGTCTGACGCCCAGCTCATCTGCAACCCCGTGTCGGGCCACGGCGCAGCGCGATAGAGCGTCGGCATCATGTCGAAATCGCGTTTGCGCAGTCGGTTGGTGAGCTGCGAATTATCCACCTGGCGAATGGTCATAGTCATGCCGAGCCGCGCCAGGCTGTGCTGAAACGGCAGCACCCACTGGTTATTGCCCGCTGAGCCGAGCAGCAGTTCAAAGGCGAACGGTTTGCCGGTCGCGCGGTTAACGAGCTTGTTGTTTTTCAATTCCCAGCCTGCCTCTTTTAGTAAGGCCAGCGCTTTAATGAGATTGTCCCTGTCGAAACCATCGCCGCGCGATACCGGCGGCTCGTAAATTTTCGTGAAGACTTCCGGCGGCACCGCTTTTTTCAGCGGCGCCAGCAGAGTGAGCTCGTCGGCGTCCGGGTAATGGCGCGCGGCGTAGTCGGTATTCAGGAAATAGCTGTTCGGACGACGCCAGGCCTTATAAAAGAGCACTTTGTTCATCCACTCGAAATCAAACGCCAGCGAAATGGCCTCACGTACCCGGCGGTCGGCGAAAAACGGCCGTTGAATATTGAACGCGAGCCAGCGGGCATCCTGTGCGGTGGTGTTTTCAAACTCGTCTTTAATGATATACCCGCGCTCGAAATTGCTGCCGTTGTAGCGCGTTGCCCAGTTTTTCGGGCTGGTTTCCGGGCGGAAATCATACGCGCCTGCCTTGAACGCCTCGAAAGCGACATTGTCATCCAGGTAGTAATCGTAGCGGATGGTGTCGAAATTCCAGCGGCCGCGGTTGACCGGCAGATTCGCGGCCCAGTAATCCTTCACGCGGGAATAGACAATGTATTGCCCCATGCGCCACTGGCTGACGCGATAAGGGCCGTTCGCCAGCGGCGGCGTGGAAAGGGGATCGCTAAGTTTATGGTCGCGCCAGTATTTTTCCGGCATCACCGGCAGCGTCAGCAGGCCCAGCATATTCTCTTTACCCGGCTGCGCCAGCTCGATGCGCACAGTCAGCGGCGCGATAGCTTTCATCGTGGCGCCTTTGTAGTACAGACGAAACTGCGGCACGCCCTCGGTCATGAATTTATGAAAGGTGAACGCGACATCTTTGGCGGTGATGGGCGAGCCGTCGTGATGGCGCGCTTGCGGGTTAATCGTTACCTCCGCCCAGGAAAAATCATCCGGGTAGCGGATCATGTCGGCAATCAGCGGATAGTAGCTGCCCGGCTCGTCGTCGGAGCTGGTAAACAGCGTGTCGTAAAGCGTTTCGGTGCGCACGCCAGGGTTGCCGCGCAGCGCGTAGCGGTTGAAATTATCAAAGGTGCCGAGCGCCGCCTGCGTGATGTTGCCGCCTTTCGGCGCAGCCGGGTTGACGTAATCGAAATGGTTGAAGTTGACGGCATACTTCGGTTCCCCGAGTACCGCCAGCGAGTAGCTTTCATGAATGGTCTGCGCCTGACAAACAGCGCTGAACATCAGAAACAGCAAAACGAACGCGCGTGCAATCATTGAGGTGGTATGTCCTTCTGCGGGGCCTGAACGGGCGCGGTAACAGCATGGCTGCATAATAAGGGAGCCGCGCGCGATTGTGAAATAGCCCCGCGTTATGAGTCCATCTCCTTCATGCTCGCCGGCAGCTCGGCGGCACGCACCGGGCGGCTGAAATAATAACCCTGCAGGAAATTGACGCCGCGCTCGCTCAGCCATTTCGCCTGCTCAAGCGTCTCCACACCTTCGGCGACCGTCACCATATTCAGGCGTTTCGCAAGGCTTATCACGGCGTCAAGCACTGGCGAGGTGATGGTTTCGGTACCAATCGCGTTGACGAAACCGCGATCGATTTTCAGGTAATCGAGCGTAAAGCGCTCAAGGTAAATCAGCGCGCTGTGCCCGGTGCCGAAATCGTCAACCGCTATTTCATAACCCTGCTTGTGCAGCCAGTCGAAGAGATCGAGCGCTTCTTCTTCGCGGATCATGTCGCGCTCGGTCATTTCAAACACCAGCTGGAAATAGTCCGGCGGCAGCGAGGCGTGAAACTTTTGAATATCGGTTTTGAACTGCGCTGAATGAAGATGGCCGGGGGCGATATTCACGCCGAGCTTGGCCCCGGGCGGCAGCGACTGCTGCAGGCGAGGCACATCCTGGGCGATGAGTTTAAACAGGTGTCGGGTAAGCGGGACGATAAGCCCCTGCGCCTCGGCGAAGCTGATAAACGCGTCCGGCGGGATCATGCCTGCGGTCGGATGTTTCCAGCGCATTAACGCCTCGACGCCGCGGATCTGGCGCGTGGCGGCGTCCACAACCGGCTGATAGACCACAAAAAACTGGTTACGCTTAATGCCGCTGACAATCTCCCGCCCGGATCGCGCGCGCAGCGCCAGCAGGACAACCGTCAGCACGCCGCCAAGGACACCCAGCAATAAACCCAGCAACAGCGCCAGATGACGGTCTTCGGCAGGCATGGTGTCGCCGTAGAGATAAAGTTTGAGCGGATAACCCTGCACGCTTTCACTGCGTAGCGGCTCGGCGGGAAGTTCGTCGGGCGTCATCGCCCTGCCGGAAAACGTAGTCAGGGCGCGATCTTTCGCCACCAGCGCCAGACCGTTAAGATCGTTCTGGCGCGCGGTGTAGATAAGATAGGGCGTCAGGTTGACGTTAAGCGTCGTAACGATCCCGCGGCCTTCCATCAGCGGATTGCCAAACCACATCACGATCGACGGCTTATCCGGCATCATCGGCGTGCCGGGAATAATACTGATATCCACCGCTTTACGGGTATCGATGTCCGGCGCGAAGTCGCGAAGCGGCAGTTGCAGCCTGCCAGTCGCGGAGGAGCAATACGCCGCGCCGTTTCTTATCAGCAAAAACGCGCGCACGTTGACGTTAAATGCCGCGCGCGACGTGAGTTCGGCGGAAACCGCGCCGCATTCGGCGAGCGTCAGCGGCTGCAGTGCATCGGCGGAGGCTTTCAACTGCGTGAAATAGGTGTTGAGGTACTGATGGATGTCGCGCGCCAGCAGATCATACTGCGCTTCTCGCTGCTGATGCAGCCAGCCGCGGGCAGCGAGCGTGACAATAAACGCCAGGGCAATTCCTGTCGCCATGCCGACAAGAAGGATTTTACGGGGAGTGGAGAGGGTTGATGCAAAAGGCGGACTGGATAACATCATTCAGTTCCCGTGCGAGCAACGAGCGTGGCATCAGCTTAACAGACAATACCGCAGAAAGTGAGGGAGAAAGGGCGCGGCTGGCGCGCAGACAAAAAAAACGCTGCATCAGCAGCGTTTTTTTATCGTTCAGCACAGACAATCAAGGGAAATCGTCACGCTGAGTATTAACTCCGGCCAAGTACGCGGCGCGCTTCGTTATAGCGCTTCTTCCAGTACGGTTCATCCAGATTGGAGATCATCACGCCGCTGCGTGTTGACGCATGCACAAACTGGTTGTTGCCGATGTAAATGCCCACGTGGCGGCCCGTCGAGCCGGCGCGGAATAACACCAGGTCGCCTGTACGCAGGCGGGTGCGGTCAACCGATTTACCCATTTCCTGCTGCTCGTAAGTTGAGCGCGGCAGTTCTAAACCAAACTGTTCGCGGAAGGTGCGCTGCACGAAGCCGGAACAATCGATGCCTTTTTTGGTGCTGCCGCCGAGGCGATAGCGCACGCCTTTCCAGTCAGCGTACTGATCCATAATGCGGGATTTCACATCCAGCGTACGAACCATCTGTTCAAATTCATCCTGAGAGGCTTGCAGTAACAGCCCGTCGTTTTCACCTACTGCATGCGTCTCAGAATGCATGTTTTTTGCGGTATTGGTAGAGCTACATGCTGACAGCAGAATTGCCACAGCCACAGCGGGGATGACCCGAGTGAGATATCTCAAAATTGGTTGAGATTTGACCATTTTGTTTGTTTTCCCTTGAAGTCCTTAACGATAAAAATCGTTATAAAAGATGCTAAACGTGCCGAGACTAATGAGCTCTGGGGGGTAAGACAATTCCTGGTGAGCTAAATTGTGTGTTAGTGCACACTTTTATTTGCATTACCAATAAATGCCCTTAAACCGCAAAACGCTCCCGAGATTACCTGAACAAAGCCCATATGGCGAGTGGTTTTAATCATTTTTTTATAAGAAATTGTAATGGTCAAGAACCGTAAAGACGGGAAAAGAGAACGCCTCAAAAACTGACGTAAAAATAGTCAACGCCTTCATTTTTATGACGAATCTGTGAAAGTCTTGCAAAAAGCGTCTGGCAGGGTTAGGGCAAAAAATAAACAGGGACCCTTAACGATCCCTGTTGATGTTATTTTTAATCTATTAATTAATTGTTATGGAGTTGTTGTTTTTTTACCGGGCAGATGATTATTAAGCCAGGTAATTATTTTATCGCTAAGCGGCGTCAATAAAATCCACGGAAGACCAATAAAAATGATTGACAAAGAGCCAACAGCTATATCCGTGAACCAGTGCGCGCCAATCATCATGCGCGGCAGGGCGAAAACGCAGAATATGAGCATACTGAGCGTAAAGGCTTTAACGCCGAAATAGCGCCACATAAAACCGGCGAATATAAGCAGCATCATACCGTGGTCGCCCGGAAAACTGTCGGTCGAGGCGTCTTTAGTCGAAATTCCCACCACGTTCCCCACGCGCAGGCTGTCTTCAAACGTCAGCGTCGGGCTCGGACGCGACACCGGCAGCAGGTGACCAAGCTGATTCAGCACCACCGCCGAGAGCAGCATCACCACGCCCATGATAATAATGTAGCGACGGCCTGATGGCGTAGCGCGACGCCAGTACCAGAGCAGCAGCAGCCCCATCGCAAGCAGCGAACAGCCGTCGAACGCGCGGTTATTGGTTATCGCCAGGAACCATAAAAAGCTATGGCTGGTGGCCGCAAGGTGGTTGAAAAAGTGGAAAATCCCGGCATCGAGGGTAAACCAGAAGCCGGTCTGCGCCGGCGGATACCAGGAAAGAAAGAGAGCGGCGCCTGCAAGATTCAGCAGCAGGATCGCGGGGATACGTGTGTTAGTCATGACAGTCTGATTTTTTCGCAAAAGGGTAACGTTAAAGCGATTCGTCTAAACGAAGCTTCAACAAGGCCGATTGCAGGGCGTTCCAGTCAGTATTCTCGGCGGTAATCAGCTCGATGCGGCTGTCCGGCGGCGGCGCGCTCTGGGTTTCAATATGCAGATCCAGGCCCTGGCGGTTAATACGCACCAGCCCTTCGCGAATACGCAGCACGCCCTTAACGCGCTCCGCCGGCGCAAGCCGCGCCCACTCGAGAATGCCTGTCGTGTCAAACACCGTGTCGGCATCAAAAATCCAGCCGCAGGCGTGGTGCCCCTGGCCGCTATTGAGGCTGCGTCGCCAGCGCTTATTATCCGGCAGGCTCAGCGCTGCAAGGCCGCTGCGCGCTGCATGCGAATGGGCGTGATGGGCGCTCGCGGGCAGTTCGCGCAGATTAAGGCGAGGCTTATCAAGCAGCGCGAGGTCGATTTTGCCTTGGGTGGCGAACACCAGCTCACGGTCAGCCGCATATTCCTCACGCCAGGCGCGCAGCGCCGCCAGGCTTTCTTCGTCGCTGCGATCCTGTTTATTGGCGACGATAATATCCGCCGCGGCGAGCTGGTCGCGGAAGTTTTCATTTGCGACATATTTCTCATCCCGCAGCTGGCGCGGGTCAAGCAGGCACAACGTGGCGCGCAGGTCTATCCAGGGCTCATACACCGCCGAGGTGAGCATATCCAGAATCTGTTTAGGATGTCCCAGTCCGGTCGGCTCAATCAGCAGCCTGTCCGGTTTGCCCTGGCGCAGTAAGGTATTGAGCCCCACCTGCATCGGCAGGCCGTTGACGCAGCACATGCAGCCGCCGGGGATCTCTTTTAACAGCGCGCCGCTGTCAGCCATCAGCGCGCCATCAATGCCCACTTCGCCAAATTCATTCACCAGCACGGCCCATTTTTCCGCCGGATCTTTATGGGCCAGCAGGTGGCGGATGGTGGTGGTCTTGCCGCTGCCAAGAAAGCCGGTAATAAGATTGGTACGAGTCACATGCGCTCCTGATAAATATCTGGCGGAAATAAATCATCAGGCATCATTCTGGATAAAAATGGCAGGGATGAGAAGAGGCAACGCGGACGAGCAGGCGCCGCATCCGCGTTAAAAGCATTCAGGGTTAAAATCAGCGGCGTGCGAGGCGCGCCACCGCTTCTTTTGCGCCAAGTCGGCAGAGTGATTGCCACGCGGCGTTCAGGGTGTGGATAAACAGCGGATGCTGCGCCAGCTCCTCGCCGAATACTTCTTTCAGCGTCAGCAGCGCGCCGACGCGCTCATCTTCGTGGCTCGACTGCACCAGCGCCGCGATTTTTTCCGCCAGCGGATCGCGCACATCAATGGGCTGGCCGCGGTCATCCACGCCGCTGACGTAGCGCATCCAGCCCGCCACGCCCAGCGCCAGCAGCGACCACTCGCCGCCGTGCTGCAAATGCCAGCGCACGGAATCCAGCATACGCTGCGGCAGCTTCTGGCTGCCGTCCATTGCGATTTGCCAGGTGCGATGCTTCAGCGCCGGATTGGCGAAGCGCGTAAGGAGGCTGTCGGCGTACCCGGTGAGATCCACCCCCTGAATGCGCAGCGTCGGCGCCTGCTCGCGCAGCATCAGCTGGCGCGCCGCGTCGCGGAAATTCGCGTCATTCATGCAGTCGCTGATGTGCTGATATCCCGCCAGATAGCCGAGATACGCCAGAAAAGAGTGGCTGCCGTTCAGCATTCGCAGCTTCATCTGCTCCCAGGGCAGAACGTCGTCGACCATCTGCACGCCCGCGTCTTCCCAGGCAGGACGGCCCGCGACGAAATTATCCTCAACCACCCACTGGATAAACGGCTCGCAGCTGATGGCGCACGGATCGGCGACGCCCAGCGTATCGGCAATTTCCTGTAAGGATTCCGGTGTTGCCGCCGGCACAATACGGTCGACCATCGTACCGGGGAACGTGACGTTTTCGGCAATCCATTCCGCCAGCGCCGGGTCGCGCTTATGCGCCATGCCGAGCACCGCTTCACGCACCACATGGCCGTTATCAGGAATGTTATCGCAGGAGAGCACGGTAAACGGGGCGTGCCCGCGCTCGCGGCGGCGGTGCAACGCCTCCACCAACAGCCCTGGCGCGGAGTGCGGCTGATGCGGGTTGTCGAGATCATGCACGATGCGGCTGTTTTGCGTATCCAGATGACCGGTGGCCGGGTCGATGCAGTAGCCTTTTTCCGTGATGGTTAGCGAGACGATAGCGACCTGCGGCTCGCAAAATTTTTCAATGATCGCGTCCATGCCGTCGAGCTTTGCGTTGAGGCATTCATTCACCGCGCCAATAATAATAGCCTGATTGCCGTCGGCGCCTTTTTCCAGCACGGTATAAAGATGGTCCTGCGCGCGCAGCGCGGTCATCAGCTCATCGCCGCTAAACAGGCTGATTTCGCAGATGCCCCAGTCGCCGCCGTTGAGATTAAGCACACGGTCGGTCAGCAGCGCCTGGTGGGCGCGGTGAAACGCGCCGAAACCAAAATGCACGATACGGCTTTGCAGGGCGCTGCGGTCGTAGCCCGGACGTTGAACCGCAGCAGGCAGCGTGGCGGAAGCGATATTATTCATTTCTCACATATCCTGATAACCATTATTTAACAAACTTAGTGTAAAGTTATATGACAGCAAATTGAATTGGTATGCCGTAAATATCCGGGGTTTGTGAGCTGGATCAATACAGGCTAGCGCGCGGTTTGACGGTTCTGGTTAAACATGTATGGTAGTTACCATGAGTTCTCGCAATATTGGTATAACAACTTTTTAAGGAGAGGGCGATGGAACAAACCTGGCGTTGGTATGGGCCGAACGATCCGGTATCGCTGGATGACATCAGACAGGCCGGGGCAACCGGCATCGTCACCGCACTGCATCACATCCCGAACGGCGAAGTCTGGCCGGTAGAGGAGATCAAAAAGCGTCAGGCGCAGCTTGCGCAAAAAGGGCTCACCTGGTCGGTGGTGGAAAGCATCCCGGTACATGAAGATATCAAAACCCATACCGGTCAGTACGATCTCTATATCGCCCGCTACCAGCAGAGCATTCGCAATCTGGCGGCCTGCGGCATCGACACTGTCTGCTACAACTTTATGCCGATCCTCGACTGGACGCGCACCGATCTCGAATATACGCTGCCGGACGGCTCGAAAGCGCTGCGTTTCGATCAAATTGCCTTCGCCGCGTTTGAACTGCACATCTTAAAGCGCGACGGCGCGCACCAGGATTATACGCAAGAAGAGCAGCGCCAGGCGCAGGACTATTTCCACGCCATGAGCGAGGCGCAGATTGAGACGCTGACGCGTAATATCATCGCCGGCCTGCCGGGCGCGGAAGAGGGCTACACGCTGGATCAGTTCCGCGCGCGTCTCGCTGAATATGACGGCATCGATAAAGCCGCGCTGCGCGACAACATGGCTTATTTCCTGAAAGCTATCGTACCGGTGGCGGAAGAAGCGGGTGTGCGCCTGGCCGTGCATCCGGACGATCCGCCGCGCCCGATCCTCGGTCTGCCACGCATTGTCTCAACTATCGAAGATATGCAGTGGCTCAAAGAGACGGTCGACAGCATTTATAATGGCTTTACCATGTGCACCGGCTCTTACGGCGTACGCGCCGATAACGATCTGGTGCGGATGGTGGAAACCTTCGCCGATCGTATTCACTTCACGCATCTGCGCGCCACCTGCCGCGAAGCGAACCCGAAAACCTTCCACGAAGCGGCGCACCTGTATGGCGACGTCGATATGGTGGCGGTGGTGAAGGCGATCCTGACCGAAGAGCAGCGCCGTAAAAAAGCAGGCGATCTGCGCCCGATCCCGTTCCGCCCGGATCACGGTCATCAGATGCTTGACGATCTGCGTAAGAAAACCAACCCCGGCTATTCGGCGATTGGCCGCCTGAAAGGGCTTGCCGAAGTACGCGGCGTGGAGCTCGCGCTGAAAAAGGTGCTGTTCCCGGATCTGCTGTAAACCGTAAGTCACGCAGAAATAAAAAAAGCCCCGCAGCGCGGGGCTTTTGTTTTACTCAGTTAACGCTTATTCGGCGCGGCCCATATAGCGGCGCTCGGCGATATGCACACGGATTTTCTCACCGGCGCTCAGGTATTCCGGCACCTGAATCACTACGCCGGAGGAGAGTGTCGCAGGCTTGGAGCGGGCGCTTGCAGACGCGCCTTTAATGCCAGGCGCGGTCTCGACGATTTCGAGATCCACGGTCTGCGGCAGCTCCAGCGCCAGCAGCTGGCCGTCCCAGGTCAGTACCTGCATATCCGGCATGCCGCCTTCCGGCATAAACAGCAGCTCTTCTTCGATCTGGTCTTTGGTAAAGGTGTACGGCGTGTAGTCTTCTTTATCCATAAAGACATACTCGTTGCCGTCGACGTAGGAGAAATCCACAAAGCGGCGGGTCAGCGTGATGGTGTCCAGGATATCGTCGCCTTTAAAGCGCTCTTCCACTTTTTGCCCGGTGCGGACGTCGGAAAACCGCATTTTGTACAGTGTGGCCGCGCCGCGCGCGCTCGGGGACTGAATGTCGATATCTTTTACAATCAGCAGTTTGCCGTTGTAATTCAGCACCATACCTTTTTTAATTTCGTTCGCTCTTGGCATCGGAGTGTCCTGTTAAGCTGGAATATGCAAAATATCGCGACAAGTTACTCGCGAGACACGCGCCAGGCAAGCGGAATTACGTACATTGCGAGACGTGCCGAAAAAGCGACGCGCGGCGGGCTTTTTCGGCGTCAGGGCTGTACCCGGCCGGGCAAAACGCTACAATGCCCGCCTTTCACGCGAGGAGCGCGCTATGTCGATTTCCATCCGTCATGTCCTGCCTGAAGAGACCGCCGCTGTTTACCGTCTGATCCCGGAGTTCGCCGGGCTGCATAACGCGCACGCTATCCGCCAGCGTATCGGCGAGCGCGCCGCCTGCGCGCTGGTGGCGTATGACGAGGCGCAGCCGGTGGGTTTTAAGCTCGGTTATGAAACGGCGCCCGGCGAATTTTACAGCTGGCTCGGCGGCGTGGTGCCCACGTACCGACGCGACGGCGTGGCGCAGCGCCTCCTTGAGACGCAGGAGCGCTGGGCGCAGGAAAATGGCTACCGGCGGCTGCGCGTGAAAACCCGCAACCGGTTTCGCGCCATGTTGATGCTGCTTATCCGTAACGGCTATCAGATTATTGAAGTGGAAAAAAAGGGCGAGGCCGCAGATTACCGGCTGCTGCTTGAAAAATCACTGACCGGCGCGTAGCGCGTCGTCACGGAGAGTTTATGGACTGTCGCCCCGACTGCGGCGCCTGCTGCACCGCACCGTCGATCTCAAGCCCCATTCCCGGTATGCCCGACGGCAAGCCGGCGAATACGCCTTGCGTCCAGCTTGACGAACGCCTGCGCTGTAAACTTTTTGGCTCGCCGCTGCGCCCGAAAGTTTGCGGCGGCCTGCAACCGTCGCAGGAGATGTGCGGCACAAACCGCCACGCGGCGATGGCGTTTCTCATCCATCTTGAGGCGCTCACCGCGCCTTAAACGTCTTTAATGCGCCACAGGCACCAGACCGCGCCCGCGGTCATGCCCAGCGCCACGTAAAACACCGAGTGGTAATTCCAGAGTTCTGCAATCACCCCCGCAAGCGAGCCGGCGATTATCCATCCCACGCGCGTGGTGTTGGTGTAGAGCGTTGTGGCGGCGCCCGCCTGGCCTGGCATCAGATCCTGGAAATAGAGCATCCCGATTCCCGCCAGAATTCCGATATAGACAGCGTTCAGCAGCTGTAGCGTCAGCAGCAGCGCCGGGCTTTGCAGCGTCAGCATACCGAGATAAAACAGTACGCCCGCCACAACGGCGACGCGCATCAGAAAGCGTTTGCCGAATTTCCGGGCGTAATAGCCCGCAATGAGCATTACCGGGATCTCAAGCCCTGCCGCCGCGCCCATCATCACGCCCGCCAGTTTCTCCGGCAGGTGCAATTCGTTAATCAGGTACAGCGGCATATTAATGATGTAGAGGCTGTTAGTGCCCCACATCAGCGTACAAATCGAAAACAGCAGCAGCGCGTCGCGACGGTTGCGGCGGGGCGCTTCTAAAGGCGCTGCGGTGGCGAGCGGCTCTTGGCGCATCGACGGCAGGAAAAACCAGACCATCAGCGCGCAGAGCACAAACGCGGCGGCGGCGCTGATATACATCGTCTGAAAACCAAAACCCATCGCCAGCGCATAGGCCAGCGGCGGGCCGACCACCCAGGCGAGCGACACCTGCGCGCGCAGAATCGAGCTGAACATCACCGCTTCACGTCCGGTGCGGTCAGCGTGCTCGCGCGCCAGCGCGAACATCTGCGGGTTGGCGGTGGAACCAAAACTGCTCAGGAACACGCCCACAAACAGCAAAATGAAATAGTTGCGGTTCCATGCGAACAGCAGACACGCCAGCGCGCCTAACAGGCAGCAGGCGAAAATCAGCGACTTGCGATCGCCCTTGCGATCGGAACGGCCCGCCAGAAACTGGCTGACGAAAATCCCGATGATCGCGCTGCCGGTAAAAAAGAAGCCGACCATCGCCGGGCGGGCGTGCACTTCTTCCGTCAGGAACAGGCTGAGCGTCGGGGTTTGCAGCGCGCCGGCAATACCGGTGAGAAAGGCGACAATCAGAAACGAGGCGGAGGTGAAGTCGAGCGGTCTTTGCGGCGTGGCGAGGGAGTCGTTTTGCATAATGAAAACAAAATCAGGAAAGAAGGGGGCGGAGTTTACGCCCCTTGCCATACTTTGAACAGCGGCCAGCGGGTGAGACGCCACAAAAAATCAAAATGGTATTTCAGAATGAAACGCCACGTTGTAAAAGCGAGCTGACGCCTGCTGAAACCGGCTGAAACAGAATGCCGTCGCGTTTCACTAAAGGATGAAATGTGCGGGATCTCTAATATTCAATACGTGAATAACGGCTTTTCTTGCGCACGGGCTATGGAAAATGCAGACTTTCTTGAAACGTTTCAGCGTTATCTCGTTTTCGCTCATTTGACGGGATAACGCTCTTTTTCTCACAACGGCTGAAACGATTCGGGTTCAGCAAGCGAGGAGACCATGTTCCAGTTATCTGTTCAGGATATCCATCCCGGCGCACAGGCCGGTAATAAAGAAGCGGCGATTCGTCAGGTGGCTGACGCGCTGGTAAACGCAGGCAACGTCAGCGCCGGTTATGTTGACGGCATGCTGGCCCGCGAGCAGCAAACGTCTACCTTCTTAGGCAACGGTATCGCTATTCCTCACGGGACGACCGACACCCGCGATCAGGTGCTGAAAACTGGCGTTCAGGTGTTTCAGTTCCCGCAGGGCGTGGCCTGGGGCGAGGATCAAATCGCCTATGTCGCTATTGGCATCGCCGCCAGCTCTGACGAACATCTCGGTCTGCTGCGTCAGCTCACGCATGTACTGAGCGACGACGCCATTGCTGAACAGCTGAAAACCGCCGCCACGGCGGAAGAGCTGCGCGCCCTGCTGATGGGCGAGAAGCAAAGCGCGGGCATGAAGCTTGATAACGACACCATCACGCTTGACGTCGCGGCGACAAGCCTGGTGACGTTGCAGGCGCTGAACGCCGGTCGTCTCAGCGAGGCAGGCGCGGTGGACGCGGAATTCGTCAGCCATGTGATTAACGCGAAGCCGCTGAATCTCGGTCAGGGCGTCTGGCTTGCCGACAGCCCGAATGGCAACCTGACCAGCGCCGTTGCGGCGTGCCGTCCGGCGCAGCCGTTTACGCAGGAGGGCGAAACCGTCGGTCTCCTGCTGACCGTCGCCGTTGCCGACGACCAGCCCTTGCAGGTGCTGGGCCGCGTCAGCGAACTGCTGATCGCCAATAAAGCTGAACGTCTGCTGAACGCTGACGCCGCCACGCTGCTGTCGCTTCTGACCAGCGACGACGCGCTGGCCGACGATGTGCTGAGCGCCGAGTTTACCGTGCGCAACGAGCACGGCCTGCACGCCCGCCCAGGCACTGTGCTGGTGAATACCATCAAGCAGTTCAGCAGCGATGTCACCGTGACCAACCTTGACGGCTCCGGCAAACCGGCCAACGGCCGCAGCCTGATGAAAGTCGTCGCGCTGGGCGTGAAGAAAGGTCATCGCCTGCGCTTTACCGCGCAGGGCGATGACGCGCAGGCGGCGCTGGACGCCATCGGCGAAGCCATTAACGCCGGCCTCGGGGAGGGCGCAGCATGAGCAGACGCGTCGCCACCATTACCCTTAACCCGGCATACGACCTGGTAGGTTACTGCGCAGAGATTGAGCGCGGCGAAGTTAACCTCGTGCGGACCACTGGCCTGCACGCGGCGGGTAAAGGCATTAACGTCGCCAAAGTGCTCAAAGATTTAGGTATCGACGTCACCGTCGGCGGTTTTCTTGGCAAAGACAACCAGGACGGCTTTCAGCAGCTGTTCAGCGAACTCGGCATCGCCAACCGTTTCCAGGTGGTGCAGGGCCGTACCCGCATCAACGTCAAGCTGACGGAGAAAGACGGCGAAGTGACCGACCTCAACTTCTCCGGTTTTGAAGTGACGCCTGCCGACTGGGAGCGTTTCGTTAACGACTCCTTAACCTGGCTTGGTCAGTTCGACATGGTCTGCGTCAGCGGCAGCCTGCCGTCGGGCGTCTCCCCGGAGGCGTTTACCGACTGGATGACCCGCCTGCGCAGCCAGTGCCCGTGCATTATCTTCGACAGCAGCCGCGAGGCGCTGGTGGCCGGGCTGAAAGCCGCGCCGTGGCTGGTGAAGCCGAACCGCCGCGAGCTGGAGATCTGGGCCGGTCGCAAACTGCCGGAACTGAAAGATGTTATCGAGGCGGCTCACGCGCTTCGCGAACAGGGTATCGCCCATGTGGTGATCTCTCTGGGCGCGGAAGGGGCGCTGTGGGTGAACGCGTCGGGTGAATGGATCGCCAAACCGCCGTCCTGTGAAGTCGTCAGTACGGTCGGGGCAGGGGATTCCATGGTCGGCGGTCTCATTTACGGCCTGCTGATGCGTGAATCCAGTGAACATACCCTACGTCTTGCAACGGCGGTGGCGGCGCTGGCGGTCAGCCAGAGCAACGTCGGCATCACCGACAGGACACAGTTGGCCGCCATGATGGCGCGTGTCGACTTAAAACCCTTCCACTAACAGCAGGAGAGGCATAATGAAAACGCTGCTGATTATCGAGCCCGGGTGTGGACAGGCCCGCGCTTATATGGCGAAAACGCTGCTTGGCGCCGCCGCGCCAAAAGCGCATCTGGAACTGACTGACAACCCGAACGATGCGGAGCTGGCGATTGTTATCGGCAACGCCGTGCCGGGCGACACCTCGCTGAACGGCAAAAAGGTTTACCTCGGCGATATTAACCGCGCCGTGGCGCACCCGGAGCTTTTCTTAAGCGAAGCGAAATCTCACGCCGCGCCTTACAGCGCGCCTGCTGCGGCAGCGCCAGCGGCAAACGTCAGCGCCAGCGGCCCGAAACGCGTCGTGGCGGTGACAGCCTGCCCGACCGGTGTCGCGCACACCTTTATGGCGGCGGAAGCGATTGAAACTGAAGCTAAAAAACGCGGCTGGTGGGTGAAAGTGGAAACGCGCGGTTCGGTTGGCGCGGGCAACGCTATCACGCCGGAAGAAGTGGCGCAGGCTGATCTGGTTATCGTGGCGGCGGATATCGAAGTGGATCTGGCGAAATTTGCCGGTAAGCCGATGTATCGCACCACCACCGGTCTTGCGCTGAAGAAAACCGCGCAGGAATTCGATAAAGCGGTGGCCGACGCGAAGCCGTATCAGCCTTCCGGCCAGACGGCGTCCGCGCAGGGCGACCAGAAAGCCCAGGGCGGCGGCGGTCCATACCGTCACCTGCTGACCGGCGTTTCATATATGCTGCCGATGGTGGTGGCGGGCGGTCTGCTGATTGCGCTCTCCTTCGTGTTCGGTATCGAAGCCTTTAAACAGGAAGGCACGCTCGCGGCGGCGCTGATGAAAATCGGCGGCGGCTCCGCGTTCGCGCTGATGGTGCCTGTGCTTGCCGGCTACATCGCGTTCTCTATCGCTGACCGTCCGGGTCTAACGCCAGGCCTTATCGGCGGTATGCTGGCGGTCAGCACCGGCTCCGGGTTCATCGGCGGTATTATCGCGGGCTTCCTCGCAGGCTACGTGGCGAAAGCCATCAGCGGCAAAGTGAAGCTGCCCCAGAGCATGGAGGCGCTGAAGCCAATCCTCATCATTCCGCTGTTCTCAAGCCTGATTGTCGGTCTGGCGATGATTTACGTGATTGGCACGCCGGTTGCGAAAATCCTGGCGGGCCTGACCGCGTGGCTGCAAAGCATGGGAACGGGCAATGCCGTTCTGCTGGGCGCTATCCTTGGCGCGATGATGTGTACTGACATGGGCGGCCCGGTCAATAAAGCGGCGTATGCCTTCGGTGTTGGCCTGCTCAGTTCTCAGGTTTATGCGCCGATGGCGGCGATTATGGCGGCCGGTATGGTTCCACCGCTGGCAATGGGTATCGCAACGCTGGTGGCCCGTCGTAAGTTCGACAAAGGCCAGCAGGAAGGGGGCAAAGCGGCGCTGGTGCTGGGCCTGTGCTTTATCTCCGAAGGGGCTATCCCGTTCGCGGCGCGTGATCCGATGCGCGTCATCCCTTGCTGCATCGTGGGCGGCGCGGTAACCGGCGCTATCTCTATGGCGGTGGGCGCGAAACTGATGGCGCCGCACGGCGGTCTGTTCGTGCTGCTCATCCCAGGCGCTATCAGCCCGGTGCTGGGCTACCTGCTCGCCATCGTGGCAGGGGCGCTGCTGGCGGGTCTGGTTTACGCTTTCCTGAAACGTCCGGAAAGCGAAATGGCGGCGAAAGCAGCCTGACGATGAAGACTCCCTGCTCCGGCAGGGAGTTTTTTTATCCCCGTTGTCACTTCTCGTTACCCCTCTTTTTTTGCCCTCCGCACGGTTTGCGTCAACACTTAAGTCTTTGACAAAACTCACAGGAGGACGCTGTGCTTCGCTCAATCGCCACCGTCTGCGTCGCCGGAACATTGCCGGAAAAACTGCGCGCCATCGCGCAGGCCGGTTTCGACGGCGTGGAGATTTTTGAACCGGATTTCACCGCCTGGGGCGAAAGCCCGGCGCGCCTCGCCGCATTGTGCCAGGAGCTGGGATTGACGATTTTTCTCTTTCAGCCGCTGCGTAATATTGAAGGAGCGCCGCCGCAACAGTGGCCGCAGACGCGCGACCGCGCGTGCCGCACCTTTGAGGCCCTGCGCGAAATGGGCTGTCGCGACCTGCTGCTGTGCAGCAATCTGGCGGCGCAGAGCAGCGCCGACCCGGCGCGGCAGGTGGAGGATTTAGCGCGTGTGGCGGCGCTCGCGGCGGAATTCGACGCGCGGGTGGGCTACGAGGCGCTGGCCTGGGGCCGCCATGTGAATCGCTATACCCAGGCGTGGGCGCGCGTGCAGGCTGTGGACAATCCGGCGCTCGGCCTGGTGCTCGACAGCTTCCATGTGCTGGCGCTCGGGGATACGCTGGAACTCGATACGATCCCGCCTGAAAAAATCTTTTTTACACAGTTTGCCGACGCGCCGCGTAAAAACTTACCGGTAGAGGAGTGGAGCCGCCATTTTCGCGCCTACCCCGGCGAGGGCGAGTTGCCAGTGGCAGCGTTTGCGCGCACGCTGATGCAACGCGGGTATCAGGGGCCGTGGTCGCTGGAAGTGTTCAGCGACGTCTGGCAGCAGGCGCCCGCTATTGAGAGCGCCCGCGCCGGGTTTGCCTCGCTGACGCGGCTTGCAGAGCAGCTTAACGCGCGGCGTTGAGATGCGTGTTAATCAGCGCGCCTGCGCACCGCCGGTTTGCTGCGCATTCAGCCAGGCGATTTCTTCTTTCCAGATATCGGGATTAATGGTTTCCAGAATCAGCGGAATATTGTCGAAATGCGGCTGCTGCATTATCCAGCGAAACGGTGTAAAGCCCATGTTGCCTTCGCCTAAGCTGTGGTGGCGGTCGACCCGGCTCGCGAACGCGCTTTTAGCGTCGTTCAGGTGCATGCCGCGCAGGTACTGAAAGCCGACGATGCGGTCGAACTCCGCGAAGGTCTTTTCACAATCCGCTTCGGTGCGCAGATCATAACCCGCCGCGAATGCGTGGCAGGTGTCGATGCAGACGCCGACGCGGGATTTGTCTTCTACCTGGTCGATAATCGCCGCCAGGTGTTCAAAGCGGAAGCCGAGATTGCTGCCCTGACCTGCGGTGTTTTCAATCACCGCCGTTACCCCTTCGGTCTTATCCAGCGCGATATTCACCGACTCGGCGATACGCGAGAGGCAGGCGTCTTCGCTTATCTGTTGCAAATGGCTGCCGGGGTGGAAGTTCAGCAGCGTCAGCCCGAGCTGCGCGCAGCGTTCCAGCTCATCGATAAACGCCGCGCGGGATTTCTCCAGCGCTTCCGGCTCCGGGTGTCCGAGGTTAATTAAAAAGCTGTCGTGCGGCAGGATCTGCCCCGGGCCAAAGCCGTGCTGGCGGCAGGCGGCTTTGAACGCGTCGATGACGGCAGGCGTCAGCGCCGCCGCGCGCCACTGGCGCTGGTTTTTGGTAAACAGCGCAAAGGCTGTCGCGCCGATTTCCGCCGCGCGGGCCGGGGCATTAGCGACCCCGCCCGATGCGCTAACGTGCGCGCCTGTAAACTTCATCGTTTTCTCCTGTCATACCCGCAAAGGGGGAACGTTTTATCATAGCGGGCCTGGCAGGGAAAGGCGCGTCCGTTCAACCCAGCAGATGCGTGACCGCCAGATTGATAGCGCCGCCGCCGACAATCAGCCAGGCGAACAGCACCAGCGCCATCAGGAGCGGCCGCACGCCGGCGTTTTTCAGCGCGCTGACATGGGTGGTCAGCCCCAGCGCCGCCATCGCCATCGCCAGCAGAATGGTGTCGAGCGTCACCAGCGCCTGCACCAGGCTCGCCGGCAGAAGATGCAGCGAGTTAAACGCAGCCACGGCGATAAACAGCAGCGCGAACCACGGAATGGTGATTTTACCCGCCTGTTCGCCGCCGCGCGGAGCGAGCTGTTTCACGCGGCCTGCCAGCAGCAGCAGGAACGGAGCGAGCATCATCACGCGCAGCATTTTAGCGATAACCGCCGCGTTTTCGGTGTCCGGGCTGACCGCATGGCCTGCCGCCACGACCTGCGCCACTTCATGCACCGTCGAGCCGATATAGACCCCGAAGCTCTGTTCGTTAAACCACGGCGCCAGCCACGGCCACAGCAGCGGATAAACGAAAATCGCCAGCGTCCCGAAAATCACGACCGTCGCGACCGCCACGGTCACTTTGCTCGCCTGCGCTTTTACAACGGGCTCGGTCGCCAGCACCGCCGCCGCGCCGCAGATGCTGCTGCCCGCGCCAATCAGCCAGCTGGTTTCGCGGTCAAGCTTAAAGACTTTCTGCCCAAGCCAGCAGGCAAGGGTAAAGGTGCTGGCGAGCGTCAGGATATCCACCAGCACGCCGCTCGCGCCCACGTCGGCTATCTGCCAGAAGGTGAGACGAAACCCGTAAAGAATGATGCCAAGCCGCAGCAGATGCTGTTTGGCGAACAGCACGCCGCCGTCGCAGCGGCTGTGCAGGCGCGGATAGAGCGTATTGCCGATAATCATTCCGCCAAGAATGGCGAGGGTAAGCGCGCTGAAACCGGCGTTGCTGACGGCGGGGATCGCGCCGCCCCAGAGCGCGACGGCCGTTAGCGCGCCGGTCAGCGCAAGGCCGGGCAGAAAATGTGTAAGCCCATGATGCCGGGCGGAAAATGTCAGTGTGGTCATAGCGTCCTCCTGTGATGGAATAAGCTTATGCCCCTCTGGTATAAAAATAAAATTGATTATATATTTATAATTAATCTTAATAAGTGGTAAGCGCGTAGCGTCCGAACGAGGTCATCATGCACATCACCTTACGCCAGCTGGAAGTGTTCGCCGAAGTGCTGAAAAGCGGCTCGACGACCCAGGCATCCCAGATGTTGTCACTGTCGCAATCCGCCGTCAGCGCGGCGCTCACCGATCTTGAAGGACAGCTTGGCGTGCAGCTGTTCGACCGCGTCGGCAAGCGGCTGGTGGTCAATGAACACGGGCGGCTTCTCTACCCGCGCACCGTGGCGTTGCTGGAGCAGGCGGGTGAAATCGAACGGCTGTTTCGCAACGACAACGGCGCGATCCGCGTTTATGCCAGCAGCACCATCGGCAACTATATTCTGCCGGAAATCATCGCACGCTACCGGCGGGACTTCCCGGATCTGCCGCTTGAGATGAGCGTTGGCAACAGTCAGGACGTTGTACAGGCGGTCTGCGATTTTCGCGTTGATATCGGGCTTATCGAAGGGCCGTGTCATATGGCGGAGATCGTGGCGCAGCCCTGGCTTGAAGATGAGCTGGTGGTATTCGCGTCGCCCGCAAGCCCGCTGCTGGAAGGGGAGGTGACGCTGGAACGCCTCGCCGCCACGCCGTGGATCCTGCGCGAAAAAGGCTCCGGCACCCGGGAGATTGTCGATTACCTGTTGCTCTCGCATTTGCCGCAGTTTCGCCTGAGCATGGAGCTTGGCAATTCAGAGGCGATTAAACACGCGGTGCGCCACGGGCTTGGCATTAGCTGTCTGTCGCGCCGGGTTATCGCCGAGCAGCTGGAAACCGGCTCGCTCGTGGAGGTAAAACTGCCGCTGCCGCCGCTGGTGCGTACGCTTTATCGCATCCATCACCGCCAGAAACACCTCTCCAGCGCGCTGTCGCGCTTTCTGCGTTATTGCGAACTTTGATTTCGCGGAGCGCGTCACACGGCGCGCTCATTATCAGTTTTTTTTCCGCCGCCGCCCCGATTCGCTGCTTTACTTATAATCCTCCGGCGATCATGAAGCTCTCTTATAACCGCGTTTTTCCACCAGGTAGTCCGCGGTAACTCTGCTACAATCGCGCCTCTTTTGATGGATGGGCATTATTTTTATATGGTTTCCGAATCTAAAACCACACAAGCGCCTGCGCTGCGTCGCGAACTGAAGGCGCGCCACCTGACCATGATCGCCATTGGCGGCTCCATCGGCACAGGACTTTTCGTCGCCTCCGGTGCGACTATTTCTCAGGCGGGCCCTGGCGGCGCGCTGTTTTCCTATATTCTCATCGGCCTGATGGTCTATTTCCTGATGACCAGCCTCGGCGAACTGGCGGCATACATGCCGGTGTCCGGGTCGTTTTCCACTTACGGCCAGAAGTATGTTGAAGAGGGTTTTGGCTTCGCGCTGGGCTGGAACTACTGGTACAACTGGGCGGTAACCATCGCGGTTGACCTCGTGGCCTCGCAACTGGTGATGAGCTACTGGTTCCCGGACACGCCGGGCTGGATCTGGAGCGCCCTGTTCCTCGGCATCATGTTCCTGCTGAACGTCATTTCCGTGAAGGGCTTCGGCGAAGCGGAATACTGGTTCTCCTTAATTAAAGTCGCCACCGTGATTATCTTTATCCTGGTGGGTATCGCGATGATTGTCGGTATCTTCAAAGGCTCTGAACCCGCTGGCTGGAGCAACTGGAAGATTGGCGACGCGCCATTCGCGGGCGGCTTTTCGGCGATGATAGGCGTGGCGATGATCGTCGGGTTCTCGTTCCAGGGCACCGAGCTTATCGGCATCGCCGCGGGCGAATCTGAAGATCCGGAGAAGAACATTCCGCGCGCGGTGCGCCAGGTGTTCTGGCGTATCCTGCTGTTCTATGTGTTCGCCATTCTGATTATCAGCCTGATTATTCCGTACACCGACCCGAGCCTGCTGCGCAACGATGTGAAAGACATCAGCGTCAGCCCGTTCACCCTGGTATTCGAACATGCGGGTCTGCTGGGCGCGGCGGCGATTATGAATGCGGTGATCCTGACGGCGGTGCTTTCGGCGGGCAACTCGGGGATGTATGCGTCCACCCGTATGCTCTATACGCTCGCCTGCGACGGCAAAGCGCCGCGCATTTTCTCGAAGCTCTCTAAAGGCGGCGTGCCGCGTAACGCGCTGTATGCGACGACGGTTATCGCCGGGCTGTGCTTTTTGACCTCCATGTTCGGCAACCAGACGGTCTACCTGTGGCTGCTTAACACCTCCGGGATGACGGGCTTTATCGCCTGGCTTGGCATCGCCATCAGCCATTACCGTTTCCGCCGCGGCTATGTGATGCAGGGCAACGATATCAATAACCTGCCGTACCGTTCCGGTTTCTTCCCGCTGGGCCCGATTTTCGCCTTCGTGCTGTGTCTTATCATCACGCTTGGCCAGAACTATCAGGCATTCCTGGCGGATACCATCGACTGGGCGGCCGTGGCGGCCACTTATATCGGCATCCCGCTGTTCCTGCTGATTTGGTTTGGTTATAAGTTCGCGAAGGGCACCCGTTTTGTGCGTTATCGCGATATGGAATTCCCGGATCATCTGAAGAAATAAGAAAAGGGCGCGCAAGCGCCCTTTTTTATTACGGCGGGTTTGATGGCGAGTGCCCTTGACCGGCACGACCTTTAACCCCACCGCGCTCGTCTGTTAACGCAAATGCTGCGCGTGGAAGCGCAAATGCTCTTCAATAAACGTGGCGATGAAATAATAGCTATGGTCATAACCGGGCTGCATACGCAAGGTTAACGGCCAACCGGCCTCGCGCGCGGCTTCATCGAGACGCTCGGGCTGGAGCTGTTCGCCGAAGAACGGATCGCTGTCGCCCTGATCGATAAGCGTCGGGATGGCGTGCGCCGGGTCGGCGTTTTCCATCAGCGCGCAGCTGTCCCACGCCTGCCAGCGCTGCGTATCGTCGCCGAGGTAGGCGCCGAACGCTTTTTTACCCCACGGCACCCCGGCCGGATTCACGATGGGGGCGAACGCCGATACCGAGCGGAAACGCCCCGGATTTTTCAGCGCCATGATAAGCGCGCCGTGGCCGCCCATTGAGTGCCCGCTGATGGCCGCTTCTGGCGCGAGCGTAAAGTTTTCCGCCAGCACCTGCGGCAGCTCATTGCTCAGATAATCAAACATTCGGTAATGCGCCGCCCACGGCGCCTCGGTGGCGTTCAGGTAAAAACCGGCGCCTTTGCCGAGGTCATAGCCGGCGTCATCCGCCACGTCATCGCCGCGCGGGCTGGTGTCGGGCATCACCAGCGCGAGCCCCAGCTCTGCCGCGACACGCTGCGCGCCCGCTTTGGTGGTGAAGTTCTCATCGGTGCAGGTCAGCCCCGACAGCCACCACACCACCGGCGGCGGGGTCTGCGCGTCGGGCGGTAAAAAGAGGCTGAAGGTCATCGGGCAGTTAAGCACGCGGGAGTCGTGACGCCAGCGCTGTTGTAACCCGCCAAAACAGCGGTGTTCTTCGAGCAGTTCCATAGTGGCTCCTTTTTTTCAAACCCGGATAGTGCAGTTTAAACGCCAGGTGAGCAAGTTTCACTTCACCGGGTGGGCATCATGGCGCACCATATTGATAACTTTATTTTAACAATTGGGGGCGGCGTGGCGCTGCGTATTGCATTAACCGGTTTTCTGTCACTGGTCGTGGCGATGGGGATTGGGCGTTTCGCTTTTACGCCGCAGGTGCCGTTAATGGTGGGCGAAGGCCAGCTGACGCTGACCAGCGCGGGGCTGGTGGCTGCCGCTAACTATCTCGGTTATCTGCTGGGCGCATGGGACGCGATGCGCGCCCGGCGTCATGTGGAGTACCGTCTGCATGCGGGGGTCTGGGGAGCGGTACTATTGACGCTGGTGTCGGCGCTGGCGGACGGCCCGTGGTCGCACGGCGTGGTGCGCTTTGTGATTGGCTGCATGAGCGGCTGGGCGCTTGTGATGGCCGCGGGCTGGACCAATGAACAACTCGCCCATCACGGCAAGCCGGGCCTGAGCGCGGCGGTGTTTGCAGGGCCTGGGGTTGGCATCACGATAAGCGGTCTGCTGGCGGTCTGGATCCAGGGCGCGGCGTTAAGCGCGGCGCAGGGCTGGGTGATTTACGGCGTGCTGGCGCTGGCGCTGATTGCGCTTATCGCCCGGTATCTGCCCCGTAAAGGGCAACTGCATCGGGCGGATGCGCCGCCCGCGCCGCTGGTGCTGACGCCCGCGCTAAAACGGCTCGTCTGGAGCTACAGCCTTGCGGGCTACGGCTATATTTTGCCCGCAACGTTTTTATCGCAAATGGCGGCGGCGCGTTTTCCCGGCAGCCTTTTTGCGCAGTTCGTCTGGCCGGTGTTCGGCGCGGCGTCGGTGGTGGGGATTGCGCTCAGCATTCTCTGGCGAACACGCGGCACGGCGCCGCAGCGGCTCGCCGTTGTGCTCTGGCTCCAGGGGCTGGGTGTGCTGGCGGCCGCGCTGCTGCCGGGGCTGTCCGGGCTGGTGGTCGGGTCGCTGCTGGTCGGCGGCGGGTTCCTTTGCGCGGTGCAACTCTCGTTACAATGCGGGCGCGAGCTGGCACCACAGCACACCCGTTACCTGGCAGGGCTGCTCACCACCGGTTACGCGGTGGGGCAACTGGTCGGCCCCGTGACCTCCGCGCTCTCCAGCCACTTCACCGGCCAGCTGGAACCCGCGCTGTGGCTGGCGGGCGTGGCGCTGTTTGTCGGCGGCGCGCTGGTCTGGCGACGCGCCTGAAAGGCCACGACGATTTCAACAATTTCGCCCCGGCCACTGGATTATGTGCGTTAGCTCACGCACAATGAGCGCACGCTCAGCCCCGGCCGGGCAGAGTCTGGTTACACCTGCTGGAGAAAATAACAATGCCATCACTCAGTAAAGAAGCGGCCCTGGTTCATGAAGCGCTGGTCGCGCGCGGTCTGGAAACGCCGCTGCGTCCGCCAGTCAACGAACTGGATAACGAAACCCGCAAGCGCCTGATCGCAGGCCATATGACCGAAATTATGCAACTGCTTAATCTCGATCTGAGCGATGACAGCCTGATGGAAACCCCGCACCGCATCGCCAAGATGTACGTGGATGAAATCTTCTCCGGCCTCGATTACGCCAACTTCCCGAAAATCACCGTCATTGAAAATAAAATGAAGGTGGATGAGATGGTGACGGTGCGCGATATCACGCTGACCAGCACCTGCGAACACCATTTCGTGACCATCGACGGCAAAGCGACCGTCGCGTATATCCCGAAAGACGCGGTAATTGGCCTGTCTAAAATTAACCGCATCGTACAGTTCTTCGCCCAGCGCCCGCAGGTGCAGGAGCGTCTGACCCAGCAGGTGCTGGTGGCGCTGCAAACCCTGCTCGGCACCAATAACGTGGCGGTCTCCATTGACGCGGTGCACTACTGCGTGAAAGCGCGCGGCATCCGCGACGCCACCAGCGCCACCACCACAACGTCGCTCGGTGGGCTGTTTAAGTCCAGCCAGAACACGCGCCAGGAGTTTCTGCGCGCCGTGCGTCACCACAACGGCTAAGGCGCCAGGATGACGAGAAATATTACCCTCGACGCGGTACGCGGCCTGGCGATTCTCGGCATCCTTCTGCTCAATATCACCGCCTTTGGACTGCCGAAGGCGGCTTATCTCAATCCCGCCTGGTATGGCGCTATCACTGACCGCGACGCCTGGACATGGGCGCTGCTTGATCTCTTCGCGCAGGTCAAATTCCTCACGCTTTTCGCGCTGCTGTTCGGCGCCGGGCTGCAAATGCTGCTGCCGCGCGGCAAACGGTGGATCCAGGCGCGTCTGACGCTGCTGGTGCTGCTCGGGTTCATTCACGCGATTTTTATCTGGGACGGCGATATCCTCCTGGCTTACGGGCTGGTGGGGCTGGTCTGCTGGCGCATGGTGCGCGACGCCCAGAGCGTGAAGTCGCTGTTTAAAACCGGCGTGGTGCTCTATCTCATTGGCATTGCGGTGCTGCTGCTGCTCGGCATGATGTCCGGTGACAGCATGAACCGCTCCTGGACGCCGCAGGCGGGCGATCTGTTCTATGAGAAATTCTGGCGTCTCGAAGGCGGTATGGAAGCCATCCGCAATCGCCTCAATCTGCTCTCCTCGATGCTGCTGGCGCTCGGCGCGCAGTATGGCTGGCAACTGGCGGGCCTGATGCTGACCGGCGCGGCGCTGATGCGCAGCGGCTGGCTACGCGGCGAATTCAGCCAGCGGCACTACCGGCGCACGGGCTTCGGGCTGGTGGCGCTTGGCGTGGCGATTAACCTGCCGGCGATTATCGTTCAGTGGCGGCTCGGCTGGGATTACCGCTGGTGCGCGTTTATTCTTCAGGCGCCGCGCGAGCTCGGCGCGCCGCTTCAGGCGCTTGGCTATACGGCGCTGGTGTTCGGCTACTGGCCGTGGCTGGCGCGCCTGAGACTGATGACCGCCGTCGCCTGCGTGGGGCGGATGGCGCTCACCAACTATCTGCTGCAAAGCCTCATCTGCACCACGCTTTTTAACCACTTCGGCCTCTTTATGAAATTCGACCGGTTTGCGCTGCTGGCGTTTGTGCCGGCGGTCTGGGCGGTTAACCTTGTCTTTTCCGTGCTCTGGCTGCGCTACTTCCGTCAGGGGCCGCTGGAGTGGCTGTGGCGGCGTCTGACCCGCCTCGCCGCAGGCGCACCGCAATCCGCATCATCCAGATAACGATCTGGATCACAATCGTTAACAAATCGCATGTAACCGTTTCCAGCGCTGTGATGCGCTTCACGCAGCGCGTGGCAGCACACTGCCAGAATAGCCTCCTGACTTAACACAGGGGGTTTCTGTGAGACGCATTTCAGCTCTTCAGGGTGGTCGCCATGATCACCATTCGTGACGTCGCCCGTCTGGCAGGGGTTTCTGTCGCGACTGTCTCCCGGGTTCTCAATAACAGCGCACTGGTCAGCCCTGAAACGCGTGAAACGGTGATGCAGGCAGTGTCGCAGCTCGGCTATCGCCCGAATGCCAACGCGCAAGCGCTCGCCACGCAAGTCAGCGACACCATCGGCGTGGTGGTGATGGACGTTTCCGATCCCTTCTTCGGCGCGCTGGTGAAAGCGGTCGATGTGGTGGCGCAGCAGCATGGCAAATATGTGCTGATTGGCAACAGCTATCACGAGGCGGAAAAAGAGCGTCACGCCATTGAAGTGCTGATCCGCCAGCGGTGCAGCGCGCTTATCGTCCATGCCAAATCGCTCAGCGACGACGAGCTTTCGACCTTCCTTGAACAGGTGCCCGGCATGGTGCTGATTAACCGCATCGTGCCCGGCTACGCGCATCGCTGCGTCGGGCTTGATAACGTCACCGGCGCCATGATGGCGACGCGCATGCTGCAAAGCAGCGGCCATCAGCGCATCGGCTATCTCGCCTCCAGCCATCAGATTGACGATAACGATAAACGTCGCGAAGGGTGGCAGCGGGCGCTGGCTGACGACGGCGTACAGCCGCCGGAAAGCTGGGTCGGCACCGGTAGCCCGGATATGCAGGGCGGAGAGGCGGCGATGGTAGAGCTGCTGGGCCGCAACCTTCAGCTTACCGCCGTATTCGCCTATAACGACAGCATGGCGGCGGGCGCGCTGACGGCGCTGAAAGATAACGGCATCCTGGTGCCGCAGCATGTGTCAGTCATTGGTTTCGATGATATTCCGATTGCCCGTTACACCGACCCGCAGCTCACCACCGTGCGGTATCCTGTGGTCTCCATGGCGAAGCTCGCCACCGAGCTGGCGTTACAGGGAGCCGCAGGAGAGCTGGATCCGGGGGCGACGCACTGTTTCATGCCGACCCTAGTGCGGCGCCATTCCGTGGCGGCGAGACAAAGTGTGGCCCCGATCACTAGTTTATAAACCGGCGTGATGTAACCGCTTTCAATCTGTGAGTAAATTCACAGTATATTAACATTGCGCTGTCTATGATGACGGCGTCTCATGGGCCTGAAACATTATGTAACGGCGATTTAACACTGACGTTATCTGCCGGCCCGGAGCCACAAAAAAGCTTTACTGGAGCATTACCGAGCAAGGAAGAGTTTTTTATTAGTGAACTTCGGCATTCAGTAAGGCTTTTCTCCTTACCGTCCTGCCGCCCGTTTTTCACGATAGCTACCCTGCATAAAAACCGGAGATACCATGAATAAGAAGGTGTTGACCCTCTCTGCCGTTATGTCCTGCATGCTTTTTGGCACTGCTGCTCAGGCGGCCGACCGTATTGGCGTAACCATTTATAAATATGACGACAACTTTATGTCCGTCGTGCGCAAGGCGATTGAAAAAGAGGCTTCTGCGTCGTCCGACGTTCAGCTGCTGATGAACGACTCCCAGAACGACCAGTCCAAGCAGAACGATCAGATTGACGTCCTGCTGGCGAAAGGCGTCAAATCTCTGGCGATCAACCTGGTTGACCCGGCTGCCGCAGGCACCGTTATCGAAAAAGCGCGTGGGCAGAACATCCCTATCGTGTTCTTCAACAAAGAGCCGTCTCGCAAAGCGCTGGACAGCTATGACAAAGCCTATTATGTGGGCACCGACTCAAAAGAATCCGGCATTATCCAGGGCGATCTGATTGCCAAGCACTGGAAAGCCAACGCGGGCTGGGATCTTAACAAAGACGGTCAGATCCAGTACGTGCTGCTGAAAGGCGAACCGGGCCATCCGGATGCGGAAGCGCGTACTACCTACGTTATCAAAGAGTTGAACGACAAGGGCATCAAAACCCAGCAGCTGCAACTGGATACCGCCATGTGGGACACCGCTCAGGCCAAAGACAAAATGGACGCGTGGCTCTCTGGCCCGAACGCGAACAAAATCGAAGTGGTTATCGCGAACAACGACGCGATGGCGATGGGCGCGGTAGAAGCGCTGAAAGCGCATAACAAATCCGCTGTGCCGGTCTTCGGCGTGGATGCGCTGCCGGAAGCCCTGGCGCTGGTGAAATCTGGCGCGCTGGCCGGTACCGTACTGAACGATGCCAATAACCAGGCGAAAGCGACGTTTGACCTTGCCAAAAACCTGGCGGCAGGTAAAGGCGCGGCAGATGGCACCAACTGGAAAATTGAAAATAAAGTGGTGCGCATTCCTTACGTCGGCGTTGATAAAGACAACCTGGCGGAAATCACCGGTAAATAATAATTGCGAAGTTCTTACGGGGCGCCTTTTGCGCCCCTGTTAAGCCGTGCCATGCTCAGACAACACTCTCGCAGCCAGGTATAAATATGGTCAGCAATAATACGCAGTCGCCAGGCGAATACTTGTTGGAAATGACGAATATCAACAAGAGCTTCCCGGGCGTTAAGGCACTCGATAACGTGAATTTAAAAGTTCGCCCTCATTCTATTCATGCTCTGATGGGCGAGAATGGCGCGGGCAAGTCAACGTTATTAAAATGCCTTTTCGGGATCTACCAGAAAGATTCCGGCAGTATTCTCTTCCAGGGGAAAGAAATAGATTTCCATTCTGCCAAAGAAGCACTTGAGAATGGAATTTCGATGGTCCATCAGGAATTAAACCTGGTATTACAGCGTTCTGTAATGGACAACATGTGGCTCGGCCGTTATCCGACCAAAGGCATGTTTGTCGACCAGGAAAAAATGTTTCGTGATACCAAAGCGATTTTCGACGAGCTGGATATTGATATTGATCCGAAAGCTCGCGTGGGTACGCTTTCCGTATCGCAGATGCAGATGATTGAAATCGCCAAAGCGTTTTCTTATGACGCCAAAATCGTCATCATGGATGAACCGACGTCTTCGCTGACTGAGAAAGAAGTTAATCATCTGTTTAAGATTATCCGCAAGCTGAAAGAGCGCGGCTGCGGCATCGTTTATATTTCCCACAAAATGGAAGAGATCTTCCAGCTGTGCGATGAAATCACCATTCTGCGCGACGGTCAGTGGATCGCCACTCAGCCGCTCGACGGGCTGGATATGGATAAGATCATCGCCATGATGGTGGGTCGTTCGCTTAACCAGCGCTTCCCGGATCGTGAAAACAAGCCCGGCGAAGTGATCCTTGAGGTACGCAATCTGACCTCGCTGCGCCAGCCGTCTATTCGCGACGTCTCTTTTGATCTGCATAAAGGCGAGATTCTCGGCATTGCGGGGCTGGTGGGCGCGAAACGTACCGATATCGTGGAAACGTTATTTGGTATCCGTGAAAAATCTGGCGGTACGATTAGTCTGCATGGCAAAAAGATTAATAACCATAACGCGAATGAGGCCATTAATAATGGTTTCGCGCTGGTGACCGAGGAGCGCCGCTCAACGGGGATCTATGCTTATCTGGATATCGGCTTCAACTCCCTGATTTCCAATATTCGCAACTACAAAAGCAAAATCGGTTTGCTGGACAATTCCCGCATGAAAAGCGATACCCAGTGGGTCATTGACTCGATGCGCGTAAAAACGCCGGGCCATCGCACCCAGATAGGTTCGCTTTCCGGCGGTAACCAGCAGAAGGTTATTATTGGGCGCTGGCTGCTGACCCAGCCGGAAATATTAATGCTCGATGAACCGACCCGCGGGATTGACGTAGGCGCGAAATTTGAAATCTATCAGCTCATTGCCGAGCTTGCGAAAAAGGGCAAGGGGATCATTATTATCTCCTCTGAAATGCCTGAGCTGTTAGGGATAACTGACCGTATTCTGGTAATGAGCAATGGCCTCGTTTCCGGGATTGTTGACACCAAAACGACGACGCAAAACGAAATTCTGCGTCTTGCGTCTTTGCACCTTTAATATCAGGGGCTCCTCATGAGTGCGTTAAATAAGAAGAGTTTTCTCACTTATCTGAAAGAAGGCGGTATTTACGTCGTCCTTTTAGTGTTGCTGGCCATTATTATTTTCCAGGACCCAACGTTTTTAAGCCTGCTGAACTTAAGTAACATTCTTACCCAGTCATCGGTGCGTATTATTATCGCGCTTGGCGTGGCGGGGCTGATTGTCACCCAGGGCACCGACCTCTCCGCAGGGCGTCAGGTGGGTCTGGCGGCGGTGGTGGCGGCGACGCTGCTGCAATCGATGGAAAACGCCAACAAGGTGTTCCCGGAGATGGCGACCATGCCGATCCCGCTGGTGATCCTGATTGTTTGCGCTATCGGCGCCGTGATTGGTCTGATTAACGGCATTATCATCGCGTACCTGAACGTCACGCCGTTTATCACTACCCTGGGCACGATGATTATCGTTTACGGTATCAACTCGCTCTATTACGACTTCGTGGGCGCATCGCCGATTTCCGGCTTCGACAGCGGTTTCTCGACCTTTACGCAGGGCTTTGTGGCGCTCGGCAGCTTCAGACTCTCCTACATTACATTCTACGCGCTGATTGCCGTGGCGTTTGTCTGGATCCTGTGGAACAAAACCCGCTTCGGTAAGAACATTTTCGCCATCGGCGGCAACCCGGAAGCGGCGAAAGTCTCCGGCGTCAACGTGGCGTTGAACCTGCTGATGATTTATGCGCTCTCCGGCGTGTTCTACGCCTTCGGCGGGCTGCTGGAAGCGGGCCGTATCGGCTCTGCCACCAACAACCTGGGCTTTATGTATGAGCTTGACGCCATCGCCGCGTGCGTGGTGGGCGGGGTCTCCTTCAGCGGCGGCGTGGGTACGGTGCTGGGCGTCGTGACCGGTGTGATAATCTTTACCGTAATTAACTACGGTCTGACCTATATCGGCATCAACCCGTACTGGCAGTACATCATCAAGGGCGCGATTATCATCTTCGCGGTTGCCCTGGATTCGCTGAAATACGCGCGTAAAAAATAACTGTTGTTTGTCATACCGAAAAAGCCTCCGCCAGCGGGGGCTTTTTTTATGGGGCAGGGGCGCGGGTTTATGTGGGGCGGCTTTTCACATGCAAGGGGCGCTTTACTTACGTGTCTCCCTGAAAATCTCAATGCCGCTTTAGGCCTGGAGCGGGTAAGCATAGCGCTCCACCTTTACCCGTTACGCTTACTTCTTCTTCTGCAACTCAAGCATCTGTTCCGGCGTCACTGCGGGATAGCCCTGCGCGTCGTCGGGCACTTCGTGAAGGGCGGGGATAGGCACCAGCGGGCCGAGAAAGCGCGGTTCGCGTTTGAAGATATAGAGATCCGCGAGCGCGCCTAAACGCGCGCCAAACTCACGCACCCGTACCGACAGCATATTTTTCGGCGACGGCACGGCGTAACACTGCGCCTGAATCCCCATATGCAGCGCGATAAACAGCGCGCGCTCGCAATGGAAGCGCTGGGTAATGATGATGAAGTCGTTAGTATCGAACACGCGCCGCGTACGCACGATGGAATCGAGCGTGCGGAAACCGGCGTAATCCAGCACGATATCCGCCGGATCGACGCCTGCGGCGATTAAATCTTTGCGCATCGTCATCGGCTCGTTATAGCTCTGCTGGGCATTATCGCCGCTCAGCAGCAGATAATTCACCTTGCCGCTGTTATAGGCGTTCAGCGCGCCCTGAATGCGGTAGCGGTAATACTGGTTAATCACGCCGGTGCGGTAATACTTGGCGGTGCCGAGCACCACGCCCACCTGACGCCACGGCAAATCCTGCAGCTCGTCATAGACATAAGGCGCGGTTTTCCAGCTAATCCAGCGGTCAAGCAGCAGCGCCGTTAACAGCAGTACGCCAATCAGGGCCAGCAGGCTGTATAACAAACGCTTTAACATTCAGGCAGCTCGAAGCAATAAGGAAAGAGACTCAAGGCTACTTTACCCGTCGGGCAAGAGCAAGAATCGAACGTCCGGTTGAAGCATTTTTCGTCGCTGCGGGCAGGGCGCCCGCAGCGGTGGATCAGGCGAGCGCTATCAGCTTGAGGTCGGCAAAGCCCAGCGCATTCAGCGTCGCGGCGGTGGCGTCGCGCTGTACAATGGTCGCATCGCTGCGCTCGGCAAGCATCGCGCGCTGAATGTCATGCCAGCCGTAGCCGTTCAGGCTCAGCAGATTCAGCGCGGCCTGTAACGGCGGCAGCGACGGATTGAACGCGGCGTTTTCAGCGTAGCTGCCGGTAAACACCGCGCCATCGCGGGTTTCAATGGCGAGCCCGGAAGGCGACTGGCTGTAAGGCGCATGGCTGCGGTTCGCTGCGGCGATAGCCGCCTGGGTCAGCGCGTCGCCGTGCAGCGCATAGCCGTGGTTTTCGGTATCGAAAATCAGCGTCTTGATATCCAGATCGCGCGGGCCGAAGGCGTCCGGCAGGTAATCGCCCAGTTTTGACGGCGCGCGGCCCGGCAGGTTAATACGCAGCGTCAGCCCGCTGTTGAGCTCATTCATAAACTGACGGCAGTGGCCGCACGGCGTGTAATTAACGGTAATGGCCGCAAGGCCAGCTTCACCGCGCATCCACGCATGGGTGATAGCACTCTGTTCGGCGTGAACGGTCTGCTGCATCGCCGCGCCGCGAAATTCCATATTGGCGCCGAAATAGAGCGCGCCGCTCAGGCCGCGCGCTACGGCGCCAACGTTAAAGTGGGATATTTCAGTTTGCGCGCAGGCGGCGGCCAGGGGCAGCAGCGCGAAGGCCAGCGCGTCGTCATCCAGTCCGCTCTGGCGGCGAATTTCAGCAACCTGTTCGGCGCTGAACATCGCCGGAAAATGGGGATCGGCAAGCAGCGGAGCCAGAGCGGCTTGCAGCGCAGCCGGCAGCTGTGCGAAGGCAGTTTCAAAACGTGGGTGCATGGCAAAGCCTCAAATAAGTAACCGGAACCGTAGTTTACGGCGCTCCTGAGGCTTTATATGTGATTTAACTCTCACTGGCTATGCAACAAATGAAATTTAAAAAGAAAATGCGCGACGTATCGCAAGTTTTAACGCCATAACGCCAGAATCAGCGGGAACAGGAACGGTGCCACCAGCGACGTGATAATCCCGCAAATCACCAGCGCCAGCGAGCTGAACGCGCCTTCCTGGTAATCCAGTTCCGCGCAGCGCGCCGTGCCGAGGGCATGCGAGGCAGTGCCCATCGCCAGCCCGCGCGCCGATTTGGTTTTAATGCGCATTACGTTCAGCAGCGCGTGGCCGAAAACAGCGCCAAGGATGCCGACGAAAATCACGCACACCGCGCTGATGGCCGGAATGCCGCCAAGGCTGCCGCCCACGGCCATCGCAATCGGCGTGGTAACGGATTTGGGCAGGACTGATGCCGCGATTTCCGGGCTTGCGCCCATCAACAACGCAATAGAGGTGCCCGTCACCATCGCCACCACGCTGCCTGCAAAGCAGATGGTAATGATGGACTTCCAGCGCGCGCGGATCTGGTGCAGTTGTTCATACAGCGGGAACGCCAGCGCCACCACGGCGGGTTGCAGCAGATCGTTCAACACACGGCTGCCCTGGAAATAGCGTTCATACGAAATACCCGTCAGCATCAGGAAGGGGATCAGCACGACCATACAGACCAGCAGCGGGTTCAGCAGCGGGCTTTTCAGCCGCGCGGCAAGCTTACGGGCGGCGAAAAACACCAGCAGCGTCAGCGGCAGGGACCACCAGATATTCTGGATCATTTTTCACGGCTCCTTTTCTGACCAATCACTTTGCGCTCGCCGTGCGCCAGATGCGAGCTCCAGCTCACCACCATAAACACCACCAGCGTACTGATAAAACAGGAGACCACCACCGGCCCGAACTGCGCCTGCAGTACGTCGAAATACTGCATCACGCCGATACCCACCGGCACAAACAGCAGCGCCATGTAACGGATCAGCAGATGACAGGCGGGCTGCACCCATTTCGCGGGGAGGATCTGAAACGCGAGCAGCAGAAAAAGGATCAGCATGCCGATGATACTGCCGGGGATCGTAATCGGCAGCAGCGCAGCGAGCGCGATGCCTGCATAAAGACAGGCGTAAATCAAAATAAAAGCGCGTACCAGTTGCCAGAGAGAAGTCAGCATTGTGCTCATAGAGGGTAACCTTTAACCGAACGCATTCATCATACAATTAAATCTAAAACTGTGCTACCGATCACAGGCGTCTCCTGAGCATACCTAAACTTTTCGGCGGGCGCTCTTTTACACTCTGACGCCGCGCCAGCGCATTCCCTTCGCGATGGGGAGGCGCTACCATAGCGCCTCTTTTTTTAGCGGGTAGCGTTATGCGTGTTTTACTGGCGCCGATGGAAGGCGTGCTTGATTCTCTGGTGCGTGAACTGCTCACCGGGGTGAATGATTACGATCTCTGCATCACGGAGTTTCTGCGCGTGGTGGATAGCCTGCTGCCGGTAAAGTCGTTTTATAAACTCTGCCCGGAACTCCATAACGAGAGCCGCACGCCGTCCGGTACGCGGGTGCGGGTGCAACTGCTCGGCCAGCATCCGCAGTGGCTGGCTGAGAACGCCGCCCGCGCGGTGGCGCTCGGCTCGTGGGGCGTCGATCTTAACTGCGGCTGCCCGTCGAAGCTGGTGAACGGCAGCGGCGGCGGCGCCACGCTGTTAAAAGATCCCGACCTTATCTATCGCGGCGCGAAGGCGATGCGCGAAGCGGTGCCCGCGCATCTGCCGGTTACGGTAAAAATTCGTCTCGGCTGGGACAGCGGCGCGCGGCGCTTTGAAATCGCCGACGCTGTACAGCAGGCCGGCGCCACGGAGCTGGTGGTGCACGGGCGCACCAAAGAGGATGGCTATAAAGCGGAGCGTATCAACTGGCAGGCCATCGGCGAGATCCGCGAACGCCTCTCTATTCCGGTTATCGCCAATGGCGAAATCTGGGACTATGCCAGCGCTCAGGCCTGTCTCGCGGCGACGGGCTGCGAGTCGATTATGATTGGTCGCGGTGCGCTCAACGTGCCGAATTTAAGCCGCGTTATCAAATATAACGAGCCGCGCATGCCGTGGCCGGATGTGGTAAAGCTGCTGCAAAAATATACCCGGCTGGAGAAGCAGGGCGACACGGGCATGTATCACGTGGCGCGCATTAAACAGTGGCTCGGCTATCTGCGTAAAGAGTACGCCGAGGCGACGGAACTTTTCAGCGAGATCCGCGCGCTGACCACCTCAGCGGCTATCGCGCAGGCGATCAACCGCCACTGATTGTCTCGCCGCTCGCCAGCAGCGTGCGAATAAACCCGCGCAGCCACATCAGCGCCGGATCGCTGTTATGGCGCTGATGCCAGAGCAGCGCCACGTCAAACGGCGGCACGTCCAGCGGCACCGGGCTTGCGGCAAGCCCCCACGCCGTCTGCCACGGGTCGCACAGGCCCGCAGGCACCGTGGCGAGCGCGGGCATTTGCATCAGCAGCCCTGGCAGGCCGGCAAAATGCGGGGTGGTATAGCAGACGTTGCGGCGCTCGCCCTGGCGTGCCAGCAGGGTATCTATCAGGCTACTCGTCGCCTCGCGGTACGTCACCATCAGATGTGGTTCACGCACGTAATCGGCAAGCGTCAGCGGCGTGTTAAGCGTAAGCTGCGACGGGTGCCAGAGCGTGACGAAAGGCATACTCACCAGCACCTCGCGCTCCTGCCAGCGCGGCCCGGGCGACGCCACGCTTATCGCCATATCCAGCTCGCCTTCTTCCAGACGGCGCGTGTCGTTAAACGGCGAGCTCGCCACCACGCTCAGGCGCAGACCTGGTGCCGCTTCGCGCAGCGCCGGGATCAGCTGCGGCATCAGCCACATCTCCACCCAGTCAGTCATGCCAAGCGTAATGGTGGCGCTCGCCTGCTGCGGATGAAAATCGGCCTGCTGGAACAGTGCTGACTGGAGCTGCTCCAGCAGCGGCATCAGCTCGGCGTGCAGGGCGACGGCCCGCGCGGTCGGTTGCATCCGGTGGCCGCTGCGGATAAACAGCGGATCGTCGAACATATCGCGCAGGCGCGAGAGCGCGCCGCTCACGGCGGGCTGGCCGAGATGCAGTTTATCAGCCGCCATCGATACGCTCTGCTCGCGAAACAGCACGGCGAAAGCGATCAACAGATTGAGATCGATTTTACGAAAATCGTTTTCTTTGATAGTCATTATGGCTCCAATCAATTGGAGTGATAGTATTCCGGCGTTGATACTTCGGCAAGGCAAATCACCTGGAGAAACACGATGAAAATCACTGCCGCCTTGCTGGCGCTTTTTAGCGTCACCTTTACCGCGCACGTCAGTGCCGCCCCGCTCGCCGTTAACCCGGCGCAGGCGCCGGGCTATTACCGCATGATGCTGGGCGACTGGCAGATAACGGCCGTCTCCGACGGCACCGTGACCATTCCGACGGATAAACTCTTAACCCGCATCACGCCACAGGCGCTCAATGCGCGGCTCGCCGACGACGCGCTGACCTCGCAGGTTGAAACCTCGATTAACACCTATGTCATCAACACCGGCGACACGCTGATTCTGGTGGATACCGGCGCAGGCCCGCTGATGGGCGACGCGGGCGGTCATCTGCCAGAGAATCTGCGCGCTGCGGGTATCGATCCTGCGCAAATCGACACCGTCCTGCTGACGCACGTGCATGGCGATCACTCCGGCGGCGTGCAGCGCGACGGCAAGCTGGTCTTCCCGAACGCCACCGTGCGGGTGGATCAGCGCGATGTCGATCTCTGGCTAAATCCCGCCCGGAAAAACGAGGTGGAAGAGAGCCAGCGCCACACCTTTGCGGAATCCGAACGTTCGCTGCGCCCGGTCATTGACGCGGGCAAACTGAGCACGTTCCGCGCGCCAACGCAGATTATGCCAGGCATTGAGGCGCTGCCCGCGCCCGGCCACACGCCCGGCAGCGTTATCTACAAAGTGAGCCGCGGCGGCGAAACACTGCTGCTGTGGGGCGATATTATTCATGTCAAAGCGGTGCAGATGCCGCAGCCTCAGGTGGCTATCCATTTTGACGTCAACCAGGACGGCGCGGTGGCAACGAGAGAGAAAACCCTGAAAATGGCAGCGCAAAGCAACGCCTGGGTCGCGTCGGCGCATATCGCGTTTCCGGGGATCGGTAAGATAAAAGCGCAGGGAGAAGGGTATCGCTGGGTGCCGGTTAACTACAGCAGCCACGGCGCGCAATAACAGAATGGGCGCCGCGGACAGGCGGCGCCCGGTAGATCAGAAGATCATCTTAAACACGCCCGTAACCACCAACAGCCCAATCAGAAAAATAATCAGTACCGCCCACAGAATATATTTCATCGCCACTCCTTATTGTCTTTGCGGGATCCTGTTGATCCATGAAGGTAATTATCAGTATAGAAGCTCCTGCCGGGGCGGCAGAAAAAAGTGCAGATTGCGTTAGCCTGCCAGTCGGCGCTGAATTTTCAGGCATCGCTATACTTAACGCTTTACCGCAACTACCCGGAGGCACCATGCGTTCTGCAAACAAAGTGGCGATTGTCACCGCGTCAGATTCTGGCATCGGCAAGAAGTGTGCGATTTTCCTGGCGAAGCAGGGTTTTGATATTGGCATCACCTGGCATAGCGATGACGAAGGCGCGAAAGAGACGGCGCGTGAAGTGGAAAGCCTGGGGCGGCGCGCTGAGCTTATCCAGCTCAACCTCAGCAACCTGCCGGAAGGCGCGAATGCCATTCAGGAGCTGATCGACCGCTTCGGGCGTATTGACGCGCTGGTCAATAACGCGGGCGCGATGATCAAAGCCCCGTTTCTGGAGATGACGTTCGACGAATGGCGCAGTATCCAGACGGTGGATGTCGACGGCGCGTTTCTCTGCTCGCAGATTGCCGCGAAGGCGATGGTGAAACAGGGGCAGGGCGGGCGCATCGTCAATATCACCTCGGTGCATGAGCACACGCCGCTGCCGGAGGCGAGCGCGTACACCGCCGCCAAACATGCGCTCGGCGGGTTAACCAAATCGATGGCGCTGGAGCTGGTTGAGCATAACATTCTGGTGAACGCCGTGGCGCCGGGCGCTATCGCCACGCCGATGAATGACATGAAAGAAGGCGACGCGACGCCCGGCTCCATGCCGAATATTCCGCTGGCGCGCCCTGGCGAAACCGAGGAGATAGCCAGCATCGTCGCGTGGCTCTGCTCCGAGGGCGCCACCTATACCACCGGCCAGTCGTTTATCATCGACGGCGGTTTTACGCTGGTGAACCCGCAGTTTAAAGCGCAGGCGTCTTAATCCTCTTTGCTGCTGCGCTTATGCCACAGCCAGCGTAGCAGCAGGACAATCCCCACCGCCAGCGCCACCCAAATCAGCTGTTTGAGGTGATGATCGAGCCGATGCAGCCAGGGCTCGATCACTTCACCACCCAGATACCCCAGCGTGGTAAACAGACTCGCCCAGACCACCGCGCCGAGAATATTGAGCGGCAGAAAAAGCTTCGGCGGGATATGGCTCGCGCCAATCAGCAGCGGCCCGATAATGCGAAAACCGTACATAAAGCGGGTGCCAATCACAAACCACGCCGGATGGCGCTGGATAAGTTGTTGGGCGCGCGTAATTTGCTTCTGCTTGCGGGAAAAGCGTCCCAGGGCGCGGGTGCCAAAGCGGCGTCCTGCGAGATAAAGCAACTGGTCGCCTATCATGCCGCCGAGCGCGACTACCAGCACCACCAGCGGAAAATGCAGCAGCCCCTGATGCGCCGCCACGCCGCCCAGTAGCGTCACCGTCTCCCCCTCCGCCAGGCTGCCGAAAAACAGCGTCAGATAACCGTACTGCTCAATCAGGTTATTGATATCCATGAATCAAAAATGCTCCCGTTTGCGTTGCCTGCGTTCGCGACATGCGCGAAACCAGAAGTATAACGCGCTCGCCGCGCCTTGCCCGGCCAACCGCCCGCGCGTTTTTGTGCTGTTTACTTTTTAATCTATGGGGCTGAATTATACTTAAAGCACCCGTTCCGGGCGGTCTGTGTCAGGGGGCGTTATGAACCATGTCTGGGGGCTTTTAGCCCATCCCTTTCGCGAAATGCAGGTGATTCGCCGCGAAAACGAAACCGTGTCGCATCACTATACTCACCACGTGCTCATCATGGCGGCGATCCCCGTGATTTGCGCGTTTATCGGCACCACCCAGATTGGCTGGGATTTCGGTGACGGCAACGTGGTCCGGCTGTCGCTGTTTACCGGTTTTTATCTGGCGGTGTTGTTCTATGCGCTGATGCTGGCGGGCGTCGCCATTATGGGCCGTGTTATCAGGTGGATGGCGCGTGACCTCCCGCATCGTCCGTCGCTGGCAAGCTGTATGGTCTTTGCGGGTTATGTGGCGACGCCGCTTTTTCTAAGCGGCGTCGTGGCGCTCTATCCGCTGGTGTGGCTCTGCGGGCTGGTGGGCACACTGGCGCTGCTCTATACCGGGTATCTGCTTTACGTCGGTATCCCGGCGTTTCTCAGTATCAACGAGGAAGAGGGGCTGCGTTTTTCCGGTTCGACGCTCGCTATCGGCGTCCTGCTGCTGGAAGTGCTGCTGGCGCTGACCGTACTGCTCTGGGGCTACGGCTATCATCTGTTCTGACGCGAGCCGCCGGTGTAAAAACCGGCGGTGCCGCAGCGTGCACTGAATCTCCTGTAGCGGGAAACGCGAAGGCCGGAGTATCATGCCCGCGCCAGCCATCAATAGTTATTATCATTGGTGGCGGTGCGTTTGATTACGCGCGTGAATTATTTTCCGAACTTTCGCCATGTCGACAAAAATTCGTCTTTCCCTGTTAAGTCTTGCGCTACTGCTGACCGCGCCGCTTTCCACGCCCGCGCTCGCCGCCGCGAAAGCGGCCGCGCCCTCTGTGTCCGCCGCCGAGCCGCAAATCGCCTCCGGCAGCGCCATGATAGTCGATCTGCGCACGAATGAAGTGCTGTTCTCAAGCCATCCGGACCTGGTGCGTCCGATTGCGTCTATTACCAAAGTGATGACCGCAATGGTGGTGCTCGACGCCAGCCTGCCGCTTGATGAGAAGCTGACGGTAGATATCAGCCACACGCCGGAGATGAAAGGCGTCTATTCACGGGTGCGGTTAAACAGCCAGATCAGCCGTAAAAATATGTTGCTGCTGGCGCTGATGTCGTCGGAAAACCGCGCGGCGGCGAGCCTTGCGCACCACTATCCGGGCGGTTACGACGCGTTTATCCGCGCCATGAATGCCAAAGCCAAAGCGCTCGGCATGCGCAACACACGCTTTGTGGAGCCGACGGGGCTTTCCATACACAACGTCTCGACGGCGCGCGATCTCACCAAACTTCTGATTGCCACCAAACAGTATCCGCTGATTGGTCAGCTCAGCACCACGCGCGAAGAGATGGCGACCTTCTCCAACCCGCCGTATACGCTGCCGTTTCGCAACACCAACCATCTGGTCTATCGCGACAACTGGAATATACAGCTGACCAAAACCGGTTTTACCAACGCGGCGGGGCACTGCCTGGTGATGCGTACGCTGATAAAAAACCGCCCGGTGTCGCTGGTGGTGATGGACGCGTTCGGCAAGTACACCCATTTCGCCGACGCCAGCCGTCTGCGCACCTGGCTTGAAACCGGCAAGGCGCAACCGGTGCCTGAAGCGGCGCTTGCCTATAAGCGCCAGAAAGCGGCGCAGATGGCGAACAACAGCGCCGAATAAGTTATTCCGGCAGCGTCCAGTCTCCCTGATTGAGCGGACGCTGCATAATCAGCGTGTCGCGCCAGCCGCCGAACTTAAAACCGACGCTGCGCAAATTCCCCACCACTTCAAACCCCAGCAGCCGGTGCAGCCGCGTCGAGCCGCGGTTATTCTCGCCATCGCCTATCACCGCCATCAGTTGCCGCCACGGCCCCTGCTCGCAGCGCTCGATCAGCGCCTGCAACAGACGGCTGCCGATGCCGCGACCGGTCACGCTGGCGTCGATGTAAATGGATTCTTCAAGGGTGTAACGATACGCGGGGCGCGGGCGCCAGGGCGAGGCGTAGCTGTAGCCAACCACGATGCCGTCGAGTTCCGCCACCAGCCACGGCAGGCCCTGATCCGTCACGTTTTTCACGCGCGCGGTCATCTCAGCGAGCGTCGGCACGGTTTCTTCAAACGAGGCGCGACCGTGTTCGACATGCCAGCCATAAATCACGCGGATGGCTTCGATATCCCCCGGCGTGACGTCCCGAATCGCGGCCTTCGACGCCGTGAGATGTTCCACAACAGCCATACCTGTATCCTCTGAAAACATACCGCCGGAGGGCTCCGGCGGTATGGGGGATATATTATGCCTGCGCTTAAAAAGAAAACAGCCTGCCAGAATCAGCGGGAGGCGCTGTCCGTTGGCGTTTGTGCGATCCCGGCGGATTCGCCCCAGTATTTCTGCTTCGACGTTTTGCCGATGCCGGGGTTCATGCTGTTGGTCGGGTCATTGGCCTTATAAAATAGTTTTAAGCTCTCCGGCGCTTCATAGAGATGGCCGACGTTATGCTCCGCCGGGTATTGCGCGCCGCGCGCGCGCAGCAGCGCCAGCATCTCTTCTTTGAGCGCATGGACGTCCACCCCTTTTTTAACAATGTAATCCTGATGGAAGACATGGCAGAAGAAGTGGCCGTAATAGAGCTTATGCACCAGCTTGCTGTCGATTTCCGGCGGCAAATGCTCGAACCATTCGGTGTCGTTACGGCGCAGCGCGATATCCAGCGCCAGAATATCTTCTACTTCGTCGGCATGTACCGCGTGGTAGCGCACCGCCGCGCCCGCCGCCGCAAAGCGATGCAGAAACGCCTTGCTGCCTTCTTCCGCCGTACAGGCGAAGAAATCGCCTTCGGCCTCTTTAAAGAACGCGGTCAGCCAGCTGCGCGCCTCTTCGATACCTTCGCCCGCCATTTTCAGCAGCAGATGATGCTCATATTTATCGCGCCAGCTTTTCATGCGCGGCGGCAGGTGGCCGGGGAACAGCCCCCCCAGTTTTTGCATCACGCGGTCGGTAAAGTGCGGTTTGACGAACGGCACTTTCTCAAGCCAGGCGTCGGTGCGGCCTTTGGCGGTAAAGAAGAACGGCATTTTGTCAGTACCGAGCTTGTTGATCATCAGGAAGGTGTCTTTCCCGTAGCGCTCGGCGATGTCGTAGATGTCGCGGTGCATATATTCGCCCGCGACCGGCAGGCTCTGGAAATTCGCGAGAATATGGCGGCGGATCTGCGTCAGGACGTCAGGCTGATTGGTGCCAATATAAAACACCTCCTGGCGCTTTTCAGCCTCGAACGTATCAAGACGCACCGCGAACACCGCGAGTTTCCCGGCACAGCCGGACGCCTCAAACAGCCGCTCCGGGTTGGCGTTATAGCGCGCCGGGCTGTCAGCCTCGATATCGCGCACGCGCTCAATGTAGTGACGGTCAGAGGCCTGGCGCTCGTCGTGGCGCACCGCGGCGGGGTCGATACGGTCATCATCCAGGCGGCCCAGGATCTGCTCCGGCGTCTGGCCGAGATCGATGCCCAGATGGTTAACGAGGCGCAGCCGCCCGGTGTCGTCTATCTGCGCGAACAGCGCCATTTCGGTATACGCGGGGCCGCGATGCACCAGCGCGCCGCCGGAGTTATTGCAGATGCCGCCCATCACCGAGGCGCCGATACAGGAAGAGCCAATCACCGAGTGCGGCTCGCGCCCGAGCGGCTTTAACGCGCGCTCCAGCTGCCAGAGCGTGGTGCCGGGGTAAGCCAGGATCTGCTCGCCCTTATCCAGCAGGTGCAGCTTATCGAGGCGCAGCGTGCTGATAATAATAATGTCGCGATCGTAGTCGTTGCCGTTCGGCGTCGAGCCTTCGGTCAGGCCGGTATTAGCCGCCTGCATCAGAATAATTTTGTCGGCGGCGACGCAAACTTCCAGAACGCGCCATAATTCCAGCAGCGTACCGGGAAAGACAACGGCCAGCGCCTCGCCCTGGCCTGAGCGAAAGCCTTTGCGGTAACGGGCGGTTTTGGCCGGGTCGGTGAGAAGATGGCTGGCGCCGGTGATGCGGGTCAGCTCCGCGATAACCTCATGGTTACCGGAGGTTGATGTCAGGATCATGTTCCACTCCTTGTGGCAGAGAAAAACGCACGTCTCTAAGCATAGCCGTGAATTCGCGACGAGTCCGAAAAGGTTGAAAAATCAGCGTATAAACTTGCGTTTGGCTTCTTCCCTGCTAAGGCTTATGGCACACTGCACACCTTAATCTTTGTGGCGGCAACGTTGCGGCCGCGTCTAAAAGAGAGTTAATCCTATGAAATGGCTTTGTTCTGTGGGTATGGCCGTGAGCCTTGCGCTGCAACCGGCCCTGGCGTCTGAACAGTTCGGCGATCATCCGCTGACGCCCGAAGCGCGGGATGCGTTCGTGACCGATTTACTCAAAAAAATGACGGTCGATGAGAAAATTGGCCAGCTGCGCCTGATTAGCGTGGGGCCGGATAACCCGAAAGAAGCGATTCGGGACATGATTAAAGAGGGACAGGTCGGCGCGATTTTCAATACCGTGACCCGTCCGGATATCCGCGCGATGCAGGATCAGGTGATGCAGTTAAGCCGCCTGAAAATCCCGCTGTTTTTTGCCTACGATGTGCTGCACGGTCAGCGCACCATTTTCCCGAACAGCCTGGGCCTGGCGTCTACCTTTAACCTCGACGCGGTGAAAACCGTGGGCCGCGTGTCGGCGTATGAAGCCGCCGACGACGGTCTGAATATGACCTGGGCGCCGATGGTCGACGTGACGCGCGACCCGCGCTGGGGTCGCGGCTCGGAGGGGTTCGGCGAAGATACCTATCTCACCAGCATGATGGGCAAAACCATGGTGGAGTCGATGCAGGGCAAAAGCCCGGCGGACCGCTACTCGGTCATGACCAGCGTGAAACACTTCGCCGCTTACGGCGCCGTGGAGGGCGGTAAAGAGTACAACACCGTTGATATGAGCTCCCAGCGCCTGTTTAACGACTACATGCCGCCGTACAAAGAGGCGCTCGACGCGGGCAGCGGCGGCGTGATGATTGCGCTTAACTCCCTGAACGGCACCCCGGCGGCGTCCGATGGCTGGCTGCTAAAAGATCTGCTGCGCGGCGACTGGGGCTTTAAAGGCATTACCATTTCCGACCACGGCGCGATTAAAGAGCTTATCAAACACGGTACGGCATCCGGCCCGGAAGACGCAGTGCGCGTGGCGATTAAATCCGGCGTCGATATGAGCATGGCGGATGAGTATTACAGCAAATATCTGCCGGATCTTATCAAGAGCGGCAAAGTGACAATGGCCGAACTTGACGACGCCACCCGTCACGTGCTGAACGTCAAATATGACATGGGGCTGTTTAACGATCCGTACAGTCATCTGGGGCCGAAAGAATCCGACCCGAAAGACACCAACGCCGAGAGCCGCCTGCACCGCGACGACGCGCGTCGCGTGGCACGCGAAAGCCTGGTGCTGCTGAAAAACCGCCTGGAGACGCTGCCGCTGAAAAAATCCGGCACTATCGCGGTGGTCGGGCCGCTCGCTGACAGCAAGCGCGACATGATGGGCAGCTGGTCAGCGGCGGGCGTGGCGGATCAGTCCGTGACGCTGCTGCAGGGCATGAAAAACGTGGCGGGCGATAAAGCGAAAATTCTCTTCGCCAAAGGCGCGAACGTCACCGACGATAAAGGTATTGTCGACTTCCTGAATCTCTACGAGCCGGCTGTGGTCGTGGATAAACGCACGCCGAAGGAAATGATCGACGAGGCGGTGAACGTCGCGAAGCAGTCAGACGTGGTCGTGGCAGTGGTCGGCGAAGCCCAGGGCATGGCCCATGAGGCGTCCAGCCGTACTGACCTGACCATTCCGCAGAGCCAGCGCGATCTGATTAGCGCGCTGAAAGCGACCGGCAAACCGCTGGTGCTGGTGCTGATGAATGGCCGCCCGCTGGCGCTGGTGAAAGAAGATCAGCAGGCGGACGCGATCCTGGAAACCTGGTTTGCCGGGACCGAAGGCGGTAACGCCATCGCCGACGTGCTCTTTGGCGACTATAACCCGTCGGGCAAGCTGCCAATTTCCTTCCCGCGCTCGGTCGGCCAGATCCCGGTCTACTACAGCCACCTCAACACGGGCCGCCCGTACAACCCGGAAAAACCGAACAAATACACTTCGCGCTACTTTGACGAAGCCAACGGCCCGCTGTACCCGTTCGGTTATGGCCTGAGCTACACCACGTTCAGCGTGTCCGACGTGAAGCTCTCCGCGCCGACCATGAAACGTGACGGCAAAGTGACCGCCAGCGTGACGGTGACCAACACCGGCAAACGCGAGGGCGCGACGGCGGTGCAGATGTATCTTCAGGACGTTACGGCGTCCATGAGTCGTCCGGTGAAACAGCTGCGCGGTTTTGAGAAAGTGACGCTCAAGCCTGGCCAAAGCCAGACCGTCAGCTTCCCGATCGACGTCGAGGCGCTGAAATTCTGGAACCAGCGTATGAAATATGACGCCGAGCCTGGCAAGTTTAATGTCTTTATCGGGCTTGATTCCGCCCGCGTGAAGCAGGGCGAATTCGAACTGCTGTAAACGGTTGTTGAAAGTCAGAGGGCCGGGAAACCGGCCCTTTTTTATGCCGTTTTTCTTCCAAAAAATGCCATTTCCCGTCTTTTCCCTCCGCCCGTAACATTTATCAACTACGCTTTTCTCTTAAGCCCTTAGCGAAGCGGATAAAAGAGGAAAATCATGACGCTGAAACAGTGGAGCGCGGCAGGTCTGTTGCTGCTGGCGGCAGGCGCGCAGGCGGCCGAGCCGGTGAAAGTGGGTTCGAAAATCGACACTGAAGGCGCGCTGCTCGGCAACATTATTTTGCAGGTGCTGGAAAGCCACGGCGTGAAAACGGTCAACAAAGTGCAGCTTGGCACCACGCCAGTGGTGCGCGGAGCCATTACCTCCGGCGAGCTGGATATCTACCCGGAATACACCGGCAACGGCGCGTTCTTCTTTAAACAGGAAAACGATCCGGCCTGGAAAAACGCGCAGCAGGGCTACGAGAAAGTGAAAAAGCTCGACGCTGAGCAGAACAAGCTGGTCTGGCTGACGCCTGCGGCGGCGAACAACACCTGGACCATCGCGGTGCGTCAGGATCTGGCGCAGAAGAACAAACTGACCTCGCTTGCCGATCTCAGCCGTTATCTGAAAGCGGGCGGTACGTTTAAGCTTGCCGCCTCGGCGGAATTTATCGAGCGCGCCGACGCGCTGCCGGCATTTGAAAAAGCCTACGACTTTAAACTCAACCAGAACCAGCTGCTGTCGCTTGCGGGCGGCGATACTGCGGTAACTATCAAAGCGGCGGCCCAGCAAACCTCCGGCGTGAATGCCGCGATGGCGTATGGCACCGACGGACCGGTCGCCGCGCTCGGCCTGCAAACGCTCACAGACCCGAAAGGCGTTCAGCCGGTCTACGCGCCAGCGCCGGTGGTACGCGAGGCGGTGCTGAAGGCGTACCCGGACATGCCGCAGTGGTTTGAGCCGGTCTTTAAAGCGCTGGATGAGAAAACGCTGCAAACGCTGAACGGCCAGATTGCGGTTGAAGGACTGGATGCCGGTAAAGTGGCGTCGCAGTGGCTGAAAGAAAAAGGACTGGTGAAATAGCGCTCCGGCGCTCGCCTGCAGGAACCGTTTTGTCGATTAGATGCCATAACCGGGTGCTGGTGCTGCTGGCGGCGCTGCTTGCCGCCGCCGCGCTGTTGCCCTTTTTAAATCACGCGCCGAACCGCCTGGTCTCCGGCGCGCCGCTCGGCCTCACTGCGCTGTTTCCCACCGTCGCGCCCGCGCTCTGGGCGTTGCCGCTTTTGCTTTTTCTGCTCGCCTGCGTTCCCGGAAAGCCAGGGGCGTGGCTCGCGCTCATTTGCGCGCAGGGGTTGTTTATCGCGCTGCTTTACGTCACGGGCGCGGAGGCGACGCAGCTTGCCCAGACGGGCAGCCGCCTTGCGCGCACGTCGCCCGGCAGCGGGCTGTGGCTGATGCTGGCCGTCGCGCTCCTTGCCGCGAGCGACGCTATCGGCCGGCTGACGCGTAAGCCCCTCTGGCGCTGGCTGCTGCACGCGCAGATCTGGATAGCGCCGCTGTGGCTGCTGATGAGCGGACACTTCGACGCGTTGTCGCTTCTCAAAGAATACGCCAACCGCCAGACGGTGTTTGATGACGCCACGGCGCGCCATCTGACGCTGCTGTTCAGTACGCTCCTGGCGGCGCTCATAATTGGCCTGCCGCTCGGGATCCTCTGCCATCGCCGTCCGCGCTGGCAGCCGGGCCTGTTTGCGGCGCTCAATATTATTCAGACAGTGCCGTCGGTCGCGCTCTTTGGCCTGCTGATGGCGCCACTCGCCGGGCTGGCGCGGGAATTTCCGACGCTTGGCGCGATGGGCGTTTCCGGCACCGGCATGGCGCCTGCGCTGATTGCGCTCACGCTCTATGCGCTGCTGCCGCTGGTGCGCGGCGTGGTGGCCGGGCTTGGCCAGGTGCCCGCGCCGGTCCTGGAGAGCGCGAAAGGCATGGGGATGTCCGCGCGTCAGCGTTTCTGGCATGTCGAAACGCCGCTGGCGCTGCCGGTGTGGCTGCGCAGTCTGCGGGTCGTGGCGGTGCAGACGGTGGGCATGGCGGTGGTCGCCGCGCTTATCGGCGCAGGCGGCTTTGGCGCGCTGGTGTTTCAGGGGTTGCTCAGCAGCGCGCTCGATCTGGTGCTGCTCGGCGTGATTCCCGTGGTAGCGCTGGCCGTAGTGCTGGATGCGTTGTTTACCTTGGTTATCGGGGCGCTGGAGGCGAAACGAGATGATTGAATTTCAGCAGGTCAGTAAATTTTATGACGGCAGTGCTGCGGTAAAGGATATCAGCCTGACGTTTGCGGAGGGCGCGTTCTCGGTGCTTATCGGCACTTCGGGCTCCGGCAAGTCCACCACGCTGAAGATGATTAACCGCCTGGTGGAGCACGACGCGGGTGAGATCCGCTTTGCGGGCGAGGAGATCCGCCGTTTTTCTCCGGAGGCGCTGCGTCGGCGCATGGGCTATGCCATTCAGTCGGTCGGGCTGTTTCCGCACTGGACGGTGGCGCAGAATATCGCCACCGTGCCGCAACTGCTGAAGTGGCCGAAGGCGCGCATTCAGGCGCGTGTGGATGAACTGCTCACGCTGCTTGGGCTGGCGCCTGAGGCGTTTCGCGACCGCTACCCGCACCAGCTCTCCGGCGGGCAGCAGCAGCGCGTCGGCGTGGCGCGCGCGCTGGCGGCCGATCCGGAAGTGTTGCTGATGGATGAGCCGTTCGGCGCGCTCGACCCGGTGACCCGCACCGCGCTGCAACAGGAAATGCGCCGTATTCATCAGTTGCTCGGGCGCACCATCGTGCTGGTGACGCACGACATCGACGAGGCGCTGAGCCTTGCGCAGCATCTGGTGCTTATGGATAACGGTGAAGTGGTGCAGCAGGGCACGCCGCTCTCGCTGCTGACCGCGCCGCGTAACGATTTTGTGCGTGATTTTTTCGGGCGCAGCGAGCTTGGCGTGCGGCTGTTGTCGCTCAAACAGGTCGCGGAGTTTATCGAGCCGGGGACAGGCGAAGGCGAGCCGGTGGCCGAAACCTTAACGCTTCGCGAGGCGATGTCGCTGTTTGTCGAACGCCAGTGCGAGGCGCTGTCGGTGGTGGACGCGCAGGGCGCGCACCGCGGCGTGCTGCGCTTTCGCCATCTGGTCAATCAGCGGGAGGCGCGGGGTGAATAGACTGCGCGATCCGCTGCTCTGGCTGACGCTTGCGTTTATCGCGCTGCTGCTGGCGATGCCGCACAGCGAAGGGCTGTTCCACTGGCTGTTTCCGGGGCTGTCACGCCCGGTCTACCTGCAGGAGAGCTTTGTGGCGCTGACGCTCTCGCATCTGGGGTTAGTGGTAGTTTCAGGCGCGGTGTCGGTCGCCTGCGGCGTCGCCGTGGGCATTGCGGTGACGCGCCCGTGGGGACGCGAGTTTCGCGCGCTCGCCCAGACGCTTGCCGCCGCCGGACAGACGTTTCCGCCGGTGGCTGTGCTGGCGATTGCGGTGCCGGTGATGGGGTTTGGCCGCGAACCCGCCATCGTCGCGCTGATCCTCTACGGCCTTTTGCCGGTGTTGCAGGGCACCCTCGCGGGGCTCAGCGCAGTACCGGAAGATGTCAAAGAGGTGGCGCGCGGCGTCGGCATGAGCCGCGGGCAGATCTTACGCAAGGTGGAACTACCGCTGGCATCTGGCGTGATGCTGGCCGGGATCCGCACGTCGGTGATTATTAATATCGGCACCGCCACGATCGCGTCTACCGTCGGCGCCAGCACGCTCGGCACTCCAATTATCATTGGCCTGAGCGGCTTTAACACGGCGTATGTGATTCAGGGGGCGGTGCTGGTGGCGCTGGCGGCGATTCTGGTAGACAGACTCTTCGAGCGCCTGGCGCGGGTTATGAACCGGAATGCAGGATAACGGTGTAGCCTGCGAGCATTACGCCGCCGATACCGCCGATGGCCATCAGGACCATGCCGGTTATCAGGCTGATTCGGACTAATTTCATGCTGTGCTCCTTATGTTAACCGCGTAATTATACGGTGAAGCGCGACTGTTAATGAACCTTTAAATGGTGTCAGGTTCATGGAGCGAAAAGATCGCATGGCCCTGCTGGCGCCAGGCGGCGATCTGCTCAAGCTGACGCGGCGCGGGCGGCTCGCCGCACCATACCAGCAGCGTTTTACCGGGGAACAGCTCGGGGCGCAACTGCACCAGCGGCTGCGCCAGCACATCCACCCGCCAGCCTTTTTGCACCGCCAGCCAGGCCTCCAGCCACAGTCGCGTGGCATCCTGATGCCCCCAGCCGACCACCAGCGCGTCGTTGCCGGGCTTTTTCCACGCGGATTGCAGGCAGAACGCAACATAATTAATCAGAATGCCGTCGAGTAAACTTAACAACGCATGCAAAGTGGCATGCTGCAACTGCATCCGGCGGCGCAGCGGGGTATAGAGATGATGCACCAGCATCGGGGCCGGGTAGTCGCGCCCAAGCTCGCTTACCCAGTTTCTGACCTGGCCGACGTTACCGCTGCGTAGTTTCGCAAGCAGCATCTCCTGACGCTCGCGCCAGCCTTCCGGCTCATCCGCGCTGTCGCTGCTAAGCAGCGTTTTAACTTTACTGACCTGGACGCCTTGCTCAATCCAGTGTTTGATTTCGCGGATGCGGTCGATATCCGCCTCGCTGAACAGGCGGTGACCGCCGTCGGTGCGCACGGGTTTGAGCAGCCCGTAGCGCCGCTGCCATGCGCGCAGCGTCACCGGGTTTACTTCGCAAAGATCGGCGACTTCGCCAATCGTATATAGCGCCATACTGGTTCTCTTCCTGGGATCGTACCCGTTAAATGTAGTAGGTGTTGCACGAACCGGGAAAAAGAGTTTAGACCAGACCGGTTACGGGTAAAACGGCAATCGGACATGCTCAACGACGGGGCATGGCACGAAAAAAGGGGAGATGTGCATCCCCCCTTTATTTATGACGCCTGCAGCGCGTCGGTGTGGTGAATTATTTCACCTGCTGCCCCGGTTTGGCGCCGCTGTCCGGGCTTAACAGGAAGATATCTTTCCCGCCTGGGCCCGCAGCCATCACCATCCCTTCGGAGATGCCGAAGCGCATTTTACGCGGCGCGAGATTCGCCACCATCACCGTCAGGCGGCCAATCAGCGCCTGCGGGTCCGGGTAAGCGGAGCGGATGCCGGAGAAGACGTTGCGTTTTTCGCCGTCAAGATCCAGCGTCAGGCGCAGCAGCTTGTCGGAGCCTTCCACAAATTCCGCATTTTCGATAAGCGCCACGCGCAGGTCGATTTTCGCGAAATCGTCAAACGTGATGGTGTCCTGAATAGGGTTGTCTGCCAGTTCGCCGGTCGCCGGCGCGGCCGCGGCTTTCACTTCTTCTTTTGACGCTTCCACTAGCGCTTCCACCTGTTTCATTTCGATACGGTTATACAGCGCCTTAAAGCTATTCACTTTATGGCCGAGCAGCGGGGCGTTGATGCCGTCCCAGGTCAGCCCGGTATTCAGGAACGCCTCGGCGCGCTCGCACAGCTCCGGCAGCACCGGTTTCAGCCAGGTCATCAGCACGCGGAACAGGTTAATGCCCATGGAGCAGATCGCCTGCAGGTCGGCATCTCGACCTTCCTGCTTCGCCACGACCCACGGCGCCTGTTCGTCGACATAGCGGTTAGCGAGATCGGCAAGCGCCATGATTTCGCGAATGGCCTTACCAAACTCGCGGCTCTCCCACGCGTTGCCAATGACGACCGCCGCGTCGGTAAAGGTTTTGTAGAGCGCCGGGTCGGCGAGTTCCGCCGCCAGCTCGCCGTCAAAGCGTTTGGCGATAAAGCCTGCGTTGCGCGACGCCAGGTTTACCACTTTGTTAACAATGTCGGCATTCACGCGCTGCACGAAATCTTCCAGGTTCAGGTCGATATCGTCGATGCGCGAGGAGAGCTTCGCCGCGTAGTAGTAACGCAGGCTGTCAGCGTCGAAATGGTTCAGCCAGGTGCTGGCTTTAATAAAGGTGCCGCGCGATTTGGACATCTTCGCGCCGTTGACCGTCACGTAGCCGTGGACAAACAGGTTGGTCGGCTTGCGAAAACCGCTGCCTTCCAGCATTGCCGGCCAGAACAGGCTGTGGAAGTAGACGATATCTTTACCGATAAAGTGATACAGCTCGGCGTCGGAGTCTTTCTTCCAGTATTCGTCAAAGCTTTCGGTGTCGCCGCGCTTGTCGCACAGGTTTTTGAACGAACCCATATAGCCAATTGGTGCATCCAGCCAGACGTAGAAATATTTGCCCGGCGCGTTCGGGATTTCAAAGCCGAAGTAAGGCGCGTCGCGGGAGATGTCCCACTGCTGCAGGCCGGATTCAAACCACTCCTGCATTTTGTTCGCCACCTGCTCCTGGAGCGCGCCGGAACGGGTCCACGCTTGCAGCATTTCGCTAAACGACGGCAGATCGAAGAAGAAGTGCTCGGAATCGCGCATCACCGGCGTGGCGCCGGACACCACGGATTTCGGCTCGATAAGCTCGGTCGGGCTGTAGGTCGCGCCGCAGACTTCACAGTTATCGCCGTACTGATCCGGGGATTTGCATTTCGGGCAGGTGCCTTTCACAAAACGGTCCGGCAGGAACATGCCTTTTTCCGGATCGTAGAGCTGCGAAATGGTGCGATTTTTAATAAAGCCGTTTTCTTTCAGGCGGGTGTAGATAAGCTCCGACAGCACGCGGTTTTCATCGCTGTGGGTTGAGTGATAATTGTCGTAGCTGATGTTAAAGCCTGCAAAATCGGTCTGATGCTCTTTGCTCATCTCGGCAATCATCTGCTCCGGCGTGATGCCGAGTTGCTGGGCCTTGAGCATGATGGGCGTGCCGTGGGCGTCGTCGGCGCAGATGAAATTAACCTCGTGGCCGCGCATTCGCTGGTAACGGACCCAGACATCAGCCTGGATGTGCTCCAGCATATGGCCGAGGTGGATGGAGCCGTTGGCGTACGGCAGCGCGCACGTTACCAGAATTTTCTTCGCGACTTGAGTCATAGTGAGTATTACGTCTTCTGTGGCAAATGGGGCAGTCATAGTAACCGAATCAACCCGCGTTGAGTACCGCGCCGCGGCAAAAGCGCGCAAAAAAGCAGAGGAAAGAGCGACCTGCGGCGATGCCGTGCGCGGCCATCCATTCAGGGCTGGCGGCTGGCGAAGAGCGGGTTGAGCGCGGGTAAGACGATTTTGGTGTGGCGGCGTCACCATACTCGCTCATCGGACACGGGTGCCCGCCGCTGTGTCTGGTTCAGTGGCTCACTCTTTTTGGCACAGCGCGTTACCGTCAGCCCGTTAAACGGTGGCAGGCGGCTTACCGCGAGCGAAAAAGAGTGCGTTGGGTTATTTATTATCGTGCGAACATTCTTACAGCTGAACAGAAAGCATGCTGGCACATTTGCAAAAAGCAGAAACAAAAATGGAATGATAATTACTAGCGATTAGTTATAATGTCTCGGCGTTAAATAGAGCGAAACACTTTTTCTCCACATTTATTTATAAACTCATCAACGTCGGAATAATATCAAGTCCATTTTTACACAGATGTATCACACGTTATTTACATGCATAAGCAATTACGCATTATTGATAACGTTTATCTGCTGACGCATTCGAGATTTCTTTGATTTGGTTCTGTTTTTGGAATTTGAAAAGGAGGTAATATTTATGATTGGCCCATATTGAGGAGGAGAAATGGTTTTTAATATTGGTAATACATTGATATTTCTATGTAGAACTAAGGAGAGGTTTAGAAATAATTTAATTTTTAATGGAGTCTACGCGTCGTACATTGCTTATCGTCTGTCGTTAATGATGGAGAAAAGTAATGCTTTTTGCCTGCGGGCTTTGATCTGTGGCTTGTTACAGGGTTACACCACGCCTGCCAGGGACAATAAAAAAGCGCAGGACGAGGAAAATCCGTCGCTCATTAACATACAACGCGTAGAACTGAGCGATTGCTCGGTCTTCGAGAGTTTTTCAACGCCGACGCGTTATCGGTTTTATGATTATGATCTTTTGAAAGCGTTAGCTATTTCACAGGAGGATATTTTAATTTCTTCTGTTTTGAAGATAAGTAACGATTTCGATCTGTTTTTGCATAAATCACGCTTGTATGAAAAATTAGAAAATGAGCGAAGCTCTGCATTGCAAGCGAGTTCATTATTTGATGAGTTCGCAATAAGCACGCGCCCTGAAAAATTCTATCCGGGCTTAATGGATGAACTCAGGAAATTAACTGAACTGGATGATTTTTGGTTTTATCTGCGTGCTGATTATATTGAAGGGATGATCAGGACGATTAATTTTGATAAATCATTACCTGTCATGAATGATGAGCATACGCTAAGTTTAGCGCGCCTGCTCTCCACCATTGTGGATATGAAAAACCCTCTTACCTATCATCACTCACTCAAAGTCGGCGAGTTAGCGAGCTTTATTGGTAAGAAGATGTACCTTGATGAAAGAACCTGCAACCGATTATATCTTGCTGGCTTATTGCACGATCTCGGGAAAATCAATACTGCCGATGGCATACTGAATAAATGTGGGAAACTCACGCCGGGCGAATACAGGACTATTCAGCGTCACGTCACGGACACACGCGGCATCCTGCGTAGCATAATTATTGATGAAAGTGTGGTTGACTGGGCCGCGGAGCATCATGAACGTATTGACGGCTCAGGCTATCCCATGAAAAAAAGAGGAGAACAGCTCTCATTACCCAGCAGGATAATGGCGATAGCAGATATTTTTCAGGCGCTATGCCAAAAAAGAACGTATCGTGAGGCGCTTCCTCTCGATAAAGTTTTATCAATTATACGGACAGAATGTGCAAATGGAAAAATATGCTCAAGAACCTTTAGCGTTTTCGAAGAAAATGCTAAAGAGTGCTACGAAATCGCTAAATAAAAATTGGTTGTATGAAAATTTCAATGCTTGTTAACAAAAGAAAAAATAAACGATACCTGGTCGGCACTCTCTTTTTTGCGTTTATTTCATTAATGATTCTGGTGGCAATTACATTCAACCACATACGCGAAGTGTGTAACAATACCATTGAATCCGTCACGGAAATTCTGTTACGTGAGCAGGCGATCAATGACAGTATTGCGTCGATGATTTCAACCTCTACGATGTCGCATATGAATAAACACTGCGAATCAAAAGATCTTTTAGGCGCGCTTTATACCAACCGTAACTTTAACGCGCAATCTTGCAGTAAAATAAATGCTGTGACTTTTGTTGAAAATTATCTTTCCAAAAAAACGCTGCAAAACAGATATTACTCGTCGCCAGAATATGGTTTTGTTTATTTTTTCAATGGCAAAAAATATAATAAATTACAGCCTGCGATGTACAGCGACGTCATTAGTCTCACGGGTAATTTTGCACGATTTCTTTCCTATGAGAAAAGGAAAAAAGACATTTTAGATTTTTGGGATAATCACCTTGAATTCAATGAGATTTATCGTGACTCGGTCAGTAAAAATCTGGTGATGACAATTGCAACGCCTGTCACTAACTCTTATACCCGGGAAGTGATTGGCGTGATGTACACGGACATCAGTGAGGAAGAACTGCAGCAGCATGTATTTAGCAGGAATCCTGCCCCGGAATGGGTCAGCGTTACCGCTAATAATATCTCACACGATCGGCCTGGCCGCTTGTGCGCCACGAAGCATTGCGATGTTCATGCATTATCATTGAACGTACTTCGTCAACCGCTTGCGGAAATTTTCATTCTGGAAGCAAAGGTTGATCTCTACGCTTTTATTAAAGAAAATATAAAAACGTTCTTGGCGGTTTTGCTCGCTTTTTCAATTATTATTACTGCGGTTATAAAAGCAATAAATCTTTTTCTGAACACGCAGAAACATGCCGTCATAGATTCATTAACGCAGGTCTATAACCGTCAGATCATCCCGCATCTGTCCGGTAAGGATTATAATAGCCTCGTCATTTTTGATTGTGATGAATTTAAAGTAATAAATGACACTCACGGACATCTGGTGGGCGATGCGGCTTTAACGCATATCGCCAGCATAATTTCAAGTAACGTCAGACATGAAGATGTCGTCGTTCGCTACGGCGGCGATGAATTTATCGTGCTGTGTACGAATGAAAAAATCCATGCGCGGAAAATGGCGGAAAGAATATGTTCAAAACTTAAAGTTAATCCCCTGGTTTTTGGCGATCTGACTTTGCCGTTATCGATCTCTTTTGGCGTGGCTGAATTTACGGACGATCTGCACACCGCGCTATACAAAGCAGATAAAGCGCTTTATGCGCAAAAACTGAAGAGCCGCTCTCAGAGGAATTGACGCTAAAACCGTCCATTAAAAAACAGGGTTCTTTCGTAAAGGGGCCCTGTTATGAGTAACGACACCGTAAAGGCTGGCTCTATGGTATTTCGTTACAGTCGCCCGGCACATCGCCGCCGGCATCGTAAGCATTATGCTGCCTCGGGTTAAGGCGCCAGCGTGGTTCTTGCATTACGGATGCGCGGATCACATCCTGCGGCGAGACGTAAAATACGCGTCAGCCTTTCTCCGCCGTGCCGGCAGGCATATACCGGTCTGCTTATAGCGCACGGGAGGCCAACGCCGTCGCGCCGTTTAATATCGTCTTACTCCCCGCGACTCTGTTATGATTCTATGACTGCAATTTTTTAACATCAGAACAACAAAGGAGTCGGGATGAATTCGCAATCCCAGGCCAAATCCCCCGAGGCGCTGCGCGCGCTGGTCGCCGGGACGCTGGCCAATTTCCAGCACCCAACCCTGAAGCACAATCTGACGGCGCTAAAAGCGCTGCATCATGTCGCCTGGCTTGATGACACTATCCATATCGAGCTGCAAATGCCGTTTGCCTGGCGCAGCGGGTTTGAAGAGCTTAAAGAGCAGGTGAGCGCCGAGCTGCTACGCCTCACCGGCGCCAGCGCTATCGACTGGAAGCTCTCGCACAGTATCGCCACTTTAAAACGCGTGAAAAATCAGCCGGGCGTTAACGGCGTGAAAAACATCATCGCGATAAGCTCCGGCAAGGGCGGGGTGGGGAAATCGTCCACCGCCGTTAACCTGGCGCTGGCGCTGGCGGCCGAAGGGGCCAAAGTGGGTATTCTCGATGCTGACATCTATGGCCCGTCAGTGCCGACGATGCTGGGCGCGGAAGGCGAGCGCCCGACGTCGCCGGACGGCACGCATATGGCCCCGATTATGTCTCACGGGCTTGCCACTAACTCCATTGGCTATCTGGTGACGGACGATAATGCGATGGTGTGGCGCGGCCCGATGGCGAGTAAAGCGCTGCTGCAACTGTTGCAGGAAACGATGTGGCCGGATCTCGATTATCTGGTGCTGGATATGCCGCCAGGCACTGGCGACATTCAGTTAACGCTCGCCCAGAATATCCCGGTAACCGGCGCGGTGGTCGTGACCACGCCGCAGGATATTGCGCTTATCGACGCCAAAAAAGGCATCGTGATGTTTGAGAAAGTGGACGTGCCGGTACTCGGTATTGTTGAGAACATGAGCATGCACATTTGCAGCAACTGCGGCCACCATGAGCCTATCTTCGGCACCGGCGGCGCGGAAAAACTCGCGGAAACCTACCGCACCCAACTGCTGGGTCAGATGCCGCTGCATATTACTCTGCGCGAAGATCTCGACCGCGGTCAGCCGACCGTTGTCTCCCGCCCCGAGAGCGAATTCACCACCCTTTACCGCCAGCTGGCGGGCCGTGTGGCGGCGCAGCTCTACTGGCAGGGCGAGGTGATCCCCGGCGACATCGCGTTTCGCGCGGTGTAAAGGGCGATAACCTGCCTGAAAAACGCCTCCTTCGGGAGGCGTTTTTTATGGGTCAGGATTGGCGAAAATGCAGCAGTTCGTACGCGCCTTCCGGCGCTTCGCCGCTCGCCTCCCGCACCCAGCCGCGACGCTCATAAAAGCGCAGCGCGCGCGTATTTTTCACCATACATTTCAGCGCGCCGGTGCTGGTAAAGCGCGCCTGTACAGCCGCAAGCAGCGCCGCGCCGACGCCTTTGCCCTGCGCTTCAGGCGCTACAAACAGATGGTGCAGAAAATTATCATTCCCGGCGAGCGACGCAAACCCGAGCCGGTGGCCGTCCTCCTCCGCCACCAGTATGGTTTCGCCCAGCGTGTCGGCGTCGAAATCCTCCAGCCGCCATTCGCTGCCGTCGAGCCACGGCCAGCCCTCGCGTCGGGCGTGTAAATAAATCGTGCGCAGGAAAGGACGATCGCTCTCCTGCCAGGGTCTGATGTTCACGCGCTGCCTCCTTAATAAACGACGCTCACTCACGGTTTTTTGGTTTTCTTCATAGAAAGTTATGGCACAGCAGCGTATTTTACGCGCTCTTAATCGCAGGACCGGAGCGTGGCCGTGTACGAATTTAATCTGGTGTTATTGCTGCTCCAGCAGATGTGCGTGTTCCTCGTGATCGCCTGGCTGATGAGCAAAACGCGGCTGTTTATTCCGCTGATGCAGGTGACGGTTCGCCTGCCGCATAAATTTCTGTGCTACGTGGTTTTTTCCATTTTCTGCATCATGGGCACCTGGTTCGGGCTGCATATTCAGGATTCCATCGCCAATACCCGTGCCATCGGCGCCGTGATGGGCGGATTGCTCGGCGGCCCGCTGGTGGGCGGTCTGGTGGGGCTCACTGGCGGGCTGCACCGTTATTCGCTCGGCGGGATGACCGCGTTAAGCTGCATGGTCTCGACGATTGTCGAAGGGCTACTGGGCGGTATCGTTCACAGCTGGCTGATTCGCCGCGGACGCACCGATAAAATCTTCAACCCGTTCACCGCAGGCGCTATCACGCTGGTGGCGGAGATTGTCCAGATGGGCATCATTTTGCTTATCGCGCGCCCGTTCAGCGAGGCGCTGCATCTGGTGCAAAATATCGCCGCGCCGATGGTGGTGACGAATACCGTCGGGGCCGCGATGTTTATGCGCATCCTGCTCGACAAACGCGCCATGTTTGAGAAATACACCACGGCATTTTCCGCCAGAGCGCTGAAGGTCGCCTCCGCCACCGAAGGGATTTTGCGCCAGGGGTTTAACGTCGAAAACAGCATGAAGGTGGCGCAGGTGATCCGCCAGGAGCTGGAAATCGGCGCGGTCGCCATTACCGACCGCGAGCAACTGCTGGCGTTTACGGGCATCGGCATGGATCACCATCTGCCAGGCAGCCCCATCTCGTCTTCCTGGACGCTGCGGGCGATTGAGTCCGGCGAAGTGGTGTACGCCGACGGCAATGAGGTGCCGTACCGCTGCACGCTGCACCCTAACTGCAAACTCGGCTCGACGCTGGTTATCCCGCTGCGCGGCGAAAACCGCAAAGTGGTTGGCACCATTAAGCTCTATGAGCCGAAAAACCGGCTGTTCAGCTCTATCAACCGCACGCTGGGGGAGGGGATCGCGCAGCTGCTGTCGGCACAAATTCTGGCGGGGCAGTATGAGCGCCAGAAACAGCTGCTCACCCAGTCAGAAATCAAGCTGTTGCACGCCCAGGTCAATCCGCATTTTCTGTTTAACGCCCTCAATACGCTGATGGCGGTGATCCGCCGCGACAGTGACCAGGCGTGCCAGCTGGTGCAGTATCTCTCGACGTTCTTTCGCAAAAATCTTAAGCGCCCGACGGATGTGGTATCGCTGGCTGATGAAATCGAACACGTTAACGCGTACCTGAAAATTGAGCAGGCGCGCTTTCAGTCGCATTTGCGGGTCAGCCTCAGCCTGCCTGACGAACTGCGACACATCCGACTGCCGGCATTCACCTTGCAGCCGATTGTGGAAAACGCCATTAAGCACGGCACGTCGCAACTGCTCGGCACAGGCGAAATCGCCCTGCGCGCAAGCCGCGACGCGCAGCATCTGGTGCTGGAAATAGAAGACAACGCCGGGCTCTATCAACCCAACGCCGACAGCAACGGTCTGGGCATGAGCCTGGTGGATAAACGACTGCGCGCGCGCTTTGGCGACGGGTGCGGCATTTCGGTCGCCTGTGAGCAGGACCGCTTTACCCGAATTACCTTACGTTTACCGCTGGAGGGAACGACATGATTAGCGTGCTGATTGTCGATGATGAGCCGCTGGCGCGGGAAAACCTGCGTCTGCTGCTAAAAGAGGAGCCGGATATCGACGTCGTGGGCGAGTGCGCCAACGCCGTTGAGGCTATCGGCGCGGTGCACCGGCTGCGCCCTGACGTGGTGTTTCTTGATATCCAGATGCCGCGCATCTCCGGCCTTGAGATGATAGGTATGCTCGACCCTGACACCCGCCCGTGGATTGTCTTTCTCACCGCGTTTGACGAATACGCGGTAAAGGCATTTGAAGAACACGCGTTTGATTATCTGCTCAAGCCCATCGAGACCGCGCGCCTGCAAAAGACGCTGGCGCGCATGCGCAACGAGCGGCGTGAGCAGGATATGTCGCCGCTGACCGCCCGGCAGGAGGCGCTGAAATTTATCCCCTGTACCGGCCACAGCCGCATTTATCTGCTGCAAATGGAGGACGTGGCGTTTGTCGCCAGCCGCATGAGCGGCGTGTACGTCACCAGCGGGCAGGGGCAGGAAGGGTTTACCGAACTGACGCTGCGCACGCTGGAGAGCCGCACACCGCTGATGCGCTGCCACCGGCAATATCTGGTCAACATGGCGCACCTCAAAGAGATCCGGCTGGAAGAGAACGGCCAGGCGGAGCTGCTGCTGCGTCATGGCCAGACGGTGCCGGTCAGCCGTCGCTATCTCAAAACGCTCAAAGAAGCGCTCGGATTGCGCGGATAATCACCGGCTGATCACGGCGGTAAAATAAATACCGCCGTTTTGTACATCTTTTTCCTCGCTTGCCGATAACGGAGGATATATCCGTACCAGGCAAAAATGAGGATTTCTTGATGGGCCTGCTTAAAGACTTTTCCATCCGCGCCGTCATGCTGACGGTGCTCGGCGTACTCTGCGTGTTATGGGCGGCCGTGGGCGTCTACAGCGTCTATTCGCTCTCGGCGATGGCCGACGGCAACCGCGTGGACCGCCAGCTGGTGTCGCAAATGACCGTACTTAGCAAAGGTAACGATCAGTATTTCCGCTTCGTCACCCGCTTAACCCGCGCAATGGAGAACGGCGCGCCGGACGCCAAAGCCCTTGAATCCGTCCAGCAGGCGCTCGACAGCATGACGCGCCAGCTCGAACAGTTTAAAAAACTCTCGCCGGGCCCGCTCGATCCTGCCGTGTCGCAGAAAGTGATCGCCGACTGGCAAAAGCTGCTGGATGAAGGCGTGATCCCGCAGATGAAGCTCGCGCGCGAAGGCACGCCAGAGGCGTACCGCGCCCATGCGGGTAAAGTGACCCCGGTCTTCAGCCGCGCGTTTGGCGCGAGCGCCGAGAAATTCAACGCCGCGGCAGGCAGCAAGCTTGACGCCACGCGTGAAAATGTCGACAGCATGACCGCCACCACCAAAACGGTCATTATCATCGCGGTTATCATCGGCCTGCTGCTTCTGCTGCTGACTGACCGTTATCTGGTGGCGCTGCTGGTCAAACCGCTTGAGAAAATCCGCAACCACTTCACCCTGATCGCCGGAGGCGATCTCAGCCAGCCCGTCGAGCCGTTTGGTCGCAACTGTGTCGGGAAACTGGTGCCGCTGCTGACCGCGATGCAGGATCAGCTGCGTGAAGCCGTAAGCGCCATCCGCCACGGCAGCGAGAATATCTGGCGCGGCGCGTCGGAAATCTCCGCCGGCAATAACGATCTCTCCTCGCGTACCGAAGAACAGGCCGCCGCGCTGGAGCAGACCGCCGCCAGCATGGAGGAACTCACCTCCACCGTGCGCCTGAATGCGGAAAACGCGCGTCAGGCGAGCGAGCTCGCGCATGCTGCCTCGGAAAACGCCGGTAAAGGCGGCCAGCTGGCGCAGAACGTTATCGAGACCATGCAGGGGATCTCCGGCAGTTCGAAGAAAATTGCTGACATTACCAGCGTGATCAACAGCATTGCGTTCCAGACCAACATTCTGGCGCTCAACGCCGCCGTTGAAGCGGCGCGCGCGGGCGAACAGGGGCGCGGCTTCGCGGTCGTGGCGGGCGAAGTGCGTAACCTCGCGAGCCGCAGCGCCGAGGCTGCCCGTGAAATCGAAACGCTTATCACCGAATCGGTCGAACGTATTGATAAAGGTTCTGAACTGGTGAACGCGGCGGGCGATTCGATGGCTGAAATCTATCGTGGCGTCTCCAACGTCAGCACCATCATTAAGCAGATTGCTTCTGCTTCTGAAGAACAGAGCAAGGGCATCTCGCAGGTGGGCCTTGCCATCACGCAGATGGATACCGTTACCCAGCAGAACGCCTCGCTGGTGGAACAGGTTTCCGCCGCCGCGGCTGCGCTGGAGCGCCAGACCGAAGAACTGCAAAGCACCGTGCAGAAATTCCGCCTCTCTGCCTGATCTCGCACTCTGTCTCATAAAAAAGCCGCCCGTGAGGGCGGCTTTTTGGTTTATTCGTATGGAACGATAACTGCCTGCTGACGTTTAACTTTAGCTATGAGATAACTCACATAAAAGAATCACATAGCCTTTATTGAGAATATTCTTAATTTTTTTGTTGGGATAAATTTATAGCCTTTCACTACCACAAACCCTGCAAGGAAAAGCCATGTCAGATTATTTATCAGGGATGAAATCACCTGACAATCTCCCTTCTTTCACTAAGCCAGTAACATGGGGCGGTCCGGGTTTAGTCGATTTTGATTTTGATGCGTTAGCAAAAGAACTGGATCGTACACGTGATTTTAGCCGCGTAGGGATCATCTATTCCAACGGAATCAGCGAATGGCTTGTAAGACCTTCACGACGTATCGCGACGCCAAATCAGACTACGGTAAGCCATGTCATTGTTACTAAAGTAAATGATATATCACCCCAGAATGCGGCAAAAGCAGTTACAAAAACGTTGCAGACTCCTTCACTTACAACAGAAATAACTTCTACGGCAATATCTTGTGGAGCGTTAGTTGCGACAGCATTTATCGCAGTAAGTGCAACGCTCGTCATTCCTTTTACTGCAGGGGCGACAGGTATTATCGCGGGAATTATGACTGCAGGGACAGTTGCTACAGGTTTCCAGTGCGCAGTAGGTGTCGGTCGCTTATTCGCGATGGGATACGGTTATGAGGAAAATGTTGCCTGGTTAGATTCTCAGGATTGGTATACCTCTACGATGACAGCGTTAGATATAATATCTATTGCTGGAGCAAGCGTTGCTCTGAGAAGTACAATAAAAGCCTATATGGCGATGAAAACAGGTTCCTCAGCGAAAGCCCTTGACTGGCTCAGGACGTTGAGCAGGCATGAACGTAAACGAATAACTATTGAGATCATACGCAATAGAAATCCCGGTATTTCTAATGATGGGATTAAAGCGTTAATTAAGGCGGGTGCTTATCCAAGCCGATACCCTACCGAAGCCTTACAAAAGAGCTTGCAACACGAATTAATCAAAGCATTTAATAATGCCTCTGCTTTTGCTGGGAGTGCCGTTTCCGGTACTATCAGAAATCCGCAAAATTTACCTAAATCCGGCCAGTTTGTTATTGGTCTTATCCAGTCGTTTTCACTGGCAGGGAGTCGTTGGATCAAGGATGTCTAATTATTTAAAACAAAGCATTGAGTTGGGCCGTTTTGTTGAAAATGGCCTTAAAACCAGGCGAACAGACGCACTTGAGTTACTTAAGGCGCAACTTAAAGAAAAAGTGAGCTTGCCAATGGGCTGGCAACGCTTTGGTTTTCCCTTAATTTCCAGCATGGCGTTGTCGGTAGTAAGTTTCGCCATTCCACAAGTTTATTTTTGGGTGGCTGTTTCGCATAGCCTGTCGTTGCCAGAACCCACCTTTATTATTGGTATGTTGATAACTAACTTACTATTTTGCCTGCTAATAATTCCAGCAATGATGTGGATAGCAAGGGGATATTTACGCGCGTTACAGCTTTATCTGGGACTCATTTTTGTTGCACTTCTGGCCAGCCTGATTTTTTTTATTAGTGTCATGCTATCTCTTCACTCGCCTGGTGATGTCGGGCGCTGGAATATTTTCGGGTCACTGTCGGGAATAACATTAATGGCGCTTAGCGTCCGTTGTGTTAATAGCGAATCCTTCGTTAAAACGATTGCGCTTGGCCTGCATAATCGTATCTTGCGCGAACAAACTTCTTTGCACACACATCAGTTCAATGAAATAAAGCAGTAACAGAGCCTGTGACAGGGAAAACGTCATAGTACTTACCGCCACATAAAAAAAGCCGCCCGTGAGGGCGGCTTTTTGGTTTATTCCAGCCCCAGCGCGGCGCTGATATGCGCTATCTCCTGACGCCACTGCGCCTGTAAGGCGGGTTTTTGATGACGCGGTTTGCGTGCGAGATCGGCGAAGAGCCGCGCTTCCAGCTCGACTAACCGCTCCAGCAGATGCGTGTCGTGCTCTGGCTCCGGCGTTTCCAGAGCAGGGGTTGCATTCGCCGGGGCAGCCTCCGTGGCCGCTGGCGCTTTACGCAGTCGCGCCAGCAGCGCCTCCATATTATGCCACTCGCTGAGAACGCCATCTTCAACAAGCCAGAAGCGGTTACAGCTCGCCTCCAGCAGTGCCCTGTCGTGCGTCACCAGCAGCAGCCCGCCCTCAAAGGTTTGCAGCGTTTGCGCCAGCGCCTCTTTGCCCTCCATATCCAGATGGTTGGTCGGCTCGTCGAGCATCAGCAGCGAATAGCGCGCAAGCGACAGGCCGACAAACAGCAGGCGTGAGCGCTCGCCGCCGCTGAGCGTCCTTACCTGCTGCCCGTGGCGCGCCCACGGAAAACCGGCGCTGATGAGCGCCAGCTTGCGCGTTTGCAGTTCCGGCGCAAATGGCGACAGCGCCTCCAGCAGCGTGGCGTCGTCAGGCAACTGATACAGCGACTGGTCGTAATACCCGAGCGACACGCGCGGATGAAACGTAACGCCCGGTGTGGCCGCCTGCGCCTGCCACTGCCGCCACAACAGGCGCAGCAGCGACGATTTGCCGCAGCCGTTATAGCCGAGCAGCGCCACACGATCGCCGCTTTTAATACGCGCAAGCGGCAGGGTAAAGAGCGTTGGTGTGCCGGGCGCGGCGCTGACCGCCAGGTTTTCCATTTCCAGCAGACGATCCGCCGCCAGCGCGTCGCCGGCAAGCGTCAGTTGCCAGCGGCTGCCCTGCGCCAGTTCGGTTTGCTCCTCCTTCAGACGCGTGACCTGTTTTTCCATCTGTTTGGCTTTGCGCGCCAGATCTTCGTTGTCATACACCTGGCCCCAGGTGGCCAGCCGTTTCGCGCTGGCCGTGACGCGATCTATCTCTTTTTGCTCCGCTTTACGGCGCAGCGCGTCGCTGTCGTCACGCGCCGAGAGCGCCGCGCGTGCGGCAGTGCAGGGGAGATCGAACGTGTGCAACTGGCCGTCGCGCAACACCCAGGTGCGGTTGGTGACGCTGTCCAGCAGCGCGCTGTCATGGGAGACCAGAATAAAGCTGCCGTTCCAGCGCGACAGGAACTGCTCCAGCCACAGCAGGGTGGGCAGATCGAGATGGTTACCAGGCTCGTCGAGCAACAGCAGATCGGGCGAGACAATCAGCGCGCGCGCCAGTAACAGCCGGGTATGCTGACCACCGCTCAGCGATCTGGCGGTCAGCGTCCAGGCCGATTCGGCAAAGCCCATGCTTGCCAGCAGCGCCTGCGCCCGCCAGGCGTTACTTTCTCGCTCGGTTTCAGGCAGCCGCGCCAGCAGCGCCTCCAGCAGGGTCTGATGATGCAGCATCCCGGGCAGATGCTGCTCCACGCGCGCCAGCAGGCAGCGCGCCGCGCGCGTCACGACGCCTTCGGCAGGCGAAATCGTGTCGTCCAGCGCTTTTAATAGCGTGCTTTTCCCGCAACCGTTATGGCCGATAAGCCCGATACGGTCGCCTTTTTTCAGGGTGAAAGAGACAGAGTTCAGCACCGGACCGAACGGAGATTCAATACGCAGAGACTGCGCAGTCAGTAATGTGCTCATCGCTTACCCAGAATTTTCAGGCGCAGAAACGCCTCGTCAAACATCGCTGACGATAATCTGGTAAGCCCTGGGAAGGGATTAGGTGATGGGATCTTCGCTCAGGGGCCAGTTATCGCAGCACGATACCGGTGATGCCTGAGCTCTGGCGATCGCCAAAATGATGTGAATAGTCAAACAATTCACAGCACAGCATAAGAGTCCTCCTTTTATATTCATCAGGTTAATAGGTAGAGCGAGTGTAGCGAGCGGCGTGTTTTTTCGCCACTCCTGTTATTAAGGGGGGCGCTGGATTTCGGGAGGGAGAGAAAAGCGCCTGAAACCTCGCAAGCGTTTCAGGCGGGGGAGTTAGCGGTGATAAAAAATGTCGCCGTTCATGGCGCGCACGACTTTGCCTTCGGCGTCGGTGATAAGCACGTAGTAGCCGCCCATGTAGGTCCAGTGGGTGCCCGCTTCCGGCGCGGGCAGGTTGCGAATTTGCCACTGTTTAATGTTGTACTGTTCGGTCCGGTAGAGATCCGGCACCACGTCGCCAATGGTGAATTTACGTGAATCGGAGATAAACTCTTTTACCTCATAGCCATCAATGGTTTTCGGTTTTACACCGTCTGCGGCGAATGCAGAAGCCACCGACATCAACAGCACTCCCGCTACGATCATTCTGGTTTTCAACATACCTTCTCCACATGTCAGGGCCCGCGCCCCGTTGATTTCTGTTACCGTCAGGCCGCCATCTTCCAGCGCCATCGCCCGTGGGGCAAGGCTAATTATGTATAAAAAAATGAAGCGGATAGCAATCGGCGCAGTGAATCGCTACAGGTTTAACAGACACCTCTGAGTCATTTAAGATGGCTTAAAGAGAGGTGCCCATGAGCGGTAAGCGTTATCCTGAAGAGTTTAAAATTGAAGCAGCCAAACAGGTGATTGATCGTGGTCATTCTGTTTCCAGCGTTGCAACACGTCTCGATGTCACCACCCACAGCCTTTACGCCTGGATAAAGAAGTACGGCCCGGATTCTTCCACTAATAATGAACAGTCAGATGCTCAGGCCGAGATCCGCCGCCTCCAGAAAGAGCTGAAGCGGGTTACCGACGAACGAGACATATTAAAAAAAGCCGCGGCGTACTTCGCAAAGCTGTCCGACTGAGGTACGCCTTTATCCGCGACAACAGGTGTTGCTGGCCTGTTCGTTTGCTCTGTCGGGTTCTGGATGTCCATCCGAGTGGATTTTATTTTTGGTTTCAGCAGCCATATTCACAGCGTCACCAGGCAGACCAGATGTTGACCGGGCAGATCAAACAGTTCTGGCTTGAGTCTGGCTGTGTCTATGGTTATCGCAAGATCCATCTCGATCTGCGTGATACCGGACAGCAGTGCGGAGTGAACCGGGTCTGGCGACTGATGAAGCGTGCCGGAATAAAAGCTCAGGTTGGGTATCGTAGCCCACGGGCACGTAAAGGCGAAGCCAGCATCGTGACACCCAACAGGCTCCAGCGGCAGTTCAATCCGGACTCACCGGATGAGCGTTGGGTGACGGACATAACCTACATCCGAACCCACGAAGGCTGGCTGTATCTGGCCGTGGTGGTTGACCTGTTCTCCCGAAAAGTTATCGGCTGGTCAATGCAACCCCGCATGACAAAAGAGATTGTCCTGAACGCATGACTTATGGCGGTGTGGAGGCGTAATCCTCAAAAACAGGTACTGGTTCACTCTGATCAGGGCAGTCAATACACGAGCCATGAGTGGCAGTCGTTCCTGAAATCACACGGTCTTGAAAGCAGCATGAGTCGTCGCGGTAACTGCCACGACAACGCGGTTGCGGCGAGCTTTTTCCAGCTACTGAAACGCGAACGGATTAAGAAAAAGATCTACGGAACGAGAAACGAAGCCAGAAGCGATATTTTTGATTACATCGAAATGTTTTATAACAGTAAGCGTCGGCATGGTTCGAGCGAGCAGATGCCACCGGCTGAATATGAAAACCTATATTATCAACGGCTCAGAAGTGTCTAGATTATCCGTGGCGATTCAATATTATTAACCTGGCACGTAAAAAGAACTCAGCTAAAGGCATTAGTTAAGTCTGGAAGATCAAGAATATCAATATAAGTTTCTGGCAAATCTGAAAACCTTGCTTATACGGTTATGTTGTGACGTTTTTGGTCTTTAGTATTTTCTCCCTTTTACTGGCGTTGTTTGTCTTTTGCTCCTGTCTTGCGTGAAGAAGGCAATGCCGGACAGGGCCAGTAATTGGAAGCTTGCGACAATGACCACTTTCCTACGCTTTGTACACCCTAAGCGGAATACAAGCGGATGAACTCATTAAAGCGCTTGATTACGTGATGCAGCTATTTCGAGTGTGATAACTGCTGTAATAAATCGAAAAATCTTGCACCCTGCCTACGGCCCCGGTTACACTAAGAACTTACAACTTGTTTGTGTGTAACTCATTGTTTTGTAATTGATTTGACTCGGGGTGCCCTTCTTTGTGAAGGCTGAGAAATACCCGTATTACCTGATCTGGATAATGCCAGCGTAGGGAAGTCAGATGCCTGTCCGGTATCCCGTCTTCGCGCCTGGCAGGAGAGAATCATGTCTTCTGACCTGCTTTGCGGCACCCATGCCGCGCCTGTTGTCACTCAACTTTGCCGTCACGCTCCGCTGGTTCACTGCATCACTAATGATGTGGTGCAAAATTTCACGGCTAATGTCCTGCTCGCACTGGGCGCCTCGCCCGCAATGGTTGTGGATGCCGACGAAGCCGCGCAGTTCGCGGCCATCGCCGATGCCCTGCTGATTAATTTAGGTACGCTCACGCGCCCGCAGCAGCAGGGAATGCGCGCGGCTATCGACAGCGCCCGTGCGGCGGGAACGCCCTGGACGCTCGACCCGGTCGCGGTCGGCGCGCTGACGCTTCGCACGGACTTCGCGCATGAGATTCTGGCGCAAAGGCCCGCGGCGATCCGCGCGAACGCATCGGAAATCCTCGCGCTGGCCGGTGTGAGCCGTGGCGGACGCGGCGTTGATGCCACCGAGAGCGCGCATCACGCCCGTGAAGCCGCGGCTGTGCTGGCTCGTCGCAGCGGCGCCGTCGTCGCGGTGACCGGCGAGGTCGATTACATCACCGACGGCGAGCGTATGCTGGCGGTCAACGGCGGCACCGCGATGCTGACGCGCGTGGTCGGCACCGGCTGCGCGCTCTCGGCGGTAGTGGCCGCCTGCTGTGCGCTGCCGGGCGATCGTCTTGAGAATGTCGCGACGGCCTGCTGGCTGATGAAGCGCGCGGGCGAACAGGCGCTTGCTGTCGCGAAGGGGCCGGGCAGTTTCGCGTCCGCATTGCTCGACAGCCTGCATGCGCAGGCGTTCGGAGGTCACCATGCAACGCATTAACGCGCTGACTATCGCCGGCACCGACCCGAGCGGCGGGGCGGGTATTCAGGCGGATCTGAAAACCTTTTCGGCACTGGGCGCTTATGGCACCTCGGTCATCACCGCGCTGGTGGCGCAGAACACGCGCGGCGTGCAGTCCGTGTACCGTATTGAGCCGTCGTTTGTCGCCGCCCAGCTCGATTCGGTGTTAAGCGACGTGCGTATCGACACCACTAAAATCGGCATGCTGGCCGAAACGGACGTGGTTGAGGCCGTGGCGGAGCGGCTCTCACGCTACCGGGTGCGCAATATCGTGCTGGATACCGTGATGCTTGCGAAAAGCGGCGATCCGCTGCTGAGCCCGTCGGCGGTGCGTACGCTGCGTGAACGGCTGCTGCCGCAGGTGGCGATTATCACGCCAAATCTGCCGGAGGCGGCGGCGCTGCTTGATACCGCCCACGCCCGCAGCGAGGCGGAGATGCGCCAGCAGGGCGAGGCGTTACTGGCGCTCGGCTGCGGCGCGGTGCTGATGAAAGGCGGCCATCTCAATGATGCCGAAAGCCCGGACTGGCTCTTTACCCGCGACGGCGCCACGCGCTTTACTGCGCCGCGCGTGGCGACGAAAAACACGCACGGCACCGGCTGTACGCTCTCCAGCGCGCTGGCGGCGCTGTACCCACGCCACTATGACTGGGTGCAAACCGTGACAGCGGCGAAAGCGTGGCTGACAAAAGCGCTGCAACAGGCGGATAGTCTGGAAGTAGGGGAGGGGATCGGGCCTGTCCATCATTTTCATGCATGGTGGTGAACCGTGCCAGCAGAATAAACTGAAAATGCGCTCAGGTCTGGCAATCTGTGCTATTCAGTACCAGGCTTAGACTGCCCGGTCAGCGGGTGGGTAAGGATCTTTTCGTCCGGCGGGCGTCGTCCGCCGACAATTACGGGAGCGTATGATGACTGATATTGCGCAGTTGCTCGGCAACGATGCCGATAGCCTGTTACAGCACCGCTGTACGACCATTTCCTCCGACCAGCTTTATCTGCCAGGGCCGGATTATGTCGATCGCGTAATGATCGATAACAACCGGCCTCCGGCGGTATTGCGAAATATGCAGACTCTCTATAACACCGGGCGCCTCGCGGGCACCGGCTATCTTTCTATTTTGCCGGTGGATCAGGGCGTCGAGCATTCGGCGGGCGCGTCGTTCGCAGCTAACCCGATGTATTTCGACCCGAAAAACATCGTCGAGCTGGCCATTGAAGCGGGCTGCAACTGCGTGGCCTCAACCTATGGCGTGCTGGCGTCGGTGTCGCGTCGCTACGCGCACCGTATTCCTTTCCTGGTCAAGATTAACCACAACGAAACCCTGAGCTACCCGACGCAATACGATCAGACGCTGTATGCGAGCGTTGAGCAGGCGTTCAATATGGGCGCGGTGGCGGTGGGGGCGACTATCTATTTCGGCTCCGAAGAGTCGCGTCGCCAGATTGAAGAAATTTCTGCCGCGTTTGAGCGCGCGCATGAGCTTGGCATGGTGACGGTGTTGTGGGCGTATCTGCGTAACATCGGCTTTAAGAAAGATGGCGTGGATTACCACTCCAGCGCCGACCTGACCGGTCAGGCAAACCATCTGGCAGCGACCATCGGCGCGGATATCGTGAAGCAGAAAATGGCGGAGAATAACGGCGGCTATAGCGCGCTGAAATTCGGCTATACCGACGATCGCGTCTATAGCAAGCTGACCACCGATAACCCTATCGATCTGGTGCGCTACCAGCTGGCGAACTGCTATATGGGCCGCGCGGGGCTTATCAACTCGGGTGGCGCGTCCGGCGGCGAGGCCGATCTCACCGATGCGGTACGCACGGCGGTTATCAACAAACGCGCGGGGGGCATGGGGCTTATTCTGGGGCGTAAGGCGTTTAAGAAAACGATGGCCGACGGTGTGAAGCTCATTAACGCGGTGCAGGATGTGTATCTGGACAAGAAAGTGACGATTGCCTGACGGCGGTGTGGTTACGCATTGAAAACGCGCCTGCGGGCGCGTTTTTTGTGGGTGGGGTAAATAGTGTGGCGAGGTAAACGGTGGGTGCGCTGCGCTTACCCGCCCTACGAAACCACAAAAGCCACCGCCGATGCCGTGTGTTTTCCCTTGCGGCTGCCCTTTGGCCGCGAGCCGGGATTGTTAAGGGGGCGGCGGCGAGCCCCCTTAAGACGTTCGCGTGAGTAAACGTGACAGAGAGAATCCGCGTTGTGGCGAACGGAACAGGTCACCAGGCGTACATATTCCTGAGTTCCATGGTTCACCCGTATTGAACAGGCAATGCCTTTGATTTGATGGCGGTGCTGATGGTGGGTGCGCTGCGCTTACCCACCCTACGAACCACAAAAGCCACCGCCGATGCCGTGTGTTTTCCCTTGCGGCTGCCCTTTGGCCGCGAGCCGGGATTGTTAAGGGGGCGGCGGCGAGCCCCCTTAACACGTTCGCGTGAGTATACGTGACAGAGAGAATCTGCGTTGTGGCGAACGGAACAGGTCACCAGGCGTACATATTCCTGAGTTCCACGATTCACCCGTATTGAACAGGCAATGCCTTTTATTTGATGGCGGTGCTGATGGTGGGTGCGCTGCGCTTACCCACCCTACGAAACCACAAAAGCCACCGCCGATGCCGTATGTTTTCCCTTGCGGCTGCCCTTTGGCCGCGAGCCGGGATTGTTAAGGGGGCGGCGGCGAGCCCCCTTAACACGTTCGCGTGAGTATACGTGACAGAGAGAATCCGCGTTGTGGCGAACGGAACAGGTCACCAGGCGTACATATTCCTGAGTTCCACGATTCACCCGTATTGAACAGGCAATGCCTTTCATTTGACGGCGGTGCTGATGGTGGGTGCGCTGCGCTTACCCACCCTACGAAACCACAAAAGCCACCGCCGATGCCGTGTGTTTTCCCTTGCGGCTGCCCTTTGGCCGCGAGCCGGGATTGTTAAGGGGGCGGCGGCGAGCCCCCTTAACACGTTCGCGTGAGTAAACGTGACAGAAAGAATCCGCGTTGTGGCGAACGGAACAGGTCACCAGGCGTACATATTCCTGAGTTCCATGGTTCACCCGTATTGAACAGGCAATGCCTTTCATTTGATGGCGGTGCTGATGGTGGGTGCGCTGCGCTTACCCACCCTACAACGTTTCATACCGTTGCATCACTGGTAGGGCGGGTAAGCGTAGCGCACCCGCCGTCCCGCAAACCGCGATGCCATACATCCATTTATTTAAGCAGCGGACAATCCGGCGGCAGGCGGCAGTGCAGCGCCCCGGGCTTAATCACAATGCGGAAATGCTGGCCGCTCAGCGGTTCGCCGTCGAGGTTAAAGGTAATGTCGTGCGGGGCTGTTATTTCAAACCAGGCTGACGCGCCGTCGATAATATTCGGGCTGTCTTCCGGCTGCGTCAGCGTGGTAAAGAGCGCTGGCAGCAGCTCTTCACCGGTAAAAATGCGCAGTTGCAACAGCCCATCGTTAATCAGCGCCGCCGGACAAAGCTCCTGGCCGCCGCCCGCCTGACGCCCGTTACCGATGCCGATAACCAGCGCGTCGCCCTGCCAGTGAAAATTCTCACCGCGAATCTCGCAGCGGTCCGCTTTCAGAGCGTCCATACGCATCAGACCGTGGATCAGATACGACACGCCGCCAAGCGCCGCCTTCAGCCGCTCCGGCGTCTCGGTGGTAATGCGCGTGCCAAAACCGCCGGTAGCCATGTTAATAAACCAGGCTTTATCATTCACCTGCGCAATATCAATGGGCACCGCACGGCCTTCGATAGCCAGCTTCAGCGCCAGTTCGATATCGTCCGGCACGCCTGCGCTTGTCGCGAAATCATTGGCGGTGCCGAGCGGCAACAGGCCGAGCGCCGGACGTTTTTCCCCGGCGACCGACGCCAGCGCCGCCGCCACTTCGTTAATAGTGCCGTCGCCGCCTGCGGCAATCACCGTTTGCGCGCCCTGTTCGACGGCCTCACTGACATAGCGCCCCGCGTCGCCTTTCTCCCAGGTCACGCGCACATCCAGCGAGTGGCCCTGCTCGCGCAGCAGTTTTACGCTGCCGCGCAACACCTCATTATCAGCGCTTTTACCATTTAAAATCAGAAACGAACCTGGGGAACGGGACATGAATGCACTCCTGTGAATACGGATTCACTGAGTTTATCGCAGAGTCTGGCGCGTCGCTTAAGAACTGGCTGAAAGGACAAAAAAATAAGCCTGCGTAAGGGAGATTACGCAGGCTGAAGGAGGTGGTTCCTGGTACAACTGGCATTTATGGATTATGTTTTTCAGCGCCGGGGATAATAACCGCTTTAAACATAACGGTTTGTGATCCCATTCGAAGAAACATTCGCGCGATAAAAATAACCCTTATAAATTATTTGCTGTGTGGATTTCGGGTGGTCTGGCCAGAGAAATTGCGCATCAGTAGCGCATATTCCAGTGTTAAATCCTCCGGAACCGGCATCCAGACGGTGTATCCATCTCCCGGCGCCACGTCCATTTTCTCGCCTTTGGCATTTTCCATATGTTCCAGCGTAAAGCTGATATTGCCCTGCGGCGTCATCAGCTCCAGGCTATCGCCGAGAGAGAATTTATTTTTCACCGCCACGGCCGCCAGAGCCCCGTTGCGCTCGCCAGTAAATTCGCCGACAAACTGCTGACGATCCGATACCGAATAACCATATTCATAATTCTGATAGTCGTCATGGGTGTGACGACGCAGGAAGCCTTCGGTATAGCCGCGATGCGCCAGGCCTTCGAGCGTTTCCAGCAGGCTCGGGTCGAACGGTTTGCCTGCGGCGGCGTCGTCAATCGCGCGGCGATAGACCTGGGCTGTGCGCGCGCAGTAGTAGAACGACTTGGTACGCCCTTCGATTTTCAGCGAGTGAACGCCCATTTTCGTCAGCCGCTCGACGTGCTGAATGGCGCGCAGATCTTTGGAGTTCATGATGTAGGTGCCGTGCTCGTCTTCGAACGCGGTCATATACTCGCCAGGGCGCTGCGCCTCTTCAATCATAAAGACTTTGTCGGTCGGCGCGCCGATACCGAGCGTCGGCTCGACGGTTTGCACCGGGATCGGCTCATGGATATGGACGATATTGCCGATGCTGTCTTCTTTGCCTTCCTGAACGTTATATTCCCAGCGGCAGGCATTGGTGCAGGTGCCCTGGTTCGGATCGCGCTTGTTGATGTAGCCGGAAAGCAGGCAGCGGCCGGAGTAGGCCATGCAGAGCGCGCCATGCACGAAAATCTCCAGCTCCATTTCCGGCACCTGTTCGCGGATTTCGGCAATCTCTTCCAGCGACAGTTCGCGGGAGAGAATGACACGCGTCAGCCCCATCTGTTGCCAGAACTTCACCGTCGCCCAGTTGACGGCGTTAGCCTGCACCGAAAGATGGATATCCATCTGCGGGAAGTGCTCGCGCACCAGCATGATAAGACCCGGATCGGACATAATCAGCGCGTCCGGCCCCATGTCGACCACCGGTTTGAGGTCGCGAATAAAGGTTTTCAGCTTGGCGTTGTGCGGCGCGATATTCACCACCACGTAGAATTTTTTGCCAAGCGCGTGGGCTTCGTTAATGCCGATCTGCAAATTTTCGTGGTTGAATTCATTATTGCGCACGCGCAGCGAATAGCGCGGCTGACCGGCGTACACGGCGTCGGCGCCATAGGCGAAGGCGTAACGCATATTTTTCAGCGTTCCCGCCGGTGAAAGGAGTTCGGGTTTAAACATGATGGACTCGTTCTGATGTCAGGTCAGAGCCGCTTCAACATTGAAGCGGTGGGGGGCGCGTTTACCCCCACGTTAAGGGCGGGAATTGTAGCGCCAGCGGCGCAGGGGTGCAAACCGTTACGGGGCTTATGGGCGTGAGGCGGGTGCGCTGCGCTTACGCACCCTACGAAACTACGAAACCCAAGGCCAACGCCGTGTTTTTTCCCTTGCGGCTGCCCTTTGGCCGCGAGCCGGGATGGTTAAGGGGGCGGCGGCGAGCCCCCTTAACACGTTCGCGTGAGTAAACGTGACAGAGAGAATCCGCGCGCTGGCGAACGGAACAGGTCACCGGGCGTGCATATTCCAGGGCTCACCAATCCTGAACAGGCAATACCTTTCATTTGATGGCGGGTGCGCTTACGCTTACCCGCCCTACAAAAAACCGATTCACATTCTGTGTAGGGTGGGTAAGCGCACCCACCTCAGGAAAATTAAAAGCCAACGCCAATGCAGAGAGGGTCCCTTGCGGCTGCCCTTTGGCCGCGAGCCGGGATGGTTAAGGGGGCGGCGGCGAGCCCCCTTAACACGTTCGCGTGAGTAAACGTGACAGAGAGAATCCGCGCGCTGGCGAACGGAACAGGTCACCGGGCGTGCATATTCCAGGGCTCACCAATCCTGAACAGGCAATACCTTTCATTTGATGGCGGTGTTGATGGCGGGTGCACTTACGCTTACCCGCCCTACAAAAAACCGATTCACATTCTGTGTAGGGTGGGTAAGCGCACCCACCTCAGGAAAATTAAAAGCCAACGCCAATGCAGAGGGGGTCCCGTGCGGCTGCCCTTTGGCCGCGAGCCGGGATTGTTAAGGGGGCGGCGGCGAGCCCCCTTAACACGTTCGCGTGAATCAGGGTGACAGAGATAATCCGCGCGCTGGCGAACGGAACAGGTCACCGGGCGTGCATATTGCAGGGCCCAGCGTTTCACCCGTGCAGGTAATCTCTACACCACGCGTCCTGCATCCGCCTCCCAGCGGTAGCCCACGCCGTACACGGCGCGGATAAACGGCTGGTCATCATCGAGCGCTTCGAGCTTGCGGCGCAGGTTCTTGATATGGCTGTCGATGGTGCGGTCGGTCACCACGCGGTAGTCGTCATACAGATGATTGAGCAACTGCTCGCGGGAAAAGACCTTGCCCGGCTCGCTGGAGAGCGTTTTTAACAGGCGGAACTCGGCGGGGGTCAAATCGAGCGGCTTCTGCCGCCAGCTCGCCTGGAAACGGCCTTCATCGATAACCAGCGGGCTCTGGGCGTCCTGCGCCTGCAGGTCGCGCTGCGGCTTGCAGCGCCGCAGGATGGTTTTTACGCGCGCCACCACCTCGCGCGGGCTGAAGGGCTTGCAGATATAATCATCGGCGCCAATCTCCAGCCCCAGCAGGCGGTCTATCTCTTCAATTCTTGCTGTCACCATCACAATCGGCACTTCTGAAAAGCGGCGTATCTCGCGACACAGCGTCAGCCCGTCGGTGCCGGGCAGCATCAAATCCAGCAGAATCAAATCCGGCGGCGTCTGGCGCACATAGGGCAACACCTGGTCGCCGTGGTTAATCAGCGTCGGCGCATAGCTGGCCGCCCGCAGATAATCCACCAGCAGCGCGCCGAGTTTCGGCTCATCCTCAACAACCAGAATGCGTGGGGTTTTGTCGTTAATCGGTAACTCTGTCATACGTCTCCCGGAAGTACGGCATCAAGCGGCAAAGATACGGTAATGCTAACACCGCCTGACGATGAATGATCGGCGCTGATGGTGCCGCCATGCGCCGACACGATATTGGCGCAGATGGCGAGGCCCAGGCCGGAACCGCCGCTGGCGCGGTTGCGCGAGCCCTCGGCACGGTAAAAACGCTCAAACAGTTTCGCGAGCTGCTCGTCGCTCACGCCCGGCGCGCTGTCGCTAAAACGCAGCACAAACCGCGCCGCCTGGCATTCGCCCTGAATCAGCAGGCCGCCGCCTGCGTCTGTATAGCGCAGGCTGTTTTCCAGCAGATTATTAAACAGCTGCATCAGCCGGTCCCGGTCGCCAAACAGCGTGACGCTCTCAGGCATAGAGAGATTCAGCGTCAGTCCGCGCGCGGCGAAGCGCTCGCGGAACGCGCCGGCGGCCACCTCAATGAGTGTCACTATCTCCAGCGGTTTTTTCTGGTAGGCGAGCGCGCCCTCGTCGGAGAGCGAAAGCTGATGTAAATCGTCCACCAGTTTGGTCAGCGTGCCCACTTCCGCCTGTAACGAGGCGACGGATTCCGGCGTAAACTGGCGCACGCCGTCCTGAATCGCCTCCAGCTCGCCGCGCAGCACAGCAAGCGGCGTGCGCAGTTCATGAGAAATATCCGCCATAAAGGCCTGACGCATCTGCTGGTTTTTCTCAAGCGTGCTGGCAAGCTGGTTGAAATCCTGCGCGAGACGGCCCAGCTCATCCTGGCCGGTGGCGACGACGCGGGTTGTGAAATCGCCCGCCGCGAGTCGGTGCGTGCCTTCCACCAGCCGTTTTACCGGCGCCAGCAGGCCGCGCGCCAGCAGCAACGTGGCCGCCGCCGCGAGCAATGTCGAGAGCGCGACGATAAGCCAGCTGGTGCGTCGCTGCTGTTTATCGAAATTAATATCGGTGCTGCGCGTCAGGCGCTCCACCGGCGAGGCGATGACCCAGCCGACACGCTTGCCATCAACGACAATCGCCCGCCGCGCGCCGTCCTGCGGCACCGGCGAGCGCGGGCCGACCAGCACATTCTGATCGGCGTCCACCACCCAGAACTGCGTGCGCCAGCCGTGCGGCGGCATATGGGGCGGCGGCCCTCTGTCCGGCGGCGGCGGGCCATCGTGCGCGTTCTCTCGCTCGAAAGAGCGTAAAATCTGGAACACCACGCGATCGTTATGGCGCAGGAATCCCCAGTCGCCGTGCTGCTGATACTGATCGCTCAGCGCGTCGCTTAGCAGCGCCAGCCGCTGTTCGTTGCCGTGTTTGATGTAGTCGATAAAGCCGCGCTCAAAGCTAAAGCGCACCGCCCAGTGCATCGTAATTAACAGCAGAATGCAGGTGGCGAAAATGGCCAGAAACAGCTTGCCCATAATGCCGGGCCGCCAGAACCTCATGAAGCTCTCCTTTTGCGCCGCGCGATCACGGCATTTTTACTGGTATCGTTCGGAACGCGGGCAAAGACGAGCGCTGGCACGGCGATAATCACCGCCATCCACAGGTACGTCCAGAAGAAGATCCCGTGCGCGTCGCTGCTGTCGGCGGCCAGATGGTTATGGCCAAACGCGCCAAGCAGCAGGCCTGCGAGGGTTACGCCGAGACTCATGGAGAGCTGCATTACCATCGAGAGCATACTGTTGCCGCCGCTCGCCATCTCATCCGGCAGGTCGCGCAGCGTCAGCGTGTTCATCGCCGAGAAACGCACCGAGTTGACCATCCCCTGAAAAAGCAGGACTACCGGCAGCAGCCAGTACCAGCCCGCCAGCGCCACGCCCATAAACAGCAGGCTCGCCAGCGCCAGGCCAAGCGTGGAAGCCACCAGCACGCGGCGATAACCAAAGCGATTGACCACCTGCACCACGATACGCTTCATCCCCATGCTGCCAAGCACCATCGGGATCATCATCAGCCCGGCGTGAAACGGCGAAAAGCCGAGGCCAATCTGTAAAAAAACCGGCGTCATAAACGGCAGCATTCCGCTGCCGATGCGCCCGCATAAACTCCCGAGCAGCCCGAGCGAAAAGGTGCGGGTCTCGAAAAGCCGCAGGCTGAACAGCGCCCGCTCGTTGCCGCGCGCATGCCACAGATAGAGCAACACCGCCGCGCTGCCGCCCGCCACCAGCGCGCCGAGCCCGGCGGCGGAAAGGCCCGTGCTCTTGTAGCCGTCGAGCGCTATCGTCAGCGCCGCCATGCCGAAGGCGAGCAGCAGAAAACCGGAGAAATCGAAACGCCGGGTCTGCATGGTGTAATTCGGCATCAGCCAGAGCGTCGCGGCGGCACCCGCGATGCCGACCGGCAGGTTAATGAGAAAGATCCAGTGCCACGAGGCGTACTCCACCAGCAGCCCGCCAAGCGCCGGGCCGAGCAGCGGCCCCACCTGGCCGGGGAGCGTGACAAACGTCATCGCGGCCATGTATTGTTCGCGCGGAACAATTTTCATCACCGTTAATCTGCCGACCGGCACCATCATCGCGCCGCCGACGCCCTGCAACACCCGCGACGCCACCAGCTCGTTGAGCGTTGACGACCAGGCGCAAAACAGCGAGCCGAGCGTAAACAGCACAATGGCGCAGAAGAAGATATTGCGCACCCCGACGCGATCCGCCAGCCAGCCGCTCGCGGGCAGCATCACCGCCACCGTCAGCACGTAGGAGACGATGACCATATGCATCCGCAGCGGGCTCTCCCCGAGACTTACGGCCATAGAGGGGAGGGCGGTGTTGACGATGGTGGTGTCCAGCGCCTGCATAAAAAAGCCAAAGGCGACAATCCACAATTGCCAGCGCACGTTCTGGGGCAGGTCGGTCATAGGCTATTCGCTCGCGGTCAGGGTGTCCTCAGGTTTCGCCCGGCGGGTAAAGCGCAGGCGCAGTCGGTCGAAGAAGAGGTAGACCACCGGCGTGGTATAGAGCGTCAGCAGCTGGCTCATGACCAGCCCGCCGACGATGGTAATGCCGAGCGGCTGGCGCAGCTCCGCACCGTCGCCACTCGCTATCATCAGCGGCAGCGCGCCGAACAGGGCCGCCAGCGTCGTCATCATGATCGGACGAAAACGCAGCAGGCAGGCCTGAAAAATCGCCTCGCGGGCGTTGAGCTCGCCGCTGCGCTGGGCATCCAGCGCGAAGTCCACCATCATTATCGCGTTCTTCTTCACGATACCAATCAATAGCATAATACCGATAAGCGCGATGAGGCTAAACGGGGCGTCGAACGCTTCCAGCGCCAGTAATGCCCCGACGCCCGCCGACGGCAGCGTGGAAAGGATAGTCAGCGGATGCACGTAACTCTCATACAGCATACCCAGCACGATATAGACCGTGGCGATGGCGGCCAGGATCAGGATCACCTGCGAATTCATGGTGTCCTGGAACACCTGCGCCGTGCCCGCAAAGCTGCCGCGCACCGACGACGGCACGCCGAGGGAGGTCATGGTGCGGGTGATGGCGTCGCTCGCCTCGGAGAGCGAGACGCCGGTCGGCAGGTTAAACGCGATGGTCGACGCCGCCGACAGCCCCTGATGGTTCACCGACAGCGGCGCGTTGGCAGGCCGCCATTTGGCGAACCAGGAGAGCGGAATCGGCTTGCCCTCGCTGTTCATCACAAACATCTGATTCAGCGCGCTGATGTCCTGGGTGTAACGCGGGTCCACCTCCATCACCACTTTGTACTGGTTCAGCGGCTGGTAGATGGTCGAAATCTGGCGCTGGCCGAACGCGTTATTCAGCAGGCTGTTGGCGTCCTGAACGCTGATCCCTAAGCGCGCCATCGATTCGCGATCGTAAACCAGGCTCATCTCCGCGCCGTTATCCTGCTGGTCAGAGTTCACATCGGCGAGCTGCGGCAGCGCGGACAGCGCCTGGCGGATTTTCGGCTCCCATTCGCGCAGCGCCGCGAGATCGTCTGACAGCAGCGTATACTGGTAGCTGGCGTTCGACTGGCGCCCGCCGACGCGGATATCCTGCACCGCCATTAAAAACAGGCTCGCGCCAGGCTCTTTCGCGAGCTTTTTACGCAGCCGGTCGATAACCTGCTGGGCGCTTTCCGTGCGCTCGCCAAGCGGTTTGAGCGAGATAAACATCATGCCGCTGTTAACCCGGGAACCGCCGGTAAAGCCGGTGACGTTATCCACCGCCGGGTCGTCGCGGATGATTTTCATGAAATCCTGCAATTTGCCGCGCATCGCCTGGAAAGAGATGCTCTGGTCAGCCTGAATGCCGCCCATCAGCCGTCCGGTATCCTGTTCAGGGAAAAAGGTTTTCGGGATGGAAATATAGAGCCAGACGTTCAGCGCGATGGTGGCGATAAGCACCACGCCCACCAGCCGCGCGTGGTTCAGCACCCAGCCGAGCGAGCGGGCGTAACCTCCCTGGAGCGCCAGCAGCAGCCGGTTGACGCCGGTGCGGCGGCGCGTCTCCTTCGGCGCGCGGGCTTTCAGCAGCCAGCCGCACATCATCGGCGTGAGCGTGAGCGACACCACCAGCGAAATGCCGATAGCCACCGACAGCGTCACCGCGAACTCGCGGAACAGCCGCCCCGGCAGCCCGCCCATCAGCAGCAGCGGCAGGAACACCGCCACCAGCGACAGGCTCATGGAGAGCACGGTAAAGCCCACTTCGCGCACCCCTTGTAGCGCCGCCTGAAGCGGTTTCATTCCGGCTTCCAGATGCCGCGAGATATTCTCCAGCACCACGATGGCGTCATCCACCACAAAGCCGGTAGCGATAGTCAGCGCCATCAGCGAGAGGTTATTAAGGCTAAAACCGCACAGGTACATGGCGGCGAAGGTGCCAATAAGCGATACCGGCACCGCGACGGCCGGGATAAACGTCGCGCGACCGGAGCGCAGGAACAGAAAGACCACCAGGATGACCAGCGCGACGGAAATCACCAGCGACTGCTCCACCTCTTCAAGCGACGCGCGAATAGTAGGAGAGCGATCCTGCGCTATCTGCATATCAATGGCGGCGGGGATGGTCTGGCGCAGCGCCGGCAACGCGTCGCGGATGCGGTCCACGGTGTCGATAATGTTCGCTTCCGGCAGTTTGCGGATCATCAACAGGATCGCCGGTTTGGCGTTGGTCATGCCCGCGTTGCGCACGTCCTGCACCGAATCGGTGACCGTCGCCACATCGCTTAACGGCACCGCCGCGCCGTTGTTGTAGTGAATGATGAGCGGCTTATATTCCGCCGCGGTTTTCAGCTCGTCATTCGTCTGCAATTGCCAGCGGCGCTGCGCGCCTTCAATCGCGCCCTGCGGGCGGCGCACGTTGGCGTTGCTGATGGCGCTGCGCACGGCGTCCAGCGACACGCCCTGGTTAAACAGCGCCTGCGGGTTAAGCGCCACGCGCACGGCGGGCAGCGAGCTGCCGCCCACATCGACATCGCCCACGCCGTCGATTTGCGCGATAGTCTGGGCAAGCTGCGTCGAGGCGTAGTCGTAAAGCTCGCCCTGAGAGTAAGTCTCTGACGTGAGCGTCAGGATCATAATTGGCGCGTCGGAGGGGTTCGCCTTGCGGTAGGTCGGGCGCGAAGGCATGCCGCTTGGCAGCAGGCTTTGCGCGGCGTTGATCGCCGCCTGGACGTCGCGCGCCGCGCCGTTGATATCGCGGTCGAAGTTAAATTCCAGAATGATGCGCGTGCTGCCAAGCGAACTCGACGAGGTCATCTCGTTGACGCCCGCGATGCGCCCGAGCGAGCGCTCAAGCGGCGTGGCCACCGACGAGGCCATGGTTTCTGGCGATGCGCCGGGCAGCGACGCGCTGACCATAATCACCGGGAAATCGACCTGCGGCAGCGGGGCCACCGGTAGCAGGCGGAAGCCCAGCACGCCGCAGAGCGTCACGGCGACCGAGAGCAGAATGGTCGCCACCGGGCGGTAGATAAAGAGCGCGTAAAACTTCACTTACGCCTCCTCTTCTCGCCGGGGAAAACGACGGCGTACGGCATGGCCCAGACGGTCGAACAACAGATAAATCACCGGCGTGGTAAAGAGCGTCAGCACCTGGCTTACCAGCAGGCCGCCGACCATGCCGATGCCGAGCGGGCGCCTGAGCTCCGCCCCGACGCCGGTGCTTAACATCAGCGGCAGCGCGCCGAGCAGCGCGGCGAGCGTCGTCATCAGGATTGGCCGAAAGCGCAGCAGGCAGGCCTGATAAATCGCCTCGCGCGGCGACATGCCCTGTTCGCGCTCGGCGGCCAGCGCAAAGTCGATCATCATGATGGCGTTCTTTTTGACGATGCCTATCAGCAAAATGATGCCGATGATGGCGATAACGTCCAGCTCCGCGCCTGCAATCAGCAGCGCCAGCAGCGCCCCGACGCCTGCGGTCGGCAGCGTCGAAAGGATCGTTATCGGGTGAATAAAGCTCTCATAGAGCACGCCCAGCACGATATACATCGCCACGACCGACGCCACAATCAGCCAGACGGTACTGCCGAGCGCCGCCTGGAAGGCGAGGGTGCTGCCCTGGAACTGTGTCGTAATCTCCGCCGGGAAGGCGAGATCCGCCTCTGCCTGGGTGATGGCCTCCACCGCGTCGCCCAGTGAATACCCCTCCGGCACGTTGAACGACAGCGTCGTGGACGGGAACTGATCGAGATGATTAATCGTGAGCGGCCCGAAGCGCTGTTCCACGTTGGCAATCGCGCTAAGCGGCACCATGCCGCCTTCGCTGCTGGTAAGGCGAATGCCGTCCAGCGCGTTGAGGCCCGGCGTCGCGGCGGTATCGTGTTCCAGCACCACGCGGTACTGGTTGGCCTGGGTGTAAATCGTTGAGATAAGCCGCTGACCAAAGGCGTTATAAAGCGCATTATCGACATCGTTCATGCTGATACCCAGCCGGCTGGCGCTGGCCCGATCCACATTGACGAAGGCCACCAGCCCTTTATCCTGCCAGTCGCTGCTGACATCCGCGAGCTGCGGCAGCGTTTTCAGTCTCTCTGTCAGTTTCGGCACCCAGGTGCTGAGCGCCTCCAGCGAATTAGCCTGCAACGTAAACTGGTACTGCGTGCGGCTCACCTGGGTATCGATGGTCAGATCCTGGATGGGTTGCAGGTAGAGCGTCGCGCCCGGCACGCTGGCGGCGGCCTCCTGGAGACGCGCAATCACCGTCTGCACGCGATCGTCACGTTTCTCCAGCGGCTTTAAATTGATTTGCAGCCGCGCGCTGTTGAGCGAGGGGTTGGTGCCGTCGACGCCGACGAATGACGTCATGCTCTCGACGGCCGGATCTTTAAGGATGACGTCCGCCACCGCGCGCTGGCGTTCGGCCATACTCGCGAACGAAACCGACTGCGGCGCCTGGAGCGTGCCCTGAATAATGCCGTTATCCTGCACCGGGAAAAAGCCTTTGGGGATGACAATCCACAGCAGCACCGTCAGCGCCAGCGTGCCGAAGGCGACGCCGAGCGTCAGCCACGGGTGGTTCAGCACCCGCTGAAGTAACTGGCCGTAGCGGCCAATCACGCGGTTAATCACGCGCTCCGAGGCGCGCGAAAAGCGGTTTTGTTTACGCAGCGATTCGTGGCTTAACATCCGCGCGCACATCATCGGCGTCAGCGTCAGCGACACCACGGCGGAAATTAAAATCGCCACCGCCAGCGTCACGGCGAATTCGCGGAACAGACGGCCCACGATATCGCCCATAAACAGCAGCGGGATCAGCACCGCAATCAGTGAGAAGGTGAGCGAGATAATCGTAAAGCCGATTTCGCCCGCGCCCTTGAGCGCCGCGGCCAGCGGCTTTTCGCCTTTTTCGATATAGCGCGAGATATTCTCAATCACCACGATAGCGTCATCCACCACAAAGCCCGTGGCGATGGTCAGCGCCATCAGCGTCAGGTTATTGATGGAGAAATCGAGAAACACCATCGCCGCGAAAGTGCCGACCAGCGAGAGCGGCACCGCCACCGCCGGAATAAGGGTCGCCGGTACGTTGCGCAGAAACAGATAGATAATCATCACCACCAGCGCTATCGCCAGCATCAGCTCAAACTGCGTGTCATTGACCGAGGCGCTGATGTTCGTGGTGCGGTCGGTCAGCACCTTCACCTGCACCGATTTCGGCAGGCTTTCGGTGAGCTGCGGCAGCAGTTTCTGGATGGTTTCAGCGGTAGTAATGATATTTGCGCCCGGCTGGCGCTGTACGTTCATCACAATCGCGGGCTGTTTATTGGCCCAGGCGCCGAGCCAGGCGTTTTCCGCCCCTTGCTCAACGGTCGCCACATCGCCAAGCCGTACCGGCGCGCCGTTCTGGTAGGCGATAATCAGGTTGCGGTACTCGTCGGCGGATTTCATCTGGTCGTTGGCGGAGAGCGTCACGGCGCGTTCGGGGCCGTCGAAACTGCCCTTCGCCGAATTGACGTTCGCGCCCGTGATAGCGGTGCGCACCGTTTCGCTGTTAAGACCCAGAGACGCCAGCGCCTGCGCGTTAAGCTTTACCCGTACCGCTGGCCGCTGGCCGCCGGAGAGCGTCACCAGCCCGACGCCGGTCACCTGCGAGATACGCTGCGCAACGCGGGTTTCCACCATATCTTCCACCTGCGTCATCGGCAGGGCCGAGGAGGTGACCGCAAGCGTCATGATGGGCGGGTCCGCCGGGTTGACTTTGCTGTAGACCGGCGGGTTAGGAAGATCGTCCGGTAACAGGTTTGTCGCGGCGTTGATGGCCGCCTGCACTTCCTGCTCCGCAACATCGAGCGGCAGCGTCAGTTGAAACTGTAGCGTGACGACCGAAGCGCCGCCCGCGCTCTGCGAGGCCATCTGTTTCAGGCCGGACATCTGGCCGAACTGGCGCTCCAGCGGCGCGGTAATCGCGGAGGTCACCACATCCGGGCTGGCGCCAGGGTAGAGCGTCACCACCTGGATAGTCGGGTAATCCACCTCAGGCAGCGCGGAGACCGGCAGAAAACGGTAGCCGATTATCCCGGCCAGGAGTATCGCCACCATTAACAGCGTGGTGGCGACGGGGCGCAGAATAAACAGGCGGGACGGGCCGCCCGTAGCACTCGGAGGTAACACCTGCATCAGGAACGCGCTCCTTTGGCCGCGCGGGCGCTGTCGGTGGACGTGCGTTCGCCGCGCGCGGGTTTGGCGTTATCCGTCGCGGTTTGCGCGGCCACCACTTCCACTTTTGCGCCTTCAGTCAGGCGGTCGATACCGTCTGTCACCACGCGATCGCCTGCTGAGAGACCTGCGGCGATCACCACGCTTTCGCTGTTCTGAATACCGGTGGTGACGGTGTGTTTGCTCACTTTATTTTCGTCATTCAGCACCCACACGAAATGACCTTCGTTGCCCATTTGCAGCGCGGCGGTGGGGATCACCACCGCGTTCTGCTGGGTGTCTATCAGCATCCGGGCGTTGACGAACTGGTTTGGAAACAGCGCGTCGTCCTCATTAGCAAAACGCGCTTTAAGCTTGATGGTGCCGGTCGTGGCGTCAATCTGGTTATCGAGGCTCAGCAGTTCGCCGGTGCTGAGTTTCGTGCTGTTGGTGCGATCCCAGGCTTCTACCGACAGGGTTTTTCCCGCTTTCTGCGCCTGCATCACGGCGGCGATATCGCTCTCCGGCAGGGTAAACACCAAATCTATCGGGTGCGTCTGGGTCAGCACCACGAGGCCCGTAGTGTCGCCGCTGGAGATCTGGTTGCCGATATCGACCTGTTTTAAGCCAACGCGACCATCAATGGGCGCAGTGATACGGCTCCAGTCAAGCTGTAACTGCGCGCTTGCGACCGCAGCTTCGTCGGCCTTCAGCGTGCCCTCGGTTTCACTGACCAGCGCCTGCTGGGCGTCGAGCTCCTGGCGCGACACCAGGTTCGTTTTACCAAGCTGCTGGTAGCGCGCCAGATCGCGTCGGGCATTGGCAAGCGTGGCGCGGTCTTTGGCGAGTTGCCCCTGCGCCTGGGCGAGCGCGACCTTAAACTGGCTCGGATCGATTTCCGCGAGCAGATCGCCCGCTTTCACCTGCTGACCTTCTTTAAAATGAATAGCCATCAGTTGCCCATCCACCCGGCTGCGCACCGTGACGGTGTTTGCGGCGGTGATAGTGCCAAGGCCCGTGAGGTAGCGCGGCACCGCTTCGCTGCGGGCGGTCGCAGCCTGTACCGGTGCGGGCGCGCCGCCTGCGCGCATCCCGGCGCGTCCATGCGAGGCTTTACCTGCCGGAGCGTCGGTATCGGCGCTACGCCAGTAAAGGAGAGCGGCAAGGGCCGCGACAATAACACCGGCGATAATCCACCCGCGTTTTTTAAACGTGCTTTTCATAAGCGGTACGTCTTCTTTTCCTGAAACGATTAGGCGTAATGATACAAGTTTAGTGAGCCTTCACCGCAGAAAGATGGAGGAAATATGAAACACCGTTTAGAACTGTCTGAATCGCTCAGGGTTTACGAGACGTCTCGCAGAGGCGTAATCCTTTTCTGACTAAGCCTCAAAGCCCTTATTAAAGTATGGTTTTGTGCTCGGATATAAACTATAGTTTATGAGGGATGGGTATGACATGGACGGTGATTTTTACCCCGCATTTTTATGAGTGGTATCAACAACAGCCCGAAGGATTACAGGATCGTATCGCCGCGCTGTTATGGAATTTACGCCACAGCGGCCCGTTGGTTGGGCGTCCGCTGGTGGACACGATAAAAGGCTCGCGGATCGCCAATCTTAAAGAGCTGCGCGTTCAGTATGGCGGTTCGCCGTGGCGGGTATTTTTTGCCTTCGATCCAACCCGTCAGGCTGTGGTGCTGTGTGCAGGCAACAAGCGCGGTCACAAAGATTTTTATAAAACCTTAATCACGCAGGCGGAGACGGCGTTCTTCCAGCATCTGCAAAAAATAATGGAGAGTAAAAATGAAAACGATTGATGATGTGATGGCGGAGTTTCCGCCAGAGCGGCAAGCTGAGATCCTGCGCATGGCTGATGAAATCGCCCTTGAACACGGGCTGCCGCGCCTTCGCGAAGAAAGGGCGTTCTCGCAGCAGCGGCTGGCGGAGATAATGGGCGTTACGCAGCCCGCTATCGCCGCCATCGAACAGCGCGGAAAGGAGATCAAACTGCTGACGCTCAAGCGCTATGTCGAAGCGCTGGGCGGGAAGCTGTCCCTGCTGGTTGAGCTGCCCGAAGGCAGCAAAGTCATTCCTGTTTAACGCGGTTACGCAAACACCACCTGCGCCCAGCGCGCAAGACCGGCGGTGACCGAGCCGAAATCGTCGCCGCCCTGAACCGGGATGCCCGGCAACTGCGTTTGCAGCGCCTCGCGGATAAGCGGCGAACGCGCGCTGCCGCCGGTGAGGTAAATCACATCCGGGCGTTCGTTGCTGGCTTCCAGCGCCAGCGTCACCTGTTCCAGAATGCGCTGTAGCGGCGGGTTCAGCGCGAGCGCCAGCGCCTGCTGCGTAATATCGTTGCTAAGATCGCCTTCGATAAACGGCAGCGCGGTCCGGCATTCCGTGGCCTGCGAAAGCGCGATTTTGCTCTCTTCCGCCGCCCGCACCAGCCGGTAGCTGAGACGCTGACGCCAGACCTTCTGCAACAGCGCCACCTTGTGCGGCTCGCGGGCGTCGCGCACTAAGTCCGCCAGCAGACGACCGCATGCGGCGCTGTAAAAGTCGCTCTGCGCCGGCACATCGTTGATAGCGCACGCGTTCCACCACGGCAGCACTGGCAGCGACGTGCCTTTTACCGTTTCGCCGCCCATGCCGAGCAGCGGCATCAGTTGTTTAAACGCCAGCGCAATATCCAGATCGTTGCCGCCCACGCGGCAACCGCTGTGGCCAAGCAGGCTCTGATCCCGGTCGCGGCGCGCGCGCCACTGCGGGCCCATCAGCAGCAGCGAGCAGTCCGTGGTGCCGCCGCCGATATCCACCACCAGCACACGCTGTTCCTGGCTGAGCGTGGCTTCAAAATCGAGCCCGGCCGCGACCGGCTCATACTGAAATACCACATCGCGAAAACCGGCGCGGTGCGCCGCGCGTTCCAGAATACCCTGCGCCTGCTGGTTAGCGTCATCGCCGCCGAGCCCCTGGAAGTTAATCGGGCGACCAATCACCGCCTGGTCTATCTCCGCGTCCGCCTGTACCTGCGCCGTTTTGCGAATATGCACCATCATCGCGCAGACCAGATCTTCAAACAGCGCAACCTGCTGCGGCTTCAGGCCGCTGGCGCCGAGAAACGATTTCGGCGACTTCACGAACCAGACCTCTTCCGGGTCGTCCATATACTGGCGCAGCGCGCTCAGGCCGAACTGCACGCTGGCGGGCGTGACGTCGATGCTCTCTTCGCGGTTATAGCTGACCGCGCGGCGCAGCAGCGCCTGCGTCTCTGCGCCGCTCGCCTCGACATTCTGATGGCGGTAAAGCCATTCGCTCACCGCCTCGCGCACCGGCGCGCCAATCATTGACGGCAGCAGCGTTGAGCCTTGCTCAAGCGGCAGCATCTGCGGCGCGCCGTCGCGCATAACGGCGACCGAACAGTTCGCGGTGCCGTAGTCAAAACCGATAAACATTCACATTTTCCCCATGCCGTGAAGAAGGGGGGCGACTTTAGCGAAATGTCGCGTCGGCGGCAATATGGAATATCTGCGCAAGGCAAAAAAAGCCCGTAGCGATTAAGCTAAAGAAATCAAAAACAAAGGAGACGCTATGTTTACGCTTCGCTATCAGCCGCCTTACGACTGGCCGTGGATGTTACGCTTTCTGGCTGACCGTGCCGTGGCGGGCATCGAAGAGGTGAGCGACAGCCAGTACCGGCGCACGCTGGCGGTCGGCGCGCATCAGGGCTGGTTTAGCGTCACGCCGTACCCGGAGCGCGCGACGCTTGCGCTTGCGATGAGCGACGGGCTGCTGCCGGTGGCGGACGAGGTACAGGCGCGCGTGGCGCGCTTATTTGATCTGCGTTTTGACCCTGCGCCAATGCTGGAGGCGCTCGGCCCGCTCGCCGCCGCGCGTCCGGGGCTGCGCCTGCCGGGCTCGGTAGATGTCTTCGAGCAGGGCGTGCGCGCCATACTCGGGCAACTGGTGAGCGTGGCGATGGCAGCGAAGCTCACTGGCAAAGTGGTGCAGGCGGTCGGCACGCCGCTTGACGACGGCAGCGGCTGGCGCTTTCCCACCCCCGAGGAGATGGCGCGCACGGAACCCGCCACGCTAAAAGCGCTCGGAATGCCGCTCATGCGGGCGGGCGCGCTTATCCAGCTTGCGCGTGAGCATCTGGCCGGGCGGTTTCCGCTGACCTGCCCGGAGGATGTGGCGGCGGGAGTGAAAGCGCTGACGCAACTGCCAGGCATCGGCACCTGGACTGCCAATTACTTCGCGATGCGCGGCTGGCAGGCGCCCGACGTCTTTCTGCCGGACGATTATCTGATTAAGCAGCGTTTCGCGCCGATGACGCCTGCGCAGATCCGCCGCTACGCCGCACGCTGGCAGCCGTGGCGCACCTACGCGCTGCTGCACATCTGGTATGCCAGCGACTGGCAGACACCGGTCAGTGAATAGAAAAGTAGCTGGTGGCGAGCCGGGCGGCGAGCGATTGCGTCTGGGCCACGGTTTCGCCGTACGCCAGATCGATACCTATGCTGGCGAGCGTCTCCAGCAGTGACTGCTGGTCGGCGGGCCCGGCGATGGTTTGCAGGCCGAGACGGCGCGCGTTGCCCATCACAATGGTCAGCAGCATTTCATCCATCAGGCTGGAATGGGCGTCCATCACCAGATCGCTTGCCACCATGATGTAATCGGCGCACTGCGCGCAGATATGCTCGAACACCTCCAGTTCGCGGCCCACGTGGCTCAGCACCACCCGGCAGCCCGCTTCGCGCAGACGCAATAACTGGCGTCGCGCCGCGGCGGCGTCCTGCATCAGCACTTCGCTGCTGACGATAAAATGCAGCAGACGCGGCGGCAGCGGGCTTGCGGCAAGCTGTGCCAGCAGGGCATCGAGACGCTGCGGGTTAAGCAGAGTGGGGCCGGAGAGCGTCAGCGCGACGCCGACGCCTTTTGCCGCCACGCAGGCGGCGTGATCGCGAAAGAAATCGGCGACCAGACGCGCGTCCAGCGCCTGCAACAGTTCCGGATCGCTAAGCCCGGCCCGGAAGCTGTGCTCTTCGATCATCTCCCCTTCGCTGGTCCACAGCCGCAGCGACAGCAACCAGAAGGTCGCGGTTTCCGGCACGCGCGGCGAGGCGACCGGGCGCACCATCAGCATCTGGTGATGTTCGGCTATCATGCGCTGCTGTTCGTGAGCGGCGAGGGTGCCGCGCCCGCTGTGCAGTTGCTGCTGGTGCGGCTCGTAAACCGTCACCACGCCGCGCCCGGCGTTCTTCGAGGTGTAACAGGCGATATCCGCCTGAGACATCACCTCCTGCGCCTGGTTATTCGAGGCGTCGATAATCGTGATGCCCGCGCTGGCGCCGATGCGATGCAGGCGGCTCTCCCAGACAAACGGATATTCATTGATGGCCGCCACGATGCGCTCAGAGATGGTGCGGGCGTTCTCCAGGCTGCAATCCGGCAGCAGCAGGCCAAACTCATCGCCGCCGAGGCGCGCCAGCACGTCGGTGGTGCGCAGCATGCCGAGCATCAGGGAGGCGAGCTCGCGCAGCAACGCGTCGCCCGCAGCGTGGCCGGCGGTGTCATTCACCGCTTTAAACCGGTCGAGATCGATATAGACGAGCGCATGGCGCTGGTGCGTTTCGCTGACGCTTTGCAGCAGGCGTTTGAGGTGCGTTTCAAAGCTCACGCGGTTGGCGAGATGGGTCAGGGCGTCGTGCGAGGCGCTATAGCTGAGCTGGCGCAGCATTTTTCGCGACTCAGTGACATCATGGATAACCAGCACTGAGCCGATATTTTCCCCTTCCAGCGTGCTGAGCGGCGTGATGGTGTAGTGGATGTCGTAATGCCCGCCGCTACGGCAGTGCAGCACTACATCCTGATCGATGCCGGTGCTGGCGTGCGTGGCGTCGCCGCTGTGAATATCTTCCAGCAGCGGGCCATTATCGCCAAAGGTAATGCGCAGAATCGCGAGTACCGGCTGGCCGATGGCCTCTTCCTGGCGCCAGCCGCTCATCTTCTCCGCCACCGGGTTCATAAAGGTGACGTTCATATCGACATCGGTGCAAATCACCGCCTCGCCGATGGAGTCGAGCGTGATATGCAGACGCTCTTTCTCCTGAAACAGCGCTTCGTTGAGCTGTTTGACCTCGGTCATATCCATATTAATGCCGAGCAGGCGCTCCACTTCACCCTGTTTATTCAGCACGCGGTTGGCGAGCGCGCGAATATGGCGCACGCCGTTTTTCACCTGGATGCGAAACTCCAGCTTAAACGGCACGCGGGAGCGCAGCGCCTCCTGGATAGTGGCTTCGGCCTGGGCGACATCTTCTTTAAAAAGGCGCGACTTCCAGAGCTGATACGTCGGACGGGTATGCGGCGGCACTTCGTAGAGCTCGAACATGCGCTGATCCCAGGCGATGATGTCGGTACCAAGCTCCCACTCCCAGATACCGATGCCGCCCGCTTCGTTGGCGAGCGTAATGCGCTCCATCAGGCGTTTATTAACCCATTCGGTGCGTTTGAGATCGGTAATATCTTCTATCTGAGCGATAAAGTAGAGCGGCGAGCCGTCGCGCTGGCGCACGATAGAGACCGCCAGCAGCGCCCAGACCACGTCGCCCGCGCGGGTGTAGTAACGTTTTTCAAGCGAATAGTTGTTCATCTCGCCGTTCAGCAGTTTTTCGACCAGCGCCATATCGGCGTGCAGATCTTCCGGGTAGGTGAGCTGCTGAAAACTCATGCTGGCGAGCTGTTCCGGGGTGTAACCGAGAAACGTGCAGAGCGCTTTATTGACCTGCAAAAAACTGCCTTCGGTGGAGACCAGCGCCATGCCGATGGCGGAATATTCCATCGCGTTGCGAAAACGCGTTTCGCTCTCGGTGATAAGTTTTCGCTCTTCCCGCGAGGCGTACATCACCATCGTCATGACGTTGGCGGGCAGCAGGATCATCAAAAACGGAAGCCAGGGGGCGTTCACCACCATGCCTTCGTGCGGCAAATCAAGCAGCGTCGGGTTAGAGGCGATAACAAACGAGACCATCATGACGGTGGCGAGAAAGACCGTGAACGCCTCCAGTCGCGGCAGGCGGATAGCGCTCCACATCAGCAGCACAATCACGAAGGTAAACGGCCAGGGCATATAGTGTAGCGCCAGCCAGCTGCACAGCAGCGTAACGCACAGCGTCGCCAGGCTTTCGGCCAGCAGGCGCGGGCTGCGATGGCGCAACAGATAGCGCGCTTTGAAGAGCAGTCCGAGCGGCACCAGCGCCAGCGCGCCGATGGTTTCCGATAAGATCCACACCAGAAAGACGCGCAGCGTCACGTCATGCTCGCTGATGGCCGCCAGCAGACAGCCGCCCACCAGCGGCGGCACGACCGCGCTGGCGAACGCCAGCCGCAGCCAGTTGTTGAGGTTTTTAAGCGGGTTATACCAGGGCAGAAGCTTGCGCAGCAGCGTCGCGCCGACCAGCGCTTCGATAATATTAATGACGGTGTAGGCGGGCTCAAGATGGCCAGGTGGGAACAGCGTCAGCGTCGCCAGAATCGTGCCCGCGCCGCACACCAGCGCAATGGGCACCCACAGGCGCAAGGCGTGGCGAAAGAACGCCACCATCATAATTGAGGTCGGGAACCACAGCGGGGCCAGCAGCGTATCGAAAAGCGTCAGCTCAAGCGAAAAGAGCGTGAAAATATAAGTCAGCAGTCCAAGGCTTACTAAGCGCAGCAGTGGATGCGGCGTGGCCGCCAGCTCCTGCTTGTTCTTTTTTTTGGTCATTACCACATAATCCGCATAGGCATTGCCGTCAGGTGCAATACCCGGACGTATCAGGAAAAATGTTTCGGTTATGCTAGTACAAACAATTTACAATTCCTATGGCGTCTGCTCATAAATTAACTGTCATGAATAATAAAAAGCGCGCCGCAGAACTTTCGCCTCGCTTAATGCCTGTTTACGCAGCAAAAAACCGTGATTTTACCCTGCCGAAGACGACAGAATTTGCGCACTTATTCTCACGATTGCAGCATCGACTGGTATCAATTTAGTGAAATCCCTATAATTGCCGCGTCTGGCGCGACGGCGTCACCCTTCCTTTTCTCTTTATTATGTAAACCAGGTCGCTAATTTATGACTGACAAGTCCCATCAATGCGTCATCATCGGCATCGCCGGCGCATCGGCTTCAGGTAAAAGCCTTATCGCAAGCACCCTCTATCGGGAGCTGCGTGAACAGGTCGGTGATGAACACATTGGTGTTATTCCAGAAGACAGCTATTACAAGGATCAAAGCCATCTGTCCATGGAGGAGCGGGTTAAAACCAACTATGACCATCCTAACGCGATGGATCACAACCTGCTGTTTCAACACCTGCAAATGCTGAAAGCAGGCAAACCCATTGAGCTGCCGGTTTACAGCTACGTGGAACACACCCGTACCGCGCAGACGGTACATATCGAACCGAAAAAGGTGATTATTCTGGAAGGGATCCTGTTGCTCACCGACGCGCGCCTGCGCGAAGAGATGAATTTCTCGATTTTCGTCGATACCCCGCTGGATATCTGTCTGATGCGCCGCATTAAGCGCGACGTCAACGAGCGCGGCCGTTCTATGGACTCCGTAATGACGCAGTATCAGAAAACGGTGCGTCCGATGTTCCTGCAGTTTATTGACCCTTCCAAGCAGTACGCTGACATCATCGTGCCGCGCGGAGGCAAAAACCGCATCGCTATCGATATTCTCAAGGCGAAAATCAGCCAGTTCTTTGAATAAGCTGCGTTTTGCGTGTACCGTTCCAGAAGTTACCCTCAGGCTTTCGGCGTTCGCCGGAAGCCTGAACACATCAGGAGAGTGTAATGCGTCTTTGTGACCGAGATATTGAAGCCTGGCTGGACGAAGGCCGACTGGCTATCACCCCGCGTCCGCCAGTGGAGCGCATTAACGGCGCCACGGTGGATGTGCGTCTTGGCAATAAATTCCGCACCTTCCGCGGCCATACCGCCGCGTATATCGATTTAAGTGGCCCGAAAGATGAAGTGAGCGCGGCGCTCGATCGCGTGATGAGCGATGAGATTGTACTGAAGGACGGCGAAGCGTTCTTTCTGCATCCGGGCGAACTGGCGCTGGCGGTGACGTATGAATCCGTCACGCTGCCTGCGGATCTGGTTGGTTGGCTCGATGGCCGCTCGTCGCTGGCGCGTCTTGGGCTGATGGTGCACGTTACCGCGCACCGTATCGATCCTGGCTGGCAGGGCTGTATCGTGCTGGAGTTCTATAATTCAGGGAAGCTGCCATTAGCGCTACGCCCTGGCATGTTGATAGGCGCGCTGAGCTTCGAGCCGCTCTCCGGCCCGGCGGCGCGGCCTTACAACCGCCGTCAGGATGCGAAATACCGCGATCAGCAGGGCGCTGTCGCCAGCCGTATAGACAAAGACTAAACGCCTGCGGGCCGGTCTGCAGAGGATGCCATGAGACGAGTTCTGACCACGCTGATGATCTTACTGGTGGTGTTTTTCGCCGGTCTTTCCGCGCTGGTGATGCTGGTAAATCCCAACGATTTTCGCAGTTACATGATAAGCCAGGTGGAGCGGCGCAGCGGCTATCAGCTTAAGCTCGACGGCCCGCTGCGCTGGCACGTCTGGCCGCAGCTCAGCATTCTCTCGGGCCGGATGAGCCTCACCGCGCCAGGCGCCAGTCAGCCGCTGGTGAGCGCCGATAACATGCGCCTCGATGTGGCGCTGTTCCCGCTGCTGTCGCATCAGCTCTCTGTGCGTCAGGTGATGCTGAAAGGCGCGGTGGTGCAGCTCACGCCCCAGAGCGAGGCGCGTCATGAGCCGGGCGCGCCGGTTGGGCCGAAAAACAGCGCGCCGCCGGTGGAAGATACCCGCGGCTGGTCGTTCGATATCGCGCGTCTTAAAGTGGCGGACAGCGTGCTGGTGTTTCAGCACCAGGATGATGAACAGATAACCGTTCGCAATATCAACCTGCAAATGGAGCAGAACGAGCGGCATGACGCGCAGCTGGAGTTAAGCGGCAAAGTAAGCCGCGACCAGCGCGACCTTACGCTTTCGCTCTCCGCGGCGCTGAACGCCGCTGACTATCCGCAAACGCTGAGCGCGACGGTGTCGCAACTCTCCTGGCAACTGCATGGCGCCGACCTGCCGCGTGACGGCATTCAGGGCGATGGCACGTTCCAGGCGCGCTGGCTGGAGGCGGAAAAACGCCTGGAGTTCAGCCAGCTTAATCTCAAAGCCAACGACAGCCAGCTGGCGGGGCAGGGGAGCGTGACGCTCGGCGACGCGCCCGCCTGGGATCTTGATTTACACTTCACTACGCTGAATCTCGAAAAACTGCTCGCGCCCGATCCGGCGACCACCACGGCGGTTGCCCAGCAGGGTCAGCAGAGCGCGCTGCCGCGCCCGGTGATCGCCGCTGAAGTCGAAGAGGCGCCCTATACCGGGCTTCGCGGCTTTAACGCCAGCGCGCGTATTCAGGCTGACAGCGTGCGCTGGCGCGGGCTCACCTTCAACGATGTCAACACCGACATGCGCAATCAGGCGGGGCTGCTGGAGCTGAAAACGCTCCGCGGCAAACTGGGCGCAGGCGAGCTGTCGCTGCCGGGCACACTCGACGCCCGTGAAGATGTTCCGCAGGCGCGTTTCGCCGTTAACGTCAAAAATATTGAGGTGGGCGAGATCCTGCGCGCCTTTAATTATCCTATCGCGCTGACCGGCAAGATGAATGTCGACGGCACGTTTCGCGGCGATCGTATCGACGCACAGGCGTTTCGTGAAAACTGGGAAGGCGAGGCGGCGCTCAGTCTGACCGGCAGCCGCATGGAAGGGCTTAACTTCCAGCAACTGATCCAGCAGGCGGTGGAGCGCAGCGGCGGCGGCGTCAGCGCCCGTCAGGATTTTGACAACGCCACGACGCTCGACAGTTTCACCACACACGCCACGCTGGATCACGGCGAGCTGGCGCTTGACGAGATGCAGGGGCGTTCATCGCTGCTGGCGTTAAGCGGCGAAGGCACGCTTGATCTGGTGCGCGAGCAGTGCGACACGCGCTTTAAGGTGCAGGTCACCGAGGGCTGGCAGGGCGATGACAAGCTGGTGCAGTGGCTTAAAGCCACGCCCGTACCGCTGCGCGTCTACGGCTCCTGGAAAGCGCTTAACTACAATTTGCAGGTCGATCAGCTGCTGCGTAAGCATATGCAGGATGAGGCGAAGCGTCGCCTGAGTGACTGGAGCGAGCGTCACAAAGGCAGCAACGACGCGCAGGATGTGAAAAAGTTACTCGATAAACTTTAAGCGCAGCACAACAGTGTAAAAAAGCGGCCCTGGCGGCCGCTTTTTTTGGTGTTATGCATCTTCTGGCGGGCTCTCCTCAGGCGCGGCCTGGGCGACAATCTGCACCTTCTGGATGCGGTGTTGCTCCACCTTCAGGGTTTTCAACTGGTAATGCCCGACCTTCAGCGTTTCTCCCACGCCCGGTACACGCTGTAAATACTCCATCATCAGCCCGGCCAGCGTGTGGTATTCGCGCTTCTCATCGAGCGGCAGCGGCACATACTGAATTAAATCTTCCAGCGGCATATGGCCGTTGGCGGTCCAGCTACCGTCGGCGTTTTTCTGGATGTCGTGGCGCGCGTCAATCTCTTCCACTTCATTCGGCAGGTTGCCGGCGATGGTCTCCATCACGTCGCTCAGGGTAACCACGCCCTCCACCGAGCCGAATTCATCCACCACAAACGCGAAGTGGGTACGGGCGTTGCGAAACTGCTCCAGCGCTTTTAACAGCGGCAACCCTTCAGGGAAGACCAGGGGCTGGCGCACCAGTGCGCGCAAATCGAGCGGCTCGCCGCGCAGCGACTGTTGCAGCAGGTCGATAATGTGCACCACGCCCAGCAGATCGTCATCGTCCTCTTCGCTGCGCACCACCACGCGGGTGTGCTGATTGCGCTCCAGCAGCGTGCGCACCTGCGCCTCTGGCGCGTTGATGTCGATATGCTCCACGTCGTGGCGCGAGGTCATAATGCTGCTAACGCTGCGCTGATTAAGGTTCAGCACGCGCTCAATCATCAGTTGTTCCTGAAGATTAAACAGCGGGTGGTTGTCGTAGTCGGCAAGCAGCGATGCGGTTTGCGGGTCGAGATCGGCATCTTCTTTTTTACCGCTGATAAGCCGCATCACCGCTTCCGTGGTGCGCTGGCGAAGCGTGCGGTTAGCGGTAGAGAGAAAGCGGCGGCGGTTGAAAATCGCGAGCTGGTTGAGCGCTTCAATCATGATGGAGAAACCAATCGCCGCGTAGAGATAGCCCTTCGGAATATGAAAGCCGAAGCCGTCGGCGATAAGGCTAAAGCCAATCATCAGCAGGAAGCTCAGGCAGAGGATAACAATCGTCGGGTGGTGATTCACAAAGCGCGTCAGCGCCTTGCTCGCCAGCAGCATCAGCGACACGGCGATAATCACGGCGGCCATCATGACCGCCAGATGATCAACCATGCCCACGGCGGTGATCACCGAATCGAGCGAGAAGACCGCATCAAGAACCACGATTTGCGCCACCACCGCCCAGAATTTCGCGCCGCGCCGCTGCGTCGGGTTGGCCGTGTCCTTGCCTTCGAGCCGTTCGTTAAGCTCCACCGTCGCTTTGAAGAGCAGAAACAGCCCGCCCAGCAGCATGATGAGATCGCGGGCGCTGAAGCTGAAGCCTTTTACGGTCAGCAGCGGCGTGGTGAGCGTCACCAGCCAGGAGACAGACGCGAGCAGGCCGAGGCGCATCACCATCGCCAGCATCAGACCGGTGACGCGCGCGCGGTCGCGCTGTGCAGGGGGCAGTTTTTCAGCAAGGATGGCGATAAACACCAGGTTGTCGATTCCGAGCACCAGTTCCAGCACGATAAGCGTGGCCAGACCTGCCCAGATAGAGGGGTCGGCAATCCATTCCATATGAGGTCAGTTACCTTTTAAGATAAATAGCAGTCTGATGATCCTGGATAAACCGCGCTTAAATTGCAATGTGAGGCAGAATTATCTGAACCATTAACAGTGGCGGGAAAATAACCAAAAAAGGCAAATTAATGCTAATAAATAGCCAGATGCCATATTTTGGTCATAATCAAAAAGAATGAAATAATAATATTACCCAGATATATCTTAATTAGGTTGTCTGTGTAGTTTATTCCCGCCTGGCTGTCAACATGAAGAAAATCCTAAAAGCATTAAATTGCGCTGTTCATATTATTCTTAAAAACAGCCTCGCAACGGTGCGTTAACTTGCCTGCTAAAACTTTAGCTGCAACAATCCACTCAGCATTTCTTATTCCCACCGGCACACAAGGTTTTTTCTTTGTGCGTTATGAATGAGCGGTGCGCCAGCGTAATGAACCGTCTCTTTCAATAAGACAAATCCAATTGGAAGAGGCTTCACAGGGGTGTGTCAATATAACCGTCTGTTTTTGCAGTAGATTGGTAACTGAAAGCCAAGGGCGGTAGCGTGCCTGAAGTCTGTCAATTAGCCTCAATTATTCTGTCAATAGTATATGGGTAAATAAGCGACTTTTAGGAATGATTCCAGTTATATTCTGGCGCCTGACGCCGCATTCTTGATGCAGGAACAAGCGGTACGGTGGCTTATTTAAAGGGTCAGAATAATTACTCTGCCAAAGTGATAAAAATTCAATGATGAAATCCAGACTGAAATTGATGCCTTTATTGGTGTCTGTAACCTTGATGAGCGGTTGCACTGTTTTTCCCGGCAGCAATATGTCTACGATGGGAAAGGACGTGATCAAGCAACAGGATGCAGACTTTGATCTTGACCGGATGGTGAACGTATATCCGCTGACGCCGCGACTGGTAGAACAATTACGTCCTCGTCCGAATGTCGCCCAGCCGAATATGTCTCTCGATCAGGAGATTGCCAGCTATCAATATCGCGTAGGGCCAGGCGATGTGCTGAACGTCACCGTCTGGGATCACCCGGAGCTGACCACGCCTGCGGGCCAGTACCGCAGCTCCAGCGATACCGGCAACTGGGTGCAGCCAGACGGCACCATGTTCTATCCCTACATTGGCAAAGTCCACGTTGTTGGCAAAACGCTCGCTGAAATTCGCAGCGATATTACCGGCCGTTTAGCGCAGTACATCGCTGACCCGCAGGTGGACGTTAATATCGCCGCATTCCGCTCGCAAAAAGCGTACATCTCAGGCCAGGTGGCGAAATCGGGCCAGCAGGCCATCACCAACGTGCCGCTGACCGTGCTTGACGCGATCAACGCCGCAGGGGGTCTTACGGAAGACGCCGACTGGCGCAACGTGGTGCTGACCCACAACGGCCAGGAACGCCGCATCTCCCTGCAGGCGCTGATGCAAAACGGCGATCTGAGCCAGAACCATCTGCTCTATCCGGGCGACATCTTATTCGTACCGCGTAACGACGATCTGAAAGTCTTCGTCATGGGCGAAGTGAAGAAACAGAGCACGCTCAAAATGGACTTCAGCGGTATGACGCTGACCGAAGCGCTTGGCCAGGCCGAAGGCATCGATCTGAACACGTCTAACGCCAGCGGCATCTTCGTTATCCGTCCTCTGCGCGGCGACAAGCAGCGCGGCGGCAAGATTGCCAACATTTACCAGCTCGATATGTCCGATGCCACTTCACTCGTGATGGCGACGGAATTCCGTCTGCAGCCTTATGACGTGGTCTATGTCACCACCGCACCGGTGGCGCGCTGGAACCGTCTTATCAACCAACTGCTGCCGACCATCAGTGGTGTCCGTTATATGACGGATACGGCAAGCGACGTTCACAACTGGTAACGCGTATGTTTAACAAAATTCTTGTGGTTTGCGTGGGGAACATCTGTCGTTCCCCGACCGCGGAGCGATTGCTTAAACGCTACCTGCCGGAGGTGACGGTGGCGTCCGCAGGGCTCGGGGCGCTGGTCGGGAAGGGCGCGGACGCCAGCGCGGTAAGCGTAGCGGCCGGGCACGACCTCTCTCTGGAGGGCCACGTGGCCCGCCAGATAACCAGCGCGATGTGCCGCGATTACGATTTAATCCTCGCAATGGAAAAACGCCATGTCGCCTCGATTTGCGAGATGGCACCGGAGATGCGCGGCAAAGTGATGCTGTTTGGTCACTGGGACGACCAGCGCGATATTCCCGACCCGTATCGTAAGAGCCGGGACGCCTTTGAGGCGGTTTACGCACTTCTGGATCACTCTGCCCGCCAGTGGGCGCAGGCACTGAAAACGCAGCAGGGATAACGATGACTGATAAAGTGAGACATTCTGCCGCTCCGGCGGAGGGCGGCGACGAGATAGATATTGGACGCCTGGTCGGTACCGTAGTGGAAGCGCGCTGGTGGGTGCTTGGTATTACGGCGCTGTTCGCGCTGGGCGCGCTGATTTATGTCATGTTCGCCACCCCCATCTACAGCGCCGATGCGCTGGTGCAAATCGAGCAGAATCAGGGCAACTCGCTGGTGCAAGACATCAGCACGGCGCTGCAGAATAAGCCGCCGGCGTCCGATGCGGAAATTCAGCTGATCCAGTCCCGTCTGGTGCTTGGCAAAACGGTTGACGATCTTGACCTCGACATCGCCGTTGAGAAAAAGACCTTCCCGCTATTCGGCTCAGGCTGGGAGCGACTGATGGGCCGCGCCAACGAGACCATCAAAGTGACCACCTTCAATCTGCCGAAAGGCATGGCGGAGGAGGAGTTCACCGTCGCGGTCCTCGGCCCGAAACAGTATCAGCTCACCAGCAGCGGCGGCTTTAGCGCCCGCGGCGAAGTGGGTAAACCGCTCAGCAAAGACGGCGTCAGCATCACGGTCTCGGAAATTCACGCCCAGGAAGGCAGCGAATTTACCGTCACCAAATACTCGACGCTCGGCATGATCAATCAGTTGCAAAACAACCTGACGGTGACCGAAACCGGGAAAGACACCGGCGTGTTGAGCCTCACCTATATGGGTGAAGATCGCGATCAGATCCGCGATATCCTCAACAGCATCACCCGCAACTACCTTGAGCAGAACATTGAGCGTAAGTCGGAAGAAGCGGCCAAGAGCCTGGCCTTCCTCGCCAAACAGCTTCCGGAAGTGCGCGCGAATCTGGATGTCGCGGAGAACAAACTCAACGCGTACCGCCAGCAGCAGGACTCCGTAGACCTGCCGCTGGAGGCTAAAGCGGTGCTGGATTCGATGGTCAACATCGACGCCCAGCTCAATGAGCTGACCTTCAAGGAAGCGGAAATCTCCAAGCTCTACACCAAAGCGCACCCGGCGTACCGCACGCTGCTGGAAAAACGGCAGGCGCTGGAAGATGAGAAAGCCAAGCTGAACAACCGCGTCACCGCGATGCCGAAAACCCAACAGGAGATTGTCCGTCTGACCCGCGACGTGGAGTCTGGCCAGCAGGTTTACATGCAGCTGCTGAACAAACAGCAGGAGCTGAAAATCACCGAGGCCAGCACCGTGGGCGATGTGCGTATCGTCGACCCGGCAATTACCCAGCCGGGCGTAGTGAAACCGAAGAAAGCGTTGATTGTGCTGGGCAGCATTATTCTCGGCCTGTTGCTCTCCATCGTGATTGTGCTGCTGCGTTCGCTCTTTAACCGCGGTATCGAAAGCCCGATGGCGCTGGAAGAAGCCGGTATCAACGTTTACGCGAGCATCCCGCTTTCTGAATGGCAGAAATCACGCGACAGCGTGAAGACGGTCAAAGGCGTCAAACGCTTCAAACAGAGCCAGCTGCTGGCCGTGGGCAACCCGACGGATCTCGCCATCGAGGCTATCCGCAGCCTGCGCACCAGTCTGCACTTCGCCATGATGCAGGCCCCGAACAATGTTCTGATGCTGACCGGCGTAAGCCCGTCTATCGGTAAAACGTTTGTCTGCGCCAACCTGGCGGCGGTCATCAGCCAGACCCATAAACGCGTGCTGCTGATCGACTGTGACATGCGTAAGGGTTACACCCACGAGCTGCTGGGCACCACCAATGTCAACGGGCTTTCCGACGTGCTGGCCGGGCAGGGCGATATCAGCCGCTGCGCGCAGAAAACTTCTGTGCCGGGCTTCGACCTGGTGCCGCGTGGCCAGGTGCCGCCGAATCCATCTGAGCTGCTGATGAGCGAACGTTTCGCGGAGCTGGTGAAGTGGGCGAGCGCTAACTACGACATGGTGCTTATCGATACGCCGCCTATCCTTGCGGTCACCGATGCCGCCGTGGTCGGCCGTCACGCCGGCACCACGCTGATGGTGGCGCGCTATGCGGTCAACACGCTCAAAGAAGTGCAGACCAGCCTGAGCCGCTTCGAACAGAACGGCATCCAGGTGAAAGGGGTTATCCTCAACTCCATCTTCCGTCGCGCTTCAGGCTATCAGGACTACGGCTACTACGAGTACGAATACAAATCGGATCATAAGTAGCGGCATTACCCCTCACCCCGCCCTCCCGCTTTCTGCGGGAGGGAAAGCACCCCCAACGGCAGGCATAGTTTCTTCCTCTTTTAAGAGGAGGAGGGCGGGGGCGAGGGTAAAGAACCAGGCACAGCCCGCTGCGGCTGCGCCCTTGCGGCAACGTGCATAACTTTCCATTTAGCATTCGGAGACACCACAATGACCAGCACAGCGCGCCCATTAGTTTCTGTTTACATGCCGACGTGGAATCGCCAGCAACTGGCCATCCGGGCTATTAATTCCGTGCTGCGCCAGGACTATGACAACTGGGAGCTTATCATTGTCGATGACTGCTCCAGCAACTGGGAACAGCTGCAAAACTTCGTTCTGGCGCTCAACGATCCGCGCGTCAGCTATACGCGCAACGATTTCAACTCCGGCGCGTGCGCGGTACGCAACCAGGCCATTTTGCAGGCGAAGGGCGAATTCATTACCGGCATTGACGATGATGACGAATGGATGCCGAACCGTCTGTCGGTCTTTCTCGCGCACAAAGACAAGCTCAACCAGCACGCGTTTCTCTACGCCAACGACTATCTGTGCGAAGGGCAGGTGTACTCGCAGCCGAACAGCCTGCCGCTTTACCCAAAATCGCCGTGGTCGCTGAAGCTGTTTTACAAGCGCAATATCGTCGGCAACCAGGTGTTTACCTGGGCCTGGCGTTTTAAAGAGTCGCTGTTTGATAACGAGCTTGCCGCCGCCCAGGACTACGACATGTTCCTGCGCATGGTGGTCAACTATGGCGAACCGTGGAAAGTGGAAGAGGCGACGCAAATTCTGCATATCAACCACGGTGAAATGCAGATAACCAAATCCGCGAAAAAGTTTGCCGGTTATTTCCACTTCTATCGCAAACATAAAGACAAATTCGACCGTGCGAGCAAAAAGTATCAGCTATTTACGCTCTATCAGATCCGTAATAAGCGCATGAACTGGCGCACGCTGCTGACGCTGCTCTCTGTTCGCAATACCAAACGTCTGGCCGACAGCCTGCGGGGGAAATAATGCTGCTTGAGGATCTGCGCGCCAACTCATGGAACCTGCGCCCCTGCTGCATGGTGGTCGCCTATCGCATCGCGCACTTCTGCTCGGTGTGGCGCAAAAAAAATGTACTGAACAACCTCTGGGCGGCGCCGGTGCTGCTGCTCTACCGCTTTTTTACCGAGTGTTTCTTCGGTTATGAAATCCAGGCCGCCGCCTCCATTGGCCGCCGCTTCACCATTCACCACGGTTATGCCGTCGTCATCAATAAAAACGTGGTAGCGGGCGACGATTTCACCATTCGCCACGGCGTCACCATCGGCAACCGCGGCGCGGATAATCTCGCCTGTCCGGTCATCGGCAACGGCGTGGAGCTGGGAGCGAATGTGGTGGTGATTGGCGATATCACTATCGGCAATAACGTGACTATCGGCGCGGGCAGCGTGGTGCTGGACAGCGTGCCGGATAACGCGCTGGTCGTGGGCGAAAAAGCGCGGGTGAAGGTAATTAAATGAATATTTTACAGTTTAATGTCCGCCTCGCAGAAGGCGGCGCAGCAGGCGTAGCGCTGGATCTTCACCAGCGCGCCCTGCAAAAAGGGATGCGCTCTCGTTTTATTTACGGCTATGGCAAGGGCGGCAAAAAAAGCGTCAGTCACGACAATTTCCCGGAAGTGGAAAAACATACGCCGCGTCTGACCTCCATTGCCAATATTGCGCTGTTCCGCTTTGCAAACCAGGATCTTTTCGGCTCGCTCGACGGGCTGTATCGCCGCGTCACCCGCACCGACGGGCCGGTGGTGCTGCATTTTCATGTACTGCACAGCTACTGGCTGAATCTCGATAAGGTTGTGGCGTTCTGCCAGAAGCTCAAAGCGCACAAGCGCGACGTTAATTTCGTCTGGACGCTGCACGACCACTGGAGCGTTACGGGCCGCTGCGCGTTTCTCGACGGCTGCGAAGGCTGGAAAACCGGCTGCCAGAAATGCCCGACGCTGGATAACTATCCGCCGGTCAAAGTCGACCGCGCGCGCAGCCTGGTCGACAGCAAACGCCAGCGTTTCCGCGATATGCTGGCGCTCGGCTGCCATTTTATTTCGCCAAGCCAGCATGTCGCCGACGCTTTCAACAGCCTCTACGGGGCCGGGCGCTGCAAAATTATCAATAACGGCATCGATGTGGCGACGGAAGCGATCCTCGCCGAATTGCCGCTGATGGCGCCGGGCACCGGCGCGCCGAAAATCGCGGTGGTTGCGCACGATTTACGCTATGACGGCAAAACCAATCAGCGCCTGGTGCGCGATCTGGTGGCGCTTGGCGATAAAGTCGAAGTGCACACCTTCGGCAAGTTCTCGCCATTTGAGGGCGCCAACGTGGTAAACCACGGCTTCCTCACTGACAAGCGCAAACTGATGAACGATCTGAACCAGATGGACGCGCTGCTGTTTACCTCACGCGTCGACAACTACCCGCTTATCCTCTGCGAAGCGCTCTCGATTGGCGTGCCGGTTATCGCTACCCACAGCGAGGCGGCGCAGGAAGTACTGCATAAATCGGGCGGTAAAACGGTCGATGAGGGCGAGGCGCTGTTGCTTGCGCAGCGCGGCAAAGCGCAGATCGCCGAAGCGGTATTCGGCACCACGCTTGAGGCCTTCCGGGCGCGCAGCCGGGAAGCGTACAGCGGTCAACAGATGCTGGAGGAATATGTCTCGTTCTATCAGAATCTGTAGCTATCTGCTGCTGCCGTTCATCTATCTGGTGGTGAACGTCAAACTGGCGCAGCTCGGCGAGAGTTTCCCGATTACGATTGTGACGTTTTTGCCGGTGCTGCTGCTGCTGTTCGTGGACAAGATAAACCTGAAAAAGCTGATGATTGCGCTGGGCATCGGCGCCGGTCTGACGCTTTTCAACTATCTGTTCGGTAAGTCGCTCGACGCCAGTAAATATGTCACCTCGACGATGCTGTTTCTCTATACGGTCATCATTATCGGGATGACGTGGAGCATCCGCTTCAAGACCATCTCACCGCGTAACTACCGCAAAATCCTGCGGCTATTTTACCTGGTGGTGGGCTTTATCGTCGCGCTGGCGGCGCTGGAGATGGCGCAGATTATCCTCACCGGCGGCAGCAGTCTGATGGAGAACATTTCGAAGTTCCTCATCTACAGCAACAGCTATGTACTCAATTTCATTAAGTTTGGCGGCAAACGCACCACGGCGATGTATTTCGAGCCGGCGTTCTTCGCTCTGGCGTTAATCTCAATTTGGCTCAGCATCAAACAGTTTGGTATCAAAACCCCAAAAACCGATGGTATGATTCTTTTAGGGATAGTCTTATCGGGTTCGTTTTCGGGCGTGATGACATTTATCCTGTTTTATTTGCTTGAGTGGGCGTTTCAGTATCTTAATAAAAACGCGATTCGTAAAAAGTTGCCGCTGGCAATTGTTTCCCTGGCTGTCTTTATCGTGGGCGTGGTGTTCGCCTTCCCGTATATCGCGGAGCGTATCGGTGATTTAGGCACAGAGGGTTCGTCATCCTATTATCGCATCATCGGACCGCTGGTCATGGTGGGATATTCGCTGACGAATATCGATGGTGTAGTGCGTTTTGGTTCGCTTTACGAATATGTCGCATCATTCGGAATTTTTAACGGTGCGGACGTCGGAAAAACAATAGACAATGGGCTCTACCTGCTAATCATTTATTTCTCATGGTTTGCAGTGTTACTCACCGGCTGGTATTTGTTCAGGGTCGGGAAAATGATGATTAACGCTTTTGGTAATAATCAGAATTTTCGCGTACAGCTGTGGTTATTTACACCTGTATCCCTGTTTTTTACCGGTTCGATTTTTAGCCCGGAATATGCGTTCTTAATTGTTTGTCCGTTTATTCTGCGTAAAGCGTTAAACATTACAGATTCCTGATGAGGTAGGCCCGGATGCTTTTAAGTGTAATTACTGTCGCCTGGCGCAATTACGAAGGGGTGGTGAAGACCTGGCAGTCCCTGGCCCACCTGGCGCAGGCCCCGGAAATCGAGTTTGAATGGATTGTCGTGGACGGCGGTTCAAACGACGGCACGGCGCAGTTCCTGGAAGATCTCGACGGTCAGTACAACCTGCGTTTCGTCAGCGAAAAAGACAACGGCATTTACGATGCGATGAATAAAGGCATCGCTATGGCCAATGGTCGCTTTGCGATTTTTCTGAATTCCGGTGACGTATTTCATCCGAATGTGGCAGACGTAGCGCGCCAGCTGGCCGCTGCGCCTGCGAATGAAGACGCGATGTATATTGGCGACGCGCTGCTGGATTTTGGCGACGGCAATAAAATTCGCCGCAGCGCGAAAAGCGGCTGGTATATTTACCACAGCCTGCCTGCCAGCCATCAGGCCATTTTCTTCCCGGTTTCCGGGCTTAAAAAGTACCCCTACGATCTGCAATATAAAGTCTCATCCGATTACGCGTTAACCGCCAAAATGTATAAATCCGGCTACGGCTTTAAAAAGCTGAAAGGACTGGTGTCAGAATTCTCAATGGGCGGCGTGTCAACCTCGAATAATCTGGAATTATGTCAGGACGCTAAAAAAGTTCAGCGCAACATATTACGGGTTCCTGGAATATTAACAGAACTTTCTTATTTATTACGCATGCGTACGACCGGAAAAGCTAAGGCGCTGTATAACAAAGCATAAAGCCTTGCCATAAGGAAAGCATATGCAGGATTTAAGCGGATTCTCGGTGCCGAAAGGTTTCCGGGGCGGGCACCCTATTAAGGTTCAGTTGTGGTGGGCGGTTCAGGCGACGCTTTTTGCCTGGTCTCCACAAATATTATATCGCTGGCGCGCCTTTTTATTACGGTTATTTGGCGCGCGTATTGGCAAAGGTGTGGTCATTCGCCCTTCGGTGCAAATTACCTACCCCTGGAAATTAACTATCGGCGATTACGCCTGGGTTGGGGATGACGCGGTGCTCTACACGCTCGGGGACATCACTATCGGCGCCAACGCCGTGGTGTCGCAGAAATGCTACCTGTGCACCGGCAGCCACGACTATATGAGCCCGCATTTTGATATTACCGCCGAGCCGATTGTGATTGGCGAGAAGGCCTGGCTTGCGACGGATGTGTTTGTCGCACCGGGCGTCACTGTCGGCGCAGGCACGGTGGTTGGCGCACGCAGCAGCGTATTTAAGACGCTGCCGGCGAACAAGATCTGCCGCGGCAACCCGGCGCAGATTGTTCGTGACCGCGTAGAGACGCAATAACGCGTCACGCCACAACAGATTTCCCCTCTCAAGCCGAGAGGGTTTGGGAAAGGGGAGCAGGACACTGATCCCTGAATTAATAAACGGCCTGGTGAGCCAGGCAAAGTCCGATTTAAACAGAGGAAAAACAAATTATGAGTAAAGTTGCTCTCATTACCGGCGTAACCGGACAAGATGGCTCCTATCTGGCTGAGTTTCTGCTTGAGAAAGGGTATGAAGTTCACGGTATCAAACGCCGCGCGTCTTCTTTCAATACCGAGCGTGTTGACCATATCTATCAGGATCCGCACAGCAGCAACCCGAAATTCCACCTGCACTATGGTGACCTGACGGATACCTCCAACCTGACCCGTATCCTGCAGGAAGTGCAGCCGGACGAAGTGTACAACCTGGGCGCGATGAGCCACGTAGCGGTCTCTTTCGAATCCCCGGAATACACCGCAGACGTAGACGCCATGGGCACCCTGCGCCTGCTGGAAGCGATTCGCTTCCTGGGTCTGGAGAAGAAAACCCGTTTTTATCAGGCGTCCACCTCTGAGCTGTATGGCCTGGTGCAGGAAATTCCGCAGAAAGAGACCACGCCGTTCTACCCGCGCTCTCCATACGCGGTCGCGAAACTGTACGCTTACTGGATCACCGTGAACTACCGTGAATCCTACGGCATGTACGCGTGCAACGGCATTCTGTTCAACCACGAATCTCCGCGTCGCGGCGAAACCTTCGTAACCCGCAAAATTACCCGCGCTATCGCCAACATCGCTCAGGGTCTGGAATCCTGCCTGCATCTGGGCAACATGGACTCCCTGCGTGACTGGGGCCATGCCAAAGACTACGTGAAAATGCAGTGGATGATGCTGCAGCAGGAGCAGCCGGAAGACTTCGTTATCGCAACGGGCGTGCAGTACTCCGTGCGTCAGTTCGTCGAAATGGCGGCCGCACAGCTGGGCATCAAACTGCGCTTTGAAGGCAAAGGCGTGGAAGAGAAAGGCATCGTAGTTTCCGTGACCGGTCACGACGCACCGGGTGTGAAGCCGGGCGACGTTATCGTTCAGGTTGACCCGCGTTACTTCCGTCCTGCTGAAGTGGAAACCCTGCTGGGCGACCCGACCAAAGCACACGAGAAACTGGGCTGGAAACCGGAAATCACGCTGCAGGAAATGGTCTCTGAAATGGTCGCGAAAGATCTCGAAGCCGCGAAGAAACACTCGCTGCTGAAATCTCACGGCTACGAGGTTGCCATCGCGCTGGAGTCCTGAGCATGAAAAAGCAACGTATTTTTGTGGCCGGCCACCGCGGGATGGTGGGGTCGGCCATCGTTCGCCAGCTTGAGCAGCGCGACGACGTCGAGCTGGTGCTCAAAGGGCGCGACGAGCTGAACCTGCTGGACAGCGCGGCGGTCAACGCGTTCTTCGCGGATGCCGCGCTTGACCAGGTTTACCTGGCGGCGGCGAAGGTGGGCGGCATTGTTGCCAACAACACCTATCCGGCGGACTTCATCTACGAAAATATGATGATTGAGAGCAACATCATTCACGCGGCGCATCTGCACAACGTGAACAAGCTGTTGTTCCTCGGATCGTCGTGCATCTACCCGAAACTGGCCAACCAGCCAATTAAGGAAAGCGAACTCCTGCAGGGGACGCTGGAGCCGACGAACGAGCCGTACGCTATCGCCAAAATCGCGGGCATCAAGCTGTGCGAGTCTTACAACCGCCAGCACAACCGCGACTACCGCTCGGTGATGCCGACCAACCTGTATGGTCCGCATGACAACTTCCACCCGAGCAACTCGCACGTTATCCCGGCGCTGCTGCGTCGCTTCCATGAAGCGACCCAGGAGAACGCGGCGGACGTAGTGGTGTGGGGCAGCGGTACGCCGATGCGCGAATTCCTGCATGTGGATGACATGGCAGCCGCCAGCATTCACGTGATGGAGCTTGACCGCGAAGTGTGGCAGGAGAACACCGAGCCGATGCTGTCGCACATTAATGTGGGCACCGGCGTCGACTGCACCATTCGCGAGCTGGCGCAGACCATCGCGAAAGTGGTGGGCTACAAAGGCCGCGTGGTGTTTGACGCGTCTAAACCGGACGGTACGCCGCGCAAATTGCTCGACGTTAATCGTCTGCACTCACTGGGCTGGTATCACGAGATTTCACTGGAGGCAGGCCTTGCCAGCACATACCAGTGGTTCCTTGAAAACCAGCATCGTTTCCGGGGGTAAGGATGTTTTTAAGTCAGGAAGATTTTGCCACCGTGGTGCGCTCCACGCCGCTTATCTCCATCGATCTGATTGTCGAAAACGAGCAGGGGGAGTTCCTGCTCGGTCATCGCACCAATCGTCCGGCGCAGGGCTTCTGGTTCGTGCCTGGCGGTCGGGTTCAGAAAGATGAGCCGCTGGCGCAGGCGTTTGAACGCCTGACGCAGGCGGAGCTTGGCAAACGCTTTTCGATGCCGGAGGGAGAGTTTTACGGCGTCTGGCAGCACTTCTATGACGACAACTTCTCCGGGACCGACTTCACGACCCATTACATCGTGCTGGGTTTCCGGCTGCGCGTAAACGCGGAGGAGCTCAACCTGCCCAAAGAGCAGCACGAAGCCTACCGCTGGCAGTCGCCCGCCTCGATCGTGGCAAGTGAAGATGTGCATGACAACAGCCGCGCCTACTTTATGGCTGAACGCTTTGCCGGAGTACCGGGCTTATGAAAATCCTGGTTTACGGCATCAACTACTCGCCGGAGCTGACCGGTATCGGTAAGTACACCGGCGAGATGGTGGAATGGATGGCCCGTCAGGGCCATGAGGTGCGGGTCATTACCGCACCGCCATACTACCCGGCCTGGAAAGTGGGGGAGAACTACTCCTCCTGGCGCTGGCGCAAAGAGCAGGGCGCCGCCACGGTGTGGCGCTGCCCGCTTTATGTCCCGAAACAGCCTTCTACTTTAAAACGCCTGATCCATCTCGGCAGCTTTGCAGCCAGCTCGTTCTTCCCGCTGCTGGCCCAGCGTCGCTGGAAGCCGGATCGCATCATCGGCGTGGTGCCGACACTGTTTTGTACGCCGGGCATGCGCCTGCTGGCGAAGCTCTCCGGCGCGAAAACCGTGTTGCACATACAGGATTACGAAGTGGACGCCATGCTCGGTCTTGGCATGGCGGGCCGCGGCAAGGGGGGCAAAATCGCCCGTCTCGCCAGCCGTTTTGAGCGCAGCGGTCTGCATAACGTCGATAACGTGTCGACCATTTCGCGCTCCATGATGAACAAAGCCAAAGAAAAAGGGGTCCCTGCGGAGCGCGTGATTTTCTTCCCGAACTGGTCCGAAGTGGCGCGGTTCCGGGATGTGAAAACCGAAGACGTCGACGCGCTGCGCCGCGAACTGGGTCTGCCTGCGGATAAAAAAATCATCCTCTACTCCGGCAACATCGGGGAGAAACAGGGGCTGGAAAACGCCATTGAGGTGGCGGCCCGCTTTACCGACCAGCCGTGGATTTTCGCGATTGTCGGCCAGGGCGGCGGCAAAGCGCGCCTCGAAAAAATGGTCGCGGAGCGCGGGCTCACTAACGTGCGGTTCTTCCCGCTACAGCCTTATGAAGCGCTCCCGGCGTTGCTCAAGATGGCGGATTGCCATCTGGTGATTCAAAAGCGCGGCGCAGCCGACGCGGTTCTGCCATCCAAGCTCACCAATATTCTGGCGGTGGGCGGCAATGCGGTTATCACGGCGGAGAGCGACACCGAGCTCGGACAGCTCTGTATCGCGGAGCCTGGCATCGCCGTCTGCGTGGAGCCAGAGTCGGTCGACGCGCTGGCGGCAGGGATCGAAAGCGCCCTGGCGCTGCCCAAAGACAACACGGTGGCACGTGAATATGCCGAACGCACGCTCGAAAAAGAGAACGTGTTAAGCCAATTTATCGCTGATATTCGGGGTTAAGCCATGAGTCAGTCAAAACTCTTTCCGGTAATTATGGCAGGGGGCTCCGGCAGCCGTCTGTGGCCGCTTTCCCGCGTGCTTTACCCAAAACAGTTCCTCTGCCTGAAAGGGGATCTGACAATGCTTCAGACCACCGTCTGCCGCTTAAACGGCGTGCAGTGCGAAAGCCCGGTGGTTATCTGCAACGAACAGCATCGTTTTATCGTCGCCGAGCAGTTGCGCCAGCTAAACAAGCTCACCGAAAACATCATTCTTGAGCCTGCCGGACGCAATACCGCGCCGGCCATCGCTCTGGCAGCGCTGGCGGCGAAACGCAACAGCCCGGACACCGATCCGCTGATGCTGGTGCTGGCGGCCGATCACATGATTCAGGACGAAGACGCGTTTCGCAGCGCCGTGCGCGCCGCGATGCCGTTCGCTGAGAGCGGCAAGCTGGTGACCTTCGGCATCGTGCCGAATCTGCCGGAAACCGGCTACGGCTACATCCGCCGCGGCGAGGTGTGCAACCCGGAGGTGGCGGTTGACGCCGTCGCCTTCAGCGTGGCGCAGTTCGTGGAAAAACCGGATCTGGAGACCGCCCGTTCTTATGTCAACAGCGGCGAATATTACTGGAACAGCGGCATGTTCCTGTTCCGTGCCGGCCGTTATCTGGAAGAGCTGGCGAAATACCGCCCGGACATTCTGGATGCCTGTGAAAAAGCCATGGGCACGGTTGACCCCGATCTCGACTTTATCCGCGTTGATGAAGAAGCCTTCCTGGCCTGCCCGGAAGAGTCTATCGACTACGCCGTGATGGAAAAAACCGCCGACGCGGTCGTGGTGCCGATGGACGCGGGCTGGAGCGATGTCGGCTCTTGGTCATCGCTGTGGGAAATCTCCAACCGATCGCCGGAAGGCAACGTGCATCACGGCGACGTGATTTCGCACAACACCGAAAACAGCTACGTCTATGCCGAATCCGGTCTGGTGACGACCGTCGGCGTGAAAGATCTCGTCGTGGTGCAGACCAAAGACGCGGTGCTGATTGCCGACCGTAATCACGTTCAGGACGTGAAGAAAGTGGTCGAGAAGATCAAAGCCGATGGTCGCCATGAGCATCATATCCACCGCGAAGTGTACCGCCCGTGGGGCAAATATGACTCCATCGATCAGGGTGACCGCTACCAGGTGAAACGCATCACGGTGAAGCCGGGCGAGGGCCTGTCGTTGCAGATGCATCATCACCGCGCTGAACACTGGATTGTCGTGGCGGGCACCGCGAAGGTGACGATTAACGACGAGGTGAAACTGGTGGGCGAGAATGAGTCGGTCTACATCCCGCTCGGCGCCACCCACTGCCTGGAAAACCCCGGCAAGATCCCGCTGGATCTGATTGAAGTGCGCTCCGGCACGTATCTGGAAGAAGACGATGTGATTCGCTTCGCCGACCGTTACGGGCGGGTTTGATTCTGCGGCATCGTTTATGCGCCCCGGTCACGTCGATGACGGCGCGACCGGGGCGCGAAATCGGCATGCAGAACCGTGCAGAATTTTTTCCGATAAAAAAGACCACCCAAGAGATAAAAAATGGAAAAGTTAACGTGTTTTAAAGCCTACGACATTCGTGGGCGTCTTGGCGAAGAACTGAATGACGATATCGCATGGCGTATTGGCCGTGCCTATGGCGAGTTCCTGAAACCGAAAACTATCGTGCTGGGCGGCGATGTGCGCCTGACCAGCGAATCCCTGAAGCTTTCGCTGGCGAAAGGTCTGCAGGACGCGGGCGTGGACGTGCTGGATATCGGCCTGTCCGGCACCGAAGAGATCTACTTCGCCACCTTCCATCTGGGCGTGGATGGCGGCATTGAAGTGACCGCAAGCCACAACCCGATGGATTACAACGGCATGAAGCTGGTGCGCGAAGGCGCGCGCCCGATTAGCGGCGACACTGGCCTGCGCGACGTGCAGCGTCTCGCGGAAGCGAACGACTTCCCGCCGGTGAACGAGGCCAAACGCGGCAGCTACAAAAAAATCGACCTGCGCGAGGCGTACATCGACCACCTGCTGGGCTATATCGACGTTAACAACCTCAAACCGCTGAAACTGGTGATTAACTCCGGCAACGGCGCGGCAGGTCCGGTGGTGGACGCCATTGAAGCGCGCTTTAAAGCGCAGGGCGTGCCGGTTGAGTTCATTAAAGTTCACAACACCCCGGACGGTAACTTCCCGAACGGTATTCCTAACCCGCTGCTGCCGGAGTGCCGCGACGACACCCGTAACGCGGTGATTGAACACGGCGCGGACATGGGCATCGCGTTTGACGGCGATTTCGACCGCTGCTTCCTGTTCGACGAAACCGGGCAGTTTATCGAGGGCTACTACATTGTCGGTCTGCTGGCCGAAGCGTTCCTCGAAAAACACCCTGGCGCGAAAATCATCCATGACCCTCGTCTGTCCTGGAACACCGTGGACGTGGTGAAAGCCGCCGGCGGTGTGCCGGTGATGTCCAAAACCGGTCACGCGTTTATCAAAGAGCGTATGCGCCAGGAAGACGCCATCTACGGCGGCGAAATGAGCGCGCACCATTACTTCCGTGATTTCGCCTACTGCGACAGCGGCATGATCCCGTGGCTGCTGGTCACTGAACTGCTGTGCCTGAAAGGCCAGTCGCTGGGCGAGCTGGTACGCGACCGTATGGCGGCGTTCCCGGCGAGCGGCGAAATCAACAGCAAGCTGGCAGAGCCTGCCGTGGCGATTAAGCGCGTGGAAGATCACTTCGCGCCGCAGGCAAGCGAGACAGACCACACCGACGGCATCAGCATGGCGTTTGGCGACTGGCGCTTTAACTTGCGTTCGTCCAACACCGAGCCGGTGGTGCGTCTCAATGTGGAGTCACGCGGCGATACGGCGCTGATGCAGGCGAAAACCGAAGAAATTCTGGCTCTGCTGAATCAGTAAAACGGCGCGGCCGCCCGGCGTCGCTTCACTGCGACGCCATCGCCCCGCAGGCGCAGGCCTGCCGGGTGCCGGGCAGCCGCTTAACTGCGCCTTACGGCGCCTGAAGGTACGACGATGACAAATCTAAAAAAGCGCGAACGAGCCAAAACGAATGCATCGTTAATCTCTCTGGTGCAACGATTCTCCGACATAACCATTATGTTCGTCGGACTGTGGGTGGTGTGCAGGATCAATGAGCTGCCGTTTTTCTACATGCATCTGCTGATGGCCCTGACCACCCTTGTTGTATTCCAGATGATTGGCGGGATCACCGATTTTTACCGCTCCTGGCGCGGCGTCAAAATCTCGACCGAACTGCTGCTGCTGTTGCAGAACTGGACCATGAGCCTGGTGTTCAGCGCCGGCCTGATGGCGTTTAACCCCGATTTCGAAAGCCCGTTCCGCGTCTTCTTGGCCTGGTATCTGCTGACCGGCGCCGGCATGGTGATTTGCCGTTCGGCGATTCGCTTCGGCGCGGGCTGGCTGCGTAATCGCGGCTATAACACCCGTCGCGTAGCGATCGCGGGCGCGCAGCCGGTGGGCCAGCAGCTCGCCGAAAGCTTTCGCAATGAGCCGTGGCTGGGCTTTGAAGTGGTCGGTATTTATCACGATCCGGAGCCGGGCGGCGTGCCGACCGGCTGGGCCGGCAACCTTGAGCAGCTGGTGGAAGACGCCCGCGCGGGCAAGATCCACAACGTCTATATCGCCATGTCGATGAGCGAAGAGGCGGCGATGAAGAAGCTGGTGCGCCGGCTTTCCGATACCACCTGCTCTGTGATGCTGATCCCGGACGTATTTACGTTCAACATTTTGCACTCGCGCCTGGACGACGTGAACGGCGTGCCGGTGGTGCCGCTGTATGACACGCCGCTTTCTGGCATTAACCGCATTCTGAAGCGCGTGGAAGATATCATCCTGGCCTCGATGATCCTGCTGCTGATTTCGCCGGTGCTGTGCTGTATCGCGGTCGCCGTGAAGCTCAGCTCGCCAGGCCCGATTATCTTTCGCCAGACCCGCTACGGCATGGACGGCAAGCCTATCATGGTGTGGAAATTCCGCTCCATGCGCGTGATGGAAAACGACAAGGTGGTGAAGCAGGCGACCCAGAACGATCCGCGCGTAACCAAAGTAGGCAACTTCCTGCGCCGCACCTCGCTTGATGAACTGCCGCAGTTTATCAACGTGCTGACCGGCGAGATGTCGATTGTCGGCCCGCGTCCGCACGCGGTAGCGCATAACGAGCAGTATCGCGCGCTGATTCAGGGCTACATGCTGCGCCATAAAGTGAAACCTGGCATCACCGGCTGGGCGCAGATCAACGGCTGGCGCGGCGAGACCGATACCCTGGAGAAGATGGAAAAACGCATCGAGTTCGATCTGGAGTACATCCGCGAGTGGAGTGTCTGGCTCGATATCAAAATCGTTTTCCTGACCGTGTTCAAAGGCTTTGTTAACAAAGCGGCTTATTAAGGGTAGTGGGTCATGAGCCTTCGCGACAAAACCATTAGCGGCGCCAAGTGGTCCGCGATTTCGACGGTCATTATCATCAGCCTCGGGCTGGTGCAGATGACCATCCTGGCGCGGCTGATGGATGGTCATCAGTTCGGCCTGTTGACTATCAGTCTGGTGATTATCGCGCTGGCCGATACGCTCTCCGATTTCGGGATTGCGAACTCGATTATCCAGCGCAAAACCATCAGCCATCTCGAACTGACAACGCTGTACTGGCTGAACGTCGGTCTCGGGATAGTGGTCTGCGCGGCGGTGTTTCTCTTAAGCGACCTGATTGCGGGCGTGCTGCATAACCCGGATCTGGCGCCGCTTATCAAAACGCTGGCGTTCGCCTTTGTGGTGATCCCGCACGGTCAGCAGTTCCGCGCGCTGATGCAAAAAGAGCTGGAGTTCAACAAGATTGGCTCTATCGAAACCTTCTCGGTGCTGGCGGGCTTCACCTTTACGGTGATTTCCGCGCAGTACTGGCCGGTAGCGATGACCGCCATTCTCGGTTATCTGGTGAATACCGCAGTGCGTACGCTGCTGTTCGGTTTCTTCGGGCGCAAGATTTACCGTCCGGGCCTGCATTTCTCACTGGCGTCTGTGTCGTCTAACCTGAAGTTCGGCGCCTGGCTGACGGCGGACAGCCTGGTGAATTATATCAATACCAACCTCTCAACGCTGGTGCTGGCGCGCATCCTCGGCGCGGCGGTGGCCGGGGGCTATAACCTCGCGTACAACGTGGCGGTTGTGCCGCCGATGAAGCTCAACCCCATCATCACCCGCGTGCTGTTCCCGGCCTTCGCCAAAATTCAGGACGATACTGACAAGCTGCGCGTGAATTTCTACAAGCTGCTCTCGGTGGTCGGCATTATTAACTTTCCGGCGCTGCTGGGGCTGATGGTGGTGTCGAATAACTTCGTGCCGCTGGTGTTCGGCGAAAAGTGGGTGAGCATTGTGCCTGTCCTGCAACTGCTGTGCGTTGTCGGCCTGCTGCGCTCTATCGGCAACCCGATTGGCTCGCTGCTGATGGCGAAAGCGCGTGTTGATATCAGCTTTAAATTCAACGTGTTTAAAACCTTCCTGTTTATTCCGGCCATTATCGCGGGCGGGCATCTCGGCGGCGCGCTCGGCGTGACGCTCGGCTTCCTGCTGGTGCAGGTTATCAACACTATCCTGAGCTATTTCATCATGATTAAGCCAGTGCTGGGCTCCAGTTACCGCGAGTATATCCAGAGCATTCTGCTGCCATTCTGGCTCTCATTGCCTACGCTGGTGGTCAGCTTTGCGCTGGGCGTGGCGCTGAAGGGGCATCTGCCGCTCGCCTCGCTGCTGGCGGTGCAGATTGCGGCCGGCGTGCTGGCGTTCGCCGTGACGATGGTGCTGTCGCGCAATGCGCTGGTGGTGGAACTGAAACGTCAGTTTTGCCGCAACGATAAAATGAAAATGCTGCTCCGTGCAGGCTGATCCCGTTAAAAATTATTGATGCGCAAGCCCCTGCGGCCGGAGTGCCGCGAAAAGGGCGAGCGTATATTTCAGAGGTCAACATGAAGTTACTCATTCTTGGCAACCACACCTGCGGAAACCGTGGCGACAGCGCCATCCTGCGCGGATTGATTGATGCGATAGCGCTTCAGGACCCGACGGCAGACGTCGACGTCATGAGCCGCTACCCGGTGAGCTCCGCCTGGCTGCTGGACAGAGAGGTCATGCCTGACCCGCTCTACAAACAGATGAAGCAATTTAATAACGCGGCAGGCGTGATGGGCCGCGTGAAGAAAGTGCTGCGTCGTCGCTATCAGCACCAGGTGCTGCTGGCCAAAGTGACCGGCAACGGCAAGCTGCGCAATATCTCTCTGCCGCAGGGGTTTACTGATTTCGTCGGCCTGCTTGGCGGCTACGACGCGATTATTCAGGTCGGCGGCTCGTTCTTCGTCGATCTTTACGGCACTCCGCAGTTCGAACATGCGCTGTGCGCCTTTATGGCGAAAAAGCCGCTGTTTATGGTTGGTCATAGTGTCGGCCCGTTCCAGGAGCCGCAGTTTAATCAGCTCGCAAACTATGTGTTTGGCCACTGCGACGCGCTGATCCTGCGCGAAACCGTGAGCCTTGATCTGATGAAAAAAGGCCAGATCGATACCTCAAAAGTGGAGCTCGGCGTCGATACCGCCTGGCTTGTCGAGCACCATAACGACGATTTCGTCCCGAGCTACGCCGTACAGCACTGGCTGGACGTGGCGGCGCGCGAGAAAACCGTGGCGATTACGCTGCGTGAACTCGCGCCATTCGACAAACGTCTCGGCACCACCCAGCAGGCTTACGAGCAGGCGTTCGCGAATGTGGTCAACCGCATCATCGATGAAGGCTACCAGGTGCTGGCGCTCTCTACCTGTACCGGCATCGACAGCTATAACAAAGATGACCGCATGGTGGCGCTGAATCTCAGCAAGCTGGTGAAAGATCCGTCGCGCTTCCACGTGGTGATGGATGAACTGAACGACCTCGAAATGGGCAAAATTCTGGGCGCCTGCGAGCTGACCGTGGGCACCCGTCTGCATTCGGCGATTATCTCAATGAACTTCGGCACACCTGCCATCGCCATTAACTACGAGCACAAGTCCGCGGGCATCATGCAGCAGCTCGGCATGCCGGAGATGGCGATTGAGATCCGCCACCTGCTGGATGGCTCGCTGCAGGCGATGGTGGGCGACACTTTAGGCCAGCTGCCAGCGATTAACGAGCGCCTTGCGGCGGCCGTCGCCGCCGAGCGTGAGAAGGGCCAGCAGATGGTGAAATCGGTATTGATGCGTGCGGGAGGGGCCCGATGAAAATCAGCTTTTTTCTGCTGAAATTCCCGGTCGCCTCTGAAACGTTCGTCCTGAACCAGATAGTCGGCTTTATCAACATGGGGTATGAGGTGGAGATCGTCTCGCTGCAAAAGGGCGATCTTAAGAACACCCATGCGGCCTATACCGAGTACAACCTGGCGCAGAAAACCCGTTTTCTGCTGGAAGAGCCGGAAGGCAAAGCCGCGAAGCTCAAATATCGCGCCACGCACACTGCGCGCGGGCTGTTTAACGCCCGCACCTGGCGGGCGCTGAATATGGGCCGCTACGGCGACGAGGCGCGTAACCTGATCCTCTCTGCCATTTGCGGGCGCGTGCCGGGCACGCTGAAAGCCGATGTTTTTATCGCGCACTTCGGCCCGGCGGGAGTTACCGCCGCGAAACTGCGCGAACTCGGCGTGCTGGACGGCAAAATCGCCACCGTATTCCACGGTATCGATGTCTCGCACCGTGAAGTGCTGACACGCTATACACCGGAGTATCAGCAGCTGTTTCGCCGTGGTGATTTAATGCTGCCGATTAGCGAACTGTGGGCCGAGCGCCTTAAAGCGATGGGCTGCCCGCAGGAGAAAATCGCTGTCTCGCGCATGGGCGTGGACATGGAGAAATTCTCGCTGCGTCCGCTCAAGCAGCCGGGTACGCCGCTTGAGATTATCTCGGTCGCGCGTCTGACTGAGAAAAAAGGGCTGCATGTGGCGATCGAAGCCTGCCGCCTGCTGAAAGGCCGCGGCGTGGACTTTCGTTACAACATCCTGGGCACCGGGCCGTGGGAGCGCCGCCTGCATACGCTGATTGAGCAGTATGGTCTGGAAGATTGCGTCTTTATGCCTGGTTTTAAACCCAGCCATGAAGTAAAAGCAATGCTCGACGAGGCCGATCTGTTCCTTCTGCCTTCCGTAACCGGCGTGGATGGCGATATGGAAGGCATTCCTGTGGCGCTGATGGAGGCGATGGCGGTGGGAATTCCGGTCGTCTCCACGCTGCACAGCGGCATACCGGAGCTTATCGACGCCGAAAAATCGGGCTGGCTGGTGCCGGAGAACGACCCCCAGGCGCTGGCGGAAAAACTGCAGGCCTTCGCCGCGATCGACGAGCAAACGCTGCGTCCGATGCTAAGCCGCGCCCGTGAAAAAGTGGAAACCGAGTTTAACCAGCAGCGCATCTACCGCGAACTCGCGGGCCTGCTGCAAACCCTGTAACCCGAGGTTTTATGCGTAAATTGATGTCGTCCGGGCGCCTTACCCGCCGGACTTTCGTGCAGGCCGGCGCCGCGACGGCGCTACTGCCGCTGTTGCACAGCCGCGCCGCCCGTGCCGTGCCGGGCGGCAAAACGGTGAATGTCGCCGATTACTACCGCGATAACTGGCCGCAGGCGTTTAAGCTCGCGTTCAACGAGGCGCAGACCGTCGAAGTGCCCGCAAACCTTACCTGCGACAACATCAACAGCCCTGTCTTTATGCCTGCCGGTAAAACTCTGCGAGTCCTGGGCGCGCTCAAAGGCAATGGAAAAGGGCGGTTTATTCTTCAGGACGGCTGTCAGATCCTCGGCGAGAAAAAAGGGCGGCTGCATAATATTATTCTCGACGTGCGCGGCTCGCAGGTAGCGATTAAAGGCGTCGAGATGACCGGCTTCGGCCCGGTGATGCAGATTTACATCGGCGGCAAAAAACCGCAGAAAATGCAGGGGCTGGTGATTGATGATATTTACATTCACGACGCCAACTACGGCATTTTGCGCCAGGGCTTTCATAACGAACTGCGCGACGTACGCATCACCAACGGGCGCTTTGAGCGTTTGCAGGGCGACGCCATAGAGTGGAACGTGGCTATCAATGATTCGGAGCTGCTTATCTCCGATCACGTGCTTGATAACATCAACTGCACCAACGGCAAGATCAACTGGGGCATCGGCATTGGCCTTGCGGGCAGCACCTACGATAACGACTACCCGGAAAGTCAGGCGGTGAAGAATTTCGTCGTGGCGAATATCACCGGCAGCAACTGCCGCCAGCTGGTGCATGTGGAGAACGGCAAACATTTTGTCATCCGCAACGTGAAGGCCAAAAATATCACGCCGGACTTCAGTAAAACCGCGGGCATTGATAATGCCACGGTGGCGATTTATGGCTGCGATAACTTCTTGATTGATAACGTTCAGATGGTAAACAGCGCGGGCATGCTGATTGGCTACGGCGTTATCAAGGGCAACTACCTGTCGATTCCGCAGAACTTTAAGCTTAACGACATCCATATGGATAACCGCAACCTGCCGTATAAGCTGCGCGGTATCCAGATCTCTTCTGGCAACGCCACGTCTTTTGTCGCCATTACCAACGTCGATATGAAGCGCGCCACGCTTGAGCTGCATAACAAGCCGCAGCATCTCTTTGTGCGCAATGTGAAGGTGATGCAGGAGTCGTCCGTTGGCCCCGCGCTGAAGATGCACTTTGACCTGCGTAAAGACGTGCGCGGCCGCTTTATGGCCAAAGACGACACGCTGCTGTCGCTGGCGAATATTCAGGCGGTCAACGAAAAAGGGCAGAGTTCGGTCGACATTGACCGCGTGGATCATCAGCACGTGAATGCGGAAAAGCTGAATTTTGCGCTGCCGCAAAGAGCTCGTTAGACAAGGCAGACCAAAACAATGAGCGCCTTTTTAAATGCAACGAATGCGTGTTTTATGAGCAAACTTACGCGATTCATACTGGCGATCCGACGGTAAAAGCTTATACTTCCTCAAATTATTAAGGGAACCTCATTAGCTGAAAGTTGCTTCCTGGAAGGCAGGGCGGCGCTTTCAGTTTTTTATTGAAGTAGTCACTAACGCATCGGGCAGGATATGAAAGAGAAGGTAATTTTTATCGGCGCGTCTGGGTTTGTCGGCACCAGACTTATTGAGAGGGCACTGTCTGACTTCGATATCACGAATTTTGACAAGCAAAACAGCCATTTCTATCCCGATATCACGGTAGCGGGCGATGTGCGTGATAAAGCCTCGCTTGAGAAACAGCTTAGCGAATGCTCTACCGTTGTCCTTCTGGCCGCCGAGCACCGTGATGATGTGAGCCCTACCTCGCTCTATTATGACGTTAATGTCGAAGGCACGCGCAATGTGCTTGAAGCGATGGATAAACACAACATCAAGAATATTATCTTCACCAGCTCCGTGGCGGTGTACGGTCTCAATAAAAAGAACCCCGATGAAAACCACCCGGTCGATCCGTTCAATCATTACGGTAAAAGTAAGTGGCAGGCGGAAGAAGTGTTACGTGAGTGGTTTAACCGCGCACCGGAAAGCCGTTCACTGACCATTGTGCGCCCGACGGTTATTTTTGGAGAGCGCAACCGCGGCAACGTTTATAATTTACTCAAGCAAATAGCCAGTGGCCGTTTTGCTATGGTTGGTGCAGGTAATAATTATAAATCAATGGCTTATGTAGGCAATATTGTTGAGTTTATTACCTGGAAACTGAAAAACGTAGCACCTGGATACCAGGTTTACAATTACGTGGATAAGCCGGATCTGAATATGAACCAGCTTGTCGCGGAAGTTGAGAAGAGCCTCGACAAAAAGATCCCTTCAGTCCATTTGCCTTATCCGATCGGTATGCTCGGTGGTTATTGTTTCGACATACTGAGCAAAGTGACAGGTAAGAAGTACGCTGTCAGCGCGGTACGTGTGAAAAAATTCTGCGCAACGACGCAGTTTGACGCCACCAAAGTGCATCAGTCTGGCTTTGTTGCGCCATTCACGCTCTCAGAAGGGCTCGATCGCACGTTACAATATGAATTTGTCGCCGTAAAACATGACGACATTACTTTCGTCTCTGAGTAAAACGCGGTCAGACAATAAGGGAAAATGCACTGATTCTTTTGTGCACGGAAAGGAAGCTCTGGAAATCGTATTTGGCTGTTTTCCGAATTCTCTGAGCCCAATTAAGAGTTAAGTCAGTTCTTATGTTATCAGGTATCTGAAAATCGCAGAATGGCAGCCGTTGAGACACTCGTTTGATTCACGTGGCTGTGATTGACCAAATTCAAGATAACAAACATTTAGAGGTGGAAAGAGATGGTTAATATGAAAGCAGTTATTCCCGTCGCAGGACTTGGCATGCATATGCTGCCTGCCACCAAGGCGATTCCGAAGGAGATGCTGCCGATTGTCGATAAGCCAATGATTCAGTACATTGTCGACGAAATCGTAGCGGCGGGGATCAAGGAAATTGTGCTGGTTACCCACTCCTCCAAAAACGCGGTTGAGAACCACTTCGACACCTCTTACGAACTCGAAGCGCTGCTTGAACAGCGTGTGAAGCGCCAGCTTCTGGCGGAAGTGCAGTCCATCTGCCCGCCGGGCGTGACCATCATGAACGTGCGTCAGGCGCAGCCGCTGGGCCTCGGCCACTCCATTCTTTGCGCGCGCCCGATTATTGGCGACAATCCATTTGTCGTCGTGCTGCCGGATGTTATTATTGACGCCGCTTCAGCTGACCCGCTGCGTTATAACCTGGCCGCTATGATTGCACGCTTCCAGGAAAACGGCCGCAGCCAGGTGCTGGCGAAGCGCATGGCGGGCGATCTCTCTGAGTATTCTGTTATCACGACTCAGGATGCGCTGGATACCGAAGGTAAAATCAGCCGTATCGTCGACTTTATTGAGAAGCCGGATCAGCCGCAGACGCTGAATTCTGACCTGATGGCCGTTGGCCGCTATGTGCTTTCCGCCGATGTGTGGGATGAGCTTGCGAAAACCGAGCCGGGCGCCTGGGGCCGTATTCAGCTGACCGATGCTATCGCTCGTCTGAACGAGAAGAAGCCTGTTGAGGCGATGCTGATGACCGGTGAGAGCTACGATTGCGGTAAAAAAATGGGTTACATGAAGGCGTTCGTGAACTACGGCCTGCGTAACCTGAAAGAAGGGCAGAAGTTCCGCGAGAGCATTAAGAAAATCCTGGCGTAAGCCAGTCGCTATGCGCGGTACGCTATACAGGCAGGATAGCCTTTGATAAAACGGCAGTAGAGCATTCGGGTTGATAAGCATTTATACTCGACGGACTCACTGCCGTTTTGTTTTTTTGATGTAAAAAAGCGCTCTGACGGGCATTAACAGAGGACGTTTGTGGCGGCTCTGTTGTTAAAGAGTGCCTTGTGCCTGGCGAAAGGATAGCTTCACCCCCAGTACACTGGTAGCTGTTGAGCCAGGGGCGGTAGCATTGTTTCGCCACGCTGAGCGGTGCCAGGCAGTGACCCTTCAAATCGTAATGTTAAGGCAGTTTTATTAATGCTTAAAACGCTGAGCGTTAATACAAGTCCCTTTTCAAAATATCCACATATAAGAGATAACTCACTGTGAAGATATTAGTCACCGGCGGTGCCGGATTTATTGGCTCTGCTGTAGTACGACATATTATCGATAATACCCAGGATTGGGTCGTCAATGTTGATAAGCTTACCTACGCAGGCAATCCGGAATCTGTTTCTTCTGTTGCAAATAACGAACGCTATGCCTTTGAACAGGCCGATATTTGTGATCGCGCTGCGCTCGATCGCGTATTTAAAGAACATCAGCCCGATGCGGTGATGCACCTGGCAGCAGAAAGCCACGTCGACCGCTCTATCAGCGGCCCGGCTGACTTTATCGAAACGAATATTGTTGGTACGTATACGTTGCTTGAAGCGGCGCGTGCGTATTGGTCATCATTAAATGATGACCGCAAAGCCGCTTTTCGCTTTCACCATATCTCTACTGATGAGGTCTATGGCGACCTCCCACACCCTGATGAATGGCAAGCCGGCGAACCGCTCCCTCTCTTCACAGAAGACACCCCTTACGCGCCGAGCAGTCCTTATTCTGCATCAAAAGCCTCAAGCGACCATCTGGTGCGCGCCTGGTTGCGCACTTATGGTTTGCCAACCATTGTGACCAATTGCTCAAATAACTATGGGCCATATCATTTTCCTGAAAAGCTGATCCCGCTTGTGATCCTCAATGCACTGGAGGGTAAGCCACTGCCGGTATACGGCAAAGGCGATCAAATTCGCGACTGGTTATATGTTGAAGATCATGCACGTGCGCTCTATACCGTAGTGACTCAAGGGCAGGTTGGCCAGACTTATAATATCGGCGGTCATAATGAGAAAAAGAACCTTGATGTCGTATTAACCATTTGTGATCTGCTGGATGAGATTAAACCTAAAGCAACGCCTTACCGCGAACAGATCACTTACGTTGCCGACAGACCGGGTCACGACCGTCGTTACGCCATTGACGCAGATAAAATCAGCCGCGAACTAGGCTGGCAGCCGCAGGAAACCTTTGAATCAGGTATTCGTAAAACGGTGCAATGGTATCTGGATAATTCTCAGTGGGTCGAGAATGTGAAGAGCGGCGCTTATAAAAGCTGGATCGAAGAGAATTACGGAACACGCTAATAATGAATATTCTCCTGTTTGGTAAAAACGGCCAGGTTGGCTGGGAATTACAGCGAGCCCTGGCTCCGCTGGGAAATCTTATTGCGCTGGATTTTAATTCTGAAGATTATTGCGGTGACTTTAGTAAACCGGAAGGGGTCGCGGAGACGGTAAGGCGTATCAGGCCGGATGTGATTGTCAATGCTGCTGCGCATACCGCCGTCGATAAAGCAGAATCGGAGCGTGATTTTGCACAGCTGTTAAATGCAACCAGTGTTGAAGCTATTGCAAAAGAAGCGGCAAAAATTAACGCCTGGGTTATTCATTACTCAACTGATTATGTATTTCCAGGTACGGGTGAAACGCCCTGGCTTGAGGACGACACTACGGCCCCGCTGAATGTCTATGGTGAAACAAAATTGGCGGGCGAACAGGCCGTACAAAATTTTTGTCAGAATCACCTTATTTTCAGAACCAGTTGGGTGTATGCAGGTAAAGGAAATAACTTTGCTAAAACTATGTTGCGGCTTGCCAAAGAGCGTCAATCACTTTCAGTGATTAACGATCAGTTCGGTGCGCCAACCGGGGCTGAATTACTCGCTGACTGCACGGCGCATGCCATTCGCGTGGCACTCGCGAAACCTGACGTTGCGGGTTTATACCACCTCGTCGCCTCAGGTGTTACGACCTGGTATGATTTTGCGGCGCTGGTATTTGATGAAGCTCGTAAGGCAGGGATAACGCTGAAGCTTACTGATTTGCATCCTGTAGCAACAAGCGCCTATCCAACGCCTGCTCGCAGGCCACAGAATTCACGTTTAAACACCACAAAATTCCAGCAACAATTTGGGCTGGTGCTTCCGCAATGGGATGTCGGTGTTAAACGGATGCTGGAAGAGTGGTTTACCAGCGTAAATTAATGACAGAAATGCCCGTCGGCGGGCATTTTCATTGAGAGAATAAAGAGAATGACAACGCGTAAAGGAATTATACTGGCTGGGGGATCAGGGACTCGTCTCTATCCGGTCACCATGGCGGTGAGCAAGCAATTATTACCAATCTATGATAAGCCGATGATCTATTATCCGCTATCCACGCTCATGCTTGCCGGGATACGGGATATCCTCATTATCAGTACGCCCCAGGATACGCCGCGCTTTGAGCAACTCCTCGGCGATGGCAGCCAGTGGGGCCTGAATTTACAGTATAAAGTACAGCCAAGCCCGGATGGCCTGGCGCAGGCTTTTATTATTGGCGAAGAGTTTATTGGTAATGATAAATGCGCGCTTGTTCTGGGCGATAACATTTTCTATGGTCATGATTTACCAAAACAACTGGAATCAGCGGTTAGTAAAGATAACGGCGCGACTGTCTTTGCTTACCATGTCAATGATCCTGAGCGCTACGGCGTTGTTGAGTTTGATAAAACTGGCAAAGCCATTAGCCTGGAAGAAAAGCCTGCAGAACCAAAAAGCAATTATGCTGTTACTGGACTTTATTTCTATGACAATGACGTTGTTGAAATGGCTAAAAGCTTGAAACCATCAGCACGTGGCGAGTTGGAAATCACCGATATTAACCGGCTTTACCTTGAACAGGGCCGCCTTAATGTCGCGATGATGGGACGTGGTTATGCCTGGCTTGATACCGGCACACACCAAAGTTTAATCGAAGCCAGTAATTTCATTGCCACCATTGAAGAACGTCAAGGCCTCAAGGTTTCATGTCCGGAAGAAATTGCCTTCCGTAAGAGCTTTATTGATGCTGAGCAGGTAAAAAGGCTGGCGCAGCCGCTTGCAAAAAATGCCTATGGTCAATATTTGCTCAAGATGATTAAAGGTTATTAAGTAATGAATGTTATCCAGACAGAAATACCGGATGTTTTGATTTTAGAACCAAAAGTATTTGGTGACGCCCGTGGCTTTTTCTTTGAAAGCTTCAATCAGCGTACTTTTGAAGAAGCGGTAGGTCGTAAAATTGAATTTGTACAGGATAATCATTCTAAATCAGCTAAAGGTGTCTTGCGGGGACTACATTATCAACTTGCGCCATATGCTCAGGCTAAACTGGTACGTTGCCTACATGGTGCAATTTATGATGTGGCGATAGATATTCGCCGTAATTCACCAACCTTTGGTAAGTGGGTTGGTGCCGAGTTATCAGCGGAAAATAAACGCCAGATATGGATTCCGGAAGGATTCGCGCATGGCTTTATTGCGCTAGAAAATGGCACAGAAATCCTTTATAAAACGAACAACTTTTATTCAAAAGAAAGTGAACGTGCGATTCGCTGGGATGATGAACAGATTGCCATTGAATGGCCAGCTAAAGCAGCTATCATTTCTGAAAAAGATGCCGTGGCGCCTTCATTTGCAAATGCAGACTTATTTGAGGGATAACAATGGATGTAAAAATTATTCCGTTGCAGGCGCACGGCGACGAGCGTGGCTCTCTAATAGCGCTTGAAGAAAAACATAACATTCCATTTGAAATTAAGCGTGTGTATTACATGTTTAATACTAAAGAAGGAGTGCGTCGTGGTTTTCATGCACATAAAAAATTAAAACAGGTCGCTATCGCAGTAAGGGGTTCTTGCCGTTTTGTATTAGATGACGGTTCTGAACGTGTAGAATTGTTGCTGGATAATCCAGCACAAGGATTACTTATTGACTCGTGTGTTTGGCGAGAAATGTATGATTTCTCCGACGATTGTGTACTGATGGTACTGGCAGACAGTCTGTATGATGAAGCTGATTATATTCGTGACTATGATGTCTTTTTAGAGAATACTACTAATGCCAAAAATTCATCCACTAAGTGACGTTCAGTCTGTACAGATTGGTGAAGATACAAAAGTCTGGCAATTTTCTGTTATATTGAAAGGAGCTAAAATTGGACGGGATTGTAATATTTGCGCGCACACGCTGATTGAAAATAATGTGATTATTGGAGACCGTGTTACGGTAAAATGTGGTGTTTACATTTGGGATAACATTTTTATTGAAAATGATGTATTTATCGGCCCAAATGTCACCTTCACTAACGATAAACATCCGCGCTCAAAAGTGCATGATAAAGAATTTCTTTCTACCTATATCAAAGAGGGAGCATCGATAGGCGCTAATGCAACTATTCTTCCTGGATTAATTATAGGTAAAAAAAGTATGGTTGGTGCTGGTGCGGTAGTTACAAAAAATGTTCCTGATTACGCGATTGTCTACGGTAACCCGGCCAAATTGATGGGGATGGTAAATGAAAATGATTAATTTCCTTAATTTGAAATCAATTAATGCTCGCTACGAAAAAGAATTAAAACTAGCATGTGAACGCGTGATTGATTCCGGTTGGTACATCGGTGGTAATGAGTTAGAGCAATTTGAGAAAAAGTTCGCTGAATATTGTGGCGTTAAACACTGCATTGGCATGGCCAATGGTTTAGATGCATTGGTACTTACTATCCGCGCATGGAAAGAATTAGGCTTGGTTAAAGAGGGCGATGAAGTCATCGTGCCTGCTAATACTTATATCGCTACAATTCTTGCTATAACCGAAAATAAACTTTGCCCAGTTTTTGTCGAGCCTAATTCACAGACGTTCAATCTTGATGCAGTGGGCATAAACGGAGCATTGACAGACAAAACCCGTATCATTATGCCTGTACACTTGTATGGTTACCTTTCGCCTATGGAAGAGATTATGGCGATTGCTCACCAGCATGGCTTGCTGGTACTTGAAGATTCAGCACAAGCACATGGTGCCAGCATTGATGGGAAACGTGCTGGGGCATGGGGTGACGCTTCTGGGTTCAGTTTTTATCCAGGAAAAAACCTCGGAGCATTAGGTGATGCTGGCGCTGTCACAACTAATAATGATGAGCTTGCCAGTGCATTACGAGCATTGGGTAATTATGGGTCACATAAAAAATATCAGAATATTTATAAGGGTGTTAATAGTCGCCTTGATGAAATTCAGGCAGCGATGCTGAGTGTAAAATTAAAATACTTGGATGATGATATTCGTATTCGACGCCACATTGCTGGCATGTTGACTAAAGGCATAACCAATACGCATGTGTTAACGCCGAAAGTAGATAAGGTTGAAAAGCATGTATGGCATTTATATGTTGTGAAGACATCCGAGCGCGAAAAACTGATGCAACATTTGGCTAATGCCGGCATAAGTACGTTGATTCATTACCCCATTCCGCCCCATAAACAAGAGGCTTATACAGAATATAACGGACTATCATTGCCGATTACAGAACAGTTACACAATGAAGTATTATCGCTCCCAATAGACCCAACTATGTCAGAAGAAAGTGTTGAGTTGATAATCAAAGCGGTTAATGAGTTTTCAGCATGAAGAAGTTACTAAGCGTAACCTTTTTTTCCGCATTCCTAACCTTAAGCAGAATGTTGGCAGGCTTTGCCGTTGCAAAGGTAATTGCGGTTTATACTGGTACGTTAGGTATGGCAACATTAGGCCAAGTGCAAAATCTTATCACTATCCTTAATGGTATTATCACCGCACCCGTTGGTAATGCTGTAGTACGCTTTACATCAGAACATTGTGAGTCAGGTTATAATGCATGCGCGCCATGGTGGCGCGCTGCGCTGCAGTGGGTAGGCTTACTCGCGGGAATTATTATTCCGGTTGGTTTTTTTTCTTCCGGATATATTTCACAATGGTTATTTAACGACCGCGATTTATCATGGCTTATTAAGTTAATGGTTGTTGTTCTTCCTCTGTCCGCAGTTGCTACATTTATTAATTCGATTATTAATGGGCAGCAGAAATACCGGCGGTATATTACTCTCGGTATCATCTCTGTTTTTATCTCAAGCATTGTGATGATGGTAATGATTATATATGGTGGTCTTACGGGGGCGTTAATAGCGGCATCAGTACAAGCAGCGTTAATCGGTTTAATTATGCTTATTTTTTCTTTAAGGCAGCCTTGGCTCAAGATTAGTTACTGGTGGGGGACAGTAACACTTTATCATCGAAAACAAATTGGCGGCTATATTTTGATGGCTGTCACCTCGGCAATATGTATGCCATTGGCTCTTATAGGAGTGAGGAATGAATTAATTGAACATGCCGGATGGGATGCGGCGGGGCAATGGCAAGCAGTCTGGAAAATTTCTGAGGTATATTTAAGTGTTATAACTTTGGGGTTAGGAACTTATTTTCTACCCAAGCTAGCAAAATTATCTGATTATAAGGAAATACGCAAAGAAATAAATGGAACTCTTCTTGTTGTCATTCCCGTGATATGTCTGATGGCAATTATTATTTATTTTTTACGCGATACTGCAATTACTATCCTCTACACTGAAAAATTTCGCCCTGCCAGAGAATTATTTCTTATTCAACTTGTCGGTGACGTCATTAAAATAGCAAGTTGGATCTATGCTTATCCTATGATTGCACGCGGAACAGCAAAATGGTTTATTGGAAGTGAAATATTTTTTAGTACAATGCTTGTTGTTCTGTCAACTGTTTTCATACCTTTTTACCATGCAAGCGGCGCAAACTTGGCATATCTTATAAATTATTGCCTTTATTTTATGTTTATGCTTTGTTTTTTTAAAAAGATAATAGCGAAATGATATCAATATGAATTTACCCACAATTAGCATAATAATTCCATGTTATAACCATAGTGCCTATGTCAAAAATTGCCTCGAAAGCACACTTGTAGCATATGAAGGCGTTCTTGAAGTCATTATATGCGATGACGCATCACAAGATTCCAGTGCAGACATAATTCGCTCATTTATAAAAAATAATGAACGGGGTAAAATTAATTATATTTTTCTACAGAATGAGACTAATAGTGGGGTTTGTAACACGCTAAATCGCTGTCTAAAACAAGCCAAACACGATTATGTTTATCTTATCGCGAGTGATGATTATCTTTGCGAAAATGGATTAACACAGGCAATGCTCTTTCTATTAGAAAAAAATGCAGATGCCATAATCAGTGATTGCCATGTTGTAAATGAAAATAATGAAATTGTTGCAGAAAGTGCTTTTTTTGATTATCGTAAAAGCTCTGCTAGGCAACTTAAAAAGAATATTGCTAATGCACTTGTTTTCAATTGGGTTGTACCGGGTCCTGCGCTATTATTAAAGAAAACCGTTTACGATGACATTGGCCAGTATGATCCTTCTTTAATGGCTGAAGACAGGGATTTTTATTTGCGCTTATTAAGTAGTAAAAAAAATGTTATTTTCAATAGTGCTAAAGTAGCTTGTTATCGTATACACTCAAACAATTTAAGTAGAACAAGTTTTTTTAAGGAAAATGCGAGTGCAGAATTTTCACTTGTCAATTACAAATATTATAGTGAATTCAATAGATTGGCAAGGATATATCTTAAAACATACAAATTAGATATAAGTGGAAATATAGTACTAGCCTTTTATATAAGGAAACTTATAAAAATGCTATACATATTTTTGAGCATATAATAACCACTTTGTCTAAGCAGAGCGTTAGAGGCTAAAATTGGCGACGACAATTGCAATTTTCATTTCTTTATTTTCTTATTACATATTAATGAAATTTTATTCATTATGTAATATAAGGCTAGCAGGAAAAAAAACACATCCTTTGGCACTCTTTGTAATTATTCAAATATGTATATTTTCATTGCCAGGTGTTATTCTAATTTCGTTTTTAGGATTTCAGTCTTTTAGATATGATTCAATCAATGAAAGTGTAAAATTTGAAATAGGTTTATGGTACATCTATTCAATTATGGTTTTTATTTTATTTAATTGCTTTTTTATCAAAAGCTTTAATATAAAGAGTTATAATAATAATGTGTCGAGTATTATTAATTACGATCAAGTTATAAGTAAGGCTACAACAATTTTTTTTATAGCTTTACTAGGATTGCTTGCTAAATTACTTTTATTAAAAACACCACCGATCTATTATTTATTAGAAGGCGATTTTGAAAGAGCTTACCAAGCGAGAATAGAGATCCAACTTAATCAAAAGGATTATTATCTACCTTACATTGGCAATTTGACCTCTCTGTTGAGTGTTTATCAGTTTTATTTTTTATATTATTTTTACACTTTTTCTAACAAAAAAAGCTTTTATCTAAAAATCTTACTTTTAGCTTCTTTTTCGCTAGCATGTATTGAATGTTTATACGAAACTCAGAAAGCTCCGTTAATTTTTATGTTGTTAGGATGCGTTTTTATTTACTATTTAAAAAAACATACTATTAAAAAGTTAATTGGCGCATTGGCTATAATCTTTATTGTTGGTATTATCTTGCAATCACTCGTAGTAGGCTCTGATATCGAAAATGCGCTGAGCAGCGTTTCTGACAGGTTCCTTTTGGGACAAAACCAAGGCTTTTACCATATTATAAATTCAATAAAACCTGATGCCAAATATTGGTTTAGTAGCTTTTATTTTATTGAACGATTAGGTGTAACGCCATCACGTGCAGACGTAGATGTAATACCATATATGACTTTTTATAATGGCGCTGATTTAGTAAATGTTAATAGTTACTATTTAGGTGAAGCATGGTCAATGTTTGGTTATTATGGGTTAGTATTCGCTCCCATTATTGTTGCTTTTTCTGTCGCACTATTTGTTAAAGTGATAGATCTATTTATTGACTACAAGCCTATATATTTTATACCTTTTTCTGTTTATATAATTCCTGAGTTCCGTTTGAATCAGGCGTTTAATTATTTTTTATTTGGAAAAGAGTTTGTTCTTAAGTTGATAATGGTTTTTTTTATTGCGATAACAATTGAAATTTTAAGCAATTTTTCAAGTATGAGACATAGTAAACATATAAAATTTTCTTCCAGAGATATTAATGATGAGTAGTCAGATTTATTCAATTATTACCACATATAATCCTGAGATAAAGCATTTAAATATTCTTCTTGAGGCGATTAGTAAACAATCTACAATGTTGGTTATTTGTAATAATAGTGAACAAAAGCTCGATCCTGACATTTTAAATTGCACTAAGAATGTTAAAATCATTAATTTTGGTAAGAACCTAGGTATTGCCGAAGCCCAGAGTATAGGCATGAAGTGGGCTTTTGAAAATGGTGCCGATTTCATTTTGCAAATGGACCAAGACAGTACGCCGCACGATGATATGGTCGCACAGTTGCTACGTTGCTACGAAGAACTTACGGAAGCGGGCTATAAAGTTGGTTTAGTTGGTGCTCAAGACTATGACCGTTTTACTGGTGAGGTTAATAAGGCACGGGTGAAAAAGGGTAAACCCCTATACAAAAATTATTATTATACTGTAGACAGCACTTTAAGTTCGGGTAGTTTAATTCCTAAAACAGCATGGGAAAAAGTTGGCGGGATGCGTGACGATTTATTTATTGATGCGGTTGATCATGAGTACTGCTGGCGACTTCGTAGCAAGGGTTTTTTAACGATTCGTAATTTACATGCATTACTTGGCCATCGTCTTGGGGATGGTCGTTTCAAGATCCTTTCGTTAATCTCTGTAGGTTTGCCGAGCCCATTTCGTCATTATTATGCGACAAGAAATATTTTTCTTCTTCTTAAAGAAAAACACGTTCCTTTATTCTGGAAAATTTCAAGCTTGGTTAAACTCTCTGGGAAGGTGATATTTTATCCTATATTTCTTCCAAAAGGTAAAGAGCGGATGCGCTATTTTTTAAAAGGGATAAAAGACGGTGTGCACGGTAAAACAGGAAAAATGTCATGAATACTAGCGCTACGACTGGACTTTTTTCTGTATTAATTAGCGTTTATAAGGATGACTGCCCTGAATATCTGAGAGTTGCCCTTGAAAGCGTATATAATGAACAAAAGGTAAAGCCCGCACAAATTGTTATTGTAGGTGATGGGCAGCTCACTCAAGAATTAATAGATACCATCACATCTTTTGTACAAAAGGTTGCTGGAAATATTGTTGATTTTTTTTGTCTTGATAAGAATCAAGGTCTTGCAGTTGCCCTCAATCAAGGGCTTGCACGGTGCAAATATGATTTAGTAGCCAGAATGGACGCGGATGATATTTCTTTGCCAGCACGCTTTGCAACACAATATGATTTTATGATTACTCATCCTGAAATTGATGTTTGTGGAACATATGTAGAAGAAGTTGAAAGCGATACTGAGAAAGCTATTGCTATAAGAAAAGTACCTCTAACGGATGCTGAAATTGCTTCTTTTGGTAAAAAAAGAAGCCCTGTTAGTCACCCTTCTGTAATGTTTAAAAAATCTACTGTCCTTTCTTTCGGAGGTTATCCGCATTTTCGCAAATCTCAAGATTTCGCACTCTGGAGCCTTTTACTAGTTAATGGTGCTCATTTCGCAAATATTGATCAAGTGTTGCTTAAAATGAGAACTGGTCAAGAATTAATGGCACGTCGCGGTTTAGGTTATCTGAAGTATGAATATCAGGTTCTTAAATACCAAAAAAAAATCAAATTTATTAATGCGTTTGAATTTGCGCGCTTTTTAGCGATTCGTTCCATATTTAGGCTTTTACCTAATACATTTAAAAAATATCTTTACAATCTTGTTCGTTATGTTCATGGTTAATAACGTGCAATAATATCATAAGCATATTAACTCAATCACTTGCATTCAAAGATACCTATTTATTAAATATACGAGTGTGATTATGTCTCTCTTTATAGTCTCTCTTTATAATAGAATTTTATTCTCGCACTTTTTATGAATGGGTTTAATCTTTTTAGCATTAAAAGCTTCGAAATATTTGGTAGTACCTTTCTCTTGTACATCTTCTTCTATCCTCTTTCGTCGTTCATGAGTTAACATCTAAGATACATTTCCAAGCCGCGCACTAGTCGCGGTGACCAAACCTGACAGGAGTATGTAATGTCCAAGCAACAGATCGGCGTCGTCGGTATGGCAGTCATGGGGCGCAACCTGGCGCTCAACATTGAAAGCCGTGGTTACACCGTCTCCGTATTCAACCGCTCCCGTGAAAAAACCGAAGAAGTGATTGCCGAAAATCCCGGCAAAAAACTGGTGCCTTACTATACCGTTCAGGAATTTGTCGAGTCGCTGGAAACCCCGCGCCGCATCCTGCTGATGGTAAAAGCCGGGGCGGGTACGGATGCAGCCATCGACTCCCTGAAGCCGTATCTGGAAAAAGGCGACATCATTATTGATGGTGGCAATACCTTCTTCCAGGACACCATTCGCCGTAACCGCGAACTCTCCGAAGAAGGTTTCAACTTCATCGGCACCGGCGTTTCCGGTGGCGAAGAGGGCGCCCTGAAAGGCCCTTCCATCATGCCTGGCGGCCAGAAAGAAGCCTATGAGCTGGTTGCGCCGATCCTCAAAGAGATCGCAGCCGTTGCCGAAGGCGAGCCGTGCGTGACTTACATCGGTCCGGATGGCGCCGGTCACTATGTCAAAATGGTGCACAATGGTATCGAATACGGCGATATGCAGCTGATCGCAGAAGCCTACTCGCTGCTGAAGCACGGCCTGAACCTCTCCAACGAAGAGCTGGCAAAAACCTTCTCTGAGTGGAACGAAGGCGAGCTCAGCAGCTACCTGATCGATATCACCAAAGATATCTTCACCAAAAAAGATGAAGACGGTAACTACCTGGTTGATGTCATTCTTGACGAAGCGGCCAACAAAGGCACCGGCAAATGGACCAGCCAGAGCTCGTTGGATCTCGGCGAACCGCTGTCTCTCATCACTGAATCCGTATTCGCGCGCTATATCTCCTCCCTGAAAGAGCAGCGTGTTGCCGCCTCTAAAGTGCTGAGCGGCCCGCAGGCGAAACCGTTCGCAGGCGATAAAGGCGAGTTCATTGAGAAAGTCCGCCGCGCGCTGTATCTCGGTAAAATCGTTTCTTACGCGCAGGGTTTCTCCCAGCTGCGTGCCGCGTCTGAAGAGCACAACTGGAACCTGAACTACGGCGAAATCGCGAAGATTTTCCGCGCAGGCTGCATTATTCGCGCCCAGTTCCTGCAGAAAATCACCGACGCTTATGCAGAGAATCCGTCCATCGCGAACCTGCTGCTTGCGCCGTACTTTAAAAAAGCGGCGGACGATTACCAGCAGGCGCTGCGTGATGTTGTCGCTTATGCTGTGCAGAATGGCATCCCGACCCCGACCTTCTCTGCGGCCATCGCGTACTACGACAGCTACCGTTCCGCGGTGCTGCCGGCGAACCTTATCCAGGCGCAGCGTGACTACTTCGGCGCGCACACCTACAAGCGCACCGACAAAGAAGGCGTCTTCCATACCGAGTGGATGGAATAACGTTTCCTTTTAATAAGACAAGCCCGGTGGTTGCGCCGGGCTTTTTTTATGCCTGACGACCGCCGCGAACCGCGAGGGAAGCCAGTAAGCGCTTTGTTTTTCAGTATTTTCCCAAGCCACATTCACGCTTCGTTATGCAATCATAACGCCTTGCATCTACACTCATGGCTGGTGTGGCTTTCTCATAATAATTAGATGACAAACAAGGACTCTATGAGCAAAGAATTTCAGGGTGGCGCTATTCACCACAGCAATGGGAACCCGGAACAGATTGACCTTATCGACCTGCTGATGCAGCTCTGGCGGGGACGTCTCACCATCATTGCGACGGTCATCGTAATGATTGTTCTGGCGGTACTTTATCTTTTCGTCGCCAAAGAAAAATGGACGTCGACGGCCATCGTAACGATGCCGGACGCCGGCCAGATCGCCAGTTACAACAACGCGATGAATATCCTTTATGGCAACGCCGCGCCGAACGTCACTGACGTGCAGCAGCGCGTGGTCGGGCGCTTCAGCTCTGCGTTTTCCGCGCTGACGGAGACGCTGCAAAACCAGCAAGAGCCGGAACAGCTGACCATCGATATGGCAGTGAAAGGGCAGCCGCTGCCGCTGAAAGTCACCTATCAGGCGCAAACGCCTCAGGCCGCGCAGAAAAAACTGGCGGAATACATTCAGCAGGTGGATGAGCAGATCGCGAAAGAGCTGAACAAAGACCTGACTGATAACGTAACGGCGCGCGCTAAAGAGTTGCAGGAATCGCTCTCAACGCAGGAGAAAGTGGCGCAGGAGCAGAAAGATCTGCGCATCAAGCAGATTGCCGAAGCGCTTAAGTTCGCCCAGGAATCGAACGTGACGTCTCCCCAAATGCCGCAGGCGCAGGAAGTAACGCAGGACACGCTGTTTCTGTTAGGCAGCGAAGCGCTCTCTTCAATGATCAAAAACGAAGCGACGCGCCCGCTGGTTTTCTCTGATGCGTATTACCAGACCAAACAGAACCTGCTGGATATCTCCAAGCTGAAAATCGATGAATCCTCGCTTCACGCGTACCGCTACGTGATGAAGCCGACCGAGCCGCTGCGTCGCGACAGTCCAAAACGCGCGCTGGTGCTGGTGCTTTCGGTGCTGCTGGGCGGCCTTATTGGCGCCGGCATCGTGTTGGGGCGCAACGCGCTGCGCGAGCACAACAGCCGTCAGGTGCGTTAATCTGGCGAAAAGAAAAAGGCCGCATCACGCGGCCTTTTTTATTGCATGTTAACCGGGGCTTATTTATGCCTCCCTCGCAGGTTTTCAATCACCGCGCTTAAATCGAGCTCCTGATCCTGTAGCAGTACCAGCAGGTGATAAACCAGGTCAGATGCTTCATTCACCAGCTCGTCACGATCGCGAACGGTGGCGGCAAGCGCCGTTTCCACGCCTTCTTCACCGACTTTCTGCGCGATGCGCTTGGTGCCGCTGGCGTAGAGCTTCGCGGTGTAAGAGCTGTCCGGCGAGGCGGTTTTCCGCGCGGCCAGCAGCTCTTCGAGCTGGTACAGAAAATGCCACTGGTGGTGCGCGTCGCCAAAGCAACTGGAAGTGCCGAGATGGCAGGTCGGGCCAATCGGGTTTGCCAGCACCAGCAGCGTATCGTTATCACAGTCCGGCGTGATGCTGACAACATTGAGAAAATGGCCGGACGTCTCGCCTTTGGTCCACAGGCGTCCTTTAGTACGTGAGAAAAACGTCACTTTGCCGCGCTGCTCGGTTTCGCGCAGCGCGTCTTCATTCATATATCCCAGCATCAACACTTCGCCGGAAACCGCATGTTGCACCACGACTGGCAGCAGTCCGTCCGTTTTCGCCCAGTCCAGTTGGGCCCGCTGTTGTTCTGTTAACACACCCGTATCTCCACGCCTTGCTGAGCCAGAAACGTTTTCAGCTCGCCAATATTAATAATCTGTTTGTGGAACACCGACGCGGCCAGCGCGCCGTCGACGTTCGCCTCGCGGAACGCCTCAAGGAAATGTTCCATCGTGCCCGCGCCGCCAGAGGCAATGAGCGGCACGCGGCACGCCTCGCGCACTTTTTTGAGCTGCACAAGGTCATAGCCGTTACGCACGCCGTCCTGGTTCATCATATTCAACACGATTTCGCCCGCGCCGCGCTGCTGTACTTCCTTGACCCACTCCAGCGTTTCCCACTGGGTGACGCGGGTGCGGCTCTCATCGCCGGTGTACTGGTTGACGTGATATTTGCCGGTCTGCTCGTCAAACCACGTATCGATGCCGACCACGATGCACTGCACGCCGAAGCGATCCGCAAGACGGGTGATAAGCGTCGGGTCCGCCAGCGCCGGGGAGTTGACGGAAATTTTGTCCGCACCGAAAGAGAGGATTTGCGCCGCGTCGTCCAGCGTTTTAATGCCGCCCGCCACGCAGAAGGGGATATCGATAACTTCCGCGACGCGGGTCACCCAGCTTTTATCAACCACACGACCGTCGCTGGAGGCGGTGATATCGTAGAACACCAGCTCATCGGCGCCTTCTTCGGCATAGCGTTTCGCGAGCGGCACGATGTCGCCAATGATTTCGTGATTGCGAAACTGTACCCCTTTGACAACCTGCCCGTCGCGCACGTCAAGACAGGGAATTATCCGTTTTGCCAGCATTGGATCGCCTCCGTTACGTTAAATTTGCCTTCCAGCAGCGCGCGGCCAACGATCACGCCGCCCACACCGCTGCCGCGCAGCGCGCGGATATCCGAAAGCTCGCCGATGCCGCCGGAGGACTGAAACGCCACCTGCGGGTAACGCGCGCAGACTTCTTCATACAGCGCCACGTTTGAACCGGACAGCGTGCCGTCGCGAGAGATATCCGTGCACAGCACATGTTTAAGGCCGAACGGCAGATAGCTCTCCACCAGCGTTTCCAGCGACACGCCGGAGTTCTCCTGCCAGCCGCTGACGGCGACCTGCTTGCTGCCCGTCTCGTCGATGCGCACATCAAGCGCCAGCACCAGCGCGTCGGCGCCGAAACGCGCAAACCAGCGCTGCACCTCTTGCGGGGTTTTCACCGCCGTTGAGCCAACCACCACCCGCGCCGCACCGGCTTCCAGCAGCGCCGCCACGTCCTCTTCGCGACGCACGCCGCCGCCAACCTGAACGGGCACGTTCACGCCTGCCACCAGCTTTTGAATCAGCGGGATCTGGCGCTTCGCCGGATCTTTCGCGCCGGTCAAATCCACCAGGTGCAGCAGCTGCGCGCCCTGCGCTTCATACTCCTGCAGGCGCGGCAGCGGATCGCGGCCATAATCGCGCTGCTTACCGTAATCGCCCTGATGCAGGCGCACCACATTACCGTCAATCAAATCCAGAGCGGGAATAATCATTTACATCTCCAGGAAGTTTTTCAGCAGCTGCGCGCCCGCAGCTCCCGAACGCTCCGGGTGGAACTGCACCCCCCAGAAGTTATCTTTCTGCACCGCGGCGGTAAATGCCTCGCCGTAGTGGCACTGCGCAATCGTATTCTCGTTTACCGGCATGGCGTAGCTGTGCACGAAGTAGAACCAGGCGCCGTCGTCAATGCCGCGAAACAGCCGGTCGCCCGCTTTGGCAGAGACGCGGTTCCAGCCCATGTGCGGCAGCGGCAGGCCGTGATCGGTCATTTTCGGCACCGGCTGGTCGATAATGCCCAGCAGGTCGACGCCGTTACTCTCTTCGCTGCGGCTGCCGAGCAGTTGCATACCAAGGCAGATCCCCAGAACCGGCTGAGTGCAGGCTTTAATTAAATCCACCAGATCGCGCTCGATTATCTGGTTCATCGCCGCCTCGGCGGTGCCGACGCCTGGCAGAAACAGCTTATCGGCGCGCAGCACCAGATCCGGGTCGCGGCTTACCACGGGCTCATAGCCGTGGCGGCGCACCGCGGACTGCACCGAATGCAGGTTCGCGCAGCCGGTATCCAGAATCACCACGTTCATCACAGCACTCCTTTCGATGAGGGCAGGGTATCGCCTTCGACGCGGATCGCCTGACGCAGGGTGCGGCCAAAGGCTTTAAACAGGCTCTCCACGCGGTGGTGGTCGTTTTTGCCTTTGGTTTTCAGGTGCAGCGTGACGGCCATGGTGTACGAGAGCGAGCGGAAGAAGTGCTCGACCATCTCGGTACTGAGATCGCCCACGCGCTGGTAGGTGAACTCGGCTTTATATTCGAGGTGCGGGCGGCCGGAAATATCGAGCGCGCAGCGCGCCAGACATTCGTCCATCGGCAGGACGAAGCCGAAACGGTTAATGCCGCGCTTGTCGCCGAGCGCGAGCTTCAGGGCTTCGCCCAGCGCCAGGCCGGTATCTTCGACGGTATGGTGATCGTCGATATAGAGATCGCCCTTTACCGTGATTTCCATACGAAAGCCGCCGTGGGTGGCGATTTGGTCAAGCATATGATCAAAGAAGCCGACGCCGGTGTTGATTTTGCTGCCGCCTTCGCGATCCAGCCAGACCTTAACGTCAATCTGGGTTTCACGCGTGTTGCGCTCAACGTGCGCGTAGCGGTCGCGGCGCGTCAGGCGCTCGGCGATGGCCGGCCAGTTCAGGTCGGCGCGGCTGTAGCGCAGTCCGGTAATGCCCATGTTATCGGCAAGCTCCACATCGGTGGCGCGGTCGCCAATCACATAGCTGTTCGCCGCATCCATCACGCCCGGCGCCAGATAACGCTCCACCAGCTTCACTTTCGGCTTGCGGCACTCGCAGTTGTCCGTCGGGAAGTGCGGACAGATCAGCACGTCTTCAAACAGCACGCCCTGAGAGGTGAAAATCTGCATCATCAGATTATGCGGGCCGTCGAAATCCGCCTGCGGCAGGCTGTCGGTGCCAAGGCCGTCCTGATTGGTGATCATGACCAGCTTAAAGCCCGCTTTTTGCAGTTGCAGCAGCACCGGGATCGCGTCCGGCTCAATGGCGAGCTTGTCAAAGCGGTCCACCTGGAAATCTTCCGGCGGCTCGGCAATCAGGGTGCCGTCGCGGTCAATAAAGAGATACTTCTGGCTCATACTCGCTCCGTGGCCGCAAGGCCGGGTTGGTCACGCAGGGCGTCAATCACGCGCTGGCACTCTTCACGGGTGCCGACGGTAATGCGCAGGCACCCGCTGAGTGTCGGTTGTCTGTTCTGGTCTCGTAAGATAATGCCCTGATCCCACAGCGATTTAAATACCGCGCTGGAGGCCGTGATGCGCGCCAGCACATAGTTGGTTTCGCTGTCGAAAATCGCCTCGACACACGGGGTCTCGCGCAGGCCAGCAATCAGGAACTGGCGGTTAACCAGCACCTGCGCCACGCGTTCGCGCATCGCGGCGATGCCCTGCGGGCTCAGGGCCTGGGCGGCGATATCCGCCACCGGCGTGGAGAGCGGGTAGGGCGCAATCACTTTCAGCAGCAGGCTGATGACTTCTTCACTGGCGAGCGTAAAGCCGCAGCGCAGCCCGGCGAGCGCGAAGGCTTTGGAAAGCGTGCGCAGCACGACCAGATGCGGGTATTCGCCAAGCCAGCCGGCGAGCGTCGCCTGCGGGCAAAACTCAATATAAGCCTCATCCGCCACTACGATAGCGTTGTCGCGCGTCATCTCCAGCAGCACGCGCAGATCCTGCGCCTTGATCAACTGTCCGGTCGGGTTATTGGGGCTACAGACGAAAATCACTTTTACGCCGTCGAGCTGTTCAGCGATAGCCGGGAGGTCGAGCTGCCAGCCGTCGATGGCCTGCACGGTGCGACACTCAACGCCCATGGTTTCGGCGCTGACGCTATACATGCCGTAGGTCGGCGGACAGTAGAGCACCGCGTCGCGGCCTGGCTCGCAGAACGCGCGGATCAACAGTTCAATGCCTTCATCCGCGCCGCGGCTGACCAGCACCTGCTCCGGTTTGACGCCTGCGTACTGCGCGTAACGCTCAATAACCTGCTTCGGCTGACACTCCGGGTAGCGGTTGAGCGTCTGCGCGGTGAGCTGAAATTCCACCGCCTGCGGGTATTCATTGGCGTTCAGCCAGACATCGCCATTGCCGCCGAGACGGCGCGCAGACTGATAGGGCGTCAGATTGCGCACGTTCTCGCGCGCCAGTTCTTCAATGCTCATGCTTGCTCCTTCAGGGCGGCCACGCGCAGCGTCACGGCGTTTTTGTGGGCGGTAAGCTGTTCTGCCGCCGCCAGGGTTTCGATGGTGCCGGCGAGTGCGGAAAACCCGGCGGGCGTCAGCTCCTGGATAGTCATGCGCTTCTGGAAATCCGCCAGCCCGAGGCTTGAACAGGTGGCGGTGTAACCATACGTCGGCAACACATGGTTGGTGCCGGAGGCGTAATCGCCTGCGGATTCCGGCGACCAGTCGCCTAAAAATACTGAACCGGCGCTGGTGATGTCGTCCACCAGTTCACGCGCATTACGGGTCTGAATAATCAGGTGCTCCGGGCCATACTGGTTAGAGATAGCGACACACTGCGCGAGGTCGCGCGCCACAATGAGGCGGCTTGCCGCGAGCGCCTGACGCGCGGTGTCGGCGCGCGGCAGCGCCTCCAGCTGGCGGGCGGTGGCGTCGGCGACCGCCTGCGCCATCGCGGCGTCCGGCGTGAGTAAAATCACCTGCGAATCCGGCCCGTGCTCGGCCTGCGAAAGCAGATCGGAGGCGACGAAATCCGGCGTCGCGCCGCTGTCGGCAATCACCAGCACCTCGGAAGGCCCGGCGGGCATATCAATCGCCGCGCCGTCAAGACGCTGGCTCACCTGGCGTTTGGCTTCCGTCACAAAGGCATTGCCCGGCCCGAAAATTTTGGCCACTTTCGGCACGCTTTCGGTGCCAAAGGCGAGGGCGGCAATCGCCTGCGCGCCGCCGGCCTGAAACACTTCCTGCACGCCGCAGAGCTTCGCGGCATAGAGAATTTCATCGGCGATGGGCGGGGGCGAGCAGAGTACGACGCGTTGACAGCCCGCGATGCGCGCAGGCGTCGCCAGCATCAGGACGGTGGAGAAAAGCGGCGCGGAGCCGCCAGGTATATAAAGGCCGACCGACGCCACGGGGCGCGTCACCTGCTGGCAGCGCACGCCGGGCAGGGTTTCCACATCAACCGTCGCGAGCTGCTGGGCGCGGTGAAATTTTTCAATATTCGCCACCGCGACCGCCATCGCCTGTTTTACGTTGTCGTCAAGGCGCGCGGCGGCGGCGTCAATCTCTTGCGCGCTCACCTGCAATGCGGTGACGTCGGTCTTATCAAACTTCGCGCTGTATTCACGCAGCGCCGCGTCGCCCCGGGCTTTGACGTTATCTAAAATATCGGCCACGGTGCGGGTAATGCTCTCTGAAGCTGAAATAGCCGGACGCATCAGCAGCTCGCGCTGCTGTGCGGCGCTACAGGTGTTCCAGTCGATGATCGTGTTGAACGTCATGGCGATTACTCCATCATCTTCTCAATCGGCAGTACCAGAATGGAGCTTGCGCCCAGCGCCTTGAGCTTCTCCATGGTTTCCCAGAACAGGGTTTCGCTACTCACCATATGCATCGCCACGCGCTGCTGATCGCCTGCCAGCGGCAGAATGGTCGGGCGTTCTGCGCCCGGCAGCAGGGCGATCACTTCATCAAGACGCTCGGTTGGCGCGTGCAGCATGATGTATTTCGATTCGCGCGCCTGGATAACGCCCTGAATTCGGGTCAGCAGTTTGTCGATAAGCTGCTGCTTCACGGCAGGCATCTCGCCGTCGCGCTGGATAAGACAGGCTTTGGAGCGGTAAATCACCTCTACTTCGCGCAGGCCGTTGGCCTCAAGGGTCGCGCCGGTGGAGACTAAATCGCAGATGGCGTCGGCAAGCCCGGCGCGCGGGGCGACCTCCACCGAGCCGTTCAGCAGGCAGGATTTAAACTGTACGCCTTTCTGGTCGAGATAACGCTTGAGCAGGTGCGGGTAAGACGTGGCGATACGTTTGTTATTCAGGCTTTCCGGGCCTTCCCAGACATCGTCCACCGGCGTGGCGAGCGAGAGACGGCAACCGCCGAAGTCGAGACGACGCAGCGTGTAGTAACGCGGGTCGTCGCCCTGCGCGCGGCGGGTGAGCAGCTCTTCTTCCAGCACGTTTTCGCCGATGATGCCGAGATCGACCACGCCATCCATCACCAGGCCCGGAATATCGTCATCGCGCACGCGCAGGATATCGATCGGCATATTCTCCGCCAGCGCAATCAGACGCTGGGTGTGGAGATTAATTTTTATGCCGCAACGGGCCAGCAGTTCGCGTGAATCATCGCTTAAACGGCCTGATTTCTGAATAGCTATGCGTAAACGGTTGTTGTCTGTCATCTCGCCTTATCCTTGTTTTCTCGTGAAATTCGCCTGCAAACGCCCAATAAAAAAAGCCCCCGGAAGTGTGATCTTCCGGGGGCTCTCTTAGCGTTCATGCACCACTGGAAGATCCGATCGTCTTCCAGCACACATCGCCTGAAAGACTAATCAGGATGATGGTGATGGTGATGGTTGTTAAACTGAACGCGTGTCATAAAATTCTCTTGATGAATGCTTATTCAAACCTGTCTTAACCGTAAACCATACCGGGCAGAGAAGGCAAGGGCTTTTTTTCATCATTAAAACCTTTCATATTCATTACATGAATTGTCAGCCTGCGGCGGCTGGCGTAGCCTGAAAAGACGCAGGCGTAAACGGAGCAGGAGAACGAGATGAAAAAGGTCGCGATTGTCGGATTAGGATGGCTGGGGATGCCGCTGGCGCTCGCGCTTAACGCCCGTGGCTGGCAGGTCGCTGGCAGTAAAACCACCGCCGACGGCGTGGAGGCCGCGCGTATGTGCGGCATCGAAAGCTATCAGCTTGAGCTGCTGCCGGAAATGGCGTGCGACAGCGACGATCTGGAGGCGCTCTTTAACGCCGACGCGCTGGTGGTAACGCTGCCCGCGCGGCGAACCGGCGGCAACGGCGAATACTATTTACAGGCAGTGCAGCAGGTGGTCGACAGCGCGCTGGCGCACCAGATCCCGCGTATTATTTTTACCAGCTCTACCTCGGTCTACGGCGAAGCGGACGGCCTGTGCAAAGAGACATCGCCGCTCAATCCGGTAACCGAAAGCGGGCGCGTGTTAAAAGAGCTGGAGCAGTGGCTGCACCATCTGCCGGGCACGTCGGTCGATATTCTGCGCCTCGCCGGGCTCGTAGGGCCGGGGCGCCATCCGGGGCGTTTCTTTGCCGGTAAAAGCGCGCCAAACGGCGGACATGGCGTCAATCTCGTACATCTTGAGGACGTGATCGGCGCCATTAGCCTCCTGTTGCAGGCGCCGAAGGGCGGCCATATTTATAATCTGTGCGCCCCGCAGCACCCGGCACGCGCCGAGTTTTACCCGGTAATGGCGCGCCAGCTTGGCCTGGAGCCGCCACGCTTTAGCGACAGCCCTGTGGGCAGCAAAGGCAAACTCATCGACGGCAACCGGATCTGCCACGAACTGGGGTTCGAGTATCTCTACCCGGACCCGCTGGTTATGCCAATGGCGTAAGCGCCTGATGGTCGGCCTGCCAGACACGGCAGGCCGCCACAAAGGCGTCGAAGATCTGTTTCGAGAGCGGTTCATCGTGCAGCGCGCCCCATTCCGGGTGCCACTGTACGCCGAAGGCGAAGGGGTGATCCGGAATGCTTATCGCCTCAATCAGCCCGTCGTCGGCGCGCGCTTCGATAAACACGCCAGGCCCGACCTCGCGTATCCCCTGCTGGTGCAGCGTATTCACGCGAACGGGCTCCCCTGGCGTTACCCAACTGTCGAGCCAGCCGCCGGGCGTAATCTCAAGCCCGTGGACGGGCGCGAATTTCTCCTCCGGGCTGCCGCTCGGGTTTACTTCATGTTCCCGTAGCCCTTCAACGTTATGCAGCTGTCGCCAGAGCTTGCCGCCGGTGGCGACCACCATTTCATGCACGCCGCGGCATGAGCCGAGCAGCGGCAGGCCGGTGTTAAGCGCATGGCGCACGAGCATCAGCGCGAGCTTGTCGCGCCCCGGATCGTTACTGCTCTCCTGCGCCTCTTCGCCGTAGTGGTGCGGCTCGATATTGCACGGGCTGCCGGGGAGAAAAAGGCCGCTCAGCGATTTTAACGCCGCCGCCAGAGAGAGCGGATCGTCCGCCAGATGATGAGGAAGCGGCACCGCTACGGCACCTGCGTGGTACAGCGGGGCCAGATAGAGATTTTCCACCGTCAGGATCAACTGTCCTTCCTGATTACTTTGACACATCAATACGCCAATCAATGGCGGTGTGGTTACGCCCATGGTGCTTCGCCTGTTTTGCCGGGATACAGATCCTGTAGTTAAGCATTCGCAGCGGGTCAACTTTCCGTGCGGGCGCTCTGGCGGAACCTTCGCCTTGAGCTATGGTTTGATAACGGGCGTTATTTGAGCGGTTTTCGCCACGTCCTCATGATGCAAAACCGCCCGACAGGCGCTTTTCAGCGCGCCCCATAACATACCAATGAGAATAGTATGGCCTCCGTCTTTCCGGGCGGAGGCTTTTTGCGCACAGGAGTCAATGATGCAAAGCAATCAGCAGTGGCAGGAGAGGCGTGAGCGCGCGGTGCCGCAGGGCGTGGGCAACGCATTGCCGGTGTATGTGGCGCGGGCGAAAAATGCGGAGATCTGGGATGTCGAGGGGCGGCGCTATATCGATTTCGCCTCGGGGATTGCGGTGCTCAACACCGGGCATAACCACCCGGCGGTCATGGACGCGGTGAAAGCGCAGCTCGATAACTTCACGCATCCCTGTTTTCAGGTGACGCCTTACGGCAATTACGTTGAGCTTGCGGAGCGGCTGAATACGCTTGCGCCCATCAGCGAGCCCTGCCAGACGCTGTTTCTCTCGACCGGCGCCGAGGCGGTGGAAAACGCTATTAAGGTCGCGCGTATCGCGACCGGCCGCTCAGCGGTCATTGCCTTTCGTGGCGCGTTTCATGGCCGCACGCTGCTTGGCATGGCGCTCACCGGCAAAGTGCAGCCGTATAAAAAGGGTTATGGCCCGTTCCCGGCGGGTATCTACCACGCGCCGTATCCGGCGGCCTACCTGGGCGTAAGCGACACCCAGGCGCTGGCGTCGCTCGCCGGGATTTTCGCCGCTGATGTCGCGCCGGACGAAGTCGCTGCCATTATTATCGAGCCGGTACAGGGCGAGGGCGGGTTTTACGCCGCGTCGGCGGAATTCATGCGACAGCTGCGCGCGTTGTGCGATAAGCACGGCATTGTGCTGATTGTCGATGAGATCCAGAGCGGTTTTTGCCGCACCGGCAAAACTTTCGCCATCGAACACGCGGGCGTTGAACCGGATCTCATTACCATGGCGAAAAGCCTGGCGGGCGGTTTTCCGCTCTCGGCGCTGGTGGGCAAAAAGGCGCTGTTCGATAAAGCGCTGCCGGGCGGGCTTGGGGGCACCTACGCCGGTTCGCCGGTCAGCATCGCCGCCGCGCTGGCGGTGACCGATATTATCGCGCGGGAACGACTGAACGAGCGGGCGGTGGCGCAGGGCGAACTGCTGACTGACCGCCTGCGTGAGTTTGCCGAAATTTATGATTTTATCGGCGACGTGCGCGGCGTTGGCGCGATGGTGGCGATGGAGCTGGTGCATGAGCGCGACAGCCAGCGTCCTGACAAAGCGTTAACCCAGCAACTGGTGCAGGAGGCGGGGCGTCAGGGGCTGATTTTACTGACCTGCGGCGTACGGGCGAACGTCATCCGTTTTCTTATCCCGCTCACCGCGGAGAAAGAAATTGTGACAGAAGGTCTCAACATCTTGTCATCGTGCCTTAAAGTGGTGCAAAATACGCGCCCTGCAAAATGAGATGATTAACCGACGTTCAACGCGTCGGTTATTTTTTTGCAGTCAAGAGCATCGTAATTAAATTCAAGAGGCCGGGCTTCGTACCGGATAGATACTTACTTAAAATCCGACAGTTGTTGTCGCTGAGGAATACAGAAAATGGGGCAATTTTTCGCTTATGCGGCGATGTTCACCGTAAAGGAGAATAATCATGTCGCTTAATGCAACTCCAAAAACCTCTCGCGTGGAATTACGTAAAACGCTTACGTTGATTCCGGTTGTCATGATGGGCCTTGCCTATATGCAGCCTATGACGCTGTTCGATACATTCGGTATTGTATCTGGCCTGACGGATGGCCATGTGCCGACCGCCTACGCCTTCGCGCTGGTCGCCATCCTCTTTACCGCGCTGAGCTACGGTAAACTGGTGCGCCGCTTCCCGTCGGCCGGCTCCGCTTATACATACGCTCAGAAAGCGATTAACCCGACCGTGGGCTTCATGGTGGGCTGGTCGTCGCTGCTCGATTACCTGTTCGCGCCGATGATCAACATCCTGCTGGCGAAAATTTACTTTGAAGCGCTGGTGCCGGAGATCCCGTCGTGGATTTTCGTGGTGCTGCTGGTCGCGTTCATGACCGTTTTCAACATGCGTACCCTCAAAGGCGTGGCGAACTTCAACACCATTATCGTGGTGCTGCAGGTTATCCTGATCGCCGTGATTCTGGGCATGGTGATTTACGGCGTGTCTCACGGCGAAGGCGCCGGTACGCTGGCAAGCTCCCGTCCGTTCTGGTCTGAGAATGCGCACGTCATCCCGATGATCACCGGGGCGACCATTCTGTGCTTCTCGTTTACCGGCTTTGACGGCATCAGCAACCTGTCGGAAGAAACCAAAGACGCCGGTCGCGTTATCCCGCGCGCTATCTTCCTGACCGCGCTGATTGGCGGCCTGATCTTTATTTTCTCGACCTATTTTATCCAGCTCTACTTCCCGGATATCTCGCGCTTTAAAGAGCCGGATGCGTCTCAGCCGGAAATCATGCTGTATGTCGCGGGCAAAGCCTTCCAGGTGGGCGCGCTGATTTTCTCCACCATTACCGTGCTGGCTTCCGGTATGGCGGCGCATGCAGGCGTGGCGCGTCTGATGTACGTGATGGGCCGTGACGGCGTGTTCCCGAACCGCTTCTTTGGCTACGTGCATCCGAAATGGCGCACCCCGGCGCTGAACGTGGTGCTGGTTGGCGCGATTGCGCTGATGGCGATTAACTTCGACCTGGTGATGGCGACCGCGCTGATTAACTTCGGTGCGCTGGTGGCGTTCACCTTCGTGAACCTGTCTGTGATTTCGCAGTTCTGGATCCGCGAAGGCCGCAACAAGACGCTGAAAGACCACTTCACCTACCTGCTGCTGCCGGTGTGCGGCGCACTGACCGTCGGCGCGCTGTGGCTGAACCTGGAAGAAAGCTCCATGGTGCTGGGCCTGATCTGGGCGGGTATCGGTGTGGTTTATCTGGCGTGCGTAACCCGCAGCTTCCGTAACCCGGTTCCGCAGTACCGCGAAGACATCGCGTAAGTTGCCCCAAGGCACACGAAAAAAGGCTCCCTCGGGGAGCCTTTTTTGTTGGCGGAGGATTTGGGGCGATGGATTGAGATGTCGATGGGCTGGGGCGGCGGGTGCGCTTCGCTTACCCGCCCTACGAAATGACGGATTTGGATTTGCGGGGAAACACCGGCGGGTGCGCTTCGCTTACCCGCCCTACAATGCAGGCGTGCTTAAAGCAATAAAGTAGGGTTGGTAAGCGAAGCGCACCCACCTGCCACAACGGTTTACCCGACAATCTCCTGCGCGTACTGATACAGCGCTTTTAGCAGCGCCGTTTTTTCTTTATCGCTTTCATACTGGTTGTAGAGCATCTCTAACTCCTGCGCGTAAGCCTGCAAGAATTCCGGCGAAAACACATCACGACGATGGTTAAGCCAGCGTTGCTGTTCCGGCTCGCTGAGCGTGCCGGGAAAATTGCGCGCCCGGTAGTTAAACAACAGCTTCTCGATGCGCTTATCCACGAACGTGATATCCAGCGCCGGGAGGTTTTGCGGCGGTGTCTGCAACACAATGCGCATCGCGGCGCGATCGGCATCGCTGAAAAAGCCGTCGTAGAGCTGCGCATCCACATTGCTGGTGGGCGGGTAGGGGGGCGCCTCGGCAAACAGCGCCACCAGTTTCTCACGCACCTGCGGCGAATCGCGCAGCACCTTCAGATTATTCAGGCAATGCTGACGGTCGATCCCCAGGCGCTCGGCGTCTTCCGGGCGCAGCGTATTGGCCTGCGCCAGCACCGGACACTTATTGAGATGCACCAGCTTCACCGGCACCGCGCTGTCGTCGCCGAGTGCGGCTTTCGGCGTATACAGCCGTTCGCGCAGGGCATCGGCGTCCAGCTCCAGCAGCGGGCTGATATCCCCTGCCAGATCCACCACAATCACCGCATTGCGGTTGTCCGGGTGCCACGAGAGCGGCGCTATCCAGCTCGTATTGCCGCGCCAGGCGCCAAACATGCCGGAGACATGTACCAGCGGCTTTATCTGGACGATATCAATCAGCGTCGCCAGCTTCTGCTTGCTGCGATAGGTGTAGAGATAATCGAACATCCGCGGCTGACGGGTTTTCACCAGCTGCGCCATCGCGATGGTGGCGTGGACATCCGCCATCGCGTCGTGCGCGTTGGCGTGCTCGATACCGTTAGCGACCGTCAGGTGTTCGAGCCGGAAACTCGGCAGGCCGTCACTGTTCTCTGGCCAGACAATCCCTTCCGGGCGCAGCGCATAGCAGGCGCGCATCACATCCAGCAGATCCCAGCGCGAGTTGTCGTGCTGCCAGCTCCACGCGTAAGGGTCGTAAAAGTTGCGGTAGAAAATATTGCGTGTCACTTCGTCGTCGAAGCGCACGTTGTTATAGCCCACCACGCAGGTTTTCGGCACGGTGAACAGCGCATGGATGCGTCTTGCGAACTCGGCTTCGTTCTCGCCGCGCGCGCGGGCGACCTGCGGCGTAATGCCGGTTATCAGCACGGCTTCCGGCTGTGGAAGATAATCGTCGGCAGGTTTGCAGTAGAAGACGTCCGGTTCGCCGAGAACGTTAAAATTCTCATCGGTGCGCAGAGCGGCGAACTGCGCCGGGCGGTCGAGCGAGGGGCTTTTGCCGAAGGTCTCGTAGTCGTGGAACAGAAAAGTCGGTTGCGCGGCAGAATCAGACACCAGGTCACCATCCAGAGTAAGTAAAAAAACAGGGCTATGGTAAACCATAGCCCTCTCAGGAAGAAGTGGCAGCGACCTTAAGGCAATACCTGCTCCGGCTGTACCGGCTTGCGGGTAATCAGACGCTTGCCCAGCGCGATACCCGGCTTCTCGACGCGATGGAACAGCACTGTCGCCAGCCCGTATGTGACAGGCAGGCTGATAGCGGCGGCAATCAACAGGCGCACCGGCGAGGCGTGCTGCGCGAACGCGCTGTGCTCCACCAGCATCCCGATGACCGGGATTACAATCATCAGATGCAGCAGGTAGACGGAGTACGAGACATCCCCCAGATACTGGCTGACGCGGCGCGTCAGGAGCCAGCGCGGCAGGCGCATCGCCTGATGCAACAGCGAGCCTGCCTGCGCCTGCCACAGCAGCGCGCCGAGGCCCGCAATCATCACGCACTGGGCGATAAGACGGTTTGGCGTCACCGCGATATGCATCTGCCAGGCGATGACCGGCGCGAGAAACGCCAGCAGCAGCAACAGGCGACGGCTGTCGCGCACGGCGGCGGCAATCAGCATTCCTGCGACAAACAGCGGCAGCTTAATCAGGATCATCGACGGCATCGGGAACGCCTCGAAATAGCCCGGAAACGCCCAGCGCGCCGCGAAACAGCCCACCATCACCGCAAACGACGCGGCGAAAAAGCCCCAGCGCATCACCAGCAGCATAATGAACGGGAACAGCAGGTAGAACTGCATTTCAAGCCCGATGCTCCAGTCCGGCAGTACCGTGCGGAAGGAGTAATAAGGGATAGCGCCGAAAACAAACGAAATATGCGCGAGGATATTGCCTGCGGACGTATCTGCATAGCGCTGGCTCTCGGTTTGCGTGGACGGCCAGGCCTGTGCGATAACGTCGCGCCATTCGCCAAACGCGGCGCCGAAAATAAGCGCTAACAGCAGCAGGAAATAATAGAGCGGCGCAATCCTGAAAAAGCGCCGCAACCAGAAATTACGCATGGTATGGCTGCTGGTCCAGGGCTCAATGTCCCGACGCTCAAGATAATTCTTCGCCATCAGAAAGCCTGACAGCAAAATAAACAGATCGACACCCATACCCGGATCATATAAGAGAGGAATGCGGCACTGTACCAGCAGGCAAATATGCCCCAGTAATACCCACAACGACGCGAGACCGCGTAATCCCTCCAGCTCCGGCGACCAGCTTTTACCCTGCGCCATACCCTTCTCCTCAGCCTTTAAAAGTCACCAGGCTAAAAAGAGTCGGCCTTTATCACAATCGGAAGAGTACGTGAAATATGCATTATCAGATTTTCCGCAGCCGGGCATCGACAGGGAAATAAACAGGCGAAAAGAGAGGTTCAGACACATCTTATTCATATTTTCTTGCAATTTAACGGAGCAAGGAAATAAAAACTGCCGTAAAAAAGGCGCCCCATCAAGACGTTACTGAGGATATGCTGTTGAAATTTAGACCGATGATTGCCGTTTCCTGCATCATGCTGGCCGGTATTACCGCGCAGGCGAACGCCGCTGCGCCTGCCATGCCACAGCCGCCTGCCATCGTGGCGGGTAGCTATGTGTTAATGGATTACACAACCGGACAAATACTGGCGGCGAATAACGAACATCAACAGCGTAACCCGGCGAGCCTGACCAAATTAATGACTGGCTATGTGGTGGACCGCGCCATCGACAGCCATCGCATCACGCCGGACGACGTGGTGACGGTGGGCAAAGACGCCTGGGCGAAAGATAATCCCGTCTTTGAAGGCTCATCACTGATGTTCCTGAAGGCGGGCGATCGCGTGACGGTGCGCGATCTCAGCCGCGGGCTGATTGTCGACTCCGGCAACGACGCCTGCGTGGCGCTGGCGGATTACGTGGCGGGCGGGCAGCCGCAGTTCGTCGCGATGATGAATGACTACGTACAAAAGCTCGGCCTGAAAGACACCCATTTTGAGACGGTCCACGGCCTGGACGCGCCGGGGCAGCACAGCTCCGCCTACGATCTGGCGGTGCTGTCGCGCGCCATTATTCACGGTGAGCCGGCGTTTTATCATATGTACAGCGAAAAGAGCCTGACCTGGAACGGCATCACCCAGCAGAACCGCAACGGGCTGTTGTGGGATAAGACGCTCAATGTTGACGGCCTGAAAACGGGCCACACCTCCGGGGCGGGCTTTAACCTGATTGCCTCAAGCGTTGACGGTAAACGTCGTCTGATCGCGGTGATTATGGGCGCCGACAGCCCGAAAGGTCGTGAAGATCAGGCGCGCAAACTACTCCACTGGGGCCAGCAGACGTTCGACACCGTGGAGATCCTCCAGAAAGGCAAAAAAGTGGGCAGCGAGCGCGTCTGGTACGGCAAAGATGAACAGGTGGCGGTCGGGACCGATCGCGACTTCTGGCTGACGCTGCCGAAAGCGCAGCTCGCCAACGTGAAAGCGAAATATCTGCTGGACAGAGAACGCCTTGACGCGCCGCTGGACGCTAATGAAAGAGTGGGCGAAATAGAACTCTACAACGGCGATCAGATAATAGCGCGGATGCCGCTGGTGACGCTTGAGAAAGTGAAAAAGGGCGGTATATTCTCGCGCTTTGGCGACTGGCTGCACCTGACGCTGTAAGCGTTTCTTGCCAATGCGAAGGCGCTCACAGACGCCCGGGTGAGCGCCGCACACTATACTCGCTATTTTAACAGCGAGGAGTGAACATGGATTACACCATCGAGCATATCGTCACGCGAAAAATCGCCGGGTTTCATCTGGTCGGCCCGTGGGAGAAAACGGTGCCGCAGGGCTTTGAGCAGTTAACAATGTGGGTGGATAACTTTCATATCCAGCCGCAGGCCTGGATTGCGGTCTACTATGATAATCCGCAGCAGGTCGCGCCGGAGAAACTGCGCGCCGATACGGTGGTTGAAGTGCCGCCGGATTTCACGGTGCCCGAGAACAGCGTCGGCGTTACCCTGACGGACTTGCCCGGCGGCCAGTATGCCGTGGCGCGCGCCCGTGTTGAAAATAACGACTTCGCCACGCCGTGGCTCGCGTTCTTTACACGTTTGCATCAGGACGTCCGTTATCAAATGGCGGCGCGCCCGTGCTTTGAAATCTATCTTAACGACGGTAAGAAAGACGGCTACTGGGACATCGATATGTATATCCCGGTACAGACATCCGGCGAATAACCCTGACGCGCGCCCGTGCTGGCGGCGGGTGCGCTGCTTTTGTTAAATAAAAGGTGAAATAACGTTAATTCCACGATTTTTCGCCTCGAATTTCCCAAAAATTACAGCTTTTCCCCGTTTTTTATCAGAAAATAGCGCCCCTCATTTTTAGGCGTTGCGCCTGAAGCGACGTTTCATCAGGGTTATTAACGGGAAAGTTAGCGTGCGAGCTGATAAATCGCTTACCTCTTTCGAAATTCGTCTCTACCAGCATTACCGCATCGTCCACGGCGTGCGCATCGCGCTGGCGTTTATCATTACCTTTTTACTGGTGCGGATGCTGAACGTGCCGGAAGGCACCTGGCCGTTGATTACGCTGGTGGTGGTGATGGGGCCTATCTCTTTCTGGGGCAACGTCGTGCCACGCGCGTTTGAGCGTATCGGCGGCACCATTCTCGGCGCCGCGCTCGGGCTGGTAGCGTTACAGCTGGAGGGCTGGTCGCTGCCTGCGATGCTCTTGTGGTGCGCGCTGGCGATGTTTCTGTGCGGTTACCTGGCGCTCGGCAAGCGTCCGTACCAGGCGCTGCTTATCGGCATTACGCTCTCGGTGGTGGTGGGCGCGCCGCAGGGCGACATGCTGGTCGCGCTCTGGCGCGGTGGCGATGTGATTTTCGGCTCGCTGCTGGCGATGCTGTTCACCAGCCTCTGGCCGCAGCGCGCGTTTATTCACTGGCGCATCCAGATGGCGAATTTCGTCAGCGATTTCGGCAAAATTTACCATGCCGGGCTGTCGCCGAATCTGGTGGAACGCCCGCGCCTCGATAAGCCTCTACAGCATATTCTTGGCAGCGTCGTGAAGCTGCGCGCGTTTATTACGCCTGCCAGCAAAGAGACGCACATTCAGCGCGCCATTTTCGAAGCCATCCAGACCACCAGCCGCAACATGGTCTGCACGCTGGAGATGCAAATTAACGCCTGGTGGGCCTCGCGCGAAAGCCATTTTCTGATGATCAACGCCCGCACGCTGCGTGATTCGCAGCAGATGACCGAAAATACGCTGGCGGCGATTGCCGAGGCGCTGCGCGAGGGCAACCCGTCGCCGGTGATGGCGAACCGTGAAAAGCTCGCCGAGATTGTGCAGGAGCTGCGCACGCTGATGAAAGAAGGCCAGCAGAATGATCTGGTGGAAACGCCGATTCACGGCTATGTATGGTTAAGTATGGAGCTGGCGCAGCAGCTGGAACGCCTGTCGCAGCTGATCTGCCGGGCGCTGCGCAAATAACCCGCAGACGGCAGGCGCTTGTTTCGATTCAGCACCGTTTCAGAGTATGATGGTGACAGGCATCCTGAACGGGATAAAACCATTGTCATCAACCGCCGCTGCCAGTAAGGTTTATGCTATGCGGTTGTTTTAACGAATCCGAATCTTATATTCAGCAGGGGTGTAAAAATGGAAAACAGCAAACCTTCATTCCAGGACGTTCTTGAGTTCGTGCGTCTGTTCCGTCGCAAGAACAAGTTGCAGCGCGAGATCCAGGACGTTGAAAAGAAAATCCGTGACAACCAGAAGCGCGTGTTGCTGCTCGATAACCTGAGCGACTACATCAAGCCGGGCATGAGCGTGGAATCCATCCAGGGCATCATCGCCAGCATGAAAAGCGACTACGAAGACCGCGTTGATGACTACATCATCAAAAACGCCGAAATCTCCAAAGAGCGCCGCGAGATTTCTAAAAAGCTTAAAGCGATGGGCGAGCTGAAAGTCCACGAGCCGAAAGGCGAAGAATAAAGAAAAAAACCGCTTCGGCGGTTTTTTTTATGCCTGCGGCGTGACGTCAGACCGCTGCGCGCCACAGCGAAAAGCCCGCCTGAGCGGGCTTTTTAATGGGAAAAGCTTTAGTTATTTACAGCCAGGCTCGCGGCGTCCAACGCCTCAGTTTTATCCTGAACGCGCATCGATTCTACCCAGCAATAGTAGACACGCGACTAAGTGAATAAACTCTCAACCAGAGGTAGCTCACATAAAAAACCAGTATCAAGCATAAAAAAGAGCCGCAAGCAGCACTCACCTTAATTCCTTCAGGAAGCCCTTAAACTGGCTGAGCGCATTGGTGTCGCCGCAACAGCCCGCAAGCTCAGACTGAATGCATCGCAGCGCTATAACTGGCGCAGTAAACAGGAGCAACAGCTCTCATCCTCTGACCAGGGAAATGAACTCGCCGCTGAAAATGCCCGCCTCAAACGCCATCTGGTGGGGCAAGCTTATCCTCCAAAAGGCGCGACATACTTCGCGAAGCGCCTGAAATGAAATATGTCTTTATTGAAAGCATCAGGCTGAGTTATGCATCAAAGCCATATGTCGCGTCCTCGGGGTGGCCCGCAGCGGCTGGTATGTGTGGAATCGGCGACGCGCCGGGATAAACTCACGCCAGCAGTTCCGTCTGAGTTGCGACAGCACTGTGCACGAGGCTTTTCGCCGGGCAAAACAGCGTTACGAGGCACCGCGCCTGACCGATGAACTGCATGCTCAGGTTACCGGTTCAACGTAAAAACCGTGGCAGCCAGCCTGCGTCGTCAGGCGCTGCAAGCGAAAGCTTCACGGAAGTTAAGTCCTGTCAGTTACCGCGAACATGGCCTGCCGGTGTCGGAGAATCTGCTGAAACAGGATTTTTACGCCAGCGGCTTGAACCAGAAGTGGTCAGGAGACATGACCTGCTTACGTATGGATGAAGGCTGGCTGTACCTTGCCGTGGCAATCGACCTGTGGTTACGGGCAGTTATCGGTTGGTCGGTGTCCTCCCGGATGACAGCGCAACTGGCCTGCGATGCGCTACAGATGGCGTCCGTCGCGTCAGCGCAAACGCCCGGAGGATGTCATCGTGCACACAGATCGTGGCGGGCAGTGCTGCCCGGCGGATTATCAGGCGCTGCTGCAGCGGCATAATTTGCGCGGTAGTATGAGTGCAAAGGGCTGCTGTTATGATAACGCTTGTGCGGAAAACTTCTTCCGCTCACTGAAAGTCGAAGGCATTCACGGTGAACGCTTTATCAGTCGGGAAATAATACCAACGACGGTATTTAATTATATCGAGTGCGATGACAATCGCTGGCGTCGCCACAGTGCCTGTGACTGGCTCAGCCCGGAACAGTTTGAAAACCAGAATTTCGCTTAGAGCTGTGTCCACTTTACGTGGTCAGGATTATGTGGGGATGCTCAGGATCGCGCAAACGTATTGAGGCTTTGATTTCGTCATGGTCCGGGTTGCGGGTGAGTCGTAGATTCATATCGAAAGGGCGTAAATCTTTCAAGGGATAGTAATCAGGTTATATTTGTTGCTATTCATTGTTGTTACTCTTGTGCGATGGGCGCAGCGCTCTCAGGCGGAGTTTATTCTCAATCCCTTTGTCAATTTCATTTCCAAGCCATGCCACACTGGCAGGGCCTGTCTTAATTGACTGCGGAAAATGGCCTTCTTTCATCCATGCGTAGATTTGTGAGCGATGGAGTCCGGTTCTGGCCTTAACCTGTTTTATGCGCAGTCTCGGATTTGTCGTTTTCTGTATGAGATATATTGTCATTCCCATTACATTTCTAGCCGCATTTATAAAACCAAAGAACTCTTCAGTAATCTTTGGGCTAGTTATTATCTTCATGCTTTATTCGTGGTATGAAACAAACCCCCTAAGAGTTATATAAATGCTTATCTCTTTCTCAACTTACTGTGTACCGCATCGCGGAGCTGGCGTGCCGTAAGCAGGGAAACATCCGGGTAGGGGCCAAAGGCCAGCTTCTTCTCTTTCCCGTCAATGCGGTACTTCATATACCAGAGTTTTGAGCCGTTGGGTTTGATCAGCAGGTACAGTCCGGCACTGTCACCGAGTTTGAAGGGTTTGTCTGCGGGTCTGAGCTTGTGGATAGCAGTATCAGTGGGTGCCATAGCGGGGGCTCCATTCGTTCAACGAACCGTGAGGCCCCCGATTAAGCCCCTAAAAACTACAGATGACAAAAAACCCGGCAATCCTTATCAGGACAACCGGGTCAATCTAACTCATTGTTTTTGTAACGCATTAAGACTCACTGAGATGTCTTAATACTAAAATCTGGCTCCTCTGACTGGACTCGAACCAGTGACATACGGATTAACAGTCCGCCGTTCTACCGACTGAACTACAGAGGAATCGTGTGGAGGCTAATCATAGCGGCCTCGCGCGAATTGTCAAATGGCATTTGCCACCGGATCGCGCGTTCGGATGTTCTGTGAGCATAACGCGCTATTTTCAGACAATATGTGCGGAAAGCCTTTGCAGGATTGCGGGTTCTAACTCATTATTTGAAATGAGGTTTCAACTTTCGCGCGCAGGTCCATTTTGAGTGTAACCACCACCGTTCGCCAGGCAATTGCTCGCACGCCCTGGTACAAAAAACGTAAAAGCTATCGGGTACTGTTCTGGCGTGAGATCACGCCGCTGGCGGTGCCTATTCTGCTGGAAAATACCTGCGTGCTGCTGATGGGGGTGCTGAGCACCTTCCTTGTAAGCTGGCTCGGAAAAGAGGCGATGGCAGGTGTAGGGCTTGCCGACAGCTTCAACATGGTGGTGCTGTCGTTCTTCGCGGCGGTCGACTTAGGGACCACGGTCGTGGTGGCGTTCAGCCTCGGCAAACGCGATCGCAAGCGGGCGAGGGCGGCGGCCCGACAGTCGCTGGTGCTGATGACGATAGTGTCGGTGTTGCTGGCGGCGCTGGTGCATATGACTGGCGAATACATCATCAATGTGGTGGCCGGTGAGGCGTCCGCGCAGGTCAAAGAACTGGCGCTTATCTATTTGCAGCTGACCGCCTGGAGCTACCCGGCGGCAGCTATCGCCCTCATTGGTAGTGGCGCGCTGCGCGGCGCGGGCAATACCAAAATCCCGCTGCTGATTAACGGCGGGATGAACATCCTGAATATCGTCATCAGCGGCTTTTTAATTTACGGGCTCTTCTCCTGGGACGGGTTGGGCTTTATCGGCGCTGGCCTTGGGCTTACCATCTCGCGTTACATCGGCGCCATTGCGATTATTTACGTGCTGATGATTGGCTTTAACCCGGCGCTGCGCATCTCGCTGAAAAGCTACTTCTCGCCGCTGAAGCTCAATATCCTCTGGGAGGTGCTCGGCATCGGGCTGCCGGCGAGCATTGAGTCGGTGCTGTTTAATGGCGGTAAGCTGCTGACGCAGATGTTTGTTGCAGGGATGGGCACCAACGTTATCGCCGGTAACTTCATCGCATTCTCGGTCGCCGCGCTGATTAACCTGCCGGGCAACGCGCTCGGCTCGGCGTCCACCATCATCACCGGCAAGCGCCTCGGCAAAGGGCAGATTGGCCAGGCGGAACGTCAGCTGCGGCATGTCTTCTGGCTCTCTACTTTTATGCTGACTGCCATCGCGTGGGCGAGCGCGCCGTTTGCCGGGCTCTTCGCATCGTTTTACACCCATGAAGAGGATGTGAAAGAGGTGGTAAAAGTCCTGCTGTGGCTCAACGCCGCGTTTATGCCCATCTGGGCGGCGTCGTGGGTGCTGCCCGCCGGGCTTAAGGGCGCGCGCGACGCGCGTTTCGCGATGTGGGTATCGATGCTTGGCATGTGGGGCTGTCGCGTGGTGGCAGGTTATACGCTCGGCATCGTGCTCGGTATGGGCGTGGTCGGCGTGTGGCTCGGGATGTTCCTGGACTGGGCCGTGCGCGGCGTCTTCTTCTACTGGCGTATGGTGAGCGGCAAGTGGCTGCAGAAATATCCGCGCCCGCCAAAGCGACCGGTGGTGCTGGATTCACCCGCGCCCCCCGGCCAGCCGAAAGCAATGTAAGGCTGCGATGAAAAGCAAAAAGCCCGCAGAATGCGGGCTTTTTAATGTCACTCTTCTGGCTGGGCTTAAAACGCAGACGGCGTCGTAAAGGGCTGGCGACTGAGCGGCTTCCGCTTTTACGCCCGGATGCGCCGAACCTGACCTGGTCGATGGATTTTGTCATGGATGCACTCGCCTGCGGTCGCCGGATTAAGTGCCTGACCTGTGTGGATGATTTCACGAAGGAGTGCCTGACGATCACCGCAGCATTCGGGATTTCAGGCGTTCAGGTCACGCGTATTCTGGACAGCATTGCACTATTTCGTGGCTATCCGGCGACGATAAGAACGGACCAGGGGCGGAGTTCACTTGCCACGCACTGTATCAATGGGCCTTTGAGCATGGTGTGGAACTACGGCTTATCCAGCCAGGTAAGCCAACGCAGAACGGATTCATTGAGAGTTTTAACGGACGATTTAGCGATGAATGCTGAATAAGCACTGGTTCAGCGATATTCTTCATGCCCGGAAAACGATTAATGACCGGCCGCAGGATTACAACGAGTGCCGTCCCACATTCAGCACTGAATTATCAGACACCATCAGAGTTTGCAGCACGGTGGCGAAATGGGAAATTAGGCACTAAGAAAACAGGTATTACTAACTGACTATTGTATCTAATACTGGGGGCTGTTCAGCCGTGCCGGGTTCGTTTGTTTTTATAACGCTCTAAGACTCACTACAACATCTCAGAACTAAAATCTGGCTCCCCTTACTGGATGCGACTTGTTTCACATTATATTCAACTTGAATCATTTTAATTGAAAATTTCGAAGCAAGGCCCTTAATAAAGCCCCAAACGCGACTACCAATTGAAATTTTGATGTATATCTTGTTTTTACAGAGGTGGGTGGTTAATATTTAACGAATTTCGTAATCAACATGAGTCAGTTTTTCTGGGGGCACGATCATGCGCACCCGTTTTCGCCAGGGGCAGTGATATAGTGAATCTGGTACTGATGGTGGGCGAGTGGTTGATGGTAAAAAAATTCATATTATGAGGAATGACATGTTCAACGCTTTTGATTTGAAAGGCTTCTGGAAAGACAATGCTGAGTCGAAAAAAGATTTTATCAGTCAGGATGTTTCTGATGAAGAAATACAGCAATGCGAAAAACAGTTAGGCTTTAAACTACCAGACTCTTACATTGCCTTAATGAAAGGGCATAATGGCGGGATTCTGGGCAGGGATGTGTTTCAAAAAAAGGATGCTAACGGGAAAATTATTAAATCTGTTATTTGCGAATTTCTGAATGCTATCGGTGGTGAAAAACGTTTCTCACTTATGTCAGACTGGAACAAATGGATACGAAAAGGATACAGCTCTGGTATTCTCATTGGCCTGCATATGCCCAACGGCGGATATGCTAAGCAATACTATCTTGATTATTCTCTGTGTGGTTCGCAGGGGGAACCAAGAGTAATATGTCATACCAGAATCTGGCGTGATAACACTACGCAGGAAATTGATTTTGAATTGGCAGAAACATTTGAAAGTTTTGTCAAAGGTCTTGTGAAAAGGCCTAAAATTCCACCTTTTAATTTTTGCAGTTTCAATGAAAAATTAAAAGATATAATAAAAGAAATTTTTACCGAGACTATAAGAAAACACACTGATGAAACTATAAATTCTTTTGGTTTATATACCGCAGAAGAAGCCTCTTTTATTGCGACTGCATTTAACACAAAAGAGCATTTTGAAACACTCTCAAAAAACAACAATGAAGATGACTTTTATAAATATTCCACGGCCAATTGGAAATATGAAGGGACAGAGGATAAAAATTATAATAAAATTTTCATTATTTCGGAACAATTAGAAGAATATTCTGCCTTGCTTTTAACGGATGCAAGTTTAAGAACTTTTCGTAACAAACTCATCGATAACTGTGCGTTAGTGCTTGAGGAACTTAAACAAGAAAATTTCTTCAAAGACCACTGCAAAAATACGGTGACATTGATGGTAAACCTGGCGCAGGACGATCTCCCAAAAGCTAAATATAAAAAGTTGATTCACCAGTTAAATTAATCCGTTGTGCAATGGTGGAATAAAAACCCTGCATTTTCAAACGTTTATAGCATGCCGTTCTCAAAAAAAAGTATTGTGTTTTTTTGTTCAATAATCCAGTTCCCTATACCACTGGAAAATTGAAGTACTGCGCCAGTTCTTACGCCGCAGCCAATCGCGGCTCTTTCATCCGGGCGTTCTTATGAGCATCAGGGCCAGCTACTTCGCATACATATACGCTTGCGGTATCGAATAGTTGACTCGTTAAACAGGAATACATCCGGACAGGGGCGCTCGCTTTTTCTCTTTTCCGCAGATGTGATACTTCATGTATCAGAGCCTTGAGCCGTCGGGTTAGAGCGGCAGGTACAATCCTGAATTGTCGGTAAGCCTGAAGGATTTATCGGTGGGTTTGATATTGCGGACAACGGTATCGGTTAATGCCACTGGCGAAGGCGCCTGACAGGCATCGAATCGTAAGCTGCCCGATAACGTGCCCGAAACAGCAGAAACAAAAAACCCGGCAATCTGTAGCAGATGTGCCGGGTTCGTTTGTTTTATAACGCTCTAAGACTCACTAAAACATCTCAGAACTAAAATTTGGCTCCTCTGACTGGACTCGAACCAGTGACATACGGATTAACAGTCCGCCGTTCTACCGACTGAACTACAGAGGAATTGCGAGAACGGGGCGCATAGTAACGGCACCGTTCGGGGTTGTCAAAGCCTGAATGTGAAATGCTGAACCGTTTGCTGAATAATTCTGCAAATCCTGGCGCAGCCCGCGCTGCGCCAGAATCCATCAACGGAACGGCGGCTCGTTGAAGGTGCGCAGTTTACGGGAGTGCAGACGCTCGCCCTCGGCACGCAAGAGGTCAATGGCGCGAATGCCAATCTGCAAATGCTCGGAGATCGCGCCCTCGTAGAAGCGGTTCGCCTGGCCAGGCAGTTTGATTTCGCCATGCAGCGGTTTATCCGAGACGCACAGCAGGGTGCCGTACGGCACGCGGAAGCGATATCCCTGAGCGGCAATAGTGGCGCTTTCCATATCAATAGCCACCGCGCGGCTCAGGTTAAAGCGCAGCGCTGAGGCAGAGTAGCGCAGCTCCCAGTTTCTGTCGTCCGTCGTGACCACGGTGCCGGTGCGCAGCCGCTGTTTCACCTCTTCGCCCGGCATATTGCTCACAAGCTTCGTGGCGTCATAGAGCGCGCGCTGTACTTCGGCGATGCTCGGCACCGGAATATCCGGCGGCAGCACGGCGTCCAGTACGTGATCGTCGCGCAGATACGCATGGGCCAGCACGTAATCGCCAATCGACTGGCTTTCGCGCAGGCCGCCGCAGTGGCCGATCATCAGCCAGACGTCCGGGCGGAGCACCGCGAGGTGGTCGCAAATGGTTTTCGCGTTCGACGGCCCGACACCGATATTCACAAGCGTGATGCCCTGGCCATCGGCGGTAATCAGGTGCCACGCGGGCATCTGATGTTTTTTCCAGGCGAGATCGGAAATTGCCGCTTCCGGCGCTTCGGTATCGGCGGTGATCCAGGTGCCGCCCGCGCAGGAGAGCGCCACGTAAGGGCTTTCCGGGTCGAGGATCTGGCTGCAACCCCAGCGCACGAATTCATCCACGTAGCGCGTGTAGTTGGTAAAGAGCACGAAGGGCTGAAAATGCTCGACCGGCGTGCCGGTGTAGTGACGCAGGCGCGCGAGCGAGAAATCGACGCGGCGGGCGTCAAAGTGCGAGAGCGGGTAAAACTCGGTCGGGTGGAAAATCCCGTCGGCGGTTTCATCGCCAATCTGCGCCAGCTCGGTGGTCGGGAAGTGGCGGGTGAGGCCGGCGCTCATGGAACGGTCCAGCGTCAGCGCTGAGCCGTCAATCACATACGGATAAGGGATTTCATGCTGCGACGGACCCACTTCGATGGTCGCGCCGTAATCTTCATAAAGCAGGATCAGCTGCTCGCGCAGGTAGCTGCGAAACAGCCCCGGACGCGTGATGGTGGTCGTGTAGCAGCCCGGATGCGTAAAGCGCCCGTAGGCGCGCGTCTTCTGCGCCTTGCGCGCATCGCCGTCCCAGCACACCCGTAATTGCGGGTAGACAAACAAACCTTCAGCCCGGCGGGCTTCGTCCGGCAGGGTACCGTTGTCAATAAACGCCTTGATAGCGTCGCGCAGGGCGTTGACCGCGTCATCATACAACGCTTCCAGCTTGTCGAGCGCCTCATCAGGCGTCAGCGATGTTGTAGTGGTATTCATCTGGTCTCCTTGTCCTGCGTGGCACAGTTGTGTCTTATAAGATGGCACAGGTTTATGAAACTAAACGGAATGGCGCAATGGCATTAATCTGTAAAGTGTCTGCAAAGCGCATTACGCTGAGCCTGCCCCTTTCTGTCCGCGGGTTCGCCGGCATCCGCTCACTGTTAAGTATTCATTTTATGAATAAATATTTTTACCGGCTATGTCGATGTTTTTGCAGATTAAAGGCGCAATAGCATTCATTGCGAGAATATATGCGGGCTGTTTCGCGGATTGCAGCGAAATACGCCAGGGTATACTGACACTTTATATGACCTAAAAATGCAGGAAAACGATGCTATCCACCCTGATTTACCGCAGCCGGGCGAAAGGGGATATCGACCAGGCAAGCCTTGCCGCCATAGTAAGGCAGGCGCAAACACGTAATGCGCAGATGCAGGTCAGCGGCATTCTGGTTTTTGATGGTGACCAGTTCCTGCAGGTGCTGGAAGGGCCACTGAGTTCGGTCGAGGCGCTGTTCGCGCGCATCAGTCAGGATGAGCGGCACGATTTCGTGGTGGAGCTGATGCGTGACTATGCCCCGCGTCGACACTTTCAAAATGTCGGGATGACGCTATTCGACCTGCGCAGCGTTAAAGCGCACGCGGTGCTGAAATCGGTGGTTGACTCCAGCGTGGTGCCGTTCAGTCTCGCCCGTGAAGCGCGGGTGTATAAATTTATCCGCTCCTTCTTAAGCTTGCCGGATCGCCAGCAGCTCTCCCGGGCGTTTCAGCCGGACGCCTGGCAGGTCGGGTTCATGCCGCCGCGTCCGCAACCTGCTTTAGCGCCCGTCGTGCTCGATGCCACCTGCCAGTTTGCATTGCAGCCTGTCGTGGAGCCGCTCACTGGCAAAATTAAAACTTTCGAAGCGTTGATCCGTACCGCTGACGGTGGCTCGCCCGCCGCCTGGTTTGCGTCATTATCTGGCGAAGCGCTCTATGAAGCCGACCTCCACTCTAAAGATGTCGCCTTTGCGCTGGCGAAAGCGTTGAATATCGGCAGCCATATGATTTCGGTTAACCTGCTGCCCGGTTCGCTGGTGCAGGTGCCGGACGCGGTGGCGATTCTGCTGGCGCAGATCGCGCGTCATGGCCTGTTGCCGCAGCAGGTGATTGTTGAAATCACCGAAAGTGAAGTGATCTCGCGCTTTGATGAGTTTGAGGACGCTATCCGCCAGTTGCGCGCGGCGGGGATTAATCTCGCGATAGACGATTTTGGCGCCGGGTTTGCCGGACTGTCGCTGCTTACGCGCTTTCAGCCTGGGATCATTAAAATCGACCGCAGCATCATTACCGATATCCATCTTTACGGCCCGAGACAGGCCATCGTACACGGCATTCTCCGCTGCTGCGATGAGCTTGAGATAACCGTGGTAGCGGAAGGGGTAGAGAAAGTGGAGGAGTGGTGCTGGCTTACGGCGGCAGGCATTAACTATTTCCAGGGCTTTCTCTTTGCGAGGCCTGCACTGAATTGTGTTCCGCCGGTAAGCTGGCCGCGGCCTGATGAGAACGCGTCACGAGCGTCACACACCGGATGACAGACAGCCACATTGCTCGCCACTGTTTCCTGGAGTGTTGCAAGCCAGGCGTCGAGGCCTGATAACGCCCTCAAGGGGTGTCCGTCAATAAATTTGAACCATTATGTGAAACAAATGGCATTTATTCTTGCCCGTTATCAGTCCAGAGTGGGAGCACTGAACCAGACTACGCGGCGGGCATCGCGCACTTTGCACAAGCGCTGCCCGCCCTGAAAACGGGATCGTTATGAAAAAAATCGGCTTTTTGTCATTTGGCCACTGGACGCCGTCGCCGCAGTCCGCCACGCGAACCGCGGCAGACGCGCTGCTGCAATCCATCGATTTAGCCGTCGCGGCAGAAGAGCTGGGAGCGGATGGCGCGTATTTCCGCGTGCATCACTTCGCCCGTCAGCTCGCCTCGCCGTTTCCGCTGCTGGCCGCGATCGGTGCCAGAACACGCCATATTGAGATAGGCACCGGCGTTATCGACATGCGCTATGAGAACCCGCTCTATATGGCGGAAAGCGCAGGGGCGGCGGATCTTATCTCCGGCGGGCGTTTGCAGCTTGGTATCAGCCGTGGTTCGCCGGAACAGGTCATCGATGGCTGGCGCTATTTTGGCTACGAGCCTGCCGCCGGTGAAAACGAATCCGACATGGCGCGCCGCCACACCGAAGCGTTGCTTGAGGTGCTGCGCGGGGAAGGGTTTGCTAAACCCAATCCGCAGCCGATGTTCGCCAATCCGCCCGGTCTGCTCCGGCTTGAACCCTGGTCCGAGGGGCTTCGCGAGCGCATCTGGTGGGGCGCTGGCTCCAATGCCACCGCGGTCTGGGCGGCGAAACTGGGGATGAATCTGCAAAGCTCCACCCTTAAGGATGATGAAACCGGCGAGCCATTCCACATTCAGCAGGCACAGCAAATTCGCGCTTACCGTGCCGCCTGGGCAGCGGCAGGGCATACCCGCACGCCCCGGGTATCGGTGAGCCGCAGTATTTTTCCGCTCATGGACCAGCGGGATCGTGCCTGGTTTGGCGCAAGCCGGGACGACAGCGATAAAGTCGGTTTTCTGGATGAGAAAACCCGCGCCATCTTCGGGCGCAGCTACGCGGCCGAGCCTGAGAAACTTATCGAGCAGCTTAAGCAGGACGAGGCCATTGCCGAAGCGGATACGCTGCTGCTGACGGTACCGAATCAGCTGGGCGTGGAATATAACGTACACGTGATTGAGTCGGTTCTGCGGCACATCGCGCCGGCAATGGGATGGCGCGCCTAGACTTACGCACAGCAGAAAAGCAAAAAGCCCGCTAAAAAGCGGGCTTTTTTGAATTTGGCTCCTCTGACTGGACTCGAACCAGTGACATACGGATTAACAGTCCGCCGTTCTACCGACTGAACTACAGAGGAATCGTGTGAACGGGGCGCATAGTACCGGGGTCGCCTGGCGTTGTAAAGCCCTGAACGCGCCAGAAAATTCGTTTGCCGAGAAAACCATCAAAATGCGTGTGCGTGCAGAGGTTGCACCATGATGGTGCGGGAATACCTCTAATGGGGCATAAGCAAAACAGTGTTTCAACCGCCGAAAGCGATAAGTTATCGCTTTCTCTTATAATTTAAGCGCTTATATAAGCCGCGCGCGCTTTGCAAAAACTGGCAAGCATCTTGCAAAACCTGTTACGACATCATTGCCGGCATTGGCTCTGGCATTCCGTACAGGAGGCAAAATGAACTTAAGACGACTGAAATACTTCGTAAAAATCGTCGATATCGGTAGCCTGACCCAGGCGGCCGAAGTGCTGCACATCGCGCAGCCCGCGTTAAGCCAGCAGGTCGCGACGCTCGAAGGGGAGATGGATCAGCAACTGTTGATCCGCACCAAACGGGGCGTGACGCCAACGGAAGCCGGGAAAATCCTTTATGCCCATGCCCGCACCATTTTACGCCAGTGCGAACAGGCGCAGCTCGCCGTTAATAACGTCGGCCAGACCTTGCAGGGCCAGGTGTCGATTGGCCTCGCGCCCGGCACCGCGGCGTCTTCCGTCACCATGCCGCTGCTCCAGGCAGTGCGCGCGGAGTTGCCGGATGTGCTGGTCTACCTTCATGAAGACAGCGGTGCGACGCTCAATGACAAACTGCTGAGCGGTCAGCTCGACATGGCGGTGCTCTATGACCGCGCGCCGGTGGCCGGGCTGACCAGCCAGGCGCTGATTAAAGAAGATCTGTTCCTGGTCGGTACCCGCGATTGCCCCGGGCAGAGCGTGGATCTGGCGAGCGTCGCCCAGATGAATCTCTTCCTGCCGCGTGACTACAGCGCCGTGCGTAAGCGCGTGGACGAGGCGTTTTCGCTGCGTCGCCTGACGGCGAAAATCATCGGCGAAATCGAATCCGTCTCGACGCTCAGCGCCGCTATCGCGAGCGGGATGGGCGTGACGGTACTGCCGGAATCTGCCGCACGCTCGCTTGCCAGTTCGGCAAACGGCTGGCTCGCGCGTATTACCAGCCCGTCGATGACACTGCCGCTGTCGCTCAATGTCTCTTCGCGTCTGCCGTTAACGCCCCAGGCGCAGGCGGTGAAAGATATTCTGCTGTCGCTGGTGGCGCGCCCGGCGCTGGAAAACCGCGAGCTGATGCTGGTGGGCTAAGCGATATTCCGCCGTGGAATAACAAACCGCTTTTTATTATTTGTGATGCCCGCCGGGGGACTTTAACAATAGCGTCATGTTGACTGTCTCCTGGGGGCGCTGTGAATTTCCAGCAACTTAAAATTATTCGCGAGGCCGCAAGGCGGGATTTTAATCTCACCGAAGTGGCCAACATGTTGTATACCTCGCAGTCCGGCGTCAGCCGGCACATTCGCGAACTCGAAGAAGAGCTGGGCATCGAAATTTTCATTCGACGCGGCAAACGGCTGCTGGGCATGACTGAGCCTGGCAAAGCGCTGCTGACGATTGCCGAGCGTATCCTTAACGAGGCCAGCAATGTGCGCCGCCTCGCCGATCTCTTTACCAACGACGCCAGCGGCGTGCTGACTATCGCCACGACGCATACGCAGGCCCGTTACAGCCTGCCTTCCGTGATCAAAACCTTTCGGTCGCTGTTTCCTGACGTACGTCTGGAGCTTATTCAGGGAACACCGCAGGAGATTGAATCCCTGCTGCAAAACGGCACGGCGGATATCGGCATCGCCAGCGAACGTCTCAGCGCCGATCCTGGGCTGGTGGCGTATCCGTGGTTTCGCTGGCATCACAGTCTGTTGGTGCCAAAAGATCACCCACTTACACAGGCAAACCCGCTAACGCTTGAGGAGATCAGCCGCTGGCCGCTTATCACCTACCGGCAGGGCATCACCGGCCGCTCGCGCATCGACGAAGCTTTTAGCCGTAAGGGATTGATGCCCGATATCGTGCTGAGCGCGCAGGATTCCGACGTCATCAAAACCTACGTGGAACTAGGGCTGGGGATCGGCCTGGTGGCGGAGCAGGCGAGCGAAACCCGCGAAGAGAGCACGCTGACGCGCCTCGATACGCGGCATCTTTTCGACGCCAACACCGTCTGGCTCGGCCTCAAGCGCGGACAACTCCAGCGCAATTACGTCTGGCGGTTTATTGAGCTTTGCAACAACGGCCTGTCGCTTGATGAGATCAAGCAGCAGGCGCTGGAGCCTGCAGGCGAGATAGTGATTGATTACCAGATTTAACGGAAACGTCCCGCCAGCAAGCGGCTGGCGGGAATATTCGCTTAACGCGGCGGTGGGGCTTTGATAAACAGCGCCGTCAGCGCCGAGAGCAGGCAGCCCACCATCAGGTAGATAGCTACCGTATGCCACGCGCCGCCGGAAAACGTCAGCAGCGCGGCGGCGATAAACGGCGTAAAGCCGCCGCCTACCACGCTTGCCACCTGATAGCCGACCCCCGCGCCGCTGTAGCGATACCCTGCGCCAAACATCTCGGTAAACATCGGTTGCTGCACGCAGACCACCATGTCGTGGGCGATATTCGCCAGCATCAGCGAGAAAATCACCACGCCGAAGACAGAACGGGCCTCCAGCGCCATGAAGAAGGGGAACGCGCTCAGCGCGCCAAGTAGCGCGCCGGTAATGTAAATGCGCCGGCGGCCATAGCGATCCGCCATCCAGGCGAACAGTGGAATAGTCAGGCAGCTTATGCCGCCCACCAGCAGTCCGATATTGAGAAACAGCTCGCGCGGCAGACCGAGATTCTGCGTCGAATAGTTCAGCGCGAACGCGGTTACGATGTACATGGTCAGCAGTTCGCACAGCCGCAGGGCGATGATTTTCAGGAACGCGCCCGGATGACGGAGCAGCGCCTCAAATACCGGCAGCCGGTTTTTCGTCTGCGCAGGCTGGGCGGCCTGCGCGCGTTCGAACTCGGCAGACTCTTCCATGCCGTTACGTACCCACAGCGCGCCCAGCACCAGCACGATGCTGAACAGGAACGGCAGACGCCAGCCCCAGCTCAGGAACTGCTCGTCGGTGGTGAGCGTGCTGATAAGTGACACCAGACCTGTTGAGAGCAACAGCCCGACGCCATAACCCACCTGAATACCGCTGCTGTAAAACGCCTTTTTCCCGGCGGGCGCGCTTTCGACCGCAAGCAGCGCCGCGCCGCCCCATTCGCCGCCCACCGCGAAGCCCTGAATGGCGCGCAGCGTCACCAGCAGCGCGGGTGCCCACCAGCCGATCGTGGCGAACGAAGGCAGAATGCCGATACAGGCGGTGGCGATGCCCATCAGCCAGACAGTCATCATCAGCATCCGCTTGCGGCCCAGGCGGTCGCCGAAATGCCCAAAGATAATCCCGCCGAGAGGACGGAATAAAAAGCCGACGCCGAAGGTGGCGAAGGCGGCAAGCGTGCCCATCGCCGGAGAGATTTGCGGGAAAAACTCGCTGTTAAACACCAGCGCCGCGGTGATGCCATAAAGCAAGAAATCAAACCAGTCTACGACCGCGCCGGCGAAACTGCCCCAGGCGGCGCGGCGGGCGCGGTTGAATGCGGGCGCCTCTTCATCGGGGCGGGGAGTAATGAGCGTGGAGTCCATCGTTGTCCTGTCCATTCATCAACATTCTGTATTTTTATTGTTATTAAACCAGGGAAAAGGTTACTCACATGGGTCGCAGCAAAAGTCGGTACAGAGACTACAGCGACAGCCGCCAGGTGAAAACTCTTTTGCGCCGCAGATGGCGGGAAAGGGCAATTTGACTCAGGGAGACGGGATGTGCAGAGGATTATGCGGTGGGAAGGGGCACGGATAACGGATTCAGAAAAGCAAAAAGCCCGCTAAAAAGCGGGCTTTTTTGAATTTGGCTCCTCTGACTGGACTCGAACCAGTGACATACGGATTAACAGTCCGCCGTTCTACCGACTGAACTACAGAGGAATCGTGTGAACGGGGCGCATAATAATCATGCCCCGTATCGGTGTCAACGCAAAAAATTACGCTATGGATTCAAATGCTTAATTCTGCGTCAGTTTGCGGTTTTAATGTACCTGACGATCCTCGGTAAGCGTCACGATGTCATTCTGGCGCAGGCGCGGCAGCGGATCCTGACCGTAAAAATGGCAAAAGCGCTGCCACAGCGATGGAAAGCGCGGCGCGAAGAGCGCCGGCGCGCTGAAGAAATATTCCGAGAGTACTGCGAAACACTCCGCCGGATCGGTCGCGGCATAGGCGTCGATGCTGGCGGCGCTTTCGCCTACCAGATCTATCTCATCCTGAATATTTTCCATCGCGGCGTGCAGATCGTGCTCCCAGCCTGCCACTTCACGCAGCGGGATCAGCGGAATACCGCTCGCCCGGTCACCGTTGCGCATATCAAGCTTATGGGCCACTTCATGAATAATGAGATTAAAGCCGGAGGCGTCGAACGAGTCCTGAATATCGAGCCAGTTGAGGATAATCGGCCCCTGCTGCCAGCTCTGGCCCGACTGCACCACGCGCTGGCTGTGCACCAGGCCGATATCATCTTCCCATTCGTCATCCACCACAAACGGCGCGGGATAGATCAGCACTTCGTGGAAGCCATCGAGCCATTCGAAGCCGAGCTCCAGCACCGGCAGGCAAAAGAGCAGGGCGATGCGGGCGCTTTTCAACTCGTCGAGCTCAAAGCCCTGCAAGGGAACCAGCCGTTTTTGCTGTAAAAAGCGCCCGGCGAAGCGCACCAGCTTCTGCTGTTGATCGTCGCTCAGGCCCGCCAGAACAGGAATGGCGAGCGCCGCGTCCCAGGGAATGGGGGGCAGCGCGGCGGTTTCATTTGCTTTCCAGGGCCACTTAATCATCTTATTGCTCGCAAACTCGTCACTTGAACAAAATCGAAGAGGCAGGGACTGTTAAAATGCCAAAGATCCTGGCATCATGGCAACCTCAAGTACGGAGAGATGCCGGAGCGGCTGAACGGACCGGTCTCGAAAACCGGAGTAGGGGCAACTCTACCGGGGGTTCAAATCCCCCTCTCTCCGCCACTATTCAAACACTTACCGCCTCGCCTTTCAGTGATAACCATCCCGTTGAGAAAAAATGAGACCATTCGCGGCTAAAAACAGCACGCGCCTCTGTCTTTTGCCTGCGCTATTTTTACCTTTCTTTGCGTTTACTCTCGCGTTTAAGCGCAGTTGCTGAACAGGAATTTATCGGCTGACGCTTTTCGCATGAACTCGATCTGATAAGGCTATTCTGATATTTTTGTCTTTTCGCGACAAGGAAAGCATTGAACATGGCATTGATAAAAAGCGCGCTGGCGCTGACAGCAGGTTTTCTGGCTTTTAACGCACCGGCCGCTGAAAGCTATATCCCCGCATTATATAATTTCTCCGTCATGTATGATTTCAATCCCGTCAGAGGGCCTGTTAAAACACTGTCTGCCGACGTCCATAGTGAGACGGATAATTATACGGTGAAGGTGGCGCTTTCACCGCAAGGCTGTATCGAGACTTTTTCACGTACCGATAGTAATGAATATGGCAACGCCGTACTGGCGCGTCAGGGAAATACGCTGGCAGGCTCACTCAATAACAGCCCGGTGAAATATGTTTTTGACGAGAAATGTAATATCGTCAGCATGACCGATAACTACGGCATGAAAACTTTTCAGACCAACAGCGCAGGGCTGATTGAGCGGACAATGGCTAACGGACAACCGCTCTCCGTTTATCATTATACCGACAGCGGCAGCTTCGCCGGAAGTCAGTACTTTCTCAATGGCAAGGTCGCCAGCTATTCCGAAGTCGCTTATCGGGATGAAAAAAATAAGCCGCTGGATTTCAGTATGACCACGGTGTTCGGCGAGGAATATACCCTTGTTGGTGACGGGTCCTGCATTTACGACGCACGTAAAGTGCCTGTTGAATGCACGATAACCACAAAGAAAATCCATAATAATAACGTGGTGGAAGAACAGCATTATTCCGCGAAGATGGCCGTCACCTATTATTAAGCATCCATCCCTTTAACGGTCAGTAGGCTGTTGGCGTCAGACTTACAGCAGGCGGTAAGAGGCCCAATCATCACCCGCGCTGCTGATTGTTTTGCATAACGCCGGCTCAAAAGTGCCTCTCTGGCGCTATCGGTACTATTCTTACTGCATGATTCGCTGTAGATAATCCCCGGAATTCGCAGGCTTGTGCACGCCGGGCCGGAGAATAAAGGCCTGGCGGAGTTACTGATAAACTTCAGCCACATTAATGAAACGCGGCGGGATACGCAGGAGGTGGCATTCGTGCCTGACAAAAAGCAGTTTATCCGCATTTTAGCGCTTGATACTCCCCTGGGCCGCAGCCTGGCGTTTTTCCTGTTTATCCTGCTGGCAGGCAGCATCGCGGCCAATGCAGTGACACTCTATCTCTCCTGGGAGCGCACCGTCGCCGAGACCGAAAGTAAGGCTATCAATTTATCGCTTTCACAGGTGCGCCAGGCCGACGACACGTTTCTTCAGGCGGAGCTGACCTTGCAGGAGATCCGCCGCAATCTGGCCTACGGTTATCTGCCTGACGCCGAGCTGAATGCCTCGCTTGCCGAGCTGGAGCGGCGCTTGCCGCAACTTGATGGCCTGTTTATTTATGATGCCCAGGGCGCGTGGCGCAACAGCTCCTACGAGCTGGAACCCGCTGAGGCAAATATTGCCGGGCGCGACGATTTCCTCTATCACAAAGAGCATAGCTGGATGGGCGTGCATATCGGCCATGTGGTGCGCAGTAAAATCAGCGGCGAGCTGGTGATCCCGGTATCCCTGCGCATTAACGACATCACGGGCGGCTTTGCGGGCATCGTGATGGCCACGGTAAAAATGGACTATTTCCGCCAGTTCTACAGCTATTTTGAACTCACGAATACTGACATTCTCGCGCTGCTGCTGGTGGATGGCAAACCGCTCTACATTCGCCCGTTTGATGAAAGCGTGCTGAATAAAGACCTCTCCGCCAGCCCGCTCTTTACCAAAGTGTTGCTGCGCGCGCGGCAGGGGAGCGCGACCTGGCTGTCGGCGCTGGATAACGTCGTGCGGATTTACGGTTTTGCGCGCTCGACGCGCTACCCGATTGTCGTGGTGGCCGGCTACGATAAAAACAACCTGCGCGCGACCTGGCTGCGCAACAGCATCCCGGATTTACTGATCAACGGCGCGCTGCTGACCGCCATTATCCTGATGGGATTTGTGCTTTTCAGGCAGGTGCGGGTGAATATCCGCGACCGCAACGAACTCGCCACGCTGCGTGACGAGCTGGTGAAAATCAACCAGACGCTGCATTCAATGGCGATGATCGACGGCCTGACGGGGCTTGCCAACCGGCGACGCTTCGACGCTTTTCTTGAGCAGGCGCTGGCCGATTCCGCGGTCACCGGTCACCCCGTCTCGCTGATCCTCATCGATGTGGACTTCTTTAAACGCTATAACGACAACCGCGGACACGTGGCGGGCGACGCCTGCCTGCGCCGTATCGGCGGCGTGTTGCAACAGGCGTCATTCAACCACGGCGATCTGGTCGCCCGCTACGGCGGCGAAGAGTTCGCGATTATTCTCTCCGACGCCTCGCCGGACGACGCGCTGCGCATCGCGGAAAAAGTGGTCAGGATGGTCAGGGAAAAGGCGCTGCCGCACCCCGATACCGAACTGCCGGAAGGCGTGGTCACGATCAGCGCGGGCTGTTACAGCATGGTCGCGGACGGGCGCATGGAGTGCCTGACCTCGCTTATTAAAGGCGCCGACGAGGCGCTCTATCAGGCGAAAAGCACCGGGCGTAACCGCGCGGTTCGGCTGGCGTAACGGCGGCGCGCTTACCCCGTCGCCTGCTGCATAAACCGAATCAACGCCTCGCAGGCGGAGGAGAGCCCTTTGTGCGGCGCGTAAATCAGCGAAAAGGGGCGCGTGCGCCCGCGCGTGTGGCGCATTATCTCCCTCAGCAGACCGCCTGCCATTAATGGCCGCGCGATAAAATCGTAGGTCTGACAAATTCCCGCGCCGCTGGCGGCAAGAGATATCACGCCCAGAATGTCATCGGAAACCTGTATCTGGCCTTTGGGCGTCCACTCCACAGGCTGAGCGTTATCGTTCAGGCTCCAGCTGGCGATACGTCCGCTGCTCGGCATGATAAAGGGCAGGCAGCGGTGGTGCGCAAGGTCGCTTATATGCTGCGGCTCGCCGTGCTGTTGCAGATACGCAGGGGCGGCGACCAGACACAGCGGCGCGTCCTCCAGCTTGCGCGCCACCAGGCGGCTGTCCGGCAGCGTGCCCAGACGGATCGCCAGGTCATACCCTTCAGCCACCAGATCCACATTGCGATTGGTAATATTCAGCTCGACGGTTACCCCCGGATACTGTGCGGCGAACTGCTGCAACAGCGCCGGGAGGCGGTAATGCGCATAGGTGGTCGGCGCGCTGAGCCGTATATGACCGACAGTTTCCGCGCCGCGCCCCTGGATATCGCGCTCGGCGCGTTCAAATACGCTGAAAGCGCTGCACGCCTGTTCATAATAATGGCGGCCGGCCTGTGTCAGGCTGAGCTGGCGCGTGGTGCGCCTCATCAGCTGCACCCCGAGGCGCGTCTCCAGCCGCGTCAGCGCGCGGCTCAGCACCGAAGCCGTGGTCGCCAGCGCGATCGCCGCCGCCGTAATCGACCCTTTCTCAATAATCGTGACGAATATCTCCACATCGCTGAGGTGGGCGAAGCGTCGGCTCATTGTGTCTCCTGAAGAACAAATGATTGTCTCTGGCGGTAGTTTATCGACTTTTGAGGAAACACTACAGTGTGCCCATCCCGCAGCCCGGCCTGCGCCTCAACGATTATTACTCAGGAGCGCCTTATGAAAATTTTTCGTCACCTTGTTCTCACCGCCGCGCTTGGCCTCACCGCGCTGCATGCCCAGGCCGCCAGCGTGCTGGTGGTGTTATCCGATGCCGACCATCTGGATCTTAAAGACGGCAAAGTCTTCCCGACAGGGTTTTACCTCAACGAGCTGATGCAGCCGGTCAAGCGCCTGCTGGACGCCGGACATCAGGTCACGTTCGCGACGCCGAACGGCCGCGCGCCGACGCTGGATACCTCCTCTGATGACAAAATGTATTTCAACAACGATGAAACCGCGTGGCGCACGCATCGCGCGCTGCTTAACACGCTGAAGCTCACTTCACCTGACGCCTCGCCGGTCATCAGCCTGGCGCGCGCCGCGCAACAAGGCTACGGACAGTTTGACGCCATCTATATTCCGGGCGGTCATGCCCCGATGCAGGATCTGCTGACAAGCCCGGCGGTGGGAGACGCGCTGGCCGCGTTTCATGCCGCAGGCAAACCGACGGCACTGGTCTGCCACGGCCCCATCGCGCTGCTCTCCACGCTGCCGGACGCCCCGGCTTTTACCCGTAAGCTTGCCGAAACGGGCCGCGCGAATGCCCAGCCCGGCTGGATCTACGCGGGTTACCGCATGACGGTGATTAGCAATGCGGAAGAAGAGATAGCGAAAGGGCTGCTGCCCAAAGGCGGCGCGATGAAATTCTATCCGCAAACCGCGCTGGAGCAAGCGGGCGGCGCATTTAGCAGCAACAGTGAGCCGTTCACCGCGCATGTCGTCACGGATCGTGAACTGATTACCGGCCAGAACCCGGCGTCGGCATCCGGCGTGGCGCAGGAATTACTGGCACGACTGAAACCCACTTCTGTTGAACCTCATTAAGGAATTCATATGGATCTGCAACTGAACGGCAAAACGGCAATAGTCACGGCGGCGACGGCGGGAATTGGCCTGGCCATCGCCCGGCGGCTGGCGCAGGAAGGCGCGGCGGTGACCATTACCGGGCGCGACAGCCACAAACTGGCCGCGGCGGTGGCGGCGATTGAAGCCGATGCGCCCGCCGCGCGCGTCAGCGGCGTGCTGGCGGATGTCAGTACCGTGGAGGGCGTCGCCACGCTTACCGCCCACCAGCCGCAGACGGATATTCTGATTAATAATCTCGGCTTTTACGAGGCGACGCCGTTTGCACAAATTGATGACGAGGCGTGGCTGCGCATGTTTGACGTCAATGTCATGTCCGGGGTACGGCTCTCGCGGCACTATTTCCCGAGGATGCTTGAGCACAAATGGGGACGCGTCATTTTTCTCTCCAGCGAAGTGGGGGCCTTTACGCCGCCGGACATGATCCACTACGGGATGAGTAAATCGGCCCAGCTTGCGGTATCACGCGGCATGGCGGAGCTTACGAAAGGCACTGGCGTGACGGTCAACAGCGTGTTGCCATCCGCCACCCGCTCGGAAGGGATTATGGATTACCTGCGCCAGACGGCCCCGGCGCCGGGCATGACCGACGCGCAGATTGAAGCGCATTTCTTCGCGACGTATCGCCCCAGCTCGCTTATCGCGCGCATGATTGAGGCCGATGAAATCGCGGCGATGGTAGCGCTGCTGGCAAGCCCGCTGGGGGCGGCCTCTAACGGCGCGGCGGTGCGCGTCGAGGGCGGCACGTTCCGCTCGATTCTGTAGCCGCGCACTGGCCGGGGTAAAACCAAAAACAGGCTCGCATGCGGGCCTGTTTTTTTGCGTAAAAACGATCAGGCAAGCGCAAACGCCGTTGTCATTAACGATTGCAGTTCATCGCTGGCGAATAACCGCGCGCGATAACACTCGCCGGGGAATTCCGGGTAACCATGCAGCGCGCTGATCACATCATAAATCGTCGCGATGACATGGCCGGTCGGGTCGATAATAAAGAATGAGCGCGCGGCGTTCGTAAAAACCGTGTAGTAGTCGCCATAGTCGAAAACCGCACCCATAAAATCGCTTATCTGCGGAACCCGCGTTTGCGGCAGGGTGAGCGCCTCGCCCACTTGTTTAACGGTGCTGGTCGCGAGATCGACGGCGTAAAACAGCACCTGCACAGGCAGGGCGCGATAAGCGGTTGCAGTGGCGGCCTCGCTCATGGGGCGCACGACCGCCTTGCCGGTCGTATCCGCGCAGGAACGGTTATTAAACAGCGACAGGACAAATTTCCCGGTACTGATATCGCTTTTATCGCTGAAATACGCATTTTGCGTGACGAAAACCGTGTGCGCGCCATTATCGCGATCCGTAATTGTGCTGATATCCAGGCGCGGTGCGGGCAACGTTTGCGCGAACGTCGGGTTGTAGTTGCCGGTATCTGCTGACCATAAAATATGACCATCATCCGGCGAGATACCGAACGTCAGGCTTGTCGAGCGTGAATGCACAATAATGGCTTCGCTAAAGCGCTCGCTGGCAGGTATATGCGACAGCGAATTGAAATGTACATCGTTGGTGCCACTGTTATTCAGGATATTGGTGTTATCAAACTCGGCAGTGAAATTTTTCCGCCAGAGCATTTCACCGGTCCGATCGTCGAACTTCAGGATCCATGCGTCCTGACGCATCGTGTTGGTTGAGCGGTCCGGGAAGTCGCTGCCAATCATGTAAAGGTTGCCGGCGGTGTCCCACGCCAGATCGTGCGTGTTGGTATAGGCGTTGCCGTTTTCATCCCGCAGGGTAAATTCCAGCACCGGGTTGCCCAGAATATCGATTTTAAAAAAACGGCGGGCATACCAGTGTTCCTCTTCCTCACTGCCGATATAAAAATAGCCGTCGTGGGTGCGCAGCATCTGGTTGCGATAAGGCGCTTTATAATAGCAGCGCAAATCGCCGTTGCGGTCGTAGCCGTCGCAGAATGTCGTCATCAGCCAGCTGTTGCCCCAGACGCTGGAAAAAAGCGCCGGATCGGTCTGCTCAATATCCAGGTGAAATATCGTCTCGTCGCGATAAGTCTGATCCTCTGTGCTGATAATCAACGTATTGTCATAGGCGATATTGCCGTTTTGTTCGGTAAAAATAAGGCGAACTTCATTTGCGTAATGGGCATACAGACCTGTTACGGGTACTTTGATAATGCCGTCCTTTCCAGTCGTCCATTGATTGAAGGTGTAGGTAAACGGAATACTGCCAGGGCTGCCCGCGCGCGCCGCAACGGTATAGGTAAAAGTAACGGGCGAATCGGTGCGAAAACTGACATACGCCGCCAGCTGGTTATTGGCCGGGGCCAGTTCTGTTTGCAAATGTACCATCGTCATAATCATCTCCTTTGTTAACGATAAAAATCAGGCGGGCGAACCGCCGCGCCTGATGTGACTCATCCCTGGGGGGTTGCTTTGCTCACCCGCATCTCCTGCACCTGCGCGGCGACGATGGTATTGCCTTTTTTGAGGTAATCGATCACCGCGTCAGAGAGGTTATAGCCGCCGTGTACCTGTTTATTTTTCCCGGCGTTGAAATCGGTAAAACCATCGCCGCCGGGCGCCAGGAAGCTATTGGTCGCCACCCGGTAGGTCGCGTCGTCAGCGATCGGTTTGTCGTTAAGGGTGAACTGTACGACGCGCTGGCCTGCGGGTTTCGCCGGGTCATAACGCATCATTACGCCTTTTGAGGTCTGCAATACGCCGTTGGTCAGCCCCGCGCTATGCTCCATCAGGCTGCGCAGCTGCTTGCCTGTCAGATCCATCACCGTCAGCTCGTTGGGGAAAGGGAAGGCGCTGATGATATCGCCATAGGTGATTTTGCCGGCGGCGATATCATCGCGCAGGCCGCCGGAGTTGGTAAGCGCCAGTTGCGCGTCAGGTGCGGCGACCATCATCGCGTCGGCAAAAAGGTTGCCGAGCGGCGACGATTCGCCATAGGCGCGCGTCAGCGCCACCGGCGTTTCGCCCACCTGCTGGCGCACCGTTTCAGCGAGCTTTTTATTCCAGCCGTCAATGCGCTGCTGCGTCGTCGGGTCGGGCGTAAATTCATCGGCATACAGGGTCTTAAGTTCAAACTGTTTCACCTTGTAGCCGTGCTGGCCGGGCTTAACATCCATCACCAGTTTGCCGATATTCACGCCGCCGCTGTCGGTGGACATAATCAGCGTGTCGCCCACTTTAATCGGCTCCGGCGTACCGGTATGTGCATGGCCCGTAATCAGGAGATCCAGCCCTTTCACCTGGCTTGCGGTCTGGATATCTTTATTCAGGGCCCGCTTAACGTCTTTATTGCCAAGGCTGGACTGACGGCCCGGCACGCCTTCGTGGACCAGGGCGACGGTGACGTCCACTTTGCCGCGCAGCTCGTCGATATAGTGCTGGAGCCATTTCACCTCGTCGCGCGCCTCAATGCCCTGGCGCATCGATGACGAGACGGTGTCGTTAAACGCGAAAACGCCATGTAAGCCAATAACGCCGATTTTCACGCCCTCTTTTTCCAGAATGACATAGGGCTTATTCCAGAAGGGCATCTTGCTGTTCTGATAAAACACATTGCCCAGCAATACGGGAAATTGCGCCTGGCTTAACTGCAGCAGCGTATTATCCCAGCCATGATCGAATTCATGATTACCGACCGAGGCGGCGTCAAGCGACATCGTATTCATAATATCTATGATCGCCTTGCCTTTCGTCAGGCTGCTGATATACGGCCCGGTGAAATAGTCGCCCGCATCAAAATAAAAGGTGGCTTTATTGCGCGCTTTCTCCTGCTTCACCAGCGCGGATATTGTCGCGAAGCCGCCGACGTCGCGCTGGCCATTCGCAATCCACGGCACTTTATAAGGCTCGACATGCGCATGCAGATCGTTGGTATAAATCACCGTGACGTCCTGCGCCAGCGCCGGTAATGAAAGCCCGGCCGCAATCAGAAAAGCTAAAAAATTTCGTTTCATCATAATTGCTCCTTAATAACGGAAGGGAGATGCCATCGTGCCGGGCTATTTTTTTCCGCGCGCCCGGGGGCTTTTGTGATACCTCGCACAAACCGTTTTCGCCGGGCTTTTCAGAATGCGGCAACTGACAAAATAAGTGGGTAAGGGAAATGGCGGCAGGATTGCTGGTGAGGCTCAATGTGTGTAAAAGCTGGGCATGCCCGAATTTAGGCGTGCCGGACGCGATGGATTATCAGCAGCCAGTCTACCGGCTGGGATATCCGGCGTTACACTGCGCCCGCTGCGGCAGCCTGCCGCCGCTTTTTAATGAGCCGCTGTTTAACGGCTGGTTTTCGCGCTTTCTGGCACAGAAATTAAAACAGAGCGGGACGGGGTGTCCGCACTGCGCCAGCGCCCTGACCATCCGCTACGGCACGACGCAAACCGGCCGCCAGCGGTTGCAGTGTCGCGCGTGCCGGAAAATCTTCACGCCCTGGCAGCCGGGGGATAAAGCGCTGCGCCATATTCAGGCATGCCTTGCAGCGCTGGCGCGCGGTGAAACGGGAGGCGATCGCGCCTGCTACCGCACGCTGGCGCAGGCGGCGGACTGGTGCGAAGCGCGGCTGGTGGAGCGTGCGCACCGCGCCGCGCATATCGCCACGCAGACCTTTACCGTGCCGATGCAGGGCGAACATCCGCAGCAGCCGCTGTATGTGGTGCTGAGCGCGGATATCGTGACCGGGCAGGTGCTGCAAGTCACCTCCAGCTACTGCGAATGGAAACCGCACGAGGCGCTGCGTTATCCTGGCGGCGAAGCGGTTCATCCAGCCCTGCGACTCTGCGGCGCGCTACGCGTCAGGGAGCAGGAGGCGCAGTTTATGCGCCGCCGTCAGTTTGACGACATCCGCTATGGCGACGCCGCGCTATGCCGCAACGATCCAGGCGCGCTGCTGCGCCCGGCTATCGTCATTCATGGCCATTTTCAGTGGTTGCGACGCCGGTTTCCGGAGGTGCTATCGCACAGCCTGGCGCACGAATGTGTGCTGCGGGGTGCTGCGATCACGGCCTGGGCTGCGCAGGTGAGCGCCGGTAAAACGCAACTGCGGTTTGTGGTGGAAGAGACGCTTAATGAGAGGGCGGCAGGCGGCGCGTATGTGCATCGCGGGAGCTGGCGGATCGGCTGGTGGAATAATCTGTGGCAGCAGTGGGAGAACGGCGCGACGCGCAAGATGATCGGCATGCTGACCGGTGAGGACGATCCAGGCGATATCCCGACGGTTTCGCTACAGGCCTGTATGGCGTTTACCGACTGGTTGCGTCTTCAGCCCGGCGTGGCGCGCTGGGGTCACCATCGCGCGGGGGTGGTCAGCCAGCAGCTGATATGTCTGGCGTACCGATATAATCAGCAGTTAATGGCACAACGCACGGCAGAGCCACGCTGACGCCAGGCGATAAAAAACCCGCGGCGGGCGGGCTTTTTATTGCGCTTATTCGTTCACCAGCCACATATCGGCTTCATCGAACATCTCTTCCAGCATCCGGTTCAGCTTTTCGCGATCGTTTTTATTGGCGTCGGAATTAAGCCCGTTCGTCTGCATTGGCTTAACACGCACGTCAGCATCCGGGAAGATGCGATGCACGCGGCGGGTCAGCTCGGCCAGAATAATGTCGCGCGCGCCGGGCAAGCCTGCGACATTGCGTTTGTCATAAACCAGTTCAACAAACATGGAAAACTCCACAGTATGGATATATATACAGTCCTGGCACACTATAGCGCCCGTCCGTCATCCGGTAAAGGGGAGAGTGCAGGCGCGCGCGAAGAAGCCGCAAAATAAAAAGGCCCGCACGCGGCGGGCCTGAAAGGGCAGAAGCGGGATCAGAACTGATACACCATGCCGATGCCGACAATGTCATCGGTGGCGATGCCGTTGTCTTTATAGAAGTCGTCATCCTCATCCAGCAGGTTGATTTTGTAATCGACATAGGTGAGGAAGTTTTTATTGAGATACCAGCTGGCGCCGACATCCGCGTATTTCACCAGATCGTTATCCTGGTACTTACCGGCATACCACAGGTCTTTACCGCGGGATTGCAGGTAAGCCAGCGACGGACGCAGGCCAAAATCGAACTGATACTGCGCCACGATTTCGATGTTCTGCGTTTTGTTGGCGATGCCGACGCTGTCGCCATACGGCGTCATGTTGCGGGTTTCAGCATAAGTCGCAGCCAGATAGATATCGTTAGCGTCATATTTCAGGCCGGTCGCCCACGCGTCAGCGCGATCGCCGCCAGCGACGATGGTGTCGCCACGGCCATAGTTGACCTGTTTCTCGGTACGATCGGCGGTGGAGTAGGCGGCGGACGCGCTAAAGCCCATCCCGAAATCGTAGGTGGTAGAAAGACCGAAGCCGTCGCCGTTCTGGCTCTGCACGTCGTGACCGCTGGCGGTGCCTTCGTTGCCGTTGCCGTCATCTTCGTTATTGCCCTGGTATTGCAGCGCGAAATTCAGGCCGTCTACCATGCCGAAGAAGTCGGTGTTGCGATACGTAGCCATCCCGTTGCCGCGGCCAACCATATAGTTATCGCTATAGGTGTAGGAGTCGCCGCCGAACACCGGCAGCATATCGGTCCAGGCTTCAACGTCATAAATCACGCCATAGTTACGGCCATAATCGAAAGAGCCGTAATCGCCATATTTCAGACCGGCGAACGCCAGTTTGTTATAGGAGGTGTTGCTGTCTTCGGTGCTGTTGGCCATGATTTTGTAGTTCCACATGCCATAGCCGGTCAGCGCGTTAGTGATTTGGGTTTCGCCTTTAAAGCCGAATTCCAGATAGGTGCCGTCGCCATCATCGCCCGGGTTATCAGAAAACGTGTGACGCGCATCGACTTTGCCGAACAGGTCGAGTTTATTACCGTCTTTATTATAAACTTCTGCGGCGTTGGCAGCGCCTGCTAACAATAATGCGGGTACAACAAGAGCCAGTACTTTTCTTTTCATTATCAATTTCCTTATCGTCATAAATAATATAAATGAATGGTGTAAATGAATGACGTAGCGGAGTATCGTCCGCGGCACGCATATTAGCAGAATGAAAAATCGCCACAAAAATTATTTTCCATCATTGCGCTTTCTTCTTTTTAAATAATTCATGGTGTCTATTTAAATTTATATTTCATTGGCTTGGTAAATAGATTAAAACAGGAATAAATGTTGTTGAGAAAAACACTCTTCCATAATCAACAGTCGCAAGGCCCGTCACGCCAGCGCTGATGCGATGCCTCGGCGATAATAAGAGTGAGATCCGCGTTGAGGATAACGTTAAGATAATTGCCCCTTGAACGATTAAGGCGATAACTATTTTTCGGAAAACAGAAGGGGTGCGAAACCGGATAAATAACCGCTTCACAACGGTAAATTTATCATCTGCGCTAAAAAACATTCTCTTATGCGTCAGGTGTCCCTGATGCCACTGCCGCACGTTATGAACGCATTATCTTATTAATATTACTTGCAGGCAGAGCGCATATCACACGGCAAAAAGGAGCGCGACGCCGCGCGCAAAGGTGCGCAAACCATGCTAATTTTGTGATCTGCATTACAGAAACAAACCGGGTGTCCCGCGCAAAAGGAGTCTCTATGTCGCTAACCCACTGGCAGCAGCGTTTTGAAGAATGGCTGCATCACAGCTGGAATCAGGATGATAAAGCCCATGATGTCGCGCACTTTCGCCGCGTCTGGAAAACGGCTCAGCAGATCATGGCGGGCAGCGAAGCTAACCGACGGGTCGTGCTGACGGCCTGTTATTTCCACGATATCGTCAACCTGCCGAAAAACCATCCGCAGCGCCATCTGGCCTCGACGCTCGCGGCGCAGGAGACGCTGCGCATTCTGGAAACCCACTTTCCTGATTTTCCGCGTGAGGAGTATGACGCCGTAGCCCACGCGGTGCGGGCGCACAGCTTCAGCGCAGGCATCAGACCCGAGACGTTCGAGGCGAAAGTCGTGCAGGACGCCGACCGGCTTGAATCCCTCGGCGCGATTGGCCTCGCGCGCGTCTTTTATGTCTCAGGCGCGCTGGGCCGGGCGCTGTTTGACAGTGACGATCCGCTCGCCAGCGATCGCGAGCTCGACGATACCGCCTGGGCGCTCGATCACTTCCAGAAAAAGCTGCTGACGCTGCCTTCCACCATGCAAACCGAGGCGGGCAGAGCGCTCGCGCGGCATAACGCCGATTTTCTCGTTCACTATATGGCGAAGCTCTGCGCCGAGCTTAAAGGCGACTACTGCCAGCTCGACGAAGCGGTACTGCGCCGCTTTATTCAGGTGACGCCTTAACCGCAGCCCCGGCCCAAAGTGTGTTACTCTGTCAGATATTGGATCTGTATGGCTAACGCAATGCTCGAAAATCACTCTGTTATTGAGGACGTACTGACGGGCGCGGAGGATGACGCCGCCCCCGCGCTGAGCGCGCACGCGCTGCTGCAAAAAGTGCTGGAGATTTACGACACCAAAACGCTGGTGGCTATATTAAACGACGTCGGCGAGAAGCGCTGGAGCCGCGCCCGGCTGAAACGCCAGCAGCTTCACCCTGACGGCGCGCGCCTCAGCCCCGGCGAATACCGCCGCCTCCTGACGCTGCTCCCCACGCCGCCGCGCCATCATCCGAACTACGCCTTTCGCTTTATCGATCTTTTCGCCGGTATTGGCGGCATTCGTAGCGGCTTTGAAGCCGCGGGCGGCCAGTGCGTCTTTACCAGCGAGTGGAATAAACACGCGGTGCGCACCTACAAGGCCAACTGGTATTGCGACCCGCAACAGCATCAGTTCAACGAAGATATTCGCGATGTGACGCTAAGCCACCGGCCCGATGTCAGCGACGAGGCCGCCGCCGAGCATATCCGCGCGCAGATCCCGCAGCACGACGTTCTGCTGGCGGGCTTTCCGTGCCAGCCGTTTTCGCTCGCTGGCGTCTCGAAGAAAAACGCGCTGGGCCGCGCGCACGGTTTTGCCTGCGAAACGCAGGGCACGCTGTTTTTCGACGTGGTACGCATTATCGCCGCGCGTCAGCCCGCGATTTTCGTGCTGGAAAACGTGAAAAACCTTAAGAGCCACGATAAGGGCAACACGTTTCGCATCATCATGCAGACGCTGGATGAGCTGGGCTATGAAGTGGCGGATGCCGCGGAGATGGGCCCGGACGATCCGAAAATTATCGACGGCAAACATTTTCTGCCCCAGCACCGCGAGCGCATCGTGCTGGTGGGCTTTCGCCGCGACCTGAATCTGCATGAGGGGTTTACGCTGCGCGCGCTGCCGGAATTTTACCCGGCGCGGCGACCGGCGTTTGGCGAGTTGCTCGACCCGACCGTGGACGCCCGCTACGTGCTGACGCCGACGCTGTGGAAATACCTTTACCGTTACGCCCAGAAACATCAGGCGAAGGGCAACGGCTTCGGCTATGGGCTGGTGAATCCGCTGAACCCCTCCAGCGTGGCGCGCACGCTGTCGGCGCGCTATTACAAAGATGGCGCGGAGATCCTGGTCGATCGCGGCTGGGATAAAGCGCTTGGCGAGAAAGATTTTGACGATGCCATCAACCAGCAGCGTCGCCCGCGCCGCCTGACGCCGCGCGAGTGCGCGCGCCTGATGGGCTTTGAAGCGCCGCAGGGCCACGCGTTTCGAATTCCGGTTTCCGATACGCAGGCCTATCGCCAGTTTGGCAACTCGGTCGTCGTGCCCGCGTTCGCAGCGGTCGCGCAGCTGCTGCGTCCGCGCATCGCGCAGGCGGTGCGCCTGCGTCAGGAGAAAACCGATGGCGGACGTTCATAGCAAAGCCATTCGCAGTAAAAACATGCGCGCTATCGCCACCCGCGATACCGCCATCGAAAAGCGGCTCGGCGCGCTGCTGACGGAGCAGGGCTTTACCTTCCGCGTCCAGGACGCCGCGCTTGCCGGGCGTCCGGATTTCGTGCTCGACGACTACCGCTGCGTCATCTTCACCCACGGCTGTTTCTGGCATCACCACCACTGTTATCTCTTTAAAGTGCCCGCCACCCGCACCGAATTCTGGCTCGATAAAATCGGCAAAAACGTGGCGCGCGATAAACGCGATGTGGCGACGCTGCTGGCCGGGGGCTGGCGGGTGCTGCTGGTCTGGGAATGCGCGTTGCGAGGGCGCGAGAAGCTTTCGGACGCGGCCCTCGCCGAACGGCTGGAGGAGTGGATTTGCAGCGGCGGGGCGCATGCGGAGATAGACTTCCAGGGCATTCACGCCCGGGAAGGCGAGCGGCCCGCGCCGCCCGCTGGTTAAGCGTTACTTCTCGACAGGGCAGGGTTTCACCACCGGTTTCCCCGGCAGTAAATATTTGCCGAGCGTCACCAGCAGCACCGCCAGAATAATCACCCCAAGCGCAAGCCATTCGACAGATGAGAGGCTCTCGCCGCCAAAACCGGTGCCGAGCAGCACCGCCACCACCGGATTCACGTAGGCGTAACTGGTGGCGACCGCTGGCGAGACGTTGCGGATAAGATACATATAGGCGCTGATGGCGATAACCGAGCCAAACAGCGCCAGATAACCTACCGCCAGGAAGCCGGAGAGATCGGGCATGGCGGTCATCCGCTCGCCGGTAAGCAGCGAGGCCACTAACAATACCAGGCCCGCCGCGAGCATCTCAATCGCGCCCGCCATCATCCCGACAGGCAGTTCAATGCGCGAACCGTAAACCGACCCAAACGCCCAGCTTAGCGAGCCAATAAGGATCAGCAGCGCGCCCCACGGGTTGCCGCTCAGGTTGCCGCCGCTGTTTAGCAGCACGATACCTGCAAGACCGATGGCCACGCCGAGCCACTCCAGCTTGCGGGTCTGAATGCCGAAAAAGCGGCTGAACACGAGGGCGAACAGCGGTACGGTCGCCACCATCACGGCGGCGATGCCGGAAGGCACATGCTGGTGCTCGGCGACCGTCACGAAGCCGTTGCCTACCGCCAGCAGCAACACGCCAATCAGCGCCGCGTTCAGCATCGGGCGGCGCGCCGGCAACTTATGGCCGGCCAGCAACAGGACACTCAGTAGCAGCACGCCCGCGCAGAGAAAGCGCACGCCCGCCATCAGAAACGGCGGCCAGCTTTTCACGCCGACCGCTATCGCAAAATAGGTGGAACCCCAGATGATATACAGCGCGAACAGCGCGCCCAAAAGCGGTAAAACTCGACCGAAACGCATACTCCCTCACGACGTGAAATAAAGAACGCTTATAGTGAACGCTAAAATTATTGCAGAGGCGAGGTTTTTAATTGTTTCGCTTAAGTTAATTTTGCGTTGACAGAAGGTGGTAGTTTCAGGGTTCAGCCTTTTGCTCCATACTTAACTCTCCAGAATCACAACACGAAGGAATGAAATTTTGGCCGGAAGTAGTTTATTAACGCTGCTGGACGATATCGCCACGCTGCTGGACGATGTCTCAATGATGGGAAAACTCGCGGCAAAAAAGACCGCAGGGGTGCTGGGCGACGATCTCTCCCTTAACGCGCAGCAGGTCACCGGCGTGCGCGCCAACCGCGAGCTGCCGGTGGTCTGGGCCGTGGCGAAAGGCTCGCTGCTCAATAAAGTGATTCTCGTGCCGCTGGCGCTCATCATCAGCGCCTTCGCGCCCTGGGCGATTACGCCCTTGCTGATGGTCGGCGGCGCGTTTCTCTGTTTCGAAGGTGTGGAAAAAGTGCTGCACAGCCTGCACGCACGCAAACATAAAGAGACGCCGGAGCAGAAACAGCAACGTCTCAATGAGATAGCGAAACAGGACCCGAAAGTTTACGAGCGCGATAAAGTCAAAGGTGCAGTGCGCACCGACTTTATCCTCTCGGCGGAAATCGTCGCCATTACGCTTGGTATCGTGGCGGAAGAGCCGCTGTTAAGCCAGGTGCTGGTGCTGAGCGGCATCGCGCTTCTGGTCACCATTGGCGTGTACGGTATCGTCGGGGTTATCGTGAAGCTCGACGATATGGGTTATTGGCTCGCCGATAAGCGCTCGGCGCTGGCGCGTGGCGTCGGTAAAGGGCTGCTGGTCGCGGCGCCGTGGCTGATGAAAATTCTCTCCGTTCTCGGCACCGTCGCGATGTTTCTGGTGGGCGGCGGTATTGTGGTGCATGGCGTCGCGCCGTTGCATCACGCCATCGAACACTGGGCACACGGCCTCGGCGGTGTTGGTGCGGCGGTGATGCCGACGGTGTTGAACCTGGTGCTTGGTTTTATTATCGGCGCCGTGGTGCTGGCGGTGGTCAAGTTTATCGGGCGGCTGCGCGGTAAACCGGCACACTGAGAATAGTCCTGATTATTTAACGACCACAGGCGAAAATCGCGCGCGTTGACTATCTTCTGAATGTTTTCACACTGATAAAGGAGGCGGTTATGGTCTTTTTAGTCAGCGATGAAGTTCAGCGCAAAAACAGCGGTCAACGCATGGTCGTCACCGGCTATTCAAGCGGCATGGTTGAATGCCGATGGTATGACGGTTACGGCGTGCAGCGGGAGGCGTTTCGTGAAGACGAACTGCTTCCCGGTGAAAGACAGTCTCGCGAAGAGCGTCGTTGAAATAATGCCCGGCCAGCGTGCCGGGCGTTTTCATTCTCCCCTCATCCTGCAACAGATCAACGACATCCTTGTGCTTTCAAGGCGACAATATTTAAAAAACCGGCCACACTTTTAATATCCGCGCCGCCTGGTATTATCGGAGCCGCCTGACCTTCACTATGCCTCAATGAGTCGAGCCTTTATCAGTACAGGGAGTCTGACGTGCCTGACAAGATCCTCATCAGCCGCTGGCGGACCAAAAACCCAATTCGGGTCGTCAACCTCTGCTTTTGCGCCGTCTTTATCTTCTCCACGCTCCTGACCTGGCGTGAAGGGGTGATATTGCAGGACGCGTTTATCTCTTCCCAGCGTAACCAGCTGGACACTATCGCCACTTCCATGGATCGCAACCTGCAATACAGCGTCGACAAGCTGCTGTTTTATCGCGCCGGGATGCGCTATGCCATGCACAATCTGCTGGAGGGGCCGGAGACCGACACGACAATGGCGTCCTTTCAGGCGCACCGCCACGCCGCCGCCTGGGTGCTGCCTGCAGCCCGTGACCATGCGCTGGTTATCAAAGGCGTGTCGGATGAATTTGTCAGTGAGAGCACGCTGCTTAAGCGCGACGATGCGCTGCTGCACAACGAGCTCAACGCGACCCTGGCGCTCGGGCATATGCTGAGCATTGCCGACAGCCGTAATGAACGGCCTGAAATGCGGACCTATTATGTTTCCCGCGCCGGGTTCTACCTCACCAGCCTGCCGTTCTACGGCCACGGGCGCATCCCGGAGCAATATTACGAGCAGGTCAGCAGCCGCTGGTTTCTTGGCCATGCGCTGCGGCTGAACCCGGCGCGCGGCGTACGCTGGCTGCACAGTCGTGACCCGAGCATGCCGTCGGGGCAGCGCGTCACCGCCAGTATTCCGCTTGACGACGATGGCCGCTGGTTCGGCGTGCTGGCGATGGATTTTCCCATCAGCGCGATGCGCGATTTCCTGAAAAACGCGCTGGACAATGACGAAGCGGGCGGCGAAATCATGCTGTTTGACCGTCAGTTAAGCCTTATCTCCACCACCTCATCCGGCATGGATGACACGCTACGCTTCAGCCCGCAGGAGAAAGCGACGCTCGCGCGTCAGATGGAGAGCGGGAACGAAGGCGACGCGCGCATGGATACCCGCTTTATCACCTGGGCGAAGCTTGATTATTTCGACGGCGTGCTGGTGAAAGTCACCACCGTCTCACAGAGCGCCGAGGGTAGATTCGGCAAGGTGGCGATGGTGCTCGGCCTGCTGTGGCTGCTCTTTACCGCTATGCTGTTTATCTCCTGGCGTGTGATCGTGGGGATGGTGCGCAATATGCTGACCATGCAGCGCTCCCTGAAGTGGCGCGCCTGGTATGACACGCTCACCCGGCTCTATAACCGCGGCGCGTTCTTTGAGCGGGCGCGGCTTGCCGCCAAAGCGTGCGAGGCGCAGCACCAGCCCTTCTCGGTTATCCAGCTCGATCTCGATCATTTTAAAAGCATCAACGACCGCTTCGGCCATCAGGCGGGGGATAAAGTGCTGACGTGGGCGGCGGGGATGCTAAGCCGCGCGCTGCGCGCGGAGGATATCGCCGGGCGCGTCGGGGGCGAGGAGTTTTGTATTATCCTGCCGGGCACGCCGCCTGAGGGCGCGCGTATGGTGGCGGAGCGTATCCGCCAGCGCATTAACAGCCAGGAGATTCTGGTGCGGCCCGACACTACGATTCGCATCAGCGTTTCCGTGGGGGTCAGCGAGGCCAGACGCGACGGCGATTACGATTTCGAGCATTTACAGTCGATAGCGGACCACCGCCTCTACCTGGCGAAACAGCGCGGACGCAATCAGGTGTGTGACGAAGGGTAAGGCTTATCCCTTACCCAGAAAGTGATCAAGCCCTTCACGAAAACCCGCCGGGCCGCTCTCCTGCGTATGATAAACGCGTTGCGGATCGTCATTTTTCAGGCTCACGCCCTGGCGGCTGAGCCCCTTCACCACCACGGCGAAATCGACATTATCAAGCAGTGAGGCGTCATCCGGGCCGTCGCCAAGCCCGAGCGTGGTGCGCAGCCTGCCTTCACGCTGGCGGTATTGCTCTTTAAGCCAGTTCACCGCCTGGCCCTTGCCGCCGCGCGCGTCCAGCACGTGCCAGAAACGACCGCCTTCCAGCATCATTAAGCCGAGCGCCTCAAGGCTTGCGGTAAAACGCGCCAGGTTTTCATCGCTGTCGCGCCAGATAACCGTTTCTGACGCTTCCAGCAGGTTCGCCATCGCGGCGAGCTTCGGGCTGAGGCCCGTCCATTCGGCGATGGTTTTGTCATCCACATCGCTAAAGCAGAAGAGCTTATAACCGTGCTCGTCGCGCAGGCGGTTGATGACCGCAAGAATTTCATCATGCGGCACGCCGTTAAGCAGGCGAGGGAAGTCGGGGCTCTCCTCCCAGCGGGCATCAAGCTGAATAATCGCGCCATTCTCGGCGATAAACGGCTGACCCTGTAAACCGAGCGACTCCTGCAGCGCGATAATCTCTGCCGCCGTTTTGGTGCTGGAGAGCACGACCGGCACCTGGTGGTCGATTAACCGTGTAAGCCACGCCTGCGCAGGCTCCCATTCATGTGTGTTGGGATCGAGCAAGGTGCCGTCGAGATCGGTAATCACCAGCAAATCGTCATTAAGATGCGCCATAGCGGCTCCTTTTTTGTGCGCCGGGGATCCCGCCGTTAACCAGGAAAAATCTCAATTAATCGGCCTCGTTTGCAGGGGTATTCCGGGATCGATTCCATGGAAGGCGCGCGGTTGTTGGCTTGCAGTGAATATATCCGCCAATAATATTAGCAGCGTATTATTCACCAGCAGAATATATCCTTGTGCTGTAAAAATTTTGCGGTATGTTGTTCATCGACATCAGTTTCCCTGGTGTAACGAATTTTAAGTGCTTCTTGCTTTCGCAAGCTTATCCCGGCTCCCCAGGCCGGGATATTTTTATGCTCAACGGTTCACTTCGCTCGGCCCCGCGTCGCGGATATCCAGTTCAAACTCTTCGCCCAGCTCCCGACACGCGTCCTGCCTGTGCGCATCCGCCTGCGCCGGGGAGACGCTGTCTGGCGTGCGCTGCTCGTGCTCGCTGATGACCTCAATCGCGCCCAGCAGAGCGTCGATATCGGCCTGCGGCGCGTCTGGCGTGGGATATTGCAGTTTCATGGCACTTACCTCCGGCGGCCCCATCCCTACAAGTATAGCCAGGCGCGTGCGCGCAACCACGTGCCCGGTGCCAGCAAAGCGGTTTTGTTCTACACTGGCTCAATAGTAATAAGAGGAGCAGTTATGAACGTTAACGATCGGGTTACCGTCAAGACGGATGGCGGGCCGCGCCGCCCGGGCGTGGTGCTGGCCGTCGAGCCTTTTAATGAAGGCACCATGTATCTGGTTTCACTGGAGGACTATCCGCTGGGGATATGGTTCTTTAATGAAAAAGATCACCCGGACGGGATATTTGTCGAAAAGGTGGAATAACGCGTCATACGTCTGGCTTATAATAACGCCGCCCCGTTAATAAGGGCGGCGTCATTTTTTGGGCGATGAAAATCCTCGCCGTGGCGATACGATGGAAAATTCATTTACCGTTCCGGCGAGCGCCAGAACTCAAGCGTAGGGTACAGGATAAAAATTAACGTGCTGCGTTAGCGCATATTCACAAAAATGCCGTTAGTGACGTTATCGGTCAACCGTACGACATGATAGATCACTTGCTTATTATGGGTCTTGATTTTACGTTTTATATTGCCTTTATGAGACGAAACGGTCTTGGCCTTAATATTCATCTGATCGGAAATCTGAATCGTATCCTGGCCCGACATCCACATTCTCAGCATACTGGATTCAGTACGGCTTAAAGAAAGTGTAGGCAAACTGATTTTGCCGATGCACTGCATATCTTTGGTTAAATAATCTCCCAGAATGGCATCCAGCGACTCCGGTTTAATCGATTTAGAGCTAATTAACAGATTCTTACGCACCCGTAAATATTCATCAAAGTGAATATTGGCAATCGCCATAAATACGATAAATAACGTACCGGGATGCTGATTAATGATGTGCTTTATATGCTGACTGCTCTCGGGATCGTGAATAAAACAGTCTTCATTAATAAACACCACATGGGGCTTGCGTACCTGACAGGCTTGCTCCAGATTTCCCACGCTATCAGCATGAAATATCTGTCTTTTCCGTACTCCTCTCGATGATAAATAATCGGTTAGCCCGAGCCTGGTATAGCTGCAGAGATCCATAATAATCGTTGACATAGCCTACCCTCACTAAACGCGTTATCCGTTAAAGCACAACGATTGCTCCACCAGCCTGAGAACGACCGCCGTTCTGCCAAGACCAGCAATTACGGGATAAGAAAGCGTAAAACGGCATACCGCAGACCGATAGCGTGAATCGTATCAGCCGGGTATCGAAGTCATTCAGGCGACCCCAACTATCCCGTAAAGTTACGTATAATTTGCCAGGAAAGTTCTTAAAGTAAAGAGGCGATCCGGTTATGTGAGAGGCGTAAAATCATTAATTCCGCCTGGGATGTATGGTCAGCCCGAGAATATATTTTCCATATTAGGAATATCCTTAGGATGACCATTAAAATTGGAGGGTTAACCTTTAGCCGGAATTTCGCTAACGATATCAGTCAACAAGTGAAATATTTCTGCGAATAAATGTTCACAGAACGGTGCTATTAAGGGCATTAACGCCGCCATCACGATAATCCCGATACTCAGCGTCAGCGGGAAGCCAATCGCGAAAACGGTCAGCTGCGGGGCCATGCGGTTTAACAGGCCGAGCGCCAGGTTTAACGCCAGCAGCAGCGTGATAAGCGGCAGCGCCAGCATCACGCCGTTGACGAAAATGAGGCTGCCGGCACGCGTCAGCGCCATAAACGCATTGCTGTTAATGGCCTCGCCGCTGATGGGCAGCGTATGAAACGTATCGGCAAGAATGGAGATAAGCCACAGGTGGCCATTGAGCGTCAGGAACAGCAGCATCGCCAGCATATCGATAAAGCGCGCCAGCACCGGCATATTCAGGCGGCTGCCCGGGTCGAAGAACGTGGCGAACGACAGCCCCATTTGCAGGCCGATAAGCTCGCCTGCGGTACGCACCGCGGCAAACGCAAACTGCATCGTAAACCCGACGGCGATGCCGATAAGAATTTGTTGCAGCCCCAGCCACAGCCCTTCAAGCGAGAAAATCGGCACGTTGCTGCCGGGAATATTCGGCGCGAGCGCGATGGTAATCAGCAGCGCAAGGCCGATTTTGACGCGAATACTGATGGCGCGCTCGCTCAGAATAGGCGCGGTGCTGATAAGCGCCAGCACGCGCAGCAGCGGCCAGAAGTACAAAGTCAGCCAGTGGAGCCACTGGTCGCTGGTGAATTGCAGCATGGGAACGGCCGTCAGCCGATGATATACGGCAGGTTGGAAAACAGGGTGCGCATGTAGTCGAGCAACAGGTTAAGCATCCACGGGCCTGCCGTTACCATCACCACAAACACCGCCAGAATTTTAGGAATGAACGAGAGCGTCATTTCGTTAATCTGGGTGGCCGCCTGCAGGATACTGATAAACAGACCTGTTACCAGGGCGACCAGCAGCAGCGGGGCGGCAAGCGCGAGCGCGACTTTCATGGCTTCCGTGCCCATCATCATGACTGATTCTGGCGTCATCATGCACCTCGTTAACTGTAAAAGCTTTGGGCAAGAGAACCGACAAGCAACTGCCAGCCGTCAACCAGCACGAACAGCATCAGCTTGAAGGGCAGCGCGATAGACGCCGGCGGCACCATCATCATCCCGAGCGCCATCAGCACGCTCGCCACCACCAGATCGATAATCAGGAAGGGAATGAATACGGTAAAGCCAATCTGGAACGCGGTTTTCAGCTCGCTCGTCACATAGGCGGGCAGCAGGATGCGCATCGGCACCGCTTCCGGCCCCTGGAGTGGCTGGGTATTGGCAAGCTTCGCGAACAGCGCGAGATCCGCCTCACGGGTCTGGCGCAGCATAAACTCGCGCAGCGGTTGCGAGCCGCGCTCAATAGCCACTTCCATCGAAATTTTGTTTTCGCTGAACGGCTGATAGGCGTCGGTATAAATCTTATCGATAACCGGCGACATGATAAAAAAGGTCAGGAACAGCGCGAGGCCCAGCAGCACCTGGTTTGGCGGCGCGGACGGGGTGCCCAGCGCGTTACGCAGCAGGCCGAAAACGATAATGATGCGCGTAAAGCTGGTCATCATTAACAGAATGGCGGGCAGGAACGTCAGCGAGGTGATAAACACCAGCGTCTGTACCGGCAGCGACCAGCTCTGTCCGCCGCCGGACATCGGCTGGCTGACAAGACCCGGCAGTTGTGCCATCGCCGGCGCGGCCATCAGGCCGAGCGCGAGGAAAGAAAGATTCAACCAACGACGCATTACTTTCTCCCGCTACGCTTAAGCAGATTCTTCATCAGGTTCTGGAACTCACCGGCTGGCACGGTTTCCTGCTCCGGCGCGGCTGGCGCGGGCGGCAGGGTGTGCAGCGGCGTAATCGAGGTGGCGGTCACGCCCAGCACCAGGCGGGCGTCTTCCACTTCGACAATCACAATCTTTTCCCGAGCCCCGAGGCTCAGGCTGCTGTTAAGCTTCAGACCACGCATCCCGGCGGTTTTAGCGGTGAAGCCAAAACGCTTTGCCATCCAGGCAAACAGCAAAATGAAGATGATAATCAGCGTTAACGCGCCGCTGACCTGGATTAAGGATGAGCCGGCGTCGGGCATTGCCGGCTGTTGAACTGTGGTCTGATTTTTCATTTAACGACTCAGGCGACGCATACGTTCTGACGGGGTGATGATATCGGTGATACGCACGCCATATTTATCGGCGACGACCACCACTTCACCCTGGGCAATCAGGTAACCGTTGATCAGGATGTCCAGCGGCTCACCCGCGAGACCGTCCAGCGCCACCACGGAACCCTGCGTCAGACGCAGCAGCTCTTTGATGGTCATGCGGGTGCGGCCCAGCTCCACGGTGAGTTTCACCGGGATATCCATAATCAGGTTGATATCCTGCAGGGCGCCGACCATGTCGCCGCCTTCCAGCGCGCGGAACACGCTGTCCGCGGAGCTTTTGCCTGCGGTTTTCTGCTCGCTCAACGCGTCGGCCCACAGATCATCTGCGGAACCGCCGGTGCTTTTTTGTTCTTTCAGTGCATCAGCCCACAGATCGTCCATTTCACCTGCGTTTTCATCGGACGGTTTGTTAATGTCACTCATTGGGCTGTTCCTCATTCAGCGAATTCAAAATTGGGTTGATCAAATGTTCAACGCGCAGGGCATATTGTCCGCTCACGGTGCCGTACTGGCTGGTGAGAACCGGCACGCCATCTACGTGCACCAGAATGCGATCCGGCTTCTCGATGGGCAGCACGTCGCCTGGCTTCAGCTTCAGGATCTTCGACAGTCGCAGCGGGATCTCGGCGAAGTTGGCAATCAACTCCAGCTCCGAGTGCTGTACCTGGCGCACCAGGTTGTCGCGCCAGTGCTGGTCTTCCTGACGGGAGTTTTCCAGCGGCGGGTTGACCAGCATTTCACGCAGCGGCTCAATCATGCTGAACGGCAGGCAGATATTAAACTCGCCGGTCAGGTTACCAATCTCGACGTGAAACGGGGTGTTAACCACGATATCGTTCGGCGAGGTGGTGATATTAGTGAACTTCACCTGCATTTCTGAACGCACATACTCTACGTCCAGCGGGTTAATCGCTTTCCACGCATCGCTGTAGGCTTCAAGCGCCAGCTTGAGCATACGGTTGATGACGCGCTGTTCGGTGTGGGTAAATTCGCGGCCTTCCACTTTAGTCGGGAAGCGGCCATCACCGCCGAACAGGTTATCCACCGCGATAAACACCAGGCTTGGCGAGAACACAAACAGGCCGGTGCCGCGCAGCGGTTTTAAATGAATCAGGTTAAGGTTGGTCGGCACCGGCAGGTTGCGGGCAAACTCGTGGTAGGGCTGGATGCGAATCGCCCCCACGGTAATGTCCGGACTGCGGCGCAGCAGGTTAAACAATCCCATACGGAACTGACGCGCGAAGCGTTCGTTGATAATCTCCAGCGCCTGGAGGCGCTCGCGCACCACGCGACGCTGGGTATTGGGATCGTAGGGGCGGATGTCGCCATCGCCCGCTGACGCTTGCTGTTCCGCGCTCTGCTCGCTGTCGCCGTTTAACAGCGCATCGATTTCGGCTTGAGAAAGAATGCTGTCGCCCATGGCTTTACCGCAGAATAAAGGCAGTGTAGAGGACGTCAGTCACTACCTGCTTCGGTTGTCCTGCCACCAGCGGCTCGGAAAGCGTCTGTTTGATCGCTTCCACCAGCTTCTGTTTGCCCTCATCTGTCGCCAGTTGCGAGGCGTCCTGACGAGAGAAGAGCAGCAGCAGACGGCTGCGCACTTCCGGCAGATAGTCGCTCAGGCGCTGACGGGTCGCTTCGTCTTTCAGACGCAGCGTAATGCCGACATACAGCACGCGATCGGCATCACCCAGATTCACCGTAAAGGTGTCGAGGGCGAAAAAGACCGGCGCCGGCGGCGGTTCTGGCGCCGCTTTAGCCGCGGTGGTGCCATGCTGCTGCATACGCCAGTAGCTGTAACCTGCCGTCGCACAGGCAGCGAGAGTTATAATGACCAGTAACGGGATCCAGATGGAGCGTTTACGGCCTTTACCTTTGGTGATTGCGCTGTCAGTCATCAGACTCGGGTTTCCTGTATCAGTACTGCGATAGAGTGATTATCCCGTCTCTGCGCGCAGTCAAAGCCTGGAAAAAACGGGAATAATCACGTTACCTCTGGCGTTAGGCAAAGATATCCACCGCGCCAGTGCCGCGAGCGGCTGCCTGAAGGCTTGCCGGAGCGGCAATCGCTTCTTCTTCACCGCCGAGGCTAAAACCGCTGCCAGCGCGGGATGAGCCAGACTGTTGCGGGTTGTTTTGCTGCTGCTGACCGCTAAAGTTTTCGCTGCTGATGCTGCTCTGGCCCAGCTGAATGCCGCTTTCCGCGAGCTGCGCGCGCAGGGTCGGCAGCGCCGCTTCCAGGGCGGCGCGCACGTGGCTGTGCGGCGACACCATCTGTACCTGCGCCATATTGTCGTCAATCTTCAGGCTAATCTGTACCGCGCCCAGCTCTTCAGGGTGCAGGTGCAGTTCAGCGCTCTGCTGACCATTGCGGGTAAACAGCGAAATGTGCTGGCTTACCGAGTTCTGCCAGTCCGGCGTGCCGAACGGCGCCGTGACCTGAGCGGTCGGCATCGTCATTACCGGCGCGCTGGCCTGCTGGCCTGCCGCTGACGGAGTCATCGCCTGCGCGTGCAGGTTCAGGTTGTGCGGCAGCTGCGTGCTGCTGACATCCGCAGCGGTTTTATCAAGCGTTGACACCGGAGCGACGACATCGGCCGCAGTCTGGCTGACCACCGGCGCGGTCGCCGCAGCGGCCGTCAGCGGAGTAGCGGCGTCATCGGTTTTGGCGTTAGTTTTGGCATCGCCTTTCGCGTTGCCGAGCGCCTGCGTCAGGGTGGCCGCTGGGCTAAAGCCATTGGCGCTGAGCGCCGCGACGCCCTGTGCCTGCGTCTGCGCCGTCACGGCAGGCGCCGCGTTCGGCTGCTGTGCAGGGGGCAGCATCGCGAAGAGGGCGCTTAACGCGGCCATATCTTCATCGCTGAGCTTTTTATCATCGTCAAGACCGGCCGGTTTCAGCGTCGGTTGCGCAGCGGCAGTCACGGCCTGCGTATCGCCCGCGGCAAGCGAGAGATCGGCGGGCGTGATGTCGCCGCGGGTCAACTGATCAAGCAGACGCGCCAGATCGCTCTGGGAGCCCGGCAGGGTCGCCGTCGCGTCCGCCAGCGTTTTACCCGCCAGCGTCTCTTTACCGGCAGCGCCCTGTAACTGCGCGAGCGATAACGTTTTACCGTCCGCAAGCGTCAGCTCGCCAGAAAAGTGCTGGCCTAACAGCGCCAGGAAATCCTGCGCCGCGTCGCCGCCTTTCGCGTCAACGCCTTTCAGACCGGCGCCAGGGGATGTCGCGTCGACATCGCTGGTCAGCACAACATTGGGCAACGTAATCATTCGCCTTTCCTCATTGATGCCCGCTGGGCAAATTCATCCATTCTTTTTTGATCGAGCCGGTTTTCCGCCAGCATCGCCGCGCTGGCATGCCGGTCCTGGAGCGTTTGCCAGGCCTGAAGACGCTGCTTTTTCTCTTTCCAGAACGAGAGCGCCTGATCGACTTTGTTATTCCACTGCGTCAACTGGAGGCGATGCTGTTCAATCGCTTTCTCCAGCGTCTGGATAAACTGCTGGTAATTGACCCAGCGGTTACTGGCAATCCCCTGGGTCATGGTCTGATTCAGGTTATTGCGATATTCCTGCTGATAATTCATCAGCATCGACAGCTGCTCCTGCGCCTGCTGGCAACCGCGGCGCATTTCGCCGAGCCGCAACGCGGCATCGTCGACTTCTTTCTCAGCCATATCTTTAAGCGTGTTCAGCGCGCCATTTTGTTTCATGGCTACCTCCCTCATACCTCATCACACTGACGGGAAGATAAGTTCCAGTGCCTGTAACGCATCCTCGACATTGGAACGTTCGTAAATACCTTGCTGCAGAAACGCTTCCAGTTGCGGCCACAGCGTAATGGCGCGATCCAGCATCGGATCGCTGCCTTTGGCGTAAGCGCCAACGCTCACCAGATCACGGTTGCGCTGGAAGCTTGAGAGCAGCTGTTTGAAGGTCCGCACGCGCGCGTAATGCGACTCGCTGATGATGGAGGTCATCACGCGGCTGATGGACGCTTCAATATCAATGGCCGGATAGTGTCCGGCTTCCGCGAGGCGGCGCGACAGCACAATGTGGCCGTCGAGAATGGCTCGCGCGGAGTCGGCGATCGGGTCCTGCTGGTCGTCGCCTTCGGTCAGTACGGTATAAAACGCGGTAATCGACCCGCCGCCGGTAATGCCGTTACCGGCGCGTTCCACCAGCGCAGGCAGTTTGGCGAAGACGGAAGGCGGATAGCCTTTGGTCGCCGGCGGTTCGCCGATGGCGAGCGCAATCTCACGCTGGGCCATCGCGTAACGGGTCAGCGAATCCATGATCAGCAGCACGTGCTGGCCACGGTCGCGAAAATCTTCCGCAATGCGCGTCGCATACGCCGCGCCCTGCATACGTAATAAAGGAGAGACATCCGCCGGGGCTGCGATCACCACAGAGCGCGCGCGCCCTTCGGCGCCGAGAATGTTCTCAATAAAGTCTTTAACTTCGCGGCCACGCTCGCCAATCAGCCCCACGACGATGACATCCGCCTGGGTGTAGCGCGCCATCATGCCGAGCAGCACCGATTTACCGACGCCGGAGCCTGCGAACAGGCCCATACGCTGGCCGCGTCCCACCGTCAGCAGGGCGTTGATCGGGCGCACGCCCACGTCCAGCACGTCTTCAATCGGGGTACGTTGCAGCGGGTTGAACGGCGGCGTCATGAGCGCGCCGGTCGTTTCGGTATCGGGGGAGGGCAGGCCGTCGAGCGGTTTGCCCGCGCCGTCGAGCACGCGGCCCAGCAACTGCGGGCCGAGCGGCAACTGTTTGCTGCTGTGCAACCCTTCGCCGCTACCGCCACGCGCATAGACGCGCGCGCCCGGCAGAATGCCTTCCACTTCTTCAAGCGGCATCAAAAACAGTTTCTGGCCGTTAAAGCCGACCACTTCGCTCTCCACTTCGTGGAGCTGCGTGCCTTCCTGACGTTCGATAATGCAGGTCGCGCCGAGCGGCAGTTGCAGGCCCGTCGCCTCCAGCACCAGGCCGGTGGCGCGGGTCAGGCGGCCGTAGCGGCGCACTGACGGCAGTTGCGCCATTTTGGCCTCGAAATTATCGAGCGTGTTGAGCCAGCGAGTCAGTCGGGCAGTCATTACACCACTCCTGGTGCGGCCAGGCGGCACAGTTCCTGCCAGCGCGTCGCCACGCTGGCGTCGAGATCGCCTTCATCGGCGGAGACTTTGCAGCCGCCTGGATGCAGCGTCGGGTCGCCGCGCAGCCGCCAGCCGTGCAGGCTTAAGGTCGCGCCGAGCATCTCTTCGACGCGCTGTAAATCATCCGGATGCACGCGCAGCTGCGGTTTGCCGCTGAACAGCGGCTCCTGCTGCAACAGCGTCTGGATCTGCTTGATCAGGTGGTTATTATCCACCTGGACATGGCCTATCACCTGACGCGCCGCTTCCAGCGCCATCTGCATCAGGCGCGAGGCGATAACGCTGTCGAGCGCGTCCAGCGTGTACTGGAACTCGCTCACCAGCTGTTGCATGCGGGCGTGGATCGGGCCTTGTTGGGCGCGCGCTTCCGCAAGACCCTGTTCGAGACCTTTCGCATAGCCTTCCTGGCGGCCCTGTTCGAAGCCCTGCTGACGCCCCTCGGCAAGCCCGGCGTTATAGCCTTGCTCATGCGCCTGGGTCTGCATCATCACCAGCGCCTGCTGCTGTTGTTGCAGGCGTAACTGCTCTTCGTCGACTTCTTCGCTCTCGCCGCTGACCGTCTCGTCGAATGCCGTGAATTCCGGCATTACGGGAGGAGAGAGGTCGTCAGGCATCCAGCGCTGCCAGGGAAGCTTATTAGACATAGGTATCCTCGCCGCTGCCAATTACCATCTCGCCGGTTTCCGCCAGACGACGGACGATGAGCAGGATAGCTTTCTGTTCGTTTTCCACCTGAGACAGACGTACCGGGCCGCGGTTGGCCAGGTCGTCGCGCAGGATATCCGCGGCGCGCTGCGACATGTTGCGCAGGAACTTCTCGCGCAGCGGCTGCTCGGCGCCCTTGAGCGCGATAAGCAGAGATTCGGACTCCACTTCCTGCAGCAGGCGCTGGATGGAGCGGTCGTCGACTTCCACCAGGTTTTCGAACAGGAACATCTCGTCGATGATTTTCTGCGCCAGGTCGCCGTCGAACTCGCGTACCGCGGTAATAACGGCTTCTTCCTGCTGAGTTTTCATCAGGTTGATAATTTCGGCCGCCGTTCTCACGCCGCCCATTTTGCTGCGCTTGAGGTTCTGACCGTCGAGCAGGTTGTTCAGCACTTCGGTCAGTTCCGCCAGCGCCGCCGGCTGGACGCCGCCGAAGGTAGCGATACGCAGCATGACGTCGTGACGCAGACGCTCGTCGAACAGCGCCAGGATATCCGCCGCCTGTCCACGTTTGAGGTGAACAAGAATGGTGGCGATGATCTGCGGGTGCTCGTCGCGAATAAGATCGGCCGCGCTCTGCGGTTCCATAAAGTTGAGCGTTTCCATGCCCGACGTCGTCTCTTTGGAGTCGAGAATATCTTCCAGCAGGCTGGAGGCGCGCTCTTCGCCCAGCGCTTTGACCAGCACCGAACGCAGGTAGTCGTTGGTGTTGATGCTGAGCGCCGCGAACTGTTCCGCTTCCTGCTCAAACTCCGCCAGCACGTCGGTCAGCTGTTTGTTGGAGATCTGGCGCACGCTCGCCATCGCGGCGCTGAGGTGTTGCACCTCGCGAGGCGAGAGGTGTTTAAACACCTCTGCCGCGCGGTCTTCACCGATGGTCATCAGCAGAATGGCGCTCTTATCGGTGCCGGACAGACCATTCGTATTAGCGTTGGTATTAGCGTTACTCATAGCTCGTTACTCATCCACTGGCGGATGACCAGCGCGACCACGCGCGGATCGTTGTCAGACATTTCGCGGATACGCTGGCTCATGACTTCTGCGCTCAGGCGCTGGTTGGCGCGGCGCTGCTGCGTCTGTTCGTCTTTGCTCAGGCGAACTTCCACGGACTCTTCGACTTCTTTACGCTGCTGCTGCATTTCCTGGACGCGCTTAACTTCTTCAGCGCGGCGCTGGATCTGCGGACGAATCGCTTTACGCCACAGCAGCCAGGCGACAATCAGCACCACCAGCCAGCGGCCTGCGGCCAGAAGCTGATCGATGAAGGATTGCTGCTGCCAGAACGGCAGTTCGCCACCGGTTTCATCGCTCGCGGTGAACTGCGAGTTGACCACGTTCAGGGTGTCGCCGCGCTTGTCGGAGTAGCCCATCGCTTCGCGGGTCAGGTTTTCAATCTGTTTCAGCTGATCAGCGGTCAGCGCCAGCGGTTTGCCGTTCGCCAGCTGACGGTAGTTCACCACCACCGCAACGGAGAGACGCTGCACGTCGCCCACGTTCATTTTGGTGTGGCGAATGGTGCGATCCACTTCATAGTTCGTGGTTTCACCGCGCTGGCTGCTGTGCGGGCCGCTGCTCGCGCCAGCGGTGCTGGTGTTCTGGGTACGCTGGCCATTCTGGCCATTGGCGTTCTGACCGTTGGCGTTCTGGGCATTGTTCTGGCCGGCAGGCGCGTCGATAGGCGCGCTGTTGGCCGGTGCAGGCTGGTTCGAGAGCGCACCCGGTACGCCGCCCGGATATGCGCCGCCAACCTGGTCGTTGGTGTTCAGCTGACGAGAACGTACCGCCATCTGCGCCGGGTCGCTGTTCGGACGGTACTGCTCTTCGGTCTGTTCTTTATTAGAGAAATCGATTTGCGCGGTAACCTGGGCGTGAACGTTGCCGGTGCCGACGATAGGCGCAAGGATAGATTCGATACGGCGCTGCACGCGGCCTTCGACATCAGCGGCATATTTCAGCTGCGCGTCGTTAAGGTCGCGACCGGCAGTGCCGGACTGGGTCAGCAGGTGACCGGCCTGATCCACGAGCGTGACGTTGCCCGGCGGCAGACCAGCGACAGCGCTGGAGACCATATGCACCACGGCGGCTATCTGGCCTTCATCCAGGGCGCGGCCCGGCTCAAGGCTCAGCGTGACCGACGCGGACGGTGACTTCTGCTCGCGGACGAATAACGACGGTTTCGGCATGGCGAGATGCACACGCGCGCTCTTCACCGGCCCTAAGGTCTCGATGGTGCGCGCCAGCTCGCCTTCCAGCGCGCGCTGGTAGTTAACCTGCTCGCTGAACTGGCTGATGCCGAATTTTTCCTGATCCATCAGCTCAAAGCCTACGGCGCCGCCTTTCGGCAACCCCTGCTGGGCCAGGCGCAGACGCAGCTCATGCACCTTCTCGGCGGGCACCATAATGGCGGCGCCGTTATCGGAGAAGCTGTAAGGAATATTCATCTGAGTCAGTTGGGTGACGATAGCGCCGCCGTCCTGATCGCTCAGATTGCTGTAAAGCACGCGGTAATCGGGCTGTTTTGCCCAGAGCACCAGAGCCACAATGATAGCGACCGCGGCGGCCCCGGCCACCATTAAGGGGATCTTCGGGTTTGCGCGTAAGCGGTTGAGCCACTCTACGGTTTTATTTTGTGGCGTTTGAGTTGAAGCTGCGGCAGTCATTGCGCCCCTCTTGACTCAGCGTTGACAGAATAATGCGTGTTATGAAGCAAAACGGACTCCCGGGTCGGCAAGCACGACTAAAGTTCCACTAGGATGGCGAGGTCATTATTTGCTTTTATGGGATTTTCTATGGGCCAAATAGGTTGGTTTTTTATCGCTATTTAGAGGCTTTATCCCATTGACAAAATGTTACTCTGCACCCCGTTGAAAAATCATCCAGGGGTTAAAGATGGCTATTCAGGGTATTGAAGGGGTACTTCAGCAGATGCAGGCCACCATGCAGGTGGCGCGCAATGATGCAGTGCAAACCCCGCCCTCCGTGAGTTTTGCCGGAGAGTTACAGGCCGCGCTTGGACGTATCAGCGATACGCAAAGCGCCGCCCGCACTCAGGCGGAAAAATTCGCAATCGGCACGCCGGGCGTGGCGCTGAACGACGTCATGGTAGACCTGCAGAAGTCGTCGATTTCGCTGCAGATGGGCATCCAGGTGCGTAACAAACTGGTCGCCGCCTATCAGGACATTATGAATATGCAGGTGTAGTGAATTTATCTCGTTGAAATAAATAAGATATCTTAATCAGATCCTGTGATATGGGGCATGGGTGGGGCAAAAGCAGATAACGTCTGGTTTTGTGGCTCAATCTGCCCCATAGTGTTATCTGCTATGTAAAGGCGCTAAAGGACTGGCCCTCATGAAACGCAAACGCCTGCCCGTAGTAACCGACCATGAAAGCTGCTATGCCTTGCCCTGCGACAACGACACCCGCCAGCAGTAGCCAGCCATTACGCGGCGTATGAAGGGCGAGCAGCAGCCCGCCTGTCGATATGAGAACGCTGTCGCTTAATGCCCGTTTTGATGCGCTGATCGCCTGAGACAGTTTTTCCCATTACCAGCCCTTACAGCCAGCCCATATAGTCCGCACTCCAGACCACTGCCGCCACTACCAGTAAAATAATCGTCGTCTTGCGCATGGTATCCGTTCTCTGGTTAAGGTTTTCCTTAACATGATGCCCGCAACGCGGCGGATTATCTAATAAAAGCGTCACGCTACCGGATTGTCGATGGGCGTCAGGAGATCGGGGCTCTGGTTTCTGATATTCCCCACCGCGCGGTCTACCGGGTGCCAGCTAAACGCCTCCGGGCCGAGGGCCGCGTCGTGCGCCAGCTCGCCTGCGCGCGCGTCGGACGTCTCCGGGCTAAGCCAGGCGAGCGCGGCTTCGGCGGTCAACGCCACCGGGCGGCGGTCGTGAATATCAATCAGCCCTTTGTCCGCCGCCGCGGTCACAATCACAAACCCTTCGTGCTCATGGCCTGCGTCAAACGGCGCTTTGCCGATGGCGGCGAAAAAGAGCGGCTCGCCATCGGCGCGGCGAATGAAATAGGGCTGCTTTTTATCACCGTCGCGCTTCCACTCATACCAGCCATCCGCAAAGACAATAGCGCGCCCGTGCTGCCACAGCGGTTTAAACATCCGGCTGGTGGCGGCGGTTTCGACACGCGCATTAATCAGCGGCGTTTTATGCCACCACTCGGGCGCATAGCCCCAGTGCACCGGGTCGAGGTGCAGCACGTCGTCACGCTGGTTCAGCAGCAGCACGCGGCTGCCTGGCGCGACGTTGTAACGGGCGAGCGGCTCCGGGTCAAAAGCGATATCGCGTTCGGCATTCTCATCAAGCGCCGCGAGATATTCCTCACGGCTTAACGTCTGGGCAAATCGACCGCACATAGCAGGGCTCCGGTAACAGGCTTTACCGAAGTATAGGGCAGGAACCCCGCGCCCTCCCGGCAGACACGTTCTACGTGTATTTCATTCCCTCATGACGTGCTGTTCGTTCGCTATCCATGAAACACCTACCAGAATTTGCGACTCTGAATAAGTGAAAATGCTTTTACAATTATAGGCTAAGGAGCTCTCACTTATTTAAAGGAAGGTTTTTGGCAGAGCAAGCTCAACAGGAAGGCAGCCTTCGGCTATTAACGCCAGGCGAAATCAAATTAGCAAAGTCCGTATTCGGTAATTCTGTTACGTACCATAAGGTATGGATCCATCATGACAGCTACCTTCCCCTGGGAATGCAAGGAGATTACGCAGCGTTGACTCTTAATGGTGAGCTTTATTTCCGTTACTGGTACAGAGACGATTTCTCCACGTCGACTGCCAATTTACAGCATCTTTTCATTCATGAGATGAGTCATGTATGGCAGCGCGAGAGAGGAATGTATGTAAAGCTACGCGGCTTTTTCAGTTGGGCTGTAAGTTACCGGTACGGCCTGGATAAACGGACCCTGAGGCAATATCCTCTGGAGCAGCAGGCCCAAATTATTGCCGATCATTTTTTGTTAGAAAATTTTGGTTATGCGCAATGGCTGGTATACAGAGACAGAAGCCAGGACATCGTCTCGTATGATGGCGTTCTCGATGAGTCTACGTTACGTGAGCGATACGCCTACACCCTAAAAGGATTTCCTTATGTTTAAGGCCCCGAAATTATGGCTACTGTCGGTATTTCTGCTGTCCGGCTGTCCTGGCGCAGGGGACAGATTAACCCCCAGCGAAACGACGACAGTGACACTGGTTTCGCAGAATGTCTGCTTTAGCGTGCCGGATGCACAGGATTATTGGCCATCTATTATTATCATCGCGCCACGCAATACGCCGCCTAAGGAGCGTTGGTATCGTGAAAAGCCTGCGCTAAATGTAAAAGATGGGCAGTTATGCCTCCCGCCGTCTTTCTACACGTTCAAAACGCAGACGCCTTATATCGTGGAATATGTGCTGCTCCCCGGAGCGAAAAACAGCAGCGAGGCGTCCCGGCATGTTGTAGCGGGTTTTGAACTAACTAATGGCAATATCCGCGCGCTGGCACTGAATGACAGCGAGATTAGTCGGTAAAAAAACAGCGCTCATTATTAAGAGAGATTGCTGATAACAAGACCGCCTTCAGGGCGGTTTTTTTACATCCGAATGAAAGAACTCCGCGCCCTCCCGCCAGAGAGGGCGCGGCGGGTTATTTCTGGATGAGATAGCGAATCGTCGGGCCATCCTGCTGGATATCCAGCACCGTATAGCCGTGGTTACGGGCATCAAGCGGGATGTTATTGATTGACTGCGGGCAGTCGCTGATCACTTCCAGAATTTCGCCTTTTTTCAGCTGCGGCAGCGCTTCGAGCGTAGCGACAGCGGGGTAAGGGCAGGGCTCGCCGGACATATCCAGGCGGTAGTCGGGAGTCATGGCGTTCATGCGCCCTCCTTAATGGCGTCAATGGCGGCGGCCGGTTTTTGACGCCGGAAAAAGCGTTTTTCCTGGGCGATGACCAGCATCAGCGCGGCGAACAGCAGCAGATAGGTCACCAGCAGCCCGCCGAGCGGCCCGAAGGTATTCAGGAGGTTGATTTTATCCCAGCGGGTGGCGAGCGACGGCGACAGGTCATCCCAGAAGTACGCGAGCAGCGTGGAGCCAATAACGTTGCCAAGCCCCACCCACCAGTAGTGCACCTGACCTTCCACCGCGCGATACATCCAGCCGGTTTCACAGCCGCCTGCCAGCACAATACCGAAGCCGAATAAGAGGCCGCCGAGCACCGCGTTCGGGCCCGCCCACATGATTTTCGGCTCAGCGCCCATTTGCACGTAGCTAAAAATGCCGATGGCGCTGACTGCCATGCCGAAAATAATCGCTTTGGCCATATGGGTGCGCCCGGTTATCCACATGTCGCGAAACGCCGAAGTAAAACAGATTTGCGCGCGTTCGATAAGCAGCCCGAAGCCGACGCCGAACAGCATCGCGAGACCCAGTTTCGGCGCGTTCATCGCGGTGAGCAGCACCCAGCCGATCATGCCTGCGAACACCAGCATGCCGAGGCGAAAGCGGCGCTTCGCCTGGTCCGGCTTTTGCGTAAGCGGCGCGGCGGCGCTCACTTTCTGCATTTTCACCGGGATGCGAAACAGCGGCAGCAGCGTAAAACGCGCGCCGAACCAGGAGCCGATGGCCGTCGCCAGCGCGAAAAACCACGCGTGCAGTGAAAACTGCGGAATGCCGGTAAAGAATGCTGCGAGGTTACAGCCCATTGCGAGACGTGCGCCGAAGCCCGCGATAATGCCGCCCGCCACCGCCTGGATAATGCGGATGCGGTGTTGCGGCAGGCGCAGCTTCACATTGTTGGCCCAGAGCGCGGCCGCGAAGCAGCCGCCGAACATGCCGATAATCATCATCCCGTCGATGCGGGTAAGCGGGGTGCCTTCCAGATGAATCAGTTTAAAGTAGCCCCAGGTTTCGGTATGGACGCCGAACAGCTGTAACAGCTGTCCGCCCCAGCGGGTAAATTCGCCAGTGACGGCCCAGAAGGTGCCGGTGATGCCGAAATAGTAGGTGGAAAGAATGCCTGCGGCGATGACGGCGGGCAGCGGGGCCCAGAAACGGATAAGGTATTGCTGTTTAAAGTCGTGCCATGACATGAATTTTAGCCTCTGAACTCAGACGGAACTAAAAGGCGCCGCGAGGGGCGCCGAAGAAGCCCGCATATTACGCCGCTGTCCGTTTTCGCACAGCAAAAATTCAGCAAAAGCGAATCTGGATCAATTCCTGCGGCGCGGCGTTGGGGTGGAAGCGTTAACGCTTTAATGCCACAATCTTTTTTTCTTCACAGGCAGGACAAACGATGAAAAAAATCGCGCTGGGATTGATGATGCTGGGGCTGAGCGGATGCGTTCAGGTGGAGAACTATAACGAGGTGGTGAAAACGCCGCCGCCTGCGGGGCTTGCGGGGTACTGGCAGTCGAAAGGGCCGCAGGGCAAGCTGGTGAGCCCCGAGGCGATCGCGAGCCTGGTGGTGACGCCCGAAGGCGACACGCTGGATTGCCGTCAGTGGCAGCGGGTCATTGCGTTACCCGGTAAGCTGATGCGCCGCGGCGACGATTTATATAACGTGACGAGTAAGCTTGAGGTGTATTCGCTGGAGCGCATGGGCGACACGCTGGAATACGCGGGGATGACGCTTCAGCGCGTGGAGCGTCCAACGACCGAGTGCGCGGATTTCCTTGCCAAAAACCCGCTGGAGACGCCGCTGCCGTAACGGGCATTGGCAGCAAAAATGAGCCTGGCGCGTATCGGCGTGCCGGGCTTTTTTTATGGGCGAGAAATTTTGAGGGCAGGTAAGCGTGCGCGCACCCACCGCAGGCAAAACACCCGCTTCACACATACACTGCAGTGATATTCCCGGACGGGAGAAAAGCGCAGGGCAGCGGCAGGTCGCCGTGCCCCGACAGACAGGAAATTACGGGTTAAGATCGTGCGGCATCAGCACGTTGCCGGAAAGATTGCCGTAGGTCGACACCAGCGATTTCTGGTTACCATTCTGCTCTATCAGCACGCGCAGCTCTTCCATCCGCGCCTGAAGTTTGGTCTTTAACGCCGCTTCGTTCGCCAGCACTTTGGTCAGCAATTCGCGCGCTTTTTCCTGAAACACACTATTGTCCGGCTCGACAGGGTTGCGGGCAATCGCCTCAACCAGCGCCACGTATTTCACTTCCTGTTCAATCAGCTCATCCCACTGTCCTGAATTCGCCAGGCTGAGCATGGTATTACTAAGCGCGTAAAGCGCCTGCCAGTTATTTAGGGATGAGATGAAATCATTCATCAGAAGGTTTCCTGCGCGATAGTAGAGCCAGGGCCAATCTGCTTCCAGGCGTCAGCAATATTGGTCATCAGGGTTTCGACTTCATTGATGGCATCAACATCGTTACGCAGGTTCGCATGCAGTAAACGTCGCACCATATATTCATAAAGCGAGGCCAGGTTTTGGGGGAGATCGCCGCCAATATCCATATTCAGGCCAGCTTTAAGTCCGTTATCGATAATGTTGATGGCTTTGGTCAGCGCCTGCCCTTTCGCCTGGGTGTCGCCCTGTTCGATAAACAGGCGCGCGCGGACAAGGGCACTGAGAGCCCCGTCAAACAACATTACGACCAGCTGGTGTGGACTTGCGCTCATTACCGCACTTTCCAGGCCCACCTGCTGGTAGGCCTGAACACCAGAGCTATTGTACATATCCGTTCCTTAACTGCTTGAAGAGAATTGTTTGGTCAGGTACGTTGAGGTGCTGTTCAGTTTGCTCACCAGGGAATCCAGGTTGCTAAACTGCGCCTTGTAACGCGCCATGGTCGCTTCGATGGACGCTTCCATCGCGGTATAACGCTTATCCAGCGATTTCAGCGTGTCGTTAATGCTGTTTTTGGCATTCTGAATCACCCCTTCTTTGCCCGTGGTGGTGCTGAGCATGGAGGTCAGGGTGTTATTCATCTTCGTCGCCATACCCGTGGTTTTACCGTCGCCCACAAAGTAAGCCTGAACGGCGTCCGGGTTTTCGGTCAGCGCCTTCGTCAGTTTAGCATCGTCAATTTTCAGGTTGCCGGCTGCGCCATCAGCGCCCAGAACCGGATCCTGCGTAATGCCTAACTGCGCGAGGATAGCGTAACTGCCGCTCTGTACTTCCGTCAGCGTGCTGCGCAGCTGAGACTGAATTGAACGCACGTTGCTGTCGCCAATCAGCGCGCCGTTGTTGGCGGACTGGGTCGCGCCCGCGTCCACTTTCACATATTTGGTGAGCGAAGCGATGGTCGACTGCAGCGAGTTATACGCGCTGACCCAGTCGGTGACGGCTTTTTTGTTGGCGTCGGTCGCGCGGGTGACGGACAGCGTTTCGTTGGCGGTGCTCTGCGCTTTCAGCGTCAGCGTGGTGCCCGGCAGCGCGTCGGAAATCACGTTAGTGGAACGCTCGATTTCGATATCGTTAACGACCACTTTGGCGTTCTGCGAGGCGGTCTGGATGGACAGCGCGCCGGTTTTAGACGCGGAGTCGAAGCCAATCACGCCCTGCAACGTATCGTCGCCGGTGACCGTTACGGTCATATCATTGCTGGTGCCGGTCGTTTTCGAGGTCAGCATCAGGCGGAAATCGCCATCGGCCGCTTTAATGACGCTCGCGGAGACGTTGCCGCCCGCTTTGTTAATGGCCTTCGCAATGCCGTTCAGCGAGGTATCGCCATCAGCCAGAGAAACGGTCAGCGGTTTTGTGGTGCCCGGCTGGCTGATGGTGACGGTACGGGTGGTGCCGGTCGTGGCGCCAAGCTGCGTGGTGCTGCTGGCGATAGAGCCGGAGGTCAGCACCTGCGCTTTCGCCATCTGTTTTACGTTGACGGTGTAATCACCGGTCATCGCATCGCTGGTGGTGGTCGCGGCAAAGGCGGTATTGGTGCCGTTAACTGCCGTGGAGTTCCAGGTGGCGGTTTTGCCCAGCGTCGCCGTCGCGGTCTGCAGGCTTTGCAGGGAGCTTTGCAGCTTGCTGTAAGCGCTCAGTTGCGTGTTATACGTGCTCTGCTGTTTGGTAATAACCGTCAGTTTGGTCTGCTCTGCCGCTTCCAGCTTGTCATACAGATCGGCAAGCCCAAGATTCGTGCCTACCCCGAGATTACTGATTGTAGCCATGCGTGATTTCCTTGAGGTCGATGGTCGTTTCAGTGTCTTATCGGCGACGCAAAGCAAAAGTTTACTCTCGCGGCCAAAAAAATAATCCCAGGAATAGATGACAGAGTCGCAGGCTATTGAACCGATAGCGCGCCCTAAGCGAAATCATTTCCCTTCTTTATATGCCGGTAAAAGAAAAACGATCCCGAGCTATTAATAAGGAAAGAGAAGGGGAAAAAACGCACAGAATATATTTATCCTTTATATAAGAATAATCTTAGTTCGAAGCCTTATAATCAGACATTAAATAAAATAAATATTTAAAAAACAATAACATGTAATTTTTTTGAGTTTGTTTCTAAAGTCTTTTTAAGAAGCGTCGATAACCTTGTTGACGGTGAGAGACGCCGTGAGTGTTAGGCACCGAACCTAAACCCCATTTTTGAAGGAATTAAATTATGTCAGTTATCAATACTAACCTTTTGTCCCTGACCACTCAGACCAACCTGAACAAATCTCAGTCTGCTCTGGGCACTGCTATCGAGCGTCTGTCCTCTGGTCTGCGTATCAACAGCGCTAAAGATGACGCTGCTGGCCAGGCGATTGCTAACCGTATGACCTCTCAGGTTAAAGGTATGACTCAGGCTGCTCGTAACGCTAACGACGGCATCTCCCTGGTTCAGACCGCTGAAGGTAACCTGAACGAAATCAACACCAACTTACAGCGTATCCGTGAGCTGGCTGTTCAGGCTGCAAACGACACCAACGGTTCTACCGACCTGACTTCCATCAACACGGAAATCACTCAGCGTCTGTCTGAAATCGACCGTATCGCTGGTGGTGCTAACTTCAACGGCAAAAAACTGCTGGACGGTTCTGTAAGCACCGCTCTGAAAATTCAGGTTGGCGCTGGTACTTCTTCTAACGATACCATCTCCATCGACAGCAACGCACTGATCAACGCCACTTCTGGTACTCTGGACGCAAGCCTGAGCACCTCTATCGCAGACAACTCCTCTGCACAGGCTGTTATCTCTGCTGCTGACGCTGCTATCGCTAAGATCGATACCGCGCGTTCTAACATGGGTGCGATTCAGAACCGTTTTGAATCTACCATCAACAACCTGAACAACTCTATCAACAACCTGTCTGCGGCACAGTCCCGTATCCAGGACGCTGACTACGCGACCGAAGTTTCTAACATGTCTCGCGCTCAGATCCTGCAACAGGCTGGTACTTCTGTACTGTCTCAGGCAAACCAGGTTCCGCAGTCCATGCTGTCCCTGCTGCGTTAATAGACGCTCAAGCTTTCAAAAAGGTTGCTGGAAACAGCAACCTTTTTTTTTGCCTTTCTGTTATCGGCCCTCGCCTTAAATGCAATCTCCAAAATAAGCCGCTATTCGCGGGGTTTTTCCCTCCATTATGCCCGCGCGCCCGGTGTTACCCTTTCAGGAAAGCTTCCTCTTTGTATGCCGCGAAGGGAATTCACCCCCCAGGTTGCGACAGATACGGCCGGATTGACTGGCAAAACGCCGTTGCGCGTTGCAATTAATGACGAGTTAACACCGATGAATCAGTTTGCCCAGTGTCGTGCAATGCATCAGTACTACCGTGACATCTTTACCCGCGATATCTATCTGCCGGAAGCGGATGTCATGCCGTCGCACCTGGTCGCGGAAGTGCTTCACTTCTGGAGCACCGATTACGCCGCGCTGGAGCCCGCCATCATGGCGGCGCAAACCCGCCTTGATGAAGACAACGCGCTGGCGGTGAAACATCTGCTCTGTGCCGCGACGCTCGCCAACCAGGCGTTTGACAGTAAAAAGCAGGGGCATCAGGTCGCCGCGGCGGAAGGCTTTGGCGAACAGGTCACCGCGCATGTGGTGGAAGCGCTTAAGCGCGACGACTCGGTCAATCTCGTAGTGGTCGCCATTCAGTTGCTGTTTCGCGTGGGCGAAATTGACGGCGCCGTCTTTTTAATCTCCAACCATCTTTCACGCCTGAGCAACAGCGCGCCGGTGCTGAAAATCCTGCTGATGATCTGCCTGATGGAAGAAGACTATAACCAGGCATACGTCGTTATTCAGGCGCTGACGGCGGACTCTTCCTTAATAGAAGAAGACACCCTGACGCTGCTGATGATCGTCTGCGGTATTTACAAGCTCGGCGGCTGCCCGGATTCCTTTATCGATTTCCGCCCGCTGAACGACGCGCTGCCGCTGCCGGACTACAACCGTTATACCTGGCATATCCCGAAAGCCGCGACCGGCAACACCACGGTGCTGGTCTCCTGCGATCCGAAATATTTCTTCGATCACGCCCAGGCGCTGGTGGCCTCCGTGTATGACACCAACGGCACCGCGCTTGACGTACATCTGCACATCTATAACTGCGACGCGCGTTGCGAAGCCCGCGTGCGCGACATGCAGGCGGCGTTTCCTGGCCTGAATGTGTCCCTTAGCAGCGAAATCATCGAGCCGGTGCGCGGTATCAACGTGCACTACGCCTCGCGTCGTTTTGTCTTCCTGCGCCACGCGCTGGAACAGTTCGACACGCCGGTGATTCTGCTGGACGCCGATTGTCTGGTTCGCCACCCGTGGGCCGAGGTTCACGCGCGTCTCGATAACGCCGATCTGATCCTCACCTGCAGCGACGGCGCGCCGCTCTGGGAGCGCGTGCTCGGCGGCTTTATTTATGCCCGTCCCACTGAGGCCAATTTCCGTTATCTCGACATCGTCGCGCGCTTTATCGACCGCAACCTGGCGGCACAAAACAACGAATGGTTCCTGGATCAGGTGGCGCTCTCCTTTGCGCTCGACACGCTGCCCGCCGTCGAGCAGATGCAGGTGCGTCGTGAAGCCGCTGCGCGTCTTATCAGCATTAACCACACGGCTGACGCGTTCAGCTGGGTCGTGACGACGGATAAGCATAGTGACGGCGCTTACAGCGATTATAAAACCAGCCTGATGGCGAAATACCTCGCCGCTTAAGCTCTGGACTTTTTAAAACGGATGAATGATGTGAAGACGCTCTACCCGGAACACCGCATTAGCCCAACCGCGCTGCACGCCAGCGCCGCGCTTAACCACGTGGCGGCGACGCTGCCCGCGTTCGCGCGCGTGCTGGAGATTGGCTGCGGGGCAGGCGAGGCGCTGATTGCCCACGCCCGCGCCTGGCCGAACAGCATCGCGCTCGGTATCGATCTTGACGAAGGGCGTATCGGCGAAGGGCAACAGCAGATCCAGGCAAGCGGGCTTACCAATATTGAGCTGTTCGCCGCGGGTCTGGGCGATCTGCTGGCGGTGTCGCCGGGCGAGTTCGATTACATCATCATTCACGGGCGTTTTTCTTACACGGATGCCGACACGCGCGACGCGCTGCTGGGCTGGTGCCGTCGGCACCTTTCCGCGCAGGGCGTCATTGCGTATCACGCGGTTGCGCTGTCGGACAACGACGATGAGACGACGCTGCGTAACGCGCTGGCGTTCCACAGTGCGCGCGCCGCAAGCGAGGCAGAGAAGCTGTCTTCTGCGCGCGCCATGCTTGGCTATCTGGCGATGACGCTGCCGGACGGCGCGCTGAAAACGCAGGTGACGGACGCCGAGGCGCTGGACGATGCCTCGCTCAGGAAGCGTTACCTGACCGGCGACGCGGCGACGGGTGATTACACCGATTTCGCCCGCGCGATGCAGGCGCTGGATCTGGATTGTATCGGCGACGCGCTGGCGCAGACCGACCTTGCCGCCTCTTACGGCGAGCGTCAGCAGCAGCTGCACGCGATGATTGCAGGCCAGAGCGACCGCCACAGCGCGCGTCAGTATCTCGATTTTGCGGTCAACCGCCGCGAGCGCTTTACGCTGCTCTGCGCCGCAGGCGCGGCGCAGCCGTCGTTCGTGCCGGATCTGGCCGTCCTTGAGTCGCTGCAGTGGGCGGGCAATTTCACGCGCGTGTTTACCATTAACGGGCTCGTGGTCAGCGGCCATATTTCACAGTCCGGCGTGCCGGTGCGCACCGAAAACCCGGTGACGCTGCAAATTCTCGACCTGCTGGGCGGCGCCTGGCCTATGAGCCTGAGCGTTGAACAGCTGGTCTTTAACTGCCGTCTGCCGGAGCGGCCGGGCGATGACACCCGCAGGCTGGTGCTGGAATCGCTGCGCGATCTCTTTTTGAACAACCTCGACGGGCTTCACTGGAGCGTTGCGCCGGGGCCGTATAACCTGGCGGATAACGACGTCTTAATGCCGGTAGCGCCATTTGCGCAAACCGATGACGACACCCACATCATGAACCTGTGGGGCGAGGCGGTGACCGTCACGCCCGCGCAGGCACGCTGGCTGCGCGACGGCATGCGCGCCACCGATGATGAGGCCTGGGCAAGTTTTACCACACTGCGCCTTCGCGGCGTGCTGAAAGGCTCGCCGCTGGCGTGGAAAAACGCGATCCAGCCGTTCCTGCGCACCGGCAAGGTGGCGTGGCTGAAGCAATGTATTAATACGCTGCTGCTGTTAAGCGTCAGCGAGAAGCGCGGCGGCCTGCTGTATAGCGAAACCAGCCTTGATGACGACAGCCAGACCGACAGCATCCACATGGACGCCGTTTATGAAGAAGCTAACCGGCTGATTGGCAAAGGCATGGCGAAAGAGGCGCGCGACTACACCCGCGCGCTGCTGGAAGACGACCCGCAGAATATGCATATCCTGCGCTGCTACTCGCGCACCTGCGTGCTGACCGGCGCGTGGGACGAGGCGCTGGACGCGCTCTGCCGCCTGATGGGCCATTACTTCTCAAGCCTTGATATCTATTACGATCTGGCGACCGCGCTGCAAAAAACGCTCGATCATTTCAACGCCCGTAAAGTGGTGCGCGGCCTGCTGCGCCTCGATGAGAAAAACGGCGGGTTCTGGAACTCGCTGGCGACGCTCTACCACACCTACGGCGACATGACGCTTGCCGAAAAATGCGCCCGCGAGGCGTTTCGCTTCCAGCCGCGCAACCCGCGCTATCTGGCGATGATGGGCGTGGTGCTGAGCGATAACCAGAAGCTCGACGAAGCGCGCTACTTCCTCGAGAAGTCGCTGGAACTCGCCCCGCAGGACTTCGACTGCTTCACCAGCCTGCTGTTTGTGATGACGCACGATAACCGCGTCAGCGCGCAGGAGCTGCTGGCGAAGCACCGCGAGTATGGCGAGCGCGTCACCGCCGCCGCCGCGCGCAGCGCGCTCGACCTGCCGCTGAATAATGTCAAAGACCCCCACCGCAAACTGCGCGTCGGGTTTGTCTCAGGCGATCTTCGCACCCACCCGGTGAGCAACTTCCTGCTGCCGTTCTGGGATTCCTTTGATCGCATGCAGTTTGAGCTGGTGGGCTATAACGCCGCGCCGATGAAAGATAAGGTCACCGATCACCTGAGCGCGGGCGCCGTGCTGTGGCGTGATGTTTATCAGTTAAGCGATCGCGAGCTGGCGCGCCAGATCAATGACGATGGCGTGGACATTCTTATCGATCTCTCCGGGCACACGACCTGGACGCGGCTGCCGATGTTCGCGCTGCGCCCGGCGCCGCTGCAAATGACCTGGATTGGCTACCCCGGCACCACCGGCGTACCGGCGATGGATTACCGTCTGCTCTCCTCAACGCTCGCAAGCCCGCCAGGGCTCGCAGAACAGTTTACCGAGCAGATCCTCTGGGTGCCGATGCGCAAAATTTTCGAGCCGCATCCGCAAAGCCCGGACGTCAACCCGCTGCCGGCGCTGCGTAACGGCCACCTGACCTTTGCAAGCTTTAACCGCCCGAAAAAGGTCAACGACGAAGTGCTCGAACTCTGGGCGCAGATCCTGGTGCGCGAGCCGAGCGCGAAGCTGTTGATGGGCTTTATGGCCGATGACGAGATGATAACGATGATGACGCGCCGCCTGACGCATTTCGGCGCGCGCCCTGAGCAGCTCATTTTCAAAACGCGCACCGGGCTTATCGGGTATCTCGAATATCACCATCACATCGATATTTTGCTCGACGCCTTCCCGTATACCGGCGGCACCACCACCAACCACGGCGCGTGGATGGGCGTACCGACGCTCACCCTCTGCGGCGAGACGATGGCGGGGCGTCAGGGTGTAGAAACAATGAATGGCTATGGACTGCCGGAATTCGTGGCGAACGATAAAGCGGACTACGTCGACAAAGCGCTCTCCTGGCAGGGCCGTTTTGAAGAGCTGAACGCGATTCGCCTCTCCATGCGCAGCCGCATCCCGACGGATAACGCCGACGGGTTCCGGGTGGCTGACACCTTTGAAAAAGGGCTGCGCGAGGCGTGGAAAATTTACTGTACCGCAGAGGCGCCGCGTTCGTTCTTTGTTGAGGAATAACGCGTCGCGACGGCATTACCCATACCGGCCGGGGCCGGCAACGTTTGGTGTAAAACACCGAGGTGTATCATGCAAAATCTTTTTGTCACCAGCCCGCTGCTGCCGCCGCTGGAAGAGTTTATCCCGTATCTTGAACAGATCTGGGAAAACAAATACCTGACCAACGGAGGCCCGTTTCATCAGGAGCTGGAAACCCGGCTCGCTGAATATCTGGGCGTGGAACACCTCTGCCTGTTTTCCAACGGCACGCTGGCGCTCCTGACCGCGTTACAGGCGCTGCGCATTACGGGTGAAGTGATTACCACGCCGTATTCGTTCGTCGCCACCTCGCACTCGCTGCTGTGGAACGGCCTGACGCCGGTGTTCGCCGATATCGATCCGGTGACCTGTAACATCGATCCGAACAAAATCGAACAGCTGATCACGCCAGCGACCTCTGCAATTCTGCCGGTCCACTGCTACGGCCTGCCGTGCGATGTCGACAAAATTCAGTCCATCGCCGACGCCTGGGGCCTGAAGGTGATTTACGACGCCGCGCACGCGTTCGGCGTGAAGAAAAATCACCAGAGCATCCTGAACTGCGGCGATCTGTCGATTCTGAGCTTCCACGCCACCAAAGTCTTCAACACCTTTGAAGGCGGGGCAATTATTTGCCCGGACGCGCGCATGAAGCAGCGCATCGACTACCTGAAAAACTTCGGTTTCGCGGGCGAAACGACCGTGGTGGCGCCGGGCATCAACGCCAAAATGAACGAAGTACAGGCGGCGTTCGGCCTGGTGCAGCTTGGGCATATCGATAACGCGCTGGCAAGCCGCGCGGCTATCCATGACCGCTACTGCGAATGGCTCGCCGATATCCCTGGCATCGAAACTTTCAGCGCGCCGGATGACGTGGAGTGGAACCACTCTTACTTCCCGATCCGCGTGAATGACGACTTCCCGGTGAGCCGCGACGCGCTCTATGAGGCGCTGAAAGCCGAAAACATCTATTCGCGCCGCTATTTCTACCCGCTTATTAGCGCGTTTTCGATGTATCGCCATCTGCCGTCGGCGCAGCCGCAAAACCTGCCGATCGCCAACGGCATCGCCGAGCGCATCCTGTGTCTGCCGATTTTCCCGGATCTGACCGAAGAGGAGCAGCGCCGCGTGGTGGATGCCATCCGCGCGCAGGCCGCGCTCGGCATGACGGAGAAAGTGGCATGAAGCTCGGTATTTACGGCGCAGGCGGATTAGGGCGCGAGGTGCTGACGCTGGCGCGCGCCATTAACCAGTGTACGTCGCGCTGGCGCGAAATTTTCTTTATCGATGATGTGACCGACGCGCGCGAAGTTTATGGCGCGGCGGTGGTGCGTTTCGAAGAGCGCCCGGCGGACTGCGAAGTGACTATTGCTATCGGCGAGCCGGTGCTGCGCCAGCGTCTCGAGCAGAAGCTGGTGGGCGTCGCGCCGCTCGCCACGCTTATTCACCCGAATGTCGATATCCCGACACAGAGCGAAATTCGCCCCGGCGCGATTATCTGCGACGGCGCATTTATCTCCTGCGGCGTGACGGTCGGCGAAAATGTGCTGGTCCTTCCGCGCGCCTGTGTCGGCCACGACTGCGCAATCGGTGCTCATAGCGTGGTCTCCGGCCTGGCGGCGCTTGCGGGCCACTGTACGGTGGGCGAGCGCGTGTTTATCGGCATGAACAGTTGCGTGAAAGAACAGACCCGCATCGGTGATGACGCCATCGTCGGGATGGGATCGGCGGTATTCAGCGACGTGGCGGACGCCACGATAGTCCTTGGCAACCCGGCCAGGGCGATGCGCCAGAACACCGAAGGCAAGGTGTTTAAATAAGCGCCGCGACAGAACATTTTTTTATCTGGAGTATGACCATGACGAACTTAGCGAAGTACAACACCATTTTTATGGAAACCTTTGAAGTGCCGGAAAATGCCCTGGCGGACTACAAATATCAGGACACCCCTTCCTGGGATTCCGTGGGCCACATGACCATGATCGCGGCGCTGGAAGAGACCTTCGACATCATGATGGATACTGAAGACATTATTGACTTTACCTCGTGGCAGAAAGGCAAAGAGATCCTGCAAAAATACGATGTAGAAATCGCCTGATATGACGGAGGTCAGCATGCTGCTCGCAGGAAAAAATGCGGTAATTACCGGCTGTCTGCAGGGGATCGGCAACGCCACGATGGTGGCCTACGCACGCCATGGGGCGAATATCTTCGCCTGCGTTCAGCAGGAAGATGCGGCGTTCAGCGCGCAAATCGCTGAACTTTCCGAACAATACGGCGTGACCATCACGCCGGTTTGCTTCGACCTGCTGGACGACGCGTCCATCAAGCAGGCCGCGATGGCGATTCAGAAAGCGAAAGTGCCGGTGGATATCCTGGTGAACGTGGCGGGCGTGACGCTCGACGCGCTGTTTCCGATGGTCACCATGGAGCAGTTGCACAAGACCTTCGCCATCAATTTCTTTTCGCAGATGGTGTTCACCCAGTACATCACCCGCCTGATGCTGCGCAATAAACGCGGCAGCATCATTAACATCTCCAGCATCTCCGGTCTCGACGGCAACAGCGGGCAGCTTGCCTACGCTGCCTCGAAGGCCGCGATGGTGGCGGCGACCAAAACGCTCTCTATTGAGCTGGCGCCGCAGGGTATTCGCGTGAATGCGGTAGCGCCGGGCGTGATCGCCACACCGATGACAGAGAATCTGGCAAGCGACGTGGTGGAAAGCAAGCTCGCTCACAGCGCGCTGCGCCGTACCGGGCGCGCGGACGAAGTGGCCGACACGCTGGTCTGGCTCGGCTCTGACGCCGCAAGCTACGTGACGGGCCAGGTGGTGCGCGTCGACGGCGGGATCGGTTATTAAAAGGGGAAGCCCATGTTGTTGAAAGAAAAAAACGTCATTATCACCGGCTGCGCGCGCGGTATCGGGCGCGCGATGGTGGAGGCGTTCGCTGCCGAAGGCGCGTGTATTTACGCCCATGCCCGCAGCGAAACGCCGGAATTTCTGGCTGACATGGCGGCGCTTGCCGAACGCTATCAGGTCGAGATCTGGCCGTTGTGTTTTGATCTGACCGATAACGACGCGATGAAAGGCGCGGTGAAACGGCTCATGAGCGACAAACGCCCTTTGCACGCGCTGGTGAATAATGCGGGTGTTATCTGGAACGCGCTGTTCCAGATGACCACCATGCAGACGCTGCGCGAGCAGTTTGAAGTAAACTTCTTCTCGCTGTTCAGCTTGACCCAGATGGTGTCGAAGCTGATGACCCGCCAGCGTTTCGGCAGCATCGTGAATATTGCCTCCATCGCCGCCGAAGACGGTAACTCAGGAAAAGCGGCCTACGGGGCGGCGAAAGCCGCGGTCGTCGCGCTGACCCGCACCATCGCCACCGAACTTGGCGAGCAGGGCATTCGCGCCAACTGCATCGCGCCGGGCATGACAGAAACCGATATGCTTTCAGCGATGCCGGACTACATTATCGAAGAAACCCGTAACGGCACCGATCTGCGTCGTCTCGGCGCGCCAAAGGAGATCGCTGCCGCCGCCGTCTGGCTGGTGTCTGATCTGTCGTCTTACGTAACTGGTCAGACAATACGAGTTGATGGCGGTATGCAATGAAAGATTACGTAATTAAAAACCGTCACATTATGTCATGCATTCCACAGGGCTACGGCCCGGCGGGCGAATACGCCTGGATGCTGGAGCAGTGCGGCTTAACGGCCCCGCAAGTGACACAACAGATTCTGGACGCGGTGTTATGACAACAGCGCCTTTCTGGCAACTCTCACACGCGCCGCGCGACGGCGTGGCGCTTATCGAAGATGGCGGCGTGACGCTCTCCTGGGGCGAACTGGCGCAGCAGGTGGCGCAGGTGCAGGCGCATCTGCCCGCCCGCGCGCTGCTGTTTTGCTTTTGTGAAAACAGCGCGGCATCGCTGACCGGCTATCTGGCGGCGCTCAACGCCCGCACGGTGCCGGTGATGCTCGATGGCCAGCTTGACGACGCGCTGGCAGGCGCGCTACAGGCCCGCTGGCGGCCCGGCTTTCTCTGGCTGCCGGAAGGGCGCGAGGCGGCGGGCGAGGTGCTGCTACGCCTGGGCGGTTATCAGCTCATCGCGACCGGTGAACCCGCGCCCGCGATGGATGACGCGCTGGCGCTGCTGATTACCACGTCCGGCTCTACCGGCAGCCCGAAGCTGGTGCGCCAGAGCTATCAGAATCTCATCAGCAACTGCGAGAGCATTTGCGACTATCTGGCGATTGACGCGAGCGAGCGTCCGCTGGTCTATCTGCCGATGAATTATGTATTTGGATTATCGGTCATCCATACTCACCTGGCGCGCGGCGCGACGCTGCTGATGACCCGCAGCGGCCCGGTGCAGCCAGGTTTCTGGGCCTTTGTCAAAAGCCAGCAGGCGACGTCGCTTGCGGGTGTCCCTTATACCTTCGAAATGCTTAATAAGCTGCGCTTTATGCGAATGACGCTGCCGTCGCTGCGCACGCTGACCCAGGCGGGCGGCAAGCTCTCCGCGACGCTGCATGAGGCGTTCGCCGCCTGGGCGCAGGCGCAGGACAAGCGTTTCGTGGTGATGTATGGCGCGTCGGAGGCGACCTCGCGCATGGGCTATCTGCCTGCCGGCCTGGCAGCGGCGCTGCCAGGCGCGATGGGGGTGGCCATTCCGGGCGGGCGCTTTACGCTGGAAGATGAACAGGGCGCGGAGATTCTCGCGCCGGATGAGACCGGCGAGCTTATCTATTACGGGCCGAACGTCTGTCTCGGCTACGCGCAGGAGCGTGCGTGTCTCGCGCGCGGCGATGAGTTTAATGGGCGGCTCGCGACAGGCGATCTGGCCCGCCGTGACGCGCAGGGCGTGTACACCATCGTCGGGCGCAAAAAACGTTTTTTAAAAGTGTTCGGCAACCGCGTCGGGCTGGATGAGCTGGAACAGCTGGTGAAAAACCGCTTTGTCGGGCTGGACTGCGCCACTGGCGGCGTCGATGACCGCATTACGCTTTACCTTACCGACGAGTCCCAGGCTGACACGGTGAAAACCTGGCTGGCGCAGACCTGTCAGCTGCATCACAGCGCGTTTCGCGTGGTGACGCTTGCGACAATACCGAAAAACGCCGCCGGAAAAACGCTTTACGCACAACTGGAGGCGCTCAGTGCTTGATTACGCGCAGTGGTTACAGCAACCCCCTTATTCGCTGGCGCGCGAGGACAAACGCGCGCTGATGACGCAGCGCCTGCAATGGCTCACGGAACATCATCGCGCAAACTGCGCGCCGTACCGCGCCATGCTTGACGGGCTGGGTGTGGATACGGCGGCGCTGACCGCGCCGGAAGAGGTGCCGTTTCTGCCGGTGTCGCTGTTTAAAAGCCTGACGCTTGCGAGCATCGCGCCGGACGAAGCGGTAAAGGTGATGACGTCATCCGGCACGACCGGCCAGGCGGTGTCGCGTATTTATCTTGATAAACAGACCGCGGCCAACCAGCAGAAAACGCTGGTGAAAATTGTCAGCGCGTTTACCGGCGCGGGGCGTCTGCCGATGCTGATTATTGACGCGCCTTCGGTGCTTAAAGATCGCACCATGTTTTCCGCGCGCGGCGCGGGCATTCTCGGTTTTTCTATCTTCGGCGCCGATCGCGCGTTCGCACTGGATGACGACATGAAGCTCGATATTGACGGCATCACGGCGTTTCTTGCGAAACACGCAGGCAAACCGGTGCTGCTGTTCGGCTTCACGTTTATGATCTGGCAGCATTTCTGGCGCGCGCTCGCGCAAAGCGGGCAGCGGCTCGATCTCAGCCAGGGGATTTTGATCCACGGCGGCGGGTGGAAAAAACTCGCCAGCGAAGCGGTGTCGCCGCAGGAGTTCGCCCGCCGCCTGCAAGATGTCTGCGGGCTGACGCGCATTTATGATTATTACGGCATGGTGGAACAGACCGGCTGCATCTACATGCAGTGCGAACAGGGTCACCTGCACGCCAGTATTTTTTCCGATGTGATTATCCGCGATCCGCACGATTTCTCGGTCTGTCCGCCGGGGCGTGCCGGGATAGTCCAGGTGCTGTCGCTTATTCCCGAGTCCTATCCGGGGCATTCGCTGCTCACAGAAGATGAGGGCGTTTGGCTTGGCGAGGATGACTGCCCCTGTGGACGGCACGGTAAATATTTTCGCATCAATGGACGCCTGCAACAGGCTGAAATCAGAGGATGTAGCGACACTTATGCAGCCCAGTTTTGATAACCTGACTTTTCTGCTGGGCGACGCCGCGCAGCTCGCCGCCCTTGAGCGTTTTCGCCCGCGCGCGCCGTTTGACGACGTTACGCTCACGTTCTTAAGCGAATTTTCCCGCCGGCTGCTGGCCGACCCGCGCGTGCGGGCCTACAGCGACGTGGTGAGCCTGGCCTTCTGGTGTCGTCCCGCGTCGCTTGAAAAGCTGCGTCAGGAATTTATGCCGCAGGGCATGACTCAGGGCCGCGGCGTGGCGTTTCATATCGCGCCCTCTAACGTGGCGGTGAATTTCGCGTTTTCGCTGGCGGCGGGGCTGCTTACCGGCAACGCGAACATCGTGCGGCTCTCCTCAAAACCGTTCCCGCAGACGGCGCTGATTTGCGATGCGCTGAAAGGGGCGCTGGCGCACGTGCCGGCACTCGCCGACAGTCTCTGTCTGGTGCAATACCCGCACGACGCGGCGCTGACGGACTATTTTTCCGCGCTGTGTGACGCGCGGCTTATCTGGGGCGGCGATCGCACTATCAGCGAGGTCCGGCGCTCGGCGCTGCGCCCGCGCGGCGTGGATATCGCGTTTGCGGATCGTTACTCCTTTGCGGTGATCAACGCCGACGCCTGGCTTGCCGCGCCGGATAAAGCGCGTCTGCTGGAGGCGTTCTATAACGACACGCTGCTCACCAGCCAGCAGGCGTGTACTGCCGCGAAAATGGTGGTCTGGACCGGCGATCGCGCCGATGAAGCGCGCGCGCAGTTCTGGCCCGCGTTCCGCGACTGGTGCGGTGAGCGCTACGCGCCGCTGCCCGCCACCGCCGTGAGTAATCTCGCGTGGTTCTGCGCCCATACGGTAAACGACCCGACGCTGCGACGCATTGCGCAACCCGATAATCGTCTGTTCCTGGCGCAAACTCACGCGCCGGATGGCGCGTTACTGGCGGATCATCACCAGAGCGGTTTGTTTATTGAATATGTTGCGCAGGATCTGCTGGACATCGCGCCGCTGTGCGGGGAGAAGTGCCAGACGATCGTGAGCTTTGGCGTAGATCCTCAGGATTTTCAACGGTTTTTAGCCACCGCTAAACCGCGCGGCGTCGATCGTATTGTGCCGCTCGGGCAGAGTATGCAGTTCTCTTTGCACTGGGATGGCTATCCGCTGGCTGAAATGCTGACCCGTCGTTTAACTTTAATTTCTTATTAATCAGCGTATTTTCAGCGAGTTAGCTTACAACCTGAAAATAACCCCTTATTTAGACCATTATTCTCCCGATTAAAAAGCGCTGTAGAATTAGATAATCACGCCGATAACTCAACTAACGCAGGGCCGTTTATCGTGAATTCTCTCTATACCGCTGATGGTGTAATGGATAAACACTCGCTCTGGCAGCGTTATGTCCCGCTGGTGCGTCACGAAGCGTTGCGCCTGCAGGTGCGTTTGCCGGCGAGCGTCGAACTGGACGATTTGTTACAGGCGGGCGGCATCGGCTTGCTGAATGCTGTAGAACGCTATGACGCCCTGCAAGGAACGGCATTTACCACTTACGCAGTGCAGCGTATACGTGGCGCGATGCTGGACGAGCTGCGCAGCCGTGACTGGGTGCCACGCAGTGTCCGACGCAACGCGCGCGAGGTGGCGCAGGCAATAGGCCAACTGGAGCAGGAACTGGGGCGTAACGCGACGGAACTGGAGGTCGCAGAGCGACTGAGTATCCCGCTTGAAGAATATCGTCAGATGTTGCTCGACACGAACAATAGTCAACTTTTTTCTTATGACGAGTGGCGTGAAGAGCATGGCGATAGTATCGAACTGGTGACGGAAGATAACCAGAACGAAAACCCGCTGCATCAACTGCTGGAAAGCAATTTACGCGAGCGTGTGATGGAGGCGATTGAATCGCTGCCGGAGCGCGAGCAGATGGTGCTGACGCTGTACTACCAGGAAGAGCTCAATCTCAAAGAGATTGGCGCGGTACTGGAAGTGGGCGAATCAAGGGTCAGCCAGTTGCATAGCCAGGCCATTAAACGTCTGCGAACCAAGCTGGGTAAGCTATAGGTTGTTGATTCGTCATCATCCTGGTAATGCCGCACAGAGGAACGACAACCAGGAGTTATCATGACGGCGCAGCAACCTAAAAGGCGGCCCCTGAGCCGCTACCTTAAAGACTTTAAGCATTCGCAGACGCATTGTGCGCATTGTCACAAGCTGCTGGACCGCATTACGCTGGTCCACCGCGGCGAAATTGTGAACAAGGTCGCTATCGCTGCGCTCGACACGCTTCTCGACGAGGCCACCTGGGAGCTTGAAAAGCAGGACTGGGTGGCGCTCTGTCGCTTCTGTGGCGATCTGCACTGTAAAGAGCAGAGCAACTACTTCGACATCATCGGCTTTAAGCAATACCTCTTCGAACAGACCGATATGAGCCACGGCACGATCCGCGAATACGTGGTGCGCCTGCGCCGTCTCGGCGCGCATCTCACCCAGCGTCAGGTGCCGCTCTCCCTTGCCCGTCAGGATAATCTCGACGAGCATCTGGAGGCGTATCTTCCGCTGACGAGCACCAATAATTACCGGATTGCGCTTCGCAAGTATGCCCAGTATCAGCAGCTCTCCTTAGCCCCGACGGAGAAAACCGCCTCAGCGGCCACTTCTGATATATATTAAAAAGGTATAAGTTGTAGCACAGTGGTTTTGATTTCTTTGCGTAACTACTTACACTACAACTCAATTTCGTTAATTCGGGGTATTTATGAAACTTGCACTTTTAGGTCGTCAGGCGCTGATGGGCGTTATGGCGGTAGCGCTGGTGGCGGGCATGAGCGTAAAAACCTATGCCGCGGAAAATTTGCTGAATAAAGTTAAAGAACGCGGCACGCTGCTGGTCGGGCTGGAAGGCACTTATCCGCCGTTCAGCTTCCAGGGCGATGACGGCAAGCTGACCGGTTTCGAAGTGGAGTTCGCCGAGGAGCTGGCGAAGCACCTGGGCGTTAAAGCCTCCCTTAAGCCTACCAAGTGGGACGGGATGCTGGCGTCGCTGGATTCTAAGCGCATCGACGTGGTGATTAACCAGGTCACCATCTCTGACGAGCGCAAGAAAAAATATGATTTCTCAACGCCCTATACCGTTTCCGGTATCCAGGCGCTGGTGAAGAAAGAGAACGCGGCGAGCATTAAAACCGCGGCCGATCTCAAGGGCAAAAAAGTGGGCGTCGGTCTTGGCACCAACTACGAAGAGTGGCTGCGCCAGAACGTACAGGGTGTCGATATCCGCACCTATGACGATGACCCGACTAAATATCAGGATCTGCGCGTAGGCCGTATCGACGCCATTCTGGTGGACCGCCTGGCGGCGCTGGATCTGGTGAAGAAAACCAACAATACGCTGGCAGCGGCAGGCGAACCGTTCTCCCGTCAGGAAGCGGGCGTCGCGGTGCGTAAAGGCAACGAGGATCTGGTGCAGGCTATCGATAAAGCGATCGCCGCGATGCAGCAGGATGGCTCGCTGAAGAAAATCTCTGACAAGTGGTTTGGCGCAGACGTGACCAAATAAGGTTATCGCTGCTGAAAAAAGGTGCTGATATCAGCGCCTTTTTTTATGCCGCCGGAAAATTGCTGCATAATGACGGTTTAACCGCTGAACTGGCATGAGGTTCCACGATGCATAATCTCACCCGCTTTGCGCGCCTTGAGCTTATCGGCGCCCCGACTCCGCTGGAGTTTCTGCCGCGCCTGTCCGACTATCTGGGCCGCGAAATTTTTATCAAACGCGACGACGCGATGCCGGTGGCGATGGGCGGCAATAAGCTGCGCAAGCTGGAGTTTCTCGCCGCCCAGGCGCTGCGCGAAGGCGCAGACACGCTGGTGACTGCGGGCGCGATTCAGTCCAACCATGTGCGCCAGACGGCAGCGGTGGCCGCGCGCCTCGGCCTGCACTGCGTGGCGCTGCTGGAAAACCCTATCGCGACCCGCGAAGAAAACTACCTGACCAACGGCAACCGTCTGCTGCTGGATCTGTTTAACGTGCAGGTCGAGATGTGCGACGCGCTCGACGCGCCGGACCGCCAGCTCGACGAACTGGCGGTGCGTCTGGAAGCCCAGGGATTTCGTCCGTATGTGATCCCGGTCGGCGGCTCGAACGTGCTGGGCGCGCTCGGGTATGTCGAGAGCACGCTTGAGATTGTGCAGCAGTGCGAAGGCATTGTGCGGCCCTCATCAGTGGTGGTGGCTTCCGGCAGCGCCGGCACCCACGCGGGGCTGGCGGTCGGGCTGGAGCAGGGGATGCCGGATGCCGAGCTTATCGGCGTGACGGTCTCCCGCACGGTGGCGGAGCAGAAACCGAAAGTGGTCGCGTTGCAGCAGGGCGTGGCGCAGGCGCTGGAGCTCGACGCCAACGCCGATATCGTGTTGTGGGACGACTATTTCGCGCCGGGCTACGGCGTACCTAATGATGAGGGCATGGAGGCGGTGAAACTGCTGGCGCGTCTCGAAGGCATTCTGCTTGACCCGGTTTACACCGGCAAAGCGATGGCCGGGCTGATTGACGGCATCGCGCAGCACCGCTTTAAGGATAACGGCCCGATTCTTTTTATTCACACCGGCGGCGCTCCGGCGCTGTTCGCGTACCATCCGCACGTTTAAACGCAGGGTGAAACCAACATAATGCAGGAAAGTATCCAACTGGTTATCGATTCGGCGCCATTTCTTCTGAAAGGGGCCATTTTCACACTACAGCTGAGCATCGGCGGTATGTTCTTCGGCCTGGTGCTGGGCTTCGTGCTGGCGATGATGCGGCTGTCGGCCTTCTGGCCGGTGTCGTGGCTGGCGCGCTTTTATATTTCGATTTTTCGCGGTACGCCGCTTATCGCACAGCTCTTTATGATCTACTACGGCCTGCCGCAGTTCGGCATTGAGCTTGATCCTGTTCCGGCGGCGATGATTGGGCTTTCGCTTAACACCGCGGCGTATACCTCGGAGACGCTGCGCGCGGCGATTTCGTCCATCGATAAAGGACAGTGGGAAGCGGCGGCGAGCATCGGTATGACGTCGTGGCAGACGCTGCGCCGCGCGATCCTGCCGCAGGCCGCGCGGGTGGCGCTGCCGCCGCTCGGCAACAGCTTTATCAGCCTTGTGAAGGACACCTCGCTTGCCGCTACGATTCAGGTGCCGGAACTGTTCCGCCAGGCGCAGCTGATTACCTCGCGCACGCTGGAAGTGTTCACCATGTATCTGGCCGCGTCGCTTATCTACTGGGTGATGGCGACGGTACTGTCCGCGCTGCAAAACCATTTTGAAAACCAGCTAAACCGACAGGAGCGCGATCCGAAATGAGTGCCATTGAGGTCAAAAACCTGGTGAAGAAGTTCCACGGGCAGGCGGTGCTGCATGGCATTGATCTGGAAGTGCAGACCGGGGAAGTGGTGGCGATTATCGGCCCCAGCGGCTCCGGCAAAACCACGCTGCTGCGCAGCATTAACCTGCTCGAACAGCCGGAGAGCGGCACCGTGCGCGTGGGCGATATTCTTATCGACACCGCGAAACCGGCACGCGAGCAGCGCGGTCTGGTGCGGGCGCTGCGCCAGCAGGTGGGGTTTGTGTTCCAGAGCTTTAACCTGTTTCCGCACCGCACGGTGCTGGAAAATATCATCGAAGGGCCGGTTATCGTGAAAGGCGAGCCGAAAGCCGACGCCACCGCCCGCGCACGTGAGCTGCTGGCGAAAGTGGGGCTATCCGGTAAGGAAAACAGCTACCCGAAACGCCTTTCCGGCGGACAGCAACAGCGCGTGGCGATTGCGCGTGCGCTGGCGATGCGCCCTGAAGTTATCCTGTTTGACGAGCCGACCTCGGCGTTAGATCCGGAGCTGGTGGGCGAAGTGCTGAACACGATTCGCCAGCTGGCGCAGGAGAAGCGCACGATGGTTATCGTGACGCATGAGATGAGTTTCGCGCGCGACGTGGCCGACCGCGCCATCTTTATGGATCAGGGCAAAATCGTGGAGCAGGGCGAGGCGAAAGCCCTGTTTGCTAACCCGACGCAGCCGCGCACGCGCCAGTTTTTAGATAAATTTCTTAATACCTGATGCCTCGCCCGGCGTGTTTTGCGCGCCGGGCTCCCGCCTTAAACCCTGCCAAAAATAAGCCTTAAAATTCGTCTGACGAATTAATCAGCACCAACAGGCTCTTAGCGAAATAATTTGCCTTAAAGGTTCTCGCTGGCTCAAAGTCACTGACAGAATGCCGATTATTGATATTAATAATTATGTAGAATGTGTTACTTTGTCATATCACAAAAAATAATGCTCACAGCACGACAGGAGTTTCGCCCCACAGCATGAAGGAAAGTGACTTTTTTAACTGGCGTCGGGAAATGGCGACCCGCTTTCAGGAAATTCAGGATTCGAGCGACATTTATTCGCTCCTGAAAACCGAAACGCAGAACATGGAATATGATTATTTCGCGCTTTGCGTTCGTCACCCTGTGCCTTTCACACGCCCCAAACTGACGCTGCACACCACCTATCCCGAAGCCTGGCTTGAGCATTATCAGGCGGAAAATTACTACGTGATAGACCCGGTGTTGAAGCCCCAGAATTACCTGATGGGCCATCTCCCCTGGAGCGACGCGTTGTTCTCCGGTGCGGCGGAAGAGCTCTGGAATGCCGCGCGCGACCACGGTCTGGTCAAGGGCGTAACGCAGTGCGTCATTGCGCCTAACCGCGCCCAGGGATTCCTGTCCGTCTCTGGAACCAGCCCGCGTGGACACGCCATGTCGGATGACGAACTGGCGTTGCGACTTCAGCATTTAGTGGAGCAGAGTCTGGTCACTATGGCGCGGTTGGAAGATCCGGCGGTGACCGTGCTGGAAATGAAACTGAGTAAACGAGAAAAAGAGATATTGCAGTGGACGGCTGAAGGTAAAACGTCGGCGGAAATAGCGATAATATTATCTATCTCGGAAAATACTGTTAATTTCCACCAAAAAAATATGCAGAAGAAGTTTAATGCTCCGAACAAAACGCAAATTGCCTGCTATGCTGCTGCGATTGGCCTGATTTGAGCGGGTAATTCGTTCTGCGTGTCAGACGCCCAGACCGGCTGGAAGAATAACCGCTTCCAGCCGGTTTTTTAATTACTGGCGGTAAGCCTGTTTAATCTGCTTAACGGTATTGGTGTATACCGCCGCCTGCGCGTCGTCTTCCATTTCAGCGATCTGCTTTTCCATTTTAATGATGACCCGGCCCGCATCAGCCTGGCCCATGGCCTGCAGCATCAGGGTCAGAAGGGATTTCAGGCAGGAGACTTCAACAGCCAGTTCCTGCATCTGCTCTGAGGTGGAAAAATCGGGAGCGCTCATGTTTATGTCCTTTTCTGTGTGGCGGCGTGCGCCGGGCACGCCTGTCGATGTTTTGAGGCGGCGGAGTATACCATAAGGTCCAAAAAAGTAATTAGCGCCGATTTTTTGAGCGATCTGCGCGGCGCCCGGCTTATTATAATAAGGTTTTACTGAGAGCAAACATTTCACCAGGTTCGCTGGCGTCGCGTTAAAAATATATGTTTCTAATAAGTTTCTACGTTGTGAATTTAAAAGTTGTTAATTATTGCCTGAAAATTCACGCTTCGTAATAAGTTAGATCGAAAAATGCTGTACTTTGATTTTTCAATGTTTTTTAAGGATGGCGGCGAGGTTCGGCGAGTTAAAAACGCGTTTTAATTCTGTTTGCCCTCTCAGTCGGGCGCATGACTGCATTTTTTGCGTTTCAAAGTTGACTTAAAAAACGCTAATATGGGGCGAATAAGTTACCAGCAGCGTTATCCCTTTTTGAGGAGTGTTTTCCTTTGATCAACGTTCTTCTTGTTGATGACCACGAACTGGTGCGCGCAGGGATACGACGCATACTTGAAGATATGAAGGGCATTAAAGTGGCAGGCGAAGCCTGCTGCGGCGAGGACGCCATCAAATGGTGTCGCATTCACCCGGTGGATGTGGTGCTGATGGACATGAATATGCCGGGCATTGGCGGCCTGGAGGCGACTCGCAAAATCGCTCGTTATTCTTCAGACATTAAAGTGATCATGCTTACCGTTCATACGGAAAACCCGCTTCCGGCGAAAGTGATGCAGGCCGGCGCCGCGGGATATCTGAGTAAAGGTGCGGCCCCCGCCGAAGTGGTAAGCGCCATCCGGTCCGTTCACGCCGGGCGACGCTATATCGCTTCCGACATCGCACAGCAAATGGCGCTCAGTCAGATAGAGCCCGACCGCAGCGAATCTCCCTTCGCAAGTTTGTCGGAAAGGGAATTGCAGATTATGCTCATGATTACCAAAGGCCAAAAGGTCAATGAAATCTCTGAGCAGCTTAATCTCAGTCCTAAAACCGTTAACAGTTATCGGTATCGAATGTTTAGTAAGTTAAACATTCATGGCGACGTCGAGTTAACGCATCTGGCCATCCGCCATGGCCTGTGTAACGCGGAGACCTTATCAAGTCAGTGAGTGAAGTTTTCGATTCAAAATCATTTCTGAAAACCGTCACCAGCCAGCCTGGCGTCTACCGTATGTATGACGCCAGCGGGACGGTTATCTACGTCGGCAAGGCCAAAGATCTTAAAAAACGCCTGTCCAGTTACTTCCGCAGCAACCTCGCCAGCCGTAAAACCGAAGCGCTGGTGGCGCAGATCCAGAATATCGACGTGACGGTGACCCACACCGAAACCGAAGCGCTGCTGCTGGAGCACAACTACATCAAGCTTTACCAGCCGCGCTATAACGTGCTGCTGCGTGATGACAAATCGTATCCGTATATTTTCCTGAGCGGCGACACGCATCCGCGTCTGGCGATTCATCGCGGCGCGAAACACGCTAAAGGGGAGTATTTCGGCCCGTTCCCGAACGGCTACGCGGTGCGCGAAACCCTCGCGCTGCTGCAGAAGATTTTCCCGATTCGTCAGTGTGAGAACAGCGTCTACCGCAACCGTTCGCGGCCCTGCCTGCAGTATCAGATTGGCCGCTGCCTCGGGCCGTGCGTCGAAGGGCTGGTGAGCGAAGAAGATTACGCGCAGCAGGTGGAGTATGTGCGGCTGTTTCTCGCCGGTAAAGACGATCAGGTCATCAACCAACTGGTGGCGCGGATGGAGCAGGCGAGTCTGAATCTGGCGTTTGAAGAGGCCGCGCGCCTGCGCGATCAGATTCAGGCAGTGCGTCGCGTAACGGAAAAACAGTTTGTCTCCAACAACGGCGACGATCTGGATGTCATCGGCGTGGCGTTCGAGTCGGGCATGGCCTGCCTGCATGTGCTGTTTATCCGCCAGGGGAAAGTCCTCGGCAGCCGCAGCTATTATCCGAAAGTGCCGAGCGGCACTGAGCTTGCGGAAGTGGTGGAGACGTTTGTCGGCCAGTTCTATTTACAGGGCAGCCAGATGCGCACGTTACCGGGCGAGATCCTGCTCGATTTTCATCTCACCACCCCGGAATTGTTGACGGAGACGCTGTCGGAAATCGCCGGGCGTCGCGTGAACGTCCAGACCCGACCGCGCGGTGACCGCGCGCGATACCTGAAGCTCGCGCGCACTAACGCCGCCACGGCGCTTACCACGCGGTTGTCGCAGCAGTCCACTATCAGCCAGCGTCTGACGGCGCTTGCGCAGGCGCTGCATCTGCCTGAAGTGAAACGCATGGAGTGTTTCGACATCAGCCATACGATGGGCGAGCAGACTGTCGCCTCCTGTGTGGTGTTTGACGCCAACGGGCCGCTGCGTTCTGAATATCGCCGCTATAATATTACTGGCATCACGCCGGGCGATGATTACGCGGCGATGAATCAGGTACTGCGTCGTCGTTATGGTAAAGCTATCGAAGAGAGCAAAGTGCCGGATCTGATCCTTATTGATGGCGGCAAAGGCCAGCTTGGCCAGGCAAAATCGGTTTTCGCCGAGCTGGACGTGACGTGGGATAAACATCATCCGCTGCTGCTTGGCGTGGCGAAGGGCAGCGACCGTAAAGCCGGGCTTGAGACGCTGTTCCTTGAGCCGGAAGGGGAGGGCTTCGCGCTACCGCCCGATTCCCCGGCGCTGCATGTTATCCAGCATATTCGCGATGAGTCGCACAATCATGCGATAACCGGGCACCGTAAAAAACGCGCTAAGGTCAAAAACACCAGTACGCTTGAGACGATCGAAGGCATCGGCCCGAAACGTCGCCAGATGTTGCTCAAATATATGGGTGGATTGCAGCCGCTGTTGAACGCATCGGTTGAAGAAATCGCGAAAGTGCCGGGCATCTCGCAGGCGCTCGCAGAAAAGATCTACTACTCGTTGAAACATTAAGGGCTATGTAGCAACATAGCGGTAATCTTAAATTATGACAGATAGTTACCTGCACTATGCGATTTAACATCCCTACATTGCTGACGCTGTTTCGTGTCATTCTGATCCCATTTTTCGTGCTGGCATTCTATCTGCCTTTTCACTGGGCCCCTTTTCTTTGCGCGCTGATCTTCTGCCTCGCGGCGATTACCGACTGGTTTGACGGTTTTCTCGCGCGCCGCTGGAACCAGAGCACCCGCTTTGGCGCGTTTCTCGACCCGGTGGCGGATAAGGTGATGGTCGCCATCGCAATGGTGCTGGTGGCTGAGCACTATCACAGCTGGTGGATAACCCTGCCGGCGGCCACCATGATCGCGCGCGAAATTATTATCTCCGCGTTGCGTGAATGGATGGCGGAGCTCGGCAAACGCAGCAGCGTGGCGGTCTCCTGGATAGGTAAAGTCAAAACCACCGCGCAGATGCTGGCGCTGATCGGTTTGCTGTGGCGCCCGAACATGTGGGTAGAGTACGCCGGTATCGCGCTCTTTTTCGTCGCGGCGGCGCTGACGTTCTGGTCAATGTTCCAGTATCTGCACGCCGCGCGCGGCGATTTGCTCGAACGTTGATCTATCCGACGCAAAATTCAGCAAACGAACCAGGTAGCCTGAAAATTTCGTTGACTCATTGCGTCAGGTAAGTAGAATGCAACGCATCGAACGGCGGCACGGTTCGCCAGACGATAAACAAATCAAGTAATTAGATTCAAGCGGTTAGCATAATTACTTCGATAAGCGGGAATAGCTCAGTTGGTAGAGCACGACCTTGCCAAGGTCGGGGTCGCGAGTTCGAGTCTCGTTTCCCGCTCCAGATTCTGACATCAGCCTTTTGCTGGTGTCCGCCTGAAAAGGCAACGCAATTCTGGCGCGTTAACAAAGCGGTTATGTAGCGGATTGCAAATCCGCCTAGTCCGGTTCGACTCCGGAACGCGCCTCCACTTTCTTCCCGAGCCCGGGTGGTGAAATCGGTAGACACAAGGGATTTAAAATCCCTCGGCGTTCGCGCTGTGCGGGTTCAAGTCCCGCCCCGGGCACCATGGGAAAGACAAGAATAATCAAAGCAATAAGCAGTGTCGTGCAAACCACCTTCGGGTGGTTTTTTATTTTGTATTGCCCGTCATTCCTCATTTTTCAACGCCTTAATTTCAGCGCTTACCCCGCCGGGGATAAATCGTTTATGGTCTTCTGAGACAACAAGGAGACGACGATGGAATACCTGCTTACCGACACCCCTGACGACGCGCTTAAAGCGCAGATCAAAAAACAGGTTGGCCTGTACAACGCCAGTCATATGCCTGTGGATCTGCGTGAACTGGTCATCATCCTTAACGACGCGCAGGGGAACCTCACGGGCGGGCTGTCCGGCCGCAGCGCCTGGGGTTGTCTGCATATCGATTATCTGTGGGTGGACGAAACCCTGCGCAGGCAGGGCGTCGGTGCGACGCTTATCGCCATGGCGGAAGAAGAGGGGCGCAGGCGCGGCTGCAGGCACGTATTTGTCGACACCTTCAGCTTTCAGGCACCCACGTTTTATCGCAAACAGGGTTATGAGAAGTATGGCGAGGCGTCAGGCTATCTGAATCAACACACCCGCTTTTATTTTGGCAAAGCGCTGAGTGACGAATAAAAAAAGCCCCGTCTGACGGGGCTTTTTTTATGGTGTGGTTAGCCTGCTTCGCGCAGCACGCCTGCGCTAATCAGAAACTGGATGGCGATGATGGCGATGCCGCAGGCAAACACCACCGCCAGCATCGCTTTGCCGCCTGCGACCTGCCAGGCCGTCGGATGTTGTTTACGGCTCTGCCAGGCGAGCATCGCCGGCAGCAGCAGCGCCAGCACGGCGAGCGCCACGCCCGCGTAGCCGAGCGCCATCACAAATCCCTGCGGGTAGAAAAGCGCAAAGGCCAGCGGCGGCGCGAACGTCATCAGCCCGCTCTGAGCACGGCCCGCCACGGTACGCCTGCGCTTAAACATATCCGCCAGATAATCAAACAGCCCGAGCGACACGCCAAGGAACGAGGTGGCTAACGCCAGGTCGGCGAACAGATGTACGGCCAGCTCCACATGCGGCGAGGCGACAACGTCGCGTACCGCCTGCAGTAGCCCGTTCAGCCCGGCATGCGTGGCGAGCAGGCCCATAAACGTCGTGGATGGAACCGCCCCAAGCGTGGCGAGCTGCCAGAAGAGATACGCCACCAGCGGGATCGCGCTGCCGGTAATAAATATCAGCCGCAGTTTACGCACGTCGCCTTTCATATAACTGACGATACTTGGCACGCTGCCGTGAAAGCCGAATGAAGTGAAAATCACCGGCAGGGCAGAGAACGCAAGGCCCTGTTCGACCGGCAACGTCAGCAGATTCGCCTGATGAATATGCGGCATCATCATCGCCAGCATCACGACCAGAAAGACCGTTTTGGCGGTAAATAACAGCCGGTTCACCATGTCAACGCTGTGCGTACCGATGCTGACAATCAACCCGCCCACGGCGGTAAAGGCCAGCACGCCGGTTGCAGGAGTGATGGTCATGCCGAGCCACTGGCTGAGGCTTGAGGCCAGCAGTTCGCCCGCGCCGCTGATATACGCCGCCGTCAGCGCGTACATTAAAAACAGCATGCTGAAGCCTGCGAGCCACTGCCCCGGTTTGCCGAGATAATGCAGCGCCAGCGTGCCGAGGCCGGTTGAGGCGGGCTGATGCTGATACACCTCCACCAGCAGCAGCGCGGTGTAGCACATCAGCGCCCAGAGCATAAAGAGCAGCAGCGCGGTCACGCCAAAGCCAACGCCAGCCGCCGCGAGCGGCATCGCCAGCATCCCTGCGCCGATCGTAGTGCCGGCGACGATAAAAATACTGCCAAGTGTGCGGTTCTTCACGCGGTGTACTGTCCTGGAACGATCCTTTGAAAATTTATGCTGCGCAGGGTAAAGAAATCTGCGCAGTTCGTCAAACTGACGTTACGTGATGCGTAACTTAAAGTTTACATCGCGCGCGTATGCCAGTCTGGTTCACTCTGAGCCAGCGTGGGTGAGAAAAGGGACAAAAAATAAAAGGGAAAGAATAAAGGTAAGGGAAATAAAAACGGTAATGACGGGCGTCATTACCGTGGGAATATCATGCCTGGGCGTCGAGGGTCGCGAGTTCTTTATCGATAAAATAAAGCCCTTCACCGCTTTTGCCTGCGAGGCTCAGTTTATCCAGTACGGATTTAAACAGTTTCTCTTCTTCGTGCTGTTCAGCCACATACCACTGCAGGAAATTAAAGGTCGGATAATCCTGTGTGGTCATCGCTACATGCGCCAGCGCATTAATCTGACGCGTGATCAGCTGCTCATGCTCGTAAGTTGCCTGGAACAGCGCATCGAGCGACGCATAGTCGGCATACGGCGACGGCACGGCGTTGATACGCGGGAAACTGCCGGTGTCGGTCAGGTAATTAAACAGACGCTGCATATGCGTCATCTCTTCCTGCGCGTGACGGCTTAAAAATGCCGCCGCCCCTTCAAAGCTGTGATAGCTGCACCAGGCGCTCATCTGTTGATAAAGCAGGGAAGAATAAAGTTCAAGATTCATCTGCTCATTGAGTTTTTCAATCATATCCGGCTTCAGCATATTTGCTCCAGAATAAGGGGGGATTATCGCTGCACTATAATTTGTTATTAAACTGTTTGCAAAAGATAAAATAAAAAAGCGTGGCGTTAATAATGCAAACGGGAATTAAACGCATTTATAAATTAAATGAGAATTATTATTGCAGTCACAATACATGAAAATAAGCGGAAGAAATAAACGCTAAATAATGGGATAAGAATGGCCGCAAAGGCGTAAAGCCTCTCTGACCCGGCGAAAAGTAAACACAGCCACCGCCTGACGCCGGTGGCTGTAAAGCGCAGTTACCAGCCGCCGACGGCGCGGTTATTGATGGTGAAGCCGCGGCACTGATATTCCAGCACGATCGATTCGGTCATGCATTGCGTGCCGGTCACGACAGAGCACGTTTTTACCGGCGCGCCATAGGCTTCGGCTACGGCGTAGCCCCAGTCCTGACACTGACGATTCGCAATCGACTGGGCGACGTAGTTATCGACTTTCGCATGTTGCAGCGGTTGTTCGCTGATGCCGAGCCTGACGGTGCCGGTAACTTTACTGCCGCCGACCACTTCCGGCGTTTTGGTAATGGTACAGCCGCCCAGCGCGAGCAGAGCGGTAATTAAAATGACCTTGCGCATCGGTTTTCTCACAAAGTTTGCCTTATTAGCATCATGCCACGTGCCGGCGTGCGTCAATCGCCGGAAAAGCCCACGGTTCACCCCATTTCCCGCGCTTTTACCCATCAATAACGTAAGGTGATTTTAAATAATTACTTAACTTTATTGTTCCACTGCTTAAGTTTTAGATGACCAGGCCGACAACTACGATACGGTAAGTCTTCATCTGTGACATACAGAAGTACAGGGAAGACAGGGACAGATACCGTCATGATTCGCTCAGGGACGGCTTCTTAACACCGGGAATTTACTATGAATTTTATTCGTAACGTTAAAATCCGCGCGATGGTCGTATGGGTCTTACTCTTATCAACCATCGCCTGGGTGGGGGTCTCCGGAGCGACGCTCTGGTTTCTACATCACCTGGAAGATAGTCTTAAACTGACGCCTGAGCAGGCAGGCTGGGTCGACACCACTCAACTAATATTAAGCCTCTCGGTCGTGGGCAGTATCGCCCTTACCGTGCTGATGGAGCGTTATCTTTATTTCTGTCTGGTACGCCCCGTGGAGATAATTCGTGGGCACCTGAACGTTCTGGCGGACGGCAATCTGGAAGTGAAATTGCAGGACCTTGGCAGCAACTGCGTGGGGCTGATGGTGCCTTATATTCAGCGCATGCAGGATAACTGGGAAAAAACCGTCAGCGCTATTCGCGCGAGCGCAGACAGTATCCGCAGCCATGCGGGAGAGGTCACCGGTGTTAATAACGAACTCTCCACGCGCTCCGAAGAGCAGGCGGCCGCGCTGGAGCAAACCAGCTCCAGCATGCAGCAGCTCAGCAGCACGGTAAAACTCAACGCGGAAAACGCGAGCCATGCCAGCACGCTCGCCGGCAACGCCACGCGCACGGCGCAGGCGGGAGGCGCCTCCGTGAAAGAGGTGATGGAAACCATGTCGCGGATCTCCAGCAGCTCCAGCAAAATCGTCGATATCACCACGGTTATCAACAGCATTGCATTCCAGACTAACATCCTCGCGCTTAACGCGGCAGTGGAGGCGGCACGCGCGGGCGAGCAGGGCCGTGGCTTTGCGGTGGTAGCGGGCGAAGTGCGCAATCTCGCGAGCCGCAGCGCTCAGGCCGCGAAAGAGATTGAAACGCTGCTTAACGAGTCCGTCGCTAATATCCAGACTGGCTCCGGTCAGGTGAAAAAGGCGGGCGAAGCGATGGATCAGATCCTGGTCGCGGTGCGCCAGGTTAATGACATCATGGGCGAAATCGCCAGCGCCTCCGGCGAGCAGAGTGATGGCATCAGTCAGGTTGGCGTGGCGGTTAAAGAGATGGATGCTGTCACGCAACAGAACGTGCAACTGGTGCAGCAGTCCGTGCTGGCATCAAACGATCTGGAGCGTCAGGCCGGGCATCTTACCGAGGTGGTAGGGCTGTTCCGCCTGCGCGGTCAGACTGAACGCGTTAAACCCGCTGCCTCCGCGCCGCTGGTACGGCCTGCGCTGGCCAGCGCGGCTGCGCCGAAAAGCGTCGCTGCCAGCGAAAACTGGGAAACCTTCTGAGCCGGGCTGTGTGATAGAAAACTGTGAACCTCTCGCTATTTTTTAAAACAATCTTTCATTTAATTTGAAAGTGCGTTTGGCGGATAGTATGGTGAGTTCACAGTTTGCTATTCATAGCCTTTTCAGGAGACAACCCAATGAAAATTGCACTGATGATGGAAAACAGTCAGGCGGCCAAAAACGCAATCATCTATAAAGAGCTGAAAGCGGTGGCGGATGAGAAAGCGTTCCCGGTGTACAACGTCGGCATGAGCGATGAGAACGATCATCACCTGACCTACATCCACCTCGGGATCATGGCGAGCATCCTGCTGAATTCCAGAGCGGTGGATTTCGTGGTCACCGGCTGCGGCACCGGTCAGGGCGCGCTGATGTCCCTGAATATTCATCCAGGCGTGGTGTGCGGTTACTGCATCGATCCGGCGGATGCTTTCCTGTTCGCGCAGATCAACAACGGCAACGCGCTGGCGCTGCCGTTTGCGAAAGGCTTCGGCTGGGGCGCTGAACTCAACGTGCGCTTCATCTTTGAAAAAGCCTTTACCGGGCGCAAAGGCGAAGGCTACCCGCCGGAGCGTAAAGAGCCGCAGGTGCGTAATGCGGGCATTCTCAACCAGGTGAAAGCGGCCGTGGTGAAAGACAACTATCTCGACACCCTGCGCGCCATCGACCCTGAACTGGTGAAAACCGCTGTCTCAGGCGAGCGTTTCCAGCAGTGTTTCTTCGATAACTGCCAGGATAAAGAGATTGAAGGTTTCGTGCGCGGCCTCCTTGGCTAATACGCCTGATAAAAAGGCCAGCCCGTGGGCTGGCTTTTTTTATGCCTGTTTGCCGGAAACGCTGCTGCCGGCATGCGTGGCGAGCCTCAGCGTATCGATCATTCCGGCGAGGCTTATCAGCGCAATCAGCACAAACGCCAGCCGGAAGCTCACGCCCGGAATATCCCCTGTAAAAAAGGCCCCGCTTATCATCTCGCCAAGCCGGATGCCGATGGCGCCGAGCGTGACCCCAAGACCGACGGCGAGCTGTGTTGCCGTGCTGAACAGCGTATTGGCGTAGCTCATTTCCCCTGCGGGCACATCGGCAAACGCCAGCGTGCTGATGCCGGTAAACTGAATCGAACGAAACACCCCGCCCAGAAACAGGATCAGCAGAATAAGCCATACCGGCGTTTGTGGCGTCAGCAGCGCACAGGCGAGCAGCGCCAGCACGTTCAGCAGACCGTTAATCAGCAGCAGATTTTTGAAGCCAAGCCAGCGGATAAGCGGCGTGGTGGCGGGCTTGATCGTCAGATTACCGGCGAATACCGCCAGCACCAGCAGCCCGGAGTGAAACGCGTCCATCCCGAAACCCACCTGAAACAGCAGCGGCAGTAAAAAGGGAACGGCGCTTATCGAGGCGCGAAACAGCGAGCCGCCATACATCGTCACCCGAAACGTCGGTACGGCCAGCGCATTGAGGCGAATCATCGGGAACGGCGCGCTGCGAAAATGACGCAGCGCGAAAGCCAGCGCGCCGGTTCCCGCGAGCAGCAGGGCGACGGCAAGCCCGGTGCTGGTGTCGCGCGCGGCCAGCATCTCCATAGCGCTTACCAGCGCCACCATTGCCAGCGCAGTAGCGATAAATCCCGGCGTGTCGAACGGACGGCGCTCGTCATCGTGGTTATCCGGGATAATACGCCAGGCGAGCGCCATCGCCAGCAGCCCGGCGGGCAGGTTAATAAAGAAGATCCAGCGCCAGCTGGCGTAGCTGGTGATAAACCCGCCGAGCGGCGGCCCGATAATCGGCGCTACCAGCGCAGGCCAGGTGAGCGTGGCGATAACGGTAATAAGCTGATGTTTTGGCGTTACGCGCAGCACCGCGAGCCGCCCGACCGGCACCATCAGCGCGCCGCCCGCGCCCTGTAATATTCGCATCAGCACGAACGTCTCCAGCGAATCCGCGAGACCGCACAGCACCGACGCGCCGGTAAAAATTCCGAGCGCCAGGGTAAACACTTTGCGCGCGCCGAAACGATCGGCAATCCAGCCGCTGGCCGGGATCAGCACCGCCAGCGTGAGCAGATACGCGCTGATGCCGATATTGAGCGCGACGGCCTCAACGCCGAACGTCTGCGCCATCGTCGGCAGGGCGGTGGCGATCACCGTTCCATCGAGGAACTCCATAAAAAAGGCGCCTGCCACCAGCAGCGCGGCGGGAGAGATGCCCCCGGTACCTGCCTTCGCCATATTCTGACCCATGCCCGCTCCCTAAACTATTTTTATAAATTTTAACCAAAAAGCTTAATCGTTAAGCGCCGGAATTATCAGCATTTTATTAACATAACGCCCATTCCCATTAACTAAATGGCGTGATTTTAATCACAAAATGGTTGATTTTTGTGATGCAGGTCATATTATTGGGCTGCGGCAACCCGCTAACCAGAATGAACAAATTCGGAGCCTTTATGAAACTGCGCAAGATCCTCAAAAGCATGTTTGAAAACTACTGCAAAACTTTTAAAGACGTTCCGCCAGCCGGGATGTTCTGATAAAAAAACCTGCCGCCGGGCAGGTTTTTTTATGCCTGACGCTCACGTTATACTCGCGGCTGTCTCAATCGCAAACCCCTGTTTTTTGCCTTCTGAAATCACGGTTCATTTTATGTGTCTCTGGCGTCACGTTCGCATTCGCCGGGCTTTGCCGTTACTATGTGCGGCTTCAAGATAAGGAGAACGTAATGTCACAGCCCCTCACCGCCGAAGATGAACTGGTTTCCGACGTGGTCGCCTGCCAGTTGGTTATCAAACAGATCCTCGACGTCATCGACGTTATCGCGCCGGTGGAAGTGCGCGAAAAAATGGCCAGCCAGCTGAAAAGCATCGATTTCGCAGGCCATCCTTCCGCCGATCCGGTGACGCTGCGCGCCATTCAAAAAGCGGTGGCGCTCATTGAACTGCGCTTTACCCCGCAGAGCGACGCGCACTAAGAAAAGCGGCCCCTTCCGGGGGCCGTTGTCAGTGAAAGAAACCCATCCAGGCGCTGGTCAGCAGCCAGAGCGCCATCACCTGTTGAAAACGCACCAGCGCTTTCTCACTGCGAAACACACGATGAACGCCGCGTCCAAGCCATGCCCAGGCGGCAAGACAGGCCAGCGAAATCACCAGAAAGCCCAGCGCCTGAAACGCGAGCGTGAAAAACGCGCGGCCCTCATGCGGCGCAAATACCGTCACCACCGCCATCGCCATCATCCAGGTTTTCGGGTTGATCAGCTGTAATGCGGCCGCCGCCCGCGCGCTGAACGGACGCGACGCGTCGCCTGCAAGCGTCACGGCGGGCGCCCGGAAAAGTTGCCAGCTCATCCAGGTGAGCCACAGCGCGCCTGTGAGCGCCATCAGTCGCGCCAGCCACGGCGCGTGACGCAGCGCCTCGCCAGGGCCGACGCCGCACAGCAGTACAATTGCGCTTGAGGCGAAACAGGCGCCCGCCACGGCGGGCAGCGTCGCCCGCGCGCCGTAGCGCTGGCTGTTGGTGAAGATAAGAATGTTCGTCGGCCCCGGCGTAATCGAGGCGACAAAAGCGAAGCATAAAAACGGCAGTTGTTGTGAAAGCAGGCTCATAAGATCTCCCGGTTATCTGAGCCGCTATCTTCGGGGGATCAGCGCGCCGGGTCTGGAAGATTCGTGCAGAGTCTGCGGTAGTGGGCTGGCGAGAGCCGGTAGGCGCGCTGGAACCAGCGGCCCAGATGACTCTGATCGGAAAAACCGAGCGCGGCCGCGACGTCGGCGGGCATCATACCGCGCGCAAGCAGCGTTCTGGCGCGGGCGAGACGCAGTTGAACCAGCCAGGCGTGCGGCGCCATGCCGAAGGCGTGCTTGAAACTACGCGAGAGCGTGAAGCGGTCGGTATTGAGCGCCTGCGCCAGCTCCGCCAGCCCGATATTGTCACCGATGTGTGCAAACAGATAATCACGGGCGCGCTGGGCCATGCGCGCGTCGCGGATCTCACCGGGCAGCCGCTTGCGCCACTGACAGTGGTGCGTCAGCTGATTAAGCAAATTATCCATCACGCCCTGTTGCACAATACGCATCTCATCCTGATGCAGCGTGTTGAAGGTGGTGGCGATGGTGTGCGTGAGAACCGGATCGCGGGCAATCGTGTGGGCGAAGCGCAGCTCGTAACTGTCCGGCAGCGTGGCGTAAAGCCCGCCGAGCGTGTCGCGCAGCCAGCGCTCATCCAGATAAAAGGTAAGATAGGTAAAACCGCCCGCGAGCGGCGCGTCGCCGTCGTGGGTCTCGCCGGGCTCCAGCAGAAAGGCGGCGCCGGGCGTGCTGTAATGCCGCTCCCGGCGGCAGTGAAACTGCTGGGTGCCGGAGAGCGTCACGCCTGCCAGATAGCTGTCGTGCCAGTGCGGATCGTAGGCGTGGCCTTCGAAGTGCGCGCGGATGGTTTCGATGCCGGTGTCAGCGTGCTGTCGTAGTTCAATCCAGTCTTTTGCCATAGCGTCTCCTGCGAAAGGAAACTCTAGCATAACGAATCGTTAACAACAGTCTGGAAGATTTGTGCAGGCGGCCCGCAGGCCGCCCTGTTAAAGAAATACGATCAGAAGAAAAGCGTCACCAGCAGGTAGCTGGCGGCGCAGGCGCAGCTGACGCCAATCAGACCGGGCAGAATAAAGCTGTGGTTTAAGATGAATTTGCCAATGCGGGTTGTACCGGAGCGATCAAAGCCAATGCACGCCAGGTCGCTCGGGTAAGTCGGCAGCACGAAGTAACCGTAAGAGGCCGGGAAAAACGCCACCAGCATTTTCGGCTCCACGCCGAGCATCAGCCCCATCGGCGCGACGGCGGTCAGCGCCGCGGCCTGGCTGTTCACCAGCTTGGAGACCAGAAACAGCACCAGCGCGTAGGTCCACGGGTGGCTCTTCACCACGCCTTCCAGCGCTATTTTCAGTTCCGCGAGATGCGCCTGAAAAAATGTATCGCTCATCCATGCCACGCCGAACACAGAGAAAATCGCCACCATCCCGGCTTTGAACACCGCACCGCTGGAGACAGACGCCGCGTTGACCTTACAGACCACCAGCATCACGGCGCCTGCGATCAACATCATCATCTGAATCACCAGATTCATGGAGAGCGGGGCGATTTTACCTTTTAGCTCAAACGCCGGGCGCAGCGCGGGCAGCGCGCCGAGCAGCACCACCAGCGCAATGGCGGCAAAGAAAATCCAGGTCGACCACCAGGCGTGTTTGTCAAAGCGCTGGTTCATGAGCGTTTCACTGCCGCCATAAATGAACTCACGCTGTTTCGGATCGCGCAGGCGCGCCTGAAACGCCTCGTCGTCGTCCAGATTTTTACCGCGTTTCAGGCTCCAGAGGGCGGCGATGAGCACGCCGAACAGCGAGGCGGGCACCGACACCGCCAGGATCTCCAGAATGCTCCACGCCTCGCCGATACCGTGCTGCGCACCGAGAATCGAGACCAGCGACACCACCGCGACCGATACCGGCGAGGCGGTGATCGCCATCTGCGAGGCGACGGACGCCACCGCCATCGGTCGCTCGGGGCGAATATTTTTCTTCAGCGCGATATCCGCAATGATCGGGAACATGGTGTAAACCACGTGCCCGGTGCCGCATAAAAAGGTCAGCGTCCAGGTGGTGAGGGGCGCCAGCAGCGTGATGTGCTGCGGGTGACGGCGCAACAGCCGCTCGGCGAACTGCATCATCACGTTCAGCCCGCCTGCGGTTTGCAGCGTAGCGGCGCAGCCGATCACCGCAAGGATGGTCAGCATCACGTCCACCGGCGGCTTGCCCGGCTCCAGCCCAAAGATAAAGGTTAAAAGAAACAGCCCGATGCCGCTGATTAAGCCAAGCCCCATCCCGCCGAAGCGGGTGCCGGCCAGCAGACACAGAATAATGACAATAAATTCGAGGGTGATCATAAGGCTCCTGCCACACAACGTTGGGTGAATCGCTTAAGCATTACAAATTGTGTGGATAACCATTGGGAGCCAGATCGGATTTATAAAAACCTAACAAAAACAGTACATTGTTAACTTATGATTAACGTCGGGCCGGGGCGGAGGGCAAACGGCAGAAACGACAGCGCCCTCGGTAGAGGGCGCGGGGGCATTACAAGACGTTTTACTGCATCTGTTCCATCATCCCCAGCAGGCGCTGGTCCGCCTCTTCGGCGCACAGGCCCGCTTTACGGGCGCTTGCGAGTTCACGCAGGATAGTCTCCAGCAGCGCCTCATCCTGGCGCAGCTCATTTTCGAATTCGCCGAGCATCGCCAGTGTCGCCTCGTCGCGCGCGGTGTGCGCCTCGCTCATCAGGCGCGTCAGGGCCGCGCGGCGCCCGGTCAGTTCTTCCTGCATCTGGTGGAAAATCGCCTCAAGGCTTAAGCAGTCGGGTTTCACCGATTTCAGAGCGCCGAGCACCGGATTGGCGCCGGTTTGCTTCAGATAATCGAATAAACGCATCATTTGCGTCACATTATGTTGCGCCTGCTGACGCAATACCGTCGCGCTGCCATTGAGGCTTTGCTGCGCGCACCAGTCGCTGTAATACAGGCACAAATTCGATGCATAAAACTCCTTATTCATTTGTGCATTCAGTTTCTGCACCACGCTGATGGGAGCCATATAAATATCCTTATTGACAGGTTTAAGAGATGACGGTCATTGACCGCGGCAAGTGCGCTTCCGGCCTGCTACATCCCGGCGGGCCGCTACTTGTCAACCGTCATTATAAAAGCGTGCGTTATTTTCCTGATGTATTAAGCCTGGTATAAATGGGGGCTTTTGCCACTCCAACCGTTTCTTTCTCAAAACGTGACGCAGCGCCGGATTATTATTGAAACAATGTTTCATTATTTAGCCAAACCGGAAAAACGCACGCATTTACGTACACATAACAGGAGCGAGAAATGAAACGAGCGGCGGTGCTGCTGGCGCCAGGATTTGAAGAGGGAGAAGCCATTGTCACTATCGATATATTACGACGGCTAAACATTGACGTGGAAACGCTCGCCTGCGCCGAAACGCGCGCGGTGGTGAGCTACCACGCTATTCCGCTGGTGGCGGATGCGCTCCTCGCCGTGCGATTTGATGAAACCTACGACGCGGTGATCCTGCCGGGCGGCCCGCAGGGCAGCGTTAATCTGGCGGCGGACCCGCAGGTAATCGACTTTGTCGCGCGCCACGACAGCGCCGGAAAACTTATCTGTCCCATTTGCTCCGCCGCCGCGCGCGTACTGGGCGGCAACGGACTGCTGAAAGGCCGCCGCTATGTCTGCTCGGGCGAGCTGTGGCAGGCGGTGCAGGACGGGGAGTATGTCGATGCGCCGGTGGTGGAAGACGGCAATCTCATCAGCGGCAAAGGACTCGGGCGCGTCTTTGACTTTGCGCTGACCGTCGCGGCGCGTTTAACCGGCGATGAAGCCGCCGCGCGCGATCACGCCGACCATATCTATTACCCCTGGTAAAGCGGCATAGCATGGCGGGCTATACTCACCTGACGTTTGCGAAAGGAGAAGAATATGACCCCATCGTGTGAAACACTTTATCTGCGCGAGCCCTGCGGGGGCGTGCCCAATAACGCGCTGCCGGTGCTTCTCTACCGGCAGGCGGCCCCCGAAGGAACGGACGATCGCGCCGTCTGGTTTGAGCAGCGCTTCGCGCAGCACCAGTGGCCCGCGCGCTGGCGCTATCCGGTGTTCACCTATACCCACTTTCACACTAACACCCATGAGGTGCTCGGCATCTATGCGGGCGAGGCGCAGATCCAGCTTGGCGGCGAAGCGGGCCCGGTGGTGACGCTGCGCGCAGGCGACGCGGTGCTGATCCCGGCGGGCGTCGGGCATAAGCAAATCGACGCCAGCCCCGACTTCATGGCGGTGGGCGCTTATCCTGATGGGCTGTCCCCCGATAAATTCCTTGATGAACCTGCGCAGTTGCCGCAAACGCGTCGCCAGGTGGCACAGGTGACAAAGCCGCCGCGCGATCCTCTCTTCGGCCCGGAAGGCGGACTGGTCACGCACTGGTAACGTTCAGGGATTCCCCGGCTGGGCTTATGGAGATATCTGCTAAGCCCACTCTTAATCATCATACATATCGGGCGAAATTTATGCCCGATTTTGCTGTATTTATGTACGCAATCACTGTAATTCCATGATGTGATTTCGCTCTCCTATGGAGAATTAATTTCCCGCTAAAACTATCTCCAGCAATCGCCGCTTCCAGGAGTGAACGGCTAATGCGTTGTTTTCTGTCCGATTAAAAGAACCTTTCAGGTTTTTACCCTGCATAAAAGAAAGCTAAAGCTGGAGATAACCATGCACAAATTTACTAAAGCGCTGGCGGCCATCGGGCTCGCCGCCGTTATGTCACAATCCGCTATCGCCGAGACCATGAAGCTCGGTTTTCTGGTGAAACAGCCTGAAGAGCCGTGGTTCCAGACCGAATGGAAATTCGCCGATAAAGCGGGCAAAGATCTCGGTTTCGAGGTTATCAAAATCGCGGTGCCGGACGGGGAGAAAACCCTGAATGCCATTGACAGCCTTGCGGCAAGCGGTGCCAAAGGCTTTGTTATCTGTACGCCGGACCCGAAACTCGGCTCGGCGATTGTCGCCAAGGCACGCGGCTACGACATGAAAGTTATCGCGGTCGATGATCAGTTCGTCACCGCCAAAGGCAAACCGATGGAAACCGTGCCGCTGGTCATGATGGCCGCGACCAAAATCGGCGAGCGTCAGGGGCAGGAACTCTATAAAGAGATGCAAAAACGCGGCTGGGATGTGAAAGAGACCGCCGTCATGGCAATCACCGCCGATGAGCTCGACACCGCGCGCCGCCGCACCACGGGTTCGATGGACGCGCTGAAAGCAGCCGGTTTCCCGGAAAAACAGATCTATAAAGTCCCGACAAAATCCAACGACATCCCCGGCGCGTTCGACGCCGCCAACTCCATGCTGGTTCAGCACCCGGAAGTGAAACACTGGCTGGTGGTCGGTATGAATGACAACACCGTGCTGGGCGGCGTGCGCGCCACTGAAGGGCAGGGCTTTAAGGCGGCTGACGTTATCGGCATCGGCATCAACGGCGTGGACGCGGTAAGCGAACTTTCCAAAGCGCAGGCCACCGGCTTCTACGGCTCGTTGCTGCCAAGCCCGGACGTCCACGGCTATAAATCCAGCGAAATGCTCTACAACTGGGTCACCAAAGGCGCTGAGCCGCCGAAATTCACCGAAGTCACCGACGTGGTGTTGATCACCCGCGATAACTTTAAAGAGGAACTGGCGAAAAAAGGTCTCGGCGGCAAGTAATGGGCGATTTATCGCGGTTCGGGCGCGCGTGCGTGCCCGCTTTTTGAGTGGCCCGGAGGTTTCATGCAGACATCTTCACCCTATCTCTCGTTTCGCGGCATCGGGAAAACCTTTCCCGGCGTGAAGGCGCTTTCCGATATCAGCTTTGACTGCCACGCAGGCCAGGTCCACGCGCTGATGGGCGAAAACGGCGCCGGTAAATCGACGCTGCTGAAAATTCTCAGCGGCAACTACGCGCCGACCACCGGCTCGATCGCCATTAAAGGCGAAGAGGTCACGTTTAACGACACCACGGCGGCGCTGAACGCGGGCGTCGCCATCATCTACCAGGAGCTGCATCTGGTGCCGGAGATGAGCGTGGCGGAAAACATCTATCTTGGCCAGATCCCCCATAAGGCCGGGATAGTTAATCGCTCGCTCCTCAACTATGAGGCGAAGCTGCAGCTTGAACATCTGGGGCTCGATATCGACCCGCAGACGCCGCTGAAATATCTCTCCATCGGCCAGTGGCAGATGGTGGAAATCGCCAAGGCGCTGGCGCGCAACGCCAAAATTATCGCGTTCGACGAGCCGACCAGTTCGCTTTCGGCGCGTGAAATCGAACACCTGTTCCGCGTTATTCGTGAGCTGCGTAAAGAAGGGCGCGTGATTCTGTACGTCTCGCACCGCATGGAGGAGATTTTCGCTTTAAGCGACGCCATTACGGTCTTTAAAGATGGCCGTTACGTGCGCACCTTCAGCGATATGCAACAGGTCAACCACGACAGCCTGGTGCAGGCGATGGTCGGGCGCGATCTCGGCGATATCTACGGCTGGCAGCCGCGTGAATATGGCCCGGAGCGGCTGCGTCTCGACGCGGTGAAAGCGCCGGGCGTGCGCGCGCCGGTGAGCTTAAGCGTCAGGAGCGGCGAAATCGTCGGCCTCTTCGGGCTGGTGGGCGCCGGGCGTAGCGAATTAATGAAAGGCATGTTCGGCGGTACGCGTATCACCAGCGGCCGGGTGTTGATCGACGGCGAACCGGTGGCTATCCGCGCGCCGGGCGACGCGATTCGCGCAGGCATGATGCTCTGTCCGGAAGATCGCAAGGCTGATGGCATCATCCCGGTGCACTCGGTGCAGGACAACATCAACATCAGCGCGCGACGCAAGCACATCAGCGCGGGCTGCCTTATCAACAACGGCTGGGAGCAGGAAAACGCCCGCCATCATATCCGCTCGCTGAATATCAAAACTCCCGGCGCTGAGCAGCTGATTATGAATCTCTCTGGCGGCAACCAGCAGAAGGCCATTCTGGGCCGCTGGCTGTCGGAAGAGATGAAAGTGATCCTGCTCGATGAGCCGACCCGTGGGATTGACGTCGGGGCGAAGCATGAAATCTACAACGTGATATACGCGCTGGCGGCGCAGGGGGTGGCGGTGCTCTTCGCCTCCAGCGATCTGCCGGAGGTCCTCGGCGTGGCCGACCGCATTCTTGTGATGCGCGAAGGCGAAATCGCCGGTGAATTACTGCATGAGGAGGCCAGCGAATCCATGGCGCTCAGCCTCGCGATGCCTAAAACCCACCAGGCTGTCGCTTAAGTAAGGAGAAATTATGTCATCACTAACCACATCCGGTGCGCCGAAGTCCTCATTCTCCGTGGGTCGCATCTGGGATCAGTACGGCATGCTGGTGGTCTTCGCCGTGCTGTTCCTCGCGTGCGCTATCTTCGTGCCGAACTTCGCCACCTTTATCAATATGAAAGGCCTCGGTCTCGCTATCTCCATGTCCGGGATGGTGGCCTGCGGTATGCTGTTCTGCCTCGCCTCCGGCGATTTCGACCTTTCGGTGGCGTCAGTTATCGCCTGCGCGGGCGTGACCACGGCGGTGGTCATCAACATGACCGAAAGCCTGTGGCTTGGCGTGGCGGCAGGTCTGTTGCTCGGCGTCGCAAGCGGGCTGGTTAACGGCTTTGTTATCGCGAAGCTTAAAATCAACGCGCTTATCACTACGCTCGCCACGATGCAGATTGTGCGCGGCCTTGCGTATATCATCTCTGACGGTAAAGCGGTGGGCATCGAAGACGAAAGCTTCTTTACCCTCGGCTATGCTAACTGGCTTGGGCTGCCGGCGCCTATCTGGCTGACGGTGGCTTGCCTGATTGTGTTTGGTTTTCTGCTCAATAAAACCACGTTCGGGCGCAACACGCTGGCGATTGGCGGCAATGAAGAGGCCGCGCGGCTCGCAGGCGTGCCGGTTGTACGCACCAAAATCATTATCTTCGTGCTCTCCGGGCTGGTGTCCGCCGCGGCAGGCATTATTCTCGCTTCGCGTATGACCAGCGGTCAGCCGATGACCTCTATCGGTTATGAACTGATTGTCATCTCCGCGTGCGTATTGGGTGGCGTTTCTCTGAAAGGCGGCATAGGAAAAATCTCGTATGTTGTCGCGGGTATCCTGATCCTCGGCACTGTCGAAAACGCCATGAATTTACTCAATATCTCGCCCTTCGCACAGTATGTGGTACGCGGTCTGATCCTGCTGGCAGCAGTGATTTTCGACCGTTATAAACAAAAAGCGAAACGCGTCGCGTAACGTTTTTTCCTGCCTGTTTCCCCCCGCAAAAACGCTTTCCGACCTGTTTTTCAGACAGGCGGAAAGCGTTGCCGAATGGCGACACTCGTCACACTGTCTATACTTACACGGTCAGTAAAACTATCAGATAACCTCAGGGTTAGCTGTTTAACCCGCAAGGAGAGGAGGAAACACTGGTGGCCGAAGAGTTAGCTGTACCGCCCGTAGACCGCGAAAATCTTGCCTTTTTTTTCGACCTTGACGGCACGCTTGCCGATATCAAGCCGCATCCCGATCAAGTGTTCATCCCTTCCGATGTTCGTCGCCTGCTGCAAAAACTCGCCGACATGAATAACGGAGCCCTGGCATTGATTTCAGGACGTTCCATGACGGAGCTGGACCAACTTGCCGCGCCGCACCATTTTCCGCTGGCCGGGGTCCACGGGGCCGAGCGTCGTGATATCCGTGGTCAGCATCATGTCGTGACGCTGCCGCAGACACTTGTCGCGCATCTGCATCAGCAGCTGGAAGCGGCGCTGGCAACGATGCCAGGCACCGAACTTGAGGCAAAGGGAATGGCTTTCGCGCTGCATTATCGCGGCGCGCCGGAGTATGAAGAAGAGATTATGGCGCTGGCGGAAAGCATTGCGAGCGAACATAAGCAGCTGGGTCTGCAACCGGGTAAATGCGTAGTGGAGTTAAAACCGCTGGGCATTAATAAGGGCGCGGCTATCGAGGCATTCATGAATGAAGCGCCGTTCGCAGGCCGCGTGCCGGTTTTTGTCGGTGATGACCTTACCGACGAAGCCGGGTTCTATATCGTGAACCAGCTTAATGGCATTAGCGTGAAAGTCGGGCAGGGGGATACCCAGGCGAAATGGCACCTCGCCGATGTCCCGTCCGTTCACGCCTGGCTGGAACACGTTGCTCAACATCAAGAACAAGAAAAAAAAATTTTGAATAAAAGGAGAGAAGGCTATGAGTCGCTTAGTCGTAGTATCTAATCGTATTGCCCCGCCGGATGATAAAAAGAGCAGCGCAGGGGGCCTCGCGGTAGGGATACTGGGAGCGCTGAAAGCAGCAGGCGGCCTGTGGTTTGGCTGGAGCGGTGAAATCGGCAATGAGGATGCCCCGCTTAAAAAAGTCACCCGTGACAATATTACCTGGGCGTCATTTAACCTGAGCGAGCAGGATCACGACCAGTATTACAATCAGTTCTCCAACGGCGTATTGTGGCCTGCGTTCCACTACCGTCTGGATCTGGTGAATTTCCAGCGCGAAGCCTGGGAGGGCTATCTGCGCGTCAACAGCCTGCTGGCGGATAAACTTAAGCCGCTGATTGAGCCGGATGATAACCTGTGGATCCACGATTATCATCTGCTGCCATTTGCAAGCGAACTGCGCAAGCGCGGCGTCAATAACCGCATCGGCTTCTTCCTGCATATCCCGTTCCCAACCCCGGAAATTTTCAACGCGCTGCCGACCAATACCGAGCTGCTGGAGCAGCTTTGCGATTACGATCTGCTGGGCTTCCAGACCGAAAACGATCGCGTCGCTTTCCTGGACTGCCTCGCGATGCAGACGCACCTTTCCACCAACAGCGATGGTGAACACACCGCCTACGGTAAAACGTTCCGCACAAAGGTTTATCCGATTGGTATCGAGCCGGAAGAGATAGCGCAGGCGTCCGCAGGCCCGCTGCCGCCGAAGCTTGCCCAGCTCAAAGCCGAACTTGCCAGCGTGAAGAACATTTTCTCGGTAGAGCGTCTCGACTATTCCAAGGGGCTTCCGGAGCGCTTCCAGGCCTTCGAAACGCTGCTTGAGAAATACCCGGAGCACCACGGTAAAATCCGCTACACCCAGATTGCGCCTACGTCGCGCGGCGATGTGCAGGCGTATCAGGATATCCGTCATCAGCTGGAGACCGAGGCCGGGCGTATCAATGGCCGCTACGGTCAACTCGGCTGGACGCCACTCTATTACCTCAATCAGCACTTCGATCGTAAGCTGCTGATGAAAGTCTTCCGCTATTCCGATGTCGGGCTGGTAACGCCGCTGCGTGACGGGATGAATCTGGTCGCGAAAGAATACGTGGCCGCGCAGGACCCGGAAAACCCCGGCGTGCTGGTACTGTCGCAGTTCGCCGGCGCTGCCAATGAACTGACCGCCGCCCTGCTGGTTAACCCATACGATCGTGATGACGTGGCGGCGGCGCTCGACCGCGCGCTGAAAATGCCGCTGGCGGAGCGTATCGCCCGTCACAGCGAGATGCTGGAGATTGTCCGTAAAAACGACATCAACCACTGGCAGGAGGCCTTTATCCAGGATCTAAAGCAGATAGCGCCACGCAGCCCTGAACGTGAACTGCAACAGAAAGTGGCGACCTTCCCGAAACTGGCCTGATGGCCGTCTCTGCGCCCGGGCACGCCGCCCGGGCGCAACCCTTCGTTAATCCAGCGCCACCAGCAGAAGATCTCTCCTGCTGGCTGCCAGCACGCTTTTCGCCGAACAGACCGCCTTGCTGAAGAAACTCTGGTTGTGGTTACCGCAAATGACCAGGTCAATGTCATTTTTTTCACATATATCGTGAATATATTCTCCGAGTTCGCCGCTCGCGATGATGGTCTCTTCAATCGGGTATCCCGCTGCGGTTTTGAGGGCCTCAAGGAAGGTGTGCGTCTCCTCAAACATGACTTCACGCAAATTTTCGAGCATCGGAGCCGACATTTGATTAAAGAGTTCCGGATCTGTGGCGATAGTAATAAGGGAGACTTTGCCATTAACAGGTTTCACCAGGGAAACGGCGCGGTCGAGAAGGCGGTGGCTTTCCGGCGTGACGGCCACGGCAACCAGCACATGCGAGTAGCTCATAGAGATATCCTTGTCACATAAGAGAAAACAGCAGGGAACAGTGATGATCTTATAGCAGGACAACGACGCCCATAATGGGCGCAAGGACGAAATTTGAACGGCACAGCGGTTCATTTAAATACATTAGGTATTCTAATCAAAAGAATATTCAGGCTCTTATTCCTTCCTTGTAACATTTTGTAACACAGTTGCGCACCGCGACTTATTACAAATCCGACCACTTTCCCTTCGGCGACGCATGATTAGCACGCTTGCGAATATTTAAGTTAACTTACTGATTTTAAATATTAAGTTGATTTAAGTACTCCCCCGCGAGTACTGTTTCTTTTATAGTGACCCTCGGTAACCAGGCAGGGTTAAATAATTGCTGTCAGAAAGTATAACCGGGCGCTACATGGCAGTGTAGAGGGAGTGAATATTCGGAATTTTACGCATTGCTATCCGCCCGATTGGTTCTTTTTTGAACAAAATAAAAGCGATTCTGATGTTTTTTTGGTGACTTTTTCCGAAAATGTGTGATACTCGTCACACTTTTTCCAAAATCTTTTCATCTGCACATTGTGTGAATGATGTCCGCCGAGTACGATTTGCTCGATTTAGGAAAAATCTTAAGTAAGTGTAAGGAAATGATGAAAGGCGTGCACGGAGCCTGCCAGGGATAACTCGAATTTGACGGGGATAATCACCACCGACAAGTCTGGTTTCACCGATGCATTTTGGCCGTAACGATTTATTTTTTTACCGGGATTTGCCCGGCGACATCACGGGGTGCGGCTTCGCCGCTTGAAAATAATAGTTTGTTATTGGATGGGAAAAATGCATACATCCGAGTTACTGAAACATATTTATGACATCAACCTGTCATATCTGTTACTGGCCCAGCGCTTGATCAGTCAGGATAAAGCGTCTGCGATGTTTCGTCTGGGAATCAGCGAAGAGATGGCGTCCACGCTTGGCGACCTGACTCTTCCGCAAATGGTGAAACTGGCTGAAACCAATCAGCTCGTCTGTCAGTTCCGCTTTCAGGATCATCAGTCGATCACGCGTTTAACGCAGGAATCACGCGTTGACGATCTGCAACAGATTCATACTGGTATTCTGCTCTCCACGCGTCTGCTCAACGAGGCCAACGGCACCGAAGACGTCGCTCGGAAGAAAAGGGCGTAATTTATGACCGACAAGAGCATTGTTCAGGAAGCCCGTGATATCCAGCTCGCCATGGAACTCATTACCCTTGGCGCACGTTTACAGATGCTGGAAAGTGAAACGCAACTTAGCCGCGGTAGACTCATTAAACTTTATAAAGAGCTGCGGGGCAGCCCGCCGCCAAAAGGTATGTTGCCCTTTTCCACGGACTGGTTCATGACCTGGGAACAGAACATCCACGCCTCGATGTTCTGTAACGCCTGGCAGTATCTGCTGCGCACCGGGTTATGTTCAGGCGTTGACGCGGTTATCAAAGCGTACCGTCTGTACCTGGAGCAATGCCCGCAAGAAGACGATGCAGGCCCGCTGCTGGCGCTCACCCGCGCCTGGACGCTGGTTCGTTTCGTGGACAGCGGAATGCTTGAATTATCCCGTTGCAACAGCTGCGGCGGCAATTTTATTACCCATGCACACCAGCCGGTTGGCAGCTTCGCGTGCAGCCTGTGCCAACCGCCATCTCGCGCCGTAAAAAGACGTAAACTTTCGCGAGATGCTGCCGATATTATTCCACAACTGCTGGATGAACAGGTCGAACAGGCCGTTTAACCGGATAGGTGTGGAAAACCACTCCAGCAGCGGCCCAAAAGGCCGCTGCTTTTTTTTTCCTAACTTAAACCGGCAACGTTTTCTGCTCACCTGAACGTCCTCGCCATAGCCAACAGCGGAAGGATGATGTCGTGCTGATTTTAATAGGTTACCTGGTCATTCTGGGAACGGTTTTCGGTGGCTACATGATGACCGGAGGCCACCTTGGTGCACTCTATCAACCCGCCGAGTTAATTATTATCGGCGGAGCGGGTGTGGGTGCGTTTATCGTCGGTAATAACGGAAAAGCGATTAAGGCTACGGTGAAAGCGCTGCCGCTGCTGTTTCGCCGTTCCAAATACACCAAAAGTATGTACATGGATCTGATGGCGCTGCTGTATCGCCTGATGACCAAATCGCGCCAGCAGGGGATGTTCTCCCTGGAGCGCGATATCGAGAATCCGAAAGAGAGCGAGATCTTCACCAGCTACCCGCGCATTCTGGCGGACAACACCATGCTGGAATTCATTACCGATTATCTGCGCCTCATCATCAGCGGCAACATGAACACGTTTGAGATTGAAGCGCTGATGGACGAAGAGATCGAAACGCACGAAAGCGAAGCCGAAGTGCCGGCCAACAGCCTGGGGCTGATGGGCGACTCACTCCCGGCGTTCGGTATCGTCGCGGCGGTTATGGGCGTGGTGCACGCGCTGGCGTCTGCGGACCGTCCGGCGGCGGAGCTCGGCGCGTTGATCGCCCACGCGATGGTGGGGACGTTCCTCGGCATCCTGCTGGCTTACGGCTTTGTGTCGCCGCTCGCCACCGTGCTGCGCCAGAAGAGCGCCGAAACCACCAAGATGATGCAGTGCGTGAAAGTGACGCTGCTTTCCAGCCTTAACGGTTATGCGCCGCCGATCGCCGTCGAGTTTGGCCGTAAGACGCTCTACTCAAGCGAGCGTCCGTCCTTCACCGAGCTGGATGAACACGTTCGCGCGGTGAAATCGCCTAATCAGCAGCAGGTGACAGAAGACGCATGAAAAACAGCAACCACCCCGTCGTTATCGTAAAAAAGCGCAAGCATAAAGGGCACGGCGGCGGTTCGCACGGCTCCTGGAAAATCGCTTACGCCGACTTTATGACCGCCATGATGGCTTTCTTTCTGGTGATGTGGCTTATCTCCATCGCCAGTCCGAAAGAGCTGACGCAGATTGCGGAATATTTCCGCACGCCGCTGTCAGCCGCCATCACCGGCGGGCAGCGTATCGCTGATAGCCAGAGCCCGATTCCGGGGGGTGGAGATGACGTCACGCAGTCGCAGGGCGAAGTGAAAAAAGCGCCGAACATCGACGAGCTGAAAAAACGCATGGAGCAAAACCGGCTGAAAAAACTGCGCGGCGATCTGGATCAGCTGATCGAAGCCGACCCGAAACTGCGCGCGCTGCGTCCGCATCTGCGTATCGACCTGGTGCAGGAAGGGCTGCGCATTCAGATTATCGACAGCCAGAACCGGCCGATGTTTAAAACCGGCAGCGCCGAAGTGGAGCCCTACATGCGCGACATTCTGCGCGCTATCGCGCCGGTGCTGAACGGGATACCGAATAAAGTGAGCCTGTCAGGCCATACCGATGACTTCCCGTACGCCAACGGCGAACGCGGTTACAGCAACTGGGAACTCTCGGCAGACCGCGCCAACGCGTCGCGTCGCGAGCTGGTTGTCGGCGGGCTTGATGATGGCAAAGTCCTGCGCGTGGTCGGCATGGCCGCCACGATGCGACTGGCGGAAAAAGGCGCGAATGAAGCCCTCAACCGCCGGATAAGTTTGCTGGTGCTCAACAAGCAGTCGGAAGATGCCATCGTGCATGAAAACGCCGAAAGCGAAAATGAGTCACTGAGCGTTTTACAACAACCGGGCGCCGTCCCCCCGGCCTCAAACCCAACACCGTCCGAACCGGTTACGAGGTGATAGCGTGAGTATGGATATTAGCGATTTTTATCAGACATTTTTCGATGAGGCCGACGAACTGTTGGCCGACATGGAGCAGCATTTGCTCGATCTGGTGCCCGAAGCGCCGGATGCCGAACAGCTAAATGCCATATTCCGCGCCGCGCACTCCATTAAGGGCGGAGCGGGGACCTTTGGCTTCACCATCCTGCAGGAAACCACCCATCTGATGGAAAACCTGCTGGATGAAGCACGTCGGGGTGAAATGCAACTTAACACCGACATCATCAACCTGTTTTTGGAAACCAAAGATATTATGCAGGAACAGCTTGACGCTTATAAAAGCTCTCAGGAGCCGGACGCAGCCAGCTTTGAATATATCTGTCAGGCACTGCGTCAGCTGGCGCTCGAGGCCAAAGGCGAAGCGCCTGCGGCCGCGGCGAAACTCTCTGTTGTCGAAACAGAAACCGCAGCCCCAGCACCGGCCGCAACCACGGATGGCGGCAAGCTGCGCATCAAACTTGGCAAACTCAAAGGCAATGAGACCGAACTGTTGCAGGAGGAACTCGGCAACCTCGGCACCTTAAGCCAGATTGAGAAAGCGGACGATCACCTGATAGCGACGCTCGAAACCAGCGCCAGCGCGGATGACATCACCGCGGTGCTCTGCTTCGTCATCGAAATCGACCAGATTGAATTCCTGCCGCTGCCGGCCGCCGAGCCTGCGCCTGCCGCCCCGGCAGAGCCAGTGGTTCAGGCTACGCCTGCGCCGACGGCACCGGTCGCCGCGCCGGTCGCCAAAGCGCCTGCCGCCAGCGCCCCGCGCGCCGAGCAGAACAAACCGGCCCGTGAAAAAGAAAACACCAGTATTCGCGTGGCGGTTGAGAAAGTCGACCAGCTCATCAACCTCGTTGGCGAGTTGGTTATCACTCAGTCGATGCTTCAGCAGCGCTCCAACGAGCTTGATCCGGTCACTCACGGCGACCTGATCACCAGCATGAGTCAGTTACAACGTAACGCCCGCGATCTGCAGGAATCGGTCATGTCCATCCGTATGATGCCGATGGAATATGTCTTTAGCCGCTTCCCGCGTCTGGTGCGCGACCTGGCGAGCAAACTCGGCAAGCAGGTGGAACTGACGTTGCAGGGCAGTTCCACGGAACTCGACAAGAGCCTTATCGAACGCATTATCGACCCGTTAACGCACCTTGTGCGTAACAGCCTCGACCACGGGATCGAATCGCCGGAAAAACGTGACGCCGCAGGGAAATCCCCGGTGGGCAACCTGATCCTCTCCGCAGAGCATCAGGGCGGCAACATCTGTATCGAAGTGACCGACGACGGCGCGGGCCTTAACCGCGAGCGTATCCTTGCCAAAGCGATGTCGCAGGGCATGGCCGTCAGCGAAAGCATGACCGATGACGAAGTGGGCATGCTCATTTTCGCCCCGGGCTTCTCCACGGCCGAACAGGTGACCGATGTGTCTGGTCGCGGCGTCGGCATGGACGTGGTGAAACGTAATATTCAGGAGATGGGCGGCCATGTGGAAATCGCCTCCCGTCAGGGCCAGGGCACGACTATCCGTATCCTGCTGCCGCTGACGCTGGCGATCCTCGACGGCATGTCGGTTAAGGTAAACGAAGAAGTCTTTATTCTGCCGTTGAACGCGGTAATGGAATCGCTGCAACCGCGTGAAGAAGATCTGCATCCGCTGGCAGGCGGCGAGCGCGTACTGGAAGTGCGTGGCGAATATCTGCCGCTGGTGGAGTTGTGGAAAGTCTTTGATGTGCAAGGGGCCAAAACCGAAGCGACGCAGGGCATTGTCGTTATCCTGCAAAGCGCCGGTCGCCGTTATGCACTGCTGGTCGATCAGCTGATTGGCCAGCACCAGGTGGTGGTGAAAAACCTTGAGAGTAACTATCGCAAGGTGCCGGGTATTTCGGCCGCCACGATTCTGGGCGATGGTAGCGTGGCGCTGATTGTCGATGTATCCGCGCTGCAAAGTTTAAACCGTGAGCAACGTATGGCGCAGACCGCCGCCTGAAGCCACTATCGTAGAAAAGGTAAGTAATATGACCGGTATGAGCAACGTCACTAAACTGGCCGGCGAGCCGTCTGGCCAGGAGTTCCTGGTATTCACCCTGGGCGACGAAGAATATGGTATCGATATTCTCAAAGTGCAGGAAATTCGCGGTTACGATCAGGTAACCCGCATAGCGAACACGCCGTCTTTCATCAAAGGCGTCACTAACCTGCGCGGCGTGATCGTGCCTATCGTTGACCTGCGCGTGAAGTTTGAGCAGGGCGATGTGGAATATAACGAAAACACCGTGGTTATCGTACTGAACTTCGGCCAGCGTGTGGTGGGTATTGTGGTGGACGGCGTGTCTGACGTGCTGTCCCTCACCGCCGATCAGATTCGCCCGGCGCCGGAATTCGCTGTGACGCTCTCCACAGAATACCTGACCGGCCTCGGCGCTATTGGCGAACGTATGCTGATTCTGGTACACATTGAGAAGCTGCTCAACAGTGAAGAAATGGAACTGATTGACAGCGCAACCGCCCGCGTGGCGTGACAACAAGAAAAGCAGTGGCACGGGGCGCGAAAGCGCCCCTTTTTTTGCTTTCTATCATCCGGCTGAACGCAAACCCAGGGCCGGGCTGCCTGTTATATGCCCGCCACCGGGGGGGCATTTCGCGGTTTACGCCCGTCCGCGGCGTGATGTAGATCACATAATGGGTAATATATCATTTGCTATTTACATTTTAAGTCCGCGATATCTTTTTAAGCATTTGATAATAAATCGTTTTTATCCCTTCTCACGGTTCATCACCGACACGTTTAACAACTTTTGTGATGTTTTGAAACATAAACTAAATTTCAGTTTAGCGTCTCGTCTGACGTGCTGCGTTCCATGAGCAGGCCGCCATCCCGGCCAGGCAACGCGTCGATTCCGTTCTGAGTTTGAGGATAAACACGATGAAAACACGTCTTATTGCTGCTATTTTCGGTGCCGGCATGATGGTGACCGCGCCAGCCAGCCACGCGGTCACCAGCAGCGGGACTATCGGGGCAACCTTAACGCTGACTAATGGTTGCCTGATTAACGGCTCCCCGAGCCAGAATGGGATCAACTTCGGTACCCTGAACTTCGGGACCAGTCCGGCGACCTTCTCCACATTGACCACTCAGCTTACGGGCGCGGGCGGCGGCAACACCTTCTCCATCCAGTGCACCACGCCGGAATACACCGTTCAGATCACGGGCAGCACCAACCAGGCGCCGGGCACCATTGTCGGCACGCCAGGCACACCAGGCCGTTATCTCATTAACACTACCAATACCGGGCAGGGCGTGGCCTACAGCCTCTACAGCGACAGCGCCTTCCAGAACGTTATCGCCAATAACACCGCCATTCCGGTCGCCTCTACCACTGGCGGGGTGGATAACTACACCATCTACGGCCGTATCCAGGGCGGCGGCAACAGCGTGACCGTGGTGCCGGGCACCTATACCGACACGATTAACGTCAGCGTGACCTACTAAGCGCCAGCAGGGCGGGCATGAGGATGACGGGCAGCCGGGCGCGGCTGCCCCTGGAGAGCGCTGTGCGGCGAATTCAATGGAGTGCGATCGGTTTGACGCTTGCCCTTAGCGGCGCGGCGCACGCTATCACGACACAGTCGTTTCAGGTCAGCGCGACCATCGCCGCCGGGTGCTCCGTAACGACCGGCAGCGGCGGCACATTTGGCACGCTGAACTTCGGCACCCGCAGCGGCGTGGAAAGCGCGCGCGTCAGCACAAGTTTTGTCCCGTCCTCTTCACTGCTCCTCGCCTGCACGCCAGGCGTGGCGCTCAGCATGAGCATCGACGGCGGGCAGAACTACGGCTCCTCGGTGCGTAATCTGGTGCGCGGCGGCGGCACCGAACGGGTGCCGTATCGGCTTTACACGTCAAGCTCGCTGAATGCGGCGAGTGAAATCGGCGTCAATCAGGCGGTTTCCATCGCCTACAGCAACAGCAATAACATTTCGCTGCCGATTTTTGGCGCAGCGCAGCTTACGGGCTTCAGCCCCGCCGGAGCCTACACCGACAGGCTTACGGTGACATTATCATGGTGATACAGGGAGAGCAGACACGATGCATCTCGCAACGTCTCTCAGGCGGTCCGGACTGGCCGCCGCGTTTTGGCTGATGACAGGCAGCGCCTGGGCGGCCGGCAATATGCTTATCTGGCCCATCGATCCTTACCTCGCGCCGGACGACAACGCAGCGGAATTGTGGATACAGAATCAGGGTGCCACGCCAATGACGATGCAGGTGCGCATCGTGCGCTGGCGTCAGGAAGGCGGCAACGAGCGTTACCAGCAACAGCAGGATGTGGTGGCAAGCCCGCCTATCGTGCGCATCGACGGCAATAAGAAACAGCTCATCCGCCTGATTCGTCAGGCCGCAATCCCGGCGGGCGTCGAGCAGGCGTATCGCATCGTGGTGGATGAAATTCCTCAGCCCACCGAGCCTGGCAAACCGCAGCTGGGGCTGAAACTGCAAATGCGCTATTCGATTCCGCTCTTCGCCTACGGGCAGGGCGTCGCCACCCAGCGCGCGGGCGCGCATCACGCGTTTTTGCAGCCAGAGAATCTGTCGTGGCGGGTGGTCAGGGATAATGGCCAGCCGGCCATTGAAATCACCAACCGCGACCAGATCCACGCCCGCATCAGCAAAGTGACGATACAGCAGGGTGGCCAGCGGCGCACGCTGGCGGAAGGATTGCTGGGCTATGTGCTGCCCGGCCAGACGCGCGTATTCCCGCTGCCCGCAGGCATGCCGCAGCCGACCCAGCTTAGCGCCTCCGTTAATGCCCGTGAGGCGAAATGGCAAGCCGCCGCCCGGTAAGCGGTCGGGGGGTGCTAATCAGCCTGCTTTGCGTCGTCTCTCCCGCCGTTAGCGCTCTGGAGGGCGACGACGCGCTGCCGCCGCCCCCGGACGCGCAGGCCATCGACCGCCAGGCGGTGTTCCATCTTTCGCTGGTGGTCAACTATTACGATACCGGGCTGGTCGTGCCGGTGACGCGGCGTGACGGCGCGATGTGGGTCTCATCGGCGGATCTGCAACGCGCCGGGCTGCCGGGCGATAAAATTCCGCCGGGCGATGTGAATGTCGCGTCGCTCCCGCAGGTCAAAAGCCGCTATGACAGCGTCGGACAGCGGCTGTTGCTGACGGTGCCCACCGACTGGGTGCCGTCGCATACCGTGGCGCTGGGCGAGCAGGAGCGCCGGGTGCGTCCGCGCGCCAGCAACGGCGCGGTGCTGAATTACGATTTTTACACCAGCGACACCAATAACGGCCTGCGCCAGGCCTCGCTGTGGCACGAGATGCGCCTGTTCGGCAACGCCGGTTCGCTCTCGTCCACCGGGGCATTGCGCGAAGTGTTTCGCGGCTATCCGGGTCAGGATGAAGGCTATATGCGCTACGACACTACGTTTAACCGCACTAACGACGATAACGCCTGGAGCTGGTCGCTGGGCGATGTGATAAGCGACAGCCTGAGCTGGAGCAACAGCGTGCGCATGGGGGGTATCACCGTGGGCCGCGACTTCTCGCTGCGTCCCGATCTCATTACGTATCCGCTGCCCGCTTTTTCCGGCGAGGCGGCGGTGCCTTCAACTGTCGATGTGTTCATCAACGGCTACCGCTCCGGCTCCACCGAGCTTGCGCCAGGCCCGTTCACGCTCACCAATCTGCCTTATATCAACGGCTCCGGCGACGCCGTGCTGGCCACCACCGACGCCCTGGGCCGCCAGGTCTCCACCACGCTGCCGTTTTATGTGGCAAGCGAGCTGCTGAAGCCTGGCTTAAGCGACGGCTCGTTCAGCGCGGGCGCGCTGCGTCGCAACTACGGCGTGACAAATTTCGATTACGGCCCGGCGGCGGCGAGCGGCTCCTGGCGCTACGGCGTAACTGATTTCTGGACGCTGGAAACCCACGGCGAGGCGGCGGAAAAACTGACGCTCGGCGGCGTCGGGTCGCTGGTTAAACTCGGGCGTTTTGGCGTGATAAACGGCGCGGGCAGCTGGAGCAACATGCGCGACAACAGCGGGCAGCAGTGGAACTGGGGCTATCAGTACAATACGGCGGGCTTTAGCCTTTCGACGCAGCAAACTCGCCGCACGCGCGGTTTCGGCAACCTGGCGCTCTACGATCAACCCGTACGCTACGATCAGTATCAGCAGCCTATCGTCACCTTAAGCCGCGAAACCACGCAATATGCGCTGACGCTCAATATGGGCGCGGCGGGTAGCGTCGGCGCGGCGTGGCTGGACGTGCAGTCGTTCAACCGCGACCATACCCGGCTGCTGAACCTCTCCTGGAACAAAACGCTATGGAACAGCAGCCTCTACCTCGCCGCCAGCCACGACTATGAAGACCGTGACTGGACCTTCGCGCTCTCGCTGCAAATTCCGCTTGGCGAGCAGAGCTCGGTCGCGCTCAGCGCCGAAACCACGCCGGAGAGCGGCACCACGCAGCGCGTCAACTACAGCCGCGCCATGCCGAGCGACGGCGGCTTTAGCTGGAACCTGGCCTGGGCGAACCAGTCGCGCGACGACAACTATCAGCAGGCGACGCTCGGCTGGCGCAATAATCATGTCGAGATGCAGGGCGGGATCTACGGGCAGACCAAAAACTTCACCCGCTGGGGCGAGGCAACCGGCTCGCTGGTGACGCTGGATGGTTCGCTGTTCGCCGCGAATCAGATCAACGACGCCTTCGCCGTGGTCAGCACGCAGGGGCAACCGGGCGTGACGGTAAACTTTGAAAACCAGCCGATAGGCGAGACCGACGAAGACGGTTATCTGCTGGTGAGCGGGGTGACGTCGTACTACCCGGCGACCTACAGCATCGACGCGCTTAACCTCCCGGCAGATACCCGCATTCGCGAGACCGAACGGCGCCTCGCGCTGCGGCGCAACAGCGGCTATCTGGTGACCTTCCCGATGGAGCAGGAGCGGGTGGCGAGCGTCATCCTGCATGATGAAAACGGCGAGCCGCTGCCGGTCGCAAGCCAGGTACAGCGCGCCGACCGGGCTACCGCTGTGGTGGGCTACGACGGCATCGCGTGGCTCGAAGATATTGGTGAGGTTAATCTGCTGCGCGTCGTTAAACCGGACGGCAAAACGTGCAGCGTGACCCTGACGGTCGGGGGCGCCCGCACGCATCGCCTGGAAACCTATGGTCCGCTTATTTGTCGCGAGGTTGCGCCATGACTCGTCTGCTGCTGGTCGTTGTTCTGTTGCTCTCAAGCCTGCCGGCGCTGGCGGCCTGTCGCGTCAGCGGCACGAACGCCGCTTACGGCAACCAGACATCCTTTGTTATCAACAGCACCGTGCAGACCACCACGGCGACGCTGACGGTAGACTGCGACTCGGTGCTCAACATTCTGAACAATGACTTTGTCAACCTGACGCTCACCGGCGCCACGACCACCTCCGGCACCCGCGCCACGCTTGGGCGCAGCGGTGACGCGACTGACCGCATCCCTTTGCAGGTCTGCGCCCAGAGCGGCTGTCCGTCCGGCAGCGAGCTTACGGTAAACGGCAGCTACCGCTGGAGCGGCCAGTCGCTGCTGAACCTTCTCACCAGCAAGCGCTACACTTTCCCTGTCTACATCCGCACGCTACAGGGGCAAAACGTCGCGGCGGGGGCCTACCAGGTGACGCTCAGCTTCAGCGTCAACTACAGCATTTGCGCGGTGGGCGTCGCGGTCTGCCTGACGCCGCAGAACGGCACGTCAACCTTTACCAGTCTGGTGACGCTCACCGTCACCAATGATTGCAGCACGATCAGCGCGCCGAACCTGAATTTTGCCAGCGCGCCGCTGGTTAAAGATTTCGCGCCCGTCTCGCAAACCATCGCCATTACCTGCACCAAAGGCAGCACGTACACCGTCGGCATCAACAATGGCAACAACGCCGTGGGCAGCGTGCGCAATATGGCGAGCGGCGCGAACCGGCTCAGCTATGAGATTTATAAAGGCAGCACCGCCAACCGCTGGGGCGTCAGCGGGGCCGAACGCTGGTCAAGCGATAGCGCCTCGCAGGTCAGCACCGACGGTCTGCTGCGATCCTACCAATACACGGCGCGAATTCTTGCCACGCAAAATACGCCGCCCGCCGGGAGTTATACCGATACGCTGGTAGTGGACGTCGCCTTCTGACGCCCCCGCCGACTAAGGCAAATTTCCTTAACACAACGATAAAGTTCCCCCAGGCCATGCCGATAACCCCTTCAGGAACCAGAAGGAAGGTGTCGCATGTTGAATCGTATCCGCGTTGTCTCACTGCTGATGATGGTGCTGGTGGTGTTCGCACTGCTGCAACTCATTTCCGGTGGGCTGTTTTTCTCGTCACTGAATGACAACCAGCAAAGTTTCGCCGCGTCGCACCAGTTGCGTCTGCAACAGGCGCAGCTTAACCAGTCGTGGAATTTGCTGCTGCAAACCCGCATCAACTTAAGCCGCTCCGCGGCGCGCATGATGATGGATGCAAACAACCAGCAGAGCAGCGCGAAAACCGATCTGCTCAACACGGCGAAAAAAGTGCTGGGCGAGGCGGATACGCGCTTCAACGCCTTCAAAGGCGTCACGGTGGACGTGCCGGAAATTAACGCGGCCGTCGGCGACGTTGAGAAAAGCTATCGCGATTACTACCAGGCGCTGAGCGAACTGGTGCAGTACCTGGAAACCGGCAACATGGATGCCTACTTCGCGCAGGCCACGCAAGGCAAACAGAACGCGCTGGAAAAAGCGGTGACGCGCTACGACGACGTTAACGTGCGTCTGGCGCAGCAGGCGTGGGATGACAGCCGCAGCGATTTCCGCCTGGCCCAGTGGCAGACCGCCATTCTGGCTGTGCTTCTGGTACTGGTTATCGCGCTGGTGTGGTACGGCATTCGCCATATCCTGCTGACGCCGCTTGCGGGGGTTATCCACCATATCCGCGAGATAGCGGGCGGCAACCTGACCGAAAACATTACGGTCTCAGGCCGTAACGAGATGACCGAGCTGTCCGCAAGCGTCCAGCATATGCAGCAGGCGCTGATCCAGACGGTCAGCAGCGTGCGCGAAGGCACCGACGCGATTTACAGCGGCACCAGCGAAATCGCCGCGGGCAATACCGATCTCTCGTCGCGCACCGAAGAGCAGGCGTCGGCGCTGGAGCAGACCGCCGCCAGCATGGAAGAGCTGACCGCGACCGTGAAGCAGAACGCGGAGAACGCCCGTCAGGCATCGCAACTGGCGCTGAGCGCGTCGGAAACCGCCCAGCGCGGCGGCAAAGTGGTGGATGGCGTGGTGAACACGATGCACGACATCGCCGCCAGTTCGAAAAAGATTTCAGACATTACCAGCGTTATCGACGGCATCGCCTTCCAGACCAACATTCTGGCGCTGAACGCCGCGGTGGAAGCCGCGCGGGCAGGGGAGCAGGGCCGCGGCTTCGCGGTCGTGGCAGGCGAAGTGCGCAACCTCGCAAGCCGCAGCGCCCAGGCAGCCAAAGAGATTAAAGCGCTGATTGAAGATTCTGTCTCCCGCGTCGACTCCGGCTCCGTGCTGGTGGAAAGCGCCGGTGAAACGATGCAGGAGATTGTCGGGGCTGTCACCCGCGTGACCGACATCATGGGCGAAATCGCCTCCGCCTCCGACGAGCAGAGCCGCGGCATTGATCAGGTGGCGCTGGCGGTCTCCGAGATGGATCGCGTAACGCAGCAGAACGCCTCGCTGGTGCAGCAGTCCGCTGCGGCCGCCAGCGCGCTGGAAGATCAGGCCAGCCGCCTGTCGCAGGCAGTCGCCGCTTTCCGCCTCGCGCATGCCCGCGCCAGTGCGCGACCGGCGCCAGTCGCCCCGCGCGCGACGCCGACAGACGCGAGCTATACGGCGAGCAAACCTGCCGCCGCCGGGCAAGACAACTGGGAAACGTTCTGAACAAAGTCCGGCTTATGACCGGCTAAGGAAGCAAGGATGTTGCACAGAATGGTCATACCGACAGGGAGTGTGGTCGGGATGGCGCAGGTCGCCCGCACGTGGAACGTGCGATACAGCGCCTGCGCGACAATGAATAGGGTCAGCCGCCCGCACGATGGCGCGGCGGATGAAAAAAGAGATTCAGTCTTAAACCTTGAACACGACTCACACGAGCGTAACAAGATGGCCGCACCACCCTGGGTGGTGCCAGGAACCCCCTGACTGTGAAGAAGAAGGCGCTATGACATCATCCATGCCTGCTGGGCAAACGTCATTATTAGTACAGATGACACAGCGCCTCGCGCTGTCCGACACGCATTTCCGTCGGATATGTCAATTGATTTACCAGCGCGCGGGAATTGTGCTGGCCGAACATAAGCGGGATATGGTCTACAACCGTCTGGTTCGTCGTCTGCGCACGCTTGGCCTGGATGATTTCGGACGCTATCTCAGCATGCTGGAAGCGAACGCCAACAGCGCCGAGTGGCAGGCGTTTATTAACTCGCTGACCACCAACCTGACGGCGTTTTTCCGCGAAGCGCACCACTTCCCGGTGCTGGCGGAACACGCCCGCAAGCGTACCGGCGATTATCGCGTCTGGAGCGCCGCGGCGTCGACCGGCGAGGAGCCTTACTCCATCGCCATTACGCTCGCGGATACGCTTGGCACCGCGCCGGGCCGCTGGAAAGTCTTTGGCACGGATATCGACACCGAAGTGCTGCAAAAGGCGCAAAGCGGCATCTACCGCCAGGAGGAGTTAAAAACCCTCTCACCGCAGCAGATGCAACGCTATTTCATGCGCGGAACAGGCCCTCATCAGGGGCTGGTGCGCGTGCGTAACGAACTGGCGAATCAGATTGAGTTCGCCTCGCTGAACCTGCTTGATAAGCAGTACAACGTACCGGGGCCATTTGACGCGATTTTCTGCCGCAACGTGATGATTTATTTCGATAAAGAAACACAGCAGGAGATCCTCAAACGCTTTGTTCCGCTGCTGAAGCCCGGCGGCCTGCTTTTCGCGGGCCACTCGGAAAACTTCAGTAACCTCAGCCGGGATTTCTCGCTGCGCGGTCAGACGGTGTACGCCCTGAGTAAGGAAAAAGAATGAGTAAAATCAGAGTGTTGTCAGTAGATGATTCGGCGCTGATGCGTCAGATCATGACCGAAATTATCAACAGCCACAGCGATATGGAGATGGTGGCGACAGCGCCGGACCCCCTGGTGGCCCGCGATCTGATTAAGCAGTTCAATCCGGACGTGTTAACGCTGGATGTCGAGATGCCGCGTATGGATGGCCTCGATTTCCTGGAAAAACTGATGCGCCTGCGTCCGATGCCGGTGGTGATGGTCTCGTCGCTCACGGGCAAAGGCTCGGAAGTGACCCTGCGCGCGCTGGAGCTCGGCGCCGTGGATTTCGTCACCAAGCCGCAGCTCGGTATTCGCGAAGGCATGCTGGCTTACAGCGAACTGATTGCCGATAAAGTCCGTACCGCTTCACGCGCGCGCATCTCCGCCCGTCTGCCGGACGCGGTGCCGAAAACGCTGAAAGCGGGCCCGCTGCTGAGCTCGGAAAAACTGATCGCCATCGGCGCCTCCACGGGCGGCACCGAAGCGATTCGCCATGTGCTCCAGCCGCTGCCGCTCTCAAGCCCGGCGGTGCTGATTACTCAGCACATGCCGCCTGGCTTTACCCGTTCATTCGCCGAGCGTCTGAACAAGCTGTGCCAGATTAGCGTGAAAGAAGCCGAAGACGGCGAACGCGTGCTGCCGGGCCATGCCTATATCGCTCCGGGCGATAAGCATATGGAGCTCGCGCGCAGCGGCGCGAACTATCAGATTAAGATCCACGACGGACCGCCGGTGAACCGGCACCGTCCGGCCGTGGATGTGTTGTTTCACTCCGTAGCCAAACATGCGGGGCGCAACGCGGTGGGCGTGATCCTCACCGGGATGGGCAACGATGGCGCGGCGGGAATGCTGGCGATGCACCAGGCGGGCGCCTGGACCATCGCCCAAAACGAAGCGAGTTGTGTGGTGTTCGGCATGCCGCGTGAGGCCATCAACATGGGTGGCGTCAGCGAAGTCGTCGATCTAAGCCAGGTCAGCCAGCAGATGCTGGCGAAAATCAGTGCCGGACAGGCAATACGTATTTAACGAGGAGTACAGTTTTTATGGCGGATAAAGATCTCAAGTTTCTGGTAGTGGATGACTTCTCCACCATGCGCCGCATTGTACGTAACCTGCTCAAAGAGCTGGGTTTCAACAACGTAGAAGAAGCGGAAGATGGTGTGGATGCTCTCAACAAACTCCAGACCGGCGGTTTCGGTTTTGTAATTTCTGACTGGAACATGCCTAACATGGATGGCCTTGAACTGCTCAAAACCATCCGCGCCGACGGCGCTATGGCCTCTATGCCGGTGCTGATGGTGACAGCGGAAGCCAAGAAAGAGAACATCATCGCGGCAGCGCAGGCAGGCGCCAGCGGCTACGTGGTGAAACCGTTCACGGCGGCGACCCTGGAAGAGAAACTGAGCAAGATTTTCGAAAAACTCGGCATGTGAGGACAGGCAGATGACGGCATCGATAAAACCGACTGACGAGCATTCTACTGGCGACATTATTGTCCGTATCGGCAGTCTTACCCGCATGCTGCGTGACAGCCTGCGCGAGCTGGGGCTTGATCAGGCGATTGCGGAAGCGGCGGAAGCTATTCCGGACGCGCGCGACCGTCTGGACTATGTGGTGCAGATGACAGCGCAGGCCGCCGAACGCGCCCTGAACTGCGTCGAGGCCTCGCAGCCTCACCAGAACAAACTGGAAAGCGACGCGAAAGCGCTGAGCGGTCGCTGGGACGAGTGGTTTGAAAACCCGATCGAACTGAGCGACGCGCGTGAGCTTGTGACGGACACCCGCCAGTATCTGGCAGGCGTTCCGGAGCACACCAGCTTCACCAACGCCCAGCTTCTGGAAATCATGATGGCGCAGGATTTCCAGGATCTGACCGGTCAGGTTATCAAGCGCATGATGGATGTTATCCAGGAAATTGAGCGCCAGCTTCTGATGGTGCTGCTGGAGAACATGCCGGAGCCGAACGCGCGCGCCAAGCGCCCGAACGACAGCCTGCTCAATGGCCCGCAGCTGGACGCCACCGCCGCAGGCGTTGTGGCAAGCCAGGATCAGGTCGACGACCTGCTCGACAGCCTGGGGTTCTGAGTCAAAACCGCCGCCTGATGGGCGGCGGTTTTATTTTACCTGCAGGGCGAGCGTCAGCTGTTGTTGCGGCATCTGGAAATCGAGCGTGAGATCGGCCTGCGCCTCAAAAGACGTTAGCCGCTGACGCAGCTTTTCGAGCCGCAGTCCGTTAAGGGCGAGGCGTGCGTAATGGGCGTGTTCATAGCGCAGCAGCGTGTCATCGTGGTAATGCGCCAGCTGTTCCTGCAGATAAGCACCCAGACGCGGGCCGATTGTACCTACCTGCTTGCCATAAATGGTGCGCAAAATCTTCACCAGTGCGCCGGTTTCATTAGGGGTATGGCCCAGTACCAGCTCGAGGCGCCGCTGTTGCAACTCATCCAGATAGTTATCGGGACTGCTCAGTGTGCGGTTATGTAATCCGTACAGCACAGCATCCCATGACATTAACGTGGTTTTAAGCAAGCTCTGCTCGCTCTCAAGCGGGATGAGGTTCTCACGAAACGCCCAGGTATCCGCAAGGCACCAGATATCAAAATCGATATTCTGATACCGAAAGCGCACGCCGCCATATTTATTCAGGCAGTAATCATCAATCGCCAGACGTTGTAACTCTGCGAGCAGGGCATCACGGGTTGTGTTGATAACAACATCAATGTCAGAGGTGAAGCCTTTTGTCCCATAGAGCCCAATATCCCGGATCATGCCGCCAAAAATCCAGGCGTGCGAATGCGCCGCGAGACGCATCATCATCTCTCTCGCGGCAATGCGCTCGTCGCAGGATTTAAAATAGGCTTCAATGCGACGCTTAAGCAGGTCGCGCCTGTAAGCGATATTGGTATTCATAGAGCGATTTTAGCTCATCGTGAAGGTCCATCAAATAACTATCCGTCATGCCAGAGACAGCATCCGCCAGCAGCTGTGCTTCTTTATAAAGCACCGGCAGGGTGTTGTTCGGGTCTTCAAAGACGCGGCGATAGTTTTCCGAGATCCGTCCATAAGCAAAACGGCCAAAAGGCGTATCGGAGTCATACGACGCACGACCGGAAAACGTGACGTCTGTTCGTTGAAGTCTCTTTTCGCGGTCTTGCTCCGCGCGGGTTTTATGGCCGTGAATACCGACCCACAGCATATCCATAACGCCCTGAATATGGTTTGAGCCGCGCAGTTCCAGTTCCAGCACGCTGCGATGACGATAGCCACGAGTACGATCGAATTCTTTTAGCGCTTTACAGAGTTGCGCCCCGCTGCTCTGGCCGATGAGATCAGTCCACAGGCAATCGTAGCGCATTAACGTCTCTATATGCTGGGCGAAGGCTTGCACGACGCTGTTGATAAGCGCGCTGGTGGCGTTTACCCGAAACATTTGCATATTCAGGTCATTAAGCTCAGCTGGGGAGAGCTCTTTGAGCTTATGGCGATAGCTTTCGTTCTTCTCTTGCGTACTCTTAATAACCTCGGCGATCAGGGGGGCTGCGTTATCGTTCGCGTTCACGCTATGCGATTCCCAGCAGCGCAGAAAATTCATCAGATCGTGATAGGACGCCAGGCCTTTTTTAACGGTGTCTTCAGCATCCAAGACGGAATAGGCGATGTCATCGCAGGCTTCCATCAGCCAGGTAAACGGATGACGAACGCCTGCGCGTAAACCTGTTTCCTGCCAGACCTCTTCTACAACTTCCCGCTCAGACCAGAAAAACCCGTGCTTCTTCCAGTGGCGCGCGGTATTCGTACAGGACGAACGCGGATATTTAATTAAGGCGGCGAGAGTGGCGTAAGTCAGGTTCAGCCCGAATTCATCATTGATGATTTGCAGCTTTGTCAACAGGCGAAACGTCTGCGAGTTGCCATCGAATTCGAGAAAGTCGTTGAAAATTGCAGGGTTGGGAAGTTCTGTCTTTGTGGCTTTTTCGATTAACGGCGTCAGGTTACGCGCAAACCAGGTGCGCATGGACGCTTCGCCCTGGTGTCCAAACGGCGGATTGCCTAAGTCGTGCGCGAGCCCAATCGCCGCGAGCAGGGCGGGGACGTCACGCTCGACGCACAGGCTTTCGGGCAATGCGCCGAAGATAGCAGGCTTCATCTCAAAGGCGAGGCGTACGCCGATGCCGCGGGCAAAGTTTGCGACTTCATGAGAGTGCGTCAGTCGGGTACGCACGCTGTCGTTGCGGTCGAGCGGAAACACCTGTGTTTTATCGGCGAGGCGACGCGTGGGCGCGGCAAACAGAATGCGGTCGTAATCGCGCTCCAGCTCCTGACGACCCGTACTGATGGGCGGTGTGATGTCGGTAACGGATGGCGCTTTTTGTGCGGGCGTTTCTTTATATTTATCCTTGCGGCGCGCGCTGTTGAGCAGCCTTTCCCACTGCATATCCATAAAAACCTCTTTTCCTGTGTGTGTTCGGTTACGCTACCAGAGCAGGGCAAGTGAGGCTAAGCCTTTCAGGGATATATCTTTATTCCACGAGGCGGCACGCAAAAGCGCTGCAACGTTTACGTTCACGACAGCCAATGAATTCCACTTAACGGCAGAAACCCCATCATTTCTTAGCGCTAATTCGGCTATTAGCGCGGGCGCCCTTTGGCATGATAGGCACAGGCAAAATGTAGTGAGAATCGAATCGTGTCAGACGATAGCGACGACAAAACAGAAGCCCCCACACCCCACCGACTAGAAAAAGCGCGTGAGGAAGGGCAGATCCCCCGATCGCGAGAGTTGACCTCTATGCTGATGCTGCTGGTCGGCGTCGCGGTGCTGTGGGTCGGCGGTTCGCTGTTAGCGCGCCAGCTCGCGGCGATGCTCGCGCACGGTCTGCATTTCGATCACAGCATTATTAACGATCCCAAACTGGTGGTCGGCCAGATTAGCTTTTTGATTAAGCAGTCGCTGATGGCGCTGGTGCCGCTGATTATGGGCGTGGTGATTGTGGCGCTGTTCGCCCCGATGCTGCTCGGCGGCCTGCTGTTTAACACCAAAGCCGTGGCGTTTAAGTTCGATAAGCTAAACCCGCTGCCCGGCATTAAGCGTATTTTTTCATCGCAGTCGCTGGCGGAATTGCTGAAAGCCGTGATGAAGTCGGCGCTTGTGGGCGTCGTGACCGGTGTCTTCCTCTGGTACAACTGGCCGGACATGATGCGCCTTATCAGCCAGTCGCCCATCGCGGCCATGCGCGACTCCATGAATTTTGTGGCGCTGTGCTGCGTGCTGATTGTCATGGGCCTGGTGCCGATGGTTGGCTTCGACGTGTTCTGGCAGATAGTCAGCCATACCAAAAAATTACGCATGTCGCGCCAGGATATCCGCGACGAGTTCAAAAACCAGGAAGGCGACCCGCACGTGAAAGGCCGCATTCGTCAGCAGCAGCGTGAAGCGGCGCGCCGGCGCATGATGGCGGACGTGCCGAAAGCCGACGTTATCGTCAATAACCCGACCCACTATTCCGTGGCGTTGCAGTATGACGAGAACAAGATGAATGCCCCGAAAGTCGTGGCCAAAGGCGCAGGGCTTGTGGCGCTGCGAATTCGTGAAATTGGCAATGAGCATCGCATTCCGATGCTGGAAGCGCCGCCGCTGGCGCGCGCGTTATACCGGCATGCAGAGATTGGCCAGCAGATCCCAGGGCAGCTCTATGCCGCCGTGGCGGAAGTGCTGGCATGGGTATGGCAACTGAAGCGCTGGCGTCTCGCTGGCGGTTTGATTCCGAAGAAACCTGAAAACCTTCCGGTGCCTGAGGCGCTGGATTTTATGAACGAGAAGGACACTGATGGCTAATCTGGTGGCAATGCTGCGCCTGCCTGGCAATTTGAAATCGACCCAATGGCAGATCCTCGCCGGGCCGGTTATCATCCTGCTGATCCTGTCGATGATGGTTCTGCCGCTGCCGGCATTCATCCTGGATCTGCTGTTCACCTTTAACATCGCGCTTTCCATTATGGTGTTGCTGGTGGCGATGTTCACCCAGCGCACGCTGGAATTCGCGGCGTTCCCGACCATTCTGCTGTTTACCACGCTGCTGCGTCTGGCGCTGAACATCGCGTCCACGCGTATCATTCTGCTGGAAGGGCACACCGGCGCCGGGGCGGCAGGGAAAGTGGTGGAAGCGTTCGGCCACTTCCTGGTGGGCGGGAACTTCGCCATCGGTATCGTGGTGTTTATCATTCTCGTCATTATCAACTTCATGGTTATCACCAAGGGTGCCGGGCGTATCGCGGAAGTCGGCGCGCGCTTTGTGCTTGACGGGATGCCGGGCAAGCAGATGGCTATCGACGCCGACCTGAACGCCGGGCTTATCGGCGAAGAAGAGGCGAAAAAGCGTCGTACCGAAGTGACCCAGGAAGCCGATTTCTACGGCTCAATGGACGGTGCGAGTAAGTTCGTGCGCGGTGACGCCGTCGCCGGCCTGCTTATCATGGCGATTAACATTATCGGCGGCCTGCTGGTGGGCGTCGTGCAGCATGGCATGCCGGTTGGCCACGCGGCGGAAAGCTATACGCTGCTGACCATCGGCGACGGTCTGGTCGCCCAGATCCCGGCGCTGGTGATTTCCACCGCGGCGGGCGTTATCGTGACCCGCGTCGCGACCGATCAGGACGTCGGCGAGCAGATGGTCGGCCAGCTGTTCAACAACCCGCGCGTGATGGTGCTGAGCGCCGCCGTACTCGGCCTGCTCGGCATGGTGCCGGGGATGCCTAACTTTGTGTTCCTGCTGTTTACCGCTGCGCTGCTGGGCCTCGCCTGGTGGATGCGCGGTCGCGAACAGCAGGCGCCTGCCGCCCCAGCGCCGGTGGTGCAACAGGATAACCCGCAGGCCGTGGAAGCGACCTGGAGCGACGTTCAGCTTGAAGATTCGCTGGGGATGGAAGTGGGCTATCGCCTAATCCCGATGGTGGATATGCAGCAGGACGGCGAACTGCTGGGCCGCATCCGCAGTATCCGTAAGAAATTCGCGCAGGATCTCGGTTTCCTGCCGCCGGTAGTGCATATCCGCGACAATATGGATCTGCCGCCGGCCCGCTACCGCATTCTGATGAAAGGCGTGGAAATCGGCAGCGGCGAGGCCTATCCGGGCCGCTGGCTGGCGATTAACCCCGGCACTGCCGCAGGCTCTCTGCCGGGCGAGCCGACGGTCGATCCGGCATTTGGCCTGGCCGCTATCTGGATTGAGAGCGCCCTGAAAGAACAGGCGCAGATTCAGGGCTTTACGGTGGTCGAGGCGAGTACTGTGGTCGCCACCCATCTCAACCACCTGATCGCGCAATACTCCGCCGAGTTGTTTGGCCGTCAGGAGGCGCAACAGCTGCTTGAGCGCGTCAGCAAAGAGCTGCCGAAACTGACTGAAGATCTGGTGCCGGGCGTGGTGACGCTCACTACGCTGCATAAAGTGCTGCAAAACCTGCTCGCCGAGAAGGTGCCAATCCGCGATATGCGCACCATTCTGGAAACGCTGGCGGAACACGCGCCTGTCCAGAACGACCCGCACGAGCTCACCTCGGTGGTGCGTGTGGCGCTGGGCCGCGCCATTACACAGCAGTGGTTCCCGGGCAATGACGAAGTGCAGGTCATTGGGCTGGATACCGCGCTGGAGCGTCTGCTGCTGCAGGCCCTGCAGGGCGGCGGCGGTCTGGAGCCGGGCCTGGCTGACCGACTGCTGGAGCAGGCGCAAGAGGCGCTGTCGCGTCAGGAGATGCTGGGCGCGCCGCCGGTGCTGCTGGTTAACCACGCGCTGCGTCCGTTACTGGCGCGCTTCCTGCGCCGCAATCTGCCGCAGCTGGTGGTGCTCTCGAACCTTGAGCTCTCTGACAATCGCAATATCCGTATGACCTCAAGCATCGGAGGTAAATGATGCGCGCGTTCTGGCTGACAACGCTGTTGATGACCTCTTCGCTGGCGAATGCCGCCGGCGAGGGGGCCTGGCAGGCCAGCGCGATGGGCCCGGTGTTAAGCCAGCGCGGGATGGCGGCCTCGTCGCCCGTGCTGGCACCGGACTCGCCTGCGACGGGCGTGATGACGGTGGTGGCGTGGCGCTATGAACTGATTGGCCCGACGCCCGCTGGGCTTGTGGCGAGGCTCTGCTCGCAAACCCGCTGCGCGCAGGTGGACGATCAGGCCGGCACCACCCGCGGGTTCATGAACGTTTCCGCCAGCGAGCCGCTGCGCTTTATCTTTGAAGTGCCCGGCGGCGGTAGGCTCTATCCGGCGCTGCAAGTGCGCAGCAGTCAGGTTATCGTGAATTACCGCTAATCCTTCCCGCATCACGCGCCGCGCGCGTTAACGCATCCTGCCGCCGCGTTTTTTTGGCGGCTGGCTCGCAATTCTGAACTCTCGCTTTGAACCCTTCGAAACGCTGTTTTATAAATCAGTGAAGCTGGTGGCAGCGCTCTTTGTATTTTTGCCAGATTTCCGTTTCAGGTGGCAGAAAAGGAAAGGTTTCCCGTCCGCCATACTTTTACTTTAGCCGTGATAGCTCCCAAATGCCCGGCGCGACTTGCGGGGCCCCGATAAAAACACACAGGGTGACGGCGATGAAAACGCGTAAACCAGGACTGGCAAATTACCTTGCCTATGGGTCAGGAGACTTCCTCGGCGCAGGAACAACCGCCCTGACGGCCGCATGGCTTCTGTACTTCTACACCACATTTTGCGGATTATCGCCCATCGAGGCGACCTTCATTTTCGCGGCGGCCCGCGTACTCGACGCCGTGGTCAGCCCGCTAATGGGCTTTCTGACCGATAACTTCGGCACCACCTGGTTTGGTCGCCGGTTCGGTCGCCGTAAGTTCTTTATTCTGCTCGGGATCCCCTGCGTGTTCAGCTACTCGCTGATGTGGGTAGGGGATATGGGATTCTGGTATTACCTGTTGACGTATCTGCTGTTTGACGTGGTCTACACCATGATCCTGGTGCCTTACGAAACGCTGGTGCCGGAAATGACCGACGATTTCAAACAGAAAACCAAATTCTCCGGGGCGCGTATCTCGATGGCGCAGATGTCCGCTATTCTGGCGTCATTCCTGCCGGGCGTGCTGCTGACGCACTTTGGCAAAGATAACGCGGTGTCGTTTTTCTACGCGAGCCTGGTGTTCTCGTTCCTGTGCGCGTTTATGCTGACGCTGGTGTGGATCTTCACCTGGGAGCGCCCGCGCGAGGAGTGGTCGGAAGCCGCGCTGCGCGCCGAAGAGGAGAAAAAGCATCTGACGCTCGGCCAGAGCCTGCGCCGCCTGTTTGTCGAACTCTCCTCCACGCTGCGCATTAAGATTTTCCGCCAGCATCTCGGCATGTACCTCGGCGGCTATATCGCCCAGGACGTGTTTAACGCCGTCTTTACCTACTACGTAGTGTTTGTGCTGATGCAGGAGGCGTCGGTCGCCTCTAACCTGCTCGGCACGATGGCGATTTTCCAGTTTATCGCCGTGATAGCGATGATCCCGCTGTGCATTCGCTTCGGGCCTGCGCCGTCCTACCGCATGGTGGTCGTGCTGTTTGGTCTGAGTTCACTCTCTTATGCGCTGCTCTATTACGCCGGCATGAGCGATATCTACGCGCTGCTGCTGTTGATTTCCGCAGTGGCCGGGCTTGGGCGCGGCGGCATCAACTATGTGCCGTGGAACACCTACACCTACATTGCGGATGTCGATGAAGTCGTGACGGGGCAGCGCCGCGAAGGGATTTTCGCAGGCATTATGACGCTGACCCGTAAAGCGTCGCAGGCGGGCGCGGTGATGCTGGTGGGGATAGTGATGCAGATGTCCGGCTTTGTTTCCGGCCAGAGCACGCAGGCGCCGGCGGTGAGCCACACCATTCTGACCATTCTTAGCGTCGGCACCCTTATCGTGCTGGCCTGCGGCTTCCTGATTTCGCTGCGCTTTAAGCTCAACCTGAAAACCCACAGCATCCTGCGCGAAGAGACGGTCAGAATGCGCGCCAGCGGCCGCGTAATGCCGGAGAGCATAAGCCCGGTTAACCGCGCAACCGTCGAGATGCTGGCGGGCATGCCGTATGAAAACCTGTGGGGCAACAACAATATCGGTTACCTGAATCGCAATAAGCCGGCCGCGCCGGCGCTGAAAGAGACCACGCCTGAATTTGATACTACACAGAGGTTAAGTTAATGATTGTCTGGCCTGTAAAACATAGCCCGCTGCTGCGTCAGCCCGAGCGTTTCATTGCCCGCGACGAACTCAAGGCGATGATCCACAAAATTACCGACAACCTGATTAACATAAAGGATGAGACCGGCCAGTTCCTGCTGCGCCTGGATGATGGACGTGTGATTGACACCAAAGGCTGGGCGGGCTGGGAGTGGACGCATGGGGTGGGGCTTTACGGCATTTATCACTATTACCGCCAGACCGGCGACGCGCGGATGCGTGCCGTCATTGATGACTGGTTCACCGGGCGTTTCGCCGAAGGCGCCACCACTAAAAATGTCAATACCATGGCACCGTTCCTTACGCTGGCGTACCGCTACGAGGAGACGGGCGACACCCGGCTGCTGCCGTGGCTGGAAAGCTGGGCGGAGTGGGCGATGTATGACATGCCGCGCACTGATTATGGCGGCATGCAGCACATCACCCTCGCGGAAGAAAATCATCAGCAGATGTGGGACGACACATTGATGATGACCGTGCTGCCGCTCGCGAAAATCGGCAAGCTGCTGAACAAACCGGATTATATCGACGAGGCCGTGTATCAGTTCCTGCTGCATGTGCAGAATCTGATGGATCGCGAGACCGGTCTGTGGTTCCACGGCTGGAATTACGAAGGCCACCATAATTTCGCGAAAGCCCGCTGGGCGCGCGGCAACAGCTGGCTGACTATCGTTATTCCGGATTTTCTGGAGCTGATGGACTGGCCGGAAAACCACCCGGTGCGTCGCTACCTGATTCAGGTGCTGGAGAGCCAGGCCGCGGCGCTCGCGAGGTGCCAGGATGATAGCGGTTTGTGGCATACGTTACTGGACGATCCGAATTCCTACCTGGAAGCCTCTGCCACGGCGGGTTTCGCGTATGGCCTGCTGAAAGCGGTACGCAAGCGCTATATCGGCAAGGAATACGCCGCGGTCGCGGAGAAAGCCATTAAAGGCGTGGTGGCGAATGTCTCGCCGCAGGGGGAACTGTTGCAGGTGTCGTTTGGCACAGGCATGGGGAGCGATCTTGAGTCCTATCGCCAGATCCCGTTAACGTCCATGCCCTATGGCCAGGCAATGGCGATCCTCTGCCTGACAGAATATTTGCGCACGTTCCTGTGACAGGCCTGCCGCCGCGTACCGGTTACGCGGCGGCCATTTGATTCTCCTCATGCAGTGTTTACCGTTTCCTTTAACGCTGCGTCTCACATCCGGTTTACCTCATTACCAGTAAGACATTTAAATCATCAGTATTAGCTTATTTAGACACAAGCCTGGTTGTTATGGCTTTGATGATGTTTATAATGTACTTATTCGGCCATTATTGTATTTTCAATATTAAATTTTTCCAAAAAAGTAATTGATTGTCGCTTGTTTCTTTGTTGTCAGTCCTTAAAATGCCAGCCGCACTGCCATTATTGTCGATTCATTTTAACAGAGGCAATAATTCGGTAATTCCCGCAATTTCGCTGCTATGACGCCTGTGATTCTTTGCATTGCGCTAAGAATATTCTTTCTGGATGCTGTTCCTGGGTACATTTCGCTCGAGGCTTTTTTGTCGTGTTAATGTCTGTCATGGCATAGGCTGAATAAAAAGGCATCGTTTATCGTCTGGCTACGCGATTGCATAACTCACAACGCATTCGCATATCGCGCTGACTTACAGGAAGTCGCCGCCAGGCTGCGCCGGTGTGCGAAGCCGTTAATCCTGATGGATCATTGAAATGAACCACTATCCTTTACCGCCACGGCCGGACGCTCAGATAAACACGCTGATTAATGCCCTACAGAGTTACGGCTCAATTAAAGAGTATCCTCGCGGTTCATGCCTGACGCAGAGTGAAGAGTATATCCATATTCTGGTGTCCGGCAGCCTTGTATTAACACGAGATTGGGATAATCTTATTTTTTTTGAAGTTCACCGTCCGAATATTATCGGTGTTTCGCCCGAGTTACATAGCGCCCAGCTTGAGCGTTTTCGGTTAATAATAAAAGAAGATAGTCTGGTAAAAAAAATTAAACGGACGGAATTTTTCAACATCATTGAAGAGAAGATGCTATGGAAAGAACTCAGTCTGGTTATCTCTTTTTATTATCACATGCTGCTGTGGAAGAATTATCATTTTTATGCTGTCGATTCCTATATGTTAGTACGGAAATCGTTAATTACGCTTAGCGAAATGCCACTGGAAACGCGAATGAATATTAACGCCAGCCAGTATATTACCAGTACCACGAATTTATCGAAAAGCTATGTAATGAAAGTCATTCAGGAGCTGCGGATAGGCGGATATGTCGAAATTCAGCGTGGCCGACTGATTACTATCGGCAAGTTGCCGCAAAAATATTAAGCGGATGCCAGTAAAAAAGGCCCGTCAATGACGGGCCTTTTGGTGCTCGAAAAGCGATTACATACGTTCGACGGTTTCGATCCCGAGCGTATCCAGACCCAGCTTCAGCGTTCTTGCGGTCAGCAACGCCAGCTTCAGGCGGCTCTGGCGCAGCGCGTCGGTTTCGGCGGTCAGGATAGGGCAGTGCTCGTAGAAGCCGGAGAACAGACCCGCCAGATCGTAAAGATAAGCGCACATCACATGCGGCGTGCCGTCGCGAGCGACCACGCCCAGCGTTTCTTCAAATTGCAACAGGCGCGCGGCGAGCTGCGCTTCGCGGTCGTCCTGAATCACGACCGGCGCGGTCAGTTCGCTTTCTGCCACGCCCGCTTTGCGGAACACCGACAGCACGCGGGTATAAGCGTACTGCATATACGGCGCGGTGTTGCCTTCAAAGGCCAGCATATTGTCCCAGTCGAAAATGTAATCGGTGGTGCGGCTCTTGGAGAGATCGGCGTATTTCACCGCGCCGATGCCGACGGCATTCGCCAGTTTCTCCAGTTCGTCGGCTGGCATATCCGGGTTCTTTTCGGCCACCAGGCGACGGGCGCGATCCAGCGCTTCGTCCAGCAGTTCGGACAGCTTAATGGTGCCGCCCGCGCGGGTTTTAAACGGTTTGCCGTCTTTGCCGAGCATCATGCCGAACATGTGGTGTTCCAGCGGTACCGACTCCGGCACGTAACCCGCTTTACGCACGATGGTCCACGCCTGCATCAGATGCTGGTGCTGACGGGAGTCGATGTAGTAAAGCACGCGGTCGGCATGCAGCGTTTCGTAGCGGTATTTCGCACAGGCGATATCGGTCGTGGTATAGAGGTAGCCGCCATCCTTTTTCTGGATGATGACGCCCATCGGCTCGCCTTCTTTATTTTTGTATTCGTCGAGGAACACGACGGTGGCGCCTTCGCTCTCTACCGCCAGGCCTTTGGCCTTAAGGTCGGCGACGATGCCGGGGAGCATCGGGTTATAGAGGCTTTCGCCCATCACGTCGTTGCGCGTCAGGGTCACGTTGAGACGCTGATAGGTGATCTGGTTCTGCGCCATGGTGATATCGACGAGCTTGCGCCACATCTCACGGCAGTACTCGTCGCCGCCCTGTAATTTCACCACGTAGCTGCGCGCGCGCGCGGCGAACGCTTCATCTTCGTCGTAATGCTTTTTCGCTTCGCGGTAGAACCCTTCGAGATCGGACAGCGCCATCTCGCCCGCGTTTTCCTGCTGCTGTTTCTCAAGCCAGGCGATGAGCATGCCGAACTGGGTGCCCCAGTCGCCGACGTGGTTCGCGCGAATAACGTTGTGGCCGAGGAATTCCAGGGTGCGTACGGACGCGTCGCCGATAATGGTGGAGCGAACGTGGCCCACGTGCATCTCTTTGGCAACGTTCGGCGCGGAGTAGTCCACCACGATCGTTTGCGGCGCGGCTACTTTTTCAACGCCTGCGCGATCGCAGGCGACAGCCGCCTCAACGTGCTGCGCGAGAAACGCAGGGTCGAGGAAAATATTGATAAAGCCAGGGCCCGCGATTTCAGTTTTCACGGCGATCCCGGTGAGATCCAACTGCGCCAGAGCCTGCTCGGCGAATTGTCGCGGCGGCATGCCCAGTTTTTTAGCGATAGCCATCACGCCGTTAGCCTGATAGTCGCCGAACTGCGCTCTGGCCGACTGACGAACCTGCGGTTCGCAATCCGCAGGCGCACCTGCGGCAATCAGCGCCTGACTGACTTTTTCTGAGAGAAGAGCCTGAATATTCACCGGGATACCTTACGTTAATAACGCTGCCTGTCGAAGGCGGCAGCGTGCGGTCTTAAGAAAAAAGAGGGCAAAAGTATACTGTATTTAGATGGCGGCGTCAGCACCGGCGGGCAGGGCGGCGCACGCTGGAGCCGTGGCGTCAAACAGGGTAGATTAGCGCCTTTGTCCCCGTATGAGAAAAGCCGATGACCCACTGGCACACCCCGGAAGAACTCCAGGATATTCGCGCGGATCTGCCGCGTTTTGAGGCGGCGCTACAGACGCTCGCCGCGCGCCTCGCGCTTGACATTAACGGCCTGCACGCTGACCACATCTCTCTGCGCTGCCATCAGAACGCTACTGCCGAGCGCTGGCGTAAAGGGTTTGAGCAGTGTGGAACGCTACTGAGCGAAAACATCATTAATGGTCGCCCTATCTGTCTCTTCCGGCTGGATGAGCCGGTCTGCGTCGGCCCGTGGCGCTTTACGATTGTTGAGCTGCCGTGGCCTGGCGAGAAGCGTTATCCGCATGAAGGCTGGGAACACATTGAAATCGTGCTGCCCGGCGCGCCGGAAACGCTCAACCAGCGGGCGCTGGCGCTGTTGGGCGACGAGGGCCTGATGGCCCCGGATATCGCGGTGAAAACCAGCTCGCCGGCGGGCGAACATGAGCGTCTGCCAAACCCGACGCTCGCCGTGACCGACCGCATCGTCACCATCAAATTCCACCCGTATTCCATCGAAGAGATAGTCGCAAGCGAACAGCGTTAATTGCGCGCCATCACGCACGGGGCCAGGCGGATAAACCGTCTGGCCCCGTTTTTTGTCTATAGTATTCAGGGGATCTATTCCCGCACGACCCTGTAAAAAGTAAGGAGAGACCCGACGCCTGTTTTCGACCCGATGGGAGAGACTCATGCAACACACCGTAAAACACACCGATTTGTGGATAAACCGCGATGAGCCGGGGCTGCGCCGCTCCATGCTTATCCATCGCTCCGCCGAGGAGCTGTTTGATTTATGGCGCGCCCCTGCAACCCTGCCGCGCATTATGGAACACGTCGCCCGTATCACCATCCTCAGCGATACCGCTTCCCACTGGGCGGTGCGGATGCCGCTTGGCAAAACCGTCGAGTGGGATGCGCACATCGTCGACGAAGAGCGCGGCCACTACATCAGCTGGGCATCGGAGAAAAAGGCCACGGTGCCGAACGCCGGCAGGCTGACCTTCCGCCATGTCTCTGAGGAGCGCGGCACCGAAGTGACGCTGGCGCTGCACTTCGATCCGCCGGGCGGGTTTTTAGGCGAATGGTTATCGAAGAAAATCGATCTGGTGCCCGAGGCGATGCTGAGCCAGGCGCTGCGCCGTTTTAAAAACCTCGCTGAGACAGGCGAAATCGCCACGAACAAACCGCAGCCGGCGGGGCGCCACGGCGGCATGGACAAGGTGGAGGAATAAACGATGCGAGCACTCTGCTGGAATGGCGTGAACGATCTGCGAGTCGAGACCGTAAGCGACCCTGTCCTCGTTAACCCGCACGATGTGATCCTGAAGGTGGGGCTTACTACTACCTGCGGGTCCGATTTACACGTTATTGACGGCCTGATTCCGAGCATGGAAGAGGGCGATATTCTCGGCCACGAATTTATGGGCGAAGTGGTGGAAGCAGGGCCGGAGGTGAAAAACATCCGCCGCGGCGACCGCGTCGTGGTGCCGTCGTTTATCTCCTGCGGCTCCTGCTGGTTCTGCAACCACGGCCTGACCTCCTGCTGCGATAACACCAACCCGAACGCGCATATGCAGGAGAAAATTCTCGGCTACCCCACCGCGGGCATTTACGCCTACAGCCACGCCTTCGGCGGCTACGCCGGATCGCACGCCGAGTATGTGCGCGTGCCGTTTGCCGATAACGACTGTTTTGTGGTACCGGAGAGCGTTTCTGACGAACAGGCGCTGTTTCTCTCGGATGCAGCGCCGACGGGCTACATGGGCGCGGATTTCTGCAATATTCACCCGGGCGATACGGTTGCCGTCTGGGGCTGCGGCGGCGTGGGGCTGATGGCGGCACAGAGCGCATACCTGATGGGCGCGGAAAAAGTGATTGCCATTGACCGCTTCCCGGAGCGCCTGGCGATGGCGCGCGATATGGTGGGCGCTATCCCGCTCGACTATACCAAAGTGGATATCTACGAGGCGTTACTGGAGATTACCGGCGGGCGCGGCCCTGACAGCTGCATCGACGCGGTTGGCATGGAGGCGCACGGCGAGGGGCTCGAATATGCCTATGATCGCACCAAACAGGCGCTCAAAATGCACACCGATATCGGCGCGGCGCTGCGCCAGGCGATCCGCGCCTGCCGTAAAGGCGGCACGCTCGCTATTCTCGGCGTCTACGGGATGATGGACAAATTCCCGCTCGGCGTGGCGATGAATAAAGGCTTAACCATTCGTACCGCCCAGCAGCATGGGCAAACCTATATGAAACGCCTGCTGGATCACGCCTCGCGGGGCGAGCTGCGTACCGATTTTCTCGCCACGCACCGCTTCTCGCTGGAAGACGCACCGCGTGGCTATGAAATGTTTAAAAACAAAGAGGATGGCTGCGTGCGGGCGGTGTTTAAGCCCTGATGTCAGTGGCGTTGATCGCGCGCGTCAGGCGCGCGATCGCCTCCTCCAGCGTGGCGGCCGTGCAGCCAAAGTTAATCCGCACGTGCTGCGGGTCGCCGAAATCCGCGCCAGGTGAGAACCCAAGCCCCTGGCGTTTAAAAAAGCGCGTCGGATTTTCCACGCCGAGCCCTGACGCGTCCACCCAGGCGAGATACGTCGCCTCCGGCAGCAGCATTTCCATCCCCGGCAGCGAGCTTATCGCGGCGTAAAGCCTGTCGCGGTTGCGACGCAGGTAGGTTAGCTGCGCTTCGAGCCACGGTTCGCCGCCGCGCCAGGCTGCTTCGGCGGCGGTCAGCGCCAGCACATCCACATTCGGCACGATCCCGGCGCGCGCGTCACAAAAACGCTGGCGCAGCGCGGCATCCGGGATCACCGCCACCGACGCGCCAAGCCCGGCGATATTAAACGTTTTCGACGGCGACATCAGCGTGATGGAGCGCCGCGCGGCGTCTTCGCTCAGCGAGGCAAACGGTATATGACACACGCCCGGCTCAAGGATCAGATCGCAGTGGATTTCATCGGAGCAGACGATCAGATCGCGCTCCTGCGCGAACGCGAGCTGCGCCTCCAGCTCATCGCGACGATAAGCCGTACCGCCGGGGTTTTGCGGGTTGCAGAGCATCAGCAGCTTTTCACGGCCGGTAAGTGACGCGCGCAGGCTGTCGGTATTCAGCGTCAGGCGCTGCCCACGCCGCTGTAGCGGCGCGTTAAGCTGCGCGCGTCCGGCGAGTGCGGCGGATTTGCGAAACGGCGGGTAAATCGGCGTCGGCGCGATGGTCGTCTCGTCAGGGGCGGTAAACGCGCGCACCGACAGGTTCAGCCCGGCGACAATGCCTGGCAAAAACACCAGCCACTGCGGATCGACACGCCAGGCATAGCGGCGCTCGCACCAGTCGACAAACGCCTGCGCAAGCCCCTGCGGGTGCGCGCCATAGCCGAACACGCCATGTTGCACGCGCGCCATCAGCGCGTCGGTAATACAGGCGGGCGAACGGAAATCGGTGTCGGCCACCCACATCGGCAATACCGAGTCGTCATAGGCGTTCCACTTAATGCTGTCGCTGTGACGGCGGTTGATCTCTTCGTCGAAATTGAATGCCATGATAGGTTGTCCTGCTGAGAGAGAGCTTCCAGACTAAGTCGTTTGGCGGAAGCTGACCACTACTTTAATTTACAGGGAGTTACCCATGCCGTTACTGGAAATCTGCTGTTACAGCCTGGCGTGCGCGAAGACCGCGCAGGAGGCGGGCGCAGACCGCATTGAACTCTGCTCGGCCGTAAATGAAGGCGGTTTAACGCCGTCCGCAGGCGTGCTCAAAGGCGCGCGGGCGCAGATAACCCTTCCCGTTCATCCTATCGTGCGCCCGCGCGGCGGCGATTTTTGCTACCGCGCCGATGAGTTCGCCGCCATGCTCGACGATATCGCGTTTATCCGTGAACTCGGCTTTGCGGGGCTGGTGACCGGCGTGTTGAATGAAGACGGCGAGGTGGATATCGTGCGGATGCGCAAAATTATGCGCGCCGCCGACGGCATGGCCGTCACCTTTCACCGCGCCTTCGATATGTGCGCCAGCCCCTTGAAAGCGCTGGAAGAATTAACCGATCTCGGCGTGGCGCGCATTCTTACTTCCGGGCAGCAGGCGAGCGCGGAAAAAGGAATTTCATTAATTACGGAACTAAAGCGTAAGTCCCGTGCTCCAATCATTATGGCCGGTGCAGGGGTACGGCTCAGTAACCTCGACCTGTTTCTGGCGCAGGGGATCGACGAGCTTCACAGCTCAGCGGGCCTCCACGTGGCTTCACCCATGCGCTATCGCAATACCGGCGTCTCGATGTCATCGGACGCCAGCGCCGACGAATACTCCCGTTACCAGGTGGATGGCAACGCGGTAGCCGCCATGAAGGCGGCGATGTTGTCAGCGCGCTGATTTTTGCCCTCAGTTTTTACCGCGCATCATGTCGCCCAATATGATGCTTGCTCGTACCAGGCCCCGGTCTTTTGCCGGGGCTTTTTTTATGCCTGACGCCTGGGGACTACCAAATCTGGTCGCCGTCTTGTCTTTCGGGGCGGGCTCAAGGAAGATGCCACGCAGTGTCAGTTTCTGTCGCAGACAACAGCATAGCCTGAAAAGGGAGAACAGGATGATCGTCGGCATCGATCTCGGTACCACCAATAGCCTCGCCGCCGTCTGGCAGGATGGCAGCTCGCGGCTTATCACCAACGCGCTGGGGGAGTTACTTACGCCGAGCGTCGTCGGCCTTGACGACGAAGGCCGCGTACTGGTCGGCAAAGCCGCGCGGGAGCGCCTGCATACGCACCCGCATCTCACTACCGCGCTTTTCAAGCGCCATATGGGCACCGCCTGGAGTGCCCGGCTCGGCGATAAGCTGTTTCGCGCTGAGGAGCTGTCGGCGCTGGTGCTGAAAAGCCTTAAGGACGATATCGAGCGCGCCTGCGGCGAGCCGGTGACCGAGGCGGTGATCAGCGTGCCGGCCTATTTCAGCGACGCGCAGCGCAAAGCCACAAAGGTGGCGGGCGAGCTGGCGGGGCTAAAAGTTGAAAAACTGATTAACGAGCCGACTGCCGCGGCGCTGGCCTATGGCCTGCACCGCCAGGGCGAGGAGGGCACATTTCTGGTGTTCGACCTCGGTGGCGGCACCTTTGACGTCTCGGTGCTTGAGCTGTTTGAAGGCGTGATGGAAGTGCGCGCCAGCGCAGGCGATAACTTTCTTGGCGGCGAGGATTTCGACCAGGCGCTGATCGACTTTTTCGTGTCGCGCCAGATGGCCGCCGGCGGCCTGCCTGACCCGACCGCGTACACCCACGCGCTGCGCCGCGAGGCCGAGCGGGTGCGTCAGACGCTCGGCGAGCAGCACACCGCGACGTTTACGCTGCGCGCTGAAGAACAGATCTGGAGCGAGACGATTCATCAGGGCGAACTGAATGAGATTTTCGCGCCGTTGCTGGCCCGTCTGCGCCAGCCGATTGAGCGCGCGCTGCGTGACGCCCGCATCCGGGTGGCGGATCTCGATGAAATCCTGCTGGTGGGCGGCGCGACCCGGATGCCGCTGGTGCGCCGTCTGGCCGCCAGCCTGTTTGGCCGTTTTCCGTCGGTTTCCATTAACCCGGACGAAGCGGTAGCACTTGGCGCGGCCGTACAGGCCGCGCTGAAAAAACGCGATGCGGCGCTTGAGGAAGTGGTGCTGACCGACGTCTGCCCGTATACGCTCGGTATCGAAACCGTTAAGGCGTTTGGCCGCCATCATGACGAGGGCCACTATCTGCCTATTATTGAGCGTAACGTGGTGGTGCCGGTGAGCCGCGTGAAAACCGTCAGCACGCTCTACGATAACCAGACGATGGTAGCGTTCACGATTTATCAGGGCGAGAGCCGCCTCGTGAAAGACAACATTGAGCTTGGCCATATGCGCGTGCCGGTGCCGCCAAAACCGGAGGGCGAGGTCACGCTGGACGTGCGTTTTACCTATGACGTTAACGGCATTCTGGAGGCGGAAGTCACCGTGCCGCTGACCGGCCAGCGCCATCAGCTGATTATCGAAAATAATCCCGGCGTACTGACGCCCGAGGAGATAGCCCAGCGGCTGTCGGAATTGCAGGCGCTGAAAATTCACCCCCGCGAGCGCCAGCCTAACACTCATCTGCTGGCCCGCCTTGACCGGTTATATCAGGAAAACACCGGCGAGTTGCGCGAAGAAATCAGCTATCTCGGCGCGCGTTTCCAGCAGGCGCTGGAGAGCCAGGATGATGCGCGTATCGACAAGGCGCGCCAGGAAATTAGCCTGCAGGCTGACGCTATCGAAGCCGGGATGTGGCTCTTCTGATGCGTTTTCTGGATATTCTCGGCCTGGAGCCCGGCGCGGATGAGCGCGCCATTAAACGCGCCTACGCAAAACAGCTCAAAACCTGCCGTCCGGATGAAGACCCGGAAGGCTTTCAGCAATTACGTGACGCCTATGAACAGGCGCTGGAATATGCCCGCGAGCGTTGGGACGACGAGCCAACGGATGACGTGACGGATGAGCCGTTCGCGCCTGACAATGTGGCGCAGACGCCAGACGCGCCGGACTTCTCGCGGCGCTTTCATCATGAAGAGCAGAGCGCCAGCGAGCCTGAACCCACGCGGCCGCCGGACATCGACCCTGCGCCGCCCAGGCGCGACAGTACACGGCGCGTTGACCAGTGGCTCGACGGGCTTACTGAAGCAAACCTCAATGCGCGCTGGCTCCAGGCGCGGGCGGTGGGCGAGGGCGTCGCGTTTGAAAAAGCGGTGCTGGCGCGCTGTCTGTCGCATTCCGCTTCCGGCGAGCCGGGCCTTGTCGCGCACGCCCAGGCGCTGTTCCAGTGGCTGACGGCCGGGCAAACCCTGCCGCTTGATAACGCGCAACAGACCCGGTTGCGCGGCGTGCTGCTGGCACCTTATGCCGCTGAGATGGCGGCGGCGCTGGCGGAAGGCCAGGACGGCCATTATCTCGCGCGCCTGCGTGCGTTAGCGCATACGCCCTGGCTGCAAAGTTATGATGGTCAGCTTCAGTTGCAGCGCCTGGCGCTGACGCTGCTCGATGACATGCCCGAATGGTCCACGTCGCGGTTCGCCGCGTTGTGCACGCTGTTTTACTGGGATGAGGCGCGCGGCGAGCGGCCCGACCTGCCGGAGCTGTGGACGTCGATCATTGCCCGCGACGAAGATGAACGGCTATTCGCGACGCTTACGGCGCAGCGCGACGCGCCGGACGACTCTTCGGCGCACCGGGCGGCGCGTATGGTGCTGCGCGAGCAGGATGAAGACGCGCGAATGCTGGCGGGGCTCGACTATACCGATGACGACTGGGCTGCCTGCGCGAGGCTGACCGACCGGCTGGAGATTGGTCATCCGGCGCTCATCCCGCGTTTTGTGGGCGTGGATATCCACGCCTGGGAGCAGACGTCTCATAAGCTTAACAACACGAACGTGCCGATGTTGCGCAGCCTCTGGTTTATCGGGCTGATGATGGCGACGTTCGGCTGGATGCTGCCGGCGATTTACGACGGCACGATAACCCCCTTGGGCGTGGTGCTGCGCGTGCTGGTGGCGCCGGTGGTGGCGATGGTCGTGGGCGCGGTGCCGCTGGCGCTGTGGTCTGGCTTCACCCGGTCACTGTCAGGTACCGACACGGCGCTGAGCGAACGACTGCTGCCGCGGTTTATCTACTCGCCACGGCGCAAACGCTGGCGGCTTCTCGCGCATGTCATTCCGTTCTGTGTCGTCAGCGTGGTTATCGCGCTGATCTGCGGCCGGCTCGCGATGGGGATCTTTGTGACAGTCACGCTGCTGCTCGCCTGGACCGATCTCTGGCGCTACCCCGGCGCGCTGCAACGCTTTCGCAAAAAGCCGGCACCGAAACGCGGCGGCATGAAGAAGCAGGTGCTGCTGGCGCTGCTGTTTTTCGCCATTATTACCGGCGTGCGCGCGCTGCTGCCGGGAGCGACACCTGAAGCCCCAAAAACGGCGCCGACCGTTTACCACGGCGAGGCGACGCGCGGTCACGTCGGGCCTGCCAGGGTGGCGCAGAATTCGTGCGACACGCCGCCAGCGGTGCCGCCACTGTGCCGTAACCTGAACGATCCGCAGGCGTGCAGCGAGCGGGTAAACCACGACTGGTACGAACGCTGCGCGCCGCGCTAAGCACAACACACCAGCCCGGCACCGCCGGGCTTTTTTTGTGTGATAGCAAGGTGCGGCGTCGCGCTTGCGGCTGGCTGTTCACTTTTAACGCAAACGGTACGCTACCGCCTGGTTTATTTCGCCGTTTCTTTGCCACACTTCTCAGGTGAATTTTTTTGAGGAGGAATTATGGGCTTACTGAATTTTGTCAAAGAAGCGGGCGAGAAAATCTGGGACAGCGTCTCCGGGCATAACGATGCGGCGCAGCAGAACGCCAAAGTGCAGGAGCACCTGAAAAAAACCGGCATCCCGGACGCCGATAAAGTGCAGGTGCAGGTCGATGACGGCAAAGCGACCGTGACCGGTCAGGGCTTAAGCCAGGAGGCCAAAGAGAAAATTCTGGTGGCGGTAGGGAATATCGCGGGCATCGGGCATGTCGATGATAACGTGGCGGTGGCAAGCCCTGCGCCGGAAAGCCAGTATTACACGGTGAAAAAAGGCGACACCCTGAGCGCGATTTCTAAAGAGGTTTATGGCGATGCGAACCAGTATCAGAAAATTTTTGAAGCCAATAAACCGATGCTGACCAGCCCGGAAAAAATCTATCCGGGCCAGGTGCTGCGTATTCCGAAATAACCGTACGCCTCCCGCTCATACCGGGCGGGAGGCGTTGTCAGTCAGGGCTTGCGGGCCACCAGCACGGCGCGCAGCGGGGCAGGGTAGCCTTCGCGGGTTTTCGTGGCATCCTGAGGATCGAGGAAATCCGCCAGCGACTCCGTCTGCATCCAGGCGGTGCGGCGCTGCTCTTCCACCGTGGTGACCGAGTAATCCGCAATGCGCACATCCACAAAACCGCATTTTTCCAGCCAGTTTTTCAGCGCCGGCGCGGACGGAATAAAGTAGACGTTACGCATCTGCGCGTAGCGCTCGCCGGGCACCAGCACTGTGTTTTCATCGCCTTCCACCACCAGCGTTTCCAGTACCAGCTCGCCCTCTTTCACCAGCTGATCTTTAAGCTGCCAGAGATGCTCCAGCGGCGAGCGGCGATGGTAGAGCACGCCCATAGAAAAGACGGTATCGAACGCATTCAGCGCGGGCATCTGCTCAATGCCGAGCGGTAACACGTGCGCGCGGTTATCGCCGCCCAGCAGCTTGCGTACCGCCTCAAACTGGCACAGGAACAGCTGCGTCGGATCGATGCCCACCGCCAATTGCGCGCCTGCGCCGACCATGCGCCAGAGGTGATAGCCGCTGCCGCACCCCACATCGAGAATAGTGCGGCCAGCAAGCGGGGTGATATGCGGCAGCACGCGATCCCATTTGAGATCGGAGCGCCATTCGGTGTCGATATCGATGCCATAGAGCGAAAATGGCCCTTTGCGCCACGGCATCAGCGTACGCAGCAGTTGTTCGATACGCTTGCGCTGACCGTCGCTGAGCGGCGTATCGCTCTGCGCGCTGACGCTGTGCAGCAGGTCAAGCTGATCCGGCACCAGCGCCGGCAGGTTATCGAGAGAATTTTTCCACTGCTTAAACTGGCCGTGCAGGGCGTCGCGCTGCCAGGCGGCGACCTGAGCGGGCAGCGTTTCGAGCCAGTGCGCGAGCGGGCCGCAGGCTATCTGCTGATAAAACTTACCGAAATCGATCATGCCGCGCTCCCGGCTTTCAGCGCTACCAGCGAGCCAAAGTTAAAGCACTGGAACCAGAGTTCGCTGTGCTCAAAACCGGCCTGACGCAGGCGCGCTTTGTGGGTTTCCACGGAGTCGGTCAGCATGACGTTTTCCAGCATGCTGCGCTTCTGGCTTATCTCCAGCTCGCTGTAACCGTTGGCGCGCTTGAAATCATGGTGCATGTTAAACAGCAGCTCGCCGACATCGCTGTCTTCAAAACTGAATTTTTCAGAGAGCACCAGCGCGCCGCCGGGGTTAAGCCCCTGATAGATTTTATTGAGCAGCAGCTGACGGTCGTCCGGATTCAGGAACTGGAGCGTGAAATTGAGCACCACCATAGAGGCGTTCTCAATGGTGATATTGCGGATATCGTCTTCAATCACCTCCACCGGCGTTTTCGCCTTGAACGCGTCGATATGGCGACGGCAGCGCTCCACCATAGCGGGCGAATTGTCCACCGCGATAATCTTACAGCCATCGTGATGCACGTTGCGGCGCACCGAGAGGGTGGCGGCGCCGAGCGAACAACCGAGGTCGTAGACCTGGCTTGCGGGCTGGACGAAACGTTCCGCCAGCATGCCAATCATGGAAATGATATTGGAATAGCCCGGCACGGAACGCTGGATCATATCGGGGAAGACTTCAGCCACCCGCTCATCGAAAGTCCAGTCGCCCAGACGGGCGATGGGCGCGGAGAACAGCGTGTCGCGATTAGACATAGCGTAAATCCTGGGGAAAACGAAAGGGGCGTATTTTGCGCTAATGGAACGAGAAAACCAACTCCCAGGGCATATACAAGATGTTGGCCAGCACCATCAGCAGCAGCGCGATATACGTAGCGCTCATGCCGCTGCGCCGCCAGCGTAACAGCCGGTGATGGAAGCCGTAATAATGCATCAGACGACCGACCAGCAGCAGCAGGCCGCAGACGTGCAGCATCCAGTTCTGCGCGCCGTTCATCTCCATAAAAAGCAGCAGCAACAGGCCGATGGGCAGGTATTCCACGGCATTGCCGTGTATACGGATAGCGCTTTGCAGCTCGCTGAAACCGCCGTCGCCATATGCGACGCGATACTGCATCCGCAGGCGAACCACATCGAAAGAGAACTTCATCAACAACAACGCACCCAGAACCGCATAAAGCGCGCTTACCATAGAAACTCCGTTTAACGCTGTTAATGGCGCCCTTATGATAGCGTGGCGCGGGCATATTGTCGCTGCCCTAAAAGAGGGTGTCCTGGTGTGGGATGGCGGGTTCATCGCCAAGCGTCGGCAGCGCCTCGCGAAGCGCGGGCCAGAGCGTATGCACCAGCTCCGGGGCGTGTTCGATGTCTGGCGTGTGTAAAAAGAGATAAGGCGTCGTGGTCTGCTGCCATAGCGCGAGTTTGGCGAGCCATACGGTGAAGAAATCGGCGTTTTGCGTCATATCGTCGCTGCCGATAAACCGCACCATCGGATGTTGCGCCGTGACCAGCGCGTGAACCGGTACTTTGGGTTTTTTCCGCTGGGCGTCGATAACCGCCGGGCTGTGCGGTTTGGCGGCATGCACCGGGCGGCTGTCGAGCATCACGCGGTTAACGCCGCGTGCGATAAGCCCACGGTTCAGCGCCAGTTCCGCCTCGCCTTTGGCGAAGAAATCGGGATGGCGAACTTCCACCCCGTAGGTAAAATCGCCGGGCAGGGCGTCAAGAAACGCCCAAAGCGCAGGCAGATCGCGCGGGCCGAACGCGGCGGGCAGTTGCAGCCAGTACTGGCCGATGCGGGCGTCAAGCGGCGCCATGCGGGCGAAAAACTCGGCGGTTAAATCATCGCAGTGGCGCAGCGCCGCATTGTGCGAAATGGTGGCCGGAAATTTAAAACAGAAGCGGAAGTCATCGTGGGTCTGCGCGTACCAGCGCCCGACGATCTCCGCCTTCGGCAGCGCGTAAAGCGTGGTGTTGCCTTCCACGCAGTTAAAATGCCGGGCGTAATCTTCGAGCGATGTAATGCCAAGCCGCACCCATCTCGGGTGCGACCACTGCGGCAGACCGAGATAAATCATAGGGCTGCGAGGATCTCCTCTGTGGAACGAACCCGCCCGATGCGCGGGAAAATATGCGTCATGCTGCCGTCGTGCTGGTCAGCGTCGGCCGCGGAGCAGGCGTCTTCGGCAATCACCAGTTCAAAGCCCATCTCCCAGGCGTTGCGCGCGGTGGATTCCACCCCAATGTTAGTAGAAATGCCGCACAGGATAATGGTCGTGATGCCGCGACGACGTAATTGTAGCTCCAGATCGGTGCCATAGAAGGCGCCCCACTGGCGTTTCGTCACTTCGATGTCGGTGTCGCGTTTGCCGAGCGCCACCGGATAGTGCCACCACTCTTCGGGCAGCGTTTGCCCGGCGATGGGGGAATCCACTGGCTGCTTCAGCGCTTCGGCGAAATCTTCAGACCAGCCGACGCGCACCATCACCACCGGCGCGCCGACGGCGCGGCACTTTTCAGCCAGCCGTGCGGCGCGGGCAACGACATCCGCGGCGCTGTGCGGGCCGCCCGCAAAGGGAAGGATGCCTTCCTGTAAATCGATAACCACCAGCGCGGTGGTAGCGGGATTGAGCGTTAACATAGAGTCTCCCCTTAAAAGCGTGTTTCGGATGAGTACCTTACTGGCGTCGCGCGCCGGACGGTTGTCTATTTTTGTTAAATTTTGTGAGAAGCGGCAATTTACGCGCAGCAATCGCGCGGGCGCGCGGCTTCGGGCTTATCGCGGCGCGGAATTTCCAGTATAATAGCCCCCTTTTTTCATCCAGTAGTGACATTCAGCCAAAGCTGCGACAGTGGTGCCTGCAGGGCAGGCGACAAACGGCCTGCGGCTAAATTAAGGGATATCTCATGCGTACAGAATATTGCGGGCAGCTCAATCTGTCCCACGTCGGACAGCAAGTGACTCTGTGTGGTTGGGTCAACCGTCGTCGCGATCTCGGCAGTCTGATTTTTATCGACATGCGCGACCGTGAAGGCATTGTTCAGGTGTTCTTCGACCCGGATCGCGCTGACGCCTTCGGCCTCGCCTCTGAACTGCGTAATGAGTTCTGCATTCAAATCACCGGCACCGTGCGTGCGCGCGACGAGAAAAACGTCAACCGCGATATGGCGACCGGCGAAGTGGAAGTGTTCGCCACCGAACTGACCATCATCAACCGCGCCGAGCCGCTCCCGCTCGACTCCAACCAGGTCAACAGCGAAGAAGCGCGTCTGAAATACCGCTATCTTGACCTGCGTCGCCCGGAGATGGCGCAGCGCCTGAAAACCCGCGCGAAAATCACAAGCTTCGTGCGTCGCTTTATGGATGACCACGGTTTCCTCGACATCGAAACCCCGATGCTGACCAAAGCCACGCCGGAAGGCGCGCGCGACTACCTGGTGCCATCCCGCGTGCACAAAGGCAAATTCTACGCGCTGCCGCAGTCGCCGCAGCTCTTCAAACAGCTGCTGATGATGTCGGGCTTCGATCGCTATTATCAGATTGTGAAATGTTTCCGCGACGAAGACTTACGTGCCGACCGTCAGCCTGAATTCACCCAGATAGACGTTGAGACCTCCTTCATGACCGCGCCGCAGGTGCGTGAAGTGATGGAAAATCTGATTCGTAAGCTGTGGCTGGACGTGAAAGGCGTCGATCTGGGCCAGTTCCCGATCATGACCTTCGCCGAAGCCGAGCGTCGTTACGGCTCCGACAAACCGGATCTGCGTAACCCGATGGAGCTGGTGGATGTTGCCGACCTGCTGAAAAGCGTCGAATTCGCGGTATTTGCGGGCCCGGCGAACGATCCGAAAGGCCGCGTCGCCGCGCTGCGCGTACCGGGCGGCGCTCAGCTGAGCCGCAAGCAGATTGACGACTACGGCAATTTCGTCAAAATTTACGGCGCAAAAGGCCTGGCATACATCAAAGTCAACGAGCGCGCGAACGGCCTTGACGGCATCAACAGCCCGGTCGCCAAATTCCTCAACGCAGAAATCGTAGAGGCTATCCTTGAGCGCACCGGCGCGCAGGACGGCGATATGATTTTCTTTGGCGCAGACAACAAAAAAGTGGTCGCCGACGCGCTGGGCGCGCTGCGTCTCAAGCTCGGTAAAGATCTCAGCCTCACCGACGAAACCAAATGGGCGCCGCTGTGGGTTATCGACTTCCCGATGTTTGAAGATGACGGCGAAGGCGGACTGAGCGCGATGCACCACCCGTTTACCGCGCCGAAAGACATGACCGCCGACGAGCTGAAAGCGGCGCCGGAAGAGGCCGTGGCGAACGCTTACGATATGGTTATCAACGGTTATGAAGTGGGCGGCGGCTCGGTGCGTATCCACCGTGGCGATATGCAGCAGACTGTGTTTGGCATTCTCGGCATCGACGAGCACGAGCAGCGCGAGAAATTCGGCTTCCTGCTGGATGCGCTGAAATTCGGTACGCCGCCGCATGCGGGTCTGGCGTTTGGTCTCGATCGCCTGACCATGCTGCTGACCGGCACCGATAACATCCGCGATGTTATCGCCTTCCCGAAAACCACCGCCGCGGCGTGCCTGATGACCGAAGCGCCGAGCTTTGCGAACCCGACCGCGCTTGGCGAACTGGGTATCGCGGTGGTGAAGAAAGCATCCAAAGAGTCTTTGGAGAACGAATAAATGCCCTTCAAGCGTCCCGTTTCAGTGCTTGTCGTGATCTATGCGCAGGACACGAAACGGGTGCTGATGTTGCAGCGGCGCGACGATCCTGATTTCTGGCAGTCGGTCACCGGCAGCCTGGAAGAGGGGGAGACCGCGCCGCAGGCCGCCGCGCGCGAAGTAAAGGAAGAGGTCTCTATTGACGTTGCCCGCGAGCAACTGACCTTGATGGACTGTCAGCGCACGGTGGAGTTTGAAATTTTTAGTCATTTACGTCATCGCTATGCGCCGGGGGTGATGCGTAATACGGAGTCCTGGTTCTGTCTGGCCTTGCCGACGGAGCGGGAGATCGTATTTACCGAACACCTGACCTACCGCTGGGTTGACGCGGCCGATGCGGCTGCGCTCACCAAGTCCTGGAGCAACCGGCAGGCGATTGAAGAATTTGTTATTAACGCCGCCTGAAAAGGCGCGCTTTCTGGAGATATTTTTATGGCAGGTCATAGTAAATGGGCCAACACCAAACACCGCAAAGCGGCACAGGATGCCAAGCGCGGTAAAATCTTCACTAAAATTATTCGCGAGCTGGTAACCGCAGCGCGTCTGGGCGGCGGCGATCCGGGATCTAACCCGCGTCTGCGCGCGGCTATCGATAAAGCGCTTTCCAACAACATGACGCGTGACACCTTAAACCGCGCTATCGCGCGCGGCGTGGGCGGTGACGAAGACGCGAACATGGAAACCATCATTTATGAAGGTTACGGCCCGGGCGGCACCGCGGTAATGGTCGAATGTCTCTCTGACAACCGTAACCGTACCGTTGCCGAAGTGCGCCACGCGTTCAGCAAGTGTGGCGGCAACCTCGGCACCGACGGCTCCGTCGCCTACCTGTTCAGCAAGAAAGGGGTCATCTCTTTTGAAGCGGGCGATGAAGACACCATCATGGAAGCGGCGCTGGAAGCAGGCGCGGAAGATGTGGTGACCTACGATGATGGCGCTATCGACGTTTACACCGCCTGGGAAGAGATGGGCGCGGTACGCGACGCGCTGGAAGCGGCGGGCCTGAAAGCAGACAATGCCGAAGTCTCCATGATCCCATCGACCAAAGCGGATATGGATGCGGAAACCGCGCCGAAACTGCTGCGTCTTATCGATATGCTGGAAGACTGCGACGACGTGCAGGAGGTTTACCACAACGGTGAAATCTCTGACGAGGTGGCGGCGACGCTCTGATGAGCGTAGCCACTACGTCTGCGGGAGACGCGTGATGTCGATTATTCTCGGGATTGACCCCGGCTCACGCGTCACCGGTTATGGCGTTATCCGTCAGACCGGTCGGCAACTGACCTATCTCGGCAGCGGCTGTATCCGCACGAGCGTCACCGATCTGCCCTCGCGCCTGAAGCTTATCTATGCGGGCGTCAGCGAAATCATCACCCAGTTTCATCCTGACTATTTCGCCATCGAACAGGTGTTCATGGCGAAAAACGCCGATTCGGCCCTGAAACTCGGTCAGGCGCGCGGCGCGGCGATTGTCGCGGCGGTGAACCACGACCTGCCGGTGTTTGAATATGCGGCGCGTCAGGTGAAGCAAACGGTCGTCGGCATCGGCAGCGCGGAAAAAAGCCAGGTGCAGCATATGGTGCGTACGCTGCTGAAACTCTCCGCCAACCCGCAGGCGGATGCGGCGGATGCATTGGCTATCGCCATCACCCATTGTCACGTCAGCCAGAATGCGGCGCAGGTCAGCGAATCGCGTCTGAATCTGGCGCGCGGTCGACTGCGTTAACGGTAAAAGGATTTACCGTTCCTTTGCGAGACGCCTCGCAACATGCACATCCTCTTCGCTGCGGCGATTTCTCGACTGGATATCTGTCCAGCTTTTTTTATATTATAGCCAGCAACTTTCTTAAGCCCCATGCAGGAGCGCAACGTGATAGGCAGACTCAGAGGCATCGTACTGGAAAAACAGCCCCCGCTGGTGTTACTGGAGACGGGTGGCGTCGGTTATGAAATCCATATGCCGATGACCTGCTTTTATGAATTGCCGGAAACCGGCAAAGAAGCGGTGGTGTTTACGCATTTTGTGGTGCGTGAAGACGCGCAGTTGCTGTTCGGCTTTAACAATAAACAAGAGCGCACGCTGTTTCGTGAGCTGATTAAGGTCAACGGCGTCGGGCCGAAGCTTGCGCTGGCTATCCTTTCCGGGATGTCGGCCCAGCAGTTTGTTAACGCCGTGGAGCGTGAAGAGCCTGCGGCGCTGGTGAAGCTGCCCGGTATCGGCAAGAAAACCGCCGAGCGTCTGGTGGTCGAGATGAAGGACCGCTTCAAAGGTCTGCATGGCGATCTCTTCACGCCGGCGGCGGATCTGGTGCTGACGTCGCCGGCAAGCCCGGTGGTGGACGATGCCGAGGCGGAAGCCGTTGCCGCGCTGGTATCGCTGGGTTATAAACCTCAGGAAGCCAGCCGTATGGTCAGTAAAGTCGCGAAGGCGGACGCGAGCAGCGAAATGCTGATTCGTGAAGCGCTGCGCGCGGTATTGTGAGGTAGAGGATGATTGAAGCAGACCGCCTGGTGGCGCCGGGCAGTATCGTGGCGGAAGAGGTGGCCGATCGCGCCATTCGCCCCAAATTACTCGAAGAGTACATCGGCCAGCCGCAGGTGCGTTCCCAGATGGAAATCTTCATCCAGGCGGCGAAGCTGCGCGGCGACGCGCTCGATCATCTGCTGATTTTCGGCCCGCCTGGGCTTGGGAAGACGACGCTCGCCAATATCGTCGCCAACGAGATGGGCGTGAACCTGCGCACCACCTCCGGGCCGGTGCTGGAAAAGGCGGGCGATCTCGCGGCGATGCTCACTAATCTTGAGCCGCATGACGTTCTGTTTATCGATGAAATTCACCGTCTTTCGCCGGTGGTGGAAGAAGTGCTCTACCCGGCGATGGAAGATTATCAGCTCGACATCATGATCGGCGAAGGCCCGGCGGCGCGCTCTATAAAAATCGATTTGCCGCCGTTTACGCTGATTGGCGCTACGACGCGCGCAGGCTCGCTCACTTCTCCGCTGCGTGACCGCTTCGGGATTGTACAGCGCCTGGAGTTCTATCAGGTGGCGGATCTTCAGCATATCGTGAGCCGCAGCGCGCGCCATATGGGCCTTGAGATGAATGACGAGGCGTCCTTTGAAGTGGCGAAGCGCTCGCGCGGCACGCCGCGTATCGCCAACCGTCTGCTGCGCCGCGTGCGTGATTTCGCTGAGGTGCGTCACGATGGCGTCATCAATCAACATGTGGCGTCTCAGGCGCTCGATATGCTGAATGTTGATGCCGAAGGCTTTGATTACATGGACCGCAAGCTGCTGCTGGCGGTCATTGATAAATTCTTCGGCGGCCCGGTGGGGCTCGATAACCTGGCGGCGGCCATCGGGGAAGAGCGCGAAACGATTGAAGATGTGCTGGAGCCGTTTCTTATCCAGCAAGGGTTTTTGCAACGCACGCCGCGCGGTCGTATGGCGACCACACGCGCCTGGAACCATTTCGGTATTACGCCGCCGCAGATGCCGTGACATCGCTGATGTGAGTGAACGACATGCATAAAAAAAGCGCCCTCAGGGCGCTTTTTTGTTAACCGTTTCTCCGGGTAGACCAGATCAGGCTGGCGGGCGTTTCGCCATGCTGAAAATAAAGAGCAGCGCCGCGCACAGCACTACCGATGGCCCGGCAGGCGTGTCATAAAACGCGGAAAAGGTCAGGCCGCCGGTTACCGCCACCATACCGAGCGCCACCGCCACACCGGCCATCTGTTCTGGCGTACGAGCAAAGCGGCGGGCGGTTGCCGCCGGGATAATCAACAGCGAGGTGATTATCAGCGCGCCGACAAACTTCATCGCCACGCCGATGGTCAGCGCCGTCACCATCATCAGCAGGATCTTCACGCGCTGTAAGCGCACGCCGTCGACAAAGGCGAGGTCGGGGCTGATAGTCATCGACAGTAAATTGCGCCATTGCCAGAACAGCACGCCGAGCACCACAACAACGCCAAGCCCGACAGAGAGCAAATCAGCAGGCGTCACCGCCAGTAAATCGCCGAACAGATACGCCATAAGGTCAACGCGGATATTGCCCATCAGGCTCACCACCACCAGCCCCAGCGACAGCGCGCTGTGCGCCATAATGCCGAGCAGCGTGTCGATAGCGAGATGCGGGCGTTTCTCAAGCCATACCAGCCCGCCGGCCAGCAGCAGGGTCACGACGATCACCGCATAAAACGGATTGACGTCCAGTAACAGCCCGAACGCGACGCCAAGCAGCGAGGCGTGCGCCAGCGTATCGCCGAAATAGGACATCCGACGCCAGACCACGAAAGAGCCCAGCGGGCCAGCGGCGCAGGCCAGCAGCATACCGGCCATCCAGCCGGGAAGCAGAAGTTCAATCATAACGAGCCATTTCCCTTGCGCAGAATAATCCGTCCCTGCAAATCGTGACGGTGGTTATGGTGATGACGGTAAATCCCCAGTTGTTCAGCGCCGCGCGGGCCAAACATAGAGATAAATTCCGGATGGGTGGAAACAACTTCCGGCGCGCCGGAGCAGCAGATGTGATGATTCAGGCACAGCACCTCATCAGTTTTAGCCATAACCAGATGCAGATCGTGTGAGACCATAAGCACGCCGCAATTAAGCTCGTGGCGCAGCTGGTTGATGAGATCATAAAGCGCGACCTGACCGTTCACGTCTACCCCCTGTGTCGGTTCGTCGAGCACCAGGAGCTGCGGCTGGTTGAGCAGGGCGCGTGCCAGCAAAACTCGCTGGGTTTCGCCGCCGGAGAGTTTCTGCATCGGCGCTTCGATAAGATGGCCTGCCTGCACGCGTTTCAGCGCCGGCAGGATATCCGCTTTGCGGGTGCCGGGGCGCAGGCGCAGGAAACGACTCACCGTCAGCGGCAGGGTGGCGTCGAGGTGCAGCTTTTGCGGCACATAGCCGATGCGCAGGTTGCGTTCACGCTTGATAACCCCCTCATCGGGTGCTACCAGCCCAAGCACCACTGTCACCAGCGTCGATTTCCCGGCGCCGTTCGGGCCGAGCAACGTCAGGATCCGTCCACCCTGGAGTGTTAAAGAAATGTCAGATAAAACGCGGCGTTGCCCGAAGGAGACGCTGACGTTCTGAAGCGATACGAGATTAGTCATGGCAATTTAGTTATTGCAGAAATTATCGAATGTTATAATATCACACTTCCAACATTCATAACGATGATAAGTCGCATTATGTTACATAAAAATACGCTTCTTTGCGCTGCGCTCGGCGCAGCAATCATCGGTGGCACCGCCACCTCCGCACAGGCCGCCGTTGTCGCTTCGCTTAAGCCGGTGGGCTTTATAGCCTCCGCGATTGCCGATGGCGTTACGCCAACCGAAGTGCTGCTGCCGGACGGCGCGTCGGAACATGACTACGCACTGCGTCCGTCTGATGTTAAACGCTTACAGAAAGCGGATTTAGTGGTCTGGATTGGCCCCGATATGGAAGCCTTTATGGATAAGTCCGTCAAAGCGCTGCCGTCACAAAAAAATCTGGCGCTGGCCGAGCTTGCCGCTGTAAAACCGCTGCTGATGAAAGGCGCTGATGATGACGATCACGACCATGATGAACATGCGCATCATGGCGAAGAAAGTGACGAACATCACCATCATGGCGATTATAACATGCACATCTGGCTGTCGCCGGAAATCGCCCGGGCCTCGGCGGTTGCAATCCACGAAAAATTAGTGGAACTTATGCCGCAAAGCAAAGCCAAACTGGACGCCAACCTCCAGCGCTTCGAGGCCGAACTGGCCCGAACAGACAAACAGGTGGCGAACGAGCTGGCACCGCTGAAAGGGAAAGGATACTTCGTTTTTCATGACGCCTACGGCTATTACGAAAAACATTACGGCCTGACATCGCTCGGCCATTTTACCGTCAATCCCGAAATCCAGCCCGGTGCGCAGCGTTTACATGAAATAAGAACACAGTTGGTTGAGCAAAAAGCCGAGTGCGTTTTTGCTGAGCCACAGTTCAGGCCAGCGGTGATTGAAGCCGTTGCCAGGGGCACGAAAGTTCGAATGGGAACACTCGACCCGCTGGGAACGTCTGTCAGCCTGGGCAAGGACAGCTATATGCAGTTCCTGACTCAGTTATCTAACCAATATGCCAGCTGCCTGAAAGGAGATTAACGAGGAAGTGGATACGTGCAACAGATAGCCCGCTCTGTCGCCCTGGCATTTAACAACCTGCCACGACCCCATCGCGTTATGCTGGGGTCTCTTACAGTTCTCACACTCGCGGTCGCCGTCTGGCGGCCGTACATTTACCACCCCGAATCAGCCCCTATCGTTAAAACCATCGAACTGCAAAAGAGCGAAATCCGTTCTCTGCTGCCTGAGGCGAGCGAGCCTATCGATCAGGCCGCGCCGGAAGACGATGAAGCGATCCCGCAGGATGAGCTTGACGATAAAACCGCCGGCGAAGCCGGGGTGCATGAATATGTGGTCTCCACCGGCGATACCTTGAGCAGCGTGCTGAATCAGTACGGTATCGATATGGGGGATATCAGCCAGCTCGCCTCGGTCGATAAAGACCTGCGTAACCTGAAAATCGGCCAGCAGATCTCCTGGACGCTCACCGACAGCGGCGAATTACAGCGCCTGACCTGGGAGATGTCGCGCCGCGAAACCCGTACTTATGACCGCACACCTGCCGGCGGCTTTAAAATGAGCAGCGAAGTGCAGCAGGGCGACTGGGTCAATAATGTGATCAAGGGCACCGTCGGCGGTAGTTTCGTCGCCAGCGCCAAAGAGGCCGGGCTCACGAGTGCTGAAATCAGCGCGGTGATTAAAGCGATGCAGTGGCAGATGGATTTCCGCAAGCTGAAAAAAGGCGACGAATTCTCGGTGCTGATGTCGCGCGAAATGCTCGACGGCAAACGTGAGCAGAGCCAGTTGCTTGGCGTGCGTCTGCGTTCGTCCGGTAAAGACTATTTCGCGATCCGCGCGGAAGATGGCAAATTCTACGACCGTAACGGCTCCGGGCTTGCCAAGGGCTTCCTGCGCTTCCCAACGTCGCGCCAGTTCCGCGTCTCTTCTAACTTCAACCCACGTCGTCTGAACCCGGTGACCGGGCGCGTCGCGCCGCATAAAGGCGTCGACTTCGCGATGCCGCAGGGTACGCCGGTGCTGGCGGTGGGTGATGGTGAAGTGGTGATGGCGAAGCGTAGCGGGGCGGCGGGCTATTATGTGGCGATCCGCCACGGACGCACCTACACCACCCGCTATATGCACCTGAAAAAGCTGCTGGTGAAACCTGGCCAGAAAGTGAAACGCGGCGATCGCATCGCGCTTTCCGGCAACACCGGACGCTCCACCGGCCCGCATCTGCACTATGAAATCTGGATAAACCAGCAGGCCGTTAACCCGCTGACCGCCAAGCTGCCGCGCTCCGAGGGCCTGACCGGCTCGGATCGCCGCGACTACCTGGCGCAGGTCAAAGAAGTGGTTCCGCAGCTGACGCTTGATTAAAAGCGCGGCAAATAACAGCCGGTGCCTTCGTGCGCCGGCTTTTTATTTTGTCTGGCGGCCTTCGCGCCGCTAAACTCCTTCATTATTTTTCTCTTTTGAAAACCTGGCTCTGCCCTGAGAACCGTCATGGAAACTAAAAAAACAAAAAGTGAATACATTCCCGAATTCGAGAAGGCGTTCCTGCATCCGCGCTACTGGGGCTCCTGGCTGGGTATTGGCGCCTGCGCTGCGCTGGCGCTGACGCCGCCGTCCTTTCGCGATCCGCTGCTCGGCAAAATCGGTCGACTGGCGGGGCGGCTTGGCAAAAGCGCCCGCCGCCGCGCGCGCATTAATCTGCTCTACTGCTTCCCGGAGCTCTCCGAGGCGCAGCGCGAAGCGATTATCGACAATATGTTCGCCACCGCGCCGCAGTCGATGGTGTTCATGGCCGAACTGGCGCTGCGCGGCCCGGAAAAAGTGCTGAACCGCGTCGACTGGCACGGTGAAGCCATCATTAACGAGATGCTTGAGAGCAAAGAGAGCGTCATCCTGCTGGTGCCGCATGGCTGGGGCGTGGATATCCCGGCGATGCTGCTGGCCTCGCGCGGCGTTCACGTCGCCGCGATGTTCCATCATCAGGGCAACCGGCTGCTGGATTATGTCTGGAACAAAGTGCGCCTGCGCTTTGGTGGCCGTCTGCACGCTCGGCAGGATGGCATCAAACCGTTTATTAAATCGGTACGCGATGGCTTCTGGGGTTACTACCTGCCGGATGAAGATCACGGCCCGGAGCAGAGTGAATTTGTCGATTTCTTCGCGACCTACAAAGCGACGTTGCCGGCTGTAGGACGCCTGATGAAAGTCTGCCGCGCGCGGGTGATCCCGCTCTTCCCGGTCTATGACGGTAAAACGCACCGTCTGGACGTATTAGTCCGCCCGCCGATGGATGATTTGATGGATGCTGATGACGTCACGCTTGCGCGCCGCATGAATGAGGAAGTGGAGCATTTCGTCGGCCCGCATCCTGAGCAGTACGCCTGGATACTGAAGCTTCTGAAAACGCGTAAAGAGGGCGAGACTGAGCCGTATCGCCGCAAGGATCTCTATCCCAAATAAAAAGCCGCTCATGGCGAGCGGCTTCTCTTTTCACACGAAGGGGCGCAGGCCCCTTTTTTGTGCGCTTAGTCGACAGTCAGCACGCGGGTGGTGTTGGTGCTGCCGGTGGTGCCCATCATGTCGCCCTGGGTGACGATCACCAGATCCCCGGTCACCAGATAGCCTTTGTCGCGCAGCAGATTCACCGCATCCTGCGCCGCCGCCACGCCGTCGTTGGCGCTGTCGAAATAGACCGGCGTCACGCCGCGATAGAGGGCGGTAAGGTTCAGGGTGCGCTCGTGGCGGGACATGGCGAAAATTGGCAGACCGGAGCTGATACGGGATGTCATCAGCGCGGTACGGCCCGATTCGGTCATGGTGATAATCGCGCTTACGCCTTTCAGGTGGTTGGCGGCGTACATTGCCGACATCGCGATCGCTTCTTCGACGTTATCAAACTCCACGTCCAGGCGGTGTTTGGAGACGTTGATGCTTGGGATCTTCTCAGCGCCCAGGCAGACGCGTGCCATCGCTGACACGGTTTCCGCCGGGTACTGACCCGCCGCGGTTTCTGCGGAAAGCATGACCGCGTCGGTGCCGTCCAGCACGGCGTTCGCCACGTCCATGACTTCGGCGCGGGTCGGCATCGGGTTGGTTATCATCGACTCCATCATCTGGGTCGCGGTAATGACGGCACGATTCAGCTTACGGGCACGACGAATCAGGGTTTTCTGGATGCCCACCAGCTCCGGATCGCCGATTTCAACGCCCAGATCGCCGCGCGCCACCATCACGACGTCAGACGCCAGAATAATGTCATCCATCGCTTCATTGCTGCATACCGCTTCGGCGCGCTCTACTTTAGCGCAGATTTTCGCGTCGCAGCCTGCATCGCGCGCCAGACGGCGTGCATAGTTGAGATCTTCGCCGCAGCGCGGGAAGGAGACGGCCAGATAATCCACGCCGATTTTCGCGGCGGTGATAATGTCCGCTTTGTCTTTTTCGGTCAGCGCTTCGGCGGAAAGGCCGCCGCCCAGCTTGTTGATGCCTTTGTTGTTGGAGAGCGGGCCGCCCACAGTCACTTCGGTGAACACTTTCATGCCCTGAACGTCCAGCACTTTCAGCTGCACGCGACCGTCGTCCAGCAGCAGGATATCGCCCGGCACCACATCCGCTGGCAGGCCTTTATAGTCGATACCGACTTTTTCTTTATCGCCTTCGCCTTTGCCGAGGTTGGCATCCAGCAGGAATTTGTCACCGATGTTTAAGAAAACTTTGCCTTCTTTGAAGGTGGAAACGCGGATCTTCGGCCCCTGGAGGTCGCCAAGGATAGCGACGTGACGTCCCAGTTTGGCCGCGATCTCGCGGACTTTATCAGCGCGAAGCTGATGATCTTCCGGCGTCCCGTGCGAGAAGTTCATGCGTACTACGTTCGCGCCGGCGGCGATAATTTTTTCCAGGTTATTATCGCGGTCGGTAGCCGGGCCTAACGTGGTAACGATTTTGGTTCTGCGAAGCCGTCTGGACATGTATTACTCCGTTGACTGAAACAACTTTGGTGTTGCGTGAACAAAAATTCGGCGCGGTGGCCTGTTTCGAAAGAGACACAAACCATAACCGAATGGCTTTATAAGTTACAACTTTGTTATCAATATGCTTACTGGTCGTCAGAAACCAGTAAGGTCTTATCAAAACGCGATTCCTTGAGCGCTTCTTTGACTCGCTTCAAGTTATCCCGGAATTTTGCGCCGCGACGCAGCGTAAAGCCGGTCGCCAGGACGTCGATGACGGTCAACTGGGCGAGCCGCGACACCATCGGCATATAGATGTCGGTATCTTCCGGTACGTCCAGCAGCAGCGCCAGACTCGCCTCGCGGGCGAGCGGCGATCCGCGCGAGGTAATGGCGAGCACCAGCGCGTCGTTTTCGCGCGCCAGCCGCGCCAGCTCAACGAGACTTTTGGTGCGGCCGGTGTGCGAGATAAGCACCACGACGTCATCGGCGCCGCCGTTCATGCAACTCATACGCTGCACGACAATATCTTCGGAATAGACCACCGGCACGTTAAAGCGAAAAAACTTATTCATGGCGTCATGCGCCACGGCCGCCGACGAGCCCAGCCCGAAAAAGGCGATTTTTTTGGCCTGAGTGAGCATGTCCACCGCGCGGTTGACCGTCGCCATATCGAGCGACTGGCGCACGTGGTCGAGGCTTGCCATCGCCGACTCGAAAATTTTGCTGGTATAGGCTTCGACGCTGTCATCTTCATCGACGTTGCGATTCACATACGGCGTGCCGTTGGCGAGGCTCTGGGCGAGATGCAGTTTAAAATCGGGAAAGCCTTTGGTATCAAGGCTGCGGCAGAAACGATTGACGGTCGGCTCGCTCACGCCCGCTTCGCTCGCGAGTGTCGCGATACTGGAGTGAATGGCCTGAGACGGCGATTCCAGAATCACTTCGGCGACTTTGCGTTCGGATTTACTCAGATGTTCCAGTTGCGACTGGATCTTTTCCAGCATGTTCATTGCTAACATGTGACCCGCAGAGAAAGTCATTTCACACGATTGGGAAACAACGATTAGTTTTATCAAGAATATACTCCTGATAATGACGGCGTGGGCTCGCGCGTGCGAACAAAGTTGTTGTTTTTTTTCATAACATGATCGCGGTCTGATTTTGTTATGGCGGCCGCGGCGGAAAAAGCGTCCGCCGCGCGCAACAGCCCGGTTTCTCAGCGATAATCGCGGTTGAACGGCGGTTTAATGACCTGCGCCAGATGCTTAGGAGTATCCTGAAAGACGTAAAAGCAGTAGAGTGCAGTGTAAGAAAATTACAATGATGACCTGTCCCGACAGGGATTCCGAAACGAGGAGAAAGACATGGCGGTAACGCAAACAGCGCAGGCGTGCGACCTGGTAATTTTCGGCGCCAAAGGCGATCTGGCGCGCCGAAAACTGTTGCCTTCCCTTTATCAGCTCGAAAAAGCGGGGCAAATCCATCCTGAGACCCGCATTCTGGGAGTGGGCCGCGCTGACTGGGATAAAAAAGCCTATACCAAAGTCGTCCGTGAAGCGCTTGAAACCTTCATGAAAGAGAAAATCGACGAAACCCTGTGGGAAACGTTAAGCGGCCGTCTCGATTTCTGTAATCTCGACGTGAATGACACCGCCGCGTTTACCCGTCTTGGCGACATGCTCGATCAGAAGAACCGCGTCACCATTAACTATTTCGCGATGCCGCCCAGCACATTCGGCGCGATCTGCGACGGGCTGGGCGCGGCGAAGCTTAACGCCAAACCGGCGCGCGTCGTCATGGAAAAACCGCTCGGTACGTCGCTTGAAACCTGCCGCGAAATCAATGACCAGGTCGGTAAACATTTCGAAGAGTGCCAGGTTTACCGTATCGACCACTACCTTGGTAAAGAAACGGTGCTGAACCTGCTGGCGCTGCGCTTTGCCAACTCCCTGTTCGTCAACAACTGGGACAACCGCACTATCGATCACGTGGAAATCACCGTGGCCGAAGAGGTGGGTATCGAAGGCCGCTGGGGGTATTTCGATCAGGCGGGCCAGATGCGCGACATGATCCAAAACCACCTGCTGCAAGTCCTCTGCATGATCGCGATGTCGCCGCCGTCAGATCTGACCGCCGACAGCATTCGTGATGAAAAAGTGAAAGTACTGAAATCCCTGCGCCGGATCGATCGTACTAACGTGCGCGAGAAAACGGTGCGCGGCCAGTACACCGCCGGTTTCGCCCAGGGCAAAAAAGTGCCGGGTTATCTGGAAGAAGAGGGCGCGAACAAAACCAGCCATACCGAAACGTTTGTCGCTATCCGTGTTGATATCGATAACTGGCGCTGGGCGGGCGTGCCGTTCTACCTGCGTACCGGCAAACGTCTGCCGGCGAAGTGCTCTGAAGTCGTGGTCTATTTCAAAACCCCGGAACTCAACCTGTTTAAAGAGTCCTGGCAGGAGCTGCCGCAGAACAAGCTGACCATCCGCCTGCAGCCGGACGAGGGCGTGGATATCCAGGTGCTTAACAAAGTGCCGGGGTTGGATCACAAGCATAATCTGCAAACCACCAAGCTGGATCTGAGCTACTCCGAAACCTTCAACGAAAGCCATCTGGCGGACGCTTACGAGCGCCTGCTGCTGGAAACCATGCGCGGCATCCAGGCGCTGTTCGTGCGTCGTGATGAAGTGGAAGAGGCGTGGAAATGGGTCGACTCCATCACCGAAGCGTGGGCGGCGGACAACGATGCGCCGAAGCCGTATCAGGCGGGCACCTGGGGGCCTGTCGCGTCCGTGGCGATGATCACCCGCGATGGCCGTTCCTGGAGCGAATTCGAGTAATCCCCCGCGCTGGAGCGTCGTTACTTTACCGGTAACATGATCCGGAACACGAGTTGTGTAAAAAATTCCATTTTCAAGCCCCGTCTGGATTCACCAGCGGGGCTTTTTTCATTACACTGGCTGAAGCGATTTTGCTCCTGAGAGGCGCGGCTGGCGCGTGTACGTGAAAACCCTGCGGTGTTGCGCAACGCAAATCGGGCGGCCTCAGCAGATACCAGAGAGGAATTTTTATGCATCCTAAATTGTTACGGGTAACACAACGCATCTCCGAACGCTCCCGCGCCACGCGTGAAGCCTATCTGGCGCGCATTGAGCAGGCCAAAAGCCAGACCGTTCATCGCGCGAGCCTTGCCTGCGGTAACCTTGCCCACGGTTTCGCCGCCTGCCAGCCTGATGATAAAGCGGCGCTGAAAAGCATGCTGCGTAACAATATCGGCATTATCACCTCCTATAACGATATGCTCTCCGCGCACCAGCCTTACGAAAATTATCCTCAGCAGATCCGTGAGGCGCTGCACAGCGTCGGCGCCGTCGCGCAGGTCGCAGGCGGCGTACCGGCGATGTGCGACGGCGTCACCCAGGGCCAGGACGGCATGGAGCTGTCGCTGCTGAGCCGTGAAGTCATCGCCATGTCGGCGGCGGTGGGGCTTTCGCATAATATGTTCGACGGCGCGCTCTATCTCGGCGTATGCGACAAAATCGTGCCGGGGCTGGTGATGGCGGCGCTGTCGTTCGGGCATCTGCCCGCCGTATTTATTCCGTCCGGCCCCATGTCGAGCGGGCTGCCGAATAAAGAAAAAGTGCGCATTCGCCAGCTTTACGCTGAAGGCAAAGTGGATCGCGCGGCGCTGCTGGAATCGGAGGCCGCCTCTTACCATGAGCCGGGCACCTGTACTTTCTACGGCACCGCCAACACCAACCAGATGGTCATCGAATTTATGGGGATGCAGCTGCCGGGCTCCTCGTTTGTGCACCCGGACGCGCCGCTGCGCCGGGCGCTCACCGCCGCCGCCGCGCGTCAGGTAACGCGTCTTACCGGCAATGGCAACGCGTGGATGCCGCTTGGCAAACTGGTGGATGAAAAAGTGGTGGTGAACGGCATTGTGGCGCTGCTCGCGACCGGCGGTTCCACGAACCACACCATGCATCTGGTAGCGATGGCGCGCGCGGCGGGCATCATCATCAACTGGGACGACTTCTCGGAGCTCTCCGAGGCGGTGCCGCTGCTGGCGCGTCTTTACCCGAATGGCCCGGCGGATATCAACCACTTCCAGGCCGCAGGCGGCGTGCCGGTGCTGATGCGAGAACTGCTGAAAGGCGGCCTGCTGCATGAGGATGTCAATACCGTGGCGGGCTTTGGACTTGCGCGTTACACCCAGGAGCCGTGGCTCGACAACGGCGAACTCGCCTGGCGCGACGGGGCGCAAGCCTCGCTCGATAACGCCATTATCGCCACCATCGACAAGCCGTTTTCAGTGCATGGCGGCACCAAAGTGCTGAGCGGCAATCTGGGCCGTGCGGTCATGAAAACCTCCGCCGTACCAGTAGAAAACCAGGTGGTGGAAGCGCCTGCCGTGGTGTTCGAGAGCCAGCATGACGTTATGCCTGCCTTTGAAGCCGGGCTGCTGGATCGCGACTGTGTCGTGGTAGTAAGACATCAGGGGCCAAAAGCGAACGGTATGCCAGAATTACATAAACTTATGCCGCCGCTTGGTGTATTATTGGACCGCTGTTTCAAAATTGCATTGGTCACGGACGGTCGCCTTTCCGGCGCGTCGGGGAAAGTGCCTTCGGCCATCCATGTGACGCCTGAAGCTTACGACGGCGGCCTGCTCGCGAAAGTGCGCGACGGCGATATTATCCGCGTGAATGGACAGACTGGCGAACTGACGCTGCTGGTGGATGACGCCGAGCTGGCGCGCCGCGAGCCGTACCACCCGGATCTCAGCGCCCAGCGCGTGGGAACGGGGCGCGAGCTGTTCGGCGCGCTGCGTGAAAAGCTGTCCGGGGCGGAGCAGGGCGCGACCTGCATCGATTTCTGACTATCAGGTGCGCAGGCGCGCACCTCACTTTTTAAAAATGGCGGGAGAGATCCACAGATGAAAAACTGGAAAACGAGTGCCGAGCAGATCCTGAAAAGCGGTCCGGTCGTGCCGGTGATTGTGATTAACAAGCTGGAGCACGCGGTCCCGATGGCGAAGGCGCTGCTGGCAGGCGGCGTACGCGTACTCGAAGTGACCCTGCGCACCCCGTGCGCGATGGACGCTATCCGCGCTATCGCCAAAGACGTGCCGGAGGCCATCGTCGGCGCGGGCACCGTGCTTAACGCGCAGCAGTTGAAAGAAGTGACCGAAGCCGGCGCGCAGTTCGCCATCAGCCCGGGACTCACTGAACCGCTGCTGAAAGCCGCGACCGAAGGCGCTATCCCGCTGATCCCGGGCATCAGCACCGTGTCCGAGTTGATGCTGGGCATGGATTACGGCCTGAAAGAGTTCAAATTCTTCCCGGCGGAAGCGAACGGCGGCACCAAAGCGCTGCAGGCTATCGCAGGTCCGTTCTCCCAGGTGCGTTTCTGCCCGACCGGCGGCATCTCTCCGGCGAACTACCGCGACTACCTGGCACTGAAAAGCGTGCTGTGCATCGGCGGCTCCTGGCTGGTGCCGGCGGACGCGATGGAAGCGGGCGACTGGGATCGCATCACGAAACTGGCTCGCGAAGCGGTGGAAGGCGCGCAGTAATATTGCGCCATGTGATACAAGCGCGCCGCCTGAGAAGGCGGCGCGTTTTTTTTAGCCTTTAACCGTCACACTCGCGGCAGAGGCGGTAGCGCGCGCGACGGCGTCGTCAATCGTCTCGCCGGTAGCGAGCGCCACGCCGAGACGGCGTGAGCCGTCAATCTCCGGCTTCCCGAACAGACGCAGCTGCAACCCCGCGCCGAGCGCGCCGGACAGCGCGGCAAATTTTACGTCGTCACTCTTGAGCGTCGGCAGGATCACCGCCGAGGCCGCGGGGCCATACTGGCGAATGCTGCCCACCGGCAGGCCGAGGAACGCGCGCACATGCAGCGCGAACTCGGAGAAATCCTGAGAGATTAGCGTCACCATGCCGGTATCGTGCGGGCGCGGCGACACTTCGCTGAACACCACCTCGTCGCCGCAGACAAACAGCTCCACGCCGAAAAGACCATAGCCGCCGAGCGCCTGCACCACCTTCCGCGCAATCTCTTGCGCGCGCGCCAGCGCCACATCACTCATCTGCTGCGGCTGCCAGGATTCGCGGTAGTCGCCATCTTCCTGGCGATGGCCGATCGGCGCGCAGAAATGCACGCCGTCTGCGGCGCTAACGGTCAGCAGAGTGATTTCGAAATCGAATTTCACCACGCCTTCGACGATGACTTTGCCCGCGCCGGCGCGTCCGCCCTGCTGGGCGTACTGCCAGGCGGCATCCAGCGCATCGGCGCTGCGGATAACGCTCTGGCCTTTGCCGGAGGAGCTCATCACCGGTTTGACGATGCAGGGCAGGCCAATCTGCGAGACGGCCTCGCGAAACTGCGCCTCGTTGTCGGCGAAGCGATAGGCGGACGTCGGCAGCCCGAGCTCTTCCGCAGCGAGCCGACGAATGCCTTCACGGTTCATGGTCAGACGCGCGGCGCGCGCGGTCGGCACCACGCACTGACCCTGCTCTTCAAGCTCGACGAGCGCGTCGGTGGCGATGGCTTCTATCTCCGGCACGATAAAATCCGGCATCTCCTGCGCCACCAGATTCTTCAGCGCCGCGCCGTCGAGCATATTAATAACGTGACTGCGGTGCGCCACCTGCATGGCAGGCGCATCGGCATAGCGGTCAACGGCGATCACTTCGATGCCAAGACGCTGGCACTCAATCGCAACTTCTTTTCCCAGTTCCCCTGAACCGAGCAGCATCACGCGGGTTGCTGACGGGCGCAGAGCGGTTCCTAACATAGCCATAGCTGATTTCCTGCTGTGTGAAATTCTGGCGGCAGTATATACGAAAACGTTTGCTTTGCGCAGTGCGCGCCCGGTTGCTTTTCGTGTCTGACAGCGTTATACTGTATATAAATACAGTAACGGGAGTTGCATCATGGCGGTAGAAATTAAATACGTCGTAATCCGTGAGGGTGTGGAAAAAATGTCATTTGCCAGTAAAAAGGAAGCCGACGCCTGGGACAAAATGCTCGATTTAGCCGAAGCCCTGGAGGGCTGGCTGGAGCAGGCGCCTGTCGGTTTTGCGGAAGGTCAGGTTGAACAGCTGGCGCTGTGGATGGCGGAACAGAAAGACAACCTTAACACTATCGTGCGCACCGGGCGTCTGCCGCAGGAAACGAGCGAGCAAACCAACGACGCGGCACAGCCTGCTCAGGAAGACGCAGCTGAAGCTGATGAGGGCGCTGTCGCGCTGCACAGCGCGCGTAAACGCACCAAAGCGGCCTGATTCGCCCCTCCGCTGCGCCGCGGCCTGTCTCAGAGGTAGCGGTGCGGTTTTTGTACGTCGGGCCTTCGCACCTGATGCTGCGCATTTGCTGAAGGCGGGGGCACGCTGAAAACAGGTATCGCTTAAAACAGGCGCACGGGTCATCATTCCTGCCTGTCGCCTGTCGCCTGTCGCCTGTCGCCTGTCGCCTGTCGCCTGTCGCCTGTCGCCTGTCGCCTGTCGCCTGTCGCCTGTCGCCTGTCGCCTGTCGCCTGTCGCCTGTCGCCTGTCGCCTGTCGCCTGTCGCCTGTCGCCTGTCGCCTGTCGCCCGCGCTCATAGCGCTTTTTTTATCCCTTCCTTTTTTGTGGGCTGCTTGCGCTTCGCTGTTTTTGTACCAGACTTTTTTCATCACCCGTCTTCGGAGAAGCACGATGAAAAAAACAGCAGGAGCCCTGATTTCCTTAGCCTTACTCGCCGCCGTGAGCACGGCGCGCGCAGACGATCCGCGTCAGGTTCCATTCCCGAAATGCGAAGGCATGACGGCGGAAGGCATCGCCGCGAGCGTGAAGCGCGACTATCTGCAAAACCGCATTGTCAAATGGGCCGACGATCAGAAAACGCTGGGCCAGGCCGATCCGGTCGCCTGGATCAACAGCAAAGAGATAACCGGTAAAGATGACAAATGGTCAGTGCCGCTCACCGTGCGCGGGAAAAACACCGACATCCATTATCAGGTGAGGGTTGATTGTGCGGCAGGCCAGGCGCACTACCAGCACTGAGCCCCGGCGGCCCGCCATCTCGGGCCGCGTCTTTTCCCTTCCTTGCGGTTCCCGACACATCTTGACGTCCACTCGCTTACGCTTGGGTTATCACTAATCCGCGCAGAGGAACATTATGGGCAACTGGTTAACACAGCTTCAGTCAATGCTGGGGCAAAGCGGCGCAGGGTCATCATCCGGCGCGTCAGGGATTCAGGACGCGCTGCGCTCAAAGGGGTTAAATAAACTTCTCTCTCCCGGCGCGCTGGGCGGCCTGGCCGGGCTGCTGGTCGCGAGTAAATCATCGCGCAAGCTGCTGGCGAAATATGGCGGCGGCGCGCTGCTGGTCGGCGGCGGGGCGGTTGCCGGCACGGTACTGTGGAACAAGTACAAAGATAAAATCCGCGCGGCGCATCAGGATGAGCCGCAATATGGTCAGCAGCAGACGCCGATCGACAGGCGCGCAGAGCGGTTAATTCTCGCGCTGGTATTCGCCGCCAAAAGCGACGGTCATATCGACGACAGCGAGCGCGCGGCGATTGAACGTCAGCTGCGCGACGCGGGCATTGAAGAACAGGGGCGTGTGTTGGTGGAGCAGGCCATTAACCAGCCGCTCGACCCGATGCGTCTTGCCGCCGACGTGAAAAATGAAGAAGAAGCGCTGGAACTCTATTTCCTGAGCTGTGCGGCCATTGATATTGACCATTTTATGGAGCGCAGCTATTTGCAGGCGCTCGGCGACGCCCTGAAAATCCCGCAGGAGGTGCGCGAAGAGATCGAGCGTGACATCCAGCAGGAGAAAAAAGCGCTGCCGGGATAAGCAGATAATGCGATAAACAGGCATGTTTCGCTTGCAACGCGCGCGGGTTTTGCCACCCTTACAGTGTGTTAAACAAAAAGAACAGCGACATGCCACCGAAAGCGAAACCGATACCTTACGCCATGACCCGGCATGGCGACACCCGCATTGATAACTACTACTGGCTGCGTGACGACACGCGCTCGCAGCCGGAAGTGCTGGATTATCTGCGCCAGGAAAATGACTACGGACGCCGCGTGATGTCCACCCAGAGCGCGCTGGAGGAACGGCTGCTCTCTGAAATGGTCAGCCGTATTCCCCCGCGCGACGTCTCTGCGCCCTATGTCAAAAATGGCTATCGTTACCGGCAGATCTATGAAACCGGCTGCGAATATGCCATCTATCAGCGCCAGTCGGTTATCCACAGCGAATGGGAAGAGTGGGACGTTCTGCTGGACGGCAATAAACGCGCCGCCCGTAGCGAATTCTACACGCTGGGCGGGATGGATATCGCGCCGGATAACCGTGTGATGGCGGTGGCAGAGGATTTTCTTTCCCGCCGCCAGTACGGGCTGCGCTTTCGCAATCTTGAAACCGGCCAGTGGTACCCGGAAGTGCTGGAGAACGTCTCGGCGAGTTTCGTCTGGGCGAACGACTCCCGCACGCTCTATTACGTGCGCAAACACCCGGTCACGCTGCTGCCGTATCAAATCTGGCGCCACACGCTCGATACCGCCGCCGACCAGGACGAACTGGTGTATGAAGAGAAAGACGAGACCTTCTACGTCAGCCTCTATAAAACTACCTCGCAAAATTTCATTCTGATTTTTCTCGGCAGCGCCACCACCACGGAGGTGCTGCTGGTCAACGCCGACCTGCCTGACGCGCCGCCGCTGAGTTTTCTGCCTCGCCGAAAGGATCACGAATACAGCGTCGATCACTTTCAGCATATGTTTTATATCCGCTCTAACCGCGCCGGGAAAAACTTCGGTTTGTACCGCAGCCGCGTGCGCGATGAGGCGCGCTGGGAAGAGATCATTGCGGCGCGCGAGCACATTATGCTGGAGGGGTTTACGCTCTTCGCCGACTGGCTGGTGGTGGAGGAGCGTCAGCGCGGCCTCACCAGCCTGCGGCAAATCAACCGCAAAACCCATGAGTCGCTCGGCATCGCTTTTGACGACCCTGCCTACGTGACGTGGGTCGCCTATAACCCGGAGCCGGAAACCTGCAAGCTGCGTTATGGCTACTCGTCAATGACCATGCCGGACACGCTGTTTGAGCTGAATATGGAAACCGGCGAGCGCCGCGTGCTTAAGCAGACCGAAGTGGCGGGCTTCGACGCCAGCAACTACCGCAGCGAACATCTGTGGATCACGGCGCGCGACGGGGTCGAGGTGCCGGTATCGCTGGTCTGGCACAAAGACCATTTCCGCGAAGGAAAAAATCCGCTGCTGGTTTACGGCTACGGCTCATACGGCACCTGTATCGACGCTGATTTCAGCGCCAGCCGCTTGAGCCTGCTGGACAGGGGTTTTGTCTACGCCATCGCCCATGTGCGCGGCGGGGGCGAGCTTGGCCAGCAGTGGTACGAAGAAGGAAAGTTCCTCAAGAAGAAAAACACCTTCAATGATTATCTGGACGTCTGCGATGCGCTGCTGGCGCAGGGCTATGGCGACCCGGATTATCTGTTCGGCATGGGCGGCAGCGCGGGCGGCATGTTGATGGGCACGGCGATTAACGAGCGCCCGGCGCTGTTTCGCGGCGTCATCGCCCAGGTGCCGTTTGTCGATGTGGTCACCACGATGCTTGATGAATCCATTCCTCTGACCACCGGCGAATTCGAAGAGTGGGGCAACCCGGCGGATGAAACCTTTTATCACTATATGAAAAGTTACAGCCCCTATGACCAGGTAAGCGCGCAGCGCTATCCGCACCTGCTGGTGACGACCGGCCTGCACGATTCACAGGTGCAGTACTGGGAGCCGGCAAAGTGGGTGGCGAAGCTGCGCGAGCTGAAAACTGACAATAACCTGCTGCTGCTCTGTACCGATATGGATTCAGGGCACGGCGGGAAGTCGGGACGCTTCAAGTCATATGAAGGGGTGGCGATGGAGTACGCCTTTCTGATTGGGCTGGCCCAGGGCACGCTGCCGCCGGACCCGCTTGTGGATTAATCGTTATCCAGATAGTGCTTTAACGTCAGGCGCAGATCGGGGTTGAGTTGCTTGACGTTATTGAGCATCCAGCGCAAATACCCCGGATCGCGCCCGGCGATCTCCGCCACCGGTTCGCCGCGGTATTTGCCGAACGGCAGTGTGGCGATAAGCTGCGGGCGTCCGGTGATATTGACCATCTCCTCCGGCGTCCAGCCGGACACTTTCATGATCTCCAGCAGCAGCGCTGCGGTGATGTAGCAGTCAAAGAGCGCGCGGTGATGATGCAGCCCCGGCGGCGTCTCCACCTGCAACTTGAGCGATTTATAGAGTCCCATATTGCTGTAGCGAATGCCCGGCCAGAGACGGCGCGCCAGCTTCACCGTGCAAATCCACTCACCGGGCATTTCGGGCAGCACTTTGCGATCAAAGCTCGCATTATGCGCCACATACCACGGGCTGCCGTGATAGCGCGGGATAATTTCCTCAATGTAAGGCTTATCCGCGACCATCGCCTCGGTGATTTTATGTATCGCCATCGCCTGATGGCTGATAGGGCGGTCCGGTCGCACCAGATCGCTCATCGGGTTGACGATGGCGCCGTCGATAATATCGACCGACGCCACTTCGACAACGCCGCCCTGCAGGCCGCAGGTTTCGGTATCAATAATCCGTAGCATATGCGCTCCGCCGGAAGGGAAAACAGATGCCCGCCGTCATGTTGAAGAGGCGCGGCGGGCGAGGCAGAAAGCGGTTTATTTCACTTTCGGCTCGTAGGGCAGGCGAGAGAGGTTTACCGACGCCAGGCGATGCGCGATAAGGCGCTCGCGAAACCAGTCGCGCAAATGGGCAGGCTGTTCGCGCTCAACGGCTTCGGCGATGACCGGCATATTGTAGCGCTCTTTAAAAGCCACGCCGGAGGCCGCCAGATCGACGTTCACTTTATCCATCTCTTCCTGCGGAAGTTGGGCAAGGTTCTGGTTCATGGTGTGCTCCTGTTAATCGCCGTGAAGGTACTGCGCCGCGCGCCGGATGACAAGTCTTATGTGGCGGGAAATGCCCTCGCGGCTCGACTTGCTATCAGCGCAGGGGTATTCTTGCGCCTGATTTATAATAAAAAGGAATGATTCATATGGCACTGTTCGCCGCACGTTTTTGCCGTGCGCTGGCGCTTGTCGCCGCCGTTATGACCGCGCCTGGCGTCTGGGCGCATGCTCACCTCCAACAGCAACAGCCCGCCGCGAACGCGACCGTCGCGACATCGCCCGAGGCGCTGACCTTAACGTTTTCTGAAGGCATCGAACCGGCGTTCAGCGGCGTGACGCTGACTGGCCCCGATGGCAAAACAATTAAAACCGGCGCGGTGAAATGTGCGCCAGACGACGACAAACAGCTGGTGGCCCCGCTGAGCGCGCCGCTGGCGAGTGGCGCATACCAGGTTCAGTGGCATGTGGTGTCGGTGGACGGCCATAAAACCAAAGGCAGCTACCGCTTTAGCGTGAAGTAACGTCGTGCTGGAATGGAGTTATGTGGCGCTGCGTTTCGCGCATGTCGCGGCGCTGATGCTCGGCGCGGGCGGGGCGCTTTACACGGCGCTGTTGACGCCGGGCGCGCTCAGGCCGACGTTAGCGCGGGATTCACGCCGTCTGTGGCGCATCACGGCAGTGATAGCGGCAGTCGGTGCCGTCGCGATTTTCGCCGTGCAGGCGGGACTGATGGGCGATGGCCCGGCAGACAGCCTGCGTCCGGAAATCTGGCAGGCCATGTTATCGACTCGCTTTGGTGCCGTCTGGCTGTGGCAAATTGTCCTCGCGCTGGCAACGCTGCCGTGCGCGTTTCTGGCGCCGCAGCGCGGAGGGGGGCTGCTCGTGGTGTTCTGCGCGCAACTGGTGCTGCTGGCGGGTGTCGGGCATGGCGCGATGCATGAAGGGATAACCGGCGCGCTCCAGCGGCTCTGTTATGCGCTGCATGTGCTGTGCGCCGCCTGGTGGTTTGGCGGGCTCGTGCCGCTGTTGCGGCTGATGCGTTTCGCGAAAGAGACCTCGTGGCGCACGGACGCCATCACCGCCATGATGCGCTTTTCACGTTACGGGCATCTCGCGGTGGCGGGCGTTATCGCGACAGGCGTCGTTAACAGCGTGTTGATTCTCGGCGTCGCCTGGCCTGCTGACAGCGGCTATGTCCGTATGCTGGCGGTTAAAATCGCGCTGGTGGCGGTGATGGTGGCGATAGCCCTGGTTAACCGCTATGTTCTGGTGCCGAAATTTTCACGTCAGGCGACGGCGCAGCGCCGTTTTATCCTGATGACAAAACTGGAGGTGGCGCTCGGGGCGCTGGTGCTGATAAGCGTCAGCCTGTTCGCCACCTGGGAACCTTTTTAACTGGTGAGAATAAAATGAAGAAATCGCTGCTTGCGCTGCTGATGCTCTCCTGTTCCGGCATGGCCCTCGCCGCGCCGCAGATTATCACGGTCAGCCGCTATGAAATCGGCAAAGACAAATGGGCGTTTAACCGAGAAGAGGTCATGCTCGCCTGCCGTCCGGGCAACGCGCTGTTTGCGATTAACCCGAGTACGCTAATGCAATATCCGCTGAACGATATTGCGGAAAAACAGCTGGCGCAGGGCAAAGTGACGGGACAGCCGATCGCGGTCATCCAGATTGACGATCCGGCGCATCCGGGCCAGAAGATGAGCCTCGCACCGTTTATCGAGCGTGCGCAAAAGCTCTGCTGATCCCGCCAGAGATAAAAAAACCGCAGCATTCCAGGCCGAATGCTGCGGTTTTTCGTTTTTATTGACGTTTCAGGCGCTTTTTACCACGACTTTCGGCGCGGACTGGAAAAGCTGCTGTCGTCATCTATTCTTAAATGGCAAGGCGACTGAGCCTGCATTAATGCCAACTTTTAGCGCACGGCTCTCTCCCAAGAGCCATTTCCCTGGACCGAATACAGGAATCGTATTCGGTCTTTTTTTATCCTGAGAAAAGGCAGCCCGTCTATCCATAACTTCCGCTTTACTTTTCTGCTTCAACCATAACACAGGCTGCGGTATAAACGTCCAGGCTTTTTTATCGCCAGTGCAAAAAGCATCATGCGCAGGGTGAAGAGCCGTTTAAGGCCGCCTGCGCACAGGGGCGTGCTGGCGCCTGTGTCCCTGCATCCGCGCATGGCGATTTCCCCACCAATTCTGGTGGATCGCTATAAACGAACCGGTAGCAGACTAAGGAGTGGGTTATATTGAGAGAAGGAAAACAAGGAGTTAATTCCGATGAATCCTTTTATCTATGTATTTGGCCTGATCCTGACGCTTGATGCGCTACGTGAAATGGCCGGCGCCGCTTCCGTGCTGGGGCTTTGGTAAACCGGCCTGACGCGAGTCGCCTATTTGTCGTGCTTGCGGCTGAAGAACCAAATCATAAAGATGGCCGCGACGACACAGCCGATGAAACTGACGATAGCTTCGTGAGTAAAAATGGTCACAGGACACCTCCCGACGTTGCTTACCTTAAGCATAGAACATCCTTAGCAGAGTAAGCGTCCCGACACGAATTAAAGGGATCACTGTAAGGCTTTTTTGTGCCATTTAGTTACAACATACTTTTAATGATGCGCACCGGTGCCGGGCGGGCGTTGACGCCGCAAGCGCCTGACAACGCGCTAACGCCGCCGGTGCAGCGCTATACTTGCCTGATAACCAGAGGAGCAGGCGATGTATCAGCGAATCGACGGCGCGGCCTGGCGGCGCATTTATATCGTGGGCGATTTACACGGCTGTCTGGCGCTGCTTGTCAGCGCGCTGAAGGCCGAGCGGTTTGATCCGTGCGTCGACGCGCTGATTTCGGTGGGCGACCTTATCGATCGCGGCCCCGACAGCCCAGGTTGCCTGGCGCTTATCGGTAAGCGCTGGTTTTTCGCGGTGCGCGGTAATCATGAAGCGATGGCGCTGGAGGCGCTGGAAACCGGCGACGGGGCGCTGTGGGCAGTGAACGGAGGGAACTGGTATTTCGCGCTTGGCGACAGCGCGCAGCGTGAGGTTAACGCGCAGCTGGCGCGAGCGCGAGAGTTGCCACTGGTAATAGAGATACGAAGCGGCGCGCGTACGCTGGTGGTGGCGCACGCCGATTACCCGTCGTCGCGCTATGCGTGGCAGCAGCCGCTGGATACGCATGCGGTGGTCTGGAGCCGGGCGCGAGTTCATCGCCTGCAGGCGGGAGGAGAGGAGCATATCTACGGCGCAGACGCGTTTTATTTCGGCCATACGCCGCTGCGCGAACCGCTCGTCAGGGGGAATCTGCATTATATTGATACCGGCGCGGTCTTCGGCAACCCGCTGACGCTTATTCGGGTACAGTGATTAAAAATCGCTGTAGTCCTGTGCGGGGCGCCAGAAACCGTCAATAAAATCTTCTACCGGGTAACAGCCGCCGTGACGCATCCGCTGCTCATCCATCGCTTTCAGGCACTGCTGTTCAGAATTGTACACATCCACGACGATGTCATCGCAACCGCCATCCAGATAACAAACAAATAAAACCAGAGCGAACATGGCGTCCTCTGAGTGACAACGTTTGTCATAAGTGTAGGGGAAGCAGGCGGGAAGGGAAAACCGAAGGTTCTTAATAAATAACCCGCCTTCAGCGACGGGTTCTTTTTGAATCAGGCAAGACGCATGATCCAGGCATCAGCTTGTTGATCGTAATGTTCGCGGTATAGCACGGAGTGTTCGCCGTTGAGTACAGCCGGAATACTGGTTTCGGCATCCCAGGCATCAAGCTGCATGCAGAGATCCGGGTCGGATTTGCAGGGAATACTCAGCTTGCGCTCGCCGGGCGCGTTGCCGTGCAGCTCTGCATCATCAATCTCGAACGTACCGATTTTAACGCTGGTTTTTGACATAACGCTCTCCCTCAGACAGTAGACAGGTGGTATGACCAGTCAGGCCCCACTTTTAGCATAGTCAAAAGCGCAGGAAATGCCAAAAACTCAGCGATGATTTTTTGTTCGCCTTATACGGGCGTTGCGAACAGCACGCCGTCGCGCACCAGTTCGCGCGGATAACTGTTCTTGAGCCGGCTACCGACTTTTTTCGCAAGGCCCAACGGCTGGCGCTGGAAGGTGACGATGACGTCATCAGCATCCGGCGGTGTCTGCAGCCAGACATCGCGCCCGCGATACCACTCCTGCGCCTCTTCGGCGGTGAGCTCAAACGCGAGCGGGTTATCGCTCCCGGCAAGCGCCACCACAGCCTCATGCTGCCAGCGGTACCCTTTATTATGGACCTCAGCCAGCCGAACGCCAGTGCGCGAGAATCGTACCTTGCCGATAAACGGCGTGAACGCCTGCGGGAACAGCCAGATCTCTTTATCGCGCTGCCACAGGGCCAGCGTCTCATCCCAGACCAGCCCCACCTTGCCAGCCGCCGCGATGACCGCCTGCGCCTCGCGGGTTTTCATCGGGGTAAAAGGGAAAGCGCCGACTTTATAGGTCGGCGCGGGCAGCGGGGCGACCGGGGCGGTTTTACGCAGCCGCGCGACAAAAAAGCCTTCGCAGTCGTAAATCTGCGGAAAGACGTGCAGGAAACCCTCATCGGTCAGCGCCGCCTCCGCGCCGGGGAATAGCCCCTCAAGCGAGAGTATCTCCACCGCCTGCGGATAGCGCGCCAGCAGCCAGCGCACCGTTTGCTGATTTTCTTCGCGGTTCAGCGTGCAGGTGGAATAAACCAGTGTGCCGCCGGGCGCGAGCGCGTGAAACGCGCTGTCGATAAGCTCGCGCTGGGTAGCGGCAATCTCCTGATTGCTTTGTGGCGACCAGTTGCGCAGCGCGTCCGGATCTTTTCTTACCACGCCTTCGCCGGAGCAGGGCGCGTCAAGAAGGATCGCGTCGAACTGTTCAGGGAGCGCGGCGCCGAAAACGCGCCCGTCAAAGTGAGTGAGGCCGACGTTGCGGATGCCGCAGCGGCTGATATTGGCATGAAGCACTTTGACCCGGCTCGCGGAATATTCATTGGCGAGTATAAAACCCTGGTTTTGCATCAGCGCGGCGATTTGAGTGGTTTTCGAGCCCGGCGCGGCGGCGACATCCATGACCCGTGCGGGCGTGTTGCCGTCGGCGAAGAGCGCCGCCACCGGCAGCATGGAGCTTGCTTCCTGAATATAAAACTGACCGCTTAAATGTTCGGCGGTACTGCCAAGCGGCAGCGCCTCGTCGTCATCACGCTCTATCCAGAAACCTTCCGCGCACCAGGGCACCGGCGTCAGTTGCCACCCATAGGGGGCGACCTGCGCGAGAAACGCCTCGACGCTGATTTTGAGCGTGTTAACGCGAATGCTGCGGCGCAGCGGGCGTTGGCAGGCAGCGATGAAATCGTCCATCGCAAGCCCTGCGGGCATCGCATCACGCATAACATCAAGAAAAGCCTCAGGAAGGCAGACAGAACCGGATTGCGCCACAGCACACCTCAGCGGGCAGAAAAAGAGGGCGCGAAGTGTAGCACAAACGCCCCGGCGTGACACCGGGGCGCTGGCGTTAACGAGGCAGGGCAGTCCCCCACTGGCGCCACTCTTTCGGCTCGCTGTCCTGCAACAGGAAGTGCTTACCGGCCTGCGCTTTCGGCGCGACTGGCGTCTGTGGCGGGGTGGCGAACGCGATGCCGCCGCGAATGAACTGGTTAAACGTGCCGGTTTTCACCACGCCGCCTACCAGCCCGAAGTTCAGGCTGTAGCCGGAGGCGAGCCAGAACACGGAGTTTTCACGTACCAGATGCTGATAACGCTTGCTGATACGCATCGACACCATTACGCGATCAGAGAGGCTGCCAAGCGACATGCCGGTGACCGTGCCCACTTCGATGCCGCGGAACAGCACCGGCGTGCCGATGTTCAGCGAACCCGCTTCAGGGGCTTCCACCACAATGCTCAGGCCGTCGAGATAGCGAGAGTCCGTGATCGTCGCTTCCTGCAACTCAAAGCTACGGCGGCCCGGCCCGCGACCCGGCTCGACGTTAATATAGGGCTGCAGGATGGTGTCGAGGTTTTCGACGCCCGCGGCGGAGATTTGCGGCGTCACCACCGAGAATCGCGTGCCGGCGCGCGCGAAGGTGTTAACGTATTCGGGGTAGAGCACCGCCGTCGCCTGCACCTCGTTGCGCTCGGTAATGAGCTTCAGCGACTCAATCTGGCCAATGTTGATACCGAGATAGCGAATGGGCATACCCGCCGCGATTTTCCCGGCGTCAAAGGCGTGCAGGGTTATCTGGCTGCCCACTGCGCGGGCGGCGGTCTCTGACGGATAGAGCGTGCGCTTATCTTTTTCGCCAAGGCCCGCGCCCGCGCCATTAAGATTATCGAAGCTGATGGCGCCTTTAAGCGCGCGGGAGAGCGGCGAGGCCTGCACCGTCAGCCCGCTACCGTTCAACTGCACTTTCGCGCCGCCCTCGGCCCAGAAGACGCTGTTCGTCGTGAGGAGTTTGCGATACTCCGGCTTAATGTGCACTTCGATATCAAACGCGTTGGCGCGCGGGCGCACGGTGATGACTTCGCCCACTTCAAACTTACGATACAGCACGACCGACCCGGCCTGTACGTCCGGCAGGCTTTCGGCGGTGAGCGTCAGCGTCGTGGTCGGCAGATCGCTCAGGCTGTTCTCCACCGCTTTTTCCAGATTGGCGTAGAGCGGATAATCGTCTTTCATCTCGCCTTTTTCGCCCGGCAGCACACGAATGCCGCCGCTCAGCCATTCGCTGGCGCTGGCGCCGAGAAACTCGACGCCGTCGAGGCCGACTTTGACATCCACGCGGCTGTTCACCACAAACTTGCTGTCGCCTTTCACCAGATCGCGATATTGCGGATCAATAGCGACGGAGAAGCTGACGCCTTTGGCATTCAGCGAGCGCTCCAGCACCTGGCCTATCTGAATGCCGTGCAGGATAACCGGCTGCCCGGCGTCGATGCCGTAGCTCTCCGGCGCATGCAGCGTCAGGGTCAACACGCCAGGCTTTTGCAGCGGGGTTTTGTCATCCGGCAACACCACAAAATGGTTGCGCGGCTGGCCTTCGCCCGGCACCAGTTCCAGCGTACTGCCAGTCAGCAGCGTGCTGATTTCCGGATTATTAAGCGAGAGTTTCGGGCTGTGCATCTCAATGCGCGTGCCGTCGCGCAGCAGATTGACGACGCTCGGGTCGACGGTCAGCTCGCCGGTGACCGCGCCGCCTGGGTTGAGATTGAGTTTAGTCAGCGTACCCACTTCAAGGCCCTGATACATTAGCGGCGTGGAATTTTCCTTCAGCCCCTGGCCGCCAGGTACATCGAGTTTCACGAGTACACCGCGCTGGCTGTGGGCAAGATCTTCATACAACCCGAACGTGTCGTTCTGGTCGGCGTGGGCAGAATCCGCCGGCGAGTCAAAGGCGATAGCCCCGTTGACCAGCGCCGCCAGGCTCTCCAGCTCCACTTTGGCGCCGCTCAGCCCGATATTGGTTTTCACGCCCGAGACGTTCCAGAAACGGCTGCCTTTTTTCACCAGATTGGTGAAGCGACGTTCGATGATAACGTCAATGGTCACACCCTGTTTGTCGGTGTTAATCGAGTAGTCATAAACCCGCCCGACCGGGATTTTGCGGTAATAGACCAGCGAGCCGCTGTTCAGCGAGCCGAGATCCGGCGCGTGCAGGTGAATCATCAACTCGCCCGTGTTAAGCCGGTATTTGGGCTGGGTGTCGAGCGCGCGGAAGTGGTCGCGCGGCTCGCCTTCGCCCGGCATCATGCCGATGTAGTTGCCGCCGACCAGCGCGTCCAGCCCTGAGACGCCTGCAAGCGACGCTTTCGGCGTCACCAGCCAGAATTGCGTCTGATCGCGCAGGGCCTCTTTCATATCACTTTTAATACTGACCGTGACTTCGATTTTATTCAGGTCATCGCTCAGGCGGATATCCTGAACGGTGCCGACCTCGACGCCCTGATAGCGCACCGGCGTGCGCCCGGCGACGATCCCGTCGGCGGACATGAAATCGATAGTGACGGTTGTGCCTCGCTCTTCATAGGTTGTCCAGATAAGCCAGCCCGCAATCAGCAAAGCGATAACGGGCAGTAACCAGAACGGAGAGATGCGACGTTTTGTTTTAATTCGCGCTTCAGTCTGTGAAGCGGGCGTTTCCTGACTCATGTGCGTCCCAAAGTAAGCGGCTGTCCAGCCATTCAACAGCAAGAATAGTCAAAATCACCGCTGCGCCGAAATAAAACGCAGCCGGCCCCATGACAAACGACAACAGCTGATCGCGGTTGACCAGCGACATCGTAAGAGAAATCACAAACAGATCGAGCATCGACCAGCGGCCAATCCAGGCCACCAGTCGCAGCATCAGAATGCGCGTACGCAGCCCTTGCTGGCATTTGAAATGGATACTCACCAGCAGCGTCAGCAGCACCAGCACTTTGGTGAACGGCACCAGAATACTGGCAATGAACACTACGGCCGCCACCAGAATGTTGCTCTGCGCCAGCGAGACGATGCCTGACATGATCGTATCTTCCTGGCGCGCGCCGTTGATATAGATAATGGAGATCGGCAGCAGGTTGGCGGGCAGCAGAAAGACCATCGAGGCAATCAGCGCCGCCCAGCATTTTTGCAGGCTCTGACGGCGGCGGCGGCGCAGGGGAATGTGGCAGCGCGAGCAGCGACCGCGTTTATCCGGCACGCCGGTGTAATGGCAGCCCAGACAGACGCGGAGATCCTCGTGATAGCGGGTGGCGGGGCGCTGCGGGTAAAACCGTTCCCAGAGTTGTTCCACATTAAGATGAATCAGCGTCATCACGCTCAGCACCACCAGCGCCACAAATGCCAGCAGCCCGATCCCCGGCTCAAGCCAGGCGTATTCGCGCACCTTGATAGATGCGACGCCGATGCCCACCAGATAGATATCGAGCATCACCCATTCGCGCAACCGCTCCAGCATCAGAAGCACCGGCCGCAGGTTCATGCCGAGAATATTGCCAAACCAGAGATACGCGATGGCGGCCACCAGCGTGGCGGGCGCGCCAACCGCGCAAAACAGTACCATCGCGGCGGTGATGGTGTCGCCCTGACGGGTCATCTGCCAGATGCCCTGAAAGAGATTAGCGTCGATGCGCGTGCCGAGCAGGTAGAGACGCAGCAATGGCTCGCTGTAAGCAAACGGCATCAGCAGCAGCATCGTTATCGCCATTGCCGCCAGCCGGGTGAGCGACCAGTCGCGCCCGTCGCGGATTTTCGCGTCGCAACGCGGGCAGTGCGCGGTCTGGTTGGACTTGACCACAGGCAGCATAAAAAGGATATCGCATTGCGGACAACGCTGATAATGTTCCATCGGCAACGGCTCGCCGATGGCGTGAATGGTCAGTTTTTTGCCAGGAGAAAGCTGTTGGGTTTTGAGTGCCATGTGCGAAGCATTATTTTATATGATTCTGTTATCGTAACTCATGAAATGATTAATCTTGAGCATGAGCGCATTTAATGCTTATTTTAGTAGGCTGGCAGAGTAAGTAAGACAACAAAGCGATCGGATTAATGAACAAAACACAATTTTACGCGGAACTCAATCGCGATTTTCAATCCCTTATGGCAGGGGAAACCAGTTTTCTGGCGACGCTCGCGAATACCAGTGCGCTGCTGTTCGAACGTCTTGATGGCGTAAACTGGGCAGGGTTCTACCTTCTGGAAGACAAAACGCTGGTGCTCGGCCCGTTCCAGGGCAAAATCGCCTGCGTGCGCATCCCTTATGGCCGTGGCGTGTGCGGAACCGCCGTTGCGACCGGCGAAGTGCAACGCGTGGATGACGTGCATGCCTTCGATGGCCATATTGCCTGTGACGCGTCCAGCAATGCCGAAATCGTACTGCCGCTGCGCGTTAACGGTCAGGTTTTCGGCGTGCTGGATATCGACAGCACCGTCTTTAACCGCTTCGATGCCGACGACGAACAAGGCCTGCGTACCCTGGTAGAGCAGCTTGAAGCCGTTATTGCGGGTACTGACTTTAAAAAATTCTTTGCGCCAGACGCATGATAAGCAACGGATAACGTGGCATTTACCGATGGCGTCATTATAATGACGCCTGTTCATGCCTGCGGCTTGTTGGCAACATCCGTTGTAATCAGGAAATTTCATGGAAAATCAACCTAAGTTGAATAGCAGTAAAGAAGTTATCGCCTTTCTGGCCGAACGTTTTCCGCAGTGTTTCAGTGCTGAAGGCGAAGCGCGTCCTCTGAAGATCGGCATTTTTCAGGATCTGGTGGAGCGCGTTGAGGGCGAAATGAACCTCAGCAAAACGCAACTGCGTTCCGCATTACGTCTTTATACGTCGAGCTGGCGCTACCTTTACGGTATTAAGCCTGGCGCGACGCGTGTCGACCTCGACGGCAATCCGTGCGGCGTGCTGGAAGAGCAGCACGTAGAACACGCCCGCAAGCAGCTTGAAGAAGCGAAAGCCCGCGTTCAGGCGCAGCGCGCCGAGCAGCAGGCGAAAAAACGCGAAGCGGCAGGCGCTGAAGGCGAAGAAAACGGCGCAGAGCGTCGTGAACGTAAGCCGCGTCCGGCTCCGCGCCGTAAGGAAAACGCCGAGCGTAAACCTCGTCCGGCTAAAGCCGCCGCTGCTAAAGCGCCACGCCCTGCGCGTGAAGAACGTCACACCCCGGTATCTGACATCACGGCGCTCAGCGTCGGCCAGGCTATTAAGGTGAAAGCAGGCAATAACGCGATGGACGCCACCGTGCAGGAAATTACCAAAGATGGCGTCCGTGTACAGCTGACTTCTGGTATGTCGATGATTGTACGCGCAGAACATTTATTGTTCTGAAACGGAGGTCAACCAGGGCATGAACACTTTTTTTAAGCTTACCGCCGTCGCCGGCCTGCTGCTGATGGCGGGCCAGGCGTTGGCCGTGGATGACATTACCCGTCCTGACCAGATCCCGGTTCTTAAAGAAGAACCGCAGCATGCCACAGTAAGCGAGCGCGTGACCTCCCGGTTCACCCGCTCTCACTATCGCCAGTTCGATCTTAACGAAGCCTTCTCCGCCAAAATCTTCGATCGCTACCTCAACCTGCTCGACTACAGCCATAACGTGCTGCTGGCGGGTGACGTTGAACAGTTCGCGAAGAAAAAGGGCCAGATCGGCGACGAACTGCGCAGCGGCAAGCTCGACGTGTTTTACGATCTCTATAATCTGGCACAGCAGCGCCGTTTTGAGCGCTATCAATACGCGCTGAAAGTGCTCGAAAGACCGATGGATTTCACCGGTAACGATACGTTTGATATCGATCGCAGCAAGGCGCCCTGGCCTGCCAGCGAAGCGGAGCTGAATAAGCTCTGGGACGGCAAAGTCAAATATGATGAGCTGAGCCTGAAGCTGACCGGCAAAACCGATGCGGAAATTCGCGAAACACTGACCAAGCGTTATAAATTCGCGATCCGTCGCCTGGCGCAAACCAACAGTGAAGATGTGTTCTCGCTGGCGATGACCGCCTTCGCGCACGAAATCGACCCGCACACCAATTATCTCTCACCGCGCAGCACCGAACAGTTCAACACCGAAATGAGCCTCTCGCTTGAGGGCATCGGCGCGGTACTGCAAATGGACGACGATTACACCGTTATCAACTCCATGGTCGCAGGCGGTCCGGCTGCGAAAAGCAAGGCGATTAGCGTTGGCGATCGTATTGTCGGCGTCGGTCAGGTGGGTCAGCAGATGCAGGATGTCATCGGCTGGCGTCTTGATGACGTCGTGGCGTTGATTAAAGGGCCGAAGGGCAGCAAAGTGCGCCTTGAGATCCTGCCTGCCGGTAAAGGCACTAAAACCCGCATTATTACGCTGACGCGTGAGCGCATTCGTCTTGAAGACCGTGCCGTGAAGATGTCAGTGAAAAATGTCGGTAAAGAAAAAATCGGCGTGCTGGATATTCCTGGCTTCTACGTTGGTCTCACCGATGACGTGAAAGTGCAGCTCCAGAAGCTTGAGAAACAGAACGTCAGCGGGGTAATTATTGACCTGCGCTCCAACGGCGGCGGAGCGTTGACCGAGGCGGTTTCGCTCTCCGGTCTGTTTATCCCGTCCGGCCCGGTAGTTCAGGTGCGTGATAACAACGGCAAGGTGCGTGAAGATCGCGATACCGACGGCGTGGTCTATTACAAAGGCCCGCTGGTGGTGATGGTCGACCGTTTCAGCGCCTCGGCGTCTGAGATTTTCGCCGCCGCAATGCAGGATTATGGCCGCGCGCTGATTGTCGGCGAGCCGACCTTCGGGAAGGGCACCGTGCAGCAGTATCGTTCGCTGAACCGCATCTACGATCAGATGCTGCGTCCGGAATGGCCGGCGTTGGGTTCAGTGCAGTACACCATCCAGAAGTTCTACCGTGTCAACGGCGGCAGCACCCAGCGTAAAGGGGTGACGCCGGACATCATCATGCCGACCGGCAATGAAGAGACCGAAACCGGTGAGAAATTCGAGGATAACGCGCTGCCGTGGGATAGCATTAACGCCGCCACGTATGAGAAGTCAGGCGATCTCAAACCGGTCGGCCCTGTACTGCTCAAGAATCATAACGATCGTATCGCGAAAGATCCGGAGTTTCAGTACATCATCAAGGACATTGCTCGTTTTAACGCCATGAAAGATAAGCGTAATATCGTATCGCTTAATCTGGCTCAGCGTGAAAAAGAGAACCGCGAAGATGACGCAACCCGGCTGGCGCGTATCAACGACCGCCTGAAGCGCGCCGGGAAACCGCCGCTGGCGAAACTCGACGATCTGCCGAAGGATTATCAGGAGCCGGATCCGTATCTCGATGAAACGGTCCATATCGCGCTCGATCTGGCGGATATGACCAAAGAGAGCACGGCGCAGGCCGATGCCGCGAAGAAGTAAACTCCCCAACCGGCGCAGATGATGCGCCGGTTTTTTTAGCATCGTGTTATCCCCCCGTCAGCGAAATGCTACAAAATGTAAAGTTTCGTATTTTTAGAGACTTGCCAGCCTGTGGTGCTTGAAAACGGCGTGCGCGCCCCTACGATGTGTGTAATCGCATAAGGCGTATTGTTAAACCGAGGTAAAAAGAAAATTATGATGCGAATTGCGCTTTTCCTGTTGACTAACCTGGCCGTCATGGTGGTGTTCGGTCTGGTGCTCAGCCTGACAGGGATCCAGTCAAGCAGCGTGACGGGCCTTCTGATCATGGCGCTGCTGTTTGGCTTCGGCGGCTCGATCGTTTCGCTGCTGATGTCCAAATGGATGGCGCTGAAATCGGTAGGCGGCGAGGTTATCGAAGCGCCGCGTAACGAAACGGAACGCTGGCTGATGGATACCGTGGCGCAGCAATCACGCCAGGCGGGCATCGCGATGCCGCAGGTGGCGATTTATCATGCGCCGGATATTAACGCGTTTGCGACCGGCGCGCGCCGTGATGCCTCGCTGGTGGCTGTCAGTACCGGGCTTTTACAGAATATGAGCCGCGATGAAGCGGAGGCGGTTATCGCCCACGAAATCAGCCATATCGCCAATGGTGACATGGTGACGATGACCCTGATTCAGGGCGTGGTAAACACCTTCGTTATCTTTATTTCGCGCATTATCGCGCAGGTAGCGGCAGGGTTCCTTGGCGGAAACCGCGACGAGGGCGAAGAGAGCAACGGCAACCCGCTGATTTATTTCGCGGTGGCAACCGTGCTGGAGCTGGTGTTCGGTATTCTGGCGAGCATCATCACCATGTGGTTCTCGCGCTACCGTGAGTTTCACGCCGACGCAGGCTCGGCGAAACTGGTCGGCCGCGAGAAGATGATTGCCGCGCTTCAGCGATTGAAAACGAGCTATGAGCCGCAGGAAGCGAGCAGCATGATGGCGTTCTGCATCAACGGTAAATCGAAATCGCTGAGCGAACTCTTCATGACGCACCCGCCGCTGGATAAACGTATCGAAGCGCTGCGTAGCGGTGAATACCTCAAGTAATCGCGCCGTTAACTCAACAAAAGCGTGCCCGCGGGCGCGCTTTTTTTATACCCGAAAGCGCCAGGCTAAACGCGGCTTTAAGGTGGTTGACGCATTCTAAGCGGTTGATCTGCCGTTCACGATATATCCTTCATGCATAATCAGGCCTGATGTCGCAGATTTGCCACCATCAGGCACAGATTCATTGCGGCGGTGACGCCCCGAATTTATAATAAAAACCGGTTCTGATTTTTATAAAACAAATGCGATCGAGGTGATCAATGGCAATCGCAGAATTAGATAAACAGCCTGACTCCGTCTCTTCGGTGCTCAAGGTCTTTGGTATTTTGCAGGCGTTGGGTGAAGAACGGGAAATTGGTATCACCGAATTGTCGCAGCGCGTCATGATGTCAAAAAGCACCGTTTACCGCTTTTTGCAAACCATGAAATCTCTGGGCTATGTCGCGCAGGAAGGGGAGTCGGAAAAGTACTCCCTGACCCTCAAGCTGTTTGAGCTGGGCGCCCGCGCGTTACAGAATGTCGACCTTATCCGCAGCGCGGATATTCAGATGCGTGAACTGTCGCGTCTGACGAAAGAAACCATTCACCTGGGCGCGCTGGATGAAGACAGCATTGTCTACATCCATAAAATCGACTCAATGTATAACCTGCGCATGTATTCGCGCATTGGCCGCCGCAATCCGCTCTACAGCACCGCTATCGGTAAAGTATTACTGGCCTGGCGCGACCGCGACGAGGTTCGTCAGATCCTCGAAGGCGTTGAGTATAAACGCAGCACTGACCGCACAATCGTCTCCACCGACGCGCTGCTGCCGGTATTGGATCAGGTGCGCGAGCACGGTTACGGCGAAGATAACGAAGAGCAGGAAGAAGGGCTGCGCTGCATCGCGGTGCCGGTATTCGACCGCTTCGGGGTGGTGATCGCGGGGCTGAGCATCTCGTTCCCGACGCTGCGCTTCTCCGAAGAGCGCCTGCACGAGTATGTGGAAATCCTGCATACGGCTGCGCGGAAAATCTCCGAGCAGATGGGGTATAACAGTTATCCGTTCTGATAACAGTCCGTGCTGAAAAAAGCCGCAGCCAGCCTGCGGCTTTTTCCTTGGCGCGCATCAGCCGTTATCCACTACGGTTTCGCTTTTGCGCAGCACCGGGCAGGCGGTAATGCCGATAAGCCCACTGTCAGAGTGAATAAACTGCGCGTTGACCACCTGTCTCGCTGTCAGATAACGGCACTGCAGCCCCAAACCTGCGGCATTCTCATGGCTGCCAATCAATATGCCATAACCGCTGAAAAGCAGTGCAATCCAGACCACGACCAACAGCGCGACAACACGAATCAAATAGCGCATAACGGCTCCGTTTGTTAACGTTCAGGCGGACAGCCTGCCGCGTGTGCCGCTGCGTCACAAGGAGAGGATTCCGGATTACGTGACTTAACGTTACAGTGATATTTGGTTTAAGGTTTCCGTGATAATTTGGCCCCGTGAATGCCGTAACGGAGAAGGTAGTGAAAAAATTGAGATGGGCTATTTTGCTGGCCGTGCTGGTGGCCTGTGTATTGTTGTGGACGCAGACGATCAATGTCATGTGCGATCAGGACGTTCAGTTTTTCAGCGGCATTTGCACTATCAATAAGTTCATCCCCTGGTAACGCCTGAGACCGATGCCCTTACGCCGCGGCGGTGGTAAGATAGCGCGTTACTTTGAGGTGGTTAGCATGAATGACATTGTAAATTCTGGTGCATTAAATTTCGTTTCCCTGGCGATGTCTCTGGCGGGCATCATCGTGGCGCTGGTCGCCTGGTTCTTTATCAACCGCGCGAGCGTGCGCGCCAACCAGCAGGTGGAACTGCTGGAAGCGCTGCTTGAGCAGGAAAAACGACAAACGGCGCTGTTGCGTCGCCTTTGCGATGCCAACGAGCCAGAGGCACCGAGCGCTGCTCCCGCCGCTACTCAGGATGACGATGACGGGTTTGTCCGCCTGGTGGCTGAACGTTAATTGCCAACGCCAGCGAGGTGATGGGCATGGTCTGGAAAAATCCCTGGTACGATCCCTCGAAAGCCCATCACCGCCCTGACGGCTTTTGCAATACGCACGACGTCGGGCATCAGCCCGGCGATTTGCGCCGCTGGCAGGATGAACGTAAAGCCCAGGGGTTGCCTCGGCCGCCTTCCGGGGGGTACGAGGCGTTCATCCGCCAGTGGTGGCAACCCGCCGTTATTGACGGCGAAGATGATGGCGTCTGGTGGCTCGGCCACGCCACGCTGCTGCTTCGCCTCAACGGCCGTTACCTGCTCACCGATCCGCTCTTTTCGCGTCGCGCTTCACCCGTCAGCTTCTATGGCCCCGCCCGTAAAACGCCGTTGCCGCTGGAGCTTGCCCGCCTGCCGCGCCTCGACGCGGTGCTGATTTCTCATAATCACTACGATCACCTTGATAGCAGCACGATACGCCGGCTTGCAAAGCGATTTCCTGACGCGGCATATTTTGTGCCGCTGGGCCTGAAAGGGTGGTTTACGAAACGCGGCATCAGTCACGTCACCGAACTCGACTGGTGGGATAGCCGGGAATGGGAAGGGCTGCGGATGACCGCCGTGCCCGCGCAGCACTGGAGCATGCGCACGCTGTGGGACCGGAACCGCTCGTTGTGGTGTGGCTGGGTAATGGAGAGCGCGTCGCAGCGCTTCTGGTTCAGCGGCGACAGCGGATACACGCCTGAGTTGCTTGAGATCCCCCGCCGCCTCGGGCCACTCACTGGTGCGGCCATTCCTATCGGGGCTTACGCGCCACGCTGGTTTATGGCGCCGCACCATATGGATCCGCAACACGCGGTTGAGCTCTGGCAGCACGCGGGCAGGCCGCTTGCCATTCCTATCCACTGGGGGGTTTTTGAACTGGCGGATGAATCTCTGGACGCGCCGCCAGCAGAGCTGATGAGCGCACTTACTGAACGCGGCGAAAAAGCAGCAACGTTCGCGCCGCGCCGTATCGGTGAATATTTATCGCTGGCGGCAAATAAACGTTAAACAAGAATATATCGGGCTGGTTAAATTTACTTCTGGCTGGCTGATTTAATAATCACATTGTCTTATTGCGCTTGCCTCTTTTTGAGGCATTTTCATTAAATTGTCATTATTTTGGTGCATGACGAAAATGGCTTGTACAAATTTTCTTGATTTGTACATTGTTTACTGCCGTCAGGCTGTAATAAAGCCTCGTTAAAATGGAGTTTAACGACATTAATGAATAAGCTTTTGCAGAAATAATAACAAAGCAGAAAAAGCGATAAACATAATCTCGTGTCGCCTGGACGAAGTGAAACTATTGGGCTACGTTTAAAGTGTGCATTCTGGCAACATGCCGGCGTCGGGCGGCAGAACCTCGCTTTGCGGGGCCATGTGCGCCCCTTCTGTGCTTTATTGTCAGGCACATAGCGATCTGTTAAGGAATCTGTGCGGCAGATCGTGCAGCGTATAAAAATGGCTTGCCATTGGTTACGTTGTATGTGATAACAAGTTTTGGGTTAAACGAGGTACAGTTCTGTTTATGTGTGGCATTTTCAGTAAAGAAGTCCTGAGTAAACACGTTGTCGTTGAATACCGCTTCTCTGCCGAACCTTATTTTAGTGCCTCAAGCAGTAATGTCTCTGTTTTATCTAAGTCAGCGCCTGCGGGCGAACAAAACAATTGAAGGAATTTGCGAAATGGCAAAGATTAAAGGTCAAGTTAAGTGGTTCAACGAATCTAAAGGTTTTGGTTTCATTACTCCGGCTGACGGCAGCAAAGATGTGTTCGTACACTTCTCTGCTATTCAGGGTAATGGCTTCAAAACTCTGGCTGAAGGCCAGAACGTTGAGTTCGAGATTCAGGACGGCCAGAAAGGTCCGGCAGCTGTTAACGTAGTTGCTATCTAATCGCACTTAAACTGACCCGGTGCCTTGTTTCACCGGCCAGCTATTCTAAAGCCCCGCCCTCTGGCGGGGCTTTTTCATGCATAATGCGCCTCAGCGTTTCCCCATCTGCCGAATCACGTTAAACTCCGCGCTTTGCGCTGTTTCGGAGTCACCATGTCTTATCTCTGCCCCCTTTGCCATTTGCCGCTTCTGGCGCAAGCAAAAAGCTTTCGCTGCGCCAGCCATCACCAGTTCGATATCGCGAAGGAAGGGTATGTCAATCTGCTGCCGGTGCAGCACAAGCGCTCGCGCGATCCGGGCGACAGCAGCGAAATGATGCAGGCGCGCCGCGCCTTTCTTGACGCCGGACATTATGCGCCGCTGCGCGACCGCGCCGCGCAGATGCTGGCGGCGCATCTGCCGGATGATGGCGCGACGCTGCTCGATATCGGCTGTGGGGAAGGGTATTACACCCGCGCTTTTGCGGCGCTGACGACGGCCCGAGCCGGACAAAGCTGGGGGCTTGATGTCTCGCGCAGCGCCATCCGCGCTGCCGCGAAGCGTTACGCTGACATCGCGTTTTGTGTGGCATCAAGCCACCGTCTGCCGTTCCCCGACGCGTTTTTTGACGCGGTCGTGCGTATTTACGCCCCCTGTAAAGCGCAGGAGCTGGCGCGCGTGGTGAAACCCGGCGCGGTGGTTATGACCGTGACGCCGGGGCCGCGGCATTTAGTTCAGCTCAAAGGGCTTATCTATGATGAGGTGCGGCTGCATGCGCCGAATAAGGAGTCCCTGCCGGGCTTTACGTTGGCAGACGAGCAGACGTTGAGTTATGAAATGCGTCTGAATGGCGAAGAGGCGACGACGCTGCTGCAGATGACGCCGTTTGCCTGGCGTGCGCGCTCTGACGTCTGGCAGACGCTGCGCGAACAGACGTCATTCGCCTGTGAAACTGATTTTTGTCTGCGGTTGTGGCGACGCGACGCTTAGCCCGCGAAATGGCTCCAGAGGATCTGACAGCCGATGCCAATCAGCACCACGCCACCCAGAATTTCCGCCCGTTTGCCGAGCAGCGGGCCGATAAAGCGGCCTATCATCATGCCGAGCGTAGACATTATCAGCGTGGCGCAACCGATGGCGAGCGCGGTTTTTATGATATCAACCTGAAGAAAAGCGAGACCGACGCCGACCGCCATCGCATCAAGGCTGGTGGCGAACGCGGTAGTGACCAGCAGTAAAAAACTGTGGCGGCGGGTTTTTTCCGGCTCATCATCGCCGCCGCCGCGCATGCCTTCGAGGATCATTCGACCGCCCAGGAACACCAGCAGCACGAAGGCAATCCAGTGATTCCAGGTCAGTACAAATTGCGTGGCCAGCAGGCCCAGCAGCCAGCCCAGGAGCGGGGTGATGGCTTCGATAACCCCAAAGATCAGACCCGTGCGCAGGGCGTCGGAGAATTTCGGTTTGTGCAGCGTGGCGCCTTTGCCGATAGACGCCGCGAACGCGTCCATTGACATGCCGAAAGCGAGAAGCAGGGTTGCGGAAAGATTCATACACAGGTCCTGACCGGGATCTCCATATACACGCCGACCGCCCCCAGTAAACAGCAGCAGCGTGCAATGGTCTCGCCTGACTGAAAGGGCTTCAGTCCGTACGCGCCACGTTTTGCAACGAGTATGTTGACGCGTACATTTCCTGACCGGAAATTGGCTACTCCCCAATGACGGGCGCAACCATACCATATTCAGGACGGCAAAGACAATAATCGCGTAATACCCTTCAGGTTATAAATGAGAATTGTTTTCGCTTAATAGCAGGACATGTAAGGCATGTTAAAAAATACGGAAAGGAAACACCGGGAAATATAGCACTGGCTATAGGGATGGTTATTTTTTACGCATGAAAATAGCCTGTGCTATATTTTTAAGTCATTGATTATTAATCATAAAATGATAAATCTTTTCAAGATCGTCGATATTTTTCACCCGAATAAGCAAACGGCGCTGGGCTAATTGAATGACCAGTACGCCATCTTCAGATAAATTCATTGTCTTAATGTGGTTATATTTCACCCAGCCACCGCCAAAGAAAAAGCCTTCGCGCTTAAAGCGTATTTGCGGCTCGCGGATCCAGAAAAGATAAATTGCCACCAGCCCCAGCGCGCACAAAAGCCAGGTGGTGAGCGGGGCGCCGTGGGTCGTGACGTTCTGCCAGATAAGAATGGCGACGAGGCCGGTAAAGATCAGGCTGTCGGCGCGCCCGCGTCGTAGCAGCGCTACCCGCAGCAGCGTTTTCCCGTGACGCCGTTCAAGCCCCCACTGGTCGTAAATGGCCCAGCCCAGCAGCGCGATAATAAAAGCGACCAGAATCCCGTCAGTCAGCGTCATGCCATCTCCCTTAAATAAAAAAACCGGGAGCCATCGGCCCCCGGCGAGCACTCGATATCACTACTGGCCGAGCAGGCCGACCGCGTAACCCGCGATACCAATCACAAAGAACCCGACGATAATCCACAGCGGATTCACTTTTTTGCGCAGCAGCCACATACAGGCGAACGTCAGCAGCAGCGGCACCAGGCCCGGCATCAACTGGTCCAGAATGGTTTGCACAGTGGTGACTTTTTGCGCGCCGTTCTGGTCAGTAATGCGCGACACCACTAGCGGGATATTTACGTGCGTCCACTTGTTAACCAGCGCCCCCATGACAAACAGGCCGAGAATAGACGCCCCCTCGGTCAGTTTTTGCAGGAAGCCGCCGCCCATATCTTTGACAATATCGACGCCTTTACGGTAGCCATATGCCACGCCGTAGTAGCGGGTGGCGAGGCGCACCAGGTTAAACAGCACAAAGAACAGCAGCGGGCCGAGCAGGCTGCCGCTCATCGCGATGCCTGCACCGAGCGCCGCGAACACCGGACGCACCGTTCCCCAGAATATCGGATCGCCGACGCCCGCGAGCGGCCCCATAAGGCCTACTTTGATCCCGTTAATCGCGCCATCGTCAATGGCCGCGCCGTTCGCCCGCTGTTCTTCCATCGCCAGCGTCACGCCGAGCACCGGTGCCGCGACATACGGATGCGTGTTGAAAAACTCCAGATGGCGCTTAATGGCCTGACGACGCGCCTCGTTATTCTCAGGATACAGGCGACGAATCGCCGGGATCATTGAGAAGCAGAAGCCGAGCGCCTGCATACGTTCAAAGTTCCACGATCCCTGGAAGAGGTTAGAGCGGATAAACACGCCGCGCACGTCGCCCGGGGTCAGTTTTTTCTCACCAGTTGTTTTAGTCATATCAACCATGTCGCTCACCTGTTAATCCAGTTCGTTATCAAGATCGTTTGCGCCTGCGGTCTGCGCGGGTGCCGCTGCGGAGCGGTTATATTTCGGGCTCAGCTGGATATAGAGCACCGCCATAACGGCGCCGATGACGCCCAGCGCCACGAGGTTGAAATCGGTGAAGGCGGCAGTGACGAAGCCGAGATAGAAGAACGGCATCAGATAGCCCGCGCGCATCATGTTAATAACCATCGCGTAACCTACCACCACGATCATGCCGCCTGCGATGTTCAGACCGCCGGTCACTACTTCCGGGATGGCGCTCAGCATCTGCTGCACTTCGCTGGTACCGACAGAAATCGCCACAATCACCGCCGGGATAGCAATACGCATCGCCTGCAAGAACAGGGACGAGACGTGGATCCAGGACAGCGCGGTGAGGTTGCCGTTTTCGGCTGCTTTATCCGCCGCATGCTGGAAGCCGACGGTAATCGTACGCACAATGATAGTCAGTACCTGGCCTGCCGCAGCCAGCGGAATGGCCAGCGCGATACCGGCGCCAATGCTCTGATGGCCCGCGATAACCAGAATGGTGGAAATGATCGACGCAAGCGCGGCGTCAGGCGCCACGGCGGCACCGATATTCATCCAGCCGAGCGCTATCATCTCCAGCGTACCGCCGATGATAATGCCGGTTTTCATGTCGCCCAGCACGGCCCCGACCAGCGTACAGGCCACCAGCGGCCGGTGAAACTGAAATTCATCAAGCACCGATTCCATACCGGCGATACAGGCGACGATGAACACCAGCACAATCTGAAGAGTGGTAATCTCCATTGTACTTCTCCTGTGTTATCAAACTGACGTGTAGAAACTGAGTAAGCGTTAACCCTGCAAAGCCGTTAATGCGCCACTTTGCTGATTAAATCCATCATTTTGAGTCGGGGATCGTTAGAGACTTTACGCACTTCCAGCTCGATGCCGCGTGCGTTGAGTTTCTTAAAGGCCTCGATATCTTTTTCATCGACGGAGACCGCGTTATTGACCTGCGTTTTGCCCTGGCGATAGGCCATCCCGCCGATATTCACGGAGGTGATCCTGACGCCGCCTTCCACGAGACGCTCGACGTCCGTTGGGTTGGTGAACAGCAGCATCACGCGCTCGCCTGCGTATTTCGGGTTGTTATAGACGCGGATCATTTTGGCCACATCCACCACGTGCGCGGTGACGCCTGGCGGGGCGACCTGAGTAAGCAGCGTTTTACGCACGTTGTCAGCGGCGACTTCATCGCTCACCACAATAATGCGCGTCACGTTGGTCTCTTTGGTCCAGCGGGTGGCGACCTGACCGTGGATCAGACGGTCATCGATACGGGCGAGGCCGATGACCATATAGTCGTTCGGGCCCATCGGTTTTGCCGGCGTTGCCGCTTTTGGGGCGGGCGCCGCGGGTGCGGCTTTTTCTGCGGGTTTCGCTTTCAGCGCTTTGACGCCTTCGCGGCCGGTTTCGACGGCGAGCGCCACCAGTTCATCGAAAGATGGGTCGTCGTCGCGCGCCATTAACGTTTCAACAAGCATCGGGATATTCACCCCAGCGACAACCTCATGATTGGGTTTATCCACCACAATCCGACTCGCCGCGTTAAACGGGCTGCCACCCCAGGTGTCAACCAGAAAGACGACGCCTTTGCTGGTATCCAGTTTTTCGAGCTGTGCGTGATATTTTTCGATCAAGGTTTCCGCATTTTCGCCGGGCACGAAATCGATCCAGCCAACGTTTTCCTGCTCGCCCAACAGCATTTCCGCTGTTTTCAGCAGTTGTTCAGCCGCCCAGCCATGCGTGCCTATGACAATAGCAATGGTCACTTGCTACCTCCGTGGTTATCGTCAATGCCCTAACAGGCACCGCTAACAGTGATTCGCTTATCGAATCGATTCAGATAAGGATTTGTAAGCATTCAGAACCTAAGCACGAATTATTTTAGAACGCGAAAAAATAATGTTTGTGATGAAGCTCTGTAATTTCGCTATCAAAACAAGGCATTCGGCGTCTGTGGAAAATATGCGCGCCTTTTGTGTCACGTCGATTGCAAATTCTGGTAAATCTTTGCCAAACGCTATTACCCTTTGTTAAGGTAGATTTCCGATTAATTCACAGGAGTAGCGGGCAGCAGCCCACCGTATGGACCGTCACCGACGTCTTTTCTTTTCCAGGCTTTCATCAGCCGTCATGTCACAAGGCTTTCGCCTTAATTCACTGATAAAACATATCAAAGCGCCCGACACTGTCGGGGTGCCGTTTAGTCATTCCTTGCGCAGGAGCCTGTTATGGAATTCTTAATGGACCCCTCAATCTGGGCGGGCTTGTTAACGCTGGTCGTGCTTGAGATTGTTCTTGGCATCGACAACTTGGTGTTTATCGCTATTCTCGCGGATAAACTGCCGCCGAAGCAGCGCGATAAAGCGCGTTTGATTGGTTTATCCCTGGCGCTGGTGATGCGCTTAGGTTTGCTTTCGCTTATCTCGTGGATGGTGACACTCACCCGTCCGCTATTCAGCGTCTGGGACCTGAGCTTCTCTGGCCGTGATCTGATTATGCTTTTAGGTGGCCTGTTCCTGTTGTTTAAGGCCACAACGGAGCTGCATGAACGTCTGGAAAACCGCCAGCACAACGACAGCCACGGCAAAGGCTACGCCAGCTTCTGGGTCGTGGTATTGCAGATCGTGGTGCTCGACGCCGTCTTCTCGCTGGACGCTGTGATCACCGCCGTTGGCATGGTGAACCATCTGCCGGTGATGATGGCCGCGGTGGTCATTGCGATGGGCGTGATGCTGCTTGCCTCGAAGCCGCTGACTAACTTCGTCAACGCGCACCCGACGGTCGTGGTGCTCTGTCTGAGCTTCCTGCTGATGATAGGTCTGAGCCTGGTGGCGGAAGGCTTCGGTTTCCATATTCCGAAGGGCTACCTCTACGCGGCGATCGGTTTCTCCATCATCATCGAGTTCTTTAACCAGGTGGCGCGCCGCAACTTCCTCAAGCACCAGTCTAATCTGCCGCTGCGCGCGCGTACGGCGGAAGCTATCCTGCGCCTGATGGGCAACCGTCGTCGCCCGGCGCCGGTAAGTGAGACGGAACACCATGCCGTGGTGCCGGTGCATGACGAAGCGTTTGCGGAGGAAGAGCGCTATATGATTAACGGCGTGCTGACGCTGGCCTCCCGTTCGTTGCGCAGCATCATGACGCCGCGCGGCGAAATCAGTTGGGTGGACGCTAACCGCAGCGTTGATGAAATCCGCGAGCAGTTGTTATCGTCGCCGCACAGCCTGTTCCCGGTATGTCGCGGCGAGCTGGATGAAATTATCGGCGTGGTGCGTGCTAAAGAGCTGCTGGTGGCGCTGGAAGAGGGCGTCGACGTGGCGGCCATCGCCTCGGCGACGCCGGTTATCGTGGTGCCGGAAACGCTGGACCCGATCAACCTGCTGGGCGTGCTGCGCCGCGCGCGAGGCAGCTTCGTTATCGTCAACAATGAGTTTGGCGTGGTACAGGGGCTGGTAACGCCGCTGGATGTGCTGGAGGCTATCGCGGGCGAATTCCCGGACGCCGACGAAACGCCGGAAATCATTCACGACGGCGACGGCTGGCTCGTAAAAGGCTCCACCGACCTTCACGCGCTGCAACAGACGCTGGATCTGTCCTCGTTAGTCAATGATGAAGAGGATATCGCGACGGTCGCAGGCCTCGTTATCGCCATTAACGGGCAAATCCCGCGCGTGGGCGACGAACTGGCTGTGCCGCCGCTGCGCATTACCATCGTGGAGGCAAACGACTACCGCATCGATCTGGTGCGTGTGGTGAAAGACGCGCCGCTGCACGACGAAGAAGAGTAACCGTCAGACCAACGGCGCCGGAAGACGCCGGCGCCAGAACGGCGTGCCCGGATGGGCGCGCCGTTGTTCCAGCCACTGCGGCAGTTCCCGTATCGGCATTGGATGGGCGAATAAATACCCCTGCAACACCGGCACGCCGAGGCGGCACAAATAGGCGGCCTGCTCTTCGGTCTCCACGCCTTCCGCCACCAGTTCAATCTTCAGCCTTCTCGCCATCGCGATAATAATGTCCGTCACGGTGGAGTTCACCGCGTCGGTGCCGATGGCCGCCGTAAAGCGTTTGTCCATTTTCAGTACGTCGGGACTCAGCGTTTCCAGATAGGAAAGCGAACTCTGGCCAGTGCCGAAATCGTCAATCGCGAGCTTCACGCCGAGCTGGCGCAGATCGTGCGCCACGCGATAATCCACCTCCGGCAGCGCATCGCGCTCGGTCAGCTCCAGAAACAGCGGCTGTATCGGGTCAGACGGATACCAGTAACGTTTCAGATCTTCAATAATCACGCCCTGATGAAAATGGCTGGCGGCGATATTCACCCCAATATGAAAATCAGCGGAGGCCGGGAAATAGTGGCGCTGTTCGGCGGTTTTAATCAGCACGTAGCGTGTCAGCGCGTTAATCAGCTTAAGCTGCTCGGCAAGGGGGATAAACACATCCGGCGCAATCGGCCCCAGGCGCGGATTATTCCAGCGCAGCAGCAGCTCCGCGCCCATACATTCGCCGGTTTTTCCGCTCACCAGCGGCTGGCAGTACACCTCAAACTCATTGTTGGCTATACCAAGATTAATTTCCCAGGAAAAACTCATGCGCCGGGCGGTCGCAAGCCAGGCGATATAGCCAATCAGCAAGCTTAACAGCACCGCCAGCGGCAGCTGGTTCGGCAGATTTTTTAGCGCCAGCGCGCCAGGCGACGGGCCAAACAGCGTTACCGAGAACGGGTAACGGCTGGAGGATTTCTCATAGCGCGTCAGGTCATCGCCGGTAGGCAATGTCTCCACGAGGCCGCGCCCATATTCCAGCTGCGTGCCCGCCACGTCAAAGAGCACATGCTCAATCACCGGCGGGTCAGGGTTGAGCAGCAGGCTTGCGATAAACTCGATATTTACCGACTGCAACACGCCCGATTTGCCGTTATCAATAGCGGGCGTCCAGACAATCAGCACCGGGCTGCCTTTAATTAACGAGCTGTCGCGCGACAGCCGCATCAGCGGCGTGGCGGCGGGCAGATGGGGCTGCAACTCATGTATCGGCACGTTACGCGCGCCGAAAATGCTGGAACAATACAGCGTGCCATCATCGACCAGCGCAATGGTCCGCACCGTCTGCAGGCTCGCGGCCATTTCGCGCAGCTGGCGATGCACCTGCTGGCACGGCATACCCACCAGCGGCAACAGCGCGGTGCGCGCGGCGTCCAGCGGTACCAGCAGCTCATCCAGGGTTTTCACCGCATGGTCGGCGTAGCGCGTAGTGTCGTGCTGATACTGTTTGCGGTCGGAGAAATAGCGTATTCCCAGCGTCAGAATTAACGCCAGCAGGGAGAGGGCGACACAGAGGATCAACCGCCGACGGCGGTAAGCCCGAATAATACGCTGCGCTTTTTGCATAGGCTTAATCTCTCAGGCTCAGCTGAGTAATAAAAGGCTGAATGTTAAGAGTGTAGTGGGGGTTGACGCGACGGGAGGAATAAAAGACGGGCGGGGATAAAAAAAGCGCCGCGAGCGCGGCGCTGTGAGGCGTTAGTCACACTGTACTTTGATGGCCAGCCCGCCGCGTGAGGTCTCACGGTATTTGGCGTTCATATCCTTGCCGGTTTCGTACATGGTTTCGATAACTTTATCGAGCGAGACGCGCGGCTCGCTGGTGCGGCGCATCGCCATACGCGAGGCGTTGATCGCCTTCACGGAGGCAATCGCGTTACGCTCGATGCACGGCACCTGCACCTGGCCTGCGACCGGGTCACAGGTCAGCCCCAGGTTATGCTCCATGCCGATTTCCGCCGCCACGCACACCTGTTCCGGGCTCGCGCCCAGCAGTTCGGCAAGCCCTGCCGCCGCCATCGAACAGGCGACGCCCACCTCGCCCTGGCAGCCCACTTCGGCGCCGGAGATAGAGGCGTTCATCTTATACAGCGTGCCGATAGCGCCTGCCGCCAGGAAGTAGCGGATGTAAATATCGGGGCTCACCGATTCGATGAAGTGATCGTAGTAGGCCAGCACCGCGGGCACAATGCCACAGGCGCCGTTGGTCGGCGCGGTCACCACGCGACCGCCGGCGGCGTTCTCTTCGTTCACGGCAAGCGCGAACATATTCACCCAGTCCACCACATTCATCGGATCGCTGGAGAGCTTATCGCTCGCCACCAGCAAGCGGCGCAGCGCGGAGGCACGACGCGGCACACGCAGCGGGCCCGGAAGCACGCCTTCCGTATTCATGCCGCGATCGATACAGGCGCGCATGGTCTGCCAGACATCCGCGAAATAGTCTTCGATTTCTTTTTTGCTGTGCAGCGCCAGCTCGTTTTTCATGACCAGCCCGGAGAGCGACAGGCCGGTCTCTTTGCAGTGCGCCAGCAGATCTTTTGCAGAGTGGAACGGATACGGCACACTCACTTCATTGCTGGCGGCTTTGCCGAAATTCTCTTCGTCGACGATAAAACCGCCGCCGATGGAATAATAGGTTTTGCTGTAGACTTCTTTGTCGCCGCTGTAGGCGTGGATGGTCATGCCGTTCTCATGCAGCGGCAGGTTGTCGCTTTGAAACCGCATGCCGTTGTCTTTCGGGAAATCCACTTCGTGGCTACCCTGAGCGAGCAGCAGACGACCGCGAGTTTCCACGTCCCGGATAAACGCCGGTATGGCATCGATATCCACTGTGGCGGGTTCATTGCCTGCCAGGCCCATAATAATGGCGATATCCGTATGGTGGCCTTTGCCGGTCAATGAGAGCGAGCCATAAACGTCCACCGCGAGGCGCGTGACGTCCTGCAATAATCCTTTTTCGACCAGGTCATCGACGAACTGCTTCCCGGCCTTCATCGGCCCTACGGTATGGGAAGAGGAGGGACCAATGCCCACCTTAAACATGTCGAATATACTAATCACGTGGTAACTCCTGACAGAGTCATCTGCCTTGCAGATGACGGTGTGAAAACAGCGCATAGTGTAAGAGGTTATTGTGCTGCGCAGTTAACTATTCACATGAATTATACTAATGGATACGGCAAGGCCGCCTAATAAAGTGCTGCAGATCGCACTTTTCACCCTTAATAATAGTCAGGGCTTATGGCCGATTTGTAGCGCCAGCTCACGAATAATGCTTGCGGTCATTCCCCAGACAAAATAGTGCTCATACCAGGAGAGCCAGACGCGATGGCTGTTGCCGCGCCGGTGAATGTCCAGCGGGTGGTAGCGCCCGAGCCGCAGCGCCTCGGCGAGCGGCATTTCGAACACCGCCGCCACTTCCTCTTCGCTGGCGTGATACGGCAGATCCGGCGGGATAATGCCGACTACCGGCGTCACCTGAAAACCGGTCACGCTGTCTACCGGCGGCAGAACGCCTATCACCTCAACCGATTCGGGCGGGATCGCCACTTCTTCTTGCGCCTCGCGCAGCGCCGCGGCAATCAGCGACGCGTCGGTGTCATCCACCGCGCCGCCGGGGAACGCCACCTGACCGGCGTGTTTACGCAGCGTCGCGGCGCGCTGCGTTAGCAGCAGGCCCGGTTCCGGGCGGCGCACCACGGGCACCAGCACTGCCGCCTGGCGCTGATTCAGGCTGTGTCGGGTCATCTGCGGGCGCAGTAGCTGAAAACGCGATAAAAACCGGTCGAGCGTGAGCGGACTGTTCTCCATATCTACCTCTCTAATGCGTGCAGGATACGGTTAACTTTATCAAAAGTTTCCTGATATTCCGCCGCTTCCTCGCTGTCCGCCACGATGCCGCCGCCCGCTGAGCAATACAGCGCGCCGCCTTCAGCGGTCAGCGTGCGGATAGTAATGCTGGTGTCCATTGCGCCGCAAAAGCTGAGATAGCCGATGCTGCCGCACCAGGCGTTACGCCGCTGCGGCTCCAGCTCTTCGATAATTTCCATCGCCCGCACCTTCGGCGCGCCGGTTATCGAGCCGCCGGGAAAACTGGCGCGCAGCAAATCAGTTGCATGAAGCTGCGGCGGCAGCGTCGCGGTAATCGTGCTGACCAGATGATGCACCGCCGGGAACGGCTCGACCACGAACAGCTCCGGCACTTTCACGCTGCCGGGCGTCGCCACGCGGCCAATATCGTTACGCAGGAGATCGACAATCATCAGGTTTTCAGCGCGATCTTTCGGCGACTGCGCCAGTCGGGCGGCCTGGCGCGCGTCTTCCTGCGGATCCTTCAGACGCGGCAGCGTGCCTTTGATGGGCCGCGTCTCAATATGACCGTCGTGCAGGCGGATAAACCGCTCCGGCGACAGGCTTAAAATTGCCTGTTCCGGCAGGCGTAAAAAGGCGCTGAACGGGGCGCGGTTGGCGGCGTTGAGCGTTAAAAACGCCTGCCATTCATCGCCTTCATACCCGGCGCAAAAACGCTGCGCCAGGTTCACCTGGTAGCAATCGCCGCTGCGAAGAAAAGCCTGCACCTGGCGAAACTTCTCGCCATATTGCTCGCGCGTCATGTTAGAACGCCAGGGCGTGGTTAAGCGAAATGGCGGGGTTTTCACCGGCTGCTGCGCCTCAAGCCAGGCGAGACGCGCCCGGGCGTCGCCATAGCACAGCAGGGTGAGCTGCTTACGTTTGTGATCGGCAATCAGCGCCCAGTCATAAATGCCGACCGCCATATCCGGCGCGTTCAGTTCGGCCGCCGCCTGCGCAGGCAGTCGCTCAAAGCGCCGCCCCAGATCGTAGCCGAAAAGCCCCAGCGCGCCGCCCTGAAACGGGAAGTCCGCGTCCGGCGCAGGAGCGAACGCAAATCGCGCCAGCGCTGCCTGCAACAGGCGCAGCGGATCGTCCTCGCTGTACTGGCAACCGTTGGGGTCTTGCGTCATAGTGAGCGCCCCGCGCGTGGTCAGCGTGACGCGCGGCTCGGCCACCAGAATGTCAAAGCGATTATGCGGATGATCGGCAAACCCCGAGTGCAGCAGCATCGCCCAGGGGAAATGATGCAGCGCGGAGAAAATATCTTGCAGCGCGTCGGCGCGCCAGGGCAGGGAGATCAGTTCAGGAGTCAGGTTCGTATTCATCAGGACGACAGATAACAGGTGCGCGGGCGGCGTCTGGCGCTGGCTCGCGCGGCATGAAATAATTGAACTCAGCAATGTAACAGGAGTCAGCGATGTTTGCAGGTTTACCTTCTCTCACCCATGAACAGCAGCAGCAAGCCGTCGAGCGTATTCAGGAGCTGATGTCACAGGGCATGAGCAGCGGCGAGGCCATCGCACAGGTGGCGCAGGAAATTCGCGCTACCCATCAGGGCGATCGCATCGTCGCGCGTTTTGAAGACGACGAAGACGAGTAAGCGCACGCTACCTGGAAAAGGTAGCGATATTTTTTTGTCCCTTCTGACGTGGTATGGTTCGCGCCACTGACAATAACGCCAGACACCATTTCAGATAACGTCCCCGCCTGTCGGGGACGTTTAGCTCAGGGACAGCGCCTCATGGTATTCACATCCCACGCCCCGATAGCCTCACGGCTGAACATCATAGCGACCGGCAAGGCGCTTCCTGAACAGATAATCACATCAGACGAACTCGACCGCCGCCTCGGCAAGCCCGCCGGCTATGTCGAACGCCGCTCGGGCATTCTGCGACGCCACCACGCCACCCACGATGCCAGCCAGGCGGCGCTCGCCGCCGCCGCGCTCCACGATGCCTGCCGCCGTCACGCGATCGATCCGGCCTCCATCGATCTGCTGATCTCCGCCTCGGCCATCGCTGTTCAGGCGCTGCCCTGTTCGGCGGTGCACGTCATGAAAGCGGCGGGATTACCGGCGGGCACGGCGGGGTTCGACGTCAACAGCAGTTGCGTGAGTTTTATCACCGCAATGCAGGTGGCTTCAGCGCTGCTGACGAGCGGTAGCTATCGCCGCATCGCCATTGTGGCCGCGGATATCGCCTCGCGTGGCATCGACTGGCAGCATGAGGAGTCGTCATTAATATTCGGTGACGGGGCCGCCTGCGCCATCGTCGAGGCAGGGAACGGGCGTGCCGGAATTCTCGCGATGAAATCCGAAACCTACCCGCAGGGCAGTGAACTGTGCGAGATCCGCGCCGGCGGGACGCGCAAAAACCCCCGCGCCGGGATGGACGAGAGCGATTTTCTGTTCCATATGCAGGGTAAAGCGCTGTTCCGCCAGGCCTCGGCGCTGATAGACGGCTTCTGGCAGCGGCTGCTCGATGCCGCCGGCCTGACGCTGAATGATATCGCCACCGTGGTGCCGCATCAGGCGAGTCATCTTTCGCTGGAGCATATGCGCAAGCGCCTGAAGGTGAGGCCGGAGGCGCTGGTGGATATTTACCGGCTGCACGGCAACCAGGTCGCCGCGTCGGTGCCTACCGCGCTGCACGAGGCGTTTATCACCGGTCGCGTGAATCCGGGCGAGCCGGTCATGCTGGTTGGCACTGCCGCAGGCTTAACGCTGGCCGGTATGGTGCTGCTGCCATGAAATATCTGGTGACGGGCGCGACCAGCGGATTGGGGCGCAACGCGGTCGAGGCGCTGCTGGCGCAGGGGTGCGCGGTACGTGCGACCGGACGTGACGCTAACGCGGGCGCCGAACTGGCCGCGCTGGGCGCGGAGTTTGTGCCGCTGGAGCTCGCGCAGGCGGACGACGCGCGGTTTGACGCGCTGGTGCGCGGCTGCGACGTAGTATGGCACTGCGCGGCGAAATCCTCGCCGTGGGGCAGCGCGCAGGCGTTTCACGTCGTCAACGTCGCCGCCACCGGGCGACTGGCCCTGGCCGCCGCGCGCGCAGGCGTCACGCGCTTTATTCATATCTCGACGCCCGCTATCTATTTCGATTTCCGTCATCATCACAATGTGGATGAACACTACCGGGCGGCCCGTTTCGCCTGCCACTACGCGCGCAGTAAATATGCCGCCGAACAGGCGATTACGGCAGCCGCGCTGCGTTTCCCGCACGTCACCTTTGTGATTTTACGCCCGCGCGGGCTGTTCGGCCCGCATGATCGGGTGATTATTCCGCGCCTGCTGCGCCAGCTGGAGGCGGATCGCGGCGTGCTGCGCCTGCCGCGCGGGGCGAGGCGCTGCTGGATCTCACCTGGGTCGGCAACGTGGTGCACGCGATGCGACTTGCCACACACCAGCCAGGGCTGACGTCCGGCGAGGCGTTTAACATCACCAATCAACAGCCGCAGCGGCTGGTGACGATGCTTGACAGTCTGCTGCGAGAACAGCTCCGGCTTCAGTACCGGGTAGCGTCGGTGCCCTGGCCGCTGCTTTCTCTCGTGGCGCAGGGGATGGAGCTGCGCGGACGCGTCACCGGCGTTGAACCGCGGCTGACGCGCTACAGCGCAGGCACCGTCAGTTTTGATATGACGCTCAATCAGGACAAGGCGATAACCCGTCTCGGCTATCGTCCGCCGGTATCGCTCGAGGACGGCGTGCGCCTCACCGGCGCATGGCTGCGCGCAAGGAGAGGCTGAATGGCCACTATCACCACGTATGAAACGGGCTACTGTACCCATTTAGGCTGTATCGCGCTAAAAGGCGCGGGGTTGCGGGTCTGCAAATTCCCGGCCCGCGCGAGCCTTATCGAAGCGGGCGGCAAACGCTGGCTGTGGGATACCGGCTATGCCTCGTGGTTTGACGACCACACCCGCCGCGGGATCTATCAGATTTATCGGCGCGTCACGCCGGTCTATTTCTCGCCGGAGCAGTCGCTGGTGCGCCAGCTCGCCGCTGTCGGGTATCGCCCGGGCGATATCGACGCGCTGATCCTTTCGCACTTTCACGCCGATCATATCGCCGGCCTGCGCGATTTCGCGGATTGCCGGTTTATCTGCTCCGGCGAGGGCTGGGCGCAGACCCGCACGCTGCGCGGGTTTGCCGCGCTGCGCCAGGCGTTCGTGCCGGGGCTGATCCCTGAGCATTTCGAGAGCGCCGTCGCCTTTATCGAGGGCTTTGAGCGCGTGGCGTTGCCCGCCGCGCTCGCGCCGTTTGAGTCTGGTTATTTATTGCCGCAAAGCAATGGCGAGATCATGCTGGTGCCGTTGCCGGGCCATGCAGCCGGGCATATCGGCGCGTTTGTGCTGACCGACGACGGCTGGGTGCTGCTGGCTGCCGACGCGGCCTGGTCGCCGGTCAGCTACCGCGAACAGCGCGGCCCCTCGCGGCTTGCGAATCTGGTCATTGCCGACCCGGCGGCGGCCTCGCGCACGCTCGATTTACTGCATCAGCTCTGGCGCGGCGGCAACGCGGAGATCCGCCTCGCGCATGAGGGCGACCTGTGAATAAGCTCGCCATGCTCTGGCACTATTTCCGCGTGCGGCGCATGCGGTTTCGCAGCCGCGAGGCGCTGGCGCGTCACCAGACGCGACAGCTGCGGCGTTTTGCCACGCGCGTCCTGGCGAAAAGCCCGTGGTTTCGGCGCTACCGTATGCTGCCGTTCAGCGAATGGCCGACCATGGATAAAGCGCTGATGATGGCCCATTTCGATGAGATGAACACCGCCGGGCTTAAGGCAGACGCAGTAATGGCGTGCGCGCTGCAAAGCGAGAACGACAGAAATTTTGCCCCAACGGTGGGCCGCTACAGCGTGGGGCTGTCGAGCGGTACGTCGGGACGGCGTGGTCTTTTTGCCGTCGGCCCCGAAGAGCAGGCGCTGTGGGCCGGGGCGATGCTCGCGAAAATGCTGCCCGATGGCCTGTTCGCCGGCGAGCGGGTGGCGCTCTTTTTACGCGCTGACAATAACCTCTATCAGAGCGTCAACAGCCGCTGGCTGAGCCTCACGTTTTACGATCTCTTTGTCCCCTTCGACACGTTGCTGGCTCGCCTTGAGGCCGAGGCGCCGTCGATTATCGTCGCGCCTGCGCAGGTGCTGCGCGCCCTGGCGCTGGCGGTACGGGCAGGCGAGCTGAACGTGACGCCCAAAAAAGTGATTTCGGTCGCCGAAGTGCTCGATCCGCAAGACCGTGCGCTGCTGGCGCAGGTATTCCCTTCGGTCGGCGAGGTCTATCAGGCGACGGAAGGATTCCTCGCCGCCACCTGCGCGCACGGTGTGCTGCACCTGAACGAAGCGTTTCTCGTGGTGGAAAAAGCGTGGCTCGACGACCACCGTTTCGTGCCGGTGATCACCGACTTCACCCGCACTACGCAGCCCATCGTGCGCTACCGGCTGGACGATATCCTGGTGGCGCGCGACGCGCCGTGCCCCTGCGGCGATCCGTCGCTGGCGCTGGCCCGCATTGAAGGGCGTCAGGACGATCAACTGCTGCTGCCGGACGGGCAGGGCGGCCAGCGTGTTATCTTCGGCGATCTCTGCAACCGGGCGCTGGCGCGCGTGCTGCCCCTGACGGCGGATTTCCGGCTTATCCAGCACGGCGAGGCGCACCTCACGCTTATGGCAGAGGCGGACGAGGCGCAGCGGGCAGCGGCACAGTCAGCCCTGATCGCACTGTTTGAACAGCAGGGCGTGGCGTGCGAGCTTCTGCGCTGGACGCATCGCGCGAGCCTGCCGCCCGCTACGCCAGGCGCGAAACGGCGGCGCATTCTGCGCGTCAGGGAGACGAGATGAACGAGACTTGCTGTCGCCTGAAGGCGCTGTTGTTGGGCTGGGGGAGCGTCGGTGTGGTCTACGCCGCGACCGACGTGTTACAGCGTGCCGGGTATAAGCTGCCGCCGATGTGGGTCGATACGCTGATGGATTTCTCGCCGTCCGCCATCTGGCTCTATCTGTCGTTTTTTATCCTCATCCCGCTGGGCTACTTCCTGACGCCGCTGTCGCAGGTGAAGTGCCTGATGCGCGCCACTCAGCTGGCCGCGCTGTTCGCTGGCGCTATTTATCTCGCCTGGCCGAGCACGATGGATTATCCGACGGTCAGCGGCGAGGGCGTGAGCGTCGATATGCTGCGCCTGCTGCTGGCGGTGGATTCGCCGCAAAACTGTTTTCCGTCGCTGCACATGGCGTTGACCCTGCTGATGGTCTGGGGCATCAGCCAGCGTGGGCAGTGGCACTATACGCTCGGCACGATGATATGGGGCGCGGCCATTGCGGTCTCCATTTTGCAGCTGCGTCGGCATCTCTTTATCGATCTTCTCGGGGGAACGGCGCTTGCCCTGCTGGCGGGCGTGCTGGCCGTGAAAATAACGACCCGTCGGGTTACGCAGAAGGCGTTGCGCCATGAATGAATTAACGCTGCCCATCGTGGTGATGCTGGCGCTGGTTTTCGGCGAGGCGCTGCTGGTGAAATGGCGCGGCAAAGAGACCGTCAACTGGCGCGATGTAGTGTTTAACGTCAACTCCGGGCAGATGATGCTGTGGCTGTTTCGCGGCCTCGAAGTGCTCTGTTATGGCCTGGTGTCGCGTACCGCGAGCCTGGATTTGTTTGCGGATCTCCCTGCGGCGGCAGTGTGGGCGTTCGCCTTTATCGCCTGGGATTTCGGTTTTTACTGGCTACACCGTCTGCATCATCAGTGGCCGCTGCTGTGGGCGGTACACAGCGTTCATCACCACGGCGAGCACTATAACCTGTCGCTTGGCGTGCGAAATTCATGGTACTCGTCGCTCACTTCGATACCGTTTTTCCTGCTGCTGGCGGTCGCGGGCGTGCCGCTGACGGTATTTCTGGCGGTCTCCATTATCCATTACAGCATCCAGTTTTTTAACCATAACGCGTTTACCGGACGGCTCGGTATTCTGGAGCGGCTTTTTGTGACGCCGTCACATCATCGGATACACCATCTGCGCGAGCGCCGTTTTGCCAACAGCAATTACGGCGGCACATTGATCCTGTGGGATAAGCTGTTTGGCTCCTTCACACGTCAGCCGCCTGCGCGCGACGAGCATCACTACGGCGTAAAAGGCTACACCGCCTCCGCGAACCCGCTGCGCGAGAGCAACGCGCCATTTGCCCGCCTGCTCGGCCTGCGACTGACGCCGCCCGACGTCAGGCCCGGCCCCGCGCCGCAGATTATCGTCAGCGGCACGCTGCTGCTGTTTATCCCGGTTATCGGTTATATCCAGCGTTACGGGTATGGCTACGAGGATATCGGCAGGGAACAGGTGGCGCTGTTTGTGCTGCTGGTGGCCGCGTCGGTGGCGCTTGGGCTGCTCTGCGACGGACGTCGCGGGAGCCGCGTTGGCTGGGCGACGGTCACGTGCCTGATGCCGCTGCTGTGTCTGTACGGCTTTGGCTGGCAGGCCATTATCTGGCAGATAAGCCTGCCGGCGCTGGCGCTCCACGGCCTGCTGGTGCTGCTGATGGGCGGTGTGAAAACGAGGGCGCTGCGTCATGGCTAAGACATTGCCTCCACTGCGTTTCAGCGAGGCGCAGGAAAGCGCGTTTCATCAGGCGCTACAACGGCAGGCGTATCGTTACCTCAAAGATCGCGGAGATCATCGCTTCGCCAACCGTCGGGCGATTGTCAAAGCGGCGCTGATCCTGCTGGCGGCCATCGTCAGTTACAGCCTGGCGCTGCGCGCCTCGCAGCCGCTGGCTTTTATGGCGGGCTACGCGGCGTTTGCCGTGCTGATGATGTGGCTGAATATCGACGTCAACCACGACGCCTCGCACCACACGTTTGCCCGCCGCCGCGTGCTGAATGCCGTTATCAGCCGGGCGGTGACGCTCTCCACGGGCATTGAACCGGTCTACTGGCGCGTACGTCACGTCAGTTTTCACCACCGCTACGCCAATATCGAACGCTACGATCTGGATACCGAAGAAAACGGGATTTTCCGCCAGACGCCGTTTCAGCGCTGGCGCGGCTGGATGCGTTGGCAGCATGTTTACTGGCCGCTGGTGGCGGCGTTATCCCTGAGCTGGATAGGCGTTGTGTTTGACTGGGCCGACAGGCTTGGGCGCACGCCGCTGCGCGCAGAGCGCCTGCTGCCTGGCGCAGCGGGCTGGGCGGCGTTTATTTTCAGCAAGCTCGGCCACCTGGCGCTGATGCTCGGCCTGCCGGTGCTGATGGGGCATCACGTCTGGCTGGTGCTCGGCATCTATCTGCTGGTGCAGATGTGTACGTCGCTGATGGTGGTGTTTTTGCTGCTGGGCACGCACTGGGCCGATGCAGCGTTTTATGAGGCGCCGGAAGGCGAGCAACAGGTGGTGGCGCACGGCTGGTATCACCATAATTTCACCACTGCTTGTGACTGGCGCACGCCCCGGCGCTGGCAGGAGATGTTTACCGGCGGATTAAATTATCATCTGACGCACCATCTGTTCCCCGGCTGGCACCATCGTCATTACCCGGCGCTCGCACGAATTATCGGCGAGCTGGCGGCGGAGCACGGGCTGCCGTATCGCTGTATCAGCTATGGCGAGCTGCGGGCCGCCCAGCGGGTGTTTTTGCGCCAGATGGGACGTGCGCATGTCGCATAACTCGCCGCCGCGCGCGGAAGGCCGCGACCGGGCGCTGCATAAGGCGTTTCGCACCGCCTGCCAGCGCTACCTGGCGGCGCGGCGCGATCACCGGTTCGCCGACAGGGGAATGTGGTTAAAGCTCGCGTTTCTCACGCTGGGTTGTGCGCTGTGCTATCTGTTGTGCCTCTCCCGGTCGGGCCTTAGCGGTTACGCGCTCTGCTATTTCGGGTTTATCTTTTTCGCCATGATGCTGGTGGTGAATGTGCTGCACGACGCCAGCCATAACGCGTTTTGCCGCACTGCGGCGGCGAACGCCTGGCTTGGCCGCGTTATCAGCCTGCCGCTGGGCCTTGATGCTGATAGCTGGCAGGTGCGGCACGTACAGTTTCATCACCCGTACACCAATATTCAGGGCTACGACCCGGATATCGACGAGAATGGCGTGCTCTGCCAGACGCCGTTTCAGCGCTGGAAACCTGTCATGCGCTTTCAGCATCTTTACTGGCCGCTGGTGGCGGCGCTGACATTCCCGTGGTACGCCTGGTGGATGGACTGGCGCGACCGGCTTGGCAACACGCCTTTCACATGTCATTTGCCCCGGCAGGGCGCGGGTGGCGCGGGGCTGTTTCTGCTGCTGAAAGGCGCGCATTTTCTGCTGGCGCTGGGCGTGCCGGCGCTGTGCATGGCTGGTCAGATCCCGTTCATCACCCTGTTGTGCGTTTACCTGGCAAGCCAGATGCTGGTCTCAGCGCTGTTTGTCTCGCTGCTTATCGGCACTCACTGGGCGAAAGGCCACTTTTACCCGACGCCGGAAAAAAACGCGGTGTCGCAAAGTCCCTATCATCACGCGTTCGCCACAACATTTGACTGGGGCGCAAAGCCGCGGCTGCTGGGCTACTGGCTCGGCGGGCTGAATCTGCACCTGACGCATCATCTGTTTCCCGACTGGAGCCACCGTCATTTTTCGGCGTTGAGCGCTATCATCGGCGACGTAGCGCGCGAACACGGGCTGACGTATCAGATCTTGTCGGTGCGTGATCTGCTGCGGTTGCAGCGGCGGCATTTAAAGCGGATGGGCGTGAAACCGGAGAAAAACCGCCGCCGGTAACGGGCGGCGGCAGGGCATTACACTGCGGCGATAATTTTGATTTCGACTTTATAACGCGGGTTCATCAGACGCGCCTGCACCGTGCAGCGCACCGGCGCGGAGCCTGCCACAACCCATTCATCCCACGCTTTGTTCATCAGCGCGAAATCATCGCCATCGGCAAGGAAAATCGTGGCGTCGAGAATACGCGATTTGTCGCTGCCCTGGGCGGTTAACAGTCTGTCGATTTGCGCGAGCGTATTGGCGGTTTGCTCATAAGCGTCGCCGTCCAGATTTTCCGGTACGCCGGTGTAGTAAATCGTCTGGTTGTGGATCACCGCGTCAGACCAACGGTCTGCGGGATCGATACGCTTGATTGTCATCGCTGTTCCTTTTCCTGTTGTATTCAGCCGCCTGCAAGCCTGCCATATTGTGCGCCGCGCGTCATCTCTTCGGCTGGCTAAAGTGCCGCCTCCCTGACATAATCACTGGCAATTTAACCAGGGGGTAGTGTGACGGACGATTTTGCAGCAGATGGCCAGCTAGCCAAAGCGATACCGGGTTTTAAACCGCGCGAGCCGCAGCGCCAGATGGCGCAGGCGGTCACCGCCGCCATTGAGGCCGCAAAGCCGCTGGTGGTGGAGGCGGGCACCGGGACCGGAAAAACCTACGCGTATCTGGCGCCTGCGCTGCGCGCCGGTAAGAAAGTGATCGTCTCTACCGGCTCGAAGGCGTTGCAGGATCAGCTCTACAGCCGCGACCTGCCGACCGTCGCCAGGGCGCTCGAATTCAAAGGCCGTCTGGCGCTGTTAAAAGGGCGCTCCAACTATCTGTGCCTGGAGCGGCTTGAACAGCAGGCGCTGGCGGGCGGCGATCTCCCTGTGCAAACCTTAAGCGACGTCATCCAGCTGCGCGGCTGGGCCAACGAAACCGTGGATGGCGATATCAGCACCTGCGGGCGCGTGGCCGAGGACGCCCCCGTCTGGCCGCTCGTCACCAGCACCAACGATAACTGCCTCGGCAGCGACTGCCCGCTCTATAAAGACTGCTTCGTGGTGAAGGCGCGTAAAAAAGCGATGGAAGCCGACGTGGTGGTGGTGAACCATCACCTGTTTCTCGCCGATATGGTGGTAAAGGAGAGCGGCTTCGCGGAGCTTATTCCTGAGGCTGACGTTATTATTTTCGACGAAGCCCACCAGCTGCCGGATATCGCCAGCCAGTATTTCGGCCAGTCGCTCTCAAGCCGCCAGTTGCTGGATCTCGCCAAAGATATCGTCATCGCGTATCGCACCGAGGTGAAAGATACCCAGCAGTTGCAAAAGTGCGCCGATCGCCTGGCGCAAAGCACCCACGATTTCCGTTTGCAACTGGGCGACCCAGGCTTTCGCGGCAACCTGCGCGAACTCCTGGCGGATGCTTCCATCAGCCGCGCGCTGCTGCTGCTCGACGACGCGCTGGAGCTCTGTTACGACGTGGCGAAGCTGTCGCTGGGCCGCTCGGCGCTCCTGGATGCCGCGTTTGAGCGCGCCACGCTCTACCGCGCGCGCCTCAAGCGATTAAAAGAGATCAACCAGCCGGGATACAGCTACTGGTACGAGTGCAACTCGCGCCACTTCACGCTGGCGCTGACGCCGCTGACCGTCGCCGATAAATTTCAGGACGTGATTGCCGAAAAGGGCGGCAGCTGGATCTTCACCTCGGCGACGCTCTCGGTCAACGACGAGTTGCATCACTTCACGGAGCGGCTCGGTATTCACGAGGCGCAAACGCTGCTGCTGCCAAGCCCGTTCGATTACGCTCGCCAGGCGCTGCTCTGTGTGCCTCGCGGTCTGCCGCAGACCAACCAGCCGCGGGCGGGCAGAGCGCTGGCGCGAATGCTTCAGCCGCTTATCGAGGCCAACCAGGGGCGCTGCTTTATGCTCTGTACCTCCCACGCCATGATGCGCGAGCTGGCCGAGCATTTTCGCGCCACCATGACGCTGCCGGTCCTGTTGCAGGGTGAAACCAGCAAAAGCCAGCTGCTTGAGCAATTCATCAGCGCGGGCAACGCCCTGCTGGTGGCGACCAGCAGTTTCTGGGAAGGAGTGGACGTGCGCGGCGACGCGCTGTCGCTGGTGATTATCGATAAACTGCCGTTCACCTCGCCGGATGATCCGCTGCTGAAAGCGCGTATGGAAGATTGTCGCCTGCGTGGCGGCGATCCGTTTGACGAAGTGCAGTTACCGGAGGCGGTGATCACGCTTAAGCAGGGCGTCGGGCGTCTTATCCGCGACGTGGACGACCGCGGCGTGCTGGTGATTTGCGACAACCGGCTGGTGATGCGCCCTTATGGCGCCGTGTTCCTGAAAAGCCTGCCGCCGACCCCGCGCACCCGCGACATCGGCGAGGCGGCGCGGTTTCTCACCGACGCCGCGCGGCAGTAATTTATGCCAGACTGTGATAAGATGCGCCCCTTTTTGAACCACCACGACGCGTAAGAGTGTTATTGATCCATGCGAATTCTGGCTATTGATACCGCCACCGAGGCCTGTTCCGTCGCCTTGTGGGATAACGGTAAAACATCCGCCCTGTTTGAACTCTGCCCGCGCGAACACACCCAGCGTATTCTGCCGATGGTCAGCGAGATCCTCGCTGAGCGCGGCGTCGCGCTGACGGCGATGGACGCGCTGGCCTTTGGCCGCGGGCCGGGAAGCTTTACCGGCGTGCGAATCGGCATTGGCATCGCGCAAGGGCTGGCGCTCGGCGCAGAACTGCCGATGGTCGGTGTCTCGACGCTGATGACAATGGCGCAGGGCGCATGGCGCGCGTGCGGCGCCACCCGCGTGCTGGCGGCCATTGACGCCCGTATGGGCGAAGTCTACTGGGCGGAATACCAGCGCGACGCGCAGGGCGTCTGGCATGGCGAAGAGACCGAAGCGGTGCTCAAACCGGAGGCGGTCGCTGAACGTCTGAAAACGCTCAGTGGCGAGTGGGCGACTGTCGGCACCGGCTGGCAGGCGTGGCCCGATCTGGCGAAAGAGAGTGGCCTTACTCTCACCGACGGGCAGGTAACGCTCCCGGCAGCAGAAGATATGTTGCCGCTGGCGTGCTGGCTGTTCGAACAACAGCGCGTTGTTGCGGTCGAACATGCAGAACCGGTCTATCTGCGCAACGAAGTGGCGTGGAAAAAATTGCCAGGCCGGGAATAACACCCCGACGCAAGCCGCGGGCGGGTTTAAGGAGTCGCTTATGGTGGGTCAACAATCAATGATGCGCAGCAGTCTACTGGCGCTTGGCGCGTTGCTTCTGGGCGGTTGCGTCAGCGTGCCTGACGCGATTAAAGGCACCAGCCCTACGCCCCAGCAGGATCTGGTGCGCGTGATGAATGCGCCGCAGCTCTACGTCGGCCAGGAGGCGCGCTTCGGCGGGCGGGTGGTGAATGTCGATAATCAGCAGGGGAAAACCCGGCTTGAGATAGCGACGCTGCCGCTCGACAGCGTGGCCCGACCTTTACTCGGCCAGCCGTCGCGCGGGCGCATTTACGCCGATGTCGGTGGTTTTCTCGACCCGGTCGATTTCCGTAACCAGCTGGTGACCGTGGTAGGCCCTATTACCGGCACGGCGGACGGTAAAGTCGGCGCCAGCCCTTATAAATTTATGGTGATGCAGGTGAACGGCTTCAAACGCTGGCGCGTGACGCAGCAGGTGGTGATGCCGCCGCAGCCCCTCGACCCGTGGATGTGGGGGCCGCGCCCCGGCTGGGGGTATGGCTATGGGCCGTGGGGCTGGTATAATCCCGGACCCGCTCAGGTACAGACCGTGGTCACTGAGTAACTTATTGATTCAGTAAGAAAAATAAACAGCGGCTGGTCCGCTGTTTATTCGTTTTATCGGCATAACAAAAATAATTAGTGACGCGCTTCGCAACCTTAAATCAGGTGAATTAATAAACTGGTACAATGAGTTAATATTATGTTAACGCCGTGTTTATTGTTTTGGGGTTGTGATGACGACGAATAATATATTCAGAGGTGACGCATTGAAGAAGGTTTGGCTTAACCGTTATCCGGCGGACGTTCCGGCGGAGATAAACCCGGACCGTTATCACTCCCTGGTGGATCTGTTTGAGCAATCCTGCACACGCTTCGCCGATCAGCCCGCTTTTACTAATATGGGCGAGGTGATGACCTTTCGTAAACTGGAAGAGCGCAGCCGTGCGTTCGCCGCCTGGCTGCAACAGGGCCTGGGCCTGCAAAAAGGCGACCGCGTGGCGCTGATGATGCCCAACCTTTTGCAATACCCGGTGGCGCTGTTCGGCATTCTGCGCGCCGGCATGATTGTCGTGAACGTCAACCCGCTGTATACGCCGCGCGAGCTGGAGCACCAGCTGAACGACAGCGGCGCCAGCGCCATCGTTATTGTCTCCAACTTCGCGCATACCCTGGAAAAAGTGGTCGCGAAAACCCAGGTTAAGCACGTCATCCTGACGCGTATGGGCGATCAGCTCTCTACCGCCAAAGGCACGCTCGTGAATTTCGTGGTGAAGTACGTGAAACGCCTGGTGCCGAAGTACCACCTGCCAGACGCCATTTCGTTTCGCAGCGCGCTGCATAACGGCTACCGGATGCAGTACATCAAACCGGACGTAACGCCGGACGATTTAGCCTTCCTGCAATACACCGGCGGCACAACGGGCGTGGCAAAAGGCGCCATGCTGACCCATCGCAATATGCTCGCCAACCTGGAACAGGTGCTCGGCACCTACGGGCCGCTGTTGCACCGCGGCAAAGAGCTGGTGATCACCGCGCTGCCGCTCTATCACATTTTTGCCCTGACCATGAACTGCCTGCTGTTTATCGAACTGGGCGGTCAGAACGTGCTTATTACCAACCCGCGCGATATTCCCGGGCTGGTGAAAGAGCTCGGCAAATATCCGTTTACCGCGATGACAGGCGTGAACACGCTGTTTAACGCGCTGCTGAATAACAAAGAGTTCCATAAGCTCGATTTTTCCTCGCTGCATCTTTCTGCGGGCGGCGGGATGCCGGTACATCACGCTGTGGCGGAGCGCTGGGAAAAACTGACCGGCCAGTTCCTGCTGGAGGGTTACGGCCTGACCGAATGCTCGCCGCTGGTGAGCGTCAACCCGCACGATATCGACTACCACAGCGGCAGTATCGGCCTGCCGGTGCCGTCCACCGAAGTGAAGCTGATTGATGACGAAGGCCACGAAGTCGCACCGGGCGAGCCTGGCGAACTGTGCATTAAAGGCCCGCAGGTGATGCTCGGTTACTGGCAGCGTCCCGACGCCACCGATGAGATCCTTCAGGACGGCTGGCTGCGCAGCGGCGATATCGCGGTAATGGACGAAGAGGGCTTCCTGCGCATCGTCGATCGCAAAAAAGATATGATTCTGGTTTCCGGCTTTAATGTCTACCCGAACGAAATCGAAGATGTGGTGATGCAGCACAGCGGCGTTCAGGAAGTGGCGGCGGTGGGCATTCCCTCCGAGCCGAGCGGCGAGCTGGTGAAAATCTTCGTGGTGAAGAAAGAGGCCTCGCTGACCGAGGAGGCGCTGATTACTTTCTGCCGCCGTCACCTGACCGGCTATAAAGTGCCGAAACAGGTGGAGTTTCGCACCGAGCTGCCAAAATCCAACGTCGGGAAAATTTTACGACGAGAACTACGTGACGAAGCGCGCCGGGCAGGTGACAATACCGCCTGAGCTGCAATCACGTCGCCCTGACGCCGGTGCTACCGGCGTTTTTTATGGGCGCAGACAAAGAGAGAGCGATTTGAATTACCAGATGATAACCACCAACGACGCGCTGGCGGCGCTGTGCGATACCGCACGCACGCAGCGCGCTCTGGCGCTGGACACTGAATTTGTCCGTACCCGCACCTATTACCCGCAACTGGGGCTTATCCAGCTATACGACGGCGAAAACGTCGCCCTTATCGATCCGTTGACCATTACCGACTGGGCCCCGTTCCAGGCGTTGTTGCAGGATCAGAACGTCACCAAATTCCTGCATGCGGGCAGCGAAGATCTGGAGGTGTGCCAGAACGCGTTTGGCATGATGCCCGACCCGTTTGTCGACACCCAGGTGCTGGCTTCGTTTGTCGGCCATCCGCTCTCCTGCGGTTTCGCGACGCTTGTGGAACACCACACCGGCGTGGTGCTGGATAAAAGCGAATCCCGTACCGACTGGCTGGCGCGTCCGTTGACGGAACGCCAGTGCGACTACGCGGCGGCGGATGTCTGGTATCTGCTGCCCATCGCCCATAAGCTGATGGAGCAGGTGCGTGAAGCGGGCTGGCTGACCGCTGCGCTCAACGAGTGCCGCCTGATGACCCAGCGTCGCGGCGAGGTGCTGGATCCCGACGAAGCGTGGCGTGAAATCACCAATGCCTGGCAACTGCGCACCCGTCAGCTCGCCTGTCTGCGACTGCTGGCCGGCTGGCGCCTGCGTAAAGCGCGCGAGCGCGATATGGCGGTCAATTTCGTGGTGCGTGAAGAGAACCTCTGGAAAGTGGCGCGCCACATGCCGGGCTCGCTTGGCGAACTCGACAGCCTGGGGCTTTCAGGCAGTGAGATCCGTTTTCACGGCAAGACCCTGATTGCGCTGGTCGCCGAGGCGCAGGCGCTGCCGGAGGACGCGTTGCCGGCGCCGCTTGCGAACCTCATTGACATGCCGGGTTACCGCAAAGTGTTTAAAGATATCAAAGCGCTGGTGCAGGAGACGAGCCAGAAACACGGTATCAGCGCTGAGCTGATGGCGTCGCGTCGCCAGATTAACCAGCTGCTGAACTGGCACTGGAAACTGAAACCGCAGAATCAACTGCCGGAATTAATCAGCGGCTGGCGTGGCGAGTTATTAGGCGAATCATTAAAAACGCTGTTACAGCAATATTCATGACGTACCCTGTAATTATTCACAGGAAAGTGCAGCGCCACTGAGAATATATACAGTGGATGCATTAAAAAAATACCCCGGCATGACCGGGGTATTTTTTAGCGTTATTTTGTCTCTTCCGCTTCTGGCAACGTGACGTTAAGTTCGAGAATCGAAATGTCGTCGCCTTTTTGTTCCAGCTGAACGGTGACCATTTCCGGATCAATCTGAACGTATTTGCAAATTACTTCCAGAATATCCCGCTTCAGCTGCGGTAAATAATGCGGTTCTGCGTCGCTACGACGACGCTCGGCAACAATAATTTGTAAGCGCTCTTTGGCGATACTGGCGGTGTTCTTTTTTCTGGAGAGAAAAAAGTCGAGTAATGCCATAACTTATCCTCCGAACAGGCGTTTGAGGAAACCTTTCTTCTCTTCTTCAATGAAGCGGAAAGGACGTTCTTCTCCCATCAGGCGATCAACGGTATCGGCGTAGGCTTTTCCTGCGTCGGATGTGGCATCAAGGATGACCGGCTCGCCCTGGTTGGAGGCGCGCAGCACGGACTGATCTTCCGGGATAACGCCCACCAGAGGAATACGCAGGATCTCCAGCACATCTTCCATGCTGAGCATGTCGCCCTTGCTGACGCGGCCCGGGTTATAACGGGTCAGCAGCAGGTGCTCTTTAATCGGCGCTTCGCCGTTTTCAGCGCGGCGCGATTTAGAGGCCAGAATGCCCAGGATACGGTCGGAATCGCGAACGGAGGAGACTTCCGGGTTAGTGGTAATGATGGCTTCATCGGCAAAATAGAGCGCCATCAGCGCGCCGGTTTCGATGCCGGCAGGGGAGTCGCAGACGATAAAGTCGAACTCCATTTTTTTAAGCTCATCCAGCACCTTCTCCACGCCCTCGCGAGTCAGGGCGTCTTTGTCGCGCGTTTGCGACGCGGGCAGGATGTAAAGGCTTTCGGTGCGTTTATCGCGGATTAACGCCTGATTCAGCGTGGCATCGCCCTGAATGACGTTGACGAAATCGTATACGACACGGCGTTCACAACCCATGATCAGATCAAGGTTACGCAGACCGATATCGAAATCGATAACTACGGTCTTCTTCCCCTTTTGGGCCAGACCCGTAGCGATGGCCGCGCTGGAGGTGGTTTTGCCAACGCCCCCTTTACCTGATGTAACTACAATAATGCGTGCCATAAAGGAATTCCTTGTTAAAAGGGCTTAATTTAATGGTTGAACCGTCAGCGCGCCGTCGGCCAGACGCAGGCGTGCCGCTTTGTTGTAAAACTCGGCCGGGATTTGATCGCTCAGCCAGTAAACCCCGGCGATGGAAACCAGCTCCGCCGCGAGATTTGTTGAAAAAATTTGTGCTTCTTTATCGCCGCTGGCGCCTGCGAGCGCACGCCCGCGCATGGTGCCATAGACATGAATATTGCCGTCGGCGATAAGCTCCGCGCCCGCGCTGACGTGGCTTGTGACCACCAAATCGGCGTCCGGCGCGTAGATCCGCTGGCCGGATCGCACCGGCAGATCGATTAAACGCGTACGGGGTGTGGGCGCTGGCGGCGCAACGGGTGCTTCAGCAGGCTTTGCGGCACGCGGCGCGCTGGCCTTACCCTCCGTCAGCAGGGCGAGCCCCGCGCGGGAGATTTCCGCTTTCAGCGCGTCGTCCTGACAGCCGCTGATGCCCACCAGATGCAGCCCGCTGTCGACAAAAGTCTGATGCAGCTGCTGCCAGTTTATCGACCCGTCGAGCCCTGCGACATTCACTACTACTGGCGCATTTTTGAGAAAGGCCGGCGCCTGAGCAATTTTTTCTTCAAGCGCTTTGCGAATAACCTCGGGGTGAGCATCATGCAAATGAACCACTGATAAGGTGAAACTACTGCCTTTTAGCTCGATGGGCGTGTTTGACATCCTGGCCTTACTCAATTCAGTTTAAATCCCCACCGCAGTGGGATGATATTCCGAAGCACATCAGGCATGTTATAGTCAGCCTTATATTCAGGCAAGTAACCATCTGGCTAAATTAGAGTAAAAACATGTTTTGTGTGATCTATCGAAGCGCGCGTCGCGAACAGACTTATCTTTATGTTGAAAAAAAAGACGATTTTTCGCGCGTGCCGGAAGAATTGCTGGCGGGATTCGGTCAGCCAATTATGACCATGATGCTGCCGTTAGACGGCCGTAAAAAATTAGCACATGCCGATCTCGAAAAAGTGAAACAGGCGCTAAAAGAGCAGGGCTATTATTTACAAATGCCGCCGCCGCCGGAAAATTTGTTAAAACAGCACCTCGAATCGCTCGGTAAAAAATAGCAAGGCGCGCCGTTCATCCCAAACGGCGCGTTTTTTCATCTGTCGCCTGTGCCGCCCCCGCCGGGTTTGACTTTTCGCGCTGCCGGGGCGAATAGTTAGTACTGTCTTACCAACATCATAAAAAGGCGAGGAAAGCGATGTACCAACATCATCACTGGCAGGGCGCGCTGCTCGATTATCCGGTCAGCAAAGTGGTCTGCGTAGGCAGCAATTATGCGAAGCATATTCAGGAGATGGGGAGCGCCACGCCGGAAGAGCCGGTGCTGTTTATCAAGCCGGAAACCGCGCTGTGCGATTTGCGCCAGCCACTGGCGCTGCCGCAGGGGCTTGGCTCGGTGCATCACGAGGTGGAGCTGGCGGTGCTGATTGGCGCCACGCTGCGCCAGGCGAGCGAAGAGCATGTTGCGAAAGCGATTGCAGGTTACGGCGTCGCGCTCGATCTCACCCTGCGCGACATTCAGGGCAAAATGAAAAAAGCCGGACAGCCGTGGGAGAAGGCGAAAGCGTTCGATAATTCCTGCCCGATCTCCGGGTTCATTCCGGCAGGGGAATTTTCAGGCGATCCGCAAAACACGCCGCTCAGCCTGCGCATTAATGGCGAGGTGCGCCAGAGCGGCAATACCGCCGAGATGATCCACAAAATAGTGCCCCTGATCGCTTACATGAGCCGCTTTTTCACGCTGCGAGCGGGCGATGTCATCCTCACCGGCACGCCAGAGGGTGTCGGCCCGCTCACCAGCGGCGACGCGCTGGAAATTGCTTTTGACGACCACACCTTGAGCACCCGCATTCTGTAAAGATGCCGCCCATAGGGCGGCAAAACTTGCATCCGGGAGCCAGAGTGTTTATAAGGTGCAGCTTAATTTTTGATGCGCGGACACCGTTATGACCGAAACGCCTTTCTGGCAGCGTAAAACCCTGGATGAGATGAGCGACGCCGAGTGGGAATCCCTCTGCGACGGGTGCGGTCAGTGCTGCCTGCATAAGCTGATGGACGAAGATACCGATGAAATCTATTTCACTAACGTCGCCTGCCGTCAGCTGAACATTAAAACCTGCCAGTGCCGTAACTATGAGCGCCGCTTCGAGTATGAGCCGGACTGCATCAAATTGACACGCGACAACCTGCCAACTTTTGAATGGCTGCCGCCCACCTGCGCCTATCGTCTGCTGGCCGAAGGCAAAAACCTGCCGCTGTGGCACCCGCTGCGCGCCGGCTCCAAAGCCGCGATGCATGCTGAACGTATTTCAGTGCGCCATATAGCAGTAAAAGAATCAGAAGTCCGCGACTGGCAGGACCACATTTTAAATAAACCAGACGGGGCAGAATAATCTCAGATGCGATCATTATGCTATCGCTGATATAAGCCGTGTTAAATAATCATTCAATAAAAAAGCCGCTCTTAATAGCGGCTTTTTTTATCCGATTATGACGCGTTGCGTATTTTTTCGCCCTGTGGGCGTACAACACACCGTGCTGAAGAGGGTTTGAAAGCAGTTGCGAGACGCGGCGCGCCTGTCAGAGCCAGCCAAACCTGACGGATAAGGAAAGGAGTAGACCAGCAAAGGCGAACAGGTTAAGTAAAACCGCAGTTCTGCTTGAAATCTCCATACAATACTCCGGGCTTGTTTGTGACACAGGGAGTATAGCCAGAGTTTAATAGCCTGCATCTGCCTTTTTGAAAAATCGGATTATTCGGTCATCAGGTATTGAGATATTTCTTAAGCATGACTGAATAGTTGCATTTTCATTAATTGAGGATGAGGAGGTGTTAATTACGGCTCTGAAAATTGTTCGAGAAACGCTCGGAGCGTATTTTGTTCATCCACAGTAAGGGATAAAAAACGCGCAATCTGTTCCTGAAGGTGGTCGCAGGGCTGCGCAATAATCGTCATCCAGGCGTCATTACCTGGCTTGCGAATAAGCGATACGCCGCGCAGAGTGCCGGAAGGCGTAAGGATAGCTTTGACGGAAACGTCGTCACGGAGGATCAGTGGATTCATAGGGCTGAAAAGGCTTAGCAAAATCATCTGACCACACAAATAGCACATCTCCCGTCTTGATACAATTCACCTTTTTATAGTGATTGAACTGATAGCTAATCTCTATTGTAGTAATAGTTAACACTTTGTTTTGACAGTAAAGTTACGTAAAGGTGAATTTGTATACTAATGCAGCGTCAGGCGGAAAAGTGTACAAAAAAGGCCGCCTCAGCGACCTTATCATTACTTCTGGTTCGGACTCGGTTTTTTATCACCAGATTCCGGGGCTTCATTCGGATCGTCTTTTTCGACGCTGAGTGGATAATTAAGCATACGTCCTCCTGTCGTTTCATGTTTACCCTGAAAGTATAGACAGGGAGCGGCGAAACAAGCCAGGCGGCAGGGGAGCGGAACGCAGTCAGGCGCATAAAAAAGCCCACCGGGCAGGGCGCGGTGGGCGTGGTGTGGCGCTAATAAGTACGACTTAGTAGCGGCCGAAGAGATCGCGTTTTTTCGGTTTAAACGCCTGCGCCAGCAACACCAGCAGCGCGACCAGCAGGTAGGCGGCGAAAATGCCCACCAGCCACTGCGGCATCTCCAGCGTCAGGAAAGACCACTGGCGCTCGGAGCAGTCACCGCTCGCGACAAATACCTGTGGCAGCCACTTATCAAGCGGCAGCCAGCCCGGGAAGCGGGCCGCGAAATCGCAGGTCACAAACGGCGATGGGTGCAACTGCATCATCGTATGCTCCCATGAGAGCATCAGGCCCTTGCAGGCGCTGTAGATCCAGATACCGATCGCCACAAAGCGTAAGGGGGTTTTCGGTGCAATGGCTCCCACCAGCCCTGCGCCCATCACGCCGAACAGCGCGCAACGTTCATAAATACATAACACGCAGGGTTTCAGCATCATGACATGCTGGAACCACAGCGCCACCATTTCCAGCGCGAAAGCGGTGAGCGCCAGCAACAGCCATGCGCCGCGCCCACGCGAACACTGGTTTAAAAATCGCAACATAATGATTATCTCTGCAATCTGCGTTGAACCGGCAGTGTAAACGAATTCCTTTTACACGCCACTAGCGGCATCAAAAATAACGCATTTATCGGGGGACGGTGAATAAAAAAACGGGCCGCGAGGGCCCGATAAAGATTAATGCAGCAGCGCCGTGGCGGTGGGCGTGCTGAGCCAGCCGTTTTGCAACAGCCAGTCGGTAAAGGGCACCAGCGTATACTGCACGCAGGCGAGGCCCACCAGCGTCAGAACCAGCGTATACGGCAACGCCATCCACACCATCCGGCCATAGGAGAGACGGATGAGCGGTGCCAGCGCTGAGGTCAGCAGGAACAGAAACGCTGCCTGGCCGTTCGGCGTGGCGACAGACGGCAGGTTGGTGCCGGTATTAATCGCGACCGCGAGCAGCTCAAACTGCTTAGCGTCAATCACGCCCTGTTGCAGCGCGCTTTTCGCTTCGTTGATATAGACCGTACCGACAAATACATTATCGGAGATCGACGACAGCAGGCCATTGAAGAGATAGAACAGCGACAGCTGGTTATGCGGCGAGGCTTCCAGCACATACGCGATAATCGGCGCGAACAGATGCTGGTCGATAATCACCGCCACGATGGCGAAGAAGACGGTCAGTAGCGCGGTGAAGGGCAGCGCTTCGGTAAAAGCTTTGCCGATGGCGTGCTCGTCAGTCACGCCGCAAAGCGCGCTCGCGAGAATAATCACCGACAGACCAATCAGGCCTACCTCCGCCAGATGCAGCGCCAGTGCGGTAATCAACCAGACGCCGATCAGCGCCTGAATAATCAGCTTAACGCTATCCTGACGGGTGCGTTTCTGACGGCTCTTGTCGTCATAGTCGCGCAGGATCTTACGCACTGGCTCCGGCAGCGGTTCGCCGTAACCGAAAGATTTGGTTTTTTCCACCAGGATGCAGGTCAGGATGCCGCAGATGAACACCGGTACGCTCACTGGCGCCACGCGCAGCAGGAAATCGCCGAAGCCCCAGCCCGCCGCATGGGCGATGATGAGGTTCTGCGGCTCGCCGACCATCGTCATTACGCCGCCAAGCGCGGTGCCGACGCCCGCGTGCATCATCAGGCTGCGCAGAAACGCGCGAAAGCGATCGAGGGTGGCGCGGCGTTCGTCATCGAGCTGCGCGTCATCAACCAGTTCGCCGCTCTCGTCCTGGTGAGACGCGACGCGATGATAAATGCCGTAAAAACCGACCGCCACGCTGATTACGACCGCGACGACCGTCAGCGCGTCGAGGAAAGCGGAGAGAAACGCCGCCGCGAAGCAGAACGCGAGCGAGAGCAGGGTTTTAGAGCGTATACCCAGCAGCAGACGGGTAAAAATCAACAGCAGCAGCTGTTTCATAAAATAAATACCCGCCACCATAAAAATAAGCAGCAGCACCACGGCGAGGTTATTCGCCACTTCTTCGCGCACGTGTTCGGCGCTGGTCATGCCGATAAACAGGGCTTCTACGGCCAGCAGGCCGCCCGGCAACAGGGGGTAACATTTCAGCGCCATCGCCAGCGTGAAGATAAATTCAACGACCAACAGCCAGCCCGCCGCGAAGGGGCTTACCCAGAACACCAGAGGATTCAGAATCAAAAAGCCAAGTAAACAAAGCTTGTACCAGTCCGGAGATTGTCCTAAAAAGTTACGATACAACGCCCGGCCATATGAAATTTCCATGCCATGATCCTTTACGATTATAGTTCGTTAACATGTCAGGGTAACCGGCAGCGGGGCGGCAATCAAGCCGCGGACGCGCGGGGCGGGGCGGCGGGGATGGCTAAAAACCGAACCCCGATCCCTTTTTTTACATTTCCTCATGCTATCTGCGCCGCGGTGCGTCTGGTATGATGAGTGAATTTTGCATCTTAGGTGTATTGGAAAGATCATTATGGTGATTAAGGCGCAGAGCCCGGCGGGTTTCGCGGAAGAGTACATTATTGAAAGCATCTGGAATAACCGCTTCCCTCCGGGATCTATTCTGCCTGCTGAACGCGAACTCTCTGAACTGATTGGCGTGACGCGCACCACCCTGCGCGAAGTGTTGCAGCGCCTGGCGCGCGACGGCTGGCTGACTATCCAGCATGGCAAGCCGACAAAAGTAAACAACTTCTGGGAAACGTCGGGCCTCAATATCCTCGAAACCCTGGCGCGTCTTGACCACGAAAGCGTGCCGCAGCTCATCGACAACCTGCTCTCCGTGCGCACCAACATCGCGACGATATTTATTCGCACCGCGCTGCGTATGCACCCGGAACGCGCGCGTGAAGTGCTCGCCACGGCGGATGAAGTGAAAGATCACGCGGATGCGTTCGCGGATCTCGACTACAACATTTTCCGCGGTCTGGCATTTGCGTCCGGTAACCCAATCTATGGGCTTATCCTTAACGGTATGAAAGGGCTCTATACCCGCATCGGCCGCCATTATTTCTCGAACCCGGAAGCGCGCAGCCTGGCGCTGGGCTTTTACCACAAGCTCGGCACGCTCTCGCGCGAAGGGCAGCACGATCAGGTCTACGACGTGGTGCGCACGTACGGACGTGAAAGCGGCGAGATCTGGCACCGGATGCAGAAAAACCTGCCGGGCGATCTGGCGATGCACAGCCGCTAAGCGCGGCAGGCAGAAAAAAGGCTTCCTTCGGGAAGCCTTTTTTGTCTGAGTTGCAAGCCGCTTACAGGGTATTGATGCGCGGCGGGCAGCGCTCCAGCAGCTCGACGCTGCCGTCCTCGTTCTGCTGCTCCAGCAATACGTCAAAGCCCCACAGGCGATGCACATGCTTGAGCACCTCGCGGCGGCCTTTGTCGAGCGGCGCCCGGTTTTGCGGGATATAGCGTAGCGTCAGGGCGCGGTCGCCGCGCAGGTTGACGTTCCACACCTGAATATTCGGCTCCAGGTTACTCAGGTTGTACTGGGCCGACAGCTCGTTGCGAATCGCCCGATAGCCCTCTTCGTTGTGGATCGCCGCAATTTCCAGATAATTATTACGATCGTCGTCCAGCACCGTGAACAGGCGGAAATCGCGCATCACTTTCGGGGACAAGAACTGGCTGATAAAACTCTCGTCTTTGAAATCGCGCATCGCAAAATGCAGCGTTTCCAGCCAGTCGGAGCCGGCAATATCCGGGAACCAGTAGCGGTCTTCCTCCGTCGGGTTCTGGCAGATGCGTTTGATATCCTGGAACATGGCGAAGCCCAGCGCGTAAGGGTTAATGCCGCTATACCACTGGCTGTTATAGGGCGGCTGGAACACTACATTAGTGTGGCTGTGCAGAAACTCCAGCATAAAGCGCTCGGTCACTTTCCCTTCATCATAGAGATGATTAAGAATGGTGTAGTGCCAGAATGTCGCCCAGCCTTCGTTCATGACCTGGGTCTGTTTCTGCGGGTAGAAATACTGGCTCACCTTACGCACGATACGCAGGATTTCGCGCTGCCACGACTCCAGCAGCGGCGCATTCTTCTCCATAAAATAGAGCAGGTTTTCCTGCGGCTCGGCCGGAAAACGGTGATGCGCCTCGACGGTTTTCTCCTCCTCGCGCCGTGGCAGGGTGCGCCAGAGCATATTCACCTGGCTTTGCAGATACTCTTCGCGGCTTTTCTGGCGCGCTTTCTCTTCCTGTAACGAAATCTTCTGTGGGCGTTTATAGCGGTCGACACCGTAATTCATCAGCGCATGGCAGGAGTCCAGCAGCTTTTCGACCTCATCAACGCCATAACGCTCCTCGCACTCGGTAATGTAGTTACGGGCGAAAATCAGGTAGTCGACAATCGAGCTGGCGTCGGTCCAGCTGCGAAACAGATAGTTATTCTTGAAAAACGAGTTATGACCGTAACAGGCATGGGCCATCACCAGCGCCTGCATGGTGATAGTGTTCTCTTCCATCAGATACGCGATGCACGGGTTGGAGTTAATCACAATCTCGTAGGCGAGCCCCTGCTGACCGTGCTTATAGAGCCGCTCAGTTTCGATGAATTTTTTGCCGAACGACCAGTGCGGGTAGTTAATCGGCATCCCGACGCTGGAGTAGGCGTCCATCATCTGCTCGGAGGTGATTATCTCAATCTGGTGCGGGTAAGTGTCCAGCCGGTAGAGTTTCGCCACGCGGTCGATTTCGGCGAGATACACGTCCAGCAATTCAAACGTCCAGTCCGGCCCGTCGCTCAGACGTTGGGTATCCTTTTTCAGGGAATCAGTTACGGTAGCCATCAGCGCGCCCTCATTGTTAGCGGCTCTCATCCGGGGAGAGCCTTATTTTCAAGCATAGATCACCCCCGCCTTATCAGCGCCACGGCAAAAATTTTTTCTGCGCGATTTCCTGAGCCCGCCTGTCGGTAAATCGCGGGCGTCGCAGAATTTTATTTTGCCGGGCAGGGAAGGGAAGCAGGAGATCCTGAAAGCGCCATTCCTGCTGTGGCGGGGAAAGATGTGAGTCGGCTCACCATAAAAAAGCCATATGTTGAATAATATTTTCTTCTGGGTTATCAATTTGTAATCAGTTAATTATTCTTTAGCCTGAGAAGGAAGAGGACATGCATGTAGTCGTGCTGGGGAGTGGGGTAGTCGGCGTGGCCAGCGCCTGGTATTTACGCCAGGTGGGGCATGATGTGACGGTTATCGATCGCGAGCCGGGCCCGGCGCTGGAAACCAGCGCCGCCAACGCGGGACAGATCTCGCCCGGTTATGCAGCACCCTGGGCTGCGCCCGGCGTGCCGTTGAAGGCCATCAAGTGGATGTTCCAGCGCCACGCGCCGCTGGCGATAAGCCTGGACGGCACGCACTTCCAGCTTAAGTGGATGTGGCAGATGCTGCGCAACTGCGACACACGCCACTATATGCAGAATAAAGGCCGCATGGTGCGCCTTGCGGAATACAGCCGCGACTGTTTAAAAGCGCTGCGTGAATCCACCGGCATTCAGTATGAAGGCCGCCAGGGCGGCACGCTGCAACTCTTTCGCACCGAACAGCAGTATGAAAACGCCTCGCGCGATATTGCGGTGCTGGAAAGTGAAGGCGTCCCGTTCCGGCTGCTGAAAGCGGCCGAGCTGGCGCAGGTGGAACCGGCGCTGGGCGACGTCGCGCATAAGCTTACTGGCGGCTTGCAACTGCCGAACGACGAAACCGGCGACTGCCAGCTTTTCACCACGCGCCTCGCGCAGATGGCGCAAGAGGCGGGCGTCGTATTTCGCTACAACACGCCGGTAGACCGCCTGCTTTCGGAAGGCCAGCGCATCTATGGCGTGAAGTGCGGCGAGGAAATCATCAAGGCGGACGGCTACGTGATGGCGTTCGGCTCATACTCCACCGCGATGCTCAAAGGCATTGTCGATATTCCGGTCTACCCGCTGAAAGGCTACTCGCTCACCATCCCGATCGCCGATGAAACCGGCGCGCCGGTCTCCACGGTACTGGATGAAACCTACAAAATCGCCATTACGCGCTTTGATAACCGCATCCGCGTCGGCGGTATGGCGGAGATCGTCGGCTTTAACACCGAGCTGCTGAAACCGCGTCAGGAGACGCTGGAAATGGTGGTGCGTGACCTCTACCCGCGCGGCGGACACATAGAACAGGCGAAATTCTGGACTGGCCTGCGCCCGATGACGCCGGACGGCACGCCGGTCGTGGGGCGCACCGGGTTTAAAAACCTGTGGCTTAACACCGGCCACGGCACGCTCGGCTGGACGATGGCCTGCGGTTCCGGCCAACTGTTGAGCGATATTATCTCTGGTCGCACGCCCGCCATTCCGTTTGAAGATCTTTCGGTGGCCCGCTACGCGCCCGGCTTTACGCCTTCATCCTCGCACCGTCTGCATGGCGCGCATCCCTGAGAAGGAACCCGCATGTCTCGTCCGATACAGGCGAGCCTGGATTTGCAGGCTCTGCGTCACAATCTGGAAGTGGTCCGCCGCGCCGCGCCGCGTTCGCGCGTCTGGTCCGTGGTCAAGGCGAACGCTTACGGGCACGGGCTTGACCGCGTCTGGTCGGCGCTTGGCGCGACCGACGGCTTCGCGATGCTCAATCTCGAAGAGGCTATTCTGCTGCGCGAGCGCGGCTGGAAAGGCCCCATCCTGATGCTGGAAGGCTTTTTTCATGCCGATGAACTGGCGCTGCTGGATAAATATCGCCTCACCACCAGCGTGCACAGCAACTGGCAGCTGAAGGCGCTTGCCGGGGCGAAGCTCAACGCGCCGCTCGATGTCTATCTCAAAATCAACAGCGGCATGAACCGCCTCGGCTTCGCGCCGGAGCGGGTACACAGCATCTTCCAGCAGTTAAAGGCGATTGCGAATGTGGGACAGGTAACCCTGATGGCGCACTTCGCCGACGCCGATCGCCCGGACGGCATCGACGAGGCGATGGTGCGCATCAACCAGGCGGCGGAAGGTATTGACGCGCCGCGTTCGCTCTCAAATTCCGCCGCGGCGCTCTGGCACCCGCAGGCGCATTTCGACTGGGTGCGCCCCGGCATCGTGCTTTACGGCGCCTCGCCGAGCGGCCAGTGGCGCGATATCGCCACCAGCGGGCTGCAACCGGTGATGACGCTCAAAAGTGAGATTATCGGCGTCCAGACGCTGAGGCCGGGCGAGACGGTCGGCTATGGCAGCCGCTATCGCGCCGGGCGTGAGCAGCGCATCGGGATTGTCGCGGGCGGTTACGCCGACGGCTACCCGCGCCACGCGCCGGACGGCACGCCGGTGCTGGTGGATGGCGTGCGTACCGGCATCGTCGGGACGGTATCGATGGATATGCTGGCGGTGGATCTCACGCCCTGTCCGCAGGCGGGCATCGGCAGCCCGGTGGAGCTGTGGGGCAACGAGATTAAGATAGACGACGTGGCCGCAGCGAGCGGTACAGTCGGGTATGAGCTGATGTGCGCGCTGGCGCCGCGCGTGCCGGTCAGTACACGCTAAACCTGTCGCCTTTGGCCATAAAAAAGGGAAACCCGTGGGTTTCCCTTTTTGTCGCGACGTAACAGCGCAACGCGTTTATTCGTCGTCGTCTTCCGCCACTTTCAGACCGATGCGGCGGATCTGGTTGTTCTCTTTCTCCGCCACTGTCCACGTCATTCCGGCGAAATCCACCTGGTCGCCCACCACCGGGGCGGCGCCAATCAGCGCCAGCACCACTTCGCCGATGGTGCGCTCTTTATCGACGGCCGACTGATCGTCAAGCCCGTAGATAAACGCCACGTCGGCGAATTTGGCGTCCGCTTCGAGGATAAAATCGCCGAAGAAGCGCTGATCGAGCGCGACCGGCGGCGACTGACTAAAGAGCTTGCCCAGCGCCGGCAGGTCGCGTTCGCGGCCAATCACGCACAGGACATCGCCTTCGCGCAGACGCGTGCTGCCGGTCGGGTGCATCAGCTGGTTGTCACGGAACAGCGCCGCGATGCGCGTCTCTTTCGGCATATGCAGGTCGCGCAGCGCCGCGCCCACGCACCATTTATCGGCGCTCAACTGATAAACAAACTGCTCCCACGGGTTTTCCGGGTGAATATCAAGCCCCACGCGCGACTGCGGGCGTCCGACTTCCGGCACCACCACTTTGGCCTTTTTCGCGGCCCAGCCAAGCGTCGTGCCCTGAAAGAGCAGCGACACCAGCACCACGAAAAACGCCACGTCGAAGAACAGGTTGGCGCGCTCAAGGCCCGCCATCATCGGGAATACCGCGAGAATAATCGGCACTGCGCCGCGAAGCCCCACCCAGCTGATAAACACGCGCTCGCGCAGCGTAAACCCGCGAAACGGCAGGAGCCCTGTAAAGATGGAGAGCGGACGGGCGATAAAAATCATCCACAGCGACAGCAGCAGCGCGGGCACGGCGATAGGCAGCAGGTGCGAGGGCGTCACCAGCAGGCCCAGCACGAGGAACATGCCGATTTGCGCAAGCCAGGCGAGGCCGTCGAAGGTTTGCTGAATGCCGTAGCGGCTGCGAATCGGCTTATTACCCAGCACAAAGCCGCACAGGTAGACCGCCAGAATGCCGCTGCCGTCCAGCGCGGTGGTGACAGAAAAGACCATGATCCCGCCGCTCAGCGCCAGCAGCGGATAGAGCCCGGAAGGCAGCGGAATGCGGTTAATCATCTTCAGCAGCAGCCAGCCGCCGCCGAGACCGATGACAATGCCAAGCCCGAATTGCTGGACAATGTGCACCAGGAACAGCCAGCTCAGGGCGGTCTGATGCTCCTGAATCATCGCGATAAGCGTGATGGTCAGAAACACCGCCATCGGGTCGTTGCTGCCGGATTCAATCTCAAGCGTGGAACTGACGCGTTCGTTAAGCCCCTTGCCGCCAAGCAGTGAAAAGACGGCCGCGGCGTCGGTGGAGCCGACAATCGCGCCAATCAGAAGCCCTTCGATAAGGTCGAGGTGAAACAGCCACGCGGCGGCCATGCCGGTCAGCCCCGAGGTGATAAGCACCCCGACGGTCGCCAGCGACAGCGCAGGGCCGAGCGCGACCTTAAACGAACTCGCCTGGGTACGCATCCCGCCATCAAGCAGGATCACGGCCAGCGCCAGGTTACTGATGAGATACGCTAACGGGTAGTTGTCGAACGGAATGCCGCCTACGCCATCGACGCCCGCAAGCATGCCGATAGCCAGGAAAATCACCAGAATGGGGATACCAAGACGCGACGAAAATGAACTTAACAGGATACTGCAGGTGACCAGTACCGAACCCAGAATAAACAGACTAATTATCGTCCCGGCGTCCAACGTGCGCGCTCTCCTCTGCTGATGTGTTTTTTAAAAACTTAACATATTAATTATGAACCAATCGGTTTAATTAGCATGGTGAATATACTTTTCCTGCGGTTTCAGGCGAATCTGCACGTCAGGGGAGCCGATGAGCAGGCTTGCCCGCCGTCCTGTTACGTATTTTTCGCACCAAACGCGCGGTTTCATCGACGGCTCGGGATTGAGCATATTCTTAAGGCATCCGGGTAAATCTGATCCGCTCTGCGGCTTACCGGCGTCAGTCAAAATACGGGCGTAACACCTCTTCAATCCAGGCCATAAAGGCTCTGACGCGCCGCGACAAATTGCGTCGGTGCGCGATGACGAAAGACGCGTCCAGCGGGGCGGGGCGTAGATCCGGGAGGATTTCAATAAGCGCACCGCGCGCAACCCAGGGCGCGAGGGTGGAATAACCGCCCTGAATCAGCCCTAAACCCGCCAGCCCCGCCTTATGATACGCCTGCACGCTATTGACCCTGATGGCTCCCGGTAACATCAGCGACTGGTAACCCTCTTTTGTCGGATACTCCCATCCATCAGGCCTGGCGCTAAAACTGCGCATGTAATGCACCATCCTGTGCCCTTGCCGGATTAGGTCATCAAGGGTCTGCGGCACGCCATAGCGCGCCAGGTAATCCGGACTGGCGGCATTGATCATCCGTAATTTGCCAAGCGGCCGGGCCACCAGCGTTTCATCAACGATGGGCCCCAGGCGGATCACGCCGTCGAACCCTTCCTGAATAAGATCAACCCGACGGTCGGTACTGGAAATCTCCAGTTCAAGTTCAGGATGGGCTTCAAGCAGTGAGGGCAGGGCGGGAATGACCACGTTCTCTGCCAGCACCGCCGGCATATCGACCCGTAAACGCCCCCGTAGCGGCGTCGTGCTGAGAGCGAACATGGAGGTAAGTTCTTCGACTTCTGAGAGCAAATCGCGTGCGCGGGTATAAAACGCGCGGCCTTCTTCGGTGAGTTGAACGGTTCGCGTCGTGCGGTTCAAAAGCGTGGCGCCGAGCGCCTGTTCAAGCTCGCGGACGACCACAGAGGCGCGCCCTTTCTGGATCCCTAAGCTTTCAGCCGCCTGCGTAAAACTCTTCATCTCCGCCACGCGCGCAAAGATCATCAGCGGTTCAAGGTTTCTCATTGTTCATCTCACGAGTAACAGTACGTTCTTTTTACGATTATTTATACCCATATTAATACTTAATAGACTGCTTTCACACCGCGTACCCCGCATAACGTCGGCCAGAGACAGGCTGGCGAGCATCACGCTTAAACGATGAGCGTGCAACACCGGGCAGCCGATGCTCAAAGGAGAATACCGTGAAATATAAACAACTGGGACGGACAGGCATGTTCGTGTCGGAACTGTGCCTCGGCACGATGACGCTTGGTGGTAACGCCGACGCGGGTATGTGGGCTTCTGTCGGCGCGGTCGCGCAGGACGAGGCCAACCAGCTTATCGCGCAGGCGCTGGCAGGCGGAATTAACATTATCGACACCGCCGATATTTACTCCTTCGGTCAGTCAGAAAGGATAACGGGGGTAGCGCTTAAAGAACTTGGCGTGGCGCGCAGCGACATCATTCTGGCGACCAAAACGGGGGGCGTGATGGGTAAAGGGCCTAACGATCGGGGCGCATCGCGCGGGCACATTATGGATTCCGTACAGCGGAGCCTGGAGCGGTTGCAGGTCGACCATATCGATTTATACCAGATCCACGCCAGTGACAGCGTTACGCCGGTCGAGGAAACGCTGCGTGCGCTTGACGATCTGACCCGCCAGGGGCTGGTGCGTTATGTGGGCGTCTCCAACTGGGCCGCTGGCAGGCTCGGTAAGGCGCTGGGCCTGAGTGAGGCGCTGCACGCGACGCGATTTGAGACATTGCAGGCCTATTATTCCATTGCCAGCCGCGACATTGAGCGCGAACTGGTGCCGCTGGTTAACGAAGAAAAACTGGGGCTGATGGTCTGGTCGCCGCTCGCCGGAGGCTTACTGTCCGGGAAATTCGGCCCCGGTGCGTCTGCGGATCGCAATGCGCGCCGCAGCACATTCGATTTCCCGCCTGTCGACCGTGACCTCGCCTGGCGATGCGTGGCCGAAATGCGGGCTATCGCAGACGCGCGTTCGGTATCGGTCAGCCAGATTGCCATCGCCTGGCTTCTTGCCCGTCCGGCGGTCACCAGTGTGATTATCGGAGTAAAACGCTCTGAACAGCTCACCGATAATCTCGCGGCGGCCGCCATTACGCTCACTACCGATGAACTGGCGCGTCTGGATGCGGTAAGCGCGATGCCGCCGCATTACCCGGCATGGATGATTGAGCGTCAGGATGCCGCGCGCTATCCGGCACCTGCCGGCGCTCAGGCAGCGAACAGCTAAACCCCTTTTGCGTGCGCTCCGGCTCCCGCCTTCGCGCGTCAACCCCACTGTTAATGAAGGAAAACACCATGAATAAAGGTTATCTGGTGGCTCACGTCACCATCACCGATCCGGCTGCCTACGCGAAATATGCCGAGGCCGCCGCCAGCGCCATGCAGGAATTCAGCCCTCATATTGTTGCCTGGTCAGGGCAGTATGAGAACCTTGAAGGCGAATCTCATGAAAAGCATGTGATTTTTGAGTTCGCGTCCTTTGATGAGGCAAAACGTTTTTATGAGAGCCCGGCGTATCAGGCGGCCAGAGCGTTACGCTCCGGCGCGGCGACCGGCACGTTTGTTCTGGTTGAAGGAACGCGTATCTGATCGGTTAAAAAGGGTTTGTCCGCTTCGTCCAGAAGCGGACATTACTTATTGCCCTGCTAACGTTGGGTAAGGTAAAAACCTGCTGAGGAATCCGGACGGTGAAAACCTGAGTCTGAAAATCAAAGGCATTGTCATGGATCAGGAATATGTCGCTATCAAGTGATCCCTGAAACGTCGGATTTCATTTTCCACATCCGGCGATTTGACTACATCATTGGTGATGAAGGTAGGCAGCGCTGTCATGCCCAGGAACTGATTGGCCTTATGAAAATGCAGGTATAACCCGTCCACACCAAAGCCCTCAAAGAACTGCTCAGGATCGTTAAAAGCTTCCAGAGGGGCATTCCATGTCAGGGACAACATGTATTTTTTATTGTGAAGAAGACCACCCGAACCGTATTTTTTTGATCCATCAGAGCGCGTACGACCATCGCTTTCATACAGAGAGCCATGCCCCTGGGTGAATACTTCATCGACCCATTTCTTCACCGTCCAGGGTTCGCCCATCCACCATCCCGGCATCTGATAAATCAAAACATCGCTGTTATGAATTTTGCTGATCTCGTTCTGCGGATCAAAATCGCTGTCAGCCTTAGTCACGGACACATGGTGCCCTAGCTGGCTCAACACCTCACGCGCAGTGTTGACATAGAGTTCGTTTAACTCGCCTTTGGCGAAATTAAAACTTTTGGCGCCATTAATAATCAGAATATTGCTCATAAAACACTGCCTTTTCAAACAATTAAAATTTGTCTTAACAAGTTTTTCACCGGTTTAGCGAGCGATAAGAATCAGCCTGTCGAGGCGGCGGGTTCCAGATAGACGTTTCGTCCCGCTGCCAGACCGGTACAGGCGCTGGCCACAGTAATGGCTGCGGTCATCAGCAGCGGTACCGTCCAGCCGCCGGACCAGTCGTGGACTTTACCCAGCAGCAAGGGACCCATTGCAGCCATCAGATAGCCTACGCACTGGGCCATGCCTGATAGTGCTGCAGCATCGCCAGCATTTTTCGTGCGTAAACCGATGAACGTCAGCCCCAACATCATGCTGGCGCCGCAACCGAATCCCAGAATCGCAGCCCACAGCATTGACAGGCCTGGTGTATACAACATTCCGATAAGGGATATTCCGGACAGCAAACTGACAACAACGGCTGCCATTTTCTGGTCCTTCAGACGACGCAGCGTGGCCGCCAGTATTAGCCCAGGAATAGCGGTGGTGAATTGCAGCATCCCGTGGATGGCACCCGCTTTTTCAGGCGAAATACCATTATCGGTAAGGATCGCTGGCAGCCAGCCCACCGCTACATAGAAGGGCATTGCGTTTAATCCCATGAACAGAGTGACCTGCCACGCCAGAGGAGATGTCCATACGGAGACGCTCCTGGTCTGATGCGGACCTGAGAGTTTGTGCTTATGGTGATTGCTCAGTTGCGGGAACCATAAAACCAGAGCAACTACAGGCGCTATCACTAACAGAGAAAGGGCAACGTTCCACCCCCATTGCTGTGCCAGAGGAATGATGATGGCTGAACCCACGGCACCCGCCGCCCCCATGGTGATAGAGTACGCGCCGGTCATTGATGCGACGTTTCCAGCAAAGTTACGCTTGATAAGCCCTGGCAGCAGGACATTCCCCAGCGCGATACCGATCCCTATAAGCATCGTTCCGACGTAAAGCGCCCAGACGCTACCTGCTGAACGCAGCAGAATACCCGCTGAAATAACCATCAGCGCGCCGAAAAGGGTGCGCTCAAGTCCACATTTCCTGGCAATGGTCGCGCTGGCTGGCGAAAACAGCGCAAAAGCAAATAACGGCAATGCGTTAAGCCATCCAACAGACGTGATACTCAGCTGAAAGTGCTCCTGGATGAGCTGCAAAACGGGCGCTGTCGCCGTAAAGGGAACACGCAGGTTAATGGCGATAAAAAGAATTCCGGACACAAGGGCGACAGAGGGCCACTTGTTTGTTGTGTCTGACATATCTCTTACGTTCTCTAAAAAAAGAGAGACTTTAAGAAACATGTCGGTTACAAGATATAGCTAATCAGACAACATATTGCTAAATTATGCCAGCTCATAAAAAAGTGGTTTCCTCGCCTGACGAATTTGACGCCGATACCTTTTCTCAGTCTGCGATTGCTCTGCACGCGGCACCGGCGCAAGAATATTCCGGTATCACTCCGCACGCTCACCGGAAAGGTCAGCTTATCCTGTCCTTACACGGCGCCGTGAGCTGTGAAGTTAAGGATGCCCTGTGGCTTGTCCCACCACGTCATGCTGTCTGGATCCCGGGTAATACGCCTCACCGTTGCCGCGTAACGCAAAACGCCCGTACCTGTTTTCTGTTTATTGAGCCCGGCGCCGCAGTGATGCCTGAAACATGCTGTACAGTCGCCATTACGCCTCTTGTCCGCGAACTCATTCTTTATCTGGCTGAGCAGGACCCCTCGTATTCGCCTGACGGTAAAACGTCCAGACTGGCTACCGTACTCCTGGAACAAATTCCCGGCGCACCCGTTGAAGCACTCCACCTACCTGTATCCGACCATCCTAAAATCAGCCATATGACCGAGGCGCTTTTTGCCGATCCGGGAGACAGAACGACGTTGCAGCAGTGGGCTGTGCGTCTTGCAACCAGTGAACGCTCGCTGGCGAGAGTGGTGCAAAGCGCGACGGGAATGAGCTTCGGACGCTGGCGCCAGCAGCTTCATTTGATGATTGCCCTGAATCATCTTGCTGAGGGGAAGTCAGTACAGAACGTGGCCGGCACGCTGGGATATGACTCGGTGAGCGCCTTCATCACCATGTTCAGGAAAGCGCTGGGTAAATCGCCGACGCACTATTTTGCTTCGTTGAACTGAGGCAGTTCAGGTAAACATAGCCTTGAAGACGTTGAAGGGACAGAAACCCCCTTAAGTTAATGATGACAGTGATTACAGACGTTCACGCTTCGCTCAAAGCCGACCTTACGCCCGGGCCCGTGCGCTTTGTGCCAGAAGCGGCATTACGCTCGTTGTCAAAAACTCATAACCAATCGCATTTTACAGACTTGCCAGTCTGATAAATATAAGTAGACTTGCCAGTCTGCTTAATCATTTATGTGGTCATTCTCATGTTCAACCAAAAATCTTCTTCGGTGACACTGTATTTCTCACGCATTTTGCTGACCTTTTTTTTCTGGATGGCGGGCATCTTCGGCCTGTTCAACTTCGACATTATTGTTCAGGAAATGGTGGCTGTGGGCCTGCCACTGCCTACCCTGTTCGCTGTCGGAACCATCCTGTGCCAGCTTGGGGGCTCCGCTCTGGTGATTTCTGACCGAGCCGGGTATGGCTGGGTTGGATCGATAATGCTGATTGTGTTTACATTGCTCACTATTCCGGTGGGCCATCCCTTCTGGACATTCAGTGAACCTGCACGCACGCAGGAATTCCATATCGCTCTTGAGCACATTAGCGTAGTCGGGGGGCTGATGATGAGCATGCTGCTTTCGGGTCGTAAAAGATGAACGAAAATAAAAGACAGAAAGGCCGGCCTAAAGATCCCCTGAAACAACAGGCCATACTGCAGGCGGCTCGAAAATTGTTTCTGGAAAAGGGACTTAGCGTTACAACTGAAGAAATAGCGCGTATTGCAGGAGTGGCGAAAGCCACGCTTTACGCGAATTTCGCTGATAAGGAAACGCTGATTGAAGCTGTGCTGCGTAACGAATCCGATCTGACCATCAGTGACAGTGAGTTTTCGCAACGCCACGATTTGCCCCTGCAGGAAGTTTTAACCGCTTTTGGTAGAAGGTTTGTACGTTTCATAAACCAGAAAGAACTGACCGGCTGGGACAGGCTTATTGCGTCTGCTGCTATCCGTCACCCGGATCTGCCCGGGCGCTTCTATGCAGCCGGGCCGGGCCGGGCGCAGCAGATGCTGGAAACGATTGTTAATGAAGCTACAGAAGCAGGGCTTCTCAGGGCGTGTAATGCCCATGAAGCAGCTGACCATCTGGCCGGTTTATGGCTGGGTATGACGAGCCTTGAGATAAAACTCGGCGCGCGAAAAGCGTTGACTGAGAGTGAAATCCAACGCCGGGTTTCGCATGCTCTTGATGTATTTATGAGAGCTTACTCTCCTGAGCAGCGATGAAGCATTGGCGTAACATCAAGGTCCATCCCTCGCTCAAAGCGGAACTTCGGATAAGCTAACGCATCCCCTTTGCGCCAGAAGCGGGGGCGTTTAAACCCGGCGTTTTCATTCGGTTGCCTTTAATAGTCGACAAATTTAGCGGCAAGAGCCTGTCGGCGGTTTGTGCAGGCCATCACCCACCGGAGAGGATATCGCCAGGATTGACAGTCAGATCGACGTGTTGCTTTGCACTATCCTCAAGAACCGCCTCAGGCGCGAAAATATTGCCCTGTGTTGATATAACCGCCAGCTTCACGATGCGCTCCTGTCTGAAAGCACTCGTTACCCCTGAAAACCCCTGACGGCGGATGCCCGGCTTTCAGACACAGCGCACGCCCTGTTTTCCGTTGGCCCGCGCCGTCTGATGTTCCCGCTTTACAGCCCTGCGCAGGGGGGGATGGAAGACAACACCGGATGGCCGCTCAGGCGCAACTGCGCGCGTTCGCCGTCGTGGCGTAATTCGCCGTGCGCGCCGAGCGGCAGCGTGACGGTCTCCTGCTCGTGGCCGAACGCGAGCCCGGTCAGCACCGGTATATTGAGCCGTTCGCGCAGAAGGGCGGCGACGCTTTCCAGCGAGTAACCGTCGTCATAATCATTGCTCGCGGCGGCGGTAAAGCTGCCCAGAACCAGGGCCTTCTGGCGTGTCAGGATCCCGGCGGCGTGCAGTTGCAGCAGCATGCGCTCCACGCGGAACGGGTGTTCGTTGATGTCTTCCACCACCAGAATGCCGCCGTCAATCTGCGGCATCCACGGCGTGCCGGTGATGGATGCCAGCATCGCCAGGTTACCGCCCCAGACGGTGCCTGCGACAGCGCAGGGCGCGCCGTCGCTGCGCCACGCGAGCGTAAATTCCGGTTCGGTCAGCGCCTGCCAGAAGTGACGCCAGGTAAAATCGTTCATCTCCGGCGCGCCGAAATTGCCCGCCAGCATCGGGCCGCTGAAGGTTATCGTGTTGCCGCGCGCCAGCAGGCGCATCTGCAGCGCCGTGAAATCGCTGTGGCCGCAAATCAGCAGCGGGTTTTCTTTCTGGCGGGCAATCAGCGGCGCCGGATCGAAGGTGTCCAGCAGGCGCGTCATGCCGTAGCCGCCGCGCACCGGCATCACGATAACGTCATTTTCAGACAATGCGCTCAAGGCCTGTAAATCGCCCAGCCGCTCATCGTCGCGCCCGGCGAAACGCTGCATGCGGCGCGTGATAACCTGCTGATTATCCACCGTTAAACCGGCTTCTTCGAGACGGCGGACGCCGCGCCAGGCGGCATCCTGATTAAGGCAATAACCGGACGGGGCGATGAGATGAATACGGGCCATAACAAATCCTTGCTGACATACCAGGCGAAACCGCTATCATGCCGCTAACCTTAGCGGTTGTCACCCGGACGCCCGCGCTGCGGTTCGGGACGACGCATTGTTTTGCACTGATATGGAAAGGAAAGTTGCGTGAAATTGAGATGGTTGATGTGGTTAGTGGTGTTTCTCGCCGGGTGTTCTTCCACGCCGGATTATAAAAACCCGCCCTGGAACCCTGAGGTGCCGGTAAAACGCGCGATGCAGTGGATGCCAATCACCGAGAAAGCCGGCGAGGCCTGGGGCGTCAGCCCGCGTCTGGTGACGGCGATTATCGCCGTGGAATCGGGCGGCAACCCGACGCTTGTGAGCAAATCCAACGCAGTCGGGCTGATGCAGATCAAAGCCTCCACCGCCGGTCGCGAAGTCTACCGCTATATGGGCTGGAGCGGTCAGCCGTCGTCCAGCGAGCTGAAAAACCCGGAGCGCAATATTTCGCTTGGCACCGCGTATTTGAGCATTCTGGAGCACGGCGTGCTGAAGGGCATTGAAGAGCCGCAAACCATGCAGTACGCGCTGGTGGTCTCTTACGTGAATGGCGCGGGCGCACTGCTACGTACGTTCTCGTCGGATCGCAAAACCGCTATCGAGAAGATTAACGACCTGAGCCCGGATGAGTTTGTCGACCATGTCGCGAAAAACCATCCGGCGCCGCAGGCCCCGCGTTATATCTGGAAAGTGCAGCAGGCGATGAACGCCATGTGATTAGCGCACCCGGCTGGCTTTTTCCCGGGCGATACGCTCCAGCGCGAAGATAATGCGCTGGAGCTCGCGCTCCGTCGCCGGGCTGACGTTTAAGAAGCGAAAGCTCAGGCGCGGCGTGGCGATGGTTTCGTTTTTACTGTCCACCACTTTGCGCTCGCTGATAGTCAGCAGCTGCGCGTCGAAGCGAAATTTTCCCCACTCCAGCAGATCGATTTCCAGCGGCGAGAATTGCATGCCGGCTTCCAGCCCTTCCGGCATCGTGCCTTCCAGCAGCGTTCCCATACCACCGAGCGACAGATCCTGTAAGCGCCCGCGAAACAGTTTGCCGTCCGGCATCCGCGCCAGACAGTAAAACTGCGGCTGTACCGGCGCGCTGATGCGAAAATGCTCGCGGCGCTGCACAAACCATATCGCTTCTGGCAGCGGGGCGACAAAGGCAGGCAGATTCTGATACTCCCCGGCGTTCAGCGCAGGCAGATTAAACTCCACCTTGGCGCCCTGGGCTTCGGCGCTGAACTGGATATGCGTCGCTTTTTGCACCGCCTGGTTTTCGCTGGTCTGGCTGCCGAAATCCAGCACCAGCTGGTCCGGCGACGCATCGAGAATGCGGCTGATAAATTGCCAGCTACCCCATGAAAGGCGGATCGGCGCCTGGCTTTTTTGCAAGTCGCGCAAAATCCCCAGTACGGCCAGCGGGTTTTGCTTCAGAAACTGCTCACTGTAATTGCTCACGTCGCGTGATTCCTTTAAATACTGACAGAGAGATGTGGATGGTTATCGGCCCGCGCGCCTGAAACTTAAGATTTATCCTAAAATATTTTTATTTCATTATGAGGATAATCCGAGCTTACCGGAAGAATCTTTATTTATTACCTATACTTGAATCACTTCGGTTTACCGCGGCTTGCGGCAAGCCATTCTGAGAACTTAACCAAGAGGGTGGAGACTATGGGTATTTTGTCCTGGATAGTGTTTGGGCTTATTGCAGGCATCATCGCCAAACTGATTATGCCAGGCCGCGACGGCGGCGGATTTATTCTGACCTGCGTGCTGGGGATTGTCGGCGCCGTGGTTGGCGGCTGGCTGGCGACCTTCTTTGGTATCGGCGGCAGCGTGACGGGCTTTAATCTGCCAAGCTTCCTGGTGGCGGTTGTCGGCGCGATTGTGGTGCTGCTGGTGTTCCGCATGGTGCGCAGGGATTAACCCCACGGCATCCACGCGTTTATAAAAAACGGCCCCGCGGGGCCGTTTTTTTATGTCAGAAATCGTAGCCGACCGTTGCGGTCACGCTGCGCTCCGCCCCCAGTAGCAGTTGGTGGTATAACAGCCGGAAATATAGTCGCGATCGGTCAGGTTATTCGCCGTCACCTGAACAAACGCCCCTTTGAGCGCGCTGTTCCAGGTGCCGAGATCGGCCTTGACCATCGCATCCATCAGCGTCACGGAAGAGACGCGACGCGTGTTCTGGTCATCCGCCCACTGCTTGCCGATATAGCGCACGCCCGCGCCCGCGCTAATGCCGTAATCGAACTGATAGTGCGCCCAGAGCGAGGCTATCTGATCCGGCGTCAGCAGCGGCGTGTTGCCATTTTTACCCCCGAGAGAGTCTTCAAAACGCACACGGTTCCAGCTGTAGCCTGCAATGGTGCTCAAACGCGGCGTAAGCTGGTTACGCGCTTCAATTTCCACGCCTTGCGACTTCACGTTACCGACGGCCTGATAGCTCGACGTCGCGATATTTTCATCGCGCTGGGAGACATCTTTCTGTTTCAGATCGTACATAGCGATGGTGTACATATCCGACGTGCCTGGCGGCTGGTACTTCAGGCCGCCTTCATACTGTTCAGAAGTGCTGGGCTTAAGAAAATCACCGCTGGCATCGAACAGGATGGATGGGGTGATCGCCTGGCTGTAGCTGATATAGGGCGATAACCCGTTTTCGAAGGCATAGAGCAGCGAGGCGCGCCCGCCAACATGGTCATCAGAGCGACGGATCGTGGTGCCTGCGGTATCACTTACCTGTCGGGACACGATGCGGTCATAGCGGCCAGAAAGCGTGGCGTGCCAGCGATTCCATTCCAGCTCATCCTGCAGATAGACGCCGGTCTGATAGTAACGACGATTAAAGTCATTCGTGGAAGTGACCACATGCCCGGTTTGCGCCGTATCGCCGGTGAACGGATTGTACGGCGCGGCGGTGCCGTACGCGCCCTGGATATCATTGCGGAACCGATGATATTCCGCGCCCAGCACGACGGTGTGGTTCACCTCGCCCGTCGCGAAATCCGCCTGCAGGCGGTTATCGGTTGACCACGCGTTAAGCGACTCCTCATAGCCGACATAGCCGCGCGCCAGCTGGTTATTGCTAAGCCACCCTGTCTGGTAAACCTGATCCAGCGAGGCGTTGCTGTGGGTATAGCTGCCGCTGGAGTGTACCGACCACGTCTCGTTAAAGCGGTGATCAAACTCCACGCTGTAAATCTGCTGGCGGCGGCGATAGCCATCGCCGGCGTCGCCTTCGTTATAGGTGTGGCTGACTTTGCGGCCATTGTGTGAATAAAGCGATCCCTCGGCAGGCGAAGAGCCGTGATAGCCGCCTGACGGATCTTTTTGCAGATACGCGCTTAACAGCAGGCTGGTATCGCTGTCCGGTTGCCAGAGCAGGGAGGGCGAAATCGCGTAACGCTCTTCCCGGGTATTGTCGTACTGGGTATCTGTGTTGCGGGTAATGCCGGTCAGGCGGTATGCCCACTGATCGTTAATGGCGTCTGTGTAATCAAACGCGGCGCTTTTGGTATTTTGCGTGCCGGCGGACAGGCGGAAATGCCCCTCGGAATCGAACTGCGGACGTTTAGCCGTGAGATTCACCAGCCCGCCCGGAATGGTTTGTCCGTAAAGCGCGGATGACGGGCCTTTAATCACATCCACGCGTTCAATAAACCACGGATCGATTTGCAAAATGTTATGGCTGCCGCCGTCGCTCATCAGGCGCATGCCGTTGAGGAAAATATTATCGACATCGCCGCCGTGAAAACCGCGCAGCGCCAGCGCGTCAAAGCGCGTCGCGCCGCCGCCCACATTTGAGAAAACGCCCGGCGTGTAATTGAGCGCCTCTGTAAACGTGCTGGCCCCCTGATCTTCCATCTGCTGACGCGTCACTACAGATACCGACTGCGCGGTCGTGATGAGCGGCTGGTCGGTTTTGGTCGCGCCGGTGCTGCTTTTTACCGTATAGCCTTCAGTGGGGGAGGTAGCAGTTTGCGCAGGGGCGGCGCTGACGGTGATGGTCTCTTCAGCAAGCGTTGCGTGCGGCGCGGCCAGCGCCAGCGCACAGAGCGCTGCGGAGCGTTTCAGGGTTAAAACCATTTTCATTGTTGTCTTCTCAGGTTTGCCCGCTGCTGGTGTAACAGGGACGTAACGATATGTAATAAAGAATGCGAATTATTATCGTTAAGGGCGGAGGATTTCAACTGACAAAATTGGCGGGGAAAATATATCTGGTGAAAAAGAGCGCGAAGCGCGTCAGAAAGCGAAAAAAACTGCCCCCGAACGAGGGCAGTGGGAGGTCACGCCGGTATTACTGTGCCGGAGCCGGAGCCGGAGCGCTGCTGGTCGGCGCGGCAGGCGCGTTAGCTTCGGCAGGTGCCGCAGATTCCGCTTTCGCCGGTGCGGCGGTTTCCGCTTCGGCAGGCGTGTTCTGCGCGGCCGGTTTGCTCAGCATTTTGCCGTCCTGCTGCGGTGCAGCAGATTCCGCTTTCGCCGGTGCGGCGGTTTCCGCTTCGGCAGGCGTGTTCTGCGTGGCGGGTTTGCTCAGCATTTTGTTGTCCTGCTGCGGTGCGCTAGCGCTGCCAGGACGCGTCTGCGGCACGTCATTACACGGTTTTTCCGTGCCGCACAGCAGGTCGAGCATTTTTAGCGTCACGCCGTTCGTCCAGCCGAAACCGTCCTGCAACGGGTATTCACCGCCGCCGCCGCCGGTGCCGGTAGAGGAGACATCATATTTCTCCACCAGTTTCTGCTCGCGGTTATAGGTGTGCTGCACGTTAGTCAGGAAACGCCAGGTGACGTCCATCGCCAGATCTTTCTGACCATAATTCATCAGCCCCTCAGTGGCGACCCACTGCAACGGCGCCCAGCCGTTTGGCGCATCCCATTGCTGGCCGGAGTTAACGGTGGTGGTCAGAATGCCGCCCGGTTTCAGCAGCTGCGCGCGGGTGGCGGCCGCCACTTTCTCGGCGCGATCCTGCGCTGCGGCTTTCACATACAGCGGGTACAGCGCGGCGGCGGTCAGCTGATCGCGCACCTTATTGGTTTTCAGATCGTAATCGGCATACCAGCCATGCTTCGCGTTCCACAGGTGGGTTTCCATCGCCTGCTGACGCTGGCTTGCGAGCGATTCATAGCGGGTAGCGCCCGCGGCGTCGCCCGACGCTTTGCTGGCGCGCGCCAGGGTTTTTTCCAGCTGGAACAGCAGGGCGTTGAGATCCACCGGCAGGATCGTGGTGGTGCGAATCGAGCCGAGCTGCTGCGGGTTATCCATCCAGCGCGAGCTGAAATCCCAGCCGGAGGCGGCACCTGCGCGCAGATCGCGATAGATTTCCGTCGCCGGACGATCCGGGTTGTTTTTAGCGGTGGTCACGTCGTCAAGCCAGGATTCGGTACGCGGCGCGTCGCGATCGTCCCAGTAGCGGTTCAGCAGCGCGCCGTCTTTCAGCTTCACCACGCGCTCATGGGCGTCGCCCGGCGCGAGATTTTCGCTGCCTTCCATCCAGTAGGCATACTCTTTTTGCAACTGCGGCAGATATTTTTTCAGCGTCTCGTCGCCGCCTTCATGGGTCGCCAGCAGTTCCACCATAAAGGAGAAGAATGGCGGCTGGGAACGGCTTAAATAGTAGCTGCGGTTGCCATTCGGGATATGGCCCCAGGCGTCAATCTCATGGGCGAAGTTATCGACCATATCCTGCACTTTATCCCAGCGATCGCTCTCGGCGAGGCCCAGCATAGTGAAGTAGGTGTCCCAGTAATAGACTTCGCGAAAACGTCCCCCCGGCACCACGTAAGGCTTCGGCAGCGGCAGCAGGGAATCCCATTTGCTGGCGGAATCGGTGGAGCGCGTCAGCACCGGCCACAGGCCGTCGATATGCTCGCGCAGGCTTTGGCCTGCGGGCGGCACATAGGCTTCACCTTTCTGCGGCAGGGTAAAGTTCAGCTCGACGAAGTGGCGTAAATCGAAGCCCGACTGGTTACGCTGCATGCGGTAGTCGGCCAGGATCATCAATGGGTCGCTTTTGGGCACCGCATCGGCGAAGGTTTTCTGATCGGGAAACAGCTTCGCGCTCTGCACATCGGTAAACAGCGGACCGAGCAGCTGATCCGGCGACTGCGGCGCGGCGCGTTCCGCGGGCGCGTCCTGCGCGCTGGCAGGCAGCGTGGAGAAGGCCAGCAGCGCGCCGCTGAGGGCGACCTGAATGGCGAAAAACAGCGTCCGGGGACGGCGCGTAACGGCTTGTGTCATCAATTAATTCTCCTTAACGGGGCGCAGCGCACACCACTGCGAATCAACCATATGAAAACCTTAGACGAATATTCCCGTTACGAGGGCGCGTAAAGGGGAAATTTCTGTTTTTCGCCCCCGGTTCAGCCCCGGTTTAGGTTACCCGGGGCGAGGTCTGCCGGTGCACGAGCGTGACGGGAACCCACTCGACGCGCGCGGGCGTATGCGGCTGGCGCGCGCGGTCGGCGAGACAGTCGAGCGCCCGTGCGGCAAGCGCCGCCACATCCTGATGCAGCGTGGTAAGCTGATAAGCGTCATACGCCGTCTGCGGGGTGTTGTCGAACCCGATCAGATGAAAATCGTGCGGCGCGGTTTTGCCAAGCCGCCGCATGCCGTCGAGAAAGCCGCAGGCGAGCTGCGCGTTGGCGCAGAAAATCCCGTCCAGCGAGGCGTGAGCGCTGCGCGCCGCCGCAAGGCCCCCCTGGTAGCCGTCTTCCGGCGCGTTAAGCGGCGTGGCATGCGCCTCGCGCACTCCGCGCGCGCGGAGCGCCGCCTGAAACGCCGCGCCGCGCTCAACGCCCGCCCAGGTCGAGTGCGGATAGTTAAGCCAGCCAAAGCGGCGACAGCCCGCGTCGCACAGCTGCGCGGCGGCAAGCTGCGCGCCCTGGGCATTATCGGAGCAGACCGTGTCCACCCGCGCATGCGTTGCCGGGCGGTTAATGCCGACCACCGGGATCTGATGCCGCACGCAGTCATCGATAATGGCCTCGGGCGGCTGGCCGGACGTTACCACCACGCCTGAGACGCGATATTGCATAAAACGGCGCAGCGTCATCTCAAGCTCCGTCTCGCCGGCGATTTCCGTCACCAGCGCCTGGTAGCCGCGCTGCGAAATAGCCTTAATGAGCGCCTCCAGCAGCGCGCTGCGAAACGGATCGCCGATGCGCGCCACAATCACGCCGATAAGCTGGCTGCGCTGGCGGTTAAGCCCCTGCGCCAGAAAATTAACCTGATACCCAAGCTCTCTGGCGGCGGCCAGCACCCGCGCTTTGGTCTCAGGTGAAATGCTGCCGCTGTCGCCAAGCGCGCGCGACACCACGGCGCGCGACACGCCCGCAAGCGTCGCGACATCCTGCGCCGTTACCGCCCCCCGCGTCTGACGCGGCTTCATAACGCCGCCCGCAGGCGAGCCAGATCGTAACGCTGGCCGTCTTGTGCTAAAAACAGCGCCGGGTGGCGCTCACAGGCGTCGCGAATAGCCGGAATATCCGCCTCCCAGCAGTGATAAAGCCCCAGCGCGGGCAGTTGCAGGCATTCGCACACCGTCAGGCAGGAGGGGAAATCGCCGTGGGAGGCGTCATCCTCCAGCGCCTGCCACGAGGCGCACTCCTGAAACGCCAGCGTCGCGCCCGCCATCAGCGCCAGGCTGTCGGGCGTCGGCCGGCCGTCGCCGCTGTAAAACAGCGCCATGCCGTGCGCGTCGATGCGCAGCGCGCGACACGGGATTTCATGCTGCGTCGACGCGCTGCGGATGCGCCAGTCGCGCCAGTGCGACTCGGCGGTAATATCCTGCCAGTCGATATCAAAACAGAACGTGGTCTGCGGCCAGACCGCCAGCAGAGACAACTGCTGCAACACCGCGCGCTGGGCAGGCTCGCAAAAAATAGTGAGCGGTTTGACGCGCCCGAAACTTTTCCACTGGTTCAGCAGCGGGGCGAGCCCCGCGCAGTGGTCGGGGTGGATATGGGTAAACCAGATAACGTCGATAGCGTTAATGTCCGTTTTACGCTGCCACAGCGCGCGCGGGATCGTCGGGCCGCAATCCACCAGCCACTGCCCGCCGCCCTGGATAGTGATTGACGAGGTATTTTGCTGCGTGGCAAACGCGCTGCCGCTGCCGAGCACATCAATAATCATTTTCCCACCTGTTTTCCCGCTCACTTAATTAAATTGTCACAAAGGCGCGACAAAGTAGGTGCCTATCATGTCGGGGCGACGTTGCATTTTTTTTACACCGTAGTGAACACGTGTTCATCGTTAAAAATAATGTCGCGAGAATGCAGGTGAGGGCGATGAGTTATTTACAGATAACGCAATTAAAAATGGGCTATGGCGATAACACGGTGCTTCACAATATTGATTTATCCGTGGATCGCGGGGAAATGATTGCGCTGCTTGGCCCGTCCGGCTGTGGGAAAACAACGCTCTTAAACGCGCTGTGCGGTTTTGTGCCAGTGGAATCCGGTGAGATTATTCTCGCCGGGCGCAATATCACCGCGCTGGCGCCGGAGCGGCGCAATATTATTATGGTGTTCCAGAGTTATGCGTTATGGCCGCATTTTACGGTGGCGCAAAATATTGGCTTTGGATTAACCCTGCGTAAATTACCGAAGGCCGACATCCAGGCGCAAATAAAAAAGATGCTGGCTTTGGTGAATTTATCCGGCTTTGAAGACCGCAAAATCAGCGCGCTGTCCGGCGGGCAGCGGCAACGCGTGGCGCTGGCCCGGGCGCTGGCGGTAGAGCCGGATGTGCTCGTGCTCGACGAGCCGCTCTCAAACCTTGATGCCCGCGTGCGCCTGAATGTGCGCCATGAAATCAAAACCCTGCAACAGCAGCTCGGTTTTACCTCGCTTATCGTCACCCACGATCAGGAAGAGGCGCTGGTGATGGCCGACCGCGTAGCGGTGCTCAACCAGGGGCGTATTGAACAGGTCGGCACGCCGCAGGCCATCTGGCAGCAGCCTCAAACGCCGTTTGTGGCCGATTTTATGGGCGCCACGAACCGTATTCGCGCGCAGGCGGGCGAGACGCTCTGTTTTCGCAGCGCCGACGTGACGATAAGCGCCGCGCCCGGCACGGCCCTCGCGGGCGGGCTGACGCTTGCAGGCGTCGTCGAGCAGAGCGCATTTATGGGGCACCAGTATCGCCACAGCGTGCGGGTCGACCATCATCTTTTCCAGGCGGACAGCCCGCAGAGCTGGCCCGTCAACGCCGCCGTGGCGCTGCATGTGCCAGCCCGGGCGCTGCACCGTTTTAACCAGCCTTAGTTCTCTTTTACTCACACAGTCAGGGGTATTTCATGTTTGCTAAAACTCACATTGCGCTGTGCGCGGCGCTCTCGTTCGGCACGCTTGCCAGCGCGCAGGCGGAAACGGTGCTGAACGTGGCGACAGCGGGCGACCAGAATATGGTCGATTACGTTAAAACCTTTCTTGCGCCGCGCTTCGAGGCGAGTCATCCCGGTGTGAAAATTCGGGTGGTCGGCACCGGGCCTGGGGATGCGGGCTCTAATAAAATCATCGAAAAGCTGACCGCCCAGCAGCAGAGCGGGTCGCCGCAGTGGGATATCGACGTCGCGATTGTGCATCAGAAGGCGGGTGGGGAGCTTGTGGAAAAGGGGCTACTGGCGAAATTCCGCGACCAGATCCCGACCGGGAAAATGGTCTCGCAGGCGAGCGCCCGCAATGCGCTGGGCGTGGATGTCGACGGCTATGTGATGCCGATGTTCCTGAGCCAGACGGCGCTTGCTTACAACAGCGAGCTGGTAAAAACGCCGCCCGCCTCGTATGACGAGCTGGTGCGGTGGGCGCAGAAAAACCCGAAGGCGTTTGGCTATAACGGCATCAAAAACGGCATGTCCGGCGTGAGTTTCGTGGTGGGCTGGATCTACGCTTACGGCACCGACGCCGCGCGGCTCAGCGCGCAGCCTTACGATAAAAGCGTCGAGAAAAGCTGGGGGCCCGCGTTTGAAAAACTCAAAGCTTTTAACCAGAACGTGACCTTCACGCCGGGCAACGCCGGCACGCTCGATATGCTAAGCCGCGGCGAAATCGCCATGGGGCCTGTGTGGGTGGATATGTTTTATAGCTGGAAAGATCAGGGCAAAGTGCCGCCGTCGCTGAAGCTCGCGCTGATTGCGCCGGGGATGCCGGGCCAGCCGATGTATTACGTCGTCCCGGCCCGTGCGGCGCAGGCGACGCTTGCGCAGGACTTTATCGCGCTCGCGACAAGCCCGGACGTGCAGGCGCAGGGCATCGTTAAGCAATTCAACTGGTATCCGGGCATCGACGCGCAGTACGTAAAAGCAAAGCTCGACGCGCCGACCTGGCAGAAATTGTTCGCCGAAATCTCGCCGCAGACGCTGGCGAACTACGGCAAGAGCTTCCCGATTGCCCCGTACTTTGACGATATCAAAGAGGGCTACGAGAGCCAGGTCTCAAACTGACCCCCGCGCGCCCGACGGTCAGTCGGGCGCTGTTCTGGTGACTTTCCGGGAATAACCTGATGAGAAAATCCCTTCATTACGGCCTGCTGGTAGCGCCCGCCGCGCTGCTTACCGCCGTCCTGTTTTTATATCCGCTGGGCTTTTCGCTGGTGTCGGCGTTTGTCACCGACGCCTCAGGGTTTACCCTGACGCACTTTCGTAAAGTTTTTGACCTCTACTCGCAGGACATTCTGTTCTCGCTTGCTATCGTGCTGGTGTCGGTGGCCCTGCTGGCGGTTATCGCCGTGACGCTTTCCGGCGTTATTGTGCTCTCGCCATACCCTTTCCTGGCGCGCGCGTTCGGGCTGCTTTACCGTCTGCCGCTGTTTATTCCGTTTATCGTGACGGCGCAGATGATGCGCACGTTTCTCGCCAAAAACGGCCTGATGAATAACGCGCTGGTGGCAGGCGGTCTGATGACGCCACTCGACACCGTCTCCTGGCTCGGCTGGAAGGGCATCATTATTACGTTCGTCTGGAAGCAGATGGCGTTTGTGACGCTCCTGACCTGCGGCGCGATGGCGGCGATTGAGCCCTCGCAGATCCAGGCGGCGAAAAATCTCGGCGCGTCGCGCCTGAGGATTCTGTTGCAGGTGCTGCTGCCCCATGCGCTGCCGACGCTCGGCGTGGCGCTGGTGCTCTCCACCGTCACGATGCTCTCGGTATTGTCGGTGCCGCTGATGATAGGCACCGGCACGCCCACCATGATGACCGTCGATATGGCGTTTCGCGTCAGCTCTTATGGCGATTATCACGTCGCGAACGCGCTCGGGGTTATCTCATATCTGATTTGCGCCGCGCTGTCGTGGTTTTACCTGCGCCATACGCTTAAAGAGAAAGGAGCCCACGCATGAGCCCGATGGCGGAAAACCCGGCGTTCACGCCCGCGCGCGCCTTTCGCCTGACGCCGTTTCGCGCGGGCCTCTTCTGGCAGACGCTGCTGCTGGTGTTGCTGCTGCTGATACTGCTCGGCCCGGTGCTGAATCTGCTTATCTGGACCGTGGCGGAGCGCTGGTATTTCCCGCACGCGCTGCCCGCCGAATGGGGAATGAAATACTGGTCGCAGGTATTCAGCCCCTACAGCGATGTCGGGGGATCGCTGCTCACCAGTATCGGCATCGCGCTACTGACCGTGGCGGTGTGTCTCGTGGTGGCGGTGCCCGCCGGCTACGCACTCTCCCGCAAGGGGATGCCGCTGCGCTTTTTCTTTATGCTGCTGTTTCTGATCCCGCAGGCCTTTCCGGGGCTGACGGTCTATATGAACGTGGCGCGGCTCTTTTATCAGTGGGGGCTGAACGGGACGATAACGGGCGTAGTGCTGGTCCACAGCGTTCACGGCATGATGTACGCCATCTGGATAAGCGTGGCGGCGTTCAGCAGCGTCGACCCGCTACTTTCGCGCGCCGCGCGCAACCTCGGCGCGAGCGCGGCGTACACGTTCTTTCGCATCGTGCTGCCGCAGGCGGCGCCTGGCATCATCGCCGCCAGCATTTTTGTGTTTCTGGAATCGCTGGATGAGTTTACCGGCGCGTTTTTTGTCGGCGCTCCGGATATCAGCACGCTGCCGCTACTGCTTTATAACGCCAGTATGTCCGGCAATTATCAGATCTCATCGATTACCGCGCTGATCCTGCTGCTCCCGTCGGTGGTGTTTATGCTGGTGGTGAATAAGTTCATGCGCCCGGAGATGCTCTCGAAGCTCGGCAAATAACGGCGTTTAGCCTGTCTCGCCGAGCAGCGCGCGCGTGTCGGCCACGGCGCGCGTCAGGAGCGCCACTGCCTCTTCCTGCGAGCGAAGATTGGTGTAACCGATAATTAACCCGTAACGTTTTTCGGGCAGCAGGTACCAGGGCGAGAGCGCGTTCACCTGCAACTGGTGCTGCTGCCAGACGCGGGCGAGCGCCTCGTCGCAGGCGGCCGTTTTTAAATAGGCCACGACATGCATGCCGCCATCCTCAAGCGGCGTGGCAAACACGCCGGGATAGACCTGGTGCAGCGCCCTGATAGCCATTTCACGCCGCCGGGCATAAAGCGCGCGCATTTTCTTCAGATGCGCGTAGAAATCGCCGCCGCTTAAAAACGCCGCCAGAATCTTCTGCATCAGCAGCGGCTGGCCGCCGGTGAAGAGGGCGCCGCTTTCGAGGAAAGCCTGTCTGGCCGACCGCGGCATCACCAGATAGCCGATGCGCACCGAGGGCATAATGGTCTTGCTGAAGGTGCCGATGTAAATCACGCGATCGTCGGTATCAAGGCTTTTCAGTGAAGGCAGCACGTTACGCGTGTAGTGAAACTCGCCGTCGTAATCATCTTCCACAATCCACGCGTTGTGCTGAGACGCCCATGCGAGCAATTGCTGCTTGCGCGGCAGCGAGAGCGTGACGCCAAGCGGGCTGTGATGCGAGGGCGTCACGATGGCGAGCCGGGCGTCCGGGCAGTGGCGTTGCAGATGCGCTACCTGTATGCCCTCATCATCGACCGGCACCGGATACAGCGCAGGCGCGCGGGCTTTCAGCAGCCGCTGCCCCACAAAATACCCTGGCTCTTCCAGCGCCACGCGGTCGCCGTGGCCCAGCAGCGCCTGGAGGGTGAGCAGCAGGTTGCCCCGATAGCCGCTGGTGATGAAAATATCGTCGGCGGTACAGGTGACGCCGCGCGAGATAGTCAGATAGCTGGCGATGGCCGCGCGCAGCGGCGCGAAGCCCGCGACGGGCGGGTTTACCATCTCTTCCGGGCGCATGGCGCGCGTTGCGCGCGCGCACAGCAGCAGCCATTTCTTATAAGGAAAGCGGTCCAGCGACGGAATGCCGGGGCGCAAAAAGCCGTCAGGTTCGTGAAGGGTGAGCAGGCCATCGTTACCGGCAGGGAGCGCTGGCGCTGGCACTGCCGGGCGCGGTACTGACGCGAGCGCCGGGTTGACGCAGGTGCCCTGCGGCCCGCGGCTCACCAGATAGCCTTCGCCTACCAGCACCGCGTAGGCCGCCTCGACGGTTTTCTTCGCGACCTGTAACTCCTGCGCCAGCAGACGGATGGACGGCACGCGGTCGCCCGGTTTCAATACGCCGTCGCGGATATTCTGGCGGTAACGCTGGTAAATCTCGCGATAGCCCGGTTTCATGTCCTGCCTCGTTTCATCATTTATGACCCTTTTTACTATGTCATAGGCCCGTAAGATAGACGAAAAGTTTCTGACGTGCTCCGCACCGCGCGGGGTAATTTTTTGTGATGAAGGAGTTCCCATGAATACGCGCGTAAACCATTACCAGGCCGTTCCGGCGCTGGTCAACACGCTGATGAACGCCAGCGCGGCGCTGAAAAAAAGCAGCCTGTCGCCGACACTCAAGCATCTGATTGACCTTCGCGCGTCGCAGCTTAACGGCTGCGCGTTCTGTGTCGATATGCACTGTAAAGAGGCAAGGATGGCGGGCGAGCGCGAACTGCGGCTGTATCATCTGGCGGTATGGCGCGAGTCGCCGCTCTTCAGCGCGCAGGAGAAAGCGGCGCTGGCCTTAACAGAAGCGATGACGCGTATTGATGAGTCTGGCGTCAGCGACGCGCTCTACCACAAAGCGCGCGAGCATTTCTCCGAAACGGAGATCGCGGAAATCGCTTTTGCCATTGCTATCATCAATAGCTGGAACCGACTGCAATTGGTGTCGCAAATGGCGCCCGGCAGCCAGGATGCCGCGTTCGGCCTGGCGCGCGCCGGGCTCGAATGACCCCGTTTTTTTCTCGCTGAAAGCCCGCCTGTGCGGGCTTTTTTTATGGGCCTGATCCACGGGTGTCACAGGGCTGACTCCAGAAAAGCTTATTTTTTAAGCACATAGCAGACCTCTTTGCGCAACCCGCGCCGCGCCTGAGACTTAAGTGAAACCGATTAAAAAATCTACTGGATATTTAACCAGGTGCCTGTATACTATTTCTACAAAGCACCAGGTGTTGTTGTAATTGAGTCAGTGAATGAGTGGTGAAACCTATGATGATTCCGCTGGAAAATCTTAATGCTCAGGATCAATCGGTCACAATGAGCAGCCGTGAAATCGCTAAGTTGACAGGTATTGCCCACAGTGAAGTGAAGCGCATGATCAAAAGCCTGGAGACGGCGCAGCGCCTGTCCCAACCCATCGGCATTACGCTCTACGAGCGGGATGGAGAGATGCGTCAGGAGTTCCTGTTAAACAAACGTGATTCGCTGCTGACGGTCGCGCGTATTTCGCCGGCGTTTACCGCTGAAATGCTCGACCGCTGGCAGGAGCGCGAACGTAACGCCAGCCTGCCGGACTTTACCAACCCGGCCGCCGCCGCGCGCGCCTGGGCCGAGCAGTATGAAAAGCGTCAGCGGGCGGAGCAGCAGCTGGCTCTCTTCGCCCCTAAAGCCGAGTTCTTTGACCGTTTCGTGCAGGTTGAAGAGTCGCTGGGCTTTCGCCAGCTGTGCAAAATGCTCAAGGTGAAGGAGCCGGAGTTCCGCCAGTTCCTGCTGGAGCGCAACATTATGCAGCGCGCCAACGGCACGCTGGTGCCGCAGCACCATCACCTCCAGGCGGGCTACTTTACGCTGCGCTCGGGCGTGGGCGAAAACCTGCATACGTTCTCTCAACCGCGCTTTACGGCGCGCGGCGTGAAATGGGTGGCGAGCCTCTGGGCGGCGCACCTTGCCGCACAAACCAGCGGCGCCGCGGCCTGACGGCCAGGTGTCGCGCTATCGCCCGGCGATGTCCGGCTTACGTCTTGTGTCTGCGATGCCCGCAGGCGGAGGCGGCAAGACCGTGCGCGCCGGGTTTTGTTTATTCTGCCGCTTTCCCGCCACCACATTTCGCACTTGAGCGCCGCGCGCGCGCCGCGTATAACCCTCGCAACAGTCTGAAAGGATAATGCGATGTCTGTGTTTGCCCCATTACGCGCCCCGCAGGCGCTGGCGCTGATTAACCGCTGGTTCGACGACACCACGGAACGCTTTACGTCGCCCGACGCGCCACCCGATCATCCGCTGCGCGCGGGCGACTATTCGCTGATGCTGAATGTTGAGTCGCGTCGGGTGACGCTTGAGGAGAGGGACGAGGGAGAGGCTGATGACGACCCTGCCGGGTGGCACGGCGCGCTGTCGCCCGATGAGGTGCACGCCGACTGGCTCGCGCCGCTGACGGCGCTTATCGGGGCGCGGCTCGACATGCTGCGGCGCGAGACGCCGTTCCGCTATTGCCGTTTCCATATTGAAGCCCGTTTCGCCACGAGCGAGGGGCTGTTGCAGACCACGCTCTTTGAGCATTGTGATACGCAATACATCGACGAGCTGCGTCAGGCGATGCAGGCGTATCAGCGCGACGTGCTGGAGAAGGGCGACGCGCCAACCGATCCGACGTCGACGCTTTTTTATTGCGGTAACGCGCTAAATCATGACCTCTTCCCGCAGCCGGATCTTCCGGCGCTGTTGCGCGACTGCGAGCGCATCCAGCAACTGAATAAGGGCAGCGCCGCGCTTACCGAACACCGCCACTGGATAGCGTATCTTCTGAGCGACTATGTGGAGCGCGAGTGTCTGCCGCGCTGGTTTACGGTGCAGGAGAACGCCTGGCGCGAGCGGCAGTATGAGCGCAGGCCCGACACGCCGCCGCCTGCGGCAGACGAAAGCGAACTGTTGCTGTATACCGCCGTGATCATCCTGCGTTTTGAACCCTCTTACAGCAAATCGAAAGGGCTGCAACTTCTGACGCTGGCGCAGCAGCTCGGCATTAAAAAAGCCGCCGCGTATCTGAAAACCGGCACCGGCGTGCTGGCGCAGGACGTAGCGACGTTTGAGAGCGAGCAGGTGAAATGCGCCGCTAACGATGTTATCGCGCAGGTGACGGTGCAGATCCGCGAGGAGACGGCTGCGGCCTATGAGCAGGCGCTGGCGTTTCTGTGTCGACTGCTGGCCCATGAATTCCCGCGCAGCTATGCCCTTAAGCTGAAGTCTGGCGCGAAGCACGGGTTGCCAGTGAAGGGCCTCGCGCGCAATGACACGCACCGGTTTTTCGCCAACGCGCTGACGTTTGAAAGGCTGCATCCGGCGCTTGAGCGTTACGCGCGCGCGGCGATGCGCCAGTATGAGTGGTACAGTGACGCGCAGGCGGAAAAATGCTGTATGCCGGGCAGCTACGCCGTTTTCGGGCTGGCGCTGGCGAGCGAGGCGTATTTCCCGCTGCTGGCGGATTATATGGCGCTGGTGGATGACGAGCACCAGTCGGTGCAGGATGGTTTCATTAACGCCTTTGTGGCGCGCTATGCGCTTAACGCCCGGACGGCGCCCGCGCTGGTGGCGTGCCTGCGCGTCGCCACCGACGCGCTAAAGCTAAAACTTCCGCTGACGGATGACGCCGGGACGCTGCATGCGCTGGCGATGGCGTTTCGCGATTTATCGCCTGACGAGGCCTGCGCTGCGCTGTTCCGGCTGTGGGGCAAGCCGGAACGGCTGGCGAAACGGGCGGCGAAAACCAGCGGTGAGACTGACGCGCGCTGGCAGGCGCTGCTGGAGGCCGCCGGTCTTTCGCAGGCGTAACGTGCGTTACGCCCGGGCGGCGAAGATCTTCGCGCCGATCGCGCGTGCCCGGTCGGTTGCGGCGTCGGGCGTACTGAGATCCGGCAGAAACAGCAGCGCATTGTTGATAACCGGCGCGCCGCAGTAGTCGAAAATCCCGTGAGCTATCTGCGTGTGGTACGCCTGGCGGTAATCATGTTTCTCGTACGTTTTGCGATCCGCTCCGCCGATGCCGACCAGGTGTACCGGCAGATGCCCCAGCTTTTTCACGATCCCGCCCTCAGGACGTTCTTCATACGCCCAGCCGTTCGTGAAGACGCGATCGATCCAGCCTTTCAGCAACCCGGGCATCGACCACCAGTAGACCGGAAAAACCAGCACCAGCGCGTCGGCGTTATCGATGCGTGCCTGCTCTTTCGCGACGTCCGGCGGCACCGGCGCGGTTTTCATAAACGCCGCGTAGTCGGCCTCGTTAAACACCGGGTTGAAGCCTTCGCGGGTGAGGTCGGCAATCTCCACGCTGTGCTGCGCGCTGGCGCTTTTCACGCCGTCGGCCAGCGCATGCGCGACGCTGTGGGACAGAGAGTGTTCTGACGGATGGGAAACCACGATCAAAGCGTGCATGTTTACTCCTCCTGCGTTGCCATCAGGCGGGAATGGACGTAATCTGATATACCAAAGGTAACCTACCTTTAGTAAGTTACTTTTGGTAGGTAATGTTGTCAAGGAGAAAACCTATGTCTGACACCCGCACGCGCCTTAGTCGCGATGAGCGGCACATCCAGTTAATGACCGTTGCCTGGGAAATTATCCGCGACGAGGGCACCGAGGCGCTGACGCTGGGCCGGCTGGCGGAACGGGCGGGCGTAACTAAACCAGTGGTGTACGATCACTTTACCAGCCGCTCCGGCTTGCTGGCGGCGCTCTATCGCGAGTATGAACAGCGCCAGAACCGCAAAATGGACGAGGCGATTGCGCGCACGACGCCCGAACTGGCACCGCTTGCGTCAGTCATCGCCGATGCCTATATCGAATGTGTGCTGTTGCAGGGCCGCGAAATGCCGAACGTGATGGCGGCGCTTACCGGTACGCCGGAGCTGGAAAAACTGCGCCAGGAGTACGCCTGCGACTTTATCGCCAAATGCCGCACGCTTTTTGCGCCGTTTCGCGGGGCTGACACGCTGCGCGACGCCGCGCTGTGGGCGATGTTCGGCGCAGCCGAGGGGCTCTCATGGGCCGTGACGATCGGTGCCATTGACGCCACGCAGGCAAAAGCGGAACTGCGCGACGTGATAGTAGGGATGGTGGAGATGGGGTGAGGTATGGCCGCAAGGGGTGAGAATACGCGCTCTGGCATGTTGTATGCGCGGCTCTCAACGCCGGGCTGCATCTGTGGGGCAAACGGACATTGCTGGATAAAACCGCAGCGCCAGGATAACGTACCGCATGACGTATTATTCACCCCATCTGGCTTCGCATGTTCCTGATTAAAACACTTTCGCTGAGTTTTCTTTGCATTACCCTGCTTTCACTTGCCGTGAGCGTCGGTCTGGCGGTGTATCACCACGACCCCGAGGCGCAGCGAGGGTGGTGGGCCGCCCGCAGCGACTCTGCGGGGCTGGCGCCCGATCCCCGCAAAAACGCCGGGCTGGCGGTGGTGCAGGTTTACGCCGCCCCGACCTGGGGCTGGAAAGGCGTGGTCGCAGTGCATCCGTGGATAATCTATAAGCGCGCCGGAGAAACGCACTATCACCGCTATGAAGTCATTAGCTGGGGAGCGGGTAAGAAAGTGCGACACAACCGCAATGCGCCAGACGGCTACTGGTATGGTTCGAAACCCCGTCTGCTGGTCGAACATCGCGGGACACAGGCCGAAGCGATGATCCCGCAAATTGAAGCCGCTATCGCCTCCTGGCCCTGGCCTGAGACTTATCGCGTCTGGCCTGGGCCAAACAGCAATACGTTTATCGCCCATATCGGCCGGGAAGTTCCGGCGCTGAAACTGGATATGCCCGCTAACGCTATTGGTAAGGATTTCCGCTCGCTGCGCCATATCGTTGGTTTGCCGCCGTCAGGGCGCGGCGTTCAGATCTCCGTGTTGGGCGTGGCGGGGATCACGCTGGGCGCGGAAGAGGGCCTTGAGGTCAATGTGCTGGGGCTGAATATGGGCGTGGATGTCTCGCCGCTGAAACTGAGGCTGCCATTTATTGGCGGGGTGGGACGCGATAATTTGCAGAAAAACCGCGAAGGCGGCGAGCAATAAACTGACGCCTGCGTGACAGAAAAACGATAAAGCGAGCCGGTGAATTTTATCAGGATTATCTTTAGCGGTTTATTTTGCGGCTGGCCCTGGCATGCAGGTGCGACTTTTTTATCGCCAGTAAAGCGTGATGGCACCCCTTAAACAGGCTTTCTGAGCCTGTTGAGGCATAAAAAATGCGCCCGCAGGCGCATCATATTTAGTGCAGACAGCATTGCTTATATTTTTTACCGCTGCCGCAAAAACAGGGATCGTTACGCCCCGGTTTCTGTTCGGACACTACCGGTTGCTGCGGCGCAGGAATCGCGTCCGGCTGCGCAATCCAGTAATCGTGTAAAGCCAGCGCGGCGGGGCGGATAGCGGCGAAACGTTCTTCAAGCTCTTGCGGTGAAAGCGCCTCCAGCTGCGGGAAGTTTTCTTCTTTGCCGTGCAGGGCGATGGCGTCCAGTGCGGGCTGTAACGTCTCCGGCAGCGACGACCAGTCGCTCAGCGTCACGCCGCGCATATAGCCAAAGCACCACTCTTCCACCACGGTGAACGCCTGGCCTTCGGTCTCGCGCTCGCCAAACAGCGGATCGAACTGCTCCGGGAACTCCGCGAGGCGATCGGCGATATCGTTCATATGCTGGAAGCACAGTTCCATAAAGCGGTTCATCTCACGCTCGTTGCTCCAGCGCGGAATGCGGTTTTGCCCGCCCCAGAGCGCCACCAGCCATTCGCTCGGTTCAATGCTGCGTGGGCCGGAAAGCACGGCGGTCAGCAGGCCATCCAGCTCGGCGACATCGACAATCGACTCCTCGCTGCCATATTTTTCCAGCATATCGTCAAGCCATTGCAGCTCTTTTTCGGTCAATGGGCCTTCGTTCATACTGTTGCCTCCCGGGCGCTTACGTTAAAGAGCGCAGCAGTGTACACGCTTTTCACCTGCGCTTAGCGATAAATCTGACTGCCTGAGAGAAACCGCGGCGTTATTCGTAATCGCCCGTCGCTCTGAATGCGTGTCTAAACATAAAAACAAAAATCCACGCGATGGCGTGGATTTTAATAAGTTTGCCTCAGGAGAGGTAATACAACCTCATACGGCGCACATTTTCTTTAGACGTTGAACAGGAAGTTCATGATGTCGCCATCTTTGACGATGTAGTCTTTCCCTTCCGCGCGCATTTTGCCCGCTTCTTTCGCGCCCTGTTCGCCTTTGTAGGTGATGAAATCGTCATAGGCGATGGTTTGCGCGCGGATAAAGCCTTTTTCAAAGTCGGTGTGGATTTTACCGGCCGCCTGCGGCGCGGTCGCGCCAACCGGGATGGTCCATGCGCGCACTTCTTTCACGCCTGCGGTGAAGTAGGTTTGCAGGTTCAGCAGGGAGTAACCGGCGCGGATCACGCGGTTCAGGCCCGGCTCTTCAAGGCCCAGTTCCTGCATGAATTCATCGCGCTCTTCATCGTCGAGCTCAGCGATATCGGATTCCACCGCCGCGCACACCGGCACGACGACAGAACCTTCTTTCGCGGCGATTTCACGGACCTGGTCGAGGAACGGGTTGTTCTCAAAACCATCTTCGTTGACGTTCGCGATGTACATGGTCGGCTTGAGCGTCAGGAAGCTCAGGTATTTGATGAGATCTTTCTCTTCTTTGCTCAGATCCAGCGCGCGCAGCATACCGGCGTTTTCGAGCTGCGGCAGGCATTTTTCCAGCACGGCCAGCTCGGCTTTGGCGTCTTTGTCGCCGCCTTTGGCTTTCTTGGAGATGCGATGAATCGCACGCTCGCAGGTATCGAGGTCAGAGAGCGCCAGCTCGGTATTGATGGTGTCAATATCTTCTGCCGGGTTCACTTTGCCCGCGACGTGGATGATGTTGTCGTTTTCAAAGCAGCGCACCACGTGGCCGATAGCTTCGGTTTCGCGAATGTTGGTCAGGAACTGGTTGCCCAGACCTTCGCCTTTCGACGCGCCTTTCACCAGGCCCGCGATGTCCACAAACTCCATCGTGGTCGGCAGAATGCGCTGCGGCTTGACTATCTCGGCAATCTTGTCCAGACGCGGATCGGGCATAGGCACGACGCCGGTGTTCGGCTCAATGGTACAGAACGGGAAGTTCGCCGCCTCAATACCTGCTTTGGTCAGCGCATTGAACAGAGTGGATTTACCGACGTTCGGCAAGCCGACGATACCGCATTTGAATCCCATGTTTTACATTACCTTAATTGCTGGTTTATCAGGGGGTTAGAAATAACCCGATGATGAGAAATGGTGTTATTTGGCTATTATACACGTAACAGGCGCGCAACGGGGGAGAAATCACCCTCGCGCCGCGCCGCCGCGCCGGTTATTGCGCTTTAAAACTGTGCAGGCGATTAGTGGCTTTGGTTAAGCCGTCCTGCAGCCAGATTTCGGTGCAGCGCGCCGCTTCGTCAACGGCCTCGTCTATGAGCTTTTGCTCGCTGACCGGCGGTTTGCCAAGTACAAAACCGACAACTTTATTTTTATCGCCCGGATGACCAATGCCGAGTCGTAAACGATGAAAGTTCGGGTTATTGCCAAGCTTGCTGATGATGTCTTTCAGGCCGTTATGACCGCCGTGACCGCCGCCGAGCTTGAATTTCGCCACGCCCGGCGGGAGATCCAGCTCATCATGCGCGACCAGGATTTCATCGGGCGTGATGCGGTAAAAGGTGGCCAACGCCGCCACAGCCTTACCGCTCAGGTTCATAAAAGTGGTCGGCACCAGCAGACGCACATCATTGCCGTTGATATTAATGCGCGAGGTATAACCAAAAAATTTGGCTTCTTCTTTCAGCGGCGCGCGAAAGCGTTCCGCCAGCAAATCTACATACCATGCGCCCGCGTTATGGCGAGTGGCAGCATATTCCGCGCCGGGGTTGGCAAGGCCCACTATCAGTTTAATCGTCACGTTATTGTTCCTGAACATCTCTGTTTGCGGCGTAGTTTACTGTGACGCCGCGCAGATCACAAAACCGCGACGCGGCGGGGCGGCAAAATCAATAATCACTGTCATGAATAATTAGATTTTCATTCAATTCATTGACTTATTTGTAAAGTTTCGTTCCTGGAATGTTCATAAATGTGATCCCCGGCGCAACCCTCACGCATAAGCGTTGCCTATACTTTACACATAAATCGCAGGGATACTTTCCCGCCCAACATTCCGGAGGTGACTATGAAACGCAAAAACGCGTCGTTGCTCGGCAACTTTTTGATGGGGCTGGGGTTAGTTGTCATGGTCGTCGGGGTCGGTTACTCCATTCTTAACCAGTTGCCGCAGCTTAATCTGCCACAATTTTTCGCGCACGGCGCCATATTGAGTATTTTTGTCGGGGCTGTGCTCTGGCTTGCGGGCGCCCGTATCGGCGGTCATGAACAGGTATGCGATCGCTACTGGTGGGTGCGCCATTATGATAAACGCTGTAAGCGAAACCATCACTCCAGCTAATGCTTAAATGCTGTGAAAAAGCTCCCGCCGGTCGGGAGCTTTTTTTATGGTAGTCTCTTGACCCTCACGTTACGTCAGGGCTCACAGTGGGCTTCGCAAGGGAAGAGGAGAGCGTTTATGTTGCTACAGGTGGGTGAACTCGCGAAGCGCGCCGGACTGACGGTTCGCACGCTACACCACTACGAAAGCCTCGGGCTGCTCATTCCCTCCGGCCGTACCGCCGCCGGCTACCGGCTCTATAACCGTGATGATATTCAGCGTCTGCATCATATTCAGGCGTTAACGCGGATGGGGCTGAGCCTGGCGCAGGTGCGGGAGTGCCTGGAGAGCGGCAGCGTGACGCTGCCGGAGGTTATCGACACACAAATCGCCATGCTTAACGCGCAGCTCAAACGTACCGAGACGCTGCGCGACCGGCTGGTGGCGCTGCGTGAAGGGCTTCTGGCGGGCGACGAGCCGGATCTTCAGGAATGGCTTAAAACACTGGAGTTAATGACGATGTATGAGAAATGGTTTTCCCCGGACGAACTGAAACAGCTGCCGTTCGCGCAGCAAAATACCGATCGCGAGGCGCAGTGGGCGGCGCTGGTCGAGGAGGTGAAGAAGGCCGTGCATAAAGGCGTGCCGGTAAGCGACCCGGCCGCGCAGGCGCTCGCCACACGCTGGATGGAGACGCTGGAGCGCGATACCGCCGGCAATCCGGCGTTTCTGACGCGCCTTAATGAAATGCATGCTGCCGAACCCATGATGCGCGACCAGACCGGCATTACGCCTGATATCATCGACTGGATAACGCACGCGTTCGCCGAGAGTAAGCTCGCTATCTACCAGCGCTATCTGACGCCGGAAGAGTTTGCGTTTACCCGCGAGCACTATTTCGATCGCATGATGGAGTGGCCGCCGCTGGTGGCGAAACTGCATGAAGCGGTAGACGCGCAGCTCGATCCTGAAAGCGAAGAGGCGCGCGGGCTCGCCGCGCACTGGCTGGCGCTGTTTGAGTCGTTCGCGGGGCGTAACCCGCAAACGCAGCAGAAATTTCGGGAGGCGATGATGCGCGAGCCGCATCTCTCTAAAGGCACCTGGATGACGCCGGAAGTGTTGGGCTGGCTGCAACAGGCGTTTGGCGCGCTGATGCAGGCGCAGGGGGCTGCGCCTGCGCGTTAACTTAGTGTGCGGCTAAGGCCGCGTGGCTGTCCGGGAAGAACGCGAGACGCCCAGGGATGGGCTGGACGCCTGCGCGCGCCAGCGTGCGCAGCGGCTGGAATTCCAGATGACACAGGCGCAGCTCGCAGCCGTCCGGCAGGCGTTCAATAAAGCGCTGTAAGGCATCAAGACCGCCTGCATCCAGCACCGGCACCGCGTCCCACTGCATCACGATAACCCGTTTGCCCGCCGCCTGCGCCAGCAGCGGCGTAAAGACGCCTTCCGCCGCGGCGAAAAACAGCGGCCCGGTTACCCGTACGGCCAGCGTGTCATCCGGCACGCTAACGTTAAGCGGTGCAACCCGCGTCATCCGCGCCACCCGGCGCATAAACAGCAGCGAGGCCAGCACCACGCCGACGCTGATGGCGATAACCATATCAAACAGCACCGTCAGCGACATGCACAGCAGCATCACGATGATGTCGTCCTGCGGCGCGCGGCGCAGCAGGCCGATAACCTTATGCGCCTCGCTCATGTTCCACGCCACCATCAACAGCAGCGCGGCCATCGCCGAGAGCGGCAGCCAGGAGAGCAGCGGCGCCAGCGCCAGCAGGGCCAGCAGCACCAGCAGCGCATGAAAAACGGCAGCGACAGGCGAGGTGGCCCCGGCGCGCACATTCGCCGCCGAGCGGGCGATGGCGGCAGTCGCGGTGATACCGCCAAAAAACGGCGCCACCAGATTGCCGAGCCCCTGACCGATAAGCTCGCTGTTCGCGTTATGACGCGTGCCGGTCATGCCGTCCAGCACCACCGCGCACAGCAGCGACTCGATAGCCCCGAGCATCGCCATCGAAAACGCGGCGGGCAGCAGGGCGCGCAGCGAATCGAGGCTCAGCGTAAAGCCTGAGCCCGGCAGATCCCACGGCAGCATCAGCTGCGGCAGAAGCGGTGGAATGCCGCTGCCCTGGGTGCCGTCCGCGAGCAGGTAGTGGAAGCGCGAGCCGATGGTGGCAACGTTGCCGCCAAGCAGATGCACAATACCCATCACCGCGCAGCCCGCCAGCAGCGCAGGTAAATGCCCCGGCAGCCGGATGCCAAGACGCGGCCAGAGGATCAGCACTGCCAGCGTGACAACACCGATCGCCGCATCGCCGGCGTTAAAACCCGGCAGCGCCATCGCCAGCGCCGCCACTTTCGGCAGATAGTGTTCCGGCACGTGCGCCATCTCAAGGCCGAAGAAATCTTTAATCTGCATGGTGGCGATGGTAATACCGATGCCGGAGGTAAAGCCGAGCGTCACCGGCAGCGGAATATATTCGATCAGCCGCCCGAAGCGCGCGAGGCCAAACAGCACCAGGAACACGCCGGACATGAGCGTCGCCACCAGCAGGCCCGACAGCCCGAACTGCTGGGCGACAGGATAGAGGATTACAACAAACGCGGCGGTTGGCCCGGAGACGCTAAAGCGCGACCCGCCACTCAGCGCGATCACGATCCCGGCGACGGCAGAGGTATAAAGTCCGTACTGCGGCGGCACGCCACTGCCTATAGCCAGCGCCATCGCGAGCGGAATGGCGATGATCCCGACTGTGATACCCGCAATCAGGTCGCGGCTCAGCCGGGAAAGCGTGTATTTTTCACGCCAGCAGGCCTCCACCAGCGCGCGGAAAGGAAGAATTTGCGAAAGATACTGAGTGTTCACGATACGCGGTCCATGATCTCATCATCTCAATCAATATATGATGATGAATTGATAAATCATACAAATAAAAATCAAGGAATAAAAAAACCCGCCGTAGCGGGTTTTTAAGCACAGTCCGATTAATGTTCGAACATAGCGGAGATAGATTCTTCGTTGCTGATACGACGAATCGCCTCGGCCAGCATGCCGGAGAGGGTCAGGGTGCGCACGTTCGGCAGCGCCTTGATCTCTTCCGCCAGCGGGATAGTGTCGCAGACCACCACTTCATCAATCACGGAGTTGCGCAGGTTGTTAAGCGCGTTACCGGAGAAGATAGGGTGGGTGGCGTAGGCGAAAACACGTTTCGCGCCGCGCTCTTTCAGCGCTTCCGCGGCTTTGCACAGGGTGCCGCCGGTGTCGATCATGTCGTCAACCAGTACGCAGTCGCGGCCTGCCACGTCACCGATGATGTGCATCACCTGAGAAACGTTGGCGCGCGGACGGCGCTTGTCGATAATCGCCATGTCGGTGTCGTTAAGCAGTTTAGCGATGGCGCGGGCGCGAACCACGCCGCCGATGTCCGGAGAAACCACGATCGGGTTATCCAGGTTCTGCTGCAGCATATCTTCCAGCAGAATCGGGCTGCCGAATACGTTGTCTACCGGCACATCGAAGAAGCCCTGAATCTGTTCTGCGTGCAGGTCCACAGTGAGAACGCGGTCAACCCCAACGCTTGACAGGAAATCCGCCACCACTTTCGCGGTGATCGGCACACGCGCAGAACGCACGCGACGGTCCTGACGGGCATAACCAAAATAGGGGATAACGGCGGTAATACGACCTGCGGAAGCGCGGCGCAGGGCGTCGACCATAACAACCAGTTCCATCAGGTTGTCGTTGGTGGGGGCACAAGTGGACTGGATGATGAAAATATCACCACCGCGTACATTTTCATTGATTTGTACGCTGACTTCGCCGTCGCTAAAGCGACCGACAGCAGCGTCGCCGAGGGAAGTGTACAGGCGGTTGGCAATACGTTGTGCTAGTTCCGGGGTGGCGTTACCAGCAAAAAGCTTCATATCAGGCACGAGAAGAACCTCAGGCATGCGTCCAGTGGTGGATGGCGGCGCCGCAAAACGCGACAGGAAGCAGGTTCGCCATCCAGGCGGTGTATTTAAAGAGCATGGCGCAACGTCTGGAACAGGGGTGACGTTGTCACCAGGACTCAGTTTGCCCGGCGATGGCTTGCTGTAACGGAGAGTGGTTGACGCCTCGCGCAACAAAACCTTTCAGCCATTCCGGGGCTTTCTCAAGCACCCGGCGGGCCTCGGATTCGGTGTTAAATTCAGCAAACACACAAGCTCCGGTGCCGGTCAGGCGCGACGGCGCGTATTCTAACAGCCAGGAAAGCGCGGCATCAACCTCACGAAAACGTTTTCTTGCGATATGCTCGCAATCGTTGCGAAATTCACATTTCAGCAACGTTTCCATTGACCGGACGGGCGTATCGCGCGTCAGCTCAGGATCGGTAAAAATCACCGGTGTCGGAATGCTGACGGCAGGGTGCGCCACCAGATACCATTTCTCCGGCGGGGAGGCGGGCGTCAGAAGCTCCCCAACGCCTTCAGCGAACGCCGCCCGACCACGCACGAAGACCGGCACGTCGGCGCCGAGGCGCACGCCAAGCGTTGCCAGCGCGTCTTCGCTAAGCCCGGTCTGCCAGAGATGATTGAGCGCCACCAGCACCGTCGCGGCGTTCGATGAACCGCCGCCGAGCCCGCCGCCCATCGGCAGACGCTTTTCAACCCCGAGATCCGCGCCGGCGCCCTGGGGCAGCCGTCCGGCCTCGCGGGCGTGCGTCATCAGCAGTCGCGCGGCGCGCATGATTAAATTGTCTTCTTCCGCCACACCGTCAACGGGCGTCACCAGGCGCAACTGCCCGTCGCGGCGCGGCGTAATCAGCACCGTGTCGCCATAGTCGAGAAACTGAAACAGCGTTTGCAGATTGTGATAGCCGTCCTCGCGACGGCCGGTGATATATAAGAAGAGATTAAGCTTCGCCGGAGAGGGCCAACGGGTCATTATTTAACAATCCAGTTATCCATTTTCAGCTTGATGCGCTGATCGCCTTCGCGCAGCTCCAGGTTCGACGGCATCGCTGGCTGGGTTTTCGTGTCGTAGCCGCCGTAAACCACTTTCCAGGTTTTGCCGTTCTGCGTGTAGTTGACTTCACGCAGGCGGTACTGGTCGTCGAGCGAGTAATCGGTCGCGTCGCCCGGCAGGCCGACAATCCACTGGCGCAGGCTGTTGAGCGGAATCGGCATGCCGGTCAGCTTGCCAATCATCTCTTCCGCGTCCGTCGCCTGATAATGCTGGCCTTTGTTATCCACCAGCTCTACCGCGCCCGGCTTTGCATTCAGCTCAAGCTCGGTGCTGCCGAGCGGGTTGGTGAGCAGCAGGCGATAGTTTTCTTTACCGGTCTGCTGCCAGAAAAAGCGCGCATAGACTTTCTGCTGATCGGAAAGCCAGGCGAAGGCGCCGCGGGTCTGGAACTGGGCCAGGTTTTTTACCTGCTCCTGATGCTGTCGCCACTGGGGGGAGTCGGGGCTTTTGCCGGGGCCTTGCGGGGCATGGCTGACGCAGGCGGTCAGCACCAGGCTCGCCAGTGGGGCGAGAGACCAAAAACGCACAGAAGAAATCGCCATAACAGGAACAAATCCTTGATGTTGATTGAGGTTATAACCCTTCATGCTAGCGTCCGGGGCTAAGGGCGTCTATGGTCAAGTTGTCTTAAATCATGAATCTGTCTATTACTCCAAAAGAGGCGGTTCTCTTTTATTGACCTTACGCATCCTGTATGATGCGCACAGCAAACCTTATCAACGCTGGTACTATTCCCGCTCCATGACTCTGTTAGCTCTCGGCATCAACCACAAAACGGCTCCTGTTTCGCTGCGAGAACGCGTGACGTTTTCGCCGGATACGCTCGACCAGGCGCTGGAAAGCCTGCTGTCGCAGCCGATGGTGCAGGGCGGGGTGGTGCTTTCTACGTGCAACCGCACGGAGCTTTATCTGAGCGTTGAAGAACAGGACAACCTGCACGATAAACTGGTCCGCTGGCTGTGCGATTACCACAAGCTTGATGAAGCGGAAGTGCGCAACAGTCTTTACTGGCACCACGATAACGACGCGGTCAGCCACCTGATGCGTGTCGCCAGCGGGCTGGATTCGCTGGTGCTCGGCGAGCCGCAGATTTTAGGCCAGGTGAAAAAAGCCTTTGCCGATTCTGGTCGCGGCCATGCCAACGCCAGCGAACTGGAGCGCATGTTCCAGAAGTCCTTCTCGGTTGCCAAACGCGTGCGTACCGAAACCGATATCGGCGCCAGTGCTGTTTCGGTGGCGTTCGCCGCCTGTACGCTGGCGCGCCAGATTTTCGAATCGCTCTCAACAGTCACTGTCATGCTGGTCGGCGCGGGCGAAACCATCGAACTGGCGGCTCGACACCTGCGCGAACACCACGTTCAGAAGATGATTATCGCTAACCGCACCCGCGAGCGCGCCCAGCGCCTGGCGGATGAAGTGGGCGCGGAAGTCATCGGGCTTGGCGAGATAGACGAACGGCTGAAAGACGCCGATATCATTATCAGCTCCACCGCGAGTCCGCTGCCGATTATCGGCAAAGGAATGATGGAGCGCGCGCTGAAGGCCCGCCGCAACCAGCCGATGCTGCTGGTGGATATCGCGGTGCCGCGTGATGTCGAGCCGGAAGTTGGCAAACTTGCCAACGCCTACCTGTACAGCGTCGACGATCTCCAGAGCATCATCCAGCACAACATGGCGCAGCGTAAAGCGGCGGCGGTGCAGGCGGAGTCTATCGTCGAGCAGGAAGCCCACGAATTTATGGCCTGGTTGCGCGCCCAGAGCGTCAGCGAGACCATCCGTGAATACCGCGCGCAGGCCGAGCAGGTGCGCGAAGAGCTCACCAGCAAAGCGCTGGCCGCGCTGCGCGCCGGCGGCGACGCCGAAGCCATCATGCAGGATCTGGCGCGCCGGTTGACCAACCGCCTGATCCACACCCCAACCAAATCTCTTCAGCAGGCTGCCCGTGACGGGGATGATGAACGCCTGCATATTCTGCGCAACAGCCTCGGGCTGGAGTAGCACAACACAATTCTAATTACAGGGTGATCTACCGCCTATGAAGCCTTCTATCGTTGCCAAACTGGAAGCCTTGCAGGAGCGTCATGAAGAAGTTCAGGCTCTGCTGGGCGATGCGGGTACGCTTGCCGACCAGGAGCGTTTTCGCGCGCTGTCGCGTGAGTATGCCCAGCTGAGCGACGTTTCGCGCTGTTTCCTTGAGTGGCGCCAGGTACAGGAAGATATGGAAACCGCGCGTCTGATGTTAAGCGACCCGGAAATGCGCGATATGGCGCAGGATGAGCTGCTTGACGCGAAAGCGAAAGGCGAAGCGCTGGAGCAGGAGCTTCAGCTGTTGCTGTTGCCAAAAGATCCGGACGACGAGCGCAACGCCTTCGTGGAAGTGCGTGCGGGCACTGGCGGCGATGAAGCCGCGCTGTTCGCAGGCGATCTCTTTCGCATGTATAGCCGTTACGCCGAATCCCGCCGCTGGCGTGTGGAGATCATGAGCGCCAGCGAAGGCGAGCATGGCGGCTATAAAGAAGTCATCGCCAAAATCAGCGGCGAGGGCGTCTACGGGCGGCTGAAATTCGAATCCGGCGGTCATCGTGTCCAGCGCGTGCCGGCGACGGAATCCCAGGGCCGCATTCACACGTCTGCGTGCACCGTGGCGGTGATGCCGGAACTGCCGGAAGCCGAACTGCCGGATATCAACCCGGCAGATTTGCGTATCGATACCTTCCGCTCCTCCGGCGCGGGCGGTCAGCACGTTAACACCACCGATTCCGCCATTCGTATCACCCACCTGCCGACCGGCATCGTGGTCGAGTGCCAGGATGAACGCTCGCAGCATAAAAACAAAGCCAAAGCGTTGGCGGTGCTGGGCGCGCGCATTCACGCCGCTGAAGTGGCGAAACGCCAGCAGGCGGAAGCCTCGACGCGTCGTAACCTGCTGGGCAGCGGCGATCGTTCCGATCGCAACCGCACGTACAACTTCCCGCAGGGCCGCGTGACCGATCACCGTATCAACCTGACGCTCTACCGCCTGGACGAAGTGATGGAAGGCAAGCTGGACGCGCTTATCGAGCCGATAATCCAGGAACATCAGGCGGATCAACTGGCGGCGCTGGCCGAGCAGGAGTGATGGAGTATCAGCAGTGGCTGAAAAAGGCCATCCACCGCCTCACTGAAAGCGAATCGCCGCGCCGCGACGCGGAAATCCTGCTGGGTTTTGTAACCGGCAGGACGCGCACGTTTATCCTCGCCTTTGGCGAAACCGCGCTGACTGACGATGAGCTCACGCGGCTCGATGCCCTGCTGGCGCGCCGCGTCCAGGGCGAGCCGGTGGCTTATCTGACAGGCCAGCGCGAATTCTGGTCGTTGCCGCTTGAGGTCTCTGCGGCGACGCTTATCCCCCGTCCCGATACCGAATGTCTGGTGGAGCAGGCGCTGGCGCGTCTGCCCGCCGCGCCGTGTCGAATTCTCGATCTTGGCACGGGCACCGGCGCAATTGCGCTGGCGCTCGCCTCCGAGCGGCCCGACTGTCAGGTGACGGCGCTGGATGTTGTGCCGCAGGCTGTTGAGCTTGCAAAACGCAACGCGCAGCGGCTTGGCATCGATAACGTCACTGTTTTGCAAAGTCACTGGTTTTGCGCACTGACGGACGCACGTTTTTCGCTTATTGTCAGCAATCCTCCGTATATCGACGGCGACGATCCGCATCTGACGCAGGGCGATGTGCGTTTTGAGCCCAAAAGCGCGCTGGTGGCGCAAAACGCGGGGCTTGCCGATCTCGACGCGATAATCGCCGGAGCGCGCCGCTTCCTTGAAAACGACGGCTGGTTACTGTTAGAACATGGCTGGCGACAGGGCGAGGCGGTGCGTGCGCTTTTCACACGCGCGGGTTACCAGGGCGTCGAAACCTGCCGCGACTACGGCGGCAACGAGCGTCTGACGCTGGGACATTATCGCAACACACAGGAGTAGGGCAGCATGGCCGCTTACTTTGCAGTAAAACACTTACATCTTCTGACGGTGGCTATTTCCATCAGTCTTTTTATTTTGCGCTACTGGTGGCAATACCGCGGCTCGGCGATGTCGGGCAAGCGCTGGGTACGCATTGTGCCGCACGTCAACGACACCGTGCTGCTCGGCAGCGGCGTCGCGCTGGTGCTGATCACCCATTTTTATCCGTTCACCCCGCAGGGCGCGTGGCTGACTGAAAAACTCTTTGGCGTTATCATCTACATCGTTTTAGGCTTTATCGCGCTCGGGCGTCGCCCGCGCAGCCAGCAGGTTCGCTGGGTAGCTTTCCTGCTTGGGCTGGTGGTGCTCTACATCATCGTGAAACTCGCCACCACCAAAATACCGCTATTGGGGTTGATATGAAGTCGTTGGCCGATTTTCAGTTTAACAACGCGCCGCTCTGTGACGGCATGATTCTGGTTTCACAGCATATTCGCGACGATTTTCCGGCGCAGGATGTTTACGACCAGTTGGAGAGCCTGGTGCGTCTGGCCCGCGAAGAGATTTGCCAGGGCTCGCATCAGGACTCGCAGCTTGAGCGTCTGCTGGAGTTGTTCTATGGCGAATGGGGCTTTAGCGACGCGCGCGGCGTCTACCGTCTCTCTGACGCCCTGTGGCTCGACAAAGTGCTGAAAAATCGCCAGGGCAGCGCGGTCTCGCTCGGGGCTATCCTGCTGTGGATCGCAGGCCGTCTCGATATTCCGCTCATGCCGGTGATTTTCCCGACGCAGCTTATTCTGCGCGCCGACTGGATGGATGGCGAAATGTGGCTCATCAATCCATTTAACGGTGAGACGCTTGACGAACATACGCTCGAAGTCTGGCTCAAGGGCAATATCAGCCCGGTGGCCGAGCTGTATATGGATGACCTCGAAGAGTCCGAACATATTCTGGTGATCCGCAAGCTGCTCGATACGCTGAAATCCGCGCTGATGGAAGAGCGGCAGATGGAGCTTGCCCTGCGCGCCAGCGAGGCGTTGCTGGAGTTCAATCCGGAAGATCCCTATGAAATCCGAGACCGCGGGCTGATTTATGCCCAGCTCGACTGCGAGCACGTGGCGCTGAATGATTTAAGCTATTTTGTGGAGCAGTGCCCCGAGGATCCCATTAGCGAGATGATTCGGGCGCAGATTAACTCGATTTCGCATAAGCAGGTTACCCTGCACTAGGCGGCGGCAGTGTACCGATTTACACAGGATAAAGGCGACAATATGAAACAAAAAGTGGTTAGCATTGGCGACATTAATGTAGCGAACGATCTTCCGTTCGTACTGTTTGGCGGGATGAACGTGCTGGAATCGCGCGATCTTGCGATGCGCATCTGTGAGCATTATGTCACCGTGACCCAGAAGCTCGGCATTCCTTACGTCTTCAAAGCCTCTTTTGATAAAGCCAACCGCTCCTCGATTCACTCTTACCGCGGCCCGGGCCTTGAAGAAGGCATGAAAATTTTCCAGGAACTGAAGCAGACCTTCGGCGTGAAAATCATCACCGACGTTCACACCGCCGAGCAGGCGCAGCCGGTCGCGGATGTGGTGGATGTTATCCAGCTGCCGGCGTTCCTGGCCCGTCAGACCGATCTCGTCGAAGCGATGGCGAAAACCGGTGCCGTTATCAACGTCAAAAAACCGCAGTTCATCAGCCCCGGCCAGATTGGCAACATCGTGGATAAATTCAAAGAAGGCGGCAACGAGCAGGTTATCCTGTGCGATCGCGGCACCAACTTTGGTTACGACAACCTGGTCGTCGACATGCTGGGTTTTGGCGTCATGAAGAAAGTCTCTGGCAACGCGCCGGTAATCTTTGACGTCACCCACGCGCTGCAGTGCCGCGACCCGTTCGGCGCCGCGTCCAGCGGTCGTCGCGCTCAGGTAACGGAGCTTGCCCGCGCCGGCATGGCGACCGGTATCGCCGGTCTGTTTATCGAAGCGCACCCGGACCCGGAAAACGCGAAATGCGACGGCCCGTCCGCGCTGCCGCTCGCGAAACTGGAAGCGTTCCTCACGCAGATCAAAGCCATCGACGATCTGGTGAAAAGCTTCCCGGAACTCGACACCGAGCATTAACTGGCCCGGTCGTAAAAAGCAAAACCCCGCATAGCGGGGTTTTTTTATGGGCGTATCTGCGTTGGGATGATGCATGTGGCGCGCCTGCCATGCAGGCGCAGCGCTCCGCCTTAACTTCTACGCAAAAATCGTCATCAGATACGCGGCGAACAGCGCCAGATGCGCGCTACCGTTCAGTACATTGGTGCGCCCGGTCGAAAACGAAATCTGGCACAGCATCAGGGCGGCGAGCATCACCACCATTTCCGGCGCGCCAAGCGCAAACTGCAATTCATTGCCGGTCAGGATGGCGATAATCGTCACCGTCGGCACCGTCAGGGAGATGGTCGCCAGCACCGAGCCGAAAAACAGATTCATCGCGCGCTGTACCTGGTTATTGAGCACGGCTTTCAGCGCCCCCAGGCCTTCCGGCGAGAGGATCAGCAGCGCGACCAGGAAACCGGTGAACGACACCGGCGCGTTCAGGTGACTGAGCAGCCCTTCCAGCGGATTAGCGTTCATTTTGGTCACGGCGATGACAGCAATCAGGTGCACCACCAGCCAGGCCGCGTGCCACAGGTTGCCGTGCGCCGACGGTTTGCCATGATGCGGGTCATCGTCATCGCTCTCGTCTTCATGTTCGTAAACAAACAGGCTCTGGTGCGTTTTGGTCTGAATCAACAGGAAGACGCCGTACATTGCCGCCGAAATCATCGCCACCAGCAGCGACTGCGCGGTAGAAAAATTGCCGCCCGGCAGCGCCATCGGAAAGACCAGCACGATCACCGCCAGCGGAAAGAGGGCGATCAGATACTGCTTAATACCGAAGAGATTGACATATTGCGTAGCGAACTTGCGTCCGCCCAGCAGCAGCGCCACGCCCACCAGACCGCCGCTGACAATCATAATGATCGAATACAGGGTGTCGCGCATTAACGTCGGCGCGGCGTCGCCGGTGGCCATCAGCGCGGAGATAAGACTGACTTCCAGAATCACTACCGACAGGCTCAGGATCAGGGAACCGTACGGCTCGCCGAGGCGATGCGCCAGCACATCCGCGTGGCGCACCACGCTGAACGCACTGCTGAGAATCCCCACCAGCGCCAGCGCGTTGATGCCGATAATCACTGGCAGCGACTGGCTGGACCCCCAGAACGCCAGCACCGCCAGCGCTAACACCGGGAAAATGAGAGAAGTCTCCTTATGGCGGGTTTTCACCGCCTCATGGCTGGTTTTGGTCACGTTATTTCTCCAGAGAAGCAGGTCATTATCATTATAGTGAGGGGTATTGCTTATCGTAAAAGTACCAAAAAACGCGCCTTCGCGACCGTTTATTTACGCTTTTTTACGGCTTACGTTTAACTTTTCGATAAATACGCCGAAAAACAAAATTATGTTGAGAATCCATTGAGCAAACAGGCGATTGCGAATCTCACCGCCAATGCTTCGCTTACCGCTGGCGCGGATGCGTATCCTGTTCCACACTTAAGTTTTGGTCAGAAAAAGGGGGAGCGCCATGCCTTATTCATCAAGAACCGATTTACCCGATAACGTGCGTAATGTGCTGCCAGCCCATGCGCAGGATATCTACAAAGAGGCGTTTAACAGCGCCTGGGATCAATATAAAGACGAAGACGACCGCCGCGGCGACGCCAGTCGGGAAGAGACCGCGCACCGCGTTGCGTGGGCTGCGGTCAAACATGAGTACGAAAAAGGCGATGACGACAAATGGCATAAGAAAAAGTAATGCGTTGTTAATCGCCTGATTCCCTTCCATCTTTAGCTTAACCCTGCGCGCCGTATGGAAAACGATAAGTTTTTTATGGGGTGCAAAGGCTGCTGCGGTCTTGTCAGCGGCGCGTTAATCCCCTATCGTCACCCCGTAATTGCTTTCTGATTGAGCGATAAAAAGATCCTGAAGGCGCTTAAAATCGCAGGGAAGCAGCAGTGGTGGAGGTAGAAGGTGTTAACACGTGATTTCTTAATGACAGCAGACTGTAAGACGGCTTTTGGAGCCATTGAGGAATCGTTACTGTGGACGCCAGAGCAGCGAGCGGCGTCACTGGCCGCCACGCTCGCCTGTCGTCCCGAAAACGAATCGGTCTGGATTTTTGGTTATGGGTCCCTCATGTGGAACCCGGCCATGGTGTTTGAAGAGCGCTGCGCCGCGACGCTCAACGGCTGGCACCGCGCGTTCTGCCTGCGGCTTACCGCCGGGCGCGGCAGCGCCTGTCAGCCAGGACGTATGCTGGCGCTTAAAGAGGGCGGCGCCACAACCGGTGTTGCCTATCGTCTGCCTGAGTCAGAGCTTGAAACCGAGCTGACCCTGCTCTGGAAGCGCGAGATGATCACGGGCTGCTATCTGCCAGGCTGGTGTAAGCTCACGCTCAACGATGGTCGTACCGTACACGCGCTGGTCTTTATCATGGATCCGAGCCATCCGCTTTATGAGGCCGACACCCGTCCGGCGACCATCGCGCCGCTTATCGCCCGCGCCAGCGGCCCGCTTGGCACTAATGCGCAATATCTCTTCTCGCTGGAGCAGGAGCTGAAAAAGCTCGGCATGTGCGAAGCGTCGCTTGATGAGCTGGCGGTTGAAGTGCGTGCCTGTCAGGCGCGCGACAGCGGGGAAAGCGGCGAGCTGCAACCGGGGTTTGCGTAAGCGTCGTGAAGGCGTCAGTGAAAACCCCGGCGGGCGCCGGGGCAAAAATCAGGCCGGAACGTAGCTGATGGAGTGCTCCAGCGTCTGGCTGTGACTGTCGATAAGCACATCCCAGACGCCGCTGTAAGGCACGCTGATATATGCGCTGTTGCGGTTCTGGACGCTTAAAATATCTGCCCCGGCGCGCGTAAAACGCTCGCCTGCGCTCATTAAATGAATGTGGCAATTCGCCGAGCAGCGCACCACCACCGTATCTCCGCCAAACAATTTCAGGCTTGCTTTTACCCGCGCCATTTTAAACCCCTCTGTCAATGATAAATCCCGTCAGGACAGCCTTTCGAACGTGAGGCTGTTCACAAAACACTCCGGGAATAACACCAAAGCGAGAGGCGCTGAACGCTGATTTTGATCAAAAAAGGCGGTCTCGCCGCCATATTCATCACATTGTGCGTTAAAGGGGCGGGCAGGCGCGCGGAAAATGTCCGAATGCGCGCCTGCGCCTGATTAAATGCGGAAATGCCCGGCCGTCTGGGCGAGTTCGCCCGCCTGGCCCTGCAACGCGCCTGCCGCGGCGGCGGACTGCACCACCAGCTCGGCGTTCTGCTGCACCATCTGATCGAGCTGGATAACCGCGTGGTTAATCTCCTGAATGCCTTTCATCTGCTCGCTGGTGGCGACCGTGATCTCACGCATAATCCCGGAGACATTGCCGATACTGCTTACAATCTCCTCCATCGATTCCCCCGCAAGGCGTACGTAACGCGAGCCGGTCGCCACGCTCTCGGTTGTCGAGTCGATAAGCGATTTAATCTCTTTCGCCGCCTGGGCGCTGCGGCTCGCGAGGTTACGCACTTCGCCCGCCACCACCGCGAAGCCGCGGCCCTGTTCGCCGGCGCGCGCCGCTTCCACCGAGGCGTTAAGCGCCAGAATGTTGGTCTGGAAGGCGATGCCGTCGATAACGCTCGTGATATCGCCAATCTTCGCCGAGGCGGTTTCAATCAGCTGCATCGTTGAAATGGCTTTCGACACCACTTCGCCGCCGCGCGAGGCGGCATCCGTGGCGCTCTGCGCCTGGCTGTTGGCCTGGGCCGCCGCATCCGTCGAGTTTGCCACCGACGCGGTAATCTCCTCCACCGCGCTTGCGGTTTCGCGCAGGCTGGAAGCGGCCTGTTCGGTGCGCCCGGAGAGATCCTGGTTGCCCGCGGCGATTTCATTAGCCGCCACTTTCACCGAGGCGCTGGCGTCGCGCAACTGGCCCATCACGCCCGCGAGCTTGTCGCAGAAGGCATTAAAGGCGTGGGCTATCTGTGCCACTTCATCGCGGCCATTTTCCGGCAGACGCTGCGACAGATCGTTGGTGCCGCTGCTGATGGCCACCAGCGCGTCGCGGATCATCAACAGGCGTTTTAACAGCTTCGTTACCAGGAAATGCATCAGCGCGCCGGTGATAAGCAGCAGTACCAGCACCGAAATGGCGGAGGTATTAAGCAGCGCGCGCATGCCGGAGGTCGCGTCGCTTTCATCGAGCGCCACCACCAGATACCACTGGGTGCCCGGCACCGGTGTCGCCAGCAGCGCTTTTGGCGCGCCGCCGATGTCGCCGTCAAGCGCCGTATCGCTGGTTTTCAGTTCGCGAAATGCGACGCCTGACACCGCGTTATCAAACGGTTTAGAGGTCAGCGCCGGATCTTTCGCAGCGATAAGCGTCCCGTCTTCATTGACCAGCAAGCCGCTGCTGTTTTCGGTGGGGTGAATACTGCGTACGTTGGCGATCACGCTGTCCATTGAAAGGTCGCCCGCGACCACGGCGGCAACGGTGCCGTTTTGCTTCACCGGCACCGCGAAGGTGACGACCAGCTTGCCGGTGCCCGCATCCACATACGGCGCGGTCACGACAGGCGCGTCAGCTTTCACCGCCTGCTGATACCACGGGCGAATGGTCGGATCGTAATCCGCCGGAACACCTTCCGGGTTGGAAAACTTCGCGGTTTTGGTCGCATAACCGGCGTAGACGTTCATAAAGCCGCCCGCTTTCGCCATCTGCGTGAAGACCGGCACGGGGTCTGCGCCCAGCGCGACGGTGTCGAGCGAGCGGATCATGGCGGTTTTGCTGTTCACCCAGTCGGCGATAGCCAGATTATGGCTGGCGCTGGTGCTTTTCAGGGTATTAAGGCTCGCCTGCTGGTTATCCAGCCGCGTGACCTGATAGTTCATGATGGTATTGAGTACCAGCGCGCCGACCAGACAGCCTGCGGTGGCTGCGATGATGCGCGCGCGAATCGACGTTAACATAGGCGTTTACCCTGCTGTGTGTTGTATGTGTTGTGTGTTGTTGGGACAGGCTTGTTGTTATGGGTTTTAAGGTAAATATCGGCACACACGGCAGGGACTTGATGGACGACGCAGGCGAATAAGTAAATATTATTACACCTGCGTGATTATCAGAACGTCAGGACTTTATCAGCCTCAAGCGTCCATCGGGCGAGTTCCACGAGCGTGCCTACCTCAACGCCATCCACCAGCGGCAGGGCGCTCACGCCGCGCCCGTCGGCGCAGGTTTTGCAAAGCTTCACCGGCACATTTTGCGCGGTGAGGATCTCAAGCATCTGCTGAATGTTATAGCCTTCGGCGGGCTTCTGGCCGCGAAGGCCGGCGGTCACGGCGTCAGACATCAAAAACAGCTTCAGCGCAGGCGCCTGCGGCTGTTCTCGCAGCGCGATGGCAAGACGCAGGCAGTTGAACAGCGATTCGCTGCCATAAGCTGCGCCGTTGGCGATAATCACGATCGTTTGCATCCGGAACTCCTTTGCCATAAAGGCATAGTTATTGCTTGATTCCTGTAAAGGCGATAACAGGAGAGTGAGCGATGGCAACACCATCCAGACCGGCGCAAGATGCGCAGGCGTGGTTTCGTTTCGCCCGTGAAAGAGCGCGCAGCCAGCTGGAGGCGTGGTTAAGCGTGGGCGAATGGGCAAGTCAGATAAGCCATCTGGTGCATATGCTACAGCGCGAGCGCGGCGCGTCCAATATCTGGCTCTGCTCCGGCGGGCAGCTGTTTGCGCGCGAACGCGAGTTTTGCGTGACGCAGACCGACCAGCGCGTGGCGGCGTTTCGCGAAGCGCCCCCGCCGCTGGCCTCATCAGGTAGCCTGCTCGCCTGGCGCATGGCCTGCGCGCTCTGGCAGCTCGAACAACTGCCAGCGCTTCGCGCGCGCATTCTGGCGCGTGAGACAGAACCCCTTGAGGCGATGGAGGGCTTTAACCTGGCGATTCGTCATCTGTTGAATCTGGTGCCGGAGGCGAGCGAAAGCGTGGATGAGGCGTCGCTCGCCCGCGCGCTGACCGCCCTTTACAGCTTTATGCAGGGGAAGGAGCTGACAGGTCAGGAACGTGCCATTGGCGCTATCGGCTTTACACAGGGCGCGTTCAGCGAACCGCTGCGTCAGCGGCTCGCGGATCGCATTGACGGGCAGCAGCGCTGTTTTGAGACTTTTTTATCGCTGGCGGCGGCGGAGATTCGCGAAGGCTACTGGCGTCACGGCGAGGCGGGCCTGGAGCTGGAGCAATTACGACGGCTCGCCTGCACGCGTCTGCCTGCGGATAACGACAACGGCGCGCGGGCGGTGCGCTGGTTTGCGCTGCAAACCACGCGGCTCGACGCGCTGCGGGATATCGAAGAGGCGCTTATCGCCGCGCTGCTGGCGGAAGCACGCAGGTTGCTGGCGCAGGATAACGTCAGCGAATCTCCGGAGGCCCTGCTGGCCCGCCGCGCGCGCCAGCAGGGAGATATGGATGCTCCGGCGCTGGAGCGGCATCTTTTACCGCTGGTGCGCCAGCAGGCCCGCGAGGTGGAGTCGCTGACGCGCCAGCTCGCCTCATTACAGACAAGCCTTGAGGAGCGCAAGCTCATTGAGCGCGCCAAAAGTTTATTGATAACCCATCAGCAGCTTAGCGAGGAGGAGGCGTGGCACCAGTTGCGCAAGCTGGCGATGGATCAGAATAAACGGATGGTGGAAATTGCCGAAGCGATGCTGGCGGTCGCCCGGCTCTGGCCCGTCACCCAAAAGGAGTAGATGCACAGCAACCGGGCATTTTATGCATGGTTATGGGGCAGGGGATGGAGCGGTGTTTACCCGTCCTACACAGAATTAACGTCGGAGCGGAGGGTTTTGCTCCGGCTTAAAAAAATCGGCCGCGCCGGATGGACCCGGTGCGAAGGCATGATAATACAGGTTGCCGTGGCGGGTTGTAGGGTGGGTAAGCGAAGCGCACCCACCGCCCGGTTTCGGGGCCGCGTTGACGGGAAATATGCAACGGCAGTGAAATCGTTCCGTTCGCCATCACGCTGCGCTTATATGTGCCTTTTCCTCACGCGAACGTGCAAAGGGGGCTCGCCGCCGCCCCCTTTGCAATCCCGGCTCCCGGCAGAAAATCGCCCCTGCGGGGAAGCCGTGCCTTATTCCCTCCGGCCACGGGTCGGGCATGACAATACATCCCTGTATTGTCATGCCCTCGCACCGGGTCCCTCCGGTGCGTCCCGGCCTGCGGTGAAACGGCGCGGCCGATTTTTTTAAGCCGGAGCAAAACCCCCCACATTGACGCCGTGACGTACGATTACCCAACATGCCACCCCTTAAACCTGGCACACCCCTTGCTTAACTCTTCCTGACAAACATTTTCGGCGGCTCGCCAACGGCGGCGGGCTTACCGGAAGGATAAAGGCGTCCTGCAATGTCTTCGGACATTGGCGGACGCCTTTTTTATTTTCAGGAGCAGCCATGAGCCATTCGTCATTCTCTCTTTCCCGCCGCAGGTTTTTGCAGGCCGGGGCGGCGCTTAGCGGCGCGATGCTGTTACCGGGGCTAATGGGCAGCGTCTGGGCCGCAGGCACCGACAAACCGGAACTCGACACCGTGCGCGTCGGGTTTATTCCTCTCACCGACTGTGCGCCGGTGGTGATGGCCGCGCTTAAAGGTTTCGATAAAAAATATGGTATCCGCATTGTGCCGAGCAAAGAGGCGAGCTGGGCGGCGGTGCGCGACAAACTGGTCTCTGGCGAGCTTGACGCCGCGCATGCGCTTTACGGTCTCATCTACGGGCTGGAGCTGGGTATCGCCGGTAAGGCGCAGCCGATGGCGAACCTGCTGACGCTCAACCAGAATGGTCAGGCGATTTCGCTCAGCGCCGATCTGCTCGATAAAGGCATCACCACGCCCGACGCGCTGAAAACGCTTATCGCGGCAAGCGAGCCTGGCGCTTACACCTTCGCCCACACCTTTCCGACCGGCACCCACGCGATGTGGCTCTACTACTGGCTGGCGGCGGCGGGCATTCATCCCTTCAACGATATCCGCACCGTGGTGGTGCCGCCGCCGCAGATGGTGATGAACATGCGCATCGGCAATATGGTCGGCTTTTGCGTCGGCGAGCCGTGGAACGCCCGCGCCATTAACGACCGCATCGGTTTTACCGCCGCCACCTCACAAAGCATCTTCCCGGATCATCCGGAAAAAGTGCTCGGCACCCGCCGCCTCTGGGTGGAGCAGAACCCGAACACCGCCCGCGCGCTCACCGCAGCCGTGCTGGAGGCTGCCCGCTGGATAGACGCCTCGGACGACAACCGGCGCGAAACCGCGCAGGTGCTGGCGAAACGCGCGTACCTCAACACCAAAGCGCAATACCTCACGCCACGCATGCTCGGCGAGTACGACGACGGCGCCGGAAAACGCTGGAAAGACGACCACGGTATGCGCTTCTTCCGGGACGGCGAGGTGAGCTACCCGTGGCACTCCGACGGCATGTGGTTCTTAACCCAGTTCCGCCGCTGGGGATTGCTGAAAACCGATCCGGACTACGCGGCCATCGCCGCACGCATCAACCGCACTGACATCTATCAACAGGCCGCGCAGGCGGTGGGCAATATCGCGCTGCCTGCATCACCGCTGCGCACCAGTCGCCTGATGGACGGCAGCGTCTGGAACGGCCAGGCGCCGGCGGCCTACGCCAACAGTTTTGCCATGAAACGTTAAGGGGGAACCATGAAAGAGCTGCAACAGACCGTGAGCGCGCCGGAAGCCCAGCCCGCCGGTGAAGTGATTGTGATGCCCCGCGTGGCGGTGCGTAAACGCCGCGCGCCGCTGGCTGCCCGATTCAACGCGATCGCAGGCCATGTCGTGCCCGCGCTGCTCGGCCTCGCGCTGCTGGTGATCGCCTGGCAAATCGCCGCTATGACCACCAAAGGCTTTCCCACGCCGCTCAGCACGCTCGACTCAGCGCTGACGCTCTTCGCCGACCCGTTCTATAACGGAGGGCCGAACGATCAGGGCATCGGCTGGAACGTGCTGGCGTCGCTCAGCCGTGTGGCGGTGGGCTTTGGCCTCGCCGCGCTGGTGGGCATTCCGCTCGGCTTTTTGATTGGCCGCTTCACCTTTCTGGGCCGTATGTTTCATCCGCTCATCGCGCTGCTGCGTCCGGTGAGTCCGCTCGCCTGGCTGCCTATCGGCCTGCTGCTGTTTCAGAAGGCGGAGCCGGCTTCAAGCTGGACGATTTTCATCTGCTCTATCTGGCCGATGGTCATCAATACCGCCGACGGGGTGAAGCGTATTCCGGAAGACTACCTGAACGTGGCGCGGGTACTGCAACTCTCCGAATGGACGGTGATGCGCCGCATTCTCTTTCCGGCGGTGCTGCCGGCGGTGCTTACCGGGGTGCGGCTCTCCATCGGCATCGCCTGGCTGGTGATAGTCGCCGCGGAAATGCTGACCGGCGGCCTTGGCATCGGTTTTTGGATCTGGAACGAGTGGAACAACCTCAACGTGGAAAACATCCTCATCGCCATCGTCATTATCGGCGTGGTGGGGCTTTTGCTGGAGCAGGGGCTGATGCTTATCGCCCGGCGGTTCAGCTGGCAGGACAAGTAAGGAGCGAACATGAAACCGATTATTCAGGTACAGAACGTCAGCCAGCGCTTCAACACCGCCAGCGGCGAATTTCTGGCGCTGCAAAACGTCAGCTTTGACATCAATGCGGGCGAAACCGTGAGCCTTATCGGCCACTCCGGCTGCGGCAAATCGACGCTGCTCAATCTGATCGCGGGGATCACGCTGCCGAGCGAAGGCGGGCTGTTGTGCGATAACCGCGAAATCGCAGGCCCCGGCCCTGAACGCGCCGTGGTGTTTCAGAACCATTCGCTGCTGCCCTGGCTGACCTGTTTCGACAATGTGGCGCTGGCGGTGGACCAGGTTTTTCGCAAAACCATGAATAAAGCGCAGCGCCGGGAGTGGATTGTCCACAACCTGGAGCGGGTGCAGATGGGGCATGCGCTCAACAAACGCCCTGGCGAAATCTCCGGCGGCATGAAGCAGCGCGTCGGCATTGCCAGGGCGCTGGCAATGGAGCCGAAAGTGCTGCTGATGGATGAGCCTTTCGGCGCGCTGGACGCGCTGACCCGCGCGCACCTTCAGGATGCCGTCATGCATATCCAGCAGGAACTTAACACCACCATTGTGCTTATCACCCATGACGTCGACGAGGCGGTGCTGCTCTCCGACCGTGTGCTGATGATGACCAACGGCCCGGCGGCCACGGTGGGCGAGGTGCTGGAGGTCAATCTGCCGCGTCCGCGCAACCGGGTACAGCTGGCGGATGACAGCCGCTACCACCAGATGCGCCAGCAGATCCTCCATTTCCTTTACGAAAAACAGCCGAAGGCGGCGTAAGGAGCGGCGATGGCGCAACGACTGGTGATTATCGGCAACGGCATGGCGGCGGTGCGTCTGGTTGAGCAACTGCTGGCGCGCGCGCCTGAGCGCTTCGCCATCACGCTTATCGGCGAAGAGCCGCTGCCCGCCTATAACCGCATCCTGCTTTCGCCCGTGCTGAGCGGCGAAACGCCCGCCGCGCAGACGCAACTGCATGACGCGCAGTGGTATCACCGTTACGGTGTCACTTTATTAACCGGCGAGCGGGCGGCAGAGGTGGATCTTGCCGGGCGGACGGTAACCACGACGGCCCGCACGCTGCCCTGGGATGAGCTGGTCTTCGCCACCGGCTCGACGCCCTTTACTCCGCCCATTGAAGGCCGCGACCTGCCGCACGTGCGCGCCTTTCGCACGCTGGCGGATGTCGAGGCCATTCTCGCCGCGTCTGGCCCCGCCGTCGTGCTGGGCGGGGGCCTGCTCGGCGTCGAGGCCGCCGCAGCGCTGGCGCGCCAGGGCGCGACGGTCACGCTGGTGCATCGTCATCCGTGGCTGATGGAGCAGCAACTGGATGCGCAGGCGGGCGAATGGCTGGCGGAAAGCCTTCGCGCGCGCCGTATTCGCGTGGTGACCGGCAGCGGCATTACGCGCATCGCGCCCGATAACGTGACGCTCGCCGATGGCGAAACCATAGCGGCCGGGCGGGTAGTGATTGCGACCGGCGTACGTCCGGCCATCGGGCTGGCGCAGGCTGCCGGGCTTCGCTGTCAGCGCGGGATTGTGGTGGATGACACGCTGCGCGCCTCGCACCCGCAGGTAAGCGCTGTTGGCGAATGCTGCGAAATCAACGCGCAGACGTGGGGGCTGGTGGTGCCCTGTCTGCAACAGGCGGATGTGCTGGCGGCCAGGCTCTGCGGGGAGACGGCGCGTTTTAGTTACTACGAGCGCGGCACACGGCTCAAGGTGACTGGCATTGCGGTGTTCAGCGCGGGCGTGGTCGAACCCGATGCCAGCGTGCAGACGCTGATAAGTCTCGACCCCCTTTCAGGGCATTACCGACGCCTGATTATCAAAGACGACAGGCTCGCCGGCGTGCTGCTGTATGGCGATACGGACAGCGCAGGCGCGCTGATGAATCACTTCGGGCAGCCGCTTCGCGCAAGCGTCGGGCTGCTGTTTGATGAAACCGATGAACCGCAGCCCGCGGCTGCAGGATGTGAAACGATGACGAAACAAACTCTGGTGGTCGTGGGCCACGGCATGGTTGGACACCATTTTCTGGAGCAGTGCGTTAACGCCGGGCTGCATGAGCGTTTTCATATCATCGTCTTTGGCGAAGAGCGCTACGCGGCCTACGACCGCGTGCATCTCTCGGAATATTTCGGCGGGCGCAGCGCGCAGTCGCTCTCGATGGTGCAGGGCGATTTCTTCACGCAGAACGGCATTGAACTGCGTACCGGCTGCCAGATTGTCGCCATCGACCGCGCGCAGCAGACCGTGCGCGACGCGCAGGGCCATGAAACGCACTTCGATAAACTGGTGCTCGCCACCGGCTCCTGGCCGTTTGTGCCGCCTGTGCCGGGGCGCGATCTGCCTGGCTGTTTCGTCTACCGTACGCTTGACGATCTCGACGCTATCCGCGAGCGCGCGCAGCACGCCACCCGCGGCGTGGTGGTCGGCGGCGGGCTGCTGGGGCTGGAGGCGGCGAACGCGCTTAAACAACTGGGGCTGAAAACGCACGTGGTCGAATTCGCGCCGGGACTGATGGCGGTGCAGCTCGACGCGCCGGGAGCGGCGATGCTGCGTGAAAAAATCGAGGCGCTGGACGTCAGCGTGCATACCAGTAAATCCACGACCGCGATTGTCGAGGCGGACGGCGGCCTGACCATGCAGTTTGCCGACGGCGACAGCCTGCATACCGACCTGATTGTTTTTTCAGCAGGCATCCGCCCGCAGGATCTTCTGGCGAAAGCCGCCGGGCTGACCACGGGCGAGCGCGGCGGTGTTGTTATCAACGACCAGTGTCAGACCAGCGATGAAAACATTTTCGCCATCGGCGAATGCGCGCTATGGGAGAACAAAATTTTCGGCCTGGTCGCGCCAGGCTATCAGATGGCGCGCGTCGCCGCCGCGACGCTGGCGGGCGAGGCGGCGGCCTTCCGGGGCGCGGATATGAGCACCAAACTCAAGCTGCTCGGCGTTGAGGTGGCATCGTTCGGCGACGCGCATGGACGCACGCCGGGCAGCCAGAGCTACCAGTGGACCCACGGGCCGAAGCAGATCTACAAAAAAATCGTCGTCTCGGCGGACGGCAAAACGCTGCTCGGCGGCGTGCTGGTAGGCGACAGCAGTGAATACGCCACGCTGTTACAGATGATGCTCAACGGCATGACGCTCCCTGCTGAGCCGGAGACGCTGATCCTGCCTGCAAGCCAGGGCGCGCCCGCGAAGGGCCATGGCGTGGCGGCGCTGCCGGAGCGCGCGCAGATTTGCTCGTGCCATAACGTCAGCAAGGCGGATATCTGCGCGGCGGTGGCGGGCGGCGCGACCGACATGGGTGCGGTCAAAAGCTGCACCAAAGCGGCGACCGGCTGCGGCGGTTGCAGCGCGCTGGTAAAACAGGTGATGGAGTACCAGCTCGAACAGCAGGGCGTGGCGGTCAAAAAAGATATCTGCGAGCACTTCCCGTACTCGCGCCAGGAGATCTACCACCTGGTGCGCGTTAACCACATCCGCACTTTTGAACAGCTCATCAGCCGCTATGGTCAGGGCCACGGCTGCGAAATCTGCAAGCCGCTGGTGGGATCGGTGCTCGCCTCCTGCTGGAACGAATATTTGCTGAAACCGGCGCATCTGCCGCTCCAGGACACTAACGATCGCTACTTTGCCAACATTCAGAAAGACGGCACCTATTCCATCGTGCCGCGCATGGCGGCGGGCGAAGTAACGCCGGACGGGCTTATCGCCATCGGCCAGATTGCGAAGCGTTATAACCTCTACAGCAAAATCACCGGCGGTCAGCGCATCGACCTCTTCGGCGCGCGGCTTGAACAACTCCCGGCTATCTGGGCGGAGCTGGTGGCGGCAGGCTTTGAGACCGGCCATGCCTACGGCAAATCGCTGCGCACGGTGAAATCGTGCGTCGGCTCTACCTGGTGTCGCTACGGCGTGCAGGATTCGACCGGGCTCGCGGTGGAACTGGAGAACCGCTACAAGGGGCTGCGCGCGCCGCACAAAATCAAAATGGCGGTCTCCGGCTGCACCCGCGAATGCGCCGAGGCGCAGGGCAAGGATGTGGGCGTGATCGCAACCGATAAAGGCTGGAACCTTTACGTCTGCGGCAACGGCGGCATGAAGCCGCGCCATGCGGATCTCTTTGCCAGCGATCTCGACCGCGAGACCTTGCTGCGCACCATTGACCGCTTCCTGATGTTCTACATCCGTACCGCCGATCGCCTGCAACGCACCAGTACCTGGATGGATAATCTCGAAGGCGGCATCGACTACCTGCGCGAGGTTATCCTGGACGATTCCCTCGGCATCGGCGAGGAGCTGGAGCGTGAAATGGCGCAGGTGGTGGAGAGCTATCAGTGCGAGTGGCAGACCACGCTCGCGAGCCCCGACCGGCTGGCGCTGTTCCGATCCTATGTCAACAGCGATCAACCGGATGAAGCGGTGCAGCGCCGCGAGCTTCGGGGGCAGCCGCAGCCGGTCGATGTGGTGCAACCGGTGACGCCGCGTGCGCCGGAGCGCCCGTGGCAGGCGGTGTGCGATGTACAGGATATTCCGCCGCAGGCAGGGATTGGCGCGCGGCTGGGCGAGATGCAAATCGCGCTGTTCCGCTTTGGCGATCGCGTTTACGCGCTCGACAACCTTGAGCCAGGCAGCGACGCCAACGTGCTCTCGCGCGGCCTGTTGGGCGATGTCGGCGGCGAGCCGGTGGTGATTTCACCGCTCTATAAACAGCGCATCCGGCTGCGCGACGGGCGGCTCGTGGAGGGACTTGCCGAGGCGGTGCGCGCCTGGCCGGTAAAAATAGAGAGCGGCAAAGTGTGGGTCGCGGGCCAGGCGCTGCTGTTACAGGCGCAGGCGTCATGAGCGGGGTCCATACTACCTGCCCGTATTGCGGGGTTGGCTGCGGGGTGGTGGCGCAGCGCGACGAGAGTGGCGCGGTGAGCGTGCGCGGCGACGCGCAGCACCCGGCGAATTTCGGGCGGCTGTGCGTCAAGGGCGCGGCGCTTGGCGAAACTACCGGGCTGGAGGGCAGGCTGCTCTATCCGGAAATCGACGGCGAACGGGCGTCATGGGAGACCGCGCTCGACACGGCTGCCGCGCGCCTTAGCGCGATTATCGAGAAACATGGCCCGCAGGCGGTGGCGTTTTACGCCTCCGGACAACTGCTGACCGAGGATTACTACGCCGCCAACAAGCTGATGAAAGGGTTTATCGGCGCGGCGAATATCGATACCAACTCACGGCTCTGTATGTCCTCCGCCGTGGTGGGCTACAAGCGGGCGTTCGGCGCCGACGCGGTGCCATGCAACTATGACGATGTCGAGCAGACGGATCTGCTGATTTTTGTCGGCTCCAACGCCGCCTGGGCGCATCCGGTGCTCTATCAGCGTATCGCGGCGGCGAAAGAGGCGCGCCCGGCGATGAAAATCGTGGTTATCGATCCCAGACGCACCGCCACCTGCGATATCGCCGATCTGCATCTGGCGCTCGCGCCTGGCAGCGACGCCGGGCTGTTTGTCGGTCTGCTGAATGCGCTGGCCGGGAGACCTGCGCCGGAAACGTTCGACGGTCAGGCGCAGGCGCTGGCGGCGGCGCGCGACTGGAGCGTGGCGCGCGTGGCGCAGTTTTGCGGGCTGAAGGACGCGGATGTGGCGTGCTTTTACGACTGGTTTTTGAGCGCGCCTACGGCGATGACGCTCTACACAATGGGCATTAATCAATCTTCCAGCGGCAGCGATAAATGCAACGCCATCATCAATGTGCATCTGGCGAGCGGAAAGATCGGGCGGCCCGGCTGCGGGCCGTTTTCGCTGACCGGTCAGCCGAACGCGATGGGCGGGCGCGAGGTGGGCGGGCTCGCCAACCAGCTCGCCTGCCATATGGCCTTCGAACCGGCGGATATCGCGCGTCTCGGGCGGTTCTGGGGCAGCGAGCGCATCGCGCAGACGCCCGGCCTGATGGCGGTGGAGCTGTTCGACGCTATCGGGCGCGGCGAGGTAAAAGCCGTCTGGATCATGGGCACCAACCCGGCGGTCTCGCTGCCGGACAGCGATGCGGTACGCCAGGCGCTGGCGCGCTGCGAACTGGTGATCGTCTCCGACATTACCGCGCAGACCGACACGGCGGCTTTCGCGCATATTCGCTTCCCCGCGCAGGGCTGGGGCGAGAAAAACGGCACCGTGACCAACTCCGAGCGGCGCATTTCACGCCAGCGTCCGTTTCTGCCCGCGCCCGGCGAGACGCGCCCGGACTGGTGGATGGTCGCGCAGATGGCGCGCCGTCTGGGGCATGGCGAGGCGTTCGCCTGGCAGCATGCTCACGAGATTTTCTGCGAACACGCGGCGCTCTCGGGGTTTGAGAACGACGGCGCGCGGGCGTTTGACATCAGCGCTCTCTCGGGCCTGACTTGTGATGAGTATGACGCGCTCGCGCCGGTGCAGTGGCCGGTGACTGCACAGCAGCCGCAGGGCACGCCGCGTCTGCTGGCGACGGGCGCAGGCTGGCGTGGCGGGCGGCTCAATATGGTCGCCGTGACCCCAGCGCCGCCGCAGGCGCGGCCGGGGGCGTCTTATCCGCTGTGGCTTAACACCGGGCGCATTCGCGATCAGTGGCACACGATGACCCGCACCGGCGGCGTGGCGCGGCTGATGCAGCATCAGCCGCTGCCGCGCGTGTCAGTGCATCCGGATGACGCGGCGCGTGCTGGCATCAGCGAAGGCGACCTGGTGGAAGTGGCATCCGTGCAAGGGTTTATGGTGGGCTGGGCGGCGCTCAGTGATGCGCAGACGCCGGGCGCGCTGTTTGCACCGATGCACTGGAACGCGCGCTTTGCGAGCCACGGGCGGGTGAATACGCTGGTGGCACCGGTCTGCTGTCCGCATTCCGGCCAGCCGGAGAGCAAACAGACCGCCGTGCGCCTGCAAAAACGCCATACCGCCTGGCAGGGCGAGCTGTTTTGCCGCGCGCTGCCGACACTCGCGCCCGATATGCTGTGGTGGCGTCGGGCGTGGGAAGGAGGAGCGCATGTCACGCTGGCAGGCCGTTTGCCGCCGCAACGCTGGCTGCGCGAACTGGCCGAACACGAGGGCTGGCAGATGCAGTACGCCGAAGGAGCGGGGCATTTTCATGCGCTGGCGTGGCGCGACGGCGCGCTGATGCTGGCCTTTTACAGCGCCGTCCGCTGCCCGGTAGTGGAAACAGAGGCTATCGCGGCGGCGTTCAGCGAACCGCCCGGAACACCTGCGGCCCGTCATGCGCTGCTTGCCGGAAGAAGGGCACACAACGCGCCCGCGAAGGGGCGCATTATCTGTAGCTGTTTTGGCGTCGGCGAGACGGCTATCCGGGCTGCGATTGCCGGCGGGTGCGACAGCGCGAAAAGGCTGGGTGAAACCCTGCGCTGCGGCACCAACTGCGGCTCCTGCGTGCCGGAGCTGAAAGCGCTGCTGGCGCAGAGGGCGTTACTGCCCGAAGCGGCCAATCAGGCCGGTGGCGGCGAGCGCGTGCCCTTTGAGCTTCGTGAAGAGTTCGTCGCGCGTCAGGCCGGGCGGTAGGTCGGCCGGCAGATCGGTGGCGATAAGCGTGAAGGTGTAGTGGTGCGCGCCGCTGCCGGGCGGCGGGCAGGGGCCGTGCCAGGCGGTGGTGCCGGGCGTGTTTTTACCGCCGGTGAAGCCTTTTCCCTCGGTGAGCGCATTGGCGGCAAGGCCAGTGGTCGTGGCCGGAATGTTATAGGCCACCAGATGCGTCACGCCAAGCCCCTTCGCGCCCTCCGGATCGTGAACGATCAGCGCGAAGCGGGTCGTGCCCTGCGGCGCGTGGCTCCAGATAAGCGCTGGCGACTGGTTTTCGCCGGTACAGTTGGGGTTTTGCTTCGCATTACCGGCGAATTTTTTCTCCATCATGCCGTTATCGGCGAACGACGGGGACTGCAATATAAAAATACCGTCGTCCGCCGCGGCAACATTAAAGGCGGCAACAGCAAGCAGGGATGCAAGCAGCGTTTGTTTCATCGGCGTGTCTCACGCAGGGTGGGAATATTAAGCGTAGCGCACCGGGCGCAAACGGGCTGAGGATTATCCTTAAAAGCGGCGCCAGCGCTTGTCGGGAGCGGGGAACGCGGTATGGTATACTGTACAGATGTGTACAATTTCCGGCAAAACCGGTCCAGGAGAGAAAACTTCATACGTGATGCGGTGGTTATTAGTCGTTCTTCCTTCATTTTTTACCGCCGCCCTGCTGCCGGTCCGTGGATACCCGGCCAGCCAGAGCGACGACTACGTGCGTCAGGCGCAAAATCCCTTCGATGAAAATGGCGATAATCTGCCCGATCTCGGCATCGCGCCCGAGAATAACGCGGCGGAAAAGCATCTCGCGCGTATGGCGAAAGCCTTCGGCGAGGCGAGCCAGACTGACAGCACGCTCTCGCCAGGCCAGCAGGCGCGCCATTTTGCGTTTACCCACCTGCGCGACGCCGTCAGCGATACTATCACCAGCGAGGCCGAAAGCCTGCTTTCGCCTTACGGCAGCGCGACGGTGGATCTGCTGGTGGACGAAGAGGGAAATTTTAATGGCAGCAGCGGCTCGCTGTTCACGCCCTGGCAGGATAACAACCGCTACCTGACGTGGAGCCAGGTTGGCGTCAGCCAGCAGAACGAGGGGCTGGTAGGCAACGCGGGAATCGGCCAGCGTTGGGCCGCCGGACACTGGCTGCTGGGCTATAACACCTTTTACGATCGCCTCTTTGACGACGATTCCTCCCGCGCCGGTTTTGGCGCAGAGGCGTGGGGCGACTATCTGCGCCTTTCCGCCAACTACTATCAGCCGCTCGGCGGCTGGCAGCCGCGCAACGGGCTGCTGGAGCAGCGGATGGCGCGCGGGTATGACGTCACCGCCCAGGCGTATCTGCCGTTTTATCAGCACATCAACACCAGCGTGAGCTTTGAGCAATATTTCGGCGACCAGGTAGAACTGTTCGACAGCGGCACCGGCTACCATAACCCGGTCGCGGTAAAAGTGGGGCTGAGCTATACCCCGGTGCCGTTAGTCACCGTCAGCGCGCATCACCGCCAGGGGGAGAGCGGCGTGAGCCAGAACGATTTGGGGCTGAAGCTGAATTACCGTTTCGGCGTGCCGCTGAATAAACAGCTGTCGCCCGGAGAAGTGGCGGCGTCGCGCTCGCTGCGCGGCAGCCGTTACGATCGCGTGGAGCGCACCAGTGTGCCGGTGATGGAGTTTCGCCAGCGTAAAACGCTGTCCGTGTTCCTGGCGACGCCGCCCTGGGATTTGAGCGCGGGCGAAACGGTGGCGCTGAAGCTGCAGGTGCGCAGCCGTCACGGTGTTCGCCAGCTCTCCTGGCAGGGCGATACTCAGGCGCTGAGCCTGACGCCGCCGCTGGAGAGCACCAGCGCCGACGGCTGGACGGTGATCATGCCCGCGTGGGATAACACGCCGGGGGCCACCAATAGCTGGCGGCTGTCTGTTACCGTCGAGGATGAACAGGGCCAGCGCGTGACGTCAAACTGGATAACCCTGAAGCTGACCCCGCCGGTGCAGACGTTGCCGCAGGACGATTCGCGCTATGACCTGCTGGCGCCGACGCCTTAAAAAATGCGTTCCTGATGCACCCAGACCGCTGCTTCGACGCGCGATTTGAGCTTCATCTTTTTCAGCAGATGTTTGACGTGCACTTTAACGGTGCTTTCCGTGATATCGAGCTTCCGGGCGATCATTTTATTCGGCAGGCCCTGAGCGATAAGCTTGAGGATATCGCGCTCGCGCGGCGTGAGCTGGGAGACATCGCGGCCCGAGGTTGCGCGGCTGGCGCGCAGGCTTGCGGCCAGCACCGGCGTCAGCGCTTCGCTTAACACCATTTCGCCCGCTGCCGCCTGTTGCAGCGCTTTGAGCAGATCTTCCGGCTCCATATCTTTCAGCAGATAGCCGTCGGCGCCGCGCTTGAGCGCCGTCACCACGTCTTCTTCATGGTTAGAGACGCTAAATACCACCACGCGGCCCGAGAGCGCCTTTTCGCGCAGTTTGTCGAGCGTTTCCAGGCCGTTCATGCCAGGCATGTTGAGATCAAGCAGGATCAGATCCGGGTCAAGCGCTTCGGCCATTTCAATGCCTTGCTCGCCGTTTCCGGCCTCGCCGACCACCGTAATGGCGGGCGCCATGCTGACCAACTGTTTTACGCCGCTGCGCAGCATCGGATGATCGTCTATCAGCAGGATGGTTGCCGGTTCCGGGTTATTCATGAACTTCTCCTTCTACAAGAGCGGGTACGGAAGAAAACGGCGCATCGGGAATAAAGGTCACCACCACTTCGGTGCCGCCTTCTGTCCGTCGCCGTACCTGACAGTCGCCGCGCAAACTCTGGGCGCGGTCGCGCATAATAATGAGGCCGTAGTGATTGGTGCGCCCGGCGTTTTCCGGCAGGCCGCAGCCGTTATCGGCGACGCAAAGCCGCACCTGGCCCTGATGCAGCGTCACGCTGACATCAATCGCGCTGGCCTGCGCGTGTTTTAAGGCGTTGTTTAACGCCTCACGGGCTATCTGCACCAGATGGATGGCCTGATGCGACGGCACCAGCCGCGGTGGAAGCTGATAATTGAGCGTCACCGTAAAGCCGAGGCGGGCGCTGAATTCCTGACAGCTCGCCACCAGCGCGGCTTTCAGCCCCGGCTCGTTAAGCTGGAGCCGGAATGTGGTTAACAGCTCGCGCAACTGGCGCCAGGAGGCGTTGAGTTCGTTGCGGATTTGACCGAGTAGCGCGCGGCTCTCCTCCGGCAACGCCTCGCCCTGCATTTGCAGGCAGCTCACCTGCATTTTCATACAGGAGAGCGACTGGGCGATGGAGTCGTGCAGCTCGCGGGCGATGGCGGCGCGCTCTTCCATCACCAGTAACTGCTGTTTGCGCTCCTGCTGCCGCTCCAGCGCAAGCGTTGCGGTGAGCTGCTCCATCAGCGTGTCGATGAGCTGTTGCTGGTCGCGACTTAAGTGGCAGCCGGCGGGGAGCGTCGCCAGCAGCAGGCCGTACTGGGTGTGGGTATCGCCAAGACGCCATTTCATCGTGGTACCGGTTTCGCTCTCTGCGGGAAGATGACGCGGGCAGAGGTGACAGCCGATTTCGTCGCAGCGCTCGTCCGGCTGCCAGACAAACTCCTGGTAATGTTCTTCGTCATCCACTTCGTAGACGCGCAGCGCGATATCACGCAACAGCGTGAGGTTCTGCAGCCGCGTCAGCACCGGCGCCAGGCGCTCGCACAGCGGCACATCCGAGTGCAGGCGGCGGTTCGCCTCCCACAAAAACGACAGGATCTGGTTTTTTTGCTCAAGCCCGGCGGTTTTCTCCTGTACCCGGTGCTCAAGGCTGGCGTAGCTTTCGGCAAGCTCGGCGGACATGCTGTTGAGCGCATGGCCCAGTGTCGCCATCTCATCACGCCCGGAGACGCTGGCGCGCTGGCTGAAATCGCGATGGGCGACGGCATGCGCGATGGCAAGCAACTGACGCCACGGGCGCAGCAGACGACGGCGCAGCCATAGCAGGGTGAAGAGCAGCAGCAGGCCCATCAGCAGCGCCATGCCGCGTTGCAGCATGACGACCTGGGCGATGCGCCGCTCGGTGGAGCTGTCGAACGCGCTGACCAGCGCGTCTATCTGCCCCACAAACTGCGCTACCTGCGCGCTGACCTCCTGTGGCGAGCGGGCGTCGCGCAGCGAGGGTGAAAGATGCTGACGCCAGTAGCGCTGAATCGATTGCAGCGCCGCCTGCTGGCCGTCGCGGACCGCCGCCTGTTCAAGCTCGTCGCTCCAGGCGGTGCGTTCCATCTCGTTAAACATCGCGGTCTGCGTATTGCCAACCGGCACCGCCGCGAGCAGGCGGTAGCTCTGCATACGCAGCGATCCCGCTTTGTTAATGGCGTGCGCGCTGCCCTGAACGCCCTGCGCCAGCCACCCTGCAAGCGCCATACCGCCCATGCCGAGACCGGCGAGCAGCAGCACGATCATCGCCAGTTGATTGGCGAGGGTGAGCGGGGAGAAGAGTCGTTTCAGCATGGCGATGCACACTCCTTTCAGGGCGTCGGAACAAGCGTGGGAACCTATTCTCAGTTATCCCTCGGAGTATACCCATACCCACAGGGGATTACTCCTTTATTGCCATTCACGTCATCCATTGTAAATCCCCTGCCCGGGAGACGCCGCTGCGCCTGAAAAACCACACTTTTTTTAGCGTTTAAGCCTACCCCCTGAGGGGTAAGGCGATTTTTTGCGCGCATAACAGAGCGAATATCCATTGATTTACATCAACTTAAGCGCGCGGGCAGGCTCTATCGTGGCGGCAGTATTCCCTTAATGTTTGAGGTGTTTATGAGTGACTCTTCCGCTGCGGCACGTTCCACAAGCGGGTTGATTACCGACTGGCGGCCCGAGGACAACCAGTTCTGGCAGCATGTGGGCCAGCGCACCGCGCGTCGCAACCTGTGGATCTCCGTGCCTTGTTTGCTGCTCGCTTTTTGCGTCTGGATGCTGTTTAGCACCGTGGCGGTAAATCTGAATAAAGTGGGCTTTACCTTTACCACCGATCAGCTGTTTATGCTGACCGCGCTGCCGTCGGTATCCGGCGCGCTGCTGCGCGTGCCGTACTCCTTTATGGTGCCGGTATTCGGCGGCCGTCGCTGGACGGCGTTCAGCACCGGCATTCTGATTGTCCCGTGCGTATGGCTGGGCTTTGCGGTGCAGGATACCTCCACGCCGTTCAGCACGTTTATTATCATTTCGCTGCTGTGCGGCTTTGCCGGGGCGAACTTCGCTTCCAGCATGGCGAATATCAGCTTTTTCTTTCCGAAACAGAAACAGGGCGGGGCGCTTGGCATAAATGGCGGGCTTGGCAATCTCGGCGTCAGCGTCATGCAACTGGTCGCGCCGCTGGCGATTTCGCTCTCCATCTTCGCGGTCTTTGGCAGCGAAGGCGTCACCCAGGATGACGGCACGCGCCTCTATCTGGAAAACGCCGCGTGGGTATGGGTGCCGTTCCTGGCCGTGTTTACGCTGGCGGCGTGGTTTGGCATGAATGATCTGGCGGCGTCGAAAGCGTCGCTGCGCGATCAGTTGCCGGTGCTTAAACGCGGCCACCTGTGGGTGATGAGCCTGCTCTATCTGGCGACGTTCGGCTCGTTTATCGGTTTCTCGGCTGGTTTTGCGATGCTTTCGAAAACCCAGTTTCCGCAGGTGGATGTAATGCATTTCGCGTTTTTCGGGCCGCTGCTCGGCGCGCTGGCGCGCTCCGCGGGCGGGGCGATTTCTGACCGTCTGGGCGGGACGCGCGTAACGCTGGTGAACTTTATTCTGATGGCGGTGTTCAGCGGGCTGCTGTTCGTCACGCTGCCGTCCGGCGGCACGGGCGGAAATTTCGCGGCGTTCTTCGGCGTGTTCCTGGCGCTGTTCCTGACGGCCGGGCTGGGAAGCGGCTCCACCTTCCAGATGATTTCGGTGATTTTCCGCAAGCTCACGATGGATCGCGTGAAAGCGCAAGGCGGCAGCGACGAGCAGGCGATGCGCGAAGCAGCGACTGACACGGCGGCGGCGCTTGGGTTTATCTCCGCCATCGGCGCTATCGGCGGGTTCTTTATTCCGAAAGCGTTTGGCACATCGCTGGCGCTGACCGGGTCGCCTGCGGGCGCGATGAAAGTCTTTTTTGTGTTTTACATTGTTTGCGTGGTGCTGACCTGGGCCGTTTATGGCCGTAAATCAGCACGCTAACCGGTTAACTTTTTGGTTATCCTTTGCGCGGCCTGGCCGCGCTTTTTTTGTTTGTTTTTTAGTTACAACATACTAAAGAGTCGGTGGCGCGGTTTCAGCTGGCGTTGAGCGAGGAAAGTGTAAAAACAGGCGGTTAAACGCGACGGCGTTCACACCCGCTTTCAGACTACCCCTTAATACCCGGCGGGTAACAAAAAGCGGTCAAAAACACGACGATTTTTTAATTTTTATATTAAAAACAGGTGGTTGTTGAAAAATAGCAGATCACCCTTTGGGGGTAATGACGTTTTGGCATCTTTTTTCTAAGCCAGGCCGCGTTGATCGTTGTCAATTCTGACACTTATGACGCGCGTTACCTTGCCCGCAAATTGAGCCAATGTCGATTTGACCAGAGAGCCAACAGGCTCCACACAGGAGAACACCCCCGATGAGTAAATTCCTGGACAGGTTCCGCTATTTCAAACAGAAAGGCGAAACCTTTGCCGATGGGCATGGACAACTTCTGGAAACGAACCGGGACTGGGAAGAGGGTTACCGTCAACGCTGGCAGCATGACAAAATTGTCCGCTCCACCCACGGCGTTAACTGCACCGGTTCCTGCAGCTGGAAGATTTACGTGAAAAACGGTCTTGTGACCTGGGAAACCCAGCAGACCGACTACCCGCGCACCCGCCCCGATATGCCTAACCACGAGCCGCGCGGCTGTCCGCGTGGGGCCAGCTACTCCTGGTATCTCTACAGCGCGAACCGTCTGAAATATCCGCTGATGCGCAAACGCCTGATCAAACTCTGGCGCGAGGCGAAAGCGCGTCACAGCGATCCGGTAAATGCCTGGGCTTCCATCATGGAAGACAGCGAAAAAGCGAAAAGCTACAAGCAGGCGCGCGGACGCGGCGGTTTTGTTCGCTCCTCCTGGCAGGAAGTCAATGAACTGATTGCCGCCGCCAACGTCTGGACCGCCAAAACCTTCGGCCCGGACCGCATCGCGGGCTTCTCGCCGATCCCGGCGATGTCGATGGTTTCTTATGCCTCCGGCGCCCGCTATCTGTCGCTGATTGGCGGCACCTGCCTGAGCTTCTACGACTGGTATTGCGACCTGCCGCCTGCGTCGCCGATGACCTGGGGTGAGCAGACCGACGTGCCGGAATCCGCCGACTGGTACAACTCCAGCTACATTATCGCCTGGGGCTCCAACGTGCCGCAGACCCGTACGCCGGACGCCCACTTCTTTACCGAAGTGCGCTACAAAGGCACCAAGACGGTCGCCGTCACTCCGGACTACGCCGAAATCGCCAAGCTGTGCGACCTGTGGCTGGCGCCGAAACAGGGCACCGACAGCGCGATGGCGCTGGCGATGGGCCACGTGATGCTGCGCGAATTCCACCTCGACAAACCGAGCCAGTATTTCACCGACTACGTGCGCCGCTACACCGACATGCCGATGCTGGTGATGCTCGAAGAGCGCGACGGCTTCTATGCCGCAGGCCGTATGCTGCGCGCCTCGGATCTGGTCGATAATCTGGGCCAGGAAAATAACCCGGAATGGAAAACCGTCGCGTTCGATAATCGCGATGGCGACATGGTGGCGCCGAATGGCTCCATCGGTTTCCGCTGGGGCGAAAAAGGCAAATGGAATCTGGAGCAGCGCGACGGCGCCAGCGGTGAAGAGACCGAACTGCGTCTCTCGCTGCTCGGCCACCAGGATGAAATCGCCGAGGTCGGCTTCCCGTATTTCGGCGGCGAAAGCAGCGAGCACTTTAACAGCGTAAAGCTGGACAATGTGCTGCTGCATAAACTGCCGGCTAAACGTCTGACCCTGGCCGACGGCAGCACCGCGCTTGTGACCACCGTCTATGATCTGACGCTTGCCAACTACGGCCTGGATCGCGGCCTTGGCGACGCTAACTGCGCCGCCAGCTACGACGACATTAAAGCCTATACGCCAGCCTGGGCCGAACAGGTGACCGGCGTGCCGCGCGCGCAGATAATCCGCACCGCCCGCGAGTTTGCTGATAACGCCGATAAGACGCATGGCCGTTCGATGATCATCGTCGGCGCTGGTCTGAACCACTGGTATCACATGGATATGAACTACCGTGGGCTTATCAATATGCTGGTGTTCTGCGGCTGCGTCGGCCAGAGCGGCGGCGGCTGGGCGCACTATGTGGGCCAGGAGAAACTGCGTCCGCAGACCGGCTGGACGCCGCTGGCGTTTGCGCTGGACTGGAACCGTCCGCCGCGCCATATGAACAGCACCTCGTTCTTCTACAACCACTCCGGGCAGTGGCGCTATGAATCCCTGACGGCGGACGATCTCCTGTCGCCGCTGGCGGATAAATCGCGCTACAGCGGTCATCTGATCGACTTTAACGTGCGCGCCGAACGCATGGGCTGGCTGCCGTCCGCACCGCAGCTTGGCACCAACCCGCTGCGTATCAAAGCCGCTGCGGACGCCGCAGGGATGAACCCGGTGGAGTACACCGTAGGCGCGCTGAAATCGGGCGACATCCGCTTCGCCGCTGAAGAGCCGGAAAACGGCAAAAACCATCCGCGTAATCTGTTCGTCTGGCGCTCCAACCTGCTGGGCTCCTCCGGTAAGGGGCATGAATACATGCTCAAATACCTGCTTGGCACCGAGAATGGCATTCAGGGCAAAGATCTGGGCCAGCAGGGCGGCGTGAAGCCCGAAGAGATCGAATGGCAGGACAATGGCCTCGATGGCAAGCTGGATCTGGTGGTGACCCTAGACTTCCGTCTGTCCAGCACCTGTCTCTATTCTGACATCGTGCTGCCGACCGCCACCTGGTATGAGAAAGACGACATGAATACCTCGGATATGCATCCGTTTATTCATCCGCTTTCCGCTGCCGTCGACCCGGCCTGGGATTCCAAAAGCGACTGGGAAATCTACAAAGGCATCGCGAAGAAATTCTCCGAGCTGTGCGTAGGCCACCTGGGCGTGGAAACCGATGTGGTGACATTGCCGATTCAGCATGACTCCGCCGCCGAACTGGCGCAGCCGCTGGATGTAAAAGACTGGAAAAAAGGCGAATGCGACCTGATCCCGGGCAAAACCGCCCCGCACATTATTGCGGTGGAACGTGATTACCCGGCGACGTACGAGCGCTTCACCTCCATCGGCCCGCTGCTCGATAAAATCGGCAACGGCGGTAAAGGTATCGCCTGGAACACCCAGAGCGAGATGGATCTGCTGCGTAAGCTCAATTACACCAAGCAGGACGGCCCCGCCAAAGGCCAGCCGATGCTGAACACCGCCATTGACGCCGCCGAGATGATCCTGACGCTCGCGCCGGAAACCAACGGCCAGGTGGCGGTGAAAGCGTGGGCGGCGCTCAGCGAATTTACCGGCCGCGACCATACGCATCTGGCGACCAATAAAGAAGAAGAGAAGATTCGCTTTCGCGATATCCAGGCGCAGCCGCGCAAAATTATCTCCAGCCCGACCTGGTCTGGTCTTGAAGATGAACATGTCTCTTACAACGCCGGTTACACCAACGTGCATGAGCTGATCCCATGGCGCACGCTCTCGGGCCGTCAGCAGCTGTACCAGGATCACCCGTGGATGCGCGACTTCGGCGAAAGCCTGCTGGTGTACCGTCCGCCGATTGATACCCGTTCCGTTAAAGCGGTGATGGGGCAGAAATCGAACGGCAACCCGGAACGCGCGCTGAACTTTATTACCCCGCACCAGAAATGGGGCATTCACTCCACCTACAGCGACAACCTGCTGATGCTGACGCTGTCGCGCGGCGGCCCGATTGTCTGGATGAGCGAAGTGGACGCGAAAGCGCTGGGCATTAAAGACAACGACTGGATTGAAGCGTTTAACAGCAACGGCGCGCTGACTGCCCGTGCAGTAGTCAGCCAGCGCGTACCGGAAGGCATGACGATGATGTATCACGCTCAGGAGCGCATCGTGAATATTCCGGGCTCGGAAATCACCGGCCAGCGCGGCGGTATCCATAACTCGGTCACCCGCGTCTGCCCGAAACCGACTCACATGATAGGCGGCTACGCGCAGCTCGCTTACGGTTTCAACTACTACGGCACCGTAGGCTCTAACCGCGACGAGTTCGTGGTGGTACGTAAGATGAAGAACATTGACTGGTTGGACGGCGAAGGCAACGACCAGAAACAGGAGAGCGTAAAATGAAAATTCGTTCACAAGTCGGCATGGTGCTGAACCTTGATAAGTGCATCGGCTGCCACACCTGTTCGGTGACCTGTAAAAATGTCTGGACCAGCCGCGAAGGCATGGAGTACGCGTGGTTTAACAACGTGGAAAGTAAGCCGGGCGTCGGCTTCCCGAATGACTGGGAGAACCAGGAGAAGTGGAAAGGCGGCTGGGTGCGCAAAATCAACGGCAAGCTGCAACCGCGCATGGGCGGCCGTGGCATGCTGCTGGGTAAAATCTTTGCCAACCCGCATCTGCCGGGCATCGACGACTACTACGAACCGTTCGACTACGACTATCAGCATCTGCATAACGCGCCGGAGGGCAAACATCAGCCGATAGCCCGCCCGCGCTCGAAAATCACCGGCCAGCGGATGAACAAAATCGAAACCGGCCCGAACTGGGAAGAGATCCTGGGCGGCGAGTTCGACAAACGTTCGCAGGATAAGAACTTCGAGAACATGCAGAAGGCGATGTACGGCCAGTTTGAAAACACCTTCATGATGTATCTGCCGCGCCTGTGTGAACACTGCCTGAACCCGGCGTGCGTGGCGACCTGCCCGAGCGGCGCCATTTACAAGCGTGAAGAAGATGGCATCGTGCTGATTGACCAGGATAAATGCCGCGGCTGGCGCATGTGCGTCACGGGCTGCCCGTACAAAAAAATCTACTTCAACTGGAAAAGCGGCAAATCTGAGAAGTGTATTTTCTGCTACCCGCGTATCGAAGCGGGGATGCCGACCGTCTGCTCAGAAACCTGCGTGGGCCGTATCCGCTATCTTGGCGTGCTGCTGTATGACGCGGACGCTATTGAGCAGGCGGCGAGCACCGAACACGAAACCGATCTCTATCAGCGTCAGCTGGACGTGTTCCTCGACCCGAACGATCCGGCGGTGATTGAACAGGCGCTGAAAGATGGCGTGCCGCAGAGCGTGATTGACGCCGCGCAGCAATCGCCGGTCTGGAAACTGGCGATGGACTGGAAGCTGGCGCTGCCGCTGCACCCGGAATACCGCACGCTGCCGATGGTCTGGTACGTGCCGCCGCTGTCGCCGATCCAGTCTGCCGCCGACGCGGGCGAACTGGGCCATAACGGCATTCTGCCGGATGTCGAAAGCCTGCGTATTCCGGTGCAGTACCTGGCGAATCTGCTGACCGCAGGCGATACCGCGCCGGTGCTGCTGGCCCTGAAACGCATGCTGGCGATGCGCCACTACAAACGCGCGGAAACCGTTGACGGCGTGAATGATATTCGCGCGCTGGAAGAGGTGGGGCTGACTGAAGCGCAGGCACAGGAGATGTACCGCTACCTGGCTATCGCGAACTACGAAGATCGCTTCGTGGTGCCGTCAAGCCATCGTGAACTGGCGCGTGACGCGTTCCCGGAACGCAACGGTTGCGGCTTTAGCTTCGGCGACGGTTGCCACGGCTCGGACACTAAATTCAATCTGTTCAACAGCCGCCGCATCGACGCTATTGATGTGACGGTGAAAACGGAGCCGCGCCAATGACTGAACTGCTGATTATCTCCCGCCTGCTGGAGTATCCGGATGCTGCCCTGTGGCAGCATCAGCAGGAGCTGTTTGACGCGCTGGCGGACACCCAACAGCTGTCGTTGCAAAACGCCCATCATCTGGGCGTGTTTATTCGCGACCTGCTGCAGGAAGAGGTGCTGGACGCCCAGGCGGCGTACAGCGAGCTGTTCGACCGTGGCCGCGCCACCTCGCTGCTGCTGTTCGAACATGTGCATGGCGAATCGCGCGATCGCGGCCAGGCGATGGTCGATCTGCTGGCGCAGTACGAACGCGCCGGCCTGGTACTGGACAGCCGCGAGCTGCCGGATCACCTGCCGCTGTATCTGGAATATCTGGCGCAGTTGCCCGCGCAGGAGGCCGTTAACGGCCTGCAGGATATCGCGCCGATCCTGGCGCTGCTCGGCGCGCGTCTGAAACAGCGCGAAAGCCGCTATGCCGTGCTGTTTGACCTGCTGATAGCCCTTTCTGAGGCGCAGGTCGATACCCGCAAGGTGAGCGAAAAAATCGCTGACGAGGCGCGCGACGACACGCCGCAGGCGCTGGACGCCGTCTGGGAAGAAGAGCAGGTGAAATTCTTCGCCGACCAGAGCTGCGGCGAGTCTGACATCGCCGCGCACCAGCGCCGCTTCGCCGGAGCGGTCGCTCCGCAATATCTGAATATCACTGCCGGAGGACAGCAATAATGCACTTCCTGAATATGTTCTTCTTTAGTATCTACCCGTACATTGCCGGTACGGTCTTCCTGGTCGGCAGCTGGCTGCGCTACGACTACGGGCAGTACACCTGGCGCGCCGCCTCCAGTCAGATGCTGGATCGCAAAGGGATGAACCTGGCCTCGAACCTGTTTCATTTCGGCATTCTGGGGATTTTCTTCGGCCACCTGTTCGGGATGCTGACCCCGCACTGGATGTATGAATCGTTTCTGCCGATTGCCGTGAAACAGCAACTGGCGATGATTGCAGGTGGGATTTTCGGCGCGATGACGCTGATTGGCGGCCTGCTGCTGCTGAAGCGTCGTCTGTTCAACCCGCGCGTGCGCGCGACGTCAACCGGCGCGGATATCCTGATCCTCGCGCTGCTGATGGTGCAGTGTACGCTGGGGCTTATCACAATTGCGTTCTCCGCGCAGCATATGGACGGCAGCGAGATGATGAAGCTGGTGGGCTGGGCGCAGAGCGTGGTGACGTTCCGCAGCGGCGCGGCGGAGCATCTGGACGGCGTGGCGTTTATCTACCGCGTGCATCTGGTGCTCGGCATGACGCTGTTCCTGGTGTTCCCGTTTACCCGTCTGGTGCACGTCTGGAGCGCGCCGGTGGAGTATCTGACCCGCAAATATCAGGTAGTACGCGCGCGTCGCTAAACGTGTCGTTCTGGTAAAAAAACCCGGTTCGTCGTCTCCTGGCGGGCCGGGGCTATCCCGCTGCATTCTTCGCATTTCACTCCTCTGCAATGATTTTCGCGCACCCGCTAATGACCGCTCCACTGAGGCAGATAAACCGCTGGCGCATGCGCCACAACGCGCTAAAAAGGTTCAATAAAGTATTGAACGTGACCGGCGAAGAGGGCTTGGCCACAGGCGCTGGCGTGGTTGACGACAACACTCACTCTGGAAAGGGCATTATGTCCTCTCGTCCTGCGATAGCCCTGGTTGGTCCAGACGCTATCGGCGCTACGGTTGCCGCCGCGCTCCATGAAGCGGGGCGCGCGCCTGTACTTTGCGGGCGCACCGCGCGCGGTTAATTGTGCGTCATGATGACGGCGAAATCGTGGTGCCGGCGCAGTGCGATCCTGGCGCTATCAGCGCGCCGTGCGATCTGGTTTTCGTGGCGGTAACCGTCCGCTGGAGTGGGATAGCCGTAATGGCGTGATACAGCGTTATGGGGCGCAGGCGGGGATCGCGACGCCCATCAGCGATGTGATCGTTCCCCTGCTGGCGGCGGCAAGCGAAGGGCCGGGTTAAATCTACGCCGTCACCCGTAGCGCTATCCTCATGCCAGCAGCGACTCTTCGCGCAGGGCTGGCAGCCCGGGCCGCTCCGTTCTGCTCTGGCGGCGAAATTCGCCCGGCGGCACGCCGGCGTGTTTCGTGAAGGCGACGCTGAACGCGCTCGCCGACTGGTAGCCGGTTCGCAAGGCTATCTGCTCAATGTTATCCTGGCTACTCGTCAGGGCTTTTCTGGCCAGCGACATTCGCCAGAAGAGCAGGTATTGCATGGGCGACATGCCAACGGTCTCGCTGAATGTGGCGAAAAAAGAGGAGCGGGACATCGCGCACTCGCGGGCGAGGTGAGCCATTTGCCAGTCCGCGCCGGGTTTTTCATGGATGAGATGCAGCGCGGTGGCGATCCTGTCGTGCTGTAACCCGCGCAGAATACCTGTCGTTTTCGCGAGTTCTGGATCGCTTCTCAACGACTCTACCAGCAACAGTTGCAAAAGGTGCGTCATTACTACGTTACGCCCTGGCCGCCGGGTCCGGCTTTCGTCAAGCAGGAGTTCAAAGAGCGTAATGAAACGGCGTTGTCCTTTAATCAGGATTTCGTTCGGGAGTAACGCGACGATAAGCGCTTTGTCCGGCGTGTCGAATTCACAATGTCCTACATTCATCAGAAGTTCTGCTGGCCCCGTTGTTGAACCAATACTCACATACCCGTCGCCAGGGAGGGTCGGCACTGAGAGCTCGGCGGGAGGAGAGGCGTTCGTACTGGTATTTTCAAAGGTGTAAGTGGCAGGGATCAGAATGAAATCACCGGCCACCAGCCGCCTGGGCGCTTTACCGTTAATGCTCATCATGCATTCGCCCTGCAACACGGCGCAATAAAACGCCTCTCCGGCAGACTCGCGCAGAACGCGCCACTGACCCGCGCCCTCAACGAGTTTCGCACGCGTAGGCCTGGGGTTGAGTAACGCAACAATATCGGTTAACGGATCTGACACTGGACGCTCTCTCAAGTTAGATGGATTTTTGATTATATATTGTCCAGATGGCGGCGGCTATGATGGTCACTCTTGCCAACAGAGAGGATTAACCATGTCAACTGCACTGATTACCGGATGTTCTTCAGGTTTTGGGCTGGTAACAGCACAACATTTTTTAGCCAGGGGCTGGGACGTGATCGCCACCATGAGAACGCCTGATCCAACGCTTTTTCCTGAAAGCGACAGACTGACACTCTTGCCGCTGGATATCACATCTGAGGAGAGCATTGCTCATGTGGTGAAACAAGCGGGCGCGATTGACCTGCTGGTGAATAATGCTGGCGTTGGCGCACCGGTTCCCGTGGAACTGACCCCCCTGGCCACCGCGCAGCAATTAATGAACACCAATGTTCTGGGGACGCTGCTATTAACGCAGGCGTTTCTTCCGCTGATGAGAGAGAAAAAATCAGGGGTTATCATTAATGTTTCGTCATCTGTGACCACCAAAGCGATGCCGCTGATTGGGCTTTATCGTGCCAGTAAAGCGGCGCTGAATGCCTGGAGTGAGTCATTAGCCCTTGAGGTCAGGCCGTTTGGTATTCGCGTGCATGTGGTGTTACCGGGACGATCGCCCGAAACCAGGTTCGGCGAAAATGCGCGGGCGTATTTTGGCGGGCGAGACGATGTGGCGTATGGAGAAATGGTGGACGACTTTATCCGCAGGGCAGGTGAGGCCGGATCGCCCGTGACGCACGCAGACGATGTGGCGGAGGCTATTTTCGCCGTTGCGACCGCTCAACATGCGCCGCTGTACACCGCGGCGGGTGAAGATGCCCGCCAGTTACTTACACAAGCGCAGCAACATTCCCCGTTTTCTTACTGATTATGCGGGCGAAGGCACGAAGAGAGAGCGGCCCTCTCTCTTTTTGCGCGACGTGCGGGAAGCGCGCTTAAGGATCAATGGCCTTCTGCTGGCGCGCATACACGACCAGCCTCAGGTGCCGGTCTTCATCTACGGTCAGTGACGTAAATTCGAAAAGCACCGGCTGGCCATCCGTCAGCAAACGGCGGACGCCGGTGCAGGGCGCATGCACCTGATGCTGTCGCCACCAGGCGTTGAACTCAGGCGAGACCTGTTCCAGCTCATCGACCAGCCCGGCAATATCGGTGCTCTGGCTGGCGCGGGTGAAATCACGGCGAAAGCTTGAGAGCATCAGCGGCGCCTGTTCGTGCCAGTCAACGATACGCGACTGAAACGCGGGCTCGGTAAACAGCAGCCAGAGCAGATTACGCCGCGCGGGTTCATGGCGCGCGAAATCAAACAGCGTGTTGGCGTGCGCATTAAAGCCCAGGACATCCCAGCGCAGATTCAGCACAAAAGCCGGATGCGGCAGGTCATGCATCAGGCGACGCACCAGCGGCGGCAGCACGCACCAGGTTTTACCGGGCTCAGCAGGCGGGCGCTCATGCGCGAGCATAAACAGATGTCGGCGTTCCGCGGCATCGAGCTTCAGCACGCGCGCCAGATTATCCAGAAAGGTGGACGACACGCCAATATCCCGGCCCTGTTCAAGCCAGGTGTACCAGGTTAAGCCAACGCCCGCGAGCGCCGCCACCTCTTCACGCCGAAGCCCTGGCGTGCGGCGTCGGGTACCGCTGGGGAGACCGGCCTCGGCTGGCGACAGGCGTTCCCGGTGCGCCCGCAGGAAGGCCGCCAGATCGGTGCGCGTTCTGTTGAGTGTCCGCATCGCTTATCTCATTGCTTTTAGTAATAGTATAAAGTGTTAAATTGTAACAGGTTAAAAAGGCGGGGAGAATCGTCGCATACTTTGCTTACACTGGAAATGCGCTATGAGTTCAACCCCTTGTTTTACCCTGCCCGCCGAACGTGACGCTCCTCCCTGGGCGGGGCTCGCCGTGCTCCTGCTGGCAGGTTTTGTCACTATCTTTGATCTGTTTGTTGTCAATGTCGCTATTCCCGCAATTCAGACCGCGCTGGGCGCGGATTTCGCGCAGATTGGCCTTGTCGTTGCAGGCTATGAACTCGCTTTTGGCGTGCTGTTAATTACCGGCGGACGGCTGGGAGACCGTTTTGGCCGCCGTCGCCTCTTCATCATCGGAATGGCGGCCTTTACGCTGGCATCGGCGTGCTGCGGTCTCGCGCCCGACATTTCTTATCTCATCGGTGCCAGGGTGTTGCAGGGGCTCGCGGCGGCGCTGTTGTTCCCGCAGGTATACGCCTCTATTCGGGTTAATTTTGGGGGCAACGATCGGCGAAAAGCCTTTGGGCTGCTGGGCATGACGCTGGGTCTGGCCGCGATTGCCGGTCAGGTGTTCGGCGGGTGGCTGGTGCATATCGACCTGTTCGGTCTGAGCTGGCGTACCCTTTTTCTCATCAATATGCCGGTGGGGATTCTTGCGCTTCTCACCGCGCGGTTGATTCCCGAATCCCGCGCGCCGCAAAGGCCTCAGCTGGACTGGGTCGGCGTGGCGCTGGTCAGCAGCGGCCTTTCGCTATTGCTGGTGCCGTTGATTGAGGGGCCCGTGCAGGGCTGGCCTGTGTGGAGCCTGTGGTCGCCGGGTATCGCGCTGATCCTGCTCGCGTGGTTTTACCGCCACCAGGCGCGCCGCCAGAGGGCCGGTCAATGGCCGCTGGTGGATATGCGGCTCATCGTGAAGCGCCAGTTTGCGCTGGGCGCGCTGCTGGTTCTGCTCGTTTATTCGACATCGAGTTCATTTTTCCTCTGCTTTGCTTTACTGGTGCAGACCGGGCTGGGGCTGGATCCTTTTCTCGCAGGGAGCCTGTTTGCGCCTTGTAGCGCAGGGTTTGTGCTGGCGTCACTGATAGCGCCGCGACTGGTCGCCAGAAGGGGCAACGTGACCCTGCTATGTGGCGCCTTCATCTATGCGGTTTTCATCGCGGTGTTGATTGCGCAGGTAGGGCTGGCCGGCGCGGAGCTGGAGCCTGCGTGGTTGATCCCGGCACTCATCATGATCGGTGCCGGGCAGGGTTATATCATGACGCCCTTGCTAAACCTGGTGCTGGGGTTTGTTGACGAGGCGGGATCAGGCATGGCGTCGGGCGTGATATCGACCGTGCAGCAGGTCGGCGCGGCGCTCGGTGTCGCCGTCGTGGGCATCCTGTTTCATGGCGCGCTTTCAGAGGCGGCATCGCTGCCGCCAGCCGGGCAATATGCCAGCGCGTTTGTGGCCGGGATGGGATATAACCTCGGCGCGGCGGTGTTAATCTGCCTGCTGTTGGTAAAACTGGTGAAACGCAGCGAGCCAGTTCCCCGATAAGCCTGACCTTTCCGGCATGGTCTTATGCCGGAAAGCATCATCCTTCCCCGGCACGGAGAATTATGAGGCAATAAATCAGGGAATATCAGGGGAGTGCGATATAAAGGAGAGGGTGGTGGGGATAGGATTATTCGGCGCTTCGCTCCTCACCCTTCGGGCCGTTGCCTGCGGCAACGTTGTCTCGCTGCGCTCGACGCGAACCTGAGTCGAAGCTTCTCATCCTTCCCGGGGCAATTATGTTTGGGGAATCGAAGAGTGGATGAGCAAGTGAGATATCTGAAGAGGATGGTGGTGGGGGAAGGATTATTCGGCGCGTTGCGCCTCACCCTTCGGGCCGTTGCCTGTGGCAACGTTGTCTCGCTGCGCTCGACGCGAACCTGAGTCGAAGCTTCTCATCCTTCCCCGGTCAATTATGTTTGGGGAACCGAAGAGTGTATGAGCAAGTGAGATATCTGAAGAGGATGGTGGTGGGGGAAGGATTCGAACCTTCGAAGTCTGTGACGGCAGATTTACAGTCTGCTCCCTTTGGCCGCTCGGGAACCCCACCAGGGGTAATGCGCTACATTGTCGTGAAGATGGTGGTGGGGGAAGGATTATTCGTCGCTTCGCTCCTCACCCTTCTCCGGTAAGCTTTCTTTTCAGGTCACTTAACCGAGAAACCACATTGCAGTGGTTAAAGATGGTGGTGGGGGAAGGATTCGAACCTTCGAAGTCGATGACGGCAGATTTACAGTCTGCTCCCTTTGGCCGCTCGGGAACCCCACCACGGGGTAATGCTTTTTACTGGCCGCCTCCACTGCGGGAAGCGGGGCGCATCATATCAAATGTCGCGCCCCTGTAAAGCCTTCCGTGAATCAATCACGATTGTTTGCGTACTTTTTACCCGTAACGTGTTAAACCTAAACAGATACGGGCATTTCTTACAGAATAATCGTGCGGTTACCGTAGACGAACACGCGCTGGGCCAGCACCTGGTAGAGCGCGCGGCTGAGGACATTTTTTTCAACGTCGCGTCCGGCGCGCATCATATCTTCCGCCGTGTAGGTGTGATCCACATGGATGACGTCCTGCATGATGATGGGGCCTTCATCCAGATTGTCATTTACATAGTGCGCCGTCGCGCCGATGATCTTCACGCCTCGCTCATACGCCTGATGGTAGGGACGCGCGCCGATAAACGCCGGCAGGAACGAGTGGTGAATGTTGATAATCTTGTTCGGGAAGCGGGCGACAAAATCCGGTGTCAGAACGCGCATATACTTCGCCAGCACGACATAATCCGGCTGATGCGCCGCGATGGCGTCCGCCATCAGATTATCGTGCGCCTCGCGAGTCAGCCCTTCGTGGCTTACCAGCTCAAACGGAATATCAAAACGCTCGACCAGCGGGCGCAGGGTGTCATGGTTGCCGATGACCGCCGCAATTTCCACGTCCAGACCGCCATAGTTGGCCTTCATCAGCAGATCGCCCAAGCAGTGCGCCTCTTTGGTCACCAGAATTACGATGCGGCGGCGTCCGGCCGGGTTCAGCTCACGTACCGAGCCCGCAGGCAGGGCGCTGTCGAGATCGGCAAGCAGCGTGGCGTCATTAAAAATGCCTTCCAGCTCGGTGCGCATAAAGAAGCGGCCGGTGCGGTGATCGACGAATTCGTTGTTCTGCACGATATTCAGCTCGTGCTTGTAGCAAATATTGGTGATGCGCGCGATGAGCCCTTTCTGATCCGGGCAGATGGTGCGCAGTACTTTACGTTGTAATGCTTGCATTGCAGGGGTGATCCTGTTGATGGTTTGCCAGATGTGTTGTCCGTCGGCGGTTTAGTGCCCGCAACACTTTTTAAATTTTTTCCCGGAGCCGCACGGGCACGGATCGTTACGTCCAAATACCGGGCGGGTGCCGTCGATATAGTACCAGCGCCCCTGCTCGTTGAGAAAACGGGAACGCTCGATAATCGCGCCGGTTTTGCCATTTTCCTGGAAACGCGCCACGAAACTGACGTACGCTTCGCTTTCGGTATGACCGGGCGCTTCTTCAAAAATCGTCAGGCCAAGCCACTGTGTATGGGCAAAACCCGCTTCGATATCGGCGCGCAGCGCGTCAGCCTGGCAGGCGGGATGCCAGGTCTTTATCAGATAATCCGCATTTTTGAGCACGAAAGCGCAGTAGCGAGAGCGCATAAGTTGTGATGCCAGGGCCGCGCTCTTGTCACCAGAAAGATAAGGCTGGCAACATAGGCTATACTCCAGAGCGCTACCGCAAGGACAAAGTTGCGACACGATTTCTCCTTGAGGACAAAATAAGGCGTTAAACGCCACAGCGGTACTATGTTAACCGAGCGACGGCCTTGACGCCACGCCGCCCGCAGCTTCAGGCGCTGGGCGGCGAAGATTCGGGCTCCGTCCGATACCGCTGACAACGCAGACCTTTACGCCCGGGCGCTGATGCCGTGGCGAACCTACACACAGCAAGGCTTAGCCTTACACAAAGGTATAAAATAAAGTATTCACATGCTGCAGTTTATCTTTTGGTCACAGGACACTATCACCCCCGCTTTCAGGCGCCAGGCGCAAAAGCGTTATGTTTCTTCCTGTTGCGCTTACATTCTTCGGGCAATTCTGACAGGCACGGCCCGCCTGAACATGCCACACTTGGCAACATGTCATTCAGGGGGGGAGAAATGACGCAACCATTAGCCGGAAAACAGATCCTCATTGTTGAAGATGAAGCGGTTTTTCGCTCGATGCTTGAGGCGTGGCTTTCTTCGCTGGGCGCGCAGACGCGGGTCGCCGAAGATGGCGTCGACGCGCTGGAAAAAATGCACGGTACGACGCCGGATCTGCTGATTTGCGATCTGGAAATGCCGCGAATGAACGGTCTGAAGCTTATTGAGCGTCTGCGCAATGACGGCGATCAGACGCCCATTCTGGTGATTTCCGCGACCGACAATATGGCGGATATCGCCAAAGCCCTGCGCCTCGGCGTGCAGGACGTGCTGCTGAAGCCTGTTAAAGATTTTAACCGGCTGCGTGAAACCGTTTACGCCTGCCTCTATCCCAATATGTTTAATTCGCGCGTCGAGGAAGAGGAGCGGCTGTTCCAGGACTGGGACGCGCTGGTTAATAACCCGCACGCTGCGGCGAAGCTGTTGAAAGAGCTCCAGCCGCCGGTACAGCAGGTGATGTCGCACTGCCGCGTCAATTACCGCCAGTTGGTCGCCGCCGATGAACTTGGGCTGGTGCTGGATATTGCGCCTATTTCCGATCATGACCTGGCGTTTTATTGTCTTGACGTAACGCGCGCCGGCGATAACGGGGTGCTGGCTGCGCTATTATTGCGCGCGTTGTTTAACGGTTTGCTGCAAGAACAACTTTCTCAACAACGTCAACGTTTACCTGAGCTTGGGGCTTTACTTAAGCAGGTAAATCAATTGTTACGCCAGGCGAATTTGTACGGACAATTCCCTTTGCTGGTCGGTTATTACCACAGCGAATTAAAAAACCTCATATTAGTCTCCGCGGGTCTTAACGCCACGCTAAATACCGCAGACAACCAAATTCAGCTCAGTAATGGTGTCCCTTTGGGCACTCTGGGTAATACTTACTTAAATCAAATCAGCCAGCGCTGCGAGTCCTGGCAATGCCAGGTCTGGGGTGCCGGCGGCCGCTTAAGACTCATGTTGTCTGCGGAATGAGCATTTGATTTATCTGATGCAGATAGCTTTTCCAGGCTGTCTGCTCAGGTGCTAATATCGCGTCAGTTTTCTTCGTATTTGTCCTAAATTGCTATGACGCAAGGGTATTCAGACTCTTTCCCCAAATTTAAGCTGATATACTCGAACGCGTTTTTAATTGACGAACAAGTGTGAAACTTGAACAGTCCAGGAGAATATTCAATGGCTGCCATTAATTCGAAAGTGAAAAAAGCAGTAATCCCGGTTGCGGGATTAGGAACCAGGATGTTGCCGGCCACGAAGGCGATTCCAAAAGAGATGCTGCCGCTGGTGGATAAACCGTTAATTCAGTATGTCGTTAATGAGTGTATTGCCGCTGGCATTACTGAGATTGTTCTGGTCACTCACTCCTCAAAAAATTCCATCGAAAACCACTTCGATACCAGCTTTGAACTCGAAGCGATGCTGGAAAAACGCGTTAAGCGCCAGCTGCTGGAAGAAGTGCAGTCTATCTGCCCGCCGCACGTTACCATCATGCAGGTGCGTCAGGGCCTTGCGAAAGGTCTGGGCCACGCGGTCATGTGCGCGCATCCGGTTGTCGGCAACGAGCCGGTTGCGGTTATTCTGCCGGACGTGATTCTGGATGAGTTCGAATCCGATCTCTCTCAGGACAACCTGGCGGAAATGATTAAACGCTTCGACGAAACGGGCCGCAGCCAGATCATGGTTGAGCCAGTCGCCGATGTGACCGCTTACGGCGTAGTGGATTGCCAGGGCGCGCAGCTGCAGCCGGGCGACAGCGTGCCGATGGTCGGTATCGTCGAGAAACCGAAAGCCGATGTGGCGCCGTCTAACCTCGCGGTAGTGGGTCGTTACGTGCTTGGCGCGGACATCTGGCCGCTGCTGGCGAAAACGCCTCCGGGAGCGGGTGACGAAATCCAGCTGACCGATTCCATCGCCATGTTGATGGATAAAGAAACCGTTGAGGCTTACCACATGAAAGGTAAGAGCCACGACTGCGGTAACAAACTGGGTTATATGCAGGCCTTCGTTGAATACGGCGTTCGCCACAATACGCTGGGTGAAGAGTTTAAAGCCTGGCTCAACGATACCGTTGGCGACAAGAAGTAATTAATCACCCAGGACAACGTGAATGAAAGTAACCGTATTTGGTATTGGCTACGTGGGGCTGGTACAGGCTGCTGTACTGGCGGAAGTTGGGCACGACGTGATGTGTATCGACGTTGACGCCAACAAGGTTGAGAACCTGAAAAAGGGGATCATCCCGATTTATGAACCCGGCCTCACGCCGCTGGTGAAGAAGAATTATGAAGAAGGGCGTCTGCATTTCAGCACTGACGCCGCAGAAGGCGTTAACCACGGCGTGATGCAGTTTATCGCCGTGGGTACGCCGCCGGACGAAGACGGCTCCGCTGACCTGAAATATGTGACGGCGGTAGCCCGTACCATCGCCCAGCATATGACCGGCCATAAAGTCGTGCTGGATAAATCCACCGTTCCGGTGGGCACTGCCGATAAAGTGCGTCAGGTGATGAGCGAAACGCTGAAAGCGCGCGGCGCGGATTTCCCGTTCGACGTGGTTTCTAACCCGGAGTTCCTGAAAGAGGGCGCCGCGGTTGCAGACTGCATGCGTCCTGAGCGTATCGTCGTCGGCACCGACAATGATGATGTTGTCGAACTGCTGCGCGAACTCTATGAGCCGTTCAACCGCAATCACGATCGCATGATCCTGATGGATATCCGCAGCGCAGAGCTGACCAAATACGCCGCCAACTGCATGCTGGCGACCAAAATCAGCTTTATGAACGAGATCTCCAACCTGGCGGAACGTCTGGGCGCGGATGTTGAAAAAGTGCGCCAGGGCATCGGCTCCGATTCCCGTATCGGCTACCACTTTATCTATCCGGGTTGCGGCTACGGCGGCTCCTGCTTCCCGAAAGACGTGCAGGCGCTGATCCGCACCGCGGAGCATATCGGTTACGTACCGCGTCTGCTGCGCGCGGTGGAAGACGTCAACAACGATCAGAAAATGAAGCTGCCGGAATTCATTCGCCGTCATTTTGGCGACAATCTCGAAGGCAAAACTTTCGCGTTGTGGGGTCTCTCCTTCAAACCGAATACCGACGACATGCGTGAAGCCTCAAGCCGCGTGCTGATGGAAGAGCTGTGGAAACATGGCGCGACCGTTCAGGCTTACGACCCGGAAGCGATGGATGAAACCCAGCGCATTTACGGACATCGTGCGGATTTACGTCTGATGGGCACCAAAGAGGCGGCGCTTCAGGGCGCGGACGCGCTGATTATCTGTACCGAGTGGCAGGCATTCCGCGCACCGGATTTTGATTTCATTAAAAATTCCCTGAAAGAACCGGTTATCTTTGATGGTCGTAACCTGTATGATCCGGCAAGGCTCAGCAAACGCGGCTTTGTTTATTATGCAATTGGCCGTGGAGCATCTATCAACATTGCATAATTAATGAGGGTCGTATGAAATTTCTGGTTACCGGCGCAGCAGGCTTTATTGGTTTTCATGTCAGTGAACGTCTGCTGGCAGCCGGTCACCAGGTTATCGGTATCGATAACCTGAATGACTATTATGACGTCAATCTGAAACTTGCCCGCCTCAATCTTCTTCAACAAAACACCACATTTCATTTCGAAAAAATTGATCTGGCCGATCGTCAGGCAATGGAATCCTTATTTGCGCAGCATCAACCGCAGCGCGTCATTCATCTGGCGGCGCAGGCTGGCGTGCGTTATTCACTGGAAAATCCTCATGCTTATGCGGATGCGAACCTTACCGGCCATTTAAACGTTCTGGAAGGTTGCCGCCATCATAAGGTTGAGCATTTATTATACGCTTCATCAAGCTCAGTTTATGGGCTTAACCGTAAAATGCCTTTTTCCACTGACGATTCCGTCGATCATCCGGTCTCTTTATATGCGGCAACGAAAAAAGCCAATGAGCTGATGTCGCATACTTATTCGCATCTGTATGGTCTGCCGACAACAGGGCTGCGCTTTTTTACCGTATATGGGCCGTGGGGCCGTCCGGATATGGCGCTGTTTAAATTTACCCAGGCGATTGTCAAAGGCAGCAGCATTGATGTTTATAACCACGGGCAGATGCGTCGCGATTTTACTTATATCGACGATATTGCTGAGGCTATCGTCCGCCTACAGGATGTTATTCCTCAGGCCGACCCGCAGTGGACTGTGGAAAACGGCTCTCCAGCCACCAGTTCCGCGCCTTATCGTGTTTATAATATCGGCAACAGCGCACCCGTTGCGTTAATGGATTATATTTCCGCTCTGGAAAAAGCGCTTGGCAAAGAGGCGCAGAAAAATATGCTGCCGATGCAGCCGGGCGACGTGCTGGAAACCAGCGCTGATACCTCCGCGCTTTATAATGTTATCGGTTTTAAACCGCAGACCTCAGTGGAAGAGGGCGTAAAACGCTTTGTAGAGTGGTATAAGGCGTTTTATAACGTGACCGACTAGCCAACAGGGCTTCCTGCCTGAAAGCCTCTTATGTGTTGTGAGAGGCTTTAAAAACAAAAAACCCGCCGAGGCGGGTTTTTTTATACAGCACCGAAAGCACTGTCTGGCGAAATTAATCCTTGATCAGGAAATCGTCCAGCTGTTTACCCTGCTCGTCGATCGCTTTTTTGATCACAGCAGGCGTACGGCCCTGGCCAGTCCAGGTTTTGCTTTCGCCGTTTTCGTCGGTGTAACGATATTTAGCCGGGCGTGCAGCACGTTTAGCTTTAGTACCGGTTTTAGCGGCAGACATGCTGTTCAGCAATTCATTCGGGTCAATACCGTCAGCAATCAGCATTTCACGGTACTGCTGTAATTTACGAGTACGTTCTTCGATTTCCGCAGCGGCGGCGCTTTCTTCTTCACGGCGCTCATTTACAACCACTTCTAATTTCTCCAGCATCTCTTCCAGAGTTTCCAGAGTACATTCTCTCGCCTGTGCACGAAGAGTACGGATGTTGTTCAGAATTTTAAGTGCTTCGCTCATTGTAGTAATCTCAAACTTATAATGGGGTGGTGTGTTGAGCTAATAATAGAGCCTTAAATTCAGTTCTGCAATAGGCCCAAATGTAAGGAAGTCAAAATATCGGATTATTTGTGGTCATTTAAAAACGCGAAACTTAAATTTTCCTTGAACTGACGCACAAAGTTACTGGCGCTAAACTGCCGTACCATCCGCGGTGCCTGCCCCGAATTCTCGGAGAAACACCATTTTTTAAGGGATTATTATTGGTTGGGAAAAATATGCTCCCTTTGTATTAGTGGAGTCGCCAATGGTGACGGCGGGGGAGATATTAGAATAGGAAGCGAGCAATGATTATTTGATTAACCGCCTGAAATGGCGGCTATCTCCACAGTTTATCCACAATGCGCGGTGCGAATTTGTTTCAACATGTTGTGCACAGCGCCTTTCGCGTATCGCTATATAAGAAATGTCTGCGCCGGGCAAAGGCGGCTACACGCCGGTTACAGAGAATATGATACACTGGCTGCAACGTACCAACACTTAAGCCAGGGTTATCGAGCAGATGGCGCAACTTTATTTTTACTATTCGGCAATGAATGCCGGTAAATCGACAGCATTACTTCAGTCGTCATATAACTATCAGGAAAGGGGAATGCGCACGCTGGTTTATACCGCAGAAATTGACGACCGTTTTGGCGCTGGTAAGGTCAGTTCGCGCATAGGATTATCCTCGCCTGCAAAGCTTTATAATCAGCAGACCTCTTTATTAAATGATATTCGCGATGAACATCAGCAGGCGCCTGTTCATTGCGTCCTGGTGGATGAAAGCCAGTTTCTGACCCGCGAACAGGTATATGAACTGTCAGATGTGGTCGATAAGCTGGATATTCCTGTGCTTTGCTATGGCCTGCGTACCGACTTTCGCGGCGAGCTGTTTAGCGGTAGCCAGTATCTGCTGGCCTGGTCTGACAAACTGGTCGAACTAAAAACGGTCTGTTTCTGTGGGCGCAAGGCGGGTATGGTGCTTCGTCTCGATCATGAAGGACGGCCTTACAACGAGGGCGAGCAGGTCGTTATTGGTGGCAACGAGCGCTATGTTTCGGTGTGCCGGAAGCATTATAAAGAGGCGCTGGAAAAAGGCTCTCTGAAAGCCGTACAGGGCCATTAAAACGGCGCGGGCAGTGAAAGGGTTATTCTCACCGTATAAAGCCTCAGAATCGCGCTGAGGCTTTTTTTATTGGGTGATGGAACTGCTGCGGCCCCGGTGTCACTCTGTTCGGGGCTCCTGTCGCTCACGGCGCCGCTCAGATGCGGACGCGGATCGGGCCAGGTAAAGATTATCAATGGTGTTACGCAGCGACAGAACGCGATTCATAAGAGCGGAGCGTTGTCGGGCAGAGGCGCATTGCAAACGGCGAGTTAATTTCTTCAAGCATAAAAAAACCCGCCAGGCGGCGGGTTTTTGCGTTTAAACACGCTTAAACGGTTTTCTTCGCTTTTTTGTCAGCTTTCAGGATAACCGGAGCGGTTTCCGTCTGGGTTGCTTCTGCGCCTTCTTTAAATTCACGGCCATAGAAGCTATCCAACAGGATCTGTTTCAGCTCAGAAATCAGCGGGTAGCGCGGGTTGGCGCCAGTACACTGGTCATCGAAAGCATCTTCAGAGAGTTTATCCACATGCGCCAGGAAGTCTGCTTCCTGAACGCCAGCCTCACGGATGGATTTCGGAATACCCAGCTCCGCTTTGATGCTTTCCAGCCACGCCAGCAGTTTCTCGATTTTCGCTGCGGTACGGTCGCCCGGCGCAGAGAGACCCAGATGGTCAGCCACTTCAGCGTAGCGACGACGCGCCTGCGGACGGTCATACTGGCTGAATGCGGTCTGCTTGGTCGGGTTATCATTCGCGTTATAGCGAATAACGTTGGAGATCAGCAGGGCGTTCGCCAGACCGTGCGGAATGTGGAACTGAGAGCCCAGTTTATGCGCCATAGAGTGGCACACGCCCAAGAAGGCGTTCGCAAACGCGATACCGGCGATGGTGGCTGCACTGTGCACACGCTCACGCGCTACCGGGTTTTTCGACCCTTCATGATAGGACGCCGGCAGGTTCTCTTTCAGCAGTTTGAGCGCCTGGAGCGCCTGGCCGTCAGAGAATTCAGAAGCCAGAACAGAAACATAAGCTTCCAGCGCGTGGGTGACCGCATCCAGACCGCCAAAGGCGCAGAGGGATTTCGGCATATCCATGACCAGGTTGGCGTCGACAATCGCCATATCCGGGGTCAGCGCGTAGTCCGCCAGCGGATATTTCTGACCGGTTTCGTCGTCGGTGACCACTGCGAACGGCGTAACTTCTGAACCGGTACCTGACGTTGTGGTGACAGCGATCATTTTCGCTTTCACGCCCATTTTCGGGAACTTGTAGATACGTTTACGGATATCCATAAAGCGCAGCGCCAGTTCTTCGAAGTGGGTCTCCGGATGTTCGTACATCACCCACATGATTTTCGCGGCATCCATCGGGGAGCCGCCGCCCAGGGCGATGATGACATCCGGTTTAAAGGAATTCATCAGTTCAGCGCCTTTGCGCACAACGCTCAGAGTCGGGTCAGCTTCTACTTCAAAGAACACTTCGGTTTCAACGCCAGCCGCTTTCAGCACGGAGGTGATTTGATCGGCATAACCGTTGTTGAACAGGAAGCGGTCAGTCACGATCATGGCGCGTTTATGACCATCAGTAATCACTTCATCCAGCGCAATCGGCAGTGAGCCGCGACGGAAGTAGATAGATTTCGGAAGTTTGTGCCACAACATGTTTTCAGCTCGCTTAGCAACGGTTTTTTTGTTGATCAGGTGTTTCGGACCAACGTTTTCAGAGATGGAGTTACCACCCCATGAACCACAACCCAGAGTCAGGGAAGGCGCGAGCTTGAAGTTATACAGGTCACCGATACCACCCTGAGACGCAGGGGTGTTAATCAGGATACGTGCCGTTTTCATCATCTGACCGAAGTGCGCGACACGTTCAGGCTGGTTGTCCTGGTCGGTGTACAGACAAGAGGTGTGGCCGATACCGCCCATCGCGACCAGTTTCTCTGCTTTTTCTACCGCGTCTTCGAAATCTTTTGCGCGGTACATCGCAAGCGTCGGAGAAAGTTTTTCGTGAGCGAACGGCTCGCTTTCGTCAACAACGGTCACTTCACCAATCAAAATTTTGGTCGTAGCCGGCACGGTAATGCCTGCCATTTCGGCAATTTTCACAGCAGGCTGACCTACGATTGCCGCGTTAAGACCGCCATTTTTCAGGATGATGTTCTGCACCGCTTTGAGTTCAGCGCCCTGCAGAAGGTAGCCGCCATGCGTCGCGAAACGTTCGCGAACGGCGTCGTACACAGAGTCAACTACCACGACAGACTGTTCAGATGCACAGATAACGCCGTTGTCGAAGGTTTTGGACATCAGTACAGAAGCAACCGCACGTTTAATATCCGCGGTTTCGTCGATAACCACCGGCGTGTTACCGGCACCTACACCGATAGCAGGCTTACCGGAGCTGTATGCGGCTTTGACCATGCCCGGCCCACCGGTCGCGAGGATAAGGTTGATATCCGGATGGTGCATCAGCGCGTTAGAGAGTTCGACGGAAGGTTCGTCGATCCAGCCGATGAGATCTTTTGGCGCACCCGCAGCAATCGCAGCCTGCAGGACAATATCGGCCGCTTTATTAGTGGCATTTTTAGCGCGCGGATGTGGAGAGAAGATGATGGCGTTACGCGTCTTCAGGCTGATCAGAGATTTGAAGATAGCGGTAGACGTCGGGTTAGTCGTTGGGACGATACCACAGATGATGCCGATAGGTTCGGCGATGGTGATAGTCCCGAAGGTGTCATCTTCAGACAGTACACCGCAGGTTTTCTCGTCTTTATAGGCGTTGTAGATATACTCGGAAGCAAAGTGGTTTTTGATCACTTTATCTTCGACAATACCCATTCCGGATTCGGCAACGGCCATTTTAGCGAGGGGAATTCGAGCATCTGCAGCGGCCAGAGCGGCGGCGCGGAAGATTTTGTCAACCTGTTCTTGGGTGAAGTTGGCATATTCACGCTGGGCTTTTTTGACGCGCTCGACGAGGGCGTTCAGTTCAGCGACATTAGTAACAGCCATAATGCTCTCCTGATAATGTTAAACTCTTTTAGTAAATCATCTGCTCGAAACGACAGTATAGTCAGCCCCAAACAGCGTGCGTTACAGACAGGTTTACCAGCAATACGACCAGTAACCTTCGCTGATTTACTAAAAGAGCCTTGCCTGAAAACATTTATCTGGAAAATGTTTTACTCCCTGGCGGCATCATCAAGATACTCACTTCTGAGTAGCAAAAGCGTGATCTAAATCAATTTAACCCCATGCTGACTCCTTTCAGCAGCCCTTTAAAGGGTATTTCAGCGATGGTTAATATATTTGCTACAGCTTCGGAAATTTAAATTACCATAAATCTAACAAAAGAATAACACAGGTCGACGCGGTCAATTGAGCGCGAGATCCAGAATGCATTAAGGCGCAATGGCATAGCGTAAGCAGGGGTTTTGGATTACATTACGCGACGCCGTTGCCCTACCAATCTGCGGAGCTTCCCTTGAATTCAATGTTGTTTGATTTGCCGACGTTTTTTAAATTTTTTATTGGCCTTTTCGCGCTGGTAAACCCGGTGGGCATCATTCCCGTTTTTATTAGCATGACCAGCTACCAGACTGCGGCCGCGCGCAATAAAACCAACCTGACGGCCAACCTGTCTGTTGCCATTATTCTCTGGACCTCACTTTTCCTGGGTGACGCCATCCTCCAGGTTTTCGGCATTTCTATCGACTCGTTTCGCATCGCGGGCGGCATTCTGGTGGTGACTATCGCCATGTCGATGATCAGCGGGAAGCTGGGCGAAGATAAACAAAACAAACAGGAGAAGTCGGAAACGGCGATTCGCGAGAGCATCGGTGTGGTGCCGCTGGCGCTGCCGTTAATGGCGGGGCCAGGCGCTATCAGTTCAACCATCGTCTGGGGGACGCGCTACCACAGCTGGCAATATATGCTGGGCTTCACGCTCGCCATCGCGCTGTTCGCCGCCTGCTGTTGGGGCGTCTTTCGCCTGGCGCCCTGGCTGGTGCGTCTGCTTGGTCAGACGGGCATCAACGTCATTACCCGTATCATGGGCCTGCTACTCATGGCGCTGGGTATTGAGTTTATTGTGACAGGGATAAAAGCGTTGTTTCCAGGGCTGGTAAGTTAGTCATTTCCTTTCATCGAAAAAGCGGAGCGAAAGCTTCGCTTTTTTCTTTTAATATTAGCATTTCCTATCACGCGCCTCGCTTCGCTTTTTATCTCATAACTTTATCTGATATCTGCTAAAGCATTATTAAAACAAGGAATTACACGGGCCGTTACATCCCTGCCGTTCATAAATAAAGCAATCAGTCTGTTATTTTTGTCACATGATACTTTGAGTATTGATGCGGGTTTAACGAAATGTTATTAGTAATTTCAACGCCACCGCAGATAAATGTGCTAATTTTTGTCCAGTTGTTAACTTTATGTTGCGATCCGGGGTGCGCAGTGTCACACCGTCTGGAGAACGCTGCCTTATGGTTTAAGTGATTATTTTATAAAGAAAAAGCCTCAAAAGCTTTCTTTTTACAACCTCAGGCGCAAGGCCTGCTGGCGCGACAAAAGAGAAGCGGTTAACAAATTTGTAAATTGTATTGGCGCACAATTCACGCATTTGATACTTTCCGGCAAAACATTTGCCTGCGAATTATCAGCAGATGAGAATGATTTTCGTATGAAAGCGCTTTCCTTCAACAGGACGCGCGAAAAGAGACTGCCCTTAAACAGGGAAGGGCAGAAAAAGAATCGACGCCAGGCTGCCAGAGAGCGGCCGTGATAAATAAAGTCGGTGATAGCAAGTAGTAAAAAGAAAAACCACCTGGCAGACGCGAAAGCTCCTGCGCTGCACAGGTCCCCATAAAGGGGAGAACGGGCTGACTTTGGTCAGTAATAATAATGAGTGGAGTACCAACACAATGTCCATCATCACAAAAAAAAGTCTGGTAGCGGCGGGTATCCTTTCTGCGCTAATCGCGGGTAACGCAATGGCTGCGAATGTTCCTGCGGGTGTGCAGCTGGCGGAAAAACAGACGCTGGTGCGCAATAATGGTTCGGAAGTCCAGTCTCTCGACCCGCACAAAATTGAAGGCGTGCCTGAGTCGAACATCAACCGCGATCTGTTTGAAGGTCTGCTGGTGACCGACGTGGAAGGCCACCCGAGCGCGGGCGTTGCCGAAAAGTGGGATAACAAAGATTTCAAAGTCTGGACTTTCCATCTGCGTAAAGACGCGAAATGGTCCAATGGTGAGCCGGTCACAGCACAGGATTTCGTTTACAGCTGGCAGCGTCTGGCTGATCCGAAAACCGCCTCTCCGTATGAAAGCTATCTGCAGTATGGCCATATCACCAATATCGACGACATCATCGCCGGTAAAAAACCGGCCACCGATCTCGGCGTAAAAGCGATTGACGACCACACGCTGGAAGTGACTCTGAGCGAGCCGGTGCCCTATTTCTATAAGCTGCTGGTGCACTCCTCTATGTCTCCGGTGCCGAAAGCCACCGTTGAGAAATTTGGTGAGAAATGGACCCAGCCGGCAAACATCGTTTCTAACGGCGCATACAAACTGAAATCCTGGGTGGTGAACGAGCGCATCGTGCTTGAGCGCAATACCAACTACTGGGATAACGCGAAGACTGTTATTAACGAAGTCACCTATCTGCCTATCTCTTCTGAAGTGACGGACGTTAACCGTTACCGCAGCGGCGAAATCGACATGACCTATAACAACATGCCGATTGAGCTGTTCCAGAAGCTGAAAAAAGAGATCCCAAAAGAAGTGCACGTCGATCCGTACCTGTGCACTTATTATTACGAAATCAACAACCAGAAAGCGCCGTTTAACGATCCGCGCGTACGTACCGCGCTGAAACTGGGTCTGGATCGCGACATCATCGTCCACAAAGTGAAAAACCAGGGCGACCTGCCGGCGTATGGTTATACCCCGCCGTACACCGATGGCGCGAAATTCACCGAGCCGGCCTGGTTCAAAATGACTCAGGAGCAGCGTAACGCTGAGGCGAAAAAACTGCTGGCGGAAGCAGGCTACACGGCTGATAAACCGCTGACATTCGATCTGCTGTACAACACCTCCGACCTGCATAAAAAACTGGCGATCGCCGCCGCGTCTATCTGGAAGAAAAACCTGGGCGTGAACGTGAAGCTGGAAAACCAGGAGTGGAAAACTTTCCTGGATACCCGTCATCAGGGCAACTTCGACGTGGCGCGTGCGGGCTGGTGTGCAGATTACAACGAACCGACCTCCTTCCTGAACACCATGCTGTCCAACAGCTCGAACAACACCTCGCACTATAAGAGCGAAGCGTTCGATAAAGTGATGCAGGAAACGCTGCAGGTCTCCGACGAAGCGCAGCGTAGCGAGCTCTACAACAAAGCGGAGCAGCAGCTGGATAAAGATTCAGTCATCGTGCCGGTGTATTACTACGTGAACGCCCGTCTGGTGAAACCGTGGGTGGGTGGTTACACCGGGAAAGACCCGCTGGATAATATCTACGTTAAAAACCTGTATATTATCAAACATTAATGGCAATGCGTGGGGCAGGGCTTTCTGCCCCACTGTGTCTTATTTTTCCGTGAGTCAAAGGCACACGCCAGAAGGTACGGGCAATGTTGAAATTTATTTTACGTCGCTGTCTGGAAGCGATTCCGACGCTGTTTATTCTAATTACTATCTCCTTCTTTATGATGCGTCTCGCGCCGGGCAGTCCTTTTACCGGCGAACGTAATCTTCCGCCGGAAGTCATGGCGAATATCGAGGCGAAATATCATCTTAACGACCCCATCATGACCCAGTACTTCAATTATCTGAAGCAGCTGGCGAAAGGTGATTTCGGTCCGTCCTTTAAATATAAGGACTATTCGGTTAACGATCTGGTGGCCTCCAGTTTCCCGGTTTCCGCTAAATTAGGCGCCGCAGCGTTTTTACTTGCGGTGGTGCTGGGCGTCGCGGCAGGTGTGATGGCCGCGCTCAAGCAAAACACCAAATGGGATTTCGCCGTCATGGGGGTGGCGATGACCGGCGTGGTCATTCCGAGCTTTGTGGTGGCGCCGTTGCTGGTGATGATCTTTGCAATAACCCTGCACTGGCTGCCTGGCGGCGGCTGGAACGGCGGGGCGCTGAAATTCATGATCCTGCCGATGGTCGCGCTCTCTCTGGCTTATATCGCCAGCATCGCGCGTATCACTCGCGGCTCGATGATTGAAGTGCTGCATTCCAACTTTATCCGTACCGCTCGCGCCAAAGGGCTGCCGATGCGTCGCATTATCTTGCGCCACGCGCTGAAACCCGCGCTGCTGCCGGTGCTCTCCTACATGGGACCGGCGTTTGTCGGGATCATCACCGGTTCAATGGTTATTGAAACCATTTATGGCCTGCCGGGTATCGGCCAGCTGTTCGTGAACGGCGCGCTCAACCGCGATTACTCGCTGGTACTGAGCCTGACGATTCTGGTCGGCGCGCTGACCATTCTGTTTAACGCGATCGTCGATGTGCTGTATGCCGTTATCGATCCGAAAATTCGTTACTGACACTGGAGTACGCCATGATGTTGAGTAAGAAAAACAGCGAGGCGCTGGAAAACTTCAGTGAAAAACTGGAAGTAGAAGGGCGTAGCCTGTGGCAGGATGCCCGCCGTCGCTTTATGCATAACCGCGCGGCGGTGGCGAGCCTGATTGTGCTGGCCATTATCGCGCTCTTTGTAACCCTGGCGCCGATGCTGTCGCAGTTCAACTATTTCGATACCGACTGGGGCATGATGTCGAGCGCGCCAGATACCGAATCCGGTCACTGGTTCGGCACCGACTCCTCCGGGCGCGACCTGCTGGTGCGCGTCGCTATCGGCGGGCGCATTTCGCTGATGGTTGGCGTCGCGGCGGCGCTGGTGGCGGTGATCGTCGGCACGCTCTACGGTTCGCTTTCCGGCTATCTCGGCGGCAAAGTGGATTCGGTGATGATGCGTCTGCTGGAGATCCTCAACTCCTTCCCGTTCATGTTCTTCGTCATTCTGCTGGTGACCTTTTTCGGTCAGAACATCCTGCTGATTTTTGTTGCTATCGGGATGGTCTCCTGGCTCGACATGGCGCGTATCGTGCGCGGCCAGACGCTGAGCCTGAAACGTAAAGAGTTCATCGAAGCAGCCCAGGTCGGCGGCGTGTCGACGGCCAATATCGTCGTGCGTCATATTGTGCCGAACGTGCTGGGCGTCGTGGTGGTTTACGCCTCGCTGCTGGTGCCGAGCATGATCCTCTTTGAATCCTTTTTAAGCTTCCTCGGCCTCGGTACGCAGGAGCCGCTCAGCTCCTGGGGCGCGTTGCTGAGTGATGGCGCCAACTCGATGGAAGTGTCGCCCTGGCTGCTGCTCTTCCCGGCGGGTTTCCTGGTGGTCACCCTGTTTTGTTTTAACTTTATCGGCGATGGTCTGCGTGATGCCCTCGACCCGAAAGATCGTTAAGGAGTGCCGCCATGAGCACCATTGAACTCTCTGCGCCGCAGACTGCCGCCGCGTCACAAGCGACGCTGCTGGATGTTAAAGATCTGCGCGTCACCTTCGGGACGCCTGACGGCGACGTGACTGCGGTCAACGACCTGAACTTCAGCCTGCGCGCCGGTGAAACGCTCGGTATCGTCGGCGAATCCGGCTCCGGCAAATCCCAGACCGCGTTCGCGCTGATGGGCCTGCTCGCCGCCAACGGCCGCATCGGCGGCTCGGCAAAATTCAACGGCCGTGAAATCCTCAACCTGCCGGAGCGCGAGCTTAACCGCCTGCGCGCCGAGCAGATTTCGATGATTTTCCAGGATCCGATGACGTCGCTGAACCCGTATATGCGTGTCGGCGAACAGCTAATGGAAGTGCTGATGCTGCATAAAGGCATGGGCAAAGGCGAAGCGTTTGAAGAGTCGGTCCGCATGCTGGATGCAGTGAAAATGCCGGAAGCACGCAAGCGCATGCGTATGTATCCGCACGAGTTTTCGGGCGGTATGCGTCAGCGCGTGATGATTGCGATGGCGCTGCTGTGCCGTCCCAAACTTCTGATTGCCGACGAACCGACGACCGCGCTCGACGTCACCGTCCAGGCGCAGATCATGACGCTCCTGAACGAGCTGAAGCGTGAATTCAACACCGCCATCATTATGATCACCCACGACCTCGGGGTGGTGGCGGGCATCTGCGACAAAGTACTGGTGATGTACGCGGGCCGCACCATGGAATATGGCAAAGCGCGCGATGTCTTTTACGATCCGGCGCACCCGTATTCCATCGGTCTGCTGAACGCCGTACCGCGTCTCGACGCGGAAGGGGAATCGCTGCTCACTATTCCAGGCAACCCGCCGAACCTGCTGCGCCTGCCGAAAGGCTGTCCGTTCCAGCCACGCTGCCCGCATGCGATGGAGATCTGCAGCACCGCGCCGCCGCTTGAGGAGTTCGCTCCAGGCCGCCTGCGCGCCTGCTTTAAACCGGTGGAGGAGCTGAAATGAGCACCGTAGCTGAAGAGAGAAAAGTCCTGCTCGAAGTGGCCGACCTGAAGGTGCATTTTGACATCAAAGACGGCAAACAGTGGTTCTGGCAGCCGTCCAAAACATTAAAAGCGGTCGATGGCGTAACGCTGCGCCTGTACGAAGGCGAAACGCTGGGCGTGGTGGGTGAGTCCGGCTGCGGCAAATCTACCTTCGCGCGCGCCATTATTGGCCTGGTAAAAGCCACCAGCGGCCGCGTCGCGTGGCTTGGCAAAGATCTGATGGGTATGAAGCCGGAAGAGTGGCGCGATGTGCGCAGCGATATCCAGATGATTTTCCAGGATCCGCTGGCCTCGCTGAACCCCCGTATGACCATCGGCGATATCATCGCCGAGCCGCTGCGTACCTATCATCCGAAAATGTCGCGTCAGGAAGTGCGTGACCGCGTCAAAGCGATGATGATGAAAGTGGGCCTGCTGCCAAACCTGGTTAACCGCTATCCGCATGAGTTTTCCGGCGGCCAGTGCCAGCGTATCGGTATCGCCCGTGCGCTGATCCTGGAGCCGAAGCTCATCATCTGCGATGAACCGGTCTCCGCGCTTGATGTGTCGATTCAGGCGCAGGTTGTGAACCTGTTGCAGAAATTGCAGCGCGAAATGGGCCTGTCGCTGATTTTTATCGCCCACGATCTGGCGGTGGTGAAGCACATTTCCGATCGCGTGCTGGTGATGTATCTCGGTCACGCGGTCGAGCTTGGCACCTATGATGAGGTTTATCATCATCCGCTACACCCTTACACCCGCGCGCTGATGTCGGCGGTGCCGATCCCGGACCCGGATCTGGAAAAGAATAAGACCATTCAACTGCTGGAAGGCGAGCTGCCATCGCCCATTAATCCGCCGTCTGGCTGCGTGTTCCGCACCCGTTGCCCAATGGCCGGCCCGGAATGCGCCCAGACGCGACCGGTGCTGGAGGGCAGTTTCCGCCATGCGGTTTCCTGCCTGAAGGTGGACCCGTTATAATCGCAAGGGCTGGCAGGTGCCAGCCCTTTTTTCTGCGAGGACAACGTGTCAGGGATAACAGAGTTTCGTCAACGCGCATACCATCTCCTCTTCGATCAACGCCAGCGCAGCGGCCGACGCTTTGAAGCGCTCTGTGGCCTGTTCGCGCTGTTCAGCGTCATCGTCGTTTTTATCGAGTCAGGCATCGGCACCCAGTACCATCTCACCTATGACGAATGGCACCTCTTCGTCTCGCTGGAGGTGGGCATCACATGCGTTTTTACGCTGGAATATCTGCTGCGCCTTGCCGTCTGGCCCAATCCGGCGCGCTACGCACTGAGCTTCTGGGGCATTATCGACCTGGCGACGGTGCTGCCGCTCTATGTGCTGTGGCTCTGGCCGGAGCTTGGCATGAACTATCTCTTCATCTGGCGGGCACTACGCGCCGTACGCGTGCTGCGTATTCTCAAGCTGCTGCGCATGATGTCATCCGCAAGCATACTCTGGCAGGCCATAGTCAACGCCCGTCACCAGCTTATCGTGTTCTATGCGTTTATCTCCATTGTGATGGTCATCGCAGGCTCTCTGATGTACGGCATTGAAGGTGCCGCCAGCGGTTTTACGACGCTCGGCACGTCGGTCTACTGGGCCGTGGTGACGGTAACGACGGTTGGCTACGGCGATATCACGCCGCATACCGCAGGAGGGCGAGCCGTGGCGTCGCTGTTAATTCTTATCGGCTATTCGGTAATTGCGATTCCGACGGGGATTATTACCGCGCAGATGACCAGCGCGCTGGCGGAGCGAAAAGCGGCGCGGCGCTGTCCGGCATGCGGAGCGTCACATGACGCGCAGGCGAACTATTGTCAGGCGTGTGGGACGAAAATGGCAGGGGAGAAATAGCGCGGCGGATGCCGCGCCGCTGGCAATTATTCACGCCACAGGATGTGGCACAGCTTGTGATCTTTTTCGCGGCACAGCAGTACGCGGGCGAAAACGTCGGTAATTTCTTCGCCGTCCTGTTCGGCAAGGCCGATGACGACTTCGGAGAAAAAATCCGGGTTCAGATCGTAATCGACATGCTGAAGCCACTCTTCAGACGGGTCGAACAGCTCCGCGCCGCCGCGCTCTTCAAACTGTAAATTAAACAGAATGATATCTGCCGGATCGAGATTATCCGGCGCCAGCTCCAGAAAAATGTCATAGGCCTGGTCGAGCGTTTCGTCTTCCGTCAGGCGGTTATTCAGATCCATTTCCATCGTGACTACCCCAGTAAATGATGTTGGGCACGTTTTACAGCAACGGGCTGAAGAAGTAAAACAGTCGCTCTACCACGCGTTGCCAGAACGGACGTTTCACCCACAGGCGCGCATCCAGCAGGCGCGAGCGGGAGATATAATCATCCTGTACCTCGGCCAGATCGGCGCCGAATCCCGCGTCATCGATAACCAGCGTAATTTCAAAGTTAAGCCAGAGGCTGCGCATATCCAGGTTAACAGTGCCGACCAGGCTCAGCTCGCCGTCAACCAGTACGCTTTTAGTGTGCAGCAGGCCGCCCTCGAACTGATAAATCTTCACACCCGCCGCCAGCAGCTCGCTGAAGAACGCGCGTGAGGCCCACCCCACCAGCAGTGAGTCGTTTTTACGCGGCAGAATAATGCTTACATCTACACCGCGCTGCGCCGCCGTACAAATGGCATGTAGCAGATCGTCGCTCGGTACGAAGTAGGGCGTAGTCATAATCAGATATTCACGCGCTGCATAGACTGATGTTAACAGCGCCTGGTGAATGAGATCTTCCGGAAATCCGGGGCCGGAGGCGATGGTATGAATAGTGTGTCCGCTCGCCTGTTCAAACGGCATGATATTGGCATCCGGCGCGGGGGGCAGCAGCCGTTTGCCGGTTTCAATTTCCCAGTCGCAGGAGTAAACGATACCCATCGCGGTGGCGACCGGGCCTTCCATGCGCGCCATCAGATCCACCCACTGGCCGACGCCCGCATCCTGTTTGAAATAGCGCGGGTCGACCATGTTCATACTGCCGGTATAGGCAATATAGTTGTCGATCATGATCATTTTGCGATGCTGACGCAGGTCCATGCGGCGCAGGAATACACGCATCAGGTTGACCTTCAGCGCTTCCACCACTTCGATACCCGCATTGCGCATCATACCCGCCCAGGGGCTGCGGAAAAACGCGACGCTGCCTGCGGAGTCGAGCATCAGTCGACAGTGCACCCCGCGGCGGGCCGCCGCCATCAGCGATTCCGCCACCTGATCCGCCATGCCGCCAGGCTGCCAGATATAAAAGACCATCTCGATATTGTGCCGGGCGAGCTGAATATCGCGGATCAGCGCCTGCATCACGTCATCGGAGGTGGTCAGCAATTGTAACTGATTACCTTTGACACCCGCGATACCCTGGCGGCGCTCGCATAGCTGAAAAAGGGCGCTCGCCACGGCGCTGTTTTCCTCGGCGAAGATATGCTTACAGGCTTTTAAATCGTTGAGCCATTTCGCCGTGGAGGGCCACATGGCGCGCGCGCGCTCGGCACGGCGTTTGCCAAGATGCAGTTCGCCGACAGACAGATACGCGACTATTCCAACCAGCGGGAGAATATAAATGACCAGCAGCCAGGCCATAGCGGAGGGAACGGCGCGGCGTTTCATCAGAATGCGCAACGTCACGCCTGCGATAAGCAACCAGTATCCCAGAATGACCAGCCAACTCACGACCGTGTAGAAGGTTGTCATAGATTAAAAATCCTTTAAAAAGCGTATCGTTAAGAGTTTACGCATAACGCCGTCGCACACCAATAAGAACCTGCCAGAAAAGCGCTGGCCTGCGGGCGGGAAGGGGCTATAATGACGGTTCTGTTTCAGTCAAGAGTATCAGAAATGAGGCGTAGTAGAACGGAAGTTGGGCGCTGGCGCATGCAGCGACAGTCTCAACGGCGTAAAGCTCGCTGGCTGGAAGCACAATCCCGACGCAATATGCGAATTCACGCTATCAGAAAATGTCTTGTGAATCGCCAGCGCAATTCGTTGCTGTTTGCCATCCACGATCGCTAAACGTAGTGAAAGGGCACCGCCTGCGGTGCCCCCGAATACCTCTCTGACACACTCCCTTTCGCCATTTACCGCCGCGCTAATTCCGCTGTTATATCCTTTTCCTCACCCGTATGATTTCGTCTAATTTGAGATAAATTCCGGCAAGTGACTTCCCGCGCCGCGCTAATGAGTTTAAATAAAATTAGGAATATTCTGGTATAAAAAATCGACAACGAAAGCCGTTCATTTTTAAATATTTCATAAGTGAGATTATGCTGAATGAGTTGTTTATAATCCTTAAAAATCAACGCATTAAAATTGTTTCCATAACTTAACGTAAATTCACACTTTGAAATATATGCTGTATTCCCGCCGGTGATAATTGCTCTAATGTAAAATGAAGCATTTTTAATGTTATTTCCGGCGATTGTTTCTGGTCCGGCCAGGTTAGATTAATGTCATCGAGAACTTGTATTCCTGCAACTGCAACTTTCATCCGTAACTGATGGAGCGTTTATGACCAAGCAAGAGGAATTTCTGACAGAAATCCATAAATTTTTGTTACGCAAAGGAGCCTGCGGCGCACGTCCCAGAACTTTCGAAGACAGAAATTTAACCAGCGGTATTTTCGGCTTTGCCAAAGAGGCCGTGACCGCCAGCCAGCGCTTGCCGGAGAGCGTCTCCGCCTGCGAAGCGGCCCGTCAGTTTGTGACGTCACATAAGTGTCATGCCGCAAGAAATAACGCTTCCGTGACGATGCTGCGCCTGGTGCCGGGCGGCAAATAACACTCGTTAAGTAACATGACCGTGCAAAAAAAGGGCATAACGTCAGTTAATGCCCTTAAGGTTCACGCAGCCTGATGGCGGCGGTCAGAATACTTTCTTATACAGCTTCACCGCCACGGTCTTATAGACGCCCGCCGCGATATACGGGTCGGCTTCAGCCCAGGCCTGAGCGGCATCCAGCGAGGCGAATTCGGCAATCACCGTTGAGCCGGTAAAACCCGCCGCACCCGGATCGTTGCTGTCTACCGCAGGCATTGGCCCTGCAGTCAGCAGACGGCCCTCATCATGCAACAGCTGCAAACGAGCCAGATGCGCAGGGCGCACCGACTGACGCTTTTCCAGAGAATCAGCCACATCTTCCGCATAAATTACATAAAGCACGTCGCACTCCTTTTATGAAACGGCAAGGTGAATAACGGTAGGTGAAAGCCGCAGAGTGTGCAACGTAAACATAAAAGGCCTGTTAAATCCTTAACATTTAAGCGGTAAATTTCGCCACTTCGCTGAACAAATCAGGCCGAATCAGGCTGAGTTGTTGAATATGATTGCTATTTGCATTTAAAATTAAGCCCTCATTCATTCAGTGAAACGACTATGACTTCAATGACCCTCGATATGCCTCGCCGTTTTCCGTGGCCGACACTGCTTTCCGTCGCGATCCATGGCGCCATTGTGGCGGCGGCTGTGCTTTATACTTCGGTAAATCAGGTTGTTGAAATGCCGGCGCCTTCTCAGCCGATTTCGGTGACGATGGTCGCGCCTGAAGCGCTTGAACCGCCGCAGCCGGAAGTGGTGCAGCCGCCGCCAGAGCCTGTCGCCGAGCCTGAACCGGAACCCGAGCCGGTGCCGGAGCCGCCAAAAGAGGCGCCGGTGGTTATTGAAAAACCGAAGCCAAAACCTAAGCCGAAACCAAAGCCCAAACCGGTGAAAAAGGTAGAGGAGCGGCCGAAGCGGGAAGTTAAACCAGCTGAGCCGCGTCCGGCGTCACCGTTTGAAAACAACACTCCGACGCGCGCCACCACGACCGCGTCGCGTCCGGCGCCCGCAGCGCCAGCGAATGTTGCGCCGGCAGGCCCACGCGCGCTAAGCCGCAATCAGCCGCAATACCCTGCGCGCGCTTATGCGCTGCGTATGGAAGGTCAGGTGCGGGTAAAATTTGACGTCGCGGCGGACGGCAGCGTGGAAAACGTGCAGATCCTCTCCGCCAAACCCGCCAATATGTTCGAGCGTGAGGTGAAACAGGCGATGCGTAAATGGCGTTATGAAGCCGGAAAACCGGGCACCGGCCTGATTGTGAATATTGTGTTCCGCATCAACGGCGGAGCCACCATGCAATAACGTCCCGCCAGTCAGAAAAGCCAGAGCATCGTCTCTGGCTTTTTTTATACCCATCTGAACACCACCTCCTGTGGAGGTAGTCAGCGACAGGTTTTGGCTTTGCCTTATTGTCTTTGGATTTAAATCTTTCAGAACAGGCCGGAATTTTTTATTAGGGCTTTTAGTATGCCCCACAGAGACGATATCAATGCCCCTTCCAGGTAGGGGGATTTTTATGGCGTTACGCCACGGGCGGCAGCGGGCGCGGTTTGCCGTCGTCATCTACCGCGACATAAATAAACAGCGCTTCGGTGGCGCGGTAGCGCTGGCCGAGCGGTTCGGAAGAGACTTTCTTTACCCAGACTTCAATATTGATTGTCACCGAGGTGTTGCCACGCTTCACGCAGCGCGCATAACAGCAGACCACATCGCCGACCGCCACCGGGCGCAGGAACGTCATGCCGTCCACGCGCACCGTTACCACACGTCCATGCGCAATCTCTTTGGCAAGGATTGCGCCGCCAATATCCATCTGCGCCATCAACCAGCCGCCAAAGATATCGCCGTTGGCGTTGGTATCAGCGGGCATGGCCAGGGTACGTAAAACCAGTTCACCTTGTGGGGTGGCTTGCTCTGTCGTCATGGGGCTTCTCAGTTGTTGTTTTCAGGTTATCGGTCCGCACGCGGGCAAAGCCGAAGGGCGCGGAGCGAACGTATCATACCACTGGCAGCGACAAGGTGAAGGCGGGAAAAGCAGGCAGGAACAGGTGCTATCTTGTGACAGCGAAAAGGGGAGGCGTGCCTCCCCGTTACCTTTCAGAAGGTCATCGTGACGCCCGCGTAGTAGGCGCGGCCCGGTTCGTTGTATGTGGAAGCGCCTTCGTTTTCACGATACAGCGTTTTATCGAACAGGTTGCTGACGCCGCCGTTCAGACGCAGATTTTTGGTCAGCGAATAGTTCACGCCCACGCCGACAATGGAGTACGCGCCAACTTCCTTGTGGGAAAGGTTGCCGCCATCCTCAAGGCGAATTTCTGCCGCCTGACGCGGCTTCTGACGGCCATAGAACGTCCAGTTGAGATTAGTGGAAAGTTTGTCGTTCACCTGCCAGTCGAGCATAGTGTTGACGGTATATTTCGGGATAACCGACAGCGGATTGCCGTTCTTTTTGGTTTCCGATTTGATCATATAAGTGGCGTTGGTGCGCCAGTTCAGCGCATCTTTCAGCACCGGAATAGTCAGATTGCCTTCGAGGCCTTCCACTACGGCTTTACCGCCGTTTTCCCAGCGAAGGATATTGTTGCCATTGGATGCGTAGCCAATCACCTTGTCGCCTGAGACTATCTTGTTCTGGTAGTCGTTACGGAACCAGGTGATCCCTGCGTCAAAACCCTCTTTGGTGAATTCCAGACCGATCTCTTTGTTGATGCTGATTTCCGGCTTCAGATCTTCATTGCCGAGCAGATAGCAGCTGCCGCTCACGCCAATCGGACAGCCGTTGCCGCGCGTGGAGAGCAGGTAGCCTTTGCTCGACTGATAGAGGTTTGGCGCTTTAAACGCGCGGGCGATACCAGCCTTCAGCTTCACGTTATCGCCCAGCTCCTGGGAGAGGTTGAGGCTTGGGCTCCAGTTGCCGCCGAACTGGTTATGGTGGTCGTAACGCAGCCCGGGGATGACGACGGTACCGGGCAGGACATCGATATTGTCTTCAAAATAGACGGCACCGAGGGTCGCGCTGTTTTTACTGCTGCGCGAGGACGCGTCGCCGGAAACGTCGCCAATTGTGGTGTTATTGACGTTGGTCGCCTGCATGGATGCCGGGTCGTTGAGCTCTTCACGATCCCATTCCGCACCCAGCGTCATGGTCTGATCCACCAGCAGACTCAGCGGCACGTTGATTTCGCTGCTGGCGCGATAGTTTTCGAGCCGGCTGGTGCTGTATTTCTCATCGGTGATCATGCCTTCGACGCGGCCCGTCGTCCCTTCCTGAAGACGCGTATTGTTGGTTTTTTCGTAATAGAAGCCGGTTTTCGACTGGCCCCAGTCCCAGATGCCGTTATGAGTAATGCCGTAGCTCTGGCGATACATGCGGTTGGTTTCGTGGCCGTAGAGCGAGGGAACAAGCCCGTTGGGGCTGACATTGCTGTTACTGTTCTGGGTGTCGCCCGCATAGATGTTGCCCTGGCGGCTGTAGCCGTATTCAAAATCCAGGATCTGCTCCGGCGTTATCTTCCAGGAAACCACGCTGTTGATATCTTTATTGCGCACCCCTTCGCGCCCGGCGGCGTAAGAGCCATTCTGCGCAGTGTTGATGTCGTAATCGTCGGCATCGGTTTTGTTCAGATTGCCGTAAAGGCGCATGGTCAGCGCGTCGCCTGCCAGTGGGCCGCTCAGGCTGAAGTTGGCGCGTCGGGTAGCGCCTTCTTTGTCATTTTCAGGCTGGTTGGTGAAAAGTGAGAGCGAGCCGTGCCAGTCGTTGGTAGGGCGTTTGGTGATGATATTTACCACGCCGCCTGCCGCGCCGCTGCCGTAACGCGCCGCCGCAGGGCCGCGCAGCACTTCGATGCGCTCCACCATCTCGGCAGGCACCCAGTTGGTGTCGCCTCGTGTATCGCGCTCACCACGCCAGCTGTAGCGCACGGCGTTACGTGAGGTAACCGGGACACCATCGACCAGAATTAATGTGTTTTCCGGGCCCATGCCGCGAATGTCAATCTGGCGGTTATTGCCGCGGCTGCCGCTGGCGCTGTTGCCGGTCAGGTTAACGCCGGGCATTTTGCGAATAATGTCTGAAAGGTCGTTGACCGGCGGGTCTTTTTCGATGTCATCCGCGGTAATAACAGAAACGCCGGGCTGCTGCTTCAGCGCCTGCTCTGCGGTGGCCTGAACGACCATTACATCGCCGTCGTCCACATCCGCCGCCTGCGCGGCCCAGGCTCCGCTCCCGAGAAGTGAGGCCACCGCCAGCGCCAGTGGCTTGCGAATGTCATGCTTTTTTTCAAACATTATCAATTATTCCATTTTGTGTAGAAATGTTATCGCAAAACGGCATGATAATGATAACAATTATCATTACAACAGGTTGAGGGGAATCTCCATGATTTCTCCACATTTGCTCTAAATGTGTGCGCGTAATAAAGAAGCGCATAGTGAAAACAGGAAGATAGCCAGTCTGGAAAAACGCGCATAAAAAAGCCCCCGGGGAATGACCGCGGGGGCGTTGCATATTTGGCGTACCGGGAAGCGTTATTTTTCTTCCTGCGGCATGTGACGGTAGATGTAAACGCCGCTCAGCAGGGTGAATACCAGCGTCAGGCCCGGAATGCCAAACACTTTAAAATTCATCCAAACCGCCTCCGGCAGCCAGAAGGCGACATAGATATTCAACAGGCCGCAGAAGATGAAAAACATCGCCCAGGCGAGGTTTAGGCGCGACCACGCCTGCGCGGGCAGGGTTATCTCTTTACCCAACATGCTCTGGATCAGCGGCTTTTTCATCACCCACTGCCCAATCAGCAGCGCACCCGCAAACAGGGCGTAAATAATGGTCACTTTCCACTTAATAAACTCCGCATTGTGGAAATAGATAGTCAGCCCGCCGAATACCGCGACCAGCACGAAGGTCACCAGCGTCATTTTTTCGACCTTGCGGTATTTATACCAGCTGTAGATAACCGCCAGCGCAGTGGCGACGATCAGCGCCGCGGTCGCCCAGAAAATGTCATGCAATTTATAGACGACAAAAAAAACAATCAGCGGCAAAAAATCGAGTAACTGCTTCATACATCGGTTCCATCAGAAGGCCCACGTGCGACCACCGCCCGTGGGCAAAAGGGTCATTCCCGGATAAGCATATATAACCGGAATAAATAAATGAGCAGCAGCGCCGTCAGCAGGTTGCTGAGAGTGCCGGCAACCACCGCGCCGATTTGCGGCGTCAGCGCGGCAAAGGCAGGCGTAAACAGCAGCAGGGCGGTACGGGCCAGCAACCACAGCAGCACCGCAGGCGCCACCAGGCGCATATTGCGCCACGCAAGCCGCATACTGCTGCGCATCGAGCCGAAAATGCCCGCTTTATCCTGCGCCATCATCACTGGCGCCAGCGACAGTAAAATCGCAAGGATCACGCCCGGCACCACCACCAGCATAATACCCATCTGCACCAGAAAGGTGGTCAGGAAGATCAGGATGAATAAGCGAGGCAGCAGCGGTGCGGCGGCGCCAATCGCGCGCAGCGCGCTGACGCTCTGTCCGGCGGAGACCGCCTGAATCAGCAGCAGAACGCCGCCCACCAGCAGTGTATTGCCGAACATGCCGGAAAACGTCGAGGCAGCGGAGGCTTTCAGCAGCACCTGCTGCTGTTCCGGCGTCATATTTTGCACCAGCTCAAACAGGCTGGCACTGTTGCTCAGCGCATCACCCTCGCTCAGCATTGCCAGTTGATCCGCGTCCGGCGTGAAGGCGCGACCGAGGATCATAGAAATAAAGGCGCAAAGCAGCGCAATCAGCAGGATGGTCACCAGCTGATTGCGGAAAAAATTACCCGTGTCACGGTAAACGGATTTTGCCGTGATAGACATGCACTCTCCTTGGGTTGGCAGATGTTATTCCGCCGGCAATTGTACCCTGGATGATGGCGCAGTGGCAGCGCTGTAAAGGGGCGCTACAGGTAAGGAATTGTCAGGAAGCGGGGGCAGGCCATAGCGGGCGCGGGCGCGATTACACGCCTCGTTCACCACACCGCCTTCGCCGGACATCGCAAATTCCCGACACGGCGACGGCCGGTTTTCATAAATTGTGCAGCGTACCGCCTCGCCGGGCGTGCCTTCCAGCGCCACGCAGCGGCTCTGTTTCTGGTTGGTGCCGCTCATGCAGCGCAAAAAGGGGGTGAGCGGCTCGGTAAGGGAAGCCGGGACAAGACCGCCGGCGTCATCCGCCTCGGCCCAGTAGAAAGAGACACGAAAATAAGCACAACAGGCTCCGCACGTCATGCACGGGTTGAGATCGCTCATCATTCACCTGCAACTAAACAACGCATCGTTTCAATATTGTGAAGACGTTAAATTATCCACCCCCGTGACGACTTTCAAGAGGGAGGATGGGGAATATTTTTGACGTTCAGAACGGCGAAAATTGACCTGAAATCAAATTCATCGAAGCCGTAAGATGAGCGGAAATTAATTCAGATCAATGAATGTTAAATTAGCTGGCCGAATGTGATCTGTGTTGGATCACTTCTTAACGCGTAGTGAGTATATTCACCCCGCAAATAAAACCTCAGAAGGGAAACGGGAATGAAAAAACTTATCGTGGCGATGGCGGTAGCGGGTTGTTTTTCGGGTATGGCTTCAGCGCATGAAGCGGGGGATTTCTTTATGCGCGCCGGTACGGCGACCGTGCGTCCGTCAGAGGGGTCTGACAACGTGCTGGGCATGGGCGGCTTTAAGGTAAATAACAACACTCAGCTCGGCCTGACCTTCACGTATATGGCGACCGACAATATCGGCGTGGAGCTGCTGGCGGCGACGCCATTTCGTCATAAAGTCGGTCTGGGCCCGACCGGCGATCTTGCGACCGTGCATCAATTGCCGCCAACCCTCATGGCGCAGTGGTATTTCGGCGATTCGCAAAGCAAGCTGCGCCCTTATATCGGTGCAGGCATCAACTACACCACGTTCTTTGATGAAGATTTTAACGATACCGGTAAAAAAAGCGGTCTGAGCGATCTGAGCGTTGACGACTCCTGGGGAGCCGCCGGTCAGGTGGGGCTGGATTACATGGTGAACAAAGACTGGCTGATTAACATGTCTGTCTGGTACATGGACATCGACACCACCGTCAAATTCAAAGCGGGCGGTCAGCAACAGAATATCGATACCCGCCTCGACCCGTGGGTGTTCATGTTCTCGGCGGGCTATCGCTTCTGATACCGCGCGCCTTCGAGATGCGCTTTCGCCAATAAAAAAACCAACCTCAAGGGGTTGGTTTTTTTATTGCCGCTGGCTGAATGGATAAACCGGTCTGGCGTGCGTCGCCGCTGTCAATATTATCAGCCTCTGCGGCCTCTCAGTGGAATGCGCTGGCGGCAGCCTGACGCATAATGCGGTTAGCTTCATCCCATTTGCGGGCGTTTCGTTTGGTTAACGCTTCACGTGCTGCACGGCGAGCTTTATTCATCATATGCTGGTTAATCATCTTCACCTCCACCCTTTCCCGTAATCCAGCCAGACGGTTCCGGCTGCGATTGCGCGTTACGTTTTCACGCGGTTTATGGTCTGAAGTCAGTTGCCACGCTTTCCGCCGGTCATCCTGCCGGGGCGGCTTCTGTGCCGTAGTGGGTGGCTCCAACAACGCTCTGGTCACCGAAACCTGCCGTCTCCTACGCGGCGGGCGGGCAAACGTGCTGCGTTTGCTGCCGGGCTTCGTTGTCATGAGAATAAGTTTTGGTCAGGAATGCGACGCGTGCCTTAAGATTTTGCTCAAAAACCGATCGTGTCGCTGGACTCGCATGAAAATTTGTGAATGAAAAGCGGGATGTCCCTGATATTGGGGGAAATTAAAAAGCGCGATCGCTCGCGCTTTTTTTTAACGCAAGGGGTTATGCGGGTAAACTACCGGCTTTCAGATCGCGAACAAATGTTTTCAGCGCGTCCAGCATGGCGGCACGATCGTTGAGGTTATTCTCAATGATCTTCACGATCGCCGAGCCGGAGATAGCGCCTGCGGCTCCGGCCTCGATAGCGGCTTTCACCTGCGCAGGCTCGGAGATCCCGAAGCCCTGTAATGGCGGCGCGGCGTGGTACTCGGTGAGTTTCGCAATCAGATGATTCAGCGGCAGCGCGGCGCGATTTTCGGCGCCTGTCACGCCCGCGCGCGACAGCAAATAGGTGTAGCCACGTCCATAAGAGGCAATCTGGCGCAGCAGATCGTCATCCGCGTTTGGCGGGCAGATAAAAATTGGCGCGACGTTGTGGCGCATCGCGGCCTGGCGAAACGGCGCCGATTCTTCTACCGGCACGTCGGCCACCAGCACGGAATCGACACCCACCGCCGCACAGCGGGCGTAGAACTCATCAATGCCGCGACTGAATACCAGGTTAGCGTACATCAGAAGCCCTATGGGCAGATCCGGGTATTTCTGGCGCACCGCCGCCAGCATTTCGAAACACTGATCGGGCGTGGTGCCTGAGGCGAACGCGCGCAGCGTCGCGCTCTGAATGGTGGGGCCGTCTGCCAGCGGATCGGAGAACGGAATACCGAGCTCCAGCGCGTCGGCGCCGCCTTCCACCAGCGCGTCGATAATCTGCAGCGACTGCTCCGGCGACGGGTCGCCCAGGGTCACAAAGGGAACAAACGCGCCTTCCTTACGGGCTGTCAGGCGGTCAAACAGCTGCTGATAACGCTCCATTACATTTCCCCTCGTGCTTTGAAAATATCGTGAACGGTGAAGATATCTTTATCGCCGCGCCCGGAGAGGTTGACGACCAGCAACTGCTCTTTTTCCGGGTCAGCGCGCATCATTTTCAGCGCGTGGGCGAGGGCGTGCGACGACTCCAGCGCCGGGATAATCCCTTCCTGACGGCACAGCGTCTTGAACGCTTCCAGCGCCTCATCATCGGTAATCGACACATATTCCGCGCGTCCGGTGCTGTTGAGGTACGCATGCTGCGGGCCGACGGACGGGAAATCGAGACCGGCGGAGATCGAGTAAGACTCTTCAATCTGGCCATCGTCGGTCTGCATCATCGGCGCCTTCATGCCGAAATAGATCCCCACGCGCCCGTGCTTGAGCGGCGCGCCGTGCTCGCCGGTTTCGATACCGTGACCGGCAGGCTCGACGCCAATCAGGCCCACGTTAGTGTCGTTAATAAAGTCAGCGAACATGCCGATGGCGTTGGAGCCGCCGCCGACGCAGGCGATCACGGCATCCGGCAGGCGGCCTTCTTTTTCCATGATCTGCGCGCGCGTCTCTTCGCCGATCATGCGCTGGAATTCGCGCACGATGGTCGGGAACGGATGCGGGCCTGCGGCGGTGCCGAGCATATAATGCGCGCGGTCATAGCTGCCAGACCAGTCGCGCAGCGCCTCGTTGCACGCGTCTTTCAGCGTCGCGGAGCCGCTGTAGACCGGGATCACTTCGGCGCCCATCAGCTTCATGCGAAACACGTTCGGCGACTGGCGCTCCACATCTTTCGCGCCCATATAAATGCGACACTTCAGGCCGAGCAGGGCGCTTGCCAGCGCTGACGCCACGCCATGCTGACCCGCGCCGGTTTCGGCGATAATTTCGGTTTTACCCATGCGTTTGGCCAGTAACGCCTGGCCAAGTACCTGGTTGGTTTTATGCGCGCCGCCGTGCAGCAGGTCTTCACGCTTGAGATACAGCGTGGTGCGGGTGCCTTCGGTAAGGTTCTGACATTTGGTCAGCGCTGTCGGGCGACCGGCGTAGTTTTTCAGCAAGTCGGTAAACTGCGCCTGGAATTCCGCGTCGCTCTGGGCGCTGACAAACGCCTCTTCCAGCTGGCGCAGCGCGGGCATCAGGATCTGCGGCACATACATGCCGCCGAATTCGCCAAAATAGGGGTTTAACAGTGTGCTCATCGTCATCTTCCTTTAGTAAGCCCGCAGGGTTCTGAATACCGCCGCCAGCTTGTCGCTGTCTTTGATGCCCGGCGCGCTCTCCACCCCGGAGTTGAAATCGAGTCCCGCGCAGCCGAGCTGTGCGGCCTGCACGCAATTATCCGCGCCAAGTCCGCCCGCCAGCATTACATTATCAAGCGGTTGCCCTTCGAGCAGCGACCAGTCGAAACGCGCACCGCTGCCGCCCTGACCGTTGTCCAGCACGTAACGGTCGACGTATTGCAGATTGCGGGCCGGGAGCGCGTGGCTGACGCTTTGCGCTTTCCAGATAGCCGTTGTTTCCGGCAGGCTGGCGCGCAGTGCGCTGATATAGGTTTGATCTTCATCGCCGTGAAGCTGTACGGCGCTAAGTGCGAGCTGCCGCGCTTTTGTTACCACATCATCCAGCGGCGCGTCGCGGAAAACGCCGACATAGCGCAGCGGGGCTGCGTCAATCACCGCGCGAGCCTGGTCATCGGTAATGGCGCGTGGCGAGGAGGCCACAAAAATCAGCCCGCCGAACACCGCGCCCGCCTCCCAGGCGCTCTGCGCGTCCTGTGCACGGGTCAGCCCGCAAACTTTGTTTTCGCCCAGCAGCACCTGGCGCACCGCGGTTTCCAAATCGTCATGCTCCATCAGCGCCGAGCCTATCAGGAAACCATTGGCGAAACGGCTCAGCTCGCGGACCTGGCCGTAAGTATGAATACCGGACTCGCTGATCACCGTCACGCCATGACCCAAACGCGGCGCCAGTTCACGGGTGCGGTTTAAGTCGATAGAAAGGTCGCGCAGGTCGCGGTTGTTAATGCCGACCACTTTCGCCTCAAGGCGAATGGCGCGCTCCAGCTCCTCTTCATTACTCACTTCAGTCAGAACGCCCATGCTCAGGCTGTGTGCCACAGCCGCAAGCTGGCGATACTGGTCGTCGTCCAGCACCGAGAGCATCAGCAGGCAGGCGTCCGCCTGATAAAAGCGCGCCAGATAAATCTGGTACGGGTCGATAATAAAATCTTTGCACAACACCGGCTGCGGGGCGATCGCGCTGACCAGGGGCAGGAAGTCAAAGCTGCCCTGAAAATATTTCTCGTCGGTCAGGACGGAAATCGCTGAGGCGTGATGCTTGTAGACGGCCGCGATGCGCGCCGGGTCAAAGTCGGCGCGGATCACGCCTTTTGACGGAGAGGCTTTTTTACACTCCAGGATAAAAGCGGTGCGGGCGCCCTGCAGCGCGTCATAAAAACGGCGCGTGCTCGGTACGACATCATTCTGAAAGCTCGCCAGCGGCTGTTGTGCCTTGCGGGCTTCCACCCAGAGCGCTTTATCAGCGACGATTTTCGCTAAAACGGTTTCCATCTCTTATCCTCTTGCTGCCAGTGCGGTAACGCGGTCATAAGGGGCGCCGCTGCGCAGTACCTCAAGCACTTTACGTGCGTTGGCCTGTAAATCCTCTTCGCCGTGCAGACGCATCAGCATGGCGACGTTGGCGGCCACGGCGGCTTCGTGCGCGCGCTCGCCTTTACCTTGTAACAGGCGGCTGAGAATGTCACGGTTTTCTTCCGGCGTGCCGCCCGCAAGCTCTGCCTGCTCATAAGGCTCAAGGCCAAAATCGGCGGCGGTAAGCTGATAGCTGTGGATCTCGCCATCGCGCAGCTCCGCGACCTGCGTCGGCGCGTGCAGCGACACTTCATCCATCCCGCCGCTGTGCACCACCGCCGCGCGCTGATAGCCCAGCACACGCAGGGTTTCGGCGATGGGCAGCACCAGCTCCGGGCTGTAGACGCCAATCAGCGCCAGCGGCGGATGCGCCGGGTTAATCAGCGGCCCGAGCACGTTAAACAGCGTGCGGGTTTTGAGCTGCTGGCGCACTGGCATAGCGTGACGAAAGCCGGTGTGGTATTTCGGCGCGAACAGAAAGCAGACGCCCAGCTCATCCAGCGCCTGGCGCGAGGCCTCGGCTTTCATCTCCAGATTAATGCCGAACGCGGCCAGCAGATCCGACGAGCCGGAACGGCTGGAGACGCTGCGGTTGCCGTGTTTTGCTACTTTCAGGCCCACCGCGGCCGCCACAAACGCGCTGGCGGTAGAGATATTAATGCTGTTACTGCCGTCGCCGCCGGTGCCGACGATATCGGCAAACGCGTAATCCGGGCGCGGGAACGGCGCGGCGTTTTCCAGCAGCGCGCTGGCGGCGCCGGCGATTTCCACCGGATGCTCGCCGCGCACTTTCATGCTCACCAGCGCGGCGGCCAGCTGTTCGGGTTTCAGCTCGCCGCGGACCACGGCGCTGAACAGCTGATGGCTCTCTTCACGGCTCAACACCTCGGCCTGATAGAGTTTTTCCAGAATCGGCTGAACGCTGTTTTGCTGCTCGGCGCGGGTCAGCGCCCAGGCGAGCGTCTGCTCCAGCAGGCGGGCGCCCTGGGTGGTGAGAATCGACTCCGGGTGAAACTGAAAGCCGCAGACGCGGTCGGCGTCGTGACGCACCGCCATCACCATGCCGTTGAACTGCGCATTGACCGTCAGCCCTGCGGGAATATCGCTGCCCACCAGCGAGTGATAGCGCGCCACCGGGAGCGGATTCATCAGCCCGCTGAACATCGCCTGGCCGTCGTGTTCAATGCTCGACGCCTTGCCGTGCAGGATTTCTCCCGCCTGGCCGACATAACCGCCGTAGGCTTCGACGATAGCCTGATGGCCGAGGCAGATGCCGATAATCGGCAGTTTGCCGCGCAGGCGGGTTAACAGCTCCGGCATGCAACCCGCCTCTGACGGCGCGCCAGGGCCGGGGGAGAGCATCAGCACCGGGTTGTGCATGGTGGCGAGACGCTCAATCAGCGTCTGCGCCGGAATATGGTTGCGGTAGATAACCACGTTATGGCCGTTTGCGCGCAGCTGGTCCGCCAGGTTGTATGTAAAAGAGTCGATATTATCGAGCAGCAGAATGTCGGCCATCAGAAAGTCTCCTGTGCGTGATGGGCAGCGGCGATGGCGCGCAGTACCGCGCGGGCTTTGTTACGGGTTTCGTCAGCTTCAGATTGCGGGACAGAGTCAAGCACCACCCCCGCGCCCGCCTGCACCGTGGCGATACCGTTCTCCACCCAGGCGGAGCGAATAACGATGCAGGTGTCGAGATCGCCGTGGCCGGTGAAATAGCCCACCGCGCCGCCGTAGCTGCCGCGACGCTGACCTTCCGCGCCCGCGATAAGCTGCATCGCGCGCACTTTCGGCGCGCCGCTCAGCGTGCCCATATTCATGCAGGCGCGGTAGGCGTGCAGCACGTCGAGATCGCGGCGCAGTTCGCCCACTACGCGGGAGACCAGATGCATCACAAACGAGTAGCGGTCCACTTTGGTTAAATCCGCGACGTAACGGCTGCCCGGCGTACAGATACGCGCCAGATCGTTGCGCGCCAGATCCACCAGCATCAGGTGCTCGGAGAGCTCTTTGTGGTCGGTGCGCATCTCAAGCTCAATGCGGCTGTCGAGATCGCGGTCCAGCGAGCCGTCCGCACGGCGTCCACGCGGGCGGGTGCCGGCAATGGGGTAAATCTCAATCTGGCGCGAGACGCCGTCATATTTCAGCGAGCTTTCCGGCGAGGCGCCGAACAGCGCGAACTCGCTGTCCTGCATGAAAAACATATAGGGGCTCGGGTTGCTCTTTTTCAGCGTGTCGTAGGCCGCGAGCGGCGAGGGGCAGGGCAGGCTGAAGCGGCGCGACGGCACCACCTGGAAAATCTCCCCGGCGCGAATCGCCTTTTGCATCTCACGCACTACCGCGCCGTACTCTTCATCGCTCTGGCTGCATTCGCAGCGCATCTGCGGCACCGTTTCAACCGGCAGCGGCGCGGGCGGCTCCTGCAGTTGCAGCTGAATTTGCGCAAGGCGCTGGCTGAGACGCGCTTTTTCCGCGGCATCTGGCGTAAAGAGGCTCGCCTGAATGCGCGTGGTGCGCGTCTGGTGGTCGATAATCAGCAGGGTTTCGGCGAGGTAAAAACAGTAATCCGGGCAGCTGTTGGTCTGCGTGAGCGGCGGCAAATCCTCAAAACCGGCGACCAGGTCATAGGCGAACAGCCCGCCGAAGAACATCGCCTCGCGCTCGGCGTCCGGCAGGGTGACCAGCGCCTGCAACAGGCGGAACGCGTCGAACACCGACAGCGAACAGAGACGCGCGTCTTCATCCAGCAGCGCGCTTACCGGCGGGAAGCGCAGCGTGCGGCCCTGCGGGCGCGATTCAACGGTAATCGTCTCCGGCAGCGCCTTGTCCAGTAAGGTGAGCAGCGACGTGCCGTTGGCGCTCAGCGCTTCCATCGTGACAGTGTCACCGTTGGCGGTAATGCGCAAGGCGCTGTCGACCAGAAGCAGGCTTTTCAAATCGTCCTTGCTGTCGATATCAGCGGATTCCAGCAGCAGCGTCGCAGGACGCGCGCCGCACAGCTGGTGGAAGACGGCGGTCGGGTTTTCGCGATAAAGGCCGTCGCAGGTGAGCAGTTCGAGTGCCGGTTTGTCTGTTTGCATGGTCTGCATCTCTGTTTTGTGTTCAAAAAAAAGCCCGCGGTGAGCGGGCCTGGTATCTGATTGCTTACGCATACGTGAATACACCGCCCGTGATCAGGAGGTACGCCACCAGCCATGCAGAGAGAAATGATGAGTCATTTGCAGATACCTTCTTTGTGTGAACTTTCGTACTAGTTAACTGGTTCATGGCGAGATTGTCAACACTGATTTTTGATAATTTGCACAAACCGTTATGATGAACAGGACGATATAAAAGACCTTAGCCACTGGAGCCGTTTTGAGCGAACCTGAATTAGCGAATATTTACGACCTGCACAGCCATACCACCGCGTCAGATGGCCTGTTGACGCCGGAGCAACTGGTGCATCGCGCCGTTGAGATGGGCATCCATACGCTGGCTATTACCGATCACGACACTACCGCCGGGCTGCCCGCCGCGCATCAGGAAATCGCCCGCGCCGGGCTGGCGCTGCGGCTTATCGACGGCGTTGAGATCTCCACGCTCTGGGAAAATCATGAAATTCATATCGTCGGCCTGGGTATCGACATCGCGCATCCGGCGATGATCGCGTTTCTGGAAGAGCAGGCCCGGCGGCGTACGCAGCGCGCGGAGAGGATAGCCGAGCGCCTTGAGAAGGCGCGTATCCCGGGGGCGCTGAAGGGCGCACGTCGTCTGGCGGACGGCGGCGTCGTTACGCGCGGGCATTTTGCGCGCTTTCTCATTGAAGACGGGCGCGCCAATAATATGGCAGACGTCTTTAAGCACTATCTGGCGCGCGGGAAAACCGGCTATGTTCCGCCTCAGTGGTGTACAATAGAACAAGCTATTGATGTCATTCATCATTCTGGCGGACAAGCGGTCGTCGCGCATCCGGGGCGTTATCAGCTTAGCGCGAAATGGCTAAAGCGCCTGTTGAGCGCTTTTGCGCAAGCGGGCGGCGACGCGATGGAAGTGGCCCAGTGCCAGCAGGCGCCCAACGAGCGCAACCAGCTGGCGAGCTACGCGGTGCAGTTTGGTCTGCTGGCGTCGCAGGGGTCAGATTTCCATCAGCCGTGCCCGTGGATCGAACTGGGACGCAGGCTGTGGCTACCGGAGGGGTTAACGCCCGTCTGGCACCGCTGGTCGCCGGAATTGAGTAAAGAGGGGGCAGTATGAGTCAGTTTTTCTATATCCATCCCGATAACCCGCAGCCGCGTCTTATCAAACAGGCGGTGGAGATTGTGCGTAAGGGCGGCGTGATTGTTTATCCGACCGATTCCGGCTATGCGCTCGGCTGCAAGCTTGAAGATAAAGGCGCGATGGAGCGCATCTGCCGGATCCGCGATCTGCCGGACGGCCACAACTTTACCCTGATGTGCCGCGACCTTTCGGAGCTTTCTACCTATTCGTATGTCGACAACGTGGCGTTTCGCCTTATCAAAAACAACACGCCGGGCAACTACACGTTTATCCTCAAAGGCACAAAAGAGGTGCCGCGCCGCCTGCTGCAGGAGAAACGTAAAACCATCGGGTTGCGCGTGCCGTCCAACCCGATAGCGCTGGCGCTGCTGGAGGCGCTGGATGAACCGATGCTGTCGACCTCGCTGATGCTGCCAGGCAGCGATTTTACCGAGTCCGATCCGGATGAAATCAAAGACCGTCTTGAAAAGCAGGTCGACCTGATTATTCACGGCGGTTATCTCGGTCAGCAGCCCACCACGGTGGTCGATCTGACTGATGACGCGCCGGTCGTGCTGCGTGAAGGCGTAGGGGACGTTAAGCCTTTCCTGTAAGAGTGCTAACCGCTATACTACGCGACCTAAAATTGGGCGGTATAACATGGGGTGCGGCCAGACGCTGGCGCGCCCCGGCCCGATTATCCTGTTCGACGCCTGGGAAGGCGACACCTGAAGGAAGCTCCATGAGCGAAAAGTTACAGAAAGTGCTGGCGCGAGCCGGTCATGGCTCCCGCCGTGAAATCGAAGCCATGATCGAAGCCGGTCGCGTTAGTGTCGATGGCAAAATCGCCACCTTAGGCGATCGTGTTGACGTCACGCCCGCGCTGAAAATCCGTATCGACGGCCATCTGATCTCGGTGAAAGAATCCGTTGAGCAGATCTGCCGCGTACTGGCCTATTACAAGCCGGAAGGCGAGCTGTGTACGCGCAGCGATCCGGAAGGCCGTCCGACCGTTTTTGATCGTCTGCCGAAACTGCGCGGCGCGCGCTGGATTGCGGTAGGGCGTCTTGACGTCAATACCTGCGGCCTGCTGCTGTTTACCACCGACGGTGAGCTGGCGAATCGCCTGATGCACCCGAGCCAGGAAGTGGAGCGCGAGTACGCGGTGCGCGTCTTCGGTCAGGTCGATGACGCGAAAGTTCGCGAGCTGGCGCGCGGCGTTCAGCTTGAAGATGGCCCGGCGGCGTTCAAAACCATTCGCTTTAGCGGCGGCGAAGGCATTAACCAGTGGTATAACGTGACGCTGACCGAGGGACGCAACCGCGAAGTGCGTCGTCTCTGGGAAGCGGTCGGCGTGCAGGTGAGCCGTCTTATTCGCGTACGTTACGGCGATATCCCGCTGCCGAAAGGCCTGCCGCGCGGCGGCTGGACGGAGCTTGATCTGGCGCAGACGAACTACCTGCGTGAACTGGTTGGGCTCCCGCCGGAAACCGCGAGCAAAGTGGCGGTCGAAAAAGACCGTCGCCGTATGAAGGCGAACCAGATCCGTCGCGCCGTGAAGCGTCACAGCCAGACGGCAGGCAGCGGCGCGCGTCAGGGTGCGCCTGCTCGTCAGGGGCAGGCGGGCGCAGCGCGTCCGACAGGCAATGCGCGTCCGGCGGAAAACACCCGTAGCGGCAACGCGCCGCGCGCTGGCGGTGCTGCGCGGGCGACAGGCAGCGCTCGCCCGACGGAAAATACCCGTAGTGGCAACGCGCCGCGTTCCGGCGGTAATGCGCGTGCGGGCGGTAACGCTCGCGCTGGCGGCGCGGCACGCCCTACCGGCGGCGGTCGTCCTGGCGGCGGCAACCGTCGCTCCGGCGGTGGTCGCGGAAACTAACAAAAACGCCCTCTGATGAGGGCGTTTTTTTATGGCGGCGTTGATGAGGCGCCGTTAATAATCAATTCCTATCTGAGCCTTAATGCCTGCGTCAAACGCGTGCTTTATGGGGCGCAGCTCGCTTACCGTATCGGCGTATTCCAGGATATCGCGATGACAGCCGCGCCCGGTAATAATGACGGTCTGATGCGCCGGGCGTTCGCGCAGCGCCTTCAACACCTCTTCCAGCGCCAGATAGTCGTAAGCGACCATATAGGTGAGCTCATCGAGGATAACGAGATCGAGCGAGGCGTCGGCCAGCATCCGCTTGCCATGCTGCCAGACGGCCTGACAGGCCGCGGTGTCGCTCTCGCGGTTCTGTGTGTCCCAGGTAAAACCGGTCGCCATCACCTGAAATTCCACGCCGTGCGGCTCCAGTAAATTGCGCTCGCCGTTCGGCCAGTCGCCCTTAATAAACTGCACCACCGCCGCTTTTTTCCCGTGCCCTACCGCGCGCGTGGCGGTGCCGAACGCCGCTGTAGTTTTGCCCTTGCCGTTGCCGGTAAAGACGATAACGATGCCGCGCTCTTCCTGTGCTGCGGCGACGCGCGCCTCGACTTTCTCTTTCACACGCTGCTGGCGCTGCTGGTAACGTTCATCGCTCATTCCGCTATCCCCGGTTTGCGGCCCGGCTGGGCGTCAAAGCTGATGCCGGTTTTGCGACGGCTGTCGTCGCCCATCAGCCACAGGTAGAGCGGCATCAGATCGGCAGGCGTTTTCAGTTTTTGCGGATCTTCCGTCGGGAAGGCGCTGGCGCGCATTTTGGTACGGGTACCGCCTGGGTTGATGCAGTTCACCCGCAAATGGCGGCTTTGATACTCTTCCGCCAGCACCTGCATCATGCCCTCGGTCGCGAATTTCGAGACGGCGTAGGCGCCCCAGTTCGCGCGCCCCTGACGGCCGACGCTTGAAGTGGTAAAGACCAGCGAACCCGCTTCTGATTTGAGCAGCAGCGGCAGCAGCGCCTGTGTTAAAAAGAAGGTGACGTTAACATTCACCTGCATGACCTCGCTCCAGACCGCCGGGTTTTGCTTATCCATCGGAACAATGTCACCAAGCACGCCCGCATTATGCAGCACGCCGTCGAGGCGAGGCACGTGTTCGCCAATAGCCTGCGCGAGGCGCTGGCACTCCTCGGGCGTCGCGGTGGCGTAATCAAGGGTAAACCAGTGCGCCGGTGCCAGCCCCTCATTGTCGATTTCACGAACGACATCGCGAAGTTTCTCTTCGCTGCGGCCAAGCAGCAGGACATGCGCGCCGTAGCGCGCGTAGGTCAGCGCTGCCTCGCGGCCAATACCGTCGCTGGCGCCGGTGACCAGAATGATTCGGTTTTGCAGCAGATCGCGTTGAGGTTGATAGTGCACGGGTCACTCCTTGCTGGGGGCGAAACGGCGTGCTGCCTGGTTTCGCTTCGTATCAGGTAAAAACGCTTTATGCCTTAATCCTTCACGTATTTCAATCAGGCGGCCGGACGGTTATGCCGTACGCCCCTTATTTGCAACTGTTTCATCGTTAAAGAAATCTTCATCGAGACGTCTCGCACAGTTTCGCTTTGTTACAAGACGCCGGGGCGGGGCTCAGTTACACTAACGGCCGAGTCATGCCTGAATATAAAGGTGGAGAAGTGAATTTATTTGCAGAGTATGGGCTGTTTTTAGCAAAAATCGTCACGGTGGTGGTGGCGATTGCCATTGTTATCGCGCTTATCGCCAACCTGACGCAGCGCAAAAAAGCGCAACGCGGTGAGCTGCGCGTAACGCGCCTTGGCGAAGAGTATAAAGAGATGAAGGAGGAGGTCGGCGCTGCGCTGCTTGACCCTCATCAGCACAAGCAGTGGCATAAGAACCTGAAAAAGAAAAACAAGCAGGAGGCGAAGGCCGCCAAAGCGCGCGCGAAACGCGGTGAAGCGGTGCCAGCGAGTAAACCGACGCTTTACGTGCTCGATTTTAAAGGCAGCATCGACGCTCATGAAGTGAGCGCGCTGCGTGAAGAGGTGACGGCGGTGCTGGCTGTGGCGAAACCTGAAGATGAAGTGCTGCTGCGCCTTGAAAGCCCCGGCGGCGTGGTGCATGGTTACGGGCTCGCCGCCTCTCAGCTGCAACGCCTGCGTGAGCGCCAGATCCCGCTTACGGTCGCGGTGGATAAAGTCGCCGCCAGCGGCGGGTATATGATGGCCTGCGTGGCGAATAAGATTGTAGCGGCGCCGTTCGCTATTATCGGCTCTATTGGCGTGGTAGCGCAGATCCCAAACTTTAACCGGCTGTTGAAACGCAACGATATTGATATCGAACTGCATACCGCAGGGCAGTACAAACGTACCCTGACGCTGCTTGGTGAAAACACCGAAGAGGGGCGCGAGAAATTCCGCGAAGATCTCAACGAGACGCACCAGCTTTTTAAGGGGTTTGTTCACAGCATGCGCCCGTCACTGGATATTGACGCCGTCGCGACTGGCGAACACTGGTACGGCGTGCAGGCGCAGGAAAAAGGCCTGGTGGATGAGATAAGCACCAGCGACGATCTCATTATCGCCCGTATGCAGGAGCGGGAAGTAGTGAGCCTGCGCTACATGCAGCGTAAACGCCTGATGGACCGCTTCACCGGCAGCGCGGCGCAAAGCGTCGATCGTCTGCTGCTACGCTGGTGGCAGCGCGGTCAAAAACCGTTGCTCTGAGCCAAATAAAAAGCGAGGTTTATAACCTCGCTTTTTTCTGGCCGGATGGCGGATGCGTTATTGATGCGGTCGCCGCGCTCAGGGCTGCAGGTGATATTTTTCAGAAAGCTGGTGGGCCAGATATTTAAACATATTAAAGACAGCCGTGGTTTTGGCGGTCGGCAACCCTTGCTCATCCATAAAATATTCGCCGCGAAAGATGAGCAAGCCATTTTTTTGCTCAACGTCAGTGGCCTCCATGCCGACAATATAGTCTTCATGTTCACGGATCATTTTATTAGCCTGCGCCAGCAGAGAAGCGCGGTCTATCGGTTGAGTCATCTCTTGCATAATCATCTCCTTACAAACAGGCGGGTAGTGTACGACTCGCCGGGCATGATGAGCAAATTTTCCATGCTGTTCAAAGGGGTTTTCCATAAGGCCCGGTGGTGGCGTTAATCACTTTTGCATGCTAATAAAGTTGCGTAACGAATTTTATCAGGTAGAGTGTGACGCTTTCGCAAATCTGGCAACAGAATTGCTTGACATTCGACCGAACTTCCGTCGTGCTGTAGCGCATTTGCACGATAAAACCTGACGACTCAACCACCTGTCATGGCGTATACCGCACCGGGTGAGGGATTAAGGGGTTGATAACCTTTGGGGCGGCCACAATATACGAGGCTTGTCACCAGAGACGGTGAATCAACGTGCGACGTATTCTGGAAGAATCAAATCAGGTAAAGGTGAATATGGGTAAAGCTCTCGTCATCGTTGAGTCCCCGGCAAAAGCCAAAACGATCAACAAATATCTCGGTAAAGACTACGTGGTGAAATCCAGCGTCGGTCACATCCGGGATCTGCCGACCAGTGGCTCCGCCCCTAAAAAAAGCGCTGAATCTGCCGCGACTAAAACGACCAAAAAAGTCAAAAAAGATGAACGTGGCGCGTTAGTCAACCGCATGGGCGTTGACCCGTGGCACAACTGGGAAGCGCAATATGAAGTGTTGCCCGGTAAAGAAAAAGTGGTTTCCGAACTGAAATCGCTGGCTGAAAAAGCTGACCACATCTATCTCGCAACCGACCTTGACCGCGAAGGGGAAGCCATCGCCTGGCACCTGCGGGAGGTTATCGGCGGCGACGAAACGCGTTACAGCCGCGTTGTGTTTAACGAAATCACCAAAAATGCGATTCGTCAGGCGTTTGAAAAGCCGGGCGAGCTGAATATCGATCGCGTTAACGCCCAGCAGGCGCGTCGTTTTATGGACCGCGTTGTGGGGTATATGGTCTCTCCGCTGCTGTGGAAGAAAATCGCCCGTGGGCTGTCCGCTGGCCGCGTACAGTCCGTTGCGGTGCGTCTGGTTGTGGAGCGCGAGCGTGAGATCAAAGCGTTCGTGCCGGAAGAGTTCTGGGAAGTGGATGCGCTGCTGAGCACGCCGAAAAGCGATCAGCTCAGCGTTCAGGTCACGCACCATAAAGATAAACCGTTCCGCCCGGTAAACCGTCAGGATACCGAAGCGGCGGTGGCGCTGCTCAAGGCGGCCAGCTATCAGATTGTCGAGCGTGAAGATAAGCCGACCAGCAGTAAACCGGGCGCGCCTTTTATTACCTCCACGCTCCAGCAGGCGGCAAGCACCCGCCTTGGCTTTGGCGTGAAGAAAACCATGATGATGGCCCAGCGACTGTATGAAGCGGGTTACATCACTTATATGCGTACGGACTCCACCAACCTGAGTCAGGACGCGGTAAGCATGGTGCGCGGTTACATCGGCGAGCAGTTCGGTAAGAAATACCTGCCGGAAAACCCGAACCAGTACGCCAGCAAAGAGAATTCCCAGGAAGCGCACGAGGCGATTCGTCCTTCGGACGTTTCCGTACTGGCGGAGTCGTTGAAGGATATGGAAAACGACGCGCAGAAGCTCTATCAGCTGATCTGGCGCCAGTTTGTCGCCTGTCAGATGACGCCAGCGCAGTACGATTCCACAACGCTGACCGTCGCGGCGGGCGATTTCCGCCTTAAAGCGCGCGGCCGTATTCTGCGCTTTGACGGCTGGACGAAAGTCATGCCGGCGCTGCGTAAGGGCGATGAAGACCGCACGCTGCCAGCCGTGAATCAGGGCGATAAACTGTCGCTACTGGAACTGACGCCTGCACAGCACTTTACCAAGCCGCCAGCGCGTTTCAGCGAAGCGTCTCTGGTTAAGGAGCTCGAAAAACGCGGTATCGGCCGTCCTTCCACCTATGCGTCCATCATCTCGACGATTCAGGACCGTGGTTATGTGCGTGTGGAAAACCGCCGTTTCTATGCGGAAAAAATGGGCGAAATCGTCACCGACCGACTGGAAGAGAATTTCCCGGAGCTGATGAATTTCGATTTCACCGCGCAGATGGAGGACTCGCTCGATCAGGTGGCTAACCACGAAGCCGAATGGCGCGCGGTGCTGGACACCTTCTTCGAAGATTTCACCAAGCAGCTCGATACGGCGGAAAAAGATCCTGAAGAAGGCGGCATGCGCCCGAACCAGATGGTGCTGACCAGTATCGATTGCCCGACCTGTGGTCGTCCGATGGGTATCCGCACCGCAAGCACCGGCGTGTTCCTTGGCTGTTCCGGCTATGCGCTTTCACCGAAAGAGCGCTGCAAAACCACCATTAACCTGGTGCCGGAAAACGAAGTGCTGAACGTGCTGGAGGGCGACGACGCGGAAACCAACGCGCTGCGCGCCAAACGTCGCTGCCAGAAATGCGGCACGGCGATGGACAGCTACCTTATCGATCCGAAGCGCAAACTGCATGTCTGCGGCAACAACCCGACCTGTGACGGCTATGAAGTCGAAGAGGGCGAGTTCCGTATCAAAGGGTATGACGGACCGGTCGTGGAGTGCGAGAAGTGCGGCTCTGAAATGCACCTGAAAATGGGGCGTTTCGGTAAGTACATGGCATGCACCAACGATGAGTGTAAGAACACCCGTAAGATCCTGCGTAACGGCGAAGTCGCGCCGCCGAAGGAAGATCCGGTACCGCTGCCGGAGCTGCCGTGCGAGAAGTCAGACGCGTATTTTGTGCTGCGCGATGGCGCGGCTGGCGTGTTCCTCGCCGCTAATACGTTCCCGAAATCGCGTGAGACCCGCGCGCCGCTGGTGGAAGAGCTGCAGCGCTTTTCCAATCGCCTGCCGGAAAAACTGCGTTACCTGGCCGATGCGCCTGCGCAGGATCCGGAAGGGAACCCGGCTGTCGTGCGTTTCAGCCGTAAAACGAAACAGCAGTATGTGGCGTCCGAAAAAGACGGCAAAGCGACCGGCTGGTCTGCGTTTTACGTTGACGGGAAATGGACAGAAGGCAAAAAATAAGCCTGACGCCACCTGACATCAGGGCCAGCGCAAGCTGGCCTTTTTCTTTTTATAACAACCTTATTATTTTTTTTGATGATCTATACACAGAAGCTATAAATGACTGCGTGGTTATAGTATCTTCCTTTCTTATTATCAAATCGTTTTAAGCCTGAGTCCCAGGCGTCTCTGATTCTGGATGGTCGGTCATGAAACTACAGCAGTTACGCTATATCGTTGAGGTGGTGAACCATAACCTGAATGTTTCTTCCACAGCGGAAGGGCTTTATACGTCCCAGCCTGGCATCAGTAAGCAGGTGCGTATGCTGGAAGATGAGCTGGGGATTCAGATTTTCGCCCGTAGCGGCAAACATCTGACGCAGGTGACGCCGGCAGGTCAGGAGATTATACGCATCGCCCGCGAGGTGCTTTCTAAAGTGGACGCCATTAAATCCGTGGCAGGGGAACATACCTGGCCGGATAAAGGCTCGCTCTACGTTGCTACAACGCACACGCAGGCGCGTTACGCGCTCCCAGGCGTAATTAAAGGGTTTATTGAGCGTTACCCGCGCGTCTCGCTGCATATGCATCAGGGTTCGCCAACGCAGATTGCTGAGGCCGTCTCCAAAGGCAACGCCGATTTTGCTATCGCCACTGAAGCGCTGCATCTCTATGACGATCTGGTGATGCTGCCGTGCTATCACTGGAACCGCTCTATCGTCGTGACGCCCGATCATCCGCTTGCGTCTAAAGAGAGCGTGAATATTGAGGAGCTGGCGCAATATCCGCTGGTGACTTACACCTTTGGCTTTACGGGCCGTTCTGAACTCGACACCGCTTTTAACCGCGCGGGGCTGACGCCACGCATTGTATTCACGGCTACCGATGCAGATGTGATTAAAACCTATGTGCGGCTAGGCTTAGGGGTGGGAGTGATTGCCAGCATGGCGGTGGACCCGGTCTCTGATCCGGATCTGGTGCGCCTCGACGCTCACGATATTTTCAGCCACAGCACCACGAAAATCGGTTTTCGCCGCAGTACGTTTTTGCGCAGCTACATGTATGATTTTATTCAGCGTTTCGCGCCGCATCTGACACGTGATGTGGTCGATGCTGCCGTGGCCTTGCGCTCGAATGAAGATATTGAAGCAATGTTTAAAGATATCAAATTACCCGCCAAATAATCCCGAGCGTACCTTTCCACTGGTGCAAAGGTACGCCTGTTTTCCTGCTTTTATTCAAATTAAAAACATAATCATTCGCACTAAGTGAAACTATTATCGCGCTTTTCCTTATTAAGCGTGCGGGTAAGGTGTCGTCTCGTCACGACAAAAGTAGGAAATAATCTCCCGGTACGCAAATTCACAACTTCAATAATTTATTTCACGTCAAAAGATTGAATATTTTCTCCAAAAATGATCGTAAAGGTGCTGGATTTTTGGCTAGATTTTATTTAGGATTTATCTCAACTGATGATTACTTCTACCAATTGTTTGGTGTCTATATGATAAGCAATGTCGATTGTACGAGGTTAGCAATGCCATCTGAAAGCGACGAATCGCAAAGAGATCCTGATCTTAAGCGTAAAGCGTGGCTGGCGGTGTTCGGCATCTCAACCCTGTTCTGGATTGGGATTGCGCTTCTGGTATGGACGTTTTGGGGTTAAGCATGGCTTTACAACAGCAGGCTTTCACTCGTTCGCCAATATGTCAACCAGATGACAGGCACCAAAACGACCCGAAAGGGGGTTTCACGACTCGTCCTGCGGGTTGGAAGCTAACAAAAGAGCAACAAGATTTTATCGCTTTATTTGCGGAAGAAGATCACAAAAACAATAAACGCTAATTGGCGTTGATAATAAAAAACAAGAATTTAATTTATCTTAAATTTATCTGTTCTCGTTGTTAACGCAGCGAGAAAAATTACACACAGCAATCTTTACAACGCTGGCAAGCGCCAGAGCGATCAACGGTATTAATTATTGGTGTAACAGGTATGAATAATCAGCTCACGCTCAAATACTGGTCATGGATTGGCGCATTTACAGTTTCCTCCTTGTTCTGGTGTCAGCTTGTCTGGATGCTTGCTCACTGATTCCTCTGCGCCCGGCTCTCGCCGGGCGCTTTGTTTTTCTCCCGCCGTACTTCCTCACTTTTAGCGATTCGGGTTGTTATCAAATCGTTACGACATGTTTGTGTTATCTTTAATACAGACCCTGATAACAATCGGGGCATCGCTATCTCAGGACTGAAGGAGGAGCTATGTCGTCGACCCTACGCGAAGCCAGCAAGGACACTTTACAGGCGCAGGATAAAACCTATCACTATTACAGCCTGCCGAAAGCCGCCCGGGAGCTGGGCGATATCGCGCGGTTACCTAAATCACTGAAAGTATTACTGGAGAACCTGCTGCGCTGGCAGGACGGCGAGACCGTGACGCTGGAAGATATTCAGGCGCTCGCGGGCTGGCTTGAACATGCGCATGCCGATCGCGAGATCGCGTACCGCCCGGCGCGTGTTTTAATGCAGGACTTTACCGGCGTGCCGGCGGTGGTGGATCTCGCTGCCATGCGCGAGGCGGTGAAGCGTCTTGGCGGTGACGTCTCGAAAGTAAATCCGCTTTCGCCGGTCGATCTGGTTATCGACCACTCGGTGACGGTTGACCATTTCGGCGACGATAACGCGTTCGAAGAGAACGTACGTCTTGAAATGGAGCGCAACCACGAACGTTACGCGTTCCTGCGCTGGGGCCAACAGGCGTTCAGCCGCTTCAGCGTCGTGCCGCCGGGAACCGGTATCTGTCATCAGGTCAACCTTGAATATCTCGGTAAAGCCGTCTGGAGCGAATTACAGGATGGCGCGATGGTCGCGTACCCGGACACGCTCGTCGGCACGGATTCCCACACGACGATGATCAACGGCCTGGGTGTGCTTGGCTGGGGCGTCGGCGGTATCGAGGCCGAAGCCGCGATGCTCGGCCAGCCGGTCTCAATGCTTATTCCGGATGTGGTGGGTTTTCGCCTGACCGGTAAACTGAGCGAAGGCATCACCGCCACCGACCTGGTACTGACCGTCACCCAGATGCTGCGTAAGCATGGCGTGGTCGGCAAATTCGTGGAATTTTTCGGTGACGGCCTCGATTCGCTGCCGCTGGCCGACCGCGCGACAATCGCTAACATGGCGCCGGAATATGGCGCAACCTGCGGCTTTTTCCCGATTGACGACGTTACGCTTGGCTATCTGCGCCTGAGCGGGCGCAGCGAAGAGCAGGTGGCGCTGGTGGAGGCCTATGCTAAAGCTCAGGGTATGTGGCGTAACCCTGGCGATGAGCCGGTGTTCACCAGTACGCTGGAGCTCGACATGGGCACCGTTGAAGCCAGCATCGCAGGCCCGAAACGCCCGCAGGATCGCGTGAGCCTTGGCGATGTGCCTGCGGCCTTTGCCGCGAGCACCGAGCTTGAAGTGAACTCGCCGAAAAAAGATCTGCACTCAATTGGCTATACGCTGAACGGGCATCAGTATGAGCTGCCGGACGGTGCGGTGGTTATTGCCGCTATCACTTCGTGTACCAATACCTCAAACCCCAGCGTGTTGATGGCTGCGGGTTTGCTGGCAAAAAAGGCAGTTAAACTCGGGCTTAAACGCCAGCCGTGGGTGAAGGCGTCGCTGGCGCCGGGCTCGAAAGTGGTCTCCGATTATCTGGCGCATGCGAAGCTCACTCCGTGGCTTGATGAGCTTGGCTTTAACCTGGTCGGCTACGGCTGTACCACTTGTATCGGTAACTCCGGGCCGCTGCCGGAGCCCATTGAGCAGGCAATCAAGAAAGGCGATTTGACCGTCGGCGCGGTGCTTTCGGGCAACCGTAACTTTGAAGGCCGCATTCATCCGCTGGTTAAAACCAACTGGCTGGCATCGCCACCGCTGGTGGTGGCGTATGCGCTGGCGGGGAATATGAACATTAACCTTGCGACTGATCCGATTGGTCACGACCGTAAAGGCGATCCGGTTTACCTGAAAGACATCTGGCCGACAGGTCAGGAGATCGCGCAGGCCGTGCAGGAAGTTTCCACGGATATGTTCCGCAAAGAGTACGCGGAAGTGTTTGAAGGTACGGAAGAGTGGCGTTCTATTCAGGTCGAGGCGTCAGACACCTATGACTGGCAGAACGACTCAACCTATATTCGTCTCTCACCGTTTTTTGATGAAATGCTCGCCGAACCGGCGCCAGTACAGGATATCCACGGCGCGCGCATTCTCGCGATGCTGGGCGACTCCGTGACCACTGACCATATCTCGCCTGCGGGCAGCATCAAGGCGGACAGCCCTGCGGGACGCTATTTGCAAAGCCACGGCGTAGAGCGCGCGGATTTCAACTCCTACGGCTCGCGGCGCGGCAACCACGAAGTCATGATGCGCGGCACGTTTGCCAATATCCGTATTCGCAATGAAATGGTGCCAGGCGTGGAAGGCGGGATGACGCGGCTTATCCCCGGTAACGAGGTGATGTCAATTTATGACGCCGCCATGCGTTATCAGCAGCAGGGCACGCCGCTTGCGGTGATCGCCGGTAAAGAATATGGCTCCGGCTCAAGCCGCGACTGGGCGGCTAAAGGCCCTCGTCTGCTTGGTGTACGTGTGGTGATCGCCGAGTCGTTTGAGCGTATCCACCGTTCCAACCTGATTGGAATGGGCATTCTGCCGCTGGAATTCCCACAGGATGTGACGCGCAAAACGCTGGGGCTGACAGGCGATGAGACGCTGGATATTGGCGATCTGCAGTCGCTCACGCCGGGCGCTACCGTGCCGGTCACGCTGACCCGCGCCGACGGTAGCCGCGAGGTGCTGGAATGTCGCTGTCGTATTGATACGGGTAATGAGATGACCTATTACCGCAACGACGGCATTTTACATTACGTTATTCGTAACATGCTGCGCTAACACGGCGAGCCAAAACAAAAAGGCCTGCAATCGCAGGCCTTTTTTATTGCGCCGGTTACTGACCGGAGAGCAGATGTCCCATCTTGGCGGCTTTGGTATCGAGATAGTGCGCGTTCTTCGGGTTGCGCCCGACAATCAGCGGTACGCGCTCCACGATATTAATGCCCGCCTCGGTGAGCATCTCGACTTTACGCGGGTTATTGGTCAGCAGGCGCACTTCATCGACGCCCAGCAGCTTAAACATATCTGCGCACAGCGTGAAATCGCGCTCGTCGGCGGCGAAACCGAGCTGATGGTTCGCTTCGACCGTGTCGTAGCCCTGATCCTGCAACGCATAGGCGCGAATTTTATTTAGCAGACCGATGTTACGGCCCTCCTGGCGATGATAGAGCAACACGCCGCGTCCGGCTTCGGCAATATGCGACAGCGCCGCTTCAAGCTGAAAACCGCAGTCGCAGCGCAGGCTGAACAGCGCATCGCCGGTCAGACACTCTGAATGCACGCGGGCGAGCACCGGCTCGGCGCCGGAAATATCGCCGAAAACCAGGGCCGCGTGATCCTGTCCGGTTGCCAGTTCTTCAAAACCCACCATCAGGAAATCGCCCCAGGGGGTTGGCAGTTTGGCTTCTGCCACACGTTTAAGCTGCATGTGATTCTCCGGATATTCTGACGCCCGCAGGCGCCTGCCAGTCTGTTGGCTTTCTGTTGTTACTGTCTATTTTGCCACATTCCGCCAGGATTCGCCTCACCCTGGCGTGCGCTGTTGAACAATCATACCGATAGCTAACTATCCTGCCTTGCACGATTTTCGGTTATTCTTGAAGGACTTCAGGAAAAAGGAGAGAACATGCTGGCAATTGCAAAACGTACCGCGGTCGGCGCCGCCCTGCTACTGATTATGCCGCTGGCCGTCTGGTTTTCAGGCTGGCAGTGGGAGCCAGGCGGCGGCTCGCTATGGCTGAAGATGCTGTTTTGGGTGACAGAAACGGTTACCCAGCCCTGGGGTATTATTACTCACATTTTGCTGTGCGGCTGGTTTTTGTGGTGCCTGCGCTTTCGTCTGCGTCCGGCGCTGATGCTGTTTGCTATCTTGGGTATCGTCATTATGGCGGGGCAGTGGTCTAAGTCGCTGATTAAAGAAAAGGTTCAGGAGCCGCGGCCTTTCGTCATCTGGCTTGAAAAAAACCGTAACATCCCGGTCGACGAGTTCTACAATTTAAAGCGCAAGGCGCGGGGCGAGCTGGTCAAAGCGCAGCTTCAGAACGAAACCGATATTCCGGGCTGGCTTCGTAAGCACTGGCAGAAAGAGACCGGTTTCGCGTTTCCTTCCGGCCATACGATGTTTGCCGCGAGCTGGGCGATGCTTGGCTTCGGGTTACTCTGGCCTCGTCGGCGTACCTGGACGCTGGCTGTCCTTACGGTATGGGCTATCGGCGTCATGGGCAGCCGGATGCTGCTGGGTATGCACTGGCCGCGCGATCTGGTCGTCGCGACGTTGCTCTCCTGGATACTGGTCACTATTGCCGCCTGGCTTGCGCAGCGCCTCTGCGGCCCGCTGACGCCGCCAGTGGAAGAGAAGGTGGAAATCGCGCGGCGCGATACAGAAAAGTGACGGCGCCTTGAGTTTCGCCGTTACGCCCCTACATATAAAGGATGTCCTGGCGCTTTATCATTTCACGCAAAGGGTGGAAATGATAACGTATAGCGCGGTAAGCCGAGGCCGGGACATAGGTCGCACAAAACACATACGGGATGTCATGTGAAATATCTGATTATTTTTTTACTGGTATTAGCCATTTTCGTCGTTTCTGTCACGCTGGGCGCGCAAAACGATCAACAGGTCACATTTAATTTCCTGCTGGCGCAGGGCGACTATCGTATCTCTACGCTGCTGGCGACGCTGTTCGGCGCAGGCTTTATTATCGGCTGGATAATCTGCGGGCTGTTCTGGCTGCGCGTTCGTCTGCAACTGGCGCGCGCTGAACGTAAAGTAAAACGCCTTGAGCAGCAGCTGACGCCTGCAGAGCCGGTCTCTGCCAGCGCCGCCGCGCCTGCTGTTAAGGATTAACCCTCTATGCTGGAGTTGTTGTTTCTGCTGTTGCCTGTCGCCGCTGCGTATGGCTGGTATATGGGCCGCAGAAGTGCGCAACAGGATAAAGAGCAGGAAGCGAATCGCCTCTCGCGCGATTACGTCGCGGGTGTGAACTTTCTGCTCTCCAATCAGCAGGACAAAGCGGTGGATCTGTTCCTTGAGATGCTCAAGGAAGACACCGGCACCGTTGAAGCCCATCTGACGCTGGGGAACCTTTTCCGCTCGCGCGGCGAGGTGGACCGGGCCATCCGTATTCACCAGTCTCTGATGGAAAGCGCCTCGCTGACCTACGACCAGCGCCTGCTGGCGGTGCAGCAGCTTGGCCGCGACTACATGGCCGCCGGTCTCTACGATCGCGCCGAAGACATGTTCAATCAGCTTGTAGACGAAACCGATTTTCGCATCGGCGCGCTCCAGCAACTACTGCAAATCTATCAGGCTACCAGTGACTGGCAGAAAGCCATTGATGTCGCCGAACGGCTGGTGAAACTCGGTAAAGAGCAGCAGCGCGTCGAAATAGCGCACTTTTACTGCGAGCTGGCGCTGCAGGCAATGAGCAACGAAGACATGGATCGCGCCATGTCGCTGCTGAAAAAGGGCGCGGCGGCGGACCGCAACAGCGCCCGCGTCTCGATTATGATGGGGCGTATTTTTATGGCCCGCGGCGATTACGCCCGCGCGGTGGAGATGCTTGAAAAGGTCATCGGACAGGACCGCGAGCTGGTGAGCGAAACGCTGGAAATGCTTCAGGTTTGCTATCAGCAGTTAGATAAACCTGACGAGTGGGCGGAATTCCTCAAACGTTGCGTGGAGGAAAACACCGGCGCGGAAGCCGAACTGATGCTGGCGCAGGTGCTGGAGCAGCGCGAAGGCGCAGACAACGCGCAGGTTTATATCACGCGGCAGCTGCAACGCCACCCGACGATGCGCGTATTCCACAGGCTGATGGATTACCATCTCCACGAGGCGGAAGAAGGGCGCGCGAAAGAGAGCCTGATGGTGCTGCGCGATATGGTGGGCGAGCAGGTGCGCACTAAGCCGCGCTATCGCTGCCAGAAGTGCGGCTTCACTGCCTTCACCCTCTACTGGCACTGCCCGTCGTGCCGTGCCTGGTCTACAATTAAGCCTATCCGCGGTCTCGACGGCCAGTAATCCTTTTCTTCTGTCACCCCTGCCGCGCCTCGTTCGCGGCAGCGAGGTGTTATCCCTTTTTAGTTACAACATGCTAAATGATCTCAGAGCATCTGCGCTGACGGCAGTGCACTGATACTATGCTGCCAAGTCAGTCAGGGCGATCTTGCCTGTAAATTTGGGCAGTCGGCGGGTAGAATGCTTGCCGTTTATCAACTCCGCGCCGCGCCGGTGCGCCTGTCAGAAGGTCTGGTCATGACGTTAATTGCATCCTCCTCTCATTCTGTTACCCATTCCCCCGTGGTTGTTGCGCTCGATTATGACAACCGCGACAGTGCGCTGGCCTTTGTGGATGGCATCGATCCGCTTGACTGCCGCCTGAAAGTTGGCAAAGAGATGTTTACGCTGTTCGGGCCGCAGCTGGTACGCGATCTTATTGCGCGCGGCTTTGACGTCTTTCTTGATCTGAAATTTCACGATATCCCCAACACCACCGCGCGTGCCGTTGCCGCGGCGGCGGAGCTCGGCGTCTGGATGGTGAATGTCCACGCGGGCGGCGGCGCGCGCATGATGACGGCAGCGAAAGAGGCGCTTGCCTCGTTCGGTCAGGACGCGCCGCTGCTGATTGCCGTCACCGTCTTAACCAGCATGGAAGCCGACGATTTGCAGGGGCTTGGCATTACGCTTAGCCCGGCAGAGCAGGCGGAGCGACTGGCCCGCCTTACGCAGCAGTGCGGTCTCGACGGCGTGGTCTGTTCCGCGCAAGAGGCGGTGCGTTTTAAAGCCGCGTTTGGCCAGGATTTTAAGCTGGTGACGCCCGGTATTCGCCCGGCGGGCAGCGACGCGGGCGATCAGCGTCGCATCATGACCCCTGCCGAAGCGCAGCAGGCGGGCGTCGACTATATGGTTATCGGACGTCCCATCACTCGCGCGGCTAACCCGTCGCAGGCGCTGCGCGATATTCTGGCGTCTCTGAAGCAGGAGGGATAATGAACGATAATAATAGCCGCCTGGTGTACTCCACCGAAACGGGGCGCATTGAGGAGCCGAAAGCCGCGCCCGCGCGCCCAAAAGGGGACGGTGTGGTGCGTATCCAGCGCCAGACCAGCGGACGCAAAGGAAAGGGCGTGTGCCTTATCACGGGCATTGACGCTGACGACGCTGCGCTCACTACGCTCGCTGCCGAACTGAAGAAAAAATGCGGCTGTGGCGGCTCAGTCAAAGATGGCGTAATCGAAATCCAGGGCGACAAACGGGAATTAATTAAAAGCCTGCTTGAGGCGAAAGGAATGAAAGTTAAACTGGCGGGCGGATAATAGTTAGCCACGGCAAAGACGCCGTGGCTATTTTTGTTATGTTTACTGCGGTATAGCCAGACCTGTAATTATTCGATGGTGCGAGTAATACGTCAAAGCGTTACGCTTTTGCGGGCCGCAGATTAATCAACCTGGTGACCGATAATACCGCCGACTGCTGCGCCGCCGAGGGTGCCAAGCGCGCTGCCGTCGGTCAGCACGGAGCCGCCGATTGCACCTGCACCCGCGCCGATAGCGGTGTTGCGGTCACGTTTGGACCAGTGAGAGCATGCGCTCAGAGAGGTTGCCAGAGTAACGGCCAGCACTGCCGCGGCCACTTTTTTGTAATTTAATGACATAATACTTTCTCCTGAATAATTGATTCACGGAAAGGCTTCTCACTTTAAGTATAGTGGCTAAATCGCAGCTTAAAGTTCCTGACCATGAAACGGTACAGCGATACGGAATAAGAATCACGCAGGTGACAATCAACATCCAGTAATATCGCTAAGGTAATTTTAATTTCTTAAGCGAATTCAGACAGGTAAAAAGTCTTAATTGATGCTGAGAATAGTCTCAAGCGAAGGCGCACCTGAAACGGCGCGCCGGTCGGTTTTTAAACACAAAAGATTCAGGCGGTAAAATTCAGGCAGGAAAGGGCGAAAGAATATCCAGCGCCAGGCCGGCCGCGCTAAGCGCGTCGCGCGCGGTCTCTTTAAGACCGTCATCGGTAATAACGCGGCTGAAGCGCGACGTCGGGCCAAGCGTGTATGGATGCACCGCGCCGAACTTACTGCTGTCGGTAAGAATAATCGCCTCGCTGCCTTTCTCCAGCACCGCATTGACCACATCCGCGCGCATCATATCGCGCCCGGTAAAGCCTGTGTCGGGCGACCAGCCGTCAATGCCGATAAACGCTTTGCTGAAATGCACCTGCTGAATGTACTGGCGCGTAAGGGGGCCAACCATGGTTTCGCTTTTCTTCTGATAGATGCCGCCGAGGAGGATAATTTCACACGAGGTTTCTTTCAGCAGATGCGCAATAAAGCTGCTCACGGTAATCAGCGTTATCTTCTTTTGCTCCGCCAGCGCGCGCGCCAGCAGGGCGTTGGTGCTGCCGTTTTCGATAAAGACCGTTTCGCCGTCATTCACAAGCGAACAGGCGAAATCGGCGAGACGACGCTTGAGCGCGAAATTGTTCATCATGCGGGTTTCAACGTCGTCGCTGTCGAGCGGTACGGCGAATCCATGGGTGCGGCGCAGATAGCTCTGCTTTTCGAGAAGGTTCAGATCCTGACGAATGGTGACTTCAGAAACGCCGGTCGTTTTCGCGAGATCCGCCACGCTCATGCGACCGTGGTCAATCACCATCTGTAAAATGATTTGTTGTCGGGAGTTCATATCTGCATCGTTATGCGCGGTGGCGTAACGCCACCGCGGTTTCATTTAAAGCGTATGTTCGGTACGGGCGATAATATCATCCTGTGCGTCAGGGGATAAGGCCGTAAAGAACGCGGAGTAACCGGCCACGCGCACGACCAGATCCCGGTAGTTATCCGGGTGCGCTTTGGCATCCAGCAGGGTTTCACGCGACACGATGTTGTACTGAACATGCCATCCTTTATGCACCTCAAAGAAGGTGCGCAGCATCTGCATCAGTTTCTGGCGATCGCGTAAGTTATCCAGTGTGGACGGGTTAAGCTTCTGATTCAACAGCACGCCGCCAAGAATTTTCGCCACGGGCAGTTTCCCGACCGAGTTAATCACGGCTGTTGGCCCCAGACGGTCCGTGCCGGATGCCGGGCTCGCGCCTTCCGCCAGCGGTGTTCTGGCCTTGCGCCCGTCCGGCGTCGCCATGGTCGCTGCGCCGAACGGCACGTTGGCGGAGATAGACGACGTCCCGGCGTAATAGGTACCGCCAATCGGGCCGCGTCCGAAGCGCGTGTTATGGTACTGTTTCAGCTCGTCGATATAGGTCTGGTACGCGCGCGCCAGCAGCAAATCGACATCGTCATCGTCATTGCCATATTTCGGCGCGCTGTTAATCAGTCGCTGGCGCAGTTGTTCGCCAGTGAGCCCGGCGAAATCGTCGTTCAGCCCCTGTGCCAGTTGCTGCTGTGTCACCACGCCCTGTTCGAACACCAGTTTTCGCACCGCCGCGAGGCTATTGCCGAGATTCGCGATCCCCACCTGCAAGCCGGAAACCCAGTCATATTTCGCGCCGCCCTGTTTAATACTCTTGCCGCGCTCGATGCAATCATCGACCAGCGCCGAACAGAGAATGTCGTGCGCGTTCTCCTCCAGCACCGTATCCACCACGCACTCGATTTCAATTGATTTGCGGGTGTAGTAACGGATCTGGTTATCCCAGGCGGCCATCACGTCATCAAAGCCGCTGAAGTTGCCGGCGGAGAGCGCATTTTCCTGCGCCAGAAAGGTTTTGCCGGTGGTGGCGTCGCGACCGCCTTCCAGCGCCGCCAGCATCACGCGGGCGAAGTTAATAAAGCTCATGCCGGTGCAGCGATAGCCCCATTTGCCGCCGACCGCCGTTTCGATGCAGCCAATCGCCGCATAGTCATACGCGTCTTCGCGGCTGACGCCGAGCTTTATAAACTCGTCGATGACAATCTCATCGTTATTAAACGCCGGCATCCCGAAACCGCAGCGGATCACCTGCACGCAGGCGTCGAGGAAATCATTGCTCATCCCGGCGTGGTAGCGCACGCTCAGGTTCGGTTGCGTGGAGCGCAGGCGGCCGCACGACTCCAGCACGGCCCAGGAGAGCGGGTTGACGGCATCCACTGGTTCGCCGTTTTGCAGGCGCTGGCCGCCAATGGTCACGTTCTGGTAGAGCGGGCTGCCCGCTGAGGCTTTCGAGTGCGAGCCGGAGCGAATTTTGTTGACCTCCAGCAGCTTCAGCCAGCAGCTCTGCAGCAGTTCGATGGCGCGTTCACGTTCAAGCGTCTGCTCAAGCTCCACATCGCGGCGATACCAGGGGTAAAGATATTGATCGAGACGCCCAAAGGAAACAGAGTGTCCGTTGGACTCAATCTGCAATACTAATTGCACGAAATAGCAGAGCTGCAGCGCCTGCCAGAAGGAGGCGGGCGGCTGGTGCGCGATATGCTCGCAGTTAGCGGCGATAGCCAGCAGTTCATCGCGACGTGCCGGACGGCTCTCCGCCTGCGCCATACGTGCCGCCAGCGCGGCGTAGCGCAGGATATGCTCGCTCAGCGCACTGAACGTGATGTCGATGGCTTTTAAAAACTGATCTTTATGCAGATCGCCCTGATCGGTTAACGCCAGGCGCGCGCGCCGTTCCGCGACTTTAGCACGCAGACCATCGAGGCCTTTTTCCAGCAGCAGCGGGAAATTCACCGCCAGATGGGCATCACCGGAGGTCATATTGCCTTCCGCTTTGATGATGCCGGACGCCAGCAGCGCTTTTTGCTCATCGGTAAACATGCCATAGCAGCGGTCCTGCACGGTCTGGCCGCGCCACCACGGGCAGATTTCATGCATTACCGCTTTATCCTCGGCACTCACCGAGAACCCGGCGCCGGGGCGGTCGGCCAGATCGTCAATCTCCTTCTCAATCCAGCTGACGGTATATTCCGGGAAAAACGGCGCGGCGCGCACCTGGCTTGCCTGGTTACCGATAATCAGCTCGTCATGCTTGATCCAGATAGTGCGGTTCGCCAGATGGTGCGCCAGCGCCAGGGCGCGACGTACCGGCAGCGGTTTATCCTGATGCGTCTGGTAGATATGGGTGTAGTGTTGCGCGCGCTCAGTACAGACCGGCGGGCGGACGATTTGCACCAGCGCCGCTTTATGGGCTTTGATGCGCTCGGGAAGAAAATCGAGATTGAGTTCAGACATGATGGTTATCCTCTTATCCAGGCGGTGAGTCCTTTCTGGCGGGCGTAATCTTCAGCAAACGCCAGCAGCGCCGGTTCGTCGAGCGGCGTCGCGGGTGCCAGATAGGGCCAGTCCAGCAGGCGGTACTTATTGATGCCCAGGGTGTGGTAGGGCAGAAAATGGATATGGTTAACGCCAGCCTCATCGGCGGCGAAATCGGTAATGGCGCGAATGGACGCCTTATCGGCGTTAAAACCAGGGATCAGCGGCACGCGGATAATCATTTCTACGCCCGCCGCGGCGAGCCGGCGAAAATTATCCAGTACCCGTTCGGCGCTGCCGTCCGTCCAGTCGTGAAAGCGTTGCGGGTCGACATGTTTTAAATCGGCCAGCAGCAGATCGAGATACGGCAGCGACGGAGCGATATATTTCCACGGCACATGCAGACAGGATTCGACGGCGGTGTGAATGCCCGCCTCGCGACTGCGCTCTAATAGCGCCTGCGTCATTGCAGGCTGCATAAACGGCTCGCCGCCGGAGAGCGTGATGCCGCCGCCGCTGCGCGCATAAAACGCCCGGTCACGCAGCACCTGTTCCATGATGGCCTCAAGGCTGCGCGTTTCGCCGCAGACGCTCAGCGCCTGGGTAGGGCAGCAGTCGGTCAGCGCATCAAGCGCCGCGTCATTGAGCGCCGCGCGGTCAATAATCAGCGCGTCGGCCTCACGGCGAACAGCCTGCGGGCATGCCTGTTTGCAGAGATCGCAGCCGCTCAGGCACAGGCGCTCATCAAACAGCACGTCGCGCTCCCGGCGTCGGCTTTCAGGGTTCTGACACCAGCGACACCCGAGCGAGCAGCCTTTCAAAAAGACCACGGTACGAATGCCGGGGCCATCATGGGTGGAGTAGCGTTGCAGATTGAAGATCATAATGGTCGCGCCCTTTAATTTTCTTACGAAAATAATGTTACTTTCGAATGAAAGTTTTATTGATGGCGATCAGCTTTATCTGCACCGGCTGATTTAAGATGGCGGCACTGTTAACTTGCTCAATTCAGGAGTCGTTATGGAACTGTATCTCGACACCGCGGACGTCGCGGCCGTAAAACGCCTGGCCCGCATTCTGCCGCTGCAGGGCGTCACCACCAATCCGTCCATCGTGGCGCGCGCTGGCGTGAAACTCTGGGATCTGCTGCCCGCTTTGCAGGAGGCGATGAATGGCGAAGGTAAACTGTTCGCGCAGGTTGTCGCGGTAAATGCGCCCGACATGGTACGTGAAGCGGAAATGCTGGCGCAGCGTGTGCCGGGCATCGTGGTGAAAATTCCGGTCACGGAAGAGGGACTCGCCGCGATGAAAATCCTTAAACCGTCCGGCATTCCGCTGCTCGGCACAGCCGTTTACGGCGCAGCGCAGGGGCTGATGGCGGCGCTTGCCGGGGCGGAATATGTCGCGCCTTACGTAAATCGTCTCGATGCGCAGGGCGGCGACGGCGTGGCCACGGTACGCGCGCTGCAGCAACTGTTAACGCTGCATGCCCCGCAGTCAAAAGTCCTCGCGGCAAGCTTTCGCACGCCGCAGCAGGCGCTTGGCTGTCTGCTCGCCGGGTGCAAGTCGATAACGCTGCCGCTGGATGTCGCCGGGCAGCTGTTGAACACGCCTGCCGTCGCGGCGGCGGTGGACGGCTTCGGGCGTGAGTGGCAACAGGCTTTCGGGACGCTCAGCCTGTAACCGACGCGCCAGGCCTCAGATCTCCCAGGGCGCCTTTTCTTTTTGATCCCCCGGCTCATCTCCCTGCTGGCTTTGCGCCAGCAGTTCAGCCTTCAGAATTTCCAGATTATGGATGGCGGAGTGGTAATCGCCCGCCACCAGAATATCCAGAACGGTATCGATACGGTCAGCCAGCTGCTGCGGATTTACTGTTGGCATAATGCTTCCTTTTTACGGTCGGTACAGGGCTCATGATGCAGAAAAGCAGCGCTAAAGAGAAGCTGCCCGCCGCCTTATTCCCCCTCAGTAATCAATCATTTCGCTTTAACAGATAAATATTGGTTATAAAACAGGCGCTCGTCCCGTGCTAAAAGCCGCTGTGAATTAGTCTGATCCTGCGCATAACGCGTTAACTTACATGAGGAAAGACTATGACAGTTTTCAACCAATCGACCTGCAAGCTCTTTACCGATGCCGCGCGTTTTACTCAGCTTTCCGGGTTTTATGAGGAAGAACGCCGCATTATCTGGATGATGCTGCGGGCCCAGCCGCGTCCCTGTTTTAACCATGTCCTTATCGAAGAGATAATGAACCTCAGCTATCTGGTGCAGGACGCCGGACTGAAGGTGAATTTCTGGGTAACCGGCTCGCTGGTTCCCGGAATGTACAACACCGGCGGCGATTTGCAGTTTTTTGTCGACTGCATTCGCAACGGCAAACGCGAAGCGCTCCGCGCCTATGCGCGCGCCTGCGTGGATTGCGTGCACGCCGCCTCCCGTGGTTTTGACTGTGGCGCTATCAGCCTTGCGATGGTAGAGGGCAGTGCGCTCGGCGGCGGCTTCGAGGCGGCGCTGGCGCACCATTTTGTGCTGGCCCAGCGCGACGCGCGGATGGGGTTCCCGGAAATCGCCTTTAATCTCTTCCCCGGCATGGGGGGATATTCGCTGGTGACGCGCCGCGCCGGGATGCGGCTTGCTGAGGAGCTGATTTATCAGGGCGAATCGCACACCGCGGAATGGTATCACCCGCAGGGGCTGGTGGACCTGCTGTTTGAACCCGGCCAGGGGTTTGTGGCGACGCGTACGTTTATCGATACCCTGCAACCGCGGCTCAACGGCGTGAGGGCGATGCTCCGTGCCCGCCAGCGCGTGCTGCGGCTCTCGCGTAATGAGCTGATGGAAATTACCGAGGACTGGGTGGACGCCGCGTTCAGCCTGGAGCCCAAGGACGTGGGCTATATGGAACGCCTGATCCAGCTGCAAAACCGCCATACCGCCGCGGCCATGCGTAAAGCAGGCTAACGGCATTACCTTCAGACGCCGGTTACGGCGTCTGTTTCCCGGCGCGGTAATGCTGATACCAGCGTTCCAGCGCGGCGGCGGTCATCGGTTTGGCGAACAGAAACCCCTGTCGCTGGTCGACGCCGTTTTGGGTCAGAAACGCGTCTTCCTCTTTGCTCTCCACGCCTTCGGCGATCACCTGCAAATCAAGCGCCTGCGCTACGGCGACAATGGCGCGCACCAGCGACTGCGACACCTTTTGCTTATGAATATCGCGCACAAAGCTCTGGTCGAGCTTAATCGCGTTAAGCGGAAACCGCGCGAGCTGTGAGAGCGACGAATAACCGGTGCCGAAATCATCCAGATGCACCTCGGCGCCCAGCGCGCTGAATTCGTTAATCACCGACAGCGCCAGGTCGGCATTTTCAATCAGGCAGCTTTCGGTAATTTCCACATCAATGGGGCTTTGCGTGAAGTTGAGGTCGGCAAGCGCCTGACGCAAATCGCTTATCAGCGTCTGGTCGGCCAGCTGGCGGGCCGACACATTCACCGCGACCCTCAGGTCAATGCCCGCATCGCGCCACTGCGCCACCTGCCGCACCACATCCAGCATGACCCAGCGCCCGAGCGGTACAATAAGCCCCGATTCTTCAGCATAAGAGATAAAATCCAGCGGGGGGATAAGACCGCGCTCCGGCGACTGCCAGCGCACCAGCGCCTCCAGGCTCTGTACCTCGCCCTGGGCGGTGATTTTCGGCTGGTAGTGAATAACCAGCTGGTTTTTCTCCAGCGCTTTGCGCAGATTGGTATCAAGCCAGAGGTATTCAAAGACGCGCTGGTTCATCTCAGGGCAAAATACGCAGAACTTCCCGCGCCCGTTCTCTTTGGCGGTGTACATCGCCGTGTCGGCGTTGCGGATGACGCTTTCGCGGTCGTCGCCGTGCTGCGGCGCCAGCGCGATGCCGAGCGAACAGCCGGTATAAACTTCGATAAGACCGATGCGAAAGGGATGTTTCAGCCGGGTGATTATCCGCGAGGACATCGCCTCCAGCGCGGCCTGTGAAGTGTCGGTCGCCAGAACGATAAACTCATCGCCGCCCAGACGCGCCAGCACCTGATCTTTTTCAAGGCAGCTTAAAATCGCGAGCGACACCGCCTGGAGTAGCTGATCGCCGAACATATGCCCGTAGGCGTCGTTCACTTTTTTGAAATTATCGAGATCGAGATAGACCACACCGACCTGGCTTTCGCCACGGCTGGCGATGGCGTTACTTATCATCTCATGGATAGCGTTGCGGTTGGGCAGCCCGGTGATGGCGTCGGTGTTGGCGAGCGTGCGCAGCCGCTCCTGGGCCCGGCGCTCTTCGGTGATATCGGTGCCGGAGCAGATCAGGAAAATTTCATTGCGTCCGCTGCCGCTGTGTACAAATTTATTGCGAAACAGAAACAGGCGCTGGCCTTTACGGGTTTTGACCCAGCGCTCGACTTCGTAAGAGCTGCCGTTACGAAAAAAACCGGTGATATTCCGGCGCGACGCCGCCGCCTCCGCAGGCGTCATAAACAGCTTGAAAACGTTCTGCCCGATGACCTCCTGCTCTTTCAGGCCGGTATACTCTTCGCTCAGGCGATTAAAACGCTGAATATTGCCGTGGCGATCGAGTATCACAATCACTGAATTGGCTTCGGAAACCACCTGTTCGGCAAACGACAGCCCCTGTACCAGATCGCGCGCCACGGACGTGGTGTCGTTCCAGGCCGAGGCGGTGCCAGCCCATTCCTTACGGGAGACCTTGCGGCCTACCAGGTGCACCGGCACCAGTTCGCCAAAGAGCGACAGCGACAGGGTAACGCTTGAGGTGATAACCCCCATGGTACGGATCTGCGCAGCCTGTTCCGGCGTCAGCGGCACCACGTGGCTGGTGGCCGCCGCTTCGCTGGCGGCAAGCTGTAGCGCGTTGCTGTCCAGCGGCAGGCGCCAGAAAGGGCTGGCGGCGCCGGAATAGCGGTACAGCAGATTATTCTCCAGGTCGTCTTTCATGCTCTCTCCCGAACCCACTCCAGGCGCGATGCAAACGCCCCGGCGCAACGGCACAGCCGGACTCAGCCGGCAATCACAGGCAAAACGGTTGTTTTTACGGGAATATATTGTCAGCGAAAGCGGATAATCCGCCGCCGACATGGCCATTTCGCTTAAATCTCAAAGCGTTAAATTACGACGCACTCTGTTAGTGTGATCGTTTTTTGAAAAAATGCCCAAGTGAGACAGGAAAAATGTGCGCGCTCACACAGTGGAACAGACGAGGCGGGAGAAGTGAAAAACTCCCCGGCGGGGCCGGGGAGTGGAGGGTCAGGCAACCGGGCGTGCAATCACGCTGCGGGTTTCCATACGCACTTCAGCAATGGTCACGTCGATAACGTCGGTGACTTTATAGACGGTTTCGCCTTTGATCTGCACGGTGCCGTTTTCCTGGCTGCACGCCAGTTCATCGCGCACCGCGTGCAGGAAGGGGGCCGGAATAAACGCGACTGCGCCGTTATCCACCAGACGCACGCGCATACCGCCGCGACTGACGTCAATGATCTCCGCTGCGAAGCGGGTATCGGTACCGGCTTTGTCTTTCAGGAAACGGGCATACAGCCAGTCGCCCACATCGCGCTCCGCCATGCGGTTCAGACGACGACGTTCCGCCATCTGCACGGTCGACTCTTCCTGCGGACGCTGCGCGCTTTCGCCTTTGATAATCGCCTTCAGCAGACGATGGTTGACCATATCGCCATACTTACGGATAGGCGAGGTCCAGGTGGCGTATGCCTCCAGTCCCAGACCAAAGTGCGGGCCCGGTTCGGTGCTGATTTCGGCAAACGACTGGAAACGGCGGATGCGGCTGTCGAGGAAGCCGGACGGCTGCGCGTCCAGTTCGCGACGCAGTTTGCAGAAGCCTGGCAGGGTAAGAACGTCGTTCGCGTCCACATGCATGCCGTGGCTTTGCAGCAGCGTCGCCAGCTGTTCTGTGCTGGCCGGGTCGAAGCCCGCATGGACGTTATACACGCCGAAGCCCAGCTTATCGCGCAGAACACGCGCGGCGCAGATGTTCGCCGCGATCATGGATTCTTCCACGATGCGGTTGGCGATGCGGCGCGGCTCGGCGACGATATCCAGCACTTCACCTTTTTCACCCAGCACGAAGCGGTAATCCGGACGGTCTTTAAAGACCAGCGCGTGCTCCACACGCCAGGCGCTGCGGCGCTGGCAAACCTGCTGTAACAGACGGATCTGCGCGGCAATCGCTTCGCTCGCCGGCTGCCAGTCGCCTTTTTCTTCCAGCCAGTTGGAAACGTCGTCATACGCCAGCTTGGCTTTGGATTCGATGGTCGCGGCGAAGAACTGAATCTCGTCGCTGATAGCGCCCTGCGCGTCGATAATCATGCGGCAGACCAGCGCCGGACGTGCCACGCCTTCGCGCAGCGAGCAGAGATCGTCTGAAAGTTCGCGCGGCAGCATCGGGATGTTAAAGCCCGGCAGGTAGTTGGTGAACGCGCGCACTTTGGCGATGTTATCGAGCTTGCTGCCTTCGGCTATCCACGCGGTCGGGTCGGCAATCGCGACGGTCAGTTGCAGGCGATCGCCATCCAGTGTTTCCACATACAGCGCATCGTCCATATCTTCAGTGCTGGCGCTGTCAATGGTGACGAAATCGAGCGCGGTCAGATCTTCACGCGTCAGGTTTTCATCCAGCATCTCTGTCGCCACACCGTCCGGCGCTTCGCGCTCCAGATTGTGGCGAGCCAGCGTCACCCACCACGGGACGAAATGGTCGTCGCCGAAGGTAATGAACTGGGTCAGCTCGGCGTAAAAGCCGCGATCGCCTTTCAGCGGGTGACGACGCATTTCAGCCACCGCCCAGTCGCCGCTCTGGAAATCGTGGCTGACGCCGCGTTCGGCGCGGCACGGAATGGCATCTTTCAGCAGGGGATGATCGGGAACGATAGACAGACGATCGTCTTTCTTTTGCACCCGGCCCACAAAACGGGTCAGGAAGGGTTCGATAAGCTCTTCGGGCTCAGCGGATTCTTTTTCCTTCTCCGTATGGATAACGGCAATAACGCGATCGCCGTGCATCACTTTCTTCATTTGCGGAGGCGGAATGAAGTAGCTTTTCTGCGCGTCAACCTCAAGGAAACCAAAACCTTTTTCCGTGGCTTTTACTACCCCTTCAGCGCGCGGCGTCTGGGAATGCAGTTGCTGTTTAAGCTGCGCAAGCAGCGGGTTATCCTGAAACATAGTGTCGAATTTTCGTGGCCAAAAGAGCGGCTGACAGTTTTACGCGATTGCGCGCCTCCCGGCAAGCGCTCTTTAGGCCGGGGCGGCGCTACACCGTCACGCCAAGACCGAGGCGCAGCCGGTTCACCCAGCCGCAGGCGCTGCCAAAGGCGAGCAGACGCAATGCCGCGCTTTCGTCGACGCCTGCCTCCACGAGCGGCTGCAACTGCGTGTGGCTGAAACGTGCCGGCGCGCGGGTTAACGTCTGCATCGCCTGAATAATGGCGCGTTCGCGCGGATGATTATGGCTCCAGGCGAGCAGCGCCCGTTCGCCGTTGCGCACCGCGTCCGGAAGGTTCGGCTCGCCGCGCCAGCGGCGGGCGGCCTCGGCAAAACAGCTGCTGCTGCCGTTAATGCGTGCGCTGAGCATGGCGACCAGCGCGGCGTCCTGGTCGTTTGCCTGAGCGCGCAGCGCGTCCAGCAGCGAGGCGATCCCATGAAGCGCTGCGGCGTCGTGCGCCAGCAGCGACAGCATCGGTTGCAGTAGCGGCTCGTCGAGCGCCGCGTTATACGCCGCCTGTTGATCGGCGCTCGCCCAGCCCATTTCAAGCGCCGGGAGATCCGGCAGCCAGCGCGGTTCAGGCGCGCTAAAGCGCGCCGCAGGGGCGTCCTGCTGCATGTCGATACCCGGCAGCCAGCGCGCGGGCTGGCCGGGCTGCGCCTGCAACAGCGCCACCGCGCGGGCCTGAAAGCCCACAAAGCCGATAATCTGGGTGAAGGTGACGATGTCGTGCACCGACAGGCCCGCCTCTTCCAGCTGCGCGCGAGCAGCGCTGTCGATAAGCGTCGGTGAGCTCGCCAGCTGGCGGGCGGTCTGGGTGAGCAGAGTCAGACGACGATTGCTTTCGCGCGAAGAGTCAGGCCCCGGCTCCGGCGCCAGGCGGGCGGCATAGTGATTGCACAGTCGCTGTACGCCATACACCTGCGCCACCGTGAGCGCGGTGCTGAGGCGGTCATACACGCTAAGCGTATGCAGGCGAGTGACATCGCGCTTAGCGGGCAGCAGCGACGGGATTAGCGCGCGGGCGGCGTCGCACCACGGCGCGTGGGCCGCGCGTTGTTCGTCGTCCAGCGGCAGGTCGAGCAGAAAACGGTCCTCTACCTTTGCGGCTTCGGGAACTAACGGCAGCGGATCTGCCGGACAGAGGCTGGACTGGGTTTCATGATACCAGTGGCTTTTGCCGGTAAGGCGGCGTTGTTCCATGGTCGTTCCTTGTCTGAAAATGAGCGCCCGGAACGACTCGAACTGCCAAGACGCCGGGTCAGGTCACGCACGACTATCCTGGCGTAACACTTAACGGCGATAAAAGATTGTTCGGTGATAACAAATATCAGAAAGGCATAAATAAAAAGGGCAGGTTGAAAACCTGCCCTTTAGCGCGAAAGCGGAAGATTATTTCAGTTCCAGCTCGTTCATCGCGGCGATGCTAAAGCCGCCGTCAACGTGGACCACTTCACCCGTGATGCCGCCGGAAAGGTCGGAGCACAGGAACGCGGCGGAGTTACCCACGTCTTCGATGGTGACGGTGCGGCGGATCGGGGTGACCGCTTCGCAGTGCGCCAGCATCTTACGGAAATCTTTAATGCCGGACGCCGCCAGGGTGCGGATCGGGCCTGCGGAGATGGCGTTAACGCGCACGCCTTCCGGACCCATCGCGTTAGCCATATAACGCACGTTCGCTTCCAGAGATGCTTTCGCCAGACCCATCACGTTGTAGTTCGGGATAGCGCGCTCGGCGCCCAGGTAGGAGAGCGTCAGCAGGGCCGCGTTCGGGTTCAGCATGGAGCGGCAGGCTTTCGCCATCGCTACAAAGCTGTAGGCGCTGATGTCATGCGCGATTTTGAAGCCTTCACGGGTCACGGCGTTAACGTAGTCGCCATCCAGCTGGTCAGCCGGGGCGAAACCGATGGAGTGCACGAAACCGTCGAATTTCGGCCAGACTTTGGCAAGCTCGGTGAACAGCGCGTCGATGCTTTCATCTTCCGCAACGTCACACGGCAGCACGATGCTGGAGTCCAGTTGAGCGGCAAACTCTTCCACGCGGCCTTTCAGCTTGTCGTTCTGGTAGGTGAACGCCAGTTCAGCCCCTTCACGGTGCATAGCCTGTGCGATACCGTACGCGATGGAAAGTTTGCTGGCAACGCCAGTCACCAGAATGCGCTTACCGGTAAGAAAACCCATAGCTTTTAATCCTTATCGTCATTGTTATGGCGGCAGGCCGAAAGCGCCAGCCGTCGTTAAAACGCGGCGATTCTAACATGTCTCGCCGGATGAGTTAATCCGACCACTACAGATGGCGGATTAACGGTCTTTTCGCCAGGCGTCGGCGGTTAACGCTTCGCCGAAATGGCTGGCGATAAGCCGTTTAGTTAAATCGTGCAGCGGGGAGGCGAGCACGTCGGCGGTGCTGCCGCGCTCCACCACCTCGCCCTGATGCATCACCATCACCTGATCGCTGATGTGTTTCATCATGCCGATATGCTGGGTGACATAAATATAAGAGATACCCTGTTTTTCCTGTAATTCCAGCATCAGGTTGATTAACTGCGAACGCATCGACATATCGAGCGACGCCAGCGCCTCGTCGGCGACGATGACTTTCGGGCGCAGGATCAGCGCGCGCGCGAGGCCCAGGCGCTGTTTCTGCCCTGGCGCCAGCATATGCGGATAATAGCTGACGTGGTCAGGCAGCAGGCCGACCATGCGCAGCGTCTCTTTAATGCGCTTCGCGCGGGCTTCCGGCTCCAGTTCGGTGTTCAGACGCAGCGGAAAGTCCAGAATCTGCGAAATGCGCTGACGCGGGTTCAGCGACGTCGACGGATCCTGAAAAATCATGCGGATCCGCTGGCTGCGAAATGAGTAGTCGCCAAAGGTCAGCGGATGGTCGTCAATCACCAGCTCGCCGGTGGTGGGCTCCACCATGCCCGCCAGCATTTTGGCGAGCGTCGATTTGCCGGAGCCGTTCTCGCCGATAATCGCCAGCGTCTGGCGCTCGCGCAGCGTGAAGCTCAGCGGCTTCACCGCCTCGACGGTCTGGCGGCGAAACCAGCCGGTACGGTAGCGATAGGTTTTGCTCAGGTTGCGAACCTGCAACAGCGTTTCCACCATTTCACTCTCTCTCCATGTTCAGCGGGAAATGGCAGGCGAAAAGATGATTTTTCGGCCCGTCGAGACGCGGGGTTTCGATACATTTACGCTGGGCATACGGGCAGCGCGGCCCAAGGCGGCAGCCGATCGGTAGATGTTCCAGCAGCGGAATAGCGCCCGGCAGCGTATTGAGGCGGCTTTTATGCGGCATCGCGCTGCCGAAGTCCGGGATAGCGCGGATCAGCGCCTGAGTATAGGGATGATGCGGCGTGGAGATAAGCTCATCGCTCGGCGCGGTCTCCACCGTTTGCCCGCAGTAGAGCACATCGATGCGGTCGGCCCACTGGCTCAGCATCTGCAAGTCGTGGCTAATCAGCAAAATCGTCGTGTTATTATTCTGATTGAGCCGGGAGAGCAGGCGGAAAATCTGCGCCTGGGTGGTCGGCTCCATCGCGTTGGTCGGCTCATCGGCGATCAACAGACGCGGCTGATTGGCGAGCGCGATGGCGATCATGACCTTCTGGCACTCGCCTTCGGTCAGCTCGTAAGGGAAACTGCGCATGGCGTCTTTATGGTCTTTAATGCCGACGCGGTGCAGCAGTTCAATGGCCCGGCGCTTGCGCCAGCCAAAACGCTGCCACCACCGGCCTTTATAAGTCCAGCCGGGAATATTCTGCATCAGCTGGCGGCCTATTTTTTCAGACGGATCGAGACAGGATTGCGGCTCCTGAAAAATCATCGACACGTTATGGCCCACCAGCCGGCGGCGCTCGCGGGGCGAGAGACGCAGCAGGTCGATATCGTCAAAACGCATACGGTCGGCGGTGATCCGCCAGTTGTCTTTGGTTACGCCGCATATCGCTTTAGCGATAAGGCTTTTACCGGAACCCGATTCGCCTACCAGGCCGCGAATTTCGCCCTCCGGCAGGCTCAGGCTCACGCGATCCACGGCTTTGACCCAGCCTTCGCTGGTCTTAAACTCAATCGTCAGATTGCGGATATCAAGCAGCGGCATTACTCCACCCCCGCGTCAATGGCGCGACGTATACCGTCGCCCAGCAGATTCACCAGCAATACGCTTATCATAATCGCAGCCCCCGGCAGCATCACCGTCCAGGGCGCGACATAAATCAGCTCCAGCGCGTCGCCCAGCATCGCGCCCCATTCGGGGGAGGGCAGTTGCGCGCCGAGATCCAGAAAACCGAGCGCCGCGATATCCAGAATCGCAATCGACAGCGCGCGGGTGATTTCGCCCACCAGCAGCGACGCGGTGTTCGGCAGCACCGCGAACAGCAGAATATTAAACGTGGTGGCGCCATCAAGACGCGCGGCGATAACGTACTCTTTTTCCAGCTCGTCATGCACCATGCTGTAGACCGACCGCACCATACGCGGCACCAGCGCCAGCCAGACGGCCAGCATCGCGTGGCTCAGCTGCGGCCCGGCGAAGGCCACCACGATAATCGCCAGCAACAAGGAGGGAATTGAGAGCAGCGTGTCCAGCACATGGTTAAGCACCGCCGAGCGCAGCCCGTGAGTCGCGCCCGCCAGGACGCCCAGCAGCAGCCCGCAGACGGTGGCCGCGAGCGTCACCACAAACGCGCCGCCGATGGTGGGCGCCGCGCCGCTCAGCAGGCGGCTTAGCAGGTCGCGCCCTAAATCGTCGGTGCCGAGGAAGAACGAGACTTCACCATAGCGCGACCAGGACGGCGGCAGCAGCTGATAACCGAGAAATTGCTGGTCGATGCCATAGGGCGCGAATACCCGGCCAAACACGCACAGCAGCACCAGACCCGCGCAGCCGTACAGGCCCACCATCGCGACGGTGTCGCCGTAAAACTTGCGCCAGACGGTGCGCAGCGCGCCCGGCGGGCGTTTCTCGCGATAGACGCTATCGTAAGGCATACCATTCCTTATGTTTCAACGGGTTCGCCAGCGCGCCCACAATATCAGACAGCACATTCACCAGAATAACCAGCGAGCCTATCACCATCACACCCGCCGAAATGGCGGCGTAATCCTGTTGGCGAATCGCGTTAATCAGCCAGCGGCCAAGCCCAGGCCAGCTGAACACCATTTCGGTGATCATCGCAAGCGTCAGCATGGTGGAGAATTGCAGACCGAGGCGCGGGATAACCGGCGGCAGGGCATTGTGCAGCACATGGCGGCGCAGGATTGTCAGGCGTGACAGCCCGCGCGTGGCCGCCGCTTTGATGTAGTTGCGCTCCAGAATCTCCACCGTGCTGACGCGCACCAGGCGAATCACCTCGGTGGTCGGCGCGACCGCGAGCGTCAGCACCGGCAGCACCATATGGCGTAGCGCGCTTAAAATCATCTCATGACGCCAGGGCGAATCGGAGAGCCAGGCGTCAATGAGCGCGAAGCCGGTCACCGATTTCACTTCGTAAAGCAAATCAAACCGCCCTGATACCGGGAACCAGCCGAGCGTCAGCGAGAAGAAGAGGGTAAACAGCAGCGCCAGCCAGAACACCGGGATCGAAAAGCCGAGCAGCGCCAGCGCGCTGATGAGCTTATCCTGCCATTTATGGCGCAGAATGCCCGCCGCCATGCCGACCGGAATGCCCACCAGCAGCGCCAGGCCGAACGCCAGGAAGCAGAGCTCCATCGTCGCCGGGAACACGTCACGCAATTGGGTGGAGATCAGCTGACCGTTAATGCTGGAGACGCCGAAATCCCAGTGCAGCACGCTGTCGCACCAGAACAGCCAGGCGTTCCAGAACGACGCGCCCTGCAGCGGCGCATGTGGCGTGAAATAGCTCAGGCAGAAGCCGACTATCGTCAGAAAAAACAGCGTGATGATAAGCAGCACCAGCCGGCGCAGGGTAAAGATAATCATGGCTGCTTGTCCTCTGTGATTTCACGTGAGACGCCTGCGAACGAGGCGTTGCCGAACGGGCTCAGCACCAGGCCTTTCATGTCGTAACGATACGCCTGCAGCCGCAGCGATGACGCCAGCGGCAATACCGGAAGCTGTTCGGCGAGAATCGTCTGGGCGCGGGTATAGGCTTCAATACGGTACGCCAGCTGCTGCGAGGAGAGCGCCGACTGCAAGACGCCGTCGAAATCGCGATCGCACCAGTGGGCGTAGTTGGTTTGCGAGCGAATCGCCGCGCAGCTCAGCAGCGGACGGAAGAAGCTGTCCGGATCGTTGCTGTCCGTCGCCCAGCCCGCGAGCGTCAGGTCATGGTTCATATCCATCAGGCGGGCCTCCTGAAAACGGCCCTCCACCGGCACAATCTCTACCGTCACGCCGACCTGAGCCAGATCCGCCTGCAGCAGCTCGGCGGTTTTCAGCGGGCTCGGGTTCCAGGCCTGCGAACTGGTCGGCACCCAGAGTTGCAGCGTCAGGTTTTCCAGACCGAGCGCTTTCAGCTGCGCACGCGATTTTTCGGGGTTGTATTCGGTGATTTTCGCGTTGTTGTCGTATGCCCAGGAGGCGCGCGGCAAAATGGAGGCCGCAGTTTCTGCCGTACCATAATAGATGGATTGCATCAGCCGCTGGTTGTTAATCGCCAGCGCGAGCGCATGGCGCACCTTCGGATTATCGAGCGGCGGTTTGTGGGTGTTGAACGCCAGATAGGCGATATTCATGCCGGGGCGCAGCGTCAGGCGCAGGCGCGGATCGTCTCTGAGGCTGGTGAGCTGGCTCGCGGCAGGCCAGGCGAGCACGTCGCATTCGCCGGTCAGCAGTTTGGAAAGCCGCCCGGTACCGCCGGAGCCAAGATCGATAACCGCCTGCGGCATCTGCGGTTTACCACGCCAGTAATTATTGTGGCGCAGCAGCCGAATATACTGCCCGGCGCGATACTCGCCGAGACGGAACGGCCCGGTACCGACCGGCTCGCGGTCAAGTTCTTCCTGATTTCCGCTACGCTCAAGCATGGCGGCGTATTCGGCTGACATTATCGAGGCGTAGTGGGTGGCGAGATGCCATAAAAAAGAAGCGTCCGCCTGGCGCAGACGAAACTCCACCGTGCGATTGTCGAGCTTACGCACGCTGCGCACGTTATCAGCGAACTGGAGACTGTCGAAATAGGGATAACTCGCGCCGTTGACGTTATGCCACGGATGCTTCGGGTCGATAATGCGCTGGAAGCTGAAGACCACATCATCGGCATTCAGCGCGCGCGTGGGCGTGAACCAGCGGGTATGCTGGAACTGTACGTCCGGACGCAACCGAAAGCGCCAGGTGATGCCGTCGTCGGGGCTGTACCAGCTCTCGGCAAGCTCCGGGACCAGACGGTACGTGTAAGGATCGACATCCAGCAGGCGGTCATAGAGCTGCGCGGCGAGCGTATCGACCGTCAGCCCGCTACCGGCCTTCTGTGGATTAAAAGTATTGACCTGGCCGTTAACGCAATAGACAAAGCCGCTCTGGCGAATATCGCCAGGAGACCCGGCGGGAGGCGCAGCAAAAGCCTGTACGCTCAGGAGCCCGAGCGTCGCTAAAAAAGGGGAGAGAATTCCGCGCATAAGTTTTTGAGTTGTTTTAGTCACCAGGCAAAGTGTATCGCACTTAAGCCAGCTTCGTAAAAAACTCTGCGGGCGTTTGGGTTAAAAGTGTCCGCTCTTAGCGTATTTCATGTTTTTTCAGCAGCGCCCGTAGCTGGTGATAGGTTAAACCCAGCAGTTCTGCGGCCTGTTTCTGGTGATATTTCGCCGCCTGTAACGCGGCGTCCAGCAGCCGTCTTTCTTCGTCATGTTGCCATTTGCGCAGATTCAACGGCAACGACGGGCGGCCTTCTGCCGCTGTGTAAGGCATGGCCTGGGCATTTTCTACGGGACTGCGGCGAAACGGGTCGAGAATAATAGTATCGACCGGCTCATCGCTGCTGGCGTGACGATACACCGAACGCTCCACCACGTTTTTCAGCTCGCGGATATTGCCCGGCCAGCGATAGCCAAGCAGCGTCTCACGCGCGCGCTCAGTAAAACCAGGGAATAGCGGCAGGCCCAGTTCGCGGCACATCTGAATGGCGAACTGCTCCGCCAGCAGCATGATATCGGCGTCGCGCTCGCGCAGCGCGGGAAGCAGCACCACATCGAAGGCGAGCCGGTCGAGCAGGTCGGCGCGGAATTTTTCTTCTTCCACTAATTGCGGCAGGTCGGCGTTGGTGGCGCAGATCAACCGCACGTTCACCTGCAACGGCTGGCTGCCGCCGACGCGCTCCAGCTCGCCATATTCAATGACGCGCAGCAGCTTTTCCTGTACCAGCATCGGCGCGGTGGCGAGTTCATCCAGGAACAGCGTGCCGCCATCAGCGCGCTCAAAACGCCCCGGATGGCGTTTCTGCGCCCCGGTAAAGGCGCCCGCCTCATGCCCGAATAACTCAGAATCAAGCAGGTTTTCATTAAGCGCCGCGCAGTTAAGCGAAATAAACGGCCCCTGCCAGCGGCGCGACAGATAGTGCAGGCGGTGGGCGATAAGCTCTTTGCCTGTGCCGCGCTCGCCGATAATCAGCACGGGTTTGTCGAGCGGTGCCAGCTGCGAAACCTGTTCCAGCACCTCAAGAAACCGGTTCGCCTCGCCAATCAGGTTATCTTTGTATTCGGTCATGATGAAATTCACCACTTAGTAGCGTATCTCACTACTGTAGCCTGGGGGGCGCAGCGGTGCAATTTTAGTTAATCATTATTAATCAATAACTTATAAAGTTGGCACAACATTTGTATTAAGCCATACAGCAAGGGCTTAGCCCGTCTTACCATGTAGAGGATGAAATTATGGGTATTTTTTCTCGTTTTGCCGACATCGTGAACGCCAACATCAACTCCCTGCTGGAGAAGGCTGAAGATCCGCAAAAACTGGTCCGCCTGATGATTCAGGAGATGGAAGATACACTCGTCGAAGTGCGCTCTACCTCCGCACGCGCGCTGGCTGAAAAGAAACAGATAGCCCGCCGCATCGAGCAGGCGAACGCGCAGCAGGCCGAATGGCAGGAGAAAGCCGAGCTGGCGCTGCGTAAAGATAAAGACGATCTGGCACGTGCCGCGCTTATCGAAAAACAGAAACTGACGGATATTATCCGTACGCTGGAAGAAGAAGCGACCCAGCTGGATGAAACCCTGGCGCGCATGAAACAGGAAATCGGCGAGCTTGAGAACAAACTCAGCGAAACCCGCGCCCGCCAGCAGGCACTGACCCTGCGCCACCAGGCGGCGTCCTCATCACGCGATGTGCGCCGCCAGCTCGACAGCGGCAAAATCGACGAGGCCATGGCGCGTTTCGAATCGTTCGAACGCCGTATCGATCAGATGGAAGCCGAAGCGGAAAGCCACGGTTTCGGCAAGCAGAAATCGCTGGATCAGCAGTTCGCCGAACTGAAAGCGGATGATGACATTAGCGCGCAACTGGCGGCGCTGAAAGCGAAAGTGCAGCAACGCGACGGCGAGTAATCGCTCGCGTTGACAAGGAGCGCGGCGGCACTGGCCGTCGCAATATTCACCCGTAAGGAGAACTCATGAGTGCACTGTTTCTGGCTATTCCGTTAACGCTGTTTGTGCTGTTCGTACTGCCGGTCTGGCTCTGGCTGCACTACAGCAACCGCTCCGGGCGCGATGCGCTCTCGCAGAGCGAGCAGCAGCGTCTGGCGCAGTTAAATGAAGAGGCGCAGCGCATGCGCGAGCGTATTCATGCGCTGGAGCAAATTCTCGATGCCGAGCACCCGAACTGGAGAAATCAATAATGACGCGGACTTTTAGCGGCAAAAAACTGGGGCGGCTTCCCCGCGAAGGCATGGTCAAAGGCGTTTGCGCCGGTATCGCGCACTATCTCGACGTGCCGGTTAAACTGGTGCGCCTGATAACCGTACTGTCGATGCTCTTTGGGCTCTTTTTTATCACGATTGTCGCCTATATCGTGCTGACCTTCGCGCTCGACCCGCTGGATGAGACGCAGGAAGGAGAGGCGGCGCCGACCAGCAGCGAGCTGCTGAAAGCGGTGGACGCCGAGTTTGCCGCCGGTGAACAGCGCTTAAGGGCGATGGAGCGTTATGTCACCTCGGACGCTTTCTCGCTGCGCAGCCGGTTCCGCCAGCTATAATTATTCTATCAGGGGGCCGCGCCCCCGGTTTTAAAGGAGTTGCTATGAATTCCACCACACGCTGGCAGAAAGTCTCCCGCCACGCGAAGCCTGGCCTTAAGCTCGCTGGCAAGCTGGCTCTGATGACCGCGCTGCGTTACGGGCCGGCAGGATTTGCAGGCTGGGCGGTAAAATCGGTCGCCCGTCGTCCGCTGAAGATAGCGCTGGCGTTTGCGCTTGAGCCGCTGCTCAAACGACTCGCAAGACGCGTCTCCGCGCGTTATATCAATAACCCTTCCCGTAAATAGCCCGAGCCCCTCGGGCTTTTTTATTTCTGGCGTTTTTTGCGCTACTTCACAATTACTCACACCCATTTCCGGAAACCGGGTTTTATTCTTAAAAGCAAACTTTTCGCGCGTTGACACTCCCTGTTTTCCGGGATTAACCTTTCTTCGTGGGACCGCTACCATGAGAAATGTTATCAATGGAAAAAATAACAACAGCAGAAATAAACAGTGATGTTATTCGACATTTAATTACGCGAATTTATGGCGATACTTTTAGCGATGCGCATTTTATTGCGCTTGAGAAAGCTATTTCTCAAACGCGTAGTGAGATAAGTGCGCCGCGTAAAAAAGGGTGGGATGAAACGGACGTAGTATTAATTACCTATGCCGATCAATTCAGCGCGCCGGGCGAAAAACGGCTCGCGACATTGCAGCGTTTTTTTAACGACTGGCTGAAACCTTTTTTCTCTCATACTCATCTGTTGCCGTTTTATCCGTGGTCGTCCGATGATGGGTTTTCCGTGGTGGATTACCACCGCGTCGACCCCCAGTGCGGTGACTGGGACGATATCGCCCGGCTTAATCAACATGCGCGGCTGATGTTTGATTTTGTCTGCAATCATATTTCCGCCAAAAGCGACTGGTTTGCAAATTATCTTGCGCAACAGCCAGGCTTTGAGGATTTTTTTATCGCGATGGATCCGGCGGCCGATTTATCTGCCGTCACCCGACCACGCGCGCTGCCGCTATTAACGCCGTTTACGCTGAAAAACGGCGAGGTGCGCCATCTCTGGACGACTTTTAGCGAAGACCAGATTGACCTTAACTTCGCAAGCCCCGCCGTATTGCTGGCGATGGTGAAGGTTCTTTTGCATTACCTGCGTGAAGGCGCGCAATATGTCCGCCTCGATGCTGTCGGGTTTATGTGGAAAACACCTGGAACGTCCTGTATCCATCTGGAAAAAACACATCTGTTAGTGAAGCTGTTTCGCGCCATCGCTGATGCGGTCGCGCCGGGCACCGTTATCATCACTGAAACCAATGTGCCGCATAAAGACAACATCGCGTACCTCGGCAACGGGCATGACGAAGCGCAGATGGTCTACCAGTTTCCGCTGCCGCCGCTGGTGCTGCATGCTATTCATACCCGCAACGCCCGTGCGCTATGCCAGTGGGCGCAGGGCCTGTGCGATGCGCGCGTCGGTGAAACCACCTGGTTTAATTTCCTGGCGTCTCATGACGGCATTGGGCTAAACCCGCTGCGCGGCATCCTGCCGGAAGCGGAAATTCTGACTCTGGTACAGGAGCTCCAGGCCGAAGGCGCGCGGGTGAACTGGAAAAACAACCCGGACGGCAGCCGCAGCCCGTATGAAATCAACGTCACTTATATGGACGCGCTCAGCGCCCATGGCGACAGCGACGCGCCGCGCCTGGCGCGTTTTCTGCTGGCCCACGCGCTGTTATTAACCTTTCCCGGCGTTCCGGCCATTTATATTCAAAGCATTCTGGGCTCGCGCAATGATGAAGAAGGCGTGGCGCGTCTCGGTTACAACCGTGCGATTAACCGTCAGAAATATCACGAGACGGAAATCATCGGGGCATTACAGATACCGGGAAATTTACGGCACGATACCTGGAAACAGCTTGGCGATTTAATAATGTTGCGCCGTCAACACGCCGCATTTCACCCCGACAGCGTCTTTGCCGCGCGCTGTATTAACGACAGCGTGATGGAAATTATTCGTACCGCGAATAATGGCGCGCAAATTACCGCACTGTTTAATATCAGTGATAAGCCGCAGACGATTTCTTACGATGCGTGCGGTCAGCGTGAATTAATTTCCGGCGTGACGCCAGAGAATGGAACGCTCACGCTCGCCCCCTGGCAAGCAATGTGGCTTAACAAAGCCTGAAAGGACTAAATATGCGAAATAATAATAGCGTGCTGATTTCAGCACTGGTTGCCTGCGCCCTGATGTCAGGCTGCAACGATGATAAAAAAGATCATGTCACTATCGAATTTATGCACTCGTCAGTGGAGCAGGAGCGTCAGGCGGTTATTACGCAGCTGATCGCTCGCTTTGAAAAGGCCAACCCGGATATTACCGTAAAACAGGTGCCAGTCGAAGAGGACGCCTATAACACTAAAGTCACCACGCTCGCCCGTTCCGGCGCGCTGCCGGAAGTGATTGAAATCAGCCACGACTACGCCAAAGTGATGGACAAAGAGCAACTGCTGGATCGCGACGCTATCAAAGCCGCGGTGGCTGACGTGGGAGAAAAGCAGTTCTTTGACGGCATTCTGCGCATCGTGCGCACCGAGGATGGCACCGCCTGGACCGGTGTGCCGATCAGCGCCTGGCTTGGCGGCGTCTGGTACCGAAAATCGCGGCTGGCGCAGGCGGGCCTGAGCGCGCCTCAGGACTGGCAGTCGCTGCTGAACGCCGCGACGCTGCTCAATAAACCCTCCGATAAAAAATATGGCATCGCGCTGCCGACCGCTGAAAGCGTGATGACCGAACAGGCGTTTTCGCAGTTTGCGCTATCAAATGGCGCCAACGCTTTTGACGCCAATGGCAACATTACACTCAACACGCCTGAAATGCGCGAGGCGCTGGAGTATTACCGTGAGCTGGCCATGCTCTCCATGCCCGGCTCCAGCGATGTCATGGAAATCAAAGACGCCTTTATGAACGGCACCGCGCCGATGGCCATTTACTCCACCTACATTCTGCCGGCCGTGTTTAAAGAGGGCGATCCGCAGGATCTCGGCTTTATCGTGCCGACCAAAAAATCCTCCGCCGTCTACGGCATGCTGACCTCGCTTACGATCACCGCCGGACAGCGCGAAGAAGAAACCGCAGCGGCGAAGAAATTCGTGGTCTTTATGGAGCAGGCGGAAAACGCCGCCGACTGGGTGCTGATGTCCCCGGGCGCGGCGCTGCCGGTGAATAAAACGGTCGTCGAAACGCCGACCTACCAGCAAAACCCTGTCATTAAAGCGTTCGGCGGGCTTACCCGCGAGCTTATCGCGCAGTATCCCAACGTGCAGATCTTCGGCTCCGTCGGCAATAAAAACTTCACCCGCATGGGCGATGTCACCGGTTCCGGGGTAATTAACGAAATGGTTAACAGCGTGACGGTGGGTGGCAAATCGCCGGAAGCAGCGCTCACGCTTGGTCAAAAACGCCTGGATGAACTGGTCGCCAGACCATAACTCCGCTTCAGGAAAGGACGCTCATGAAGACGTTAACTTCCGGTAGAACCGACCTGCCATTTGCCATGCTGCTCCTGGCGCCCAGCCTGCTATTGCTGGGCGGCCTGGTGGCCTGGCCGATGCTGTCGAATATCGAAATCAGCTTTTTACGCCTGCCGTTGAACCCGCGGCTGCCGTCGCAGTTCACCGGGTTTGAGAACTACCGCAACATCCTCTCCGATCCGGGATTCTGGCATTCGCTGTGGATGACATTCTGGTACACGGCGCTGGTCGTGGCCGGGAGCACCGCGCTGGGGCTTGCAGTAGCCATTTTCTTTAACCGCGAGTTCCGGTTTCGCAAAACGGCGCGCTCGCTGGTGATCCTCTCTTACGTCACGCCGTCGATTTCTCTGGTATTTGCCTGGAAATATATGTTCAACAACGGCTACGGCATCGTGAACTGGGTGGCAGGCGATCTGCTGCATCTTTACCAGCGCGCGCCGCTGTGGTTCGACAACCCCTCCAGCAGCTTTGCGCTGGTGGTGCTGTTCGCCATCTGGCGCTACTTCCCGTATGCCTTTATCTCGTTTCTGGCGATTTTGCAGACGATTGATAAATCGCTCTACGAGGCGGCGGAAATGGACGGCGCCAGCGCCTGGCAGCGGTTTCGCATCGTGACGCTGCCCGCCATCATGCCGGTGCTGGCGACGGTCGTGACCCTGCGCACTATCTGGATGTTTTACATGTTCGCCGATGTTTATTTGCTCACTACTAAGGTCGATATCCTTGGGGTGTACCTCTATAAAACCGCGTTTGCGTTCAACGATCTCGGCAAAGCAGCGGCGATCTCCGTGGTGCTGTTCGTCATCATCTTCGCAGTGATCCTGATTACCAGAAAACGGGTGAATCTCCATGGCAACAAATAAACGCTTTGCACGGCGCGCCGGTTTTTATCTCGGGCTGGCGCTGTTTCTTATTGCAACGCTTTTTCCTTTTTTTGTAATGCTGATGACTTCATTCAAAGGCGTTAAAGAGGCGATTTCGCTGCATCCGACGCTGTTTCCGCAGCACTGGACACTGGAGCATTACGTCGACATTTTTAACCCGCTGATCTTTCCGTTCGTCACCTATTTTCGCAACAGCCTGGTGGTGTCGGTGGTGGCCTCCGGTGTGGCGGTGTTCATTGGCATACTCGGCGCGTATGCGCTCTCTAAGCTGCGCTTTAAAGGCCGGATGACCATCAACGCCAGTTTCTACACGGTGTACATGTTCTCCGGGATCTTGCTGGTCGTACCGCTATTCAAAATCATCACCGCGCTTGGCATCTATGACACCCAGCTTGCCATCATCGTGACGATGGTGACCCAGACGTTGCCGACCGCCGTGTTCATGCTGAAAAGCTACTTCGACACTATTCCGGATGAAATCGAAGAGGCGGCGATGATGGACGGTTTAAACCGCCTGCAAATCATCTTTCGCATCACCGTGCCGCTGGCGGTATCCGGACTGGTGTCGGTGTTTGTCTACTGCTTTATGGTGGCGTGGAACGATTATCTCTTCGCCTCGATTTTCCTTTCCAGCGCATCGAACTTCACGCTGCCGGTCGGGCTTAACACCCTGTTCAGCACGCCGGACTACATCTGGGGACGCATGATGGCGGCCTCGCTGGTGACCGCGCTGCCGGTGGTGGTGATGTACGCGCTTTCCGAACGTTTTATTAAAAGTGGTCTGACCGACGGCGGCGTTAAGGGCTGACCGGGTCGTTTTCAGGGAGAAAATCATGCAAAAATTAGTGGCTCAGGCACCGCGTGTGGCAGCGCTGGTGGAATATCAGGATCGCGCAGTCGCGCAAAACGAAGTGAAAATTCGCGTCCGTTTCGGCGCGCCGAAACACGGCACTGAAGTCGTGGATTTTCGCGCCGCCAGTCCGTTCATCGACGAAGAATTTTCCGGTGAATGGCAACTGTTCACGCCGCGCCCGGCAGACGCGCCGCGCGGTATTGAATTCGGTAAATTCCAGCTCGGCAACATGGTGGTAGGGGAGATTATCGAATGCGGCGCGCAGGTGACGGGCTACGGCGTGGGCGACATGGTCTGTACCTACGGCCCGCTGATGGACACCGTCATCGTCAACGCTGTCGATAACTACAAGCTGCGCAAGATGCCGCAAGGCGCGAGCTGGAAAAACGCTGTTTGCTACGATCCGGCGCAGTTCGCCATGAGCGGCGTGCGCGACGGTAACGTGCGCGTCGGCGATTATGTGGTAGTGATTGGCCTTGGCGCCATCGGGCAGATTGCCATTCAGCTCGCTAAAAAAGCGGGCGCGTCGGTGGTTATCGGCGTTGATCCTATCGCGCACCGCTGCGATATCGCTCGCCGCCATGGGGCGGACTATACCTTCAACCCGGTCGGTACGGATATCGGCCTTGAAATCAAAAAACTCACCGGCAAGCAGGGCGCGGACGTCATTATCGAAACCAGCGGCCATGCCGACGCGCTGCAGGCGGCGCTGCGCGGCATCGCCTATGGCGGCACTATCTCCTACGTGGCCTTTGCCAAACCGTTTACCAGCCTCAACTTCGGGCGCGAAGCGCATTTCAACAACGCGAAAATTGTCTTCTCTCGCGCCTGCAGCGAGCCGAACCCGGATTATCCGCGCTGGAGCCGCAAGCGTATCGAAGAAACCTGCTGGGAACTGCTGATGAATGGCTATCTCAACTGTGAGGATCTGATCGATCCGGTAGTGCCTTTCGCGCAGAGCGCGGAAAGCTACATGAAGTATGTCGATCAGCACCCGGAACTGAGCATCAAAATGGGCGTCACTTTTTAATTCACGGATGAAACAACAATGAAAATCGCAACGCAGAATCAGGCTTTCTTTCCGGAAAATATTCTGGAGAAATTCCGCTACATCAAAGCGATGGGCTTTGACGGCTTTGAAATTGACGGCAAGCTGCTGGTGGATCATCTCGACGAGGTCAAAGCGGCCATTAAGGAGACTGGCCTGCCGGTGACCACCGCCTGCGGCGGCTATGACGGCTGGTTCGGCGACTTCATCGAAGAGCGTCGTCTTAACGGGCTTGCGCAAATCACCCGTATTCTGGAAGCGCTGGCGGAGGTGGGCGGCAAAGGCATTGTGGTGCCCGCAGCCTGGGGGATGTTCACATTCCGCCTGCCGCCGATGAAAGCGCCGCGCAGCCTGGCAGGCGATCGCAAAGCGGTTAGCGAGTCGCTGCGCTATCTCGACGGTGTGGCAGCACGTACCGGCACCACCGTGTTGCTGGAGCCGCTCAACCGCTATCAGGATCACATGATCAACACGCTTGCCGACGCGCGGCGTTATATCGTCGAAGGCGGCCTTAAGCACGTAAAAATCATCGGCGATTTTTATCACATGAATATCGAAGAAGATAACCTCTGCGCGGCCTTCCATGACAACCACGATCTTCTCGGCCACGTGCATATCGCCGAGATGATCAGCTATAAGGGTAAGGTGCTTGATTATAAAGAAATTTACAAGTCAGCGGTTTTGCTGTGGGGCATGGGTGGGGCATTTACAGTTATGCTTTTGTTCAGGATAGAGAGCTGATCCGCATCGTTTTCAGACATCCATTTACCGTAAACCTGATACACCATTCTCGCGTTCGCATGGCCCATTTGCCCGGCAATAAAGTTGGGGTTAGCTCCCGCTGAAAGAGCCCAACAGGCATACGTATGTCTGGACTGGTACGCTTTCCTGTGTCGGATACCGGCGCGCCTCATAGCCGAAGCCCAGCTCATGTTCAGAGAACCAGTAGCATAGTTAATCCCGCAATGCGGGTTCTTGGTATATATGCCCGGATTAAAGACGAACGTGCATTTATCCAGGCGCGTCTTACCGTACTCACGAAGAGCAACGCTGATGTCATGCTGCTTACCGAGCCGGGTCAGCTCGGCTTGGTCTCGCAATACCGTAATAGCTGCATCAATTAACACGATCTTTCGGTCTGTTCCGGCCTCAGTTTTGGGCGGTGTAAAATTCCGGGCTGAGGTGTAATTCCTTGTGACGGTGATAGTGCCAGCCTTGAGATCAATATCCTCCCACGCCAGAGCACATAATTCGCCATGTCTCATTCCAGTAAAAACGGCGAGACTCCAAAGGTTTTTAAGCTGACGGTTGTCACAGCAGGCAATAAGACGTTCAAACTCATCTTTAGTTAACGGGTCCGGGTCAGATTTAGCTCTCTTCAAGGGCACTAAGTTTTGCATGGGGTTTGAAGGTAAATAGCCATTATTTTTAGCGAATTCTAATGCTCCGTTTACTACTCGCAGATAGTAGTTAACAGTCGAGGCTGTACGTCCCTTAACTGGTTTTGTATGCCAGTGTTTAGGGTGTTGAAAACCTACAAGTAGCTCTTTACGTAATGAGAGCAAAAATTCCTGATTGATCGAAGCGATGGGCGTTCTGGCACCGATGTATGGCATTACATTCTTAATGGCAGCCTTGTAACGTACGTAAGTGTTCTTGCAGACGTCTATTTGCTTTAACGACAGCCATTTGTCAGTAAGGGTGGCGAAATCAATGTTGGGTTTAGCTTCACCGAAGCGGGCCAGATTGTGTGAGTCCGGAAATTGCGCGGCATAATCAAACGTTCCCGTTTTTATGGCATAACAAATAGCATTGCGAAGCTCACCGGCTTTTTTACGGTTTTTAGGGGAGTCAGGGACCCCCAAGTTTTCCCTGACTCTAACCCCTTTGTAGAGGAACCAGATGCGGAGTTTTCCGCCGTGGTTCTCCACACCCGTTGGGTACTGAATCATCACGACTCCTTTTTACTGAAACGAACTTAAGCGGAGTAACGACGTGGCTTTGCCATTGCCTGCCGTTCGATCCAACGATCTATCTCTTCCAGGTTATAAAAGCAGGGGCTGTTATCCCAGGGCTGGCCATCAGGCGCGACATGTATGTACTCTTTGCCTTCAAGGAAGCTTTGTTCCCTTGCTCTTTTCAACGTTCCTCTTTTGAACCCTTTAAGCGCAATAAGCTGTTCTTCCGCAACCCATTTCCCAGGGGATACAATCATCACTACTTCACTCATGAAATCCTCCTCGGCCCGAAAGCCGCTATCAAAATACAAAATTTAATTCACTACTAAAAAGCGGGGCGTGCGCCCGGTTATTACTGTGGGATCTCTTCATCGTAAGCCGCATCTGGTTCACTTTTCTCCGCGCTAGAAGGGGCTGGGAATTCGTAAGGAGCCCCTTCAAGTTGAAGCCATAGAGCGGAGCGGGCTGCTTTGATGGTCGGCCAGTCCATGCCTTTAATTCGCTCCCAGGAGCGAGAGCAGAACACTTGTTCCAGAAGGTCGGCTTTAGCGCGTTTAGCGTCGTTACTTGTGCCGCCATGATGTTTATTCAGCAGCTCGACGATCTCATCGAGGGCGATCTCTTTCGCGCGTTTCTCTTTCTGCCATGTCGGCAAACCATCATCGGCAAACAGCTCGCCATTATCGCGAGAGGTATCCACGCCTAAATGTGTTCCGCCCAAGTTAAGGAACTCAATGTGCGGCAGAAAGTGTTTAAACGTCGGGTTCGCGAATGTCTGTCCGTCGATACGGGTAGAGCGGTCCTTAAGAATGCGCGCGGTGCGCCATACCTGCCCGGACTCAAGATCCATCTGCTTTTCCATCTGAATCAGTATTGAAGGCTCGTAACCCGTCTCGGTTTCGGCCTTCATTTTGATGCCGGTTTTTTCTAACTGGCGCTTTCCGTCGTCGCCTTCGAAAAAATCGTACTCATAGCCCGCGCGGCCACACATGATGATGTGCGCCTGGCTATTAACGAAACGGTCAGTAAAACGCCGCCATTCTTGTTTCAGCCACGCCCAGTCTGAGAATTCAAGGCCACGCTTACGTTTGCGGCGCGTTGCGTACTCATCACACAAGCACGTCCAGAAATGGCTGATTGAGTCGATGATGAGTACTGAACCGCTTTGTTCCGCTTCATTAACAGCGGCAAGCAGATCCACAAACGCGCGCGTTTTAGCTGTATAAAGCTCAATGTTCTCTGCATCGAAGCGGGGTTTAACCCAATCCGAACCGGTTTCGGTATCAAGGAACATTACCGGCTTATCACCCATTGCAAGCCCACGCTGGCGCATCAACAGGACGAGGCCGATCGCCAGTTCGCTGGCAGTGTAAGTTTTGCCGTCTCCGGCAAAGCCCATGATTCCGGCTTTAAGGAAAGCCTGTGTATTAGTGGCTCGTTGGAAAAGGGCCATTTCATCCTCTCCTCAAATCCATGTTTAATGCTGTCTGTTTGGCCGCGAGCGTTTCGGCGGCGTACCGCAGAAACTCGGCTGCCTTTTCCTGAAAATCCACATCATCGAAGGTTGCGGTAAGGGCGGCTTTATCCGCCTGGGTGTTGCTGAGTAGAGCGTGAAGGTGATGAAACTTAATATGGCGATCGTATAAGTCGGCCAGCTCTGCTTCTTCCTCTTCCCGAGCTATTTGTATGTAGTGGTCTTGCCATGCGCGCTCTTCGATACGGTCATGCATGAAATACGCGTTCACGATTCCTCCTGTAAAAGGGCGTAAAAATCCCCGGCGCCTTTTTAGCCGCCAATTACAAAGGTTTGATTAATGTCTGAAAGGGTGGGTCAGTGGGTTAGGGGATTACCGAACCCATCAAGAAACACTTCGACTACACGATCAGTAATGCGGATTTGCTCGCGCATTGAGTGAAGGTAAACGTGTTTACCGCGGATCGCTGAGACTCGATAAGCGCAACCATCGCGGAGCGCCATCATTCCAGGTTCAAGGCATTGCCTGATTACCGGCATAGTGCCGTAGTGTTGATTAACCATCTTCTCCCTTGCCGTTATCGCCCGGCTGGCGGAACGTTTAGAGCTTTGTAATCACTGCGTCGTGGTTACGTGATGGAGTGAACTTTAGTTTTCTCATAGTAATTAGTCAATATTATTATTGAGAAAACTCATGATAAAAGGCGTGAGTATACAGTATCTTGTTGATTAAAAGGCAATTAAAGTGGGTTAAATTTCAGGGATTATTGGAACGCTTACGGGCTTCAAGCAACTCATCGAAGAGGCGATTAAAGTTTTTTACCCGGGCTCGCATGTTACCCATCTGTGCTTTTTGCTCAGACTCTGGTAATGCGCGGTAAAGCCTGATCATCTCAAGTTCATCATCAGACAGTTCGAGGGGCGCACCCGCTGGAACCGCCTGAGTCGGAGCTTGGTTTTCGTCTCCGAACAACAGCCATGTAGGGGTGCACTGCAGTGCTGCGGCTAACTTGTGAAGGTTTTCACCTCTTGGGGCTGTGTTGTCGCTTTCCCATAGTGATATTGACGAATCGGAGACGCCAGCAGCCCGGCTCAAGTCTCGTTGACTAAAACCTATCTCTTTACGTCTTTGGCGAATACGCCTGCCCAAAGTGATGTTGTTCATATTGAGATATCTTAAAGTTTCTTGACTTGAGATTCCTTGCGATTTTAACATTGAGAAAACTCAGATTAAGGAGTCGATATGTTTAAAGAGGATGCCATTAAAGTTTTTGGAAATAAGTCTCGCGTTGCATTTGCGGCAGGTGTTGACCCCTCCGCAGTCAGCCAGTGGAAAATCCTTGTTCCAGAGCGTTGTGCTCAACGTTTAGCCGATGCTTCTGAAGGGACACTTCACTACGACAAAAACCTTTACGACGAATACCGCAAGAAAAAACGTTTGAGTCGAAAGGCTAACACTGAATCTCAGAAGGATTCTGACTGATGGAAATCAAAAAACTCGGCATGGAGCTTGAGCAGTGGGCGGCGGAAAAGGGCTGGAAGACCATCACGCCGATGATTACGGCGCATCATTCCGGCGGTCTTCTGGAAAGCCTGAGCGTTCAGGACGCCAAAGAGTACAGCCGCCGGCTGCATAACAACGCGCAGATTATCAAGCGCGCTTTCCGGGGCGACTCACCAAAGTACCGCCGCAACGCTGAAGCGCTGAGCTATGCGGTTAAGGCTGCCATGAACGCTGAGCTGGAAACCGCTGCCGCCGAACAGCTGCGGGCCGCTGTGGCGAACCGCGAGTGTATCGAGGCGACGAACGCCGTGCTGATGCGCAAGCCGAAGGACATTATCCGTAAGGAAACACTGGAAGCGATTAATGCCCTGGCAGATTTACTGCCGGGTTACGAAGTGAAGCTGGTTCCGGCTATGCCGAACGCAGTTTAGCGCAGTAGAATCGAGGTCTTTTTATGAGTATGGAACTGATGGTTCAGGCAATGAAAGTGAAAGTGGGGAACCCGCTGCGCAAGCTGGTCCTGCTTAAGCTGGCCGATAACGCAAGCGACCAGGGCGAATGCTGGCCGAGCTATCAGCATATCGCCGATCAATGCGAAATCAGTCGACGCTCAGTGATGAACCATATTAATGCATTATGCCTGTCCGGGCTGATGATTAAAGAAACCCGAACCGGACCCAAAGGAAACACCAGTAATTTTTACCGGCTGACCTTAGACGGGGCCAGTAATAAACAAGGCATAGTGCAGCAGATTCACCAGGGGGGTGAAGGAGATTCACTAGGTGGTGCAACAGATTCACTAGGGGGTGGTGCAGGAGATTCACCCAGAATCAGTCACTCTTTTGAACCAGTCAAAGAACCAGAAAACACTTCTTGTCCCGACGCTTCGCTGTCGGACGAAAAGCTCACCAAAGCTGAGTTTTTGACACGGCATCCTGAAGCCGTGGTTTTCAGCCCCAGGAAAAGCCAGTGGGGCAGTCAGGAAGATTTGACCTGCGCGAAGTGGATCTGGACGCGAGTGCTGAAATTGTACGAGCAGGCCGACACCCTTAACGGCGAACCTGTCCGGCCTAAAGAGCCTAACTGGACGGCATGGGCGAACGATATACGCCTGATGCGCATGCTGGATGGCCGTACACATAAACAGATTTGCGAGTTATTTCGACGGGTACAGAGCGACCCGTTCTGGATCCGTCAGGTTAAATGCCCGTCCAAGTTGCGTGAGAAATGGGATGACCTGGTGATCAGGTGTTGCACTGGCGTGAACATGCCCGCTTGGCGCGATGTGAATCATATTCCGGAGCCTGATAATACAATTCCGGCAGGTTTTAGGGGTAACCATGCACAGTGCGGCTTCACTCATAATTTCTGCTTCTGGCAAGAGGGGGGAAGCATAGGGTAATGTCCGCTTTGAGCGAGAAGCGGACGTTAGTACCTATCTACAAACAGTGAAAAATGGATATATAAACTGTGGCTATTCATTTTGATTATAAAATGAATAATATTAAGCTGCCGCTTAGCGGCAGCTTGGTCAAGAAAACATATTTTTAATTATTATACACTGCGGGCAGTTTTCTATATCTTCCATTCTTAGGAAGTCCGATTTGGAAATAATTACTGAATTATTCATCCCGGAAAACTGAAGTTGGCCAAACAAATTTAATTTTGATTTTTTTTCGGAATATTTAGAAGCACCTTTTCGTTGTTCCACCCCATCAATTACATGCAATTCCTTGGTTCTTTCTTCCTCCAATATATGATTGGAAAGAAAGTCAGAAACGTGCTCTAGCAAATCATTATCCTTTCTTGAAAAATGCCCAAGTAATATGTCCTCAAGCACTCCTGTATCACCATCATTCTCATGATAGATATAACAACCTAGCTCATGCTTACCATAAGCCACTACTGAACCATTAGATAAAGCTGTTTGCATCTCTAGTTCAGCCGTCATTTCTGAAAGTCGGCTTGGTACACCATGATCATCAGCATCGAAAAAGAATAAAAACCTAAATTCATAATTTAAACCTTTAGAAAAGTCATCATCTCCCACTAACCCGGAGTAAAGCTTTATTAATTCCCCCCTTTCAGCACTGCGTCCATCGCCATTGAGATTGTGGAGAAAAACAATCTTCCCTTGAAATTCTAACGCAACAGAAGGTAAAAGAAAGTTTGGGCTTTGATACCCTAATTTTCTATCAGCCAATACCATTTTTCCTGCTATGCCAGCAAAAAGGGTATTAAAAGGAAATGGGAAGTCTTTTATTTTCCTGTTGTCGGTTTTGAATCCTACAGTATGAAGAATTCTGGTTATAAATGAAATATCATGCTGTCCTTCACACGCTACTACAATCACTTTGTTCTTGTTCATATTACCCCCTAATATCCAGAGCAATATTTTCAATAAGATACTTAAAGCGTTCTCCTTCTACCCTTTTTGAGCTGATTTTATTGCCGCTATTAATCATCTGGAAGCCTGTTACTTGTTCTGTTTTATAACCATTTTCAACAAATGCTTCGATACATTCACGAGAATGAGAAGTTAAAAACACTTGAACATTAAAGGTTTCAGCAAGCTCTTGTGTTAATCGTGTAAACTCTTTTAAAAGGCTAAAATGAATAGCCGTTTCAAATTCGTCAATTAATATCACCCCATTCCTACATGAAGCAAACGCGAGCGCAATATAAAAAATTCGCTGAATACCTTCACCATAAGTAGTTAAATCAAAACTGCGCTCCAGTGAGTGCTTCGATTCAACCAAGAAACGTTTAACATCCATTTCTTCAGTATAACGTATATCGACAATGCTATCTTCTACTCGTTTCATAAATTCGATGACAAGGTTAATGGCTGTCTGTGAAAGCCCATCAACAGGTGTAATCTTAAGTTCAACGCTTCGATTGTAATCACTAATTGAATCATCGATATCATAAAAATACGGACTTTTGAATGATGATGAACAAAGATGGGATACTTGATCTGATATTCTTATCATGCTTTCATGTACATACGTATGTACCAAATTTGATATCACTATGCTATCAATTTGAGATGTCAGTTTATATGAAGCTATATAGTCATCTTTTTTATCTACGGTAGGTTCGTCGAATTTCTCCATGTGAACTGAAACATCAACTCCGTTAAACCGTCCCTCTATAGAAATTGGATCCTGAAACACGGAATTTAAAAACACTGGACTTAATGATGAGAATTTGTTTTTTTGTCTGATTAATTTAAAATGCGAAGCCATATCATTTCTTTGAGTAAGAAGATAGACTGCTTCCAGGAACGTGGTTTTAGCTGTATTATTAAACCCTGCAAAGATATTTATTCTGTTTAGGTTGTTAATTTCAAAGTGTTTTAATTTTTTGTATTTCTTTATATTGATAGTTTCAAAATGAGATTTGACGCCATATTCAAAAACAGTAGTGAAGTTCCCACCCTCAATATTTAAGCTGTTCTTCTTGGGTATAATTTTTGATAAGCTGTCTTTGGCCTCATCTAAAATGCGTGTATCATCAGCACTAATTAATGTTCTATAGTTAGTTAAACTTCTTAATGATTCCGAAAGGCTGGACAGGGCATCTTGGTAATTTTGTTTATCAACAGATCCACTTGATACTAAACCACGAGCAAGGCTTCTTTCATCTTCCATAACCTTCAAGGCATGCTCATCTTCGATAAACAAAGCGAGATCACGAATTTCAAGTGATTTTGTTATGATTGGTTCAAGCTCTTTATAATCATCACTGTTGTCGTAACTATCTTCATCTTCATTTTCTTCTGGTTCTGCATAAACTTCAGTTTTAGAAATCCATGAAAAAAGACGTTCTAAGTTAATTAAGTTATTAGCAGAATAACCTGCGTCATTCCAGCCCAGCCAATTTTTAATAACTGGCTTTTTCATTATCTCCTCAAAAATACCAACCATATCCGAAGAAAATTGCTCGCTATAATCACTCATCTTATAAGATTGAATTAAATTATAAACTCGCAACATTGATCTAAGGCGATGTTTGGTTATCCCTAATGAGTTTACCAACTCGTTTTCTTTACTAACGTATTCTTCTCGAGATGCGTTTTGATAAGGTTTCAGAAAATCGAACAGCAACTTCGATTGGTTGAATGTTGACCATTTTTTATTTCCACTGATATGTTTCAATCCCATAACTATGAGATGTTTTTCATTTTCTTCTTTGCTGTGAATTTCAAATGGCACGCTTCTAAATATGGCAGGATCAAGATTTCCTATTTCAAATCCATTTTCAAAAGCTTCCTGCAAAAATTTTAAGGCAGTTACTCGGCGATTACCTTCTAAAACAAGATATCTATTATCACCTAGTTCTCTAACTTGGATAATATCTACATCCAAAAAACCATTCGCTTTAAAACTTGCTATGAGGTCACGAATGTTCTCCTGTCCTCGGCCTTCAATAAATGTACGCGTTCTTTTCTGTACTTGTGTATCTAAAAGATTATCTTCGCCGACAAATCTGTAATTTTCGTTATCGACAAAGCGGTAATTATTAGGATCTAGATATAGATTCTTGAGATTCCTACTAAGTCTTGTCGTTCTGGGTGTTTCTTTAAATGATTCTGAATTCATGGAAATCATCCTCTTAACCTTTTGGTTCCAATTTATATTAGCTAGACCATTCATTCAACTTCAACAACGGTTTACTGCATGCGCACTTGAGCCTACACAAGTAATATGAAAATGTCTCAAAGTGAATGACCTCGTTTAGCATGGTACTTACAGGGTCAACTCAACAAATGTTAACAACTACCACCTCTGGCACAAAGCGGACTTTGAACACTTCTTAACATACCTCACCACCCGTTCATAGTCTTTCCCTTCTGCTAGTGATTCCAGTTAATGATTGATTTCAATCATAAAATTAAAGTGCCAATTACATGTCGCTTTGCTGAGATCATGGAAATTAACCAAATAGAGTTCTTGGTTCTAGTATTTCCCGATCCCACAAAAGATACTGTATTTATGTACAGTTAATATGTCAGTGAACCGTTAATGAAATGTTATCTGGTTGTGTAGGTGCAGGAGTTTTCACGAGCGAAGCTGCGATAGAGTTTTAAGTGTTAGGCGATAACGAACTTATCGTTAAGATGTAAGGGGTGTATTTTGTGAAAAAAATCAATATCGAGGTACCCAAGGCACTGATTCCCGTACTCGAAAGCGGAAGTTTCAATGGCGCGATCTTGCTTTACATGAAGAATTTAGAGGTTGTGGATGGATTTGCGCTTAGAGAAGATGAATTCGTGACATCTCTAGAAGATTTCAGACAGGCCACTCGGCTAGCTGGATTTAGCTCCCTTAGCTCGAATATAATTAAGCAATAGGGCTGAACACCCTAGGCTTTGTAGTCACTGCGCCTTATCGGAGAAACCGATGGCGCATATCAACTTAGTACTAGCCTTTCCTGATACGCTGGCCCCGGGTACCCCCGAGACTGGCGCTTTCCTTTGTCCAGCGTTCGACCTCTACGGAGGTGCGGCGTGAACTTTCCCAAAGACGGCATCCGCCTTCACCAATCCAACTTCGCTTCAATCGGCCAGCAATTGCAGCCGCTACTGGCTAATGGCGATTGCTACCGCCTGATCATCAGACCGTGGCGCGAAACTCGCAGCCTTTCACAAAATGCGCTGGCGCACATGTGGTTCGCTGAAATCAGTGCCTATCTCATTAAGCGGGGCAAATCCTTTGCTTCCCCGGCGTGGGTTAAGGACGCGCTGAAGCATTCCTATCTCGGTTACGAACGCCGTGAGATGACTGACGTCATTACCGGCGAGAAAACTACAATCAGTTCCCTCCGTCATACCTCCGATCTCGATACCGGCGAGATGCATTTCTTCCTCTCGCAAGTTGAAGCTTGGGCTCTGAGCATCGGTTGCCGTCTCACTATTCCTGAGGACTGTGAATATGCGCAGCTCCGGGCAGAGCAGGAGGCTTAATCATGCGTATGGGATGGTTTGAACACTCGGATTGCACCGCAGAAGAGGCCGACGAGCTGCTTCGCCAGTATCGCAAACGCGGTATGAAAGCGGAGCGGTCTCTGTCTGCTGACTGTAAGACGTTCGTTGTTCGCGTACTGCTGCCGGAAAGCAAATACCCGCCACGGCAGGACACCACATTTCAACAACGGATGTGGAGGTGAGGGTGAAGAGTATTTATCGAAGCGCTAAATGGCTGGCCGCCGTTCGCCAGTTAGATTGTTGCGTGCTTTGCCGCCGCTGGGGTGTACAGGCGGCACATCGCAACGAGGACAAAGGCATGGGCCTTAAGGCAGATGACAGCCTGACGGCAGCGCTCTGTGTTGACTGTCATCATGCTATCGATAACGGCAGCGAACTGACAAGAGAGGAGCGTCGCGCATTAATGGACCGCGCCATCGTGCTTACGCTTCGGGAGCTGACGCGGCGCGGTCTGGTGGTGCCCAAATGACGAACACCTATGAATTCACATTGCCGTATCCACCAAGTGTTAACGACTACTGGCGGCGTGGAAATGGCATTACCTACATCAATAAGAAAGGCCGCGAGTACCGTCGGGCAGTGCAGGAGATCCTGCATATCCTCAAGCTCGACATAAACACCTCTGCGCGGCTTAGGCTGCGCATTATCGCGAACATGCCTGATAAACGCCGCCGCGATATCGACAACATTCTCAAAGCGGTCTGCGACTCACTAGAGAAGGGCGGTTTCATGCAAAACGACTCGCAAATAGACGAACTAAAAGTGGTACGCGGGGAAGTCATTCCCGGTGGACGTCTGGGTATTAAAGTCACGGAGATTGAAGAGTGATAGCACAGGATTACGAATACATCCGTCAGCAACTCATTACCGCGACCGCTGATTTAAGCGGGTCAACCAAGGGGCAACTCGTTGCGTTCGCAGAAAACGCTCAATTAGCCACGAACCGCTACAAGCGAAAGCGCCTGAAGGTTAGGGATGAGGAAACCGGGAAGATGATTACCTTACATAACCCACCCGTACCGGGAGTGCAGCCCCGATCCAAAGGTTCATCAATCGCGCTGGTGCTTCCCGTCGAATACGCTACCGCGAGCTGGCGTCGGGCTGTACTGGCGCTTGATGAAGTCGAATGCGCCTGGCTGCTGTGGTGTTACTCCGAAAACATACGTTATGCACATCAGGTCGAGATAGTACGCTGGGGATGGGAGACTTTCAGCGAGGAACTCGAGGGACAACGCATCGCCGGTAAGACACTGGAGCGTTTGCGTGCGTTGGTATGGCTGGCGGCGCAGGACGTTAAACGCGAGTTACGAAATGTGCCGCAAGGCTGCTACAAAGCCCGGGAGCTGGCGCAGATGGTTGGGGTAACTAGATCTACCTGGTCGGAAGGATATGCCGCACGGTGGGCGCAAATGAGAGCCAATTTTCTGTATCTGGATAAGAGGGCCGTAATAGATGCAGCAAAAACACGTTCGAAGCAGAAGGTAGCAAATTACAAACAAGTTATTGCAAATCCGAACTAAAACCGGTAAATTTGTCTGCATTATGTTATTTTGCCTCTGTTGTATCTAACCCGCCTTGTGCGGGTTTTTTGTTTCTGCGACATGTGCCATCAGATAATATGGCTTCCATTACCGATACCTTCAGAGGCAACAAATGGCACTGGTGTTTATTCCTGCTCTCATCGTTTTACTCACTGCAAAAGAGAAAGAACTCGGTCGCGAGTTGACGCAACAAGAGGTTGAGACACTGCGCGATAATGCAGTCGGTATGGTAATGCCTGACGATATCGCTTTAAAAATGAATGAGAGCCGTGGTTATCCTGACGTTGACCCAGAGAACGTCTGGCATGATTGGCTTTCCTACAAAAACTCGTTTGACGTCCAGTAAAGAGATGCGCTCCTGCTCCTTAACATAGGCACTTTCTATAACCGCCTTGTTGTTTGGGTATAGAGCTTTTTGTGTGAGAAGTGGCCTTTTCATGTTATCTGGCGTTCCAACTTTGCAAACGTGCTGGAAACTAAAAAGTTGATAATAATCACGATATGAAAATAAAACCTTTTTCGTTAATGCCAGCGATCCTTTTCGTCCCAAGACCTTGCTACTTTTAAAGCGCGCCCCTCACATGGTGCAAATAATTAGCTGTAGCGAATTCTTCCGGTATTGAGTGCGAGTTCATCTTCACTGTTAAAATTGAGATGTGCCGCACCTAACCAACTCAGGGGAGAATAGTACGTTACAGAACAAGGGCTATGGAACGTCCTGAAGTCACCCATGTTGCCAGTTCTGCCGAACTGGCTTTTTTTTGGCCTAAATCTTATTTAGCGGGAGTGGCTTGAAAATTTAAGGGCTAATGCTAAATTTTTTGTCATCGTTGCATTGGCATGCGCGATAGACATCCAACACTTTTAATGGTGAATCCCCCTGTGCGGTGGGGCATTACTGGCTAAGTCCAAGGGTGAGCAGCATGCGAGACTTTGTTGCCAGTCAAAGTCTCACCGGGAAGCACCCGGCACTATTATTTATGAGGTTCCTTTTAAGGCCAGCTTGTCCGAGCTGGCTTTTTTTTGCCCTTTTCCTTATCTCCGTTCCACTCCTGTCTTAACACAGAACACTTCCCTGAACAGAGGAGGTGAGAGTATGTATCAAATGGATAAATTAACGACAGGCATTGCCTATGGCACATCTGTAGGTAATGCCGGTTTTTGGGTGCTCCAGCTCCTCGATAAAGTTTCCCCATCACAGTGGGCGGCTATTGGTGTACTCGGCAGTCTAGTGTTCGGCTTTCTTACTTTCCTGACCAACCTCTATTTCAAAATCAAAGAAGATCGGCGTAAAGCCGCAAGGGGAGAATAATGTCCCCGGCATTAAAACAACGAATCGTCGCAGCTATGGGCGGCGGGGCTATCGCTATTGCTACCGCAATGGTTGCAGGTAAAGACGGCTTAGAAGGACGCGAGTATGTGCCTTATCGGGATGTGGTTGGCGTTCTTACGGTCTGTGATGGACATACCGGCAAGGATATCATTCCGGGAAAGCGTTACACCGATGCCGAGTGTGATGCGCTTACCCAAGCGGATATGACACGTATCGCTCGCCAGATTGATCCGCACATCAAAGTAAAGACTACTGATACCCAACGCGCCGCTATCTACTCATTTGCCTACAACGTGGGTCCCTCAGCAGCTATCAAATCTACCCTGATGAAAAAGCTTAACGACAGTGATTATGCCGGAGCATGTAACGAGCTTAAGCGCTGGATTTACGCTGGTGGCAAGAAGTGGAAAGGACTTATGAATCGGCGAGAAGTTGAGTATGCAATATGCATGGCGGACAGCGTATATGACCTCTAAGTTAAGCGCCTCAGCAATCGGGTTACTCGCTTTAGGGATGATTATTGCTGGCTCTTTAGCGAACTATTATCACACTCAGCTCACAAAATCGCAGGCATCTTTAATTGAACTTAATCGTGAATTAAAAACGGCTAAAGATGATATTCAAGATATGCGGCACCGTCAGCAAGAGGTGGCTGCGCTGGATGCGATACACACGAAGGAGTTAGCGGATGCTCGGAAAAATATTGCTCAGCTTGAGCGCGATGTTGCTACTGGTCGTAAGCGGTTGCAGTTCAGTGCCACATGCGCAGCGAACGGAAAGACCGGCACCGGCAGCTTGGGCGATGCTTCCACCGCCAGACTTACAGACTCCGCTCAACGGGATTATTTCATTCTCAGAGAGCGAATCGAAAAAGTGACCCATCAGGTCGGCTATCTGCAGGACTACATCCGGCAGCAGTGCCTGAAGAAGTAACTAAAGTCTGTTGTTATGCGGATTAGGATTAAAACATTGCCCTGTTTGATAGCATAAACCAGATGGCTGGCGGTGTAGCTTGACCATTGATCTTACCAATCCCTAATAACAACATTAATGTGTACAATCCGAACCTAATCGTTTATTTTTTTTTGATGCAAAATTATATAAATCAATAATTTAAGTTAGGTGAGGGTTTCCATGAGAATCATAGCAGCTTTATTTGTAGGAATTTTGCTTACAGGATGTACCAACTACTCAGCGCAGCAACCTTATCGCTCCTCTAATGGCGAGCAAATGCTCATTAGCGCCAATATGCCAAATGGCATTTTGAAGTTATGGGTCAATGACGTTTTGGTTATTGATGACTCATTCCTTAACCAAGATAAAAGCCTCTCGGGTGCATTCAGCCAAAACTATACGAACGTTTACAACGGAACTTACAAGGGACGCAAAGTTATGGCGCGCTGTAAGTTTTCTCCTGGCGCGAAAGAATGTGATGTCTTCGTTGACGGCGAGTATGCAGCGAACCTTTTTCTGAGATAGATCTGACGGCATACGCATCCGAGCAGGCATTCACTGAGTGCCTGCGATAATGTCGTTAAACAAGAATCAGGTGCGCGAGATGGCTTAGCGAAAGCTTCGACGGGACAAGGCCTGATACTAGCTACATCAAGCAGTGGTGCCGTGACCTATAATGCAAAGATGCTTTTCACCACAAAGTGAGTGCGCGAAAATGAATTTTAAACCAAGATTTGAAGACTACACTGAGGCAGAGTTTACGCAACTTGTGAGCGGAATTTTTAACGCTGCAGGTGGCGAAGCATATCAAGATGAGTTAATTGAGCATGTTTGCACTCTATCTGAACATCCAGAAGGCTCAGATCTGATTTTTTACAATAATGATGAAGATATCACTCCTCAGGGTATCGTTAATGAAATTAAGACTTGGCGTAAAGCTAACGGTAAAAGTGGCTTCAAGTCATAAATGAAAAGGCCTCCTTAGGGGGGCTTTTTTATATTCTCTCCAAGGGGCATTCACAAGTGCGCCTGATGATGGTTGTCAGATTAATCCAGCCTTTGATGCCGATTGTAGAAGCTCATTCATAAAATGCTCTTCTACATGTCTGGCCAAGTTCCAATAAACATCAGGCGCTCTTTTTGGTGTTTCATAATTAACTACTAGATTAGTATTGAGGTAAAAAATATGGAAAGGGACTTTATCGCCATTCTTATCAACGAAGAACGTAACCTGGCTTAATATTTCACCTTCAATTAGAACGAGTTTTGTGTCGCTAAAGCATGAAAATTTGCATTGGGGGATCGTGAACTCCATCTTGTCATTTTCAAATTTGAACCTGATTAGAGAATGCTTTGTGGAGGACACATTCCAGTAATTGCATACTCTTTCTAAAATCAAATTCGTTTGATAAAGCAAGTCGTCTCCATTGCGAGATAGCATGCTACACAATCCAGAAAAAGTTAATTCGCTCATAGAATCTCCAAGGATATCAAATGGCACTCACCGACAAACAAGAAATGTTCTGTCGCGAGTACCTAATCGACTTAAACGCCACACAGGCGGCGATTCGGGCGGGGTACAGCGTCAAGACGGCTAACCGCACCGCCTCAGAAAACCTGTCAAAACCTGACATCCAAAACAGAATCGCCGAACTCAAGAATAAGCGCAACGAGGAAGTGGGTATAAATGCTGTTTATGTGCTCCAGCTCTGCTTATGTCGGCACCAATAATGTATCTAAAAGGTCAGCCATGTATTAGCTACCAGTAGTCATGATCTTTTATCAGCAAATCTCGCGTGACGGCGAACAACATGACTATGTAAGTGGGAATAACCATGCCTCCAAGAACCCCTAAAGCCTGTCGTAAACGTGGATGTGGTAAATCAACTACAGACAGAAGCGGATATTGCGAGGTGCATAAAGGTGCTGGCTGGGAGCGCTATAACAACGGGCGCACAGCAACACAGCGAGGCTATGGTGCTGAGTGGCGAAAGGTAAGGAACATCGTTATCAGGCGCGACAAAGGTCTGTGCCAATCGTGCAAACGTCTCGGAGTCATACGTCCCGGTTCAAGCGTCGACCATATTGTTGCTAAAGCGCATGGGGGAAGCGATGACATAAGCAACCTCGAATGCATTTGCTCTGAATGTCACAAGGCCAAAACCGCACGAGAAAGCTCGGTTAAACCGAAACATTTGAAAACATACAGAAACTGAAAGAAATTTTACAGGTGGGCTTAAGGGATTAATATCGCTACGCTATTTGCTTTAACAGGAAAAGGAATATGACCTGGACATATCATCAAGGCAGTGGGAAGTTGTTTCGTAATGGCAAGTTGATTGGCACTGGATACGCAGGTAAGGGAGCAGGAAAGAATGCTCCATCACTTCAGGGAACGGCTGACATTGGGCCCCTCCCGAGAGGTAAATACACGATTGGCGCACCGTTTCATCATCAACACACTGGCAACTACTCTATGCGCCTCACACCAGCACCGAGCAATAATATGTATCACCGCTCTGGCTTCCTCATCCACGGCGACAGTACCGCTCATCCCGGCGAAGCTTCAAACGGTTGTATCATAATGCCCTTAAACGTTCGTCATGCTATTTGGAGTAGCGGGGATCGTCACCTGGAGGTTGTGCAGTGAAAAAGTTAATGATGGCTTTGATTGCCTGTTGCCCGCTGTCTGTACTGGCTGCCGCACCTGATTGCGCTTCATGGCCTATGAACATGGCACAGGTATGGCTGAAGAATGAGAAGATCGTAGATATTGCGCAGCTCGATACCGCTAAAACCAGCAAGACCCTTCTCGCAGCTGAAAAGAAACAAGACGGCATCTACACTGAAGTTTATCGCTTTATCTTCCATGACAAAGCAGGGAAGAGTTATGAACTCATCACTAAGAACGATGCGTCTGCTGAAGAATGCTCTGTTAGTGGTGTAAGTGTGTTCCTTGTGAGCAAAAGCGAAATTACTGAATAACAGGATAACTCCTGATAGAACACATGAAGGCGGCCTGAGGTCGCCTTTTTTGTTTGCGTTGAATAGATGGCTGACCAGCGCAGATCATTGGATCGAGGGGATGGTAAGTCGCTGCGGAAAAAAGCTCCCTCAATTGTCCGCTCCGATAAATTTTTACCCGAGAGAAATTTTAAAAGCTATTACAAAGCCTATCCAACGGGTGGGCTTGATAATGGTTAAAGGAGAAATAGATGGCAAGACCGGACTGGGGAGCACTGCAAAACCAGTTCCTCGCCGACCATGCCAGAACGGGTATCTCTCCGAGAGAATGGTGTGAGGCGCGAGGGCTGAATTACTCTACAGCAAAGCGACACATCAAAATTGCGAATGGCAGTGCGAATTCGCAAAAGAAAACTGCGAATAAGAATGCGCATTCGCAGAAAGAGAAACGCGATAAAAGCGCGACTGGTGTGAAAAGGGTGGGAAACTGCGAAAGAGCGAAGCCATCACCTGTCTCAGCAGCGAAACCGATACGCGGCAAGCGAACGTCCCCGCCAACAAATGCTTTTCGGCCAGGTAACCAGCACGCGCTCAGGCATGGTGGTTACGCGCGGCGAATGCTTCTGTCCGACGCAGTTACTGAGGACGCGGCATTGCTTACCCTCGACGACGAGCTTTTCTGGCTCAGGGCTGCGAACCTGACGGTTGCTGAGAACATTGGCCGCTGGAGCGCTGCGCTTGAATACGCTGAAGACGAGGAAAGGAAAACGCTGCTGGAAGACATCGGTGCAGCGCAAAAGGCCATGCACCGAAATACCTCAAGGATAGAGTCCCTGGAGTTGACCAAAGCCGCTATCGAACATCGAATGGCTTCTGCTGAGAAAGCAACGCTTGATGCCGACAAACTACGCAAGGAGCTGGCTGCGGAGACGGAGCAAAACGAACCAACGCCAGTAGCTATTAACATCAACGTAGTGGATGCACGAGCAGAGGGTGACGATGGAAATATCACCAACGCTTAACGTGCCCCAGTCGCGCTTCCTTGCGATGAATGTGAAATTTAAAGCGTATGTCGCCGGGTTCGGCTCGGGCAAAACGTGGGTTGGCTGTGGTGGTCTCTGCAAAGGCTTCTGGGAGTTTCCCAGAATCAACCAGGGCTATTTCGCGCCAACGTACCCACAAATCCGTGACATTTTTTACCCAACCGTTGAAGAGGTAGCTCATGACTGGGGTCTGAAGGTACAGGTCAACGAGAGCAACAAAGAGGTGCATTTTTATCAAGGCCGGATTTACAGAGGAACCACCATTTGCCGCTCTATGGAGAAGCCGGAGACCATAGTTGGCTTCAAAATCGGTAACGCGCTGGTGGACGAACTGGACGTACTGAAAGCGGATAAGGCCCGGCACGCCTGGCGTAAAATCATCGCGCGAATGCGTTACAAAGTAGTAGATTTACGGAACGGCATAGATGTCACGACGACGCCGGAAGGTTTTAAGTTTGTCTATAACCAGTTTGTCAAAGCAGTCAGGGAAAAACCGGAGCTTAAATCCCTTTATGGTCTTGTTCAGGCTTCCACGTTTGATAACGCAAAGAACTTGCCGGAGGATTACATTCCCTCCCTGATGGCGAGCTATCCGTCAGAGCTAATTAAGGCGTACCTGAACGGTCAGTTCACCAACCTTACCAGCGGCACCATTTACCACCAGTTCGACCGGATTCTGAATAATTCCACCGAAGAAGAGCAGCCTGGTGAGCCTCTCTATATCGGCATGGACTTTAACGTCGGGAAGATGGCCGGGATTGTTCATGTGCTGCGGTATGGCTTACCTCATGCCGTGACAGAAATTATCAACGCATACGACACACCAGACATGATACGCATCATCAAGGAGCGTTTCTGGCTGCATGACGGCAATGATTACCGCAAGGTGCGCGAAATTTACATTTACCCGGATGCTTCGGGCGATTCCAGAAAATCCAATAACGCCAGCAAAACTGATATAGCGCAGCTTCGCCAGGCAGGGTTCAACGTCATTGTCGATGAGGCAAACCCGCCAGTAAAAGACCGCATCAACGCCATGAATGCCATGTTCTGTAATGCCAAAGGTGAACGGCGCTATAAGGTAAACGTAGCCCGCTGCCCGGTCTATGCCGACTGTCTTGAACAACAGGTGTGGGATAAAAACGGGGAGCCCGATAAAAAGAGCGGCAATGACCACCCCAACGACGGGGCTGGTTATTTCATAGTGAAACAGTTCCCCATTGTTAAACCAGCCTTCTCAATCTCACTGGATACCACTTTCTGATGTCAAACCACGATATTACTTTTGTGCGCCCCGAGCATAAGGAAGCATGTGAATTGTGGACAATGGTTCGCGATGTATGCAGGGGGGCTGATGCGATAAAACGCAAGGGGCATATCTATCTGCCGATGCTCGATCCGACCGATAAATCAGCACGTAACAGAAAACGGAATGAGGATTATCGTGCCCGTGCTGTTTTCTACACCATAACCGGCAATACAAAAATCGGGCTGCTGGGTATGGCGTTTCGCAAAGATCCGACATTTACCGCACCGGCAAAGCTGGAATATCTGATAGACAACGCCGATGGTGCCGGAACCAGCATCTACCAGCAATCTCAGAGCGTTCTTGAAAATGTGTTGGAGGCCGGTCGGCATGGTCTTTACGTTGATTATGCAGAGGATGGCGAGCAAGCCATTATTCTCAGCTATCAGGCCGAGAATATTATCAACTGGCGAACTGAACGCATTAACGGGCGAAATCACCTTGTGCTGGTGGTACTGCGCGAATGCATGGAAATCCCGGATGGCTATGGCTACAAGGACAGCATCCAGTACCGTGAGTTGGCTCTGGAACAGGGGCGCTTTGTATGCCGGGTATGGCGTCGCGGCGGTGAAACCCGCAGTGGTCCGTATGAAGTCAGCAGCGAGTATTATCCCCGTCCTAAAGGGGAACAATACTGGGATGAAATCCCGTTCACTTTCGTCGGGGCACAAAATAACGACGAGACGATTGATGAATCCCCACTAACGGCGCTGGCTGAAATAAATCTGGGGCACTACCGCAACAGTGCTGACTATGAGGACAGCGTGTTCTTCTGCGGCCAGATTCAGCCCTGGATTTCCGGGCTGGATACGCTCTGGCGCGACAACCTGGAAAAACAAAAAGTCAAAGTTGGCTCACGCTCGCCGCTTTTGCTGCCTAAAGAGGGCAGTTTTGGTTACGCCCAGGCACAACCCAACATGCTGGCTAAAGAAGCCATGGACAGTAAACGTGATTACATGATCGCCCTGGGCGCGAGGCTCATCGAGCAAAGCAGCGCAACGAAAACCGCAACGCAGGCCAGCGGAGAGCAATCCGCATCCACCTCTGTCCTTGGCATATGCGTATCGAATGTTTCAGAAGCCTATTCACGGGTAACGAACTGGTGTTGCCGCTATATGGGGCAGGAGCAAAACGCGACATACACAGTCAATCAGGAGTTCATCGCACGCGTTGCCGATTCCGGCATGCTTTCCGCCATTGTTTCTGCATGGCAGACCGGTGCACTGCGTGACACTGATATGGTTCGGGTAATGCAGCGGCTGGATATTATCGATCCGGCAGATAATCCGAATGATGTTATTGATGCCCTGCATAATCGTGAACCTGTGATGCTGGGTGGTAATCGTGTCAACAGTTAACGAACGCCTGCGTGATGAAGCTATAGCGCATGCCATCTGGGTATCGCGTTACGGTGCCGGTGTGGCGAACCGGATGCTGAAGACGCTCAACGACACAGATGCCGAGCTGTCAGCACGCCTGCTGGTGGCGTTGGATGAAATGCCGCATGAGGGGTTTACCGTTAAGCGCTTCGAATCCCTTCTGGGCAGCGTGAGAGCGCTAAACCGGCAGGCTGTCACTGCAATGCAGGACAGTTTGTCTGACGAACTCATGGAATTCTCGCGCCATGAGGCGGGCTATCAGCTGAGCCTGTTTGACGCGCTGCTCCCCGATCCTGTTCTGAAACATTATCCGTTACAGGCCATCACTCCGGAAATGGTTTATGCAGCTGCAATGGCCCAGCCACTTCAGGGGCGGCTGCTCAATGAATGGGTGAGCAGCCTTGAGGCCGACAGGATGACACGGATACTCAACGCGGTACGGCGTGGCTATCTGGCGGGGGATACCACCGAAGAGATAGCACGCCATGTGCGGGGGCATGTAAACCATGGTTACCGGGATGGCGCGCTTCAGATGAGCAGGGTCAACGCGATGAGCATTGCCAGAACTGCGGTTAGTCACCTCGCAGCCACAGCGCGCAACAGCTTCGCGGAGGCTAACAGCGACATCATCGACTGTAAACAGTGGCTGTCCACACTGGATAACAGAACCACGCCGCTTTGTATGGTCAGGGATCGCCACCAATACACGCTCGACAATAAGCCGGTCGGACATCAGATTCCTTATCTGCAGGGGCCGGGAAAAATCCACTTCTGCTGTCGCTCCACAGAAACGCTGGTGCTGAAATCATGGCGTGAGCTGGGGATTGATGTGGATGAAATGGACGAGGGCACGCGTGCATCAATGGATGGCCAGGTACCGGCAGGCACGACATACGGTGAATGGCTTCAGCGACAACCCTACACCAGACAGGTACAGGTGCTGGGAGAAAACCGAGCCAGAATGATGCGCGACGGGGAGATAACCTTCGATGAATTTTTTAACGACAAAGGAGAATGGCTGACGCTTGAGCAATTACGGGAGCGTGACAGTCACGCTTTTTAAGTGACTTAGGTTGAAACAGACAGATGTAGCTTAATCCCGTCCGGCAACGTATTCCGGACACGATGAGGTCGCCCAGGGCGGCCTTTTTTATTGGGCGAAGCCCGCAACATTCCCGAGGGGAGCACTATGTATTTTCGAAATATGTTCATCAAATATTACGCAGCGGCAGGTGATGACGGCGGTGCTGGTGGTGGTGCCGGTGACGGCGTAAACACTCCGGAAATCACGCCCGAAATTGAGAGCATCATCAATGAACGGGTTAACAGCGCTGTTACCGGGCTTAAAAATAAAAATTCAGAACTGCTGGGCACTATCAAACAACAAAAAGAGGCACTGGCAAGCTTTGAGGGCATCGATCCCGAAGCTGTCAGGGGCATTCTGAAGCGTTTTTCCGACGACGAAGAGGCAAAGCTGATTGCTGCCGGGAAAATTGACGAAGTGCTTAACAAGCGAACCGAACGCCTGCGTGCGGACGTTGAAAAGCAAATCAAAGCCGCTAACGAACGCGCAGAAAAAGCTGAGGCATTTTCCAGTAAATTCCGTGACCGGGTTCTGGCTGATGCTATCCGCGCCGCTGCGGCAAAAGCCGGGGCGCTGGCAGAAGCATCGGACGATCTGATCCTGCGGGCAAAGGGCACATTCCAGCTCAACGACGAAGGCGAGGCCGTGGCCGTTGATGCGAATGGCGACATCCTGTTCGGCAAGGACGGCAAAACCCCTCTCACCCCTGAAGAGTGGGCGGAGTCGCTCAAGGAAACCGCCCCACACCTGTTTCCACGTGCCGAGGGTACGGGCGCGGGTGGTCATAAACCGGGCGCAAGCGGCAGCCTGAAACGTTCCGAAATGAGTGCCAGCGATAAAGCTGCCTATATCCGTAAACATGGTCAGCAGGCTTACCTGCGACTGCCAAAATAAGAGAATTGATTTATGACGACTGTAAATTCCGATCTGGTTATTTATGACGATCTGGCGCAAACCGCTTTTCTTGAGCGCCGACAGGACAACCTTGAAGTCTTTAACCATGCATCTAACGGTGCCATTCAGCTTGATAACGAGCTGATTGAAGGCGATTTCCGTAAACGCGCCTTTTACCAGGTAGGCGGCAGCATTGAAGCGCGTGATGTGAATTCCACGGATAAAGTAAACGGCAAGAAAATCGGTGCAGGCGAGGCCGTTTCTGTTAAAGCGCCGTGGAAATATGGCCCTTATGAAACAACTGAGGAAGCGTTCAAGCGTCGTGGTCGCGATGTGAGCGAATTCTCAGAGGTTATCGGCGTTGATGTGGCTGATGCCACGCTTGAGGGTTACGTGAAGTATGGCCTGAAAAGCCTGATCGCGGCGATTGGAGCCAATGCGGACATGGTGGTTACTGCTGACATTGATACTGATGGCAAGAAAACGCTGACGCGCGGCCTGCGTAAATACGGCGATAAATTTAACCGCGTCGTGCTTTTTGTCATGCATTCCGCCACTTATTTCGACATCGTGGATAAAGCGATTGCGGACAAAATCTACGAAGAAGCGGGTGTGGTAGTCTATGGCGGTCAGCCTGGTACGCTGGGTAAACCGGTGCTGGTCACTGACTCGATGGATGCCGATGCCATCCTGGGGCTGGTGGCCGGTGCGGTAACCATTGTCGAATCTCAGGCGCCTGGTTTCCGTTCCTACAACATCAATGACCAGGAGAACCTGGCAGTGGGTTATCGTGCCGAAGGCACCGTAAACATTGAACTGCTGGGCTACAGCTGGGATGCAACTGCCGGTGGCAGCAACCCGGATTTAACCAAAATTGGTACTGGCGAGAACTGGAAGAAGCACTTTACCAGTAATAAATCCACCGCAGGTGTGCTGATCAAGCTGGAGTCCGCGCCGGGGGAGTAACATTGTCAGCAGATAAAACCACCGCGACTGCTGACAATACTGATGCGGTAACAATTTCTCTGAAATACACACGAAACGGCAGCGGCATTCCGGGGGCGACCGTCAAATGGTCATCTGATGGCGGCCAGCTCTCTGCTGATACTTCCACAACGGGTTCTGCTGGTGGTGCAAAAGTGAAGCTGACCTCTGACACGGAGGGAGCGTTTACTGTCACCGCAGAAGTTGACGGGATAACGGCAAAAACCGACACGCTGACGTTCTCGGCATCTTCCTGAATATAAACACATGGGGCGAAAGCCCCATTCTGGTTTTTTATGATCAACACAGATATCACCTCTCCAGACTTCAACAGTTATGCAAATGAAGCCGATTTGATGGCGTTTGCGGAAGCGCGGGACATCACACTACCGGAAAAAACAGCGCCCCTGCTTATCAGGGCAATGGATTATCTGGAAGGGCTGAGCTGGTATGGGCATCGCGCCAGCGCAACGCAGCCGCTGTCATGGCCGCGGGCCGGTGTCTATGTCGACGGCTATGAGCTACCCGATGATGAGATACCGCGAGCGGTCATTAATGCGCAGTGCATGCTGGCCGTTGAGGCAATTGAGGGCGACTTGCTCGCAAGCGTCCGCGAGGCACCCGTGAAAAGCGAATCCGTATCCGGCGCTGTCAGCACCACTTACGCCATACCGGACGGGGGCATCTTTACGCCATCCTATCCTGCCGTCATGGCCGTGCTGGGTGATCTGGTGGGTGGGCGCGGATTTGCCATTAACACCACGGCGGAGCGTGCGTAATGGCCGTTAACTATCAGCGAAAACGAAGCAGTGCCGAACGGTTACTGCATGGTTACGGCACGACCTGGACGATAACCCGGCCCGGTGGGATTGAAGTGATCGCCGGAGTGGAGGACGCCCGGCCAGAAATCCGCTTCGATGCCGTCGGTGTTCGCAGCGATTACAAGCCCGTAGAGGTGGACGGCACAATCATCATCGGTGGCGACGTGCGGATCGTCTTTACCGCCGATCAGGAGCTGCTGGTGGGCGATCTGGTGGATATCGACGGCACGCAATACCGCATCGTAAACCCGAACCCGGTCAAACCCGCCGATCTGGTGCTGTGTTACCGCGCGCAACTGAGGGCATGACATGAGCGAAAACGCCTCGTTTATGGCTTCCATCAATGCTTTTGTCGACAGGGCGAAGGCAAACCAGGAGACAGTGGTACGCGTTGCCAGCCTGCGCATTCTGGCCCGGCTGGTGCAAATGTCACCCGTTGATACAGGGCGATTTCGCGGGAACTGGCTGGTGGGCTTCAATAACGTGCCGGACGGCACGCTTGCTACGGTCGATAAGACCGGCAGCGAGACGATAGCGCGCGGCTCGCTGGTGATAGAACAGTTTAAGGTGGGCATGACGTCGGTCTACTTCACTAACAACCTGCCATATGCCCTATCTCTTGAGTTGGGGCATAGTTCCCAAGCTCCAGCGGGGATGGTGCGCGTCACTGCGGCAGAGTTTCAGCGTTTTTTTGATGCCGCTGCGCAGGAGGTGCGAACGTGATCCCCGATATCGGCGCGGCCATGAATGCCCGGCTGGGCGCATGGGCCGACGGGCAGCAAATCCCGCTCATCATTGAAAACTGCCAGGCAGACAAGCCCGCAGGCATTTTCCTTGAATCGTTCGACATTCCGGCCACGCCGCAGACGCTCGATCTCGGCCTGACCTGTCACGTCTACAGCGGCATTTTTCAGGTGAATGTTGTGGTGCTGGTCGGCAGCGGAACGGGTGCCGGTCGCGCGCTGGCGCGCCAGGTGGCCGCCCTTTTCCCGGAGGGGCAGAGCGTGCGGGGCGACGGCTTCGCCTGCTGGATAAGTTCCCAGCCCGCCATATATGCGGGCGTGCTTAACCCACGAAACACCCGCTATTCGATCCCGGTAAGCATTCCTTACCGCGCTGACATTTCCAGCTAACCCGGCACCCGCCGGGTTTTTTATTTCCATCTTTCACAAGGAGGCCAGAATGGGCTTTCAACTTCCGAACGGCTCAACCATTCAGGTTGGCTCTGAGTTCGCCGACGAAATCAAAGTAACCGCCGTTTCTAACGCCAAAGGTGCGGTTTTCAGCTGCGAAGAAGGCCACGGTCTGGCCGTTGGCGATGAGGTAATGATCTCATCCGGCTGGCCGCTGATTAACTATCTTCCGGCCCGCGTCTCTGCTGTCGCTGATAACGACGTAACGATCGGCATCATTGATTCGTCCGATGAAAACTTTTTCCCGCCGGGAAACGGTATCGGCACGCTGCGCAAGGTGACCACCTGGACGCTGATCCCGCAGATTACCGAGCTTTCGCAGTCCGGCGGCGATCAGCAGTACATCCAGATTCAGTTTCTGGAAGATGATCGCCAGCGCAACATCGCAACCTATAAGGCCGCGAAAACGCAAACCATCACGCTGGCGCACGATTCCAGCCTGCCGATTTATGAGGTGCTGAAAAAGGCCGACCGTCGCGGCGACACGCTGCCGCTGAAAATGTACGTGCCGAAAGCCACCGAAACCCGTTACTGGAGCGGCACCCCGTCGTTCGACCCGCAGCCGCAGACCGCCGTTAACGCCGTGGAAACGGTACAGGTTTCTATCGCGGTCAAGTCTATGGATATGGCGTTTTACAAGGATCAGGACACCAGCAGCCCAAAGCCTGATCCGGTGGCAGTTACTGGCGTCACGTTGGATAACAAAACGCTGTCGCTGGCGCCGGGCGGTAAGGCGCAACTTAAGGCGAACGTAACGCCGGAAAACGCGACTGATAAAAGCGTCGAATGGTCATCCAGCGACGAAGCCGTCGCCAGTGTCGATGCCAGCGGTAACGTAACTGCTGCGGCAGACGCAGCGGAAAACGCCACCGCAACCATTACTGCAACCACTACCGATGGCGGTTTCACTGACTCCTGCGAAGTCACGATCACCGCAGCCAAATAAATATGCGCCCCGCAACGGGGCGTTAAGGTATCCGAATATGACGACTAAATTTGCATTGCACCCGAACCCGACCTTTAAAGCCGACGTGAAGATCCCGCGCGCTGGTGCCGAGGATGGCGTACTGACCTTCACGTTTAAACACTATCCGCTCGATCAACTGGCGCAGATAGAAAAACTCGACGAAAAAACAGCAATCGACTTTGTGGCCGACATTGCCACCGCCTGGGCGCTGCCTGACGAGTTCAACCGCGAAAATCTGGAAATCCTGCTGAACAACTACCCTGGCGCGCTGAAAGCCATCACTGAAACCTACTATCGCGAACTGCTGGGCAACCGCGAAAAAAACTGATCCGGGCTGCGTCTGCGTTCTATACGCCTGACCCGACCGCCGAGGAACTGGCCGCCTTTGGCCTGACGGCGGACGACTTCGACGACGAAGTGATCGAGGTGTGGCCCGACTGCTGGGATGCGTTCTGTATCTTCCAGGCGTGCGCCACACAGTGGCGGGCCGGAGCGAACGGCGCAACTGGCCTTGATTACAACGTCTTGCCGTGGCTGATGAAGCTACACGGCGTAGAGGACGAGGCGGCAGCCCTGCGTGATATCCGCGTGATGGAGCGCGCCGCGCTGAATACGATTTATGAAATCAGGGGGCGGGATGAGTGATATCGCCACAATTTCCCTTCGCGTAAACACCAGCGACCTGGAGCGAGGAAACAGGGCGCTGGACGACTTCCAGCAGACGGCAGGCGGCGCTGCAAAAAAGGCCGACGACCTTAATTCCAGCTTTCGGGCTGGTGCCGAGAGCCAGAAAAAAAGCTCGGCCAGCCTCCGTGAGCAGAAGCAGGAATTACAGGCGCTGCTGAATAAAATCAGCCCTGTAAACAAGGCGCTGGATGAGCTGGACACAATTCAGCAGAACCTCGCTGGTTTTCGCGGCAAATCCCTGTTGAGCCTTGAACAGTACGAGCGCTACAACGAGATTTTAGAAACCACGCGCACCAAATTGCTAGAGACGCAGGAGGCGGAAACCGCAGAAGGCCGCGCGCAACTGGAGCAGGCCAGGGCGGCACAGCATGCGGCTGCGACGGCACAATCCTTTGTTGCCTCGTTAGAGGAACAGGTAAACGCCATCGGTAAAACCCGTACCGAACTGCTGGAGCTGAAAGCGGCGCAGCTGGGCGTCTCCCAGCAGACGGCACCGCTGATTGCCCGTTTGCGCGAGCAGGACGAAGCCTGGAAGAAAGGCGCGATTAGCGCGGGCCAGTATCAGCAGGCGATGCGCATGTTGCCGATGCAGATCACCGATGTGGTGACGTCTCTGGCATCGGGAATGCCGGTCTGGATGGTTGCCATCCAGCAGGGCGGTCAGATTAAGGATTCGTTCGGGGGCGTCAGTAATGCGTTAAAAGGCGTTATGAGTGCGATAACGCCTACCAAACTTGCATTAGGCGGGCTGGTGGGTGTGGCCTCTTTGCTTATTACAGCCTGGTATAAAGGGAGCAAAGAGGCAGACGCCTTTAACCGGCAGTTAATCCTGACAGGAAATTATGCAGGCAAAACTGCCGGACAACTCAACACGCTGGCGCGCACGATTTCACGCGGGGGCTTCACCCAGGGCGAAGCGGCTAGTGCGCTGGCGAAAGTGGTCGGAACGGGCACGTTCAGCGGTGCCGAGCTGGAGCAGGTAACGAAAGCTGTGCTGGCGATGGAGCGCGCCGTGGGTCAGTCAGTTGAGGCCACGATCAGTAACTTCGAGAAGCTGAAAAAAGCCCCTTCGCAGGCATCCGAAGAACTGAGTCAACGTCTGCATTATCTTACCTCTGCCCAATATGATTACATTTCATCGCTGGAACGCCGTGGCGATAAGGAAGGCGCGGCAGCAGAGGCCGTAAGGCTTTACTCTGAGGCAATGGAACGGCAGGGCAAACAGATCGCCGAAAGCCTCGGCTACATCGAGCGTGCCGCAAATGCGGTTAACAGCGCCGCAAAGGATATGTGGGATCAGCTGTTAAACATTGGCCGCCCGGAGTCAGTGGAAGACAAGCTCAACAAACTCAAAGCCGACCTGGAAGAACGGCAGAAGGCGCTTAAGCCTGAGCGCCAGCGCATGGGTTATGGTTACAGCTACGACAGCAGCGCCGCCAGCCAGGAATATGACCAGCAGCGCAAAAACCAACTGGCTGCGATAGAGCAGGACAAGCTCCACATTGGCCTTCTGGAGCAGGCGTTACAGCTCCAGAATGACATGACAGAAGGGCAGAAAAAGGCGCGTGATGCCGACGACGCCCGATTAAAGTCAATCAGCGCACGAAACCGCCTGATGGATGAGGGCTTAACCAATGCGCAGAAGCGCACGCGGGATCTGATCGACCTGTGGAAGCAGGTCGCGGCAGCCCCAGACGCATGGAGCAAGGAAGCGCGCCAGACTGCCGTTGAGATTATCAATAAGCGCTACGCCGAGAAGGAGAAAAAGCCGAGAGGAAGCAGCACGGTTGAACGTTCTTCTGATAACGCCCAGCGTGACCTGCTGGCACTGCAAACTGAGCTGGACGTGTTGCAAAAACATCGCCATGCGAATGACGTTATCAGCCAGCAACGCCGCAGCCTCTGGAAAACTGAATCCGAAATCGCCATTTTGACCAAAAAGGCGCAGGAGGAAGGGTTAAGCCAGCAGGAGCAGATCACCCTGGCGGCGGATAAGCAAACGCTGGCCTATCGCCAGCAGTTGGCCGCCCTGGGCGACAAGGTGGAACAGCAGAAGAAGCTTAACCAGCTTGAGCAGCAGGCGACCAGATTCGCCGAACAGCAGGCAGCGAAGCGAGCTGAAATCCAGTCCAAAATGGATGGGAAATCGAGCCGGGAGGCTGGACGCGACGCGGAACGCGACCGCATCAAGTCTACCTACGCCGACAACCCGGAGGCGCGCAGCCGGGCGCTACGGGAACTAGAAGGAACCTATCAGAAAGAGGACAAGCTACGCGAGGACTGGCGGGCTGGCGCAAAGGTTGCCTGGGCTGACTATGAGGACAGCGCAACTAACACCTTCCAGCAGGTTTACGACTTCAGCCAGAACACCTTTACCGGAATGACCAGCTTCCTGGTAGACTTCGTTACCACTGGGAAAGCCAGCTTTAATGATTTTCTGTCTGATGTGCTGAAAGGGCTTGCGCAAATGCTAGTGAAAATGGCCGAAGTGCAGGCCATGAAATCAGCAATGGGTGCCTTAAAGGGAACGGCTATAGGTGAGTTTTTCGGTTTTGCCACTGGGGGCTATACCGGCCCCGGCGGCAAGTACGAGCCAAAGGGCATCGTTCACGGCGGCGAGTTCGTTTTTACGAAAGAAGCTACCGAGCGGATTGGTGTAAACAACCTCTACGCGATGATGCACGGCGCGCCTGGTTATGCCGATGGCGGCTACGTTGGAAAAGCCCCACGCGCAGGGCTGACTGGCGGGGGCAACACCGTAGCGGTGCAAACGTCCGTTACCATCAATCAGAGCGGAGGTAATGACAACCAGCAGCGGCAAAACCCGGCGGCTGTTCAGCGAGCCTACGAACAGACGATCAACGAGTCTATCCGTGCGGGCATCATGAGGGAGACGCGACCTGGTGGCATCATCTGGAACGCAACCAAAGCACGATAAAAAAGCCCCTTATTGGGGCCTCTTTTACTGGCTAATGTAATTCCAGTTACAGGGCATTACTCCTGAGGAGCTAATGATCCCAGCCCTGTCACGCTTGCCATCTGCTAATGGGGTATAAGCGAAAGTAAGCGAGCCGGAATTAAAATCAACGAGCCAGCTACCGTTTTTCATTCGTGAATTTGTGCCGGTCATAAATTCGCGTGTTGAACGCGAATACACTTCTGGATTCGCGCCGGTACTAACGTTAATAACGCCAAGCCAGCCGCAACGGGCCTCTATGCTGTGATCTTCCTGCAGAAAGAAGCGCTCACGCGCGGCGGTGTCAGTCGGTAGCTGAATGTTGGTGCAGCCAGCCAGAGCGGAGACAAGCGGCAGGGCTGCCACCATGAAGAGTTTTGTTTTCATCGTTCTTCCCGGTCAATCGTAAAGGAAAGCATTAAAGTAAAAAATTAAATATTCATGGCATTGATAACAATCAATTAACTTGTGTAATAGCGCACATAACACCCTCTAAACAGGCATCTTTTACATACCCGCCCACCGTGGCGGGTTTTTTATTGCCCGGAGGAAACCCGATGACAATCGAAACCTTCAGCTGGCCGACGCAGATCCAGGCGGGGATGCAGGGCGAGTACACAACCACTGTTCGCCGCGCAAAGTTTGGCGATGGTTACGAGCAGGTGGCCGCCGACGGCATCAATCCGGAGTTCCAGAGCTGGCCGGTTGAGATGAGCGGCGCAAATAGCGAGATGCTGGCCGCTCTGGCCTTTTTGCGGCGCCACGTCGCTAAATCCTTCATCTGGACGGCACCGAACGGCGAAACCAGCCTCTGGCGTGTCGATCCTGAATCAATCCGCTCGGCCCCGCTTTCCCGCAATGTGATGACCATTAACGCTACATTCAAACAGGCATACGCACCATGAGCACGACCAACCGCCCCGTAAAACTTTACCGTGATTATCAGCAGCTGGAACCCGGCAACACGATCCGGCTGTTTGAGGTGAGCGGCGAGTCTTTCGACATGCCCGACGTGCTGCGCTTCCATGCGTACAATCTGCCGCACACTGCCGACGAAATCGCCGCTGCGGGTGGCGATGACAGCAAGTTACCGGTCAAATCCATCTGGTGGCAGGGTGAAGAATATTCCGCCTGGCCGTGCCAGATTGACGGCATCGAGGCATCAACCGACGGCAGCAGCGCCCAGCCAACGTTAACCGTCGCGAACCTGGATACCTCGATCACGGCGCTTTGCCTCGCTTATGACGACCTGTTCAGGGCGAAGGTGACGATCCGTGACACGCTGGTGCAGTACCTCGATGCGCGCAACTTCCCCGATGGCAACCCGACGGCAGACCCGACCCAGGAGATCCGGCGCGTTTACTACATCAACGGCAAATCCAGCGAAACGAACGAGGCCGTGGAGTTTGTCCTGTCCAGTCCAATGGATCTGGAGGGGTTGCAGCTACCGCGCCGCCAGCTGCATTCCCTGTGTACCTGGTGCATTAACGGCAAATACCGCAGCGGCGACGGCTGTTCCTACGCTGGTACGCGCTATTTCGACCGGCTGAATAATCCCGTGGACGATCCGGCTCTGGACGTCTGCAACGGCACGCTGACGGCCTGCAAGCTGCGATTCGGTGATGCGCAGCCGCTCGACTTCGGCGGATTCCCCGGCACCAGTCTGATCAGGAGTTAATAATCGTGGACGAAAATCTGATTCATGAGATTAAGCGGCACGCGGCGCAGAGCTACCCGCAGGAGTGCTGCGGCCTCATCTGCCAGCAGGGCGACCGGCTGCGCTACATCCCCTGTGAGAATACTGCCACCGACCCGGCGGAGCATTTCCGCATCGCGCCGGAGGACTACGCCCGCGCCGAAGATCAGGGCGACGTGGTGGGCATCGTTCACAGCCACCCTGACGCCACCAGCCAGCCGAGCGAGCTGGACAGGGCGCAGTGTGACGTTACGGAACTGCCCTGGCACATCGTGAGCTGGCCGGAGGGGGATTTTCGCACCATTTACCCGCGCGGCGAGCTGCCGCTGATTGACCGCCCGTTTGTGCTGGGCGTCTATGACTGCTGGGGGCTGATCATGAGCTATTTCCGGCAGGAGCACGGGATCGAGCTGCATGATTACCGGGTGGATTACCACTGGTGGGAAGCCGGACACACGGAAAATTTTTATCAGGATTGCTGGTATGAATGCGGTTTTCGGGAGTTCGACGGGCCGCCGAAGCCGGGCGATATGGTGATCATGCAGGTAAGCGCGCCGCGCTGGAACCACGCCGGGATTCTGCTGGAAGGCAACATGCTGTTACATCACCTGTACGGCCACCAGTCCGGGCGAACGCCTTACGGCGGTTACTGGCGTGAAAGAACCATGAAGATTGTGCGCCACAAGGATCTGATGGGGGAGGCATGACGCAGACACTGACGAAAATCGAGCTGGGCGGCGCTCTGGCGCGCCAGTTTGGCAAAACCCATCACCGGGCCGTCAAAACCACGGCGGAGGCCGTGCGGGCGCTCTGTTGCACGATACCTGGCTTTGAGAAGTTCCTGAACACCAGCAGGCAGCGCGGGCTGGCTTACCACGTATTCCGGGGCAAGAAAAATCTCGGCGCCGACCAGCTGGGTTTCCCGGTTGACGGGGATGTGATCCGCATCGTTCCCGTTGTTATCGGCAGTAAGCGGGCAGGCGTCGGGCAGATGATTTTCGGAGCGGTGCTGGTGGCCGTAGGCGCGGTGCTGAGTTTCACCCCATTGTTTGCGGCGTCGCCATGGTTTTACAAGATGGGGGCCGCAATGGCGCTTTCCGGCGTCGCGCAGATGCTTTCACCGCAGACGCCGGGCCTCGCCAGCAAGCAGGACGCCGACAACCGGGCCTCCTATGCGTTCGGTGGCGTGACCAACACCGCCTCGCAGGGCTACCCCGTGCCGCTTCTCTACGGTAAGCGCCGTATCGGTGGCGCGATTATCTCGGCAGGTATCTACGCCGAGGATCAGCAGTAAATAAGTTCAGTCAGATAACAGGCCGCCTCCGGGCGGCTTTTTTGTGGGCGCGATATGACAGAAAAAGTAATTCATGGCGCAAAAGGCGGCGGCAGCAACCAGCACACACCGAAAGAGCAGGAAGATAACCTGTTATCTGTTGCCAAAGCGAAGGTACTGGTGGCGCTGGGAGAAGGGGAGTTCGACGGCCAGCTCGATGGCACGTCCATCTTCCTGGACGGCACGCCGCTGATGGGCCCCAGCGGAACTGAAAACTTCCCCGGCGTGAAATGGGAGTTTCGCCCCGGCACGCAGGCGCAGGAATACATACAGGGCATTCCCGGCGCCGAAAACGAGTTCCCGTTGTCGAATATGCAGATCACAACGGAAAAGGGCTGGACGCGCACCTTTGACGACGCCACGCTCTCCGCCGTTCGCCTGCGTATCAAGTGGCCGCAGCTGTTCCAGCAGAAAGATAACGGCGACATGGTGGGCTACACGCTGGAATACGTGGTTGAAATGCAGGTCGACGGCGGGAGCTGGCAGCAGGTGCTGAAAACAGCGGTATCCGGCAAAACCACCAGCGGCTACGAGCGGAGCCACCGCATTGATTTACCCGCCGGTAAAACGTGGAACATTCGCCTGCGCAGGCTCACCCCGAACGCGAACAGCGCACGCATCGGCGATACCATGATGCTGGAAAGCTACACCACCATTATTGACGCGAAGCTGCGCTATCCGAACACCGCCTTACTCTACATGGAATTTGATTCGAGCCAGTTTAACGGCTCGATCCCGCAGATTTCCTGCGAGCCGCGCGGGCGCGTGATCCGCGTACCGGCCAACTATGACCCCGAAACGCGCACCTACAGCGGCACATGGGATGGAACGTTTAAATGGGCGTGGACGGATAACCCGGCCTGGGTGTTTTACGATCTGGTGATCACTGACCGCTTCGGGCTGGGCGACCGACTGGACGCTGATAACGTGGACAAGTGGACGCTCTATCAGGTGGCGCAGTACTGCGATCAGCTGGTGCCGGACGGCAGGGGCGGCAACGGCAAAGAGCCGCGCTATGTGTGCAACGTCTACGTGCAGAACCGGCAGGATGCATTTACCGTCCTGCGCGACTTCGCGGCCATCTTCCGTGGCATGACCTACTGGGGCGGTGATCAGCTGGTGACGCTGGCAGATATGCCGCGCGATGTGGATTACGTCTACACCCGCGCGAACGTGGTTGAGGGGCTATTCACCTACGCCAGCAGCACGACCAGAGCCCGCTACTCAACGGCACTGGTGAGCTGGTCAGATCCCGATAACCAGTACGCCGACGCGATGGAGCCGGTATTTGAGCCGGATCTGGTTAACCGCTACGGCGTGAACCAGCTTGAAATCACCGCCATCGGTTGCACCCGGCAGAGCGAGGCCAACCGAAAGGGCCGCTGGGGCATTCTGACGAACAACCGCGACCGCATTGTGACGTTCGCCGTGGGGCTCGACGGCAATATCCCGCTGCCCGGTTATATCATCGCCGTGGCCGATGAGCTGCTTTCCGGGCGAGTCATGGGCGGGCGTATCCGCGCCTCTGATGGCCGGACTCTCACCCTCGACCGCGTGCCGTCGGCGAAAAAAGACGATCGCCTGCTGGTAAACCTGCCGGACGGCACGGTGCAGGCCCGCACCATTGCCGCCGTCGCGGATAACGTCGTTACCGTCATGACCGCTTATGACACCACGCCGGACGCCGGGGCGTGCTGGATGGTGGAGAGCGACGACCTTTATGCGCAGCAGTACCGCGTTACCAGCGTGACGGATAACGGCGACGGCACTTACACCATCAGCGCCGCCTGGCACGACCCGGACAAATACGAGCGCATCGACACCGGCGCTATCATCGACGAGCGCCCGATCAGTGTCGTGCCGCCGGGCCACGTTGCCGCGCCGGAAAACGTGAAGATTGAAGGCTTCACGGTGATTAATCAGGGCATGGCGATCCAGACCCTACACGCCTCATGGGATGCGGTGGACGGCGCTATCGCCTACGAGGCGCAGTGGCGGCGCGATAATAACAACTGGGTGAACATCCCGCGCTCCTCGGTCTGCGGCTTCGATATCGACGGCATTTATGCCGGGGATTACCTGGTGCGCGTGCGCGCCATTAACGCCGTTGAAGTCTCCAGCGTGTGGGGTTATTCGGTACTGACGACGCTTAACGGCAAGCAGGGCAACCCGCCGAAGCCGGTTAACTTCGCCGCTGAGTCGCTGAACTGGGGCGTGCGTCTGAGCTGGGGTTTCCCCGCAGACACCAGCGACACGCTCAAAACCGAGATCCAGTACGCGATTAACGGTGACACCGAAAACCCGCTTTTGCTGGCCGATGTGCCATATCCGCAGCGCGATTATTCGCAGCTCGGCCTCAAAGCTGGCGCGCGGTTTATGTACCGGGCGCAGCTGGTGGACAAAACCGGCAACGAATCAGGCTGGACGGAGTGGATCGACGGGATGGCGAATGACCAGGCCAGTGATTACCTGGAGGATATCGCCGACGATTTTCTGACGAAAGAGGACGGCGAGGCGCTGGTGAGTCAGATAACCCTCGACCCTGAAGCCATCCTGCAGAATGCCCTGAGCAGTCACGACACGGTTAAACAGCAGTGGAAGCAGTACGGCAAAAACCGCGCGGGCATCATTCAGGCGCAGACGCTGGCCTCTGATGCCAGCAAGTCCGTTGCTGCGCTGGAAACCACCGTAAACGCGAAATTTGAGGACTTCGAGGCCACGGCCTCCCGTCTGGAGCAGGCCACCGCAGATAACTCATCGGCCATTGGCGAGATTAAAGACACCGTGGCGGTGCAGTACGCTGATTTATCGGCAGCGGTAGAAAGCAAAATGGATGCTTACGTTGACGCCAACGGCGGATCGGCTATCTACACCATGAAAACCGGCGTCGAGTACAAAGGGCAGTATTACGACGCCGGGCTGTCAGTGGCCGTGACGGTTAACGGCGAGGCTGTGGATACCCGTGTCGCGGTGAATGCAAACCAGTTTGTGGTGATGAGCGGCAGCGGTGATAACCGTTATTCACCGTTTGCAGTGAGTAACGGCCAGGTATTCATGAACAGCGCCTTTATTCAGGACGGTACGATCACTAACGCCAAAATTGGCGCGTTTATCCAGTCGAATGACTATGTGGCCGGTAAAACTGGCTGGACGATTAACAAGTCAGGCGCCGCCGAATTTAACAACGTGACGGTGCGCGGAACCATCGTCGCCACGGAAGGGCGTTTTTCCATGACGGGCGCCGGTAACACTGTGGTTATTAACGGTAATGGCGTGACGGTCAATCTGGCTAACGGTGGCCGTATTATTCTGGGAACGTGGTAACAATGCCGAGCGGATTATATATCGACCTGAAAGATGGCGGCCCTGCAATGGGAATAACGGCGGGCCTCCGGTGCCCGTCTTATTGCGGATACGCCAACGGAAAAGGGAATAAATATACCATTCCGGGATATGTGACGGGCGCAACGGCAGTTTTTGCGCCGCATGTCACCGCCGGGATTTATGTTGGCGGCGGCACCAGCCTGATCCCGGATATGGATGTGTTAACCGGCGTATCACAGAGCGGAAATGTGCTGACCTTCTCCGCCTGGTCAAATTACAACATGAGCGGGAAAATCTACCCCGGCACGGTCTGGCAGATCCTGCCTGCCAGCCAGTCGGGGAATCGCGGACTGTACATTTCTGACAGTACCGACTTTACCGCCATCACTGATGCCGCCACGGTCGGCCAGTGTGTGTATCGTGGCCGGGTGACGTTTACCGGCTCCTGGTCGCCGCCCTCCACGGGTTACACCCGTCAGTCCTATGTCGTGTTTGCGAAATGGAGCGCGTCCGGCGTCGTGGTGGAGTATGACGGCAGCGTGGTACGTGCCGTGGCTGAACGTAACGGGGCGAACGTCAACGCCACCGTGACAATGGACGTGGTTATCTTTGCGACCGGCGTCGCGCCGGTGGCGGGGCCGGGGCTTAATTTCTTTAACAGCAAAGGGCAATGTACGTTTTCAACGACTAAACGCCCGTTCCTCTACAGCAACGCATTTTATAAGCCATCCGGCATCGCCACGGATATCGGCAACCGCTACATCATGCTGGGCCGGTATGGAGCCCAAACCGATGTGGCTGGCGGCTGGTGTTATGCCAAATATCAGGGGCTGGTGCGGTCGGGAAATTCGGTGCGGGTGGGGCGCGGATACGTGGCTTCAATCTGGACGGCTGATTATTCGCTGGATGTGAACAAGTCAACGGGCCTGAACGTATTGTTGCTCGACAGCATGTACTGACCATGAATTTTTTAATAACCCGCTTCGGCGGGTTTTTTGTTTTCAGGAGTTAACTGAATGGCTAAAGGCACTATCAGCATCGCCAACGGTACAGCCGCTATTACAGGCGAAGGCACCACGTTTACCGCAGAGCTGGCCGCAGGCGATTACATCGTTTTCACGGCGGGGCAGGTTGTCTACACGCTGGCGATTAAGTCAGTGGACAGCGACACGGCGCTGACGCTCTCCAAAAGCTATACCGGCCCCGATGCTGCCGGGCTTGCATGGTCGGCGGTGCCACGCAGCACCATGAGCCAGATAACGATGGAAGTGGTGAATCAGGTTACCGAGGCATTACGCGGCCTGAACCATGACAAGGAGAACTGGCTGCAGGTATTTTCCGAAAGCAATGACATTACCGTGACGCTGCCGGACGGCAGTGAGTTTACCGGGCCGAGCTGGTCGTCTATTGCAAATTTGCTGGAAGAGCTCGATCCGGACTGGTTGCATCAGATGGTTGATGACGTGACGGCGGCGCAGGCCAGCGTAAACACCGACAGAACGGCGGCAGAAGCTGCGCGTGATGATGCCCAGGCGGCGGCGAACAGCGCCGCAGCAGCGCAACAGGCGGCAGAGGATGCCGGGGCCAGCGCCACCCAAAGTGCCAGTGATGCGGCCACCAGTGCCAGCGCTGCGGCAGATTCGGCAACGTCTGCCAGCGAGTCGGCTGCCGAGTCTCTTAAGCAGGCCGAGCGCGCGCAAGAATTTGCTGATGCGCTGGATGCATCAAATCTGCTGAAAAAGGATGAGAATCTTGCTGACGTGTCAGACCCTGCCGCCGCAAGAAATAATCTCGGCCTCGGTGTTTCTGATGATGTCGAATTCAACCTGATAAAAGGTAACAGCGACATCTGCACAAGAATGATTTCTGATGATGCGGTAAGGGGGCACGCTTTATTTTCTGAAATTGTCGGAACTGACGGCGAAACCAAAGCCCGGATCGAGCTGTGGTGCGACACCTCTACTGGCAATATCTCAATGGTTAACCGTAACCCGACGGGACCGCGATTCTTCACTATCAGGCAGAGTGGGGAGGTTGAGCCGTCTGGTCGCATTATGTCTGGCTATGGCGCCGAGTTTAAGCACAATGGTGAGGTTTTGACGTTACGCCCTACCGGAGCGAGCCAGGCAACTTACATGCTTATCCGTGATAATGATGGTTCTAACGTTATGCTGGTGGGCAAGCCTGGCGCAAACAATGACACCGTTCTTTATAACTATAAGCACGGAACAAATATTGTCATACAGTCGGACTGGGCTGGATGCAATAAGGGATGGTATGGCTCAACGGTTGAGTCTCGGTCTGGTTATTTAAATTCCAAAGCAGCATCTGCAACGGCAAATGCTCACGTTTATTTCATCAACAGCGACAACAGAAACCGTGGGCTTATTTATTCAAAGCCTATCGCAAACGGGCAATTCATCTGCATCAGGCCAGACAATAGCTCTACAGGCGCTACGGGATCGGAAATGTCAATCAACGGGGCCACTGGTGAGATTCGGGCCGTTAAGTTCACGGCCACCTCCGACGAGCGCGCGAAGTTCTGGATCAGGCCGGTGGAAAGCGCCTTAGATAAAATCTGCCAGCTTCGCGGCGTGACGTACTCGATGCACACGACGATTCAGAACACTTCACGGAACGCTGGGCTTATAGCCCAGGATGTACAAAAGGTACTGCCGGAAGCCGTGACGGAATGCGAGGCAGACGAGACGACCATTGACAAGGAATGCCGAACAATTGAGAGCCCACTTGCACTCGATTACAACGCGTTGTCAGCACTGTATGTGGAGGCTTTCAAAGAAGTTAAGGCCGAGCTTGATGCATGTAAGTCTGAACTGGCCGAACTGAAAGCAACGGTCGCCAGCATCATGACTACTGTGACAACTACAAGCGGTGCTTATAAAAGCTAAGCAGCTTGTCAAGTATAATGAGCTGTTGCAGCCCGACGTGCCTCTTTCTTTATAGGGTGCTATCGTCATAGTGATGGTGGCCAATCCTCAGTTTGGTTTAAATATAATAGCTCTTGGTCAGAAAGAGACTTCTGATGGCGGGGCATTGAGATGTTGGACGAGGTGCACCTTACGTGAGATGTTTAGCTGAATGCATGGAGTATTTATGGGGTAAAAGGATAGCCGCTAGTAAAAAGAGAAATCGGCGAGTTAATTTTGCACTCGAAAACTTATCAATATAATGTCAGAAGGAATCCGCGCTGATGGTAGCCTGTTTATCGAGGTAACAGGCTTAGCTATGCTGCCCGGCGCCTGCAGAACCACAAAAGAGTTTTATGACATCTAGCGGAGGCAAGATTATACTCTCCAATAATAATGGATGATAAAGATAGACATTATTCTTACTACCAAGGAGTCTTTTCGCCGGCATTACTATAAGTTTATTAGCTTGTTAAGACTTATAATTTATCATAATTCGCAGGTAAATTTTTTGATTAGTATAAAAAATATAAACTTTGCGTGGGGTTATTTACACCTTGAAATAAGTGATCTGTAACACGAAGAACGCCTCCTAGGTGATAACGGTTTTACCAAAAATGGTAGGGGTTAATTCACTGAAAAGCCTGTAACTAAACAATTAAAAATTGATGAAAATCATGGCATTTTAGTTAAGACTTGTTATGGCTTTTCTTTGTAATTTTTTGTTTCAATTAAATACATATTTACATGTATCTTTACTTTTTCCTCATTATTTAAGCATGCAATAGTAGCGGCGCACTTTTTGTTAAACGTTTAAGAGGGATTTTTATGAATAGCATTAAAGAGTTAAGTTTGGATGAGATTTGCCTTGTTAGCGGAGGCGGGAATTCGGGTGACCATGATCGGGCGGCGTCAGGATCAGGTGCCCGCAATAGCCTTGGGCGCAATGCTCCTACCCACATTTATAGCGATCCTAAAACTGTAGATTGCGCAAATGCCGTATTTGGCGGACTGATAAAAGGTTCTGCTAGAGGACCGTTAGGGATGGCTGCGGGGGTAGCGGGCGGAGCAATTTCAGGTAATTGTTTATCAGGTGGTTCAAACAGAAGCTCAAATAGTAACAGTAACAGTGGTTGTAATTCGAAATCAGGAAACTGCGCTAGTGGCGGTTTTGGAAGTACATGTAATAGGCCATAAGGTCTTACCAAATAAACCTAGGGGCAAACCCCTTCGCAACCACTAAACATTGGTCCCGGTCTTGAGGTTGCCCCATTATTTCTTTAGTAAAAGGTTTCTTGGTTTGGGTTGTTAACGATTCTTTTTGTTATTTCTTGTTGCCTAAAGGCCTTATAAGTGAAAGAATATTTCAAAAAAATTTTTCATGATAAGAGATTTTATGTTTACTCTTTAATAATTATTTTTTCTGTAGCATGGACTTCAGTTCCATTATTCACAGTGAGGCCGTTGGGGCTGGATGTGGCAATTTTTTTAATGCTTTCCCTTCAGTTCGCTACAGCAGTTTTAGCTTATTTTTTATACTTAAAAGAGAGTGGCGATTTCAATTTTGAAATAAACGGAAGTGAAAATTTAAAATATTTTTTTTGCGCGGGATTGGTTATAATACTGCTGCAAGTGTTTTTTTATATAATTACTAAAAATAGCGATGCTGAAACAGCAGGTGAATTTACTATTGCTACAATTATTGCGCTTACAATAATAGTTCCCATTTATGAAGAGATTTATTACAGGGGATGCGCCCTTGGTCTGGTGAGAATAATTTATAAAAAAGGGGACGTGGTTCCAATAGTTATTAGCTCTTGCTTTTTTTGTGCAATGCATACCCAATATAACGATACGTATAGCTATATAGTATTATTCTTTTCATCTCTATTAATCGGTTTTGTAAGGGTAAAATCAAAGGGGTTATTACTTCCAGTACTTCTTCATTCCCTTATGAATATCACGGCGTTGCTTATGATGGTTAATAGCTGAAATTTGTTCTAAAAGCAGCTAGGTTATGAATTTTTTAATAGCATTGATATATATTATTGGTTCAGCAAAGAGTTCTTTCCTTTATTGGGTTGATAATATCGGCGCGGGTTGCATTATTTAATGCAATCTATTATAACTTGTTAATGATGAGGGTTTTATGGGCAAAATTAGAGAATTAAGTGTTGATGAAATCTCACTTGTAAGTGGTAGCGGTCGTAATGGGGCTGATAATGACAGACAGTCATCAGGAAGTAATCATTCCGGTCATGACAGCGGCTCTTGGAGCCATCTTGCCCGCAATGCACCAGATCACATTTATAGCAGTCCCAGTACTGTAAAATGTGCTAATGGCGTATTTGGAGGAATGATAGGAGGCGCTATTAAAGGTGGAGTTGTTGGTATGGCCCGTGGCACCATCAGAGGTGGAATAACTGGGCAATGTTTATCAAATGGCCATAATGGAAATGATAACGGCAATAAAGCGGGTTCAAGCAAATGCTCTGGTAACAGCGCAGCTGCTTCATGTCATTGGTAAGGTATTGTCGTAAGTAAATGTAAGGGATATAATGTTTTCTTGAAAAACGTTTTAACATTTTCGCTACTTTAGCTGGGTTTCTTATTAGTAGTTGTTCTTCCATTATATCCCTATTGGAAGTGAATGGTATAAAATTATTTTGAGACGCTTTAGCAATAATCTTAAAGATATAGCAACAAGCGAGCTGTGTGGTAAAATTATTTATTTTCTAACAGGTAGAGTTCAATAATAAATAAAAAATGGCAGTCTTTATATCGAGGGGTGAAATTTTTTCTAACGATGAGTGCGATAATATTCGGAATAACAAGATTAATAGATGCTTAGCGTGAATTTTTGCGCAAATTTTCGTGCCATTTTTATGGGAAATTGTCTCTTGAATTAAGACAAAAAATTCAGTTAGGATTTTGGCGAAAATAATTTCATATGAGTATATTTAGAAAGGAAGTTCTGGATAATCAAACCAACATGGATAATGGTGATATAATCATCCCGTCTTCGTTTAATATGTCTATCAGTGCTATTGCAACAATTATCCTGATGATTTTTTTAATTCTTTATTTATATTTTGGAACATATACAAGAAAAGCACATTTATCTGGTATAGTCATGCCATCGAGTGGGTTAATAAAAATCACACCACAGTATTCAGGTAACGTGACTGAATTAAGTGTGACTGAGGGTCAGCATGTTGCTGCTGGTACTCCACTTTATCGTATAAGTGGAGAGCGTTACAACGGCAAGGGTATTGGAACATTCGCGGCGATTAATTTATCTCTTCAGACACAATACTCAATGCTCCTTACACAGCAAAGACTTGAGCAAAATGACTATCATCAACAACAAGTTGCTGCAAGACAATCATTATCCTCTCTTAAACCACAAATCCAAAGCGCTGAACAAAGATTAAAACAGGCAGAGTATCAGGTAGCCTTAGCTTCATCAGTGATGAATCGATATAAAAAACTAATTTCTCGCCATTACATTGCTGACGTTGAATATCAACAAAAGCAAATTGATTTATCAGTTTCTCAAGAGAATGTTGAAAATCAAAAGCAAATTCTTTTACAACTGCATGCTGAGTACGAAAGAAATGAGAATGACTTAAATCATTTAATCGCACAGGGAGAGAGTCGAATGACTGAACTCGACAGACAACTCCAGACTTTAAAGCAGCAACAGGTTGAGCTTTCCAGTCAGGAAAATTTTATTCTTACTGCTCCGGTTGATGGCACTGTTGCGGCAATTCTGGTCAGGCAAGGGCAACTTGTAAAGGCATTTGAATCGATAATGACGATTGTACCAGATAATGCCAAGCTTCAAATTGAACTTTACGCTACAAGCCAAAATGCTGGCTTTCTTCACCCCGGGCAACGCGTTGCCCTTAGATTTTCCGCCTTTCCATATCAAAAATTTGGGGTGCAATATGGAACTGTTCGGGATATTAGTCGTACAACATTAACTTCAACGGATATATTGTCTGTTGCTCCGATAACATGGAAAGAAAATGAAGGACATTATCGAGTAACTGTTATGCCAGATCATGGATACATTATGGCTTATGGACGAAACGAACCTCTACGTCCAGGAATGACGCTTGAAGGAGATATAAGTCTTGATAAACGAAAGCTATGGGAATGGATTACTGAACCACTATGGAGCCTTAAGGGAAAAATTTGATGGCAGCGCTGAAATGGAAAAATATACAGAAACTGCCCATAATAAGGCAGACCGAATCTGCGGAGTGTGGGTTAGCATGTCTGACAATGATTGCGTGCTGGCATGGTCTGCAAACTGATCTTCCTACCTTGCGTGAGCGATTCAATGTAAGCATACAAGGCATGACCCTGCAGCGGTTAATAGACTGCGCTTCTGTACTCCGCTTATCCTCCCGAGCAGTCAAACTTGAACCTACGGATCTCAAATCCTTAAAGCTACCCTGTATTCTCCATTGGAATATGAATCATTTTGTAGTTTTGGAAAGCGTTCGAAGTACCAAATTTATAATACATGATCCTGATAAAGGAAGGATCATACTTTCAACTAAAGAAGTTGGAAGACATTTTACCGGGATTGCACTTGAAATATTCCCCGCTCAAGGATTTACACAAAAGGATGAACGGAGAAAGATCAAATTAAATCAGCTAACAGGAAAGATCCCTGGGCTTATTCCTGCAATGACAAGAATACTTATATTTGCAATGGCGCTAGAAATTTTAACGCTAGGAAGCCCACTACTGAATCAGTTAGTTATTGACGAAGTGCTTGTCGCTGCGGATGAAAATTTATTAATTGTTATTATTATTGGTTTATTACTCCTTTCATTTACACAAATGTTACTATCTTTAGCCCGCCAGTGGGCAAGTATAACTCTGTCAGTTAATTTTAATATGCAGTGGACAGCTCGTGTTTTTCATCATTTGCTAAGGCTTCCTTTATCTTGGTTTGATGCAAGGAGTAAAGGGAGCATTAATGCACGATTTAGTGCGGTTGATAGTATTCAAGAGGCGTTAACTTCTCTTGTTCTTGAAGGTTTAATAGATGTTCTTTTAGTCATAACATCTTTTTGTATGATGCTTCTTTATAGCCCAACTCTAACTCTCATTGCGTTTATTGCTGCACTGGCATATGCATTAATACGTGCGCTATGGTATCCATCACTACGACAAGCTGCTGAAAGCGCTTGGGATGCAGGAGCCCGTGAGTCTGGGCATTTTCTCGAGACGTTAAATGGTATTTTAAGCCTTCGAATAAATGGAGTAATTGCACATCGGGAAGCAGCCTGGCTTAATCTTAACGTTGCAAGAAGAAACACTCAATTACTTCAGAGTCGACTATTAATGTACTATGACGTAGCCCATACAATAACTGCAAGCGTTGTATCGGTCCTAATACTGTGGATGGGGGCGAGAGAAGTATTAAATGGGGCATTTACCGTAGGGATGCTTGTAGCGTATCTTTCGTATCAATCCGGTTTTACGGCAAGTATGAGCAGCTTAACTGATAAGTTTTTTTCATGGCGAACGCTCGATATTTATAATGAACGCTTGGCCGATATAATCCTTCATCCAGCTGAGGGGGAAGTCAAAAAGAAATTTGATGATGGCGATTTATATACTTCCGAAAGATCGATAAGCATGTCACACATGACAGGGCAATACAACCAACCATTAGTTATTGACGGAGTATCTTATACTCATAAGGGAAGTATTTCACCAGTCATCAACGACATCTCCTTGACTTTGCGATATGGGGAGGTTGTTGCGATTACCGGAAAATCAGGTTGTGGTAAATCCACCCTTATTAAACTCATACTAGGTATTTATATGCCGGACCATGGAATAATCCAGACCTTAGGTATGCCACATACAAATCCTGATTATTATTCTGTACGGCAACATATTGGAACTGTCCTTCAAGATGATCAACTCTTTAGAGGCTCTATTGCAGATAATATAATTTTTTTTAATGAAGTTCGCGATTATGAATGGATGATACAATGTTCTAAATATGCTTTAATTAATGATGATGTTATGGCGATGGCAATGGGATACCAGACATTGATTGGTGAAACTGGAGGAGGGTTATCCGGTGGGCAAAAGCAGCGGATACTATTAGCGCGAGCATTATATAAGCGCCCGCAGTTTTTACTGCTTGATGAAGCCACAAGCCATTTAGATGTTGAAAGTGAAATTATTATTGGGAGAATATTGCGCGAAGTCGGTATGCCAGTACTACTGATTGCCCATCGCCCTGAGACGCTTGCATCTGCAGATAGAATACTTTTTTTTGAAAATGGGCGTATCAGTCATGAGCAGACCAGAGGGGGAGTGGATCATATTAATTAATGGGATCGTTTTTTAGATTTAAACTAATTTTCATGTGGCTCGGATGGGAGTGCTCACAAAAAAGTGGGCATTATTATCTGTTTCAGGATTATTGCTGACGAAAACTATTCTTAATTAATCTGTTGAACGGCAGATTTATGCTCATTGCATCACTCACGCCACCAGTTTCCAGCATTTCAGAAGGGGCTTACCCGTCAGGCTCAACTGCGATGAGCACGATTTCATTTTTGAAGGAAATGGAGAAGAGGCGAAAGAGCGTATTCAGCAACTCCGGACCCAGCGTTACGATCACTACTGTCTGAAGCGGGTTGGTGAGCGCCAATGGGATGTTTACGCTAAGGAGTAGTCGTATCGTTTACCTGTGATACCGGCTAAGGAAAATAAAATCAATCATAGTCCGCTTTAAGCGAAAAGGAGACATCCGAAGTTTTTCTTTATTAGATAGAGTTGTAACGCAGTCGCGTATTAACCAAAAGTAAGCAGATCAATACGCGACTTTAACTATGCTTAATTACCCAATAAAGGCTTACGTATATCCTCACCAGGCTCCGGTTTCAGCCTGTCGGGAGGGATTTTACACAGTAACTGAGCTAGCATGCCGATAATTGATTGAGAAGGAAAATCCTTCCATTGTCCAAGATCAGGTTTTGCGTAAATGATATCGCCTTCGGCATAAGGTTTAGTAAACAGAGTCCATCCCATAACGGAACGTTGATTTTTATCACAATTAATGATATTGATCGTTCGTGAGCTTTTTGCGTAAAGAGGAGGTTGCGACCTGATACGCTTCGTTTCTTTATAATTACTGATCATATAAAATTGTCGCAAATGACTATTACCTTGATACATAGAAACTATTCGCAGGTCTGCATAGGAAGTAACATTATTGTCTGACATTACTTTAACCAAACCTGCAGGTTGTTCTGCTGGTGTATCAGGTGATGTCGTATTTTTTAAAGTACATCCCGTGAGTAAAAAAAACATAAGCCATATTGAAGTTTTCATATTATTTTTTTCCCTTTAAATCAGGTCTGAACTCGGCAAGCATATCAGGTGTGACATAACCTTGAATTGAGCAAAGTAATAACGAACCATTCTTATCTTTACTTAGAATCAAAATCTTTTCTGTGCTTTTTTTGGCGGGGGCTATACCACTTACAGCTTGATTATTGATTTTCCAGTTACTGTCAGGTCCTTCTTTTATCATTGCCTGAGTAATAGAGTAATCACCTGCTTTCACCCACTTCAGATGGTTAAGTGCGTTCATCACTTCTTGAGGCGAATTTTGCAAAATCATGCCCCAGTAATAAAATTTTCCGTCATTGATCTCTTCGAGATCGCTGGTTTGAAGATAATAGCCTGAAATCGTCAGATTTAGTTCTTTCAAAGGTTGGGTGAACCATATTCTGCCATTGTCATCGGCTGGGCCTTTGAACCATGCCAGATGATGCTCACCTATAGCGAGAGGAGCCAAAACATTAAGTTTACTTTTCTGATTATACATTTCCTGGAAAAATTTCGAGTCGCACCTTGAAAGGCTTTCCGTCAATGTGCTGGCCTGAACGGAAGATACTGCGCATGCCATACTCAGTATCATGCCGGTTGTGTATACAAGTTTACGCACGTTATATCCTTATTTTAAAAACTATTAATATCGGCACGAGTTGAAGAAAGTTTACAATCTTCTATTAAATTTTCTTTTATGTTGATTTGTGAGTGCAATAACAGTAAGTCTGGATCGTCATTGTCAGGCTGGACTAACAACGATGGTACGCATGACGCCATGTCAGTAATGCCTGCTTATGGCACAGGGCTGCTGTTGCAGCCATCACAAATTAAACTTTAATAGACTCCGATATCTCTAGGGCATCATCCACTTCAATAACTAGATAACGCACTGTATTTTCGATTTTTTTGTTACCTAGCAGTAGTTGGATCACTCGAAGATTCTTCGTTTTTTTATAGATCAGATATGGCTTGGTTCTTCGCATAGAATGCGTACTGTACAGAGTCTCGTCCAGACCAACTTATCAATCCATCCATGAAAAATACGGTTATATTGCCTGGTTGAAATATGTCGTGAAGAACCGACGCAGGACTGGAACAGAGAGTCGCTACTACGTAGATGAGCCATTTTGATCCACGCAGCTACAGCCTCTCTGGTTCCCTTAGAAACTTTTAGCTTAACCAGATCACAGCCCCGAAGTTTACTGTCCAGAGCCATGTTAAACAGAGCTAAATCGCGTACTTTTCCTTCCAGCTAAAGTCTGATACGGATTCCCCAGATATGAGAGATCTGAAGAGGCCGTTTCTGGCCAATAATACGGCCCTTGTTCCCGGGGGATGTTGTCATGCTCAATCTTCTTTGGGTTATGAGATGTGATTATGGTTGTCCCATATGAGCGAAGAGCGGACTTCCGATTATGGCGCAACCCTTGCTCCGCTAAGTTGCGTTTTACAAATCGCTTATGTAAGCAGGTATGGAAGCTCACAGAGGTAATTTTACTACCGTCTTCAATCACACTGGTCGGTAGCCAGCTTGACGGCAAGCCATATAGTACGACTGTTACACTCTTTATCTTCTACAATATGCCTGACTATCTGGAAGCCATAACGTTCCATTATTGAGGCATACTCAAGCGGTGACAAACTGGAGTGAGCAAGTACCTCCTCCTGTAACTGGCCAAAGGCCTCTCCTTCTTCAGGGCCGGCATTGAACATTAAAGCTGTACCCGCTTTGGCATTAGCAGAAAAAAGAGCGAACATGTCCCGTTGATCTCTATGGCAAAGATGAAAAAAACTATCCCATGCCAGAATGCCGTCGAATGTTTTTCCCAGATCTAACTTCCGCATGTCGGCGACTATCCAAGTAGCATGGGGGAATTTTTCCCTGCACTTGGCAATCATGGAAGGTGATGAGTCTATACCTGTTACTTTGAAACCTTGATTAAGAAAATATTCTGCAATCGGTGATCCATTTCCGCAACCAATATCCAGAATATGTCCTCCTGCTGGCAGATAGCTGGTAAACCAATCAAGCCATTTTTTTTCAGATAAATCGACAGGTCGCATGCTTTCGAAGGCTGAAGCATTTCTTTCATAAATAGATATAACTGTATTGAAAGCTTCTTTTTTCATCATATTCCTTTCCAAAATTGTGAACTGACATAATTTGCTGATGTAATGTAACAAGTTTTGCAGATGGAGTATGGCAGCTAAATAATATGGGCCCGAAAAGCTGATGAAGCGATGTACCAGCTACCTCATGGCATTTAAGTCTGTTTTAGGCACAGTGCTGACGGGCTATTGCCTCGCAAGTCGCTCTAACTAGAAGTAGACTAAACCGTTCGGGAAGCTACTTGCTGTTTGAGCAGAAAACAGGGCAATCTTAGTAGATTGACCTGATACCTGGAGCTATGTCAGATGAATATGATGCTAAAATTTATGATCTCTCAATGTGCTCAACTGCCCATACCACAGGACATCCTGCATAGCTGGCTTGAAAAATGGATTTATGAGCAGGAAAAATACTGTGTGGATACCACCTTTTCAGCACGTTTTCCATGGAAAGAAACTGGCTTACCACAAGAGTATTTTTTACAGCGCAAACTCAATATTGATGATCATCAGTTTCTTACTGGTCCGCGTTATCGTGGGGGCGATATCAATAACCCTTTCATTGATATTGTCGCTTCAGACTCCAACATAGATTGCTCTGTACTCAAATCTGTCTGCAAGGAGTGGGAGCAGCTTAAGCCACAGTACATTCGAATCCTCACGCCCGCCCACGAAAAAATTCAGGGTATAACAGACCAATTTATCTATGCATCCTGGCTGTCTGGTGCTTCAGAATATCCGGATGACACTGTTACCCTGAGATTGGCTGAGTTCGTCGATTTTGAATGGTGCCGACGGGCTTTGATGGATGCCTATCAGTATTCGTTGTTAGCTATCCCTGGCTTAAGAGGCAATCTGTGCCCTGTCGATGAAGAAGAGCTCAGTAATCATATTTCAGAAGGTGATGTGCATATTGTTTACGAAGAAGGAATTCGTGTAGGACTGATAATTTGCGAAAAAGGAGATATCGCTTTTTTACGTGGCTATCGAATTTCTGAAGAGGTTATCGTTCCTGCCTTTCGCGGACACTCTTTGGCCTCCCGGGCTCAGCGCCTGCTTTGCAACTCTCTTTACCATTCCAGCCAGGAACCAATTCTGCTGTCAGGAACTATCATTCCGGAAAATTTGCCATCCATAAAGACAGCTGTAAAAGCGGGGCGGACATGTATTCTCAGATATGAGTTTTTACCTGTGATGTTTAGTTAATCGGCTGAACCTGAACGTTAGTTCTGTTATCGGGTTGACCTGCTCCCTGTTGATTTACACGCCACGCTGTTAGTAATGCCTTCATCTCCAGTCTGATTGAAATAATAGCGAAGCTATTAACTCCCGATATGCGGACATAGTTATGGCAGGTGCCAAGCCTGCCGAATCTCATCGAAAAAAATCGTCTACCGCATCGCTCCACTTATGGCCTGACTTCGACCATATCTTGTTTATTGGTGGAGGAAAATCACTTCTGCAGTATCCATTTTTCCCGACGAAATCAAAGGCTGCATGCGGGTATCCATTGATCAATAGCACGCACTTTTGACTGTCTTCAGACCAGCCAATTTTAACTTCAGAAGGGATGCGGCCGTCAGAAATATCTTCGGCGTTGTAGATAAGCACCGCATCCTGAATCGGATTTCCGTCGACAGACTCATCGAGAGCGTAGAAATATCCGGTCTCACCATCGTCCTCAAAAACTGCCGCCAGCATCCCCTCAGGAGCCAGGCTCTTTATCACCTGTGCTTCACCAACTATGAGTTCGGCCTGCATTGTCACTAAAACTGTCATCCAATTTACTCTCCTTTCCCTATGCATCACGTAGATAGCTTTCTAACTTATGGCGGATTTACCATAACGTCTGAAGTACGCCCCATTCTGATACTCACTCTGCAAGTGAAGAAAACGTCTCAAGATCCTTCCCCTCAAGCCGAAAGTACTGTTTTCCCTCCATCGGAGTGGCACCAAGGGACAAGTAAAATGCCGCAGCCTTCGGATTGGACTTCTCCGTAGTCCAGTCAAGGCGTGAACAACCATGTTTGAGGGCAAAGTTTGCGATAAACCTAATTAGCGATTTACCGACACCCTGACCTCGTGCCGCTTCTGACGTAAAGATCTCTTTCATAAATGCCTGACCGGAACAAAGCGGCGCAGGGAACATGAGCGAAAAAGTCGCAAACCCAACAAGTTCTCCGTTTTTACGAGCACCGACAACCGTAACGCCTGAATAAGTAGAGAATACTTTGTCAGCAAGGTAAGCGCTCATATCCTCATAGCTGACAACCCCGTGACCAAAGTAATAATCCTCCATTTCAACAAAAAGACGGGCTAGTTCCGGCACATTTGCAACACCACAAATATCGACTTTCATCCGTGTATCTCTCTCCATGATTCATAGCTTCGCATCACGCTTATTTACCATAACATCTGTACTCGCACATAACAGATGGTAATAACACTATAGAATTCTCTTAAATGTCCCGTACTGTCAAGAACGACGCGATTTTTAGAAGTCGTATGGCATGACGACCACCGGTACCAGAAAGCGGGGGTTATGCTGGGTGACTTTTTCAGACAGGACGTGGCTCAACTGAACTTATTTGACGAGAACGCCGGGGGCGAACAGCGAGGTGCTGATGTTACTTAAGGACAAACTTAACCAGCAGGGCAGAGGAACACTCTATTTTGCAGGGCAGTGTATTCAGCAGGCGTGGCAGATGAAACGCGAGATGCTGTCGCCGTGCTATACGACGCGACTCGCTGAGGCACCGATCGCGCGGGCATAGTAAAAGTGACGGTTTTCACGTATTAAATGCATTATAACGTCCGCTTTGAGCGAAGAGCAGAAGTTTGTCTTAACTGCCGTAATGTTGGGCTAACATTGGTGTATGATAATGAACCGTGAGTAGGCCAAAGCTTACTCAATGGGGAAGGCAACTACTATTAACAAACCTGGCGAGTAGTTATATGGAAAGATTTGAATGGATAACACGAGCTTTTGCAGAATCCAGCAATGTTCAGAAAAGCTTATTTCCTGATTTTGTAAATGTGGCTGATGAGCTTGCAGTGGAATGGGAAATTGCGCTCGAAGAAACTAATAACGAAATGTTAAGTGATGAACAGAAATTATCTATCAAGACATTTGATGATTATTTGTTATCAATTAGTGGGTTAGAAAATATTCAGTATTGGAATGATGATGCTCTTTGTTATAGCTCTGAATGGAATAAAATGAGGGAATTGGCAAAGATTATTTTAGATTCAATGGGGTGGGTTAATGAAGCTCCACCCGAGTGTAATGCAATATATATCAGTAACAAATAATAGTCATAGAGAGCCCAGTCCTTTTGACAGGAACCTGCTATCAGCCGCTACTCCTCAATCAAAATGCCAGTTCCCGTACTTAATCGTCAGCAGACCGCCGATAACGTAAAGCGCACCGGCGAGCAGGACAGAACAGGTTACTTTTCCCTCCCATTGGTCAGTTTACAGGAATATCGAATCAGAGACGCCTATATCGTAACCAATCAACCTTTCGTGACATACCGATTATTATCACATAAACAGAAGTGTAGGATGTCCGCTTCTGGCACATAGCAGACAGCAAGATTAGACACGTGTAATAGCTTCGTACCACTTGTTATAGCTGAGAACAATAGGTCAAACCGTGGGGCATATATGGGACACATGAGTGTCATAAATGCCCCAAACTTGTACATAAAGCGAACCGGTTGAGCGCTTAACAAAGCCCTTTCGGCCCAGAAAATACGGTAAATTTCCAAAATTCCACGCAATCCTTCCCTTATCGCCGATAACCACCGCTACCAGCCGGGTAGCGGCGCCATCGATTTCCGCGTGGCGTTCGACCAGCTCCGCGCCGACGGCTACGACGGCTATATCGTCTACGAGTGCCGCATCCGGGCTGACGATCCGGCACAGGCGTACCAGCAGTCTCTCGATTTCCTGCGTCAGTGTTAAGAGGCGGCGTGCGAAATGAGTGCTCATCAAGCCTCGCCACTACGGGTCGCCATTATCGGCGCCGGTCAGGTGGCGGATAATGTCCATGCCTCGTTTTACCGCACGCGCGAAGAGGTGCAAATGGTGGCTGTCTGCGACAGCCGCCCTGAACAGGCGCAGGCGTTCGCAGAACGCCACGCCATCAGGCACGTTTTCGCCGATGTCGCCACGCTGCTTGCTGACGCGCGCCCTGATGTGGTGAGCGTCTGTTCGCCAAACCGCTTTCATCATGAGCATGTGATGCAGGCGCTGGCCGCGGGCTGCCATGTGATGTGCGAAAAACCGCCCGCCATGACGCCCGCTCAGGCGGACGAGATGCGCCAAGCCGCGCGTCGCGCCGGAACCGTGCTGGCCTATGATTTTCATCACCGTTTTGCGCGCGATACCCAACTCCTGCGTGAACAGGTCGCACGCGGTGTGCTCGGTGACATCTATGTAACCAACGCCCGCGCGCTCAGGCGTTGCGGCGTTCCTGGGTGGGGCGTGTTTACCAATAAAGCGTTGCAGGGCGGCGGGCCGTTGATAGATATCGGTATTCATATGCTGGATGCCGCCTTATTTGTGCTCGGCTTTCCGCAGGTCTCGCGCGTCACCGCGCACACGTTCCAGAAGCTTGGCACGACCAAAAGCAGCGGCCAGTTTGGCCACTGGGATCCGCAGCGCTACACGGTAGAGGACGCGCTGTTCGCCACTCTGGAGTTTACGAACGGCGGCATTTTACGTCTCGAAACCTCCTTTGCGCTCAACATTGCGCCGCAGTCGTTGATGAACGTCGAGTTCTGCGGCGATAAAGCCGGCGCGACGCTGTTCCCGGCCCATATCTATCAGGATTGCGATGGCGAACTGCTGACGCTGATGCAGCGTGAAAAAGCCGATGAACGACGGCACCAGCGCAGCATGGAGGCGTTTCTCGACTGCGTGCAGGGCAAACCCGCGCCGATTGCCGACGGTGAACAGGGCTGGCAGATCCAGCGGCTGGTAGCCGCTATTTATCAGGCGGCAGAAACAGGGATGTGCGTTGAACTATGAATCCGTTAACTACGCTGGTCGAAGCGCGCTTTGACCCGCATTACCACAACAAATACGCCACGCTGATGGCCGCCGGTAACGGCGCGCTCGGCGTGCGCGCCACGCATGATGAAGCCTACGTCACCCAGACGCGCGGCATGTATCTCGCCGGGCTTTACCACCGGGCGGGCGAGGGCGAAACCACCGAACTGGTGAATTTGCCGGATCTGGTCGGCATGGAGATTGAACTGAATGGCGAGATATTCAGCCTGCTGAGCGGTGAGCTCCTGCGATATCACCGCGAACTCTGCTTTGCGAGCGGTGAACTGACGCGCGTGGTCGACTGGCGTTCAGCGCAGGGGTTGCGCTTTACAATAACAAGCTCGCGGTTTGTGTCGGCGCAGCGGCTGGGAGCGTTTTGCTCGCGGATAGCGATTACGCCGCATGACGGTTCAGCCACGATACGCGTCGCGACGGGCATCGACGCCACGCAAACCAACAGCGGTCGACAGCATCTGGCGGAGCGCGAACTGCGGGTATTTGACAACCGCTATTTGCAGGGGCGCTACCGCACGCTGGATAACCACTCTGACGTTACGCTGTGCTGCGCCTGCCAGGTAAGCCCGCAGGCGCAGGTGAGCTTTTCTGCTAAAAACCGGCGTCTGTTACAGCATACTCAGCAGACGATCGCCGCAGGCGAAAGCTTTACGCTGGAGAAGTGCGCCTGGGTCAGCGCAACGCTCGACGGGCCGGATGATAACGCCGCCGCGCAGTCGCTTATAAGACTGCGCGAATGCGCCGTCGCAGGCTACGACGCGCTGCTGGCGGAATCCTTACAAACCCGGCGCGCCTGGTGGCAGGGCGCGCGCGTTGAGGTCGAAAGCGACCGCGAGCAGGATCAGCAGGCGCTCGATTTCGCGCTCTATCACCTGCATGCCATGACGCCGCGTCACGACGAGCGCAGCAGCATCGCGGCGAAAGGACTGACCGGGGAAGGCTATAAGGGCCATGTATTCTGGGATACCGAAGTTTTCCTGTTGCCGTTTCATCTCCATACGGCGCCAGGCGTAGCGCGCCAGCTGCTGCGCTACCGCTGGCTGAATCTGGCGGGCGCGCATCGCAAGGCGGCGCGCTGCGGCTGGCAAGGCGCGCTGTTCCCGTGGGAGAGCGCACGCAGTGGCGATGAAGAGACGCCGGAATTCGCAGCCATCAATATCCGTACCGGACTGCGCCAGAAAGTCGCCTCTGCTGAAGCGGAGCATCATCTGGTGGCGGATATCGCCTGGGCAGTCGCTGCCTACGGGCAGGCGACGGGCGACGAGGCGTTTATGGCGCAGGAAGGCCGAGAACTGCTGGAGGAGACCGCGCGGTTCTGGCTCAGCCGGACGCAGACGGTGAACGGGCGGCTGGAGCTACACGATGTTATTGGCCCGGACGAATACACCGAGCACATCAACAATAACGCGTACACCAGCTATCTCGCGCATTACAACGTCGCCCTAGCGCTGGCCGCCCGCCGCCGTTCGGGCGGCCCGGACGACGGATTTATCGCGCAGTGCGAGGATTTTCTCGCGCGGCTCTTTCTGCCCATGCCGCGGCAGGACAGGGTTATCGCGCAGGATGACACCTTTTTCAGCAAGCCGACAATCGACCTGACGCGCTACCGGGCGCAAGCAGGCAGCCAGTCGGTGCTGCTGGATTATTCGCGCGCCGAAGTCAATGAGATGCAAATTCTCAAGCAGGCGGATGTCGTTATGCTGCTCTATATGCTGCCGTGGCGGTTCGACAGCGCTACCGTTGCCGCGAACCTCGACTACTACGAGCCGCGCACCATTCACGACTCCTCGCTGAGCAAGGCCATCCACGGCATCGTAGCCGCCCGCTGCGGGCGCAATGACGAGGCATACCGCTTCTGGCGCGCGGGTTGCGACATCGATCTCGGCGACGCCCCGCACAGCAGCGACGACGGCATTCACGCGGCGGCGGCCGGCGCTATCTGGCTTGGCGCGGTGCAAGGGTTCGCCGGTATCCGCATTGAAAAAGGCGAACTGTACGTGACGCCGTCACTTCCTCAGCACTGGACGCGGCTGACGTTCCCGTTCTGCTGGCGGGGCTGCCAGCTGAATATTGCGATGACGCACGACACGCTGACCCTTATCACCGACCGCGCCGTCACGCTGTTTATCGACGCGGCGGCGGTGGAGATAGACGGCAGAACGGTGTTTCACCTGACCGACCACGGCTGGCGCAAGGAGGCGATATGCAACCCGACGCGGTGATTTTCGATCTTGATGGCGTCATTACTGACACCGCCCATCTGCATTTTGTGGCGTGGCGTCAGGTAGCGGCGGACATAGGTATCAGCATTGACGAGACGTTTAACCAGCAGCTTAAGGGCATCAGTCGAATGGGATCGCTGGAGCGCATCCTTACCTTTGGCGGGAAGGACGGGCAGTTCAGCGCGGCGGAGAAAGCCGCGCTGGCCGCGCGCAAAAACGCGTGCTATGTCGACTCGCTGCGCTCGCTGACGCCACAGGCGGTGCTGCCGGGGATCGCTGAACTATTACCGGCATTGCGTGAAGCGAGCATCGGCATCGGGCTTGCCTCGGTATCGCTTAACGCGCCGGCGATTTTACGCGCGTTGGGGCTCGCCGACGCCTTCGATTTTTGCGCCGATGCCGCCCGGCTGACGCGCTCCAAGCCGGACCCGGAAATTTTTCTCGCCGCCTGCGCAGGGCTCGGCGTGCGTCCGGAACGCTGCATCGGCGTGGAGGACGCCCAGGCCGGTATCGACGCCATCAATGCCTGCGGGATGATCGCCGTCGGGATTGGCGCCTCGTTAAACGGGGCGCAGTTGCGGCTCGACGATACCGCGCAACTCACCTGGCCGCGGCTTCACGCACTCTGGAATCAACAACGGCGCGCCACGGCGCGCTGCCAATAAGGACAGCATATGGCTCAACTCTCTTTACAACATATTCAGAAGATTTATGACAACCAGGTTCACGTCGTTAAAGATTTCAACCTGGAGATTGCCGATAAAGAGTTTATCGTCTTCGTCGGGCCATCGGGCTGCGGCAAATCCACGACGCTGCGCATGATAGCCGGGCTGGAAGCGATCAGTGGCGGCGAACTGCTAATCGACGGCGTGCGTATGAACGACGTGCCCGCCAAGGCACGTAATATCGCGATGGTGTTCCAGAATTATGCGCTTTATCCACATATGACGGTCTATGACAACATGGCGTTCGGGCTAAAGATGCAGAAGGTCGCGCCTTCAATCATTGAAGAGCGCGTCGCCTGGGCGGCGCAAATCCTCGGGCTTAAGGAGTATCTGAAGCGTAAACCGGGGGCGCTGTCAGGCGGTCAGCGTCAGCGCGTGGCGCTCGGACGCGCTATCGTGCGCGAGGCGGGCGTGTTCCTGATGGACGAGCCGCTCTCTAACCTCGACGCGAAGCTGCGCGTTCAGATGCGCGCTGAAATCAGCAAGCTGCACCAGAAGCTCAATACCACCATGATTTACGTAACCCACGATCAAACCGAAGCCATGACAATGGCGACGCGGATTGTGATCATGAAAGACGGCATTGTGCAGCAGGTCGGCGCGCCGAAAGAGGTCTATAACCATCCGGCGAATATCTTTGTGGCCGGTTTTATCGGTTCGCCCGCCATGAATTTTATTCGCGGCGCGATCGACGGTGACTTCTTCGTCACCGAAACCCTGAAACTGCCGCTGCCGGTAAATAAAAGAGCGCAACTCAACGCCAGCGGTTGCCAGCGTAAAGCCGTGGTATTAGGCATTCGCCCGGAAGATATCCTCCCCGGCGCGTCAGGGGAAAATATGATTGAGGCGAAAATTACCGTTGCGGAATTAACCGGCGCGGAATTTATGCTCTATGTTACCGTCGGCGGGCACGAAATGGTGGTACGCGCCAGCGCGGATAAAGATTATCAGGCTGACCAGCGTATCCCGATCGCGTTTGATATGAATAAATGCCATTTCTTTGACAGCGAAACCGAAATCGCCATTGCCTGATTAAAACATGCACAAAATAAGCTCCGTTTAAGACGGAGCTTATTTTTTTGTCATGCCTGACTTTGTAATACATTTCGTCTGCCGTCTGGTTTTTCAGGGCGGTTTTTCCAGTATTTGTAGCTGCTACGATGAGTGGAAAAACCGGCATCCATAGCGCTGGCTGCATCTGCAACGGTGTCGTTCTGGTCAAGGACCAGTGGAGCGGATTCGCATTTAAATTCTGCGCTGAAACTTCTTATTTTTCCTGGGGCATCTGTCATGCTCTGAGTTGAGCGTATCGCCTCTGTTCAGATGGCTAAATTCAGTGTGCCACTACAAACGAAACGTTTTAATGAATGGCTTTCAGGATGAAAAAACTGGCTCAATAGTACAAGCGCACAGAGTATCAACATCGCAATGGTGGTCAGAGCAACTGTCCTGCGCAGGATGATGTCTGTTGACCTGGGGCGTTCCATAAAAAACTCCTTTTTGGTTGAATGCGATTCATGATATACAATTTAGTTAACGGAGTTAACAATATTATGTATCATGAGTCATCGCATCTTTAAAGGACCTAATCGATGGAACAGCAAGAAATACGATCTTTTCGCGCAACGCTTCGTGAAATGGTCAGAGAATTAGGTATGCTCAACCGAAAAGCGAGTGGGACTGAACTGTCACCCCTTCAGAGTCATATACTGATTGAACTCAGCAGACAGCCATATGGTTGTACTGAACTTGCCAAAAATCTTTGTGTTGAGAAAGCAAGCATGAGCCGGACGCTCCGGAGTCTTAGTGACGAGGGGTATCTGTTTAAAGAAAATGACACACACGATGGTAGAGCCTCGCGATTCAGGTTAAGCAAATCAGGCGAACGACTGCTTTGCGCACTTGAAGAAAATGCCGACAGATTTATCGTGGAAGCTCTTGCGTCGTCATCAAATGATGAAATTCAGCTTTTCCAGGAAATCATCAGGCGCTTTTCAGTCAGCTTAAGTAACGCACGTCGTCAACGTGAATCAGGGGTGATTTTCCGTAGACTGGAGCCTGCAGATAACTGCGCAATCGCAGAGATTATCCGTAACAGTTTTCGAGAGAATAAAATTGACCATCTTGAAGGCGTTAGCCTCCATGACCCTGAACTCGAGCGCCTGAGTGAAGCTTATAATCATCCGGGCTGCGGATATTGGGTTGTAGAAGCAAATGGACAAATAGTCGGAGGGGCTGGACTTTCGCCATTGCGCGGAGAAGAAGGCATTTGCGAAATGCAGAAGTTGTTTTTCAGAGGCGACGCACAAGGAATGGGACTAGGCAGGCGAATGATCGCGTTCATCATTTCTCAGGCTTCTGCAATGGGATACCACTCCTGTTATCTTGAAACCCTTGAAGAACTCAGGCGTGCAGTACGCCTCTACGAATCCTTTGGATTTAAGCATATTCCCGAGCGGCTTGGCGATACGGGCCATAATAGCTGTGGCATATACATGCTTAAGACACTGTAATGATGACGTTCTCTGTATGTCAGGGCCAGGCACAAACCTGACAGCGGGTTCAGGTACATGAATTCCCTTTGTGCCACTTGTTATAGCTGAGTATTGTGGGGCAATCTTAGGGGCATATATGGGGCATATGAGTGTTATAAATGCCCCAGATATGATATCGATCCGATTAAGCGTTTAACAAAGCCCCATCAGTTAAGGAAATACGGTAATTTCCCAAACCCCCCGCTATTTTCCCTTAACGGGAATAGCGACCGCTAACTCCGACAGCGCAATTGAAAATGCGATGGCCTGATTAAGACTGCAATTAATACGCTCCGCGTAAGACGAAGCTTATTTTCAGATGGGCGTGGTGGGAATTAATGTACGCGCCGGGATGGGCTTTCCGGCAATGCGGGCGAAAAGCAGCGCGCTGCTGATATCGCCTAATTGCTGTGTGGGGATATCGATGCCGCCAGGCGGCGGGTTGAGCAGGAAAGAGAGCGTTTCGTTGCTGTAGCCGACGACCGTCAGCGCCTGCGGGATAGCCAGATCGCGTTCGGCGGCGGCGCGGTAAAGGCTCATCAGCTTCAGGCTGTCGGTGGCAAACACCGCATCGGGCGGTTCGGGCATGGCGAGCAACTGTCGCGCCGCCGCCAGCGCGCTCTCCTGGGTATAGCCGCCATCCACGACCAGCGCAGGGTCGTCTGCACGCCGATGCTTTGCGAGGCTCGCGCGAAATCCGGCGAGCCGGTCGATGGAAACATGATAGTCGAGCGGGGCATGAAGGCAGGCGATGCGCTGGCATCCGCGGGCGATAAGCGTATCCGTCAGCGCGATGCTGTCATGGTAATTATCGGTATCGACGGAACAGATATGCTGATACTGGCCCACCACATTACCGATAACGACCACCGGAATACCGCACTCATCGAGCCTTGCAATAAACGATTCCTCCGCTGGCGAGCTCAGCATAATAATGCCTTTAATCATTTTCTGACGAATGCGTGTCAGGCATTTCTGTAAGTCATCTTCGCTATTACGCGACGTCTGGAGAATAACATCGAAGCCGGTTTCTTCGGCGCGCGCCATAATCGCGTGCAGCACTTCGGAGAAAAAAGGATTACCAGCCGTGGTTTTTGTCGACCGCGTGGAAATCACCATAATGGCGTCAAAGCCGGAAGAAGTCAGCGCACGCGCCAGTTTATTCGGCTGATACTGAAGTTCGTCGATGGCTTTTAACACCCGCTCGCGCGCCGCCTCGGAAATATTGGTCTGATTATTCAGTACGCGCGATACCGTCGATTTTGACACTTTCGCCACGCGGGCAATATCGTAAATGGTCGGGGACATTCGACCGTGCTCCATCACATCGCATCAGAAAATATCTTACTGAAGGCCCGGCGCACTGTCCATGCGGCGCGTTTTTGTAAATCGGCGTCAGTGGCGCTTGAATCGCCGCGTTTAAGCCTTACCTGTTACTATCAGAGGAAATCAACGCATCGGGCGCAGGGATATGATTAAACAACTTCAGAGTGAAATGCAGGCGCTGATGAACCGCAGCGTCGACCGCCATCTGCGGCTGGCCGTCACGGGGCTTAGCCGCAGCGGGAAAACCGCGTTCATCACCGCGCTGGTCAATCAACTGTTGTCAGTCAACAGCGGCGCGCGCCTGCCGCTCTTTTCGCCGGTGCGCGAAGAGCGCCTGCTCGGCGTGCGTCGCGTGCCGCAGCAGGATATGGGCGTCGCGCGCTTTACCTATGATGAAGGGCTGGCGCAGCTTTACGGCACGCCGCCCGCCTGGCCGACGCCGACGCGGGGCGTCAGCGAAATCCGCCTCGCGCTGCGCTACCGGTCGCGCGAGTCGCTGCTGCGCCACTTTAAAGATACCTCCACGCTGTGGCTCGATATCGTTGACTACCCTGGCGAATGGCTGCTGGATTTACCGATGCTCGCGCAGGATTACCTGAGCTGGTCGCGCCAGATGACGGGGCTGCTGCAAGGCGACCGCGCCGTCTGGGCGCAGCGCTGGCGCAGCCTGTGTGAAGGGCTCGATCCGCTGGCGCCGGGCGATGAAAAACGCCTCGCTGAGATTGCCGGGGCCTGGACCGATTACCTGATGCAGTGCAAACGCGAAGGGTTGCATTTTATCCAGCCGGGGCGCTTTGTACTGCCAGGCGATCTCGCGGGCGCGCCGGTGTTGCAGTTCTTTCCGTGGCCGGGCGTCGATGAGGCGGGCGAGACGAAACTCGCGCAGGCGGGCAAGCAGACGAACATCGGCATGTTGCGCGAGCGCTACAACTACTACTGCGAAAAAGTCGTCAAAGGCTTCTATCGCGAGCACTTTGTGCGCTTCGACCGTCAGATTGTGCTGGTGGACTGTCTCCAGCCGCTCAACAGCGGGCCGCAGGCGTTTAATGACATGCGCCTTGCGCTCACCCAACTGATGCAAAGCTTTCATTACGGGCAACGCACGCTGTTCCGGCGGCTCTTCTCGCCGGTTATCGATAAGCTGCTGTTCGCCGCCACCAAAGCGGATCACGTGACCCACGATCAGCATGCGAATCTGGTGTCGCTGCTCTCGCAACTGGTGCAGGAGGCGTGGCAGAACGCCGCGTTTGAAGGCGTAGAAATGGACTGCATGGGCATTGCCTCAATCCAGGCGACCGAAAGCGGGATGGTGGAGAGCCACGGCGAAAGCGTCCCGGCGCTGCGCGGCCACCGCTTAAGCGACGGCGCGCCGCTGACGGTTTACCCCGGCGACGTGCCCCCACGGCTGCCCGGCAGCGCGTTCTGGCAGCAGCAGGGCTTTCAGTTTGAGGCGTTTCGCCCGCGCGAGATGGAGGTTGACCGGCCATTACCGCACATCCGCCTGGACGCGGTGCTGGAGTTTTTAACAGGAGACAAACTGCGATGAGCGAGATCAAACCGCGCCGCAACTTTGACGAGCCGCTGCGCCCGGAAGCGGGCCCGACGCTTCGCGCCACCCAGGCGTTTGACGAGGCGCAGGCGCAGAAATTTATCCCGGTGGCCGAAGAGGAACTCCTGGCGCCCGACGCGCCTGAGCGCGTGGTGGAAAACGCCCTGAAACCGCGCCGCAGCCTCTGGCGGCGCATGGTCACCGCTGGCCTTGGCATCTTTGGCATCAGCGTGGTGGCCCAGGGCGCGCAGTGGGCGGCGAATGCCTGGCGCACCCATGACTGGATTGCGCTCGGCGGCTGTGTCGCGGGCGGGCTTATCGTGGCGGCGGGCGTCGGCGCGCTCGCGAGTGAGTGGCGCAGGCTGCATCGGCTGCGCGAACGCGCCGTGGAGCGCGACGAGGCGCGTGAACTGCTGGCGAGCCACGGGAGCGGAAAAGGGCGCGCGTTTTGCGAGAAGCTGGCGTGCCAGGCGGGGCTTACGCAGGGGCATCCGGCGCTGGCGCGCTGGCATGCCGCAATCCATGAAACCCACAGCGATCGTGAAGTGGTGACGCTCTACGCGCAGATTGTCCAGCCGGTGCTCGATCTCCAGGCCCGCAGCGCCATCAGCCGCTCGGCGGCGGAGTCGACGCTGATGATAGCGGTAAGCCCGCTGGCGCTGGTGGATATGGCGTTCATCGCCTGGCGCAACCTGCGGCTGGTGAACCGCATCGCGGCTATTTATGGCATTGAGCTTGGCTACTACAGCCGTATCCGTCTGTTTCGCCTGGTCCTGCTGAATATGGCGTTCGCGGGCGCGAGCGAGATGGTTCGTGAGGTCGGTCTGGACTGGATGTCACAGGATCTTGCCGCCCGCGTATCGGCCCGCGTGGCGCAGGGGCTGGGCGCGGGGCTGCTTACCGCGCGTCTTGGCGTAAAGGCGATGGAGTTGTGCCGTCCGCTCCCCTGGACCGGAGACGACAAGCCGCGCCTTGGCGATTTCCGCCGACAACTGCTGAGCGAAGTGAAAACCACGCTGCAAAAGCAGAAACGCGAACGCGAAGAGTAACCGCAACGGCGTCATGCCTGCTCAGGTTTACAGCATGGCGCCGCTTTTTACCGCACTCTGTCAATTTTTGTTGACAGACCACTCCCCCGGCTGCGGCAACTGAAGTATTATCTCGCCATTCATTAGCTCAATGCGTGAAGGTGCCGCCATGCGTCTTGAAGTGTTTTGTGAAGACCGCCTCGGTCTGACCCGTGAGTTGCTCGATCTTCTGGTGCTGCGCAGTATTGATTTGCGCGGTATTGAAATCGACCCTATCGGGCGAATCTATCTCAATTTTTCCACGCTGGAATTTAACGCCTTCAGCAGCCTGATGGCGGAAATCCGCCGCATTCCCGGCGTCACCGACGTGCGCACCGTGCCGTGGATGCCGTCCGAGCGCGAGCATCGTTCGCTGAGCGCGCTGCTTGAAGCGCTGCCGGAGCCGGTGTTCTCGGTGGATATGAAAAGCAAAATCGAGCTCGCCAACCCCGCCAGCTGCGCGCTGTTCGGGCAGAATGAAGCGCGCCTGCGTAACCATAACGCCGCCAGTCTTATCAGCGGGTTTAACTTCCAGCGCTGGCTTGAGAGCAGCCCGGCGGAGTCGCATACCGAACACGTGGTGATTAACGGCCAGGATTTCCTGCTCGAAATTACGCCGGTGCATCTCGACGAGGAGAGCGGCGCCAGCATGCTCACCGGAGCGGTCGTGATGCTGCGCTCTACTGTGCGGATGGGACGCCAGTTGCAGAATCTTACCAGCCAGGATCTGCACGCCTTCAGCCATATCATCGCCGTCAGTCCGCGCATGAAACAGGTCGTGGATCAGGCCCGTAAGCTTGCGATGCTGAACGCGCCGCTGCTTATCACCGGCGATACCGGCACCGGGAAAGATCTGCTGGCCCACGCCTGCCATCTGGCAAGCCCGCGCGCCGACAAGCCCTATCTGGCGCTGAACTGCGCGTCGATTCCGGAGGATGTGGTGGAAAGCGAGCTGTTCGGCCATGCGCCGGGCGCTTACGCCAACGCGCATGAAGGCAAAAAAGGGTTCTTTGAGCAGGCCAACGGCGGCTCGGTGCTGCTGGATGAAATTGGCGAGATGTCGCCGCGAATGCAGGCCAAATTGCTGCGTTTCCTGAACGACGGCACCTTCCGTCGCGTCGGCGAGGAGCATGAAGTGCACGTCGATGTGCGCGTCATCTGCGCGACGCAGAAAAACCTTGTCGAGCTGGTGCAAAAGGGCGCGTTTCGCGAAGATCTCTACTATCGCCTCAACGTACTGACGCTGAATTTGCCGCCGCTGCGCGACCGTCCGCAGGACATTATGCCGCTCACCGAAATGTTTGTCGCCCGCTTCGCCGATGAGCAGGGTGTGCCGCGCCCGAAGCTCGCCAGCGAGCTGGGCGGCGTATTAACCCGCTACGGCTGGCCGGGCAACGTGCGCCAGCTGAAAAACGCGATTTACCGCGCGCTGACCCAGCTCGACGGCTATGAACTGCGCCCGCAGGATATCCTGCTGCCGGATTTCGACGCCGCGGCGCTGCCGGTGGGGGAAGAGGCAATGGAAGGATCGCTGGACGATATCACCCGTCGCTTCGAACGCTCGGTGCTGACGCAGCTGTATCGCAGCTATCCGAGCACCCGTAAGCTTGCCAAACGGCTGGGTGTCTCGCACACCGCTATCGCCAATAAGCTGCGTGAATATGGCTTAAGCCAGCGCAAAGGCGAAGAGTAACGCCCATAAAAAAGCCTCCGCATGCGGAGGCTTTTTTTATGCGCGGCGCTTACGCTTTCAGCGCGTTGAGCGCGGCGTCATAGTTCGGCTCATGGGTGATTTCGTTCACCAGCTCGCTGAACACGACTTCATCATTCTCGTTCACTACCAGCACCGCGCGGGCGGTCAGGCCTTTCAGCGCGCCTTCGTCGATGCCAACGCCGTAATCGCTGGCGAACTGCGCGTTACGCAGGGTGGAGAGCGTAATGACATTGCTCAGGCCTTCCGCGCCGCAGAAGCGGGACTGCGCGAACGGCAGGTCAGCGGAGATACACAGCACGACGGTGTTTTCCATACCGGTCGCCAGCTGGTTGAACTTACGCACGGACGCGGCGCAGACGCCGGTATCGATGCTTGGGAAAATGTTCAGTACTTTACGCTTACCGGCAAACTGGCTCAGTGAGACGTCAGACAGATCTTTTGCCACCAGGCTGAACGGTGCCGCTTTGCTGCCCGCCTGCGGGATCTGACCGACCACGGAAACCGGATTGCCCTGGAAATAGACGATTTGTGACATAGTTATCTTCCTGTTTACATATAGTTAACGTCGCCGCTAGTGTATGTGATCACAGGGGCGATGAATATAAAAAACTGTCCCGGCAGGCTAACTTTCCAGTCGCTATACTGAGGCAAAGCCCGTTGCGAGGAAAATAATGAGAAGCGTAAAAGTGTATCAGGAAGCCTGGCCGCTCCATTCGCCGTTTGTGATTGCCCGCGGCAGCCGCAGTGAAGCGGTGGTGGTCGTGGTGGAGCTGGAAGAAGAGGGCATGCGCGCCGTGGGCGAATGCACGCCATACCCGCGCTATGGCGAGAGCGTCGCCTCGGTGATGGCGCAGATCATGACGGTCGTCCCGCAGCTCGAAACCGGGCTTGATCGCGCCGCGCTGCAGCGGCTGCTGCCCGCTGGCGCCGCCCGCAACGCCATTGACTGCGCGCTCTGGGATCTTGAAGCCCGCCGCGCAGGCGAGACGCTGGACGCGCATTTGCAGGTGACGCTGCCCGGCCAGCACACCACCGCGCAAACGGTCATTATCGGCGCGCCGGAGCAGATGGCGGTGAACGCCGCGTTGCTCTGGGAAAAGGGCGCGCGGCTTTTGAAAATCAAACTCGACGATACTTTTATTACTGAGCGGATGGTCGCCATTCGTGAAGCGGTGCCGGAGGCGACGCTGATTGTCGATGCTAACGAGTCCTGGCACGCGGAAGGGCTGGCGGCGCGTTGTCAGCTGCTGGCGGATCTCGGCGTCCAGATGCTGGAGCAGCCGCTGCCCGCCTCGGATGACCGCGCGCTCGAAAACTTTATCCACCCGCTGCCCATTTGCGCCGATGAGAGCTGCCACGCGCGCGGCAGTCTCAAAACTCTCGCCGGCCGTTACGAGATGATTAACATCAAGCTTGATAAAACCGGCGGGCTGACCGAGGCGCTGGCGCTGGCGCGTCAGGCGGCGGATGACGGGTTCGGGGTCATGCTGGGCTGTATGCTCTGCACCTCGCGCGCCATCAGCGCCGCGCTGCCGCTCATCCCGCAGGCGCGTTTTACCGATCTCGACGGCCCCACCTGGCTTGCGGTGGATGTCGAGCCCGCCTTACGTTTCACGCCCGGCCAGCTTTATCTCCACCCCGACGCGGCGCCTCAGGTTTCATCATCGTAATGCAATAGCGCGGTCATCGCCGCCAGATAGCGTTCGGTGGCGTCGTCGGCGGAGATGGACGGAAACTCGGCGGTGATGCAGGCAAGCCCGATATCCGCGCACCAGCTGCCGAACGAGCCGGGCGTTTCATAGCCGACGCTGGTGACGTGCGGCAGCCCGAAAGCCCCGGCGAGCCACTGACCAAGCCGCGTCTGCTGCGGATCTTCAATACAGCCGAGCGGATCGTGAAACGACACCACCCACGCAGGCTTCAGCTGGTGAATTAACTGACACAACGCGGCGGTTTCCGGCTCTGAGCCCGGTTTTTCGCCGGTGGAGAGCGTGACATCGCGCGTCTCGGCAGCGCTGTTCCAGCGATAAACCGTATCGCCCGGCTGCCAGTTCGCGGCCGGGAAATTGCGGTTGAGATCGACGCCGCGCGCATTGGCGCGCAGGCCGAGCTGACAGCCATCCGGGTTAACCGCCAGCACCACATGATGCCGTCGGTGCGTAGGCGCAAGCGTGCGCAGCGCGCAGGAGAGCGTCACCAGCGCCGCGTTCTCATCGCCGTGCGTGCCGGCGATAATCAGCCCCGGCGCGCGCTGCGCCTCCGGGGCCGGAAACCAGAGCAGCGGCGCGCCTAGCGCCGATTCGCCATAACGCCTGGCGTCGTCAGATAAAGCGCCGCGTTGCGCGCGGGGTCTAAGCGTGGTCATAACCGGGCCGCCATTGAAGGAAGATAAAAGGAGTGTTGTCGACAACGGACTGAAATTCAACAGCCTGACGGCAAAAGGCGCGTGGCCTGTTATTCGCGCAGGCGGGCAGTAACACGTTGATCTGACGCAGGGTTAGCCCGCAAAATCCGGGACAGTGGTTTGCAATTTATATTCATCCAACAAATAATTCCCCGACAGCGCGCCCGGAAAGAGCGGTTCGGCGCCAGACTAAAGAGAACGAGGACCTCATGAAAATTCCTGTAAGCATCACCTTAAGCGCATTATGGGTCGCAACCGCGCTGACCGGCGCGTTTGCGGCCGACGTGCCGCCCGGTACGGCGCTCGCCGAACATCAGACGCTGGTACGCCATCTGAAAGATGAACCTGCCTCGCTGGATCCGGCGAAAGCGGTAGGGTTGCCGGAAATTCAGGTGCTGCGCGATCTCTTCGAAGGCCTGGTGAATCAGAACAGCAAGGGCGAACTGGTGCCGGGCGTCGCCACCGAATGGCAGACACACGATAACCGCATCTGGACGTTTAAGCTTCGCGACAATGCCCGCTGGTCTGACGGCACGCCGGTGACGGCACAGGATTTTGTCTACAGCTGGCAGCGTATGGTGGATCCGAAAACCACCTCGCCGTTCGCCTGGTTCTTCGCGCTGGCCGGCATGGCGCACGCGCAGGACATCATCGACGGCAAGCAGCCGCCCGCGACGCTTGGCGTCAGCGCCGTGGACGCGCGCACGCTGAAGGTCACGCTTGATAAACCGCTGCCCTGGTTCCCGAGCCTCGCGGCCAACGTGGCGCTCTATCCGGTGCAGAAAGCGAACGTTGCGCAGGGCGGCGACTGGACTCGCCCCGGCAAGCTGGTGGGCAACGGCGCATTCGTGCTCAAAGACCGCGTGGTGAACGAAAAGCTGGTGCTGTCGCCGAACAGCCACTACTGGGATAACGCGAAAACGGTGCTGACGCAGGTCACCTTTTTACCGGTGAATCAGGAATCTGCAGCGACCAAACGCTATCTGGCGAATGATATCGACATCACCGAATCCTTCCCGAAAAACCTCTATCAGAAGCTGAAAAAAGAGATCCCAGACCAGGTCTTTACGCCGCCGCAGCTCGGCACCTATTACTACGCCTTTAACACCCGCAAAGGGCCTACGGCGGACGCCCGCGTTCGTCTTGCGCTCAGCATGACCATCGACCGCCGCGTCATGGCGGAAAAAGTGCTCGGCACCGGGGAAAAACCGGCCTGGCGCTTTACGCCGGATGTGACCGCAGGCTTTACGCCCGTGCCGTCAGAGTGGGAACAGATGAGCCAGCAGGAGCTGAACGCGCAGGCGAAAACGCTGTTGCAGGCGGCCGGGTACGGCCCGTCGCGCCCGCTGAACCTGACGCTGCTCTATAACACGTCGGAAAACCATCAGAAGATTGCCATCGCGGTGGCCTCGATGTGGAAAAAAAATCTTGGCGTGGAGGTGAAGCTCAAAAATCAGGAGTGGAAAACGTATATCGACAGCCGCAACACCGGCAATTTCGATGTGATCCGCGCCTCGTGGGTGGGCGACTATAACGAGCCGTCGACGTTTCTTTCACTGTTAAGCTCGACCCACAGCGGCAATATTTCGCGCTTTAACAATGCGGATTACGACAAAGTGCTGCAACAGGCCGCGCAGGAGACCTCCGTGAAAGCGCGTAACGACGACTACAACAGCGCCGAGCGAATCATCGCCACGCAGGCGCCCATCGCGCCGATTTATCAGTATACCAATGGCCGGTTAATTAAGCCGTGGCTGAAAGGGTATCCAATTGATAACCCTGAAGATGTCGCTTACAGCCGCACCATGTATATCCTCAAACATTAACGCGTTCTTGATGAAAACCGGCGCCTGCATTGCGCGGGGCCGGAATAAGCCTCCGAATTACTTTTCAGGTTCAGGCTGGATCAGCGCCAGTTCCTCTGTGCGACGCGCGTTCATATTGATAACGCAGCTTAACGCGTGAGCGGCAAGCCAGGGCGTGCCCGCCGCAGACGCGCTCGCCGCCGTGCAGAAGGCATCCCGCGCGGCGGTCCACTGCTGCTGGCTTACCTGTAACGCCTCGACCATCTGCGTGCGTCTCGCCTCGTCGCCCTGCGGCCAGCGGGTGTAATCGAAATTCTGCAACGCCGTAATTTTAGCGCTGAACGCTTGCCTGAGCTGATTATCCGAGGCCAGGCCGGCGGCTTCGAGACAGTCGGCGCTATGTTCACCCGCCTGTTTAAGACAGGCGTCCGTCGCCGCGCTGCGGGTGATGTCGTCCGCCTGCGCACAGAGCGGGCTTAATGCCAGCGCCAGCAGCACGGTTTTCAGCAGAGTTTTCACGGGCGTGAATTCCTTATCGGAAGAGAAGAGTGACGCGATGATGACGTCACCGGGCGGCGTGTCGATGCAGGATTTTCCCATGCCTGCCGGGAAAATGCCATGCGAAACGCCTGAGGGCTTCAATGCAGTTGAAACGGGCAAGTGTGCAGTTTGCATTTACTGCGATAAATGCATTTTGTAACGCTTCGCTGATGGTTGCCGGCACAGTGGGTATTACTCTTAACGATGGTTTGCCAGAATCGCGCGTTATAAAGGGTGGTGCGGTACAACGTAAGCTGAACGGGTTTATTATTGACGGCAATGGCCTCACCGTTGATTGATAATTTATCCCCTGGCGACAAATAATAAGTGGCTTTATACCATAAAATAAGTTTAATTGAATGTTGCGAAGAAATTAATGAAAATACAGAATTAGTATCGGTGCTTACGACTGAATCAACAACCCGCCAGGTCATCCTACCCTCCATTATGGTTTTATCGACTACAACGGCGTGTGCATCCCTTCACTGATGCGTACCAGGTAATTGTAGCGGCAGAATGGTAAAGTTCTTGCCGGAAATATCCACTTATGGAAGCAACGGTAAAGAAAGTTTATTTTTGCTTATGAGTTGTTGCGCGTTCTGAAGCGTTTTTCGTTACGCCCTGAACTATATAGTCCCCATTATTGTGTTCTGCAATAATCACATGCCAGTTATTAAGTAAAAACTTAATCCAAAAGGAGAACGATTTTTCTTAAATAGTGAAGTGAAACGGTATTGCCGCAACAATCCGCAAGACTGAATAAAAACTGATCATTATGAGCGGGCAGGGGATGCTAAAGAAAATTTAACTTAAGTATTGATATTAAGTGCATAAAAAAACACCGACCCGGCGAACCGGGCCGGTGTTATGCATAAAAAACCGTTTTACCAGGCGTAGGTGACGGTGGCGGTGACTGTCCGGCCCACGCCATAGAAGCACGCGGTATCCGACGCGCAGGCGGAGACATATTTCTTATCCGCGAGGTTGTTGACGTTCATTTGCAGCGCGGCGCCTTTCAACTGGCCATTGAGTTCGCCGAGGTCGTAGCGGAGCATGGCGTCATAAAGATCGACCGACGGTACTTTGAAAGTGTTTTTCGCATCGCCATAGCTGGTACCGATGTAACGCACGCCCGCGCCGGCGGTGAGCCCTCTTAACGCGCCGCCGGGCAGCGTATAGCTGGCGAAGGCTGAGGCCATATGCGCCGGAATACGCGCAGGGGTTTTGCCTTCGGTGCCCGCCACGGTAGTACTGACGTTTTCGGCATCGGTATAGGTATAGGAAGCGATCAGGTTCAGGTGCTGTGCAAGCGTGGCGTGCAGTTCGGTTTCGACGCCTTTTGACTCCACTTCGCCCGCATTTTCGAAATAGCCCTGCGTGCTGTTGTACGTCGCCACGTTGGTCTGTTTCAAATCGTACAGCGCAAGCGACATCAGCACGCTGTCGGTCGGCTGATATTTCAGGCCCACTTCCGTCTGCTTGCCCTCCATCGGTTTAAATGGCGCGGTGCCGGCAGCGCGGTTGGTTTGCAGATTCGGCTCAAACGAGGTGCTGTAACTGAGGTAAGGCGACAGGCCGAAGTCAAAGGCGTAGAGCAGGCCGGTGCGCCAGGTGAATTTATTGTCGTTCTGCTGCGTCGAGGTGTTGTCCAGCAGATCGGCGGTGCGCACCTCTGAAACGTCATAGCGGCCCGAAAGCAACAGTTCCCAGCGGTTCCAGCTCAGTTGATCCTGGAGATAGAGGCCCATCTGGTCGAGATCCTGCTGTTCGTTAGTGGTCGGCGTCAACGCGCTGTCGCTGATGTCGATGCCATAGACAGGGCGGGTCCAGTCCAGGTTGTAGCGGGCGCCGCTGTCGCGCGCGAGGCGCTGGTGGTCGCGGCTCTGCTTATAGTCGAACCCGGTCAACAGCGTATGGCTGATATCGGCGGTATCAAACCGGGCTTCCAGCTGGTTATCCAGACCGAACTCTTTTGTGTCGCGCTGTTCATGCTGCGGACGGCGCTGTAACACGGTCGAACTGGCGGCGCTGTTCACATAGACCAGATAGCGATACTCCTGGGTAATATGACTGTAGCGGGCATTCTGGCGCAGGGTGACGGCGTCGTTAAGCTGATGCTCCAGCTCGTAACCCACGGAGGTTTGCTCGCGGCGCGAGGTGTCGTAATCCGGATCGCTGACGTTGAAATCGCGCGCAATGGTGCGCCCGTCAGGCGTTGGTTTTGCGGTACCGTAAGCGGGCAGGAAATTGCGATAGCCCGCATCGGGATCTTTCTGGTAGCTCGTCAGCAGCGTGAAGCGCGTCTGATCGTTGGCGTACCAGGTGAGGGCGGGCGCGATTGCCACGCGGGACTCTTTATAATCTTCCACCTCGTTGCGCTGTGCGCGGCCCAGGCCGTTGAGGCGCCACAGCACACGGCCGTCGCCATCCAGCGCGCCGCCCACGTCAAACGCGCCCTCCGCCAGCCGGTGATTGCCGGTGCGCAATTGCACCTGTTGCGCCGCCTCGCGGGATGGCCGCTTGCTGGTCATGCTGATAAGCCCGCCGGGGTTGACCTGACCGAACAGCACCGATGCCGGGCCGCGCACCAGTTCAACCCGTTCCAGCAGCCACGGGTCGACCACGCCGGTTTGTGATCCCGCGGTCGCGCCGAAGCTCAGACCATCCAGAAATTTCGGTACATAGCTGAAGCCGCGCACAAACACTTCATCGTTGCGGTTGGATCCGCCGCGATATTCGGTAAACGCGCCGGCGCTGTAGCGCAACGCCTGCGACACCGAGGTGACATCCAGCGCCGTCATCTGATCGCGCGTCACCACCGAGACCGACTGCGGCGTGCGAATAAGATCCGCGCTGGTTTTGGTGGCGGAGAGGGTTTTCGTGGCGACCATACCTTTCAGCGGGGCGTGCGGATCTTCCGCCACGCCGTTCGTCACCACCATTGTCTCTTCACTTGGCGTGGCCGCCTGCGCGCCGCTACTGCCGACGGCAGCGAGACTGAGGATGCCGGGGATTATTATCTTATTATTTTTTAAGACCATTTCTGTCGTTTTCCTTGTCTTCATCATTAACCTGCGCGGCGGCGCAACGGCGAACCGCGCGTAAATCACACGCCTGCAAACGGCTCGATGATATTGAAAATCATTACCATTTGCATTAAGTTGTTAACAAATTTTAAGGAGAGTCGAGTGAAGCGGATTGCGATAGTGATTGGCCTGCTGATGGGCGTCAGCACACTGCCGGGCGAGGCGACTTCATGCCTGAAGGGAACGGCGAGCGGGGAACTGAGCGGCACGTTTGACCGCCGCGGGCGCGTTTGTATTACCCAGCCGGTGATGAAGGAAAACTATGTCGCCGCGACGCTTTCCGGCGCACAGCGCGCACAACTCACGGACGCGCGCCAGCAGAGCCTGCGCACCCTGGTCGCGCGCGGCCCTGCGGATGGCGCGCATTCGCTGCTGTTTGCGCTGCCGGCGCAGCAGGCATCGACGCTTATCCTTGAGGGCGAGGCGGGGACGCCGTGGTCGCTGCGCTGGCAGGCGCATGAGACCGTGCCGCTCGATCGCGAACAGCCGCTCGCACCGGTCAGCCCGACGCTGCAACAGCTGGCGCGCCACCTCGCGGCAGGCGGCGACACCGCGGCGTTCTGGCGCGAGATCGCCGCGCGCGGCACGCCGCTGGTGGAACCGGTCGACAATGACCACCGGCGAGTCACGTTTTTATGGCGCGGCGCGCGCCGTAACGTGTTTATTCTCGGCTCCCCCGGCGGCGATCACGATCCGCTGTTCCGGCTTGGTCAGTCAGATGTCTGGTTTCGCAGCTATGTGGTGCCTGCTGACACGCTGATGCAGTATAAGCTTGCGCCGGACGTGCCGAAGACCAATGGCGGGGCGCGCGAACAACGCCGCGCTATTCTCGCAACCGCTCAGGCGGATCCGCTTAACCCGCGGCAGTTTCTCCCAGGCCAGGATGACCGCTGGAACCGCGCGTCGCTGCTGGCGCTCGGCAGCGGGCGTCAGTGTGGCGTACCGGCGGATCTCAACGGCGTGCGGCACGGCACGCTGACACGCCATACGTTTGACAGCGCGCGGCTCGGCAACCGGCGTGATATCCAGCTCTATCGACCGGCAAAGGCGGCGCGCTGGACGCTGATGGTCTTTGACGGCAATACGTATCAGGAGGACTACCGGCTGGCGTCGGTGGTCGACCGCCTGATTGCCGACCACCGCCTGCCGCCGGTGAATGTGGTATTTATCGACAGCCTTGACTTCGCGCGGCGCAGCCACGAGCTGCCGCCCAACCGCGATTTCGCCGACATGATGGCGCTGGAGCTGCTTCCCTGGCTGCGGGCGCGCGGTATTGAACCTCAAGGGCGGCGCACTATCGTCACCGGCTCCAGCTACGGCGGGCTGGCGGCGTCGTGGGTGGCGCTGCGCCATCCGGCAGCGTTCGGTAATGTGCTAAGCCTGTCAGGATCGTACTGGTGGGCGCCGAAAGGGCAGCCCGCGAGCTGGCTGACGCGCGAATATCAACGTGCGCCGCGTCTGCCGGTGCGTTTCTGGCTACAGGCCGGGAGGTTTGAAACGCAGGGGCCGGATGGCGGTATTTACCGCAATACTGTGGAATTTGCGCAGACGCTGAAAGAGAAGGGCTACGCGGTGAGTTTTCATCCGTGGTCGAGCGGACATGACTATGCCGCGTGGTGCGAAGCGATGATGCAGGGCGTGTTGGATCTCACTCAGGCTCGCCGCGTACACGGCGAGTCAGAGTAATTACAGCGCGCTCAGCTGCTGGTAAAGCGGGCCCGCGTTTTTATCGAGCTGCGGAAACAGGCTTTGTGACAAGAGATCAGGCACGGCGTGGTTTGAGGCCAGCGCGATGAACGCCTCTGGCTGGCTGACGCTGTAACTGAAACTTGAAAAGGTGGTGGCCGCTTTGATTTCGACATCCGCCAGTTGAGGCGCGTTGCCGCCGTCGATGCGCCAGACATACAGCAGCTCGACATCCCGAATGCTCACTTCGCTCATTACGCGGGCGACATCATCGCGGTGGGCGGAGCGCCAGCGCGCCGTGGTATTCTGCGCGACCAGCTGATTGCTGTGGACACGAAATTGATCGGTCAGCCCGGCAAGCTCGGGTGCCGGCAGTTTGCAGGCGTAGAGCACGACATCGCGCCCGCCGGCGTCTTCAAAGGTGCGCCATGCGCCGTTCACGCAGTCGGTGCGCGCCTCAAAGGTTTCGCCGATGGAGTGCTCCCCGGCGCTGAGCGCTTTAACCTGGTCGATGCTGTCCGCATCGCACCCCTGCAACAAAAAAACTGCCCCGACCAGCGCCAGAATGCCAGACCGTTTCATCTCACTCTCCCTTTTCCTGCAAGCGCGATAACACGCACTCTCGCTTCCAGGTGTGATGGTTGGCGGGTGTGGCGTGAAGATACGCCAGCCGCAGCGACTGCTTTCATGCATATCTGTTATCGGCCGCGTTTCGCATCGCTTTAATTTTATTACTAAAGTGGGGATATCTCGCCGCGCCACTTATCCAGGCATGGCGAGCGTGGGCTACACTTGAAGTCAATGCGTCACCTGGGGAGCCGATATGCCTTCAATTCAGCTACATCTGAAAGACCGCCCGGAAGTGGATTTTACCGCCACCTATAGCGTCAGTGAACCGGATACTGTCACCGGGGAGACGATAAAAACGTTTGAGATAGATAAAGCGCAGCAGATAAATGAATTTTCCACGCTGGCTGGAGGGGAGATTATCTGTTTTGTTCTGCCAAGCGGCGAGGCACAGGACGTCATGTTAACCGACGAGACGGAGAGTGTCTGGATATTCAGCAGCCACACGGCGTAATACCGGGCGGCAAACACAAAAAAGGAGAACGAGGGGGCGTTCTCCTTTTTATTTATTAGCCGGGATTATTTTAAGGGAAATACCTGATGATGATTACGCGCCCCGTCAGAGCGGAGCGCTTATCACGCGCAATCAGGAGCGACCGCCGCCGTGGCTGTTTTCCCCGCCTTTGCGCCCCGCTTCGGAGGCGCGCTCACGGTCATTTTTAAAATTCCCCCCGCTCTGCTGGCCGCCTTTCTGACCAGCCTCAGAAGCGCGTTGCGGGTCATTTTTAAAATTACCGCTGCTGTGCTGACCGCCTTTCTGGCCTGCTTCGGAAGCGCGTTGACGATCTTCTGCGAAATTACCTGAACCACCACGATGCTGAGTCATAATATCTCCTCATGTTGTTGGTCTTACTTAATTCAGCAATGCATCACTGCTGTCGAAAAGGTATTAATAACTGTAGATAAGGTATTTAACAGGCGCAAGTTAAATGCGCATAAAAATAAAAATCCTCCAGGAAGATACTGTTTTACGGCTGAATTTTGCAGGGTGTTTCAGGGTTGCTTTTTAATTTTCGCGCTTCGTTTGTTACTTATGGAATATTCAGGCGCAACGGGTGCAGGAATATTAAACTCTTTATAAAAGCTGCAAAGGTAATTCATATTTTGCAGGCGCTTGTTATATTTTGTCGCATTTACTGGCGCCTGCGGCAATCCGGCAGATTGCCTGATAAGGGGCGCGCGGCGTAGCGTGTGGAATGACGGGAGCAAGCTAACGTAACGCGAGAGGTGCGAGCAGAACAGGCGGTGCGGCGATGCGACGCAAAAAAATGGCTCCTCCCTGAACCAATGGTCTCCCTGGTGATGGCAAAGATAACCTTAGTGAAGGGCTAAGGTATGAGATAAGCGTAGTCGGGAAATATCCGTTTACAACACCCTTTTTTAATTCTGTGATTGTTCAGCGTCATGTTGGGATGGAATGCCGGGAAGTGTATATTAATACACATATTAGACGGTAGCTGTGGTTAATAATAAACCGCAGAAATCAGGTGGTTATTTATCGATGCGCTGGGTTCAGGCATGGATATATTTCCGGCGCTTCAGATTTTATGCGCCGGAAATATAATCTATATCCACTGCGCGATATAGTCAGGCTCCACGGGGCGCGAGAAGTAATAGCCCTGCGCTTCATCGCAACCGAACTCCAGCAGCAGGCGCGCGGTTTCGGCATCTTCCACGCCTTCGGCCAGTACGACGTAGTCAAGTTCTTTCAGCATCTGGATAACGTTGCGCACGATAATCTGGCTGGCGCGATCCTCGGCAATACGGCTGGTCAGTGAGCGGTCAAGCTTAATGATATCGATAGGAATGCGGCGCAAATAGTTGATATTGCTGTAACCGGCGCCGAAATCATCCAGCAGGATCTTAAAACCGCGCAGCTTAAGCATCTCCATCTCGCTGAGCGCCGTTTCGCTCTCCAGCGCTTTTTCGGTCTCAAGACATTCAATACGAATATCGTTCGGCGACAGCCCTGCGCGCAACACGCGCGCTTCCAGCGCATCGGCAAAGCCGCTGCGTGAGAGGTCGCTGACGCTGATATTGACCGACACCGGCAGGACGATGCCCTGACGATGCCACTTTTGTAGCTGTGACAGCGCTGCGCCAATGACCCACTGGGTAATTTCATCCATCAGCGTCGTGTTTTGCGCCAGCGGGATAAACACGCCCGGCGGAATGTCGCCGCGCGTAGGGTGACGCCAGCGCAGCAGCGCTTCGACGCCTACCGCTTTACTGGTGCTGAGTTTGATTTTCGGCTGGTACATCAGATACAGCCCGCGATTTTTCGCGATGCTTTCGCTGAGGTCATGCAGCAACTGGAAATCGACATTACGTTTTTCATCGCGCTCGGGGTCGAACACCATATGGCGTTTGTTAAGCCAGATAGCCTCGTGCAGCGCGCTAATGGCGCGCCGTAGCGCCTCGTTAGGCGTGGTTTTCTCCGGCTGCCAGCCCACCTCGCCCGCAAAGATATTCAGCCGGATGTTGATCCCCTGCAACATCCGCGCGTTTACCAGCGGCAGCGTCGCGGCGTTGCGGCGAATGGCTTTTTGATTGCGTGTTTTTAACAGCAGGGCGTAGCGGCCAGTCGCCACGTTATAAAGCACGGTGTCGGTTTTCAGCCGCAGTTTCATGCGCAGCAGAGGGCCGAGATCGTTAAGCAACGTTTCCAGCGCTGGCATGCCGAGCGAGCGCGCCAGTTCATAGGCGGTGGGCATGTCGATGCAGTCGAAAATCATCAGAGAGTAGCGTTCGGTGCTGCCGCTCGCGCTGAGTCGCTCCATATCGGCCAGGAGTTTCTGGCGGTTGGGCAGGCGCGTCACCGGATCCAGAAAGCCGACGGCGTTTAACGTCTCAAGCCAGGCGCCAGTCAGCCCGGCGATAAGCGTCAGCGTCTGCGCGCGCTCATCGTCAAACGGGCGCGGCGAGGTATCTGTCAGGCCGATGGTGCCGGTGAGGCTGCCATCGCGCGTGCGCAGCGGGGCGCAGGCGTAAAACCGCACCTGCGGCGCGCCAGCGGCGAGCGGATGCGCCCGCGCGCGTTCATCAAGCGTGGTGTCGCTGCACCAGACCGGCTGACCAGGCGCGCAAAGCGGCTGCGTTAATACCGCGGCGTCGACCTGTAACGGCTCAGGGTGTGCGAGGTGTACCGGAAGGCCCCCTTTATCCACCACGGCAATAAAGCAGCCGGGCACGCCGAGCGCCAGGCTGGCGAGCCTGGCGAATTGCAGCAGTACCGGGTCCTGATGCCCGTGATCTCCCCGGAGCATGTCCAGGGCGGCCATGCGTCTGGCGTCTTTTCTGTCGATGTGGCTAAACATAGGGTGCTACCTTCAAGCACGGCTTCTTTTCAGGCGCAGGCGCCTCAGGGCTTTTAGAGTCAACGCAGGCGTTGGGCTATCTGATTCATCGGCAAGGTGACAGAGAGCTTTAACAATAAGCGTTTTTTTATTCTGTTAAGGCCGTGCGCAGGAGAAAGCGGAGCGCGTGCTGATCCAGGCGCCCCGTATTGTCACCACACAGGTTTTCTCAGAAGTAACGGCGCGCCGGCCATTTCATACATGCAAAACACCACCAGGCGACAATGTTCAGGCCTGGCATGGTCAGCAGTAGCGCCATTGACCAGCCGAAACCTGCCCGCCGGGCGATTTTGTAAGAAGGGATAAAAATCAGCAGCCAGAGCGTAAAGGCCAGCGCAAGCGTAGGTATTCCAGGTAGCATCAACGTTCCCCCGTCCATTTTCAGAGGGTTATCGGCAGGCGAGGGGAAAGGTTGAGAATTTTCTTAAAACGGGTCAGCGAATGGCAAGCACCGTGAGCGGCGCGCGCAGCATAGTGAATATCTGAAACTGGCTGGCGTCCGAGACGTCGCGCAGCACATCACCGTTGCGATAAATCAGGCTTTTGATATGCCCGAGCTGGCGCCAGACCACAATGGCGGAGGCGATGAGCGAACAGTTCTGCTCCGTCTGGATACACTCCAGCGTGGCATATTGGGTTTCATCCAGCTGATTAATAAACACTTGTAACGCATCCGCAGGAATGATGGCTTTGATGTCATCCAGCATAACGTCGCTGACAGCGTGGGAAAGACGTAACGTGACGCGCGTGGTTCTCATTGCGTTGTAACGGCCTCAGTTTGTCACTTTTTCGATATGCCGACGTTAACACATTGCGCGCGGATTTGATTCATCCGCGTAAACGGTGAGGATTCAGTAAGGCAGATCAAATTTTGCTGTGCGGCAGGGAGAATTGATACTTGATCTGCGTCATAAAAAATCGCATATTGCGACCGCACTCTCAGTATGGACACCCGCATTCATGACGCTTTACCAACATATGCTCGTTTTCTACGCCGTCATGGCGGCGATCGCGGCGCTGATCACTTTCTTCATCGCTAAAGACAAAACCAGTATTAAGCTTTTGAGCGCGACGCTGGTTGGCGCAACATGGCCGATGAGTTTCCCCGTCGCGCTGCTGGTGGCGCTGTTTTAAACCGCAACTAACACGCTTTGGCTTGAAATTCCTGCGCAATGTACCACCATAAAGGCCAGTTGAATGACCGGAGCGTAGCGATGCTGCCTGAAAACTATTCCTCCCGCAGCGATGCGGAAAAACGCCTGCTGGCGGTCAACGCCGCGCTGGAAGTTATTAAAGCCTCCGTGGCCGCGCCGAACGGCTATGAAGGGCGTGACAAACTCGCCAAAGATATCGAATATACCCGCCACCATCTGGCTGAACTGGCAGACGCCATTCAGGCTGCGCTGGAAAACCGTTAACGACAGCGTAACGTGGGGTTACCCGACTTAATCATCAGGAGACGCGATGGAGGCCATTAAGGGCTCTGAAGTGAACGTGCCGGATGCGGTATTCGCCTGGCTGCTGGATGGGCATGGCGGTGTACAGCCGCTGCAGAATGACTGCGTTATTGATAAAGAGCATCCGTGCTGGCTGCATCTGAACTATACAAACCCGGAAAGCGCCCAGTGGCTCGCCGAAACGCCGCTCTTACCTAATCTGGTACGCGACGCGCTGGCGGGCGAAAGCCTGCGTCCGCGTGTGACCCGCATGGGCGAGGGCACGCTGATTACGCTGCGCTGCATCAACGGCAGCACCGACGAGCGTCCGGATCAGCTGGTGGCGATGCGGCTTTATATCGACGAACGGCTCATCGTCTCCACGCGTCAGCGTAAAGTACTCGCGCTTGACGACATTATTCACGATCTCAACGAGGGCAGCGGCCCGGCGGACGTCGGCGGCTGGCTGGTCGACGCCTGCGACGCGCTGACCGATCACGCCAGCGAGTTTATCGAAGAGCTGCACGATAAAATTATCGACCTTGAAGATAATCTGCTGGAAGAGATTGTACCGCCGCGCGGCGTGCTGGCGCTGCTGCGTAAACAGCTTATTGTGATGCGCCGTTATATGTCGCCGCAGCGTGACGTTTTCTCGCGCCTTGCCAGCGAGCGCTTTAGCTGGATGAATGACGATCATCGTCGACGCATGCAGGATATCGCCGACCGGCTGGGCCGCGGGCTTGACGAAATCGACGCCTGTATCGCGCGCACGGCGGTGATGGCCGATGAGATCTCCCAGACTATGCAGGAGTCGCTCTCTCGTCGCAGCTATACGATGTCGCTAATGGCCATGGTCTTTTTACCCAGCACTTTTCTCACCGGCCTGTTCGGCGTCAACCTTGGCGGCATCCCCGGCGGCGACTGGCATCTGGGCTTCAGTATCTTTTGTATCGCGCTCGTGCTGGTGATCGGTGGTGTTACGTGGTGGTTACATCGAAGTAAATGGTTGTAAAAATTAGCATTTTATCAGCGATGCGTGGGAAAAAGGACAGTGAGTTTGAGCCATATCAAAAAATGGCACAGGGTTTCACGGCATGATGGCTGTCGCAGGTGAATGCAACGTCAAGCGATGGGCGTTGCGCTCCATATTGTCTTACTTCCTTTTTTGAATTACTGCATAGCACAATTGATTCGTACGACGCCGACTTTATTAAGTCGGCTTTTTTTTGCTTTTTTGACGCGCTGGCGGTGTTAAACCCGGGCGTTTTATCGCAGCAGCCGCGCCGCGCTTTTCCCTTCTGCCGCATCTCCTCTACGCTTAACTTATCCGCAACCACAAAAGGAAAAGGCTATGCATTCTCCGTATGTGATTCAAATGAGCGACCCGGTGCCCATCGATCCGGTTCCGGTACCTGATCCGATCCCGACGCCGCAACCCATTCCCGACCCGCCATCGCCGGACCCGCGCCCCATCGACGATCCGCCGCCGCACATGCGTTGAGCGCGCAAAAAAAAGCCCTCCGAAAGGAGGGCTCAGGATTATTTGATTTCCAGCACGTCGAGGCGCTGTATCGGCGGTGCCGCGTCATCTTCCGGCGCCCATCCGACGGGCGTCATCGGGATCTCTTCGCGGTCGAACGCCAGATCGCCGCCGTTCACCACTTCAGCGCCATGATGAATGCCTTTGAAGTCGAACAGTTCGGTGTCGCACAGGTGCGACGGCACCACGTTCTGCATCGCGCTGAACATGGTTTCGATACGGCCTGGATAGCGCTTATCCCAGTCGCGCAGCATGTCGGCTATCACCTGACGCTGCAGGTTCGGCTGCGAGCCGCACAGGTTACACGGGATAATCGGGAAGCCTTTCGCCTGAGAAAAACGCTCAATATCTTTTTCGCGGCAGTAGGCGAGCGGGCGGATAACGATATGTTTGCCGTCGTCGCTCATCAGTTTCGGCGGCATGCCTTTCATCTTGCCGCCGTAAAACATATTCAGGAACAGCGTCTGCAAAATGTCGTCGCGATGATGGCCGAGCGCGATTTTCGTGGCGCCCAGTTCGGTCGCGGTGCGGTAGAGAATGCCGCGACGCAGGCGTGAGCAGAGCGAGCAGGTGGTTTTCCCTTCCGGGATCTTCTCTTTCACGATCCCGTAAGTATTTTCTTCAACGATTTTATATTCCACGCCCAGCGCGGCCAGATATTCCGGCAGGATATGTTCAGGGAAACCCGGCTGTTTCTGGTCAAGGTTCACCGCCACCAGCGAAAAATTGACCGGCGCGCTCTGCTGCAAATTGCGCAGGATTTCAAGCATGGTATAGCTGTCTTTACCGCCGGAGAGGCAGACCATGATTCGGTCGCCTTCTTCAATCATGTTGTAATCAGCGATAGCTTCGCCCACGTTACGGCGCAGACGCTTCTGCAGCTTGTTGAGGTTGTACTGCTCTTTTTTGCTAATTTCTTGGATTTCAGACATTTAAAAGTGGCTCAGTTCTGCGTTGCGGCGCGCTCTGGCGGGTTGCCCGGCGCGCGAATTCACTGTTGGCCAGCCCGCGCGCGGCGTTTTCGCCTTGTGCGCCAGCAGGCCCGAATATTGTATCTGTGCGTGGCGTGTATGGTACGGATTACGGCGACGAATGCCAGCGCGTTTTACGCCGCCGCGCCTGTTTTGAGCCCGTCACATTTTGCTGCCACACTCAAAGTTAACCCAACGCCTGGCGTGAGAGGACGACGGCGAGGGATAACCATAACGGGAGGGGCTATGCGTCTGGCGTCATATAACGTAGAAAACCTGTTCGATCGCGCGCGCGTGATGTCGCAGGGAAGCTGGTCGCAGGGGCGGCCGGTGCTGGAGAAATTCGCGAGGCTTAATGCGCTACTCGGCGAGATTACCTACAGCGAGGCCAGCAAAAAAGAGATGGTGAAACTGCTGGTGGCGCTCGGACTTGAGAAGTCGGACACCGGGCCGTTTGTTATTCTGCGTCGCAACCGCGGCAGTCTGCTAAAGCGTCCACGCGACGGCGGCATTGAGATTATCGCGAGCGGGCGCGCCGACTGGGTCGGGTCGCTGGAGTTGATTGAGTCGCCTGTCGATGAAGTCGCGATGCGCATTACCGCGAGAGTGATGAGCGACCTGCACGCCGATGTGCTGGCCGTGGTGGAGGCTGAAAGCCGCCCGGCGCTGGCGGCGTTCAACCTGGAGATCATTGCAGCGCTCGGCGGCGAGCCGTTTCGCCACGTCATGGTCATCGACGGTAACGACAGTCGGGGTATTGATGTGGGTCTGCTCACCGGCGCAGATTATCCCATCGGCCCGATGCGCAGCCATGTCGACGACCGCGACGCGCGCGGCCAGTTGATTTTCTCTCGCGACTGCCCGGAATACGCGGTGCCGCTGGCGAGCGGCGAGACGCTGTGGGTGATGGTCAACCACCTGAAAAGCAAAGGCTATGGCGGTAAAGCCGAGTCTGACGCGCGGCGTAAAGCGCAGGCGCAGCGGGTGGCGGAAATCTATCAGGCGCGACGCGACGCCGGGGAGCGGTTTATCGCCATCGCGGGCGATTTTAACGACACGCCGGACAGCGATACGCTCTCGCCGCTGCTGCAAGGCACCGATCTGCGCGACGCCTTTACGCACCCGTCTTTCGATACCGGCGGTTTTCCCGGCACCTGGGGCAACAGCGCTAAAAATAACAAGCTCGATTACATCCTCTTGTCGCCCGCGCTCTGGGAGAGCGTCACCGCCGGCGGCGTTATTCGCAAAGGGATGTGGCCTGGCGAGCGCCCGGTCAAATGGGACGTCTACCCGGAGCTTAAAAAACCGCAGCAGGCAGGCTCCGATCACGCCGCCCTGTGGGTGGATCTGAATATTTAAGTCATGCCTCGCTAAAAACGCCGGGCGCGCCAGTCGTTGCCCGGCGTTATTACTGGCTTATGGACTGTGCTTTATAAGAATAAAAGCGTCGAGCGAGAGCGGTAATATTCCAGCCCGCCGGCAGAGGAGTTATATTGCAGTAACCATCTGTAAATAAAGAGAATTAGCGTCCGCGTTTCCGCCCCGATAATAATATCCTTTGCGTGTAATTCCGCATGAGAAATAACGCCGGGCGGTGGGTGAAATTTACCCGTCTGGTTTCCCGCTTCGCTTGCATATATATCTCGTCAACTATACTGAAACCTGAATTTATCGTTGGCGCTTAGCAGCGTCAGGTTCCTGAAACCCCGCAGTCTTTCGTGGCTAAGCCCTCGCGGCACGCGAAATGAAAAGAAACAGGAGAGAAAACCATGACGACACGTCCACAACCGCCATTCCCGGAACAGCAGCAGAATGTCCCTGGCAGCACGGCCGAGATGCAGCCGACGCCCGATCACGGTGAAACCAGCTATAAAGGTTCCGGCCGCCTGGCAGGCAAGGCCGCCATCATCACCGGCGGCGATTCCGGTATTGGCCGCGCCGTGGCGATTGCTTACGCCCGCGAAGGCGCTGATGTGCTGCTCTCTTATCTGGACGAACATGACGACGCGAAAGACACCGCGCGTCTGGTGGAAGAGGCGGGCCGCAAGGCCGTGCTGGTGGCAGGCGATATTACCGACGCCGCCCATTGCCGCGCGCTGGTGCAGAAAGCGGCCGATACCTTCGGCAAGATTGACATCGTGGTCAACAATGCCGCCTTCCAGATGACCCGCGAGTCGCTTGATGAAATCAGCGATGAAGAGTTCGACCGCACCATGAAAACCAACCTTTACGGCATGTTCTGGATCTGCAAAGCGGCGGTGCCGCATATGCCAGCGGGCGGTTCGATAATCAACACCGCGTCGGTTAACGCCGACCAGCCGAAACCGAAGCTGATCGCATACTCCGCCACTAAAGCGGCCATTGTCAACTTCTCCGGAAGCCTGGCCGCGCTGCTGGCCGAAAAGGGCATTCGTGCCAATGCGGTCGCGCCTGGCCCAATCTGGACGCCGCTCATCCCGTCCACCATGCCGCCGGAGCAGGTGAAAGAGTTTGGCAGCCAGGTGCCGCTGGCGCGCGCCGGACAGCCAGCCGAACTGGCGCCGGTCTATGTGATGCTCGCGAGCGATGAAGCAAGCTATGTGTCGGGGGCCACTATCGCGGTAACCGGTGGTCAGGCGGTTATCTGATAAAAAGGAGAGAGGGATGCTCAACTATCCGCTTAAGCTGACGACGCCGCTTGCGACACACATTTTCGGCGGCTCGCGCATTAAGACGCAGCTCGGCAAAGCGGAACTGCCCGATACGCGCATCGCGGAAACCTGGGAGGTAAGCGACGTTGACGGCATGATAGCAACCGTCGTTAACGGGCCGCTTGCCGGCACCTCGCTTCGCGAACTGGCGACGCGCTATCCCGATGAACTGGTCGCGCCGGGATGGCGCGGCCCGCATTTTCCGCTACTCAGCAAGTTTATCGACGGCAGCGGCATGCTGCCGGTTCATTTGCACGCGAATGACGACACGGCGCAGCGGCTGGAAAACCAGCCCAACGGTAAAACGGAAGCCTGGCATATTCTCTGGGCCGGGCCTGGCGCGACCTGTCTTGCCGGCATTAAAACCGGCATGAAAAAAGACGCTATCCGCGAGGCGCTGCTGGCGGGCGATTACGACCGCGTGATGTACCGTCTGCCGCTGAAAACCGGCGACACCCTCTACGTGCCGGGCGGTCAGTTGCACTCGTTCGGGCCGGACACCCTTATCTATGAATTAGAACAGACCTCTGATATTCAGCAGCACGCGATGCCGTGGAATATGGAGGATGGCTCGCCGGTGCCGCCTGAAGAACAGGCGCGTAATATCGATAAACTCCTCGACGAACTGCGTCCTGAGCTGCTGACCCAGCCGCAGCGCGGTCTGGTGCTGGAGGAGTGTGATGCCGTGCAGCGTCTCGTCTGCTGCGCCGGGCCCTATTTCGCGCTGGAGCGCTGGCGCTTCGATACCTGTTACGACTACCGCTTCAGCACGGTGCGTATCGTCACCAATATCGGCGCGCCGGTAACCATCAACGCAGGCGGTCAGATAACCAGACTTGAGCGCGCCCAGAGCGTTATTCTGCCCGCCGCGCTTGGCGAGGCGGAATTCTGCGGCAAAGGTGAGCTGCTGGTCGGGTATGTGCCAGATCTGGCGCAGGAGATTATCGCGCCGCTGCGCGCCGCAGGCTACCCACAGACGGCCATTGACGCGCTCGGCGATATCAGCGGCCAACTGCGCTAGCGCAGGGCGGCGCGCTGTTTCTCTAAGCGTCGGTAGAGGGTGCTGCGCGACACGCCAAGCTTGCGTGCCGCAAGGCTCATATTGCCATTAACGCTTTGCAGCACAGCGTCAACATCCGGCGCGGCATGGTCAGAAAGCCGCGCCGGCTCTTCGTTTATCAACTGACGATAGGGAAGCGGCAGGTCGCTTAACGTGACAACGTCACCTTCATCCGCGAGCGCCAGCAACACCTTCAGCAGACTCGCCAGCTGTCGCACGTTGCCCGGCCAGGGCAGGCGGGCGATATGGGCTATCAGATCTGCGGAGAGCGTGACGCCGCGCCGCGCGCCGCCCAGCTCCTGCCACAGCCGCTGGACGAACCGCGGCAGCGCGGGCCATTCGCGCAGCGGCGGAATGCGCAGCCGGTATTCTTCAATACGGTAAAAGAGATCTTCGCGAAACGCGCCGCGCGCCACCATCTCATCAAGCGGGCGATGCGTGGCGCAGATAAGCGTAAAGGTCACCGGCACGGCGCGCGTGCCACCCAGCGGCACCACCGTTTTTTCCTGTAATACCCGCAGCAGACGGGTCTGCATCGTCAGCGGCATATCGCCAATTTCATCGAGAAACAGCACGCCGCCGTCGGCCTCGCGGATTTTACCGAGATATCCCCGGCTGCTGGCGCCGGTAAACGCGCCGGGCTGGTAGCCGAACAGCTCTGATTCAATAAGCTGCTCCGGCAGCGCGGCGCAGTTGATGGCGACAAACGGGCCGTCACGCCACTGGCTCTGCTGGTGCAGGCGGCGGCTCAGGTGCTCTTTGCCGCAGCCGGTTTCGCCGGTAATGCACAAGGCGATACCCGCGTTCAGCAGGCGCAGCGCTTTGCCGGTCTCCACGCCGCTCTCTTCTTCCGGGGCTGTGGCGGGCCGGGCGGCCCAGACGCGACGCGCCGGAAGCTGGCTGCGGGCGTGATAACGCCGCTGATTAACGGCGGTCAGCGCCGCGCCGTCGTCCGCAGGCAGCGCCTGCGGGAACAGCGCGTCGAGCGACAGCGTGCCGATATGCGCGGTTGAGAGATTAAATTCGTCCATCGCCAGCTTATTGGCGGCCACCAGACAGTTATCGCGAAAGGCCAGCAGCAGCTCCTGGGCCGAACCGAGGGCGGCGGGGTCCGCATGCAGGCGCAGCAGCCATTGGCGGGCATCAAGCTGGGCGATAACCCAGTCATGTTCAAGCTGACGCACCGCCTGGCGCATCAGTCTGCCCGCTTCCGGCACCGGTTGCTGCGCGGGCGTGGAAAGATCCAGCACGCCTGCAATATGTCCGTCCGGGCGGAACACCGGCACGCCGTAGCAGTAAAGCCCGGCGTTCTGGTTGAGGAAATGCTGACTGCCGTGGACTTCGCAGGGCGCGTGGAGCGCCAGCGCCGTGCCGATGGCGTTGGTGCCGCGCGCGTGCTCGCCCCACAGGTTGCCGGGAGCGAGCGCCACGCGCTGCGCCTTATGCAGAAACTGGTTATTGCCAAAGGTCTCCAGCACCAGGCCGGTATCGTCGGAGGCCACCACTACCGAGGGCAGGCGGTTCAGGCTCTCACCGAGCCGTTGCATCAGCGGGCGCGCCAGCGTGTTCAGCCAGCCATGTTGCGAACGGGCTTCTTCCAGCAGCGCGCGGCTGACAAAAGAAGTCGCATCGTCGCTGCGGCTCAGGCCATAGCGCTGGCTGCGCTGCCAGGAGTCGTTCAGCGGACACGGAAAAGACAGCTCGTCGCAGTACGGCGTTAAGCCTGCGGAGGTTAACGAGGCGCTGTGCGGCATGGCATTCTCCGGTAGGTGCATATGTTTCAAATATGTAGCAGTTTAGTGTCTCATGTGTTGCGACACATGACACAGTTCCGCGACATTTTCCGGGCCATGCGCTGACGTAAGGGAAAAAGGTTTGCTGTTTTATTTCATTAACACGCTGTTTTAAAAGCATTTAAAAACGAGAGTAAGCGGCACCGCCATTCTGGCATAAGAACTGCTTATCTCTGCCTGCCGCACAGCAGACTGTGCTTAACCGATTGTCGCTACACTGAGGATCCTGCCATGAAATATGCTCACCCCGGTCAGCCTGGTGCTCTCGTTAGCTTTAAACAGCGTTATGGAAATTACATTGGCGGTCAGTTTGTCGAGCCTGTCGAAGGACACTATTTCACCAATGCGACGCCGGTGACGGGCGCGGTGGTGGCGGAGTTCCCGCGCTCAGGCGCTGCCGATATCGAACGCGCGCTGGACGCCGCCCACGCCGCCGCGCCCGCCTGGGGCAAAACCAGTGTGCAGGAGCGCTCGAACCTGCTGCTGGCGATTGCCGATCGCATGGCGGGCCATATCGAACAGCTGGCGCTTACCGAAAGCTGGGATAACGGTAAGCCGGTACGTGAAACGCTGAATGCCGATATCCCGCTGGCGGTGGATCATTTCCGCTACTTCGCCGGTTGTCTGCGCGCCCAGGAGGGCAGCGTCGCGGAAATCGACCAGTACACCGTGGCGTATCACATTTATGAGCCGCTCGGCGTGGTCGGCCAGATTATCCCGTGGAACTTCCCAATCCTGATGGCGGCGTGGAAACTCGCACCAGCGCTTGCGGCGGGCAACTGCGTGGTGCTCAAACCCGCCGAGCAAACCCCGCTGGGAATTTCCGTGCTGATGGAACTTATCGGCGACCTGCTGCCGCCGGGTGTGGTCAACGTAGTGCACGGGTTCGGCCAGGAGGCGGGCGAAGCGCTGGCGCGTAGCAAACGCATTGAGAAAATCGCGTTTACCGGCTCCACACCCGTTGGACGACACATTCTCTCGTGCGCGGCGGAAAATATTATCCCCAGTACCGTCGAGCTGGGCGGAAAGTCGCCTAATATTTACTTTGCCGACATCATGCAGGCAGAGCCTGAATTTATTGAAAAAGCGGCCGAAGGGCTGATTCTGGGCTTCTTTAACCAGGGAGAAGTGTGCACCTGTCCTTCCCGCGCCCTGATTCAGGAATCGATTTACGAACCCTTTATGGAGCGCGTGCTGGCGCGTATGGCCAACATTCGCAAAGGCGACCCCTATGACACTGAGACCATGATAGGCGCGCAGGCCTCTCAGGAGCAGTTCGACAAAATTCTCTCCTATATCGACATCGCGCGCGGTGAGGGCGGTCAGATCCTCGCGGGCGGCGCGCGCCTGAACCACGGCGCGGCGCTGGAGAAGGGCTTCTACATCGAGCCGACGCTGATTAAAGGCGAAAACGAGATGCGCTTCTTCCAGGAGGAGATCTTCGGGCCGGTTATCGGCATCACGACCTTTAAAGACGCGGAACAGGCGCTGAAGCTTGCGAACGCCACGGAGTTCGGCCTCGGCGCGGGCGTCTGGACGCGCGACACCAATCTTGCCTGGCGCATGGGCCGCGAAATCAAAGCGGGTCGCGTCTGGACCAATTGCTACCACCTTTACCCGGCCCATGCCGCCTTTGGGGGCTACAAAAATTCCGGTATCGGCCGCGAAACCCATAAGAAAGCGCTGGAGCATTACCAGCAGGTGAAAAATCTGCTGGTCAGCTACGACATCCAGCCTCTGAACCTTTTCTGATCCATCTGAACTATCCGTTAACGAGGTGACCGATGAAAGTGATGAAAATGAAAGCGGCGGTGGTCAAGGCCTTCGGGCAACCGCTGGAGATCCAGGAAGTTCTGGTGCCGGAAGTGACGCCGGGCAAGGTGCTGGTGAAAATCGCCGCCACCGGCGTTTGCCATACCGATCTCCACGCCGCCGAGGGCGACTGGCCGGTGAAGCCAAACCCGCCGTTTATTCCGGGGCATGAAGGCGTGGGTCATGTGGTGGCGGTCGGCCAGGGCGTGACGCACATTAAAGAGGGCGATCGCGTGGGCGTGCCGTGGCTCTATTCGGCGTGCGGCCACTGTGAACACTGCCTCGGCGGGTGGGAAACGCTGTGCCACGGCCAGCAAAACTCCGGCTATTCAGTGAACGGCAGCTTCGCCGAGTATTGTCTCGCGGACGCCAACTACGTGGGCATTCTGCCGGATAACGTCGATTTCACCAGCATCGCGCCTATACTCTGCGCAGGCGTCACGGTTTATAAAGGGCTGAAGATGACTGACACCAAACCGGGCGACTGGGTGGTGATTTCCGGCATCGGCGGATTAGGGCACCTGGCGATTCAGTACGCCAATGCGATGGGCCTGAACGTGGCGGCGGTGGATATCGACAACGATAAGCTGGCGTTTGCTCAACGTCTCGGCGCGCAGGTCGTCGCGAACGCGCTGGAGGTCGATCCGGGGCGTCATTTTCATGACACCTTCGGGGGTGCCCACGGCGTGCTGGTGACGGCGGTATCGCCTAAAGCGTTCGCGCAGGCCACCACGATGATGCGCCGTGGCGGAACCATGGTGCTAAACGGCCTGCCGCCGGGCAAATTCGATCTCTCTATCTTCGATATGGTGCTGGACGGCACGACGGTGCGCGGGTCGATAGTCGGTACGCGTAAAGATTTGCAGGAGGCGCTGGACTTCGCCGGGCATAACAAAGTGGCAGCGGAGATTGCGGTGGAGCCGCTGGAGAATATCAACGATATTTTCGACCGTATGCGCAACGGTAAAATCACCGGACGTATTGTGGTGGATATGTCGCTGTAAACGCTTAAGCGCCGCAGGGAGGCGGCGCTGGCGTGCGCGGTTAACGCTTACGCTTTTTCATCGCCATAACGATAAAAATTACAATCAGCGCGCCAATAATCATTCCTAATGTATGCATTTTTTTCTCTCACTTCGCAATAACGCCCGTTCAGGCAAGCGGCGCAGTATAGTCAATAACGCATTCAGATTATACCTGGCCTCTGCCCTTAATTATGGGGGTTGTCAGCCGTTATTTATGCTTATTTTGTCAATAGTGACGCGGCGTTATTAAACCCGCGCGGTCAGGTTGCCACTAAAAATATTTCGCTTTATGGTTGGCTTTTTCTGACAAAAGGAAAGGTCATGTTCGGCTTATTGCACAAACTGTCACGTCAGCTTCCCGCGCTTATTCTTTTCTTGTGCATTAACTGGATCATTACGCTCATTCTGCTCGCCAGCGCCAATAAAACCCATCATCCGTCCCTCGTCGGCGCGGCGCTGTGGTTCAATATGCTGTGGATCTGCGCGTATATCGTTGAATTCCAGGGGCACGCGGCGTTTCATGCTCAGGAGCGCGAACGCCTGAAGCGTTTTCTGCCGCGCCAGCAATACAGCCGCGTAAAAGCGCTGGTGTCGATGGCAAGAGCCACAATGTTATTACTCTCAGCAAGCTTTTTGTTGGCGGTCGCGCATGCCAACTCCACGATAGTCTGGTTGCTGGTCGCGGCCTGTTGCGGATTTGGTGCCATCTGTCTCGTGCGTTTTTATCTGCTTTGTTCGTCGGTATTAAGCCCGCAGGCCGCGTCCCTGTTCGGTAAAATCTGGCCGCTGGTGCTCGCTCTGGTGCTCTTTTTGGGGAAAATGCTTGCCAGCACCATTTTACTTGAGTCCTGGGATATTTCCGCTGCGCAAATGCCTTATACCACATGGTGCCTGACACTTTTCATGGCCGCGTTTATTGCCTTTAACGTCGCTTATATTTTGATTATGCTCGTTTCCGCGCTGATGGAAGCGAGCGTGCGGCGACGTAAAAAACGCGTCTCGCTTACCATGGGTAGCCAGATATTACTGGTGGCGGCGTTTGCTGGCATTATGCCCGGTTTAATCATGGCGAATACCCGCACCATTGGTGGCGCGTTATTAAACAATTTTTATCAGTTCGATACCCGCACCACCTTCCGCTGCGGCGATCGTTACCAGACGATTTATGATCTCGGCGAAAAAACGCGTTATTTAGCGGTGGGGGAAAATCAGTATCGTGGGTTTTTTCTGAAGAACGGAGATTTAAATGGCGTGGCGGTAAAATGCACCACCGGCGATAAATTTACCTGGTACCCGGTATTAAGCCGCGAGGAGCTGGGTGCAAACGCCCCTGCCAGAAACAGGGGCGATAAAGATAAGCGTTAAACTACTCGCTGAGTTTCTCCGCTTTGCCCGCGAGCTGCGCCAGGAAGTCGTAGCGTTTTTGCAAATCGGCGGCGGCGTCCTTCCAGAGCTGTTCCGCGACCTCCGGCTGCTGGGCATTGAGACGGCGGAAGCGCTGCTCGGCGAGCAGGGTTTCCGCCAGCGCGTCCGACGGCGGACGTGAGTCAAGCGCCAGCGGCAGCTTGCCTTCGTCGGCGCGGCGCGGGTCGAAGCGGTAGAGCGGCCAGAAGCCCGTCGCGGTGAGCTGGCGCATCTGATCATGGCTCAGCGCCAGGTCGTAACCGTGCTCCTCGCAGGGGCTGTAGGCGATAATCAGCGACGGGCCGGGGTAGGCTTCCGCCTCCTGAATCGCTTTCACCGTCTGGTTGAGCTGCGCGCCGAGCGAAATCTGCGCTACATAGACATGCCCGTACATCATCATGCTCACGCCGAGATCTTTACGCGCCTTGCGCTTGCCGTGTTCGCCGAATTTCGTCACCGCGCCGAGCGGCGTGGCCTTCGACGCCTGGCCGCCGGTGTTGGAATAGCACTGCGTATCCAGCACCAGAATATTGACGTTTTCGGTCAGGCTCAGCACATGGTCGAGGCCGCCGAAGCCGATGTCATACGCCCAGCCGTCGCCGCCAATCAGCCAGATGGATTTCTCCACCAGCGCGTCGGCGTCGGTGAGCAGCTCCTGCGCGCCTTCCACACCCTGTAACTGCTGGCGCAACTGCGCCACCTGCTCGCGGCGCGCCTCAGGCGTGGCGTCGCTTTGCAGCGCCGCGTACAGCGCAGGCGTTAGCTTATCGGCGAACTGCGCCAGCAGACGCTGCACGCGCGCTTTGTGCTGGTCAACCGTTAAGCGGAAACCGAGGCCGAACTCCGCGTTATCTTCAAACAGCGAGTTGGCCCACGCCGGGCCGCGCCCGTTCGCGTCGGTAGTGTAAGGCGTTGAGGGCAGGTTACCGCCGTAAATCGACGAGCAACCGGTGGCGTTGGCGATAAGCAGCCGGTCGCCGTAGAGCTGAGTCAGCAGCTTGATATACGGCGTTTCGCCGCAGCCGGAGCAGGCACCGGAGTACTCAAACAACGGCGTGATGAGCTGTGAGGTGCGGATGTCGATACGTTCAAGTTTGTTGCGATCTATCTCCGGCAGCCCCAGGAAGAAGTCGTAATGGCGTTTTTCTTCCTCCACATGCTCCAGGCGCGACATCATATTGATGGCCTTGATCTCCGGGTTCTGCCGGTCTTTCGCCGGGCAGACTTCGACGCACAAATTACAGCCGGTGCAGTCTTCCGGTGCCACCTGGAGCACATATTTCTGGCCGCGCATATCGCGCGATTTTACATCCAGCGAGGCCAGCGACGCGGGCGCGTCGGCGAGGGCTTCAGGTGCCACCACTTTGGCGCGGATCGCCGAGTGCGGACAGGCGGCGACACAGTGGTTGCACTGGGTACACAGCTCCTCCTTCCAGATGGGGATCGCTTCCGCGATATTGCGTTTCTCCCATTGCGTGGTGCCGAGCGGCCAGGTGCCGTCCGGCGGCAGCGCGGAAACCGGCAGCGCGTCGCCGAGCCCCGCGAGCATCGCGGCGGTGACGGTTTTAACAAAATCAGGCGCGGCATCGGAGACTACCGGCGGGCGCAGATGGCTTCGCGCGTCGACCGGCTGGCGCGCGACGCTGAAAATGGACTCGCGGGCCATCGCCAGCGCCTGCCAGTTACGCGCCACCAGCTCCTGGCCTTTGCTGCTGTAGCTTTTGGCGATAGCGCCCTGCAACGCCTCAAGCGCGCTGTCGCCCGGCAGGATCTGCGTCAAATGGAAAAACGCCATCTGCATGACGGTGTTGATCCGCGCGCCGAGCTGGCATTCGCGGGCGATTTTGGCCGCATTCACCACATACACCCGCGCTTCTTTGTTATTGAGCTCCGCCTGGACCTCCTGCGGCAGCCGGTGCCAGACCTCTTCGGGCGGGTAAGGGGTGTTAATCAGGAAAATACCGCCGGGCTTGAGGCGCTCGGCCATCGGGTATTTATCGATAAACTGCAACTGATGGCAGCCGACGAAATCCGCCTGGCTTACCAGATACGCGGAATTGACAGGCCGCTCGCTGACGCGCAGGTGAGAAACGGTCAGCCCGCCCGCCTTTTTGGAGTCGTAAACGAAATAGCCCTGCGCGTACCACGGCGTGGTGTTGCCGATAATTTTGATGTTGTTTTTGGTGGCCGAGACGCTGCCGTCGCTGCCAAGCCCGTAGAACAGCGCTTCGAGCCGGGCGTGAGAGGGCAGCGTGTTTTCCGGCAGGGGCAGCGACAGATGAGTCACGTCGTCATAGATACCGACGGTAAAGCGCGGCTTCGGTTGCGCGGCGCTGAGCTCGTTAAACACTGCCAGCACGCAGTCAGGGCCGAACTCTTTCGATGAAAGCCCGTAGCGACCGCCGATAACGCGCGGCAGATGGTCACGCTCGCCGCGGTTAAAGGCTTCAGCAAGCGCGGTCATGACATCCAGATAGAGCGGCTCGGCGAGCGCCCCCGGCTCTTTGGTGCGGTCGAGCACCGCGATGCGCTGCGCGCTTTGCGGCAGCGCCGCCAGCAGGTGACGCGCGCTGAACGGGCGGAACAGGCGCACTTTCAGTACGCCCACTTTCTCGCCGCGCGACAGCAGCTCATCCACCACCTCTTCGCAGGTGCCGCTGGCGGAGCCCATCAGAATAATGACCCGTTCAGCCTGCGGGTGACCGTAATAGTCGAACGGCTTGTACTGGCGTCCTGTGGCGGCGGCGAAATCGTTCATCGCCTGTTCGACATGATCATAAACCGCGTTATACCAAGGGTTGGTCGCCTCGCGGGACTGGAAATACGTGTCCGGGTTAGCGGAGGTGCCGCGTATCACCGGGTGCTCCGGGTTCAGCGCGCGGGCGCGGTGGGCGTCAATCTCCGCCTGCGGCAGCAGCGCGCGGATCGTCTCATCGGCGAGCGGCGCGATTTTGTTTATCTCATGCGAGGTGCGAAAACCATCAAAAAAATGAATAAACGGCACGCGGCTTTTCAGCGTGGCGATATGGGCTATCAGCGCAAAATCCTGCGCCTCCTGCACGCTGCCCGCGCAGAGCATCGCACAGCCCGTCTGACGCACGGCCATGACGTCCGAATGATCGCCGAAAATCGACAGCGCATGGGTGGCGACGGTACGCGCCGCCACATGCAACACAAACGGCGTGAGCTGGCCCGCGAGCTTATAAAGCGTCGGGATCATCAGCAGCAGGCCCTGGGAGGAGGTAAACGAGGTGGAGAGCGCGCCGGTCTGGAGCGCGCCGTGGACAGCGGCGATAGCGCCCGCCTCGGACTGCATCTCCACGACGCGCGGCACGTCGCCCCAGACGTTTTTCATGCCGTTGCCGGCCCAGGCGTCGGCCTGCTCCGCCATGGTTGAACTCGGTGTGATGGGATAAATTGCGATAACTTCACTGGTGCGAAAAGCGACTGAAGCGACTGCGCCGTTGCCGTCGATAGTAATCATAAGTGACCCTTACATTGCGCAACATTGTCAGGCCTGCGCAGAAAAACAGACCCTGTAGTAATAAGGGAATTTTAGCAAAGGGCGGAGGGCGGGATTTTCGTTTTTGTGTACTGACTATTTGCAAAGTGAATGGTTTCATGCGAGTGAACACGCGCACGATGCAGAAAAAGGCAAAAAAATGTGTCTTCGTCCAAAAAAGCAGCAGTGCGAATCTCGACGGGCCGCGCCGGGCGGCCTATGATGCTCAGGTTTTGCTTGTCAACGAAAGGGGAGAATCATGCGAGCAGCGTTTTGGGTAGGTTGTGCCGCGTTACTGTTATCGGCATGCAGCAGCGAACCCGTTCAGCAGGCCACTGCGGCGCACGTGCCGCCGGGCATGCGGGCGGCGATGTCGAGCGCAGGCCAGGCGAACTGCGCGATGGTGGGCGGGTCGATGTCCGTTGCGCGTCAGCTTGACGGCTCCACTACCGGCATGTGCGCGCTGCCCAACGGCAAACGTTGCAGCGAAGCGGCGCTCGCCACCGGCGCCTGCGCCGCGTACTGATTACTGCACCAGATCCGCCAGTTTATATACCAGCGTATACTGGCGGTACTTCAGGGTGAGCTGCTGTTTTCCGACGCTCACCGTCGCCCCCTGGCTTAACATCTCGCCAATCAGTTTATCCAGCTCATTAAGCTGCGGCTCGGCGCACAGCATACGCGTCGATGCAAGCCCGTTCACTTTCAGCGTATCGCCATGCAGCTCGCCCTGACCCATAAAACGGTTGCACATGCTGCCAGAGACATGCATATGTTCGCCAAAGCTCAGCTCCGGTACGCGACGCGTGGCATCCAGCGGCGCGCCGTTGACGGTTTGCAGCACGTAGCGGTGGTGTTGCAGCGTTTCCGGGGTGAGGCGCGAAGACGAGGGGGCGGTGCTGTGACAGCCCGCGAGCGTCATGCCCGCCAGTAAAGGGATAAGGATTTTTTTCATGAAGGTCTCCCTGAGGTAAATGACGCGGCGCGCCGTGTGACGCGCCGGTCTGTATCACACCAGTTCGTTGGGGCAGGTCTCGCCGCGCTCCAGCTGGCGCAGGTTTTCAAGCGTGGTTTCAGAGATGCTGATTAACGCCTCTTCGGTCAGGAACGCCTGATGGCCGGTAAACAGCACGTTGTGGCAGGCGGAAAGACGACGGAACACGTCATCCTGGATAACATCGTTGGATTTATCTTCAAAGAACAGGTCGCGCTCGTTTTCATACACGTCCATGCCCAGCGCGCCGATTTTCTGGCTTTTAAGCGCTTCAATCGCCGCCTGAGAATCGACCAGACCGCCGCGGCTGGTGTTGATGATCATCACGCCGTCTTTCATCTGCTCAAACGCATTCTGGTTCAGCAGGTGGTAGTTTTCTGGCGTCAGCGGGCAGTGCAGGGTAATGACGTCTGACTGAGAGAACAGCGTTTTAAGATCGACATACTCAACGCCGAGCTCCAGCGCGGCGGCGCTCGGGTAGGGATCGAACGCGAGCAGGCGCATGCCGAAACCTTTGAGGATGCGCAGCGCGGCGACGCCGATTTTACCGGTGCCGATAACCCCAGCGGTTTTGCCATACATGGTGAAGCCGGTCAGCCCTTCAAGGTTGAAGTTGGCGTCGCGGGTGCGCTGATAAGCGCGGTGAATGCGGCGGTTCAGACACATCATCATGCCCACGGCATGTTCCGCCACGGCCTCCGGCGAATACGCCGGGACGCGCACCACTTTGAGGCCAAGCTCTTTCGCCGCGTCGAGATCGACGTTATTAAAGCCGGCACAGCGCAGCGCGATAAACTTGACGCCATGCTTTTTCAGCTCTTCCAGCACCGGGCGGCTGCCATCGTCGTTAACGAAAATGCAGACGCCGTCACACTGAATAGCGGTTTTCGCCGTGCGCTCGGTTAACAGGAAGTCATAAAATTCAAGATCGAAGCCATATTCCTGGTTAACATGCTGCAAATACTTTTTGTCGTACTGCTTTGTGCTATAAACCGCCAGTTTCATAAGACTTTCTCCAGTGATTTTCTGTGATCACGTTAGCATAATTAAAAATATCGTACAAAGTTTAAAAATTAATTGCCGTACAGGCGCTTACCTCTAAGTTTAGGTCAACTATGCTTTCAGAGCCGCCCTGGCTTCACCTGGCCTGCCAAAGGTGTCACAATAAATGCTTTCCCCGGCATAATTTCTCGCTGAATCAGGATATTAACGGCCCATGAAGGGTAAATACAGAGCCGTCATCGCTTTATTACTTCTGCTTGTGCTGCTGCCGCTCACCCTGTTGTTAACCGCAGGCTACTGGCTGCCGACGCTCGCGGGCGTCTGGCTGCCGCAAGGAACGCGAATCGCGCTGGAGCATCGCCCGCGCCTGACCCGCTCCGCCATCGTACTGCCGGATCTGCGCTATTTCGCAGGCGACTGCGAACTCGCCCGCGCCCATAACGTCGTCTTAAGCCACCCTGCGCGCTGGCGGCTTCATCTTGACGCGCTCACGCTTAACACCGGCTGCTTCAGCGCCATTCCCGACGACCCGACGCCCGGCGCGCCGCGCACGCTTGCCCAGTGGCAATCGATGCTTCCTGAAAGTGACGTAGAGATCGCGCGTCTGACGCTCGTTGACCTCGCCGATTACGTCGGCGCACTGCAGGCGAGCCTGAGTCCACAGGCGCAGGTGGTGACATTTACCGGCGATAATCTGGACGTCAAAGCCCGCCTCGTGGGGCAGGCGCTGCGCATTGAGCGTCTGCGCGTACACGCGTTCGAGGGCCAGCCGCCGGTTTCGCTGCTTGGCGACTTCACGCTGGGCTTGATGCCGGATGGCATTCCCACCAAAGGCGCGGCGCAGGCGCGGTTCTCTCTGCCGCAGGCGCCATACCACGCCCGCGCGGAGCTGGAGTGGCGCGGCGGCGAAGGACAACTGCTGGTGTTCGCCGACGGCGATCCGGACCCGCTACTGGATCTGCCCTGGCAGGCCGGGCACGACGCGTTTGCCTTCAGCGACGGACGCTGGCGCTGGCCTTATCAGGGCTTTCCGCTGAGCGGGCGCGTGGCGCTGCGCGTGGAGAACTGGCGCGGCGGCATTGAGGCGGCGCGCGTCAGCGGGCGCATGAATGTGGTCACGCAAGGGAACGCGGGTAAGGGGAACGCGGTGCTCAGCTTCGGCCCCGGCACGTTGAGCCTGCGCCAGAGCGCCATGCCGCTGCGCATTACCGGCGAGGCCAAACAGAACGCGCTGGCGTTTTACGCGAGCCTGCCCGCCACGCTCGGCGGGCCGCTACTGTCACCCGAGCTGCGCTTTCTGCCGGGCGCGCTGCTGCGCTCGCGCGGTCGCGTCATTGACGCGCTGAATATTGAAGAGATTCGCTGGCCGCTGGCAGGCGTGACGGTGACAGAGAAGGGCATCGACGGACGATTACAGGCCATCGCGCGCGCCAGCGAGCCGGGCCAGGGTGATATGCTGCTGCATCTCGATGGCCGCGCCGAGGATTTTCTGCCTGATGCCGGGCTGTGGCGCTGGCGCTACTGGGGGAATGGCACCTTCGAGCCGATGCAGTCTCGCTGGTCCATCGCCGGGCGCGGCGAATGGCGCGACGAGGTGATAACGCTCAGCGAACTCACTACCCGCTTCGATCGGTGGCGCTACGGCAGCATGACGGTCGAGCACCCCCGGCTGGCGCTCAGCACGCCGGTGCGCTGGGCGAGGGCGCAAGCCGCGCAGGCGCTGGAGGGCGCGCTCACGCTTGACGCCGGGACGACGCGTTTTACCAGCGGCGCGAGCCTCCCGCCGTCGACGCTCAACTTCAGCGTGCAGGGGCGTGACCCGAGCGCGTTCCAGTTTAAGGGCGATCTGCACGCGGGCGACATCGGGCCGGTACGCGTCAACGGGCGCTGGGATGGCGAGCGTCTGCGTGGTCAGGCCTGGTGGTCGCCGCAGCCGCTCGCGGTTTTCCAGCCGCTGCTGCCGCCGGACTGGAAGCTGCTGCTGCGCGACGGCGGCTTTTACGCCCAGGTGGCGTTTTCCGCCGCCGCAGGCCAGGGCTTCGAGGCGGGCGGACATGGCGTAGTGAAACAGGGCAGCGCCTGGACCAAAGACAATCAGTTCAACGGCGTCGATTTCGTGCTGCCGTTCCGCTTTCGCGATGCCACCTGGCAGCTCGGCACGCGCGGGCCGGTGCGGCTGAACATCAAGGAAATCACAAGCCAGGTGCCGGCGCGGGAGATAACGGCGTCGTTGCAGGGCAGTTACCCGTGGAGTGAGGAAAACCCGCTGGTGTTAAGCGACGTCAGCGCCTCGCTGCTTGGCGGGAAAATTCGCATGCAGCAGCTACGGATGCCGCAGCACACGCCCGCGCTGCTGCGCCTTGAGAATATCTCGTCAAGTGAGCTTATCACTGCCACGAATGTGAAACAGGTGGCGCTCTCCGGGGCGATTAACGGCGCGCTGCCGCTGTGGCTTGATAACCCTCAGTGGATTGTGCACGACGGCTGGCTCACCAGCCCCGGCCCGTTAACGCTGCGCGTCGATAAAGAGATGGCCGACGCGATGGCGCACGATAACGCGGCGGCCGCCGCGGCGGTGAACTGGCTGCGCTATATGGAAATTTCCCGCTCCTGGACGCGGCTCGACGTCGATAACCTCGGGGTGTTGCGCATGCGCTCGGAATTTCAGGGCGAAAGCCACGTCGACGGCAAAAAAAGCGGCGTGCGGCTTAACTATCAGCATCAGGAAAATCTTTTCACGCTGTGGCGTAGTTTACGTTTTGGCGACAATTTACAGTCCTGGCTTGAGCAACACGCGACGCTGCCCGCCGCGCGCTGCAAGGCAACGTCAGGGGAGACCTGCGAGGAACAACCATGAAAATCGTAACCGCGCTTCTGTCGGGCATCATCACAATAGCGCTGTCCGGCTGTACGCCGCGCATTGAGGTGGCGGCGCCGAAAGAGCCGATTACCATTAATATGAACGTCAAAATCGAACACGATATCCATATCAAAGTGGATAAAGACGTCGAAGCGTTGCTGCAAAGCCGCAGCGATCTCTTCTGAGGAGGCGAGACGATGAAACGCCTGCTGGTGTTAACGCTGGCGCTGCTGCTGGTAAGCCCTGTCAGTGTCGCGCTGACGCTGGAAGAGGCGCGCGCTCAGGGGCGCGTAGGTGAAACGCTGACGGGCTATCTCGCGCCGGTGACGCAGGATGCCGAGACCACCGCGCTTGTGGCGCGCATCAATCAGGCGCGCGCGGAAAGCTACCGCCAGGTGGCGCGGCAAAATGGCCTGCCGGTCGATGCTGTGGCGACCATGGCGGGCCAGAAGCTGGTGGAGCGCAGCAAAGCCGGTGAATATGTGCGCGGGATTAATGGCCGCTGGATGAAAAAATAGCGCCGTACCTCCCACGGGTAACAGACGAACGCGCGCCCCTGTGTCACGCTCGGGGCGCGTTCTTACAGGAGAAACCTTATGGCAACTGACTATACTCTGCCGCTGGATGGCGCGCCGTCGTTGTCCGCTATCGCCGACACATTGCGCGCCAACGCCGGGCTGTTTAAACATCTGGTGATGTCCGAACATCCGGACGATATCCGTTACGCGTACCAGCCGGAGTCATTTGAGATAACGGAGATGACCGACAGCACGTTTACCTTCCGCTGTCTGGTGCATTATTTTGAGCCGTGCTGCGACCGCAATATGCACGATCCCCGCACCTATACCATTCCTTATCAGGTGCGTGACAACACGCTGTTTTTCGCGCTCGACGAAACGCCGTGGGTGGTGGTGTAACGGTGCCGTTCGCCCATAAAAAAACCGCCCCGGAAGGCGGTTTTTTTTCTCGCGCGTCGCTTACGCGGAGATCAGCGCGTCGATAGCGGCTTTCGCGTCGCTCTGCGCTTTGGTCGCCATTTCCGGGCCGTACGCCACGCCTTCGGCGAAGACGAATTTCACATCGGTCATGCCGATAAAGCCCAGGAACAGGGAAAGGTACGGGGTCACCAGATCGGTCGGGGTATCTTTATGGATGCCGCCGCGGCTGGTCAGTACGATAACGCGTTTGCCCGTCACCAGGCCTTCCGGGCCTTTCTCGGTGTAGCGGAAGGTGACGCCCGCGCGGGCCACCAGGTCAAAGTAGTTTTTCAGCTGGGTCGGGATGTTGAAATTGTACATCGGCGCCGCAATCACAATCACATCGTGCGCGTTCAGCTCAGCAATCAGTTCATCAGACAGCGCCAGCGCGTCCTGTTGACGTGGTGTCAGCGGCGCGTCGGACGGGCGCAGGGCGCCAACCAGCTCGCCATCCAGCACCGGAACCGGGTTCGCGGCGAGATCGCGCACGGTAATTTCATCCGCGCTGTGCTGTTCACGCCACTGGTCAACGAAATAGTCGGAAAGCTGGTTGGACTGGGAGTAACCTGCCAGAATACTGGACTTCAGAACGAGTACTTTGCTCATGGGATGTTCCTTTTTGATTTGGTTGTCAGGGCGGTCGCCCCCGTTGCTTGTCGACAACTCTATTCACAAACCGATGACAGTGATAGCGCAATATATCGAAGTCTATGTTCTAAATTTTTGAACAAGGCGCGCCAGAAAGTGGTGTGGTACTCTACGCTTAACGAAACCCTAAGATTTAACGGGCTGTGCTCAGGCCCTATAACGCAATGATGGAAAAACAAAATATTACGCTCTCCGCCCTGATGGCACGTCTCGATTCGCTGATGCTGCGCGACAGGAGCCGTTTCGCTCGCCGTCTTCACGGGGCGAAAAAGATTAAAAATACTGAATCTCAGCAGGCGCTTTTTACGCAGCTTGTTCAGGAGATAGACGAGGCGGCAGGGAGAGTCCTGCTGCGCGCAGCCGCGCGCCCGGCTATCACCTACCCGGAAAACCTGCCGGTCAGCCAGAAGAAACAGGATATTCTCAACGCGGTGCGCGACCATCAGGTGGTCATCGTGGCTGGTGAAACCGGCTCAGGGAAAACCACCCAGCTGCCAAAAATCTGTATGGAGCTGGGCCGCGGGGTGAAAGGGCTTATCGGCCACACCCAGCCGCGTCGTCTCGCCGCACGCACCGTCGCCAACCGCATCGCCGAAGAGCTGCAAACCGAGCCGGGCGGCTGCGTAGGGTATAAGGTGCGCTTTAGCGATCACGTCAGCGATAATACGATGGTCAAGCTGATGACGGACGGTATTCTGCTGGCGGAAATCCAGCAGGACCGGCTGCTGATGCAGTACGACACTATCATTATCGATGAGGCGCACGAGCGCAGCCTGAACATCGATTTCCTGCTGGGCTACCTGCGCGAGCTGCTGCCAAAACGCCCGGATCTGAAAATCATCATCACCTCGGCGACCATCGATCCCGAGCGTTTTTCGCGCCATTTTAATCACGCGCCGATTATTGAAGTCTCTGGCCGCACCTATCCGGTAGAAGTGCGCTATCGCCCGATAGTGGAGGACGCGGACGACACCGAGCGCGATCAGCTGCAGGCGATTTTCGACGCCGTGGACGAACTGGGCCGCGAAGGGCCGGGCGACATTCTTATCTTTATGAGCGGCGAGCGCGAAATTCGCGATACCGCCGACGGCCTGATGAAGCTCAACCTGCCGCATACCGAAGTGCTGCCGCTCTATGCGCGGCTCTCGAACAGCGAGCAGAACCGGGTGTTCCAGCCGCACGCCGGGCGGCGTATTGTGCTGGCGACTAACGTGGCGGAAACCTCGCTCACGGTGCCGGGCATTAAATATGTTATCGACCCCGGTACGGCGCGCATCAGCCGCTACAGCTATCGCACCAAAGTGCAGCGCCTGCCGATTGAGCCGGTCTCCCAGGCCTCCGCTAACCAGCGTAAAGGCCGCTGCGGTCGCGTCTCGGAAGGCATCTGTATCCGTCTCTATTCTGAGGACGATTTCCTCTCGCGCCCGGAATTTACCGACCCGGAAATTCTGCGCACCAATCTGGCGTCCGTTATTCTGCAAATGACCGCGCTGGGGCTTGGCGATATTGCGGCGTTCCCGTTCGTCGAGGCGCCGGATAAACGCAATATTCAGGATGGCGTCCGTCTGCTTGAAGAGCTGGGCGCGATTACCACGGACGCGCAGGCCTCGGTCTATAAACTGACGCCGCTCGGCCGCCAGCTTTCGCAGTTGCCGGTTGATCCGCGTCTGGCGCGCATGGTGCTGGAGGCGCAAAAGCACGGCTGCGTGCGCGAAGCGATGATTATCACCTCCGCGCTCTCCATTCAGGACCCGCGCGAGCGCCCGCTCGATAAACAGCAGGCGTCTGATGAGAAACACCGCCGCTTCCATGATAAAGAGTCCGATTTCCTGGCGTTCGTGAACCTGTGGAACTACCTTGGCGAGCAGCAGAAGGCGCTGTCATCCAACCAGTTCCGCCGCCTGTGCCGCACCGATTATTTGAACTATCTGCGCGTGCGCGAATGGCAGGATATCTACACCCAATTGCGTCAGGTGGTGAAAGAACTCGGCATTCCGGTTAACAGCGAACCGGCAGGCTATCGCGAAGTACATACCGCGCTGCTCACCGGTTTGCTTTCGCATATCGGGATGAAAGACGCGGATAAACAGGAGTACACCGGCGCGCGCAACGCCCGTTTTTCTATCTTCCCTGGCTCCGGGCTGTTTAAAAAGCCGCCGAAGTGGACGATGGTGGCGGAGCTTGTGGAAACGAGCCGCCTGTGGGGACGCATCGCGGCCCGTATCGATCCGGAGTGGATAGAGCCGGTGGCGGGGCATTTGATTAAGCGCTCATACAGCGAGCCGCACTGGTCGCGCGCGCAGGGCGCGGTGATGGCGAGCGAAAAAGTCACACTCTATGGCCTGCCGATTGTGGCGGCGCGCAGCGTGAACTACAGCCAGATCGATCCGGTGCTCTCCCGCGAGCTGTTTATCCGTCACGCGCTGGTGGAAGGCGACTGGCAGACGCGCCACGCCTTTTTCCGCGAGAATCAGCGGCTTCGCGCCGAAGTGGAGGAGCTTGAGCATAAATCGCGCCGCCGCGACATTCTGGTGGATGACGATACGCTGTTTGAGTTTTACGACCAGCGCATCAGCGTTGACGCGATTTCCGCACGCCACTTCGATAGCTGGTGGAAAAAGGCGAGCCGTGAAACGCCGGATCTGCTTAATTTCGAAAAGAGCATGCTGATTAAAGAAGGCGCGGAGAAGGTCAGCAAACTCGACTATCCGAACTTCTGGCATCAGGGCAACCTGAAGCTGCGCCTGACCTATCAGTTCGAGCCAGGCGGCGACGCCGACGGCGTGACGGTGCATATTCCGCTGCCGCTGTTAAACCAGGTGGAAGAGGCGGGCTTTGAATGGCAGGTGCCGGGCATGCGCCGCGAGCTTGTCATCGCGCTGATCAAATCGCTGCCGAAACCGGTGCGCCGCAATTTCGTGCCCGCGCCGAACTACGCCGAGGCGTTTTTAGGCCGCGCGACGCCGCTGGAATTACCGCTGCTGGATGCGCTGGAGCGCGAGCTGCGCCGTATGACCGGCGTCACCATTGAGCGCGAGGCGTGGCAGGCGGAACAGGTGCCCGATCATCTGAAAATGACCTTCCGCGTGGTGGATGAGAAAGGCCGCAAATTGCGCGAGGGCAAAGATCTCAGCGCGCTGAAAGAAGGGCTCAAGGAAAAAGTGCAGGAAACGCTCTCGGCGGTGGCGGATGACGGCATCGAGCAGAGTGGCCTGCATATCTGGAGCTTCGGCGAGCTGCCTGAGCGCTACGAGCAGAAGCGCGGCGGCTATCAGGTGAAAGCCTTCCCGGCGCTGGTGGATGAGAAAGAGAGCGTCGGCATCCGGCTGTTCGACAACCCGCAGGAGCAGCAGCACGCCATGTGGCGCGGCCTGCGCCGCCTGCTGCTGCTGAACATTCCGTCGCCAATTAAGTATCTGCATGAAAAGCTGCCGAACAAGGCCAAGCTTGGGCTCTACTTCAACCCGTACGGCAAGGTGCTGGATCTGATTGACGACTGCATCTCCTGCGGCGTCGATAAACTTATCGCCGAAAACGGCGGGCCGGTATGGACCGAAGAGGGCTTCGCGCAGCTGCATGAGAAAGTGCGCGCGGAGCTGAACGACACCGTGGTGGATATCGCAAAACAGGTGGAGCAGATCCTGACGGCGGTCTTCAGCATCAACAAGCGGCTGAAAGGGCGCGTGGATATGACGATGGCGCTCGGCCTTTCGGACATCAAAGCCCAGATGAGCGGGCTGGTCTACCGCGGTTTCGTTACCGGCAATGGCTATAAGCGGCTTGGCGACACGCTGCGCTATCTCAATGCGATTGAAAAGCGCCTTGAGAAAATGGCCGTCGACCCGCACCGCGATCGCGCCCAGATGCTGAAAGTGGAAGCGGTACAGCAGGCGTGGCAGCAGTGGCTTAACAAGCTACCGCCCGCGCGCCGCGACGATGACGACGTCCGCGAGATCCGCTGGATGATAGAGGAGCTACGGGTGAGTTATTTCGCCCAGCAGCTCGGCACGCCGTACCCGGTCTCCGATAAGCGCGTCTTGCAGGCGATGGAGCAGGTCAGCGGGTAGGGTGGGTGGTTAAGGTGTGTAGCGCGGGGGGCGGCTTCGCTTACCCACGCTACAACGCCCGCATCAGGCAGTGCTCAGGGCGGGTAAGCGATGCCGCACCCGCCCTGTCACAGTTCACACCTGTCTGCCATGTCAAAACTTCTCCTCCCCGCCAGACCTTTACTACTTCACTACCGCGAGAGTAAACCCGTCCCAGCCTTTGCTGCCGACGGTTTGCAGGGCGGTGGCGCGCAGGCGCGGGTGGTTGCCGAGCATTTCGATAAACGTGCGCACGCCCTGAACGCGTTGGTCGTCGCTGTGCGGGGCGGCAACCGCGCCGTCACGCACCACGTTATCGCCGACAATCACCGTCCCGGTGCGCGACAGCGTTAACGCCCACTCCAGATAGAGCGGGTTGTTCGGCTTATCGGCGTCGATAAATATCAAATCAAACGGCGGCTCATCGGCGTAGAGCGGCAGACTCTCGGCCGCCGGGCCGACGCGCAACTGCACCTTTGGCGTCACGCTGGCGAGCGCGAGATTGGCTGCCGCTACCCCGGCGTGTTCCGCGCTCGCCTCAAGCGTCACAACCAGCCCGTCCTCCGGCAGCGCGCGCGCCAGCCACAGCGTGCTGTAAGCCCCGAGCGTACCGATTTCGAGCACCCGTTTCGCGCCGGTCATCATTACCAGCAGCGCCAGAAACTGTCCTTGTAACGGCGACACCTCATGCGGCGGCAGGCCTGCCAGCCGGTTGTTCTCCAGCACCTGCGCCATCAGCGGATCGTCTGCGATTAGCGCCTGCGCGAGATACTCGTCCACTTCGCTCCACTTTTGCTGCATCGAACCGCTCTCCTGAAAGCGCGCCGCAGGGGCGCGTTATGCTACGGGTGGGTGTTATAAGCAGCATAGTCGGGTTTCTCGCCCGGCGCCGCTGCGCCTGGCCAGCCGCCGCCAAGCGCGCGGTAAAGATCGACCTGCGCCAGCAGCAGATTATTTTTCACCTGTACCACATTAAGCTGGGTGGAGAAGAGCGTGCGCCTGGCGTCCAGCTCGTCAAGATAAGAGGAATAGCCGTTCTGGTAGCGGTTGTGCGCGATGCGCAGCGTCTCCTGCGCCGCCTGCTCCTGAGCCTGTAACTCGGCAAGCTGTTCGCTAAAGCGCTGCACCGCGTCTAAGCTGTCGTTCACCTCCCTGAACGCGTTACGCACTGTGCTCTCATAGCTGTAGAGCGCCTGGTTTTTCTGTGACGTTGTCACGTCTACCTGCGCATTCAGCGCCTCGCGATTAAGCAGCGGTGCCAGCACGCTCGCGCCCACGCTCCAGAGCCGCAGCGGATTGGCGAGCAGTTCCGGCAGCGTATTTTCCTGAAGCGATCCGGAGGCGGTGAGGTTGATCCCCGGCAGCAGGCGCGCGCGGGCAACCGCCAGCTGCGCGTCGCTCGCCACCAGCGTCCGTTCAGCCTGCACGATATCCGGCCTGCGGTTTAACAGCGATGAGGGCAATGGCGACGCAATAGCGAGCGGGCTTAAAGCGTCAAATTCGCCGCCGCGCGCAATCGTACCGGGATTCTGACCGATAAGAATACTGAGCGCGTTCTCCTGCTGGGTTATCTGATGCTGAAGCTGCGGAATTTGCGCGCGCGTGGCGCGCAGTTCAGACTCAGATTGCATCAGCTCCAGCCGCGAACTGTAACCCGTCTCATACTGACGTTTGGCAAGCTTCAGCGCGTCTTCGCGCGCCGCCAGCGTCGAGCGGGTCACCCGCAGTTGTTCGTCGAGCGCCAGGAGCGTGATATAGCCGGACGCCACCTGGGACGCCACGGTCAGGTTGGCGGCGGCGGCCGCGGCTTTCTGCGCCTCAAGGTTCGCCCGGGCCGCGTCGGCGGCGCTGCGGTATTCACCCCAGATATCGACGTTATAGCTCGCGTTCAGGCTGCCTTTATAGAGATCGCCATACACCGGCAGGCCCGTCGCGGCGGACTGCGAACGGCTGCGCCCGGCGCTGAAGCCCGCGTTGAGCGTCGGGAAGCGGTCGCCCAGCGCGGCCTGTACCTGCGCCTGATACTGATTCACCCGCTCGCGCGCCAGCAGCACATCGCTGTTATAACGCAGCGCCTGGTCTACATAGCGGTTAAGGGCGGGGTCATGAAAATTACGCCACCAGAACCCCTCAACTGGCGACGACGGGCCGACGGCGGCGCGCCAGGCGGGCGGAATAATCAGCGAGGGCCGGGCCTGCCCGACGTCTCCTGAATGACAGCCCGCCAGCAGCAGGGCGGCGGTCAACAGCGCGAGTGAACGACGCATCACTTCTCCTCGCTGTGAGTGTCAATAGTGACCTGCACCGACATGCCGGGGCGCAGACGCGCGCGTTTGTCGTCGTCGCCCAGCACTTCGATGCGTACCGGAATACGCTGGGCGATTTTCACAAAGTTGCCGGTGGCGTTATCGGGCGTGATGGCGCTGAACTCCACGCCCGTCGCCGGTGAGATGCTCTGTACGCGGCCTTCGAATTTCTCGTCATTCAGCGCGTCTACGGTAAAGGTGACCGGCTGGCCAGTTTTCACATCGGCAAGCTGCGTCTCTTTGAGGTTGGCGATTATCCAGTTTTGCGGCGGCACCAGCGACGTGAGCCGCGTGCCGGCGGTCACGTAGCCGCCCAGGCGCACTGTTATCTGACCGAGCTGCCCGTCGCGCGGGGAGATAATACGGGTGTTTTGCAGATCGATCTCGGCAAGCTCCAGCGCCGCGCGGGCATTTTCCACATCCGCCTCCAGCGACGCGCGGTTCACAATCACGCTTTGCAGATTCTGGCGCGACACTTCTAGCTGGGCGGCGGCCTGCTCGACGCTGGCGCTGCCCTGAGCGGCGCTGGCGATAGCAGCGTCGCGCTCGCGCACCGACAGCGAGCCGTCCTGCGTCAGCGCCTGCACGCGGCGCAAATCAGCCTGGTTATGCAGGCTCTGGGCGCGGGCGCTGGCGAGCGCGGCTTTATTCTGCGCGATGGTCGCCTCGGCGCTGCGGCGCTGTTGCAGATTATTGGCGAGCGCCGCTTCACGCATCGCAAGCGTCGCCTGCGCCTGATGCACCCGCTGTTTGTAGATGCGGTCATCAATCGTCATCAGCACGTCGCCCTGTTTCACCTTCGCGAAATCCTGCACATTGACGGCGGTGATATAGCCGTTGACCTGCGGACTGATAAATGTCGTCATGCCGCGCACGTAAGCGTTATCGGTGGAGGCTGCGTGCCGGGTGAACGGCGGCAACTGCCAGGCATACATAATCACCAGCAGGCCGACCAGCCCGATGGCGCCGGCGGCAAAAAAGGAGACCACGCGCAGGTTGTTCTTTTCCGGCGTCGCGGGGGTGGGGGCGCCTTGTTGGCTCATCACTACTCCAGAATTATGTCAGTCAAAAAATCGTCAGGTTACTGGCCGCTTTGCATCGCCTGCTTCAGCGCCCGCCGCGCGGCGAGCCGCAGACGGATGAGACGCCAGAAGATCCACAGCAGCGTCGAGGCGGCGATGGCCGCCGTCAGCAGACAGGTATCGTTATAGGCCAGAATATTCGCCTCGGTGGTGGCGACGGTCTGTAACTGCTGCACCGCCTGGGCGTTCAGCAGCGTGGGATCGTTAAGCACATTGCCCCACAACTGGCTGTACTGCGCGAGCCGCTCATTCACCAGCGGGCTTAACGTTGAGAGCTGATCGGCAAGCAGGCTGGAGTGATATTTCTCCCGCCAGGTCTGGAAGGTGCCGAGCAGCGCCGAGCCGATAAGCCCGCCGAGGTTCTGACTCATGCCAAACAGCACCGAAAAGCTCACCAGGTTTCGCGGGTCGGCGATAACGCCGCCGATGCCCGCGAGCATTGCCGGGGCGAGAAAAAATGCGCTGCCGAAACCGAGCAGAAACTGGCTTATCAGCATCTGATCGGCGCGGGTCTGGCTGGTGGCCTGGCTGTCCATCAGCGAGGCGATGATCATCAGCGCCAGCGATACCATAATCGGCCAGACGGTTTTCTGCGGGTTGATGGTGAGCGCGCTGGTGACGATGCCGCATATCACGCCCGCCAGGATCGCCAGCGCCAGATGGGTCATCTGTTCATTCTGCAACCCGACATACTGCAGCCAGCCGATAGCGCCGGTGTTTTGCTCCGCCAGCACAATGCGGATCAGCACCATAATGAGCCCAAGCCGCACGATGCTGCCGCTGGAGAGCCAGCGGGTGTTGAGCAACGGGTTATTGCGGTTATGTTCAAAAGCGATAGCCGCCACGATAAGCACCAGCGATGCGCCGAGCGCCCAGCCTATCCACGGTGCTTCAAACCACCAGTCGAGCCGCCCGAGCGACAGCGCGCCGCACAGCAGCGCCATGCCCGGCGCCAGCAGACAAAACGTAATAAAGTCTTTTTTCTCAAAAACCTTACGGCGGTCGCCCGGCGGCAGTTTCAGCGCCACCACGCAGGCGAGCGAGATCATCGCCAGCCCCAGCTCGAAGAGATAGAGCCCGCGCCATTCGTCAAGCTCCAGCAGTTCCGTTGAAAAAAGACGGGCGATGGGGATCGCGAGCTGTGAGCCGGTGATGCCGATAGTCAGCGCCTTCAGACGGTGTTTCGCAGGCCAGGCCTGGATCTGGTAATAGATGCCAAGCGAACTTAACGCCGCGCCCACCATGCCGTGGGCGGCGCGCACCATCATCGCCGTGTTGATATCGTTTACGAAGAGGTGGAAAAACGTCACCAGCACATACAGCACCAGAAACCCTTCGGTGAAGGCGCGCAGCCCGTATTGCTGGCGAAACTTCACCAGCAGCAAATTGATGGAGACGTTGGTCATCACATAGACCGCCGGCAGCCAGGCGATTTCGGTTGACCAGGCGGCGAACGTGCCCTGCAAATTTTGCAGATTGGCGGTCACCATCGCGTTGCTGAGTGCGCCGGTCAGACAGACCAGCAGCCCGACGATGCCATAGGCGATGCGCTTATAGGGCGGATGATGCGGCGTCGACGGCGAGCCGAGCAGCATGGGTTTTTCATGGGGCGCCCACTCGCGCGGCGCGTAAGGGTCCTGTTTCACCGATCGCATTACTGTTTTTCAATTTCCTGCAACAAACGGTCCAGCACGCGACGCGTTACGGCCAGTTCTTCGGGGGAATAGTGGAAAGGATAGTCTCCCTGAGACCATCCGCTTCGACTTTCACTTTTTCATACAGCGCCTGGCCCCGGGCGGTGGCGACCAGCAGCCGCTTGCGACGATCGCCTGGCGGCGTGACGCGCTCAATGAGCTGCTGCGCGACCAGACGATTCAACAGCGGCACCAGCGTGGCGCTCTCGACGCCCAGCTGCTGGGCCAGTTCGCCCTGCGACAGCGGCGTGTCGTGGCGCGCGATAGCGGCGACGGCCACCCAGCTCGCCTGGCTCATGCCGAGGTTTTTCAGGCGACGGTCTACCGCGAGCCGCCAGTGGTGGGCGGTCATCCACAAAAGATGTGAGAAAGACAGGTCGCGTGTATCCACTGAGGTATCCATTTCGTTAGTGCTCTAACTATTTTAGAACCCGCTATTTTAATAATTCAAGTGAATGTAAATTTATCTTTGAATAATTGTATGAATGGATTGAGGCGCGTTGTCTGAAATCGCGTGGGGCATATCACCGCTGCGCTATGCTGTTGATGCGGTCTGATGCCGCATGACTGAGAGAAAAAGATGCCTGATTATCTGATTGAACCGAGCGACCCGACACACCCGGACGCCATTCCCTTGCTGGCCGCGCTCTCCGAGACGCTGGCGGCGCTCACCGGCAGCTCTGGCCGCCAGTCGTTTGATAATGAAGATGTGCGCGTCGAGGGCGCGACGTTTTTGCTGGCGCGTAATGCCGACGGCGCAGCCATCGGCTGCGTGGCGTGCCGGCCACTCAGGCCTGGCGTCGCCGAAATTAAACGTCTGTTTGCGCTGCCTGATAACCCCGGCGCGGGCAGCCAGCTCTTAAGCGCGGCGGAGCACTTCGCCCGCGAATTCGGCTACCAGCAGGCGTGGCTTGAAACCCGCCGCACCAACCCGCGCGCGGTGGAGTTTTACCTGCGGCGCGGCTACCAGATTATCGACAACTACGGGCGCTACGTAGGCCAGGAAGACGCGGTCTGTTTCGCAAGACCGTTGCAGGAAGAGGCGCCGCCGCATGCTGAGCGGCCTTAATCATCTGACGCTCGCGGTGCGTGATGTAGCGCGAAGCGTCGCGTTTTACCATACATTGCTGGGGCTTCGGCTGCATGCCGTCTGGGACGGCGGGGCGTATCTCTCCTGCGGTGAGCTGTGGCTCTGCTTATCGCTTGACGACGCGGCAGGCACGCCGCCTGCGGATTACACCCATTACGCGTTTAGCGTCAGCGAGGCGGATTTTCCCCGGCTGGTGGATAAGCTCACCCTCGCGGGCGTGCAGACCTGGAAAACCAACCGCAGCGAAGGTGACTCCTGGTATTTCCTCGACCCGGACGGGCACCCGCTCGAACTGCATGTCGGCAGCCTCGCCACCCGGCTGGCCGCCTGTCGCGCGCGGCCGTACCGGGGAATGCGATTTTTTGACTGATCAGCGCGGCGTGGTTTCGCCTGCCACAGGCGTCTCACGACGATGGAGGCGGCTGGCGCACAGGATAGCGAGAAGCGAAATCGCGACCGTGACCGCCAGATACCAGGCGACAGGCGTCCAGTCGCCGCCGGAATGGGCCAGCAGGCCTGTGGCGATAAGCGGCGCAGTGCCGCCGGCGAGCGCGGCGCCCAGCTGATAACCGAGCGTGATGCCGGTATAGCGCACCCGCGCGTGAAAAATCTCCGAACAGAGGGTGCCGAGCACCGCTGTGATGGGCGCCCACAGCACGCCGAACGCGATAACGGTCGCCAGCATGATCCCCCAGGTGGTGCCGGTGTCGAGCAGCATAAACCACGGCACGATAAACGCGCCCAGCAGCATTACGCTCACCGCATACATCCGCTTGCGGCCAATTTTGTCCGACAGCAGCCCCATGAGCGGGATCAGTATCGTCGCCACCAGCGCCGCCAGCGTCACCGATTCCAGCGCCTGGGATTTCTCATAGGCAAGCGTCGTGGTGGCATAGCTCACCACGAAAGTGGAGAAGATATAAAAGGGCGCGGTCTCCACGACTTTTAACCCGGCGGCGATCAGCACTTCGCGCCAGTGATGGCGAACCGTCACGCGCAGCGGCGTTTTGCTGAGCTGTCCGGTGCGCTTCGCCTGCTGAAAATCAGGCGTTTCATCAATCCCACGGCGGATCCATAACCCCAGCAGCACCAGCACCGCGCTCAGCAGAAACGGAATGCGCCAGCCCCAGGCGAGAAATTGCGCTTCGCTAAACAGCGTCATCAGCGAGACGATAAACGTTGCCATCAGCATGCCGATGGTCACACCCGCCTGCGGGATGCTGCCGAAAAACCCTTTGCGTTTTTCGGGCGCGTATTCGTAAGCAAGCAGTAACGCGCCGCCCCATTCACCGCCAATGCCCATGCCCTGGATAATGCGCATCAGGATAAGCAGCACCGGCGCCCAGATCCCTATCGTTTCGTAAGTGGGCAGCAGACCAATCATTACCGTCGCGCCGCCCATCAGCGAGAGCGTCAGCACCAGCGTTTTCTTGCGCCCGATACGGTCGCCGATATGCGCGAAAAACATGCCGCCAATGGGACGGATAAAAAAGGTCAGCGAAAAGGAGAGCCAGGAGAGAATAAGCCCGATCACCGGGTCAACCATCGGGAAAAAGATCTTGTTAAACACCAGCGCGGCGGCGGTGCCGTAGAGAAAATAGTCGAACCATTCAATAGCGCTGCCGGTGAGGCTCGCGATAAGCACTTTTCGGTTCTTTTTGAGGATAGCGATACTGCTGTCGTGTGTCGTCATTAGAGTAAAACCCTCGCACGTGGAATGGTGGTGCAAGGCGCTACCTGGCGCGCGACAGGTGCAACCCTGAACGGTAAAAAAGGTTGTCAAAGTGTTAAGCAAATTATGTTTGGCCAGGGCGTTTGGCAAGTGACTGGTCGCGCCAGTGGCGTAAAAACAGCCATTTCGACCAGGCGTAAAACCTTAAATAACGCTGGTTTGCCGCAGATTATTATTTGGGATGGGGAATCAGTCAGAATGGGAAACAGGTGCAACCCGACGATTTTCAGCAAATTCGATTTATTTCAAATTTGTAACATTTGGCGGTCTGCGGCGCAGGAGGCGCAGGCAGATTAGGAGCTCTCCGGTAGGGGCGACATGCTCCGGCCGGTAGGCTGAATACTGGCTCTTGATAAGGAGGTAACCATGAACATGATGCCTTTTCCTCTGCTGGCGGAAGGCACGCTGCAGCGCGTTAACCTCATCGGCGGGTGGCTGGCCCGTAACGATTTTACTGCCGCGCCCGGTGCCGGCGACGCCCAGCTTATCGTGCTTGCGGGCAATGCGGTGTTGCCGACCGTCGACGCCGCCGCGCAGCTTGCCAAAGAGAGCGGGTTGCCGCTGCTTATCACCGGCGGGCTGGGCCATTCAACCACGTTCCTCTACGCCGCCGTGGCGCAGCACCCGCGCTATAACCGGCTGCGCACCACCGGGCTTACCGAAGCGGGCATTCTGGCCCGCATCGCCCGCGAGTTCCATGAGGTGCCGGAAGCGCAGCTTATCCTTGAGGAGAAATCCACGAACTGCGGCGAGAACGCCAGCTTCACCCGTACGCTGCTGGAGACACGCGGCGAGCTGCCCGCGCGGGCGGTGCTGATTCAGGATCCGACCATGCAGCGGCGCACCCATGCCACGTTCACCCGCGCCTGGCGCGACGCGCCATCAGCGCCCCAGTGGCTGAGCTACCCGGCGGTGCAGCCGGTGCTGGAAAACGGCGCGCGGGCGGTGCAGTTTCGCGAACCCTCGGAAGGGCTCTGGCCGGTGGAGCGTTATCTGTCGCTGGTGCTGGGTGAGATCCCACGCCTGCGCAACGATGCGAACGGCTACGGCCCGGCGGGACGCGACTTTATCGACGCGGTGGCTATCCCGCCTGAGGTGCTGGACGCCTGGCAGGCGCTGCACGATGAGCCGCAGCTCACCAGCTTTTTACGTCATCGTTCGCTTGCCTGAGCGCGTCGGGCTGCCCGTTTGCGCCATAAACCGCGCAAACGGGCAGCGGCGTGTTGCGCTTTTGTTATTTTTTGCGCCTCTCTTCGCCGCTTTTCCCGAGCTGCCTCACAGTTTCAGCTAAAACGCTTCGTCAGACGTCCTGTTGTTCGTAGTTTTTTAACAAACCATTCACCTGTTAAAAACATCAATGCGACAGCAGGAGTCAACGATGACAGCATCCGTACAACACCCGATGTATATCGACGGTCAGTTCGTTCAGTGGCAGGGCGACGCGTGGATCGATGTGGTCAACCCCGCCACGGAAGCGGTGCTCTCCCGTATTCCGGACGGCACGGCGGATGACGCCCGCCGCGCCATTGACGCCGCCGCCCGCGCGCAGGACGCCTGGGAGGCGCTGCCGGCGATTGAGCGCGCAGGCTGGCTGCGTAAAATCGCCGCCGGCATTCGCGCCAAAGCGGCGGAAATCAGCGCGCTGATTGTCGCGGAAGGCGGCAAAACGCAGCAGCTCGCTGACGTGGAGGTCAGCTTCACTGCCGATTACATCGACTATATGGCCGAGTGGGCGCGCCGCTATGAGGGCGAAATCCTGCAAAGCGATCGTCCGGGCGAAAACATTCTGGTGTTTAAACGTGCGCTTGGCGTCACCACCGGCATTCTGCCGTGGAACTTCCCGTTCTTTCTGATCGCCCGCAAAATGGCGCCCGCGCTGCTTACCGGCAACACCATTGTCATTAAACCAAGCGAGTTCACGCCGAATAACGCCATCGCTTTTGCGCAGATCGTCCATGAGGTGGGCCTGCCGGCAGGCGTCTTTAACCTGGTGCTCGGGCGCGGCGAAACCGTTGGTCAGGAGCTTGCGGGCAACCCGAAAGTGGCGCTGGTAAGCATGACCGGCAGCGTCGGAGCGGGGGAGAAAATCATGACGGCGGCGGCCAGAAACATTACAAAAGTCTGCCTGGAGCTTGGCGGCAAAGCGCCTGCCATCGTTATGGATGACGCCGATCTTTCGCTCGCCGTAAAAGCGATTGTCGATTCGCGGGTCATTAATACCGGGCAGGTCTGTAACTGCGCCGAGCGCGTCTATGTGCAGAAGGGCATCTATGACCGTTTTGTGAGCCAGCTTGGCGAGGCGCTGAGCGCGGTGAAATTCGGCGATCCGGCGGCGCGCAACGATATCGCGATGGGGCCGCTGATTAACGGCGCGGCGCTTGAGCGCGTGAAAGAAAAAGTGGCGCGCGCAGTCAGTGAGGGCGCAACGGTAGCGCTCGGCGGCAAGCCGGTCGAGGGTAAAGGCTATTTCTACCCGCCGACGCTGCTGGTGGATGTGCGCCAGGAGATGAGCATCATGCACGAGGAGACATTCGGGCCGGTGCTTCCGGTTGTCACCTTCGATACGCTGGAAGAGGCCATCGCGATGGCGAACGACAGCGATTATGGTCTGACATCGTCGATTTACACCACCTCGCTTGCGACCGCCATGAAGGCGATTAAGGGCCTGAAATTCGGCGAAACCTACATCAACCGCGAAAACTTCGAGGCGATGCAGGGGTTCCACGCGGGCTGGCGTAAATCCGGCATCGGCGGGGCCGACGGCAAACATGGGCTGCATGAATATCTGCAAACCCAGGTCGTCTATCTGCAAAGCTAACGTTTCCGGGCCGCCTGCGGGCGGCCCGCTGCATTATTGTTTACTCTCGATCCAGTTCATCAGAAGTTCCGGCCAGACCTGCGCGGGCAGCCCCAGGGCGTCGCGAATGCCGAAACCGTGCTTGCCCTCTTCGAACAGATGCATCTCCACCGGCACGCCCTGCGCGCGCAGCGCGTTAAACATCAGCAGGCTGTTTTCCACTTTCACCGCCGGGTCGTCCACCGCATGCAGTAAAAAGGCGGGCGGGGTTTCGGCGGTCACGGCCTGTTCCGGCGAATAGCGGTGGATGGCGCTTTCATCCGGGCGCGTGCCGATGAGTTCCTGTCGGGAGCCGGGGTGCGCTACGGGCTCCTCCATCGTCATCACCGGATAGACCAGCCCCATAAATGCCGGACGGGCGCTCCAGGCGTCGATGTCATCAAGCGGCGCGTAGACGGCATCGTTCCAGCGGGTGCCGAGGCTTGCAGCGGCGTGGCCGCCTGCGGAGAACCCCAGCACGCCGATTTTTTCCGGGTCGAGCCGCCAGCGTGCCGCCTGGGCGCGGATAAGCCGCATGGCGCGCTGCACATCCGAAAGCGGCGCGTCGGCCCCTTCGGCGTGGCCATCGCCCGGCAGCCGGTAGGTCATCACAAACAGCGTATAGCCGCGGTCGTTAAACGCCGGCGACAGCGCGCTGCCTTCTTTATCGAGCACCACGCGGCGGTAAGAGCCGCCTGGCGTCACCAGCAGCCCGATGCCGTTTGGCTCGCGCGGCGGGTAGACCACGATGCGCGGCGCGCGCACGCCCCTGACGGCGCGGTCGAGTTCGCTCTCGCCGGTCTGGCGCTCTTCAAGGGTAAACACCGCCTGGCTTTCGTGCGCGCCTGGCGCCTCCTCCTGCGGCCAGACGGCCAGTTCCTGGGCGCGCGCCACCGCCTCGCGCATACGGGTTAGCAGAACGTCGCGGGCGTGATGATCCGGCTTCATGCTCTCTCCTTGCTGTCATTATTCAGTGGGCCTGTGAAAACGAATGAATTTTTCATCTTCAGCCGTTATCCTGGTCTTTTCGTTGCGTTTAATCAGGATAGTCTTATGCGCAGTAAATACACGTCGTTGCAAATCACGCTTCACTGGCTGGTGTTTATTCTGGTGGTGATGGCTTACGCGGCCATGGAGTTACGGGGGATGGTGCCGCGAAGCGTCGGGCGGCTGTTTATCTGGACGCACTTCAGTTGCGGCATCGCGATTCTGGTGCTGATGGTCACACGCCTGCTGGTGCGGCTTAAATACCCGGCGCCGCCCATCGTGCCGAAACCGCGCGCGATGTATATCGGGCTTTCCCATCTTGTGCATCTGATTATCTACCTGATGTTTATCGGCCTGCCGCTGCTCGGCATTGTCGCCAAATATTATGGCGGCGGCGAATGGTTCGCCTTTGGCATCAGCATGCCGGTGGCTTCCGAGCCCAACGAAGATCGCGAAATGGAACTGCGCGCCATTCATGCGTTTATCGCCAATCTCAGCTACGTTGTGATTGGGCTACACGCGGCGGCGGCACTGCTGCACCACTATTTCTGGCGGGACAACACGCTGCTGCGCATGATGCCGGGCAAGCGCGGGTAATCAACCTGTTTAGTCGAGCGCCCAAACTGTGAGCCATTCAGCTTTTTGCGCGATTCTGCGCGGCGCAGCTCACATTTTGTGCGCCCCACGGTGGGCGGTCTTGCGGGCGCGGCTTATAGATCTATATCTATTATAGAAACACGCTCGCGCTGTGATTCGCAGCGCCAGCCAGGAGAGGCGTCATGACGCAGTCGGTACAACGTGAAGTGACAGGGGCAGCCGCCGTGGATGACCAGGCGCAGCTGGCGCGTAAATTACGCAAGGTATTGCTGGCGACCGGCGTCGGGCATTTTGTCGAATGGTTTGATTTCGGGCTGTACGGCACGCTCGCTGCGATTATCGGCATGCAGTTTTTCCAGACCGGCGACCCGGCGGCGGCGCTGTTGTCGTCGTTCGCGGTGTTCGGCGCGGGGTTTGTGATGCGCCCGCTTGGCGGGCTGTATTTCGGCTCGCTCGGCGATCGCATCGGTCGCAAACGGGTGCTGGCGACGGTCATTTTGCTCACCTCTGGCGCGACCTTCATTATGGGCCTGCTGCCCACCTATCATCAGATTGGCCTGCTGGCCCCGACGCTGCTGGTGCTCACCCGCCTGGTTCAGGGCTTCGCGGCGGGCGGCGAGACCTCCGGCGCGACCACATTCCTTGCCGAATACGCGCCGGTACACCAGCGCGGCTACTTTACCTGCTGGATAGATAACTTCGGTTTTATGGCGTTTGTGGCGGGCTCCGGGCTTGTGTTTCTGCTTACCGCCGGGCTTGGCGAAACGGCGATGAACGACTGGGGCTGGCGCATTCCGTTTCTGATTGCCGGGCCGCTCGGCTGGGTGGGGCTTTATCTGCGCACGCATCTTGAGGATACGCCGGAATTCCAGGCGGCGGTGAAAGCGGGCACGACCGAGGCCGCGCCGCTGCGCAGTACGCTCAAAAGCGCCCGCGGCGCGCTGCTGTTTTGTGTCGGGTTTGTGGTGATTAAAGCGGTGGGGCACTGGATGCTGCAAACCTTTATGCCGGGCTATCTCATCACCCAGATGCGCTTTAGCAAACTCGACGCCTACGCCATTACCACCATCGGCCTGTTCGGCATCGCGGTGATGGTGCCGTTTATGGGCTGGCTCTCCGACCGCTACGGTCGTCGTCCGTTGATGCTGGCGGGCTGCGGCGGCTTTATCCTCTTTACCTACCCGGCGATGATGGTGATGGCCAACGGCGATATGCTTTCCGCCGTGCTGGCGATGCTGCTGCTGGGCGCGTTTATCGCCGCCTTTGACGGAGCCTGCAGCGCGGCGATGGCCGAACTGTTTCCGACCAGCGTGCGCTACGGCGGGCTGTCGGTCGCCTATAACCTCTCGGTCGCCTTTTTCGGCGGTATCACGCCGTGGTTCTCGGCGTTTCTCATCGCCTCGACCGGCAATCTTTTCTCGCCCGCGTTTTATGTCATGGGGGCTGCGCTGATTACGTTTATTACCGTCATGCGCGCGAAAGAAACCGCCGGGCTGCCGCTGCGGCGTTAAACGCCCGGCGGCGGTTCATTCGTGAAAATACGGGAGATCCACAGGCCAGGCGTTTCTGATGCTCTGGAGCTGGCAGTGGACAAACTGCGCCTCCCGGGCGTACCAGAAGCCAAAAGATTGCGTCATCTGGTCATAAATCATGCGATCCAGATTAGCGAACTGAAAAATCACCAGGCTGCCTCTCTTCATATGACCGCCGCCGGTTTCAAACTCGTCGTTGCCCCAGGCTTCCTGCGTGTGCTCATAGCGATGCAGGATCACCTCAATGCTGCCTCTGCCTGGGCAGCGCAGCATCAGCACGCTGTTATCAAAAGCGAAGGCATACGCGAGGCGGGGGATAAGCGCGAGTACAACCACTAACAAAAACGTTTTCATAACCATCCTGTTTTTTACAGAGTGGCCGTTATGACACGCTGTAAATCTGACGGCATTGAGATATATCATGCTGCTAGTTTGGTTGAGGGTTATATATACATCTGGTGAATGTTTTTAAGTCAGGGTGGATCTTCCTTGTCGAGACACAGGGTAAATGGGCGGCATAAATGACAGCAGAAACCCCTCAGTGCTCGATCACATTCACAATTTCGTCGCTCCGCTTTGGATGAAATTTGATCGCCATATGACGTTATGGCTCACCAAAGGAGTTCAGGCATGGATAATTATCACATCACCAAAGACGGCGATAAGTGGAAATTGCAGAAAGAAATACCAGGCCCAGTAAAACGGCAGATACCAAAGCAGAAATGATCAGGCAGATGCAGGAATTTATGTCTGATAAAACAGGGTCAGTTAAAATTCACACAACGGATGGTAAAATTCAGGAGGAGAGAACTTATCAGCGTAAAGATGATCCTGAATCTTCTCAAGGTTAACCCGACAGAGCCGCCTTACTGGCGGCTTTTTGGTTAAAAGTATTGCACCTGTTTTTTCATGTAACCTGACCACAAAAAAATGATGTGGGCTTTAAATGATCACTTCACTTGCATTTAATAAGCTGCAAAAAAAAGTAAAGCAATAGGGTGCTGACTACCACCCCTGTACAGGTGAAAACATATAAAATGAAATCCATTACGTTTTCGTCACCATAGCATCCCATAAACTCAGCAAAGGCGTACTGAGTCTCTGCTGGTATGAAAGCATAAAAGCTTTTAATGAAGATGAAAAGGGTAACCACCCATGCAACGATAATTAATAGATATTTCATCAATAAACCTGTATTACACCATGCGCTATAAGATAATTGCCCACATACTGCCCAGAGGTTCTGAGAATAGCTTTAGCCAGTATATCAAAATCTTGCTGGCTATAAAGGGTAATGCACCCTTTACTTAGCCCGCTGGGGCCTATAGGGTGTAAACGAAACATCCCACGTTGTACGTCATTAATGAATGTGCTGTCATCGATTTTGCCATCATCACGATACAAAGCAAACCATGTACTACGATCTGAGCCGGTAAAAAATGCATTGGCTTTATCTCTTGCCTGAGCAAACGCTCCGCCTCTGCCTCGTAAAACAATATAATAACGCCCGCAGGGTAAGGGGCCGATGTCTTTTAGCATTGTTTTATCAGCGAGGTTAATAGCTGAACCACTACCTGAAAATGCTGAAAAAAATCCAACGCCAGGGCATGAAAGCGTTCCATAGTTTTTTCCATTCAGGCGAAATGTGCACCGCAGTAAATCCATTACTGTCACTCCATGTGAGTAATTAAGTTATGATTTGGTGATATATTGAGGTTTAATAAGGTGTTGCGTCGATTTATAAATTACAGGAATGTGTCACGTAATGACTACCTGTAATCAATTTTAGAGGTCTAAAATGACGCCTTAAGGCATTTGGTTTTTGACATATTGTGCCTGGAGAAAATAAAAGCCAGGCGTTCCATTATGAATTGCGATGTTATTAAGCTAGCCAGTTAATATGTTTTTATTCTTTTGCCACTATTGTTTTACATTAACATTTATGCAGCTAAATTTGCTGTTTACAGATGACTTCATGCTCGTATACCATACTCCCCTATAGTATCAATGAGGCCACAACCATGCCGCATTCTCCTGAGGATAAAAAACGCATTCTGACGCGCGTGCGCCGCATTCGCGGGCAGGCGGAGGCGCTGGAGCGCGCGCTTGAGGCGGGCGAGCCCTGTATCGCCATTTTGCAGCAAATCGCCGCGGTGCGCGGCGCCGCCAACGGCCTGATGGGCGAGATGGTGGAAATCCACTTAAAAGATGAGCTGGTCAGCGGCGATACCACGCCCGAACAGCGCGCGCAGCGGATGGCGGAAATCGGCCAGCTTCTGCGTGCTTATCTAAAATAACTATGACGACTCACTACAACGGAAGGACATTATGAAATCACGTGCAGCAGTCGCATTTGGTCCCGGCAAGCCGCTGGAGATCGTAGAAATTGACGTCGCGCCGCCGAAAAAGGGCGAAGTGCTGGTCAAAATCACCCATACCGGCGTCTGCCATACCGATGCGTTCACGCTCTCCGGCGACGATCCGGAAGGCGTGTTTCCGGCGGTGCTCGGTCATGAAGGCGGCGGCGTGGTCGTGGAAGTGGGCGAGGGCGTCACCAGCCTGAAGCCGGGCGACCATGTGATCCCGCTGTATACCGCCGAATGCGGCGAGTGTAAGTTCTGTAAATCGGGCAAAACCAACCTCTGCCAGGCGGTGCGCGCCACCCAGGGCAAAGGCCTGATGCCGGACGGCACCACCCGTTTCTCTTATAACGGCGAGCCGGTTTATCACTACATGGGCACCAGCACCTTCTCTGAATACACCGTGGTCGCCGAGATTTCGCTGGCGAAAGTGAACCCGCAGGCGCCGCTTGATAAAGTTTGCCTGCTGGGCTGCGGCGTCACCACCGGCATCGGTGCGGTGCATAACACCGCGAAGGTGAAAGAGGGCGATACGGTTGCCGTGTTCGGTCTCGGCGGTATTGGTCTTGCGGTTATTCAGGGTGCCGTTCAGGCGAAAGCCGGTCGCATTCTCGCGGTCGACACCAACCCGGAGAAATTTAAGCTGGCGGGCGAAATGGGCGCCACGGATTTCGTTAACCCGAACGATTACGATAAGCCCATTCAGGACGTTATCGTCGAGATGACCGATGGCGGCGTCGACTTCAGCTTCGAGTGCATCGGCAACGTCAACGTGATGCGCGCAGCCCTGGAATGCTGCCATAAAGGCTGGGGTGAAAGCGTTATCATCGGCGTCGCGGGCGCGGGCCAGGAAATTAAAACCCGTCCGTTCCAGCTGGTGACAGGCCGCGTGTGGCGCGGGTCAGCGTTCGGCGGCGTGAAAGGGCGCACCCAGTTGCCGGGCATGGTGGAAGATGCGATGGCGGGCAAAATTCGCCTCGATCCGTTCATCACGCACCGCCTGCCGCTTGAGCAGATCAACGAAGCGTTTGACCTGATGCATGAAGGTAAATCGATTCGTACCGTCATCCATTTCGGGGATAAATAACCTTATCCGCCAGCGGGTTAGCTACCGCTGGCGTTTTCACTTCCCCGCCCTTTAGCCCCTCTTTTCGAATCTGTGAGCCAGGTATCGCTTTTCAGGGTAAGCGTTTACGCAAAAATGCCGATGTCTTAAAGGCAAGACTATTTTTGCATCTTACCCAAAGGGAAATCGTGGCCATGAATAAAACAACAACCCGTGATTCCGGGGCGCTAAGCTTCTGGCATCACATTCGGCTTGTCCCGCTGTTCTCTGTCATTCTGGGAGGGATTCTGGTGTTGTTCGCCCTGTGCGGCGGGCTGGCAGGATACTTCCTTATGCAAGGCGACAGCGCGCTTAATAACGTAACGCAGGAAATTCAAATCCGCAGTGGGCTTGCGGATAGCGCTAACCAGCTTCGTACGGCGCGAATCAATATGATCCACGCGGGCGCTGCCAGCCGTGTGGCGGAGATGGACGCGATGAAGCGCAACATCGCGGACGCCGAAAAAGCAATAGCCCAGGCAGACCAGGGCTATAAGCAGTATGTGAACCGCGAGTCGCACGGCGCGTCGGAAGAGGCGCTCGACAGCGAGCTGAAAGCCCGTTACGACGCCTACGTGAGCGGCCTCGCGCCGATGCTTAAATATGCCAAAAACGGCATGTTCGAAGCGATTATCGAGCATGAAAATGAAACGGCCCGCAAGCTTGACGATGACTACAACCAGGTGCTGTCGAAAGCGCTGGCGAGCCGCACCGATCGCGTCGAGCAATTGCGAAGCGACGCCAGTAGCCGCACCCACGTCAGCCTGATGGTGATGGTCGCCGCGTTTGCCGTAGCGCTGGTCATGACGCTCCTCACCTTCGTGGTGCTGCGCCGCGTGGTGATAGTCCCGCTGCAACATGCCGCGACGCGCATTGAAACCATCGCCAGCGGCGATCTGACGCTGCCGGAAGAGGCGACAGGGCGCAGTGAAATCGGCCGCCTGAGCCAGCATCTGCAAATGATGCAGTACTCGCTTGTGAAAACCGTCAGCGCGGTGCGCGAAGGCGCGCAGGCCATTTATCAGGGCACCAGCGAAATCTCCGCGGGCAATACCGATCTCTCCTCTCGCACCGAGCAACAGGCCGCTGCGCTGGAGCAGACCGCCGCGAGCATGGAGCAGTTAACCGCCACCGTGAAACAGAACGCCGACAACGCCCACCATGCCAGCAAACTGGCGCAGGACGCCTCCGGCAAAGCCACCACCGGCGGGCAGATTGTCTCCGGCGTGGTCACGACAATGGGCAACATCTCCAGCAGCTCGAAGAAAATTTCTGAAATCACCGCCGTGATAAACAGTATCGCTTTCCAGACGAATATCCTGGCGCTCAACGCCGCGGTGGAAGCCGCGCGCGCCGGTGAGCAGGGCCGCGGCTTCGCGGTGGTCGCAAGCGAAGTGCGCACGCTCGCCAGCCGCAGCGCCCAGGCGGCGAAAGAGATTGAGGGGCTTATCAGCGAGTCGGTGGCGCTTATCGATCGCGGCTCCAGCGAAGTGGTTAACGCTGGCGATACCATGAAAGGTATCGTCGAGGCGGTGAAACGCCTGACCGACATTATGCTGGAGATCGCTGCCGCCTCTGACGAACAGCGTCAGGGCATTGAGCAGGTGGCGCAGGCTATCGCCGAAATGGACAACGTGACGCAGCAGAACGCCTCGCTGGTGGAAGAGGCCTCAGCGGCGGCGGTATCGCTTGAAGAGCAGGCCGGACGTCTGACCCAGGCGGTCGGCACTTTCCGCTTAAGCGGCGCGGCGCCTGCCCGTAAAAACGAACCGCAATCCCCGGCGGCGCAGCCGCTGGCGCCCGTCGTTCCGCGCGCGGCGCTCGCGAAAAGCGAACACTGGGAAACCTTCTGATCCATCAAGGGCAGCGCAGCCTGCCCATCGCTCTACTCTTAGCCTGACCTTTGGCCGCTCCCGTGAGCGGCTTTTTTTTGGCGCATCGTTTTCGGAATATGCTGTATCACTTTTCGCGTTTGCCGCCTGGCTTATTTTTCCATTCCTTGTCCATGCTTAAAGGGCTTTACTTTTCACAACCCTAATGGAGGCAAGAGATGCAGATCAAAACCGCTCAGGATCTTTTTGTACATTTACTTTCAGACACCTATAGCGCAGAGAAACAGCTGACCCGCGCTCTGCCGAAGCTGGCGCGCGCCTCTTCTGATGAAAAGCTGGCCGCGGCATTCCGCGCTCACCTTGAGGAAACCCGGGGCCAGATTGAGCGTATCGACCAGGTGGTTGAAAGCGTGCCTGAGCTTAAACTGCGCCGCATCAAATGCGTGGCGATGGAAGGGCTGATTGAAGAAGGCCAGGAAGTGATTGACGAGATTGAACAGGGCCCGGTACGCGATGCAGGTCTTATCGCCGCCGCGCAGAAAGTGGAGCACTATGAAATCGCCGCCTACGGCACGCTCTGCACCCTGGCGGAACAGTTAGGCTATAAAGACGCGAAAAAACTGCTGGCGGCGACGCTTGAGGAGGAGAAATCCACCGACGGCAAGCTGACCACTATCGCCGAAACCGCCATCAACGCGAAAGCGTCCAAAGCGGCATAATCCCGATCGTCCTGTGCTTTCATGACCGCATGAAAGCAGAGCACACGCGCAACCCCCGGCTCGCCGGGGGTTTTTTATGCCTGGCGTTTATGCCCGCATCTGAAAAGCAAAAGGAAAGGGCGCCGCAGCGCCCTCATGTTGTTGCCCGCCTTTACGCGGTTTCGTCGCCCAGGAACGGGTAGTCGGTGTAGCCGGTCGCGCCTTCGGCGTAGATGGTCGCGTCGTTAAGCGGGTTATATGGCCCGTCCTGGCGAAAACGCGCCACTAAGTCCGGGTTGGCAATGTAGAGTTTGCCGAACGCGGCTGCGTCCGCTTCGCCGCTGGCAATCACCGCCTCGGCGCTCTCTTTGGTCAGCCCCTCGTTGGCAATCCATGCGCCGCTGAATTTATGACGAATTTGCGGGCCGACGCGGTTCGGCGTGTCCAGCGCCTCGCGCGAGAAGACAAACGCCAGACGGCGCGCGTTCAGTTGTTCCAGCACGTAGCCAAACATCGCCACCGGGTCGGAGTCGTGCATTGAATAGGAGTTGGACATTAAATTCAGGTGCACCCCGACGCGGTCGGCAGGCCACTCGGTCAGCAGCGCATCCACGGTTTCCAGCAGAAAACGGGCGCGGTTTTCAATGCTGCCGCCGTATTGATCGGTGCGCTGGTTGGAGCCGTCATGCAGGAACTGATCGAACAGATAGCCGTTCGCCGCGTGAATTTCCACCGCGTCGAAGCCCGCGCGCTTGGCGTTGATCGCCGCCCGGCGGAAATCTTCCACAATGCCTGGGATCTCATGGGTTTCCAGCGCGCGCGGCGTTTCGTAAGGGCGCTTCGGGCGCACGGTGGTAACGTGGCCTTCCGGCGCGATAGCGCTCGGCGCGACCGGCTTTTCGCCGTTGAGAAACACCGGGTCGGAAACGCGGCCTACGTGCCAGAGCTGCAATACCATTTTGCCGCCCGCCTGATGCACCGCATCGACGATTTCCCGCCACGCGCCAACCTGATTCTCTGACCAGATCCCCGGCGTGTTCGGGTAACCGACGCCCTGCGGTGTGACCGAGGTCGCTTCAGTGAAGATAAGCCCTGCGCTGGCGCGCTGGGTGTAGTACGTCTTGACGATTTCCCCCGGCGTGCGATCGTTCACCGCGCGCATGCGCGTCAGCGGCGCCATCACGACGCGATTTTTTAACTCCAGCGCGCCAATGTTTACCGGTTCTAACAGCGTTGACATAACAGAACTCCCGTCAGGATAAAGGCGTATCTGTCATTTAAACGATATCACGCACCGGATGGCAAGCCTTCGGGCTTATTACTTTTCACGCTAATCAATGCGTTTACGCGCCGGCGGCTCAGTTCAGCATCGATTTACGGATGGACGACAGCAGCGCCCGCGCGCCCTGCGAGAGCGGAGCGTCAACGCGCGTCAGAATGCCAATCGGCTCGCCGGGGCCCGGTATGGCTATCGGCAGCGCCGTCAGCGTGCCCTGACGTAAATCCTCTTTTACCGCGCCCGACGGCACAAACCAGACGTAGTTATAATCGACAGTCAACTGGCGCGACAGCGAGGCCGAGAGGGTTTCGATACAGGTGGAAGGCAGCTCGCAGCCCTGGCTTGCCAGCAGCGTTTCGGCGTTGTCGCGCGGCACGGTGCCTTTGGGCGAGACCACCACGGGCCACTCCATCACGCGGCTTAGCGTCACGGTGTCCTGCAACAGCGGATGGCCGGGGCGCACCACCAGCTTCAGGGATTCCATAAACAGCAGTTCATAATTAAGCCCGGTCATCAGTTCCGGATCGGACATTCTGCCCACGCCGAGATCCAGTTCGCCCGATTTCAGGCCCGCCAGCAGCATGGTGTTATTCATGATAGCCACCTGCAGCGTGATATCGCTCTGTTGTTTATGGAACGGGCCTATCACCGCGGGCAGTACACCGAGCGCGGCCGTAGGCAGCGCGCCGATGCGCACCACGTCGCAGCCTTCTTCCGGCTTGCGGTTCAGCGCCTGGCCGGCGTGGTTGAGCGCGTCGAGCACTTTCAGCGCATGGGTGAGAAACTGCTCGCCGAGGAGGGTGAGCTGCGCGCCGAGGCGTCCGCGCTCGAACAAACGCGCGCCGGTCAGTTGCTCCAGCTCGTTGAGCGTTTTAGACAGCGCAGGCTGGCTGAGATTAAGGGTTTCCGCCGCGCGCCCGAGGGTTCCCTGCTGAGCGACGGCCACGAAAGTATGCAAATGGCGCAAGCGAATGCGCTGGGAGAACAAACCATTTTTTTCCATATCTGATGTTAAAAACAGAGCGGGAGTGGTGACAAGATAACTTGTTTAATTTTGATAACTTGCTAGCAAAATAATATTAACAAAACAGATAAATTTTCAACATCATCCTCCGCCGCGCAGAAGAGTTATCCATAACGCAGGAGCGTTCGTGGATCCGGGTGTGACCGGATGTAAGCCAGACGGCGCGCGGTGGCAGGTAGATCTGCGCCGTTCTCTGTTGTTTTCACGCGCGTTTTGCCTTGCGTGCGGCGTCCGCCCCCTTGTTACGTTTTGGATCACAAATTGTAAATTCTTCACCGCTGAAACTGCCGCCGTTCTCTACAATCTCAGCAATATTCACTGGAGGCGCGACACCATGGCGAACAGCATCACGGCAGATGAGATTCGGGAACATTTTTCGCAGGCCATGTCGGCCATGTATCAGGATGAGGTGCCGCAATACGGCACATTGCTGGAACTGGTGGCCGACGTTAACCTGGCGGTACTGGAAAGCCACCCGCAGCTGCATGAACAGCTCGCCAACGCCGATGAACTGGCGCGGCTTAACGTCGAGCGCCACGGGGCCATTCGCGTCGGCACCGCTGAAGAGCTGGCGACGCTGAGGCGCATTTTCGCCATCATGGGCATGCACCCGGTCGGCTATTACGATCTTTCACAGGCGGGGGTGCCGGTGCACTCGACGGCGTTTCGTCCTGTGGATGACGTCTCGCTTGCGCGCAATCCGTTTCGCATTTTTACCTCGCTGCTGCGCCTGGAGCTGATTGACGACGAAAAGCTGCGCAGGCGCGCCGCCGCCGTGCTTGCCCGGCGCGATATTTTTACTCACCGCTGCTATGAGCTGCTGAATCTCTACGACGAGCAGGGCGGGTTCGACGCCGCGCAGGCGGAAGCGTTTGTGCGCGAGGCGCTGGAGACCTTCCGCTGGCACAGCCACGCGACGGTGGACGCGGCCACCTATCAGGCGCTGCATGACGAGCACCGGCTGATTGCCGATGTGGTGTGCTTTCGCGGCTGCCATATCAACCACCTGACGCCACGCACGCTGGATATCGACCGGGTACAGGCGCTGATGCCGGAATATGGCATTGAGCCGAAAGCGGTCATTGAAGGGCCGCCGCGTCGGGAATTTCCTATCCTGCTGCGCCAGACCAGCTTTAAAGCGCTGGAAGAGCCGATTCGCTTCGGCGGCGACAGCCCCGGCACGCATACTGCGCGCTTTGGCGAAATTGAACAGCGCGGCATGGCGCTGACGCCCAAAGGCCGCGCGCTTTACGACGAACTTCTGGCTGCGGCGGGCAGCGGCAAAGATAACCTGACCCACCAGCTGAAATTACAGGAAGCCTTCAGCCGTTTTCCTGACAGCGATACGCTGCTGCGCCGTCAGGGACTGGCCTATTTCCGCTACCGCCTGACGCCGGTCGGCGAAACGCACCGTCACGCCATCCGACCGGGCGACGATCCGCAGCCGCTCATTGAACGTGGCTGGCTGGTGGCGCAGCCGATTATTTATGAGGATTTTCTGCCGGTCAGCGCGGCGGGGATTTTTCAGTCCAATCTTGGCGAAGATGCCCGAGCGCGCCGCCACGGCAACGCCAGCCGCGATACGTTCGAAGCGGCGCTCGGCTCCCCGGTGCTGGATGAGTTTACGCTCTATCAGGAGGCGGAAGATCGCAGCAAACGACGTTGCGGTCTGCTCTGAACCGGCTACGCTCCAGGGATTGCCATTAAAAAAAGGAAGCCGTAATGCGCAACCCGGAACAGCCGATCGTCATGACCACCTACGGCCAGGTGCGCGGCGTGACAGAACAGGATATAGACGTCTGGCGGGGCATTCCGTATGCCGCGCCGCCGGTGGGGGAGCGTCGCTGGCGCGCGCCGCAGCCGCCGCAGCCCTGGCGCGAGACGCGCGACGCCACCGCCTTTTCCGCCGCCAGCTGGCAGAACGCGCAGTTTTGCCGCGAACTTGCCGGCGGCGACCCGGGCGGGTTCAGCGAAGATTGCCTTTATCTCAACGTCTGGTCGCCGGCCGCGCGCGATAAACCGCTACCGGTCATGGTCTGGCTGCACGGCGGCGGGTTTACGCTTGGCGCGGGCAGTCTGCCGCCTTACGACGGTCGCGCGCTGGCGCGCCGCGGCGTAATACTGGTGACGGTTAACTACCGCCTCGGCCATCTCGGCTTCTTTGCCCATCCGGCCCTTGAGGGCGAAGAGGAGGCCGGGCCGGTGCATAATTTCGCGCTGCTCGATCACATCGCCGCGCTGCGCTGGGTGCAGGACAACATCGCGGCTTTTGGCGGTGACCGTGACAACGTCACGCTTTTTGGCGAATCCGCTGGCGCGCGCAGCGTACTGTCGCTGATGGCCTCGCCGCTGGCGAAGGGGCTGTTCCACAAAGCGATTATCCAGAGCGGCTATACGCTGCCGGATATCCCGCGCCGTAAAGCGCTGGCGAACGGCGCGGCGCTGACCCGGCATCTCGGCCTGGAAAACCCCACGTCGGCGCAACTGCGCGCGCTGCCCGCAGAAACCTTCTGGCAACTCACCGCGCCGCATGTCATCGGCCCCGCGCCAGTCGCGGGCGATATCGTGCTGCCGGAGCCGATGCTGGAAACCTTTTTCGCCGCGCGCCAGCACCCGATGCCGGTGATGGTCGGCAGCAACAGCGACGAAGCCAGCGTGCTCGCTTACTTTGGCGTCAATCTCGAAGAGCAGATCCGCAAGCTGCGTCGCGAGCGGCGCTTCGGGCTTGGGCTTATCCGGTTGCTGTACCCAGGCGTGCGCGGCGACCGCGAGCTGGGGCGACAGGTCTGCCGCGATATGGCGTTTACCACGCTCGGTTTTGTGGTGATGCAGGCGCAGAGCCGTCGCGGCGTGCCGTGCTGGCGCTACTGGTTTGACTATGTGGCCGAGGCCGAACGGGAGACTTACACTCACGGCGCCTGGCACGGCAATGAAGTGCCTTACGTGTTTGATAACCTTACGCTTGCCGAACCGGTGAAAACGTACGCGACACAGGCGGATCGGGATTTCGCAGGCCAGGTAGCGGATTACTGGGTGCGCTTTGCCACCGAGGCGACGGCCCAAAGCCAGGCGCTCGACGGCCCGGTGCGCTGGCTCACCTGCGTGCGCGGTCGCGATCGCCTGCTGCGTATCGGCATCAATAAAAAAGCGGGGTGGCGGCTTGAAAACCGCTTTATGCGCGCGCGGCTGGCGCTGTTTAAGCGTGTGATGCGCTATCACGTCACGCTGGATTAGCGCGCAAAAAACAAAACCCCGCGCCGTGGCGTGGGGTTATACGCGGTGTTTCCCGAAAGAGAACCCGGCGAAGCCGGGCCACCGTGAGCTATCATCATTAAATTATGGTGTTGGCCGATGTGTTTGTATCGTGCGTCTGTCGGCCCCTCCCACAGGGAGGAATATAGGCATATACAGGGGCCTGAACGGCGCAGCGCCGCCAGTCTCTGCGTGCGAGAAACTATCCTGTCCCGGTGCGGCTGGCAATATCGTCAGCCATAGTTTTTTGTGATGGCTCTCGCTAATCTTTGCGAAACCCGCCGTGGCGTGCCTTGTAATGGCCGCACGCGAAGTAACCTGTTGATTCCAGTCGTCCTCACGCCGCTGCCGTTGACATAAATTTACCCATCTTTATGCATCTATTAATCTGAAATATAAGGGATTATTTAATTTTCCCGCCGCCTGTTGGCTTCACTCTGAATTTTGTCTAGAGTGGGCGGTCATATTGCTTGTAACATTTGCCGCCGCCAGGCTCTGGCCTTGCGAAATACTTCGACAAAAAAGGACGGTTTCTCAGGCATGAACCGCAGACGTTTTATCAAGGCCTCGTTGGCCCTCGCCGCGGCATGCGGCACTCCAGGTCTCGCCACGCTCTTCTCCCGCAACGCCTGGGCGCAGGAGTCCGATATTGCGGACGGCCAGATGCGCGCCTTCGATTTCAGCGTGTTACAGTCAATGGCCGCCGATCTCGCGGAAAAACCGTGGGGCGGCGCGCCGCGTCCGTTGCCCGATACGCTCGCAACCCTGACGCCGCAGGCGTACAACAGCATTCAGTATGACGCCGGGCATTCGCTGTGGAATAACATTGATGGCCGCCAGCTTGACGTGCAGTTCTTCCACGTCGGCATGGGCTTTCGCCGCCGGGTGCGGATGTTCTCGCTGGATCCTGCCACCCGCCAGGCGCGCGAGGTGCATTTCCGCCCTGAACTCTTTAACTACCACGACGCGGGCGTCGATACCCGCCAGCTGGAAGGGCAGACTGACCTCGGCTTCGCCGGTTTCCGCGCGTTCAAAGCGCCAGAGCTGGCGCGCCGCGACATCGTTTCGTTCCTCGGCGCGAGCTACTTCCGCGCGGTAGACAGCACGTATCAGTACGGTCTCTCCGCGCGCGGGCTGGCAGTAGATACCTTCACCGACACGCCGGAAGAGTTCCCGGATTTCACGGCCTTCTGGTTTGAAACCCCGAAAGCGCAGGACACCACGTTTGTTGCTTACGCGCTGCTCGACAGCCCGAGCGTTACGGGCGCCTATAAATTCATCATCCATTGCGAGTCGAGCCAGGTTGTCATGGAAGTGGAAAACTTCCTGTTCGCGCGCAAAGACATTAAGCAGCTCGGCATCGCGCCGATGACCAGTATGTTCAGCTGCGGCAATAACGAACGCCGCATGTGCGACACCATTCATCCGCAGATCCACGATTCCGATCGCCTCGCCATGTGGCGCGGCAATGGCGAGTGGGTGTGCCGCCCGCTCAACAATCCGCAGCGCCTGCAGTTCAACGCGTTTATGGATGAAAACCCGAAAGGCTTCGGGCTGTTGCAGACCGACCATAAATTCGAAAGTTACCAGGATGTGATGGGCTGGTATAACAAGCGGCCGAGCCTGTGGGTTGAGCCGCGTAACCGCTGGGGCAAGGGCACCGTCGCGCTGATGGAGATCCCGACCACCGGCGAAACGCTGGATAACATCGTCTGCTTCTGGCAACCAGAAAAACCGATCCGCGCCGGAGATAAGCTGAACTTCCAGTATCGCCTCTACTGGAGCGCCGACGCGCCGGTACGCACGCCGCTGGCGCGCGTTTACGCTACCCGTACCGGCATGGGCAGTTTCCCGGAAGGCTGGGCGCCGGGCGAGCATTTCCCGACGCAATGGTCGCGCCGTATTGCGGTGGATTTTGTCGGTGGCGATCTGAAAGACGCCGCGCCGCGCGGTATCGAGCCGGTCATCACGCTCTCCAGCGGCGAGGCGAAACAGGTCGAGATCCTGTATGTGGAGCCGTTCGACGGTTATCGCATTCTGTTTGACTGGTATCCAACGTCTGACTCCGTCGACCCGGTCGAGATGCGCATGTTCCTGCGCTGTCAGGGCGAGGCCATCAGCGAAACCTGGCTGTGGCAATATTTCCCGCCCGCGCCGGATAAGCGCAAATATGTCGACGACCGGCAGATGCGCTAAAAAATGCCTGCAAGCCCCGTTTCGACGGGGCTTTTTTATGGGCGTCAGGCGCAGAAGGCGACAGGCACGCTGCGGGTTCAGCACACCCCTGCCGATTCCGGCAGTGTTTTTGCGGCCTGTGCTGTGGTAACTGTAGGGGCTTCACAACCAAAAGGAGCCTCACTTGCAAAACGCCACCGCCAACACCTGGCAGGACGACATTCTTATCGTCAATGACCGCCTTACGCTGCATTCCGTTCATGAACGATTCGCTGAGCCGCTGTTCGCGCTGGTGCAGCGCAACAAAGCGTGGCTGCAGAAGGCGATGGACTGGCCGCAGTTTGTTAATAAAATCGACGACACGCGCCAGACCATTCAGGGCAATTATCTGTTGCACCATCGCGGCTACGCGAAAATGTTTATGATTTTGCGCGACGGCGAACTGGTGGGCGTGGTGTCATTTAACCAGATTGAGCCGACCAATAAAGCCGGTTATATCGGCTACTGGCTCGACGAGCAGCATCAGGGCCAGGGAATTATCTCCGGCGCGCTGCAAACGATGATGGCGCACTATGCGCAAACCGGCGAAGTCCGGCGGTTTGTGATTAAGTGCATTGTTACCAACGAGGCGAGCAACCGCGTGGCGCAGCGCAACGGTTTTACGCTGGAAGGCCGCTTAAAAGAGGCGGAATATCTCAACGGCGCGTTCCATGACCAGCATATCTACGGGCGCATCATCGATGCCGATACACGCCCTTAGGCAAGACCTGGAAGGGGCGTGCGCAGAATGCGTTCGTCCCCGCTCAGCGTTTTAAAACCATTCAGCCGGATAATATCGCCCGGCGGCGCGGCGATCGTCACGTCATCAAGGATGGTCACGCGATCTTCAATCATCACCTCGCCGCTAATCTGCGCCCGCCCGGCGATCGACACATAATTGTCGAGCCGTACCGGCCCGCCGGTTATCCTGGCATGGCCCTCGACGCGCACGTGATGCCCCAGCAGGCATTCGCCTTCGATAAGCGCGTTGCCCGCCACCTCAGAGCTGTAGCGCACCGTTGGCGAGGCATTCTCCGTAAGGCCCGCCACCAGCCGGGCGTTGCCGTAAATTTTCGCACAGTCGCACACCCAGACGTCATTCTCGTCGTTGCCTTCCAGGATGGCGTTTTCAAACACTTCGGCGCGATGTTCGATAAACGCGTGCGTCACCAGCGCGTGGCCGTAGATTTGCGCCTGATGCACTACGCGGGAGGCGCTGACCGTGGCGTGGCCGTAAATATGCAGCGCGTTATCGCCGTCAGCGGTTAACCCTTTCGCGCCCACCACCAGGCTGTTTTGCATCACCCGCGCCTCGCCGAAAATATGGCAGTCGCCGCGCACGACCGAGCGCTGAACCATTGCGCGGCCGCTCACGTGCGCGCCGTCGCTAATCTCTGCGCCGTCAATCCAGGCATCGTCGTTAATCACCGCGTTATGATGAATGACGCACGGCTGACTGACGCGCGCGTTGCCGCGGATTTTCGCCCCGGCGAACACGGCGCTGTTGTGATCGTAAACCCAGCACGCGCCCTGCTGGCTGAGGTTTTCTGCGGATTCCACCCAGCCGCCCGCCGTTCCGGCGCTCACATCGGCGAAATCGCGCAGCGCGATAAGCTGGCGCAGCGTCACGCTGCAGGGTTCGCCGTTGCGCGTATAGCGATACACCCGCGTGGCCTCACTCAGCTGGTATTTATTCATCATGGCTTCCTGTCGGGGGCGATAAATTAACCGTAGCAAATTTTAGCGCGCCGGGAAGGCGATAGCGTTCAGCGCGGAAGTTTTATAAAATGCATTCAGAACATATCTTTGCCGTCTCGCCGACAGGCCGCACGGGTTATTGTCCGCAGGCGACATCTCTGAGGAACTCCCATGAACGTTCGCGATGAAAATTACTTCACTGAAAAATATGGCCTGACGGCCACGCACTCCGACGTACTGAACGCCGTGAATTACGTCCAGCCGGGCCGCGCGCTGGATCTCGGCTGCGGCAACGGGCGCAACAGCCTTTATCTCGCCGCGCGCGGGTTTGAGGTCAACGCCTGGGATAAAAACCCGGCAAGCATCGCTAATCTTGAGCGCATCGCCGCAGCGGAAGGGCTGAATAACCTGCATACCGCCGTGAAAGATCTCAATACGCTGCGGTTTGAGGGAGAATATGACCTTATTCTTTCAACCGTGGTGATGATGTTTCTTGAGCGCGACACGATCCCTGGGCTTATCGATAATATGCAGCGCTGCACCGCGCCAGGCGGTTATAACCTGATTGTGGCGGCGATGGACACCGCTGATTATCCGTGTACCGTCGGCTTTCCGTTTGCTTTTCAGGAGGGCGAGCTGCGTCGTTATTATGAAGGCTGGGAGCTGATTAAATATAATGAGGATGTCGGGCAGTTGCATAAAACCGACGCCAGCGGTAATCGTATTCGTTTACGCTTTGCGACGATGCTTGCAAAAAAACGCTAATCAACCGGCGCGCCCGGGAACGGCCATCGCGCGGTTCCCGGTTAAAAATATAACCACTCGTATATATTTTTATAACCAACATCAATTTTATTTATTGTTCTAATCTGATTTTACGCCCCGGATCGCTTTTTCCTCTCATCCCACCGTTTTTATGACTCTTTTTACGTGCCCGTTTGCTATAAATTCAGTGCTCACCCAATCACAGGTAACGTCCTATGCAAAGCACATCGTTATTTAAAGCCTCCGGGCTGGCGGCGCTTTTGCTGCTGGCTGGTTGTTCATCCAGCGTCACTAAACCCGAACAATATTCTGGCTTCCTGAAAGACTATTCGGGGCTTGAAAAAACCACCTCCGCCACCGGCAAACCGGTCATGCGTTGGGTTGCGCCAGGGGTTAATCTCAATAATTACGACAGTATCGTCTATAACCCTGTGGTCTATTACCCGGCCCCGAAACCCACCGGGCAGATCTCCCAAAAAGTGCTGGATGGCCTGCTGAATTACACCAATGATAAGCTTAAAACCGCAGCGGCGAGCCGCAAGCCGCTGGTGGCGACGCCGGGGCCGCGCAGCGTCATTTTCCGCGGGGCGATCACGGCGGTGGACAGTAGCAAAGAAGGCCTGCAATTCTATGAGGTGTTACCGGTGGCGCTGGTCGTGGCGGGCACTCAGGTGGCGACCGGCCATCGCACCATGGACACCAGCCTGTTCTTTGAAGGCGAACTGATTGACGCGGCGACGCAAAAACCGGTAGTGAAATTAGTGCGTAAGGGCGAGGGGAAAGATCTGAACAACGAAAATACGCCGCTGACGGTCGACAACCTCAAACAGGTCATCGACGATATGGCGACCGATGCGCGCATGTTCGAGCCCGCACCGAAGTAATGGTCACGAGGGAGCCTGGCTCCCTCTTTTTTATCCCGCCCGGCGCGCCAGCAGCGCGTAGCTTATTCCCCCCGCGATCACCCCCCAGAAAGCCGAGCCCACGCCCAGCAGCGTGACGCCGGACGCCGTTACCAGAAATGTGATAAGCGCCGCGTCGCGGGCGCGTTCATTCGCCAGCGCCTGATGCAGGCTCCCGCCGATGGTGCCGAGCAGCGCCAGCCCGGCGAGCGTCTGCAGCCAGGGCGTCGGCAGGGCGGTCATCAATGCGCCGATAGACCCACCGCACACGCCCGCCAGCAGATAAAACAGGCCCGCCATCGCCGCCGCTATCCAGCGTTTGTCGTGCGACGGATGAGCCTCCGGGCTCTGGCAAATGGCCGCGGTAATGGCGGCGATGCAGATGGAAAAGACGCCAAACGGCGCCAGCAGCAGCGCCAGCAGCCCGGTCGTCACCATCAGCGGCGAGACCGGCACCCGGTAGCCGGAGGCCTGTAATGTGGCGACGCCCGGCGCATTCTGCGAGGCCATCGTCACCAGAAAGAAGGGCAGGCCGACGCCGAGCAACGACGACAGGCTAAACGCGGGCGTGACGAATTCCGGCGGCGCGACGGCGAAATGCAGCGCTGCCGTGTTCACCTCGCCCTGCAACAGACAGACCGCGACGCCTGCCAGCAGCGCGGCCACCACGGCATAGCGCGGAGCGATCGCTTTACTGATAAGCCACGCGCCCGTCATGGCGGCGCACAGCACAAAATTCTCCTCCAGCGTACCGAACGCCTGTAGCCCGAAACGCAGCAGAATGCCTGCCAGCATCGCGGCGGCAAGCCCAGGCGGAATGATTTTCATCAGGCGGGCGAACAGCCCGGTAGCGCCACAGATAATGATAAGCGCGCTGGCGAATATAAAGATCCCGACCGCCTCATGCAGAGTGTGGCCGTGAAGCCCCGTCGCCAGCAGCGCCGCGCCGGGTGTCGACCAGGCGGTCAGCACCGGCGCGCGATACCACAGGCTTAACGCGAGCGTGCTGACGCCCATGCCGATGCCGAGCATCGTCATCCAGCCCGCCGTTTGCGCAGGCGTGGCGCCGGCCGCCGCCGCGGCCTGCCAGATAATGGCGGCGGAGCTGGCGTAACCGACCAGCACCGCCACAAAGCCTGCGATAACGGCAGGCGCGGGGGGAAGCGAAAAGCGCATAATAACTCCGGCTGTGCGTTATAACGTCCAGCGACTCTAGCATCGTGCGCTATAACGCACAAGGCGCTATACTGACCGCAGCAAAGGAGAACGCATGGATATCACCGCCCATCTCGCGCAGACGCTGAAAGCGCTACGCCAGCGGAAAAACTGGAGCCTGACGCAGGCCGCTGAAATCACCGGCGTGTCGAAAGCAATGCTTGGCCAGATAGAGCGCAATGAATCAAGCCCGACGGTGGCGACACTGTGGAAGATAGCCACCGGCTTCAACGTGCCGTTCTCGGTGTTTATCCTGCCGCGCGCGTCGGGGGCGCGCGCCGTATTTGACGGCGGGCAGGCGATGATCGTCGAGCCGTTGTTTCCGTGGGATGAACAGTTGCGCTTCGATATGCTCGCCATTACGCTCGCGCCCGGCGCGCAGAGCGACTCCACGCCGCATGAGAAAGGGGTGACGGAGCATGTGGTGGTGATTGAGGGCGAGCTGGAGCTTCAGACGGAGGGCGTCTGGCGACGGCTCGGTCCCGGCGACGGGCTGAAGTTTGCCGGCGACCAGCCGCACGCCTATCGCAACGCGACGCCGCTGCCGGTGCGCTTTCATTCGCTCATTCACTACCCGGCGGCATAAAAAAAACCGCAAGCGAGCTTGCGGCCAACGACAATCTACAACGACACGATGAAACTGAGGTGATAAGTCAGGAATACCGCCCCAGCGTATCGCGTCTTGCACGCCGCGCGAACGAAACCTTTGTGCAATACTTTCCCGCAGAATGGCAAACCGCCGCCAGCGCCGTGAAACAGTTTCCGTACGCCCCGAATGTGACTACAATAGCCGCCTTTCAAATAACGGATAACGACGAATTATGCGCCTGCAATCGCATCACCTTGAACTGCTCAGCCCCGCCCGCGATACCGCTATCGCCCGCGAAGCCATTCTGCACGGCGCAGATGCAGTCTATATTGGCGGCCCCGGTTTCGGTGCCCGTCACAACGCCAGCAACAGCCTCCAGGACATCGCAGTCCTGGTGCCGTTCGCCCATCGCTTCGGCGCGAAAGTGTTTGTCACGCTCAACACCATTCTGCACGACGACGAACTGGAGCCGGCCCGTAAGCTTATCGGCCAGTTCTACGACGCGGGCGTCGACGCCCTGATCGTGCAGGATATGGGGATCATGGAGCTGGATATTCCGCCCATTGAGCTACATGCCAGCACCCAGTGTGATATCCGCAGCGTCGAGAAAGCGAAGTTCCTCTCCGATGCCGGGTTCTCGCAAATCGTGCTGGCGCGCGAGCTAAATCTCAACCAGATCCGCGCCATTCACGAAAGCACTGACGCCACCATCGAATTTTTTATTCACGGCGCGCTTTGCGTGGCCTATTCGGGCCAGTGCTATATCTCCCACGCCCAGACGGGGCGCAGCGCCAACCGCGGCGACTGCTCGCAGGCCTGCCGTCTGCCGTACACCCTGAAAGACGATCAGGGCCGCGTGGTGGCCTATGAAAAACACCTGTTGTCGATGAAAGACAACGATCAGACCGCCAACCTGGCGGCGCTTATCGACGCAGGCGTGCGCTCCTTCAAGATTGAAGGGCGCTACAAAGACATGAGCTACGTGAAAAATATCACGGCGCACTACCGTCAGATGCTTGACGCGATTATCGAAGATCGCGGCGATCTTGCGCGGTCTTCCGCCGGCAACACGGCGCACTATTTCGTGCCATCCACCGAGAAAACCTTCCATCGCGGCAGCACCGATTACTTCGTGAATGCCCGTAAGATTGATATCGGCGCGTTCGACACGCCGACGTTTGTCGGCCTGCCGGTCGGCGAAGTGCTGAGCGTTGCGAAAGATCATCTGGATGTCGAAACCACCGAGCCGCTCGCTAATGGCGACGGGCTGAACGTCATGATCAAGCGCGAAGTGGTGGGTTTTCGCGTTAACGTGGCGGAAAAAACCGGCGAAAACCGCTACCGCGTCTTCCCGAACGAGATGCCCGCCGCGCTGAAAACCCTGCGCCCGCGCCACACGCTTAACCGCAATCTCGATCACAACTGGCAGCAGGCGCTGCTGAAAACCTCCAGCGAGCGCCGCGTGGCGGTGGATATCGAGCTCGGCGGCTGGCAGGAACAGCTAATTCTGACCTTAACCAGCGAAGACGGCGTCAGCGTGACGCATACGCTGGACGGGCAGTTCGACGAAGCCAATAACCCGGAAAAAGCGCTGACCAGCCTGAAAGAGGGCCTGGCGAAACTGGGGCAGACTATCTATTTCGCCCGCGACGTGCAGATTACGCTTCCGGGCGCGCTGTTCGTGCCGAACGGCCAGCTCAACGCCTTGCGCCGCGAGGCTGTCGAGGCGCTGGACGCCGCGCGTCTGGCGAATTACCAGCGCGGCGTGCGCAAGCCGGTTTCCGTGCCGCCGCCGGTCTATCCGGAAACGCACCTGAGCTTCCTCGCCAACGTCTATAACCATAAAGCGCGTGAATTTTATCAGCGCTATGGCGTGCAGCTGATTGATGCCGCTTATGAAGCGCACGAAGAAAAAGGCGACGTGCCGGTGATGATCACCAAACACTGCCTGCGCTTTGCCTTTAACCTCTGTCCGAAACAGGCGAAGGGCAACATCAAGAGCTGGAAGGCGACGCCGATGCAGCTGGTGCACGGCGACGAAGTGCTGACGCTGCGCTTTGACTGCAAACCCTGTGAAATGCACGTGGTCGGCAAAATCAAAAACCACATCCTGAAAATGCCGCACCCCGGGAGCGTGGTAGCCTCCATCAGCCCGGAAGATCTGCTGAAAACCCTGCCGAAACGCAAGGGCACCTGATTCGCCTATCCGTAAAAGCCAGAGCATGCGCTCTGGCTTTTTTATGCCTGTTATCCCCGCATTTGCTGACTAAACCCGCACAAACTGGCCGTTCTCCAGGCAATTACGCCGCTTCGCTTAAAAATAGGGTTGTCAGAATACCGCAATTCAAACTACTGTATATAAACACAGTAAACAATAACATAATAAACGGATGGAGCACGCCATGTTAATGATGCGTCTCTTACCACAGCCTGATGCCGAAGGGCTGCCGCTGTTTCTGGAGAAGGTGGCCTGCGGTTTTCCGTCTCCCGCGCAGGATTACATTGAAAAGCGCGTGAGCCTGGATGCGCACTGCATTGTGCATCCCAACGCGACCTATTTTCTCCGGGCGTCTGGCGAGTCGATGAACGGCGCCGGCATTGAGGATGGCGATCTGCTGGTGGTCGACAGCGCCCTGAAGCCGCAGGAGGGCGATATCGTCGTCGCGGCGCTGGAAGGGGAGTTCACGGTAAAAACCCTGCGTCTGCGCCCGGTGGCGCAGCTGGTGCCAATGAACCCGGATTTCCCGCCCATTACGCTTGCAGGCGACGGCGAACTGGTGATTTTCGGCGTGGTGACCTGGGTGTTGAAAAAGAGGCGCTGACATGTACGCGCTGGTCGACGTCAACAGCTTTTATGCCTCCTGCGAGACGGTGTTTCGCCCGGATCTTCGGGATAAGCCTGTCGTGGTGCTGAGCAATAACGACGGCTGCGTCATTGCCCGCAGCCGTCAGGCGAAAGCGCTCGGCATCACGATGGCGGAGCCTTATTTCAAACAGCGCGCGCTGTTCGAGCGCCACCGGGTGGCGGTCTTTAGTTCCAACTACGCTTTTTACGCCGACATGAGCAAACGCGTGATGGATATTCTCGAAGAGATGGCGCCGCAGGTGGAGATCTACTCGATCGATGAGGCGTTTATCGATCTGCGCGGCGTCAGCAACGTGATGGCGCTGACGGAATTTGGACAGGAGATCCGCGACAGGCTCTGGCGTGAAACCCATCTGCCGGTGGGCGTCGGCATCGCGCCCACCAAAACCCTCGCCAAGCTTGCCAATCTCGCCACGAAAAAATGGCCGAAGTCGGGCGCGGTGGTGGATCTCTCCGATCCGGCCCGGCTGCGCCGGGCGCTGGCGCATTTTGACGTGGACGAAGTGTGGGGCGTTGGCCGCCGGCTCAGCAAAAAGCTCAACGTAATGGGCATCAACACCGCGTTTGATCTGGCGAACAGCCCGGCGTGGGTTATCCGCAAAAACTTCAACGTGGTGCTGGAGCGCACCGTGCGCGAGCTGCGCGGCGAGCCGTGTCTGGGGCTGGATGAGTTTACCGCGCCGAAGCAGCAGATAGTCTGCAGCCGCTCGTTTGGCTACCGCGTGACCGACTATCAGGATATGCGTCAGGCGGTCTGCGCCTGGGCCGAGCGCGCGGCGGAAAAGCTGCGTCAGGAGCATCAGTTCTGCCGCCAGGTGGCGGTGTTTATCCGCACCAGTCCGCATGACGATCCGCAGGCGCGCTACAGCAATCAGGCGCTCGGCCAGGCGCTGACGCCCACCAACGACACCCGCGATATCGTCCGTCTGGCGGTGAGCGCGCTGGACGCCATCTGGCGCGAAGGTTATCGCTACATCAAGGCGGGCGTCATGCTGGGGGATTTTTTCAGCCAGGGCGTGGCGCAACTGAATCTGTTTGATGAGCATCTGCCGCAGGCCAACAGCGCGCCGCTGATGCATTTGCTGGATGAATATAATCGCTCCGGCAAGGGCAAGCTCTGGTTCGCAGGCCAGGGCATCGTCAAACCCTGGGCGATGAAGCGTGAATTTCTCTCACCCGGCTATACCACGCGTTTCAGCGAGCTGCCGCGCGCGAGCGTGTGGTGATCCGTTCTGTAACGGGGCAGGACCGCGCAAGAGAAGGGCGGCGTCACGCCTCGCGCTAACCCCGCTTCTGGCGCTGATTTCTGTTCCGCCAGTTGCTGGCGGAACCACGCCATAAACCGTTGCGTCGCGCGATGAACTTGTCGGGCGCTTCGCCAGGCGTGCGGCTTTCACGTAAAACGTCGTTTAACTCGTGGACTTTTGACGGGTACTTTTTGGCGAACAGCGCCAGGTAATCTTCCAGCGTATCTGGCCAGTCAGTGTCATCGTCGGCGCGAAGTAAATTCGTCGCGCGAATACGTTTTCTGGAGGCCGCGCGTTGGAACGGTATACGGCGCTTTTCATCCGGCTGTCCTGAAAGCGCCGTGATATCAGCGTTTATCACGGCAACGACATCGCCGTTAACAGCCTGCGCAATGGTTCGTGATGGCCTGAAACGCGCGAAACGCTGTGAAAGATCCTCGCCATAAAGACAGCGGCAGTGATGCTTTAACCAGTAGCCCCAGCTATCAAGATTGTCCGGCGCAAGCACCCCGGCGACGCTGCCGATAGCGAAATCGATTTTGCTCACCACCGGAAACGCCGCCTCCATTTCCTGTTTGATGGCGGCCAACTGCGCGCTTTCCGCTTCGGTGGCGGTGTGCGTCAGGATGAGGCAGAGTTCGAGGTCGGATATGCCCTCAATGGCGTTACCGCGCGCGACGCTACCGTAAGATGCTGTAAAGCGTATCTCCCGGACGGCGCGCCATGGCGTTTATCACCGCATCCACTACCTCGCGGAAAGCGGGCTGAAGCTCAATCTGCGGCAGTATGCGAATAACTCCGTCAGCTTCGGTCATGGCGGGGCATATTCTCTACAGCTTGACGTCTTCAGAAGCGCATGAATAAACCAGGGCGTGTTCAGCAGCGCTCCACCAGAGCAAACTCTTCAAACATCAGCAGCATGTCTTTCGCGAAACAACCCGCGCGGGTAAAAAACGCTTCATGCTCATGGCGCCAGTATGCGAGGCTTAAATCGCCTTCGCCTTCCAGCGCCGCCAGCGTGTCGGTCACGTCGCAAAACGCGACCATCCGCAGCGTGTGGGTGCGAATAACGCACAGCGGCTCGCCCGCGCCGTTGAGGATAATATGGTAATCCCCCGGCAGGGTTGGCTCCGCGTCCTGGCGCCAGGCGTGATAATCGCTACAGGTTGCGCGTTTAGCGCCACTTGCCACCAGTGCGCCCAGCTCGTCCGCCATGTGCGGTGAATCGCCGAAACCCCAGGCGCGCGCGCCGGGATATTTCTGTTGCAGGTCGTGTTGCGTTGTCATATTTCTTCCCTGTTAAAATAATGTAGAAAATTATCATACTGTCTGAATAAACGTTCGCCAATGATTATTTAATCGCTGGCCATGCGTAAATAATCGTGCCCTGAAAATAAGCCACTGTTCTCTGGTTCAATAAAAAATAAACCGTGCCGTAAAGTAGTGTAAACGGGTTGAGAAAAGTCTAACGGCATGGTTTAATTCAGCCGTGTTTGACTACCGAGGACAATTTTGATCCGCAACGACGAGAAGCAAGACCGCGGATAAATTGAATGATTATGGACAACCAGTTCAATCGCTTTATTTCATCGTTTTACGCTTTTTCCACTCTTTCCTCTGCCGTCTTTCCTTGCGGCGAACAGCACTGGCGCAACGCGCTGTAGTCAGGTTCTCTCTTTTTATCGGCCTGGGCCGCCCCTGTGCGCCCGAACGGTTTTGTCATTTTTTATCACGTCGTTTTAAGACGCCGTTTTTTATGACGTGTCGCTACGCGTCATCAGATACGCCTGTGTATTTTTTCAGGCAGGAGAGAGACCATGTTTTACTGGATTTTATTAGCCCTGGCGATTGTCGCCGAAATTACCGGAACGCTGTCATTAAAATGGGCAAGTGTGGGCGGTGGCTACGCCGGATTTATTTTAATGCTGGTGATGATTTCCCTTTCTTATATTTTTCTTTCTTTTTCGATTAAGCGTATTGCGCTCGGTGTGGCGTATGCCCTGTGGGAAGGCGTTGGGATTGTCTTAATTACACTCTTCAGCGTCCTGCTGTTTAACGAAACGCTGACGCTGCAAAAAGGGCTGGGTCTGCTGGTATTGATTGCCGGGATCCTGCTGATTAAAACTGGTACCCAGACGCAGACCCGTAAACCGGAGGTGCGCCATGTCGCAGGTTGAATTACAGCATATCCTCTGGCTGCTGCTGGCAATTGGCCTCGAAATTGTCGCCAATATCTGGCTGAAATTTTCCGACGGCTTTCGTCGCCCGGTGTATGGCGTGGCCTCGCTGCTGGCGGTGCTGGCCGCCTTTAGCGCGCTCGGTCAGGCGGTGAAGGGCATTGATCTCGCCGTGGCGTATGCGCTGTGGGGCGGGTTCGGGATTGCGGCCACGGTCGCGGCGGGCTGGATAATGTTCGGCCAGCGCCTGAATCGCAAAGGCTGGGTGGGCCTCGGGCTGCTGCTGGTGGGAATGGTGATTATCAAGCTGGCGTAACGCGAGCAAAAAACAAGAGGGGCGCTGAGCGCCCCTTTTTTATTCGCCCGCCAGCGCTTCGAGCCGCTCGCGAAAGCCGGTGACTGAAATCGCCCGGTTATCGGCGCGCCAGCGGTCTTTGGCGGCAGGCGCGGAGCTCTGTACGCCAATCAGTTGCCAGCCGCTGTCGGTACGCAGCATCAGCGGCGAGCCGCTGTCGCCGGGCAGCGTGTCGCACTGATGCGCCAGCACGGAACGCTGCGCCCAGCCCGTTATCAGGCAATCCTGATGGCTGTAGAGCGCGTCGAGATGATCTTCCGGATAGCCTGATTGCGTCACGCGGCGGCCCGTGGCCTTCAACGCGCTGTTCAGCGCCGCGCGGTCGCCCTCAAAGAGCGGCAGCGGCGTCAGGCCCGACGGCGGATTGCGCAGGATAATCAGCCCGAAATCTTCAGGCGCGGCGGATGAAGGCACGATCCAGCCTTCGCCGTCGGCTTTCAGCTTGCGGCCGAGGGACGGCGCGACACGCCCTTCAATGCTGTGGATCTCATAGCGCCACTTGCCCTTTTGCGACACAAAACGCAGCGCCACCGGGCGATCCGCCGTGCCGTCCGGCGGCGAGAGCAGGCAGTGGCCAGCGGTCAGCGCCAGATGGGGAGAGATGAGCGTGGCGGTGCACAGGTTGCCGCTCTCGGTTTCGAGCTGGCCGATAGCGTCCCAGGGGGAAGAGGCCGGGTCCGGCACGGGCGTGCGGTCATCATGGCCAAAAAAGAGGGTTTGCACCTCGCTGGCGGCGTCAGAGGCGTCATCCCCCTCGTCGGCGTGTGTACTAAAAGCAGGTAATAATAGCGATCCCAGTAACAAGAAAACGGTTTTGCGCATATCACTCTCTGGTGGGGCAATTATGATTATTAAAGTAACCCTGTGAGGTAACTATAGACGTGACGCGAGCAAAGTGAGAATAAAATCAGCGTGCTAGCGTGGTTTACCAGTAAAAAAAGGCCGTCAGCGCGCCGCACAACAGCAGCAGCGTCAGGATTATCTCAAACTGATAACGGCGGATCATGTCGGGCCTCCGGAAATCGCAGCCCGCGCGTCCGGCGCAAACGGCAACGCGCGTGCCTGAGCGCGCAGGCCTGACCAAAGCGGCGAAAAAAAACGGCGGGGCGTGGCGGGACTATAAAGGCGCGGCGGGGCGGGCGTCCGTAGGTGATTAGTATCGGCGTGTAACGGAATGTACAGCGCCGGGCGCAGGGCCCGGCGCTGAGGAGCGCGGTTACAAATAGCGCGCCGTCAGGTGGTCCTGGAAGTAGCGCGGGTTGAGATCTTCGCCGGTGGCGTTGGTAAGCAGCTGCGACGTGCTGAAACGGCTGCCGTGCTGCCACACCGACTGGCGCAGCCAGTCAAACAGCGGGCGCAGATCGCCTGCCGCAATCGCGGCGTCGAGGTTCGGCAGCGCCTGGCGCGCGGCGTGGAACAGCTGCGCGGCATACATCGCGCCGAGCGTATACGACGGGAAATAGCCGAAACCGCCGTCGGTCCAGTGAATATCCTGCATACAGCCGTCGCGATAGTTGCCGGTGGTGGAAATCCCAAGCCAGCTCTGCATTTTCTCATCCCATAGCGCCGGGATATCGTCCACTTCGATATCGCCATCAATCAGCGCGCGTTCAATTTCATAGCGCAGCACCACGTGGGCCGGGTAGCTCACCTCGTCGGCATCGACGCGAATAAAGCCTGGCTTCACGCGCTGGTTCCAGGCGAGATAGTTCTCCTCCTCAAACGCGGGCTGCATCCCGAAACGCTCAACCACCTGCGGCAGCAGGAGTTTCAGGAACGGGCGGCTGCGCCCAAGCTGCATCTCGAAGAACAGGCTCTGGGATTCGTGGATGGCGGTGGAGCGCGCCAGCGCCACCGGCTGGCCCGGCCATTCGCGCGGCAGATTTTGCTCATAGCGGGCGTGGCCGGTTTCATGGATGACGCCGAACAGCGCGCTGAAAAGTTCGTTTTCGTCATAGCGTGTGGTGATGCGCACATCTTCCGGCACGCCGCCGCAGAACGGGTGCGCGCTGACGTCCAGCCTGCCGCCGTCGAAATCGAATCCCAGCAGGCGCATCGCTTCAAGGCCCAGCTCGCGCTGTTGCGCGACCGGGAACGGCCCCTGCGGCGTGATAAGCTCGGTGCGCTGCTGTTTTTCCACCGCGCGGGCGAGGAGATCCGGCAGCCAGCTGCGCAGATCGCCAAACAGCGTATCGAGACGCGCGCTGGTCATATCCGGCTCGAAAATATCGAGCAGCGCGTCGTAGCGCGAGCAGCCTTTGGCTTCGGCGCGGATGGCTGCCTCTTCACGGCTCAGTTTCACCACTTCTTTGAGGTTTTCCGCGAAGCCGTCCCAGTCATTGGCCGGACGCTGGCTGCGCCAGGCGTGCTCGCAGCGGCTACCGGCAAGCGATTTGGCCTCCACCAGCGCCTCGGGCAGCAGCGCCGCCTGCTGATAGTGGCGCTGCATTTCGCGCAGATTGGCCTGTTCAAGGTCGTTGAGGTCTTCCTGCTCCGCGCCGCGCAGCCACTCGGCCATTTTTTTATCGGTGAGGATCTGATGCTGGAGCACGCTCAGCTCGGCCAGGGCTTCGCCACGGGCGCGGCTGCCGCCCGGCGGCATCATCGAAAACATATCCCAGCTGGCGATAGCCGAGAGATGAGAGAAGCGGGACAGTCGCAGGAACGTGCGGCTAAGCTGTTGATAGTTTTTGTTTTCCATAAGGCCTCGTGACGTTGTCGGCAAGCTGAAAAGGTAGCATTAACCCTGACGAAACACGAGGCCCTGAGGCAGATCAGTGGACCCGGCGATGCAGGCCGCTCCCCACCAGCAGCGCCAGCACCAGCAGAAGCGCGATAAACCCGCCGACGCCGTTCCAGCCGAAGCGATGCCAGAACAGCCCGCCGAGCGTCCCTGCGACGCTTGAGCCCAGATAATAGCTGAAGAGATAGAGCGACGAGGCCTGGCCTTTGGCGCGCCGTGCCCGCGGACCAATCCAGCTGCTGGCGACCGAGTGGGCGGCGAAAAACCCGGCGGAGAAGAGCAGCATGCCTGCGAAAATCAGCCACAGCGAGGAGAGCAGCGTCAGCAGCAGCCCGCAGAGCATCACGCCGGTGAAGGCAAGCATCACCGGGCCGCGGCCAAAGCGCGCGGTCATCGCGCCCGCTTTCGGCGAACTCCAGGTGCCGGTGAGATAGGCGACCGACAGCAGGCCCACCGCCGCCTGGCTTAAGTGCCAGGGCGAGAGCATCAGCCGGTAGCCGATATAGTTAAAGAGCGTGACGAACGCGCCCATCAGCAGAAAGCCTTCGGCAAACAGCAGCGGCAGACCGGCGTCGCGCCAGTGCAGGCGAAAGTTAATGAGCAGCGTGCGCGGGCGCAGCGAGGAGGCGCGAAAATGGCGCGAGGCGGGGAGGATTTTCCAGAACATCAGCGCCGCCGCGAGCGCGAAGCAGCCGATAAACGCCATCGCCGCGCGCCAGCCGAAGAAATCAGTGATAACGCCGCTCAGCAGACGACCGCTCATGCCGCCGATGGAGTTGCCGCTGATGTACAGCCCCATCGAGAACGCCACCACGCTTGGGTGGATCTCCTCGGAAAGATAGGTCATCCCGACCGCCGCCACGCCGCTCAGAGAGAGCCCGATCAGCGCGCGCATCAGCAGAATGCCATGCCAGCTGTGCATCATGGTGGCGAGCAGGGTGCAGATGGAGGCCAGCAGGAGCGCGGTCACCATGACGTTTTTGCGCCCGATGGCGTCAGAGAGCGGCCCGGTGAACAGCAGCCCGATCGCCAGCATCCCGGTCGCGATGGACAATGAGACGCTGCTGGCGGCGGGCGTCACGCCGAACTCCTGCGACAGCACGGGCAGTATAGGTTGCACACAATAGAGCAGGGCGAAAGTCGCGAGGCCCGCTGAGAAGAGCGCGAGCGTGACGCGCATAAAAGCGGGCGTGCCGCGTTTGATATAGGTCGCCGGCGCGGCAATCACAGCATCGTCAGCGGCCTGCGCCGGCGCGGCGCTGACGGAAGAGGTACGACTCACAGCAGATCCTTACGTAATATCCCCGCGATTGTTGGCCGACGGGTAAGGCACTCACGCAAGAGTAGAAAGCGGCGAATCATCTGTCTAATATATTAATAATCTCAAATAATATGAATTAAATATGAATATCGAACTGCGCCATCTTCGCTATTTCGTGGCGGTCGCCGAGGAGCTGCATTTTGGCCGCGCCGCCGCCCGGCTGAATATCTCCCAGCCGCCCCTGAGCCAGCAGATCCAGGCGCTGGAGGCGCAGACCGGCGCGCGGCTGCTGGCCCGCACCAACCGCAGCGTCAGCCTGACGGCGGCAGGCAGGCAGTTTCTCGCCGACAGCCGCCAGATCTTAAGCGAGGTGGAAGCCGCGGCGGTGCGCGCCGCCCGGCTCCATAATGGCGAAACCGGCGAACTGCGCATTGGCTTTACGTCGTCGGCTCCCTTTATCCGCGCCATTTCCGATACGCTGTCGGTGTTTCGCCGCCGCTACCCGGACGTGCATCTGCAGACGCTGGAAATCAACACCCGTGCTCAGATAGCGCCGCTGACGGAAGGGCGGCTGGATGTCGGGTTGATGCGCAACACGCCGCTGCCGGAGACGCTCGCCTGGCAACTGGTGCTGCGCGAGCCGCTGCTGGCGCTGATCCCCTGCGATCACCCGCTCGCCGCGCGCGAGGCGGTGTCGTTAAGCGAACTGGCGGGCGAGCCGTTCGTCTTTTTCGATCCGCATGTCGGCACCGGCCTGTATGACGATATTCTCGGCCTGCTGCATCGTTACGGCGTGCAGCCGCGCATCACTCAGGAGGTGGGCGAGGCGATGACGATCATCGGCCTGGTGGCGGCCGGGCTCGGCGTGTCGATTCTGCCTGCGTCGTTTCAGCGCGTGCGGCTTGACGAGATGCGCTGGGTAAAACTGCGCGAGCCGGACGCGATTTCAGAAATGTGGCTGGTCTGGGCGCGTCACCGCGAGCAAAGCGCCGCGGCACAACGTTTTATTTCGCTGCTGACCGGCGCGCCCACGCCCCCCGAAACCCGTGCTGAAGCCCAATAAAATGTGCAGTAAATCACAAGGCTAAGTAAAAATTTGACGCGCCCTGGCGAAGTGCTTCACCATAGCCGAATGTTTATTTCGAAGCGCGAAAATAAGGGAGTGAGACGTGGCTGCTGATAGTCAACCGGGCCATATCGATCAGATAAAACAGACCAATGCGGGCGCGGTGTATCGCCTGATTGATCAGCTTGGCCCGGTATCACGTATCGATCTTTCCAGACTGGCGCAGCTCGCTCCCGCCAGCATCACGAAAATCGTGCGCGAAATGCTCGAGGCGCATCTGGTGCAGGAGACGGAAATCCAGGAGCCAGGCAGCCGCGGGCGTCCGGCGGTGGGGCTCGCCGTGGAAACGGACGCCTGGCACTATCTGTCGGTACGCATCAACCGCGGCGAAATCAACCTCGCGCTGCGCGATCTCAGCAGCAAACTGGTGGTGGAAGAGCAGCTCGACCTGCCGCTGAAAGAGGCCCGCCCGCTGCTCGATCGTATCATCGACCATATCGATCGCTTTTTTATTCGCCACCAGCGCCAGCTGGAACGACTCACCGCCATCGCCATTACGCTGCCGGGCGTTATCGACACCGAGCACGGGCTGGTGCGCCAGATGCCGTTTTACGATGTCACCGATATGCCGCTCGGCGCGGCGCTGGAAGCCCATACCGGCGTGCCGGTGTTTATTCAGCATGACATCAGCGCCTGGACGATGGCCGAAGGGCTGTTCGGCGCCTCCCGCGGCGCGCGCGACGTAATTCAGGTGGTAATCGACCATAATGTCGGCGCGGGCGTTATTACCGATGGCCGCCTGTTGCATGCGGGCAGCAGCAGTCTGGTGGAGATTGGCCATACGCAGGTCGATCCTTACGGCAAGCGTTGCTACTGCGGCAATCATGGCTGCCTTGAAACCATCGCCAGCATCGACAGCGTACTGGAGCTTGCCCAGCAGCGCATGAACCAGTCGATGGGCTCGATGCTGCACGGACAGCCGCTCGGCGTGGCGTCGCTGTGCGATGCGGCGCTGGCGGGCGATCTGCTGGCGCGCGATATCATTCTCGGCGTAGGCACGAATGTCGGGCGCATTCTCGCTATTATGGTGAATCTGTTTAATCCGCAGAAAATCCTGATTGGTTCGCCGCTCAACCGGGCCTCGGATATTCTGTTCCCGGCCATTGCTGACGCGGTTCGCCAGCAGTCGCTGCCCGCCTATAGCCGTAACATCAGCGTCGAAAGTACCCAGTTCTCCAACCGCGGCACAATGGCCGGCGCGGCGCTGGTGAAAGACGCGATGTATAACGGTTCGTTATTGATTCGCCTGCTGCAAGGGTGACAACTTTTCCCTGATCCACTAAAAATTGCGCTATCTCAAGCTGACCCTGAAAGTCTTCTTTTAGACTTTTGCCACTGGATCATTCTTTTTAACACAATGGCAGATGGAGTCAGCGATGCTTAAGCGCGTCTTTATTACCGGTACAGATACCGCCGTCGGGAAAACGGTGGTTTCCCGCGCCCTGTTACAGGCGCTGGCCGCCACCGGCAAGCGCGTGGTGGGCTATAAGCCGGTGGCGAAAGGAAGCAAAGTCACGCCGGAAGGGCTACGCAACAAAGATGCCCTGGTGCTGCAAAGCGTGTCCACCCTGGCGCTGCCGTATGAGGCGATTAACCCTGTCGCGTTTAGCGAAGAAGAGAGCAGCGTGGCGCACAGCTGCGCGATTAACTATTCCTTGTTATCAAAAGGCCTGGCGCAGTTGAGCGAACAGGCGGATCACGTCGTGGTCGAGGGCACCGGCGGCTGGCGCAGCCTGATGAACGATTTACGCCCGCTCTCCGACTGGGTAGTGCAGGAACAATTGCCGGTGCTGATGGTAGTGGGTATTCAGGAAGGCTGCCTGAACCATGCGCTGTTAACCGCGCAGGCGATTGCGAGCGACGGTCTGCCGCTGGTGGGCTGGGTGGCGAACCGTATTAATCCGGGTCTGGCGCATTATGCGGAAATCATCGACGTGTTAAGCCAGAAACTCCCGGCGCCGCTGCTCGGCGAGCTGCCGTATCTGCCGCGCGCCGAACAGCGCGAGCTGGCGAAGTGGGTGGATGTCACGCGCCTTGGCGCGACAAACCCGCTGCGCACCGCGGTATGAGCGCGGTTTGAACCGGTTATCATGGTGTGAACGCTACCCGGCGCTACCCGGCATTGGTAAGACATGAAAAGGGCGGGCTTACCCGCCCTGTACGACAGTGGCGTTAATGCCGGACGGTAAGGCGGGTAAGCGCAGCGCACCCGCCGCCACACTCACAGGCCCGCCATCATACCCATAACGCCTGATATCACTTCACAACCCTGCCACCCTTCACAGCCCTTCATGAATATTCAGCGCCCGGCGGGTACGACCGGAACTGAGGTAATCGGCGATATAATCCTGAGAGATTTCACCACTGTAGCGGCCATCTTCATCCACAATCGGCATCCAGACGGTGTTGTGCTCATACAGACGCGACAACACCACGCGCAGGTTATCTTCCGCTTTGCCGGTCACGCGGAACGGGTGGAGCATATCGGCGCAGACGCCCACCGCGCCGCGCGCTTCGCGACGCTTCACAAACCCCAGCGGTTTCTCGTTTTCATCCACCACGGTTACCGAGCGCATATCATTGTCATCCATCAGCGCGAAGGCTTCGGCGAGCGGCGTTGCGGTACGCACCGTAATGGTCGGCTGTTTGTCGGTCACATCGCCCGCCTGAATCAACAGCAGACGCTTGAGCGTGCGATCCTGGCCTACGAACGAGCCCACAAATTCATTCGCCGGTTTGGCGAGCAACTCGTCGGGGCTCGCGCACTGAATGATTTTCCCCTGGCGGAATACCGCGATGCGGTCGCCAAGCTTCAGCGCTTCGTCGATATCGTGGCTCACCAGCATCACGGTTTTTTTCAGCTGGCGCTGCATCTCAAGAAACTGGTTCTGGATAACTTCACGGTTGATCGGGTCCACCGCGCCGAACGGTTCATCCATCAGCAGCACCGGCGGATCCGCCGCCAGCGCGCGGATCACACCGATACGCTGCTGCTGGCCGCCCGACATCTCTTTCGGATAACGGTTCAGGAAGCGTTTCGGATCGAGCGCCACCATCGCCATCAGCTCGGTCGCGCGCTCCTTACAGCGGGCTTTGTCCCAGCCCAGCATTCGCGGCACCACGGTAATATTCTCTTCAATGGTCATGTTCGGGAAGAGACCTATCTGCTGGATAACGTAGCCGATGTTGCGGCGCAGCGTCACGGTGTCCAGATCGGTTGTGTCTTCGCCGTTGATGTAAATCTTGCCGCTGGAGGGGGCTATCAGCCGGTTAATCATCTTCAGCGTCGTGGTTTTGCCGCAGCCGGAAGGGCCGAGCAGTACGCACATTTCGCCTTCCGGCACGTTCAGGTTGACGTTATCCACGGCATTGACGGTCTGGCCGTTTTTCTGCGTAAACTGTTTGGTGAGGTTTTCAAGTTTAATCATTATCGGATCCCCTTAGGCGTCAGCACGACCTGCAAGCGGTGCAGTAACCAGTCCAGAATAATTGCCAGTAAACAGATCATCAGCGCGCCGGCGATGAGCATACGAATATCGCTGCCGCCGATGCCGTTAAGCAGCAGTAACCCGAGCCCGCCCGCGCCGATGACGGCGGCGATCGCCATCACGCCGATATTCATCACCACGGCGGTGCGGATACCACCAAAAATCACTGGCAGCGCCATCGGGATCTCTACCCAGCGCAGACGCTGCCAGAACGTCATGCCGATGCCGCGTCCGGCTTCACGTAGCCCCGGCGGCAGGCTGTCGAGCGCCGTGTGGGTGTTGCGCACAATCGGCAGCAGCGAGTAGAGAAACACGGCGGTAATCGCGGGCAGGGCGCCAATGCCCTGGCCTATCAGCGAAAAGAGCGGGATCATCAGCCCGAACAGGGCGATGGACGGAATGGTCAGCACGAGCGTGGCCAGTCCCAGCACAGGCGTGGCGAGCCATTTGTAGCGCACAATCAGAATGCCGAGCGGCACGCCGATAATAATCGCGAACCCTACTGCCAGCAGCACCAGCCATAAATGCTGGAACGTCAGGGTGGCGAGGAAACCGGCGTTATCGATCATATAGTGAAGGGTATCCATCATCTCTCCTTAAAGCAGACCTTTGTCGCGCAGGAAGTCGCGGGCGACCTGTTGCGGCGTCTGGTGATCGATATCCACCTTCGCGTTAAGCGTGGTGATGGTCTCGTTATCCATCAGCCCGGAGAGCGTATTCAGCGCGTCCTCAAGGCCCGGGTTCGCCGCCAGCGTGTCTTTGCGCACCACCGGCGTCACGGCATAGCTTGGGAAAAAGCCTTTATCATCCTCCAGCACTTTTAAATCGAACCCTTTGACGCGCCCGTCAGTGGCGTACACCAGGCCTGCCTCGACAAAGCCGTCGCGAATCGCGTTATAGACAAGGCCGGGGTCCATCTGGCGGATCTGCGGGCGGTCAAGCGGCATGTTGTACGCCTTTTGCAGCGGCTTCATGCCGTCGCTACGCCCGTAAAACTCCAGATCGAGCGCCAGCATCCAGTTGTTATCCGGGTCGGTTTTACGCACCTGCTCCACTTTTTCCGCCAGTTGCGAAATGGTGCTGATGTGCTCCGCCTCGGCGCGTTTACGCTGCATGGCGAACGCGTAGGTGTTGTTCATGCTGGCGGGCTTGAGCCACACCAGACCGAGTTTCGCATCCAGCTTTTTCACCGTGTCGTAGGTCTCTTCCGGCGACATCCGTTTGTTGATGTGATTAAAGATAATCAGCGACGTGCCGGTGTACTCCCACGTCATATCCACCTGTTTGTTGATCATGGCGTTACGTGAAATGACCGTCGCGATGTTAGTGCGCGGCTCGACCTGAAAACCTTTCTTTTGCAGGTACAGGACGGTCATGGCGGAAAGAATATGCTGCTCGGTAAAGCTCTTGGTGGTCAGCACCAGCGGCGCGGCGCTGGCGGAGCCGGCGAAGAGTAAGCCCGCGGTGGCGAAGGCCAGCAGACGATATAACAGGGTCATCGGAAGCTCCTTATCATCAGGCGGTATGCGGGCTGAGCACGCGGCCCAGCGCGGCGAGCGCCATATCCAGAATCAGCGCGAACAACGCCGTGGCGGCAGCGCCGAGAATGAGCGTCGGGAAATCGTTCAGGTAGATGCCGGGGAAAATCAGCTCGCCGAAGCTGCTGGCGCCGATAAGAAAAGCGAGCGGCGCGGTGCCGACGTTAATGGCGGTGGCGATGCGGATACCGGAGAGCATCACCGGCCAGGCGTTGGGCAGTTCTACCTGCCAGAGTCGCTGTCCTTTGGTCATGCCGATACCGTTGGCCGCCTCCAGCAGCGAGCCTGGCACGGAGCAGAGCCCGGCATAAGTGTTGCGCACAATCGGCAGCAGGGAGGCGAGAAACAGCGCCACAATGGCGGGCTTGTCGCCGATGCCGACCACCACCATCGCCAGGGCGAGAACCGCCAGCGGCGGCAGGGTGTTGCCGATGTTAAATATCTGCATCGCATATTCCGCAAAACGACGGGCGGCAGGGCGGCTTAACAAAATGCCGCTCGGGATGCCGACCGCGAGCGCCAGCGCCATTGAGCTGAACACCAGAATCAGATGCTGTTTACCCAGATAAAGCAGATCTTCGCGGCGGGCGGCGATAGTCGCAGGGCCGATGCCCCAGACCAGCAGCCCGATAACCACCGCGAGGCCGGCCAGCGCCCCGATGGCGCGTAAAGTCAGTGAGGCTTTCTGCATGAGGCGTTGTCTCCCTGGTGCACGTTTTATGGCGATGGGTATCGCCTGTTGTTATGCCGTGTGTCGGCAGGGTGTATTGAGCTATAGCAACCGCGCGGGAAGGATTCCAGTCGGCGTGACCATTAACTGACAAATGGTTTATCCCGGCAATTAACGGTTTGCCCTTACGCCGTCTCGTTTACACAGCGATCAAGAGAATTATCTTAAAAGCGGAGCGCGATAAGTGACGCCGTCACAAAAGGAGAGGGCTGCCGTGAAAAAATCCCGGTAATGCGAGCGGTTATGACAGGGTCGGAAAAAACCGAAACCTGCAAACGGAACGTGAGACGATGGGGTTGTCGATAAAAGCGCTGCCTGGCGCGGCGGTCGTGGTGCTGCCAGGCATGCTGTCGAAAAACAAAAATTATTATCTTGCCGGGCTGATCCCGCTTTTTCCGGCCTTTGCGCTTATTGCGCACTATATCGTCGTCACCGGGCGCGGCGTCGGGGCGCTACGCACCACGGTGATTTTCGGCATGTGGGCGGTTATTCCCTATTTTGTCTGTCTGGCCTCGCTGTGGGTGCCGAGCGGCATGGTCAAAATGCCGCTGGAGCTCGGCGGGGCGGTCGCCTGCTGGTGCCTGAGCGCCTGGCTGCTCATTGCGCTGTGGAGCCGCTTTCACTAACGGTACAGCGGCTTTTGCGCCACCGGCATCGCCAGTCCACTGCGCCACCAACCAAGCGTCGCGCGCGTCAGTTCGCCGAGCGCCACGTAAAACGGGTGACGCGCCTGTGCGCAGAAGACCTCCAGAAAGCGCGGCGCGAACGGCAGCAGATGCCAGGCCAGCAGCTCTTCCAGCTCACGCGTTTTTCCCTCCCCGGCAAGCCAGGCGGCCAGCAGCAATAACAGACCGATATGATCCGCGGGCTCCTGCGGCGGCGTTTCAAAGGCGATGGCGTTCTCACGCAGCCAGCGCTGCAACGCCTGCGTGGAGTCGCCAAACAGTACCGATTCGCGATCGAGCCAGACCGAGCCCCACGGCGGCGCGGGCAGCGCGTGCGGGCCGATAAACAGCCGCTGCCACGCCTGCGCCAGCGTTTCGCCCTCAGCGTAAGGCGCGCTAAATCCTGCAGTCAGCGCGGCGTCAAACGCCCGGGGCCATTCTCGCTCCCAGCCCGGCGCGCGCAGCGCGTCAACGATGCCGCGCGCCTGCGGGGCATCCGGCGAATAATAAAAAAGCGCGCCGAGAATACGGGCGCTGGTAGAGATATCCGTTAATGTCTGTTTCACTGCTCACTGTCCTGAAAAAGCCGGGCGGCGTCGCCACCCGAAGTTATCCTGCAACGGGCATACCCACCGTCATATGCAGGCCATAAAAAAGGCCACGACCGATAAGCTCGCCTGCCAGCACCAGCGTAAACCCTGCAGTCAGCCCCCACGGGCGCGGCGGAACGCGGCGTATCAGCGGGCAGAGCCAGCAACCAATGCCGAGCGCCAGCAGCACCATGCGCCACGCCTGCCAGAAGCCGTAATCCGGCAGCAGGGCGCTCGCCTGTTGTACGGAGGTATGGATGCCCGCAAGGCTTGCGCTTTGCATCAGCGCCCCCGCGAGGCTTATCACCAGCGCCAGCACACAAACCACGGTGAAAACCCGCGACCCTGCCACACCCGCGGCCGCCAGCAGAAGCGCGCCGAGCAACGGCCCGCCGAGAAACGCCGTCAGGAAAAAGCCGGGCGTGGTGTAACCGTTGTGCCAGGTGGGTACGGTGTTGATCTGGTACACGCGCGTCATCGCGAAGATAAACAGCGCGCCGAGCGCCATCGCCACGATAAGCCATGCTTTCCCGAGCGCCTCCGGCATTTTGCCGAGTACCGCCACCAGCCACCACAGCCCGCCGACCGCGAAAAACAGCGATCCGCTGGCGATCTCATTACTGAGCGGTGAGTGGCCAAGACGGTTCAGCGAATTAAACGCGCGCAGCGGCGAGCCGAGATGCATCACCGAGGCGAGAAACGCGATACCCATTAATACCCAGAGAAAAAACATGACGCGCACGATGCGGGCGCGGTCATTCTGATTGCCGTTAAACCACGCCTGACCGGTAACGATAAGCCCGCCCGCCACGCACTGGCCGAGCACGGTGAATAACACCAGCGGCCATTCATGCCATCCACTTCCCATTTCAGACCTCCTTCGGATTCGCCAGTCTGCCGGTGGTGTCACCGGTCGGGCGGCTGTTTGCGTTGGGTTTAATCACGATATTCGGGCGGGTAAAGTGGGCGGCGGGCAGCGGCGCGACCTGCGCCAGCGAGCCGTACTTTTTACGCAGCTCTTCAATCGGCGCCATATCCAGTGCGCGCAGCGGGCAGGATTCGACGCAAATCGGTTTTTTGCCCTCAGCGATGCGCTCATAGCAGCCGTCGCATTTGGTCATATGCCCTTTGGCCGCGTTATACTGCGGCGCGCCGTACGGACACGCCATATGGCAGTAGCGACAACCGATGCAGACATCTTCATTCACCACCACAAAGCCATCCTCACGCTTGTGCATCGCGCCGCTCGGGCACACTTTGGCGCAGGCGGGATCCTCACAATGGTTGCACGCAATGGAGAGGTAATAAGCAAAAACGTTCTGATGCCAGACGCCGTTGTCTTCCTGCCAGTCGCCGCCCGCGTATTCATAAATGCGGCGAAAGCTCACATCTGGAGTGAGATCGTTGTAATCCTTGCACGCCAGCTCACAGGTTTTACACCCGGTGCAGCGGCTGGAATCGATATAAAAGCCATATTGTGTGGTCATCGGGACTCCTTAAACCCTGGCAAGCTGAACCAGATTGCTGTGAGACGGGTTTCCTTTCGCCAGCGGTGATGGCCGCTGGGTGGTCAGTACGTTAATGGAACCGGCGTGATCGATGCCCTGCGCATCAGGCTGGTACCACGCGCCTTCACCCAGCGCCACGACGCCCGGCATAATGCGCGGCGTCACTTTCGCCTCGATGCGCGCTTCGCCGCGCGCGTTCCAGACCCGCACCTGGTCGCCATCATTGATGCCGCGTGCCTGCGCATCCTGCGGATTGATCCAGATCTGCTGGCGGCAGGCGGCCTGTAAAACATCGACGTTGCCGTAAGTGGAATGGGTGCGGGATTTATAGTGAAAACCGGTGAGCTGGAGCGGGTAGTGCGCATGCTGCGGATCGGTTGCCTGTTCAAAGCCGGGGCTGTAGACCGGCAGCGGGTGGATCACATCGCCTTGCGGCAACTGCCAGTGCGCGGCGATATCGGCAAGCGCCGAGGAGTAAATCTCGATTTTGCCGGAGGGCGTGGTAAGCGGATTCGCGGTCGGGTTTTCACGGAAAGCCTGATAGGCCACGTGATGGCCCTGCGGATCGCGAAGCTTAAAAATGCCCTGCTTACGGAACGTCTCAAAATCCGGCAGCTCGGGGATAGCACGCCGCGATTGCGCGTAAAGATGGCGCAGCCAGCCTTCCTGCGTGCGGCCTTCAGTAAATTTATCGCTGACACCCATACGCGCCGCCAGCGCGCTGGTGATGTCATAGATAGTGCGGCATTCAAAGCGCGGCGCAATGGCCCGATCGGCGAAAATCACGTAGGCCATGTTGCCGCAGGAGGCGTCGAGCGCGAAATCCATCTGCTCCGACGCGGTGCAGTCCGGCAGCAGGATATCGGCATAGCGCGCCGAGGCGGTCATATGGCAGTCGATGACAACGATCAGCTCGCACTTTTTATCGTCCTGCAAAATTTCATGGGTGCGGTTGATGTTGGCGTGCTGGTTAACAAGACAGTTACCGGCGTAGTTCCAGATCATCTTAATCGGCACGTCGAGCTTCTCTTTACCCCGCACGCCGTCGGCGGTCGCGGTCATCGACGGGCCGCGCTCGATGGCGTCGGTCCAGGTAAAAATTGAGATACTGGTCTGTACCGGGTTTTCCAGCGTCGGCATCCGCGCGAAGGGGAGCGAGAATGAGCCTTCGCGCGCGCCGCTGTTGCCGCCGTGAACGCCGACATTGCCGGTGAGGAATGGAAGCATCGCTATCGCGCGGCAGGCCAGTTCGCCGTTAGAGTGGCGCTGCGGCCCCCAGCCCTGCGCGATAAACGCCGGTTTGGCCTGGCCGATTTCGCGGGCGAGTTTGATAATGCGCGCTTCGGGGATGCCGGTAATGGGCGCGGCCCAGGCGGGCGTTTTGGCTATTCCGTCCGGCCCGTCGCCGAGGATATACGCCTTATAATGACCATTGGCAGGCGCGCCGGGCGGCAGGGTTTTCTCGTCATAGCCGACGCAGTAGTTATCCAGAAACGCCTGATCGACATAGTTTTCAGCGATCAACACCCAGGCGATGGCGGAGGCCAGCGCGGCATCGGTGCCAGGGCGGATCGGGATCCATTCATCCTCGCGCCCGGCGGCGGTGTCGGTATAGCGTGGATCGATGACTATCATCCGCGCCTGCGATGCGGCGCGCGCCTGTTCAAGGTAGTACGTCACGCCGCCGCCACTCATGCGGGTTTCGCCAGGGTTATTGCCAAACAGTACCACCAGCTTGCTGTTGGCAATATCCGATGGGCTGTTCCCGTCAGCCCAGCCGCCATAGGTGTAGTTCAGGCCTGCGGCGATCTGCGCGCTGGAGTAGTCGCCGTAGTGATTAAGATAACCGCCGCAGCAGTTCATCAGCCGGGCAATCAGCGTTTTGCCTGGCGGCCAGGAGCGGGTCATGGTGCCGCCGAGCGTGCCGGTGCCGTAGTTGAGATAAATCGCCTCGTTGCCGTATTCGCTGATAATGCGCTTCATCCCCTGGCTGATGGTATCCAGCGCTTCTTCCCAGCTGATGCGCACGAATTTGCCTTCGCCGCGTTTGCCGACGCGCTTCATGGGGTATTTCAGACGATCCGGATTGTAGATGCGCCGCCGCATGGAGCGCCCGCGCAGGCAGGCGCGTACCTGGTGCAACCCGTTATAGTCATCGGTGCCGGTGTTATCGGTTTCGACATAACGGATCTCGCCATTCACTACATGCATTCGCAGCGGGCAGCGGCTGCCGCAGTTGACGGTGCATGCGCTCCAGACGACACGTTCATCCGGCGCGCCAACGGCGCGTCCCACTGCGGCGGCGGCATGCCGGAGCCCGAAGGGCAGAGAGATGCCGCCTGCCGCCAGCGCCAGACCCCCCAGTGCGGTGGATTTCACCAGCGTACGGCGGCTGATCCCGGCCGGACTATCGGTATTTGACATTACTTGCTCCTTGTCTCCATAGCGGAGAGTCAATGTGGTACCTGTTGTCAGGGTTGTGGTTAGCCCGCAGCGGATCTTCGCTATATGCACAAGCCTGGTGTGCTGCGGATTGCCTCTGGCGAGCAGCGACCGGCGGCCATGAGGGAAAAATTCAGACGATTAGAGCGCTAATGATTAGCGTGGGAATATTTTTACCCGGAATGGAGTAGTAAACGTTAACGAGGGTCAATAGATGGGGCTTGAGGGATGTGACAGGAACAAAAAAGGGGCCGAAGCCCCTTATGATTATTGTGGTTCGCTCGCCGCGCCTTGCGACGTCGCACCGCCTGCGGCGTTACCGCTCTGGGTGCGGGTATAGAGAATTTTTTGCGTATCGTTGGCGCAGTGGCCGACAACCTGCGCATCCGGCTGGTCAGCCTGGTCATTAGGCACGATAGTTAACGTAAACCCGTTTTCCGGTACGCCATTATTAATGATGCGCTGTTCAATATCGGCTTTTACCCGTTCACAGGAGTTTTGCGCGGCGCTGACCGGCAATGTCGCGGCCAGCAGCAGGGCGCCTGCCCAGTAACGTTTTTTCATTAACGGCTCCTTATTGGCGTAAAACAGATGTAGTAAGCATAGCAGTTGTTATATATATCACTGACTTTTCAGATATCATGCCGCTTTTGGCGAGGCCGCAGAAGGATAATAAAACGTGAATAAATACGTGACGGTAATGATGGTGTCGCTGGCGCTGACCGGCTGCGATAAGCCGGACGCGCTCGCGCCGTTCAGCCCGGAAATGGCCAGTTTCTCCAGCGAGTTTAATTTCGATCCGCTGCGCGGCCCGGTAAAAAACTTCACCCAGAAGCTGATAAACGACAGCGGCGACGTGGAAACCGAAGTCAATGGCACGCTTTCAGAAGAGGGGTGCTTCGAGACGCTGAACTACGTCGATAAACCGAGCAACAGCCATCTCTCGCTGGTGCTGGACGCGAATTATTACCTGGACGCGCTGACCCGCGAAAAGCGCATCCGGCTACAGGGGAAATGCCAGCTGGCGGAGCTGCCGGCGGTCGGCATGATCTATGAAACCAACGAGCGCGAATTCGTGGTGAAAGGGCATACGCAGGAAGTCACGGTCAGCTACCGTTACGACGACGAAGGCTATCCGCTTGGCAAAACCAGCAAAGCCAAAGACGCGGAGCTTTCCACGATAGCCACGCCGAGCGACAAGCGTAAAAAGCATGACTACACCTCGGTGACGAAACTTAACGACAAGGTCGTCGATACCGCGAAGCAAAGTTGCGAATATGACCGCCATCTCAATCCGTTAAGCTGCGTGCTGGAACTGACCGACACGGGCACAACGCCGCCAAAACAGCATAAGTTCACCATCCAGAACGAAATCAATTACTACTGACAGGCGGTGTGGTGACGGGCCGTGAAAAGCGCAGGCATCCTGCGCTTCACGGGCTTACTGCGCGGTGGGTTTCAGCAGGCTGTTCCCGGCAGGTTTGAGCTGCGTCAGGTATTGATGCTGGAAAATGCACATGCGGATGGTGTTACGATACTCGCCATTAATAAAGAATTCATGGACCAGCTCGCCCTCGACCATAAAGCCCAGCTTGCGATAAATATGGATGGCTTTGGCGTTCTCTTTATCGACGATCAGATAGAGCTTATAGAGGTTCAGCACCGTAAAGCCGTAATCCATCGCAAGCTTCGCCGCGCGGCTGGCGAGGCCTTTGCCCTGATGTTCCGGGGAGATGATTATCTGGAATTCGGCGCGACGGTGAACATGGTTAATTTCCACCAGCTCCACCAGGCCCGCTTTATCGCCGTCGCACTCCACCACAAAGCGGCGTTCGCTCTGATCGTGAATATGTTTGTCATAGAGATCGGAAAGCTCAACGAACGCTTCATAAGGTTCTTCAAACCAGTAGCGCATCACGCTGGCGTTATTGTCGAGCTGATGGACGAAACGCAAATCTTCGCGTTCCAGCGGGCGCAGTTTGACATCAACGTAGTCTGACATCGTTCATCCTTTTTGTGCGCGGGAAAGCCGGCCCCCGGCGCGCGGGAGCCGTGGTGCAAACGAGCGTTACGGATTAATGACGCGGCCGGTGCGGCGGTCAAGACAACGCAGGGTGTTGGGTTCCCAGTAGGCGTTGAGGTTGGCGCTTTTTTCGCAGTTATCCTGGGCGTCAAACGCGACATCCGCTTTATCCCACTCTTTTTCGGCGCGTTTATTGACTTTCTGGCGTAAAGAACGGGTGTCATTCCATTGCTCTTTATCCATCGCGGCGTCCTGACGGGTGCGGGCGTTGTCGCCGGATTCGATAATCAGTTTATCGGTCTGCGCGTGGGCAACGCTGGTGAATGCACCGGTCAACAGCGCCAGCAGCAGTGAGTGGCGAAGGAATTTATTCATGGCGATATCCTTAATGAAGCTGTTCTTGTCGTGAAGCCGACACGCTTTACTATATCATCGTGCGCGAATCGCGCACAGCGGCGACGATTGCCGATATTATCTACATGAGCCTCAATATGATTAAAACCACTTTGCTTTTTTTCGCCACCGCGCTTGCGGAGATCGTCGGCTGTTTTTTGCCGTGGCTGTGGCTGCGCAAGGGGGCGAGCATACTCTGGCTGCTGCCAGCGGCGCTGTCGCTGATACTGTTTGTCTGGCTGCTGACGCTGCACCCGGCGGCGAGCGGGCGGGTCTATGCCGCTTACGGCGGCGTCTATGTGATGACCGCGCTGCTCTGGCTGCGCGTCGTCGACGGTGTCCGCCTGAGCGTTTACGACTGGGCAGGGGCGGCGGTGGCGCTGTGCGGCATGCTGATTATCGTCGCCGGCTGGGGCCGCGCCTGACGTTTCTGTGAATTCCTCTTTACGGGTAACTCTGGCAGCGCTTCACGCTTTGTGAAGCGTCGCGCATTTTTCCTCTTAATCAACTTGTATGGTAGTTAAGTCAGTTGTTCGCGGTGCGTACAGTTTGCGTATCGCCATGTCTAAAAGGAAAGATGCATGAAAATCAGTAAGGCGGAAGTGTTTGTCACCTGTCCCGGTCGCAACTTTGTCACGCTAAAAATCACAACGGACGATGGGCTCACCGGGTTGGGCGATGCCACGCTTAACGGGCGTGAACTGTCAGTGGCGAGCTACCTGCGCGATCATCTCTGTCCACAGCTGGTGGGGCGTGATGCGCAGCGCATCGAAGATATCTGGCAATTTTTCTATAAGGGCGCCTACTGGCGACGCGGCCCGGTAACGATGTCAGCCATTTCGGCTATCGACACCGCGCTGTGGGATATCAAAGCCAAAGCCGCCGGGATGCCGCTTTATCAGCTGCTGGGCGGCGCGTCGCGCGAAGGCGTGATGGTCTACTGTCACACCACCGGCCACACCATCGATGACGTGCTGGACGACTACGCGCGTCATAAAGAACTCGGCTTTAAAGCGATTCGCGTGCAGTGCGGCGTGCCGGGCATGAAAACCACGTACGGCATGGCGAAGAGCAAAGGCGCGGCGTATGAGCCCGCCACCAAAGGGCAATGGCCGGAAGAGCAGCTCTGGTCAACGGAGAAATACCTCGATTTCACGCCAAAACTGTTCGAAGCGGTGCGCAGTAAATTCGGCTTTCACGAACATCTGCTCCACGACATGCATCACCGTCTGACGCCCATCGAGGCCGCGCGTTTTGGCAAAAGCATTGAAGATCACCGGCTGTTCTGGATGGAAGATCCAACGCCCGCCGAAAATCAGGCCTGCTTCCGGCTTATCCGCCAGCACACCGTGACGCCCATTGCGGTCGGCGAAGTCTTTAACAGCATCTGGGACTGTAAACAGCTCATAGAAGAGCAGTTGATTGATTATATCCGCACCACCGTTACCCACGCGGGCGGCATCACCGGCATGCGGCGCATCGCCGATTTCGCCGCGCTGTATCAGGTGCGCACCGGCTCGCATGGCCCGTCGGATCTCTCGCCCGTCTGCCACGCCGCCGCGCTGCATTTCGATCTCTGGGTGCCGAACTTCGGCGTGCAGGAATATATGGGCTATTCGGCGCAGATGCTGGAGGTCTTTCCGCACAGCTGGACTTTCGACAACGGCTATATGCATCCGGGCGACAAGCCGGGGCTTGGCATTGAGTTCGATGAAAAGCTGGCGGCGAAATACCCCTACGATCCGGCTTACCTCCCGGTCGCCCGCCTCGAAGACGGCACGCTGTGGAACTGGTAAGCCCGGCGCGCCTGTCCCTGCGATAACATCACAATACCCGGACCCTACCCATGAAAATTAAACATCTACGCTGGTATATGATAGGCCTGGTGTCACTGGGCACGATTATCAATGCGCTGGCGCGCAGTTCGCTCAGCGTTTCGGCCCCGACATTGTTTACCGAGCTCCATATTAATGAACAACAATACGCCTGGATCTTGAGCGCCTTTCAGTTCGCCTACACGATTGCGCAGCCCCTTTGCGGCTTCTTTATCGATGTGGTGGGCTTAAAGCTCGGCTTTTTCATCATGATTATCGCCTGGTCGGTGACCAATATGGCGCATGCTGCCTGCCATTCGTGGGGCGGCCTGGCCTTTTTGCGCGGGCTGATGGGGCTGAGCGAAGCCTCAGCCATTCCGGCTGGCGTGAAGTGCAACTCAGAGTGGTTCCCGGCGAAAGAGCGCGGCATTGCGGGCGGGGTTGCGAATATCGGCACCTCCATCGGCGCGATGCTGGCGCCGCCGCTCGTGGTCTGGGCCATCATGGCGTACAACTGGGAAATGGCGTTTGTGATAACCGGCGCGCTCGGCCTGGTGTTCGCGGTCATCTGGTGGTTCGGCTATGAGTCTCCGGCGCGCCACCGCGCGCTGAGCGTACAAGAGGCGCAGTACATCGATGAAGGGCAGGAGAAACATCTGGAGGCAGACGGCAGCAAACCGTCAGTCATGCAGATCCTGCGGCAGCGTAATTTCTGGGGTATCGCGCTGCCGCGTTTTCTGGCCGACCCGGCCTGGGGCACCATTAACTTCTGGCTGCCGGTCTATCTGATGACCGTTCGACACATGCCGCTTAAAGACATCGCGCTGTTCGCCTGGCTGCCGTTTCTGGCGGCGGATTTTGGAGGCATGGCGGGTGGGTTTTTAAATAACTCTATGATGAAGCGCTGGAATATCTCGACCATCAACGCGCGGCGCATCGGGTTCAGCACCGGCGCGGTACTGATGCTGCCGCTGGCGTTTGTCGGGTTTGTCGACAGTGCCTATATGGCGGTCGGGCTGGTGTCCATCTGCGCGTTCGCGCACCAGATGTTGTCAACCCAGGTGATTACGATGGCGACCGATCTCTTTCGCCGTAATGAAACCTCCACCGTCAGCGGTTTTGCCGGCACGGCAGGCTGGACGGGCATTTTTATCTGCACGCTTATCATGGGCGGCCTGGTGAAAACCGTTGGTTACAATCCCTTCTTTATTATTCTGAGCATGATGGACATCCTCGGCGCCATTATTCTCTGGACCGTGGTAAAAGCGCACGGTCACGAAAAACTCGCCGCAAAACCCGTCACGATCTGATCCCGGCTCTGCCCCTCGGCCCTTATGCGAAAGCGTGATGAAAATCACGCTTTGCTACCATTCTAGTTAAGGTAGTTAGTAAAAGCTGTCGCAAATCATAAAGCGCGCCGCTGCGATGCGTAGGCTTCATACAAATTACTTTATTTATCAAATGAGTCATGACTATGGAAAACACGCTTCTTAAAGCCCGCGCCATTCTCCCCACGTACGACCGCGACGCGCTCACCGCCCGCATTGTTCACCTCGGCTTTGGCGCGTTTCATCGCGCGCACCAGGCGGTTTACGCCGATATTCTCGCCGCAGAACACGGCAGCGACTGGGGGTATTGCGAAATCAACCTGATCGGCGGAGAGCAGCAAATCGCCGATATCCGGCGTCAGGATAACCTCTATACCGTGGCGGAAATGTCTGCCGACGCCTGGCGCGCCCGCGTGGTCGGCGTGGTGAAAAGCGCGCTGCATGCTGAGGTGGATGGCCTGGACGCCGTGTTCGCGGCGCTCTGCCAGCCGCAGGTGGCGATTGTGTCACTCACGATCACCGAGAAAGGCTACTGCCATTCGCCCGCGACCGGCGAGCTGGTCATTGATAACCCGCTTATCGCCGCCGATCTGTCGCATCCGCAACGTCCATCCTCTGCTGTCGGAGTGATTGTCGAGGCGCTGGCGCGCCGTCAGGCCGCCGGGCTTAAAGGCTTTAGTGTGATGTCCTGCGATAACATGCCGGAAAACGGCCGCGTGGCCCGCAACGTGGTGACGGCCTACGCCCGCGCGGTGAACCCGGCGCTGGCCTCGTGGATTGAAACGCACGTGACGTTTCCTTCGACGATGGTGGACCGCATTGTGCCCGCCGTGACGCCGGAGACGCTCGATAGCATCGCCGCTATCACTGGCGTACGGGACCCCGCGGGCGTCGCCTGCGAGCCGTTCCGCCAGTGGGTAATTGAAGATAACTTCGTGGCGGGCCGCCCCGCATGGGAAAAGGCGGGGGCGCAGCTGGTGCGCGACGTGGTGCCGTTTGAAGAGATGAAACTGCGCATGCTCAACGGCAGCCATTCGTTTCTGGCGTATCTCGGCTATCTGGCGGGTTACCCACATATCAACGACTGCATGGAGGATGACCATTACCGCCGCGCGGCCCGCATGCTGATGCTCAATGAACAGGCGCCGACGCTGCGCGTGCAGGGGGTGGATCTGGCGCACTACGCAGATTTGCTGATTGAACGTTACAGCAACCCGGCGCTGCGCCACCGCACCTGGCAAATCGCGATGGATGGCAGCCAGAAGCTGCCGCAGCGCTGGCTCGATGCCATCCGCTGGCACCGGGCGCACGGCAGCCGTCACGATCTGCTGACGCTCGGCGTCGCAGGCTGGATGCGCTATGTGAGCGGAGTGGATGAGCAGGGCAAGGCGATTGAGGTTTGCGATCCGCTGCTTGACGCGATTCAACAGGCGGTGCGTATCAGCGAAGATGGCGAGGCGCGCGTACATGCGCTTCTGGGGCTGAAGGCGATTTTTGGCGATGATCTCGCGCAGCAGCCGGCGTTTGTGGCGGCAGTGACGCAAGCCTATCACCTGTTGTTATCGCACGGCGCGAAAGCCACCGTGGCGGCATATATGCAGCAAATGGCGTAACGCGGCGGTGGATGCGTGACAGGAAAAGGGATGGAGAGAAGTGGCGGGATTCTGACGGCGCAAGCGTGGGCGGCGCTTCGGGACTTACTCTGAACAGGCTGTCATGTTCATTATTTGTCGCACGTGGGGCGGGTAAGCGCAGCGAACCCGCCATTCACAACGCCTGCGTTATTAATTCATACCCAGACGAATCAACTCGATCGGCTCGAATTTACCTTCGCAGCCTTCCACTTCCACGGTACGGCCACGTCGGATCTGCTCCGGAGTCAGGCCGTCGCCGTGGATGGCTTTAATGATGCCGGTTTCGCCGGAGGTGCTGATCATTACGCGGCTGCCGGTAGTAATGGCGTTACGGTTGCGATCGTAGGTCATCATGGTGATATCTCCTCTGAATAGTTGGGAATGATCCAGACGAGGCCCATTTTAAAAATCACGACCACAAAAACGTTAATCTCGATCAAAAACGAGGCATTTGTGTGATGAATGTCACGCCGTCTGATTACTCTCCGGCAGGCGCGTTACGCACGATTTTTCCGCTTGCGATATCAACATCGATAGTCGCGACCACGGGGGCAACCTCAGGATCTGCGCCGCCGCGACACCCCTCGCGGGTATGGTCTTCGCGCACCAGCAGGCGATACACGCCGCCATCCTGCGCGTTCTCATAAAAAATGCACTGGCCACGCGGGTCGAGCAACAACGAAACGGTGCGGGTCACGCGGGCAAGCGGACTGGTGCTGATATCGTCACGCCACACATCGTGCGCGTTGGTCGCGCGAAGCGAGGCCGCGTCGAGCCAGCCTTTAATAATGCGCCCGTCTTTGCCATACCACGTCGCCTCGCGGTATCCGGCGTCCGGCAACGTACGGCTGACACTCACCGTGTCGCCGTCCACCAGAAACAGATGCGGACTGCGGCACTGCGCATCGGGGGCGGAGTAGAAGTAATGGCGACCGCTGCCCGTCACCTGATAACGGGTGCCCGCGTCAGGTAATGGCGTATTGTCAGGGGCCGGCAGCCGGGCGGCGCAGACGCCCTGTGGGGTTAATGCGTCAGGCTGCGCGCGCAGGGCGGCGGTTTCCATCCAGCCCGTCGCCACGCGCCCGGCGGCATCACGATAGCGCACCCAGGCGAAGGGGCGCGCCGCGTCATCGCGAGTGTCCGCCTCGCTGCGGGAAAGCCGAACCACCTGCACCGCGTCGCCGGGCACCAGAAACGCCGCGAGTTTGCACTCCGGCGACGGGGCGGAATAGAACCTGGCGCGGGGCGCGCCGGTCACCGTACTGATGGATGACGTGAAATCCGCAGCGGCCGTGGCGATGGCCTCTTTTTGCAGGCAGTCCGCCAGCAGCGGAGAAGAGAAAAGGGCGCAGCCCAGCAGCAGTAATGCGCGCATCGCATCCATCCTTAGCAAAGTATCGTCGCGCAGCTAGTCTTCGCTGAACCAGTCGCGGTTTTCCTGGCGGATCAGCAGCACCGATTCGCTGATTTCCTGCAAATGCAGACGCATCGTTTCATCGGCGGCCTGCGGATCGCGCCGCTCCAGCGCGTGAAAAATATCGTTATGCTGGCGCAGCAGCATTTCCGGCGGGGAGACGTGATCAAGGCTCATGTAGCGCACCCGGTCGATGGTCGCTTTAATATTCTCCACCGTGTCCCAGGCGAGCTGGCAGTCAGCCACCTGCGTCAGGCGGTAGTGAAATTCGTCGTCAAGCTGGAAGAAATCGCTCAGCTGTTTGCGGTCAATGGCGGTGCGCTGCTGGTTAAGATTTTGCTCAAGCTGATAGAGAGAGGCGTCGGTCAGCATTGTGGCCGCGCGCTGTACCACCGCCCGCTCAATGGCCTGACGCACAAAACAGCCGTTGCGCACCTGGCGCAGCGAGATTTTATTCACGAAACTGCCGCGCTGCGGGCGGATCTGAATCAGCCCGTTTTCCGCAAGCTTAATAAAAGCCTCGCGCACCGGCTGGCGCGACACGTCAAAACGCACCGACACCTCTTTTTCAGAAAGCGGGGTGCCTGGCGGGATCAGACAGTGCACGATATCGCGGCGCAGGATGCGGTAAATTTGTTGACTCACCGGCTGGGTCGGGTTGAGCGGAGTTTCAGCGGCCATTCTTCTGTCTTTATTTGCGGGTTACCGCGGCAATTTACCATTAATTGCCCACCCCGCCCAGCGGCGGCGCGGGGAACGGGCAAGGCGGGAACTACTGGCGGTGTACGCTAAGCCCGGCAAAGCTCTGGCTGACCGGCATCATCTCCAGCGTGTTGATGTTGACATGCGCAGGCAGCGAAGCTACCCACCAGACGGCCTCGGTCACATCTTCCGGCGTCAGCGCGTTCGTGTTTTCGTAAGTTTTACCGGCTTTGTCATCGTCGCCTTTAAAGCGCACGTTTGAGAACTCCGTGCCGCCCACGAGACCCGGCTCAATATCGGTCACGCGGACCGCGGTGCCATGCAGATCGGTGCGCAGGTTAAGGCTGAACTGGCGCACAAACGCTTTGGTCGCGCCGTAAACATTGCCGCCCGCGTAAGGCCAGCTGCCCGCCGTGGAGCCGATGTTAATCACGTGTCCGCGATTGCGCTCCACCATGCCCGGCAGTACGGCGCGGGTCATATACACCAGCCCTTTATTGTTGGTGTCTATCATATTTTCCCAGTCTTCGACGCTCGCTTTATGCGCAGGCTCCAGCCCCAGCGCCAGCCCGGCGTTATTGACCAGCACGTCGATGTCGCGCCACTCCAGCGGCAGACTACTCATCGCCTCTTCAATAGCCGCGCGGTTGCGCACGTCCAGTTGCAGCGTCAGCACGCTCTCGCCGAGCGCGTCTTTCAGCGCATCAAGACGCGCCTGGCGGCGGCCTGTTGCGATCACTTTATGGCCGTTTTTCACAAAACGACGGGTAATGGCCTCGCCAAAGCCTGCCGTGGCGCCGGTAACCAGAATAATCATCTCGCTGTTCCTCAAGGCTTTTTCAGAACCGTTACCTTAGCACGCGCGGCGCGAACTGTGGAATATCACTTCCTGATAGCTTGCGTCGTGAAACCATTGCTGTTTAGGACGTGGCTGCATAAGCTGTGATTTTGCCATCACGCTTTTGCGGGAGACTTTCATGCCGGTGACTACCCCTTTTTCTTCAGCGAGCGCGCTGCCATATGAAGCGCCGCCGTTCAATGCGATAACCGATCAGCACTATCGTCCCGCCTTTGATGAGGCGGTGCGCCAGAAGCGCGCCGAAGTGGAGGCTATCGCGGCCGATAGCGCGGCGCCCACCTTTGAAAATACATATCTGGCGCTGGAGCGCAGCGGCGCGATGCTCGCGCGCGTCACCAGCGTCTTTTTCGCGATGACCTCAGCGCACACCAACGATTACCTGCAAACGCTGGATGAAGAGTTTTCCACTGAGCTGGCGGCGCTGGCGGACGATATCCACTTTAACGAGACCCTGTTCGCGCGGCTCAACGCAGTATATGAACAGCGCCACACGCTCGGGCTGGATGACGAGTCGCTGCGGCTGGTGGAGGTGGTCTGGCAGCAGTTTATGCTCGCGGGCGCGACGCTTGGCGCGGAGCAAAAAGCGCAGCTCAAGGCGCTGAATCAGGAGGCGGCGCAGTTGACCAGCCAGTTTAACCAGCGCCTGCTGGCGGCGGATAAAGCGGGCGGCCTGCTCATCTCATCCCGCGAACAGCTGGCGGGCCTGAGCGAGGCGGAGATTGCCGCAGCCGCAGAAGCCGCGCGTGAAAAGGGGCAGGAAGGGCGCTGGCTTATCGCGCTTCTCAACACCACTCAGCAACCCGCGCTGCAGTCGCTCACCGATCGCGCCACGCGCGAGGCGCTCTTTAACGCGGGCTGGCATCGTACCGAAAAAGGCGACGCTAACGACACCCGCGCGCTGGTGCTGAGGCTTGCAGCGCTGCGCGCGCAGCAGGCGGCGCTCCTGGGCTTTGACGATTTCGCCTCCTGGACAATCGCCGATCAGATGGCGAAAACTCCGGACGCGGCGCTGCGCTTTATGCGCGATATTGTGCCTGCGGCGACGGCGCGCGCCGGGAGAGAGCTTGCGGATATTCAGCAGACTATCGACCGACAGAATGGCGGTTTTCAGGCCGAAGCCTGGGACTGGGCATTTTACGCCGAGCAGGTGCGGCGTGAGAAATACGCGCTCGACGAGGCACAGATCAAACCGTATTTCGAACTCAACAATGTGCTGACGCGCGGCGTTTTTTATGCCGCCAGCGCGCTATTTGGCCTCACGTTTACCGAGCGCACCGATATTCCGGTTTACCACCCGGACGTGCGCGTCTGGGAGATTTTCGATAAAGACGGCAGCGGGCTGGCGCTGTTTTACGGTGATTTCTTCGCGCGCGACAGCAAAAGCGGCGGCGCCTGGATGGGCAATTTCGTCGAACAGTCGACGCTCGCCGGTCACAAGCCGGTTATCTACAACGTGTGTAATTACCAGAAGCCCGCCGCCGGTCAACCTGCGTTAATCTCCTGGGATGACGTCATCACCCTGTTCCACGAGTTCGGCCACACACTCCACGGCCTGTTCGCGAACCAGCGTTACGCCACGCTCTCCGGCACCAACACGCCGCGCGATTTCGTCGAGTTCCCGTCGCAAATCAACGAGCACTGGGCGAGCCACCCGGAGGTTTTCGCGCATTACGCGCGTCACTATCAGACCGGCGAGCCGATGCCGGCGCAGCTTCGCGAAAAACTCTTCCGCGCGGTGCGCTTCAATAAGGGCTATGACATGACCGAACTGCTGGCCGCGGCGCTTCTCGACCAGCACTGGCACAGCCTGACGCCGTCATCGTCCCCCGACGACGTGGCGGTATTTGAGGCGACTGCGCTGGCGCAGGAGAATATTGCGCTGCGCGCCGTGCCGCCTCGCTATCGCAGCAGTTATTTCGCGCATATCTTCGGCGGCGGCTATGCGGCGGGCTACTACGCCTATCTCTGGACGCAGATGCTCGCCGATGACGGCTACCAGTGGTTTGAGGAGCAGGGCGGGCTGACGGCGCAGAACGGCGCGCGTTTTCGCGAGGCGGTGCTTTCGCGGGGCAACAGTCAGGATCTGGAAGACGTATGGCTCGACTGGCGCGGGCATGAACCACGTATCGAGCCGATGCTGAAAAACCGTGGCTTAAGCGAATAACGCCGCGTTTAAGCAGCGTTGAACCTGCGCGTGCGAAGATACGGAAATAAGCGTGATGTTGAGCGCAGGACAATAACAATCCATGCAAGCCTTACCGTCAGGTCCGCCTGGCGGTATTTTTTTTATTCCGCGTTCAGTCATCCCATTTATTACTGCAATAAGCGGCAAGAAACCCCACCAGTAACACAATTCCCGGCATACAGATCAACAGCTCCGCGGCATCCGGCATCGTAACCCCGCCTTTTCATTCACACCATCCTTTAACAAAGACCCTGATATGTGACGAAAAGACGACAGTCCGATAACGGTTTTGCGACACGCGCGTTTAGCGCGCCTCTTCGCGACGCGGCGCGTCAGGCACGTTGGCGGCGTCCGGCAATTGCGGCGGCACGGCGAACCCGGCGCCTGCGCTGAAAACGGGCTTGCCCGCAAGCTGCCACTGCTGCCAGAGCGCCAGTTGCGCGGGCGTCAGCGCGACATCGCTGTATACCAGGTAATGATCGGCGTCGAACTGCGTGAGATCCGGCAGTGGCACCGGCTGGTGCAGCACATCAATGCGAAATCCTTCGCCTGAGAAGCGAATCGCCTCCAGCCAGACGTTGAGCGAATCCTGGCTGTTCATGGCCATGATCACCAGCCCGGAGGCCGGGCGCTTGCGCAGCGCCTGCAGCGTAAAGGTGGCGTACTCAATAATCAGCGTGTCGAAACGGGAGCGGAGGGTGAGCTGCGTGCCGCTCGCGCCATGGTTCAGCCACAGACGCAGCGGCAGCACCACGTTATCCAGCAGCATCGCCGCTGGCAGCTCGCGGCCCATTTTGCGCAGCAGCGCGCGGGCTTTTTCCATGGTGGGCTTCTCCAGCGCGGCGAGCAGTTGTTCCTGCCACACCTCCCACTGGCTTGCCAGCGAGCGTTCTTCACCTTTTAGAAGGCGGGCGACTTCATTCAGGGGCAGGCCGCGGTCGAGGAATTTCATAATGGCGTGAATACGCATCAGGTGGCTGTAATCAAAAAAGCGTCTGCCGCCATCATCGCGCGCGGGCTTCAGTAATCCGGACCGTTGCCAGGCGCGTAAATTAGTCATGCTGACTCCGCACTGATCTGAGAGCATTTCGATCGTGAAATGAGACATGGCGTTTCCTTAAAGCCAGGCTGCAATAAAACAGGGGAAGGAAAAGGCCCAACAGGCGACATGAAGGGATGAGGAGAGCAGGGTTCACGCTAACACACCTCGTTCCCCCTGCGGGTAATTAATTACGCATTATTCATTAAAAATCGAGAATCGCCTCTCGCATTAGGTGAGCTGATAATGCCGGTTCGGCAAAAGCTTAGCCGGTTTTTGCGACTCGTTATTCATTTCACGCAGGTCTATTTCAATGTTATTACACAGCGCATCCAGCGGCAGATCGTTATCTTCGGTGCCGAACGGATCTTCCAGCTCTTCCGCGAGCGTATCCAGCGCAATAAAGGTGTAGGAAATAAACACCGAAACAAACGGCGTCATAAAATGCAGGTCGGTCACCAGCGCGAACGGCAGCATAATGCAAAAGCAATAGACCGTACGGTGCAGCATCAGCGAATAGGCGAAAGGCGGCGGCGTATTCGCGATGCGTTCACAGCCTGCCAGCACAGCCGCGAGCTGGTTAATATGCTGATCGAGCGTCTGGAAAAGAATATCGGATAGCCCGTTGCGCCGCGCGGCGAGCCATTCGCCCATGATGAGTAAAATCGTATTGCACGGCGAATTGCTGTTCATCACACGCGCCATTTCGTTGCGGGTTAAATAACGGTCTAACACATTATCAAGCTTTTTACGGCGCAGCGTCAGGCGCAGGCAGTGGCAGAACGCCACTTCCAGATTCACAAGATGATGCAGCTCCTGCGTGTTATCGGGCATCAGCGTGCGGGCGGTGCGCAACATCGAGCGGCAGTGAATAACCAGTTGCCCCCAAATCTGACGCGCTTCATTAAAGCGGGCGAAACAGGTGCTGTTGCGAAAGCCGAGAAAAATCGCAATCGCCACGCCGAGAATACTGAATGGCGCGGTGGTCAGTTTTATTCCGAGCGCTTCATACCACGGCAAAAAGAAAATAACCGTAATGGATAACAGGAAATTAAGGAGTAGACGCGTGGATATTTTGGCTAATACGGATCCATGCCAGACAAAGAGTCGGGCAAACCAGTGCTGTGGGGGACGAACAATCATGATACTCACAAGGGGTTAACAAAAGCGCTACACATTAAACGAGATAGCGCTTTTGTCTGCAACCAGAAAAACGTCGTGGTTTACCCCAGAGGAATAAAATTCGCTTTCTCGCGGGCCAGCCAGTCGCGGGACTTTCTTATTGAACCGCCTTTGCGGAACAGCAGGAAAACATCCTGTCCCATAATCAGCACCATGAACCGGTCTTTAAGTTTGATGGCAGGGCAGCAGTACCATTTCTGTTTCATTAATCACTCCTCAGCGGAAATTAAATCAACGAACGACACTTCGCAGATAAAGAATAGTCGCAACGACAGAAACGAAATTATTAATGCTTTCTTTTAAGAATTTTCTTATTAAGCGAAGGGGCGGGGAGAGAATTTCCTTTGGCATTCAGGAGATAAAAGTGCATTTCCTGAAATATCTGGCAGAACGCAGCGGTAAAATAGATGCCGGCGGCTAATGTAACTTGCGAAACGGGAAAGCGTGCCTATAGTTAGTTCTGCGTTCGCATTGTGAGGACGCGGTTTAAATTATCTCTGCTAATCCGAGGAGAATATTATGGCTCAACATCGTGGTGGTTCAGGTAATTTTGCTGAAAATCGTGAGCGCGCTTCTGAAGCCGGTCGTAAAGGCGGCCAGAATAGCGGCGGGAATTTTAAAAATGACCGCGAGCGTGCAGCAGAAGCAGGCCGCAAAGGCGGTAAAAGCAGCAGCCGTTCCTCTTCCTGACGGAGCGGCGGGCCGCATGCGCCCGGCATAACGTCCCTCCGGTATGGGTTAATGCTCATACCGGAGGTCGTGTCGCGCATGACATAAATACCTCTTCATCAGTTTAATTACCCTATGAAATTACAACGTGCATTAAAAATAACGTTACTCCCGCTTTTATCCGTCGCATTTATTGCCCATGCGGAAAAAGATACCCCACCGGGCGCCAGTAAATCGACCAGTACCAATTTACTCGAAACCGGCTCGGCAGTGTTGCAAAGTAATGCCCCGTTAAAAGGTTTTGATATTTATCTGGTGGGTTTCCATCCGATGAAAGAGATCCCGGAAAAACAGATGGAAGCGCACCACTATTGCCATCAGGTCAACGAAGATTTCGCCCAGTGCGTTTTATTTGACGGGAATTCTAAAGACGCCAATATGAACGGCGTAGAATATATTATCTCTGAAAAACTTTTTAACCAGTTGCCGCCGCAGGAAAAGCAGTACTGGCATCCGCATAATGGTGAAATCCTTAGCGGCCAGTTAATCGCGCCCGGTATTCCGGCACCGGTTGAGCATCGTCTGATGCAGGGCAAGATGAACAGCTACGGTAAAACCTGGCACGTCTGGCATACCGGCGGGCCGGGCGAGAAGGGCGACGCGCTGCCGCTCGGCCCGCCAATGCTTGCCTGGTCGTTCAGTCGCGATGGCGAGGCGAAACCGGAGCTTGTCAGCGAGCGCGATAAAAAACTTGGTGTTAATACAGATGAGATCCGCCGCTCGCGCGCAGATTTAGAGACATTCGCGAAGCCGCAAAGTGGCGTGGATGCCCTCAACGGCCAGTTCAAACGTGAAACCACACCCATCCCGGGCGTCGTGGACAGCAACGCCGCCGCCGGGAAAAAATAAATACGCATTGTGCCTTTCTTTTCCCCACTCCGGTGGGGATTCTTTTAGATGAATTTTTTTCAACACCCATGAAATTTCCTCGTTTGCCTGAAAGCCTGCCAGATGTCATTCTTCGGACATATAGCCATCCAGACGGCCAAATATTCAAATTTTGAACTATCACCTGACGCAATCATCGCGTCAGGCCACGAGGAGAACACCATGCAGCGTCAACACGCCCCGTTTCGCGCCGATATCGTCGGCAGCTTTTTACGTCCCGATGCCATTAAGCACGCCCGCCAGCAGTTTGCGGCAGGGGAGATAGACGCCGCGCGCCTGCGCAAAGTTGAAGACGAGGCCATTCGCCACGCCGTTGAACAGCAGTGCGCCTGCGGCCTGCATGTGGTCACGGATGGCGAATTCCGTCGCGCCTGGTGGCACATGGATTTCTTCGCCGCGCTGCAAGGCGTGGAGCTGGTGGAAGTGAATCAGGGCATCCAGTTCAACGGCATTCAGACCAAAGCGCAGAGCGTGCGTGTGACCGGTAAAGTGGCGTTTGGCGACCATCCGATGCTGGAAGATTTCCGCTTCCTGAAAAGCGTCAGCGGCAACGCCGAACCGAAAATGACCATCCCGAGCCCAAGCGTGCTGCATTTCCGTGGCGGTGCTGCGGCGATCGACCGTAACGTTTATCCGGATCTGAATGCGTATTTCGACGATCTCGCTACCACCTGGCGTGACGCAATACGTGCGTTCTACGACGCGGGCTGCCGCTATCTGCAGCTTGACGATACCGTATGGGCGTACCTGTGCTCTGACGAACAGCGCCGCCAGATCCGCGAGCGCGGCGACTGTCCGGACGAGCTGGCGCGCATCTATGCCCGCGTGCTGAACCAGGCGCTGGAAGGCAAGCCGGAAGATTTAACCATCGGGCTGCATGTCTGCCGCGGTAATTTCCGCTCCAGCTGGATTGCGGAAGGCGGCTATGAGCCGGTGGCGGAAGTGTTGTTCGGCACCGTGAACATTGATGCGTTTTTCCTGGAATATGACAACGACCGCTCCGGTGATTTCGCGCCGCTGCGCTTTATCCGTCCGGGTAAACAGCAGGTGGTGCTGGGTCTTATCACCACGAAAAACGGCGAACTGGAGAACCCGGAATTAATCAAGGCGCGTCTGGCCGAGGCCGCGAAATATGTCGATATCAACCAGATCTGCTTAAGTCCGCAGTGCGGGTTCGCCTCGACCGAAGAAGGCAACAGCATCAGCCCGGACGAGCAGTGGCAGAAAGTGCGCCTCGTAACCAGCGTCGCCAGCGAGGTGTGGTAACAGAAGCGAAGGCGCCGGGTTATCGGTTTTTTACGAGGGGGGGAGCGTAGCGCACGCCCCCTTTTTTATGGGCGGGGGACGGGGCGGCTTTTCTCCCTCCCGGCTCGGGTTTTGGGACAACAAAAATATGTCGGGGTAGTGAAATGGCGAACGGAACGATGTCATCGCCGTTGCATATTTCCCTTCAACCCGGCTGCGAAAACCGTTCGGCGGGTGCGCTGCGCTTACCCGCCCAATTTTACCTTGTCTTCCTGTCCAGGATGGGTAAGCGCAGCGCACCCACCCGCCGTGATATCCCATTTATAAAAAGATGCATCGCAAAACCTTATTCCCCGCGCTGCTCATCATCACTTTTCTTTATTTCTCCCTTCATTGCACATTTATGTCGCACCGCTGCACCATCACGTATCCCTTTTTTATTAAAATACGCAGCGCTACATAACCAATCCCGTCACTAACGCCTTTTTAAATAATTAAATTCATGATTTTAAAGGTTTTAATAAAACTGGCATTCCCTTTGCTAAATACCTTCCATCTTGTATACCAGATGGGATGCCAGTTATGTCACAGAGTTCACCGCTGTTTACGCCGCTGACGCTTGCTGAGTGGCGCAGGGAATATCAGGACTGCCCGCAGCGCATTCGCGAAATATATTCCGCTGCCTTTAATGATGCCGACAATAACGATCCGGCGTGGATAACGCGGGCCAGCGCGACGCATCTTGAAGAACAAATTGCGCTGCTGCTGGCCGCGCTGAAGGAGGGAAAAACCCTGGCGGATTTTCCGCTCTTCGGGGTGCCGTTCGCGGTGAAAGACAATATCGATGTCGCGGGACTGCCCACCACGGCGGCGTGTCCGGCGTTTGCGTATACCCCGCAGGACGATGCCGCGGTGGTTGCGAAGCTTAAAGCCGCCGGGGCCATTGTGCTTGGCAAAACCAACCTCGATCAGTTCGCCACCGGGCTTGTCGGCACCCGTTCGCCCTTTGGCGCGGTACCCAACACGTTTAACCCGGCTTATGTCAGCGGCGGCTCCAGCTCCGGCTCCGCCTCGACGGTCGCGCGGGGCCTGGTCGCCTTTGCGCTCGGCACCGACACCGCAGGCTCCGGCCGCGTGCCCGCCGGGTTCAACAATATTGTCGGCCTGAAACCCACCAAAGGCTGGCTCTCAAACCGCGGCGTGGTGCCCGCCTGTCGGCTTAACGACTGCGTCTCGGTCTTCGCGCTGAGCGCCGCCGATGCCTTTCAGGTTGCGAGTATCGCAGGCGGTTATGACGCAGACGACGCGTATTCGCGCCATAACCCGCGCACTGCGCCCGCGCGTCTGCCCGCGAAACCCCGTCTGGCGGTGCCTGATGTGCTCGAATTTTACGGTGACCCGCACAGCGAAGCGGCCTTTCGCCAGAGCCTCGCCCGGCTTGAAGCGCTGGGCGCGACGCTGGTGCCGGTCGATTTCACGCCGTTTCGCCAGCTTGCGGAGCAGCTCTATCAGGGGGCCTGGGTGGCGGAGCGCACCGTCGCGGTGGGCGAGATGCTCAACCAGCCGCCGGAGGTGATGGACCCGACGGTGCGCGGCATCGTCGAAGGGGGGCTTAAGTACAGCGCCTGCGACGCCTGGCAGGCGGAATACACCCGTGCGGAACTCGCGCGGCGCATCGCCCTGGCGCTGGATGAGGTCGATGCGCTGGTCGTCCCGACGTCGCCTACCATTCACACCCTTGAAGAAATGAAAGCTGAGCCGGTGCGCTACAACTCGCATTTCGGCTACTACACCAACTTCACCAATCTGGCCGATCTCTGCGCGCTGGCGCTGCCTGGCGATTTCCGCGCCGATGGTCTGCCTGCGGGCATTACGCTTATCGCGCCCGCCTGGTATGACGCCGCGCTGGCGCATTTCGGCGCGCTCTGGCAGCAGGCGACGCCGCTGCCCCTCGGCGCCACCCATAAAGCGCTGCCCGCCGCCTTGTCGCCGCCGTCCTCCCCGCACCATGTGCGCCTCGCCGTGGTCGGCGCGCATCTGCGCGGCATGCCGCTCAACCACCAGCTCACCACGCGTGATGCCGTGTTTATTGAACAAACCGCCACGGCGGCGGATTACCGCCTTTATGCGCTCGCCAACACCACGCCGCCGAAGCCCGGCCTCGCGCGTGCTGCTACCGGTCAGCCCATCGCGGTGGAGTTGTGGGACATTCCGCTCGCGCGCTTTGGCGAATTTGTCGCGGAGATCCCATCACCGCTCGGCATCGGTACGCTGACGCTCGCCGATGGTCGCGCCGTAAAAGGCTTTATCTGCGAGCCGCAGGCGCTTGAGAGCGCCACCGACATCACCGAATGGGGCGGCTGGAAAGCCTGGCTTGCCCGTCACCAGCGCGCCTGAGGAGACCCGACCATGTTCAGCAAAGTGCTTATCGCCAACCGTGGCGAAATCGCCTGCCGCGCCATCCGTACCCTGAAGAAAATGGGCATTGTCAGCGTCGCGGTCTATTCCGATCCGGACAGTAACGCACAACACGTGCACGACGCCGATATCGCCATCGCGCTCGGCGGCGACACGGCGCGCGACACCTATCTCAACGTCGATAAAATCCTGGCGGCCGCGAAAGCGAGCGGGGCAGAGGCCATTTTCCCCGGCTACGGGTTTTTATCGGAGCGCGCGGAGTTCGCGGCGGCGTGCGAGGCCGCGAATCTCGTGTTTATCGGGCCGACCGCGCAGCAGATTAGCGATTTTGGGCTTAAACACCGCGCCCGTGCGCTTGCCGCCAGCGCGGGCGTGCCGATGACGCCTGGCACCGGGCTACTGCATTCCCCTGACGAAGCGCTACAGGCGGCGCGCGAAATCGGCTACCCGGTGATGCTGAAAACCACCGCTGGCGGCGGCGGTATCGGGCTTATGCGCTGCGGGGACGAGGCGGCGCTCAGGGACGCCTGGGAGAGCGTGAAACGTCAGGGTCAGCAGTTCTTCAGCGACGACGGCGTGTTTATTGAGAAATTCGTCAGCCGCGCCCGCCATCTCGAAGTGCAAATCATGGGCGACGGGCAGGGGCGCGTGGCGGCGCTCGGCGAGCGCGACTGCTCGCTGCAACGCCGCAACCAGAAAGTGGTGGAAGAGACGCCAGCGCCGGGGCTGCCGCAGGCGACGCGCGACGCCCTGCACGCCGCTGCGGTGGCGCTGGGCGAATCGGTTAACTACCGCAGCGCAGGCACCGTGGAGTTTATTTATGATGCCGACAGCGACCACTTCTGGTTTCTGGAAGTCAACACCCGTTTGCAGGTGGAGCATCCGGTGACTGAAGCCGTGACCGGGCTCGATCTTATCGAATGCATGATCCTGGTCGCCGCAGGTGAGCCGCTGGACTGGCCGCGGCTGGCGCAGGCGCCGCAGGGCGCGGCCATTGAGGTGCGTCTGTATGCTGAAGATCCGCTGAAAAATTTCCAGCCGTCGCCGGGACAACTCACCGACGTCGCATTCCCCGCGAACGTGCGGGTGGATGGCTGGGTCAGCACCGGCGCGGAAGTGAGCGCGTTTTACGATCCGATGATCGCCAAAATCATCGTTCACGCCGACGACCGCCCGCAGGCGCTGGCGAAACTACGGAAGGCGCTGGACGCGACGCGCCTGCACGGCATCGCCACTAACCTTGACTATCTGCGCCAGATTATCCGGCTGGAGGCATTCGAAGAGGCGACCATGTGGACGCGCCTGCTGGATGAAGTGAAATACCAGGCGCACGCCATTGAAGTGCTGGAACCAGGCACCTGGAGCAGCGTGCAGGATTATCCGGGACGTCTGGGCTACTGGGATATCGGCGTGCCGCCCTCCGGGCCGATGGACGACTACGCCTTCCGGCTGGCAAACCGCATTGTTGGCAACGCGCCTGAAGCAGCCGGGCTGGAGTTTACGCTCCAGGGGCCGACGCTGCGCTTTCACAGCGAGGCGATTTTCGCGCTAACCGGCGCGGACTGCGACGCGACGCTCGACGGCGAGCCCGTCGCCTGCTGGCAGCCGCTAACCGCCCGCGCCGGACAGACGCTGAGGATTGGCCGCGCGCGCACTGGCTGCCGCGGCTATCTGGCGGTGCGTAACGGCATCGACGTGCCGTGCTATCTCGGCAGCCGCTCCACCTTCGCGCTCGGGCAGTTCGGCGGCCATGCCGGACGCACGCTGCGCCCCGGCGACGTGCTGGCTGTCTCCCGCCCGGCGCTCGCCGCGTGCACCACGCCTGCGCCCATCGCGCCGCCCCAGACGCCGGAGCCGGGGCTGATCCCGGGCTATGGCGACGTGTGGGATATCGGCGTGCTTTACGGGCCGCACGGCGCGCCCGATTTCTTTACGCCCGCCTCGATGGATACCTTCTTCGCCGCCGAGTGGCAGGTGCATTACAACTCCAACCGGCTCGGCGTGCGCCTGGTCGGCCCGAAACCGGAATGGAGCCGCGACGATGGCGGCGAAGCGGGCCTGCATCCGTCTAACGTGCATGACTGCGAATACGCCATCGGGGCGATCAACTTCACCGGCGATTTCCCGGTGATCCTCACGCGCGACGGCCCGAGCCTTGGCGGTTTTGTCTGCCCGGTCACCATTGCCCGCGCGGAGCTTTGGAAAGTAGGCCAGGTGAAGCCCGGCGATCGCATCCGCTTTCACCCGATAAGCATTGAACACGCGCAGTCGCTGGAGCTGGCGCAGGAGGTGGCGTGCAACCATCTGCGCGCGGTCAGCGCGCGCCCGCACGAGACGCCCTCAATGCTGCCGGGCAGCACGTCGAGTGCGGCGATCCTCGCCGAAGTGCCCGCGCAAAACGGGCTGCCTGCGGTGGTATGGCGACAGGCGGGCGACAGCTACATTCTCATCGAGTATGGCGACAACGTGATGGATCTGGCCTTGCGCCTGCGGGTGCATCTGCTGATGAAAGCGATCCGCGCAAGCGGCGTCGATGGCGTGGAAGAACTTTCGCCCGGCGTGCGTTCTCTACAGGTGCGCTATGACAGCCAGCGTCTGGGGCAGCGCCCGCTGTTAACGCTGCTGATGAGCCTTGAGAAGCAGCTCGGTGATGTGGAATCGCTGAAAATCCCGTCGCGCATCGTCTGGCTGCCGATGGCCTTTGAAGACAGCGCGACGCTCGGCGCCGTCGAGCGTTACCAGCAGACCGTGCGCAAAGAAGCGCCGTGGCTGCCGAACAATGTCGATTTTATCTGCCGGGCCAATGGCCTTTCGCACCGCGACGAGGTGAAAAACATCGTCTTTGACGCCAGCTATCTGATCCTGGGGCTGGGTGACGTCTATCTCGGCGCGCCGTGCGCGGTGCCGGTGGATCCTCGCCACCGCCTGCTGAGCTCGAAATATAACCCGGCGCGCACCTGGACTGCCGAAGGCACCGTCGGTATTGGCGGCATGTATATGTGCATTTACGGCATGGATTCGCCAGGCGGCTATCAGCTGGTAGGGCGCACGCTGCCCATCTGGAACAAATTCCTCAAAAACCCGCAGTTCGGCGACGAGCCGTGGCTGCTGAAATTCTTCGACCAGGTGCGGTTTTACCCGGTGAGCGAAGCCGAGCTGAATGATTTCCGCGACGCCTTCCGCGAGGGCCGCGCGCCGGTGCGCATCGAAGAAACCGAGTTCGATTTCGCCGCCTACCGGGCGTTTTTAGACGCCAACGCGGCGGATATCGCCGCGTTTCGCGAGCGTCAACAGGCGGCTTTCAGCGCCGAAGTGGCCCACTGGCAGACGCAGACCAATGAGAGCGACGCGCTTACGGTAGAGCCCGAAGAAGAGACGGACACCGCAGGCCAACTGGTGAGCGCCGATCTCAATGGCAACGTCTGGAAAATCCTGGTCGAGCCGGGCCAGCGGGTGAAGCGGGGCGAGCCGCTGATCGTGGTCGAGGCGATGAAAATGGAGCTGATGGTCCATGCGCCGGTCGACGGTGTGGTGTCAAAAATTCGCTGTCAGCAAGGGCGGCCCGTGGCCCCCGGCGATGCCCTGTTGTGGCTGGGCTGACCTGGCTTACTGGTCAGATTGCGCCGGGCTGCGCTCATCTGGGGCACGTAGGGCGTGTACGTTCCCCTCGCGGCGTGCAGTCCGCGCTCAATCTGACGTCGCCGCCGACGGCCAGTGCGCCTCGTTAACTGTAGGGCGGGTAAGCGTTAGCGCACCCGCCGGACGGCACACAAAAGGAGAGGATATGCCATTAACGGCCAGACAACGCGCGGCGCAGCCGGAGGCGCAGGGCGAGCGCATCTACCGGCTGCTTAAACAGGAGATTTTCGATTTCCTCCTGCTGCCTGGCGATCGCTTTAGCGAAAACGACATCGCGGCGCGGATGGGGGCGAGCCGCACGCCGGTGCGTCAGGCGCTGCACCGGCTCGAACAGGAGGGCTATCTGGATGTTCAGCCGCGCAGCGGCTGGCAGGTGAGGCCGATTGATTTCGACAATCTTGAGGCGCTCTACGATCTGCGCGTCGTGCTGGAGACCGAGGCGGTGACGCGGCTCTGCGCGCTCCCGACGCACGTTACGCCGCTGCCGCTGCTTCAGTTGCGCGAGTTCTGGATAGAGTCGCCGCCGCTTTCCGAAGGCTGCGACGTCGCCCCCTTTGACGAGGCGTTCCATATGACGCTCGTGGGCGCGGTAGGTAACCCGGAAATGGCGCGTGTGCATCGCGAGATCACTGAAAAAATTCGCATCGTGCGCCGGATGGATTTCACCCAGGCGGCGCGTATCAGCGCCACGTACGCCGAGCACGGTCAGATCCTGCTCGCGGTTCTTGAACGTAACGCACAGGAGGCCCGAACCAAACTGCACGACCACATTGCTCAAAGCCAGAAAGAGGTTCGCAAGATAACGCTTCACGCCCTGCATCAGGCGCGGCGGAAGACGCGAGATTAACCATACACACAGCCCTTACTACCAGGAGTGAAGTTTATGCATCGTCGTACCTTGTTAAAAGCGTTCGCCCTTTCCGCCTCGGTCATCAGCATGGGGTTCGCCTTCAGCGCCCAGGCCGCCGACACCATAAAAGTCGGCATCATGCACTCGCTCTCCGGCACGATGGCGATTTCCGAAACGCCGCTCAAAGACGTGGCGCTGATGACCATCGACGAGATAAACGCCAAAGGCGGCGTGCTCGGCAAAAAGCTCGAACCGGTGGTGGTGGACCCGGCCTCCAACTGGCCGCTGTTCGCTGAGAAAGCCCGTCAGCTGTTGAGCCAGGATAAGGTGGCGGCGGTGTTCGGCTGCTGGACGTCGGTCTCGCGCAAGTCGGTGCTGCCGGTGTTTGAGGAGCTCAACGGCCTGCTGTTCTATCCGGTGCAGTATGAAGGCGAAGAGATGTCGCCGAACGTTTTCTATACCGGCGCCGCGCCGAACCAGCAGGCGATCCCGGCGGTGGAGTACCTGATGAGCGAAGACGGCGGCAGCGCGAAGCGCTTCTTCCTGCTCGGCACCGATTATGTCTACCCGCGTACCACCAACAAGATTTTGCGCGCCTTCCTGCACTCAAAAGGCGTTCAGGATAAAGACATCGAAGAGGTCTTCACGCCGTTTGGCTACAGCGATTACCAGACCATCGTCGCGAATATCAAAAAATTCTCCGCTGGCGGTAAAACGGCGGTGGTCTCCACTATCAACGGTGATTCCAACGTGCCGTTCTATAAAGAGCTGGCCAACCAGAGCCTGAAGGCGACCGACGTGCCGGTGGTGGCGTTCTCGGTGGGTGAAGAAGAGCTGCGCGGTATCGACGCCAAACCGCTGGTGGGTAATCTCGCGGCGTGGAACTACTTTGAGTCGGTGGATAACCCGCAGAACCAGAAATTTGTTGCTGATTACCGCGCTTACGCCAAAGCCCACAAGCTTCCGAACGCCGACACGGTGGTGACCAACGACCCGATGGAGGCAACGTATGTGGGCATCCATATGTGGGCGCAGGCGGTAGAGAAGGCAGGCACGACGGATGTGGACAAAGTGCGCGAGGCGATGGCGGGGCAATCCTTTAACGCGCCTTCCGGCTTTACGCTGACGATGGATAAAACCAATCACCATCTGCACAAGCCGGTGATGATTGGCGAGATTGAAGGCAACGGGCAGTTCAACGTGGTGTGGCAGACCGAAGTGCCGGTCCGCGCGCAGCCGTGGAGCCCGTATATCGCCGGCAACGACAAGAAAGCTGACGCGCCGGTGAAAACCGCCAGCAATTAAGGGCGGTGACGGGGCACATGGGGTGCCGGATGAGGTGGCGTGGATTGACGCGGCGGGGGCGCTTCGCTTACCCGCCCTGCATCTACAAAACGTGTTGTTGCAGGGGGTAAGCCTGCGCACCGCCATCAACGTTATCCATCGACTGACCTTCGGGCCCCTGACGCCATAACGGTTTCACAGGAGATAACCATGACATTATTTCGCTGGCTGATGGTCGCCGCCTTGCTGCTGCCGTGGGTTGCCCGCGCCGCCGATGCCGATGATTTCGCAGCGAGCAGCCGCAGCCAGCAGGCCGCGCTGCTGCAAACCTGGGCGACCAGCCCGGACGCCGCGCGTCTGCCGCTGCTGGTATCGCTCAACCAGGAAAACCTGGTGGTGGATAGCGAAAAACACCCGTTCGCGCAGCGCGCCGACGGCCTGACGCCGCTTGGCCGCGCCGCGACGCCTGCGGGTGCGCTTAAACCCCTGAGGCTTACCAACCGCCTGCGCAATCTCGCGGCTGCGGCGCTGGCGACGCATCGCCTGGTAAGTGACAACGTCACGGAAAGGCTTGAGGCCGCCCGCGCATTACAGCGCGACGCCGACCCGCAGATGGCGCCTTTACTGACGCAGCGCCTGGCGACGGAGAAAGAAAACGGCGTGCGCGAGGCGCTGACGACGGCGCTCGCGAGCCTCCAGCTCACCAGCCCCGACGCCGCGGTGCGCTTAAACGCCGTCACGCTGCTTGGCGAATCGGGCGACCCGCAGACCCGCGCGCGGTTGCAGCCTTATACGCAGGCGGCGACTGAGCCGGACGCCCGCGTGCGTGAGGCCGCCACGGCCAGCGTGCGGGCGATAGAGCGCCGCCTGATGGCGGGCGACCTGCTCGGTCAGGCGTTTATGGGGCTGTCGCTTGGATCGATCCTGCTGCTCGCCGCACTCGGCCTCGCTATCACTTATGGGCTGCTTGGCGTCATTAACATGGCCCACGGCGAAATGCTCATGCTCGGCGCTTACGCCACCTGGTGCGTGCAAAACGCGCTGGCCACCTTTGCGCCGCAGTGGCTGGCGTTCTATCCGCTGCTGGCGCTGCCCGTGGCGTTTCTGGTGACGGCCTGCGCCGGCATGGCGCTTGAGCGCACTATCATCCGCCATCTCTACGGGCGACCGCTTGAGACGCTGCTCGCCACCTGGGGCATCAGCCTGATGATTATTCAGCTGGTGCGTATGGCGTTTGGCGCGCAGAACGTTGAGGTGGCGAACCCCGCGTGGCTCTCCGGCGGCGTCCAGGTGCTGCCGAACCTGATCCTGCCGTGGAACCGCCTGGTGGTGATGGGCTTTGTGCTGCTGGTGCTGTTCTTCACCTGGCTTGTGCTGAACAAAACGCGCCTTGGGATGAACGTGCGGGCGGTAACGCAAAACCGCGCGATGGCGGCCTGCTGCGGCGTGCCGACCGGGCGCGTCGATATGCTCGCCTTCGGGCTCGGCTCCGGCATCGCGGGCCTTGGCGGCGTTGCGCTGTCGCAGCTCGGCAATGTCGGGCCGGAACTCGGCCAGGGCTATATCATTGACTCCTTTTTAGTGGTGGTGCTGGGCGGCGTGGGCCAGCTGGCGGGCAGCGTCGCGGCGGCGTTCGGTCTTGGCATCTTCAATAAAATTCTTGAGCCGCAGGTGGGCGCCGTGCTCGGTAAAATCGCCATCCTGGTGATGGTCATCCTGTTTATCCAGAAACGCCCGCAGGGGCTGTTCGCACTCAAAGGGAGGGCCGTGGAATGACGCAGCCAGTCACCTTAACGCTCGTTCAGAAAGCGCCGCGCCTGAGCCTTATCGCGGGCGGTCTCGCGCTGGCGGCGCTGTTCGCGCTGCCGTTTCTGACGCTGTTGCCGGCAAGCCATCCGCTGGCGGTCTCCACCTGGACGCTGACGCTGATGGGTAAAATTCTCTGCTATGCGATTGTCGCCGTGGCGCTCGATCTGGTCTGGGGTTACGCCGGGCTGCTGTCGCTCGGTCACGGGATTTTCTTCGCGCTTGGCGGCTACGCGATGGGCATGTACCTGATGCGCCAGGCCGCGGGCGACGGCCTGCCCGCGTTTATGTCGTTTCTCTCCTGGAGCGAGCTGCCCTGGTACTGGTGGGGCACGTCGAATTTCCTCTGGGCGCTGCTGCTGGTGGTGCTGGTGCCGGGGCTGCTGGCGCTGGTCTTCGGCTTTTTCGCCTTCCGCTCAAAAATCAAAGGCGTCTATTTCTCCATCATTACTCAGGCGCTGACGTTTGCAGGCATGCTGCTCTTTTTCCGCAATGAAACCGGCTTTGGCGGTAATAACGGCTTCACCGGTTTCACCACGCTGCTCGGCTTTTCACTGACCCACACCGGCACACGCATTGCGCTGTTTATCGCGACGCTGGCTCTGCTGCTGGGTTGTCTCGGCGTCGGGTTCTGGCTTGCGCGCAGCAAGTTTGGCCGGGTGCTGACGGCGGTGCGCGACGCCGAGAGCCGCCTGATGTATTGCGGCTACGATCCGCGCGGCTTCAAGCTGCTGGTCTGGACGCTGTCGGCGGTGATGTGCGGGCTGGCGGGCGCGCTCTACGTGCCGCAGGTCGGCATTATCAACCCCGGCGAAATGTCGCCCACTAACTCCATCGAAGCGGCTATCTGGGTGGCGCTCGGCGGGCGCGGCACGCTGGTAGGCCCGGTGTTCGGCGCGCTGCTGGTAAACGGCGCGAAAAGCCTCTTCACCGTGGTGATGCCGGAGTACTGGCAGCTTTTCCTCGGGCTTATTTTTATTGTTATCACCCTGTTTCTGCCGCGCGGCGTGGCGGGACTTCTGCGCAGAGGAGAGAAATAATGCACGCCATTGATACCCTCCATACCCGGCAGTATGAGACCGACCGTTTTCGCGCGCAGACTGACCCGGTGTTGCAGCTTGAAAACATTAATGTCAGTTTCGACGGGTTTAAGGCGCTCACCGATCTGACGCTCTCCATCGGCGTTGGCGAGCTGCGCTGCATTATCGGCCCCAACGGCGCAGGGAAAACCACGCTGATGGATGTGATTACCGGGAAAACCCGGCCCCAGAGCGGGCGGGTTATCTACGATCAGGAAACCGACCTGACGCGGCTCACGCCGGTGGACATTGCGCGGCGCGGCATCGGGCGCAAATTCCAGAAGCCAACCGTCTTTGAGGCTTTGACGGTCGCGGAGAATCTGGAACTCGCGCAAAAGGGCGACAAAACGGTGCGCGGTACGTTGCGTGCGCGGCTTAGCGGCGAACAGCGGGATCGCATTGATGAAATGCTCATGACGCTGCGCCTGGCAGGCGAGCGTCGCCGCCCGGCTGGCGCGCTCTCCCACGGGCAAAAGCAGTTTCTGGAGACAGGCATGTTGCTGATGCAGGAGCCGCATCTGCTGCTGCTCGACGAGCCAGCGGCGGGGATGACCGACGCCGAAACGGAATACTCCGCCGAGCTGTTTCGCGCGCTCGCCGGGAAGCATTCGCTGATGGTGGTGGAGCACGACATGGGCTTTGTGGAAACCATCGCCGATAAAGTGACGGTGCTGCATCAGGGCCAGGTGCTGGCAGAGGGGTCGCTTGCCGAGGTGCAGGCGAACGAGCAGGTGATTGAAGTCTATCTTGGGCGTTAAGGAGCCGGCATGTTAGAAGTCAGCGAACTGAATCAATATTACGGCGGCAGCCATATTCTGCGCGGCGTGTCGCTTGCGGCGCGCGCAGGCGAAGTCACCTGTCTGCTAGGACGCAACGGGGTGGGAAAAAGCACGCTGCTGAAATGCCTGATGGGGCTGATTCCGGCGCGCTCAGGCGAGGTCACCTGGCAGGGCAACGTCATCACCCGCCATAAGCCGCACCAGCGTGTCGGGGCGGGGATCGCGTATGTGCCGCAGGGGCGTGAGATTTTCCCGCGCCTGACCGTTGAGGAAAATCTGCTGATGGGGCTGTCACGCTTTCACGGCGCGCAGGCGAAGCGGGTGCCGGAGGAGATCTACACGCTGTTTCCGGTACTGAAAGCGATGCGCCAGCGGCGCGGCGGCGATCTCTCCGGCGGTCAGCAACAACAGCTTGCCATCGGACGCGCGCTGGCGAGCCGTCCGCAACTGCTGATCCTCGACGAGCCGACCGAAGGCATTCAGCCGTCTGTTATCAAAGAAATTGGCGCGGTGATCCGCGAGCTGGCGGCGCGCGGCGATATGGCCATTCTGCTGGTGGAGCAGTTCTACGACTTCGCCGCCGGGCTTGCGGACAACTATCTGGTGATGTCGCGCGGGACGATTATCCAGCGCGGTCGCGGCGCGGACATGGAGGCCGAGGGCGTAAGAGGGCTGGTGGCGATTTAGCGCGGGGAGCAGGGCTGGCGGGATGCTGGTGGAGAGCGCCAGAGCGTGGCGGTGGTGATAGCGTTATTACCGACTTTAACACCAAAAGAAAATGCCCCTCAGAGGGGCATTTTTACATAGGTTGACCGCGCTCCACTCAGCCCGGCTGCATCACCCCAACGGCTTTTACGCGCATACCTTTAACCAGCATCAGGTACGCCATGGCGGCGAAGACCATCAGCGAGGCGAAAAGCGACCACGACGGCAGCGTCGTTAACACAAACCCGCTGTACATCGGGTTGAAGGACGCGCCCAGCCAGCCGAGCGACTGGACTGAGAAGTAACCCGCCTTGAGCCCTGGCGGCGCGATGTTGTCGATAAGCATATATTCGCCCGGCGCGTAGATAATTTCGCCAATCGTAAAGACCGCTGCCGCCGCGCCCCAGATCCAGAGGTTGGTGCCCGCCATCAGAAAACCGCCGAGGCCCAGAATAAAGCAGACGGTGCCGAACAGCATCAGGCGGCTTAAGTTGTCAGCGCGCAGGTTTTTCCCTACCAGATACTGGAGCGAGACGACCAGTATGGCGTTTACCGGCAATACAACGGCGACAATCTGCTGCGCCAGCGCGCTGTCGGAAAAGGTCAGGACATATTGCGAGATGCAGATAGCGAAGGAGCCCGCCACCAGCGAGCCGAGAAACGCCGAGCCGGTGAACCACAGCAGACGCTGGTCGCGCCACAAAAGCGAGAGCGGCGGCGGGCCGGAAGGGGAATCCGCCTGCTCATGCGCGGGCGCGACACGCTGCACGAAGACGCTAATGACCATAAAGGTAATGCCGGAGGTTACGGCTGAAAGCCAGAACGGCATATTCAGGCCATAGACCATCAGCAGCGTGCCGATGGGCGGGCCGACCGTCCAGCCGATATTTAAAAAGGTGTAATTGAGCGAGAAAATGCGCGCCTTCGCCGCCGCGCCCAGGGTATCGGCGAAATAGCTTTTCAGGACGGTGGAAAACACGGAGTACGCGCAGTTAATTATCGCGAAGAAGAGGATAACCAGCAGAGCGTTATGCATCAGCGGGATCGCCACAAAGCCCGCCACAAAGATGGCGATGGCGATCAGCATATAGCGCTTTTTATCGAAGCGGTCGGCGAGCACGCTGAACGCCAGGCTGAAGAAGACCCCCGCGGTCATCGCGCTGGTGAGCGCCACGCCGATTTCATCCACCGACATTGCGAAGCGCTTTGCAAGGTAGATAGCCATAAAGGGCAGCGTGGCGCCGCGACCGATAGTCAGTAATAACGACGAGCCGAGCAGCGCGACGGTAGAACGCGTTTTCTTTGATAACATTTTCTTATCTTTTTTATGAGGTGAGCGGGAGCGATAACCTGATGCAGGCCTCTTTTTAAGCAATAACACGCTCACACGGCGCTGTATACCCTGACGGGTGTTCAGAAGTGCTTTACCTTCCCCCCATAATTTAGTGATCTGTCTCTCACCGGAAGATTCCGGTATGGTGAAGTATTAACATAATTTTAATAAATAACAGGGGCAGGGGATGACGCGCAAAGACGGGTTGCTGGCGCTACTGGTAGTGCTGGCCTGGGGGCTGAATTTCGTCGTAATCAAAGTCGGGCTTCACGCCATGCCGCCGCTGCTCCTGGCAGGGCTGCGGTTTTTGCTTGTCGCCTTTCCCGCGTTGCTGTTCGTGGCGCGCCCGAAGGTGCCATTGCGCCTGTTGTTAGGCTACGGGCTGACCATCAGCTTTGGGCAGTTCGCGTTTCTCTTCAGCGCCATCAAATTTGGCATGCCCGCGGGCCTCGCCTCGCTGGTGCTCCAGGCGCAGGCGTTTTTTACCATTGTGCTCGGCGTGTTTGCGTTTCGCGAACGGCTCCAGGCGAAACAGCTGACCGGTATCGCGCTCGCGGTCATCGGCATGCTGGTGCTGATCGAAGGCAGCCTCAACGGCCAGCATGTGGCGCTGACCGGCTTTATGCTGACGCTCGCCGCGGCGCTGAGCTGGGCCTGCGGCAATATCTTTAACAAAAAAATCATGCAACTGCCGACGTCGCCTGCGGTGATGTCGCTGGTGGTGTGGAGCGCGCTTATCCCGGTGCTGCCGTTCTTCGCGGCAAGCCTGCTGTTTGACGGCGCGCAGGCGGTGACGCAGAGCCTTCTTCATATCGACCGCGTGACGGTGCTCTCGCTGGTTTACCTGGCGTTTATCGCGACCATTCTCGGTTATGGCATCTGGGGGACGCTGCTCGGGCGTTATGAAACCTGGCGTGTGGCGCCGCTCTCACTGCTGGTGCCGGTGGTCGGCCTTGCCAGCGCCGCGCTGCTGCTGGATGAGCGGCTGTCGGTGTTGCAGATTGTCGGCGCGCTGCTGGTCATGGCGGGGTTGTATATCAACGTGTTTGGCTGGCGGGTGCGGCGGGCAGTGCGCAGCGCATAAAAAAACCGGGCCTGTGCCCGGTTTTTCGCGCGAGTGGTTAGTTGTAGTACGGTACGCCCAGCTCGTCGGATTTATCGCTGCCGGCGCTGCGATGGCTGAGATCCAGCGATTCGTGATGCTCAATCGGCACCGTCATCGTGCTGTGGTCACCGGCGCACACGTCGGCTGTCGGGCTGCCCGCCAGCGCGTAGCCGGAGGTCAGCGCCAGAAACAGCACGGTGGCGCGCGTTACGGATTTCATGTTGTCCTCGGTTATCTCCCGCAGGAGAAGTGTAACGGCGCAATGGTGCCGTCTGTGTGCTTTACCACTTAGTGATTCAGCGGGTGGAGGTACTTACCTTCGCCCGGCATCCGTGTTACGCGATACTTATGCGGCGGCACGGAGAAATAGTTCTTGAACGTGCGGGTCAGCGTCTGCTGGGATTCAAACCCATAGCGCTCGGCCAGATAAAGGATCGGTTCATCGCTCTCTTTAAGCTTGAGCGCGATTTCAGTCAGTTTCCGGTTACGGATGTACTGGCCCAGCGAATGGCCGGTCTCTTTTTTAAACATCCGTTGCAGGTGCCATTTCGAGTAACCCGAACGCGCCGACACTTTCTCAAGGGAAAGGGGGGATTCCAGGTTATCTTCGATCCAGTCCAAAATGCTATGAATTGTAATGGCATCATTATTGCGTCTGGACATCGTTTTACCTCTTTGCTGTTACGGCAGCACCCTTTTAAGCAGGTATTCGAGGGTCGCCACTTCGTCTGCCGTCAGGTTTTTTGTTAATTCTTGATGCAGGTTTTGTCCTACCAACTGGTGGCACTGTTCACACAGCGCCGCGCCGTCTTCCGTGAGCTCAACCAGTACGCCCCGTTTATCGTTCGGGTTGGGCAGGCGTGCCACCCAGCCTTTGCAGACCAGACGGTCCAGCATGCGCGTCAGGGCGCCTAAATCTACTGAGAGCACCTTTTTCAGCTCTCCCGGCGTGATACGACCAGGACAGCGAATGGAGCAAAGCACCTTAAACTGCGCCGCAGTGATATCGAGCGGGGCGAGATACTCGTTGAGCAGGCGATCCTTTTTCTGATTCACCAAATGAATCAGCCGTCCTAAAGGAATAATCTCGTTAAACAGATCGCTGTTATTTTCCAACATATTTGCCCAGGCAAGTAGATTAGTCACGCGAGATATTATTGCCCAGGCAAACATAAGTCAACTGAATGATTTTTGAAATCACACGATCTGTTAAAACTGCGGGAAACCATTTAAAAATCAAAGGCTAAATGGTGGCTATCAGTACGATAGCCATAGCCTTTTGATGAAGGGGTGGCGCAAGACGTCGGACAAAAGTAGCCGGAAAAGAGGTAAAAAAACGCCGCCTCAAGCGGCGGCGTCAGGATCAACTGTGGTGCGGTTGCTCATCCGGAAGCTGTACCGGCCAGCGCCGGAATATCACAATCGCCCAGATAAACGCGGCCAGCGCCGGAATAGCGCCCATATAGCCGATGGAGGACATTGAAAGCTGCAGGCTGACCTGATTGCCCACCAGCGCGCCTGCGCCGATGCCGATATTAAAGATACCGGAGAAGAGCGACATCGCGACATCGGTGGCATCGTGCGCCAGCGCCAGCACTTTGACCTGCATTCCAAGGCCGATAAGCATAATCGCGATGCCCCAGAAGGCGCTGAGAATGGTCAGGTTCACCGCGCTGTGCGATGCCGGCAGTAACAGCAGCAGGCAGATAACCAGTACGCCAATCGCGCTGCTGATAAGTCCCGAGGCGTGCAGGTTGCCGAGCTTGCCGAATATCACGCTGCCGATGATCCCGGCGGTGCCGAGCACCAGCAACAGGAAGGTCGCGAAGTTTTCGCTCAGGCCCGCGACGTTTTGCACGAACGGCTCAATATAGCTGTAAGCAGTAAAGTGCGCGGTCACCACCACGGCGGTCAGAATATAGATGCACAGCAGCGCCGGGCGGCGGAACAGCGCCGGCAGGCTTGAAAGAGAGCCGGAGTGTTCGCTCGGGATTTTCGGCAGCAGTTTCACCAGACAGGCGAGGGTAATGAGCGCCCCGATGCCGATGGCGAAGAACGTAGTGCGCCAGCCAAAATATTGCCCGACGATGCGCCCGATGGGCAGCCCAAGGACGGAAGCCAGCGCGGTGCCGGTAGCAATCAGGCTCAGCGCCTGGGCGCGTTTGCCCGGCGGCGCAAGGCGAATAGCCAGCGATGCGGTGATCGACCAGAAAATCGCATGGGCGAAGGCGATACCGATGCGGCTGATGACCAGCACCTCAAAGCTCCAGGCCATAAACGACAGCATATGGCTTACGACGAAGACCACAAACAGCGCAATCAGCAGCTTGCGGCGCTCCACCTGGCTTGTCAGCAGCATAAACGGCAGCGACATCAGCGCCACCACCCAGGCGTAGATAGTCAGCATGATGCCCGCCTGCGCGGATTCCATATGGAAACTTGCGGCGATATCGGAGAGCAGGCCCACCGGCACAAATTCGGTGGTGTTAAAGATAAATGCCGCGACCGCAAGCGTGACAACCCGCAGCCATGCGGTTTTGCGAGAGACTGTATTCATCGTCATAAAAAAGATTCGCGCTGGTCAGAAGTGAATAAGAAGCAAGCGATCTTAAAACTATCGCTGGTCGGGATACAACCATTTTGTGACGTAAATCTCACTTTTGCGCCGGTTTTGCAACAAGCGCAGCGGCGCGTATGCAAATCGCGTCACGGTTTTCGGCGCGCGTGATACGGTGGGAGAACCATCACCACACGAAAAGGGCAGGGAACATAATGCAATCAGTGGACTTTTATATGGTGGACGCGTTTGCCGACAAAATTTTCAGCGGCAATGCGGCAGCGGTCTGTCCGCTCAGCGTCTGGCTACCTGACGAGACGCTGCTTTCAATGGCGCAGCAGCATAACCAGTCGGAAACCGCGTTTTTCGTGTGTACCGACGACGGCTTTGAACTGCGCTGGTTCACCACACAAAATGAAATCAACCTGTGCGGCCATGCGACGCTTGCCGCCGCGCACGTTATTTTCGAGCATCTCGACTATCCGCACAGCCAGATCCGCTTCTCGACGCGCTTTGTCGGCGAGCTTATCGTGACGCGCCGCGGCGACTGGCTGACGCTCAATTTTCCGGCCTGGCAGACGCAGCCGGCAGAGGCGCCCGCGCTGCTGCTGGCCTCGCTCGGTATCGACAACCCGGTCGCGGTGCGCGCCGGGCGCGATTATCTCGTCGAGCTCGCAACCCAGGCGCAGGTCGAGGCGCTGAGGCCGGATATTCACGCTATGCTGCCGCTCGGCAAAATGGTGTGCGTCACCGCGCCGGGCACGCCTGGCGGCCCGTATGATTTCGTGAGCCGTTTTTTCTGCCCCGGCGAAGGCGTGGCGGAAGATCCGGTTACCGGCTCCGCGCACAGTATGCTTATCCCGTACTGGGGCGCGAAGCTTGGCAAAACCACGATGCTGGCGCGCCAGGTGTCGGCGCGCGGCGGCGATTTGCGCTGTGAATGGCAGGGGGAGCGGGTACTGATTAGCGGGCAGGCCGTGACCTATCTTATCGGCCAGGTATTGCTGCGCTAAACGTCCGGCGCCCAGGCCGGGCGCCGTCATATTTCAGGGCAGGCGGGCGATATTCTCTTTGATAACCGCGACGGAATGCTGAAACTTCGCCTGCTCTTCGCCTTCCAGCTGTAACTCGATAATCTGCTGCACGCCGCGCTGGGCGAGTACCGCCGGCACGCCGATTGCCACGTTATCCACGCCATATTCGCCGTCGAGAATGCACGATACCGCCAGCGCGCGGTGGCTGCCGGTAAAGATATTGCGGCAGATCTCGGCAATCGTCCCGGCGATGCCGTATTCGGTACAGCCTTTGCGGGCGTAAATCTCAAAACCTAATTTGCGTACTTTTTCGGCGAGCGCCGTGGTGTCGAGAGGTGTACCCGTTTTGCGTTCATACACCTGCGCCACCGGCGAGCCGTAGACCGATGAATGCGACCAGACCGGGAACTGTGTGTCGCCGTGCTCGCCGAGGATAAAAGCGTCGATGCTCTGCGGGCCGATATCCAGCGCCTCGGCCAGCGTGCGGCGCAGGCGCGTGGTGTCGAGCCAGACGCCGGTGCCAATCACCTGGTTGCGCGGCAGGCCCGAGAGCGTCCAGACCTGCCAGGTGATGATATCGCACGGGTTGGTCGCCACGAGGAAAATGCCGTTGAAGCCGCCCGCCATCATCTGCGGGACTATCTGCCCGACGATGCGCGCGGTATTAGTCAGCTCGTCAAGTCGCGTCTGGCCGGGCTTCAGCGCCCCCCGGAGACGGTGATGACGGCGATATCCACATCCGCGCAGTCGCTCGCCTGCCGGGTGGAGATTTTTATCATTCCTGGCATATACGCTGCGGCGTCGCGCAGATCCTGACAGTGTCCCTCAACGCGCGCGGCGTCGAGATCCACCAGAATCAGCTCCTCGCCGATATTCTGGTTCAGCAGGGCCCACGCGGCGGCGGTGCCGACATTGCCTGCGCCGATAATCATCACTTTTCGTGCCTGGTTGTTCATGGCGTCATTCCTTGTTAACCCATTTCCCGACAGAGTACCTGCACAGAGCCGTACCCGGAAATCCCCTTTGCTTATTTATCGGGGATCATAAGACAATCCTCTGACCCGTGGGTTGCGCGCGGCGACGCGGCACCGTAAAGCTAATAAAAACAATACAGGAGCGCACCCATGTACCAGATAACTGTCGCATCACCCGAAAGCGCGGAGAGCCGGGCGCTGATCGCCGCCCTCGACGCTTACCAGAGCACGCTGTACCCGGCTGAGAGTAATCATCTGGTGGATCTCGCGGGCGTGGATGACGGCGCGCTGATTTTTATGGTGATACGCCATCAGCAGGCGGCGGTAGGCTGCGGCGCGGTGCTGCTGACCGGCGACGGCTGCGGCGAAGTCAAGCGGGTCTATATCGATGAGCGCCACCGCGGTCAGAAGCTTGGAGAAAAACTGATGGCGGCGCTGGAGGAGGCTGCGCGGCTGCGCGGCTGCCATACGCTGCGACTGGAAACCGGCATTCACCAGAACGCCGCGGTAAGGCTCTACGAGCGCTGCGGCTTTCATCACACCGGGCCATTTGCGCCCTATCTGCCCGATCCGTTGAGCCTGTTTATGCAAAAGTCGGTGTCGGCGACGACGGCAGCAGTTCCGTAAACGCCTCCAGCTGGCGGGTTTTCGCGCCGCGCCGCCAGATAAGCCAGGTATCAATAAACTGCCATTTATCGGCCAGCGGCCAGGCCTGCACCTGATGGCTCCCCGGCATGCTCTCCAGCATGCTGCGCGGGATCATCGCGACCCCTGCGCCGGCCACCACGCACGCCAGCATGCCGTGGTAAGACTCCATTTCGTGAATTTTACCCGGCATCGCCTGATCCTCTTTAAACCAGCTTTCAAAATGCCGCCGGTAGGAGCAGTTGGCGCGAAAGGCGTAAATGCTCGCGCCGTTAATCGCCTGGGCGCGCGTCACCGGCGGATGACCGGCGTGCGCCACCAGCATCATCTCCTCGCGATACACGGGCATACCCTCCAGGTTCGGATGCAGTACCGGCCCGTCGACAAACGCGGCGCTCAGCTCGCCCGCCAGCACGCCGTCAATCATGGTGCCGGAAGGGCCGGTCGCCAGATCGAACTGGATTTTCGGGTAGCGCTGGTTAAACGCGGCGAGCACGGCAGGGATACGTACCGCCGCCGTACTTTCCAGCGAACCGAGCGAGAAAATGCCCTGCGGCTCGTCGCCGGAGACGACTTCACGCGCCTCCTGCACCAGCGCCAGGATGCGTTTGCTGTAGGCGAGAAAACTGTGGCCTGCCGGGGCGAGCTTCAGTCGCTGATTCTCGCGGATAAACAGATCCACGCCCAAATCGTCTTCGAGCTGGCGGATACGGGTGGTCAGATTCGACGGCACCCGGTGCACGCGCTGGGCGGCGGCAGTAATGCTGCCGGTTTCGGCCACGGCGTTGAACATCTCAAGCTGGGTTAAATCCATTGCATTCTCTCCGGGTGAATGGAATCGTCAATATTATTCACTTTTCAGAAATACCAGAGCAGGCCAGGCTATAGCAATCATTTTGACGATGTAGCGTAAAAATCGTCGCGCATAACAACGATGAAAAGAGGCCCACTGATGAGCATTTCCCCTGCGACCCACGCGATTTCCGTTAACCCGGCCACTGGCGAAACGCTGGCGGTGTACCCGCTGGCGAGCGCCGAACAGGTCGAACTGGCGATAACCCGCGTAAGCGAGGGCTTTCGCCGCTGGCGCGCCACCCGCCTGGATGAGCGCGCGCAGACGCTGCGTAATATCGGTAATGCGCTGCGCGCCCGGAGTGAAGAACTGGCGCAGATGATCACCGCCGAAATGGGCAAACCGATCCGCCAGGCCCGCGGCGAAGTGGCGAAATCCGCCGGGCTGTGCGACTGGTACGCGGAGCACGGCCCTTCGATGCTCGCGACAGAGCCGACGCTGGTGGAAAACCAGCAGGCGGTGATTGAATACCGTCCGCTCGGGCCCGTCCTCGCCGTGATGCCGTGGAACTTCCCGCTGTGGCAGGTGATGCGCGGCGCGGTGCCCATCCTGCTTGCAGGCAACACCTATCTGCTCAAGCATGCGCCGAATGTGATGGGCTGCGCGCTGTTAATTAACGAGATTTTTGAAGACGCGGGCGTGCCGGCCGGCGTGTTTGAAGTGATTAACGCCACCAACGACGGCGTGAGCCAGGCGATTAACGACTCGCGTATCGCTGCGGTCACCGTTACCGGCAGCGTGCGCGCGGGTGCCGCCATTGGCGCGCAGGCGGGCGCGGCGCTGAAAAAATGCGTGCTGGAGCTGGGCGGCTCCGATCCTTTCATTGTGCTGGCGGATGCCGATCTCGACGAGGCCGTGAAAGCGGCGGTGGCGGGGCGCTACCAGAATACCGGACAGGTCTGCGCCGCCTCGAAGCGTTTTATTGTTGAAGCCAGCATCGCTGACGCCTTTACCGAAAAATTCGTGGCTGCCGCGCAAGCGCTGACAATGGGCGCGCCGACCGATGAAGAGACCTTCCTTGGGCCGATGGCGCGTTTCGATCTGCGCGACGAACTGCATGCGCAGGTGACCGCGACCTTAAGTGAAGGCGCGACGCTGCTGCTTGGCGGCGAGAAGATTGCCGGCGCGGCCAACTACTATGCGCCGACAGTGCTTGGCAACGTGACGCGCGACATGACCGCGTTTCGCCAGGAGCTGTTTGGCCCGGTGGCGGCCATCAGCGTGGCGCGTGACGCCGAACAGGCGCTGGAGCTCGCGAACGAGAGCGAGTTCGGCCTCTGCGCCACCGTCTGGACGGCCGATGAAGCGCGCGCGAACGATTTCGCGGCGCGTCTGGAGTGCGGCGGCGTCTTTATTAACGGCTACTGCGCGAGCGACGCCCGCGTGGCGTTCGGCGGCGTGAAAAAGAGCGGATTTGGCCGCGAGCTTTCCCATTTCGGCCTGCATGAGTTCTGCAATATTCAGACCGTCTGGAAAAACCGTCGTTAAACGATGCGGTGAATAATAGCGTTATCCCGCCGGGCGCGCACAGGGGTGTGGTCTGACTGGCGGGTGCGCTTTGCTTACCCGCCCTGGATACTGAATCGTGGCGTCATGCCAGCATCAAAAGAGCCGCTGTCGCGGCTCTTTGTCATTTAAGTGACATGGTTCTGTCATTTTTGCTTTGTAGACTCGCGGAGGTTTTCGCTGTTTAACGAAGAAAAACATGAACCTAACTAAAATTTTCCGCGCGCTCCGGCGCGTCGTGCCCCGCACCCGCTTCGGGCTGATGGCCGGCATTCTGTGTGTTATTACGCTTTTCTCCGCACTGCAAATTCTCTCAACATTACTGCTTTCATCGCTTCTTGGCGAAACGCAGCAGCAGGTTCAGCGCCACGAAGCGCAGCGCCAGCAGCAGGCGGCGATGGATGACGCGCGCGTCACGCTCCTGATGGCAAGCGACCTGCTGAACCGCGCCGGCATCTATTTTATGCAGGATAAAGAGACCGGCTCGGTAGGAAGCTGGAACAGCCTGATGGATGAGGCGCAGTCGGCGCTGAAACGCTCCCATACGGCGTTTGAACGTTACGGCCAACTCAATACCGCAAAAGACGATCCGCTCAAGGCAAGCTACCAGAACTTTTACAGCGCGCTGAAAGAGCAGGCGGACGGGCTGGTTACCACTAACAGCATCGACGCGTTTTTCGCGGTGCCGGTGCAGGCCTTCCAGGCGGATTTCAACGATAACTTTGCCCGCTACCAGCGCGACAACGCGCAGCGCGCGGACAAAGAGAGCCAGGAACTGCTGGGCGGACTGGAGCAGGCGCAACGCATGTTTATCGTGGCGCTGGGGGTGCTGCTGTTCATCGCCGTGCTGGTGTGGCGCAGCATGGCCGTGTGGGTGATTCGCCCGCTCAGGCGGCTTATTGATCATATCAATCGTCTGGCGGCAGGGGATCTCTGCGCGCCGCTGCCGGCGGGCACGTTGATCAACCGGGAGATGGCCGAGCTTAGCGAAAGCATCGGGCAGATGCAGGGCGGCCTGCAACAGCTGGTGAGCGATGTCCGGGAGGCGACCTCCGCTATTGTCGCCAATATCAGCGAGCTGGCGGCGGGCAACGAACAGCTGTTCAGCCAGTCTGCGTTACAGGCCGAAGAGCTGCGCAAGGTGACGTCGCATATCGAAACGCTCGAAGTGCATGTCGAAGAGAACAGCGAATATGCCCGCGTGGCCAACGCCCGCGCCGACGAGGCGCGCGGCGTAGCGGCAGGCGGCGACGCGATGATGCAAACCGTAAACCACTCGATGCAGGATATCGTGTCGCGCTCCGCCGAGATGCGCGGCATCGTGGCGATGATTGACAGCGTCGCCTTCCAGACGAATATTCTGGCGCTTAACGCCGCGATAGAAGCGGCGCACGCCGGGAATCACGGTCGCGGTTTCGCTGTTGTGGCAAAAGAGGTCGGGCTGCTGGCGCGCAAGAGCAGCCATTCGACGCAGACTATCCAGGCGCTTATTCACCACTCCTTGCAGGGCATTGAAAAAGGCTCGGAGGCGGTGTCGAAGCTTGAAGAGAACCTGCAACGGGTGATGGCGCTGGTCAGCCACCTGACGGGATTGCTTGGCGAAATCGCGGTAGCGACCGTCAACCAGGGCGAAAGCATTCATCAGGTGACGCAGCGCATCGGCGCGCTGAATCAGGTGGCGGGCGAGACCGGCTCACTGGTGCAGCACACCACGCATGCGTCGCTGCGCCTGCGCGACGAGTCGCGCCGCCTTACGGATGCCGTCTCGCGCTTTCGTCTTCCCGCCTGAGGTTGATATACTCCCGGCCCGAACGTCATTCGCGCCGGGAGTCTCTGGTGACCCACAAGCTTAACAACGATTTACTGGCTTCAATTCTTGAGCAGGTGCGCCCGCTCGCCGCACAGGGCAAAGTGGCCGACTATATACCGGCGCTGGCGGAGGTGCCCGCCGACCGGCTCGGCATCGCCGTCTGTACGGTCTCCGGCGAGTGCTTTAGCGCAGGCGACGCCGACGAGCGCTTTTCAATTCAGTCCATTTCCAAAGTGCTGAGCCTCATCCTCGCCATGGGTCGCTATGACGACAGCGAGATCTGGCGGCGGGTGGGGAAAGATCCGTCCGGCCAGCCGTTTAACTCGCTGGTGCAGCTGGAGCTGGAGCAGGGCAAACCGCGCAACCCGTTTATTAACGCCGGAGCGCTGGTAGTCTGCGATATGCTGCAAAGCCGCCTCAGCGCGCCGAAGCAGCGGATGCTGGAAGTGGTGCGCGGGCTCTGCGGCGCTCAGGATATTGTCTATGACACCGGCGTGGCGCGATCTGAGTTCGAACACTCGGCCCGTAACGCCGCCATCGCTTATCTGATGAAGTCCTTCGGTAATTTCCATAACGATGTGATTACCGTCCTGCAAAACTATTTCCACTATTGCGCGCTGAAAATGAGCTGCGCGGAGCTTGCCCGCGCTTTTCTGTTTCTCGCGAATCAGGGAAGAGCGCCGCACCTCGACACGCCGGTGATAAGCCCGGTGCAGGCGCGCCAGGTGAACGCCCTGATGGCGACCAGCGGCATGTATGAGAGCTCGGGCGAATTCGCCTGGCGCGTCGGGATGCCGGGGAAATCGGGCGTGGGCGGCGGGATCATCGCGGTGGTGCCGCACGAGATGTCTATCGCGGTCTGGAGTCCGGCGCTGGATAACGCCGGTAACTCGCTGGCGGGTATCGCGGCGCTGGAAATTCTCGCCCGCGAAATTGGCCGGTCTATTTTCTGAGGAGAGGATATGGATGCGCTGTTCGCGCGCCTGAACCGTTCCGCCTTTCGCCGCCGTTTTCATCTCGGCGCGAAAGAGCGGCAGTATTGCTGGGATAAGGGCCCGGAGGTGATTGACCAGCACGCGGCGGACTTTATCGCAAAACGGCTCGCAACCGCCGAGCCCGCGAACGACGGCAGGCAGACGCCGATGCGCGGCCACCCGGTATTTATCGCCCAGCACGCCACCGCCACCTGCTGTCGCGGCTGCCTCGCAAAGTGGCATAACATCCCGGCGGGCGTGGCGCTGAGCGACGCGCAGCAGGCGTATATCGTCGCGGTTATCCACCGCTGGCTGGTGCAGGAGATGAACCCCTGAACCGCGCTGCGGTTTTCCGAAACTCAAATTAAATTGTTATGAAAACGTGTTAAGCTTACTGCTATTCCGTTATCCCCGGCGCCGTTTCTCAGCCGCGCCCAGCCGTAAGCGATAGATTATGTTTTTTAACCAGGCGACGTTGACTGGTTTTCGTGAAAACAGGATGTGGCTAAACGCATCCCTTCTCTTTCTCCTGACCACGCTGTTTTACTTTCTGGGCGCGATGATGCGTCTGGTTGAGCCGTTGTCGCTGTTCTGGCCGCTCAATGCGGTGATGGCGGCGGTCTTTGCGCGATATCCCTGGCTTAACCGGCCGGGGTATTACGCCATCTGTTATGTGGCGATGCTCGCCTATGATGCGATGACGACAAGCTGGGGCTCCGCGTCGCTGCTGATTAACTTCTCCAATATGGTGTTTATCGTCACGGTGGCGCAGTTGCTGGTGCGCGATAAACGCCGTGGGCACGCGCTTTCGCGCCCGATTAACGCGCTACGGCTCTTTAACTACTGTCTGGTTGCCGCGCTGCTGTGCGCCTTTTTCGGCGCAACCGGCAGTCTCGGGGTAAACGATCAGGGCTTTCTGCCGCTGCTGTGCGACTGGTTCAGCGAGCAGTTCTCCACGGGCGTTTTGCTGATGCCGTGGATCTTAACGCTGACGCGTCCGTCGTGGCCTGCGCGCGTGCAGCCGGAGCAATTGTGGCCGCTACTGGCGCTGGCGGCGTCGCTGGCCGCCTCGGTGGTCATTGGCGGGGCGGGCTGTCTGGCGTTTCCGGTGGCGGCGCTTATCTGGTGCGCGGTGCGTTATCCGCTGAACGTCACCTGTTTCTTAACGCTCTGTACCGGCGTACTGCAAATTATCCTCGTCAGTAACGGTATCATCGAAATCAGCTCCGCGAAGCTCTCCCTCGGCAGCCAGATGTTCTCGGCGCGCCTCGGCGTGGCGACGATCGCTATCTGCCCGGCGATTGTCGCAGTCAGCGTCAGCGCGATTAACGATCTGCTGGCGCAGATCTCCCGCCGCGCCAATTACGACCATCTGACCGGCGTCTGGTCACGCTCAGGCCTGTATGAAACGCTCGCGCGCGACGATACCAACCCGTCGCTTGCCGGGCAGCCGCTGTGCGTGATGCTGATGGACCTTGACCACTTCAAGAGTATTAACGACAACCACGGTCACGAATGCGGCGACGCGGTACTGGCGGCTTTCGGTAAGAAACTGCGTAAGCTCGCAGGCGAAGAAGGGCGCGTGGCGCGTATGGGCGGCGAAGAGTTTGTGGTGGTCTGCCCCGGTATGACGCTTGAGCGCGCCTGCGTGCTGGCCGAAACCATTCGTCAGCAGGTCGCCGGGGAGGCGGTTATCTTTGGGGATCAGACGCTGCATATCAGCGTCAGTATCGGACTGGGTTATGACGCCGCGCCGCGCGACAGCGTCAGCGAGACCTTTAACCGGCTGATGCGCCAGGCTGACGGCCTGCTGTATCAGTCTAAACGTCAGGGCCGCAACCGGACGTCGGTTCAGGAGGAACATCAGTCGACGTTACATCTGGCGCAGCCTTTATCATAACGTTATCGTAACGCTATCGTGACAACGTCACGGTAATAAGTCACTGAACGGCGGTTTCTTTTCAGAATGTGACCGATTGTTTCTCGAAGCGCTTTAAAGTACTTGCCGGTACGATCCTGGGTTACTAAGATGGCTGGGTTTCGTCACCGGATACTGGTATGAAGAGCGCATCTGAGCAGCTAAACCGTCATCAGCCTTCCTCTGCGCTCAGGTTTGTCAGGCGCATGTTTTTTATGCGCCAGCTGGGCACCACGCTCAGCTTTATCCCGCTCATTGTCCTGTTGCAGGAGCTGCATCGTCCGGTATGGACACGGGCGCTGCTGGCGGCGAACACGTTTCTCTGGCCCGGTGTCGCGCGGCTTCGCGCCCGGCGCAGCCGTCATCCCGCCAAAACCGAGCGGCAACACCTGGTGGCCGACGCGGCGGCGGGCGGCTTCTGGATAGCCCAGACGGTGGTCTCACCGCTCACTTCCGTAGTTATCGCCACCATTTTACTCTCCGACCGGCTCGCCGCAGGCGGTTTCGCCCCGTACGCTTTACGCCACGCTGCCGCTGATCGCGGTCTATGTGCTGACGCTGAGTTTTGTGAGCCATGCGCTAGCGCAGCGGTTGCGTCTGAAGTCACGGGAACTGGAGCGTTACGCAAATCCCGATCCGCTGCTGAATATCGCCAACCGGCGACAGCTGGAGCGCGATATCGACAGGGCGCTCCAGCGCTGCGACAGAAGCGGACAGCCCGCGGCGCTGATGTTTATCGATATCGACGATTTTAAAGCCGCCAACGATCGCTACGGCCATGAGGCGGGCGACAGGCTGCTGGTGACGTTTTCCGATATCCTGCGCCAGACAGCGCGGCCTGGCGATACGGTGGCGCGTTTTGGTGGCGATGAGTGTGTCATCCTGTTGCCTGATACGCCGCCTGGCGTCGCCTGCGCCGTGGCTGACAGGATGATGGCGCAGGCCGCGCTGGTCAATGTCTTTGAGGACAGCGCGCTGCGCTGCACGCTCAGTATCGGCATCGCGCGCGCCGCACCGGAAATGAGCGGGGCGGCGCAGTGGCTGAAGGCCGCGGACAACGCGCTTTACAGCGCCAGGCGCGAAGGTAAAAATCGTATTTACGCGCTTTGACGGCGGCGGTCTCTTTGCCTGATGCCGGATACGCTATGCTTCAATTAAACAGTGCTTACAGGTTGCGCAATGAAAACACCCGATATCCCGGTTAATGAGCAGGCGCGTCTTCAGTCCCTGCATGATTCTGGCCTGCTAGATGCGGCGCCGACAGAGCGTTTTGACCGTCTTACCCGGCTTGCAAAGCGCCTTTTTAACTCGCCGGTGGCGTTGATTAGCCTCGTGGATCAGGAGCGGCTCTGGTTCGCCTCCTGCGATGGCATCGCACCCGAGCCGGTGCCGCGCCGCGTCTCATTCTGCGGTCACACCATTCTCAACAACGCGCCGCTGATTATTGCTGATGCGTTGAGCGACGAGCGCTTTCGCGATAACCCGCTGGTAAGCGGTCCGCCGCATATTCGTTTTTATGCCGGTTGCCCGGTACGGCTGCCCGATGGCGCGACTGCCGGCTCGCTGTGCATTATCGATACCGAACCCCGCGCGTTCAGTGAGACTGACGCGATGCTGCTGCGCGATCTGGCGGCCATCGTTGAAGATGAGTTTACGGTGCTGAGTGTCGCGACCAGCGATGAGCTGACCGGCCTGCTGAATCGCCGCGGTTTCGCCTCGCTTGCGGGGTATGCCATTTCCACCCATCGTCGTCGTAGCGAGCCGATGTCGCTCGGGTTTATTGACCTCGATGAGTTTAAAGCGATCAACGATACCTGGGGGCATGCCGCCGGGGATGAAGCATTAAGCGCGATGGCCACGCTGATGAAAAGCGCGTTTCGCGACAGCGATCTGCTGGCGCGCCAGGGCGGCGATGAATTCGCGGTGCTGTTTAACGATACCGACGATAAAGGCGCCTGGATTGCGATGCAGTATCTGGTAGAGCAGACCGACGCCTTTAACCGCGACAGCGGCAAGCCGTGGCGACTCGGTTTTTCCTGGGGCGTGGTGCAGTTTGATGAGGAGAAGCATCAGGGGCTCGCAGGGCTTCTCAACGCGGCCGACGAAGAGATGTATCAGATGAAAACGGCGAATAAAAAGGCCGGACGATAAGATTTTCCTCTGACCTTTGGCGTCGTTTCTCCGCCATGATAGTGATTAGCAGGTTAACCTTTTAATAACAACTCATGGCGGAGTAAACATGGCGTTACCCTTTACTGTGCGTCGCCTCAGCGCGGCGGAAATTCCCTCTCATCTCGATTCCCTGTGTGATGTCCTGATTAACTGCGTGGAAGGCGGCGCTTCGGTGAGCTTTATGCTGCCGTTCAGCCCGGAGAAAGCCCGCGCGTTCTGGCTCAACGTGGCGCAAAGCGCGGCGCGGGACGAGCGCGTTGTGCTGGCGGCGCTGGATGAGGGCGGCCACGTCATTGGGACTGTGCAACTGGTGACCGATCAGCCAGAAAACCAGCCGCACCGGGCGGATGTCTCTAAGCTGCTGGTGCATACTCGCGCGCGACGCGGCGGTGTGGCGCAGGCATTGATGGAAACGCTGGAACAGGAAGCCCGCAAGGCCGGGAAAACGGTTCTGGTGCTGGATACCGCTACCGGGAGCGATGCCGAACGTTTTTATTCACGAAATCAATGGCAACGAGTCGGTGAGATCCCGCATTACGCCTTAATGCCGGATGGCGACACCTGTTCGACCACCTATTTTTTTAAGCATCTATAAAATTTTTTAATAACTCAGTGCAGTTTGATCGAAACGGGGTTTCATTAATGTTTGTTCTGATAGCGTGGAGAGCATTCTCAGTCCGTGGTCTGCTTATCATCCATCAAGGAACACATTGTGAAAACATTGAATCGTCGTGATTTTCCCGGCGCGCTCTACCCGGAGCGCATCATTCAGTTCGGTGAAGGGAATTTCCTGCGGGCGTTTGTCGACTGGCAGGTGGATCTGCTCAATGAACACACCGATCTGAATGCCGGGGTGGTGATCGTGCGTCCCATCGCCAGCGATTTCCCACCTTCGCTCAGTACGCAGGACGGGCTCTATACCACTATCATTCGCGGTCTGAATGAGAAGGGCGAGGCGGTGAGCGAAGCGCGACTTATTCGCTCCGTGAATCGTGAGATTGCCGTTTACACGCAGTACGATCAATTTCTGGAGCTCGCCCATAATCCGGATATCCGTTTTGTGTTCTCCAATACCACCGAAGCGGGGATCAGCTATCACGCGGGCGATAAGTTTGACGACGCGCCCGCGCTCAGTTACCCGGCGAAGCTGACCCGGCTGCTGTTCGAGCGTTTCAGCTATTGTCACGGCGCGCAGGATAAAGGCTGGGTGATCATTCCCTGCGAGCTGATTGATTATAACGGTGAGGCGCTTTATGAACTGGTGCTGCGTTATACCCGCGAATGGGCGCTGCCGGAAGCCTTTAGCGCATGGCTCGACAGCGCCTGTACGTTCTGCTCGACGCTGGTTGACCGCATCGTCACAGGTTATCCGCGCGATGAAGTCGCGGCCCTTGAGGCGAGCCTCGGCTACCACGACGCGTTTCTCGATACCGCCGAGCACTTTTACCTGTTTGTTATCCAGGGGCCGCAGTGGCTCGCGCAGGAATTACGGCTCGATAAACTGCCGCTCAACGTGCGGATTGTGGATGACATCAAGCCGTATAAAGCGCGTAAAGTCGCGATCCTGAACGGCGCGCATACCGCGCTGGTGCCGGTGGCTTTCCAGGCGGGGCTGAATACGGTCGGCGAGGCGATGGATGATACGCAGATGTGCGCTTTTGTGGAGAAGGCTATCCACGATGAGATTATCCCGGTGCTGGATCTGCCTCGTGACGAGCTTAAATCCTTTGCTGACGCGGTGGTGAGCCGTTTTCGCAACCCGTATATCAAGCATCAACTGCTGTCGATTGCGCTCAACGGCATGACAAAATTCCGCACCCGTATTCTGCCGCAACTGCTGGCAGGACAGGCGCAGCAGGGGACGCTACCGCCGCGCCTGACATTCGCGCTGGCGGCGCTGGTGGCGTTTTATCGCGGCGAGCGCAACGGCGAAAGGTATCCGTTGCAGGATGACGCCCACTGGCTGGAGCGCTATCAGCAGCTCTGGACAAAACTCGGTGATAACACTATTTCGCTGCGCGAGCTGGTGGACGTGGTACTGGCTGATTGCGAACACTGGGAGCAGGATCTGACCACCGTGCCCGGCCTCGCTGAACAGGTCACGCGCGACCTCGACGCTATCCTCACCAAAGGGATGCGCGAGGCCGTCGCGCCGCTGTGCTAAATCACACGACACTCTGAGCAAACCCGGCGCTGCCCGGGTTTTTTTATGGCACATCTGTTTTAGGTACAACTCTTTAGTTACAACATTCTTATTATTAGTAATAAAACCATCACCTCAACCACCGCGTCGGTAAATTTCCAGCAGGAGGAAAAGGGCAAACTGTCATCTTTTTCTGGCAGGCTCTCATTTCCAGGCGTTTGCCCGGTGCGCTTCCAGAAACGCTCTACACTCAATAGCGCATAACCCTGGTTATGACATTTACCTCTGAAACATGTGAAACGCAGGAGCGCGTATGTCTTTTCCTCTCTCTGGTCTCTCTGTCCGGGTAGCGCTGGCGCTGGGCTTAGCCTGTAGCGCCGCCGCGCCCGCCGTCGCCTGGGATAACCTTTATGTCTTCGGCGACAGCCTGAGCGACACCGGCAACAATGGCCGTTATACCTTCGACAGCGACCGCTATCCGCTGTATGACGAAATCCTCGCCCAAAAATATGGGGTCACGCTTTCGCCATCCGACAGCGGCGGCAATAACTATGCCGCCGGCGGGGGCGTGGCAGTGCCTGCGCTGGGCGATGACAATACCCAGGATCAGGTGCAACGCTATCTCAGCCAGACCGGCGGGCGGGCGGACAAAAACGGGCTGTACATTCACTGGGTTGGCGGTAACGATCTCGGCGCGGCGGTGCTGAACCCGTTACAGGCCACCTCGGTGGTCACGGGGAGCGCGACGGCGGCCGCCTCGCAGGTACGCACGCTGCTGAACGCGGGGGCGGGAACAGTGATTGTACCAACGGTCCCGGATGTCTCCGCCACGCCGACGATGGTGGAATCCGTTATTCAGCTCGGCACCGGCGGCAACACTGCGGCGCTACAGGCCGCGTTCGCCTCGCTCAACAGCGCCGCCACGCCGACGCTTGCGGCGCGTCAGGAGGCTATCCGTGCTGCGTTTTTCGCGGCGGCGGGCGAGGTCAGCGCGCTGCCTGCGCTGCAACAGGCGCTGGCCGACGGTCTCTATTCCGCATATCAGACGCTTGCAGAGCAGGTGTCGGCATTAAGTACGCTTTATAACACCACCGAAGAGCAGGCGCTGGTCGCCAGCGGTGGCGGCAATATCGTGCGTGCCGACATCAACAAAATTTTCAATGAAATCCTCGCTAACCCGACGCAGTTCGGTATCACCAATACCGCCGGAATGGCGTGTCCGCCGGGGCTTTCCGCCGCCGACTGCGCCTCGTCAAGCCCCGGTTTTGACGCAAGCCAGGCGTGGCTCTTCGCCGATCACCTGCATCCGAGCCCGCAGGTGCACAGCCTTATCGCCGATTACATCGAGTCAATCCTCGCCGCGCCGGCGCAGGTTGCGCTGCTCAACAAAGCGACCGCCGCGCAGGTGCAGAACAGCCGCGCCACGCTCGACAGCCGCTATCAGCAGCGCCGTAGTGAGGATCGCGAGCAGGGCAGCGCGGGCGTGTTCGGTGGTTACAGCGGCGAGTATGCGCGCTTTACCGCGAATGAAACCGCCGACGGCAGCGCCAACACCAACAATCTCACCCTGGGCGCGGATTACCGTATTACCGAAAACTGGCTGGTCGGCGCGTTGATTGCCGGTTCGCTGGATGACCAGCGGCCAACCGATAATCTGAGCTTCGACGCGCGCGGCTATCAGGCGGCGCTCTTTACGGCGCTCGATGTCGGGCCTGGCTGGATCAACGCGGACGTCCACTGGCTTAAAGGCGAGTACCGCAACATCCAGCGTCGCGTAGAGCTCGGGCCGCTGACGCGCGTCGAGACAGGCGAAACCGACGCTAAGCTCTGGGGCGCGCGCCTGACGGCGGGCCTGGATATCCCCGTGACCGACGCGCTAAAAACCGGCCCCGTTGTGCAATACGCCTGGGATTACAGCCATGTGGATGGGTACAGCGAAGCGGGTGACGACAGTACCGCGATGCGCTTTCGCGACCAGAATTTCCATTCGCAAATCGGCAGCGTCGGCTGGCGTCTTGACGCGGACATTGGCCCGGTGAAACCGTACGCGCAGGTGGATTATCGTCATCAGTTCGGGGATTCGGTGTGGCGCGGTCAGGGTGGGCTGAAATCGACTGCGCTCACGTTCAGCCGCGACGGCGCGCAGGATGACAAAAACTGGATGGATATTACCGCAGGGGCCAGCGTTGCGCTTAGCCGTAACGTCTCGGCATTTGCGGCGCTGTCACAAACGGCGGGACTGAGCAGCGGCGAGCAGACGCGCTATAACCTGGGCGTCAGCGCCTCGTTCTGATGGTCAGACATCGCAGTAAAAAGGGCAGCCGCAGGGCTGCCCTTATGTTTTGTGCAGGATTTGCGCTCGCGCCAACGCGTTCACTGCTTTACGGCTCGCCGTAGAGCGCAATCAGGCGACGCGTCACGCCGTTAGTCCAGCCGAAGCCGTCCTGCAGCGGATATTCACCGCCGCCGCCGGGGCGCGGCGAGTAGTCGGCGATGTGATATTTCTCAATGAGCTTATGGTTTTCATTGTAGAAACGTTTCACCGTACGCAACCAGTTATTGGCGATAATGTCCGCCAGCGCGTCATCGCCATAGTTTTTCAGGCCCTGGATCGCCATCCACTGCAGCGGCGCCCAGCCGTTAGGTTTATCCCATTGCTGTTCGGTTTCCACTTCCGTGGTCAGGATACCGCCCGGCGACAGTAACCGTTCGCGAATGTTCGTTGAGATACGATCTGCCTGTGCGTAGCTGGACATCCCGACATACAGCGGCACCACGCAGGCGGCGGAGAACGACGCCAGACGGCCGCGCCGCCAGTCGTAATCGCGAAACGAGCCGAGTTCATCATCCCAGAGATAACGATTCACCGCTTCGCGGCGATCGATAGCCTTTTTACGGAATACCGTCGCGGTCAGCGGATCGCCTTTCAGCTGGGCGACATTGGCGATAGCCGTCTCCAGTTTGTAGAGAAACGCGTTAAGATCGACCGGCAGGAAATGGGTAGTGCGGATGCTTGCCAGACGGTCGGCGTCGCGCAGCCAGCGTGAGGAGTAGTCCCAGCCGGACGCCGCGCCCGCGCGCAGGTCGCGATACACTTCGCTCGCCGGGCGGCCCGAGAGTTTCGCGGTTTCCACGTCCTCGCGCCAGGATTCGTCACGCGGCGTGTCGCGATCGTCCCAGTAGCGGTTCAGCAGCGCGCCGTCAGGCATTCTCACCACGTGACGGAAGGCCTGGCCGGCGTCGAGGTTTTCCGCGCCGTCCATCCAGAATGCGTACTCCATCAGCAGGTGATCCAGATAGCGTCGCGCGCCGCGCACCCCGTCTTCCTCAAAAAGCTCTACCATCAGCGCGAACACCGGCGGCTGCGAGCGGCTCAGGTAATATGTCCGGTTGCCGTTCGGAATATGCCCGTAGTTTTCGATCATCCAGGCGAAGTTATCCGCCATGCAGCGCAACATATCGTGACGGCCGCTTTCGGCAAGGCCGAGCATGGTGAAGTAGGAGTCCCAGTAATAGGTCTCGGTAAAACGCCCGCCCGGCACGATATAGGCTTGCGGCAGGGGCAGCAGCGAGGAGTTCTCCAGATGCTCATGCGGCTGGCGCGTCAGGATCGGCCATAGATTGTCGATATGCTCCGTCAGCGTCCGGTTCGGGTCTGAGACATATGGGTTGGTGTTAATCACCGGAAAGTAAAAATGCTCTTCGACAAAACGGCGCAGGTCGAAACCTGGCAGGCGTTTGGCCTGACGATAGTTCATCAGGATAGTCAGCGGCGACATTTTCGGCGCGCAGTCCGGGAACGTTTTACTGTCTGCGAAAATACGGGAGGCCTGAACATGCTCAAACAGCTCTAAGTAGCGGTCGGCGGGCGTCAGCGCGTCCGGGGCAGGCATGCCCTCGATCGTCTCAGGCTGCGGCTCGACATCGCGGGTATCCGGGATAAGTTCGCCAGATTCAGGGTCCATACGCACCTTTTCAGCTAACTCCTCTGTAAAAGGTAAGCGTGTTGTCTGTTGAAACATGCTAATACGTACCTCCAGAGCGGCTTTCGTTTCAGATTCTGTAAGTTTAGCAAATCGCTATCGCTCTTTAACCGGGCGGCAAAGAGTTTAAGAAGAGACTGAACGCCACGGGGCGTCCAGTTATCCATACAGTGCTTAATCGCCTCAGGGCGCGACGGCGGTCTCGTAAACGTTTTGACCTACCGTTTTGCCTTGCGAATCAAGGATTTCATACTCAATACGCAGCGCGCCTGGGGCGGAGGGAGTGAACGTCAACTGGGCCACCTGGCGACCACTGTCAGGCGGGATGGTCATCGGCTTGCTCTCTTGCTGCTCGGTGTTGCCGGGCATTTTCACGCGCCAGCGCAGTGTACACCCGTCACAGGCTGAAAAACTATCGTTTACTGTCCATAATTTAATCGTCCCTGGCGTGCCGGCCCGCCAGTTCAGCGTCACCGGTTCGATGGAAGGCAGCAGCGGTTGATAGGCGCGTTGCAGCGCATAGTAGCCCGCCTTCGGCTGGCGCAGATAATCCACCACGCCCCAGTTAATCGACGGCCAGGTTTCGACAAACATAAAGTGGAACAGGGCGGTCACCGGCTGATACCGCTGGCGTCGATAGCTCTCCGCCGCCAGGCTCACCAGATCGGCCTGATATTTCTGCGTATTATGAATGAACTGCTCCATATTTTCGCCACGCGGGATTTTGGCAAAGCTGAATGTCTGGAACGGCTGGAAGTTATGGTATTTCCATACCGTCCAGTCCGGGTCATCCGCGCGGGTAGAGGCGGGCCAGCGTTTGTCGGCAGGGATGATGGTGTTGAGCGTCGAGAGTTTCGGCAGCGCCTGGGAGCCAAACTCTGTGATGATGCCGGTTTTTGCCGGTTGCAGCACGTCAGTCATCACGCCGAAATACCAGCCCTGCCAGTAATGCTCTTCTACGGCGGAATAACGGTGCACGATACGGCTGTTGTCCTTCGCCAGCGCATCCGCCACGCGCTCCGTCAGCACGCGGTTAAGGTTGTTGTGCCAGTCCGGGAAGCGTTTTTCCATCCACGGCGAGTTCCACGGCGGCTCGTTATGACCGCCCCAGGCGATAATGGCGGGGGAGTTGCCGATTTGTTCGGTCATCTCAAGGCTCTGGCGCGCGGCGTTGTCGGCGAACGCCTCGCTGTCGTTATAGCCCCACTGGAGCGGGACATCCTGCCAAATCATCAGGCCCATTTCATCGGCCATCCGGTAGAGCGGGCGGCCCGCGACATGCCCGTGTACGCGGATCGCGTTAGCGTTCATATCCAGCACCAGTTGAATATCGCGGCGATATTTCTTCTCATCCATCTCGCTCAGCCACGGCGAGCCGATATAGTTACTGCCCTTGATGAAAATCCGCTTGCCGTTCAGCACCCAGCCTTTGTTATCCGGCTGTTCCACTATCTGCCGCAACCCGGTGCGGCTCGCAATCTGCTCCATCACGCCCTGGTCATCGCTGAAGGTTGCGCTGACGCGATAAAGATGCGGGAAGCCGTAGCCTTTCGGCCACCAGAGTCTGGCGCCTTCCATCGGCAGGGTGAATGTCAGGCGCTGCGGCGTGGCGCCTGTGGCTTCAAGGCGCACTTTCTGCTGTTGCGTAAAACGCTCGCCCGCAAAATTCGCCGGACGGGCGCGCAAGACTAAATCCACCTCGCGCGCCGTGGTGGCGCGGTAGACCAGCTCGACGCGCAGCTGCGGTTTATCGAGCCCGTGTTGCCAGTCGGGGCGCAGGATCAGGTTATCCACCGTTACGCCGCGGCTTAGATGCAGCCGCACCGGCGCCCAGATGCCGCCGGAGTTAGCATCCTGTCCGCGCGGCGACCAGGCGCCGCCGGGGCGGGTATCGTGCTGATTCAGTACGCCTTTCACCATCGTTTTATGTAAAGGCCAGATGGTTTTCGGATCTTCAAACGGGCTGTCAACGCGTACCGCGAGCTTGTTGTGACGTTGTAACTTATCGCTGATGTCATACGCGAAACGCTGGAAGTAACCTTCATGTTTACCGAGCGGTTGCCGGTTCAGCCAGGTCTCGGCGAAGTAATCCACGCCGTCAAATTGCAGCGTCGCCATCGTGTCCGCCGGCAGCGGCGGCAAGGTGAATTCGTGGCGATACCAGAGCACGCCCTGATGATCGAGGCCCGCCGTGTACCAGTTTGCCGGCACCCGCAGTTTGCGCCAGTCGCGCACCGGGCCTTGCTGCCCGATAAAGGCGGCGTCGTTGCCGTCATGGGCGCGCCAGTCGCCCGCGAGCGACCAGCTCACCGGCACGGGTACAGAAGGCGTCGGGCTGGCATACGCCGCGCCGCTCGTCAGCAAAAATACCGCACAGGCCAGACGTTTCATTATCCCTCCAGCAGTTGAATCAGGAATTCACGCACCCGACGCTGCTGCGTCGCGAGCGCCTGACGCCACGCCTCGCGCTGCGCCGCAGACGCGCCGGGCTCCTGGCTTTCGACCTCCTGCAACAGCGTCGTCAGCCCTTCAAAACCGAAGGTCGCCGCTTCGCCGCGCAGCTTGTGCGCCAGCCGGTGGGCCTGTTCGCCATCGCCGCTGGCCAGAGCCGCGTCCAGCAGCGCCGCCAGCTCGTCAAAACCGTCGGAAAAGAGCCCGAGCAGCTCTTTTAGCAGCCCCAGATCGCCGTCGAATGCCGCCAGCAGCTGCGCGGCGTCCGGCAGGCCGCCGGGCGGTGGGGGCGGCGTACCGGGGGAGAAGCGCGACAGCTCATCGGCCAGCGCTACCAGAGAGACCGGTTTGGAGAGATACCCGTCAAACCCCATCGCCAGACAGCGCTCTCTGTCGCCTTGCATCGCATGCGCGGTCATCACAATCGCCATCTGATGCCCACCGCGCTGAACCTCTTCCTGGCGCAGCGCGCGGATCGCCGCTTCGCCGTCCATCACCGGCATCTGCAAATCCATCAGCAAAATATCCCAGCCGCCCTGACGCCATTGCTCCAGCGCCAGCAGGCCGTTATCCACCGTCACGCACGTATGGCCGAGTTTCTCCAGCAGCCGCACCGCCAGTAGCTGGTTTACCGGGTTATCCTCTGCCAGCAGAATGCGCATCGGCGCGCTTTCCGCCAGCACCGGCGCAGGCGCGACCGCCACCGGCGCGGGGGATGGCGCCAGATCGGGGCTCAGCGCTTCGCCAAGCGCACGGGCGAGTTCATGCTGGTCGACCGGTTTATTGAGATACCAGGCAATGCCGGTGCGCCGCAGCGTCGAGAGATCCAGGTCGCGGCTCATGGAGCTCAACATAATAATTTTGCTGCGCGACGCCTGAGGCAGTACGGAGATCTCGAGCGCGAGCGAGATGCCGTCCATCTCCGGCATCTGGGCGTCGAGCACGATCACGGGGAAATCGCTGTCGGTCTCCAGCAGGGCGAGCGCGCCGGCAGCGCCGGAAACGCAGATCGGGTTTAAGCCAAGCTGATTGAGCATCGCCTGCATCAGGCGGCGGTTGGTGGCATTATCGTCCACCACCAGCACCCGCTCGCCGCTAAAGTGCGTCAGCGGCTGCACGTCCGGCGTCGTCTGCGCCGCGCTTTGCAGCGGCAGAGTAAAACTGAATTCGCTGCCCTGGTTCGGCTCGCTGGCCACAGTCAGCTTGCCGCCCATCATCGCCACCAGCCGCGCGGAAATCGTCAGCCCCAGACCGGTACCGCCGTAGCGGCGCGTTGTTGAGGTGTCGGCCTGACTGAAGGCTTCGAAAATCACCTGCTGTTTTTCCGGCGGAATGCCGATGCCGCTGTCACGCACCCGAAAACGCCATTCACCGGGCTGCGCGCCGGGCGCGACGGCGAGGAGGATCTCGCCCTGAGGGGTGAATTTCAGCGCGTTGCTGAGCAAATTGGTGAGCACCTGGCGCAGCCGCACGACGTCGACGCGCATCATCTCCGGCACGCGCTCGTCCACATCTACCAGCAGCTCTATCTGTTTTTCGCTGGCGAGCGGCATCAGCGGGCGCACCAGCGACTGAATAAAGGGCCGCAGCGCCACATATTCTTCATGCAGCACAATTTTACCCGCCTCGATTTTGGAGAAATCGAGGATGTCATCAATGATATGCAGCAGCGACTGCGCGGAGCTCATCACCAGCGTCAGGTATTCGCGCTGTTCGGCGTTGAGATCGGTATCCAGGCACAGCTGCGTCATGCCGAGGATCCCATTCATGGGCGTGCGGATCTCATGGCTCATGTTCGCCAGGAACGCGCTTTTAGCTTCACTGGCGGCGCGTGCGGCGTTGGCCGCCTCGCGGGAGATAAGCTCCGCCTCTTTGCGGCGCGTAATATCCTGGAGCGTACCGATTAACCGCTCAATTTCGCCGCTGACGGTTAGCGCGATTATCTGCCCGGAGAGCAGCATCCAGAGCCATTTACCGCTGCGATGCTGCACGCGAATTTCGCATTCAAACACCGGCATCTGGTGTTCGCTGGCGCGCTGCATGGCGTTTTTCAGCAGATCCCGGTCTTCGGGATGGATAAGCCCCAGTAAAAAGCGGCTGTTGTGTTGCAACTGCCCGCGCGGCTCGCCCAGCAGGTTCAGAAAGGCGTCGTTAAGGTGCAGGGCGTCGGTGGTGACCTGCCAGTCCCAGATGCCGATATGAATCGACTCGGCGGCCAGCAGGAAATCGTCATGCAGCAGCTGACGGGTACTCTGGAGGGTATCGAGCGCGCTGATATCGGTGTGCAGGCTGATAATGCCGCCGTCGGCGGTACGCTGATGCTGAATAAAGAGCCGCCGCGCGTGAAGCTGGCGCACTTCGCAGTGCCCATCCTGCCGACAGTTGGCCAGCAGCGAGGCGATAAGCGCGTTACGGCTGCGGCTGTCGGTCTGAAAACCGGCGTTAACAAACTGCGCCGCCAGCGCGCTTAGCGTCGCGCCGTGCGCCAGATGGCCGACGATCCCCGGATAAAAGTGGCTGACCTGGGCATTCCAGGCGACCAGCCGCTCGTCTTTATCGTAAAACAGCAGGGCGGCGGGCAGCGCGTCGAGCGCTGGCGGAAAGGCGTGGCCGTTCATAATTGCGCCCCTGGCTTATAGTTCAGCTCCGCCTGGCGCCGCATATACTCAAGCCCCGGCGCGATGGTCATCGCCCAGGCCGTCAGCACTTCTTCATCGCAGTTCGGATCGAGCTCCGCTACCGTTTCCAGGATCGCTCGCCGCCAGTGGGCAAAGAAGTTGGGCGGCAGGCGCACGCCATTGCTCTCCTGCTGGCGCGCCAGGCGTTCCAGAAAATCGGGCACCATCAGCACGCCGTCGACCATTAACATCGCGAAAAAGCTTTTATAGACGAATTTGCGCAGCGTCTGCGGATCCACCGTGGCGAAGTGGTGTTCGGTTTCCGGGGTCATATGGATAAAACGGGCAAAAAAGCGTTCGAAAAACGGCTGTTTGTCGTCGTTGGGAAAGAGACGGCTGTAGCTTTCATCAAACAGATCCCGATAGAGCATCATCGGCGAACCTCCGGGCGGCTTTCGCCAGGCAGACACTGGCGCAGGGGGTTGAACACGTCGCTCAGACGGCGGCTGAAATAGCTGCCGGGGGCGGGGGCGTCACTGGACAACAGCGGGCCGCCGTTGGCTTTGTAAAACAGCGCCTCCAGCACGGTAGCGTTGGTGGAAAGCGTCAGCGACCGGTTGTAGTCGCCCGTCGCCTCAATGCGGCCCTCATACCAGCCGCGCTTTTCGTCATACATCAGGCGGGTCGCCTGCATCAGCGCGTCCGTATAAGGCGTATCCCAGAGCACCCAGAGCGAGAACACCGCTTTGGTGGAGACCTGCGCCAGACGCGGATACTCTTTGCCGTCGTCGCCAAGCGTATTCCACGCATAGCCATTAGCCCAGAGGGTGTCGGCGGCGTGCCACGGCGCGGCGCTGGTATTGAAATCGGCGCGGGCGGTCAGAATACGCTCCTGCTGCCAGCGGCTCTCCTGAGTCAGGTAAACGAGATGGGCGCGCTCGCGCAGGTTGTTGATTTTGTCACGTTCAACCCCCGGCACTTCCCAGCCGAACTCCAGCCCCGGCAGGGTGTAGGGCAGCGTGGTAATCAGCGATGGCTGCCAGGTCGTACGCGGATCGCGGGCGTCCACCGGCAGCGCGCGATCATACATAATCACGTTCTGCGAAGGCGGGCTCCAGGCTTTCGCGGGCGAAAACCCCCACAGGCTAAAGCCCGCAGCGGCGTATTCGCTCTCGCCGAGCCGGATTTCGTCACGCGGCGCGAGCTGCCCGCTCTGCATCTGCGCGGCATACAGCGCGCCGTCTTTATCGATGACCGGGCAGAAATTCCAGCGGATCACCACGCGTTCCAGATATTCGCTGTACTGCGGGTGATATTGCGCCACCAGGCGCAGCGCCAGCATCAGGCGCGCCATATCGCGCGCCGACCAGCCCATCACGCCCGGTTTGCCGGTAAAATCCACCATCGCCGGGGTCCAGGTCGAATAGAGCCGGTTCGGCGTCTGGCGGGCGGTCAATGGCAGGCGGTTGAGCGTGCCGAGCAGGCGGGTCAGGCGCGCATCGAACGTCTTTTCATCCACCAGGTTAAGCTCACGCGCGGCGGTCAGCGCAATCAGCGCGTCGCCCATCTGCCATAGCGAGGCGACAGGACGCTTATCGCTGCCGTTCACCAGACCCGTCGCCTCCTGGGTGTTATTTTCGAAATAGCGCCAGGCGATAGCGGCCCATTCGCGCTCCTGCGGCGTGAGCGCGCTGATGCGTGCCGTGGTGTGCCAGCCCCCGTGCGAGACCCAGCGCCACCCCGCGCGGTCATCGCGCAGCAAAAGCCAGGCGACGAGCGCGCCCAGAACGGCGAGAATAAGCAGCAGTCGGCTTACTGTTTTAAGCATGTCGCGGTTACCGGTGGCAATTTCACTGGTGCGTCATCGTTACAGGTGGCGCACTGGCAGGCCTGACAGGTCGGCTTGCTGCGTACCGCCGTGCCGCTCTGCTGGCACCAGTTCTGGATGCCTGGCGTCATGTTGAGGAACGGACGGTTGCGTCGGGTGTTATTGTCCTCAAACAGATCGACCAGTTTTTTCTCCCACAATGACGGCGCGTAATCTTTGTTCTTCGGATCGTTGGTGTTAAAGCGCATCAGCTTGCCCTGTTTTTTATACAGCAGCGCTTCGAGCATGATGCCGTTGTTGTTACCGGTGAAGGCGTTAATGGTCCCGTCGCCGTTTTCATAGATGCCTTCGTAGTAGCCCTGTTTCGGATCGTTGGCGTTCTCGATGGTGGTAAAAAGACGGTCGGTGTAGGGCGAATCCCACAGCACCCACATGCCGAGCGCCGCCTTGAGCGACACCGCCGCCACCTGCGGCACGTACTGGCCTTTATCAGTAATCGTGTTCCAGTTGAAACCGTCGCTGAACACGGTGTCGTAAACGAAGTAGGGAGATTTATCGAGCTGATGCTCGGAGCGGGCAGTCAGCACGCCGGTGATGGTGTAGCGGTTCTCCTGGGCCTGATAGACGCGGTCGGCGAAATCCTTCATCCACGGGTGCGTGAAATTATTCGGGCTGTCGTCGCGGTCTTTGGCGGTATCCCAGCCCATCTCAAGCCCGTAGAGCAGGTACGATTCGGTGACCACGTAGTTATGCTGATTAGTGCGACGCGGGTCGCGGGAGTCATACGGCACCAGTACGCAATAGATATCGGCGAGCGCGTAAGGCTCCGGGCGGTTCGCCTGGCAGGTGTTAAAACCCCAGAGCTGATAGCCCGCCGACGCGTACTCTTCATACCCCAGACGGCCTTCCTGGACATATTTCGGCTGATTGTTTTCGAGATAAGCCCCATACATGGTGCCGCACGGGTCGACCACGTTGGTGAAATCCCAGCCCAGCACGATGTTATCGACGCTGTTGCCATACTCCGGGTAGCGCTCTTTAACGATCCGCAGCCACAGCAGCATGCGTCCCATATCCAGCGCCGAGAAGCCTATCTCGCCGGGTTTGTTTACGTAGTTCACCTTCTGCGCGGTAATGGTGTTATAGGCTTTGTTCGGCACCTGGTTGCGAAACAGATCGAGTTTGTTGAGCGTGCCGAGCAGCTTCAGCATCCGGCGGTCGAACTCCGCTTTATCGATAATCCCCAGCTCGCGCGCCGCGACAAGCGCGCCGATATAAGAGCCGGTATCCCACATGGTGGTCGACGGATACTGGTTTACGGCATTGACCAGCCCGGTTTTGGGCTGATAGTTGACCACGAAATATTGCCAGGCGTTTTTCGCCATGGTCATTTCACGCTCGGTCAGCTCGCCGTGACGCGCCGGATAATCATTCGCGGGCAGTTGGCCCCGCCCCTGGGCCGTCACCGAACAGCCCAGCAGTAAAAAAATGCAGGCGCAAAAGCGAAAAAACTGGGGCAAAGATGTCAAAGTCATGGTGTTACTCCCGCAGAAGCATTGGCGGTGGAAGGCGTGTGCTGGCATCCCAGACAGAGCAATTGCCCGCCGGTGATATAGGCAAGGCTCTCCAGCACCACCGCGTTGGTGTCGGCATCAATCACGTTATTCACGCTGTTATTCAGATTCAGACCGCGCTGCCAGCCTTTACCCGGCACCAGCAACGGTTGCACCTGCTGGCGCAGGGCTTCGCTCCAGCCGTTGCGAAAAAGCGCGTACCAGGCGAAGGCGGAGCGGGTGGAGGTAATGGCCGTGCGCTCCGGCGCGGTTTTGTCATAGGCGGTTTCGCCAGGTTCGCGCTCCGGCTGACGCTCAGGAATGGCGGCTGCGTAATCGGGCGCCTGTTCGGCGTAGTCGGTACTGATGGGCGGCTTGCGTACCCGCAGGCTGTTGCGGCGCTGCTGGATCTGCATGATGCGCCACGCCACTTCGCCGCTCTGCGCGTCAAAACCCAGCTCAAGCCCGGTCAACAGCCAGGGCAGGCTCACCAGCGACGGCTGTTTGCCCCACGGCGTGCGAAGCCCTTCGTCCGGCACCATGATCCCGTCGATATCAATCATGCTCTGGCCTTCCGGCGGCTGCGTGACGGCAAGCCCGGCCGTGGTGTTAATCAGGCGCAGCGTATGGCTTGCGTAGGTGCGATAGCCGAAGCTGTCGCGCGGCTCGTCGGTCGGGATCACCCAGTGGCGCACCGGCAGCGCCGCGCTGGTATTTTTCGCCTCAACAAACAGCGCGTCGAGATCCCAGCGCGACATTAGCGCGGTCACGGCGGGCGCATGCTGCGGGTAGTGCCACAGCAGCACCTGTAAGGCCATCAGCAAGCGTCCGGCCCCAATGGCGCTGCTCTCGGGCTTGCCCAAAATCTCCTGCGACTCTGCACGGTAGTAAGCGGCTGGCAGGCCCTGCGGTGTGAGCGGCAGTTCGCCGAGCGCATACAGCGCCTCTGTGACGCGCTCGTCAAACTCGTCGCGGGTGATCACCTCCAGGCGGTAGGCGGAGACCGCCGCCAGCAGGTAACTGCCGGTGCTCCAGAGGCTGAACCACGGCGCGCCGTCCTGGGCGTTCACCAGGCCGTCGGGGCGGGTATTGTTGACAAAATATTGCCAGGCGACGCGCGCCCACACGGCTTCGTCGAAGGTGAGCTGGCGCGATTGCGGCAGCGGCGGGAAATCTTCGCTAAGCGTAATGCCGCTGCTGCTCTCCACGCGCGTCGGCATCTGGCGTTCAACCCAGACCACGACGGCGAACCCAATCAAAAAGCCCACCAGAATGGTGATATAGCTGCGCGCGCTCAGCAGGGCGTCGGTGACTTTCATGCGCCGCTCTCCTCATCCGCCGGTTGCCACATGGCGGCCATAATCATCGGCAGCATGGCGGCGATATTCACCGCGCCCCAGAAGATGTTAATCACATAGCCGGACGGATCGTCCACCGCGCCGCGCGCCACCTGAATACCGCCCCAGATAAGCCCGGCAAGCGTCAGCACCACAATGGCGATTTGCGGCTTCACCAGGTAGAGGAAGCGCCCGGTCTGGCGCTCTTTCGGCGTCACGTGGAACTTGATCTGCTCGCCGCGCAGCACCGTATCCAGCGCTTTGAGATTCATGGAGAAGAACGCCAGATACGAGGCGCGGCCATCCCACGCCGAAATCCCCCAGGTACCGAACATAAACGCCAGCTCCGAGACGATAAAAAAGGGCAGAAAATGCAGATAAAAGGGCGTCGACCAGGCGGAAACGGGGGGAATGCCGGTAAAGAGATAGATTAGCGGCGACACCAGAAACACGGTATTCCAGACGCAGGCGAGATAAGACCAGAATGTGGTGGCGTACATCAGCGTCTGGGGCAGCGAGAGCTTAAAGCGACGGCGGCTGAAAATATTGTCGTGAAACAGAATATCGAGGGAGCCGGCGGCATATTTAAAACGCTGGATAATCCAGGTCAGCATGTCCTGCGGCGAGAGCATTTTCGATTCGATGCGCGGATGCATCACCGAGCGCCAGCGACGCGCGCTGTCGCCATGCAATACGATAGAGGTATAGATATCTTCCGAGACGTGGAATTTATAAGGCGTCAGCTCGGTATCATAGAGCACATGCGGGCGCATAGCGTCCTGGAGCGCTTCACGCATCGACGGGTCGCGGATGTCGCGCGTGTGGCGGTCGATTTCTTCTTCCACCGTCCAGACATAACTGCGCAGCGCCGCCTGCATAATCGCCTCCCGGCGATGCACCGACGCCGCACCGCAGCAAAAAGCCGCGTTCGCCCAGTTGCGCCGGCGCAGGATCACATCATAAAACATGCGCGGATCGTTGAAGAACGGGTCGCGACCGATAGTCACCGGGCCGACGATTTTCTCCGACAGCCAGCCGAGCGCATAGCCCGGCTTGCCCGCTTTGCGCGCCAGCCAGCGCGGCAGCCGTTCGCCCTCGGGCAAATCGAAAAACCACTGCGGCGTCTGCACCCAGGCGACGTCCGGGTCGCGGAAATAGCCGAGCGTATGTTCAAGCAGCGTCGGGAATACGCGGGTGTCGGCGTCACAAATCACGATAAAATCGCCGTCAGTCTGCTCCAGGCCGTTACGCAGGTTACCGGCCTTAAAACCGATATTGGTTTCGCGGGTGATGTAGTTAACGCCTTCTTCCTCACAGACCGCGCGCATCGCAGGGCGGCGGCCATCGTCCAGGACATGGATGCGGTAATCGAGCGGGCCTGGATAGCGGATTTTCAGCGCATCTTTGATGGACAGCCGCACCAGCTCAACATCTTCGGAATAGGTGGCGATGAAAAGGTCGACGCGCACCGGGCGCGGCTCCGCGCGGTCATCCGGATTCAGGCAGTCGTTGATATCCAGCGGGGCGGGCTGTTGGGGCGGATCATCCTCACGCCACAGGTTGATGGTAAAAAGCACCGTGCCTATCCAGGCGCAGGTTTCCGCAATGACCAGCGGCAGCGCGTACCACAGCGCATCCATATTCAGTGAATCGGTCCAGCGCCAGCGAATATAATTTGCGCCCAGCACCAACGCCGCGACGGACATTATCTGCCAGAGAATTTTCACGACGCGGGGCGTTTTTAACGGCTCCGGCGGTTTACGGTCTTCAAAGCGGGAGAAATAAAAGCCCATAGCGGTATCATCATCCAGACACAACCCAGACAGCGGCGCGGAATAATTATCAAAGGCAACTATTCCCCGTCAGCGAAATATCTCTGGCGCAACAGATCATTGGTTTTAAGTTTATGAAGTGATTGTAGATGCCCGCGCTAAAGTTTCCAGCAGGATAATTTCACCAGGTCGTTTGCGCCGTTTCGCTTTTGCGATTACCCGCGCGGGAAAATATATTTTCCGCGAAACGCTGACAGCCGCTTATTGCCGTATACACTTTTCTGATAATACTCAGAATATATTGCGCTGTCCGGGCGTGGGCGGCCCCAGCCGATAAGAAACCGTGCCGATGAGCGATTCTGCAAGCGTAGCTTCAACCCGCGACATGCCGCGCTCGCGCGTCTCCTGGCGCTATGTCGCGGCAGACCGGCGCGACCTGCGTATCGACCTGATGCGCGGCATTGCGCTGGTTATGATGATAGTGGCGCATACCGAAGTGATGTCGATATTTAATATATTGACGTGGGAACGTTTCGGATTAACCACAGGCGCTGAAGGGTTTGTGATCCTGGCGGGGTTTATGCTTGGCATGCTCAATCGTCAGCGACTGCAAAAAGCCGTATTACTGACGGTGGGATGGGCGCTCTGGCAGCGCGCATGGAAGATCTATCTCGTTAATGTCGTTATTATTTTGAGTGTGTTGTTGCTATCGAAATTGCCCTTCATTAATACCTTTGAAATAACGCACTTTGTCGATCGTTTCTCTGGCAATACCTGGTCACTGTTTCCCACCACGCCGCAAATTAAAGAAACCTGGTTCAACATTGTTTTATTTTTACAAATTGGGCCGCATCAGACGCAAATTCTGGGTCTTTACGTCTTTTTGCTGCTGATTAGCCCGCTGTATCTCGCGCTGCTGCAATATCGTAAAACTCCGTGGCTGATTGCCATATCAGCGCTGATTTACGGACTGTATCAGGTGAACCCGATGCGCCTGACCCACAGCGAATTTGAGTTCGCGTTTCCATTGATGGCCTGGCAGTTTATCTACGTTTTAGGGATGTGCTGTGGCTGGCATAAAGAGGAGTTGCTGTCGCTGGCACGCACCGGGCCGGGGAAAGTGACCGTCACGGTAATGGTCATCTGCGCGCTGATATTACTGTTTATCGCCCAGAACCATACCAACCCCTTTATGCCGCCGGGCCTGCTGATGCATGTGATATCGCCTGCGGATTTCAACGCGCTGTACCACACCTGGGCTGCCAAGAACGGGCTTGGGCCGCTGCGCGTACTGAACGATTTTAGCCTGATGGTGACGGTCTATCTGCTGCTGACCTGGTGCTGGACGCCCATCTACCGCCTGACCGGCTGGTTTCTTATCCCGCTCGGCCAGCACTCGCTCTATACCTTTATTCTGCATGTGTATGTGGTCTTGCTGGTAAGCCAGGTGGTGCATTTCGATTTATGGCATCAGGCCTGGCTGCAAAATACGCTGGTTCACAGCGTGGCGCTGGGCATTCTCTGGCTGATGGCGAAATATGACGTCGCCGGACGCTGGATCCCCAATTAAGGAACGACAAGGGTATGACGAGGGCATTTCACTACTTCGGTCTGGCGACGCTCGCACTGGCGGCGCAACCGGGCATCGCCGCCACGCCGCCCGCCGCTGCGGCGGCGAAGCAAAGCACCGATACCGAGGCGGAGCCGATTCAGACAGGCGTGTTCACCAGCCGCTGGGGACGGCTTTTCTCCGGCAATGACAATAAGTTTTCCGGCGCGCTGAGTTTTAACAGCGGGCTGAAAGATCAGTGGGTGACGATCCCGAACAGTAGCGATACCGCGTCGCAGACTAACAAAATCAACCAGACCGTTAACCTGAGCATGCAGTATTCGCCGTGGAGCTTTCTCTTCGCTAACGTCACGCTGCGCGCGCCGGTACGTGACTTTAGCCGCTATACCAGCGACTTTCGCTACAGCTTCGGCTATGACGACTGGCACGCCAACACCTTCAGCCTGGTTTACAGCAACTATGGCGATAACCATATCTGGCCTTCAGGCAACAAGCGGCGCACCTATTTTGAGCAGGGCGGCGTCACAGCGGCGTATAAATTCTCGCTTCCCAAACCGCTGGAGAAGCATCTGCTGATTAACAAGGGCGATTCCATTATCTGCCAGGTGGGCTATACCTGGGTGCCGCGTTACTACGATCTCGCCAGCAACGGCATCCGCAGTAATAAAAACGTGGTGCTGGGCGGCTGCGGCTATACGTACAAGCAACACTATTTTGTGCGCGCCACCGCGTTCTGGTATCCGGAAAGCAGCCAGCAACAGCCGTGGAACGGCGATTACAGCTACAGCTTCGGCTACGCGGGCTACAAGCCGGGCACATTCTCGATTCAGTACGCCAACTACAGCGGCACGCGTTACCCTGGCCATGCGAGCGGCAATGGCAAGTTCCGCGAGGGTACCGTCAGCCTTATCTGGTATTTACCGCTTTGAGGAGCCGCCATGCCTGACAGACAGCGCGTGTTAATTGTTGATGATTCCACCGTTTACCGGCGGCTGCTCGGCAGTATGCTGGGAAAATGGGGCTACGAGGTGCTGGAAGCCGTCAACGGCGAGGCGGCGCTGGACGTGCTCGCCACACAGCCGGTCAATATGGTGTTAAGTGACTGGGAGATGCCGGTGATGGACGGGCTGACGCTCTGCCAGGAGATCCGCGCGCGCTTTCAGGAACACTACATCTACCTGATTTTACTCACCGCGCGCGAGAGCGTGGACGATCTGGCGCTCGGCTTTCAGGCGGGCGCCGATGATTTCCTCAGTAAACCTGTCAACCAGAGCGAGCTGCGCGCCAGGCTGCACGCGGGCGAGCGTATCCTGGAGCTGGAAGCGACGCTTGCGGCCCGCAATGCGCGGCTGCGCGAGGCGCTGACGCAAATCGAAAGCGATCTCCAGGCGGCGGCGCAGCTTCAGCGGTCGGTGCTGCCCGGGCGGCGGATGCACTACGACAGCTTTTTCGCCGACTGGCTGTTTGTCCCGTCGGCCTATGTCTCCGGCGATATCTTCAATCTTTTCCCGCTCGACAGCCATCTTGGCTTTTACTGCGTAGATGTGGCAGGCCACGGCGTGGGCGCGGCGATGATGTCGCTCGCGGTGGCGCGCCAGTTCCTGCACGGGCGCGCGGTAGAGCGCTTTCTGTTTGACGGCGACAGCGTGACCGCGCCGCACGAGGTCATTCGTATCCTCAACGAGCGTTTTTGTCATGACGACACCGAAATTGTCAGCTATTTCACGATGGTCTACGGCGTTATTGATATCAACACCGGGGAGGGCACGCTGTGCCAGGCCGGGCATCCGACGCCGTTTATCACGCACCCCGACGGCGCCATTACACGCATCGGCGGCGGCGGGGCGCCGGTAGGGTTACTGGCGGGCTTAAGCTGGGATGAAACGCCGTTCACGCTGCGCCCCGGCGACCGTCTCTGTCTTTACAGCGACGGCATTACCGAGTGCGAAAATTCGCAGCATGAGCAATTCGGCCAGGAGCGTCTGGAAAACTGGTTACAGCGTCACGTTTCCAGCCCGCTGGATGCTATCTTTCCCGCGCTGCATGAGAAACTTGTCGGCTGGCGCGCCGGGAGGAAGGGCGATCAGGTGGCGATGGCCGATGACGTATCACTGTTAATTATTGAACGCAGTACAGAGGGAGTGCGCGATGAATCTTGAAACTGAACATCTGGACGGCGTAAGCGTGATAACGCCCGTGGCGCGTCGGCTTGACGCTTCGGTGGCGGCCGCGTTTCGCCAGGGCGTAAGCGAAGAGATAGCCCGCACCACCGGCGGGTTGATTATCGATTTCTCGCGCGTGGATTTTATCGACAGTAGCTGTCTCGGCACGCTGATTGCGCTCTTTAAGCAGATGAACGGCAAAGGGGAGATGGCGCTCTGTTCGCTGAATAACAACATCATGAACATGTTCAAACTCACCCGCATGGACAGGGTATTTGTCCTCTGCGCCGATCGCGCCGCCGCGCTCGCCCGGCTAAAAGGATAAGCCAATGAGCGACGTCCTGACGTTCCCGGCGCGCCTAGAGGCACTCGGCCCGATCGCCGATGCGCTCGCACAGTTTATGGCATCGCTGCCGGTGGACGACAGCTGGCGTTTCGCGCTGGATTTAGCGGTTTGCGAGGCGGCGGCGAACGTCATCCGCCACGCGCTGGACGAGATCCCGACGCGTGAGTTTACCGTGGAGTTTCAGCGCGAGGGCGAGTGCGCGCGCGTCATTTTCACTGATGACGGCAACGCCATTCCTGACGGCAAACTCGACGAGGCTCGTCAGGCGGCGCAGGACGACGACGCGGCGCTGATGTGTGAAGGCGGGCGAGGGTTGATGCTGATAGTCGCGTGCGTCGATGACGTCCTGTACAGCGCCGGTGCACTAAATCGCCTGACGCTGTGCAAGCAGTTTACTGGTGACGTTGTCACTTAAAAACCCGCTTCAGTGCGGCTCATATACCGTCATGGTAAAGATCAGCGGCTCATTATGCGCATTGACGTAGCGGTGCGGCGCATCGGTACGGGCCACCGCAGACGACCCGGCAGGCACCTGCAACGGTTCTTCGTTGATAACAAGCGTCAGCACCCCGCATTCGACATGCAGCAGTTCAGCGGTGCCGTGCGGGTGCCCCGCTGAGCTAAAAGCCTCGCCCGGCGGCATCTCCCAGCGCCACAACTCAACCATATTCGGGCCGCTTGTACCGGCAAGGAGCCGCGCCGTACCGCCGTTTTCTCCGCGCCATAACACCGGAATAGACCCGGCATCAATCAGCCGCGCCGCAGGCTGACTCGCCACATTTAGGAGATCGGCCACCGACAGTCCCAGCGCGGCGGCAATCTTACATAAGATGGCGATACTGGGGTTCGCAGCCGCTTTTTCCAGCTCAACCAGCATGCCTTTACTGACGCCTGCGCGCTGCGAGAGCGCGTCCAGCGTCACTTTGTGCGCTTTACGCCAGGCTTTTAAGCGCTGTGCCAGCGCGAGGCTCAGAGAGTCAGCATCGGAACCTGAATCAGTCATTATATTGACTTTATGGGTCACTGGTCATTACCATGAAATAAAATAGTCATTACAGGATTATCCGATGAAACCGTTAAAACCGTCAATCGCGCCGGCAATCATGCAGCTTGCACCCGGCTTCAGGGCCATCAGTATTCACGTGATTGCCGCACCGCTGGTTGACAGTGATGCAGGGAGAAGGGCGCTGGAGGCGGCCTGCCGCCACGTTCAACACGATGATTTTCCGTGGGCGCAGGCGCATCTTGACGCGTGGGACGCCGTGTTTCAGGCCTTTGGCGCTAAACCCAAACGCACGCCGTGCTCGGCGCAGGCGCTGCGCAAACGCGTCGCGCGCGATGGCAGCATGCCGTCTCTCGATCCTGTCGTCGACCTCTATAACGCGATAAGTATCAAATACGCCGTACCCGTTGGCGGTGAAAACGTTGCGGCGTACCAGGGGGAACCGCGCCTGGTGATGGCCGTCGGCACGGAAGCTTTCGATACCGTTAAAGCAGGCGAGACAGTAAACGAATCGCCGGAGCCGGGCGAACCGGTATGGCGCGATGACGCAGGCGTAACATGTCGGCGCTGGAACTGGCGGCAGGGCGTGCGTACCCGCCTGGATTCGCACGCGCAGGCGATGTGGTTTATTCTGGAATGCTTGCCGCCGATGCCGGAGGACGCCGCCAGTGCCGCAGCCCGGGAGCTTATCGACGGGTTAACCGCGATGATGCCGGGCGCGCAGATAGTTATGGAAACGCTTGCGCCTGGCTGAGTTTATGCAGGAGATAACAATGGCCGCACGATTAATCACGCTTGAGTCGTATAACCCGGCCTGGCCGGATCGTTTCAGTAAAGAAGCAAACTGGCTGCGCGCCTCGCTCGGCAAGGTTGTTGTGGCCGTTCATCATATTGGCAGTACGTCAGTACCGGGGCTTACAGCCAAACCGGTTATCGACATCCTGCTTGAGGTGGCTGATATAGCCGCGCTCGATGCATGCGCTGATACCATGCAGGCGCTGGGCTACACGCCGCGCGGCGAATACGGTATACCGGGCAGGCGTTACTTTGTGAAAGGCGACGCCGCACGCACGCATCATATTCATGCTTTCCGTACCGGCAGCGCGCACATTACGCGCCACCTGGCGTTTCGCGATTATCTGCGCGCCCATGAGGAAATCGCGCGGGAATATGAAGCGCTGAAACTGGCCGCCGCCCGCGACAGCGGGTATCAGTCTGTTCTCTACAGCGCGCTGAAAAACGAATTTATTGCAACGCATGAGCGGCAGGCGCTGGCGCAGTGATAAGCGTTAAGCGCGGAGGATCTGATGACAAGCGACAGCCTTGAAGCGCGGGTTTATACGCTCGTAAGAAAGCATCACGGTTTTTACCTCTTCGGGAAACCTGAACTGACAGAACAGACCGATCTGGATGTCGACCTGCAGCTGGACGATGACGACGCGCTGGAGCTGATGGAGGATTTCTTCACGACGTTTCGCGTGGCGCGCGGGAATTTCTCCATAACCACATACTATCCGCCCGATCCGCCGCTGAGCGTCATGCTCAATCCATTTCGTAAAAACGAGATCCCGCAGGTGCCGTTTTTTACTGTCGGCATGCTTATCGAGTCTGCCAGGGCTGGGCGGTGGTTGTATGACTGATAATAATTCTGTTCACACAAAGCCAAAAGGTCGGTTATGGATTCAGTCAGTCAGCATAAGAGCTATCGTTCAGCAAACGAGAGCGCGCTCGCGACCTGGGCGGTAAACGCAGGAACAGGCAAACGAGAGAAAACCATTTCAGATAAAGGTGTCCTAACGAAAGCAATGAGCGCAGAGACGCTGTCAGCGACCAGGGCGATGACGACCGATAAACGCTGGATTCAGCCACGAATCACCTCGGTGCGCATAATGTATATTATGTTAAATTACATTTTAATCCGGAACCCGGCCATCCGACGCTGTTCGCCTGTCCCCATTCTGACCTGCCCTGCATGCCTGATGCGTAACCCCCGCATCGCGTTAACGTAATGCCGTTGCGCTACGCGAAATCTGCACGGCTGAGCCTCACGCTTTTTCTCAGAATTCACGTAGCGCACCGTTTTTTCTCGCCAGTAAGCGGCGCCCGGCGTATCACTCCCGTCGCGCCGCCGTTCCTGCTGATCCAGCGGTTAATCGCAACCGGCTTTAGCGTGGCTGAGATCCGCGCCTTTCCCGTCTGCATGCTGTTGATTGAAGGCGCATCATTCTGTCCGGAAACCCAGGCCGTACAGTATCAGCGTCTGAAAGCTATTGAAGAACAGATAATCGAGCTCGAGCAGCGTAAAGCGCGCCTGCTGGCAGCGCTGCGCCAGAATAACGACACCGGCGCGTTAAAATAACCTCATAGTTGCTGGCGTTAAATAAATGGCGCGCAAAAGCTAATCACAAATAAATGTAATCACAATGCGTTATTTTCCCCACGAAAAATATTTGGTTATCCTCGCAACTGACATTTAAGCGGTCACATTTGAATACTCTATTCAGAAAAATCGCAGTCTGGCGAAACATTATTTTTCATATACGTCAATAAGTGTAAAGCATGAGAAAGCGCTGGCGATAAAACGCTTTTTTAGTAAAAATCCCGGCACCGAAACAGTAAACCTTCTTGTCAGTGAGTCGATATGGAATTCCGCGCCACCGCTTTTTTTGCCCTACTCTTTTGTACTTATCTGACAGGATGCGCAACCAAAGCCCCAAAACCTGAAGCTGTCGCCCCGTATCCTGCGGCCACTGCCAACAGCCAGCGCCCCGATTTGATCCCGGTTATCGCGGCATTGCATGATCAGATGAATACCTGGCACAACACGCCCTATGAATGGGGCGGCACAGAGCGCGACGGCATCGACTGCTCTGGTTTTGTCTGGCGTACCTTACACGACCGCTTTAATCTGCCGATGGCGCGCGTCACCACCCATGAATTAATTCAGATGGGCAAAGGGGTCGATAAAAATAAACTGCGGCCTGGCGATCTGGTATTTTTCCGTATTAAGGGCGCGCTGCATGTGGGCTTCTATGATTCTGACCGGCAGTTTATTCACGCCTCCACCAGTAAAGGCGTAACCCGCTCGTCTTTAGATAATCCTTACTGGAAAACCGTTTATTTAGAAGCGCGTCGGCTGCCGGATAATATCAGTTCGGTGGTCACGCTGAATCACAATACAACGCCGGATCTCGCCAGTAACCGCTCCTGATTTACGCCTCGTCGTAAAATACCGCCAGCCAGACGGTTGGCGCGGTGGCGTCGGTCCACTCCACGCGGTGTTTACGCCGCGCCGGGATATTCAGGCAGTCGCCGGGGTGTAGCGTAACTTCCTCGCCGTCTTCAAAGCGCAGCGCGGCGCGGCCTGCGATAAGCGCCAGCCATTCGCCCTGCGCCTGGCAGTACCAGAAACCGGGCGGGCTCGCCTGGCCGGTTGAGACGATACGCTCCACCCGCAGCGCCGGGCGTTCTATCAGGGTTTCGAACGTCTCTGCCTCGCGCCGCTGCGCGGCATCGGGGAAATTGAGTAGTAAATTCATCACCGCCTCGCTGTTTTACACACCTTTACCTCGCTGGTAATTTTAGCCGCAGTGTAAAGAATCCGCCGCGCGCCTGCGTCTTGTCGAATTAACTGTTTGAAAATAAACGACTTCATTTATTTGCCTGAACAGGCTACGTAAATCTGCTTAAAGCCTTTGGCGCGCCTGCACGCCCCGCCCTCGCCCGCCCGCTGCGCATGGACGCGCCAGCAGGTAAGATGCGAACACACCTGCGTTTATATAAAGGAAAACATCATGAACAGATTCGCGCTCGCGGCGCTGGTCGGCGCCACGTTTATCCTGGCGGCCTGCGACGACGCGGCCAAAGAGGAACTCAACAGCCATGTGAAAGAGGCGCAAACACAGGCGGAAGCACTGAAAGCGCAGGCCAGCGCCAGCGCCGCCGGGCTGAGAGATTCAGCGCAAAACCAGTGGGATGAGGCCAAAGAAAAAGCGAGCAGTGCGGCGCAAACGACCGTCTCCGATCTCCTGCCGGGCGACGCCACAGCACAGCTTGACGCCGCTAAAGAGAAAGCGGCGTCGCTGTCAGAGCTGAAAGTGTCTGATTTCCTGCCAGGCAATGAGGAAGAGGAACAGACCCAGGACGAGCAGACGCAGGAAGAGAAATAACCGGCGTCAGGTAAAAATCCACAGCCAGTCGTAGAGTTTTTGCAGGCCGCGCCCGGTTTTGCGCGCCGCGCCCTCCAGCCAGAGCCGAAAACCGTTTTTCTCACGCGGTGGCGCGCAGTGAACGCCTTTATGCGCCAGCGCGCGCCAGGCGGCGGCGCGCACCGCAAACACAAAGTCGTTTTTCATTATCCACGTCAGCAGCGTGACGCTTTCGGGCGCTGGCGCGTCACGCAGTTCATCGATTAACGCCAGCCGTACCCGGAAATCCGTTTTATCACGCGCGCGCTTTTCCGCGTCCGGGTAATCCATCGCCTGCTCTCCTGTCACTTTACGCCGGGAGCTTAGCGAATCGCCGCCGTAATGAACAGCGGCGCGACGTCATACGGCTGTCGGGTTATCGTCGCCGCCCTTATCGCTCATCTCATTGAGTACGATCTCTTTGGCGGGCGCCTCGTCGAGTTTACCGGCGTAATCCTCAGCCACATCCGGCAGGCTGGTAAACTGCCCGTCAAGGAACAGAAATTCCAGATGCCCTGCGATATCGTCCAGCACCGCAGCGGCGCTTTTTAGCCCTTCGCCGTGCTCGTCATTGCCATCAAGACGCCAGGCGAAGGTGCCGTTCTCATCGGTGGCCTCGCCAAGATCGATAATCCGGCCATCAATATTTTGCGCCAGCACACGGCCTTCGCAGAGAAAGAGAAAATAAGGCATCGCGTCGCGTTGAACAGATTCCGGCATCGTTAACTCCTTGCTGTTGAATGAAAGAGAAGTATAGCAGGCGGCGGTACGTTGCTTCGGGGAGGGAGAAAAGGCCGCACGGGGCGGCCTTTAGGGTTACTGCGCGGCGCTCACGCGCCAGATGGCGTTACCGGCGTCATCGGCAATCAGCAGCGCGCCGTTTTTATCCTGCGCGACGCCGACCGGCAGCCCACGCACCTGCTTCTGATCGTCCGTCAGAAAGCCAGTGACGACCGGCTGCGGCATGCCCACCGGTTTGCCGTTTTCAAATTTCACCCATACGACCTGATAACCGTTGAGCGGCGAGCGGTTCCAGCTACCGTGCTCGCTGATGAACGCGCCGCCGCGATACTGCGGCATATTCTCGCCCGTATAGAAATGCAGACCGAGCGGTGCGACATGCGAGCCAAGCGCATAGTCAGGCTTGATGGCTTTCTCTACCAGATCCGGGCGCGGCGGTTTGGCGCGCTCATCCACGTGCTGGCCAAAATAGCTGTACGGCCAGCCGTAAAAGCCCTTCTCCTGCACTGAGGTCATGTAATCGGGCACCAGGTCGGAGCCGATCTCATCGCGCTCATTGACGATAGCCCACAGCTTGCCGCTCTGCGGCTCCCACTGCAGGCCAGTCGGGTTACGCAGGCCGCTTGCGTAGATACGGCTCGCGCCGGTAGCGGCGTCCACCTCCAGCACCGCCGCGCGGCGGTATTCCGCGCCGATGCCGTTTTCTGTCACGTTACTGTTCGAACCCACGCCCACGTAGAGCTTGCTGCCGTCCGGGCTTGCCAGCAGCGCTTTCGTCCAGTGATGGTTAATCGGCCCGCCGGGCAGTTCGGTCACCTCTTCGCCCGGCGTGCGGATCTCGGTTTGCCCTTCCTGGTACGGGAATTTTACCAGGCTGTCGGCGTTCGCCACCCACAGCGTATTGCCGGTAAGCTGGATGCCGAACGGCGCGTTGAGATTTTCGATGAAGGTATGTTTTTCCCATTTGCCGTTAACGTTACGCAGCAGAGTAATGCGGTTACCGCCAGGACCGCCCTTGCCGGACGCCTTCTGTACGATGCCCATAATCAGCTGCTTGGGACGGGTGGTGGGCTTCGGCGTGCCGTTGGATTCCGCCACCAGAATATCGTTATTCGGCAGCACATAGACCTGACGCGGATGCATCAGCCCGTCGGCGATTTTTTCAATTTTCAGGCCCTGCGCCACTGTGGGCATTTCGCCCTCTTTCCACGCGACGCCTTCCGGCACCTGCATCGGCGGCAGCAGGAAATTTTTCGCCTCCGGCAGTTCCGGGTTCGGCCCGACCTGTTTTTGCGGGTCGAGCGTGGCGCTGTTATCACAGCCGGCGAGTAAAACGCCCAGCGAAACGGCAAGCGCGAGTCGATGAATGTTGTTCATGCGGGCTTCTCCTTAAGCAGTGCGTTGGCGTAACGCGAGTTGAACATTGGCGAGCAGCATCAGCGCCACGACCAGCGTAGAGAGAATGACGCCCGCAGGCACCACGGCGTAAGCATCACGACTGTGAATAAAGGCGTTAACGATCGCCAGCACAATCGCGACCAGGTTCAGCCAGAAATGCAGCCGCTGCGCCGGGCCGTGCAGATGGCGACGCCCAGGCCAGATCTGCCCGAGGCTTATCAGTCGCGGGATAATGGCGACCACCAGCCCGATGGCGATGAGCCAGCTGGCGGCGTGCGTCCACATCAGCACAAAACTTTTCATGTAGATGATGTCGAAAATCCACGCGGCTACGAAAAAGCCTAAGGGAATGGGGTTGAGCAGTTCATACAGCGCCACGGCAACTGCCGGGGATCGTGAGGTCGTGTGAGGGTGCATCTCCGTCTCCTGAAGTCATCCAGAACCAACGACGTCAGCGCACAGGCGCCGCACGTCGGCGTGCCTGTAAAAGCGTAGTCAAGATGCGCGAGAATGACGGGATAATCGGAACAACGTTTTAGCTTGCGAGCGTGACGGCGGCGCCGGGCGGGCCGCCAGACGTGAAAAAATCAGATTAAGGTGTCGCCCCACTTCACGGCTTCATGCGTCATATCGATGATATCGCGCTGGGTGAGATTAAGTTCTTTCGCCACGACCACCACCTGCGGCCAGTCGGCGCGCTCGAACGCCTCGCACAGACGAACCAGCGTTCCTGGAATGCCTTCGCGGTTGAGAAGCGCTTTCTTGACCTCTTTAGAGACGTAAATCTGCTCCAGCAGCGTCTCCATCGGGATATCCATAATCGCGTCGAGGCGTGAGAACAGCCCGGCGATAAACGCGTCATCCTCACTGACGCCGCCTATCCGGTGCGCCGCCAGCTCGCAAAAGCGTCCGTACACCAGACTCACGTTATAAAGCTCGCTCACTGACGGATCGCTGATATGGGTGACAGCGAGGATAGTAATAAACCTTTTCAGCTCATAGAGCCCGAGAAACGCAAAAATGCTGCGAAACGGCAGCGATTCGGCGTTGGCGTGGTAGTTATGCTGATATTTGATGTTATTCACATAGCGCATCAGCTTATAAGTCAGCGCGACATCCCGGCTGATGAGCGTTTCTATCTTGGCGATATCCGGGCGGGCGGCATTGACCTCGCGAATCAACTCAAGAATAAAGACTTTTTGTTCAGGAAGCTTTTTGGTTTTGATAAGTTCCGGCTTGCTGTAGAAATAGCCCTGGAAAAGATGAAAGCCGAGTTTCTGATACTGCTCCAGCTCTTCGCGGCGCTCAACTTTTTCAGCCAGCAGTTTGCAGCGCAGGTTGGGATGATTTTTCAAAAACGCTTTGATCTGATTAACGCTTGTCGACTGAATATCAAACTTGATGACGCTGATATAGGGCAGAAACCGGCTCCATTCGCTCTCCAGCGTAAAATCGTCCAGCGCAAAGCAGTAGCCCCGCTCATACATGTCGCGCACGGTTGTAAACAGCGCGTTATCCGGCGTGCTGTCTTCCAGGATTTCAATCACTACTTTGTGGCGGGGCAGCGACAGCGCCAGCCCGTTGACGATCATCTCATACGGGAAATTGATAAACGACGTATGGTTGCCGGAAAGACGCTGTAACGGCGTTACCAGAAAATGATCGGCGAGCAGCTGGCTGGTGGCGAACTCGGCGGAGACTTTCGGGAAGGCATTCGTCAGTCCGTCCCGGTAGAGCAGCTCATAGGCCACCGTGTTCAGCGACGCATCAAAGATAGGCTGTCGCGCTATGAAGGAATACATTTCAACCTCCGGTTTCATTTTCGACGTCCATTACAGCGTTTCGCTGCTTGTTCGACCGGCACTTAAACATTCCTGAATTACCCTTCCGGCACTCCGCCGGCAGACCAGAAAGCACAGCGGAAGCGCCCGATCCCCTTCTCCCGCCCCGTACGCCATCAAAGGCGCAGCTTTATAAGACGTTTATCGGCGTGCGGCAGGCTTTCTTGAGCATATATCCACGCGCCGTTATTTCGCGCGCGTCGCCGGTAACAGGAGCGCCACCAGCGCCAGGACGCCAAAAATACCCAGCGCCGTGACTGCGCCGACGCTATCAAGCAGTGCGCCAAACAGCGCGGAGCCCGCCATCTGGCCAATCGCCAGCAGCAGAAACACCGCGCCAAGCCCGGCAGCCGGGAACTCGCCCGCCGCCTCCACGCCGCTCACCAGCAACACGCCGGAGAGCGTGATATACGCAAACCCATACAGCGCCGCCACGCCCCAGCACAGCCACGGCTGCGTATAAGAGAGCGCCAGCAGGCCGAAGGCGAGCAGCGTAAGGATTTGCATCAGCCGGTGAGCCGTATTAATCCCGACGCGTCCGATCAGTGCGCCGGTAAGAACCCCGAAGCATCCCGCCGCGCCGGTCACCAGCCACAGCAGCGTGATGTCGCGCGCGGCTTTATCGGCAAGTGAGGCAAACATCAGCGGCCCGAAAGACCAGTACGCGGCGCTAACGATCCCGCTTAACAGCGCGACGATCAGCGGCGGGCGCAGCGCGGGCTGTCGGACTGCCGCAAGCTGGCGCTGCAACGAGACGCGCTCGCCGGTGGCGCCCGCTGGCATAGCGCGCATCGCCATCAGCGTCGGGACAACCGCTACAGCCGCAAACAGCAGCCAGATATCGCGCCACTGGCCCGGCATCAGCAGTACGGCAAGCGCGGAGACGATAATTCCCCCGCCGGTACCGGCATTGATAACCGTATTGACGCCGGGGCGCTGCGGCGGCGCGACATTCCGGTTCACCGCTTCGGCCATAGGCGGCGACACCAGGCCGGAACTGACGCCGCCGCAGATCACTCCCACCAGCAGCCAGAGCGGGCCGGGCGACCGCGCCAGGATAAGCAACCCGACAATGGCGAAGAGACCCGCCAGCAGCGACGGTAAGCGGGGGCCGGTGCGGGCGGTACAGAGAGAGGCGACGACGCTCGCCACGCCATACGCCGCGAACGACGCCGCCGACAGCACGCCGACGAGCGTTGAAGACATCGGGATATCCCGGATGACGGCGGGCAACTGCAATCCCCAGGAGAAACGCGCCAGGCCATAGGCGGCGGCAATCAGCGAAAACCCGCTCAGGGCGAGAAATTTATGTCCGGACAGCAAAGCGACCTCAGTTCAGTCAATCCCGTCACTGAGTGTAGCCGCCAATCGGCAACCTTAACGCATCGCGCGGGCAAGTTCGTCGCCGCAGGTTTGCGGGGCGGCGGCGAGCGCGGCGCGCGTTGCCCCGTTCATTCCCTGCCAGGTTTTGATCACTTCACGGCCAAGCGAGGCGTTATAGTGCCTTTTTTGCAGGGCGTAATCGTTGTTGCTGCCCTCAATGGCATTTTCCATGCGGGCGGGCCATGTGGCCGGGTCGTCGGCATGGATGGCACAAAAGACCGCAGCGTAATACGCCTTATCTTCAGTGCTGTAATGTGGCGCCAGCCACGCGTACGCCATCGCCGCGACGGCGAAAAGGAAAAGAACAACGCGCCAGGTGAAAAATTTCATAAGTTGTTTCTGATAAGCCAGTAAATAGCGCGGCAGAACCGCAACAAACGGACAGTATAACGCCCTTCCTTAAACCGCGGCTCTACGGTGTAACGCGGCGGCCGGTTTTCAACTGCTACACTAAAACCAGAGATAACCGGAGGGTGCATGAAATTAGGTTTCGCGTGTAAGTTTTTAGATTCAGGGCTAAAGCAGGAGTTTCCGTTTAAATCGACGACCCGCACCCGTTTTTTAAGCCTCAGCCATGAGCAACGGCTGGCGCTCTTATATCAGCTCTCTGAGACCAATCTCAGGAATCTGTATTCTACATTTGAGCAGCTCGCACAGTTACCGCCTGCATTGCGCATGATGCGCATCGGCAGCGATTTACTTCCTCTCTATACGGTGCCCGAGGCAGGACCTGTCTATCAGGAATTTTTGGGCGATCTCGCGCCGCTGTTTACCCGCTGCGGCGAATATGCGCGCGAACAGGATATCCGCCTCTCCTTTCATCCCGGCCAGTATTCGGTGTTAGCGTCAGATAATCCTGATGTGGTCGATCGCGCTATTGAGGATGTGGAATATCACGCCACCTGTGCGGTGATGATGGGCTACGGGCAGCGTTTTCAGGATTTCAAAATCAATATTCACATGAATGGCAAGCGCGGCGTCGAAGGCTTTCGCGACGCGTTTAACCGCTTAAGCCCGCAGGCGCAGAAGATGTTAACCGTGGAGAACGATGAAATCTCCTGCTCGCTGGATGATGTATTACAGGCCCAGGGGCTGTGCCCCATCGTGCTGGATATTCATCACTACTGGGTAAAAGAGAATGCGTTTATTACGCCGGACGATCCACGTATCGAACAGATAAAAGCCTCCTGGCGCGGCGTGCGCCCGGTGCTGCATTATTCTATCTCTCAGGAAGGGCTTATCCCGGAACAGGGATACCCGGAGCAGTCGCAGTTGGGCATTCCCAAAACCAAACTGCGCGCGCATTCCGATTATTATTTCAACAGCACGCTGAACGACTGGGCGCTGTCTTTTACCGATTTCGACATCATGTGCGAAGTGAAGATGAAAAATATCGCCCGCGACCGACTCTACGATTATGCGCTACTGAAAGGCGTGATGAAGGTAGCGTGATTTTTGCGTGCGCCATATCGGTGGGTGCGCCGTTTTGGGTACAGCGATGTAGGGCGGGTAAGCTTGCGCACCCGCCGGGTTAACACAATGGTGGGTGCGCAAGCTGACCCACCCTACCAATCCGTTACGAATAATCGATATCAAGAAGTTCGTAATCGCCAGGATCGACTTCTTTTTTTAATTTCTTAAACGGATTGCCGCAATCTAAAACAAAAAGCTTATTAACCTTTCGATTAGCTAACAGTGCAGCGGGGTTAGTTATTTTCTTGCTATTAATAATTTCCACTTCTTTAATATTCGGTATTTTATCAAAAATGCTACAATCAATTTCGCATTTTGCGCTGTTGATGAAAATAGCTTCCAGATTGCTTAAGCCTTCGAGTGAATGTAGATCTATGGTTTTATCTACGCCGATAAAACTTAGCCCGGTCGCGTTTCTTACAGCGTCTGAATTTATTTCATCATGGGTGATGCAATCTATACTGATAAATTCGAAACTTTTATTATTATCGATCAGCGTTACAAGTTTCCCATTTTTTGCAGAATCGTAAGAGAGGAATGATAAATTCAACATCTGAAAGTCACTAACGCAAGTGAAAGCAGCGCAGGATTCTGATCCAAAATCATTTTGCAAAGTTAACGCTTCTAATGCAGTCGATTCAGCAAGCGCCCTCCATGCAATAGGAGCGGAATAACTACTTGTTTCATAATGAACTAACATTAAACTTTTAAGTCCGACGGGAAGATCTCCCGGCTCCATATTTACCATTAACTCAAGTGGCATTTGCAGAAACGTTAGCTTAGCTAAGCCTGCCAGCCACTGAGGAGGCCTACCCTTCAGCGATTTCACATTTTTGTCGGTCAGTTCCAGTCGAAGAGAGACGACATCATCATCAAATTCTGGAGCCTTAGACCAGGGTATAATTTTTGCGCCATCCTCAGCAAAATGCTGGCAGGCGGTTTTATTTCCCATGCAATAATATCTATTATCTTTATCGGGTAAATAATGATACGTGATAGCACCAAGTTTAGTCTGTTGCATTTTACTCCCTCGCACTAACTTTTTTTACAAGTTGTTCGTCTACTTGATGAACGAATTTTATTTTCAGAAATTAACGACAATGCGTAAGATCTTTTTCGCTTAGCCTGTATCCTCGAACCCTTATCATTAAGCATGTTATTTATACCTACAGTTTTTACTTCCTTATCGAACTCACGCTGTTCAAAATAGCGCAGAATATTATTTCTTTCGCTTTCTGTAAGCGAATCATCAAGGTGAACACGAATGTATTGAACCTTGACATCTGGTTGAGAAAGCAATCTTTGCGCCTTGGCATGTTCCGGGCTCGATACGCGAGAAAGCATCCCCTGTTGCTTAATACCTGCCGAGCCTACATATGACTTTCCGCCTGCATGGATGATATAAACACCGGGCTCATCGGGTAGAGTTGACGGACCGCGAATCAGACCCAAAGGGTCAATCCACATCAATGGATTAGGAGCGTAGCGATACGGGTTTCCCCCACCCAGCATCCCTATCGGGTCCTGGCTGATATAGGCGGCTATCGCCGGATCATAGTAACGGTAGCGGTTGTAATGTAAACCCGTTTCCGGGTCGAAATACTGCCCCTGGAAGCGCAGCGGGTTATCGATGCGGCTGGCAAAAACCTGGCCTTTTTCGCCCCACGCACCGGTGCGCTCCGCCCAGACGATCTCCCCGCAGACCGACGTCAGGCGGACCGGCGCGCCGTTCGGATCGCAGTGGTAGTGCCAGCTCTCCCGCAGAGATCCCTCCTGCGTCAGTAGCGCCAGCGGGCGGAAAGTGCCGGGGTAATAGATGTATTCACGCATCCGATGAAAAAGCGCCGCCTGGGCCTGCTCGCGTTTGATGCGCCCGCCGGTGTCGAAGAGGCTTAAGGGCGCAAGCGACGCCGCTGCGCGAGTGACCGTTTCGCCCGCCAGCGCGTCGCCCTGCCAGTAGAACCAGCGCGTCTCGTCTGGCGTCTGCTTGAAGACGCGGCGTCCGAGCGCGTCATAACCGTAGCGCACCTGATGCTCGCCCTTGCGCACCGCAATCAGCTGGCGGTTCTCATCCCAGAGGAAATCCTCTTTCGCCTCGCCGGTGTGCAGGTTACGGCGCTGGCGCAGTTCGCCCGCCCGGTCGAAGACGTAACGCACGCCCTCGTGAACGCCTTCGCGAAACCAGCCGCCCGGCGAATCATCAACCGCCTGAACGCACGTGTGCAGATGATTGCCCGCGGCGTCGTGTACAAACTGGCGCAGCGCGCCGTCGGGCTCGCTGTGCGCGACGAGACGCCCCACCGGATCGTAACGGTAGCGGTCATCGCCCCACTGACTGTCCTGCCGCCGCGTCATATTCCCGGCGCGGTCGTAGGCGTAACCGCTCGCAAACAGAGGCATATCGCCCTGCGTCACTTCTTGTGTTGTCAGCCGGCCCTGCGCGTCATACGCCATCGCGCGCCGCAGGGTCGGCGAAAGCTGTTCGCTTGCAAGCCTGCCCGTCTCGTCATAACGCAGCGCCACGGGCGCGTCGTCGTTAAGCTGCACGCCAATGAGCCGGTCGTCGTCGTCCCACGTATAGCCCACGCGGTGCCCGGCGTCGCTCTCGCGCAGTACCGGCAGGCCACGCGCGTTATAGGCATAGCGAAGCTGAAAACCGTCCTGATCTTCACACAGCACGCGGCCTGCGCGGTCGTAGCGCCAGGCGAGCCGCCGCCACGGGTTTTCGCACAGCGTCAGGCGGCCGCCGTCGTCGTAGTGGTAACGGGCGGTGAGCGTGTCGCCGCTGCGCCGTTCCCGCAGGCGGTCAGAGGCGTCGTAGCCGTAGCGCACCTCGCGCCCCAGCGGGTCGAGGCGGCGTATCAGCCGGTCGCCTTTATCCCATTCGTAGCGTGTCGCCTGGCCCCAGTAGTCGGTTTCCGTCACCACGCGGCCCAGCGCGTCGCGGGCCAGCGCCCAGCGTTCGCCGTTCTGGTTGATAACGGCCAGCAGGCGGTCTTCCGGATCATATTCATAACCCGTCTGCGTGCCGTCTGGCGTGTGGCAGGCCGTCACCATGCCGGTGGCGTTATAGATAAAGCGCGTCTCGCGGCCCGCCTCATCGGTGTAGCGCACCGGTTCGTCTTCGCGGTTGTACCCGATGCGGATCTCCTGCCCCTCCGGCGTCTGCATCGCGGCCAGCCGGTCTTTCATATCCCAGAAGTAACGGGTGACGCCGCCGCTCGCGTCGCGTTTCTCCAGCAGATTACCGCGCACCGAATGGCGCAGCCGCGTTTCGCCCGCGCCTGCCTGCGCAATAAGCGTCAGAAAGCCGTAGCGATCGTAGTCATAACGCGTTACCGGGCGGCCAGGCACGTCCGCCTCGCGCAACTGGCCGAGCGTATCGTACACGTAATGCGCAGACATGCCCGTCGGGTCGCACCCCGCGATGAGGTTGCCCGCCGCGTCATAGTCCGATGTCCACTGCGCGCCGCTCTCGTCCGTGACGCACAGCGGCTGGCCGAAATCGTTAAACGTGGCGCGCACCACGCCGCCGCCCGGCAGATGCTCCGCCGTCATCCGGCCGTGCGCGTCATACTCCCAGCGGTGCTGGCTGCCGTCAGGCTCCGTCACTTCCACCGTGCGGCCTGCATCGTCATAGCGAAAAACCGTGTTACCGCCGAGCGGATCAATCTCGGACACCGGCAGGCCGTTGTCATCAAAGGTGATGCGCGAGAGGTGGCCGAGCGAATCGGTGACCGCGACTTCGTTAAGCAGCGTGTGGTACTCGAACCGGTAATCCCAGACGTTGCCGTCGCCCCAGGCGTGCACCACGCGCCAGGCGTCATCGAAGGCGTAATGAAACCCCTGCCCGTTGCGATCGACGTGGCTGACCATGCGCCGCTGCTGGTAGCGAAAGCGCCGCGGGTGCGAGAGCGCGTCGATTTCCGCAACCAGCTGGCCCGTCTCGTCATATTCATAGCGGGTGAGCGGCGTCACGTCGCCATCCGATGCATTACGCAGCCGCAACGCCTGCAAGCGGCCCTGCTCGCAGGTCACGAGGATCTCGCGCCCCGTCGGGCCTTCGGCGCTGAATTCACGCAGGCGCGTCAGCACGCCCGCGTCACGTTCAAACTGCCAGCGGTTGTGGTTGCGGTCGGCGACGGCATCAACGCACAGCCGCCCGTCGCGCCCGGTAAACTGCCAGCACAGCGCGCTCTCCTGCTCCACCTGCCAGCAGGGCTCGCCGTCGCGCAGCTCATACCAGAGGCGGCTGCCGTCCGGCAGACCAGACACCGCGTGCTCGCGCCCGGGCGCAGGCGGCAGCCCGACGAACAGCGTCACGCCTTCCGGCTCGGTGAGCAGCGCCACGCCGTCGTCGCGCATGATCTCAAGCGTGGTATCGGCAGGCGTCAGCCAGCCGAAGCCGCACAGCCCCTCCTCGTTAATATCCGCCGAGGAGTAAAAACGTCCCCAGTCGAGCGGCAGCCGCCCCGGCAGCAGGAAGTCGCGCTGCTCAAGATGGACGCTACCGTCGCGAATATCGACCGGCTCGGCGCGCAGCACCCGGCATTTAAGAAACCCGGGCGCCATATTGCGGAACAGTTTCTGGCGAAATTTCGTAAACCGGCGCATAAAGAGCCGCCACTGGGGCGTCTTTTTCAGCTTTTTCACGCCTTTGCCGAGGCCGCTTAAGCCCGCGCGCATCAGCAGCGCCATCAGGTTGACGGTCGGCGGCCCGCCGACGATGACGTTATTGGGCAGCGCCAGGTTGAACGTGAGCGGCAACGTCAGCGACGGCAGCTTCGGTTTGGCGGCGCGCTTTGGCCGAAACGGCGGCACCATGCCCACGACGTTGCAGCTCAGCACCGGCATCCCGATACGCGAAAACGGCTCGCCGTCCACCGACACGGTTTTGCTGCCCATAAAGAGTTCATCTTCGAGCTGCGGGCCGCCCGGCAGGCGCAGCGGCGGCACCCAGGCTCCGCCGGTGGGAATATGAATCGCGATGCCTCCGGTGCCCGCGCTGGCGCGCCGGATGCCGTTCACATGCACCGTGGTGCCGATAAACGGCAGGTAGTCGAACACGTCGAACACCAGGCCGATATGCGGCGTCGGCAGCGGCCACGGGTAGAGGTGGATATCCAGGCCAAGCTGTGGGTCGAAATGGGCGCCGGAGTGCATCGCGTTACCGTCAGAATAAGGCGCGAAGCAGCGCGCGCAGGAAGGTGCGGATCTCTGTGGCAAGCTCACTGTCAGAGACGCTTAAAAACAGCATGGCGAGAAGGATCGCCACGACAATCACGATGGCTTTGGTTTTGAAATGGCTGTTGCGACGTTTCATACGTTGTTGCTTCCTGCAGGTTCAGATAACGGGGCCGCGGGCGCGCTCGCGCTCCAGGCGGGAAGGGAGCGCCATTCGCCCGGCGGGGCGTCGAACGGGTGCGCGACATCCGGCAGGCCGTTCCAGTGCGGGTGTAACAGGTCGCGGGCGAGTCGCACCGTCTGGCGAAAGCTCTCATCGCCCTGCGCGATTAACGCTTCGCGCTGCTGGCGCAGCGCCAGAAACGCGGCTTCAAGGCCCAACTGCAACCGCCGGTCGGCCTGCTTAACGGCGGGGGCCGTGGGCGGGTTCAGGGTGCTGACGGCGGTTTCCGCCTCCAGGAGCAGCCGCTGGCTCTCCTGCTGAAAACGCGCGGCGGCAACCTCCAGCGCCTCGCTGCGGCGTTTATCCTGCATACGCAGCAGGTCGGCGAAGACCAGCGGCAGCGTGGTCTGTGCGCGTTCTTCCTGCGCGATGGCCTTTGCCGCGCGAACCGCCGCCGCGTAATCTTCCATCGCCACGGTGCGGTGCCCCGCCTGCCAGAGCGCGAACCCGGCCATGCGACAGCCTTCAAGCTCAAAGAGCGGATGCGGGATCTCGCGCGCAAGCGCGGCGGCGCGGCGGTAGTGCTTCGCCGCCTCGGTGTAATTTTTATCGGCAAACCAGGCGCCTGCCTCGCCAAAGGCGCCCTGCACCGCGAGCTGGCCGCGCACCGGCACATCGGCGACGCGCGCCGCCACCGACTGCGCCTGTTGGTAGTGCGCCACGGCCTGCGCCGTGTTTTTCGCCTTCAGCCACGCCCCGGCGACCAGGTGATGCAGTAACGCCTCCTGATCCGCCCAGCCGCGCCGCTGCGCGATCGGCATGGCGAGCGCCGCCCGGCTCGCGACCTGCGCGGCGCTGCCCTTTTCGAGCAGCAGCATGGCGTCGGCGAGATAGCGGCGAAACAGCAGACGATCGCTGTCCGGATCGGTCTGCTGGCGCGCGGTCTGCTGCATCACCTGCATCGCGTCGGGCGTGTCAGTGAGCAACAAAACCTGCGGCGGGTGCGCGTCGACCAGCGGCTGCCAGAGCGGTTGTTCGGTGGTGTCCGTCAGCAGCAGGCGCACGCGCGCTGCCGGGGCGGCGAGCCACTGCGCGAGCCAGCGGTTGTACGCCGCGATGTCGCTGACCGCAGCCGGTTTCAGGATGACAATTAGCGTCGTGAAATCTTCCTCGTGCGCGCGCGCGAAACTCTCCAGCATGGCGCGCAGCGCGCCGGCGCTGAAACACGGCAGAAAGGCCTCGCCCGTCCAGGGGCGCGCATCGGGCGTCGCCTCCACGCTTTCCAGAAAATCATTCGCCAGCGCCTGGCTGTAGCCATAGCCAGTCTCAAACGGCGTATCAAGCGTAAGAAAAAGATCGGCGAGGCTTCGGCCTTCCGGGTGCTGTTGCAGCGCGAAAAAACCGTTCAGCACACATTCACCGCTCGCGGGCACGCGCCAGACGATAACCCTGGCCGCGCTGTTTTCGGTGCGGTCAAGCCAGTGCATTTCCAGTTCTCTGATGGCGTTTTCGGTCGGGTTTTTCGCACTCATCCGGGCATCCTGTCAGGCGTTAAGCTCGATTTTCTTGCCGTTGACCATGACGCCTGCGGCATTGATGGTGATACTGGCGCCGCCAGCGGTTATCTCGATACTGCCGTTGCTGATAAGGATCCCGCTCTCGCCGACGTTAATCTGAAACGTGGTGGTGGCACTGTCGGCGACGCTGCCCTCGGTAAAGCGGGTGTCGCCGCCGGTAATGGTCAGCGTGCGCCCCGCGCCAACAGAAACCACCTGTTTCTGGCTTACCACGTGGTTTTCATTGCGGCTCACCGTGACATCCCGATGGCCGGAAACGTTCAGCGTCTGGTTGCCGGTAACGGCGACGGTGCGGTTCTGCTGTACCTGCACGTTTTCATTACCGTTGACGGTACGGGTGCGATCCTGATTGACCGTCAGCGTCTGGTTGCCATCAACGGTACCAGTCTGGTTGCTTTTCACGGTCGCCGTGTGGTTGCCGGTGATGGTTTCGTCGCGATTCTGCTCAACGCTCAGGGTCTCATTGCCCTTCACCGTTTCGGTACGGTGCTGGTTTACCGTCGTGGTTTCGCTGCCCTGAATGGTTTTGGTGCGATCCTGGCCCACCGTGACCGTTTCGTTACCGTCTACGGTGCGGGTGCGGTTCTGCTTAATGTGGCTGGTTTCGTCTTTGCCGACGGTTTTGGTGCGGTTGCTGCCCACCGAGTGGGTTTCATCCTGCTCCACCTCGGTATCCATATTGCGCTCCGCATGCAGCCAGAACTGCTCCTCGCCGGGTTTATCCTCAAAACGCAGGGCGTTGGCGTTATCCGGCGAGCCGTCTTTCGAGCGGCTCATAAAGCCCATCTGCGTGGCGGCGGCGGGCAACGCCCACGGCGGCATCCGCGCCTCGTTATAGACGCGCCCGATGATAATCGGCCGGTCGGGCTCGCCGTTGATAAAATCGACCACCACTTCATCGCCCACGCGCGGGATCTGAATGCCGCCGAAGCCCTGGCCTGCCCAGGCGCTGGAGACGCGTACCCAGCAGGAGCTGTTCTCATCGCCCTGGCTCATGCGATCCCAGTGGAATTTCACCTTCACACGGCCATAGCGATCCGTCCAGATAGACTCGCCCTTCGGCCCCACAACGCGGGCGGTTTGCGGGCCATAAGTGCGCGGCCACGGCGTGACGGGCGCGGGGCGAAAAGGCGTCTGCGCCGGGATCACCGTAAAATCGATCCGCTGGCGGCCTTCGCCGGTGCCGCCGGAGGTGTAAGGGTTCTCTTCGAAGTCATACTGCGCGCTGACAACCAGCCAGTCGGCGTTATCAGCGACGTGCGGCGCTTTAATCAGCCGGAAGGTGTGCCCCGGCGCGATACCGCTGGCGGTGCCGGAGCCGCGCGTCTGCTGCTGTTGCGCCTGCCACGCCTGCTGGCGAATGCGGGCGTAAGCTTCGCCGTCGCCATGCTCCACGAAACGCCCCGGCCAGTCGTAGACGTCGATTTTACCCGGGGTTGGCGACACCGGGTTTTGCAGGGTTTGCAGCATCCAGGCGTGCGGTTTGCGAAAGTCGTAATCGTCGGTGCTGTAAAGACCGGGCGTGACCACATGGCTTGCGGTGAGCTGGCTTATGCCCTCTTCTTCAACCACCCCGCCGCCGCTGGTGGCGTGCCAGGGAATCACGTCGTAGCCCGGGAACGGCGACGCGCTGGTGTAGTCATCCATCAGCACCAGGGTGTGCCCGTCTTTATCATGGCGGAAGAGATAGCTGATACCTTCCAGCTCCAGCAGGCGGCTCACAAACTCAAAGCTGCTTTCGACGTACTGCACGCAGTAATCCCACTGGCGGTAGCTGCGGGTGAGTTTGTCTTCGAGTTTGACGTCGTGTTCGGAAAAGAGCGTTTTAACGATATCCGGCACGCGCTGCTGCTGGAAAATACGAAAGTTACGATCGCGCATCATCGGCCAGAAATCGGGCTCCAGCGTCAGCTGATACACGGCGTAGCGCTTGCTGTCGAGCTCTTCGCTGCGCACCGTCACGGCGGTAATTTTACCGGACAGGTAGCGCGGTTCAGGCGTCTGGGTGGGGATGGTCACGCTCATCGGCTGGCCCAATAGCCGCTGCCTGTCGAGCGTGAAGTCATCGCTTAACAGATCGAGCGTAAAGCGAAAGGGCGCGCCGAGGCTTTCTTCGCCCCTCAGCGCCCAGAATAACAGCGAGTCGGGCGCGGATGGTGAGGAAACGCGAATTCGGTTAACCATGCGTACTCCCGTTAAAGGTTGCCATCAGAATGTCCGCATTACAAAACCCGGTGAATCGCATGGCTATATCCCCGTAATGGCACGACCACACGCGTTATATTTTGCAGGCGCGAAATTACATAGCCGGCAGGCGTGAAATAATCGATATCGGGTGATGATGATGCGGTCATATTATCGGCAACCGGAAAGTCGTTAAGTGGGAATAATCCCATTTGGCGCGGCCTGAGCGCAAAGCGAGAGCCGCGTCACAGGGCGCTGGCGCGCCCGTTGCCGGAAAATAATGAAACCCGTAACGCGGGCGATTAATTCATTTTGGATTTATCTCACTCTCCGGGGAAATATATTCCCCGGCTTATTTAATCTTAAGTGAAATATCACAACCGTAATGCGGCGTCGGGAAATATAAGCCTGATTAATTGGCGCAGCGTTAATGATTCGCCGTCATGGCCTCAAACTGCGTGGGCGGCAGTAGCGCGAAAGAGTGTTTCATCTCCCGGGTTTCGGCGCCCGGCGTACGGCCAAACAGACGGCGGAACTCGCGATTAAACTGCGACGGGCTTTCATAACCGACGCGCACGGCCGCCGTGGCGGCGCTGAGGTTGTCACGGATCATCATGAGCCGCGCCTGATGCAGCCGCACCGCTTTGATGTACTGCACCGGCGAGTTACTGGTGACCGCTTTGAAATGCGCGTGAAAGGCGGGCGCGCTCATGCCCGCTTCAGCGGCGAGCGTCGCGACATCGAGACGCGCTGCATAGTCGACGTGAATGCGTTGCAACACGCGGGCGATGCGGCTGAATTTACCGACGCTCGCCAGCGCCGCGCGAATGGCGCCGCCCTGCTCGCCAATCAGCACCCGGTAGTAGAGCTCTTTGACAATTGCCGGGCCGAGGATCTGCGCCTCCTGCGGGTGGCTCAGTGCGCGCATCAGGCGCAGCGTGGTGTCGGCCAGCGGTTCGTCGAGCGGCGTGGAGAGGATCCCCTCCGGCGGCGTGGCGCGCGCCCCCTGCCTGCCATCAAGCGTCAGTACCAGTTCGGCGATAACGGTCATATCGAGCCGTACCGCGACGGCCAGCAGCGGCTCCTCGGGAGTGGCGTCGGTTTCGGTGGAGAATGGCAGCGGCACTGACAGCACCAGATAGTGGCTGGCATTGTAGGTATAGACGTTATCGGCAAGGTATCCGCGTTTGCAGCCCTGGCAGACAATCACGATGCACGGCTCGTACAGCACCGGCGTGCGCGGCAGCGCGCGATCCGAGCGCATAAAGCGCACGGTATCAAGCAGCGAGCGGGTGTAGCCCTCCTGCGGGGCGAGTTTTGCCAGGAGCGCTATCGTCTCACGCTGGCTCTGCGTCATCGTCATCACGGTCTCTCCTCATAATTTCCTGCAAGGATTGTGGCACGTTGTGCGTAAAGCTTCACCAGGGTGAATAGGATCAGGCAATACACCGAGAGGAATGGCGCTGTCGGGAGGCCGTTGGCGGGCGTAGGCTTTATGCATATGGCGCCGGCAAGCCCGCCGGGCCTTCAAACGACGGAGTAAGCACCATGACGATGACCGAAGAACGCAAAGTTATCCTGCTCACCGGCGCCAGCAGCGGTATCGGCGAAGCCACGGCGCGCCTTTTAGCGGCCCAGGGCTACCGTTTACTGATTGGCGCGCGCCGCACCGACCGCCTGGCGGCGCTGTGCGACGAACTGCGCTTTAACGGCGCGCAGATTGACTATGCCGCGCTGGACGTGACATCACTCGACAGCATGCAGGCGTTTGTGCGCACTGCGCTGGAGAAATATGGCCAGGTGGACGCGTTTATCAATAACGCGGGCGTGATGCCGCTCTCGCCGCTCGCCTCGCTGAAGGTGGATGAATGGAACCAGATGCTGGATGTAAACGTGCGCGGCGTGCTGCACGGCATCGCCGCCGTGCTGCCGGTGATGCAGGCGCGCAACCGCGGGCAGATTATTAATATCGCCTCGATTGGGGCGTACCGCGTCTCACCTACCGCCGCAGTCTACTGCGCCACTAAATATGCTGTGCGCGCCATTACCGATGGGCTGCGTCAGGAAAATGACACGCTTCGCGTGACGTTAATCAGCCCCGGCGTGGTGGAATCGGAGCTCGCGACCCATATCACCGATGAGACCGCACGCGCGGCGATGGACGATTTTCGCCGCATCGCCCTGCCGGCGGACGCGATTGCCCGTGCTATCGCCTACGCCATCGAACAGCCGGATAACGTCGATGTCAGTGAGATCGTCGTGCGCCCGACCGCCAGCCCGCATTAATCGCTCACCGCCAGGGTTCGCCCTGGCGTTTTATCGCTCTGGTGGCGCGCGTCGCCACAGACTTTCCCTCTTTGCGCTTTTTTACAGGCCATTTACCCGCACCGACACCTGCATCCTGCGTGTCAGCTATAGTCAGCAACAGCTGATAAACCGTTAAGGAGAAACTGCCTGTGTCTTTACGCCTTTCCAGCGCGGCGCTGCTCTGCGCCCTCGCCGCTCCCGCTTTTGCCGCCACCCCCGCTTACGGCCCGGAACTTGAGGGCTTTGATTACGGCTGGCCGGTGGCGCGTTTTCAGTTTGAATCCCAGCGCCAGCCGATGCAGATGGCTTATATCGATGTGAAACCTGCCGCCCCGAATGGCCGCACGGTGGTGCTGATGCATGGCAAAAATTTCTGCGCCGGCACCTGGGATACGACGCTTCGCACGTTACGTGACGCCGGGTATCGGGTTATCGCGCCGGATCAGATTGGCTTTTGCAAATCCACCAAGCCTGCGCGCTACCAGTACAGCTTCCAGCAGCTGGCGCAGAATACGCATGCGCTGCTTGAAAAACTCGGCGTGAAGAAGGCGACGCTCATTGGCCATTCCACCGGCGGCATGCTGGCGACGCGCTATGCGCTGATGTACCCGAATGAAACAGAACAACTGGTGATGATTAACCCTATCGGGCTTGAGGACTGGAAAGCGAAAGGCGTGCCGTCGCAGTCGGTGGACGCGTGGTATCAGCGCGAGCTGAAAACCAGCGCCGCGGGGATCCGCAAATATGAACAGAACACCTATTACGCCGGAGAGTGGAAACCGGAGTATGACCGCTGGGTGAATATGCTGGCCGGCATGTATCAGGGCGAAGGCAAAGCGCGCGTCGCGTGGAACTCCGCGCTGCTCTACGACATGATTTATACCCAGCCCGTGGTGTATGAATTCGGCCAGCTGAAGATGCCGACGCTGCTGCTTATCGGCAATAAAGACACCACGGCGCCGGGCAAAGACGCGGCGCCGCCGGAGGTGCAAAAAACGCTCGGCGACTATCCGACGCTTGGCAAAGCGGCCGCCCGCGCCATTGCGCACGCGACGCTCGTCACCTTTGACGACCTCGGCCACGCCCCGCAAATCCAGGCGCCGGAGCGGCTCCATAAAGCGCTGCTCGACGGCCTGCGCGCGGTAGAGTAAACGGCGCAGTCCCCGCCGCCCGCCCCCACGGCGGGCGTTTTCCTTCGGATAATCCTGTAAAACGTGTTGATTTCTCCCTGCTTCTATCAGGCTTTCTATACTGTTGGCCGGGAGGTTTTACATGCTAAGAATATTTCGATCGCTTTTTACCAGCCCGGAAAAGCTGGTTCATGCCGTTCATCCGGCACATATACAGGACGCTATTGACGAAGGGGAACGCATCATCATCGACGAGGACGGCAACGCCTCGGTGAATATTGAATGCCTTGCCGTACAGGAAGATTTCGCCCGTCACGTTGACATGCTGAAGAGGGCTTAAGATGGGCACGGCGATATTTATGGTACTGATGGTATGCGGCTACTGGTATACCAGCCGCGATCTCTCCACGCGCTTTAAGTTTATGCGCACCTCCGGGTGGGATGTCTATTTCCTGGTTGCCCTTTACGGCTGTATTTTCGTCCTCCAGGGCGTGCTCGCCACCGGGCTGTTGTGGCTGGCGCTGTTGGGCGTATCAAGCCTGTTGAATGCCTTCCCGGCGTGGTCCGGCAGCGACGATTATCACTACCAGATGGCGTTTATGAACTGGAGCTTTCTCGGCATCCAGGCGCCGGTCGTGATTATGCTCGGCTTCGCTATTCTCTTTTGCCTCTACCGCGCAAACTGGTCGCCGACGGCGAAGCTCGATAACAGCGGGCGTCGCACGCTTTACCGGACGCTATCGCGCGCTAATGGCATTGAGGGGCTGCTGTATGAATGTATGGAAGAGGGCGAGCTTATCTGGATAACCATGAAATCCCAGCGTGTGTATATCGGGATGATCCACAGCGCGACCTTTGACAGCACGCGCAGCGACATCAGTAATCTGGTGCTGATCCCGATGCTGAGCGGTTACCGCGACCGCGAGACGCTGGATTTGCGCGTCGAGCATAACTACAGCGCCTGGTATGACAGCCATGACATTACGCTCACTACGGGCGAGAAATCGGCGCTGGCGTACCGCAAGGTCATTTTACTCAATCAGATTGAGAGCCTGTCGCTGTTCGACCCGGCGCAGTCGCTGGCGCTCGGCATGCGCGACACATAGCGTAAAACGGCCCCGCCGGGGCTGTGTTACCCTGCCCGCCTTCGATAACAAAGGGTTATGCGTATGAATGACAATCGTGCCTTTATGGCGCCGGTGCCGCTGGAAAAGGCGTACCGGTTAATTAACCACGGGCCGACGGTGCTGGTTTCCGCCCGTCATGACGGCGTGGAGAACATAATGGCCGCCGCGTGGGCCTGCGGGCTCGATTTCGCGCCGCCGAAAGTCACGGTGGTGATTGATAAAATCGCCCGCACCCGCGAGCTGCTGGAGCGCAGCGGTACGTTTGTGCTTCAGGTGCCGACCGTCGCGCAGCGCGAAATGACGTACCAGCTGGGTACGCTGAGCCTGCATAACGAGCCGGAAAAGCTCAGGCTCGCCGGAGCGGAGCTGTTAGAGATGGAAGGCGTGGACGCGCCGCTGGTCGCGGGCTGTTCCGCATGGCTTGCCTGTAAGCTCATTCCCGAGCCGCATAACCAGCAGCAATACGATCTGTTCATCGGCCAGGTGACGGCCGCCTGGGCTGATACACGGGTATTTCGCGAAGGCCGCTGGCGCTTTGAGGATGCGCCTGCGGAACTGCGCAGCCTGCATCACGTTGCGGGCGGGCATTTCTATGCTATTGGCGAGGCGTTCGCGCGCCCCGACAGCGACATCTGACACCGGCCCTTTTCGCTTTAGTTCTTCTCAAAGCCAGCCTGCCTGGCTTTTTTATCGTCTTTACGACACGACGCCCCTTTGCTCTCTATTCGCCCTATTTCTTCCTGCAAGGCAAAATTCACGGCGCTGTCGTTACAGCAGAATGATTGGATCGTTTTAAGTATGTTGTAACTAATAAAGCGGTTTATCGTTCGTTTTAGCGTTATCGCGATCTTTTAGCGCGGTTTTGCGCGGTTTCTTCACAGGCGCACGCGCAGCGGCGGCCAGCCCCTCACGCGCCCAGCGCAGGAATTCGTTGTTATCTTCCAGCAGCTCCTCCGGCAACTGGTAATAACCGAGCGCTACCTCCTGTTGGCCACCGCTGCGGCGCGTGGTGAGATAAGTAAAAGGCGGGAACCCTACGGCGATAAAGCGTTCACGGTTCAGCGCATCGGCTTTGAGATAAAACTGTGCGTCGCTGTCCACCAGCGCGAACATCCTGCCGCCCTGAAACAGCGCCACACAGCCAAACATGCGGCGCGTCTCTACCGCGCCGAGCGGTGCCAGCTGATCTAGCAGAAACGTAAGGTATTCACGCGAAACCTTCATTGCCTTCCTCCGCCCGGTGTACGGGCAACACAAATTAAACGCAACGTCATGCCGGCCAGGATCGCTTACACGATCCTTTTAATCAAAAACGATCCTTAAACGTGACAGGGTTGCCCGCACTGCATGTGGTTGGATCTGATGCGATCCCCTCTCAGGATATTTTTTGTTCACTTTGCACATGTTATCCACAACCAGGCGAAGCCGCACAACAATATCTTTATGATAAATGACTAACCTTTTGATAAGCAAAGTGAAAAGCGCAGGCTTACCCGACCTCTTTATTCGCGCCGCGAATATTTGGTATGGATCACATTTTTTAATGACTTTTTATTTGCGTGAAAACAGTCAGTTACGCGCATTTCGACGTTGCCGACTTGCGAAGCGCGCAATGAATGCCAGAGTTAACAAGGACTTGATGATTACGCACAGCATTGTGCCAGACACTGAAAAGGAGGATGTATGAACCGTTTTCAAGAAAAAGTGGTGGTCGTGACGGGTGCAGGTTCAGGTATTGGCGCGGCGGCAGCGCGTCGGTTTGCCCGAGAAGGCGCAAGCGTTGTGCTGGTTGGCCGCACAAAAGAGAAGCTGGATAAAGTGGCGGCGACGCTCTCGCAAGGTAAGCATCTGGTAACGCCGTGTGACGTCTCCGATCCGGCCCAGGTTCAGGCGCTCGCCCAACGCGTGACCGACGAGTTTGGTCGGGTCGATGTGCTGGTGAATAACGCGGGCGTGATTGTTCAGGGCAAAATCCACGAGATTAAGCTTGAGGACTGGGAAACGCTGATGGGCACCGATCTCAATGGCGTTTTCTATTGCCTGCACGCCTTTATGCCGGGTCTGCTGAAGACCAAAGGCAACGTGATTAATATCTCGTCAGTGTCGGGGCTCGGCGGTGACTGGGGCATGAGCGTCTACAACGCGGCGAAAGGCGCGGTCACTAACTTTACCCGCTCGCTCGCGATGGACTATGGCGCGGATGGCGTGCGCGTGAATGCTATCTGTCCGGGCTTTACCTTTACCGAACTGACTGAAGATATGAAACAGGACGAGGCGCTGCTGCAAAAATTCTATGACCGCATCCCGATGCAGCGTGCGGGCGAGCCGGAAGATATCGCCGATGCCATTGCGTTTCTCGCAAGCGAAGACGCCCGTTATATCACCGGCGTCAATCTGCCGGTCGATGGCGGCCTGACGGCGTCAAACGGTCAGCCGAAACAGGCGTAAATAAACAGCGGGCCCTCAGGCCCGCTCTTTTCTTCGGTGCTGACATTATGGCGCAGTTACCGGTGCCAGACGCGCGCCTTGTTGTAACGACGCCATATCGATAACAAAACGATACTTCACGTCGCTCCTGAGCATCCTCTCCCACGCCTCATTGATTTCCTGAATGTTGATGACTTCCACATCCGCTGAAATCTGGTGCTTCGCGCAGAAGTCGAGCATCTCCTGCGTTTCCGCGATGCCGCCAATACACGAGCCTGCGATGGACCGCCGCCCGATGATCATCGGCACGGTACTTACCGGCGGCTCCATATCGCCCAGCAGGCCGACGAATACCAGCGTGCCGTCAATCTTCAGGGTGGCGAGATACGGATTGATGTCGTGCGCGTAAGGCACGGTGTCGATGATGAGATCAAAATGACCGGCCACCTGCGCCATCTGGCTCTCATCCTCTGACAGCACCACGTGGTGCGCGCCGAGCCTGCGGGCGTCCTGCTCTTTACCGGGCGAACGGGTAAACAGCGTCACTTCTGCACCCAGCGCATGGGCGAGCTTCAGCGCCATATGTCCGAGGCCGCCTAAGCCTGTCACCGCAACGCGACTCCCCTTACCGACCTTCCAGTGGCGCAGCGGCGACCAGGTGGTGATCCCGGCGCAGAGCAGCGGCGCGGCGCCTTTGATATCGAGCCCCTCCGGAATACGCAACACAAAGTCCTGCGAAGCGAGGATAATTTGCGAATAGCCGCCAAAGGTCAGTTCCCCGTCGTGGCGGTCGATACCGTTATAGGTCTGGATATTGCCTTCGAGACAGTATTGCTCAAGCCCCTCGCGGCACGGGTCGCAATGACGACAGGAATCGACCATACAGCCGATGCCCGCGAGATCGCCCGGTTTGAATTTCTTCACGTCGCTGCCTACGGCGGTAACGCGGCCAATAATTTCGTGGCCCGGCACGATGGGATACTGACTAAAGCCCCAGTCATTACGCGCCTGATGGAGATCGGAATGGCAGACGCCGCAGTAGAGGATCTCCAGCACCACATCATCGGGGCGCGGGGTGCGGCGGGTAAATTCAAAGGGAGCCAGCGGCGCCTCTGCGGTTTGCGCGGCATAGCCCAGCACTTTCATGGTCATCGTCATCTCCGGTTACGCGTATCAGCGGTGTTTATTTCTTATACAGCGCATCGGTGACTTTTGCCAGGCGTCGGGGCGTGTCGCAGGAATAACGGGGCGGAGGAAAAACGTCTAACTCATTGATAATGAATAAGCCGCTCCCCTCCCCCACCGCGGCGGATTATTCTGCTTTCGGAAAATCCACCACAGTATCGTTGACCCGGTTCACCATGTTGGTAAAGAGAATCGCGCTGATGGCGCTCAGGATCTCAATCATCTGGCGGTCGTCGAAACCGGCCTCGCGGAGCGCGGTGACGTCGCGTTCCGGCAACGTGCCACGTGTCGTGATGACGGTCTTCACAAAGTGCAGCAACGCGTCGATGTGCGTGTCCTGGGCGAACCGCCCGGCGCGGAGCGCTTGCACGTCTTCAGCGCTATAGCCCGCTTTTTTCGCCATCAGGGTATGTGCGGCGAGGCAATAATCACAGCCGGTGGTCTCGCTCACCACCAGATTGATGGCCTCAAGCTCGCGGGCACTCAGCGCGCCTTTTTTGAGCGCCATTGAGTGTTGCAGCGCCTGAGAGAGAATGTCCGGCGCGTTGCTGCCGATGGTGGCATAGGCGTTAGGGACTTTACCCATCGCGCTTTTCAGCGTATCGAACAGCTGGGCGGTTTTACCGGTGGCGGTGTCTGTCGCAATAGTGTGTAAACGGCTCATGATGCACTCCTTCGTCAATGGATACCCGTCTGCGGGCGTTGAGTGCATACTACGCCCGACGCCTGTCGCTATCTGCCCTCCGGCGTCCCGGGTTTTTGTCTTATCGTCTCAGGAGCTCTATGGACAGCCTCAGTCAGCTTATCGCCCTCCTCGCGCCGGAGAGTTCTGTCGATTTACACTGCCGTTTCGCCGGTCGCTGGCAGTCGGATCATGCGCAGCGCCCCGCGGGTCACATTCCCTGGCATGCGATCCTCGCAGGCAGCGCCAGGCTTGCGGTGAACGGCCAGGCTTTTGACGCCCAGGCCGGTGATATCTTTCTGCTGCCTCACGGCGCTGCGCACCGTCTGGAAAGTCATCAGCAGACAGGCGCACGCGCGCCCGTGTTACGGCGCGATAATGCGGTCGTCACAGAAGTGGTTACGGAAGGCGACGATACGCCACTTGTGATGCTGTGCGGCGAATTTCGCACCGGCGTTAGCGGCGGGCTGCTCTTTAGCGGGCAGCCTGCGGTACAACGTATCGCGACAGGCAGCAGAGATGACTGCCGCTCGCTGGCGGCGCTGTTAACCATGCTGTCAGATGAGAGCCTGAGCGGGCGTCCGGGCGCCGCCGCGATTGTGCGCGAGCTGTCGTCTACGCTGCTGACGCTGGTGCTGCGCGCATTGTTAAGCGAGGAAAACGGCGCGCCGGGAATGCTGCCGCTGCTGGCTGACAGGCGACTGGCGCCCGCGGTGAGCGCCGTGCTGACAAACCCGGAGCACCCCTGGACGCTCAAGAGCATGGCGGCGCGCTGTTTTCTCTCCCGCGCCACCTTTGCAAGACACTTTGCGGGCCGTTACCCGCTCACCCCTCAGGCCTGGCTGACGCAGGTGCGTATGGCGCGCGCCGCCCGGCTACTGGAGCGTGAACAGGACGCCATCGGGCGCGTGGCCGAGGCGTGCGGCTATCTGACGCAGGCCGCGTTCAGCAAAGCCTTTAAAAACGCCTGGGGCGTCACCCCCGGCCAGTTTCGCCAGCAGCACGCGGGCGTTTAAGGATTATCGTGACGCAGCTGCGCCATCATCGCGCAGAATTGGTCGCGCCCCACGCCGTGCACCGGATGATCGAAACGCAAGCCAAATGATTTTTGCAGGCAGTCATAAACCGCCGCGTCATCCGCCAGCGTTCGCCGTTCGCCGTTGACGGTCAGTTGCTGGTTCAGCAATTTTAACGGCGTCTGGCCTGGCGGATGCAGCGCCGCCAGCAGATGATGACGAAAGTGCGAGTCCGGCCAGTGGGCAATGAAATGGTTGGCCATCAGGTAATCGCCCGGATACTGACGCGCCTGGTCGAAGCGATAGAGCGCATGCCAGTCGTCGCCTTCTTCTTTCATGAGCAGAAATTCGCTCTGCTGGCTTTCGATGCGAAAGCGGCCTTCGGGGCCGGTGATTTCCGCGCCGTGCCTGAGCGGGATCGGCGCGCTGAGCGTCGCGCCGCCAAAGCCGACATCGGCAATCCAGGGGGCGTCATCAATCATCACCTGCACCAGCCGGTGGGTACGCGGCGGCATGTCGCTGGGCCCGGCAATTAATACCCGCGCCGCCAGCGCCTCTACCGCAAACCCGCATTCAGCCAGCGCGCGGGTAAAGAGCGCGTTCTGCTCAAAGCAATACCCGCCGCGGCCCGCCTCCACCAGCTTGGTAAAAATCGCGTCGTCGTCGAGCAGGATTTCGCGCCCTAACAGGACATCGAGGTTCTCGAACGCGATGGTGGCGGTGTGGCGCCGATGGAGCGCGTGTAATGTTTCAGCCGTCGGTTGTGGCTCGCCGGTAAAGCCGATACGGGAAAAGTAATCCTGTCTTCTGAAAGCCATGAGGTGTTCCTTATTCTGCGTCCTTACGTTATGCCTGTCTGAGAATAGACGCTTTCACGCCTGGCGGCGTGGCTTCTCGTAGCACAGCGCGTCTGGCTCTCTCCTCCCTGGCAGCATAAATAAAGTGATCACGCCTTAAACCGCCCTGACCTTAATTTACCGCCTCGCTTAAAATAAAATAACGCATTAATGACAGGTCAGGTAAACGGATTGTAAAAATAAAATGCAATTGCAATTATTTATTATTTGAAGTTATACATAGCGCGAAATGATGTACATATTTAAGCCTCAAGTGAATAATTATTATCCAGTTAATTTCACTTAGGATTACTCTCAAAAAACAGAATATCCCGAATTGCCGCTTCCGTTCAAAAATATCTGCTACGCTTTTTAGTGCGTATCAAATTTAATAAATTCTGTAGAGGACGCATAAAAAATTTCTTTACAGGCAACTGTTTTATTCCGGAAGAGGTGATTTATGACGACATACGAAGAAAATTATCATGACTGGCTGCGTGACGCCCATGCGATGGAGAAACAAGCGGAACAGATGCTGGAATCAATGGCTTCCCGTATCGAGCACTATCCGGATCTCAAAGCACGCATTGAGCAGCACATTGAAGAGACACGTCACCAGCTGCAACTGATTGATTCGGTTATTGAAAGAAATAACGTATCCAGCTCTGTCGTTAAAGACACCATGAGCAAAATGACGGCAATGGGCCAGGCCGTAGGCGGCATGTTCGCCTCGGACGAAGTGGTGAAAGGCGCTATCAGCGGCTACGTTTTCGAACAGTTCGAAATCGCCTGCTACACCTCGCTGATTGCCGCTGCAAAAGCGGTAGGCGACGAACAGGGTGTTGCGGTATTCCAGCAAATCCTTGAGCAGGAAATTGCAATGGCCGAATGGTGCCTGAATCATTTACCGGATGTTACTCAGCAATTCCTTAATCGTTCAGCGGCGCCTGGCGTAGAAGCGAAAAAATAAAAGTGATTTAACTTTGCCTGCCAGTTCGCTGGCAGGTTTGTATTGAGTGTTGTCGTGTAAACAGGAGAGCCTGATGTTCCGACATGTAAAACAACTGCAATATACGGTCCGCGTTGCGGAGCCGAACCCGGGGCTGGCAAATTTACTGCTGGAACAATTTGGGGGCCCGCAGGGCGAACTGGCTGCGGCCACCCGCTATTTCACCCAGGGGTTGGGTGATGAAGATCCGGCGCGTAAAGAAATGCTGATGGATATCGCCACAGAAGAACTGAGCCATCTTGAAATTATCGGTTCACTTGTGGGGATGCTCAACAAAGGCGCCAAAGGCGATCTGGCGGAAGCTACCGAAACCGAAGGCGAGCTGTATCGCTCCATTACCGGTGCCGGCAATGACAGCCACCTGACCCAGGTGCTGTACGGGGGCGGGCCGCCGCTGACCAACTCCGCAGGCGTACCCTGGACTGCGGCTTACATCGACACGATCGGCGAAATCACCGCGGATCTGCGTTCTAACATCGCAGCGGAAGCACGCGCGAAGATTATTTATGAGCGTCTGATTAACCTGACGGATGACCCGGGCGTGAAAGACGCGCTGGGCTTCCTGATGACCCGTGAAGTGGCGCATATGCTTTCGTTTGAGAAAGCGCTCTACTCTATCCGTAATAACTTCCCGCCGGGCAAACTGCCGCCGGTGGAACAGTACACGAATGTTTACTACAACATGTCCAAAGGTGACGACCTGCGCGGCAGCTGGAACAGCGACGAAAACTTTGAATACGTTGCCGATCCGCAGCCCGCAGTTAATGGAGGCGACGGTATGATTGATATCCAGCTTGGCCCCGATCAGCAGGCAAGCGTACTGAACATGGCGCAGCGTCTGCAGTCCGATCCGAGCATCAACCCGGTGACCGGCGCTGAGATGGGCGCTTCTGTGCCCCCGGTTGAGCGTCAGGCGAAAAAGCCGGGCGAGAAAAAATAAGCGATGATTAAACGAAAACCCTGCCACGGCAGGGTTTTTTTATGGCTTACATTTCGTAGCCAGGCTTGCGCGCCAGGGTATCAAGATGCGGCGCTATCTCTTTATCCCACACGGCTTCCTTCCACTGCTCCGGCTGCACTTCGTTAAGCGCCACTGACACCGCGCTTTCTTTGCTTTGCAGATGTTTCACGATGACCTGAGTTAACGCCTCGGCGAGCGCCTGCTGCTGGGGTTCGCTGAGATCGCGCGGGAAGAATTTCACATCAATATGCGGCATAACAGTTCCTTGGTGGAGTAAGCGTGGGTTGATAATGCCTGAAACCGCGCGCGCCGTTTACCCTTTTCTTGCCGCAACGGTCGCTGTCCAGGCTTTTTAGTGACAGTGTCACGTAATTTTTAGCATTTTTTGCCGCTTACGCGCCCGACAGAACGCGCCGGGTGTTGCTGCCGTCAGGTTTCGACTACTATCAGTTTCCTTAATCATGATAATAACAGACCTGCCCTAGCCGGTGATAAACCGGCCCGGCATTACATCAGGAAATGCTTATGAACCTTAATGACATTATTCGCACACGCCATACCAGCAAAGCCTATGACAACAGCCGTAAGCTCACTGCCGACCAGCAGCAGCAACTGCTGGATCTGCTGCGCTTTAGCCCTTCCTCAGTCAACTCCCAGCCGTGGCACTTCTTCGCGGTAACCAGCGACGAAGGCAAACAGCAGATCCTGCCCGCGCTGATGGAGGCCAACCAGGTCAAAGCGCAGAACGCCGCCATGACCGTGGTTTTCACCATTAAAGAAGAGCTGAACGAAGCGCACCTGCTGCAATTGCTGGAAAAAGAGCAGCAGGATGGCCGTTATGACAGCGAAGAAGCGCGCGCCGGCAACGATAAAGGCCGTCGCTACTTCGTGGGCCTGAATAGCGAAACCCCGGAGCAGCAGCGCGAGTGGATGACCCGTCAGGCGTATCTCGCCCTCGGCTTCCTGCTGCTGGGCGCGGCCGCGATGGGCCTCGACGCGACGCCGATTGAAGGCTTCCACCCGGAGAAAATGGACGAGGTGCTGGGACTTAAAGAAAAAGGCCTGAAGAGCGTCGTGGTGGCGACTATCGGCTATCGTAGCGACGCGGATTTCAACGCCACGCTGCCGAAATCCCGTCTCGATCAGGATGTGGTTATCACGAAGCTCTGATTCGCGATGCGTCATGCGAAGGCCGCCGCGGGCGGCCTTTTTTATGGCGTGCTATTTATCGAAATGCTCAACAATCTGATACGCCGCTTTTACGCGATCGTCATTCGGGAACCACTTGTTCGCGAGCATAATAAGCGCGATACGTTTTCCGGGGATAAACACCGCATAGGTCGAAAACCCGTTGGTGGAGCCGGTTTTGTTATACCAGGCGGCCTGTGGCGCTTGCTGCGGCGGCACGATGGCGGTCGCCGTGAGCCCTTTCATAATGCGCTGGCTGCTGTTGCCTTCCAGCAGCGTTGAGAGCGGCGAGGGCCACGGATAATACTCCCACATCAGTCCCTGCGTGAACTCGCCGCTGCGGTAGTAACCGTTATGCGTGGCATTCAGCGAAGCCCGCCAGCGCGGCGACACCTCGCGCTCGCCGAGCTGAATTTGCAGATAGCGCAGCAAATCGGCGCTGCTTGATTTCAGCCCGTAGGATTCGGCGTCCAGCGGGCCGGGCGTGACGCGCACCGGTTTGTCGTCTTTGTTATAACCCTGCGCGTAGTCGCGCATCGCAGCGGCAGGCACATTCACAAAGCTCTGTTTCATACCGAATTCCGCCAGCAGCCCCTGCTCCATCGCCTCGCTGAAAGGTTTATCAAGCGCCTTTGCGGTGATAAGCCCAAGCATCCCGATGCCGAGATTAGAGTAAACGCGTTCGGTGCCTGCCGGCTGTTTCGGCTGCCAGGCGCGATACCAGTCCATCAGTTGCGCCGTGGTTTTCACCTCATCCGGCACAAACAGCGGCATGCCGGAGGTGTGCGTGGCGAGGTTTTTCAGCGTCACGCCATCAAACGCGCTGCCTTTAAGCGTCGGCAGATAGCGACTGGCGGGCGCGCTGAAATCGAGTTTGCCCTCCTGCTGCGCGTAGCTTGCCAGCGCGGCGGTAAAGGTTTTACTGAGCGAGCCGATTTCAAACAGGGTGTGGTCATCCACCGGTTTGCGGGTCTCCTTCGACGCCACGCCATAATGCCAGAAATGCGTTTCGCCATTGACCGACACGGCCACCGCCATGCCGGGGATCTGGTATTGCGCTATCAGCGGTTTGACTACCGCATCCGGCGTCCAGTCGGTCGCGGCCTGCGCGCTCCCGCCCATCAACATCATCATTAACAGCACGCGTGCTTTGCTTTTCATCGGCTCTCCTCGCCATCAATGCCGCACAGAAAACGGCATTATCAGGGTTTTGCAGGACAAGACAAGACGGCTTTTTTGCGCACTCTGCGCACAACAACCCTGATGGCGTTATGGGCTAACAAGTTCTGGTTCACACCCTGACTGGTAGGCTTTGCGTAGCCCGGAATTTGGGGTTAGGATGCTGCGCCATGTTTTGTCTTATCCGCACAACATAATCACAGGAAAGACAGACATTTGCCGTACAAAAAACCAGCACAGGCAATCGTTTGGTTGGTTTACGGCGGGCGGTTATTTTGGCTCGTTCAGGTTCAGACAGGACTACAGGAAAACGAATGAAAACAACGAAGCAAAACGCGGCTGAGCATCGCGCCGCGAAACGACGCTGGTTGAACTCTCATGAAGAGGGTTATCACAAAGCGATGGGCAACCGTCAGGTGCAGATGATAGCTATCGGCGGCGCCATCGGTACGGGCCTGTTTTTGGGCGCGGGCGCGCGTCTGCAGGCGGCCGGGCCGTCGCTGGCGCTGGTCTATCTGGTGTGCGGTATCTTCTCTTTCTTCATCCTCCGCGCGCTGGGCGAGCTGGTGCTGCACCGTCCGTCGAGCGGCAGTTTTGTCTCATACGCCCGCGAGTTCCTCGGTGAAAAAGCCTCTTACGTGGCGGGCTGGATGTATTTCGTGAACTGGGCGATGACCGGGATCGTCGATATCACCGCCGTGGCGCTCTATATGCACTATTGGGGCGCGTTTGGTGACGTGCCGCAGTGGGTTTTCGCGCTTGGCGCGCTGGCGATTGTCGGTACCATGAACCTTATCGGCGTGAAGTGGTTTGCTGAAATGGAGTTCTGGTTCGCGCTGATTAAAGTGTTGGCCATCGTGGTGTTCCTGATTGTCGGCGTGGTGTTTCTCGGCACCGGTAAACCGCTCGACGGCAACGCCACGGGCTTTCATCTGATAACCGATAACGGCGGCCTCTTCCCGCATGGCCTGCTGCCTGCGTTAGTGCTGGTGCAGGGCGTGGTATTCGCCTTTGCGTCCATCGAGCTGGTTGGCACCGCGGCGGGCGAATGTAAAGATCCGCAGACGATGGTACCGAAAGCCATTAACAGCGTTATCTGGCGTATCGGCCTGTTCTATGTCGGCTCAGTGGTGCTGCTGGTGCTGCTGCTGCCGTGGAACGCCTACCAGGCGGGCCAGAGCCCGTTTGTGACCTTCTTCTCGAAGCTCGGCGTGCCTTATATCGGCGATATCATGAATATGGTGGTGCTGACTGCGGCGCTCTCCAGCCTCAACTCCGGTCTCTATTCTACTGGCCGTATCCTGCGCTCGATGTCGATGGGCGGCTCCGCGCCAAAGTTCATGTCGAAGATGAGCAAATCTCAGGTGCCGTTTGCGGGCATTCTGGTTACGGTGTGCGTCTATGTGGTCGGCGTATTCCTGAACTATCTGGTGCCGTCGCAGGTGTTTGAGATTGTCCTGAACGTCGCGTCGCTCGGTATTATCTCCTCCTGGGCGTTTATCGTGGTCTGCCAGATGCGCCTGCGCAAAGCCATCAAAGAAGGCAAGGCCGATGACGTGCCGTTTAAACTGCCGGGCGCGCCGTTTACCTCCTGGCTGACGCTGCTGTTCCTCGCCACCGTGCTGGTGCTGATGGCGTTCGACTACCCGAACGGCACCTTCACCATCGCCTCCATTCCGCTGATCGCCATTCTGCTGATCGCGGGCTGGTTCGGCGTGCGCAAGCGCGTGGAAGCAATCCACAGCACCGCGCCGCAACAGCATCAGGAGTAACCCCGCCTGCGTGAAAAGGAGCCGCCAGGCTCCTTTTTTTGTGCGTACTATTACTGGTAGGTTGTCCGAAACGCCGCGGCGCTTCACCCTATGGCGCAGCAAAACGTACACAAGGAACCGTTATGAAAGCCGCAACTCTGCGTGGTCTCGCACTGACTCCCCTCTGTTTCGCGCTCAGCGCCGCGGCCGTGATGCCCGAGCGAGCTTACTTCAACCATAAAGACTGGAGCATGGTTTGCGATAACACCGGCACCTGCCGCGTCGATGCCTATGAAGCCAGTGACGGCACCGGCGGCTCGCTGCTGCTGACCCGGGAGGCCGGGCCGAATACGCCGGTCACCGGCCAGATTCGTCTTGGCGACATGAATGACGACGATAAACCCTCACAGGGGCCGATGCGCCTTGCTATCGACGGTAAAGATCTCGGCACGCTCCCTGAAGAGCGCAAAGATGAGACCTGGCAGCTCAACGAGGCGCAGACCGCGGCCGTCATCAACGCCGTCAAAGGCCGCGGCAACGTGGTGTTTAAATCTGATAACCGCCGCTTCGCGCTCTCCGCTGCGGGCGCCAGCGCCGTATTGCTGAAAATGGACGACGTACAGGGCCGCGTCGGCACGCCGGGCGCCCTCATCAAAAAAGGGGATAAACCGGAAAGCGCCGTTCCCGCCGCCGTTCCGGCGCCTGTTATCCACGCCGCTGTGGTAAGCAAGGCGCAGCCTGTCACGCTCACCGGGGCAGCGCTCGCCACGCTGTTGCCGCGGCTTGAAGCCACAAAACTCGACGGCGACAGCTGCGACGGGCTGACCGATGAAACGCTGCGTAACGAGCCGGTGACCGTTACGCCGTTAAGCAACGGCAAGGCGCTGATTGCCGCGACCTGCTGGCGCGCGGCCTACAACGAGGGTAACGGCTACTGGGTGATTGATGAGGCGCTCAGAGGCAAACCGACGCTGATAACGCTTATCGCCAACGACTATGACCAGGGCGTTATCACCTCCGTTCAGCGCGGGCGCGGCATTGGCGACTGCATGAGCGGCGCAAGCTGGACCTGGAACGGCGACACCTTCGTACAGAGCGACGATTACAATACGGGTGAATGCCGTCTTATTCGCGCGGGCGGCACCTGGGAGATGCCGACGCTTGTGACGACGGTTATTCCGGCGAAATAGATAGATACGCCGCTGCCGCTACTCACCCGGCTCTGGAACCAGGCCTGGGCGCGCAAAACGCTGCTGGTCGTTGTGCTGCTCGCGCTCTGGGAAGGCGTGGCGCGCGTTCAGAATAACGATCTGATGCTGCCGGGGTTTGTGCAAACCCTGCGCGCTTTCAGTGAAGATATGCACAGCGGAGCGCTGCCCGATAAAGTGGTGAATTCGCTCGGTACGCTCTTAAAAGGCTATGCCCTGGGGAGCATACTGGCGCTGCTTTTCAGCGCGCTGGCTATCTCGACGCGGCCCGGACGTGACCTGCTCAGTACGCTCACCGCCATGTTCAACCCGCTGCCCGCCATCGCGCTGCTGCCGCTGGCGCTGCTCTGGTTCGGGCTGGGTCAGGGAAGCCTTATCTTGGTACTGGTGCACTCAGTGATGTGGCCAATTGCGCTCAATACCTGGGCCGGGTTTCAGGGCGTGCCGGAGACACTGCGCATGGCGGGTCGCAATTACGGGCTGAGCGGCCCGCGGCTGGTGGTGAATATCTTGATCCCGGCGGCGCTGCCCTCCATTATCTCGGGGCTGAAGATTGGCTGGGCGTTCGCCTGGCGCACGCTTATCGCCGCCGAGCTGGTATTCGGCGCCTCAAGCGGCGACGGCGGCCTCGGCTGGTATATCTTCCAGAACCGCAATGAACTCTTTACCGATCGGGTATTCGCGGGCCTCGCGACGGTGATTATCATCGGCTTACTGGTGGAAGGGCTGGTTTTCGCCACGCTGGAGAAAGCCACGGTGCGGCGCTGGGGTATGCAGCGCTAAAAAAGCCCCGCCTGATGCGGGGCGGTTGATTACAGCGCGATACGGATAACGTCATCCGGGCTGGTCGCTTCCTGCTGACGGCTGGAAGCCTGTTTGACGGTGACGTAAAGCGTTTTGCCATCCGGCGACAGCGCGAGGCTGTTCGGATGCACCGGCGTTTTAAAGGTTTTAGTGACAGCGTAACTTTTTGCATCAATTACGCTGACGCTGCCCGCCTCGCGGTGCGTCAGGTAAACTTCATTGCGCGCGGGGTTAAACAGCACGGCCAGCGCGTCCGGCGCGTCAATTTTCTTCAGCACTTCGCCGTTGCGGGTATCGACCACCAGCAGTTGCGGCTGTTGCGAGTCCGCCACAAAGGCACGGTGATTCGCCGCGTCCAGGCTCAGGTTAATAAAGAAATGCGCTTTCCCGTCATCGGCCAGTTTTTTGCGTGACAGTACCTGATGGGTCGCCGTGTCGATAGTAATAAATTCGCCGTCGGCGTTAGTGGTATAAAGGCGCTTCGCCGCCGCGTCCAGCGCCAGCCCGGCGCTGAATTTACCGAGCCCGGTGATGCTCGCGCGCTTTTGCAGCGTCTCGCCATCCACCACCCAGATTTCACTCTCTTTGCCGATCCCGCCGATATAAACGGTATTGGTGGTTTCATCCACCGCCAGTTCGCGTGGTTGCAGCGGCTTCACGCTTTCTGAGCGGGCGCGCCCGTCGAGCACCAGACGCCCTTTCACCTCGCCGGTTTTCGCATCGACCGCCGTTATCGCGCCGTTGACCGTATTGCCGAACCACAGCGTGTTGGTTTTCGTGTTAATGGTTGCGCCAAACGGTTTGAGATCGTTATGAATGACCTGCGTTATCTCAAGCGTCGCCGGGTCGAGACGGTAAATTACGCCGCCTTTATCCAGCTTGCGGCTCTGCGAGGTAGCGACGAACAGCGCCTGTTCCGCCGGGCTGTAGGCCATTTCATACGCGCCCTTGCCGACTGGCTTGCGCAGCATCTCCTCAGCGGCCTGGGTGGTAAATGTGGCGAACGTGCTGGCGAACAGCAGCGCGCCGAGCAGCGCGCGCGGCGTGGAAAGGTGACGTAACTGCATAAGAACTCCCTTTGAAACAAACAGAATGGGTTGCATCACATTGAATCCAAAAGCGTTGCCCGGCAGTGCCGTGGCGTTTTATTATGGATGAGAATAATAATCATTATTCAACCAAAGGGAAATCTTTTTACGGTGGGTAGAAACCGCAAGCGGCGTCTACACTTGCAGGGTTAACGCAACGTGCCGTTAAGTTTTTCAAAAATTTACATAACGCTTAACATTACGTCACAGATTTTATTCATTTTATGACTTCCGGGATTCAGTAAACCGCATGAAAATCTCCCGCGCTCGCTATGCGCCCTTCGCTTTTTTGCTGCCTGTCGCGCTCTCACCCGCACATGCCGCCATCAATGAACAAACCCTGATCGTCACCGCCGCCCCCGGCGGGATCTCTGAGCTGGACACGCCCGCCTCCGTCAGCGTGGTAAACGGCGAAACGCTCCGTCACGCCGCTCCCCAGATAAACCTGTCGGAAAACCTCGGCAGCGTGCCGGGGCTGCAAATCCAGAATCGTCAGAACTTCGCGCAGGATTTACAACTGTCGATGCGCGGATTCGGGTCGCGCTCCACGTACGGGGTGCGCGGTATTCGCATGTATGTCGATGGCATCCCGGCGACGATGCCGGACGGCCAGGGCTATACCTCAAACTTCGATTTAAACAGCATTGAGAGCGTTGACGTGCTGCGCGGCCCGTTCTCAGCGCTGTACGGCAATGCCTCGGGCGGCGTTATCAACGTGAAAACCGAAACCGGAGCGCAGCCGCCGAAAATCGAAGCGGGCACGTATTACGGCAGCTATGGCAGCGTACGCTACGGGCTGAAAGCCAGCGGCGCGACCGGCGACGGCACGCAGCCAGGCGATGTCGATTACACCGTTTCCACCACCCGTTTCACCACGCACGGCTACCGCGATCACAGCGGCGCGCGTAAAAATCTCGCTAACGCGAAGCTCGGCGTGCGCCTGGATGAGGCCAGCAAGCTGACGCTGCTGTTCAACAGCGTTGATATCAAAGCCAACGATCCGGGCGGCCTGACCCGCGATGAGTGGCATCAAAATCCGCGCCAGTCGCCGCGCGGCGATGAATTCAACACCCGAAAAACCACAAAGCAGACGCAGGCGGGCCTGCGTTACGAGCGCGCGCTGACGGAACAGGACGATCTGAGCGTGATGGCGTACGCGGGCGAGCGCGAAACCACGCAGTTCCAGTCATTCAAAGAGGGCTTTCAGGCCGCGCCCACCAACCCCGGCGGCGTTATCAGTCTCACCCGTCACTACCAGGGCATCGACAGCCGCTGGACGCACCGCGACGCGCTCGCAGGGCTGCCGGTGAGCGTCACGCTCGGCCTCGCCTATGAAAACATGAGCGAAGACCGCAAAGGCTATAAAAACTTCCGCCTGGTCAACGGCGCGCCGCAGTATGGCGAGAAAGGTGAGCTGCGCCGCAATGAGCGCAACCTGATGTGGAATGTCGATCCGTACCTGCAAACGTCATGGCAGCTCACCGACAAACTGAGCCTCGACGCGGGCGTGCGCTACAGCAACATCTGGTTCGACTCCAACGATTTTTATGTCGCGCCGGGCAATGGCGACGACAGCGGTGAGGCCAATTACCACAAGTGGCTGCCGGCAGGCTCGCTGAAATATGCGCTGACAGACGCCTGGAATGTTTACGCCTCATGGGGCCGCGGGTTTGAAACGCCAACCATCAACGAGCTCTCCTATCGCTCAGGTGGCCAGAGCGGTCTGAACTTCGCGCTTAAGCCGTCCACCAGCGACACCGTGGAAGTGGGCAGCAAAACCCGCATCGGCAACGGGCTTGTCACCGTGGCGCTGTTCCAGACCGACACCGATAACGAAATCGTGGTCGATCAGAGCGTCGGCAGCGGGCGTAGCAGCTATAAAAACGCCGGCAAAACCCGCCGTCAGGGCGTTGAGCTTGCGCTCGACCAGCAGTTTGGCGACGCCTGGAAGCTGAAAACCGCCTGGACCTACCTTGACGCCACCTACCGCGCCAATGTCTGCCGCACCGGCGACTGCAACGGCAACCGGATGCCGGGCATCGCGCGCAACATGGTTTACGCCTCGCTCGGTTATGAGCCGGAGAACGGCTGGTACGCGGGCGGCGACGTGCGCTACATGAGCAGCATCATGGCCAATGACGCCAACGATGCGAAAGTGCCGTCGTATACCACTGTCGGCCTCAACACGGGCTATAAATTCCAGCGCGGCAACTGGCTGCTGGACGTGTTTGGTCGCGTCGATAACCTGTTTGATAAATCCTATGTCGGGTCGGTCATCGTTAATGAATCCAACGCCCGCTACTACGAGCCCGCGCCGGGCCGCAATTATGGCGTGGGCGCGAGCCTGAGCTACCGCTTTGAATAACCCCGCCGGGCGGCCTCGCGCCGCCCGCTTTTTTTCATCGAAACGGCGCACATTTTTTAGTCATCTCCCCGTCCCGCCTATACTAAAGGCTGATTTCCGCTAAAAGGAGTCCGCTTATGAGCCGTCTGTGGCACCAGAACGCCGTCATCTACCAGATCGATCCTACCCGTTTTTTTGACAGCAACGCCGACGGCTGGGGAGACCTGCGCGGCATTGTTGAAAAGCTCGACTATGTCGAATCGCTTGGCGCGACCGCCATCTGGCTGACCCCGTTTTATCTCTCGCCGCGACGCGATAACGGTTATGACGTGGAAAACCATACGGAACCCGACCCGCGCATCGGCTCGCTGGAAGATGTCGAGTGGCTGATTGCCGAAGCGGGCAAACGCGATATCCGGGTGATTATCGAACTGGTGGCGCAACATACGTCCAATGAGCACAACTGGTTTCTGGAGGCGCGCAAGGGCCGCGACAGCCCGTTTCACGACTTCTATCTCTGGCGCGACACGCCGGGGCCGGATGAGCCTGCGCCGATGTTTCCTACCGTCGAGCCGCATATCTGGCGTTTTGATGAACAGGCGCAGCGCTACTATCGGCACCTCTTTTACCATCACGAACCAGATCTCAACCTGCGTCACCCGGATGTTATCCAGGCAGTCGATCACGTGCTGCGCTTCTGGGCTGATAAAGGTGTGGCTGGCTTTCGCGTCGACGCGGCCTCGCACATGGTGGAACAGGCGAGCCTGCCTGGCGACCGCGAGAGCGGCTACCGGCTCTTTAACCACTTCTACGATCTGCTGACCGCCGACCACCCGGATATGATCCTGCTTGGCGAAGTGGACGTGAACGTCTCAGAATTTGAAGATTTCTTCGGCGGCGGCGAGCGCCTCACCACGCTGCTGAACTTCTGGATAAACAAAAACACGATTCTGGCGCTGGCCCGCGAAGCGGCCGCGCCGCTGGTGAAAGCGCTCAACGAACTGCCCATGCCGCCTGCCAACGGCGGCTACTGTTTCTGGCTGCGCAACCATGACGAGCTGGACCTTGAAGATCTGGAGCCTGAAGATTACGACTTCGTGATGGAGAAATACGCCCCGGACCCGGATATGCGCATCTACGGGCGCGGTATCCGTCGCCGCCTGGCGCCGATGCTCGGCGGCGATGAGCGTCATCAGGCGATGGCGCATGCCCTGCTGTTTTCACTGCCGGGCACGCCAGTAGTGCGCTACGGCGCGGAAATCGGCATGGGGGATCTGCTTTCACAGCCGGAGCGGGAATCGGTACGCACGCCGATGCAGTGGCATGCCGGAACTGGTGCCGGGTTTTCGGCCTGCGATCCGGCGAGGTTTGTGGAGCCGCTCATCGCAGAGGGGCCGTTTCGCTATCAGGTGGTGAACGTTGAAGAACAAGAGGCGCGCGCGGACTCATTACTGCACCGTATCCGCGAGATTATCGCAGTCTGGCGCACCCTGCCGGAGATCTGCTATCAGCACTTTCACCCGTTCACGGTACGGGAAAAGAGCGTCTTCGCGGTACGCTACCAGAATCACAACGTCGCCACGCTGATGCTCACTAATCTGAGCCATGCGCCGGTGACGGTGGATTTAGGCGAGCTGGATTTAACGGACGCCCGCGAGATCCTGGCGGATGATGATTATCCGCCAGTCGCCTGCGAGCTTCGCATCAACGGTTACGGCTACCGCTGGCTGCGAATGCGCTAGTCCTTAACGGCGGCGGAACAGGCTTTTCAGTAACAGCCCGGCTACCGCCACCGCCGCCACGCCCATCACGCGCGAATCGACGGCCACGGCCTTGTTCTTCGCCTGGCTGTCAAATCGCCCGTGTGCCTGATGTCCATTGTCCAGCGGCTGGAACAGGTAATCGGGGCGTTGCGTCGGTTCGGCCTCGTCGGTCAGTTGCCCTTCCCAGGTTTTTGTCACGTAGCGGTCGAGAAGACCCGGGAAAAACATATTGCCGACAATCGACATGACCGTGTTTTTACCCAGCCACACTTCGCGCGGCGGACGGCGCGCCACGGCGGCATCATAAATCGCTTTCGCGGCCACTTCTGGCTGGTAGATAGGCTCAAGCGGCTGCATCCGGTGATGAAACTTATTACGCGCCCAGTTGAACTGCGTGGTGTTGATGGCGGGCAACTGCACCATCGACACCCGCACGCCGCTTTTCTGGTGCAGGAGCTCGCAGCGTAGCGAGTCGGTAAACGCGCGGATAGCCGCTTTCGCCCCGCAATAGGCCGACTGCAACGGAATCGAGCGCCATGCGAGCGCCGACCCTACCTGAATAATCGTGCCGCTGTCGCGTAACTGCATATAGCGCAGCGCGCTGCGGGTACCGTTTACCGCGCCGAGATAGGTCACCTCCGTGACGCGCCTGAACTCATCGAAACTGATATGTTCCACCGGCGCGAGCACGGTCGTCATGGCGCAATTGACCCACACCGCCATCGGCCCCAGCTCTTCCTCAATACGTTGCGCCGCGTTACTGACTTGCTGCGGGTCGGCCACGTCGGCACAGATGCCGAGCACGCGACCGCCGTAGCGCTTTAACTCTTCCGTGGTCTCCGCCACGCCCTGCTCTCCACGGGCAATGATCGCCACATCATAGCCAGAGGCCGCAAAGTAACTGGCTGTCGCGCGCCCGACTCCTGAACTGCCGCCGGTCACGACAGCAACAAAGGCGTTTTTTGTCATGTCGTTATCCTGATTTGCGTTAAGGGTAACGAAAGCTTAGTACACCACGGGAAAAGTGAGCGCCCGGTAAACCGGGCGCGGGAGAAGAAAGCGTGGGCGGGGAAGCTGGAATGTCAGAATGTCGTCCAGCCCTCGTCCGTTACGGGCGCGCGCGGCCTCACTGTCGCCGCGGGTGCGACCGGACGCGCCGCGAAGCCCACTACAGGGCGTGTTGGTGCGGTTCGCGCGTCGAGACGGAACGCGCCGACCAGCCCGCGCAGGCGCGCCGCCTGAGCTTCAAGATCGCCTGCGGCATTTGACGAGGCGCTCACCAGCGCGGCGTTCTGCTGCGTGGTGGCGTCGAGCGCGCTCACCGCGCGGGAGATCTGCTCAATGCCACGGCTCTGCTCCTGCGAGGCGGAAGCGATTTCTTCCATGATATCGTTTACGCGCGTGACGGAGTGCAACACTTCATCCATCGTCTCACCGGCCCGGGCCGCCAGCGTGCTGCCGGTTTTAATACGGTTCACCGACTCATCAATCAACGCCGCGATATCCTTCGCCGCCTGCGCGCTGCGTTGCGAGAGGCTACGCACTTCGGCGGCGACCACCGCAAAACCACGGCCATGTTCGCCCGCGCGCGCCGCTTCCACCGCCGCGTTCAGCGCCAGGATATTGGTCTGGAAAGAAATACTGTTTATCACCTCGGTAATGTCGGCGATTTTGCGCGAACTGGCGGAGATATCCTGCATGGTCTGCACAACATCGCGCACCACGCCACCGCCGCGCCCGGCCGTCTGCGAGGCTGTGGCGGCGATCTGGCTGGCGTGGCGGGCGTTGTCGGCGTTATTTTTCACCGTCGCGGTGAGCTGCTCCATGCTGGCCGCCGTCTGCACGACGGCGCTGGACTGCTGCTCAGTACGCGCCGCCAGCGCGCTGTTGCCGGACGCGATATCGCCTGCCGTGTGGGTGAGCCGCCCGACGCTTGCGCGCAGCTCGCCGGTCATCTCACGCAGGCGTGCGTTCATACGGGCCATCGCGCCGGTGAGCTTGCCGAATTCATCATGGCGATCTGTTGCAATCTGCGCGCTCAGGTCGCCATCGGCGATACGCTCGGCGAGCGCGAGATTCATCATCAGCGGGCGCACAATCTGGCGAGTGATGGCCCAGGCCACGAAAACCCCTGTCACTATCGCCAGTGCGCCCAGGAGAATGGCGAGCGTCGAAGAACCCGACGTCAGCGCGTCATTCTGCGCTTTGGTGAGCAAGACCATCTGTTTGATGGCGGCGCTGCTGCTATCGCCTGCGTTTTTCACCGCGTTTTCAGCGCCTTTCAGCGCCTCCCAGGCAGTGTAATAGTCGCGGCTTAACGTCTGGTAGCGCACGGTGTCCTGCCAGAGTCCGGCGAACGGCGGCAGCAGTTCCGGCGACAGCCGGCTTACCAGCGCCTGATATTGCCCTTCCACCGCCTGAAAGCGGCTGGCGAGCGCCTGGTTCGCCTGTTCTGTGCCGCTAAAGCGCAGCGCCCAGGCGTCATCGCGCAGGCTGCTGATGGCGAACAGCAGATCGTAAATCGCGAAAGAGAGTTCGGTGTCGGCGACCGGGGTGCGGATAAGCTGGCTATAGCGCGCGGTATCGTCCTGGCCTGCCAGCGCGTCGAGCTGGCGGCGGATCTGGCCAAGCCTTCCGGTGGTGTCGCTCATCGTGGTGATGCCGCTCTGAAAGCTTCGCAGATAGCGATGGATATCATCAACGAGGACGCGCTCGCTGGCAGACCACGTCAGCGAGCGCGCCTCGCCGGTTCTGGCCAGCGCCTCATCGACGTAGCGGCTCATCAGCACGCGAGCCTCGTCATCGCCGGTATAGAAATATTTCAGCCGGTTAATTTTGGCCTGAAAAACGTCGATATTGATATCGTAGATAAGATTGCTTTTAACATTGACGTCGCGGATGGCCATAAAGCGCGCCGCGGAGAGCGCGGTCGCCAGCGCCACCAGCAGCAGCACCACGCCAAATCCGACGGCGAGCTTGCGGGTTATGCGAACGTTGCGTAATCGGTTTACCAGTCCAGCCATCCTGCCTCCTGTTTTACGATAATCGGGCTCCCGGAGAGCCACAGGAGGTTATCGGCAAGGACGGCGGTTTTTTTAGCAAAAAGAAGAAATTATCGGCAATAAAAATGGCCTTTTACCTGAAAGCCTCGCGGGAAGCTGTCGTGACAAAGGCCATTACGCGGCGCGCATAATTCATTCCAGTAGCGCAGCCGGATACCGCGTCGGTAGCGGTTAGCGCGGGCGGTGCAGGCCCGGATCGATGTTGCCGAAGTCAAGGCCATAGAGGTGTCCATAAGGGATAAAGGATTCGAGCATCAGTGCTCGCGCCTCGGGCGGTTGCGGCGTGAGCCAGGCGCCGAGCATGCGGCGAAGGCGCGAGCGCGCCGCATGACGCTGTGCGGGGGTATGCATGATAATCGCCTCCTCGGCGGGTGCGCAGGCGTTGTGCTGCCCTGTCAGTAAAGCGCCGGGGAGACGAAAAGGGAAATACGCATTCCGGCAATCGTTTGCCGGGGCGCGTCTTAGCCGAAATACTGTTTTTTAAGGATGGCCGCGCCGTCGTTAATCGCTTTGTGCACCGCACGCACGCAGGCTTCACCGTCGCCCGCCTCCAGCGCCGCCAGCAAATCGTCGTAATTATGATGTCCGCGCACAAAATCTTCCGACTGCGGATAGAGATAGTTAAAGCACGGGCCGATGCGCATCCAGAGCTGTTCTATCAGCGCCACCAGCGTCGGCATTTCGGCCCAGCTGTAGATCTGAAAACGAAACGCGCGGTTGGCCTGCAACGCCTGCTCAACATTGCCGGCAAGTTTGGCGTCGCGGAACGCGTCGCACAGTTCGCGCAGGTGCTCCATACGGGCGGGCGTGATATACGCCGCCGCCGCCTCAACGGCCATGCCTTCGAGATTTTTGCGGATCTTTGTGACTTCGTCGTAACGCGCTTCGCTAATTTCCGGCACCAGAAACGCCTGGGCCGGGGTGGCGTTCAGCGCGCCAGAGGACACCAGACGCAGCAGCGCTTCACGTACCGGCGTGATGCTGATCCCCAGTTGATCGGCGATTTCCTTCGTGACCAGACGCGCGCCAGGGCGCAGGCTGCCGACGATAAGGGCGTTTTTCAATCTCACTTCCACTTGCATGGTTAAACTCAGGCGTTGCGCTTTTTCCAGATCCAGCATGTTTATTTCCTGTCGTAAAAAATTTACTTTGTATTAGCAGGCGCTTAACTGACGTCTCATTATCCTGACCAGAGGATATATGTTATATCCTTGATAACATGGCTTTAGGGGTCAGGAAAACCCAAAATAATCAAAACTTTCACTGACCAGTACGACAACCATTAAGGTATTGACCTAATGAAACGACTGTCCCGTAAGCTTCTCTCTCTTTCTGTGGCGCTCTCATTATTCGCTCCGCTCAGTCAGGCAAGCTCGCTGACTATCGCGCAGCCGACTTCCGCCACTGCCATGGATCCCGGCTTTCTGAAAGAAGCCGCGACCCTGGTGGATAACGTTTTCGATACGCTGGTGCTGCGTGACGCGCAGATGCAACTCAAACCCGGCCTCGCCACCCACTGGGAGGCCGTTAACGACACCACATGGCAGTTCGATCTGCGCAAGGATGTGAAATTTACCAACGGCGAGCCGGTGAATGCCGCCGCGGTGAAATTCTCTATCGACCGCATTCTTGACCCGGCTAACCACGCCCCCACCATTTCGTATATCCGCACCATTAAATCGGTTGAGGCGGTCGGCGACTATCAGGTGCGCATTCACACCAACGGCCCGGACCCGCTCCTGCCTACCCGCATGAGCCGTTATCCGGCCTATATCGTGCCGCCTGGTTATGTAAGTAAAGTCGGTGCTGCGGAATTTGCACGAAAACCTGTCGGAAGTGGTGCTTATATCGTCAAAACCTTTATTCCCGACGAGCGCGTTGTGATGGAGGCCAACCCGAACTACTGGCGCGGCAAACCGGCCATTGACGAAGTGACCTGGCGCCCCATTCCGGAAGCGACCGCGCGCATCACCGCGCTGCTGACCGGCGAAGCGCAACTGGTCGAAGGCGTACCGGCGGATCTCGCGCCGCTGGTGAAAAGCAAGCCGGGCGTCAGGCTTGAGCAGGTTAAAGGCGGCGGGCTGACCATTTACCTCGGCATTAAAAATAACCAGCCGCCGCTGAACGACGCGCGCGTGCGTCAGGCGCTGTCGCTGGCGCTGAACCGCGACGCCTATACCCAGTCGCTGCTGCATGGTTTCGGCACGCCGACCGGCACGCTCGCGGGCCCGAAAGATTATGGCTACAAAGCGATTGCCGCCCCGAAACAGGATCTGGCGAAAGCCAAAGCGCTGCTGAAAGAGGCCGGTGTTGCTGATGGCTTTACGCTGAAATTCCAGGCGCCGCGACGCTATATCGCCAGCGCCGATGTGGGCCAGGCGATTGTCCAGGATCTCGCCGCAATCGGCGTGAAGGCGCAGCTCGAAGTGCCGGAGTGGTCGGTCTATACCCAGCAGGTGGCCTCAGGCAAGCAGGCGCCGCTCTATATGCTCGGCTGGGGCTCCACCCAGACGCTGGATGCCGATGCCGCGCTCTATCCGGTGCTGCACGCGGGCGAGCCGTACTCAACGGTAAGCGATCCGGCGCTGGATAAGCTCTTAAACGAGAGCCGCGCCACTGTGGACGCCGCGAAGCGCAAAGCGCTGCTGGAGCAAATCCAGGACCGCGTGGCCAGCGAACAGCCGCTCATCCCGCTCTACCGGGAAGATGCGATTTACGCCTCCAGTGACAACGTCACGTTTAAAGGGCGTGAAGACGCGCGCGTGTCGCTGTTCGACATGAGGGTGAAATGATCTTCCCTGGCCGTTACGCATCCCGTTCACGTCGCCGTCCCCTGCCGGGGGACGGCCTTCTCGGCGGCGCGCTGCTGGCGATTCTCATCCTGGCCGCGCTGCTTTCTCCCTGGCTCCCTTTGCCCGACCCGCTGTTAAGCGATCTCACGGCGGTCTTTCAGTCGCCTGGCGCGAGCCACTGGCTGGGCGCCGACCAGCTGGGCCGCGACCTGCTCGCGCGCATCCTGGCGGGCGCCCGGCTGTCGCTCTTTGTGGTGATCATCGCCGCCGTTATCGCCGCCACGATGGGCACGCTGATGGGCATGATGGCCGGTTACTTCGGCGGCTGGGTCGATGCGCTGATTATGCGGCTTATCGACATCCAGCTGGCCGTGCCGTTTATCCTGCTGATCCTGCTGGTGATGGCGCTCTTCGGCACTTCGCTTGTGAATATTATTGTGATTATGGGCGTGACAAGCTGGGCGATTTACGCCCGCGTGGCGCGCGCCAGAACGCTGGAAATTCGCGAGCTGGAGTATATCGACGCCGCGAAAACCATGGGTTTTTCGCATCTGCGCATTATGCTGCGCCATATTTTACCGGCGCTCGCCACCCCGCTGCTGGTGCTGCTGACGCTCGATATTCCCCGGCTTATCGTGCTGGAGGCGTCGGTCGGGTTTCTCGGCATGGGCATTCAGCCGCCGACGCCGACGCTTGGCAATCTTATCGGCGAAGGCCGCGCCTATATGCTCCTTGCGCCCTGGCTGGTGGTCTGGCCCGGCTGCGCTATCGCGATGCTGGTGGTGGGCTGTAACCTGCTCGGCGATTACTGGCTGCGCACCACGCAGGCGAGGGTTGAATAATGGCGCGTTATCTCATTTCACGGTTTTTCCAGGCGCTGCTGGTGATGTTCGGCGTTTCGCTGCTTATCTTCTTCAGCCTGCATCTGACGGGCGATCCGGCGGCCGTCATGATGCCGCCCGGCGCGACCACGCAGGAGATCGCCGATTTCCGCCACGCGATGGGCTTTGACAGGCCCTTGCTTGCGCAATACGCCGATTACGCGGGCCATCTGCTGCGCGGCGACTTGGGCGATTCCCTGCGCTTTGGCCAGCCGGTGTCGACGCTGATTGCCGAGCGCTTACCCGCCACCGCGCTGCTCGCGCTCACCGCGCTTGCCTGGAGCACGCTTGCCGGGCTCGCGCTCGGGCTTATCAGCGCGCTGTGGCGCGACACGTTCTGGGATCTGCTGGCGCGTCTGGTGGCCTTCAGCGGTCAGGCGGTGCCGGTGTTCTGGCTGGGGCTGCTGATGATTTTGTTCTTCAGCCTGCAACTGCGCTGGCTGCCCTCCGGCGGCTACGGCGAGCCGTTGCAGCTCATCATGCCTGCCGTCTGTCTTGGCGCCTACTACATGAGCGCGATGGCCCGTCTGGTGCGCGCCAGCCTGATTGACGTGCTGGACCAGGAGTATATCCGCACCGCGCGCGCCAAAGGACTCAGCGCCTGGCGGGTGCTGGTGCGACACGGGCTGCGCAACGCGCTGATCCCGGTCGTGACGGTTCAGGGGATTTCGCTCGCCGCCCTGCTCGGCGGCGCGCTGGTCACCGAGATAATCTTCGCCTGGCCCGGCATTGGCCGCCTGGCGGTGCAGGCCATCCAGAATCGTGATTTTCCGCTGGTGCAGGGCGTGGTGTTGCTCGCCGCGCTGACATTCGTGGTCGTTAACCTGCTGATTGATTTGCTTTATCTGGTACTGAACCCGAGGATCCGTTTATGACCGTTCAGCCGCATGCCGACCTGGATGCGACCCTGGAGCTGCTCGCGTCGCTCACTGCATGGCAAAGCGTGGCGGATGAGCCGGACGAGCAGCGCTCGCTTGCCGCCTGGCTGGAGGCCTGGCTGGTGGACGCGCTGGACGCGCAGGTGATGCTGCCGGTGGCGCAGCAGCCCCCCGACCACCCGCCGCTGGTGCATGTGCGCGTCGATATCGGCGCGCCCGATACGCTGGTGCTCTACAACATGTATGACGTGATGCCCGCAGACAGAGAAGGCTGGCAGGTCGACCCGTTCACCGGCGGCATCCGTCGCTGGGCTGATAAAGGCGATGTGTTTATCTCGCGCGGCGCGGAAAACAACAAAGGCCCGCTCGCCGGGATGCTTACCGTGGTGCGCGAGCTGTGGCAGAGCGGCAGGCTCGCCACCAATCTGGAGATCCTGCTGGAGGGTGAAGAGGAGTGCGGCAGCGGCGCCTTGCGACGCTATCTCGCCCGCACGCCCTGCCCGGTATCGCCCGCGCTGGCGGTGCTTTTTCCGTCATTATGCGAATATGGCGGCGGCGCGCCGCGCCTCTACCTCGGCTTTACCGGCATGACGACAGGCCGTCTGCGCGTCGCGGGCGGCGACTGGGGCGGCCCGCAGGCCGCCATTCACGCCAGCAACGCGGCCTGGATTGCCAACCCCGCCTGGCGACTGGTGCAGGCGCTGGCCGCGATCGCGCCTGCCGGGCGCAACGGCGTGCTGGAAACGCTGCCGCTTGACGAGCGCGCCCTGCGCTGGCTCGACGAACTGGCGCCGCAGTTCAGCATCAAGGATGAACTGACGATGCGTAAAAGCCAGCGGCTGACTGTCGACGGCGACAGCCGCGAAGCGCTGGCGTTTTTACTCGGCAGCGCGGTGCTCAATCTCAGCGAGATCCGCACCTCACCGCTGCCGGGGCGCGGCATTATTCCCCCGCTCGCCTGCGCCGAATTTGCCCTGCGCACCCCGCCTGGCAGCTCGCCCTCAAGGCTGCTGGATGCCATGCGCGCGCAGCTTTCCATGCAGGAGATAAGCGGCGCGGAACTGATGGTGGATGACAGCTACCCGGGCCGCCGCTTTTCCGATGACGATCCGGGCGTGCTGGAGTTGTTAAACAGCTATCACCAGCAGCAGGCCCGGCCGCAAATCTGGCCCTGGGCGCCCGGCTGCGCCCCGGCGTATGCGTTCGCGCCCGTCGCTCCGGCGTTTCTTATCGGCGGGCTCGGCTATGGCGGCAACGCGCATGGGGTGAATGAATTTGTCACCCTGCGCGGGCTGTCGCGCTTTACCCAATCGCTTCGCGACTGGCTGCTCTCATTCTGATGGATTCAGGAGGATTTCATGCGATTTCTTAGCGGCCAGCAGGTGGCGAGCCTCGGCGGGCTCGACCCGCAGGCGGCGCTGCGCGATGTGACCGATACGGTAACGCTCATGGCGTCTGGAGACGCCGTGATGCCAGCCGAAACGCACGTTCCGCTCGATACCGCGCCGGGCAAGGTCTATGCGCTGCCCGCGCGGGTCGGCGGACGCTTTAACGCCACCGGCGTCAAATGGACGGCGCACCGCCCGCAGCCGCAGGACGGCCTGCCGATGGCGCTGACGGTGACGCTCATCAACCGCGCCGACAGCGGGCTGCCGGTCGGGCTTGTGGAGAGTGGCGGGCTGACGGCGGTGCGCACCGCCGCCGTCTCGGCGCTGGCCCTGCGCCACGCCGCGCCCCGCGAGATAAGACGCGTGCTGCTGCTCGGCGCGGGCGTCCAGGCGCGCGCGCATCTCGCCATGCTCAGCGCGCATTTCCCGTCGCTTGAGGCGCTTGGCCTGTGGAACCGCACGCCGGAACGCCTCGACGGCCTCACCGCCGCCCCGCTGCCGTTCCCGTTTACGCGTTATTGTCATCCTGACGACGCGCAGGCGCAGCCCTGGGATGCGGTTATCACCTGTACCGGCGCGCAGCAGCCGTTTCTCGGCCCGGCCTGGTTTACCCCCGGCAGGCTGGTGATGCAGATTGGTTATCACGAAGTGAGCTTTGCGGCCATTAAACGCGCCACAAAGGTGGTGGTCGACGCCTGGGGCGAGTTTCGCCATACCAGCGCCAAGAGCCTGTTTCAGATGTATCGCGCAGGCGAATTCCCGGATGACGGCTGGGCCGCCGATCTTCCGGCGCTGGTCAGCGGGCGCTGGCGTCCGGCGGCTGACGACTGCGTCTATTTTTCGTCGTTCGGTCTGAATGTGTTTGATATCGCGCTCGCCGCGCGCGTGTTGCAGGCGGCGGAGCGCGACGATGTGGGCACCTCGCTTGCGCTCTCTTGCGCGCCTTAAACGGTGTGGCGCAGGCGCAGCGCCTGGTGAAGATCCGGCGCGCTGTCGATAAGCCGCCGGGTATACGGGTGCGCGGGCGACGCCAGCACCTGATGCGTCGGCCCCTCCTCCACGACATCGCCAAGATAGAGCACCAGCACGCGATCGCAGAGCTGGCGCACCGCCTGTAAATCGTGACTGATAAACAGCACCGACAGCCCGAGCTTGTCGCGAAGTTCCGCCAGCAGGCGCAGGATTTGTCCGCGAACCGGCAGGTCGAGCGCCGCCACGGCTTCGTCGGCGACCAGCAGATCGGGTTCCAGCGCCAGCGCGCGGGCGATGGCGATACGCTGGCGCTGCCCGCCGGAGAAAGCCGCCGGACGCCGCTGCGCCCAGGAAGGGTCAAGCCCCACCAGCGTCATGAGTTCGCTCACCCGCGCGGGGATGGCGTCGCCGTGGCGCAGGCCGTGTACCCGCAGCGGCTCCGCGAGCTGCTCGCCGATGCTCATACGCGGATCGAGACTGGCGTAGGGGTCCTGAAAGATCATTTGCGCGCGGCGGCGCACGCGCTTTTGTTCGGCGCGGCTCGCCTGCGCCATATCGACGCCGTCAAAGAGAATAGCGCCGCTGTCTGCTTCGATAAGCCCGATAGCCGCGCGCCCGAGCGTGGTTTTGCCGGACCCGGATTCGCCGATTAGCCCGACGATTTCCCCGCGCGCCAGGCTGAAGGAAGTGGGATGCAGCACCCGCTGGCGCTCCGGGGGAATAAACGGCAACCGTTGACGGCGCGGATAACTTTTCACGATGCCGGTCACCTGCAACAGCGGCGGCGTCTGGCGTTCAATTTCACGGACCTCTGGCGTTTGCGGCGTGGATGCCGCAATAAGCCGCCGCGTCCAGTCGGCCTGAGGCGCGGTAAAGAGCGGCTCCACCGGGCCCTGTTCGACGATTTCACCACCGTTCATCACGCAGGCGCGATCGGCAAAACGCGCAACCACGCTGAGATCGTGCGTGACCAGCAGCACGCCCATGCCCATCTCCTGCTGGAGATGTTTTAACAGCCCGAGGATTTGCGCCTGGAGCGTCACGTCCAGCGCGGTGGTAGGTTCATCCGCAATCAGCAGATCCGGTTTGCCGCTGATGGCGCTCGCAATCATCACGCGCTGGCGCATGCCGCCGGAGAGCTGATGAATATACTGGCGCGCGCGCTTTTCCGGCTCGCCGATGCCGACATGGCCGAGCAGCGCCACCGCCTCGCGCCAGGCGGCTTTCCAGCCAAGCCCGCGATGACGCACCAGCACTTCGGCTATCTGTTCGCCCACTTTCAGCACCGGATTCATGCTGCTCATCGGCTCCTGAAAAATCATGGCGATGTGCCGTCCGCGCAGGCCCGTCGGGTATGGCGAATCCGGGATAATCGAGTGGGCGTCGTCAAAGCGGATTTCGCCGCCGCTCTGCCAGACGCCGCGCGGCAGCAGGCCGGTAATGGCGAGCGACGTGAGGGTTTTGCCGCAACCCGATTCGCCCACCAGCGCGACCATTTCGCGGCGGTCAACGGTCAGGCTGACGTCATGAAGTAAAACAGCCTGCCGACTTTGCAGGCTGAGGTGGGATACGGTTAACAACGGCACAGGCGGCTCCCGACAACAGGCATGGGTCGAGCATATCGGCAGCCGCCGTGGTTAACAAGTTGTTATTTAGCTGGTTTATGATTCATCCTGACCCACGCGAATAACCAGCTTGCCGAAGTTTTTGCCCTCCAGCAGGCCGATGAACGCCTGAGGCGCTTGTTCAAGACCATCGACAATCTGCTCGCGGTAGTGGATTTTCCCGCTTGAGACCCACTGGCCCATTTCACGCTGGAACTCTTCAATCCGGTGACCATAATCCTGGTTGATGATAAAGCCCTGCATGCGGATGCGTTTTTTAAGCAGCGTGCCCATTAACAGCGGCAGGCGATCCGGGCCTGGCGGCAGGTCTGTGGCGTTATAGCCGGAGACCAGACCGCAGAGCGGCACGCGCGCGCCGGTGTTCAGCAGCGGCAATACGGCGTCGAACACTTTACCGCCGACATTCTCATAATAGACGTCGATGCCCTGCGGGCAGGCGGCGGCAAGCTTATCCGCAAAATCCGGCGCGCGGTGATCGATACAGGCGTCAAACCCCAGATGCTCAACGGCGTAGCGGCATTTCTCTTCGCCGCCCGCCACGCCGACCACGCGACAACCTTTAATTTTACCAATCTGTCCGACGCTCGCGCCTACCGGCCCGGTCGCCGCGGCGACCACCAGCGTCTCACCCTCTTTCGGCGCGCCGATATCCAGCAGGCCCATATAGGCGGTAAAGCCCGGCATCCCCAGCACGCCGAGGAACCAGGACGGGTGCTCTGGCGATGTGCCGAGCGGAGTCAGTTGTTTGGCGTCACAGATGCAGTAATCCTGCCAGCCGCTGTACCCGAGCACCCAGTCGCCAGGGTGAAAATCAGGGTGTTCGGATTGCTCCACCACCCCGACGGTACCGCCGACCATCACCTCGCCGATTTGCACCGGCGGCGAATAGGACGGCTCATCGCTCATACGCCCGCGCATATACGGGTCGAGCGACAGCCAGACCGTGCGCACCAGCACCTGGTTTTCGCCCGGTGTGGCGACGGTATCTTCTTCAAGACGGAAGTTGTCCGCCACCGGCGCGCCATGCGGCCGGGAGGCGAGCACCCAGCGGCGATTACGGGAAGCTTGTTGTGTCATGCGGTTCTCCTTTATTTTCAGGGCATCCCCAAAGCGTAGTGCATTCACGTCAACTGGCGACGTTATTCAGACGCACCACCAGATAGACGCAGGGCGCGTCGCCTGGGTTGATGAAATGGCATTCATTCGGCGGGCCGAGCTCCAGACAGTCGCCCTCGCGCATCTGGTGATGCGTGTCGCCTTCGCGAAACACCAGCTCCCCGCGCTGTACCCAGATGAGCTGGCGGGCGAAGGCGTAGGCCGAGGCGGGCATCGGGATATCGCTGCCGGCGGGCAGCTCCACCTGCACGAGATCGAGCGGCAGATCGGATTTCGGCGAGACGTGGCGGCGCAGATAGTGGCTCTGCGGATCCTGCCAGACGGGCTGATCCGCAAAGCGCAGCAGCCGCCCTTCGTTCATCTCCGCGCGCGCGATAAGCGTGGACATGCTAAGCCCGAGCGCGCCGGAAAGCCTGCCCAGCAGCGTCGCCGTCGGGCTGCTTTCGCCGCGCTCGATTTTATGGATCATGGCGCGTGAAACGCCGGCGCGCTCCGCCAGTTCAGAGAGCGACCAGCCGCGCGTCTCGCGCTCAAGGCGAATACGCTCACCAATCCGTTGATTTAATGTGTCGATTATATTATTCATTACGTAACATTATAGTGAACAACCACCGGGGTTCAACCATGCTCATTCGCCACGCCACCGCCGAAGACTGCGCGGCTATCGCCGACATCTATAACTACGCGGTACAGCACACCGCCGCCATCTGGAACGATACTACCGTCGATACCGACAACCGCCTCGCCTGGTTTTATCAACGCGGCAACGCGGGCTACCCGGTGCTGGTGGCGGTTGAAGGCAACACCGTCGTAGGCTATTCCTCATTCGGCGACTGGCGCGCGTTTGACGGCTTTCGTCATACCGTCGAACACTCGGTCTATGTGCATCCGCAGCATCATGGCAAAGGCATCGGCAAGCTGTTGATGACGCAGCTGATTGCCGAGGCGCGGGCTATCGGCAAGCATGTGATGGTCGCGGGGATTGAGTCGCAAAACGTGGCGTCCATCGCGCTGCATGAAAAGCTCGGGTTTACCATCACCGCGCAGATGCCGCAGGTCGGCACCAAATTTGGCCGCTGGCTCGATTTAACGTTTATGCAGCTCCAGCTTGATAACCGCCGTGAACCGGACGCCATCGGATGAATGCGTCGCTGAGCCTGCTGTTTCTCGCCGCCGCCGGGGTGGGCCTGGTGGTGCAGAATATGCTGATGGTGCGCATTACGCAGTCGGCGTCCACTATCCTGATTGCGATGCTGCTTAATTCGCTGGTGGGGATTGTGCTGTTCTGCGCGATCCTGCTGCTGCGTAACGGCACGGCGGGCTTTAGCGAGCTTATCGCCACCGTGCGCTGGTGGACGCTGCTGCCGGGGCTGCTCGGCTCGTTTTTCGTGTTCGCGAGCATCAATGGTTATCAGCATCTCGGCGCGGCCACGACCATTGCGGTACTCGTGGCGAGTCAGCTTATCGGCGGATTGCTGTTTGATATCGCCCGTACCAGCGGCCTGACGCTGCGTATGGTGGCGGGGCCTGTGGCGGGCGCGGTATTGCTGGTGATTGGCGCCTGGCTGGTCGCCAGGCGCACCTTCTGACGATTACGCTTTCGGTTTCTGCCCGCTGCGGCGCGCGCTGACGGTGGCAAGCGCCGCCCAGTCCAGCTGCTCGTCGCCGTGGGCCAGCGCGTCGAGATAATTATCGCGCAGCACCCCCGCAATGCCCATCGGCACGTTTTTACTCTCCGCCGCCTGCTGCGCCAGACGCACATCTTTCAGCCCGAGCTTCATGGTGAAACCCGCAGGCGAATAGCGGTCTTCGGCGATCATCGCGCCGTAATTTTTATAGGCCGGCGCGGCAAACAGCGTGCCCGTCATCATCCCGAGAAAATCGCCTTTGCCGACGTCATACGCCTCCACCAGGGCGGAGGCTTCGCCCATCGTCTCAATCGCGCTCGCGAGCATAAAATTAGCGGCAAGCTTCACCGCGGCCGCCTGCGCCGGGCTGTCGCCAAACGTCCAGATTTTCTGGCCCAGCACATCGAAAACCGGCTGCGCTTTCGCAAGCCACTCCGGCGCGCCCGCTGCGAGAATGTTGAGATTGCCCGCCGCGGCGACATCCACGCGTCCAAGCACGGGCGCGGCCACGTACCCGATACGGCGCTGTTGCGAGAGCGCATCCATCGCCTGCGTGAAAGCCACCGAGACCGTCGCCATGTTGATCCACAGCGCCCCTGGCGCGAGCGACGCCAGCGCGCCCTGCTCTACCACCACGCTTTCGGTGACCGCGTCATCAGCAAGAATGGTGATTAACACGTCGGCGTCATAAATGTCTTTCGGACTTTGCGCCACCTGCGCGCCGAGCGCGCGCAGCGCCTCAGACGGTGCGGGCGAGCGGTTCCATACCGTTACCGTAAAACCGGCGTTGATAAGATTGGTCGCCATCGGCTGGCCCATGCCGCCGAGGCCGAGAAAAGCAATATGCATGACAATTCCTTATAAAATCGTGCCGCCGCGGGTCAGCTCCGCCAGGCGTTCAGCCGCCTCGCGCTCGCGATCTTCTTTATGTTGACGCCCGTGATGGGCAATGGCGGTGCGCAGCCGCTGCTGCTCGACGTAGCGCTCGTCGCGGCTGAGCTGCGCGTCGTCGCTGAGTTCAATCAGCAGTTCGTTCATGTGCGCGATAACGTGCTCTTCAATCACCGCGTCGACCCGGCGTTTCACTTCATCAAGATGAGACATTAAACCTCCTTAAACGCGTCGCCGCGGCAGAGGCCGCGGCGCAGTGCTTAATTGATTTTCGCTTTCGAGAAGTCGCTGCCCATCAGGCTGACGCTGTACCCCGTCACGTTGCTGCGGGTCGCGTAGAAGGTGCGGCCATTGGCGAGCGGCACCCACGGCGCCTGCTGGTAGAAGATCTCCTGTGCCTGCTCGTAGAGTTTAGCGCGTTCTTGCGGCGCGCTGACGCGCCTGGCCTGATCAATCAGCGAGGTGTACTGCTTGTCGCACCAGCGCGCGGCGTTGGAGCCGCTCTGGATACTGTCGCAGCTCAGCAGCACGTCGGCGAAGTTATCCGGGTCGCCGTTGTCAGACATCCAGCCATACAGCGCGGCGTCGTGCTCGCCTTTACGAATGCCGGAGAGGTATTCGCCCCACTCGTAGCTGACGATTTTCGCCTTCACGCCCACTTTCGCCCAGTCGCTCTGGATCATCTCGGCGATGCGCTTAGAGTTCGGGTTATACGGGCGCTGAACCGGCATCGACCACAGCGTCGCTTCAAAGCCTTTATCCAGCCCCGCCTGCTTAAGCAGCGCTTTGGCTTTTTCCGGGTTGTAATCGTAGTCTTTGAGATCCTTGTTAAAGCCCATCATATTCGGCGGGATCGGCGATTTCGCGACGCTGCCGCTGCCCATAAATACCGCATAAATGATCGACTTCTTATCGACCGCGTAATTAAGCGCCTGACGAACCAGCACGTTATCGAACGGTTTCTTCTCGGTGTTGAACGCCAGATAACCGACGTTCAGCGCCTCGACGCTGTGCAGCGTCAGGTTTTTATCGCCCTTGATCTGCTCAAACTGCACCGGGCTTGGCGCCGGAATAATCTGGCACTCGTTGGTTTTAAGCTTGGCAAGGCGCGTCTCGACGTTCGGGGTAATCGAGAAGATCAGGTGTTTGGTCGGCACTTCGCCGTCCCAGTAGTTCGGGTTAGCGATATAGCGGATAAGCGAGTCGACTTTATACTGTTGCAGCGCATAGGGGCCGGTGCCGATGGGCCAGTTATCGACATTTTCCGGCGTGCCTTTTTTCAGCATCGCATCGGCGTATTCCGCCGAGAGGATCGAGGCGAAATCCATGCCCCAGTCAGCCAGGAACGCGGCGTTTGGCTCGCTCAGCGTGAACTGGACATGGTAGTCGTCGAGCTTTTTCACGTCGGTGATAAGCTTATCGAGGCCCACATCCTGGAAGTATTCGTAGTTGCCCTGCGACACCTTATGGTAAGGATGGTTAGGGTCTTTCTGGCGCATCACCGAGAAAATCACGTCGTCCGCATTGAAGTCGCGCGTCGGTTTGAAAAATTTGTTGCTGTTGAACTTCACGCCCTGGCGCAGCGTAAACGTCCAGGTCTTGCCGTCCTGGCTCACCGTCCACCCGGTGGCAAGCGACGGCACCGGGGTATTGGTTTTCGGATCGAAGTTGACCAGGCGGCTATACAACACCTGCGAGCTCGCCACGAAGCTCGGCCCGGAACTCGCGATTTGCGGGTTGAAGGATTCCGGCGATGCCTCGGAGCAGTAAATAATCGTATCGCTGTTCGCCGCGATCGCGCTTGCCGGTAACAGGGCGCTTAACAGCAGCCCGAGCAGAGTTTTCCCTGTCTTCATCATGTGCCTTTTATTTTACTTTTCAGAAGGAAAGCCATCACATCACAGGCCGCGTCAACTGGCAAATAACAAAAAACTGTTGCTTTATGCCTTTCTGGCATTTTTCGCCTGAATATCAGTCAATTTCAGCTAAAAATGATTTACGCTCCGGTTAAGTCGCGTTATCACCGCGAATTTTTGCTTAAGTCAAGAAAATTCCTAAGATTCAATGACCCGAGAATTTACGCTTTTTCGCGTTTCTTTCGCGCTTTGCTGGACAGGTCTATCGTTCAAAGTAGCGTGGTGAAAATGTTTTTCCTGGCAGAGAGAATGACGTGGCAAAAATTCTATTGCGCAGTGGCGACCTCGATGACTTCCAGTCTGTAGGCGAAAATGGTCAGGCGGTTTTCGAGTCTGCGCTGCAAATCCGTGAAACGCTTCGCCTGCGCAAGCAGCCGCTGGTGGAGTCTCTGGCTATCCCGCAACTCAATGAAGAGGGTGACCGCGTGGACTGGTATTCACCGGTCAGCGGCAAGGTCATGGGCTGGGCCTCCGCCAGCCACGAAGAGCGCGAGCGCGCCCTGCGCTTTCTGGAAAGCGCCCTCTCTGGCGCCCGCGCGCTGAGCAAGCGCTGCCTGGGGTCGGAAAAAACCGCCCAGCAGCTTTTTGGCGCGCTGCTGGCAAAGGCCGTGCAGTTTCCCGGCGCGAATTTCCTTTATCTGGTGGACGGCAAGCCGGTTATCACCTTCTGGGGCTTCGTTAACTTAAACCAGGGCGCGCGTGACGACGTGCTGGACTGCCTGCGCGAAGCCGAGCCTGTCGAGCCGGAAATCATCATGACGCCGCAGGACGAGCCGGAGCCGGAACCCGCGCCGGTCATGATGAACGAGCCGGACGCGCCGCTGCTGGCCGTACCGCCTGCCGCGTCTCAGCCAGCCCCCGTCGCGCCCCCTGCGCCAGCCGTGCCGGTGCCGACTCAGGCCGCCGTGCTCGCGGCCTACGCCGCAGACGCCGGGGCTGCGCCGCAGCCTGAAGACACCGCGCCAGTAGCCGCGCCGACCGCCGCCCCTGCCCGCCGCTCGCGTATTCCGCTCTGGACATGGCCGCTCGCGGCCGCCGTGGTGGTTGGCGCCATCGCCGCCCCGCTCACCTGGTACACGTTGCAACAAAAAACCGTCCCTGCGCCCTCCGTTTCAGTCGAGCAGATCAAGGCGCTGGAAATTGCGCCCGCGCCCGTGAAATCGGTGGATGCTCCGGCGGTTGCCCCTGTCGCGCCCGTGACCTCGCTGCCGCTCGCCGCCGCCCAGGTCACACCGCCCGCGCCGGTGGCTGAAGAGAAGCCTGTCGCGCCTGCGCCGGTCGATAAAAATGCGCTGGTGATGGACGCCAGTCAGGTGAAAGCGGGCACGACCCGTTTCCTTAACGGCACCTGGCGTCTCAGCATCGGCAGCCCCGACCCGATTACCGGCAAGGCGACCTCGATGCGTATTGATATGAAAAGCAACAAAGGCAGCGCCCGCGTGACGCTTGGCGACAATGTTGTCTGTCGCGCCGATCTTTTCTCCGGACTGCACCAGTCCGGCGAGCTGATGATTAAGACTCGCGGCAAAGCCCGCTGCAGCGACGGCTCCCGCTACCCGATGCCGGAAATTTCCTGCAAAGCGGGCCCGAATGACGTTGCCGAGTGTACCGGTCGCTATGATGAAAAGACCGTTCTGCCCCTGACCATGAAGAAAGTGAGCGCCTGATTTATGCTGGCAAACCTGTGTGATTACAAACAGAGCGTCACCCTGATTGAAAACAGCGGGGTGCAATTTCTTGATTTCGGCCTGACGCCGGTGGAGGCGCCCCACGACGGGCGTTTTGTCCGTAAAACCGCCAACGGGCCGCTGCTGCGCCTCGATTACGATATCGCTTCCGGCAAGTTCACTCTGCCCGCCCGCCACGGCGGGCAGCCGGAAGTGGTGAAACCGGAAAGCAGCGTCGCACTGAGCCAGTCGCTCGCGATGATGGATGGCGTCTGGCTGCCGCTGCCGGTGCTGCGCTTCAACCCGCCGCGCACGTTCGTGCAGGGGCCGGATAACTGGGCCCGCGTGCAGATCCGCAAGCTCAGCGAGCCGGACAGCGCGGGCAATACTCACCGCGTCACCCTCGCCTTCGACACCCAGATCCAGCAGGACGAAGGCGCGGCCTCCCAGCTTGCGCCGGTCGAAAACGATGTCCGCAACGGCACGCGTTTCGCGCTCGCCTGGCGCGATGACGAAGTGGCGGATTTCCTCGACCAGACCTGGGTCGACGGCTGGCTGCGTGAGGCGTTTACGCAGTTTGCCGGCGCTCAGGAAGCGCGCAGCGAACAGGAGATCCAGCGCGCGCTGAAGGTGTTTGAGTATCAGGCTCACTGGCTGAACGTGATGTCGCTGCTCGGCAACCAGTTGAACGTGCCGGAGCTGAAAATCGTTACCGGCACCCTGAGTTCGCCTGCGGTCGCGGTGGATCTCATCCTGGACGTCGGCAACACTCACACCTGCGGCGTGATAATTGAAGATCACGGCGAGGCCAACGACGGCCTGCGCCAGACCATGGAGCTGCAGGTGCGCTCGCTGAGCGAGCCGCAGTTTATGAACGCCCTGATGTTCACCAGCCGCCTCGCGTTCGCCGAAGCGCGCTTTGGTAAGCAGCATTTTTCGGTAGAGAGCGGTCGTGACGAAGCGTTTGTCTGGCCTTCCATCGTGCGCGTCGGCGACGAAGCCCGCAAACTGGCGATGCAGCGTCTTGGCACCGAAGGCAACAGCGGCATCTCCAGCCCGCGCCGTTACCTGTGGGATGAAACCCCGGCGGCGCAGGAGTGGCGTTTTAACCTGATGACACCGAAAACCCAGCGTGAGCCGCTCGCGACCGCAGGCCCGCTGATGAACCTGATGAACGACGATGGCGAACCGCTCTGGCAGTTGCCGCCGGAGGAACGTTTGCCGGTATTTTCCCCGCAGTACAGCCGCAGCTCGCTGATGACCCATATGCTGTGCGAGCTGCTCGCCCAGGCGGTATGTCAGATTAACAGCGTCGCCAGCCGTCTGCGCATGGGCAATGCCAGCTCGCCGCGCCAGTTGCGCCAGCTGATCCTGACGCTCCCCTCGGCGATGCCGAAACAGGAGCGCGAGATTTTTCGCCGCCGTATGCAGGAGGCCATCGCGCTGGTCTGGAAAGCGCTGGGCTGGCACCCGCATGATGACGACTTTAGCGTCGAAAAAGGCCAGCGCCAGAGCCGCGTACCGGTGCCGGAAATCCAGATGGAGTGGGACGAAGCCAGCTGTGGCCAGCTGGTGTGGCTCTATAACGAAGCGATGGTGCACTTCGCAGGCCAGACCGAGCGCTTTTTCGCAAGCCTTGCCCGTCCGGATCGCGAAACGCCGCCTGGCGCCACACCGGGCCGTCAGCTGCGCGTTGCCTCGATAGATATCGGCGGCGGCACCACCGATATGGCGATTGCCGAGTATCAGTTGGATGACGGCGTCGGCAGTAACGTAAAAATCAGCCCGACGCTGCTGTTCCGCGAAGGGTTTAAAGTGGCGGGCGATGACATTCTGCTGGACGTTATCCAGCGCTGCGTACTGCCTGCGTTGCAGGAACAACTGCAAAAAGCGGGCGTCGCCGACGCCGCGACGCTGATGTCCACGCTGTTCGGTGATTCCGGACGCATGGACACGCAAGCGATTTTGCGCCAGCAGACCGCGCTGCAACTGTTTATGCCGCTGGGGCACGCGGTGCTTTCGGCATGGGAAAACAGCGATCCGGCCGATCCGCAAAGCGGCCTCTACACCACGTTTGGCGAGATGCTGAAACAACCGCCGACCCGCAATGTGCATAATTATCTTCATCAGGCTATCGAACACGCGCTGCCGGCAGGCAGCCCGGCGTTTAACGTGCTGGACGTGCCGCTGCAGGTGAGCTTCAGCGAGCTGGAAGAGGCGCTGCATGCCGGTAAATTCAGCATCTGCGCGCCCATCCAGGCGCTGTGCGAAGCCATCTCTTACTACTGCTGCGACGTGCTGCTGATAACGGGCCGTCCGGGCTGTCTGCCGGGCTTGCAGTCGCTTATCCGCCTGCTCCAGCCAGTGCCGGTCAGCCGTATGGTCTGGCTTGATAACTATGAAGTGCATGAATGGTATCCCTTCAGTCAGCACCGCCGTGTCGGAAACCCGAAATCCACCGCCGCCGTCGGCGCGATGCTCTGCAGCCTGGCGCTCGACCTGCGCCTGCCGCGCTTTAACTTTAAAGCGGCGGATATCGGCGCTTATTCCACCGTGCGCTACCTCGGCGTGCTGGATAATGTGGTGAACACGCTGCGCGACGAAAACGTCTGGTATCGCGATATTGACCTCGACGCCCCGGGCGCGAAGCTCGACGCACGCTTGCATTTCCCGCTGCGCGGCAATGTCACGCTCGGCTTTCGTCAGCTGGATAACGCCCGCTGGCCCGCCACGCCGCTCTATACGCTCTCGGTCAACTCGCCGGAGCTTGCTAAAGCCATCGCCGGCGACGGCGTGCTCAACGTGCGTCTGCAGCTGACCGGCGGCGGCAAGCATCAGGCGCCGGAAGGCTTTACCCTTAGCGAAGCCTGGCTTTCCGACGGCACCCGCGTGCCGCCAGAGCAGGTCACGTTTAAACTTAATACCCTGGCTGACCGCCGCAGTTCCGGCAGCCATTACTGGATCGACAGCGGGAGCGTTTATCTGAAATGACTGTTTCTACCCTCATTAACCAGACAATCACGACGCCTGCCGCCCTGACCCAGTGGGTCGAGAAGACCCGCGAACATGCGCCGCTGCTGGATGAAGAAGCAGGCCCCCTGCTGGCGCGTCTGAGCGCGCTTCATGCTCAGGCGCAGACGCTGAACGCGCTGGCGGGCGAACCGCGCACGCTCGGTATTTACGGCCACTCGCAGGCAGGCAAAGCGCACCTGCTGGCGACGCTCGCCAACGGCTCGCAGGGTCAGGTGGCCGTAGCACCTGGCGATAAACATCTCGACTGGCTGACCCATATCAACCCTGGCCACAGCGCGACGGCGATGGCCGTTCGCTTCACCCGCACGCCGCAGACGCTGCCGGAAGAGTTTCCGCTGCGCCTGCGTCTGTTCAGCGAGGCGGAACTGGTACAAATTTTCCTCGCGCACTATCAGACCAGCGGCCAGGCGCGCGCCGTGAGCGAAGAGGAGCTGCGCCAGCGTTTAGCGCAGTTGCAGACGCTCGGCCAGCCCCAGCCGCACCCGGCCATCAGCGCGCCGGATGTCATGACGCTCGCCGCCCGCTGGCGTGAACTGACGCCCGCGCGCCAGCGCACGCTTGGCGATGACGCGTGGCATCAGATGGCGCAACTGCTGCCCGCCCTGAACCTCACCGAGCGCGTGCGCCTGTACGCGCTGCTGTGGGGGGATATTGCCGAGCTGACGCAGCAGTTCGTCACGCTTGCCGAAGGGCTGCTTCTGCTCGGGCACGCCCGCGAAGTGGCCGCCCCGCTGAGCCTGCTGGTGGACAATTTTTCCCTGCCGGTGGAAGGCTTTCTTCTCCCGGCAGGCTCCGGCGAGGAGGCGCTGCCCGATGAAGTGCTGGTCCGCGCGCTCGAACAGCAGCAGTTGCAGGGGATGGTCAGCGTGCCGCTGACAACGCTGACGCTGCTGTGCGCCGAACTGACCTTGCCGCTCGCCACGCCGTCGGTGCCGGAAGGCGTCGACCTGCTGGATATCCCCGGCGCGACCTATGGTCAGCAGGAGAGCCTGAACGCCAGCAAAATCGCGTTTCTGCTCGACTACTACCGCCAGCATCAACAGCCGGACGTGCTGATGGTCTGTAATGCCGTTCAGAGCCGCGCGGATATCGCGCCGGTCGCGCGCACGCTGCTGCGCTGGGTGAACGCCACGCAGCCAGCCTCTCCGGACGCGCTGCCGGGCCTGGTGTGGGCGATTACGCCGCACGACGCCCGTTTTCTCGACGGCCAGCACCTTGATGAAGGCGTGCAGCGTCTGCTCGGCAAGCCGGGCCACACCTGGGGCACGTTGCAGGCGCTCGATGGCCGCAACCTGCAACGCCTGACCGAATGGTTATCGCAGGCGCTGAGCGAAAACAGCCGCGCGCGCCGTCTGACGCTGCTTAACGCGAGCGCGCAGGCGCAACCCGCCCTGCTTTTCAGCCGTTATCTGGCGCCGCTTACCGCCGATGAAGCTACACTGCGTGCCACCGCCGAAAACGGCGTGCGTACGTTGCAGCGTCAGGCCGCGCGTCACGGCGATCTGCTTCAGGCGCTGCTGCCAGACCCGGCCGCGCTGCAGGCGCTGTGTGAAACCGAAGAACGTCGCGAAGAGACGCCCCAGGGGCTGTTCAGCGCTGAGATCGACCTCTTTGGCGAATCGGTCTCCACGCGCCCTGTGGATAACGCCTCCGGCGCGTCGCTGGCCCGCCGCGCGCATCGTTTGTGGGTGAACCATGTGCGCCAGTGGATGCAGAATGACGACCACGCCGCGCAGCTCGGTATCGACACCGCCACGCTGCACTGGCTCGGCGATACGCTGATCATCGCAAGCTACCGCCTCAACCTGGCTGGTCGCCTGGAAGCGCTGGCTGCGCACGAAGGCCTCTCCGGCGCGCAACTGCGCGCTGAGCTGGGTAATTTCGTGAGCTGGCTCGGCTTCGAACGCGTGCCGCAGGCCGAACGCCCGGCAAGCCGCGTTAACCCGAACGAACGACTGTTCGCCTCGGCCGCAGCGCATGACCAGCGTCTGACGCGTCTTGGCGAGAAACCGGTGCATGCGGCCACGCGTTATGTCTACGACTGGCTGGTGGCGCTCTATACGCGCGCCATTGAGAACATCGGCTACGAGCATCCGCTCGATATCAAACCCGCCGACCGTAAAGCGCTGGCGAAAATCATCGGCCTTCGCTGATAACCCTGCCGGCGCACCCGCGCCGGCGTTTTTATCGCGGTTCTTCCCTGCTCTCCTGCCGGTTCTGGTATTCCACCAGGCGATTACCGCGTGGGTCGTTACGCGCCCCGCTTCGGCTGGGCGCAAAGGGCCGCCCGGTTGTCGCCGCCGCACCCCATGGCGCGGCCGAATCAAAACCTGCATCTGAAACGGAATCCCGTATCAGCGCCTGACCATTGGCGGTGCGTCCTGGCTGATACCCGGTCTCGCGCGCGCCGTGATCCCATGCCCGGCCAAACTTCCCGTATAGCGTCTTGCCAAACCCCCTGTCGCTTGTAAACCAGCACTGCTGCGCCAGAAACCCATACGGCACGTTATATGGCGTAGAGGGAGCCAGTACGAAAGCTTCGCCCGCGCCGCGTGATGAGACGGTGTGGAAGTGAACGCGCTCGAAAACCGCGCTCGCCGAACCAAAGACGTAATCGACATCGCCTTCAAGATAACAGTCCGTCACGTGGACGCGACTGATGTGCGACGCCTCGCCCTGCGGCGCGCTGCGGCTGCTAAGCCAGAGCGTATCCTGACGGCTGATAAGGCGCAGACGTGCAAGCTGCACCCTGTCGCCGTCAGTACGTAGCGCAACAGCCTGATGCGACGCGCCGTCCACGCTGTCGAGCAGCGTATTAACGATGCTCAGGTTCGCCAGTTGAACATCGTCACACAGCGCCCGCACGACGGCAGACGCGCCGGTGCCGATTTCCGCCGCGCCTGATTCGGCAATATGCTGATACACCTCCCACGCCGGGTCGCCGGGCTGAAACTCGCCCTGCGCATTCACCGCCGCCTGATAGTGCTGCGGCGTAAAGCGCGCATCCAGCGTGAGTTCAAGGCGCACCTGTTCCGGCGTCTCGCCGGTGCCGTAAATCGTGACGGGAGGAAAATCCGCCGGCAGATACGCCACGCCGCGATAGACGCCCGGCGCGATGGCTATCCACACCCGCGCGTTGCGCGGCCCTGACGCGACGGCGGCGTTCACGGCCTGCTGCACCGTGCGGTACGGCCCTTTTCGCGCATCGACCTGCAACACGCGCCCTTCAGGCGGCGGAGCGATGGGCGCCGGGTGCCACGGCCCGTCAGGCGTATGCAGCCAGCCGCCCCGTGCGAAGTAATGTTCCCGCGTGTAAGCGGCGGCCTCATCGCGGTTTAACATCGGGCGGGTCGACAGCGGTGCGGTTTTCAGCATGGCCTCCGACATTCTGTTCTCCTTGTTTAATTCAGTTGCATGGCTTCAGTGGGTTCACTTGAGCGGCTTTGCTTAAACCGCCCGCTTCCCTGCGCCACCCGTGTGCGCCCGGTTGACCGTAAGATGAACAACACAGGAACACTGGTTGTTTATACAGTCATAATGCCGATTTTCGAGGGTGCCAGCAAACCGGCGTTGCGATTTTGCGAGATGCCTTCAGAAGTATGAAATCCAGGAAAAAGCGCAATCGTTTTTTGTTGCCGCTATGCTGAAATAGCGTTGCTCCACCTGACTGAGGAAACGTTATGAAAACGAAACGCCTGGGCGCAATGGCGCTCCTGCTTGCGGCTTTTACCCTGTGCGCCACGCCTGCGCTCGCCAACCCCGGCAACGGCAACGGCAACGGCAACGGCAACGGCAACAGCGGAAATCATGGCAATGGCCACGGCAATAATGGCAAAAGTGCCGACAACAAAGAGAAGAAAAACGCCAACGCGTCGGGACGTAAAAACTATGGCAAACCCGATAATGTCGACGCCGATATCAGCTTCAGCCGCGCGCGCAGCCTGGCGGTAAATTATGGCCTGACGGGTTATGACTCGCTGCCGCCGGGCATCGCCAAAAACCTGGCGCGCGGCAAACCGCTGCCGCCGGGCATCGCCAAAAAATCCGTACCGGCCAGTATGCTCAATGAACTGCCGTACTATCCGGGCTACGAATGGAAAATGGTCGGCGATAACCTGGTGCTGATTGCGCTCAGTACCGCGCTGGTGACCGCCGTCATCAATAACGTGTTTGACTGATAAACGCGCTCACAGACATCAGAGCCGGGCAGCCGCCCGGCTCTTTTACGGTGCCGGATCAAGCCCCAGCATCCCGCGTACCGCCTCCCTCTCGTGCTGCCCGCCCGCGTAGTCTTCAAAGTTTTGCTCCGAGACTTTGATGATATGTTCGGCGATAAACTTAGCCCCTTCCCGCGCGCCGGTTTCCCCTTCTTTCAGGCAGCATTCCCACTCAAGCGTCGCCCAGCCGGGGTAGTCGTACTGCGCGAGCTTGCTGAAAATGGCCGTAAAGTCGATTTGCCCGTCGCCGGGCGAGCGAAAGCGACCGGGGCGGTCAATCCACGGCTGATAGCCGCCATAGACGCCGCTGTTCGCCGAGCGGTTGAACTCGGCGTCTTTAACATGAAACGCGCGGATGCGCGGGTGCCAGCGATCGATAAAGCCAAGATAATCCATGTGCTGAAGCAGCATGTGGCTCGGATCGTAAAGGATGTGGCAGCGCGGATGGTCGCCGGTAAGCGCGAGAAAACGCCCGAAGGTCGCGCCATCATGCAGATCTTCGCCGGGGTGAAGCTCAAAACAGAGATCCACGCCCGCCTCGTCAAAGCTTTGCAGAATCGGCAGCCAGCGGCGCGCCAGTTCGTTAAAGGCCTCTTCCACCAGCACAGGATTGTGCGGCGGCCACGGGTAGAAAAAAGGCCAGGCGAGCGAGCCGGAAAACGTGGCGTGTGCAGTGAGACTGAGATTTTGCGAGGCCCGCGCCGCCAGCTTGAGCGTGCTGACCGCCCACTGCTGGCGTGCCTTCGGATCGTGACGCACCGTCTCGGGCGCAAAACCGGCAAAAGCCTTGTCATACGCCGGATGTACGGCTACGAGCTGGCCCTGAAAGTGCGTTGACAGCTCGCTGATTTGCAGCCCGACGTTACCGAGCGTTTCGCGCACCTCTGCGCAGTAGTCGAGGCTTTCAGCGGCTTTAGCGAGGTCGAAAATGTGCGGCAGATGGGTCGGCAACTGCACCGCTTTATAGCCAAGCCCCGCCGCCCAGGCCGCCATTGTATCGAGCTGATTAAACGGCGGCCGGTCGCTGATAAATTGCGAGAGGAAAAGAGAAGGTCCTTGTAGCGTTTTCAATATCGCTCCTTATGCGCCTGCGCGCCTGTTCGCTAAACCAGCGTTAAGCATAGCCTGGCGGCTTATACGCCTGTCTTATGACGCGGACAATATTCATAAGCCCTTGTTTTAGTGAGTGAAAGGCATTTAACCTAAATTTATTTCGCGCCAGACCGATAACCGTCTGGTGGCAATCTTCATTTTCAGAGATGCCGGGTCGTTGTGTCGCAACTTCACGCAAGGGAACAACATGTCAGTAAGGCGTTTTTCATTTCTCGTATTCAGTCTGTTACTTTTTATCTTTCTCGTCAGTACCGTCTCTAACCTCTGGTCTCTTACCCGCAGCAACCAGTCGCTGGATAACGTGAATAAAGAAATTCGCGTGGTGCTGTCGGTGATTGATCCGATTAACCACAGCCGTACGCTGCGCGTGCGTCTGATGGAGGCGATGATTAACGCCTCTATCGGCGATACCCAGAAAACACAGGCGTCGCTTCAAAGCGCGAACGAGGTGATGCAAAAAGCCGCCGCCGCGTTTAATAATTACAAAGCGGCCCCGGCGGTCGAAGGTGAAGAAGCGCTGGCCGCGCCGTACCGTCAGGCCTGGCAGGCCTATGTCGATGAGGGCCTGCGTCCGTTGATGGATGCGGCGAGCCGCAACGACACCGCGCGTTTTAATCAGCTGGTCAGCACCACTATCCCGCAGCTCGATCGCCAGTTTGAAATCACGCTCGATCAACTGCTGGCGTTCCGCGAGAAATATGCCCAGCGCCTTAACCAGGACGCGCAGGACCGCTTCGTGAACAGCATCGTGACCATCGCGGTGTTCGCCCTGCTCTTTACGCTGCTGATTGGCGCAATGTTTATTCTGCTCAAGCGCCGCGTGCTGGCACCGCTGGATGCCGCTCGTCTTCACTGCCAGCAGATGGCTGAAGGCGAACTGCACACGCCGGTGCTTTCCGGCTCGAAGGATGAAATTGGCGATATGCTCGGCTCGCTGGAGCAGATGCGTCTGTCGCTGGTGAATATCATCGCCCAGGTGCGCGACTCCAGCCAGAGCGTGGCGCACGCCGCCGAAGAGATTGCCGCCGGTAACGTCGATCTCTCGGCACGTACCGAAGAACAGGCTGCCTCGCTTGGCGAAACCGCCGCCAGCATGGAGCAACTGACCTCGACCGTGAAGCACACCTCCGAAAATACCGCCGAGGCTAATAAGCTGGCGGGCAATATGCGTAGCGCCGCGCAGGAAGGCAACGCTATCGTTGAGGAAGTGGTGGTATCAATGCAGGAGATAGAGTCCAGCTCCAGCAAAATCGATAATATTATCGGCATTATTGAAGATATTGCCTTCCAGACCAATATCCTGGCGCTGAACGCTGCGGTGGAAGCCGCGCGCGCCGGTGAGCAGGGTCGTGGTTTTGCCGTAGTGGCAAGCGAAGTGCGTAACCTCGCGCAGCGTTCTTCTGTCGCCGCGAAGGAGATCAAAGAGCTTATCGAGCAGTCCGGCGAGCAGGTGGTGCTGGGCAGCGATCGCGTCGCGCGCGCAGGCGAGAGCATGAAGCGCATTATCGGCTCGATTAAGCAGGTTTCTGAGCTGATGTCGGAAATTGCGCTTTCCACTGGCGAGCAGAGCCGCGGGATTGAGCAGATTAACCAGGCCGTGGCGCAGATGGATTCCGTCACCCAGCAGAACGCCGCGCTGGTGGAAGAAGCCTCCGCTGCCGCTCACTCTCTGAAAGAGCAGTCGCAGTTGCTGAATCAGGCCGTGGCGGTGTTCAGGCTGAACTAAGTCGAGAAAAGCCTGACGGGAAAGCGTAAAGGCAGGCCAGTGGCCTGCCTTTTTTTATTGCGCTTACAAAGGCTTGTCGAGTTTGATAACCCACAGCTCATTTTGCGAGGCGGTTTTTTCCAGCGGCTTCACGCCGATTTTGCTCGCGACCGGCTGGCCGTCGAGCGTCAGATGGCCCTGGCCGTCCACGTTATAATCGTCCATCTCTTTTTTATCGCCCTGCGGCTCCAGCAGTTCCGATTGCAGCCCGAAGTCGTTGTCATTAATGACAGCAATGGTTTGCGAATCGATAAGCGCCAGCCCTTCGGCTTTCTCCTGCTGCCAGCCCGCCTCGCGCAAGTCCACCGCCAGGGTTTTACTGGCAAGTTTCACGCCGCGCGCGTTGAGTTTATCGGCATCGTCAAATTCCGGCGGCTGGGTGTTATCCAGGGCGCTCAGATCGGTAGCGTTGCTCAAATCCACCACATAAACGCGGTTGCGCATGGTTTTGTTTTTATCGCCGCCCTGTTCAATGAGCAGAATGCGGTGGTCATCCAGGGCCACGATATCGCCGATTTTGGCATCTTTAGCTTTTTTATAGACGTCGATGTCAATCGGGTAGCCATACATCGCGGTTTTGCCGGTCGCCGGGTCGAAACTCACCAGACGCGTGAATCGCGCCGTGTTTTTGGTTTTGCCGTCGATATCCAGCGTGCTCTGCACCGCCGCGATAATGCGACCGTCCGGCATACGGGTCAGCCCTTCGAAACCGCGATTAGGCTGACGCCATTTCAGGATATTCGGCAGACCGCCCGCCACGCCCTCTTCACCCTTGCCCGCCTGCGGGCCATGTTTGGCGATAATCGCGCCGCTGGCGTCGACGTTAATGATAAACGGGCCATATTCGTCGCAGAGCCAGTAACCGCCTTTGCCGTCCGGCGTGATGCCCTCGGTATCAAGCCCGCGCTTATCGCCAGCCAGCGTTTGCAACGCATCGTTCAGCGCCAGTTCATTGGTGGCGCCGATAAGCCCGGCGGGCAACGGCAGGCCGCTGATATTGCCCTGCTCGTCATGCAGCGGCATCGGGTCGCTTGCCTGCGCGTTATCTTTGCTGACGCGGATTGTCATCATCAGCGGCGTATACTCGGGGCTTGCGAAAATTTTCGACTCCTGCTTGCCCATTTTCGGCGAGTCGGCGTTCGGGCCGCGATCGGTGACGGTCGCGAAAATCAGGTCATCGCCCTCTTTACGCAAAAACAGCAGGCCGGAGCCCACGCCGACCGGCAGACCGTCAGGAAACGCGCTGGCGTAGTTGCCGGAATAGACCACGTGATCTTCCTGCGGAAACGTGACCACAAAGCGTTCCACCTGCGGCGCGGCGGCCAGGGAGCTGAGCGGGAACACGACGGTGAAAAGCAGCGCAAGGGGTTTGATTTTCATTATTTTCGAGTCCGGATTTGTCGTGGCACTGTTATAAGGCGCATGCGTGACAGAATAATGACAGCGCGGTTTTCCTGTGTGGATTCAGCAGGTCACAGCGTCAGCCGCCGCGCATGCCAAAGCGGTGATGTCGACAGAGTGGACAGCGCGTTTCGTCTTGCCGCCAGGCGCGCCAGGGCTCGCCGCAGCGCTCACAGCGCGCGTGATAAATCGCCTGACGGCTAACCGGCCCGGTGTCGCCAGCCGCAATACTTACGGCATCTGTCGGACAGACTGCCGCGCAGTCGCCGCAGCCGGTGCAGCGCGCCGGGTCGAGCGTGACCGCCTCATCGCTAAAGGTGATGGCGCCCGCAACGCAGACTTTTCCACAGGCCCCGCATAACAGGCAGCGCGATGACGCCAGCGCAACGCCATACTTTGAGCATAGCGCACCTGCGGCCCACCGCGTCGCGACGTCATGCGGCACGCGTCCCCCCTCGCCGCGCAGCCAACGGCGCGTCGTCTCGCCTGGCGTCTGCATGGCTGGCAAACATCTCCAGCCCGGCTCGCCGCGCTCGCGCAGCCGCAGGTTGAGTTCGGCAAGCGGTTGCAGCCAGTGCGGAAACAACGTGAGATCCACTGCGACCGCACGAATGCCGTAATGCGTATGCCACAGTAACAGCTCCCCGACGGCCACCGGCAGCGTAAACGGGCCGAGTAAAACTCCGTCGCGGTAGTGACGCCGCAACGGCGCAAGGTTTTCCAGCGCGTCCGCCGGACAGACAAACAGGCAGATGCCGCAGCCCGTGCAACGCTCGGCCAGCAGATGGATATCGCCGTCGCGCCACGCCAGCGCGCCGGTCGGACAGCGCGCGACGCAATGCTCGCAGCGGCTGCGGCGCAGCCGTTTTCTGGCGCAGCGTGCGCCCACTCCGGGTGGGGCGGGCGCGAAGGTATCAATGAGCTTCATCAGACGTTGATGCAAAAAAACGCCAGGCGCAGCAGCAGCTCGCCCAACAGGAGAAGCAGGCAGCTGGTCGTCTGGCCGCTGCGCGCGCCGTGCGGGCGCGTCAGGTTGACCATCAGCAGCAGCGCGCCCCCCACCGAGCAGCACCAGCCCGCCAGCCGCAGCCCGGCGCTGGCGTCAAACGCGGCCAGCGACTGCAGCGGAAACGTCACCGGCGCCACGGCATGCGCCAGGAAGCGATCGTACGCTGGCTGCACCAGCAGCCGAATCAGTACCGCCGTCAGCGCCAGCAGCGAAAGGCGTCGGCTGAGCGCCTGTGCGGTCTGCGCATTAAACAGTGGACGGAGTGCGAGGCGCAGCAACGTGATCGAAGCCCCCGTCACCACTACCGAGCCCAAAAACATCGCCCAGGTGTTGACGTGCTGCCAGGTGACCACCGACGCGTGGCAGTAAATCGACGCCATCGCGGCAATATCGGCAAGCCCCGCCAGCGTGACAAGCCACAGCAGCGGCCACGGCGCGCGGCGTTTCATCATCAGGAGCAGCACGCTGATGCCAAGCAGCGCCATAAACACGCCCGCGAGCGCTATTTCCCGGCTAAGCCAGGAGCTGGAGAGGTGGCGCAGCGCGTTAAAGGCGTTCAGCGGATAGCCAAGATGCAGCGTCGAGGCCAGCAGTCCGAGCCCGGCCGCGACTCCCACGCCAAGCAGCGCGGGCAGCGTGACAAGCGTCATGTGGCCTGCGCGCGGCATCAGCCCGGCGGTGAGACAGAGCATCAGCATCACGCCCACGGCGCCCTGCATCAGTAGCGTGAAAAGCACTAACGGAAACTCATGCATCGTGTTGTTCCTCTTGCTGCGCGCCCTGATGCGGTTTTATGACCAGATTTGGCTTTGTGAGGGATGAGGGCGGCAGCCCTTTCACCTCGCTTAAGGTGCCGTAACGCGCGCGAAGCCGGGAGATGGGCCCGAACTGAATAGCGCCGAGCGGACAGGTGGCGACGCACACCGGCACCTGGCCCTGCGCGAGCCGGTCGACGCAGAAATCGCATTTCGACATCTGCCCGGTCTGGGTGTTGCGCTGCGGCGCGCCGTAAGGGCATGACCAGGCGCAATAGCCGCAGCCGACGCATTTATCGGTGTTGACCCGCACGATGCCGTCGCCGGGGCGCTTATGCATCGCGGTGGTCGGGCAGTTGCGGGTGCAGATGGGGTCCGCGCAGTGGTTGCAGGAGACAGACAAGGTATACGCGAAGACGTTATGGATAAGCCCGCCCTCGCCCGTCGGCGTGAAGCCGCCGCCGTGCACCTCGTAGACGCGGCGGTAGCGGCGTCCGACCTCCAGATTATTTTTGTCTTTGCACGCCACCTGACAGGCTTTGCAGCCTGAACAGCGCGACGAGTCGATAAAAAAGCCCAGTTGCTCCTCGCTGACCGGGGGATATTCCTTAAACTGACTCATGTTTGGTAACCTCGACCAGCAGGGTTTGATGGGCATTGCCTTTGGCAAGCGGGGTAATGCGCGCGCTGGTAAGCACGTTCGGGCAGCCGCCGTTATCGACGCCCTGCGCGTCAGGCTGCCACCAGGCGCCTGCCTGCATCGCCACCACGCCGGGAATGATGCGCGGCGTTACTTCCGCCGGGATTTGCACCACGCCGCGATCGTTATAAATCCGCACCATGTCGCCTTGCCGGATGTTGCGCGCCTGCGCGTCTTGCGGGTTGATCCAGAGCTGCTGGCGCTGCACCTCCTGAAGCCACGGGTTGGCGTACTGCGTGGAGTTGGCGCGGTTTTTCCCTTTCCAGGTGATGAGTTGCAGCGGGTATTTAGCGCGTAATGCGTCCTGCGGCCCCTCCTGCGCGGGTACATAATGGGAGAGCGCCGGGATCTCCGGGTGATTCATCTCCCAGAGCCGTTTCGAGAAGATCTCAATTTTGCCGGAGGGCGTCGGGAACGGATGATTTTCCGGGTCGCGAATATTCGCCTCAAACGCCACGTAAGGCGGCGCTTTAAGGTACACGTGCGGGTTTTGACACAGCCCGGCGAAATCCGGCAGCTCGCGGTCCGCCAGCGCCTCGCGCGTTTTCTCCCAGATATGTTCTACCCACTGTTTTTCGCTGCGCCCTTCGCTAAAACGCGCCTCAATGCCGAGCTTGCGCGCGACGTCACGTAGCCAGTCGTAGTCCGAGCGCCGCTCAAACTGCGGCTCCACCAGCTTTTGCGACAGCAGCAGATAGTTGCCGGTACCCCAGGTTTCGCCAATATTCCAGCGCTCCATAAAGCTGGTTTCCGGCAGCAGCAGATCGGCATAGCGGGCGCTCGGCGTCAGGAAGAGATCGCTCACCACGATAAACTCCACCTTGCTTTCATCCTCCAGCACTTTCACGGTCTGGTTGATATCGGGGTTCTGATTCGCCAGATAGTTGCCGGCAAGGTTGAAGATAAATTTAATCGTGCTGCTGAGCGCTTCGGCGCCTTTCAGGCCGCATTCCGGCGTCACCTGTTGCGCGTCGTCGCAGGCCTGTACCCAGTTCATGATGGAGATTTTCGCCGTGACCGGGTTTGGCACGCTGTACGGATCGGCGCAGAAGAGCCGGTTGCCAATGCCGCCGTAGCCCGCCGCCCAGCCGCCTTTCACGCCGACATTGCCGGTGATGGTGGCGAGCAGCGTGGAACCGCGCGCGGTGCGCTCGCCGCAGATATGCCGCTGTGGGCCCCAGCCCTGGATCAGCGCCGCCGGTTTCGTGGTGGCGTAGTCGCGCGCCAGCTGGCGGATGGTTTGTGCGGGAACACGAGTGATGCGCTCCGCCCACTCCGGCGTTTTCGCCACGCCGTCTTTGTTACCAAAGAGATACGCCGTCAGCGATTCGCCCGCCGGTACGCCTTCCGGCATCGTGCTTTCATCAAAGCCTATGGCGTAGCGCGCAATAAAGGCGCTGTCATGCAGATTTTCACTGATGATGACGTACATCATCGCGTCCATCAGCGCGTTATCGGTGGTGGGCAGCAGCGGCACCCACTGGTCGGCAAGCGACGCCACGGTGTCGGAGTAACGCGGATCGACCACAATAAACCGCGTGCCGTTGCGCTTCATCTGCTGAAAGTAGTGATTGGTATGGCCGAAGATGGTTTCGTTGGGGTTATGGCCCCAGAGGATCACAAGCTTCGTCTCTGTGAGCGTATCAAGCGAACTGCCGCTGGCGGCGGTGCCGTAGGTATACGGCGTGGCCGCCGCGGTGTTGCCCATGCTGACGGAGTGGTAAGACTCCAGATAACCGCCGGTCAGGTTGAGCAGCCGCCGCGCCATTTTATCGCCAGAAAACGCGCCGCCGGACACCGCCGTGTCGGTGTGCATAAAGCGCGACGCCGGGCCATATTTTTCGGTAATACGCTGCAAATTGTCGGCAATCAGCGTCGTCGCCTCGTCCCAGCTGATACGCGCGAATTTGCCTTCGCCACGCTTGCCGACGCGCTTCATCGGGTATTTCAGCCGATCGGGGTGATAAACGAACTGTCGGTAGCCGCGCCCGCGAACGCAGGCGCGCATCAGCGGCATGTCCGGGTCAACCTCGTTATCCGGGCAGGTGGAAATACGCGTGACCACGCCGTCCTGCACGTGGGCGCGAATATCGCACTTGCCGCCGCAGTCGAAGGTGCTGCAGGTCGGTACCAGGGTTTCGGCAGGCGTCGTGTCGCGGGCTGGCATCGCATGCGCCGTGCCTGCGGCGCTAAACAGCGGCGCAGCCGCAAGCGCCGACGTGGCGAGCAGAAAGTCGCGCCGCGACAGCCCGCCCTCGCCAGGTTCATCCTTTTTGGTTACTGGTTTCATCATGCTCCCTCATCAAAAGGGCGTATTCTGCAAAGCCCCTGGGTGGGAAAGCTTGATGAGTATCAATGGGAAAAAACGGAACGGCGCGTAGCGGAAAGTTTCAGAAAAACGGGTGGGCGGAAACCAGAAAAAAGCGCCGCCGTAAAGGCGGCGTCGTGTGCGTTACTCGTTATGCTGCCACTCGCGGGCCTCTTTGACATCATCCGGCGTCACCGGCGCGGCGTTGTTGCCGAAGCTGCCGCGAATATAGTTGGTGACATCCGCCGCGTCCTGGTCGCTGAGCGCCCAGCCGTAGCCGGGCATACTGTACGGCAGATGGCCCTGAGTGACGGCGGTTTTGCCGCCCTCAAGCACTACGCGCAGCAGCGTCAGGGTGTTGTCAGCATTGACGGTCAGGTTGCCGTTCAGCGCCGGCACGGCGTAATCCGCGCCCTCGCCGTTGCTGCCGTGACAGGTGGCGCAGTAGCGGGCGTAAAGCTGATGCCCGTTCTCCATTTCGGCTTTCGCCGTCTTCGGCACAGCATTTTTCACCGGCGCGCTGCCCGGCAGGCTTAACAGATAACCGGCTATCGCGCGATTATCGTCATCGCTCAGGTATTGCGTGCTGTTGGTGACGACTTCATCCATCGGCCCGCTGAGCGCCGCGTGTTTGCTGCGCCCGTCGCGCAGGAGCGCCGCGAGTTCGTCCTGCGACATTGCCAGGCCGCGCAGCGACGGCGCGTACCAGCCGTTGAGGGCTTCGCCCGCGAGGAACTGCTCGTCGCGCTCGTCGAAGGCTTTTTCCTGCATCCCCACACCGCGCGGCGTATGGCATGCGCCGCAGTGGCCCGGCCCCTGCACCAGGTACGCGCCGCGGTTCCAGGCAGCGCTTTTGTCCGCTCGCGGCGTAAAGGGTTTATCCTCGACGAACAGGCGGTTCCAGATGCCAAGCGGCCAGCGCATTGAGAGCGGCCAGGGAATATCGCTCTCGCGATTCGCGGTCGCCTGCGGCTTCACCTCGTTCATCAGGTAATCGTAAAGCGCGCGCAGATCGTCATCGCTCATTTTGGCGTAGGACGGGTATGGCATCGCCGGGTAGAGATGATGGCCGTCTTTGGCCACCCCTTCGCGCATGGCGCGGGCGAAGTCGTCATAGCTGTAGCCACCGATGCCATGCGTCTTATCAGGCGTGATATTGGTAGAGTAAATATCGCCAAGCGGCGTGCCGAATTTCAGCCCGCCCGCCAGCGGCGCGCCGTCGGGGGACGTGTGACAGGCCATGCAGTCGCCCGCGCGCGCCACATATTCGCCGCGCGTCATCTCCTGCGCGCCCGCGTGCGCCGCCAACAGCCCCAGCGCCAGAAGCGTTAATCGTTTCATGCGCTCTCCTTCGCCATCTCGTGCAGCTCTTTCACCGCGCGGTAGCCCTGGTCGATAGCCGAGTTGGCATACGGGCTCCAGTCGGCGTCAGAGTTGGCGATGGTGATGCGCCCTACCGGCTGACGCGCTTTTTCGATGATTTTCTGCGATCCCTCTTCGTCATCGAACAGGCCGCTGAAGAAATAGGAGTAGCCGTGTGACCAGCGGTTGACCGTGATCGCCGCGATATCGCGCTCGTGGTCAAACCCGGCCTCGCCGAACATCCCCTGCAACTGCTCGCGGATCATCTTCTCATGCACCTCGAACGGCGTGCCAAGCAGAAACGCGCGTCCCTTACGGAACTGTTCGCGGGCGCTCAGCTCGCTGCCCGGGAACGTCGGCACATAGACCATATGCAGCCCGATGGGCGCATTGGGATCACGCGGATGCGGGTAACCGCCCATATTCACCGGGTAGTCAAGCTTGACGCGGCTGTACGGCGCGGCGGGGGAATAAATTTCATGCACGCCGAGTTTCACAAACGGCTGCCAGTTGCGAATCACCACTTTGCTGTAGACCAGCGGCGCTTTCACGTTTTGCTTCAGCGCCTCCTGCTGGTCGTGCGGGATTTCCGGCACCAGATACGGGATCATCATGTTGTAGCCCGCCATGACGGTCTGCCCCGCTTTCACCTTATGCAGCTTGCCGTCGCGCAGGTAGGTGACTTCCACACCGCCTGCCACGTTCGCGGCATGCACGCCGGTGCTGTTCAGGCGCAGACGCACCGGATGTTCCGGTTTATCGAGCTGGCTGTAGTCGAAAGTCGCCATCACGATATCGTCCATGCTGTCACCCGGCGCTACCGCCGGAATGAGATGACGCACCATCAGGCGCGCCAGCCCGGCGTTGCCGTCCGGGAAGTGATAGATATACGGCTCTTCGAGGTCTGCCAGCGATTCGGCGTCCAGCGGCGGTAAATCCATGCCGTCCAGGCCCGGCAGCGCGCAGATGCGGGCGTCGCTCGCCGATGTGCCATCGATGCCGATCGCCTGGAAATCATTGGTGCGCTGCTGGAAATAACGGATGGCGCTGTCGCTCAGGCCGACTTTTTCGCTCAGGAACTGGCGGTAGCTGTGTGAGTCGAGCCAGGCGACTTTATCTTCAACGCGCATCCCGGCGAGATAATCTTTTTTCTCAGTATGCAGGGCGATCAGCGCATCGCGGTCCGCCTGCGGCAGCGGGAAATCGTTGATAAACGCGCGAATGTCGCGGGCGTTCATGCGATCGGGAGGAATATCGTCCGCCACGGCGCGGCCCGGATCGCCGCTTACGATTTTATCGACGCCGAAATTGGTTTTGTCGAAGTAGACGCCGCGGCTTAAGTTGAGATCCGGGTAGAACGTCTGGTCGAAGCTTTTCGCCATCCGCTCGATGCTGACATTAAGCGTCTTCAGCAGACCCATCGCGATTTCGCTGAAGTTATTCGCGGGCGACTGGAAAGATTCGCTGCCGCCGTAGCCGAGCACGGTTTTCCCGTCGATGTGAAATTCGTTACGTTTGGCATGACCGCCAAAGTCGTCATGGTTGTCGAGCAACAAAATACGCTGCTGTTTGCCGCGCAGTTCCTGCCAGAAACAGGCGGCGGCGAGCCCGCTGATGCCCGCGCCGACAATCACCAGATCGTACTGCTCTTCCACCGGCACGCTTGCCGGGTCGAACCGCTTGCCTTCACGACCCAGCGCATGCGCCTGCTCGAACGAGCCCGGATGGTTGCCTCGCAGCCCCGTCAGGGTTGGCGGGTAATAAAGCGACTGCGCTGCGGTTTGCGGCGAGGCGCGCAAGATGTGCCACGGCGTCATTCCGGCGGCCACGGTGATGGCGACGCCATTAAGAAAATCACGTCGGGTGATTGCCATAGAGCTTCCTTAAAGGACAAAAATTATTGTTTTCAGTTTGTTATGTAATGGTACAGAATTTTTACCTGCCGGGCACCCCGGCAGGCGTGGGATAGCGGAAGGTTTAAGCGGAAAGTTTGCCGGTCTGGGCGACTTCATCCAGCCGCTGCTGCATCTCTTTCAGATTGTTCAGCAGATTATTGTCCGCTTCGGTGGCCGTATCGCCTTTGCCGGTAATGACAAAGTGGTAATTTTCCTCCCGGCAGGTGGCCGTATATTCATAGGCCCCGCCCGGCTGCTGTTTTTTGTCGATAGACAGTGACATACATCCTCCTTTCAGTCGTCAACACTTAAAAGGTAGAGTATTTCTCGCACCGCGTCAGGGGATCGCCGACAGCTCCGCCAGCCGGAAGTGATCCGGCCTGAACACGCGCGTGCGGCACGGCGCCTGAAAGAGCCAGGTGTCGTCCGGCGCAAGGTTAAACGTGATCGCGGTCGTGTAGCTCACCACCATGCCGTTACGCAACAGGTTAAACGCCACGTAAACCTGACGCAGAGAGTGATGAGTCAGGTTTTTTACTATCCCCTCAAGCTGCAGTTTACCGGCTTCGGTACGGACAAAATGCACATCAGAGAGCGACACGGGCGCGATATCCGCCCGCGCGGCCTGGATAAACAGCGCGCACGCGAGCGCGAACAGGGTGAATAGTCGTTTCATGGGTTCTCAGCGTTATGCGGGGGTAATGCCTGTTCAGAATGTTAACTGATTCATAACGCCAATTTAACCAGCAAAGCCGCTAAAGGGTAAAGGGATGTGAATGTGAAGCGGTCGGGGACTCGATATTCACACCGGGCGTTTTACAAAACGCTTACGCGCTTCGCGGTAGCCCTGGGTTTCGTAAAACTGGTGCGCGCGAACACGACGTTCGCTGCTGGAAAGCTCAATCTGCGTACAGCCCTGCGCACGCGCCTCGGCGTGCGCCGCCGCAAGCAGCTTCGCGCCGATGCCCTCGCCGCGTGAGGCGTCATCGACAATCAGCGCGGAGATAAGGCCCCATTTGCCCGGCTCGTGCAGCGGCTGGATGAGGTGCAGCACAATCGCGCCGCTGATCCGTTTTGCCGTTTCCGCAACCAGCACCCGCGTGCCTGACGCCTCGCGCGGCCCAAGCCATGCGGCTACCTGCGTTTCGCCGATGCTATAGCCGAGCTGTTCAAAGAGCAGACAAAGCTGCGTCTCGTCGTTCAGGCGAGCGTCGCGGATAATCATACCTCGCCTCCCTTTTCCAGCGATTTACACAGATATTTCGGCGATTCGCTGTAGCCCTGGCGGTAATAAAAGCGGTGCGCGTCGCTGCGGCGGCTGTGGCAGTGAACTTCAATACGATCGCAGCCGCGCGAGCGGGCGAGCGCCTCGGCTTCACTTTCCAGCAGCCTGCCGATCCCTTTGCTGCGGGCGCTGCCATCGACGCAGAAATAGCTGATGCGGCAGAAAGCGCCTTCCAGCGCCAGTTGCGGGATAAAGTGTAGCGACAGCACGCCCAACAGCACACCGTCTTCTTCTGCGACCAGCAGCGCTTCGTCAGGGTGCGCCAGCAGTTCGGAGATGCGTCGCTCGATAAAGCGTGAAGTCTCAGGGTAATCCAGTTCGGTTAATAAGGCGCTGATGGCAAGGGCATCAGCGGGCGTCGCGGCTCGGGTGGTTATCATCGTTATCATTCTTTAGGCGAGTAAGGGGCAGGTGTATGCCACGGTTAAGCGCCGGGCACAGGGAGAGCGTAAGCCGCGTTAAGCGTGCGTGTCACCTGCGGTTTCTGGGGGGCAGGCAGGATTTAGCCGCGTGCTGCGCGAGAAAGAGATCAATGAAACGGGGGATGCCATTTAATGCATGCTTTTGCCGCAGGTGCAAAACCTGCTGCATTCGCTTTAAAACCCTTACAGTAAAAAACCGCCCGAAGGCGGTTTTTTTGTTTTAGCTGGCGTTCTCACAACCAGGCTGGCTGCGGTCAATAACTTCAGTGCCTTCGATGATGAAGCCAAACTTACCAAACAGGAAAGAGTGGTTAAACTGAGTAACGACAACATCTGAGAGTGCTACAGCGCAACGATTCTTCTCGATTGCACGATCCATCGCGGTTTTCACGTTCGGGACGCCCAGCGGGAAAATAACCACTGGCGCAGAATCTTCACCCGTAATTCGCGCACCTTTGACGAACTTATTGGAGTTCAGGTTGTAATTTTTTGTGCTCGCTACCGTCATGTCAGCGACGCGTGCGCTACAGCCGGATAATAACATCGCGCCCAGAGCGAGTAATAAAACCTTTTTCATTCAATGCTTCCTTTTGATAACAATCGGAAACATCCTAACATTTCATGAATTTTTTATTACCTACCATTTTTCGTAAAATTACCGCTTACGTGTTCGCTGCAACGAAACGGCTGGTTTGCTCGCCTGCGACAAACCAGCCACGGTTTTGCTTAGTGTTTTATCATGATAGGCGGGCCTTTTCTGCGAAAGTGGGTTGATGTAGAAGAAAACTAGCTTGCAAGCAATGCATTAGCGCAAGACGAATCGACACCTTCCGAGGTTTTGAGTTGTTTTGCGCTAATTTTTTGCCCCATCCATGCCCCACTACCCGTCGATCGATGACCCGTCCGATGCTAGACTCTTCCCCTTCAAATCTAACGGACTTAGATATGCTCAAGCTCTTTACGAAGTACGCCTCTGTGGGCGTGCTCAATACGCTAATCCATTGGGTGGTGTTCGCTGCCTGCTTTTATGCGCTAGGAGCCAGCCAGGCGCTGGCGAACTTCAGCGGATTTGTGGTCGCGGTAAGCTTCAGCTTCTTCGCTAACGCAAGATTTACCTTCAACAGTTCTACGACCACGGCGCGCTACATGCTTTACGTGGGGTTCATGGGGTCGCTTAGCGCGGCTGTCGGATGGGCCGCTGATAAATGCTCTCTCCCGCCAGTTGTGACACTGGTCGTGTTCTCAGCTATCAGCCTGGTGTGCGGGTTTATCTATTCGAAATACATCGTCTTCAGGGAAGCAAAATGAAGATTTCACTCGTGGTTCCGGTCTTCAATGAGGAAGACACAATACCCATTTTCTATAAAACCGTCAGGGAGTATGAACCACTCAAATCGTTTGAGGTGGAGATCGTATTTATCAATGACGGCAGTAAAGACTCTACAGAGTCAATTATTAATGCGCTAGCCGTGTCAGATCCGCTTGTCGTCCCTTTATCCTTCACTCGCAATTTCGGAAAGGAGCCCGCGCTATTTGCAGGTCTTGACCATGCGACCGGAGACGCGGTGATTCCAATCGACGTCGATTTGCAGGACCCGATTGAAGTTATCCCTCAGTTAATCGAGCGCTGGAAGGCCGGCGCAGACATGGTGCTTGCTAAGCGTACAGACCGTTCTACGGATGGTCGCCTGAAGCGCAAGAGCGCTGAAATGTTTTACAAGTTGCACAACAAAATCAGTAACCCTCAGATTGAGGAAAACGTCGGTGATTTTCGCCTGATGTCGAGAGAAGTTGTAGAAAACATCAAGCTAATGCCTGAGCGGAACTTGTTCATGAAAGGAGTGCTTTCCTGGGTAGGCGGACGCACTGATGTGGTTGAATACGCACGAGCTGAACGCGTTGCTGGCAGCACAAAGTTCAATGGCTGGAAGCTGTGGAATTTGGCTCTTGAGGGTATTACAAGCTTCTCTACTTTTCCGCTGCGGATGTGGACCTACATTGGCCTTTTCGTTGCAGGAATGGCTTTCCTTTATGGCGCATGGATGATCGTTGACACCTTGGCCTTTGGTAACCCGGTTCGAGGCTACCCTTCGTTGCTTGTATCTATTCTTTTTCTTGGAGGCGTGCAGCTTATTGGCATAGGTGTCCTCGGGGAATATATAGGCCGGATATATGTTGAAGTTAAGCAGCGCCCGAAATATTTATTGAAGGATAAGAAATGTTCTCGACCAAATTAACGTTTGCTCCACATGTAAAAGAGATATCTTTGATAGTCGCACTCCTGTACGTGTATCCGTTCGCAACGGCAGACATATACTATGCAGACGATATAGTCAGAACACTTAGCGGTGGATTTGGCTGGACTGAGCTTGGGCGGCCGCTTTCAAATTTGATATTTTACATTATTGGATTTTCATCTGGTAGGATTGTCGATATAAGCCCATTACCTCAGATAGCATCTGTCATACTGCTAACTATGTCTGCTTGGTATTATTCATCATCGGTATACGGAAAGGTATCGCTGGCAGGCGTTGTGTTTAGTTCACCGTTACTACTCAATCCGTTTTTCCTGCAAAACCTTGCTTATAAATACGATAGCATCACCATGGCTGCTGGCGTTTTCCTTACGACTATGGCGTTTGTTATCCATAATTATAACATCAGATCGCATGTTTTATCCGGGGCACTTCTCGTTGCTTCCTTATGCCTGTATCAACCGGTAGTGAATGTTTTCATAGGGATGATTGCAGTCTCAGTGCTGAAAGATGTGGCTGCCAATGGCAATGCATTTAAGAATCTTGCAATCAGGTCGGCAATTTTCTGTTCTTCATATGCTGTTTATACATTTTGTATCGCCCCAATATTCAGCACAACGTCAAGATCTGAGTTAGCGGTTGGTCAAGGCTCGATTAAGCATATAGAGGGAAATGTTAGCTCGCTCATAGAAAATATCTCTGCGCTTTTCAATCACGGGGCTCTTTACTCATACATTCCATTGTTTGCTGCTGCTATATTTGGATTGGCAGCTTTGGCTCACAGGTCGGGCTGGCGTAATATTTTCCTCATAACTTTATCTACAATTGTTGCTTTGGTATCAGTTTGCGGGCCACTATTCTTACTTAAAAACTTCGGCTTTGTTCCAAGAGTTTTGGTAGGATTTTCCGGATTTGCGCTATATATTTTTTATTGCGTTTCCGTTCTTCAACAACAAGGAAAGGCGTTTAAATTAATATCCATAACGCTTGGCGTTTATAACATACTGCTTTGCTTTAGCATCTGCTATTCATTCGTGAATGCTCAGAAATCTCAAATTGAGTATGAGTCACACACCCTTTATGCTATAGCAAACAAAATCATTAAAGACCGAAGTGTTGGCACATCAGTAATTCTTGGTACTTTTAACTCATCTTCTTTCAACAGAACACAGCAAAAGACATTCCCTGTGATATCTAAATTAGTCCTAAATTCATATGATTGGACTAACTATATGCGCCTTAAAAACATAGGAATAGAACGAATTTCATTCCGCTATAATAGATCTGAAATGCAAGACTGGCTTGCCGAGTCTTGCCAAGCCAGCCGCAAAGAAATCGTTGACGAGGGTAATTACACATTACTTAAAACTGAGTCTCGCTCATTCTTTTTTGTGGGCAATATGAAAGATTATAGGTGCAAATGAGAAGAAGGGGCTTACGCCCCTTTCTTTTCAAGAAAGTATTGAATCCGCAGAGCTAAATCTAAATTGACCGGATGCTTCAACAGAAGCTCCCGCACCAATTCCGGAGACCTGATAAAGATCCAATATCGCAACGCCACCTTCCTGCACCTCTCTCAACGATATCCCCGTCGAGTTACTAATCCCAGAGGTGGTTATTCTTGTCCCTGTAATTGTGCCAGTCAGCCCGGTGTAAAATGATTCCGTAAGACATGCCACGTTAGCTGCTGCTGAGTTTGACGCCCCCTTCATCCTCACCGTTACTTGTTTATATAGTTCAGGTGCGTTTAACTGACCAACATTCTCAGGCGTCCATCGCACTCGTCTTTTAACGGTGGTTGTTATGTTTCGTATTCTTGTTACATTGGCCCTACTCATACTTTGAGGTGCCGCGCTATCTCCCATATCCACAATATTATGGAGATTGATTCCAGTTATATTGTCGAGAGTAATTCCGGTTATAGTTCCAGTTCCCCCCGTCATCAGTCGCACTGCGCATGTCTGGAGGTCTACATTGGCTTCATTAAGATCTGCAACCGCTCCGGATGCCTGCTTGAAGTTGGAAACCTCAATATCAATGAACTGCTCTCCAGATGACGCCAGGAATGAAACCATGGCACCTGTTAATCCGGCACCTGCCTGGCCCCTGATATCACTGATAACGATGTCGTTACCACCACCTACGAAAGCGAAGCAACCACCTCGTTTTTGATCGCCCCTTGGGTTGTTATATCTCTGCAACTGAGGACCGATAATTCGAGTTCCCGCCATGCCGGTAAGTGTCATTTCTTTTGCAGTAGTAACGAACATCCCACCGTAGAATTGAAAGAGGTTAACCCCCTGGATATCTCCGCCATTAACAAACATGCAGGCGCTGTTGTTGAAAACCAACGCTTCGCATGAGTTGGTGCATGTGCCCTTCAGCCCGTCCAATACTTTGCAATAGCTTATGTTGCAGGAATTAAAACAGATTAATTGAGGATGAGACGACGCATTGTTACTGCCGTCTGGTCGCATATACAGGCATGTGCCTGAACCAACTGACGAACCGAAACCTGTAGAGGCAGTAATATCACCAGTTACAGACACTGAGTTGAAATCAAAACCCCAGCCGCCGTGGATGGCAAATGCGACGGATGTTCCGTATGTCTTTATCTGCGTGTCGCTAATAATTAGGGTTTTACCCCAGATGCTATATTCAGCAAGGTATGGCTGGCGAATCTCAACGAACGTTGCAGTACCACTAAGATTTACTGTGCCACCCTTGATGATGATAGGGCGAAAATACGTCTGGTTGCCATCAAGTGGGGAATTGGCAGCCTTGAAGTCCGCAGCTGCAAGCTGAGTAAATACGCGTGAAAAAACGCTACCGGAAGACGCCACGATTGTGGCCTCAGTTAAATCAAGTACAACCCCACGCCGGGGAATGGTGATGCCAGTAAGATTCCAGGTGCCGCGTGGGATTTTAACGTGGACGGGAGTGGTCATTGGTGCGTAAGCGTTGATGGCTGCCTGCACCGCAGAAATGTCAGAAGCTGAGCTTGCCGACCCGTTGCCAATTCCGCCACAGTCTTTGACGTTGATAACCATATCAGCATTAACATCATGCTGAGTTCTTGCAACCGCACCGGTAAATGGCTGTTTGACCGTTACAAGACTATCACCCATCCCATCCGCATCGCTTGCCAAGTCCTGCCGTAATTTATCAGGGTCATATTTTAGAACGTTCGCGATATAGTCAACCTGGGCGCCGTATGCATCGACTACCTTCATGCTGTGGCCCTGAACGGTCACAACTTTGACGATTTGCCCGTTATATACGATTTTTCCGCCTGCGTTGATAATTAACGGCTGCTGAATCTGCACATGGCTGCCATCCTCGTTTTCGATATAAACGGGAATTTGGTTTGTAGGAATTGTTGGGTCAGTGTCAGGCAACCCAATATAAACGCGACCATTAGCTACTGCTTTGAACGTGCGCGAGTCAGTAAATACGGGGCGCGGGTTGGTTACAACTACATTTGCTGTGATATCGGCCATTAGTAAGCTCCGGGCGTGGCAACGCCGCACAAGCTAAGTTTGCGCAGCTTTGCGATGGCGTTAGTTATAATGAGGTAAAAGGCGAGGTATCAATGGACAGAGATTTTTTGAATCTGGCTTTACTGATATTTGCCTATTGCGTAGGTAAATATTTACTGAGCTAAGGCGTCAGATTTAGCACCCTGAGACAATGCTTTTATTGCGGCTGCAACATCGGCTGCCGCCTTTTCAAAGGCTGAACTTCCACGCGGCGTATTTGCCAGGCGAAGCATGGCATTGCGCACAGCCTTGCTTTCGTACATTCGTGCTATCAGCCCATAACTCACGCCAGCAGCGGCTGCTGTAGGGTTGGCGGCAGCACCAAACCCCATAATCAGCGGGACCGCTTGCTGCCCTGTCGGCGTGCTTACTCCTGCTCGGGCTGCCTGTTTTGTGGACTCCAGATAGTTCTTCAGCCCTCGGACATAGGCCGCTTCCTCGCCTTTGAAAGCAATACCTGCCTGGTTAGACATGATGTTCAATTGGCGGAGGAACTGGTCTGGTGATCCGCCTGATTTCTCCATCGCCTTCCCAATGATGCCGTTGCGCATTTGCACGCGCCCAGCCTGGCCCACAGAGTTATAGAGGCTCTGAATCTCAGACTTGTTCTTGCTGAACAGCATATTGTTCACGACCTCAGGAGTCAGGTCACCTTTCATCAGCACACTCTTCAGTCGCGTGTTCTGAAGCTTTGCAGCTTCATCAGCGTATACCGCGTTAGCCTGCCGATAACGGCGAAGAACGTCGTTACCAAGGCTCTGGCCTATGGCGCTATCGATATCTCCTGTCATGGCTCGATAAACGCGCTGGACTGCCGCATCTGAGCGCGTAGGCATTAACGGACGCTCTCCCTTCACATCCATCCTGAACTGACTGCGCAGGTTACTTAACTGCTCAAGGTCAACATTGCCCGTTGCCAGCTCATCACGATATGCCTGAAGCTTGCTGATGGTGTCAGTGTCGGCAACTCCACCTAGCTTTTGCAGCCTTGCAACCTCATCATCAATCTGCTGAATAGCCCGTGATGGCTGGATGCTGACTCCAGACATGGCGCTTTGTACCTGCTCAAGACGGCGTCCGGCAGCCTGCTTAATGCCTGACGTTTTGGCTTTGAGGCTGTTTACCACTTCCGCTGGATTGTACTCGCCAAACTTATTGGCAAAGTTTTGCACCAGTTGGCTGCGTGATTCCTGCTGCGCGGCGCGCATTCCTGAGGTGCCAACAAAGGGGATATTCTCGGCTGTCGTCTGTGCAGCGCGCCCTACTCTGGATGTCGGAGGAATGACGTCAGTTGTGGTCAATGGCACGTTGTTCTGCTCTGCAAAACGAATTGCCTGTGCAGCTTCCGGTGCCATTGAGCCAGTCAGCGCGCGATACCCCGCGCCTGCTGCCCTGACGACGCCGTTTGCGGCTGCACCAAGCCCAACACCAAGCCCTAAGTCTGTTGCCAGCGCGGCAGCATCGTTCTTGTCGCTGTTAGCGGCCAGTGAGCCAATGGCATTCTCTGCCAGCAGGCGCGAACCACCTTCAGCAATGCGGCCGGCAAGAGTGGGAGCCGCTGTCGCTGCGCGCTCAATCCCTACAGGCGTGAGATAAGGCAGCGCCTCAGCAAAAATACGCCCCTCGGATGTTTGAGGTGTTAACGTTCCCGGCTGAAGTCCGAAGTCCTGTTCAAGACCCTGAGTGGTTACGCGCGGCGCTGGCTGATACGTTCCGTCGCCTATGCCAAGCTTATTACCAGCCCATGTTGCAGCACTCGTTACCGCATCAGTGAGTTCCGCGGGTATGTTCGCTACGTTGATTCCAGCCTGCAATAAGCCACGCCCGGTTTCTGCAAGACCATTGCCGAGGTCTGACATTATTCCACCTGATTGCTGAGCCTGTGCAGGTTGCGGCGCGGCTGCGCTTGCCGGTTGAGCTGACTGCTGACTTGCGGCCTGCTGCTCTATCTGCGCAAATGGGTTATTCGGATCTGACTGCACGTTTGATGCTGCTGATTGTGCCGATGCCTGGGTTTCCAGTTGTGCAAACGGGTTATTCGGGTCTTCCTGAGGATGAACCTTTGCAGACGTGGCGCGCTGTTCAACGGTTGAGTCTGTTACCGGGTCGCCAGCCCATTGAGCAAAACGGTCGTCAACGTAGCCGCGACCTTCCGGGCCCGGCGTATATTCGCCTCGCTTTGCCTTCATGACGTTGCCGGGCCCGTCGTGATAAGCCTGAAGCGCATCACGCCAGTTACCAAATTGCTGATACATTTTTGCCAGATAGCGAGCTCCGGCATCCGCCTGATATTCGGGGTCCTGCATTTGCTCATCGGTATAACCCATATCACGCCACGTTCCTGGCATAACCTGAGTCAATCCTACAGCCCCGGCGGAGCTTATGGCGGCAGGTTTGTAGGATGATTCCTTGGCACCCAAAGCTGTCATCAGACCTTCTGGCACACCGTGACGTGCGCCAGCCTGCTCTAACAAATCACGGTAATTAGCCATTTACTGCCCCAAAGGTGGAAGGTATCCGTAGCGGTTAATGAAGTCGGTGGACAGCTCGGGATGCTGCTTCAGATAATCGATAGAAGCCTGCGGAGCTTCCATACGCTTGATGCCATTTTGCTGAACGTACTTACCAACCGCCTCGTTACGCTTCTGATTCAACGTGTTCAGGATGACGCCAGCGTTGCGGCGGAATGATTCTTCACTCTGTGAGTTTTGAAGTGAGCCGACAGCCTGGTCGAGCTTCTTGCCTTCTGCGTCAGACAGGGCACCCATGCCTCGCATGGCCTGAACAGCCGTAAGATACGCCTGAGATTTAAAGGTATCCAGGCGAGCCTGAGTATCGGCAGCTTGTGAGCCTGGAACGTTGGGGATGGCTCCTCGTAGACCGGTAATGCTCTTAAGCGCAGGAGAGCTAACGATGTCATTCAGCGTAAACATGCTGGTAGTCAGCGTGTTAATGCCATCCTTATAACCATCGTTCAGTGCCTGCTGCTTTTGCTGCAACTGCTGATTGTTAGCGGCAATTCGACTCTGAATCTCCTGTCGTTTCAGGTCGTTTGTTTCGGCTGATAGCATGCGGTCGAGGCGCTTATTCTCGTTGTTGATACGATTGGTTTCGGCGTCGAGATTGATTCGCTGCTGCCCAAGGTCGGCCTGAATATCCTGCCCGCGCATGGTGATCGCCTGGTTGCGCGCTGCTGTCTGAGCGTCGATGTCCTGTCCGCGCATCGTCACCTGCCGGCCCTGCATTTTGTCCTGCAGGTCAAAATACTTTTCCGGCCCGAGGCTTGTTAGACCAAGATGATCGACAAACTCGCCGAACTGCTGCGGGTTCTGCTGATACATCTGCGCGACATCCTGTGGATTTACACCAACACGAGCTAACTCACCGGCGTTAGACTGAAGCCAGTTAGCCATCGCATCAGGCGATGAAGACGCAAGGCGGGCGCCTGCGGCAAGATTCCCTACGGTGTTTCGCTGGTCTTCATCAATGAAACCCATGCCATTCCGTACTGCGTCAAACTGTTCCGGATATTGCACGGCCAGTTTGCGCATAGCATTGCGATCACCTGTTGCGTATGCGGTTGAGTATGCCTGCTGGAACTCCTGCTGGCGCTGCTGCTGTTGCGCCTGCTGTTGAACCTGCATTACGCTGCCGATTCCCTGCAATGCCTGAAGGCCAACATTATTGGCGCCTGACCGCTGAATTTCGTTATTGTCACGAATAAGAGCCAGTGCTGCGTTAGAGTCGCTGACTGACGGCGCGTTGGAGTTAATGCCGCCAAGTCCTGCAAGGAGGCTTCCGCCATTACCCATATCCCATGTAGCCATGAATCCCCCTTAAAACAGCGAGCCAAGAACGCCGATACCAGCCCCGATTGCGGTGCCGATACCCGGGCCGCCAAAAGCTGAACCGATAGCCGCGCCAGCCTGAGCACCGCCAATCCCACCGGTTAGCGCGGACTGGAAACCAGATGGCCTGTTAGCATTGGCTGCTGCGAGATTAGCCTGCTGCTGGTATAGCGATCCCATGTTGTTTGCATATGTCTGTCCTGCATTGGCCTGCCCTTGTAGAGCGCCAAGACCGATATTCGCGAGGTTGCTGTAATTCTGCATTTGCCCGCTAAGCCATGATTGACCCAGCGTCGGGGCAATTGTCGCCAGTTGATTAGACGTAGCTGTCGAGCCGAGCCCACCAGTTGCCTCCGCGGCAGCCAGAGACTGATATCGAGCCTGTCCTGCCAGGTCTTTGTACTGTTGCGAGTTGTAATACTGATTGAGCGCCTGCCCTTGCCCCTGAAGCGAGGACAGGTTCTGGAGTTGCCCAACATATTGCTGAGCCAGCGGCGTAAAAGGCGCGAGGTTATTCATAACCGTCTGCCATTGTTGCCTTTGAAGGTCGGTCTGGCGGTCGATTGCTTTTGCCTGCGCTTTTGCAGCTCCGCCGTCACCACCCTTCCCGCCTTTCAGGTACAGGCGATTCTCGAGATGCTTACTCGCTAATTGAAAAATGAGCATGTTGTTACCTATTTCTGACGGGAGAGGAATTCCTGGAGTTCTTCGCGGGTCGCGGAGTAAAAAGTTACGTCATCAACCCCTTTGAAATACTTCTTGATAGTGCCAACGCGATTTAGCCCAATCATGGCGCAGTAAATCTGGCCGTGGCGGAATTTACGAGCAGCGAACGATACGACACACTGAACATTGGTTTCCAGAAGCAGATATTTCCAGAATGAGAGACCAATATCCTTGCTGAAACCGCGAGCTTCCGGCAGGTACATCGCGTGGCAGTCAAAAGTCAGGGGATGGATTTCGCTGTAATAAACGATGCCGCCAAAATTTCCGTGCACGCTGACTTCGAAGTATCGACATTCAGGCCGGTAATCGTAACCATCGCCATTGTTACTGCCGTCGATGATGGCCGGGTGGTTTCCTACCGCCTCTATGAGGTCGATGTTTCGTGTTGGGGTAAAGGTGATCATCAGTTAATCAGCCCGTGCGTTCTAAGCGCATCTTCAATCGCCTTAATCCTTTGTCTTGCCTGCACAAGTCCAGTCGCCAGAGCACTTATCTCAGACTGTGTGTAGGTTGTGCTCGCTGAATATGTCTGGCTGGCATTGAAAGCGCTTAGCAGCGCAGTTCCCGTCGCGGCAGTCCATCCGGTTTGTCTGGCCCCAATCACCTTTGTGCCGTTAACAGAATAAGACGTAGTGACATTCAAGGGTGATGTCAGGCTCTGCGTTGTCGTGGCTGACTTTGAAACATAATCGCCCTGCAATGCGGTGATATTCCCTTCCGCAGTTGTAGCGCGCGTCTTCAGTCCTGATATGTCACTTTCAGTTGCCGTAACTCTTGATGAGAGCGAGCTTATTGAATTTGTGTTTGCGGTGATTCGAGTCTCGTGGTCATCGACCTCACTGCGCAATCCTGAAATTCTGCTTTCATGGTCATCCAGAGTTGCGTCCTGCTCGCCGTTTTTAACTGTGGCCTGATACGCCAGCTCATTTGCGCCATTTGACGCATTGGCTATGTTGTTCAGGTCCCGGTCTTGCAGTATGAGGTACTGCCAGTAAGCCTGAGAAAGGCCCTTAGGAAGCATTGATGCGTCAAGTCGAGTAGCCTGGACTATTACTTTTTGCGGTGCATCTGCCATTATTCTAACCTCACCTGGCACCCACTAAGCGTAACGGGTGATGATGTGACAATGCGGATTTTGAAACCGATATTCTTGCGGATTCGCCCAATGCGCTGAAGGATGGCGCGTTGGTCATAGCGGAAGGGAGCATTCCAGGGAATTAGCTGCTCTTTGCCGAAGTTGATGCCATCAGTGGTGGCGGAGATGAACATCTGTTCAGCGAATTGCGACACTCCTGTAGCTGATTCCAGTTCGAAATCGAAAGCGCGCGCGTTGTCCGCTTTAAACAGAGGCGTGTATAGCAGGTGCTCCTGTTGCGCTCCATACTGGCTGCTTATCGCTTTGACGAGAACCCCGACTACTGATGAGAATTTGTCGGCGCAGGTTATCTGGTTGCCCTCATACACGTAGTCAATAGCAGAATGAACTCCATCACCGAGCCCGGTTTTAAGTATCGTCCACTGTACGCCGCCCTGAGTGACGCCACCGTCGTAAACCAGCACATGCCGTGGAAGGTGAATTATCAGCAGTTCGTGCGCTTCAAATCGCGTGGTTTCCATTATGCCAGTGGCGAGCTCAGCCTCTGAATAGCCCTGAAGAATGCGCTCAATGGATGCCGTTGCAATCTGTTGTACTGCGCCTGAGTTAATCAGGTAGACAGAAGGCGCTCCGGTAGCCGGATGACTGATAATTGCGTGAGTGTCAGCGTATTTGGTCTTGCAGTAGGTGCCGGCGATGCCTTTCTGAACCATCATCGACGGCTGAGCCTGGTAAATTGCCACCCCAACTGCGCTGGCGTTGCCGGTAAGAGAGAAATACTCGGTGGTCTTGGTGCCAAAGCACACGACGAAATCGCGCCAGTCATCGATGCCAATTATACCATCAGGCTGACTCTCAGCCCGGTATTCTGCCGCGTATCGGTCCGGTTTTGACTCGTCTTCAAGGTCGCTAATGAAGAAAGAGTCGCTGCCGTCCTTGCTCCATATATATCGAGAACGGTTACGGCACAGGGCGCGAAGTTCTCCAAGATCATATTGCACATAGCCTGTGGATGTTGGCCAGTTGGAAAGGGTCTTGGTTGTTCCATCATACCGGTAAAGCATCATGGTTCCATTGGTTCCTACCGCCTGGCTGTTGTAACTTGCAGCCATGCTTACACGACCTTGCCCTAACACCTCTCCAACTGATGAGCCGGATTTATAAAGCGCATTACCACATACTCTATATACAGCACTCTCATGCGAGTTATACATTGCGCCGCGCGATGGCCCGGCAACATCTTTTAGTTTGACGATTCCAGGGAATGAGCGCAGATAACCGTTAGCACCAAGCACCTCCTTCGGCGTAGCCAGCATGTTCACCGGTAGGAGGTCGACATAATCGACGTTGCGGTAGTCTTTACCCGTTCCCTTCATCAGTGGGAGTTGTTGGATCGGCAATTTTCTCTCTCCCGGGATAGTAGTTGATGTTGTTCAGATTGGCCCAGCGATTGCCAGAACCTACCGGCATACGTGATGGATAAATGCCGTAACCGTCTTTTGCGCGCTTGATGGCGGACGAGCGATAGAGTTGCTCTTTGCCATACCTTGCGCCTGTGATGAGCTTCGTCGTTGGCTCTACTAAATAGTCCGGGGCAATACGGCAGGCCAGATTAAGGATTACGGCATTTAGCGCGTTTCGCGCCAGCCCGTGGGCGTCGCCTGGGTCTACAGGTTCATCATCGGCTGCAAAGATGTAGCCAACGTCGATAACCTTCCCTGATTCATTGCCTGACCACTCCGCCATCATCATCTCAAGGTCATTAACCGCGTCCTCCAGTGATTGCGGCTCAACGTCTGTGAGTGTGGCACTTGAGGCGACGCCCAACTTGCGTAATGCGGCGAGAGCCAAATCACCTTTAGTCGTCAGATTCATCGCTGCCCGCCTTAGGTTTGCGGCCGCGTTGATTGGTGATGCTGGTCTTCACATCGTCAGGATGCTCGCTCCAGCCTTCTTTGAGGTGCTTGCTGACTTCTTCGTCGGCGACGATTTTGGTCTCGTACTCTTTGCCCCAAACGCGGGTGCCGCGACCTTCTCGATATAGCATTGTGCTCATGTCGTATCTCCATTAAGAAAGGGGCCGAAGCCCCTTATGGTTATGCAGACGGAGTAGTAGCCACGTTCTGATTCGCCAGGCCGACGCCGATAGCTTCAGGACGCACAGCGGACGCTGCGTACCACAGCGCGATACGGCACTTACCGCCGAGCTGGTCGATATCACCCTGGAATGCGATCACACCGTTCAGGCCGGTACCCGGTACGCTGAAGCTCTGAGACTTCATGCCGGAGAACAGGTCGTGGTTCAGCGGGATAGGCTGAGACACCAGACGGATAGAATCGTCAGCCCAGAACACGTTCGCGGACACCGTGTCAGTGTTCCACACGGTCACAGCAGCGTTGTTAGCCAGCGAGGTGTTTACGTTAGCGTAAGCGCGCTGTTCAGCGGTCAGGCTGGTATCGTCGAGCGCGATCGGCTTCGGCGTGATGGTCAGGTTGTTACCGTTCACCGCAACCACGGAGAAGGTGGCGTCCTGAGTCAGCACGTTTTTAGCCATCTGCGACAGGAATTTCACGCCAGCGAAAGAAATCTTATCGCCGCGCTTGAAGCCAGTGCCTGAGCTGACAGCGACCACTGCGGTACGGTTGTCAACGTTCTCGCGGTTGCCATCAACATCAACTTTCCACGCTTCCGGCTTGAACTTCTGCGCTCCGGATACGGTCACGCCAGTTGCGGTAGAGGCGGCCAGTGAAGGCAACTTCGGAGAACGCAGAACATCGTTGAAGCCTGCAACCTGCTTCTGGATTACGCCTTTGCTGTAGGCATCGTCCTGAATGCGGCCGTAGAAGTCTTTGCCTGCCAGATCGCGGCCAGCGCCACGATAATCGTTCGGGTTGAAGAAGAACGAAAGACCGGCGTCGCGGTTAAGCTCACGCGCGAACATCAGGGATTCGGCTTCAGAGATGAAATCCCAACCGGAGTTTGCGCTGCCGATAGGTGAAGTGCTGGTTACGACCAGAGAGCCCATCTCAACAGCCTGGCGGGCGATTTCTGCCTCGACGTTGTTCGCCAGCTTCTTGGCTGATGCCTGAATGCGACGACGGTAGGAGGTTTCGTCGCGGACATCATCGGCGCGAAGCGCGAAGAAGTCGTTATCAGGATCGTTCAGGTTGACCTTAACAGAGAGTTCCAGAATATCGGTCTCTTTGCCAGTCAAATCCCATCCGCGCTGAGTCGGCGCTTCCTGCTCCAGCGGCATCCACACGGTATTACCAGAGCGCTGCATGGACGCGGCCGGAGGGGTGTATTTGCTTACGCGCTCAGCCATCGGGGTGAGGTTCTGAACGGTTTCGATCACTTCGTCGATTGCGTAAGTGACCAGTTGGCCTTCGGATAATGCCATTATCTGTTTCCTTTAAGTTGAGCCTTGAGCTTGCGATAGGTTTCCGTGTCACCTTTTGCGGCCGCCTTTTCCATCTGCTTTTGAATTGCAGAAATATTGGCCGCCGCTACGGATGACGTGACCGGCTCATCTGCCGGTGGTGCGCTGGATACCTGGTTAGCACGAGGCTTGAGAGTTAAGCGTTCGGATAGTAAAGCGAGCTCAATAAGTGCCTGCTGCCCGTTCATCGACAGTAACTGCCGGGTTTTCTCCGGGTTTGCACCCAAGTGGTAGATGAGCGCTGCAGATTTCTTCGGGAAGAGCGTCATGATGTCCACCCCAACCTGAGGAGGGACGATCTGCATGAATGCGTCCTCTTTCTCCTGATAGTCAGGAATGTTGAGCTTCTCTGCGGCGTCATAGTGCATGCGGGCAGCTTCGACGTATTGTGCTGATTGCTTGGTAAACTCCTGCGTCTTGCGACCCTGTTCGGCTACGGCATTGCTTCTCGCATCCATTGCCTTCATCAGCCATTCAGTGTTAGCGGCATTGAAAGCGGCCTGTGCGCGGCTCTGGTCGTAGTCGTACTTAGCCAGACCTTCGTCTGAGAGAAAGGCGTTGATATCCGGCTGGGGTGGAAGGTCAGGATTTACCCGTAAGTCCTCCGGCAGCTCACCGCGCTTTACTGCTTCCATCCTTTGCTCAAGCTCACGCTGACGCTTGCGCTCCAGACGTTTAGCTGCAAAGTGCGCGTTAGTTGCCGGGTCTTGTTTTGGTTTGGTCTCATCGTCGTTCAGGACAATGTCAAAGCCTTCGCTCTGCACACCTTCGCCATTGGCATGTGGCTCAGTATCGACAACGGATGCCGCCGTTGAGTCGACGTGCAGGGGTTGGCCTTCAGAGCCCTGAATTTCGGTGGTATCGGTCATGATTAACTCTCTCTTATTGAGGCATCTCGGCTACACCGCCGGTGGGGATATTTTGTCTCTGCGATTGCAGGTGGTTAGCTACGTCCATGCCCTGTTTGTGGCGCTGGTCGTTGCTCTTGAGAAGTAACTCAGCATTGGCGCGAGCATCTTCGCTGCGCTGCTGCTGGAATTGACCAACGGTCTTGAGGACTTCGCGCAGCTCTTTCTGCTTGTCGAGGTCCATACCGTTGAAGATTTCTGCGATTTTGGCTGCTGTGAGCTGGTTCTGCGCTTCAACCTTGCCAGCCTCAACGGCGATTTGCTGCTGCTGATTCTGCGCCTTGATAAGCTCGGCCTGACCGGCAAGGTACTGACCCTGAGCAACCAGCATTTCCGGATTAGGCTGCTGTTGCTGCTGTTGAGCTTCGGCGACTGCCTGCTGCTCTTCCGGCGTTTCAGGTTTCTTGAGTCCCATCAGCACAAGCTGCTTGTTGGCGTACTCGCGCATCATCTCGACGCCTTTTCCGTCGAGCAGCGTGAAGTACTGGAGAAGCAGCAACTGATACTCTGGCGTGCCAGGTGCGGTTTTAGATAACAGCTCCTGAATCTCTGCCCGGTTTTGCTCCTTCATGCTCTGGAAGCTCGGCCCGACGTCCGTGTAGCACTCGTACCGCCCGCGGATATCGTTAAGAGTGATGGCATTTCCGGTCTGGAGGTCGACAACCTGCGTGTATAGCTGGACCTCCTTCTCTCCGCCATCTTCCAGCGTTATCGTTACGCGACGCGGAACGTCGTAGATGTCGTTGACCATTGAGGCGTAAATCTCGCCGTCACGCCGCATTGCGGTAGCAAGGTTGTCCTGAAATACATACGTCTCCAGGTCGGCGCGCATGTTCAGTTGATTTACGGTGTCGAAAGCCACCTGTCCATTCGCCGCATCTGCATCAACGCCCATTGTCGCCACCTGATTAACTGCGGTGGTGGCCGCCTCAAGCATGTATGCGTTAGCCTGCGGGACTTCCGGGTTTTCCATGTAGGCCAACGGCTGAACTGGCAGGTCATTACCATTCTCATCCTTGCTGTTCACCAGGTAGTACGGGTAATCGTCATTGCCGTTGTACATGAACTCGTAACCGGCGATCTGCTCAGGCGTGAAGAATGGCTTCTTCTTCGGCGTCCGGGCTACCGTATCGGCGTTGAAGCTCATAATCATGTTGCGCAGGCGCTGGCCGTCTTTAGTCAGGCGCACAACACCTTCATAGACCTCTTTGTCACCGGCAAAAGACCACTCACCGAACACCGGCACAATGGGGATATGCTCACCGGCGATGCGCTCACGGTCTTTGAGGATTTTCGTCTGTGTAAGGAGCGTCTTGTAGACACGGCGGCGCTTAACCTTGCGCTCACCGATTTTCACCATTCCCCTGTCAGCCAGCTCATCAATCACATCAGCGATATCTTTTTTGAAGTAGCTGACAGGCTCGCCGGTAAGAGGATCCTGGTAGATGTAGGCGACCTCTTTCTTCTCTTCGACCTCGTAGTATTCCGCTATGTAGTAGACCTCGTTGGTCGTCCACGGGAATATCCAGTTAGAGGCTGGAGACTGAAAGTCTGGCAAGTCATCCTCATCAAGCCCCTGCTCTCTGGCAAACTCTTCCCAACCATCCTTACTCATCGCCGAGATAACTGTGCAATGCTTCGCGTCGCTCTTATCCATCTGCTTGGCGTTGGCATCCCACACGACATGGGAGCATGCTTCATGGATTGGCAAGCGGCGGATAATCTGGTTGTTGCTGGTTGGATTCTGGTCTTCGTATTCAGTCACCAGACGCCAGGCACCAACACCGGCTTCAATCTGTTCACGGACTGCGACGTTGACCGATATCTTCGCGGTGTTATGCCTCATGTCTGTCCGGTACATGCCCATGAGGATGTCAGCAGCATCAGGAGACGCGCCATCTTTCGGCTTAAACAGAACGTCTACCGGGTTCTTGCGCATCTCTGCGGCGAGCTTACGGACAACCGGGCGGACTACATCGAACTGTCCGCGATATTGCAGTGTTGTGTATTGTGAAAGCCAGTCATCCCACTGACTAATTCGGCTAAAGAAGAGGTCGTTAATCGCCTCGTTTCTGGCCTCATCGCTTGCTGCCCAATCCCTGTCAAACCGAAGGAGAATGGTTCGCAATTTGTCGTCTTGGTCGGCCATTATCTACCTCGGGAAATTGGACGAATTGGAGCCGGTAATGGCTTAGTTGGTTTGTTTTTGACTACCGGGAATGCAAACGTCAGGGCTAAGGCATCGGCGCGGTTTGGTGATGGAACGCCTCGGCGCTTCATGTCATCTTTTGCCTCAAGCACGATGCGCCCATCAAGTTTAACTCTGTACTCAGGGGCGACGATTTCGTCAGCTGTCTGCTGGTCATCGATGCTGCCCCCTTCTTTGAGCCATGACTTCATTGAGTTCCACATCTCACCGCGTTTGTTCAGCATGCCGGGGTCTTTGGATTCACCGCCAAAGTTAACCAGTTGCCACTTCCTGCCCCACGATCTACCTATTGAGTGAATGCCGGTGCCATAGCCGAAGTCTATGAACACTGCATCTGCCTTATGCTCATCCTCAAATCCAGCGACGATTTGCGCGAACTTCACATCGTCATCTGTTTTCGGGTAGGTGCCCAGCAGGCGCGCATGAAGCCCCTGGCGAAGGTAAATTGACGCCTCGTCAGTGCCAGTGTAAGCAGGGTCAACGCCGATTATTTTTGATGCGAATGTGTAAGAGCCGGGCTCAAGGGTGCGAGACATTGCCTCATCCACATATGCCTGAGGTATGAACTGGACTTCTGATGTCGACGGGAATAGCCCGCGAACACGCACCTTGAAGAAGTCGCTGTCTTCTCCGTAATCCTTGCGCCACTCTTCGATGAGTTCTTTGTTGGTCATCTTTGCCAGGCGGCTGTCAATTTGACGGCGACGCCAGCGATGTTTGAACTTGCGGAAGCACTCACGGAAACGCCCGGTGTTACGCGTCGGGTTCCCAAATGCGAACCAGAAAGGCTCGCCATCAGTAAGACCGCCCTCTGCCACTTCCCAAATTTTGTCAGGAACCGCTGAGGCTTCATCGAAGATGTAGAACGGGCTTGAGTTAGCTGCATGCAGGCCAGCAAATGACTCGCTGTTTTCTTCCCGACACGTCTGGCCGTCACAGCGCCATGACTCCATGTGATCCACATGGTAGATGTTCATGTTGCCTTTGCCGTTGTTGTACTCAAACCAGTGACCGGTGATGCACCGCTTCTTCCACTTCCCTAGCTCACCCCATGTTTTGGTGCGAAGCTGTTCAGAGGTGTTGGCTGTCACGACGCCCTTGCAGAAAGGGCGGGTGCTGAGGATGTACAGAATGACCCAGGCGGTTAGAGCACTTTTACCGATACCGTGACCAGAGCTGGTAGCGCAGCGATAGGCTTCAACAGGTTTAACGCCGTCGAAATTGTTAGTCCTGATTGCGTCACCCCAATCTGTAAGAAACTCTTTCTGCCATTCATCAGGTCCATCAAAGCCTTCAAGCTCACCCGTCCCCCAGTCAAACGCGTACATAACGAAGCCAAGCGGATCGTAAAAGAATCGCCCCATATCATCGGCAAGCATTGCCTCAAATTCTGATGACATTACTCACCTCTCGCGCGTTTTCTGGCCTCCTGAATGCGCTGAATCAGGTTAACCTCTCCGGTGTGTTCAACTTCTTGCTTATCGCGCCATTTATCGCGCTGTCGGTTCTTGAGCCAGAAGATGGCCGCAGTAGTGTCCGGTGGGTAGTGTTTCACTGTCGGCGTGATAACGATTGAGCCATCGACTGAACGAATATCGTCTTCTGGATGTTCATAACCAGTTGCTCGGTGAAACAGTTTTGCCGCCACTTCACCATCAGCAACTTCCTTTCCCTTTTTTATGGACTCAAAAAACTCTGGATAATCTTTTTTCCAGTTGTTGATTGTCGTCTCAGTCACCTCAAAGAAAGAGGCCAACTCTGCGTCAGTATGCCCTAGCAGGCAAAGCTTCCTCGCCTGTTCGGCATACTCAGGTTTGTAGGCCGATGGGCGTCCGACTTTTTTATCTCCATCTTCGGTCGCCATATCATTTCCTCGTTGTTGCATTATCCAGCCCACTCGGTGAATGAGCTGTGTATTGCATTAGGCCGTTATGCCTGCTGCCTTGACCGCTGCCAGAAGCGCGTTGTATTTCGCTGACAGGGTGGCGAAGTCGTTCTTAATCGCAGTGAGAGCTGCGTTAGTCGACGCCAGGGATGCGGCTGATGTGTCAGTGGTCGCTGCTGTGGCTGCTGGAACTGCTGCTACTGTGTTACCGCCAGATGTGCCACCGGATGAGTCGGTAATGGCGGTAATGGCTGACTGCTGGAGTACACCACCGCGATCTGTACTTGTCGGCACTTTGTTACCGGCCATTGCGGTTGTCGCTGTGGTGCCAATTACCGGCGCGAACGTTGTAGGCTTACCAGTCACTGATGCCCAGGTTACTGCAGCGCCGGCCGCACTGTACTGCGCTTCAAATGCGGTCTTGCTCATGTAGAGCAACTCGCCTGATGCGCTGGTAAACAGATAGCCACCAACCACAGGCCGGAAGATGCTCATAAACTGGCTGGAGAGCATCTGGTCTTTATAGTTGCCGTCAAAGCTTGCGATCGCATAACCCTCGACGGCCTGTTTGAGAGACTTAATCGGCAGTGCGGATACATACACGCCGTTGGCGTCAGAGTAGGACGGCCATTGCTGTTGATAGCTCATCTTATTCTCCTTCGAACAGCGCGAGCGCTTCGGTTGCGGTCTGGATTGCTTTGTCAGTGCGGGCTACAACACCAGTTTCAGCGGTAGCCAGCGTATAGGCGTCTTTGAACAGTTCAGCCTTGAGCTGATTTCCGGCAACGAATGCGATTGCCTTTTTAGCTGCGGCGGTGTCTTTCATCACCAGACGATACAGCTCAAGGTTGAGCTGCTGCGTATCGGTCATTTGTGTTACTTCTGCCATGATTGGCTCCAGTTAGTTGTTAATCTGACGCCAGTGGCGCAGGAGTTGCGGTTCTTCACAGAATGGCTAACCCACTTACGGCTTACCCGTCAGCAAGATTGCGATCACCATCCTTACGTGGTTACACAATTTATTTGAGGCACTGCTGCCGGATGTAGTCCTGCAGATAGTTAACCTGTTTTGTTACTGTTTCGATTCGCTCTCTGAGGGTGAAATAATCCCGTTGAGCGGAGTCTGTAAGTCTGGCGGTGGAAGCATCGCCCAGGCTGCCGGTGCCGGAGGTTCCGCTCGGGCAATTTGCGGAGACTCGCAGCCGTTTAGCGCCAGAAGCGACATCGCTACGCAAACGCTCAATGGTTTCTTTCGCATCAGCAAGTTCACCTGTGTATTTAGCATCAAGGGCTGCAACATCTCTCTGCCGAGTCTGCATATCTGTGATAGTGTCTTTAGCCAGATTTAATTCACGATTAACTTTGGTTAAAGACTCCTGTGATTCTGTGAGCGATGACCGGTAATGACTGGCGATGACTATGGCGATTGCCAGTAGCAGAGCCATTACGGCGAAGATGATGAGCTTCCAGTTAAAGGTCATTTTCACTTTCCGCCAGGCACATGGAGCGCTCCATCTCTCTCCGGTTCTGCAATCCCTTCCACTTCATGCCACCTGCATAGACCCAACGGCGCATTTCTTCACACGCCCCTTCCTGGTCGCCTTTGTTGAGCTTGCGGAGAAGAGTCGACTTAGCAAAGGCATCACCGCCTACGTTGAAGACAAAGCTGTAGAGGGATGCGCGCTGGTATTCGTTCAGAGGAACCTTAACCAGCTTGTCTACGGTCGCCTTAGCCGGTTGCAGGTCTTTCCACAAAAGCCGATCACATTCTTTGTCGGTGTAGGTCTTGCCGCGAATGATGTCGTTGCCAGTGTGGCCGTCGCAGACAGTCCAGACGCCAGCGACATCCTTGTAAGCCTGATACTTGCGACCCTCTACGCCATCCTTGCCACCAATGAATATCGTGGCGATGACCATCGAGCCTGCACCCGCTGCGGCAATCAGTTTGTTTCTCAGTGAGGACGGGATAGCCATCGTTAGTCCTCCTTTGATAACTGCCCGGCTGCGGAAGGCCATCGCTCATACGCCTGAATCTGCGCCAGCGTGGTTTTTCGTTTGTAATACCAGTTGATACCGAACGTCAGTAGCGCCACGACAATACCGGCGATAACGCCTACTGCGCTCCACTCGTCAGGACTTAGCCGGGTTAGCAACCCATTAGCCACCGTCCCGGCAGATGCGCCATAAGCTGCGCCAGAAGCTAATTTGCTCATATGTGACATCTCACACCTCCGATAGGAAGTGCTGTGGTGTAGTTAGGAAAGGCCAGCGAGGCATCGGATGCGAGGGTTCATCTGTGATTGATTGCCTGTGGCCTAATACGAAAAAGGCCCGCGATATGCGAGCCTTGAATATCTGGAGTTATTTGGTTGTGGTTGGCCACTACGTGCTGCTTAGCTCAGCGCCCTACAGGAAGGTTTTTTGGCTGAGTACCCATTACAGACCCTGTTATTACCACAACATTGAGAGCAATACCTGACTGCGGTCACTGTCGTAACTTGGCAATACTCTCATCGTTATAGGCTCCGTTTCGTTGAGCTAACGGCGGGCAATCAATCCGCACCTGTCGGGAACTTATTTTCAGCGTTAATGCTCGTGCCCGTGAGTAAGCTCACTCGTGAGATAACTTATTCCCGGAAACGAAAAAGCCCCGAGCTATTAACTCAGGGCTTAATGTTTTTAGCGCTTAACAACGTGCGCAACTTCCACTGTTAGAAATCATATCCGCAGGTTCGGGAAAAGTAAATAGCGCACGATAAATTAATGCGCTATTTTCGGTTTTCACCTGGTGACTTCTCGTAACTGTGCGTCAGCCCACGATTCTTCCACTTCAAACTTGATGATGAGGGCGTCGTAGAACGGCTTAACAGACTTCTTCCACGTGTCGAGTGATATGGAATCCGTGATTTGGCATACCGCAGCAAAGGCCTCGGTAGAGGGCAGTCGAGGATAGCCGACGCCGCCGCAGCGCTTGCAGTCAGATATAACCGGAATTCCCTGCCTTTCCGTCTCCTCCTGATTTATCGCCTTCCCTCGTCCCTTGCAGTCAGAGCATGCGGTCGAGACTACCCCTTTCCCTTTGCACTTCTGGCACAGCACTTTCACCTGCTCCCTTCTGGCCGCCAGATTCGGTCGACCAATGTGCTTCATGGTCACGACTTCCGCATGAATGAAGCCAACGCCATTGCAGCATTCACACTGCCGGGTGCTCCCGGCGTTGCGTGAATAATCCTCAAAGGCGTAAGTTGCGAGCGCTTGCATTACCTTTGGCTTAATATCACTTTCGAGCTTGCGTAAGGCGGCTACCTTATCGCAGCGCTCAATTGCATACAGGGTCAGCAGTTCAATAGCTTTCTCACGGTCATTGCTGCTGACGCCCATTTTCCCCATAAACGCTGCAAATCCCATTTGCGCGCGATTCTGCACCATTCCCTGAGCGGCCATGATATCAGTGCCGGTCAGTGCGTCTGATGCTGTGGCTCTCGGGGAATCACTTATAAGCGTGGATTTTGGAAAGTGATATTTGATTGAGTTTTCCAGGTTCATGCTGCGCTTCCCCCATCAGGCTTATTGAGTCCGAGACGATTGATAACTTCCCGGCGCATCGCTTCCAGTCGCTTGCGCGCCTCATCGTTGGTCTTCAACGCATTGTCGATATCTTCGAGCATCTCGCGGTCCTTCTGGCGCTGCTGAGCTAATGCGATGCTGGTTACTGTGCTCATACTGGCTCCCCCACCATTGAATCGAGTTGTCGCCTTAACATCTTCAGCGCGCCGTCCGGGAATGGCTGGCGCGCTAGGCCGGTGAATATTCCCTTCACCTTCCGGTCGCTAAGTCGTGGCAGCAATGCACTAACCGTTGCGCGGATAGCGCCGTTAACTTTTCGTCCGTCTTTTTGTGCGAGTCTGGCGGCCAACTCCACCGTGACCAGGGCATCGAGATATTCCTCACAGACCTCTCTGTTAGCTTCACTCATACGGCCACCTTGGTAATTCGTTTGTAAGCACGAAGCACATGAGAGTTTTTCCCGTAAAGGGTTATCTGATACGTCAGACCTCTCGATTCCCACGACTGAACGGGTGAAGCTCGCAACCCCTCGTCAGCAAGACGCCTGGCTTTTGCGATCTCCCAAAATGGACCGTTAATCCATATGCGGGCGAATGAACCTTCATCGCTAAAAGTTATTTTCATGCTGCCTCCATTAACTCGGCTATATCGGGTAACTTCCCGCCCAGCTCGGTCACCACCAAAACGAGCATTCCGCCTTTAACCGCCTGACAGCGCTTGATGCGCATATCGTCTACCTGACCGTCATCCATCCAGAAGCCCGCACTTGTGAGTGCGTCAAAAACGGCTTTGGGTAGATTGTCCAAATCGCGTTTGCGGTTATCGGGAGGTGCTGCGTGGATGGTGATTTTGATGCGGGGTTGGATTTTTATGTCTAACTTGTGCTGCTGAATGATTTCGATTACTTCTCTTCGGTATCGCTTACCCCAATCGCTGATGTAGTGGATTCCTCTTGAGTGTCGCCAGTACTTGTTGACTGAGGGCGGCCATGGAAGAACTATTCGGTATTGATTCATCGCACCGTTACCCTCCCTTCTCGCGTTAGCTTTTGCAGCGTCAGGACGATAGCGCGATCCATTTCAGAGCGTCGCTCCTCCCGACTGAGTTCTTTGCCGTTGTCGATGCGCTCATGACATGACGGGCAAAGCGCCGCTGTTAAGCTGTCGTCGACCTTAAGGCCGATTCCCTTCCCTTCGTTTCGATGCGCAGCCTGAACTCCATACCGGCCACACAGAACGCAGCAATCTATCTCCCTGACTGCCTGAAGCCATTTATTGCTCCTGAATATCGTCATTTGCGATATCTCCGTTCGGGTCTCGATACACAAGCCACTCGTTGATGCACTCTCCGCATGCGTAGGTTTCATCCGGCTCCAGCTGCTTGCTGCACCCTGCGCAGAGAGCCCTTGTTATGCTCTGCTGCTCGTAGGTTTGGGTTTGGATGGGGTTAAGCATCTTGGCTTTCCTGCATCATGAGGAAAACAATCATGGCGGCACGCAGCGGGTTATTGTGATAACACTCTACACTCTCACACCCATACTGCATAAACTGCGCCTCGCAAGGCATTCCCTCTGCACCGAACCTGATGTTTATCTTGCTACCGACAATAATCGGCCATGCGTCGGCGGTGTTGTTGCATGGGTCAAAAACACCAATCCTCATCGGCCCCCGAACAACCACTGCGCTACATCCATCCTCTTGCGCCCCTTGCCACCCGAGGCTGTTAAACTTTTTATGCCCCGTCGCTATGGCGACTCGTTTATTAATTTCGTAATCACTTAACTTTGAATAGTCCATCAGTGCAGCCTCGCTGTGTTTGTGCCGTCTACTGGCTCAATCGTGATAACCAGCTCTTTGTCTTCCAGTTGCCAGATGAGCCCCTTGTCCTCGTCACCTTCAGTCGCCTGCTCGACGAAGCCCATCAGGTAATTCATCAGGATGCTCATGGCATCCACGCCATCGCCCTGCATGTCTTCCATCAAATCGGCGAAGCGCTCTGCGTACTCGTATTCAGCTGTCATGTTTCCTCCTGGCGCGCAGGCGCTCCCACATCACATCGTGAAGGTGAGAGGTATACGCGAAGGTTTTTATTTCGGACGGGGATACTTCTGGCTTTCGTTTCTTTCGGTGGGTAACGCGGTAGATGCAGTTTTCGCAGACTATGTCGGTAATACTTCGTCGCTGTCGCCTCACATATACCTCCTGTCAGTGAATCTGACGCCCTGCCCGGTCGCCCACGCTATCGTGTACTCAATGAGGCTGGACATGCGCTTAACGCTCATCTCAGCGCTGCTCTCGCGGATGTTTACGTATTCACCCTCAAGACCGGGCACAACCTCAGCCTCTTGCTTTGTCGCTACGGCGTGACCGCTAATCAGCAGCACCTTCCACTGCTCCGGCCGTAACCATTTCCCGCACCACTGAACCTGCGCAGCAATATCTGCCAGGAGCGCGTGGAATTTCGCGTTCTGGTCAAGGTTGCGCTTGTAGTCAGTAATTCTGATGGTGACCGGGCGGTCGGTGTCGAGAGGTGATGAGAGGATGGAGTTTATTGCTTCCTGTTGCTGCAACTTACCCCTGAGAAATATCGTTTGTTTCATGGCATTCCTCGTCAAGTTTGAGCTCTTCAATTGCCCATGAAGTTATTCCGTTTTTCTTCAGATATTTGTTCGCTTTGTTATATGTGGTGAATGCAGCCACCGCTTCCATATCACCCTCAAAGCCCGGGATGCTTACGACAAAAACCGATGCGCCCATCACTCCCCCTTAACCTTGAGACCGGCGGCCCTGATAGACTCAGCGCAGTAGTCGATGGCGCAGTTGTGGCCTTTGTCGAATTCGTCCTCAACCATCACTTTGGCATCGAGTTCAATCTCTACCGCTTCACGCGATGCCTTCCATGCATGCCATGCGCGATCAATAAACTCGTTGTAATACCCACCAATAGTTGAACGCTGCCCCTCAACATATTCAATTGGTTCGTCTGCATACTGGCACCACCACGCCTCAAACTGCTCTCTGCTCTTATCCACGGCGCTTCTCCTCTTTGGCCAGCAACAACGAACAGCAAATGAATACGCAGGCGTTGGTGAACATCAGTCCATCCCGCATAGCGATAGCGCCAATCAGAAACATAGCGCCGGTAAATCCAGTCATCAGGACGCTCATATCAGGCTCCAATTCGTGAGGTGATGAGTTTTGCAAACGGGCTAATCCGCGCGCACTGGCTAATCGGCTTACGTTCAGGTGCCGGGTAATACTCGTAGCACCGCGTCTTGCGGCCATCTGGTAACAATGCGCGAACCGATTTCCGTGTTAGTTCACCGTTCATCTCCAGCACCCGCATAGTGTTGATGCAGTAAACAGGTGACAGCCCGGTGATTTCGCTGGCCTGAGTCGCCGTAACGGCTCCATGTTCTTTTACGCAGGCGATAAGCTCGGCTCTGTGGTTAACAGAGTCGACCAGACGCCAGCGCTTGGGGTTCTGGCTGGTTCCGGTAAGCTCTCCGTCGCGCTTCATGCGATTAAGTACGCTGCGCACAGCCTCAAGCGTATTTCCTGTCCGGTCAGCTATTTCGGTCGTGGTCATAACCTTCCCTGCCTGCATGATGGCGAGAATTTTGGCTCGTATCGTTTTCATGGGATTGCTCCGCTCAATACCTCGCGCGGCTTATCGCTTCCAAAGCAATTAGCAGGCTGGAATTGAGATATTGTTTAGTGAGTGTTTCGATGCTGAGGAAGTAAGGAGTGCCGATGTAGGCTGATATTACCTGAATATCATCGAGGGTTATTTGCATGGCTCGGGTGCCGCTGGGATAGGCATCCAGTGCGCAACTTGATATGGACTTCCTTTTTTCCCATAAGTGGAAAACCAACAGCCCAGCCACATCCCATCACCTTTGTATTTTCCACTCTCGATATTAAAGTGGTCATTACATGAGATACGCATTAGTACCGCCTCACCGATTCCAGGCATCCGCTCGCTGCATGGAATCCAGCCATCATCCTCCCCGGATGAACCCTGCGTCATGGCTTCCTGCAGGCGATCAAGCTTCACGTATTCCCGAGCTGAATAGCCTTCTTTAATCCAGTCAGCGGCGACTTTTGCCGAGGTTGTATAGTCGTAACACTCGCCACACTTGGTCAGAAGCTCGTACAGGTCAGCTACCGGAGTGCACTCGAAACCATCACTACCGCCAATAGTCCTCCATGCCAGCGATTCGAACTGGTGCGATGTGGTGTCGGCTTCTGCGCTCAGAGTTGCAGCCAACGCTGTAGTATCGCGTACCAGTTGCTCTGCCGCCTGTCTCATTTCGCTTTTGGGCTTATCGGTCGGCGTGTTCTTATGGTTGCTCCATGAACCAATCTCGTCATTACCAGACTGAAGCATAGTGGCGCGGCAAGCGTTCCATCCACGGTGATAATCAGTAGCGTTAGAATCAATTTCGTAAGCGGCGGGAACACCAGGTGCGGGCGGTGATTCGTAAAGCACTCTACATATAGCGCCTCTCGCCTTCTCTCTTTCGAATGCCTGTGTTGAGCACTGAACCCACGTATTTCCGCCAACGTTGACCTCTCTCCTGATGTGCGATTCATGCTCAACAGGCTCCGCCCGCTCACGCTCTTTGCGCAGCGCCAGAAGCTCTTTCTCAAGCTGCTCGTAATCCTCGTACTTAACCCACCTGCCATCTTCCTTCTCTCGGTGACAGACGATGCCGTCTTCATCAAGACCTGCGCGATAACGGGTTACATTGCTAATAGTGCTCATGATTTCTTACCTTCAATGCTGGCGATGATTTCGTTGCGAGCTGATTCAATCTTACGGTTGATATCCCGTCGCAGTATGGCGTTCATTACCCGGTCGCGGCGGTATGCTTTAAGCGGCTTCCGGTGCTTTACCTTCTCGCGCGTCGGCAGGCTTGATGCTGACCAGTAGCGCTGATTTCGCGCAGAGAACTCCTTCAGCGCTGCGCTCTGTAGCGCCGCCGTTGTGGTTGCCTTGCTCATGGTTAATCCTCCGCACGCATGGCGTGGCCCGGTGCGTAACATTTAAGGTTGTCATTAGTGAAACGCCAGCCGCCTTTCTTTGCTTCCCTCAGGCAATCTCTGAACGTCTCTCCGCCGTACTCATCGAAGCCTATTCGCGTCGATGCCGCTTCAGGTTGCGATCGGTACTCTTCACAGGATTGGCAATCGCAATAAAGCTCCATTGAATATCCACTGACGACCATCAAAATCCCCCTTTCTTATTCGGTTTGCGCTCGCGCTCTTCCTTGCGGAAACGCGCCTCTTGCTGGTCGACGTCGTAAAGAATGCCGTTGCGCTGCTCAACGTAAACAGTGCCTGTGTTGCCGTGGCGGTTGAGTCGCAAAAGCAACTCTGTTTCTGCCGGATTAACCGTGTCGTCATCCTCATTCTCGCGATAGATACCGACCCAGTAATCACAGTCCTGCTCAATCTGGCCGGTAGAGCGTGAGTCGCTCGGCTGCGGTCGCTTATTGGCGCGAGCCTCGGAACCACGGTTGAGCTGCGTCAGAAGCACGACAACGCAGTTAAGCTCTTTAGCCAGTATCTTGAGACCTTTGGTGATGATGCCGTACGCCTGAGACTCGGTATCCGCCTTCTCGGCAGCCATGAGCGTCAGGTAGTCGACAAGTACCATCCCCACCTCGCCGCGCTCGCGCTTAATGCGGCGCGACTCGGAGACGATGTGAGCCAGAGACAGGCCCGGCGTGTCGTCGATGTACAGGTTGTTGCTGTCGGCAATCTGCGTACCCATAGCGAGTGCCTGGGCGAACTGGTTTTCGTTGTAGCCATTCTGGTAAAACACATCCGACTTCACGCGGGAGTGCTGCGAGATGATTCGCTCTACGAGCTGCTCGGTTGGCATTTCGAGGCTGAACGCGAGGGTTGGCAGGTTTTCTACCAGCGCGCAGTGGATAGCCATTTTCTGGTATACCGTGGTCTTACCCATCTTTGGCCGCGCGCCGACAACGAAAAGAGATCCGCGTACGATTCGCTTGGGCTCCAGCATTTCGTCCAGCGCTTCAATCCCCGATGTCAGGCCTACCGATGACGGGTTGCCTTCCAGTCGCTCACCGACCTGATAAGTCCACTTGTTGAATGCATCCCTGAACGTCATCAGGCCGCGATGATTGCCGGTTTTGGCTTTGTCATCGACCTTCATCGCCAGCGCCTGCACCGCTTCCAGCTTCTGTGCGGTCGTCATTCCTGAGCGCGAGTAGAGCACCTCAAGCATCTGCGTTGCCTGCTCGATTGCCATGCGCTCGGTCGATTTGTCCTTCACGACATTGGCGTAGTGCATGACGTTAGCTGCACTTGGCGTGTTTCGGGATATGTCTGCCAGGTAAGCGAATCCGCCTACCTGCTCAAGCTCTCCCTGCATCTCCAGTGCGTCTGAAAGCGTCAGCATATCCAGCGCTTTGCCTTTGGCGTTCAGCCCCTGCAACGCTGCGAAGATTCTGCCGTGCTGCCTGCTGTAGAACATATCCGCATTAAGGAAGCCGAGAACCTTCTGGACGTTGTCGCTGTCCGGGGCGACCATCACTGAGCCGAGAACGGCCTGTTCAGCTTCGTAGTTACATGGCGGGGTTTTGATGTCATCGGTCATCGCGATCACCCTCACGCACTTCGATGTAGAGCTTGGAGTTCAGGAAGCTGTCAAACTTCATGCGGCGCCACGTCCTGCCGGTCTTCTTGTCAGGCCGGTCTTCCAGCATCCAGCGGCAGTTTTCGCTGATGTATTTCAGGTATCCCCTGAAGCCTTCCATGTCGAGAGGCTTGCCATCCAGATTGCGGGCGATCTTGTTCGCCTTGCCCCAGAAGGTGCGGATGAGGTTACGACGCTCATCAGTGAGGCATCTCCACCCCCTGGCTTCTGGCAATTCATCTTTCAGGCATTGCCAGACTTCTTCGCAGGAAATTTTTGGCTTCTGCACGACGGGCTTTTGATTCTGTTCTTCAGGCTCGTTTGCGACATACTCATTACCTAAAGGTAATGAGTTATTATTTATATTATTGTTTATGGACAAACGTTGGACATCGCTTGGACAAACAGCTCTGAGAGCCGCATTTTTACTGGTGTTTGCGTTGGACAAGTCTTGGACATTCGTTGGACAATTTTGAGTCTGAAAATCGTCATATTTTACGATGGTGATGAGGCTGAATTTCTTCTGCATCGACGTGACGGTAATCATCCCTTTAGCCTCAAAACTGCGCAGGAGGCTTTTCACTTTGTTGTCGGGAATGAACGTTTCGCTGACCAGTGTCGGGCGGCCCGTAATCATCTGCCCGCGCTCAACGGTGACGGGTCCAACATCGGTGTTTACGACGGCATCCTCATGGTTTGCCTTGAGGATGAGATGCACCCAAAGATGCACGGCCTGAGAGTCCTTGTAGAGTCGGCTATCCATAAACTGGCGGTGTATAGAGACAAACCCCATACCGGCTGCCTCCTGCTGGTTTACGCGGCGTTCTTGCTGCCGGTAGTCTGCTAATTTAACGACGCCCATTCTTCACTCCTGCCTTAGCCAGTCGATAAACACCAATGAACCGTTCAGCGAACGATCTGTTATTGGCTGCCGCTACAACCAACCCGTCAGGTGATTCAGGGTGCCGAATCTCTTCTTTTTCCTGGTACTTCCTGCGTTTTCGCATTAAAATGTCTCCTGTTGATTGTGTTGGCGTAACACAGTTTGCTAAGCCTCGAATGAGTTACCGCTCATCGGGGCTTTTTCATTTCTCAATATCTTCGCTACCTGCTCAGCAAGACGGGCCATCTCGTCATCCACGACACCCCATTCCAGTACTGCAAGTAACATCGAGAACTTCGGTATCCAGTCGCGTTTCCATCGACTTATTTGCGCTTTATCGACACCGACAGCTGCGGCTGTTTTCTCTGTGCCAATCATTGCGATCTTGTTAAGCAAGGCGCTCTCAATGCGTAACGCCTCGTTGCGTTTATTTGCGTGTTCCATTCGGTATTCTTCCTTTGTTGTTTAGATAGATACGTACGCAGACCGTGTGGCCTGCCACTTAAATGAATTACCGCGTTGTCGGCGGTTCAGATTGATAAAGAGCGGGTACTGCTTAGGCGGCGTTCAATTCAGGAGGAAATACATCGTCCAGTTGAACTTTCGCCCCAAAACTATTGAGTGCTTCAACGAGCGAACGGCACATTTTTAAATCCGGATGTCGCCGCCCTGATTCGTAATGTCCAATCGCTCCCTGAGTGCACCCAACCTTTTCAGCCAGTGCGGCTTGGGAGACCTTCATGGTTTCCCGGATTTTCCGAAGATTGCTCATCGGTTATCTCCTCAGGATGGTACATGCATCAATAATACATTCCGTACTGAGAGAACGCAAGAGGATTAATACATTTTGTGCGTTGTCACTGTCAATACAAGTCGTAATAATCGGCGTATGAAAACACCGTGGAATGAACTGGCAAAAGCCAGGATGAAACAGATTGGCCTCACGCAGGACAAACTTGCTGAAGCTCTGGGTAAAACTCAGGGTGCGATAGGTCATTGGCTGAATGGCCGCCGCGAGCCAAGCATTGAAGATATAGCGGCAATCATGAAGCAGCTCGGACTGAAGGAGCTGGTTCTGAGCTCTGATGGTATGGTTGACTACCCGAGTGACGATCTGGCCAACGTTTCCAATCCACGCCCTCATACGGAAGTAAGGAGATTCCCTCTGATTAGTTGGGTGAGCGCAGGAAATTGGTGCGAGGCTGTGGAGCCATATCAGCTTCAGGAAGTAGAGGTATGGCCGGAAACGACATCTCATGCCAGCGAGCGATCGTTCTGGTTGACGGTAAGAGGCGACTCGATGACAGCGCCGTCAGGACTCAGCATTCCAGAAGGAATGCAGATACTGGTAGACCCGGCCATTGAGGCAACGAGCGGTCGACTGGTGGTGGCAAAGCTGGACTCTGAGAACGAGGCGACATTTAAGAAGTATATCGTCGACGCCGGACAAAAGTACCTGAAACCACTTAACCCCAGCTATCACATGATCCCCATCGACGGTAACTGCCGAATAATTGGCGTCGTCATCGAAGCCAAATGGCAAGGCCTCTAAAATTCCCCAACCCGCTACGGCGGGTTTTTTAATACCCGCAAAAACTATTTTCCAATATAAAACATACACTTCGTATTTTTACGCCATTTTTAAGTACATTTTGTATTGACGATATTCAGTACGTTTTGTATTGTTAGGCCATCAGCAGGACGCTGGTAGCCAAACGGAACAGATTGGCATCGCTCTTTAACTTCGACGGTGCGCTGACAAAGCGCGAACAGATACCAAACGAGATGGGTTTGGGATTGGGTGAATGCGCAGGCTGATGCGCTAACGGTAGCGCTTGATAGCGGTATGAAATGTCGGCGAGAAAATACGACGGGATATGGGTTGGTACAGCGGCCGCTCCCGGCAGCCAACCAAAATAACCGATACCACAACGCCGGAGATCAGCACCGGCCATCCAATCACCAAAGCCATTTCACACGAGGACAAAGCCATGACGGTTATCCAATACGGTTCTTCAGTATCAGCTGGTAACGCTAAAACTCGCCGTCATGAGCGGCGCAGAAAGCTCGCTATCGAGCGTGACGCTATCGGCAATATCATCGACTCAATTTTAGGTTGCGAGGCTCCTGACGCTTCTCAGGAAGAATCACGCAAGCATGCAAGCCGCGTTGACCGAGCCACTTCGCTCGTAGCTCTCCGCGATTATCAGGAGCCGGAAGTAACCGAACGCAAGCGTAACCCGGCTAATCGCAAGCCGGTTAACCACCCTACCCACTTGATTAACGCGCATCAGAAAATGCGCGGCAAATCGATTCCATTAATTTGAGGTGAGATATGGATGATGAAGTCGAATGCGACGTATGCGGCAAAGGGATTGCTGCGGTTGCCGTTTACAGTGGCGATGGTAATGAAGAGCTGTGCCACGAATGCTATCACGACATTTACGACATTGATGATGAATGCTCGCAAGCTAAAGCCATCGGCGAGGAGGAGTGAATGGAAAAGGATAAGAATAACCAAATCAAATTGCACATTTGTTCGGCCAGGTGATGAAACGGAAATCAGTACCGTGAATGGGGTGCAGCGGATGTGGTCACCACGTTTAAACGCACACGAAAACCTCTCATGGGTAACTGCGGCGTGGGGAGTTGAATACGAAGCGATTACTACCGCGCCCGCTGAATAGCAGCCGATAGCCGATTCATGGAGTCGGTTATCTGATGCAATCCGCATCATAACCACTACAGGAGACGAAGACCTGTTCTGGTTATTGGAGAAACCCTCATTATCCCCTGAAGTTGTTTGCCCTCTCCGGAGGGCTTTTTTTCGCCTGCATATCAACAAGGCTGCTTATTAGCGCGGCCTTTTCGCTATGCCAATTAACCAAGGATAACACCATGCAACAGTTCGCTTTTGCAGGGTGGCCTGTTGTGGGCTGCTCTGAATCGCTACTCGACCTCATCACCCGCCGCATGCGCGGCATCTGCAAAACGCTTAAGGAGCTGACATGTACGGCAATCAAACAGTAAACCATCAGGCCCTTATGGCCGCGCAGAGCAAGGCAGCAATCGCGCGCTTCCTTGGTAACGGCGACATGTGGCTGGAAGCTGCAAAGCAGATGAAAGCCGCGTTAAGCATGCCCTGGCACCGGAGGCCGCAATGAATCATCTCAATCCCCGCGACATGACGGATGAGCAGTTCTATCGGCTTGTCCATGACATTTTCGACAATTACTCAGAGCAGGAGTCCGAACATGACAACCAATCCTCCCCGTCTCGCGTCGACGATTGCGATCAGCAAGATATGGCGTGAAGCATATATCAAGATGGCGCTCGAATACCGCCGAGCTGGCGACCGCAGGGAGAAAAAACTTGCTCTGCTAGCGGCTCAACTTGAGCGCATGAACGTTCGTGAATTACTCGGCCCTGCGCCGTTCTGAGGTTTCTATGAGCAAAGAGTTTTATGCACGTCTGGCAAAAATACAGGCCCATCTTAACGCGCCGAAGAACCAGTACAACTCATTCGGCAAATACAAATACCGTAGCTGCGAGGACATTCTGGAAGGTGTTAAGCCGCTTCTGGATGGGCTGTTTCTCTCAATAAGCGATGAGATCGTGCTTATTGGTGATCGCCATTACGTGAAGGCCGTGGCGACTATTACTGATGGCGAAAGCTGCCACACCGCCACTGCAATGGCTCGCGAGGAGGAAAGCAAAAAAGGAATGGACGCAGCACAGGTTACCGGCGCGACAAGCTCATATGCTCGCAAGTACTGCCTTAACGGGCTGTTTGGCATTGATGACGCAAAGGATGCGGATACTGACGAGCATAAACAGCAGCAATCCAGGCAGGAAAGCAACGCGACGGCTAAAAAGCATGCCTCGCCCGAGCAGGTTTTAAAAGCGTTTACTGAGGCCGCATCTGCAAAAAATAGCGTCGCAGAGCTTAAGGGAGCCTTCGCTAAGGCGTGGAAGATGCTGGAAGGTACGCCTGAGCAGCAAAAGGCTCAGGACATTTACAACATTCGCAAAGATGAACTTGAAGGGATGGAAGCGTAATGGCGCACTCAATAACAGTAAAACTCAACAAACCAGCCAGGGAGTTTCAGGCAGGCGAAAGCATCGGATTTAATGTCCGCGCAGGCGTTCAGTATTACGACAGGCAGTCCAAGAAAAAGGAGTGGACGAACTACAGCGCCGCTGTGTTTGCCAAGCCGGGTCCGCAAGCGGATTACTACCGCAGCGTGTTGGTTGAAGGGTCTATCGTGGAGTTAACTGGCGACAGCATTAAGGTTGATGCTTACCAGGGAAGCAATGGGCAAACCATCACGCTTGAGCTTCAGAATGCAAAGATTGGCTTTGCTTCTTCAGGCCAGCAGCAGCCATCGCAAACAACTTCTAGCTCAGAGCAGTTCGACGATTCAATCCCCTTCTGATTTAACCCAATAAGGCCAACAAAATGTCATCACCTCTTCCCGGGGCGGGATATGCCCGCCCGCCAAAACGCTCCGGCACCAAAGAAGAGGTGCTGGCGCGCATCAAAGCACACCTGCAAGAGACCATAGGGAATCAGTACGAAACCGAGAGCAAGGAAGCTCGTATGACACGCCAGGCTGATGCGCTGGCCGACCGGCAGCTGTGGGACGACAACCTCGCGGCATCGTTTATGCCCGGATTCGTTACCACCGGCCCTCGCCGCCCTGAAGAAACAGATAACCGTATGCGCCGATTCCTCGGTCGCTACGGTCACGTTCGTAGCGATTAAGGAGTCAATCATGATTACACATGACCCGCTTATCACACCAAGCGAGCTGGCCGCTCGCGTCAAATCTCAGCCGATGCCGAGCCGCGAAGAGTTAATGGCGCGCAATAGCTTCGGCTCTGTGAATAACAACAAATACCTCAACCGCTGGCTGCGTAAAGGCGGTGCCGCATGAGCACTATCCAGTATGTAGTGATTGATGAAGGGGTATTTCCTGAGGATGCATATTACCTTGATCCCCAGCATATCGATGAAACCACTCATGAGTGGTATTTCGAGAGCTTAGCGCAGGATGCGGCGCTTGATTTCTACGATAACCATGATGGCTGGGAATCTTCATGGCCTATGGAGATCGAGCTTTTTGTAGACGGCAAAAGCGTGGGCACGTTCTTAGTCGAGATGGAGTCGGTTCCGCGCTTCAACGCAAGGAAAAAATCGGAGGCCGCCCATGACTAACACCAACGAACTGATGGCAACACTGAAAGCGGCGGCGCTGGCAGCTACGGCGCTTAATCTGGATTCTGCTGAAATACAACGCGAAGACGAGTGCGTGGAGTGTCCAGTGTGTTGCGGAGAAGGTCATGTCGACGTAGACGCCGACTTCTGTAATATCGACGGCGTAGCGCTCGGTGTTCTGTTTTACGGCATTGGCGAGCACCACGGTGCGGCAGAAGAGTATTTACGGGCCGCCAACCCCGCCGCCGTGCTTGAGCTGATAGCAGCGCTGGAAGCCGCGCAGAAGCGCATCGCTGAGCTTGAGTCGGGCATCAATCTTGAGACAGGGGGTGAGTGAGATGATAAGGCATCTAAAAAAGGTCCGCGCTGATGAGATTGGCCCGAATACCGTGCTTTCTGTTTTCGATGAGTACTATCGAGTCAGGAAAGTAAATTATCTTGGCGAGCGCACGACGCTGTTTCTTCAGGAGGAAAGTGAGCCTCTGTCTTACTTCGTCAAAAACGACATTATCGAAGTTAAGGTGCCAAATGGACTTGAGATTGATGTAGAGGTGAAATTGTGAGCGCAGCAAACCTGAAAGCAGATGGCAGTGGATAAGCTTGTGTGTGATTAGGTAAGGAGGTAAAAATAAAAGCTCATAAGGAGACATAAAAATGACGAATGAGCAGAAGATTTACGCAGCAATCAGAGCAGCTCGCAGCAAAGCTCCTGAGCGAGAGAAGACTGCTGAGCTTCACTTACAGTTGCTAAAATATGCCGATGAATTACGTAACGTTGACAGAAAGGCGATCTGCGAAGAGCTAGGGATAGGCCATTCTTATACTGCCGAGATAGGGAAAATGCGCAACATTATTAATCGACTAAAATCAGCTGGTCTGGATACTTCAAAAATCTGATTCTTTCATCATCACACTGCAATATAACCCTAGGATTCTCCCGAAAGGCGCTGCTTGATTTATCAGAAAGAGGAAGGTAAATGAATAGAAAAGTTATTGGTATATTGCCACATGGGCAAGTTAAGGTGGCGTACGTCGCTGATGGCGATAAGCATGTTACTTTTAGTGGTTTCAATGGGGTTGACACCACACATCTAACAATTCCAATAAGCACATATGAGCTTGATGGAAAAGAGTATTTAATCTGTCTTTCAGACCGCGATTTGCCGAAGGAAGATATAGAAAAAATCCTTAGAGAAAGTTAACTGTCACCCATAAAAACAAACCTGCTTAAGCAGGTTTTTTTTACGCCATTCGTTCTGGAAGCCACATGCATTTTGTAGCTCCGATTGATGAATCCGCAGAATGCTAGCAGCAGAAAATACATGCCGAGACGCCTAAATCAGCATCCGATAGCGCCACGAATTGACAGCCCGCCAACCTCAATTTACTGTATATAAATACAGTTATTTTGGGGTGTGTCATGAGCAAAGACTCGGACTATCTGATTATCTATCGCGGAGAGATACATCACCGCATTACTCCCGGGAGATGGGTGCTCATTCAGCGTGGAAAGGAATACGGCGGTGGGTGGTGGCTAGGAAAAGCATACGATGATGTGTTTATGCTGGAGTTCGAGAAACCATGTTCGATGACCGCAGCATCGGAATACATCATGTCGCATGGAAGGATGCAGACATTCCCGCCGTGGGATGACAATTTTGAGTTAACACCATGACCCGCTTAGGCGGGTTTTTTATTGGAGCGAATATGAGAGCCCAGAATCAGAGAGTTCATATTGTTTACAAGATAGGCAGGAATGGCACTGGTTACGAAGTGGTTGCTGTCTTTGAGAGCAAAAAGGACGCTGATGCGATGGTTGAAAAGAAGTCGTCGTGTCATGAAGCGCACAGCCATTACCTCTACAAGGTAATCAGTAAAGAAGTGAAGTCTACAAACGCCGCCTGATGGCGGCTTTTTTACGCCTGGAGATAATCGAATGAATGAAGTGATTCAGCTTGTCCCCAACAAATGGGTATCCGAAGAAGTACTGATGGCGATCACCGGACTGACGAAAAACGCCATCAAGTCAGCGCGCGAGAAGTCATGGATGGAGGGTAAGGAGTACCGGCACTACTCAGGCGACTGCCAGCCCAAGGACAACTCCCCTATTCTCTACAACCGGCATGAAGTCGACGCATGGGTTGAGCGTCAGCGGCCAGCGATTCCCCGCCAGAAATCTGCTTAAATACCTTTCCCCATTAACTGACGAGGAATCGTTATGACGAAGTATCCAACAGGAGTGGAGAATCACGGCGGAACACTGCGGATATGGTTCATCTATAAGGGCGCAAGGGTAAGGGAAAACCTCGGCGTCCCTGATACACCGAAAAACAGGAAAGCCGCTGGCGAGTTAAGGACGGCGGTTTGCTATGCAATCAGGACTGGTAATTTTGATTACGCATCGCAGTTCCCTAACTCGCCGCGGGTTACGCAGCATGAGGACACAAAAGCTAAGGTGACGATTGAGGAGTTAGCCAATAAATGGCTTTCGCTAAAAGAAACCGTTTTGGCTAAGAACACCCACATGAGATACACGTCTTACGTAAAGATGTGCCTTAGAATTCTGGATGAGACGATGCCTGTTTCTTCTCTTACTCATGAGAACCTGCTTTCTTTGCGTCATGAGCTTTTGACCGGTTACCAGCTTATAGGGAAAACGCTGGAGCGATCACACAAAAAGGGCCGAACAGTACGAACCGTTAACGGATACATGGCGGTTATGCTGGAGATGCTTAAGTTTGCAGAGAAAAATGGATATACCGGCGGGAAAGTAATTTCAGATGTGAAGCCTCTCAGAAAGTCCAGGTCTGAGCCAGATCCGCTAAGCAAGGATGAGTTCGTAAGGATGCTGGCAATGGCTAATCACCCGCAGATAAGAAATCTATGGATACTGGCCGTTAGTACGGGCATGAGGCATGGGGAGATATGCGCACTGGCATGGGAAGATATTGATACCACAGACTGGACAATTAAGGTGCAGCGCAATCTGGCTATTTCAGATCACTTCACACCGCCAAAAACTGAAAGTGGAATCCGCACCATCATTCTGACCAGCGCAGCCATAGAGGCCATAAAGGACCAGATGCAGTATACGAGAATGCAAAAACAGCATGACGTTACTGTCCACCTCAGGGAGTACGGTAAAACCAGGACTGACCAGTGCACATTTGTTTTCAATCCATCAGTTTCCGGACGGTATCCAACCAAAAGCATATGCTACATTCCAGGCTCGATTGCAGCCTCATGGAACCATCTGCTAAAGCGAGCCGGAATCAGGCATAGGAAAGCATACGAATCCAGGCATACATTTGCATGCTGGGCTCTAAGTGCCGGAGTGAATCCGAGCTTCATTGCAAATCAGATGGGGCACACAAATGCACAGATGGTTTTCAACGTCTATGCAAAGTGGATGTCCGATAAAAACGGAGACCAGGTAGCCATACTGAACCAAAACTTTGGCTTTAATGCCCCACTGATGCCCCAGGGTAAAGTGGCTGACATGTAATCCTTTAGCAAATCAACCACTTCACCACCTCCTAGTGTTTTATCATGACATGCCGCACCACGGTGTAATCCTCAAGCCCGTACATCGACATATCTTTGCCGTAGCCGGAGAGTTTCTGGCCGCCGTGGGGCATTTCGCTGACCAGCATAAAATGCGTGTTGACCCAGGTGCAGCCATATTGCAGGCGGGCGCTGAGGCGGTGCGCGCGGCCGACATCGCGCGTCCAGACGGAGGACGCGAGGCCATATTGCGAGTCGTTGGCATACTCCAGCGCCTGGGCTTCATCTTCAAACGGCGTGACGCTGACGACCGGGCCGAAGACTTCGCGCTGCACAATCGCGTCCTCCTGCTTCGCGCCCGCCAGCACCGTTGGCTGGAAATAATAGCCCGGCCCGTCGACTTTTTCGCCGCCCGTCACCACGCGGATATGCGCCTGCGCTTTCGCGGCCTCCACCGCCTGGATCACGCGGTTAAGATGCGCCTCGGAGCTGAGCGGCCCAAGCTCGGTGCTTTCATCTTCCGGCGCGCCCGTTTTCAGGCTGCCGACCGCCGCGCCGAGTTTTTCCACCAGCTGGTCATAAATCCCTTTTTGCGCGTAGATGCGGCACGCTGCCGTGCAGTCCTGGCCCGCGTTATAGAAACCGAACGTACGGATGCCTTCCACCACCGCGTCGAGATCGGCGTCGTCAAAGACCAGCACCGGCGCTTTACCGCCAAGCTCCATATGGGTGCGCTTAATCGATGACGCAGTGCGGCGGATGATATGCTCGCCGGTGGCGATGGAGCCAGTGAGCGACACCATACGCACCTTTTCATGGCTGGTCAGCGGGTCGCCGACCGTCTGGCCGCGGCCAAACAGTACATTCAGCACGCCTGCCGGGAAGATATCTTTGGCCAGTTCCGCGAGCTTAAACGCGGTGAGCGGGGTGATTTCCGAGGGCTTTAACACCACGCAGTTGCCTGCCGCCAGCGCGGGCGCGAGCTTCCAGGCCGCCATCATCAGCGGGTAGTTCCAGGGCGCGATGGACGCCACGACGCCTACCGGGTCGCGGCGGATCATGGAAGTGTGATCCGCCAGATATTCACCCGCGGCGAGTCCGTTTAAGCAACGCGCGGCCCCGGCGAAGAAACGAAACACATCCGCCACCGCCGGGATTTCATCACCCGCCACGCAGTGCAGCGGCTTGCCGCAGTTTTGAGATTCAAGCTGCGCGAAGGTCTGCGCGTTCTGCTCAATGACGTCCGCGAGCTTAAGCAGCGCTTCGGCGCGTTCTTTGGGCGTGGTGAGACGCCAGTGTTCAAAGGCCGCGTCGGCGGCGGTAACCGCCTCATCCACCTGCTCCGCGCTGGCTTCGGCAATCTCAATCAGCACCTCGCCGGTGGCGGGGTTATAGACCGGCAGGCGCTCGCCCTTGCCTTCCACCAGCGCGCCGTTAATCAGTAATTGACTCTGCATAGCGTATTCCTTTGAGGTTATTTGCCGCTACCGGCGACAGTTTCATCATCGCGCGTCAGCCACCACGCCCCAAGGATAGGGATCATGGTAAGGATCATGACGCACAGCGCCACCACGTTGGTCACCGGCACGTCGCGCGGGCGGCCGAGCTGGTTCAGCAGCCACAGCGGCAGGGTGCGCTCGTGGCCTGCGGTAAACGTGGTGACAATAATTTCATCAAACGAGAGCGCGAAGGCGAGCATGCCGCCCGCCAGCAGCGCGGTGCCGAGGTTCGGCATAATGATGTAGCGAAAGGTCTGCCAGCCGTCCGCGCCGAGATCCATTGACGCCTCAATCTGGCTCCAGGCGGTGCGCCGCAGCCGGGCGATGACGTTATTAAAGACGACCACCACACAAAACGTGGCGTGTCCGACCACCATCGTGAGAAAGCCCGGCTCAATATCGAACTGCCTAAAGGCCGTCAGGAGCGCGATACCAGTGATAATGCCCGGCAGCGCGATGGGCAGCAGCAACAGCAGCGAGACCGCGTTTTTACCAAAAAACTCCCGTCGCCAGAGCGCGGCGGCGGCAAGCGTGCCGAGCACAAGCGCCAGCAGCGTCGCAAGCAGCGCCACTTTAAGTGACAACGACACGGCATCGAGAATATCGGCGCGCTGTGCTGCAATCTCAAACCAGCGCAGCGTCAGGCCCTTCGGCGGAAAGCTGAAGGCCGACTCTTCGGTGTTAAAGGCGTAGAGCGCGATAATCGCCAGCGGAAAGTGCAGGAAAATCACCCCGCCCCACGCGGCAATTTTAAGGGGCCACGGCGCGCGGTCAGAGTGCATCGAACGCTCCCAGGCGCTTTACAAACGCCAGATAAACGGCAATCAGGACAATCGGCACCAGCGTAAACGCCGCCGCCATCGGCATATTGCCGATAGCCCCTTGCTGAGAATAGACCATGTTGCCGATGAAAAAGCCCGGCGGGCCGATGAGCTGCGGCACGATAAAATCGCCGAGCGTTAACGAGAAGGTGAAAATTGAGCCTGCCGCAATGCCCGGCACCGCCAGCGGCAGCACCACGTGGCGGAAAGTCTGCGCGGGCGTCGCGCCGAGATCGGCAGAGGCCTGCAACAGCGACGGCGGCAGGCGCTCAAGCGCCGCCTGCACCGGCAGGATCATAAACGGCAGCCAGATATAAACGAACACCAGGAACCGCCCGAACCCGGAGGTGGAGAGCGTGTTGCCGCCGATGCCCGGCACCGTCAGCAGCGCGCTGAGCGCCCCTTCAAGCCCCAGATGTTGCAGGAACCATTGCGCCACGCCGTCGCGCGCCAGCAGCAGCGTCCACGCATACGCCTTTACGATATAGCTCGCCCACATCGGCAGCATTACGGCGATATAGAAAAACGCCTTCAGCGTGCCGCGCGTGTAGCGCGCCATATACCAGGCCATCGGGAATGCCAGAATGGCGCAGGCGAGAGAAACAGCAATCGCCATCACCAGGGTGCGCAAAATAATGTCGTAATTGGCAGGATTAAACAGCGCGCGCAGATTGGCCAGCGTCAGATCCGGCGTCACCGACATCGTAAAATCGTCGAAGGTGTAAAAACCCTGCCATAAGAGCGTCAGGAGCGAGCCGAGATAGACGATGCCGAACCACATTAGCGGCGGCAGCAACAGCAGAAACAGCCAGAGCGTCGGACGCCGCCAGAGGAGCGTCGCGCCGCGTCGCAGCAGGCCGCCGGAACGCGCGGTGGCAGGGAGTGTCATATCCATCTCACCCCTCGCTCAGCCGGATCATCGCGGCGCGCGCCCAGGACGCCGTCACCGGCTGACCTGCGCAAAGCGGCGGCGCATCGGGCGCGGGCGACGGATTAGCCTGGCTTACCAGCAGCTTTTCGCCGCTCTCAAGCGCCAGCTCAAAGCGCGTGGCCGCGCCCTGGAACTGCACCGCCTGCACCGTGCCGCGCACCTGGATTTCACCGGGTTCGTTAAGCCGGATATGCTCCGGGCGCAGTGAAAAGGTGCCCGCCGCGCCGCCGAGCTGCTGCGTCAGGGCGTCGCTCAGTACATTAGCGGTACCGACAAAACCGGCGACAAACGGCGTGCGCGGGCGCATGTAAAGCTCGCGCGGCGCGTCGATCTGCTCGATGCGCCCGTGGTTGAACACCGCCACCCGGTCAGACATCGACAGCGCTTCGCTCTGATCGTGGGTGACAAACACAAACGTAATGCCGAGCGAGCGTTGCAGGTTTTTTAATTCGACCTGCATCTGCTCGCGCAGTTTGAGATCGAGCGCGCCGAGCGGTTCGTCCAGCAGCAGCACGCGCGGCTCGTTAACCAGTGCGCGGGCGATGGCGACGCGCTGACGCTGCCCGCCGGAGAGCTGCGATGGTTTGCGTACATGGGTAAAGCCGAGCGCGACCCTCTCCAGCGCCTCGCGGGCGCGGGTAAGCCGCGTTTTTTTATCGACGCCTTTGACCATCAGCCCGTAGGCGACATTCTCCAGCACCGACATATGCGGAAACAGCGCGTAATCCTGAAACACGGTGTTGACGTCGCGCGACCACGGCGGCAGCAGGCTGGCCTCGCGACCAAACAGGCGGATCGCGCCCAGGCTTAACTGCTCAAAGCCCGCAATCATGCGCAGACAGGTCGTTTTGCCGGAGCCGGACGGCCCCAGCATGGAGAAAAACTCCCCGTCTTCGATGGTCATGCTGACGTTATCGACCGCCCGCACGTCGCCATAGTGGCGGGAGACCTGCTGAAACTCCACTGCATAAGCCATACGTCCCCCGCGTTTAGCGACCGCCCATAATGGCGATGTAATCCTGCGTCCAGCGGCTGTACGGTACATATTTCCCGCCCTGCGCGACCGGCGTTTTCCAGAAGGCGATTTTGTCGAAGAAGGTGAAACCGTTGGTGTCGCAGCCCTTTTCGCCAAGCAGTGTGCTGGCCTTACAGCCTTCCGGCACCGCCGGGAGCGAGCCAAACCAGGCGGCGACATCGCCCTGCACTTTCGGCGTCAGCGACCAGTCCATCCATTTGTAGGCGCAGTTGGGGTGTTTCGCGTCGGCATGAAGCATGGTGGTATCGGCCCAGCCGGTCACGCCCTCTTTCGGAAAGACAGTGGCGATGGGCTGACCTTCGTTTTTCAGCGCATTCGCCTGGTACGGCCAGGCGCTGGCGGCCACCACGCCCTCGTTTTTGAAATCGCTCATCTGCACCGTGGTGTCGTGCCAGTAGCGGTGGATCAGCTGATGCTGATCGCGCAGCACTTTCAGCACCGCGCCATACTGCGCCTCGGTAAGCTGGTAAGGATCGGTGATGCCAAGCTCCGGCTGCGTGGCTTTGACATAGAGCGCCGCATCGGCGATATAAATCGGCCCGTCGTAGGCCTGCACGCGGCCCTGGTTGGATTTACCGTCCGCGAGCGGCTGTTTTATAAATAATACCGCCCAGCTGTCCGGCGGCGTCGGGAAGGCTTTGGTGTTGTACATCAGCAGGTTCGGCCCCCACTGGTAAGGCGTGCCGTAGACCTTGCCGTTCAGGTTAAACCATTCGCCGTTCACCAGGCGCGGGTCGATGTTTTTCCAGTTAGGGATAAGCGCGGTGTTAATCGGCTGCACGCGTTTGCCCATGATAAGACGCAGCGAGGCGTCGCCGGAGGCGGTGACCAGGTCATAGCCGCCTTTCGCCATCAGGCTGACCATTTCATCCGACGTGGCGGCGGTTTTCACGTTCACTGTGCAGCCGGAGGATTTTTCAAATTCGGTCACCCAGTCGTAGGCTTTATCCGTCTGGCCGCGTTCGATGTAGCCTGGCCAGGCGATGATATCGAGGCGGCCTTCCCCCTGGCCGAGTTGAGATGGCGGTTCGGCGGCGCTGGCGACGCTTACCGTCAGGCACAGCGCGGCGGCCGCGCTAAGCACGAAAGAATGGGTCATTGTCGTTACTCCTGTCTGAATGATAGTCGGCCGCCGTGCCGTAAAAATATCTCCCAAAATAACCATATACAGGCGCTGATAAACGCGCCTGCGCGCGCTTGTGGAATTTATTCAGGTTGTGACAAACCGCGCACTCTTTATTGTTCTGGCGCTAAAGCCGTATAAACACGGGAGTGGTTTTTTACAGTGTAGACAGGCGCTTAGCGAAGTGAAGCGTTTTCCGTTAAATATTATGATTTCCTATGCGTCGGGCAAATCACTATTAACAGAAATAATCCCTCTGGAATAAGCCTTATTCCCGGAGGGATTTTTATTACGGCAATAACCTGTTCTTTATTTGAGAATATAAACGGCAAATAATTGCGCGGATTATTCCGCGCGGGATTCGGCAACGTGCGGCGTGTCTTTCAGTGCCTCGCGGATAAGCGCGCCTAAGGTTTTCACCGCCTGCTCTTCACGCTCGCCCCACGCCCAGGAGGCGTTAAAGCGAAAATAGTTATGCCACAGCGTGCCGGTGGTAAACATCCTCCCCGGCGCGATGCTTATCTGGTGCGCCAGCGCGCGCTCATGCAGTTTGCCTGCGTCGAGCGGCGCGGGCAGTTCAACCCACAGAAAATAGCCGCTCTCGCTGCGGTGAATTTTCACCGCCGCCGGAAAGTGTCTGCGCAGCGACTGCCACGCCGCCTGCTTGCGCTCGGCGAGAATGCGCCGCAGCCGCCGCAGATGCGTGTCGTAGCGCCGGGTGGCGAGGTAATCCACCAGCGCCATCTGCATCGGCGAGCTGGTGGAGAGCGTGCTCATCAGTTGCAACTGCTGGATGCGCCGCGCGTGCCGCCCCGCCGCCACCCAGCCGATGCGAAATCCGGCCACCAGGCATTTGGAAAACGACGAGCAGTGCAGCGTGAGGCCCTGGCTGTCCCAGGCTTTTACCGGCAGCGGCTTTTCGCGGCCGTAATAGAGCTCGCTGTAGACGTCATCTTCAATCAACACCACCTGATGGCGCGCCAGCAGCGCCATCAGCTGCTGCTTTTTCTCCGCGCTCAGGGTAAAGCCGAGCGGGTTCTGCGCGTTGCTCATCAGCCAGCAGGCTTTCACCGGGTACTCCTGGAGCGCCTTTTCCAGCGCATCAAGATCGATTCCCTGCTGCGCGTCGGTGGCGACCGACAGCGCTTTAAGCCGCAGGCGTTCCAGCGCCTGGAGCGCGCCGTAAAAACAGGGGTTTTCGACAATCACCCAGTCGCCCGGCTCGGTCACGGCTTGCAGGCTCAGGTTTAATGCCTCAAGCGCCCCTGCGGTGATGACGATTTCATCCGGCGAGACATTCATGCCCTGCATCGCGTAGCGACGGGCAATCGCGTGGCGCAGCGCCTCGTTGCCGGGCGGCAGGTTTTCAATCACGCTCATGGCGTTGGCCGAGCGGCTGACGCTCGACAGCGATCGGTTGAGCTGCGCCAGCGGAAAGAGGCGCGGGTCGGGAAACGCGGAGCCGAACGGCACCACCGCAGCGTCAGTACTCGCCTGCAGGACGTCGAAAATATAGGTGTTGATGTCGACCTGCTCATCGCGCGTCACCTGCTCAAGCGCGCGCGGCGGGCGCGCTAACGGTTTCGGCGCCACGTAATAGCCCGACTGCGGACGCGCCACGATGACGCCCTGGCTTTCCAGCGTCTGGTATGCGTGGCTGACGGTCATAAAACTCATGCCGCTGTTCGCCACCTGCTCGCGCAGGGAGGGCAGCCGGTCGCCAGGGTGCCATACCCCAAGCGCAATCTGATCGGTTATCTGCTGGGCCAGCCGCTCGTATTTTTTCATCGCACCTCGCGGCATCCGGCCGCATTCACAGGGAGTTAACAACTGACGGGTATCATCGTGCCGTCTGGTTAGATCAGGCAAGCAAAATCGCAACTTTTTATTTAACTGTTATAGTCAAATAACGTCTTTCTGTTTCTGCACGTTCGTGCTGCCCCTGATTACCATTGTCGCGGACAACTTTATGTCATGAGGTTTGCATGTTTGGTTTAGATGCGTTTCATCTGGCAAGGATTCAGTTTGCTTTTACTGTCTCTTTCCACATTATTTTCCCCGCCATTACTATCGGTCTCGCCAGTTACCTCGCGGTGCTGGAAGGGCTGTGGCTGAAAACAAAAAATCCGGTCTGGCGCTCGCTGTACCATTTCTGGTCGAAAATTTTCGCAGTTAACTTCGGCATGGGCGTGGTCTCCGGCCTGGTGATGGCGTATCAGTTTGGCACCAACTGGAGCGGCTTTTCCCAGTTCGCCGGGAGTATTACCGGCCCCCTGCTCACGTATGAAGTGCTGACCGCCTTCTTCCTGGAAGCGGGTTTTCTCGGCGTGATGCTGTTTGGCTGGAATAAAGTCGGCCCCGGCCTGCACTTTTTCTCCACCTGCATGGTGGCGCTCGGCACGCTGATCTCAACCTTCTGGATCCTCGCCTCCAATAGCTGGATGCACACGCCGCAGGGCTTTGAGATCCACAATGGCCAGGTGGTGCCCGTAGACTGGGTGGCGGTGATTTTTAACCCCTCCTTCCCGTACCGCCTGCTGCATATGTCGATAGCCGCGTTTTTGAGCAGCGCCTTTTTTGTCGGTGCATCCGCCGCCTGGCATCTGCTGCGCGGCAACGATACCCCCGCCATTCGCCGGATGTTCTCAATGGCGCTGTGGATGGCGCTGATTGTCGCCCCCGTGCAGGCGATGATTGGCGATATGCACGGGCTGAATACGCTTAAACACCAACCCGCGAAAATTGCTGCGATCGAAGGGCACTGGGAGAACCCGCCAGGCGAGGCGACGCCGCTGACGCTGTTCGGCATCCCGGATATGGACGAAGAGCGCACCAAATATGCGCTGGAAGTGCCGAAGCTCGGCAGCATTATTCTGACGCACAGCCTGGATAAACAGGTGCCGGCGTTGAAAGAGTTCCCGAAAGACGAACGCCCGAACTCCACCATCGTCTTCTGGTCATTCCGCATTATGGTGGCGATGGGGCTCTTAATGATCCTGCTGGGCGTGGTGAGCGTCTGGCTGCGCTACAAAAACCGCCTCTATACCTCGCGCCCGTTCCACCATTTCGCGCTGTGGATGGGCCCGGCCGGGCTGATTGCCATCCTCGCAGGCTGGGTAACGACCGAAGTGGGCCGCCAGCCGTGGGTGGTGTATGGCCTGCAACGCACGCGCGACGCGGTCTCCGGACACGGCGATTTGCAGATGAGCCTGAGCCTTATCGCCTTTATCGTGGTGTATACCTCGGTGTTCGGCGTCGGCTACAGCTATATGGTGCGACTGATTAAAAAAGGGCCGCAGCCGCTGGACGATATTCCTTCCAGCACCGACGGCAGGCCAGCGCGTCCGCTTTCAGCGGCGGGCGAATCTCTGGATAGCGCAGAGGAGAAAGCGTAATGGGTATCGATCTCTCCATCATCTGGTTTGTGATAATCGTCTTCGCCACGCTGATGTATATCGTGATGGATGGCTTTGATCTTGGCATCGGCATTCTGTTCCCGTTTGTGCGCGACGGCCATGACCGTGATGTGATGGTCAACAGCGTGGCGCCCGTCTGGGACGGCAACGAAACCTGGCTGGTGCTGGGCGGCGCCGGGCTGTTCGGCGCGTTTCCGCTGGCCTATGCCGTGATAATCGACGCGCTGACCATTCCGCTGACCTTAATGCTGATCGGGCTGATTTTCCGCGGCGTGGCGTTTGAGTTCCGCTTCAAGGCGACACCCGCGCACCGTCCGTTCTGGGATAAAGCGTTTCTGAGCGGGTCGATTCTCGCCACCTTCTGCCAGGGTATCGTGGTCGGCGCGGTGATTAACGGCTTTAAGGTGACGGGCCGCACCTTCAGCGGCTCGGCGCTCGACTGGCTGACGCCGTTTAACCTCTTCTGCGGCGTGGGTCTGGTGGTCGCTTATGCGCTGCTCGGCGCGAGCTGGATTGTGATGAAGAGCGAAAACCAGCTGCACCAGAATATGCGTCGCCTGGCGCGCTCGCTGCTGCTGGCGCTGCTCGTGGTTATCGCCATTATCAGCGCCTGGACGCCGCTTGCGCATCAGGCGGTTGCCGAGCGCTGGTTTACGCTGCCGAATCTCTGGTTCCTGCTGCCGGTGCCGGTGCTGGTGGGGCTTTTCAGCCTCTGGCTGTGGCGACAGCTTGCGAACCCGGCGAGCCATACGCTGCCGTTTGTGCTGACGCTGGGGCTGATTTTCTTAGGCTTCAGCGGGCTTGGCATCAGCATCTGGCCGCATATTATTCCGCCTGATATCACGCTGTGGGAAGCCGCCGCGCCGCCCGCAAGCCAGGGCTTTATGCTGGTAGGCGCGCTGCTGATTATCCCGATAATCCTGGTGTACACCTTCTGGAGCTACTATGTGTTCCGCGGAAAAGTTCAGCATGGGGAGGGTTATCACTGATGGAACATCACGATTCGCCGCGCTGGAAAAAGCTGCTGTGGCTGGTGGTTATCTGGTCCGCCAGCGTGCTGGCGCTCGGCGCGGTCAGTATGGTGCTGCGTCTGCTGATGAGCGCGGCCGGGCTGAAAACGCCATAATCTCATGTCGGGCCAGCCTTCGCGCTGGCCCTGTTTTTTCCTGTTTTCTCAACGCAGCCTCAACCAATGTCTTTTTTCGCGGCCAGGCATTGCGGCGTTTTTTTTATATCGGTATTCTCAAACAATCCATCCAGACGGATTGTTTACTATGACTCAGGCACATCATCGTTCAAAATCACCGGAAACCCTGCGCCAGACGCTGCTCGACTGCGCCGCGCAGCTCATCGCCGAACAGGGCCTCGCGGGCCTGACGCAGGAGAAAGTGATCCGCCGCGCAGGCGTAAGCAAAGGCGGGTTACAGCACCATTTCCCGACGCGCCAGGCGCTGGTGGATGGCGTGGTGACGCATCTCCAGACGGCGCTGCTGGAGGAAATCCATGCGCTGATGGCGAAAGATCCGAACCCCAACGGGCGCGCCACCCGCGCCTATATTCATTCCTGCGTCAGAGCGATGCCGGACCGCGAACAGGCGGTGAACCGCGCGCTGATGACGGCCATTTTTGCCGACCCGGCGCTGCAGCAAAACTGGGGACGATTTTTAAACGACGCCCTGCCCCGTGATGACGATGAAAAGGCGTCGCCGGAGGTAGCGCGGCGTCGGCTGCTCTGCCGGATGACGGCGGACGGGCTCTGGTTCGCCGCGCTGTGCGGCAATCACACGGTGCCGCCTGGCGAACGGGCGGCGTTAATTGAGACACTATTAGCCATGACGGAGTAATGTATGACCTGGGTACTGCTCTCAGTAGCGATTGTTTGTGAAGTGATTGGCACCACGTTTCTGAAACTGTCGGAAGGCTTCAGCCGCCTGGTGCCGACGCTGGTGACGGCCCTCTGCTACGGCATCGCCTTCTGGTGCCTGAGCGTCACCATGCGCACGATCCCGACCGGCATTATCTACGCCATCTGGTCGGGCGTCGGCATTGTGCTGATAGGCATCGTGGGCTGGATCTTCCTCGGCCAGAAGCTTGATCTCCCCGCTATGCTCGGTATGGGGCTTATCATCGCAGGCGTTATCGTGATTAACCTTTTCTCCCGCGCGGTCGCGCACTGAATCATCGCCGGGTGGCCCCTGCCCGGCGATTGCCTTTTCTTATGAATGCCCGCCTGTTATCGCCGCTTTTATCTCCGCGTCACCCTAAGGATAATCTTAGAGCCTTTGAAATATATGTTGGGGCGCTTACCACTATAACCACACTGTTATTAAGCCTGTAAGCAAAGCGGTAAATAAATATCCCCACCGCAATATATGAGACTATTTTGCGAAAATATAATCACCTTCCGGAATAGTTTCCATGCCTCGCCGTTTTTCATTCAAAATAGCGGTATGTATTTTTTTGTCGTTTATATGGATGAGATGCGGCACTTATAAAATATAAAAACCCCGCCACATCGCACCGGGAATTCCTCCGCTACCTTATGCTCACCCTGGCTTTCAGGTTATTCATTCAACGAGGTTTATCATGGTGCAGCAATCAGCAGTGCTGGATAAAGTGACGCCTGCCCAGGACCGCCTGACGGTCCGGGAAAAATTAGGTTTCGGATTTGGTGATGCGGCCTGCAATATGAGCTGGGGGCCGGTAACCATGTTTTTAACCTGGTTCTATACCGATATATTTGGATTAAACGCAGCGCTTATCGCCACCATGTTTTTAGTGGTGCGTTTGCTGGATGCCTTTATCGACCCGGTTATCGGCGCGCTTGCCGACCGTTACCCGACCCGCCACGGGCGTTTTCGTCCGTGGATCCTCTATGGTTGCGGCCCGTTTTGCGCTATCTGTATTTTCGCGTTTTATACGCCGGATTTAACCGGCAGCGCGAAAGAAATCTACGCCTTCGTCACTTATTTATTGCTCTCGGTCCTCTACAGTACGGTGAATATTCCTTACTGCTCGCTCGGCAGCGTGATTACCGCCAACCCCGTAGACCGCGTGGCCTGCCAGTCCTACCGCTTTACGATGGCCAACAGCGCCGTACTGCTCTGCTCGCTGACCCTGCTGCCGCTGGTCGATTACCTCGGCGGCGGCAACCAGCAAAAAGGCTTTTTTATTACTAACGCCATGTTCTCGGTCATTGGCCTGTGCCTGTTTTTACTCTGCTTTTTTAATACCCGCGAGCGCATAATGCCGCAGCGTGAAAAGCAGGAAAATATCGTCCGCAATTTCCGTTCCGCCTTTAAAAATGACCAGTGGTTAATGGTCGTCGCCGGGATGTTTATCGGCTGTATTCCTGCTTTTGTCTGCGGCGGCGCCACTATCTATTTCACCAAATATTTAATGCATCTCGATAACACCATGACCACGCTGTTTATCAGTATTGGCGTGGTGGCCTGCGTACTCGGCAATCTCGCGACCAGTTTCGTCACCCGTTATATTTGCAAAGTGAAACTGTATATCGCTGTAGGCTTTATTACGGCAGGGATTTCGATCGTTATTTATTTTGTCGACCCGCAAAATGTGATGCTGATCTTTATTCTTAATACGCTGCGCGCCTGGATTGGAGCCATCACCGTACCGGTATTCTGGTCATTTATTGCCGATGCTGACGATTATGGCGAGTGGAAACTGAAAAAACGCATGTCGGGTATTTACGCCTCCGGCAACCTGTTCGCGTTAAAAGTGAGTCTCGCCATTGGCGGCGCCATCACCGCGCTGGTGCTCTCCGCCACCCATTATGTGCCGGAAGCCGCCGTCCAGGCCCCCGCGACCCAGCAGGCCATTATGATGCTGATTACCTTTATTCCGGCCATCGGCGGCGTGCTGACCTCCACCATATTCCTGTTCTACAAGCTGGACAAAAAGACGATGCAGAAAATTCAGGACGATCTGAGCGTCGGGAAATATGCCAGCGATTCCGCCCTTCGTTAATAAGGAGACGTTATGACCACGTTATCGTTCACGCTTGACCCGCAGAACGTGATTTCCGCCATCGACCCGCGGCTGTTTGGCTCGTTTATCGAACATCTGGGCCGCGCGGTCTATACCGGCGTCTATGAGCCGGAGCATCCGCAGGCGGATGAAGACGGGTTTCGCCAGGACGTCATCGAGCTGGTAAAAGCGCTGCACGTCACCACGGTGCGTTATCCGGGCGGCAACTATGTCTCCGGCTTTAACTGGCGCGACAGTATCGGCCCGAAAGAGGACCGCCCGGTGCGCCTGGATTACGCCTGGATAAGCAAAGAGACCAACCAGTTCGGTATCGACGAGTTCGCCCGCTGGTGCGAGAAAACCGGCGTCGAGCCGATGATCGCGGTCAATCTTGGCACCGGCACGCCGCAGGAGGCGGGCTATTTCGCCGAGTACTGTAACCACCCTGGCGGCACAACGCTCAGCGATCTGCGTATTCAGCATGGCCGCCGCGAGCCGTATAACTTCCGCCTGTGGTGTCTTGGCAACGAAATGGACGGGCCGTGGCAGACCGGGCAGATGAACGCCCGCGAATATGCTCATAAGGCGCGCGAAACCGCCAAGATCCTCCGCTGTATCGACCCGCAGGCGCAACTGGTGGCGTGCGGCAGCTCAAGCTCCGCCATGACCACTTTCCCTGAGTGGGATCGCATCGTGCTCGAAGAGCTTTACGATTACGTCGATTTCATCTCCTGCCACCAGTATTACGAGAACGAAGGCAGCGAGACTGATTTTCTCGCCTCGTTCGTCAATATGGATAATTTCATCGAGACTATCGTCAGCACCGCCAACTACGCCAAAGCCGTGCGGCGCAGCAACAAAGAGATGATGATTTCGTTCGACGAGTGGAACGTCTGGTATCTGCGCGGCGACCCGTGGGATGCGCCGATGAAAGATCCGGCGAACCGCTTTCGCATCGCCCCGCCGCTGCTGGAAGACCGCTACTCCTTCCTCGACGCGCTGGTGATGGGCGGCCTGCTCTGCTCGCTGCTGAACCATGCCGACCGGGTGAAAATGGCAAGCCTCGCGCAGCTGGTGAATGTGATCGCCCCGATTTTCACCGAGCCGGGTAAAGGCGCGCTCTGCCAGACGCTCTTCTGGCCGTTCGAAATGGTGGCGAGCGTCAGCGACGGCGTGGTGCTGCGCCACCAGTTGCCGGTGCCGACGTTCAAAAGCAAATATGGCGACGCGCGCAGCGTCCAGTCGTCTGTGGTCTATAACGAAGCGCGCGGCGAAATTTATATTTTTGCCGTCAACTGCGACTTCACCACCCCCTATGAACTGGATATCAATCTGCCCGCCTTCAGTGACTGCCGCCTGACGGAACATAAAGTGCTGCGTAGCGACGATCTCTACGCCAAAAACACCTTTGACGATCCGAATCGCGTGCATCCGGAAATTATCGATTATCCGCACAGCCGCCTGCGCGACAACCAGATAACGCTCTCACCGTTGACCTGGAACCGCATCACGCTGTCGGTCGCCCGCGCGTAAGGAGAACGCCCGGCGCTCGCGCGCCCACTACCTCTGACAAGGCCCCACCGCCGTTTTCGGACGGCGGCAGGGCCGCCGTATGCCTGAAAACTGACAACAATAAGAGAGTCCCCCATGAAAAAGATGATGGTACTGCCCTGCGTGTTTAGCCTGCTCGCCCCCTGCGCGATGGCGGAATTAAAAGTGAATACGCCGCAGGGCGACCTGAAATTCTACGGCGACGTGGAATTTAACGTCGATGCGGCAAGCCGCACCGGTCAGCTCACGTCGCTGCGCACTTCCGACGATAAAGACTGGAAGCCGGGCGATAACGAGAAATGGGACGTCAACGGTCGCATTCTGCTGGGCGTTGACGGCTATCGTGAGAAAAACGGTAATTTCGCCGGGTTCACGGTGCAGCCGCTGGCGGATCTTTCCGGGCATACCAACCTTGATGACGCGGCGTTTTACTTCGGCCAGCCGCAGGCATGGAAAATCAAAGTGGGCCGTTTTGAAGCCTACGATATGTTCCCGCTCAATCAGGACACCTTTATTCAGTACTCCGGCAACACCGCCAACGACATCTACGGCGACGGCTTTGGCTATGTCTACATGATGAAAGAGGGCCGGGGGCGCAGCAGCAACGGCGGCGCGGTGCAACTGAGCGGCGAATATGGCAACTGGTATTTCGAGCTGAACAACATGGTGAAAGACGGCACCACGCTGTTTGCCGACGATGCCTATCACGGCAACGCGCTGGAGAACAAAAAGAACGTCATCTATATGCGCCCGGTCATCGCCTGGCGCGACGATCACGTCTCTGCGGCGGTGGCGATGGAAACCAACGTGGTGAGTAACGCCTATGGCTATAACGACGCCCAGGGACGGTTTCAGGATCAGTCAGACCGCACCGGCTACGGCGCCACCTTTACCTGGAACAGCCTGAAAAACGACCCGGACGACGGCACCGTGATTAACCTCAACACGGCCTATATGGACGCCACCGATGAAACCGACTTCAGCGCCGGGGCCAACGTCCTGTGGCGTCATCTGGAGCTCGGATATATCTACGCCCATAACAATATTGATGAGTTCAATGTGTCGAGCGTCGGCGAAGAGGACGGCCAGCTAAAATACCCGGGCAAATATGACATTCACACTGTGCATCTCTCTTATGGCTTCACCAACGTGATGGATATGGACAACTTCAATATCTATCTCGGCGCTTACTGGTCGCAACTGTCGCTGAAAGACAGTGAGTACGATAACGAAGGCGATAAAGACCGCTACGGCGCCCGCGTCCGCTTTAAATACTTCTTCTGACGCCCTCGCCCCTTCGCGCCAGCGGAGGGGCCAAATATATTTTCCGCATTTAGATAGCGATTTTTGTTGGTTCTCATCCCCGACGCCCTGCGTTTTTATAACGTCGAAAGACAGTTAATAACAACGGACGATAAGGGATATTCACCATGCATTTTTCCATTACCGCGCGCGGCGTGGCGCTCGGCCTCGCGTTTGGCCTGATAGCCACAGCCAGCGCCTCGCCGGTGAAAGGCGGCACGCTGATTTATCTGGAGCAGCAGGCGCACACCACGCTCTACCCGCCCGCAGGTGGTTTTTACCCCAACGGCGGCATCCTGAACCAGATAACCGATAAGCTCACCTGGCAGAACCCGAAAACGCTGGAGATAGAGCCGTGGATAGCGCAGTCCTGGAGCAGCAACGCGGATAAAACCGAATACACCTTTAAAATCCGCCCCGGCGTGACGTTCTCTGACGGCACGCCGCTTGACGCGAGCGCGGTGGCGAAAAACTTCGATACTTACGGGCTTGGCAACAAGGCGCAGCGCCTGCCGGTTTCTGAAGTGATTAACAACTACCAGCGCAGCGAAGTCATCGATCCGCTCACCGTGAAGTTTTACTTCAGCAAGCCTTCGCCCGGCTTTTTACAGGGCACCTCGGCGATTGGCTCCGGGCTGGTGTCGCTCAGTACGCTCGCGCGCAATCTTGATGAGCTTGGCGACGCGCGCCATATCATCGGCTCCGGCCCGTTTGTGGTGCAGAGCGAGACGCTGGGGCGGGAGGTGAATCTTACCAAGCGCAAGGATTACCAGTGGGGGCCGCAGAACAGCGCGCAGCAAGGCCCGGCGAATCTCGACGGCATTAAGATAGTGGTGACGCCCGAAGACAGCGTGCGCATCGGCGCGCTGCTGGCAGGCCAGGCGGACGCCATTCGCCAGGTGCAGGCATATGATGAAAAACAGGCGGCCGACCAGCAGTTCCCGGTGTATGCCGCGCCGACCCGCGGCGTCAATGACAGCCTCGCCTTTCGCCCCGCCAACCCGCTGGTGGCCGATGTGAAAGTGCGCCAGGCGCTGCTCCATGCGACCAACGCCCGCCAGATTGTCGACACGCTCTTTTCTCCCCACTATCCGGTCGCCACTTCTGTGGTGGCGAAAAGCGCGCCCGGCTACCGCGATCTAAGCGCCAGACTGACCTTTGATCCGGCGCTGGCTAACCGTCTGCTGGACGAAGCGGGCTGGCAAAAAGGCGCGAACGGCATCCGGGCCAAAGCGGGACAGCCGCTGAGCCTGACGGTCTATGAATCGCTGCCGCAGCCGCAGAATAAAGAGGTGCTGCAACTGGTGGCGCAGCAGTGGAAACAGGTGGGCGTGCAGCTCAACGTTCGGGCGGGCGACGCGGGCACCAAAGCGCAGGACAGCCTCGACCCGGCCAAAACGCCGGTTAACGTGGTGGAAGTGGGCCGCGCCGATCCGGACGTCATCAAAAGCCAGTTTCACCCGTTGAACCGCGACGCGCTGCTGCAAAAAGGCGGTCTGAGCCAGAAAACCGATTTTATCGACGACAAGCTTAATGCGCTGCTCACCACCATCGCCTCGGAGGTCGACCCGCAAAAACGCCTCGCCGCAGCGGGGGAAGCGCAGGCGTATCTCATAGATAACGCCTATATCATTCCTGTCTTTGAAGAGCCGCAGGTCTACGCCGCCGCGCCGTGGGTGAAAAACCTCACGTTTGAAGCGGTAGGCCGTCCGAGCTTTTACGGCGTCTGGCTGGAGAAACACTGATGGACGGGCGTTATCTCGGCGCGCGGGTTGGCCAGGCGCTGCTGGTACTGTGGGCAAGCTTTACGGTCTCGTTTGCGCTGCTGCAACTGCTGCCGGGCGATGCGATCGCCATTAAATTTCAGAACCCGGAGCTTGGTCTGAACGCGCAGCAGATAGCGCAGATGCGTACCGCCTACGGGGCCGACGCGCCGCTGTGGCGGCAATATCTTGAAAGCCTCAGTGGCGCGCTGCGCAGCGATTTCGGCTTTTCGCTCCAGGCGGGCGTACCGGTGAGCGCCCTGCTCGCCGCAAGCCTCCCCGCCACGCTGCGCCTCGCCGCGCTCGGGTTTACGCTGGCGCTGGTTATCGCCGTCCTGCTCGCCGCGCTCTCAACGCTGAGCTACGGGCGCGTGCTGCGCCGGGCGTTCGCCGCGCTGCCGTCGCTGTTTGTCGCGGTGCCAACGTTCTGGCTTGGGATCACGCTTATTCAGCTTTTTTCTTTCCAGTGGCGGCTGATCCCGGTGATTAATCCGGGCTTCTGGGAGGGGCTGATACTGCCGGTGATGACGCTTGCGGTGCCCATCAGCGCCCCGCTGGCGCAACTGTTGATTCGCAATATTGACGTCGTCATGCACCAGCCGTTTGTCACCGTCGCGCGCGCCAAAGGCGCCAGCCACCGCGGCGTGCTGTGGCGTCACGTGGCGCGCAACGCCATGCTGCCGGTGCTGACCGTCGCGGGCCTGCTGCTGGGTGAACTCATCGCCGGCGCGCTGGTGACTGAAACCGTGTTTGGCTTAAACGGGCTTGGGCAACTGACCCGCGACGCGGTGAACAATCAGGATCTGGCGGTGTTACAGGCGATTGTGCTGGTGGCGGCGCTTGGGTTTGTTCTCATCAATCTGCTGGTGGATCTGCTCTATCCGCTGCTCGATCCCCGGCTGTCGCTATCGCGGAGGGCCGCCTGATGACCATACTTGACCTCTCGCACGTCCGGGCGCGCCGCACGCGCTTTCTGCGCCCCCTTTCTCTGCCGCCAGGGCTGACGCTCGCCTGGCTGACGCTTTTGCTGGCCGCGCTGTGGGCGCTCTTTCCGTCCCTTTTTACCGCGTTTGATCCGCTCACCGGCACGCCGGGCGCGCAGCGACTGCCGCCGGGAGCCGAACACTGGCTCGGCACCGATCAGCTTGGGCGCGATCTTTACGCCCGGCTGGTCTGGGGCGCATCGCATACGCTGAGCGGCGCGCTGGTGGCCGTCGCGCTGGGGCTTGGCGCAGGCACGCTCTATGGCGTCATCGCCGGTGCCGCAGGCGGGCGCGCCGAACAGTGGCTGATGCGGCTGGTGGATGTGTTGCTCGCCATCCCTGGCCTGCTGCTGGCGCTGTGCGTCATTATTCTGCTGGGTTTCGGTACGGTCAACGCCGCGCTGGCGGTGGGCGTCACCTCGGTGGCGAACTTTGCACGCCTCGCCCGCGCCGAAGTCGTCCGCGTGCGGCATACCGATTATGTCGAGGCGGCCTTCGCCTGCGGCGGCACGTTCTTCAGCACGCTGTGGCGTCATATTCTGCCTAATTCGCTGACTTCGGTGCTGGCCTTTGCGGCGCTCCAGTTTGGCAACGCCATTCTTGCGCTCTCCACGCTGAGCTTTCTCGGCTACGGCACACCGCCGCCCACGCCGGAATGGGGGCTGCTTATTGCCGAAGGGCGCAACTATCTCTCAACCGCCTGGTGGCTCACCACCTTTCCCGGCCTTGCGGCGATCGCCGTGGTGCTGGCCGCCAATACCCTTAGCCATCACTACACCCGGAGAGCATGATGAGCGAACCTGTACTGAATGTGCGCAATCTTAGCCTCGGCTGGCGTCACGGGCGCGACGTGCGCCGCGTGGTTCATAACGTCTCTTTTTCCGTCGCTCCCGGCGAAGTGCTGGCGATTGTCGGCGAATCCGGCTCCGGCAAGACCACGCTCGCGCAGACGATTATCGGGCTTGCCGGCGAAAACGGCGTGTGGCTGGGCGGCGATATTTACCTGAACGGCGAAACGATAACGCGGGCGAACGAGCGGCGGATGAACGCGCTGCGCGGCAACGTTATCAGCCTGGTGCCGCAGGACCCCGGCAGTTCGCTGAACCCGGTGAAAACCATCGGCGATCAGGTCGCGGAGGTGTTAGCGCTTCACACGGCGCTTAGCCGACGCGCACGTGACGCAGAGGTGGTGGCGCTGCTTGCGCGCGTCGGCCTGAGCGAACCGGCGCTGCGGGCGAAACAGTACCCGCACCAGCTCTCCGGCGGGATGAAGCAGCGGGTATTGATAGCCATTGCGCTGGCGCTGAAGCCCGCGCTTATCATCGCCGATGAGCCCACCAGCGCACTGGACGTCACGGTGCAGGCGCGCATTCTCGATCTGCTGGATGAATTGCGCCGTGACGCCGGCACCGCCGTGCTGTTTATCACGCACGATCTGGCGCTCGCCGCCTCGCGCGCCGACCGGCTGCTGGTGTTTCGTCACGGCGAGATTCAGGAGCTGGGGAGTGCGGCGCAAATCACCCATGCACCGCGTGCGGCCTATACCCGGCAGCTGTTTGCCGACGCCCCGGCGTTTGCCGACGGCTTTCGGACGCGCCAGGCGCCAAACGGCCCACCGGCTGCGGAGATCCGCGCGCTGACGCAGCGCTGCACGCTGAGCGGCAGCCATACGCTGACCGCGCTGGATGCGGTAAACCTGACGCTGGAACGCGGCCTGACCCATGCGCTGGTGGGCGAATCCGGCAGCGGAAAAACCACGCTGGCGCGCATTTTGCTCGGCTTTCAGACGCCCGCCAGCGGCACGGTGACGATTGACGGCGTCGACGTTAACGCCACCGACCGCGCCGCGCGACGCCAGCTGCGCCAGACCATCCAGATGGTCTGGCAGAACCCGTTTTCGTCGCTCGACCCGCGCCAGAGTCTGTTTTCCATTATTGAGGAGCCGCTTCGCAACTTTACACGCCTCTCCCGCGCGGCGCGGCGCGAGAAGGTCTATGACATGGCCGCACGCGTGGCGCTGACTCCTGAGCTGCTGGCGCATAAGCCGCACCAGCTCTCCGGCGGTCAGCGTCAGCGCGTGGCGATTGCCCGCGCGCTCATCCCCGGCCCGCAAATCGTCATTCTTGATGAGGCGACGTCAGCGCTCGATGTCACCGTACAGGCGCAGATCCTGACGCTGCTTGAAACCTTGCAGGATGAGCTTGGCCTCACCTACCTGTTTATCTCCCACGATCTGGCGACCGTGCGCCGCTTCGCGCATCAGGTCTCGGTGCTGCGCGCCGGAAAGATTGTGGAGCACGGCGATGTCGCCACGGTCTTCCGCGCGCCGCAAAACGACTACACGCGCCAGTTGCTTAACGCCATTCCGGCGCCCCGCCCGTTTAATAAGGATGTCGCATGACAACAAAACGCTTAGGTTTTTTCACCCGCCTGCTGGACCGCGTCAGCGCGGCCGAGCGCTACCGGCTGGCGAGCGAGCAAATCCTCCATGCCGAGCGCAGCGGTTTCGACACCGCCTGGGTGGCGCAGCATCACTTTCATGAAGCGGAAGGCGGGCTGCCCTCGCCGCTGCTGTTTTTAGCGCACGTGGCGGCGCAAACCCGGCGCATCCGGCTCGGTACGGGGATCATTACGCTGCCGATGGAATCGCCGCTGCGCGTGGCGGAAGACGCCGCCGTGCTGGATGTGCTGAGTGACGGGCGCGTGGAGCTGGGGCTTGGCTCCGGCGGCACGCCCTCCTCATTTCCGCCGTTCGGGCTGCGAAGCGAGGAACGCGGCGAAGCCTATGGACGTCATCTGGCGCTGCTGCGTGCGGCGCTGAATGATGAGCCGCTGGCGGGCACCGATAATCATCTCTACCCGGCGGCGCGCGGGTTGCGCCTGCGGCTCTGGCAGGCGACGTTCTCGGTTGACGGCGGCGCGCGCGCCGGACGCGCCGGTGACGGGCTGATGCTGTCACGCACCCAGCCACGCCCGCCGGGCGAGCCGGATATGCCGCTGGACGCGCTGCAAAACCCGATTATCGATGCTTATCTCGATGCGCTGCCCGCCGGCGTCACGCCGCGCATTATGGCCTCGCGCACCGCGTTTGTGACCGATAGCAGCGACGACGCCCGCCGCTTCGCGCAAACCGGGCTGGCGGCTCAGGCAGCGCAGTTCCGCGCCCAGGGCCATCGGCTCGCGGGCGAAACGCTGGAGGATTATATCGCCGCGTTCGATGTGCATCTCGGCACGCCGCAGGAAACGCTCGCCACGCTGTCGCGCGATACGGCGCTCGCACGCGCCACCGATCTGTCGTTCCAGGTGCACTCCATCGATCCGCCGCACCCGTTTATCTTGCGCTCCATCTCGCTGCTGGCGCAGCAGGTGGCACCCGCGCTGGGCTGGAAACCGGCCGCGCCGGGCGTTGATGCCTCCACCCTTAACCCGATCAAGGAAACCTTATGACCCGCTCGCCCGATCTTCTCGATACCCTGGCGGATATCGCCCCCGGCTCTGCGCTGGCGCTGGCGCGCGCCGCCCGCGATGCCGCCACGTTAAATATTGCCCGCAGCCGCGAGGCGCTGTTTAACGGCGCAAGCGATCTTACCCGCGCGGAGCGCCTGCATCTCGCCCGCGAGGTAGCGCGCTGGCATGAGGATGAGGCGCTGTATGCGCACTATTCGGCGGCGCTGAAAGACGGACTGGCACCGCCAGCGCGCCTCTCTGCCGCGCTCGGCCATGCGGAGATCCTCACCTTTCATCCGGTGCAGGCAACCGCGCAGGAAATCGCGGCGCTGACCGAAGCCGGGTTCAGCGAAGAAGCCATCGTGACGCTCGCGCAGGTGGTGGCGTTTGTCAGTTTTGAGAGCCGACTGCTGCGCGGCTACCGGTTGATTAACGGCGGACGCGTGGCGGGCGAAACGGCCCTACCGCCCGCGGGCCGCTGGCATACCACGCCCACAACGCACAGTGGACAGCCTGCCCCGACCGCCTTCACGCAGGATGAACTGGGCTGGGAGCCGTGGCTTGAACCGAAAGCGCTCGCCGCCTTCAGCCCGGACGAGCAGGAGACGCTGCGCCGTTTCGGGCATCAGGATTCCGGGTATTTTCGCCTGCTGGCACGTAACCTGCCCGTGCTGGAAGCCCGGACGCTGACGGACAAAGGGATTTTCTACACGCCAGGCGGGCTGGCGCGGGCGGAGCGGGAGCTGGCGGCGACGGTGGCGAGCAAAGTGAATGGCTGCATTTACTGCGCCTCGGTGCATGCCCGCAAGGCAAGCCAGCTCTCAAAAGATAACGACGCGGTGCAGCGGCTGCTGGAGGTCGCGCCCGGCGAGAGCCTGAGCGTCGGGCAGTCGGCGCGCTGGCAGGTGATTATCGATTTCAGCGCCGCGCTGTCGGCCACCCCCGCCACGGCAGGCGCGGCACACGTGGCCGCGCTTCGTGAGCGGGGGCTGACCGAACTGGAACTGCTGGATCTGGTGCAGGCCACGGCGTTTTTCGCCTGGGCCAACCGGCTGATGCTGACGCTCGGCGAGCCTTTTATTCCGGCCTGACCTGCCGCCGGGCGCGCGGGCGCCCGGTTATTGCGCGTTAAACGGGCTGTGATTATTCAGCACGGCGTCAATAACCTGTAGCGCGCCGCTCTGGTTGTTGGAGCCGGTCGCAAAACGCGCCGTCTCTTTGACCTCTGCCGCCGCGTTGTCCATCGCGAAGGAATATTTCGCAAGGCGCAGCATTTCGAGATCGTTGGCGCTGTCGCCTACCGCCACGCAGGCGTCCGGCTCAATGTGCCAGCGCGCCATCAGTCGCTCAAGGCCGCTGGCTTTGTGCGAGCCGGGGATTATCAGATCGACAAAGCCGTAGCCGCTGGTGACCGGCTTCACGACGCCTTCCAGCTCGTTGTGGAGATTCTCAATCAGCGCCGGGATCTGGTCATCCGGCAGGTTGAGCGAGAATTTGAAAATGATGTCGTCGATAGCGAAGAGCGAGTCAACCGGCTTGAGCCGGTGATAATGCTTCGACATCAGGCTGATAAACGCTTCCGGCGCGCCCGCCTGGTAGTAGGCGCTTTCCAGCCCGCAGACCACATAGTTGAAATCGCCCTGCGCCGAGAGCGTCGTTATCACCTGATGATACTGCTCGCGCGTCAGCTCGCCGTGATGAATGCGCTCGCCGTGGTCGTAAACCAACGCGCCGTTTTCTGCGACAAAGGCAATCTCATCTTTGATCTCCGGAAAGAACGAGATGAGCTGGTAATACTGGTTGCCGCTCGCCACCACAAACTTAATGCCCTGCTGCTTCAGCGCCGCATATTGCGTTGTAAACCTCTCTTTGTCGTACTGTTTGTTATCGTTAAGAAAGGTGCCGTCCATATCTACTGCGATGAGCTGAATTTTCATACTGCCTCATTTAATCGTTATCACATCAGCGGCTCATGCTATCACTGTTTTATCAGCTTTCCATATGAGTAAAGGTGGAATCATTTTCATATGAAAGCTAACGCGACAGCGCGTTGCAAGTTGACTATAGCGGAAACTGGCGCGCGGCGAAGCAGCAAGGGGGATGAGAACAGAATGATGACCGGGCGGCGAACGCCCGGTGCGGTTAGCGGCTGCGCTTGGCGTGGCGTTCCCAGTTTTCCTGCTTCGCCTCGGCGGACTTTTTCAGCGCCACGTAACAGGCGCCGCTTCCCCCGTGATGGGCGAGCGCGGTGCAAAACGCCTGTACGTCGTCAAGCTCGGTGAGCCAGCGCGCCAGATAGCTGCGGATGACATTCGCATGGGAGTTATCCTCACGCCCTTTGCCGTGAATGATAAGCAGATTACGCAGCCCGTCGCGCTTCGCCTGATGGATAAACGCGAACAGCATCTGACGACACTGCTCCACCGGCTGGCGCAACAGGTTCAGGCTCGCCTGCTGGGTATATTTGCCGAGCCGCAGTTTATCCAGCACGCCCTGCTGCAACCCCTCGCGGCGAAACTCCAGCGGCTCCTTAAGCGGGATAAGATCCAGAAAACCGGTCGTGAGCGGGTTGTCGAGCTGCAGCGTGTCGATGCGCTGCGCCGGACGGCGGTTCTGCGGCTTCAGCCACGGCGTGGCGTCAGCGTTTTTCAGGGGTTTGACATCTTCCATGGCGTCAAGAAAGAGTGATTTGTCGTCAGGGTTCACGGTCAATCCTCCGGGACGTCTTCAGGGCGCACACTATAGCCTCCCTTTCAGAATGGCTCAATGCGCAGCAAGAGGGGGAATATTTTCATCAGGCGCAGCGGCGCTGCCTGCGGGTTATCCTCGCGATGACGAGGGCGGCTAAATCATCAACAACGCGGTTATCGCCAGGATAGCGGGATCACATTATTTCGTTTCCGCTCAGGAGAGTGTTAAATATCTGTGAATAAAATCACCCCGCCGCTGTGACAATATGCTTTCCTGTTGCTATATATTCATTATCCGCATGTTAAGGAATAATAATAGCGGTAACAAAGCCTGGAAGCGCTGCTGTGTGTACTGTAGGGCCTGAATATGATGTCTTCAGGCTCTATTTTTTATTTTCCAGAAAAAATAAACCCCGCTGTGTTTTTTCTGGAAATGCCGCAGCATCAGGTTTTTGTTTATCCCGCGCTGAGGCGCTCATAATGCGCCGGGCGCGCCTTTTTGATGGCCGCTTCAGGCAACGGAATACCCGCATTTCCTCTTCCCGCTCCTCCTGTGGCGGTATGGTGAGCGCCCCGCCGCCATGCTATTTTTGTCGCCTCAACAAGGAGAACGCCAATGCTGACTTTACTGGAAGACAACATCGACACGCCGCTCGGCCCTTTGTGGGTGATTGCCGATGAAGAGATGCGCCTGCGCGCCGTCGAATGGGAAGAACACAGCGACCGCATGGAGCAACTGCTGGCTATCCACTATCGTCAGGAAGGCTTTCGCCGCGTGAGCTGCGAAAACCCCGGCGGGCTGAGCGACCGCCTGCGCGCGTGGTTTGCAGGCGATCTTACCGCCATTGACGACCTGCCCACCGCCACTGCGGGCACGCCGTTTCAGCGGGAAGTCTGGCAGATGCTGCGCACCATTCCCTGCGGTCAGGTGATGCATTATGGCGAGATGGCGCAACGGCTGGGACGTCCGGGCGCAGCTCGCGCCGTGGGGGCGGCAAACGGCGCCAACCCCATCAGCATCGTGGTGCCCTGCCACCGGGTTATCGGGCGCAACGGCACATTAACCGGGTATGCGGGCGGCGTGGCGCGTAAAGAGTGGCTGTTGCGCCATGAAGGGTATTTGCTGATTTAATTTTCCCTGTAAAATAATATTTTTTGGGAATTATTAAATCCGCCGTAATTCAGATGGATGGCACTAAACGTCAGATTTAAACAGGATCTTTTAGATAATTGCGTCTTAGCCGGATTTACCTGTACGGTCAAAATATGTTAAAATTGACCAATATCAATTAAGGCTTGAGCGAACTTATGATCCCGGAAAAGCGAATTATACGACGCATTCAGTCTGGCGGTTGTGCCATCCATTGCCAGGATTGCAGTATCAGCCAGTTGTGTATCCCTTTTACCCTGAATGAGCATGAGCTTGATCAGCTCGATAATATTATCGAGCGTAAAAAGCCCATCCAGAAAGGGCAAACGCTGTTTAAAGCGGGCGATGAATTAAAATCGCTGTACGCTATCCGTTCCGGCACAATTAAAAGCTACACCATTACCGAACAGGGCGACGAGCAGATCACCGGCTTTCACCTGGCAGGCGATCTGGTGGGTTTTGACGCTATCGGCACTGCGCATCACCCAAGCTTCGCTCAGGCGCTGGAAACCTCAATGGTCTGTGAAATCCCGTTCGAGACGCTCGACGATCTCTCCGGGAAAATGCCGAGCCTGCGCCAGCAGATGATGCGCCTGATGAGCGGCGAGATCAAAGGCGACCAGGACATGATCCTCCTGCTCTCCAAAAAGAACGCGGAAGAGCGCCTGGCGGCTTTTATCTATAATCTGTCGCGCCGTTTCGCGGAACGCGGCTTCTCCCCGCGCGAATTTCGCCTGACCATGACGCGCGGCGATATCGGCAACTACCTGGGCCTGACCGTCGAAACCATCAGCCGACTGCTGGGGCGTTTCCAGAAGAGCGGTATGCTGGCCGTGAAAGGCAAATATATCACCATCGAAAACCACGAAATCCTGGCGGAACTGGCCGGACAATCGCGTAACGTGGCATAAGCTTTTCCCCTCCCGCCGGATCGTTAAATTTTCCTGATTTATTGATCCGGCTGGGAATTCTCTCCTGTTTCATTCACATCTTATGGGTTACTCTTAAACGACAAACTGTGGGTATGCAGTTGTAAGGAGACCCTGTATGGCAAGGTATCAAAACGTGCTGGTGGCCATCGACCCCAATCAGGATGACCAACCGGCTCTACGGCGTGCAGTTTATCTACACCAGCGAATTGGCGGGCGCATTAAAGCCTTTCTGCCGATTTATGATTTCTCCTATGAAATGACTACGCTTCTGTCGCCTGACGAGCGCACCGCAATGCGCCAGGGCGTCATCAGCCAGCGCACCGCGTGGATCCGCGAGCAGGCGAAATATTACTTAGACGCAGGCGTTCCCATCGACATCAAAGTGGTCTGGCATAACCGCCCCTTTGAGGCCATCATCCAGGAAGTGTTGAGCGGCGGTCACGATCTGCTGCTGAAAATGGCCCACCAGCATGACCGGCTGGAATCGGTGATTTTCACCCCGACCGACTGGCACCTGCTGCGTAAATGCCCCTGTCCGGTCTGGATGGTGAAAGACCAGCCGTGGCCGGAAGGCGGCAAAGCGGTGGTCGCGGTGAATCTCGCGAGCGAAGAGCCTTACCATACCGGCCTTAATGAAAAACTGGTGCGCGAAACGCTGCATCTGGCCGAACAGGTAAACCATACCGAAGTGCATCTGGTAGGCGCTTACCCGGCGACGCCGATTAATATCGCCATCGAACTCCCCGATTTCGACCCGAGCGTCTATAACGACGCGATCCGCGGTCAGCATCTGCTGGCGATGAAAGCCTTACGCCAGAAATTCGGTATCGGCGAGCGCCTGACCCATGTTGAAAAAGGGCTGCCTGAAGAGGTTATCCCGGATCTCGCGGAACATTTACAGGCCGGGATTGTGGTGCTTGGCACCATCGGGCGCACGGGCATTTCGGCGGCGTTCCTCGGCAACACCGCCGAGCAGGTGATTGACCATCTGCGTTGCGACCTGCTGGTCATCAAGCCGGACGATTTCCAGAGTACGGTGGAGCTGGATGACGAAGAGGACGATGACGACTGACGTCACTGCCACAAAAAACCCGCCGGTCGGCGGGTTTTTTATGGCCTGAACGCAGGCCCGATGCTTAAAAAAACCGCCAGCGAGCTGGCGGCTTTTCACTTTTTGACGCTTACAGCGCTTTCAGGATCGCATCGACGCTCGCTTTGGCATCGCCGAACAGCATCTGCGTATTCTCTTTAAAGAACAGCGGATTCTGAACGCCTGCGTAGCCGGTATTCATTGAGCGCTTAAAGACGATGACGTTCTGCGCTTTCCAGACTTCCAGCACCGGCATTCCGGCAATGGGGCTCTTAGGATCGTCCTGCGCGGCCGGGTTAACGGTATCGTTCGCGCCGATAACCAGCACCGTGTCGGTGTCAGCGAAATCGTCATTGATCTCATCCATTTCCAGCACGATATCGTAAGGCACTTTCGCCTCCGCCAGCAGCACGTTCATATGGCCCGGCAGACGGCCCGCGACCGGGTGAATGCCAAAGCGCACCTTGATGCCCCGCGCGCGCAGCTTCTCGGTGATTTCCGCGACCGGATATTGCGCCTGCGCCACCGCCATGCCGTAGCCCGGCGTGATGATGACTGACGTGGAGTTTTTCAGCATTTCGGCCGTCTCTTCGGCGGTAATTTCACGGTGCTCGCCCGCTTCTTCGCTCTCGCCGGTAGAGGAGCCATCCGTGCCGAAGCCGCCGGCAATCACGCTAAAGAACGAGCGGTTCATCGCCTTACACATAATGTAAGAGAGGATTGCGCCCGACGACCCCACCAGCGCGCCGGTAACGATCAGCAGATCATTGCTCAACATAAAGCCTGCGGCCGCCGCAGCCCAACCGGAGTAGGAGTTCAGCATGGAGACCACAACCGGCATATCCGCGCCGCCGATGGACGCCACCAGATGCCAGCCGAACGCGAGCGCGATAATCGTCATCACGAACAGCGCGAAGCCCTGCATGCCGGTGCTCCCGGTCTGCACGAAAATCAGCAGCAGAATGAAAGAGACCACCAGCGCCGCCAGGTTCAGCTTATGGCGGTTCGGCAGCATCAGCGGTTTTGAGGAGATCTTGCCGCGCAGTTTGCCAAAGGCCACCACCGAACCGGTAAAGGTCACCGCGCCGATGAAAATGCCGAGGAACACTTCGGTCAGGTGAATATTCACCAGAACCGGCGCGAGGCCCGGCTCATGGTGCAGATAGCTGTTAAACCCTACCAGCACCGCCGCGAGGCCCACGAAGCTGTGCAGAATAGCCACCAGCTCCGGCATTTCGGTCATTTCGACGCGTCTGGCAAGACGAATGCCGATAGCGCCGCCGATAGCCATCGCGATGATTATCCAGCCCACATTGCTGGCATACGGCCCGAAAATAGTGGCGATCAGCGCAATCGCCATCCCTGCGATGCCGAACAGGTTGCCCTGTCGTGAGGTTTCGTGTTTAGAAAGCCCCGCCAGGCTGAAAATAAAGAGAATTGCGGCGACGATGTACGCAGCCGTAACTAATCCTCCAGACATGAGTGACCCCTTAGTTCTTCCGGAACATTTTCAGCATGCGCTGAGTGACGGTGAAACCACCAAAAATATTGATGCTGGCAATAAGAATCGCGATAAAGCTGAAGAAGCTTATCCAGCCGCCATCGCCAATCTGCAGCAGCGCGCCGACCACGATAATCCCTGAAATCGCGTTCGTTACTGACATCAGCGGCGTATGCAGCGCATGAGAGACGTTCCAGACCACGTAATAACCGACCACGCAGGAGAGCGCGAAGACGGTAAAGTGGCCGAGGAACTCTTTCGGCGCGACGTTCGCCAGCCAGCCGAACAGGATAATGGCGAGCGCGATGAGCGCATATTTACGCCACGGCGACGCGGGCGCGGGCGGCTCTGCCGGCGCGGCTTTCGGTTTCGCGGCGGCGGCCTGCGGCTGCGCGGAAACCTGAATCGGCGGCGCAGGCCAGGTGACTTCGCCCTCACGGATAACCGTCACGCCGCGCACCACGACGTCATCGAAATCGACCACGACCGCGCCGTCTTTCTCTTTGCACAGCAGTTTCAGCAGGTTGACCAGGTTGGTACCGTAAAGCTGAGAGGACTGGGTCGGCAGGCGGCCCGGCAGATCGGTATAGCCAATCACTTTAACGCCGTTGGCGGTGACGAAAATTTCATTCGGCACGGTATATTCGCAGTTGCCGCCGTTTTGCGCCGCCAGATCGACAATGACGCTGCCCGGCTGCATCGAATCAACCATCTCGCGGGTGATGAGCTTCGGCGCGGGTTTGCCCGGGATAAGTGCAGTGGTGACGATAATATCCACCTCTTTCGCCTGGGCGGCGAACAGCGCCATCTCGGCCTTGATGAAGGCTTCGGACATCACTTTGGCGTAACCATCGCCGCTGCCCGCTTCTTCTTTAAAATCGAGTTCCAGGAACTCGGCGCCCATGCTTTGCACCTGCTCTTTCACTTCCGGGCGGGTGTCGAACGCGCGCACAATCGCGCCGAGGCTGTTGGCGGCGCCAATCGCGGCAAGGCCCGCGACGCCAGCGCCAATCACCATCACCTTTGCCGGCGGCACTTTACCGGCGGCGGTTATCTGGCCGGTGAAGAAGCGGCCAAACTCATGCGCGGCTTCCACAATAGCGCGGTACCCCGCGATATTGGCCATCGAACTCAGCGCGTCCAGCGACTGCGCGCGGGAGATGCGCGGCACGGAATCCATCGCCATTACGGTGACGTTTTTCGCGGCCAGTTGCTCCAGCAGTTGCGGATTCTGGGCAGGCCAGATAAAGCTAATCAGCGTCGTGCCGGGGCGCAGCAGCGCAATTTCATCCTCCTGCGGCGCGTTGACCTTGAGAATGACGTCCGATTCCCAGACCCCGGCGGTTTGCACCACGCTTGCGCCTGCGGCGATATACGCGTCGTCATCGAAACTCGCAAGCTTACCGGCATCGCGCTCCACCGCGACGCTGAACCCCAGCTTCAGCAGCTGCTCCACCGTTTTTGGGGTCGCCGCGACGCGGGTTTCCAGCGCCACCCGCTCTTTTGGTACACCAATTCGCATAGTATTCCCTTCCATCGATTTTTTAAGATGGTCTGTCACTCGCTAGCAGACGAAAACGCCCGGCGAAAAGCGTGGCGCCGTGGTATTCGCCATCCATATCGTTGTCACAAACTTTCTATAACCTACTGAAATAAACGCCTTCGATCTACCATCGGGCACAACTATTTAACAGATAATGAGTGAAAGTGTAGCGGCTGCGCCGTCTGACAGGGATTTTTGCTTAAAACTGGCGCTCAGCCGCTACGATTGTGCGCTTTGCGGCCGGTAAAAAACGATTCTGCACGGCTGGAGCGGCTTGGTTTAACAATGATTTAACTTAAAAAGTCATAAGCTTTATCAATTTTAGTGGTCAGTGGCCGATTTTCGCCATTCATAACCTGAAGTTATTTATCAACCGCAAGCGGCAGCATCAGGTGTGAAAAATGGCGCAGACATCCGGCACCTTTCAATGCAATAATCAACGACTAACCATTTACACACAGGCTGTATCAGTACCTGTTTTGCGCAAGGCGAAGGACAATTTTTATGAAGCTCAAGAACACCCTTCTGGCGACTGCCCTGTTTTCCGCGGCATCGCTGTCAGCTCAGGCGGCGACAGAATTAACGCCGGAACAAGCCTCGGCGCTGAAGCCGTATGACCGCATCGTCATCACGGGCCGTTTCAACGCTATTAATGAAGCGGCTACTGCCGTTTCTCGTCGCGCAGACGCTATGGGCGCGGCCTCTTTTTATATTCTCGACACCAGCGACACCGGCAACAGCGGCAACTGGCGCGTAGTGGCTGATGTATACCGCGAAAACGCGCCGAAAGCCGAGGCCCCGAAAAACCGCGTTATCAACGGTGTGGTTGAGCTGCCGAAAGACCAGGCCATCGCCCTTGAGCCGTACGATACCGTCACCGTACAGGGATTTTATCGCAGCCAGCCTGAAGTGAACGACGCCATCACCAAAGCGGCGAAAGCCAAAGGCGCCGCGTCTTTCTGGATTGTGCGTCAGGTCGACACCAACCAGGGCGGCAACCAGCGCATCACGGCCTTCATCTATAAAGCTGACGCGAAAAAACGTGTCCTGCAGAGCCCGGACGCCATTCCGGCAGACTCTGACGCAGGCCGCGCGGCGCTCGCCAAAGGCGGCGAAGAAGCCAAAAAAGTTGAAATCCCGGGTATCGCCACGACCGCAACGCCGAGCAGCGACGTAGGCCGCTTCTTTGAAACGCAGTCGTCGAAAGGCGGTCGTTACACTGTCACTCTGCCGGACGGCACAAAAGTCGAAGAGGTGAATAAAGTCACCGCCGCCCAGATGGTGCCCTTCGACAGCGTCAAGTTTACCGGGCATTACAGCAGTATGACCGATATCTCCTATAACGTGGCGAAACGTGCCGCGAAGAAAGGCGCGAAGTACTACCACATCACCCGTCAGTGGGAAGAGCGCGGCGGCAACATGACCATCAGCGCCGACCTCTACAAGTAAGCCCTCCTCTTTAAAAAAAGCGGCCCTGGCCGCTTTTTTTGTTTTTCCGCTACATTTTGTGTATGTCGCATTGCAAGCGAGCTTCGCACTCCGTAAAATCCCGCGCCTTAGTGCGATCCACCATTTTTATGCGCTCTGGCACAATAATTATTCTGGATCTTTCCTTTTGCTAAACAGGTTGTCTATGGAAAAGAAGCTTGGCCTCGCCGCGTTAACCGCGCTTGTTTTAAGTTCCATGCTGGGTGCCGGGGTATTCAGTCTGCCGCAGAATATGGCCGAGGTGGCAAGTCCGGCGGCGCTGCTGATTGGCTGGGGGATCACCGGTGTGGGGATCCTGCTGCTGGCGCTCGCGATGCTGCTGTTAACCCGTCTGCGCCCTGACCTCGACGGCGGCATCTTTACCTACGCCCGCGAAGGGTTTGGCGAGCTGGTCGGCTTCTGCTCCGCGTGGGGTTACTGGCTGTGCGCGGTGATTGCCAACGTCTCGTATCTGGTCATCGTTTTCTCCGCCCTGAGCTTCTTTACCGACTCCCCCGAACTGCGCCTCTTTGGCGACGGCAACACCTGGCAGGCGATCGTCGGCGCTTCCGTCTTACTGTGGATCGTGCATTTTCTCGTGCTGCGCGGCGTCCAGACAGCGGCAAGCATTAACCTTGCGGCAACGCTTGCGAAGCTGGTGCCGCTCGGCCTGTTTGTGGTGCTGGCGGTTATAGCCTTCCGCCTGCCTACCTTTACGCTCGATTTTACCGGCATCGACCTCGGTGTGCCCGTCTGGGAGCAGGTGAAAAACACCATGCTCATTACGCTGTGGGTGTTTATCGGCGTGGAAGGCGCGGTGGTGGTCTCGGCCCGCGCGCGCAATAAAAAAGATGTCGGCATGGCGACACTGCTCGCGGTCCTCGCCGCGCTCACTGTTTATCTGCTGGTCACCCTGCTGTCGCTTGGCGTGCTGGCGCGTCCGGAGCTGGCGCAGATGCGCAACCCCTCAATGGCGGGCCTGATGGTCAATATGATGGGATCCTGGGGCGAAGTGATTATCGCCGCCGGGCTTATCGTCTCCGTATGCGGCGCCTACCTGAGCTGGACGATTATGGCCGCCGAAGTGCCGCTGCTGGCCGCGCAGTATAAAGCGTTCCCGCGTCTTTTTGCCCGCCAGAACGCGCGCAACGCGCCGTCGGCGTCGCTGTGGCTTACAAACGCCAGCGTGCAGATTTGCCTGGTGCTGATCTGGGCGACCGGCTCCGATTACAACACGCTGCTTACCATCGCCTCAGAGATGATTCTGGTGCCCTATTTCCTTGTCGGCGCCTACCTGCTGAAAATCGCCCGTCGTCCGATGCATCAGGCGATTGCTGTCGGGGCGTGCATTTATGGCCTATGGTTGCTGTATGCCTCAGGCCCGATGCATTTACTGCTTTCCGTGGTGCTGTACGCGCCTGGCGTGTTGTTCTTCCTCTACGCGCGCCGCACCCATGTGGAAAACGTGGCGCTGAAAGGACAGGAGAAAGTGGTCATTGGTCTGTTGCTGGTCGCCGCGTTGCCGGCTACCTGGATGCTGGTGCGCTAATCTCCCTGTCCCCTTAGCTTAAGGAGAGTCATGGTGAAAAAACTGGATAAGCCCATCGTAATCACCGGCGCAGGCCGCCGAATCGGTCTCGCGCTGGCGCACCATTTCCTGGCGCAGCATCATGATGTGATTGTCAGCTACCGCACCCGCTACCCGGCGATCGACGTGCTGGAAGAGGCGGGCGCGGTCTGCATTGAGGCGGATTTCTGCCATGACGAGGGCATTCTCGCCTTTGCGGACGCAGTAAAAGCGCGCACCACCCATATCCGCGCGCTGCTGCACAACGCCAGCGCCTGGCAGGACGAAAGCCCCGGCGTGCCGCCGTCCGAGGTACTGTGCGCCATGTTGCAAATTCATGTACACGCGCCCTATCTCCTGAACTTCGCCCTTGAGCCGCTGCTGCGCGGCCAGGGCCACGCCGCCTGCGATATTATTCACTTTACCGATTACGTCGTGGAGCGCGGCAGCGACAAGCATATCGCCTACGCCGCCAGCAAAGCGGCGCTCGATAACCTCACCCGCTCGTTCGCCCGCAAGCTCGCGCCGGAAGTGAAAGTGAACGCCATCGCGCCGTCGCTCATCCTCTTTAATGAGCATGACGATCCGCAATACCGCCAGAAAGCGCTTAACAAGTCGCTGATGAAAATCGCCCCCGGCGAAAAAGAGATTATCGACCTGGTGGATTATCTGCTCACCAGCCGTTACGTCACCGGACACAGCTACCCCGTAAACGGCGGCCGCCCGTTGCGTTAACCTGTTGAGCCACCGTTGCTGGCGCGCCGCGCCCGCCCGGTGTATCCTGGTGTTTTTACCGCAACGCAGAGTGCTATGAGCAAGATCGTTTTTGTTGAAGATGACCCGGAAGTCGGCGAGCTTATTGCCGCCTATCTGGGCCGCCATGATATCGATGTGATTGTCGAAAGCCGCGGCGATCGCGCCGAGGCGGTCATTGAACGCGAGAACCCGGATCTGGTGCTGCTGGATATTATGCTGCCGGGCAAAGACGGCATGACCCTGTGCCGCGATCTGCGCACCCACTGGCACGGGCCGGTAGTGTTGCTGACCTCGCTTGACAGCGATATGAACCACATCCTTTCGCTCGAAATGGGCGCCAGTGATTACATTCTGAAAACCACGCCGCCTGCCGTGCTGCTGGCGCGTCTTCGGCTGCATCTGCGTCAGCATATGGCCGCGCCCGCGCCTGGTGAAACGGCCCCGACGCGCCAGCCGCATAAAGCGCTGCGTTTCGGCACGCTGTGCATCGACCCGCTGAACCGCCAGGTGACGCTGGCAGGCGAGCAGGTCGCGCTTTCCACGGCGGATTTTGACCTGTTATGGGAGCTCGCCACCCATGCGGGACAGATCATGGACCGCGACGCGCTGTTAAAAAACCTGCGCGGTGTGAGCTATGACGGACTGGATCGCAGCGTGGATGTCGCGATTTCACGGCTGCGTAAAAAGCTTAATGACAGCGCCACCGAGCCGTATCGGATTAAAACCGTGCGCAATAAAGGGTATCTGTTCGCGCCGCATGCCTGGGAAAGCGAAGCGTAACTGCCGCGCCGCGCCGCGCAAAAGCGCGGCGCAACTGCTGTCTTAAATCTGCGCCATGCCGCCATCCACAAACAGCTCGACGCCGTTCACATAGCTCGCCTCGTCTGACGCCAGAAACAGCACCGCTTTTGCTATCTCAGCCGGCAGGCCAACGCGCCCGAGCGGGATCTGCGTGAGAAAATCTTTTTTCACGCGCTCGGCCTCTTCGCCACCGCCAAAGAGCGCATTAAGCCCTGCCGTTTCGGTGACGCCGGGGCTGATGGCGTTGACGCGGATATTACGGTCTTTGAGATCGAGCACCCAGTTGCGGGCGAAACTGCGCACTGCCGCTTTGGTCGCCGAATAGACGCTGAATGCGGGCGTGCCGCTGACGCTTGTGGTCGATGATGTCAGAATAATCGACGCCCCGTCGCGCAACAGCGGCAGCGCTTTCTGTACGGTCAAGAGCACGCCTTTGACATTGGTGTCGAATGTCTCGTGATAATGCGCTTCGGAAATGGCGCCCAGCGGCGCGAATTCGCCGCCGCCCGCGTTAGCGAAGACGACATCGATATGGCTGTGGCGCTGTTGAACGACCTCATACAGGCGGTCGATATCGGCAAGCTGGCTCATATCGCCGCGCACACCTGTGACGTTGTCACCTAGCTGACTCAGCGCCTCGTCCAGCGCCGCCTGACGGCGCCCGGTGATAAACACCTGCGCGCCTTCGTCAGCAAACGCTTTGGCTGTTGCCAGCCCAATGCCGCTGGTGCCGCCAGTCACAATAACCACTTTATTGCCAAAACGTGCGTTCATCATTTTCTCCTCAGTGAATGTAACGAAACGTCCTGGGCTGAGAATAAGCCCTTCCCATCAGGCTGTGTACCAGGACAAAATGGCACCCTGCGTTCTGTCTGAGGAACGATAATGCAACCCGATCTCAACGACTATTTTTACTATGCCGAAGTGGTAAACCACGGCGGGTTTGCTGCGGCGAGCCGCGCGCTGAAGCAGCCGAAATCAAAACTAAGCCGCCGTGTGGCGGGGCTTGAGGCACAGCTTGGCGTGCGGCTGATTGAGCGCTCCAGCCGCCGCTTTCGCGTGACCGATATCGGCCAGGCGTTTTATGAACAGTGTTGCGCTATGCTGCTGGAGGCGGAAAAAGCCCAGGCGGTGATAGCGCAGGCGCATAAAGAGCCGCAGGGTGTGGTGCGCTTCAGCTGCCCGACCGGGCTGGTAGAAATTATCTCGACTACGCTACCCGCGTTTATGAACCGCTACCCGCAAGTCAGGCTGCAAATCATCGCGATTGACCGGCCTGTCGACCTGATAGAAGAGCGCATTGATATCGCACTGCGCGTGCGCACGGAGCTTGCGAGCGACGCGGAGCTCATCATGCGCTCGCTGGGCACGTCGAGCCGCATCCTGGTGGCCAGCCCAACGCTTGCTAACCAGTTAACGGGCAATATCGACAGCCTCGCCTGCTACCCGACGCTCGGCACCAGTGACGAACCCGGAGAAATCAGCTGGGCGCTGGAACATGAACAGGGCAAGCGCTGTCTGATTCGCCATCAGCCGCGGCTGAGCTGTGGCGATTTCACGGCGATCCGCGCGGCGGCGATAGCGGGCCTTGGCATTGCGCTGCTTCCGGATCACGTCTGCGCGCAGGCGCTTAAAAGCGGTGAACTGGTACAGGTTTATCGCGGCTGGCAGGGGCAGCGAGGTATTGTGCATCTTGTGTTTACCACGCGCCGCGGTCTGCCGCCCGCGGTCAGGGCGTTTATCGACCACCTGGCAGCGAACTTTCCGCACACGACATCGGTCATCAAATAACCGCGCCGCGCGGACGAGAGATTGTCATGAAAAAACTCTTTATCCAGTTCTATTTGCTGCTATTTGTCTGCTTTCTGGTGATGACGATGCTGGTCGGGCTGGTCTATAAATTCACCGCCGAACGCGCGGGCCGCCAGTCGCTGGACGACCTGATGAAAAGCTCGCTCTACCTGATGCGCAGCGAGCTGCGGGAAATTCCGCCGCATGAATGGAACAAAACCATTAAAGAACTGGATTTAAACCTGTCGTTTAAGCTGCGGATCCAGCCGCTCAGCCAGTTTCATCTCGATGACATCAACAGCCGCCGTCTGCGCGAGGGCGAGATTGTGGCGCTGGACGATGAATATACGTTTATCCAGCGTATTCCGCGCAGCCACTACGTGCTCGCCGTCGGCCCGGTGCCGTATCTCTATTTTCTGCATCAGATGCGGCTGCTGGATATCGCGCTGATTGCGCTGATTGCGATTTCGCTGGCGCTGCCGGTGTTTATCTGGATGCGGCCCCACTGGCAGGAGATGTTGCGCCTGGAGGCGGCGGCGCAGCGGCTCGGCGACGGACACCTTGATGAACGCATTCATTTTGATAAAGCCTCGGGCTTCGCGCGGCTCGGCGTGGCGTTCAACCAGATGGCGAATAACATTAACGCACTGATTGCCAGCAAAAAACAGCTTATTGACGGCATCGCTCATGAACTGCGCACTCCGCTGGTGCGGCTGCGCTACCGGCTGGAGATGAGCGATAACCTGAGCGCGGCGGAGTCGCAGGCGCTAAACCGCGATATCGGTCAGCTCGAAGCGCTCATTGAGGAGCTTTTGACCTATGCGCGGCTCGACCGCCCGCAAACGGAACTGCACCTGACGCACCCGGCGCTGTCCCGCTGGCTGCATGAGTATGTCGATGACGCGCGCTCGCTGCACCCGGAACGCGAGCTGGTGCTGGCTCGCGTTGATGAAGGCGATTACGGCGCGCTCGATATGCGCCTGATGGAGCGCGTGCTGGATAATCTGGTGAATAACGGGCTGCGTTACAGCGAACAGCGGCTGAGGATCGGGTTATCGCTGCAGGGCGCGCAGGCGACGCTTGAAGTGGAAGACGACGGCCCCGGCATTCCGGAAGAAGAACGCAGCCGGGTATTCGAGCCGTTTGTGCGTCTCGACCCGAGCCGCGATCGCGCTACGGGCGGCTGCGGCCTCGGGCTCGCCATCGTACAGTCGATCGCCACGGCGATGAGCGGCCAGGTGAGCGTCGCGCAGAGCACGCTCGGCGGCGCGCATTTTCGTTTCAGTTGGCCAGTAGTGCCTGATGACGCGTAATTTCGGGGTGCGCGAGATTGAGCCGGTTGTCGATGGCGGGTGCGCTGCGCTTGCCCGCCCTGCACGCAGCCAGGTTATGACATACATATGCGAAGCAACTGGCGGGATGGCGGCTGACAACATACCTGCATGAACGGAGTGGGAGCATGGCGGGTGCGTTTGCCTGCCCTGTACGTCTGAGGCATGCCACGCGTAAGGGGGTTAAGCGAAGCGCCATCCGCTGTTTCGCCCTCTCACTTACCGTTCTCACCTCGCCCGCGCCACATGAACACGTTTTAACGCCCATTCTCCTCTGCGCCCCCATCCTACCTGCCCGACTTTTTAATTCGCTATGGCTAAACCCGGCGAAACTGTGCTAAATATGTAGTATGTTGTAACTAATGAGAGATCATCATGGCCCGTTACGATCTGGTTGAACGCCTCAATATCACTTTTCGTGAGTTAGAACACGCGCTGATGGAAATGCGCGATGGCCTTGCGGCCTGTCGCCTGCTGGCGGGACGGGTATTCACTCTGCCGGAAGTGGAAAAAGGCAAAGAGCACGATCCGTTACTCACTATCGCCGTGACGCAAAAAATCGGCAAAGAGGCGCAGGAGGCGGCGCTGCGCCACTTTACGCACCTGTTTATCCAGCAGCAGTCGGAGAAACGCAGCAGCAAGGCGGCGGTGCGCCTGCCTGGCGCGGTCTGCTTTAGCGTTGATGACGCAAAGCATAAGGCGCTGCACGCGCTGGCTGAGAAAATCAACACGCTCAAAACCCAGCTCGAAGAGATCATCACCGTGGAATCGGGCCTGCCCTCCACCCAACGTTTTGAGTGGGTACACCGCTATCTGCCGGGGCTTATTACGCTCAATGCCTACCGCCGTCTGACGGTGCTGGATAATCCGGCCACGCTGCGCTTCGGCTGGGCTAATAAACACATCATTAAAAACCTGACGCGTGATGAAGTGCTGGCGATGCTGGAGCGCGGGCTTAAAGCGCCGCGCGCGGTGGGCGGGCTAACCAAAGAGCAGTGGCACGCGAGGCTGACGCAGGAGTACAACGATATCGCGGCGCTGCCGCAAAAAGCGCGGTTAAAAATCAAGCGCCCGGTGAAGGTGCAGCCGGTGGCGCGGGTCTGGTATGCGCAAAACCAGCGACAGGTGCAGTATGCCTGCCCGTCGCCGCTGATTGTGCTGTGCCACGCCACGCGCGGCGGCGCGGTGCCGGATATCGGCGAGCTGCTTGATTACGACGCGGAAAACGTCCAGCACCGCTATAAGCCGCAGGCGGAAGCGCTCGTCATGATGATCCCCCGCCTGCACCTCTACCTCGCGCCCTGATCAGGGCTTCATGCTGCCCACCATTTCTTCCGGGCGCACCCAGGCGTCAAACTCCTCCTCGCTGAGATAACCGAGTTTCAGCGCGGAGGCCTTGAGCGTCAGCCCCTCTTTATGCGCTTTCTTGGCGATTTCCGCCGCTTTGTCGTAGCCGATATGGGTGTTGAGCGCGGTCACCAGCATCAGCGATTCGTTAAGCAACTGGCTGATGCGGTCGCGGTTCGGCTCAATGCCGACCGCGCAGTGGTGGTTGAAGCTCTCCATGCCGTCCGCCAGCAGACGCACCGATTGCAGGAAGTTATGGATAACCATCGGGCGAAAGACGTTAAGCTCGAAGTTACCCATCGCCCCGCCCATATTCACCGCCACGTCATTGCCCATGACCTGACAGCAGAGCATGGTGAGCGCTTCGCACTGGGTCGGGTTGACTTTGCCCGGCATGATGGAAGAACCCGGCTCGTTTTCAGGAATAGAGATTTCGCCGATGCCGCAGCGCGGGCCGCTTGCGAGCCAGCGTACATCGTTCGCGATTTTCATCAGCGAGGCCGCGAGTCCTTTGAGCGCGCCGTGGGCCTGCACCAGCGCGTCGCAGGTGGCGAGCGCCTCGAATTTATTGGGCGCGGTCACGAACGGCTGGCCGGTGAACGCAGCAAGCTCTTTCGCCACGCGTTCGGCATATTCCGGGTGGGTATTGAGCCCGGTGCCGACGGCCGTGCCGCCGAGCGCCAGCTCCGCCAGGTGCGGCAGGCTGTTATCGATGTGCTTAAGATTGTGCTCAAGCATCGCCACCCAGCCGGAGATCTCCTGGCCGAGCGTCAACGGCGTGGCGTCCTGCAGATGGGTTCGACCAATTTTCACGATATCGCTAAAGGCGCTCGCCTTGTCGCTGAGCGTCTTGTGCAGTACCCGGAGTTGCGGAATAAGCTGTTCGCGCAGGGCGATAACCGCCGCGACGTGCATCGCCGTCGGGAAAACGTCGTTTGAGCTCTGGCTTTTGTTGACGTCGTCATTCGGGTGCACTTTACGGGCCATACCGCGCTCGCCGCCGAGAATTTCGCTCGCCCGATTGGCCAGCACCTCGTTCATGTTCATGTTGGTCTGGGTGCCGGAGCCGGTCTGCCAGATAGCAAGCGGGAATTCGTCCGGGTGCGCGCCTTCCAGCACCTCATCCGCCGCGTTGATGATGGCGTCGCCGCGCTCGGCAGGCAGCAGGCCGAGATCCATGTTGACCTTCGCGGCGGCGCGTTTCGTCAGCGCCAGCGCCTGGATAAGCGCCGTGGGCATTTTCTCGGTAGAGATACGGAAATGCTCCAGCGAACGCTGCGTTTGCGCGCCCCAGAGTTTATCGGCCGGCACGTCGATTGCGCCCATGGAATCTTTTTCACTGCGGTAGGCGGTCATTACTTTCTCCTTGATAACAAAGATGGGATAGCTCACAGGCTTAAGGAATAAGTATTGATGCGTTAAAAAAACCTGCACGGCGCTTTGTGCGCTCTTGTGGGGTGGTTCTGTGTCGATGGTGGGATTTCGGGCGGCGGCGTCGCCTTACCCGACATACACATAACGGCAATTAAGGCCGGGTGAGCGCAGCCGCCCACCCGGCAAGGCGTTACATTACTTCAGGCACGCCGAGCACTGCCCGGACTGGATCTGCTGGAAGAAATCGTTGCCTTTGTCATCCACCAGGATAAACGCCGGGAAATCTTCCACCTCGATTTTCCAGATAGCTTCCATACCGAGCTCCGGATATTCAACGCACTCCAGATGCCGGATGCTGTTCTGCGCCAGTACCGCCGCCGGGCCGCCAATGCTGCCGAGGTAGAAACCGCCATGTTTTTTACAGGCGTCAGTCACCTGCTGACTGCGGTTGCCCTTGGCGAGCATAATCATGCTGCCGCCGTGAGACTGTAGCAGATCCACGTAAGAATCCATGCGTCCGGCGGTGGTCGGGCCGAGCGACCCGGAGGCGTACCCTTCCGGCGTTTTGGCCGGGCCCGCGTAGTAGACAGGATGATCTTTGACGTACTGCGGCAGCCCCGCGCCGCTGTCGATGCGCTCTTTAAGCTTCGCGTGCGCGATATCGCGCGCCACGATGATAGTGCCGGAGAGCGACAGACGCGTGGAAACCGGGTACTGCGACAGCTGCGCCAGGATCTCGCTCATCGGACGGTTGAGATTGACCCGCACCGCTTCGCCCTCGCCGGCGCGACGCAACGCCTCTGGAATATATTTGCCGGGGTTGCTTTCGAGCTTTTCTATCCAGATGCCATCGCGGTTGATTTTGGCTTTGATGTTGCGGTCCGCGGAGCACGAGACGCCCATACCTACCGGGCAGGACGCGCCGTGGCGCGGCAGACGGATCACACGAATATCGTGCGCGAAATATTTGCCGCCAAACTGCGCGCCGAGGCCGAGATTGCGCGCCTCCTGCAACAGCTCCTCTTCAAGCTTAACGTCGCGGAACGCCTGGCCGTGCTCGTTCCCTTCGGTCGGCAGGCCGTCATAATATTTGGTCGAGGCGAGTTTGACCGTTTTCAGCGTCGCCTCCGCCGAGGTGCCGCCAATGACAAAGGCCACGTGGTACGGCGGGCAGGCCGCGGTGCCGAGCGTGCGCATTTTCTCCACCAGATACGCTTTCAGTTTGCCAGGCGTCAGCAACGCTTTGGTTTCCTGGTAGAGATAGGTTTTGTTGGCGGAGCCGCCGCCTTTGGCGATGCAGAGGAATTTATACTCGTCGCCGTCGACGCTGTAGAGATCAATCTGCGCCGGCAGGTTGGTGCCGGTGTTGACCTCTTTGTACATATCCAGCGCCGCGTTTTGCGAATAGCGCAGGTTATCCTGCGTGTAGGTCTCATAGACACCCTGCGCCAGCGCGGCTTCATCGCCGCCGCCGGTCCAGACGCGCTGGCCTTTTTTACCCATGATGATCGCGGTGCCCGTATCCTGGCAGGTCGGCAGAATGCCTTTGGCGGCAATCTCCGAGTTGCGCAGGAATTGCAGCGCCACATATTTATCGTTTTCGCTGGCTTCCGGGTCGCTCAGAATATCTGCCACCTGCTGTTGATGCGCCGGGCGCAGCATAAACGAGGCGTCGTGGAAGGCGTGGCGAGCCAGCAGCGTCAGCGCCTGCGGCTCGACTTTCAGGATTTCCTGACCTTCAAATTCGGAAACGGAGACGTGATCGCGGGTTAACAGATAATACTCGGTCTCGTCCTTTTTCAGTGGAAAAGGCTCTTGCCAGAAGAAGGGTTTACCAGACATTGCACTCTCACTTACAGCTTCAGTTATGAAATGTGTCGTCCGCCACATGGTCCATGTGCGGCATGAAAAAGCGAGTCGCCACATGGTACACAATTTTTTAACAAAAACTGAGACTAAACCGACTTTTTGCCCAGCCGGGTTACATCAGTCCGCTTTATTGGTTTAATACCAAAAAACTTTTTTCCTCCGAATACAGGGACTGATCATGCAGAAACTCATTAACTCGGTGCAGAACTATGCCTGGGGCAGTAAAACAGCGTTAACGGAACTTTATGGCGTGGAAAACCCGGACGGCCTGCCGATGGCGGAGCTGTGGATGGGCGCTCACCCGAAGAGCAGTTCACAGGTGCAGGACGCGCAGGGCAACATCCGCGCGCTGCGTGATGTGATCGACGCCGATAAAACCGCCCTGCTCGGCGAGCAGGTGGCAGCGCGCTTCGGTGAGCTGCCGTTCCTGTTTAAAGTGCTGTGCGCCGATCAGCCGCTCTCCATTCAGGTGCACCCGAACAAGCAAGCCTCTGAAGAAGGCTTCGCGCGTGAAAACGCGGCGGGTATTCCGCTGGACGCCGCCGAGCGGAACTACAAAGATCCGAACCACAAGCCGGAGCTGGTGTTCGCCCTGACGCCGTTCCTCGCCATGAACGCGTTTCGTGAGTTTTCTGAGATTGTCTCCCTACTCCAGCCTGTCGCGGGCGCGCATACCGCCATCGCGCATTTCCTGGCCGCCCCGGACGCTGACCGCCTGCGTGAGCTCTTCGCCGGGCTTCTGAATATGCAGGGTGAGGAGAAATCCCGCGCGCTGGCGGTACTGAAAGCAACCGTCGAGAGCCAGCAGGGCGAGCCGTGGGACACCATTCGCTTTATCGCGCAGTTTTACCCGGACGACAGCGGGCTTTTCTCGCCGCTGCTGCTGAACGTGGTGAAACTCAACCCTGGCGAGGCGATGTTCCTGTTCGCCGAAACGCCGCACGCGTATCTCCAGGGCGTGGCGCTGGAGGTGATGGCGAACTCCGACAACGTGCTGCGCGCGGGCCTGACCCCGAAATATATCGATATTCCGGAACTGGTCGCCAACGTGAAATTTGTTGCCAAACCGGCGGCGCGGCTGCTGACGCAACCTGAGCAACACGGCGCAACGCTTAATTTCCCGATCCCGGTCGAGGATTTCGCCTTCTCGCTGCACGATCTCGGCACGCAGCCTGAGCGCCTGGCGCAGGCGAGCGCGGCCATTCTTTTTTGCGTCGAAGGGGAAGCGGTGCTCAGCAAAGATGACCAGCGCCTGACGCTGAAACCGGGCGAATCCGCTTTCGTGGCGGCGAATGAATCGCCGGTCAGCGTGAGCGGCGTGGGTCGTCTCGCGCGCGTATATAATAAGCTCAACTAAGTTACTGATCTTTTAAGCAAGGATTGCTAAGCTTGGTAACATCTTTGCCAGTCATGCCAGACGGACCGCCGTCTGGCTTCGTTTTAAGGGAACTGAACTATGAAAAAATCGCTGGTCGCCGTGGGCGTGATTGTCGCTCTCGGGGTTATCTGGACAGGTGGCGCGTGGTACACCGGTAAGCAGTTTGAAAAACATGTCGGCGAAATGGTCGCCGAAGCCAACGCGCAGCTTAAGCTCAGCGCGCCGCAGGCCGGGCTTGAGCTTGGCTACCAGGATTACCAGCGCAGCCTGTTCAGCAGCCATCTGCAACTGGTGGTCAAACCCGCGGCGGGCCAGCAGGAAGCGCTGCTGAAGCCGGGCCAGAGCGTGGTGCTGGATCAGGTAGTGAGCCACGGTCCGTTCCCGCTGGCCGATCTGAAAAAGCTCAATATTCTGCCAGCGATGGCGTCGGTGCATACCACGCTTGTGAACAATGACACCACCAAAGCGCTGTTTGATATGGCGAAAGGCAAATCGTTCGCCGATGTGCAGACCCGTATTGGCTACGGCGGCGCGACCTCCAGCGATATCAAGCTCCAGGCGCTGAACTATGATACCCCGGATGAGAAAGTGGCGTTCAGCGGCGGTGATTTCCAGCTTGATGCCGACAAAGACGGCAATGACGTGAGCCTTAAAGGCGAAGCGGACAGCGGTCTGGTTAACGCCGTCAACGAATACGGCCAGCATGTGCAACTCACCTTCAACGGCCTGAAAACTGACGGCAACACAAAGATGACCAGCTTTAAAGAGCGCGTTGGCGAGCAGAAGCTGAGCCTCGAAAAACTGGCGATCGCGATTGAAGGTCAGGAGATGGCGCTGCTGGAAGGCATCAGCCTGAACGGCAAGTCTGACGTGGCGAAAGATGGCAAAAGCATCGACAGCCAGATGGATTACGCCATGAACAGCCTGAAAGTGCAGAATCAGGATCTTGGCAGCGGCAAGATGACGCTGAAAATCGGCAACATCGACGGCCAGGCGTGGCACCAGTTCAGCCAGCAGTATAACGAGCGTAGCCGGGCGCTGATGGCGCAACCGGGCATTATGGATAATCCGGAGCTTTATCAGCAACAGGCCACTGAGATCCTCGTCTCTTCGCTGCCGCTGCTGCTGAAAGGCAACCCGGTGATTACCGTCGCGCCGCTGAGCTGGAAAAACGCCAAAGGCGAAAGCACCTTTAACCTGTCGCTGTTCCTGAAAGATCCGAGCCAGGCGCCGGTGAGCGCCGCGCAGACCAGTCCGGCGGAGCAGCTTGATCGCGTGGTGAAAAGCCTCGACAGCAAGCTGGTTATTCCGGTGGATATGGCGACCGAGATGATGACCCAGGTCGCGAAACTGGAAGGCTATCAGCAGGCGGACGCCGAGAAACTGGCGGGCCAGCAGGTGAAAGGCCTGGCGGCGATGGGCCAGATGTTCCGCATCACCACCATGCAGGACAACAGCATTGTGACCAGCCTGCAGTACGCAAACGGTCAGGTGAACCTGAACGGTCAGAAAATGCCGCTCGCAGAGTTTATCGGCATGTTCGGCCTGCCGGGTCTTACCGCACCAGAGCCGCAGGCGATGCCGGAGCTCGACGCGCCGGGCGCGGCCCCTGCCCCTGCGCCGCGAGGCCCTGCGCTTTCCGTCCCGCAGCAGTAAAAAAGAAAACGGCCTCCCGGGAGGCCGTTTTTTTTGGCGCGTCTTAACGGTACGCCACCAGCCGTGGCCCGATGATAAGGCTCCCCGCCGGCTCATCGCCGTGCTGAATGCGCTGCAGGATCCGCTCCGCCACGCAGTGGCCCATTTCACGCGCAGGCGTCGTCACCCACGTTAGCGGAACTTCATCAAGCCGCTCTTCCGGCACGTCGGCGAACGCCGCCAGCGTGACGCTGTTTTCGAAATAGCTCTCATACCCCGCCTCTCCGCTCTGCCGCCCGGCACGCATCAGGCCAAACCAGGCACCCATCGCGACGGTGCTGTTATGGCACAGCACGGCGGTGATGGTCGGGTTAACGCGCAGGAGTTCGGTAATGGCTTCCGCCGCGGGTTTCTGCCCCGGCTGACACTCGACAATCCATTCGCTGTGAAACGGCAGCCCGTACTGCAACAGCGTCGCGCAGTAGCCGCCGAGCCGTTCAGCGCGGGTCAGTGAGGAACTCGCGCCGCCCAGCCAGGCGATGCGCTGATGGCCGCGACGGATAAGATGTTCGGTGACCAGACGCGCCGCCTGCTGGTTATCAGGCCGGACCGTGTCCACTTCATCGTGATGGCTGGCGCGCGAGGCGAACAGCAGTGGAATGCCGCGCCCACGAGCCTGCGCCTGCCACGACGCGCCCGGCCCGCCGCCGCCTGCCACTACCACGCCATCCACGCCGTGATCGAGCAGCGTATCGAGGCAGCGCTGCATCCGGGCTTCATCACGCCCGCCCTGCAACAGAAACAGCATCCGCCCCTGGGCCTCCAGCGCCTCGGAAAGCCCGGCGGTCAGTTCGGCGTAAAACGGCGTGGTGAGATCGCGCACAATCAGCCCGACAACGCCGCTTGGCCCGCCGCGCAACGCCGACGCCTGGCGGTTGCGCACAAACCCTAACTGCTCAATGGCGTCGTTTACCCGCTGCCCGGTCGCGCTGGAGATACGACCTTTGCCGCTCAGCACCAGCGACACGGTGGCAACGGACACGCCCGCCGCCTGCGCGACATCATTGATAGTGATTCTTTTCGCCTGTGTCATTGACTACGCTTTTGCTCCGCTCCTGCCAGATAAAACCTTTTACCTGAAACGCTATTATAGCCGTCAGGCCTGGGTAATGTTCTGTGATTCAACGCGCATTAAACTTTGGTAAAACGTTTTATCTTGCAATCCTTCGTTCAGGCGATGGATCATTTAACGCGAGGAGTCGTTTATGACGGCGAACACGGTACAAAAAATCACGCTATGGGGATTTATGCAGCAGCTCGGCAAAACATTTATGTTGCCGGTGGCGCTGCTGTCGTTTTGCGGCATTTTGATGGGCATCGGCAGTTCGCTCAGTAGTCATGACGTCATTACGCTGATGCCGTTTCTCGGCAACAGCGTGTTGCAGCTCATTTTCACCTGGATGAGCAAAATGGGCTCGTTCGCCTTCAGTTTCCTGCCGGTGATGTTCTGTATTGCCATTCCGCTGGGGCTGGCGCGTGAAAATAAAGGCGTGGCGGCGTTCGCCGGGTTTGTGGGCTACGCGGTGATGAACCTGGCGGTCAATTTCTGGCTGACCGCAAAAGGCATCTTACCGACTGAGGACCCGGCGCTGCTGAAGGCCAGTAACGTGCAGTCGGTGCTCGGCATTCAGTCCATCGACACCGGCATTCTGGGTGCGGTGATCGCGGGCGTGATAATCTGGCTGCTGCACGAGCGCTTCCATAAAGTGCGCCTCCCGGACGCGCTGGCCTTTTTTGGCGGCACGCGTTTTGTACCGATCGTCACCACGGTGGTGATGGGCCTGGTCGGGCTGACCATTCCGCTGATCTGGCCGTTTTTTGCTAAAGGTATCAACGCGCTGGGCTGGCTTATCAACAGCGCCGGAAGCTTCGCGCCGATGATTTTCGGCACCGGCGAGCGCCTGCTGCTGCCGTTTGGTTTGCAGCATATTCTGGTGGCGCTGATTCGCTTTACCGAGGCGGGCGGCACGCTGGATGTCTGCGGGCAGAGCGTCTCTGGCGCGCTGACTATCTTCCAGGCGCAGCTGAATTGCCCTGCCTCGCACGGCTTTGCCGAAAGCGCGACGCGCTTCCTCTCGCAGGGCAAAATGCCGGCGTTCCTGGGCGGCCTGCCGGGGGCGGCGCTGGCGATGTACCACTGCGCGCGCCCGGAGAACCGTCATAAAATCAAGGGGCTGTTGATTTCCGGCGTCATCGCCTGTGTGGTCGGCGGCACCACGGAGCCGCTGGAATTCCTGTTCCTGTTCGTGGCCCCGGCGCTTTATCTCATCCACGCGCTGCTGACAGGGCTTGGCTTTACCATGATGGCGGTACTCGGCGTCACTATCGGCAATACCGACGGCAATATTATCGATTTCGTGGTCTTTGGCGTGCTGCACGGGCTGTCGACCAAATGGTACTGGGTGCCGGTGGTGGCAGGCGTCTGGTTCGCCGTCTATTACGCGATTTTCCGCTTCGCGATTACCCGCTTTAATATCAAAACGCCGGGCCGGGAGGCTGAAAGCGCGACGGCAAGCGTCGTCACGTCAGGCGTTAGCGGAAAATCGGGCTATGACGTGCCGGCTATTCTGAAGGCGCTCGGCGGTGCGGAAAATATCACGTCGCTGGATAACTGCATTACGCGTCTGCGCCTCACGGTCAAAGAGATGTCACGGGTGGACAGCGCAGCGCTTAAGGCGAATCGCGCTATCGGCGTGGTGCAACTTAACCAGCATAATTTGCAGGTGGTCATTGGCCCGCAGGTGCAGTCGGTGAAAGATGAAATGGACAGCCTGATGCATTCGGTACAGGCGTAAACGCGGGAGGCAGAATGTACGATTTTTCACAGGCCGTGGATCGCCGCGGCACCTGGTGCACCCAGTGGGATTATGTCGCTGACCGTTTCGGCGTGGACGATTTGCTGCCCTTTACTATCTCGGATATGGATTTTCCGACCGCGCCCTGCGTGCTGGAGGCGGTTTCGACGCGGCTCGCCCACGGCGTGCTCGGCTACAGCCGCTGGCAAAATCCGGATTTTACCGGCGCGGTCGCGCACTGGTACGCCACGCGTTTTGGCAGCCAGATTGCGCCCAAAACCCTGGTTTACGGTCCGTCGGTTATCTATATGGTGTCGCAACTGATTCGCCAGTGGTCGACGCCAGGCGACGAAGTGCTTATCCACACGCCCGCCTATGACGCCTTCCCGAAGGCCATCGAAGGCAACGGGCGGCGAGTGCTGAGCGCCCCGCTCACGCTGACCGATGCGGGCTGGCGGTGCGATATGCGCGCGCTGGAAGCCCGGCTGGCGCGCCCGACCTGCAAAATTATGCTATTGTGCAGCCCGCATAACCCGACCGGTAAAGTCTGGCGGCGTGAAGAGCTGGAGGCGATGGCCGCGCTCTGCGCGCGTTATGACGTGCGGGTCATCAGCGATGAAATCCATATGGATATGGTCTGGCAGGGGCATCAGCATATCCCCTGGTGCGACGTCGGTCAGGGGCGCTGGGCGCTGTTCTCGTCGGCGTCCAAAAGCTTTAACATTCCGGCGCTGACCGGCGCGTGGGGGCTTATCGCGCACGATGATGACCGCAACGCGTATTTCCAGGCGCTGAAAGGCCGCGACGGGCTCTCCTCACCTGCCGTGTTATCGCTGGTGGCGCATATCGCCGCGTATCGTGAAGGCGCGCCCTGGCTCGACGCGCTGCGTGGCTATCTTCAGGACAACCTGCGTTTTGTGGCGCAGCGCCTTAACGATGCATTTGCGCAACTGCGCTGGCAGCCGCCAGAGGCGACCTATCTCGCATGGATCGACCTGCGACCCCTCGGCATCGATGACGATGCCTTACAGCAGGCGCTGATTATGCGCGAAAAGGTCGCCATTATGCCCGGCACCACCTATGGCGAAGAGGGGCGCGGCTTTATTCGCCTGAATGTTGGGTGTCCACGCAGCAAACTGGAACAGGGCGTCGAGCGGCTTATTTGCGCAATTCGGTCACTTTGAACGCAAAAGGGGCCCTTCCGGGCCCTCTTTTGTTGCGCAACGTAGCTTTCCGGTCGCAAATATTTTTATAATGGTATGCACTTTATTCTAAAAAAGAGTGCCATCATGATTGATACCCGCCTTCCCCTTACCGACCTTCATCGTCATCTCGACGGCAATATCCGCGCGCAGACCATTCTCGACCTCGGCCGCCAGTTTAATTTAGCCCTGCCCGCCGATACGCTGGAGACGCTGCGCCCGCATGTGCAGATCACCAAAAACGAACCGGATCTGGTGAGCTTTCTTGCCAAACTTGACTGGGGCGTGAAGGTGCTAGGCTCCCTCGAAGCGTGCCGCCGCGTAGCGTATGAGAATATGGAAGACGCCGCGCGTCACGGCCTGCATTATGTGGAATTGCGTTTCTCGCCAGGTTATATGGCGATGACGCACAACCTGCCGGTGGCAGGCGTCGTGGACGCCGTTATCGACGGCGTGCGTCAGGGCAGCCGTGATTTCGGCGTTGAGGCCCGTTTAATCGGCATCCTCAGCCGTACTTTCGGCGAAGAGGCCTGCGTGGCGGAGCTCGACGGCCTGCTGGCGCACCGCGACCACATTACCGCGCTGGATCTGGCGGGCGATGAACTGGGTTTCCCCGGCAGCCTGTTCCTGAACCACTTTAACCGCGGCCGCGACGCGGGCTGGCGCATCACCGTTCACGCCGGCGAAGCCGCAGGCCCGGAGAGCATCTGGCAGGCGATCCGCGAGCTTGGCGCCGAGCGTATCGGTCACGGCGTGAAAGCGGTGGAAGATCCTGCGCTGATGGATTTCCTGGCGGAACAGGGTATCGGCATTGAGTCCTGCCTGACGTCCAATATCCAGACCAGCACAGTGGCGTCGCTGGCGCATCACCCGCTGAAGACATTCCTGGAGCATAATATTCTTGCGACCATTAACACCGACGATCCGGGCGTTCAGGGCGTGGACATCGGGCATGAGTATCAGGTCGCGGCCCCGGCAGCGGGCCTGAGCGCGGCGCAGATCCGCACCGCGCAGGAGAATGGCCTTAAAATCGCGTTCCTGTCGGACGCGGAAAAACAGGCGCTGATGGAGAAAGTCAGCGCGGCGTAAAGCCGCGCCGTCAGGTCAGGAGGCCGACGCCTTCTGGCCTGTTTTTTGTTCATTGCGCCGGGCGTAGCGTTGGGCCATTACCGCGCAGACCATCAGCTGGATCTGATGGAAAATCATCAGCGGCAGCACCATTATCCCCACCTGACTTGCCGGAAACAGCACATTTGCCATCGGCACGCCGTTCGCCAGGCTTTTCTTGGAGCCGCAGAAAACGATAGTTATCTCATCAGCTTTATTAAAACCAAGCAGTCGCGCCGACCAGATGTTGATCACCAACACCAGCGTCAGCAGCACCACCGACAGCACGACGACCGCCAGCAACGCCATACCGGTCACCTGATGCCAGATCCCCTGCACTACCGCCTCGCTGAAAGCGACATAGACCACCAGCAAAATGGATGAGCGGTCAGTCATATTGATAAGCTTTTTATGACGGTCGACCCAACGCCCAATCAGCGGTCGCGAGAGGTGGCCGATCACAAACGGCACCATCAACTGCAGCACGATTTTGCCGATAGCGTCGAGCGTATTGGTATCGCCCTGCTGAGCCTGCATCATCACACCCACCAGCACCGGCGAGAGGAAAATCCCGAGAATGCTGGACGCCGAGGCGCTGCACACCGCCGCCGCCACGTTGCCGCGCGCCACAGAAGTAAAAGCAATGGCCGACTGTACCGTCGCGGGAAGGGCGCAGAGATAGAGGAAGCCCAGATAGAGCGACGGCGGCAGCACGCTGTGCGGAATAAACTGCATCGCCAGGCCCAGCAACGGGAACACCATGAAGGTGCTGATAAACACCACCAGGTGCAGCCGCCAGTGGCCCATGCCAGCCAGTATCGCCTCGCGGGAGAGCTTTGCGCCATGCATAAAGAACAGCAGCGCAATGGCGGCCGTGGTGAGGTATTCAAAAACCGTTTTGACGCGCCCTTCGCAAGGGAACAGCGAGGCGACGATCACGACGCCAATCATAATCAATAAAAATGTGTCGATTTTCAGGCGCTTCAGCCAGCTCATTATCGGTTCCTTGTCATGTTGCAGATAGGTTTACTTTGCAACAAAAAGCCAGGCCTTGCGAGTCATGCGGGGAAAACCTTGCGTGTGAGTGAGGTGCCGTTGAAGGAAGTTTAGCGGCGGCAAGATACACAACGCCCCGGCAGCAAGGCCGGGGCGGAATCACTTAGCCACGCAAACAGACCGCCGCGCGGCGCTTCGCGGATTCGATGCCCGCTTCGATAAGTTCCATCACCACAATAGCCTGGCTTGCCGGAACCGGGTTTTCGCCTTCGCCGCGAATGGCGCTGCGCACGCCTGCATAGTAGGCCGGATAGTTGCCCGGCACGGTCAGCAGAGTCTGTTCATCCAGCATCTCGCTGTTCGCAAGCGTCAGCACGCCGTCGCGCATGTCGTACCCCCAGTTCTCCTGCGGCGGACGCACGCCTGATTTCAGGCTCTCTTCTTGCGGATCGAGCCCGAACTTCACGTAGCTGCCGCGGGTGCCGTGGACGATGTAGCGTGCGGATTCCGCCGCCGCCAGCATGGTGCCGTGCAGCACGACGCGCCGCTCCGGATAGGCCAGTACCGCGTGAAAATAGTCGGTGGCCTGCGCGCTCGGACGCAGTTCAGCCAGATCGACATAGATGCTGACCGGCAACCCGAACAGCTGCACCGCCTGATCCAGCAGATGCGGCGCCAGATCGTACCAGATACCGCTGCCCGGCCCCGCCTGCTCGCGCCAGCGGTCGCGCACCTGAGGACGGAAGCGGTCGAAATGGGATTCAAAATAGGCGATTTCACCGATCTGCCCTTCGGCGATGATCTGTTTGAGCGTCAGGAAATCGCTATCCCAGCGGCGATTGTGAAAAACCGAGAGCACCAGCCCCAGGCTTTTCGCCAGGGTTTCCAGCTCGCGCGCCTGTGACAGCGTGACGGTAAAAGGTTTATCCACCACCACATGTTTGCCGGCTTCCAGCGCAGCTTTCGCCAGCGGGAAGTGGGTATCATTCGGCGTGGGAATGACAATCAGATCGAGATGCGGATCGTTGAACAACTGTTTGGGTTCAGACACGACGGGCATTCCCGGCCAGTCCGCATGCACTTTGGCGGCATCGCTACTGGAAATCGCGGCGAGCTCCATGCCTGGCGTACCGGCGATAAGCGGCGCATGAAAGGTTTTACTGGCGTAGCCGTAACCGATTAATCCCACCCGGACGATATCGTTCATGTTCATTCCTCTGCTGAGTTAACCTGGGTATTTGACACTATTCGCCAGCGCGCCTCAACGGTTTCCTGACCATAAGTAAATAAACGGTTTATTTCAGAATTTTCATCAGTTTTCTGACGGCGTAAAGCGCATTTTCCGCAAAGACAACCGTAATGGCATAAATGCCTTCGTCTCCGAGTTACGCTAACAATGCGTGAGCGAATTATTGTTTTGGTGAAATAAGCAACATACTTTAAAAGAAATAACGTGCTGTTTATCGCGCAATTAATGGCGCACAAAAAACAGTGAATAAAAGATAAGCACGTCCGGAGGATGAGTGAAAACCCCTGGAAATGGCTGGGGTCTTCCTGACCCCCATTAAACCTGAAGCCCGGTGCGGCGTGGTCAGCCAGGTTTACATATTGTCTTAAAAAGGCGGCGACCAGCGCGCGTCAGGATATTGCCAGCTCCGTCGAAGCACGTTACTCTTTCGCATCCTAAAGCGCTGGGCCTGCGTTAATTCTCAAGGAAAACTCTTAAATGTTATTCAGGCTTTTATTAAACCTGCATAACGACGTTTTTGCGTTTATTCTTTACCCGGCCCGCCTTTCCCGGCGAATTCTCTTTATTATTTTATTGCGCGGATAACGATTAACATGACCGTTCAGGACTATTTATTAAAGTTTCGTAAAATCAGCACGCTTGAAAGTCTGGAAAAATTGTTCGATCACCTTAATTACACCCTGACCGACAATCAGGAGATCATCAATATGTATCGCGCCGCAGATCACCGCCGCGCGGAACTGGTGTCGGGCGGGAGACTGTATGACCTGGGCCAGGTGCCGAAAACCGTCTGGCGTTACGTCCAGTAAGCCGCAAAGGTGGCATTCAGACAGAAAATCTTTATAATCTTTGCGCTGTAATTATTCTTTAGCCATTTGTTGAATTTATATCCCGGGAGGTAATATGACCGACGCGTCGCCTGTGCGCATCGGAGGCTGGTTGCTTGCCCCTCTCGCCTGGTTATTGATGTCGTTACTCAGCACCACGCTTGCCGTCGCACTCTATGTGATGGGGCTTGCTTCTTTGCAGCTCCATCAAACGCTCAGCGCGCAGGGGACCTCCGGCGTGCTTTTCTGGTATGGCTCAATGCTGTGCGCGATGGCGATGTGGGGGTATACGCTCTGGCTGACTATCGCCTTTTTCAAACGTCGTCAGGGCGTACCGCGCCACTATATTATCTGGCTGCTGCTGACCGTCCTGCTGGCGATTAAATCTTTTGCGTTCTCGCCGGTGAGCGACGCGCTGGCCGTGCGTCAGCTGCTGTTTCCGCTGCTGGCGGCTGCGCTTCTGGTGCCCTATTTCAAGCGCTCCGTTCGGGTGAAGCAGACGTTTGTCAGGGCAAAATAACCTTACAGATTCTCCGTTGTCGCACCCTGTCGGATGTCCGATAATGGGCGGCTTTTTTCGTTTCAGGTCGAATAATGACTGATTACTTGCTGTTATTTGTTGGAACGGTGCTGGTCAATAACTTCGTGCTCGTGAAGTTTCTCGGCCTGTGTCCGTTTATGGGTGTTTCCAAAAAACTGGAATCGGCGATCGGTATGGGCATGGCGACCACATTCGTGATGACCCTTGCGACCATTTTCTCCTGGATTATCGATCATCTGATTCTGGTGCCGCTTGAGCTGGTCTACCTGCGCACGATGGCGTTTATTCTCGTCATCGCGGTGGTCGTGCAGTTCACGGAAATGGTGGTGCGCAAAACCAGTCCGGCGCTCTATCGCCTGCTGGGCATCTATCTGCCGCTTATCACCACCAACTGCGCCGTACTGGGCGTGGCGCTACTCAGCATCAACCTGAACCACACCTTTATGCAGTCAGCGCTTTACGGCTTCTCCGCCGCGGTCGGCTTTTCGCTGGTAATGGTGCTCTTTGCCGCCATCCGTGAGCGTCTGGTCGTCGCCGACGTGCCGCTGCCATTTCGCGGCAACGCCATCGCGCTGGTGACGGCGGGCCTGATGTCGCTCGCCTTTATGGGCTTTAGCGGGCTGGTGAAGTTCTGATGGAAATGATTGTTATCGCGGTCGTCGCGCTGACGCTGCTGGCGCTGCTGTTCGGCATGCTGCTGGGCTATGCTTCGCGCCGCTTCGCCGCGGAAGAAGATCCGGTGGTCGATCAGGTCGACGAACTGCTGCCCCAGAGCCAGTGCGGGCAGTGCGGCTATCCGGGCTGCCGCCCTTATGCAGAAGCGGTCGCTAATAACGGCGAGCAGATCAACCGCTGCGTGCCTGGCGGCGAGCCGGTAATGCAGAAAATCGCCACCCTGCTTAACGTCGAACCGCAGCCGCTTGACGGCGATGCAGTGGCGGCGGAGCCGGTGCGTATGCTGGCCGTCATTGATGAGCCGAACTGCATCGGCTGCACCAAATGTATTCAGGCCTGTCCGGTGGATGCGATTGTCGGCGCCACTCGCGCCATGCACACCGTGATGAGCGACCTCTGCACCGGCTGTAACCTGTGCGTTGACCCCTGCCCGACGCAGTGCATTGAACTGCGCCCGGCCGCCACCACAACGGATAACTGGAAGTGGGATCTCAACACCATTCCGGTGCGTAACATTCCTGTGGAACAACATGCTTAAGTTATTTTCTGCATTCAGAAAAGAGAAAGTCTGGGATTTCAACGGCGGGATTCATCCGCCGGAGATGAAAACCCAGTCTAACGGCACCCCGCTGCGCCAGTTGCCGCTGCCGGGCCGTTTTATTATTCCGCTCAAACAGCATATCGGCAGCGAAGGCGAGATCTGCGTGGCGCCGGGCGATAAAGTCCTGCGTGGTCAGCCGCTCACCGTGGGCCGTGGAAGGATGCTCCCCGTGCACGCGCCAACCTCCGGCACCGTCACGGCGATAATGCCGCATCCGACCGCCCACCCTTCCGCCCTGCCGGAGCTTTCAGTGATTATCGACGCTGATGGCGAAGACCGCTGGATAGCCCGCGACGGCTGGAGCGATTACCAGAGCCGCAGCCGCGAGGCGCTGATTGAGCGTATCCATCAGTTTGGCGTGGCGGGCCTCGGCGGCGCCGGTTTCCCGACCGGCACAAAACTGCAGGGCGGCGGCGATAAAATCGAAACGCTGATTATTAACGCCGCCGAGTGCGAGCCGTATATCACCGCCGACGACCGGCTGATGCAGGACTGCGCCGCGCAAATCATCGACGGCGTGCGCATCCTCGCGCATATTTTGCAGCCGCGCGAAGTGCTGATCGGCATTGAAGACAATAAGCCGCAGGCGATTTCCATGATGCGCGCCGTGCTGCACGGCGAGCATAAGATTCGCCTGCGCGTGATCCCGACCAAATACCCGTCGGGCGGCGCGAAACAACTGACTCAGATCCTGACAGGCAAACAGGTGCCGCACGGCGGCCGTTCGTCAGATATCGGCGTGCTGATGCAGAACGTTGGCACCGCGTTTGCGGTCAAGCGCGCTATTATCGACGGCGAGCCGCTCACCGAGCGCGTGGTGACGCTGACCGGCGAAGCCGTAGGGCGGCCGGGCAACGTCTGGGCGCGTATCGGCACGCCGGTGCGCCACCTGCTGGAGCACGCAGGCTTTATTCCGACCAGCGAACAGCTGGTGATTATGGGCGGCCCGCTGATGGGCTTCACCCTGCCCGGCCTCGATGTGCCGGTGGTAAAAATCACTAACTGCCTGCTCGCGCCATCCGCCACAGAGATGGGCACGCCGCAGGAGGAGCAGCACTGCATCCGCTGCAGCGCCTGCGCCGACGCCTGTCCGGCGGATCTTCTGCCGCAGCAGCTCTACTGGTTCAGCGTCGGCCAGCAGCACGATAAAGCTACCGCCCATAATCTGGCGGACTGTATTGAGTGCGGCGCCTGCGCGTATGTCTGCCCAAGCAATATCCCGCTGGTGCAATATTTTCGCCAGGAAAAAGCAGAGATCCGCGCTATTGCGGAAGAACAGCAGCGCGCCGCCGAAGCCAAGGCTCGCTTTGAAGCGCGCCAGGCGCGTCTGGAACGTGAAAAAGCCGCACGTCTGGAACGCCATAAGAAATCCGCCGTACAGCCTTCCGGCCAGGATCAGGATGCTATTCAGGCCGCCCTGGCCCGCGTGCGTGAGAAGAAAGCCGATGACCAACCGATTGTGGTCAACGCTCGCGAAAAACCAGATAACAGCGCGGTGATTGCCGCCCGCGAAGCGCGCAAAGCCGAGGCCCGCGCGCGTCAGGCGGAAAAAGTCCAGCAGGAGATGGCGGCGAACAGCTCCGTTCCTGCGCTGGAAGCCACCGAGCCGGTTAGCGAAACCGACCCGCGTAAAGCCGCCGTCGAAGCCGCCATCGCCCGCGCCAAAGCGCGTAAAGCCGCGCAGAACGCGCCGGTGGACGACACCCCGGCCGAGCCGGTCGATCCGCGCAAGGCCGCCGTCGAAGCCGCTATCGCCCGCGCCAAAGCCCGTAAAGCGACGCAGGCTGGCGAGAGCGCACCGGTCGCTGAAACCCCGGCCGAGCCGGTCGACCCGCACAAAGCCGCTGTCGAAGCCGCTATCGCCCGCGCCAAAGCCCGTAAAGCGGCGCAGAGCGCGCCGGTGGACGACACCCCGGCCGAGCCGGTCGACCCGCGTAAAGCCGCCGTCGAAGCTGCCATCGCCCGCGCCAAAGCCCGCAAAGCGGCGCAGAGCGCGCCGGTGGACGACACGCCGACTGAGCCGGTCGATCCGCGTAAAGCCGCTGTCGAAGCCGCTATCGCCCGCGCCAAAGCCCGTAAAGCGGCGCAGAACGCGCCGGTGGACGACACCCCGGCCGAGCCGGTCGATCCGCGCAAAGCCGCTGTCGAAGCCGCTATCGCCCGCGCCAAAGCCCTTAAAGCGGCGCAGACTGGCGAGAGCGCGCCGGTGGACGACACTCCGGCCGAGCCGGTCGATCCGCGCAAAGCCGCTGTCGAAGCCGCTATCGCCCGCGCCAAAGCGCGTAAAGCCGCGCAGAGCGCGCCGGTCGCGGAAACCCCGGCCGAGCCGGTCGACCCGCGTAAAGCCGCCGTCGAAGCCGCTATCGCCCGCGCCAAAGCCCGTAAAGCGGCGCAGGCGGATGAGCGCGCTCAGACGGCAAATGAAGATGATGAAGCGGACGATCCGCGCAAAGCGGCTGTTGCCGCCGCGATTGCCAGGGTGCAGGCACGCAAGGCTGCCGAAAAGGTTGTTAACGAGGATTAAATGGTTTTCAGAATCGCAAGTTCCCCTTATACCCATAACCAGCGCCAGACGTCGCGTATCATGATGCTGGTGACGCTCGCCGCCGTGCCGGGCATCGCCGTGCAATGGTATTTTTTTGGCTACGGCAGCCTGGTGCAGATTCTGTTGGCCATCGTGAGCGCGCTCGCCAGCGAAGCGCTGGTAGTGCGAATGCGCAAACTCTCCCTGAAACGTCACCTTGGTGATAATTCCGCTCTGCTGACTGGTCTGCTGCTGGGCGTCAGTATTCCGCCGCTGGCTCCGTGGTGGATGGTGGTGCTCGGTACCGTTTTCGCGGTGATTATCGCCAAACAGCTTTATGGCGGTCTTGGCCACAACCCGTTTAACCCGGCGATGATAGGCTATGTCGTGCTGCTGATTTCATTCCCGGTGCAAATGACCAACTGGCTGCCGCCGCAGCAGATCGCCGCGACCGCCCCTGGTTTTGTCGACGCGTTACAGGTGATTTTTCACGGCGTGACCGCAAGCGGCGACACGATGGCGCAACTGCGTCTCGGTATCGACGGCGTAAGCCAGGCCACCCCGCTGGACACTTTTAAAACCGGTCTGCACGCCGGGCATCCGGCAGGCGAGTTGCTGGCGCAGCCGATTTACGGCGGCGCGCTGGCGGGTCTCGGCTGGCAGTGGGTGAATCTCGCGTATCTGGCGGGCGGTCTGTTCCTCCTGGCGCGCGGCACGATCCGCTGGCATATCCCGGCGAGCTTTATTGTGACGCTCGCGGTATGCTCAACGTTCGGCTGGCTTATCGCGCCAGAGAAATTTCTTTCGCCGCTGATGCATCTGCTCTCAGGCGCGACGATGCTCGGCGCGTTCTTTATTCTTACCGACCCGGTTACCGCCTCGACGACCAACAAAGGCCGTCTGGTCTTTGGCGCGCTGGCGGGCCTGCTGGTCTGGCTTATCCGCAGTTTCGGCGGCTATCCGGATGGCGTGGCGTTCGCAGTGCTGCTGGCCAATATCACCGTGCCGCTCATCGATTACTACACCCGCCCGCGGGTTTATGGTCACCGGTAAGGAGTCGTCATGCTGAAAACTATCCAGAAACATGGCGTAACGCTCGCCGTTTTCGCCGCGCTGACGACCGGGCTTACGGCAATGGTCAATGCGCTCACCAAAACCACCATTGAAGGCCAGGCCGCGCTGCAACAAAAACAGCTGTTTGACCAGGTGCTGCCGCCGCAGATGTATGACAATGATATTCAGCAGAGCTGTTATCTGGTTAACGCGCCGGCGCTTGGCCGCGGCGAAAAACAGCTGTGGGTCGCGCGTAAAGGCGATAAGCCCGTCGCGGTGGTTATGCAGGCCACCGCCCCGGATGGCTACTCCGGGGCTATTCAGCTGCTGGTCGGCGCCGATTTTAAAGGGACCGTACTTGGCACCCGCGTCACGGAGCATCACGAAACGCCGGGGCTTGGCGATAAAATTGAAACCCGCATCAGCGACTGGATCACCGGCTTTGCCGGTAAGATTATCCAGGGGCCTGACGACAACCGCTGGGCGGTGAAAAAAGATGGCGGCCAGTTTGACCAGTTCACCGGGGCGACCATTACGCCGCGCGCGGTGGTCAATGCCGTGAAACGCGCAGGCCTGTATGCGCAGACGCTGGAGCCGCAGCTTTCCTCCCTGCCTTCCTGTGGAGATACCCATGAATGACGTGAAATCGATTCTGGTCAACGGGTTATGGAAAAATAACTCGGCGCTGGTACAGCTACTCGGGATGTGCCCGCTGCTGGCCGTGACCTCCACCGCCACTAACGCGCTCGGTCTGGGTCTTGCGACGACGCTGGTGCTGACGCTGACTAACGCCTCAATCTCCGCGTTTCGCCGGTGGATGCCTGGTGAAATTCGTATTCCGATTTACGTAATGATCATCGCGGCGGTGGTGAGCATCGTACAGATGCTGATTAACGCCTACGCGTTCGGGCTGTATCAGTCGCTCGGCATTTTTATTCCGCTTATCGTGACCAACTGTATCGTGGTCGGCCGCGCGGAGGCGTTCGCCGCTAAAAACGGCCCGCTGCTGTCGGCGCTCGACGGCTTTGCCATTGGTATGGGCGCGACCGGCGCGATGTTTGTGCTTGGGTCGCTGCGTGAGATCCTCGGCAACGGCACGCTGTTTGACGGCGCCGACGGTCTGCTCGGCAGCTGGGCGCGGGTGCTGCGTATCGAAGTCTTCCATACCGACACGCCGTTCCTGCTGGCGATGCTGCCGCCAGGCGCGTTTATCGGTCTTGGCATGATGCTGGCGGTGAAATACCTGATAGACGAACGAATGAAGCGCCGCGCCGCGAAACCCGTCGTGGTGGAGGCCAGCCCGGAAAACGCGTCATGAACCAGGCAAAACGCATCGAAATCCTGACGCGGCTACGCGCCAATAACCCGCACCCGACCACCGAGCTGCACTTCACCAGTCCGTTTGAGCTGCTGATTGCCGTTCTGCTCTCGGCGCAGGCCACCGACGTGAGCGTCAATAAAGCCACGGCAAAGCTCTACCCGGTGGCGAATACGCCACAGGCGATGCTGGCGCTGGGCGTTGACGGGGTGAAGGAGTACATCAAAACCATCGGGCTGTTTAACAGCAAAGCGGAAAACGTGATTAAAACCTGCCGCATTCTGATTGAACAACACGGCGGCGAGGTGCCGGAAGATCGCGCGGCGCTGGAGGCGCTGCCGGGCGTCGGCCGTAAAACGGCCAATGTGGTGCTCAATACCGCCTTCGGCTGGCCCACCATCGCCGTGGATACGCATATCTTTCGCGTCAGCAATCGCACGAAGTTCGCGCCGGGCAAGAATGTCGAAGCTGTCGAAGAGAAGCTGCTGAAAGTGGTGCCGGGGGAATTTAAAGTCGATTGTCACCACTGGCTCATTTTGCACGGACGTTATACCTGCATCGCGCGTAAGCCGCGCTGTGGCTCCTGCATTATCGAAGATCTGTGCGAATACGCCGAAAAAGTCTACGAATAACGCAGGGCATGGTGGGTGTCACTTTTGTCACATCCACCATCTTTTCATCTCCGCTCCCGTCGATTTATCTCCCTTTTTAGCCGTTCATTATTCCGCCATAAATCAGCTCGCCAGGTTAATCGTTTTTTTTCGACAGGAATTTTCTATAGATTTGTGAGAATTATCACATTTGCAACATCCTGTTAATTTTCCGTTGCGTTATTGCGCCCTAAGCCTTGATACGCCTCGCTTATCACCATCACTGATAATATAAATATCGGACATTTTCTGATATTAAGGGCTATATGACTGCCTGAAGGGTTAATCAGCAGAAGATATAACCATATGACGCTTCAGCACCGCCTTCAGCAGTTAAAAAATCTACAATAGCTATTATCATGAAATTTAACGCTGACTCTTAGCGAAACGACTGGCCGATTATCCCGCCCGGCTTATATGTAACAGATTATTACAAAGGCCTTGTGCGAGCGGTCAGGATAGTGAACATTACCCGCCGTTTCTCACTTCATATAACAATAAAAGCGCATGCCGCCAGGCACTACGCGCATACCACCCCCGCGGTTAATGCGGGCTGTAAAAAAAGAGGTATATGTGTCGACTGCAAACAAAAAACCAGCAGAAAGCGTAAGTATGAACGCTTTCAAACAACCGAGATCGTTCTATCTCATTTTCTCTATTGAGTTATGGGAGCGTTTCGGTTTCTACGGCCTGCAAGGGATCATGGCCGTTTACCTGGTTAAACAGCTGGGTATGTCGGAAGCGGATTCCATTACGTTGTTTTCCTCCTTTAGCGCGCTGGTGTATGGCCTGGTGGCTATCGGCGGCTGGCTGGGCGATAAAGTCCTCGGCACTAAACGCGTCATTATGCTCGGCACCATTGTGCTGGCGGTAGGCTACGCGCTCGTCGCCTGGTCCGGTCACGATGCAGGCATCGTCTACCTGGGTATGGCGACCATCGCGGTGGGTAATGGCCTCTTCAAAGCCAACCCCTCCTCCCTGCTCTCCACCTGCTATGAGAAAGACGACCCGCGTCTCGACGGCGCTTTCACCATGTACTACATGGCGATTAACATCGGTTCGTTCTTCTCTATGCTGGCGACCCCGTGGCTGGCAGACAAATTCGGCTGGAGCGTGGCGTTCTCGCTGAGCTTCGTCGGGATGCTGATCACGCTTGTGAACTTCATCTTCTGCAAAAAATGGGTCAAAGATTACGGTTCAAAACCGGACTTCGCCCCGCTGCACGTTGGCAAACTGCTGGCCACTATCGTCGGTATCGTCGTGCTGGTCGCTATCGCCACCTGGCTGCTGCACAACCAGGGTATCGCGCGCATGGTGCTGGGCGTGGTTGCGCTGGGTATCGTGATTATCTTTGCGAAGGAAGCCTTCGCCATGCAGGGCGCCGCGCGACGCAAAATGATCGTGGCGTTTATCCTGATGCTGGAAGCGATTGTGTTCTTCGTGCTCTACCAGCAGATGCCGACGTCCCTGAACTTCTTCGCGATTCGTAACGTTGAACATGACATTCTCGGCATCGCGTTCCAGCCGGAGCAGTTCCAGGCGCTGAACCCGTTCTGGATAATGATTGGCAGCCCGATTCTCGCCGCCATCTACAACAAAATGGGCGACCGTCTGCCGATGCCGTTTAAATTCACCATCGGTATGCTGCTGTGCTCTGGTGCGTTCCTGGTGCTGCCGCTGGGCGCGAAATTCGCCTCAGAAGCAGGCATCGTCTCCGTTAACTGGCTGATCCTGAGCTACGCCCTGCAGAGTATTGGCGAGCTGATGATCTCTGGTCTGGGTCTGGCGATGGTTGCACAACTGGTGCCGCAGCGCCTGATGGGCTTCATCATGGGCAGCTGGTTCCTGACCACTGCTGGCGCGGCGATGATCGCCGGTAAAGTGGCGAATCTGATGGCAGTGCCGGAAAACGTCACCGATCCGCTGCAGTCGCTGGAAGTGTACGGCCGCGTCTTTATGCAGATTGGTATCGCCACCGGCGTTATCGCTCTGCTGATGCTTCTCACCGCGCCGCTGCTTAACCGCATGACGCAGGAAGATAAGCCGAAAGAAACGGAAACCGCGCACGCGTAATTGACCGGGAAACACCTTTCAGGCCGTCAGATTTCATGCTGACGGCTTTTTTTTTGCCCGTTCGCGCTCTACCATGATTTTGTTTATTCATGAGAAGGGAGTAGTGCCATGAAATTGTTTTACAAAGCCGGCGCGTGTTCACTCTCGCCGCATATCATTCTGCGCGAAGCGGGTATCGATTTTACGCTGGTGGCGGTGGATCTGGCCGCGAAGCGCACCGAAAGCGGCGAAGATTACCTGACTATCAACCCGAAAGGTCAGGTGCCGGCGCTGCTGCTGGATGACGGTACGCTGCTGACGGAGGGTGTCGCTATTGTTCAGTATATCGCGGATAAAGTGCCGGACCGCCAGTTGCTTGCGCCGGTCGGCAGCATGACCCGCTACCATACGCTGGAGTGGCTCAACTATATCGCGACGGAGCTGCATAAAGGCTTTCCGCCTCTGTTCCGTCCGGATACGCCGGACGAGTACAAAACCATCGCCCGCGCTCAGCTGCAGAAGAAATTCGATTATGTGAATGAGGCGCTGGCGCAGAAGCAGTGGCTGATGGGGCTGCGCTTCAGCGTGGCGGATGCTTACCTGTTTACGGTGCTGAACTGGGCAAAAGCGGTCGGGCTTGAGATGCAGGCGTTTGACAATATCGCTGACTATCAGGCTCGCGTGAAGGCGCGTCCTGCTGTTGCAGCAGCGCTGAAGGCGGAAGGTCTGGGCGCGTAAGGATGAATAACGCCGCGCCTGTTTCAGGCGCGGCGTTATTTTACAGTTTCACCGCAGTGAAGTAGTGTTCAGGCTGAGCGATACCGTCCTGCGCCGCTACCACCTGAAGTTCATACTCTTCCATACGCTTGGTGGTCACCATGATGTCGTAGACCGCCGCCGTCACATGCTCCAGCGCCTCGCGAAGCGTTGCGCCCTGCAACAGCTTCACCAGCAGCAGACCACTTGTCACATCGCCCACGCCGACCGGCTGACGCGCGCCGAAATCCACCAGCGGACGGCTGATGTGCCACGCTTCAGCGGCGGTCACCAGCAGCATCTCGAAGCGATCCTGCTGATAACCCGCGCGCGCAAGATGTTTCACCAGCACAATCTGCGGGCCACGGGCGATTAGCTCGCGCGCGGTCGTCACCGCATCGTCGACGCTCGCCACCGCATGACCGCTCAGCATCTCCAGTTCCAGCAGGTTTGGCGCGATAATATCGCTCGCCGGTAGTGCTGCGCGCGCGTGGAACTCCGCCACGCCAGGCGCCACGATGCAGCCCTTTTCCGGGTGGCCCATCACCGGATCGCAGAAATATTTCGCCTTCGGATTGGCCGCTTTCACCTGACGGACGATCTCCAGAATCTGCTCACCCTGCTCCGCCGACCCCAGATAGCCGCTCAGCACCGCGTCACAGCGCGACAGCTGGCCTATCGCCGCGATGCCCTGCACAATCTCGGTCAGGTGCGATGGCGGCATCACGGCGCCGGTCCACTGGCCATACTGCGTGTGATTGGAAAACTGCACCGTATTGAGCGGCCAGACGTTGGCGCCCAGACGGCGCATCGGGAATTCAGCCGCGCTGTTGCCGGCATGACCAAACACCACATGAGACTGGATGGCGAGTATGTTCTTCATTTTTTTCCGGGTGAAACGAGAGGTCGGGTTAAAAATAAAGGGCGTGGTTTCCCACGCCCTTGACTGGCAGAGTGTTATTTCCAGCAGACGAGGCAGTAGTTTTTCTTACCGCGACGCAGCAGCGTGTAGCGGTCAAAGAGGCGGTCGCTGTCGCTAAAGGTATATTCCGGGTCCGCCTGCTTCTCACCGTTGATGGTAATGGCATTGGAGGCGATAGTTTTACGCGCCTGACCGCGGGACGGCTGCAGCTCGGAATCCACCAGCGCCTGCATGAGATCCGCGCCTTTTTCCATCTCGATCATCGGCACGCCGTCCTGCGCGAGCTGTTCGAAATCCGCTTCGCTCAGCGCGTTCAGGTTGCCGTTAAACAGGCTTTCGGTAATGCGTTTCGCGGCGGCGAGGCCCTCTTCGCCATGCACCAGACGCGTCACCTGCTCCGCCAGCACATACTGGGCGCGCGGCGCTTTACCGCTGTTTTTGTCTTCTTCTTCAAGCGCATTGATCTCATCAAGGCTCATAAAGGTGAAGAATTTCAGGAAGCGATATACATCGGCATCCGCCGTGTTGATCCAGAACTGGTAGAACTTGTACGGGCTGGTTTTCTTCGGATCGAGCCATACCGCGCCGCCTTCGGTTTTACCGAATTTGGTGCCGTCGGATTTGGTGATAAGCGGCACCGTCAGGCCGAACACCTGATTCTGGTGCAGACGACGGGTCAGGTCGATACCCGAAGTGATGTTGCCCCACTGGTCAGAGCCGCCAATCTGCAGCGCGACGCCGTGCAGTTTGTTCAGGCAGGCGAAATCGTAACCCTGCAGCAGGTTATACGAGAACTCGGTGAAGGAGATGCCCACATCGTCGCGGTTCAGGCGCTGCTTAACCGCTTCTTTGTTGATCATCTGGTTGACCGAGAAGTGCTTGCCGATATCGCGCAGGAAGGTCAGCACATTCATGCTGCCGAACCAGTCATAGTTATTCGCCGCGATAGCGGCGTTGTCACCGCAGTCAAAATCGAGGAACGGCGCGACCTGGCGGCGGATTTTATCCACCCACTCCTGGACGGTATCTTCAGTGTTCAGTTTACGTTCAGTGGCTTTAAAGCTCGGGTCGCCAATCAGACCGGTGGCACCGCCGACCAGTGCAACCGGCTTGTGCCCCGCCATCTGAAAACGTTTGAGGCACAACAGAGGAACCAGATGGCCCAAGTGCAGGCTGTCGGCGGTGGGATCGAAGCCGCAATAAAGGGCGATCGGCCCCTGCGCCAGTCGCTGCGCTAACGCTTCTTCATCCGTCACCTGAGCCACAAGGCCCCGCTCCTGCAATTGTTTAATCAAATTGCTGCTTGCCATCAATTTCTCCATGTATTTACGACTGCACCTTTGCCGGTACACGGCTTTTCGCCCACTGGCGAAAGAATAAAATTCAGGGAGGCATAGAATAAAGCGCAAGCCCAACGAGCGCCAGCGCTTGCATAAGAAAATCGCTCACTTACGGGGCGAGACGGTCGATTTTCCAGCCGTCGGCGTCGCGCTGGTATAAAAAGCGGTCGTGAAGCCGGTGCTCGCCGCCCTGCCAGAATTCCACCTGTTCGAGGCTGACGCGAAAACCGCCCCAGAAACTCGGCAGCGGAACCTCGCCTTGCTGGAATTTCTGTTTCAGTTCGAGGAATTTGCTCTCCAGCACGCCGCGCGCCGAGATGCGGCTCGACTGTTTTGATACCCACGCGCCAATCTGGCTGTCGCGCGGGCGGCTGTGGAAATATTTCACGACTTCGAGCGTAGAGAGGCGTTCCGCCTTGCCCGTCACCATCACCTGACGCTCCAGCATATGCCACGGAAACAGCAGGCTGATGCGCGGGTTGTTCTCAAGATGATGCGCCTTGCGGCTACCAAGATTGGTATAAAAAACCATGCCGCGCTCGTCGAAATGCTTAAGCAGGACGATGCGCTGATACGGCTGGCCCTGCTCATCAACAGTGGCCACGACCATTGCAGTAGGATCGGCGAGTTTCGCCTCGCACGCCTGCGCGAGCCAGCGTTCGAACAGCGGCAGCGGCTGGTCAGTTAAGTCCCGGCGGCGCAGCCCGCCTTTGGTGTATTCACGGCGCAGATGCGCAATCTGTTGCAGGTGGTCAATATCAGACATAGCGTTGAACCAGTGAGGATCGGGTGGCGCTATTGTGCGCCCCACCCGTTAAAATCTCAACGCTTCGGATTTTGTAACTGACAGTGATTTAACACAATATTATCGCGATAGTAGACGGTCGCCTCGTCGCCTTTCGACCAGAACGCATAGATGCCGTCGGTATAACGTACGCCTGAGGCCGCGCGGCCTTCGTTGAGATGCAGCACCTTGTCATCCAGCACGAAACTCACCTGCTGGCGCGTGTGGTTGAGCGATACCGTCAGCGGTTTCTCATCACAGCGGTATTCGAGGGTATCGGTGTGCATGCGCTCAACCATAGCGTCATAGTAGCTACAGCCAGCGAGCATCGCGGGAAGCAAAACGACAAGCAGTTTCTTCATGGCATATCCTGAACCTATTCTGAAGGGGGCAATGCGCCCCCATAACGCGTTCAGTCTATCTGCCAGAGGGCAGCGGAAAAGTCAGCAAAGTCCGATTATTTAAGGGGTTGGCGGGAAAAATAGCGCCCAGTACGCTCGCCTCGCGCGCGCCGGTAACCGACGGCAGATTGCCAGGCTCACCGCTGAGCGTGCGGTACGCCAGCCAGGCGAAGGCCAGCGCCTCCATATCGTCCCCGCGAATGCCCATTTCATCGGTAGAAGAGACTTCTGTACCTGGCAGCAGCGCCGCGAGCCGCGCCACCAGCCGCGGGTTACGCGCGCCGCCGCCGCAGAAAATCAGCCGCTCCGCGCCGCCGCTGAGCTGCACTTCCCGGGCGACAGTGCTGGCGGTAAGCTCCAGCAGCGTCGCCTGCACATCCTGCGGCGCGAGTCCCGCGAACAGCGAGAGCTGCCGCTCGATCCAGCCATAGTTGAAATATTCGCGCCCGGTGCTTTTAGGCGCGGGCGCTGAAAAATAAGGGTCGCTCAGCATCTGTTGCAGCAGCGGGCGTACCACGCTGCCGCTCGCGGCCCATTCACCGTCTTTATCATAGGGTTTGCCCTTCTGGCGCCAGATCCAGGCATCCATCAGCATATTGCCAGGGCCGGTGTCGAAACCTTTAACGGGTTGCCCCGGGAACAGAAGCGACAGGTTGGCGATACCGCCGATATTGAGCACCATGCGCCGCTCGGTCGGGTGCGCCAGCAGCGCCTGATGAAAGGCCGGCACCAGCGGCGCGCCCTGCCCGCCGAGCGCCATATCGCGACGGCGGAAATCGCCCACGACGCTCACGCCTGTGCGCGCCACTATCTGGTTGTTGTCGCCGATTTGCAGCGTATGCGGCGCGCTACCGGTGGGCTCATGCCAGACCGTCTGGCCGTGGCAGCCTATCGCCATGACATCTTCCGGCCTGAGGTTTTGCTGCTGCATCAGTGCGTTAACCGCGTCGGCGAAGAGGCAGCCGAGCTGGTTGTCCAGTCTGCCGAGCGTTGACAACGTCAGCGCCTGGCCCTGGCAGATATCCAGAATCGCCGTTTTAATGGCCTGCGGCATCGGCCAGCTCAGGCTCGCCTGCTGCGCCACCATATGTTCGTCAATGGCGGCCAGCACCACATCCACCCCGTCGAGGCTGGTGCCGGACATCACTCCAATGTAGCGACCTGATTTCATACGTAATCCTTAAGCCCTGTGTGAAAACGCGCGACGCACCACCACGCCCGCTGGCAGCCTTCAATCATAAACATTCACTCTGATTGAGCAACGGAATAATCCCGGCGCAATTAAAAAGTCAGGTTTCGCTACGATGTTGATTTGCCGTTCAGGCAGAAGATTTTACGATTTTTATCATCGGGCTTGCGATCAATGTGAAATATCGCGGTCATATGCCATATAATTTGAATATGATGGATGCTCAGGTGAGCATTTGTTGGTGAACAGGAGATTTACATGATTTCACGTGTACTGGTTGTTTCGCTGGCAGGTTTAACGCTGGCGGGCTGCGTCAACAATGATAGCCTTTCCGGTGATGTCTATACCGCCTCTGAAGCCAAACAGGTACAGAACGTCACGTACGGGACCGTTGTGAACGTTCGTCCGGTGCAGATCCAGGGCGGCGATGACACCAACGTTATCGGCGCGCTCGGCGGCGCGGTACTGGGCGGCCTGCTCGGTAATACCGTCGGCGGCGGCAGCGGTCGCTCGATTGCAACCGCCGCGGGCGCTATCGCCGGCGGCGTAGCCGGCCAGGGCGTACAGGGCGCGGTGAACAAGACCCAGGGCGTTGAGCTGGAAATTCGTAAGGATGACGGCAACACCATCATGGTCGTGCAGAAACAGGGCAATACCCGTTTCTCTGCGGGCCAGCGCGTCGTGCTGGCAAGCAATGGCAGCCAGGTTACCGTCTCTCCGCGCTAAGTCGCAGGGCGTTACCCCGCTCAGAAACACGAACGGAGGAGCACTGGCTCCTCCGTTTTTTTATGCATTTTGGGGCGCGCTGGCGCGTTGTCATACGGCGGTCAAACGCGCCGTTTACTCTTTCGCCGACAGCGCCAGAATATTTTTCTCAAGGCGCGCCACGATGCGCAACATCTGGTCGTGCTCTTCCTGCGTGATGCCGGAGAGGATCTCGCCGCGCGTTTTCAGGATAACGTCTTCAAGCTGCGTAATAATAGGCGCGGCTTTTTCCGTCAGTTTAATGCGTTTGGCGCGGCGGTCGCTGGCGCAAGTGTGGCGGGCGATAAGCCCCTTTTCTTCGAGCTGATCGAGCGTGCGCACCAGCGAGGGTTGCTCAATGCCGATGGCCTTGGCCAGTTGAATTTGCGACTGATCGGGCGGCAGCGCGTGGATATGATGAAGTGTCACCCAGTGGGTCTGCGTTAATTCCAGAGGCTTCAGGCGATGGTCAATCAGAGCACGCCAGATGCGCACCAGTCTTGTCAGGTCAGAGCCTAATGGCGATTCCAATTTCATCTCCTTATAATTAGCTTGCTAAGTTATTATGCTGATTTTAGACTAGTGTGCAGTATTTAGGTAGCTAAAACAAATAGCCCGCGCTGGCGGTTCATACCGCGACGTCTATAATTCTAGACCAGAACGGCGCATCTGATACGGCTGCCATCTCTCCGGTTTTAAAGGATTAATGTCTCGTGATATCGCGCTTTTTCACCTCAGGGTTTGCGCTTTCGGATCTGGTTGCCGGCGCGTCGGTCTACTTTCCCCCGCTCTTCAAAGCTGTCATCCTGGGCTTTTTTCTCTGGCTGATGGTGCACCGGCTACTGCGCGACTGGATCTACGCAGGCGATATCTGGCACCCCACCCTGATGGACCTCTCCCTGTTCGTATTGTCCGTCAGCTTCGCGCTGCTGATTCTGATGGCGTGGTAATCACATGCGACTGAAAACCCTTAAATATTTTTCCACCCTGTTCGTGGTCGCCGCCGCCCTGCTGGCCGGCTGGCTGGTCTGGAATTACTACATGCAGTCGCCGTGGACCCGCGATGGCAAAGTACGCGCCGAGCAGGTCAACATCACACCGCAGGTTTCCGGCACGATTACGCGGCTTTTGGTTCGCGATAACCAGAAGGTGAAGGCGGGCGATGTGCTGTTCGCCATTGACGATACGCCATACCGTATCGCGGTGTTGGATGCCGAGGCGCAGCTTGCCCGCGCGCAGACCGGCCTCGCCAAAGCCAATAACGAAGCGAATCGCCGCCGTCATCTCCCGCATAATTATATTTCCGCCGAGGATCTTGATACTGCCAATATCAGCGTTAAAGCCGCCCAGGCGACGCTGAAAATGGCGCAAGCATCGCTCGAACAGGCGCGCTGGCAACTGGAACAGACGCGCGTCGTGGCCCCTGTCGATGGCTGGGTGACCAATCTGTCCAGCCGCGTGGGCAACTACGCAAGCCAGGGCCAGCCGGTATTCGCGCTGGTGGACAGCCATTCATTCTATGTGGTCGGTTATTTCGAAGAGACCAAGCTGCGGCACATCCGCGAAGGCGCCAGCGCGAAAATCCTGCTCTACAGTACTCATACCCCGCTGCACGGCAAAGTGGAGAGCATCGGACGCGCCATTTACGATCAGAGCGTCGAGAGCGACAGCAGCCTGGTGGCGGACATTAAACCGAACGTTCCGTGGGTGCGCCTCGCACAGCGTGTGCCGGTGCGTATCGCGCTCGACAGCCTGCCGCAGGGCGTGACGCTGGTCTCCGGCACCACCTGTACCGTGTCGCTCACTGACTGAGCGCCTTGCCGATGAATCTGGACTGGCTGACCTGGCAACACTCCCCGTGGGGCAAGGCGACCCGCGCGCAGTGGCGCTACGCGCTTCGAAACGGCATCGCGATGTCGCTGGCGCTCACCATCGCTTACGTGCTGGAGCTTGACGAGCCTTACTGGGCGATGACCTCCGCCGCCGTGGTGAGCTTCCCGACCGTTGGCGGCGTGATAAGTAAAAGCCTCGGACGCATCGCCGGCAGCCTGCTCGGGGCCAGCGCCTCGCTGATTATCGCCGGGCATACGCTTAACGATCCGTGGCTGTTTATCTGGGCAATGGCGCTGTGGCTCGCGCTTTGCACCTGGGTCTCCGGTTATTTTCATAATAACGCCGCCTACGCTTTCCAGCTTGCGGGCTACACCGCCGCCATCATCGCCTTTCCGCTGGTCAATACCACCGAGACCACGGAGCTTTGGAATATTGCCCAGTCACGCGTCTGCGAGGTGATTGTCGGCATTCTGTGCGGCGGGCTGATGATGATGGTCATGCCAGGCCCGCCCGACAGCGTGACGTTTCTTGGGGCGCTGCGCAAAATGCAGGGACGCCTGCTTGAGCATGCGAGCCTGCTGTGGAAGCCGCAGACGACCGACGCCATCCGCACCGCGCACGAAGGCGTCATCACGCAGGTGCTGACGCTGAATCTGCTGCGCATTCAGGCTTTCTGGAGCCATTACCGTATCCGTCAGCAAAACCAGCTCCTCAACTACCTGCTGCACCAGCAGCTACGCCTGACGAGCTATATCTCCGGCCTGCGCCGCCTGCTGCTGAACTGGCCGCAGCCGCCGGATGCGCTGTGGGACGGGCTTGATACGCTGCTGGCGGAGCTGGGACATCCGAAGCCCTGCCCGCTGCGCGTCGCGAGAATACTGGCGACGCTCGCGCCGTCCGGGGACGGCGATTTCCGCCATCAGGCGTTCTGGCTGCGGCTGCGCGATTTCTGCCGCGTCTGGATGAACAGCCAGCGCTGGATTGCAAGGCTCGACACGCCCTTTGCCGATGCGCCAGTCAACGTCCCCGCCGCCCCGCCGCTCGCGCGCCATACCGATAATGCCGAGGCGCTCTGGAGCGCACTGCGTACTTTTTGCGTCATTACGCTTATCGGCGCCTGGGCCATCAACACCCGCTGGGAGGCGGGCAGCGGCGCGCTGACGCTCGCGGCGATAAGCTGCGTGCTCTACTCCGCCTCGCCGTCGCCGCATAATTCGCTGAACCTGCTGCTGCGCACGTTACTGTTGCTGACGCTGTTCAGCTTTGTCGTGAAATTCGGCCTGATGGTGCAGGTGACCGTTCTCTGGCAGTTTCTGCTGTTTCTGTTCCCGCTGCTCACCACCATGCAGTTGCTGAAACTGCAACAGCCGCGCTTTGCCGGGCTCTGGGGTCAGCTTATCGTCTTTATGGGATCGTTTATCGCGGTCACCAACCCGCCGGTTTACGATCTGGCGGATTTTCTCAATGACAATCTGGCGAAAATTTGCGGCGTGGCGTGCTGCTGGGTGGCGTTCGCGGTGCTGCGGCCCGGTTCTGACCGCCGCAAAGGGCTGCGCCATATTCGCGCCCTGCGCCGCGGGTTTATCGATCAGCTCAGCCGCGCTCCTCAGCGCGGCGAAGCGGCGTTTGAGTCGCTGGTTTACCACCACATCAGCCAGCTTAGCAGCAGTAAAGACGACGCCACCCGCCGCTGGCTTTTGCGCTGGGGCGTCGTGCTGCTCAACTGTTCGCACGTGGTGTGGCAACTGCGCGAGTGGGAAACCCGCGCTGACCCGCTGTCGCAGGTGCGCGATATCTGTATTGAGACATTACGGGACGTGATGAGCGTGAAAGGCGTGCGTCAGCGCCCCCTCGCGGCGGCGCTCGGCGAGCTTGAACGCATCAGCCTGACGCTTGCCCGTCATCACCAGCCTGACGCGCGCCGCCTCGCGGGAATTATCTGGCGGCTGTGGTGTTCGCTGTCGCAGCTCGAACAGGCGTCGCCCGCGCCGCAGCAGGACGACGCCAGCCGAACGGTTAAATAACGCCGCAGGCGTAACGTCCCCCGCCGCCGCCCAGCGGTTTAGGATGATCGGCCATGTTATCGCCGCCGACATGCACCATCAGGGCTTTGCCTTTGATTTCTTCAAGCTTTTTGATGCGCGGCGCGATTACCGGATCGGTGGCCTTACCGTCATTATTAACCGCCAGCACCGGCAGATCGCCTAAGTGCCCGTCGCCTTCCGGCCCGGCGTGTTTACCGGTATTTTGAGGATCAAAATGGCCGCCGGCCGCTTCTGCCGCTACCATTTTGCCGTCTTTCATGGCCGGTTCGCAGCTGCCGTTGGCGTGAATGTGAAAGCCGTGATCGCCTGGCGGCAGGCCGTTGAGGTCGGGCGCAAACTCCAGCCCTTTATCGGTTTCGGTGATTTTTACCGTACCGACAGACTGGCCGACGCCCTGATCGGTGGCGAGGCGCAGTTCCACTTCTTCGCTGGCGGCCTGGGCGGCGCCGCATGCCAGCAGCACCAGCGCCGCCAGAGTCAATCGCTTCATATTCCCTCCAGTTTTCAGGTGAGTCCCGTTAAGTCTATAACAACATGGCGAAACTCACCGGAAAGGCGGGAATAATGGCGTTACGGTACGTCGTAACCGAGCGCGGCTTTGCGGATGCGGAACCACTGCTGGCGGGACAGCTCAAGCGACAGCGCGCCGACCGCGCTTTTCACGCGTTCGATTTTGCCGGAGCCGATAATCGGCAGCGGGCGCGACGGCAGACGCATCACCCACGCATACACCACCTGCTCGATAGTCTCTGCGCCTGTCTCTTCAGCCACCTGTTGCAGTTCGGCGCGCAGCGGCGCACAACGGTCATCGCTGAACAGCCGACCGCCGCCGAGACAGGACCAGGCCATCGGGCGAATGCGCAGTTGCTGGAGCAGATCCAGCGTGCCGTCCAGCAACAGCGGCTGGTGCACCGGGGAAATTTCTACCTGGTTTGTGGCAAGCGTAAACGGCAGGCGCGACTGCAACAGCGAGAACTGCGCGGGCGTGAAGTTAGAGACGCCGAAATGGCGCACTTTGCCGCTCTGATGCAACGCGAGGAACGCTTCCGCTATCTCGTCGGCATCCATCAGCGGATCGGGGCGATGGATCAGCAAGAGATCGAGCACATCGGTATTCAGATGGCGTAGCGAGTTTTCCGCGCTCTGCAAAATATGCGCGCGGTCGGTGATGTAATGGCCAATCGCGTTTTCCGGTTTTGCCGTGGTAGCGATGCCGCATTTGGTGACGATTTCCATTTTCTCGCGCAGGTGCGGCGCGAGACGCAGCGCCTCACCGAACGCCGCTTCGCACTGGTAGCCGCCGTAAATGTCGGCGTGATCGACCGTAGTGACGCCAAGTTCCAGATGTTGCTCGATAAATCCGACCAGATCGCGGGCCGGGTAGTTCCACTCCATTAAACGCCAGTAGCCCATCACCAGGCGCGAAAACGTCGGCCCCTGGGGCGCCATGAGAATACGCTCAACCATAAGTTACTACCTCAGAAAGAAAAATTGCGCGGGATTATACGCGACCGGCGTCGTTAAAACAGTGAAGGCTGCTGCGGTTCTTCATCAGGCTCATTGCGCCCGGCGCGCAGCTTACGCAGCATGCGCTGACGACACAGGCGCAGTACTTCCTGCTTCTGAGCGTCGCTCATTTTCTGCCAGTTAAAGCGCTCATCGCGGCTGCGCATACAGCCACGGCAGTAGCCACGCTCATCCGACTGGCAGATGCCGCGACAGGGACTGGGAACGGGGAAAAACTCGAGCTGCTCGGCCACAACGGCTCCTCGTTAACATGATAGTTACAATTGAAGCCCGAACTGCGCCGGCTTGCAAGTTCGCCTGATAAAGCGGCCCGACCGACCGCGCGAATCGTCGGTCGTTGAGCGTTCGTTGAACCTGCATTACGGCTCGTTAAGCGCAGGTTAAGGTTTCGCTAATCTTTGCGCCGTAGACTGCCGCCATCGTTAATGGAGTCTTTTATGATGGCAATGATAAAAAAACTACGCTGGAGCGATCTGCGTTTTAACCTGTTTAGCGCCCTGCTCTTCACGCTGATCAACGCCCTGTTTATTGGCCGTTGCTGGTCGCTTATCGCGCCGCGACACCTGCACGAGATGCTGTTTGCCGCCACCGTGCCGCTAGTGCTTTTCTGCGCCTGGCTGGTGATTTTCAGCATCATTAATCTGCCGTGGCTGCGAAAACCGGTACTGGTTATTTTGCTGCTCGGCTCCGCCGCCAGCAGCTACTTCATGTATACCTATGGGGCGGTTATCGACCAGAATATGATGGTCAATATCTTCGAGACCAACTCCCAGGAGGCCGAAGCGCTAATCACGCCGCAGCTTATCGCGTGGCTTTCGATAGCGGGGTTACTGCCAGCGCTGCTGCTGAGCCGCGTCGAGGTGACTTCCGGCAGCCTGCTCTGGACGGCCCTGCGCCGCCTGGTCAGCATTCTCGCGAGCCTGCTGGTGATTATCCTTGTAGCGTCGCTCTTTTATAAGGATTACGCCTCGCTGTTTCGTAACAATAAAAACATCGCCAAGATGGTTACGCCCGCTAATTACATCAGCGGCATTGTGAAATACACCCATTCGCGCTTTTTCGCGGGCGACCAGACGCTGGTGCGCATCGGCGAAGACGCGAAAAAAGGCCCGCTCATTCGCCAGCAGCCGAAAAAAACCGTGCTGGTGGTGGTGATTGGCGAAGCCTCTCGCGAGCAGAATTATTCGCTCGGCGGCTATACGCGCGACACCAATCCGCAGCTTAAAAAACAGGGCGTGGTGTTCTATCCGCACGCCACGTCCTGCGGCACAGAAACGGCGGTGTCGGTGCCCTGTATGTTCTCCGGGATGCCCCGCGCGCATTACGATGCGGAACTGGCGCACCATCAGGAAGGCCTGATGGATGTCCTGGCGCACGCGGGGGTCAACGTGCTGTGGCGCGATAACGATGGCGGCTGTAAAGGCGCCTGCAACCGCATTCCTCACACGGATATGACCCAGTGGAAGCTCAACGATTTTTGTAAAGATGCGTCGTGCCTCGACGACGCGCTGCTGTGGCGTTTTGATAACGTCCTGGATGGGCTGAAGCAGGATTCGGTGATTGTCCTGCACCTGATGGGCAGCCACGGCCCGGCCTATTATCGCCGCTATCCGGATAATTTCCGCCGCTTCACGCCCACCTGTGACACCAATCAAATTCAGGACTGCGATCGCCAGGCGTTGATTAACACTTACGACAATACCGTGCTCTATACCGATGACGTGCTGAGCCGCACCATTGATGCATTGCGCAAGCGCCAGGCGACCATGAACACGGCGCTGGTTTATCTTTCCGATCACGGCGAATCGCTGGGCGAAAATGGCATTTACCTGCACGGCACACCGTATCTGCTGGCGCCCGAACAGCAGACCCACATTCCGCTGCTGTTCTGGCTCTCCGGCGATTATGCGCGCCAGTATGGCGTCGATATGGCGTGCCTGAGTCAGCATGCGGCGTCGGATGAGGTTTCTCAGGACAACCTCTTCTCAACCGTGCTCGGCATCATGAATATCCAGACTTCGCTTTATCAGCCGCAGCAGGATATGCTTAGCGCCTGCCGGAAAAGTTAACGTTTCTGGCTATTATGAATAAGGCGACTTGCATTAGACCGACCGGTCTACTAAATTGGAACGTATGAACCGAACACCTGAACATGACACGCGTGAACACCTCCTTGCCACTGGCGAGCAGCTCTGCCTGCAACGCGGCTTCACAGGCATGGGGTTAAGCGAACTGTTAAAAACGGCAGGCGTGCCGAAGGGCTCCTTTTACCACTACTTTCGCTCTAAAGAGGCGTTTGGCGTGGCGATGCTGGAGCGGCATTACGCGCGCTATCAGGCATGCCTTGAGCAGCACTTCAGCCCGGCAGGCCCGGCGCGCGAGCAGCTCCTCGCCTGGTTTGAAGAAACGCTCAGTCATTACTGCCAGACCGGCAAAATGACGGGCTGTCTCACGGTGAAGCTCTGCGCGGAAGTGTGCGATCTGTCGGAAGATATGCGCGGCGCGCTCGATAAAGGCGCAGCCCAGGTGATGGACCTGCTGGCTGGCGCCCTTGCGCGCGGTCGCGATGCGAAGGTGTTTACCTTCAATGGCAGCGCGCATCAACAGGCTCAGGTGTTATACGTGCTCTGGCTCGGCGCGAGCCTGCAGGCCAAAGTGTCGCGCAGCGGCGCGCCGCTGGAAAGCGCGCTGGCGCACGTCAAAGAAATGCTTTAACTCAGCGCCCGCCGCTGGCGGCGCTTTTTTATTTAGCTCGTTACAAGACGACCGGTCTACTCAGGAGTGATTATGCAAGACGAAAAGCTGTTTACCCCGCTGAATGTGGGCGCCATTACCGCCCCTAACCGCGTATTTATGGCGCCGCTGACGCGCCTGCGCAGTATTGAGCCGGGCGATATTCCTACCGCGATGATGGTGGAATATTACCGCCAGCGCGCGAGCGCCGGGCTGATTATCAGCGAAGCCACCCAGGTTTCCGCGCAGGCGAAAGGCTATGCGGGCGCGCCGGGCCTGCACAGCGATGAACAAGTTGCCGCATGGAAAAAAATCACCGCCGCCGTACACGAGGCTGATGGCCGTATCGCCGTACAACTCTGGCACACGGGCCGCATCTCACACAGCAGCCTCCAGCCTGGTGGCGCCGCGCCGGTTGCGCCATCCGCCATCCACTCTGGCACCCGCACCTCGCTGCGTGATGAAAACGGCAAGGCTATCCGCGTCGACACCACCACGCCGCGCGCGCTGGAAACTCACGAAATCCCGGGTATCATTGACGATTTCCGCCACGCCGTCGGCAATGCGCGCGACGCCGGTTTCGATATGGTCGAGCTGCACTCCGCGCACGGTTATCTGCTGCATCAGTTCCTGTCGCCGTCCTCTAACCAGCGCACCGACCAGTATGGCGGCAGCGTTGAAAACCGCGCCCGTCTTGTGCTGGAAGTGGTCGACGCCGTCAGCAAAGAGTGGAGCGCCGACCGCATCGGCATTCGCGTGTCGCCGATTGGCACCTTCCAGAACGTTGATAACGGCCCGAACGAAGAAGCCGACGCGCTCTACCTGATTGAAGAGCTGAACAAGCGCGGTATCGCGTACCTGCATATGTCCGAGCCGGACTGGGCGGGCGGCGTGCCCTACACCGACGAATTCCGTCAGAAAGTACGCGAGCGCTTTGACGGTGCCATCATCGGCGCGGGCGCTTACACGCGTGAGAAAGCCGAGGCGCTGATTGCCAAAGGCCTGATTGACGCGGTGGCGTTTGGTCGCGACTATATCGCCAACCCGGATCTGGTCGAACGCCTGCGTAAAAAAGCCGAACTCAACCCGCAACGCCCGGAATCCTTCTACGGCGGCGGCGCGGAAGGTTATATCGACTACCCCACCCTGTGATCCAAATTGATAGCGGCGGCCTCCCGCCGCTATACTAAAATACTGTTTTATACAGACGCTTCATCACAGTCCGTTTATTTAAGAGGATCTTATGCGCTTACTTCATACCATGCTGCGCGTTGGCGACCTGCAACGCTCCATCGATTTCTACACCAACGTTCTCGGCATGAAACTGCTGCGCACCAGTGAAAACCCGGAATATAAATATTCTCTGGCCTTCGTCGGTTACGGCCCGGAGAGCGAAGAGGCCGTCATTGAACTGACCTACAACTGGGGCGTGGAGAGCTATGAGCTCGGCACCGCCTATGGCCACATCGCCATCAGCGTGGACAACGCCGCAGAAGCCTGCGAGCGTATCCGTAACAACGGCGGCAACGTCACCCGTGAAGCGGGCCCGGTCAAAGGCGGCAGCACCGTTATCGCTTTTGTTGAAGATCCGGACGGTTACAAAATCGAGCTTATCGAAGAGAAAGACGCGGGCCGCGGCCTCGGCAACTGATCCCTCCGGCGGGCGTTCTGCCCGCCTTGCTGCATCCCGTCGTGAAATTTGCCATAATGCGCGCTGCTTTGATCCCCCAAACTTAAGAGACGCTGATGTCCGATAACGCTCAACTGACCGGTCTGGCCGACCGTTTTCGTGGCTTTTACCCTGTTGTCATCGATGTGGAAACCGCCGGTTTTAACGCGAAAACCGATGCGCTGCTGGAAATTGCCGCCATCACCCTGAAAATGGATGCCGATGGCTGGCTTACCCCCGATGAGACGCTGCACTTTCACGTTGAGCCCTTCGAAGGCGCGATTCTCCAACCGGAAGCGCTGGCATTTAACGGTATCGATCCGCATAACCCGCTGCGCGGCGCCGTCAGCGAATATGACGCGCTACACGCCATCTTCAAAATGGTGCGCAAGGGCATGAAAGAGAGCAACTGTAACCGGGCGATTATGGTGGCCCATAACGCCACGTTCGATCACGGCTTTATGATGGCGGCGGCGGAGCGCGCGTCGCTCAAACGCAACCCGTTCCACCCGTTCGTCACCTTCGACACCGCAGCGTTAAGCGGTCTGGCGCTGGGTCAGACCGTGCTCGCCAAGGCCTGCATCGCGGCAGGCATGGCGTTTGACAGCACCCAGGCGCACTCCGCGCTCTACGATACCGAGCAGACCGCCCTGCTGTTTTGCGAAATCGTGAACCGCTGGAAACGCCTCGGCGGCTGGCCGCTGCCTGTGGCGGACGCTGATAACATGCCGCCTGCCGACGGCGAATAAGCTTCACGCAACGTAAAAAAAAGCGGCCCCGAAGGCCGCTTTTTTATTGTACATGGTGTGATGTCGTTATTCGGCAGCCGGGGCTTGCGGATTGTGCTTCGCCGCGGTTTCTTTAATCAGCTGCTGCAGTTCGCCGCGCTGATACATTTCAATCACGATGTCACAACCGCCGACCAGTTCGCCATCTACCCACAGTTGCGGGAAGGTCGGCCAGTTAGCGTATTTCGGCAACTCAGCGCGGATATCCGGGTTTTGCAGAATATCGACATACGCAAAACGCTCGCCACAGGCGGACAGCGCCTGAACCGCTTGCGCGGAAAAGCCGCAGCTTGGCAGCTTCGGAGAGCCTTTCATGTACAGCAGAATGGGGTTTTCAGCGATCTGGCGTTGAATTTTTTCAAGCGTAGTGCTCATTGTCTTACTTCCTCAAGCGTCATTACGGCGTTAGCTTTACATTGTAGCGGCTCCGGAGCGTCTCGAAAATGCATAATCTTGCGCTTAAGCCCGGCGCCGTGCCGTGGTGAAAGAGACGCAAATAATAACACTTTTCTTACCGCTGCCGATATTCTCCTCTGAGGCGGCGCGCTAAAATGCGCGCCGACGCAGCGGCAAGCGGCGAAAATATTGCGCCGGTTAACGAAACTGCATGTCGAAGAGAATTTGCTGCTTAACTTTGGACATTTTTTTAGATTAGAATCAGCAAGCTCTTAAATTTCATCCGTTGGCACGATTGCCGGCTTTATGCAGGGGAATGCTCAGTGGCGCGCAAAACAAAAATTGCTCTCACGCTCTGTGCTTTGTTAATGACTTCATCACTGGCTTTTGCGCCTTTCGCGCAGGCGTCGGAGCAGACGCGCGCCTCGAAGGTGCAAAAAGCGCACGCCAGTACGGTGAAAAAGAAAACCAGCACAAAAACCCGTCAGACCGCCAGTAAAAGCAAAAACGCAACCAAAACTAAAACGGCGAAAACTGCCAGCGAGAAGCGAACCACCTCCGCCAAACGCACCAGCAAGACCTCATCCACTGTCAGTAAAACCGCTTCCCGTCGCGCTTCCGGTAATTCCGTTAAACAGGCCAGCCACCGTCTGACCGCGCAAACCTGTTCAAAAACCCGTAAAAACCGCAAAACCCAATGCGTTAACGGGCCGCTGACTATCGCGGACGCCCATAAAGCGCGCGTGAAAAAAGCCCAGACCACCGCCATGAACAAGCTGATGAACCAGATCGGCAAACCGTATCACTGGGGCGGCACTTCGCCGCGTACCGGTTTCGACTGCAGCGGCCTGGTCTGGTATGCGTATAAGGATTTGGTGAAATTCCGCATTCCGCGCACCGCCAATGAAATGTATCACCTGCGCGATGCCGCACCAGTAAATCGTGGCGAGCTGGAAAGCGGCGATCTGGTGTTCTTCCGCACCCAGGGTCGCGGCACCGCCGATCACGTCGGCGTCTATGTCGGCAACGGCAAGTTTATCCAGTCGCCGCGTAGCGGACAGGAAATTCAGATAACCTCGCTCAGCGAAGATTACTGGCAGCGCCACTATGTCGGCGCGCGCCGGGTCATGACACCGCGCACGATCCGTTAAATCGGCGCTCGCTATCAAAAAAACGGAGAAGGTCGCCCTTCTCCGTTTTTTTCGTTACACACTTTATTCCGCGCGACAGGCCGTTTGCGTTTCTCGCCGCCCGGAGAGCAGCACCAGCAGCAGGCCGAGAGCGGCAATCAGCGCGCCCATCACCGGCACCACGCTGTAGCCGAAGCCCGCATGGATAACCGCGCCGCCCGCCGCCGCGCCAAGCGCGTTGCCGAGGTTAAACGCGCCGATATTCACCGATGACGACAGGCCAGGCGCTTCGCTGGCGACGCGCATCACGCGCATCTGCAGCGGCGGCACCACTGCGAACGTCGCCGCGCCCCACACCACCATGCTGACCGCCGCGCCGATCTCGGTTTTTGCCAGCCACGGAATAGCCGCCATGATGACGATAAGCAGCAGCAGAAAGCCCTTCAGCGTGGCGCTTACCGAGCGGTCCGCCAGACGGCCGCCGAGATAGTTGCCAATGGAAAAACCAACGCCAATCAGTACCAGCATCGCGGTGACAAACGCCGGAGTGGCGTCAGTAATATGATGCAGCACCGGGGCGATATAGGTATAGAGCGTGAACATCGCGCCCGCGCCGAGCACTGTGGTCAGCAACGCGCTCACCACCTGCGGGCGCATCAGCACCGCCAGTTCGCTTTTCACATCCGGGCGCTCGCCGCTGCCGCCTTTCGGCAGTGAGAACCAGAGGCTCGCCATCGCTATCAGACCCAGCCCTGCCGTGGCGAGGAACGACATGCGCCAGCCGATGGTTTCGCCAAGCCAGGTCGCCGCAGGCACCCCGCCGATATTGGCGATGGTAAGCCCCATAAACATCGTCGCGACGGCGCTCGCCTGCTTATGCTTAGGCACCACGCTTGCGGCCACCACGGAGCCAAGCCCAAAGAACGCGCCGTGGTTGAGGCTGGTGAGAATACGCGAGGCCATCAGCGTCATGTAATCCGGCGCCAGCGCCGACAGCACATTGCCTGCCGTGAAAATCGCCATCAGGAAAATCAGGGCGCTGCGCCGGGCGCGATGCGACAGCAGTAGCGTCATCAGCGGCGCGCCAACCATGACCCCAACCGCGTAGGCGCTAATCAGCATACCGGCTGCGGGGATCGAGACGTTAACGCCGTGGGCGATCACCGGCAGCAGCCCCATCGGGGAAAATTCGGTCGTGCCAATGCCAAAAGCACCAATGGCCAGTGCCAGTAAAGGGAAATTGACTTTCATTAATTGCTCCAGAAATTGTACAACAGCGCCGGGAATTCACGGCGTTACAGCAGGATGCAGGAAGAATGGCATTTTCAGGCCGAAAAGATAAGTAACAAAAACAGCAAAATATTATTGCGAAGGTGTTAATGAACTCGCAAATAGTGTTATCAGCGAATCATAAGGGAATAAGGTGAAAAAGAAAGGCGGTAACGAAAGAAAACGGGTTAAGCGCAGGAATTGTAAAAAGAAGACGGGAGAACAGGCGCGCTCCCCCGCGACACCCTTAATGCAGAATGGCGGTAAACGCGCCCGCCACAATTAAACCCAGTACAATAAAAGTGGTGACCAGCGAAAATTTCAGATCGGTACTCATGGTTTTCTCCTTAAAGACCCCATAAAAAACAGGTAGAGCGCATTTTTGCATAAACGCGCCGAAAAATCCTGCGACATTTAACCAGATATGCGTTTTCCCTCTTCCCCTTTCGATAAAGATAAGCCAAAATTCGTCGCTACTTTATTCGGTACCGGCCATCGACCCCTCCTCACGATAAATGTCGCGTTTCCCGGCATGCCGCACGTCCCCTCGTGGCACACAGGGGTGTGTACAGGCAAACGATTAACCCGTGATTTTACAGGGCTCAGCGAGGGGTCTGGAGTGATGATTAATGGCAACAATTAAAGACGTCGCGAAGCGAGCAAACGTTTCTACTACAACAGTCTCACATGTAATTAACAAAACCCGTTTTGTGGCGGAAGAGACGCGCAACGCGGTGTGGGCGGCAATCAAAGAATTACATTATTCGCCGAGCGCCGTGGCGCGCAGCCTGAAGGTGAACCACACCAAATCTATCGGCCTGCTCTCCACCAGCAGCGAAGCGCCCTATTTTGCGGAAATCATCGAAGCCGTTGAAAACAGCTGCTTCGCGAAAGGCTATACGCTGATCCTCGGCAACGCCCACAACAATCTGGAAAAGCAGCGCGCTTATCTGTCGATGATGGCGCAAAAGCGCGTCGATGGCCTGCTTGTGATGTGCTCGGAATACCCGGAGCCGCTGCTCGCCACGCTCGAGGAGTACCGTCATATCCCGATGGTGGTGATGGACTGGGGCGAAGCCAGAGCGGATTTCACCGACTCGGTTATCGATAACGCCTTCCAGGGCGGATACCTCGCGGGGCGCTATCTCATTGAGCGCGGTCATCGCGATATCGGGGTGATTCCCGGCCAGCTTGAGCGCAACACCGGCGTCGGGCGTTTCTCCGGCTTTATGAAGGCGCTGGAAGAAGCGATGATTAAAGTGCCGGAAAACTGGATTGTGCAGGGCGATTTCGAGCCGGAATCGGGCTATCGCGCGATGCAGCAGATCCTCTCCCAGCCGCAGCGTCCTACCGCTGTGTTCTGCGGCGGCGATATCATGGCGATGGGCGCGATTTGCGCCGCCGACGAGATGGGCCTGCGCGTGCCGCAGGATATTTCCATCATCGGCTACGATAACGTGCGCAACGCCCGCTTCTTCAGCCCGGCGCTGACCACCATCCATCAACCGAAGGAAACGCTGGGTCAGACCGCGTTTAATATGCTGCTTGATCGCATCATTAATAAACGCGAAGAGTCCCAGACTATCGAGGTGCACCCGCGCCTTATCGAACGCCGCTCGGTGGCGGACGGTCCGTTCCGCGACTATCGCCGTTAATCCCTGCCGGGAGCCCGCTCAGTCTGGCTCCCGCAGCCACTCCTTGTTCAGCGTTTCACTGTCCCCCAGGTAATCCAGCAGCCAGCGCAGCGCGGGCGAGGCGTCACTTTGCCGCCACGTCAGGCAGCAGGCGGCGTCCGGGAACGGGTTTTCCAGCGTCAACGCCCGCCACTGGCCGCGGTCCAGCCATGGCTTTGCGAAATGCGTCGGCACCATGCCGATACACAGTCCCTCGCTCAGCGCGTCGGCGGCGCAGTGCCAGTCCGGCACCACCACGCGATGCTGGTTATCAAGCAGCCAGGTGATGCGTTTGGGCAGCGAGCGCGAGGTGTCTTCCAGCACCAGCGACGGGTAATCGCGCAGACTGTCATCGCTGAGCGCGCCCGCGTGCTGCGCCAGCGGATGATGGCTCGCCACCACGCAGCGCCAGCTCAACATGCCCATATCACGAAACGCGAAGCGCCCGCCGCCCACCGGCACCGCCTGGGTGGCGCCGATGGCGACTTCCACGCGTCCGTCCGCCAGCGCGTCCCAGACGCCGTTAAACACCTCCTGCGACACCAGCAATTCGACATCGGAAAAGTGGCGGTAGAAATCAAGCACCAGCCGACGCGTGCGTTCGGGGCGCACGATATTATCGACCGCGATGGAGAGCTGCCCGCGCCAGCCGTTAGCAATCTGCTGGCACTGCTGACGGGTGATCATCATTTTTTTGATAACAGAACGCCCTTCCCGCAGAAACCAGGCGCCAGCGGGCGTCAGCACCACGTCACGATGGCGACGTTCAAACAAAGAGACCGCCAGCCACTCTTCAAGCTGGCGCACGGTATAGCTGACGGCAGAAGGCACGCGATGGAGTTCCGCCGCCGCCGCGCTGAAGCTGCCGTTGCGCGCCACCGCGTCTACCACTTCGAGTGAATATTCAGACCACATTTTCTGCCTGCAAAAATTTTGAATGGAAACGGCAAATATTAACGTTTCACAAGCCGGTTTGCACTCCGTACACTCCTGGCTCTTTCGCGTATTACGAAGTGAGCAAACATTATGCGACCTACAAAAGGCTTTCTTTGCTGGCTGGCCGGGCTGAGCGTGCTCGGGTTTCTCGCCACCGATATGTATCTGCCGGCGTTCGCGGCAATTGAAGCGGATCTCCATACCGCGCCGTCCGCTATCAGCGCCTCCCTGAGTCTGTTCCTCGCGGGCTTTGCGCTCGCGCAGCTAGCCTGGGGGCCGCTCTCTGACCGTTTCGGCCGTCGCCCGGTCTTGCTGGCGGGGCTCGGGATTTTCGCGACAGGCTGTCTTGGCACCGTCTGGGTGGAGAGCGCAGGCGCGCTGCTGGCGCTGCGCTTTATTCAGGCAGTCGGCGTTTGTGCGGCTGCGGTAAGCTGGCAGGCGTTGGTGACGGACCGCTACCCGGCCCAGCAGGCGCGGCGTATTTTCGCCACCATTATGCCGCTGGTGGGGCTCTCCCCGGCACTGGCGCCGCTGCTTGGCAGCTGGATCCTGAACCATTTCGACTGGCAGGCGATTTTCGTGGTGCTGTTCGCCATTACGCTGCTGCTGATGATCCCGGCGCTGCGTCTGCCCGCAGGCGCGCCGCAAGGCAACCACGACGGCGAGCCGCTGAGCTTCGCCATGCTGCTGCGCTCGCCCGCCTATAGCGGCAATGTGCTGATCTACGCCGCCTGCTCCGCCAGCTTTTTCGCCTGGCTGACCGGTTCGCCGTTTATCCTGCACGCGATGGGCTACAGCCCGGCGGTGATAGGCTTAAGCTATGTACCGCAGACTATCGCCTTTCTTATCGGCGGCTACGGCTGTCGCAGCGCGCTGCAAAAATGGCACGGCGAGAAGCTGCTGCCGTGGCTGCTTGTCGGTTATGCGCTGAGTGTGCTTGCCACCTGGCTTGTAGGCTTAAGCGATGCGGTGACGCTGACGACGCTGCTTATTCCCTTCTGCCTGATGGCGATGGCGAACGGCGCGATTTACCCGATTGTCGTGGCCGCCGCGCTGCTGCCCTTCCCGCAGGCGACCGGACGCGCCGCCGCGCTGCAGAATACTTTGCAACTGGGGCTGTGCTTTGTGGCGAGTCTGGTGGTTTCGTGGCTGGTCGCAACACCGCTGCTTTCCACCACCAGCGTGATGCTGGCGACAGTCTTGCTGGCGGGTCTTGGCTGGCGGCTTCGCGGGCGTCAGGTCAGCGTGCGGTAATCAGGTGGGCGATAATATGACTTATTGTTATTAGCGTGCTAACTGTCAATGGTTGAATCATCGTAATGCGAGGCCTATACTGATTCGCGGCTCTACGATAAATACCATAAATATTATGTAGTAACGGGAGCCGCTGGCTCCCGTTTTTTCTGGAATGACTATTCTGGCAAGGGGCATCTCCCTTCCTCTGTTCTACGTCGGATATCAGGCTCGCGGACCTTTCCGTGATATTTCTCACATACCGAAAATTGCGACTACGCTGTTTTAAGGTTCTGGTCACATCAGTGATGGAGAAGCTATGAGTTCATCGTGTCTGGAAGAAGTCAACATACCGGATAACCACTGGTATCGCATTGCAGCTGAACTGCTCAGCCGGGCCGGGATAACCGTTAACGGCCCCGCTCCCTCCGATATTCAGGTAAAAAACCCGGATTTTTTTAAACGTGTTTTACAGGAAGGCTCTCTCGGCCTTGGCGAAAGCTATATGGACGGATGGTGGGAGTGCGAACGCCTCGATCTGTTCTTCACCAGGGTGCTCCGTGCGGGGCTTGAAGACCAGCTCCCTCACCATTTCAAAGATACGCTGCGCATCCTCGGCGCCCGTCTGTTTAATCTGCAATCGAAAAAGCGCGCCTGGATTGTCGGTAAAGAGCATTACGATCTCGGCAACGATCTCTTCAGCCGGATGCTCGACCCGTATATGCAATACTCCTGCGGTTACTGGAAAGAGGCGGATAACCTGGAGGACGCCCAGCAGGCTAAGCTGCGGCTGATCTGCGAAAAGCTTGAACTCAAGCCTGGTATGACGCTGCTGGATATCGGCTGCGGCTGGGGCGGTCTCGCCGCGTTCGCCGCGCGACATTATGGCGTGTCGGTCACCGGCGTGACTATCTCTGCCGAGCAACAGAAGATGGCGCAGGCGCGCTGTGACGGCCTTGATGTGACGATCCTTTTGCAGGATTACCGCGATCTCAATGCTCAGTTCGACCGCATCGTCTCGGTGGGCATGTTCGAGCATGTCGGCCCGAAAAACTACGCCACCTATTTCAATGTCGCCGACCGTAACCTGAAGCCTGACGGGCTGTTCCTGCTGCACACCATCGGCTCGCGCAAAACCGATAACAATGTCGATCCGTGGATTGATAAATATATCTTTCCGAACGGCTGTCTGCCCTCGGCCCGCCAGATTGCCGCCGCCAGCGAGCCACACTTCGTGATGGAGGACTGGCATAACTTCGGCGCGGATTACGATAAAACCCTGATGGCCTGGTACGCGCGTTTTCTCACCGCCTGGCCGGACATCGCCGATAACTACTCAGAGCGGTTTAAACGGATGTTCACCTATTACCTGAACGCCTGCGCGGGCGCGTTTCGCGCGCGCGATATCCAGCTCTGGCAGGTCGTCTTCAGCCGCGGCGTGGAAAACGGCCTGCGCGTCGCCCGCTAAACGCTCACCCCGGCGCATGCCGGGGGTTTTTTGCCACTCTCTCTTGCCTGCTTTGTGATATTTCTCACGCTTTCACGACGTTTCCTTCAATAAAAGTGATCCCGGCGACAATCAGGTGACAGACGCATGGAAACCGGTTTCCATTTTGTTTCACACTGAGCGCCATTCCCCCTGCCTGAGAAAGGAAATGCCTCATGAGTCTGTACCAGAGTATGGTCCATGTTATTGAAAACAAAATTACGCCGCTGGCGGGCGCAATGGGTTCGCAGCGTCACGTGGTGGCCATCAGGGACGGCTTTCTTGCCGCCCTGCCGTTTATGATCATTGGTTCGTTTCTGCTGGTGTTTATCTTTCCGCCCTTCTCGCCGGATACGCAGAACGGCTTTTGCCGCGCCTGGCTCGATCTCTCGCTGAAATACCGCGAACAGCTGATGTTGCCGTTTAACCTCAGCATGGGCGTAATGACGTTTTTTATCTCCGTTGGCATTGGCGCAAGCCTCGGCAAGCACTATCAGCTTGACCCGATCATGACCGGCCTGCTGGCGTTTATGGCCTTTCTGCTGGTAGCCGCGCCCTATAAAGACGGCGCTATCTCCACGCAATATTTCTCCGGCCAGGGCATCTTTACGGCGCTAATCACGGCGATTTACGCGAGCGAAATGTATGCCTTTCTGAAACGTCACAACATTACTATTCGCCTGCCAAAAGAGGTGCCGACCGGCGTCGCGCGTTCATTTGAGATTTTGATCCCGGTGGTCGTGATTGTCTTTACGCTTCACCCGCTCAACCTGCTGATTGAATCCACCACCGGCATGATCCTGCCGGAGGCGATTATGCACCTGCTCTCGCCGCTGGTGGCTGCCTCTGATTCCCTGCCGGCGATCCTGATTTCCGTGCTGATTTGCCAGATTTTGTGGTTTGCCGGTATTCATGGGGCGCTTATCGTCACCGGTATTATGAACCCGTTCTGGATGGCGAATCTTTCCGCCAACCAGGCCGCGCTCGCTGCGGGCCAGGCGCTGCCGCATATCTATCTGCAGGGTTTCTGGGACCACTACCTGCTGATTGGCGGCGTGGGGTCGACACTGCCGCTGGCGTTCCTGCTGCTGCGCAGTCGCGCGATCCACCTGCGCACCATCGGTAAAATGGGCGTTGTACCGAGCCTCTTTAACATCAACGAACCAATTCTGTTTGGTGCGCCGGTCATCATGAACCCGGTCTTCTTCCTGCCGTTTATTCTGGTGCCGATGGTGAACGCCGTGCTGGCATGGACCGCGACGAAACTGGGCTGGCTGGCGCAGGTCGTCTCGCTGACGCCGTGGACCACGCCCGCGCCGGTCGGCGCGTCATGGGCCGCCAACTGGGCCTTCAGCCCGGTCATCATGTGCCTTATCTGTATGGTGATGTCGGCGCTGATGTACTACCCGTTTGTTAAAGCCTATGAGCGCACCCTGCAAAAGCAGGAGACCGCACAGGGCACGCCTGAAAGTGACACCGTCACGAATAATGCCTGATTTTTACCCCGCCTGCCGTACCGGCAGGCGTCTGACTGAGCTATGAGGATGGATATGCACTACTCATTTCCTGAAGGATTCTGGTGGGGCAGCGCCAGCTCGGCGCCGCAAACCGAAGGCGAAAGCCTGAGCCATGGCAAAACGCCCACCACCTGGGACCACTGGTTCCGCCTGCAACCGGAGCGCTTTCACCACGGTGTCGGCCCGGCGCAGACCTCGACTTTTTATCAGCACTGGAAAGAAGACATCGCGCTGCTGAAGGCGCTCAATCACAATACCTTTCGGACATCCATTTCCTGGGCGCGCCTGATCCCGGACGGCACCGGCGCGGTCAATCAAGAGGCGGTCGCCTTCTACAATCAGGTTATCGATGAACTGCTGCGCCAGGGCATCACGCCATTTATTAATCTCTTCCACTTTGATATGCCGCTGTCGCTCCAGGAACAGGGCGGCTTTGAGAACCGCAGGGTGATTGACGCCTTTGAAGCCTACGCGCGCACCTGCTTTGAACTCTTTGGCGACCGCGTGACCCACTGGTTTACCTTTAATGAGCCGATCGTGCCGGTGGAAGGCGGCTATCTGTACGATTTCCACTACCCGAACGTGGTGGATTTCCGCCGCGCGGCGACCGTTGCGTATCACACCATGCTGGCGCATGCCCGCGCGGTAAAGGCCTACCACGAGCGTAACGATGGCGGTGAAATCGGCATTATCCTGAACCTGACGCCGTCTTACCCGCGCTCGCAGAATCCGGCGGATGTCAAAGCGGCGCATATTGCCGATCTGATGTTCAACCGCAGTTTCCTCGACCCGGCGCTGCGCGGCACCTACCCGGAAGATCTGGTGGCGCTGCTGGCTCAGTACGATCAACTGCCCGACTGCCAGCCTGGCGACAAAGAACTGCTGGCGGCGGGTGTGGTGGATCTGCTCGGCATCAATTACTATCAGCCGCGCCGCATTCAGTGCCGGGATTCGCAGGTCAATCCGGACAGCCCGTTTATGCCTGAGTGGTTCTTCAGCGCTTATGAAATGCCAGGGCGTAAAATGAACCCCTACCGCGGCTGGGAAATTTATGAGAAAGGCATCTACGACATTCTCACCCGCCTGCGTGTAGAGTATGGCAACCCGCGCTGCTATATCTCAGAAAACGGCATGGGTGTGGAAAACGAACAGCGCTTCGAGCATGAGGGGCAGATTCAGGATGATTACCGCATCGAGTTCGTGCGCGATCACCTGAAGTGGCTGCATAAGGGCCTCAGCGAAGGCAGCCGTTGTCTGGGCTACCACATGTGGACTTTTATCGATAACTGGTCCTGGTGCAATGCCTATAAGAATCGCTACGGCTTTGTGTCGCTCGATCTGGAAAGCCAGAAACGCACGATTAAAAAGAGCGGTGAATGGTACCGCCAGGTGGCGGCAAAGAACGGGTTTGATGAGTAACCGAGTGGCGGCCTTCGCGCCGCCACGCTTTGCAGGAAAAGATGATGTCCACCATCAATGATGTCGCGCGCCTGGCGCGCGTCTCCAAAGCTACCGTATCCCGGGTGCTGAGCGGCAATCGCGGCGTGAAAGAAGAGAGCCGTCTGGCGGTGCTGCGCGCCGCCGAAATGCTCAACTACCAGCCGAACGCGATCGCGCAGTCGCTCTCCAGTCAGACTACCCACTGCATTGGCGTGATTTGCGCCAGCGAACACATTCAGCAGGCCACCTGCTGGCTGCAGGCGCTGGAAAAGCAGCTCAGCCAGCGGGGCAAACATCTGCTGCTGCGTTTTGCCAGCTCCGCGCAGGAGGTCACGCGCGCGCGCGCCGAGCTGGATTCGGGCCTGTGCGACGCGCTGATGATAGTCGGCGCCCGTTTCCCCCTGCCACCGCTTGATGATGACGTTATCCTGGTGGATTGCCTCAGCGCCGCCACCGCTCAGGGCATCCAGTTTGACTGGCTCTTCGCCGCCCAGACCGCGGTGCAATATTTATGCAGCCACCAGCGCCGCGATATCGCCCTGATTAACTTTCCGGCGGGCGACGCGGCAGCCGAAATTCTCCAGGGTTACCGCCAGGCGGCGGAAAATCATCTGGTGCCTTTTCATCGCCAGCGCATTATTGAAGACGAGCCGGTGCTGCGCATCGCGCTGCAAAAGCTCATTAACAGCGGCGTTAAATTCAACGCGCTGCTCGTGACCGACGACAGCCAGGCGCGCGATGCCGTGGCGATGCTGCGCGAATACCGCTTCGCGGTGCCGGAGCAGGTTCTGGTATTTAGTCTTGAGAGTTCAGGGCGCGGCGCCGGGCTTGAGGGCGTGCCGGCTATTACCTATTCTCTGGAGAGCATCGCCCGGCAGGCGGTGGCGCTGCTGGCCGGTGACGCGCCGGGCGAACGGGTGCGGGGAACGCTGGTGAGCGCCTGAGCCCACCAGCGACGTGCTTATTCCGCGGGGTTGAGTTGCGAAGCAATCGCAGCGGCGGCTTCACGCGAGGCCAGTACGCGCTCGACGGTATCCACCACGGCCTGGGTCTGCGGATCGATTTCGATATTCACCCGCTGGCCCAGTTTTTTGGTCCCGAGCGTGGTGCGCTGTAGCGTTTCCGGGATCAGGAATACGCAAAAGCGTGTCGCGGTTACTTCACCTACCGTCAGGCTGATACCATCGATACCGATATAACCTTTGTGCAGGATATACTTCATCAGCGTCGGATCCTGAATTTTAAACCAGATCTGCCGGTTATTTTCTGAGGTCAGGATCTTCGCAACCTCCGCCGTGGTCATAATATGCCCGGACATTAAATGACCGCCAATTTCATCGCTGAATTTCGCCGCACGCTCAATGTTCACCACGTCGCCTGGCTGTAAATCCCCGAGATTGGTAATACGCAGCGTCTCTTTCATTAAATCGAAGCTGACGCGGTTGCCGTTAATTTCCGTCACCGTCAGGCAGCAGCCGTTGTGCGCCACCGACGCGCCCGTCTCCAGCCCCGGCAGCAGCGCGTCCGGCAACTCCACCACATGGGTGCGGAAATTCGGTTTTTCATCGATGGCCACCACTTTCGCCGTGCCCTGAACAATACCGGTAAACATATTTGCCACTCCTGGATTCGCTAAAATGGCGGCGCACAGCCGCAAGTTTCATAACCAGAACAATAACAGGTGGAATATCCCCTTGCCAGCCTGAGCGGTCTTAAGCGCATTATTTCACTGGCTTAATAGTGAACTCTCGCTACAATAGTCTGACTCATTCCCCTGCATTTTCTTCTCGCTGCCCGTTGCGGCGGCATTTTTTGTCTTTCAAATAACAACAATATACAGGTGTTCACGTGCAGAAGTATTTTATCGAAGCGCGTCAGTTATTAGCTCTGGCAATCCCGGTGATTTTCGCGCAAATCGCCCAGACCTCGATGGGGTTTGTCGATACCGTAATGGCAGGCGGCTACAGCGCCACCGATATGGCGGCCGTCGCTATCGGCACGTCTATCTGGCTGCCGGCCATTCTCTTCGGTCACGGTCTGCTGCTGGCTCTCACTCCGGTCATCGCCCAACTGAACGGCTCCGGCCGTCGCGACCGCATCGCGCATCAGGTGCAGCAGGGCTTTGTGCTGGCAGGCATGGTGTCCGTATTGATTATGGTGGTGCTATGGAACGCCGGACATATTATCCGCGCGATGCATAACATCGACCCTGAGCTCGCCGATAAGGCGGTCAATTACCTGCGTGCGCTGCTGTGGGGCACGCCCGGCTATCTTTTCTTCCAGGTCATGCGCAACCAGTGCGAAGGGCTCGCAAAAACCACGCCGGGCATGGCGATGGGCTTTATCGGCCTGCTGGTGAATATCCCGGTGAACTACATTTTTATCTATGGTCATTTTGGCATGCCGGAGCTCGGCGGCGTCGGTTGCGGCGTGGCGACGGCCTCGGTTTACTGGGTGATGTTCATCTGCATGTACTTCTGGGTCCGTCGCGCGGGATCGATGCGCGACATCCGCCCGCAGTCGGGCGCCAGCCGTTTTGACTGGCCGGTGATCCGCCGTCTGGCTCAACTCGGCCTGCCGGTGGCGCTGGCGCTGTTTTTCGAGGTGACGCTGTTCGCCGTGGTGGCGCTACTGGTGTCGCCGCTCGGGATTGTTGACGTGGCGGGTCATCAGATAGCGCTGAACTTCAGCTCGCTGATGTTCGTGCTGCCGATGTCGATGAGCGCTGCTGTGACCATTCGCGTTGGCTTCCGTCTCGGCCAGGGCTCAACGCTGGAGGCGCAGACCTCCGCGCGTACCGGCATCGCGGTAGGGATTTGTCTTGCCGTACTGACGGCGCTCTTTACCGTCGTTTTCCGCGAGCCTATCGCCCTGCTCTATAACGACAACCCGGAAGTCGTCACCCTCGCCTCGCACCTGATGCTGCTGGCGGCGATTTATCAAATCTCCGACTCCATCCAGGTGATCGGCAGCGGCGTGCTGCGCGGTTATAAAGACACGCGCTCGATTTTCTTTATCACCTTTGTTGCCTACTGGGTGCTGGGGTTACCGAGTGGCTATATTCTGGCGTTGACCGACTGGGTAGTGGAGCCGATGGGCCCGGCGGGCTTCTGGTTCGGCTTTATTATTGGTCTCACCTCAGCCGCTATTCTGATGATGTGGCGTATGCGCTATCTGCAACGCCAGCCGTCGGAACGGATCCTGGCGCGCGCCGCGCGCTAAGCTCAACGCCGCCCCGATGGGCGGCTTTTTTTAGCCGAATGATTTGCATGAACACGCACACCGCCCCTGACGCCGATCACTTTGTCAGCATTCTGCGCAAATACGCGGCAATCGCGTGAAATATGAAAGAAAATTGACGTTTACCCCTTGCCAGGTGCCGGGGCTGCCGTTAATATTCGTCCCCGCTGTCACACAGCAATGCGTTCATAGCTCAGTTGGTTAGAGCACCACCTTGACATGGTGGGGGTCGTTGGTTCGAGTCCAATTGAACGCACCATCCTAATGTGCGTCCGTAGCTCAGTTGGTTAGAGCACCACCTTGACATGGTGGGGGTCGGTGGTTCGAGTCCACTCGGACGCACCATTCAGTAGTATTCTGGTTTCTTCTTTCTGTCCGTCTTAAGCCTCTGAAGTAATTCATCTGAGTCAGTGTTTCGGGCTACGTATTCACCCCGTTTCGCATTATGCAGATGCTATTGTAGCTGCCAGTGCACCAATCTGGTGGACGTCATCTTTCTTCGTTTTATCGTAAAGACACATCAGGCTGAGGGCGTTTTTCACCTTCGCCGTCCTGCCTTTCAGCACCAGCCCCACCATGCCGGCCTCATCAGGGAATAGCACGGGTTTTGAGATCTGCACATGGGTAATGCCCGCCGCAGCCACGCAGGCCTTGTTCACCTCAGAAAAGAGTGTCTGCCAGCTGTCATCGCTGGATGCCTGCGTCTGCATGCTGAAAAGGACGCCTGTGAACACCATAAGCGACGGAATTTTCTTCATCACGGACTCCTGTTAGTCACGGTTAACCAGGGCGCGCTACCACCGCCATCAGCCTGCGGTATGTAGCCGCTGTCATACCTGTCGCTTTTAAGCATACGCGACGCATCTCATCCGTGCAGTAACCCGCGGTGCCAGCGCTTTTCACAGCATGCTGTACTTTCCGTTGATGCCTGACCTTGCGCTTTTCTTATATTCATCTTGACCCGATTCCATCTAATAATGACCGTGGGCCTGCTCACTGCGCACCGGGCCAGTTTTTATAATCCCTGCATCCGTTCCGATAAGCCGGACACTTAAACAAAACGCAGGAGTAAAGATGAAACTGACTCAGATTCGCAACGCCACATTAAAACTGGAGTATGCCGGCACACGCTTTCTTATCGACCCAATGCTTGCGGAAAAAGCCGCATGGCCGGGTTTTGCAGGCACCGCGCGCTCACATCTGCGTAACCCGCTGGTCTCGCTGCCCGTCTCCGTAGCGTCACTGTTAGACGTGGATGTCATTATCGTTACTCACACCCATCAGGATCACTGGGACGAGGCGGCACAGAACCTTATTCCGAAAGATAAACGCATTTATACCCAGAATGAACAGGACGCAGCGCTGCTGCGCTCGCAGGGGTTTACCTGTGTGCAGCCGTTGTCCGATGAAACGCTGATTAACGGCGTTAGCGTGATCAAAACCGATGGTCAGCATGGCAGTAATGAAGCTTACGCGATCCCTGCTCTTGCCGGGTTTTTAGGCGACGCCTGCGGCCTCGTGCTTCGTCATACGAGTGAAAAAACGCTCTATATTGCAGGCGATACTATTTGGGTAAAACCCTATGTAAAAAGCCTGATGACATTCAGGCCTGATGTGGTGGTGCTGAACGCTGGCTTTGCTCAGGTTGATGGTATCGGCGCTATCATTATGGGTCAGGAAGATGTCCTGCGTACCCATGAACATTTGCCTTCCGCCACGATTGTGGCCTCGCATATGGAAGCCGTAAACCACTGTCTGTTAAGCCGCGACATGCTCAGACAGTACGTGGCGGAAAAAGGAATTCAGGCATCGGTCTGTATTCCTGAAGATGGTGAAACGCTGAGTTTCTGATGCGTTATGTCGCAGGGGAGACGTCGTCTCCACGTTACCGTTCCCCTGCGCAATGCTTAGAACGATTTATCAGAGGAAGCTACTGCATGTCTGCACTCTCCATTGCTGTTATCGCCACACGCGAATTCAGCCCTTTCCATCTATCGGTTCCATCGATGGTATTCGACAAAGCCATGCCAGATGCGGGACTGTTCAACGTGGAGATTTGCGCGCTGGAGCCGGGTGTGGTGGTGTCAGATATCGGCATTTCGATTAACGTTCAGCATGGTCTGGAGCTTCTGGAAACGGCGGATATTGTGATAGTTCCCTTCTGGAGCCATCCGGATGAGCGCCCGGCGCAGACGCTGCTGACCGCTCTGGCACGCGCCTGGGCGCGAGGCGCCGAAGTCGTGGGGTTATGCCTCGGGGCCTATGTGCTTGCGTATAGTGGGCTGCTTGATAACCGTCGGGCCTCCACACACTGGGAAGTGGAGCATGATTTTGCTGCGCGCTTTCCGACAGTCAAACTCGACAGGAACGCGCTCTATACCCGCGATGAACGCCTGATAACGTCCGCAGGTACAGCAGCCGGTATTGATTGTTGTCTGAATATTGTGCGTGAACGTTGCGGCACGGCGGTGGCCAACCGCGTGGCGCGTCGAATGGTGACGCCGCCTTATCGCGAAGGGGGTCAGGCGCAATTTATTGAGCATGCAGTGCCGGTGACTACGCGTGACAGTAAAATCAATGCGCTGATGGATTATCTGCGTCGCAACCTCAATATACGCCACGATGTTGATACGCTGGCGAGCCGCGCAAACATGAGCCGCCGAACATTTACGCGTCATTTCGCCAAAGCAACCGGCATGTCTGTAGGGGAATGGCTAAGCGCGGAACGTCTTCAACGCAGCCAGGAACTGCTCGAAACGACCGACCACAATATCGGCACCGTGGCGGCGCTGGCGGGTTATCAGTCACCTGTCTCCTTCAGACAGAGCTTTAAAGCGAAATTTAACGTAAGTCCGACAGAGTGGCGCAGGACATTTCGCGGTCCTGCGCAACAGGTAAAGCAAAGCGCTACCGCTCGACAAACGGGCGATAACGCCTGATGAGATGCGACGTTTTTACCGGTTACAGACCACTCAGGCGGTCTTCGTCCTGTTTGGTCAGCGGACGCCAGCTTCCGTTGCGGATGGCGGTTATCGCATATGCCGCGCGCGCGGTTCGGCCATTGCCGTCCGGAAACGGGTGCCAGCCGGTTATCCAGGCGAAAAGACACTGCGGGTAGAGCGGCGAATGTTCGGACACCGCGCTTTTCGCGAGCTGCTGGCTGAACAGCGCACGCCCGGAGAAAGAGGAAGGCACCGGCGTGTCATTCGGCACGATACCGCGCGGCGTGGTACTGGCATTGGGCGCGACCCTGCGGTGCAGTTCATCGACATCGGCGATAGAAGAGATGGAAAATCCAAAGTTAAGGTAGTGCGAAAGATAACTGGTGATAAGCGGCGCAGATACCGCGGCCGAATTCGAGGCGCCGGCAATCCAGCGCGCCGCTTCCTGTATCGTCTCTTCTTCCGACTGCGGGGCGGCGGCGGTGCCCGGATGGGCCGGACTCAACCGCTCGAAGTGGGCCGCAAGACGGGCCAGTTTTTTACATTCCACTTTCAGTAAGACGCCAAGCATCTCTTTATCCTGGACGTCCAGCGCGCGTACGGTATGCGCGATAAGCTGGCTGGCAGGCCCGGTGCCAATGGCGTGAGTCAGCTCGTTATAACCTTCGGCTTTGGCATAATCGCTGGGTTTCAGCATCAGATGTCCCTCATCTGTTATCGGTCGGCGGGCTGTTCCGCTAACGGATATTTTAAAAAGACTCTCAGTATCTCCTGCCTCTTTGATTTCTGCCCGGACCTGTACCGCAAAATGTTTTAACGATGCGGCTTTACTGCTGTTTCAGAAAAAACTCATGCGACGAAACCCTCACCGTAACATTCTGAGAACGCTTACGCGTAAACGATAAGATGTCATTTTACCGCTGTCGCCAGGCCATTGCTTATCCATGCAGAATAACGTCCGTATGCCTCCTGGTAATAAGGGGTACAGCCGATGCTGCTCACGCAGGCGATAATACACATGGCATAATGCGGCAATACTTTATATGCCTTTGTCTTTATCTCTGGAAATGGACTTACTATGAAAAAATTCCTGCTGGTTATGTTGATGGTTGCGGGCGTTGCAGGCTGCGCGCCGCTTGCGCCAGACGGTTGTAAAAAAACGCGTGCGCTGGACCCATGCATTTATAAAAATTCTGGACGCGTTTCTGATAAAGATATTTATGGTAAGCAGGCCGCAGGTATTAAAACCGCGCTGGATGCGGCACTCGCCGATCCTCACGCCTGGAATGGAAAAACCTGTACCGTTCATCTTGATTTCGAAAAAGATGGGCGGCTGGTGAATTTTATTATTAAGGATGGCGATCAAGCATATTGTCAGGCGCTCAAAGAGGCCGCCGGGCGTGCCACATTCCCGCCTTTTACCCATGATCGTGTTTATAACGATATGGGTTCGGCGCGCTGGGATATGCAGGGGCAACCCTGACCAACTCGCGCAGCGCAGCATTATTCAGGCACCGCGTCAGCGCGCGGCGCCTGCGTCTCAGAACATCGTATTGTCGTTCGCGGCCTTCTCCGGCACCGCCTGGATAATGTCCCAGTGCTCGACAATTTTGCCGTTTTTCACCCGGAAGATATCCAGAACGGCCTGCCCGCGATCGTGGCTACCGTTCGTCGAATGCACCTGCAACCAGACCAGGTCGCCATCGGCCGCGCTGCGGATCACCTTCGCGCGTGACTGCGGGTTATCGCGAAAGTACCCGCTGAAATAGTTAACGAACGGCGCTTTGCCGTCCGGCACCTCCGGATTGTGCTGGCGGTAATCATCCACCACCACATCCGCCGCTGCGGTTTCATGGCGATTAAAGAACCGGTCGTAGAAATCAAGCACCAACTGACGATTGGCCTCTTCGACCGCGCCCTGACGCGCAGGCGCGTGCGCCAGGGCATCATTCGCAATAAGCAGGCTCGCCGCCATCAAAACGCCCGCGATCGCTTTTTTCATCTTTTCTCTCCTTCTTTGGTGCGCAGTTGTCATTTCATACCTGGTCACGAAAATAGACCGTAACGGGCACGGATGGTACAGTGCGCCCGCGGCCTCAACAAGAGGTCATAATTTTCTGACTCAGTCACATAAAAGTGACTATTAACGGGGGGTTAGCTCACCATCATGACGAAAAACGAACGTGACGACATCGCCCAATACGGGCAGCCATGCCCGATACGCGACGTACTGAATCAGATTGGCGATCAGTGGAGTCTGCTGATCCTTGAGGCGCTGGCGGGGCGCACGGTGCGGTTTAACGAGCTGAACCGGGAAATTGGCGATATCTCACGTCAGATGCTTTCGCGCACGCTTAAACGGCTTGAAATGGACGGCTATATCAGCCGGACGGTCTACCCTGAAGTGCCGCCGAGAGTCGAATACCGGCTGACCGCGCTCGGTAATTCCTTTCTTGAGCCCATGAAAAAACTCGTGCAATGGGCGGATGAAAATCATGCTCACATCTGCCGGGCGCGTCGGCTACACCATGAGCAGAAGCCGACGTGAACACGCTAATCTATTGTGCGGGACGATAAGCGTCCCGCTATTCGCCTGCCAGCCCGTGGCGACGCGCCGCCGCAATCACTTCCTGCGCCGACACCGCCACCCGGCGCTCAGGGTCAGGTTCGCCAATGTCTCCAAGCCATGCGCCCACCATTTCATAGCCAAGCGTATAACCGTACCAGCGGGGCAGCGCGCCGGTGCCGAAAAACCAGGCGGCATGGTCATATCGGGTGTCACCCAGCGCGGCGACACTCACTGGCGCGGCGGTTAAGGCAGCGCTTTCCAGCGCGCGCTCCCAGGGCTCCGGCGCGCTGCCCATCAGCCAGGTCACAAACTGGCCTGCAAGCCCTTCGCTCACCAGCGCTTCGCCAGGCGTCCAGCCATAGCCAGGCCCTGCCATTCGCATACAGTGATGTACTTCATGCAGAATCTGCCTGCGCAGCGTGCCGTCCGTCAGGGATGACGTGAGATGAAGGTTATCCGGGTCAATGCCCATACTGAAAAGCGCGCCGTGATACGCGCGGCCCGCAAGGCCAATCTCCGGGATAACCTGCCCCGGCGCGCGATGCACCAGAATGTCGAGTCGCGGCGGCATCATTATCGCGGCCAGCGTTTCGTACGCGGCGGCGGTCTCGTCATGGATCCGGGCGCGGTAATCGCTTAAATCGCCCTGCGCTTCCAGCCAGTGGATCGTCCAGCGTTGCATAGTGGCGTCTCCTTTGGGTAAGGCGGCAACGTTAACAAAAAAGGCCACTCACGTGGCCTTTTTCTTTTACAGCTCCGGGAAGACCAGGTTATTGCCTGGCGCCTCGCGGTGGAGGTGGATAAAGTTCAGATGACGCTCGTACTGGTCGAGAATATCGATAATCACCTGTTCCTTGTTGTAATCCATCAGGTCATTACCCTGACTGCCCTCCAGCAGAAAGGTTTCCAGACGGAAATAGTGCGATTTCCCGCTGCGGGCGCGGTAGGTAAAGCCTGGCACCGAATATTGCTGCGGCCAGACCTGATAAACAAAATCCTGCTCCTCGCCAAGATGCACGCGCAGATCAAGATAACCCAGCGGCGGCGCTTCGTCGGCGTCGACTTTACGCAGCGAGACGCGCCCGCCGCGCAATTCCAGCTCCTTCGCGACATCCTGCATCGCCGGGAAAATCACCGTTTCCATCATCTGCTGGGTATAGCGCGCGCCCGGGTAGTTCATCAGGCGCGACAGCCGCTTTTTCCAGCTCAGACGGTCATTGCCAGACGGAATATAGGGCGCGGTATCGCGGCTGGCGCTGGCGCGGCGGTGATCTTCCACCTTCAGCGATTTATACAGCCCGGCCATAACAAAGAAAATCACGAAGCTGAACGGCAGCCCCATAATCACCGTCGTGTTTTGCAGCGCCGAAATGCCGTTGGTCATCAGCATGCCCATCGTCAGCACGCCAATCGCGACCGACCAGAAAATACGCAGCCAGTTGGCGGCGTCGCTGTTGATGTCTTTGAGCTTCGAGGTGAAGTTCGCCAGTACCAGCGAGCCGGAATCGGCGGAGGTCACGTAGAACAGCATCCCGGTAATGGTGGCGACCGAGGCGCTCAGCTTAAAGGCCGGATATTCCGCAAGCAGGCTGTAGAAGCCGCGCTCCGCATGGGCGATAACCTCCTGTGCAAACCCGGCGTCGCCGTGGATAATTTCATACAGCGCGGCGTTGCCAAACACCGACAGCCACAGCAGCGTAAAGGTAAACGGAATAATCAACGTGCCCAGCACGAACTGGCGAATAGTGCGCCCGCGTGAAATACGCGCCAGGAACAGCCCGACAAACGGCGACCACGCCACCCACCAGGCCCAGAAGAAGAGCGTCCAGCTGTTCATCCACTGGCGCGGCATATCAAAGGCGAACGTGTCGAGCGTCATCCCCATAAAGCGATGGATGTAATCCCCGATATTCAGCACCAGCGCGTTTAGCAGAAAATCGGTTTTGCCCATAAAAAGCACAAACAGGATAAGCCCCAGCGCCAGGATAACGTTGAGCTCAGAAAGAAAACGAATGCCTTTATCGACGCCCGAGGTGACTGAAATGGTGGCGATGACAACCGACAGCACAATCAGCGCCATTTGCGCCGTCAGCCCTTCGGGAATATCGAACAGTACTTTCAGGCCGTAATTGAGCTGCACCACGCCAATGCCGAGCGTCGTGGCGATACCGAAAATGGTGCCTATCACCGCCGCGATATCCACGGTATGGCCTATCGGCCCGTTAATGCGCTTGCCGAAAATAGGGTACAGCGCGGAGCGAATGGTCAGCGGCAGGTTGTAGCGATAGCTAAAGTAGCCCAGCGCGATGCCCATCAGCGCGTACATCGACCAGCCCGTCAGCCCGTAGTGGAACAGCGTCCAGACCATCGCCTGACGCGCGGCTTCTATCGTCTGCCCCGTCCCCGTCGGCGGCTGCATATATTGCGTCACCGGTTCGGCGACCGAGAAAAACATCAGGTCGATGCCGATACCGGCGGCGAACAGCATAGCTGACCAGCTCGGCAGGCTGAACTCCGGTTTCGACTGCTCCGGTCCTAGTTTGATATCGCCATAGCGTGAACAGGCCATGAAAATCACGAACACGATATAGAGCGTGGCAGCCAGCATGTAATACCAGCCGAACGTCGCTGAGACCCAGTTTACCGCCAGCTGGATCCAGTCTGCGGACTGCTTGCTGAATAAAATGGTGACCAGTGAAAAAGTCAGAATCAGCGCGGCTGACGTGTAGAACACTACGGCGTTAATTCTGTTTTTTTCACTGGCAGGTGGATTCGTCATCGGTTACCTCTGGTTAATGTCCTGTCATCCTTTAAAAAGTGCGTGGTCATTTACCGGCCTCGCCAGGCCCTTCTCTGCGCCCCCCGATCGTTCATAACGGTGATTAATTGCCAGATAGCGTAGCGCACCGCTCCGCTTTTGCGACAATTCAATCACAACATCTTAACAATTTCTTTTTTTATATTGAACGTCCAATCAAAAAAAGTTCTAATAGTCTTAACATCGTGGTGAGCGGGAGTCCGGGGTCATGCCAAAAGTGGGAATGCAGCCGATACGGCGCAGGCAGTTAATTGATGCAACGCTGAGCACCATTAATGACGTCGGGATAAACGACGCCACCATCGCGCAGATTGCGCGCCGGGCGGGCGTCTCGGCGGGGATCATCAGCCACTATTTCAAAGATAAAAACGGCCTGCTGGAAGCCACCATGCGTGACATCACCCGCCAGCTACGCGACGCCGTCGCCGCCCGGCTCAAACCGCTGGGCCAGGCCAGCACCGAGGCGCGTCTGCTGGCGATTGTCGAAGGCAACTTCGACGACACCCAGGTACACAGCGCGGCGATGAAAGCCTGGCTCGATTTCTGGGCAAGCAGCATGCATCAGCCGCAGCTCGGGCGTCTGGAGCGCGTCAGCAGCCGTCGACTGTTTTCGACGCTCGCCGCCGAGTTTCGCCGCGAACTGCCGCGCGAACAGGCGCGACTGGCGGCGCACGGCCTGGCCTCGCTGATTGATGGCCTGTGGCTGCGCGCGGCGCTGAGCGGCAAGCCGTTTAATCTGGATACCGCCAGAACGCTCACCACTCAATTCATCCGTCAGCAGCTGGCTGGCGCAGAGCACCCTTAAGAAGGAGGAATCATGTCCCGATTCGCAGAACAGCAGCTTTATATTGATGGCAAATATGTCCCGGCAGCGGCGGGCAATACCTTCCAGACCATCAACCCGGCGAACGGCGACGTGCTCGCCGAGGTTCATGAAGCCGGTCAGGCCGACGTGGATCGCGCCGTCGAAGCCGCGCGCAAAGGCCAGAAAATCTGGGCGGCGATGACCGCGATGGAACGCTCGCGCATTCTGCGCCGCGCCGTGGATATTCTGCGCGATCGCAATGACGAGCTGGCCGCGCTTGAAACCCTCGACACCGGCAAACCGCTGAGCGAAACCCAGGCGGTCGATATCGTCACCGGCGCCGACGTGCTGGAATATTACGCCGGGCTTATCCCCGCGCTGGAAGGCCAGCAGATCCCGCTGCGCGATACCGCTTTTGTGTATACCCGCCGCGAACCGCTTGGCGTGGTGGCGGGGATTGGCGCCTGGAACTACCCCATCCAGATTGCGCTGTGGAAATCTGCCCCGGCGCTGGCTGCGGGCAACGCCATGATCTTCAAGCCAAGCGAAGTCACGCCGCTCACCGCACTGAAACTCGCGGAAATCTACACCGAAGCGGGCCTGCCGGACGGCGTCTTCAGCGTGCTGAACGGCCGTGGCGCGGTCACCGGCCAGTTGCTGACGGAACACCCCGGCATCGACAAAGTCTCGTTTACCGGCGGCGTCGCCAGCGGCAAAAAAGTGATGGCGAACGCGGCGGGCTCGACGCTGAAAGAGGTCACCATGGAGCTTGGCGGAAAATCGCCGCTCATCATTTTTGACGACGCGGATCTGAGTCTCGCCGCCGACATCGCCATGATGGCCAACTTCTACAGTTCAGGCCAGGTCTGCACCAACGGTACGCGCGTCTTTATCCCGGCGAAACTTAAGGCGCCCTTCGAGGCGAAAATCGCCGAGCGCGTGGCGCGCATTAAAGCGGGCGATCTCAACGATCCGGCGACGAATTTCGGGCCGATGGTCAGCTTCGCGCACCGCGACAACGTGATGCGCTACATCGAGACCGGTATCCGTGAAGGCGCGCGCCTGCTGTGCGGCGGCAAACGCATGACCGGCGAGGGATTTGATAACGGCGCATGGGTCGAGCCGACCGTCTTCACTGACTGTCGCGATGAGATGACCATCGTGCGCGAGGAGATCTTCGGGCCGGTCATGTCGATTCTCACTTATGAGAGCGAAGAAGAAGCGGTGAAACGCGCCAACGCCACCGATTACGGCCTGGCGGCGGGCGTCGTTACGCAGGATCTCAACCGCGCGCACCGCGTCATTCACCAGATTGAAGCGGGCATCTGCTGGATCAACACCTGGGGCGAATCCGCCGCCGAGATGCCGGTCGGCGGCTATAAGCACTCCGGCATTGGCCGCGAGAACGGGCTGATGACCCTGCAAAGCTATACGCAGGTGAAATCCGTGCAGGTCGAGATGACCCGCTTTCAGTCCGTATTTTGATTTATTTTTAACCTGAGGAACGACTAATGGAATTTGATTACATCATTATCGGAGCCGGATCCGCAGGGAATGTTTTGGCAACAAGACTGACCGAAGACAGTGACGTCACCGTATTACTGCTGGAAGCGGGCGGCCCGGATTACCGCTTTGACTTCCGCACCCAGATGCCGGCGGCGCTGGCTTACCCGCTACAGGGAAAACGCTACAACTGGGCGTATGAGACTGAGCCTGAGCCATACATGAATAACCGCCGCATGGAGTGCGGACGCGGTAAAGGGCTTGGCGGATCGTCGCTGATTAACGGCATGTGTTATGTGCGCGGCAACGCGATGGATCTCGACAACTGGGCGCAGCAGCCCGGTCTTGAGCGCTGGACTTATCTCGACTGCCTGCCCTACTACCGGAAATCGGAAACGCGCGATATCGGCGCTAACGATTACCACGGCGGCGACGGCCCGGTGAGCATCACCACCTGCAAACCCGGCAACAATCCGCTGTTCGCGGCGATGATTGAAGCAGGCGTGCAGGCGGGGTATCCGCGTACCGACGATCTGAACGGCTATCAGCAGGAAGGGTTTGGCCCGATGGACCGTTTCGTGACGCCGAAAGGCCGCCGCTCCAGCACCGCGCGCGGCTATCTCGACACCGCGAAGCCGCGTCCGAACCTGAAAATCATCACCCACGCCATAACCGATCGCATTCTGTTCGACAACAAACGCGCCGTGGGCGTGGAGTATCTCCACGGGGCCAGCAACGCGCCGCATAAAGCGACCGCGCACCGTGAAGTGCTGCTCTGCGCGGGTGCCATCGCCTCGCCGCAAATCCTTCAGCGCTCGGGCGTCGGCAACGCCGCGTTCCTGAAGCAGTTTGATATTCCTGTGGTCCACGATCTGCCGGGCGTCGGCGAGAACCTTCAGGATCACCTGGAGATGTATCTGCAATACGAATGTAAAGAACCGGTGTCGCTCTACCCGGCGCTAAAATGGTGGAACCAGCCGAAAATCGGCGCGGAGTGGCTCTTTAACGGCACCGGCATCGGGGCCAGCAACCACTTCGAGGGCGGCGGCTTTATCCGCAGCCGCGAGGAGTTCGCCTGGCCGAATATTCAGTACCACTTCCTGCCGGTGGCGATAAACTATAACGGCTCCAATGCGGTGGAAGCGCACGGTTTCCAGTGCCACGTCGGCTCCATGCGCTCGCCGAGCCGCGGCCATGTGCGCATTAAATCGCGCGATCCGCGCCAGCATCCGGCTATCCTGTTCAACTACATGTCGCACGAGCAGGACTGGCAGGAGTTCCGCGACGCAATTCGCATCACGCGCCAGATAATCAACCAGCCGGCGCTGGATAAATTCCGTGGCCGTGAGATCAGTCCGGGCATCGACTGTCAGACCGATGAACAGCTTGATGAGTTTGTGCGTAACCACGCGGAAACCGCCTATCACCCCTGCGGCACCTGCAAAATGGGCAGCGATGAGATGGCCGTGGTGGATGGCGAAGGTCGCGTACACGGGCTCGAAGGGCTGCGGGTGGTGGATGCGTCCATTATGCCGCTGATTATCACCGGCAACCTGAACGCGACCACCATCATGATTGGCGAGAAGATTGCGGATAACATTCGCGGTCGCGCGCCGCTGCCGCGCAGCACGGCGAGCTATTTCGTCGCAGGCGATCGTCCGGTGCGCGGCGAGCCGCTGCGCGCGTAACGCCTGACCGCCGCCGGTGAGCGCAACGTACCGGCGGCGTTTCTCTCCGCGGCCTTGCAGGCCGCCCTGTTGATGCTTATTCCGTCTGAATGTCGTCCTGTAACCATACCTCAAACGCAGCCAGCGCCGCATCGTTAACGCCGCTCTCCACGGGTTTTACCAGACAGAACGTTTTGCTGAGCGTCGATGCCCCCGGCCAGGGCGCTACCAGCGCGCCACGCGCCAGTTCATCTTCGACATACCCGCGCGGTACCAGCGCCACACCCTGACCGGCAAGCGCAGCGGCAATCGCCATTTCATGCAGATCGTAGCGCGCGCCCTGCGCCGGGTTATCCAGATGCATACCGGTCTCCTGCGCCCATCGCAGCCAGGCGTCAGGGTTCTGGCGGCGGTGGATGCGCGGCAGTCGGTTCAGCGGCTCCCCCTCCCCTGCGCTCAGCAGCGCCGGGTGGCACACCGGCACCAGCCGCTCTTCAAAAAGCCTCGTGACGCGCATTCCGGCCCAGGCGGGGCTGTCATAATGCAGGGCCGCGTCAAAACCGCTGCCGTTCAGGATAAACGGCTCGGTTCGGGCGGCGATATTCAGCGTGATGTCAGGATGTCGGGCGTAAAAACGCCCGAGCCGCGGAATAAGCCAGCGGCTGGTGAAGGTGGGCAGCGCGGCGATGTCCAGGCTCCTGCCGCCCTCCGGCAACCCCATCAGGTATTGCGTGTCGCGATCGAGTCGCTCCAGCGTTTCGCGCACGCGGTGGGCGTAGCGCGCGCCGGCCGGATTCAGCCTGACGCGGCTGCCGGCGCGGTCGAACAACTGACAGCCGAGCAGCGCTTCCAGCTTCGCTATCTGGCGGCTGATGGCGCCTTCCGTCAGCGAAAGCTCCTGCGCGGCACGGGCGAAATTACCGTGCCGCGCGGCCGCCTCGAACGCCTGCAGCGACGCGCTGCCGGGGATTTTTCTGCGCATCGTGGCTCCTCCTGCGGACGGGCTTGCGCCCGTCAGTGACAAAAGCTCATTAAGGCGTGCCATAGTATCGCTTTGCCGGGGCGATGGCAGCCTTTAGCGTGACGAAATGTCAATATGCACCACGTCCAGGAGGGCTTTATGGACCATCCCGCTTTTCCTTCACGCCAGGTTGGCGATTTCCAGGTCACCGCGATAAGCGACGGCAAGATGGACGCGAGTCTCGATCTGTTAACAGGCATCCCCACCGCCGGGGCCGATGCGCTTCAGCGCACCGCCGGGGTCGCCGCGCCCGGCGAGATTCATATCAATGGTTATCTGATCCGCGGTCAGGGGCACGTGATGCTGGTGGATGCCGGTACCGGCGGGCTGAACCAGGCGGGCGGGGAGCTGCTCGCTGCCCTGCGAACACTCGGCGTGACGCCGCAGGAGGTGGATACGATATTACTGACCCACGGCCATCCCGATCATCTCGGCGGCCTGCTGGATAGCCAGGGCGCGCCGGTCTACCCGCGCGCCGCGCTCTGGCTGCATCCTCTGGAAGCGGCGTTCTGGCGCGACGACGCGCGGCTTGAGGGCGCAAGCGAACGAGTACAGCGCGCTATTCTGCTCGCCCGCCGCACGCTGGATGGTTATGCGCCGCGTCTGCGCTTTATCTCCGGCGATACCGCCATCACCGACGGTATTCGCCCGGTCTGGCTGCCAGGACACACGCCGGGCCATACCGGGTTTCGCATTGATTCAAAAGGAGAACGCCTGCTTATCTGGGGCGATATCGTGCATTTCCCGCATATCCAGTCCGCGCGACCGGGCGTGTCTATCGTCTTTGACCACGATCCGGCGCAGGCCGCCGCCACCCGCAAGCGCCTTCTGGCGCAGGCCGCCCGCGAGCAATTACTGGTGGCGGGTATGCATCTTGGCCGCCAGGGCTTTGCCTGGGTGCGTGAGTCAGACGACGGCTACCGCATTGACTATCCCGAAGGCTGAATGATTGACGCGACGCCAGGTTTGTTACTCGCCCGGTTTCGCGCGCGTATAGCGTAAATAGCCCGCTACGCCGCCACCGCCATCATTCGGATGGTGGATGCCTTCGGTCACGGTGATTTCAGGAAAGTCAAAGGGGGATATACCTTCGAGGCACGCGACATTCACGCCATACTGGTCCGGGTTGGAGCGCCGCTGATGGAAAGTATATATGCCGCAAACCGAGCAGAAATAGTGTGCCGCCTGGCGGGTATTAAAGCGATACTCCGTCAGTTTTTCCTTACCCTCCAGCACCGTAATACCGGTGAGCGGCGCGGAAACCACTACCGCGCCGCGCATTCGACAATAAGAGCAATTGCAACGCCGGGCGGTATTCAGCCCGTCCGTTAACTCCACGGTAAATTTCACCGCGCCGCAATGGCACTGGCCATTCATTTTATTCATTACCTGTCTCTCCTCGCCGGGATAATTATTTTGAATGTGTCTGCGCTTGCGTCCCACAGCGCCATTTAATGTTAATTATGCGATTTAGCCCGCTGTTTTAACGGTGCAGGCCCGGGCACCGGGAACGGTTATCGTGTATATATTATGTAGCCGATTTTATAACAAATATTGTTACCTGCGCGTGGCCAGCCGCTGTTCGCCGCGCGGCCGCGCGCAGGCCAGTGCCGTCGTCAGGCTTTTACAGGCGCGCTGCGCTCATTTAAGACTACACAACATTGTCCATATTTGCCCCACTGATATGCTGGTCGGGCAAAGGAGGAAGTCTCATGAATAATGTGATTTACAGCATGATTGCCAAAATCTCGAAAATGGATGCGGAAGCGAAAATTCTGACGGCCCAGGTGGAAGCGCAGGCGTTACTGTTAAGCGCCATGCTCATGACTATCGGGAAAAACGGCGGTATGGAAGAGATGGTTGAAGGCGTTAAAAAAGCCATCAATGCGGCGCTGGATGCGGAAGATAATCCGTTAAAATCGGATACCGAAATATTACTCACACAGTTTAATGAACTGCTTTCTATTGCCTGCGTGCTGGATAAAGAGAAGCCGGAACTGGATGTCGAGGCCTTGCGTAAACTCTCATCCTCACTCACCAGCGAGAAACGATTCTGACGCGAGAATAAACCGCTACAGGGGCAAGGCCCCCGTAGCGAGGAATTAATAAAACTGACGGATAGCGCTTTCGGTCTCCTGTTCGCTTACCAGACTGGAAAACCGCGCCACCAGATACGTTTCGCCATCCAGCTTATAGCTCTCAATCGGCAGCTCAAGCGTGGCGCCCTTCTCACCGCTAATGCGCATTACTTCTAACTCATCGGCAACAGCAACATGCTCAACCTGTCCGCCAGGTAGAATTGCCACGACGTTTTTTGGCATACGTTAGCCCTCTGTAGTGATTAGAAAACGACCTTAACACACGCCAGAGCGGCGCGCCTGTTTTTATAACCCGCCGCCAGGCGCGGGTATTGGCGGGTCAGCCGCGTCGCAGCCGGCTGAGGCTGACGCCGAGTGCGAGCAGCGACGCGGCGGCAGCGACCCACAGCGCGAGCCTCACACCAGACGCCTGCGCCAGGCTCTCCTCAGATGGCGCGCCGAGCGCCAGGATAACCCCGACCAACGCCGCCCCTACGCACTGACCGAACGTGCGCATAATCGCCAGCACGCCGGAGGCATAGCCGCTGTGCTCGCGCGAGGCATTCGCCAGCATTTCGCGGTTATTCGGGCTTTGAAAAACGCCAAAGCCCAGGCCGCACAGCAATCCGCGCAGGCTGATATCCCCTGCGCTCGCCTGCGCGGGCAACAGCGCCAGCGCCACGAGGCCCGCCACGAACACTGCAAGCCCGGCGGTTGCGATAAGCGCCGGCGCGTGGCGGTCGGCAAGGCGTCCGGCACAGGGGGCGACCAGCATAATGCCCACCGGCCAGGCGGTGAAAAGCAGCGCCGCGTTCAGCGCGCTGTAGCCATACACGCTCTGAAACAGAAACGGCAGCGCCACAAAGGTCATTCCCTGGCTGATAAACGACGCCAGCGAAGTAAGCGCGGCCAGGGTAAAACGGGGGCTGGCAAAGAGCTGCGGCGGCAGAAGCGGCTCCGGCGCGCGTCTGAGACGCCAGACCAGCGCGGCGCCCGACAGCGCCGCCAGCGCGCCGAAGCCAAACATGGCATGCAACGATACGGCGTCCGGCGCCATCACCACCGCCCCCAGCATCAGCGCCGAGAGCAGCGCGCCCGGAACGTCAAACGGCCCGTGAGCCGGGCGACGCGCCTGCGGAAGAGTGCGCAGCGTCAGCCACAGCGCGAGCGCCCCTGGCGCGAGATTAATCGCAAACAGCCACGGCCAGCCGAGCCAGGCCAGCAGCGCGCCACCGAGAACCGGCGCCACCGCCGTGCTGGTGGCGATAAGCAGCGCGTTCATCCCGAGAATGCGCCCCAGCAGCCGGTTGGGAAAAACGGTACGCAGGATAGCCGGCGCGATGCTGAGCGTCGCCGCTCCGCCAATGCCCTGTAAAAACCGCATCGCCACCAGCCATGAGAGCGAATCGGCCAGCGCGCAGCCGAGCGACGCCAGTGTAAAAAGCCCCACGCCTGCGGCAAATAGCGTGCGAAAGCCAAGCCTTCCTGCCAGCGCCGCGAAAATCGCGAGCGTCATGGCGGCGGCCAGCAGATAGCCGTTCGCCACCCAGACGGCATCCGCCGCGCTCACCTGTAATTCACGGGCAATATCCGGCAGCGCGATATTTACCATCGCGCCGTCAAACACGGCCATCGTCGTGCTGGTCATCACCGCGATCATCGCGAGCGCCCGCTCGCGCCCCGGCAGCCCTTCATCGCCGGGCAGGCTGGAAAACAGTGTCATCATAACCTCAGGAAAAAGTGTGCTTGCGTTAACTCTACTTTCAGGCGATACAAGGCGGAAGACGCAACGATTGCACTGTAAACCTGCATGAAACGCCTTATCTCATGGCGTTCCCCGGAGCCTGAATAATGAATGAGCCGGATCTGAACCTGTTGTTCGCGCTGGATGTATTACTGGCCGAGAAAAGCGTAGCGGCGGCCGCGCGGCGGCTCGGATTAAGCGCCTCGGCGATGAGCCGTACGCTGGGCCGTCTGCGTGAGGCCACTGGCGATCCGCTGCTGGTGCGCGCCGGCCGCCAGATGGTGCTTACGCCTTACGCGCACGCTATCCGCGAGCGTACGCAGAGCGCAGTATTTGCCGCCCGCGCCGTGCTACGCCCCGCGCCGCAGGCATTCGATATCGCCACCCATCAGCAGACATTTACGCTTCGCGCCAACGACGGGTTTGTGGAGGCGTTCGGTCCGCGCCTTATCGCCCGCGCCGCCAGCGCTGCGCCCGGCGTGCGCCTGCGTTTTGCGCCGAAGCCCGTTAAAACCGACCGGCCACTGCGCGAAGGTGAAGCGGATCTGGAAATCGGCGTGCCGGGCGAGATGGGGCCGGAAATCAGGCTGCAACGGCTGTTCCAGGACCGTTTTGTGGGCGTGGTAATAGACGGCCACCCGCTGGCGGCGCGCGCTGGCGTGACGCCGCAGGAGTATGTCGCCTGGCCGCATGTGGTGGCCTCGCGGCGCGGCCTGCTCACCGGGCCGGTGGATGAGGGGCTGGCGGCGCTCGGCCTTACGCGCACGGTCGCCGCCGTGGTGCCGGGCTTTCCGGCGGCGCTGGCGGTCGCGCGCGCAAGCGATCTGGTGGCGCTGGTGCCCGCGTCGTTTCTGATAAACCTGCCGCCCGCACCCGGTATCGCGTGGTTTGAACTGCCGGTGGCGACCCGCCCCATTACGGTATCGCAGATGTGGCACCCGCGCTCAGAGGCCGACCCGGCGCACCGCTGGCTGCGCCAGTTTGTGCTCGGCGAATGCCGCGCGCTGATGCCAGAGGGCTAAGAGCGGCGAAAAAAATCCCCCTTGCGGGGGATTGATGGCGCGGATGGATTTACGGCACGGTTACCCCTTTGCGGATTCCCGCAGCCGGGCTTTCAGCGCGTTGTACTCATCAATCACATACTGCTCGGCGGCCCGCTGATCGCGAATCGGCTCGACGCGCACGGCGCAGTATTTGTACTCCGGCGTTTTGGTGATGGGGCTTAAATTTTCCGCCACCAGCTCGTTACACGCGCCGATCCACCACTGGTACGTCATATAAACCGCGCCCGGGTTCGGCCTGTCGCTGACCTGCGCGCGGGTGATGACTTTCCCCTTGCGTGACACCACCCACACCAGCGCCTCGTCGTCAATCCCGAGCCGCTTCGCGTCAGCGGTGTTGATCTGCGCGTAGCCTGGTTCGTCGGCAAGGGCGGCGAGCGCCGCGCAGTTGCCGGTCATCGAGCGGCACGAGTAATGCCCGACTTCACGCACGGTGGAGAGCACCAGCGGATAGTCGTCATTCACCCGATCCAGCGGCGGCGCCCAGTCGCAGGTAAAGAACTGCCCAAGCCCGTTCGGCGTGGAAAATTCGCTTTCAAACAGATAATCGGTGCCCTGATCGGCCTGCGATTCATCACGACACGGCCACTGGATGTAGCCGAGCTCACCCATTTTTTCATAGGTAGCCCCGTAAAAATCCGGGCACAGCGCGCGCAGCTCATCCCAGATCTGTTGCGTGTTGTCGTAATGCATCGGGTAGCCCATGCGGGTGGCGATGTCGCTGATGATTTGCCAGTCGGTTTTCAGATCCCACTTCGGCTCCACCGCTTTGAAGAAGCGCTGGAAGCCGCGGTCTGCCGCCGTATACACCCCTTCATGTTCGCCCCACGAGGTGGACGGTAAAATCACATCCGCCGCCGCCGCGGTTTTGGTCATGAAGATATCCTGCACGATAACCAGCTCCAGGCTCGCAAACGCCTGACGCACCGCCGACAGCTCGGCATCGGTCTGCAGCGGATCTTCGCCCATAATGTAGGCGGCGCGCACCTCGCCATGCGCCACGCGGTGCGGCAGCTCGCTGATGCGATAGCCGGTATGCGCGGGCAGCGACTCAACGCCCCAGGCGCGGGCGAATTTTTCGCGGTGCGCGGGGTTGTTCACATACTGATAGCCCGGGTAGGTGTCCGGCAGCGCGCCCATATCGCACGCGCCCTGCACGTTGTTCTGCCCGCGTACCGGGTTGACGCCCGCGCTCGGTTTGCCGAGGTTGCCGGTCAGCAACGCCAGGCTCGTGAGCGAACGCACGGTCTCCACCCCCTGGTAAAACTGGGTGACCCCCATGCCCCAGAGGATCGCCGCGCTTTTCGCCTGCGCGTAGAGCCGCGCCGCCTGGCGGATCTCCGCCGCGCTGACGCCAGTTATCGCCTCCACCGACTCCGGCGTATAGCCTTCGACTATCTTGCGGTACTCCTTGAAGCCTTCGGTACGGGCGCTGACAAAAGCGTGGTCCCAGAGATCTTCCTCGATAATGACGTGGCCCATCGCGTTCAGAAGCGCGATGTTAGAGCCGTTTTTCAGCGCCAGATGCATATCCGCAATGCGCGCGGTTTCGATTTTACGCGGATCGCAGACGATAATTTTCGCGCCGTTTTTCTTCGCTTTAATGATCCGATTGGCGACGATCGGATGTGAATCCGCCGGGTTATACCCGAAGACAAAGACTAAATCGGTATTTTCAATGCCCGTGATGGAATTGCTCATGGCGCCATTACCGACCGACTGGTGCAGACCTGCAACCGAGGGGCCGTGTCAGACGCGCGCGCAGCAATCGACGTTATTGGTGCCGATAACCGCGCGGGCAAATTTTTGCATCACGTAGTTGGTTTCATTGCCGGTGCCGCGTGACGAGCCTGTCGTCATGATCGCGTCCGGGCCATAGCTCGCTTTTATCGCGCCAAGGCGCTGCGCCACATAATCGAGCGCCTCGTCCCACGAGACCGCCTCCAGCCTGCCGCCCCGTTCGCGACGGATCATCGGCGTTTTCAGGCGCGGCGTGAGGATCTGGGTATCATTAATAAAATCCCAGCCGTAATAGCCTTTCAGGCATAAGTCCCCCTGATTGGTTTTGCCCATTGCCGCTTCCGCCTTAACGACTTTGCCGTTATCGACGACCAGGTTGATTTTGCAACCCGACGCGCAATAGGGGCATACCGTGACGACTTTTTTCATCGGTGTTGCTCCCGGTTGAACTGCGTAAATAGTGGCGCTAATAATGCAGAAACCGTGCCAGGAGCTAACATGCTGACAGAAAAGGGAATGTTTGGCGGGGAAGTGTGATAACGGTGTCGAGGGGAGCGCCTTTCGTCAGAAGTGTCGTGACGAAAGGCGCGGCGCGGCTTAACGCGCGGGCAGCGCGTCGTAGCCTTTGCGGCGATAGTTTAAAAGCGAAAGCCCCCAGCAGGCGATAAACAGGCCAACCACGATAAACCCGGCGTTGCCAAGATTATCGTTAACCCCGGCGACCAGATCCCAGATGCCGCCGGCGAGGCCCAGTTTATCCATCAGCAGCCCCAGCGCTTCCAGCCCGCCTATCACCAGCGCCACCACCACCGACGTGCCGGTAATGGTCATGTTGTAGTAGAGCTTACGCTGCGGCTTACTGAAGGCCCAGCCGTAAGCGCCGACCATCACCATGTTATCGAGCGTGTCGATAAGCGCCATTCCGCTGGTGAAGAGCGCCGGGAACACCAGAATCGACCAGACCGACATGCCGTTTGACGCACCCGCCGCCGAGATCCCCAGCACGCCAATTTCTGTTGCGGTATCAAACCCAAGCCCAAAGAGAAAGCCGACCAGGTACATATGCCAGCTCTTGCCCACCAGCCGGAACGTCGCGCGAAACAGCCAGCTCATCGGGCCGCCAGCGGTGAACGCGTCGGCATTCTCAGTGACCGGCTCGCCGCGTTTGAGCCTGTTGAAGCTCTGCCAGATGCCGCGCAGGATAACCAGATTCACCAGCGCCATCGCCAGCAGGAACACCGCCGACACGGTAGTGCCGATAACACCCCCCACTTCGTGAAACCAGGCCATATCGTCTTTGATCGCCGCCGCCGTGGCGGCAATGGCGACGGACGCCAGCACCACGATGCTGGAATGGCCGAGCGAAAACCACGCGCCGACGCCGAACGGGCGCTTGCCCTGCTGCATCATTTTGCGCGTGACGGTGTCGATAGCGGCGATATGGTCGGCGTCGACCGCGTGTCGCAGCCCGTAGCCCCAGGCGAGCAGGCACGCGGCCATCAGCGCGGGGCTCTTGTGGAAAGCGTAAAACGCCCAGAACCAGGCGGCCAGGTTAGCGAGGCCAAGCGCGGCCACCAGAGCCCGCGCGCGCGGGGGAAGACGAAGCAATTGAGTCAGCATGACAACATTCCTGTAAGTGATGAAAACGTCGCGGCGGCGACTGCCGCCTGGCCGAACGCCACCGCGCCATCGCCTGCGGGCAACGACCGCGGCAGCAGCAGCCGGAAATCGTGAAGGTAAAACGCCAGCCGTTCGCGCAGCAGCCGGTTATGCAGCACCCCGCCGCCGCAGGCGATGGTGCCGATGCCGCGCGCGTGGCCGTGCAGGCGCGCCAGCGCCGCCAGCCCGCAGGCGAGCGCGTCGTGAAAAGCCCAGGCGCGCGCCGCGGGCGGGGCATCACACGCCAGCAGGCTCGCCCAGAAGGCGGCCATATCAAATTCGCCCGCCTTAAGTGACAACGTCACAGAATGAGCGACCGGGCCATGACGGCGCGCCAGCGCTTCAAGACGGCAGGCCGCCTCGCCTTCGTAGCTTTGTCTGTCCGGCGCCACGCCGAGCATGGCGGCGACCGCGTCGAAAAGACGGCCTGCGGAAGACGCCCGCGGCGCATTGATGCCCCGCTCTACTGCGCGCACGAGCGGCTGCCAGGGCTTATCAAGAAGCCCTGCGGCCTCAGGACGCGTCTGCCAGTCGGGCACGAACGCCTGCCACTGCGCCAGCCAGTTACGCCACGGCTGTCGCGCCGCCAGGTCGCCGCCTGGCAGCGCCACGGCTGGCAGCCCGCCGAGCCGCTCGCAGCGACGGTAATCCACCAGCAGGCATTCGCCGCCCCACAACGCCCCCTGCTCGCCCATGCCGATGCCGTCGAGCGCCAGCGCAATCACCGGCCCGCCGTCGCGCGGCCAGCGGTGCTCCGCCAGACACGCGGCGATATGCGCGTGGTGATGCAGCACACGAAGCACCGGCAGCCCCATCGCCTCGCCGAGCGCGGTCGTGCGGTAGCCAGGATGCGCGTCCACCACGACCTGCTGCGGGTGAAAGTCATAAATCTCGCAAAACAGCGCCAGCGCCTGACGCCATTGCGCTTCGGTTTGCGTGTCGCTGAGAGTGCCCAGATGCTGGCTCAACACCGCTTCGCCGCCCCGCGCCAGGCAAAAGGTGTTTTTCAGGTCGGCCCCCAGACAGAGCGTGGCGGGCATATCGCGCCAACCCGTCGGCAGCGGGAGGGCATCCGGCACGAAACCCCGCGCCCGGCGCAGCATCTCGCCGCCAGGACGCATCACGGAATCATCCATGCGCTGCAAAATATCGCGGTTATGCAGCAAAAAGCCGTCGGCGATTTCTCCGAGCTGCGCGAGCGCCTGCGCGTTGGTGAGCGCAGGCGGCTCGCCGCTGCGGTTGCCGGAGGTCATCACCAGAGGGCGGTCGACGCCCTGTATCAGCAGGTGTTGCAGCGGGTTCGCGGGCAGCATGACGCCCGTTTCGTTAAGCCCCGGCGCGATAAGATCGCACAGCGGCGGCAGACGGGCATTATCCACCAGCACAATCGGCGCGGCGGGCGTCGCAAGCCGCGCGCGGACGTTATCCGCAAGACGGGTCTCTACCGGCAGCATGACCGCCAGCGGTTTGGCAGGACGCTGTTTGCGCGCGCGCAGGCGCGCCACCGCCTGCGGGTTTTGCGCGTCGCAGGCGAGATGAAACCCGCCAAGGCCTTTAATGGCCACTATCTGCCCGGCCTTTAGCGCGGCAATCGCGGCCTGGAGGGCGGCCTCTTTTTCAGCGTGTTGATCACCGCTTATCCAGCTAAGCTGCGGGCCGCATTCCGGGCATGCCACGGGCTGCGCGTGAAAACGTCGGTCGGCCGGGTCGCGGTATTGCGCGGCACAGCGCGCGCAGAGCGGAAAGCCCGCCATCGCCGTATTGGGCCGGTCATAGGGCATCGCGTGAATAATGGTGAAGCGCGGGCCGCAGTGGGTGCAGTTGATAAACGGATAGCGCCAGCGACTGTCCGCCGGATTGTTGAGTTCGCGCAGGCATTGCGGACAGGTCGCGGCGTCCGGGGAAATTTGCGTGCGCATCGCCCCGCCGCCGCTTTCCCGAATTGAAAACGTCTGCGGCAGCGCGGGCCAGCGAAACGGCGCGGCGCTGACGCTGTCTATCCGCGCAAGCGGTGGACAGTGCTGCCAGAGCGCGGCGATAAACGCCCCTTCGCCGCGCGTAAGGCGCACTTCCACGCCCGCGCCGTCGTTACAGACGTCGCCCGCGAGCGTTAACTGCTGCGCCAGTTGCCAGACGAAGGGGCGAAATCCTACCCCCTGCACCCGGCCCTGGATGCGTAAAATCGTACCGTTCAGGTTCATGGTCGTATCAGAAAGCGCGAGCCTGCGCCCGCGCCGGTTGAGCTATACCATCGCGGCGTCGCGCAGGCGCGTTTTCATGCGGGTATAGGTGGTCTGGACATAGGTTTCGGCGTCGCGCTGATCGGCAATCGCCTCTACATTCACCGCACAATATTTGGTTTCCGGGGTTCTGGAGACCGGGTCGAGATTGTCCTGGGTGAGTTCGTTACAGGCGCCTATCCACCACTGGTAGGTCATGTAAACCGCGCCGGGATTGATGCGCTCGTTAACATCGGCACGGCTGATGACGCGGCCACGGCGAGAGTTAACCCACACCAGCTGGCCGTCGCGCACGTTAAGCCGCGCAGCGTCCTGCGGGTGCATCTGCACGCGGCCCGGCTCGTCGGCGAGCGTCTGCAACGCCGCGCAGTTGCCGGTCATTGAACGGCAGGAGTAGTGCCCCACTTCGCGCACGGTGCAGAGCACCAGCGGATAATCGGCGTCCGGCTGTTCCGCCGGCGCGCGCCAGGGCGCGGCAAAGAGCTGGCCTTTGCCGCTCGGCGTGTCGAAACGATTGCCGGCGTAGAGGTACGGGGTGCCCGGGTGATCAAGCGTCGGACACGGCCACTGCACATGGCCCATGTCGCCCATTTTCTGATACGTCACGCCGTAGAACAGCGGGCAGAGCTCGCGCATTTCGTCCCAGATCTGCTGGTTGTTGTCGTAATGCATCGGGTAGCCCATGGCGGTGGCGATAAGGCTGATGATTTCCCAGTCGCGTTTGACGTTATATTTCGGCGCTACCGCCGCTTCAAAACGCTGGAAGCCGCGGTCAGCGCAGGTGAAAACGCCGCCGTGCTCACCCCAGGAAGTAGCGGGCAGCAGCACGTCCGCCACTTCGGCGGTTTTGGTCATAAAGATGTCCTGCACCACCACCAAATCAAGCGCCCCGAAACCCTGACGCACCAGGCCCAGGTCGGCTTCGGTCTGGAGCGGATCCTCCCCCATGATGTAATAGGCTTTGACTTTGCCCTCAAGCGCCAGGTGCGGCACCTCGGTGATGCGCACGCCGATTTTGTCGTCCATCACCGCCGGGTCGATGCCCCAGGCGCGGGCGAATTTTTCGCGCACCGCCGCATCTTCGACATCCTGATAACCGGGGAACTGATTCGGCAGCACGCCCATGTCGCACGCGCCCTGCACGTTATTCTGCCCACGTACCGGGCCGACGCCCACATGCTCGCGCCCCAGATTGCCGGTGAGCAGCGCAAGGCTTGAAAGCCCTTTCACCACGTCCACCGCCTGGCCGAACTGCGTGACGCCCATGCCCCACATAATGGTGGCGGACGGCGCGGCGGCAAATGTGCGCATCGCCTGGCGAATTTGCTGCGCGCTGACGCCGGTCAGGTGCTCGACCGCTTCCGGCGCGTAATTTTGCACGGTCTCGCGGTAGGCCTCCAGCCCCTCGGTATAGCGCGCCACGTACTCTTTGTCATACAGCCCCTCTTCCAGCAGCACATAGCCGAAAGCGTTCACCAGCGCCATGTTGCAACCGTTGTTGAGTTGCAGATGCTGATCGGCGATACGCGCGGTCTCGATTTTACGCGGGTCGCAGACGATAATTTTCGCGCCGTTTTCTTTGGCTTTCAGTACGCGGCGCGCCACGATCGGGTGCGAATCGGCGCAGTTATAACCGAAAACCAGCAGACATCTGGAGTGTTCGATATCGCCGATGGAGTTGCTCATCGCGCCGTTGCCGAGCGTCTGCTGAAGGCCTGCGACCGACGGCCCGTGGCAGACGCGGGCGCAGCAGTCAACGTTATTGGTGTTGATGACCGCGCGGGCGAATTTCTGCATTACATAGTTGGTTTCGTTGCCCGTGCCGCGCGAGGAGCCGGTGGTCATGATGGCGCGTGGGCCGTACTGCTCTTTGATGGCCGACAGACGCTCTGCGGTGTAGCGAATGGCCTCTTCCCAGGAGACGGCCTTCAACGCGCCGCCTTTTTCGTAGCGGATCATAGGCTGGGTGAGGCGCGGCGTCAGAAGCTGGGTATCATTAAGGAAATCCCAGCCGTAGTAGCCTTTCAGGCAGAGCTGGTTCTGGTTGGTGACGCCTTCGGCCGCCTCGGCGCGAATGATTTTGTTGTTATCCACGACGAGCTTGAGTTTGCAGCCCGCACCGCAGTACGGACAGACGCTGGTGATTTTTTTCATCAGTAACAGACCTGTTAAAAGTGAAATCGATGGCTTAAAAAGCCAGGGATGAGAGGCCATCGAGCGCGGCGCGGCGGCGACGCTCGGCGCTGAGCGCTTCCAGACGGTTGCGATCGATGCAGACAATGGCGTTGGTCGGGCACGCGTCGATGCAGGCCGGGCCTTCTGCGCGGTGATGGCAGAGATCGCATTTATTGGCTTCGGCTTTTTCGGCCAGCACGTTAAGCCCGGCGCCGCTGTTGCGCACCACGGGGCGCACGACGACTTCCATCGCGCCGTAAGGGCACGCGACCACGCAGGTTTTGCAGCCGATGCAGCGCTCCTGATGGACATGGACGAAATCGTCGTCGCGGCTGATAGCGCCGTTTGGGCAGACGCTCGCGCACGGCGCGTCTTCACACTGGCGGCACATGGTCGCGGTGGAGACATTCACGCCTTTAACAACATGAATGCGGGGCAGAAAGGTTTGCGGCGTGAGCGCGGCGCAGTCCTGGTTTTCCTGATGCGACACCACGCACGCCACCTCGCAGGTGCGGCATCCAATACATTTACTTGAATCAGCAATGATGAAGCGGTTCATCATGGTCTCCGGCTGTAGGTTGAACCCACAGGCCAATACACGATCCGTGCCAGGTTTTATTACATTGATTTTAATGAAGATTATTTAAGGGGCGTGTTTTATTGCGGTGTCATCGACACTTATGACGATGAAAAATGACGGAATTAAGGCAACAAAAAAGCGGGTCTGATAACCCGCTTCGTCGGTCGTACGTTTTAACGCTCTTACGCGCACAGCTCCGTTTCACTGCGGGCTGTGCTGATAATCTGTTGCAGCCCTTGCTTACGGTAGTAGTGATAGCGCTCACGAAACCAGGCGGATTGCGCCTCGCTCATATTGCCGGTGATGGCGTCGATATCGATACGGCGTCCTTCTCCGTTCATACGGGCAAAACTGCTCGCCAGAAAATCGAAGTTTTTGAACGAATAAATGTCTTGTCTGTTCATCAGTTTCTCCCTCCACTCCATCAACTGTATACGATGCTGGACAGCGCTTTTTTTATTCAGAGTATTCCTGGCACCCAGAGGCCGGTTTCGGAGATATCTGGCGGGGGGAAATACGGGCGGGGCGGCGGGTGCACGTTGTTTACCCGCTCTGGATCATCGAAGGCTCGATGCCGTTGTAGGGTGGGTAAGCGCAGCGCACCCACCACCGGGTTGCGGGCCGGGTTGTAGGGTGGGTAAGCGAATGCGCACCCACCACCGGATTAACGGGGACTATGCAACGGCGGTGACATCGTTCCGTTCGCCATCACGTCGCGTTTATATGTGCGCCTTTCTCACGCGAACGTGCAAAGGGGGCTCGCCGCCGCCCCCTTTGCAATCCCGGCTCCCGGCGGAAAATCGCCCCTGCGGGGAAGCCGCGCCTTATTCCCTCCGGCCACGGGTCGGGCAAGACAATACGTCCCTGTATTGTCATGCCCTCGCACCGCTTACTCGGCCCATCCCTGAGCCTCGCCCCTTCGGGGCCAACGCTTCGCGTTGTTCAAAAATGCTCCCGGCATTTTTGTCCCTCCGGTGCGCCCCGGCCTGCGGCGAAACAGCCCGGCCGATTTTTTTAAGCCGGAGCAAAACCATCTGACTTACCGTCCGCACATCTTTAGGACGCGCACCCGCCATCTACACTAGACGCCCTCTTCCACCGCCAGCGCCGCGAACCCGCCGTTGCCTTCCCAGTCGGCCAGACGGCCATAAACGGTATCGACCGCACTTTTCACCGCGTCGGTCATCGGGTAATAAAACCCCACGATATCAGGCTGGATGCCGAGGAAAATCACCTCGCCCACGTCGTCGCGCAGCTGATCCACCAGATAACTGAGCGGCATATTGTGGGTCGTCATCATAAACATCTCAGAAATATCGTCCGGGTCGATAATGCGAATTTCGCCAGGGCTGAGCCCCATCTCGGTCGCATCCACCAGCAACAGCCGCTGCGGGCGCCGTTCGCGGATAGCGCCGATGTCGTTCTCCGGCGCGGTGCCGCCATCCACCAGCACCCACTCACCCTGCGGCGCGGCGCGAAATTTCTCGGCGAGCAGCGGCCCTGCGCCGTCATCGCCCATCATGCTGTTGCCGACACACAATAAAACATCAGTCACGATCCCTCCTCACCATTACATACACTGCCGGTTCCTGCTGAATAGCCTGCAACAGCCCGAGCAGCTCGCGGCTCCAGCCCTGTTGCTGTTCATTCTGGCGCGCCATCGCCTCGTCAAAGGCGCGCGCCAGCAGCGTGACGTGATTCTGGTCGATAACGATTTCGCCATAACGCGGCACGCCCTGCATTTTTCGCTGCGCCTCGCCGGGCGCGAGTGTCGCTATCCATGCCTGGTAGGCCTCAAACGGGCAGACCAGCGACGCCTTCAGGCAGTCAATCACGCCCAGATGGTGGCCAATCGCCAGGCTGTAGTAGATAACCTGCTGCGCCTGCGGCGGCGTCGCATCGTTTTCATCGACGAACTTGCGCGACAGCCGGCTGAACACCACGGTTTCGCTCATCCGACACGCTCCTGCGCCACGATGGCCTCAAGCTGCGCGACGATTTCGCTCAGCCGCGGGTCGTTCTCCTGTGACAGCCATCCGGCGACGTTCTGCTCGCCCGCCGTCAGGTGACGCAAATAGTCGTCGGCTATCTGGCGGCCATAGCGATACCCCGCCAGACGGCGAGCCGCGCGGTCAACGCGCACGCGTAGCGGCTGGACCATCTCCGGGTGGAGGATCTCCGCCGCCTGGTTGTCTTTCTCATCCGGCAGGCGGGCATGGATTTTCTGCTCCAGCAGCCCGAGCGCCATCGCAAAGCCGTAGAGCGTCGCGGCTGGCGTCGGCGGGCAGCCGGGAATGTAAACATCCACCGGCACGATTTTATCGGTGCCGCCCCAGACGCAGTAGAGATCGTGAAAGATGCCGCCGCTGTTGCCGCAGGCGCCGTAAGAGATACAGATCTTCGGGTCAGGGGCCGATTCCCAGGCACGCAGCGCGGGCGAGCGCATGGCGCGCGTCACTGCGCCGGTAAACAGCAGAATGTCGGCATGGCGCGGCGACGGTACGACTTTAATGCCGAAGCGTTCCGCATCGAACAGCGGCGAGAGCGTGGCGAAAATTTCTATTTCGCAGCCGTTGCACCCGCCGCAGTCAACGCGATAGACGTACGCCGACCGTTTGATATTTTTCAAAAGCGACGTTTTCATGCGCGCGATGGATTCGTCTACCGTCACCGGAATGGGAATATTGTTGCTGTCGCGTGGGCCGAGCAGGTTCATCACACCGCCTCCTTCATTTCGCGGGTCAGATCGATAAGCGCAGAGGGCGCCAGTCCCTGCTGGCGTTTGCAGTCCGGGCAGGTTTCAAAACTGGCGCGGTGACGCTCGGCGCGCGCATCGCCGTTGTGCGCGAGCAACGCTATCGCGTAGTCCACCTCTTTTTGCACCGCGAACGGCTGCTGACAGGCGCGACAGCGGCAGAGCGCGAAGCTCGCCTGCTGGAGAAAATCCTCTTTGCGCCAGACGGCAAGTTCATATTCCGGCGTAAGGCGGATCGCCGCCGTCGGGCAGACCTCTTCGCAGCGGCCGCAAAAAATGCAGCGCCCGAGGTTGAATTGCCAGTCGAGACGGTCGTGTTCGAGGTCAGTCGCGACCGTCAAGGCGTTTGACGGACAGGCGTTAATGCATGCCGCACAGCCGATGCACTGCTGCGGATCATGCTGCGGCTTACCGCGGAAATTTTTGTCGACCGGCATCGGCTCCAGCGGATAGCGATGGGTTGCGACGCCGGTTTTTAAGGCTTTTTTGATAAAGGTAAACATGTTGACTCCTGTCGCGTGCGCGACGCTTTTACGCGGCGGGCGCGCTGGCGCTTACCCGCCCTGCATCAATATGCGAGACATCTCTCGCAGGGCGGTCAGCTCAGCGCCCCCAGTGGCGAACGGCACTATTTCAGCGGCGAGTTTTTACGTTCAATGCTGTAACGCTCAAGCTCTTTATACGGCACCACCTGGCTCTTCTTCTTGCGCACATCCACCACCGTCATGCGGTCAGTGCAGGAGTAGCACGGGTCGAGGCTGCCGATAATCAGCGGCGCGTCGGAGACCGTGTTGCCGCGCAGCATATAACGCAGCGTCGGCCAGTTGGCGTAGGTCGCGGCGCGGCAGCGCCAGCGGTAAAGCTTCTGGTTGTCGCCGGTCATGCTCCAGTGAATATCATCGCCGCGCGGCGCCTCGGAAAATCCGAGCGCAAAACGGTTCGGGATATAGGTAAACCCTTCTATCAGCAGCGGGCCGCCGGGCAGGTTATCGAGCCCGAAATCGATCATATTGAGCGCGGTGAACACCTCGTTGATGCGCACTTTAAGGCGCGAAATCACGTCACAGCCCTGCTCGATGTGCACCTCCATCGGCAACAGGCCGTAACCGACAAACGGGTGATCGGCGCGGGTATCGCGGGCATGTCCGCTGGCGCGCACCATCGGCCCGACGTTGCTGAAATCGCGGGCGATCTGCGGGTCGAGACGGCCGACGCCCGCGGTGCGCTGCTCAATATTCGGCGTGCTGAGTAAAATGCTCACCAGATCCTGCACCTCGCGGCGCATCTGCTGGGCCAGCTGACGGGTCTGGATCATGTCGTCTTTCAGCAGGTCGCGGCGTATGCCGCCAATCAGGTTCATCCCGTAGGTTTTACGCGCGCCGGTGAGGATCTCCGCCATCTTCATGGAGGTTTCACGCACCCGGAAAAACTGCATAAACCCGGAGTCGAACCCAACGAAGTGGCACGCCAGGCCGAGGTTGAGCAGATGACTGTGCAGACGCTCCACCTCCAGCAGAATGGCGCGGATCATCTGCGCGCGTTCCGGCACCTGAATGCCCATCGCGTTCTCCACCGACGTGGTGTACGCCGTGCTGTGGGCAAAGCCGCAGATGCCGCAGACGCGGTCGGAGAGAAACGTCACTTCGTTGTAGCCCATACGGGTTTCGGCGAGTTTCTCCATGCCGCGATGCACGTAAAAGAGCCGGTAGTCGGCATCGATAATATTTTCGCCATCGACAAACAGCCGGAAGTGGCCCGGCTCGTCGGAGGTGACATGGAGCGGGCCAATCGGCACCACATTGTTTTTGGCATCGCCCAGCTCGTTAATAAACTCGTAGGTCTCTTTATCGCTGGTCGGCGCCGGGCGCTGACGGTAATCCATGCTGTCTTTACGCAGGGGATAGAGCGAGTCCGGCCAGTCGTCCGGCAGCACCAGGCGGCGCTCGTCAGGCAGGCCGACCGGGATAAGCCCGTACATATCACGCACTTCGCGCTCGCCCCAGACGGCGGCAGGCACGCGCGGCGTCACGGACGGAAACTCCGGTTTACTGGCATCCACCTCCACCCGCACGGTTATCCAGCACTTCACGCCCTGCTCCATCGAGAGCACGTAGTAGACTGCGTAACTGCCGCAGAGCTTACGTTCGTCATTGCCGAACAGCACCGACAGCCAGCCGCCCTGCTGGTAGTAAAGAAACGCCACCACTTCCGGCAGGTCATTGATTTTCACCGTGACCGTAAGCTGGTCGCGGGTTTGCCAGGCTTCATCAAGCACCACGCCGGGAAACGCCTCGTGCAGCGCGCGCAGATAGTGTTGCCCTGTTTTTTCTTCAGACATCATTCAGTTCTCTTATCACGCCGCCAGCAAGGAGACGAAAGCTAAAAAGGCCAGACCGAAACCGGTCCAGGTGACGCGCGAGACGGCGTTAAAACGCAGGCGCGCCATGCTGTTTTCAAACAGCGCCATCACCAGCACGCCCACCAGCAGTTTTATTACCGCAAGCGCGAGCGCCAGCAGGCCGCCGCTCACGGTTACGATCGTCATCTGCCCCCAGGGCAGGAACACGCCGACAAACATCTGCAACACCACCAGTTGCTTCAGGCTGATGCCCCATTTCAGGAGCGCAAAGCCCGCGCCGCTGTACTCGGAGAGCGGCCCTTCCTGTAACTCCTGCTCGGCTTCGGCGAGGTCGAACGGCAGCTTGCCCATCTCGATAAACGTGGCGAAGGCGCAGGCGGCGAGCGCCAGCAGCAGCGGCAGGCTGTGCGCGACAGGCCAGTGGTAAACCGTCGCGGCGATATGGCTGATATGCGTCGAGCCCGCCACCGTCGCGGCGACCCACAGGCCGAGCAGCAGAATCGGCTCCACCAGCACGCCAAGCATCGCCTCGCGGCTCGCGCCAATCGCCGTAAACGGGCTGCCGGTATCGAGCCCGGCGATGGCGAAAAAGAAACGCGCGATGGCGAAGAGATAGACCAGCGTTATCAAATCGCCAGCCTCCGGCAGCGGCGAGCTGACCGTCACCACAGGCAGCGCGGCGGCGATGGTCAGCATGACCGCCAGCATGGCGAACGGCGTGAAGCGAAACACCCAGCCGGCGGCCGCAGGGGCCACGCTCTGGCGGCCCAGCAGCTTGAACAGGTCGTGATACTCCTGAAGCACGCCCGGCCCGCGCCGGTTATGCATCCGCGCGCGCGCCACGCGGGTGACGCCCGACAGCAGCGGCGCGCAGGTGAACAGCGCCAGCGCCTGAATGAGAGCGAAAAGAATATTTTGCATGTCAGACTCCCCGTGAAATCACGACCACCAGCAGCACGGCCAGCTCGACCAGCGCCAGACGGCGACAGAGCGCGGGCAGGCAGGCGCTCTGCCAGCCGGGCACCCAGCGCGCCGGGTTAAAGGTGTTGCGAAGCGCTATCAGCGGCGCGAACGCGGCCTTGACGGGCCGGGCGAAACCGTGGGCGGTGATGACCATCGCCTGTTCATGGTCATAGCCGCAGACCCACGCGGCACCGCGCGCGCGCGACGCCAGCCGTTCACCTTTAAAGAGCGTCATCAGCAGGAACGGCAGCAGCAGCGAGCCTACCAGCAGCAGCGTCATCACCGGTTGCGAGACGGTCGTGCCCGGAGTCACGAGCGCCAGCGGAACGGCGCGGCCCACCAGCGGCAGCAGCCACGGCGCGGCGATGCCGCCTGCAAGGCAGCAGAGCGCAAGCCCCGCCACGCACCCGCGCATCAGCCAGGGCGCGTCGACGGCGTTTTTCGCGGCAGGCGTACGCGCCGCGCCGAGGAACGTCACGCCATAGACTTTCGCCATACACATCACCGCCAGCGCGCCGGTAATGGCAAGCCCTACCGCCAGCAGCGGGCCGAGCAGACGCGCGACAAACAGCGGCTGCGCGCCGAGGTGAAAGAAAGCCTGGTAAATCACCCACTCGCCGGCAAAGCCGTTCAGCGGCGGCAGCGCGGCCATCGCCATCAGGCCCACCAGCATCGAGAGCGACACCAGCGGCATGGTTTTACCGATACCGCCAAGCTTTTCGATATCGCGAAGCCCTGTGCGATGAAACACCGCGCCCGCGCCGAGAAACAGCGTGGTTTTGAAAAGGCTGTGGTTGAAAAGATGATAAAGCCCGCCGACCAGCCCCAGCGCCACGAGCGCAGGCTCGCCAAGCGAAATCCCCGCAAGCCCCGCGCCGAGCCCCAGCAGGATAATCCCGATATTCTCAAGCGTGTGATACGCCAGCAGGCGATTGATGTTGTGCTCCATCAGCGCGTAGAGCCCGCCCATAAAAGCGGTGAGCATGCCAAGCAGCAGTACCAGCACGGCGCACCAGAGCGGCAGCGCGGCGTTCATCAGCGAGAAAATCACAATGCCGTAAAGCCCCACTTTCAGCACCACGGCGGAAAAGAGCGCGGCGGCGGGCGCGGTGGCCTGCGCATGCGCCTGTACCACGCCGCCATGCAGCGGCACGATGCCCGCGAGCAGCCCGAACCCGACAAGACCCAGCAGCCAGACGCCCGCGCCGAACGGCTGTCCGGCCGTAAGCGAGCTTAACGCCAGGATATCGAGGGTGCCGTATTGCCGCCACAGCAGCCAGCACGCCAATGTGAGCAGCAGCGTGCCGAGCCGTCCGAGGGCGAACCAGAGCTTGCCGCTCGCGCTGTCGGGGGTCAGGAATACGGCGGCGAGCGCCATGATCTCCACGATAACCACCAGCGCGCCGAGGCTCTGTACGGTAACGGCCAGCATCGCCGCGCCCAGCAGCAAATTCATCAGCGCGCCGCTGGCGCGCGTCTCGCCGTCGCGTGGCGTCACCAGCGTGAAGAGGCAGATAAAGAACCCGGGCAGGCCGAGGGTGGCAAGCCAGATAGCGTTGAACGCAGTCAGGCGCACATCAAGATTGCCGACCTGCGTGGCAAGCGGCCCGAGGCTGCTGTGAACGAGCAGCAGGCCGCCCGCCGCAGCCGCACACAGGCACCCCAGCGCGCCGCCAAGCCCGGCAAGCCGTGCGCTGAGCGGCTTATGCCAGGCCGTCAGCAGCGCGAGGAGCAGCCCGGCGCCAAAAGCCGCCAGCGCCCCCTGATAAAAGGAAATCGCGTTCATTGTTCTCCTCCGCGCGGCGACATCAGCAGCGAGAGGTCGCCGGGTTCGGCGTTAATGGTCAGTTCGCGTTTGCGGCGGCTGGCGCGGGCGATGTCATGGTTATCGACAAGCTTCAGCGCGCGGGTTGGACAGGTGCGCACGCAGGCCGGGCCTTCGTCGTCAAACTGGCAGAGATCGCATTTCACCGCCACGGCGCGCACGCCGGGCGTCCAGTCAAGAAACGCGCCGACGCGCGCAGGGGCCGGTGGCGCAGGCGGCGCCTTCGGGCTGTTGACGTTGGCCGGAATATGCAGCGGTCGGCTGCCGGAAAATTCAATGGCGCCAAACGGACAGGCGATGCCGCAGAGCTTGCAACTGACGCACAGGCTCTCGTTAAGCTGGATAGCCCCCGCCTCGCGGGTGATGGCGTTCACCGGGCAGACCTGCGCGCAGGGCGCGTCTTCACAGTGATGGCAGAGCTGCGGCGCGGAGTCTTGCTGATTACGCATAACCGTCAAACGCGGCCTGGATTGCAGACCATGCAGGCGGTGCGTCTCGGAACAGGCGGCCTCGCAGGTGTGGCAGCCGATACAGAGCGTGGAGTCGGCAATGATAAAACGGTTCACCAGCGGTTCCTCCGGTGATAGTCATTTTTGACGAAAAGTGACGATGGCGGGCAATTTCGACAGTCCCGACATGTCGTCCTGTTAATGTGACGACGCATCGCGGGCCGCCAGGATCTCGCTGATGCGCAGCGGCGCGTCATGCTGTACCGCGTCGTAAAGCGCGTCATAGAGCGCCCCGATGTTATCGAGGTAGTGCGCCAGCACCTGCTCGCGGTCGCGGATATCGACCGTGCCGTCCAGCAGGCCCTGCGCGTCAAGGTGCGCCGTGGCGAGCAGCGTCTCTTCGCGCCCGTCGCGGCGGGCTATCACATAATGAATAGTGCGAGAGTGAAAGCCTTCGGCCTGCTCCACGCGGACAGCGAAATGTTCGAACAAAAAAAAGCACAGCCCGTTCTGCGGTTCGCAGCCGAGAGAATGGTGCAGTTTCTGGCGTGACAGCGTGATCGCCTGGACCAGCGTGTTGCAGTAGGTATGCCAGTGCGCCTGTAAACAGCGGTGACGGTCGGCGATAACTTCCGCCTTCTGGCTTAATTCGGAGAGGATCATGGTTACTCGCTCATTTAACAGAGATAGCGCTGTTTAGCAGGAACCATGCCACTTTTTATCTGATTGTATTTTAAGGTTTTATTAAAAATCGTCATGCCGCCTGTTCTGTCACGACATGTCATTTCGACAGGCTCGACACCCGCCGCGACAGCCCGCCGCCCGCCTTTATCTGTACTGGCACCGTTATTGCATTGTTGAGCGCATCGTATCGGAGGCGTTATGCATGAACTCACACTCTGCCAGCGGGCAGTTGAAATTATCGAACAGCAGGCGCAGCAGCTTAACGCGCGCAAGGTGACCGGCGTGTGGCTGGAAATCGGCGCGTTCTCCTGCGTCGAGCGCGGCGCGCTGGAATTTTGTTTTGAACTGGCGTGTCGCGACACGCGCGCCGAAGGCTGCCAGCTTCATCTCAGCCAGCAGGAGGCGCAATGCTGGTGCCCCCACTGCCAGCGCGACGTTCGACTACTGACCTCGCTGGTTCGCCGCTGCCCGCATTGTCACCGCGCGGATCTGCGTATCGACGCCGATGACAGCGTGCAAATCAAGCGTCTGGAAATAGAACAGGAGTAGAAAATGTGTACGACCTGCGGTTGCCAGCACGGCAACCTTTATATAGAAGGCGACGAGCGCGACCCGCACTCGCCATTTCGCAAAGCCCCCTTCGCCGCCGCCCGACGCATTGCGGCCCCCATCACCACGGTTGACCTTACCGCGTTTACGCCCGCCGTCGCGCCGCAGGGCTGCCTGGATTATGGTCACGGCGAAGCGGGCACCCACGCGCCCGGCTTGAGCCAGCGCAAAATGGTCGAGATAGAAATCAATGTGCTGGATAAGAACAACCAGATAGCGCAGCGCAATCGCCAGCGCCTCGCCGCGCGCGGGCAACTGGCGCTGAATCTTGTCTCAAGCCCCGGCTCGGGCAAGACCACGCTGCTGACCGAAACGCTCAGACGCCTGCGGGGCGCCACCGCCTGCGCGGTGATTGAAGGCGACCAGCAGACGGTGAACGACGCCGAGCGCATTCGCGCCACCGGCACGCCAGCTATCCAGGTCAATACCGGCAAAGGGTGTCATCTCGACGCGCAGATGGTGCAGGACGCGATGGCGCGCCTGCCGCTTGAGCAGGGCGGCGTGCTGTTTATCGAAAATGTCGGCAACCTTGTCTGCCCGGCCGGATTCGATCTCGGCGAGCGCCACAAAGTGGCGGTGCTCTCAGTGACGGAGGGCGAAGACAAGCCGCTTAAATACCCGCATATGTTCGCCGCCGCCTCGCTGATGCTGCTCAATAAAGTGGATCTCCTGCCGTACCTGAATTTCGACGTCGAAAAATGCATGGCGTACGCGCGCGAGGTCAATCCGGATATCACTATCTTGCTGGTCTCCGCCACTCGCGGCGACGGCATGAGCGCCTGGCTTTCCTGGCTGGAGGAACAGCGATGTGCATAGGCATTCCGGGGCAGGTCTGCGAACTGCTTACGGACAATCTCGCCCGCGTCGAGGTGTGCGGCGTCACGCGCGAAGTGGATCTGACCCTGGTGGGCACGCATGACGACGCGGGCGCGCCGCGTCTTGGTCAGTGGGTGCTGGTGCATGTCGGCTTCGCCATGAGCCTGATTAACGAGCGCGACGCGCGCGAGACGTTAGAGGCGCTGCAAAACATGTTTGAGGTGGAGCCGGATGTCGGCGCGCTGCTGTATGGCGAGGAGAACCGCTGATGCGCTTTGTTGATGAATACCGCAACCCCGACCAGGTGCTGCGCTTAGTTGACAGGCTGCGCGAGCGCGCGGCCCTGCTCTCCACTACCGCGCAGCATCCGCTGCACATCATGGAGGTGTGCGGCGGCCATACGCACGCCATTTTTAAATTCGGCCTCGACCGCCTGCTGCCGGAGAACATCGAATTCATACACGGGCCGGGCTGTCCGGTCTGCGTGCTGCCGATGGGACGCATCGATAACGCCACCGAAATTGCCCGCCGCCCCGGCGTTATCTTCTGCACCTTCGGCGACGCGATGCGCGTACCCGGTAAAAACGGCTCGCTGTTACAGGCCAACGCGCAGGGCGCGGATGTGCGTATCGTCTACTCGCCGATGGATGCGCTACGCATCGCCGAACAGCATCCGCAGCGTGAGGTCGTGTTCTTTGGTTTAGGCTTTGAAACCACCATGCCCGCCACCGCGCTGACGTTGATGCAGGCGAAAGCGCGCGGCGTCGGGAACTTTTACTTTTTCTGCCAGCACATCACGCTGATCCCGACCCTGCAAAGCCTGCTGGAGCAGCCCGATAACCAGACCGACGCCTTTCTGGCGCCGGGGCATGTCAGCATGGTGATCGGCACCGGGCCGTACGATTTTATCGCCGGACGTTTCGCCCGCCCGCTGGTGGTCGCCGGTTTCGAGCCGCTGGATCTGCTGCAGGGCGTACTGATGCTGGTGGAGCAGCGCATCGCCGGGAAAAGCCTTGTGGAGAACCAGTACCGCCGCGTGGTGCCGGATGCGGGCAACCCGGCAGCGCAGCAGGCGATCGACGCGGTGTTTTGCGTCGAAGGCGACAGCGAATGGCGCGGCCTCGGTGTTATCCCCCACTCTGGTGTGCGGCTACGCGCGCCATACCGCGCTTTTGACGCCGAGGCGCATTTCGCGCCTGCGCCGCAGCAGGTCAATGATTCGCCGCTCGCCCGCTGCGGCGATGTGTTAACCGGGCGCTGCAAACCTGCCGGGTGCCCGCTGTTCGGCACGCGCTGCAACCCGCAAAACGCCTTCGGCGCGCTGATGGTCTCTTCTGAGGGCGCCTGCGCGGCGTGGTATCAATATCGTTCAGAGGAATGCGAAGCATGAACACGATTACCCTCGCCCACGGCAGCGGCGGACTGGCGATGCAGCAGCTGATCAACCGCTTGTTTATGCAGGCGTTCGACAACCCGTGGCTCGCCGAGCAGGAAGATCAGGCGCGTCTGCCGGTCACCGAGCTGGCCGCGAGCGGCGATCGGATCGCCTTCTCCACGGACAGTTACGTGATTGACCCGCTGTTTTTCCCCGGTGGCGATATCGGCAAGCTCGCCATCTGCGGCACCGCCAATGACGTGGCGGTCAGCGGCGCGCTGCCGCGCTGGCTCTCCTGCGGGTTTATCATAGAAGAAGGTTTGCCGATGGCGACGCTTGAGCAGGTGGCGCAGAGCATGGCGGCCACCGCGCGCGCGGCGGGCATCCAGATTGTCACCGGCGACACCAAAGTGGTGCCGCGCGGCGCGGCAGATAAAATTTTCATTAACACCGCCGGGCTGGGCGCTATCCCTGCCGGCCTGCACTGGGGCGCGCGGCAGCTTGCGCCCGGCGATGTGCTGCTGGTCTCCGGCACGCTTGGCGACCACGGCGCGACTATCCTCAACCTGCGTGAAAACCTGGGACTTGAGGGCGAGCTCGCGAGCGACTGCGCCCTGCTTTCGCCGCTCATTCAGCGCCTGCGCGACGTGCCGGGCGTGAAGGCGCTGCGCGACGCCACCCGCGGCGGCGTCAATGCCGTAGCGCATGAGTTTGCGGCAAGCGCGGGCTGCGGAATAGAACTCCAGGAGAGCGCGCTGCCGCTGAAGCCTGCCGTGCGCGGCGTCTGCGAACTGCTCGGCCTTGATGCGCTGAACTTCGCCAATGAGGGCAAACTGGTCATCGGCGTGGCGCGAGAGTCCGTAGCGACGGCGCTTTCGGCGCTGCACGCGCACCCGCTGGGGCGCGAGGCGGCGGTTATTGGCGAGGTGGTGGCGCAGAAAGGGGTGCGCCTCGCCGGGCTGTATGGCGTGAAGCGCACGCTTGATCTGCCGCACAGCGAACCTTTACCCCGGATTTGCTAAACCCTGTTCCTGCGCAAGAACCTGATAAACAGGCTGCGGATACAATATTGATTTACGTTTTCGCCCGTTGCGAAATCATTCTGGATGAGCCTAATGTCATACACACCCATGAGCGATCTCGGCCAGCAAGGGTTGTTCGATATCACTCGTACTCTGATGCGCCAGCCCGATCTGTGCGCGCTGGCGGAGGCGTTGCAATCGCTGCTTACCGCCTCAGGCATGGCGGATCGGGTCAACATTCTGCTTTATCACCCCAGGCATCAGCGCACCTGCTTTTACAGCGTCGACGGCGTCGGCAATGCAGTGACATATGAAGACGAAACGGTGCTTTCCCACGGCCCGGTGCGGCGGCTGCTGTCGCGCCCGGAGGTACTGCACTGCCGGTATGAGGAGTTCGCTGAGACCTGGCCGCAGCTCGCCGCCCTGCCGCTCTACCCGCCGTTTGGCCACTACTGCCTGGTGCCGCTCGCCGCCGAAGGGCATATTTTCGGCGGCTGCGAGTTTATCCGCGACGCGCGCGAAAGCTTCAGCGAAAAGGAGTTCTCCCGGCTACAGACGCTGACGCAGATAGTGAGCGTGGCGGCGGAGCAGATCCAGACGCGTCTTGGCAACAGCCAGGATTACGCGCTGCTGTGTCGCGAGCGCGACGACTTTCGCATCCTTGTCGCCATTACCAATGCGGTGCTCTCCAAGCTGCATCTCGACGAACTGGTGACCGAGATCTCGCACGAGATCCACCGCTATTTCAATATCGACTCGATAAGCATCGTGCTGCCGTCTGCGCGTAAGGGCAAACTGACGGTCTATTCCACGCACTACGTTGACGAAGCCGCGCCGCTGCACGATCACAGTGAGGTACAGGAGAAAGGCACGCTCTCCGCCAGAGTATTCAGCACGCGCGAAATGCTGCTGGTGAAACTGCACCAGCGCGATGAGCTCGCGCCTTACGAGCAGATGCTGTTTGAGATGTGGAACGACCAGATCCAGACCATCTGCCTGCTGCCCCTGATGTTTGGCGAGAAAATGCTCGGCGTGCTGAAGCTCGCGCAGTGCGAGGAGCACATTTTCACCGCCGCCAATTTAAAACTGCTGCGCCAGATCGCCGAGCGTATCGCCATCGCCGTGGATAACGCGCTGGCGTATCAGGAGATCCATCGCCTGAAAGAGCGTCTGGTGGATGAAAACCTGGCGCTGACCGAGCAAATCAACAACGTACCGGCGGATTTCGGTGAAATCATCGGCCGTTCGGACGCCATGATGGCCGTGATGAAACAGGTAGAGATGGTGGCGAAAAGCGACAGTACGGTGCTGATCCTCGGTGAAACCGGCACCGGGAAAGAGCTTATCGCGCGCGCTATCCATAACCTGAGCGACCGTAACGGACGGCGGATGGTGAAACTCAACTGCGCAGCGATGCCCGCAGGCCTGCTGGAGAGCGATCTGTTCGGCCACGAGCGCGGCGCCTTTACCGGCGCGAGCGCCCAGCGCATTGGTCGTTTTGAGCTTGCCGACAAGAGCAGTCTGTTTCTCGATGAAGTGGGCGATATGCCGCTGGAGCTACAGCCGAAGCTGCTGCGCGTCTTGCAGGAGCAGGAGTTCGAGCGGCTCGGCAGCAATAAAGTTATCCAGACCGACGTGCGGCTTATCGCCGCCACTAACCGTGACTTGCGCCAGATGGTGGCTGACCGCGAGTTTCGCAGCGATCTCTACTACCGCCTGAACGTATTCCCCATTCAACTGCCGCCGCTGCGCGAACGCCCGGAGGATATCCCGCTGCTGGTGAAGGCGTTCACCTTTAAAATCGCCCGTCGCCTGGGGCGCAGCATCGACAGTATTCCCGCCGAAACGCTGCACACGTTAAGCCAGATGGAGTGGCAGGGTAACGTGCGCGAGCTGGAGAACGTGATTGAGCGCGCCGTGCTGCTGACGCGCGGCAATGTGTTGCAGCTCTCGTTGCCGGAGCTGACGCTGCGCCCGGCGAAAAAACCGGCCGCACCGCCCGTTGATGTGCGCGACGGCGAAGACGAGGTGGCGCGGATTATCCGGGTATTAAAAGAAACCAACGGCGTCATCGCCGGGCCAAAAGGCGCCGCCGCGCGTCTTGGCGTGAAGCGCACCACGCTGCTTTCCCGCATGAAGCGGCTGGGGATCGATAAGGACGCGTTGTAAGCGTTTGGGGTTTTGGAGAGTGATTTTTGGCGGGTGCGCTGCGCTTACCCGCCATGCCCGCCTTATGCTACCCGCCTGGCTCACTCGCCTTTAAACATCGGCGGCGGCTGGCGGAAGCGGCGCGTAAGCCATGTCAGGTACGCGAGCCCGAGCGCCGCCCAGATGAGCCCCATCGTCAGCGAGCTTTTCTCCAGATTCAGCCAGAGTACCGCCACCGTCAGCGCGCCGACCAGCGGCAGGATCAGATAGTTCACCCGGTCCTTCCAGCCCTTGTTACGCCCTTCGCGCAGGAAGAAATGGTTCACCACCGACAGGTTCACAAACGTAAAGGCCACCAGCGCGCCGAAGTTAATCAACGCCGTCGCCGTCACGAGGTCGAACGACAGCGCGCTTAGCGCCACCACGCCCACCAGAATCACGTTCAGCGCCGGCGTGCGCCATTTCGGGTGCACATAGCCGAACACTTTTTCCGGAAAGACATTGTCGCGCCCCATCACATACAGCAGGCGCGACACGCTCGCGTGCGACGCCAGCCCCGACGCCAGCGTGTTCACAAACGTACAGCACAGGAACACCGACTGGAACAGCTTGCCGCCCACGTACAGCGCTATTTCAGGCAGCGCCGCGTCCGGCTCTTTAAAGCGTCCCATCGTCGGGAAAAAGAGCTGAATAAAGAATGAGGCGGCGATGAAAATCACGCCGCCATATAACGCGGTGAGAAAAATCGCGCGCGGAATGGTTTTCCCGGCGTCCGGCGTCTCTTCAGAGAGCGTCGTTACGGCGTCAAAGCCGAGGAACGAGAAACAGACGATGGTCGCGCCGGTAATAATCGGCAGCAGCTGCGCATTTTCGCTGATAAAGGGCTGTACCGACCAGACGGTGCCCGCCCCTTCGCCCCGATGCAGTCCGTGGATCACCAGAAAGATAAACACCGCGATGATAGCCACCTGTACCGTCACAAACAGGGTATTGAAGTTCGCCACCAGGTTGACGCTTTTAAGGTTGGCGATGGTCATGATCCCGACATAGAGCACTACCCAGATCCACTGGGGCACATCCGGGAACATCGCGGAGAGATAGAGCTTCGCCAGCAGAACATTGATCATCGGCAGGAACAGATAATCGAGAAGCGACGACCAGCCCACCAGAAAACCGACGTGGGGGTTAATCGCCTGCTGGGCGTAAGTGTAGGCGGAGCCCGCCGTCGGGAAGCGCTTCACCAGCTTGCCGTAGCTGATGGCGGTAAAGAGTACGCCTGCGAGCGCCAGCAAATAGGAGGCCGGGACGTGGCCGTTGCTGATGCCGGAGACAATGCCGAAGGTGTCGAACACGGTCATCGGGGTCAGATAGGCGAGGCCCATCATCACCACCTGCCAGAGTTTAAGCGATTTGCGCAGCTGCGGACGCGCCGCGGCCACATTGAGATCGACGTTAATCGCCATCGCGCGTTCCCCCTTTCGTCTCTGTGAGGCATTGCGAAACAGAGGCCGGAGGGGGTCGTCGTAGCGCGCGCTGAGTCAGCGGGTTAACACACACTGCTGGCGCTGGCCCGTAATGGCTGCGGCTCAGGCGGACGCCCGCGCGCAGCGGACAGACATAAAGTGGCACCATCTCATTATCCTCGTAACGTATCCTGAACGTCGTCTGTAAACCGCTGTCGCGCCCTTTCCTTCGCGCGACACCGGAAAGCCGGCGCGACAGGCCCGGCGAGCTTTCGCCGCAGCCTTCTGTGGCGCGGCGCGGTGCGTGCTGAACCGCTGCGGGTATCAACTACCTGTAGCCTGGATAACGCCCGCCTGCCATAAAAGCGGGGAAGGTTTCCGTCTGGCCGTCAGGCGTTTTTCAGCATCCACTCAATTTCCGTTTCGGTGATGAGCCGTTCGAACTGGATAAGCTCGTCGTTTTTACAGGCGTGAAACACCTCGCAAAAACGCGTGCCCAGCCGCTCGCGCATCGCCGGATGAACCTGGAATTCGTACAGGGCATCGCTCTGACGGATAGGAAACGGCGTTCCTTCCTGCTCCAGACCGTTGCCTTCCACAGCCTCGGGCAGCGGCAAGTCGTTTTCCAGGCCGTGCACTATACCTGCAAGCACCGCAGACATCACGAGATAAGGGTTCGCATCGGCACCCGCCACGCGATATTCCACGCGGTGGCTGTCGCGATCGCCGCAGGGAATGCGCAGCGCCACGGTGCGGTTGTTGTGGCCCCATGAGGCCTGGGTCGGCACATACATGCCTGGCTGGAAACGGCGGTAGGAGTTGACGTTCGGCGCCAGTAACGCCATGGAGGCGGGCAGCATATCGATCATCCCGGCGAGCGCCTGCTTCAGCAGCGCGGAGTCGTCGCCGTCGGGCAGCGCCAGCACGTTCTGGCCGTTGTCATCGACGATGCTGATATGAATATGCATGCCGCTGCCGGCGTGTTCTTCATAGGGTTTGGCCATAAAGGTGGCCTGCATGCCATGCTTTTCAGCCACCAGGCGCACCAGCCGCTTGAGCGCCAGCGCGTGATCGCAGGCCTGTAACACATTGTCGGTATGGTGGAGGTTGATTTCAAACTGGCCCGGCGAGGCTTCCGCCACGGCGCCGTCGGCCGGGATTCTCTGCATCCGCGCCAGCTCGTCGATATCGCTTAATACGTCGGCGAAGCGGTCGAGATTGTCCACCGAGTAGACCTGGCTTTGGGTGTTGCGATCCTGCGTGCCGGGCGCGCACGGCGGCTGGAGATAGCCTTCCGCGTCGCGCTGGCGGTCAATGAGATAGAACTCCAGCTCTACCGCTACCACCGGGTGCAGACCGCGCTGGCGCAGCTGCTGCCAGAGCCGGTTAAGCACATTGCGCGGCTCAACGTCAAAGGGAGTACCATCTTCATCCTGCATGGTCAGCAGGAGCTGCCCGAGATATTCCGGGTCAGTCGCCGACGGCACAAGGCTGCCCGCCACGGGTACGCAACGGCGGTCCGGCTCGCCGAGATCCTGTCCCAGCCCCGCCTCTTCCACCACATTACCCAGGATATCCATCGCAAAAACCGAGGCCGGGAAGTAACAGCCCTTCTCGACTTTCAGCAGACCTGCCACCGGGATGCGTTTGCCGCGAAAAGCGCCGTTAAGATCGGTGAGCATCACGTCGACATACTCCGTCAACGGGTAACGCTCCAGGTAGGCATTAACTTCGCGGGCAAACGCACTGGTTCGCCTCTCTTCACTGTGATGCACAAAATTCTCTACTTCCACGATATTGGTTTCCATGATTCACCGCCGTTGTTGCAGATGCCGGTCTGCGCAGTCAGACCGTTCGATATAATTTCCACTTTTAGAATCTAGATGCAACAGAAATGTTTTTCAAATGTTAAATGTGGTTTGAATTTTGGTTACAGCGCTGCTAGATTGAGAAAATATTGAACAGCAAGGCGGTACAAAGGCGTAATTTGTACATAATTTAGTCCAGCGCGAGAGGAAAGTATGGGCATTATATTTAACAGGCCGTTGATTGGCGTAGTGATGTGCAGAAACAGTATTAAGGGGCACCCGAGTCAGACGTTGCAAGAGAAGTACATTAACGCCGTGCTTAACGCCGGCGGCTTGCCGGTGCCCCTGCCTCATATCGTCGCTGAGCCTGTTCTTCTCGATCAGCTGCTGGCCGAAATCGACGGGATAGTGCTCCCCGGCAGCCCCAGCAATGTCCAGCCGCACCTGTATGGTGAAAACGGCGATGAGCCTGCCGCCGACCCCGGGCGGGACACTCTGAGCATCGCGCTGATAGAGCGCGCGCTGGAAAGGCGCATCCCCCTTTTCGCCATCTGTCGCGGGCTTCAGGAACTGGTTGTCGCGACAGGAGGGACGCTGTATCGTCGGCTGTTCGATCAACCGGAGCTGCTGGAGCACCGGGAAGATCCCGAGCTTCCGCTGGAGCAGCAATACGCCCCATCCCACGAAGTGCAGGTCGTGCCGGGCGGACTTATCAGCAAACTGATACCGGGCTGCAATACGTTTTGGGTAAATTCACTGCATGGTCAGGGCGCCCGCACGCTGGGCGCGCAGCTGCGCGTCGAGGCGCGCTCGCCGGATGGCCTGGTGGAAGCCGCAAGCGTCGTCGAACATCCGTTTGCACTTGGGGTGCAGTGGCACCCGGAATGGAACAGCAGCGAATACGCACTCTCGCGGCTGTTGTTTGAGGGTTTTATTACCGCCTGTCGGGGGTATCGGGAAGAAAAGCCCCGACCCGCCTGACGTTACTATAAAGGAAGAAAATCTATGAGCGATGTCACCCTGGCGCCGGGGAAGCGTTTAGCGCAGATCCGCCAGCAACTGGGTTTGTCGCAGCGCCGCGTCGCTGAGCTTTCCGGGCTAACGCATAGCGCTATCAGCACCATTGAACAGGACAAAGTCAGTCCGGCCATCAGCACCCTGCAAAAGCTGCTGAAGGTTTACGGGCTTTCGCTGTCGGAATTTTTCGCCGAACCAGAAAAACCGGACGAACCCCAGGTCGTCATCAATCAGGACGATTTGATTGAGATTGGCAGTCAGGGCGTTTCGATGAAGCTGATTCATAACGGGAACCCCCATCGCACGCTGGCGATGCTTTTTGAAACCTACCAGCCCGGCACCACGACCGGGGAGAGGATCAAACATCAGGGTGAAGAGATTGGCACCCTGCTGGAAGGGGAAATCGTGCTGACCGTCAACGGCCAGACGTTCCTCCTGACCGCAGGCCAGAGCTATGCCATCAACACCGGCATACCTCACAGCTTCAGCAATACCTCGGCCGGGATCTGCCGCATTATCAGCGCGCATACGCCCACCACCTTCTGACAACCGTTCAGCGCGTTCGGTTAGCAGAAGACGCCGGGCGCGCCTGACACGGGCCGCATCTGACCTGAGCTTCACGGGCGATTCGCCTGCGGGCTTGTGCGTCGCAAATTTGGGCGAAACGCCCCGTTCATTACGCGCTAACCCTTTGTTATCACTGGAGAGGCTATGGAATTTCATCATTTACGTTACTGGCAGGAGAACGCAGAGCGTCTGTCCATCGAAGGCCGGTTGTTTTATCAGGGCGCGTATCGCCCGGCGGCCAGCGGCGACACATTCACGGTCTTTAACCCGGCGACCGGTCAGGCGCTGGCGAACGTGGCGCGCGGCGCGCAAACCGATGTCGATAACGCGGTCGCCAGCGCTCGCGCAGTGTTTGAGCGCGGCGACTGGTCGCAGGCGTCGCCCGGCACCCGTAAAGCGGTGCTGCTGCGCCTGGCGAGCCTGATGGAGCAGCATCACGAGGAGCTGGCGCTGCTGGAGTCGCTCGACACTGGCAAACCGATTCGCCATAGCCTGCGTGATGATATTCCGGGTGCCGCCCGCGCCCTGCGCTGGTACGCCGAAGCGGTCGATAAATGCTATGGCGAGGTAGCCCCAACCGGCCCGGAGGCGCTGGCGATGATCGTGCGTGAGCCTGTCGGGGTTGTGGCGGCGGTGGTGCCGTGGAATTTCCCGCTGCTGCTCGCCTGCTGGAAGCTTGGTCCGGCACTCGCCGCCGGAAACAGCGTGGTGCTAAAGCCCTCGGAGAAATCGCCGCTGACCGCGCTGCGTCTCGCCGGGCTCGCTCAGGAGGCGGGGCTGCCGGACGGCGTGCTGAATGTGATCCCCGGCTTCGGCCATGAGGCAGGCCAGGCGCTCTCCCTCCACCCGGATGTGGACGTGATGACCTTTACCGGCTCGACCCGCACCGGAAAACAGCTGCTGAAAGACGCGGGGGATTCCAACATGAAGCGCGTCTGGCTCGAAGCGGGCGGCAAGAGCGCCAATATCGTTTTCGCCGACTGTCCGGACCTCGACCAGGCCGCCGCCGCAACCGCTGCCGGGATCTTCTATAACCAGGGCCAGGTCTGTATCGCGGGCACCCGTCTGCTGGTGGAGGCGTCGGTTAAAGACGCGTTTCTGGCGCGGCTTAAAGCCCATGCCCAAAGCTATACGCCCGGCGATCCGCTCGACCCTGACACCGTCATGGGCACGCTGATTGACGACGAACACGCCGCCTGCGTGCGCCGTTATATCGAGCTTGGGCAGGAACAGGGCGCGACGCTGTGGCTCGATGGCCGCACCCAGCCGCATAGCGCGAGCGTCGGCCCGACGATTTTTACCAACGTCGATGGCCAGATGCGCATCGCCCGTGAAGAGATCTTCGGCCCGGTACTGGCGGTAACGACATTCACCCGCGAGCAGGAGGCGCTGCGGCTCGCCAACGACAGCGACTACGGGTTGGGCGCGGCGGTCTGGACGCGGTCGCTCTCCCGCGCGCACCGCATGGCGCGCCGCCTGAAAGCCGGCTCGGTGTTTATCAACAACTACAACGACGGCGATATGACCGTACCGTTCGGCGGCTATAAGCAGAGCGGCAACGGGCGCGACAAGTCGCTGCACGCGCTGGAAAAATTCACTGAACTGAAAACCATCTGGATGAGCCTGGAGCAGAACCATGACTGAACATGTAAACAGCTACTATGCCGCAAGCGCTAACCCACACGCGCCCTTCCCGACGCTGACGGAGTCAGTGCAGTGCGATGTCTGTATTATCGGCGGCGGCTATACCGGGCTTTCTTCAGCGCTGCATCTGGTGGAGCAAGGCTATGACGTGGTACTGCTGGAATCGGCGCGCATCGGCTACGGCGCGAGCGGGCGCAACGGCGGCCAGGTGGTGAACTCCTACAGCCGCGATATCGACGTTATCGAAGCGCGCTACGGCACCGACACCGCGCGGATGCTCGGCAGCATGATGTTTGAAGGCGGCGAGATCATCCGCGAGCGCATTGCGCGTTACGATATCCAGTGTGACTATCGCCCCGGCGGGCTGTTTGTGGCGCTTAACCGCAAGCAGTATCTGGGCCTGATGGAGCAGAAGGCGAACTGGGAGCGCTACGGCAATAACGGCCTGGAACTGCTGGACGCCGATGCGGTACGTGGCGAGATCGCAAGCCAGCGTTACACCGGCGCGCTGCTCGACCGCAACGGCGGCCATATTCATCCGCTGAATCTGGCGCTGGGCGAAGCCGAGGCGATTCGCCAGCAGGGCGGGAAAATTTTCGAGCAGTCGGCGGCGGTAAGCATCACCCACGGTCAGCCTGCCGTGGTGAAAACCGACAAAGGCCAGGTAACGGCGCGCTATGTGATTGTGGCGGGCAACGCCTATCTTGGCACCCGGCTGGAGCCGGCGCTCGCGCGGCGCAGTATGCCGTGCGGCACCCAGGTGGTGACGACCGAGCCGCTGGCCCCCGAGGTGGCCGCGTCGCTGCTGCCGAATAATTATTGCGTCGAGGACTGCAATTATCTGCTCGACTATTACCGCCTCACCGCCGACAACCGTCTGCTTTACGGCGGCGGCGTGGTCTACGGCGCGCGCGACCCGGATGATATCGACCGGCTGATTATGCCGAAGCTGCTGAAGACCTTCCCACAGTTGAAAGGCGTGAAAATCGATTACCGCTGGACCGGGAATTTCCTGCTGACGCTGTCACGCATGCCGCAGTTCGGACGGCTTGAGAACAACATTTATTATATGCAGGGCGACAGCGGCCACGGGGTGACCTGTACCCATCTTGCCGGGAAGCTCATCTCCGAGGCGCTGCGCGGCGACGCCGAGCGGTTCGACGCGTTCGCCACCCTCCCCCATTACCCGTTCCCCGGCGGGCGCTCGTTCCAGATCCCGTTTACCGCGATGGGTGCCGCGTATTACAGCCTGCGGGATCGGCTGGGCGTGTGAGTGTCATGGTGGGTGCGCTTCGCTTACCCACCCTACATCAAACGTGAGGCCCAATATCGTAGGGCGGGTAAGCGCAGCGCACCCGCCGTTTGAGATATGGGACGCTAAGGCGATGGTTTTGCTCCGGCTTAAAAAATCGGCCGCGCCGTTTCGCCGCAGGCCGGGACGCACCGGAAGGACAAAAATGCCGGGAGCATTTTTGAACAACGCGAAGCGTTGGCCCCGAAGGGGCGAGGCTCAGGGATGAGCCGAGTAAGCGGTGCGAGGGCATGACAATACAGGGACGTATTGTCATGCCCGACCCGTGGCCGGAGGGAATAAGGCGCGGCTTCCCCGCAGGGGCGATTTTCTGCCGGGAGCCGGGATTGCAAAGGGGGCGGCGGCGAGCCCCCTTTGCACGTTCGCGTGAGGAAGACGCACACATAAACGCGGCGTTATGGCGAACGGAACGTATTCCCCAACCTGATATATTTCTCTTCCCCGGTATTTTCCCAAAACGCAAATGGTGGGTGCGCTGCGCTTACCCACCCTACCATTCCCCGCTATCGCACCCCGCCATCTCCCCCACCCTTTATTACACGCAAAAAAAAGCCGCCCCGTGTGGGGCGGCTGTTCTCATTGCCTGTTATCAGAAGCTGACTTTCAGCGTCACCTGACCGCCGTAGCCGCCGGTACCGGCGTCATCGATGGTTTTGGTGTAACCGGCGCGAACGCCAAGCGTCACGTTGTCGCGGATCTGGCCGTCAATGCCCACATCCAGCGCGGCGGCGGTGCCGTCCTGATCCGGATTGAAGGACACTTCACTGCCTGCCACACCCGGCGCGCTCACGTTCACATCGCCTTTGGAGTCGAACGTCTGAATAAAGGACGGACGGACCCACCAGCTAACCGGCGGCGGGTTGCCTGTCGTCTTCAGCGTCGCGTTGTTGCCAAAGCGCAGACCGGCACGCACCTGCTGGCTGTGACCGTCGCCGAACTGCACGTCGGCGGCATCGTCATCGCCATCTTTCAGGTTCACGCCGCGGTACTGGTATTGCACCTGCGGTTCAAGCACCAGGCCGCTGCCGATATCAAACGGCAGACCCGTTTCGAAGGAGCCGACATAGCCCCAGCCGTGGGTTTTCAGGCCGTCGCCGTCACGCGGGTCGGTGTCAAAGTTATGACGCGTACCCTGCGCCACCACGTCAACCCACCAGCCGCTTTCATGTACGCCGTTCACATACAGACCGGCGCTGTAAGCGTCATCACGCACCGTACCCGCTTTCGATTTCTCGCTGCGCTGTACGTCTACGGCTGAGAGGCCCGCCGCACCGTAGATGCCCACGCCCCATTCCATGGAGGATGCTGTCGCTCTCCACAGGTCGCTACCGATCTGCAGGAAGGTGTAGCCGCCTTTGCTTTCCGGCGTGTTGCCGTTACGCAGGTCAGACGCGCCGTGATCGTGGCTCAGCTGACCGGCCTGGAAGCGAGCCCACAGGTTGCTGCCATCCTCCGTCGGAGTACGCGCGGCATAACGACGGCTGTCGAGTGAACCGAGCAGCGCGCTGTCGTAGTCCATCGCCTGCGCATAGAGCGAGCTGTAGAGGTACATGGCCGAACGGTAGTTCTGCGGGCCATTCTCGTCGCCGTTGCCGGCTGCCGTGGTCAGATACCAGCTTTCGCTGCCAGCGCCCTGACGCAGGCTGTAGTTATACGCCCCCGCCTGCAGATTACCCGCAAGGCTGAACGCGTCATCGGTGGTGGTCGCGCCGTTGATAGCGTTTACCACCTGGATACCGTCGCCGGTTGTGCGCGCGCCCAGACCGCCCTGATTACGAATGGCGATGCGGGTGTTGCCGGTGGCGGTGCCGCCGTCGAGGATCAGGCTGTCGGTGGTGGCCGTCCCGCCCTGGAACAGGGTGTTCAGGGTGATGGTGCCGCCGTTGCCCGTCAGATTAGTGACCGTCAGGGTTTTCGGTACAAACGCGCCGGTCGGCGCCTGGTAATCGACAGAACCGCCCAGCGTCAGGTTATTGAGCAGGGAGTCATCCGTCATCAGCCAGGTCGAGCCTGCGTCAACGGTCAGGTCGGTCGGGTCAATCATACCGGTCAGGGTGGTGCCGTTGGTCAACTGCAACGATGTGCCGAGCTGCGCGATGATATCCGTGACCGCCTCCAGGCCACTGAATACCAGGGTGCCGCTTTGCAGCCAGGTGCCGCCGGTCTGGTTAAGTACGCCGCTTACGGTCAGCGTGCCGTCGCCTTCTTTATACAGGCTACCGGTGCCGCTGATGTTGGCCGCGATGGTGTTGTCGCTCTCATCGGTGGTTACGCTCAGTTTGCCGGTGTTGGTCACGTTGCCGGAAATGGTCGAACCGTCGTTCAGCGCGGTGGTGCCGGTCAGAATACCGCCATCCGCCACGCTGAGCTTACCGCCGTTCTGCACCACGGTGTTGTTGGCGATGCCGTCCGCCGCCACGGTGAGCAGACCGCCGCTTTCCAGCAGCAGGTTGTTTGCGAGCTTATTGGCGATAGAGAACTGACCCAGCGCGTTCGTGCCGTCAACCGTGGTGTCGGTGCCGGCGATAATGCCCGCGCCGCTGTTCAGGTCGATATTGGTCGCCTCGGCCTCATCCGCCACGGCCAGCATACCGCCCTGGTGAATGATGGTCTGGTCGGCCACGCCGCCTTTACGGATATACTGCACGCCGCCTTTGGTCACCGTGGTCGCGATAGCGGTGCCGCCGAGCGTCACGCTCTGGCTGCCATTTTCGCTGACGGTTGACGAGGCCACCGTACCGCCCTGGTTCACCACCTGATCGCCGACCACGGTGTTGTCGATAACAATCGCGCCGTCATTGACGTTCTGCACCCCGCCCGCCTGGATGATGGTCGAGATAACCGTACCGCCGCTGTTGACGTTTTGCGTACCGCCCAGATTGATGTTCGTGCTGGTCGCCGTACCGCCAGTCAGGACGTTCTGCACACCGCCGTTAGCGATATTGGTGTTGAACGTCTGGCCGCCGTTATAGATGTTCTGCACGCTGCGCTCATAAAGGCTGGTGTTTTTCGCCACGCCGCCCTCATAAACGTTCTGTACCGCGTTGGCCGCGAGTTCGGAGCCGTCAGCGGTACCGCGCACGTTCTGCACCGACTCGTTGATAAGCACCGTGCTTTCTGCCGTCGCGCCCGCGCCGATGTTCTGCACGGCGGCGGTATCCATAATGGTGCTCACCGCACGCCCGCCGCTCAGCAGATTCTGCTCAGCGCCGCGGTTGCGCGTGCCGTACACTACCGCGCCGTTATAGACCGTCTGTTTCGCATCGTCATTCAGCCAGGTGGAGTTGACGTTCGCGCCCTGGTAAACACGCTGCTCACCATTGTCATAGATTTCGGTGCCGGTCGTGGTGCCGTAAACATCCTGAACGCCGTTATCATTGATCATGGTGACGTCAGCCGTGGCGCCCTGATTCACGCGCTGGTAGCCGCCGTTTTGCAAAATGGTGACGACAGAACGACCGCTCAGGATCTGCTTGCCTTCAACGATAGTGAAGTCCGTGACGCCGCCCGCGCTGATATTCTGCAGGCCGCCAAACGCCACCGTGCCGTTGGTGTCATAACCGCCGGAGGCGATATTCTGCACGCCGCCGTTCAGCACCGCGTTTTCGAACGATTTACCGCCGCTCTCCACGTTCTGGATGCCGCCGCTGTTAACGGTGGTTTTCACCGCGCTGCCGCCCGCGTTGATGTTCTGCACGCCGCCTTCCAGACGCGTTCCCTGGGCGTAGCCGCCGCTGCCGATGTTCTGGCTGCCGCCGAGCAGGCGCGTATCCAGCGCTTTCGCCCCGCTGTTGACGTGCTGTTCGCCGCCGTTCATGACGGTTGCGATAGCCAGCGACGCGTTGCTCAGGTGCTGGGTGCCGCCTGCGTTAATCACGGTGCCCGCCGCGCGACCGTACGGGTCGACAATCTGCTGGCCGCCGGTGTTGATGACCGCGTCAAAGGACTGGCCATCGACGCGCTGTACGCCGCCGTTATTGACCAGCGTGCCTTTCGCCTGGCCGCTTGCCGCGATGAGCTGTACGCCGCCTTCGCTGATGCTGGTGCCGGACGCGGTGCCTTCCACCAGTTGCGTACCGCCGCCAAACACGGTGCCGTCAGACGCCGCGCCGCCGAGTTTCACATGCTGTACGCCACCGCTGTGCACGATAGAGCCTGCCGCCAGACCGCCAACGTTAACGATTTGCAGACCGCCGTCGTTGATGACCGCCGAAATCGCCGAGCCGTCAACGGACTGGGTGCCGCCGCTGTTGATCTGCGCGTCAATCGCTTTACCGGTTTCCTGCACAAGCTGGGTGCCGCGGTCGCCGATGCTGGTGCCGGAGGCCGTACCTGCCACGACCTGCGTGCCGCCGGCGAAGATTTTCGCAGTGGACGACGCGCCGCCTTTATTGATGTGTTGCAGACCGCCGTTGGTGACGACAGAGCCGCGCGCCAGACCGCCGTTATTGACAATCTGCGTACCGCCGTCTTTCACGATAGCGGACGTCACGGTGCCGTCGACGCTCTGGACGCCGCCGCGGTTAACGTGGGTGTCGTTCGCCGTACCGGTTTTGGTGACGAGTTGCAAACCGCCATCGCTGATGCTGGTGCCGGACGCCATGCCCGCGACCACCTGCACGCCGCCGCCGAAAATAACGCCGTCAGAGGAGGCGCCGCCGAGGTTGATATGCTGCAGACCGCCGCTGTTAACGGTGGTGGCGCGCGCCAGGCCGCCGCTGTTCACCAGCTGGATACCGTCGTCATTCACGACCGTAGAGGTCGCCGTACCGTCGACATTCTGCAAGCCGCCCGCGTTAACCAGCGAACCAAAGGCCAGGCCACCGGTTTTCACATGCTGAATGGCGTCATCGCCAATCACCGTTCTGCCCGCCGTACCGGAAACGGACTGAATGCCGCCGATCAGAATGGAGTCAGAAGCCGCGCCGCCGAATTTCACATCCTGGACGCCGCCGTCACGCACGACCGTTTTGTTCGCGTGGCCGCCGTTCTGCACCAGCTGGACGCCACCGTCGTTGATGGTGGCGAAGTTCGCCGTGCCGTCAACATTCTGTAAGCCGCCGCTGTTCACCGAGGCGCTGACAGACAGACCGGTCGCTTCGATATGCTGCTCCGCGCCGGAATCGATCTGGGTGTTGGAGGCGGTGCCCGCCAGTTGCTGCACGCCGCCGTAAAGATGCGCGTCGGCCGATGCGCCGCCGAGCGCCACGTGTTGCAGGCCGCCGCTGTTAACCTGGGTGTCTTTCGCAAGCCCCCCGCTGTTCACCAGTTGCGTACCGCCATCTTTCACGACGGCGGAAATCGCCGTGCCGTCGACGGCCTGAGTGCCGCGGTTGTTGATCTGGGTGCCGATAGCTTTACCGGTGACCTGCACCTGCTGCGAGCCGCCGTCGTTAACGCTGGTGCCGGACGCGGTGCCGGACACCTGCTGGATGCCGCCGCCGAAAATCACGCTTTCTGAAGCCGCGCCGCCTTCAGCGACATATTGCAGACCGCCGCTGTGAATAGCGGTGTTATCCGCAAGGCCGCCACGGTTAACCAGCTGGATGCCTTTGTCGTTGATGGTGGTGGTTTTTGCCGTGCCGTCAACGCGCTGCAGGCCGCCTGCGTTAATCAGCGTTCCGGAGGCGTTCGCGCCGACCTGAACATGCTGCACGCCGCCCTCGCCGATAATGGTATCGCCCGCCGTGCCCGCCAGCTCCTGGGTACCGCCCAGCAGTTGAGAGCCGGAAGCCGCGCCGCCCAGCTTCACATCCTGGACGCCGCCGCTGCGCACGATAGTGCTGTTAGCGTGGCCGCCGGTCTGCACCAGCTGTGTGCCGCCGTCGTTGATGGTCGCGTAGTTCGCGGTGCCGTCAACATTCTGTAAGCCGCCGCTGTTGACCGTGGCGCTGACAGACAGGCCGGTCGCTTCGATATGCTGCTCCGCGCCGGAATCGATCTGGGTGTTGGAGGCGGTGCCCGCCAGCTGCTGCACGCCGCCGTAAAGATGCGCGTCGGCCGATGCGCCGCCGAGCGCCACGTGTTGCAGACCGCCGCTGTTAACCTGGGTGTCTTTCGCGAGCCCCCCGCTGTTCACCATCTGGGTGCCGCCGTCTTTCACGACGGCGGAAATCGCCGTGCCGTCGACAGACTGAGTGCCGCGGTAGTTGATCTGGGTGCCGATGGCTTTACCCGTGGCCTGCACCTGCTGTGAGCCGCCGTCATTGATGCTGGTGCCGGACGCGGTGCCGGACACCTGCTGGATGCCGCCGCCGAAAACGACGCCTTCAGATGCCGCGCCGCCCTGAGCAATGTATTGCAGGCCGCCGCTGTGGATAGCGGTGTTATCCGCAAGGCCGCCGCTGTTAACCAGCTGGATGCCTTTGTCGTTGATGGTGGTGTTTTTCGCGGTGCCGTCAACATTCTGCAGGCCGCCTGCGTTAATCAGCGAACCGGACGCGGAACCGCCCACTTTTACGTGCTGCACGCCGCCATCGCCGATCACCGTTTCGCCTGCATTGCCGGCGAGCTGCTGCGTACCGCCAAGCAGAATGGAGCCGGACGCCGAGCCGCCGAACGCCACATCCTGGATGCCGCCGTCACGCACGACCGTGCTGTTGACGTGGCCGCCAGTCTGCACCAGCTGGACGCCGCCGTCGTTGATGGTCGCGTAGTTCGCCGTACCGTCAACATTCTGTAAGCCGCCGCTGTTGACCGTGGCGCTGACAGACAGGCCAGTCGCTTCGATATGCTGCTCCGCGCCCGCGTCAATCTGGGTGTTAGAGGCCGTGCCCGCCAGCTGCTGGGTGCCGCCGAAAAGGTGCGCGTCGGCCGATGCGCCGCCGAGCGCCACGTGTTGCAGACCGCCGCTGTTAACCTGGGTGTCTTTCGCCAGACCGCCTTTGTTCACCTGCTGAACGCCGCCGTCTTTCACGACTGCCGCGATCGCGGTGCCATCAACCGCCTGGGTGCCGCCGCTGCCAATCTGCGTACCGGTCGCGTTTCCGCTGACCTGTACCTGCTGAGAGCCGCCAGCGTTAACGCTGGTGCCGGACGCGGTGCCGGACACCTGCTGGATGCCGCCGCCGAAAATCACGCTGTCGGACGCTGAGCCGCCTTCTGCTACATATTGCAGGCCACCGTCGTTGATAGCGGTGCTGTTCGCTTTGCCGCCGCGGTTAACCAGCTGAATGCCTTTGTCGTTGATGGTGGTGGTTTTTGCCGTGCCATCGACGCGCTGCAGGCCGCCTGCGTTAATCAGCGAGCCGGAAGCGTTCGCGCCGACCTGAACATGCTGTACGCCGCCGTCGCCGATCACGGTATCGCCCGCCGTGCCCGCCAGCTCCTGCGTGCCGCCAAGCAGAATGGAGCCGGACGCCGAGCCGCCGAGTTTCACATCCTGCACGCCGTCTTTACGCACCACGGTGCTGTTGGCGTGGCCGCCTGTCTGGATAAGCTGGGTGCCGCCCGCTTTCACGGTGGCGAAATTCGCGGTGCCGTCGACATTCTGTAAGCCGCCGCTGTTGACCGTGGCGCTGACCGATTTACCGGTCGCTTCGATATGCTGCTGCGCGCCTGCGTCAATCTGGGTGTTGGAGGCCGTGCCCGCCAGTTGCTGGGTGCCGCCGAAGAGATGGGCATCTGCCGACGCGCCGCCGAGCGCCACGTGTTGCAGACCGCCGCTATTGACCTGGGTGTTTTTCGCAAGGCCGCCGCTGTTGACCATCTGGGTGCCGCCGTCTTTGACGATGGCGGAGATCGCCGTGCCGTCAACGGCCTGGGTGCCGCGGTAGTTGATTTGCGTATCGCGGGCCTGGCCCGTGACCTGCACCTGCTGGGTGCCGCCGTCGTTAATGCTGGTGCCGGACGCCGTGCCGGACACCTGCTGAATGCCGCCGCCGAAGATAACGCCGTCGGACGATGAACCGCCCGCGCTGATGTACTGGATGCCGCCGTTATTGACGGTGGTGTCGCGGGCGAAACCGCCGCGCTCAACGATCTGATGGCCGCCGTCGTTGACCACGGCGGAAATGGCCGTGCCGTCAACGGACTGGGTGCCGCCGTTGTTGATAAGTGTGGTGGTCGCGGTGCCGCTCGCCAGCACATGTTGCTCGCCGCCGTTGCCGACGACGGTATGTACCGCCGAACCGCCGACACCCTGCACGCCGCCGTTGAGAATAACGGTGCGCTGCGCCTGGCCATCCTGCTCAACCACTTGCAGGCCGTCGTTGATAGTCGTGCCGGTCGCCACGCCCTGCTGGCGGACTATCTGCACGCCGCCGTCGTTCAGCGTGGTTTTCTGCGCCAGGCCGCCTGCAACAATCTGGTTGCCCAGCGTGCCGATAATATGATTGGTGGTAGTCCCGCCGACCAGAACCTGCTGAGTGCCGTTTTGCACCCGCTCATCCTGCACCGACGAGGTGACATCGGGCGTGAATGCGAACGCCCCGCCGCTGGCGAGCGAACTCCCTACCGCCGCCGTCAACAACACCGCACCGCTGGCGCGCTTGCCCTTCGCTCGCGTGAGCTCAGAGACCACGATAAACGCGCGCTGGACTTCGCTCCACACCAGCCGGTAACTGCAGTTAAGACTTTTCTTCATGTTAATGTCCTCGAAACCCGCTCACAAACCGTCACGCGGCATGTTGATTTGGGTTAGCCAATGCTGTTGTTTTGATGTCGAATGGGTTGCTTTTCAGGGAGATAAGCCGCCGTAAGTGGCCTATCACCTGTTTACCCGTGATAAAACGCGTGCACTCGTACTGCCGGTCCGTGCCTTTGTGGCGCGGACACCAGAAATAGTCCTGATGATCAAAATTCAGGCGCACGTCATCCCAGCAGCCATTGCAGACGTGGGTGTTGATGACGCGCCAGGGGGTATAAAACTCGCTGCCGGGCAGGCTGAAGCCGCTAATCAGCACCACCGGGATGCGGCAGCCCCAGGCAAGCCAGGAGAGACCGCTGCCGAGGCCGATAAAAAATTCTGCATGCTCAAGCAGCGCCACGCGGTCGCGCAGCGGCAGATTGCCGGTGAAATCTTCCGCGCCGTGCGGGATTTTGTTCCAGACGTAGCCGCGTCCGACGACGCGCTCTTTGTCGATACACAGGACGCGATAGCCCTGCGCTTTGAGAAATTCGATAACCTCATGCCAGCCGGTGCCGTTATTCCAGAATTTGGCCTGGCTTGTGGATTGCGTGGCGATGCAGACGTAGGGTTCGGCTATCTGGCGCGGGGCGTTCAGGCGCAGATCGGGGACGATTTCACTCGGGTCGACGCCGAGAATATGCCCGGCGGTGCGGTGCAGGCCGACGGTGCGAAAATCAAACGGCTGTTTGTCGAGATCGCCCTGAAAGAAAAGCCCGACGCGCCAGGTGGCGTAAGGCAGCTCATGATGAGTGCGCTCGCTTGCCCAGCGGTCCGGCGCGTAAAACTGCAGTTGCGGGTAGACTGGCGCGAAAAGATCGATAATCGGCTGCGCCATGGTGCATTCCACCTGGCAGCCGAAGGTCTGGCGAAAGCGCTCTGCGTAAGGCACCCATCCGACCAGGTCGCCCAGCGTGCCGGTCGGAAAGGAGATTAATACGGGTTTGTCACGCATATCCAGCGCGTGATCGAGCAGCGGCTCGCTGTGCCCTTTCTTCCAGACTTGCAGGCGAAAAGGCACATAATACTTTTTGGTGCTAATCACCCAGCCTTCCGCGATGTCGCTCGCGAAAAGTATATTTCCTGTTTCGTTGTCGCTTATTTCAACGCGCCAGTCGCCTGCGGGTAAAAGCAGCCGCGCGCCGTCGTTGAAATCGTACAAAATGCCTTCCGGCCCCTGCTGTGTGGGTTTTTCCGGGGGTAAAATAAAGGCGTAGCCATTACTGGCAGATGAAGTCACCGTCATCGCCATACCTACCTTAATTATCAGTATCAGGGTTATGCTGCTATTAAATAATTAACCCGACGCGTTTCAGACACGCGTCAACACTCGAACAAGCGATGTCCGAGGCAGTTATTTATCCGACATATTGCCCATCCATTGAGCCGTCAAAATGATGGTTTTAGTGTAGCTACATCGTTACTTATTGCAAATTTTTACCAAATATAAATTTACTTTAAAATCAGCAACTTGGACAAATGTCACTGTAAGTGACTTTTCACTAAAGCTAAACTTTACAAGCATTTAGCTCTCCTATAGAGACAGCACTTTAGGATTATCCTCACCTTGCAATACGCAGATCAGGCTATTTCGGGGCGGGAAGAATATATTCTGGCGCCACAAGCCAGACGCTGAAAACATACTCTTTGTTAATTTTCAATAGGAAAAGCGGCAGGCTTTCCGTCACGCTTCAGACAAATATTAGTAGGGATTTTCTGATATCCAATTTTATTAGCGAATAAAAATTAAACGCTGCGGAGTTAATTTCGCCGATAAATAACGCTATTCCCGGACTCACAAATACACTTTAATTGATATTCCGAAACGTTTTGGCCGGGTGAATATAATCTGGACGATTGCCTGGATTATTGCGACACGCTTCACAAGTAACCTGTACAATAAAAGCGGAGTGATAACGTTTTGTCATGCTTCCTTAACGGATAAGCAACAGAAACGAAGCGGTGAGCGCTTTTCCATTATGAAACAGCGTTTTTAATTCCTTTCTGCGCGGACGGAAGCTATAATGCGGCCATTCTAACTTGAATGGTTTCAGCACATTGGATATCGCCTTTACCGTCGAACAATCGCTCTCCCGCCATCTGGCTGAACCACAAGCACACTTTCTCCTGCACGCTTTTTGATGTCACCTATCCTTAGGCTGTGGCATCACAACTTTCGCAACACAAGTTTACCCGACCGGCAGAGTACGCCGCAGGGCATGATTTCCATATCCTTCAACTAAAGATTAAGACTGTCATGAAAAAGACGAAAATTGTTTGCACCATCGGCCCGAAAACCGAATCCGAAGAAATGCTGACCAAAATGCTCGACGCGGGCATGAACGTGATGCGCCTTAACTTCTCCCACGGCGACTACGAAGAACACGGTCAGCGCATCAAAAACCTGCGCAACGTTCTGGCGAAAACCGGCAAGCAAGCCGCTATCCTGCTGGACACGAAAGGCCCGGAAATCCGCACCATCAAACTGGAAGGCGGCAACGACGTCTCTCTGAAAGCGGGCCAGACCTTTACCTTCACTACCGACAAATCTGTCGTCGGTAACAGCGAAACCGTAGCAGTGACCTATGAAGGCTTCACCAAAGATCTGTCTGTCGGCAACACCGTGCTGGTGGACGACGGCCTGATCGGCATGGAAGTCACCGCCATCGAAGGCAACAAAGTCATCTGTAAAGTGCTGAACAACGGCGATCTGGGCGAGAACAAAGGCGTTAACCTGCCGGGCGTCTCTATCGCACTGCCGGCGCTGGCGGAAAAAGACAAGAAAGACCTCATCTTTGGCTGCGAGCAGGGCGTCGACTTTGTGGCGGCTTCCTTTATTCGTAAACGTTCCGACGTAGAAGAAATTCGCCAGCACCTGAAGGCGCACGGCGGCGAACATATCCAGATCATCTCCAAAATCGAAAACCAGGAAGGCCTGAACAACTTCGACGAAATCCTCGAAGCGTCTGATGGCATCATGGTTGCGCGTGGCGACCTGGGTGTAGAAATCCCGGTAGAAGAAGTTATTTTCGCGCAGAAGATGATGATCGAAAAATGCATCCGCGCGCGCAAAGTGGTTATCACCGCGACCCAGATGCTGGACTCCATGATTAAAAACCCGCGTCCGACCCGTGCGGAAGCCGGCGACGTGGCGAACGCCATTCTGGACGGCACCGACGCCGTGATGCTCTCTGGCGAATCCGCTAAGGGCAAATACCCGCTGGAAGCCGTTACTATTATGGCGACCATCTGCGAGCGTACCGACCGCGTGATGACCAGCCGTCTGGAGTTCAACAACGACAGCCGTAAACTGCGCATCACCGAGGCCGTATGCCGCGGCGCGGTAGAAACTGCCGAGAAACTGGAAGCGCCGCTGATTGTCGTCGCGACCGAAGGCGGTAAATCTGCCAAGTCCGTGCGTAAATACTTCCCGGACGCCACTATCCTCGCGCTGACCACCAATGAACTGACCGCGCGTCAGCTGGTACTGAGCAAAGGCGTTGTGCCGCAGCTGGTGAAAGAGATCTCCTCTACGGACGATTTCTATCGTCTGGGCAAAGAAGCGGCGCTGGAAAGCGGTCTTGCGAAAAAGGGCGATGTGGTCGTCATGGTTTCCGGCGCGCTGGTGCCGAGCGGAACGACCAACACCGCTTCTGTACACGTCCTGTAATAATATCCATCTTTTTTAAGGTCGATTAAAAAGGCGCCGAAAGGCGCCTTTTAATTTGGCTTAAATAGACGCTGTGAATAAAAAAGCAAATCGGATTTCACTATTTAACGCTGTTTTTTTCTAAGATGAATCCGATGAAAGTCTGCTGTTTTCCTTCATTTTTTTTAATGATCCGCGAAATGTCGATGCTTCTTTGAGCGAACGATCAAAATTAAGCGTATTCCCATCAAAAAAATATTCTCAACCTAAAAAACTTTGTGTAATACTTGTAACGCTACATGGAGATTAACTCAATCTAGAGGGTATTAATAATGAATCGTACTAAACTGGTACTGGGCGCGGTAATCCTGGGTTCTACTCTGCTGGCTGGTTGCTCCAGCAACGCTAAAATCGATCAGCTGTCTTCTGACGTTCAGACTCTGAACGCTAAAGTTGACCAGCTGAGCAACGACGTGAACGCAATGCGTTCCGACGTTCAGGCTGCTAAAGACGACGCAGCTCGCGCTAACCAGCGTCTGGACAACATGGCTACTAAATACCGTAAGTAATAGTACCGTGTGAAAGAAAAATGGCGCACATTGTGCGCCATTTTTTTTGCCTTTTCTCCGCCCCGCCTTCCCGCTTTCACCGCCTTCCCCGTTCGTTTCACTGATTACTGGTTTGCAGAACGATTTACTTCGCCCTCTCGTCTGCGCATCCTGCCTGATTTTTACTGCACCGTAACGTGTACCGCAGCCGCTGAGAGCGGCGCGCTCGCAGGCGGCGCAACCGTCGTCCTGACGCTCTGAAGCGTCGTTACCGGCGCTGACAGCGCGTCCGGCGCGCTTACCGTCACCGGATAGCCCGCACGGCGCGTCAGCGCATTATCAACTGCCTGCGCGTCAGTGCCCGCGTCATCAATAAACTGCCCGAAAGCGGCAGTAATGGCGACTGGCATGGTTTGTGGGTTATCCGCATCGCTGCGCGAGAGCGGCTGATGCACTTCCACATAACGCTTACCGTCTGGCTCGCTGGAATATTTCACCGGCTCGTTGATTATCTGCACGCGCGTGCCCCAGGCCACCTGATTAAACAGCGCTTTGATATCCGCCGCGCGCATGCGGATACAGCCGGAGCTGGCCCGCAGACCGATACTGCTACGGGCATTGGTGCCATGTATAAGATATTCGCCCCCGCCCTGCTGTAAACGCAGCGCAAAGCGCCCCAGCGGGTTATTCGCCCCGGCGGGCACCACGGCAGGCAGCGTCACGCCCTGCGCCTGCGAGCGGGCGCGCATGGCGGCCGTCGGCGTCCAGGTCGGATTGGGGATTTTCTGGATAATGCGCGTCGACATCACCGGCGTTTCACGCCCGTTCAGGCCGATGCCGATGGGATACACTTCTACGCGGTTTTCGCCGGGCGGATAGTAATAGAGCCGCAACTCGGCCAGATTGACAATGATGCCTTCGCGCGGCGTGTCCGGCAGCAGCATCTGCGTCGGGATAGTCAGCTCGCTCCCCGGCATCGGCAGAAACGGATCGACCGTGTTATTGGCCTCCAGCAGCAACAGCACGCCGGTCTGAAATTCTTCCGCGACTTTCTCCAGGTTTTTACTCACGGCGGGCACGACATAGGTCTGGTTCTGGCCAATGAGGCGACTGCCGGGCGGCGGCAGTGGATAATCGACGGCACAGGCCTGCATTGCGCCCATCATCAGCAGCGCGAACATCGGGAAGGAGCAGTTGCGTTTCATAAGCACGACCTGTTTTCACCGGCAGGAGCCGGAATGCTGAACATCCGCGCAGCCCGCAAGGGCCGCGCGTGACAGGGAAAAGCCGTGCTTAAAGATTAGCTCAGGTCGGCGGCTTTCGCGCGAATGGCGCGGATCATCGCCTCTAAGCCCTGCGAGCGGGACGGGGTGAGATGCTGCGTCAGCGACATCTCTTCAAACCAGGGGCGTACGTCGAAATTCAAGATGTCCTGCGCGGTCATCTGCTGATAGAGCGCGAACACCACGGCGATAAGCCCTTTGACGATAGCCGCGTCGCTGTCGCCGCGCATCTCAATCACGCCGTCTTCGCGCGGTGCCATGACGATCCAGACCTGGCTCTGGCAGCCCTGAATACGGTATTGCGGCGCGCGCTCCGCATCATTGAGCGGGGCCAGCCGCTGGCCGAGCTCGATGATATAGAGGTATTTTTCTTCCCAGTTGGCGCAGCGGTTAAAGTTACGCAGCAGTTTCTCTTTTTCCGGCAAACCAGCCATTGACGCTCCTTTCAGCCTAACAAACGATGAATGCGGATAAGCCCGGCCACCAGCCGGTCCACTTCATCTTCGGTATTGTACATCGCGAGGGACGCGCGGCACATCGCAGGCACGCCGTAAAACTCCATCAGCGGCATCGCGCAATGATGGCCGGTGCGCACCGCGACGCCATAGTTATCCAGAAAACTGCCCACGTCATAGGCGTGGTGTTTGCCGAGGTTAAAGGCGATAACGCCGAGCCGCTCCGCCGGGCCGTAAATCTCTAATTCCGGCACCGCCTGCAACTCGCGCAGCGCGTAAGTCATCAGCGTACGCTCATAGTCGTGAATATTCTCAAGACCAATAGCATCGACATAATCCATCGCCGCGCCAAGCCCGATGATCCCGCCGGTATTGGGCGTGCCGGCTTCAAAGCGCCACGGCGCCGCCGCCCAGGTGGTGCCTTCCGTCAGGCTGACAGTGGCGATCATCGCACCGCCTCCTTCCCACGGCGGCATCGCCTGGAGGATATCTTCTTTGACGTACAGAATGCCGATGCCGGTAGGCCCATAGAGCTTGTGGCCGGAGAAGAGGTAGAAATCGCAGTCCAGCGCCTGGACGTCAATCTTGTGATGCATCACCGCCTGCGCGCCGTCTACCAGCACTTTCACGCCCGCCTGATGCGCCGTCGCGATTATCTCCGCGATCGGGTTTTCGGTGCCGAGCACGTTGGAAACGTGCGTCACCGCCACCAGACGGGTGCGCTCGTCGATAAGCGACGGCAGAATGTCGAGCTGCAGCGTGCCGTCCTGATTAATCGGCAGCACGCGCAACTGCGCGCCGGTACGCGCGCAGAGCATCTGCCAGGGCACAATATTGGCATGATGCTCCATCGCGGTGATGATCAGGTTATCGCCTGCGCGCAGCTGGCTGTTGCCCCAGCTGTTCGCCACGAGGTTGATCCCCTCGGTAGTACCGCGTACGAAAACGATCTCTTCCGGCAGGCGCGCGTTAACAAACTGCGCCGCCCGGGTGCGTACGGCTTCCATGCGCTGAGTCGCTTCTGCGCTCAGCGTGTGAATGCCGCGATGCACGGCCGCGTAGCCGTGGCGGTAGAATTCCGCCTCGGCCTCAATTACTGCCGTCGGCTTCTGCGCGCTGGCGGCGCTGTCGAGATAGGCCAGCGGCTGGCCGTTCACCTCGCGCGCCAGCACCGGGAAGTCACTGCGCACCTGCTGTAGAGAAAAACTCATGCCTCTCCCCCTGCGAAGCGCTGGCCGATACGCGCCAGCACCTGCTGTTTGAGCGCCTCGTCGTGGATGCTTTCAGTAAGCTCCGCGGCGAACGCGTAGATAATCATCTGCTGCGCCGCCTGTTCACTGATGCCGCGCGAACGCAGGTAGAACATCTGCTCATCGTCGATGCGGCCTACGGTCGCGCCGTGGCTGCATTTCACGTCATCGGCGTAAATTTCCAGCTGCGGTTTGGTATCGACTTCCGCAAGCCGGCCCAGCAGCAGGTTGTTGTTGGTCATCTGCCCGTCAGTTTTAATGGCGTGCTGCGCGACTTTGATCAGCCCGTTAAACACCGCGCGGCCTTTGTCGCGCACGATGGTTTTGTGCAACTGACGGCTGTTGCAGTAACCCTTGTTGTGCTCAAGCCAGGTGCGGGTATCGCACACTTCGTTATTTACCGGCAGCGCCAGGCTGTTGACCCGCAGCGTAATGTTTTCGCCGTTAAGCTGGGTGCTGGTGTTGTGGCGCAAGACGCCCGCGCCAAGCAGATAACTGCTGCTGGCGGCCTGCGCATCCTGTGCGACCAACATATCGTTATGCGCGAAATGCCAGCTCTGCGGGTTCTCAAACGCCAGCTTATAGTGGTTTAGCTGCGCGTTGGCGCCCACCTGCATGGTCAGACGCGCGCCGGTAAAATGCGGCTGCGCGTCGCGGCTGACATAATGCTCGATAACCGTAGCCTGCGCGCCTTCCGCCAGTTCCAGATGATGACGATAGTGCACGGTGTTCATCTCATCGCCCGCGCGACCCGCGCTGATATGCATCAGCAGCAGCGCTTTGGACGGCTGCTGGTTACGCGCCACGCGAATGTGCGTCACGCTCTGCGCGAGGCTCTCGGTGAGGTGCAAAAACGCCTCCGGCTGTACCGGCGCGGGCAACCCGCCGCGGCTGTCGTTGACGCTAATCTCAAAACCACTCTCATCAAGCGTATCGCTGAATTCTTGCGCGAAGCGGCCATCGATAAACACCATCCGCAGCGCGTCGACTGGCAGCGCCAGCGCGTCGAACGCGGCGCGGTCAAGCGACTGCGGCGCAGGCGTCACGAAATCATGCTTCAGCAAACCGTCGAGCGGCGTGTATTTCCAGTTCTCATGCTTGCGGGTGGGCAGGCCGAGGCGCAGTAGCTGTTGCAGATGCTCGCGCGCCTCTTCGGAGCGCTCGCCGCCCTGCGCTTCAAACAGGCGATGCCACTGTTGCAGCGCGTTACTGCTGTTCGGTAAGCCAGCCATAGCCCTGCTCCTCCAGCTGTTTGACCAGAGAGAAGTCGCCAGACTTCACGATCCGCCCCTGATACAGCACATGGACGACATCGGGCTTGATGTAGTCCAGAATGCGCTGGTAGTGGGTGACGATGATAAACGCACGTTTGCCATCGCGGAGCGCGTTCACCCCTTCGGAGACGATTTTCAGGGCGTCGATATCAAGCCCGGAGTCGGTTTCGTCAAGAATGCACAGATCCGGCTCCAGCACCGCCATTTGCAGGATGTCGTTACGCTTTTTCTCACCGCCGGAGAAGCCGACGTTGACCGAACGGGTCAGCAGATCTTCAGGCATTTGCAGCAGCTTAATTTTCTCTTCCATCAGATCCTGGAAGTCGAAGCGGTCAAGCTCCTCCTGGCCACGGTATTCGCGCACGGCGTTCAGCGCGGTTTGCAGAAAGAACTGGTTGCTGACGCCCGGGATCTCCACCGGATACTGGAACGCCATAAAGATGCCTTCGCCCGCGCGCTCTTCCGGCGACAGCGCCAGCAGATCTTTACCTTTAAACTGCACTTCGCCGCCGGTGATTTCATAATCCTCACGCCCGGCGAGCGTCGCGGAGAGCGTACTTTTCCCGGAGCCGTTCGGCCCCATAATGGCGTGCACTTCCCCTGGTTTAACTTCAAGGTTTAAACCGCGCAGGATAGCCTTCTCTTCCACGCTGACCTGTAAATCTTTAATGCTTAACATGTCTTATCCTTTTTCTCGCCTTAGCCGACGCTGTGCTCAAGGCTAATGGCTAATAATTTTTGCGCTTCGACCGCGAATTCCAGCGGCAGCTCTGAGAAGACATCCTTACAGAAGCCGTTAACAATCATAGAGATAGCGTCTTCTTCGCTGATCCCGCGCTGTAAGCAGTAGAACAGTTGATCTTCACCGATGCGCGAGGTCGTCGCCTCATGTTCAAGCTGGGCGCTGTTGTTGCGGCACTCGACATACGGGAATGTATGCGCGCCGCAGTCCGGGCCTATCAGCATTGAGTCGCACTGCGTAAAGTTACGGGCGTTAGTGGCGGTCGGCATGATTTTCACAAGCCCGCGATAGCTGTTCTGGCTCTGACCGGCCGAGATGCCCTTCGAGATAATCGTCGATTTCGTGTTTTTGCCGATGTGGATCATCTTGGTGCCGGTATCGGCCTGCTGATGGCCGCTGGTCAGCGCCACCGAGTAGAACTCGCCGATGGAGTTGTCGCCGCGCAGGATGACGCTCGGGTATTTCCAGGTGATCGCCGAGCCGGTTTCCGACTGAGTCCAGGACATCTTGCTGTTTTCGCCTTCGCACAGCGCGCGCTTGGTGACGAAGTTAAGGATGCCGCCGGTATTGTTATCGCCAGGGAACCAGTTCTGCACCGTGGAGTATTTCACTTCAGCGTCTTTATGGATGATGACTTCCACCACCGCCGCGTGCAGCTGGTAGCTGTCGCGCACCGGCGCCGAGCAGCCTTCGATATAGCTTACGTAGCTGCCTTCGTCCGCCACCAGGATGGTGCGCTCGAACTGGCCGGTTTTTTCCGCGTTGATGCGGAAATAGGTGGAAAGCTCCATCGGGCAGCGCACGCCCTTCGGCACATAGATAAAGGTGCCGTCGGAGGCGACCGCAGCATTCAGCGCGGCGAAGAAGTTATCGTTCGAGGGCACGACGGTGCCGATGTATTTTTTCACCAGCTCCGGATGATCGTGGATAGCCTCGCCGAAGGAACAGAAGATAATCCCCTGCTCCGCCAGCTTGTCGCGGTAAGTTGTGGCAACGGAAACGGAGTCAAAAATTGCGTCCACCGCCACTTCTCGGCCTTCGCGTACCGGTACGCCGAGCTGGTTAAACGCCTCTTCCACTTCCTGCGTCAGGTAGCTGTTGCTGTTGCCGCCCGGCTGCTGAACGGCGCCCGGCTGGGACGCGCAGGCATCGTCGCAATGACCGCAGGACGGCGCGGAGTAGTAGCTGTAATCCTGATAATTGAGCTTGTCGTAATGCGCATGCAGCCAGTGGGGCTCTTCCATCTCAAGCCAGGCGCGGTACGCGTTCAGGCGAAACTCAAGCATCCACTCAGGCTCGTTGCGTTTAGCGGAAATGGCGCGCACTACCTCTTCGTTGATGCCGTGCGCCAGTTCATCGGTCTGAAGCCGGGTAAAAAAGCCCTCTTTATAGTTCAGGGGGCCGCTCCAGGTGTTGACATCGTCAGTTGCTTCACTGTTACGGGACATAATTACTCCGCCTGGACCCCAAAACTTTCACCGCAGCCGCACGCGTGCTGCGCTTTAGGGTTATTGAATTTAAAAATCTGGTTTAAGCCTTCGCGCACGTAATCCACTTCGGTGCCGTCGATAAACGGCATCGCCTGAAGCGGAACGTACAGGCGCGCGCCTTCCGCCTCAAAAACAAGATCGTCGTCTTTAGGATCGCTGACCGTGTCCAGCACATAGCCAAACCCGGCGCAGCCGCTCTGTTTCACGCTAAGACGCACCCCCAGCAGACCCGTTTTCTGCGCCATTAAGTCGCGAATATGTTTCGCCGCGTCTGGCGTCATCGTCAGGCCCTGCCAGCTGAACTCTGCGGGGTTGAACGTACCTGCTTGTGATTCCATAGGTCTGCCTCCTGGAGTGATTGCCTGTCAGGCGATAACGCTATGTTAGTGATAATAATTATCACTTCAACCTCTGCGGATCAGGGGTATTCCCGTTAAAGGCACTTTTTGAACACTTTTATTAAGCATAGACCCTCCCTGAGAGCCTGCAGCAGGCAAAAATGACGCCTGAAAAATGTTTTTTATCAATTACTTATTAAACGAAACGCAGAAATTAACACGTGACGATAGCGCCGCAACAAAAGATGTATCGTTTATACCTATTTATATAATAGCGCCCCTGTGAAGAGGCGGTTTGCGTAAAGGGCGGTTATGGCGGGTCATAAGGAGAAAGAAAACCCGGCGAGCGCCGGGTCAGGTAGTCAGTTACACCACTGCCGTGGTGAGCCGTGATGAACAGCAGAGCCGGTTCTGCTCGTCGAAGATTTCTATCTGCCACACCTGATGACGACGCCCGACATGCACCGCGCGGCAGACGCCGCGCACGCGGCCGCTACGCACGCTGCGCAGGTGGTTAGCGTTGACCTCAAGCCCGACAACGTTTTGCTCGCCCTCGCAGCAGAGGTAGCCCGCTACCGAACCGAGCGTTTCCGCCAGCACCACTGACGCACCGCCGTGCAGCAGGCCGAATGGCTGGTGGGTACGGCTGTCCACCGGCATGCTGGCTTCAAGCTCCGCGTCATCAAGCCGGGTGAAGCGGATATCCAGCAGCCCGACCATGTTATTGGCGCCCATGGCGTTCAGCGCCTCAAGCGTGGCGGTGCGCCGCCAGATCATACAATCATCCCCAGCAGCGCCTGGAGCGGGTGGCGCACGCCGCTGCCCTCGATACGTTTTACCTGGCTGCGGCACGAATAGCCGGTCGCAAGGCAGCGGGCGCGCGGCAGCCGCTGCATCGCCTGATGCCAGGAGAGCTCATAGATGCCGAGCGAATTCTTATGGTTGTTCACCTCATGCCCGTAAGTGCCCGCCATCCCGCAGCAGCCGACGTTCACGCCTTCAAGTTTCGCACCGAACTTCGCGAAAATCGCCGCCCACTGTCCGGCAGTGGCTGGCAACGCGGTCACTTCGGTGCAGTGGCCGAAGAGATACCACGGCTCGCCGGCAACCGGCGCAGCCGGACGCGCCGCCAGCGCCGTGGTGAGCCACTCATGCACCAGCTGCACGTGAAAATCGCCGCGCTCCGCGCCAAGCGTCTGCTTATATTCATCGCGATAACAGAGCACCAGCGCCGGGTCGACGCCCACCAGCGGCATTCCGAGCGCCGCCACGCGGTTTAAGAAATCGGCCGTTTTACGCGCGGTTTTCGCGAAGCGCTGGAGAAAACCTTTGATGTGCTGCGCTTTGCCGTTAGGTGAAAACGGCAGCACGACCGGCTGGAAGCCGAGCTTTTCGCACAATCGCACAAAATCAGCCACCACCTGCGCGTCGTAATAGCTGGTGAACGGATCCTGCACCACCAGCACCGTGCGGGCTTTGTCCGCCTCCGGCAGCCGCTCCAGCTCTTCAAGCGTCATCCCGGCGCTGCGATGCCCCACCAGCTGCTGCTGGAGCGTTGGCGTCGAGAGCAACGGCAAATCGACCATGCCGATATGGCGCTCGGAAAGCGTGCGCACCCACGGCTGGCTCATGAAGAAGTTAAACGTTTTCGGCGCGCGGGCCATCAGCGGCGCGTAGCTCTCGACGGTCGCTATCAGATGATCGCGCATCGGACGCAGGTAACGCGTGTGGTAGAGCTGCAAAAAGCGCGAGCGGAATTCCGGCACGTCGATTTTGATCGGGCACTGGGTGGAGCAGGCTTTACAGGCGAGGCAGCCGCTCATCGCCTCTTTGACCTCGTGCGAAAAATCGTACTCGCCCCGCCCCGCGTGCCAGCTGTTGCGGGTGCGCTCAATCAGTGAGCGCAGGCTCGCGCGCTTTTGCGGCAGCGCTTTCTCAAGCTGTAGCGGGTCGACGCCGCGATCCGAGAGCAGCCGCAGCCATTCGCGCACAAGCGTAGCGCGCCCTTTCGGCGAATGAATACGGTTACTGGTGATTTTCATCGACGGACACATCGGGCTTTTCACGTCGAAGTTAAAGCACAGGCCGTTGCCGTTGCACTCCATCGCGCCGCGCCAGGAAGTGCGTACCGCAAGCGGGATCTGCCGGTCGAACGTGCCGCGCTTCACCGCGTCCACTTTCATCATCGGCGCGTCCAGGCCATACGGCGCGCAGATTTTACCGGGGTTCAGCCGGTTATCCGGATCGAATGCCGCCTTGATGCGCCGCAGCTCGTCATACAACGTGTCGCCAAAAAACGCCGGGCTGTATTCGGCGCGAAAACCTTTGCCGTGTTCGCCCCACAGTAGCCCACCATAGCGGGCAGTGAGCGCGACGACGTCATCGGAGATGCGCTTCATGAGCATCTCCTGCTGCGGATCGCACATATCCAGCGCCGGGCGTACGTGCAGCACGCCCGCGTCAACGTGGCCGAACATGCCATAGCTCAGGCCGTGGCTATCCAGCAGCGCGCGGAACTCGGCGATGTAATCAGCCAGATGCTCCGGCGGCACGCAGGTATCCTCGGCAAAAGGAATCGGCTTGGCGAGCCCTTTGGCATTGCCCAGCAGACCGACCGCCTTTTTACGCATGGCGTAAATGCGCTCGACGCCCGCGAGTTCCTGGCAAACCTGCCAGCCGATAATGCCGCTCTGCCCGCCGGCCATCTGTTCATCCAGACGCGCGCAGAGCGCCGCAACGCGCCCGTCGATAAGCGCTTCGTCATCCCCGGCGAACTCGACGATGTTGAGCCCGAGCATCTCTTTATCCGGCACGTCGGTAATCAGCTCGCGCACCGAATGCCAGACGATATCTTCGCGCGCCAGGTTCAGCACGCGCGAATCGACGGTCTCGACAGAGAGCGCCTGCGCCTCGACCATAAACGGCGCGCTGCGCAGCGCCGAGTCAAACGAATCATATTTCACGTTCACCAGACGGCGCACTTTCGGCAGCGGTGTGATGTCGAGCCGCGCTTCGGTGATAAACGCCAGCGTACCTTCCGATCCGCACAGAATACGGGTCAGGTCGAATTCTGAAAGTGAGTCATTAAAAACGTGGCGCAGATCGTAGCCGGTGAGAAAGCGGTTGAGCTTTGGAAATTTCTCAAGGATCAGCGCGCGCTGCTCGCGGCAGCGCTCCAGCACGGTGTGGTAGACACGCCCGAGCGTGGTCTGCGCGCGGCCCAGCTCTTCGGCAAGGGCGGTCGGCATCGCCTGGGTGTCGAGGATATCGCCGCCCAGCAGCACCGCCCGCACGCCGAGAACATGATCGGACGTTTTGCCGTAAACCAGCGAGCCTTGCCCGGAGGCGTCGGTGTTGATCATCCCGCCAAGCGTGGCGCGGTTGCTCGTGGAGAGCTCCGGCGAAAAAAAGTAGCCATAGGGCTTCAGGTATTCATTGAGCTGATCTTTAATGACGCCAGCTTCGACCCGCACCCAGCCCTGCTCCGGGTTGATTTCGATGATGCGATTCATATAGCGCGACATATCAACGACGATCCCCTGGTTCAGGGACTGGCCGTTGGTGCCAGTGCCGCCGCCGCGCGGAGTGAAAATGAGCGATGTAAAACGGGGTTCGGCAGCGAGGCGCGCCATCAGCGCCACGTCAGCGGTTGAGCGGGGGAAAATCACCGCATCGGGAAGGAGCTGATAGATACTGTTGTCGGTCGCCATCGTGAGGCGATCGGCGTAATTCGTGGCGGTATCGCCGGTAAAACCTTGTTGCTCCAGTGCCTGCAAAAAGTTCAGCACCACCTGTACCAGCCCTGGCGCCTGAGAAATTTGTGGGATCATGGATCTTGACCCTGCCTGACATTTAGATGTTGGAAGTTATCGTTTGCGTTGCGCATTCAAGGTTGTATCACATTTTTATATGTCACGCCCGCCAGAAATGCGCCGGGGCAGCGGCTATCCAAACGCCCGGAAATCACTCATCATATGAGCGCCCCGACCGGGGCGGGAACGCCGCTTTGGGCGTAACGCGTATGACAAAAGGTGAATGTGGTTTATGGTAAAACTTCGACAGCCCATGGACGTGCCGCAAATTCTGCTGTCCGTGTTGTTTCTTTCGGTCATGATCATCGCCTGCCTGTGGATTGTGCAGCCCTTTATTCTGGGGTTTGCGTGGGCAGGCACGGTGGTCATCGCCACCTGGCCGCTGCTGCTGCGGCTGCAGAAGATGCTGTGGGGCAGACGCTCACTGGCCGTAGTGGTGATGGTTCTGATGCTCATTATGCTGTTTGTGATTCCGGTAGCGTTGCTGGTTAACAGCCTCGTGGATAACAGCGCGCCGTTTATTCACTGGCTGACCTCCGGCCAGATGACCATTCCGGAACTGGCGTGGCTCAACAGCATCCCGTATGTGGGCGATAAATTGTATCTCGGCTGGCACAACCTGGTGGAGAGCGGCGGCTCGGCCATCATGGCGAAAGTGCGGCCTTATCTGGGCACGACGACCGGCTGGTTTATCGGCCAGGCCGCGCATATCGGCAGACTGCTGATGCATTGCGGCCTGATGCTGCTGTTCAGCGCCCTCCTCTACTGGCGCGGCGAGCAGGTGGCCTTTGGCATTCGCCACTTCGCTATCCGCCTGGCCTCAAAACGCGGCGACGCGGCAGTGGTGCTGGCAGGCCAGGCGATCCGCGCCGTGGCGCTCGGCGTGGTGGTCACGGCGCTGGTGCAGGGCGTGCTTGGCGGTATCGGGCTTGCGATTTCTGGCATCCCTTACGCCACGCTCCTGACCGTCGTGATGATCTTAAGCTGTCTGGTGCAGCTTGGCCCGCTGCCGGTGCTGGTGCCGGCGATTATCTGGCTTTACTGGAGCGGCGATGCCACCTGGGGCACCGTGCTGCTGGTCTGGAGCGCTGTCGTCGGCACGCTCGACAACGTTATTCGTCCGGTGCTTATCCGCATGGGTGCGGATCTGCCGATGGTGCTGATCCTGTCGGGCGTTATCGGCGGGCTTATCGCGTTCGGAATGATTGGCCTGTTTATCGGCCCGGTGCTGCTGGCGGTTTCCTGGCGCTTGTTCTCGGTGTGGGTGCGTGAAGCCCCGCTCCCGGAGAATAATTCGGAAATTGTGATCGAGGCGCTGGAAGAAAGTGAGAAAGAGAAAGTAAAAAAATAAATGGAGGCGGGGAAACCCGCCTTTTACTTAAGTATTACTTATTAATTATTTCACATACCTACTGGTCAGACCCGTGATTTATCGTAAATTCCGTCCTTTGACGCGTTAATAATTCATTAACGTTGAACTATTGAGACGAATCTGATCGACGCAAAAAATGGATAAGCCTACTATTAATCCACGGTTATAAATCAACGCCTTGATTTATAAACATGGAAATCCCCTGAGTGAAACAACGAATTGCTGTGTGTAGTCTTTGCCCATCTCCCACGATGGGCTTTTTTTTATTCTTTAACTGGCTAATTATTGTTCAATAACGCACTCACTCAGCATCCGCCAGCTATTTCCAAGCACCTGAGTTTCGCCTTCAACGATAATGGTGCCGCGGCTGCGAATATCGCCGCTATTAGCCCCAACGCGTATTTCAAACTCGCCAGGCTCGACGATACGCGCGCCATCGCGACGGGTAAAATTGAGCATATCGACCGGCACGCGGAACGTCATCCGTGCAGTGGCGCCAGGCGCCAGCGAGACACGCCCAAAGGCCTTCAGCTCCTGTACGGGACGCACCAGTGACGCCACTTTATCGCGTACATACAGTTGCACCACCTCACTGCCCGCCTGAGCACCGCTGTTGGTTACAGTGACCGAGACGTCAATTTCGCCTGTCATCGGCACCCGCGACCGGGCTATCTGCAGCGCGCCGTAGCGGAATTCGGTCCAGGTTTTGCCGTAGCCGAACGGGTAACGCGAGCCGAAGTGAAACGCATACGGCGTGCCGCCGCTTTTCAGCTTATGGTTGTAGTAGTAAGGCATCGCGCCTGCGCTTTTCGCTACCGATACCACTAACCGACCCTGCGGCTCTGCCTTGCCGGTAAGCAGATCGGCAATGGCATGTCCGCCCTCCTGGCCTGGCGCCCAGGCCATTACCCAGGCGGCCACACGCGGCTCCAGCCCGCCAAGATGATAGGGCCGCCCGCCAGTCATCACCACGACCACCGGTTTGCCGGTCTCCACCAGCGCCTCCAGTAGCTGTTGCTGCACGCCCGGCAGTTGCAGGCTGTCGGTGTCGGAACCTTCACCTACAGTGCCGCTCTGGAACAACCCGGAAAGATCGCCCACAAACGCCAGCACCACGTCGCTTTCCGCAGCGAGCGCCGCTGCCTCGGGGATGAGCGACACGTCGTCTGAGACCGGCGATTGTTGCATCGGTTTTTCGCCGCTGTCGCCAGGGAACACCGGCGCGCCTGCCATACGTTTCTCAATAATATGACAGCCTTTGGCATAGCCCGTGAGCGCGCTGCCGAGTTGTTCGCGCAGTGCGGCAAGCGGCGTCGTCACCTGGCTTGTCTGCTCCAGCATATCGCTGATGATGAGATGCACCGGGAAACTGTAGCCGCTCAGCAGCGCCAGCGGATCGTCCGCGGTCGGCCCAACCACCGCCACGCGCGGCGCGCCCTGAAGCGGCAGCACGCCGTTATTTTCAAGCAGCGTCAGCGAACGCGCCGCCACCTCGCGGGCGGTGCGCCGCGTCTCGTCGCTCTGCAGCGTAATGCTGTTTTCATCGGCGTACGGATGTTCAAACAGCCCGAGACGGAATTTCTCGGTTAAGACGCGCGCCACAATCTCATCGACTTTTTCCATCGTGATAAGCCCACGCGCCAGCGCGTCCGCCAGATGGCGCGCGCAGTCATCCTTCGGCAGTTCGATATCAAGCCCCGCGTTAAAGGCGAGCGCCGCCGAGTGCGCCGCGTCCTGCGCCACGCCGTGATGCTGATGCAGCAGGCTCACGCCGCCGTAGTCGGCAACGATAATGCCGTCGAAGCCCCACTGCTCGCGCAGCACCTGCGTAAGCAAAAAATCATCGGCGTGGGTCGGCACATTATCGATATCGTGATAAGCGGGCATTACGGAGCCCGCTTGCGCCAGCTTAATCGCCATTTCGAACGGCAGCAGGAAGGTGTCGTTAAGTTCGCAAAAGCCGAGGTGAACCGGCGCATGGTTGCGCGCCCCTTCGCTGAAAGAGTGCCCCACATAATGTTTGAGCGTCGCCAGCAGATCCCGCTGCGGCCCCTGAAGTCCTTTTACGTAGTGCGTCGCCATCACGCCCACCAGCCACGGATCTTCGCCGAAGGTCTCTTCGGTGCGGCCCCAGCGCACATCGCGCGACACATCGAGCACCGGCGCGAGGCCCTGATGACAGCCAACGGCGCGCGCTTCGCGCCCTATCGCCTGCGCCGCCTGCTCCACCAGCTGCGGATCCCAGGTCGAGCCGTAGTTAAGCGACGACGGGAACAGCGTCGCGTCTTTGCATAACAGCCCCACCAGGCACTCTTCATGAAACATGGCGGGAATGCCGAGCCGCGTCTCTTCCACCAGCATTTTCTGCAACCGGTTGGCGGCGCGCACGCCCTCCTGCGGCGCGACGATATGGGTGCCGAGCGGGCGGGTTATCTGCCCCGCGCCGCGTTTCAGACGTTCGGTCAGCGCCGCCTGCTGGGTCGCGCCGGAAAACTCATCGCTCAAATCGGTGCGCTCCCGGTGGTCGCCCTCCGGCGACAGCACCAGCCAGTAAGCGTGCATCTGGGCGAATTTCTCCTCCGGCGTCATGCGGGCGAGCAAATCGGCGACGCGTTCAGCCACCGGACGGGTTGGGTCCTTATAGATAGTCATCGGTTACTCCTGAATTGCAGGCTTGAGAGAGGCGGTGTCTTCGCGCACCTGGCGCTTTTGCACCAGCTCCGCGGCGATAGCGGCCACGCGACGGCTGCTGAGCTGATAGAAGCAGAGCAGCAGCGCCATCAGTAAGAACAGCGCGCAGGGGATAAGCGTGAACAGCGCGTTAATGGTGGTCAGCACGCTGGCGCTTTGCGTGGCCTGGTTTGGCAGGTAATCGACCATGCCGAGGATCCAGCCCACCACCGCGCCGCCGAGCGCCAGGCCGAGCTTGATGGCGAAGAGCGCGGTTGAGAACACCAGCCCGTCGAGGCGGCGTCCGCTGCGGTGTTCTTCATAGTCCACCACGTCGGAAAACATGGTCCATTGCAGCGGTGTGGTGAGGTTCTGAATAAAGCTGAAGACAATATTGATAGCGAAAATTAACCAGACGGCGGTTGGGGGAATAAAGAAGATCAGCGCCGCGAGCGCCACAAAGCTAATAATGGTCCACTGATAAGAACGCACGCGGTCATATTTTCCGAGCAGACGTTCTGATAATAACGCGCCGGTCAGATTCGCCACCATGCCGGCGACAATAAATAAAAACACCAGATCCGGGCGCAGCAGCACATACTTCACGTAATACATTGTCGCGGAGCCGCGCGTGACCACAGCGGTTAATAGTAAAATATTAAACAGGAAAATGATGCGCCACTGGCTGTTAGCCGCCAGCAGTTTTAAATCTTTCAGCATGGAGCTGCTGGCGTCATTCACCGGCAGATAACGCTCGCGGGTCATAAAAAAGCAGCAAAAGAAAAGTACCACGCCGAGCGCGCCCATCAGGCCCATTGCGTAGAAATAGCCTTTCTGCGCGTTGCCGCTGCCGAGCCAGTCGACCATCGGCAGCGCAATCACGGTAACAATAAGCCCGCCGATAAAAGAGAGCCCGAAGCGCCAGGATTGCAGCGAATGGCGCTCGCGCGGGTCCATGGTCAGCGAGCCGGGCATGGCGCAATAGGGCACGTTAATGGCAGAGTAAACGAGGCTCAGGATGCTGTAAGTGACGCAGGCGTAAACGATTTTCGTGGTTTCGCCAGCCTGTGGCACATAGAAAGTAATAAGACAGCTCACGCCGAAAGGAATGGCGAACCAGAGCAGCCAGGGGCGGAAACGGCCATAGCGAGTACGGGTGCGGTCCACCAGCGCGCCGATGCAGGGATCGACAAACGCGTCCACCGCCCTGACCAGTAAAAACATGGTGCCCATAATCGCTGCGGGCAGACCGAAAACATCCGTATAAAAATAGGCGAGAAATAGCGTCGCGGTTTGCCAGACCAGCGCGCTCGCCATATCGCCTAAGCCGTATCCTATTTTATCTTTTGTCGTAAGAGCAGAGGTGAGGTTCATTATTATTGGCCTTATCAACGTTAGAAAGCGTGTTGTCTCGCACGCAAACCACGGGTGCGATATCAGGCCTAAGTATTGTGAACGCGTCGCCCCCCAACAATTGCAGAAATCCACAGCCAGTTTATGATTTTTTGCTTTTTCCCGTATTTGTGATGGGGTGCAAATTACCCGCTGAAAATAAAAAACCCGCCTTCCGGCGGGTTTTTAAATATATCGCACTTATTTTTTAAGCTCAGCCAGGCTGAGCCAGGTTTGCACCACGGTATCCGGGTTGAGCGAGAGCGAATCAATCCCTTCTTCCATTAACCAGGCGGCGAAGTCCTCGTGATCTGACGGCCCCTGACCGCAGATGCCGACATATTTGCCCTGCTTTTTCGCGGCGCGAATCGCCATGGAGAGCAGCGCTTTCACGGCCTCGTTGCGCTCGTCGAACAGTTCCGAGACGACGCCAGAATCGCGGTCGAGACCGAGCGCCAGCTGTGTCATGTCGTTGGAGCCAATCGAGAAGCCGTCAAAGTGCTCAAGGAACTGGTCGGCCAGGAGCGCGTTGGACGGGATTTCGCACATCATAATCACTTTCAGCCCGTTTTCACCGCGCTTAAGGCCCTGTCGCGCCAGCTCGTCCACCACCGCTTTCGCCTGATCCACGGTGCGCACGAACGGGATCATGATTTCAACGTTAGTGAGGCCCATGTCGTTACGCACGCGTTTCACCGCCTCGCACTCCAGCGCGAAGCAGTCGCGGAAGCTGTCGGCCACGTAACGCCCCGCACCGCGGAAACCCAGCATCGGGTTCTCTTCATGCGGCTCATAACGCTCGCCGCCCACCAGATTTGCGTATTCGTTGGATTTAAAGTCAGACAGACGCACAATAACGCGCTTTGGCCAGAACGCCGCGCCGAGCGTCGCGATGCCTTCGGTGAGACGCCCGACATAAAACTCAACCGGGTTGTCGAAGCCTTTCATCATCTCGCGGATCTGGTTTTGTAGCGCCGGCTCCTGCTGGTCGAACTCCAGCAGCGCGCGCGGATGCACGCCAATCATGCGGTTAATGATAAATTCGAGACGCGCCAGGCCGACACCCTCGTTGGGCAGGCAGGCGAAGTCAAACGCGCGATCCGGGTTGCCGACGTTCATCATCACCTTCAGCGGCAGATCCGGCATGGTGTCTACGCTTGAGCTTTTCACGCTGAAATCCAGCAGATCGGCGTAGACGTAGCCAGTGTCCCCTTCGGCGCAGGAGACGGTGACTTTCTCGTCGTCTTTAATGCGCTCGGTGGCGTCGCCGCAACCAACAACCGCCGGAATGCCCAGTTCACGGGCGATAATCGCCGCATGACAGGTGCGCCCGCCGCGGTTAGTCACGATAGCCGCCGCTTTTTTCATAATAGGTTCCCAGTCCGGGTCGGTCATATCGGTGACCAGCACATCACCCGGCTGAATGCGGTTCATTTCGCTGATGTCGTGGATAACCTTCACGGTGCCCGCGCCGATGCGATGCCCGATAGCGCGACCCTCGGCCACCACTTTGCCCTGCGAATGCAGCGTGTAGCGCTCCATCACCTGGCCGCGCGAGCGCACGGTTTCCGGGCGCGCCTGCACGATAAAGAGTTTGCCGGTATGGCCGTCTTTAGCCCACTCGATATCCATCGGTCGGCCGTAGTGTTTCTCAATCTGCACCGCCTGTTTAGCGAGCTCCTGCACCTCGTCCGGCGTGATGCAGAACTGGTCCCGATCGGCCTGCGGCACATCTTCGATGCGCACCTGTTTGCCGTGCTCCTGCGTGTCGGCGTAAACCATGCGGATTTTTTTCGAGCCCATCGTGCGGCGCACAATCGCCGGACGGCCTTCCGCCAGGCCCGGCTTATGTACATAGAATTCGTCCGGGTTGACTGCGCCCTGCACTACCATTTCGCCAAGGCCATACGCGGCGGTGATAAACACCACCTGATCGAAGCCCGATTCGGTGTCGATGGAGAACATCACGCCTGAGGCGGCGAGATCCGAGCGCACCATGCGCTGCACACCCGCCGAGAGCGCCACGCCGCGGTGATCGTAGCCCTGATGCACGCGATAGGAGATGGCGCGGTCGTTAAACAGCGAGGCGAAGACGTGCTTCACCGCCACCATGACGGCGTCGATACCCTGCACGTTAAGGAAAGTTTCCTGCTGACCGGCGAACGAGGCGTCCGGCATATCTTCGGCGGTGGCGGAGGAGCGCACCGCAAAGGAGGCTTCGGCGTCATCGGCGGAAAGCCGGGCGTAGGCGTCGCGAATAGCCTGCTCCAGTTCCGGCTGGAAAGGGGTGTCGACTATCCACTGACGGATCTGCGAGCCGGCTTTCGCCAGTTCGGTCACGTCGTCGATATCGGTTTTATCCAGCAGTTCATAGATGCGCTGGTTGACGCCACGGCTTTCGAGGAACTGATTAAACGCCTCGGCGGTGGTCGCAAACCCGTTTGGCACAGAGACGCCCATACCGGACAGGTTAGTAATCATTTCACCGAGGGAGGCGTTTTTGCCCCCAACTCTGTCTACATCATTCATGCCGAGCTGGTTATACCAAAGTATGAGCGATGACGAGCCATTGTTGGACATCGAAGCAATCCTTTTATGATATATGAACGGGATTAAGAAACACCTGACAGCCGTTTTAGCCTGGCATAGAAAAGGCGGCGGGAAAAACGGTGAATCGTTCAAGCAAATTGAAAATTTCAAATTTTCAGACAAATTCTGCATTTGGTAACTGATTGATTAGGCTGGGATACTCTTTTGGTCTATGATTTTCAGTGATATTCATGAGATGAAACGCGTCTTCTGGCAGAAATAAAAACAGCGTTTCATTTCAAAAAATGAGAGAAATGCCATGCCTCACGCTCGGGCATTATTTTATGCTTGAGACGATACTCAACCTGAATTAAGGACAGATACCATGGATAGTGTTGTTGATCGCCAGGTTTTTTATATTTCCGACGGCACCGCGATTACCGCTGAGGTATTAGGCCATGCGGTGATGTCGCAATTTCCCGTCAGCATCAACAGCATTACCCTGCCGTTTGTGGAAAATGAAAGCCGCGCCAGAGCGGTAAAAGAGCAGATCGACGCCATCTACCAGCAGACCGGCGTGCGCCCGCTGGTGTTCTACTCCATCGTGCTGCCGCAAGTGCGCGACATCATTCTGCAAAGCCAGGGGTTTTGCCAGGATATCGTTCAGGCGCTGGTCGCTCCGCTTCAGGAAGAGTTAAGGCTCGACCCGACGCCGGTCGCTCACCGCACCCACGGCCTTAACCCGGCCAATATCACCAAATATGACGCACGCATCGCGGCGATCGATTACACGCTCGCCCACGACGACGGCATCTCAATGCGTAATCTCGACCAGGCGCAGGTGATCCTGCTTGGCGTGTCGCGCTGCGGTAAAACGCCCACCAGCCTCTATCTCGCCATGCAGTTCGGCATCCGGGCCGCCAACTACCCCTTTATTGCCGACGACATGGATAACCTGAACCTGCCCGCAGCGCTGCGCCCCTTCCAGCATAAGCTGTTCGGCCTGACGATTAACCCTGAGCGGCTGGCGGCTATCCGTGAGGAGCGGCGTGAAAACAGCCGGTATGCCTCCATGCGCCAGTGCCGTCTGGAAGTGGCTGAAGTCGAAGCGCTTTATCGTAAACACCAGATCCCCTACCTCAACAGCACTAACTATTCGGTAGAAGAGATAGCGACCAAAATTCTCGACATCATGGGTCTTAGCCGACGCATGTACTGATAAACTAGTACAAAGGTGCAACAATCTGTGTTACGGTGGCGTTACGTGGCCTGATGAATCCGTCAATAGCCTTGAATTCAGGGCAGATTGGTTTATCGTGATGCCCATCACTTCCGGCGCTGATGCCGATGAAGCAACAGATTCTGAGACACCCATGATTAAAACCGATGAACTTCGTACGGCACGTATCGACAGCCTGGTGACACCCGCTGAGCTTGCCGCGCGCTATCCCGTCACGGAGGCGGTCGCAGGCCATGTGCTTGACGCCCGCCGCCGTATTGAAAAAATTCTTAATGGCGACGATCAGCGCCTGCTGGTGGTTATCGGGCCCTGCTCGATTCACGACACCCGCGCGGCGGTCGATTACGCAGGCCGCCTGGCGCAGTTGCGGGAAAAATATGATTCCCGGCTGGAAATCGTCATGCGCACCTATTTTGAAAAGCCGCGCACGGTGGTCGGCTGGAAGGGGCTGATTTCCGATCCGGATCTTAACGGCAGCTACCGCGTGAATCACGGTATTGAGCAGGCCCGCCGGCTGCTGCTGGAGGTCAACGCGCTGGGCGTGCCGACAGCTACCGAGTTTCTCGATATGGTGGTCGGGCAGTATATTTCCGATCTCATCAGCTGGGGCGCCATCGGCGCGCGCACGACTGAGAGCCAGATCCACCGTGAAATGGCCTCGGCGCTCTCCTGCCCGGTGGGCTTTAAAAACGGCACCGACGGCAACACCCGTATCGCGGTGGACGCCATCCGCGCGGCGCGCACCAGCCATATGTTCCTCTCACCCGATAAACATGGCCGGATGACGATTTACCAGACCAGCGGCAACCCCTACGGTCATATCATCATGCGCGGCGGCAAAACGCCGAATTATGACGCGCAGGCCATTAACGATGCCTGCGAAGCGCTGCGCGAATTTAACCTGCCGGAGCGGCTGGTAGTGGATTTCAGCCACGGTAATTGCCAGAAGCAGCACCGGCGTCAGCTCGACGTCTGTGACGATATCTGCCGGCAGATCCGCGCGGGCTCAACACAGGTGGCGGGCGTGATGGTGGAGAGCTTTATCGCCGAAGGCACCCAGAAAATTGTCCCCGGCACGCCGCTGACTTACGGTCAGTCGATTACCGACCCGTGCCTCGGCTGGGAGGAGAGCGAAATCCTGCTGGAGCGCCTTGCCGACGCGGTTGAAAGCCGCCTCTGAGCGCGGAGCCTTCCACGCGAAATAAAAAGGGAAACCGACGGGTTTCCCTTTTTTATGCGCCTAGCTTGAACAACTCACTTCGAGATGTTTTCCCCAGTCCGGCGGACGATGCGTGTAGTCATCGTCGCGATCGGCGAAGGGGTTACGCAGCGCGTCAAGCAGATGCGAGAGTTCGCTCGCGTCGTCGCGTTCCGCCGCCTCGATAGCACGCTGAGCCAGCCAGTTGCGCAGCACCAGCGCCGGATTGACGGATTTCATCAGCCGCTGGCGGGCGTCATCTTCCACGCCCTCTTCCTGCAACCGCGCGCGATAACGCGCAAACCAGGCGTCAAACGTCGCGCGATCGATAAACTCATCGCGCAGCGGCGAGGCCGTCGACCCTTGCTCGGTGACGCTCAGCATTCTGAAGGTGCGCGTGTAGTCGCTCCCCTCGCGCGCCATCAGCGTCAGTAACTCGCGCAGATAGTCGTTGTCGCCCTCTTTCTCGACGGTGAAGCCGAGTTTCGCGCGCATCTGTTTGCCCCACTCGCGCAGCAGCGCAGGCTGGTATTCATCCAACAGCGCGTTAAGCCGCTCCGCCGGAATAATCGGTGAGAGCGCCTGCGCCAGACGTTGCAGATTCCACAACCCGACGCCCGGCTGGTTGTCGAACGCGTAACGGCCCTGATAGTCGGTATGGTTGCAGATAAAGCCCGGGTTGTAGTCGTCGAGAAAACCGTACGGGCCGTAGTCCATCGTCAGCCCGAGCACCGACATATTATCGGTGTTCATTACCCCGTGGGCGAAACCGACGCACTGCCAGCTCGCCATCAGCTTTGCGGTGCGCGTCACCACTTCGCCAAACCAGAGCGCGAAGCGGTCTTCCTCCTGCGCCAGATGCGCAAAGTGGTGCGCGATAACATATTGCGCGAGTTCGCGTACCTGTTCCGGCTCGCGACGGTAATAAAAATGCTCGAAATGCCCGAAGCGTACGTGGCTTTCGGCAATGCGCATTAACATCGCGCCGCGCTCGGTGGTTTCGCGCCGCACCGGGGTGTCGCTGGTGACGATGCTGAGCGCGCGCGTGGTGGGAATACCGAGCCCGTGCATCGCTTCGGAGGCGAGAAACTCGCGCACCGTGGAGCGCAGCACCGCGCGGCCATCGCCCATGCGGGAGTACGGGGTCAGCCCCGCGCCTTTCAGGTGCCAGTCAACCTTGCGGCCATCGCTGAGCTGCTGCTCGCCGAGCAGGATGCCGCGACCGTCGCCGAGCTGACCGGCCCAGACGCCGAACTGGTGACCGCTGTAAACCTGCGCCAGCGGCGCCATACCGGGCAGCAGCGTTTCGCCGCCCCAGACGCCCGCCGGCCCCTCATAGTCAAACAGCGTATCCGGGAGTTCCAGCGCCTGCGCCAGCGGTGCGTTGTGGCACAGCAGGCGACTGTTACTGAGCGGCGTAGGGGTGAGTTCAGTATAAAAACCTGGCAGTTCATCGCGCCAGGTGGCGGTAAAGTGGGGATTTTGGCTCATGGCTCCTCCTGCACTAAGTGTAGTGCGTTATGGAGGCCTTAAACACAGCGCAGGTTTAAGGTTATTGCGTCATCGCAAGGGTGAGGACCAGCGTTTCACCATCCATAGCGGGCCACAGCGCGCCCTGCACGCCATTAAAGCCGAGGCTGCGTGCCTCATGGAGCGCTTCGTCGTTATCGACGCCGGGCAGGATCAGCGTCTGGCAGCAGGGCCCGACCTGGTTGGCGATAGCGTACATAAAAGGCTCAAACATGCCGCCTGCGCGCCGTTTCTGGACAAAGGTTTTGTCGAGCGCCACGCGCCGGAACAGTCCGTCGAAAATGGCACGTCCTGTCGCGGCGCCGGCACCGAAGTTACATAGCATTAACGGAAAATAACGAGATAAAGAAAAGATGGCTTTATTTTCTTTACCTTTATTAAGTTCAGGAAAATTCTCATTAATGCCTAATTCCAGAAACGGTAATTGCGCGAGACGCGCCCGTAATGTCGGGCTGGATAAAATAGCGCTGGCTATCTTATGATCAATCTTTACCACCGCGAACAGCGCGTTTTTTATAAATGCCTCGCGCCATTTTTCGATCAAACTTATTTTTTCGTAAAAAAGCATTAATCTTTCTTCAGCATTAATTCGCGGGATAATGAATTCCGTGGGGAAGCGCACCTGCGCATTCAGGCTGGTGAAATTGGCGATAACTTCCATCCCCAGCAGCCCCCCTGACGGAAGGGCGATCGGGGCGAACAGCAGATGAGACTGATACCGTGTATCGAGCGAAACAATCATATTGTCTGCCCTGCGCGTTATTAATAGGAGCCCGCTATACTGGATTAAGTTACTACCACGTGCAACCTGATTGATTCTGTTAAACTATTTATCCAGCCGTTTCGGTGCCAATTTCAGAATACTCCTTACAGAAAGAGCTTATCCTGGTATTTCATTTGGCACCAGTGCCGGGTCGATCCTTTACAGAATCGCGCCCCGTCATTTTTGACATTAATATTTACGGCTGACACTCACAAGCCGGTAATTTTTACGCGTGAAAACGGGGCATTTTGCTAATGGGAAAGTGGAGGTGGGTTAACCGTGCACGAACAAAATCGGCGCGATAGTCGCGGTGGTCACTGACGCGCCAAATTTGCTGCGCATTTCATGAGTGGCGATTATCGCGCCGGGGGGTTATTCCCGAAATTGCGGCAAGTAGTCGCGGTTGAGCGCCAGCACCTCGTCCAGCAGCGCCTGCGCAAGCGTCGCGTCGCCCACCAGCGGGTTGGTAATAAGCGCCAGCAGACCGCTGGCGCGGTCGCCTTCGACCGCCGCCTTGATGGTGAGCCGCTCATAGGTTTTCACCTGGGTCGTTAAGGCGTGCATGGCGGGCGGCAGCGCGCCAAACACCAGCGGATGGGCGCCCTGCGCGTCCACCACGCAGTTGGTCTCCACCACGGCGTCATCCGGCAGGCCGTGAATGGCGCCGCGGTTAGCCGTGTTGACGACCAGCATCGCGCCACAGTGGTTATGAATTGCATCGATAAGCTCCAGCGCCACCTGAGAGTAGAAGGCACCGCCGCGAAAGCTGAGCTGCTCCGGTTTGTGCGCCAGCTGCGGATCCTGGTAGCACGCAAACAGTTCGCGCTCGACCGCCATTACCTGCTCCGCGCGAGTGCCGCGACCGCGCGCCGCGTCGATTTCTTCTTCCAGCATCTGGCGGCTTAAGTAGAAATAACGGTGATACGGGCATGGAATAGCGCCAAGCGCGCGCAGCAGCGGCGCGGGCCACGGCGCCTCCTGAATGTTATTCATGGTGAGGGTCGCGCCGTTACAGAGTTTATCGAGCACCGTTTGCGTTCGGTCTTCGCCGCGCACCGTCACCTGATGCACCCACACCATATGATTAAGCCCGGCAAAGCGCAGCGCCACCTCGGCTGACGGCTCGCCCAGCATGGCGGCTATCATGTGATGCATGGTGACGGGCACATTACACAACCCGATAATTTTCGCCTTGCTGTGGCGCTGTACCGCCTCGGTGACGATCGCCGCCGGGTTGGTGAAGTTGATGATCCACGCCTGCGGCGCGAGCGTCTCCACTTTACGGGCGATATCGAGCATGACAGGAATGGTGCGCAGCGCCTTGGCGAACCCGCCGACGCCCGTGGTCTCCTGGCCAATCAGTCCGTATTTCAGACCCAGGCGTTCATCGGCGGCGCGGGCGGGCAACTGACCGACGCGCAGCTGCGTCAGCACAAAACTCGCGCCGCGGATCGCCTCATCCGGCGTAAAATGAACGGATACACACACCTGCGACAATCCGTTTTTCGCCAGCATCCGGCGCGTCAGGCCCGCGATAATCTCCACCTTTTCGCGCCCGGCTTCGACATCCACCAGCGCCAGCTCATGCAGCGCGATGGTTTCTTTGCGGGCTATCAGCCCTTCCACCAGCTCCGGCGTGTAGCTGCTGCCGCCGCCGATAATCGCTATTTTCATCGTCCGTTCGGTCATGCCTTTCCCCCTGTTATCTCTGCCCGCATGGTTATGAGCGCGCGCTCAAGCCTACAGACTATAGAAGGGAAACCGTGCAGACCGGCGTGAAAGGCTTCGCAGAATGGCTAAAAAGCCCGCTCGGGGCGTTGAAGGGTACACCCGCCGCGGGCGCGGCGGGTGAGCGCTAAATGCGACGCGCCTGCCAGAATTTTTTGCGCCAGTAGACGTTATCGAGCGATGAGCGCATGACGCCGCGGCTGGTGGAGGCGTGGATAAACTGGTTGTCAGTGTCGTAGATCCCGACGTGCAGGCCGTTCTGCCCCGATCCGGTTTTGAAAAAGACTAAATCGCCCGGCAGCAAATCGTCTTTATCGATTTCTGTGCCGATTTCCGCCTGCTGGCGCGTTTCACGCGGTAGCATCAGCGAGAAGCGATCGCGGAAGGTCATCATCACGAAGCCGGAACAGTCTACCCCGCCGCGGCTCATGCCGCCGTAGCGGTAAGGCGTGCCGTACCAGTGGTTCAACTGGTCGTTGAGTTCGGCAATCACGGTGATGGAGTCGGAAAGTCGTGCGTTCGGCGGCGGCGCGCGGTGGGAGCTACATCCCGCCAGCAGCAGCGTCGCAACAAGAAAGATCCATAGCCGCATTTTTCAGGCAAATCCTCTGGCCTTATGATTTTTCGCTAATGTAGCCGCCAGCGCGCCGGCTGGCAAGATGGCCGCGCTCAGAGTGTATCGATAAGCAGGCTGTGGCCGTCCACCTGTAACCGGCGAAACGGCAGCCCGTAGGCCGCACCGAGCCTTGCGGGCGTCATGACCTCGTCACGCGGCCCGTGCGCCAGCAATTTTCCTTCGCAAAGCAGCCAGACACGGCGTGCGTGGCGCAGGGTATGGTTAAGATCGTGACTGCTCATCACGACCGCGATGCCTGCCCGGGAGAGCGTAACGAGCAGCCGGTCTAACGCCGCCTGCTGCGCAACGTCGAGACTGTTCATCGGCTCATCAAGGATAAGCACCCTGCCCTCAGCGTGATTAAGCGGGTGAATTTGCACGATCACGGCGGCCAGGCGTACGCGCTGCCATTCGCCGCCGGAGAGCGTATTGACCGGACGCGTCAGCTTGTCGTCGAGCATCAGGCTCCGGGCGACCGCTTCCAGCGCCGCGCCGCACTGCGCACCGCCGTGCAGCGTGAGGTAGTGCCAGACCGGCATCGCGAAGGGCGGCGTCTGCTGCTGGGCGAGATACGCCCGCTTGCGGGCGAGCGCAGGAGCGCTGAAAGACGCGAGCGGTTTGCCGTCGAAGAGAATATCGCCACCGCCGTCCGCCAGGCCCGCCATGCGATGCAGTAGCGTGCTTTTGCCTGCCCCGTTGGGGCCGACGAGATGGACGATATCGCCTGCCTCAAGCGTCGCGGTGACAGGCCCCAGACGGGTACCCACCGCGACGTCGCACAGCTGCAGCAATGCCGGCATTATTTCGCCAGCGCCAGCTTAATCGCTTCCATCACAATAGGATCTTCCGGCGTCATATCCGGCGAGAAGCGCTGGATAACGTGCCCGTCACGACCCACGAGGAATTTCTCGAAATTCCACAGAATATCGTCCGGGTAGAGCGGCGCGCGGCCTTTGCTCGCCATACGCTCATAGAAACCGCTCTGCTCCGGCGCGACGGCTTTGGGCGCTGCGGCGATAAGCTTCTGGTACAGCGGATGACGGTTTTCGCCGTTGACGTCGATTTTACTGAACATCGGGAACGTCACCCCGTAAGTGGTGCTGCAGAAGGTTTTGATTTCGTCTTCGCTGCCCGGCTCCTGGCCCAGGAACTGGTTGCACGGGAAGCCAAGCACGCGAAAACCGGATGGCTCCCACGCCTTGTGGATATTTTCCAGTTGCTCATATTGCGGCGTCAGGCCGCACTTCGAGGCCACGTTGACGATAAGCAGCACTTTACCTCTGTACTGCTCAAGCGAAATGGTTTCACCGTCAATGGTGGTCACTTCGGTATTCAGAATGTCGTGTTGCATAGCTTCCCCTTAGAAGGATGGTGTTATGGAACTAGCGTCCAGCCCTTAATAATAGCCAGATAAATACCGGTGCGCCCAGGGTGGCGGTAACCACGCCTATCGGCAATTCCGCGGCGCTCAGCGTCAGGCGCGCGAGAATATCGGCGACCAGCAGCACCCCGCCGCCTGCGAGCATCGCGGCGGGCAGCAGCGCCCGGTGATCGGCGATGCCGCACAGCCGCAGCACATGCGGCACCACTAAACCGACAAAACCAATAGCGCCCGCCAGCGCCACGCTGACGCCCGCAAGCCAGCCGGTGGCGATAACCAGCAGATTACGCCACAGCCAGACCGGCAGGCCGAGCTGACGCGCGGAGGTTTCGCCGAGCGCCAGCCGGTTGAGCGCATGCGCCTGCAGGCCGCCCCACGCCAGCGCTGGCAGCAGCGCCAGCATCAGCCAGCCCTGCTGCCAGTCGACGCCACCGAAGCCGCCCATCATCCAGTACATCAGCTGGCGCAGATCAAGACTGGTAGAAAAGTAAACCGCCCAGGTCATCAGCGCGCTACAGACGATGCCGAGCGCGACGCCCGCCAGCAGTAATCGACTGGTGGAGAGATGACGCCTGGCAAAATGCAGTAGTATCAGCGTGGCAAGAAGCGCGCCTGCGATAGCGCACAGCCCGAGCGCCCAGCCCGGCAGCGCGCCGCCGCCAAGCATTACCGCCGCCACCAGCCCAACGCCCGCGCCGTTTGAGACGCCAAGCAGGCCTGGCTCTGCCAGAGGGTTTTCAAAAAGCGCCTGCATCATAGCGCCGCAGAGCGCCAGCGCCGCGCCGACCAGCACCACCGCGAGCGTGCGCGGCAGGCGAATCTGCCAGACGAACAGTTTTCCCGCCTCGCCAGCCCATGCGGTCGGCCAGAGCCACAGATCGCCCGCGCAGAGGCTGACGACGATTGCCAGCATGAGCGCAAGCGAAAGCGCCGCCAGCACGCGTTTTTCGCGGCGACGTTGGGTGCGAATACAGAGGGGAAGTGAGGCCAGTTGAGATTTCATGCCTTTGATTTTACGGCTCTCTTTACGCAGGGCAAAGAAAAAAGGCCGCGCGATGCGGCCTTTTTGGTCAGGTCAGATTAGCTTTCTTTCGGCGAAGCGTTCTCTACGCGACTTTTCAACTTCTGCCCCGGGCGGAAGGTAACCACACGGCGAGCCGTAATGGGAATATCTTCACCGGTTTTCGGGTTGCGTCCGGGACGTTGGTTCTTATCACGCAGGTCAAAATTACCGAAACCGGAGAGTTTTACCTGCTCGCCATTTTCCAGAGCGCGACGGATCTCTTCGAAAAACAGCTCTACCAGTTCTTTGGCATCCCGCTTGCTAAGCCCAAGCTTATCAAACAGATATTCTGACATTTCAGCTTTTGTAAGCGCCATAGGTTCAATCCCTCAATGATGCCTGGAATCGCTCTTTTAGTGCCGTTACACATTTCGCAACAGTAGCGGCAATCTCGTCTTCTTCGAGTGTACGGCCGGTATCCTGAAGGATCAGGCTGATGGCAAGGCTCTTATAACCCTCCGCAACACCCTTACCGCGGTACACGTCAAACAAGTTTACGCCAACTACCTGATTTGCGCCAACTTTCTTACATTCGGCCAAAATATCTGCTGCCGGTACGTTTTCCGCCACCACAACCGCGATGTCGCGGCGGTTCGCCGGGAAGCGGGAAACCTCCTGCGCCAGCGGTACGACACGGTCGGCAACCTTGCTCCAGAGCAGCTCAAACACCACGGTGCGGCCATTCAGGTCGAGCTTGCGCTCAAGCTCTGGATGGACAACGCCAATAAAACCAATACGTTCGCCTTGTAAATAAATGGCAGCACTTTGACCAGGATGTAAGGCCGGATTGGCTTCCACACGGAACTCAATTTCAGATAATTTACCGGTAAGTTCCAGAACCGACTCCAGCGTCCCCTTCAAATCGTAGAAGTCAACGCCGCCTTTCGCCAGATCCCAGTGTTCTTCATAGCGGTTGCCGCACAGGGCGCCTGCCAGCATAAGATCCTGACGGATGCCCAGGTCTGCCTGCGTATCAGGCACAAAGCGCAGACCCGCTTCAAAGATACGTACGCGGCTCTGCTGACGATTCTGGTTATAAACCGCCGTGGTGAGCAGGCCGGTCCAGAGAGAGAGGCGCATCGCCGACATTTCGCTGGAGATAGGGCTTGGCAAAATCAACGCGTCCTCGCCCGGATGCAGCAACTGCTGGACTTTCGGATCGACGAAGCTGTATGTGATCACTTCCTGATAGCCATGATCGTTAAGCAGCGTCTTCACGCGCTTGAGCGAGAGATCCGCTTCGCGATGGTCGCCCATCACCAGCGACGCCTGTACCGGCTCGTTCGGGATGTTGTCGTAGCCATAGACGCGGGCGACTTCTTCTACCAGATCTTCTTCAATGGCGATGTCAAAACGCCATGATGGCGCGACAGCCTGCCATTCGCCCTGCCCTTCGGTCACCTGGCAACCCAGACGCGTCAGAATATCCGTCACCTGCGCATCCGCAATGTGATGGCCGATCAGGCGATCAAGCTTGCTGCGACGCAGCGTGATGGTGGCGCGCGTCGGCAGATTCGTCTCGCTGGTCACATCGATAACCGGGCCGGCTTCGCCGCCGCAGATGTCCAGCAGCAGACGCGTCGCGCGTTCCATCGCCTGGAATTGCAGTTGCGGGTCAACGCCGCGCTCGTAGCGGTGAGAGGCATCGGTATGCAGGCCGTGACGGCGCGCGCGACCAGTGATGGCGAGCGGCGCGAAGAACGCGCATTCCAGCAGCACGTTGCGGGTTTCGCTGTTCACACCAGAGTGTTCGCCGCCGAAAATACCGCCCATCGCGAGCGCTTTGTTATGGTCCGCGATGACCAGCGTATCGGCGTTCAGGGTCGCGTTGTTGCCATCGAGCAGGGTCAGCGTCTCGCCCTCTTTCGCCATGCGCACCACGATGCCGCCATCTATACGGTCGAGATCAAAGGCGTGCATCGGCTGACCCAGCTCAAGCAGTACGTAGTTAGTAACGTCAACCACGGCGTCGATAGAGCGGATACCGCAGCGACGCAGTTTTTCACGCATCCACAGCGGGGTCGGCGCGGTCACGTCAATGCCTTTCACGACGCGGCCCAGATAGCGCGGGCAGGCGTCGGGGGCGTCAACCTGAATCGGCAGCGTGTCGTTGATGGTCGCGGCGACTGGCGCGATTTCCGGCGCACTCAGGGCCTGCGCATTCAGCACCGCGACATCGCGCGCCACGCCGATAATGCCGAGGCAGTCGGCGCGGTTCGGAGTAACGCTGATTTCGATGGTGTTATCGTCAAGCTTCAGATATTCGCGGATATCGGTGCCGATCGGCGCATCTGCCGGCAGTTCGATGATGCCGTTATGATCGTCGGAAATCCCGAGCTCGGAGAAGGAGCACAGCATGCCTTCAGACGGCTCGCCGCGCAGTTTCGCCGCTTTGATTTTAAAATCGCCCGGCAGCACCGCGCCAATGGTCGCCACCGCCACTTTCAGGCCCTGGCGGCAGTTCGGCGCGCCACAGACGATATCCAGGAGACGCTCGCCGCCGACGTTCACTTTGGTGACGCGCAGTTTGTCGGCGTTCGGATGCTGACCGCACTCCACGACTTCGCCCACAACCACACCGTGAAACGCGCCTGCGACCGGCTCAACGCCGTCAACCTCAAGACCCGCCATGGTGATTTGATTCGCCAGCGCATCGCTGTCAAGGGCCGGGTTAACCCACTCGCGTAACCACAGTTCGCTAAATTTCATTGTTTTGTCCTGCCCTTATTTAAACTGTTTGAGGAAACGCAGATCGTTTTCGAAGAAAGCGCGCAGATCGGTCACGCCATAGCGCAGCATGGTGAGACGCTCCATGCCCATACCGAAGGCGAAACCGGAGTAAACTTCCGGGTCGATGCCGACGTTACGCAGGACGTTCGGATGCACCATGCCACAGCCCAGCACTTCCAGCCATTTGCCGTTTTTACCCATCACGTCCACTTCCGCGGAAGGCTCGGTGAAGGGGAAGTAAGACGGACGGAAACGAATCTGCAGATCTTCTTCAAAGAAGTTGCGCAGGAAGTCGTGCAGGGTGCCTTTGAGATTGGTGAAGCTGATGTTTTTATCAACAATCAGCCCTTCCATCTGGTGGAACATCGGGGTGTGGGTCTGATCGTAGTCGTTACGATATACACGGCCCGGCGCGATGATGCGGATCGGCGGCTGCTGGTTTTTCATGGTGCGGATCTGCACGCCGGAGGTCTGGGTGCGCAGCAGGCGCGTCGCGTCAAACCAGAAGGTGTCATGGTCGGCACGCGCCGGGTGATGACCTGGAATATTCAGCGCGTCGAAGTTGTGGTAGTCATCTTCGATTTCCGGGCCAGTCGCCACGGTAAAACCGAGCTCGCCGAAAAAGTTTTCGATACGGTCGATGGTGCGGGTGACCGGGTGCAGACCACCATTCTCAACGCGACGGCCTGGGAGCGAAACGTCGATGGTTTCCGCGGCCAGACGGGCGTTCAGCGCCGCGCTTTCGAGTTCGTTTTTACGCGCGTTCAGTGCCTGCTGCACCTGCTCTTTGGCTTCGTTGATAACGGCGCCCGCGGCCGGACGCTCTTCTGGCGGCAGCTCGCGCAGGGTGGTCATCTGAAGGGTCAGATGCCCTTTTTTCCCTAAATATTCGACGCGTACGTTATCTAACGCGGCAACATCCTGGGCGCTGGTTATGGCCGCCTTTGCACTGGCAACCAGATCTGCGAGATGTGGCATGGTTTTCCTCGTTATTCGGCGCTTGCGCCGGTTTGTTGAACTCTGTCTTGTTATTCTTCTGTTTCAGGTGACACGCATGGCGCTTACCGGAGCCGGCCGGGCGCTGTGTCGCCTGCCACTTGAAACAGACCCATAAACGGCAGATATAAAAAAAGCCTCCTGATGGAGGCTTCTGGCGTCGATTTTCCGTTTCTTTTCTTACGCGCAAAGCCCCTCTGATTCAGGCGCTAAAGTAAAAAAAGAAGCGGAAAATGGCAGCGTTCATGCTTGCGTTACCCTGAGGCTTAATGGCGAATTTCACTATTGAAAAGCCCACCAGTAAAAATGTCAACAGATTGATATGGCAGAAATTAAAAGAGGGAGACAAGCTCCCTCTTTCAACTGGCTTACGCCAGAGCTGCTTTCGCTTTTTCAACCAGGGCAGTGAATGCCACTTTGTCGAATACCGCGATGTCAGCCAGGATCTTACGGTCGATTTCAACAGAGGCTTTTTTCAGGCCGTTGATGAATTTGCTGTAAGAAATACCGTTCTGACGTGCTGCTGCGTTGATACGTGCAATCCACAGCTGACGGAACTGACGCTTACGTTGACGACGGTCACGGTAAGCGTACTGACCTGCTTTGATAACAGCCTGGAAGGCAACGCGGTATACGCGTGAACGCGCACCGTAGTAGCCTTTAGCTTGTTTCAAAATTTTCTTATGACGTGCACGTGCAATCACACCACGTTTTACGCGAGCCATAGTGCTCTCCTGTTTCTATTCTGTAAAAAAGTTAAAAGTTAAACGGCTTATGCGTACGGCAGGCACGCGATTACCAGACCCAGATCGCCTTTGGAAACCATGGCTTTCGGGCGCAGGTGACGTTTACGCTTGGTCGCTTTTTTGGTCAGAATATGACGCAGGTTAGCGTGCTTGTGCTTAAAACCACCTTTACCGGTTTTTTTGAAGCGCTTAGCAGCACCGCGTACGGTCTTAATTTTTGGCATCTTAATTACATCCACTTCGCATTGTTAATTAAACGAAACGTAGGCGAACAAAATCTGTGAAGCCCAAAGGCTCCACAGACAATGCTACTTGAAGGCCTTACTGTTTCTTCTTAGGAGCGAGCACCATGATCATCTGGCGGCCTTCGATCTTCGTTGGGAAGGATTCGACCACTGCCAGTTCTTGCAAATCTTCTTTCACGCGGTTAAGCACTTCCATACCGATTTGCTGGTGGGCCATCTCACGACCGCGGAAGCGGAGCGTGATCTTGGCCTTATCGCCTTCTTCGAGAAAGCGAATCAGGCTGCGGAGTTTTACCTGATAGTCGCCTTCATCTGTACCAGGACGGAATTTAATTTCCTTCACCTGGATAACTTTTTGCTTCTTCTTCTGTTCCTTAGAAGACTTACTCTTTTCATAAAGGAACTTGCCGTAGTCCATAATACGACAAACTGGCGGCTCGGCGTTAGGGCTGATTTCAACTAAATCTACTCCAGCTTCTTCAGCCTTTTCGATAGCTTCTCTCAGACTCACAATCCCCAGTTGCTCACCTTCCAGACCTGTTAAGCGAACTTCCTGGGCGCGAATCTCGCCATTGATACGATTCGGACGTGCCGTTTGAACTCGTTTTCCGCCTTTAATACCTTATTCCTCCAGTTGTTGAAGACTGCGGCTGCGAATCTCTTGCTGCAGCTTTTCTATTACGTCGTTGACATCCAGGCTACCGAGGTCTTTACCACGGCGGGTACGAACGGCCACTTTGCCTGCTTCGACCTCTTTGTCGCCACAAACCAACATGTATGGGACACGACGTAAAGTATGCTCGCGGATTTTAAAGCCAATCTTCTCGTTTCTCAAGTCTGCTTTTACACGAATGCCAGCATTTTGTAGTTTACGGGTCAATTCGTTAACGTATTCAGACTGCGAATCGGTGATATTCATCACCACGACCTGAACCGGTGCGAGCCATGTCGGGAAGAACCCGGCGAACTCTTCGGTCAGGATACCGATAAAACGTTCCATCGAGCCCAGAATCGCGCGGTGAATCATCACCGGCACCTGGCGCTCGTTGTTTTCCCCTACGTAAGACGCGCTCAGGCGCGACGGCAGGGAGAAATCGAGCTGAACGGTACCACACTGCCAGGCGCGATCGAGGCAGTCATAGAGCGTAAACTCAATTTTCGGGCCGTAAAACGCGCCCTCACCCGGCTGATACTCAAACGGGATATTGTTCTCTTCCAGCGCAACCGCCAGGTCGGCTTCCGCGCGGTCCCACATGTCGTCCGTACCGATGCGTTTTTCCGGGCGAGTGGAGAGTTTCACCACGATTTTTTCAAAGCCGAAGGTGCTGTACATGTCATAAACCATGCGAATACAGCTGTTCACTTCGTCGCGCACCTGCTCTTCAGTACAGAAGATGTGGGCGTCATCCTGCGTGAAGCCGCGTACGCGCATCAGGCCATGCAGCGCGCCCGAAGGCTCGTTACGGTGGCAGCTACCGAACTCCGCCATACGCAATGGCAGGTCGCGGTATGATTTTAGACCCTGATTGAAGATTTGCACGTGGCCCGGGCAGTTCATCGGCTTGATGCAGTACTCACGGTTCTCGGAAGACGTGGTGAACATCGCGTCTTTGTAATTATCCCAGTGACCGGTTTTTTCCCACAGCACGCGGTCCATCATGAACGGACCTTTGACCTCCTGGTACTGGTACTCTTTCAGCTTGGAGCGAACAAACGTTTCCAGCTCGCGGAAAATGGTCCAGCCGTCGTTATGCCAGAACACCATACCCGGCGCTTCTTCCTGCATATGATACAGGTCGAGCTGCTTGCCGATTTTACGGTGGTCGCGTTTCGCAGCCTCTTCCAGACGCTGCAGGTAGGCGTTCAGCGCTTTTTTATCCGCCCAGGCCGTACCGTAGATGCGCTGCAGCATTTTGTTGCTGCTGTCGCCGCGCCAGTAAGCGCCTGCGGTTTTCATCAGCTTGAAATGATGGCAGAAGCGCATGTTCGGCACGTGCGGGCCGCGGCACATATCCACGTATTCTTCGTGATGATAAAGGCCCGGCTTATCGTCCCGGGAAATATTTTCATCAAGAATAGCGACTTTGTAGTTTTCACCGCGGCTCACAAACGTTTCGCGCGCTTCCTGCCAGCTCACTTTTTTCTTAATGACGTCGTAATTGGTCTCCGCCAGCTCGTGCATACGCTTTTCGAGGGCGTCGATATCTTCCTGAGTCAGGGTATGGTCAAGATCGACATCGTAATAGAAGCCGTTGTCGATAACCGGACCAATCGCCATTTTGGTATGCGGCCACAGTTGCTTGATAGCATGGCCCAGCAGGTGCGCGCAGGAGTGACGAATGATTTCGAGACCGTCCTCATCTTTCGCGGTAATGATCGCGAGCTGAGCGTCCTGTTCGATAATATCGTTAGCGTCGACCAGCTCGCCGTTCACGCGGCCGGCAATACAGGCTTTTGCGAGACCCGGACCGATATCCAGGGCAACATCCATGGGGCTTACAGCATGGTCGTAATGGCGTTGGCTGCCATCAGGAAGCGTAATAACAGGCATTATAAATCCTTATTCACAGTGGTGACCCACACGCAAGATCACATATGATTTAAAAAGTATTTGATTCATTAAGTGATGTAGCCATCTGACCAACACTCGCCAAATTGGTACACACTTTGGTACGTAAAGCTTTTTCCGTATGACTTTATGCTTTGCGTCTATAGCTATGGTAACACTAATAAAATGGATAAAGCTATCCATGCCAGGATGACCATAAGCGCATCTCCGGCATGGTCGATAAGCACCGGGTATAGCGAAAAAGCGACGCCAGGCGCTTTTACCCGGCAAACGTCAACAGCGCTTCACCGTCAAGACGATAGCGTATCCATTCAGACTGTGGCACCGCACCAATGCTCAGATAAAAATCGATGGCAGGCTGGTTCCAGTCCAGCACGCTCCATTCAAGACGACCGCACCGCCTTTTTACGGCGCATTGAGCGATGCTTTTTAGCAGGGCCCTTCCTGCGCCTTTGCCGCGAAACGCAGGAGAAATGTATAAATCTTCCATGTAAATACCGTTACGCCCAAGCCATGTGGAATAACTGGTAAAAAAAACGGCATATCCTACGGCTTTATCTTCCGTCTCGCATATTAGCGCTTCAGTTTTGCTGCCTTCACCAAAGAGCGTTTCCCGAATCTCATCTGGCGTAGTGACCACTTCCTGTGGGGCTTTTTCATATACAGCCAGCTCATAAATCATATTGAATATTGCCGTTGCATCTTCCGGGCGGGCGGGACGAATCGTATAGCTCATTGCTTTTCCTGTTATCTCATAATGGACAGATATTGATAGCGCCAAGCTTAAGGGGTAATGTCCGAAGAATTAAGTGCAATGAAATCACTAAACGATGAATATTATGCATCCCGCCTTGCGGCGTCTTGATTTAAATCTTTTGCCTGTTTTTGACGCTATCTATCGTCACTGTTCAGTTCGTAAAGCAGCCGATGAACTGGCGATGAGTACATCGGCATTGAGTCATGCGCTGTCGCGACTGCGTGCCACGCTCAATGATCCATTATTTTACCGGGAAGGCCACCGGATGTGCCCCAGCGTCTATGCTGCCCAGCTCGCGCCTTCCATTGCTTCGGCACTAAAATTTCTTAATCAGGAATTGACGCCGCAGCCTGAATTTGAACCTTTCAGTAGTACTGAGTGTTTGAAGATTGCCATTACCGACTTCACCGCGTTTTGTATTTTCCCTGCCCTTATGCACAGGTTGCAGTGCCAGGCGCCCGGTTTGCGCTTTGAGTTGCGCTATTTACCACACAGTCCGGCGCTGAATGAACTACTGGCAGGCGAGATGGATCTGGCGCTTGGGTTCAGCACACCGGAGGATATCCGTCATCCGGAGCTGGAGGAGATCAACTGGCTCGAAGATGAGTATGTCGTTATCAGCAACGCCAGCAGGACACAACTGACGTTTGAGGATTATCTGACTGCCCGACATCTGGTGGTGACGCCCTGGAATGAAAAGCGAGGCGTGCTGGATTCTCAGCTTGAACAGATGGGGTATTCACGCCAGATAGCGATCAAAACCCCCTCGATGCTTAGCGCGCCGTTCATCGTCGCAGAAAGCGATTTGCTTATGGCAATCCCCCGCATTGCCGCAGAGAAGCTGATCCCCGCATTAGCTATCAGGCTATTTGAATTACCTTTCAAAATACCCTCATTTGAAGTAAAGATTTATTCGCATCAACGAAGCGGCAAGCGAGGCGCGACCGACTGGCTTAAAACAGTGCTGCAAGCGTTGGCCACGGAGCGGGTTTCCATGAAACAACCGCCTCGTTAATCAATACCCATAACCCTGTTGGCGCGCCAGGTTTTCATGGCGGACGATACATCTGCGTCAGCCTGCTCAGCGCCAGAAGGAAGTGCCTCTGCGGGTAACGGGCCACATCACGGGGATATGCTCAATGGCGCGTTCTGATAATGTCAGCCGAGCGTTGTGGAGAGAACAATTAACCCCGCATGCTCATCGAAGCCATTTTTTCTGTAGAAGAAATCGGATGGATACGCTTTATGGGTATTGAGAATAATCGCGTTCAGCCCTTCGTTTAAAGACTGCGCTTTAATGAAATCCATCAACTGTGTACCGACACCCCTCCCCTGATATTCCGGATCGACAAAAAACTCATCAATATAATATTCAACCCCGCCGGGCCACGGCTTTCTGAAACCGATACTCACCGCAACGATGTTATCGTCACAACATGCAAGGTAGCCCCTGAAAAAGTTATTTCGCAGATGCTCCTGGATAAAGCTGCACACGGGCTGCAATTCAGGCGTTTCGAACCAGGGGGCCTCTTTGTAGACCTTACAATACAGATGCGCGCATGCGTTGATATGAGATTCGTTAAGAACGGAAAAAACAGTTTTCATTCTGAGCCCTGCGCAAAGACATTAATGCATGGATAAATAAAATCGCGTCGGCGGTAGAGGGTTACGTCAACAGCGCCCTGACAAAAGACCACAACAGATACACGGTAGCGATTATCTGTCCGCACTTCAGCGCCCAGCGCGCATAGCGCCACTCGCGCTGCTCCCGTGCATCGGCATCGGCGATGGCATCGGCTAAAGGCTGCTGTTTCTTTTTTCTTTTTCGCAAGACATCACGACAGCAGAGAACAAGAAGCAGTACCAGGACGAGTTTGATGAATAGCAGACTGTTCAAACCGAAACAAGCTTCCCAGCGGTAATCACTGCTTTTCATTTTCTGACCTTCACTTTTTACGCCGGCGCAAGTGTTATCACCCAAACGGTCAAACATCATGCGTCATTCAGAGCGCCGCAGAAAAGCATAATAAGGCAGCGGTCAGCCAGAATACCCGTCGGGAAGATACAAACGTTGCGAGAGTAAATAATTTTCGGCAGGGCTTCAAACGGGGTTTATTGCCAATTCTGGTAGGGCTGGCGGCTTATGGACAGGCTACAATGCAGCGCGTCTGACTATCGCGCTGCTATGGGCTGGTGAGAGAGTAAACGCGCCAGCTTTACGGGTGCCAGATAAACCCAACCGCAAGGCCGCGCGTAATTGACGGCCTTACGGCTCAGAAAATCCTCTGTGCAGGTTTATCGCTTTTCAGCGGCGCCGAGAGTTTCATCGGCTTTCCAGAGCCGATACTTCACGTCGATATTTTCTGAGGTATAAACCACCACCGGCAGTTTACTGTTGTAGTTCAGCATGCCGGCGTCGCCGGGGTGTGAAGTAACAAATTTTTTCTCTTTTTTGCTATCCGGGCAGGCCATCATGGTCGAGGTGTACATCGGGGAACCGTCGGCGTTTTTCGCTGCCTCAAACACGTAATAGTCGTATCCCCAGCCTTCCAGCGTCTTACGCTCGAATTTACCGCCCAGCTGATGATGATTACAGTCGACCTCAAGCGTCTGCCCAATCACCAGTTCAACTTTATAAGACGACTCATCAGACCGCGCAGGCAATGTGATCACCTGACGAACCATGCCCTTTTCCGCCGCAGGATATGCCGCAAGAGGTTCAGCGGATTTTTTAGCGGCGAACGTGCTGGTGGACATGCATCCGGCTACCGCCAGGCTAAACATTAGCGCTGAAATTTTGTTCATTATTGATTTTCTCCATCTGGTTTTATCTTCACGGTAAAAACTGAACTCAATTCCAATAACCGTGACAATCACTACCTTATTATTCACAGGCAGAATTTTATGTCACCCAGATGCAAACTGGCGCTAATATTTGGCTGTACGATTTATTTTACATAGTGTAAATAAAGACGCTCTGCCAGCGTCACAGACGCGGCGTCATTCCAAATTTCGGCGTTTTAATATTTGCCGCCCAAATTTTTATCTCTTGCTGACTCATAACCGTGAAATCTGAACGCAGCCGCTCCACCATGGCATTTACTCTGTCCGCGTCGCGAACCAGATAGTGTTCAATTTTATCGCTGCCCTGTTCCGTGCAAACGTATTCAGCGGGAACGATATCATTATTAATTGCGAGCGTTTTCGCCTGCACCGGACATTTTCCGGCGGTCAGAGAGGAAATCACCATATTGGCCGTACGACGACCCGCCTGGGAAATGCTCAACATGACGGGATTACCGTCCGGCGTTTGCGTCATGTCATATAACACCGCGTCTTTTTCATACCAGGTATTATATTCGCGGCCCTGAACCATCGCGCAGGCCGACCCCAGGCTGCTGATATAGCAGCAGGAAATAATAAGAGCTCTTTTCATTGTTATTCATTGCTGGTGTGCTTGCGGCGATCATTCACAATCTGGCCTGCAGAAGCAAGCTATTAAGATTTTCCTTAGCTACGGGAGGAAAGCAGTCGGAAGGTTAAAAAGAGAGGAAATGTCAGGGCTCCCTGCCCTGACGCGGCCTTATTTGCCAAGGATCTGCTCATTCTGCGCGCCGGAGCCCGGACGCGCATTGCCGAGCACCGGCTCCTGCCCCAGAATTTCTGGCTCTTCTTTGGCGGTAAACTGTCCTTTACCGTCATATGCCGGACCTTCGCTCCAGCGCCCTTTCGGCAGCGGTTTATCCAGCGACGTATTCAGGCAGTAGTAAGAATGTTCACTGGCTTCGTTCTCCTGCGGGAAGCTATTCGGGATAGGCAGCGAAGCGCTCAGCCCGCCCATCTCTTCAAGCACCGCCAGCCACTGCTGCTGATGCATGGTGTCGCGGGCTATCAGGAAAGAGAGAAAATCCTTCATCCCTTTATCTTCGGTGAGGTTATACAGCCGGGTGGCCAGCACGCGCCCGGAGGCTTCCGCGGTGACGTTCGCCAGCATATCCGCCGCCACGTTACCCGAGGCGTAAATATGGCTCATATCGAAGGGCTTGCCGTTGGCATTTTCCGGTAGCGCCGCCAGGCCGGAGGAGAGAATATGCCGCGGATTCATCCCGCCCAGAATCGCGTTAACCACCGGGTCTTTCGCCGACGCTTCCTGATAAGAAAGCGGCGCGCCTTCCAGATTGATGGCAACGGCGTAAGCGAGCATTTCAATATGCGCCAGTTCTTCGGTCGCAGTGGAAATTAACAGGTCTTTAATACGCACATCGCCGCGTGCGCCCATCGCCTGGAAAAAGTACTGCATCGCCACGCGGATTTCTCCTTCCACGCCGCCAATGGCCTGTTGCAACAGCATGGCGAACTCGGGATCGGGCTTCTCGACGCGTACCGGGTATTGCAGCTTTGAGGAATGATGGAACATGCATGTCTCCTGTCAGGGTGAAGGAACGAATAGTGATGACCCCAACAAGCCTGGAAGGCTTTTCCGTAGCGCGCAAATGCAAATGAGAATAAATTGCAACAACGAAGCGGCCAGACACAGCCCCGCGCTGACGTAGCCGCCGCGTTAGCCGCACCGCTTTCAGGAAAGCGAATAACAGTGCATTCAGCAGGATAAACAAAGACAAGGCGACACGCAGAAAGGCGCATCCGTAAAGTTTTGGAACTATTCTGAAAATAACGCGCCGAAATTATTTATCGGGCAACGGGTAAAAGAAGTGACGCAGCGCGCTTCACGCCACGCTAAAAAAGAAAAGCCCCCGGAGGGGCTTTGGATTACTGGTTAATGCGTGGATGCTGGTCGACGAGACGGGTTCGTTTTTCCTGCAGCTCGGCTATCTCTTTATCAATATCTTCGATTTTCTGTTCGATATTGTCGTGGTGCTCACGCAGGATTTCGCGCGCCTCCTGAATATCCGATGCCGCAGGCGTCGCGCCTTTCAGCGGGCGATTAGCGGTCTCTTTCATGGTCAGACCGGTGATCAGGCCAACCACTGCGACAACCATCAGGTAGTATGCCGGCATCATCAGGTTTTCAGTGCCTTCCACCAGCCAGGCGGCCACGGTCGGCGTAAGACCTGCGATCAGTACCGAGATGTTAAAGGCGCTCGCCAGCGCGCTGTAACGAATGTGCGTCGGGAACATCGCAGGCAGCGACGAGGCCATCACGCCGGTAAAGCAGTTGAGGATCACCGCCAGCATCAGCAGGCCGGAGAAAATCAGGCCAAGCACATTGCTGTTAATCAGCACAAAGGCCGGGATCGCCAGCACCATCAGCGCGATACTGCCGAAAATCACGAACGGACGGCGGCCAAACCGGTCGCTCAGCAGGCCCATGACCGGCTGGACAAACAGCATACCCATCATAATCGCGATAATAATCAGGACGCCGTGCGCTTCCGAATAGTGCAGGTTATGCGACAGGTAGCTTGGCATATAGGTGAGCAGCATGTAATAGGTCACGTTGGTGGAAATCACCAGACCGATACACGCCAGCAGGCTGCGCCAGTGTTTCGTCGCGATCTCTTTAAACGAGACTTTCGGGCCGTGCTGGAGACCTTCACGATCGCCCTGCTCCAGCTTTTCAACATGCTGCTGAAAAGCCGGGGTTTCTTCCAGCGCATGACGCAGGTAGAGACCAATCAGGCCGAGCGGCAGCGCCAGGAAGAACGGCAGACGCCAGCCCCAGTTCAGGAAGTTCTCTTCGCCAAGAATTGCGGTGATCAGTACCACGACGCCCGCGCCGAGCACGAAGCCCGCAATGGAGCCGAAGTCCAGCCAGCTGCCCATAAAGCCGCGCTTACGGTCAGGCGAATATTCCGCGACGAAAATCGACGCGCCGGTATATTCGCCCCCCACCGAGAACCCCTGCGCCATTTTACACAGCAACAGCAGAATCGGCGCCCAGATGCCAATTGAAGCATAGGATGGAATAAGCCCGATACAGAATGTACTGACGGACATTATCACAATGGTAATGGCGAGGATTTTCTGGCGACCATATTTATCGCCGAGCATACCGAAGAACAGCCCGCCAAGCGGACGGATAAGAAAGGGAACCGAGAACGTCGCCAGCGCGGCGATCATCTGCACGCTGGGGTTTGCATCGGGGAAAAAGACCTTGCCAAGCGCATACGCCACAAAGCCATATACGCCAAAATCAAACCACTCCATAGCATTACCGAGCGAGGCTGCGGTAATTGCTTTCCGAAGTTTTGCATCATCAATAATCGTAACGTCACTCAAAGAGATCGGTTCTACTTTTTTTCTTTTAAGCTTCATATCCATCCTCATTGAATTCGCTCTTTGACTCGGGAGATGGCAAATGCGCCACACGCCGCCCACAGTCCGCTTCCTTAGCGATAAAGAAGACTTATCTTTCTGAGACTTCCTTTAAGAGCGTAGCAGGATCTCTTCCCGCCGTTAGTAATGACACATCTGAATGTGCTTACCTGCGTTTTCAGATGCCTGACTCTTCTTTACCCTAACAGCGAACAAATTCGTGATCAACTTCACACGTTTATTTTATCGCGTTTATGGTGTGTAAATCGGCATATTTCCTTAGCCAACTAAGCAATGCCAGATAAAAATGCCTGATTTGGGTGGGGATATTTTCAGCAGTAAGCATGAGGAGCCAGTGCGTGAACACACAGGCAGGCGCAGCATGGTATTTACATAAGAATGAACGCAATCGGTTTATCAATAAAACCGCCGAGCGTCATATATAAAAGAAAGAAATGAAAAAAATAAAAACCGGATCGCAGGATCCGGTTTTATCGCGTGCGAGTTAAACAATTCGCCATCAGGACCAGTCGCCCGCGACCAGCGTTTGCGCGTTAAACGCGTCATTCATTGACTGGCCAGTAGAGGCCGCGCCCGGCTGGATGTTCGAGCCCGCTTCGATATCGCTTACGCGCCACCCGGCATAAGGTGCATCATCGTGCGTGACCGGGGTAGTCGGGGCAGCAAAAACGCTGAAGGAAAGCACGCTCAACGCCAGCGCGGCGGCAGTCGTTTTGATTGTCTTCATCTTTATTATCTCTTTATCGCAGCATAAAAATGGGGTGACGATTTATTCACCACCGGTATGCAAATAGTAGATCCAGATCACACTTACGAACAGTCAAATTATTTGTCGACCGACGTCAAAGAAACTGAAGTGACACGTAAAGCGCTGAATGAAAAGCGATTGCTGAAAAAGGTGCGCGAGGATGTAAAGACACGCATTGCTAAAAAACGAGAAAGAAAGCGAGGAATAAAAAAGGCTGGCAGCGCCAGCCTTTAGCATTATCTGCGTAAGCGCCCTTACATGCGGTAACCCAGCGTCACAGAGGTGCGGGTATCGGTATGATCCGGTGCGCTAGACGGCGGATTGGAGTTCCAGGTCACGTTATAGGCGACTTTCAGCCCAAAATGCTCGTTGATAGCCACGTCCAGCGCCGTTTCGGAGTTGACGTTGGTATCTTCGGAGCCGAACACGGAAACACCCTGCGTGAACTTCGTGTTGTCGGTCAGCTGCCAGGTGTAGATGCCGGACGCGTAGCCCAGGCCCTGGGTTTTGGTTTCGCCGTTGGTGTACTCGTCATAACGGATACCCGGACCAAATTCCACGCGCAGGCTATGAACCGGCCCGTTCAGGAACTGGCGACCATAACCGATGGTCGCCACGTCGCGCTCGCGATAGCCGTTATAACGGTCCGTCAGCCAGCTCGCCTGGCCAAATAGATAGTCATAATCGGTAACGTTCACACGGCTACGTCCGCCCACCGCATATTTCTCGGAAGAGCGTTCGTCGTTAGAAGAGGTATTGCTGGCGTTGCCCCACAGCGACCATGCCGTAGTGTTGCCATACCAGGTCAGGTTGCTGTCAGCCGTTAAGGAAGAACTTTTGGTATTACCGGTTTGCGCCAGGTAACCCGCGTTCAGATTACCTTCGAACGGTTTTTTCGCGGTGGAAGGATCGTCCATGACAGTAAAAACGGAATTATCAGCCATCGCGTGCTGGCTCAGCAGCGCGCCACCCGCCAGCAGCATTGCCAGGGGTACTGTCTTAAAAAGCTTCATGTTGATTTTCAGGTCCATACAACAAAAAAAAGGACCATTACGGTCCCGTAACTTTTTCTCTGGATCAATAAAATCCGCCCACAGAAAGGTAACGAATTATAAAAAGAGCCTTCTGGCTTAGCAATGAATTCCTTTCGACATTTAAGAATAAGCGCACTCTGAAAAATACCTTTTTATTTATAAAGACCGCCCGTCCGATTTAAATCGGGAGATATGTAAAATCAGCACGTTATTCACCCACCGTCTGGCTGACGGGTGCTACGCTTAGGGCAGCTCATAAAAAATGGAGGCGATATGGTACGTATTTATACGCTGACGCTGGCGCCCTCGCTCGACAGCGCTACGCTCACGCCGCAAATTTACCCGGAAGGGAAGCTGCGCTGTAGCGCCCCGGTGTTTGAGCCGGGCGGCGGCGGCATTAACGTCGCGCGCGCTATTGTTCATCTGGGCGGCAGCGCGACCGCCCTCTTCCCGGCTGGCGGGGCGACGGGCGAGCATCTGGTTGCGCTCCTTAACGACGAACAGGTCGCGGCAGACACGGTCTCTGCCCGAGACTGGACGCGCCAGAACCTTCATGTGCACGTGGAGTCGAGCGGCGAGCAGTACCGCTTCGTTATGCCGGGCGCCACGATCACCGATGACGAATTCCGTCAGCTTGAAGAAAAAGTGTTGGCCATTGAGGCCGGGGCTATCCTGGTCATCAGCGGCAGTCTGCCGCCCGGCGTCAGCGTCGAGAAACTCCAGCAACTGATTAAAGCGGCCCGCCAGCAGGGCATTCGCCTGATTATCGACAGTTCCGGCGATGCGCTGGCCGCCGCGCTGGAGGTGGGCGATATCGAGCTGGTGAAACCGAACCAGAAAGAGCTGGCGGCGCTCGTGAAGCGTTCACTGAGCGCGCCGGATGACGTGCGTCAGGCCGCGATGGAGCTGGTGCAGCAGGGCAAAGCCCGCCGCGTCGTAGTGTCGCTGGGGCCGCAGGGCGCGCTCGGCGTGGACGGCAGCGACTGTGTCCAGGTCGTGCCGCCGCCGATGAAAAGCCAGAGCACCGTCGGTGCGGGCGACAGCATGGTCGGCGCGATGACGCTGCGCCTCGCGCAGGACGCGCCGCTGCTTGATATGGTGCGTTACGGCGTGGCCGCTGGCAGCGCCGCCACCATCAATCAAGGCACGCGGCTCTGCTCGCAGGAAAATACCGAGCGCATCTACCACTGGCTTACACGCTGATATTCCGGCCAGCCCGTCGGGCTGGCATTTCACTCTGACAATGAGGTTCGCCATGAGTAATGGAGAAGTGACCCGCTATGTCGTCACCGTAAAGTTTCATGAAAAAAGCCTGACCGATATTAACGAGCTCAATAATCACCTGACGCGCGGCGGCTTTCTGCTGACGCTCGCCGACGACGATGGGAAAATCCACGAGCTCGGCACCAACACATTCGGCCTGGTGAGCGCGCTCAGTAAAGACGACGTGCATGACCTCGCGCAGGGGCTTGGCGAAGCGGCGCTTGGCCAGCAGCCTGAAGTGAGCGTTGTGACATTCGACGACTGGCTGCGCGACAGCGCCCTCTCTTAGCGCCATTGCACACGGCAGGTTGTGCGTCCGCGCAGATTTTCAGACGCGCGGGCGCGTTAAGCTGACTTTCTTGACGGGAAACCTGGGAGAGTAATCATGTGGCATGCCATTACGCGTTTGTTAAACGAACAGCTGGGCGCCGGTGAAATCCGCCAGCGAACCGAACTGCCGGGCGGCGAAATCCATGCCGCATGGCGTATCCACTGGGCCGGACGCGATATTTTCGTCAAATGCGATGATGTCACGCTGCTGCCCTGCTTCACCGCAGAAGCCGATCAGCTTAACCTGCTGGCGCGCAGTAAAACGGTCACGGTGCCAGACGTTATCGGCGTCGGCAGCGATCGTGAATACAGTTTTCTGCTGCTGGAATATCTGCCGCCCAAACCGCTCGACGCCCACAACGCCTTTCTGCTCGGCCAGCAACTGGCGCGCCTGCACCAGTGGAGCGAACAGCCGCAGTACGGTCTGGATTACGACAACACGCTCTCCACCACGCCGCAGCCCAACGCCTGGCAGCGGCGCTGGGCGCGCTTTTTCGCAGAGCAGCGCATCGGCTGGCAGCTTGAGCTGGCGGCGGAAAAAGGCATGGAATTCGGCGATATCGACCGCATCGTCGACGCCGTCCATCAGCAGCTCGTCTCCCACCAGCCCGCGCCTTCGCTGCTTCACGGCGACTTATGGTCCGGCAACTGCGCGCTGGGGCCTGATGGCCCCTATATTTTCGATCCGGCCTGTTACTGGGGAGATCGCGAATGCGATCTGGCGATGCTGCCGCTCCATCCGGAACAGCCGCCGCAAATTTACGACGGCTATCAGTCAGTGATGCCGCTGCCCGCCGGTTTTCTGGAGCGCCAGCCGCTCTATCAGCTCTACACCCTGCTCAACCGCGCGACGCTCTTCGGCGGCCAGCATCTGGTCGCCGCGCAAAAGGCGCTAACACAGGTCGTGGGAGTATAAAAGACGCGCGCCGCGGCGCGCGTAAGCTCTTACAGGAACCCGAGAAGGGAGAAAAACAGATAGCCCAACACCAGCACAATCACCGGCAGGACATACAGCGGGAAAATTTGCAGGAAAATCGTGTGGCGCGGCACCACAACGCGCGACTCCAGCGCCTCGCGGCTCAGGCCGTCGTCGCCTTTGGCGCGCTCAAGAATCAGGCTGTCCTCGATATGTTCGCGCAGAAAACGCGCCTGACGGCACATCCGCGCGCCGGACGCCTGTAACGCCAGACCGACAAAAATCAGAATATAGATAACCCAGAAACCGATATTGGCGTGACGCGCGAAATCGGGCTGCGGCGAGTTGTACCAGAAGAAATTCAGGAACGGCGTGTTAAAACGCACCATCTCTATCATCACGTGCGCGAAATCCAGCATTACGGCGTTAATACCCGGCTGCTTTTCGCTGTGCTCATACATAAACTTCAGTACGGAGATAATCGTCGAGAGCGTGGCAGGAATAAAAATCACCCACCCGGCGATGCGTTTTAAGACACCAATGCGTCCAGCTTGTTGATACGTCATGCTTTCCCCTTGATAGCGACGCGACAGATTCGCCTAAGTTTACCCCGTGAGGCGCCTTTTCGCCTGAACTTTCCGGCGCGTGACAGGAAAGCGGTAGCCATAACGCGCTTTTCCGGCTATTGATTATCCTTTCCCGCGAAAAATAAGGAGTGACAGACGATGTCTTCACCGCGACAGATCCTCGCCGCTATTTTTGATATGGATGGTTTACTGATCGATTCCGAGCCGCTCTGGGATCAGGCCGAGCTTGAAGTGATGGCGACGCTTGGCGTCGACACCTCCCGCCGCCATGAGCTGCCCGACACGCTGGGGCTGCGCATTGATCTGGTGGTTGAGCTGTGGTTCGCGCAGCAGCCGTGGAATGGCCCGTCGGTTGCGGAAGTGACACAGCGCATTATCACCCGCGCGATAACGTTGGTGGAAGAAAAACGGCCGCTGCTGCCGGGCGTGGCCGATGCCATCGCATTGTGTAAAGCGCAGGGGCTGAAAGTGGGACTCGCCTCCGCCTCGCCGCTGCATATGCTGGAGCGCGTGCTCACGCTTTTCGATCTGCACGAGCAGTTCGACGTGCTTGCCTCCGCCGAACATCTGCCTTACAGCAAGCCGCACCCGCAGGTTTATCTGGACGCCGCGGCGAAGCTTGGCGTCGATCCGCTCTGCTGCGTGACGCTGGAAGACTCCGTGAACGGCATGATCGCCACGAAAGCGGCGCGGATGCGCTCCATCGTCGTGCCCGCCGAAGAAAACCGCGCCGACGCGCGCTGGGCGCTGGCGAACGTGCGGCTCAATTCACTGACGGAACTCGAACCCTGGCATCTGCTTGGCTAACCCTCTTTTACCGCTGCCGTCCGGCGGCGGTTTCCCTTTATGCCCGCCAGAAACCGCCCGCCGTCATATTTTTAAAACAGGGTTTCATTCAGCTTTGTCTTTTTGTTCACCGACTCCTATCATTGCTGTGAATGCGAAAGGGAGATCTCCCTGCGCGCGTAGATGAGCCAAAGAGGAACGGAAGATGCTGGATAAATTCTCGCTTGCCGGAAAAGTGGCGATGGTAACCGGATGCAATACCGGGCTGGGACAGGGCATGGCGCTCGGGCTCGCCGCCGCCGGGTGCGATATCGCGGGCGTGAGCCGCCGTCCGGCGCTTGAGACCGCCGCCAAAGTGCATGCGCTCGGCCGCCGCTTTGTCGCCATCGAGGCGGATCTCGCCTGCGCACCGCCGCAGGCGCTCGTCACACAGACGCTCGACGCGCTCGGCCGGATCGATATTCTGGTGAATAACGCCGGGATTATCCGGCGCGAAGACGCGCTGAATTTCAGCGAGCGGGACTGGGATGACGTGATGGATCTCAATCTCAAAGCGCTATTTTTCCTCTCGCAGGCCGTCGCGAAACAGTTCATCGCCCAGGGTGGCGGCGGCAAAATCATTAATATCGCCTCAATGCTCTCTTTCCAGGGCGGCATCCGCGTGCCCTCTTACACCGCATCGAAAAGCGGCGTGCTTGGCCTCACCCGCCTGCTCGCCAACGAATGGGCGCCATACGGGATTAACGTTAACGGCATCGCGCCGGGGTATATGGCAACCAATAACACCCAGGCGCTGCGCGAAGATGCCGACCGTAATGAGGAAATTCTGGCGCGCATTCCGGCGGGACGCTGGGGAAAACCGGAGGATCTCCAGGGGCCGGTGATTTTTCTCGCCTCGGCAGCGTCCGATTACGTTAACGGCTACACCCTGGCGGTGGACGGCGGCTGGCTCGCCCGTTAGCCGCAAAACGAGGCGTCACGGGGCCTGCGGTGACAAAGTGTTACACCGTCACCACTTTTCTCTACTGTATAAAAACCCTATACTGGATAGATTGACAGTCACAGGGTTTTATCATGACGGCGGAAGGCCACCTGCTTTTTTCTATAGCCTGCGCGGTATTTGCTAAAAATGCCGAGCTGACCCCTGTGCTGGCGCAGGGTGACTGGTGGCATATTATCCCTTCCGCCATTCTCACCTGCCTGCTGCCGGATATCGACCACCCGAAGTCGTTTCTCGGTCAGCGGCTAAAATGGATCTCAAAGCCCGTGGCGCGTATGTTCGGGCACCGGGGTTTTACGCACAGCCTGCTGGCGGTCTTCGGCGGGCTGACGCTGTTTCTCTTAAAAGTGCCGGAAACCTGGATCCTGCCTGCCGACGCGTTACAGGGCCTGGTGCTTGGCTACCTGAGCCATATTCTCGCCGATATGATAACGCCTGCCGGCGTCCCGCTGTTGTGGCCGTGCCGCTGGCGTTTTCGCCTGCCGCTGCTCTATCCGCAAAAGGGCAATCAGCTGGAGCGGGTGCTGTGCATGGCGCTGTTCGTCTGGGCGGTCTGGATGCCGCAGAGCATGACCGACAGCAGCGCGATGAAGTGGTCGTCGGCTGCGATTAATTCGCTCCAGAACACCTTCAACCGCTTTATTCATCACCAGATGGAACAGTAAATAAACTGAAATTGCGTTTTGATATAAACCATTCCATTTGGATATAAGGCCCTCTCTTTTGATTCTGATACCCTTTGCGGCATAAAGGCATGCCATTTCGGCCATGCCGGTTATAAAAAAATCAGGAGAACGGGGATGAATCTTCCACTGATAGCGAACGTTATCGCGTTCGTGGTTCTGCTGCTGTTGCTGGCGCGCACGCGCCACACCCAGTGGAGCCTGGCGAAAAAAGTACTGCTCGGTCTGGCGATGGGCGTGGTCTTCGGGCTGGCGCTGCACACGATTTATGGCTCCGACAGCGAGACGCTGAAAACCTCTATCCAGTGGTTCAACATTGTCGGCAACGGCTATGTGCAACTGCTACAGATGATCGTCATGCCGCTGGTGTTCGCGATGATTCTGAGCGCCGTGGCGCGTCTGCATAATGCCTCGTCGCTGGGCAAAATCAGCGTTCTGACCATCGGCACGCTGCTGTTCACGACGCTTATCGCCGCCCTGGTCGGCGTGCTCGTGACAAACCTCTTCGGCCTGACGGCGGAAGGTCTGGTGCAGGGCAGCGCGGAAACCGCGCGTCTGAACGCCATTCAGACTAACTACGCCGGTAAAGTTGCCGACCTCACCGTACCGCAGTTGCTGCTCTCCTTCGTACCGAAAAACCCGTTTGCCGATCTTACCGGCGCGAGCCCGACGTCTATCATCAGCGTGGTGATTTTCGCGGCGTTCCTGGGCGTGGCGGCGCTGAAACTGCTGAAAGACGACGCGCCGAAAGGCGAGCGCGTGCTGGCGGCTATCGACACCCTGCAAAGCTGGGTAATGAAGCTGGTGCGTCTGGTGATGCAGCTGACCCCGTATGGCGTTCTGGCGTTGATGACCAAAGTGGTGGCGAGCTCAAACCTGCAAGACATCATTAAGCTCGGCAGCTTTGTGGTCGCCTCTTACCTGGGTCTCGGCATTATGTTCGTGGTGCACGGCGTGCTGCTGGCGGTTAATGGCGTCAGCCCGCTGCGCTATTTCCGCAAAGTCTGGCCGGTGCTGACGTTCGCCTTCACCAGCCGTTCCAGTGCCGCCAGCATTCCGCTGAATGTGGAAGCGCAGACCCGTCGTCTGGGCGTCCCGGAGTCTATCGCCTCCTTCGCGGCTTCTTTTGGCGCGACGATTGGCCAGAACGGCTGCGCGGGCCTCTACCCGACTATGCTTGCCGTGATGGTCGCCCCGACTGTGGGCATCAACCCGCTTGACCCGGTGTGGATAGCCACCCTCGTCGGTATCGTGACCTTAAGCTCCGCAGGCGTGGCGGGCGTGGGCGGCGGCGCGACCTTCGCCGCACTTATCGTCCTGCCGGCGATGGGCCTGCCGGTCACCCTGGTGGCACTGCTGATCTCCGTCGAACCGCTCATCGATATGGGCCGTACCGCGCTCAACGTCAGCGGCTCCATGACCGCCGGCACGCTCACCAGCCAGTGGCTGAAGCAGACGGATAAAACCATTCTGAACAGCGACGACGAAGCCGAACTGGCGCACCGTTAATCGCGTCATTGATATACCCGCAAAAACCGGCCCTGTGGCCGGTTTTTTTATGCCTGGGGCGCATTCAGGCCACAAAAAAGCCCGCGCAACGGCGGGCTTTTTTATGCCTCAGGCGACATCTTTCTTTTGCGCGTCGCGCCGGGCGATGCATTGCGCCCGCTATACCTCATCCTGTTTAAGCTGGTTGGCCCAGCGCTGGGCAGCTTCTGGCGTGCTGAACGCGGGCGAGCGGCGAAAACGATCCCCGGACATCACAAACGCCACATATTTGCCCTTCAGCACCCAGACATCGTCGAATCCCTCCATGCGATCCGCATGCTCCGGCGGCGCCGGCTCTACGCGTGGGACATAGCTGATAACGGGACGATTCTGATGACGAAGTGGTTTCATAAGCGTCGGATTCACTGGCTGAAAACAAAAGATAAACCTCTATGATAGCGGATCGCAGGGCGTTGCGTCGCATCCTGCGTGCGCTGCGCCGTTCATTTGCCGGTTTTTACGCCGTCGCCTTTTCCGCAAGAACTTCAGGCCTGTTCTATAGTTACCTTACATTTCATGCAGCCATCCGACTGCTTAAGAAAAAGGAAAGGAGACGAGTTCAATGTCGAACGATGAGAAACGCCCTAACCATGAAGCGCCGTTCCACGACGCGCGGTCGTCCCAGCCGGGCATGGGATCGCTGGCGCCTGATGACGGCTCCCACCGCCCCGCTCCGGCACCAACCCCGCCTGGCGAGCAACCCACCGCGCCCGGTAGTCTTAAAGCCCCGCAGGTAACCAACGATAAGCTCGGCGCGCTGGAAACCTTCCGCAAGGGCGGTGAGAACGAGGCGCTGACGACCAATCAGGGCGTGCGTATCGCCGACGATCAGAACTCGCTGCGCGCGGGCACCCGCGGCCCGACACTGCTCGAAGACTTTATCCTGCGCGAAAAGATCACGCACTTCGACCATGAACGCATTCCCGAACGCATCGTCCACGCCCGCGGCTCGGCCGCGCACGGCTATTTCCAGCCGTATAAAAGCCTGAGCGACGTGACCAAAGCCGCCTTCTTAAGCGACCCGCAAAAAATCACGCCGGTGTTCGTGCGCTTCTCGACCGTTCAGGGCGGCGCAGGCTCAGCGGATACGGTGCGCGACATTCGCGGCTTCGCCACCAAGTTCTATACCGAAGAAGGGATTTTCGACCTGGTGGGCAACAACACTCCGGTCTTTTTCATTCAGGACGCCCATAAATTCCCGGATTTCGTCCACGCCGTGAAACCGGAGCCGCACTGGGCCGTACCGCAGGGCCAGAGCGCGCATGACACCTTCTGGGATTACGTTTCGCTGCAACCTGAGACGCTGCATAACGTGATGTGGGCGATGTCCGATCGCGGCATCCCGCGCAGCTACCGCACCATGGAAGGCTTCGGCATCCATACCTTCCGCTTTATCAATGCCGAAGGGAAAGGCACGTTCGTGCGTTTCCACTGGAAACCGGTCGCGGGCAAAGCGTCGCTTATCTGGGATGAATCGCAGAAGCTGACCGGCCGTGACCCGGACTTCCACCGCCGCGACCTGTGGGAAGCTATCGAAGCGGGCGACTACCCGGAATATGAGCTCGGCGTACAGCTGATCCCGGAAGAAGATGAGTTTAAATTTGATTTTGACCTGCTCGACGCCACCAAGCTAATCCCGGAAGAGCTGGTGCCGGTGCAACTGGTTGGCAAAATGGTGCTGAACCGCAACCCGGATAACTTCTTTGCGGAAAATGAACAGGCGGCATTCCATCCGGGCCATATCGTGCCGGGGCTCGATTTCTCTAACGATCCGCTGTTGCAGGGGCGTCTGTTCTCCTATACCGACACCCAGATAAGCCGTCTCGGCGGGCCGAACTTCCACGAGATCCCGATTAACCGCCCGACCTGTCCGTACCATAACTTCCAGCGCGACGGCATGCACCGGATGGATATCGACACTAACCCGGCCAACTACGAGCCGAACTCGATTAACGACAACTGGCCGCGCGAGACGCCGCCTGCGCCGAAGGCTGGCGGGTTCGAAAGCCATCAGGTCCGTGTCGAAGGCCATAAGATCCGCGAGCGTAGCCCGTCGTTCGGCGAATATTACTCTCAGCCTCGCCTGTTCTGGCAAAGCCAGACGCCGGTCGAGCAGCGACATATCATTGATGCCTTCAGCTTTGAGCTCAGCAAAGTCGTGCGCAGCTACATCCGCGAGCGCGTGGTGGATCACCTCTGCCATATCGATATCTCGCTGGCGCATCCGGTGGCCAGTAACCTCGGTATCACGCTTACCGAAGAGCAGATGCATGTGGCACCGCCGAAAGATGTGAACGGGCTGAAAAAAGATCCCTCTCTGAGCCTGTATGCCGTGCCGGGCGGCACCGTGAAAGGGCGCGTAGTGGCGGTACTGCTTAACGATCAGGTGAAATCCGCCGATCTGCTCGCAATGTTGCAGGCGCTGAAATCACACGGCGTACACGCCAAACTGCTTTACAGCCGGATGGGCAGCGTAACGGCGGATGACGGTTCGCAGCTGGAAGTCGCAGGGACTTTCGCAGGCTCGCCGTCAGTAACGGTCGACGCCGTGCTGGTGCCAGGCGGTGCGGCAAGCGCCCTTTCCGATAACGGCGACGCGGTATACTACCTGCTGGAGGCGTACAAACATCTGAAGGCTATCGGCCTGATGGGCGACGCGCGTGCGCTGAAAAGCCGCCTGAACGTGCCGGACACCGGCGAAGAAGGCATTGTGGAGGCCGATGACGCCACCGGAAGCTTTATGGATGATTTTATCCATCAGCTCGCCTGCCACCGCGTCTGGGCACGCACCCCGAAAGTGGCCGCCATTCCGGCCTGACCGCTTTCAGGCAAGCAAAACGCCGCGTGACGCGGCGTTTTTTATGGGCGTTATGACGCCAATCGCAGGGACAAAAAAACCGGCCGGAGCCGGTTTCTTTGCCTGCGAGGCGTCTTACTGCTGTTTCGGCGCCTGCGGGTCGGTGTCGTACTCGGCACAGGTCTGGTAGCCGGAATTCAGCACGTGACCGGTTTCGTCCAGGGCGACGAAATAGGTCTCGGTTTTGCCGTTGCGGCTGCCCAGAATATAGGTCTGGCAGGTGCCGCGAGCATGGATCATGGTAACTTCAGAAGACGGTTTACCCGCAATCTGCATCACCTGCTGACGGCTCATGCCTTTTTTCACATCTTTAACCACCGGCTGGGTAAACTGATCGGCTGTACGATCGTAAGCGGTACACCCTGCCAGCATGGTCATTACAGCCGCTGCACTCAGAAATCCTGCAAACTTCTTGTTCATTGTGTCATCCTCTTTTTTTCAGCGTGTGCAGATAAGCCTGGAATATAAAAGGCATTTTTTCAACCTCTTACCCAAAACACGCCCAAATTAAGAGAATTCTCCGCGCGGCGACGTATGACGCAAAAAACGCCGATCGCGCCGCGTGGTGCCGCGCGGCGCGTCCGTAACTTGTCGTTTTGCCCACAACGGGTTAGCTTTAACAAATCACTGTTTCAATGCCTGCGCGTTGCAGGCGAACAAGACTGGAGGGGTAAATGGCATTGCAACAAGAAATTATTCAGGCGCTTGGGGTGAAACCACAGATTGACGCCAGTGAAGAGATCCGCCGCAGCGTCGATTTTCTGAAGTCCTATCTGAAAACCTATCCGTTCCTGAAAACCCTGGTGCTCGGCATCAGCGGCGGCCAGGACTCCACGCTCGCCGGCAAACTGAGCCAGCTTGCTATCAGCGAACTGCGCGATGAAACCGGCGACCAGAGCTACCAGTTTATCGCGGTGCGCCTGCCCTTCGGCGTACAGTTTGATGAAAAAGATTGTCAGGACGCGCTGGCGTTTATCCAGCCGGATAAAGTGCTGACGGTGAACATCAAAGAAGCGGTGCTGGCGAGTGAAAAAGCGCTGCGCGAAGCAGGCATTGAGCTGAGCGATTTTGTTCGCGGCAACGAGAAAGCGCGCGAGCGTATGAAAGCGCAATACAGCATCGCGGGAATGACCAAAGGGGTGGTGGTTGGCACCGACCACGCGGCCGAAGCGGTGACCGGCTTCTTCACCAAATACGGCGATGGCGGCACCGATATCAACCCGCTGTTCCGCCTCAACAAGCGCCAGGGCAAACTGCTGCTGAAAACGCTCGGCTGCCCTGAGCATCTGTACCTGAAAGTACCGACCGCCGATCTCGAAGACGATCGTCCGTCCCTGCCGGATGAAGTGGCGCTGGGCGTGACCTATGACAACATCGACGACTACCTGGAAGGCAAACCTGTCGATGAGAAAATCAGCCAGATCATTGACGGCTGGTATACGAAGACCGAGCACAAACGTCGCCCGCCGATCACTATTTTCGATGACTTCTGGAAGCAATAACCACGCTTCAGACGCTCTCCGGCCCGCCGGGGAGCGTTATCCCCGCGTTTCTTCTTTTTCGCGCCAAAGCGCCTTTTTCACGGATGACGTATGTCGGTTTCAACGCAGCGCGCCACCTTGCCGGGCCTTGCGGCTATTCTGCTCTGGAGCACTTCTGTCGGGTTATTTCGCAGCATCAGCGAAGCGTTTGGCCCGGTAGGCGGCGCGGCGCTTATCTATACCGTCAGCTCGCTCTGCCTGATGGTGTCGCCAGGGCTGACTCACCCAAAACGTCTGCCGCGCCGCTATTTAATTATCGGCGGGCTACTGTTTGTCGGTTATGAAATCTGCCTCGCGCTGGCGATTGGCCTGGCGCATACCCGCGCGCAGTCGCTGGAGCTTGGAATGATCAACTACCTCTGGCCGAGCCTGACGGTGCTGCTGGCGGTGCTCATCAACGGCCAGCGCAGCCGTGTCTGGCTCTGGCCGGGGCTGATGCTCGCCATGGCGGGCGTGTTTCAGGTGCTCAACGGCGACGGCGTCTGGTCACCCGCGACGCTCTGGCACAATATGCAGGATAACCCCACCGCCTACACGCTCGCCTTCACCGCCGCCATCGTCTGGGCGCTTTACTGCAACCTGACGCGCCGCTGGAGCAACGGCCAGAACGGCGTAGCGCTCTTTTTCTGCGCAACCGCCGCGGCGCTGTGGCTGAAATACGCGCTGTCGCCCCAGCCGCCAATGCAACCCTCAGCGCCCGCCGTCGCGCAGCTGCTGTTTATGGGGCTTTCCACCGCAACCGCTTACGCCGCCTGGAACTACAGCCTTCAGCGCGGCAATATGACGCTGCTCGCCACCGCCTCTTACTTCACGCCGGTGCTCTCGGCGCTGCTGGCGAGCCTGTGGCTTGGCCTCGCGCCGGGCATCGCGTTCTGGCAGGGCGTGGCGATGGTCGTGGCGGGTTCCCTGCTCTGCTGGCTCGCGACGCGCAACCTGAACTGAAAATGGCGCTTTTTCAACCACACATTCCCTGATAGACTGGATAAGTAAACAGTATTCAGGAGAGTGATGTGGTGAGGCGTACTGGCGCGCCGCGGCTGGAGTTTGAAAAAGCGGCAATTTATGAATATCCCGAACATCTGCGTCCGTGGCTTGAGGATCTGCCGAAACACCCTGGCGTGTATGTGTTTCATGGCGAAAGCGAAACCATGCCGCTCTATATCGGCAAAAGCGTCAATATTCGCAGCCGGGTGCTCTCGCACTTGCGCACGCCCGACGAAGCCTCGATGCTGCGTCAGTCGCGGCGCATCACGTTTATCCGCACCGCGGGCGAAATTGGCGCGCTGCTCCTCGAAGCGCAGATGATTAAAGAGCAGCAGCCGCTGTTCAACAAACGTCTGCGTCGCAACCGGCAGCTCTGTTCGTTGCAGTTCAAAGGCGAAAAGCCGGAAGTGGTCTACGCCCGCGACGTTGATTTCTCCCACCAGCCGGGGCTGTATGGTCTCTTTTCAAGCCGTCGCGCGGCGCTCGGTACGCTGCAATCCATCGCCGATGAGCAACAGCTCTGCTACGGCCTGCTGGGGCTGGAATCGGTGCGTCCTGGCCGCGCCTGTTTCCGCTCGGCGCTGAAGCGCTGCGCAGGCGCCTGCTGCGGTAAAGAGTCGCTGGACGAGCACAACGCACGCCTGATGGACGCGCTCGATCGCATGCGGGTTATCTGCTGGCCGTGGAACGGCCCGGTGGGGTTGCGGGAGACGTTCGGGGAGATGACCCAGTACCATATCATCCATAACTGGTACTGGTTAGGCTCTGTCGGGTCGCTCAGCGAGGCCGCAAATATTTCACGCGCGCCGCAGGGCTTTGACAATGACGGCTATCGCATCCTCTGCAAACCGCTTATCAGCGGCGAGCACGACATTATCGAAATCGGCGCCAACGCGCCTTAAAGATAGGTAATTTCGCTAAACAGCAGTTGCCCTTCGGTTTTCAGCAGCCGAAGGGTATGCATCCCCTCCTGCCACCACGCGCCCTGCTCCGCCGTCAGCAGTTTATCGTTAAGCTGCCACGCGCCACTCAGCACATAGACGATGCCGCCGCGCCTGTGGCGGGTGGTGAACGTGCGGTCGGCGACGCGCACCTGCGCGCGACAGCGATCGCGGCGGGTCATCAGGTTAAAATCCAGCGACATGCGCCCGTCGGTAAGTTCCGCGCGGACCGGATGCTCGCCTGCAAACGTAAACGGCTGGTGGCGTTTTAAGGTATGGCGAAACGCGCCGCCGCCGTGCAGCGTCACTTCGCCGCCATCCAGCAATGTTACGACGCGGTCAACCTGAGGTACGACGCTGAACTCGCCGTTGCTGGCGAGGGAGGCGATACTGGCGCGCCAGTTGAAATCCCGGCTCGGCGGGAAACAGCAGATTTCCCGGGTTTCGCCTGCGCCGTTGCGCCACAGGTTCACCGGCATTTTTTTGACGTCAAAAAACTCCATCCCCACTCCTGGAAAACGCGTAATGCGTAAATCGACTGCGGCCGGGCCGCGGCGAAAATTATCGGTATAAATTCCCTGACTCGGTTATCGGCAGCGCCAGAGGATTGCTGTAGCGGATACTAAAAACCGCCGGCGGGTAAAAAAGCGCAGCGCGGCGGCAAAGGGGAATGATAACTAACAGAAACTACGTGGCAAGAGGCGCCAGAAAAGAAAACCGCCGGTTCTGACCAGCGCCCCCAAAGGACACTGATCAAAACCGGCGGTCTTAAGCCAGTCAGAGGTTATTCTGAATCTGCTGGCATTTTACCTTCAGGCGCAGGACGTTCTGTCAGACGCTTCTCAAAATTGGCATTAAACTGCTTTTTCTGCTCCGGGGTCAGAACGTTATAAATTTTGTTCTGCGTTTCCATATGCATCAGCATACGGGCTTTGTGCTGCGCTTCCATTTTATCGATCTGCGCTTCGGCTTTGGCTTTATCGAAGCTATCGCTGGCAATCAGCTCATGCATCGCGCGGCGCTCTTCGAGCGAAGGACGCTCGAATTTTTCGCGCTGGGCTTTACGGATGTCGCGGATCTGCTGTTTCTGCGCATCGGTCAGGTTCAGCCCCTGGAACATCATATCGTGATGCGGGCCGCGTGGACCTTTATGCTGCATCATTGGCTTGCCGCTCGCGTCAGGCGCCGGAGCGTCCGCCGCATGAGCCAGGTTTGCCGCGCCAAGTGCCAGGGTAGAAGCAACGAAGATAGCCGTTAATTTACGCATAATGTTGTCCTTACTTTCAGTTAATTCAGCAACAGATTGTCGCCTTGACGAGATTAATTCTACGGGCAGATTCGTCAATAAGTCAGAGTCTGAGTAAAACAGTGAAAGCGTAAAAAACAATTATTGTGCAATTATGAAGAAAATAAGGAAAAAGAGAGGAGAAACTTTCCGGAATATCACAATTACTTGATTGTGAAGATATCGTGAGCGCAGTATAAAGAGGTCGTGCTGTAAAATAAAGCAAACCGATAAGAATTTTCTGCAATATTTTGCGGCCTCGCCTGGCGCCGCAATATATTAAATTTCCCGCAGCATTAATCCGGCGCGTAAACCCAACGCGACCGACGGGTTAGGAAACAGCACTCTCTCCACATCCTGCGCGTAATAACGCTCCTCGCCATCCTCCGCCAGCAGCGTGCCCGCCTTAAACGCTGTGAAGTTTTCCGTATCGCCTGACATATGCAGCACAAAACGCTCGCTGCGCCGCGTGAGCTGCTGCGCCACCTCGAAGCGCCGCGGCGGTGCTTCGGCGGCAGGCAGTGGCGAGCCGTCAAGCAGCGCCGCCAGCGCCCGGCCAGTAAGCGAGAACTGGCTAAGATCGTTATGACCAAACGGCAGCGCTTTACCCAGCTCCAGCGTGCAGCTCAGCGCCCCGAAACGCTCGCAGGAAAAATGACTGAACGTGCCGCCCGGCGTGCGATGAAACACCAGCGCCTCTAATCCGGCATCGCCAAGCCACGTCAGAAAATCTTCCGGCCAGGCGGCGGTACGCGCCGGCAGCACGCCGAAGCGCGGAAATTGCGAGCCGCGAATGGCGGTATGCAGATCCAGATGCCAGCGCGTCGGTTCGTTCCCCGCCGCGAAAAACGTCTCCAGCGCCTGTTCAAGCCGCGCGGCGCGGGCAGTTTCATACCCAGGCGTCGCGTGTTGCCAGCGCCCGCCGAAGAGACGGTTAAGATCGTAATCGATAAAGCGCCGTCCGGCCCGCAGCGCCGCCGGGCTGCCCAGTACCACCAGCAGTCGCCAGACGAGCGGCTGCTCGCCGCGCAGAAGCGGCGCGAGCAGCCCGGCCAGTATCTCCACCGGCGCGGTTTCGTTGCCATGAATACCCGCGCTCACCACCAGCGCGCCGCGTGTATGCCCTTGCGGCGTAAGCTGCATAAGGCCCTCGTCCAGCCATTCGACGCGCACGCCGCCGCGCTGTTCCGTGTTGCGCTCAGGCGTCACGCCGCGCAGGGTCTGCGCAATAAAATCCTCCATAGCGACTCCTTACTGCTGGAACGGATAGACATTGCCGAGGTCGAGCAGGCGCGTCAGCTCGTCGAGCGCTTCGCGCCCTTCACGCAGCAGTTGCGGATCGACCAGATCCTCCTGCGACAACCGGTCGCGATAGTGTCGCTCCACCCACGCGTTGAGGCGCTCAAACAGCGTGTCATTCATCATCACTGCCGGGTTTACCGCCTGGCGTTCAGCCTCGGTCAGCACCACGCGCAGCCGCAGGCAGGCCGGGCCGCCGCCGTTCGCCATGCTTTCACGCAGATCAAAGACGGTGAGTTCGCTTATCGGATTATCTGCGGCCAGAAGCGTATTCAGATAGCGCCAGACGCCGTCATGGCGGCGTGATTCTTCCGGCAATACCAGCATCATCGTACCGTCGTCGCGGCTCAGGAGCTGGCTGTTGAAGAGATACGTTTCTACCGCGTCCTGCACCGAGACCGCGTCCGTGGGCACCACCAGCGGCGTAAAGCCCGGCACCCGATCAGCAAGCGCTTCCAGCAGCGCCTGCTGATGTAAAAATGCCTGCTGGTGGCAGAACAGCACCTGCCGGTTAGAAACGGCAATCACGTCATTATGGAATACGCCCTGATCAATAACCGCCGGGTTCTGCTGCGCGAACACCACACGATCCGGACAAACCTGGTTAAGCCGCGCCACGGCGCGCGAGGCCTCCAGCGTCTGGCGCGCCGGGTAGCGGGCCGGCACCAGCGCCCCGCTCTCTTCGCGCCCGTAAATAAAGAGCTGAACGCCCGGCTCCCCATAATCGCCGCCGAGACGGTTATGGTTGGCCGCGCCTTCATCGCCAAACATCGCCACCTGCGGCAGCGCCGGGTGAACTTCAAAACAGGACGCATCGCGGAAGATAGCGCGCAGCAGCCGTTCGGTGCCGGGCGCTTCGCTGGCGCGGTGAAATTTATTATTAAGATTCGCCACCGTCAGATGCACTTTGCCATCCAGCGCATCGGCGGAAGGACAGACCGTGGCGGCGTTCGCCACCCACATCGAGGAGGCTGAGCTTGCGGCCGAGAGCAGATGCGGCGCAGTGCGCCAGGCCTTTTCCAGCACCTGTTCGTCGCGACCGGTAAAGCCAATCTGACGCAACGCGGCGAGATTCGGCCGCTCCTGCGGCGGGATAACGGCCTGCGCAAACCCCGCGTCCGCCAGCGCTTTCATTTTTGCAAGCCCCTGCTGCGCCGCCAGTTTCGGGTTCGACACCTGAAAGCGATGCTTCGTCGAGGCCTCGTTGCCGAATGACAGCCCGGCGTAGTGATGGGTTAACCCCACCAGTCCGTCAAAGTTAACTTCGCGTGCTTTCATGCCTGCTCCTTAGCGCCGAAATCGAGGCCGGGGTTTAGCGACGACGGCAGCGCGAACGTCGGGCTTTCAAGCGACGCCATTGGCCAGGCGCAATAGTCCGCCGCGTACCAGGCGCTGGCGCGATGGTTGCCGGAGGCCCCGACGCCGCCAAACGGCGCCGTGCTGGCCGCGCCCGTGAGCGGTTTGTTCCAGTTCACAATGCCTGCGCGCGCTTCCAGCAGTAACTGGTCGAATTTTTCACGCACCGGCGAAATCAGCCCGCAGGAAAGCCCATAGCGGGTGGCGTTGGCAAGCGTTATCGCCTCATCAAAATTATCGTAGCGCCAGACGCACAGGAGCGGCCCGAAGATTTCTTCATCCGGCACGTTACTCACGCCGGTCAGCTCGACGATCCCCGGCGTCAGCAGCGAGCTGCCCGCCTGCACCAGCGCCGGCGTCAGTAGCGGTTTGCCGCCGCGCGCCAGATGGCCCTGCCAGGCCTCCAGCACCCGCTCCGCCGCCTGGACGCTGATAAGCCCGCCCATAAACGGTTGCGGCTCGGCATCCCAGCGGTCAGGGCGCAGCCTTCCGGCAATCTCTACCAGACGTGCCAGGAAGGCGTCGCCCGCCGCGCCGCGCTTCACCAGCAGGCGGCGCGCGCAGGTGCAGCGCTGCCCGGCGGTAATAAACGCCGACTGGATCGCCAGATGCACCGCCCCGTCGATATCGTCAGGATCTTCGACGATAAGCGGGTTATTACCGCCCATCTCCAGCGCCAGGATCTTCTCCGGCTGCCCGGCAAGCTGGCGATGCAGCTGATACCCGGTGCTGGCGCTGCCGGTAAACAGCAGGCCGTCAAGCTCCGGCTGCGAAGCGAGCGACTGGCCGGTGGCGCGCGCGCCCTGTACGAGATTGAGCACGCCTGCGGGCAGCCCCGCCTGCTCCCAGAGCTTCATGACCGCCTCGCCGGTCTGCGGCGTCAGCTCGCTTGGCTTAAACACCAGCGTATTGCCCGCCAGCAGCGCCGGAACGATATGACCATTCGGCAGATGCCCCGGGAAATTGTACGGGCCGAAGACCGCCAGCACGCCGTGCGGACGGTGACGCAGCGTTGCCGCGCCATCCGGCATCGGCGTCTGCTGCTCGCCGGTACGCACCTGATACGCTTTCAGCGAAATGCCGACTTTATTGATCATCGCGGTCACTTCTGTGGCCGCTTCCCAGCGCGGTTTGCTGGTCTCCTGCGCAATAATGCGCGTCAGGTCGGTTTTATTCGCCTCCAGCAGCGCCGCGAATTTTTCGGCTATAGCCTGACGCTCCGCGAAAGGTCGTTTCGCCCAGGCCGGGAACGCAGCGCGCGCGGCGGCGCAGGCTTGCGCCACCTGCGCCTCGTCAGCCGCGTTGCCCTGCCAGAGCAGCGCGCCGCCGACCGGATCGCGTTTTTCCAGCGCCTCGCCCTGCCCGGTTTTCCACTCGCCGTTAATCCATATGCTCATACTGCTTTCTCCTCAGGGCAAAGGCGCACCAGGCGGACCTGGTCGCCGTGCTGGCATTTCAGGGCATCCAGCGTGGCGGCATCCAGAATCAGCCGTTCGGCGTCAGGTCTGGCGCGGATCAGCATCACGCGGAAATGGTCATAATTTTCGTTCGACACCATGCAGGCCGGCAGATCGTCACCCGTAGCCGGCTGGCCTTCCGCCACCTCCACAAGACGGCTTTTACGGATGGCGCGCACGCGGTCGATATCGCACTCAAGCGTCGGGCCGCCGTCGAAAATGTCGACATAGTTGCGATAGCGGAAGCCTTCGGCCTCCAGCACCGAGCGTGCGGGCGCGGTGTCTTTATGCACCTGGCCTATCACCGCCTGCGCCTCTTCGGAAAGGAACTGGGTATAGATGGGATGTTTCGGCATCAGCTCGGCGATAAACGCTTTCTGGCCGGTGCCGCACAGGTAGTCGGCGCGGCTGAACTCCATCGAGAAGAAGCGCTGGCCGAGGCTCTCCCAGAACGGCGAATAGCCGTGTTCGTCAATCACCCCGCGCATCTCCGCCACGACTTTTTCATTAAAACGCTCGCGGAACGCGGCCATAAACATGAAGCGGGATTTGGAAAGCAGATAGCCGTTGCCGTTTTTGCGCCAGTCCGGGTCGAGAAACAGCGTGCAGAGTTCACTGCTGCCGGTGTGATCGTTGCTGAGAAATAGCGTCGGCAGCGCGTTATAAACGTTCAGCTCTTTTGAGGCGTGCACCAGCGTGCCGACGCGGTAGTTATACCAGGGCTCGCTCAGGCCAACCGCCACTTCAATGGCGCAGATCCCGGCGACCGTGCGGCTGTCGGTCTCTTCCAGCACGAACACATAGCCCTGATCGCCCGGCGGCAGTTCGTTGCGCCAGGTTTGCAGCGAGCGTTCGACGCGCGCGCTAAGGGTTTTTTCATCGACCGGCAGCGAGGTGAGCCCGCCGCCGGTTTTGGCGGCAAGCCCCAGCAGCGCCGGTACGTCTTCGTGGGTTACAGGGCGGATAACCATCATGATGCGCCCTCCTTCAGCCAGTTTTCGCAGGCGCGAGCGACGCGCGAAAGCCCGGTTTCAATCTCCTGATGGCTGATGTTGAGCGCAGGCGCGAAACGCAGCACGTTGGCGCCTGCAATCAGCACCATCGCGCCTTCTTTCGCAGCAGCAAGCGAAATCGCCTTCGCTTTACCCGCATACTCCTCTTTCAGCACGCAGCCAATCAGCAGCCCCAGTCCGCGGATCTCTTTAAACAGGCCGAGGCGCTGATTAATCGCGTTGAGTTGCTCGACAAACGCGTCATGGCGCGCTTTCACGCCGTTGAGCATCTCAGAAGTATTAACGAGATCCAGCACTTCGCCTGCCACCGCGCCCGCCAGCGGGTTGCCGCCGTAGGTAGTGCCGTGGGTGCCAACGCCCATCACCGCGGCGCAGCGCTCGGTGGTCAGCATCGCGCCAATCGGGAAGCCTCCGCCCAGCGCTTTGGCGGTGGAGAGCACATCCGGCGTCACGCCGTAGTGCATGTAGGCATAGAGCGAGCCGGTGCGGCCCACGCCCGTCTGCACTTCATCGAAAATCAACAGCGCGTTATGACGGTCGCACAGCTCGCGCAGGCCCTGGAGGAACGCTTTGGTGGCGGGCACCACGCCGCCCTCGCCCTGCACCGGCTCGACGATCACCGCGCAGGTATCGTCATTAATCAGCGCGGCGGCGGAGTCTACATCGTTAAAGACCGCATGGCTGATTTGCGGCGGCAGCGGCGCGAAATCCTGTGAGTACGCAGGCTGACCGCCCGCCGAGACGGTAAAGAGCGTCCGGCCGTGGAAGGCGTTTTTGAACGCCACGATGCCGCTTTTCTGCGCACCGTAGTGGTCGTGTGCATATTTACGGGCGAGCTTCAGCGCCGCCTCGTTGGCTTCGGCCCCTGAGTTACAGAAGAAGACGCGGTCGGCGAAGGTGGCATCAATCAGGCGTTTGGCGAGGCGCAGCACCGGCTCGTTGGTATACCCGTTGCCGGTATGCCAGAGTTTCGCCGCCTGCGTTTCCAGCGCCTGACGCAGTTTCGGGTGCGCGTGTCCCAGCGCATTTACCGCGATGCCGCCCGCGAAATCGATATACTCCTTGCCTTCCTGATCCCACAGCGTAGACCCCTCGGCCCGCACCGGGATAAACGCTGCCGGCGCGTATACGGGGAGCATCCACTCATCAAAATTCTGGCGGGTAATTGACTGCGACATAGCGACCTCGTCCGGTAAATAAAAGGTTGTGTATTTGTTAATGAAATGATGTTTGCGCTCTTACTGTAGATTGCACGCTTCGTGCCAGCCAGAGGAGAAAATGCATACCGGGCAGGTATGAACGCTAAATCAATAACTTACGGAGTAACGTTATTCACTTTAATTGCATAAAAAGTGAATACTTTTATGTCAAAGCGGCGTGTGCGGTAAAAAAATCCGCGCGATTATGCATTCATAAAATATTGTTCTGGATTTGTGATCGTAGCCGGGATTTGTCATGAAACGGCGCCCCTTTTCAGGGCGCTGGCACCATGATGGTGCGTCTCTGGCGACACGCTGCCGCTGACAGCGATTGTCACAACCTTGCCCGTCCGGGAGACGCGCGAACGCTTTTTCTGATACCATCGCGCCACTCTTGTTAATCCAGTGTGTTCGCGACTATGAAATTCATCTCTTTTAACATCAACGGCCTGCGCGCCCGCCCACATCAGCTGGCTGCGCTGGTGGAACAGCATCAGCCGGACGTTATCGGCCTGCAGGAAACCAAAGTCCATGACGACATGTTTCCCCTCGAAGAGGTGGCGAAACTGGGCTACAACGTGTTCTATCACGGCCAGAAGGGCCATTACGGCGTGGCCCTGCTGACCAAAGCCACGCCGGTGTCCGTGCGTCGCGGTTTTCCGGGTGACGGCGAAGAGGCGCAGCGGCGCATTATCATGGCGGAAATCCCGTCCGCTATTGGCGATATTACCGTCATCAATGGCTATTTCCCGCAGGGCGAAAGCCGCGATCACGAGGTGAAATTCCCGGCTAAAGCGAAGTTTTATCAGGACCTGCAACATTACCTGGACACGGCGCTGAAGAACGACAACCCGGTGCTTATCATGGGCGATATGAATATCAGCCCGACCGATCTGGATATCGGCATCGGCGAAGAGAGCCGCAAGCGCTGGCTGCGCACCGGCAAATGCTCCTTCCTGCCGGAAGAGCGCGAGTGGATGGGCCGCCTGCTGGACTGGGGGCTGACCGATACGTTCCGTCACGCTAACCCGGAAACCCACGACCGCTACTCGTGGTTCGACTACCGCTCAAAAGGGTTTGACGAGAACCGCGGCCTGCGCATCGATCTGCTGCTAGCCAGCGCCCCGCTGATGGCGCGCCTCGTCGAGACCGGCATCGATTACGAGATCCGCGCGATGGAAAAACCCTCCGACCACGCGCCCGTCTGGGCGACGTTCTCGCTGTGATTCTTACGGCGCCTTCTGCAAGGGGCGCCCTTTCAGGCATTGACCATGCAAATCATTGACGTTGTGGCGGCGATTATTGTGCGCGAGGGCCGTCTGCTGCTGGCGCAGCGCCCGGCAACGGGCGATCAGCCGGGCCTGTGGGAATTCCCCGGCGGCAAAGTGGAGCCCGGCGAAAGCCAGCCTGCGGCGCTGGCGCGCGAGCTTTCAGAAGAGCTGGCGATTGAGGCGCGCATCGGCGCGTATGTGGCAAGCCACACGCGTGAGGTGTCAGGACGGGTTATCCGGCTGCATGCATGGCGGGTGGAAGATTTCGATGGCGAACCGCAGGCGCTGTGTCATAGCGCGCTGGTGTGGTGTGAACCGCGCGAGGCGTTCGGCTATGCGCTCGCCCCGGCGGATATTCCTCTGCTGGAGGCGTTTATGTCCGGACGCGACGCCACACCAGCGGATTCGTACTGAGGGTTTTCTCGTCGCGCTGGCACTGCAACAGCACGCCATCGGCTTTGATCACCGCCCCTTCCGAGTAGTTCTGATCCTGATAGACGCAGCACTGAATGCACTGCTGCGGACGCTGGCCGCCGGTGCTGAAAACCTCTTCCGGCACGTTGACCTGCACATCCGGGCGCAGCCTGTCGGCACCCGCCGGCAGCGTCGCAAGCAGCGCCAGCGCCGCTAATAAGCTCTGTTTCACTGACACCCTGTATCCCCTCTTGTTGCGTGATGACGCCGCAGCGCGACGTCTGCTTTCACTATAGCGCGTCGCGCTTTCCCTGAAAGAATATCGGCCAGGCGGGCATAAGGTTTATGGCGCGCGTCAGGTTTGCTCCGCAGCAGGCTGCGCGCCGCCGCGTTTACGGAACGCGGGCTTTTTGCCGCCCTTGCCCCCGCGCCCTTTTTGCGCCTTCTGCGGCGCCACCAGCCCGCGGAACTGGCGCACCGGCGCGCTGCGCGCCTGGTCAATCAGCGTATAGAGCGTGTGCACCAGCGGCTGCATGAAATCCTGATAACGACACTGTTTCTCGCTGATTTGCGTCAGCGTTGATTCCCACTGCGCGGTCATGTCGGGGCGTGCAGCGAGCTCCGGCAGCGCGTGGATCAGCGCTTTCCCGGCAGGCGTCGAGTGAATATAGCGCCCCTGCTTTTCCAGAAAACCGCGCCTGAACAGCAGCTCGATAATACCTGCGCGGGTGGCTTCGGTGCCGAGCCCGTCAGTGGCGCGCAGGATTTTTTTCAGATCTTTATCCTGCACGAACCGCGCGATACCGGTCATGGCCGACAGCAGCGTGGCATCGGTGAAGTGGCGCGGCGGCTGGGTCTGACGCTCGACAACGTCGCCGCGCTCGCACAGCAGTTCATCGCCCTTCGCAACGATCGGCAGCGGCGTGCCGTCATTCTCCTCGTCGCGCTCTTTGGCACCGAGCAGCGTACGCCAGCCCGCATCCGCCAGAAAACGCGCTTTGGCGATAAATTTGCCACCTGCGATATCAAGCTCGATAACACATTTACGAAACTGCGCGTCCTGACAGAACTGCATCAGATACTGGCGCGCGATAAGCCCGTAGATTTTCGCCTCGCCGTCAGAGAGCGACACCGGCGCGCTGCGCGCGGTCGGAATAATGGCGTGGTGGGCATCGACTTTTTTATCGTCCCAGCAGCGGTTGCGGCGCGCCGGGTCGACCGCCGGTTGCGGCAGCAGATCCGGCGCGTGCACGCCTATCGCTTTGAGCACCGCGTGGCGGCCCGCGAAGTGTTCTTCCGGCAGGTAGCGGCAGTCGGAACGCGGATAGGTGATGAGCTTGTGGGTTTCGTAGAGCTTCTGGCAGATATCGAGCACCGTCTGGGCGCTTAAGTTAAAGCGCTTTGAAGCCTCGATTTGTAGTGTGGAGAGCGAGAACGGCAGCGGCGCGGCCTCGCTTTCACGCTTGTCGTTATAGCTGGTGACAAGCGCGGGCTGGCCATCGATACGCTTAACGACATGCTCCGCCAGCGCGCGATTCAGCAGCCGCCCCTCTTCATCCTGATACGGCTCGCAGGCCTCGCTTGGCTGCCAGAGCGCGGTAAAGCGCTCATCCGCGGGCGTGACGATATGCGCTTTGACGTCGAAATAATCTTTGGCGACGAAGTTTTCAATCTCTTCATCACGCCGCACCACCAGGCCGAGCACCGGCGTCTGGACGCGGCCCACCGAGAGCACGCCCTGGTAGCCCGCGTTTTGCCCGAGCAGCGTATAAGCGCGCGTCATGTTGATGCCGTAAAGCCAGTCGGCGCGGGCGCGGGCGAGCGCCGAGGTGCTGAGCGGCACAAATTCCCGGTTCTCGCGCAGTTTTTCAATGGCGCGCTCCACCGCCTGCGGGTTGAGATCGTTAATCAGGCAGCGGCGTACCTGCTGGCGCTTTTCGGCGGGCAGTTGCAGATAGTCGAGGACTTCGTCCACCAGCAGTTGCCCTTCGCGGTCCGGGTCGCCTGCGTGGACGATTTCCTGCGCCTCGCCAAGCAGCTTTTTAATGACGTTCAGCTGCTTTGCCACCGACGGCTTCGGCTGAAGCTGCCATTTTTCCGGCACGATGGGCAGGTCGGCGAGATTCCAGCGGCCATAGCGGCTGTCATAGGCGTCCGGCTGCGCCTGCTCCAGCAGGTGGCCAACGCACCAGGTCACGACCTGGCCATTTCCGCATTCGATAAACCCGTCGCCGCGACGATGCGGCTTCGGCAACACGTCGGCGATGGCGCGCCCCAGGCTGGGCTTTTCGGCAATAAACAACCGCATCGATCAGCGAATCTCCACCATCGGACGGCCGCCGCGCGCGGTTCTCAGCTCGCCAATCGCGCTGAGCGTGATGCCATGCTCTGCCGCCACGGCCTCCACCTGCGCCTGCGCCGCCGGGTCGACCGCCAGCAGCAGACCGCCGGAGGTTTGCGGATCGAACAGCAGGCTGCGCCAGGCGTCCGGCATGTCGCCCATCAGGTGACCGTAGCTCGCAAAGTTGCGGCTGGTGCCGCCTGGCACCGCGCCCTGGGCGATGTACTCTTCCACGCCCGGCAGCTTCGGCACGGCCTCATACCAGAGCTCCGCCTGCAGGCCCGCGCCCTGACACACTTCGCTGAGGTGGCCCAGCAGCCCGAAGCCGGTAACGTCAGTCATCGCCCGCACGCCGTCAATCTGCGCGAAATCAGCGCCCGCTTTATTCATGATACACATCACTTCCGTGGCAAGCCCCTGATGCTCCGGGCGCAGCAGCGATTTCTTCTCAGCCGTAGTGAGCACGCCGATACCCAGCGGTTTGGTAAGAAAAAGTTTGCAGCCCGCCTCGGCGGTGCTGTTTTTCTTCACGCGCGCGGTCGGCACGACGCCTGTGACTGCAAGGCCGAAAATCGGCTCCGGGGCGTCGATAGAGTGACCGCCCGCGAGCGCGATGCCCGCCTGCTGGCAGGCGAAACGCCCGCCTTCCACCACCTCGCGCGCGATCTCCGGCGCCAGCGTGTTGACCGGCCAGCCGAGTATCGCAATAGCCATAACCGGTTTGCCGCCCATCGCGTAGATATCGCTGATGGCATTGGTCGCAGCGATGCGGCCAAAATCAAAGGGGTTGTCCACGACAGGCATGAAGAAGTCCGTGGTGCTGATAACGCTCGTGCCGTTGCCCAGGTCATACACCGCCGCGTCGTCGCGGGTTTCATTGCCGACAAGCAAGTTGGGGTCGATAAACTTCGCCTGATCGCTGTGCAGGATAGTTTCCAGCACTTTCGGGGAAATTTTACAACCGCAACCTGCTCCGTGGCTGTACTGGGTCAGACGAATCGCTTGCTCACTCATGGACCGCTCCTTGTTTGGTCAGAATCAGGTGATCGTTATCATTCGATAAATAAAGCGCGCTTATGGTAGCGCCTGAAAGACGGGGTGGTAAGTATGGCTGTCTGAATTGCGCCGCTTTTGCTCACAATCCAGACAGTTTTGCGCGCGGGCTTCAGAAATAACGCACGAAGGGGGCGGTGTCGGGCAGGTTAATGGTGGTGGACGCCTTCAGTTGCGGCGTGCCGAGGTAGAGGAAACCGACGATTTGATCCTGCTCGCGGCAGTCGAACGCCTCGCGCACCAGTGGGTTGTCGGTGAACGGGCCGCTGCGCCAGATGCCGTTAAAGCCCTGGGCGAGCGCCGCCATCTGCATCGCCATGACGGCGCAACCGGCGCTGACCACCTGCTCCCAGCGCGGCACTTTGTGGTGCTCCTCGCAGTGGGCGACGACGGTGATAATGAGAGGCGCGCGAAACGGCGCGTTGCGCGCTTTGTCGATGGCCTTTTCATCCTGACCGTCGGCGATGGCGGCGTTTTCCAGCAATGCGCTGAAGCGCTCGCGCCCTTCCCTTTCGATGATAAAGAAGCGCCACGGCTGCAACGTGCCGTGATCCGGCGCGCGCAGGCCCGCGCGCAGAATGTTTTCCAGCGCGTCGCCCGTCGGCGCCGGCTCGGCGAGACGTGAGGCGCTGCGGCGGTTGACCAGCATATCTATTGCATCCATCTCAACTCTCCTGTGATGATTTTTAATCATAAAATTAACACAGCGGTATGTTTTGTTACACCCTGCCGGCGTTTCCTGCTGACAAGGCCGCGCGGGGTATTTACACTTTGTCGGCGTCCCGCCTGTAGCGGGAGGTTACGGGGTTCCCCGTTATTCACGGATTAGGGAGAGTAAATGCGTACCCTTTGGCGAATTATTGCCGGATTCTTTAAGTGGACCTGGCGCCTGCTCAACTTCATCAGAGAGCTGGTGATGAATCTGCTGTTTCTCGTGCTGGTGCTGGTGGGCGTCGGCGTCTGGATGCAGTTCAACAGCGGCCCGTCGGAGCCGGGGCGCGGCGCGCTGCTGCTCGATATCAGCGGCGTGGTAGTGGATAAACCGTCGGTTAATAACAAGCTGGGCGCGCTGGGCCGTCAGCTGTTCGGCGCAAGCTCCGATCGCTTACAGGAAAATTCGCTGTTTGATATCGTCAACGCGATTCGCCAGGCGAAAGATGACCGCAATATTACCGGCATCGTGCTGGATCTGAAGGATTTCGCGGGTGCCGATCAGCCGTCGATGCAGTATATCGGTAAGGCGCTGCGCGAATTCCGCGACGCCGGCAAACCGGTGTACGCCATCGGCGAAAGCTACAGCCAGAGCCAGTATTATCTCGCGAGCTTCGCCAACAAGATTTGGCTCTCGCCGCAGGGCACGGTCGATCTGCACGGTTTCGCCACTAATGGCCTCTACTACAAGTCGCTACTCGACAAGCTGAAAGTGACCACCCATGTGTTCCGCGTCGGCACCTATAAATCGGCCGTCGAGCCGTTTATCCGCGACGATATGTCGCCGGAAGCCCGCGAGGCGGATAGCCGCTGGATTGGCGAGCTGTGGCAAAACTACCTCGGCACGCTCGCGGCCAACCGCCAGGTACCGGCAAGCCAGATCTTCCCTGGCGCGCAGGCGATGATCGCAGGGCTTGAAGCGGCGGGCGGCGATACGGCGAAGTACGCGCTCGACAATAAGCTGGTGGATGAGCTGGCAAGCAGCGCCGCTATCGACAAAGCGCTGGTGAAACAGTTCGGCTGGAGCGACAAGGATAAAGATTTCCGCGGCGTCAGCATTTACGACTACCCGGTGAATAAGCCGTCCGGGGAGGGCGAGAGCATCGCTGTGGTCTTCGCGAACGGTGCCATCATGGATGGCGAAGAGACGCCGGGGAACGTCGGCGGCGACACAACTGCCGCGCAGATCCGCGACGCGCGTCTTGATCCGAAAGTGAAAGCCATTGTGCTGCGGGTGAACAGCCCTGGCGGCAGCGTGACCGCTTCTGAAACCATCCGTCAGGAGCTGGCGGCAGCCAAAGAAGCCGGTAAACCGGTTGTGGTTTCGATGGGCGGGATGGCGGCCTCGGGCGGCTACTGGATCTCCACGCCTGCAAGCTACATCGTGGCGAACCCAAGCACACTTACCGGCTCCATCGGCATCTTTGGTGTTATCAACACCATGGAAAACAGCCTGGACGCGATAGGCGTACATACGGACGGCGTGGCGACCTCGCCGCTCGCGGATGTCGCCGTGACCAAAGCGCTGCCGCCGGAAGTGCAGAAGCTGATGCAGATAACCATCGAGAATGGCTATCAGCGCTTTATCGGCCTGGTGGCGCAGTCGCGTAACAAGACCCCGCAACAGATTGACCAGATTGCTCAGGGCCACGTCTGGACGGGCGAAGACGCGAAGCAAAACGGTCTGGTGGACAGCCTTGGCGACTTTGACGACGCGGTGAAAAAAGCCGCAGAGCTTGCGAAGCTGAAAACCTGGCACCTTGATTTTTATCAGGATGAGCCTGGCTTTATGGATATGGTGCTGGCGAATCTGACCGGCTCGGTGCACGCGATGCTGCCGCAGGCGTTACAGGCGTGGCTCCCTGCGCCGGTTGCAGACGCGGCGCTGGCGGCGAAAAAAGAAGGCGACAAGCTGGCCGCCTTTAACGATCCGCAAAACCGTTACGCCTTCTGCCTCACCTGCGGCGACGTGCGCTAACGCGCCTGCGTGTCTCTGTCACAGCCCGGCCAATGCCGGGCTGATTTTTTTCCGCCGCACCTCTATACTGCGCGGGTTTATGCACAACGAAAGCTATCCTATGCAAAAGAAATCGATCTACGTTGCCTATACCGGCGGCACCATCGGTATGCAACGCTCCGAACACGGCTATATCCCGGTTTCCGGTCATCTCCAGCAGCAGCTCGCGCAGATGCCGGAATTCCACCGTCCCGAAATGCCGGATTTCACTATCCATGAATATGCGCCCCTGATGGACTCCTCTGATATGACGCCGCAGGACTGGCTGCATATCGCTGAGGATATCAAGGCGCATTACGATGAGTATGACGGCTTCGTGATCCTGCATGGCACCGACACCATGGCCTTCACCGCGTCGGCGCTTTCTTTTATGCTGGAAAACCTGAGCAAGCCGGTTATCGTCACCGGCTCGCAGATCCCGCTGGCGGAGCTGCGTTCTGACGGTCAGATAAACCTGCTGAACTCGCTCTACGTGGCGGCGAACTACCCTGTCAGCGAAGTGACGCTATTTTTCAATAACCGGCTCTATCGCGGCAACCGCACGACAAAAGCGCACGCTGACGGCTTCGACGCGTTTGCCTCCCCTAACCTGCCGCCGCTGCTCGAAGCGGGCATTCATATTCGCCGGCTGAATACGCCGCCCGCGCCGCACGGCCACGGCGAGCTGCGCGTCCATCCGATTACGCCGCAGCCTATCGGCGTGGTGACGATTTATCCGGGTATCTCCGCCGACGTGGTGCGCAACTTCCTGCGCCAGCCGGTGCGGGCGCTTATCCTGCGCTCCTACGGCGTGGGCAACGCGCCGCAAAATGGCGAATTCCTCCAGGAGCTTCAGGCGGCGTGCTCGCGTGGGATTGTGGTGGTGAACCTGACGCAGTGTATGTCCGGCAAAGTGAATATGGGCGGCTATGCCACGGGCAACGCGCTGGCGCACGCGGGCGTTATCAGCGGGTTCGACATGACCGTCGAGGCGACGCTGACGAAACTGCATTATCTGTTAAGCCAGGGGCTGGAGCCGCAGGCTATCCGCGACGCGATGATGCGTAACCTGCGCGGCGAACTGACCCCGGACGAATAAGGAGGTTTTCATGACTTCACGCGCTCTGCTGCTGGTGGATCTGCAAAACGATTTTTGCGCCGGCGGCGCGCTGGCGGTCGCGGAAGGCGACAGCACGGTAGACATTGCCAATGCGATGATCGAGTGGTGCCAGCCACGCGGCGTGCCGGTGCTGGCAAGCCAGGACTGGCATCCGGCCAGACACGGCAGCTTCGCCTCGGTGCAACATGCCGAGCCGTTCACGCAAGGCACGCTTGACGGCCTGCCGCAGACCTGGTGGCCCGATCACTGCATTCAGGAGAGCGACGGCGCCGCGCTCCACCCGTTGCTGAATCACAAGGCTATCGTGCAGCGTTTTTATAAAGGCGAGAATCCGACGATTGACAGCTACAGCGCGTTTTTCGATAACGGGCATCGTCAGAAAACGCCGCTGGATGCATGGCTGCGCGAGCACAATGTGAACGAGCTTATCGTGATGGGCCTTGCGACCGACTACTGCGTGAAATATACGGTGCTGGACGCGTTGAGCCTCGGGTATACGGTGAACGTCATTACCGACGGCTGTCGCGGCGTTAATCTGACTGCGCAGGCCAGCATGCTGGCGTTTCAGGAGATGGCGGCAAGCGGCGCCACACTGTTCACGCTGGACGACTGGCGCGAAACGCAGGCGTAAACCGTCTGGCTCGCATAAAGAAAAAGGCCGCAGGACTATCCGCGGCCTTTTTTTGGCTTCAGCACGCTTCAGCTTATTCGGGTTTCAGCGTCGCGATGGGCTGTGAATGAATGCCGAACTCCGCTTTGAGTTGCTGCTTGCTTTTCATCACCAGCTGACCGTCGGTGCCGATAGTCATGTGCTGCGGATTGGTGTTATGGCGCATCTGCCAGAGCATTACCAGTTGCAGGCTGTTCTCTTTCTGCTCCGGGGTTAACGCCACGCCGTCCGGCCATTTTCCAAGCTCCACCGCAGTGGCCAGGCGCTCATACACTTCCGGCGTCATGCTGCTAATCAGGTCTTCAAGGTTCATCAGAACACGCTCCAGTGGAATAATTTGCTGAATCGATTCTTCAGCCTTTGATCTGCTCGCCGTTGTCGTCATCGGTAAAGCTGAGCGAGGCGGAATTAACGCAATAGCGTTCGCCGGTCGGCTGCGGGCCGTCAGGGAAAACATGCCCCAGATGCGCGTCACAGTTTCCACAGCGGATTTCGATGCGCTGCATACCGTGTGAGTAGTCATTGAGGTAACGGATTGAATCTTCACTCACCGGCTCGTAAAAGCTCGGCCAGCCGCAGCCAGAGTCGTATTTGGTTTGTGAGTTAAATAGCGGCGCATCGCACACCAGACAGTGGTAGACGCCATCACGTTTGTTGTGCAGCAGACGCCCGGTATACGGCGGTTCCGTGCCGTGATTCTGGGTGACGTAGAACTGCATTTCCGTCAGGGTGTTTTTCAAATCGTCATGGGAGTTTTGATTGGCCATAAGGTGACATCTCGGGGGAGGTTTAAGCAGTTACATTACCTGCAATATTCTAACAAAACATTAACAGTGACGTGTACACTTTTGGTCTAAACTTAGCACTGAAAATGCAGCGGAGAGGCAAATGTGACTCGCGTCACACTTTTATTTTCAATGGCCTTTTAAATTCCTGGCAGCGTCCCCATATGGACGTAAGCCCAAAAGGAAAATCAGGCGAGTCAGACGCGCAAAGCTTGTCCACAGGATTGATTTGTCGCAATGATTGACACGATTCCGCTTGACGCTGCGTAAGGTTTTTGTAATTTTACAGCCAACCTTTTATTCACTAACAAATAGCTGGTGGAATATATGACTATCAAAGTAGGTATCAACGGTTTTGGCCGTATCGGTCGCATTGTTTTCCGTGCCGCTCAGAAACGTTCTGACATCGAGATCGTTGCAATTAACGACCTGTTAGACGCTGACTACATGGCCTACATGCTGAAGTATGACTCTACTCACGGTCGTTTCGACGGTACCGTTGAAGTTAAAGACGGTCATCTGATCGTTAACGGTAAAAAAATCCGCGTTACCGCTGAAAAAGACCCGGCTAACCTGAAGTGGGACGAAGTGGGCGTGGACGTGGTTGCTGAAGCAACCGGTATCTTCCTGACCGACGAAACCGCACGTAAACACATCACCGCTGGCGCGAAAAAAGTTGTTCTGACTGGCCCGTCCAAAGACAACACCCCGATGTTCGTTCGTGGCGCTAACTTTGATAAATATGCAGGCCAGGACATCGTGTCCAACGCTTCCTGCACCACCAACTGCCTGGCTCCGCTGGCGAAAGTTATCAACGACAACTTCGGCATCATCGAAGGTCTGATGACCACCGTTCACGCGACCACCGCTACCCAGAAAACCGTTGACGGCCCGTCTCACAAAGACTGGCGCGGCGGCCGCGGCGCAGCGCAGAACATCATCCCGTCCTCTACCGGTGCTGCTAAAGCAGTAGGTAAAGTCCTGCCGGAACTGAACGGCAAACTGACTGGTATGGCGTTCCGCGTTCCGACCCCGAACGTATCTGTTGTTGACCTGACCGTTCGTCTGGAAAAAGCAGCAACTTACGAGCAGATCAAAGACGCTATCAAGAAAGCCGCTGAAGGCGAAATGAAAGGCGTTCTGGGCTACACCGAAGATGACGTGGTTTCCACCGACTTCAACGGCGAAGTCTGCACTTCCGTGTTCGATGCTAAAGCAGGTATCGCACTGAACGACAACTTTGTGAAACTGGTTTCCTGGTACGACAACGAAACTGGCTACTCCAACAAAGTTCTGGACCTGATCGCTCACATCTCCAAATAAGTGAGATGGGTTTTTGATCTTAAGGGCGACTTCGGTCGCCCTTTTTATTTGGCTTTTAAGACAGAGGATTGCCAGAAATGATTAACACGATTTTTGCCCTGCCGGTGTCTGAACAGTTAACCCCTTATCTCTCCCGCCGTCAGCATGACGAGCTGGATATTGTTGTCGTTGACCATCCGCAGGTACGCGCCGCGGTGGCGCTGCAGGGCGCGCATCTGCTCTGCTGGAAGCCCGCCGGTGAAGAGGACGTGCTGTGGCTGAGCGGCAATACGCCTTTTAAAAAGGGCGTCGCGCTGCGTGGCGGCGTGCCGATCTGCTGGCCGTGGTTCGGTCCGTCTGCGCAAAAAGATCTGCCTTCTCACGGTTTCGCCCGTAATCTGCCGTGGACGTTAAGCGCTCATAACGAAGACGATAATGGCGTGGTGCTGACGTTTGAACTGCACGCCAGCGAAGCGAGCCGCCAGTACTGGCCGCACGATTTCACGCTCTATGCACGCTACAAACTTGGCAAAACCTGCGAAATGGAACTGGAAGCGCACGGCGAATTTGAAACCACCTCCGCGCTGCACACCTATTTCAATGTAGGCGATATCGCTGACGTCAAAGTCAGCGGCCTTGGCGATACCTACCTCGATAAAGTCAAGGGCGGCGAGCAAGGGGCGCTGACAGACGGCGTGCAGACCTTCCCGGACCGTACCGACCGCGTCTACCTGAACCCGGAAGGGTGCAGCCTGATCCACGACGGCGCGCTCAACCGCACGATTGAAGTGGTGCATCACCATAACAGCAACGTGGTGGGCTGGAACCCGGGCCCGGCGCTCTCCGTCAGCATGGGCGATATGCCGGACGACGGCTATAAAACCTTTGTGTGTGTTGAAACGGCCTGCGTCACTGCCCCGCAGCAGACTCGTGAGGACAAACCTTCGCGCCTCTCCCAGACGCTGCGCGTCGTGAAGAAAGCCTGATCATCGACGGCCCCGTAAACGGGGCCGTTTTTTTGCGCTCACGCGTTCTCCCTGCCCTTTTTTGCCCTTTTCCGCCTTTGTTGCGCTTAACGGTTCGCCCTTTCGCCATAAAAAAGGGGCGCACATGGCGCCCCGTGAATCCCTGTCCGCGTTATCAGAACGTATAGGTTACGCCGGTAGACAGCAGCGCAGACCAGGAGCGGTCCACCATCGGGCTGTCTTTCGCTTCGTCGCTCAGATGGGTGTAACGGCCGCTGCCGTACACGCTCCAGCTGTCAGAAAGACGATAGCTGGCGGTCAGCTCCGCATACGGCGCCCAGCCGTCGTCCGCATCGTAGCGGTTCAGGCCGCTGCGGCGCGACTCTTTGCCGCTCACGCCGTAGTAGTAATCGTTCTGGTTTTCACTGCTCCACTCCACGCCGATACCCGGAATAAGCGTCAGGCCGCCGTTGGTGTAGCGATAGAGCCAGCCGAGATCCCAGACGATGCCGTTACTGTTATCCAGCGTGTCGGCGGCAAGAGAGGTGCGCAGGAAGCCGTATTCGGTGTTATGCACGTAAGACAAACCCGCCATCAGCGTCGCTTTACGCTCGTCCAGACGACGTAACGCACGGTTGTCGCTGTCGCCTGGTTTGAAATGATCCGGCGAATAGTACGCCATAATGGAGAGCTTATCGGCGGTGTCGTTCCACAGGTAATAACCTGCGCCCAGGCCGCGTACCCAGAAGTTATCGCCTTCATAATTGATAACCGGCAGAGGGTAAACGTCACGGTCATACTGCTTATACGGGTTCACCACCCATCCTGCACCTGCGCCAACTGACAGCTTTCCTTCTGCATGCGCGAGAGTAGCGGCTGAAGCCATGAGGGCACCCAGTGCCAGAAATTTGAATGTGCTCACAATGCATCAAGTCCTTTAGTCAAATGATCAGCTCGCGAAGTGTAACCGCCTCGTACTCTTCACCCCAAATTTTTTCGCACATCTTTACATCATTCGATCGCGCAGCCTCGCATTTTCGCGTTACAGCGGCCTTGCAATTTTATGACTTTGCGGTGAATCCGCGTCTTGTACGCAAATGCTTTAGCAGAAACAACGGGATGAGTGCTTGATAAATCACTGGTTCCCTGAAACAGCCGCATGCAAGATTTTCAAATGCCATCTACGCTTAAAATTAAGAAGGTGCATTACCCTGACCGCAGTAGCACAGTGCAACGCGCAATAAATGCTTCAGTTGGCATTAGGGTTGCTGTACTCAGAATACGTCTTCCGGGAGCCTCCACTATTCATATGAACGGCTCTTAAACCTGTGCTAAAAAACGAAAGGACGGCATGCCATGAATATATTCGATCACTATCGCCAGCGCTATGAAGCTGCCAAGGACGAAGAGTTCACACTGCAGGAATTTCTTACCGTTTGCCGGCAGGATCGCAGTGCTTATGCCAATGCGGCAGAACGGCTATTGATGGCCATCGGTGAGCCAGTGATGGTGGATACTGCCCAGGAGCCACGGCTTTCCCGTCTCTTTTCGAACCGGGTAGTCGCCCGGTATCCGGCGTTTGAGGAGTTCTATGGCATGGAAGAGGCCATCGAGCAGATTGTGTCGTATCTGAAACATGCGGCGCAGGGTCTGGAAGAGAAAAAACAGATCCTCTATCTGCTGGGCCCGGTAGGCGGCGGTAAATCATCGCTGGCCGAGCGCCTGAAATCGCTGATGCAGCGCGTGCCCATTTATGTGCTTAGCGCCAACGGCGAGCGCAGCCCGGTCAACGATCATCCGCTGTGCCTCTTTAACCCGCAGGAAGACGCGCAGATCCTTGAAAAAGAATACAACGTGCCGCGTCGCTATCTCGGCACCATTATGTCGCCGTGGGCCGCGAAACGCCTGCATGAATTCGGCGGCGACATCACCAAATTCCGCGTGGTTAAAGTCTGGCCGTCCATTCTTGAGCAAATTGCTATCGCTAAAACCGAGCCGGGCGATGAAAATAATCAGGATATTTCAGCGCTGGTCGGCAAAGTGGATATCCGTAAGCTTGAGCATCACGCCCAAAACGATCCCGATGCCTACGGCTACTCCGGTGCGCTCTGCCGCGCCAACCAGGGCGTAATGGAATTCGTCGAGATGTTCAAAGCGCCGATTAAAGTGCTGCATCCGCTGCTCACCGCGACGCAGGAAGGGAACTATAACGGGACGGAAGGCATCTCCGCCCTGCCCTTTAACGGTATTATTCTGGCGCACTCCAACGAATCGGAATGGGTGACTTTCCGCAACAATAAAAACAACGAGGCGTTTCTTGACCGTGTTTATATCGTCAAGGTGCCTTACTGCCTGCGTATCTCGGAAGAGATTAAAATCTACGAGAAACTGCTTAACCACAGTGAGCTTTCACATGCCCCTTGCGCGCCCGGCACGCTGGAAACCCTGGCCCGCTTCTCGATACTGTCGCGCCTGAAAGAGCCGGAAAACTCCAGCATTTACTCGAAAATGCGCGTCTATGACGGCGAAAGCCTGAAAGATACCGACCCGAAAGCGAAATCGTATCAGGAGTATCGCGACTACGCGGGCGTCGACGAAGGCATGAATGGCCTGTCGACCCGTTTCGCGTTCAAGATCCTCTCGCGCGTCTTTAACTTCGATCACACCGAAGTGGCGGCGAACCCGGTACATCTCTTTTATGTGCTGGAGCAGCAGATTGAGCGCGAGCAGTTCCCGCAGGAGAGCGCGGAGCGCTATCTCGAATTCCTCAAAGGCTATCTGATCCCGAAATATGCCGAGTTTATTGGCAAAGAGATCCAGACGGCGTATCTGGAGTCCTACTCCGAATATGGTCAGAACATCTTTGACCGCTACGTTACCTATGCGGATTTCTGGATCCAGGATCAGGAGTATCGCGATCCGGATACCGGTCAGCTCTTCGACCGCGAATCGCTCAACGCGGAGCTTGAGAAAATCGAGAAACCGGCAGGCATCAGCAACCCGAAAGATTTCCGTAACGAAATCGTCAACTTCGTGCTGCGTGCCCGTGCTAACCATAATGGTCGTAATCCGAACTGGACCAGCTATGAGAAGCTGCGCACGGTTATCGAGAAAAAAATGTTCTCGAACACCGAGGAGTTGCTGCCCGTTATCTCCTTTAACGCCAAAACCTCCACGGACGAGCAGAAGAAACACGATGATTTCGTCGATCGCATGATGGAAAAAGGCTATACCCGCAAGCAAGTACGTCTGCTGTGCGAATGGTATCTGCGCGTGCGTAAATCGTCTTAACACCATCGCCCGGCGGCGTTCGCGCGGCCGGGCTTACAACGAAGCGAACCGTATGCCGCAACCTGCGGCGAAACAGGCGCACAGAAAGTTGGCAAATGCAGTACGGGGGGCATATGACCTGGTTCATAGACCGACGTCTTAACGGCAAAAACAAGAGCACGGTAAACCGCCAGCGCTTTTTGCGCCGTTACAAAGCACAAATCAAGCAGTCGATTTCCGAGGCCATCAACAAGCGCTCGGTGACCGACATCCAGAGCGGCGAGTCCGTTTCCATTCCTAACGACGATATCAGTGAACCGATGTTTCATCAGGGGCGCGGCGGCCTGCGCCATCGCGTCCATCCGGGCAACGATCATTTCGTGCAAAACGATCGCATCGAGCGCCCGCAGGGCGGCGGCGGCGGTTCCGGCAGTGGTCAGGGCCAGGCGAGCGCCGACGGCGAAGGCCAGGATGAATTCGTCTTTCAAATCTCCAAAGATGAATATCTCGACCTGCTGTTTGAAGATCTCGCCCTGCCGAATCTGAAAAAAAACCAGCATCGTCAGCTAAACGAATATAAAACCCATCGCTCCGGTTACACCTCAAACGGGGTGCCCGCCAACATCAGCGTGGTGCGCTCGCTGCAAAACTCGCTGGCGCGCCGCACCGCGATGACTGCGGGCAAACGTCGGGCGCTGCGCGAGCTGGAGGCGAATCTTGATGAGGCGCTGAAAAGCGAACCGGCGCAGCTGCTTGAAGAAGAGCGTTTGCGCCGGGAGATAGCCGAACTGCGCGCCAAAATTGAACGCGTGCCGTTTATCGACACATTCGATCTGCGTTATAAAAACTTCGAGAAACGCCCGGAGCCCTCAAGCCAGGCGGTTATGTTCTGCCTGATGGACGTCTCCGGCTCGATGGATCAGGCCACCAAAGATATGGCCAAGCGCTTTTATATTCTGCTCTATCTGTTCCTGAGCCGGACCTATAAAAACGTCGATGTGGTCTATATCCGCCATCACACACAGGCCAAAGAGGTGGATGAGCACGAGTTTTTCTATTCACAGGAGACCGGCGGGACGATTGTTTCCAGCGCGCTGAAGCTGATGGATGAAGTGGTCAAAGCGCGTTACGACCCGGCGCAGTGGAATATTTATGCCGCACAGGCGTCCGATGGCGATAACTGGGCGGATGATTCCCCCCTGTGCCATGAAATTCTGGCCAAGAAAATTCTGCCGGTGGTGCGTTATTACAGTTATATCGAAATCACCCGCCGCGCTCACCAGACCCTGTGGCGTGAATATGAAGATTTGCAGGCGACCTATGAGAATTTCGCTATGCAGCATATTCGCGATCAGGATGATATTTATCCCGTATTCCGCGAGCTGTTTCATAAGCAGGCCAGCGAAAGCTGGAGCTAACTTGCGGGCCGACGCTGTCGGCCCCGTTATTTCTTTTTTACTTATCCGCAATTAAAGCGCCACTAAACTTTTATATCAGCCTCACTTAATTAAACGTGCATTTTCGCCCATACTATTTAGTAACGCACCATCTCATTATTAATAACCCTACAGAATTTACTTACAGCCGGTTCGCTATCAGTTATAGTGGGCGGCATTAAATAAGAACGACGCGGCGCCGTCGCAGGACCACCGTGAATCATGTCTAACAGGGTCTCATTGGGCTTGAATAAAAATGCCGGAATGGCGGGAATAATTCTCGCCAGTCTATTTGCCGTTCTGGCCGCTGCGCAAATTATGTACTGGCGGACAGAAGCAAGCCGCATCAACGATTATAGTCAGGCGGTGCTGGAGCGTAGCGTAACGCTCCTGCAACAGGCAAATGATATTGCCGCCCGCGAAGCGAAAATGGCGCATTATCCCTCCTGTAGTGAAGCCGATCTTAATGCGCTGCGCACGCTGCTATGGAATTATCAGCTGATAAAAGACGTCGGCCGCACCAGCGCGCGCGGGATTTTATGTACGGCGCTATGGGGGCGCCTTCCCATTGCGCAGCCGTTGACCGCAACGGAAAGTTTTGTTGGCCGCAACGGCGCTCGCTGGTTATTAAATCTGCCCTTAACCGATAACATTAACGTCAGCGCCTGGTGGCGTAACGATCTGCTGGTGATATTTTCTCCTTTTATTTTTGCCCGCTTCGAAAAAGACGCAGCGACTGCGCACTACAGCGCCGTTATCACCAATTCTCAGCATAATCACCGCTGGTTTACCCTCGGCCCAACCCAGGCGCTATTAACCGAAGCGGATGCCACCACCCATTACGCCTGGTATTTTATTACCCGCGAACAGTGCAACCGCCAATACGATCTCTGCGTAATTGCTGGCACACATCCTTATGGATTATTGCAGGCGCGCTGGTATACCCTCGCGCTACTTACCGCGCTGGGCCTGGGGCTCGGCATTTTGATCTGTACAAGCCTCGTCTTTTATCGCAGGAAAAAAACCTCGCTGCCGACCCGGCTGGAAAATGCCTTAAAAAACGGCGAGATGCGGGTGGTTTATCAGCCAATTTATGAAATAGAAACCGGCCGGATGAAAGGCATGGAGGCGCTGCTGCGCTGGCATGATAATAACGGGGACGCTATTTCGCCGGATCTGTTTATTCCACTTGCGGAAAAAGAAGGGCTGATGGCAAAAATCACAGAATTTGTGACGACGCAGGCCGTGGGTGAAATGGCGGAGTTATTAAACCGGTATGACCTCACGCTCAGTATCAATATCAGCCTCGCCGACCTTTTCTCTCATCATTATCTGGATTTTTTGACGAAACTGACACAAAAAATCGGGCTGCCACCCAGCCGAATTATGCTCGAAATCACCGAGCGGGAAAATGCTACGCTTGCGCATATGGAAGCCGCGATATTACTCTTTAAGCGGCACGGTTTTTTGATAGCGCTTGATGATTTCGGCACCGGTTATTCCACTATCTCCTGGCTGTCGCGTCTGCCGATTGATGAAGTAAAAGTGGATAAAAGCATTACCGATGCGATCGGTACGCCTTCGCTGAATAAAACCCTGCTGGTAAATTTAATTCTGATGCTCAAAGCGATGCCACAGCAGATTGTCTTTGAAGGGCTCGAACAGCGGTTGCAGGTCGATTATTTACAGGATAATTTTCCGGGCTGTTATGGGCAGGGCTGGTGGTTTTCACGCCCCGTGGACAGCCAGGCGCTGCGCTTATTACTAACCATGCAGGCAAAATAAAAACAGCAGCCCTGAGGCTGCTGTATCACAGATAAATTCAGCGAGGCGAATTATTTACGTCCGCCGCCGTGGCTGTTCTGGCCGCCTTTTTTACCTGCTTCAGACGCACGCTCCGGGTCATTTTTAAAATTCCCGCCGCTCTGCTGTCCGCCTTTTTTACCCGCTTCAGATGCTTTTTCACGATCTTCGGCAAAATTGCCGGAACCACCACGATGCTCTGCCATAACAACCTCCGGGTTTGGGTTAGTGTTACCAGAAAAAAAGTACTACATTAAAACCTGTTCGCCTGCTGAAAGCAGTATGACGTTGTTCGGCCGGAGCGCACTGGTGTGTATCTCATTTCGTAAATGTCGTGCCTGAGAATATTCCCACCAGCACCACGAAGACGAAATTATTACTCCCATCCAGTGCCGCGATTATTTATCCGCCGTGCGGAAACCTTCATTCGCGCTATTACGACCACCGCTTTCATAAGGCACTCTTATGATCCTAATACAGCATTCCAGAGTAAGCCAAACGACACGCCGCCTTTTTTTCAGGTAATAACCCCAGGGCCTTTATTTTACTGGATTTTATTTTGTGTACATTTGCTGGCGTTGCAAAATAAGCGAGCCGTCAGTATGGTGGAAACGTCATAATATAAGCGAGGCGAGATAATGAAAGGCATGGATATTCATCAAATGCTGGTGGACTTACTGACCACAGGCCAGGCGCGGTTTCGCGTGGTGGAACATGAGGCGATGGGCAAATGCGAGGCGGTATCGGAAATTCGCGGCACGCAACTCAGCCAGGGGGCCAAAGCGCTGGTATGCAAAATCAAAGGCAACGGCGTAAAACAGGTGGTGCTGGCGGTACTCGGGGCCGATTTGCAGGCCGACCTGACGCAGTTAGCGCAACATCTTGGCGGCACCAAAGCGTCGCTTGCGAGCCCTGCGGAAGTCGATGAACTCACCCGCTGTGTTTTCGGGGCTATCCCGCCGTTCAGTTTTCACCCGTCGCTCCGGCTCGTCGCCGACCCGTTACTCTTTGAGCGTCACGATGAGATCGCCTTTAACGCCGGTCTGCTTGAAAAATCGATTATCATGGACACTGCTGACTATCTGCGCCTGGCGAAACCCACGCAGATTGCGTTTCACCGCGCGGCGTCTACCAGCGCTTCTCCAGAAACCGCACCGCAACAATCAGCGTAGCGGCGACGGCGAAAAAGAAGGTGGTTATCCAGAGTGTGTCGGGCGATAGCAAGTCGTTCATCGTCTCTCCGGGTCTCTCGCCTGTCAGGAAGCAGGCTCCACAGATACCGGCTTTTGATTGCAAAATAATGACGACAGGCCGACAGGCCCTTTTTGGCAAGGAACTCAAGATGTTCGATATTACGCTGCTTATCCTGCTGGCGCTGGCCGGTCTGGGATTTGTCAGCCATAACATGGCGGTGACGGTCTCGGTTCTTGTACTGATCGTTATCCGGATGACGCCGCTCAGCGCCTGGTTTCCGTGGGTTGAAAAACAGGGCGTCACCGCTGGCATCATCATTCTGACCATCAGCGTGATGGCCCCCATCGCCAGCGGCACCCTGCCCACCTCCACGCTGTTTCATGCTTTTCTTAACTGGAAATCGCTGGTGGCTATCGCCGTCGGCATTTTTGTTTCCTGGCTTGGCGGCAAGGGCGTGGCGCTAATGGGCAGCCAGCCGTCGATTGTGGCCGGTCTGCTGGTTGGCACGGTGCTCGGCGTGGCGCTCTTTCGCGGCGTGCCGGTCGGGCCGCTTATCGCCGCGGGCCTGGTGTCGCTGCTGATTGGCCGCCAGTAGCCGTGCGTTTTGTTTTTGATCTTTTCATCCGCAGTATTCGCGCGGTATCCCCACGCCGCGCGCCCATGAGGAACCCATGACTAACCTGACTTCTTCGCGTCGCGGCGGCTGGCTGCTGCTGGCAGGCATTCTGATGATTGCCACTACGCTTCGCGTCACTTTTACCGGTGCCGCTCCCCTGCTGGACGCTATCCGCCTTGACTTTACCCTCTCCACCGCCGCGACAGGTCTGTTAACCACGTTGCCGCTGCTCGCCTTCGCGCTGGTATCTCCGCTGGCGGCGGGGAGCGCGAGGCGCTTCGGTATGGAGCGCAGCCTCTGCGGCGCGCTGCTCTTTATCTGCGCCGGTATTGCCCTGCGCTCGTCGGGCGGCGCGGCGGCGCTCTTTACCGGCACCGCGCTTATCGGCTGTGGCATTGCCTTTGGCAACGTCCTGCTGCCCGGCATGATCAAACGTGATTTTCCAGGCCAGGTGGCGAAACTCACCGGCGCGTATTCCCTGACGATGGGGCTTGCGGCGGCGGCGGGCTCGGCGCTGGTAGTGCCGGTAGCGGCCTTCAGCGGCGGCTGGCGCGGCGCGCTGCTGGCGCTCATGGTCTTTCCGCTCCTCGCGCTGCTGCTCTGGCTGCCGCAGCTGCGCGCGGCGCGCGGCGATGCCGTCGGCGGCGCGGCGCTGCATAACCGTGGCATCTGGCGCTCGGCTCTGGCCTGGCAGGTCACCCTCTTTCTCGGCGTCAATTCGCTTATTTATTACATCGTCATCGGCTGGCTGCCGTCGATTCTGCTAAGCCGCGGTTATAGCGAGGCGCAGGCCGGTTCGCTGCACGGGCTGATGCAGCTCGCCACCGCCGTGCCGGGCATCGCGGTGCCGCTGTTGCTGGCAAAATTACGGGATCAGCGCGCCATCGCCGTACTGACGGCGCTGCTCTGTGCGCTAAGCCCGATCGGGCTGTGGCTTTTCCCTGGGCAGGCGGCCTGCTGGGTAGTAATTTTTGGGTTCGGCTCGGGGGCGACCATGATCCTCGGCCTGACGTTTATCGGCCTGCGCGCCAGCTCGGCGCATCAGGCGGCGGCGCTCTCCGGCATGGCGCAATCGGTGGGATATCTGCTGGCGGCGTGCGGGCCGCCGGTTATTGGCAGGCTCCACGATCTGACGCAGAGCTGGAGCCTGCCGCTGCTGCTGTGCGCCGCGCTGGCGGTGGTTATGGCCATCGCGGGCGGGTTCGCCGGACGCGCACGGGAAATCGGCGCGCCTTAATGATTAGCGACGGGCAGCGCGCAGGAATTCACGCACCAGCGGTACCGGACGCCCGTCAAGCGCGCCGCGCTCATGCTGGAACAGCGTCGCCACGAAGAACGGATGGGTGGTGAGTTCGACGGCGCGCACGTCGCCGTCGTTATCCCAGCCGGTGACTTTCAGCGCGTCGCCGTTCAGCGCCTCAACGAATTCCGGTGCTACGCCGAAGCGACAGCGATACGCCTCTTCTATTTCCATTCGCCCGTAAGCGCGCGCGATAAGCGTATGCGGGCGCAGTTCAATCTCGCCGGTTTGCTCCACCAGTGAACAGCTGAGCGGCGAAATCACCAGCCTGCCGCCCTGCGCCGTTTCGCCGTGGCTGGCGTCTTCCCAGCCCAGCACGTTGCGGGCGTATTCTATGACCGCATGCTGAAAACCGCCGCAGGTGCCGAGAAACGGGATCGCATTTTCACGCGCGTAACGAATGGCGATAAACGCGCCATCTTCATTGTCGTAAGGGCTGCCGGGCACGACCCAGACGGCATCATAGCCGACAAGATCTTCCGCGCTTGCGATCTCTTTGGTCGGGAGCCAGTCGTAATCGGCAGTGAGTTCCAGCACGGCGGCAGCGTCGTCAATCGCAAGCGGAATAGCCTGATGCGCGACGGTTTCGGCATTATAGTCGCCGACCAGGGCGATACGGAGTGTGGATGAGAGCGGAGAGGTTTCCATGAGGTTTTCCTTATGCATGAACGGATTGAGCATAACATAAGGAACATCAGCATACCGACAGGCGCGCTCGCGAACAACACCCAAAATCAGCAGGGAACCTGTTGCCTGCTATTTTGCGAGACGTCCCGGACAAAGGTGTCTTGCCGTTTGCCTGGCGTCCGTTGCAGGCAGATAATCCCTCCGGTCATAACCATATGCAGGAGGCAATGATGATTGCGTTAAAACGCGTTTACGACGAGCCGGACGCGCAGGACGGCTACCGGGTGCTGGTGGACAGACTCTGGCCACGCGGCATTAAGAAAACGGATCTGCCGCTGGATGAGTGGAATAAAACGCTCGCGCCCTCGACCGCGCTTCGCAAAGCGTTGCATGGCGAGGTAATTGACTTCGCGCACTTCAGCGAGCGCTACCGTGAGGAGTTAGCCGCGCAGCAGGAAGAAGGCGCACGTCTCGCGGCCATCGCCCGTAACGGGACGCTGACGTTGTTGTACGGCGCAAAAGACAGGCAGCAGAACCACGCACAGGTGCTTGCCGCGTGGCTCCGGGAGATAATGGCTGGCGGGCGTTAAATCGTCAGTCGAGCAGCAGCGCCGTCTCTTCGAGCGGCAGCAGTTCGCCGTCAAGCGGCATAAGGTGTTCGGCGCGCACAAACGCAAAGCCGGTCTGGCCATCGGCGGCGACGACATTACCGGTCACCAGCCAGAGCGGGCGGGCGCAGGCCGTCGGCAGCTCGGTCATAAACCCGGTCACCGGGTTGATAAAGCGCTCGCCAGGCTGGCAGAGGCTGAAAAGCTCAACAGATTTACCAATATTTCCCCGACCGGCAGCGGTACGGGCGCCGATGATAATGGCGAGAGCGCCTGGTTTGAGTTGTTGCATGGGGTCTTTCCGCGTTCGCAATACAGTAAATGAAACGTGTAGATCAGAACATTCTTATGTCGCGATGTAAAGATTTCTGAATCAAAAAATCGGCAGACGCCCGCACAAATCGCCTTATTTTCTTCATTATCCCGCCACGCTTGTTTGTTAAGCTGCCGTCGTTCTCGTGATTGTCCGAAGAACTGCCATTTTTGCCTCATCTTTACCCCGCAGCAGGAGCGGCTCACGGCTCGCTGAGCGCACTACCGGCAATTGCCCTGCCTGTATCGCGACGCATCGTCGTACTTTCCGCACTCCTTCGCATCGGCGGGGTGTTTTCCTTCTGTGCGCCTCCCCACCCTGGAATTTGCCTGATGACGTCGCATTGAGGTGCCGTTTAGAAAGCCGTTTCGCCGTATCGATATACTTCGTCAATTCGCGGTATCTCAGGTTTTTCTTATGTCGGTCATCACCTCTCACGCTGCCGAACCCTCGCGTAGCGGCATGGATCTTATTAAAGCTCTCTCCACCGGCGCGCTGATGCCCGGCGGGTTATGGGCGAAAAAAAGCTATCGGCTCAAATTCGCGCTGCGCAGCTGTCTTTATCTGCCCGCCACGCTGCGTTTTATGGATTCGCTGGCGACGAACCCGCGCTTTGAGCAACTGTTGAGCGTGCAGAACACGCTGCCGGGAAAAATTCATCGCCACTATTTGCGTCTCGGATTAAGCGCCGGCGAGCGCGCCAGCGCTATCATCAATCACTATCAGTTCGTGAGCGAGCAGGCTTCGCCGCGTCTGGCAGACGCGCTTTGCGCTACGCGCCCGCAGCCGCTGTTCCGGCTGGCGGCGAAAGACAAACAGGTGGTTATCAGCGTTTCCTCGGCCCACAAAGCCGAGCGCGAAGGCGAAAGCACGCTGTGGCTGCACTGCGATGACGTGCTGCTGGCGAGCCTGACGTTTAGCGTTGTGCGCGACGCCACGGGCTACGGCATCGCCATCGGCGGCCTGCAGGGCCCGCGCCGCAGCGTGCCGCACGACGCCATCCGCGATGCCACCAAAGCCTGCTACGGCGTCTTCCCGAAACGTCTTTTGATGGAAGTGCTGTGGCTGATGACAGGCCAGTTCGGCATGACCCACTTCGAGGCGGTGAGCAACGACGGCCACGTCTTCCGCGGGCTGCGCTACCGCTTCAGCAAAGGGCGGCACTTTTTTGCCAGTTACGATGAGTTCTGGGAATCGATTGGCGGCGAGCGTCGCGGCGCGCGCTGTTTCGCCCTGCCGCTTGTGGCCGCGCGCAAACCGCTGGAAGAGGTCGCCAGTAAAAAACGCTCCGAATACCGCAAGCGTTACGAGCTGCTGGATTCGCTGGCAGAGCAGTGGCGCGAGCTGAACGCGCAGTAATGCTCAGGTGGCCTTCAGGCTGCCTTTGTATGCCGCTCCGTGCGGGCGGCAATACTGCGCGCATTAAAAAACCGCCTGGCGGCGGCTTTTTTATTTGGCGTCATCTTCCGAGCGGTACGGCCCTTTTTCGTCGTCATCGCTGTCGTCACGCTTGCGCGTCACTTCCCCTTCCGGGCCCGGCGTGCCGCCCCCCTGCTCTTCAGCCTGTAAGCGAAAAGCCTGCTCTTTTTGCGATTCACCGAAGTATCCGAAACCAAAAAACATGATGACCTCCTGTATCCATCAGAGTTAACACATTAAGTGTAGCTGACCAGAAAGCCTTCGCAGGCGCGGTATGCTTACCGTCTGTCTGAAAAATGCAGACCCCGGCGGCGCCGGAGCCTGACCGTCAGCCTGCCGCTTTGTCGAGCACGCGCTCGATAGCCGACGAGAGTTCGTTGATTTCAAACTTCGCCACGTAACCATCGGCGCCCACTTTACGCACGTGATCTTCGTTAGCGCTGCCTGAGAGCGACGAGTGGATCACAACCGGAATTTTCTTCAGCGTGGCGTCCATTTTGATATTACGTGTCAGGGTAAAGCCGTCCATCTCCGGCATTTCGAGGTCGGTCAGTACCATCGCGATTTTATCGGTGATCGACTGCCCTTCCGCCTGCGCCTCTTTCGCCATCAGCTTGATTTTTTCCCAGGCTTCAAGGCCCGTCGTGTGCATGATGGCCGGAATACCCATGCTCTTGAGACCATGCTCCAGCATCGAGCGCGCCACTTTGGAATCTTCTGCGACAATGGCGACCGCGCCCGGCTTGAGTTTAAAGCTGCGCTCCTTGACCACCGTGTTTGGCTGGCCGTCGCGCACCGACGGGATGATGTCATACAGGATCTGTTCGACATCAAGCACCAGCGCCAGTTCGTTGCTCTGGTTGTCGCTGTCGAGACGCGCGATGCTGGTGATATTACGGGAACTGACGCCCGATTCCGCCGTATGCACCTGGCTCCAGTCGAGGCGAATAATGTTCTCTACCGACTCCACCGCGAAGGCCTGAGTACTGCGCGCATATTCTGTCACCAGCAGCAGGTTAAGCCCGGTGGAGGGTTTGCAGCCAGTGACCGCCGGAAGATCGACCACTGGAATGATCTGACCGCGAATATTCGCCATGCCGAGCAGCGGCGCCTGCATACCTGCCGCTTTGGTAATGGTCGGCATCGGCACAATTTCGCGCAGTTTAAAAACGTTAATACCGTACAGCTCAGGTTTTTCCTCGTCGCTCGCAGAGCCCAGCCGGAAGAGCAGCAGTTCGAATTTATTCGATAAAGCGAGATTCGCCCTCTCATCAATATCTTTCTGGAAGTTATCCATATTTGCCTCAAAGGTACGTGGGTGGTGGCTCATGCTGCGAAAGGGACAACACGCTGGTGCCTGGTTTCAGGCAAGCCTGGCGCCTGAATTTGCTTTAAATCGTTATCGGCAGCTTTTGGAAAAAATAGAGGGCACAGAAAGCGACAAAATGTCGGCGGGATGTAAAAAAGGAGAGCGGGCGCAAAAAATAACAAAGCCGCCCGCAGGCGGCGCTGGAAAAGCGTCGGAAAAACCTGTGTCAGGGCGCCTTGCGCCATGCGTCGCGCAGCGATTCCCGCCCGTGCTGCTCCTCTTTTTCAGGCAGATCGTCCTCTTCCCACGGGTTGATGATATCCGGCGCGTCTTCCGGCAATCCGTGATGTTCATTATCATCCGCAAGCGGTCTGTCGGGATGGCGATGGTCAGACATTTTTCTTTCCTCATAATCCACGGGAGACAGAAAAAGTGTAGCCTGGCCTGCGCATGCCGGACGCTTTTCTGCCTCTCCCCCCTCGCCAACGCTCTGCCGAGCGGCTAAAGTGAAACTTAGCGCCGACGCACTCACCAGAAGAGGTACAAATGACGGGCTCGATTGACGAGATTATTGAAAAACTTCAGACGCGCATCCTGGCGTACGAAATTCTGTTCCAGTCATTGCTGGAAGAAGTGCCCGCCGTGCTGAAGGAACGGGTGGTTGATAACGCGCGTCACCACTTCGCAAGCCTTGAAGCAGGCGTCAACAGCGATCCGGAGCGGGCGCAAAAAATCACCGCCGCGCGCGCGGTGGTGGAGCAGCTATTAGCCCGCAAACACTGATTGCCTCTCTTGCTTTAGCGCGACGCCCCGGCGTCGCGTTTTTCTTTCCCGCACTTCTGGCAGGCTCTGCGTACATGACGACGCACGTCCAGGGCTTTATCATAGCGTCACATGAATATTGCCGCCCCTGGCACTGCTTGCACCGCCAGGGTAACGGGTGACTTTAGTGCCTGAAAAGCCAAAAGAAAAAGCCCGCAAGCGGGCTTTTTTTACAGAATGCGATATTAGCGATGCGTATTCGTTTCCGAATGACTCATCGCATAACTGTCATAACGTTCGGCATTCCCTACCAGCATCACGTTTTTACAAAATATACATTTTGCGCCGTGTGGGTTTTTATCGGTCACGTCGAAACGGGAAATACGGTACTGCGAGCCATGACACGCAGGACATCTGAAATGCAACCCTGCAGCAATCATGTCGTCTTTAAAGCGCCACCACATTCACGGCTGACGGGCCTTTAGCGCCGTTTTCAACCGAGAATTCAACCTGCTGGCCTTCGGTCAGCGTGCGAAAATTGTCGCTCTGGATAGCGGAAAAGTGAACGAACACGTCTTTGCTGCCGTCTGCCGGTGCGATAAAACCAAAGCCTTTATCCGCGTTAAACCATTTCACTGAACCACTGATTCTGTTAGCCATACTATTACCTTTATACTTGAGCCTTGCGGCGAAAATGGTTTGAAGAACAGAAATATTCAGTGCTTAAGAGGAAACTCAAGAAAAGAGATATCAAAGGATAACGTCTGGAAATGAGCACAACTGAAGCGGAGGACTTATCGCGACCACTGCACACGGATTCTGCATATCAAACCGAGGAGTCTATTAACGCACGCCCGGATTTTTTAAGCAAGCAATACCCGGTCTTTTACAAAACTATATATTTAAAAAGCGACAACTATTTTTGCTAGTTCATTATTGAGCGAATTGCCAGCGCGGCGCATAAATAAATTATCCGTACACATTTAAACACAGCGGCCCAGAGATATTTTTGACAAGAGAATATATTTTCTTATGGCTTCGCTATTTTACCTGGCTTTTTCCAACATGCGGTCAGGCGTTGTAAAATTGTCCAAACGCGGCGTGATGCGTGCGTCGCGCATAAAATATTGTTAAGGTTTATCTCAGGACAACACGGAACGAGGTAATGATGAACGCGTTTGTCAGACCCACACTGACGCTACCCAATCAGGAACAAAAACTGCTGCTGCACTCCTGCTGCGCGCCTTGCTCGGGCGAAGTCATGGAGGCGCTCCACGCTTCAGGTATCGATTACACTATCTTTTTCTACAACCCCAATATTCATCCCCAAAAGGAATATCTGCTGCGCAAAGAGGAAAATATGCGCTTTGCCGATCAACACGGTATTCCTTTTGTGGACGCGGATTACGATACCGATAACTGGTTCGAGCGCGCCAGGGGCATGGAATGGGAGCCAGAGCGGGGCGTGCGCTGCACCATGTGCTTCGATATGCGCTTTGAGCGCACCGCGCTTTATGCGCATGAGAATGGCTTTAAAGTGATCAGCAGTTCGCTCGGCATTTCCCGCTGGAAAAACATGCAGCAAATTAACGACTGCGGGCATCGCGCCGCGGCCCCTTATGAGGGCATGGTGTACTGGGATTACAACTGGCGCAAACAGGGCGGCTCCGCGCGCATGATTGAAATCAGCAAACGCGAGCGTTTTTATCAGCAAGAATATTGCGGTTGCGTCTATTCACTACGCGACTCCAACCTGCACCGTAAATCTCAGGGACGCCCGCTTATCAAAATCGGTACGCTCTATTATGGCGATGATGAAGCCTGACAGGCATTATTGCCTTAAGAGCTTACTTACCGCAAAACACAGCCCGGCTTCATACCGGGCTGTATCTTTAATCATTGCTACAACTGCCTGAATCGCTGTCGGAGCCGCTATCTGAACTGCAACTGTCGGAATAGCTGTGGTGATGCGATGCGCTTAAATGCGCAGGCGTGGAATTACCAGGCGCAGGGTTATTTACGGGGTGATGCGTAGTGTCGGTGTAATAGCTCGTATCACCGTTCTGTCCGTGTGGCGCGCGGGTAAAAAGCCAGATGAACGACTTAAGCACGTGCAGCACCACCGGAATGCCGACCAGCGCCTGAATGATGCGTGTGACTGAAAACGATGTCAGCATCACCTCATCCGCCGTTACATACTCTGTTAGCGGTGTCAGGGCTATTATCTGCACCAGGGCAAACCATGCTCCTGACAGCAGGCAATACACCAGCGCGCTGTAAAGAATAAACGTCACCAGTTGCTTAATCGTCAGCCGGTAGCCCCAGCGAAACGTATTTTTAAGCCAGATCAGATAGCCGTGGCTCATCCCTTTATTCCTTTTCTTATTCGCGTTTTATCCCAGATTACCGCATCAACAAAGACGAATTAAGCTACCAGAATGGTCATCGCGCTTATGCCTGCCGATAACAGAACCCTCGCTCCGTAAGCGTAACGTCGTAATGTAAGCGCTGCATAAAAAACGCGCATGTGCCAAATAAAATGCGAAATTACGGGCTATTGAGCCTGGAAGTGTGTAAGGTGCCCCCTCCTGACATCAAAGAAGATACTTATGGCTATTCATAAAAGAAAATCCCAAGACAGTTACTTAAGCCGCGTGACCTGCCCGAAATGCAGTGAAAAATCTGAACACAGCTCCGCCCGCGTCAATAAGAAAAAAACGCTCATCTGCCCCGCCTGTAATCATTTATTTATCTCTGCACAAACCCCAGCCAGTCAAAATTAATGTTGTATCTGCGTTCCCGCAGCCGGTTAAAAGCACCGGCCAGTGCTGGTGCTTTTAATTCGTTTCAAAACCCGCGTATCACTGAATTAATTAAAGGTTGTCTCTTTTTCATGGCTGTCCCTCCCCTTTGCGCGGTTTCATCGTGCCCCTGCGCTCATCCTCTTATAATTTCATTTAAGCCCTACACGTGCAGAAAAGCCTCAGGGTTATCATCAGCGCCTGTCAGTCGATGCTGCCCGATTAAGCGTCCACAAAAACCTGTTACCTTTTGCCGTAGTGCCCGGTATGATTCTGCTCAGTTGAGACGGTTCTCAAGCCAACCGTACAGGCAATAGCAGCGGATCCAATTAGCAGGAGAGTTCTGAATGGGCATCGTAAACCCCGAAAACATGGACGCTATTTACAGAGTGATAGGAAAGGCGGTGTCACGTTTGATAGTGTCAGGAATACCTGTAAAGACAGATAATATACTGGCACAGCTCAGGGATTCTGAAGAACAGACTGTGGATGGAACAAGACAGATATACGTTGAAGCCATTCGCCTGGTGACGAACGGCGCGGATGGAGTTGTGCAACAAAGGCAGTCCTGACGACAAACTCGCTAACGCGTCTGGTGGGTTATTCAGAGGCGATGGGCGGTCTGCTCTTCACGGGTTCCGCCCGTTGAGGTACCGTCATTCGGATGGCTGGCCGCGTATTGCTGCCAAAGGTATGCCACGCACGAACTGCACCCTGTGCATGCCCTTTTACTCATTAACATGATGGGGAAAAGGGCCGAAAGAGAGTAAAACATGAAGGATGTTTTGGGGTTTTCAACCGTCTTATTATTACCGCTTATATTCATCTTTTCAGGAAGATGGTTTTTAAACTGGATGCGCCAGGCGAAAAAAATCGTTCCCGCTGACAACGGCATGATAAAAATATCGTGCAACCCTTCCATTTTCGCGCGTTTTGCCAAGAAGGAAGCGTATTTCTATGACAGCGCATATTTATATCAGGTGAAAAATGGCATTACGGTTAAAGTGCATTTTTCGGACATACTGCAAATCAAGCCAGGCTTTACCACTCTTAATAACCGACGCAAATGGTCCGTGATTTATCTCAACCATGGGCAAAAAAAAGAGTTTCAGTTTTATCATAACATTACGTTTTTCAACCATAACTTCGCGGGTTTTTTACTGGCGGTAAAAGAAGCCAACCCTGCGGCTGACGTGAAAGCGTTATCGGCGTTTAATTGGTAAATTAATCAGAGAGATATAGCGTAAATCTTTATTTCTCATGGGATCCATTTGCCCGTTTTTATGCTAATGCCGCTTGCCATTTTCATATCCCGAATAAATAACGGGGGCACGACGGTTCCCGTTCCTGGCAAATCCAACCCGCAAGTTAACATGCAAATGATGCGACTCTCGCGTTTAGGTAAAGCCCTCATCGCGCTTTCAATTGCTATTTCTGTTTACGATATTTATAACGCAGACGATATAATTCGGCACCAGGAATGAATCCCCACAGGTTTAACAGACACCTCTGAGTCATTTAAGATGACTTAAAGAGAGGTGCCCATGAGCGGTAAGCGTTATCCTGAAGAGTTTAAAATTGAAGCAGCCAAACAGGTGATTGATCGTGGTCATTCTGTTTCCAGCGTTGCAACACGTCTCGATGTCACCACCCACAGCCTTTACGCCTGGATAAAGAAGTACGGCCCGGATTCTTCCACTAATAATGAACAGTCAGATGCTCAGGCCGAGATCCGCCGCCTCCAGAAAGAGCTGAAGCGGGTTACCGACGAACGAGACATATTAAAAAAAGCCGCGGCGTACTTCGCAAAGCTGTCCGACTGAGGTACGCCTTTATCCGCGACAACAGGTGTTGCTGGCCTGTTCGTTTGCTCTGTCGGGTTCTGGATGTCCATCCGAGTGGATTTTATTTTTGGTTTCAGCAGCCATATTCACAGCGTCACCAGGCAGACCAGATGTTGACCGGGCAGATCAAACAGTTCTGGCTTGAGTCTGGCTGTGTCTATGGTTATCGCAAGATCCATCTCGATCTGCGTGATACCGGACAGCAGTGCGGAGTGAACCGGGTCTGGCGACTGATGAAGCGTGCCGGAATAAAAGCTCAGGTTGGGTATCGTAGCCCACGGGCACGTAAAGGCGAAGCCAGCATCGTGACACCCAACAGGCTCCAGCGGCAGTTCAATCCGGACTCACCGGATGAGCGTTGGGTGACGGACATAACCTACATCCGAACCCACGAAGGCTGGCTGTATCTGGCCGTGGTGGTTGACCTGTTCTCCCGAAAAGTTATCGGCTGGTCAATGCAACCCCGCATGACAAAAGAGATTGTCCTGAACGCATGACTTATGGCGGTGTGGAGGCGTAATCCTCAAAAACAGGTACTGGTTCACTCTGATCAGGGCAGTCAATACACGAGCCATGAGTGGCAGTCGTTCCTGAAATCACACGGTCTTGAAAGCAGCATGAGTCGTCGCGGTAACTGCCACGACAACGCGGTTGCGGCGAGCTTTTTCCAGCTACTGAAACGCGAACGGATTAAGAAAAAGATCTACGGAACGAGAAACGAAGCCAGAAGCGATATTTTTGATTACATCGAAATGTTTTATAACAGTAAGCGTCGGCATGGTTCGAGCGAGCAGATGCCACCGGCTGAATATGAAAACCTATATTATCAACGGCTCAGAAGTGTCTAAATTAGACGTGCCGATTCATTGCTTATTAGTAATAAAACAAGAGCAGTGAGCCAAAAGCAGAGCATTCCTCCAGTCAGTTATCTGAGAAAACTCTCTGCTTAAGATAATATGCGCAGTCGTCTTCGCTTTTTGAGAAAAACTCTGTCAAAACCTCAATGCAGGCTTTCACCTTCAGCGGCATATTTTCACGAGACGTGTGGAGTGCGTAGACGGGGCGACTTTCTGCCCTCATGTCGCTGAACAGAACTTCTACGTTACCCTGAGCAATATCGTTTATGACCCAGATCATCGGTACGAAGGCAATTCCCCGTCCGGCCTGCAGCCAGTCAATGAGCGCGAGCGGGTCATTTGTCGCATAGCGCCCCCTCGGGCGCAGGCTTATCTGAGTGCCATCCGGCGATGTCAGGTTACAGATGTTATCCGGCTGAATGTCATACTCCAGCCACTCAAACTTTTCGAGTTCATCAGGATGAGCGGGCCTGCCTGCTTTATTCAGATAGTTTCTGGCTGCACAGACAGCCATAGGCATACTTCCAATCCTTCGGCTGTAAAGCCCCGAATCCTCAATGTCTCCGAAGCGCAGTACCACATCCAGCCCGTGAGATATCAGGTCGGGCGCCGGGCTTGCCGTAACCAGATTCACGCTGAGTCCGGGATATCCTTCAAGTAGCTGAGCACTGACATGCGTCATCACATAGTGCGCCATAGTGGGCGAGCATCCGATCCGCAGGACGCCGGAAGGACGCCCATTAAAGGCAAACATGTTTTCTTGCGTCTGTCTTGCTTCATCAAGCGTTCTGCAGCATCCCCGGTAAAACATTTTCCCGGCTTCGGTGAGCGCCAGGCTACGGGTTGACCTGTTGAGAAGCTTAACGTGCAGTTCCTCTTCCAGCTTAGAAATGACCAGGCTTACAGAGGGTACGCTGAGATCGAGCTGCCGGGCTGCACGGGTAAAGGAACCGGACTCGGCAACCTGGACGAATATCATCATGCTTCGGAGTGTCTGCATTGTTTACTCTTTTTGAAAACTTAATTAGCCGGAGCCCGATGTGAGCCATTTCTGACGCAGGTTATTATTAACAACGTTATTGATAAAACGGTATGACTTCCTGCACACCTTAACGGAAGTGCAGTCGTCATGCATCTCAGAGTGCTCCCTTAACGTCAGTTCTACCCGCCCGGCTCCTTACTGTCCTGCAGGAAAAAACCGGCAAAAAAACAGGAAGTCATCGTGACGCTGGCTGCAGTCCTGACGGTCTGAATGCACCCTCCTTTCAGGAATAAGAATGTTTGAATATCTCCGTTTTCCCGTGAAGCTGGCTTTTGCTCTGGTCTCAGCGCTGATGATTGGCTTTTATTTTAATCTTGAAATGCCGCGATGGGCGGTGATGACCGCAGGTATCGTAGCGGGCGGTTCGGCGTTTTCCGCTGGCGGTGACCCGTACGCGGGAGCACTGCGCCTTCGGGGAATCCTGCGAATTGCCGGCACCTTTCTTGGAAGCGGCGCAGCACTGCTGCTGATTATTATTTTTGCACGGACGCCCTCTCTGCTGCTTCTGACGGCATGCATCTGGGCGGGATTCTGCGTCTGGCTGTCCACACTTGTGCGCGTTGAAAATACGAGTGGAATGGCGACTGCGAGCTATACCGCCCTGACGGTACTCGTTACTGTTTATGCCAGTCACAACCTGACGCTGGCCCCCGTATATGCCATCGAACGCTGCAGCGAAATTGTGCTGGGTATCTTCTGCGCGCTGTTTGCAGACGTCATATTTTCCCCAAAATCCATCAAACAGGTTGCTGAACGGGAGGCTGAGGCCCTTATCACGCATCAGTGTCAGATGATGGCGCTTGCCGCAGAACCTGCCGAGCAGAAAATATTTGATAAAAAAATGAATGAGGTAATTCGCAGGTCTGCAGCGCTGAAGTCGATACTTGTTAACCTGAAAAACGAAGCCGGACATCATGAGCTTGCCTCCCGGCGTCTGGCTGCTCTCCACAGCCGATCCCTGACCCTGCTTACGCTGTCGCTGGATGTGTTTCTGACGCGTAAAATGAATGCAGGTGACTCGGCTGCACGCCGGGGGGCGTCTTTTCCGGCAGACCCTGTTGATACGGACTCATCACTGAGATACCTGAGAGATTTCCGCTTTGCGCTTGCCACAGTGCCGGCTGACACCCGCTTATTGTCACAGGCTGAGTGGAGTCATGCCGCCGGAGAATATTTTTTATTACTCAGGCGATTTAAAGCAAACCCACGCCTGGCAGACGGTGAAGAAAAAATGCTTTCCGGCGTTAAACCGGTACAGGAACGATCACTGGAGACACATTCAGCACGGGTAAACGGCCTGAGGACGTTCGTCGCGACAGGAACGGCAGCGCTGTTCTGGCTTTACAGTGGCTGGACGTCCGGAACCAGCTGCATGATTTTGCTCGGGGTGGTGACGGCACTGGCCATGCGCTCGCCTAATCCCATTGCCGTGGCTAAAGATTTTGTTTACGGCATGACAGTTGCTGCGCCGATTTCTTTTCTGCTCTACACCATTGTTATCCCTTCGACACAGCAGAGCATGGTCCTGCTCTGCATCATGCTGGGCCTGGTCGCCTTCATCAGCGGAATATTTCTGCAGCGCAGACAGCTGGGGACCATGGGCGCCTTTGCCGGCATCCTGAATGCGGTGACTATTGAAAATCCGATGGTGTTCAACATTCACTCTTTTACCGACAACGTTCTGGGTCAGATAGTGGGCAGCCTGATGGCGTTCGCAGTTATTCTCATCATTCCCGATCGTTCGCGGGCACGGACAACGCACAAAATTATGAATACGTTTATTTATTCAATCATTACGGCGGTTAATCCTGCAAACCGCAGGGCCCTAAAAAACCATCTTCCTGCACTGTATCAGCATCTCAGCCTGCTTCAGGCGCTTCATCCGGGCGATATGGACAAGCAGAGAATGTCGCTTGCGCTAATCGCCGGCCATAGCAGACTGGTGAGCACTGAGCTCCCGCGCCATCCGGCACTTGAAGCATCATACCGTGAGCTTCGCCGTTCTGCTGAGGACGTTAAGCATGCAGAGAGTAGCCAGAAAAGACAGGAAAAACTCGGTGCGTTTCTGACACAGCTAAAGTCTTACCAGCAAAGCCTAAACAAGGCGGGGACTTCTCAGGAGGTTTCTCAGGACTTGGGCAGGCTGGTCACGCTGACGGAAACCTATCACCTCGCCTTTGTGACGTCCTGAGTTAAAGTCACTCGGTACAGCAGGACGCTGCATGAACAGTCTGTGGCTGAATCCGGGTGGCGTTTCTTAAAACTCACTACCGGGGCAGACGGGTTTAAAGGTCATGAAAGCAGGAGTAAGGACATTTATGGAGCCGTATCAATATTGCAGTGCAAGGCTGGAGCAGGCTGAAGCTTCTGCTCAGAATATGTTCAGCAGAATAACCAGTAAGTGGGCCGTGCAGGTGCTTGTCGCGCTAAAAGAGGGGAACCTCCGATTTTCTCAGCTGAAAAAAAATCTGCATACGGTCACAGACAGGATGCTCATAAAAACACTTCACGAACTTGAGGCTGACGGATTTATCTGCAGAAACGTTTCTGAAGTGGACTGTAAAAAAATTCTCTACAGCCTGTCACCTGAAGGCCATGAACTGGCTGCATTGCTGCAGCCCCTGACTGCATGGCTACGCGGCTATGCCTTATCTGCGTTAAACGCCATCGATGAGAAACTTTCTATACCCGCTAAGGTGGAGTGAATTTTTCTGTCATTTTTGATAATCGCTTTCAGATTCTGGCCAGGGCGCTTAACAGGGATGTAATGTTCAGCGCCTTAAAAACTCTGATGCTCATGAATGCAAGGTCCGCTTCTCGCTCATAGCGGACGGTGTATTGTTCCGCTAAGTGCCAGAAGCGGACGTATCGACGCCGTAATAACAGGCTTTGCCTATAGACGTAGGTTTTAACCGCTACCCGGCGCTGGGTCTAAGGCTTGCCTGAGAAACTCATTTTGCGCAAATCATCAATAAGCCCCGGTCCTTTGGGCTGCCAGTCGAGCTGCTGGCGTGTCCATGCACCGCTGGCACGCATATCCATCATGGTGAAAGCGGCGAACCAGCCAAAATGCTCTGCGGCCTGTTCTGATTTCAGCGAAACAGCGGGGATATCCAGGCCTGTCGCCACGGTTTGCGCAATCAGCCATGAGGCAATGCTTTCCTCCGCTACCGCATGATATCGTTCGCCGCGTTCGCCTTGCTCAAGCACTTTTACATACAGCCCGGCCACGTCATCAACGTGTGCCGCACACCAGGCGTTATTACCTTCGCCAATGTAAGCTGCCGCGCCTTTTTCTCTGGCAAGAGAGAGGTAATAGCTGATTAACCCCTGGCGTTCGGTGTTGTGAACCTGAGGCAAACGCACCACGCGCACATCAATCCCTGATTCCAGTAGCTGAGAGCCTTCCAGCTCAGAGGCTACACGTGGGTTAGGATGTGCCGGGTTGAAATTCTGCTCCAGAGCGGGCTGGCCGCTGCCGTCATCACCCATCCCGGTGCCGGAGGTGATAAGCAGCGGGCGCTGGCTGCCCTGCAACACAGAGCCAATAGCGCCAATAACCCGGCGATCTTTTTCGCAATTTTCCACAAAACGAGTGAAATCATGATCGAAGGCGGTGTGGATCACCGCATCGCACTGGTCGACGCCTGCAACCCACGCCAGGGGATCTTCCAGAGTTCCGCGCTGGGCAGTAACGCCCTTATCGACTAACTGCCGGGCTGCTTCTTCTGAACGCACAAGCCCAGTCACCTGATAGCCGCGTGCAAGAAGGGCTGATACTACACGTGAGCCAATAAAACCCGTCGCACCCGTTACAAAAATACGCATGGTCTTTCTCCTGAGTAATTTACTGCAACAGCGTAAGCACGGATCTTTTACTATTAAAGTAGTGACGTTATCAGTGTATAAACATTAACAGGCTAATTTATGACGCTCCTTTCTGAAAATCCTCTGGGTGATTTTTTAAGGGCCCGCCGTCTGGGACTTGACCCGGCTTCGTTTGGTTTTTTGCCCGGCCGCCGCCGTACGCCGGGCCTGCGCCGCGAAGAGGTGGCTCAGCTCGCGAATATCAGCCCGACCTGGTATACCTGGCTTGAGCAGGGCCGCGGAGGAGCCCCCTCGCGCGAGGTGCTGAACCGGATTGCTGCCGGGCTGCGGCTTACATCTCCCGAACGCGATCATCTGTTTATACTTGCGTTTGGCCATCCGCCGGAAAGCCGGGTAAGTCCGTCCGGCAGCATAACCCCACGGCTGCAACGCGTGCTGGAAAGCCTGACGATTCCGGCGATTATCAAAACCGTCATCTGGGATGTAGTGGCATGGAATCACCCGGCGGCGGTTGTGCTGAAGGACTACGCGCTGCTGCCGCCCGCGCGGCGAAATATTCTGCGCCTGCTGTTTACCGACCCGGAGGCGCTGGAGATGCAGCACGACCGGGAGGGCGTGGCCCGGCTCATCGTCAATGCCTTTCGGGCGGATGCCGCGCGCCTTGGTGCGTCAGAGGAAATCGCTCGGCTGGTTGAGGAGCTATCCGCTCAAAGCGCTGACTTTGCCCGCCTGTGGCGTAACAACGATGTTGCCGAGCATGGGGAAGGGTTAAAGATGCTACATCACCCGCAAATCGGGACAATTGCGCTCGAGTTTTGCACCTTTTCTGTCGAAGGGAGGCCGGATCTGTCAATGATGCTCTTCAATCCAGCGACCGAAGAAAGCAGAATGAAAATAGAGGGTTGGATAACTCAAAACCGGGCCCAGCGCGAAGGCTGAGTTAGACTTTCTTCAGTAGTGCCTCGCCGCTCGCGCGCACCGCATTCGCGTCAAACAGGTTCGGTTGCGCCTCGTACTGACTGAAAAAGTCGCCCAGTATTACGCCTGCTTTCTGACGATACGACATCCGACGGCGCCTCTTCAGCCCATGTTCAGGTGGGGTTTTGATAAATTATTTTGATAACCGTTCTAAACCTGATAATAAAAAACGGGAACCCATCGGCTCCCGTTTTTATGTAACCCATAAAACAGATGAAATGTTCGCGATGATAGCGTCGCCAAACTCTGAGCATTTCAGCAGCTTAGCGCCTTCCATACCCTTCACGATAAGTTAAACCGCTTCGAACCATTCCCTATGACGCAGCAGCATTTATTAGGCTTAACGATAACTGTCTAATAATATTGAAAAAAGCGAGTTTCCGCTTTCGATTCTATTCTATTCTATTCTATTAATTTTTAGTTAATTATAAGCCTATGATAAAGAACGACTGTCTTTAGGTTTTGATAACCATCTTTTAGTAAAAGATCATATATCTCTGTTATTTTTGCTGGATCATACATTGGGCAAAATCAGTTTATGTCTCTTCTCCAAAGCAACAATATAAGGTTCTGAATGTGCGACTATGCTACGTAAAGCGTCCCACACGCTTATAAGGTAATCTTGCATAAACGTATGTTCCCCGATCCAGTAGTTACTCACATTGGTATGTTTAATCTTTCCCCCAATCATAACGCGTCACTATCTTTATTTATCACATTGAAATAAAATAACAAAAATGACTTGACTGTATTGTCAACGATTGCAATTCACCTCTTTTGTAGATAATGTGCCAGAGCTTTGTGCAACGTTTCTCAATCCCTATGGGAAGGACTGGTGAGATTATGGATACAACCTTACTTAATGCACTAAACACAGACGGACGCGATAAGTTTGAAGGCGCGATAAATGCCTTACAAGGGGATGTCTCTGCTGCGGCAGCCAGGCTAACGATTGATCCTCGCTTACGTCTTCAATACGCGAGACTAATCAAAGAAATGTCTGCCGATCTTAGGGCAAAAGCCAATGCGGGCATGATTTCCTGGGAACAGGCTGCACGCGAAGCACAGCAAACCCGAAATTTAATAATGGATATGGTAAGAGTCCGTAGCACTCCTCTTGGCCGAGCTATGGCCGAACGTATGAAATCACAGGGTAAAACGTTTAATGAGTTAGTTGCAAAAAAAGCAAAGTCTCTGTTTGGTTCCAGGGTTAATTTCAATACATTGTCCGAAGTACAAAAAAATCAAATATACGCTGATATTGTGTTGGCTGCTGGCAAATCCAATCCGCAAGTTAACATGCAAATGATGCAACTTTCGCGTTTAGGTAAAGGCCTCATCGTGCTTTCAATTGCTATTTCTGTTTACGAGATCTATAACGCAGACGATAAAATTTCGGAGTCAGGAAGGCAACTGGCCATAAACAGTGCGGGTATTGCTGGCGCAGCCGCAGGTGGAGCGATGGCGGGATTGATGTGTGGGCCCGGTGCCCCTGTATGTGTACTTATAGGTGCCTTCGTTGGTGGTGCGCTTGCCGCCTGGGAAATGGGTCGTTTATGGAGTTGATTATGCAACAGGTTAATTCAATATCACTAATCAAAGTTCAGGAAGCGACCGAAATATCACAGGCTCGTTCTGAAGTCTTAATCAACGGGAATATTACAGGTATTATCGTGCCTGGGGAAATACTTGAGGCATCTGTTCAGGTCAATGAACAGCTTTATGTTCTTTTTCTAACTGACGATGTTATTTTCGAAGAATCACTGACTATAGCTCTCATTGATTTTCGTGAGGGTATCAAAGAGATTGTCTATGTGGGCAATGAGTACACCACAGGTAGTTTTGAGGCGTTATCTATTACAGCAGACAAAATCAACTTCAGATTTATTGGGGATTATCTTTGGACTGTCACAGTATCCGATACACCACGGCTAAGGGTCCCTTTTTTGTCAGATCCGAAAGGGGTAAAACGCGACACTGCATTCAAAAAATACATGGATATTTCGACGCATACTGTGTCTACATGAGCACGCCAGACTTGCTGGAGGCACAGGCATAGATAGTGCTTTTTGCGAACGGAGGAGATAGTGGTCACGTTTATGCCGTCCGCTATTAACGAATCGAAATGTTATATTGTAAAATGAAGGATCAAAAAAACTGGGGAAATACCCCAGCTAAAAAATAAAATTACTTATAGTACGCTTTTGAAAGGCATTAAGAGGAAGGACATCATGTAAAATTAAAAAACAGAAAAATCACCACATCACCTATAAGAAAATAGTGCAGATATATCTGCAAACTGGGCCTTCTTGCAGGATCTTTATCGCTATCGCGTTTTGACGGTGGAAGCTGCTCCATTGAGTCTGCTGGTGATGCGTTATTTCCATCGTTATAAACACTTGCTGCCAGCTCCGGGTTATACTTATTAAGGATGTGTCGCGCCCTTCTTTGATGAAACTTAACCCACTCTCTGGATTTAAATACGAACTTTACCGCAATGCAGTTAATAATGATGAGTAATGCGCAAACGAAGACAATGACAGTCGAACCGGGCGTTTTATCAACTGCAAATAAAACAGGCAGTAGCGCAGTGGTTAAGGCCATGACCAGCGAACTAAATGTAAGCCTCTGATTCTCGTGATGAGCAATACGCTCGTACTGTAATTTAATCAGGTCGATATAGTGTAAGTCTTCATTTTTCATTGGATTCACATCCCCTCCTCATCTAAATGTCGTTTTGCCATCGTTATAGCCTAATAAAAAACGGGAGCCCATCGGCTCCCGTTTTTATGTAACCCATAAAACAGATTACATGTTCGCGATGATAGCGTCGCCAAACTCTGAGCATTTCAGCAGTTTAGCGCCTTCCATCAGGCGTTCGAAGTCGTAGGTCACGGTCTTGTTGTTGATAGCGCCTTCCATACCTTTAACAATCAGGTCAGCGGCTTCGAACCATTCCATATGACGCAGCATCATTTCAGCGGAGAGAATGATAGAGCCCGGGTTAACTTTGTCCTGGCCTGCGTATTTCGGCGCGGTGCCGTGGGTCGCTTCAAACAGCGCGCATTCGTCGCCGATGTTCGCGCCTGGCGCGATGCCGATCCCGCCAACCTGGGCTGCCAGGGCGTCAGAGATGTAGTCGCCGTTGAGGTTCATACAAGCGATAACGTCATATTCCGCCGGACGCAGCAGGATCTGCTGCAGGAAGGCGTCGGCAATCACATCTTTCACCACAATCTCTTTGCCGTTGTTCGGGTTCTTGATTTTCACCCACGGGCCGCCGTCGATAAGCTCGCCGCCGAACTCTTCACGCGCCAGCTGATAGCCCCAGTCTTTAAACGCGCCTTCGGTGAATTTCATGATGTTGCCTTTATGCACCAGGGTCACGGATTCGCGATCGTTGGTGATGGCGTATTCAATCGCCGCGCGCACCAGACGTTTGGTGCCTTCTTCAGAACACGGCTTGATGCCGATGCCGCAATGTTCCGGGAAGCGGATTTTCTTCACGCCCATTTCTTCGCGCAGGAATTTGATGACTTTTTCCGCGTCGGCAGAGTCGGCTTTCCACTCAATGCCCGCGTAGATATCTTCGGAGTTCTCACGGAAGATAACCATGTCGGTCAGTTCCGGGTGTTTTACCGGGCTTGGGGTGCCCTGGTAGTAACGCACCGGGCGCAGGCAGACGTAAAGGTCCAGCTCCTGACGCAGGGCGACGTTAAGGGAGCGAATACCGCCGCCAACCGGCGTGGTCAGCGGGCCTTTAATGGCAACGCGATATTCACGAATCAGATCCAGGGTTTCCTGGGGCAGCCAGACATCCTGGCCGTAAAGCTGGGTAGATTTCTCACCGGTGTAAATTTCCATCCAGGAAATTTTACGCTCGCCTTTGTAGGCTTTCTCAACCGCGGCGTCGACCACTTTCAGCATCGCTGGGGTAACGTCCACGCCGATACCGTCGCCTTCAATGAACGGGATGATCGGGTTGTGGGGTACATTCAGCTTGCCGTTTTGCGCTGTGATCTTTTCACCTTCCGCCGGAACTACTACTTTGCTTTCCATTCACCTCTCCTTCGAGCGCTTCTGGTTGTGACTCATTTTGTTAATGATTTGTAATAGGCGTGATAATACTACCTTAATGTTCTGCCCCATGCCACGCCCTTATGAATAGGGTATAATGCGGCAATTGATAAAGCCTGAAAATAGTATGCAGAAAACTTCTTTTAGAAATCACCGGCTTGAGCGATTCAGCTCACAACATTCCGCTAAGCGCCGCAAACCCGAAGGCCCGAAACGGCTGATCCTGTTTAATAAACCCTACGATGTGCTGCCGCAGTTTACCGATGAGTCCGGGCGCCAGACGCTGAAGGATTTTATTCCGGTGCCGGGTGTTTACGCCGCAGGGCGTCTGGATCGCGACAGCGAAGGGTTGCTGGTGCTGACCAACGACGGCGCGCTACAGGCGAAATTAACTCAGCCCGGCAAACGCACCGGTAAAATCTATTTTGTGCAGGTCGAAGGCGAGCCGACAGAAGAAGCGCTGGCGAAACTCCGCGTGGGCGTAACGCTGAATGACGGGCCGACGCTCCCTGCCGGCGTGGAACGGGTCGACGAGCCCGCCTGGCTGTGGCCGCGTAATCCGCCCATCCGAGAGCGCAAATCCATTCCTGCCTGCTGGCTTAAAATAACCCTTTATGAAGGCCGCAACCGCCAGGTGCGCCGTATGACGGCGCATATCGGTTTCCCGACGCTGCGGCTGATTCGGTACGCGATGGGCGACTATACTCTCGAGGATCTGGCCTGCGGCCAGTGGCGAGAAATAACGCTCAAATAAGGAGAACCGGATGTTCAAACCCCATGTTACCGTCGCCTGCGTGGTTCACGCGCAGGGCAAATTTCTGGTCGTGGAAGAGACCATCAACGGCAAGGCGCTGTGGAACCAGCCCGCCGGCCATCTCGAAGCCGACGAAACGCTCCTGGAGGCCGCCCGCCGTGAATTGTGGGAAGAAACCGGCATTCGCGCAGAGCCACAGCATTTTCTGCGTCTGCATCAGTGGCAGGCGCCCGATAACACGCCCTTTTTGCGCTTCCTGTTCAGTATTGAACTCGATGCGCCGCTGCCGACCGAGCCGCACGACAGCGATATCGACTGCTGCCGTTGGGTGAGCGCCGACGAAATCCTCACCGCCGGGAACCTGCGCTCGCCGCTGGTAGCGGAAAGCATCCGCACCTGGCAGCAGGGCGAACGCTACCCGCTCTCGCTTATCGGCGCGTTTAACTGGCCGTTCCACTAAGCGTTTCGTCAGACCGCCCACATTTTCGTTTCGCCGCGAAACTTTTAACGGCAGCTTAACATGCTGCCGCTCACCGCTACATTTAGCATCTTCTCCCGTTGCCGTCGTTTTCGCCCGCGCGCATCCGCTGTTTTCGCTGAAAGAGCCTCGTTTTACGCCACCATTCACGCACTGCGCGTGATTAAAGAACAAAAAATAAACGCCGATAGAGCATTGACCAGGAGGCTCTAAGCGAAGGGACAGTAATGATATTTCGTGGTTGATCCTGAGGAGCCGTGATGGCCAGACAATCCGTACATAAAAAGATGAGTACCCGCGCGCAGATGCTGTTGACGGGCGCCTTAACCATCACGCTGGGGTTTGTTGTCACCATCGGCGTGCTGAGCTGGCAGTCCAGCAATGAACAAAAATCTCTGGCCGAAAGCTACTTAAAACAGATAGCTCAGAGCGAGGCGCTGAAAATCCAGCAGGAGCTGAACTACGCGCGCGATGTGGCGCATAACCTCGGTCACAGCATGGCGGCACTCCCCCGCGCGGGCGTCACCGATCGCAACGTCGCTGACAAACTGCTGGAAGGCGCGCTGCGCGATAACCCTGATTACCTGTCGGTCTCGGTGATTTTTGAAGAAAACGCCTTTGACGGACGCGATGCGGAATTCGACGGCAAGCCCGGACAGGCGCCGAAAGGCCGCTACGCCTTTTTTGTCGACCACGATCAGGCGGGCAACTATAAATTCCATCCCCTGCTTTCTTATCTGACGCCAGGCCAGGGCGACTACTATCTGATCCCACAAAAGACGCAGAAAGACACGCTAATCGAGCCTTACAGCTACGCCTATAACGGCGTGCCGACGCTGCTCACCTCCGTGGCGGCGCCCATCATCACCGACGGCAAACTCCAGGGCGTGGTGACCTCCGATATTTCTCTGGCCTCACTGCAACAGAAAGTTAACCAGATTAAACCGTGGGAAGGCGGCGGCTATGCCGTGCTGCTCTCCACCGCAGGCAAAGTTATCTCTTACCCGGACAAAAAGCTGACCAGCAAACCCTTTCCTGGCGATACCGCCGGTTTCACCAGCAACGTGGTGGAGCAGGAAGATCCGATCCTTGGCGAGCAAGCGTTAGTGACCTGGCAGCCGGTGAGCATCGGCACCAGTACCGATAAATGGTATCTCGGCGTCGTGGCGCCGGTAAGCCAGGTGATGGCGGCCGCCAACCGCCAGCTCATGAATGCGATTATCCTGATGGTAGTGAGCATTCTGCTGGTGAGCGCGCTGCTGGGCATCGTCTTTAGCCGCAAAGTGCTCAAACCGCTCGGCGGTGAACCGCTGGCGGCGGCCACCATCGCGCTGGCGGTGGCCGACGGCAAGCTGGATAACGTGGTGCCGGTCAAGCCGGGGGATCGCGGTAGTCTGTTCTACGCGCTGCACACCATGCAGGCGCAGTTGCGTGGCATCGTCGGGCAGATCAAAGAGGCGAGCGACTCTGTCCGTCAGGGCGCGGGCGAAATAGTCAGCGGCAATATTAACCTCTCCTCGCGAACCGAAGAACAGGCTGCGGCGCTGGAACAGACCGCGGCGAGCATGGAGCAGATCAGCGCCACGGTGAAGCACAACGCCGCCAATGCGCATCATGCGACCGAACTGACCGCCAACGCCACGCAGATAGCCAGCCGCGGTGAAGCGCTGGTCGGCCAGGTTGTACAAACGATGGCGCAGATTGACGACAGCTCGAAGAAAATCAGCGACATCACCACCATGATCAACAGCATCGCGTTCCAGACCAATATCCTGGCGCTCAACGCTGCGGTAGAGGCGGCGCGCGCGGGCGAACAGGGCCGCGGCTTCGCGGTGGTGGCAAGTGAAGTACGAAGCCTGGCACAGCGCAGCGCCAACGCGGTGAAAGAGATAGCCGCACTGATCGAGGAGTCGGGCCAGCGTGTCGCCAACGGCGTGCAGCTGGTGAACGACGCCGGGAAAACCATGCAAGAGATGACCCAGGCGGTGCACTCCGTGCAAACCATCATCGGCGAAATCGTCAGCGCGTCTGATGAGCAGTCGAAAGGCATCAGCCAGGTGACTATCGCCGTCAATGAGATGGATGGCGTAACCCAGCAGAACGCCGCGCTGGTGCAGCAGATGGCCGCCGCCGCCAGCTCGCTTGAAGAGCAGGCGCAGCAACTGGCGCAAACCGTCGAACAGTTCAGCCTCGACGAACGCTACGCATAAACCGACAGGCGGGGCCGCAGCCGCGGCTCCGCGTCTTTGACATCACCGTCCCCTGTCCTGCCTTTCAGCCTCTCGCCGCGGGTCGCAATTCTTGCCGTTAAACGCTTTTCTTCACGTCCGAAGGCCAACCCGGCGCGCGCAGGGGGTGTTTGCGTCGCCAGCGCGTGCTAGAATACGCCGCCTTTGTTTTATGTCGTGAGTGGTGCAATGTCTGATAACAGCCAGAAAAAAGTCATCGTCGGAATGTCCGGCGGCGTCGATTCCTCCGTTTCCGCTTACCTGCTGCAACAGCAGGGCTATCAGGTGGAAGGTCTCTTTATGAAGAACTGGGAAGAGGATGACGGCGAGGATTATTGCACGGCCGCCTCTGACCTCGCCGACGCCCAGGCGGTGTGCGATAAGCTTGGCATCGAGCTGCATACCGTGAACTTCGCGGCAGAGTACTGGGATAACGTGTTTGAGCATTTCCTGGCGGAATATAAAGCCGGACGCACGCCAAACCCGGATATCCTGTGCAACAAAGAAATTAAATTCAAAGCCTTCCTGGAGTTTGCTGCTGAAGATCTGGGCGCCGATTATATCGCGACCGGCCACTACGTGCGCCGCGCGGATGTTGACGGTAAAAGCCGCCTGCTGCGCGGTCTCGACGGCAATAAAGACCAGAGCTACTTCCTCTACACGCTCGGCCACGATCAGGTCGCGCAGAGCCTGTTCCCGGTCGGCGAGCTGGAAAAACCGGAAGTGCGCCGTATCGCCGAAGAACTCGACCTGGTGACCGCGAAGAAAAAAGATTCCACCGGCATCTGCTTTATCGGCGAGCGCAAGTTCCGCGAGTTCCTGGGCCGCTACCTGCCCGCGCAGCCGGGTAAAATCGTGACCGTCGACGGTGACACCCTCGGCGAGCACCAGGGGCTGATGTATCATACGCTCGGCCAGCGCAAAGGCCTCGGCATCGGCGGCACCAAAGACGGCGGCGAAGAGCCATGGTACGTGGTGGATAAAGACGTTGAAAACAACATTCTTATCGTCGCCCAGGGCCACGATCACCCGCGTCTGATGTCTGTCGGTCTGATTGCGCAGCAGTTGCACTGGGTTAATCGCGAGCCGGTCACCGCGCCGTTTACCTGCACCGTAAAAACCCGCTATCGTCAGGGCGATATCCCCTGCACCGTGCGCCCGCTGGATGAAGACCGCATCGAAGTGCTGTTTGACGAGCCGGTTTCTGCGGTCACGCCGGGGCAGTCCGCCGTGTTCTATCAGGGTGAAGTCTGCCTCGGCGGCGGAATCATCGAACAGCGCCTGCCGCTACCGGTATAACTGTGATGCCGCTTGCGCGGCGATAACCAAGACGCCGCGGTCAAAAAGGAGCACGTGTGGCAAAGAACTTCTACGACATCACCCTTGCGCTGGCGGGCATCTGTCAGTCGGCGCGTCTGGTTCAGGAGCTCGCGCATCAGGGCACGTGCGACGCCAGGGCGCTGCGCGTCTCGCTGAAAAGCGTGATTGACCAGAACCCGGCGTCTACCCTTGACGTATTCGGCGGTGAAGAAGCCGGCCTCAAAACCGGTCTGGAAACGCTGCTTGGCATCCTCAACACCAGCAACCGTCAGGGCCTCGGCGCCGAACTGACGCGCTACACCTTAAGCCTGATGGTGCTGGAGCGTAAGCTTGCCGGCAGCAAAGGCGCCATGAATACCCTTGGCAACCGTATCGCCGATTTAAGCCGCCAGCTTGAGCACTTCGATCTGGAATCCGACACGCTGATGAACGCGATGGCCGGGATCTACGTGGATGTGATTAGCCCGCTTGGCCCGCGCATTCAGGTCAACGGCTCGCCTGCCGTGCTGCAAAGCCCGCAGGTACAGGCCAAAGTTCGCGCCACGCTGCTGGCCGGTATCCGCGCCGCGGTACTCTGGCAGCAGGTCGGCGGCGGACGGCTGCAACTGATGTTTTCCCGTAATCGTCTGACCACCCAGGCGAAACAAATTCTTGCTCAATGTTAACCTCTCAGGAGTGACTGATGGAATTATCCTCACTGACCGCCGTTTCCCCCGTTGATGGACGCTACGGCGACAAAGTCAGCGCGCTGCGCGCCATTTTCAGCGAATTTGGCCTGCTGAAGTTCCGCGTACAGGTTGAAGTACGCTGGCTGCAAAAGCTGGCCGCACACGCAGCGATCAAGGAAGTTCCTGCTTTTGACAAAAACGCAAACGATTTCCTCGATGCGATTGTGGCGGGCTTTAGCGAAGAAGACGCCGCGCGCATCAAGACTATCGAGCGCACCACCAACCATGACGTAAAAGCGGTTGAGTATTTCCTGAAGGAAAAAGTGGCTGAAGTGCCGGCGCTGCATGCCGTCTCAGAATTTATTCACTTCGCCTGCACCTCTGAGGACATCAATAACCTCTCCCACGCGCTGATGCTCTCTACGGCGCGCGAAGAAGTGATCCTGCCCGCCTGGCGCAACATCATTGACGCTGTAAAAGATCTGGCGCACCAGTATCGCGATATTCCGCTGCTCTCCCGCACCCACGGCCAGCCGGCGACGCCGTCCACCATGGGTAAAGAGATGGCGAACGTCGCGTACCGTATGGAGCGCCAGTACCGTCAGCTCGCCAAGGTCGAGATCCTCGGCAAAATCAACGGCGCGGTCGGCAACTATAACGCGCATATCGCCGCTTACCCGGAAGTGGACTGGCACCAGTTCAGCGAAGAATTCGTCACCTCGCTTGGCATTCAGTGGAACCCGTACACCACCCAGATTGAACCGCACGACTACATTGCAGAGCTGTTCGACTGCATGGCGCGCTTCAACACGATCCTTATCGACTTCGACCGTGACGTCTGGGGTTATATCGCGCTGAACCACTTCAAACAGAAAACCATCGCGGGCGAAATCGGCTCCTCCACCATGCCGCACAAGGTCAACCCTATCGATTTCGAAAACTCCGAAGGCAACCTGGGCCTGGCGAACGCCGTGCTGCAACATCTGGCAAGCAAACTGCCGGTCTCCCGCTGGCAGCGCGACCTCACCGACTCCACCGTTCTGCGTAACCTCGGCGTTGGCGTCGGCTACGCGCTGATCGCTTATCAGTCGACGCTGAAAGGCGTGAGCAAGCTGGAAGTGAACCGCGATCGCCTGCTGGCAGAGCTGGATAGCAACTGGGAAGTGCTGGCGGAACCGATCCAGACCGTGATGCGCCGCTACGGCATCGAGAAGCCCTATGAGAAGCTCAAAGCGCTGACCCGCGGCAAGCGCGTTGACGCCGAAGGCATGAAGCAGTTCATCGACAGTCTGGAACTGCCGGAAGACGAAAAAACGCGTCTGAAAGCGATGACGCCTGCCAATTACATCGGCCGCGCTATCCAGATGGTTGACGATCTGAAATAATCCGCACGCGACGCCACCTTCGGGTGGCGTTTTTTATCGCTTTTCCTGCGCTTTCCTGCCTGTTTCCCTCACGCGCGATCCCCGGCTGGTTTACCCAATGTTTATGCCCTTTTGGTAATAATTGGCGTTAAACTATTTATCAAATTAATAAATAAGGGGACGTCGCATGCGCGTGCTGGTCGTCGAAGATAACGCTCTGCTGCGGCATCATCTGAAAGTGCAGCTCTCTGAGCTGGGGCATCAGGTGGATGCGGCGGAAGATGCCAAAGAAGCCGATTATTACCTCAATGAACATCTGCCGGACGTGGCGATTGTCGATCTCGGATTGCCGGATGAAGACGGGCTCAGTTTGATCCGCCGCTGGCGCTCGCACGATATCACGCTGCCGATTCTGGTGCTCACCGCCCGTGAAGGCTGGCAGGATAAAGTAGAAGTGCTGGGCGCGGGCGCGGACGATTACGTCACCAAGCCGTTTCACATCGAAGAGGTGGTGGCGCGGATGCAGGCGCTGCTGCGGCGTAACAGCGGGCTTGCCTCACAGGTGATCTCCATGCCGCCGTTTGTGGTGGATCTCTCACGCCGCGAAGTGGCCATTAACGATAACCTGATCCGCCTGACCGCCTTCGAATACACCATTATGGAAACGCTTATCCGCAACGCCGGTAAAGTGGTCAGCAAAGATTCGCTGATGCTCCAGCTTTACCCGGACGCCGAGCTGCGTGAAAGCCACACCATTGACGTCCTGATGGGACGCCTGCGCAAAAAAATTCAGGCGGAATACCCCGGCGAGGCGATCACCACGGTTCGCGGCCAGGGTTACCGGTTCGATCTGCGCTAAATGAAAAAATTCCTGCGTCACTTTTTACCGCTCTCGCTGCGGGTTCGCTTTCTGCTGGCGACGGCGGCGGTCGTGCTGGTGCTCTCGCTCGCTTACGGCATGGTGGCGCTGGTGGGCTACAGCGTGAGTTTCGATAAAACCACCTTTCGCCTGCTGCGCGGCGAGAGCAATCTGTTTTACACGCTCGCCCGCTATGAAAACGGCAGGCTGAGCGTGGAGATCCCCGATCATATCGACAGGCAGAGCCCGACGCTGACGTTTATCTATAACGAAAAAGGCAAACTGCTCTGGTCGCAGCGCGACGTACCCTGGCTGATGAAAGAAATTCGCCCGGAATGGCTCTCCGCCAACGGTTTTCACGAGCTGGAAACGCGCTTTAGCGACACCCGCGTACTGCTGGGCACCAACCACTCCCTGCAAAAACGGCTGAACGAATACGATCCCGAAAGAGATGACGAAACCACGCACTCGGTGGCGGTGAACCTTTACCCCGCGACCGCCACCCTGCCCGCGCTGACGGTCGTGGTGGTCGATACGATCCCCGACGAGCTGAAAAGCTCGTGGAGCGTCTGGAACTGGTTTATCTATGTGCTCGCGGCGAATCTGCTGCTGGTTGTTCCGCTGCTGTGGCTCGCGGCATGGTGGAGCCTGCGCCCGATTGAGGCGCTGGCCCGCGAAGTGCGCGAGCTGGAAGAGCATCACCGGGAACAGCTCAACCCCTATACCACCCGCGAGCTGACAAGCCTCGTGCATAACCTCAACCGGCTGCTGAAAAGCGAGCGCGAGCGCTATGAGAAATACCGCACGACGCTCACCGATCTCACCCACAGCCTTAAAACGCCGCTGGCGGTGCTGCAAAGTACGCTGCGTTCGCTGCGTACCGGCAAAACCGATGTCGAACAGGCCGAGCCCGTCATGCTTGAGCAGATCAGCCGTATTTCACAGCAAATTGGCTACTACCTGCACCGCGCCAGTATGCGCAGCGGCAATATGCTGCTGAGCCGCGAGCTGCACCCGGTGGCGCCGCTGCTCGACAACCTGACCTCGGCGCTGAACAAGGTTTACCAGCGCAAAGGCGTGAGTATTACGCTCGATATCTCGCCGGAAATCGTGTTTATCGGCGAAAAAAACGATTTTCTCGAAGTCATGGGCAATGTCCTGGATAACGCCTGCAAATATTGTCTGGAGTTTGTCGAGGTCACCGCGCGCGTGGCGGATGATACGCTGCACCTGGTGGTCGAAGATGACGGTCCGGGCATTCCGGAGAGTAAACGCGCGCTGGTGTTTGACCGCGGCCAGCGGGCCGATACGCTGCGTCCCGGCCAGGGCGTGGGGCTGTCGGTGGCGCGTGAAGTGGTTGAACAATACAGCGGGCAGATCCTCACCGGCAGCAGCCCGCTCGGCGGCGCCAGGATGGAAGTCGTTTTCGCCCGCCAGCAGCCGCCCGCCGGCGAATCTTCCGCCAGTCTGCGAAAAAACCTGTCTGACGGCCACGCAGAGTGACGCGCGTCCGTTATAATCCGACTCATCTTCAGAGCCTGCGGAATACAATATGGATTACCACGTAGAGATAAACTGGCCCGATTTCATTGAACGCTACTGGCAAAAACGCCCGGTCGTGTTAAAGCGCGGCATCAAGAATTTTGTCGACCCGCTCTCACCGGACGAACTGGCCGGTCTTGCGATGGAGAACGAGGTGGACAGCCGCCTGGTCAGTCATCAGGACGGCAAATGGGAAGTGAGCCACGGCCCGTTCCAGATCTACGATCATTTGGGTGAAAATAACTGGTCGCTTTTAGTGCAGGCGGTGAATAACTGGCATGAGCCGAGCGCGGCGCTGATGCGTCCGTTCCGCGCGCTGCCGGACTGGCGCATCGACGATCTGATGATCTCGTTCTCAGTGCCGGGCGGCGGCGTAGGCCCGCATCTGGATCAGTATGACGTGTTTATTATTCAGGGCGTGGGGCGTCGTCGCTGGCGCGTCGGCGAAAAAGTGCCGATGAAACAGCACTGCCCGCATCCGGATCTGCTGCAGGTCGACCCGTTTGAAGCGCTGATCGACGAAGAGCTGGAGCCGGGCGATATTCTCTATATTCCGCCAGGTTTCCCGCATGAAGGCTATTCGCTGGAAAACTCAATGAACTATTCGGTGGGCTTTCGCGCGCCGAGCGGTCGCGAACTTATCAGCGGTTTCGCCGATTACGTGCTGCAGCGCGAACTTGGCAGCCAGCGCTACAGCGACCCTGACGTGCCGGCCCGCGAGCATGCGGCGGATATCGTGCCTGCGGAAGTGGACAAGCTTCGCGAGATGATGCTGGATCTTATTCGCGATCCGGCGCATTTCAACGAGTGGTTTGGCGAATTTATTACTCAGTCACGTCACGAGCTGGACGTCTCGCCGCCAGAGCCGCCCTATCAGCCAGATGAAATCTATGACGCGCTGAAACAGGGCGATTCGCTGGTGCGTCTGGGTGGCCTGCGCGTGTTGCGTATCGGCGAAGAGGTATTCGTAAACGGCGAGAAGATAGACACCCCGCACCGCCCGGCGCTGCATCAGCTCGCCAATGAAATCGTGTTGAATGACGCGATGTTCGGCGACGCGCTGGAAGATCCGTCATTCCTGGCGATGCTGGCCGCGCTGGTTAACAGCGGCTACTGGTATTTCGCGGATTAACCGCGTGTGGGACGGCGGGTGCGCTTTAGTGACCCGCGCTGAGACATAACCACAAAATGATGGCTTAATCTGTAAGGCGGGTAAGCGTTAGCGCACCCGCCTTTTTAATGTCACGGTTCGCCCCGGTTACCCTGCCCGCTGCGCCGTTAACTCGGCGATGCGCACAATCACCTGCACCGCTTTCTCCATCCCTTCGAGCGTCGCGAATTCATGCTTGCCGTGGTAATTGTACCCGCCGGTGAAAATGTTCGGGCACGGCAGGCCCATAAACGACAGCTGCGCGCCGTCGGTGCCGCCGCGAATGGGTTTCATCTGCGGTTCGATGCCGCAATCCACCATCGCCTGACGCGCAATCTCGATGATATGCGGATGCTCGGCCACTTTTTCCCGCATGTTGTAATAGCTGTCTTCAATCGCGAGCTCAATGTAACAATCCGGATGCAGCCCTTTGCCGACCTGTTTCGCGATATCCATCATGCGACGTTTACGCGCTTCGAAATTCTCGCGGTCGAAATCGCGGATGATGTAATGCATCTCGGCGCGATCCACCGAGCCTTTCATGGTATGCAGATGGTAAAAACCTTCATAGCCCTCGGTGCACTCCGGGCTCTCCTCGGCGGGCACCAGCGCGTGAATGCGCGCGGCCAGCGACAGCGCGTTTACCATCACGCCTTTGGCGGTGCCGGGGTGCACGTTATTGCCGACAATCTTAATGGTCACCGAGGCGGCGTTAAAATTCTCATACTCCAGCTCGCCGATGCCGCTGCCATCCATCGTATACGCCCAGCGCGCGTCAAACGCCCCAACATCGAAATGCTTCGCGCCTTTGCCGACCTCTTCGTCCGGCGTAAAGGCAACGCGGATATCGCCGTGAGGGATGTCGCTCTGCGCCAGTGTCGCCATCGCGGTCATGATCTCAGCGACCCCTGCTTTATCGTCCGCGCCGAGCAGCGTTTTACCATCGGTTGTGATAAGCGTATGGCCGAGTAGCTGATGCAACACCGGAAACATGACCGGCGATAACACTTCCTCACCAGTGCCGAGCGCGATATCCCCGCCGCGATAGTTTTCGACAATCTGCGGATTGACATTCTTCGCGGTGAAATCGGGCGATGTATCCACATGCGAAATAAAGCCGATGGGCGGGACGGGCTTATTGACGTTAGACGGCAGCGTGCCGGTCAGCGTGCCGTGCTCGCTCAGCATGACCTGGGTCATCCCCAGGGCTTCCATCTGGTTTTTCAGCAGGTTTAACAGCTTCCACTGGCTTTCGGTGCTGGGAACATGCTTCACCCCGGCCCGTGACTGGGTATCCATAGTGACATATTGCAGGAAACGTTCGAGTAATTTATCCATGTTCTCACCCCTGTTATTTTGTGACGTCATTATCATTAAGCATTAAAAGACAAATATTGTTTCAGGTCACCTTTCACCCGGCGAAGAGGAATAATCCTGCCGGGAAAAAAGGGGGTATCCGCCCCTGGCGCGCCTGCATGAATGAAAACCCCTGGAAAACGCGCGATACCGGCAAGAAAGCGTCTGTGGCATTGGAGATTTCAATGGTTTGCCGTAGAATGCCTGCCCTTATCATGTGCCAGACCCAAAGGTGGTTCATCACAAACCCCGCATCCGGTTTCTTCTTGATGCGTTTTTTACGGGACAGAGTAAAAAAATTGAATACACAGCCGCGCTCGCTTTCCCCCCTTCTGCAACTGGCGGATATCGGGAAAAGCTTTGATGGTAAAACCGTCATTTCTGATTTCTCGCTGACCATCAATCATGGTGAATTCCTCACGCTTCTCGGCCCTTCCGGCTGCGGTAAAACGACCGTGCTGCGCCTTATCGCAGGCCTTGAGAACGCCGACGCCGGGCGAATTACCCTTGATTCGCAGGACATTACCGACGTTCCCGCCGAACATCGCCATGTGAATACGGTTTTCCAGAGCTATGCCCTCTTCCCGCACATGACGGTCTTTGAAAACGTGGCGTTCGGCCTGCGGATGCAGAAAACACCTGCCGCCGGGATAGCGCCGCGCGTGATGGATGCATTAAAGATGGTGCAGCTTGAGGAATTTGCCCAGCGTAAACCGCATCAACTTTCCGGCGGCCAGCAGCAACGCGTGGCGATCGCCCGCGCGGTGGTCAATAAACCTCGCCTGCTGTTGCTTGATGAATCGCTGTCCGCGCTCGACTATAAACTGCGCAAACAGATGCAAAATGAGCTGAAAGCGCTCCAGCGTAAGCTGGGCATTACCTTCGTGTTCGTGACCCACGATCAGGAAGAGGCACTGACCATGTCGGATCGCATCGTGGTGATGCGCGACGGGCGCATCGAGCAGGATGGCACGCCGCGTGAAATCTACGAAGAGCCGAAAAACCTCTTTGTGGCGAGCTTTATCGGCGAGATCAATATCTTCGAGGCGACAGTCATCGAGCGCGTCGACGCCAGCCGCGTGCGGGCGAACGTGGAAGGCCGCGAGTGTGTGTTGTATGTCAGTTTCCCGGTCGCGGTCGGCCAGAAACTCAACGTGCTGCTGCGCCCGGAAGATCTGCGCGTTGAAGAGATCAATGGCGAAGGCGACGCCGACGGCCTGATTGGCTTTGTGCGCGAGCGCAACTATAAGGGCATGACGCTGGAGTCGGTCGTTGAGCTGGAAAACGGCAAAATAGTGCTGGTCAGCGAATTCTTTAACGAAGACGACCCGGATTTCGACCACTCTCTCGATCAGAAAATGGCCGTGACCTGGGTGGAAAGCTGGGAGGTGGTGCTGGCCGATGAAGAGCTCGCGTAAATTCCAGAATGTGGTGATCGCCACGATCGTCGGCTGGCTGGTGCTGTTTGTGTTCCTGCCTAACCTGATGATCATCGCCACCAGCTTCCTGACCCGCGACGACGCGCATTTCGTAAGCCTGGTGTTTACGCTGGATAACTACGCGCGCCTGCTCGACCCGCTCTATTTCCAGGTGCTGCTGCACTCGCTGAATATGGCGCTGCAGGCGACGCTCGCGTGTCTGGTGCTGGGCTACCCGTTTGCCTGGTTCCTGGCGAAACTGCCGGCGAAAGTGCGCCCGCTGCTGCTGTTTTTGCTGATAGTTCCCTTCTGGACGAACTCGCTTATCCGTATTTACGGCCTGAAGCTGTTTCTCAGCACGCGCGGCTATCTGAACGAGTTTTTGCTCTGGCTCGGCGTTATCGACACGCCGGTGCGCATCATGTATACGCCGTCAGCGGTGATTATCGGCCTGGTTTATATCCTGCTGCCGTTTATGGTGATGCCGCTCTACTCCAGCATTGAGAAGCTCGACAAGCCGCTGCTGGAAGCCGCGCGCGATCTCGGCGCCAGCAAGCTGCAAACTTTTGTGCGCATTATCCTGCCGCTGACGATGCCGGGCATTATTGCCGGGTGTCTGCTGGTGATGCTGCCCGCGATGGGCCTGTTTTATGTCTCCGATCTCATGGGCGGCGCAAAGAACCTGCTTATCGGCAATGTTATCAAGAGCCAGTTCCTGAACATCCGCGACTGGCCGTTCGGCGCGGCGACCAGCATCACGCTGACGCTGGTGATGGGCCTGATGCTGCTGGTGTACTGGCGCGCCGCGCGCCTGCTTAACAAGAAGGTGGAGCTGGAATGATCGGTCGACTGCTGCGCGGCGGTTTTATGGCCGCTATTTACGCTTATCTTTACATCCCGATCGTGATCCTGATTGTGAACTCATTCAACAGCTCGCGTTTCGGCATTAACTGGCAGGGCTTCACCACAAACTGGTACAGCCTATTGATGAATAACGACAGCCTGTTACAGGCCGCCCAACATTCGCTGACGATGGCGGTCTTCTCCGCCACGTTCGCCACCGCCATCGGCGCGCTGACGGCGGTCGCGCTCTACCGCTACCGTTTTCGCGGCAAACCGTTTGTCAGCGGCATGCTGTTTGTGGTGATGATGTCGCCCGATATCGTGATGGCGATTTCCCTGCTGGTGCTGTTTATGCTGGCGGGCATTCAGCTTGGCTTCTGGTCGCTACTGTTCTCGCACATCACCTTCTGCCTGCCGTTTGTGGTTGTGACCGTCTATTCAAGGCTGAAAGGTTTTGACGTACGCATGCTTGAAGCGGCGCGCGATCTGGGCGCAAGCGAAATCACTATTCTGCGCAAAATTATCCTGCCGCTGGCGATGCCGGCGGTGGCGGCGGGCTGGCTGCTGAGCTTTACGCTGTCGATGGATGACGTCGTGGTCTCATCGTTTGTGACCGGGCCGGGCTATGAAATCCTGCCGCTGAAAATTTATTCCATGGTGAAAGTGGGCGTGTCGCCGGAAGTCAACGCGCTCGCCACCATTCTGCTGGCGCTGTCGCTGGTTTTGGTACTGGCAAGCCAGCTATTGCTTCGCGATAAAACGAAAAGCCTGCCTCGCCAGGCCTTCAACTCAGGGGACGTAAAATGAAAAAATGGTCACGCCACCTGCTTGCAGCGGGTGCTCTGGCGGTCGGTATGAGCGCTGCGCACGCTGATGACGGCAAAACGCTCTACTTCTACAACTGGACCGAATATGTGCCGCCAGGCCTGCTGGAGCAGTTCACCAACGAGACCGGCATCAAGGTTATCTATTCGACCTATGAATCGAACGAGACCATGTACGCCAGGCTTAAAACTTATCAGCAGGGCGCGTACGATCTGATCGTGCCGTCGACTTATTTTGTCGACAAGATGCGCAAGGAAGGAATGATCCAGAAGATCGACAAAAGCAAGCTGTCGAATTTTCACAATCTGGACCCGGCGATGCTGAACAAGCCGTTCGATCCGAATAACGACTATTCCGTGCCCTATATCTGGGGCGCGACGGCGATCGGCGTAAACAGCGATGCGATCAACCCGAAGAGCGTGACCTCCTGGGCGGATCTCTGGAAGCCAGAGTATAAAGGCAGCCTGCTGCTGACCGATGACGCGCGCGAAGTGTTCCAGATGGCGCTGCGCAAGCTCGGGCTTTCCGGCAACACCACCAATCCGAAAGAGATCGAAGCGGCCTATAACGAGCTGAAAAAGCTGATGCCGAACGTGGCGGCGTTTAACTCCGACAACCCGGCGAACCCGTATCTGGAAGGCGAAGTGAATCTCGGTATGGTGTGGAATGGCTCTGCGTGGGTGGCGCGTCAGGCTGGCGCCCCGCTGGATGTGGTCTGGCCGAAGGAAGGCGGGATTTTCTGGATGGATAGCCTGGCTATTCCGGCGAATGCGAAAAATGTCGAAGGCGCGCACAAGCTGATTAACTTCCTGCTGCGCCCGGACGTGGCGAAACAGGTTGCCGAAACCATCGGTTACCCTACGCCGAACCTCGCCGCCCGTAAGCTGCTCAAAAAAGAGGTGGCGGACGATAAATCGCTCTACCCGGACGATGCGACCATTCAGAAAGGTGAATGGCAGAACGACGTCGGCGAGGCGAGCGCGATTTATGAGTCGTATTACCAGAAGTTAAAAGCGGGACGTTAACGTTCATCGTGGTGACAGGGCGGGTACGCTTCGCTTACCCGCCTTACAGTGATATCAGACGAAAGGGCGGGTTTGCAGGGCGGGTAAGCCTAACGCCCCCGCCCTTTCTACAACCCTTTCAACAACTTCTCGACATACTCCGGCACCACCTGGCTTGCGAGCCCGTAATGCTTCTCTTCGAATTCGCTGCCAACCTGACTCGGTTCAAGGTTTAGCTCCACCGTGTGCGCGCCCTGCAACTTAGCTTCATGCACAAAACCGGCGGCCGGGTAAACATGACCGGAGGTGCCGATAGCAATGAACACATCGGCGCGCGCCAGCGCCTCATAAATCCGATCCATGCCGAGCGGCATCTCGCCGAACCACACCACGTGCGGGCGCAGCGGCGCGGGGAACTGACAGCAGTGACACTTATCGTCGGGCGTCACATCGCCCGTCCACTCCAGCACCTGTCCGCTCTGCGAACAGCGCACTTTCAGCAGTTCGCCATGCATATGCACGACATTATTATTTCCGGCGCGCTCGTGCAGGTTATCGATATTCTGGGTTATCAGCAAAAAGCGGTCGCCGAACGCCTCTTCCAGCCGCGCCAGCGCCAGATGCGCCGCGTTGGGCTTAATCTCCGGCTGCTGGAGCTGACGCCGCCGGGCGTTATAAAAATCCTGCACCAGTTGCGGATTGCGCGCAAAACCTTCCGGCGTCGCCACATCCTCCACCCGATGCTCTTCCCACAGTCCGTCGGCGGCGCGGAAGGTGCGAATGCCCGATTCCGCCGAAATGCCCGCCCCGGTTAACACCACTACCACAGGTTTATTCATCACTTCAGGTACCATGACTCTGTCCCGGAAAAAAATTCGCTGACGCAACCGCTCGCGCAGCCGACGTTTATTCCTTCGAAACCGGCCCAGCCGGTGCAGACGACGCGATTGCATTTCAACTCCGTGAGCGTGTGAGATGGAGAAAAGCCGCGCCCCGCATACCGCCTGCATCGCCGTGGCGCGCCTGCTCGATACGCGGGACTTTCGCCACTGGCAGCAGATGGGCGGGCAGCTTCGCTGCGAGCGCCGTCGTCAGATGCGCGAACCCCGACAAGCCGCCGCCCAGCACCAGCAAGTGCGGGTCCAGCACGGTCAGCAGGCTGGCGACGCAGACCGCCAGCAGGTCAGTGTAGCGCTCCACGTGCGCCTGCGCCTGGGCGTCACCCTGCTGCCAGCGCGCAATGATTTCCGGCGCGTCCAGTGATTGATGGTAGAAGTGTTGCCAGAGCCATGCAAAGCCCCGGCCCGAAAGATAGTTCTCGATGCAGCCATGCTGACCGCAGCCGCAGCGCAGCAGCGGGATATCGCGCCCGAGGATCGCCAGCGCGTCCACCGGCAGACGGATATGCCCGAATTCGCCCGTGATAAAGCTGCGCCCGGTCACCGGTTTGCCGTCAACAATTATTCCGCCGCCAACGCCGGTGCCGAGGATTAGCCCCATCACCACCGGGTAAGCGCGAAAGTCGTCGTCCCAGGCTTCGGAGAGCGCAAAGCAGTTGGCGTCGTTATCGATGCGCACCTCGCGCCCAAGCCGCACGCTGAGATCGCGCCGTACCGCCCTGCCGCTGGCGGCGGGCAGGTTGGCCGCATAAAGCAGCCCGTCGTCGGTTTCAGGAATACCGGGAATGCCGACGCCGACATGACCGGCAGCGCCAAATCGGCGATCGGCTTCTGCCACCAGCGTAGCGACAGCGTCGAGGAAGCGTTCATAGCTGTCGTGCGGGGTCGCCACGCGGGTTTGCCATTGCAGGCGCCGCGCTTCATCGTAAACCCCGAGGGCGATTTTGCTGCCGCCAATGTCAAACCCGTAATACATTCGCCGCTCCCTGAATTATTGTCCGCTCAGCACGCGCGCCGGGTCGATGCGGCTCGCGCGCCGCGCCGGATACCAGCTCGCCAGCAGGCTCAGCACCAGCGCCGTGACCAGCACATACACCACGTCCAGCGCGTGCAGCTCCGACGGCAGAAAGTCGATAAAGTAGATGTCGCCGGAGAGGAAATGATGACCAATCAGTTTTTCAATCGCGTGAATAATCGCCGTCAGTTGCCACGAGGCCAGCACGCCCACCACCACGCCGCTGACCGAGCCAAGCAGCCCCGCCAGCAATCCGTACCAGACGAAAATCGCGCGGATGAGGCCATCTTTCGCGCCGAGCGTGCGCAGCACCGCGATATCGCTGCTTTTATCTTTCACCGCCATCACCAGCGTGGAAACGATGTTAAAGCAGGCGACGCCGATCACCAGCACCATCGCCAGATACATAATGGCGCGGATCATCTGGATGTCGCGGTACATATAGCCGTAGGTGTTAATCCAGCTTTTGATGTAAACGTAGGCGTCAGTCACCTGGCCCGCGTCACGCACCAGCTGATTGGCGTTAAACACGTCATTCACTTTGATAGCGATACCCGTGACACTGTCACCTAAATTCAGATACCCCTGCGCATCGGCCAGCGGCACCATCGCGAAGCTGTGATCGAGCTGGCCACTGAGTTGCAGAATGCCCGCCACCTGTAAACGCACGCGTTTGGGCTGCAACAGCTTATGGTCGGCATCGGAGTTGGGGATCATGATGGAGAGCCAGTCGCCCTGCTTCACTTTCAGCGCATCCGCAACGCCTTTACCAATGATTATCTGCTGTTTGCCCGCCTGAAAATCTTGCCAGGCGTTGTTCTGCACGTAGCGTGGCAGCGCGCTTAGACGCTGTTCCTGCGCCGGGTCGACGCCTTTGACCTGAATGGCGCGCAGGTTTGCCCCGCTCTCCACCAGCCCGGTGAAATTCACGTAGGGCGCTGCCGCCACGATGCCGTTAACGTTCTCAACGCGCGTCACAACCTCCTGCCAGCCGCGCCACGGCTGTTCGACCGGCTCGATTTCGCCGTGCGGCACCACCGCCAGAATGCGGTTGTTCAGTTCGCGCTCAAAGCCGTTCATGGCGCTCAGCCCCACAATCAGCACCGCCACGCCAAGCGCGATGCCGACGGTCGAAATCACGGAAATCAGCGACACCATGCCGCTGCGCCGACGGCCACGACTAAAACGCAGGCCTATCAGTAACGATAACGCGGAACCCATTTACGCCCTCCCCATCAGGGTCAGTTCAGGGTTCAGATGCCCGTCGCGCATCTCAAGCTGGCGCGACAGCCGCTTCGCGAGCTGCAGATCGTGCGTCACCACCAGGAAGGCGGTGCCCTGGGTTTTGTTAAGCTCGCCGAGCAGATCGAAAATGCTGTCGGCATTGCGCGCATCCAGGTTGCCGGTGGGTTCATCCGCCAGCACCAGACGCGGGTTATTTACCAGCGCACGGGCGATGGCGACGCGCTGACGCTCGCCCCCGGAAAGCTCCGACGGGCGGTGATTGCTGCGGTGCGCAAGCCCAACGGCGTCGAGCATCGCCAGCGCCCGGCGCTCCGTCTCGGCCTTTGGCTGTTTACCGATAAGTAGCGGCATCGCCACGTTTTCCATGGCGGTGAAATCCGGCAGCAGGTGGTGGAACTGGTAGATAAAGCCGAGCTCGCGGTTACGCAGTTCGGCTTTGGAAGCGGACGACAGCGAACTCAGCGGTCGTCCGCTGAAGATCACGTCGCCGGAAGTCGGCGTGTCAAGGCCGCCCAGCAGGTGCAGCAGCGTACTTTTGCCGGAGCCGGAGCTGCCGACAATCGCCATCATGTCGCCCGCATCGATGCTGAAACTGACGTTGTGCAACACATCCGTTTGCACTTTGCCTTCCTGGTAGCGTTTGCACAGGTTGTCGCACTGTAACAGCACAGAATTACTCATAACGTAAAGCCTCAGCGGGTTCGGTGGCGGCAGCGCGCCAGGAAGGATAAAGCGTAGACAACAGCGCGACGGCCATCGCCGCCAGCGCAATCCCGATGACCTGCAGCGGTTCGATTACGACCGGCAGCGCCGCGCCGTCAAGAAACGCGCCGATGACCGGCATCAGGTTATTCAACTGACTGGCGAGCAGCGCGCCCAACAGCGCGCCAAAGAGCGCGCCGATGACGCCCGCACTCGCGCCCTGCACCATAAACACCGCCATGATCTGGCGACGCGTCAGCCCCTGGGTTTGCAGAATCGCCACTTCGCCCTGCTTCTCCATCACCATTAACCCCAGCGAGGTGATGATATTAAATGCGGCGACAGCGACGATAAGGCTCAGCAGCAGGCCCATCATGTTTTTCTCCATGCGCACCGCCTGGAACAGCTCGCCTTTGCGATCGCGCCAGTCGTGCCATTCGGTGCCTGCCGGGAGCGGCTGCTGGCTCAGCACATCGACCTTGAGCGGCTCGTTCAGCCACAGCCGCCAGCCGGTAATATTGCCCGCCGGATAGCGCATCAGGCGCGAGGCGTCCTGAATGTTCACCAGCATCTGATAGCCATCCACTTCGCTGTTGGCGGCGAAAGTGCCAATCACCGTGAAGAGACGCTGGCTCGGTAAACGGCCCATCGGCGTGAACTGGCTTGCCGACGGCACCATCAGGCGCAGCTGATCGCCGCGTTTGACGCCAAGCTGGCCCGCGAGCTGTTCGCCGAGAATGATGTTGTATTTGCCGGCGGCCAGATCCTGCTGTTTGACGTTCACCAGATACGGCGTCAGCGGATCGCGCTGTTGCGGGTCGATGCCCAGCATTACGCCAACCGCCACGCTACGGGCGCTTTGCAGCACCACATCGCCGGTGGTCAGCGGCGCTACGCGGTTCACGCCCTGCAAGTGAAGGCGGTCGGCAGGCAACTGCTGTGGGTTAACGGAGCCTTTGGATGCGCTGACCACCGCCTGCGGCATCAGCCCGAGAATGTTGTTTTGCAGTTCGCGCTCGAAACCATTCATCACGGAGAGCACTGTCACCAGCGCCAGCACGCCAAGCGTGATGCCGATAGTAGAGAGCCAGGAGACGAAGCGGCCGAAGCGGTCTGCTGCACGCCCGCGCATATAGCGCAGGCCGATAAATAACGCGACAGGTTGATACATGAAATCCGTCTTGTACGGTTGCTAATGCAAAGTGATCAACGATAATAAAGCCCAGATCTGATTTATGGAACCACTAACCCACTCTGTCGCCGGGTTTTTATCCCGGACAAGCGGCACAACCGGAGCACGCTTCGCCTTCTATGCCTGAACAATATCGTTACACTCTGCCCGTCAAAGCGGGCGATCAGCGTCAACTGGGTGAACTGACCGGCGCGGCCTGCGCCGTCGAGGTGGCGGAAATGGCGGAACGCCACGCCGGCCCGCTGGTGCTTATCGCGCCGGATATGCAAAACGCCCTGCGCCTGCATGATGAAATTCAACAGTTTACCGAAAGCCTGGTCATGAACCTCGCCGACTGGGAGACGCTGCCTTACGACAGTTTCTCACCGCATCAGGAGATTATCTCCTCGCGCCTCTCGACGCTCTATCAGCTGCCCGCCATGCAGCGCGGCGTGTTGATCCTGCCGGTGAACACGCTGATGCAGCGCGTCTGCCCGCACAGCTTCCTGCACGGCCACGCGCTGGTGATGCAAAAAGGCCAGCAGCTGTCGCGCGACACCCTGCGCAGCCAGCTCGACCAGGCGGGCTATCGTCATGTGGATCAGGTGATGGCGCATGGCGAATACGCCACCCGCGGCGCGCTGCTCGATCTCTACCCGATGGGCAGCGAACAGCCCTACCGCATCGACTTTTTCGATGACGAAATCGACAGCCTGCGGTTGTTTGACGTCGACACCCAGCGCACGCTGGAAGAGGTCGAGGCGATAAATCTGCTGCCGGCGCACGAATTTCCGACCGACAAAGCGGCCATTGAACTGTTCCGCAGCCAGTGGCGCGACCGTTTCGAGGTCAAGCGTGACCCGGAGCATATCTATCAGCAGGTGAGCAAAGGCACCCTGCCCGCCGGGATCGAATACTGGCAGCCGCTGTTCTTCAGCGAGCCGCTGCCGCCGCTGTTCAGCTATTTCCCGAAAAACACACTGGTAGTGAGCACAGGCGATCTTGAGGCGAGCGCTGACCGCTTCTGGACCGACGCCGTCGCGCGTTATGAGAACCGCGGCGTTGACCCGATGCGTCCGCTGTTGCCACCGGAAGAACTCTGGCTGCGCACTGATGAACTTCATGCGCAACTGAAAGCCTGGCCGCGCGTACAGTTGAAAACCGAAGCGCTCGCCGATAAAGCCGCGAATACCAATCTCGGCTATCAGCCGCTGCCGGATATCGCCGTTCAGGCCCAGCAGAAAGCGCCGCTCGACAGCCTGCGCCGTTTTCTTGAATCGTTCACCGGGCCGGTAATTTTCTCGGTAGAAAGTGAGGGCCGCCGCGAGGCGCTCTCTGAACTGCTCTCGCGCATTAAAGTCGCACCAAAGCGCCTGCTGCGTCTCGAAGATGCCGCCGATGGCGGCTGTTATCTGAGCATCGGCGCGGCGGAGCGCGGGTTTATCGACACCCTGCGCCACCGGGCGTTTATCTGCGAAAGCGATCTGCTGGGCGAGCGCGTGACGCGCCGCCGTCAGGAGAGCCGCCGCACCATTAACCCCGACACGCTTATCCGCAACCTGGCGGAGCTGCGCCCCGGCCAGCCGGTAGTGCATCTGGAGCACGGCGTGGGCCGCTATGCCGGGCTGACCACGCTTGAAGCGGGCGGCATCACTGCTGAATATCTGATGCTGACCTACGCCAACGAGGCGAAACTCTATGTGCCGGTCTCGTCACTGCATCTGATCAGCCGCTACGCGGGCGGGGCCGAAGAGAATGCGCCTCTGCATAAACTGGGCGGCGACGCCTGGAGCAAAGCGCGCCAGAAAGCGGCGGAAAAAGTGCGCGACGTGGCGGCGGAGCTGCTGGATATCTATGCCCAGCGCGCCGCGAAAGCCGGTTTCGCCTTTAAGCATGACAAAGAGCAGTATCAATTGTTCTGCGAGGGCTTCCCGTTTGAAACGACGCCCGATCAGGCGCAGGCCATTAACGCGGTGTTGAGCGATATGTGCCAGCCGCTGGCGATGGATCGCCTGGTGTGCGGCGATGTCGGCTTCGGCAAAACCGAAGTGGCGATGCGCGCGGCGTTTCTTGCCGTCGAGAACAATAAACAGGTCGCGGTGCTGGTGCCGACCACTCTGCTCGCCCAGCAGCATTACGACAATTTCCGCGACCGTTTCGCCAACTGGCCGGTGCGCATTGAGCTGCTGTCGCGCTTTCGCAGCGCCAAAGAGCAGGCGCAGGTGCTGGAACAGGCTGCCGAAGGGAAAGTCGATATTCTTATCGGCACCCATAAGCTGTTGCAGAGCGATGTGAAGATGAAAGATCTGGGGCTTCTCATCGTCGATGAGGAGCACCGCTTCGGCGTGCGTCACAAAGAGCGTATCAAGGCGATGCGCGCCGATGTCGATATCCTGACGCTTACCGCGACGCCGATTCCGCGCACGCTTAACATGGCGATGAGCGGCATGCGGGACCTGTCGATTATCGCCACGCCGCCGGCGCGCCGACTGGCGGTGAAAACCTTCGTGCGCGAGTATGACAATCTGGTGGTGCGCGAGGCGATCCTGCGCGAAGTGCTGCGCGGCGGGCAGGTGTATTACCTTTACAATGACGTCGAGAATATTCAGAAAGCCGCCGAGCGGCTGGCAAACCTGGTACCGGAGGCGCGTATCGCCATCGGCCACGGCCAGATGCGCGAGCGTGAGCTGGAGCGGGTGATGAACGACTTCCATCACCAGCGCTTCAACGTGCTGGTCTGCACCACGATTATCGAAACCGGTATCGATATTCCGACCGCCAATACCATTATTATCGAGCGCGCCGACCACTTTGGCCTTGCGCAGTTGCACCAGCTGCGTGGCCGCGTGGGCCGTTCGCACCACCAGGCGTACGCCTGGCTGCTGACGCCGCCGCCTAAAGCGATGACCACCGATGCGCAGAAACGCCTCGAAGCCATCGCCTCGCTGGAAGATCTGGGCGCAGGCTTTGCGCTGGCGACGCACGATCTGGAAATCCGCGGCGCGGGCGAGCTGCTGGGCGAAGATCAAAGCGGCCAGATGGAGACCATCGGCTTTTCGCTCTATATGGAACTGCTGGAAAACGCCGTCGACGCGCTGAAAGCCGGGCGCGAGCCGTCGCTTGAAGATCTCACCAGCCAGCAGACCGAAGTTGAGCTGCGGATGCCCTCGCTGCTGCCGGAAGCCTTTATCCCGGACGTCAATACGCGACTGTCCTTCTACAAGCGCATTGCCAGCGCCAAAAAAGAGCAGGAGCTTGAAGAGATCAAGGTGGAGCTTATCGATCGCTTTGGCCTGTTGCCGGACCCGGCGCGCAACCTGCTGGATATCGCGCTTTTGCGCCAGCAGGCGCAGAAGCTTGGCGTACGCAAGATTGAGGCCAATGAAAAAGGCGGGACGATTGAATTTGCCGAGAAGAACCATGTTGATCCGGGCTGGCTTATTGGTCTGCTGCAAAAAGAGCCGCAACATTATCGCCTCGACGGGCCGACGCGCCTGAAGTTTTTCCGCGAGCTGGAAGAGCGCAAAAACCGCATGGAATGGGTGCGTCAGTTTATGGCGCAACTCGCCGAACACACCCTGCCGTAATCCGCCACGCCCCGCTCAGGGGCGTAACTTTACAATCTTTTGCATTCGTCCAGGGTTTCCCTGGACGAACCCCCGCCATACTTCTCTCTTTATCAATAAATTACAAAAGCTTCTCTGCCTTTGGGATCTGTAAATGAAAAGAGAAAATACGCGTTTTACCCGCTGGCTGTCATGGCTTGCCTTCGCCGCGAGCGTGACGCTCGGCGCAAGCCAGGCGCTGGCCAATACCTATCCGCTGCCGCCGCCTGGCAGCCGGCTTATCGGCGACACCCTCTACCACACGGTGGCAGACGACGGCGGCTCGCTGGAGGCGATCGCCAAACGCTATAACGTCGGCTTTCTGGCGCTTTTGCAGGCGAACCCGGGCGTTGATCCGTATGTGCCGCGCGCGGGCAGCGTACTGACGATTCCGCGCCAGATGCTGCTGCCGGACGCGCCGCGCGAAGGCATTCTCATTAATCTTGCCGAGCTGCGGCTCTACTATTTCCCACCGGGAGAAAACAGCGTGACCGTCTACCCGATAGGCATCGGTCAACTGGATGGCGATACGCTGACGCCGACGATGCAGACATCCGTCTCGCAAAAACGCGCTAACCCCACCTGGACGCCGACCGCCAATATCCGCGCGCGCTATAAAGCCCAGGGTATTGATCTGCCGCCGGTAGTCCCGGCCGGGCCGGATAACCCGATGGGCCACCACGCGATCCGCCTTGCGGCTTACGGCGGCGTCTATCTTCTGCACGGCACGAATGCCGATTTCGGTATCGGGATGCGCGTTAGCTCCGGCTGTATTCGCCTGCGCGATGACGACATTAAGCATTTATTCAGCGTGGTGCCGGTCGGAACGCGCGTGAATATCATTAACGCGCCGGTGAAAGCGTCCGTAGAACCGGATGGCCGGCATCTGGTAGAGGTGCATCAACCGCTGTCAAAACGGATTGAGGACGATCCGAAAACGCTGCCGATTGTACTGAACGCAACCCTTCAGGCGTTCCAGTCTGCCCCGCAGACCGACCGCGACGTGATGGAGCACGCGCTGCGCCTGCGCGCTGGCGTGCCGGTCAACGTCACCGCGCACGCTTCTGAACCCGCCTCTAACGCCATCTGAGCCCTGAACGAAAAAAGGCCCTGTCGCTGGACAGGGCCTTTTGCTGTGTGTCGGTTCAGCTTATTTATAAATAACCGCCGTGCCGTGCAGGGCGTTCGGGCCATTCGCCGAGGTGATGCGGAACGATTTCGCACCGGCTTCATCCGCTTTTTGCGCAAGCTCCGCTTCGAGCGACGACAGGTTAGTGCCGGCGGTGGCGGAGATAGTACCCACTTTCTGCTGCCCCGCTGGCGTTGACTGCACCTGAACGGCAGCAACGCTTGCAAATGACAGCGAACTCAGAATGGCGACGGCGAACAGCATGTTGACGTTTTTCATAGGGTAACCTTTTTATCAGTAAGACGGTTCGGTAACAGAGGGTCGTTAACATTATTTAATTAACGATCGATAGATAAATGATAGTTGTGATCTGCATCACGTTTCAATATAATTTTTAACGATCGTTATATTAATAGCTCGCTTACGGCGACCCGCCGCTGGAAACTACATCCGGCGCGGTTTTGCTGGTACTCCCGGTGCAAAAAGGGGTATTTTGAAGGCAGGTTTGATAAAGAGGTTAAACGGCACCATGACAACAGAAACGCAAAGTTGCGCAAAAAAAAGCCGTGGCCGACCGAAAGTGTTCGACAGGGAAGCGGCGCTTGATAAGGCCATGGCACTATTCTGGCAGCACGGCTACGAAGCCACGTCGCTGGCGCATCTGGTGGAAGCGACCGGTGCCAAAGCGCCGACGCTGTATGCGGAGTTCACCAATAAAGAGGGGCTGTTTCGCGCCGTGCTTGACCGCTATATCGCACGCTTCGCGCAACAGCAGGAAACCTTGCTGTTTCGCGCTGATAAACGCGTCGATGAAGCGCTGCATGATTATCTTTGCGCGGTAGCGAGCTGCTTTGCCAGTAAAGAGACGCCGGCGGGCTGTTTTATGGTCACGACGTCTGCGGCACTCGCCGCATCGTCTGAAGAAATCGCCGCCACGCTGAAAGCCCGTCATACGCAACGCGAAGAAATTTTGCTGCGCTTTTTAAGTGAGCGGCAGGCGAAAAAAGAAATTCCATCAGAATGCAACTTGCCTGCACTGGTACGCTTTATCAGTTGCCTGGTGCACGGCATGTCGGTAAGCGCACGCGAAGGCGCCAGCCAGGAAGAATTGATTCAGATTGTGAATATGACTATGCGACTGTGGCCGCACCTCTTGCAATAGTATCCCCGCCTTCCGGGAGCGGCATCCGCCACTCCCGCTTTTCCCATAAATTCTATGAATAATCACCGTTTCGCTGAAAGCCTTTCTGCGCCGTTTATTGATAGGAAAAAACTGGCAAATATATCCTTCAGAATAGCTACTCTTTGATCGTCAAAGAAATGATTATTCGTGTGCTAATTAATTAGCACCATCAATTATTAGAACTGGAGTTATTCACGTCATGAAGACGGAGCCATGCAGGGACGAGGACTTTTTTCCACACAGTATCCGTGGTGTATCAAGTTTCAAATATGGAAGACAAGAGACGATTTTTGGCTATACACCTACAGAAGGAAGATGAACATGGCTTTGCTATTACCATTATTTAAGGTGTTAATAGTAATAACATTGTTATTTGGCCTTTGGTTGTTCTGCGGTGGTTCTATTCTTTATGCGTTTTTATCAGTGCTGATCACGGGTTTTATTTTATTCAGACAACACAGTGCTATGTAATGCCAACGCCCATGCCTCACAGCCCGTGACGCATGGGCGTTTTCGCATGCGTATTTTGTGGCTTCCCACCGGGGCGCAGGCATAAAAAAGCCCCTCTGCCTGAGTGCGAGAGGGGCAATGGTGCGTAACGCTTTTTTATTTTCAGGTTTTCTGATTCAGTACCAGCTGTCCGTTGCTGTCGAGCGGAATACGGCTGCCCGGATCGTTATCCATACGGATTTTGCCCTGCTCTTCCCCGATGCGGTACGTCACATCATAACCGAGCATTTTCTCTGATTTGTCATAGACGGTTTTGCAGCGCTGCTGAGTCGTGGTGTAGGTATCGCTCTCCTGCAGATGACCCTGGATCTGGTTGCCGGCGTAGCCGCCGCCCAGCGCGCCCACCACCGTCGCGACATCTTTACCGCGCCCGCCGCCAAACTGGTGGCCAATCACGCCGCCTGCGACCGCGCCCAGTACCGAGCCGGTCAGGCGGTTTTCATCCTGAACCGGACGACGATGCGTCACGGTGACATTACGGCACTCCTGACGCGGCGTTTTCACGGTCTCTTTGATAGGCGTGGCAGAAACCACCTGAGCATATTTCGGCGAAGGAGTAAAAACATCCAGACTCGCCACCGCCGCCACGCCCAGCGCAGCAACCACCCCAATACCGATACCCGCTAACATTGATTTATTCACAGGAATTCCTCCCGGCTGTGCAATTAGTAACAATTTTGCAATTGAGGAAACGAATGGCAAATCAGAAAACGACTCAAAAAAGAGGATTAACCGGGGCGAATCAGCGGATTGAGAGGAGTCTGAAGGGAAAATGTGACGGAAATAAAATTTCATCCGCCCTGGCGGGCGCCGGGGCGGATGTCTTGCTTAGTGCAGCTTCAGGCGCGGGCGGATCACGCGGTTGATGCTGCCAACGAGCATCATCAGGCCGGTCTTGAAGTAGCCATGCAGCGCTATCTGATGCATACGATACAGCGAGATGTAGACAAAGCGCGCGATACGCCCTTCGATCATCATAGAGCCGCGCATCAGGTTGCCCATCAGGCTGCCGACGGTTGAGAATTTCGACAGCGATACCAGCGAGCCTTTGTCTTTATAGACGTACGGCTTGAGCGGCTTGCCTTTGATCTGCGCCAGAATGTTGTCCAGCGCGCAGGAAGCCATCTGGTGCGCCGCCTGGGCGCGCGGCGGTACGAAGCCGCCTTCCGGACGCGGGCAGGACGCGCAGTCGCCAATGGCGAAGATATCCGGATCGCGCGTGGTTTGCAGCGTCTGTTCCACCACCAGCTGATTGATGCGGTTGGTTTCGAGCCCGCCTATCTCTTTCATAAAATCTGGCGCTTTAATACCTGCCGCCCAGACCATCAGGTCAGCCTGAATGAATTCGCCGTCTTTGGTGTTGAGCCCATCTTCCTGCGCGCTGGTCACCATGGTGTTGGTAAGCACGCGTACGCCAAGCTTGGTCAGCTCATTGTGCGCGGCGCTGGAGATACGCGGCGGCAGCGCCGGGAGAATACGCTCGCCCGCTTCCACCAGCGTCACGTTCAGCGCTTCGTTGGTGAGCCCTTTGTAGCCGTAGCTGTGCAGCTGTTTCACCGCGTTATGCAACTCTGCGGAGAGCTCAACGCCTGTTGCGCCGCCGCCGACAATCGCGATGTTCACTTTGCCGTTAGCGCCGAGGTTGGCGGAGTATTTCAGGAACAGGTTAAGCATTTCCTGATGGAAACGACGCGCCTGGTGCGGGTTGTCGAGGAAAATGCAGTGATCCTTGACGCCTGGCGTGTTGAAGTCGTTGGAGGTACTGCCGAGCGCCATGACCAGCGTGTCGTAAGGGACTTTACGCTCAGCCACCAGCAGTTCGCCTTTCTCATCGCGCAGTTCGGCAAGCGTGATGGTTTTCGCGTCGCGGTTGATATCCACAACGGAACCCAGCTGGAACTGGAAACCGTGGTTGCGCGCATGCGCCAGATAGCTCAGCGCATCAACGCCCTCATCCAGCGAGCCGGTCGCCACTTCGTGCAGCAGCGGTTTCCACAGGTGGCTGTGATTACGATCCACCAGCGTGACTTTCGCTTTTTTGCCGCGGCCCAGTTTATGACCGAGCTGCGTGGCGAGCTCCAGTCCGCCGGCACCGCCGCCCACGATAACGATCTTTCTTAATGGCGTAGTCAACGTGACCCCCTTAAAGTGTTTAACTAATTGTTAATTCAAAGTTATTAAAAATAGCTTTTAATTAACAATAGTTTAGCAACCCGGTTCACAACAGAGACGAGCATAACATGAACGGTGCATTGGTCATACCAAATTTGATGTGCATCAATTTTTATGCATTAAAGATAAACAAAATGGGCCAGCTTGCGGCTGGCCCATCGTCGATATGATGGCGCTTGATGTTTCAGGCAGGCATTACCCGAGTGTTTTAAAAGCCTTAATGCGTTGCAGGTGGGGCGAAATATTTTTGAATTTGTGCGTCTGCGTTTCATCCCAGACGATTTCATAAAACTGATGCAACAGCTGCGCCGAGCGCTGGCTGTCGAGTGCTTCATCCTCACGCGAGAGGATAGCCAGGCAGCGGTCGCGGTTTTTCTCGCGGAAGTTCTCAACGCATTTGGTCGCGATATCCAGATACTCTTCCGGCCTGTCGATTTTGCCTTCCATGTTTTCATACGGAAACAGGTTGGGGTTGAAGATAACCTGCCGGATATCACACAGAAAACCGATACGCTCCGCCCAGAAGCCGCCAAGCCCCACGCCGCAGATGAGGGGCCGCTCGTCGACGTTTAACTGCAGCATCTTGTCCACTTCGCGCAGCAGATGCTGCATGTCGTGTTTCGGATGGCGCGTGCTGTAGCTGATAAGCCGCACATCCGGATCGATAAACTGCAGTTGCAGCACTTTCTCATGGTTACCCGGACTGTTTGAATCGAAACCGTGTAAGTAGATAATCATCGCATTCTCATCCCAGCGTAGCAGCTTCAGGGCAACGAATTACCCCGCCTTGTGCGTCTGCCAGCGCTCATGCAGTGCGGTAAGCTCGCCGCTTACCTGCTTCCAGCGCGCTGACGCCATCAGTTCCTGACGCGAAATTACACCTTTATGATACAAACGTGTAACACGTTCTGCTTTGATCGGCGACAGGTTATCCAGAACGCTAACGGCACCCTTCCGATTATTGCAGACCAGGATCATATCGCAACCGGCGTCCAGCGCCGCCTGCCCGCGCTCCGCATAGCCGCCAAGAATTGCCGCGCCTTCCATTGAGAGATCGTCAGAGAAAATCACGCCGTCGAAACCGAGTTCACCGCGCAGCACCTGCTTAAGCCAGTAAGGCGAACCGCTGGCTGGCAGGGGATCGACATCGCTATAGACGACGTGCGCCGGCATGACAGCATCTAGCATGTTGTAACTAATAAGCTCGCGAAACGGCAGCATGTCGTGGCGGCGAATCTCCGCAGCCGGGCGCGGATCGCGCGGTGTCTCTTTGTGCGAATCAGCGCTGACGGCCCCGTGGCCCGGGAAGTGTTTGCCGGTCGCTTTCATGCCCGCGCTCTGCATACCGGTAATAAAGCGTTTTGCCATCGCCAGCACGTTTGCCGGGTCGTCATGAAACGCGCGCTCGCCAATCGCGGCGCTGAGATGCCCGACATCCAGCACCGGCGCGAAGCTGATGTCGATATCCATTGCAATCATTTCGCAGGCCATCAACCAGCCCGCCTCCTGCGCAAGTTTCCCGCCCTCCTCCATACCCAGCAGGGCGGCAAAGCTCTGCGCCGCAGGCAGTCGGGTAAATCCGTCGCGAAAACGCTGCACGCGTCCGCCCTCCTGGTCTACAGCAATGACCAGATGGTTATGCGCGCTTTCGCGTATCTGACGCACCAGTTCGCGCAACTGCTGGGGATCATGATAGTTGCGGGTAAACAGGATAAGCCCACCTACCAGCGGATGCCCCAGAATTTCACGCTCTTCGGCATCAAGCTCAAAGCCTTCCACATCCAGCATTACCGGACCCATGTTTCTCTCCCTTCGTATTCGTTTTCCCGCAGCTGGCGCCAGGCCTCGTCTGCAAGTGTGATAAATGTGCGGTCGCCGGTTTCCTGAAAGCGGCGCTCATACCAGCCCGCCATCAGTAACCCGCTCCACGGACGCCAGCGCGCCACCTGACGGCGCAGCGACGTCTCGTTAATCATTGCTCGTTTCGCGTAGTCGGCGATAAGCGCATCGCACGTCGCGTCATCGAGCCAGACGCAGGCAAGCTCCAGCGCAACGTCGCCATCGCCCGCGTACTCCCAGTCAATAAGCATCAGTCGCTCCTGCGCCCAGACCAGGTTGCCGGGATGAATGTCCATATGCAGCGGCGCGAGACGCAGTGGACGCGGCTCGCCGAGGCGGCGCATGCGGTGTAGCAGACGCAGCCAGAAACGCGTGCGGCGCGTCGGCGCGCTCTGCTGCCAGTCTCGCATCAGCAGCGGCAGCAGTTCGATACGCCAGCCGAAGCGTCGCTGACGATGCAGATGATACAGCAGCGCACCGAGTTGCGGCACAGGCGGCAGCGTGTCGTGAATGTCGCCCGGTAAAAAAGTGACCGCCAGCCAGCCGTTATCGCAGCGGCGCGGGCGTGGCGCGAGCGTCGCGGGAAGCCGTTTCAGCGCGCGATACTGGCGAGGACTACGGGCGCGGCTTGCGCGCGCGTCACGGCGTACCACCAGCGTTTCGTCATCAACGAACACCCGCCAGACACCATCGCTAAGGCCCGGCAGCGCGCAAACGACGCCGGCGGCCGAAGCCGCCGGAAAACTCTGCTGTAAAAACCCTTGCGGGCTCTGATTACTGGGTTTGCTGAACGGCACCTTTACCGGACCAGATAATTTCGCCGGTCTGTACCAGCATCAGCTGCATTTGCAGCGTGGGGGCGTTCACGTTGCCGCTGGCGTTGGCGTAAAGCACATACTGCGCGCCCACGTTACGGGCGATGCCGATGGCTTTACTGCGCGAGCCCAGGCTGTCCTGCGGCGAAAGTCCTAACTGCTGTTTCGCCATTGAGAGCTGCTGCGCCGAGACCAGCGTGAATTTACCATTGTTCGCCAGCGCGCCGCGCAGTGCCTCGGTAGCCGGGCCGGTTTGCATTGAGCCGTTGGTACGGTTATTGACGCTGTCCACCAGCAGCACGCTGCCCGCGTTTACCCCGTCGGCCTGTAACATTTTGCCGACCATCGGTGCCATTGCGCTGTTCCAGTCATAGGTGCGCGATTTCGGCTCCGGCGTGGTGTTTTCAGGCTGGTGTTCAATCGGGCCAGGCTGCGCCGGAATTGACGGCACGGATGGCACAGTCGGCACCGGCTGGGTCGGCGGCGGGACGGGCTGCGTAGGTTGCTGCGTGCCCGGTTGCACTTCTTCGACCGGCGCGGGTTTCTGCTCGCCGGGTACAATACAACCCGACAGCGCCAGGGCGACAGCCGCCAGTAGCGCATAGCGATACATTCTGTTCAACGTTTCCCCCTTCAGAGATAGAGATAAAGACGGGCTTTCCGTGCCGCCAGATAGTCGGTCTGGCCGTTAACCGTCACACGGCCCTGCGCCGGGATGACCACCGTTCGCGGAACATCCAGCGGCTGGCCTTCCAGCCCGTGGGCGTCGTACCAGTAAAAGCGGTAGTGGACGGTAACGGGCGCGTCTTTGTTATTGTAAATGGTAGCGGCGGCGCCAGGCTTGCCGTTTTGCAGAGAAAAGTCTGGTTTTTCAGCGGTAATGCCCGCAGCCAGAACGCTGGATTCCATCACTACAGCCTGATCGTCGCTGACAGGAATCGTCGGCGCGGAGCGGCAGCCCGCCAGCAGCAGCGCGGCCAGCAGCCAGCCTGTGCGTGCGCAGCCCATATCAGAGACCTTTATGCGCAAGCATTGGCCCCAGCGGACGGCCACCTACCAGATGCATATGGATGTGGTAGACCTCCTGCCCGCCGTGACGGTTGCAGTTCATGATGAGGCGATAACCATCTTGCGCAATGCCTTCCTGCTGCGCGATTTTCGCGGCGGCGGTAAACAGACGACCAAGCGCCTGCTCGTGTTCCGGCGTGACGTCATTGACGGTCGGTATCAGTACATTCGGGACGATCAAAATATGGGTTGGGGCCTGGGGAGAAATATCGCGAAACGCCGTTACCAGCTCATCCTGATAAACGATATCCGACGGGATCTCGCGACGAATAATTTTGCTGAAAATGGTTTCTTCGGCCATGGTTTTTTTCCTTCTTGGATAAACGCTAAGAGTATGAGCGAGATGATCGCTTCCTTTCAACCTTTGCGCCGGTTTTTCTTTATAAAGCGGATGCTTATAGCGCATACCCGAGGTGTTGTCGCCCTGCTTCACGCGCTTTTCTTCGGCAGGCCTGTTTCCGCCGATTTGTAACGCGTCTTACATTTGTTTACACCGCAAAAACAAATGATTATAGTTCTCATTTTTATTGACAGTGGAACGTTGTTTTAGTCCCGCGATTTCTGTTCATCAGGCCGGATGCCAGTGATGAGAGTCGTACTACAACAGCCTGATGCACAGCATCATTTTATTATTTTTAAGGGCAACACATGGCTAAGCATGCACTTCGTCAGGGCGTCGTTCCGGCGTCTTCTCTTCCCTCTTTGCTGGCGTTAAGCATTGCCAGCGCGCTGGCGGCACCAGCAGTTTACGCAGCACCGGCGACAAACGACACCATTGTGGTCGACGCGGCTGCCGACAGCGGCACGCCTGATGAGTCGCAGGATTACAGCGTAAAAGTGACCAGCGCGGGCACCAAAATGCAGATGATCCAGCGCGATATTCCGCAGTCCGTCAGTATTATCAGCGAACAGCGCATGAAGGATCAGCAGCTTGATACGCTCGGCGACGTAATGGATCACACGTTGGGTATTAGCAAAAGCCAGGCGGATTCTGACCGCAGCAGTTACTACTCGCGCGGTTTCCAGATCGATAATTACATGGTGGATGGCATCCCGACCTATTTTGAATCACGCTGGAACCTGGGCGATGCGCTGTCTGATACCGCATTATTCGAACGTGTGGAAGTGGTACGCGGCGCCAACGGTCTGATGACCGGTACGGGGAACCCTTCTGCGTCCATCAATATGATCCGTAAACACGCCACCAGCCGTGATTATACCGGCACTGTCTCTGCAGAATATGGTAGCTGGAATAAACAACGTTACGTGGCTGATTTGCAGGGGCCGCTGACGCCAGATGGTCATGTTCGTGGCCGTATCGTGGCGGGCTACCAGCATAACGACTCCTGGCTCGATCGTTACACCAATGAGAAAACCTTCTTCTCCGGTATCGTCGATGCGGATCTGGGCGAAACCACCAGCCTTTCGGCAGGTTATGAACACCAGAGCATTAATGTCGATAGTCCGACCTGGGGCGGTCTGCCGCGCTGGAATACCGACGGCACAAAAAACAGCTACGATCGCTCCCGCAGCACCGCACCGGACTGGGCCTATAACGATAAAGATATCGATAAAGTCTTTGTGACCTTCAAACAGCGTTTCGCCGACACCTGGCAAGCGACGCTGAATGCCACGCACTCAGAAGTGAAGTTTGATGGCAGAACCATGTATGTCGATGCGTATGTCAACAAAGCCGATGGTTCACTGGTCGGCCCGTATGCCAGCTACGGCCCGGGCTATGATTATGTCGGTGGGACCGGCTGGAACAGCGGCAAACGTAAAATTGACGCCGTCGATCTCTTTGCCGATGGCACCTACGAGCTGCTTGGCCGTGAACACAACCTCATGATTGGCGGCAGCTATACCGAACAGAACAACCGTTACGTCAATACCTGGGCAAATGTCTTCCCGGATGAGATTGGCAGCTTCTACGACTATAACGGTAACTTCCCAGAAACTAACTGGGGCGAGCAGACGCTGGCGCAGGAAGACACCACGCACATGAAATCCCTGTATGCCGCGACCCGCCTCTCCCTGGCCGACCCGCTGCATCTGATTATTGGCGCGCGCTATACGAACTGGCGTATTGATACGCTGACTTACAGCATGGAAAAAAACCACACCTCGCCTTACGCGGGTCTGGTTTATGACATCAACGATAACTGGTCCGCCTACACCAGCTACACCTCTATCTTCCAGCCGCAAAACTACCGTGACAGTTCAGGTAAGTACCTTTCGCCTGTTACCGGCAACAACTATGAAATTGGTCTGAAGTCTGACTGGATGAATAGCCGTCTGACCACCACGCTCGCTATCTTCCGTATTGAACAGGACAATGTCGGCCAGAATACCGGCAGGCCTATCGCCGGCAGCAATAACGAAACGGCTTATCGTGCTGTGGATGGCACAGTAAGTAAAGGTGTCGAATTTGAAGTTAACGGCGCCATCACCGATAACTGGCAAATGACCTTCGGCGCGACCCGTTACATCGCTGACGATAACGAAGGCAAAGCGGTTAACCCTTACCTGCCACGCACCAGCGTAAAACTGTTTACCAGCTACCGTCTGCCCGTTATGCCGCAGCTGACCGTCGGTGGTGGCATTAACTGGCAGAATCGGGTCTGGAATGATACCGTAACGCCGTACGGTACCTGGCGTGCCGAGCAGGGAAGCTATGCGCTGGTGGATCTTTTCACCCGCTATCAGGTGACTAAAAACTTCTCCGTGCAAGGCAATATTAATAACCTGTTCGACAAGAAATACGATACCAATGTCGAAGGGTCCATCGTCTATGGTGAGCCGCGTAACGCGAGTATTACCGCCCGCTATCAGTTCTGATTCACTCTGTGTCATAAAAAGGGAGCCCTGCGGCTCCCTTTTTTATTGGGCGTTACGCCTCGCGACGCATCCAAAGCGCGGGCCAAAATAGTCGTCTCAACGCGGTACTGGCGGCATTAACGCCTCAGCCAGCTCCCCCGTTCTGCCGCTCGCTGCATCCATTCCCCGCGCGTTTTCAGGCGTAAAAAAAGGGAGGCTTGCGCCTCCCTTTATCTCCCCGTCAGCCTGGATTAGCTGTTACGGATGTATTCATCCATTTCGGTTTTCAGGTTATCGGACTTGGTGCCGAAAATCGCCTGAACGCCGGAGCCTGCGACAACCACACCCGCAGCACCCAGTTTCTTCAGGCCAGCCTGATCCACTTTCGCTACGTCCGCCACGCTTACGCGCAGACGGGTGATACAGGCGTCAAGGTTAGTGATGTTCTCTTTACCACCAAACGCCGCCACCAGAGCCGGAGCCATTTCGCTGGTTGCGCCTGCTTTACTGTCTTCCGTTGCATCTTCACGACCCGGCGTTTTCAGGTCCAGTGCTTTGATCAGCACACGGAAGATGGTGTAGTACACAACGGCATAGCACAGACCGACAATCGGGAACAGCCACAGTTTGCTGCTGTTACCGGACAGAACGATAAAGTCGATCAGACCGTGCGAGAAGCTGGTGCCGTCACGCATACCCAGAAGGATACAGATCGGGAAGGCCAGACCTGCCAGTACCGCATGGATAATGTAGAGGATCGGCGCCACGAACATGAAGGAGAACTCGATCGGCTCAGTGATACCGGTCAGGAACGAGGTCAGCGCGGCGGAGATCATGATACCGCCCACTTTGGCGCGGTTTTCCGGTTTAGCGGAGTGCCAGATAGCGATGGCAGCAGCCGGCAGACCGTACATTTTGAACAGGAAGCCGCCAGACAGTTTGCCTGCGGTCGGGTCGCCTGCCATATAGCGCGGGATATCGCCGTGGAACACCTGACCTGCCGCGTTGGTGAATTCACCAATCTGCATCTGGAAAGGAACGTTCCAGATATGGTGCAGACCAAACGGCACCAGGCAACGTTCGATGAAGCCGTAGATACCAAACGCCACAACCGGGTTCTGGTACGCCGCCCACTGAGAGAACGTCTGGATGGCGGAGCCAATCGGCGGCCAAATGAAGGACAGGATCACGCCAGTGAAAATCGCCGCCAGACCAGAAATGATCGGAACGAAACGTTTACCCGCGAAGAAGCCCAGATACTCAGGCAGCTTGATACGATAGAAGCGGTTGAACATATACGCTGCAATCGCACCGGAGATAATACCGCCCAGAACACCGGTATCAGCCAGATGCTTCGCGGCGATCTCTTCCGCAGGCAGGTGCAACACCAGCGGTGCAACGACCGCCATGGTTTTCACCATGATGCCGTAGGCGACTACCGCAGCCAGCGCTGATACGCCGTCGTTATTGGTGAAGCCCAGCGCAACACCGATAGCGAAGATAAGCGGCATGTTAGCGAAAACAGAACCGCCCGCTTCCGCCATGACGTGGGAAACCACGGCTGGCAGCCAGCTGAAGTTTGCAGAACCGACGCCCAGCAGGATACCTGCGATAGGCAGTACGGAGACTGGCAGCATCAGCGATTTACCCACCTTCTGCAGGTTAGCAAATGCATTCTTAAACATAATTGAGAGTGCTCCTGAGTATTTGTGCTTTTTTTACGCGTTTTACGCATTAGCCCGGGGGAGAAACGGGCCATAAACAGGGCATCTGAGTACCCTTTATTTATTACGCAGAGTAAAATAAATCACGCGATCTTTGTTTGACGGCTATCACGTTTCAAACACACCTTAGGCGAAAACTTGCGATTCTTTACATTAAGTGTTTCAGGATGTTTATAAATCGAGGGTCACCGCCTGAATTTCGGCGGTGAACTTTACTCGCTTTGTCTATTAATTACGAGCTTTAAAATAACTCGGTTTATCAGGCAGATTGCAGCGCGGCGAGGTCAACGTGGAACAGCGTGGAGAAGTTGCGGGTGGTGGTTTCAGCCAGCGTTTCCAGGCTCACGCCCTTCAGCACCGCCATATATTCCGCCACATCGCGCACCAGCGCAGGCTGATTCTCTTTACCGCGGTGCGGAACCGGCGCCAGGTACGGCGAGTCGGTTTCCACCAGCAGACGATCGAGCGGGACATAACGCGCCGCCTCGCGGATCTGCTCCGCGTTGCGGAAGGTCAGAATGCCGGAGAAGGAAATATAGAACCCTAAATCCAGCAGTTTGCCCGCCGTCTCTCTGTCTTCCGTAAAACAGTGTAGTACGCCTGAACAGTCCGTCACTTTTTCTTCGCGCAGGATAGCGAGTGTGTCTTCACGCGCATCACGGGTATGGACGATAACCGGCTTGTTCAGCTCACGGCCGATGCGGATGTGATGACGGAACGATTCCTGCTGGCGGGCTTTAGTTTCCGGCGTGTAATAATAATCAAGCCCCGTTTCGCCCATCGCCACGACGCGCGGGTCGGCGGCGAGACGACGCAGCTCTTCGACATCATATTCCTCGTCCTGATTGAGCGGATGCACGCCGCAGGAGTACGCCACGTTTTCCCGCTCGCCGATAAGCTCGCGCATGGCGTTGTAGCCAGGCAGCGTGGTGGCGACCGCCAGAAAATATTTCACGTCGCGGGCGGCGGCTTTCGCCAGAACGTCATCCACATCTTTATGCAGAGACTGATAATCCAGGCCATCGAGATGGCAGTGTGAGTCGACTAAAAACATAACGTCTCTCTCAGAGATGATAAGAAGGAAGCGCGGCACCCGGGCGCATATAACGCTCCCAGGTGAGTAGCAGTTCGGTCAGCAGCAGCTCCCGATTGACCGCCGCCACATTCAAGAGTCGTTCGCGACAGCGGAACAGCGAATCGAGCATCGCCTGCAGGATGACGGGCGTAAAGTTCTGGGCCAGTTGTGCCACCAGCGCCTGATAATCGGTGTTTACCAGCGCGCCATAAGCTCCGTGACGCCACTTCAGCGCGTCCATCAGGAAAGACGCCAGCCAGTGGAGCCGAAACGGCGCCTGATCGTGGTTAAGCGCGGGTAATAAGGAGAGCCAGTCTCCGCTCGCGAGCGCCGCCGCCGTTTTCTCGCTGAGCGCCACACGCTGCTGCCACTGTTCCGGCTGGAGGAGTGCCAGCGCGGCGGCGGGCGCTCCGCCGGTGAGACGCAGCGCGGCGTTAATACGCGACGGGTCCGCCTGGGTTTCACGCGCAAGCCAGGCCTCGGCGTAACGCGCCTCCGGCGGCGCGAGGTGCCAGCTAAAGCAGCGGCTGCGAAGCGTGGCGGGGAGTTGTTCCGGCTCACGACAGCCCAGCAGAAACCAGGTATTTTCCGGCGGCTCTTCCAGCGTTTTCAGCAACGCGTTGGCCGCCGCCTCCGTCAGCTGCGCGGCCTCTTTGATCCAGACGACTTTCGCGCCGCCAAGACGCGCGCGGTCGTAGAGCTTTTCGCTGATATCGCGGATAGCGTCGATGCCGAGCGTCGATTTGCCCTTCTCCGGCTCCGCCAGATAATAATCAGGATGCGTGCCCGCCTGCATCAGCTGGCAGGCGCGGCACTGGCCGCAGCTTTTCTGCCCTTGTGGCTGCTGACACATGCGCCAGCGGCTTAGCGCGTAAATCAGCGCGTCGTCGCCCATGCCGGGCAATGCGTGAATCAATACCGCATGGTGTCCCCTGCCGGACTGCCAGTTGCCGACCAGATGTTCAAACGAGGGGCGCAGCCACGGATACCATTTCATTATTTTTGCTCCTGCACCCAACGCGTCACCGTGGCGCGGATATCGCGACTGACGGCCTCCAGCGGCTGGCAGGCGTCAATAGTGACAATGCGCGGGTCAGCCGCAGCCAGCTCAAGATAGCGAGCGCGGGTGCGGTTAAAGAAATCGAGCGATTCCTGTTCGATGCGGTCAAGCTCCCCGCGCGCGCGGGCGCGCTCAAGCCCGATGCGCGGATCGACATCAAGATAAATGGTCAGATCCGGCGCGAAATCGCCCAGCACCGCCTGGCGCAGCGTGGTCAGCAGCGCGCGGTCAATGCCGCGCCCGCCGCCTTGATAAGCCTGGGTGGAGAGATCGTGACGGTCGCCAATGACCCATTCGCCGCGCGCGAGCGCAGGCTTAATCACAGTGTCCACGAGCTGGACGCGGGCGGCGTAAAACAGCAGCACTTCGGCATTGTCGGTGATGACTTCATCGCCCACCGATTTGATATCCAGCACGAGGCTACGCAGTTTTTCGGCCAGCACCGTACCGCCCGGCTCGCGAGTGAAGGTCAGGTTGGCTACGCCGAGCGATTTCAGCGTCTCGACCACCAGATTGCGCGCCGTGGTTTTTCCGGCGCCTTCCAGCCCTTCGATGACAATGTATTTACTGCTCATTTTTATCCTTAAGCGCCTTAAGATAATCCTGCACTGCACGATTATGGCTGGCGAGATTCGTGGTGAACGTGTGGCCGCCCTTACCGTCCGCCACAAAATAGAGGTACGGCGTTTTCGCCGGATGCGCCGCCGCCTTCAGCGACGCCTCGCCAGGCATTGCGATAGGGCCTGGCGGCAGGCCGCTGATGACGTAGGTATTATACGGCGTCGGGGTTTCCAGATCTTTACGTGAAAGCTTCCCGTTGTAATCGTTACCCATGCCGTAAATGACCGTCGGATCGGTTTGCAGACGCATTCCAATGCGCAGACGGTTGATAAACACCGATGCAACGCGGTCACGCTCGCCCGCCACCGCCGTCTCTTTTTCAATGATGGACGCCATCGTCACCAGCTGGTTCGGATCTTTGTATGGCAACCCGTCCATACGTGATTTCCAGATAGCGTCCACCGCTTTCACCATCCGTTGATGGGCGCGCCTGAGCAGCGTCACATCAGAGGTGTTGGCGGTATAGAGCCAGGTATCAGGCCAGAACCACCCCTCCACCCAGTCGGGATGTTCAAGCTTCAGCGCCTGCGCTACCGTCGCGTACTCGTCGTCTTTAAGGGTGTGTTTAATATAGGGCGCTTCGCGCAGCTGTTTCAGCCAGTCACTCAGCTTCATGCCTTCGACAAAGCGGATGGGGAATTGCGCCTCTTTACCGCTCGCGAGCAGACGCAAAGCGTCACGCACAGTCATTTGTGGCGTGAATCGGTATGTCCCGGCTTTGAAATGTGCCAGCCCTGGCTCAAGACGTAACAGCCACTGGAATACGCGCGGGCGTTTGATGAGCTTTTCATCATAAAGCTGCTGGCCAAGCGCGAGACGCCCGGTGCCCGGTTTAAGTGTAAATATCGTTTCTTTCGCAATCGGCAACGGGCTTTGCGCCAGCTGGCGCACTTTCCAGTAACCAACACCTGCCGCGGCGGCAAGCACAAGAACCAGCAGTAGCGCGACGCGCAACATTTTCTTCATGGGAACCCGGTTATTCGCAGTGGGAAATGAGGTATTTATAAAGTTCGCGGGAGGCGTAAGCGTGACCGTCAATCTCACGCACTGGCACCAGCGGCATCAGCGCATTGCAGATAAAGACCTCGTCAGCCTCTTCAAGCGCACTGAACGGCGCGTTAATTTCAGACAATCGCCAGGCTGACTGATTCAGCAGACCAATAATATGGCGCCGCATAAGGCCATCGACGCCAGCCTGATCGAGACGGGGGGTAAACACCGCTTTTCCTTTACGCCAGAACAGATTAGCCGCACAGCATTCCGTAACCCACCCTTCGCTGTCAAGTACCAGCGCCTCATCGGCGGGCGTCTGCTCAAGATGCGCGCGAATGAGCACCTGTTCAAGCCGGTTGAGGTGCTTAATGCCAGCAAGATGCGGGTTGCGTCCGAGCCGCACTGGACTGAGGGCAAGACGGATGCCTCGCGCGCGCCAGTCGTCGTAAAACGCGGGATACGCCGCGCGCGATACGATACGCGTCGGCGCGCCGCATCCGGCGATACCGTAGCCGCGCGATCCAGCCCCTCGGGTGATAATGACTTTCACGACCGCGCTCCCCTGCCCCTGCGCCGCCTGCATCATTTCGTTACGCAGCGCGCTGGCGTCCGGCATTGCGATGACCAGCCGCTCGCAACCTTCGCGCAGGCGCGCCAGATGCTGCTCCAGCATGATAACGACGCCGTCGCGCACGCGGGCCGTGGTAAAACAGCCATCGCCGAACTGAACGGCGCGATCGGCCGCCGGCAGGCAATCCTGGTCGAGACCATTAATTAACAGCATGGTGGCTCCTTAACGGGTAGCGCATTAGTCTGGCAGGATGACCGACGGGGGGCAAGAGGAAGGGAAAATGTTCAAAGGCCCGCGCGGGGCGGGCCTTTGTGGCGACTGTCAGACCTTTTTGAAGATCAGAGAGCCGTTGGTGCCGCCGAAGCCGAAGGAGTTACACAGGGTATACTCCAGACCAGAAACCTGACGCGCTTCATGCGGAACGAAGTCAAGATCGCAGCCTTCGTCCGGATTGTCCAGGTTGATGGTCGGCGGAACCGCCTGATCGCGCAGCGCGAGGATGGAGTAGATAGATTCTACTGCGCCCGCCGCGCCAAGCAGATGGCCGGTCATCGATTTAGTGGAGCTCACCATTACGCGTTTCGCCGCGTCGCCGAAGACGGATTTCACCGCCTGGGCTTCTGCTACGTCGCCCGCAGGCGTCGAGGTGCCGTGCGCATTGACGTAACCGATTTGGCCTGCGTCAAGACCTGCGTCACGCAGCGCGTGCGTCATGGCCAGCGCCGCGCCCGCGCCGTTTTCCGGCGGAGAGGTCATATGATACGCATCGCTGCTCATACCAAAACCGACCAGTTCAGCGTAGATTTTCGCGCCGCGTTTTTTCGCGTGCTCGTACTCTTCCAGCACGATGATGCCCGCGCCGTCGCCCAGCACAAATCCATCCCTCTCTTTATCCCACGGACGGCTTGCGGCCTGCGGGTTATCGTTACGGGTGGAGAGCGCACGCGCCGCGCCGAATCCGCCAACGCCGAGCGGCGTACTGGCTTTTTCTGCGCCGCCTGCCAGCATGACGTCAGCATCGCCGTAGGCGATGATGCGCGCCGCATGGCCGATGTTGTGCACGCCGGAGGTGCAGGCGGTGGCGATAGAAATGCTGGGACCGCGCAGACCGTACATGATGGTCAGATGACCCGCCACCATGTTAACAATCGTTGATGGCACGAAGAAGGGACTGATTTTCCGCGGGCCGCCGTTAACCAGCGAGCTGTGGTTCTCTTCGATTAAGCCAAGGCCGCCGATGCCGGAACCGATAGCCGCGCCGATGCGAGGAGCGTTCTCTTCCGTCACTTCAAGGCCGGAATCCTGCATGGCCTGTACGCCGGCGACAATTCCATATTGAATAAAGGCATCCATCTTGCGCTGTTCTTTGCGCGAGATAATGTCTTCACAGTTAAAATCCTTTACTAAGCCAGCAAATTTTGTTGCATAGGCGCTAGTATCGAAATGGTCGATCAGGCTGATGCCACTCTGACCGGCAAGGAGAGCTTTCCAGGTAGACTCTACGGTATTGCCGACAGGAGACAACATGCCCAGTCCGGTCACAACTACACGACGCTTAGACACGTTTGTCCTCCAGGGAGGGATGATATTAGTAGATACTTGTGGGACTAAAAGATAAAACTCAGGCGGTCGAGCGACCGCCTGGAGATGTTCACTTACGCCTGGTGGCCGTTGATGTAATCAATGGCAGCCTGAACGGTGGTGATTTTCTCAGCTTCTTCGTCCGGAATCTCAGTATCAAACTCTTCTTCCAGAGCCATTACCAGCTCAACGGTGTCAAGAGAATCAGCGCCCAGGTCTTCAACGAAGGAAGCATTGTTGGTAACTTCTTCCTGCTTAACGCCCAGCTGTTCGCCGATAATTTTCTTAACGCGTTCTTCGATAGTGCTCATACTCTTAAATTTCCTATCAAAACTCGCTTTCGCGATGGTTTTCGTAGTGTATAAAATGTTGAAAAAGTTGCAACTAAATCCCGGCAGGTCTTACCACGATTTTACGCTATTTTGCGGGCAATTGCCCTGATAACGCAAATAATTTTATTCGTGATTAAACCATGTACATTCCGCCGTTGACGTGCAGGGTCTCACCAGTGATGTACCCGGCCTCGTCAGAGGCTAAAAATGCAACCGCGCTGGCGATTTCTTTTGCGTCGCCTAAGCGACCCGCAGGAACTTCCGCCAGAATACCCGCACGCTGGTCGTCAGACAGCGCACGCGTCATGTCCGTTTCAATAAAACCCGGAGCAACAACGTTTACCGTAATACCGCGGGACGCAACTTCACGCGCCAGCGATTTACTGAAACCGATAAGACCCGCTTTCGCCGCAGCGTAGTTGGCCTGACCGGCATTTCCCATGGTACCAACCACAGAACCGATAGTGATAATGCGGCCGTGACGCTTTTTCATCATAGCCCGCATTACCGCTTTTGACAGACGGAAAACCGATGACAGGTTGGTTTCGATGATATCGTTCCACTCGTCATCTTTCATTCGCATCAGCAGATTGTCACGGGTTATCCCGGCATTATTGACCAGAATATCCACTTCGCCAAATTCTGCGCGAATATTTTCCAGAACCGATTCGATGGATGCCGCATCGGTCACATTCAGCATCAGGCCTTTGCCATTAGCGCCCAGATAGTCGCTAATCGCTTGCGCGCCGCTTTCGCTGGTGGCGGTGCCGATAACCTTAGCGCCGCGTGCGGCCAGGGTTTCGGCGATAGCGCGGCCGATACCGCGGCTCGCACCAGTGACCAGCGCGATTTTTCCTTCAAAGCTCATGGTTTTCCTCGTTTTATTGCGCAAGTGCCGCTGACAGGCTGGCCGGCTCGTTAATCGCCGCCGCCGTCAGGGTGTCAACAATACGTTTCGTCAGGCCGGTCAGCACTTTGCCCGGACCCACTTCATACAGCTGCGTCACGCCCTGCGCCGCGATAAATTCAACGCTTTTCGTCCACTGTACAGGGCTGTAAAGCTGGCGCACAAGCGCATCGCGAATCGCTTCCGGCGAGGTCTCGCATTTCACGTCGACGTTATTGACGACCGGGATTTGTGGAGCGTTGAACGTGATCTTTTCAAGCTCAGACGCGAGCTTATCCGCCGCCGGCTTCATCAGCGCGCAGTGAGATGGCACGCTGACCGGCAACGGCAGCGCGCGCTTGGCGCCTGCGGCTTTGCAGGCAGCGCCTGCGCGCTCGACGGCCTCTTTATGACCCGCGATAACCACCTGACCTGGCGAGTTGAAGTTAACCGGCGAAACCACCTGCCCTTCAGCGGCTTCTTCGCAAGCTTTCGCAATCGCATCGTCATCGAGGCCAATAATCGCCGCCATCGCGCCCGTGCCTTCCGGCACGGCTTCCTGCATGAATTTGCCACGCAGTTCAACCAGACGCACCGCGTCGGCGAAATCAATAACGCCCGCGCACACCAGCGCGGAATATTCGCCGAGGCTATGACCGGCCATCAGCGCAGGTGCTTTACCACCCTGCTCCTGCCAGACGCGCCACAGCGCGACGGACGCCGTCAGGAGCGCAGGCTGTGTCTGCCAGGTTTTGTTCAGCTCTTCCGCCGGGCCTTGTTGAACCAGCGCCCAGAGATCATAGCCCAGCGCCGCGGAGGCTTCGCGGAACGTCGCTTCAATAACGGGAAAATTTGCCGCCATGTCAGACAGCATTCCCACAGCCTGAGAGCCCTGGCCCGGGAACACAAAAGCAAATTGCGTCATTTTTTTATCCTTCTCGATTAAAAACGAACCAGCGCGGAACCCCAGGTGAAGCCGCCGCCGAAAGCTTCCAGCAGAACCAGTTGGCCCCGTTGAATGCGTCCGTCGCGTACCGCTTCATCCAGCGCGCAAGGCACGGAAGCCGCAGAGGTGTTGCCGTGTCTGTCGAGGGTCACAACGACATTGTCCATCGACATACCGAGTTTTTTCGCGGTCGCGCTGATAATGCGCAGATTCGCCTGATGCGGCACCAGCCAGTCGAGAGCGGCACGATCGAGCTGATTGGCTTCCAGCGTCTCGTCGACAATATGGGCCAGTTCCGTTACCGCGACTTTAAAGACTTCGTTCCCGGCCATCGTCAGGAAGGTCGGGCTGTCCGGATTTACGCGATCCTGGTTCGGCAGCGTTAACAGCTCGCCGTAGCTGCCGTCCGCGTGCAGATGGGTGGAGAGAATGCCCGGCTCTTCGCTCGCGCCAAGAACGGCGGCGCCGGCGCCATCGCCGAACAAAATGATCGTGCCGCGATCTTCAGGATCGAGCGTACGTGCCAGCACGTCTGAGCCTATCACCAGCGCGTTTTGCACCGCGCCGGATTTTACGTATTGATCGGCGATGCTTAGCGCATAAGTAAAGCCTGCGCAGGCGGCAGCGACGTCAAATGCCGGACAGCCTTTAATGCCCAGCATGCCCTGAACCTGGCAGGCCGCGCTTGGGAAAGCGTGCGTGGCGGAGGTGGTGGCGACGATAATCAGGCCAATCTGTGTTTTGTCGATGCCGGCCATGTCAATCGCGCGCAGCGCCGCTTCGTGGCCCATAGTGGCGACAGTCTCGTCAGGCGCCGCAATGCGGCGCTCGCGGATACCGGTGCGAGTGACAATCCACTCGTCAGAGGTCTCGACCATTTTTTCCAGATCGGCGTTCGTCCGCACTTGTTCAGGCAGATAGCTGCCTGTACCAATAATCTTCGTATACATGTACGCTCAGTCACTCTTGGGTAATACAGATTCCAGGCGAGCGGCAATCCGCTGAGGGACTTGTCGCTGCACCGCCTGCACTGCCTGTTCAATCGCGACCGCAAAAGCTCGCTGATTGGCTGCACCGTGGCTCTTAATCACCGTGCCGCGCAATCCTAACAGACAGGCGCCATTATACTGGTCGGGGTTGAGGTGACTGAATCGCCTTGAGAGGCTTTTTTGTAACCAACGCTTTAATAAAAGCCACCACCACGACCGTTTTTTTCCTTCCCCCTGCGATTTGAGCAGCGAAAGGAACATCCTGACAACACCTTCCATCGTTTTTAGCGTGACGTTACCGACAAAACCGTCGCATACCAGGACATCCGTTTTGCCGGTCAGTAATTCGTTGGCTTCGAGATAGCCGATGTAGTTCATCGATGGTACGGCTTTTAAGATCGCCGCCGCATCGCGGATGCTATCCAGCCCTTTCGTCTCTTCTTCGCCAATATTGAGCAGCGCGACGCGCGGATTATCGATGCCAAGCACCTCTTCCGCCATCACCGAGCCCATAATCGCAAATTGCGCGAGCATCGTACCGTCGCATTCCACGTTGGCGCCTAAATCCAGCACCACCGTTTTGCCCTTCTGCTGGTGCGGCAACACCGTCACCAGCGCAGGCCGCTCAATGCCGTCGACAGGCTTAAGCAACAGTTTGGCAAGCCCCATCAGCGCGCCGGTATTACCAGCGCTGATACAAGCCTGCGCACGCCCTTCTTTCACCAGCTCCAGCGCGATACGCATGGAGCTGCCGCGACTGTTGCGCACAGCCTGAGAAGGACGGACATCACTGGCAATAACCGATTCTGCCGCAATAATGTGCAGCCGTGAACGTTGTTCAAAATCAGCTCTGGCAAGTAATGGCGTGATGGCGTCGGGGTCGCCGACTAAAAGAAGATGCAAATGTGGATCAGAATTCAGTGCCTGCAATGCTGCAGGCACTGTCACGGCAGGACCAAAGTCCCCGCCCATGACATCTAACGCCAGGGTTAGAGGTGTCAAGATATCGCCAGGTTACGGTTATCCCCGCTGGAGCGGGGAAAGCGCACTAAGCTCAATCACGCTTGCGCGTGATTACTTAGTGATAACCTTGCGACCGCGGTAGTAACCGTCGGCGGTGATGTGGTGACGCAGATGGGTTTCACCAGAAGTTTTGTCTACAGACAGGCTGGTGACAGCGGTCAGCGCGTCATGAGAACGACGCATACCGCGCTTGGAACGAGTGGGTTTATTCTGTTGTACGGCCATGGACCTTACTCCTCAATTACGGCTTATTCCTGCTCGCGCGGGAAACGCCAATTACTTACGCTTTAAACTGGCTAACACGGCAAATGGATTTGGTTTCTGTGCCTCTTCAGGCAGTTCACCAAAGACCATGTCCGCCTCGGACACTTCACAGTGTTCAGAATCATGCACCGGAACTACAGGCAGGGCGAGGATTAATTCATCCTCCACCGTCGCCAGCAGGTCGATTTCGCCGAATTCATTTACTTCAATCGGCTCATACGCTTCCGGGAGTGCTTCTGCCTGATCGTCGTTAGAGATCGGGCTGAAGCAATACGTTGTGTGAACAACATGACTAAACGGCTGACCGCAACGCTGACACGCGAGCGTTACCGTAACCGTTGCATCGCCTTTTAAAACGGCGAGACGCTGGTTATCGATAGCGAACGACATGGAGCATTCGACATCGCTGTCCACACTGACCACAGATTCGGCGATACGCTCTACCTGTTCAGGGGTATAGATACCCTGGTAATCGAGGCGTTTTTGAGCCGTACGAACCGGATCAAGAGTCAGGGGTAATTTTACCTTTTGCATAGGGCGCGCATATTAACTTTGTAACGTCATAGAGTCAAAGAAAAAGGCGGGTTTGAAACACCTTTTACCATTTATTCGCACACATTGCGGCCGACAGTTTAAAATAGCGCTCATCGATTCGCTATCTTTCCCTGAAAAATATGACCTCAATTGTGCTTGCTTCCACGTCGCCGTTTCGCCGTAGCCTGTTAGAAAAGCTGGGTTTACCGTTTGAAACCGCAGCGCCTGAGACCGACGAAACGCCATACGCGGATGAAACCGCACAACAATTAGTATTAAGGCTGGCTTTGCAAAAAGCGCAAGCGCTGCGGGAGAAATATCCCCGGCATTTGATTATTGGCAGCGATCAGGTTTGCGTGCTGAATAATACCATTACCGGCAAACCCCACACGTTTGAAAACGGCCTTAAACAGCTGCGTCAGGCGAGTGGCCAGGTAGTGACCTTTTATACCGGCCTTGCGCTTTATAATAGCGCGACGGGCGAGCAGCAATGCGATTGCGAGCCTTTCCATGTGCATTTTCGCACGCTGAGCGATGAGGAAATCGAGAACTATCTGCATCGTGAAACGCCCTGGCAGTGCGCGGGGAGTTTTAAAAGCGAGGGGCTCGGCATTACGCTTTTTGACCGCCTCGACGGTCGTGACCCGAACACGCTGATAGGCCTGCCGTTAATTCGTCTGTGCGAAATGCTCCGCCGCGAAGGGGTCGATCCCCTCGCCCGCCGCTAGGCATCAGAAAGCAAAAAGCCCTGCAACGCAGGGCTTTTTTATCGCAAGGCTGCGGCTTATTGCATGCCTGCCAGCTGACGCGCGACGGTCAGCAGTTCCTGCTGTTTTTCGCGCATCGCGTTCAGTTTTTCGTTAAACAGATCCAGCTGTTTCTGGTCGGTAAACTGCGCCATCGAGCCGGTATACTGCACTTTATTACCGAGGCTGTTCAGGTAGTTGCCGATATCCAGCGCCTGACCAAGAATGGCGTCAGTCAGAGAAAGAGTCTGGGTCAACAGCGCGTTAGGACGTACAACCGTTTTCTGATAAGCCTGGTCAAAGACCGCTTTCAGGTCGTCAGGCTGTTTCAGTTTAGAATAACGGTCTTCCACGCTCTTCATAGTATCAGCGCGTTTCGACTCGATGTTCCCCACTTCTTTACGGGACTTCTCGATAGTATCGCGTTTTTCCACCATGTCTTTCGCGCTGGTCACACCGCGCATCTGACGCATAGCCTGATCGTTGCCGGAGAACGCGGTAGTCATTTCATTGGAGTAATCGCTCAGAATGGCGTAATCGTCAGCGTACTTGCCAAAGCTCTCTTTTTCCTGCTCAGTCAGCGTCGGAACCGACAACTTCTCAGAAGGCAGAATGCGGGTCTGAAGGAATTGAATAAACGCTTTACGCTGTTCCGGTTCTTTGTCGTTATCGCACCCTGCGAGTTGCCACACCATGCCTGTCAGAAACAGGGTAAAGAAAACACGTTTCCATGTCCGGGAATGTAACCAGGCCATTTTTATCTCCATGCGGTTGTATATGTATAAAAAAACACCCGGCCGAAGCCGGGTGTTCAGTATAGTGCATTTCACAACGCAGCGCGGGAATGGCTGGCGAGAACTACCACATTCGGGAGGCTGTCAGCCGCCCGCACGCAGCACTTTCAGACAACCCTTAAGCTCATCGTCCATCGGCGCCTCAACGCGCATGGTCTCGCCGGTGCCCGGATGCTCGAAACGCAGCGCCGCCGCGTGCAGGAACAGGCGGCTAAGGCCGGTCGCGGCGAGCTGTGCGTCGAAGGTACGGTCGCCATAGCGATCGTCAAAGGCGATCGGATGCCCGGCGTACTGGGTATGTACGCGGATCTGATGCGTACGGCCCGTCACCGGGCTACAGCGCACTAGCGTGGCGTGCGCAAAACGCTCTTCCACCTTAAAGCGGGTCTCAGAGGGTTTCCCCTCCTGGTTAACGCGCACGATGCGCTCGCCGCTTTGCAGAATATTTTTCAGTAGCGGCGCCTGCACCGTTTTCACATGCGACTGCCACTGACCACGCACCAGCGCCAGATAGTCTTTCTGCATCCCTTTATCACGTAACTGTTCATGTAACGAACGCAGCGCAGAGCGCTTCTTCGCCACCAGCAGCACGCCGGAGGTATCGCGGTCCAGACGATGCACCAGCTCAAGGAAACGCGCCTCAGGGCGCAGGGCGCGCAGCCCTTCGATCACGCCGAAGCTCAGCCCGCTGCCGCCATGCACCGCCGTACCGGACGGCTTATTCAGCACAAGGATATGGTCGTCTTCATAAAGGATGACGTCGCTTAACGCCGCAACCTTTTGCAGATGCGGCGAAACCGCCTCTTCTTCGCGCTCGGCGACGCGAACTGGCGGAATACGCACTTCATCGCCCGCCTCAATCTTGTATTCCGGCTTCACGCGTTTTTTGTTCACGCGCACTTCACCTTTACGCAGGATGCGGTAAATCATGCTTTTGGGCACGCCTTTCAGCTGCGTGCGCAAAAAATTATCGATACGTTGCCCGGCCTGATCGGCGGAAACGGCAACGATTTTTACGGATGGCGTCTCTGTTTTCATGGTGCGCGATTCTAAATACCGGATGACCGTAGCGCCACACATTTTTATATGCTTATATTGAGTAGCTCATCGATTCGCACAGCTAATGAGTTCATTTCGTCGCCGCTTCGGTGGAACAGATGAACAAGAAGTTAAAAAACTGTGAGTAAGTCGATGGCAAAGGGCAAAAGTCAGCTTGCTATATCAAGCTTAGCAATGGAATAATGCGACTGTTTTCCGTGTTGAGACTTGTTTAGACAAGGAATTTTGCGGAATTACCAGTTTTGCCTGCTAGTCCTTCCACGCAGCAATGGCGTAAGACGTGTTGAACTTTCAGGCAGTTAGCGGGCTGCGGGTTGCAGCCTGGCCGGTAAAGGGAAGCTTCCGGAGAAACAATCCCGGTCATTCCTCTGATAATTGCGCTGTATTTCCACCTGAAATACAGGCTACCGACACTCTGCGCCTCTTAAGCGTTCGACAACCGGGAGGTTGACGGCGCGAACAGTCACGAGGCCATCGGTTCTCTCCCGGTCAGCGTCACCATGCCCGCAGCTTTGTCGTCAATGTAAGAATAACGAGTAAGTTACGATGAAAAGAATGCTAATTAACGCAACTCAGCAGGAAGAGTTGCGCGTCGCCCTCGTGGATGGGCAACGTCTGTACGACCTGGATATCGAAAGTCCTGGACACGAGCAGAAAAAAGCGAACATCTACAAAGGCAAAATTACCCGCATTGAACCCAGTCTCGAAGCCGCATTTGTAGATTATGGCGCCGAAAGACATGGTTTCCTCCCCTTAAAAGAAATCGCCCGCGAATACTTCCCCGCCAGCTATGCCTCCCATGGTCGTCCGAACATTAAAGATGTTCTGCGCGAAGGCCAGGAAGTTATCGTTCAGATCGATAAAGAAGAGCGTGGCAACAAAGGCGCGGCGCTGACGACATTTATCAGCCTCGCAGGCAGCTACCTGGTGCTGATGCCGAATAACCCGCGTGCGGGCGGTATCTCTCGCCGTATCGAAGGCGACGATCGCACTGAGCTTAAAGAAGCACTTTCCAGCCTGGAGCTGCCTGACGGCATGGGGCTTATCGTGCGCACCGCGGGCGTCGGCAAATCTGCCGAAGCGCTGCAGTGGGATTTAAGCTTCCGCCTGAAGCACTGGGAAGCCATCCAGAAAGCCGCAGAAAACCGCCCGGCGCCGTTCCTTATCCATCAGGAAAGTAACGTTATCGTGCGCGCGTTCCGCGACTATCTGCGCCAGGACATCGGCGAAATCCTCATTGATAACCCGAAAGTGCTTGAGCTGGCCCGCCAGCACATCGCCGCGCTGGGTCGTCCGGATTTCAGCAGCAAAATTAAGCTCTACACCGGTGAAATCCCGCTGTTCAGCCATTACCAAATCGAATCCCAGATTGAGTCTGCCTTCCAGCGCGAAGTGCGTCTGCCGTCCGGCGGCTCGATTGTTATCGACACTACCGAAGCGCTGACCGCCATCGATATCAACTCCGCTCGCGCCACCCGCGGCGGCGATATCGAAGAGACGGCGTTCAATACTAACCTGGAAGCGGCGGATGAAATCGCCCGCCAGCTGCGCCTGCGCGACCTGGGCGGTCTTATCGTTATCGACTTTATCGATATGACCCCGGTACGCCACCAGCGCGCGGTAGAGAATCGTCTGCGCGAAGCGGTGCGTCAGGATCGCGCGCGCATCCAGATTAGCCATATTTCGCGCTTCGGCCTGCTGGAGATGTCCCGCCAGCGTCTGAGCCCGTCGCTTGGCGAATCCAGCCATCACGTCTGCCCGCGTTGTAGCGGCACCGGCACTATCCGCGATAACGAATCCCTGTCGCTGTCCATTCTGCGTCTGATTGAAGAAGAAGCGCTGAAAGAGAACACCCAGGAAGTCCACGCTATCGTTCCGGTGCCTATCGCCTCCTACCTGCTTAACGAGAAGCGTGAAGCGATTACCGCCATCGAGAAGCGCCAGGGCGGCGTGCGCTGCGTGATCGTGCCAAACGATCAGATGGAAACTCCGCACTACTCCGTACTGCGCGTCCGTAAAGGCGAAGAGACCCACACCCTGAGCTACATGCTGCCGAAGCTGCATGAAGAAGCGATGGCGCTGCCGTCTGAAGATGAATACGCCGAGCGTAAACGTCCTGAGCAGCCGGCGCTTGCCACCTTCGTGATGCCGGACGTACCGCCAGTGCCGCAGGAGGCCAGCGCGCCGAAAGCCGCCGCTACCGAACCGAAAGCGCCGACGAAAGCCGCTGAGCCTGCGAAAGAAGGCTTCCTGAGCCGCGCTATCAGCGCGCTGAAGAGCCTGTTCGCCAGCGAACCGCAGCCGCAACCGACCGCGAGCGAGCCGGAGCAGCAGCCAGCGAAAAACCGTGACGATAAGCAGCAGGAACGTCGTAACGGCCGTCGCCAGAACAACCGTCGCGATCGCAATGACCGTAACGACCGTGGCGAACGCGGCGAGCGTCCGTCTCGTGAAAACCGCGACACTCGCGATAACCGTGACAACAGCGAAGCGCGCGAAGAAAACCGCCGCAACCGCCGCGAGAAACAGCAGCAGAACGCCGACGCGCGTGAAACCCGCACGCCGGTCGTGGCTGAAGAAGCGGAGAAACCGTCCAAAGCCCGTGATGAGCAGCAGCCGTCCCGCCGCGATCGCAACCGTCGTCGCTCTGATGAGAAACGTCAGGCGCAGCAGGAAGTCAGCGCGCTGAACCGTGACGAGGCGGTGGAAGAGACCGAACAGGAAGATCGCGTTGTTCAGGTGATGCCGCGTCGTAAACCGCGCCAGCTGAGCCAGAAAGTGCGTATCGAGTCGGTTTCTGAGGCTATCGAACAGACTGACGCCCAGGCGCCTGTCGCCGAAGCGCGTGAAGAGGCGGCTCCCCTGGCGCTGCCGGCGAACGTCGAGGCGCCAGCCGCGACCGATGACAGCGCCCAGACAGGCAGCGAAAATGCGGGCATGCCGCGTCGCTCCCGTCGTTCTCCGCGTCACCTGCGCGTCAGCGGTCAACGCCGTCGTCGCTACCGTGACGAGCGCTACCCGACCCAGTCGCCGATGCCGCTGACCGTCGCGTGCGCGTCGCCGGAGATGGCGTCAGGTAAAGTCTGGATCCGCTACCCGCTGCCGCGTGCGCAGGAACAGGATGAGCAGCAGACGCCGGAGCAGAACACCGCGCCGGTCGCTGAAGCCCAGACCGTGACAGCGCCGGTTGAGCCGGTTGCTGAAGCCGTTGTGGTTGAGCCGTCAGTGGTTGAGACTGCGCCGCAGGAGCCGGTGGTGGAAACCACCCATCCGGAAGCCATCGAAGCCCCTGTTGACGCGCAGCCGCAGCTGATTGAACCGCAGGATGCGCCGGTCGCGGAACAGATCGCTCAGGAAGCCGTTCCGGCGGATGAAGCGTCTGATGAACCGGTTGCCGACGACGCTGCCCCCGCTGATGCCGCTGCTGCCATCGCAGAAAGCACGCCAGCCCAGGCACCTCAGCCGGACGCTATCGCGCAAACGCCAGTGAAAGCGCCGGAAGCTGCCCCTGTCGCGAAAGCGCAGGAAGAAGAAGTGAAAGCGCCTGTCGTGGCCTTCGCTGCCGCGAAAGTCGCTTCCGCGCCGATGACCCGCGCGCCGGCGCCGGAATATGTTCCGGAACCGCCGCGTCACAGTGACTGGGTACGTCCGGCGTTCGAGTTCAGCGGTAAAGGTTCGGCGGGCGGCCACAGCGCCACCCATCAGGCCTCTGCCCCTGCGACACGCCCTCAGCCGGTGGAGTAATCTTCCCCGCACAAAAAAGCCGGTCTCTGACCGGCTTTTTTATTGCCTGTTTCCCGCTATATTTTGTTACGCCCCGCCTGCCGGGACCCGCCGCATCCCTGCCAGCTCCGGCATGACCGCTTTCATCAACTCCAGAAACCGCCGCAGCCGCGCCGGGTAGTAGCGCGCCCACGGGTAGAGCAGATAAACCGGCAGCGGCGGCGCCTGCCACGCCGGCAGCAGTTGCACCAGCCGCCCCTCGCGCAGATCGTCCTCCACCACCCATGCGGAAACCATGCCAGCGCCCAGCCCGTTAAGAATAGTGCGGCGCACCGCGTACAGGCTGTCAGAGCTGAGCCTCGGCATTACCGCGAACGCCTGCCGTTCGCCGCTTTGCGTATGCTGGAGCGCGACTTCGCGTCGATAAAAGGTACTGAGCGCCACCCAGGGCAGCGCGGCAAGATCGTCAAGGGTGTTCACCGCCGGGCGGCGTTCCAGCAGCGCAGGCGACGCCACCACGATGCGCGGCACTTCAGCGAGCTGTACGGCTATCACTGACGGGTCGACATCCGGCCCGACGTGCAGCGCGCAGTCGATATTATCGCCGATAAAATCCGGTGATTTATCGTTGAGCATCCACTCCACGCACAGGCCCGGATAGCGGTTTAAAAAGCCGGTCAGCGGATCGATAAGCTGATCCTGTCCGAACGCGTGCGGCGCCCGCACGCGCAGTACGCCGACCGGCTCCCCTTCCGCGTTTTTAATTTCATCCTCCAGCGCCTGCCAGCTTGCCATTACGCTTCGGGCGTGCTGATAGCAGCGCTCGCCGTCATCGGTAAGCTTCATGGCGTGCGTGGTGCGCAGCAACAGCCTCGCGCCCAGTAAATCCTCCAGCGACTTCAGGCGGCGGCTGACGGTCGCCTGGGTGGTATTCATCTGCACGGCGGCGGCTGAAAGCGAGCCGCTTTCGATAATACGCACAAAGGTGTGCATCAGCTCCACCCGATCTATACGCTCAATGCCCATAGTTTTTTCACTGGTTATACGTTACACGTATAACCGTTTTATCATGTCGGCCTCTACCGCGCCAGCCGCCGCTCGCTGACAATCAACCCGTACTGATTACTCACAAGGGTTTCACCATGAATAACCATAACGATGCTGCATACCGCGCCCCTGGGCTCTCACGGCTGTTAATACTGATTCTGGCCATAGCGACCGGCCTGAGTGTCGCCTCGATTTACTACGCGCAGCCGATCCTGCCGCTGATTGGCAGCGATCTGCGCCTCGGCGTCGACGGCATGGGGCTTATCCCGACGCTGACACAGGCGGGCTACGCGCTCGGCATTCTGTTTCTGCTGCCGCTGGGCGACCGTCACGACCGCCGCACGCTCATCCTGGTCAAATGCCTGGCGCTTGCCGTAATGCTCGCGCTTTACAGTTTCAGCGACGGGCTGCATAGCCTGCTGGTGCTGAGCCTGTTAGTGGGCATGATGGCGACGATGGCGCAGGATATCGTCCCCGCCGCGGCCATCCTTTCACCTGCGGGTCAGCAGGGAAAAATCGTCGGTACGGTGATGACCGGCCTGCTGCTTGGCATTCTGCTCTCCCGTTCGGTGAGCGGCGTTATCAGCGCGGCCTTCGGCTGGCGGGTAATGTATCAGCTTGCTGCCGCCAGCATCGCGCTGACCGGCCTGGTGTTGTGGCGCGTCCTGCCGCGCTTTGAAACGCACGCGACCCTCAGCTATCCGGCTCTGCTGCACTCAATGGGCGGCCTGTGGAAACGCTACCCGACCCTGCGCGGCGCGGCCCTGGCGCAAGGCTTCCTGTCGATTGGCTTCAGCGCGTTCTGGTCGATGCTGGCAGTCATGCTTCAGGCGCAGTTTCACATGGGCAGCGCGGTCGCGGGCGCGTTTGGTCTCGCAGGCGCAGCTGGCGCGCTGGCCGCACCGCTCTCCGGCGCGCTCTCCGACCGTTTCGGCCCGGCGCGCGTTACCCAGCTCGGCAGCCTGTTAGTGATGCTCTCCTTTGCCGCCATGTTTGCCCTGCCCTTGCTGACGCCTTCCATGCAACTGCTGGTGATTGCGCTGGCGGCGGTCGGTTTCGATTTAGGCCTGCAGTCATCGCTGGTGGCGCACCAGACGCTGGTTTACAGCCTGGAGCCGACAGCGCGCGGGCGTCTGAACGCCCTGCTCTTTACCGGCGTGTTTGTGGGGATGGCGCTGGGGTCGCTGCTCGGCAGTAAAGCCTGGGCGTTTGGCGGCTGGCCTGCGGTGGTTGCGCTGGCAACGCTCGCAAGCGGCGTGGCGCTGGTGATTCGCCTGACGCAGAAAACGCGTCCGGCCGGGTTCGCGGCGAAACCGGTGGCGGAACGCTAAGCAAAAAAAAGCCCGCTTCGGGGTGATGAAGCGGGCACATCAAGCATGCCCAGTTTCATGACATGCTTCAAATCGACAAACCTTAACGGTTTAACTGGAACAGCGACATACCCTGCATATCGCTAAATGCTTTGTAGGAAGCCTGAAGCGCCGCCTGCTGCATGACATAAGAGGAAATGGCCGAGTTCCAGTCCACATCCACCAGATTACTCATCTGCTCGGTCTGACCAAGCGTACGTTCCGCGCCCAGCTCATCCAGGTTATCCAGCTCTTTAAGCTGGGTACCCACTTCCGCCAGCACCGTCCCGACGTTATCCAGCGAGTTGCTCAAACCGCGCGAGGTTTTGGAGATAGCGTCCAGCAGGCCCTGCTGGGTCGTTTCGTCCGCGCCTTCCATCGGGGTTTTCAGCGCTGCGATAGCGGAGTCGAGCATTTTAAACAGGTTCGTTTCGCTCGGCGAGCCGTCCGGCTCCGGCGTGGCGTTGCTGGTGACGCGGTCGAAAACCAGGTTGCCGGTATGACCGATAACCATGGTACGTGCGGAATCCACCTGCTGAGTGATGTTGTCCGTGCCGCCGTTGTACGTGATGTTGCCCGCCGTACCGCTAAACGGCGCCGCATCGGTTTTATAGCCCGCAAAAATATAGCGGCCATTACCGTCAGCGCTGTTCGCCAGGTTCAGCAACTGGTCGCGCATCCCCTGAAGATCGGTCGCGACCGACGCGCGGTCGGTGTCGCTCAGCGTGCCGTTGTTGGCATAGACAATCTTCTCCTGGGCGGAGGTGATGACGCTGGTCACCTGATCCAGCACGCTCGACTCCAGCGACACTTTCTGGGTCGCGAAGGTACGCGCCTGGGTGTACTGGTCGTTCTGCGCCTGCGCCTGGGAGAGCACGACTGCCTGCGCGGCGGCGATCGGATCGTCAGACGGACGGTTAACGCGTTTGCCGGTGGACATCTGCTCACCGTATTTCAGCCAGGTACTCTGCGATTCGGTAATGCCCCGCATGTTCTGCTGATACATCATTTGAGTACTAATACGCATTGTTCGGTTCCCTGTTAGCGAATCTGGAGAAGGGCGTCAAACAGCGTGGACGCGGTTTGCAGCACCTGGGCGTTCGCCATGTAGTACTGCTGATAGCGCTGCAGGTTGCCGTACTCTTCATCCAGGTTGACCCCGGAAATGGACTGCTGCTGGTTGGTCAGCTGCGTTACCACGTTAGTCTGGGTGGTGCTGGAGCTTTTCAGCGTGTTGGTGGTGTTACCCACGTCGCTGATAAACGCTGCATAGGCATCGTTAAACGTTTTGCTGCCGCCGACGGTTTTGCTGTTTTGCAGATCCAGCAGCGCTTTACCGTTACGGTTGTCGCTCTCGCCCGATGCCGCGTCGGATGCCATCGCGATTTCCGACTCATCATGGATAGCCACGTCCATGCTGATAATGACGTTGCTCACCGGCTTGATGGTAAAGGTGTCTTTGTTGGCCGCCGCGCCCGTGATGTCAATCTTCAGGCCGTCGAACTCCAGCGCGGTCAGGTTGCCCGAACCGTCGGTCGTCGGCGTGGCGTTCACGATGACGTTGTCAGACAGACGCGTCACTTTCCAGTTGCTGCCGTCGTACGCCATCTGATAATCACTGGCTTTCACCGCCGAGCTGTCAGTGATGGTCGCGGTCAGGGAAGCGCTGCCGGTGTTGCGGGTATTGCTCATCGCCGCCGCATCGCCGAGCTTAAAGAACGCTTTACCGATGTCGCCGCTGGCGTCAAAGCCCGCTTCGTGCTGTTTGTTAAACGCATCGCCAAAAGAGAGCGCCAGCTGGCCCAGGTTGTTACGCGCCTGGTCGAGATCCTGAGAACGGAAGGCGAACAGACCGCCCAGCGAACCGCTGGTCACCAGTTTTTCCGGGATCTCAATATTGCCGGCAATCTTGTCGACGAACGCAATCGTGGTGCGCGCCGGATCGGCGCTCGACGGCACGGCGGCAATCTGGCTGGCTTTGCTGCCCTGAACCAGGTTGTAACCGTTCGCCATCGTGACGTTAAACGTGTTGCCATCCTGAACGGAGACATCCACGCCGACGATTTTGTTCAGCTCGCTCACCAGTTGATCGCGCTGATCCAGCAGATCGTTCGGCGATGCGCCGGAGCCCATGCCGGTCAGGCGGGTGATCTGCTCGTTCAGCGACGCAATCTGCGTGGCGTAGTTGTTGATCTGCTGGACGCTGGAAGTAATGGCCGTATTGACCTGCTTATCCTGGTCGCGCAGATACTGATCCACCACCTTAAACTGATTGACCAGACCGTCGGCTTTACCGAGCAGGGTCTGACGCGCCGCCGGATCTTCGGCGTTGCTGGTCAGCGTTTGCAGGCTTTTGAAAAAATCCTGCATGGTAGTAGAGATGTTATTGGTGGTGCCAGAGAGCATATCGTCGATTTTCGACATCTGCTCATAACGGGTGGTTAACCCGCTGCTCTGGTTTTGCGCCGCGTTCAGCTGATTCGTGATAAATGCATCATATTCACGCTGAATACCGGACACATACACGCCGTTGCCGACCCAGCCGCCCTGCGTCATGGTGCTGTTAGACTGCCCCAGAACGGTGGTCTGGCGGGTATAGCCTGCGACGTTGTAGTTAGAGATGTTATTGCTCACCGTGCTCAGTGCGGTTTGCGCCGCACTCAGGCCACTCATGGCGCTATTAATTAAGCTACTGGACATGGAGGTTCCTTTTGAACATTCATACGCGGGTCCTGACGATAATTATCGGCAGCGCTTAAGAGAACTTGAGCCGTTTCAGAACAACGTCGAGATATCCTGGCTGTACGCTTTGCTCACCTTTTCGCCCAGCGATTTCATCTGCTGGATCATGCTGGTCAGCTTACGGGCGTAGTTCGGATCGGTCGCGTAACCGGCGCTCTGCAACGCTTTCGCGCCATCTTCCGCCGAGGCGGCCGTGGTGACCGCCGCGTAACGCGGGTTGCGCGTCAGCATGCCCACGTAGTCCGACAGCGCCTCAAGATAGGAGCTATAAACACGGAACTTCGCTTTCACCTTCTTCGCTTCGCCATTTTCATATTCGGTGGTGGTTATCTCCGTCACCGGCCCTTTCCACGACGAGGTCGCTTTGATGCCGAAAATGTTAAAGCTTGGCTCGCCGTTCGCTTTCAGGATCTGGCGCTGGCCCCAGCCCGATTCCAGCGCCGCCTGGGCGAGGATCAGGTGATGAGGAACGCCGCTCTGCTGGCTTGCAAGCTTCGCGGGCAGCGCCAGCTGCGCCAGAAAGTCTTTACTGTCGCCGGAGAGCGGTTCTTCATTGGACGGCGCCTTCGGCATCGCCTGGCGCACAATCTGGGTAATTGTCTGGTTGCGGTAGCTGTTCATGGTGTCGATATCGAACTTCATCGGCACCTGAGACGCGCTTTGCGCAGCGGCGGGCGCTTCAGCGCTGGCTGAAGGGTCGCCGCCCATCTGTTTCACCATCATGTCCGCAAGGCCAAGCCCCTTGCCCGCCGTCATCTGCTGGGCAATTTGCTGATCGTACATGCTGGTATATAGCCGAGTCTGATCGCTACTGAACATCCCATCCTTGGGCAGCGCTTCGCGCATGCTTTTCAGCATCATTTGCACGAACATCCCTTCCACCTGGCGGGCAACCTGTTTCAGGTTGCCGTTCGGATCCTTACCGGCCTTAGCTTTCAGGTCATTGAGCGATTGCGCGTCAAAGGCGGCGCTGGACAGTAATTTGCTATCAGTCAGCATCAGATGATTTCCAGTTTGGCGCGCAGACAGCCCGCGCTTTGCATGGATTGCAGAATTGACATCAGATCCATCGGCGTGGCGCCCAGCGCGTTAAGCGCGCGTACGACGCTGTTCAGGTTGGCGCTGGAGGTCACGCGCTGCAGCGCGCCGCCTGACTGACGCATATCGATCTGGGTCTGCGGCGTCACGACGGTCTGGCCGCCGCCGAACGGCGTATCCGGCTGGCTGACATTCGCCTGCTGGTTCACCGTCACAGAAAGGTTGCCCTGCGCGACCGCACAGCTGTCGAGCGACACTTCGCGGTTCATCACCACCGAGCCGGTACGCGAGTTAATAATGACTTTGGCATCCTGCACCGCGACGTTGACTTCAAGGTTCTGAATCGCGGCGAGCAGCTGCACCTGGGAGCTACCGCCGCTTGATGCGCGTACCTGAACGGTACGGGCGTCCAGCGCGGTGGCGCTGCCATAACCGCGCGCGCGGTTGATGGTGTCAGAGATCTGCTGGGCCAGCGTAAAGTCGTCATTATTCAGCTGCAGGTTGATGGTGTTGCCCGTGCCGAACTGGGTCGGCAGCTCGCGTTCAATCACCGCGCCGTTGGTAATACGGCCGCCGTTGAGCTGGTTTACCTGCACGCTGCTGCCGCCCGCCGACGCGCCCGCGCCGCCAATAAGAATGTTGCCCTGCGCCAGCGCGTACACCTGATTATCGACGCCTTTCAGCGGGGTCATCAGCAGCGTACCGCCGCGCAGGCTCTTGGCGTTACCCATGGAGGAGACCACCACATCGATGGACTGCCCCTGGCGCGCGAACGCCGGATAGGAGGCGGTAACCATCACCGCCGCCACGTTTTTCAGCTGCATATTGGTGCCCGCCGGGACGGTGATCCCGAGCTGGGAGAGCATATTGTTCAGGCTCTGGGTGGTAAACGGCGTCTGGGTCGTCTGGTCGCCGGTGCCGTCAAGGCCCACCACCAGGCCGTAGCCTATCAGGGAGTTTTCACGTACGCCCTGTACGGTGGTTAAGTCACGAATGCGGTCAGCTTGCGCGAACGTCGCGACGAGCAGCAGCAGGAGTCCTGGGAGCGATTTAAACATTTTTCACCTCTGTTACATCGGCGATAAATTAAGGAAGAAACGCTGTAGCCATCCCATGTTCTGCGCTTCGTTGATATAGCCGTTGCCGACATATTCGATTCGGGCATCCGCCACCTGCGTGGACGGTACCGTGTTGCTGCCGCTAATGGTGCGAGGGTTAACCACGCCCGAGAAGCGGATAAATTCTGTGCCCTGGTTGATGGCAATCTGTTTTTCGCCCACCACGTGCAGGTTGCCATTGGCAAGAACCTGATCGACGGTCACGGTCAGTGTGCCGCTGAAGGTGTTGCTGGCGTTGGCGCCGCCTTTACCATTAAAGGTATTGCCGCCGGACGCGCTGATATCGGCGCGCGCATTGCCGAAGAGGCCCTGCAGGTAGCGTGGAACGGTGTCGAGACCGAAATTGGTCTTGCCGTCGCGGCTGGCGTTTGCAGACGAGCTCTTGCTCGCGCTGACGTTTTCTTGCAGCTCAATCGTGAGCGTGTCGCCGACGTTACGCGGACGACGGTCTTCGAACAGCGGTTGATAACCGTAGTTAATCTGCTGTACCGACTGGAAAATGGAACCGTTAACCACCGGCGCGGGGGCAGGTGCGGGCTGCGCGGTCGTCGCGCCCTGAACCAGCGGAGTAGAAGGCACCCACGCACAGCCCGAAAGGGTCAATGCGAGAGCTATCGCTAAAGGGCAGAGTTGCGCACCGGTCTTTTGCATTGCTTTCATCTTCAGTAGTGGCGTTCGGTGTGGCGTCACGCCACACCGAAACAGGCTTTAGAGTTGCGTCAGTTTTTGCAGCATCTGGTCAGTGGTGGAAACCGCTTTACTGTTAATCTCGTAAGCGCGCTGCACCTGGATCATGTTGACCAGCTCTTCCGCCACGTTGACGTTAGAGGTTTCGACATAACCCTGATACAGCAGCCCTGCACCGTTCAGACCCGGCGTGCTTTCGTTCGGCGTGCCGGAGGACTGGGTCTCGGTGTAGAGGTTTTCACCAATGCTTTCCAGACCGCTGTCGTTCATAAAAGTGGTCAGGTTGATCTGGCCAACCTGAACCGGCGCCGCCGTTCCCTGCTGGGTCACGCTCACCACGCCGTCGCGACCGACGGTGATGCTCAGCGCGTTCGCCGGGATAGTGATGGCGGGCTGCACCTGGAAACCGCCTGCGGTCACCAGCTGGCCGTTCTGATCGACCTGGAAAGAACCGTCGCGGGTATACGCGGAGGTGCCGTCCGGCAGCAGAACCTGGAAGAAGCCCTGGCCTTTAATCGCGACATCTTTGCTGTTGTTGGTCTGAGACAGGTTGCCCTGGCTGTGCAGACGCTCGGTGGCGACGGGGCGCACACCGGTACCGATCTGCAGGCCGGAAGGCAGCGTGGTCTGTTCAGACGACTGCGCGCCCGGCTGGCGGATGGTTTGATAAAGCAGATCTTCAAACACCGCGCGCTGACGTTTGAAACCGTTGGTGCTGACGTTCGCCAGGTTGTTGGCGATAACGTCCATATTGGTTTGCTGGGCGTCGAGGCCGGTTTTGGCAATCCATAAAGAACTGATCATAGGGTCGTCCTGTTGATTAACTCATCGACAATAACTGGTTAGCGCGCTGCTCGTTCTCATCGACGCTGGTGATGATTTTCATCTGCATCTCAAAGCGACGGGCGTTAGCTATCATGTCGGTCATTGCTTCCACGGGTTTCACGTTACTGCCTTCCAGCACCCCGGACATCAGGCTGATGGTCGGGTCGGCCTGTAGCGTCGCGCCGCGGGCGGTCTGCGCCTGCGGTTTTAAACGAAACAGACCATCGTCGCCGCGTACCACTTCCTGCGCGCTGGCTTTAACCATCTTCAGACGGCCAACCGGCGCAATGGTGTTCGGGGCGTCGCCCGGGTTCAGTACGGAGATCGTACCGTCGGCGGCAATCGTGACTTCCGCGCCTTCCGGCACCACGACCGGACCGCCCTCGCCCATCACAGGATTACCCTGGATGGTGAGCTGGCCGGTCGCCGTGCGCTGGATGTTACCGTTGCGGGTATACGCTTCGGTGCCGTCCGGCGCCTGCACCGCCAGCCAGCCGTCGCTGCCCTGAATGGCAACGTCCAGCGGACGGGAGGTGTAGTCGAGCGCCCCCTGGCTCATATTCACGCCAGGGGTGGAAGCCGTGACCAGCGTACGGGTTGGCAATGACAGCCCTTCTACCGGCACGGCGCGCAGCGCGTTGAGCTGAGCGCGAAAGCCAGGCGTTGATGCGTTGGCCAGGTTGCTTGCCGTGACAGACTGCTGATTCAGCGTCTGGCTGGCTGCGCCCATGGCGGTATAAATTGCGTGATCCATTAAGCCATCCCTTCAGACAATTAGCGCAGGTTAACCAGGGTATTGAGGATCTGGTCCTGAGTCTTGATGGTCTGCGCGTTCGACTGATAGTTACGCTGCGCGACGATCATGTTGACCAGTTCTTTACTCAAGTCGACGTTAGACGCTTCCAGCGCGCCGCTGGTCAGCTTGCCGAAGTTGCCGGTGCCCGCAGAGCCCAGCAGCGCCACGCCGGAGGCGGTGCTTGCTGACCAGACGTTGTCGCCCTGAGAAGAGAGGCCTTCCGGGTTAGCAAAGTTCGCAAGAACGATCTGACCCAGCAACTGGCTCTTCTCGTTCGAGTAGTTGCCGACGAGGCTGCCGTCTTCGGTCACTTCATAACCGACCAGGTCGCCCGGCTTGTAGCCGTCCTGGTTTGAGGTCAGCAGCACGTTGGCGCCGGAGTTCTGCTGGGTGGTGCCAGTCAGGTTCATGCTGAAGCTGAACGCCGCAGAGCCGTTGAGGGCCGCCACTGCGATCGGCACCTGCTGCGTACCGGCCGGAGCCGCGTTGGTCACGCCAGTCAGGGCGCCGCTGTCGCTGAAGGTCAGGCTGGTCAGCGGCGTGGTCGGGGTCGCGGAGCTTACGCTGGTGTCCATGTTGTAGACATCCCACTTGTTATCCGCGGTTTTCACGTAGTACAGCTTCAGGTTGTGTTCGTTACCCAGGGTGTCGTAAACAGTCAGCGGCACGCTTTTGTTAAAGGTGCTGGAGTTAGCCGGATCGAACGGAGACTGCGCCGGAACATCGTCAGCGGAGTTCAGGTTCATCACGAAGTTCGCGCTGGTGGTTTTGCTTGCCGGCATCTGCGCGGTCGGGATGGTCAGTGAGACCGGATCTGCGCCCTGCTGTACGGTCGGCGGGGTGCCGGTTGCCGGATAGCCGGTTACCTTCATGCCCTGCATGTTGACCAGGTTGCTGTTTTCGTCCAGTTTGAACTGGCCGTTACGGCTGTAGAACACGCCGCCGTTGCTGTCGACCAGACGGAAGAAACCGTTCTGGCTGATAGCCACGTCAAGCTTACGGCCGGTGTTGGTGGTCACGCCGTCGCCAAAGTCCTGGGTGATACCCGCGACTTTAACGCCCAGGCCCGCTTTCGAGCCGGCGAACATGTCGGCGAAAGAGACGGAACCAGACTTAAAACCATAAGTGGCGGAGTTGGCAATGTTGTTGCCGATAACGTCGAGGTTGGTGCTGGCAGCATTCAGACCGCTGACCGCTTGTGAAAAGGCCATTTCTTACTCCTGATAAGATTGAAGGCTTAAATAATTTGCCGTACCTGGTCGAGTGAGGCAGTCCCGTAGGTGCCCAGATCCAGCAGGTTCGAACCGTTGCTTCGCGTAATGCCGTTTACCATCGCGAAGTTAAGCGGCTGCGCGACCAGCTGAGTGCCTCCGTTGCTTGCGGCAATGGAGACGTTGTAGGAGCCATCCGGCGCCTTAGTGCCGTCGCTCATCGAACCATCCCAAGAGAAGGTATGGACACCTGCGCTCAGCGCGCCGATCTCGATGGTACGAACGACTTTCCCGCTCTTATCAGTGACAGTCGCGGTAACTTTATCTGCGGCCTGCTGCAACTCGACGCCAAACGGTGTCGTGGTGTCTTTGCCGGTCAGAATGGTGCTGCCCGGGATCATCACGCCGTGACCGATAAGCGCGCTCGCCGCAAGCGACTGGCTGTTATCGATCTGACCGGAGATAGATCCGAGGGTGGTGTTCAGTTTCTCGATGCCGCTCACCGTACTGATCTGCGCAAGCTGCGTGGTCAGTTCGTTGTTCTGCATCGGGTTGGTCGGGTCCTGGTTTTTCAGCTGCGCCACCAGAAGCGTCAGGAAGCTGCCTTGCAGGTCAGACGCTTTGCTCCCGGTCAGGCTGCTGCTGGAGGTCGCGCTGGCGGCACTGCTGGTGCTGTAATTCTCATTAATAGTTGATGTCACCGACATAACTCTCTCCTTTATTGACCGAGCGTGAGCGTTTTCAGCATCATGCTTTTCACGGTGTTCAGCACTTCAACGTTGGCCTGGTAACTGCGGGAGGCGGACATGGAGTTCACCATCTCGCCCACCACGTCAACGTTCGGCATACGGACATACCCTTTGGCGTCCGCCAGCGGGTTGCCTGGCTCATAAACCAGCTTGTCCGGCGCCTGGCTTTCCACGACATCCGTTACCTTCACACCGCCTGTCGCGGCGCCTGGCGCGGCATCCACCTGGAAAACCACCTGCTTGGCGCGGTAAGGCTGTCCATCCGGCCCGGTCGCGCTGTCGGCGTTGGCAAGGTTACTGGCCGCCACGTTCATGCGTTTGGATTGCGCGGTCATCGCTGAGCCGGCAATGTCGAAAATGTTTAAAAGCGCCATCGCGTTTTAACCCTTACTGTTGCTGCAGCACGGACATCATGCTCTTGATTTGGCCGCCGAGAACCTGCAGATCGGTCTGATACTTCAGGCTGTTGTCGGCAAACTGGGTACGCTCACGGTCCATATCGACGGTGTTGCCATCCATCGAGGGCTGGTCCGGCACGCGGTAAAGCAAATCAAGAGAAGCGCCGGTGGACGCCTGAGCCGGGATATGGCGTGATGAGGTCACGGCGAGCGTCATGGTGCTGCCTGACGCGCGGCCCTGATCCATCACTTTTTTCAGTTGACTGGCGAAATCAATATCGCGCGCCTGATAACCTGGGGTATCGGCGTTGGCGATATTGGCCGCCAGAATCTCCTGACGCTGAGCGCGTAAATTGATAGCTTCCTGTTGAAAGCGCAGCGCGGCGTCCAGTTTATCGAGCATGATTCCTCCAATTAGTCTGGTGAGTGTGCAAAGCTTATCGCCCCTCACGCGTGCGTTATCGTTGGAATAAACGCAAAATGCGTCGCTATTTGTTGCCTTGAACAAAAACAGAGCAGAGTAGAATCCTCCCTGTTCCGAAAGTGGAGAAGTGCAATGAAGAGCCTGAAATACTGTCTCGCCGCGGGTTTGCTGCTGTTAAGCCCGGGCCTTTTCGCCGATACGCTTAACGCCCAGCTGACGCCGTTCTTTCTTCAGCGTCTTGCAGGCATTAGCGACGCGGTAGTGGTGACGGTGAAAACGCCGGAGCCGCAGAGACTGATTTGCGACAATCCTGATTTCAGCCTGCCGGGCAACGCCCGTCTGTGGGGAAACCTCAGCGTGCTGGTGCGCTGCGGCAGTGAAAAACGGTATATGCAGGTCAACGTTCAGGCCTTCGGGAACTATGTGGTGGCCAGTCAGCCTGTCGCGCGCGGCGGCATGCTGAACGAGTCCAACGTCCGCCTTGAACGCGGCCGTCTGGATCTCCTGCCCCCAAAAGCTATGCTCAATCTTGACCAGGCGCGCGAAGCTGTTACCCTGCGTGACCTCGCGCCCGATCAGCCGGTAATGCTGACGATGGTGCGCCAGTCCTGGCGTGTAAAAGCGGGTCAGCAGGTACAGATAATCGCCAACGGCGAAGGCTTTAGCATTAATGGCGAAGGCCGGGCCTTAAACAATGCGGCGGTGGCGCAAAACGCCCGGGTCAGAATGGCCTCAGGCCAGGTGGTAAGCGGCATCGTGGGTTCTGATGGGATTATTCTGATTAACCTGTAATCTTTATAAAGAATTCATCGTGGCTGCCGATATAGTTAATCAACTAACGATGGATATCGGCTCTACGCCGCGAGCCCCTCTATGAGGAAAAAATCAATGAGCATTGAACGCACGTCCCCCCTGAAGCCAGTGAGTACGGTGCAACCGCGCGAAAACAGTGAACCGCAGGCACCAAAAGCCCGCCAGACGGAAACCACCGCGGCAGGCAGCGCCAGCGTCACCCTTAGCGGCGCCCAGGCAAAACTGATGAAGCCAGGCGCTGATGACATCAACGTTGAGCGTGTGGAAGCGCTGAAGGCCGCCATTCGTAATGGCGAGCTGAAAATGGACACCGGCAAAATCGCCGATGCGCTTATCCAGGAAGCTCAGAGTTACTTGCAGGATAAATAATTTATGAGCCGTCTGTCAGAAGTGTTAGACCAAATGACAACTGTACTGAATTCGCTGAAGTCTGTGATGGACGCGGAGCAGCAACAGTTATCCGCGGGCAGTCTTAACGGCAGTGCGCTTCAGCGCATCACCGAGGAGAAAAGCTCGTTGCTGGCCACGCTGGACTACCTTGAACAGCAGCGCCGCAGCGAACAAAAGACGGACCGCGTCGCGCCGCCGGACGTGGCCGCGCGCTGGCAGACGATTACTCAGAAAACCCTGCACCTGCGCGATATGAATCTGCATAACGGCTGGTTGCTCGAAGGGCAAATGGCCCGCAACCAGCAGGCTCTGGCGGTGTTAAAGCCGCTGCAGGAGCCGGCGCTGTATGGCGCTAACGGGCAGACGTCCGCGAATATGCATCGCGGCGGGAAGAAAATCGCCATCTGACCGCAAGGCAGTGGATAATCATACCCCTTCTGGCAGGGAAACCTGCCGGAAGGTTTTCGCACGTCTGCACTATGCCGCCTGAAAAAAGCCGATAAAAAAACGCGCCGGGCGATAAGCGCGGCGCGTTGGCGTGTAGCGGGCTCAGGCCGTGCGGCGCGCAAAATCGCGAACGCGGAAGCCAAGCAGCGTTAACGTGGCGAAATAGGCGATAACGCCCGCCACCACAACAGCCGCGAGACGCAACAGCCGCAGCGGCATCGTGCCCTGCGCCCAATCCGGCATCAGGTGCATGACGCCCAGCAGCGCGGCGGCCATCACCAGCACCGCGATAACCAGTCGTGCGAGAAACGCGCCCCACCCGGGCTGCGGCTGGAAAATTTTGCGCTTACGTAACTGCCAGTAGAGCAGACTCGCGTTCAGGCAAGCCGCAAGGCCGATGGAAAGCGCCAGTCCGGCATGTTTCAACGGCCCGATAAACGCCAGGTTCATCAGTTGCGTCATGATAAGCGTCACGATGGCTATCTTAACCGGCGTTTTGATGTCCTGGCGCGAATAAAACCCTGGCGCCAGTACCTTCACCACAATCAGCCCCATCAGCCCCACCGAATACGCCACCAGCGCCTGCTGCGTCATGCTCGCATCGTGACTGGAGAATTTACCGTACTGGAACAGCGACACGGTAAGCGGCTTTGCGAGAATGCCCAGCGCTACAGCGCTCGGCAGCGCCAGTAAAAAGCACAGGCGCAGCCCCCAGTCCATCAGACGCGAATATTCGTCATGATTGCCGCTGGCGAAGCTGCGTGACAGCGACGGCAGCAGAATGGTGCCGAGCGCGACGCCCAGCACACCGGACGGGAACTCCATCAGGCGGTCGGCGTAATACATCCAGGAGACCGAGCCGGAGACCAGAAATGAGGCGAAAATAGTGTTAATGATGAGCGAGATCTGGCTCACCGATACGCCAAGAATGGCGGGCCCCATCTGCTTCACCACCCGCATTGCGCCCGCGTCTTTTAAGTTAATGCGCGGCAGCACCAGCATGCCGATTTTCTTCAGGTGCGGCAGTTGATAGACCAGTTGCAGCACGCCGCCGACCGTCACCGCCCAGGCGAGCGCCAGCACCGGCGGGTTAAAGTACGGCGCGGCAAAGAGCGCAAAGCCTATCATGCTGATATTCAGGAAAGTCGGGGCGAACGCCGGCACCGAAAAGCGGTTCCAAGTGTTAAGAATGGCACCCGCGAGGGAGGCCAGCGAAATCAGCAGAATATAAGGAAAGGTAATGCGCAACAGGGATGTGGTGAGCGCGAATTTATCCGCCGTATCCGCGAAGCCCGGCGCCGTGACCAGAATCACCCACGGGGCCGCCAGCATACCGGCGATCGTCACAATAAACAGCGCCAGCGTCAGCAGGCCGGAAACGTAAGCGACAAAGACCCGCGTGGCGTCTTCGCCCTGCTTGCTTTTATATTCGGCGAGGATCGGCACAAACGCCTGCGAAAACGCGCCTTCGGCAAAGATGCGGCGCAGCAGGTTCGGCAGCTTAAAGGCGACGAAAAAGGCGTCCGTCGCCATACCGGCGCCGAACACCCGCGCCACAATGGCGTCGCGTGCAAACCCGAGCACGCGGGAAAACATCGTCATTGAGCTGACCGCAGCCAGCGACTTCAGTAAATTCATTCTTATTCTTTCCCATAAACACCGACGCCTGCAGGGCAGGCGTCAGGGGCTTTTCAGCGAAGCGCTTAGTCTACTCGACTGAAAGGGAAATACTACTGGCAGATGCGCGCCGTGGTTACTCGCGCATCGCCTCGCGCCACAACCGTTCCACCACGCGCTGGGCGGCCAGCGCCTGCTCGCCTGCGGTTTCCGGAACCGTCTGATTCTGCACGCAGTGGATGAAATGCCGCGCGCAGCCCGCGAAGCCGCGCTGCTCCAGCGTGCTCTGCCAGCCGGGCACGGGACGATGCACCACGCCTGCGCCGCGCTCTTCGCGCCAGTCGCGCATGTCGGTGACGTCAATCAGCGCGCCGTCGGTTACCGCCTGCACCCATTCACGCTGACTGCCCGCACGACGGTGCATGCTGGTGGTGATGGAAAGATCGCCGCGGCGAAAATGGTGCTCGGCGTACCACATCTCGCCCTGCGCGGTGGTGTGCAGCGCGCCGCTCGCAAGCGTCGCTTCGCCGCCGCCAAGCCACAGGGCGGTATCCACCAGATGCAGGTAATCGTCCAGCAGCGTAAAGCGCAGGTCGTGCGGGCCGACGCTGTCGGCGCGGTGTTTGTCCATGCGCAGCGACGAGGCGGCGCCGAGTGTCGCTTTCAGTTCGCGATACAGCGGCGCGAAACGGCGGTTAAAGCCGACCATCAGCGTCAGATTGCGTTGTTTCGCCTGCGCCACCAGGCGCTCGGCGTCGGCGAGATGTTCCGCCAGCGGTTTATCCACGCAGACGTGCACGCCCGCATTTAACAGCTCGCTCACCACTTCATAATGGCTGCTGGTGGCGCTGTGCACGAAGACCGCATCGCACTGCGCCGCCAGCGCCTGAAGCGAATCGATATACGGGATACGGTACGCCTCACAGACCGGCAGCGCCCTGGCGCGCGTCGGGGAGAATGCGCCCGCGAGCGTCCAGTCCGTCGCCTGCGACATTACCGGCAACCACGCTTTCTGCGCGATGCCGCCAAGCCCCACTACCCCTACGCGTAATTTCGCCACGATTATTCTCCCAGGTGTGCCAACAGTGATTCGAGGCGCTGGCGTAATTCAGCCACCTCAAGCTCCAGCGCCTCGACGCGCGCGGTTAAGGCGTCGGTATCCGCCGTCGGGGTATCTTCGCTTGTGGCAAACGCCGCAGCATCCGGCTCGCCACAGAACAGATGCATATAGCGGCTCTCGCGCTTGCCCGGCTCGCGCGCAAGACGCGTCACAAACGGGCCATCCTCGCGGCTCGCCAGCGTCTCCAGCGCGCCTTCAAGCGCCGCTGTGTCGCTGAACTCATGCATTCTCGAAGCCCGGCTGCGCAGCTCGCCCGGCGTCTGTGCGCCGCGCAGCAACAGCGTGGTGACAATCGCCACTTCAGCAGGCGAGAATTTCAGATCGCCAAATTCCGAGTTGCAAAAGCGCTGCTCATATTTGGTGACCCGGTTGCCAAAACCGCTGACGGTGCGCAGATAGTGCCGCTTCACCAGGTTATCGAGCGTCTCCTGCACCTGCGCTTCGCTCAGGTTCATTACCGGCTCGCGGTTAGTTTTCTGGTTGCAGGCGGTTACCACGCCGTTGACCGAGAGCGGGTATTGCTCCGGCGTCGTGACCTGTTTTTCGAGCATGCAGCCGATGACGCGCGCTTCCAGCGCGCTGAACTGATGTTTCATGGTTTTCTCCTCAGCGCCCCGGCGTCCATTCACGCGCGGTCAGCGCGGTTAGCACGTGGTCGCGCCAGACGCCGTCAATCAGTAAATAATCTTTGGCATAGCCTTCTTTTTCAAAGCCGAGGCGCGCCAGCAGGTCGCCGCTGCGCTGGTTATGCGGCATATAATTGGCCATGATGCGATGCATATGCTGGCTGCGCTGCATATAGCGAATGGCGCTGGTAAGCGCTTCAAACATCATGCCCTGCCCCTGCCACTTTTCGCCCAGCGAATAACCGAGATAACAGGCGTGGAATGAGCCGCGCACCACGTTGGAAAAATTCGCGACGCCGCGGATTTCGTTTTCGTCCGGGTCGAGCAGCGCGAAATAAAAGGCGCTGCCCTGCTTGTGAAGTTCGTTGATCATGCCAAGCCGCGCCTGCCAGCCAGAGGGGTAGCAGTGGCTTTCATCGCGAACAGGCTCCCAGGGTTTCAGGAACTGGCGATTTTCGGCGTAGTAATCCGCCAGCCGCCACGCGTCGCGATCGTGCACCAGCCGCACCACCAGGCGATCCGTCGTTAATCTTACTTTCGGCACGTTACTTCGGTAGCCAAACATCGATACCCTGCTCCTTTCTCGGCATTATTCCTGATTCCTGCCCCGGACAGCGCGCCATCGCGGGCCTTACGTTTTACTATAACCGCGGTAAACAAAACAGTGAAAACAGCAACCTGCCATTCTTTGACGTGCCGCGCGGCATAACGATGAATTTCATGAATCAATCATAGCGATCGATAAAAAATATTGTCGCTCAAAGCACCGCCAACGGACGCGCCAGGCCGTAAGATAGTCTGTCTCTTCGCTTTTTTCCCTGGAGGGGAAATGTCCAGCGTGTCGCAGGCAAGAAGCCTGGGTAAATATTTCCTGTTAATAGACAATATGCTCGTAGTGTTGGGCTTTTTTGTCGTCTTTCCGCTTATCTCTATCCGCTTTGTCGACAACCTCGGCTGGGCCGCGCTGATGGTGGGCATCGCGCTCGGTCTGCGCCAGCTTGTGCAACAGGGGCTCGGTATTTTCGGCGGCGCTATCGCCGATCGTCTGGGCGCGCGGCCGATGATTGTCACCGGCATGCTGCTGCGCGCGGCAGGTTTCGCGACGATGGCTATCGCCCACGAGCCGTGGGTGCTTTGGGTCTCCTGTGTGCTGTCAGGGCTTGGCGGCACGCTCTTCGACCCGCCGCGCTCGGCGCTGGTCGTGAAGCTGGTACGCCCGCAGGAGCGGGGCCGCTTTTTCTCCCTGCTGATGATGCAGGACAGCGCCGGCGCCGTGACGGGCGCGCTTATCGGCAGTTGGCTGCTGCAATATGATTTCCGCCTGGTGTGCGGCGTAGGCGCGCTGCTGTTTGTGGTTTGCGCCGCGTTTAACGCCTGGCTGCTCCCGGACTGGAAGCTCTCTACCGTACGCACGCCGCTGCGCGAAGGCATGGGCCGGGTGCTGCGCGACAAACGCTTCGTCACCTATGTGCTGACGCTGACCGGCTACTACATGCTGGCGGTACAGGTGATGCTGATGCTGCCGGTTATGGTCAACGATATCGCAGGCGAACCGGCGGCGGTGAAATGGATGTACGCCATTGAAGCCGTGCTGTCGTTGACGCTGCTCTACCCGCTGGCGCGCTGGAGCGAAAAGCGCTTTCGCCTGGAGCAGCGGCTGATGGCCGGGCTGCTGGTGATGACGCTAAGCCTGGTGCCAATCGGCCTTGCAGACAACCTGCAACAACTCTTTACCCTTATCTGCCTCTTTTATCTCGGCTCGATTATCGCCGAACCGGCGCGTGAAACCCTGAGCGCGTCGCTGGCGGACGCCCGCGCGCGGCAGCTATATGGGCTTTAGCCGTCTTGGGCTCGCCTTTGGCGGCGCGCTCGGCTACGCAGGCGGCGGCTGGCTGTTTGACGCTGGCCGCGCGCTCAACACGCCAGAATTGCCCTGGGCTATGCTCGGCATTATCGGCCTCGGCACGTTTATGATGCTCTGGTGGCAGTTCAGCCAGAAACGCCTGACAACGGGGCTGCTGGAGCCGGAAGCCTGATGCGCGGGGGGCGATTTGCTCCCCTGCGTTTTCTCCACCATACTGAAAAATCAGTAACCTGAGCAGGAGGAGAAACGTGAAGTTATATATTTACGATCACTGTCCGTTCTGTGTGAAAGCGCGCATGATTTTCGGGCTCAAGAACCTTCCGGTGGAGCTTATAGTGATGTCCAGCGATGACGAAGCCACTCCCACCCGCATGATTGGCCAGAAAATGGCCCCGATTCTGCAAAAAGACGACAGTCGCTACCTGCCGGAAAGTATGGACATCGTTCATTACGTCGATAACCTCGACGGCAAACCGCTGCTGACCGGCAAGCGTAACCCGGCGATCGAGGAGTGGCTGCGCCGCGTCAATGGCTATGTTAACCGCCTGCTGCTGCCGCGTTTCGCCAAAGCCGCGTTTGATGAATTCGCCACGCCGGAAGCGCGCCGTTACTTTACCGAGAAAAAAGAGGCGGCGATTGGCTCGTTTGAGGACCATATGGCGCACTCTGCGGGGCTTATCAAAAATATCAGCGACGACCTGCGCGCGCTCGATAAGTTTATCGTCCAGCCAAACGCCGTGAACGGCGAGCTTTCCGAAGATGACATACACCTCTTCCCGGTGCTACGTAACCTGACGCTGGTGGCGGGCGTCAACTACCCTACCCGCGTTGCCGATTACCGCGACAACATGGCCAAGCAGACGCAAATTAATCTGCTCTCCTCAATGGCTATCTGACCTGCACGCCGGTGGCTCCCACCGGCGTTTTAAGCCGAATCCGCTTTTGCCGCTTCCACTGGCGGGGCATCCTGCTTTGTGTCAGGATCGCCCGACAGCACCAGAACGAGGGAAGCTCATGAAAAAAATGTTAGTCGCCGCAGCGCTTATCGTCAGCGGCTTGCTGGTGGGATGTAACCAGCTCACGCAGTACACCGTCACCGAACAGGACATCAACCAGGCGCTGCAAAAGCGGAATAACTACGCGAAAGATATCGGCCTGCCGGGCGTCGCGGACGCGCATATCGTTTTAACCAATCTCAGCAGCGCGATCGGCCGCGAAGAGCCCAATAAAGTCACGCTGACTGGCGATGCGAGCCTCGATATGACGTCGCTGTTCGGCAACCAGAAAGCGCTGGTGAAGCTGAAGCTCAAGGCGTTGCCCTCATTCGATAAAGACAAGGGCGCGATTTATCTGCGCGAAATGGAGATTGTCGACAGCAGCGTGACGCCGGACAAAATGGCGCCGGTGCTCGAAACCCTGATGCCGTATCTGAATAAGTCGCTGCGCAGCTACTTCGAACAGCGTCCGGCGTATGTGTTGAGCGAAGATCGCACCAACGGCGAGGCGCTGGCGAAAAAATTCGCCAAAGGGCTGGAGGTGAAACCCGGCGAAATCGTCATTCCGTTTACCGATTAAAAAATTCCGGGGGCGCGATGCCCCCGAATTTTCATGAAAAGGATGCAAAGGAAAACGTTTACGCTTATCCTTAGTGCCCGGCATAAAACCAGCCATTACTGACTGTTTCCTCAAGCCGGAGCCTTCCATGACTGCACAACCCCAGGTTTTAAAAATCCGCCGCCCCGACGACTGGCATGTTCATCTGCGCGATGGCGACATGCTGAAAACCGTCGTGCCTTACACCAGCGAAACATACGGGCGCGCTATCGTCATGCCAAACCTGGCGCCGCCGGTCACCACTGTGGAAGCCGCTATCGCCTACCGCCAGCGCATCCTTGACGCCGTACCCGACACCCACACCTTCGAACCGTTAATGACCTGCTACCTGACCGACACGCTGGACGCGGACGAACTGGAGCGCGGCTTTAACGAAGGCGTTTTTACCGCCGCCAAACTTTATCCGGCTAACGCCACCACTAACTCCAGCCACGGCGTCACCAGCGTGGATAACATCATGACGGTGCTGGAGCGCATGGAAAAGCTCGGCATGCCGCTGCTGGTGCATGGCGAAGTGACCCACAGCGACATCGATATCTTCGATCGCGAAGCGCGGTTTATTGAGACAGTGATGGAGCCGCTCAGACAGCGCCTGACGGGGCTTAAAGTCGTGTTTGAACATATCACCACCAAAGACGCCGCTGACTACGTGCGTGAAGGCAACGAGCGTCTGGGCGCGACCATTACGCCGCAGCACCTGATGTTCAACCGCAACCATATGCTCGCGGGCGGTATTCGCCCGCACCTCTATTGTCTGCCTGTCCTTAAGCGTAACGTGCATCAGCAGGCGCTGCGCGAGCTGGTAGCGAGCGGCTGCGAGCGTGTGTTCCTCGGTACTGACTCTGCCCCCCATGCGCGTCATCGTAAAGAGGCGAGCTGCGGCTGCGCGGGCTGTTTTAACGCGCCCTCCGCACTCGGTGCCTACGCTACGGTCTTTGAAGAGATGAACGCGCTGGCGCACTTTGAAGCCTTCGCCTCGCTCAACGGCCCGCGCTTTTACGGTCTGCCGGTAAATGACGGCACCGTCGAGCTGGTGCGTGAAGCGAGCGTCATGCCAGAAACCATTGAAATTGCAGGCGACACGCTGGTGCCGTTCCTTGCGGGCGAAGCGGTTTGCTGGACGGTAAAAGGCTAAAGCCTGCAAAAAAATCACGGCCCCCTGTTGCATGCCTCATCTTTAAGCTGTATATATATACAGTATGATTAACAGGGGGTTGTTATGCGTATTGAAGTGACTATCGCCAAAACCACGCCGTTACCGCCAGGCGCTATCGACGCGCTGGCCAGCGAGCTATCCCGCCGTATTGAAAGCCATTTTCCGGAAATGCCGAACCACGTGAGCGTGCGCTATGCCGCTGCGAATCAGTTGTCGGTACTGGGTGGCGCTAAAGAAGATAAAGATCGCATCAGCGAAATTCTCCAGGAAACCTGGGAAAGCGCTGACGACTGGTTTTCTGCTGATTAACCCTCGTATCCCTCTTCTCTATGGTGTCAGTTTTCCGGGCTTCGCCGCCCGGTTTTTTTTATATTTGTCCCGCCTTTTTCTGCAATAGTTCGTTTTTTTCTTTTCAGCATTTATCTCATTGATCGCGATGCTTAACAAAAATTTGCGAATAATCTGCCGTTTTATTGTTCAGTTAATTCAAATTTTGAAAAAAATGTGTTTCAGGGTATTTATTTCCTCCCCATTTTCCCTTATTGGTTGATATACTTTATTTGCTTCAGAGATAAGAAATCACGCATTGAACCTCATGAGTCGTTGTCTATAAACACGTATAAAGGGGGTTATGATGGAAAAAAATGAAGTAATACAGACGCATCCCCTTGTTGGATGGGACATCAGCACCGTCGACAGCTATGACGCACTGATGCTGCGGTTGCACTATCAATCCTCTCCGCAGGCGGATCGCGAAGCGACCGAAGTCGGCCAGACATTATGGTTGACCACTGATGTAGCAAGACAATTTATTTCCATCTTAGAAGCCGGCATTGCAAAAATTGAATCCGGTGAGTACCAGGAAAGCGATTATCGCAAGCACTGATACCGTGCTTTTCTTATAACTCAAAGGCATCCTCCGGGGTGCCTTTATTTTTTCCCGCTTGAGAATTGTCCTGCTCTTAATTACTCTGCTAACCAATGGTTTTCGCGGAGTAATTTCATGGAATACGATCTGATTATCATCGGCAGCGGCTCAACAGGCGCAGCGGCCGGTTATTACGCTACCCGCGCCGGGCTTAACGTATTAATGACCGACAGCGCTCACCCGCCGCATCAGGAGGGGAGCCACCACGGCGACACGCGGCTTATCCGCCATGCCTATGGCGAAGGCGAGCGCTATGTTCCGCTGGTGCTGCGCGCTCAGGCGCTGTGGGACGAGCTACAGGAACTCGGCGGCGAGCGTATTTTCGAGCGTACCGGCGTTATTAATCTTGGCCCGGCCGACTCCCCCTTTCTCGCGAACGTTGTCGACAGCGCCACGCGCTGGCAGCTCCCGCTGGAGAAACTGACCGGTGAAGAGGTGATGGCGCGCTGGCCGGAAATTCGCCTGCCGGAAAATTATCTCGGCCTGTTTGAACCTCATTCCGGCGTGCTGCGCAGTGAAAAAGCGATCGCTACGTATATTCGCCTTGCCGAAGAAGCGGGCTGCGCGCAGCTCTTTAACTGCCCGGTCAGCGGGTTTGAGGCCACCGAAGAGGGCGTGCGCGTCACCACCGCCGACGGCGTGTACCACGCCCGCAAAGCGCTTATCAGCGCCGGGACCTGGGTGTCGCGGCTGGTGCCGGGGTTGCCAGTGACGCCGGTGCGTAAAATCTTCGCCTGGTATCAGGCGGATGGCCGCTACAGCACTAACAACCGTTTTCCGGCTTTCACGGGCGAAATGCCGAACGGCGACCAGTTTTATGGCTTCCCGGCGGAAAACAACGAGCTGAAAATTGGTAAGCATAACGGCGGACAGATTATTTCTCGCCCCGAAGAGCGCGTGCCTTTTGGCGCGGTGGCGACCGACGGCGCGGAAGCCTTCCCGTTCCTGCGCCACTTCCTGCCAGGCATTGGCGGCTGTCTGTACGGCGCATCATGCACCTATGACAATACGCCGGATGAGGATTTTATTATCGACACCCTGCCCGATACCCCCAACGTGCTGCTGGTGACGGGGCTGAGCGGCCACGGCTTTAAGTTCGCGTCGGTGCTTGGCGAGATTGCCGCGCGGTTCGCCGCCGGTAAGCCGCACGAATTCGATCTCTCTCCTTTCTCCCTGGCGCGTTTTACCGCTTCTGCATAACTGACCGCAAGCCGGGCCGTGACAGCGCCCGGTTTTCGCTTTCGTATCGACAATCAAATTTATTGACGCCAGACTGACAAAAGCTGATAAATCACTAAACTATTTGGTGGCTAAACAATCTTACCGCCTCGTCGCCAGGCGTTTATACTCAAAATGATATAGGATATTCCCGCCGCCTGTAGCGGTTTTAACAATCAATTAACGAATTTTTTTTACGAATGTTTTAGCTTCAAAATATTTGAACAATTTGTTTTGTTTTTTTGGTTTGCTTTTACTTCGTCTAAACGCCACTGTTTGAGTCATTCTTACTTGCGGACGCATAATCATGCAGTGGCGTAACTCACCAACACGATATGGACATTTCTCAGTACTGCTTCACTGGCTGATGGCACTAACGGTTTACGGCATGTTTGCGCTCGGGCTGTGGATGGTGTCGCTCGGCTATTACGATGTCTGGTATCACCAGGCGCCGGAAATTCACAAGAGCATCGGTATTATTCTGTTTGTCTTTCTGCTGGTGCGCGTGGTCTGGCGCTTTATCTCTCCGCCCCCGCCGCCCCTCGCCAGTTATTCACGCCTGACGCATTTCAGCGCCGTTGCGGTACACGTCATGCTCTACCTGATCCTGTTTACTATTCTTATCAGCGGCTATCTGATCTCGACGGCGGAAGGCAAACCGATCTCCGTCTTCGGGCTGTTCGAGGTACCGGCGCTGGTGAGCGGCGCGGGCGAGCAGGCGGATCTCGCTGGTGATATCCATCTGTGGCTCGCCTGGAGCGTGGTGGGCCTGTCGGTCCTGCACGCGCTGGCCGCGCTGAAACACCATTTTGTCGACAAAGACGTCACCCTGAAGCGGATGCTCGGGAAAGCGTCACACTAACCATGGAGCGAAATATGAAGAAAAGCCTGCTGGGGGTCACTCTGGGTGCCCTGCTGTTCACGACCGGCTCAGCCGTCGCCGCTGATTACAAGATCGATAAAGAAGGCCAGCATGCCTTCGTCAACTTCCGTATCCAGCATCTGGGCTACAGCTGGCTCTACGGCACGTTCCGCGATTTCGACGGCACGTTCACGTTTGATGAGAAAAATCCGGCGGCGGATAAAGTCAACGTCACCATCAATACCAACAGCGTCGACACGAATCACGCCGAGCGCGACAAGCACCTGCGCAGCGCGGAATTCCTGAACGTGGCGAAGTTTCCGAAAGCGACCTTCACGTCGACCGCCGTGAAAAAAGATGGCGATGAACTGGATATCACTGGCGACCTGACTCTGAACGGCGTGACCAAACCGGTAACGCTGGAAGCGAAACTGCTGGGCCAGGGTAAAGATCCGTGGGGCGGCGAGCGCGCGGGCTTTGAAGCGGAAGGGAAAATCAAGCTGAAAGACTTCAACATTACCACCGATCTGGGGCCGGCCTCCCAGGAAGTGGATCTGATTATCTCTGTGGAAGGCGTGAAGCAGAAGTAATCGCCTTTACGGCATAAAAAAAACCGGTCAACTGACCGGTTTTTTTACGCCTGCGGGTTATTCCGGGTCCGGAATGCCGAGCGTAGTGTTGAGACGCCCGCGGGATTTATTAAAGATTTTATTGCCGTTTTCACGACCCGCTCGCCGGCGGCGCTGCTCTTCTTCCGGCAGGGCCATCTCTTCTTTGCACAGCTCGCTGCAGCAACCGGCAAATTTCTCAGCGCAGGCCGGGCACTGAATGAACAGCAGATGGCAGCCGTCATTTTTGCAGTTGGTGTGGCTGTCGCACGGCGCGCCGCACTGGTGGCAGTGCGCGATAACATCTTCCGAGATGCGCTCGCCCATGCGTTCGTCAAACACGAAGTTTTTGCCGACAAAACGTACCGGCAGCCCCTGTTCGCGCGCTTTACGGGCGTACTCAATAATGCCGCCTTCGATATGCCAGACTTTCTGGAAACCGTTATGGCGCATGAATGCGCTCGCTTTTTCACAGCGGATCCCGCCGGTGCAGTACATGACGATTTTCTTTTCCTTGTACTCCTGCATCATCTCCACCGCTTTCGGCAACTGCTCGCGGAAAGTGTCCGCCGGGATCTCCAGCGCATTCTCGAAATGCCCCACTTCATATTCGTAGTGGTTGCGCATATCGATAAACACCGCATCCGGGTCATCGAGCATCGCGTTGACTTCCGCCGCCTTCAGGTATTCGCCCACGTCGCTTGCGTCAAAAGTCGGGTCGTCGATGCCGTCCGCCACGATGCGATCGCGCACTTTCATGCGCAGCACCCAGAAGGATTTTCCGTCGTCATCCAGCGCGATATTCAGACGCAGCCCGTCCAGCGCCGGGTGGAAACCATACAGCGCGGCGCGAAACGCCTCGACGTTGCTTTCCGGCACGCTGATTTGCGCGTTGATACCCTCATGGGCCAGATAAATACGGCCAAAGACATTGAGTTCGGTGAACGCTTTATAGAGCGCGTCGCGCGTTGCTTTCGGATCGTCGATGGTGAAATACTTATAGAATGAGATAGTGGTGCGCGGCTCGGTTTCGGCCAGCATGCGCGCTCTCAGCTCCTCATTCGATATGCGGTTGTGTAACACTGGCATGGTGTACTTTCCTGCTATCGGTGGGGGAATAAATAACGGCCGGCATCATATAGCAATTACCGTTAATTTACATCCCTACATTTTGCGCTACATTTTCCACACCTTAGCGCTTTTATCTTCCCCCGGCGTCGCGGCGTGAACGGCAGAGAATTTTGGTCGTTCGCAAAAAAATGTCACAATACCGGCCGTGAAAGGGCTTCGCCTGCAATTAATGGAATTTTCATGACGCATTTACCGCAATTTTCTCGCGCACTGCTGCACCCCCGTTACTGGCTGACCTGGCTTGGCATTGGCCTGCTCTATCTCGTCGTGCTGCTCCCCTACCCGGTCATCTGGCGCCTGGGGCGTGGGCTTGGCCGCCTGGCGATGCGGGTGATGAAACGCCGCGCGCGCATCGCGCATCGCAATCTTGAGCTCTGCTTCCCACAAATGAGCGAAGCCGAGCGAAAGGCGCTGGTAGTGAAGAATTTCGAATCGGTCGGCATGGGGCTGATGGAAACCGGCATGGCCTGGTTCTGGCCCAACTGGCGCGTTGCGCGCTGGACGGAGGTTTCCGGCGTCGAACCCGTCAAAGCGCTGCTGGCGCAGCAACAGGGCATTTTGCTGATCGGCGTGCATTTCCTGACGCTGGAGCTGGGCGCGCGCATCTTCGGAATGCATACGCCGGGCATCGGAGTTTATCGCCCTAACGACAACCCGCTGCTCGACTGGCTGCAAACCTGGGGACGCCTGCGCTCCAATAAAACCATGCTCGATCGTAAAGATCTTAAAGGCATGATCCGCGCGCTGAAAGGCGGCGAAATCATCTGGTATGCGCCGGACCACGACTACGGCCCACGCAACAGCGTGTTTGTGCCGTTTTTCGCGGTTGATCAGGCTGCCACCACCTCCGGCACCTGGATGCTGGCGAAAACGTCGAAAGCCTGCATCGTGCCGTTCGTACCGCGCCGCAAGGCGGACGGCAGCGGTTATGAGCTGATTGCGCTGGAGCCGGAGTGTGCGCCGCCTGTTGGCAGCGCCGAAGAGACCGCCGCCTGGATGAATAAGGTGGTGGAGAAGTGCATTCTGATGGCCCCGGATCAGTATATGTGGCTGCACCGCCGCTTCAAGACGCGCCCGGAAGGCGTACCGTCTCGCTATTAATCACCCCGCCCGCAGCGCGCCACGTTGCGGGCGTTGCTTCTCCCGCCATTTTTTTCGCCTTCATTCTTGCAAATCCTGATCTTCGACTATTCTTTCCTGAAACAACCATGTCCGTTCAGGGAGAAAGCTATGACTATGTACGCCACGCTTGAAGAAGCCATTGACGCAGCACGCGAAGAGTTCCTCGCCGCGAATCCGGCAATCGAGGAAGAGGACGCGGTTGTCGAGCTGTTCAATATGCAAAAATATGTGCTGCAGGATGGGGAAATTATGTGGCAGGTCGAGTTCTTCGCCAATGAAACCGACGAAGGCGACTGTCTGACCGTATTGACCGGCGACGCCGCGCAGAGCGTGTTTGACGGCGATTTCGACGAGATTGAACTGCGCCAGGAGTGGCAGGAAGAGAATACGCTGCATGAGTGGGATGAAGGCGAGTTTCAGCTGGAGCCGCCGCTGGACACCGAAGAGGGGCGCACCGCGGCGGACGAATGGGATACCACCCGCTAAGCGTTATTCATACGGGCCGTGATGCATATCGACCGGTAGCAACAGCGTGTCGAAGATGAGCGAAAACGGCAGATCGAGCATCAGAATAAAGCGCCACGGCCTGTCACGCACATCCCACTGCACGCCGGGGTAATACTGATTGCCATGTCCCTGCCCCGGCACGGCGCGACTGATGATACTGCCACAGCCGCAGAGCATCCAGACGGCAAGCAGAACGGCGACGATTCTCAAGGGTGACCTCGCTTTTTAACAGAGTGTTTCAAGTATAACAGTCCGTGAGAGAGGCAAAAAAATGCCGGCCATCAGGCCGGCATTTTCATTTCTGGCATTTACCACGCTTACTGCGCGCGTAATGCCTGCGGGTTGAGCTTCAGCTCGTCGTAATGGCTGACCCAGGAGGAGTATTTCTCCGGGTGCGCCCAGACGCGATAGTGCATACGCGCCATCGTCACCGGATCGCTTAACAGCACCAGGCGGCGGTCGCGGGTGAGTTTCTCCGGCGTATCGTTCAGCGCCTGCTCGACGTGACGATCGCGGGCAATCTCCAGCACATGGCTTGCGCGGTGACGCGCGGTTGCCATGGCGGTCGCCAGCGCATTAAACGACGGATGGAACACCGCGTGCATAAAGCCATCTTCCAGCGAACGGCTGCGGTTAAGCTCCAGATAGCGGTCAGTATCCACCAGCACCTGCGGCGGCGAATACTCTTCCGGGATCAGGAACAGCTTCCAGCGTTTGGTACGCAGGCCCACGGTCGCGCGGCTTGAAATCACCGACACAAACGGCGAGAGGATCAGCGAGAACACGATAGGTGCCAGCCAGAACAGGAAGCGCAGATCCAGCCATGCCATACCGACGGCCCATACCAGACCCAGCAGCAGCTGCGAACCGTGACGCAGGAACGCTTCGCTCCACGGTGTGGAGTCGTCGTCACGCTGCGGCGAGTTCCAGACCACTTCCCAGCCGAGGAAAGCACTTACCACAAACACGGTGTGGAACAGCATACGCACCGGCGCCAGCAGTACCGAGAACAGCACTTCCAGCAGCAGAGAAAGCGTGACGCGGAAAAAGCCGCCATACTCTTTCGGGCCTTTACACCAGATGAGAATAACGCTCAGCAGTTTCGGCAGGAACAGCAGCACCATGGTCGAGGCGAACAGCGCTATCGCCAGCTCAGGACGCCACTGCGGCCAGACCGGGAAGAGCTGACGCGGCTGCAGGAAGTATTGTGGCTCAGTGAGCGCATGTACCACCTGAAGCGCGGTAGAGAGCGCCAGGAACAGGAACCAGAGCGGCGCCGACAGGTAAGACATCACGCCCGTCAGGAACACGGCACGGTGAACCGGGTGCATGCCCTTCACCAGGAACAGGCGGAAGTTCATCAGGTTGCCGTGGCACCAGCGGCGGTCGCGCTTAAGCTCGTCCAGCAGGTTCGGCGGCAGCTCTTCATACGAGCCCGGCAGATCATAGGCAATCCACACGCCCCAGCCCGCACGACGCATCAGCGCCGCCTCCACGAAGTCATGGGAGAGGATGGAGCCTGCGAAAGAGCCCTCGCCTGGCAGCGGTGCCAGCGCGCAGTGCTCGATGAACGGCTTCACGCGGATAATCGCGTTATGGCCCCAGTAGTGCGATTCGCCCAGTTGCCAGAAGTGCAGACCGGCGGTAAACAACGGCCCGTAAACACGAGTGGCGAACTGCTGGCAGCGCGCATAGAGCGTATCCATGCCAGACGCTTTCGGCGACGACTGGATAATCCCGGCGTTCGGGTTCGCTTCCATCAGACGCACCAGACCGGTCAGACAGTCGCCCGTCATCACGGAGTCGGCGTCCAGCACCACCATGTAGCTGTACTGGTTGCCCCAGCGACGGCAAAAATCGTCGATGTTGCCGCTTTTACGCTTCACGCGACGGCGACGACGGCGATAGAAGATCTGCCCTTCGCCCTGCACTTCGGCAATCAGCTCCATCCAGGCTTTCTGCTCGGCGACGCAAATATCCGGGTTATAGCTGTCGCTCAGGATATAAACGTCGAAGTGCGCCTGCTGGCCGGTAGCTTTGACCGACTCCCAGGTTGCGCGCAGGCCCGCAAACACACGATCCACATCTTCGTTGCAGATAGGCATGATAAGCGCGGTACGGTGCTCAGGGTTGATAGGCTCGTCCCCGACCGTCGAGGCGGAGATACTGTACTTATCTTTACCAATAAGTAGCTGCAAAAAGCCCATCAGCGCGGTCCAGAACCCGGCGCTGACCCAGCAGAACAGAATTGCGAACAGGATCAGGATGCCGCTTTGCAGCACATATGGCAGCAGCTGCATCACGGAAACCAGCCAGTCCTGGCCCATCATGTCTGCCGGATTGATCAGCGCCCAGCCCTGATAAGGCAGAATGGTTTTCATATACCAGGTGGCGACGACCGTCTGGGAGAGCGTCAGCAGCAGCAGGATGTAACGGCGGATAGTGCCGACCGTACGCCATTTTTGCTCCGCGGCGCGCTCTTCTTTCGTCAGGCCCGCCATGTAGCGCGGCAGCACTTCGCGGCCGCGCAGACGATCCCAGAAGCGCCCAATCGGGTTGGTACGCCACGGATCCGGGAACATGGAGGAACGCGTTGCCTTCGGCATCGCCTGGATCTGCGTGCGGCCTTCGTCGTCTTTGATCAGCTGATCGCCATTGAGCGAGTCTGACCAGCGCTGTTCAAGACGCGTTTTCACCGAGCCCAGCGGGGAGTCATCCTCGCGGGCCCAGACGCGCCCTTCGGCGTCCAGCGACTGATGAAGGGCCTGCATGTCAGATGTCGGCAGCGCCGCTTTCTCAATATCGGAAAGCGGCAGCAGGTCGATATACTCAGTAGACTTATTCATTGGCAGGTAGCTGATAGCTCCAGGTTTCACTCAGCGGCTGATCGGCATTGACGAGGGCCGCGCGCATTTCAGTGGTTTTCTTGGCGTCTTTGATCTTCACGCGCAGCGTCATACGCCAGCCTTTGGTGACCGGGTTGTAACGCACGCTGTTTTCAACGATTTCGCCGTTATCGCCAATGCTCGCCTGAGCAGTCACCGGCGTATTATCCGGCAGCTTTTGCATCTCGGTGCCGGTGAAATCCACCACAAATGCGATGGTGCCGTCCGGCTGACGAATCAGATTGGATTGTTTCACGTCGCCGGTAGAGCGACGGGTCTGCAGTACCCACGCGTTTTCCGGCGCGTGCAGTTTGTCTTCGTCGCGGCTAAAGGTGATGGTGTATTTGAAATTCATCTCCTTGCCAGGCTCCGGCAGCTGGTCCGGCGTCCAGTAGGCCACGATGTTATCGTTGGTCTCGTCGTTGGTCGGAATTTCCACCAGTTCGACTTTTCCTTTGCCCCACTGACCCTGCGGCGTTACCCACGCGCTAGGACGCAGATCGTAGCGATCGTCGATATCTTCAAAGCGTGAGAACTGACGGCCGCGTTGCAGCAGACCGAAGCCCTGCGGGTTTTCGGTCGTGAACGTGCTGACCGCGAGGTGTTTCGGGTTGTTCAGCGGACGCCAGATCCACTCGCCGTTGCCAGCATGCAGAGAGAGACCGTTAGAATCATGCAATTCAGGGCGGAAGTTGGTTGCCGGCGACGGCTGGTTCGGCCCAAACAGGAACATGCTCGTCAGCGGCGCGACGCCCAGTTTGCCCACTTTATCGCGCAGGTAAACTTTCGACTGCACGTCCACGACCGTGTCACGCCCGGGGGTAATGATGAAGCGATAGGCACCAGTCGCGCGTGGAGAGTCCAGCAGCGCGTAAATGGTCAGACGTTTGTCGGCAGCTTTCGGACGCTCAATCCAGAACTCGCGAAAGCGCGGGAACTCTTCACCGGACGGCAGCGCGGTATCGATAGCCAGACCGCGCGCGGAAAGCCCATAAACCTGGCCTTGTCCTATCACACGGAAATAGCTCGCTCCGAGCATGCTGACGATTTCGTCGTTTTTATCTTTATTGTTGATCGGGTAGAGCACTTTGAAACCGGCGAAGCCCAGGTCTTTGACGGTGTCTTTATCGTGCTGAACGTTGCCGAAATTAAAGTAATCCGGGCTGTACTTAATTTTACGAACCGTATTGGCGGTCACTTCGTTAAGCGCGACCGGCGTGTCGAAGTACATACCCTGATGGTAGAATTCAAGCTTGAACGGGGTTTTGATTTTGCTCCAGTAGGCTTTGTCGTGATTGAACTGGATCTGTTGGTAGTCCGCGTATTTCATATCGCGGAAAACGGAGGGCAGGTTGCTCTTCGGCGCTTCATAGCTCTTGCCCGCTAAGGATTTCGCCTGTTTTGCGACGTCGTCGATAGTGAAGGCCCAACCCGAAGTGGTATAAAGTGACAACATCACTGCCGCACCCAGCCAACCCATTTTCATCATCTGTGTTTTATGTTTCATATAACTAAGCACTTCCCCCTTTGTGTGCTTAAATCAATCCGATCCATTTTAATGGAAACTTGCGGTTTCCGACAACACAATCCCCGCTTTGTTCAGCACGCCGGCTCAGGGATTAAACAAATGAATGCGCGCCATTTTCGCTTTGCGAATTTGTCCTGGAGACAGTGTGTCGGCCTTCCTGTAGGGTGGGGGCCGAATCTAAAACAGAATCAGCCTGAGGGATAAGGCGAATAGTCCGAGATTTTATGGAGTGATATGACGACGTCGACACAGAGAGAGTTTTTTCTCGATTCCATCCGCGCATGGTTGATGCTTTTAGGCATCCCCTTTCATATTTCGCTTATTTATTCCACCCACCAGTGGCATGTCAACAGCCTCACCCCGTCCGTGGGCCTGACGCTGTTTAACGATTTCATTCACGTCTTCCGCATGCAGGTTTTCTTTGTTATTTCAGGGTATTTTTCCTACATGCTGTTCTTGCGCTACCCGCGCAAACGCTGGTGGAAAGTGCGTGTGGAGCGCGTCGGCATCCCAATGTTGACCGCCATTCCGCTTCTCACGCTGCCGCAATTTCTGATGTTGCAATATGTCAAAGGCCGGGCCGATGACTGGCATACGCTTTCCGGTTACGACAAATACAACACATTGGTGTGGGAACTCACCTCGCATTTATGGTTTTTATTGGTGCTGGTGGTGTTCACGACCCTCGGTTTATGGCTATTTCAGCAGATAAAAAACTGGCCCGAAGAGAAAAGCGCGGCGCTGGCCGAACGCCTGACATTAGGAAAACTCTCAGCGCTGTTTTTACTCTTCGGCGTCGCATTCGCCGCGCTGCGCCGTCTTATTTTTATCGTCTATGCGCCGATATTAAGCGACGGCTTGTTTAATTTCGTGGTGATGCAAACCTTATTTTATTCGCCGTTTTTTATTCTCGGCGCGCTGGCCTTTAAGCATGCCTCGCTGAAAGACCGCTTTACCACCTTCTCGCCCGGCTGCGCGCTCGGCGCGACGGCGGCGTTTATCGCCTATCTGCTGAACCAACGCTACGGCAGCGGCGATGCCTGGATGTATGAAACCGATAACGTGATTAGCATGCTGATGGGACTGTGGATGGTCAACGTCGTGTTCTCGCTCGGCCATCGCCTGCTGAATTTTAAATCGGCACGTGTGACCTATTTCGTTAACGCCTCGCTGTTTATTTACCTGGTGCATCACCCGCTGACGCTGTTCTTCGGCGCGTATATCACGCCGCACATCCACTCGAACGCGCTGGGCTTCATCGCCGGTCTGGTGTTTGTAATTGGCATCGCCGTAGTGCTGTATGAGGCGCACCTGCGCATTCCCCTGCTGCGTTTCCTGTTCTCCGGGAAACCGCAAAATAAAACCCCGGCGCCAGGTACGGCAACGGGGTGATCCGGACACGCGCCCGCGCGGCGCGTCGTCTTAATACTCAGCCAGCGTTTCAGAGCATCCACTCAACCGGCAGCCGATAGACCAGACGCACCAGCAGACGCTGCCAGAAACGGGTTTTCGGCTCCTTTTTCCAGACAATCTCTTTGCCATCTTTTTCTTCTATCCAGTTAATACGCCCCCAGCGGTCGAGGCGTAGCGCCCAGGCCGCTTCACGCCGCGTTCGCGTAAAGCGTTTATGGATAGCGCCCGCCAGCGTTTCGCTTTCAATCACAAACCCCATTTCGGTGTTAAGCATCGCCGAGCGCGGGTCGAAATTAAACGAACCGATAAACACCTGATTCCCGTCAACGCTGAACGTTTTGGCGTGCAGGCTGGAGCCAGAGTTACCGGTCAACCCGCGGTCGTGCGGCACACGGCCCGGATCGCGGGTCGGTTTCAGCTCATACAGCTCCACGCCGTGGCGCAGCAGTTTTTTACGCCAGCGCGCGTAACCGGCATGCACAACCGCGACGTCGTTCGCCGCCAGCGAGTTGGTGAGGATTGCGATTTTCACTCCTTTGCGGCGCAGCGCCAGCAGTAAAGCCACGCCGCCGCGGGTGGGCACAAAATAGGATGAAATGATATCGAACTGGGTTTTAGGCTCGCCGATAAGCGTCATCATGCGCTGCGGCAATAGCGTATGGTTGCGCGCCCTCCCCTGCCCTTTGCGCGGATCGTCGCTTAACAGGCGCGTTTTAGCCCAGACCAGGGGCAGCGTGCGGGTTTCGATGTAGCTTGCAAAGCGTGTACTCTCAAGACGCTCCAGATAGCGCCGCGCCACCGGATCGTCCTTCCAGTGCGGCGGCAGCTGCACGCGGGCGTCTATCTCTTCCACCTCGACCTCCAGCACTTTATCAAGCGTCGACACTGACCGGCTCTTCCAGTAGCGTTCGAAATCCTGGGTGACATCTGCGACTACCGGGCCTATCGCCAGGACGTCGAGATCGGAAAACAGCGGCTGTTCGCCCGCGCCGAAATAGGCGTCGCCGACGTTGCGCCCGCCGATAATCGTGACCTCGCCGTCCACCGTAAAGCTTTTATTGTGCATGCGGCGATTAAGCCTTGCGAAATCGGTGAGATAGCCCAGCGCGCGCAGCGTGCGAAAAGAGAAGGGGTTAAAGAGGCGAATTTCGATATTCGGATGGGCATTGAGCAGGCGCAGCGTGTCGTCCATGCCCACCGTATTGTTGTCATCAAGCAGAATACGCACCCGGACGCCGCGCCGCGCCGCCGCCAGCAGCGCGCCGAACAGCAGCCGCCCGGACATATCGTCTTCCCAGATATAGTACTGGACGTCGATAGTCTCCTCCGCCATCTCCGCCAGCAGATACCGGGCGGCGAAGGCGTCGAGGCTGTCATCAAGAGGATGTAAGCCGCTGTGGTGAGGGTGCTGCGCCGTGGTCGGGGCAATAGCGCGGCCAAGCCGGGTATTATGCGCCCGGCTGTGCGTCGTATTGTCCCAGTAAGCGCTGGTAAAGCAGGAAGTTTTCTTCGTCATAGCAGACAAAGTATACCTGCTGAAGTTGTGGGTGCCTGGTAAGATAATCCGAAACGGCATCAAAGGCGATTTGCGCTGCCGCCGCTTTCGGATAGCCATAAATGCCGGTGCTGATGGCCGGGAACGCCACGCTGTGATAACCGTTCGCTGTCACCAGCGCCAGACTGTTGCGATAGGCGTCCGCCAGCAGTTGCGGTTCGTTATCGCGCCCGCCGCGCCAGACTGGCCCCACGGTGTGTATTACGGCTTTCGCCGCCAGGTTACCCGCCTCGGTAATCACCGCGTGCCCCGGCTGGCACTCCCCCTGTTGCTGACGCACGGCTTTACATGCCGCCAGCAGCGCAGGCCCCGCGGCGCGGTGGATAGCGCCATCCACGCCTCCGCCTCCCATCAGCGAAGGGTTGGCGGCGTTGACAATAACGTCGGTATCGATGCGGGTAATATCGCCCTGCACCACTTCAATGCGCCCTGACATGCTTCTCTCCTGATAAACGCTGTTTATTCAAGTGTAGAACAGCGCGCCCGGTCGCCGCCACGACGTGTTCAGCGGTAGGTCAATGTCAGAATGCCGAGCGTATGCGACGCATTAAGATAGTCGAGACGGCTGTGCACCCACGGCGAGTGCATCTCGCGCACGCCCGTGGCGCGCAGCGAGAGCGTCTGGCGGTGTACCTGATGACCGCGTGGGCAGGAGAGCTCAATACGCGCCGCGTTATGCGCGACCGAGCAGACCTCTTCCACGATAGCGCCGTGAAACGTAAGGGTTCCGCCCGTTTGCGCCAGAACGGCAACGGACGACAAGGCAAGCGCGGCGGTCATCGCGGCGGCGAAAAGCGAGGTATACATTGAAATGGCTCCCACACAGGTAATATTATTTTAACTTAAAGTTAACATATATATTACAAACAAAGGTTATGGAAGCCTGAAACAGAAATATTCACGGCGGGGGATTATTATGTCACGGTTGATACAGGCGGAACGGGTAAAGCCGCAATAAAAAACCCGCGGGCGCGGGTTTTCGTGTCAGGCGGTGGTGGTGTTTTTCGGCGCGGTACGGTGCGCGAGCCACATTCCGCTGCCTTTCATGGCCACGCCAAAAAGCAGCCCCAACAGCAGCGCTGGCAGCACGTTTTTCCAGTCGCCCTGGCCTGCGAACGTGGCGCAGGCGCCGATAAACGTGCCGGGCACGAAACTGAGCAGCGTCTGGCGCGACTGGATGCACATCAGGAAAGCCACCACGCCGGTCATGGCATAGCTCACCCACGCGAGACCCGGTGCCACGGCGCTACCGGCGATAATCACCTGCGCCCACAGCACGCCGCTGCACAGCGTAAAGAGGAGAGTCAGAAAACCCGTGATGCCGCCCCGCGGGCTGGCAAACCAGGCGGTACAGCCGAGAAAGCCCGCCCAGGACGGCAGGCCGAGCGCGACGGCGCTCCACGCCCAGAGGGCGGAGAGCAGGCCGGTAGTTAATGCGAGAGAAAAGTGTCTGTTCATGGCGGCGTATCTTAGCAAAACGCCGCACCGGGAATGCGATCTTACGCACACCACATGAAATAACGCACAGTGAGTTACATTTTATTTGTGATATTAATCACAAATAGAAATCACTCCGCGCCGCGCTCTTCGTCTTCATCTTCTTCCTGCAACTCTTCCCACATCGCCTGAATGGCTTCACGGGTGATTTGCGCAAGCGTGCGCCAGAACGGCGTCGTGGCGTGCGCCTCTACTTTACCGAGGAACGTTTCATACCACGGGATCAGGAACTCGCCGAAGAGGGTCTCCTGCGCTTCGATTTCATCTTCGGCTGACTGATCTTCCAGCCACGACGCCGCCAGCAGCAGCAGGCCGAAGTGATCCGCCGCCGTTTCGCCGAGCGGCATGCCGCGGGAGGTTAAAAAGGCGCGGACCTCCTGTTCACTGCCCTGCTCAACCCAGGCGGAGCGAAACGGCGCCACGCGAGCGTCATCAGCGCCGAACAATGCCTGGTAATCGGTCTGCACCTCATCGGGCTGCGCGCTTTTTTGCAGGCGCGTCAGCAGCTCGTCCTGCTCCAGCGGCCAGTTTTGCGCGAGTTTGCCGTCGCGGATCAGGCCGTAAATAGGTGCCATCACCGGGTCCTGCGGCGCACGGTACCAGAGAGAGCCCAGCAGGCGGCAAATTATTGAAAACTCATTCATGAACAGATTCCATTTCAGGCGATATTAAAGCGCGGCAAATTCAGCAATTGGCGTCATGCCGCGGGTTTCAAGAAAATCGAGCAGGCGGCGCGGCGTGACGTTGAGGATGCGGTCTTCCGGAAAACCGACTTCATCCAGCACCTTACGGCATTCATGGAAATCGCCAAGCGTAAAGGCGGTATGGGAGTCAGAGCCGAGCGCCACCCAGCCGCCCGCATCGCGCACAGCGGCAGCGATAGCTTTACAGTTTGGCCCGCTGCCCTTGCGGGAGTGGGTGAAGGAGGAATTATTAATCTCCAGCGCGACCTGATATTTCGCGGCCGCCGCGGCAATTTCCGGGATATCGACCGGATATTTCGGGTTGCCGGGGTGGCTAATGATATGCACCGTACCGTTCGCCATCGCCGCAATCATCGCTTCGGTATTCGTGTCTTTGTCCTGGGGGGCGAAAACAGGCTCATGAAAGCCGGCGACGATGAGATCAAGCGAATCGAGCATCGGGCCGGTGCAGTCGATCTCTCCGTCGCGGTTTTTAATATTGGCTTCGATGCCGCGCAGAATGCCGACGCCATCGACGACGCGCGGCCAGATGCGCATATTAATAAAATGCCAGTGATGCGGCGCATCCGCCATATCCGGGCCGTGATCGGTGATGGCCAGGAGCCGGACGCCTTTTTGCTTCGCCGCGGCGATATAATCATGCAGGTTACTGTAAGCATGGGTGCTGGCGACGGTGTGCATATGCAGGTCAACGGGATACATGGCGCTCTCCTTTGTGATGTTATTCAAGGATAACAGGTATCCCCGGCGATTTTTAGCCGAATCACCGGGCGCGACAGACGGTCGCTAGTAGCCGCGCGCTACATCCACCTGATTTTGCGGCGTCTCGCCGCGCTCAATGCGCGAGATGCTTTGCGCGATAAACGCAGCCGCCTCCTCAGGACGCGTAACCGCCGCCACATGCGGCGTGAGGCGCACACGCGGATGCCGCCACAGCGGGCTTTCCGCAGGTAGCGGCTCCTGATGAAAGACGTCCAGCATCGCGCCTTTGATTTTCCCGCTATCCAGCGCGGCCAACAAATCTTCTTCCACCAGATGCACACCGCGCGCCAGGTTCAGGACATACGCGTTATCCTCAAGCGCCGCGAGCAGCCCGCCGTTAATAATACCCACTGTCTCCGGCGTATTGGGCAACAGGTTAATCAGCACGCGCGTGCCGCGCAAAAACGCAGCCAGCTCGTGCGTACCGGCAAAGCTTTCGATGCCGGGGTACGCTTTCCGGCCGCGGCTCCAGCAGCGCACCGGAAAGCCCCACGAATGCAGACTTTGCGCCACCTGCCCACCGAGCACGCCGGCGCCGAGCACGCCAATGGTGAAATCGGCATGGCGGTACTCTTCAAGCGGCTGCCATTTCGCCTCGCGCTGTAGCGCCGCGTAATCATCGAAGCGGCGAAACCAGTGCAGTACCTGGCTTACCGCATACTCCTGCATCTGCGCGGCCATGCCGGTATCTTCCATACGACAGAGCGGCACGTCAGGCGGCAGCAGATCCGGATGCGCATCCAGGCGGCTTAACAGCGAATCGACGCCCGCGCCGAGCACGAAAATCGCTTTGAGGTGGGTGCGTCCACGCAGCATCTCATACGGGGGGTGCCAGACCAGGGCGTAATCAGCGGGCGCGTTATCGCCGGTTTGCCAGGCACGCAGACGCGCGTGCGGCAGGTGCCGTTGCAGCAAAGGGGTCCACTGGGTCACATCAAAGGTGGGATGATAGAAAAGGATCTCCACAGGCGTCTCTCCGGGCAGGGTAATTTTAATTACCATAACAAAATCAGCCGCCTTTGTGGCGGCTGCGGGAAACGCGGGCGGCGTCAGCGTATGTTCACGGTGATAGAGGCCGAGCCCGAAAATTCGCCATTTTGCGGCGTTTTGCCGCTGAGATTGACCGGCGCCGTGAGAATATTTACCGCGCCGGTACGGCGCGAGATATCGGTGGCGGCGTTAAGCGGCATGGGCAGTTCGCCGGTATTGATGGGGATGACCTGTTCGCTGTCGTTTTTCATCAGCACGCCGACATCGGGGTTGCTGGTGGCGAGCGCCTCAGGCATGCCGTCTGCCGCCGCACCGGAAAACGTCATGGTTAAGGTCACACTGTCGCTGATGTTTTTGCAGACATAAGCAATAGCCGTTTTTTTATCGACAAAGCCGTCGGGTTTATGGCCCCGGGTCGTAAAAGTACTGGCTAACAGCGTGCCAAAATCAACGGTGATGATTTCGCCGGAATTAATCTCACAGCTTTGCGGCACGGTAATGGTGCCCTGGACATACACCTTAGACATCGGTTCGCTGGAATATTGCCCCGGCCTGACGGTGCCATAAATCGCTGCCACGGCCATTTGTGGGATAGTCACCTGTCCCAGGAAAGGTTTATTAATACGAAACGTCAACGATCCGCTTTGTCCGGTGGTGAAGCTATTCAGCGAGCAGCCATTGTTTTTTTTGTTCCAGATATCGGTAAACGGCACGTTGACATCGCCCACGTTTGCTATGTTAATCGCCGCCGCCATATCAATATTGTCATTGACGCGAATAAAGGACGAACTGCCATATTGCCTCGTCGGCGCCAGATACTCGCTTTTATAGTAGACCCCCGGATGCGGCTCTTTATTTGTATCGCTGTCATCGCAATCGCAGTGCGCGCTGTAATTTTCCGATGAGCCGAATCTTTCAGTAAAGGTTTTGCCCGACTGGTTATCATCAGGATTGGTTACCGTCGCGCTGGCGTCGACGTTAAAAATTTTCGGGCCGCCCGTCGTGTTGCAAAATCCCGTTGCCGCCCGTGTGGACGGGACAGCGGCAAGACAGCAGAACAGCAGGCCCCTTAAGAACGCTTTAGACATCATCGTATTCTCTTTTTATCGACACATAGCCGTCAGGGGGAGGAGATCGCCCTGTACTGGCGGCGTCTCGGGTAAAATCACAGAAGCACGGCAGCGCTGGTCGGCGCGGCTTCCCCACCTCACTTGCGCGCTGCCGTTTTCTTTCACGCCGGTCAGGTATGCGACGCCGCCTTCGTCAACAATACTTTCGTAGTTCTCAACGCCATCCAGCGTTACCAGCGCGCCGAACGGCACCGGCTCGCCGTTTGCCCGGCGCAGCGTCAAAAGCAGCCGATGCCCTTTGCGCGCATCGATATGCGCGTAGACTAACGCGCCTTTATTCGGGATAAGCGTCAGGTGCGTATTTTCCGCGTCCACGCCAGCGGGCATCGTGGTGGTGTCGAGCGTCAGCTCGTTTCTTTCATAAGGAGAGAGCCAGGGGATCACCGCATAACCCAGCCAGTCGGTGGCGACACCGGACTGATTTTTGAAGCGGATGTCGCTGGCGCCATTGGCGTCCACCAGCGCGAAGGCGTCGCCGAGCGGCTGAGCGAGCGTAACGCCATGCGGATGCACCACCAGCGCGCCGGAGGCACCGTAGTTCCACTGGCGGGTATCCTCAGACTGGTAATAGCCGAGGCTCAGGTTGGCGAAGCGCGATTTATAATTGAGATCGGCACTGCTGTCAGTGTTGTTATCGCCGTTTTGCCCCGCTTGGTTGTAGCTTTGCTGTAGCGAATAGCTTAACCGGCCGTCATCCATCAGGGTGCCGCTCAACCCGGTCTGGTAGCGCGTGTCGCCATCCTGGTTCTGGCTTACGTTAAACGTCGCCCAGCTATTATTCAGCCAGCGGCTCAACGGAATACTGACGCCGAGCGCGATTTGCCGATCGGTTTGATCTTCTGTTTTGTTCCACGCAGTCGAAAGCGTCCAGGTGATACCGGATGTCGTACAGGCAAAGCCCGCAGAGAGATTCTGCTCTTTGTCCGCCCGGTTCCAGAAGTCTCGCTGATAGCCATTCAGATAAAACGAACCGATGCCGCCAAGCGTCTGGTTAATACTGATTTGCAGCTGGCTGCGCTGTTGGTAATACCCGCTGTAGCGGTCGTCATACCAGTCTTCATCATGGTTTGCTTCATCGAAATCGTAATAGCCGCTGGTGGAATAGCGGTAGCCCGCAAGCGTAATGGCGGTATCGGTGTATTCAATATTTTTAGAATACTGAAAGCGGTACGACTGGCCTGTCGAGGTCGTATTATTTTGCAGCTGGCTGCGCGCCTGCGTGACATCAACCGAGACCGAGCCCCACTCCCCGAGCCCAACGCCTACGCCGAGGGCGGCGGCCTGATAAGTCTCTGCCCCCATCGCGCCGCCATAGAGCGTCACTGCGTTATTCAGACCGTAGATCAGCGTGCCCTGCGCAAAGGCGGGCGTGGCGTCGTCTGGCCCGCTCGGATCGTATTCGCCCGCCGTCAGGCTGTATTTAAGCTGTCCGGGCCGCTGCATGATCGGTACGGCGGAAAACGGCTGAATGAAACGTCGCTCTTTGCCGTCAGCCTCTTTAATGGTTACTTCCAGATCGCCGCTGTGCGACGTGGGGTAGAGATCGCTGATTTCAAACGCGCCAGGAGCAACGGTATCCTGAAAAATGATGTAGCCGTTCTGGCGCACCGTAACTTCCGCGGTTGAACTGGCGATCCCTCGGATAACCGGCGCAAAGCCGCGCAGGCTGTCCGGCAGCATATTGTCGTCGGTCGCCAGCTGCGCGCCTTTGAATTTCACGCTGTCGAAAATCATCGACGGGGAATAGCTCTCCCCCATGGTCAGTTGCGAGCGCCAGGGCTTGATATCCCGCTGTAAAAACGTGTAGACCGTATCCCAGCGCGCCTCGTCGTCGCTTTTGCTCCAAGTGGAATAGTTACGCACGCGCCATGGCCCGATATTCAGCCCGTTCTGCAGGTTGAGATATTGCGATGAATCGTCTGCGTCGACATCGCTTTGGGTATCCGTCCCGTTAAACGTGTAGTTGCTAAAAAATGCGGGAAGACCGTCATCCCAGTATGCGGGATCCACAAAGCCGCGAGCGGTGCGCCGCAACGCCGCCTGCGGAATGCTGACCTCCAGCGCCATGCTATGGGTGTTCAGCCGCACTGACGCCGCCGGGATCAGCGAGCCGATATCTTCAACGGGCGCGAGCGGCGAGAGCGCCGCCAGCGCCGGGTACGCCTCGGTTTTCACATTCAGCTCTTCCAGAAGCGCGGGCGTAATGACCGGATGCGTCTCGCCGCGCGTGTCCACGGTCAGAGGCACCGTGCGGGTAAACTGTTCATCGCCGTTAAGCCGGATGCGTAGCGGATAATTCCCCGCCGGCAGCTGATCTTTAGTGCTGAAAATCGACAGGTCGACGCCCCGCTGCCCCGGATCGCCCTGCTCCATTAACATCGGGTCAAACCAGACTTTCTCCTGCGCGCAGGCGTGGTGATGGCCGCTTAGCATGTACGTCAGCGCAGCCGCCACCATGAGCGCAACAGGCCGAACGGTTTCCGGCAGACGACTATCAAAAGAGTAAGCAGTGTTCTTCACAGGCGCATTCCTTGCTGTACGGCTCACAGAGCGCGGGTCTCTGGCTTCGTCACGCCGCCATAATCGTTAATAACGCGCCAGCTCACGCCTCGCCCGGTTTCCGTTGCGGGCAGATCAAAACGCTGGCTGGCGAACGGCGCCAGCATATCCGCGCGCTGAATACGCGTCGCGCCGACAGTCAGGCTATCGAACACCACATAAAAAGGGGTTGGGTTCTCGGCAACCAGCTGGCCATCGGCGAGATGAAACGCCAGCTGCTTGTAGGCTGTCGCCGCGTCATTGATAAGGCCTTGCGGACGGTAAAAAAGCTTAATGCGGGTTTTCACCACCAGCTTGAGCGTATTGACCGCATCAGGTGATGACGGCGGAATAGCGCGAATATTCAGATAAAAAAGCGACTCGCGATCCTCCGGTAAATTGCCGGTTCTCGCGATGCGTAACTCATGATCTTCATTGGGTTCAATACGAAACAGCGGCGGCGTCACCATAAATGGGCCGCGTGTTTTGCCATCGCCAGTATCAATCCAGGACTGTAATAAAAACGGGCTGGTGCCGCTGTTATTTTTTACGCTAAGCGACGCTTCCTTTTTATTGCCTTCATAGATCACGCGCGTGCCGCCAACCACAATCCCGCCGGCCAAAGCGCTATGTAGATTAAACAGCATAATAAAAAAAGGATGGTTTTGAGAACAGATTTTCTCATCGTACGCATAATCAAACTCACGTCGAAAAGGAATAATAAGCCGTCAGCCTGGGCTGGCGGCTTAATTACACGTTAACTTAATAAAGATTAACGGTAGTCAAAAGTAATATCCGTTGTTCCGTTAGCGGCACCTGCACCAATAGTGGTATCAGTGGATTCGTAATAGGCAATGAGATTCAGATCCATCGTGGCATCGGTAATTTCAAATTTACGCTCAGAGAACTGGTTCATGGGAATAAGCGTACCTTCGTCATCCGTGATGACAATCGCAACCCCCGTCGCACCGCCGTCCGCCACTTTCAGGTAATCTTTATTCACCGGGTCAGCATCGCCTGTGAGATAAATACTGAAATGCGGATTGGCGCCCTCTTCCACAACCGGACAGTTTTTCAGCTTAATATTTACCGGGATCGGCGGCGTTTTCACCCCTACGGTCGCGTTAAATTGCTTTACTGAATATACGCCCATCTCGACATCAAGCACTTTATCGTCATCATCGATTTCACAGGCCTGATCGGTAATTTTACCTGTAAATTTAATGGTTCCATCTGCTGCTAACGCCGAAGCTGCATTTATCGCCAACGCTCCTGCGAGCATCATCAAACAGACATGTTTTCTCATATCTTCTCCATGATTGTTTATCCCAAACTATATATTTAACGAATAAATATCGCTTACAGATTAAAGCCAACGCATCTTAGCCTCAGTTAAATAAACTGACAATTAGCAGTCTGAATTTTTATTTAAATTCACTAACTAAGCAGCAGATTTCTATCGGTTAGCGTTACATCAAATCATTCAATTAATATATACATTGATTTAATATCATCTTAAACATGAACATTTCTGGTGCAAATATATATGCCTTTATATAGATATAATTATCTATCCTTTTGTTATTCTGGAATTTGATGGTTAGCTCTGCCGTTATCAAGCTGGTGATTCATTCATCGTCTTCTATTACGCAGCACATAATGCAGCGCGTGGGAATGTTCCAGATTCAAAAAAAGGCACTTTTTTGTTCCTGTTATGGATCTTACTCACAGGCATTGAACGGTTACTTTTAGGGCACTTTGTATGAAGTTTGTTTAAACGCTCCAGAAAGCGCTAAATTTGCATTGACGGCTATGGGCCTTTCCCCTACATTAGCGCCCGTCCCGCAGCGTCGGGAAGACAATATGGTGAGGTGTCCGAGTGGCTGAAGGAGCACGCCTGGAAAGTGTGTATACGGCAACGTATCGAGGGTTCGAATCCCTCCCTCACCGCCATATTTAAAGAAAGAGCCTGAGCTAACCCTCAGGCTTTTTTGCATTTATATCGCGCCACCCCGGGGAGGGATGAGAAGCCTCGACCCGGGTTCGACCACTGGCGCAGCCAGTGGGACAGTCTGCGAGCCGGGCGAGCTGACTGCCCGAAGGGTGAGGCACACCGGGCCGAATCAATCCCTCCCTCACCGCCATATTCAAAGAAAAAGCCTGAGCTAACTCTCAGGCTTTTTTGCATTTATATCGCGCTATTCCGAACGGCAGGCGCGCACCGCTTCACGGGTTTAGGAAAAATGGATGGAACGCTCTTACGCCCCCGTCTATCGGCGCGCACCGGATGTTTCGACCGGCGCGGCGACGCGCTCCATCGCAATCGGGATGCTCTTGTAGGCGGGGATCCCGCTCTGAGTATCGTGGCTGTCGAGCGGCACCAGCACGTTGGCCTCCGGGTAATACGCGCCGACCGAGCCGGGCGCCATATCGATAACCACTACGGTCAGATTGTGCATCCGCCGCGAGGTCGGGTTGCCATCGGGGTCAAGCGCGGTGATATTCACCTGGTCGCCCACGCGCAGTTCACGTCTCTCCGCTTCATCCGGATTGATAAACAGCACATCGCGCCGCCCCGTCACGCCACGGTAACGGTCGTTCAGGCCGTACAGCGTCGTGTTGTACTGGTCGTGGCTGCGCAGCGTCGTCAACACCAGGTCATGACACTTCAGCGACCGCGGATCCTCATTAATCCCCTGCATCACTTTAAACTGCGCTTTGCCGCTGGGCGTATTCCAGACACGCTCCGAGGCCGCATTACGCAGCCGGAACCCGCCCGGTTTTTTCACCCGCTCGTTGAAATTCGCGAAGGCCGGGAACACCGCCTCGATAGCGTCGCGGATAAAACTGTAATCGCCTATCATTTTATCCCAGTCGACCACCGTATCTGGCAGGGTCGCTTTCGCAAGCCCCGCCACAATAGCGGGCTCCGAGCGCAGATACGGCGACGCCGGTTTCAGCATGCCGCGCGAGGCATGCACCATCGACATCGAATCTTCCACCGTAATGCTCTGCTCGCCCGACGCCTGTACATCCGTCTCGGTGCGGCCAAGCACCGGGAGAATATAGTTATGCTTGCCAAGTAACAGATGCGAACGGTTGAGTTTAGTCGCCATATGCACCACCAAATCGAGATTGCGCATGGCCGGGAAGGTCACCTGCGGGTCGGAAATCGCCTCCGCCAGATTGCCGCCCAGACAGAGCAGCGCTTTGGCCTTGCCGTCGCGCATCGCCTGAATCGCCGCCACCGCGCCGTGTCCATGTTTTTGCGGCGGTTTAAACCCAAAGACACGCTCGATGCCGTCGAGCAGCGACTGAGGCGGGATTTCAGTGATGCCGACCGTGCGATCGCCCTGCACATTCGAGTGGCCGCGCAGCGGACAAATTCCGGCGCCTTTTTTGCCGATGTTGCCGCGCAACAGCAGCAGATTGGCGATCTGCTGCACATTCTGCGTGCCGTACTGGTGCTGAGTGATCCCCATGCCGTAACAGATAATGGTGCGTTCGGCGTTCGCATACAGGCGCGCGATATTCTGGATTTCCTTGCGCTCCATCCCGGAGACTTTGAGGATATGCGCCCAGTCGGTGGCGTCGAGATCCGCTTTCAGCGCGTCAAACCCTTCGGTATGTTCCTGAATAAATGTCTCGTCAAGCACGCCCGGCTCGCCGTTAGCCAGCGCCTCTTCATGCATTGAGAGCAGAATTTTCATCACGCCTTTGAGCATCGCCGCGTCGCCGCCGACCCGCACTTTATAATACGTCGAAGCAAGTTCAGTGGAGCTTAGCGACAGCATCTCGATCGGGCTTTGTGGTGACGTAAAGCGCTCAAGGCCGCGTTCGCGCAGGGGGTTGATTGCCACAATCGTCGCGCCGCGCTTTGACACTTCACGCAGCGTGCCGAGCATGCGCGGATGGTTGGTGCCAGGGTTATGGCCGATGCACAACACCAAATCGCAGTGGTCGAAATCCTCCAGTTCTACCGTCCCTTTACCGACGCCGATGGACTCCGGCAGGCCGACGCTCGTGGGTTCATGGCACATGTTAGAGCAGTCCGGGAAGTTGTTGGTGCCATATTCGCGCGCGAAAAGCTGCCACAGGAACGCAGCCTCATTGGAAGCGCGGCCCGAGGTGTAAAACTCCACGCTGTCCGGATCGTCATAGCTGCGCAGGCGCTCGCCAATCTCCCGAAATGCGGTCTCCCATTCGATGGGCTGGTAGGTGTCGCTTGCCGGATCGTATTTCATCGGGTGCGTCAGGCGCCCTTCGCCTTCAAGTTCAAAGGCGCTACGCTCCCAGAGTTCGCTGACAGGATGCGCCGCGAAGAATTCCGGCGTGGTGCGTTTACTGGTCGCTTCCCAGGAAACCGCCTTCGCGCCGTTTTCGCAGAATTCGAATGACGACGCATGCTGCGGATCGGGCCAGGCGCAGCCGGGGCAGTCGAATCCTTGCGGCTGATTAACTTTGAACAGGGCAATCACGTCCTGCTTCACCGACATCTGGCCGCGGATGGCGTCAGCAACGGCTTTTAATGCCCCCCAACCACCCGCCGATCCGCCATAGGGCGCGATGCCGATAGTACGATTTCGCTCTTTCATAGTGCTCCACATTTTCTGTCTCATTGTTGTGTATTAAGCCTGGTACAGAAATCGGGATAAGCGAAGCAGGCGTGGCGTTATCCGCCCGCGCGGCGGGCTGTCCAGGGCGGACCAGCGGGCAAAAACGTCATTTCGTTTAACCCTTAACCGAACGAATAAGAAAGAAAAAAATCTGCTTGACCGTTTTCATGCAGATCCCTATAGTAGCGCCCCGTTGCCCCGCTACGCGAGGCAGCAAGACAATATGGTGAGGTGTCCGAGTGGCTGAAGGAGCACGCCTGGAAAGTGTGTATACGGCAACGTATCGAGGGTTCGAATCCCTCCCTCACCGCCATATTCAAAGAAAGAGCCTGAGCTAACACTCAGGCTTTTTTGCATTTATATCTCGCCTGCCCAGGGAGGGATGAGAAGCCTCGACCCGGGTTCGACAGGCGGTTTACCGCCTGGACGGCAGGGCCGCTTGCGGACATGCCGCCCGAAGGGTGAGGCCCGGCGGGCCGAATCAATCCCTCCCTCACCGCCATATTCAAAGAAAGAGCCTGTACGCAAGTACGGGCTTTTTTGCATTTATATCTCGCCTGCCCGGGGAGGGATGAGAAGCCTCGACCAGGGTTCGACCACTGGCGCAGCCAGTGGGACAGTCTGCGAGCCAGGCGAGCTGACTGCCCGAAGGGTGAGGCCCGGCGGGCCGAATCAATCCCTCCCTCACCGCCATATTTAAAGAAAGAGCCTGTACGCAAGTACGGGCTTTTTTGCATTTATATCTCGCCACCCCGGGGAGGGATGAGAAGCCTCGACCCGGGTTCGACCACTGGCGCAGCCAGTGGGACAGTCTGCGAGCCAGGCGAGCCGACTGCCCGAAGGGTGAGGCCCCGCGGGCCGAATCAATCCCTCCCTCACCGCCATATTCAAAGAAAGAGCCTGTACGCAAGTACAGGCTCTTTTGCATTTATATCGCGCCTGCCCGGATGGCAGGCGGCCCTGCGCTTACCTGTCTGATGCCAAACCCGGCGAAACGCTTTTATTGCAGAAACTCGGCCTTATGGGCTTCAAAATCTTTCAGACACGCGTCCATAAAACCGCGCGTGACCTCAGTCACTTTCTGGTAATGGTTTGCCTGCCACTGAGCCAGCGGCGCTTTTACTGCCTCTGGATAACACGACACCGAGGCGGACGCTTCTTTACCTTTTTCAAGCGCCGTTTTTGTGCGTCTGATTGCTGTCTGATAGTGAAGCTCGTAGCTGTCGCCTCCGGAGAGGTTTTCATAAACCAGCATCCAGGTATAAGGACGAATCTCTATCGGGTTTTTAATCTCTCCGGCAGGTAATTTCGCCATATCTTTCTCAAGCGATTTTTTCATAGCATCAGAAAAATAGGTCAGCGTTGGGTTAGGCATCATAGTTATCGGCGTACCCACCAGCTGATCTTTCGTAAATCCTGATTCCTGAGCGCCACCCGCCGCCAGGCCAACAATAAACTGCAGGGTTTTTAGCGCCACCACTTTGCTGGTGTCGCCGCGCGTGATGTAGCGCAGCGACGTATCGGTTGGCTGATGGGTATCGGTTCTGAGCTGCTCGTAGCTTTGAATCGACAATAACGCGCCGCCCTCGCCTTTAACGGTGCTGGTGTTGACCACCTTCTCAACAGGCGGCGGCGGCGTATTACTGCATCCGCCTAAGGCCAGCGAACAAAACGCAAAGGGAAGCGCGAAAGAAGATTTCATAACGATATCCTTACCAAAACGTAATTAATTACGGCCATTTTCTATGGCGCGGTGCGTAAGGGTTATCGACCAGAGAATAAAAAAGGTAAGGATGCAGGCAGGCAAATAGCAGGGTCTTGACAAATAAAAACCGGCGCCGTTCCAGACGCCGGTTTTTTGTTATCGGTTACGTTAATCGTAAGCGTTAAGCGTTCGCTGGCAGAGCGCGGAGCGCACGCAGTCGGCTTTACCGAACCGCACGATGCCAATCATCTCATCTTCCTCAAAACGCGCCAGCGCGTCGCTCAGGCCGGACTGCACGCCCGCCGGCAAATCGCACTGGGTGATATCGCCATTGACGATAACGGTCACGTTCTCCCCGAGGCGGGTCAAAAACATTTTCATTTGCGCGGCAGTCACGTTCTGGGCCTCGTCCAGAATCACAACGGCGTTTTCAAAAGTACGTCCACGCATATAGGCGAACGGCGCAATCTCGACTTTGCCTATCTCCGGGCGCAGGCAATATTGCATGAAGGAGGCGCCGAGGCGGCGCACCAGCACGTCATAGACCGGGCGGAAATAGGGAGCGAATTTCTCGGAAATATCGCCGGGCAGGAAGCCGAGATCTTCATCGGCCTGCAGCACCGGACGGGTGACAATTATCCTGTCGACATCCTTGTGAATCAGGGCCTCAGCCGCTTTCGCGGCGCTGATAAACGTTTTGCCGCATCCGGCTTCGCCGGTGGCGAATATCAGCTGCTTGTTCTCAATAGCCTCAAGATAATGCGCCTGAGCGTCGGTACGAGCGGCAATCGGCGACAGATCGCGGCTATCCCGCGCCATGCCGATTGCTTCTACGCCACTCATTTGCACAAGCGTGGTGACCGATTCCTCTTCACGCTGCCGGTGGCTGCGTGAGTCTCGTCTGAGAACGCGTCTTGCTTCACGACGAGCTTTGATCACTGCTTTCTGTCTTCCCATGGATGGCACCTTGTTAAGTTGGTTTACATGAGCCGCATCCTGATGATGGACGCGATTATGCGCACGAACGTTTGAGGTTTGGCTTCCTTGTAAGCCATGAATTGCCGGTCGAAAAGACGCGGTAGTACGGCTACGCGCACCGCTTACCGCATCGTCTGGAACTGTGGAAGAAAGTTGAAACGTGTTTGAGGGGGTGGAGATAACGCTGCCGGAGGAGGCTCCTCCGCGCCGGGTGGTGCGGGTTGTATTCCGTTTAAGTCCACTTCTGGACGCTACCATTCGCGATCTCCATCGTGCTACTGCTGACACCGTCGGGGAACTACCGCTAACGCTTTAAGTACAACAAAAATTATCAACTTTGCAACATAATATTTACTAAAAGATAACTTTTGAGACCCGCCGTACAATGATTCTTTTATGACAGAAAAATATTACAGAAATGTATCAACAGAATAGCTGCCGCGAAAATGCTCTGCCACAGGCGCGCGAAAATTGTTAGCAAATGAAACATAAAAAACCCCGCCTCATGGGGCGGGGTTTATGTCAGGCTTTCAGCAGGCCGTCGGCCAGGAAGCGGGATTTATCCGCTACCCCCGGCAGCGCGAAGAAATAGCCGCCGCCGATAGGCTTCACGTACTCCTCCAGCGCTTCACCGTTAAGCCGCTTTTGCACCGTTAAAAAACCCTTTTCCAGGTCATGCTGATAGCAGACAAACAGCAGGCCCATATCGAGCTGGCCGGAAGGAGTCACGCCCAGCGAATAGCTGTAACCGCGACGCACCATCAGGCTGGACTGGGTCTCTGGCGTGCGTGGATTCGCAAGCCGGATATGGCTGTCGAGCGCAATCACGTTGCCGTCCGGATCCTTGCTGTAGTCCGGCACGTCGTGCTCATGCTGCATGCCGAGCGGCGCGCCGGTCTGCTTGTCACGACCAAAAATCGTCTGCTGCTCTTTAAGCGGCGTCCGGTCCCAGAACTCCACGTGGAACTGGATAATGCGCACAGCCTGATAGCTGCCGCCTGCTGCCCACGCGGGCTCGCCCTGCTCCGCCGTTACCCACACCACGTTATCCATCAGCGGCGCATTGCGGGTATCCGGGTTCGCGGTGCCATCTTTAAAACCGAGCAGGTTAACCGGCGTCTCTTTACCGAGGCTGCGCGCCGCGTGATCGGAGATAAACCCTTCGCGTTTCCAGCGTACGCTCAGCAGATCCGGCGTGTGCTTAATGACGTCGCGCAGCGCATGGATAACCGTATCCTGCGTATTGGCGCAGATTTGCAGCAGCAAATCGCCGTGGCACAGGGCCGCGTCCAGCGAGTCGTTGGGGAAACGCTCCATTTTTTGCAGCTTTTTCGGCATCTGCGGCGCAAGCCCGTAGCGCTCGTCAAACAGCGACCGGCCCAGCGACACCGTGATGGTCAGGTTATCCGGAGCAATGACCGGCCCGAGAATGCCCGAATCCATCGGCGGCAGACGCGGGTTCGGCGTTTGTGGCGCCGGGCCGCCCTCGGTCAGAAATGCAATGCGGTCGGTCAGCAGACGGAACAGCCGTTCCAGGTCGGCTTTATCCGCCGCCAGCACATCAAATGCCACCAGCATCATCGAGGCCTGCTGCGGCGTCAGAATACCCGCCTGATGCGCGCCGTAAAACGGCTGCGTCTGCGAGCGCGCGTCGGGAGAGAGCGTACCGGGCGCGGTTTTCGTCTGCGCGCCATGCGCGACCGGACAACCGCCAGTAACCGCCAGCGCTCCGGTCAGCGCGCCAAGCCCCTTCAGCAGACGGCGGCGCGCCGGTTGCGGCACGCCGTGATTATCATGTTCTTGCATAACGCTTAGTCCAGCCCGAGCACGCCGCGCAATAAGGAGAGATCTTCAGCAAGCGCCGTAATCGGCCCTTTCAGCGCGTTACGGTCGGCATCGGTCAGCTTGTCGTAAGTCTCAAAGCCCTCTTTAGTGCGGTATTTGGCAAGAATGGCATCCACTTTTTTGAAGTTGGCATCCACTTTCGCCAGCAGCGGCGCGTTCTCTTTTTGCAGTTGCGGACGCAGCAGATTCACGATTTTCTGCGCACCGTCGATGTTCGCCTGGAAATCCCACAGGTCGGTATGGCTGTAGCGATCTTCTTCACCGCTGATTTTGCTGGCCGCCACTTCTTCGATCAGGCCCGCCGCGCCGCCCACCACTTTACCCGGCGGGAACGCCAGCTCGCTGATCCGTTTTTGCAAATCCAGCACATCGCTGTTGAGCTTGTCGGCGTACGTCTCCATGCCTTTGACGCTGTTATCGCCGAACAGTGCTTTCTCCAGACGGTGGAAGCCAGTGAATTTCGGGTCCGCCGCTTTCTGTTCGTAATCATCTTCGCGGGCGTCAATGCTGCCGTCGAGATCGGAGAACAGTTCAGCGACAGGTTCGATGCGCTCATAGTGCTGGCGCGTTGGGGCATACAGGGATTTCGCTTTTTCGATATCGCCCGCTTTGACCGCGTCGGTAAAGGCTTTGGTGCCAGAGACCAGCGCGGCGGTTTCCACCGTCACCCAGGCTTTATAGTCGGTCACCGCGCCTTCGAGCGACATCAGGCCGCTGTTCGCCGCGGCTTTCTCGCCGCCTGCCGCGTTGACGATAAGCTTACCTTTCGGGTTGCTCAACAGGCCGCAGGTCATGTCATATTCGCCAGGCTCAAGGTTGGCGGTCATCTTCTGGCTGAAGCCCGGCGCGATGTTTTCACGCTCTTCCACCACCATTACGCCTTTAAGGATTTCCCATTCCAGCGCCTTCTGGCTGTGGTTGAGGATAATGAACTGGGTTTTACCGGCGTTCACCGTGAGCGTCATCGGCTCGCACTGTTTGTCGTTGACGGTGACTTTCACCTGCGGAACCTCGGCCGCCTGCGCGGTAAATGCGGAACTGATAAGTGCCAGCAGCGTCACGGAAAGCGCGCTACGGCGAAGTTGTTTCGTCATGACCCATCCCTCTAAAAGTATGTTGTAACTAAGTCGCGCACGGGCGCGGCAAAAATCAGGCGTTCCCGGAGATCCGCGCGTCGGCGCGCGCTGGCAGCGCATAGAGCGCCAGCGCCGGGATCAGATAGATAAACCATGCCGCCACTTCGCTGACGGTCGGCGCTTCCTGGTAGCCGAAAATCCCTTCCAGCAGCGTGCCGGTGAGCGAGTGCGTCGAGAGCACATTGCTCAAATCAAACGCCACCGCCTGAAAATGGTTCCACAGCCCGGCTTCATGAAAGGCGCGGACAGCGCCCGCCGCAAGCCCGGCGGCGACCAGGAGAATAAACAGGCTGGTCCAGCGGAAAAAAGCACTGAGGTTAAGACGAATGCCGCCCCAGTAAAGCAGGAATCCGAGCACCACAGCGGTGCCAAGCCCCAGCATCGCGCCGAGCGGTGGCCAGATACCGACATCCTGACCAAACGCGGCCAGCAGGAAAAAGACCGACTCCAGCCCTTCGCGCGCCACGGCGAAAAAGACCATCATCACCAGCGCCCAGCCGTGCCCGCCCGGACGCTTGAGCGCGCGATCCACCGCCTGCTCCAGTTCGCCTTTCACGTTGCGCGAGACTTTACGCATCCAGAACACCATCCAGGTGAGGATCACAACCGCAATGGCCGCCACGATCCCCTCGAACAACTCCTGCTCTTTTTGCGGGAACTCGCCGGTGGTTTCATTAATAAAAATACCGAGGCCCAGGCAGAGCGCGGCGGCGAGAAACACGCCGACCCACATCACGCCGAGCCAGTTGCCGCGCTGAGTGCGCTTGAGATAGCTGGCGATAAGGCTGACGATGAGCGCCGCTTCGAGGCCTTCACGCAGCATAATCAGAAAAGGAACGAACATTCGGGCACCTGCAAATGTGAAATCAGGTCAACTGATGCAAAGAAACGTAAACTTGAGTGCAAGTGATTATCATTACCACCAAAAGAAACACAAGCGAAATGTGGGGATAATTATGACGAAGTGTAAAAGTTGCGAAGTTGAGTAGTCACTAGCGTAAACCACTCTGTCAGGCGGGCGCGCTGCCGCGCCGTTCTCGCTGGCGTTTTTGACCAAAAAGACACTGTAAATAGCCATGACCAGAATAGCCCGTCATCGCTTTTTCTTATTCTATTTGCCAGATAACGATGCGGGAAATTATGCTTAGCGCGCTGTTTACCGGCCGGTATTTATGTGGCTAACTATTTTTCTTTCAGACACCTGCGTAACTATGACAACCATTCTGCACTTTATTTTCGCCGTCGTGGCGATACTCGCGCTTGCCTGGCTTGCAAGCTTTGACCGTAAAAGCATTCGCCTGCGTTATATTCTTCAGCTGATAATTATCGAAGCGGCGCTCGCCTGGTTCTTCCTGCATGCGCAGGCGGGGCTGGCGGCGATCCAGTCAATTGCCGGCGCGTTCTCGTCGCTGTTGTACTTTGCCGCTCAGGGTACCGACTTCGTTTTCGGCGGCATGAGCCAGAAGGGCCTCGCCTTTGTGTTTCTCGGCGTGCTCTGCCCTATCGTGTTTATCTCGGCGCTCATCGGCATCCTGCAACACTGGCGTATTCTGCCGATTTTTATCCGCGTTATCGGCACGCTGCTCTCTAAAGTCAACGGTATGGGCAAGCTGGAATCTTTTAACGCGGTGAGTTCACTGATCCTCGGCCAGTCGGAAAACTTTATCGCCTATAAAGGGGTGCTTGGCGATCTCTCCTCGCGCCGCCTCTTTACGATGGCCGCGACGGCGATGTCCACGGTGTCGCTGTCTATTGTCGGCGCGTATATGTCGATGATCGAGGCGAAATACGTGGTGGCAGCCCTGGTGCTTAATCTTTTCAGTACCTTCATTATTCTGTCGGTCATCAACCCGACACGCCCGCAGGACGAGCCGGAGGTGAAGCTTGAAAAGCTACATGAATCCCAGAGCTTTTTTGAGATGCTCGGCGAGTACATTCTGGCGGGCTTTAAGGTAGCGATGATTATTCTCGCAATGCTGATCGGCTTTATCGCCATTATCAGCGCGGTGAATGCGCTGTTTCTGACGCTGTTCGGCCACAGTTTCCAGCAGTTGCTGGGGTATGTTTTTTACCCGCTCGCCTGGCTTATCGGGATCCCGGCTGCGGACGCCCTGACGGCAGGCGGCATTATGGCGACCAAACTGGTGGCGAATGAGTTTGTCGCGATGATTGAGCTGCAAAAAATCGCCGCGACGCTCTCCCCGCGCGGGCTTGGGATCCTGTCGGTATTTCTGGTGTCGTTTGCGAACTTCGCCTCTATCGGCATCGTGGCGGGCGCTATCAAGGGCCTGAATGAGTCGCAGGGCAACGTCGTATCGCGCTTTGGCCTGCGTCTGGTCTACGGCGCGACGCTGGTGAGTTTACTGTCGGCGAGTTTTGCGGGATTGGTGCTGTGAATGAATGCCGGGTGGCGTTCCGTTTACCCGGCCAGAAATAGCGGTGTAAAGATAAGGCGGGGCTTCCCCGCCTTTTTTCAGAACTGCGCGCACACGGTTTCATCGACCCGCATCACCGACTCCTGCGCGAAACGCGATTTATAAATCCCGCGCAGGGCTTCAATCCCCTTCTCGCTCGCGCTGTCGCTGGCGTGGATAAGCATCAGCGCCTTGCTCGGCTCGCGCGCCACCTTGCCGTCGTTGCCAAGCCACTGTCCACGCGCGTCAAAGACGGTCAGCCCGTCGCGAAAACGCGGCGTCACGTCATTATCCACAAAGCGCTGCCACTCCTGTTCAGTGATAGCCGCCCCGGCTGGCCGGTTCAGCCCGAAATAGAGCGTGGTCTGCGTCATGCGGTTTTGCGCAGCGCACGCCGGGGTTTGCGCCTGCTCAGCCGCGTGCGGGGCGCAGCCTGCAAGCGTCGCCGCCAGCGCTATCGACATCATTACCTTGCGAATCGCCATCATCCTGTCCTTTTTTGTTATGGGTAAACGCGAAGATAACAGCGTAAATCGCAGCGTCTGGCAAGCTACAGGATTGATGAGAAAGAAAAAACCCGCCAGGCGGCGGGTTTTATAAGACGCTTAGTTAGCGCGAAGCTTTGACGGCGCAGGGGTGTGATACTCCTCGTCCGCTTTTTCAAAGCGCGCCTGCATGGAGGCCGATGGCGCTTTGCCCATCAGGCTCACCACCACGATGCCGAGGCTTGCGAAGATAAAGCCCGGAATGATTTCGTAAAGGTTAAACCACGCGAACTGTTTCCAGACAATCACCGTTACCGCGCCGATGATCATGCCCGCCAGCGCGCCGTTGCGCGTCATGCGCGACCACATCACCGACAGCAGCACAACCGGGCCAAACGCCGCGCCAAAGCCCGCCCACGCGTAGCTCACCAGGCCCAGCACGCGGTTTTCCGGGTTCGCCGCCAGCGCGATGGCGACCAGCGCCACCACCAGCACCATCATACGGCCGACCCATACCAGCTCTTTCTGGCTCGCGCCTTTACGCAGGAACGCTTTGTAGAGGTCTTCGGTAATGGCGCTGGAGCAGACCAGTAGCTGACAGCTTAACGTTGACATCACCGCCGCCAGAATAGCGGAGAGCAGAATACCGGCAATCCACGGATTAAACAGGATCTGCGCCAGCTCGATAAACACGCGCTCGCCGTTCTGGTTCACCGCCGCCGCCTGTTCCGGATGGTTATTGAAGTAGGCGATACCGAAGAAGCCCACTGCCACCGCGCCCGCGAGGCAGAGGATCATCCAGGTCATGGAGATGCGACGCGCGTGAACGATGGTGTGGTGAGAGTCCGCCGCCATAAAGCGCGCCAGAATATGCGGCTGGCCGAAATAGCCCAGCCCCCAGCCCATCAGCGAAATAATCGCGACCAGGTTCAGCCCCTTGAGCATATCGATATTCTCGATGCTCTTTTGCTTAATCACCGCCAGCGAATCGTCCAGGCCGCCGACCGCGAAAATCACGATAACCGGTGTGAGGATCAGCGCGAAAATCATCAGGCTCGCCTGAACGGTGTCGGTCCAGCTTACCGCCAGGAACCCGCCGATAAAGGTGTAGAGGATGGTCGCCGCAGCCCCTGCCCAGAGCGCGGTTTCATAGCTCATGCCAAAGGTGCTTTCAAACAGGCGCGCGCCCGCTACGATGCCGGATGCGCAGTAGATAGTGAAGAACAGCAGAATCACCAGCGCCGAGATAATGCGCAGCAGGCGGCTCTTATCTTCAAAACGTCCGGTGAAATAATCCGGTAACGTCAGCGCGTTATTGTTGTGCTCGGTGTGAACGCGCAGGCGCCCCGCCACCAACTTCCAGTTAATCCAGGCCCCGAGCGTCAGCCCGATGGCAATCCAGCTTTCGGAGATCCCGGAGAGAAACACCGCGCCCGGCAGGCCCATCAGCAGCCAGCCCGACATATCCGACGCGCCGGCAGAGAGCGCGGTTACGACGCTGCCCAGGCTGCGTCCGCCAAGAATGTAGTCATCAAAGTTTTTGGTGGAGCGCCACGCAATAAACCCAATCAGTATCATCCCCAAAATATAAACAATGAAAGTCACCAGCATCGGTGTACTCGTCGTCATTTCACTTCTCCGCGTTATTACCGGGTCGCCCCGTTTATCACCGCCGGAACGCAGCGGTGGCGTTATTGTCGTATCGTGTGGCGGCAGTATCCTGCCGGAAGCGTTTTTTATTCACAATCGATTTAACACATCATTCACATGTTTTGCATCTGTGAAACCTGTACATTTTTTGAGAGGTTGCACTCGCTCACGCTTTTGCAGGTTGCACCGGATAAAAATGTTAACCAGGCCCGAATTCTGAGCTTATAACCGCCCTTTCTCCCACGCGTCATAGCGATTTCATATTTAACATTTCATTCATTTTTAAGCTTGCTGGCGAGGTCACATTTAACAAGGTTGCACAAAGTTGCAACATGATAGATATTGCCGAACATCACCGTTCTTATATTGACGCGACACACAGGAGTAAGGGCATGGGCACCACCACGATGGGGGTCAAGCTGGACGACGCCACCCGCGAGCGTATTAAAGCCGCCGCGACCAAAATTGACCGCACGCCGCACTGGCTGATTAAGCAGGCCATCTTTAATTATCTTGAGCAGCTGGAAAACAGCGACGGCCTGCCGGAACTGCCCGCGCTGCTGGCCGGCGCCACCAATGAGAGCGACGAAGCCGCCGCGCCGCCGGAAGAGAGCCACCAGCCGTTTCTTGAGTTCGCCGAGCAGATCCAGCCGCAGTCGGTGAGCCGCGCGGCCATTACCGCCGCCTGGCGTCGCGCGGAAACCGACGCGGTGCCGATGCTGCTGGAGCAGGCCCGCCTGCCGCAGCCGGTCGCGGAGAAAACCCATCAGCTCGCCTGGAGCCTCGCCGAGAAGCTGCGTAATCAGAAAACCGCTTCCGGTCGCGCCGGTATGGTGCAGAGCCTGTTGCAGGAGTTTTCGCTCTCCTCCCAGGAAGGCGTGGCGCTGATGTGCCTTGCCGAGGCGCTGTTGCGTATTCCGGATAAAGCCACCCGCGACGCGCTGATCCGCGACAAAATCAGCAACGGCAACTGGCAGTCTCACATTGGCCGCAGCCCGTCGCTGTTCGTCAACGCCGCCACCTGGGGCCTGCTGTTTACGGGCCGTCTGGTCTCGACCCATAACGAAGCCAGCCTGTCGCGCTCGCTCAACCGCATCATCGGCAAGAGCGGCGAGCCGCTGATCCGTAAAGGCGTGGATATGGCGATGCGCCTGATGGGCGAACAGTTTGTCACCGGCGAAACCATCGCCGAGGCGCTGGCCAACGCCCGTAAGCTCGAAGAAAAAGGCTTCCGGTATTCCTACGACATGCTGGGCGAGGCGGCGCTCACCGCCGCCGACGCGCAGGCCTATATGGTCTCTTACCAGCAGGCGATCCACGCCATCGGCAAAGCTTCCAACGGCCGCGGCATCTATGAAGGGCCGGGTATTTCCATCAAGCTCTCCGCCCTGCACCCGCGCTACAGCCGCGCGCAGTATGACCGCGTGATGGAGGAGCTCTACCCGCGCCTCAAATCTCTGACGCTGCTGGCGCGCCAGTATGACATCGGCATTAACATCGACGCTGAAGAAGCTGACCGCCTGGAAATCTCCCTCGATCTGCTGGAAAAACTCTGCTTCGAGCCGGAGCTTGCGGGCTGGAACGGCATCGGCTTTGTCATTCAGGCGTACCAGAAGCGCTGCCCGTTCGTCATCGACTACTTAATCGATCTCGCCACCCGCAGCCGCCGTCGCCTGATGATCCGCCTGGTGAAAGGCGCCTACTGGGACAGCGAAATCAAACGCGCCCAGATGGAAGGCCTGGAAGGCTATCCGGTGTATACCCGCAAGGTCTATACCGATATCTCCTACCTCGCCTGCGCGAAAAAACTGCTGTCGGTGCCGAACCTGATCTATCCGCAGTTCGCGACGCACAACGCCCATACGCTGGCGGCCATTTACAGCCTCGCCGGCCAGAACTACTACCCCGGCCAGTATGAGTTCCAGTGCCTGCACGGCATGGGTGAGCCGCTCTACGAGCAGGTGGTGGGCAAAATCACCGACGGCAAACTCAACCGTCCGTGCCGTATTTACGCCCCGGTCGGCACCCACGAGACGCTGCTGGCCTACCTGGTACGCCGCCTGCTGGAAAACGGCGCTAACACCTCGTTTGTTAACCGCATCGCCGATAACACCCTGTCGCTGGACGATCTGGTGGCCGACCCGGTGAGCGCCGTCGAGAAACTGGCCGCGCAGGAAGGCCGCGTCGGTCTGCCGCACCCGAAAATTCCGCTGCCGCAGGATCTTTACGGCGAAGGCCGCGTGAACTCGGCTGGTCTCGATCTGGCGAATGAACACCGCCTGGCCTCCCTCTCTTCGTCGCTGCTCAACAGCGCCCTGCAAAAATGGCGCGCGCTGCCGATGCTGGAAAACGCCGTGGAAGAAGGCGAGCTGTCGCCGGTCGTTAACCCGGCGGAGCCGCGCGATATCGTCGGTTACGCCCGCGACGCCCGCGAAGCGGAAGTGGCGCAGGCGCTGGAAAGCGCGGTTAATAACGCGCCTATCTGGTTTGCCACCCCACCGCAGGAGCGCGCCGCCATCCTTGAGCGCGCCGCAGTATTGATGGAGGCCCAGACCCAGACGCTCATCGGCATTCTGGTGCGTGAAGCCGGTAAAACCTTCGCCAACGCCATCGCCGAGGTGCGCGAGGCGGTCGATTTCCTGCGCTATTACGCAGGCCAGGTGCGTGACGATTTCGACAACGAAACCCACCGCCCGCTCGGCCCGGTGGTCTGTATCAGCCCGTGGAACTTCCCGCTCGCTATCTTTACCGGCCAGGTGGCCGCCGCACTCGCGGCAGGCAACAGCGTGCTGGCGAAACCGGCGGAGCAGACGCCGCTTATCGCCGCGCAGGGCATTCAGCTTCTGCTGGAAGCGGGCGTGCCGCAGGGCGTGGTGCAACTGCTGCCGGGGCGCGGCGAAACCGTGGGCGCACAGCTTACGGGCGATGCGCGCGTGCGCGGCGTGATGTTCACCGGCTCCACCGAAGTGGCGACGCTCCTGCAGCGCAATATCGCCGACCGTCTCGACCCGCAGGGCCGCCCGACGCCGCTGATTGCCGAAACCGGCGGCCTGAACGCCATGATTGTCGACTCCTCCGCGCTTACCGAACAGGTTGTCGTGGATGTCGTCGCCTCGGCCTTTGACAGCGCCGGCCAGCGCTGCTCGGCGCTGCGCGTGCTCTGCCTGCAGGAAGAAATCGCCGATCACACGCTGACCATGCTGAAAGGCGCGATGGCGGAGTGCCGCATGGGCAACCCTGGCCGCCTGACCACCGACATCGGGCCGGTTATTGATGCCGATGCCAAAGCCGGAATTGAGCGCCATATCCAGACGATGCGCGCCAAAGGCCGCAAGGTCTTCCAGGCGGTACGCGACAACAGCGTGGACGCCCGCGAATGGCAGACCGGCACCTTTGTCACGCCGACCCTGATTGAGCTTGAAAGCTTTGATGAAATGAAAAAAGAGGTCTTCGGCCCGGTGCTGCATGTGGTGCGCTACAACCGCAACAACCTGGCGGGGCTGATTGAGCAGATCAACAAAGCGGGCTATGGCCTGACGCTTGGCGTGCATACGCGCATCGATGAGACCATCGCCCAGGTAACCGGCAGCGCGCACGTCGGCAACCTGTATGTGAACCGCAATATGGTCGGCGCCGTGGTCGGCGTGCAGCCGTTCGGCGGCGAAGGGCTTTCCGGCACCGGCCCGAAAGCGGGCGGCCCGCTCTATCTCTACCGCCTGCTGGCGAGCCGTCCGGACGCGGCGGTGCAGACGACGCTTGAGCGCCACGACGCCCGCTACGCCCAGGACGCGCAGGTGAAAACGCTCATCACGCGCCCGCACCAGGCGCTGACCGAGTGGGCGGCGGGCCGCCCGGACCTCAAAGCGCTGTGCGAGCACTATCTCGCCCTGTCGCAAAGCGGCGTGCAGCGCACCCTGCCAGGCCCGACCGGCGAGCGCAATACCTACACCCTGCTGCCGCGCGAGCGCGTGCTCTGCCTTGCGGACAACGAGCAGGATCTGCTGGTGCAGCTCGCCGCCGTCACCAGCGCGGGCAGCCGCGTGCTGTGGGCGGATGAGCCGCTCCAGCGCACGCTTGCCAAACAGCTCCCGGCTGCGGTGAACGCGATTATCGACTTCGCCAAACCGGACGTGCTGTTCAGCCAGTTCTTTGACGCCGTTATCTATCACGGCGACTCGGATCAGCTGCGCGCGCTGTGCGAAAAAGTGGCCGCGCGCGAGGGCGCGATTGTTTCGGTACAGGGCTTCGGGCGCGGGGAAACCAACCTGCTGCTGGAACGCCTGTGGCTGGAGCGCTCGCTCAGCGTCAACACGGCCGCCGCCGGCGGCAACGCCAGCCTGATGACTATCGGCTGACGTTCATCTCATACAAAAGGCGCCCACGGGCGCCTTTTTATTTGGCGGTAACACCGGCCTCACCGCACCCGAATCCCCTCAATGATCATGCGCTGGACGTTCTCCACGGTGCGGTTGAAAAACGCCTCGTCGGCGAGCGTCGCGCCGGTGACCGCCTCCACCTGGGTGGCGAAATCCGCGTAGTGTTGCGTGGTGGCCCAGATCATAAAGATGAGATGGTGCGGGTCGATGGGGGCGAGCTTGCCGCTGGCGACCCAGCCGGTAATGATGGCGGATTTTGTCTCCACCAGCGCTTTTAAATCCCCCTGCAATTCGGCCATCAAAAGCGGCGCGCCCTGGAGCATCTCCAGACAGAACAGCCGCGACGCCTCGGGAAAGTCGCGCGACACCTCAAGCTTTAAGCGAATGTATTCACTAATCGCCGCGAGCGGCTGCAAATCCTCGCGAAACGCGCGCAGCGGCGCCAGCCAGATATCGAGAATATGCTTCAGCACGGCGATATAGAGCGCCTCTTTAGACGGAAAATAGTAAAGCAGATTGGTTTTAGAAACGCCGGAGCGCTCCGCCACCTGCTCAAGGCTGGTGCCGTGAATGCCAAACTGCGAAAACAGCGTTAGCCCGGCGTCCAGTATCGCCTGTTTTTTGGCCGCCACCGCTTTTGAGCGCTTGCCCGTCTCTTTTTGCGCGCCTTGTGCCATGCGCTCTCTCCTTATGTTTTGCTCAAGCATAGCAAAAGCGCGGCGGCGGCTCGACCCGCGGCGCGCCATCTGCACTTTGATTGCGCAACGCTGCCTGTTTTCTGTGCAACGTTTTTGACCGTTTAGTCCGGTTTTTAGCGTCCAAAATTTACACACACAAGCAACACAATGATAACAAAGGCATTTTAAAAACTGGCATTCGCTTTGCAATTCACCCTCTGAGCGCGGCACGGGACGTGCAGGAAGCAACGCCACGCGACGGTTCTTTTATCCGCAAAAGAGAGGTTCGTGATGAAAATTGGTGTCTTTGTGCCTATCGGCAATAACGGCTGGCTGATTTCCACCCATGCCCCGCAATACATGCCTACGTTTGAGCTTAATAAAGCCATCGTGCAGAAGGCGGAGCAGCAGCAGTTCGATTTTGCGCTCTCAATGATAAAACTGCGCGGCTTCGGCGGTAAAACCGAATTCTGGGATCATAATCTGGAGTCGTTCACCCTGATGGCGGGCCTCGCCGCGGTAACCTCGCGTATTCAGATTTACGCCACCGCCGCCACGCTCACGCTGCCGCCCGCCATTGTGGCGCGCATGGCCTCCACGATTGATTCCATCTCCGGCGGGCGTTTCGGCGTTAACCTGGTGACGGGCTGGCAGAAGCCGGAATATGAGCAGATGGGGCTGTGGCCCGGCGACGATTATTTCGCGCGCCGCTATGACTATCTCACCGAATATGTTCAGGTGCTGCGCGATCTCTGGAACACCGGCCAGAGCGATTTTAAAGGCGACTACTTCACCATGAATGACTGTCGCGTCAGCCCTCGCCCACAGCAGCCGATGAAAGTCATCTGCGCAGGCCAGAGCGACGCGGGCATGGCGTTTTCCGCACAATATGCTGATTACAACTTCTGCTTCGGCAAAGGGGTCAACACGCCTGCCGCCTTCGCCCCCACCGCCGCGCGCATGAAAGCCGCCGCCGATGAAGCCGGGCGCGGTGTCGGCTCCTACGTGCTGTTTATGGTGATTGCCGACGAAACCGACGAGGCGGCGCGCGCGAAATGGGAACATTACAAAGCCGGTGCCGATGAAGAGGCGCTCTCCTGGTTGACCGAACAGAGCCAGAAGGATACCCGCTCAGGCAGTGACACCAACGTGCGCCAGATGGCAGACCCGACTTCGGCGGTCAACATCAATATGGGCACGCTGGTGGGTTCTTACGCGAGCGTCGCCCGGATGCTTGATGAAGTCGCCGCCGTACCGGGCACCGAAGGCGTGCTGCTGACGTTTGACGACTTCCTGACCGGCATTGACGCCTTTGGCGAACATATTCAGCCGCTGATGCGCTGTCGCGATCATTTGCGCGTGACGCAGGAGGTGGCGTGATGAACGCTATCAATCTGGCGGCGCGCCCCGAGGCGCTCACCTTCGCGCCGGAGCAGGGCGCGCTGATTGTGGTGGATATGCAAAACGCCTACGCAAGCCAGGGCGGCTATCTGGATCTCGCTGGTTTTGACGTCTCGGCTACCGCGCCGGTCATTGCCAACATCAAAACCGCCGTCGCCGCCGCGCGCGAGGCGGGCATGACGATTGTCTGGTTTCAGAACGGCTGGGACAGCGACTATCTCGAAGCAGGCGGCCCCGGCTCGCCGAACTGGCATAAATCGAACGCGCTGAAAACCATGCGCCGCCGCCCGGAGCTGTACGGCAAGCTGCTGGCGAAAGGCGGCTGGGATTACCAACTGGTGGATGAACTCACACCGCTTCCTGGCGATATCGTGCTGCCGAAACCGCGCTACAGCGGCTTCTTTAACACCCCGCTCGACAGCATGCTGCGCGCGCGCAATATCCGTCACCTGGTCTTTACCGGTATCGCCACCAACGTCTGCGTGGAGTCGACCCTGCGGGACGGCTTTTTCCTGGAGTATTTCGGCGTGGTGCTGGAAGACGCCACCCACCAGGCCGGGCCGCCGTTCGCCCAGCAGGCCGCGCTGTTTAATATCGAAACCTTTTTCGGCTGGGTCAGCGACGTGCAGAGCTTCTGTCACGCCCTCTCCCCCGCCACCCTGGCCCGCATCGCGTAAGGAGTCTTTATGCCCAAACAGGTCATTATTCCCCCCGGCACCACGACACCCATCGCGCCGTTCGTGCCCGGCACGCTGGCGGACGGCGTGGTGTATGTCTCCGGTACGCTGCCGTTTGATAAGGCCAACAATGTGGTGTACCCCGGCGACCCAAAAGCGCAAACCCGTCACGTGCTGGAGACGATACGGAATGTTATCGAAACCGCGGGCGGGACGATGGAGGACGTGACATTCAACTCGATTTTTATTACCGACTGGAAAAATTACGCCGCGATTAACGAGATCTACGCAGAATTTTTCCCCGGCGATAAACCCGCGCGCTTCTGCATTCAGTGCGGGCTGGTGAAGCCGGAGGCGCTGGTGGAAATCGCGAGCGTGGCCCATATCGGGCCTGCGGGAGGCGCGTGATGAAACTGCGCGTCGGCGAGGCGCCCTTTCCCGGCGCGCCTGTGGTGGTGATGATTGCTGGTCTCGGCGGGCTTGGCGGCTACTGGCTCGCGCAGCAGAGCGCGCTCGGTTACGCATACCAGACGGTGGTGTATGACCAGCGCGGCACCGGCGAAAACCCTGACGCGCTGCCCGAGGGCTATACGCTTGCCGATATGGCGCGGGAGCTTCACCAGGCGCTGGTTATCCACGGCGTGCGGCGCTACGCGGTGCTCGGCCACGCGCTTGGCGGGCTGGTCGGCATGGAGCTGGCGCTGGCGTTCCCGGAGGCGGTCAGCGCGCTGGTTATCGTCAACGGCTGGCTGTCGCTGAGCGCCTGGACCCGCCGCTGCTTCGACGCGCGCGAACGGCTGCTGCTGGACAGCGGCCCGGCGGCTTACGTTGCCGCACAGCCGCTGTTTCTCTACCCGCCCGCGTGGGCTGAAGAAAACCAGCCGCGGCTTGAAGCCGAAGAGGCGCTGCATAACGCGCATTTTCAGGGCACCGAAAACCTGCTGCGCAGGCTCCGGGCGCTGAAAAGCGCCGACTACCGCAAGCGGGCCGCCAGCATCACCACACCGGTACAGCTGATTTGCGCCCGCGACGACTTGCTGGTGCCGTGGACCTGCTCGCAGGCATTGCAGGCAGCGCTCCCACACAGCCAGCTGGCGGTGATGGAGAGTGGCGCGCACGCCTGCAACGTCGCGGCAGCGTCCCTTTTTACCCCCCTGTTGTTAGCCGGGCTCGCGGCGCTTGTTGCCGGGCCCCACAAGGAGACCGTATGAGCGAAGCCCTGAGCGCCAGCGCGCTCGCCACGTTATTTACCGACGCCCGCACTCACAGCGCCTGGCTCGACGCGCCGGTGAGCGACGACCAATTGCGCGACATTTACGACATGGTGCGACTCGGCCCGACCTCTGCCAACTGCTCGCCGGGGCGGCTGTTGTTCGTGAAAACGCCTGCGGCGAAAGCGCGCCTGAAACCGGCGCTTTTGAGCGGCAACGTGGAGAAAACGATGCGCGCGCCGGTGACCGCCATCGTCGCCTGGGACCACGAGTTTTACGAGGCGCTGCCGCAGCTTTTCCCCTATGCCGACGCCCGCGCCTGGTTTACCTCAAGCCCGGCGGTGGCCGAAGAGACGGCGTTTCGCAACAGCTCGCTTCAGGCGGGGTATCTGATTATGGCCTGTCGCGCGCTGGGGCTCGACACCGGCCCGATGTCCGGTTTTGACCGGGCGGCGGTGGACGCTGAATTTTTCAGCGGCACGACCTGGAAAAGCAATCTGCTTATCAATATCGGCTATGGCGATACCGCCAGACTGCATCCGCGCCTGCCGCGGCTCACCTTTGACGATACGTGCGCGATCATTTAAGGAGGCGCTATGAGTGAACAACAGGCTTTTCGCGATGCGATGTCGCGGCTCGGGGCGGCGGTCAATATCGTCACCACCGACGGCGCCGCCGGTCTCGCGGGGTTTACCGCCTCGGCGGTATGTAGCGTAACGGACAGCCCGCCGACGCTGCTGGTCTGTCTTAACCGCAACGCCTCCGTCTGGCCGGTATTCCAGGCTAACGGACAGCTGTGCGTCAATACGCTTGCCGCCGGGCATGAGGCGCTCTCCGGGCTGTTCGGCGGCAAAACGCCGATGGAGGAGCGCTTCGCCGCGGCCCGCTGGCGACGTGGCGTCACCGGCTGTCCGCAGCTCGAAGGCGCGGTGGTCTCGTTCGACTGTCGCATGGAACAGGTGGTGCCGGTTTCTACGCATGATGTGCTGCTGTGCCGCGTGCTGGAGATAGCACGCACCGACGATACGCACGGTCTGGTCTGGTTCGACCGCAGCTATCACTCTCTGGCGCGGCCCGTCTGCGGGCTCGCCTCTTAGCTCCACAGGAGATAAACATGGCCAATTCCTGGTTTCCTCACTGGCGTAAAGCTGCCGGCCCCGCTGGCGGCGTGGTGGCTCCCGATGAAACGCTCTCCGCCGGTCAGACGCTGGTGATGGGGGTGCAGCATGCGGTGGCGATGTTTGGCGCGACGGTGTTAATGCCGCTCTTAATGGGGCTCGATCCAAACCTGTCGATTCTGATGTCCGGTATCGGCACCCTGTTGTTTTTTGTGATAACCGGCGGCCGGGTGCCGAGCTATCTCGGCTCCAGCGCCGCGTTCGTCGGCGTGGTGATCGCCGCGACGGGTTTCAGTGGCCAGGGGCTGAACCCGAATATGAGCGTGGCGCTCGGCGGCATTATCGCCTGTGGCCTGCTCTACACGCTTATTGGCGTGGTGGTGATGAAATCGGGCACGCGCTGGATTGAAAGGCTGATGCCGCCGGTGGTGACCGGCGCGGTGGTGATGGCTATCGGGCTTAATCTTGCGCCGATTGCGGTAAAGGGCGTCTCCGCGAGCGCCTTTGACGGCTGGATGGCGGTGATGACGGTGCTGTGCATTGGGCTGGTGGCGGTATTTACACGGGGCATGGTGCAGCGGCTGCTGATCCTGGTGGGGCTGATTGCCGCCTGGGTACTCTATGCGCTGTTTACCAATGTGCTCGGGCTTGGCAAACCGGTCGACTTCACGCCCGTCGCCCAGGCGGCGTGGTTCGGGTTGCCGCACTTCGCCGCGCCGGCCTTCAACGCGCAGGCAATCATGTTGATTGCGCCGGTGGCGGTGATTCTGGTCGCGGAAAATCTCGGACACCTGAAAGCGGTAGCGGGCATGACCGGGCGCAACATGGACCCGTATATGGGCCGCGCGTTTGTGGGCGACGGGCTCGCGACAATGCTCTCCGGCGCGGTGGGCGGCAGCGGCGTCACTACTTACGCAGAGAATATCGGCGTGATGGCGGTCACCAAAGTTTACTCAACGCTGGTGTTTGTGGCGGCGGCCATGATTGCCCTCCTCCTCGGCTTCTCACCGAAATTCGGCGCGCTTATCCATACGATTCCCGGGCCGGTGATCGGCGGCGCATCGATTGTGGTCTTCGGCCTGATTGCGGTGGCGGGCGCGCGCATCTGGGTGCAGAACCATGTGGATCTCAGCCAGAATGGCAACCTGATAATGGTGGCGGTGACGCTGGTACTGGGCGCGGGCGATTTTGCGCTGACGCTTGGCGGCTTTACGCTTGGCGGCATCGGTACCGCGACGTTCGGGGCCATTGCGTTAAACGCGCTGTTAAGCCGTCGTCAGGCCGCGCCGGATGCGCGACTGGCTCCACAAGACCCGCCCTCGCAGGCATAAAAAAACCGCCGGGAGTGCCCGGCGGTCAGAGGGTGGTTATTAACCCGTACTTTTCAGCGCTGGCGGTTAATAACGGTCATGCGTGGCGCTAACTACGTCCGCCGCCATGACTGTTTTTACCCCCTTTTTTCCCAGCTTCGGAAGCGCGTTGCGGGTCATTTTTGAAGTTCCCGCCGCTCTGCTGGCCACCTTTACGACCTGCTTCTGATGCTCTGTCACGATCTTCTGCGAAATTACCTGAACCACCACGATGGTTTGCCATTTCTGACCTCCAGATTATGTGAATCATTAGACATCATACTGCATTCAGTAAAAGAGGATTCTTTCACCTCACGGCATCTGGCCGGAGCCGTTATCGTTGCCGCGTGATTAAAAGCTTAGCCAGGGCGCGCCCGCTCGCCACTCTCCTGAAACATTCTGCAACATCAATCTGGCGTTTCGACGATGAATCTGACGAAACGATTAATAAGGCATTCTTATGATTAGAAAAATTCGCCGCCGCAAAAATGTGACCTGATGCTACAAATCGCCCTTCTTCAGGTAAATTCTTATTTTCAAAGGTTTTTTGGCTGGTCATTTGCACTCTGCCCGTGGCGGCATATCCTTTAATGATGAGCGCAGCGATACAGGCTGTGGCAAACACTGAGACAGGAGCAAAGCTGATGGCGAAAGTTCTGGTGCTTTATTATTCCATGTACGGGCATGTTGAAACGCTGGCCCATGCGGTGGCCGAAGGCGTTGAAAAGGTTGAGGGCGCGCAGGTCACTATCAAGCGCGTTCCGGAAACCATGCAGGCGGAAGCCTTCACGAAAGCGGGCGGTAAGGCGCAGGACACGCCGGTCGCTACGCCGCAGGAGCTTGCGGATTACGACGCGATTATCGTCGGCACCCCGACCCGTTTCGGCAATATGTCCGGCCAGATGCGCACCTTTTTCGACCAGACGGGCGGCCTGTGGGCCTCCGGCGCGCTGTACGGCAAGCTGGGCAGCGTCTTTAGCTCCACCGGTACCGGGGGCGGTCAGGAGCACACTATCTCCTCAACATGGACTACCCTTGCTCATCATGGAATGATCATTGTGCCTATCGGTTACGGGGCGCAGGAGCTGTTTGATATTTCCACGGTTCGCGGCGGAACGCCTTACGGCGCGACCACAATCGCAGGCGGTGACGGCTCGCGTCAGCCCAGTCCGGAAGAGCTGGCTATCGCCCGTTATCAGGGCGAATACGTTGCGGGCCTCGCTGTCAAACTGAAAGGCTAACTCACTTCACTGGAGGAAATCATGCCGACACAAGAATCGAAATCCCATCACGTGGGGGAATGGGCCAGCCTGCGTAATACGTCGCCCGAAATCGCCGAAGCGATTTTCGAAGTGGCCGACTATGACGAGGTGATGGCCGAGAAAATCTGGGAAGAAGGCAGCGATGAGGTGCTGATTCGGGCCTTCAAGAAAACCGATGCGGATTCGCTCTTCTGGGGCGAACAGACTATCGAACGTAAAAACGTCTGACCTTTCGGCCCTCTGTTTGCGCAGAGGGCCGCGCTGTCACCGCTGCGGCAAACGCAGCGGCATATTTCGCTTAGCCAAATAGCGGTAACTTGTAAGCTCTGAAACAAGTGATGTTGTACCGAAACATGGCCGGATCATCATTTTTACTTCGTGCTAACCCTGAGCCAATAGTGATATCAAGCAGAATATTGCCTTGTTCGTCGAGCTCCCTGAGCGGTAGTTTTCCTTCGGCGCTGTCATCCCAGACACCGTAATCCACGTCGCTATAGCCAGGATCGCATGTCATGGTAAGGCCGGTGCCATCGAAAGTGGCTCCGCCATAACAAACCACCAGATTACCGTTCGGCATAATCTGCTTCGCTCCGCATAAACTACTATAACCTTCAGGCCCGGAATAATATTCGCTCAGCTTTTGCACCGTCCGGGCGTTAATGTCGATACGATAATTACTTACGCGGCTCTGGTTTTTCCATGGCTCAAGGCTCTTATCGTCGGTACTCGCACGGTAATTACCGTTGTTGAAAACTGAAATATCAATCAGGCCAGTATGACTATTAGGGATTTCGAGAACATTATGTTGCCCCCAGTTCCAGAAAGATAAATTAGCGGCAGCCACTTGCTGCGGGTCACTGAAATCATAGAGTGGGTTATTTTGACTATCTACCGGCGTCAGCAAGTAGTTTGTAAATGCTGAGGACCAGTCTTCATGAGCCCCCATAATGAACACAAGTTCCGCAGTATCTGCATTAATACCAAATATAGCACTTTGATTGCGCCCGGAGGTAACAAGAATATTATTGGTTTCATTGATATAGGCCTGATTTACATGAAGCCAGTCTATAGTACCGTCGGTAGAGGGGGGATTGGAGGGGCGTGTAATACGCCCAGGGTCGAGGACTTTCACCATATCGTAATAGCGAATCTCTAAGCCTGTTGAAAGGTCGATAACAGAAACACCATCCTCTATGCTTTTTCCGCCATCTGGTCGAGTGCCGGGCGCATACTCAGATGCCCCTACCAGCACCCCGTTACTTTGCTGATATAACGAATGATGCAAAGCATTATCCAGTTTATAGACAGTATGGACTCGCCCAACCATATCAAACTCATACATCTCTAAATAGTTATTCTGCGCGATTGCCGACGACAAAAAATTACCATTTGCGATACGTAGTAAATTATTTGATGCTATATCCTTGGTAGTAAACCATCGAATATTGGCCTGGTAATCAAGCGCAATATTATTGCGATCGAAGCATGATACAAAATAAACGCCATCAGCAAGGAGAGAAGGATCGGTCACCGGTGTTTTTTGAGTCACTTGAGGGAAAAGGTTATGCCCGTCAGGGTTCTGAGCATCACCAGGTGGGAGGGGTGCTGTAAGCATTGACCAGCTTGTGGTACCAGACGTCGACGTTAAGCTAATGATGTTTACTTTATCTGCAACAAGACCTGAAACTGGAACCAGATTTGGACCAGTAACGATATTCTGATGAAAAGTGAGTAAAGGAACGCTACCACTTTCATCGGTTACCGTAATTTGCACCGAATCAGCCTCATTAGCCCATATACCGACATAAAGACTCAGTGGCGCGGTGCCATAAGGGTTTAGTGTAAGAACGGCATTTCTTTGAGTGTTTTCTGACGTGATCTGAGTCATCAACGTTGAATAAATACTATTATGATTTAATACAGTCGCATTTGCGGTATCAATTCCTTGATTGACAGGCGGACGAGGAAGGGGCAGAACGTTTAAGTTACCAGCCATAGCAAACTCCTTATTGATAATAAAGCTCATCATAAAACTAACGCAGCTCACCCATCGTTATAACGGGCATGACAGTTCTCACATTCAATATCACTCATCGGACACACAATAAATATTATGAAAACTTATTGATTTATGGGTATATGCTCAATCAAGGTGCTATCGATGAAGAAAATTTTTATTCATTCTTGTAACTGGAACCGTTACTCTCACCACAAAAACAACAAATCTCAGAAAATAAGAAAATGCATTACCGCCCAGCAAAACAGCCATGAAAGTGACTAAATAATGAAAAACAAACCCGTAACCTTTTCAATAAGATATCAGTTTAAAACCAACACTTTTTGACACTTCCCCCTTTATAAACGCCCCCTTATTTTCACCTGTGATTTTTATCACAAACATAATAAGCCGTACTCATTATGATTTCTTGCGAATGCTTACCGATAATAAGGACGTTCATAGAATGATTTTAGGAATAATACGCAGAGGTATAGGCACGTTAGTTCCGATTACCACTCTGGTTATTTTATTACATGCCAGCCATGTAAACGCATTGGACCTTGAAATCAAAAACGCTTACGGCTCCCTGAATGCAGGATATGCAGACTGGAATAGTGGGTTTGAAAATACCCACCGTGGCGAGGTGTGGAAACTGACCGCAGATTTTGGCGCCATTTTTGATAAAGGCGAATTTTACTCGTTTTATGAAAATAATGTACTGAACCACGACATTTCCGGCCAGAACTATGTGTTGTCCGCACAGACACATATTCGGCTGTTCAGCTCCGACGTGAGCCTGATGGGAAAAGTTTACGGTCAGTTTGATAATACCTGGGGCGACGATCTGGATATGATGTATGGCCTGGGCTACCTGGGCTTAAGCGGTAAATGGGGATTTTTTAAGCCTTACCTCGCCTTTCATAATCAATCTTCCGATTATTACTCACAACGGCTCGGCGGCAGAAGCGCCAGCGGGCGCAACGGCTATGTCGCAGGATGGACGACCGCGTATTTCTTCTCGCTGTGGGAGGAGTCTTTTGTGTTATCAGACTGGCATGAATTTGAATTCGATCGTAACGACGCCTATGCAGAGCAGCAGCATGGCGCTAACGGCATTAATGGCGGTTTAACGCTGACATGGAAGTTTTATCCGCATCTTAAAGCGAGCGTCACCTGGCGCTATTTCAAAAACAAGCTGGGGTATGACGGTTTCGGCGATCAGATGATTTATATGCTGGGCTATGAGTTTTGATTTTAATAAGGAAAACATTATGCAAAAGCGAATGCTGACAAGCCTGGTGAGCCTGATGCTGGCCGCCAGCGCCGGAGCACAATCTCCTGCCCCGACACCGGGCTCTGACACCACCGTTAAACGGCCTAACGTCGTTATTATTATGGCGGACGATCTTGGCTACGGTGATACCGGCGTTTATGGGCATCCGATTGTCAAAACGCCCAATATCGACAGCCTGGCGCAGGAGGGTATGCGCTTTACGGAATATTACGCCCCGGCCCCGCTCTGTTCGCCTTCACGGGCGGGTTTATTAACGGGGCGCACGCCGTTTCGTACCGGGATTCGCTCCTGGATCCCTTCCGGTGGAAAAAATGTGGCGCTGGGCCGTAATGAAAAAACGATCGCCAGCTATTTAAAAGAACAGGGCTATGACACGGCGATGATGGGCAAGCTCCATTTAAATGCGGGCGCTGACCGTACCGATCAGCCGCAGGCCAAAGATATGGGTTTTGATTATTCTCTGGTGAACGCAGCAGGCTTTGTCACAAGCGATCTCGATAAAGTAAAAACGCGCCCGCGCTATGGCGTGGTGTATCCCAACGGTTTTTATCGTAATGGTCAACCCATCGGCACGGTTAAACAGATGAGCGGTGAACTGGTTAGCAGCGAGGCGATTCACTGGCTCGACAGCCGCAAAGACAATAAACCGTTCTTCTTATACGTCGCGTTTACCGAAGTTCATACCCCGCTCGCCTCCCCGCAAAAATATCTCGATATGTACAAAAGCTATATGTCGGAATATGAACGCCAGCATCAGGATCTCTTTTATGCCGACTGGGCGGATAAACCCTGGCGGGGCACGGGTGAATATTACGCGAATATCAGTTACCTCGATGAACAGGTCGGTAAAGTGGTCGCAAAAATTAAGGAAATGGGGGAAGAGGATAACACTATTATCCTCTTTACCAGCGACAATGGGCCGGTCACGCGGGAAGCGCGCAAATGGTATGAGTTAAATATGGCAGGCGAAACCAACGGATTACGGGGCCGGAAGGATAATCTTTGGGAGGGCGGTATACGCGTACCAGCCATTATCAAATACGGGAGCCATATTAAAGCGGGAACGGTTTCCGACTCACCCGTTACCGGGCTGGATGTGCTGCCGACGCTTGCTGACATGCTGCACTTTCCTTTACCAACCGATCGCGTTATCGATGGCGAATCAATCAGGCCCATACTGGAAGGGAAAATGCTTACGCGTCAGAAACCGCTTATCTGGTCAATTGATATGCCTTTTCAGGACGATCCGACGGATATGTGGGCCATCCGGGAAGGTGACTGGAAAATGATTTTCGACCGTAACGCTAAACCGAAATACCTTTATAACCTGAAAATGGATGCTGGCGAGGTCAATAACCTGCTTGGCAAACAACCAGACCTTGAGAAACAACTCATTGCAGATTTTACGCGCTATAAAAACGATATCGATAACGATTCGCTGATGCGCGCCCGTGGAGAAAAACCTGAGCCGGTTGACTGGAATTAAGTTTCACTGCTCAGGTTTTACCCACCTGCTCTGCGGCGTGGTGGTTCAGAATCGCCGCAGAGTTTTCCTGTGAGAGAAAATACAGTGATAAAGAAAAGCTGCCATGTCATGGTCAAGCCGGTAGGCGCGGCCTGTAATCTAAACTGTGATTACTGATTTTACCTCGAAAAAGCGCAGATTTATCCGGGTCGCCAACAAAAATGTATGGATGACGCGACCCTTGAATTATTCGTTGAACAACATATTAAAGCGCAGCAGACCGACGAGGTCATATTCGCCTGGCAAGGCGGTGAGCCAACCCTTGCCGGTCTCGATTTCTATCAGCGCGCCGTTGCTTTACAGGAAAAATATTCCTGCGGAAAACGGATAATCAATACGCTGCAAACCAACGGGCTGTTACTCAATGACGCATGGTGCCGCTTTTTAAGCAAACATCATTTTTTAATCGGTCTTTCCATTGATGGCGATGCAGAGCTGCACGATGCATGGCGTAAAACCCGCTCCGGGAAACCGACGCACGACCGCGTGGAAAACGCGGTTCGTCTGCTTATAAAGCACCATATTGAATTCAATACCCTGACGGTCGTGAACAATATTAACGTTCACCATCCGCTGCGCGTGTATGACTACCTTCGGAGCATCGGCAGTCGCGATATGCAGTTTATTCCTCTGCTGGAGCGTCATGCTTTGGCAGCCGAAAACCGCGTTCTGGTGTCCCCTGACGATCAGGCAGACGCCGCTATTGCGCCCTGGTCAGTGCCAGGTGATGCCTTCGGTGTCTTTTTAAAAACGATTTTTTACACCTGGATACGGCGGGATATTGGCGACATCAGCATTCAGCTTTTTGATCAGGCGTTCGCCGCCTGGTGCGGCCTGCCTGCGCAAATTTGCGTTTTCGCAGAGCGCTGCGGCAGCGCGCTGGCGATGGAAATGAACGGTGATGTGTATCAGTGCGACCATTATGTCTGGCCCCGCTATAAACTCGGCAATATCCACTCCACCCCGCTTGCCGCACTCCGCGACGGCGATGCAAACCAGGCTTTTTCACGCGCGAAAGCACATGCTATGGCGGCTGAATGCCACCGTTGCCCTTACCGGTTTGCCTGTTACGGCGGCTGCCCGAAACACCGCATTCTGCCCTCTGCGGAGGGCAAGCTAAACCGCAACTGGTTTTGTGAGGGGTATCAGGCGTTTTTCAGTTACATCAACCCTTATATGCTGATGTTGAAAACGCTTTCACAAAGCGGACGCTCCCCGGCGGAGATCAAATGGCTGATCGCCTGAAAGGCTCGATAATGCAGGCTGCCGCGCTTTTTCGGACCAGCAATGTGAACGCCTGTAAGACGTTTGGCTGCGAGAATTTTGGTGTTCTGGGCAGCCCTTCTTATTTGCAGCGCGGCGAAAACATCCTTTGCCAGGCGTGTGGTTTTCCCTTTCCGGTGATTAGCGCAGCCGCGCTGAATGCATTTAAGGCTGAGGTAAACAGAAACTATCAGGGCGTGATCCGGGCCTGCCCACGCTGCGGGGGACGCAATAGCCTGATCCGTAACGGCTATGCCGAAAATGGACGACAGCGCCTGCTTTGTACAGGCTGTCGCTCTACATTTGTCTGGTATGAGAAGGCGCACGTGGCCCCTCACCTTTTACCACTCGCGCAGTTGATTCGTACAGGCGGGCGGCTGTGTGACTTTCGCGCAGCCAGTGAGATCAGCAATAAAACCTTCGGGCGTGCGCTTCATCAACTGGCTTTTGCCGCCCGTATTGCGTCTGCCTCAGTTCACGTCTGCTCCCTGAATCCGGTTTTCGCGACCGCCACCTTTACGCTGGGCTTTAATCACTCCGCTAACCGCCTTTACGTCGTGGTAACCGCCGAGAAAGCGAGCCATCAGGTTATCGCGCTGACAACCAACTATGCGCCGCCCGGCGCTGCAATCCCGGAAAACTACCGTTATCGCGCTGATAAAGAAGAACACATCGATAACGAAAACCTTATCGCCAGGATTTTCGCGAAAGACAGGCAGATAAGGCGGCGCGATCTTCTTTTCGATACCCGTTATGGGGCTGCGCGCTTAAAAGTTAACGATGCCGGCACTGTGGTTAAGCCGGTACTTGCTGCTTACCGCCATTTTGAAGTCGTTAAATCGCTGACCGACAATGCCGCGTTGTATACCCGCCATTATCTTGAGCATGAATGTTTCCTTTATGGGGGTTGCCTGATGGCAAACCGGGAGGAGATCCTGAGTGGTCATTGCCATATCGCTTTTGTTCACGAAGCAGGAAAACGCGTGCCGCAGCAGCCGTATCGCTCTGAAGTGATTGCGTCCGATATTATCTGGAACGACATCTGGCGCACGTTTTCTCAACCCGACTACCAAATGGCCGTATGCAGCCTGACCGGCGCGCAGCGTCTCAGTGAGTTACGCGACGCCACGCTCCAGCCTGCGCGGCGTTTTATCGATTTTGTGTATCACCACCCTTTTTACCCGCAGCTGGTACGCCTTTCCCCGGCGAACGTCAGCGCGGCGCTGGAATGTCTGGTAGCGGAATACAACCAGGGCCGAGAGTAGCGCCGCTTCGGGATCAATTCGCTTTTAAGCCGTCACTGCGTTGTTTAGCGGCGTCTTACGCGCTGAACAGACAAAAAACCTTAACCAGTGCGCGACGGGTGTCTTTCTCTGTTGCGTCTTACCCTGCACAGACATACCGCACGTTACGGCGCGGTGTTGTCAGGCGTATCAGGCGTGAGCAACACGTACCGGTAAAGCAGTTGACTGAGACGGCTTTCAGTCTCAACGCGCAGCGCCTCGGGAACAGCGCCTTGCTGACGCTGCGCCGCCATCCGACGCAGCAGCTCCTCGGCAGGCGGCATCGCGTCAAACGCCTGACGAATGTTAAACACCATGGTTTTAAGCTCGCTGCCTGTCAGGTATTTGCCGCGCCGCTCATCCAGCGCGTTGAGCCGCGCGGCGAGCTGATCGAGCTGCGTCATGCCCTGATGCCAGCCATCCAGATGTTGTAAAGGCAGCGCGGCCGCGCTCATCTGCTGACGCCACCGACGCGCAAGCGCCTGCGCCTGCGGGTTTTGCGGCCAGAGCGCGTCCGCCTGGCGCACCAGTTCACCACCGTAGCGAATATTGCGATCCGGCGGCAGTCGCGCAAGCCAGTCCAGACGCTGGCGCGTGGGCGCGAAAACGGTCTGCGGAGCGAGCCCGCGCCCGCGCTCAGGCGTCAGTACGGCGCCGGTCGCCACTTTCGGCCATGCATCCAGCGACGCCGCAACCTGCGCCGCCAGCGGGTCGGGACGCTGATACGCCTGCCAGCCGAGCAGCGCCCCGCCGCCTGCCACCAGCATGGTCAGCATGCCGGCAAGGAAAGGTTTCAGGCGAGTTTTATCGATAGCGCGGCGCGGCATTTCCGGCGATGCCGCCAGGCTTGCGGCGACATAAACACGGCGCGCATCGTCAGAAGACTCATCACACGGCGGCGTCGCGACATCCGCCGCCCGCGCGTCGCCCTCGCCTGTTTCGCTCTCCAGCCGCGCTGCGGCCTGCTGAAACTGCGCCCGCAGCGCGTCCATCTGGCTCACATGCTTAAGCTCAAGGCGCGCCAGCACTGCAATCATTGACGAGAGATGCTGCTCTGCCTGATAAAGCGCGCCGAGATCGGCATAGCGCAGCGACAAGGTGCGCAGCGTCTGCTGCACGCGCTGGCTGAAACTGCTTAAGATCTCCATACGCGCATGTACTGGCTGCGGCCACAGGTTGCCCCACTGGTGCGCGATAAGCGCCGCCAGAATCGCCAGCCCTTCGTTGAGGCCAGGCAAGCCCAGCAGGCGCAGGCGGGCCTGCGTATACCAGACGGCGGTTTGCAGTTCGACGCCGTTGCGCTCAAAGAGGGAGAGCGATAACTGTTCGACCCGTCGCCAGTCCACATCGGGGCGCGCCGGGTGCGTGAGTTTGCTGAGCTCTTCGCGCAGCGCGGCGTAGTCCGGCAGCAGACGCGGATCGCCGCCGGTTTTGAGATGTCGTTCAGAAGGGGTGTTCATGATATCCCTGTCGGAAAAGCCGCTCAAAGTGCGGCCCGGTTATCCATTAATTGCTGTTGTTTAAGATGGCGGATAAGTACCCGCCCTTCGGGCATAAATTCCGTGCCGTAGCGCACCAGCCCGACGCCTTTCAACTCGGCGTCGATAGCGTAGCGCAGCTCGCCTGGTGTGGTTTGCGCCAGCAGCGCGATGTTGAGACGCTTGAGGCGTGGCTCATATTTCAGCAGCACGGCACAGAGTGTGCTGATAAGTTCATGCGCCGTGCCGGGCATTCCCTGGAGGATTTTGGTCATATCCGGCAGGCCGTAGTCCGGCAGATGCTTCAGGCTACCGGCGCGGGTATTGAGGATACGCTGCATATTGTCGAGCACCGACAGGATGACCTGGTTTTCCTCGCTGACGTCATGCAGCGCCAGCCCACCTGCGAAATTACCGTAGAGGATTTCATAAAGCGACGGCGTGTGATGGCTTTCGGGCATGTTTTTCCTTCCCTGAACAGGCTTAACTACACAAAACGGCGGCGCGCGCCGGGTCAATGGCGATAAGCGTCGCGAGCAGCTGTTCCATATCCGCATGCAGGCGCGCTTTATCCGTATCGCTGCGCCCGGCCTTCATGCGCAGCAGCCGCAGCCGCCGGGCGCTCACCTCAAACAGCAGCGCAGGCTCCCATTGCGGCAACGTCATGGCCGAGGCCGCTGTTTGCAGTTCAGCCAGCAGATGCAGCGCCAGTTCATTTTTGCCATATTGCTCGGCAAGACGCGCCATCAGCAGACGCAACAGCCAGCGCTGACGCGTTGAAGTCAACGATGGCCGGCTCTGTAACCAGCCCAGCGCGGCGTCAACGCCTTCGCTGTCAGCGAGCGCAATGGCTTCCGGCTCCAGTTGTAGCACCTCGTCGTCGCCCGCGCCGCATGTGTCGGCAGCAGGCATCTCATGTTGACCGGGCGACGCCTCCCGTACCTGCTGCGTGATCCAGTGCTGCGTCACCTCATCGGCGAACGGCGTGCCATCATTAAACGTCAGCGTCTCAAGACCCGGCAGGCGGTTCAGCAGGCCATTCAGATCGGCGCGAATAATCCCCGCCAGCGTCTCCTGACCGGATTTCAGCACCGCTTCGTGGATATACCACTGCACATCAAGCCACAGATGATTAGCGCCGCGTGAAAACAGGCTGTCTGCCTGCTCCAGCAGCTCGGGCCAGCTCTGCTGGAGCCAGAGGCGTTTTAGCAGCGCGCGCTGGTCGGCCTTTGGCGGCTCAATGCGGGTGCGCCCGTCGTCTGACAGCGGCGGCAATTGGTGGAGTGTGTCGTGACGCAGGCATTTCATCAGCCGGTGCGCGGCAAGCCAGCCGTCGGGCTGATTGCGCAAATAGTCGGCAAGCAGGCGGCCCTGATCCAGCAGATCGCGCCCTGAGGCGATCGCGCTGATGGCCGGCGCGGCATGGGTGGCAAGGGCGTCGCTGGTGGTTTGGGGCACAACGGCATCAACGCCGCCCGCTTTCATCAGCCGGGCCTCCAGCGCGCCATAGAGCGCGGCAAGTTGCGGGCGCGCCGCCGCCTCGTCGTGCGCCAGCGCCTGGTCAATCAGGAGCAGCGCGCCTGCGGTACGTCTGGCATCTTCACGGGTGACTTCGGGCCAGACAGAAAGACTGTCGAGCACGCGTGAACCCGCGAGCCACTCAAGCGACGCCTGACGACGTCGCGCACGCTGCGGATGAAGCGTTGCGCCGAAACGCTGTAGCAGCGCGGCTATCAACTCCAGCCCTTCGGCAAAGCCCGCCTCGCCGTCGCGGTGCAGCCGCGCCCAGGCATAATAAGTGGCGACGCGGAGATCTTTCGCGGCAGTCATCAGGACTTTTTCCGCAAGCGCGCCGACCCGCGTGGTATCCGCGCCGGAGAGTTTATTGACTTCTTCGCGGATCTGCTGGAAATCGTCGTCGTAACCCGGATCGTCGCCCGTGGGATTATGGTCGAAAATAGGTTGCAGCCATTTTTCCCACAGCGCGAGCCGCTGCTGCGCCTGCGGCGCCAGTTCCTCCGCGCTCGCCTGACAACTTTCTATAACCGTTTGCAGCGATGCCATTGTTTCTCTCCCTGAAACCCGCCGGTGATAGCTCTGCCCCGCCGCCGCGCGGCGGAATAGTTCACTGAGCAGCAGATGCTACGCGCGGACGAGGCGCTGACAAGCGCAAGGCGTCAGGCAGATGTAACAGACTATACGGACAGCGCGCGCGTTAGCGCGCGCACACGTTGTCTTTGCGCGACACAGGAATTGTCTTTGGTAACAAACTTGCAGGAAGACGTTAAGAAACGCCTGACAGGAAACGCCAGAAAGCGCGGAAAGAAACTCTCCAAATGAAAAAGGGGACGCCTTTCGGCATCCCCTTAAATTGGTTGGCGGAAGCGCAGAGATTCGAACTCTGGAACCCTTTCGGGTCGCCGGTTTTCAAGACCGGTGCCTTCAACCGCTCGGCCACACTTCCGCAATGACGCGAACTATAAACATCCCCCTGCGCCGTGTAAAGCCCGAATGTGTTCGATTGCCTTAAAAACAGCCAAAAGCGCGCTAATCGACTGAAATATCGGCACAACGATCACATTTGCAGCATTTTTACCGACCCTTACGGCGCTCGCCCGGGGTTAATGTTTTTTGATGTACATATCTTTGGTGTAATAAAAGCCCAGGTTACTGGAGTAAAAACCGCCAACCCAGGGCTTCACCATGTGGGTGCGAACATAGTGGTAAACCGGAATCGCGGGCACGTCGTCAGCCAGAATGGTTTCCGCCTGCTGATAAAACGTCCCACGCGCGGTGACATCAGCCGCTTTCGCCGCATTCGCGAGCGCCTCGTCATAGGCTTTGTTGGTGTAGCGCGAGGTGTTCTGGCTGTCGCCGGTGCGGTAGTTGTTCAGAAATGTCGAGGCATCGTCATAATCGGCGTTCCACGCGTAGCGCACCACGTCGAAGTTACCGGTGTGTTTGTTATCGAGCATGGTTTTCCACTCCTGGTTCTGGAGTTTTACCACCACGCCGAGATTTTTTTGCCACATGGAACTCGCCGCAATGGCGATGCGCTGGTGCGATTCCATCGTGTTATAAAGCAAGTTAAACGTGAGCGGATGCTGTGCGTTGAAGCCCGCCGCCTCCAGCAGTTTTTTCGCCTCGCTGATACGTTTTTCCAGCGGCCAGCTGGCATATTCCGGCGGAGTGATATTTACACCGCCAATCTCCGGCTGGCTGACCACCCACGCCGGTCGCTGCCCCTGCCCCAGCACTTTCGCTGCGATGATATTTTTATCGAGCGCCATGTTGAGCGCACGGCGCACGCGCGGATCGTTAAACGGTGCTTTGCTGGTATTGAATTCGTAATAATACGTGCCAAGCAGTGGCGAGACGTCCACCTGCTCCGGCATCGTTTTTTTCAGCTGCGCGAACTGATTGAGCGGCACGGTGCTGGTGATGTCAATTTCACCCGCTTTGTAGCGGTTCAGATCTGCGGTTTCAGCGGCGATCGGCAAGTAAGTGACTTTATTAATCACCGTCTCTTTATCATTCCAGTAGCGTTTATTACGCTCGGCTACAATCTTTTCATTGACCACCCAGTCAATGACTTTATACGCGCCGCTACAAACAAAATGCTCCGGACGCGCCCATTTATCGCCGAAACGCTCAACGGCGGTTTTATCGATGGGTACCAGCGACGGGTGCGCCAGCATCGACAGGAACGCCGCGGTGGGCTGCGTGAGGGTGACCTGGATTGTGTTGTCATCCAGCGCTTTGACTCCCAGCGTGTCCGCCGGTTTCTTGCCATTCGCTATCTCAGCGGCATTTTCAATATTCATGTTGCCGGGAAAGCTGGCGTAAGGCGAGACGGTTTTCGGGTCAACCAGACGACGCCAGCTCCAGACCACATCTTCCGCCGTAATGGGCTCGCCGTCGGACCAGGTCACGCCTTTGCGCAGATGAAACGTCCAGACGGTGTTGTCTTTGTTTTCCCAGCTTTGCGCAAGCCGCGGCTCAATGGAGCCATCCTTACGCACTGCCACCAGCCCTTCGAAAACATCGCTGATGATATTGAATTCGACATCGCTTTCTACTTTATGCGGGTCGAGCGAGGCAGGTTCGCTGCCATTGTTGCGCACCAGTTCCTGTTTTGCAGCAAGCTCAACGCCTGCCGGCACCTGCGCCGCATACGCCGTCGCGCATGCGCCCGAAATGACGGCAGCGATGAGAGAAAAAGACAGAGCTTTCTGTTTTACGTTCATTTTCCACGCCTTGTGTGTTGTTGTGATATGTCGTTAACACAGATAGACGCGCGCCGGCTTTCGCGCAACGGTTTTACGTCATATATAAGAGGGGGATCTGAAAGCACGCCGGAGCCGACCGTTTTTTATGATATAAATGCGTTTTCTGAGTCCTTGTTTTTAGAGAAATAAAGCAGCGTAAAGATGGGTAAAAGCCCTTTCCCCGTTGCGTGCAACCTTCTATGCTCGGAAACTAAACACCTGTAATGAGAGACTACTCATGGATCGCTTAATTACCTCTGCGCGCGACAGACAGTCGCTGCTTAGCACCCATAAGGTTCTGCGTAACACCTATTTTATGCTGAGCCTGACGCTGGCGTTTTCCGCGATCACCGCGACCGCCAGCACCGTACTGGCACTGCCTTCGCCGGGCCTGATCCTGACGCTGGTGGGCATGTACGGTCTGATGTTCCTGACCTACCGTCTGGCCAATAAGCCGAGCGGTATCATCGCGGCGTTCGCCTTCACCGGCTTCCTGGGCTATATCCTGGGGCCGATGCTTAATGCGTATCTGTCTGCCGGGATGGGCGATCTTATCGCGCTGTCGCTCGGCGGCACCGCGCTGGTGTTCTTCTGCTGCTCCGCCTATGTGCTCACCACCCGCAAGGATATGTCCTTCCTGGGCGGTATGTTGATGGCGGGTGTGGTCGTCGTGCTGATCGGCATGGTGGCGAACATCTTCTTACAGCTGCCTGCGCTGCATCTGGCGATCAGCGCCGTGTTTATTCTGCTCTCTTCAGGCGCGATCCTGTTTGAAACCAGCAATATCATCCACGGCGGCGAGACCAACTATATTCGCGCGACCGTCAGCCTGTATGTTTCGCTCTACAACATCTTTGTGAGCCTGCTGAGCATTTTGGGCTTCGCAAGCCGCGACTAATGGTTAGCTGAAGCTGCGCTTAAGCCCCGCCCCGTGCGGGGCTTTGTTTTTTCTGGCGCCAGGAATTTGCTACACTGCGCGCAATCAGTAACAGGGCAAGAATCGGTATGTTGACGTTTGATGGTAAAGAGTTTGAAACCGACGCTGAAGGCTATCTGAAAGTCTTCGACGCCTGGAGCGAAGGGCTGGCGGAAGTTATCGCCGAAAAAGAAGGCATTACGCTAACGCCGGAGCACTGGGAAGTGGTGCGCTTTGTACGCGATTTTTATATCGAATTTAATACATCGCCCGCTATCCGCATGCTGGTCAAAGCAATGGCGACGAAATTCGGCGAAGAGAAAGGCAACAGCCGCTATCTCTATCGCCTGTTCCCGAAAGGCCCGGCGAAGCAGGCCACTAAAATCGCCGGCCTGCCGAAACCCGTGAAGTGCATTTAATAGCGAATGCGAAATTCCCGGTAATCTTCAGCGGGCGAATGCGGCTCCGTCAGGACCTTCTCCACATGGGCGCTACGCGGCCCGCCCGCTTTTAGCCAGGCGATAAGCTTCTCCACCTGCCCGGCCTCGCCGCAGGCCAGCACTTCCACGCTGCCGTCGTCAAGATTACGTGCGTAGCCGGTCAGGCCCAGTCGCGTCGCCTCGTGCTGGGTAGTGTAGCGAAACCCGACGCCCTGTACCCGGCCGTGTACCCAGGCCATCGTGCATTGTTGAGTCATAGCGGTTCTCCTTTGCGGTAGCGTTGCATTTCCCGGCTGAAGTCGGGAGAATGGCGCCCATTTTCTTTGATTCACAGAATAGCAAATTATGAGCGTACGTTTAGTGTTAGCCAAAGGGCGCGAGAAGTCTCTCCTGCGCCGCCATCCCTGGGTCTTTTCCGGCGCCGTCGCGCGTATGGAAGGTAAAGCCGCGCCAGGTGAAACCATCGACATCGTCGACCATCAGGGAAAATGGTTAGCACGCGCCGCCCTCTCCCCGGCCTCGCAGATCCGCGCGCGCGTCTGGACGTTTGATGCGAATGAAACCATCGACATCGCCTTTTTCACCCGTCGCCTGGCTCAGGCGCAGCAGTGGCGCGACTGGCTGGCGCAAAAAGACGGGCTCGACAGCTATCGCCTTATCGCCGGTGAATCGGACGGCCTGCCGGGCGTGACGATTGACCGTTTCGGCAATTTCCTCGTGCTGCAACTGCTCTCCGCCGGTGCGGAATATCAGCGCCCGGCGCTGGTATCGGCGTTGCAGTCGCTCTACCCGGAATGCTCGATTTACGATCGCTCGGACGTCGCGGTACGTAAAAAAGAAGGCATGGAGCTTGCGCAGGGCCCGATCAGCGGCGAGCTGCCGCCGGATCTGCTGGCGATTGAAGAGCACGGCATGAAGCTGCTGGTGGATATTAAAGGCGGTCATAAAACCGGTTATTACCTTGACCAGCGCGACAGCCGTTTCGCGACGCGCCGCTATGTCGACGACAAGCGCGTGCTGAACTGCTTCTCTTACACTGGCGGCTTTGCGGTCTCTGCGCTGATGGGCGGCTGTCGCCAGGTGATAAGCGTTGATACCTCGCAGGAGGCGCTGGATGTGGCGAAACAGAACGTGGAGCTTAACCAGCTCGACCTGAGCAAAGCCGAATTCGTGCGCGATGACGTATTCAAGCTGCTGCGTAAATACCGCGATCAGGGCGAGAAGTTCGACGTTATCGTGATGGACCCGCCAAAATTCGTAGAGAACAAAAGCCAGCTTCATGGCGCATGCCGCGGCTATAAAGACATTAATATGCTCGCAATTCAGCTGCTTAACCCTGGCGGCATTCTGCTCACGTTCTCCTGCTCCGGGCTGATGACCACCGATTTATTCCAGAAAATCGTCGCCGACGCCGCAACAGATGCCGGACGTGATGTACAATTTATAGAGCAGTTCCGTCAGGCCGCCGATCACCCTGTGATCGCCAGCTACCCGGAAGGTCTTTATCTGAAAGGGTTTGCCTGTCGCGTCATGTAACTTGAAAAGGAATACACTGCCCTTATATACAGGGTATGAACGTTTCCCGGGAGGTGACAATGATTGCCAGCAAATTCGGTATCGGCCAGCAGGTTCGTCATTCTCTGTTAGGGTATTTGGGTGTCGTGGTGGATATCGACCCTGAATATTCGCTTGATGAACCTGAAGTCGATGAACTGGCGGTAAACGCCGAGCTGCGCGCCGCGCCGTGGTATCACGTCGTGATGGAAGACGACGACGGCCAGCCCGTGCATACTTATCTTGCTGAAGCCCAGCTAAGCGGCGAAATGCAGGAGGAGCATCCGGAGCAACCCTCTATGGATGAACTGGCGCGTTCGATTCGCCAGCAGCTCCAGGCGCCCCGCCTGCGTAACTAAAAAAACCCGGCCACGCCGGGTTTTTTATTACTGAAACAGGCCTAGCCGCGGTATTTCTATCGCCGGGCAGCGATCCATCACCACGTTAAGCCCCGCGTCACGCGCCAGCACCGCCGCCTGCTCGTTAATCACGCCAAGTTGTAGCCAGAGCGTTTTCGCGCCTATCGCAATGGCCTCCTGCGCCACGCCCCACGCGGCTTCGGAATTACGGAACACGTCCACCATATCAACTTTTTCCTGCACGTCGGCGAGCGTGGCGTATCCTTGCTGGCCAAGCAAGGTTTTCCCCGCTACTTTCGGCGACACGGGAATGACGTGATACCCTTTCTCCAGCAGATACGCCATCACGCGATAACTCGGACGGTCGGGCTTGTCGCTGGCGCCCACCAGCGCGATAGTTTTGGTATTTTGCAAAATCTCTGCGATATCAGCTTCTTTCATTTTCTCTCCCCTCAAAGCGTTCCAGTAAAGTGTATGCCAAAGGCGGCGCGCTCACCACGCAACGCCGCGTCTGAGCGCAACCGATGCGACGGGGCGCAGTTTTTTACCGGCTTCGCTTGCAGCATCCATCACTTACAGTAATCTGTAGCCAGTTATTTAATCTGGAAAATGATATGGAACTGACAACCCGAACCCTGCCCGCCCAAAAGAAAATCGCGCTGGTGGCGCATGACCACTGCAAATCGATGCTGATGAACTGGGTGGAGCGCCATAAAGCGCTGCTGGCGCATCATTCACTGTACGCAACTGGCACTACCGGCAATCTGGTGCAGCGCGCGACCGGCCTTGAGGTTAACGCGATGCTGAGCGGCCCGATGGGCGGCGATCAGCAGGTGGGCGCGATGATCGCCGAAGGGAAAATCGACGTATTGATTTTTTTCTGGGATCCGCTGAACGCCGTGCCGCACGATCCGGACGTTAAAGCGCTGCTGCGTCTCGCCACCGTCTGGAATATCCCGGTGGCGACGAACCTGTCGACGGCAGATTTTATTATCCAGTCGCCGACCTTTAGCGACACGCTGGATGTGCTGATCCCTGACTATCCGCGTTATCTCGCAGAACGCCTGAAATAATCAGGGTTTGCGGGCCGTCGGCACGCCAAGACGCGTCAGTGCGTCAACAAACACCGACGGCGCCGCGTTGTCATACAGCAGCCAGACACGATGCCGCGCGCGGGTTAGCGCCACATACAGCAGGCGGCGCTCTTCGGCATGCGGGAAGTCTTCCGTGGCAGGCAGCAGCGCCTGTTCCATAACCGATTCTCGGGCAGGCGCCGGAAACCCATCCCGCCCCTCGTTCAGACCGACAATAATGACGTAATCCGCCTGCTGCCCTTTGCTGGCGTGAATCGTCATAAACTCCAGCGAGAGTTTTGGCCAGCGCGTCGCGGCCATCTCCAGCGCCGCCGGGCGCAGATGATGATAGCGAGCCAGCACCAGTACGCGCTCATCGGGGCGCACATAGCCGCTCATTTTATCCAGCAGCGCTTCCAGTTGCTCCTGCGCCAGCAGCGTGACGGCTTTGCTGTCGCCCGCACGCAGACTGTTAAGTGGTTTTTCCCGCTGATGCGGGTTTTGCTGGATAAAGCGGTTAGCAATGTCGCCGATGCGCCCGTTAAAACGGTACGTGGTGTCGAGCGCGCACTGGTCGCCCTCGCCAAAATGCGCGTCAAATGCGGTAGTCAGGGAGAGTTGCGCCCCGCTGAAGCGGTAAATCGCCTGCCAGTCGTCGCCCACGGCAAACAGGCTGGTGGCTGAATTCTGACGGCGCAGCGCCGCCAGCAACGCCGCCCGCTGCGGTGAAATATCCTGGAATTCGTCCACCAAAATATGCTTCCACGGGCTGACAAAACGGCCTTTCTCCAGCACGCTGATCGCCTGATGGATAAGCCCCGAAAAATCGACCGCCTCCTCGGCTTTCAGCGCCGCTTTCCAGGCTTTCAATAACGGCGCCATCAGCTTGACGCGCTTCTGGAAGAGCGCACGAACATCATCTGGCGCGGCGGCTATCATCTCTGCTTGCGAGCCGCCATGCATGCGCATCAGCCCAAGCCAGCGGTCGAGACGACTGGCGAGCCGTTTCCCCAGCGCCTCGTCCTCCCAGAAATCGCCGTTGTCGATGTCCCACTCCAGTTCGTCACGCAGCCACTCCCGCCAGCCCTTCGCCTGCGCTTTTTTCTCGCGGCACTGTTCGCGCCAGGCGTTCAGCAGAAGGTCGTGGCGCGCTACCGTGTCGTTTTCAAGCTCGCTCACGCGCGGCGTTTTACGCCCGCCCTGGCCGATGATATGCAGCGCCAGCGCATGAAAGGTACGCGCGACGATCGCATCGGTGTTAAGACGCGCCTGAAGCCGCTCCTCCATCTCTCTGGCGGCCTGACGCCCGAACGCCAGCAGCAGAATTTGTTCAGCTGTCGCCTCGCCGCGCTCGATAAGCCAGCCCGCGCGCGCCACCAGTACGGAGGTTTTGCCGCTCCCCGCGCCTGCCAGCACCAGCAGCGAGCTTTCGCCGTTTACCACCGCCCGCGCCTGGGACGGGTTAAGCGGCGAGCTTTCAATATGCGCGAAAAAATCGGCGTAACGCGTCAGCATGGCGTCGGTAAAGGCCTGGTTATGCGCGAGACGCTTCGCCTCGCTGTCTCCAAGCCAGGCCTGGCATTCCCGCCAGGCGTCGCGGCAGTTATCGAACGACTCAAGGCGCGCTGTCGGCACCGGCAGCGCCTGTAACGCACGGCGCAGCGCCTGACATAACGCCTGGCTCTCTTCACGCTTTAGCCATTTCTCATGCGTTGCGCCGCTGCGGATTTTCTCCTGCCAGGCGTTGAGCACGCCCGCCGCTACCTCGCTCATCTCAAGGCTCCACTGCTGCCAGAGCGCTGTCAGGTGATGATAAAAACGCTGGGTTTCCACCCATTCCGTGCCGTGCAGGCGCACCACTTTATTATCCGCCAGCGTGAATTCCAGCTCGCCCCAGACCAGGCCGCGGCGGCACTGGATATCCAGCAACTGATTAAATGGGATCAGATATTCGTGCTTATCGCCAGAGACTTTTACCCCGGCGGTGAGGATTTCCGCACGATCGTAGGGGTGTTGCGCCAGACGTTTACCCAGAGAGGTTGCTTTCAGTTCCATGAGGCTGCCAGTGAATGGTGTCAGAGCGCTAAGTTTACCCGCCTGCGATATCACGCTCCAGACCCAAAACGCGTTACAATTGTTGTGGTTATGATCCCGGCGCTTTGCCGACGCTTCTGAGGTTTTATGCGTACTGTTTTAAATATTCTGAATTTTGTGCTGGGCGGTTTCGCCACGACCCTCTCCTGGCTGCTGGCGACGCTTGTCAGCATCGTTCTGGTTATCACCCTGCCGCTGACACGCTCCTGCTGGGAAATTACAAAACTGTCGCTACTGCCCTATGGGAATGAAGCGGTACATGTGGACGAGCTTGATCCGGCGGGGAAAAATGTGCTGCTCAATACCGGCGGCACGCTGCTGAATCTCTTCTGGCTGCTGTTTTTCGGCTGGTGGCTGTGCCTGATGCATATCGCCGCTGGTATCGCGCAGTGCCTGACTATTATCGGGATCCCGGTCGGTATTGCGAATTTTAAAATCGCCGCGATTGCGCTCTGGCCAGTAGGCCGCCGCGTCGTTTCCGTGGAGACGGCCAGGGCCGCGCGCGACGCGAACGCCCGCCGCCGTTTCCAGTAAACCAGGGCCGCTCATGATGCTCAACCCTCTGCTTCACCGCCACGCATGGAACAGCGCGTGGCTCACCAACGTGCGTATCTTTATTGCGCTGTGCGGCACCGCGGCGCTGCCCTGGTGGCTTGGCGAGGCGAAGCTGACGATTCCGCTGACGCTTGGCGTGGTCGCCGCCGCGCTGACCGACCTCGACGATCGCCTGACGGGCCGACTGCGCAACCTGCTGATTACGCTTATCAGTTTTTTTATCGCCTCGGCCTCGGTGGAGTTGCTGTTCCCGTGGCCGTGGCTGTTCGCCGCCGGGCTGACAGTTTCGACCATTGGCTTTATTCTGCTGGGCGGGCTTGGGCAGCGCTATGCGACTATCGCCTTCGGCGCGCTGCTGATAGCTATCTATACCATGCTTGGGGTATCGCTTTATGAGCACTGGTACCAGCAGCCGCTGCTGCTGCTCGCAGGCGCGGTCTGGTACAACCTGCTGACGCTCGCCGGGCATTTGCTCTTCCCGGTGCGGCCGTTGCAGGAAAATCTGGCCCGCTGCTATGAACAGCTGGCGCACTATCTGGAAATTAAATCGCGGCTGTTCGATCCGGATATTGAAGATGAAAGCCAGGTGCCGATGCTGGAGCTGGCGATGGCGAACAGCCAGCTGGTTGCCACGCTGAATCAGACCAAAGCCTCGCTGTTGACCCGCTTGCGCGGTGACCGCGGCCAGCGCAGCACGCGCCGCACGCTGCACTATTATTTTGTCGCGCAGGATATCCACGAGCGCGCAAGCTCCTCGCATATTCATTACCAGACGCTGCGTGACACCTTTCGCTACAGCGATGTAATGTTCCGCTTCCAGCGTTTGCTCTCCATGCAGTCACAGGCGTGTCAGCAACTGGCGCGTTCCGTGCTGCTGCGCAAGCCCTACCAGCACGATCCGCGTTTCGAGCGCGCATTTACGCATCTGGAGGCCGCGCTCGATCGCACCGCGGCGGCGGGCGGGTCGGCCACACAGCTCAAAGCCGTGCAGTTTCTGGTCGCCAACCTTAAAGCCATTGACGCGCAGCTTGCCACTATTGAATCGGAGCAGCCCTTTACCCAGCCTGCCGCCAGTGACAGTGAACACCGTCTGGCGGATGACAGCCTGAACGGCTTCAGCGATATCTGGTTTCGCCTGAGCCGTAACGTTACGCCGCAGTCGGCGCTGTTTCGCCACGCGGTGCGGATGTCCGTCGTACTGTGCGTCGGTTACGCTTTTATCCAGTTGACCGGCCTTAATCACGGATACTGGATTTTGCTCACCAGCCTGTTTGTCTGTCAGCCGAACTACAACGCCACGCGCCATCGCCTGACACTGCGTATTATCGGCACGCTGGCGGGCGTCGCGGTCGGCATTCCCGTGCTCTATTTTGTACCTTCGCTGGAAGGGCAACTGGTGCTGATCGTGATTACCGGCGTGCTGTTTTTCGTTTTCCGCACCGTGCAATACGCCCACGCCACGCTCTTTATCACGCTACTGGTACTGCTCTGCTTTAATCTGCTGGGCGAGGGCTTTGAAGTGGCTTTGCCGCGCGTGGTGGATACGATAATCGGCTGCGCCATCGCCTGGTTTGCGGTGAGCTTTATCTGGCCCGACTGGCGGTTCCGTCGGCTGCCAGCGGTGCTTGAGCGCGCGCTAAACGCCAACTGTCGTTATCTCGACGCGATCCTTGAACAGTATCATCAAGGGCGCGACAACCGGCTCGCCTATCGTATCGCCCGTCGCGATGCGCATAACAGCGATGCGGAGCTGGCGTCGGTGGTGTCGAATATGTCGAGCGAGCCCAGAGTCAGTGGGCAGATGCGCGATATCGCTTTCCGGTTTTTGTGTCTTAACCACACGCTTACCAGCTATATCTCCGCGCTTGGCGCGCACAGGGAAAAGCTGACGCGTCAGGAGATCCTCTCCGTGCTCGACGATGCTGTCTGTTACGTTGATGACGCGCTCCATCACCAGCCTGCTGACGACGCGCGGGTGAAGCAGTCGCTGGCGGAACTGGCGCAGCGCATTGGGCAAATTGAGCCGCGCCAGGAGAGTAAAGAACCGCTGGTGCTACAGCAGATAGGACTGCTTATCTCTCTGCTGCCGGAAATCAGCCGCCTGCAGCGTCAACTGGCTCAGGACTGATTCTGTACTGAGAATTGCATAAACCATTCCAGCAGCTCTTCGCGGATTTGGGTGGGTAACGCCGCTTCATGGGTGCCGGTAATGGCCCCCTGAAGCGCGTACAACACATGCAGGCTGAGGTTTTTGCGAGCCTTGCGTAACTTCAGCCAGCACTCCTTCGCGCCAAAGGCGCATAACGTTTCCACATCCCGGATCCCGGCTTCCCAGAGCGACATTTCAAGCTGAACGTTAAGGTTTGGCAGATCTTTGACGCGCCGCTCGCGGGCACGCTCGGTTTTCTCTGCCTGCGCGCAGGCCAGCGCGATGCGCGCGTGCTCACGCAGCGCTGATGGCGAGCGCCAGAGTGTCTCATCCGCCAGATAATAGTTGAGGCTAATATGGCGACCGCGCCGGGTACATACCAGCATCGGCGGATTATGCGCTTGTTGATAATCGCGGCTCTGATCGCTGGCACGCAGATACAAGCGCCCTTCCACCAGCATGGCGAATACGGCGTCGTTAATGGCGAGGCTGTAGCCGCCAAAGAGCGAACGATGAGTAACATTTCCCAGCGATGAAAGCGTATTTTGTACCCGAACCAGAGTGTCAGACGAAGCTTTATCCATGATTATTCCTTTTATATCAATAAGTAACGGATAAAAATCCCATTAGCTTTTCCTTTAACAGGAACATATGAAAGTTGCGCCCGGTGAGCAATCCGAATTTCATTTTCCAACGTCATAAGATGCAAAATTTGCGAGATGCTTTCCGAAATTTAGATTGATCTTTGGTCTCGCCAGCAGTACTGTATATGCATACAGTAACTAGCGAGGCTGGACCTTTATGTACTTTTCTCATCAAAATCGCGCGCATGGCTCCCGTCGTCTGGCAAAAGAAACGGCAGGCGCGTTAGCTCAGGCTGAAACCAAGGGATTGATAAGTGAAGTGATGTACAACGAAGATCAGCCGTGGATGACGCAACTGGTGTTGCTGCCCCTGTTGCAGCAGCTCGGTCAGCAGTCCCGCTGGCAGCTGTGGCTCACGCCGCAACAGCGTCTGAGCCGTGAATGGGTCGAATCCGCCGGTTTACCGCTGACGAAAGTAATGCAGGTGAGTCAGATGAACCCACAAGTCACTATCGACTCAATGATTCGTGCGATGGAAACGGGTAATTACAGCGTCGTGATCGCCTGGCTGCATGATGACTTAACGGATGACGAGCATCGCCGTCTGACGGAAGCGGCAGAGAAAGGAAACGCAATGGGGTTTTTAATGCGCCCTGTCCAACCCTCTCTGACCGGTGACCGACCACGTTCGGGCTTAAGAATTCACTCAAGAATGGTGCATTAATTGTTTTTAGGATAAATCCTGGTACAGATTTGTTCTCGCGCTCTGCGTTAGAGTGATTGTGGCGAATGAACGGCCAGACGGGCGATTTCGTCCGGTTTCACACTTTACGAGTGTTTAAAATTGCCGCAAAAATGTTAAATTTTGCTTTCGCAAGTTGTTTTTTTTCATATGCCTGACGGACTTCACACTTGTAAGTTTCCAACTACGTTGTAGACTTTACCTCGCCAGGGTGCTCATCAATAAACCGACAATATCGGTAGAGTAACCATTGAGCTATAACCCCGGTGAAGGATTTAACCGTGAACTTTTCCTCCCGGAAAAGCGCATGGCCTTTTTGGATGATAACGAGGCGCAAAAAATGAAAAAGACAGCTATCGCGATTGCAGTGGCACTGGCTGGCTTCGCTACCGTAGCGCAGGCCGCACCGAAAGATAACACCTGGTATGCAGGCGGCAAACTGGGCTGGTCCCAGTTCCACGATACCGGTTTTATTCCTAACGACGGTCCGACTCACGAAAGCCAGCTGGGCGCAGGCGCGTTCGGTGGTTACCAGGTTAACCCGTACGTTGGCTTCGAAATGGGCTACGACTGGCTGGGCCGCATGCCGTATAAAGGCGACACTGTAAACGGCGCTTTCAAAGCTCAGGGCGTACAGCTGACCGCTAAACTGGGTTACCCGGTAACCGACGATCTGGACGTTTACACCCGTCTGGGCGGCATGGTATGGCGTGCTGATTCCTCTTCTAACATCGCTGGCGACGACCACGACACCGGCGTTTCTCCTGTATTCGCAGGCGGCGTTGAGTGGGCAATGACCCGCGACATCGCTACCCGTCTGGAATACCAGTGGGTTAACAACATCGGCGACGCACAGACTGTTGGCGCGCGTCCGGACAACGGCATGCTGAGCGTAGGTGTTTCCTACCGTTTCGGTCAGCAGGAAGATGCAGCTCCGGTTGTAGCTCCGGCTCCGGCTCCGGCTCCGGAAGTACAGACCAAGCACTTCACTCTGAAGTCTGACGTTCTGTTCAACTTCAACAAAGCTACCCTGAAACCGGAAGGCCAGCAGGCGCTGGATCAGCTGTACTCTCAGCTGAGCAACCTGGATCCGAAAGACGGTTCTGTAGTGGTTCTGGGCTTCACCGACCGTATCGGTTCTGACGCTTACAACCAGGGTCTGTCTGAGAAACGTGCTCAGTCTGTTGTTGACTACCTGATCTCCAAAGGTATCCCGTCCAACAAGATCTCCGCACGTGGTATGGGCGAATCCAACCCGGTCACTGGCAACACCTGTGACAACGTGAAAGCTCGTGCAGCTCTGATCGACTGCCTGGGTCCGGATCGTCGCGTAGAGATCGAAGTTAAAGGCGTTAAAGACGTTGTAACTCAGCCGCAGGCTTAAGTTATACGTTAAGAAAAACCCCGCCCAGGCGGGGTTTTTTGTTTCTGGCGTTCATGTTTCTGCCGGAATAAGTTCAGAGACTGGCTTTGCGCCTGTCATCAACGCCTGTTGTGTTTTCGGAAGGGTTTATCATCGCCGCAGGCATCACATTTTGCCCTGCAATCGCTGCGCTATGCTCCGGGCAAGCGTGTCAGCCTGACGTTTTGCGGCGCCTCGCCCGCGTTACTCTTTCTTACCCAGCAGCGCCTGCAAATCCTGTTTCAGCGTCGACATATGATTTTCATACTTCTCTTTACGCTCGGCATCTTCAATCAGCTGCACGATGGTTTCTGAAAGCGTAATCCCGCGACGCTGCGCAAGCCCGGCCAGTCGCTGCCAGACCATAAACTCCAGATCGATAGACTTTTTACGGGTATGCTGATGCTCGGCATTAAAATGCCGCTTACGACGGGCGCGAATCGTCTGTTTAAGGCGGTTTTGCAGCGCCGGGTTCATATGCTTCTCGATCCAGCCCAGCACTCTTACCGGTTCGTTTTCCATACCCAGCAAGAGATCCACCGCCTCTTTCGCTGCGCTGGCTTCGACATAGCGGGTTATCAGCTCGCCTTCGCGATGCTTTTTAACCAGATATTTCCACTTCCAGCCGCTTTCGAGGTTTTCGAGTTGTTGGTATTTCATTGCGATCTCAGGATGACCGTGTAACTCATTTCAGGATAACAGTTTTTTTTCGTTTCGCTGAGGGGAAATAACCGTCTGTGACGCGCCGGGAGATTCTGCAGGGCAATCTCGGCATTTCCGGTGTGTTGACCGGCCCATTACGCTATAATCTCGCCTTTTACATCTGACTAAAAAACCTCGACATTGACCATTAACAGACTTACATCACAAGCGCTTGTACCTGATACGGAAACCTTCCAGTCCCGGTTTGATGAAATGGACGCCGCATCTGACGGCGCGCTTGATTTTGAGGCGCTCCAGCCTCGCCTCCACGATGGGCTGAGTCAGCTCTGCGCGCCGCGCCCCTTAAATGATTTTATGCTGGTAAAGGCGGATGAAGAGAAACCTTTGCTGGAACTGATTGCCAGCGCGGCAAAAGCGCTACTGCCGGAACAATCACGCCTTGTCGGCGGGCACTATCTTATCGAAGACCAGAAAGTCACGCTGGCGCCGCCTGATAACGCGCCAGGTGATTTCGCCGTGCGTCCGGACGTGGTGGTCGCCGCCTGGGCCGAAGCGGGTGAGCTTTTCGGCTGCGTGCGCCAGTTCGCCGGTAAAATTTCCTTAGAGCCAGGCCTGGTGCACAAAGCGAACGGCGGCATTCTGGTGGTGGCGCTGAAAACGCTCCTGATGCAGCCGCTGTTATGGATGCGCCTGAAGCAGATGATCATCGCGAAGCGCTTTGAGTGGATAGCGCCGGACGAATCGCGTCCGTTGCCGGTTTCCCTCCCTTCCCTCGCGCTCGATTTGCGCGTCGTGCTGGTGGGCGATCGTGAATCGCTGGCCGATTTCCAGGAGATGGAGCCCGTACTCGCACAGCAGGCTATTTACAGTGAATATGAAGATGATCTGCAAATCGCCGACGAAGAAGATATTTCACTCTGGTGCAACTGGGTCTGCACGCTCGCTCAACAGCATCAGCTGCCCGCGCCGGCACGCGACGCCTGGCCGCTGCTGATTCGTGAAGCCGTGCGGTACACCGGCGACCAGGAGACGCTGCCGCTGGATCCTGTCTGGATGACGCGCCAGCTCGGCGAAGTCGCGGCGCTATGCGAAGACGCCACCTTCAACGCCGCGCAGTTCGCGCAGATGCTGGCCCGCCGCGCCTGGCGTGAAGGCTATCTCGCCGAGCGCATGCAGGATGAAATCCTGCTCGGCCAGTTGCTGGTGGAAACCGAAGGCGAACGCATCGGTCAGATAAACGCGCTGTCAGTCGTGGAATTTCCCGGGCATCCGCGCGCGTTCGGCGAACCGTCTCGCATCAGTTGCGTGGTGCATATCGGCGACGGCGAGTTTACCGATATCGAACGCAAAGCCGAACTGGGCGGTAATATTCACGCCAAGGGCATGATGATCATGCAGGCATTCCTGATGGCTGAGCTGGATCTTGAACAGCAGATGCCCTTCTCCGCCTCGCTAACTTTTGAGCAGTCCTACAGCGAAGTGGACGGCGACAGCGCCTCAATGGCGGAGCTGTGCGCGCTTATCAGCGCACTCGCCAACGCCCCACTTAACCAGCAGATTGCCATTACCGGCTCAGTGGATCAATTTGGCCGCGCGCAACCGGTCGGCGGGCTTAACGAGAAAATCGAAGGTTTTTTCACCGTCTGTCAGGCTCGCGGCTTAACGGGCAAACAGGGCGTCATTATTCCTGCCGCCAACGTACGTCATTTATCGTTGTGCCAGGAGATTCTGGACGCAGTCGACCAGGGGCAATTTTCCATCTGGGCCATTGATGATGTCGCAGATGCGCTACCCTTATTAACCACTCTCCCGTGGGATGGCGAAGGCCAGACGACCTTGCTGTCGGCTATCGGCGAGCGAATCGCTCAGGCGACGCAGCAGGATATCCGCCAGCGGCCATGGCCGTTACGTTGGCTGAACTGGTTTAACCACAACTGATCGGACTTGTTCAGCGTACACGTGTTAGCTAACCTGCGGGCTTCACTAAAATAAGGCATACAGAGAACATGGTAGACAAACGCGAATCCTATACGAAAGAAGACCTTCTTGCCTCCGGGCGCGGCGAGCTGTTTGGCGCAAAAGGCCCTCAGCTGCCGGCACCCAACATGTTAATGATGGACCGCGTGGTGAAAATGACCGAAACCGGCGGTAACTTTGATAAAGGTTACGTGGAAGCGGAGCTGGATATCCATCCTGACATGTGGTTCTTTGGCTGCCATTTTATCGGCGATCCGGTAATGCCGGGCTGCCTCGGTCTTGATGCCATGTGGCAGCTGGTCGGATTCTATTTAGGCTGGCTGGGCGGCGAAGGTAAAGGCCGCGCGCTGGGCGTAGGCGAAGTGAAATTTACCGGCCAGATCCTGCCGACTGCCAAAAAAGTGACCTACCGTATTCACTTCAAACGCGTGGTAAACCGTCGTCTGGTCATGGGTATTGCCGATGGCGAAGTGCTGGTCGACGGCAAACAGATCTACACCGCGACTGACCTGAAAGTTGGCCTGTTCCAGGACACCTCTGTGTTCTGATAGCCTCATTTGATGGCATCCAGAAAGGCGAAACCTCCGCAATGCGGAGGTTTCTTTTTAAAGAGACAAGCTCACGCAGTCTGAGCCCTGTCCTCCATGGCTTCTCGCCAGCCTCCCAGCCAATGAGACCTCTGATTCAGGGTCTGGTAAGGACACATTTCTTTTGAGCGTCCGGTAATACCGGCCTGATAACCACGATGATGTGCCCGTTCCAGGCGATCTCTTTTCTGTCTCTTCATGCCTCGTTTCCCTCATTTCAGGTCTGGTGGAAAAGAAAACAGTGATTACATTTTGCGCAATCACACTTTACGAATACCTGCAAATATCGGGCGCGTCAATGCGCAAAATTCACGCCAATGTCATATTTGTGAGCTAGTTTGGATAAATTTTATACAAAAAATGAGGGTGCAGTGAGGTTATCTGACTGGCATAAAAGAGAAAGCCGCCGCCCTCTTTAAGCAGAAGACGACGGCTTTTTAGGGTCATTCAAATTTTTTATGGCTGGCGCGCCAGCTCATCCGCTATGGTTTTCGCCTGCTGCTGCCACGCTTGCGCGAGCGTTTTCACCATCGCGTCATAGCCATCCTGCTGCTGCTTAAGTTCAGTGTAGAAAGGCCGCTTAATAAGCTGACCTTTATGCTTAAGCAGCCACTCGCCGCTGACAATCACTCGCCCGTCATAGCGACCGTGAAAACCGGTCACGTTGACGTTCAGCGTATCCTGCTCCGCGCCGAGCGGTTGAGCGGAAACCACCCACCCAGGCAGCGTGGCGCTGAGATTCGTTACCAGCGTATTGCGTAACTGTTGATCCAGCGGACTCGCCCACAGGTTCTGGCTCGCTATCACGTACTGCACATCGGTGGTCTGATAGACGACACCATTGCCCGCCAGATAATCGGGCACCGCCACCTGCTCCACCCACAGCAGGCGCTGGCTGTTTGCCGGCGCGCTGTGTGTGACCGGCGCGGTGGACGCCGGAAGCTGATACCAGGTGGTTTCCTCAGTGCTGCTACAGGCGCTCAACAGCATAACAGCGGCTAGCGGGAGCCATTTTTTCATTCTTTTGCCCTCTTCGGCTGCGGATCCTTTTTCTCTTTCGATTCAAACACCAGCGCGTTGCTCTTCTCGTTAAGCGTACGCAACACCGGCTGAAGCTCGCGCAATACCTGATCCAGACGCTGCATATCCGCCACCATCTTGTTATAGGCGGCAGAACCTGGCTGGAAGCCCTGCATGCTGCGATTGAGTTCACGCAGCGTTTTCTGCATATCCGCTGGCAGCTCCTGCGCTGACTGGCTGGAGGTCAGCTGGTTAAGATTATCGAGCGTCGTTTGCAGACGGCGCATCGTGCGCTGGCTTTCCGAAAGCGTGTTGGTCGCCTGTTCGATCATCGGATTGAGCGGCAGATTGTTAATCTTATCCAGCGTATCCATCAGGCGCTGCTGGATTTGCGCCAGCCCGCTGCTCACGGTCGGGATCACCGGATAACCGTTGTAACTCGCAATTTTGGTCACCGGCGGCGCTTTCGGGTAGAAGTCGAGATCGACAAACAGCTGTCCGGTCACCAGATTGCCGGTTTTCAGTGTCGCCCGCAGGCCTTTTTTCATCAGATCATGCAGGTGATTCGCTACATCAGGATCTTCGCCAATCTGGTTGGCCAGACGCTCCGGCTCAATGCGCACCAGCACCGGAATGCTGTAATCGGTGTTCACCGCCTGACGCAGACCGGGCACGAAGAACGGCACCTGCGCGACGGTACCCAGACGAATACCACGGAACTCCACCGGCGCGCCCGGTTGCAGGCCGCGAATGGTGTCTTTGAAGAAGAGTAGATAATCGATATGTTCGGTGTAGAGCGATTCCTGAATGCTGCGCTGGTCATCATAGAGCGTAAACGCAGTTTTCTCGGCGACCGGCTGCCCCAGCTCCCAGCCATCCGGCACGTCAAAGCTGACGCCGCCGCTAAACAACGTGCTGAGCGATCCCATCTCCACCCGCATCCCCGATGAGCTCAGATCCACCGCGATCCCGCTATCTTTCCAGAAACGCACGTTGCTGGTCACCAGACGATCGTTTGGCGCGTTGATAAACAGCTGGTAGCTGATTGTGCGTTTTTGCGGGTCGAAAGTGCTGGTTTCCACCGAACCGACACGATAACCGCGAAACAGCACCGGATCGCCGGGGTTAAGCTGCCCGGCTTTGTTACTGTCGAGGATCACACGGATACCTTTGGCATCCGGCGGCGCCAGCGGCGGCGCGTCCAGCAGTTTATAGGACTCCGGCACACTGCCCTTCGAGCCCGGCTGCAGTTCAATATAGGCGCCAGAGAGCAGCGTATTGAGGCCGGTCACGCCCTCACGGCCGATCTGCGGCTTCACTACCCAGAAGACCGAATCTTCATAAAGCAGTTTTTCCATGCCTGGATTCATTCGCGCTTTAATCTCGACATGATGCAGATCGTCGGTCAGCACCGCGCTCTCCACGACGCCGACATCCACGCTGCGGCTTTTGATAGTGGTTTTACCGCCTTCAATGCCTTCCGCGTTGGTGGTCATCAGCGTTACTACCGGCCCCTGATGGCTGTAGTGATAAAACAGGATCCAGGCGCCGATAAGCGCGGTAATAATCGGGAAGATCCAGACCGGCGACCAGTTCTTTACCTTCTTAATCTTTGCTTCCCCGCGTTTATTTTCCATGTTCGGGTAACTCCTCATAGCTTGAATCAGGCTCACGGTCCCAGGAGAGACGCGGGTCGAAGGTCATTGCGGCGAACATGGTGATAATGACCACCATCGCAAACATTACCGCTCCCCAGGCCGGGTAAATATTCATCAGCGCGCCCATGCGCACCAGCGCGGAAAGTACCGCAATCACGAAGACGTCAATCATCGACCAGCGGCCGACAAATTCCACGATTTCATACATCAGGTGCATACGCTCTCGCTCCTGGCGCCCATAACCTTTGGCGTCCAGGCACAGCCAGCCAAGCGCAATCATCTTAAGCGTCGGCACCATAATGCTGGCGATAAAAATCACCAGCGCCACCGGGTACGAGCCGTCATTCCAGATGAGGATCACGCCCGCGATAATCGTGGAAGGCATTCTGTCGCCCAGCAGATCGGTAATCATGATGGGCAGCAGGTTCGCGGGCAGATAAAGCATAATGGAGCAGACCAACAGCGCGACGGTCCACTGAATACTGTTTTTGCGCCGGACGTGGCCGACGGTATGGCAGCGCGGGCAACGGCCATCGGTGCCAGACAGAATGGCGGTACAGCACGGGCACGCCCGCAACCCCTGCCGAATGCCGGCCACACCGACCTTAAGCGGCTGGGTTAACAGCGGCATCGGCGCGATATCATCCCAGAGCCAGCGGCGATCCACACACTGAAACGCGCGTAGCTGAAGCACGCAGAACAGACACCACGGGATAAAACTGCTGCCGATGCCGATATCGCCATATGCAATAAGCTTCACAAAGCTCACCAGCACGCCCGCGAGGAAGATTTCCGCCATGCCCCAACTGCGCAACTGAAACAGTACGCGCGCCATCGCAATTTTAAGACGCGGCGGCAGCGCAATGCGATTGACCAGCAGGATTATCGTGACCAGACAGAACGCGGGCACCAGCTGTACGAACAGCATGAACAGCGTGCCGAGGCTGGCATAATCTTCGTTAAACAGAACGCGGGGGATTTCCAGCAGCGTTACCTCACTGCTGACGCCCGCCGCTTCCATATTAACGAACGGAAAGAGGTTTGAGAGTAACAGCATGAACAACGCCGCCAGCGCATAGGCTGTCGGCCGCTGACGCGGCGCGGCCCATTCGACGGTCAGCGTAGTATCACAGCGGGGACAATGCGCTTTTTGCCCCGGCGCAAGCGCCGGGAGCTTTACCAGAAGATCGCATTGCGGACAGAGCATATGCTCTGCCGCATGATGACGTTCATGCATGCGGGTTCCTGAATAATCAGCTGTTTTTAAGTGACTCAAGGTATTCCCAGCGCTCGAACGCTTCTTCCAGCGCGGCTTCGGCGGCGCTCAGCTGCGCCAGCACATCCTGCGTAACATCGTGAGGCTGGTTAAAGAACGCCGCGTCGCTGACTTGCGCCTGCAGCGCTTCCAGCGTCGCCTCCAGCGTTTCCAGCCGGGCCGGCAACTGCTCCAGTTCGCGCTGCAAGTTATAGCTTAGTTTGTTGCTGCCTCGTTTGACAGTTTCTGCCTTCGCGTCCGCCGCCGCTTCGGCTTTCTTCGCGGCGGGCTGCTGCATCGCGCGCGATGACGCCTGCTGGCCGCGGGCATCATGGTAACCGCCGACATACTGCCCGATACGGCCTTCGCCTTCGAAAATCCAGCATTCGGTAACGGTGTTATCAACAAACTGACGATCGTGGCTCACCAGCAGTACCGTACCCTGATAGCCATCGATCAGCTCCTCCAGCAGTTCGAGCGTTTCCACGTCGAGGTCGTTGGTCGGTTCATCGAGGATCAGCAGGTTGCTGGGTTTCAGGAACAGGCGGGCCAGCAGCAGGCGGTTACGCTCGCCGCCGGAAAGCGCGCGTACCGGCGTCATGGCGCGTTTCGGATGGAACAGAAAGTCCTGGAGGTAGCCGAGCACGTGGCGCGGCTTGCCGTTCACCATCACTTCCTGTTTGCCCTCAGCGAGGTTATCCATCACGGTACGTTCCGGATCCAGCTCGGCGCGGTGCTGATCGAAATACGCCACCTCTAATTTGGTGCCGCAGTGCACGCGACCGCTGTCGGCCTTAAGCTGGCCAAGCATCAGTTTCAGCAGCGTGGTTTTCCCGCAGCCGTTCGGCCCAACCAGCGCAATTTTATCGCCGCGCTGTACCTGGGCTGTGAAATCCCGCACCAGCGTTTTATCGCCGAGACGGTAATTCACATTTTCCAGCTCAAAGACGATTTTGCCGGAGCGGGTCGCCTCTTCGACCTGCATTTTCGCGCTGCCCATCACTTCGCGGCGCTCGCCGCGCTCGCGACGCATCGCCTTCAGCGCGCGTACGCGGCCTTCATTACGGGTGCGGCGCGCCTTGATGCCCTGACGGATCCAGACCTCTTCCTGCGCCAGCTTGCGGTCGAACTCAGCGTTTTGCAGTTCTTCAACGCGCAGCGCTTCTTCTTTGGCCACCAGATATTTATCGTAATCGCCCGGATAGGAGACCAGCTTGCCGCGGTCAAGATCGACAATGCGCGTCGCCATGTTGCGAATAAAGGAGCGGTCGTGCGAAATAAACACGATGCTGCCGGAGAACGACTTCAGGAAGGTTTCCAGCCAGTCGATAGTTTCGATATCCAGGTGGTTGGTCGGCTCGTCGAGCAGCAGGACACGCGGCGCGCTCACCAGCGCGCGCCCCAGCGCCGCTTTACGCAGCCAGCCGCCGGACAGCGACGCCAGCGGCGTATCCGCGTCCAGCTCTAACTGCGCCAGCACTTCGGTGATGCGGTTTTCAAGCTGCCATAAGTCGTGATGCTCCAGCATCTCCTGAACGCGCGCCAGCTCCGAAAGATTTTTATCGCTCGGGTCAGTCATCACCAGGTGCGAAATCTGGTGATAGCGCTTAAGGTATTCCGCCTGCTCCGCTACGCCTTCGGCAACGAAGTCATACACGCTACCGGCCACGTTGCGCGGAGGATCCTGCTGCAGACGCGCCACCACCAGATCCTGTTCATAGACCAGGCGACCATCGTCCAGCGGCAGTTCGTGGTTAAGAATTTTCATCAGGGTCGATTTCCCGGCCCCGTTGCGCCCGACCAGACAGACGCGCTCATTTTCTTCGATATGCAGTTCGGCATTATCGAGCAGCGGCGCATCGCTAAAGGAGAGCCAGGCGCCATGCATACTGATTAACGACATAATTCTTTAGTCCTTGGTCTGGTGGGTTACGAGCCAGCAATTATGGATCTGGCGGTTGCGCGCGAAGTCCTGAGAGAGCGTTTTTTGTGTAATGTCTTGCGCTTTCAGGCCCAGGGCCGCAAGCCCTTCGTGATCCATCCTGAACCCACGCTTGTTATTGGAAAACATAATCGTCCCGTCGCGACGCAGCAGGCGTTTGAGATCTTTCATCAGACGCAAATGATCGCGCTGCACGTCGAACGTCTCTTCCATACGTTTGGAGTTCGAAAACGTCGGGGGATCGATAAAGATCAGATCGAACTGCTCGTCACTTTCGGCAAGCCAGCTCAGGCAGTCAGCCTGAATCAGGCGATGCGCGCGACCGCTCAACCCGTTGAGACGCAAATTGCGCTCAGCCCATTCCAGATAGGTGCGCGACATATCCACCGTAGTGGTAGAGCGCGCGCCGCCGAGACCTGCATGTACGCTGGCGCTGCCGGTGTAGGAAAAGAGGTTGAGGAAATCTTTTCCTTTGCTCATCTGGCCGAGCATACGGCGCGCGATACGGTGATCGAGAAACAGGCCGGTGTCGAGATAATCCGTCAGGTTCACCAGCAGCCGTGCGTTAAACTCGTTGACTTCCATAAACTCGCCCTTCTGGGCCAGTTTTTCATACTGATTTTTACCTTTCTGACGCTCGCGGGTTTTCAGCACCAGTTTGTTAGGCGCGAGGCCCAGCACAGAAAGGGTGGCTGCAATCACGTCAAAAAGGCGCTGACGGGCTTTTTCCGGCTCAATCGTTTTTGGCGGCGCATATTCCTGAATCACAATCCAGTCTGCGTAGCGGTCCACCGCGACGTTGTAATCCGGCAGGTCGGCATCATACAGGCGATAACACTCGATGCCTTCCTGTTTCGCCCACTTCTCCAGCTTCTTCAGATTTTTACGCAGGCGATTAGCGTAATCTTCCGCCACCTGCGCCGGAGCCGCGCCCGGCTGGGTCGGCGCCAGACGATAGTTTTTCTGCACGCAGTCCAGCGGGCCGTTTTTGGCTTTGAACTGGCGATCGGCGCGCAGTTGCAGGCAGCTCAACAGTTCCGGCGAGGCGCTAAACAGCGACAGATTCCAGCCGCCAAACTGGTTTTTCATAATGCGGCCCAGCAGGCTGTGCAGCGCGATCAACGCCGGTTCACTCTCCAGTCGCTCGCCGTATGGCGGGTTGCTGATAACGGTGCCGGTGGGGCCTTCTGGCAGCGGATTAGTCAGTTGCGCCACATCCTGCGCCGAGAACGTAATGATGTCGGCAAGGCCCGCGCGACGGGCGTTGGTGCGGGCGCGTTCAATCACGCGCGGATCGTTGTCGGAGCCGTAGAAGCGAGAACCATATTCGCTGAGACCACGACGGGCGCGTACCTGCGCTTCGGTTTTCACCGCTTTCCATACAGTTTCGTCATGCTGCGCCCAACCGTTAAAGCCCCAGTGAGTGCGATGCAGGCCCGGCGCACGATCGGTCGCGATCATCGCCGCCTCAATCAACAGCGTGCCGGAGCCGCACATCGGGTCGAGCAGCGGCGTGCCGGCTTCCCAGCCAGAGCGCATCACAATGGCCGCCGCCAGGTTTTCTTTTATGGGTGCCTGTCCGGTGCGATCGCGATAGCCGCGCTGGTGCAGGCCTTCGCCGCTAAGATCGATGGCAATGCTGGCGGTGTCTTTATTCAGCCAGACGTTAATGCGCAGATCCGGCAGCTCGCGATCAACGCTCGGGCGCGGCAGGTTTTTACGGGTGAAAGCGTCAACAATCGCGTCTTTAACTTTCATTGCGCCGTACTGGCTGTTGCGAATGGTGTCGTTAAGACCGCTGAAATGAACGGCGAACGTGGCGTCGGGCGCGAAAATGCTCGTCCAGTCGATAGCCTGAACGCCCAGATAGAGGTCCAGGTCGCTGTAGACCGCGCATTCGCCGAGCGGCAGAAGAATACGCGACGCCAGGCGGCTCCACATCAGGCTTTGATAAACCAGAGCCGCATCGCCCTGAAAATGCACGCCACCCTGAACCACCTGGCACTCCTGCGCGCCCAGGTTTTCCAGTTCAGTTTTTAACAGCTCTTCGAGCCCACGCGCCGTACTGGCAAACAAAGCATTCATATCGTCACTTCAGTAAAAAGAAAATTGTGGCGCATTATAGCCAATCCGCCACGCATGTCATAAAGTTGCCCTTCTATTTCTTATGCCGGGAGGGCTCACGCCATGGTTTTATCACAGCTTTTTATTCATCCGGTGAAATCAATGCGTGGATTGCAGGTCTCTCACGCGCTGGCAGACGTCAGCGGTCTGGCGTTTGATCGCGCGTTTATGGTGACGGAAACGGATGGCACCTTTATTACCGCGCGCCAGTTTCCGCAAATGGTGCGCTTTACGCCTGCCCTGCTGCCGGATGGCCTGCATCTTACCGCGCCGGATGGCAGCAGCAGCGCCATTCGCTTCGCCGATTTCCTGCCCGTGGCCGCGCCCACCGAAGTCTGGGGCAACCATTTCACCGCGCTTATCGCGCCGGACGCTATAAACCAGTGGCTGAGCGGCTTTTTTGGTCGTGACGTCCAGCTGCGCTGGGTCGGCCCGTCGCTCACACGCCGCGTAAAGCGTCATCCGGAAGTACCGCTCGGTTTCGCCGACGGCTACCCGTACCTGCTCGCCAATGAAGCCTCTTTGCGCGATTTGCAAAAGCGCTGTCCGGCAGGCGTCGCCATGAATCAGTTTCGCCCCAATCTGGTGGTGACTGGTGTTGACGCCTGGGCGGAAGATACCTGGAAAGTCATTCGCATCGGCGAGGTCGTTTTTGACGTCGCCAAACCGTGCAGCCGCTGTATTTTTACGACCATCAGCCCCGAGCGGGGACGCAAGCATCCGAGCGGCGAGCCGCTGGCGACGCTGCAAAAATTCCGCACGGCGCTTGATAACGGGGATGTCGATTTCGGTCAGAATCTGATTGCCCGCAACCGCGGCGTCATTCGCGCGGGCGATTGCGTGGAAGTGCTGGCGACCGGCCCGGCACGCCCGTATGGCGCAGGCGATGTGGAAGAGCGCGTGGCACCGGCCACTGCCGCGGCGGCGCAGGTGTCGATAGAATGGGAAGGCAAGCGCTTTGATGGCAATAACCAGCAGGTCGTGCTGGAGCAACTGGAGCAGCAAGGGATCCGGGTGCCGTACTCCTGCCGCGCCGGGATCTGCGGCAGCTGTCGCGTAACGCTGCTGGAAGGTCAGGTGACGCCGCTTAAGCAGAGCGCGCTGGGCGATGACGGCACCTTCTTAAGCTGTAGTTGCGTGCCGGCGGGCGCGGTGCGGCTCGCTCGTTAAACAGCCTGATCAAGGCTCAACTGCGGCGCACACGCCAGCGGTTTGAGCCTGTCGTTCATGATTTTAATCGCGTCCCCTAACTGCATTGCGCGGCCTGCGAGCGTCAACACTGGCTGCGCCAGCAGGCAGAGCGTGGCGTTATCGCCCGGCTCCACCACCAGCAGGCTCACCGCCTCACCGCTGTCGCTCAGCCATACGCAGGCCGCATCGCCACAGCCAGGCAGCCACTCTTCGTCATGCGCTAAAAAGTGCCAGCTTTTCGGCATCTGGGGTTTGAGGAAACGGATGGCGACCAGCGCGTTCAGCACCAGTTCGGCGCGCTGCTCAGCGGCGAGAGGCAATTCACGGCATTTTTCATCGAAGGAAAACCAGAGCGCGGCGTCATCGACGCAGAATCTGGAAGGATCGAACGCGTCTGGTGTGAGCATTTTGCGGGCGAAACGCGAGCGAAACAGCATGCCGTTGGCCAGATCGAGCATCATCCGGTCGTGCTCATTATCATAATACCAGCGCCAGTTGTCGTCCGGCTTTATACGCATTGTCATCCCCCTACCGCTCTGAAACTAAAAATATTTCCTTTATTTTGCCGCTTCGTTTATTCCCTCATTAATCTAAGACTATGACGTTTAAATTAGCAACAACCGCGGAATATAAAACAACCAGGGCTGAAAATAAAGCCCTGGTCGTCCTGGATAAGGAAATGCTTAAAGGTGGGTCACAATTTCTTTGACGAGCGGCGGGCCTTTAAAAATAAAACCGGAATAGATCTGAATAAGCGAAGCGCCAGCCGCCATTTTTTCACGCGCGGCGATAACAGAATCAATCCCGCCGACGCCGATAATGGGCAGGCGTCCTTGCAGCTCCTGATTTAACAGGCGAATGATTTCTGTGCTTTTTAATTGCAGAGGACGCCCGCTTAATCCGCCGGTTTCATCGCAATGTTTCATGCCCTGCACGAGAGTACGATCGAGCGTGGTATTGGTGGCTATTACCCCGTCGATATTATGCCGTACCAGGCTGTCGGCGACCTGGATCAATTCTTCAATGGAAAGATCCGGCGCGATCTTTACCGCAACCGGCACATATTTATGATGCTTTTGCGAAAGCTGCTGCTGCTGCGCTTTAATCGCGCCGAGCAGATCGTCCAGCGCATCGCCATATTGCAGCGAACGCAGACCGGGGGTATTCGGTGAAGAGATATTAATGGCGATGTAACCCGCATAAGGAAACACCTTTTCCATGCAGATCAGATAGTCATCTTTCCCCTGCTCCACCGGCGTGTCTTTATTTTTGCCGATATTAATGCCGAGCACGCCGTCAAAGTGCGCTCTTTTAACATTCTCCACCAGGTTATCCACGCCGGGATTATTAAAGCCCATGCGGTTAATCAGCCCCTCCGCCTCCACCAGACGGAAGATACGCGGCTTGTCGTTGCCCGGCTGCGGACGCGGCGTTACGGTGCCGATTTCGACCGAGCCGAAACCCAGCGCGCCGAGCACATCGATGCACTCGCCGTTTTTATCAAGGCCTGCGGCAAGCCCCAGCGGGTTTTTAAACGTCAGCCCCATACAGGTGACCGGTTTCGCCGGCACGTTCTGGCGCATCAGCGCCTCAAGAGGCGTGCCCGTAATACGGCGCATTTGCTGGAAGGTAAATTCGTGAGCGCGCTCGGGGTCGAGCTGAAACAGGGCTTTTCGAACGAAGGGGTAGTACATGAACTCTCCTGGATTCCCGGTATGCAAACCGGGGCGCTATTATCTGCGATCCGCTTCACAAAGGGAATTGACCTGCGGCAAAAAAGACCGGCACAGGCAAACGTTTTCTTCCCGCCGCGCTGATTATGCGTTTTTCGGCAAAGTATCGCCGAAATTTTTAGTTTCTCGCCGCGCGCCCCTCTGCCACTATCCTCTCATATTGTTATTAATGTTAACTGAAAACTTACTTTTGGTTATAAGGAGGTGGTATGCGGGTTATTACTCTGGCGGGAAGTCCACGTTTTCCGTCACGCTCCAGCGCCCTGCTCTCTTATCTCGCAGGCGAACTGACCCGGCTTGATGTTGAGGTTTGCCACTGGCATATCCAGAATTTCGCCGCCGACGATCTCCTTTACGCCCGTTTTGACAGCCCCGCGCTGCTCACGCTTATTGAACAGCTACAGCAGGTGGACGGCGTGATTATCGCAACACCCATTTATAAAGCGTCCTTTTCCGGCGCGCTGAAAACGCTGCTCGATCTCCTGCCCGAACGGGCGCTTGAGAAAAAAGTGGTGCTGCCCGTCGCGACAGGCGGTTCGGTCGGCCATCTGCTGGCGCTCGACTACGCCCTTAAGCCGGTGCTGAACGCCCTCAAAGCGCAGGAGATCCTGCACGGCGTCTTCGCCGACGACAGCCAGGTGCTCGATTACCATCACCAGCCGCGCTTTTCGCCGCTGCTGCAAACGCGTCTTGACGAGGCGCTGGACACTTTCAGGCAGGCGCTGACGCGCCGTCATCAGGCGCCCTCTGCGCCGCACTTCACAAGGAGAACGTTACATGCTTAATCTTTTGCGCCGTCACGCCGCGCCGCTGCTGGCAGTAAGCTTCACGCTCTTCGCCGCAGGCGCCAGCGCCGCCGCGCCGCAGCCCGAGGCGCTACGCATCGGGTATCAGAAAGGCTCCGTGAGCATGGTGCTGGCGAAAAGCCATCAGCTGCTGGAAAAACGTTATCCGCATACCAAAATCAGCTGGGTTGAATTCCCGGCGGGCCCGCAGCTGCTGGAGGCGTTAAACGTGGGCAGTATCGATCTCGGCAGTACCGGCGATATTCCGCCGATATTCGCGCAGGCAGCCGGCGCGGATCTGGTGTATATCGGCAGCGAGCCGCCAAAACCGAAAGCCGAAGTACTGCTGGTGGCTGAAAACAGTACGATTAAAAGTGTCGCCGACTTAAAAGACCATAAGGTCGCCTTCCAGAAAGGCTCCAGCTCCCACAACCTGCTGCTGCGCGCGCTGCAAAAAGCCGGGCTGAGCTTTCAGGATATCCAGCCGGTCTATCTGACGCCCGCGGATGCGCGCGCCGCCTTCACGCAGGGCAACGTCGACGCCTGGGCCATCTGGGACCCGTACTACTCCGCGGCGCTGATTCAGGGCGGCGTGCGGGTGCTGACCGACGGCACCGATCTTGACCTCACCGGCTCGTTCTATCTCGCCTCCCGCCCGTACGCGCAGAAATATGGCGCGTTCCTGTCCGGTGTGCTGGACAGCTTCAGCGAGGCGGACGCACTCACCCGCAGCCAGCGCGCAGAGAGCGTGAAGCTGTTTGCGCAGAGCATCGGCCTGCCCGTGCCGGTGATTGAGCGCTATTTCGATCACCGCCCGCCGACCCGCATCACGCCCGTCAACGAAGAGACCGCCGCGCGCCAGCAGCACACTGCGGATCTGTTTTATGACAATCATCTGGTACCGAAAAAAGTCGATATCCGCAGCCGCATCTGGACCGGCGCAACCGAAGGAGAGAAATCATGAGTCTGAATCTGTTCTGGTTTTTACCGACCCACGGCGACGGCCACTATCTCGGCAGCGACGCAGGCGCCCGCCCGGTCGATCACGGTTATCTGCAACAAATCGCGCAGGCCGCCGACCGCCTCGGATTTACCGGCGTGCTGATCCCGACCGGGCGCTCGTGCGAGGACGCCTGGCTGGTCGCCGCGTCCATGATCCCGGTAACCCAGCGGCTCAAATTTCTGGTGGCGTTGCGCCCGTCAGTGGTGTCGCCGACCGTAGCAGCGCGCCAGGCGGCAACGCTCGACCGGCTTTCGAACGGCCGCGCGCTGTTTAACCTGGTGACCGGTAGCGACCCACAGGAGCTGGCGGGCGATGGCGTTTTCCTCGATCACACCGCCCGTTACGAGGCATCAGCGGAATTTACCCGCGTCTGGCGCCGTCTGCTGGAAGGCGAAAAAGTCGATTTTGACGGCAAGCATATCAAGGTGCGCGGCGCGCAACTGCTGTTCCCGCCGGTGCAACAACCGCGCCCGCCGCTCTATTTTGGCGGATCGTCGGACGTAGCGCAGGATCTGGCCGCCGAACAGGTCGATCTCTACCTGACCTGGGGCGAGCCGCCGGAACAGGTAAAAGAGAAAATCGCCCAGGTACGCGCCAAAGCCGCGGCCCACGGGCGCACGGTGCGCTTTGGCATTCGCCTGCATGTTATTGTCCGCGAAACTACGGAAGAAGCCTGGCAGGCCGCCGACCGGTTGATCGCCCATCTCGACGACGAGACGATCGCCAAAGCGCAGGCGGCGTTCGCGCGTCAGGATTCCGTCGGCCAGCAGCGGATGGCCGCGCTGCACGGCGGGCGTCGCGACCGGCTGGAAATCAGCCCCAATCTGTGGGCAGGCGTAGGTCTGGTCCGCGGCGGCGCAGGCACAGCGCTGGTGGGCGACGGCCCGACGGTCGCGGCGCGAATTAATGAATATGCGGCGCTCGGTATCGACAGCTTTATTCTTTCCGGTTACCCGCATCTGGAAGAGGCGTATCGGGTGGGCGAACTGCTGTTCCCGCACCTGGATGTCGCTATTCCTGACGTGCCGCAACCGCGCGCGCTGGCCGCGCAGGGCGAGGCGGTGGCGAATGAGTTTATTCCGCGCCGGGTGGCGCAGAGTTAAGGAGGCCGCATGGCAAGCGCTTCGCAAAAATGGCTCCAGCGCGCCGCGCCGTGGGCGCTGCCCGTGGGCGTGCTCGTCGTCTGGCAGTTCGCCTCTCAGGCAGGCTGGCTCTCCACGCGCATTCTGCCGTCACCGGAAAGCGTGGCAGAGACCTTCTGGCGGCTGACCGCCAGCGGCGAGCTCTGGCAGCATCTGGCGATCAGCAGCTGGCGCGCGCTGGTGGGATTTTCCATCGGCGGGCTGATTGGCCTGACGCTTGGGCTTATCAGCGGGCTGTCGCGCTGGGGCGAACGGCTGCTCGACAGCTCGATCCAGATGCTGCGCAACGTGCCGCATCTGGCGCTGATCCCACTGGTGATTTTGTGGTTCGGCATCGACGAAAGCGCCAAAATTTTCCTGGTGGCGCTCGGCACGCTGTTTCCGATTTACATCAACACCTGGCATGGCATTCGCAATATCGACAGCGGACTGCTGGAAATGGCGCGCAGCTACGGGCTTTCCGGATTCAGCCTGTTCCGGCAGGTGATTTTGCCAGGCGCTCTGCCCTCGATGATGGTTGGCGTGCGCTTCGCGCTCGGGCTGATGTGGCTGACGCTTATCGTGGCGGAAACCATTTCGGCGAACTCCGGCATCGGCTATCTCGCGATGAACGCACGTGAATTTTTGCAAACCGACGTCGTGGTGGTGGCCATTATTCTCTACGCCCTGCTCGGCAAGCTTGCGGATCTCAGCGCCCGTGCGCTGGAACGTATCTGGCTGCGCTGGCACCCCGCTTATCAGCTTAAGGAGGCGAACGCATGACGACCGCACGACTTAACCAGGGTACCCCGCTGCTGCTGGAAGGCGTAACCAAACGCTACGGCGCAAAAACCATTCTTAACGGGCTGGACCTCCATATTCCCGCCGGGCAGTTTGTGGCGGTGGTCGGGCGCAGCGGCGGCGGCAAGAGCACGCTGTTGCGTCTGCTCGCCGGGCTCGAAACACCCAGTGCCGGGGCGCTTCGCGCGGGCAACGCGCCGCTTTGCGAAGCCCAGGACGACACCCGAATGATGTTTCAGGATGCGCGCCTGCTGCCGTGGAAAAAAGTGCTCGACAATGTCGGGCTGGGGCTGAAGGGCGACTGGCAGCCTGCGGCGCGCCAGGTACTGGACGAAGTGGGGCTGGCCGACCGCGCAGGCGACTGGCCTGCTGCGCTGTCGGGCGGCCAGAAGCAGCGCGTGGCGCTGGCGCGCGCGTTAATCCATCGCCCCGGCCTGCTGCTGCTCGACGAACCGCTTGGCGCGCTGGACGCCCTGACGCGTCTTGAGATGCAGGCGCTGATTGTGTCGCTGTGGCGCGAGCATGGGTTTACGGTGTTGCTGGTGACGCATGACGTGAGCGAAGCGGTGGCGATGGCGGAGCGGGTGTTATTAATTGAAGAAGGAAAAATCGGGCTTGACCTGACGGTGGATTTGCCGCACCCGCGCCGCCACGGCACGCCGCGTCTCGCGGAGCTGGAAGCCGAGGTGCTGGATCGGGTGATGCGTAAAACGCCTGCGCCCATACGGGTGGTTAAAGCGGGATAACAGGGTCAGGAAAAAGAAAGACGGTTATTTACAGAACGCGAAAGTTTTATATAAAGAAGGCGGGTGCGCTACGCTCACCCGCCCTGTGAATACACGCGTTTTATCTGTAAGGCGGATAAGCGAAGCGCGCCCACCCTCCTCACTTCAACAACCGCATCACGCCAGCGCTTTGCTCACCTTTTCATACAGGTCGCCAGAGAGCTTCGGCAGCGCTTTCAGCTCCTCCAGCGCCGTACGCATCAACGCCTGACGTTTGGCGTCATAACGCTTCAGACGGATTAGCGGCTCAATCAGACGCGACGCCACCTGCGGGTTGCGGGTGTTGAGCTCGGTCAGCATCTCCACCAGGAAGCGATAGCCGCTGCCATCTTCGGCATGGAACGCCGCCGGGTTGTTGGTGGCGAATGCGCCGACCAACGCACGTACGCGGTTCGGATTGCCGAGGCTGAACGAGCGGTGCTCCAGCAGGGCACGCACCGTGCTGACCACATCTTTCGCCGGGCTCATCGCCTGCAGCATAAACCACTTATCCATGACCAGACCGTCGTGGTGCCACTTGTCGTCATATTCGGCGAGCAGCGCGTCGCGTCCCGGCAGCTGTGCGGCGACGGCCGCAGCCAGCGCTGCCAGCGCGTCAGTCATGTTGTCAGCGTCGTGATACTGCGTCGCAACCAGCTTATCGGCCAGCTGCGCGTCGCCGAAGGCCAGATAGTGCAGGCAGGTGTTACGCAACGCGCGTTTGCCAATATCTGCATGATCGATACGGTAACCGGTGAGCTTATGCGCGTTGTAAACCGCCAGCAGTTCATCGGCAAGCTCAGTGGCGAGCGTGCGGGTCAGCGCGTCGTGCACCGCCGCAATAGCCTGCGGATCGATGATCTGGAACAGCTCGGCGATTTCATTTTGTGACGGCAGCGTCAGGATCTCCGCCGCCAGCGCCGGATCGATGGTTTCATCAAGCAGGATCGCGCGGAAGGCGTCCGCCACATGCAGCGGCAGCGACAGCGGCTGTTGCTGCTGATAACGCGCCACGTTCAGTTTGATATGGGTCGCGAGCAGGCTCTGAGCCGCGTCCCAGCGCGAGAAATCGTTACGCGCGTGGCGCATCAGGAACGTCAGTTGCTGATCGCTCCATTTATATTCCAGTTTCACCGGCGCGGAGAATTCACGCAGCAGTGACGGCACCGGCTGGAAGTAAACGTTATCGAAAACAAACGTCTGCTCCGCCTGCGTCAGGTTCAGCACGTGATGTACCGGGTGGCCATCTTTTTGCAGCGGAATGACGTTGCCTTCGTTGTCATACAGTTCGATGTCGAACGGAATATGCAACGGCAGTTTTTCCGGCTGGTCCGCCGTCGGCGGCGTGCGCTGGCTTAGGGTCAGCGTGTACTGCTCGGTTTGCGGATTGTAGTCATCCTGCACGGTAACAATCGGCGTGCCGGACTGGCTGTACCAGCGACGGAAATGTGAAAGATCGACATTGGACGCGTCTTCCATCGCCTGCACGAAATCGTCGCAGGTAGCCGCGCTGCCGTCGTGACGCTCGAAATAGAGCTGCATGCCTTTCTGGAAATTCGTTTCGCCAAGCAGCGTGTGGAGCATGCGGATCACTTCCGACCCTTTCTCATACACGGTCAGGGTGTAGAAGTTGTTCATTTCGATGACCATGTCCGGGCGAATCGGGTGCGCCATCGGGCTTGCGTCTTCGGCGAACTGCATCGCGCGCATGGTGCGCACGTTGCTGATGCGGTTGACCGCGCGGGAGCCGAGGTCAGAGCTGAATTCCTGGTCACGGAACACCGTCAGACCTTCTTTCAGGCTCAACTGGAACCAGTCGCGGCAGGTGACGCGGTTGCCGGTCCAGTTGTGGAAATATTCATGGCCGATAACGCGCTCAATATTGAGATAGTCTTTATCGGTCGCGGTTTCGGCACGCGCCAGCACGAATTTAGAGTTAAAGACGTTAAGCCCTTTGTTCTCCATCGCGCCCATGTTGAAGAAATCGACGGCGACAATCATATAAATGTCGAGATCGTACTCCAGACCGAAACGCTCTTCGTCCCATTTCATGGAGTTTTTGAGCGAGGTCATCGCCCAGCTGGCGCGGTCCAGATTGCCGCGATCCACATACAGCTCCAGCGCCACGTCACGTCCGGAACGGGTGGTGAAGGTATCGCGCAGCACGTCGAAATCGCCTGCCACCAGCGCAAACAGGTAGCACGGTTTCGGGAAGGGATCTTCCCACTGCATCCAGTGGCGGCCATCGTCCAGTTCGCCCTGCGCCACGCGGTTGCCATTCGAGAGCAGATACGGGTAGGTCGCTTTATCGGCGATGATTTTGGTCGTGAAGCGCGCCAGCACGTCCGGGCGGTCCAGATACCAGGTAATATGACGGAAACCTTCCGCTTCGCACTGGGTGCAGAGCGCCACGCCGGACTGATAAAGTCCTTCGAGCGCCGTATTCGTTGCCGGATGGATGTCATTGACGATGGTTAGCGTGAAGCGCTCAGGCAGGTTTTCCAGCACCAGCGCGCCCTCTTCCAGGCGGTGATGCGGCCAGGGTTTGCCATCCACGTCGACCGAAATCAGGGTAAGGTCTTCGCCGTCCAGACGCAGCGGCGCGTTCTCCGCCACGCGGCGGTTGACCTGACTGACTGCCGTGACCCGCGTTCTGGCGGCGTCGAGGTCGAAGGTCAGATCAATATCGGTAATCAGGTAATCCGGCGCACGATAGTCGTGGCGGTATTTTGCTTGTGGCTGTTGAGTCATAAAAAACCTTATCCAGGGTCCGTATGGTTACGTCTCCAGTCTATTCCTGTTGCGTTAATGTTGCCACGCAGAATCTTTCACTTTTCAGGGGCTACCGGGCAGATTGCTACATTTAAGTAACATGCGGCACAAATTGCCCTCGACCCGCTTCGCCGGTTGTGTTGTGATCCTGCTTCAATAAACCGATAATCAGGGTATACTCCTGCGTCTTTATCTGCTTATGCCACTGATAGACACGCGCCTGTGAGAGGATGCCAGTTCGCACCATGACACAATACGCTTCCCCCCTATTGCAAACGCTGCTGGATACGGACGCCTATAAGCTGCATATGCAGCAGGCGGTTTTTCACCACTATTATGACGTGCATGTCGCAGCGGAATTTCGCTGCCGGGGTGACGATCTGTTGGGCATTTATGCTGAGGCAATCCGCGAACAGGTCGATGCCATGCAGCATCTGGCGCTTTCTGACGCGGAGTTTCAGTGGCTCTCGGGCCTACCGTTTTTCAAAGCGGACTATTTAGCGTGGCTGAAAAATTTCCGCTACGACCCGTCGCAGGTGCAGATCCGCAACGAGGGCGGCAAGCTTGATATTCGCTTAAGCGGCCCGTGGCGCGAAGTGATTATGTGGGAAGTACCGCTGCTGGCGGTAATAAGCGAACTGGTGCATCGCTACCGTTCACCGGAAGCGAGCGTTGAGCAGGCGCTGGCGCATCTGGAAGTCAAATTGCAGGATTTCCGCGCCATGACCGACGGGCTGGATCTCAGCGCGTTCCGCCTGATGGATTTCGGCACCCGGCGTCGCTTCTCGCGTGAGGTGCAGCAGGCGATTGTCGAGCGTCTCCAGCAGGAGCCGTGGTTTATCGGCACCAGCAACTACGATCTCGCCCGCCGTCTCTCCCTGACGCCGATGGGCACGCAGGCGCATGAATGGTTCCAGGCGCATCAGCAAATCAGCCCTGACCTCGCCAACAGCCAGATTGCCGCCTTGCAGGCATGGCTTGATGAATACCCGGATATGCTTGGCATCGCGCTCACCGACTGCATTACGATGGACGCTTTCCTGCGCGATTTCGGCCCGGAATTCGCCGGGCGTTATCAGGGGCTGCGCCACGACTCCGGCGACCCGGTGCAGTGGGGCGAAAAAGCCATCGCCCATTATCAGCAGCTCGGCATTGATCCGCTCAGCAAAACGCTGATTTTCTCTGATAATCTCGATTTCGCGAAAGCCATTGAACTCTACCGCCACTTCGCCGACCGCGTGAAACTTGGCTTTGGCATCGGCACCCGCCTGACCTGCGATATTCCGCATGTTAAGCCGCTGAATATCGTGATTAAGCTCGTGGAGTGTAACGGCCGCCCGGTCGCGAAGCTTTCCGACAGCCCTGGCAAAACCATCTGTCACGACAAAGCGTTTGTGCGCGCGCTGCGCAAAGCGTTCGACCTGCCGCAGGTGCGAAAAGCAAGCTGATGTTTTCCCTCAGGGAGCCGCGCGCTCCCTGCTTTCCCTGCCCGTTTCCGATTTCTTTTTCCCGCATCGCGAATTCTGCTTGTCTGATGGCGTATGCCAGGTAACATAGATATCCCCCCGTCCGGGTGGAAAATGTTATTTTTGACCATTAACCAGAGAGATAATTATGAGCGTTGTGCCTGTAGCCGACGTACTCCAGGGCCGCGTTGCCGTTGACAGTGAAGTCACCGTGCGCGGGTGGGTGCGTACCCGAAGAGATTCAAAAGCTGGCATCTCCTTCCTCGCCGTTTATGACGGTTCCTGCTTTGATCCGATACAGGCTGTCATCAATAATTCTCTGCCCAATTATAATGAAGAGGTGCTGCACCTCACGACGGGCTGCTCGGTTATCGTCACCGGCAAGGTGGTCGAATCCCCGGGCGAAGGCCAGAGCTTCGAGCTGCAGGCGACCCAGGTAGAAGTCACCGGCTGGGTGGACGATCCGGACACCTACCCGATGGCGGCCAAGCGCCACAGCATCGAGTACCTGCGTGAGGTCGCGCATCTGCGTCCGCGCACCAACCTTATCGGCGCGGTTGCCCGCGTGCGTCATACGCTGGCGCAGGCGCTGCACCGTTTCTTCCACGAGCAGGGCTTTTTCTGGGTATCTACCCCGCTGATTACCGCTTCCGATACCGAAGGCGCCGGTGAGATGTTCCGCGTCTCGACGCTGGATCTGGAAAACCTGCCGCGCGATGGCCAGGGCAAAATCGATTTCGATAAAGACTTCTTCGGCAAAGAAGCGTTCCTGACCGTTTCCGGCCAGCTGAACGGCGAAACTTACGCCTGCGCGCTGTCGAAAATTTACACCTTCGGCCCGACGTTCCGCGCCGAAAACTCCAACACCAGCCGCCACCTGGCCGAGTTCTGGATGCTGGAGCCGGAAGTCGCGTTCGCTAACCTGAACGACGTGGCGGGTCTCGCGGAAGCGATGCTGAAATATGTCTTCAAAGCCGTGCTGGACGAACGCATGGATGACATGAAGTTCTTCGCCGAACGCGTGGATAAAGAAGCGATTGATCGCCTGGAGCGTTTCATTTCTGCCGACTTCGCGCAGGTGGATTACACCGACGCGGTCGCCATCCTTGAGAAATGCGGCGAGAAATTCGAGAACCCGGTCTACTGGGGTGTGGATCTGGCGTCCGAGCATGAGCGTTATCTCGCCGAGAAACACTTTAAAGCGCCGGTTGTCGTGAAAAACTACCCGAAAGACATCAAGGCGTTCTATATGCGTCTTAACGAAGATGGCAAAACCGTGGCGGCGATGGACGTTCTTGCGCCAGGTATCGGTGAAATCATCGGCGGATCCCAGCGTGAAGAGCGCCTTGACGTGCTGGACGCGCGTATGGAAGAGATGGGCCTTAATAAAGAAGACTACTGGTGGTATCGCGACCTGCGCCGTTACGGCACCGTGCCGCACGCCGGTTTTGGTCTTGGCTTTGAACGTCTAATCGCCTATGTGACTGGCGTTCAGAACGTGCGTGATGTCATTCCCTTCCCGCGTACCCCGCGCAACGCGAATTTCTGAGTTTTACAGGGCCAGCTTGCTGGCCCTTTTTCTGCCCGCTCGCCTGTTGTCCATTTTTTATTACATTTCCCGTTCATTTTCGTTTGTATAAAAATTAATCATTTCTCTGATGGCGAATTTTTATACCGCTTCGCTATAGCACATTTGGACACATCTTCCACAGACATCCGGACTTCTATCCGGCTTATCCAGTAAAACTCGCCTTGCGCTTACAATTGTATAAAAATGCAGCTTAGACAAATTAATGATAAGTTTTTCATATATATAAGAAAGGAATGGGCGAAATTTATTCACTTAAGTAATAAATTTGAGGTCTCTCACAAAGTTCCCTTCCATTAATAAATTCTTACACAATATTTCTTTTTGTTACCTGATTTAGACATTTGTAGCACTTTCCGTGTAGCGAAACGATTATATGAATGGAAAGATGCCAGACAGACACAGAAAGACACCAAACTCTCATCAATAGTTCCGTAATGAATTATTGACGGCAGTGGCAGGTGTTCAAAAAAACCAATGAGGGTAATAAATAATGATGAAGCGCAATATCCTGGCAGTGGTTATCCCTGCCCTGCTGGTAGCCGGTGCAGCAAACGCTGCTGAAATCTATAACAAAAACGGCAACAAACTGGATCTTTACGGTAAAGTAAACGCCGAGCATGATTTCGTGACCTCTGGCGATAACACCAATAACGCCGATGCCACTTATGCTCAACTGGGCTTCAAAGGCGAAACCCAGATCAACGATCAGATTACTGGTTTCGGCCAGTGGGAATACCGTACCTATGCTAGCGACGCGGAAGCTGAGCAGGGTGCCAACAACTCCAGCCGTACACGTCTGGCTTTTGCTGGTCTGAAATTCGCTGATGCAGGTTCTATTGATTACGGCCGTAACTACGGTGTTGTTTATGACGTAGAATCCTTCACCGATATGGCACCGACCTGGTCTGGTGAAACCTGGGGTGGCGGTTATACCGATAACTTTATGACCAGTCGTTCTACTGGCCTGCTGACCTACCGTAACAGCAATTTCTTTGGCCTGGCCGATGGCCTGAGCTTTGCCATTCAGTACCAGGGTAAAAACGAACGTGATGATCTCCGTCGCGCTAACGGCGACGGCGTAGGTTACTCACTGGGTTATGATTTCGGTGAAGGCTTCAGCGTTATCGGTGCATACAGCAACGCTAACCGTACTCTTGATCAAAAAGATGACGGTAAAGGCGATAAAGCCGAAGCATGGGCTTTCGGCGCGAAGTACGATGCAAACAACCTGTACCTGGCAGCAGTGTATGCAGAAACGCGTAACATGAGCATTCTGGCTAACAGCTATGCTGACAATACTTCTTCTGCTACATCCTATCCGGATGAGTACTACAACGTAGCGAACAAAACCCAGAACTTTGAAGTGATTGCTCAGTACCAGTTCGACTTCGGTCTGCGTCCGTCCATTTCTTACGTACAGTCTAAAGGTAAGGACCTGAGCGCGAACCCTTACAACGGTTCTGGCTTTACCGGTGGCGATGCTGACCTGGCTAAATACATCGAAGTTGGTACTGCTTACTACTTCAACAAAAACTTCAGCGTATCTGCTGACTACCGTATCAACCTGCTGGACGAAGACCAGGCTGAACGCACTGGCGGCGGCTGGGTTGGTACCGACGACCAGCTGGGCCTGGCGGCAGTTTACCAGTTCTAATCAGCACAACCTTGTTGTCTGATAGCGAAAAAACAGGGCTTCGGCCCTGTTTTTTTATGGGTAAAAGAAAATTCTGCCGACTTTTGCGATCCAAGTAACTTTTCCGGGCAAACGGTTGGCATTTTGTAAATCTCCCGTTAACCTGATAGCGAATTTCCCTTCTGAAATCACAATGGAACCTCGTCATGTTTGAGAACATTACCGCCGCCCCAGCCGACCCGATCCTTGGCCTGGCCGATCTGTTTCGTGCCGACGACCGCCCGACCAAAATTAATTTAGGCATTGGTGTTTACAAGGATGAAACCGGTAAGACCCCGGTTCTGACCAGCGTTAAAAAAGCAGAACAATATCTGCTGGAAAATGAAACCACCAAAAACTACCTCGGCATTGACGGTATTCCCGAATTCGGCCGCTGCACGCAGGAATTGCTGTTCGGTAAAGCAAGCCCGGTTATCAGCGACAAACGCGCCCGCACCGCGCAGACTCCAGGCGGCACCGGCGCGCTGCGCGTCGCGGCGGATTTCCTCGCGAAAAACACCGACGTGAAACGCGTCTGGGTCTCTAACCCGAGCTGGCCGAACCATAAAGGCGTGTTTAACTCCGCCGGTCTGGAAGTGCGTGAATACGCCTATTACGACGCCGCCAACCACACGCTCGATTTCGACGGCCTGTTAAACAGCCTGCAGGACGCCCAGGCAGGCGACGTGGTGCTGTTCCACGGCTGCTGCCACAACCCGACCGGCATCGATCCGACGCTTGAGCAGTGGGAACAGCTGGCGAAGCTGTCCGTTGAGAAAGGCTGGCTGCCGCTGTTCGACTTCGCCTATCAGGGCTTCGCCCGTGGTCTGGAAGAAGACGCCGAAGGCCTGCGCGCATTCGTCGCCCTGCATAAAGAGCTTATTGTCGCGAGCTCGTTCTCGAAAAACTTCGGTCTGTACAACGAGCGCGTGGGCGCCTGTACGCTGGTGGCGGCGGATGCCGAGGCGGCCGATCGCGCATTCAGCCAGATGAAATCCTGCATTCGCGCCAACTACTCAAACCCGCCGGCGCACGGAGCCTCCGTGGTCGCGACCATTCTCAGCAATGACGCGCTGCGCACCATGTGGGAGCAGGAACTGACCGATATGCGCCAGCGCATCCAGCGTATGCGTCAGCTGTTTGTGAACACGCTGGCCGAGAAAGGCGCGAACCGCGATTTCAGCTTTATCACCAAACAGAACGGCATGTTCTCCTTCAGCGGTCTGACCAAAGAGCAGGTGCTGCGTCTGCGTGAGGAGTTTGGTGTGTACGCGGTCGCATCAGGCCGTGTCAACGTGGCGGGCATGACGCCGGATAACATGGCGCCGCTGTGCGAAGCCATTGTCGCTGTGCTGTAATGAGAGCGTAAAAGCAAAAGGGCCGCACTGAGCGGCCCTTTTTGTTGGAGGCAAATTACCAGACCGGCATTTCATCCTGCAGGAAAGGATTATGCAGACGCTCATGACCGAGCGTGGACATCGGGCCGTGGCCAGGAATAAAGGTGACGTCATCGCCGAGCGGCAGCAGCTTACGCTTGATGGAATCGATCAGATGACCGTGATCGCCGCGCGGAAAATCGCTGCGCCCCACCCCGCCTTTGAATATCACGTCGCCGGAAACCAGCAGACGTGACTGCGCGTCGAAAAAGACGATATGGCCCGGCGTGTGGCCCGGACAGTGCAGCACGCTAAGCGAAATATTGCCAACGCTCACCGTGTCGCCTTCATTGAGCCAGCGGTCTGGCGTCAGCGGCTGACACTCATCGAGCCCGAACATACGGCTCTGGGCCGGTAAGCCCTGCAGCCAGAACTCATCTTCTTTTTCCGGGCCGATAATGGGGATGTCGTAGTGCGCCGCAAGCTCTGCCGCCGCGCCGACATGGTCAAGGTGACCATGTGTCAACAGGATCTGCTGCAGCGTGACGCCCTTCTGAGCGACCTCTTCCTTGATACGCTGCGCGTCGCCGCCGGGGTCCACCAGGGCTGCCTGTTGCGTCTCCTCACACCAGATTAACGAGCAGTTCTGGGCGAACGCCGTTACCGGAATAATATGATAGTTCATACCGCTCCTTTTACCCGGCGCGCTGCCGGGGTCGTTAATTACCAGTGCCTTAGCGGCCCGGTATCAATATGCACAAAGTTACTGCTGGGGTAGTATCCTACACCACCGGCGCGCAGAGATAACGCCGCTTTGCGAATATTGCTTAACGAAATACCTTCGATATGAAAATCCATCGCCTGGCCTTTGGTGTGGTAGCTGTGCTTTGCCACGCCGCGGCTTTTGGATCGCAGCTCGTTATTGGTATCAACGGAGCGATAGCCGGAGATCAGCTGTACCGGCTTGCGGGTGCCGAGCAGGCCCTGCAAACGGAACAGCTGGTCAAATAAACGGGGGTCGATCGCTTTTACCTTATTTGCCCGGTAATCACGAAAGAAATGGTTAAGCTTTGCTAATTCATCCTGAATATAGCCCCGGCCATCGAAAAATTCGGCCTTAATCGATTCGCCGGTATGTAAGTTATTCAGCGTAAGAATACGCGGTCGCGGCGTCGACAGAGTAGCAAACGCAGGCGTGGGCAGTATTGCAGCGCCTAAAGCGGCGCCGCCAAACGCCAGCAGTTTGCGGCGGTGAGCGTCAATTTTATCCATGATATTCAGGTCTACAATCAATATGAACAATAACTATGCACTTCTGGCGCACGAGAGGCACCTTAACCGCCAGCCGGGGGGGAGTCAATACAGGTCAAAGCCAGGAATAACGGGCCTTTTTTCACGTTTGGCCCGTTTTATGTTCATATTGAGCAGGTTAAGTCCGCGGAATTAAACCTGTTAGCGGATGAGTTGTTCCACTTTCGGGAGAATTTGTGCGCCCGATCGCGCGGTGTGATCATAATTGTAAATATCTGTACGATATTGCGGACGTCCGTCTTCACCAATAAACGCGGTCAGATAATAGAGGTTCACCGGAATGGTCTGCGGAATATTTACGTAACGCGTATTCCCCTCTTTCAGCGTCTGCGAAATACGCGAATCATTCCAGCCCGCATCCTGCAGCAGCATATTGGCAAGCTCTGAGGCTTTATTCACGCGCACGCAGCCGGAGCTGAGCGCCCGCGCGTCGCGCTGGAACAGATTATGGTTCGGCGTGTCGTGCAGATAAATAGCATCTGAGCTTGGCATGTTGAACTTATAACGCCCCAGCGAGTTATGCGCGCCCGGCGCCTGCTGGAACCGGAACGGCAGGTTCGACGGCGTAATCGTCGCCCAGTCCACCATCCACGGATCCACGACCTCAGCGTTGCTGCTCCAGCCGTTCAGCACCGTATAGCCGTGGCTTTCAAGATAACCCGGATCGTTCCAGACTTTCGGCAGAATGTCTTTGCGCGCAAGCGTTGGCGGCACGTTCCACGGCGGATTCACCACTACGTTATTCAGCGCGCTGCTCATCAGCGGCGTTTTACGATCCGGACGGCCGACAATCACCCGCGACGCCAGCACCTGATTGCCGTTCTGGTAATAGACCAGCGAATATTCCGGAATATTGACCATAATGCCGGTATCGAGTTTGCCCGGCAGCAGGCGCAAGCGCTGAATATTGAGCGCCAGCAGCGCAGCGCGCTCGGCTGGCGTCACGTTTAACCAGTCGCGGGTCGACTGGCCAATCACGCCATCCGCGCCAAGCCCTTGCCATTTCTGGAAACGTTTCACCGCCGCGACCAGCTCTTTGTCGTACACCCCGCGGGTCGGTTTTTTCGCGCTGGTCTGGCTGGCCGTTTGCGGCGCGGCGGACGGGCTGACGACGCCGTTATTATCGCCCGGCAGGACAATATCCGGGCCGCCATCCAGCATGCCCGTACGCTGTAAAATTTCTTTCAGGGCCGGGATGTCGTTGCTCCACTGGCCAGGGCGTAGTTTTTCTTTGCCGGTCATCTGCGGCCACGGGCGCGTGTCCGCGACCAGTTGCAGCAGCGAGGCGTGCATTGCGGCGTATTGCGGGTGCGCCGGCGCCAGCGAGCGGACAAATGCCGGAACCGAGCCATTATCCAGCGCGACCTGCCACTGGTTAAGCACCGTCAACGCGGGCAGCTCTGGTTTGTAGGGTTTAGCGCTGTAGAGCCAGCGATTGCCCTGGCTTGGAATGCCGGAGATAAAATGCAGATAGCCGACCATCGCGTCGCTCAGCACGATATCGCGGGCAAGGCCGGTGACCGCCGGGTTTGTCAGCTGTTCCACCCAGGCGGTGAACTGCGGCTGAAAACCGGCGAGCGCCACTTCCGCGAGCTGCTGCTGGAACGCCTGAACCGCGTCGCGGTTCTCCCACATTGGCTTCAGATCGCGGGCGGCATACAGGCCCACCAGCGCGTTCATATAGACTGGCGTAAAACCTGCAGGCAGCGCCGCCTGGAGCTGTGCGCGCGCGCTTGCAAGACGGCTCGCGGCGTCAGGCGCCGCGTTTGCCGCGAGGAATACCATGCCCGGCGACAGCGCGATCGGCTGCGCGCTCAGCGTGGTGATGCTGTCGGTAGCGATCAGTTCCGGTTCGTCGGCATACGCGTTAAACAGTGGAGCGATACTGAGAGCCAGACACAAACTCAACGCTGACCGTCGAAAACCATGCATATTGTTAAGCACCATCCCTTGCCCCCTGTTTTTCAGAATAGTTCGGCACTCAGGCTTATTTTGAGTATATAAAGAGAAAAAACCATTTGCCTGACCGAATGTAAAGAAGTTTAAAGATTTGCTGACCAAAAAGAAAGCGGGCCGAAGCCCGCTCTTTATGGTGATGTCATTACGAAACTTCTGCCGCGCCCGGCAACGCTTCCGTTGGCGGTGCGGCAAAACCGCGCAGCCCCACCACATGCACGTGTTCGTGATTCTGGAACACTTTACGCACCAGTTTATAGGTCGTGCCTTTTTCAGGGCTGATGTTCTCCGGCGCCGCGATAATCAGCTGCATCTGCAGGCGCTCGCACAGCTCGAACAGCGTGGCGATGGAACGGGCGTCAAGGCGCGCCGCTTCGTCGAGGAACAAGAGGCGACATGGCGAAATATCTTTGCCGCGCAGACGGCTCGACTCATCTTCCCAGCTCTGGACCACCATCACCAGAATCGACATCCCGGTGCCGATCGCCTCGCCGGTCGAGAGCGCGCCGCTCTCCGCCCGCAGCCAGCCGTCGGAGCCGCGGTTAACCTCGACTTCCATCTCCAGATAATTGCGGTAATCGAGCAGCTCTTCGCCGATGGTCTGGGCAGTGCGCTGGCCCATGTCTATCTGCGGATTCAGGCGCTGCCAGAGTTTCGCCAGCGCTTCGGAGAAGGTCAGGCGGTTACTGTTAAACAAGTCCTGGTGCTGTTCATGTTGTTCGGCGAGTACATCCAGCAGCGTCGCATGGCTTTCACGTACGTTGACGTTCAGGCGCACGCTGTTGACCTGCCCGAAAGAAACGCTCTGTAGCCCCTGGTTAAGCATACGGATACGGTTCTGTTCGCGCTGAATGGTTTTGCGAATAATATTCGCCACGCTGCGGGAGCTTATCGCCAGTTTCTGCTCGCGCGACGTAAGCTCTTCCGTCAGGCGGCCCAGCTCAATCTCCATCTGCTCAATCGCCTCGACCGGGTCATCGGTGCGGATGATATCCTGGCGGATACGCTCGCGCAGATGCTGGTAGACCGCGACGAAGAACTGAATTTTACGTTCCGGACGTTTAGGATCTTCAGACAGGCGCAGCACGTCGCGCAGATGTTCGTTATCCGCGACCGCGAGGCGCAGCGCGCCGAGCGCTTTATCCGACATCGACCGCAAATCGTCGCCGGAATGATACGCCAGTTCGCGACGGTGCAGGCGCCGTTCGACGCCGTTGTCTTTCACCATACGCATCACCGCGCACCAGCCCGCTTTCGCGCTCACCACCTGTTCGCGCATCTCGTGGTAGTTACGCTCAAGGCGTTTCAGGCTGCGGGTCAGGTTATCCATTTCCGCTTCGCACAGCGTCAGCTGTTTTTCCAGCTGGTTGCGGCGCGAGCGGTTGTTGCTAAGACGCGTATGCAGTTCATCGCGACGCTGGCGGGCGCGCTCTTCGGCGCTGGCATCGGCGCGTACGCCGATATCCTGAAGCTCGCGCTGTAAATCGCCCAGCATCTCTTTTTTGGTATCAAACGAGCTTTTCAGCGACGCCAGCACCTGATGATACTGGCTGAGCTTCGCCGCGTGAGTACGCAACGCTTCGCGGGCGCGGGTACGCTCGGCCTCCGCCTGCTCCAGACGCTGGCGCAGTTTTTCATTGAGATCGGTATTGCCGCTGAGCATCTGCGCTGAGTCGCTGTAGCTGAAGTGCGCGCGACGCTGCACTACTTCGCTCAGCGCGAAGGCTTGCTGACGGGCATCGCGCTGAGTCTGGCGCGCCTGCTCGTAATCCTGTTTCAGCTGATCAAACTGCTCCGGATCGCTTTGCAGGACAGAGGCTACCGGCTCAAGCTTCGCCAGCGCGCTGCCGTGCTGGGAGATAAAGCGCGCAGCGTCCTGGGCTTCCGCCAGACGCTCCTGAATTTCATCAACGCGGTCCGCCAGGCTGTCATCCGCCAGCAGGCTCAGGCGCGGCAGCAGGCGGTTAAGCTGGGCGACGCCCTCTTTTGCCTGTTCAAACTGCACGCGCTGTTGCTGGTTGTCGTTTTCGTGCTGGCTGATGGCACGCTCGATTTCGCTGCGGCGCGTGTTGAGCTTGCGGATTTCCGCTTCCGGATCCGCCTCAAACGCCACGGCCAGATGCTGGCCGACAAAGCGGCTAAACGCCTGATGCAAACGCTGGGTTTTCTGCACGTCGAAAGAGAGTGTCGCGTAACGTTCGGCGAGCGCTTCGCGTTCGGCATGCAGGTTCTCGATGCGGCTTTCTCGCGCGGCGCGGCCAAACAGCGGCAACGACGGGAAGCGGGAGTAGCGCCACTGGCGCTCGGCGACTTTCACCACTACCGCTTTTTCCAGCTCTTCAACGCTGAAAACGCTGTCATCGAAGGACTGCGGGTCACCTTCTATCAGGTAGAGATCTTCCGGGCACTCTTCAAGGCCGTCGAGGAGCTCGCGCACCCTTGAGAGATCCGGCACGACAATCGCGTGACGCGACGGGCCATACAGCGCCGAGAAGTAAGGCGCGTCTTCAAGGGAGACGTCGTCATAAATCTCAGACAGCAGCACGCCGCCAAAGCGTTCCGCCAGCGCGTTCAGACGCGCGTCTTCGGCCCCGCCCGGCTGGCTTAAGCGTTCAATCTCTTCATCAACCGCTCGCTTACGCGCGCCTACTTCGTCGCGCTCGACGATGGCTTCACGTTCGCGCTCCAGCAACTGCTGAAGGTATTCGGTGACCTGCTGGCCGGACTCAAACGTCTCGCCGCTCTGTTCGCTTATCTGGTTAAGGCTGTTTTGCGCCGCCAGCCAGACGGGCGCCTGGCTGGTGAGCGTCTTCACGCGGCTCTGGATCTGCTCCAGTTCCTGACGCAGCGTCATGCGCTGTTCGCCCGCCTGAGCAACGCTGTCGGAGAGCGCGGCGATGCGCGCTTCCAGCTCTTCATTGAGCGCTTCGAGATCTTCAGGATCGTAATCTTTGCCCTGACGCTTGCAGAACTCAGTCAGCAAACGCTCGGCGTCCTGCTGTTCGCGCAGGCGCTGCTCCAGTTCGGAAAGGCGCATGCGCAGCGGCTGTACCTGTTCGGCCAGATGACGCTGCTGACTGGCGTCGCGCAGCAGTTCACGCGCGACGCTCCACGCTTCAGCGCGGCTCACCGGGCCGTTAATGGATGTGACCAGTTGATAAGCCTGTTCGAACTGGCTGTGCGCGGTCTGCGCGACGCTCATTTTCTGCTCAAGCGACAGCAGGCGCTCGGTGGCCTCCTGCTCTTTCGCCTGGAACGTATCCAGCCATTCGTCAGCGCTTTCGGCAGTCAGATCCGGCAGATGGCACAGTTCACGGGCACGCTCCAGCGCGGTCAGCGCCTGTTGATACTGGATAGCGCGGGTCTGCTGGACGTCAAGCGCCTGCTGATAATCCGCAAGCTGGCTTTTGAGCTCGTCAACTTCCAGCTCGGCGGCTTCGGCGCGGGCCTCGTTCTCTTCTTGCTGCTCGGCCGCTTCAGCCACCACTTCGCTCTGTTCTTCCAGGCGAATTTGCAGCTCTTCAAGGTCGGCGTCGTAGCGCTCAATTTTCTCCTGCTGGCGCAGCGCAGTCTGCACCAGATTGAGGTGGTCGCTCGCGGCCTGATAATCGGTTTCGAGATCGCCTTCGGCACCGGCGTGCTCGGAGAGCTCGCGCGCCATATCGACATGTTTATATTGTTCGGCAGCGAGCTGCTTGCGGCTGGTGAACAGCTCGCGGCGCAGCTCCAGCGCCTGGTCAAGATGAATGCGGCGCTCATTGGCGTGTCGCATATAATCCGCCGCCACGTAGTTGGTGGCTTCGGAGATCAGGTGCTTGAACAGATCGCGGTCCGACTGGGTCACGCGAATCGCTTCCAGCGTCATGCGGTTTTCGCGCAGCGCCGCTTCCATATCCTGGAATGCCTTACGCACGCCGCCGTTTTCCGGCAGCAGGTAGTCGCGCAGCGAGCGGGTAATGGCGCTGGAGATACCGCCATAGAGCGACGCTTCAATCAGGCGGTAATATTTGCTGCGATCGGATGCTGAGCGCAGACGACGCGCCACCACGCCCAGATCGAACATCAACGAGTGGTAATCGGTAATGGAGTTAAACAGCTTAAGCTGCACCCCTTCCATCGCATCAATTTTGTCTTTCAGTTCGTTGAGGCTCAGCACGCGCGCCTGACGGTCGTTCAGGGTTTCCGTCAGGAGCTGCGTCGGCAGCATGGCGCTCGGCAGGCCCTGAATAGCGAACGGTTTGATGTCCACTTTACGATCGCGCCCGGCGACCTGCTGCAGACGCACACCCACCAGCACGCGCTGATGGCGCGAGTTAACGACGTCAAGCACCGAATAACAGACGCCCGCTTTGAGTTTGCCGTGCAGGCCTTTATCGCGCGAGCCGCTGGTCGCGCCCGCTTCGGTAGTATTACGGAAGTGCAGCAGCGTGAGGTCCGGGATCAATGCCGTGACAAACGCCGCCATCGTGGTCGATTTCCCGGCGCCGTTGCCGCCGGACAGCGTGGTGACCAGTTCATCGAGATCAAACGTCCGGGCAAAAAAGCCGTTCCAGTTGATAAGCGTTAGCGAGCGAAACTTACCGCGTTCAATCATTGTCATCCTCCGCGTTATCCTGCTGGGTATCGTCGTTCTCATCATTGAGCTGCAGGTGGTTTTCCACCGGCATCGCTTCGCCGTCGCGGATCATGCGCAGCTGCGCATCGCGCGGGTCGTCGCCGGCGCGCACGTCCGCACCGAAGCGGAATACCGACTCAGTGATGCGGAATTTGCTGCTGTCATGGCCCATAAACCAGACCATACCGAGACGACGCAGGCGGCTCAGGGAAGAGCGCACTTTCTCCTGCAGCTTCTGACGGTCGAGATCCGACCCGGTTGAGCGGTTATTCACCAGCTTCAGTAATCTGGTCTCATCCGCCAGCGCCAGCAGCTCATCATACAGCTCCTGCTGGGTGAAGATGCCTTCGTTCGCCAGCCGCTCGGGGCTCAGGTAGAGATAGCAGAGGATTTTGCCGACCATCATATCCAGCTCGGATAGCACCGAGCGCGGGATGAGCGTGGTGGAACGCGGACGGAGATAGAAAAATCCTTCCGGCGCGCGTATAAGCTCCACGTTATAGCGGCTGTAGAACTCTTCCAGCTCGCCCTGGAAGTCCATCAGAAAGGCGTGATTATCCAGTTCATCCAGGCCAATGTGACGCCCGGCGCGCAACTGGCTGTCGAGCGCCGGAAACAGCGGATTCGCGAGCGCCAGCGCCAGCTTCACTGGCATCACGTGTTCAATATTTGTCGATGACATTCGCCTGTACCTTGGCTCCATAATCATTAATCGGCTGCCATTTGGCCGGCAGCCCGGTAAAGTCCGCTTCAGCGACGCCCAGACGCACTGCCTGGTCTACCACAATGCGCGCCACGTCGAAATGACGGGCCCGCGGGAACTGAGTCAGGTATTCGCGCATCACGACGCTTAAGTCGAGCGGCTGCTGGCGTTCCCGGTAGACGTCAAGCTGGGCTTCAATCATCGCCGCCAGCTGTTCGCGGATCTCGTTAAACTCTTCAAATTCCAGATCCGGCGGGAGTTCGCCGGTGACTTCTTCATCGCGCAGCGTCATCTCTTCATCGCGCATATCGAGCAGACGATCGGCGCTGGCGTAGGTGAGCGCCCACGGCGCGTCGAAATAGTTCTGTACCGACTGGCGCAGGCGCTGGGCAAAGACGCGGTTTTTATCCATATCAATCGCGGTACGGATAAATTTATGGACGTGACGGTCATAGCCGATCCACAGGTCAATCGCCTGCTGGCCCCAGCTGATAATACGGTCGAGCTTGCTTTGCAGGTCATACGTCAGGCGGTCGATGAAATGCAGATCGTCACGGCCAAGCGTCGCTTCCTGAATTTGCAGCAGGTTGGCCTGCAGCTTATCGCCCGCCGCCTCCAGCGTATCCTGCAATTCACGCAGCGTGCCGGAGGTCTCCGACAGCAGCAGTTCGCAGCTGGAGATCGCCGCGCGCCAGTCTTTATTCAGCAACTGGGCAATATCGTCTTTTACCAGCTGTTGCTGTTCGTCCATGATGCGCTGAGTGAGATCGATGCTGTCGAAAATTTCTGCCACCGAATATTTGAGCGGCGCGTAAACGTTGCGGTGCCAGTGGAATTCATCGCCCCTTCCAGGGCAGCGTCCGCAGCGCGTTTGAGTTCACTGGCCACGATCGAGAGCTGCATGGACAGGCGTAGCGTGGAGAATTCACGCTGGCGGATATAGTAATCAGTGATGCCGATACCCAGCGGCGTCAGGCGATAAATGGCGTTGCCTTCCGCCTGTTCGCTGGTAAAGCGGTTAAGCAGACGCTGGCGCACCATGTCGTTAATGGCGTTGTTGGCGCGCTGGGCGACCGTCTCTGTGGATTGCTCAAACGCGTCGCTGACGTGGCGAAACGCGTCCACCAGCTCCCCTTCGCTCATTTCGCCGTCCAGCCTTTCACCGTTCAGCGTGGCGATAGCCAGCAAAAACGCCAGTCTGTCCACCGGAAGCTGGATCGAGAAATCGTTTTTCCTGGCCCAGGCAACCAGTTCAGGGACTGTCTGGGAAAAAGTACTCATAATTTATCCTTGGATCTCCGGCTTAAACGCAGTGACATGGATGTATCGGCCCAGGCTCACCCAGGGCTCCTGTCGGCAGTAACGCGTTTCAAGCTCAAGCAGCGTCTCGTATTCGTCGCGCTGCTGATGTTTTTCACGCAGATAGTCATGGAAAACCCGCACGCCGGTTTTGCTGTGGATCTGCCAGCCCATCTCTTCAAGCCAGCGGTAAACCTGCTGCGGCTCGCGCGGGTAATCCGGCGAAAGGGTGCGTTTTTTCTTTTTGGGCATGCCTTGTTGCACGTAGGCGAAGTTACCTGCCACCATGTTGTGCATCAGCAGGCCGTTGGCGTTGTAGAACATCAGCGAGAGCGCGCCGCCCGGCGCCAGGCATTGCCATAAATGGCGCAGCGCCGCCTGCGGATCGGCTACCCATTCCAGCACAGCGTGAAACAATATCAGATCAACCGGGCTTTCCAAATGCTGACCTGCGTCCTGCGCGGCGCATTGTACAAAATGCATGTTGCCGCTCACACCTTTCTCCTGGGCGGCCTGACGAGCGCGGGCTATCATTTCCGCCGAGAGATCGCACAGCAACACCTGATGGCCACGCTCAGCGAGGCGACAGGCGGTTTGCCCCTCGCCGCCGCCGGCGTCAAGCACGCGCAGTGGACGGTCGGGCAAGGCGCTTAACAACGCGTCGAGATCCTGCCAGAGGATAGCCTGACGCAACTGGCCTTTTGTTGTACCGTAAATGTTGCGCGCAAACTTTTCGGCGATGTCATCAAAATTGCGATCCCGCATGGGCACACTCTCCAGGTGATAAGCGCATCCGGCAAAACCGCTATTTTGTCACAGCCGGAGGGAGAATGAACCCATCTGGCGTAAGATAGGCAGCCTTTACCTGCCGTATGGTTAAAAAAGGACCCATAACCGATGCTTTTTATTCTGAAAAAAATCACCGGCGCGCTGCTGCTGCCGCTGCCGTTTCTGCTGCTGATGATGGGCATCGCGCTGGCGCTGCTGTGGTTCACGCGATTTAAGAAAAGCGGGAAAGTGTTAATGACGGCAAGCTGGCTGGTTTTGCTGCTATTGAGCCTGCAACCGGTCGCCGACGGCCTGCTAAGACCCGTGGAAGATGACTACCCCACCTGGCGCGGCGAAAAGGCGAATTATATTGTGGTGCTGGGCGGCGGCTACACCTGGAACGACAAATGGGCGCCCAGCTCGAATCTTATCAATAACAGCCTGCCACGGGTGACCGAAGGGGTGCGGCTGTGGCTGGCCAATCCCGGCGCGAAGATGGTCTTTACCGGCGCGCGAGCCACTACTAATCCGGTGAGCACGGCGGAAGCGGGCGCCCGCGTGGCGGAAAGCTTAGGCGTTCCGCGTAGCGACATCATTACGCTTGATACGCCCAGAGATACGGAAGAAGAAGCGGCGGCTGTCGCGAAAGCGCTGGGCAAGGAGCCGTTTTTGCTGGTTACCTCGGCATCGCATCTGCCGCGCGCGGTAATTTTCTTCAGGCGACAGGGGTTAAATCCGATCCCCGCGCCCGCCAACCAGATGGCGATAACGTCGCCGCTTAATCCGTGGGAGCGTATTTATCCGTCCTCGCTGTGGCTGATGCATAGCGAACGCGCCGGGTATGAGATCCTCGGGCGCGTCTGGCAGTGGATGAAAGGCATGGGTTCAGGCGACCCAGGGCAGAAGTGATTCCGATGCGGTGTTAAACGCCGCGCGGTTCATTTTGCCGGTTTGTAACAGTTGCGCCACTTCATCCCACAACACGTAGAGCCAGCGGCGCCAGAGGAAGGACTCCGCGACCGGCGCGCGCTGGAGATAACGCCAGAAGAGGCTTTCGGCAAGCGGTGTGTCGAAAAGGCGGAACAGCTCATACTCGCGCGGCGCCCAGAGCACGATGCCCGGGTTGACCATCGCCAGCAGTTGATCGCTGCGCGCGTCTTTCAACATGCTGCGCAGATTGAAATTCCCGTGGATCAGCACGCAGTTATCGTTAAACCCGGCGAACATCCCCTCAAGGCATTCGCGCGTACGAAACAGCATGCGTTTATCCTGCATTGTCAGGCCGGTATTCTGATACTGATTGAGCGTGCTCCAGAGCACCTCGACCCGCTGGCGATACCAGAACGGCCAGAGATTTTCCTGGGTGCTGTCGACGCTCCCCACGCAGCCGTGGCTGTCGACGCGGTGCCAGCTTAACAGCGCTTCGATTATCTGATCCTGCAACTGCTCCCAGCGCTGCGGCGTGCGCGCCGGCGCTTCCACCGGCACCCCGCGCAGACGCTCCATCAGCAGTACATCCGGCCCCGGATGTTCTTCGTGGGTCATCACGCCGTACACTACCGGCAGACGCACCGTGCCGTAACGCGCCAGTATCGACATTTTCCCGGCCTGCTGTTGCGCAAGCCCGGGCGAGGTAAAGCTTCGCGCCAGCAGCGGCAGCGGATTGCCTTTGCTGTCATACAGCGACCAGAGCGCCGTATCCGGTTTTTCGCTGATGCATTCAAGCCGACTGAGTTTTTCACCTAACAGATGACTGAGTTCCGCACGCAGTTGATCCATTTGCCGTTACCCTTATAAAAGCTGTTGTTTTTATAATGGGCGTCCTGAAGACAGATGTCATCTGCTGAGATCAATTCCTCGCCAGTTTGACGCTAACGGTAAAGCGGAAGGTTGCCCGTTAACCGGGCGATGTGCTTTTTCGGCCCGACCAGCCCGAGCGCCGCCAGTTCGGTCTGCTCGCTGGTGGTTCCGGCGATTCGCCGCTCATACTCCTCCCAGGTTTTACACGATTGCGCCAGGGCGCTGAAGGGCAGCACCAGAATCTGCGGATCGTTTCGCGCGGCGTTAAAGAGGCTCAGCAATGTGTTGCCCTCGCCGAGCAATACCGGCAGCGGCGCGCGGATCACCCCCGGGTAGACGACGCCATCGGCGCTTAGCATATCCGGCCCGACCAGTGCCTCCACCCTGCGCCCGAGGCAGACGCCGAGCACGCTGGCGGCATTCATGGCAAGGCCCGGCGTCAGCGCGCGGTCGACGACGATAGTGCATTTATGCAGGCTGGTATCGAATTGCATATTTTTCTCCCTGTCAGTTGTTATGGACAGTCTGCCCGATAATGCCGGATAAAAATGTTCTTTTATGCACCAAAATGCGCGGTTAAAGGGTAAAATCACCCTTTAAATTCGGTAATAAGGAAAATTATGTCTGACGATACGCTGGCACCTGCTGACATCACCCTGCTGACGCTGCTGCAACAGGACGCGCGCATAACCAACCAGGCGCTGGCGGATGCCGTTAATCTTTCGCCTTCGCCCTGCTGGCGCAAGGTGAAGAAGCTGGAAGAAGATAAGGTTATCCTCGGTTATCACGCCGCGCTGGACCGTCGGAAAATCGGCCTTGGCGTGATGGTGTTTGTGCGCGTAAGCATTGACAGCCACAGCGAGACACAGGCACGACGCTTTGAACAGGAGGTCATGGAGCTTGAAAATGTTGTCGCCTGCTACAGCATCGGCGGTGATGCCGATTTCCTGTTACAGGTGGTGTCGCGCGACCTCGATGCCTATGCAGAATTCGCCATGTCGGTACTGCGCCGTCTGCCGGGCATTAAAGAGATGCAAAGTATGTTTGTGCTAAAGGAGATAAAACCGTTCCAGACGCTGCCGGTCAGCGCCGCAGGGCGGCAATAAAAAACCGGCCTTGGCCGGTTTTCGTTAACACATCTCGGCGCGCACGCGCTCAAGATCTTCAGGCGTATCGACGCCGGTTCCCGGCACGACTTCGGCGACGGCCACATGGATTTTCTCGCCATGCCACAGGACGCGCAACTGCTCCAGCATTTCAATCTGCTCAAGCGGGCTGGCAGGCCAGGTAACGTAACGGCGGATGAAACCCGCACGATAGCCGTAAATACCGATATGGCGAAGGAAGCTGTCGCCGATAGCGTCGCGCGACTGCGCGAAACGATCGCGATCCCACGGAATGGTGGCGCGAGAGAAGTAGAGCGCGTAGCCCTGCGCGTCCATCACCACTTTCACCGCGTTCGGGTTAAACGCTTCGTGCGCGTCATGAACCGGTACCGCCAGCGTCGCCATACCCGCCTGAGCGCCCGCCAGGTTTTCCGCCACCTGACGAATAATCGCCGGCGGGATCATCGGCTCGTCGCCCTGCACGTTCACAATAACCGTATCATCGGCGAAACCGCATTTCTCCACGACTTCCGCTAAACGCTCGGTGCCAGACTGGTGATCGGCGCGGGTCATACAGACTTCGCCGCCTGCCGCTTCAATCGCGCGGGCGACATCGGGGTGGTCGGTCGCGACAATGATTCGCTCAGCGCCCGATTCGCGCGCGCGTTCCAGCACGTGCACAATCATCGGTTTGCCGTTGATATCCACAAGCGGCTTGCCCGGCAGACGCGTCGATGCGTAACGGGCGGGAATAATGACCACAAAACTCATGGGTTGGTCTCTTCTGCGGCAAGCGAGCGGGCTTCATTTTCCAGCAGAACCGGAATGCCGTCGCGTAGCGGGAAAGCCAGACGGTCGGCTTTACAGATAAGCTCCTGCTTTTCCTGATTAAAGTAGAGCTTGCCGGTGCAAACCGGGCAGGCGATGATTTCGAGTAAACGATGATCCATGGTTCCTCCTGATGGACCGGTGGTATTAATCTTTTGAGGATATCACATGCGTCCGGGGCGCGGGGTCAATTTCCCAGCCCTCGCCCCACGCCTGCGCAAGCGGGCCGGGCAACTGGCGGAAAACCACCCGGTGGGCGCCCTGCCAGGCGGCGAAATCGCTGATAGCCTGGCGCAATCCAGCGATAACACCTGGCGTAAACTTCACGTCTTCTTCGCCATAAAGCGCAATCACCTCAAGCCACTGCTGCTGACGGTGCATTTTGGCGTCCATGCGCCCGACGAGCGCTCCCTTATGCAACAGAGGCAGAACGAAATAGCCATATTTACGTTTGGGCGCCGGGGTATAACATTCAAGACGGTAGGAAAAATTGAAGAACGCCTCAGCGCGTCGGCGGTCCCAGACGATCGGGTCGAATGGCGAGAGCACCGCGCTGTGAGTCGCGCTGAGTTTGCCCGCCACGGCCTGTTCCAGCAGCGGCACCAGTTCATGATGCAGCCACATCAGCCCGAGCGTCTCGACCTCCACCGGCACCACGAGTCCCTCCTCCTGCCATGCCTGTAGCAATGGCCCCGTCGCGACATGACGCAGCCGGTAGTAATCGGCAAGCCAGGCACTGCGGAAAATGCCGAGGCTGCGCGCGCTCCTGGCAAGCATCTGCGCCTCGGCCTGCGCTTTGTCGATCAGATGCAGGCTGTCGTCCCAGTCAGGCAGTACGCGGGTGGTGAGATCGTAGACGCGCTGGAAATTGCGTCGCTCCACCACCATCACCTGGCCCGCGGTAAAAAGCCCTTCCAGGTGTTTTTTATGCGGTTTCCATTCCCACCAGCCGCTGGAGCCTTTGCGCGGATGCCCGAAATCCGCCGAACGAACCGGGCCGTTGCGCTCGATAAACGCCATCAGTTCGCCTATCTCCTGCGCGTGCTCTTTCATCCAGCCGGCACGGTATTTCCAGCCCATGTTTTCAGGGTTGAGCATACGGTGACGGAAAAGCGGGAAATCGCTGCGCGGCAGGAAACAGGCTTCATGCGCCCAGTACTCCATGAGTTCGCCGCGCGCCAGGGCGTCATCAAGCCAGTGCCCCGGATAAGCGCCGAGACGGCTGAACAGCACCAGATACGGACTGCGCGCCACGATGTTAATCGTGTCGATTTGCAGTAGCGACATGCGGGCAACGGCAGCGAGGATATCGGCAGAGCGTGCGCGCCGCCTCGGCTTTTTCAAAAGCCCCTGCGCGGCAAGATGGAGATGGCGCGCCGCGCGTAAAGAAAGATGCACTCCAGACATATCAGCTCCCGTACGCGAACCTGACTGGCACACCTGCTTAACGCACCAGCGCGAGGATATCCTTCAATAATTGATCGGCCTGCGGCTGCGACAGCACCGCTTCCACCGGCAAATACCACCAGTCGTCATGGGCGAAAGCGCGGCATTTTACGGCGTCTTTTTCGGTCATGATGAGCGTCTGCCCGTCACTCAACAGCGCCAGGACGTCGGCTTCGCGCAGCGCCTGATGGTCGGCGAGGCTTACCGTTTTCACCGGCGTCAGGCCGCATTTCTCAAGCGTGGCGAAAAAGCGCGGCGGATGGCCGATTCCGGCCATCGCGACGACGTTGTTAAGGCTTTCAACCGGGCGCTTTTCACCACTACGCAGATTCACCGCCAGGCCTGGAGTAAGCTGCATTGCAATTTCGCCGCTCCGGGATTCGCCGCCGTTGGTAATAACGGCATCGACCTGTTTAAGGCGAGAGGCGCGTTCGCGCATCGGCCCGGCGGGGAGCCACCAGCCATTGCCGAAACGGCGTGCGCCATCGACAACGACAATTTCTTTGTCGCGCGCCAGCGCGTAATGCTGAAGGCCGTCATCGGTGATGATCATTTGCGGGCCCGCGCGTTCGAGGAGCGCCTGCACCGCTTCTGCGCGGTTTGCGGATACCGCCACAGGCGCGCCGGTACGCTGATAAATCAGCACCGGCTCGTCGCCAGCTTCCGCAGGCGTGGTGGCATCGTTAAGCACCAGCGGATAATGCGTCGCCTTACCGCCGTAGCCACGGGAGACAACGCCTGCACGCACGCCCCGCCGCTGTAGTTGCTCAACCAGCCAGACTACAACCGGCGTTTTGCCATTGCCGCCTGCGGTCAGGTTGCCCACCACCACTACCGGCACCGGCGCGCGCCAGGCTTTACGCAACCCTAAGCGATAACTCAGGCGGATAGCGCCGCTCACCAGGCCATAGAGCCAGGAGAGCGGCAGTAGCAAGACCCATAACGGCGAACGGCCGGACCAGATGCGCTCAATCATTGACCAAACTGCATTTTATGCAACTGCGCATAGACGCCGCGGTGCTCCAGCAATTCGGTATGGTTACCGCGCTCCACGATGCGCCCATCTTCGATTACCACGATTTCATCTGCCTGTTCTATGGTGGAGAGACGGTGCGCGATAACCAGTGACGTACGGTTCTTTTGCAGCTCGTCCAGCGCCGCCTGGATGGCGCGTTCTGATTCGGTATCCAGCGCGGAGGTGGCTTCATCAAGGATAAGGATCGGGCTGTCGCGCAGCAGAGCCCGGGCAATCGCGATACGCTGACGCTGGCCGCCTGAAAGCAGCACGCCGTTTTCGCCGATAACGGTATCAAGACCGTTATCCATCTTATTAATAAAGTCCATCGCATAGGCCATACGGGCAGCTTTTTCGATCTCTTCACGGCTGTACTCTTCGGTACGCGCGTAAGCAATATTATTGGCGATAGTGTCATTAAACAGATGGACATTCTGAGAGACCAGCGCGACCTGGTTACGCAGTGATGAGAGCGTATAGTCACGCAGGTCGTGGCCGTCCAGCAGGATCTCACCGCTGTCGATGTCATAAAAGCGCGTAATAAGGCTGGCGAGCGTCGATTTACCGGAGCCCGAACGCCCCACCAGCGCCACCGTTTTCCCTGCCGGGATCGAGAGACTGATATCACGCAGCGCCGGAATGTCACGGCCCGGATAGGTAAAGGTAACGTCACGGAACTCGAGATTGCCCTGAGCGCGTTCGATGACACGGGTGCCTTCGTCTTTTTCCTGCTCGCTGTCGAGGATGGCGAACAGTGTCTGGCAGGCTGCCATCCCACGCTGGAACTGCGCGTTGACGTTAGTCAGAGATTTCAGCGGACGCATCAGCGCAATCATTGAAGAGAAGACCACGGTGATGGTGCCCGCCGTTAAGGTTTCCATCACGCTCGGGAAGCTTGCGGCATACAGCACGAATGCCAGCGCCAGAGAAGCAATCAGCTGGATAATCGGGTCGGAAATCGACGAGGCGGACACCATTTTCATGCCCTGCAGGCGCATCTTATTGCTCACTTTCGCGAAGCGTTCGCCTTCAACCTGCTGGCCGCCGAAAATCAGGACTTCTTTATGGCCTTTCAGCATCTGCTCGGCGCTGGTCGTCACCTGCCCCATGGTGTTCTGCATGTTTTTGCTGATGCTGCGAAAACGCTTCGACACAACGCGGATAGCGATGGACACAATCGGCGCCAGCACAATCAAAATCAGTGAAAGCTGCCAGCTGTAATAAAACATCATGATGAACAGGCCGATGATCGACGCCCCCTCACGCACTACGGTAATAAGCGCGCTGGAGGAAGACGAGGCCACCTGCTCTGAGTCGTAGGTAATGCGGGAGAGCAACGTGCCGGTAGACTGTTTATCGAAGAAAGATACGGGCATGCCCATCATGTGATTAAACAGGCGGCGGCGCATCGTCATTACGACTTTCCCGGAGACCCAGGAGATGCAGTAGCTGGAAATGTAACTGGTGATACCGCGCAGCACCATCAGGCCAATCACCACCAGCGGCATCCATAGCAGCACTGAGCGGTCTGTTTTACCAAAACCATCATCCAGTAATGGTTTAAGTAGCGATAACATATAGGTATCGCTGGCTGCGTTGAGTATTAACGCTACCCCAGCCACAATCAGACCCGCTTTGAAGGGTGCAATCACCGGCCAGAGTCGGCGGAAGGTCTGCCACGTGGAGAGATCTTTATCGTTATGCATTCAAAAAACCAGCTTTCGTTGAAATAGCCGCATATTCTACCTGTATTCAGCAGGTGAGCCAAACCACTGATGATACCAGCGGGGTAAAATCTGTTCTCTGAACCCTTCAATCTGCCATTGCCCTGGCGAAAAAGAGACAGAGATTTGCCCGGCGTGTGCCGTATCGCACCATTGATAGCGACGTGTTTTATAGCGTCGTATTATGGTCGTGGATGGCAGGCGCCAGGCGTTGTAGCGAGACACCGACGCCAGCGCCGCTTTGCCATTCACAACCGAAAGTAGCGTCGGCGTTGATGAAGTACGGCTGCCGTGGTGAGGCACCTGAATAATATCTGCCTGTAACTGCCGCCACTGCTTTTTGAGCATAGCCAACTCTGCCGGAGCTTCAATATCGCCAGTCAGCAAGACGCTGTGCTCGCCGTCATCGATTTTCACCACACATGAACGGTTATTACCCCGCGCCTGAAAACCCTCCGGTGGCCAGTGCACAGTGAAATCGAGGCCCTGCCAGCGCCAGCGCACGCCTTTCACGCAGGGAAAATGGTTGGCCCAACCGAGTGGGCTGCGGATCCACATCTGCGGCCATGCGCGCGCCAGGCTCTCCAACCCACCCCGGTGATCGAGGTGCTCATGGCTGATAACTATCCCTTCCGGCTCAAGATGATGCCAGCGAAGCCAGGGGATAATCGTTTGCTGAGCGCTGTCGCCGCCAGCCCAGGCATTTCCGCTGTCGTACAGTATCGCCTTGCCGTGGCGCTCAATCACCACGGAGAGACCGTGACCGATATCCAGCATATGTAACCGCCAGGTATCCTCTGCGGGTTTCTGCCAGAATGGCCATGACAGCAGCCCCAGCGTAATACCGCATGTTGCAGTCGAGGTACGCCACCAGCGCGTCCGCCAGAGAATAACCCCGGCCCAGGGCGCAAGCATCAGCCACTGATAGCGTTGATCAAGGCCAAGCCAGCCGGGAGGCAACTGCCGTAAGAACCAGAAAAGCGCGGCCAGCGCTCGGTCAGCTATCAGCCATATCCCCTGCTCCGCCCACGTTAGATGAGCCAGATCCAGCAGTATGCCAGCCAGCACCAGCGGCACGGCAATAAACGTGACCGCCGGCACCGCGACCAGATTCGCCAGCAGCGAGGACAGACTAATGCCATGGAACAACAAAAGCTGAAGCGGCAGCAGCAGCAGCAGCGTCATACCGCACTGCAGATGCAGCAGGCTTTTCAGATGACGCCATCTCCCGTCAGCGCGCAACGGCACCCACTGGTACCAGAAAATCAGCGCAGCCACAGCAAAGGCTGAAAGCCAGAGGCTTTCAGAGAGTATCGCCACGGGATCGCAGAAGAGAATGCTACCCACACAGCAGGCCCAAACTTGCCAGGGCGTCCATTGCCTGCCGCAAAATCGCAGCGCGCACCAGACGGAAATCGCGACCAGGGTTCTCACGGCGGGCGGATTACTGCCTGAGAGCCAGGTATAAAGTGCCGCTGTTGCCAGCATCGCCATTAAGGGAAACCGGTAGCCTATCCAGCGCGCAGGCAATAAGAGCTGTAACAAACGCGCCAACGCCCACCCCAGCGTGCCGACAAAACCGATATGCAGCCCGGAGATAGCCATCAAATGCGCAGTGCCGGTTTCACGCAGGAGCGTTTTGACGTCATCTGTCAGGGCCACCCGCTCACCGAACCCGAGCGCCAGAATGACAGGTCGCCAGGTAAACGGTGCCAGTTGCTGGCTGACCGACGCGATATAGCGCGAGCGAAAGCTGCACGCCTCACTCAGCCGCTGCGCTGCCACCACGCGCCCGTTAAGCGGCTGGTGTTGCGATAAGGCATAGCGCTGGCGGTCAAAACCGCCTTCGTTGAGTTGCCCATGCACTGGCCTCAAGCGCAGCGTCATTAACCAGCGCTGGCCTGCGCATACCTGCTGCGGAAGATAAGTGCCCCGCAATATTGCCCCAGGCGCTGAAAGCCACCGTTCGCCATTCAACCGGAGAATTTTCACTTTATGCTCTGTCGCGCCGTCGGTATCAGTCACCACCACCTCGGCCTGATGCGTCTTTCCGGCAAGCGATGTATATGGCAACGTGGCCTGCCGCGCGGCGAATAGCCCCCAGCAGAGAAAGAGCAACATCAGCGCCGGATAACGCACGGCCCGATAACGCAGAAAAACCATGACGGATGCCAGCAGCGTGAGCGCCGTTATCTGCGTGACGGGTGGCAGCGCGGGCAGGAAAAGCAGTGGCGACAGACCTGCCATGACGCACAGGCATAACGCGGGCAGCGGGATCACAAACACCTCCTTGTTGCGAAGGAGTGTGCAGCGGTCAAACGAGATTGTCAGACAGAGATTGCTGGTTTTACGAGGCGTACAGAAAGGAATTTATGACGTTACAACGGTTGCAGTAAAAGTGTCGAGGCAGCTCGCAGTACCCTGTGACAGGTACAAAAAACGGCGCCCTGAGGTGCCGTTCTCTGCAAGGTTAAGGGATGGACTTAACCGTAAATATTGGCGCGGTCGCGTAGTTCTTTACCCGGTTTAAAGTGCGGAACGTACTTACCTTCCAGCTCAACTTTATCACCTGTTTTCGGGTTACGCCCGGTGCGTGGTGCGCGATAGTGTAAGGAGAAACTGCCGAAACCCCGGATTTCAATACGCTCGCCCTGGGCAAGAGTAGAGGCCATATGTTCCAGCATCTCTTTAACCGCATCTTCCACCGCTTTCGCCGGGATATGGGAGTGCTGGCTTGCAAGTCTTTCTATTAATTCTGACTTGGTCATGTTTCCTCCGGTTTCCATTCAGGAAAATTGTCTTACAGCTACCATCGAACAAGGGCGGCCAAAGCCGCCCTTAGTGTCTGATTACAGGCCGGAACCTGTAATCTGTCAAGGCAATTACTCGCCTTTAGCTGCTTTGAACGCTTCAGCCATTGCGTTAGAGAAGTTGCCTTCTTCCTGTTTGTTGTTAACAGAAGCGATTGCATCTTTCTCGTCAGCTTCGTCTTTCGCACGAACAGACAGGCTTACTACGCGGTTCTTACGATCAACGCCGGTGAACTTAGCTTCAACGTCGTCGCCAACGCTCAGAACCAGAGTCGCGTCTTCTACGCGGTCACGGGAAGCTTCAGAAGCACGCAGGTAGCCTTCAACGCCGTCTGCTAATTCAACTGTAGCACCTTTAGCGTCAACTGCGGTTACTTTACCAGTAACGATTGCACCTTTCTTGTTCAGCGCAACGTAGTTGTTGAACGGATCTTCCGCGAGCTGTTTAACGCCCAGGGAGATACGCTCACGCTCTGCGTCAACCTGCAGTACAACGGCAGCGATTTCGTCGCCTTTTTTGTACTCGCGAACGGCTTCTTCGCCAGCCACGTTCCAGGAGATGTCAGACAGGTGAACCAGACCGTCGATGCCGCCGTCCAGGCCGATGAAGATACCGAAGTCAGTGATAGACTTGATTTTACCTTCAACGCGATCGCCTTTGTTGTGGGTCTCAGCGAACTGCTGCCACGGGTTGGCTTTGCACTGTTTCAGGCCCAGGGAGATACGACGACGTTCTTCGTCGATATCCAGAACCATCACTTCTACCACGTCACCGACGTTAACAACTTTGGACGGGTGGATGTTTTTGTTGGTCCAGTCCATTTCGGAAACGTGTACCAGGCCTTCAACGCCTTCTTCGATTTCAACGAAGCAGCCGTAGTCGGTCAGGTTGGTTACGCGACCAGTCAGGCGAGTGCCTTCCGGGTAACGTTTAGCGATAGCAACCCACGGATCTTCGCCCAGCTGTTTCAGGCCCAGGGAGACACGGGTACGCTCGCGGTCGAACTTCAGCACTTTAACAGTGATTTCGTCGCCCACGTTCACGATTTCGCTCGGATGCTTAACGCGTTTCCATGCCATATCAGTGATGTGCAGCAGGCCGTCTACGCCGCCCAGATCAACGAATGCACCGTAGTCAGTGAGGTTCTTAACGATACCTTTAACTTCCATGCCTTCCTGCAGGTTTTCCAGCAGCTGATCGCGCTCTGCGCTGTTTTCAGATTCGATAACGGCACGACGGGAAACGACAACGTTGTTACGCTTCTGGTCCAGCTTGATTACTTTGAATTCAAGCTCTTTGCCTTCGAGGTGCAGGGTGTCACGAACCGGACGCACGTCTACCAGGGAACCCGGCAGGAACGCACGAATACCGTTCAGCTCAACAGTGAAGCCGCCCTTGACTTTGCCATTGATAACACCAGTAACGGTTGCAGCTTCTTCGTAAGCTTTTTCCAGCATCAGCCACGCTTCGTGACGTTTAGCTTTCTCACGAGACAGCAGGGTTTCGCCGAAACCGTCTTCTACTGCATCCAGAGCAACGTCAACTTCGTCACCAACCTGGATTTCAATTTCGCCCTGGGCGTTTTTGAACTGCTCTGCCGGAATGGCGGACTCAGATTTCAGACCGGCGTCAACCAGTACTACGTCTTTGTCGATAGCAACAACAACGCCACGAACGATAGAACCCGGGCGGGTTTCGATTTCTTTCAGGGATTCTTCAAAGAGTTGAGCAAAAGATTCAGTCATGTTTAATCTTCAGGTTTTAAATTAACGTCCACCTGGCATCATGCTGGGTGGGGTTGTTTCACATACCCGCTGTCACTCCATTGCAACGGGGGTACTGCAAATTCGGTCGCGTTACTTCGCGAGCGCCAGTTTTTCACGGGCGTATTCGAGCGCCTTTTCGATGACCTGTTCGATGCTAAGGCTGGTGGAATCCAGCACCAGAGCGTCTTGCGCAGGCACCAACGGTGCTACGGGCCGGTTACGATCGCGGTCATCGCGCTCTTTTATCTCGGCCAAAAGGCGTTCAAAGTTAACACTAAAGCCCTTTTCCTGCAACTGTAGCATGCGGCGATGGGCACGCTCTTCCGAAGAGGCGTCGAGGAAAATTTTCACTGGCGCATCAGGGAAAACCACGGTTCCCATATCGCGCCCGTCGGCTATCAAGCCAGGGGCTTCACGGAACGCGCGCTGACGACGCAGCAGAGCCTCGCGCACGCGCGGAAACGCGGCGACCTGCGAAGCGGCGTTCGCCACTTCCTGCGTGCGGATCTCGGCGCTGACGTCCTCGCCTTCCAGAATCACTTCCAGTTCGCCCTGTTGCGCGACGAAACGCACGTCGAGATGCGCAGCCAGCGGAACCAGCGCTTCTTCAGAGGCGACGTCGACATGATGATGCAGCGCGGCCAGCGCAAGAACCCGGTAAATGGCGCCGGAATCCAGTAAATGCCATTGCAGGGTCTCAGCCATCGCTTTACACAGCGTGCCTTTGCCTGCGCCGCTTGGGCCATCGATTGTGATTACCGGGACGGATGCCGTCATCTTTTTCTCCTTCAATAACAAATGGCAGGCCTGCAACGTGAACGCGGCGCATTATACGCTTCATCAACGCAGACTGTTATCTTTCCGGCGAAATATCGCCGCCATTGTGGCTGAGTGTAGAAGAATTGGACGCAGATGCCCGAACCGCCGCGATGGCGGTCCGGGTAAGCAGGATTATTTCTTGTCTGCAGCGATACGATCGCGGATGTGCTGAGCGCGTTCCGCTGAAGGCGGGTGAGAGTCAAACATCGATTTCTCGGAACCCGCGTCCAGTTTCGCCAGCTTCTCGAAACTGGTGACCAGGCCTTTGGTACTGATCTTACGTTTTTTCAGCAGATCGTAAGAGAAGTCATCAGCATCCGACTCCTGGCTGCGGGAGAACGCGGAGTTAATCACGTTTTGCGCCATGTCGCCCAGCTCAGATTCAGAGAGTTGCGCGCCTGCAGCGCTGGTAGCGGATACCGCATCGCGTGCCGCCACGGTCGCATACGCGGTCTGCATAGCTTTGCGGGTATGGCCTAAGGCCACATGCCCCATTTCGTGGCCCAGAACCGCTTCCACTTCGTTGTCGGTCATCATATCCATCAGACCGCTATAAACGCGGATGCAGCCGTTCGCCATCGCCCAGGCGTTGACTTCAGGCGTTTCGTAAACTTTGTAGTTTACCGGCGTGCCATTGATATTGTTGCCAAGCGCTTTCGCGATTTTATTCAGGCGTTTCGCGTATTTGCTGGACGCCGGCACGACGGGATTTTTTTTATCCATTTCCGCGCATGCCTGATCGGACAGTGCTTTTACGTCTGCGTCGCTGAGCGTCGCAGCCTGATATGCGGACATGCCGGATTTTGCCAGCGCGTCGCCATTCAGCGCGCCCATATTTTTACAGCCAGACACCAGCGCTGCGGCAACCAGGCAGCTCAGAAGTACTTTTTTGTTTTTCATAATAAATCGTCCATGGATTCAACGTAAAAATGCAGCGGGTTAATTAACCCGGCGGCAGATTAACATTATTGAAACATGGACGCTTATCCGAATAATCACGGCTACACAGCGCCCCGTACTTATGATACGGGGCTACCGGTCAGATCAGGCGGAGTGGCTGATGCGCGCGAGCTGGGTGAAGTAATCAGGAAAGGTCTTCGCGGTGCATTTTGGATCGAGAATGGTCACCGGCGTGTCGGAGAGCGCCACCAGCGAGAAGCACATCGCCATGCGGTGATCGTTATAGGTACCGATATCAGCGAATTGCAGCTGCGCTGGCGGCGTAACGGTAATGAAGTCATGTCCCTCCTCCACCGTCGCGCCCACTTTACGCAGCTCCGTCGCCATCGCCGCCAGACGGTCTGTTTCCTTCACACGCCAGTTGTAGATGTTGCGAAGCGTGGTGGTGCCGTTAGCGAACAGCGCGGTCGTCGCGATGGTCATCGCCGCATCGGGGATATGGTTCATGTCCATATCAACAGCGTTAAGCTCACCGCGGGTGCAGCTAATGAAATCGTCGCCCCAGGTGATGCGTGCGCCCATTTTCTCCAGCACATCGGCAAAACGGATATCGCCCTGCACGCTGTTGCGCCCGATCCCGGTGACCTTCACAGTGCCGCCACGAATGGCCGCGGCGGCGAGGAAATAGGACGCGGACGAGGCGTCGCCTTCCACCAGATAGTGCCCCGGCGACTGGTACTGCTGGCCGCCCTGAATCACAAAACGCTGGTAATTCTGGTTCTCCACCTCAATCCCGAAGGTTTTCATCAGGTGCAACGTAATATCAATATAGGGTTTTGAAACCAGCTCACCTTTGATGTCGATAGCGGTATTGCTCGGCGCCAGCGGTGCTGTCATCAGAAGCGCGGTTAAAAACTGGCTGGAGACGCTGCCGTCAACGGTGACGTTACCGCCCGCAAAACCGCCTTTCAGGCGCAGCGGCGGATAGTTTTCCTGCTCCAGATATGTAATGTCTGCGCCGCCCTGACGCAGCGCGTCTACCAGATGGCCTATCGGGCGCTCTTTCATACGCGGCTCGCCGGTCAGCACAACATTATTGGTGCCGAGGCACAGCGCGGCGGCCAGTGGACGCATCGCTGTGCCCGCGTTGCCTAAAAATAGCTCCAGCTCCACGAGCGTGTTAAACGGCCCACCCTGCCCCTGAATTTCACAGCGGGTGCGATCGTCGGAGAGCGAATAATTCACACCCAGCGCTTTAAGCGCATTCAGCATGTGGCGCACGTCATCGCTGTCTAACAGGTTGGTCAGCGTGGTGGTGCCTTTCGCGAGCGCGGCCAGCAGCAGCGCGCGATTGGACACGCTTTTGGAGCCAGGAAGGTTAATGGTGCCATCCACGCGCGCGATGGGTTGTAAGGTCAGGGATTCCTGCATGGAAAAAGTCTCAATAAAACAGAATAAAAACCCCGCGGGCAGCCGCGGGGAGAATCGTCATGGAAGGATTAACCGTGGCGGCGTTCGAAATCAACCATAAAATCGGTCAGGGCTTGCACCCCTTCGAGCGGCATCGCGTTATAAATAGAGGCGCGCATCCCGCCAACCACGCGGTGGCCTTTCAGCGCATGCAGACCCGCCGCGAAGGACTCCTCAAGGAACAGCTTATCCAGATTGCTGTCGGCGAGCTGGAACGGCACGTTCATGCGCGAACGGTTCGCCGTCGCCACGTCGTTGCGATAGAAGCCGCTGTTATCAATCACGCCATAAAGCAGTTCCGCTTTTTGCTGATTGATTTTGTCCATCGCGGCCACGCCGCCCTTACCTTTGAGCCATTTAAAGACCAGTCCTGCCAGATACCAGGCGAAGGTTGGGGGCGTATTGAACATAGAGTCATTTTCGCTCAGCACGCTGTAATCCAGCACGGAAGGACACGCCACATGCGCCCTGCCGAGAAGATCCTCGCGCACAATGACCAGCGTCAGACCCGCCGGGCCGATATTTTTCTGTGCGCCCGCATAAATGACGCCATAGCGACTGATGTCGATGGGATGAGACAGAATAGTAGAGGAAAAATCCGCGGTCACGATAGCGTCGCCGAAATCGGGCGTATCGTTAATTGCGATACCGTCGATAGTTTCATTCGGGCAATAGTGCAAATACGCCGCGCCTTCAGAGCGCTGCCATTCATTCATCGGCTTGATAGCGCGTTTGCCGTCGACGGTAATTTTCGCGTCGATAACATTCGGCGTCAGGTATTTTTTGGCTTCTTTAACGGCGCTGGCCGCCCAGTAGCCGCCGTCGACATAATCCGCCGTCGTCTTGTCGCCCAGCAGATTCAGCGGAATAGCGGAAAACTGGCCTCGCCCACCACCGTGACAGAACAATACTTTATAGTTTGAGGGGATCTGCAGCAGATCGCGAAAATCCTGCTCTGCCTGCTCCGCAACCTGAATAAACTCTTTGCTGCGGTGGCTAATTTCCATCACAGAGGTGCCTAACCCCTGCCAGTCACGCAACTCTTCCTGAGCTACTCGCAACACATCCGCCGGCAGCATCGCCGGGCCAGAACTAAAATTGTAGACCTGAGCCATTTCCCCTCACCACGCTAAAAGCAATAAGTTTTTCCTGTGGCTATCGGTTTTATCATTCCGTCGCCGGGGCTGCAACGGCTAATCCTGGCACCATGGGTAATGTGCGCTAAATCACACAACAGATTCCGCCAGCGCGCGCTGCGCTGGCGGTGGAATTCGCTGTCAGGTGACGCGGGTCGCGGTGCTTGCCTTCACCCAGATGTGGTTTTTACAGCGCGGACACGGTGGTTTAACGCCTGACTCAAAGGTCACCACTTCGCTACAGCGAATGCAGGCGTAGTCGCCGGTTTCCGGGATCGTTTCAAACCGTTCGCTGCAATACTCTGGCAAAATGGAGAGCCCCGGTCGCACCAGTTTATCAGGATAGTAGTACACGCTGATTTGCCCGCTCGCTTCCAGAATCGCCAGCCGCACCTGCCCCAGATGTTCCACCCCTTTGGTGCGCAGCTCCATAAAGAATTCAAATTCGGTCATGTTTTCCCGGTTGAGTTTCTCCCAGGCCAGCTCGCCATCTTCAATAATGATGCGTGGCTTGCCCTCAAGCAGATCTTCGAGCTTTTCGCTAAATGACATCAGCCACATCGCCAGCCGATAGAGCAGCGCGATGGTGACAAACACGGCCAGCACCGGCAGCATCGGCACGTCATCATAAAACGCCACGTCCCCCGCCGCCGAGCCAAGCGTCAGAATGATTAAGACTTCAAACAGCGACATCTGGCGTACGCCGCGTCGCCCGGTAATTTTGAGAAACACAAAGACCAGAAGAAAGGTATAGAGGCTGCGTAGCGCGACTTCGCCCAGAAATTCAAGCGGAAACTTGTCAAGCGCCATCCGTTGCAAATCGAAAGCTTTCATATTTTTCTTACGCCATAACAGGGAGTTATCACTTCTAAGAATAGCCGTAAGATTTATTTTTGCCGTGCCGGGCGGGACGATGGCTAACAGCGGCTAAAATCCGTATCATTGCGCGCTTTGCGTACGACAAAAGTGGATCCCATGACTCAAACCTTCATCCCCGGCAAAGATGCCGCTCTGGAAGATTCCATCGCTCGCTTCCAGCAGAAACTCGCCGATCTGGGCTTTAACATCGAAGAGGCCTCCTGGCTGAACCCGGTGCCAAACGTCTGGTCCGTGCATATTCGCGACAAAGAGTGCGCACTGTGCTTTACCAACGGTAAAGGCGCCACGAAAAAAGCCGCGCTGGCGTCCGCGCTGGGCGAATATTTTGAGCGTCTGTCCACCAACTATTTCTTCGCTGATTTCTGGCTGGGCGACACCATTGCGAATGGCCCTTTTGTACACTATCCGAATGAAAAATGGTTCCCGATCCCGCAGAGCGACGCGCTGCCAGAAGGGATCCTCGACGCCCGCCTGCGCGCGTTTTACGATCCGGAAAACGCGCTGACCGCCAGTATGCTGGTAGATCTGCAGTCTGGTAATGAAGAGCGTGGCATCTGCGCCCTGCCGTTTACCCGTCAGTCCGACGAGCAGACCGTCTATATTCCGATGAATATTGTAGGCAACCTGTACGTGTCCAACGGCATGTCCGCCGGCAATACCCGCAATGAGGCCCGCGTTCAGGGGCTTTCTGAAGTCTTCGAGCGCCACATTAAAAACCGTATTATCGCTGAGAGCATCAGCCTGCCGGAGATCCCGCAGGATGTGCTGGCGCGCTACCCGGGTGTCGTGGAAGCCATCAATACGCTCGAAGCCGAAGGTTTCCCCATTTTCGCCTATGACGGCTCGCTGGGCGGTAAGTATCCGGTTATCTGCGTCGTGCTGTTTAACCCGGCGAACGGCACCTGCTTCGCTTCCTTTGGCGCGCATCCTGATTTCGGCGTAGCACTGGAGCGTACCGTGACGGAACTGTTGCAAGGTCGCGGCCTGAAAGATCTCGACGTGTTCACCCCGCCGACGTTTGATGATGAAGAAGTCGCTGAGCACGCTAACCTGGAGACCCATTTCATTGACTCCAGCGGTCTTATCTCCTGGGATATGTTTAAGCAAGACGCAGACTACCCGTTCGTGGACTGGAGCTTCGCCGGTACTACGGAAGAAGAGTTCGCCACGCTGATGGCTATCTTCCGCGCCGAAGATAAAGAAGTGTATATCGCCGATTACGAACATCTGGGCGTCTACGCCTGCCGTATCCTGGTACCAGGCATGTCCGACATCTATCCGGCGGAAGATCTGTGGCTCGCCAATAACAGCATGGGCGCGCACCTGCGCGAAACCCTGCTGGCGCTGCCGGGCAGCGAATGGGAGAAAGAAGATTATCTCAATCTCATCGCCCAGCTTGATGAAGAAGGCCATGACGATTTTACCCGCGTACGCGAACTGCTTGGTCTGGCGACCGGTAAAGACAACGGCTGGTATACCCTGCGCATCGGCGAGCTGAAAGCAATGCTGGCGCTGGCGGGCGGCGATCTGGATCAGGCGCTGATCTGGACAGAATGGACAATCGAGTTTAACGCGTCGGTCTTTAGCGCCGGGCGCGCCAACTACTATCGCTGCCTGCAAACTCTGCTGCTGCTGGCGCAGGAAGAGGAACGCGAGCCACTGCAGTATCTCAATGCGTTTGTGCGCATGTACGGTGCTGATGCGGTGGAAGCCGCCAGCGCTGCTATCAGCGGCGAAGCGCCGTTCTACGGTCTTCAGCCGGTCGACAGCGACCTCAAAGCTTTCCCGGCGCATCAGTCGTTACTGGCGGCCTACGAAAAACTACAGCGTGCTAAGGCGACGTTTTGGCAGGGAAATTGATATAACGCATATCAATTGACTTGCTTCACACTTATGTTTAGCAAATATGACGGGGCGCGTTTACGGCCCCGTTTTTATTTATCTGGCTAGCCTGAAATTGTAAAAATCGAGTTAATTGCTGGTGAATATAAATTATATCCGCCCGGCTTGATTGTTACTTTTTTTAGCCAATAATTCATAGTGATTAACACTTTATGGGGAGAGTCTTTTCGTCTTTTTTCAACTCATTTAATAAATTTTAAAATTTATTTTTTAGTCTATAATCAAAAAGTTAATCTGAAATTGCGTAAAAACCAAACGCCTTTCAGTCCTGCAAACCTGGCGAGATATGATCCATATCAAATTTTACTCCATCATGCTTTGTTAGTATCAACTCGCCGAATAAATAAAGAGAGAGTTAGTGTGAAAGCTGACAACCCTTTTGATCTATTACTCCCCGCTGCTATGGCGAAAGTCGCCGAGGAAGCGGGTGTTTACAAAGCCACGAAACATCCGTTAAAGACGTTTTATCTGGCAATTACGGCTGGCGTATTTATCTCTATTGCTTTCGTTTTCTATATCACCGCCACCACCGGCACAGCCGCGATGCCATTCGGCATAACAAAACTCATTGGCGGTATCTGTTTCTCACTCGGGTTGATTCTTTGCGTCATTTGCGGCGCCGATCTCTTTACGTCGACGGTGCTGATTGTCGTCGCTAAGGCCAGCGGGCGTATCACGTGGGGGCAACTGGCACGCAACTGGCTGAATGTCTATGTGGGCAACCTGATTGGCGCCTTGCTCTTTGTCTTACTGATGTGGCTTTCCGGCGAGTATATGACCGCCAACGGCGGCTGGGGGCTCAACGTCCTGCAAACGGCGTCGCACAAAGTCGAGCATACCTTTATTGAGGCGGTCTGCCTCGGTATCCTGGCTAACCTTATGGTATGCCTCGCCGTCTGGATGAGTTACTCAGGGCGCAGCCTTATTGATAAGGCCTTTATTATGATTCTGCCGGTCGGGATGTTTGTGGCCAGCGGTTTCGAACACAGTATCGCCAACATGTTTATGATCCCGATGGGGATAGTGATCCGTCACTTTGGCAGCCCGGAGTTCTGGAGCGCGATTCACGCTTCGCCAGACCAATTTTCTCATCTGACCGTGATGAATTTCATCATTGATAACCTGATACCGGTAACCATAGGTAATATCATTGGTGGGGGTTTGCTCGTCGGATTGACATACTGGGTCATTTACCTGCGTGGCGACGACCATCGCTGATAGTTGTTCCAGGCAGTAAATAAAAAATCCACTTAAGAAGGTAGGTGTTACATGTCCGAGCTTAATGAAAAGTTAGCCACAGCCTGGGAAGGTTTTGCGAAAGGCGACTGGCAGAATGAAGTCAACGTCCGCGACTTTATCCAGAAAAACTACACGCCATACGAGGGTGACGAGTCCTTCCTGGCTGGCGCAACTGAAGCCACCACTACCCTGTGGGACAAAGTGATGGAAGGCGTCAAACTGGAAAACCGCACGCATGCGCCAGTTGATTTTGACACTTCTGTCGCGTCCACCATCACCTCGCACGACGCGGGTTACATCAACAAGTCGCTGGAAAAAATTGTTGGCCTGCAGACTGAAGCTCCGCTCAAACGCGCCATTATTCCGTTTGGCGGCATCAAAATGGTTGAAGGTTCCTGCAAAGCGTATAACCGCGAGCTCGATCCTCAGCTGAAAAAAATCTTCACCGAATACCGCAAAACCCATAACCAGGGCGTATTCGATGTTTACACCAAAGACATTCTGAACTGCCGTAAATCCGGCGTGCTGACCGGTCTGCCGGATGCTTACGGCCGTGGTCGTATCATTGGTGACTACCGTCGCGTTGCACTGTACGGTATCGACTTCCTGATGAAAGACAAATACGCACAGTTTGTCTCTCTGCAACAGGACCTGGAAAACGGCGTTAATCTGGAAGCGACCATTCGTCTGCGCGAAGAGATTGCTGAACAGCACCGCGCGCTGGGTCAGATCAAAGAGATGGCGGCGAAATATGGTTGCGATATCTCCGGTCCGGCAACGAACGCTCAGGAAGCGGTGCAGTGGACGTACTTCGGCTACCTGGCTGCGGTGAAATCCCAGAACGGCGCTGCAATGTCCTTTGGCCGTGTCTCTACGTTCCTCGACGTTTACATCGAACGCGACCTGAAAGCGGGCAAAATCACCGAGCAGGAAGCCCAGGAGCTGATCGATCACCTGGTGATGAAACTGCGTATGGTACGCTTCCTGCGTACGCCGGAATATGATGAGCTGTTCTCTGGCGACCCGATTTGGGCGACCGAATCCGTTGGCGGTATGGGCGTTGATGGCCGTACCCTGGTGACCAAAAACAGCTTCCGTTTCCTGAACACCCTGTACACCATGGGGCCGTCTCCGGAGCCGAACATCACTATTCTGTGGTCCGAAAAACTGCCGCTGAACTTCAAAAAATTCGCAGCAAAAGTCTCCATCGATACCTCATCTCTGCAGTATGAGAACGATGACCTGATGCGTCCGGACTTCAATAACGACGACTACGCTATCGCATGCTGCGTAAGCCCGATGGTAGTTGGTAAGCAAATGCAGTTCTTCGGCGCTCGCGCTAACCTCGCGAAAACCATGCTGTACGCTATCAACGGCGGCGTTGATGAAAAACTGAAAATGCAGGTAGGCCCGAAATCTGAGCCGATCAAAGGCGATCTGCTGAACTTTGATGAAGTTATGGAACGTATGGATCACTTCATGGACTGGCTGGCGAAACAGTACGTCACCGCCCTGAACATCATCCATTACATGCATGACAAGTACAGCTACGAAGCTTCGCTGATGGCGCTGCACGATCGCGACGTGATTCGTACCATGGCGTGCGGTATCGCGGGTCTGTCGGTAGCAGCGGATTCCCTGTCTGCTATTAAATACGCGAAAGTTAAACCGATTCGCGATGAAGACGGCCTGGCTATCGACTTCGAAATCGAAGGCGAATACCCGCAGTTCGGTAATAACGACGCTCGCGTGGATGACCTTGCAGTTGACCTGGTTGAACGTTTCATGAAGAAAATTCAGAAACTGACCACCTACCGCAACGCGATTCCGACCCAGTCCGTGCTGACCATCACCTCTAACGTGGTTTATGGTAAGAAAACCGGTAACACCCCGGATGGCCGCCGCGCAGGCGCACCGTTTGGCCCGGGTGCTAACCCGATGCACGGCCGTGACCAGAAAGGCGCCGTCGCCTCTCTGACCTCTGTTGCGAAACTGCCGTTCGCTTACGCAAAAGATGGTATTTCCTATACCTTCTCTATCGTGCCGAACGCACTGGGTAAAGACGATGAAGTGCGCAAAACCAACCTGGCAGGCCTGATGGATGGTTACTTCCACCATGAAGCGTCTATCGAAGGCGGCCAGCACCTCAACGTGAACGTCATGAACCGTGAAATGCTGCTGGATGCGATGGAACATCCTGAGAAATATCCGCAGCTGACCATTCGCGTGTCTGGCTACGCGGTGCGCTTCAACTCGCTGACCAAAGAGCAGCAGCAGGACGTCATCACCCGTACTTTCACTCAGACAATGTAATACCCGCTCTGGCTGAAAACGCGTAAAATGAAGGCTCCACGTTTGTGGGGCCTTTCTTATAACCCACCCCGTTATGAGCCTTTTCTGCAAGGCGACTGACTATAATTCAGTTATCTCGCAAAAAAGACTCGACGCGGCACAGACCGCGCTCACCCGGCCCCGCAGTATCGGGCCCGAACTGGAGATAACACCGCAATGTCAGTTATTGGTCGCATTCACTCCTATGAATCCTGTGGCACCGTAGATGGCCCGGGGATCCGCTTTATCACCTTCTTTCAGGGCTGCCTGATGCGCTGCCTCTATTGCCATAATCGCGACACCTGGGATACGCACGGCGGCAAAGAGATCACAGTTGAAGAGCTAATGAAAGAGGTAGTGACCTACCGGCATTTTATGAACGCGTCCGGCGGCGGCGTGACCGCCTCTGGCGGCGAAGCTATTTTGCAGGCAGAGTTTGTGCGTGACTGGTTCCGCGCCTGCAAGAAAGAAGGCATTCATACCTGTCTCGATACCAACGGCTTTGTGCGCCGTTACGATCCGGTGATTGACGAGCTGCTGGAAGTGACCGACCTGGTGATGCTCGATCTCAAACAGATGAATGACGAAATCCATCAGAATCTGGTGGGCGTCTCCAATCACCGCACGCTGGAATTTGCCCGTTATATCGCCGCGAAAGGTATCAAAACCTGGATACGCTATGTGGTTGTACCGGGCTGGTCCGACGATGATGACTCCGCTCACCGTCTCGGTGAATTTACCCGCGAAATGGGCAATATCGAAAAAATCGAACTGCTGCCCTACCACGAACTCGGCAAACACAAATGGGTTGCGATGGGTGAAGAGTACAAGCTGGACGGCGTGAAACCGCCGAAGAAAGAGACGATGGAGCGGGTTAAAGGTATTCTGGAGCAGTACGGCCACAAGGTAATGTACTGACAACGCGACAGATAAAAAACAACGCCCGCATTTCGCGGGCGTTTTGTTATCAGGCGTGAGCGACAGGCGTCGGATGATGGCCGGCTTTGCGCATCAGCATCATCAAATACACGAACGAGACGCTGGCTATCATCACAAACAGCAGGCTGTCTGAATAGCTCTGCATCAGCATAGCGGTAAAGGTCGGCCCAAGCAGGCTACCGATAGTGTAGCTAAGCAGCAGCGCCTGATTCATCGCCACCAGTTGATGCTGCTCTACTTTTTCGCAGGCCCAGGCCATCGCCACCGGATAGAGCGTGAAACCCGCTGCGCCGAGAACGAACAGCGCAGGCGCCATTGCCGCCTGGGTCAGCATGGCCATACAGCCCACAATCACGACAAATACCTGGACACGCAGCACCAGCAAACGCCCGAAGCGGTCGGCGAGCTTACCCACTGGCCACTGGCCGATGATCCCTGCGCTGACCATTACCGCCATCCAGAAGCCGATTCCGGAGTCACTGACGCCCTGATGGTTGAGGTAGAGCGGCATCAGACCATAAAGCGAACCCAGTACGATACCGGAGATAATACAGCCGTTAACGCCAAGACGCGCCTGACGCAGCTTGAACATCGGCCAGACGTGCGTCTTTTCATGATGCTCGCCGCTGCTGTTCATGATACGAGTAAAGAGCAGCGGCAGAATGGCCGCCATCACCATGCCCGTCACCCATGGCAGCACGCTCATCAGGTCGGTCGGCAGTTTACTCACCATCAACTGGCCTGCGACCGTGCCCATGTAGTAAACCATCATATAGGCGGCCAGCAGACGGCCGCGGTTGCGCGACGTGCCGCTGCACATCAGCGCGCTCTCCACCACCACCCAAATCATGGCGCAGCCGATACCGGCGATAAAGCGCCACGCGAGCCAGCTCCAGAAGCCCAGCGTCACGCCAAGCCCGGCGCAGCCAGCTGCGAAAATCAGCGAAGCAATATAGTAACTGCGATTGAAACCAAAACGCTTGATAAGCGCGCCGGTAATCAGCGTGCCCAGCAGGTTGCCGGTAAAATACGATGAGCTGACCATGCCGACCTGCCAGGTAGGCAAATTGTCATGGGCAAGCCACAGCGGTACCAGCGTATTTAACACCGCTATCGCCAGGGTCAACAGAAGCAGGCCACAGAGCAAAAGCAGCACTGGCCGGGTATAGGTAGACATGGAATAAACCGTGAGGAAGATCAGAATTCGTGCGCATCATGCCACCAGCCACGACAAAGTCAATCTGCCAGAAATCGTCTTTTCACGCCGTAATGCGCTGTCGATGAACAGCCTTGATTTATCCGCAGCGGCGTTAACGTTGACTGTAAGATATTATCTATAAAAAATAATTAGTTAATTAAATAAACCCACGCCAACATCCATGAAAATATTTATCAATAAATCACGTAAAAAAGTACACGGACAAAAACGAAAAAAGCGCCCGCAGGCGCTTTAAAAAGAAAGGGATATTACCTTAACCGATAAACTCAAGGCCTTTCATATATGGACGCAACACTTCCGGAATTTCGATGCGACCATCACCCTGCTGATAGTTCTCCAGCACCGCGACCAGCGTGCGGCCTACCGCCAGACCAGAGCCGTTAAGGGTGTGCACCAGACGGGTCTTTTTATCGGACTTGCTGCGGCAGCGCGCCTGCATACGGCGAGCCTGGAAATCCCACATGTTGGAGCAGGAAGAGATTTCGCGATACGTATCCTGCGCCGGAAGCCAGACTTCCAGGTCATAGGTTTTACGCGCGCCAAAGCCCATGTCGCCAGAGCACAGCAGCACTTTACGATACGGCAGGCCCAGCAGTTGCAGCACTTTCTCCGCGTGACCCGTCATCTCCTCCAGCGCCTGCATGGAATCTTCCGGACGCACTATCTGTACCATTTCGACTTTGTCGAACTGGTGCATACGGATAAGGCCACGCGTGTCACGACCATACGATCCCGCTTCAGAGCGGAAACACGGCGTATGCGCAGTCATTTTGACAGGCAGCGCGTCTTCGTCGATGATCTCATCGCGCACCAGGTTGGTCAGCGGCACTTCCGCAGTCGGGATCAGCGCGTAGTTGCTGCTGTCCGCCTCTTCTTCCAGTGGGCGGGTATGGAACAGATCGCCTGCAAACTTCGGCAGCTGGCCGGTACCGTAAAGCGTGTCATGGTTCACCAGATACGGCACATAGTTTTCGCTATAGCCGTGCTCTTCGGTATGCAGATCCAGCATAAACTGCGCCAGCGCGCGGTGCAGTCGGGCAATCTGCCCTTTCATGACCACAAAACGTGAGCCGGTCAGTTTCACCGCGCTCGCAAAATCCAGGCCGCCCAGCGTTTCGCCAAGCGTCACGTGATCGCGGATTTCGAAATCAAATTTACGCGGCGTGCCCCAGCGGCTCACTTCAACGTTTTCGCTGTCATCTTTGCCCGACGGTACGTCATCGTCCGGCAGGTTAGGCAGGGTCAGCGCGATATCGCGAATTTCCGCCAGCAGCACATCGAGCTCATTTTTCGCCGCATCAAGCTCTTCGCCAAGCTTATTCACTTCCAGACGAAGCGGCTCAATATCCTCCCCACGCGCTTTCGCCTGGCCGATGGATTTCGATCGCGAGTTACGCTCAGCCTGCAGATTTTCAGTTTTTACCTGCAGAACTTTACGACGCTCTTCAAGAGCGACCAGCTTATCTACATCCAGCTTAAAGCCCCGGCGTGCCAGTTTTTCAGCGACTGCGTCTGGCTCGGTACGCAGCAGATTGGGATCGAGCATGCTTATCCTGTGCTTATCGAAAAAAAGAAAAGGGAAAGGCGACCGCTGCCTGCGGTCGCACTGATATTCAACGATTAACCTTACCGCAACGACCGCATTAGCGGTAGCGTTTTGTGGGGCTTTTCTGATCCTGTTCAGCAAGCCAGGCTAGCTTTTCGCCAATCTTGCCTTCAAGACCTCTGTTGGTGGGATGATAGTAACGCGTTTGTGCCATTTCCGACGGGAAATAGTCTTCGCCAGCCGCGTAGGCGTTGGGCTCGTCGTGCGCATATCGGTACTCCTGACCGTAGCCCATCTCTTTCATGAGCTTCGTCGGCGCATTGCGCAAATGTTCCGGCACGTCGTAATCCGGACGCTCGCGGGCGTCTTTCAGCGCTGCTTTAAAGGCGGTGTAAACCGCATTACTCTTCGGCGCGCAGGCGAGGTAAACAATGGCCTGCGCAATCGCCCTTTCGCCTTCCGCAGGCCCGACGCGCGTGAAGCAGTCCCACGCGGATATAGCAACCTGCATTGCGCGCGGATCGGCATTGCCGACATCTTCCGATGCGATAGCCAGACAGCGGCGCGCCACGTAAAGCGGATCGCCGCCCGCGCTGATAATGCGCGCATACCAGTAAAGCGCAGCGTCCGGCGAGGAGCCGCGTACCGATTTATGCAGCGCCGAAATCAAATCGTAAAAGCGGTCGCCTTTGTTATCAAAGCGCGCGCTGCGCTCGCCGGCGATTTCCGTCAGCAGCTCAGGCTTCAGCACCCGCTTGCCGCTGTCGTCGGTTGGCGCCATATCCGCCATCATTTCAAGCGTATTAAGCGCACGGCGAGCGTCGCCGTTCACCAGTTCAGCGATAGCGAGGCGGGTTTCATCCGGCAGAACGATATCCTGCCCGCCATAGCCGCGCTCGCGGTCGGTCATCGCCTGCGTCAGCACCTGTTCGATATCGTCGATCGTCAGGGATTTCAGCAGATAGACACGCGCGCGCGACAGTAGCGCAGAGTTAAGCTCAAACGACGGATTTTCTGTCGTCGCGCCGATAAACGTAATGGTGCCGTCTTCAATATGCGGCAGGAAAGCATCCTGCTGGCTTTTGTTAAAGCGATGCACTTCATCGACAAACAGAATGGTGCGGCGGCCCGCATTACGGTTTTGTCGTGCGCGCTCAATGGCCTCGCGGATTTCTTTCACACCGGACGTGACCGCAGAGATGCGCTCAACATCGGCATTCGCGTAACGGCCAATGACTTCGGCAAGCGTAGTTTTACCGGTGCCCGGCGGGCCCCAGAGAATCATAGAATGGAGATGCCCGGCCTCAATGGCGCGGGGCAGCGGCTTACCGGGCGCCAGCAGATGCTGCTGCCCGATATACTGCGCCAGGTTTTCTGGCCGCATACGCGCGGCCAGAGGCTGAAAGGTGTTATCGGAAAAATCGAGCGAAAGATTGCCCACCCGTACCTCTACTTATTGCGCTGGTCGTCCACCGTTACGCCCTGCGGCGGCGTAAAGGTAAATTTGCTCATGTCCACAGCGCCATTCTGCTGGGATTTAAGCTGATAGCTGCTGCGCTGATCGTCCTGCTCAACAGCGCTGAACTGATTAATGGTGCCGTCGCGGCTCACATTGATGGTGAACTGCTTCAGGTTGCCGCTGCTGGCCTTCGGCGTCAGCACGAAATCATCGCCATTCTGTTTAATGTTGTACTGCTGCCAGTCGCTGCTCTGGTTGCGTGCAATCAGCATGAACGGCGTATTGCTGGTGGCGTCTTTCAGCCAGGTAGCGCTCGCCTGCTCAACAAACGGATTATAGAACCACAGCGTTTTACCATCAGAAATCAGCACGCTCTCATCCGGTTGGGTCATATGCCAGTTGAACAGATTAGGACGTTTAACCCACAGATCGCCCTGGCCTTCTTGCACGGCTGCGCCGCTGCCATCAGTCACTTTCTGGGTGAAGCTGGCGTGGAAACTGCTGACTTTGTCCAGGCGGCTTTTCAAATCGCCTGCGGCATCCGCCCAGACGGACGATGCGGCAAACGCGGAAAGCAAAGCACAGGTTACGGCGATTTTTTTCATTGTTATCCCTCAGAATACGACCGACCCCGGTACGGGATCGCTTACTGTCCCTTACTGTAGCCACAAGGCTGCGCTTGTCGACAGAAGAAAAACCTGATTTTTTTGGTAATTTACCCATCTTTGCAGAATGCTGATGAGCGTAACGCCCTGCGCGCGCTGCCTGATGCCGCACACGCAGGGAAAGATCCTTACTCGAATGGCGGCGGCGCCAACACTTCGCGGTTGCCGTTGTGGCCCTGCTCGCTGACGATACCCTGCATTTCCATCTGTTCGATAATACGCGCCGCGCGGTTATAACCGATACGGAACTGGCGCTGCACCCCGGAAATCGACGCTTTACGTTTTTCCACGACAAACGCGACCGCCTGATCGAACAGCGGATCGAGCTCTTCGCCGCCGTCAAAACCGCTACCACCGCCCTCGCTTTCGCTGTCGGAAGTTATGCCGTCGACATATTGCGGGCGACCGCGCGCTTTCCAGTCCTGCACGACAGCATGCACTTCTTCATCACGCACAAAGGCACCGTGAACGCGCACCGGCATGGAGGAGTTCGGGCCGGAATAAAGCATATCCCCCATACCCAGCAGCGATTCCGCACCGCCCTGGTCAAGAATGGTTCGCGAGTCGATTTTACTGGACACCGTAAAGGCGATACGTGTCGGGATGTTGGCTTTAATCAGGCCGGTAATAACATCCACCGACGGACGCTGGGTCGCGAGCACCAGGTGGATCCCTGCCGCACGCGCTTTTTGCGCCAGACGCGCGATAAGCTCTTCGACTTTCTTACCGACCGTCATCATCAGATCGGCAAACTCATCGACCAGTACCACGATATACGGCAGTTTCTCCAGCACAGGATGGGTAGCATCCATGCTGTCACCGGGTTTCCAGTACGGATCCGGGATCGGGCGGCCCATGCGCATGGCTTCGGCAATTTTCTCATTGTAACCCGCGAGATTACGCACGCCGAGCGCGGACATCAGTTTGTAGCGGCGTTCCATCTCATTCACACTCCAGCGCAGCGCGTTGGCGGCGTCTTTCATGTCGGTGACCACTTCGGTCAGAAGATGCGGAATGCCTTCATACACAGACAGTTCCAGCATTTTCGGGTCGATCATGATAAAGCGCACGTCTTCCGGCGTTGCTTTATAGAGCATGCTCAGGATCATGGCGTTCACGCCCACCGATTTACCGGAGCCAGTCGTACCGGCCACCAGCAAGTGTGGCATTTTCGCGAGATCCGCCACCACCGGATCGCCGGCGATATCTTTACCGAGCACCACGCTCAGCGGCGAAGGATTATCCCGGAATTTCGCGCAGTCCAGCACTTCACGCAGGTACACGGTCTGACGCTTTTTATTCGGCAGCTCGAGGCCGACATACGGCTTGCCGGGGATCACTTCCACGACACGTACTGCGACGGTAGAAAGCGAACGCGCCAGGTCACGCGACAGGTTGGAAATACGCGCCGCCTTCACGCCCGGCGCGAGGTTCAGCTCGAAACGGGTGATAACCGGCCCTGGCGAATAGTTCACCACATCAGCCTTGATACGGAAATCCGCCAGACGCGCTTCAACCAGACGCGCCATCTGCTCAAGGGCGAAGGTATCCACCGGCTCCACTTCCGCTGGCGGCGACGTCAGCAGATCAAGCGACGGCAGCGGCGTGGAAGGCTTATGCATCGGCAGTTCATCGCCGTTACGCATTAGCAGCGGGTGGATCAGGCTGTCCCGCGGCGCCACGGCAGGTTGTTGAGGCGCGTGCATCGCTGCGGCCGGTTGTTGAGGCTGATAACCCTGCGCAGGCGCTGACGGCTGCTGCGGCTGATAAGCAGCAGGCTGCGGTGCGTATTGCTGAGGCGCGTGCGCTGGCGGTGTTTGCGGCTGCGGCGTATGACCCTGAGGTTGCGCATAACCTTGCGCAGGCGCGACAGGCTGCGGCGGTTGCTGAATGTGTTGCTGCGCCTGAGGCTGCTGTACCGGACGAGGCGGCTCGGGCTCGACAGGCTCCGGCATAAACAGCGGCTCGCTCGGGCCTTCATTGACCAGCGTTTTCATCGGCGAAAACTCAAAATCATCCGGCAGGAACGGTGCCGCGCCGGACGGTTGCGGTGCCGAGTAGCGCTGCTGCTGCGTCGCGGCGAACTGGCGCGCCAGCTCCGCCTGTTCTGCGGCCTCTTCATCCTCGGGGCTCATTTCTGCCTGATACTCTTCGCCGTAGCGCTGCTGCTGTGAGGCGGCAAACTGACGCGCCAGTTCATTCTGGTACATAGCATCCGCTTCTTCGTCAGAAACGCCCTGTTGCTGCTGCGCCATACGACGTTCTGCCTCTTCGCGGGCGCGCTCTTCCGCCATGCGTTGCGACGGCAGTTTGATGCCGTAAGACGCAAGCTCGCGACGGGTCGGTACACGCACGCGGTTCGGTCGCGGCAACTGCGGGCCAATGCCCTCTTTCACCTGCGGACGCGGCGCTTCACCAGCGACCGGCGTAAAAGCAGCGGCGGTTTGCGACGCGGCTGAAGCTGTCCTGGATGCAGCGTGAACGGCAGTTGAGGCGACGGTTGCCTGTGCCGCAACATTCAGGCCAGAGGCCGCAGCGTTCGCACTATCAGATACCGGTGACGATGGAACGGCAGGCGCAGGCTGCGGCGCGCGCGTTGGTTCTTCTTTACGGGCGAGCTCTTGTGGATCCGGGACAGGCTGATACCAGGCGGCCAGCTGTTCGCGCTCGCGAGCGCGCTGCGCTTCCACTTCTTCGAAATGATACAGCGGCGGACGCGCGGGTTTGCTCTCTTCCGGCGGCGCAACGGGCTCTGGCTCATACACCGGCGCGGCGGGTTGCGCTGACGCGTAAGGTTCTGGCGCAGCGTAAGGCTCGCGCGGCACCTGGGCATGAGATTCAGGCGCAGGCGCATACGGCGCGGTGTGCGGCGGATACGCGTCGTGCGCTGCTGGCGCTTGCTGATGCGTCATCGGGTGCGGTTGTTGCGCCTGAAAGGCGTGCGGTTGCGCTGGCTGCGGTTGATACTGCTGCGGCTGTGCAGACTGATAAGGCTGTTGCACTGGCTGAGATGGTGGCTGCGCAGGCTGATGAGGCTGCGGCGCGCTCGTCTGAGCGGGCTGCCAGTAAATATCATCCTGGGGCGCGTGCGCGACCGGCGGCTCTTGCGGCGCGTAGTAATCCGGCTCCGGTGCGATGCCCGGATGAGCATGGGGCGCAGAAGGCGCGGCATGCCAGTCGATCTCAGGCGCGACGTCCGGCGCCTGGACGCTCACGGTATCTGACGGCATCGCAGTCTGTGCAGTCGCCCAGACCGGCGCAACCGGGGTGGCGGCCGCGGCGACAGCGGCCGGGTCAGCGATTGAATGACCATTCAGCAGCGGATCGTTGTCATCATAAAACGCCTCCGGCTCGGTCACTTTATGGCCGGAGAACAGGACGTCATCAGCATCCGCAGGCGTGCCGCGCACGCTGTATTGCACCTCATCGGCGTCATCCATGCGTTTGCCCGAAAACAGCGCGGCGTCAGTTTTGCGCGCGATCGGGTTGCTGAACTTATCGGCCAGCCTTTTGCGACGGGCTAAAGCACCACGAAGAATACGCGCGCGACGGGACTCCCCTTTCGCCTGCTGCGGCTCGTGCTCATCCTCTTCATATTCCTCGTGCTCTTCATCGTCATCTTCATAGTCGTCGTCCTGCCAGGTATCGTCCCGACGGGTGCGATTGCTGGCGAACGTCAGCACGGTCAGCACAAAGCTGCCGATTTTCTCTGCGATACTGACCCACGACCAGCCGGTAAACAGCGTCAGGCCCGCCGCCCAGACGCAGAGCAGCGCGATGGTGCCGCCGCTGCTGTTAAGCATGGGCTGTAACGCGGTGCTGAGCAGGCTGCCAATTACCCCGCCGGAGGCGAAGTACCAGATATCATCGGCGTTAATCGCCGCGAGCCCGCAGGACGTCAGGATAAGCGCCAGCACACCGATAAGGCGCAGCGCCACGGCAAAATAGTCGATGTAATCGTCATTGCCACGTTGACGCCAGGCAAACCAGCAGCCGCCGACCATGATCACGGGAATGGTGTAGGCCATCACGCCGAAAATGAAAAACAGCGTATCCGCCAGCCACGCGCCAGGCGCGCCACCCAGATTATGGATAGGCTCATGCCAGGCCGTTTGCGACCAGCTCGGATCGGAAGGGTTAAAGCTTAACAAGGCGGCCATCAGCCAGACGGCGAACAGCACGACGAGGATCAGCAACGCCTCGAGCAGTCGGCGCCCGCTGCTTAATTTAGTGAGTGTGACTTCTTTGTCTTCGGTGTATTCCTGGCTCAAGACAGGCTCTCCAGGTCCATGAGGTAAAACGGACAGCAGTGGCGAGAAACCCCGCCACTGCTGCTGTATGGATTAACAGGAGTGTAATCAAACTACGCCCGGTTTGCACCTGTTCTGTGTTAGCGGGTTTTAATGACCAGACGATTACTCTGCTTAACTTCTTCCATGACCACGTAAGTACGGGTGTCATTGACGCCCGGCAGACGCAGCAGGGTTTCGCCCAACAGCTTACGGTAAGCGGACATATCCGGTACGCGGGTTTTCAACAGGTAGTCGAAATCACCGGAAACCAGATGGCACTCCTGAATTTCTTCCAGCTTTTGTACAGCGGCATTGAACTGCTCAAACACATCCGGCGCGCCACGATTCAGAGTAATCTCAACAAAAACCAGAAGTGAGGCATCCAGATAATGCGGGTTCAGCAGAGCCGTGTAGCCCTGAATAAAACCCTGTCGTTCCAGACGACGAACGCGCTCAAGGCACGGCGTCGGGGAAAGACCCACTCTTTTTGAAAGCTCGACGTTAGAAATACGCCCATCCTTTTGCAGCTCATTAAGAATGTTACGATCGATACGGTCGAGATCTTTGCCAGGGCGCTTCTTGCTATCTACCATTATTATTGTCTCTCTGTATTCCTTCCCTACACCTGCCATTACCCATTGCACTTCACTGTTCAGGGTGTCAGTTAGAAGACCGTTGCCCGCTGGCAGCTATCGATATTACGCATGGCGTCTGTCCACGCCATGCGTGAATTTCAATAGCCCGGAAATTGGCACAAGCTTGCGCCAGAATGCGCTACAACCAAAGCCAACACTTTTTTCTTCCTCGAATGTTTTCGCAAAAGCGCAGGGGATTGTCAAAGCAAAACATCGATTTTTAGTAGAACGTGCCAGAGAGTGGTAACGACCGGCGATTATTCCTCATTTTATTGCCTTATCTGCCGCGCTTTTTAATCAGTAAAAATAATGACGCTATTGGCTAAAGCTATTGCATGAATCGTTAACAAAATTGCCACACTCTTTTTTACCCCGGCAAATTCCCTACAATCCAGCCCATTGTCTGCCAACAACAATGAGGATCTCATGGGCACGGCTAAACACAGTAAGCTGTTAATTCTTGGCTCCGGCCCGGCGGGATACACCGCTGCGGTCTACGCGGCGCGCGCTAACCTGAAACCGGTTCTGATTACCGGGATGGAAAAAGGCGGTCAGTTGACGACCACCACTGAAGTGGAAAACTGGCCGGGCGACCCGCATGATTTGACCGGTCCGCTGTTGATGGAACGCATGCATGAGCATGCCGCGAAGTTTGAAACAGAAATCCTGTTCGACCATATCAACAAGGTCGATCTGCAAAACCGTCCGTTCCGTCTTATTGGCGACAGCGGCGAATACACCTGCGATGCGCTGATTATCGCGACTGGCGCGTCCGCGCGTTACCTGGGCCTGCCGTCGGAAGAAGCCTACAAAGGCCGCGGCGTCTCTGCCTGCGCGACCTGCGACGGTTTCTTCTACCGCAACCAGAAAGTTGCCGTCATCGGCGGCGGCAACACGGCGGTGGAGGAAGCGCTGTACCTGGCGAATATCGCCTCTGAAGTGCACCTGATCCACCGTCGTGATACCTTCCGCGCCGAGAAAATTCTCGTCAAACGTCTGATGGATAAAGTGGAAAGCGGCAATATCGTGCTGCACACGCACCGCACGCTCGAAGAAGTGACCGGCGATCAGATGGGCGTGAGCGGTCTGCGTCTGCGCGACACGCTGAATCCGGAAAACGTCGAGACGCTGGATGTCGCGGGCCTGTTTGTCGCAATCGGTCACAGCCCGAACACCGCGATTTTTGATGGTCAGCTGGAACTTGAGAACGGCTACATCAAAGTGCAGTCCGGCATCCATGGTAACGCCACGCAGACCAGCATCCCTGGCGTCTTCGCCGCAGGCGACGTGATGGACCATATCTACCGCCAGGCGATCACCTCCGCTGGCACCGGCTGTATGGCCGCGCTGGACGCCGAGCGCTATCTGGACGGTCTGGCTGAAAAGCACAGCTAATTCCACGATTTAAACAAGGCGACGAATCAGTCGCCTTTCTTTTATCCCCGTTGTAACATTGCCTGCTCTCTCGCCTTGCGGCGAGCACTCTGGATTTTACTGCTCAGTGCATGCAATGAATAAAACCCGTCAACAAGAACTGACCCGCTGGCTTAAACAGCAAAGCGTTATCTCCCGCCGCTGGCTCAGCCTGTCGCGCCTGCTCGGCGTGGTGAGCGGTCTGCTTATCGTCGCACAGGCCTGGCTGCTGGCCGATCTCCTGCATGACATGATAATGAAAGGCATCCCGCGCGAGGCGCTCTTGCTGCCGTTTGTCCTGCTGATTCTGGTCTTCGTGCTGCGCGCGTGGATAGTCTGGCTGCGCGAAAAAGTTGGGTTCCATGCCGGACAGCATATTCGCGTGCGCATCCGCCAGCAGGTGATGGACCGTCTTCAGGAGGCGGGCCCGGCCTGGATCCAGGGCAAACCCGCCGGTAGCTGGGCGACGCTTATCCTTGAGCAGATTGACGATATGCACGATTTCTATGCCCGTTATCTGCCGCAAATGGCGCTGGCGGCGAGCGTGCCGCTGCTGATTGTGCTGGCGATTTTCCCCTACAACTGGACTGCGGCCCTGATCCTTCTCGGCACCGCGCCGCTGATCCCACTCTTTATGGCCATGGTCGGCATGGGCGCCGCCGACGCCAACCGCCGTAATTTCCAGGCGCTGACGCGGCTTAGCGGCAACTTTCTCGACCGCCTGCGCGGTATGGAAACGCTGCGTCTTTTCCACCGCGGCGCGGCGGAAACGCGCAACATTCAGGCCGCCTCGCAGGATTTCCGCCAGCGCACCATGGAAGTGTTGCGCCTGGCGTTTCTCTCGTCCGGCGTGCTGGAATTTTTCACCTCGCTCTCTATTGCGCTGGTGGCGGTTTATTTCGGATTTTCTTATCTGGGCGAGCTTAACTTCGGCCATTATGGCACCGGCGTGACGCTGTTCGCGGGCTTCCTGGCGCTGATACTGGCGCCAGAGTTCTTCCAGCCGCTGCGCGATCTTGGGACGTTTTATCACGCCAAAGCGCAGGCGATCGGCGCAGCCGACAGCCTGAAAACCTTCCTCGAAACCCCTATTCAGCATGCCGAAAAAGGCACGCTGGAGCTTTCCGGCTGCGAGCCGATCACGCTTGACGCGCAGGGGCTCACTATTCTCTCCCCGCAAGGCAAACGCCTCGCCGGGCCGCTCAATTTCACGCTGCCTGCGGGCAAACGCGTGGCGCTGGTAGGGCAAAGCGGCGCGGGTAAAAGCTCGCTTCTGAATCTGCTGGCCGGTTTTCTGCCGTATGAAGGCTCGCTGCGCGTTAATGGCGTTGAGCTGCGCGAGCTGGAGCCGGAAAGCTGGCGTCGTCAGTTGAGCTGGGTGGGGCAAAACCCGCAGTTGCCGGCACAGACGCTAAAAGAGAACGTGCTGCTGACCGATCCTGACGCGAGCGAAGCGCAGCTTCAGGCGGCGCTCGATAAAGCCTGGGTAAGCGAATTTCTGCCGCTGCTGGCGCAGGGCGTGGACACGCCCGTCGGCGATCAGTCAACCGGACTTTCCGTCGGCCAGGCGCAGCGCGTAGCCGTCGCCCGCGCCCTTCTCTCGCCCTGCCGTTTGTTGCTGCTGGATGAGCCGTCCGCAAGCCTTGACGCAGGCAGCGAGCGCCGTGTGATGCAGGCGCTGGAGAACGCGTCGCTGGCGCAGACCACGCTGATGGTTACACACCAGATTGATGATATCGCCGCCTGGGATGAAGTCTGGGTGATGCGCGATGGCCGCCTGGTGGAACGGGGCGACGTCGCCACCCTCAGCGCCGCCGACGGCTATTTCGCGGCGCTGCTGGCGCACCGTCAGGAGGAGATTTAAATGCGCGCGTTATTACCCTATCTGGCGCTCTATAAACGCCACAAATGGCTGCTGACGCTCGGTGTCGTGCTGGCTATCGTAACGCTGCTCGCCAGCATCGGTCTGCTGACGCTTTCAGGCTGGTTCCTGTCCGCCTCGGCGGTCGTGGGCATGGCCGGCCTTTACAGTTTCAACTATATGCTGCCTGCCGCGGGCGTGCGCGGCGCCGCGATTTTTCGCACCGCCGGGCGCTACTTCGAGCGTCTCGTGAGCCATGAAGCCACGTTCCGCGTGCTGGAACATTTACGGGTTCACACCTTCAGCCGCCTCTTGCCCCTCTCCCCTTCGGGGCTGGCGCGTTTTCGTCAGGGCGAGTTGCTAAACCGTCTGGTGGCGGACGTCGATACGCTGGATCACCTTTACCTGCGCGTGATGTCGCCGCTTATCGGCGCGCTGGCCGTTATCGTGGTTGTGACGCTGGGCCTGAGCGTGCTGGATATCACGCTGGCGCTGACGCTTGGCGGGATCATGCTGGCGACGCTGTTGCTGCTTCCTCCCCTTTTCTATCGCGCGGGTCGTCCGGTGGGCGAAGCGCTGACCGGGCTGCGTGCCAGCTATCGCCAGCAGTTGACCAGCTGGCTGCACGGCCAGGCGGAGCTGTCGATTTTTGGCGCTGCCGGGCGCTATCGCGATAATCTCGACGCGACTGAACAAGCCTGGCACGAGGCGCAACGTCGTCAGGCCGGTCTGACGGCGCTCTCGCAGGCAATGATGACGCTGATAAGCGGCATGACAGTCGTGCTGATTCTCTGGATGGCCGCAGGCGGCGTCGGCGGCAACAGCGCGCCCGGCTCGCTGATCGCGCTCTTTGTCTTCTGCGCGCTGGCGGCTTTTGAAGCGCTGGCGCCGGTGGGCGGCGCGTTCCAGCATCTCGGCCAGGTGATCGCTTCCGCCCGTCGCGTCAGCGACGTTATCGAGCAGCCTGCAGACATCGCCTTTGCCAGGCCAGGCGCCGACGCGCCGCGCCAGGCGTCGCTGACGCTGCGTGATGTGAGCTTTAGTTATCCGGGTCAGCCGCAGCCTGCGCTGCGCGATATTACCCTTGATGTCGCGCCGGGCGAGCATATCGCGATACTTGGGCGCACCGGCTGCGGTAAGTCGACGCTGCTGCAACTGCTCACCCGCGCCTGGGATCCGACGCAGGGCGCGGTGATGCTGGGCGGCGTTGCCCTCGCCGCGTATAACGAAGCCGCCTTACGCGCGACGATGAGCGTCGTGCCGCAGCGCGTGCATCTGTTCAGCGCTACCCTTCGGGATAACCTGCGGCTCGCCGCGCCGGAGGCGGATGACGCCGCCCTTGCCGCCGCGCTTGAACGCGTGGGGTTAGAGAAACTGCTGGCAGACGACGGCCTGAATGCCTGGCTTGGCGAAGGCGGGCGTCAGCTTTCCGGCGGCGAGCTGCGCCGTCTCGGTATCGCCCGCGCGCTGCTGCACGACGCGCCGATGCTTTTACTGGATGAGCCGACAGAAGGGCTGGATGCAGAAACCGAGCGTCAGATACTCGCGCTGGTCAGGGACGTCGCCACGCAGAAAACGTTGCTGATGGTCACCCATCGCCTGCAGGGCCTGACGGCGTTCGATCGCATCATTGTCATGGACAACGGGCAGATTATTGAGCAAGGTAGTCACGCAGAATTACTGGCGCAGCAGGGACGGTATTATCAGTTTCGTCAGCGAACAGTACACTATCATTGATTGATATTTGACAACGTTGTCAGGGAGCGCCGTTGTGATGCGTCTGGTGCAGCTTTCTCGTCATTCGATTGCTTTCCCCTCGCCCGAGGGGGCGTTACGTGAACCCAACGGTTTACTGGCCTTAGGCGGCGATCTCAGCCCGGCGCGTCTGATGATGGCCTATCAGCACGGGATTTTTCCGTGGTTTTCGCCTGGCGACCCGATCTTATGGTGGTCGCCCGATCCGCGCGCGGTGCTCTGGCCCGACCGGCTGCATATCAGCCGTAGCATGAAGCGCTTTCATCGCCGCTCGCCTTATCGCGTGACGCTGAATCACGCCTTCAACGCTGTCATTCAGGGTTGCGCCAGCGATCGCGACGACGGCACATGGATAACTAATGACGTCATTATCGCCTGGCAGCGCCTGCATGAACTGGGTCACGCGCACTCGGTTGAAGTCTGGCTGGAGGATCAGCTGGTGGGCGGCATGTATGGCGTGGCGCAGGGCGCGCTGTTTTGTGGCGAATCGATGTTCAGCCGCCGGGAAAATGCCTCAAAAACCGCGCTGGTCGTCTTTTGTGAGTACTTCCAGGCGCAGGGCGGCAGGCTTATCGACTGCCAGGTGTTGAATCCGCATACCGCATCGCTGGGCGCTATAGAGATCCCGCGCCGCGATTATCTGCAACGACTGGGCGAACTGCGCCAGTTGCCGGTTGAAAAACGCTGCTGGATACCGCAAACCCTCTTTACCTCGGCAGGATAACAGAATGTTTTCGGCACATTTTTTATCAGGGTGTTATACTTACGCACGCAGAAAATGACTGCCATTACCCTGCCGCCGTTTTGGGACCCTCCGTTAACGCAACGCTTTGGATCTCACGCTCCCCGTTACGCTTGCGCTGCCCGCGCGGTTTTGTCGTGGGGGCAGGAAGGCGCAGCGGTACAACGGGCATTTCGCCCGCAAAACTTTACTTAATGGGTGAACTTGGGCATTATCTTGCCGGTTCAAACTATGGTAGTGATACCCCAGAGGATTAGATGGCCAAAGAAGACAATATTGAAATGCAGGGTACCGTTCTTGAAACGTTACCTAACACTATGTTCCGCGTAGAACTGGAAAACGGTCACGTGGTAACTGCCCATATCTCCGGTAAAATGCGCAAAAACTACATCCGCATTCTGACGGGCGACAAAGTGACTGTTGAGCTGACCCCGTACGACCTGAGCAAAGGCCGCATTGTCTTCCGTAGTCGCTAAGTTTGTACAGGCTTCTCCCCAGTGAGAAGCCGGGCCGCGCCGCCGTTTGCCGCGCCAGCCTGAGAAAAAGCGCCGCACTTAGCGGCGCTTTTTTATGGGCGCGACGCATGTTATGCCGCTGAAAACATATAAAAAAACGCCGGATATCGCTATCCGGCGTTGTGTTTAGCGCGTATCGCTTAGTGCGCGGCTTCAGGCTTATGCTTCTGCGCGCTCTGGAAGCTGTACGTCAGCTTATCGGCATCTTTATCCAGCGCGACGGAAACCTGACCGCCATCCACCAGCGAGCCGAAGAGCAGTTCGTTGGCCAGCGGTTTTTTCAGGTTGTCCTGAATCACGCGGGTCATCGGACGTGCGCCCATCGCACGATCATAGCCTTTCTCCGCCAGCCAGTCGCGCGCTTCCTGGCTCACTTCCAGGGAAACGCCTTTCTGGTCAAGCTGCGCCTGCAATTCGACGATGAACTTGTCGACCACCTGATGGATCACCTCGGAAGAGAGATGGTTGAACCAGATGATATTGTCGAGACGGTTGCGGAACTCCGGCGTAAAGATCTTTTTGATCTCCTCCATCGCATCAGTACTGTTGTCCTGACGGATAAGCCCGATGGATTTACGCTCGGTTTCACGCACGCCGGCGTTGGTCGTCATCACCAGAATCACGTTGCGGAAATCCGCTTTACGCCCGTTGTTATCGGTGAGCGTGCCGTTATCCATTACCTGCAGCAGCAGGTTAAAGACGTCCGGATGCGCTTTTTCTATCTCATCAAGCAGCAGAACCGCATGCGGATGCTTGATAACCGCGTCGGTCAAAAGACCGCCCTGATCGAAACCGACATAGCCCGGAGGCGCGCCAATCAGGCGGCTGACGGTATGACGCTCCATATACTCGGACATATCAAAGCGCAGCAGTTCAATACCCAGCGCTTTAGACAGTTGCACCGTCACCTCGGTTTTCCCGACGCCGGTCGGGCCCGCGAAGAGGAAAGAACCGACCGGTTTACGATCGTGGCCCAGCCCCGCGCGGCTCATTTTGATGGCCTCAGTTAAAGCCTCAATGGCTTTATCCTGACCAAACACCAGCATTTTCAGGCGATCGCCCAGATTTTTCAGCGTATCGCGATCGCTTTGCGACACGCTCTTCTCCGGAATACGCGCGATACGGGCCACGACAGACTCGATATCCGCCACGTTAACCGTTTTCTTACGCTTGCTGACAGGCATCAGACGCGCCCGCGCGCCCGCTTCATCGATAACGTCGATGGCTTTGTCCGGCAGATGGCGGTCGTTGATATATTTCACCGCCAGTTCCACCGCCGCGCGTACCGCTTTCGCGGTGTAACGCACGTCGTGGTGCGCTTCATACTTCGGCTTCAGGCCGTTGATTATCTGTACGGTTTCCTCAACGCTCGGCTCGGTGATGTCGATTTTCTGGAAGCGACGCGCCAGCGCGCGGTCTTTTTCGAAAATATTGCTGAACTCCTGATACGTCGTGGAGCCCATCACCCGGATTTTGCCGCTGGAAAGCAGCGGTTTAATCAGGTTAGCCGCATCCACCTGGCCGCCAGAGGCCGCGCCCGCGCCGATGATGGTATGGATCTCATCAATGAACAGGATGCTGTTGTTATCCTGCTCCAGCTGTTTAAGCAGCGCCTTAAAGCGTTTTTCAAAATCGCCGCGGTACTTAGTGCCCGCCAGCAGCGAGCCGATATCCAGCGCGTAAATGGTGCAGTCGGCCATCACTTCCGGCACGTCGCCCTGCACGATACGCCAGGCAAGCCCTTCGGCAATCGCGGTTTTCCCGACGCCCGATTCGCCGACCAGCAGCGGGTTGTTTTTCCGGCGACGGCAGAGCACCTGAATGGCGCGCTCCAGCTCTTTATCGCGGCCAATCAGCGGATCAATGCCGCCAACGCGGGCAAGCTGATTGAGATTGGTGGTGAAGTTTTCCATACGCTCCTCCCCGCCTGCCTGCTCTTCGTTGACCGGATTATCATTGCCCGGCGCCTGGCCTGGCTCGTCTTTACGGGTGCCGTGAGAGATGAAATTCACCACATCGAGGCGACTGACTTCATGTTTACGCAACAGATAGGCCGCCTGGGACTCCTGTTCGCTGAAGATAGCCACTAAGACATTCGCGCCGGTCACTTCGCTACGGCCGGAGGACTGGACGTGGAACACCGCACGCTGCAACACGCGCTGGAAGCTGAGCGTCGGCTGAGTGTCGCGCTCTTCTTCTGTCATGGGCAGTACGGGTGTGGTTTGTTCGATGAAGGCTTCGAGTTCCTGACGCAGCGCCACCAGATCCACGGAGCAGGCTTCAAGCGCCTCCCGTGCCGATGGGTTACTGAGCAGAGCCAGTAACAGATGCTCGACGGTCATAAACTCGTGTCGGTGCTCGCGCGCTCTGGCGAAAGCCATGTTTAAACTGAGTTCCAGTTCCTGGTTGAGCATAGGGCACCCCCTCAATAGTTTGCCTTAATCAGGCTTTTTCCAGCGTACACAACAACGGATACTCGTTCTCCCTCGCATATTTGTTCACCAGCGCCACTTTGGTTTCCGCCACTTCCGCGGTGAAAACGCCACAGATGGCTTTCCCCTGATAGTGAACCGTGAGCATCAGTTGCGTTGCACGTTCTACATCATAAGAAAAGAACTTTTGCAGCACGTCAATGACAAATTCCATCGGCGTGTAATCATCGTTCATTAATATAACTTTATACATAGATGGCGGTTTTAGCGCTTCGCGCAGGTCATCTTCCGCCAAATGGTCAAAATCCAGCCAACTTTTGTCTTTACTCATTGCCAGTCGTCATCATGGTTAAACAGTACAGCCAGCGTGTTTTCCGGCGCTCTGGTTGAGTGTAATACGCATCCTGAATCTACCCTAATGTTCAGCACGCCACCAGCTATCACTGGTATTCGCGAGCTCTGTCACATTAATGAAAATAGCGTTAACTGCTTCAAAATTTTGACTCAATCCCACCTGCCAGACCCCGCTCAACGCTTGACGAAGAGTGCGATTTCTCTAAATTGTACAAGCGTGAGTTGGCGAGGTTTTGAACAGCCCCCCTCACCCACCGGTTCAATCCATCTTACTCAATAAGACTTATGAAGGATGTCGAAGCATGGAGACGGGTACTGTTAAATGGTTCAATAACGCCAAAGGGTTCGGGTTTATCTGCCCTGAAGGCGGCGGCGAAGATATCTTCGCGCACTACTCTACAATCCAGATGGACGGCTACAGAACGCTGAAAGCCGGACAAGTCGTGAGGTTCGATGTACATCAGGGTCCCAAAGGCAACCATGCCAGCGTTATTGTCCCTCTTGAAGCAGAAGTCGCATCCGCAGTTGCGTAACTCTTCTGTTTCATTGTGTACATCCTGCTCCTGAAATGCCAGTCCCGTGGACTGGCATTTTTATTTATTCCCGCGCCAGCGCATCGACAGGATTAAGCCGCGCGGCGCTGCGGGCGGGTAGCCAGCCGAACAACACGCCCGTCGCGCTGGAGCATAAAAACGCCGTCAACAGCGCCACCGGCGAAAAGCCAATCTCCCAGCCGGGCAGAATAAGTTGCAGAGAAAAGGCGATAAGCAGCGACAAGCCGATCCCGAGCGCTCCGCCTACCAGACACACCAGCACAGCTTCGATTAAAAACTGCTGTAAGACGTCGCTTGCGCGCGCACCGACCGCCATACGAATGCCGATTTCACGGGTACGCTCGGTCACCGACACCAGCATGATATTCATCACCCCGATCCCGCCGACGACCAGCGAAATCACCGCCACCAGCGTTAAAAACAGCTGAAGTGTACGTGTGGTCTTTTCCGCCGTTTTCAACACGCCATCCATATTCCAGGTGAAAAAGTCTTTTTTGCCGTGGCGGAGCGTCAGTAACCGGGTCAGTTGCTGCTCCGCCTCGCCGCTGTCGTAGCCCTCTTTCACGCGCACGGTGACGGAGTTCAGCCACGACTGGCCCATGATGCGCCCGGACATGGTGCTGTACGGCATCCACACCCGCAGAATTTTGCTGCTGCCGAACATCGACTGTTTTTCTTCCGCGACGCCGATAACCGTCGCGGGCATGTTGCCCACCAGCACCACTTCGCCGACGACGCTCGCCTTATTGGGAAAGAGCTGGCGGCGGGCGTTGCTGTCGATAACCACCACCTGCGCGCGGCCACGCAACTGCTCGTCGTTAAAGGTATTGCCCTCGCTGAAAGTCATGCCGTAAACGTTGAAATATTGCCCACTCACGCCGTTGGCGCTGGCGGCGACATCCACATTGCCGTAGCGCAGCCGTAAATTCTGCGAGACGGCAGGCGTGGCGGAACTCACCCACGGCTGACGCTGGATCGCCTGCAAATCGTCATACTGTAACGCCTGCTGATACTGCGGATCGTCATCGCCGAAATCCTTACCGGGGTAGACGTCAATGGTGTTTGTGCCAATGGAGCGAATATCTTCCAGCACCATCTGCTTGGCGGCATCCCCGACCACCACGATAGAGACCACCGACGCGATGCCGATAATAATGCCGAGCATCGTCAGTAACGTGCGCATCTTATTGGCCGCCATCGCAAGCCACGCCATCGTCAGCGCCTCGCGAAAACTGTTGATAAACTGCCCTAACGCCGGAGCGTCGTGCGGCTGCGCGTTCAACCCCGCCCCGTCGCGCGTCGCCACCGGCGGCGGGTTACTGATGATTTCCCCGTCACGGATTTCGATAACCCGCTCCGCCTGCGCGGCGACATTCGGGTCGTGGGTTACGATAATCACGGTATGCCCGCGATCGCGCAGTTGCTTTAGCGTCGCTATCACTTCTTCGCCGGAATGGCTGTCGAGCGCGCCGGTCGGTTCGTCCGCGAGGATCACCTGTCCGCCATTCATCAGCGCGCGGGCGATACTGACGCGCTGCTGCTGCCCGCCGGAGAGCTGCGACGGCTGATAATCCACCCGCGCCTCAAGACCGAGCCGCGCCAGCAATTCCCGCGCCCGCGCCTGTCGCGCGGCACGTCCGGTGCCGGCATAAATCGCCGGGACTTCGACATTCTGTGCCGCCGTCAGATGCGAGAGCAGATGGTAACGCTGGAAAATAAAGCCGAAGTGTTCGCGCCGCAGGCGGGCCAGCGCGTCGCTGTCAAGCGTCGCCACATCCACGCCCGCCACCTTATAGCTGCCGCTGCTCGGCTTATCGAGGCAGCCGAGAATATTCATCAGCGTCGACTTCCCGGAGCCGGACGCGCCGACGATCGCCACCATTTCACCGGCGTGAATGGTCAGGGAGACGCCTTTAAGCACTTCAACATCGGTGTCGCCCGACGGATAACTGCGGCGAATATCGCGCAGTTCAAGCAGCGCCGTCATTGGTCGCTCCCGACCGCGCGGCCGATCACCACTTCATCGCCTTCGTCGAGGCCTTTCACTACTTCGACCTGCGTATCATTGCGCACGCCAATAGTCACTTCGCGCTCGCGCGTTTCACCGTTACGCAGCAGCGTCACGTTATAGCGGTTATCTCCGACGGGCTCGCCCAGCGCCGCCAGCGGAATGGTCAGCACATTACTGACGCCGCCAAGCTGAATATGCACCTGCGCGGTCATATCAAGACGCAGCACCCCCTGCGGGTTCGGCACTTCAAAACGGGCGTAATAAAAAATGGCGTCGTTGATTTTTTCCGGCGTGGGGAGAATATCTTTCAGCCGCCCTTCATAACGGGTCAGCGGATCGCCGAGCACGGTAAACCAGGCTTTCTGGCCGGGCTTAAGATGGATGACATCTGCCTCGGAAACCTGCGCTTTCACCAGCATCGTGCTGAGATCGGCCAGCGTCAGAATGTTCGGTGCCTGCTGGGCGGCGATCACTGTCTGGCCCTGTAGCGTGGTTATCTGCGTCACTTCGCCCGCGATAGGCGCGGTGATGCGGGTATAGTCCAGATTGGTTTTCGCGGTGCTGAGTGACGCCTGGTTACGCTGGATCTGCGCGTCGATCGTGCCGATTTGCGCTTCTTTTACTGCAAGTTCGGTGGCGGCGGTATCCAGATCCTGGCGCGAGACCGCCTGTGTGCGGGCGAGCTGTTGCTGACGAGAAAGCGTGACGCGGGCAAGCTTCATCTCCGCCTCGGCCTGTCGCCGCTGCGCACGCAGCTCCATCAGCGTCGCTTCCACTTCTTTGATCTGGTTTTCGGCCTGCTCCGGGTCAATAACCCCAAGCAGCTGATCCTTTTTCACTTTATCGCCGATATTGACCGACAAGGTTTTTAACTGGCCACTCACCTGCGCACCGACATCCACTTTGCGCAGCGCGTCGAGTTTGCCGGTCGCCAGTACGCTCTGCTGCAAATCCCCTTTGCGCACCAGCATGGTCTGATAGCGGGGCAGCGGCGCATTCAGGGTCTTCCACAGCCAGATACCGCCAATAATGATAACCAGAGCCAGCACCACGTAGCGCTTCTTGATCCTTCCCTTAAGCTTCATATCTTTCCTGACGTTTCAGACGAGTAAACAGAGTTTGCTCTCCTATTCTAAACGCAATCTCAACCAAACCCTATGCGACCTGTAAATAAACCAGGGCGTTGATATTGCGTTGAGTGATGGTTTGTTCCCATAGCCTCATTGTTCATCACGCATGAGACTGGGCTATGTCCGCACTCGCCGAACTTTCCGTACCATCGCCAGCCCACAGCGCCTGGCAGCTCTTCCGCCTGCTTGCGACCGGTCAGAAAACGCCGGGGCTCGCCTGGCAGAACCCGGCCTATCGCCGTAAATTTATGCTGCGTTCGCTGGTGACGCCTTTCGCCACCCGCCGCTGGCTTGCCGTGCTGGCGCAACAGCCCATGCTGGACGCGCTGCTGCATGCCCAGCCAGGTTTGCCGTGCCGCCTGCACCGGCCGTGGCTCTCCGTGAATGTTTCCCGCCAGCAGGCGCTGGCTGCGCTGGAATACCACTACCAGCATATCGCGTGTCTTCTGCCCAGCGCGCTGATGCACGGGCACCTCACCCGTCCGGGCGTCACGCTTGCCCTGCTTACCGGCAAAAACGACGCGCAGTATCGTCTCGACCTCGCCGCCGTCGCGGATCTCGATAAAGAGGGCGAAACGACGGTGATTTTCCGCGACGCCGCCGGCGTCGTGCTCGCCGAGATGACGTTCACCTTGTGCGAAGTTGACGGGAAAAGCACGCTGTTTATCGGCGGCTTACAGGGTGCCAAAGCCTGGGTGGAACATGACAAGATCCAGCTTGCGACCAAAGCCTGCCACGGGCTGTTCCCCAAACGCCTGCTGCTGGAGGCCGTCTGCCTGCTGGCGCGCCATTTCGCCGTAAGCCAGATCCTCGCCGTCAGTAACGACACGCATATCTATCGCAGCTGGCGCTACGCGAAGAAGAAAAAAGATAAACTGCATGCCGACTATGACAGCTTCTGGGCGTCGCTGGGCGGTGAGAAGGACGCGCAGGGCCTTTATCACATGCCGCTGCACATCGCGCGGAAATCGCTTGAGGAGATAGCCAGTAAAAAACGCGCGGAGTATCGCCGCCGTTATGAGCTGCTGAACAGTATGACTGCCCAAATCGCCGCGTGGTTTAACGAGAGTCAAGTTGCAGGGCGTTAAGCTGGCGGGTGCGCTTCGCTTGCCTGCCCTACGCTTGCCTGCCACGCCTCTTTTGGCGGGTGCGCTTCGCTTGCCCGCCACGCCTCTTTTGGCGGGTGCGCTTCGCTTGCCCGCCACATCTCTTTCGGCAGGTGCGGTGTGTTTACCCGCCCAGCACTTCCCTGCCACACGATACGTTAATCCGCTCGCCCGCGGGCGAGCCACAGCACGCGAGAGAACATTTTGCGCAGCAGCGACGGCACGGCGTCTACACCGCGGCGCGCGGCCTCCATCGCTACTTCTATGGCCAGATCGGGCTTTGAGGAGCGGTGGATAGCCTTGACGATAACCCGCCGCATATTCATATGTACGCCGTCCGGCAACTGCGCCACCCGGTAAAACACCGTCTCAAATCCCTCGCGATACATAAAGTGCTCCATATCCAGCGCCGGGAGCTCGGTTAAGTGCTGACGCACCTGTTCGCTGTCGTGGTTGACCAGCCCTTTCACCGTTGCGGCGTATTTGCGCCCGGCGTCGTCACCATCCACCAGCACGTGCCAGTCAATGCCCATACGGCGGGCGAACTTAATTAACGGCTTTAAACCTGACTGGGCGAACTCAATCACTTTTACGCCTTCAGCCTCGAAATGGTAGCCGCACTGGCGCGCCAGTTCGTTCATCATCCAGACTTCCGTTTCGCCTTCCACCAGCAGCCAGCAGCGCGCGAACAGCGCCGAGGGGCGGTTAAAGCGAATATGAAATGCGATGCGGCGGCTGTCTTCGGCGTTCATACCGCCAGGCCCGAGACGCCAGGCCGCCACTTTGCCGGAAGCGCGCACCAGGCGACACACGTCCTCCACTGGCGTCATCGACAGCAGTTCGCCTGAATTAGTGGTGGTGAGTTTTTGCAGCGGCAGCAGATTCAGCAACTGCCAGGCCACTGACAGCATAATCGGGTGCAGGCGCGTTTCGGGGTCTTCGACCAGCAGCAGCGGGCGGGCGTATTTATCGAGCCGCACGTTGCCTTTGGCCTGTAACAGCGTGGCGAAAAGCCCAAGCAGGATCACCCGATAGGCTCGCCCGCCAGGTTTATCAATCATACGGTTGATGGTGTCGAGATAGCGCCAGCTGCGCTGTTCATCATGCGAATGACGACGCATCAGGCGGTAACGCGGCCCCGGCGCGCCCTGCTCGGAAAAGTAGTGTTCCAGCAGTTGCACCATCGCCGACAGCCCCTGGCGAATCTGTTCATCCGTCAGGTTTTGCGGGCGGGAGACCAGTTCGCGCGTCAGATAATCAAGCTCGCGGGCCGTCACTTCAACCTGCGGGGTATGGGCGATAGCGCTGTCATGCAGGCGGCGCATAAAGCGGGCGTCGCGCAGCCGCAGCACCGGGCTTAACCGGATAAGCTGGCGCGCGCTGTTATCGATATCCTCAAGCGCCAGCGCCTCTCCCTGCGCGTTGAGAAAACTGCGCAGCGTCAGCACGCTTTCATCGTCGTTAAGCTCGCCTTCCAGCCGGTAGAAAATCCGCTGATAATTATCGTCGCCCGCCGTCCAGAGCGGCCGCAGTCCACGGTAGCGGTGGCGCCCGGCATCACCTGGCTCCGACTCGCGAAAGATGAGGATCACATGCAGATGTCGCTCGCGCCCGTGAATATCGCCAGGCGGAAACCAGAAATCGTGGCGGGTAAAGGAATAGAGCGCGTCCCCGGGGTTTAGCAGCAGCGTCAGGGCGTCCAGCAGGCTCGATTTCCCCCACGCGTTTTCACCAATCAGCACATTATTATGTTCAAGCGTTAACGATAAGCGGTTAATTCCGCGAAACCCGGCGATCTCCACACGCTCAAGAAACATCTTTCCTCCGGCTGCATCAGGCATGGCTGCATGTGGCCAGTATAGCTATTCAATCAGAGGCTTAACAGGCGCCGTGCCGATGAATACGCATCGCTGCGAGACATCTCGTAATAATAAAAATTGTGATGATGAAGACGCGTCATTAATGACTTTCATTATGCGCTAACGCAATGAAATATCGCTGATAATAGCGGCTTTACTCGCAGTGGCGAATTCTGTAGGGTGTGGCGGCACCATAATTTCAGGTATTTCAGGGATCCCCCGCCTCATGTTTGCAGGACTGTTAATTATTTTAGTACCGCTTATTCTCGGCTACCTTATTCCCTTGCGCAAAGCAGGCGCGCTGCGGCTTATCAACCGGTTTTTAAGCTGGCTGGTGTATATCATTCTGTTCTTTATGGGAATAAGCCTGGCGTTTCTTGATAATCTGTCTGCGAATCTGCTGGCGATTTTTCATTATTCCGCCGTCAGCATTACAGTCATTATGTTGTGCAATATCGCCGCCCTGCTGTGGCTTGAACGCGCGATCCCGTGGCGCCATCGGCATCATCAGGAGAAACTACCGTCGCGCCTCGCGATGGCGCTGGAATCCCTCAAGCTGTGCGGCGTCGTGGTGCTCGGCTTTCTGCTGGGGCTGACCGGCCTTACGTTTCTTAAGCACGCCACAGCGGCGAGCGAATACACCTTAATTTTCCTGCTGTTCCTGATAGGTATTCAGCTTCGTAACAACGGTATGACGCTCAGGCAGATTGTGCTTAACCGTCGCGGCATGATGGTGGCGGTCGTGGTGCTGGGCAGTTCGCTTATCGCGGGCGTCGTGAACGCGCAGCTGTTGGATCTGCCGCTGCGCGCGGGGCTGGCGATGGCATCAGGCTTCGGCTGGTACTCACTTTCCGGCATTCTGATAACGGAATCCTGGGGCCCGGTTATCGGCAGCGCCGCGTTCTTTAACGATCTGGGCCGCGAGCTTATCGCGATTATGCTGATCCCGGCGCTGGTGCGCCGCAGCCGTTCCACCGCGCTCGGCATCTGCGGAGCGACATCGATGGACTTCACGCTGCCAGTTTTACAACGCAGCGGCGGGCTGGAACTGGTGCCCGCAGCCATTGTTCACGGCTTTATTCTGAGCCTGCTGGTACCGTTGCTCATGGCGCTGTTTGCCGCCTGATACCTCTTTGGCGGTAGGCTCCTGCCGCCAAAATTGCGCTACGTCAATCTCACTTCAGGTTCCTTAAAAAATGCTTTTCTCCCCCTGCGCCCAGGCCTAACCTTAAACATGCATATTAAATATAACTTTAAGGTGTCATCATGTTTTGCGTGCAATGTGAACAAACGATTCGTACTCCGGCGGGCAATGGCTGCGCGTATGCGCAGGGGATGTGCGGAAAGACCGCCGAAACCTCCGACCTGCAGGATCTGCTGATTGCGGCTTTGCAGGGGCTTTCCGCCTGGGCGGTCAAAGCACGTGAGCTTGGCATCATCGACCATCATGTAGATAGCTTTGCGCCCCGCGCTTTCTTCTCCACTCTCACCAACGTGAACTTCGATTCGCCGCGCATTGTGGGCTACACCCGCGAAGCGATTGCGCTGCGCGACGCGCTGAAAGCCCAGTGTCTGGCTGTTGACGAAAACGCGCAGGTCGACAATCCGATGGCGGCGCTAACGCTTGCAAGCGACGACCTCGGCGAGTTACAGCGCCAGGCCGCCGCCTTCGCCCCGAATATCGATAAAGCGGTGATCGGCGAGAATATTCTTGGCCTGCGCCTGCTGTGCCTCTATGGGCTGAAAGGCGCGGCGGCGTATATGGAACACGCGCACGTGCTCGGGAAGTCAGACAACGATATCTATGCGCAGTATCACAAAATTATGGCGTGGCTCGGCACCTGGCCTGCGGATATGAACGCGCTGCTGGAATGCGCGATGGAAATCGGCCAGATGAATTTCAAAGTAATGAGCATCCTGGACGCGGGCGAAACCAGCAAATATGGCCACCCGACCCCGACGCAGGTCAATGTCAAAGCCGTGGCGGGCAAATGTGTTCTGATTTCCGGCCACGATCTGAACGATCTCTATAACCTGCTGGAGCAGACCGAAGGCACCGGCGTTAACGTTTACACTCACGGCGAAATGCTGCCCGCGCACGGCTACCCGGAGCTGCGCAAATTTAAGCATCTGGTCGGCAACTACGGCAGCGGCTGGCAGAACCAGCAGGTGGAATTCGCCCGCTTCCCTGGCCCGATTGTGATGACGTCCAACTGCATTATCGACCCGACTGTCGGCAATTATGACGATCGCATCTGGACCCGCAGCATCGTCGGCTGGCCAGGCGTCAGCCACCTCGAAGGCGACAACTTCGCGCCGGTCATCGCTCAGGCGCAACAGATGGCGGGCTTCCCGTATTCTGAGATTGAACACCTGATTACCGTTGGTTTCGGCCGCCAGACGCTGCTCGGCGCCGCCGACACGCTCATTGATCTCGTGAGCCGTGAGAAACTGCGCCACATCTTCCTGGTGGGCGGCTGCGACGGCGCGCGCGGCGAACGCAGCTACTTTACCGATTTCGCCACCCAGGTGCCGCAGGATTGCCTGATCCTGACCCTGGCCTGCGGCAAATACCGCTTCAATAAGCTCGACTTCGGCAATATCGAAGGGCTGCCTCGTCTGGTGGACGCCGGCCAGTGTAACGACGCCTACTCTGCGATTATTCTCGCGGTGACGCTGGCTGAAAAACTCGGCTGCGGCGTCAATGATCTGCCGCTGTCGCTGGTGCTCTCCTGGTTTGAACAGAAAGCTATCGTGATCCTGCTGACTCTGCTGTCGCTCGGCGTGACCAATATTATTACCGGCCCGACCGCGCCTGGCTTCCTGACGCCGGATCTGCTGGCAGTGCTGAATGAGAAGTTCGGCCTGCGCCAGGTCACCACCGTTGAGCAGGATATGCGCGCGCTGCTGGGCGCGTAAGGAGGAAACATGACGATGCCAACCCCACAATGCCCGTGGCGCATGCAGGTTCACCACATCCGGCAGGAGACGCCGGATGTCTGGACGCTGTCGCTCCTGTGCCACGATTTCTACCCGTACCAGGCGGGGCAGTATGCTCTGGTGAGCATTCGCAATCGCGCCGATACGCTGCGCGCTTACACGCTCTCTTCAACGCCTGGCGTGAGCCCGTTTATCACCTTAACGGTGCGCCGGATCGACGACGGCGAAGGCTCCGGCTGGCTGACGCGCGAGGTGAAACGCGGCGATTATCTGTGGCTCTCCGACGCGCAGGGCGATTTCACCTGCGCGGATAAAACCAGCGAACGCTTTTTGCTGCTGGCAGGCGGCTGCGGCGTGACACCGATTATGTCGATGCGCCGGTGGCTGGCGAAGTATCGTCCGCAGGCTGACGTGCAGGTGATTTATAACGTGCGCACGCCGCAGGATATGATTTTCGCCGACGAATGGCGCGACTATCCGGTAACGCTGGTTGCGGAAAATGGCGACGCGCCGGGCTTTGCGCACGGGCGTTTAACCCGGGCCATGCTGGAGGCGGTGCCGGATCTCGCCAGCCGTACCGTGATGGTCTGCGGCCCCGCGCCGTATATGGATTTCGTCGAGCAGGAAGTGAAAGCGCTCGGCGTGACGCGCTTTTTTAAAGAGCAGTTCTTCACGCCGGTCGCCGGGGCCGCCACCAGCGGGCTTAAATTCACCACGCTTACGCCTGCACGCGAATTTTATGGCGCGGTTGGCACCACGCTACTGGAGGCGCTGGAGAGCAATAAAGTGCCGGTGAACGCCGCGTGCCGCGCAGGCGTGTGCGGCTGTTGCAAAACGCGGGTACTTTCCGGCGAATACAGCGTGACGAGCACAATGACGCTGACCGATCAGGAGATAGCCGACGGCTATGTGCTGGCGTGTTCGTGCCATCCGGCAAGCGATCTGGTGCTGGCCTGACGCACAGGGCGGGTGCGTTAACGCTTACCCGCCCTGTGCTTGCTGGCAATAATGGTAGGGCTGGTCAGCGAAGCGCCCCCCGCCTTTTTGCCTGTACGCACACCTGCTGGCCCTTCACTCACTGCCACGCCGGGCGGCGCGCGACGCAATACCGCCCGGCGCCGCAAAACGCCACCGCCAGCGCGCCGGTGAAAAAATAGACGATATTCTCAATGGCCCATGCGCCGGTTTTATCGAGCATCCACGTCTTGTCCATACCCACCATCAGCCACGCGACAACCATCGTAAAGGCGATGACGAGCGCTGCCGGGCGCGTCAGGATCCCCAGAATGACCAGCAGCGGCGCCACCACCTCGCCCACCAGCGTACCGTACGCGATAAACTCCGGCAGGCCGCGCGCCGCCAGCATCCCGGCGATGCCGTCCACGCCATCCAGCAGCTTATGCACCCCATGAAACAGCATCAGCCCGCCCACGGTCAGGCGCAGCAGTAATTTACCTAAAGCCTCTCTGTCCAGCGCCCGGTTAAAGGCGGTGAGTGTTGTCGTTAGCATTTTTTTATTCCGTCTGAATCGCTGTCCCGGCGACGCCCAGCGGCGTGGTCGCCCACAAATCCATATGAAATTAAAGGCTATTCCCGCTGCCTGCAAAGCAATTTGGACTAAGCTTGTAACCGGTATCACAGACAACGCACTAAGGAGGGAAAATGAAACAGACCGTGGCGTCCTATATCGCAAAAACCCTGGAGCAGGCGGGCGTGAAACGCATCTGGGGCGTAACCGGCGACTCGCTCAATGGCCTTAGCGACAGCTTAAACCGCATGGGCACCATCGACTGGATGTCGACGCGCCATGAAGAGGTGGCGGCCTTCGCGGCGGGCGCGCAAGCGCAACTGACCGGCGAGCTGGCCGTGTGCGCGGGCTCTTGCGGGCCGGGCAACCTGCATCTCATCAACGGGCTGTTTGACTGCCATCGCAACAACGTCCCGGTACTGGCGATTGCCGCGCACATTCCCTCCAGCGAAATCGGCAGCGGCTATTTCCAGGAGACGCACCCGCAGGAGTTGTTCCGCGAGTGCAGCCATTACTGTGAGCTGGTGTCGACGCCGGAGCAGATCCCGCAGGTGCTCGCCATCGCGCTGCGTAAAGCCGTGCTGGAACGCGGCGTCTCGGTGATAGTGCTGCCGGGCGATGTGGCGCTCAAACCCGCGCCTGAAGATGTGAATCCCGCCTGGTATCACGCGCCGCAGCCGGTTATCGTGCCGCCGCAGGACGAACTTAAAAAACTCGCCCAGCTGTTGCGCTACTCCGATAACATCGCGCTGATGTGCGGCAGCGGCTGCGCGGGCGCGCATGAGGAGTTGCTGGCGTTCGCCCGTACGCTGAAAGCGCCCATCGTCCATGCGCTTCGCGGCAAAGAGCATGTCGAGTACGACAATCCCTATGACGTGGGCATGACCGGGCTTATCGGCTTCTCGTCCGGCTACCACACCATGATGAACGCCGACACGCTGATCCTTCTCGGCACCCGTTTTCCCTACCGCGCGTTCTATCCGACCCACGCCAAAATCATCCAGATAGACATCAACCCCGGCAGCATCGGCGCGCACAGCAAAGTCGACATGGCGCTGGTGGGCGATGTGAAAGCGACACTCGCCGCTCTGCTGCCGCTGCTGGAGGAGAAAACTGACCGGCATTTCCTGGATAAAGCGCTGGAGGATTACCGCGACGCGCGCAAAGGGCTCGACGACCTGGCGCAGCCGAGTGAAAAGGCGCTGCACCCGCAGTATCTGGCCCGTCAGATAAGCCACTTCGCCGCGCCGGACGCGATTTTCACCTGCGATGTCGGCACGCCGACCGTGTGGGCGGCGCGCTATCTGGAGATGAACGGCAAACGCCGCCTGCTGGGTTCGTTCAACCACGGCTCGATGGCGAACGCCATGCCGCAGGCGATCGGCGCCCAGGCGAGCGCGCCGGGGCGTCAGGTGGTGGCGATGTGCGGCGACGGCGGCTTCAGCATGCTGATGGGCGATCTGCTCTCGCTGGTGCAGCTCAACCTGCCGGTGAAAGTCATCGTCTTTAACAACAGCGTGCTCGGCTTTGTGGCGATGGAAATGAAAGCGGGCGGCTACCTGACCGACGGCACCGATCTGCACGCGACTAATTACGCGCGCATCGCCGAAGCGTGCGGCATTCCGGGCATTCGCGTGGAAAAAGCGAGCGAGCTGGATGACGCGCTCTCACGCGCCTTCAGCACCGACGGCCCGGTGGTGGTGGATGTCACCGTCGCCAAAGAGGAGCTGGCGATGCCGCCGCAAATCAAGATGGAACAGGCTAAGGGCTTTAGCCTCTATATGCTGCGCGCCATCATCAATGGCCGCGGGGATGAAGTTATCGATCTGGCGAAAACCAACTGGTTCCGGTAAAAGAGACGTTTCTGTTCACCGAAAAGGATATACCGTGATCGATTTACGCAGTGATACCGTCACGCGCCCTGGCAACGCCATGCTGGCGCGTATGATGGCGGCCCCCACCGGGGATGATGTCTATGGCGACGACCCGACCGTTAGCGCGCTGCAGGAGTATGCGGCGCGCCTGAGCGGCAAAGAGGCGGCGCTGTTTCTGCCTACCGGCACCCAGGCGAACCTGGTAGCGCTGCTGAGTCACTGCGAGCGCGGCGAGGAGTATATTGTCGGACAACTCGCGCACAATTATCTCTATGAAGCCGGCGGCGCAGCGGTGCTCGGCAGCATTCAGCCGCAGCCGATTGACGCCAACAGTGACGGCACGCTGCCGCTTGATAACGTCGCGGCGAAAATCAAACCCGACGATGTGCACTTCGCCCGCACCCGCCTGTTAAGCCTTGAAAATACCCATAACGGCAAAGTACTGCCGCGCGATTATCTTCAACAGGCGTGGGAATTTACCCGCGAGCGCGGTCTCGCGCTGCATGTGGACGGCGCGCGCATCTTTAACGCAGTAGTGGCGTATGGCTGCGAGCTGAAAGATATCGCGCAGTTTTGCGATACGTTCACGATTTGCCTCTCCAAAGGGCTCGGCGCGCCGGTAGGCTCGCTGCTGCTCGGCAGCCATGAGTACATTCAGCGCGCAAAACGCTGGCGGAAAATGACCGGCGGCGGCATGCGTCAGGCCGGTATTCTCGCGGCCGCCGGGCTTTATGCGCTGGAGCATAACGTTACGCGTCTGAAAGAGGATCACGACAACGCCGCCTGGCTTGCCGCGGCGCTGCGCGATGTGGGCGCGGATGTGCGTCGCCACGACACCAATATGCTGTTCATCCGCGTGCCGCCGGCGCAGGTCGCCGCGCTCGGCGCGTTTATGAAATCGCGCGACGTGCTGATAAGCGCCGCCCCGGTGACGCGTCTGGTGACGCACCTTGATGTCAACCGCGAACAGCTTGAAACCGTCGTGGCGTACTGGCGGGAGTTTTTACAGCAGGCGGCATAACGCCTTTACAGCGCTGCGGCAAGGGGCCTGTTCAGCTGCGCTTACGCGCATTGTTACGTTGTACCCATTGCATCAGCGCTGATTTCACGGAAGAATGCGCGGCTAAACGTTACAGCACAGTGGATCGATATGAAGGTACTGGTCACGGGCGCCACCAGCGGTTTAGGCCGAAACGCGGTCGAATATTTACGTCATCAGGGTGTCCAGGTCCGGGCCACCGGGCGCAATGAAGCGATGGGCAAGCTGCTGGAGAAAATGGGCGCGGAATTTATCCCTGCCGATTTAACCGAGCTGGTATCCTCGCAGGCGAAAGTCATGCTGGCCGGTATTGATACCCTCTGGCACTGTTCGAGCTTTACCTCGCCCTGGGGCCCGCAGGAGGCGTTCGATCTTGCCAACGTGCGCGCCACTCGCCGTCTCGGCGAATGGGCCGTCGCCTGGGGCGTGCGCAACTTCGTGCATATCTCCTCCCCCGCGCTCTATTTCGATTATCACCACCATCGCGATATTCGCGAAGATTTCCGCCCGCACCGGATGGCGAACGCGTTCGCGCGCAGCAAGGCCGCCAGCGAAGAGGTTATCCAGCTGCTGGCGCAGGCGAACCCGCAGACGCGCTTTACCATTCTGCGTCCGCAAAGCCTGTTCGGGCCGCATGATAAAGTCTTTTTCCCGCGTCTGGTGCAGATGATGCGCCATTACGGCAGCGTGCTGCTGCCACGCGGCGGCGAGGCAATGGTGGATATGACTTACCATGAAAACGCGGTTCACGCGATGTGGCTTGCCAGCAGCAGCGCCTGCGACGCGCTGCCGTCGGGGCGCGCGTATAACATCACTAACGGCGAAGCGCGTCCGCTGAAAAGTATCGTGCAGAAGCTGATTGATGAGCTGGGAATTTCGTGTCGTATCCGCTCGGTGCCTTATCCGATGCTGGATATGATGGCGCGAAGCCTGGAGCGCCTCGGCAAGCATTCGCATAAAGAGCCGGCGCTGACGCACTACGGCGTTTCAAAGCTGAATTTCGATTTCACGCTGGATATCAGCCGCGCTGAAAGCGAGCTGGGCTATAAGCCTGTGGTGTCGCTGGATGACGGCATTGAGCGCACCGCGTACTGGCTGCGCGACCACGGCACGCTGCACCGCGGATAACGCCAAAAATAACGCCGCGTTCTGCGGCGTTTTCATATTTACCCCTGACCGTATTTCTCCAGCAACGCCTCGGCGATCGCCTGACTCTGCGCGTCCGGCAGGCCGTCATAGCGCGCGGGCCTGAAATGCATCTGGAACGCCTGAATGACGCGTTTGCGCTGCGCTTCGCTCATTTGCGGCGTCACGTCATAGCCGTAGCGCGCCAGCAGATCCAGCAGCGTGTTTTCATCTACCGGCGCATAAGGGTTGCGCCCGGCGAGATAAAACGCGACGCGCTGTTCATCCGGCCACGCCCCGATGCCCTGCGCCGCCAGCGCCTGCCACGGGAACAGCGGCCCCGGATCGTCTTTGCGCTGCGGCGCGATATCCGCATGCGCCACCACATTCTCAGGCGTAATCTGGTAGCGGTGGATGATGTCGCGCGCAAGCTTGCTGAGCACGGCTATCTGCGGCGGGCTGAACGGGAAGAAACGCTTCTGCCCGTCGATTTTCCGGTAGCCATAGTTCTCAAGCTCGATGCCGACAGAGGTGTCATTTAGCCGCGTGGCGCCGCGCCAGAAGCTCGCGCCCGCATGCCACGCCAGCTCGCGCTCCGGCACCAGTTGCCAGATAACCGGTTTGCCGCCTTTTTCAGGCGGGTTCGCCGGGATCAGATAGTGCGAGCTGACGTGCCGGTCAGTCAGCGTGGCAAGCGACGTGTCGAAATCATCGGCGGTGTAGTGAATGACCAGCACTTTAATGCGCGGATACGCCGCCTGCGCCGCCCGGCGCGTATCCACTTTATAATCGCCGCGATCGACAATCCCTTTTTCGCCCGCGCACCCTGCGAGCAGCGCCGCCAGCAGCAGCGGCCAGAAACGCAGTTTCATCGACGGGTTTTCACCGCCGTGCCGCTGACGCTCACCATCAGCATGCTGCCGTCTTTACCGACAGTTTCATAATCGATATCAATGCCGACGACGGCATCGGCGCCGAGCGACGCGGCCTGGTCGCCCAGCTCGCGAAATGCGATTTCGCGCGCCTTGCGCAGCTCTTTTTCATACGCGCCGGAGCGGCCGCCGACGATATCGCGGATGCCTGCAAAAAAGTCGCGGAAAATATTGGCGCCGAGGATCGCCTCGCCAGTGACGACGCCGCAATACTCAACGATAACTTGTCCTTCCAGGGTTGGCGTGGTGGAAAACTGCATGGTTCTCTCCTTTTGGCTATCAATGCGTTAGCAGACGATACCAGACGCAATTCGGTAACGATACGCTATGCTAAAAAAGTCCTGTGACAAGAAACGTAGTCCTGCTTACCGGAATAAGGAAATAAAAATGCGCCATACCGTTCTGACTCTGGTTCTTCCGTGCGCCCTGATGCTGAGCGCCTGTACCACCGTGACGCCCGCCTTTAAGGATATCGGCTCGCGCAGCGGCCCGTGCGTGGAAGGCGGCCCTGATGCCGTGGCGGAACAGTTCTACCAGCACCGCATCGAACAGCGCAGCCAGGGGCTGACGCGCCTGACCGATTTACGTCCCTATTTAAGCGATTCGCTCTATCAGCTTCTTGATAAATCGAACCGCGAAAACCACGCCGATAACGGCTTCTTACGCACCGATCCATTCTCCAGCCGCACCGACGCGCCTGAGAGCGTGCGCGTCGCCAGCGCCTCGCGCATTCCCAACACCGACGCGCGCAATATCCCGCTACGCGTGGAGCAGCAGCGCGGCGAGACAAAATGGCTGGATGAAGTGCTGATGGTGCGCGAAGGCCAGTGCTGGGCCGTGGATGACGTGCGCTATCTCGGCGGCAACGTACATGCGCCAGCGGGCACGCTGCGCCAGTCGCTGGAGCGCCGCTAAGCGCGGCGGGAGTGGGTGCGATAAACCGTCTGGCTTAGCGCCATCTGGCCGACATTTATTCTTGCCCCACCCCCACCCCGCTATATCGTGCTGGTTTTGTACCGTAAATGTGGAGAATATTAAGTTTTAACGCACTAATATTGCATAACTATTCTGCCAACGGTACTATTCGCGGTCTCAATTGCTATTCAACTGCTACGCATGAGTATTCAACTAAACGGCATAAACTGCTTCTACGGCGCGCATCAGGCGCTGTTTGACATCACGCTCAGCTGCCCTGAGGGCGAAACGCTGGTGTTGCTTGGCCCAAGCGGCGCGGGGAAAAGCTCGCTGCTGCGGGTACTCAATTTGCTGGAAATGCCGCGTTCCGGGCAGCTCAGCATTGCGGGCAACCAGTTCGACTTCTCGAAAGCGCCGGGCGATAAAGCTATCCGCGAACTGCGCCGCAATGTCGGCATGGTGTTCCAGCAGTACAATCTGTGGCCGCACCTGACGGTGCTGGATAATCTTATCGAAGCGCCGTGCCGGGTGCTGGGGCTTAGCAAAGAGGCCGCGCGTCAGCGTGCCGACAAACTGCTGGAGCGCCTGCGCCTGACGCCTTATGTCGATCGTTATCCGCTGCACCTCTCCGGCGGTCAGCAGCAGCGCGTGGCGATTGCGCGCGCGCTGATGATGGAGCCGCAGGTGCTGCTGTTTGACGAGCCGACCGCCGCGCTCGACCCGGAAATCACCGCCCAGATCGTCAGCATTATCCGCGAGCTGTCACAGACCGGGATCACGCAGGTTATCGTGACGCACGAAGTGGAAGTGGCGCGTAAAACCGCCAGCCGTGTGGTCTATATGGAAAATGGACATATTATCGAGCAGGGCGACGCGAGCTGCTTTAGCGCGCCTGCGACCGACGCGTTTAAAAACTATCTTTCCCACTAAAGATGACCGGAATAATGACAATGAAAAACGTATTAATTGCCGCGCTTCTTGCAAGCGTTAGCCTTTCCGCCGCCGCAGCACAAACTATCCGTTTCGCGACCGAAGCCTCTTACCCGCCGTTTGAGTCGATGGACGCAAGCAATAAAATCGTCGGTTTCGACGTCGATCTGGCCAATGCGCTGTGTAAAGAGATAGACGCGACCTGTACGTTCACCAACCAAGCATTCGACAGCCTGATCCCGGCGCTGAAATTCAAGCGCGTGGATGCGGTAATGGCGGGCATGGATATTACCCCTGAGCGTGAAAAACAGGTGCTGTTCACGGCGCCGTATTACGACAACTCCGCGCTGTTTATCGGCCTGCAGGGTAAAAACAGCAGTATTGCGCAGCTGAAAGGCAAACGCGTGGGCGTGCAGAACGGCACCACTCACCAGAAATTCATTACCGACAAACACCCGGAAATCACCACCGTGCCTTATGACAGCTACCAGACCGCGCGTCTGGATCTGCAAAATGGCCGCATCGATGCCGTGTTTGGCGATACCGCCGTCGTAACCGAATGGCTGAAAACCAACCCGAAACTGGCCGCGGTTGGCGATAAAGTGACGGACAAAGACTACTTCGGCACCGGTCTTGGCATCGCGGTGCGCCAGGGCAACACCGAACTTCAGCAGAAATTCAACACCGCGCTGGAGAAAGTGAAAAAAGACGGCACGTACAAAGCCATCTACGACAAATGGTTCCAGAAGTAATCGCCTGAATGAACGAAATGTTTCCATTAGCAAGCGCCGCCGGGATGACCGTCGGCCTTGCCGTCTGCGCCCTTTGCCTGGGCCTGGTGCTGGCGATGCTGTTCGCGGTCCTGGAATCGGCGAAGTGGCGGCCCGTGGCGTGGCTCGCCACGGGGCTGGTGACGCTGCTGCGCGGCCTGCCGGAAATTCTGGTGGTGCTGTTTATCTATTTCGGCTCGTCGCAACTGCTGCTGACGCTCTCGGACGGGTTTACCATTCCGCTGGGGTTCGCCACTATTCCCGTGCAGGTGCAGATCGATAACTTCGATGTCAGCCCGTTTCTGTGCGGCGTGATTGCGCTCGCGCTGCTCTACTCCGCGTACGCCTCCCAGACGCTGCGCGGCGCGCTGAAAGCCGTTCCGCACGGTCAGTGGGAATCGGGCCAGGCGCTGGGACTGTCGAAATCGGCGATTTTCTTCCGTCTGGTGATGCCGCAGATGTGGCGCCACGCGCTGCCGGGGCTTGGCAACCAGTGGCTGGTGCTGCTGAAAGACACCGCGCTGGTGTCGCTGATAAGCGTGAACGATTTGATGCTGCAAACCAAAAGCATCGCCACCCGCACCCAGGAGCCGTTTACCTGGTACATTGTCGCGGCGGCGATTTATCTGGTGATCACCCTGATAAGCCAGTACATCCTCAAGCGTATTGACCTGCGCGCCACGCGTTTTGAGCGGAGGCCTGGCTGATGCTTGATTACTTGCCGGAGCTTCTCAAAGGGCTGCACACCAGCCTGACGCTCACCGTGGCGTCCATCGCCGTGGCGCTGGTGCTGTCGGTTATCTTCACGATTATCCTGACGCTGAAAACGCCAGTGCTGGTCTGGCTGGTGCGCGGCTACATTACGCTGTTCACCGGGACGCCGCTGCTGGTGCAGATCTTCCTGATTTACTACGGGCCAGGGCAGTTTCCGTCGCTGCAGAACTATCCGTGGCTGTGGCACGTGCTTTCCGAGCCGTGGCTGTGCGCGCTGGTGGCGCTATCGCTGAACTCGGCGGCGTATACCACGCAGCTCTTTTACGGCGCTATCCGGGCTATCCCGGACGGCCAGTGGCAGTCCTGCGGCGCGCTCGGCATGAGCCGCAAAGATACGCTCGCTATCCTGCTGCCGTATGCGTTTAAGCGCGCGCTCTCGTCGTATTCCAACGAAGTGGTGCTGGTGTTTAAGAGTACGTCGCTCGCCTACACGATCACGCTGATGGAAGTGATGGGCCACGGGCAACTGCTGTATGGCCGCACCTATGACGTGATGGTGTTTGGCGCGGCGGGCGTGATTTATCTTATCGTCAATGGCCTGTTAACGCTGCTGATGCGCCTGATTGAGCGTCGCGCGCTGGCGTTTGAGCGCCGCAGCTAGTTCCCCTCACCCCGCCCTCCTCCTTGCGGGGAGGGCGGTATGTTTGATGGCGGATGCGCTTCGCTTACCCGCCCTGTAAAACCTGAAGCAACATACTCCTCTTTTGCTGGAGGGGCGAGCGAAGCGCCCCCTCTGCCCCCCTGCGCCGGCAAATAAAAATAGTTATACATTTTTATTGAATAAAAATTCACTTAATGGCATGGTGTTATCACGCCGGGTAAACGGTGATTTATAACGAGATTGACAGACGGGAGCTTTACGCATGAAAAAAATCATTCTGGCCGCCATGCTGGCGGGTGCCGCTTTCCACGCCACTGCCGCGGATAAAATCAGCTTCGGCTCATCCGCCACGTACCCGCCGTTCGAGTCGCTCGACGCCAGCAATCAGATCGTCGGTTTTGACATCGATCTCGCTAAAGCGTTATGCAAAAAAATGCAGGCGGAGTGCACATTCACCAACCATGCGTTCGACAGCCTGATCCCGGCGCTAAAATTTAAAAAATATGACGCCGTCATCTCCGGTATGGACATCACGCCCGAGCGCCAGAAACAGGTCGCGTTTACCGCGCCCTATTACGCCAATTCCGCGGTGGTGATTGCCAAAAAAGGCGCGTACAAATCTTTCGATGAACTGAAAGGCAAACGCATCGGCATGGAAAACGGCACCACGCACCAGAAATACCTCCAGGATAAACACCCGGAAGTGAAAACCGTGGCGTATGACAGCTACCAGAACGCGATTATCGACCTGAAAAATGGCCGTCTCGACGGCGTCTTCGGGGATACCGCCGTGGTGAATGAATGGCTGAAGAATAACCCGCAGCTTGGCACCGCCACGGAAAAAGTAACCGACCCGCAATACTTCGGCACCGGGCTTGGCATCGCGGTACGCCCGGAAAACGTCGCGCTGCTGAAAAAGCTCAACGACGCGCTGGAAGCCATCAAAGCCGACGGCACATACCAGAAAATCAGCGACCAGTGGTTCCCGCAGTAAGCGTCGCGTCTCGCCTTCCAGGGCCCGCCATGCGGGCCCTAATTTTTTCGCGATTTGCGGTACTGCAACGGCGTTTCGCCAAGCCGCTTGCGAAAGCAACTGATGAAATACGTGGTATCGGAAAAACCGGTCATCTGCGCGATCTCCGCCACGCTGTACGCGTGATGGCGTAACAGCTCGCACGCTTTGCGCAGCCGGAACGTCGTCAGATAGTCGTGGATAGCCTCCCCCGTCTCCTGCTGAAAGCGACGCGAAAGATAGCTGCGCGAACGGTTAAGCTTCTGCGCCAGCGCGCTGAGGCTGAATTTCTGCGCGTAGTGTTCTTCCACCCAGTACATCACCTGCGTTGAGAGCGTATTGCTGGCGCGCGGCAGCGGCGCGGGCGTCTGCGGTAACAGGCTCAGCAGATGGATTAAAAAGCTCGCCACCTCTTCATGCTCGCTACGCCCTTTCGCGAGTCGCGGCGCGTAAAGCGTGAAAAGATGGTCAAGATGCGCGTGAATGTCGGCGAAATCCACCACGGTTGCGCGCGCGCCGCGCTGGCAGAGCTGCGCCAGCCGCGCGTGGCGCTGCGCGAACGGCGTGAGCAGCCGCAGCGCGGCGTGATTATCCAGATGGATAACCGTGCGCCGGTAGCGCTCACGCTCGCTCTCTTCCACCATCACTTTATGCAGCGTCATCGGTGGAAAGATAAACAGCCGTCCGGGACGCATCGTGTATTGCTGGTTATCCACCATCACCACGCCGTAGCCCTCCTCCACATACAGCAGCTCCAGACACTGATGCCAGTGATGATAGCGAATCGAATTGGCATACAGGCGGCTGAACGAGACGATGTCGTCATCAAGCGAGATAAGCTCCAGCAGCGATTTTTCGCAGGCGGTATCCACAGGGCAACAGATTTCAATTTTTGGCCAGGTGACAGGAGTTATAAACCATAGTTTTAAATTTTCTCAAACAGTGTCTTAGGGAATGCGTCACCCTGTGACACAGCTAACATTTAGCCCTCGCCCGGCTTACCTATGCTTGCACCCATTACGCAGGAGCGCAGCGCGATACAAGCGCATTGATGAGGTGAATAATGGCAGGCGAGAAAAACAGAGAAAATCCGCTCTCTTCCCGCAGCGATGTAGCGGCGCTGCTGATGCGGCTGTTGCGCGGGCTGGACGCGCAGTTTGTGGCAGGCGACACCGGCATTACGCTCGGGGCGACCTGCGCGCACTACGGGCCGGACATCGCTCGCATGGAGGGGCTGTCGCGCGCGTTGTGGGGCCTGTTTCCGCTGATGGCGGGCGGCGATGCGCCGCCGGAGTGTGAAAAATACCTGACGGCCATCCGCCACGGCACCGATCCGCAGCATCCAGGCTACTGGGGAGATACCGGCCCTTACGATCAGCGGCTGGTGGAGATGGCGGCCTACGGGCTGGGGCTTGCGCTGTTGCAGGAGACGCTCACCGCGCGGTTCAGCGCCCGCGAACTCGATAATCTCTGTCGCTGGCTGCGCCAGATTGCTGACGCCGACATGCCGGACAGCAACTGGAATTACTTCGCGATCCTCGTGGAGCTGGGCTTTAAGCGCGCCGGGCTGCCGTGGCGGCGCGATGTGCTGGAGGCGCGCTTCGCCCGCATGGAGGCGTATTACCTCGGCAACGGCTGGTACGCCGATGGCCCAGGCCGCCCGAGGGATTACTACATCTCGATGGCGTTTCACTTCTACGGGCTGGTCTACGCCACGCTAATGGCACAGGACGACGCCGATCGCGCCGCCACGCTTCGCGACCGCGCGCGCCGGTTCGCCACGGATTTCATCTGGTTTTCCGCAGCCAGCGGGGCGTCAATTCCGTTTGGCCGCAGCCTCACCTACCGCTTCGCGATGGTCGCGTTCTGGAGCGCCGTCGCGTTCTCCGGCCTGGAAGTTTATACGCCGGGCGTGGTGAAAGGCATCGTGCTGCGCCACCTGCGCTGGTGGATGGAACAGCCGATTCTCGATCGCGACGACATTCTCACGCTCGGCTACGCCTGCCCGAATCTCGCGATGTGCGAGGACTATAACTCCCCCGGCTCCCCGTACTGGGCGCTGAAGGTGTTTCTGGTGCTGGCGCTCCCGCAAACGCATCCGTTCTGGCAGGCGCAGGAAGCGCCGCTGCCGCTCGCCGACGGGCATCACGCTATTCCCGAGGCCTCGCAGTTGCTTGTTCACAGCGAAGCGTCGCGCCACGCCTGGCTGCTGACCGCAGGCCAGCTGGAGTTGAATAACTATGTGAATACCGAGGCCAAATACACCAAATTCGCCTACTCCAGCCATTTCGGCTTCACCCTTGAGCGTGGTCGCTACGGCATTAAACACGCGGCCTGCGATTCCATGCTGCTGCTGTGCGAAAACGACGGCTACTACCGCGGCCGCCGCGCGTGCGACGAGGTGATTACCGCGCACGACCATATTTTCTCGCGCTGGTCGCCGTGGCATGACGTACAGGTCGCGACCTGGCTTATCCCCTGCGGCGTGTGGCAGTTGCGCGTGCACCATATTCGCAGCGCCCGCGAACTCCACAGCGTCGAAGGCGCCTTCGCCACACGCTGGCAGCCGCAAACGACACGTGTTGAAACCCTACCAGGCCGCTGCGACATCCATGCCCCGCACGGCGCCTGCGCCATCGTCGAGCTGTCTCCCGCTAACGCCCGACAGCCGGAACCGGTCATTACCCCGCCTAACAGCAGCGTGATGTTTGCCGAATGCGCCGCTATTGCGGCTCTTAGCGGCGCGATAGCCCCAGGCGACACCTGGCTGTGCTGCGCGGCGGCAGGCGTTATCGGCGCGCCCGACGCGCTTTCGCACGCGCCGGCTATCGCCTTTCTGGATGATGCCCTGTGCCTGCGTACGCCGGACGGCGAGGCGCGCCGCATCCCGCTCTACAACAATAAATAAGCCCCTGAGAGGTCTGTATGAAAAACATCACTGCTGCGAATAAAGCGGAATACGTGAAAATCAGTAGTTTTATCTTTCTCTACTTCTTTACCTGGTCTGCCAGCATCGGTCTGCTGGCTATCTGGCTCGGCCAGAAAACCCATTTGAGCGGTTCGGTCATCGGAACCGTGTTTGCGGTAAACGGGATTTTCTCGGTGATCCTCAAGCCCGTGTATGGCTACATTCTCGATAAAATCGGCATGAGCAAACACCTGCTCTATTTTGTGGTGGGCATGTCCGCGCTGATGGCGCCGTTTTTTATCTATGTTTATCAACCGTTGCTCATCTCGAATACGCTGCTCGGGATTATCGTCGGCGCGATTTATTTAAGCTTCGCGTGGTATGCAGGCGTCGCCGCCTGTGAATCCTACACCGATCGCTACAGCCGCCTGAACGGCATGGAGTTTGGGCAGATCCGCATGTGGGGCTCGCTCGGCTGGGCGGTCGCCTCGTCGTTCTCCGGCCTGCTGTTTAACCTCTCCCCGGCGTATAACTTTGTGCTCGGCAGCGTCGCGTCGCTGGTCATGCTCGGCGTATTGCTGAGCCTGAAGGTCAACACGTCCACCACCCACGCAAGCGAGGTGCTTTCGAAACAGAAAATTGCCATGAGCGACGTGTATGAACTGCTGCGCAGCCGTAAGTTCTGGGCGTTCTGCCTCTATGTGGCGGGCGTCGCCTGGATGATGTTCATCGCCGAGCAGCAGTTTTCGCGCTATTTCGTCACTTTCTTTGACGACGTGCAGCAGGGCAACGCGGTGTTCGGCTACCTCGGCACGGTGCAGTCCGGTATGGAATTTGTGATGTACATGGTGGTGCCGGTATTTGTGAATTACGTGGGGGCCAAAAAAGGGCTGCTGATTGTCGGCCTGGTGGTGGGCGCGCGGCTGATTATCTCGGGCCTGTGTGATTCCCACCTGCTGATTTCGGTGCTTAAGCCGCTCTACGGGCTCGAAATCTGCCTGTTGCTGGTGTCGGTGTTCAAATATATCGCCGAGCATTTCGACAAGCGCGTCAACGCCACCATGTATCTGCTGGGCTACCAGGCGATGCTCTACGTCGGCAACGTGGTGGTGTCATCGCCCGCAGGGTATCTCTATGACCGCATCGGTTTCGAGCAGACCTACATCCTGATGGGCGCTATCGCCCTCACCTTTACGTTCATTTCCGCCTTTACCCTTTCCGCCTGTCAGAGCAAGCGCGCCGGCGCGGCTCACACCGCGGCGGCGGTGAAAAACTGACTGTCAGACACACTTTTAAGGAGCTGTTATGTTGCAATCCATCGCCAGTGAACCGTTTATCTCTCCGCCGCAGACACCCGGTCTGGCCGGCCTACGCGAGATACTTGGCCAAACCCGCGAAGCCGTGCTGGCGCGTCTGCGCCAGAATCTGGCCGCGTTTGGCGATCGTTTCCCCGCTGAAACCTGTGTGCAAGGGTATTACCCGCTGACGGAAAACGTCGAGTGGACAACCAGCTTCTGGACCGGCCAGCTTTGGCTGGCGTGGGAGCTGTCTGGCGATGAGGCGTTTCGCGCCGCCGCGCAGCGTCAGGTGCGCTCGTTTGGCGCACGTATCGCCGGGCGTCACGACACTAACACGCACGATCTGGGCTTTCTCTATACGCTCTCCTGCGTGGCAGACTGGCGGCTCAACGCCAGCCGCGAGGCGCGCGGCTTCGCGCTGCTGGCGGCTGAGGCGCTGCTTGAGCGTTATCATCCAAAGGCACAAATTATTCAGGCCTGGGGCAATCTGGATGACCCCGAGCAGGCGGGGCGGATGATTATCGACTGCAACATGAACCTGCCGCTGCTCTGGTGGGCGAGCGAGCAGACCGGCGACGGGCGTTTCGCGGCGGCGGCGCAGGCGCACGTGAATCAGGCGGCGCGTTATCTGGTGCGCCCGGACGCCTCGTCGTGGCATACCTATTATATGGATCCGGTGACGGGCGATCCGCGTTTCGGCAACACCCAGCAGGGTTACGCCGATGATTCCTGCTGGTCGCGCGGCCAGGCATGGGGGATTTACGGGTTTCTGCTGAGTTACCGCTATACCGGCGATAAACGGATGGTAGGGCTATCGAAGAAGCTCGCGAGCTATTTCCTCAACCGCCTGCCGGAAGACGGGGTCTGCCACTGGGATCTGGCGCTGCAGGGTACTGACGCGCTGCGTGATTCGTCCGCCGCTGCGATTACCGTATGCGGGCTGCTGGAGCTTATCAAACATCTGCCCGCCACCGACCCGGATCGCGCCGTCTGCGAGCAGTGGGCGCTATATATTTTCGCGTCCCTGACGCAGGGCTATCTGGCGAAGCCCGAAGACGCCTGCAACGGTCTGTTGAAGCATTCGGTTTACCATCTGGCAAGCGACAAAGGCGTCGATGAGTGTTGCAGCTGGGGCGACTATTTCTACATGGAAGCGCTGACGCGGCTGTCGCAAAGCTGGAAGCTTTACTGGTAAGGGACGGTGCGCATGGCGGGTGCACGTCGTTTACCCGCCCTGCCAGAATTTACTGCCGCACCAGCAGCGTCAGCACCTCGTAATGCGCAGTATGCGGGAACATATCGAACAGTTGCACGCGCGCAATGCGGTAGCCGGGGAGCTGTTTGATATCTTTCGCCATCGTCTGGGCGTTACAGCTGGAGTAAATAAGGTATTTCGGCGACATACGGCTTAGATAGTCGCACAGCGCCTCGCCGATGCCGCGCCGTGGCGGGTTGACGAGCACCAGATCCGGCACAGCCTGCTGGCCGGTCGCGAAATTCGTAGAGTCGAGCGCCTGAAAATGCACGTGACGCAGGCCAAGCTGTTGCGCCGAGGCGCGGGCGCTGGCGATGGCTTCCGGCGCGATTTCAATGCCGGTCAGCGTCATCGCAGGCGTCGCGCAGTGCAGGCCAAAACCGCCCACGCCGCAAAACAGATCCCACATATGGTTTACCGGCAGCGCGCGCACCCAGTCTCGGGCTGCGGCGTACAGCGCGCTCGCCACCGTCGGGTTAGTCTGGAAAAAACTCTGCGGGCGGATCCACAGCGGCACGCCGTTGAAATTCTCGGCCAGCGCCTGCTGCTCCGTGAGCCAGATCTCCTCCTCGCCTTCCATAATCGCCATATGCACCGGCTGAATGTTGGCGGTCACTACTTTCAACTGCGGCAGTTGCGCCAGCAGCGCAGGCAGCGCGGCGCGCAGCTGGGCGAGTTTGGTGGTCGATCGCAGTACGAATCGCAGCATCAACCCGCCGTCGAGCGTGCTTTCGGTCAACAGCAGATATTTCAGTTCGCCGCGCTTACGGGCAACGTTATACGGCGTTAGCCCCGCGCGGGCGATAAACGGTTTTAACGCCGCAAAGACCGCGTAAAACGACGCCGGATAGAGCGGGCATTCGGTCAAATCCACCGGCGTGCCGTCGCGGTGCAGCATGCCGAGCAGCGGTTTTTCCACGCTCCCGCTCACCACCATTTTGGCCTTGTTGCGAAACGCCTGTTCCGGCCCGCTGACCGGCGCGCACCACTCAGCCACCGGCAGTTCAGCCAGCAGCGCTCGCAGATCGGACATTTTGGCGGCAAGTTGGGTGTCGAGGGGCTGTTCAATCCACTGACAGGAGCGGCAGCGCCCCGCGTCATAGAGTGCGCAGTGCATAGCTAAAAACCTTAAAAAAACGCGGACCGGCGATTCTATCACGCCGCAGGATTACTGTAGTCGGAAAAATCGTCGGCTGCGGGCGGGAATAAACAGCAAGGAAAGCACCAGCAAATCCGGCAGTTTTTGCATCGCAAGCGAATGGAAAATCTCGCGGCGGGAGCCGCCCGCGATGCTGAAAAGTTCAGGATAACCCCAGCCGAGCGACGCCGCCCACAGATAGCTTGTGGCGATAATCTGGGTGAGCAAAAAAACCCAGCGCCCCCAGGCGCGGCCTTTCAGAATGACGAAAGCGCAGCGAAACTCGATACACAACAACACCAGACTGCCGAAGAAAATCAGCGTCAGGCTCCAGGTCTGTACGCTGCGGTGGATAAAATCCATCACGCCGCGCACGCCCAGCAGGTTAAACAGCATCAGCAGATCCAGGCAGCGCGTGGAAATAATGGCTATCGCCGCCACCTGTACCAGCGTAGGAGCGTTCATTCGGGCGTGTGATTGTCGCGCTTTGCTGAAAATGTCCAAATCTCGCCTTCCCTGTGAAACAGCGCCGCGTCATACGCGGCGCTGGGAGCACATGATTGCAGATTTTAGGCGCTTCAGCTATGCCTTGCACGCTGGATGTCGCGCAGTCGCTGCTTTTCTGCCCGCGCCATGAAAAACCAGGCGATCAGGCCGATAACGCCGACAACGGCGAGGATGATGGAGGCCAGCGCGTTAATCTCCGGGTTAACGCCCATGCGCACGCTGGAGAAGACCAGCATCGGCAGCGTCGTGGCGCCCGGCCCCGAGACAAAGCTCGCGATAACCAGATCGTCGAGCGAGAGCGTAAAGGCGAGCAGCCAGCCTGAGACCACCGCGGGCATGATCATCGGCAGGGTGATGACGAAGAATACCTTCAGCGGCGCGGCGCCGAGATCCATCGCCGCCTCTTCTATCGAGCGGTCCAGCTCGCGCAGGCGAGAGCTGATGACCACCGACACATAGGCGGTGCAGAACGTGACGTGCGCGAGCCAGATGGTCAGCATCCCACGGTCCGACGGCCAGCCGATGGCGTGACCGAGGGCTACAAACAGCAGCAGCAGCGACAACCCGGTGATGACATCCGGCATGACCAGCGGCGCGGTGAGCATAAAGGCAAAGCCGTTCGAGCCGCGAAAGCGCCCGAACCGCACCATCACCACCGCCGCAATAGTGCCAAGCACCACCGCCATCGTCGCGGCGCAGGCGGCAATCGTCAGGCTCAGCCCGACTGCGCTTATCATCGCGGAATCGCGGAACAGCTCGCCATACCAGCGGGTCGACCAGCCGGCCCATACCGTCACCAGTTTGGAGCTGTTAAACGAGTAAACCACCAGCATCAGCATCGGCGCGTAGAGGAACGCGAAGCCGACCACCAGGATCAGAATGCGCCACGGCGAGCGCACCACAGGCAGATTGTTCATGCATGGTCTCCCATCGTTTTGTTCTGATACTTGTGGAACCACATGATGGGCACGATAAGCACCACCAGCATGGTGATCGCCACCGCTGAGGCCACCGGCCAGTCGCGGTTGTTAAAGAACTCCTGCCACAGCACGCGACCAATCATGATGCTGTCCGGCCCGCCGAGCAGTTCCGGAATAACAAACTCCCCCACCGCCGGAATAAACACCAGCATCGAGCCTGCGATAATGCCGCCTTTGGTCAGCGGCACGATAATGCTGAAGAAGGTTTTCACCGGACGGGCGCCCAGATCCAGCGACGCCTCCACCAGCGAATAGTCGATGCGGGTCAGCGCGGTATAAATCGGCAGCACCATAAACGGCAGATAGGCGTAGACAATCCCGATATAGACCGCGAGGTTAGTGTGCAGAATCGCGAGCGGCTGGTCGATAACGCCGAGCCACAGCAGCACATTATTCAGCACGCCGTTCTCTTTGAGAATGCCCATCCAGGCGTAGACGCGAATAAGAAATGACGTCCACGACGGCAGGATCACCAACAGCAACAGGATGTTGCGCGTCGACGGTTTGCTGTGCGCCACCGCCCAGGCGAGCGGATAACCGAGCAGCAGACAGAACAGCGTCGAGACCGCCGCTACCTGTAACGACTGCAAATACGCCTCGAAATAGAGCGGATCGTCGGTCAGTTGCAGGAAGTTCGCGATGTTCAGCGTCACCGACAACTGATCGTCCGCCCAGCTCACCAGATCGGTGTAGGGCGGGATCGCCCGCGCCATTTCCGCCAGGCTGATTTTAAAGACAATCAGGAATGGCAGCATAAACAGCAGGATCAGCCACAGATACGGCAGCGCGATAACCAGTTTACGGCCATGCGCCATTTGCAGGCGCGCGAGCCACAGCCGGAAACCGCCGGGCGCGGCGGACGGCGGCTCGGTTTGACGTTCAAGGGAACTCATCTTTCGCCTCCTTACACCGTCAGCACAACGCAGCTGTCCGCATCCCAGCACAGGCGCACTTCATCGCCCCAGGTGGGCGCGCCTTTGCGGTAGCGGTGCGCGTTCTGCAACTGGGCGCTGATCATCTGCCCGCTGTGCAGACGCACATGGTAGATAGAGAGGTCGCCAAGATAGGCGATATGCACCACCTCGCCCACGCCGAAGTTAAAGCCATCCGCCGGCGGCTCGTCGCAGAGCATGACCTTTTCCGGGCGCAGCGCCACGTGGACCGGCACGCCGTCCACCACCGAGGCATCGGGATCAACCTTGAGCGGATGCACCAGCCCCGGTGCGTCGATGATTAACCCGTCGTCGCGGCGCTCGCGCAGCAGGCCGTCGAATACGTTGACCGAGCCGATAAACTCAGCGCTGTAGCGCGTGGTCGGATGCTCGTAAATCTCTTCGGGTTCGCCTATCTGCACAAACTTGCCGCGGTTCATAATGGCGATGCGGCCCGCCATCGTCATCGCCTCTTCCTGATCGTGCGTTACCATCACGCAGGTAACGCCGACGCGCTCAAGAATATCCACCACTTCGAGCTGCATACGGTCGCGCAGTTTTTTATCCAGCGCCCCCATCGGCTCGTCAAGCAGCAGCAGTTTTGGGCGTTTGGCCAGGCTACGGGCCAGCGCCACGCGCTGACGCTGGCCGCCGGAAAGCTGGTGCGGCTTACGTTTGGCGAACTCCTGCATATGCACCAGCCCGAGCATCTCTTCGACGCGGCTGGTGATTTCCGCCTTCGGCAGTTTGTCCTGCTTCAGGCCGAAAGCGATATTCTGCTCGACCGTCATATGCGGGAAGAGCGCGTAGGACTGAAACATCATATTGATGGGGCGCTGGTACGGCGGCACATGGGAGAGATCCACGCCGTCCAGGACAATCTGCCCGGCGGTCGGCGCTTCAAAGCCCGCGAGCATGCGCAGCAGCGTCGATTTTCCGCACCCGGAGGCGCCAAGCAGCGCGAAAATTTCGCCTTTATAGATAGTCAGGCTGACGTCGTCCACGGCGTGCTGGCCGTCAAACGATTTGGTCAGGTTACGGATTTCCAGCAGCGGGGTCAGCGCCTTGCGGGGTTTCGCCTGTGGGCGGGGAATAGCGTCGTTCACTACATTGCTCTCCGGCAAAAAGCAAAAGTACCTGTGCGGCCCGGTTGCCGCACAAATGGCAGAACAGAGGCGCATGACCTCTGTCCTGTTTTGGGGCAGCTGCACCGCCCCGATGCAGACCGTTTACGACGAAGCGGCCTTATTTACCGCTTTTCACTTTGGTCCAGGCGCGGGTTCTCACGCGATCGAGCTTCGGCTCCTGCACCTTCAGGGTGAAGAGCTTGGCCATTACATCCGCCGGCGGGTAGATGCCTGGGTTGTCACGCACTTCTTTACTCACCAGCGGCGTGGAGGCTTTGTTGCCGCTTGCGTAGTAGACGTGATCGCTGATGTGCGCCATGACGTCCGGGCGCATCAGGTAGTTGAGGAACTGATACGCTTCTTCTTTGTTTTTGGCGTCTGCCGGCATGGCGAAGACGTCAAAGAATGCCAGCGCACCCTCTTTCGGAATGGAATAAGAGATATTGACGCCGTTTTTCGCTTCTTTCGCGCGGTTCGCCGCCTGCCAGACATCGCCCGCCCAGCCGATGGCCACGCACGTGTCGCCGTTCGCCAGATCGTTGATGTATTGCGAGGAGTGGAAATAGCGAATGTTCGGACGCAGCTTCAGCAGCAGGTCGGTCGCCGCGCCGCTGTAGTCATCCGCTTTGCTGCTGTTCGGATCTTTACCGAGGTAGTTCAGCACGGTAGCGAAGATCTCTTCCGGGGCATCCAGGAATGAGACGCCGCAGCTTTTCAGTTTTTCGAGGTTTTCCGGCTTCAGCACCAGATCCCAGCTGTTGACCGGGGCGTCTTTGCCGAGTGCCGCTTTCACTTTGTCGACGTTATAGCCGATGCCGGTGGTCGCCCACAGATAAGGCATAGCGTATTTATTCTCCGGATCGTGCTTCGCCACCAGCTTGAGGATTTCCGGGTCGAGGTTTTTCCAGTTCGGCAGTTTGCTCTTGTCGAGCGGCTGGAACACGCCCGCGGTGAGCTGGCGCTCAAGGAAGCTTGCAGAAGGCACCACCAGGTCGAAGCCGGTGCTGCCGGCCATCAGTTTGCCTTCCAGCACTTCGTTGGAATCAAACACGTCGTAGACAACTTTAATGCCGGTCTCTTTGGTGAAATTCTCAATCGTGTCCGGGGCAATATAATCTGACCAGTTATACACATGCAGCGTTTTCTGTTCAGCCGCTGAGGTTGTCGCACAAACGGCCATCAACGCACCGGCAACCACACCCGATAACCATTTTTTACTTTGGGTGGACATATCTGTTTTCCTTCTGAATAAAGGGTAAAAGTCCGCGTCGACGCGAACTAAATTTACGCAATTAAACATATGCAAGATTCATGCATAGATGGTCATTCTGCGCAGAAAAAGGAGAGCGACTCTCCAGGCAGATGTTGCACGCTGTATGCAGCCTCGCAAGGATAACTGTAGCCTGACCCCGAGGCTATAGCCCGGAATAAAAAACGCCTTTTAACAATTTTTTAGTCAGATTTGGTCTATGGGATAAGCCAAAACGGCACGGTGAGCGGTGATTTATGCTATCGCAACAGTTTCAATGCAGAATAAAAAAGCGAAATACGCAGTCGCCCTGGTAGCGACTGCGCTAAAAGCAGGCGGGATCAGTGAAGAAAATGGTTATTCACTACGGCTTCCCCTTTTTCGTCCTCTTCAGGGGTATAAATCAGCTGTTGCGCGCGCGCTTCCATAATGACCATGGAGGTTTGCTGCTCGCTCTGGCGGAAAAACGCCCCGAACTGCTCCGCCGTCACGCCCACCTCAACCAGCAGCGTCTGACAGACGACCAGCTTTGGCAGGTTATCATCCTGAATGTCGAGAAATGCCTTTAAGGTCAACGAGCCTGCGTTGATAGCCGAAAGATCGGAGGCAACCGTAAGCAGCGCCGAGGGCTTGATTTCCGCCATCGCGGAAAACAGCACCACGTTATCCACCAGATCTATCTTGGCGTCGAATACGCCGTCGAAATTCTGCATATGCGGAAGATGGAGTGCCTGGCAGGTATCACACTCGAAAAAGCTCACGCCGAGGTTATCGAGCCAGCGGCGCAGGGTGTCCAGCGTCGGGACGACGAGTGAATCCATAAAACCTGTAGCCTCTTTTAGTAAACAAACATGTCAATCGGATAGCTTACGCAAAAAACGGACGTTATACCATGACGCCGCATCAGCCGCCGGTCTTCAGGCAGTAGTCGGGCCGCGCGTGACGCTCAATCCAGCTAATCATCTGGCCGGCGATATCCAGTCCCGTGGTTTTCTCAATGCCTTCAAGGCCCGGCGACGCGTTCACCTCCATCACCAGCGGGCCGCGTTCGGCGCGCAGAATATCGACTCCCGCCACATCAAGACCCAGCGTGGCGGCGGCTTTTATCGCTATTTCTCGTTCGCGTTCGCTTATCTGTGCGATGCGCGCCACGCCGCCGCGATGCAGGTTCGAGCGGAAATCGCCCTCTTTCGCCTGCCGCTCAATAGCCGCGACGACGCGGTCGCCCACCACCAGGCAGCGAATGTCACGCCCCCTGGCCTCTTTAATATATTCCTGCACCAGAATGTGCGCGTTGAGCCCGCGAAAAGCGTCAATCACGCTTTCGGCCGCCTGGCGGGTTTCCGCCAGCACCACGCCGATGCCCTGCGTGCCTTCCACCAGCTTCACGACCAGCGGCGCGCCGCCCACCATCTCGATAAGATCGCTGGTGTCGTCCGGCGAATGGGCTATGCCGGTAATCGGCAGATCAATCCCCTGACGCGCCAGCAACTGCAGCGAACGCAACTTGTCGCGCGCGCGGGTGATGGCGACCGATTCGTTCAGCGGGTAACTGCCGAGCATCTCGAACTGGCGCAGCGCGGCGGTGCCATAAAAGGTGATGGCCGAGCCGATGCGTGGGATCACCGCGTCGAAATGCGGCAGCTGACGGCCCTTGTAATGCACGCAGGACGCCGCAGGGTTGATGGTCATATAGCAGGAAAGCGGATCGAGAATTTCCACCTGATGGCCGCGTCGCGTCGCGGCTTCGCACAGGCGTTTACAAGAATAGAGCGTACCGTCCCGGGACAAAATGGCGATTTTCACCCTGCACCTCTCTGAACACGTCGTGAAAACCGGCCTATCATACACTCCCCCGCGCGGGCGGGGGAATGCATAAACTACCCCCTTCCCATCAAGCCAATAAAGCCACTCCCCGCGCGGGCGGGGGAATGCAAAAAGGCTTAGCGCGTCGCCCAGCCCTGCTTGTGCAGATAGTCGAGAATAAACGGACGGTTCTCTTTGATGATGGTGCGGCGGATCTGGTCGCTCCAGGTATCGCGGCGGGCGTTGCTGTCGCGATGCATGTAGTAGTTGGCTATCTCTTCATCATACTCGGCCAGCAGTTCGCGGTCGACCGGCTGATAACGGTTTTCGTGCACCATCAGCCCTGCCGGCATGCGAGGCTTCACCTGCGGATCGTCCGCGGGCCAGCCGAGGCAGAGGCCAAACAGCGGCAGCACATGCTGCGGCAGGCCCAGCAGTTCGGTTACGGCTTCAATGCTGTTGCGAATGCCGCCGATATAAACCCCGCCGAGACCGAGCGATTCCGCCGCGACTAACGCGTTCTGGCCGAGCATCGCGGTATCTACCACGCCAAGCAGCAACTGTTCGGCAAGACCCAACTGCGCGTCCGGGCAGATTTGCAAATGGCGGTTGAAATCGGCGCAGAAGACCCAGAACTCCGCCGCCTTGGCGACATGCGGCTGGCCGCCGGTGAGCGTCACCAGTTGCTCGCGCATCGCGCGGTCGGTCACGCGAATGATCGAGCTGCATTGCAGGAAACTGGAGCTGGAAGCGGACTGCGCGGCGTGGATAATCGCTTCACGCTGGGCGTCGCTGATGGGCTCATCGGTGTAGTGGCGGATAGAACGGTGTGAGCAAAGCAGCTCAATCGTTGGCGTCATCACGTTTTCCTTATTCCTGGTGTGTTGAAAAGCCAGCGCGCGGGCTGGCTGCCAAAACTCATCAGTATAATCGTAATGCGCCGGATAACGGTTAACGGAACGTTGCGTTTAGGAAGAAGATGAAACCCGCCGTTACAGCCGACGTACGCCAGCGTGGCGACGCAGCAGCGTCAGCAGAAACAGCCAGCAGAGCGATCCCAGAGAGCACCAGAACAGCGCGCTGAAAATCCACGCCAGCTCCTGCCAGAATGAACGCCCCGCGCCGCCCCACAGATGCAGGAGCAGCAGACAAACCGGCGCGGCCACCAGCGCGCCAAGTAACGGCTTCAGCTCGCGTCCGCGACGCGCGAACACGCCCGCCAGCGCCCCCGGCAGAATAAAGCATAAGATGCCCAAATCCCGTGTTCCGCTAACCGGCTCGAAAGGGTGAAGCACCATTTTCTGCGCAATAAACACCGCCAGGAACAGAATAAAACAGCAGGCGGTTGCAGCCCGGCTATGACGTCGCATCAACAGATATCCCCCTGATAGTGCCTGTATCAACCTGATCTCCTCTCCGCCAGTGCGGATCTCTAGTCAGATAAAGCATCGTGGCAATCCGTGCCTCATAATTAACTGCGGGTATTAGAATATTCTTGCTGGCCGATACTATACATAACGATTAAACTAGCGGCGGCGAAAAGCTTATGCAGACGAAATAACTGCGCCGGAAAGCGCACTTCCGGCAAAACATAAGCAAAATCCTAGCCCAGAAGCCTCTCCTTTTCAACAACTTACTGGTAAACAAGAAGTTAGCCTCCGTGAATATAAACGTCGCAGATTTGTTAAACGGGAATTACATCCTGTTATTATTTGTGGTGCTGGCGCTCGGCCTGTGTCTTGGTAAATTACGCCTGGGTTCTGTGCAACTGGGTAATTCCATTGGCGTTTTAGTGGTTTCATTATTATTAGGCCAGCAACATTTTACGATTAACACCGACGCGCTTAACCTCGGCTTTATGCTGTTTATTTTTTGCGTCGGCGTGGAAGCCGGTCCCAACTTTTTTTCTATTTTCTTTCGCGACGGTAAAAATTACCTGATGCTCGCGCTGGTGATGGTTGCAAGCGCCCTGCTTATCGCGCTCGGCCTCGGCAAGGCGTTTGGCTGGGATATCGGACTGACCGCCGGGATGCTGGCGGGCTCCATGACCTCAACGCCGGTGCTGGTGGGCGCAGGCGACACCCTGCGCCATGCCGGTATGGAGGGCGCGCAGCTTGCCCAGGCGCTGGATCACCTGAGCCTCGGCTATGCGCTGACCTATCTTATCGGACTGGTAAGCCTGATTTTCGGCGCGCGCTACCTGCCGAAGCTTCAGCATCAGGATCTGCAAACCAGCGCCCAGCAGATTGCGCGCGAACGCGGTCTCGACACCGACGCCAATCGCAAAGTCTATCTGCCGGTCATCCGCGCCTATCGCGTAGGGCCGGAGCTGGTCTCCTGGGCAGACGGCAAAAACCTGCGCGAACTCGGCATTTATCGCCAGACCGGCTGCTACATTGAGCGCATCCGCCGCAACGGTATTCTCGCAAACCCGGACGGCGACGCGGTGTTGCAGATGGGTGACGAAATCGCGCTGGTGGGTTACCCGGACGCGCACGCGCGCCTCGACCCGAGCTTTCGCAACGGGAAAGAGGTGTTCGACCGCGACCTGCTGGACATGCGCATCGTCACCGAAGAGATCGTGGTGAAAAACCATAACGTGGTGGGTCGCCGCCTCGGCCAGCTTAAGCTTACCGACCACGGCTGTTTCTTAAACCGCGTCATTCGCAGCCAGATTGAAATGCCGATTGACGACAACATTGTGCTCAACAAGGGCGACGTGTTGCAGGTGAGCGGCGACGCGCGACGTGTGAAAACCATCGCCGACCGCATCGGGTTTATCTCCATTCACAGCCAGGTGACCGACCTCCTCGCCTTCTGCGCCTTCTTTATTGTTGGCCTGATGATCGGGATGATCACCTTCCAGTTCAGCTCATTTAGCTTCGGCATCGGTAACGCCGCCGGGCTGCTGTTTGCGGGCATCATGCTCGGCTTCCTGCGTGCTAACCACCCGACGTTTGGTTATATCCCGCAGGGCGCGCTGATGATGGTCAAAGAGTTCGGCCTGATGGTGTTTATGGCGGGCGTAGGCCTGAGTGCGGGCAGCGGTATCGGTCACGGCCTCGGCGTCGTGGGCGGCCAGATGCTCTTCGCGGGCCTGCTCGTCAGCCTGCTGCCGGTCGTTATCTGCTTCCTGTTTGGCGCGTATGTGCTGCGCATGAACCGCGCGCTGCTCTTCGGCGCGATGATGGGCGCGCGTACCTGTGCGCCTGCGATGGAGATCATCAGCGACACCGCGCGCAGCAACATCCCGGCGCTCGGCTATGCGGGGACATATGCGATTGCCAACGTTCTGCTGACGCTCGCCGGTACGCTTATCGTCATTGTCTGGCCCGGCACATAAAAAAACGAGAAATTTTGCGTAAGGCGCGAACTTTTCGAAAAAGCGCCAGTCTCAATTAGTGCCACTGCTTTTCTTTGATGTCCCCATTTTTGTGGAGCCCATCAACCCCGCCATCTTGGTTCAAGGTTGATGGGTTTTTTGTTGCCTGGGGTTTGAGTGTAGAAAACGCACCTCTGGAAGGTATCCCTGATTCAGGTAGTTATGCAGCTGCGCCAGCGCTGTAAAATGCGATATCATGCCTGACGTTATGCCGTTTCAATGGCGTAAAGCAGATCAACCAGCGCTATCGCACTGATATCATCCCAACGCAAGTAACTATCCAGTGAACTTGTTCCTGAATCTTTGCCTAAAACCCGCTGACAGATAGTCTGATGGTCTCCGGAAGCCGAAACCCATACTTTTCCACCCTGCTGGCAAAAGTATGTGGATCCCTTCAATCCATCACGCTGAATGCGCTTCTTCCGGGTATCCACTTTTTGTGTTGTGATTCTCACGCTCATTATCAGTCTTCAATAAACCCAATTGCCTGTAAAAACCGACGACATAATATCTCTGCGACACGTTAAATGTATAAAAACACAATGGCATATTTTGATGAGGCAAAATGCATTGCAGGAACAGCTGTTTTAATAATCACATGCTAATCAATTCTGACGTTAATCACTTAGTTGTGTTTACCCATACAACCATCTCCCCGCCTTCACCGACTCCACAAACATCCTGATTGTCAAAGGCGTTTTATCCTGTATCACGGGCTTGCGTGAAAACAGTCCTGGCGTTTTCCACGGAAAGTAAGCGGTAAGATCGAAGTAGCTGTGTTCTGTCTCGAAATGGCTGAAAAGGGTCTGAGCCATTTCTGCGATATCTTCGACTTCAAAGATTTCCTGCAAAGGGGTGTCGATATCAGGCTCTTGCTTCTTAAATGTGAAAGACGTTACCCGCGGCAGTTCTTTTAAGATCATTGCTTGTATGTCTTCATCAGAAATCGTTTTCATCCGCGCCTTGCCTCCATGCACACAAGTGTATTCAAGCGAAATACCGTTTTTTATTAGCCCCAGCCGTTCAGAAGTATCGTTGTCTGCCTGACAACCCACCTTAACCCCATCCCCCCTCCCCCACAATTCTCCCCACCATCGCGCGGATTGTTTCGCGGCTGAGCGGCTCGCGGTCGATGACGTAATGCAGCGTCATCCCTTCGACAAACGCGTCGAGCGCGCGGGCGGTCGCCGGGTCGAACCAGGTTTCGAGCGTCTGCTGGCTGCGGCGCATCCAGTCCTGCATGATGATTTTCAGCTGCGGCTGGCGGCCCGCGTAGGCGTAAAGCTGGTACATCAGCTCCATATTTTCAGGGGTCGTCACCTGCGCGCCGCAAATGAGCGCCGTCACCGCCTCGCAGGCTTCTTCGCGGCTCTGCGCCTGTGCCATCAGCGCCTGATACTGGCATGACATTGTCTCGGCGAAGCGCGTGAATGCCTCTGCAAGCAGCGCCTCCAGCGAGGTGAAATAATAAGTGACGGAGCCAAGCGGCACGCCTGCTTCAAGCGCGATTTTACGGTGCGTAATATGATGAAAGCCATGTGTGGCGATGCAGGTAAGCGTCGCTTCCAGAATACGCTCGCGGCGTTGCGGGTCGTTTTGTCGTGTCGCCATAAGAGGTCGGCTCCTCCACCAGGAAAAAGCATTTTTGGTATGTGTACAAATGTACACAACCTTGCTACGTTTTAAAGGTTTCTTTTTTCACTCCAGGCGAATGGGCTATGTCATCCGACGTGAATCTCTCTCCCGCGCTGCGTCACAGAACGTGGGCGCTGTTTCTGTTTTTCTTTCTGCCGGGCCTGTTGATGGCCTCCTGGGCGACCCGTACGCCTTCAATCCGTGATGTGCTGCAGGTCTCTACCGCCGGGATGGGCATTGTGCTGTTCGGTCTCTCGGTAGGCTCAATGAGCGGCATCCTCTGTTCAGGCTGGCTGGTGAAGCGTCTTGGTACGCGCCCGGTTATCCGCAACGGCATGGCGCTGGGCGTACTCGGTATGCTGCTGATGGCGTTCGCGCTGTGGCTCGCCTCGCCGCTGCTGTTCGCCTGCGGGCTGGCGGTGCTGGGCGCCGGAATGGGCTCCGCTGAGGTGGCGCTGAATGTGGAAGGCGCGACGGTCGAGCAGTTACAGAACAAAACCATTCTGCCGATGATGCACGGTTTTTTCAGTCTCGGCACGCTGATTGGCGCGGGCATCGGGCTTAGCCTGACGGCGCTGCATTTTCCTGCCGATCTGCACCTCACCATCGCCACGCTGATTACCGTCATCCCGATTATCGTCGGGCTGCGCGCTATCCCGCACGGCGTTGGCAAAGAGGCGAAAGAGGCGCGTCAGCAGCGCCCCGCCGGACATATTCCTTTCTGGAAAGACAGCCAGCTGCTGTTGATTGGCCTGATTGTGCTCGCGATGGCGTTTGCCGAAGGTTCCGCCAACGACTGGTTGCCGCTCCTCATGGTGGATGGCCACGGCTTCAGCCCGACCTCCGGATCGCTGATTTACGCCGGCTTCACGCTCGGCATGACGCTGGGCCGCTTCTTCGGCGGCTGGTTTATCGACCGCTACAGCCGCGTAAATGTGGTGCGCGCCAGCGCCATGATGGGCGCGCTCGGCATCGGGCTGATTATCTTTGTCGATAACCCGCTTATCGCGAGCGTGTCGGTACTGCTGTGGGGATTAGGCGCGTCGCTCGGCTTCCCGCTGACGATTTCCGCCGCGAGCGATACCGGGCCGGATGCGCCGGTGCGCGTGAGCGTGGTGGCCACGGCGGGCTATGTTGCCTTCCTGGTCGGCCCGCCGCTGCTCGGCTTCCTGGGGGAACATTACGGACTGCGCAGCGCGATGCTGGTGGTGTTGTCGCTGGTGGTGCTGGCGGCGCTGGTGGCTCGCGCGGTGGCGAAACCGGCGACGCCCGTCGAGCCGGCGCGTGACGCTATTTAAGGAGCGACAGCACGCTTTCCGCCTGCTGGTTCGCCTGCGCCAGTACGGCATTCCCGGCCTGTTGCAGGATCTGCGAGCGGCTGAGATTGCTGGCCTCCTGCGCGAAATCCGCATCCTCAATGCGGCTGCGCGCGGCGGCGGTGGCGACGGTTTTCTGCGCCAGCCCCGCCTTTGCGGAGTCAAACGTATTCACCAGGCTACCGTAGGTGCCGCGGTAGCTGCTGACGGTATCCAGCGCGTGGTCAATAGTGTCAATCGCCTGCGACGCGCCCTGCTGATTATCGAGCCGCGCGGCGTCCAGGCCGAGCGTTTTCGTGTCCGAGGGCGTGGCGGGAATGGTTTTATACTCCACCGCCTCGCCATAATCGGCGCTCATCACGATATCCGTGTCGGTGCTGACCGGCCCGTCCGGCTTATCGGTCGGCAGCGGCAGCTTCGTCCAGGTCATCTGACCGAAAAAGGATCCGTTGCCAACCACCATAATGATCACATCTTCCGTCACCTTATCGATGGAGAGCCGCTCCAGATAGTTGCCCGCCGAGACGGTGCCGTTGTTACCCCAGCCGGTCGCAGGCGTCTCATAGCGGTCGCCGTCGCCGCTGTAGGTGATGGTCATGCCGTTGTAATTCTTTACCGCCCCGCCGCTCACGTTATAGGTAGCCGGCCCCTGCGTCAGGTTCGCGTCGCTGTAGCTGGCGTCAGGCAAAAATCCGTTATCGGTGGAGATAATTTTGGTGTTAGCCGTCGCGGTACTGTTCACCCCGTTATTCGTCCAGGTGAAATCACGCGTAGCGCCGTTTACCGGCGTGCCGACCAGGTGGCTGCCGTCGCGGCTGAACAGCTGGATATCGTCATCCATCCAGCCGGAGTTAATGGTCAGCGTAATATCGGTCGCGCCTGCCGGGATATAAGCCAGCGGCACCAGCCCGGAGCTGAACGTGTACTGCTGGCCAGGCACCGGGAAACGCTGGTTAATGGACGGAATATTGCCAAGCTGCGCCGCAGGGGGTGTCGGCGGCGCAGCGGGCGCCAGCGGATATTTGCCGAAAATCGTCGTCCCTGTGGCAATGGCGTCAATCTGCGCTTTTATCTGGCTAAACTCCGTGGAGATAGCCGCGCGATCGCTCGTATCGAGCGTACCGGTCGCCGCCTGCACAGCCAGCTCTTTGGCGCGCATCAGCAGAGCGCTGACTTCAGAGAGCGCGCCTTCGGCGGTCTGCGAGAGGCTAATGCCATCGTTCATGCTGCGCGACGCCACATCATTGGCCTTAAGCGTCGCGGACATACGGTTGGCAATAGCCTGCCCGGCAGCATCGTCCTTCGCGCCGTTAATGCGCATGCCGGATGAGAGCCGCTCAATGGACTGGCTTAAGCTAGCGGCCGTTTTTTTCTGCTGCGTCAGGACATTACCTGACATCAGATTATTGAAGATAGTCGCCATAGGGTTGCCGTTTCGCACGTCGGAGAGTCGTTAACAAGGCTACTATCGGCCCCCAGGCAATTTAGCTTTAGGTTTAAATTTGAATTAAGTGAAAAATCCTTTTAATAACCATAGCTTATGTTAACAGGCGCAAATCCGTACTTTTACGGTGCCGCGCCTGAAAATGCTTAAGGAGCGTTTATGGCAGTGAAGTTAATCGCCGTGGATATGGACGGCACATTTTTAAGCGACGCCAAGACTTACAATCGCGCGCGTTTCCTCGCGCAGTATGCCGAATTAAAAGCGCGCGGCATCCGTTTTGTGGTGGCGAGCGGCAACCAGTTTTACCAGTTGCAATCATTCTTCCCGGAAATTGCCGACGAGATAGCTTTCGTGGCGGAAAACGGCGCGTGGGTGGTGTGCGAAGGCGAGGATCTGTTTAACGGGGAACTGACCGAAGAGGAGTACCGCCACGTCATCGCGCATCTGCTGACGCTGGAAGACGTGGAGATCATCGCCTGCGGCAAGCACAGCGGGTACTCGCTCAACCGCTACGACGAGCGCTTTAAACAGATGGCGTCGCGCTATTATCACCGGTTGCAGTTTGTCGACGATCTGTTCGCCGTAAAAGATATTTTCTTTAAATTCGCGCTCAACCTGCCGGATATTCAGCTGCTGAAAACGATGGATGACCTGACCGAGGCGTTTAACGGCATCGTGGTGCCGGTTTCCAGCGGCCACGGCTCTATCGATCTCATCATTCCGGGTCTGCACAAAGCGAACGGCATTCAGATGCTGCAAGCGCGCTGGGGCATTGCGGACAGCGAGGTCGTGGCGTTTGGCGACGGCGGCAATGACGTGGAGATGCTGCGCCACGCGGCGTTTGGCTTTGCGATGGAAAACGCGCCGCAAGCGATTCACAAGGTGGCGCCTTACCGGGCGCCGACAAACAACGAGGAAGGGGTGCTTGAGGTGATTGATAAGATCCTGAACAACGAGGCGCCATTCGCATGAAACGGCGGCCCGTCCGGGCCGCCGCACGTCGCATCAGCCTTCCCGGCTGGCGCCGACGGTTTTATCTTTCAGGAAAATCACCATCAGGCCCAGCCACAGCAGACCGTTTGCGAGATTAAACAGGTTGAACAGGCCGTTGCCGCCGCCGATCCAGGCGTGTTTGCTCACTTCGATGCCGACAGTGAAAATCGTCATCTGCAACATGCCCATCGCGGCGGAAACGGTGCCTTTGCTGATGTCGCTCGCAAACAGCGTCAGGCGCACCAGGCCCGCGTTGGCGATGCCGATGCCGAAGGCGTAAATACTGAGCCCCGCCGTCATCCAGAGATACGCGTGGGAGGAGAGCAGCGTCGCGAGCGCCGCCAGCGCCAGCCCGGCCATAATCGGCCAGCCGCCCATGATAATCAGCGAGCGCACGCTGCGCCGTGCGGTGAGCTTCGCCAGCACCAGGTTGCCGAGGATCAGCGCGCCGAAAATCGGCACCTGCAACAGCCCATATTCATAGGTGCTCATCTGCTCGCCGCTGATGATAATCACCGGCGACTGGGCAATCCACGCCAGCAGCGGCAGGCTGACAAATCCGATCGCCAGCGCGCCTGAGACAAAACGCAGGTTTTTCAGCACCGCTTTATAGTCACGCCCCAGTTCACGCAGCGACAGTTTCTCGCCAAGCCGCGTCGCGGTTTCCGGCATCGCGCGCCACAGCCCGAAGAACGAGATGGCCGCCAGCGCCGCGAACAGCACAAACATCATCTCCCAGGGCGCGGCATGCACCCAGGCCGCGCCCACCAGCGGGCCGAGCAGCGGCGCAATCAGCGCCACGTTCGCCATCAGCGCGGTGATTTTGATGCACACCGCCTCTTCAAACGACTCCTGGATAGCCGCATACCCCACCGCGCCGATAAAGCACAGGCTGATGCCCTGTAAGAAACGCAACACCGTGAACTGTTCGATAGTCTGGGCCAGCAGCGTGGCAAGGCAGGTCACGATAAACCACACCACGCCCGCCAGCATCACCGGGCGACGACCGATGCGATCCGAGAGCGGGCCAAGCAGCCACTGTAAAAACATGCCGCCCGCGAGATAGGCGGTCATCGAGGTCGGCACCCATTCCACGCCCGCCTGATACTGCTCGACGACCGCGAGCATCCCCGGCTGGATCATGTCGTTGCCGATATAAGTAGAAAATTCGTAGAGCACCAGACAGAGCGGGAACAGCAGCGCCTGGCGTCCGAGACGTCCGGTTCGGTTTGCGTGAGTTTGCATGAGTCTTCCATCCATAAAATCGCGCTGAGTGTAATGAATTGCCGCGCCGCGCGATAGTGAATTATGTGCGACAAACGGGCGGCGCGCGCCTTTCGTCCGGCTGTTTAAGGTTTTCTTAAGTTAGCCGTTTTATGCTGGCCGTTTTCAGCTCGCAGAGGGCGCCGTTATGCGCACGCTATCCCCGCTCCTGTATCCCGCCAGGCCGCGGATAAATAAGATAATCTCCCTTTATTCGCTGCCCCTGCGCTTTTATGTTGGTCAGCTTGCGCTGTTAACGGCGCTGGGCGTGCTGTTTACCTGGCTTTCGCGCAACGAGGTGCTGGACCGCTGGCTGACGCAGATGTGGTTTGATGCCGCAGCGCAGCGCTTTCCCTGGCAGAACAACCCCTGGCTTGATCTTATCAACCACCGTTTCGCCAAATATTGCGCCGTCGCGATAGCGGTCGGGAGCTTGCTGTACGGTCTCGCTCGCCGACACCCGCGCTGGATAATGGTGGCGCTGCTGATGGGGCTTGGCACCGCCGTGGTCGGCGTGCTGAAGGCCACCAGCCACCACAGCTGCCCGTGGGATCTGGTCGAGTATGGCGGAAAAGCGCTTTCTTATCCGCTCTTCAGTGCGGCGCCCGACGCCAGCGGCCCCGGTCGCTGTTTCCCCGGCGGCCATGCCTCAAGCGGCTTTATGGTGATGGGGCTCTGGTTCGGGCTGCGGCGCGAACGTCCGGGTCTCGCCCGGCTGGTGCTGACGGCAGGCATTGTGCTCGGCCTTACGATGGGCTTCGGCCAGGTGATGCGCGGCGCGCATTTTTTCACCCATAACCTGTGGGCAGGCTGGTGGGTGTGGCTTACGCAGGTGGTGACGTGGGGCGTGACCACCACATTGATGAATAAGGAATCTGCAACCCTATGATGGAAGCGCTGAATCACTTTCTCTTTTTGCAAATCAACGCCACGCCAGACTCCGCAAGCTGGCTTATCGCGCTCGCGACGTTTATCGCCCGCGATCTTATCTCTATCGTGCCGCTACTGCCTGTTGTGCTCTGGCTGTGGCGCCCCACCGAGCGCCGGCTGGTGGTGAAGTTCGCGCTGGCGCTGCTTATCAGTCTCGCGGTCTCCTGGATTGCCGGTCATCTTTTTCCGCACCCCAGGCCGTTTGTGGTGGGCCTCGGCCATCAGTTCCTGCCGCACGCGCCGGACGACTCCTACCCAAGCGATCACGGCACCGTGATTTTCACCTTCGCGCTGGCGTTTCTCTTCTGGCACCGCGTCTGGTCGGGGCTGGTGCTGCTGGCGGTCGCCTGCGCGATTGCCTGGTCGCGCATCTATCTCGGCGTCCACTGGCCGCTCGATATGGCGGGCGGCTTGCTGGTGGCGCTGCTTGCCTGCCTGAGCGCGCAGATCCTCTGGGCGCCGTTTGGCGAGCCGCTTTATCGCGCGCTGCGTCAGCTTTATCGCCTGTGCTTCGCGCTGCCTATCCGTAAAGGCTGGGTGCGTGACTAACCGCAGGGCCGCAGGTAAGATTGCACGACTTTTCAGGTGCCGCGCGACGGGCGTGGCGCCGGGTTGAGCAAGAGGCTTTATGGAAACGCGGCGTGACGAGCGAATAGCGCAACTGCTACAGGCGCTAAAGCGACAGGATAAAATTCATCTTAAAGAGGCGGCGGCGCTGCTTGGCGTCTCTGAGATGACGATTCGCCGCGACCTGCAGGGCCACGACGCGCCGGTTACGCTGCTCGGCGGCTATATTGTGCTGGAGCCGCGCGGCGTGACCGTCAGCCGTTACCTGCTGAGCGACGAAAAAACCCGTCTGGTGGAAGAGAAACGCCATGCGGCGCGGATTGCGGCGTCGCTCGCGCGCCCGCATCAGACGCTGTTTTTCGACTGCGGCACCACCACGCCGTGGATTATCGAAGCGCTGGACGACGCGCTGCCCTTTACCGGCATCTGTTATTCGCTGAACACCTTTCTGGCGTTGCAGGAGAAACCGCAGTGCCGCGTGATTTTGTGCGGCGGCGAGTTTCACGCCAGCAACGCCATTTTCAAACCGCTCAATTTCCAGGAAACGTTGCGCAATCTGTGCCCGGATATCGCCTTTTTTTCGGCGGCGGGCGTGCATCCGCAGTATGGCGCCACCTGTTTTAATCTCGACGAATTACCGGTGAAGCACTGGGCGCTGGAGATGGCGCAACGGCACGTCATTGTGGCCGATCACAGTAAGTTTGGTCAGGTGCGGCCCGCCTGTATGGGGCCGCTTGAAGCGTTCGGCACGATTGCGACCGACAGGATGCCCGACGAGGCGTTTATCGCCTGGGCGCAGTCGGCGAAAGTCGACGTGCTGTGGTAAGCGCTCCCGCATGGCGGGAGCGTGCTGTTACGAGAACCAGCCGCCAAACCACTGATGGAATTTCATCAGGACAAAATCCCACATCCGGCTGAAGAAACCGCCTTCATTAACCGCCTCCATCACTACCAGCGGACGCTGCTCGATGCTTTTGCCGTTGAGCTGAAAATCAATCGTGCCGACCACCTGCCCCGCCTTAAGCGGCGCGGTCAGTTGAGGCGAATTGAGGGTATACGTGGCCTTGAGGTTTTTCAGCTGGCCTTTCGGGATAGTCACCGAGCCTGCCTCGCCTGCGCCGAGCCTGACCTCGCTGGTGTCGCCAAACCAGACGCGCTGGCTGACAAACGCGGCGTCCGGCTTGATGGGCGTGACGGTTTCAAAGAAGCGGAACCCCCACGTCAGCAGCTTTTCTGACTCGCGAAAGCGCACGCCGTCGGTTTTCGCGCCGAGCACCACCGAGATAAGACGCATATCGCCCTGCGTCGCCGAAGCCACGAGGTTATAGCCCGCGCCCGCCGTGGTGCCGGTTTTCATACCGTCCACGTTCATGCTGGTGCTCCACAGCAGGCGGTTGCGGTTCGGCTGGCGGATATTGTTAAACGTAAACTCTTTCTCTTTGTGGACGGCGTACTCATCCGGCACGTCGTGGATCAGCGCTTTGCCGAGCAACGCCATATCGCGCGCGGTGCTGAACTGCCCCGGCGCATCAAGGCCGTGTACCGTTTTAAACGTGGTGTTGGTCAACCCGAGGCGCTTCGCGTAGCCGTTCATCAGGCTGACGAACGCGTCCTGGCTGCCCGCCACATAATCGGCGATGGCGATGCTGGCGTCGTTGCCGGACTGAATAATCACGCCTTTATTAAGATCCGCGACCGAGACCTGATCGCCGGGCTTTAAGAACATCAGCGATGAACCGCGCAGCGCCGGGTTGCCGGTCGCCCAGGCGTCTTTGCCGACGGTGACTTTATCATCGAGGTGAATTTTTCCCGCCTTGAGCGCCTGGCCGACCACATAGCTGGTCATCAGCTTGGTCAGGCTCGCCGGATCGAGTTTTTCATCGGCGTTGCCTTCGGCCAGTACTTTGCCGCTGTGATAGTCCATAAGGATCCAGGCGCGGGCCTCGACCGCAGGCGCGGCGGGCGCGATGGGGTCGGCCGCATGGGCGGCGGTAAGCGAAATCAGAAGAAACGCGCCTGAGAGAGCACGCGCGCAGGAAGCGCCGGAGCGTGAGAGTGAGGTCATAAAAGCCACCTGAATATCCATTCCAGAAACTACTACAAATCAACCGTATCGGTGAAAAGGTGAGTAATAACGCACAAACGGCTTCAATGAAACAGCGCGCGGGTAAAGTTTTTAAAGTTTCACTTTTACCGTCACAAACCGGCGCGGCGGGAGAACATTTTCAGGCGGTTGCTAAAGCGCGGGGTTTATTCCACCATGAGCGTTCACACGTGGCGCGCAGGCGTTCGCCGCCGCGGCATCGTTCATCTGCAAAAGGAGCAAGTCATGATAACCGTCTGGGGTCGAGAGAATTCCACCAACGTGAAGAAGGTGCTGTGGTGTCTGGAAGAGCTGGAGCTGCCGTATAACCGCATTCCGGCGGGCGGCCAGTATGGCATTAACCGCGACGCGGACTACCTGGAGATGAACCCGAACGGGCTGGTGCCATGCCTGCGTGACGATGAAACCGGTCTGGTGCTGTGGGAATCTAACACCATTGTGCGTTATCTGGCGGCGCAGTATGGTCAGGGTCGTCTGTGGCTGGAAAGCCCCGTTGAGCGCGCCCGCGGCGAGAAGTGGATGGACTGGGCCATCAGCACGCTGCCCGCGCCGCACCGCGGCGTCGTGTTCAGCCTGGTGCGCACGCCGCCCGAGCAGCGCGACCCGGCGCTGATTGAAGAGAGCAAAAAGCAGTGCGACGCGCTGTTCGCCATGCTTGACGCTGAGCTTGCGAAAACCCCGTGGCTTTCCGGCGACGCGTTCGGCATCGCCGATATGGCCCCTGCGCCGCACATCTATAATCTCTTTAACGTCGGCATCGAATGGACGCCGCGCCCGCATCTGGCGCGCTGGTATCAGCAGCTCACCGAGCGCCCGGCGTTTCGCAATATCGTCATGATCCCGGTCAGCTAATCACGACGCCGGACTGACTTTCAGCAGCTGACCGTCGGTTTCGTCGGTCAGCACATATAAGAAGCCGTCCGGCCCGACCCGCACGTCGCGAATCCGCTTGTTCTCCCCCTCCAGCAGCCGTCCGTCTTCCGTGACCTTATTGCCGTTTACCGACAGCTGTATCAGGTTTTGATCTTTAAGCGCGCCGATAAACAGCTTGTTTTTCCACTGCGGAAATTTATCGGCGTTATAGAACGCCATGCCGCTCACCGCTGGCGACACCTTCCAGTAAAAGAGCGGCTGTTCCGTCCCCGGCGCCTCGCCGCCTTTGGCTTCCGGAATCGGCTCGCCGCTGTAGTTTATGCCCCAGGTCGCGAGCGGCCAGCCGTAGTTTTTGCCCGCTTCGGGAAGGTTAATTTCATCGCCGCCTTTCGGGCCGTGCTCATTAAGCCACATCGCCTGGCTCCAGGGGTTGAGCGCCAGCCCCTGCGGGTTACGTATGCCGTATGACCAGATCTCCGGGCGCGCGCCCGGCTTACCGACGAACGGATTGTCTTTCGGCACGTCGCCGTTTTCCGTCAGACGCACCACTTTGCCCTGGAGCTTATCGAGATCCTGCGCGGTCGGGCGCTGGTTGTTCTCGCCCAGCGCGATAAAGAGATAGCCTTTGCCGTCAAACGCCATACGTCCGCCAAAGTGATTGCCGGTGGAGAGCTTCGGCTGCTGACGGAACACCACTTTAAAATTCTCCAGCCGTTGCATATCGTCGCTAAGACGCCCGTAGCCCACCGCGGTGCCCGCTTTACCGTCGCTGCCGGCTTCGGCGTAGCTCAGCCAGACCCGGCGGCTTTCGTTAAAATCCGGCGCCAGCACGACATCCAGCAGCCCGCCCTGCCCCTGATGCCAGACCTCAGGCACGCCGGTAATCGGGCCAGAGAGCCCTTTGCCCGGCTGCCAGCGTTTCAGCTCGCCTTCACGAAGCGTAATCAACATGCCCTGATTATCTGGCAGAAACGCTAACGACCAGGGATGGTCGAGATTCTCCTGCAACACGTCGACTTTCGCGGGCAGCGCGGCGGCGGAGGCGCTGACAAAGAGCAGCAGCGCAAGTAAACGAGGCGAGCGTAATGGCATGGCGTTCTCCTTATGGCAGTCCCGATTAAGGGTAGCCAGCGGTCACGGCGGCAGCCTGACTTTTACAAAAACTTTAACAAAGCGGCAGGCATAAGATACCAGTACAAATTTCCCGCCAACCTCTGTAAAATCCCCGCCCTGATAACTCCATAAATGATGAATTTTTAATCTATGAGCAATGTAATGCAGCAGCCTAAGATTGGCTTTGTTTCGCTGGGCTGCCCGAAAAACCTGGTGGACTCTGAGCGCATCCTGACCGAGCTTCGCACCGAGGGCTATGACGTGGTGCCGCGCTATGACGACGCCGATATGGTTATCGTCAACACCTGCGGCTTTATCGACAGCGCGGTGCAGGAGTCGCTGGAGGCGATCGGCGAGGCGCTCAATGAAAACGGCAAGGTGATTGTCACCGGCTGTCTCGGCGCGAAAGAAGATCAGATCCGCGAAGTGCACCCGAAAGTGCTGGAGATAACCGGGCCGCACAGCTACGAGCAGGTGCTGCAACATGTTCATCACTATGTGCCGAAGCCGAAGCACAACCCGTTCCTGAGCCTGGTGCCGGAGCAGGGCGTGAAGCTGACGCCGCGTCACTACGCCTACCTGAAAATCTCTGAAGGCTGCAACCATCGCTGCACCTTCTGCATTATCCCGTCGATGCGCGGCGATCTCGACAGCCGTCCGATTGGCGACGTGCTGGCCGAGGCGAAGCGCCTGGTCGAAGCCGGCGTCAAAGAGCTGCTGGTTATCTCCCAGGACACTTCCGCGTATGGCGTGGACGTGAAACATCGCACCGGCTTCTGGAACGGTTCGCCGGTGAAAACCAGCATGGTGAGCCTGTGCGAACAGCTCGCGAAGCTCGGCGTCTGGGTGCGTCTGCATTATGTCTACCCGTACCCGCACGTGGACGATGTGATCCCGCTGATGGCGGAAGGCAAAATCCTGCCGTATCTCGATATTCCGCTGCAGCACGCGAGCCCGCGTATCCTGAAGCTGATGAAGCGTCCTGGCTCGGTCGACCGTCAGCTGGCGCGCATTAAGCAGTGGCGCGAGATTTGCCCGGAGCTGACCCTGCGCTCAACCTTTATCGTCGGCTTCCCTGGCGAAACCGAAGAAGATTTCCAGATGCTGCTGGATTTCCTCAAAGAAGCGCGTCTGGATCGCGTCGGCTGCTTTAAATACAGCCCGGTCGAAGGCGCGACCGCTAACGAGCTGGCGGATCAGGTGCCGGAAGAGGTGAAAGAGGAGCGCTGGAACCGCTTTATGGCGCTGCAACAGCAGATCTCCGCCGAGCGCCTGCAGGAAAAAGTGGGCCGCGAGATCCTGGTTATCGTCGATGAAGTGGATGACGAAGGTGCCATTGGCCGCAGCATGGCTGACGCCCCGGAAATCGACGGCGCGGTTTACCTCAACGGTGAAACGACGCTGAAGCCGGGCGATGTTGTACGCGTGAAGGTGGAAAACGCCGACGAGTACGACCTGTGGGGCAGTCTGGTATAAGGCTCCCGCGTCAAAAAAGGCTGCCGGGGGCAGCCTTTTTTATTGGCGGAGGGGGGACGGCCGGTGTTCAGAAATAGCGAGAGGTTGAGCGCGCGGGGGCGCAAACGTACACCTAACAAAAGTTGCCGGTATTGCCCCGTGCAGGGTGCGCCAGCGCAGCGCACCCCCCATCCCGGGCGCTCGCCATTTCGTGGGCCGTTACAGCGGTTCCCCTACCCTTTAATCTTCGGATCGAGCGCGTCGCGCAATCCGTCGCCTAACAGGTTAAACGCCAGCACCGTCAGAAAAATGGCGAGGCTTGGGAAAATCGCCACGTGCGGTGCCATCACCATATCCGCGCGCGCCTCGTTTAACATCGCGCCCCACTCCGGCGTCGGCGGCTGCGCGCCGAGGCCGAGAAATGACAGGCTGGCGGCGGAGATAATCGACGTGCCGATACGCATGGTGAAATAGACGACAATCGACGACACCGTGCCCGGCAAAATATGGCGAAACAGAATGGTGAGATCCGACGCGCCGATGCTGCGCGCCGATTCGATAAAGGTCTGATGTTTCAGCACCAGCGTATTGCCGCGCACCAGTCGGGCAAAGGCCGGGATGCTGAAAATCGCCACCGCGATAATCACATTCGCCATACCGCTGCCCATCACCGCCACGACCGCAATGGCGAGCAAAATGCCCGGAAAGGCGAACAGCACGTCGCAGATACGCATAATCACCCGGTCCCACCAGCCTTCATAAAATCCGGCCAGCAGCCCCAGCACAGTGCCAATAAGCGCCCCCGTCAGTACCGCAAACACCCCGGCGGCGAGCGAAATCCGCGCGCCGACAATCACGCGGCTGAAAATATCGCGCCCCAGCGAATCGACGCCGAACCAGTGCACCATCGACGGCCCTTCGTTCAGGCGGTCGTAGTCAAAATAGTTTTCCGCATCGAACGGCGCTATCCACGGCGCGCACAGCGCCAGGGCTATCAACAGCAGCACGAAGCCGCCCGCGACCAGCGCCACCGGCTGGCGCTTGAGGCGATGCCAGAATTCATGCCACGGCGTGCGCGTCTGTTGGGGCCGGACGGCAGGCATGCCGTTTAAAAGCGCCTGTCGACGCCAGTTGAAAAGTCGCATCCTTACTTATACCTGATAGCCGGGTTAATGGCGGCGTAGAGCACATCCACCACTAAGTTGATAAGAATAAATTCCAGCGAGAACAGCAGCACTTCTGCCTGGATGACCGGGTAGTCGCGCATCTCCACTGAATCTACCAGCAGACGCCCAAGCCCCGGCCAGTTAAACACCTTTTCCACCACGATAGAGCCGCCCAGCAGAAAGCCAAACTGTAAGCCCATCATGGTGACGACCGGGATCATGGCGTTGCGCAGACCATGTTTCAGAATAACCCATTTTTCGCTCACGCCTTTGGCGCGGGCGGTGCGCATATAGTCTTCGCCGAGCACGTCAACAAAAGAGGCGCGGGTGAAGCGCGCCATCACAGCGGCCACGGCGGCGCCAAGCGTCAGCGACGGCAGAATATAGTGCCGCCAGCTGTCGGCGCCCACGGTCGGCAGCCAGCCGAGCTGCACCGAGAAGATATGCATCAGGAGCATGCCGAGCGCGAAGGCGGGAAACGAAATGCCCGACACCGCGAGCGTCATGCTCAGGCGATCCGGCCAACGGTTGCGCCACACGGCTGCGACGATCCCGGCGGCGAGCCCGAACAGCATCGCCCAGCTCATGCTGGCGAGCGTCAGCCAGAAGGTCGGCATAAAGCGGCTGGCAATCTCTTCAGAGACCGGGCGGCGCGACACCAGCGAGGTGCCGAAATCGCCCCGCACCACGTTGCTGATGTAGTGCCAGAACTGCTGCCAGAGCGGCTGATCGAGCCCAAGCTGATGGCGCACGAGATTTATCACCTCCGCGTCGGCCTCAGGCCCGGCCACCAGGCGCGCCGGATCGCCCGGCAGCAGGTGAACGAATAAAAACACCAGCACCGCCACGATAAGCAGCGTCGGGATGAGGCCCAGCAGGCGTTTTACGATGTAGCTAAACATGCGAAACCTTGTCTTCCTTTATGAGAATGGGTTATCGGTTGAAGCCATCTCTCCCGGCGGGTGCGCTGACGCTTATCCGCCCTGAGTTTTACGGCCTGCCGCTTTAACCTTTGCAGGGTGGGTTAGCGTAAGCGCCCCCACCTTCCGCCAACGTCAACCGTACTCTGGCAGGTGGCGCTTATTTCAGATCCGCATCCTCAAAACTAAAGCCCGTATCCGGCATCATGTAAAATCCGGTCAGCGATTTGCTGTGCGCCGACACTAATTTTTCCACCACCAGCGGCACCCAGGGCGACTCTTTCCATAACGTATCCTGCGCGTCTTTATACAGCGCGGCTTTACGGGCTTTATCGGTCGTTTTCAGCGCGTCGGCGAGATCGGTGTCCACCTTCGGATTGCTGTAGAACGCCGTGTTGAAGAGCGTCGGCGGCCAGTTTTGTGAGGCGAACAGCGGCGACAGCGCCCAGTCGGCCTCGCCGGTCGAAGCTGACCAGCCGGTGTAGAACATTCGCACGCCGCTCTCTTTCTGCCCTTTGCCCTCCACTTCCGAGGCGCGCTGTCCGGCGTCCATCGCCGTTACTTTGGCTTTAATCCCCACCTGGGCCAGTTGCTGTTGGGTAAACTGCAACACCTTCTGGGCGGTGCTGTGATTATGGGATGACCAGAGCGTGGTGCTAAAGCCGTTCGGGTAGCCCGCCTCTTTCAGCAATTCGCGCGCTTTGGCCGGGTTATACGGCCACGGCTGATACTGCTGCGCAAATTCTATGGTCGGCGGCACGACGCCGGTCGCGGGCGTCGCGTAGCCGGCGAACGCCACTTTCACCAGCGCCTGACGATTAATCGCGTAGTTAATCGCCTCGCGCACTTTCGGGTTGTCGAACGGCTTTTGCGTCACGTTCATACTGATGTAGCGCTGCATAATCGACGGCGACGCCACGAGATCCAGCTTGCTGTTTTTCGCCAGCAGCGCGGCCTGCTCGTAAGGGATCGGGAACGCGAACTGCGCCTCGCCGGTTTGCAGCATCGAGGCGCGGGTATTGTTATCCACCACCGGGCGCCAGGTGATGGCGTCGAGCTTCGGCAGCCCCGGCTGCCAGTAGCCCGCAAACTTCTTCACCTTCACAAAATCGGTCGGGTTCCAGGTCACCAGTTCATAAGGCCCGGTGCCGACCGGGTGAAACCCTATCTCATTGCCATATTTCTTCAGCGCGGCGGGCGAAATCATCGCCGTGGCCGGGTGCGCCAGAATATTGATAAACGCGGAGAACGGCTGCTTCAGGGTGATTTTCACCGTGGTCGGGTCGACCGCCTCGGTGCTGGCGATATTTTTATAAAGGTTATAGCGCTTGAGATGGTTATCCGGGTTACTCGCGCGATCGAGGTTCACTTTTACCGCATCGGCGTTGAAATCGGTGCCATCCTGAAACTTCACGCCGCTGCGCAGCTTAACGGTGTAGACCCGCCCGTCGTCCGACACGCTGTAGCTCTCCGCCAGCACGTTCTGCACTTTCATCGTTTTATCGAGGCCAAACAGCCCCTGGTAGAACGATTTGGCGATCTGCTGGGAGAGCGTGTCGTTAGCGTCATAAGGATCGAGCGTGGTAAAGCTTGAGCCCACCGCCACGACAATCTCTTTTTCAGCCCAGGCGGGCGCGGCGGCTAGCGCAGAAACCAGCCCAGCCGCGGCGAGCCAGCGGCGTGCGATTCGTTGTGTCATAGTCTTCTCCTGAAAGCCTTGCCTGAAAAATTAAAAATGATGGTCCGTCGCCCCAACGGGATGACGCGCCACATAATGGCCCTGCCCTACCTGCACCAGCGGCGCGACAAACGGCTCGTCGCCTTTCGGGCGCGTGGCGCTCGGGATCTCATCGGAAAGGAGCACCGGCTGGCGACGCGGATGACCAGGATCGGCCACCGGCACCGCCGCCATGAGCTTGCGGGTGTACGGATGTTGTGGATTTTCAAACACCGCGCGCCGTGGACCTATCTCAACAATCTGTCCGAGATACATCACCGCCACGCGATGACTGATGCGCTCCACCACCGCCATATCATGCGAAATAAACAGAAACGAAATGCCGAAATCGCGCTGCAGGTCGAGCAGCAGATTAATAATTTGCGCGCGGATCGAGACATCAAGCGCGGAGACCGATTCATCGGCGATCACCACTTTTGGGTTGAGCGCCAGCGCGCGTGCAATGCAAATTCGCTGGCGCTGGCCGCCGGAGAACTCATGCGGATAACGCCAGGCGTGCTCAGGCTTCAGCCCCACGCGCTCCAGCAGCCACGCCACCCGTTTGCGCGCCGCGTCGCCGTCGAGCAAACGATGCACCAGCAGCGGCTCCATAATGGAATACCCCACCGTCAGGCGCGGATCGAGCGAGGCGTAGGGGTCCTGAAAGATAAACTGCATATCGCGGCGCACCGCCTGCATGGCGCTGTCGGAGAGCGTGTCGATGCGCTTGCCGCTAAAGGTAATTGAGCCGCCCTGGGTCTCCACGAGGCGCAGCAGCGAGCGCCCGGTGGTCGATTTCCCGCAGCCCGACTCGCCCACCAGCGACAGCGTCTCGCCGGGCCACAGGTCAAAACTCACTTTCTCCACTGCATGCACTTCGCGCTTCACGCGGTTGAAAATACCGCTGCGCACCGGAAAACGCGTGACCAGATCGCGCACCTGCAAAATCGGTTCGCTGTCCGGCACCACGGTATCCTGTTCGGCTTCCGGCGGGTCTATCTCGCGGCGTGGCGCATGGTTCAACGGGAATTTACGCGGCAGATCGGTGCCGTTCATCGCCCCCAGGCGCGGCACCGCCGCCAGCAACGTGCGGGTATATGGATGCGCCGGACGGCGGAAGATCTCCTCAACGGGGCCGGTTTCGACGGCCTCGCCCTGGTACATCACCAGCACCCGGTCAGCCATATTGGCCACCACGCCCATGTCGTGCGTAATGAAAATTACGCCCATCGACATCTCCTGCTGGAGCACGCGGATGAGTTGCAGGATCTGGGCCTGAATAGTCACGTCCAGCGCCGTGGTCGGCTCGTCGGCGATCAGCACCGCCGGGCGGCACGAGAGGGCCATCGCAATCATTACACGCTGGCGCATTCCACCGGAAAGCTGGTGTGGAAAGCGCGCCAGCATCGCCTCCGATTCAGGAATGCGCACTAAATCCAGCATGCGTTTGGCTTCGCGCATCGCCTTTTCGCGCCCGAAACCCTGATGCAGACGAATCGACTCCGCTATCTGCTCGCCCACCGGAAACACCGGGTTCAGTGAGGTCATCGGCTCCTGAAAAATCATCGCCATGTCGGCGCCGCGCACGTCGCGCATCTGTTTTTGCGAAAACGTTCGCAGATCGATCACCTGCTGGTTGCGGCGGCGCAGCAGCAGCGGGCCGCTCTCCATCGCGCCGCCCGCCTGTTCAATCAGGCGCATCAGCGAAAGCGCGGTGACCGATTTGCCGGAGCCCGATTCCCCGACAATCGCCAGCGTTTCGCCGCGTTTCAGGCTGAATGAGAGCCCGCGCACCGCGGCGGTACGCTCCCCTTCTTCCGTAAAGCAGACGTTCAGGCCAGAGACCGACAGGACGGCATCTTCAGGCAACACTTCATCGTTGGGCACTGCGGTTCCTCACTGGTGATGGTTCAGCGTTCAGAATACAACGCAGCGATTTTGCTGGGGCGGCTGCGTTTTTTCTATAAATATCATTATCGTTGCCGCTGATTCAGACGAATTTTGAATATAGAAAGAGGTAAAAGTGATGTAAAGCCCGGCGGGCGGCGCGGGCGGTGAAACATGCATACCCGTGACCCTTTCTGTCATAATAGGCGTTTTGTGACTGTCGCGCTGGAGTGAAAGATGGAACCGACCGCAGGACTGATGTCCCTGGAAACCGCCCTTGAAGAGATGCTCTCCCGCATTCTTCCCCTGAGTGAGACGCAAACGCTGCCGCTGCTAAAGAGCATGGGCCGGGTGACGGCGCGCGCAGTCACCTCGCCGCTGGATGTGCCGGGCTTTGATAATGCGGCGATGGATGGCTACGCCGTTCGGTTAGCGGATCTCGCGTCTGGCGCGTGGCTGCCGGTGGCGGGCAAAGCGTTCGCAGGGCAGCCGTTTAACGGCGAATGGCCGGCAGGCAGCGTTATCCGTATTATGACCGGCGCGCCGGTGCCGCCAGGCTCAGAGGCCGTCATCATGCAGGAAGAGGCGCAAACCGGCGACGCGGGCGTGCGCTTCACCGCGCCGGCGCGCGCGGGCCAGCACATCCGCCGTCGCGGCGAAGATATTCGTCAGGGCGCGGTGGTGATGGAGGCGGGTCAGAAGCTGAGCGCCGCCGAACTGCCGCTGCTCGCCTCGCTCGGCATTCCCGAAGTGGAAGTGGTACGCAAGCCGCGCGTCGCGATTTTCTCCACCGGCGATGAGCTCCAGCTCCCCGGCCAGCCGCTCGCAGAAGGCCAGATTTACGACACTAATCGTCTCGCGGTGCATCTGATGCTGGAAGCGCTCGGCTGCGACGTCATTAACCTCGGCATCATCCGCGACGACCCGGACGCCCTGCGCGCCGCGTTTCTGGAAGCCGACCGCGAGGCCGATGTGGTGTTAAGCTCCGGCGGCGTGTCGGTGGGCGAAGCGGATTACACGAAAACGCTGCTGGAAGAACTCGGCGAAATCGGCTTCTGGAAGCTTGCCATTAAGCCTGGCAAACCGTTCGCCTTTGGCCGCCTCGCCAGCAGCTGGTTCTGCGGCCTGCCGGGCAACCCGGTTTCTGCCGCCGTCACGTTTTACCAGCTGGTGCAGCCGCTGCTGGCGAAGCTGAGCGGCCAGCAGGTGGTTCGCGCCCCGCGTCTGCGGGTACGCGCGGCGGAGCGTCTGAAAAAATCCCCCGGACGGCTCGATTTCCAGCGCGGCGTGCTGCGCACCGGCGCCGACGGCCAGCCGGAAGTGGTGAGCACGGGCCACCAGGGCTCGCATATTTTCAGCTCGTTCACCCAGGGCAACTGTTTTATCGTGCTGGAGCGCGAGCGCGGCCACGTCGAGCCGGGCGAATGGGTTGAGGTCGAGCTGTTTAATCACCTGTTTGGAGGCTGAGATGACTGAGGCGTTAAGCGATGCGGAGATGCTGCGCTATAACCGGCAAATCATCCTGCGCGATTTCGATTTCGACGGCCAGGAGCGGCTGAAAGCTTCGTCGGTGCTGGTGGTGGGGCTGGGCGGGCTCGGCTGCGCCGCTGCGCCGTATCTGGCGGCGGCGGGCGTCGGCAGGCTCACGCTGCTGGATTTCGACACGGTCGCGCTCTCCAACCTGCAACGCCAGGTGCTGCATCGCGACGCCACTATCGGCCAGCCGAAAGTCGAATCGGCGCGAGAGACGCTTCGCGCCATCAACCCGCACTGCGCTGTCGACACGGTTAACGCGCAGCTTGATGACGCCGCGCTCGCCGAACTTATCGCCCGTCACGCGCTGGTGCTCGACTGCACCGATAACGTGGCGACGCGCAATCAGCTTAACGCGCTCTGTTTTCGTCATCAGGTGCCGCTGGTGTCCGGCGCGGCTATCCGCATGGAAGGCCAGATCAGCGTCTTTACGTGGCAGCCCGGCGAGCCGTGCTACCGCTGCCTGAGCCGCCTGTTTGGCGACAACGCGCTGACCTGCGTGGAAGCGGGCGTGATGGCGCCGCTGGTAGGCGTGATTGGCTCGCTCCAGGCGATGGAGGCCATTAAGGTGCTGGCGCGCTACGGCGAGCCGTGCGCCGGAAAGCTTATTATCTATGACGCTCTGCGCACGCAGTTTCGCGAGATGAAACTGGCGCGCAACCCGCATTGCGAGGTGTGCGGCGACGGGCGTTAATCATACAGGCCGTCGCGCTGCACGCTGGTTCTGCCCCGCCCCGGTCTGACGCGCCGCACCGATTCGCGCACGTCCAGCGTGCCGTTCAGCAACAGCGTGCCGATGGCCGCCTGCGGGCGGATCAGCCGCTGTTGCAGCATCAGCACCGCTTCTTCTCCCAGCGCGTCGCGCGGCACATGCACCGCCGTAAGCGGCACATCCTCAATCGCCGCCAGGTTAAAAGCGTCGATGCTCATCACGGAGATATCCTGCGGCACGCGCAGCCCGGCGTTTTGTAACGCTTTCACCGCACCCGCCGCCATAAAGTCGCCGCCTACCAGCAGCGCGCCGGGCACCGCGTCCGCGGGCGTATCGGCCAGAAAGCGGGTCACCAGCGCCTCGCAGCCTCTGGCGCTGAAATCGGGCGCCGTCAGCAGGTGACGCTGTTCATCAAACGTCAGATTCTGCGCCTCCCAGGCGTCGCGAATGCCCGCGAGCCGCTGCTCCATCGTATAACGACGCAGGCACAACACATTGACAACGTCACGATGCCCCATCTCAAAGAGGTAGCGCGCCGCGTTCTCGCCGATGGCCCGGTGATCGGGCGCCACGGCAGGCAAACGCATGTTGCGGTCGCGACAGTTAATGAGCACGCACGGCTTGCCCACATCAACGGCCAGATCGTGAATATGCGGATCGTCGATGCCGAGCAGAAGCGCCGCCTCGGTCTGCGGCTCGTTCATTCTGGCGAGAAACAGATTGGCGTCGGCGTCGTTCTCTTCCAGCGCGCAGTAGCGCAGCCGCACTTCGTGGGGCTCCAGCGCTTTGTTGATGCTCTGGATCACACGGTAGTAAAAGATGTCGGACCGCTCATCAAACGCCCGTCGTGGCGCGAATACCACCAGGCTGTTTAGCAGCAACCGGCCCGCCGCCATATCTTCCAGCACGCCCAGCGCTTTCGCGCACTCCCGCACTCTGCGACGCGCCTTTTCGCTGGTATTCGCTTTGCCTGCCAGCACGCGGGAAACGGTGCTGAGTGAGAGGCCGGTTTGTTCGGCGATCCGGGCCACCTGGAGCTTTTTACTCATTTTGTGATCCATCTCCGGTTGTGAAATGAAAAATTTTTCACGCTTATTTTTACGATATATCCCTTCCGTTACGGCTTCTTTTAACACACCTCCGCTGTTTCATGAAAATCTTTGCATAAAAGAGACTACTACCATTCCAGTGGCTGCTCTACCCTCAGGTTGTCGTACAGCTTTTCCTGCTGAAGCTTACGACAAACCCTACAAATACTGTGTTAATTCAAATAAATAGCGGTCTCTGCTGTGGTTTCCGGCGCGTCCGGAATGCGAGTTGTTATACCCGTCAGGCTAACCGTGGAGAAGAATAAATGAGTCAGAGCATTAACCAGGATGTCGGCGCGGTGAAAACCCGTACCCGTCGCGCAATCCGTCATCTGCGCTGGTGGGTGCTGGTGCTGTTTTTGATGGGCGTGACCGTCAACTACATCACCCGTAACTCGCTTGGCATTCTCGCCCCCGAGCTCAAAGAGAGCCTGGGCATTACTACCGAACAATATTCGTACATCGTGGGCGCGTTTCAGCTCGCCTATACCCTGTTTCAGCCGCTGTGCGGGTGGCTGATTGACGTCATTGGCCTCAAACTCGGCTTTCTGATTTGCGCCTCATTATGGGCGCTGATGTGTATTTTCCACGCGGGCGCAGGTAGCTGGCTGCATCTCGCTATCCTGCGCTTCTTTATGGGCGCAGCGGAAGCGGCGGCGACGCCCGCCAACGCCAAAACGCTCGGCGAATGGTTCCCGAAAAAGGAGCGTCCGGTCGCCGCGGGCTGGGCAGGCGTCGGGTTCTCTATCGGCGCGATGCTGGCCCCGCCGATTATTTACTTTGCGCATATCTCCTTCGGCTGGCAGGGCGCGTTTCTGTTTACCGGCGTGCTGGCGCTCGGCTGGGTCGTGCTGTGGTGGCTGTTTTATCACAACCCGGAACGCCACCCGCGTCTGAGCGAAGAAGAGCTCGCTTTTATTCGCCAGGATAACGAGCCGCCGCCGGTGCGCCTGCCCTTCTTTACCGCGCTGAAAACCGTCTCGAAGAACAAACGTTTTTACGGCATCGCCATCCCGGCGTTTATGGCCGAGCCTGCCTGGGCGGTGATGAGCTTCTGGGTGCCGCTTTATCTCGCCAAAGAGCACGGCATGGATCTCAAACAGATAGCCATGTTCGCCTGGCTGCCGTTCCTCGCCGCTGACTTAGGCTCGGTCGCAAGCGGTTATCTCACCAAATTGTATGTGCGCCTTTTCGGCTGCACGCGGGTCAATTCCGTCGTGGCAAGCTCGGTGACCGGCGCGTTTCTGATGGTGTCGCTGGCGATTGTCACTCTGACGCGCGATCCGTACATCACCATCATTCTTATCTCCATTGGCGGCTTCGGGCATCAGATTATCTCCTGCATGCTGAGCGCGCTGGTGGTGGAATCCTTCGACCGCGGCCAGATGGCCACGGTAAACGGGATGCGCGGCTCCTGCGCCTGGATTGCCAGCTTCCTGTTCTCGCTGATTATCGGGGTGACTGCCGACAAAATCGGCTTCAACCCGCTGTTTGTCGCCATGGGCTTTTTTGACCTGATTGGCGCGATGTTCCTGGTTGCCTTTATTGCCGAGCGCCGTAATACGCGCGTTTCATAGGGAAGATACGAATGAAAACCCTCAAACACTGGAGATTCACCCATTCTGACGACCACCATGTCGAACTGACGGTGGACGACGCCCATACGCTGTGCGTGTGGGTGCTGGAACCGGGCCTGTTCCGCGTGGCGGTGAAGCGCCGCGGGGCGTATGCGCTCAACCGCACCTGGAGCATCGCACCAGGCAGTGACACGCCGTGGGAGGGCCGCGCGCGCGACAGCCTCGCGGGGTTCAGCCTGCCGGGCTTTACGCTTGAAGAAACCCCGGAGCGCCTTACGCTCAGCAGCGAACGGCTGCGGGTTACGGTGCACCAGCCGCTGTGGCTGGAGTGGCACTACCGCGACGACGACGGCGACTGGCAGTTTCTGACAAGCGACCGCCCCACCAGCGCGTATTTGCTTAACGCGCACGGCGAGGGCGTGGCGCACTACCAACGCCGCCAGAAAGACGACCGCTATTACGGCCTTGGCGAAAAGGCGGGCGAGCTGGAACGCACCGGACGCCGCTTCGAGATGCGCAACCTGGACGCGATGGGCTATAACGCCGCCAGCACCGATCCGCTGTATAAGCATATTCCGTTTACGATTACGCGCCGCGAGCAGGTCAGCTTCGGGCTGTTTTACGACAACCTCAGCAGCTGCTGGCTGGATCTGGGCAACGAGATCGACAACTATCACCAGCCCTACCGCCGCTGGCAGGCCGACGCGGGCGATATTGATTACTATCTGTTCGTCGGCCCGCGCGTGCTGGATGTCACGAAAGCCTTTGTGCGACTGACCGGCAAGACGCTGTTCGGCCCGAAATGGAGCCTCGGCTACAGCGGCTCCACTATGCACTATACTGACGCGCCGGACGCGCAGGATCAGCTGATGAACTTTATCCGCTTGTGCGACGAGCAGGCGATCCCGTGCGACTCCTTCCAGCTGTCGTCGGGCTATACCTCCATTAACAACAAGCGCTACGTCTTTAACTGGAATTACGACAAAGTGCCGCAGCCCAAAGCGATGAGCGCGGCCTTCCATGATGCCGGACTGAAGCTTGCCGCGAACATCAAGCCCTGCCTGTTGCAGGATCATCCGCGCTATCAGGAGGTGGCGCAGCAGGGGCTCTTTATCCGCGATTCGGAAACGGACGCGCCGGAGCGCTCCAGCTTCTGGGATGACGAAGGTTCGCATCTCGATTTCACCAACCCGGCGACGGTCGCCTGGTGGCAGAACGGCGTCACCACGCAGCTACTGGAGATGGGCATCGATTCCACCTGGAATGACAATAACGAATATGAAGTGTGGGACGGCGAAGCGCGCTGCCACGGTTTCGGCGAGCCGGTGGCGATTAAACATATCCGCCCGGTAATGCCGCTCTTAATGATGCGCGCGTCAATGGAAGCGCAGCAGCGCTTCGCGCCGGACAAACGCCCTTATCTGATCTCCCGCTCCGGCTGCGCCGGGATGCAGCGCTATGTCCAGACCTGGAGCGGCGATAACCGCACCAGCTGGCAGACGCTGCGCTACAACATTCGCATGGGCCTCGGAATGAGCCTCTCCGGGCTGTATAACGTGGGCCATGACGTTGGCGGCTTCTCAGGCGACAAACCGGATGCCGAGCTGTTTGTCCGCTGGGTGCAGAACGGCGTGATGCATCCGCGCTTTACCATTCACTCGTGGAATGACGATCACACCGTTAACGAACCGTGGATGTACCCGGCGGTGACGCCCGCTATCCGCAGCGCGATTGAACTGCGCTATCGCCTGCTGCCTTACCTTTACACGCTGCTGTGGCAGGCACATGCCGATGACGAGCCGATTCTACGCCCGACATTTCTCGACCACGAGCACGACGCGCAGACCTTGTGCGAGTGCGACGAGTTTATGCTGGGCCGCGATCTGCTGGTGGCAAGCGTCGTGGAGCCCGGCGCGCGCACCCGCACACTCTGGCTGCCTGCAAACGACCACGGCTGGTACGATTTCCACACGGGCGGCTGGTACGCAGGCGGCCAGTGGGTGACGCTCGACGCGCCGCTGGAGCGCCTGCCGCTGCTGGTGCGCGCTGGTGCGGGCCTGCCGCTTAGCGAGCGCATCCGGCATGTGGACGCGCTGCGGGACGACAAGCGCGAACTGAAGCTGTTCCCGGTGCCGGGCAACGGCGAGGCCGCAGGCCTGGTGTTTGAAGATGACGGCGAATCCTGGGGTTACAAAGCGGGTAACGCGCTGTGGGTCAACTGGCAGATGCGATGCACCGCCGACGCCATTCATCTGACCTTCTCCACTACCGGCGATTATCAACCGGCGTGGAAGACGATGACGGTGTCGCTACCGCCGAATGAAACCCGCTGTCTGGTCATCAACGGCGAAGAAACTGACCGCTGGGTACGGTAAAGAGAGCGCAAAAGAAAAAGGCGAGCCGCAGGCTCGCCTTTTTTGTCGGGGATGACGGTGTTGTTTTGGGATAGCAGGTGCGCAGGCGCAGCCAACACCGCTGCGGCGCGAAAGACGACGGGAACGTTATTCGATGCCTTTGCTGCGCAGATAATCTTCGTACCCACCAGAGAAATCCACCACGCGTTCCGGGGTGATTTCAATGACGCGGGTCGCCAGCGAGCTTACGAACTCACGGTCGTGGGAGACGAAAATTAATGTACCCTGGTACATCTCCAGCGCGGCGTTAAGCGATTCGATCGACTCCATATCCAGGTGGTTGGTCGGTTCATCCATCACCAGAATGTTCGGTTTTTCCATCATCAGTTTGCCAAACAGCATACGGCCCTTTTCACCACCGGAAAGCACTTTGGCGGGCTTTTTGATGTCGTCCTGGCTGAACAGCAGGCGGCCCAGGATGCTGCGCACCGCTTGCTCGTCGTCGCCTTCTTGTTTCCACTGGCTCATCCACTCGAACACGGTCAGATCGTTGTCGAACTCATATTCATGATCCTGCGCGTAGTAGCCGATCTGCGCGTTTTCGGACCATTTCACGGTGCCGTTATCCGGTTGGAGTTCACCCACCAGCGTTTTAAGCATGGTGGATTTACCCACGCCGTTGGCGCCGAGGATCGCGAGCTTCTCGCCCACTTCCAGCAGCAGACCGACGTTTTTAAACAGCGGGCCGTTGTCGAAGCCTTTGGTCATGGCTTCCACTTCCAGCGCATTACGGAACAGCTTTTTATCCTGCTCGAAGCGGATAAACGGGTTCTGGCGGCTGGAGGCTTTTACTTCTTCCAGCTTGATTTTGTCAATCTGGCGGGCGCGGGAGGTCGCCTGGCGAGATTTCGAGGCGTTGGCGCTAAAGCGGCTGACGAAGGATTGCAGGTCGGCAATCTGGGCCTTTTTCTTGGCGTTATCCGCCAGCAGACGCTCGCGCGCCTGGGTCGCGGCGGTCATGTATTCGTCGTAGTTGCCCGGATAAACACGCAGCTCGCCGTAATCCAGATCCGCCATATGGGTGCAGACCATATTCAGGAAGTGACGGTCGTGCGAAATAATAATCATGGTGCTGTCGCGATCGTTTAGCGTCTGCTCCAGCCAGCGGATGGTGTCGATGTCCAGGTTGTTGGTCGGTTCATCGAGCAGCAGGATGTCCGGGTTGGAGAACAGCGCCTGCGCCAGCAAAACACGCAGCTTCCAGCCTGGCGCGACTTCGCTCATCGGGCCGTAATGCTGCTCCAGCGGAATACCGACGCCCAGCAGCAGTTCGCCTGCGCGGGATTCAGCACTATAGCCGTCCATTTCGCCATATTTCACTTCAAGATCGGCCACTTTATAGCCGTCTTCTTCGCTCATTTCCGGCAGCGCATAAATGCGGTCGCGCTCCTGTTTCACTTCCCACAGCTCGCCGTGCCCCATGATCACGGTATCCAGCACGGTGTATTGTTCGAAAGCGAACTGATCCTGACGCAGCTTGCCGATGCGCTCGTTAGGATCGAGCGATACGTTGCCTGCGCTCGGCTGTAAATCGCCGCCGAGGATCTTCATGAAAGTGGATTTCCCGCTCCCGTTGGCGCCAATCAGACCGTAACGGTTGCCGCCGCCAAACTTGACGGAAATGTTTTCAAACAGCGGCTTACTGCCGAACTGCATGGTGACGTTGCTGGTAACTAACACGCGTGATTCCTGGGTAAGATGTGTGATAAACACCGCATTATGCCATAACTCCGAATTTATTTCCCCCGTCAATGGGCTGGCTACACTCACTACCAGACGGGAAAAATATGTGAATTAGTACACATCTCAATTCCCTGCCGTGGAGAATGCACATATAATGCGCTCCCTGTATTGTTTCGTTTCACTCTAACGGCCGGTCCGGCAACGATATTTGCATAACATGAAGATGAAATTACGCACGCTTTTAGTGGCAGCTTTCGCAGTCGTCGGGTTTTGTAACACCGCGTCTGCTGTGACTTATCCTCTGCCGACCGACGGTAGCCGTCTGGTGGGTGAAAACCAGGTCGTGACGATCCCTGAAGGCAATAATCTGCCGCTGGAAGATTTCGCCGCGCAGTATCAGATGGGGCTTTCCAACATGCTGGAGGCCAACCCGGGCGTTGACCCGTACCTGCCGAAAGGCGGCACCATTCTGAACATTCCTCAGCAGTTGATCCTGCCGGATACCCCGCATGAAGGCATTGTGATCAACAGCGCCGAAATGCGTCTTTACTACTACCCGAAAGGCACCAATACCGTTATCGTGCTGCCGATCGGTATCGGCCAGCTCGGTAAAGACACGCCGATCAACTGGGTGACCAAAGTGGAACGCAAGAAAGCGGGCCCGACCTGGACGCCGACCGCCAAGATGCACGCGGAATACGCAGCGGCGGGCGAGCCGCTGCCAGCGGTCGTACCGGCAGGCCCCGATAACCCGATGGGCCTTTATGCGCTCTACATTGGCCGTCTGTACGCTATCCACGGCACCAACGCCAACTTCGGTATCGGCCTGCGCGTGAGCCACGGCTGCGTGCGTCTGCGTAACGAAGACATTAAATTCCTGTTCGAGAACGTGCCGGTCGGCACCCGCGTCCAGTTCATCAGCGAGCCGGTGAAAGCGACCACCGAGCCGGATGGCAGCCGCTATATCGAGGTGCATAACCCGCTCTCGACCAGTGAAGATCAGATCAATAACAACGAAATCGTGCCGATCACGCTGACCAAAGCGGTCACCACCGTGACCAGCCAGAGCGATGTCGATCAGAACGTCGTTGAACAGGCGGTGCAGAACCGTTCCGGTATGCCGGTCCGTCTGAACTGATCGTCCAGAAAACGAAAAACCCCGCGCGCATCGCTGCCCGCGGGGTTTTTTATTGCCGAAACTGGCTTAACCGCGCGGCGCGGGTCCGAAAACGTCGTAATCCGGCAGCCGCACGTTCTGATACGGCTCCCAGCCGCCGCCCAGCGCTTTGTAAAGCGCGACGAGGTCAAGGCTGCTCTGTACCCGCGCCTGCGCGCGTTGCTGCTCAGCCTGGGCGAGCTGACGTTGGGCGTCAAGCACCTCGATAAACGTGGCGATGCCTTTACGGTAGCTGTCGCTCGCTAAATCAAACGAGGTTTGCAGCGCATCAAGCGTCTTCTCCAGCCCCGCCTCGCGTTGCTGGTCGGTGCGATAGCTCACCAGCGCGTTTTCTACATCGCTTAACGCCGTCAGCACGGTCTGGCGATACTGCAACGCCGCCGCGCCCTGCTCCGCCCGCGCGAGCTTCACGCTGGAGACCAGCCGCCCGCCCTGGAAGATGGGAATGGAGACCTGCGGGCCGAAGCTGTAAAAGTGACTGCTCCAGTCGGTGAGGTAGTCGGTTTCGCTGTTGCGCATGCCGAACTGGCCGGAAAGCGACAGACTCGGGAAGAGCTGCGCCACCGACACGCCAATCTGTGCGGTCGCGGCATGCAGTCTGGCTTCGGCTTCGCGCACGTCCGGACGTCGACGCGCGAGCGTCGACGGAATGCCGACCGGCACGTTTTCCGGCAAGGCCGGCAGCGGCTGCGCGGCCCGCAGTTCGGCGTCGAGCGCGCCGGGCGGTTTGCCAAGCAGCACCGCCAGCCCGTTCATCGCCTGACGCTCCTGCGCCTGATACTGCGGCAGTTGCGCCTGCAATGTGCCGAGCTGGGCGCGGGCATTTTCCACATCCAGCTGCGGCGACAGCCCGCTGCGCTGGCGGCTTTCGGTCAGCTCCAGCGTCTGCTGCGCCGAGGCTATCTGCTCATTCATGGTCGCGAGAATGCTCTGCGCGCCGCGCAGTTGTAGCCAGGCGCGCGCCACTTCGGCTTCCAGCGAGACCAGCGCGTCGTTGCGCTGCTCAATCGCCGCCTTCTGCTGCGCGTCCGCCGCCTCAACCTGACGGCGCACTTTGCCCCAGAGATCTATCTCCCACTGCGCGTCAAAGCTGCCCTGATACAGGTTAATCGGCTGCGTCAGCGGGCCAAGCGCGGAGCTGATTTGCGGGTCGACCGCGTCAAGCTGGCCGTAAACGTCATGCGATTTCAGTTCGCCTTCCAGCCCGAGCTGCTGGCGCGTGGCGCGCACGTTGCCGTTCACCGCCGGGAAAAACGCGCCGCCCGCCTGGTTTATCTGCTCGCGGGCGCCTGCGATGCGCAGCACGGTTTGCTGAAGCGATAAATTGCCCGCGATAGCGCGCTCAATAAGGCTGTCGAGCTGCGGCGAGTTAAACGTGCGCCACCAGCGCGGGTCAGGCGCGGTGCTGCGCGCCTTCGAGGCGACATCCGGCGCGTTCTGCCGCGCGGTTTCGCCAAACGCGCCCGGCGTCACCGGTTCGGGCGCCCGGTAATCAGGGCCGACCGCGCAGCCAGCCAGCAGCAGCGCTACCGCCATCAGACTCAGTGGGAAGGTCACTCTTCCGTACATATCAGTGTGCTCCTGCGGAGCCTTCGCTCTTAATCGGCGAAAGCAATAAACAAAACGGAATCAGTAAAATCGCCACCACGCTCAGCAGCGTGAACACGTCGATGTAGGCCAGGATGCGCGACTGGGCAATCATCGTTTTATACAGTTGTCCGGTGGCTATGCCGGTCGGGTCGCCAAGCTGCGCCGTGAAATTGCGCACCGCCTCGGCGCCGCTGCGTATCGCCTGCTGGAACTGTTCATCGAACGGCGACATGTGCGTACTCAGATGGGCGCTCTGCACCTGCGCGCGCTCGGTAATGGCCGCGGTGGAGAGCGAAATGCCTATCGACCCGGCCACGTTGCGGAACATGGTAAAGAGCGCCGCCGCGTCGGCGTTCAGCCGCTGGGGAATGGTGATAAACGCAATGGTGGTAAGCGGCACAAACAAAAAGCCGAGCCCTATCGACTGCGCGCTGCGCATCAGCATCAGCGTTTCAAAATCGACGTTCGGCACCAGATTGCGCGACCAGAAGAACGACACGCCGAGGCACAGGAATCCGAACGCGATGATCCAGCGGGTCTGCACCAGCGGCATCAGCTTCAGCACAATCGGGATGGTAAAGACAATAAGCACCGCGCCGGGCGAGAGGATAAGCCCCGACCAGGTGGCGGTATAGCCGAGATCCTGCTGCGCAAGCTGCGGGATAACCACCGAGCTGCCGTAGAGAATAAGCGCCATGCCCGCCATCAGCACGCTGGAGACGGCGAAGTTTTTATCGCGCACGCAATGCAGATCCACCACCGGACGGCGAGTGTAGATAAGCCAGTAAATCGCGCCGATGATCCCGATAAATGTCAGCACCGCGAAGGTGCGGATGAAATCAGAGGCAAACCAGTCTTCATCTTCGCCGCGATCAAGCATCACCTGCAAACAGCCAAGCCCGAGCGCGATAAGCCCGATGCCGGTCCAGTCCACCGGGATTTTTTCTTCCGATTTTTTCTCCCACGGCGGATCTTCCAGCAGCTGATAGACCGCCAGGACGCAGACAATCCCGACCGGGATATTAATAAAAAAGACCCAGCGCCAGGAGTAGTTATCGGTTATCCAGCCGCCGAGCGTCGGGCCGAGCACCGGGGCGACGATGATGGCAATTGAGGAGAGCCCGAACGCCTTGCCGCGATCTTCCGGCTTGAAGTAATCCAGCAGCACCGACTGCTGCGTCGGTTGCAGGCCGCCGCCGAAAAAGCCCTGCAGGATACGAAACAGGATGATTTGCCAAAGCTCTGTGGCGATACCGCAGAGGAACGAGCAGACCGTAAACATCACGATGCAAATCAGGAAAAACTGCTTGCGGCCAAACAGGCGGCTGAAGAACGCCGACAGCGGCAGCACGATGCCGTTCGCCACCAGATAAGACGTCAGGACCCACGTCGATTCGGAGTAACTCGACGACAGCGAACCGGCGATGTGCGGCAGCGCCACGTTGACAATCGTGGTGTCGAGAATTTCCATAAACACCGCGATAGTGACCACTATCGCGACGGACCAGGGGTTGCTGGCCGGGCGCCAGCCGCTGTGGGCCTGCTCGCTCATTCCACCGTCACCTCAGGTTCAACGGACAGCCCCAGCGGCAGCGGCTGATCCCAGTTCTCAAGCCCTTTGTCGATAACGATTTTCACCGGCACGCGCTGGACGATTTTCACAAAGTTGCCGGTGGCGTTTTCCGCCGGAAATGCCGAGAAACGTGAGCCGCTACCCTGCTGAATGCTCTCAACATGGCCTTCGAGCTCAAGATCCGGGAAGGCGTCTACGGAGATAGCGACTTTATTGCCAGGGCGCATCCGCTCCAGCTGCGACTCTTTGAAGTTCGCCACCACCCAGATCTCGGGCGATACCAGCGAGAAGAGCGCGCTGCCCGCCTGCACCAGCGTGCCGTTCTGGACGTTGCGCTTAGTGACGAAGCCGTCGAACGGCGCGCGGACTTCGGTATAAGAAAGATTCAGTTCGGCCGTCTGTAGCTGCGCGCGCGCCTGGGCGACCTGACTTTCACGGGCTTCGACGTTGGTTTCCTGCTGACGAATTTGCAGTTGCACCTGTTCCGCGACTTCCAGCTGGGCCTTCGCGTTAGCAAGCCCCGCCTCGGCGCTGCGCAGCTGGGCGCTGGCGGCATCAATGTTTTGCCGGGAGGTGGCGCGAGGATCGACGCCGCGCTGGCGCTGATATTCGGCGCGCGCGTTAGCAAGCTCCGCCTCGGCGCGCAGCACCTGCGCTTTGGCCTGATCCCGCTGGGCCGGGTACTGCACTTTGGCGAGCGCCAGCTGCGCCTGCGCCTGATGCAACTGCGACTCAGCAAGCGACAACTGCGCGCGTGCCTGATCGCGCTGTGCGGTGGCGTCGCGCGGGTCAATCACCACCAGCAGATCGCCTTTTTTTACCCGCTGGTTATCTTTAACGCGCAGTTCAGTGACGTAGCCCGCGACTTTCGGCGCGACGGTGACGGCATCACCTTCAATAAAAGCATCGTCTGTGGTTTCGAGGTTGCGGGTCATCAGCCACCAGATAAGGGCTCCCACCACCATAATAATGACCACGATACCAAGGATAATCAGCGGCTTTTTGCCAGGGCGCTTGCGCGTTTCGCCCTCCGCCTTGCCGTTATCCTTGTTTTTGCTGGTATCGTCGCTCTGCTCCTGACGTTTCTCTTCGTCAGCGTTGTTATTGTGATTTTCCGCCATAGTTCAGCAACAGTCCTGTAAGTTAAAAACATCACAAATTACCGTTTACTAAACTTAGGACCAGTCTATACATTTGCCAGGAAAAACTGACAAATTAGCATTATCTGAGAAAAAGCCCCCACAACAGCAGATAACCCACCAGCGCCGACCAGATAAGCAGCGGCAGGGAGTAGAGATGAAAGCGCCACCAGATGCGGCGATCGGCGGCCATACGCAGGGCTATCAGGTTGGCGAGCGAGCCGGGCAGCAGCCCGAAACCGCCGATATTCACCGCCCAGGCGAGCAGCGTCGTCGGCGGCACGTAATTGAGCAGCAGAATAGTCGCCGGCACGTTGCTGATAAACTGCGAAAGCCCGATGCCGAGCGCGTAAAGCCCGACGGGGGGCAGTTGCGTGACGTGATGCAGGCTGGACGTGAGCGCGGGCAGTTGCGTCAGCAGATGCACGTCGATAAACATCGCCACGAACACCAGTAAAAGGCTCCAGTCGATGCTAATCAGCACCCGGCGCGCCGCCAGTAAAAATCCGGCCGCAACCAGCGCCAGCCCCCATAGCGCCAGCTCCAGCTCCAGCGCGGTTAAGAACACCACATAAAGCGCGAGACAGCACCAGACCAGACGCGGCTGCCAGTCATGCGCTTTATCGTGCGACTGATAATGCAGCGCCTTCGCCGGGAAGCACACCCGGCAGAGCACCAGCAGGCTCGCCATCAGCGCTAACGCCAGCGGCGCCATGTGCAAAATAAACTCGCCAAACGCGAGACCGGAGCGCCCCCACAACAGGATATTTTGCGGATTACCGATGGGCGTGAGCAGCGAACCGGCGTTCACCGCCAGCGCTTCAAAGATAATGAGGCGGTTCACCGGAATGGCGCACAGTTTTTTAAGCGTCAGCGTCAACGGCACCACGATAAATAGCGCCACGTCGTTGGTTAAAAAAGTGGAGAGCAGCGCGGCGGCGCAGACCAGAAACAGCGCCAGGCTGCGTTCCGTCGTGAAGCGGCGCACCAGGCGGCGGCCCAACACGTCGAAATAACCACTCAGCTCAACGCCTTTGGTAAGCATCATCAGCCCGGCGAGCGTAATGATGGTGCGCCAGTCCACGGCCTGCGGCCATTCGCGCGGTGCGAAAGGCACAAAAAAGCTCAGCAGAATGCCGGTTATCAATAAAAGCTGGAAAAACCTGTCGTGAAGAAAAGGACGCGCAAGGCGACGTAACATGATTATTCAAATCCGTTCTGCTGGCTGAAACGGCGAAAGACCTCAAGCGTCTCTTCGCTGACATGATGCTCCATCCCTTCGGCGTCGCGCCGCGCGGTATCCGGTTTCACGCCAAGCGCGAGCAGGAAGTTCTCGACAATCTGGTGACGCTCGCGGCTCTGCTGCGCCAGCTTTTCACCTTCCGGCGTCAGAAACACGCCGCGCCAGGGGATCTGCTCAATCAGGCCAACGGTGGCGAGACGTTTGAGCATTTTGGCGACGGTAGGCTGCGACACGCCAAGACGCGCGGCCATATCCACCTGACGCGCTTCGCCGACCTCGCGGATAAGATCGGAAATCAGTTCGACGTAATCGTCGATAAGCTCGCGCCGGTGGGCTTCACGCACCTGGCGAAAACCTTCGACATGCTCCTCGACGTTCACCAGTTGCGTCACTTTCATGCTGCTCTGCTTACCTGCCCGACGGCTCATTATGCTTCCTCATTACAGTGGCGCGATACGGTTAACGCTGTTTTGCGGGCCATTGTAAACCACCGCACCGCGAGCACAAAAAATTAACGTGTTAGCCATAGCTATACAACATAGCCTGTGCTATATCTGTATGTAATGCGAACAGCCCGGAGGTTTCGGGCTGTCAGACGCGGAGGCCTGGTATGAACGAAGTAATGAGGTGTATGCGCGTGTTTACTCACTCCCCCTTTCAGGTGCGGCTGCGGCTGCTGAATATGTTGTGCGAGATGTTTAACCCGAAACCCCAGCCGGAGCAGGACGATCACGGGCAGAAGTAAGCAGCCTGCCGCCCCGCCCTGTTGTCATTTTTTCTTCATTATTCTGCGTTACACTGCGCCCTGCGCACCTCACGTTGGTTTTCTTCTCTCTTTTGGCGAGTTTTGCAGCCTTTCTCGCAAACTAGTTGGTTTCCCCCCGTTGCTATTCTTGCCGCGCGGCTCTATCTTCTTGCAGCCCTGCCCTCACGATGTTACCGAATGCGGATCTCCCTCCCTTCTGGTCCTGCACTCTGGCGGGCGAATACCCTTGACGCCAGGGTTTACGCATGGCGTTTCGTTGAACCCGTACTATGAATCTAACGCTAAAAAATACTCTTGCTGCGCGCGGCATCGCCCTCGATCCGTGGATTGGCTTCTATTTTCTGCAATCGTTATTAATTAATGTCGCTCTGGGTTATGAATTCAGCCTGCTCTACGCCGTCGCGTTTTGCTGCGTGCTGTTGCTGTTGTGGAGAAGCGCGCCGCGCGTACAGAAAGGGCTGCTGGCCGTCTGCTCGCTGGTGGCCGGGCTCTATTTTCCGTTCGGGCAGACTTACGGCGCGCCGAATTTCAACACGCTGCTGGCGCTGCATGCCACCAATATGGAAGAGTCGACGGAGCTGCTGACCATTTTCCCGTGGTACAGCTATCTGGTATCGCTGTTTATTTTCACGCTGGGCATTATTGCGCTGCGCCGCACGCCTGCAGCCCGCCGTCGCTGGCGGCCGTTCGACAGCCTCTGCCTTGCGGTGAGCGTGGTGAGTTTTTTCGTGACGCCGGTACAAAACCAGCTTTACGGCGGCGTGTTTGCGCTAAAAGACAGCGGCTACCCGGTGTTTCGCTTCGTTAAAGACGTGGTGGTGAATAATTACGAGGTGCTGGACGAACAGCAACGCATGGAGGCGCTGTCGAAAATCAAGGACTCCTGGAACGTCCTCGCGGTCGCGCCGAAATATCACACCTATGTGGTGGTGATTGGCGAAAGCGTTCGGCGTGACGCGGTCGGCGCGTTTGGCGGCCAGTGGGATAACAGCCCGTTCGCGAGCCGCGTGAATGGCTATCTGTTCACAGATTATATCGCCGCCAGCGGCTCGACACAGAAATCGCTCGGACTGACGCTTAACCGGGTCGTGGATAATAAGCCGCAATATCAGGATAACGTCGTCACGCTCGCCAACCGCGCCGGTTTCCAGACCTGGTGGTTTTCAAACCAGGGGCAGATTGGCGAATATGACACGGCCATTGCGAGCATCGCCCGGCGCGCCGACGAAGTGCATTTCTTAAAAAGCGGCGATTTCGAAGCGGATAAAAACACCCGCGACGAGGCGCTGCTGAAAATGACCGCGCAGGTGCTGGCGACGCAGCGCCCGCAGCCGCAGCTTATTGTGCTGCATCTGATGGGCTCGCATCCGCAGGCGTGCGATCGCACGCAGGGTAAGTATGATGTATTCGTGCAGTCGAAAGAGACATCCTGCTACCTTTACAGCATTCGCCAGACTGATGATTTGTTACGTCAGCTCTATCAGCAACTGCAAAACAGCGGGCAGAGTTTCTCCCTGGTCTACTTCTCCGATCACGGTCTCGCCTTTAAAGAGCGCGGCAAAGCGGTGCAGTACCTGGCGCATGACGATAAATTTCAGCAAAATTTTCAGGTGCCGTTTATGGTGCTTTCCAGCGACGATAAAGCGCACCGCATTATCAAAGCGCGCCGCTCCGCCAATGATTTCCTGAGCTTTTTTGCGCAGTGGACGGGGATTAAAGTGAAAGAGATCGCGCCGAAATATAAATTTATTTCGGGGCAAAAAGCGGGGCCGGTCTATGTGACCAACTTTAAACTCAATAAGGTGAGCTATGATCACCTGGGCTGCGATCTGTTTGACGCACGTACGCACTGAGGCGACGCGCAGATAAAAAAAATCCGCCCGAGGGCGGATTTTTTATCACCGGAGTGATTAGAAGCGGTAACCCACGCCTGCGATCCAGGTGCCAACGTCGGTGTTGCGGATGCGGCTCTGCTCGTAGGAGAAGTCCAGGGCAACGTCCTGAACCGGGTTGAACTGCAGACCAGCACCGTAAGAGAAACCGTAGTCGCTGGTGTCGCTGGTTTTGGTCGGATAGTCGGTGCTCTGGAATTTACCGTAGCCAACACCCACTACGCCGTAGATGCTTGCCCAGTCATTGATACGGTAAGCCGGACCTGCAGTGATGCCGTAGTACTGGCCTTTGTTGTATTCACCGTTTTCAGAGCGATCTTTTTCGGTGTAGGTGAAGGAACTGATCACGCCCAGCGGGTTGGTGTCGTCGAACTCATAGCGGTATTTCAGGTTGAAACCGTTCATTTTGTTCATCACGCCCTGCGCGTCGCTCTGAGCGTAGCCACCGGAAACGGTAGCGGTGCCAGCAACAGCAGAACCTGTGGAAACGGCCAGAACACAAGCCAGTGCTGAAAGACATGCAATTTTTTTCATAACCACCTCAAATGTGCTTCAAGTAAGTCCTAAGATTTAAATATATCAAAACCCAGCAGGAAACTCTTTGTTGTTCACGTTGTCTAACCCGGTCTTTCCTGTAACAGAACGTTTCCGCCCGCGTCTATCTTGCTAAAAACACTGCATTTTAACCGGCGGCAACGATTATGGCCTCTGTCAGAGTGCGCCTGCATCCGGATTATTCCTAAACGCGACTGAACAAATTTTGCGCTAACCCGGGTATGATAACCGCTATTGCCGCCGCGTTTTTCAATGTTTGCTAAACCACCCGTTATTTAAATACAGTAAGCTATCGCGTTTACTTATCTTTAACGTTTACAGGTGCGCAGGATGCCAACGTTGTCCCGTAAAACTCCCCTCTGGTTGCCCGTCGTGGTGCTTATTATTGCCATGGCGTCTATTCAAAGCGGCGCGTCGCTCGCTAAATCACTGTTTCCGCTGGTGGGCGCGCCCGGCGTGACCGCGCTGCGCCTCGCGCTCGGCACGCTTATCCTGGCCGTGGTGTTTAAACCCTGGCGATTGCGCTTTACCCGCAGTCAGCGAATGCCGCTGCTGATTTACGGGCTGGCGCTCGGCGCGATGAACTACCTCTTTTATTTATCGATTCGTACCGTGCCGCTCGGCATCGCCGTCGCGCTGGAGTTTACCGGCCCGCTGGCGGTAGCGCTGTTCGGCTCTCGCCGCCCGGTGGATTTCCTCTGGGTCATTCTGGCGGTACTGGGTTTGTGGTTTCTGCTGCCGCTCGGCCAGGATGTCACGCATGTCGATCCGCTCGGTGCCGCCTGCGCGTTAGGCGCGGGTGCCTGCTGGGCGGTCTACATTATCGCCGGGCAAAAAGCGGGCGCGGAACATGGCCCGGCGACCGTCGCGCTCGGCTCGTTCATTGCCGCGATAGTTTTTGTGCCCATCGGCGCGATTGCCGCGGGCGACGCGCTCTGGCACTGGTCGGTGCTGCCGCTCGGCCTTGGCATCGCCGTGCTCTCCACTGCTCTGCCCTATTCGCTGGAGATGACCGCGCTCACGCGCCTGCCCACGCGAACATTCGGCACGCTAATGAGTATGGAGCCGGCACTGGCGGCCTTTTCCGGCATGCTGTTCCTCGGCGAAACGCTGACGCTGGTGCAGTGGCTGGCCTTGCTGTCGATAATTATCGCTTCCATCGGTTCGACGCTGACGCTGCGGCGTGAAACGCAGATAAAAAGCCTCGATATTGATTAAGCAGAATTTATATTTCCTGGCACGGTTTATGCCGTGCCAGCCTATTTCCCTCTCGCCAGTTTCAGATATTTCTGCGTTGCGATTGATTCGCTATTAAAATAACCACATGCGCGGTTCGCTTTAATTCAGCGTTAATTTAAACGTTATAAAAATACTTACAAAATTATCCAACACCCTGTTCATAAAGAAATTTTACAGGCAACCACCCCTTTTCTATTTATCTGATAGGCACAGCCACGCCAGCAAACTCCAGACCCGGTGCTATACTTAATTCCGTAATTTCCTGGGACACAATCATCAAGAGGATATGAAATTATGGGTACCGCTAAACTGGTTAAAACAAAGGCTTCCGACCTGCTCTACACCCGCAATGATGTAGCAGACAGCGACAAAAAGGCCACCATCGAGCTGCTGAACCGCCAGGTGGTTAATTTCATTGACTTGTCGCTGATTACTAAACAGGCGCACTGGAACATGCGCGGCGCGAACTTTATTGGCGTTCATGAAATGCTGGACGGCTTCCGTACCGCGCTGACTGAGCACCTCGATACTATCGCTGAACGTGCCGTACAGCTGGGCGGCGTTGCGCTGGGCACCACGCAGGTGGTTAACAGCAAAACCGCACTGAAAAGCTATCCGCTTGACATCCATAGCGTTCAGGAGCACCTGAAAGAGCTGGCGGACCGCTACGCGATTGTCGCGAACGACGTGCGTAAGGCCATCAGCGAAGCCAGCGACGAAGATACGGCGGATATCTTTACCGCAGCGTCTCGCGATCTGGATAAATTCCTGTGGTTTATCGAGTCGAATATCGAATAATTCCCGGTTATACCAGACGCTTTACTTATCAGGCCCTCTCCTCCCGGAGGGGGCTTTGCACTAAAAGAGGGCACCACTCGCCCGATTTACCCCGCAAACGTTATCTCTTTGTAATAATCCCCTCACACAATCGTTAATGAAAGATTGTTTTATCACCGGTTTTCAGGCTAAAAAGACCCTTCACCCGGCTGACTGCCGCTGCGCACTATTTTGGTGCACCATATTGGTGCAAATAACGGTAATAAGCGCATTGATTGTGCAGAAGGACTTTTATCTTGCCTTTCAAAACAGCGGGTTGTAAAACTGGCATGATTTTTTCATGCAGCGCTACGTTCTTATCGGGGATCGCCCCGCGGATAAATAAAGGAAATGCTATGAAGTCTGTTTTTAAAGTTTCCCTGGCAGCCCTGACTCTGGCCTTTGCGGTCTCTTCTCAGGCGGCGGATAAGCTGGTTGTAGCAACCGACACCGCGTTTGTTCCCTTCGAATTTAAACAAGGCGATAAGTATGTCGGCTTCGACGTCGACCTGTGGGCCGCTATCGCTAAAGAGCTGAAGCTCGACTACACCTTAAAACCAATGGATTTCAGCGGCATTATTCCGGCGCTGCAAACCAAAAACGTTGACCTGGCGCTGGCCGGTATCACCATCACTGACGAACGTAAAAAAGCGATCGACTTCTCCGACGGCTACTACAACAGCGGCCTGCTGGTGATGGTGAAAGCGAACAACAACGACGTGAAAAGCGTGAAGGATCTCGACGGTAAAGTTGTCGCCGTGAAGAGCGGCACCGGTTCAGTCGATTACGCGAAAGCGAACATCAAAACCAAAGATCTGCGCCAGTTCCCGAACATCGACAACGCGTACATGGAGCTTGGCACCAACCGTGCTGACGCTGTTCTGCACGATACGCCTAACATCCTGTACTTCATCAAAACCGCAGGTAATGGTCAGTTCAAAGCCGTTGGCGACTCTCTGGCGGGCCAGCAGTATGGCATCGCGTTCCCGAAAGGCAGCGACGATCTTCGCACCAAAGTCAACGGCGCGCTGAAGACCCTGAAAGAGAACGGCACCTATAACGAAATCTACAAAAAATGGTTCGGCACTGAGCCAAAATAATAATTCTTATTAAGCAGTTAATATCTGTCAGGGGCGGCCTTCGCCCCTGCTATTTTTGAACCACGGTAACACAGGAAATCATCATGCAGTTTGACTGGAGCGCCATCTGGCCTGCCATTCCCCTCTTGCTTGAAGGCGCCAAAATGACCTTGTGGATTTCGGTCCTCGGTCTGGTCGGCGGTCTGATAATCGGTCTGGTGGCCGGTTTCGCCCGTTCGTTTGGCGGCTGGATTGCGAATCACATCGCGCTGGTTTTTATTGAAATCATTCGCGGCACCCCGATTGTGGTGCAGGTGATGTTTATCTATTTTGCCCTGCCGATGGCATTTAACGATTTACGCATCGACCCGTTCACCGCGGCGGTGGTCACCATCATGATCAACTCCGGCGCGTATATCGCGGAAATCACCCGCGGCGCGGTGCTCTCCATCCATAAAGGCTTTCGTGAAGCGGGCCTGGCGCTGGGGCTGTCGAAGCGTGAAACCATCCGCCACGTGATCCTGCCGCTGGCGCTACGTCGTATGCTGCCGCCGCTCGGCAACCAGTGGATCATCAGCATTAAAGACACCTCGCTGTTTATCGTTATCGGCGTCGCCGAACTGACCCGTCAGGGCCAGGAGATCATCGCGGGCAACTTCCGCGCGCTTGAGATCTGGAGCGCCGTTGCGGTGATTTATCTGGTCATTACCCTCGTTCTGAGCTTTGTTCTGCGTCGTCTGGAAAAAAGGATGAAAATCCTGTGATTGAATTTAAAAACGTCTCCAAGCATTTTGGTCAAACCCAGGTGCTGCATAATATCGATTTAAAGATTAACCAGGGCGAAGTCGTCGTCATCATCGGGCCGTCCGGCTCCGGGAAATCGACGCTGCTGCGCTGCATCAACAAACTGGAAGAAATCACCAGCGGCGATCTGATTGTCGATGGGCTTAAGGTGAACGACCCGAAAGTGGACGAGCGCCTGATCCGTCAGGAAGCTGGCATGGTGTTCCAGCAGTTCTATCTCTTCCCGCACCTGACGGCGCTGGAAAATGTCATGTTCGGGCCGATTCGCGTGCGCGGCGCCAGCAAAGCCGAGGCTGAGAAGCTGGCGAAAGCGCTGCTGGCGAAAGTGGGGCTTGCCGAGCGCGGGCATCACTATCCGTCTGAACTTTCCGGCGGCCAGCAGCAGCGTGTGGCGATTGCCCGCGCGCTGGCGGTGAAACCGAAGATGATGCTGTTTGATGAGCCGACCTCCGCGCTTGACCCGGAGCTGCGCCACGAAGTGTTAAAAGTGATGCAGGATCTGGCCGAAGAAGGCATGACGATGGTTATCGTGACCCACGAAATCGGCTTCGCCGAAAAAGTGGCGTCTCGTCTGATCTTTATCGACAAAGGCCGCATCGCCGAAGACGGCAATCCGCAGGCGCTCATCGAGAACCCGCCAAGCCCGCGTCTGCAGGAGTTTTTGCAGCACGTCTCTTAAGGTTTTCGCCCTGTGCAAACCCTCTCCCCGGAGAGGGTTTTTTTTAGCGTCGCCGTGGGTAGGGCGGCCTGCGGGTGATTGCCCAGCGTGGGTAAGCGACGCGCCCGCCCCCTCTCTCCCGCAACCGTAGCGGCGGCGCTGCGCTTACCGGCCCCTGGATGTCAAACCGGGTGCGGCGCCCCTCTTCCCAATCTCCGGAATACTCCTCTTTTCCGGGCTTCGCTTATCCGGGCACTATACTTACCTCTTTGTGTCACTTTCTCAGCCGGAGGAGAGCGTGCCGTGGATTTTACTGCTGCTTGTCAGCCTGTTTAGCGTTTCAGCCAACGCTGTAAGCCTGCCCGCCGCGGCGGTTGCCGCCTCGACCACTCAAAAAAGCGAGGCGCCGCCCACAGAGCCTGACGCGGAAAAAAAGAAAGCGGCCTACGCGGCGCTCGCGGACGTGCTCGAAAACGACGCCTCCCGCAAGGAGCTTATCGACCAGTTGCGCCAGGCGGCGGCCACGCCCGCCACTGAAGCCACGCCCGTCATCAAGCCGCCCGTCGCCGAAGAAGAAGAAAAAACGGTGCTGGAGAACGTCACCGAGGTGACGCGCCACTACGGCGGCGAGCTTGCCGGGCGCTTTGCTCAGTTGCATCGCAATATCACCAGCGCGCCGCACAAGGTATTTAACGAGAAAACCTTTTTCAACGCGCTCACCCACTTCACCCTGCTCGCGGTCTCGGTATTCCTGTTTTACTTCGCGGTACGCGCGTGCGCCATTCCGCTGTACCGAAAAATGGGCCAGTGGGGACGGCGCAAAAACATCAACCGGGCGAGCTGGATACAGCTGCCGCTGATGATTATTCTGGCGTTTATTATCGACCTCGCGCTGCTGGCCCTGACGCTGTTTGTCGGCCAGATAGCGATCGATATGATGAACGCGGGCAGCCGTACCATTGCCCGCCAGCAGGGGCTGTTCCTGAACGCCTTTGCGCTTATCGAATTCTTTAAGGCTATATTGCGGCTTATCTTCTGCCCGCGCTTCCCGTCGCTGCGCCCGTTTGTCATCAGCGATGCGAGCGCGCGTTACTGGCACCTGCGCCTGAGCGGGCTAAGCAGCCTGATAGGCTACGGCCTGCTGGTGGCGGTGCCTATCATCTCAGCGCAGGTCAACGTGCAGGTCGGCGCGCTGGCAAACGTCATTATTATGCTGACTATGACCGGCTGGGCGCTGTACCTCATTTTCCATAATAAACGCGCTATCACCGCCGGGCTGACCCGCCTTGCGGACCGCTCGCTCGCCTTTTTCAGCCTGTTTATCCGCGCGTTCGCGCTGGTCTGGCACTGGCTGGCGAGCGCCTATTTCATCGTGCTGTTTTTCTTTTCGCTCTTCGATCCGGGCAACAGCCTGAAATTTATGATGGGTGCCTCGCTGAAAACGCTCGCCATCGTCAGCGTCGCGGCGTTTATCTGCGGCGTCTTCACCCGCTGGCTGAGTAAAACCATCACGCTCTCCCCGCCAGTACAGCGCAACTATCCGGAGCTGCAAAAACGTCTCAACGGCTGGATTTCCGTCACGCTGAAGCTGGCGCGCATTCTCACGGTTTGCGTGTCGATCATGCTGCTGATGAACGCCTGGGGCCTGTTTGATTTCTGGGAGTGGCTCACCGTGGGCGCGGGTGAGAAAACCGTGGATATCCTGATCCGCATCTCGCTTATCCTGTTCTTCTCCGCCGTCGGCTGGACGGTGCTGGCGAGCCTGATTGAGAGCCGCCTCGCGTCTGACATCCACGGTCGCCCGATGCCGAGCGCCCGCACCCGCACGCTGCTGACGCTGTTTCGCAACGCGCTGGCGGTCATTATCAGCACGATTACGGTGATGATTGTGCTCTCGGAGATTGGCGTCAATATCGCGCCGCTGCTGGCGGGCGCGGGCGCGCTGGGCCTTGCGGTCTCGTTCGGCTCGCAAACGCTGGTCAAAGACATCATCACCGGCATCTTTATTCAGTTTGAGAACGGCATGAATACCGGCGATCTGGTGACCATCGGCCCGCTGACCGGCACCGTGGAGCGCATGTCGATCCGCTCGGTGGGCGTACGCCAGGACACCGGCGCCTACCACATTATTCCGTGGTCATCGATAACGACCTTCGCCAACTTCGTGCGCGGGATAGGCTCGTTTGTGGCGAACTATGATGTCGACCGCTTTGAGGATACCGAAAAGGCTAACCGCGCGTTGCGTGCGGCGGTGGATGAGCTGATGGAGCAGGAGGATATCCGAATGCTTGTGATAGGCGAGCCGAACGTGGTGGGCATTGTGGGGCTGACCAACACCGCCTTTACGATCCGCGTGACTTTCACCACCCAGCCGCTGAAGCAGTGGACGGTGCGTTTCGCGCTTGACGGCATGGTGAAAAAACACTTCGATCTGGCAGGTATTCGCCCGCCGGTACAGACGGTGCAGGTCATGCAGCCGATGCCGGACGCCACCGCCGCCGCCCAGGCGCAGGCGGCGGCAGGTGGCGCGCTGCCGCCTGCGAATCCGACGGTGTAATTACCGCGAACGGTTCTGGGCCCAGCGTTCGCGCTGGGCCGTATCCATAAAGCTCCAGGCGATAAAGCGGCTCTGCTTCTGGCCCTGGGCCATCTCTTTTTTGACCACTTTCACTGCGCCCGCCTGTTCCAGCGCCCGGTAAAGCTGCGGAAGGTTGTCGCCCTTCGACACCAGCGTGGTAAACCACAGCACCTGACGGGCGAACAGCGCGCTCTCAGCGATCATCCGGGTGATGAAGCCGACCTCGCCGCCCTCGCACCACAGCTCCTGTTGCTGGCCGCCAAAGTTTAACCCGGTGTCCGGCGCGAGCCCGAGGTTACGGCGTTTACGCGCGTTACCCGCGCTGGCGGCTTCGGCGGAGTCGTGGAACGGCGGGTTGCACAGCGTCGCGTCGTAACGCTCATTTTTGTGAATGATTCCGTGGAATATCGCGTCCGGGGTTTTCTGGCGGCGCAGGCGGATGGCGCGGTTGAGCCCAGGATTGGCGTCAATAATGGCGCTCGCGCTGCGGATCGCCTCTTCGCTGGTATCGGTGCCGGTAAACCGCCAGCCGTACTCGTACTGGCCGATTAGCGGATAGATGCAGTTGGCGCCAACGCCGATATCCAGCACGCTCGCCTGCGCGGGAACAACGTCGCCGTTGCCCCCGGCCAGCAGATCCGCCAGATGATGGATATAATCCGCGCGGCCCGGCACCGGCGGACAGAGGAAGCCGTCAGGAATATCCCACTGCTGCACGCCGTAAAAGTGCGCCAGCAGCGCCTGATTGAGGGTTTTGACCGCCTGTGGATCGGCGAAATCAACGGTCGGCTCGCCGGCGGGCGAGAGGCGAACATACGCGCCAAGCGCCGGACAGCGCTGTGTCAGCGCGTCGAAATCATAGCGGCTGTGGTGGCGGTTACGTGGGTGCAGGCCCGGTTTGCGGTTCATCGGCTTCCTCCTGTGTGGGCGCGTACAATACCCGCTGACCCGCCCCTGGTAAATAAGCGCGGCAAAATTTACCGCGACGGCTATGATAGTTTTTTTGTCCAGGGAGTCCGCTATGCACTATTACTACGAACCGGCTCGCGGCCACGGGTTGCCGCACGATCCGCTGAACGCCATCGTCGGCCCGCGCCCCATCGGCTGGATAGCCTCACAAGACAGCGAAGGCCGCCGCAACCTTGCGCCATACAGCTTCTTTAACTGCTTTAACTATCGCCCGCCGATTATCGGTTTTTCCAGCAACGGCTGGAAAGACAGCGTAAGAAATATTGCCGCGACGAAAGCGTTCGTCTGGAACCTCGCCACGCGCGAGCTGGCAGTGGCGATGAATGAAACCTCCGCCTCCCTGCCCCACGGTGAAGATGAGTTTATCCGCGCCGGTCTTACCGCCGCGCCGTCGCGGGTGGTCAGCGCGCCGCGCGTCGCCGAAAGCCCCGTCAATTTCGAATGCCGCCTCACGCAATGTATTCAGCTCACGGCCGCCAGCGGCGAGCTGATTGATACCTGGCTGGTATTAGGCGAAGTGGTCGCGGTGCATATTGACGAGTCGCTGCTGGAAGATGGCATCTATCAGACCGCGAAAGCCCATCCCATCCTGCGCGCGGGCGGCCCGAGCGCCTACTACGGTATTGACGAGGCGCAGCGCTTCGATCTGGTGCGCCCGGACGCGCGTTGATCGCGCCCAAAGCCCGCTGCGGCGGGCTTTCTCCCGGCAGGATGCCCCCTTTTTTGCTATAATTACCCCTGTGTTTAACCATTCAGGAGGTCCCTATGGCTTCAGGTTGGGCAAACGACGGCGCGGTTCAGGATCAAATTGACAGCACCGTTGAAGACGCCGTGGCGCGGGCGCGACGCGACCTGCCAACAGGCGAAAGTCTGGAATTCTGCGAGATGTGCGATGAGCCGATCCCCGAGGCGCGCCGTAAGGCTATCCCGGGCGTGCGTCTGTGTGTGAACTGCCAGCAAAAACAGGATGAACACCGCCAGCGTTACTCACTCTATAATCGCCGCGGCTCAAAAGACAGCCAGTTGCGCTAACACCTGCGCTCCCCCATACACGCTTTTACCGTTTCGATGTGTCGATTTGTGCCCTTAAAAAACGGGACGGTAAGGGCCTGTAAAGAAGCGTGGAAAAAAGGCATTATTGCCAATTTATTCAACAGCTTATATTACATTCAAATTTTTAGAATAAGGCTGTCAATTCTCTTCGGTTTTATATTCTGCCGCTGAATGTGACAATCATCACATCAACGGAACAAGCCGTATTAAACAGAACAAACTGCGAGAGAATCACTATGAAAGCCATCAAATATGCTGTAGCCGCCCTGACCCTGTCCGTTTTTTCTTTTGCTGCCGGTGCGGCAGAACAGGTCAGCCCGGCGCAGGCGCAGGGCCTGAATAAAATCGGTGTCGTGTCTGCTCAGGGCGTCAGCACGCTGGATGAACTGAATGCGACGCTTGCGGCAAAAGCCGAAGCGGCAGGCGCGAAGGCGTATAGCATCACCTCCGCCAACACCAATAATCTCGCCAGCGGTACCGCGGTTATCTACAACTGATTGACCTGAGCCACTGACATACCCTTATTGCCCTTCATTAACCCTTTGTTACCCTTTTTGCCCGCGGCGGATGCTGCGGGCTTTTTTTATCAGAACATCTGCGCAATCCGGGCCAGCGCCGCCGGGATATCTTCCGCCTCGCCGCTCGCCACCAGCACGCACGCCATCTGGGTTTTCAGCGATTCCGGCACCGGCTCAAGACCGGACAGACAGCGCTCGGTCCAGCGGGCGGTCACTTCGGGATCCTTCGCCTGCGGCAGTATGACCGGCACAGACGCCGCCTCGCTCTGGCGCTCCGCCAGAATGCGCGTGCCCTGCGCGTCGATAAGCGCGATTTGCGGACAGCGCTGCGGGTTGGCGTATACCTCCCCTTCAGTGCCGTGCATCAGCAGCCCGCGCCCGCCGATATCCATGAAAAACTGTCCCACTCTGCTGACATATTCCGGATGCGACACGCTGGAAAGGCGCAGCGCGTCAGCTTCGCCGAACGGCGTCGCCAGTTTGGCGAGCGTGTGGGCGCTGTTGCGCACCCCAAGCCGCCAGCGCATCGCCAGCTGTTTTTCGAGCGGCGGGCAGAGCGCGCCAATGGGAACATACACCGGGTCGCGCCCGTCCAGCTTCGCCTGCGCCTGGCCTGCATGCAGCGTCGGGGTAATGCCCATCAACGTGAAGATGGTTTCGGTCAACACGCGGGTCGGATCGTCGCTCACGCCGTGCACCAGCACCGGAAAGCCGAGGCGGCTTATCAGCAGCGCCAGCAGCGGCGTCAGGTTCGCCTGCTTGCGCGCGCCGTTGTAACTTGGAATGACCACCGGCATCGGCTTTGCGACCGGCGGCGTCAGGCGCAGGGTGTGCTGCTGCATCGCGTCATAAAAGCCGCGCATCTCCGCCTCGCCTTCGCCTTTAATGCGCAGCGCAATCAGGATGGCGCCCATCTCCAGGTCCGGCACGTCGCCATCCAGCATATGCGCGTAGAGAGACCGTGCGGTATCCCGGTCCAGGTCACGCGCATGGTTCTTTCCCCGGCCAATCTCTTTAATGATTGCGCGGTAATCCATCTTCCTCTCCTCTCTGACAGGCCTGGTAATAGCCCCGGTGAATCATTCTCTCCGATGCGCCGCCCGTGCTTCCACTGCGGATCGCTATCTGCCTCGTTGCACAATACAAGTTAAAACTCTGGTGTGACAAGCACCTGGCGCCGCCGTCGCCGTACCAGCCCCGCCGCGTTAACGCATAACTCTGACGAAGTTTTTTAATATATTAATTCACTAAAAGAATAGTTAAGTGTTCATAACTGGAGCATTCAATACATCAGGCGCATATTTTTCATCGTTCTTATTCACGCCTTAATTATTTAAGGCTTTCTTTTCAACCTTAAACAGGATGAATGATGAAAAAAATAGTGTTCAGTACCGCCATCGCCGCTATTGCGGGTTGCTCTTCTTTTACCTGGGCTGCATCGACCGGGGAAGGACAGGTGAATTTCACAGGCGAAATCCTTGATTCCGCCTGTGAAGTGGTAAACAGCCTGAGCAGCCCGCTCCAGGTCGATTTAGGTAAAATTTCCAAAACGGTATTTAGCGGTGTTGGCTCAACGGCAACCCCGACAAGCTTTGCGTTACAGCTTAAAAACTGCCCGGCCGCCGTGACCGCCGCTTCCGTTACTTTTGGCGGCAGCGCGAGCACTGACAATGACAAAGTGCTGGCGTTGTCCAGCGGCACCGGCGTAGCCAGCGGTGTGGGCATTCAGTTGCTCGACGCCTCCGGCGCGCCGCTGGATCTCTATACCGCTTCTTCTGAATACACGCTGAAATCCGGCACTGAGACAAACGACCTGGCTTTTGGCGCGCGTTATATCCAGACGGCGGCCACGGTGACGGCTGGAAAAGCGGATTCGACCTCAACCTTTACGGTTACTTATAACTAATCCTCCCCGGGATATTCGCTGTCGCCAGAAAGCTAATATCCCGCTATTAAGAAGAGATCACTATGCGTAAATTTATTATCCTCAGCGCTTTATTAATGGCGACCTCTGTGGCTCAGGCGGGCGTCGTCGTTGGCGGCACTCGCCTGATTTATCCGGGCGATAAAAAAGAAAGTTCACTCATTGTCTCTAACTCCGATGATATTAACTATCTGATTCAGAGTTCGGTGGAGGCGACCGACGGCAGCAAAGCGCCTTTTCTGGTGACGCCGCCGCTGTTTCGTCTTAATGCCAGGCAGGATAACATACTGCGCGTGATATTTACTGGCGCGTCTTTACCGCAGGACCGCGAATCGCTTTACTGGCTCAACGTCAAATCCATTCCTTCCACCGCGAAGCAACAGGATCAAAATACGCTACAGATAGCCATTAAAACCCGCATTAAATTAATTTACCGCCCGGCAGCCATTACCGGCAAGCCAGAGGAAGCGGCAAATCATTTACAGTGGCGGCGCAACGGCAATACCCTGATAGTAAATAACACCTCGCCCTATTATATGAATTTCCAGTCTATTACTCTGGGCGGGAAGACATTACCGAAAATTGGTTATGCTGCGCCAAAAAGCGAAACACGCTTTGAGATACCCGCGACTATTTCAGGCAATACCGTGTCATGGAAAATCATAAACGACTACGGCAGCATCAGCAAAGAATGGAAAACCGCGTTTTAAACACTGCCTCTTAATTCACTGTCCTGAGAATAAAACCGTTTATCCGGGGATGAATAATGTCACTCAATAATGCCAGACGAATGAAGAAAAACCGCATTCGCCATCTGGCTCTGCTGATTGCTTTACAGTGCCTGTCGCTGGGGTTATCAACAGGGCAGGCCTGGGGCGACGATTATTTCAACCCGGCGCTGTTAGACGATGGCGAACAAACTGAGGAGCGACCGGATCTTTCTCTTTATGAAAAAGGCCCCGGCCTGGCGCCTGGAAAATATCATGTCGACATTCTGGTCAATAACCAAAATATCGGTAACCGTGACGTCACGTTTTTTCTCGATAAAGATGCCAGCGGCAACGCCATTCTCGCACCCTGTCTGAGTATCAGCGCGCTGAAAAGCGCGGGCGTGGCGACGGAAAAATTCCGGGAGCTTACGGAGCGCAATGGCTGCGCCACGCTCGGCGCTATCCCTGCCGCCAGCGCCACCTTTATCGCGAACCGTCAGCAACTTTTGCTGAGTATTCCGCAAAGCGCGATGAGCCAGATGGCACGTGGCGCGATCCCCCCGGAGGAGTTCGATGAGGGGATCACCGCACTGCTGCTTAATTACAGCTATTCCGGCAGTCAAATTAAGCCGCAGGAACCAGGCAGAGAGGAAAGCGAGAATGATTATCTTAACCTGCGCCCCGGTTTCAATATAGGCGCATGGCGGCTTCGTAACTACTCAACGTGGAGCCGCAGCCGCAACGGTGCGCAAACGGAAGCTGACTTTTCGCCCGTCTATACCTATCTGCAACGCGACTTACGCCAGATCGGCGGCGAACTGGTGCTGGGTCAGAGCAGTTCGCCGGCGGATGTCTTTGACAGCATCTCTTTTACTGGCATTCAAATCGCCTCGGACGATGACATGTTGCCGGAGAGTGAACGTGGCTATGCGCCCGTGGTACGCGGGATAGCCAACAGTAATGCGCTGATAACCATCCGCCAGAATGGCTACATGATTTATCAGAATACCGTCGCGCCTGGCGCGTTTGAAATCCGGGATATCTACCCCTCCGGCAGCAGCGGCGACCTTAACGTGACGGTTAAAGAAACGGACGGCAGCGAGCAGCATTTCGTTGTGCCCTACGCGTCCGTACCGGTTTTACAGCGTGAAGGCCGCCTCAAATACAGCCTGACGGGCGGGAAGTATCGCGCTTACGATGAGGATGTGGCCCAAACGCCCTTTATACAAAGCGCCGCCATTTACGGGATGCGGGATGGCTTTACGGTCTATGGCGGGGTGCAGTACAGCCCGTATTACCGGGCGCTGGCGCTGGGCGCTGGCAAAAACCTGGGCGACTGGGGCGCCCTTTCCGTGGATGTCACCTCGGCAAAGTCGCAACCCTTTCGGGGTGACGCGCAGAATGGCCGCTCATGGCGTGTGCGTTACAGTAAAAATATCGCCAGCACAGACACAACGCTTGCGGTGGCGGGCTATCGCTACAACAGCGACGGGTTTTATACGCTCCAGGAAAACATGGACGCTTACCGCCGCGACGACTTGTGGGACACGTCGGACAGACGGCGAAGCCGCCAGGAGATAACGCTTAATCAGAATCTCGGCGACGACCTGGGCTCGCTCAATCTGAGCCTGATAAAAGAAAAATACTGGGATAACGCGCAGACGCAGACTTCAATCGGCGCAGGCTACAGCAATAGCTGGCATGGGATTAGCTTCGGTTTCAACTACAGCCTTAACGAGAATACGCAGGCGCTTGATGACAGTCTCGCCGCGAAAAATCACGAGCAGCGCTTCTCTCTTAGCGTTTCTGTGCCGTTAGACGGATGGATGAGCAATACCTGGGCCAGCTATAGCCTGAATAACAGCGAAGAAGGCAGCGTCCAGACGCTCGGCCTGAACGGCGCAGCGCTTGCAGATAATAACCTGAACTGGGGCATTCAGCAGAGCATCAGCCGTGACGGGAACAATAACGCCACGACGCTGAACGCCGATTACCGGGGTACGTATGGTGAACTGAGCGCCGGTTATTCGCAGGATCATACCCAGCGGCAGATTAACTACGGCGTGAGCGGCGGTATTGTCGCGCATCGTCATGGCGTTACGCTGGGGCAACCGCTGGGCGAAACTCTCGCGCTGGTGGAGGTGCCTGGCGTCAGCGGTACCGCTATCGCAAATCAGAACGGCATTAAAACCGATTTTCGTGGCTACGCCATTGTGCCTTACACCAGCCCCTGGCGGCGTAACAGCATTGCGCTGGATACCGAGACGCTTCCGGACGGCGCGGATGTTACCTATGCCGCAAAAACCGTCACGCCGGCCAGGGGGGCGGTGGTGCGCGCTCGCTTCGATGCGCACGTGGGCAACCGCGTGCTGATGACGCTCCTGCGCGCCGACGGGCGTCCCGTACCGTTTGGCGCCTCAGTGGCGAACGGCGAGCAAAGCGACGCGTCCATCGTGGGCGATAACGGCCAGGTTTACCTGACCGGCCTGCAACCCGGCGCGCTGTTAACCGCCTCCTGGGGCAATGCGGCAAACCAGCATTGCAGCGCGCACTATCCTCTGCCGGAGAAATCTCAGGGCAGCGCCATCATAACCGTCACTGCGCCATGTTCTTAATTTACAGCGCCGGAGAATTAGTATGAAATACATTCGCTATTTTTTATCGCTTTGCCTGCTGGCTGGAGGGATTTTATTTATTCCGCATGCGCACGCGTCCTGCAGCTCAAGGCAATTCCCAAGTGTTCAGAGCATATATAATTTAAAAATTTCAACCTCAACAGATATTGGGGAAATTATTGCGGGCTCAGAAAGAGCAGTGAATTTTATGGTAAGCTGCACATCAGATCGCAGCGGTGAAGTGCTGGTTGCCTGCTTTACCGGCTCGGGTGAAGAAGTGCCGGGGATGCCTGGCGTTTACGCCACAGGTATTCCAGGCCTTGGCGTCGCATTATATAACGACAAATGGAAACGAATTACTGGAAAAGGCGAAAGCTGTGATTCACGGGGCACGCCTGTCTATACACTCGACAGTAATAAATCATTTTCCACATCGGCACATCTTGCATTAATAAAAACAGCAGAGCAGCAAGGCGAAGGGAATTTAAACAGTTCTAACACCAGCTTTACATTCAAAATATATAATGCAGAAAAGCTGGCTAATAATAGTACCACGTACTATAACGCTTATTTATTTCCAACAAAAGTGACCTGTTCTGTAGACCCTAAAGGTTTAGTCGTCAATCTGGGGGACATCCCTGCATCGCAATTCACCGGGTCTGGTACCACGACAGCATGGAATAACTTTGATGTACATATTAACTGTGATGAGGATGCCACCATTATGTATCGCGTTAATGGCGCTGAGGGGACGGTTGATGGTCAGCAAAGCGTCATGAAACTTGACGATACCGCTGACAGCGCTACCGGGCTGGGCATTCAAATGCAGGTTAATAACACCACGATAGATTATTTCTCTGGTTATTATCCGCCGATAGCCCTTGTCAATAAAACACTCACCCTACCAGTGGGTATCCGTTATTACCAGACCTCTCACGAGGTCACACCAGGGAGTGCGAATGCGGCTGTGATTTTGACCATCGCTTATCAATAGGTTTACGCACCAATGAAAAAGTTTCTTCTTCTGCTTATATGGGCAGGCGTTATTCACAATGCCTGTGCCGATTCAGTCGCCATACGCGTGACGGGTAATATTGTCGGTGCCACCTGCATGGTCGATAACGGCAGTAAAAGCGCCAGCGTGGAGATGGGCGAGGCCACGTCAGGGCAGTTCCAGCAAGCGGGGGCTACGGGCGACTGGGTGGATTTTGAGCTGTCGCTGTCGCAATGTCCGTCCTCTGTGACACAGGTGACCAGCACGTTTAACGGTACGGCGGATGCCGATGCGCCGGACTATTTCGCCAGTACCGGCACGGGAACCGGAGTGGGTCTGGAGCTGAGTTCAGGCGATCACAGCAAAACGCTCAGCACGGGCAGTCAACTGACCACCCCCGTCAACAGCAGCGATGGCACCGTGACGCTCCCCCTCGCCGCGCGCTATGTCGCGACCAAAGGGAATGCCACAGGCGGCACGTTTATCAGCACCGTTCAGGTGACGTTTACTTACGAGTAGCGCCGCGTCGCGCGCCTGCGCTGCCATGACGTTTTGTCGCGCTCGCACGCCTCGCCTGAGGGGGTTTTTTGGCCGCTTCCGGCGCCTCCGGCTGTTCAATCGCGAACACCGGCAGCGCGTCCAGCAGCCGCTTGCCGTAGGATTTGGTCAGCAGACGCCGGTCGTAAATCACCACCTCGCCCCAGCAGCTATGGCTGCGGATAAGCCGCCCCACCTGCTGGATGAGGTTAAATGAGGCGGCAGGCAGGCTTTGCACTTCAAATGGATAGCGGTTAAGGCTTTTCAGCCACTCGCCTTCCGTCACGACGACCGGACTGTCCACGGGCGGAAACGCGATTTTATGGATATGCACCTGGCTTAACAGCTCGCCTTTGAGATCAAGCCCTTCGGCGAACGACTGTAGCCCCACCAGCACGCTCGCCTCGCCCTGCTCCACTTTTTTACGGTGTAACTCCACCAGCCGGTAGCGCGGCTGATCGCCCTGTACCAGCAGACCGAGACGCAGATCCGGCACAAAAGATAAAAAGGTCTGCATCGCGCGGTTGCTGGCGAACAGCACCAGCATCCCTTTGTGTTCGCCCTTTTTGTATTCCGCGCGGAAATAGGCCGCCATCTCGGCGAGGTGCGCCTCCTCATGCTCCATCAGCGGCTCATGCTTCAGGCGCGGAATGACGATTTTCCCCTGCGCGACGTGATTAAACGGCGAGTCGAGCGCCACGAAGCGGTCGCCCGCTTTGTCGCGCAGGCCGCTCATCTCCTGCAACCGCGCGAAGCTGTTAAGCGAGCGCAGCGTGGCGGAGGTCACGACGACATGCGGCACCTGCCGCCAGATAAGCTTTTCAAGCTGATCGCTCACGCGGATCCCCACGCAGTGGAAATAGAGATGCGGCTGCCCTTCGCGGGTTTCGCGCGTCACCCATTTGGACACCGGCGCGCCGGAGGCGTGCGCCAGCGACGCCAGCCGCCAGAGCTTGCTCTGGGCCTCAAAGTGGCCGAGCGCGCGATTCATCTGCAACAGTACGCGGTGCAGACGCACAATGTCGTGGCTGCCTGTCTTTTCACTGAGATCGTTTAAAAAGAGCTCCGCCAGCCCGCGCAGGTTTTCGGTAAGCTTCGCCAGCCGCTCGCAGATCTCCATCACCTCCTGCGGCAATTCGCCCATCGGAAAACGGAACTCGCTCTCCTCGCCGGGCGGCAGCAGCAGCCCCACGATGCGGTTCATGGCGGCGATAAGCTCATAGACCTCTTCGCAATGGTTGTTCAGCCGCTCCGGTGTGGCGAGCGGCGGCACGGTTTTCGGGCGGAACTGCTCAAGACAGGTGGCGACCAGCTTGCTAAAAAGATCGAGCTGCAACCGCGTCCAGGGCGCGCTGATTTCAGCGCTCATCTCCAGCGCGTCGCGGGCGACATCCGGCAGATGATGGCCTTCATCCAGCACCAGCAGCAGGTGCTTTGGCTCCGGCAGCACCGACTCGCTCTCCAGCGCCGCCATAACGAGCGCATGGTTGGCGACCACCACTTCCGCCTCCTGAATCTCACGGCGCGCCACGAAAAACGGGCATTCGCGGTAGTAGTGACAGTTACGGTTAAGGCAACTTGCTTTATCGGTGCTGAGCCGCGCCCAGAGTTTGTCGTCAATCGCCTGATCGGTATGGTCGCGCAGGCCGTCCCACTTATAGCTGTCGAGATCCGCTTTTAACTTCGCGCAGCGCTGCTGCTCTTCTTTGCTGTCAGGCGTCAGCTCGTCGTCAAGAAACGCCAGCAGATCGCCCTGCGAGGCGCTGTCGGTTGAGAGCGCTGTCAGGTTGCGCGGGCAAACATAGCGCCCGCGACCAAAGGCGGCGGTAAAGCGCAGCTCAGGGATGATTTTACGCAGCAGCGGCAAATCCTTACTGAAGATCTGATCCTGCAGCGCCACGTTGGCGGTGCTCACCACCAGGGTTTTCTGCTCTTCGCGGGCGATGGCGATGCCGGGAATAAGGTAAGAGAGCGTTTTGCCAACGCCGGTCGGCGCCTCGATAGCCAGATGCCGTCCGTCATCGCCGCCGAGCGTTTTCGCCACTTCGGCAATCATCTGCCGCTGCGGGGCGCGGGGAATAAAGTCCGGAATCTGCTGCTGAAGCGCCTTATACCAGGCGGCAATTTGCGATTTCTGCGCGGCGGTTAATGCCATCGGAAGCCCTGAAACACTGTATAAACAGCCACTATTGTGGCACTTTTCAGGGGGCAGCTGAACCTTTTTTTGCCCGCGCGGCGCGCAGCGATCCGTAAGGCGGATCACAAATCGTCGTCAGGCTTATGATAAATCAAGGGCCATTCATTGACCGAATACCAGGTGGGTGTTAGGTTTTTTGATATTGCATTGCGCTTGTTACCGTTCGGCGGGCAAAACCTGAATGCAGCACCGGGGAACTCCCTGGCGCCTGTATTTATGTTTTGCCCGTTTTTGCTTTCAGGAGTCGGCGATGATCATTAAGCAAATACTTAATAATAATGTCGTCAGCGCCGTCGACGAACGCGGCCAGGAAGTTATCGTGACCGGCAGAGGGCTCGGTTTTAATGCGCACGTCGGCGAAACGGTGGCAATAAGCCATGTTGAGAAAACGTTTCGTCTGCATGACGACACGATTTCCGCGCGGTTTAAAGTCCTGCTCGATGAAGTGCCGGTGGAAATTGTCCAGTTGACCGACGATATTGTCGCGCTGGCGCGCCAGACGCCGGGCCTGAAATTAAGCGAAGGCATTTATGTGACGCTTGCCGATCACCTTTATTACGCCATTGCGCGCACCCGGCAGGGCCAGGAAATCGCTAACCCGTTACAGTGGGAAGTGCGTCACTTTTATCAGGACGAATACGCCATCGGGCGCCAGGCGCTGGCGCTGATCGCCGCGCGCACCGGCGTGCTGATGCCGGATAGCGAGGCATGCAGCATCGCGCTGCATATTGTGAACGCCGGGCTTAACGATCCGAAAAGCAAAATTAACGACATTACCCGGCTGATTTCTCAGATCCAGAATATTGTGAAGTACTGGTTCGCCGTGGGCCCCGATGAACAGTCGCTCAATTACCAGCGCTTTATTACCCACGTAAAGTTTTTCGCCCAGCGGGTAATAGAGGGCCAGCGGCTGGAAAATGATGACAGTGAATTATTCGCGATGGTGCAGCAGCGGTATAAAAATACCGTGGCGTGCGTCGAAGCCATTAGCGACTTTGTGGAAAAGAATTATCGCCACGCCATGACGCATTCTGAAAAATTGTATTTAACGGTGCATATCGACAATGTGATTCATCGTTTAGCGCATTCCCTTTAGGCTTGTTACTGTTCAATCAGGCAAACCCCAGAGGCAGCAACCTGCCGGTATTTTCACCGGCGACGGTTTAATGAAACCCCAGGGTTTCATTCTGGAGAGGAATAGCCATGAACTACCCGCACACCGCCCGCCAGATAATTGACCATCTCGGCGGCGAGGCGAATATTATTTCGCTTTACCACTGCATTACCCGCCTGCGTTTCGCGCTGGTCGACCTCGACCGGGTCAACCGCGCAGCCCTGGAAAACCAGGACGGCGTTATGGGCGTTAATCTGTCCGGCGACCAGTTTCAGGTGATTATCGGCAACGAGGTCGCCCCGCTCTGCCAGGCGGTGCTGGCGCAGTTGCCGAACCTCGACGGGAAAAAAGCCGCCTCGCCGCCGAAACGGCGCAACCCGGTTTCCGTCGTACTGGAAGGGTTAGCGGGCATTTTCTCGCCGATTATTCCGGCTATCGCCGGGGCGGGTATCCTTAAGGGCGTGCTGTCGCTCTGCCTCGCGCTCGGCTGGGTGGCGGCCAGTAACCAGACGTACCAGATCCTGATGGCGATAAGCGACGGCGTCTTTTTCTTTATGCCGCTGGTGCTCGCCTACAGCGCCGGGAATAAGTTCGGCGCCAACCCATATGTGGCCGTCGCCCTCGCCGCCACGCTGTTTCACCCTACCCTCACCACACTCCTGAAATCGGGCGCGCCGGTCGCGTTCCTCGGCATGCCGGTCGCCAGCGTCTCGTATGCCTCATCGGTAATTCCCATTCTGCTGGCGGTGTTGCTGCTGAGCTATGTCGAGCGGGTCATCGACCGCGTGATGCCGGCCGCGCTGAAAACCATGTTCGTGCCGCTGCTGAGCCTTGTTATCGTCGCGCCGGTGACGCTTATCGCCATCGGTCCGGCGGGGATTTTCTTTGGTAACGCGCTCTCCGGCGGGATTATCTGGCTGGTGGCGAACATGGGCTGGCTCGCGGGCGTGATTGTCGGCGGCACGCTGTCGCTGATGATCATCACGGGCATGCACTACGTGCTGGTGCCGATTGTGATTAATAACATCAGCCGGCTCGGTTATGACCCGTTTAAGATCCTGTTTTACGTCGCCAATATGGGCCAGGCGGGCGCGGCGTTCGGCGTGTTCCTGCGCGCCCGCAATAAGAAAATCAAGACGCTGGCGCTCTCCACCAGCTTCAGCGCGGCGATGGGCATTACCGAACCTGCGATGTATGGCATCAATATCCGCTTTAAGCGCCCGTTCGCCGCGGCGCTGATTGGCGGCGCGTGCGGCGGCGCGTTCGCGATGGCGCTCGGCGTGAAAACGTACGCCTTCGCTTTAAGCGGTATTCCGGGCATTCCGGCGCTGGTCGGCCCCACGTTTCTCTGGGCGCTGGCGAGCCTCGCCATTGCCTTTTGCGCGGCGGCGCTGGTGACGGTGATCCTGGGCTTTGAGGAGCCCGCAGAAACGCCCGCGCGGCACGACGCGCCGCCAGAAGTGGTGGCCGGGCTAAGCCCCGTGGCGCTCGCCCGCGAGGAGCAGTTGTTCGCGCCCGTCAGTGGGCGTCTCATCCCGCTCTCAGCGCTCACCGACCCGGTTTTTGCCGATGAGATCTTCGGCAAAGGCATCGCCATCGTGCCCCAGAGCGGCGAGCTACTCTCGCCGGTCAATGGGCGCATCGAATCTGTCTTCGACAGCAACCACGCCCTGACGCTCAGGAGCGATAACGGCGCCGAGGTGCTGATTCACATCGGCATCGACACCGTGAAGCTTGGCGGCCAGCATTTTACCCGGCACGTGGAGAACGGCCAGTTCGTCGAGGCCGGACAACCGCTGATTAGCTTTGATCTCGCCGCGCTCGCCGCGCGCAATATCGACCCGAGCGTTATCGTCATCGTCACCAATACCGATTGCTACGGCGACATCAGCCCGCTGAAACAGGGCGACGTGGCAACCCGTGAAGCCTTTCTGAAACTGACCGCTGCGGCGGCTTAAGGGAGAACTGCATGGCCTTTTCAAAACCATTTCCTGAGGATTTCCTGTGGGGCGGCGCGACCGCCGCGAACCAGCTTGAAGGCGCGTGGAACGTGGACGGCAAGGGGTTGTCGGTCTCAGACGTTTACACCTTTGATGTCAGCACGCCGAAAGAACGCTGGCTCGATCAGTGGCTCGGCATGACCCACCGCCAGGTGGCCGAAGCGCAGGATCCGGCCAGCACGAAGTATTACCCCAAGCGCAAGGGCAACGATTTCTATCACCGTTATGAAGAAGATATCGCGCTGTTCGCCGAAATGGGCTTTAAATGCTTTCGCATGTCGATCGCCTGGACGCGTATTTTCCCGCGCGGCGACGAGACCGAGCCGAATGAAGCGGGCCTGGCCTTCTACGATCGCGTCTTCGACACGCTGTTAAAACATAACATTGAGCCGATTGTGTCGCTCTCGCACTACGAGATGCCGCTCGCGCTGGTGACCGACTACGGCGGCTGGCCCAACCGCCAGCTGGTGGATTTCTACGTGCGCTTCGCCACCGCCGTTTTCACCCGCTATCGCAAGAAGGTCAAATACTGGATGACCTTTAACGAGATCAACTGCGTGAAGCACCACCCGTATGTCAGCGTCGGGGTGATTGAAGAGAACCATCCGCATCTTGAACAGGCGAAATACCAGGGCGCGCACCATCAGTTTGTGGCGAGCGCGCTCGCGACCAAAGCGTGCCACGAGATAATCCCCGGCTCGCAGGTGGGCTGCATGATAAGTTACCAGATGCTCTACCCCCACACCTGCCATCCGGACGACTTACAGGCCTGCGAAGAGGAGCAGCGCGTCTCGCTGTTTTTCAGTGATGTCCAGGCGCGCGGCTACTACCCGGCCTGGACCGAGCGGATGTTCGCCGAGAAAAACGTCCGGCTGGAAAAAGCGTTGGGCGACGATGAGATTTTGCGTCTCTACCCGGTCGATTACGTGTCGTTCAGCTACTACATGTCGAGTACCGTCAGCGCGCACCCGGAGCAGCTTGAAGGCGTGACCGGCAATCTTATCACCGGCGGCATCCGTAACCCGTACCTGCCGCAGAGCGACTGGGGCTGGCAGATTGATCCGCAGGGGCTGCGCCTTGCGCTAAACCAGCTCTATGACCGCTACCAGAAGCCGCTGTTTATCGCCGAAAACGGCCTCGGCGCGCTCGATTCGCCCGCACCTGACGGCACGATTAACGACGATTACCGCATCGAATATCTGCGCCAGCATATCGGGCAGATGCAGGAGGCGCTCGCCGACGGCGTGAAGCTCTTCGGTTACACCTGGTGGGGGCCCATTGACGTCGTGAGCGCCGGCACCGCGCAGATCTCCAAGCGTTACGGTTTTATCTACGTTGATCAGGATGATATGGGCAACGGCAGCCAGGCGCGGTCGCGCAAAAAGAGTTTCCACTGGTACAAAAAAGTCATCGCCACAAACGGCGCGGATCTCAGCGATTAAGGAGCAGACATGGCAACGTTTCCGGAACACTTTTTATGGGGCGGCGCTATCGCCGCGAATCAGGCCGAAGGGGCGTGGAATGAGGACGGCAAAGGGCCGTCCATCGCGGATGTGGTGCGCGGCGGCATTATCTCCGGCAGGCACGACGCGGCGGTCGATCCGTCTCTCTATTACGCGAGCCATGAGGCCATCGATTTTTATCATCGCTATAAAGAAGACGTGGCGCTGTTTGCCGAAATGGGTTTCCAGTGTTTTCGCACGTCGATTGCCTGGTCGCGGATTTTTCCACGCGGCGATGAGACGGAGCCAAACGAGGCGGGGCTCGCGTTTTATGACGCGCTGTTTGACGAACTGCTGAAATATGGCATCGAGCCGGTCATCACCCTCTCCCACTACGAAACGCCGCTGGCGCTGTTTGAGGAGTACGGCGGCTGGAAGAATCGCGCGCTTATCGCGTTCTTTACCCGCTACTGCGAGACGGTGTTTCGCCGCTATCAGCATAAGGTCAAATACTGGATGACCTTTAACGAGCTGAACAACATGAACCGCATTCCGTTCGCCACCGGCGCGGTGGCGGCTGGCGCGTCGGCGCAGGAGATTTACCAGGCGAACCATCACCAGTTTGTCGCCAACGCGCTCGCCAATAAGCTGTGCCACGAGATTATCCCGCAGGCGAAAATCGGCTGCATGCTGTCGCTCAGTACCGCCTATCCGGCGACCTGCCACCCGGACGATATGTTGGCGACCTACCAGTTGCGCCGCCGTTCGCTCTTTTACGCCGACGTGATGATGCGCGGCCGCTATCCGGCCTACGCGAAGCGCCTGTTTCGCGATAACGACATTGATCTCGAAATCCACCCCGGCGATACCGAACTGCTGGCGCAATACCCGTCGGATTATCTTGGCTTTAGCTATTACCGCAGCGTCCTGCATCGCGCAGGCGCGCAACTGCGCGTCGACACCGGCGGCGCGATGGGCGAAGACAATCCCTGTCTTGAAAAGACGGCATGGGGCTGGCCGATTGATCCGGTCGGTCTGCGGCTGGTGTGTAACGAGCTTAGCGACCGCTACGAGAAGCCGCTGTTTATCGTCGAGAACGGCTACGGCGGCGATGACATCGCCGATGCACACGGCGAGTTCAACGACGAGGCGCGTATCGCCTATGGCCGCGCGCATATCCAGCAGATGGCCGAGGCGGTGGCGGATGGCTGCGACATCATGGGTTACACCTGGTGGGGGCCGATTGATATCGTGAGCGCCGGCACGGGCGAGATGAAAAAGCGCTACGGGTTTATTTATGTCGATAAAGACAACGACGGCAATGGCACCCTGGCGCGGCGCAAGAAGCGCAGCTTTGCGTGGTATCAACAGGTGATAGCCAGTAACGGCGAACAGCTTTAACGCGGCGGACTGGCGGCTGGGGTCAGCGCCGCATCCCCGCCATCAGCGCCACAAAAAAGGGGGCGAGCACGCGCCCCCTGCTATTTATCACGATGAAACGCAAATCCCTATACCGATAAGGCGCCTTAGCGCAGCGCCATCCGCCATCACTACCCGCTACTTCAATTCCGGCCAATACGCTTTATTCGCCTCGATTAACGCATCCAGCACTTTGCGCGCTTTCTTCGCGTCCACCACGGTGCGGTTGAGCGTCAACGCCATCAGCGCTTTGGTGTAAGAGCCTTCCAGATACGCCTCCACCGTCAGCCGCTCGTAGGCGTACTGCTGCTCAATTAAACCTTTATAGAAGGTTGGGATTTTACCCACGCCAAACGGACGCGGGCCGTTGGCCCCCATTTGCGCCGCCACCTCCACCATCACGTCATTATCGAGATTCGCCACCAGGCCATTATTTTCCACCATCACGATAAATATCTTCTTCAGGTTGAAGGCTATCGATTCGGCCAGCTCGACAATCATGTCGCCGTGGGCGTCGTTGTGCACCACATGGACGTTTTTGGTGGTGCCTTCCGCCACTGCGGTGCGGCACTCGTCAAACACCCGCTTCTCACGCCCGTTAATCACTTCGTTGGCGCGGGTGTAATTCGGGTCCAGCTTGCTGAGCTTGTAATCCGGGTAAAGGTAATATTGCAGATAGGTGTTGGGCAGATAATCCGGGAAATCGTTCAGCATATCCGCCACCACCGCGTAGGTGTCGAGCCACGAGGCGTCGCGCTGCTCGGCATCCACCGGCTTAAAGCCGTTGCTGCGAATAATCGACTTCAGCTCCGGCACCAGATCCTGCCCGGTCTCGTCATACAGATGCGTAAACCAGCCGAAGTGGTTAAGGCCGAAGTAGACCGGTTCGAAGGTTTCCGGGTCGCGGCCCAGCAGACGACCATAGGAGCGCAGCAGGTTCACCGGCTGGTCGCAGATATTGATAATCCGCTCATCTTTCGGAAAGCACTTTTTCAGCGCGTCGGCCACAATCGCCGCCGGGTTGGTATAGTTTAAAATCCACGCCTGCGGCGAGCGCTCGCGCACGTCGTTCACCAGCTTAATCATGTCGCCGATGGAGCGCATGCCGTAGGCAAACCCGCCGGGGCCGCAGGTCTCCTGGCCGATAACGCCGAGGCTCAACGGAATTTTTTCATCTTTTTCACGCATCGCGTAGCCGCCGGTGCGCATCTGACAGAAGATGAAATCCATCTCGTGAAACGCGACATCTTTATCCGTGGTGTAGACAAAATCGAGTTGCGGATATTCCTCGCGAAACAGCACCTTCGCGTACTCGCCAATCACCGCCTGGCGTTCGGCGTTCACATCGAACATAACGAGCCGCCCCAGCGGCAGACGCGTTTTCAGCTTGCACAGCGCTTTCAGTAAGCCCGGCGTCCAGGTGGAACCCCCACCGACTAAAACGATATTAAAAGTCTTTTGCATAATATGGCTCTCTTACGGCTGTTGGACGAGTAAGTTCTGTTTCACCCGGCTGGCGATACCTTCCACCTGCGGGCCATAGATAATCTGAATGTCGTTCTGGCTGGCATGGACGATGCCGCTGGCGCCGGTCTGCATCAGCGCGGGCTCGTCAATTTTCTGCATATCCGCCACCCGCACGCGCAGGCGGGTAAAGCAGCAGTCCACGGCCTGAATGTTGTCGCGACCGCCCAGACCATCGATTATCTGCGCGGTCGCGCCGCTGGCCGAGGGGGTAGCGGCAGGCGCGCGACGGTCATCCTCTTCGCGCCCCGGCGTGCGGGCGTTAAAGCGCAGGATGACCCAGCGGAACGTGAAGTAATACACCGGCGCCCAGATGGCCCCCAGCAGCAGGCTGAACCACCATGCGGTCTTTGCGCCGCCCAGGATGCCGAAGACGGTTAAGTCAATAATTCCGCCCTGCACATTGCCTATCATCACGCCCAGCAGTTGCGAACAGGCGAAGGAAAGGCCGGTCATGACGGCGTGAAAAATAAACAGCAGCGGGGAGACGAAAATAAAGCTGAACTCCAGCGGCTCGGTGATGCCGGTCGTAAAGGACGCCAGCGCGCCCGCCATCATCAGCGCCTTAACGCGCTGCTTGTGTTCCGGTTTCGCGCAGCGGTAAATCGCCAGCGCCGCGGCAGGCAGGCCGAACATCATCACCGGGATTTTGCCCTGCGCCAGAAAGCGCGTGGCCTCACGCACCACATCGCCCGCCAGCTCGCCTGGGTGGGAGAGCGAATAGTTAAAGATGGTGAGCGCGCCGATGATGCTTTCGTTATCGACATGCACCATGCCGCCCACTGGCGTGAAGCGCACCGTTTCATTGAGAATGTGATGCAGCCCGGTTGGGATCAACAGACGCTCGGTAAAGGCGTAAAAGAATGTCCCCGCCGCGCCCGCGTGGCCAATAAACTCGCCGAGACGGATAATGCCGCTCGCCACCACCGGCCAGATAAACGACAGCAGCACGCCGACGCACGGCAGCACTACAACGGTCACGATAGGCACGAAGCGCCGCCCGCCGAAATACGCGATCGCGGCGGGCAGTTCGATGGTGTAAAAGCGGTTATGCAGCAGCACGGTGACAATGCCTGCGATCACCCCGCCCAGGACGCTCATCTGGTAAGAGAAAATCCCGAGCGTGTTAGCGAATTCCGCGGCGTACATCACCGCTTCGGTCTGGCTGTAGCCCTTTTCCATAAAGGCGCTCACCGACGTCGTCGCGGGCGTCAGGCCCTGCGCCGTCAGACTGAAATTTACGCCGACGTGCAGCGTGATAAAACCAATGACCGCCGCGAGCGCCGCGGTCGGCTTTTCATCGCGCGCCAGCCCCACCGCCGCCGCGATGGCGAACAGCAGCGGCAGGTTGCCGAACAGCGCGCCCGCCACCTTGCGGATAAATCCAATCGCGTGCTGCATCGCCTGCGCATTCAGCAGCGCCTCGCTGACGATGGCCGGATTCTGCAACGCCGCGGCGAGGCCGAGGAAAATACCGGCCGCCGCGATCACCGAAATCGGCATCATCAGCGCCTTGCCTAAATCCTGAACAAATTCACCTGCCCGACTCATACGCGGCTCCCTTTACCAAGAGAAATGCTTAATGACCAACGATGAGGGGATTATAGGCTGCTAACTTGTATAGTTGTCTATACAAGTTAGCAGGAAACAGAGGTTGATCACAAAACGCGCAGCGCTGGCGCGTGGCGCTAGGGGCGACTGGCAGTCAGGGTGAAGAGATAATGCTGTTGATTGTAATAGATTTCAGAGACTTCAAAGGGGGTGCCAAGCGTCAGCCAGGCGACAGAGGTCGCATGCAGAACGGGCTCCTCGCGTTGCAGACCGAGCATGTCCCGCACCTCGCGTGACGGCAGTTCGGCGCGGATCTGCTTTTCACTGTGGGCGACAGCAAAGCCTTTACGGCTAATGTAGGCATATTTGGAGGCGTTGAGATCCGCCTCGCTCAGATCGTCGAATGGCGCGCTTATCATCCAGGAGATTTCAAAGACGAACGGCACGTCGCCGAGCAGGCGCAGGCGTTTCATAAACCAGAGCGGTTCCCCTGCGGAAATGGCAAGTTGCGCGGCCAGCGCGTCACTGGCGCGGGTGCGTTCAAGGCAGATAAGGCGGTTGGTCATCGGCGCGTCAAGGCCGGTGGCCGCTTCGCTGGAGGAGAGGTGCCGGTCGAGCGGCAGCGCGATGCGCAGCGGAGCGCTGTCGCGGGTAACGAACGTGCCCTGACCGCGGCGGCGCTCCACTTTGCCCTGGCGCACCAGGTAATCGACGGCTTTACGGGCGGTCATCCGGGCAATGCCGAACTGCTGGCAGAGCGCCGTTTCCGACGGCAGCGCGTCACCAGGGCGCAATGCGCCAGACTGGATCTGCGCCGTCAAAAACTGTTCGACCTGTAAATACACCGGCGTGGTGGAGTGCTTATCGATCATCGCAACGGGCTCCCGCAACAGACTGCGGGGTATGTTAGCTACCCCGCATCAGACTGGCAACGTCCGCGGATTATTCCCCGGACGCTTTACGCGGTGCGCGACGGGTGCGCGGCTTCGCGCCAGCCGGACGGTTGCCCTCGCCGCCCGGACGACGCGGACGGTCACCTGACGGACGATTGCCTTCACCACCCTGACGGCGCGAACGCTCGCCAGACGGCCGATTGCCTTCGCCATCCTGACGGCGCGAACGCTCGCCAGACGAACGATTGCCGTCGCCATCCTGACGGCGCGGCTGGCCCTGACCACGACCGCCGCCGCCCTGACCGCCGCGACCGCCGCGGCCCTGACGACCGTTAACGATAGGCTCCGCCGGGATAGACGGGTCCGGCTCATAGCCCGGGATGGCCATACGCGGGATTTCACGCTTCAGCACGCGTTCAATATCGCGCAGCAGTTTGTGCTCATCGACGCACACCAGTGAGAGCGCCTCGCCGGTCGCGGCGGCGCGTCCGGTACGACCAATACGGTGAACGTAATCTTCCGGCACGTTCGGCAGCTCGTAGTTCACTACGTGCGGCAGCTCTTCGATGTCAATACCGCGCGCGGCGATGTCAGTCGCTACCAGCACGCGAATGCCGCCGGTCTTGAAATCCGCCAGCGCGCGGGTACGGGCGCCCTGGCTCTTGTTGCCGTGGATAGCCGCGGCGGTGATGCCGTCTTTATTAAGCTGCTCGGCCAGATGGTTAGCGCCGTGCTTGGTGCGGGTAAACACCAGCACCTGCTGCCAGTTGCCATCGCCAATCAGGTAAGAAAGCAGTTCCCGCTTACGTTTTTTATCAACGAAATGCACATGCTGCGTCACCTGCCCGGAGGCGGTGTTGCGGCGCGCCACAGCCACTTCTTCCGGATTGCGCAGCAGTTTTTCCGCCAGCGCTTTGATGTCATCGGAGAAGGTGGCGGAGAACAGCAGGTTCTGACGCTTCGCCGGCAGCTTCGCCAGCACGCGACGAATGTCGTGGATAAAGCCCATGTCGAGCATGCGGTCCGCTTCATCAAGCACCAGCACTTCGACCTGATCGAGCTTCACCGCGTTCTGGTGTTCAAGATCGAGCAGACGACCAGGAGTGGCGATAAGCACATCTACGCCGCCGCGCAGTTTCATCATCTGCGGGTTGATGCTCACGCCGCCAAATACCACCAGCGAGCGGATATCGAGATATTTGCTGTATTCGCGCACGTTCTCGCCCACCTGGGCTGCCAGTTCGCGCGTCGGGGTCAGGATCAGCGCGCGCACCGGGCGACGGCCCTGAGGGTGCGGCTGGCTGGTCGTCAGGCGCTGTAACAGCGGCAGCGTGAAGCCCGCGGTTTTGCCGGTGCCGGTCTGGGCGCTGGCCATCAAATCTTTGCCTGAAAGCACCACAGGAATGGCCTGGCGCTGGATCGGAGTCGGTTCATTGTAACCCTGCTCGGCAATGGCGCGCAGGATCTCAGGGCTTAAGCCCAGTGAATCAAAAGACATAATTATTCCTGACTCGTCCCGACCGCAAAGGGTGTAGTTTCAGGGAGTCTAATGGCCGTCTGGCCGGAGAGGGGACACAAACCACAATGTCGCTAAGGGGCGGAGTGTAACAGTTTTTGTGAGGCAGCGCATAAAATCTCGCGCGCCCCACCGTTCTCTGACGTGCCGCCTTTTTATGGGTTAGCGGCGCAGGCCATGTTTCGATGAAAAGTGGGCCGCATCGCGCTTGCGCTCTTTCACCAGCAGCGAGAGCAGCGCCGGGCCTGCCAGGATTATGATGCCCGCGAGCGCCAGCAGCAAATTATTTTGCAGCACGCGCGAGAGCAGCCAGAGCGCAATCAGCGCCGCGCCAAAATACCAGGTCGTGGTGAGCTCTTCCAGAAAATCGCCTACTTCACGCCAGACGCCGTCGTGATGGCGCTGAAACGCCAGCATCAGCGCGACCGTCAGCGCGTACAGCGCGCATAACAGCAGCCCGATTTTCACCAGCGCCCCGCTCATCCAGCCCACCACCAGCAGCGCCACGACCGCCAGATGCAGCATAATCTGCCAGCAGCTTAAGCCTGTCGCCACGCGAATATATTGTTGCCACTTCATGGCCGCACTCCTGTGGGATTTTTCACTCATTCTTCAGAGTACCGCAGTTTACGGAAAATTCCGTATCCCCGGCGCTTTTTGTGACTGGGACTACACTTTACTGACATCAGGAGAATAAGAAGTGGCTGGGGAAACATGGCAGATAATACACAGCGATTTTCATTTAACGTTTTGACTATTAATACCCACAAGGGTTTTACCGCTTTTAACCGACGCTTTATTTTACCGGAACTGCGCGATGCGGTTCGCACGGTCTCGGCGGATATTGTCTGTCTCCAGGAAGTCATGGGCGCGCACGAGGTTCACCCGCTGCACGTCGAAAACTGGCCGGACACCACCCACTATGAATTTCTGGCCGACACGATGTGGAGCGATTACGCCTACGGGCGCAACGCCGTCTACCCGGAGGGGCATCATGGCAATGCCGTGCTGTCGCGCTACCCGATTGAGCATTACGAAAACCGCGACGTCTCGGTGCCCGGCACCGAAAAGCGCGGCGTGCTGCACTGCCGTATCACCCCGCCCGGCTTCCCGAAAGCCATTCATGTGATATGCGTTCATCTGGGGCTGAAAGAGGCGCACCGTCAGGCGCAGCTCGCCATGCTGGCGGAGCTGGTCAACAGCCTACCGGACGGCGAGCCGGTGGTGGTGGCTGGCGATTTTAATGACTGGCGCCAGCAGGCGAACCGCATTTTGCGCGCCCAGGCGGGGCTTGACGAGGTGTTCACCCGCGCTCACGGGCGTCCGGCGCGCACCTTCCCGGTAAGCTTCCCCCTGCTGCGTCTTGACCGGATCTATGTGAAAAACGCCTCGGCGAGCGCGCCGACCGCGCTGCCGCTGCGTAACTGGCGCCATCTTTCCGACCATGCCCCGCTGGCAGTGGAGATCCATCTATGAAAACAAACTGGCGTGACGGCAACCGCATTGAGTTGTTAGAGAACGGCGATGAATTTTATCCCGCCGTCTTTGAGGCGATAGATAACGCGCGCAGCAAAATCATTCTGGAAACCTTTATCTGGTTCGACGACAACGTCGGCCGTCAGTTGCATGAGGTCATCCTGCGCGCCGCACAGCGCGGCGTCAGCGTCGAAGTGCTGCTGGACGGCTACGGCTCGCCGGATCTCAGCGACGAGTTCGTCGGCACCCTCACCTCGGCGGGCGTAACGTTCCGCTATTACGATCCGCGCCCGCGCACGATGGGCATGCGCACGAATGTGTTCCGCCGTATGCATCGCAAAATTGTGGTGATCGACGGCGAAGTGGCGTTCGTCGGCGGGATTAACTACTCCGCTGAACATATGAGCGATTATGGCCCGGAGGCGAAACAGGATTACGCGGTACGCGTCGAAGGCCCGGTGGTGCAGGACATTTATCAGTTTGTCCTCAGTAATCTTGGCGAAGAACAGGTGAGCCGCTGGTGGCAGCGCCATTATCAGCAGGCGGTGGATAACACGATGCCGGGCGAGGCGCAGGCGCTGTTTATCTGGCGCGACAATAACGATCATCGCGACGATATCGAGCGCCATTACCTGAAGATGCTGGCGAACGCTAAAAAAGAAGTGATTATCGCCAACGCCTATTTTTTCCCTGGCTACCGTCTGCTGCACGCCATGCGCAACGCCGCCCGCCGCGGCGTTAAGGTGAAGCTCATCGTGCAGGGTGAGCCGGATATGCCTATCGTTAAGGTAGGCGCGCGCCTGCTTTATAACTATCTGGTGAAGGGAGGCGTTGAAGTCTACGAATACCTGCGCCGTCCATTGCACGGCAAAGTGGCGCTGATGGACGATCACTGGGCGACGGTCGGCTCCAGTAACCTCGACCCGCTGAGCCTGTCGCTTAATCTGGAGGCGAATCTGATTATTCACGATACGCAGTTCAACCAGACCCTGCGCGACAACCTGACGCGCCTTATCCGCGAAGACTGTAAACAGGTGGATGAGAGCATGATGCCGAAACGCACCTGGTGGAATCTCACCAAGAGCGTCATCGTGTTCCACTTCCTGCGCCACTTCCCGGCAATGGTGGGCTGGCTGCCCGCCCATACGCCGAAGCTCGCGCAGGTGCCGCCGCCGGTACAACCTGAAATCGAAACCCAGGACCGGGTCGAGACTGAAAATCCGGGAGTGAAACCGTAATGGCGAAATCGCATTCGAAGTGGCGTCTGACGAAGAAGATCCTGACATGGCTGTTTTTTATCGCTGTCGTCGTGCTGATTGTGATGTACGCGCAGAAAGTCGACTGGGAGGAGGTGTGGAAGGTTATCAAAAACTACAACCGCACCGCCCTGCTCATCTCGGTGGCGCTGGTTATCGTGAGTTATCTGCTTTACGGCTGCTACGACCTGCTCGGCCGCGCCTACTGCGGCCATAAGCTCGCCAAGCGGCAGGTGATGCTGGTGTCGTTCGTCTGTTACGCATTCAACCTGACGCTGAGTACGTGGGTAGGCGGCGTGGGGATGCGCTACCGGCTCTACTCGCGCCTCGGGCTGCCGGGCAGTACGATTACGCGTATTTTCTCCCTGAGCATTACCACCAACTGGCTCGGTTATATTCTGCTGGGCGGCGTGATTTTCACTTTCGGCGTGGTGAAGCTTCCTGAGCACTGGTATATCGACGAGATGACGCTGCGCATTATCGGCGTGGCGCTGCTCGCCGTGATTGCGGTGTATATGTGGTTCTGCGCCTTCGCGAAGCGCCGCCATGTGACGATAAAAGGCCAGAAGCTGGTGTTGCCGTCGTGGAAATTTGCTATCGCCCAGATGGTGATTTCCAGCGCCAACTGGATGGCGATGGGCGCGATTATCTGGCTGCTGCTGGGCCAGGAGATCAACTATTTCTTTGTGCTGGGCGTACTGCTGGTGAGCAGTATCGCGGGGGTGATTATCCATATCCCGGCAGGTATCGGCGTGCTGGAGGCGGTGTTTATCGCGCTGCTTGGCGGCGAGCACATCAGCCACGGCGCGATTATCGCGGCGCTTCTCGCCTACCGTATGCTCTATTTCTTCGCCCCGCTGCTGCTGGCTATCATTTTCTACCTTGTGCTTGAGAGCCGTGCGAAGAAACTGCGCGCCAAAAACGAGAAGCAGCTCGCGAAAGCGCAGCAGTCCGGTGAGGCGCAAGAGGAGAACGGCGAGCCGCCGCTGAAGCTTGCAAAAGAGAAGTGAGGTACGACGGCGGGTGGCGCGTGGTTTACCCGCTCTACCCAGGAAGGGCTTGTTGTATGCAGGGCGGGTAAGCGTCAGCGCGCCCGCCCCTCACCCGGCGCCCATAAAAAAACCCTCCGCAGAGGGTTTTTATTTGATGTGAAGCGCCGTTAGCGGCGGTTGCCGAAAATACGTAACAGCATCAGGAACAGGTTGATGAAATCGAGATACAGCGTCAGCGCGCCGAGAATCGAATATTTGCGCAGGTTCCCGCGGTCGCTCACGTCAATCTGCTCGCCCAGGGTTTTCAGCTTCTGCGTGTCATAGGCGGTAAGGCCCACAAACACGATAACGCCAATATAGGTGACCGCCCACATCAGCGCCGGGCTTTTCAGCCAGAAGTTCACCAGCGAAGCGATAATCAGCCCGATCAGCGCCATAAAGAGGATATTCCCCCAGCCGCTGAGATCGCGCTTGGTGGTGTAGCCGTACAGGCTCATCACGCCAAACATCCCCGCCGTCACCACAAAGGTGCTGGCAATCGAGGCGTAGGTATAGACCAGGAATATCGATGAGAGCGTCAAGCCGGTGAGCGCTGAATAGAGCATAAACAGCGCGGTGGCAACCGCCGGGCTGAGCTTATGTACCAGGCCTGAGAGAATAAACACCACGGCGAGCTGGGCGATAATCAACCCGAAGAACACAAACCGGCTTGAGAAGATGTACATCATCAGGTTTTCATTATTGGCTGAATACCAGGCGACAAACGCGGTCAGTAACAGACCACAGGTCATCCAGCCATACACCTGCGCCATAAAGGTTTGCAGCCCGGCGCGCGGCTGCACAATAGTTTGACTTGAGCGTGGGAATCGATCCATGACGCTGCCTCACTTATACGGTTAATGTGCGGTTAATGCGTGTCGAGACACACGATACGTGCGTCTCCCCTCCATTAAGCCTGGAACAAATCTCCGCCGATGTCATTACCAGCGCTGCGCCGCCTGCTGATCGCTGTCGCGCGCCTCGACCCAGCGGTCGCCGTCCGGCGTGGCTTCACGCTTCCAGAACGGCGCGCGCGTTTTCAGATAATCCATAATAAACTGCGCCGCCTCGAAAGCCTGGCTGCGGTGCGCGCCGGTCACGCCGACAAAAACGATTTCATCGCCCGGCCACAGTTCGCCCACGCGGTGGATCACGGACACACGCTGCAACGGCCAGCGCGCCCGCGCCTCCTGAACAATCTCCGTCAACGCTTTCTCAGTCATGCCCGGATAGTGCTCCAGCGTCAGCGCACGCACGCTGTCGCCGAGGTTGTGGTTACGCACTTTGCCGGTAAAGGTCACGACCGCGCCGTCTTCATCGCACTGCGCGAGCCACGCATACTCTTCGCCGACGCTGAAATTTTCATGGCCGACGCGAATGCGGGTATTGTTCATCTTAGCCTCCGGTCACGGGCGGGAAGAAGGCCACTTCGTCGCCGTCGGCGAGCGGATGGTCAAATGGCACCAGCGTCTGATTCACCGCCGCCAGCAGCTTGCCGGATTCCAGCGCCAGCGCGAAGCGCCCGCCGCGCGCCGCCAGATGTTGCCGCAACGCCTCGACGGTCGCGAAATCCGCCGCCACGCGCTCGGCATCCACGCCGGTCAGCTCGCGCACCTGCGCGAAAAAAAGCACGTTAATCATGGGCATCCACCTGAAAATCGCCCGATTTGCCGCCGCTTTTTGCCAGCAGCCGCACCGGGCCAATCACCATATCTTTCTGCACCGCTTTACACATGTCGTAGATGGTGAGCGCCGCCACCGAGGCGGCCGTCAGCGCTTCCATCTCAACGCCCGTTTTACCGGTAAGACGACACAGTGACTCAATACGCACGCGGCTGTGCGCTTCGTCCGCGAACAGCTGCACTTCCACTTTGCTTAACAGCAGCGGATGACAGAGCGGGATCAGCTCCCAGGTGCGCTTCGCCGCCTGGATACCCGCGATGCGCGCGGTGGCGAACACGTCGCCCTTGTGGTGGCTGCCGTTAACGATCATGGCCAGCGTCTCCGGGCGCATAGCGACAAACGCTTCAGCGCGCGCCTCGCGCACCGTTTCCGCTTTTCCGGAGACATCGACCATATGGGCTTCGCCGGCGGCGTTGATGTGGGTCAGTTGCGACATAACTTACTTCTTCAGATGAGGGTGAAAATTACACGGGCGCGTGCGGGCGTCGAGCTGCGGCGCGATGATGTTTTCCCAGGCCGTGCGGCAGGCGCGGGTAGAGCCCGGCATCGCGAAAATCAGGGTGTCGTTGGCAATCCCCGCCACCGCGCGCGACTGCATCATGGCCGTGCCTATCTCTTCAAACGAGAGCATACGGAACATTTCGCCGAAACCGGCGATTTCACGGTCGAACAGCGGCAGTAACGCCTCCGGCACCTGATCGCCTGCGGTAAAACCAGTACCGCCGTTAATCAGCACCACCTGTACGTCGTCGCTGGCTATCCAGCGCGACACCTCGGCGCGTATGGCGTAGCGGTTCTCTTTGACGATGGCTTTATCGACCACCTGATGTCCGGCCTCAATCGCCGCATCACGTAAAAAATGCCCGGAGGTGTCGTCATCTTCGCCGCGACGGCTGGAAACCGTAAGGATGGCGACGCGCGCCGGCAGAAACTCTGCGCTAACCTGACTCATAGTGACTCCTTGTGCGCGGCGTCAGCCGCCGATATAGGACAGATTCTGGGTGATGCCGGTATTGCCCTGATGCAGGAAATGGGTTTGCTTTTTACCGCGCAGCGCCTCTTCGATACGCGCCATCAGCGCCGCCTGCTGCCCTTCTTCGGCCAGCAGATCGCGCAGATCCACGCCGCCGTCGCCGAACAGGCACAGATGCAGCTTACCGATCGACGAGACGCGCAGGCGGTTGCAGCTGGCGCAGAAATCTTTCTCATACGGCATGATAAGCCCGATCTCACCGTCATAATCCGGATGGCAGAAGACCTGCGCCGGGCCGTCAGCGCGGCTGCGCAACTGGTGGATCCAGCCGCGTTTTAGCAACTCGTCGCGAATGGTCGCGCCCGAGATATGGTGCTGGCGGAACAGCTCGCTGCCCTCGCCCGTTTCCATCAGTTCAATAAAGCGTAGCTGGATGGGACGGGTTTTGATCCAGTTGAGAAAGGTATCGAGCTGGTGATGGTTCACGTCGCGCATCAGCACGGTGTTGACCTTCACTTTCGCGAAGCCTGCGTCAAAGGCGGCGTCAATGCCCGCCATCACCTGGCGGAATTTATCCTGGCCGGTGATGGCGTGAAACTGGCGGGCGTCGAGGCTGTCGACGCTGACGTTGACTGCCGTGAGTCCGGCGTCGCGCCACTGCGCGACGTCGCGCGCCAGGCGGTAGCCGTTGGTCGTCACGGCAATCTGGCGAATGGAGGGGTTTTCACGCACGGCGGCGATGATGTCGCAAAAATCGCGGCGCAACGACGGTTCGCCGCCGGTCAGTCGCACTTTTTCAGTGCCAAGGTTTGCGAACGCGCGCGTCACGCGGCGAATTTCATCGAGTGAAAGAAAACCGTTGTTGGTAACGCCGGCGGGCTTGTAGCCATCCGGCAGGCAGTAGGTGCAACGAAAGTTGCAAACGTCAGTCACTGACAGGCGTAAGTAATAGAACTTACGCGCAAACGCATCGGTAAGTTGAGAAGCCATGTACACCTTTCCAAATCGGGAGATGCAGTCATTTCTTCCTGCACCCTGGTGGCGTTTCGCCACGGCCAGAGCGCCATATTTTATTGAAAACGTAGGCGCAAAGGCTTGAGTGTCATATTCAGGTAATTAAACCTGCCAGCCGCGATAGTAGCGCGTTACGGCGTTTTTCGCCACGCGCGATTTCGCTATATAAATTTATATATAACGGCATTATTCCCGTTACGGGCACCAGAATACGCAAAACCCACGCTTTCACTTTGATGTGTGTCATTTTCGACGCCAGCCGATCGTTTTTCTGACGCTTTTCAGCTAACGTATGCGGGATCGATATAATAAGGATTAGGTATGCGCAATCGCACGTTTGCGGACCTCGACCGGGTGGTGGCACTCGGCGGCGGTCACGGTTTAGGACGCGTCATGTCCTCGCTCTCTTCTCTGGGGTCACGTCTGACAGGCATTGTCACCACGACCGATAACGGCGGCTCCACGGGCCGTATTCGTCGCTCGGAAGGCGGCATCGCCTGGGGCGATATGCGCAACTGTCTGAATCAGTTAATTACTGAACCGAGCGTCGCGTCGGCGATGTTTGAATACCGTTTTGGAGGTAATGGAGAACTTTCGGGGCATAACCTCGGAAATCTCATGTTAAAAGCGCTCGATCACCTGAGCGTGCGGCCTCTTGAGGCAATCAATCTCATTCGTAACCTGCTCAAAGTCGACGCGTTCCTGATCCCGATGTCCGAGCAGCCGGTGGATCTGATGGCTATCGATCGCGAAGACAACGAAGTCTATGGCGAGGTAAACATCGATTTATTGAGCCACCCGCCGAAAGAGCTGATGCTTTACCCGAGCGTCAAGGCGACGCGCGAGGCGGTGGAAGCGATTGGCGAGGCTGATTTAATTATCATTGGTCCCGGCAGCTTTTACACCAGCCTGATGCCGCTGCTGTTGCTGGACGATCTCGCGAAGGCGCTGCGCCGCACGCCTGCGCCGATGGTCTACATCGGCAATCTGGGGCGTGAGCTGAGCCCGGCCGCCGCCGCGCTGCGTCTGGAAGAAAAACTGGCGCTGATGGAAGCGCGTGTTGGCAAACGTGTCGTGGATGCGGTCGTCGTCGGCCCGAAGGTGGATGTCAGCGGGGCGCAGGACAGAATCATCATTCAGGAGCCGCTGGAAGCGAGCGATATTCCCTACCGCCACGACCGGCATCTCCTGCGCGTCGCGCTTGAAAAAGCGATTCAGGCGTTGGGGTGACCCCTGGCGTGGATGGGCGTGATGAGAAAGTGTGGGGTTTTACCGCCGCAACGGCGGGTGAGACCGGGGCTGTCGCGGGGCATGATGGCGGATGCGCTTACCCACCCTGCAAACGCCATGCTCTTTGTTCAATATCGCAGGGGTAAGCGAAGCACCGCTGCTTACCCTCCACGTTGACGCATTCACGCCCGCGCCAGAGCGAGAGCATTACGAGGCAGCGATAAACAGCTCGCGTAGCTGGTGAAGCTTGTCGCGCAGCTGCGCCGCCTCTTCAAACTCCAGGTTCTGGGCGTGCTGCACCATCTGCGCTTCCAGCTGATGAATTTTCTGCTGCAGCGCTTTCGGCGTCAGCGCCAGCTCAGCGGCTTCGACATCGGCGACGGTCCGGCCTTTGCCGCGGCCTTTCGGCTTGGTTTTCGCGATATTCTCGCCAAGCGCCAGAATATCCACCACCTTCTTGTTCAGCCCCTGCGGCACAATGCCATGCTCTTCGTTGTATGCCTGCTGCTTCTCACGACGGCGTTCGGTTTCGCTAATCGCTCTGGCCATCGACGGCGTAATTTTATCGCCGTAGAGAATCGCTTTACCGTTGACGTTACGCGCCGCGCGGCCAATGGTCTGAATAAGCGAGCGCTCGGAACGCAGGAAGCCCTCTTTGTCGGCGTCAAGAATAGCCACCAGCGACACTTCCGGCATATCCAGCCCTTCTCGCAGCAGGTTAATGCCCACCAGCACGTCAAATTCACCCAGCCGCAGGTCGCGGATGATTTCCATACGCTCCACGGTATCGATGTCAGAGTGCAGGTAGCGCACCTTCTCGCCGTGCTCTTCCAGATATTCGGTTAAATCTTCGGCCATTCGCTTGGTGAGCGTCGTCACCAGCACGCGTTCGTTGATAGCGACGCGTTTGCGGATCTCCGACAGCAGATCGTCCACCTGCGTCGCCACCGGACGCACTTCGATAATCGGGTCGAGCAGCCCGGTCGGGCGCACCACCTGATCGATAATCTCGCCGCCCGATTTTTCGAGCTCATAGTTGCCGGGCGTCGCCGACACATAGACGGTCTGCGGCGCCAGCGCCTCAAATTCTTCAAACTTCAGCGGACGGTTATCCAGCGCCGACGGCAGTCGAAAGCCATACTCCACCAGCGTCTCTTTGCGCGCCCGGTCGCCGCGGAACATCCCGCCGATTTGCGGAATGGTCACGTGCGATTCGTCGATAACCAGCAGCCCGTCCGCCGGCAGATAGTCAAACAGCGTTGGCGGCGCCTCGCCCGGCCCACGCCCGGAGAGATAGCGCGAATAGTTTTCGATGCCCGAGCAATATCCAAGCTCGTTCATCATTTCGAGATCGAACTGGGTGCGCTGGGTCAGACGCTGCTCTTCCAGCAACTTGTTGTTCTCAAGCAGCACCTTACGACGCTCCGCCAGCTCCACTTTGATCTCTTCCATCGCCTGCACGATGCGCTCGCGCGGGGTGACGTAGTGCGTTTTCGGGTAGACGGTGAAACGCTGGATAATGGAATCCACGGTGCCGGTCAGCGGGTCGAACAGCGACAGCCGCTCCACCTCTTCGTCAAACAGCTCGACGCGCAGCGCCAGGTCGTCCGATTCCGCCGGGAAGATATCGATCACTTCGCCGCGCACGCGGAAGGTGCCGCGCTGAAACGCCTGATCGTTGCGGGTATATTGCAGCTCCGCCAGTCGACGCAGAATCGCGCGCTGGTCAATGATCATCCCTTTGGTGAGATGCAGCATCATTTTCAGATAGAGATCCGGATCGCCCAGACCGTAAATCGCCGACACCGACGCCACCACAACCACATCGCGCCGCTCCAGCAACGCTTTGGTCGCCGACAGACGCATCTGCTCAATATGCTCGTTCACCGACGCGTCCTTTTCGATAAAGGTGTCGGAGCTCGGCACATAGGCTTCCGGCTGGTAGTAGTCGTAGTAGGAGACGAAATACTCGACAGCATTCTCCGGGAAGAATTCTTTCATCTCGCCGTAGAGTTGCGCCGCCAGCGTTTTGTTAGGCGCCAGTACCATCGTCGGGCGCTGCAAATCGGCGATAACGTTCGCCATGGTGAAGGTCTTACCCGAGCCCGTCACCCCAAGCAGCGTCTGGTGCGCCAGCCCGTCCTCCAGCCCTTCCTTGATGCGGCGGATAGCCTCTGGCTGGTCGCCGGAAGGTTTGAAAGCGGAGTTGAGTTTGAACGGTTTGCTCATGAAGAAACACCTGATGAAGATTCGCGCGGAACAGAGCGTTAATTGTACTCACCGCAGCGATTTTTGCCAGCGATAAATACTGGATATAAAATCAGTAGCCGGTTAGCGGATGTTGTCTTTGTCGCGCTTTTACCGGCAGGAATGAAGAAAATTTGCCCGCTTGCGAGATAAAACACTGGCGGGTAGCGGTTATCCCCAGAACTTTTTGTCCTTTAACATTTGTCAAGCGAAGCTGTGATACTTTTGTTGCAGCAGATGACACTTTTCCTTCAGCGCTTGCTTTTAATTAACCTGCTAATTTAAAACGATTTTTCATAAAAGACGGCTTTCGCGCCAGATCGGGTGAAACCCGCATCCGCTCTCGCTTACGGCGCGTTTTCTAACTCTAATGCACAAGGTTATCCACAGGAATAGTGGATAACTGCCTCCAGCCCTGAAAGCGCGCCGCGTGGGCTATTCACTCTGAACCCCCGCGTCTGGCTCAGAAAAAATTTTTCCCGCCTGGTTTTCGCCGTATTTACGTCCTCTGACGGGCGCCTGTGGCGCGATCCCATTCACAGATTTTTGCTTGCTTTTGCCTCGCGCTGCACCAAAACCACGCTAAGCCTGGCACTCAAAACGTGCACGCCGACAGGCTTTCGCCAGGATAACGCACTGGCTTGCCGGCGCTCCTTTAGGTTTAGTCTCAATTCCTGGCCCGATCAAAGGTGTTTTCACTGGCTGGCAAGAGAATTGCAATACCCCTGTTACCGGAACGACACCCGCTTCCCGTCCTTGCCGGGGAGCGAAGCAGGATGCGTGGGCAGACCGGGGAAGTCAGAGCGCGACCCGCGTTTACGCGCGGCGCGCCAACGCCGTTTTTCGATACCCTGTCTGAAGGAGAAGCGCCATGTTAAGTCTGCACGCGGTTAACCACTTTTACGGCACGCAGCATACCCTGTGGGACGTCAGCCTCGATTTACTGCCGGGGGAGTGCACCTGCGTCATCGGCGCGCCGGGCATGGGAAAGACCACGTTGTTAAATTGCATCGCCGGGCATTTACCGGTGAAAAGCGGCAGTATTCTCTGGCGCGAGGCCGGATGCGCGCCGCAGGAGTTAATGCGCGTCGGGGCGCAGGCGCGCGCGGCGCTGGGCATCGGTTATGTACCGCAGGAACGGCGCTATTTTTCGCAGCTCACCGTCGAAGAAAATCTGCATATCGCCCTGCTCGCGCAGCCCCGGACCGGAGCCACCCTGCCGGAGCCGGTGTTTGACCTTTTCCCGGCGCTGTATGACGAGCGCCACGCGCAGGCCTCGCGCCTGACGCCGGAAGTGGCGCACCAGCTGACGCTTGCCCAGGCGCTGGTGACGCGTCCGCGCCTGCTCATCCTTGATGAACCAACGCGCGGGCTTGGACAGAAATTTATTCCGCGACTGGGCGATATTCTGGTGCGGCTTAACCGCGAATGGGGAATGAGCCTGCTGCTGGTGGAGCGCCACCTGGCGTTTATCCGCCGGGTGGCGGATCGCTTCTGTCTGCTGCATCGCGGGCGCGCCGTGGCCCGCGGCAGCGTGGCGCAGTTAACCGATGCGCGCATGACGCACTGGATAACGCCCTGAGGCGTTAACGCGCCAGTTTCCCTACATCAATCCACTGCGCGGCGGGCGTCACGTCCGGCTCAGCGCCCAGCCACGGGATCTCGCCAAGCATCGGCGCCGGCAGCAGGCGTTGCAGCGTGGCGAGATAGTCCTGATGACGACGGCCCGGCGGTTGCACATCGTTCGCCACCCAGCCCGCAAGACGCAGCCCGGCGGCCTGCACCGCCTGCGCGGTCAGCAGCGCATGGTTGATGCAGCCAAGCTTTACGCCGACCACCAGGATAACCGGCAGACGCTCCTGCTGCGCCCAGTCGGCAAAGGTGGCGTCGTCGGTGAGCGGCGTAAACCAGCCGCCCGCGCCTTCCACCAGCACCCAGTCGGCCTGCTGCTCCAGCGCGCGAAGGCCTGCGGACATCACCGCGAAATCAATCGGCTGCCCCTCTTCCCGGCTCGCGATGTGCGGCGAGGTCGGCTCCCCGAACGTCAGCGGATTGACCTGCTCGTAACGCAGCGCCACGCTGCTGTGTCGCTGTAACGAGAGCGCATCGCTGTTGCGAAGCCCTTCCGGCGTCATTTCGCTGCCCGAGGCAACCGGCTTGTAGCCCGCCGCGCGCCGTCCGGCAGCCTTCGCCGCTTCGAGCAGCGCGCAGCTGGCGACGGTTTTGCCCACTTCAGTATCGGTTCCGGTAATAAACCAGCGTTCAGTCACGTTTAATCACTCCAGAAATCAGGTGGTAAGTCAGCGGGAAGCGGCCATCCTGTCGCGGCCAGGCCTCTTCCAGCGCACGCAGCTGGCGGCGCGTGAGCGTGCGGCTCTCGCGTCCGGCGTGCAGATGGGTAGCGCCGATGCCCTTCAGGGACTGCATCGCGCCGAGCGCGTCGGCAAACAGCAGGGTTACCGGATGCTGGCGCAGCGTCATGCGGGCTGCGGGCGCGGCGGCGTGAATGGATTGCGGGCTGGCGAAGTGATTGGCGTGTGCCCGGTCGTCCACCGCCCTCCACGCCTGATGCAGTTCGTGAAGCGAGCCGTGCGCCAGCGTGCTGAACGCCACTCGCCCGCCCGGCCGTGCGACACGTAACATCTGCGCCAGCGCCGCCGAAAGGCTCTGGCACCACTGCACCGCCAGGTTGCTCCAGACGAGATCAAAGCTTGCATCGGCGAACGGCAGCGCCTCAATATCGCCCTGCACGTAGCGGTGTGCGGCGCGGCGTTCGCGCGCCTGCGCCAGCATGCCGGGGCTTAGATCGAATGCGGTGACGTCACAGCCGCGCGCACGCCAGTCGAGACTGCCCGCGCCGGTGCCGCAGCCCGCGTCCAGCACCGTCGCGACGCCCTGTGCGCCGCAGTGTTCCGCCAGCAATTGCGCGCTCTGGCGCTGGAGCGTCGCGAAATTATCATAGCTCTGCGCCGCGCGGCCAAACGCGGCGGCCACGGCGCGTTTATCAACGGCAACCGTCATATAACGCCTCCAGCAGCGCGTCGATGTCGTCATCCTGATGCGCGGCGCTCAGCGTCAGGCGCAGCCGCGCGGTGCCCGCAGGCACGGTCGGCGGGCGGATGGCCGTTACCCAGCAGCCGCGTTCGCGCAACTGGGCGGCGAGCGCAAGCGCGGCACCGTTCTCACCGACGATGAGCGGCTGAATCGCGGTCTGCGACCCGGCAAGCCTCAGCGGCAATTGCGCCGCGCCCGCGCGAAACCGGGCGATATGGCGCGCCAGTCGCGCGCGCCGATCGTCGCCTTCGCGAATGAGCGTTAACGCGGCGTTCAGCGTCTGCGCCTGCGCCGCCGGCATCGCGGTGCTGTAAATGAGGTGGCGCGCCGTCTGGAGCAGATAATCGGCCATCGGCTCGCTGCACAGTAGCGCCGCGCCGCTCAGGCCAAACGCCTTGCCGAACGTCACCAGCAGTAAATCGGGCTTCACGCCGGCGACATCGCAACTGCCCCGCCCTTCACGGCCCAGCACGCCGATGCCGTGGGCGTCATCCACCATCAGCAGCGTCTGCGCGTCCTGCGTCAGCCCGGCGAGCTCAGCGAGCGGCGCGAGATCGCCATCCATGCTGAACACCCCTTCGGTGAAGGCGAGCGTCAGACCGGCGCCGGGTTTATCTAGCAGCGCCGCGAGCGCCTGCGGCGAATTATGCGCAAAGCGGCGAAGCGTCGCCGGACTGTGGCTTGCGGCCTCCAGCAGCGAGGCGTGGCTTAGCCGGTCAGCAAAAAGGCGATCCTGCGGCTGCATCAGCGCAGCCACCACCGCCTGATTAGCGGCGAAACCGGAGATAAACAGCAGCGCGCGATCGTAGCCGAGCCACTGCGCCAGTGCGTTTTCCAGCGCCTGATGCGCGCCGCTGTATCCGCTGACGTGACCAGACGCCCCGCTGCCGACGCCATACTTTTCCGCGCCCTGTCGCCAGGCGGCGACCAGCGCCGGATGCTGGCTCAGTCCCAGATAGTCGTTGCCGGAAAAGTTCCGGTAGCGAATGCCCTGATGGACCAGGGCGCCGCCGGGCGCCGGGTCGCAGACGACGCGACGGCGCAGGCTGTGGCTGGCTTCACGCGAAGCGAGCGCCGCGTCGATTCTCGCCTGCCAGGTCATACCGCCGCCGCGTTGTAATACTGTGCGTTGTCGGCGTCGCGCAGCGCATGCTCCAGACGCTGCTGCTGTTCGTTATCGCCCGCCAGCACCGCGGTCTGCTGCGGGTTGATGCCGAGCTTGCGGAACAGCTGCAAATCTTTGTCCTCTTCAGGGTTTGGCGTGGTCAGCAGTTTGCAGCCGTAGAAAATGGAGTTAGCGCCCGCCATAAAGCACATCGCCTGGGTCTGCTCGCTCATCTGCTCGCGGCCCGCCGAGAGACGCACGTATGAAGTCGGCATCATGATGCGCGCCACCGCGATGGTACGGATGAAATCAAACGCGTCGACGTCGTCGTTATCGGCAAGCGGCGTGCCTTTCACCTTCACCAGCATGTTAATCGGCACGCTTTCCGGCGGCGTCGGCAGGTTGGCGAGTTGCAGCAGAAGGCCGGCGCGGTCGGTCACGGTTTCCCCCAGCCCCACGATGCCGCCGGAGCAGACTTTTATGCCCGCCTCGCGCACTTTTTCAATCGTGTCGAGACGCTCCTGGTAGGTACGCGTGGTGATGATGTTGCCGTAAAACTCCGGCGAGGTGTCGAGGTTGTGGTTGTAGTAGTCAAGCCCCGCCTCGCCGAGACGCTGCGCCTGGGCGTCGCTCAGCGTGCCGAGCGTCATGCAGGTTTCAAGGCCCATTGCTTTGACGCCCTGCACCATCTGCTCAAGGTAGGGCATATCGCGGTCGTTAGGGTTTTTCCAGGCCGCCCCCATGCAGAAGCGCGTGGAGCCGGCCGCTTTGGCTTTACGCGCCGAATCAAGCACCTGCTCGACTTCCATCAGGCGCTCGGCCTCAAGGCCGGTCTTGTAACGCGCGCTCTGCGGGCAATATTTGCAATCTTCCGGGCAGGCGCCGGTTTTGATCGACAGTAGCGTGCTGACCTGCACCTGGCGCGGGTCGAAATGCTGGCGGTGGATCTGCTGGGCTTCGAACAGCAGATCCAGCAGCGGTTTTTCAAAAAGTTCAGTGACTTGCGACAAAGTCCAGCGTGAAAGGTGAGCCATCGGGCATCTCCAAAGGGTTTTATTTATCTGGGTTATGGATATACTCGTAAACCTAAATCTTTTTAATTTGGTTTACAAGTCATGATAACACCCGACGATCTCGCCTTCGATCGTGACCACATCTGGCACCCCTATACCTCAATGAGCGCGCCGTTGCCGGTTTACCCGGTGGCGGGTGCGGCAGGCTGTGAACTGCAACTGGCGACCGGCGAGCGGCTGGTGGACGGCATGTCGTCGTGGTGGGCCGCCATTCACGGCTATAACCATCCGCGCCTTAACGCGGCCATGAAAAACCAGATTGAGGCGATGTCGCATGTGATGTTCGGCGGCATCACCCACCCTGCCGCGATAGCCCTGTGCCGCAGGCTGGTGGCGATGACGCCGGAGACGCTGGAATGTGTGTTTCTCGCCGATTCCGGTTCGGTGGCGGTGGAAGTGGCGATGAAAATGGCGTTGCAGTACTGGCACGCCCGCGGCGAGCCGCGCCAGCGCTTTCTCACCTTCCGCCACGGCTACCACGGTGACACGTTTGGGGCGATGTCGGTGTGCGATCCGGACAACTCCATGCACAGCCTGTGGAAAGGCTACCTGCCGGAGAACCTGTTCGCGCCCGCGCCGCAGAGCCGCTTTGACGGCGAGTGGGATGAGCGCGATATCGCTCCGTTCGCAAGGCTGCTGGCTGCGCACCGTCATGACATCGCCGCCGTTATTCTGGAGCCGATTGTCCAGGGCGCGGGGGCATGCGCATGTATCACCCGGAGTGGCTAAAGCGCATCCGCCGCATGTGCGATCGCGAAGGGATTTTGCTTATCGCCGATGAGATAGCGACCGGTTTTGGCCGCACCGGCAAGCTGTTCGCCTGCGAGCACGCCGGGATCGCGCCGGATATTCTCTGCCTGGGCAAAGCGCTGACCGGCGGCACCATGACGCTTTCGGCGACGCTCACTACCCGACTCGTGGCCGAGACCATCAGCAACGGCGAGGCAGGCTGTTTTATGCACGGCCCGACGTTTATGGGCAATCCGCTCGCCTGTGCAGTGGCCGCAGAGAGCCTGGCGCTGCTGGAAACCGGCGACTGGCGCGCGCAGGTGGCGACCATAGAACAGCAGCTACGCGACGAACTCGCTGCGTGCCGCGCGTTGCCGCTGGTCGCCGATGTGCGTGTACTCGGCGCTATCGGCGTGGTCGAAACCCATCATCCGGTCGATATGGCGCTGCTGCAGCGCTTTTTCGTTGAACAAGGGGTCTGGGTGCGTCCGTTTGGCCGCCTGATCTACCTGATGCCGCCCTATATCATCACGCCGGAACAGCTTTCGCGCCTGACCCGCGCGGTATGTGAGGCGGTGAGAAACCCGCGCTTTTTCAGACACTGAGCGCCAGGCAAACGACGGGGATGCACTACACTTTCAGGATTTGCGATAAAACCAGGAGGACGCGATGAAGATTCTGATGGTACTGACATCCCACGACACACTGGGCGATACCGGGAAAAAAACCGGCTTCTGGCTGGAGGAGTTCGCCGCGCCTTACTATGTCTTTCACGATGCGGGCATCGACGTAACGCTCGCCACGCCGCAGGGCGGCCAGCCGCCGCTCGATCCGAAAAGCGACGCGCCGGACGCGCAGACCTCCGACACCCGTCGCTTTCGCGAAGATCCGCAGGCTCAGGAGGCGCTCGCCAGTACTGTGCGCCTTGATGAGATCAACGCCGACGAATATGACGCGCTGTTTTACCCCGGCGGTCATGGCCCGCTGTGGGATCTCGCCGAAGATCCTATCTCCATCGCGCTGATTGAGCACTACTGGGGCGGCGGCAAGCCGGTGGCGACCGTCTGCCACGCGCCCGGCGTGCTGCGCCATGTGAAAAAGCCGGACGGTACTCCGCTGGTGGAAGGTAAACGCGTGACCGGCTTTACCAATAGCGAAGAAGAGGCGGTCGGGCTGACCAACGTCGTGCCGTTCCTGGTGGAAGACGCGCTGAAACAGGCGGGGGGTCACTTTGAGCGCACCGACGACTGGGGCGTGCATGTTGTGGTCGACGGGCATCTGGTGACCGGCCAGAACCCGGCCTCTTCCGCCGCCACCGCCGAAGCGCTGTTAAAACTGCTGCATCTGTAAACGGAGAGACGGCATGAAGCTCATCAGCGTCAATTTTAACGACGGCGACAAACTCCCCATGCGCCACGTCTTTAACGGCATGGGTTACGAGGGCGATAATATTTCGCCCCATCTTACCTGGGATGACGTGCCGCCCGGCACCAAAAGCTTTGTGGTGACCTGCTACGATCCGGACGCGCCGACCGGCTCTGGCTGGTGGCACTGGGTCGTGGCGAATCTGCCTGCCGACACGCGCGTGTTGCCGCAGGGCGCGGGCTCCGGCCAGGCCGAGCTGCCGGACGGCGCCATCCAGACGCGCACCGATTTCGGCACCGCGGGATATGGCGGCGCGGCGCCGCCGAAGGGCGAAACACACCGCTATATCTTCACGGTGCACGCGCTGGACACAGAGCGTATCGAGGTGGATGAGAACGCCAGCGGCGCGCTGGTCGGGTTTAACGTGCACTTTCACCGCCTCGCCAGCGCCTCGCTGACCGCGCATTATCTCTGACGCATTTTGAAGCCGGTTGTCACAATCGGCTTCCCGTTTCGCTCAACTTAGTATAAAAAAGCAGGCTCTTGTGCGTTCCCTCATTTTAACAGGCTTAGCAAGGAGCAACCCTTGAACAAATTTTCGGTATCCCGTCTGGCGCTGGCGTTCGCTTTTGGCGTGACACTGACTGCATGCAGCTCAACGCCACCGGATCAACGTCCTTCTGAACAACGCGCGCCGGGTACGTCGGCTCGCCCGGTGCTGTCTGCGGATGAAGCGAAGAATTTCGTCCCGGCCCGCTACTTCTCTAATATCGACCCGAATGCCGCGCCGTGGGCACCGTCGTCGATTCGACTGCCTGAAAAACCGGACTTCGTGGTCGGCCAGGCGGGCGAACAGGGCGTGACCCATACCAGCATTCAGGCGGCGGTGGACGCGGCGATCGCCCGTCACGCCAGCAATCGTCAGTACATCGCGATTCTGCCGGGCACCTATGAAGGCACCGTATATGTGCCCGCCGCGCCGGGCAGCGTGACCCTTTACGGCACCGGCGAAAAACCGATTGACGTGAAGATCAGCGCCGCGCTGGACAGCGAAATGGATGCCAACACCTGGCGTCGTACCGTGAACCCATCCGGCAAATATATGCCCGGCAAACCGGCCTGGTACATGTTCGACAACTGCCAGAATCACCGTAACGGCAGCGTTGGCCTGATGTGTTCCGCCGTGTTCTGGTCGCAGAATAACGGCCTGCAACTGCAAAACCTGACCATTGAAAACAGCCTCGGCGACGCGGCGGGCGAAGGCCAGCATCAGGCCGTCGCGCTGCGTACCGACGGCGATCGGGTGCAGATCAACAAGGTTAATATCCTGGGCCGCCAGAACCCGTTCCTGGTGACCAACAGCGATATCCGCAACCGCTTTACGCCGGATCGTCTGACCCGCACGCAGGTGACGAACAGCTATGTGGAAGGCGATGTCGATCTGGTGGCCGGTCGCGGCGCGGTGGTGTTTGATAACACCGAATTCCGCGTGGTAAACACCCGTACCCAGAAAGAAGGCTATGTCTTCGCGCCGGCGACCGCGCCAAACTTCTATTACGGCTTCCTCGCGGTGAACAGCCGTTTTGTGGCGGCCGGTGAAGGTGTGGCGCAACTGGGCCGCGCGTGGGATATGGACGCGAGCGCTAACGGCTATACGCCAGGCCAGACGCCGAACGGCCAGGTTGTCATTCGCGACAGCGTGATTGACGCCGGTTTCAACACCGCGCAGCCGTGGGGCCCGGCGCTGGGTTCACAGCGTCCGTTTACCGGCAACACCGGCGCGCAGGACGATAAAGGCAATATTCAGCGTGACCTGAACGACGCCAACGCCAACCGCTTGTGGGAATACAACAACCGCGGGCTCGGCAGCAAAGTCGTCGCTGAGCCGAAAAAGTAATCGCGCCGGTCACCGGGCTTTAGCAAAAAAGGGGGAGCAATCCCCCTTTTTGCTGCGACCTGTTGCGTTATCCAAAGCACTTCAGAAAGCATCAAGCAGTTGCAGTACTGCAACAATGAGTTGCAGGAACAGAATAGTCCATTCCACACCGCTCATACGCGACTCCTGAAAAGGAGCACTCCCGATGACTTACCCTTAGTTTGCCTGTCGCCACCGGTAATGTTGAGAACAGCAGACGTGCTCCGGGGGCTAAGGCACTGACGGCACCACCCGCCAGCCAGGACTTTAATTCGTTACCCATACAGCCCCGAAGCAGCATCAACTCAACGCACAAATTTTATCACCAGAAACTGTATATAAACACAGCATCACAAATGATTAGGATAATATTCAGATCTTATAACTTCCTGTTTAAAAAACATTTTATTGCGTATAAAAATAATACGAGATTTTTGTACACACTAAACGTTTACAGGAAAGTCGGGAATATTTAGGATAAAAGCGTTGAGAACAACAGACGTGCAGGCGGCTCACCCCCGCCGAAAAAAAACCTCGCCGCGGCGAGGTTTTTTCTTTTGTGCGTCTTACGCCTCGAAGGCGTTGATAACCACCCACATCGGGCCCTGGCCCACCGCGTAACGCGCCTTTTCCGTCAGCAGCCCCTGCGCGCCCTCAATGTTGTAGAGCGCGATATGATGCGACTTCTGGCCAGCGGCAATCAGATACTGACCACTGTTGTCGATGTTAAAGCCGCGCGGCTGGGTTTCCGTCGGCTGATGTCCCTGCACTTCCAGCACGCTGCCATCTTCAGAGACGGTAAACACCGTGATGACGCTTGCGGTGCGGTCGCAGGCGTAGAGATGGCGGCCATCCGGCGTAATGTGAATATCCGCCGCCCAGCGGGTGTCGGCGAAACCGGCAGGCATCATATCCAGCGTCTGCACGCACTCTTTTTTGCCGTGCGGATCGTTGAGCGCCCAGACGTCGACCGAGCTGTTGAGCTCATTCACGCAGTAGGCAAATGGCTTGCTCGGATGAAAAACCATATGGCGCGGCCCGGCGCCCGCGACGGTAGTCACTTCCGCCGGGGTTTGCGGCTCAAGGCGGCCATCGTCGGTTAACGTGAACAGACAGATGCGGTCCTGTTTCAGCGCCGGCACCCACAGGGTGCGGTTATCAGGAGCGATATTCGCGGAGTGGCAGCCTTCCAGCCCTTCCACCACGGTGACGGTCTCGCCCGGCAGCCCGTCGTTCAGGCGCACGACGCTCACGCTGCCCGCGTTATACGAGCCGCTGAACAGGAAGCGACCGGTATGATCGGTAGAGATATGGGTCGGGCTGCCCGGCAGCGGCGCTTCGCCCGCCTCGCTGAGCGTGCCGTCATGGGCGGCAATGCGATAAGCGATAACGCGAAATTCCGGACGCACGCCAACATACAGAAAACGCTTGTCGGGGCTGACGACCATCGGCTGAACCTGCCCCGGCGCGTCCACCACCTGCAACAGCGTCAGCGAGCCCTGCGGCTCCAGACGCCAGACGTGGATCTGCTGGCTCTCAGGGCTTGCGGTATAAACGGTTTGTTTCATGAATACTCCTTTCCTCACTGCAGCTTGAAAGACTGTCTCAAGGGTAGCGTGTTTTATCTTCCTGTGCCGACGCGGGCGTTGCGGGTTTCACCCCTCGCCTCTGGCGGTGTACCATCAACCGGATATTCTGACTGACGACTCTGGAAACCCGCATGACCTTTCGCGTAATCGCACTCGACTTAGACGGCACCCTGCTCACCGCACAAAAAACCATTCTCCAGGAATCCCTCGACGCGCTCGCGCTGGCGAAAGACGCCGGGCTGAAACCGGTTATCGTGACCGGACGCCATCACAATGCCATCCATCCTTTTTATCAGGCACTGGCGCTTGATACACCTGCAATTTGTTGTAATGGCACTTATTTGTATGATTATCAAGCGAAAAAGGTACTGACCGCCGACCCGATGACGCCGCAGCAGGCCAGCGCCCTGCTCGAACTGCTCACCGAATACGGCATACATTCCTTAATGTATGTGGATGACGCGATGCTGTATGAGCACGCTTCCGGCCATATCCAGCGCACCGAAAACTGGGCGTTGCGCCTGCCCGAAGCCAAGCGTCCGATCTTCCGTCAGGTCGCCTCGCTGCGTGATGCGGCGCGCTCGGTGGAGAATATCTGGAAATTCGCGCTGACGGGCGAGGACATTCCGCGCCTGCAAAGCGTCGCGCTGACCATTGAGCGCGAGCTGGGGCTCGCCTGCGAGTGGTCATGGCACGATCAGGTGGACGTAGCCGCGCCAGGCAACAGCAAAGGCAAACGGCTGGCGCAGTGGGTGGAATCTCAGGGGCTGTCGATGGAGCAAGTGGTCGCGTTCGGGGATAACCACAATGACATCTCCATGCTGGAGCGCGCCGGGCTCGGCATCGCTATGGGCAACGCCGATGACATCGTGAAATCGCACGCCGACAAAGTGATTGGCCCTAACACCGAGGCCAGTATTGCCGACGCGCTGCGTCAGTGGGTGCTTTAAGTGGTGATCGACACGCTTTTGATCTGGGCGTAGAGCCACAGGCCGGGCTTAATGGCCAGCTCGTCGCGCGCCCAGGGGCTGATGCGCGCCCAGAGGGTGCGCGAGCCTACCTCAAGCTGGACTTCCACCTGCCCGTTATCGTCATAACATTGCGCCACGCGGGCGCGCAGGATGTTGCGAATACTGCTTTGCAGCGGCGGTTGCAGCACCAGCGAGACATCGGACGCCTGAATGCGAATGCGCAACGGCGTCTGTAACGGCTTTTCGACGCGGTTGACCCACAGATGCTGGTCGCCCAGCGCCAGCGCCGTCATGGCGTAATGGGGATGATGTTCAAGCACTGTGACTTTCAGCACGCTGCTCTGCTGCTCCGGCGGCAGCCACGGATGCATCACGCTGCTGCCCCAGATCTCCTCCAGGCTGCCGAACGCTTTCACCTCGCCCTGCTCCAGCACCAGCACTTTATCCGCCAGGTGCAAAATCTCTTCCAGCGAATGGCTGACATAGAGCATCGGAATGTTAATCTCGCGCGCCAGCCGTTGCAGATACGGCAGCAGTTCACGCTTACGCGGCACATCAAGCGAGGCGAGCGGCTCGTCGAGCAGCAAGAGTTCCGGCGCGGTCAGCAACGCGCGGCCTATCGCCACGCGCTGTTTTTCGCCGCCCGAGAGCGTGCCCGGAAAGCGGTCCAGCAGCGGCTCAATGCCGAGCAGCGTCACCAGCTTGTCAAACTGCCCCGCCATCTCTTTCGCCATGCCATATTTCAGGTTGCCGCGCACTTTATAGTGCGGGAACAGGCGCGCATCCTGAAAGACATAGCCGATGCGGCGTTTTTCCGGCGGCAGGAAGGTTTCGGTTTCCGTATCGCTCAGCACACGATCGTTTAACGCGATGCGCCCGTGCTGCGGACGCGTCAGCCCGCTGATGGCGTTAATCAGCGACGTTTTCCCGGCGCCCGAGACGCCAAAAACGGCGGTAATGCCGCTGCCCGGCAGGGTTTCATTGACCGTCAGGCGATGGTTGCCGAGCATTTGGGTGAAATTAAGCTCCAGCATTATGACGCCCCCAGACGGCGGCGGCTCTGGCGCGCCAGCCATTCAGAAAGCATCAGCGAACAGAGCGCCAGCACGATGGCGATAATGCACAGGCGCGCGGCGGCGCTTTCCCCGCCCGGCGTCTGGATTAGCGTATACATCGCCGACGGCAGCGTGCGGGTTTCGCCCGGAATATTGGAGACAAAAGTAATAGTGGCGCCGAATTCGCCGAGCGAGCGGGCGAAGGCCAGTACCGTCCCGACGATAATTCCCGGCAGCATCAGCGGCAGCGTAATGGTGAAGAAGACGCGCCAGCGCCCGGCGCCCAGCGTGCGCGCCGCCGCTTCCAGACGGATATCGACCGCCTCCAGCGCCAGACGAATGGCGCGCACCATCAGCGGAAATGCCATCACCGCCGAGGCGAGCACCGCCCCGCGCCAGCTAAAGGCGAACGTGACGCCGAAGAGATCGTAAAGCCACTCCCCTATCAGACCGCGGCGGCCAAACACCACCAGCAGCAGATAGCCCACTACTACGGGCGGCAGCACCAGCGGCAGATGGATAACGCCATCCAGCAGGGTTTTGCCCGGGAAGGTGCAGCGCACCAGCACCCAGGCGAGAAGAACCCCGAAGGGCAAACTGATAAGTACCGCAAGTGTAGAGACTTTCAGGCTAAGCAGTACCGCCTGCCATTCGGGTTCTGTCAACATCATTGGCTGGTCGTAAATCCATATCGTTTAAACACCGCGGCAGCCTCCGGGCCCTGCAGATAGCGGTAAAACGCGCTGACCGTCGGGTTGTTATGCCCGTCGATAATCGCCAGCGGATATTCCACTTTCTGATGGGAATCCTCCGGGAAGGTGCCAACCACTTTCACGCCGCGGCTTGCCACGGCGTCAGAACCATAGACGATGCCCAACGGGGCTTCGTCGCGCTCCACCAGCGCCAGCGCGCCGCGAACGTCTTCTGCGGGCGCGAGCTGTGCTGAGAGCGTCTGCCAGGCGCCGAGCTTTTGCAACGCCTCTTTGGCGTAAATGCCGGCCGGCACATGCGCCGGATCGCCCACCGCCAGACGGCCGCCTTTCAGCAGGCTTTTCCAGTCGGTGCTGCGGTTAATGACTATATCGCCCTGCGCGCTTTTGGCGGGCGCCACCACCACCAGACTGTTGCCGAGCAGCGTCTTGCGGCTGCCCGCGTCAATGGCTTTTTTATCGGCGGCGTAGTCCATCCACTTCTGGTCGGCGGAGATAAAAATATCTGCCGGCGCACCCGCTTCAATCTGTCGCGCGAGCGTCGAAGAGGAGGCGAACGACGAGACCACTTTCACCGGCTGCGCTTTGGCATACTCTTTGGCGATATCCTGCATTGCGTTGGTCAGCGAGGCGGCAGCGAAGACCGTTACCGTATTATCCTGCGCCAGCGACTGGCCGACAACGCCCGCGCTTAAGGTGACGCCGAGCGCCAGTCGTACCCATAATTTAGCCATGACACACTCCTTACCGTTTCGTTATATAACGAATAATATAACGCTGCGGGCAGGGTTTTCCCAGCAATTATCGGCAAAGAGCGCGGCGGCTTGAGGGCAGAGAGGGAACAGAAATGAAAACGCCCGGCAAAGCCGGGCGCGAGGGAAATCAGCGGTGCTGTTTTGACTGGTCTTTATGACCAATGCCGGAGAAGATGTTAAACACCTCGCCCAGGCCCCAGATTAAACCCAGGATCACGGCCATCACCACCGGCACCATAATCACGGCAAACGCCAGACTTTTCAACAACTCCAACATGGTTGCCTCCTGAATATCAGTAAACCGTCATTCTAGCGGCATCCGTGCGAAACATCCTGCCCTTTTGTGCCATTTGCGCCGACGCGCCGCTTTCCTTCACAATAGCCTTTTGCCCCGCAGGAGGCCACCATGCAGGCCGATATTCTTCTGACGCTTAAACTGCACGACAAAATTTTTGCCGACCCGCGGCGCATCGCGTTGCTAAAACAGGTGGCGCAGACCGGCTCTATCAGCCAGGGCGCGAAGCTCGCCGGTATCAGCTATAAAAGCGCGTGGGACGCCATCAATGAGATGAATCAGCTTGGCGATCAGCTGCTGGTTGAGCGCGCCACCGGCGGCAAAGGCGGCGGCGGCGCGCAGGTGACTCCTTACGGCGCGCGGCTAATCGCGCTCTACGATCTTCTCGGGCAGATCCAGCAGAAGGCGTTTAACGCGCTCAGCGACGACGCGCTGCCGCTCGACAGCTTGCTTGCCGCCATCGCCCGTTTTTCGCTGCAAACCAGCGCCCGCAATCAGTGGTTCGGGCATGTGGTAACACGCGACGCCGACCCGGTTCAGGAGATGATTGAAATAGCGCTGGCGGGCAGCGGCACGCGCATCAGAGCGGCAGTGACGCGCCAGAGCGCCGAACGTCTGGCGCTTACGCCAGGCAAAGAGGTGCTGGCGCTGATTAAAGCGCCGTGGGTGCAGCTCGCCCGTAACCCGCAGGCGGCCGCCAGCGCCGATAATCAGTTTGCCGGCACTATTAGCCATATTTCCCGCACCGCGCAGCACTGCGAAATTCTCCTGACGCTGCCGGATGGCCAGACGCTGTGCGCCACGCTCTCGCCCGAGGCGGCGCAGGCATTAGATCCGGAAGAAGGCCTGGCCGTAACCGCGTGGTTTAGCGCTGACAGCGTGATTGTCGCGACGCTCTGCTAACGCGCTCCGCCGTTGACATCGTGGCATGAAAGACGTATCCCTGTGGTTTTGTGCTGCAGAAAATGGGATACGAGATGACGACGTTGCAAATTATGCAAGGCACGTTTCGCATTAGCGATACGCGCGCGCTTCATATTGAGAGCCTGACCCTCCAGGCGGGCGAGAGCTGGGCGTTTGTCGGCGCTAACGGCAGCGGGAAATCCTCCCTTGCCCGGGCGCTTGCAGGCGAACTCCCGCTGTTACAAGGCGAGCGCGTCAGTCAGTTCTCCCGCATCGCCCTGCTCTCTTTTGAACAGCTGCAACAGCTGGTAAGCGACGAGTGGCAGCGTAATAACACCGATATGCTTGGCCCGGATGAAGACGACACCGGACGCACCACGGCGCAGATCATTCAGGACGACGTCCGCGATCCGGCCCGTTGCGCGGCGCTTGCGGCGCTGTTCGGCATTGAACCGCTGCTTGAGCGGCGTTTTAAATACCTCTCTACCGGCGAGACCCGCAAAGCGCTGCTCTGTCAGGCGCTCATGTCGCAGCCGGATTTACTCATTCTTGATGAACCGTTCGACGGTCTCGACGTCGCCTCGCGCGAACAGCTGGCGCGACTCCTCGGTGAGCTGAGCGCGCAGGGCTACACGCTGGGGCTTATCCTCAATCGCTTTGATGAGATCCCTGATTTTGTGCAGCGCGCGGGCGTAGTCGCGGATTGCACGCTGGTGGAAACCGGCGATAAGGCCACGCTGCTGAACCAGGCGCTGGTGGCGCAGCTGGCGCACAGCGAAAAACTGGCGGGCGTGCGGCTGCCGGAGGCGGACGCGCCTGCGGCGCGCCACGCGCTGAAGGATGCCGAACCGCGTATCGTGCTGCGTAACGGCGTGGTCTCCTATAACGACCGACCTATTCTTAACAACCTGAGCTGGACGGTCAAACCCGGCGAACACTGGCAGATAGTCGGCCCCAACGGCGCCGGGAAATCGACGCTGTTAAGTCTCGTGACCGGCGATCATCCGCAAGGTTACAGCAACGATCTCACGCTCTTTGGCCGCCGTCGCGGCAGCGGCGAAACCATCTGGGATATCAAAAAGCATATCGGCTACGTCAGCAGCAGTCTGCATCTTGATTACCGCGTCAGCGCCTCGGTGCGCAGCGTGATTTTGTCAGGTTATTTCGACTCTATCGGGATTTATCAGGCGGTGTCGGACCGTCAGCAGCAACTGACGCGCGAATGGCTCGCGATCCTCGGCATGGACGACGCCACCGCCGACGCCCCGTTTCACAGCCTCTCCTGGGGGCAGCAACGGCTGGCGCTTATTGTGCGTGCGCTGGTGAAACATCCGACGCTGCTTATCCTTGACGAACCGTTGCAGGGGCTTGACCCGCTGAACCGTCAGCTGGTGCGCCGCTTTGTCGATGTGCTGATTAGCGAAGGCGAGACGCAACTGCTGTTTGTCTCCCATCATGCCGAAGACGCTCCGCAGTGTATGACCCACCGCTTAACCTTCGTGCCGGACGGCGACAGTTATCGTTACCAGTTCGATACGTTGCGTTAACACGCCACACGCTTTTCTGCGTGCCGCGCCTTCCCCGGTCCGGCACGCCGCTTTCACTTTCAGATTAGCTGCAAATGCGCGCGTCACGTTTTGTTTTACAATGGCTTAGCAATGTCAGCCGGTAGAGTGAAAATCAGTGTAAACGATTCCACTAATTTATCCCATGTCACACTTTTTGGCTCTCTGTTATGCTATGGTTAATACATACCATAAGCGTAATGGAGCCAAATATGCGAGTTCTGGTAACGGGTGGTAGCGGTTACATCGGAAGTCATACCTGTGTGCAACTGCTGCAAAACGATCATGATGTGGTCATTCTCGATAACCTCTGCAACAGTAAGCGCAGCGTGCTGCCGGTGATTGAGCGTCTGGGCGGCAAAGCCGCGACGTTTATCGACGGCGATATTCGCGATGAAGCCCTGCTGCGCGAGATCTTCCACGATTATGCGATAGACACGGTTATCCACTTTGCCGGTCTGAAGGCGGTCGGTGAATCCGTCGCCAAACCGCTTGAGTATTACGACAACAACGTGAACGGTACGCTGCGCCTTATCTCCGCTATGCGCGCCGCTGGCGTCACCAATTTTATCTTCAGTTCTTCTGCCACCGTTTATGGCGACCAGCCGAAAATCCCTTATGTGGAAAGCTTCCCGACCGGCACCCCGCAAAGCCCGTATGGCAAAAGTAAGCTGATGGTCGAGCAGATTCTGACCGACCTGCAAAAAGCCTGCCCGGAGTGGAGCATCGCGCTGCTGCGTTATTTCAACCCGGTTGGCGCACATCCGTCAGGCGATATGGGCGAAGACCCGCAGGGCATCCCGAATAACCTGATGCCGTATATCGCCCAGGTGGCGGTAGGCCGTCGCGAATCGCTGGCGGTGTTTGGCAATGACTACCCGACGAAAGACGGCACCGGCGTGCGCGACTATATCCACGTGATGGATCTCGCCGACGGTCACGTGGCCGCCATGCAGCAGCTGGCCGGCAAACCGGGCGTGCATATTTACAACCTCGGCGCGGGCGTTGGCAGCAGCGTGCTGGATGTGGTTAACGCCTTTAGCCAGGCCTGTGGCAAACCGATTAACTATCACTTTGCGCCGCGCCGAGACGGCGACCTGCCCGCGTACTGGGCAGACGCCACCAAAGCTGACCAGGAGCTTAACTGGCGCGTGACGCGTTCATTACAGGAGATGGCGGACGACACCTGGCGCTGGCAGTCCCGTCATCCCCAAGGTTATCCCGATTAAAGGAAGTCAGATGGAACAGTTTAACCCCGTGGATCATCCGCACCGTCGTTATAACCCGCTGACCGGCCAATGGATTCTGGTCTCGCCGCATCGCGCCAAACGCCCCTGGCAGGGGGCGCAGGAAACGCCGGCGAAACAGACGCTGCCGCAGCACGATCCCGATTGTTTTCTCTGCCCCGGCAACACCCGCGTCACCGGGGACAAAAACCCGCAATACACCGGCACTTACGTTTTTACTAACGATTTCGCCGCGCTAATGACCGACACGCCGGATGCGCCGGAAAGCGCCGATCCGCTGATGCGTGTTGAAAGCGCGCGCGGCACCAGCCGCGTTATCTGTTTTTCGCCGGATCACAGCAAAACGCTGCCGGAGCTGACGCTGCCCGCGCTCGAAGAAGTAGTGAAAACCTGGCAGACGCAGACCGCCGAGCTGGGGCAGACCTACCCGTGGGTGCAGGTGTTTGAGAACAAAGGCGCGGCGATGGGCTGCTCCAACCCGCACCCGCACGGCCAGATCTGGGCGAACAGCTTCCTGCCGAATGAAGCCGCGCGTGAAGACAGCCTTCAGCGTGCGTATTTCGAACAGCAGGGCTCGCCGATGCTTGTGGATTACGCGCAGCGCGAGCTGGCCGACGGCAGCCGCACGGTGGTGGAAACCGAACACTGGCTGGCGGTTGTACCGTACTGGGCGGCCTGGCCGTTTGAAACGCTGCTGCTGCCGAAGACGCATATTCTGCGCATGACCGACCTGACGGACGCGCAGCGTAGCGATCTGGCCCTGGCGCTGAAAAAGCTTACCAGCCGCTACGACAATCTGTTCCAGACCTCCTTCCCCTACTCAATGGGCTGGCACGGCGCGCCCTTTAACGGCGAAGAGAACACACACTGGCAGTTGCATGCCCATTTCTACCCGCCGCTGCTGCGCAGCGCCACGGTACGCAAGTTCATGGTGGGATATGAAATGCTGGCGGAAACTCAGCGTGATTTAACCGCCGAGCAGGCGGCAGAGCGCCTGCGCGCCGTCAGCGACGTCCATTTTCGCGAATCCGGAGAATAACAATGAGCCTGAAAGAGAAGACACAATCCCTGTTTGCCGAAAAATTCGGCTACCCTGCCACCACCCATATTCAGGCGCCGGGCCGCGTTAACCTTATCGGCGAGCACACCGATTACAATGACGGTTTCGTACTGCCGTGCGCGATTGATTATCAGACGGTTATCAGCTGCGCGAAACGTGACGACCGCCGCGTACGCGTCATCGCTGCCGATTACGAAAACGAGACCGACGAGTTTTCACTGGATGAGCCTATCCTGGCGCACGACAGCCAGCAGTGGTCGAACTATGTGCGCGGCGTGGTAAAACACCTGCAACAGCGTGATGCCAGCTTCGGCGGCGCCGACCTCGTTATCAGCGGCAACGTGCCGCAGGGCGCGGGTTTAAGCTCATCTGCGTCGCTGGAAGTCGCGGTCGGCACCGTGTTCCGCCATCTTTATCATCTCTCGCTCGACGGCGCCCAGATAGCCCTGAACGGCCAGGAGGCGGAAAACCAGTTTGTCGGCTGCAACTGCGGCATTATGGATCAGCTGATTTCCGCACTCGGCAAGAAGGATCATGCGCTGCTGATCGACTGCCGCAGCCTCGGCACCAAAGCTGTGCCGATGCCGCAGGGCGTCGCGGTGGTGATTATCAACAGTAACTTTAAACGCACGCTGGTCGGCAGCGAGTACAACACACGCCGCGAGCAGTGCGAAACCGGCGCGCGTTTCTTCACGCAAAAAGCGCTGCGCGATGTGAGCCTCGATCAGTTTAATACCGTCGCTCATGAGCTCGATCCGACCGTGGCTAAACGCGTGCGTCATGTACTGACCGAAAACGCCCGTACCGTGGAAGCGGCTGACGCGCTGGCGAAAGGCGATCTGACGCGCATGGGCGAACTGATGGCGCAATCCCACGCCTCAATGTGCGACGACTTTGAAATTACCGTTCCGCAGATCGATACTCTGGTGGAGATTGTTAAATCGGTTATCGGTGATAAAGGCGGCGTGCGCATGACGGGTGGCGGCTTCGGCGGCTGCGTCGTGGCGCTGGTGCCGGAGGCTATCGTGCCGGAAGTGCAGGCCGCCGTCGAAGCGCAGTACGAAGCGCGCACCGGTATTAAAGAAACGTTTTACGTGTGCAAACCTTCAGAAGGAGCAGGTCTGTGCTAAAAGAGACGCCGCAACTGGCCCCGGATGGGCTACCGTATCGCATCTCCACCCTGCGTAATGCCGCGGGGATGGTGGTGACCGTAATGGACTGGGGCGCGACGCTGCTGTCGGCCCGTGTCCCGATGAAAGACGCCAGCGTGCGTGAGACGCTGCTGGGCTGTCCGAGCCCGGAAGTGTGGCTTGAACAAACCGCTTTCCTCGGCGCGTCGGTGGGCCGTTACGCTAACCGTATCGCGCAGTCGCGCTTTACGCTGGACGGCGAAACCTGGTCCCTTACGCCGAGCCAGGGCGAAAACCAGCTGCACGGCGGCCCGGAAGGGTTCGACAAACGCCGCTGGCGCATCGTGCGTCAGAACGAGCAGGAAGTGCTTTATACGCTGGATTCCCAGGACGGCGATCAGGGCTATCCCGGCGAGCTGCGCGCCACCGCGCATTTCCGCCTGACGGACGATAACCGCATCAGCATTGAATATCGCGCCCGCGTGGATAAGCCCTGCCCGGTTAACCTGACTAACCATGCCTATTTCAACCTGGATGGCGAGCAGAACGATGTGCGCGCGCATCGCCTGCAGCTTTTCGCAGAGCGCTATCTGCCGGTCGATGAACAGGGTATTCCGCGCGAAGGGCTGGCAGACGTAGCCGGTACGGGATTTGATTTCCGCGAAGCGAAAACCATCGCGCAGGATTTCCTCAAAGACGACGGTCAGCAGCGGGTGAAAGGCTACGATCACGCCTGGCTGCTGGACGCCAGAGGCGATCTGACCAAGCCAGCGGCGCATGTCTGGTCGAGCGATGACAAGCTGAAAATGACGGTTTATACCACCGCGCCCGCGCTGCAGTTCTATTCCGGCAATTATCTGGAAGGGACGCCCGCGCGCGAACAGGGAACCTACAGCGCCTGGCAGGGACTGGCGCTGGAAAGCGAATTCCTGCCTGACAGCCCTAACCACCCGGAATGGCCGCAGCCGGACTGCATTCTGCGCCCCGGTCAGGAATACCTGAGCGTCACGCAGTATCACTTTATTCCTCAGTAATCGTTCAGCCCTCTTTTCAAAGAGGGCTTTTTTTCGCCATTTCGCTGTAATTCCCGCCAGTTACTGACAAAAAAATCACGGCCAGTTCACATGCGCCTTACACTGCACCGCTATTTTCGCTATGTTAAAGGTTTAGCGTTGCCGCTGGCGTCAACACGGCAATATAATGATAACTGTTATCATTCAATCAGGCTTATGAAGGAGTAATACTATGGCTGTTACTAAGCTGGTTCTGGTTCGTCACGGTGAAAGCCAGTGGAACAACGAAAACCGCTTTACCGGTTGGTACGACGTTGACCTGTCCGAAAAAGGCGTCAGCGAAGCGAAAGCCGCAGGCAAGCTGCTGAAAGACGAAGGCTATAGCTTTGACTTTGCTTATACCTCCGTGCTGAAACGTGCCATCCACACGCTGTGGAACATCCTGGACGGGCTGGATCAGGCCTGGCTGCCGGTTGAAAAATCCTGGAAACTGAACGAGCGTCACTACGGCGCCCTGCAGGGCCTCAACAAAGCCGAAACCGCTGAAAAATATGGCGACGAGCAGGTTAAACAGTGGCGCCGCGGCTTCGCGGTAACCCCGCCGGCGCTGACCAAAGATGACGAGCGTTTTCCGGGCCACGATCCGCGTTACGCGAAGCTGAGCGAGCAGGAGCTGCCGCTGACCGAAAGCCTGGCGCTGACCATCGATCGCGTTATCCCTTACTGGAACGAAACCATTCTGCCGCGCCTGAAAAGCGGCGAGCGCGTCATTATCGCCGCACACGGCAACTCTCTGCGCGCCCTGGTGAAATACCTGGATAACATGAGCGAAGAAGAGATCCTTGAGCTGAACATTCCGACCGGCGTACCGCTGGTGTATGAATTCGACGAGAATTTCAAACCGATTAAACATTACTATCTGGGTAATGCTGACGAAATCGCAGCGAAAGCCGCGGCCGTCGCAAACCAGGGTAAAGCGAAGTAATTCGTAACCGTGGTGTGGAAAAGGCGTGGTGAGAACCACGCCTTTTTTATTAGGTGATGCCTGACGAGATGGCCTATGGTGCCGGGCGGCGGGTGCGCTGCGCTTACCCGCTCAGCAATCATCGTTACATCATCAGCAGGGTGGGTAAGCAAAGCGCCCCCACCCTTCATACAGGGGAAATTACCCGCGGCGCGCTTTTACAGCTTCGGCGAGCTGACGCAGGATGGCGTCGGTATCTTCCCAACCGATGCAGGCGTCGGTGACGCTTTTGCCATACACCAGCGGTTCACCGCTCTCAAGGCTCTGATTACCTTCCACCAGATGGCTTTCGATCATCACGCCCATAATGGCCTGTTCGCCGCCGGCGATTTGGCCGCACACGTCCGCGCCCACTTCCATCTGCTTTTTAAACTGCTTGCTGGAGTTGGCATGGCTGAAATCGATCATCACCTGCGGCTTAAGCCCGGCCTTCTCAAGCCCGGCTTTCACCTCGGCGACATGCGCCGCGCTGTAGTTCGGCTCTTTACCGCCGCGCAGAATAATATGGCAGTCGCTGTTGCCGCTGGTGTTGACGATAGCCGAGTGGCCCCATTTGGTTACCGACAGGAAACAGTGCGGCGCGCTGGCGGCGTTAATGGCGTCAATAGCCACTTTAATGGTGCCGTCTGTCCCGTTTTTAAAACCAACCGGACACGAAAGCCCGGAGGCGAGCTCGCGGTGCACCTGAGATTCTGTCGTGCGCGCGCCGATGGCGCCCCAGCTCATTAAGTCCGCCATATATTGCGGCGTGATCATATCCAGAAACTCGCCTGCCGCCGGGAGGCCGGTGTCGTTGATATCCAGCAGCAGCTTGCGCGCGATACGCAGGCCCTCGTTAATCTGGAAGCTGTTATCCATATGGGGATCGTTGATGAGCCCTTTCCAGCCCACCGTGGTGCGCGGTTTTTCAAAATAGACGCGCATAACAATTTCCAGCTCGTTTTTAAGCGCTTTACGCAGCGGCAGCAGACGCGATGCATACTCTTTCGCTGCGATCGGGTCGTGAATGGAGCACGGGCCGATGACCACCAGCAGACGATCGTCATCGCCATGCAGGATCTGATGAATCGCCTGACGGGCCGCAGATACGGTTTCAGCGGCTTTTTCAGTAGCGGGAAATTTTTCCAGGAGTGCGACAGGCGGGAGTAATTCGTTAATGCCTTCGATACGTAAATCGTCGTTCTGATAAGTCATGATGGTTCCAGGAGGCCCTACAGTTTTATTGTAATGCAATCCCCTCAATCTATCTTGTCGCATCAGTAGTGTAAACACGCATTTACAGTTCGCACGGAAAATTCCTGGAAGTTAACTTAAAAACGCCAGAAAGTAGCGTAAAGAGAGATCCAGTCTACACTTTTTAATTGTTAGCACTCTGTTTTATACATTTTACAGAATCACCTACTGCCTGTCGGCGATGGTGTGGTTTTTTCGACCGCAACACACACGCTGAGCAACTTTTTCGCAGTGCACTGTTGGAAGAAGTTATCCAGCAATAACGACCAGAACAGGAGCATGACTATGAAACTGAATAAACTGACTTCACTCTTTCTGACCGCCACTCTGACTCTGGCCAGCGGCGCGGCGCTTGCCGCCGACTCCGGCTCTTCAACGGGCGGTAGCGATACGGGCTCTGCGAACGCGGCCGCCAATGCAGGCCAGGTTGCGCCAGACGCTAAACAGAATGTCGCCCCGAACGGCGTTGATAACAGCAATATCAATACCTCTGGCACCAATTCCGCGAACAGCGGCGTGAATACCGGCACCGGCACCTCCGCCGGCACCACGTCCGGCACGGCTAACAGCACCGGTACCAGCACGGGCGCTACCGGCAGCGCAGGAGCCGCAGGCAGCAGCAATAGCACCGTACAATGTACTGGCGACGCCTGCCCGAGCACCTCAGGCAGCACCTCCCAGTAACCGCATTTAATGCGTTGATTAAAAAGGAGAGCTTCGGCTCTCCTTTATTTTTGCTATTGTGGTAGCGCGCGCTTGCCGCGCCAGTGACTGAATCGATAACCACAACAATTTATTCTGAGCGACGCACGCTATGGCCCATTCGCATTCTCATACACACGACTCCCACAACCCTTCCCAACACTCCAACAGCCAGCGCCTGCTGATCGCCTTTCTGGTGACCGCCGCCTTTATGGCGCTGGAGATCGTCGGCGGCCTGCTCTCCGGCTCGCTGGCGTTGCTGGCCGATGCGGGCCATATGTTTACCGATACTGCCGCGCTGCTGGTCGCGCTGATGGCGGTGCGTTTTGCGCGCCGCGCGCCTGATACGCGGCATACCTTCGGGCTGTTACGTTTAACTACCCTTGCCGCTTTCGTAAACGCGCTGGCGCTGCTGGTTATCACGGGAATTATCGTCTGGGAGGCGATTGCGCGCTTTATCACGCCTCAGCCAGTGGCGGGCGGCGCGATGCTCGGCATCGCTGTGGCGGGTCTGGTGGCGAATCTGCTGTCGTTCTGGATTTTGCATCGCGGCAGCGACGAGAAAAACATGAACGTGCGCGCAGCGGCGTTGCATGTGCTGGGCGATCTGCTAGGCTCGGTCGGCGCGATTGTGGCCGCGCTGGTCATACTCTGGACCGGCTGGACGCCCATTGACCCGATCCTCTCCATTCTGGTGTCGTGTCTGGTGTTGCGCAGCGCCTGGCGGCTGCTGAAGGAAAGCATGAATGAGCTGCTGGAAGGGGCGCCGCGCGCCGTGGATGTAGACCAGCTGCGTCGTCGGCTGTTGCGCGAAATCCCGGAAGCGCGGGATGTGCATCATGTGCATCTCTGGCTGGTCGGGGAAAAACCGGTGATGACGCTGCATGTCCAGGTGATCCCGCCACACAATCACGATGCGCTGCTGGCCAGCATTCACGACTATCTGAAACAGCATTATCAGATAGCGCATGCGACGGTACAGCTGGAGTATCAGTCATGCAGCGGTAAAGACTGCTCTCTGAATGCCGGGGACGAGACGCCGCACGCCCACGGCCATTCTCATTAGTGCGACAGCGCGTGCGAGCCTCGTTCGCGCGCGGCTTTGATCCACATCCGGCTACCATTAAGCGCAATAAACGTCAGGATGAGGTATTCCAGCGACATGGCGTAAACGCCCTGACGCGCGAAAATCACCACGCTGATGACGTTAATAATGACCCACAGCAGCCAGTTTTCGACATATTTGCGCGTCATCAGGATCATCGCCACTACCGACAGCACCGTCATACAAGAGTCCCAGAACGGGAAAGCGTCCGGCTGCAGCTGCGGTGCCGTGACGTTAAGCCCGGCGGCCTGCATCACCTCTACCGCAACGCGGGTTAAGAATGCGAAGACCGGGTCGATCCAGACGGTCATCAGCCCAATCGCGACCACGCAGACCGCCAGCCAGCCGAACGCTTTTGAGCGCGGTAGCCAGCGGATGTGTAGCGCAGCCTGATTATCGCCGCTCTGACGCGACCAGGCGTACCAGCCGTAGATATTGGCGGCAAAGAAAAAGACCTGTAACAGCAGGCTGGCATAGAGCTGGATCTGAAAGAAGATGATGGCAAACAGCGTGACGTTAATTAAGCCGAACGCATAGTTAACGATTTTCTCAAGACTCGCGAGCCAGATACACAGCAGCCCCGCCAGCGTTCCGACGGCTTCAATCCATGAAAGCGAGTAGCCGCCCTCGCCGAGCGGAATATGCACCAGAATGTTTTGTACGCTGAAAAAATCCATATTATCCCCGAAGCGTAAAGTCCTTACGCATTGCCTTTAACAGAAAGACGAAGTGTAGCCGCAAAATCCAGCATGCGGTTAAGCGGCTTTAACGCACGCTCTCGCAGCCCCGCGTCGACATGAATCTCATGCGCCGCACCACCATGCTCCAGCGCCTCTACGATAGCCTGAAGACCGTTCATCGCCATCCACGGGCAGTGCGCGCAGGTGCGGCACGTCGCGCCTTCCCCCGCCGTGGGCGCCTCGAGCAGCGTTTTTTCCGGGCACGCCTGCTGCATTTTGTAAAAGATACCGCGATCCGTCGCCACAATCAGCGTCTGCTGCGGCAGCGTTCTGGCGGCGTTAATCAACTGACTGGTCGAGCCGACCGCATCGGCCATATCGACAACCGCCTGCGGCGACTCTGGATGCACGAGCACGGCGGCGTCCGGATAGAGCGCTTTCATGCGCGCGAGCGCCTGCGTTTTAAACTCGTCATGCACGATACAGGCGCCCTGCCAGCAGAGTACGTCTGCGCCGGTCTGCTTTTGCACGTAGCGGCCGAGATGCCGATCGGGGGCCCAGATGATTTTCTCGCCAAGGCTGTCGAGATGTTCAATCAGCTCGACGGCGATACTGGATGTCACTACCCAGTCTGCGCGCGCTTTGACCGCTGCCGAGGTGTTGGCATATACCACCACGGTGCGATCCGGGTGGCTGTCACAGAACGCCGCGAACTCCTCTTCCGGGCAACCGAGATCCAGCGAGCACTCCGCCTGTAGCGTCGGCATCAGAATGGTTTTCTCGGGGCTAAGAATTTTGGCGGTTTCGCCCATAAAGCGCACGCCCGCGACCAGCAACGTGGTGGCTTCGTGATTTGCGCCAAAGCGCGCCATTTCGAGCGAGTCGGAAATACAGCCGCCGGTCTCTTCCGCCAGCGCCTGAATTTCAGGGTCGGTATAATAGTGAGCAACCAGCACCGCATTACGCGCCTTAAGCAGACGCTTAATTTTTTCGCGGTAAACGGCTTTTTCGTCGGCGGTCAGCGTAGCCGGCTTGGGGGGGAAGGGATAAATCGCGGCTTCGGGATCGAACATTACACTCATTTGCGCCATCTCGTTTTTTTCACTGAACTAAAGCCGCTATACCGAGCCAATGATAGCCACCTGGCAGCTTCATTTGTTTTATATGCTAAACAAGATAGCGGATCGGAAAGGAAAAGTCACAGGAAAACATCAGGGATAAAAGCGCAGGAAAGCAGTGGAGAAGACGCAGACCGCTATTACAGACAGAGACGCGGCGTAGGCACAAGGCTCACCATCGCACAGACAGCAAAAAGGCACCGCCAGCGCCCTTCAACGCAGGTGGGCCGTGCAGAATCCCCCTTCGGGCCGTCGCCGTCAACGGCTCCGGTGTCTCGCCATCAATGGCTCGACTCGTACATGCCGCAGGTTAGACGGCTCATCCTGAGACTCGCCCTGCGGGCAACGTTTCACGTTGTTCAATTGCTCCCGGCAATTTTGTGAATCTTTCTGGCGTCCAGATAGCAAAAAGGCGCCTTTAGGGCGCCTTTTTACACTGGTGGGTCGTGCAGGATGACTTCGCCCTTCGGGCCATTGCCGCAAGCGGCAATGTTGCCTCGCTAAAGCTCGGCTCGAACCTGCGGCAGGTTCGAATCATTGGCAACTGCGCATAGCAAAAAGGCGCCTTTAGGGCGCCTTTTTACACTGGTGGGTCGTGCAGGATTCGAACCTGCGACCAATTGATTAAAAGTCAACTGCTCTACCAACTGAGCTAACGACCCCTTGCGGGTTACTGCACTTGCTCAATACTTCTTTCAGTTAGTGGGTTGCGCAGGATGACTCGGCTTTGCCTCGCCCTTCGGGCCGTTGCGACGCAACGTTATCCTTCACACCGACTGTTAACACCCACCTTAATCGTGGTGGGTCGTGCAGGATTCGAACCTGCGACCAATTGATTAAAAGTCAACTGCTCTACCAACTGAGCTAACGACCCATTCGGGTGTTATCTGAAAGATCTACTTCTGAGTACCAACGCCAGCGTTTCCGCTAAAACGATTGGTGGGTCGTGCAGGATGACTCGGCTTCGCCTCGCCCTTCGGGCCGTTGCTGCGCAACGTTATCCTTCACGGTATCGCCAGTGTTTCCACTAAAGCGATTGGTGGGTCGTGCAGGATTCGAACCTGCGACCAATTGATTAAAAGTCAACTGCTCTACCAACTGAGCTAACGACCCGAGTGGTGGGTGATGACGGGATCGAACCGCCGACCCCCTCCTTGTAAGGGAGGTGCTCTCCCAGCTGAGCTAATCACCCGATACTGCGCTGGACTACTGCTTGTGGTGCGTCGTGGAGGGAGAAACTTAACGATGCTTACGCGGCGTTGCCTTCACGATATCGCTCATTTAAACCACCTGAGCGAGTGGTGGGTCGTGCAGGATTCGAACCTGCGACCAATTGATTAAAAGTCAACTGCTCTACCAACTGAGCTAACGACCCACTTTTTTGCCACCGCGGGTTTGTTTCGTATCCCGTGGCAACGGCGGCATATATTACTGATTTAAGATTCTGACGCAACAAAAATTTCGAGGCAGATCACTTAACTGCTTATGTTTCATGCGGCCAGACCAGAAATAATACGGCATCTGGTCAAGCCACATGCATTACATCGCGTTCAGGCGTTTTTGCGCCTGCTTTGCGCCGTCGGTGCCGGGGTATTTGGAGATAACCTGCTGATAAACGGCCTTCGCTTTCGCGGTGTCGCCTTTATCCTGCATGATTACGCCCACCTTAAACATCGCATCTGCCGCTTTCGGTGATTTGGGATAGTTCTTTACCACCGAGGCAAAGTAATACGCCGCGTCATCTTTCTTACCTTTGTTGTAATTCAGTTGCCCGAGCCAGTAATGGGCGTTCGGCTGGTAAGTAGAATCCGGGTATTGCTTAATAAAATTAGTAAACGCAGTGATGGCTTCATCCTGACGGGATTTATCCTGCACCAGCGCGATAGCTGCGTTGTAATCGGTATTGGCATCCCCACTTTGCGCCGGCGCGCTGGCAGCAGGTGCGGAAGCGCCTGAGTCCGGAGCGGCGGTTGCCGCGCCGGTTTGCGCCTGCGAGCCATCCTGCGCCGCTGCCGCTCCGCTATTGCCATTACTCAGACTGTCCATCTGCAGAAGGATCTGCTTTTGACGTTCAACAATCTGGTTAAGCTGATACTGATTCTCCTGAATCTGACCTCGCAGGGTATCAATATCGGACTGGTTATCGGAGAGCTGCTGCTGAAGTTGGGTTAAAAGCTGACTATGAGCGTTAGAAATACGCTCGAGTTGAACGACACGGTCTTCGACCGAGCCTGAGCCGACATCACTGATTGGCGCCTGGGCATTAGCGGCCCAGGGGGCCGCTACGCCAACCAGTAACGACAGACTCAACAGGTGATGTCTGAAGTTACTGATCATGCAATTCTCTTAGTAAACCAGTACGGCGCGACGGTTTTTGGCATATGCCGCTTCGTCGTGGCCCAGTACTGCAGGTTTTTCTTTACCGTAAGAAACGATGGAGATCTGGTCAGCAGAAACGCCTTTACCCTGCAGGTACATCTTAACGGCGTTAGCACGACGCTCACCCAGGGAGATGTTGTACTCCGGCGTGCCGCGCTCATCCGCGTGACCTTCAACGGTCACTTTGTAAGACGGGTTGCTACGCAGGAAGTTAGCGTGAGCGTCCAGCATCGCAGCGAAGTCAGAACGGATGTCGTACTTGTCCAGATCGAAGTAAACGATGTTGTTCTGCTGCAGCTGCTGCATCTGCAGACGCGCCTGCTCTTCAGAAGACATGTTGCCGCCGTTGCCGTTCATACCAGTGCCGGCACCCAGCATGCCTTCGCCGCTCTGGTCATTGCTGGCGTTCTTGTTAGAAGAACACGCCGCGATTGCCATAACAGGCAGAGCGATCATCAGCCCTTTCAGCACTTTGTTCAGTTGCATTTCTTTGATTCCTTTAGTAATCAATTAATTATTATTACAGATACGGCGACCAGGCAGGCGATTTCACCTGTCCATCAGTTGCCGGAAGACGCGCTTTGAAACGCCCATCTGTAGAAACCAGGTTCAGCACGGATCCCATCCCCTGAGAAGAGCTGTAGATAACCATAGTGCCGTTAGGTGCCAGACTTGGCGTTTCATCCAGGAACGTTGACGACAGCGTCTGTACGCCACCCGTTACCAGATCCAGTTTAGCGATATTCTGAGCGCCGCCATTGGAGCTCACCATCACCATAAATTTACCATCAGAGCTCACGTCAGCGTCCTGGTTCTGAGACCCTTCCCAGGTTACGCGCTGCGGCGCGCCGCCGTTGACGTTGACTTTATACACCTGCGGACGCCCCGCCTGGTCAGAGGTATAGGCCAGCGTCTGGCTGTCCGGATACCAGGTCGGTTCGGTGTTGTTGCTGCGACCGTCAGTCACCTGACGGATCTGGCCGGAGCCGATATCCATCACGTACAGGTTCAGGCTGCCTGTTTTGGAGAGTGCGAAGGCCAGTTTGCTACCGTCCGGCGAGAATGCCGGCGCGCCATTGTGACGCGGGAAGGAAGCAACCTGACGCACAGCGCCGTTAGAGAGCGTCTGGATAACCAGCGCAGAACGACCGCTTTCAAACGTGACGTAAGCGAGTTTGCTGCCATCTGGCGACCAGGCCGGAGACATCAGCGGCTGCGGCGAGCGGTGAACCACAAACTGATTGTAACCGTCGTAGTCAGAAACGCGCAGCTCATACGGGAACTGACCACCATTGGTCTGTACCACATAAGCGATACGGGTGCGGAACGCGCCTTTGATGCCGGTCAGCTTCTCAAACACTTCGTCGCTTGCCGTATGGCCCGCGTAACGCAGCCACTGCTTATTCACTTTGTAAGAGTTTTGCGCCAGCACAGTGCCCGGCGCGCCGCCGGTATCCACCAGCTGGTATGCCACGGTATAGCTGCCGTCGCCGTTCGGCGTCACCTGCCCTACCACCACGGCGTCAATACCGAGCGCAGACCATGCCGCTGGCTGCACTTCCTGCGCGGAAGCGGGCTGCTGCGGCATACGTGAGCGATCGAGCGGGTTGAATTTACCGCTGTTGCGCAGATCCGCCGCCACAATGCCGCCGATATCTTCAGGCGCGGCACCCGGCCCGGCCCACTGGAACGGCACCACACCAATCGGACGCGCCGAGTCAACCCCCTGGGTTATCTCGATGCGTACTTCTGCGTGCAGCACGGCTGCCCACAGCATCAGAAAACTAAATGCTAAACGTAATGCCTGCTTCATCATATCTCCCTTATCTGGACTCAAAGCCCGCGATAATTTAGCAGAATGTTAACAAACTCAAAGATAGACAACCACATTGCACGCCGGCTTAAACCGGACAGTGAAGCCCGGTTTTGTTACCGGAAATCACTGCGGTTTGAAAAGCAATGGCGCGTTTTTAAAGACTTCATAAACAGCCTGGCTTGGCGGTTTAGGAATCTTAGCCTGTCGGGCGGCGGAAATAGCTGCCTGGCAAAGCGCAGGATCGCCGCCTTCCGACTGGATATCCAGCAGTAAGCCGTCCGGTGCCAGTTTAATACGCAGCGTACAGGTTTTACCTGAATACGACGACGCATCGTAGAACTTGCTCTCAATGGCAGCCTTTATCTGCGAGGCATAGCCGTTGATTTCAGCGCCGCTGGCACCGTTGTTCTTACTATTACCGCTACCCGCCGGTGCTGCATTACTGCCTTTTGCCCCACCGCCGGTTTTCGGCGCATTCTTACCTGAACTGAGATCGCCAAGCAGATCGTCGACACCTTCCGCGGCAGCAGCCTTCTCAGCAGCCGCTTTCGCGGCGGCCGCCTTTTTGGCTGCCGCTTTTTCGGCAGCGGCTTTCTTATCGGCGGCGGCCTTCTCGGCTGCCGCTTTCTCAGCCGCGGCTTTTGCAGCGGCCGCTTTCTTCTCGGCTGCCGCTTTTTCCGCAGCCGCCGCTTTTTCAGCGGCAGCTTTTTCAGCTGCGGCTTTCTTCGCTGCCTCAGCGGCTGCCTTTTTCTCGGCGTCCTGCTGGGCTTTCTTCGCAGCGTCAGCAGCAGCTTTCTTCTCCGCTTCTTCCTGCGCTTTCTTCGCCGCAGCGGCCGCTTTCGCTGCCTCTTCCTGCGCTTTTTTCTGCGCGTCCGCAGCGGCTTTCTTCGCGGCTTCTTCCGCCGCTTTCGCCTGCGCATCGGCTTTCGCTTTAGCATCCGCCGCCGCTTTGGCTGCCGCCTCTTCAGCCTGTTTTTGTTGTTCCTGAGCGCGCTTCGCCGCTTCTTCAGCCTGTTTCTGCTGTTCGGCCTGCTGCTGCGCTTTCTCCTGTGCTTCCAGACGCTCCTGCTCAAGCTTTTTCAGGCGTTCCTGTTCGGCGGCCTGTTTCTCGCGCAGTTCTTCCGCCTGCTGCTGCGCCTGTTTTTCACGCTGCTCGGCGGCTTGTTTGGCGCTAGCCTGTTGCTGCTGCTGACGATTATATTGCTGCACTACCGCGCCGGGATCGACCATCACGGCGTCAATAGCAGAACCGCCGCCGCCGCCCGCAGCGTCTTCATTGATATGCTCGTCGAACGAGCTCCAGATCAGCAGCGCAATCAGCAACAGGTGCAGCACTACTGAAATGATAATCGCGCGTTTCAGCTTATCGTTTTGTTCGGTTGCCTTTGCCACTCTCGGTTTCCAAAACTTGTAGCCCTGTCAGGCGGGTGGATCAGATAGGCTGCGTCATTAAGCCGACAGATTTCACGCCTGCCTGATGCAACAGGTTCAGCGCTTTGATTATCTCGTCGTAAGGAACGTCTTTGGCGCCACCGATTAAAAAGACCGTTTTCGGGTTTTCCTGCAGGCGACGCTGCGCCTCAGCCACCACCTGCTCAGAAGGCAACTGGTCCATGCGGTCTTTCTCAACCACCACGCTGTACTGGCCCACGCCAGAGACTTCAATTATCACCGGCGGGTTGTCGTTGCTGCTGACGGTTTGGGAATCCGTGGCGTCCGGCAAATCCACTTCCACGCTCTGGGTGATGATGGGCGCCGTCGCCATAAAAATCAGCAACAGCACCAGCAGCACGTCCAGCAGCGGAACGATGTTGATTTCAGATTTCAGATCACGACGACCACGTCCACGTGTTCTGGCCATGACTTACCCCTTGTTGCTTTCGCTGGTGCTGGTGCTGAAAGCCTGACGATGCAGGATAGCCGTGAACTCTTCCATAAAGTTGTCGTAATTCAGCTCCAGCTTGTTCACACGCTGGTTCAGGCGGTTATAAGCCATAACCGCCGGGATCGCCGCGAACAGACCGATCGCGGTCGCGATCAACGCTTCGGCGATACCCGGCGCGACCATCTGCAATGTGGCCTGTTTCACCGCGCCGAGCGCGATAAAGGCATGCATGATCCCCCACACGGTGCCGAAAAGACCGATATACGGGCTGATAGAGCCGACGGTGCCGAGGAAAGGAATATGGTTTTCAAGGGTTTCGAGTTCGCGATTCATCGAAATGCGCATCGCGCGCGACGCCCCTTCGACGATCGCTTCCGGCGCATGGCTGTTGGCGCGATGCAAACGGGCGAACTCTTTAAAACCGGCATAGAAGATCTGCTCGGAGCCGGAGAGGTTTTCACGACGGCCCTGGCTCTCCTGATACAGGCGAGAAAGCTCAATGCCCGACCAGAATTTATCTTCGAAGGCTTCGGCTTCACGCGAAGCGGCATTAAGAATGCGCGTTCGCTGAATGATAATGGCCCAGGACGCGATTGAAAAACCAATCAAAATCAACATGATAAGTTTAACCAGAAGACTTGCCTTCAGGAACAAATCAAGGATATTCATGTCAGTCACTGCTTGAACTCCGCGACAATAGACTTGGGAAGCGCACGAGGCTTCATTAAGAGTGGATCAACGCAGACAATCAGCACCTCGGCTTCGTTGAGAAGCTGGTTTTCCGCGTTAACAATCCGTTGCCTGAACACCATAGAGGTGCCACGCAGCGTTGTAATTTCGGTCTGGACTTCGAGCATATCGTCGAGTCGGGCAGGCGCAAGATACTCAAGCGACATCTTGCGAACCACAAAGGCTACTCGCTCCGCCAGTAAATCCTGCTGATTAAAGTGGTGGTGGCGCAGCATCTCTGTGCGTGCTCTTTCATAAAAGGCGACGTAACTGGCGTGATAAACCACACCACCGGCGTCGGTGTCTTCGTAATAGACACGAACCGGCCATCGAAACAGCGTTGTGCTCACTCTACATCCCGGTAATGCAAATAAACGCTGCTACTATACGCAAGTGAATGTGGGTTTGGAATGGGAAGAAGTAAACGGAGAGTAAATATTTATGGGCTCCGAAAAGCCCACAGAAAAGCCGGTGAAACCTTGTTCAGGCAAAGAAAAATAGCAGCCCGGCCAGCATCACCAGATCCGCAATCAGCGGACAGAAGATGCCCTGCCAGTGTACCGCGCGAGGGCGAAAACCCACACCGTGGATAACCCCGGCGCAGACGGCCCACATCAGGAACAGCCCCTGCCAGATCTCAAGGCCGCTGGTCTTCGCCGCAAAGCGCGACGGGTCCCAGAACATGCAGCCCGCCAGCACTAGCGCCATGATTAAAGAAAGAGCCCGTAGCGGGCTCTTATCCATGAGCGCGTAAAGCGCGGTAATGATGCGTTTCATCACGACTCGACGTTACCGGCTTTGGTCGCTTCAACGTGCTCCAGCGCCAGCGCGGTAATGATCCCGAAAGCACAGGCAAGAAGCGTTCCGAGAATCCAGGCGAAATACCACATAGTAAGCTCCTTATCAGTACAGAGAATGCGTGTTGCTTTCGATATGTTCTTTGGTGATACGGCCAAACATTTTCCAGTAGCACCAGGTGGTGTAGAGCAAAATAATCGGCACAAACACCGCCGCGACATAGGTCATGACGGTCAGCGTCAGCTGGCTGGACGTCGCATCCCACATCGTCAGGCTGGCGTTCAGCATGGTGCTGGACGGCATGATGAACGGGAACATCGCAATACCGGCAGTCAGAATAACGCATGCCAGCGTCAGTGAAGAGAACACAAACGCCCAGGCGCCTTTCTCCAGACGCGACGCCAGTACCGTCAGCAGCGGCAGCACCACGCCCAGGGCAGGAATCGCCCACAGCGCCGGCATGTTATTAAAGTTAGCAAACCAGGCGCCCGCCTGACGAACCACTTCTTTATTCATCGGGTTAGATGCCGCACGCGGATCGATGGCGGAGGTCACCACATAGCCGTCGATGCCATACATGACCCATACGCCTGCCAGCACGAAGCAGACCATCATCACCAGCGCGGAAATCTGCGCGGTGGTACGGGAACGCAGGTGCAGCTCGCCAGTAGTACGCATTTGCAGGTAGGTCGCGCCCTGGGTCAGGATCATCGCTACGCTTACCACGCCTGCCAGCAGACCAAACGGGTTCAGCAGCTGGAAGAAGTTGCCGGTGTAGAACATGCCCTGGTATTTATCGAAGTGGAACGGCACGCCCTGCAGCAGGTTGCCGAACGCCACGCCGATCACCAGCGGCGGCACGAAGCTGCCCGCGAAAACGCCCCAGTCCCACATGTTGCGCCAGCGCATATCTTCAATCTTGGAGCGATAGTCAAAACCCACCGGACGGAAGAACAGCGACGCCAACACCAGAATCATCGCCACGTAGAAGCCGGAGAACGCTGCGGCATAGACCAGCGGCCAGGCCGCGAACAGCGCGCCGCCCGCGGTGATAAGCCATACCTGGTTGCCGTCCCAGTGCGGCGCGATGGAGTTAATCATCACGCGGCGCTCGGTGTCGGTACGCCCCAGGATGCGGGTCAGCATGCCGACCCCCATATCAAAGCCATCGGTGACAGCAAAACCTATCAGCAAAATGCCAACCAGCAGCCACCAGACTAAACGCAGTACTTCATAATCGATCATTTTACATCTCCTCGCTTAGCGTGCCGGCTGAGAAGCCACGGTGGACTGCTCGAAGTGATAGCGACCGGTTTTCAGGCTGCTCGGCCCCAGGCGGGCGAATTTGAACATCAGGAACAGTTCCGCTACCAGGAAGAGCGTGTACAGGCCGCAGATCAGCACCATAGAGAAGAGGATGTCGCCCGCAGACAAGTTAGAGTGCGCTACCGCGGTCGGCAGTACTTCACCGATAGCCCACGGCTGACGGCCGTACTCCGCCACAAACCAGCCCGATTCCACCGCAATCCACGGCAGCGGAATACCGTAGAACGCCGCGCGCAGCAGCCATTTTTTATCGCCGATGCGGTTGCGAATTACTGACCAGAACGACGCGCCGATAATCAGCAGCATCAGAATGCCGCACAGCACCATGATGCGGAACGAGAAGTACAGCGGTGCCACGCTCGGGATAGAATCCTGCGTCGCTTTCTGGATCTGCGCTTCGGTCGCATCAGCGACGTTATCGGTATAGCGTTTGAGCAGCAGGCCGTAACCGAGATCTTTCTTCACGCTGTTAAATTCATCGCGTACCGCCTGATCGGTTGAGCCGGAACGCAGCTGCTCAAGCAGCGCATACGCTTTCATCCCGTTACGGATGCGCGCTTCATGCTGCACCAGCAGATCTTTCAGACCGATGACCGGGGTATCCACAGAACGGGTCGCAATAATGCCGAGTGCGTAAGGGATCTGGATAGCGAAGCGGTTTTCCTGCGTCTCTTGATCCGGGATACCGAATAGCGTAAACGCGGCAGGCGCCGGCTGGGTTTCCCACTCGGCTTCAATCGCGGCCAGTTTGGTTTTCTGTACGTCGCCCATTTCGTAACCAGATTCATCACCCAGCACGATAACGGAAAGCACCGCCGCCATGCCGAAGCTCGCCGCGATAGCGAAAGAGCGTTTGGCGAAGGCGAAATCGCGGCCTTTAAGCATGTACCACGCGCTGATGCCCAGAATGAACATCGCGCCGGTGCAGTAGCCTGCCGCCACGGTGTGAACGAATTTCACCTGCGCTACCGGGTTCAGCACCAGCTCGGAGAAGCTCACCATCTCCATGCGCATGGTTTCGAAGTTGAAATCGGACGCGATCGGGTTTTGCATCCAGCCGTTCGCCACGAGGATCCACAATGCGGAGAGGTTAGAGCCGAGCGCCACCAGCCAGGTCACGGCCATATGCTGTACTTTGCTAAGACGATCCCAACCAAAGAAGAACAGGCCGACAAAGGTCGATTCCAGGAAGAACGCCATCAGGCCTTCGATGGCCAGCGGGGCACCGAAGATATCGCCTACATAGTGGGAATAATAAGACCAGTTAGTCCCGAACTGGAACTCCATGGTCAAGCCGGTCGCCACGCCCAGTGCGAAGTTGATACCAAACAACTTGCCCCAGAACTTGGTCATATCTTTATAGATTTGTTTACCAGAGAGGACGTAGACCGTTTCCATAATGGCCAGCAGGAACGCCATACCGAGCGTCAGCGGCACAAAAAGGAAGTGGTACATCGCGGTCAAGGCAAACTGTAAGCGCGACAGTTCGACTATATCTAACATCTTGACTCCTTGCTCCTCGCATGAAGACTTCGAGCGTGGCGTTTTTTAAAAGCGCCACAACGCATGCCCCAATACCAATGACATTTGCTTCCGTTAGCCGTCGCTTATATCACTGCGTGTATTTGTGAAAAAGTAAAGGCGAAAGGTTACAAATAAGTTAAAAGAAATCCAAATTGATTCGGCAAATATTTTACGCTGCAATTCAGGGATAATAAACAGATTTGCACATACCGTTATTTGCGTTTTTCGATGGCGATCAATTTATACCTAAATTGCCGCTTCGAGACCAGATTGATCGACCGCAATTTAGCGCTTTCTCACGCTTTTTTTCAACAGAAAAAGTTTGATTCAAATCAGTTTTTATACCCATTGTTAATTATGTTTCACCCCGGATGGGTTAAGTGAAAATAATGTTAACGATAAGTGTTTTTTTATTGCCTGTCGGGTTACCAAAGCAATACGAACAATAACTCCCCGTTATTTTCACCACGATCGATTCGAGATATTAATCACACTTCCTTGTTAATATCGGCGAAAAATAAAAATTCCTTAGATCAAAAAACGCCTTTTTATTTCACAATTCATTTACTAATTAATTGCAGTTTTAAAACTTATTACGCACATATAATAATAAATGCGTTGCCCGGGTTGCATATCCGTAGATCCGGCGACAAGCGTTGTTAAAAAGAAGCCCTGGGTGGGCCAGCGCCTTTTCAGGGAGGCTTCATTCAGCCGTATCTGGTAACGACGTAGGTTGTGAAACCGCGCCTCACTGTTGCACAGGCGTCGCGCCGTCAGAGCGCATGCCCGCAGCGTTATGCGCGCGATTTTCTTGCTTAAGGCGAGCGGAAACCATACATAGCCGCTCAGACGCCGCCGCAGGCAATAAAAAAGGCTACCCTTGCGGGTAGCCAACCATGTCGAATCTTATTATTGGATGTGTTTACCTCGCATCCACGAGGCGAGACGTTTACTTCAGAATGGTTTTCAGCGCGTCGCCGATGTCCGCCAGGCTGCGAACGGTTTTAACGCCTGCGGCTTCCAGCGCTGCGAATTTTTCATCCGCAGTGCCTTTGCCGCCCGCGATAATCGCGCCCGCGTGGCCCATACGCTTGCCTTTCGGCGCGGTGACGCCCGCGATGTAGCCTACCACCGGTTTGGTGACGTGATCTTTAATGTACGCCGCCGCTTCTTCTTCCGCGCTACCGCCGATCTCGCCGATCATCACGATCGCTTCGGTCTGCGGATCTTCCTGGAACAGCTTCAGGATGTCGATGAAGTTAGAGCCCGGGATCGGGTCGCCGCCGATGCCCACGCAGGTGGACTGGCCGAAGCCGTAATCGGTGGTCTGCTTAACCGCTTCATAGGTCAGGGTGCCGGAGCGGGAGACGATCCCCACACGGCCTGGCTGATGAATATGGCCCGGCATGATGCCGATTTTGCACTCGCCTGGGGTGATAACGCCCGGGCAGTTCGGGCCGATCATGCGCACGCCCGCTTCATCCAGCTTCACTTTTACGGTCAGCATATCCAGCGTTGGAATGCCTTCAGTAATGGTGATGATGAGCTTAATGCCCGCGTCGATGGCTTCCAGAATGGAGTCTTTGCAGAACGGCGCCGGGACGTAGATAACAGACGCGGTCGCACCGGTCGCTTCTACCGCTTCACGCACGGTGTTGAACACCGGCAGGCCCAGATGCGTGGTGCCGCCTTTGCCCGGCGTAACGCCGCCGACCATCTGCGTACCGTAAGCAATAGCCTGTTCGGAGTGGAATGTCCCCTGGCTGCCGGTAAAGCCCTGGCAGATAACTTTGGTGTTTTTATCGATCAGAATGGACATTATTTCCCCTCCACAGCAGCAACTACCTGCTGAGCTGCATCCGTCAGACTTTTCGCTGCAATAATATTCAGGCCGCTGTCGGCCAGTTTCTTCGCGCCCAGCTCGGCATTGTTGCCTTCCAGACGCACCACAACCGGCACGTTCACGCCGACTTCCGCCACCGCGCCGATGATGCCGTCGGCAATCAGGTCGCAGCGCACGATGCCGCCGAAGATGTTAACCAGAACGGCTTTCACTTTGTCGTCAGACAGAATGATTTTGAACGCTTCGGTTACGCGCTCTTTGGTCGCGCCGCCGCCAACGTCCAGGAAGTTCGCCGGCTCGCCGCCGTGCAGCTTCACGATGTCCATGGTGCCCATCGCGAGGCCCGCGCCGTTCACCATGCAACCAATGTTGCCATCCAGCGCCACGTAGTTGAGTTCCCACTGCGCCGCCTGTGCTTCGCGCGGATCTTCCTGAGACTGGTCGCGCATTTCACGCAGATCCGGCTGGCGGAACAGCGCGTTGCCGTCAGCGCCCAGTTTGCCGTCGAGACAGATCAGATCGCCCTGAGAGGTGATAACCAGCGGGTTGATCTCGATAAGCGCCAGGTCGCGCTCCAGGAAAATGTTCGCGAGACCCATGAACACTTTGGTGAACTGCTGGATCAGTTTCCCTTCGAGGCCCAGTTTAAAGGCCAGCTCGCGTCCCTGATACGGCATCGGGCCGGTCAGCGGATCGATAGAGACTTTGTGGATCAGATGCGGGGTTTCTTCCGCCACTTTTTCAATTTCCACGCCGCCCTCGGTGGAGGCCATAAACACCACGCGACGGGTGCCACGGTCAACCACTGCGCCGAGGTAGAGTTCTTTTGCGATATCGGTCGCAGCTTCCACCAGGATCTGGTTAACCGGCTGGCCGTTGGCGTCAGTTTGATAGGTCACCAGGCGTTTGCCCAGCCAGTGCTCGGCAAAGGCGCGAATCTCTTCTTTGCTCTTAACGACTTTTACACCGCCCGCTTTACCGCGGCCGCCCGCGTGAACCTGGCATTTCACCACCCACGGGCCGGAGCCGATTTTAGAGGCGGCTTCTTCTGCTTCACGCGGGGTTGAGCAGGCATAACCCACTGGCGTCGGTAAGCCTGATCTGGCAAACAGCTGTTTCGCCTGATATTCGTGTAAGTTCATCTCTTCAGTCCATCAAGAAAAAGCGCATTCACGCTCGGAGTTCGAAATTGCCGCGCCTCACGACGCGACCATAAACACTACCTGAGGGCGGACGAGCCGCCCTTCTGAGACTACACGTCCAGCAGCAGACGAGTCGGATCTTCCAGCAACTCTTTAATGGTCACCAGGAAACCTACCGATTCACGGCCATCGATCAGGCGGTGATCGTAGGAGAGCGCCAGGTACATCATTGGCAGGATCTCAACCTTGCCATCCACCGCCATCGGGCGGTCTTTAATGGCGTGCATGCCCAGGATCGCGCTTTGCGGCGGGTTGATGATAGGCGTGGACATCAGCGAGCCGAAAACGCCGCCGTTGGTAATGGTAAAGTTACCGCCGGTCAGATCTTCCACGGTCAGTTTGCCGTCGCGGCCTTTCACCGCCAGCTCTTTAATTTTCTTCTCAATGTCGGCCATGCCCAGCACGTCAACGTCACGCAGTACCGGCGTGACCAGACCGCGCGGCGTGGAGACGGCCATGCTGACGTCGAAGTAGTTGTGATACACCACGTCGTCGCCATCGATAGACGCGTTTACTTCCGGGAAGCGTTTCAGCGCTTCCACAACCGCTTTCACGTAGAAAGACATAAAGCCCAGACGGATGCCGTGACGTTTTTCGAAGGCGTCGCCGTACTGCTTACGCAGATCCATAATCGGCTTCATGTTCACTTCGTTGAACGTGGTCAGCATCGCGGTGGAGTTCTTCGCCTCCAGCAGACGCTCGGCGACGCGCTTACGCAGACGGGTCATCGGCACGCGTTTTTCACTGCGGGAGCCGAGCTGCGGCGCGGCTGTCGCGCCAGCCTGTTCCGGCGCTTTCGCCGTATCGCTGCCGTTCGCTTTCGCCAGATGTTTTTCCACGTCTTCGCGGGTCAGACGGCCGCCAACGCCGGTGCCTTTGATGGCCGCCGCGTCGAGGTTATGCTCCGCGAGCAGACGGCGAATCGCCGGGCTCAGCGCGTCGTTATTTTGTTCTTCCAGAGACGCCTGCTGGCGCTGCGCCGGGGTAGACTCGTTCGCTTCCGGTTTAGCGCTGCTCTCTTTACCCGCGCTGTTGCCCTCTTTCAGACGGCCCAGGATCTGGCGAGAGGTCACGGTGCTGCCTTCGTCTTCCAGTACCGCATCCAGCACGCCGTCAGCCGACGCCGGTACTTCCAGTACCACTTTGTCAGTTTCGATTTCTACCAGCACTTCATCGCGTTTCACCGCGTCGCCCGGCTTTTTGTGCCAGGTGGCGACGGTTGCGTCAGCAACGGATTCAGGCAGGTCGGGAACAAGAATATCTACGCTACTCATTATTTATCCTTTAATTAATTGACGTTCAGCGCGTCATTAACCAGATCTTGTTGCTGTTTCTGGTGAACGGACATATACCCTACCGCAGGCGAGGCGGAGGCCGGGCGGCCTGCATAACGTAATGCAGAGCCAAACGGAATCACTTCACGGAAGTTGTGCTGGCTGCAATACCAGGCGCCCTGGTTAAGCGGCTCTTCCTGGCACCAGACGAAATCATGCACGTGCGCGAACGGCTTCAGCGCTTCCTGCAACGCGTGGTGCGGGAACGGATAGAGCTGTTCGACACGGATAATCGCCACATCCTTCTGATCATTCTTACGACGCTGCTCCAGCAGGTCGTAATAAACCTTACCAGAACAGAGCACGACGCGTTTCACGCCTTGCGGATCGATCTCATCGATTTCGCCGATAGCAGGCTGGAATGCGCCGTTCGCCAGTTCATCCAGCGTGGAGACCGCCAGCGGGTGGCGCAACAGTGATTTCGGCGACATCACGATAAGCGGACGACGCATACCGCGCAGCGCCTGACGACGCAGCATGTGGTAAACCTGCGCCGGCGTCGAGGGCACGCATACCTGCATGTTCTGCTCAGCGCAGAGTTGCAGATAACGTTCCAGACGCGCGGAAGAGTGTTCCGGGCCCTGGCCTTCGTAACCGTGCGGCAGAAGCATCACCAGGCCGCACATACGGCCCCACTTCTGCTCGCCGGAGCTGATAAACTGGTCGATAACCACCTGCGCGCCGTTGGCGAAGTCGCCAAACTGCGCTTCCCAGATGGTCAGGGTGCGCGGCTCTGCGGTCGCGTAGCCATACTCAAACGCCAGCACCGCTTCTTCAGAGAGTACAGAGTCCCAGACTTTGAACGGGCCCTGGCCATTATGGATGTGCTGTAGCGGTACCCAGGTCGAACCGTTGGCCTGGTTATGCACCACCGCATGACGATGGAAGAACGTACCGCGGCCGGAGTCTTCGCCGGACAAACGCACCGGAATGCCTTCATCGACCAGCGTCGCGTAGGCCAGCGTTTCCGCGCCGCCCCAGTCAAACGGTTTTTCGCCGTTCGCCATCAGCTGACGGTCGCCGTAGATTTTCGCCACGCGCGACTGCATCTCAATGCCTTCCGGCACGGTGCTGATGCGCTTCGCCAGCTCCTGCAGACGCTTCATCTCGACTTTATTCGGGTAGCTTTCGTCCCACTCGTGATTGAGGTACGGCGACCAGGTAAAGGAGTGCATATTCATTGGACGCCACTCTTTCACCACGCACTCGCCGGCATCCAGCGCGTCGCGGTAGAGATTGACCATTTCGGTCGCGTCTTCAAGCTTCGCCACACCTTCCTGCTCCAGCTTGTCAGCGTAGAGTTTGCGCGGTGTCGGGTGCTTTTTGATTTTCTGGTACATCAGCGGCTGGGTCGCGCTCGGCTCGTCGGCTTCGTTATGGCCATGACGGCGGTAGCACACCAGGTCGATAAACACGTCGCGTTTAAAGGTGTTACGGAAATCGAGCGCCAGACGGGTCACAAACGCCACGGCTTCCGGATCGTCCGCATTGACGTGGAAAATCGGCGCCATCACCATTTTGCCGATGTCGGTGCAGTACGGGGTGGAGCGGGCGTCAAGCGGGTTGGACGTCGTAAAGCCTACCTGGTTGTTGATAACGATACGAACCGTACCGCCCACTTCGTAGCCGCGCGCTTTCGACATGTTCAGGGTTTCCTGAACCACGCCCTGCCCTGCAACGGCCGCGTCGCCGTGAATGGTGATCGGCAGCACTTTGTTGCTGCTCGGCTCATCCAGGCGGTCGAGACGCGCGCGCACAGAGCCCATCACCACCGGGCTGACAATCTCCAGGTGCGACGGGTTAAACGCCAGCGCCAGGTGAACCAGGCCGCCTTCGGTTTCGATATCGGACGAGAAGCCCATATGGTATTTCACGTCGCCGGTGCCGAGATGCTCTTTATGCTTGCCGGCGAATTCGTCGAACAGATCCTGCGGCTTTTTACCGAGCACGTTAATCAGGACGTTAAGACGACCGCGGTGCGCCATACCCAGCACCACTTCGCGCGTGCCGCTCTTACCGGCGTGGCGAATCATCTCTTTAAGCATCGGGATTAACGCATCGCCGCCTTCCAGCGAGAAACGTTTCGCGCCGGGGAATTTAGCGCCCAGATAACGCTCCAGACCTTCTGCTGCGGTCAGTTCGCTTAAGAAGCGTTTTTTCTCATCCACGCTAAAGCCCGCGTGGCCTGCGACAGATTCAATACGCTGCTGGATCCAGCGTTTCTCTTCAGTCGAGGTGATATGCATGTATTCCGCGCCGATGGAGCCGCAGTAAGTCTGCTTAAGCGCCTCAATGAGATCGCCGAGCTTCATGGTCTCTTTGCCGAGCGCAAAAGAGCCTACGTTAAAAGTTTCCTGGAAATCGGCTTCGGTCAGATCGTGGAACGCAGGGTCCAGATCCGCGACGCGCTCCTGCTGCCACAGCCCAAGCGGATCAAGATTCGCGTGCTGATGGCCACGGAAGCGATAGGCGTTAATAAGCTGCAGGACTTTAACCTGCTTCGCATTCGTGTCAGGGTCGGAAATCGAGGAAGAGTAACGTGAGGCATCCTTCGCCAGACGACGGAAATAATCACGCGTTTTTGAATGGAATTGATCCGGTTTCGCGCCGGTGCCAGGCAGTTGCTGGAACATAGAGCGCCAGTGGGCGTCCACTGAATCAGGATCGGTTAAGAAGTCTTCATAGAGCTGTTCTATCCAGCTCTGGTTAGAGCCAGAGAGGTAAGAAGAGTCCAGCCAGGCTTTCATTGCGCCGTTCTGCATCGTGATCCCTTAAGCATGTCTGCTTATTTCGCCGTAGAAACTACCACGTACAGTGTTGTACGTGCCGGGGTTCACCTGCGAGCTCTTGTTAGTGGGGCCCGCGAAGGAACCTTTAAAAACTGCCATTAATCTTCTTCGTTCAGGCTGCGACGTCGTTGGCTGCCTTCGCTTACCCCAGTCACATAGTTCACTATGCTCCTGGGGATGCGCTCAGTTGCCGCCTTGTCTCGCTCTGAACGCCTCGATTACTGGTACTACTCTGTAGCGGTTTTTAAAGGTTTCCTGCTTTTCCCTCTCCCCTCAGGGAGAGGGATATTTCTTTCCAGGGCGGGTAAGCGTATGCGCACCCGCCACTACCACAACGCTTGCTTACGCGCTGCGCTGCAACAGCATCGACTTAATATGACCGATGGCGCGCGTCGGGTTTAACCCCTTCGGACAGACGCTCACGCAGTTCATGATGCTGTGGCAACGGAACACGCTGAACGCGTCGCTCAGGCCGTCCAGGCGTTCGTTGGTTTCGGTATCGCGGCTGTCGATAAGGAAGCGATACGCGGCCAACAGCCCTGCCGGACCAATAAATTTATCCGGGTTCCACCAGAACGACGGGCACGACGTGGAGCAGCAGGCGCACAGAATGCACTCATACAGCCCGTCGAGCTTCTCGCGCTGTTCCGGCATCTGCAAGTGTTCGCGTGCCGGCGGATTGTGTCCATTATTCAACAAGTAAGGTTTAATCTTCTCATATTGGGCATAGAACTGCCCCATGTCCACTACGAGGTCGCGGATAACCGGCAGACCAGGCAGCGGACGGATAACGATTTTCTGCTTACCCGCACCTAAATTAGACACCGGTGTAATACAGGCGAGGCCGTTTTTACCGTTCATGTTCAGGCCGTCGGAGCCGCACACGCCTTCGCGGCAGGAGCGGCGGAAAGAGAGGCTCGGGTCCTTCTCTTTCAGCAGCATCAGGGCGTCGAGCAGCATCATGTCACGCCCTTCTTCCTGCTCCAGGGTGTAATCCTGCATGCGCGGCGCGTCGTCGACATCCGGGTTATAGCGATAAATGGAAAACTCGAGTTTCATCACATTGCTCCGCTCTTAATAAGTACGCACTTTCGGCGGGAAAGCTGGACGCAGCTTCGGCTGCATATTCACTTCGCGACGCGTCATGCTCTCTGTTTGCGGCAAATAGAGGCTGTGGCACAGCCAGTTTTCGTCGTCGCGGTCCGGGAAGTCGAAGCGGCTATGCGCGCCGCGGCTCTCGGTACGGAAGTTCGCCGATACGGCGGTGGCGTAAGCGGTTTCCATCAGGTTATCCAGCTCCAGGCACTCGACGCGCTGGGTGTTGAACTCGCTGGAGGTATCGTCCAGACGGGCGTTTTTCAGGCGCTCGCGGATCACTTTCAGTTGCTCAAGCCCTTTGGCCATCGCGTCGCCTTCGCGGAATACCGAGAAGTTGTGCTGCATACATTCCTGCAGCGCTTTGCGGATCGCCACCGGGTCTTCGCCGTCGCGGTTGTTGTTCCAGCGGTTGAGGCGCTCCAGCGAGAACTCCACATCGGAGTCGCTGGCGTCGCGAAGCGGGCCCTGCTCGGCGATAGATTCCTGCAGATGCAGACCCGCCGCGCGGCCGAAGACCACCAGGTCAAGCAGCGAGTTGCCGCCCAGACGGTTGGCGCCGTGCACCGATACGCAGGCGATTTCACCCACCGCGAACAGACCCGGGATCACCACATCTTCGCCCTTCTCGTTCACGGTCAACGCCTGGCCGGTCACTTTGGTCGGAATGCCGCCCATCATATAGTGGCAGGTCGGGATTACCGGGATCGGCTCTTTCACCGGGTCGACGTGCGCGAAGGTGCGGGAGAGTTCCAGAATGCCCGGCAGACGGGATTCCAGAACGTCTTTGCCCAGATGGTCGAGCTTAAGCTTGGCGTGCGGGCCCCACGGACCATCGCAGCCGCGGCCTTCGCGGATTTCGATCATGATGGAGCGTGCCACCACGTCGCGACCCGCCAGATCTTTGGCGTTCGGCGCGTAACGCTCCATGAAGCGCTCGCCGTGTTTGTTCAGCAGGTAGCCGCCTTCGCCGCGGCAGCCTTCGGTGACCAGCACGCCCGCGCCGGCGATGCCGGTCGGGTGGAACTGCCACATTTCCATATCCTGCACCGGTACGCCTGCGCGCAGCGCCATACCGACACCGTCGCCGGTATTAATGTGGGCATTGGTGGTGGACTGGTAAATACGGCCTGCGCCGCCGGTCGCCAGCACGGTCGCGCGGGCTTTGAAGTACACCACTTCGCCGGTTTCGATGCACAGCGCGGTACAGCCCACCACCGCGCCATCCTGGTTTTTCACCAGATCCAGCGCATACCACTCGGAGAAAATCGTGGTGTGGTTTTTGAGGTTCTGCTGATACAGCGTGTGCAGCAGCGCGTGACCGGTACGGTCCGCCGCCGCTGCGGTGCGCGCCGCCTGCTCGCCGCCGAAGTTTTTCGACTGGCCGCCGAACGGGCGCTGGTAGATGCGGCCATCGTCCAGACGGGAGAACGGCAGCCCCATGTGCTCAAGCTCCAGAATCGCTTCCGGGCCGGTTTTACACATATATTCAATCGCGTCCTGGTCGCCGATATAGTCGGAACCTTTTACCGTGTCATACATGTGCCATTCCCAGTTGTCTTCATGGGAATTGCCAAGCGCAACGGTAATACCGCCCTGGGCGGAAACGGTGTGAGAACGGGTCGGGAACACCTTGGAGAGCAGCGCGCATGTCTGGCCGCTCTGGGAAATCTGCAGCGCCGCGCGCATACCTGCGCCGCCTGCGCCAATAACAACGGCATCAAATTCTCTGACTGGCAAATTCATTTACACACCCCACACCACAACAAATCCATAAATCACGTAAACCACCAGGGCGACGACAATCGCCAGCTGTAAAAAGAGGCGCAGCGCCAGATGTTTTACGTAGTCGGTCAGCACCTGCCACATCCCAATCCACGTATGGACCAGAATCGAAACCAGCGTTAGCAGGGTGAACACTTTCGTGAAGGTGGAGGAGAAGAAACCTGTCCAGACTTCATACGTCAGGTCGCCGTTCATCGCGAAGAAGCCAATCATATAAATGATATAGAGCGTCATGACGATAGAGGTGGCGCGAACGAGGATGAAGTCATGTACGCCGTTGCGTCCTAATGCGGAGGCGTTGCTTACCATACGAGGACTCCTGCGAGAATTGAAAGCACGACAGTGAGAATAAAAGCGAACTTAGCGGAGCGTTGGCCTGCTGCGAAGGTTTCTTCAAGGTAGCCGAAGTCCATTAACATATGGCGGACGCCGCCGACGACGTGGTAAGCCAGCGCAGTCAGGATGCCCCACATGATGAATTTAGCGAAGAAGCTGTCCATGACTGAGGACGCGGTCAGAAAACCTTCTTGAGACGAGAGAGACAGCCCTAGCAACCAAAGCAGAATGCCGACGGCGACAAAGGTAATCACGCCGGAAACGCGGTGGAGGATAGAAGCGATCGCGGTGACAGGAAACCGGATCGTTGTCAGATCCAGGTTGACAGGTCGTTGTTTATTCACCTTTTTTATCATGAATGCGCCCACATGCTGTTCTTATTGTGTCCTTCCTCCGGTCTGCAGGCGGGTCAAGCAGCGTCATCTTTCTATAACTCCGCGTCATGCAAAATCACCGCTTCCAAAGGCTGCATAACGCGTTACTACGCTGGGTGGCTCGCGGTTGCAAGGTGTTCCGGAGACCTGGCGGCAGTATAGGATGTTCACAATATCATTACAATTAACATACAAATACTTTGGCCGCTTTTGGTCGGAACAGTGACCAGGATCACGATAACAACATTATTTTAATTTTTAATCATCTGATTTGACAAATGTTAAACAAATTAGTTACAAACATCACCAGGAAATGCATATAATTCGCAAAAGTTATGGGGTCATACTTTCACCTGAGAATAAGTTATGTAACAGTGTGCCGGTATTGACCGCAGTAATTTAGCCAGGTATTAGTGATAATCAGGTTTGACAAATACTGACGGCTAACACCCTGATTTACTGTTGTTTCACCCAGGTTTGAATGGTTGCCTGCAAGCCGCCCATCGCTCTGTACCCTGGTTTCCCCTCTGAAACAGAGCTGCGCGCCACACAACAAACTGGCAACATTCCCCCTGCTGGCTGGAGGTAAATCGGCGGTTAACCGTCGCAAGCAACAGGCGCTAAGGAGACCGTAAATGGCTGATAAAAAAGCAAACCTAACCTATAACGGTGATGGTGCTATCGAACTGGATGTGCTAAAAGGCACGCTCGGTCAGGATGTAATCGATATCCGTAGTCTTGGTTCTAAAGGTGTTTTCACGTTCGACCCCGGCTTTACCTCTACCGCATCCTGCGAGTCCAAAATCACCTTTATCGATGGTGATGAAGGTATCCTGCTGCACCGCGGTTTCCCTATCGATCAGTTAGCCACCGAGTCCAACTATCTCGAAGTGTGCTACATCCTGCTCTACGGCGAAAAGCCCACTCAGGAGCAGTACGACGAATTCAGAACGACCGTCACCCGCCACACCATGATCCATGAGCAGATCACGCGTCTGTTCCACGGTTTCCGTCGCGACTCCCACCCGATGGCGGTGCTGTGCGGCGTGACCGGCGCGCTGGCGGCGTTCTATCACGACTCGCTGGACGTCAATAACCCGCGCCACCGTGAGATTGCGGCCTTCCGCCTGCTCTCTAAAATGCCGACCGTGGCGGCGATGTGTTACAAATATTCAATCGGCCAGCCGTTTGTTTACCCGCGTAACGACCTCTCCTACTCCGGCAACTTCCTGAATATGATGTTCTCCACCCCGTGCGAGCCTTATGAGGTGAACCCGGTGCTGGAACGCGCGATGGATCGCATTCTGATCCTCCACGCGGATCATGAGCAGAACGCCTCGACCTCCACCGTGCGTACCGCAGGCTCCTCCGGCGCGAACCCCTTCGCGTGTATCGCAGCCGGTATCGCCTCTCTGTGGGGACCGGCGCACGGCGGCGCTAACGAAGCAGCGCTTAAAATGCTGGAAGAGATCAGCTCCGTTGAGCACATTCCGGAATTCGTACGTCGCGCGAAAGACAAAAACGACTCTTTCCGCCTGATGGGCTTTGGTCATCGCGTTTACAAAAACTATGACCCGCGCGCCACCGTCATGCGTGAAACCTGCCACGAAGTGCTGAAAGAGCTGGGTACCAAAGACGATCTGCTGGAAGTGGCGATGGAACTCGAAAACATCGCGCTCAACGACCCGTACTTCATTGAGAAGAAACTCTACCCGAACGTGGATTTCTACTCCGGCATTATCCTGAAAGCGATGGGCATTCCGTCGTCCATGTTTACCGTTATCTTCGCGATGGCGCGTACCGTAGGCTGGATTGCGCACTGGAACGAGATGCACAGCGAAGGCATGAAGATCGCGCGTCCGCGTCAGCTCTATACCGGCTACGAACAGCGTGATTTCAAATCTGATCTGACCAAACGTTAATTTAACGCTGCGGTTATTCTTAAAAAACGCGCCTTCTGGCGCGTTTTTTTATGGCGGTTTCAACGCCCGGCGGGTCATAACCAGGGCGGGTGCGCCTCCCCCTACCATGCACAAAATGCAGCGCGGAGGGTGTTACTCCTGTTCACAACGTCGGCCCACAGGGCGATTTTGCGCCGGGAGCCGGAATGGCAAAGGGCGCGGCGGCGCCCACCTTTGTACGTTCGCGTGAGAGAAACGCACACAGAAACGTGACGTGATGGCGAACGGAACGCTCATATTTCTGCGCACATTACAGTGCAGGGCGGGTAAACGACGCACCGCCCGCCACCATCGCCCCTACGTCTGACACCCCGGACACCAGTAGAACGGCCGCGACGACAGCGTCGTTTTTTCGATAATGCCCCCGCAGCGGCGGCATTTTTTCCCCGCGCGATGAAACACCTCGAAGCGAAACAGCGCGCCGTGGTGTTTGTTCTCATCCACCCTGCCGCGCGTCTGATATGAGAGCCGTGGAATGTCAAGGCAGGCGCGGGCCAGCGCGTCGAGCTGCGCGTCATTGAGCGTTGAGGCTTTATGGCGCGGCGCAAGCTGCGCCTGCCAGAGGATCTCGACCCGCAAATAGTTGCCAAGCCCCGCGAGAAACGCCTGATCGAGCAGCAGGCCGCTAAACTGACGGCGATGAAAGCGCGGGCTTAACAGCCGCTCTTTTACCTGTTCCACCGTCAGCGACAGATCCAGCACATCTGGCCCGACGCGCTGTAAAAACGCGTGCGCCGCCACACCGTCGGCGTCGAGCATTTCAATCTCAGAAGCGCTGTAGAGCAGCACCGCGGCGTCTTCGGTGTCGAGCCGTACGCGCAGGCTGCGCGTGGTCTGCGGCGTTTCACCCGCTTTCACCACCCGCCAGACGCCATACAGCTGGTTATGGCTGTAGAGCGTCAGCCCGTTAGAAAAATGCGTCAGCAGCGCTTTGCCGCGTGTTTCAAAGCGCTCGACGCGCGCGCCCGTCAGCAACGCTTCAAACGCTTTCAGTTCAGGAAAGGCAAACCAGACATGGGTCAGCGGCTTTCCCGCCACCGCCGCTTCAAGCTTATCCGCCGCGCGGCGGATCTCCGGTCCTTCCGGCATCGTGCATCCTTTTTGGGTTACTTAAAGATGAAAACATAAGGATAAACTGTAGCAGCGGGCCTGGGGGAGAAAAACGAAACCGCCGCAAAAAAGCGGCGGTTGAAAGGGTTATTCCAGCGCCAGCAGCGCGAAACTCGCAAGCCAGTGGCCGCCGCTGTAGTGACTGCCGACGACATGTTCAACGCTTGCGGCCAGGTGGCGCGCCACCGCCTCCTTCAGCGGAGCCTGTGCGCCGTGATGTTCCGGCAGCGCCGCCGCGATATGCTTCATGCACCACGCGCGGCTTAAATTCAGCCCGTCAAGATGCGCGATTTTCGGGTCGGCGCGATCGCTTACCACCGCCGGGTTCATCAGCGCCGCCACGCCGCCGATATCCGGCAGGAAGGCATCGAACCACGCCGGGAAACCTTCCGCCGTTTTGCTCATCAGCAACGCCTCGGTCAGCGCCCCGGAGAGATATTCATCGCCGCCCGGCTCGTAGTGCGCCGGGTACGCGGTGTCGGCCTGATAAAACCGCGTCGAGGCGTCAGTAATAGCGCGCTCCAGCGCCTCGTCGTCCAGCGCGCGGGCGTAATCGAGGCCAAGCGCCAGCGCAAACGCGGTGTTGTAATGCGTGCCGACGCGGATCGGGTAGGTCAGCTTACTGAGATAATCGATAAGGCGCGCGCGGATATCCTGGGTCAGCGGCTCAAGTGTTTCGTGCCAGCGCGCGGCCTGCGGCACGTCCGACTGCTTCAGCTCCTGGGCGAGCGCCAACAGCCAGCCGTACCCATACGGACGCTCGAACGACGCGCGAAACGGCGCGGTGAAATAGTCCACTTCGCGCGCCACGTTCGCCTGGGTGAAGTGCTCATCGAACAGCGCGATGATATCGTCACGACACGACAGCGTCGGGTAGAGGCGCACGCAGCGTAGCAGCAGCCAGTAGCCGTGCACCGCCGAATGCCAGTCAAAGCAGCCATAAAAAATCGGATGCAGTTCGCGCGGCGGCAGCGCATCGGCGTCCTCATTCATCAGATGCATGATGTGGTTCGGGTATTCCCGGCGCAGATACGTTAAAGGCATCCGGGCAAAGGCGTCAGCCTGGGATTGCGTCAGTGTCATAACAGCTCCTTAGGGGCAACCGTGCCGCGCTTAGCGGAACACGATGAAATACATCAGGAAAACGTTCACCACCAACAGCGTCACCGCCGTTGGGATCTGAATTTTTATCACCTGGTACTTATCTTTAAGCTCCAGCAGCGCGGCGGGAACGATATTGAAGTTGGCCGCCATCGGCGTCATCAGCGTGCCGCAATACCCGGCATACATGCCAATCGCCAGCAGCGGCGCCGGGTCGCCATGATGATGGTTAATCAACAGCGGCAGCGCGATACCGGCGCTCAGCACCGGAAATGCCGCAAACGCGTTGCCCATAATCATCGTGAACAGCGCCATGCCGATGCAGTAAATCACCACCAGCATGAAGCGGTTTTCCGGGTCAACAAACAGGCTTACCACGTTCTGCACGGCGGTGCCGGTATTGGCGACGACGAACACGCCGCCGAGCATGGCCAGCATCTGCGGTAAAATCACCGCCCAGCCAATAGTATCCACCAGACGGCGCGACTGGCGCACCGCATGCAGCGGCGTGCCGCGCGTCAGCCACCAGCCAACCAGCAGCGCCGCGACACACGCCACGCACAGCGCGGCAAGCGTCAGCTGTTTTTGATCCAGCAGGAAAACGCCGCCCACCGAGACGCCTTTTAAAAACAGCGTGCCGAGCACCGTCACCACCGGGATCAGCAGCGCGGGCAGGAACAGCCAGTTGCGCAGACGCTCTGAGGAGGCCACGCGCTCCGCCTCGGTGGACATTTTATAGTGCCCTTTCCCCACCAGCCCAAAGCCCGCCAGCAGGGCGATAACAATCACCGCGCCGCCAATAATTCGGTAGGCCAGCGAGCGGCCCAGCTCCTGCACCATCAGATCGCCGAAGAGGAAAATACCGCCGAACAGGAACCAGAACAGCGCAGTGGTAAAACGCTTCGGGTTGCCGCGATCGCGCAGCGTCATCACCACCAGCAGCATGACGACAAAGCCAATGAGGTAGTAGACGCGGTTAATGGTCAGCAAAGTGCTCATTGCGCCGCCTCCTGTTTGCCCTGCTCCGCACGCCAGGCCATTACGTCGCGCCGCACGCTGGCGTCGAGGCGCAGCAGGCGCGCCATATGGATAATCAGCGCGGCGATGGCGGTCGGGATAGCCCACAGGCCGATATGCAGCGGCTCAATGCCCGCGATGCCGTTCTCTTTCAGGAAGGCGTCAATCAGCAGCACCGCGCCGAAGGCGATAAAGATATCTTCGCCGAAGAACACCGCGATGTTGTCGCACGCGGCGGCGTGCGCCTTGATTTTGTCGCGGATGTGTTGAGGCAGCTCGCCATATTCGTTAAGCGCCGCGCCTTCAGCCATCGGCGCCAGCAGCGGACGCACAGTCTGGGCGTGACCACCGAGCGACATCAGCCCGAGCGCGGCGGTGCCTTCGCGCACCACAAAATAGAGCATCAGAATACGCGCCGAGGTGGCGCTGGCGATTTTCGCCACCCACGCCTGGGCGCGCTCTTTCAGCCCGTAATACTCCAGCAGGCCAATCACCGGCAAAATCAAAATAAACGTCGCGAGCGAGCGGCTGTTAACAAATTTTTCGCCGAAGGTTTCCAGCAACATGCCGAAATCCATACCGACCGTGAGCCCCGTCGTCAGCCCGGCGACCACGACGACCAGCAGCGGGTTAAAGCGCAGCGCAAAACCGAGAACCACCACCGGGATCCCGATGAGTGGCAACAGAGAGGAACCGTCCATACATTGTTACCCTTTCCAAAGTGAGCGTTGCACGCCGAAGGCTGTTCTACTCCTTCGCCGGGGTGGCGAAGCGTGGGCATTACGGCGAACGTTGTTGTGTGGGCAGGCGCTGTGAACGTGCAGAACCTGACCAAAAAGCTATATCTGAACGGTCACAACATGTAAACAATTTATCAATAAAATGTTTTTATTTTGTCGGTTACGTTTTATAGTTTTTACCAATACCCGCAAAAGAATAAGGGCCGCGATGAGCCAGAAAAAAGCTGAAACATCAAACGGTAACGACGATATCACCGACGGGCGTATCGTCTCGTCCCGTCATCTGGTTTCAGAGCGCTGCGCCGAATTATCGGAGCTGGAGTACGCGCTGATCATGACCAGCAACGCGTTTAACAAATGGATGGTGCGCTGCATGACGGCAGCGGGCGAGCCGGATATGGGCGCGTTCGACGTGTCGCTGCTGCATCACGTCAACCACCGTAACCGCAAGAAAAAGCTGGCGGATATCTGCTTTGTGCTGAACGTCGAAGACACTCATGTCGTCACCTACGCGCTGAAAAAGCTGGTGAAAGCGGGCTATGTGAGCAGCGAGAAAGTGGGCAAAGAACTCTATTTCTTTACCACCGAGGAAGGAAAAGCGCTGTGCATGAAGTACCGCGACGTGCGCGAGGCGTGTCTTATCGCCATCCAGGTGGAGAGCGGCATACCGGGGGCGGCGATTGGCGAAACGGCGCAACTGCTGCGCACTATCGCCTCGCTCTACGACACCGCCGCGCGGGCGGCGGCGTCGCTGTAAGTTACGCGCTTATCTGAATCTGCCGCGCGTCAAAAGCCTCACGTAAACGGCGCGCAAACGCCAGCGCGTGCGCCCCGTCGCCATGCAGGCAGACCGTCTGGGCGTTGACCGCAGCCCAGGCCCCTTCCCGGCTCAGTACCCGCCCTTCCAGCACCATCGTCAGCGTGCGCGAGACCGCCTCATCGTCATCCTCGATTAACGCGCCCGGCTCGCTGCGCGGCACAAGCGAGCCGTCCGCCCGATAACCGCGATCGGCGAACACCTCTTCGCGTGTGGCAAGCTGATGGCGCGCGCCCGCGCGAATTAACTCGCTCCCGGCAAGCCCCACCAGCAGCAGCGTGGCATCGAAATCCTTCACCGCGCGGGCGATGGCGTCGGCAAGCGCCGCGTCTTTCGCCGCCTGGTTATAGAGCATCCCGTGCGGTTTCACGTGCGTGAGCCTGCCGCCCTCGGCGCGCGCAATCGCCGCGAGCGCGCCTGTCTGATACAGCGTCTCGGCGTAGATCGTCTCGGGCGGTAACTGCATCGCCGTGCGCCCGAAGTTTTCGCGATCCGCAAAGCCTGGATGCGCGCCGATGGCCACGCCGTGCGCCAGCGCCAGCCGCACGCTTTCGCGCATCGTCCGCGCGTCGCCCGCATGGAACCCGCAGGCGATATTGGCCGAGCTAATCAGCGGCATCAGCAACGCGTCGTTACCGCAGCCCTCGCCGAGATCGGCGTTCAGATCAATCTTCATCATTCAGCCGCCATGCCAGTTGTTCAAGGTAACGTTCACGGTCGCTGCGCGCCTTCAGCGCCTCTTCGATGGAGCACTGCACAAAGTGAATGGGCTCGCCTAAACGCAGCTGCGCGAGGTTGTAGCGGTCGGCGTCAATGACGCACGCGATACGCGGGTAGCCGCCGGTGGTCTGGGCGTCGTTCATCAACACAATCGGCTGACCGCCGGGGGGCACCTGCACCACACCCGGCAACAACCCGTGGGAGAGCAGATCGCGCTCCGTAGTGCGCTCCAGCACATGGCCATGCAACCGGTAGCCCATGCGGTTACTCTGCGGGCTTAGCTGCCAGGGCGTACGCCAGAACGCTTCTTTCGCCGCGTGGCTGAATTCATGATACTCCGGCCCTGGCAGCGCGCGAATGCGGTTACCCCACAGTAACTGCTTCACGCCGCGCGCCTCGCGAAAATGGCGGGTGGCTGGCTTCACCGGCACGGCGTCGCCGTCGCGCAGCAGACGACCTTCAAAACCGCCGACGCCCGCTTTGACGTCGGTACTGCAAGAGCCCATCACTTCCGGCACGTCGAAACCGCCCGCCAGCGCCAGATAGCTGCGCATGCCGCGGCGCGGCAGCTTCAGGCTTAAACGTTGTCCCGCACGGGCCAGCAGGCGCCAGCCGGTCCAGACGGCGCGATCGTCAAGCATCGCGTCGCAGCCCGCGCCAGTGAGCGCAAACCAGCCGTCTTCGGTGAACTCCACCACGCACTGCCCGAGCGTAATTTCAAGCGCCGCCGCGTTCGGATCGTTGCCCACCAGCAGGTTGGCAATCTGCAACGACGGGCCATCCAGCGCGCCGCACTGGCTCACGCCATACTGGCGCAGCCCGAAACGGCCGCCGTCCTGAATCGAGGCGTGCATGCCCGCGCGAATAATCTTCAGCATACGCCCTCCTGTTGCGGCACAAAGCGCACGGTGTCGCCGGGCGCGAGCAGGCCCGGCGGGTTTTTCTGCGGGTTAAACAGCGCAAGCGGCGTGTGGCCGATTATCTGCCAGCCGCCTGGCGTTGGCAGCGGATAGATGCCCGTCTGGCTGCCGCCAATACCGACGGAGCCTGCCGGGACCGACAGCCGCGGCTCGGCCCGACGCGGCGTGGCAAGCTCGGGCGCGAGCCCGCCAAGATAAGGAAAGCCCGGCTGAAAGCCGATGAAATAGACCACGTAGTCGACCTGGGAGTGCTTTTCCACCACCTGCTTTTCGCTAAGCCCGGCGTGGCGCGCGACTTCCGCCAGGTCCGGCCCGCCTTCGCCGCCGTACACGACCGGGATTTCTATGCGCCGCGCGTCAGGGAGAATCGCCTCGCTCTCCTCCCACCAGCGCTGTAACCGCTCAATCGCGTCCAGCGCCATCGTGCCTGGCTCGCGCAGCATCACGGTAATGTTATTCATGCCGGGAATGACTTCCACCACGGCGGGCACCGCCTCCAGACGCTGCACCAGCCCCCAGATGCGCTGCTGGCTGGCCAGCGTCACAGGCGGCTCCAGCTCCAGCACTACGGCGCTTTCGCCTAACAGATAACAACGGGCTCGCTGCACGTTTTCCTCTCTTGTGTTGTTTAAGCCGGATTCGGGATATCGATAAAAGTCACGTCCAGATCGGTGGTTTCATTCAGCCATTCACTGAGCGCGCGAATGCCGCCGCGCTCGGTGGCGTGGTGGCCGGCGGCGTAGAAGTGCAGCCCCTGCTCGCGCGCCGAGTGAATGGTCTGCTCCGATACTTCGCCGGTAATAAACGCATCGACGCCGAAGCGCGCCGCGCTGTCGATAAAGCTCTGGCCGCCGCCGGTACACCAGGCGACGCGTTTAACGAGATCGGGGCCGGTATCGCCGCACCACAGCGGGCGCCGCCCCAGACGCGCCTCAAGCCAGGAGGCGAATTCCGGGCCAGAAACCGCCATCGAGAGTTCACCCCACGGCACCAGCGGTTCGATTTCGCCTTTCACCTCAATGCCAAGCAGTTGCGCCAGCTGCACGTTATTGCCCAGTTGCGGGTGCGCGTCGAGCGGCAGATGCCAGCCGTAGAGGTTAATATCGTTGGCGAGCAGCGTTTTCAGACGGTTGCGCTTCATGCCGCGTACCACCGGCGATTCGCCCTTCCAGAAATAACCGTGGTGCACAATGACGGCGTCCGCCTGCTGGCGCACGGCTTCATCGAGCAGCGCCTGGCTTGCGGTCACGCCAGTGATGATTTTATGCACCTCGTCGCGGCCCTCGACCTGCAACCCGTTCGGCGCGTAGTCGCTGAACGTCGCGCTGTTAAGCTTGTCGTTAATCAGTTGTTCCAGTTCGCTGTTTTTCATGTTTCGTCTCTCTTATGCCTTGCGGGCCGCTTCATAGGCCGCGAGCGTCGCGACGCGCGCCTGTTTGTGGTCGACTATCGGCTGCGGGTAGCGCAGCGTTGCGCCGTGTTTTTTAGCCCAGACATGCGGCTCGTGCACCGCCTTACCGGGAACATGGCTCAGCTCCGGCACCCAGCGGCGAATAAAATCGCCGTCGGCGTCAAACCGCTGCCCCTGCGTGACAGGGTTAAAAATACGGAAATAGGGCGCGGCGTCGGTGCCGGTCGAGGCCGCCCACTGCCAGCCGCCGTTATTGGCCGCGAAATCGCCGTCGATCAGTTGCGACATAAAATAGCGTTCGCCGCGCCGCCAGTCGACCAGTAAGTCTTTGACCAGAAAGCTCGCGGTGATCATCCGCAGCCGGTTGTGCATCCAGCCAGTCGCGTTCATCTGGCGCATGGCGGCGTCCACAATCGGGTAACCCGTCCGGCCTTCGCACCAGGCCTGAAAGTGCGCGTCGTTCTGCTGCCATGCCACCCGCGCCGTCCAGTCGATAAACGGCTGATGGCGGCACAGGTGCGGCCAGGCGACGATAAGATGACGGTAGAATTCGCGCCAGATAAGCTCATTCAGCCAGACCGCCCCGCTGCCGCCTTCCAGCGCGCGCGGGTGTTCGGTTAACAGACGATGCAGACACTGGCGCGGCGACAGCACGCCGATGGCGAGATATGGCGAGAGCAGACTGGTGCCGCGAAGCGCCGGGAAATCGCGCTTTTCCGGGTAGTCACCCGCCGCCGTCTGGCAAAACTCGCGCAGGCGTTGCAGCGCGGCCTCTTCGCCTGCCGGAAACAGCAGCGCGTCCGGCGTAGCACTCGGGTAATCGAACGGCGCAAGCGGTGGTATGTCGGTAATGGCGCCGCCCGCGCGCGGTTTCGGCGCGCTGACGCATGGCGGCAGCCCTTCGCCCAGACGGCGCAAAAATGCCCGGCTGTAAGGCGTGAAAACTTTATACATCTCGCCGTTGCCGGTCACGACGCTGCCGGGCGGCAGCATCACGCTGTCATCGAAGCCCTGGCAGGCGACGCGCTCAGCCAGCCGGCGTTCGACCGCCGCGTCACGCCGTGCCTCGTTCAGTTCATACTGGTAGTTATAAAACAGCGCCGATACCTGATGCTCGTCGCAAAACGTCGCCAGCGTTTCTACGGCGGCGGCGAAATCGGGCGCGTCGCAGGTAAAGAGCGGAATGCCCCGCTTCGCGAGCGCCTGTTGCAATGCCGCAAGGTTTTGCCAGATAAACGCCGCCTGGCGCGGCGCGAGGGTGTGATCGCGCCACTGCTGCGGGGTGGAGATAAACAGACCGATGACCCGCGCGTCGGGGTCACGGCAGGCGGCGGCGAGCGCCAGGTTATCAAAGACGCGTAAATCCGCGCGAAACCAGACCAGATGCGTGGTCATAACACTCCTTGTTTACCGGCCATAGCGCAGGCGCAGCGCTTCCGGGTAAGGCTCAAAATAGCGTTGTTGATCAAGGTAGGGGTCAGGAAATTCCGCCATGTAGTGTTTGAGCAGCGTGACCGGCGCCAGCAGCGGCTGGGTGCCCTGACGGTAGCGGTCGATAAGCGTGGAGAGCTCCTGACGCTGGCGGCCGTTAAGCTGATTGCGGAAATAGCCCTGCACGTGCATCAGCACGTTGGTGTGGTTGCGCCGGGTCGCCTGGATGGACAGCAGCGCCATCAGGCGCAGGCGGTACTCCTCAAAATAGGCGTCCAGCGATTCCCACTTGTCGATGGCGGCGACAAAACGCCCCAGCTCGCGATAGAGCGGCTGCGAATGCGCCAGCAGCAGGAGCTTATAACGGCTGTGGAACGCAATCAGATTCCCGCGGCTCAGCCCTTCGGCGCGCAGCGCGTGGAGTTCATGCAGGGTATAGATGCGTTCGACGAAATTTTCGCGAATGGCCGGATCGTGCAGACGCCCGTCCTCTTCCACCGGAAGCCAGGGCAGCGCGTTCATCAGAATATCGGTATAGATGCCGCGTCCGGCTTTTCGGTTGTTTTTACCGTCCTGATCGTAGACGCGCACGCGCTCCATACCGCAGCTTGGCGACTTGGCGCAGACGATATAGCCGCACAGGTGATCAAGGCGGCTGACGCGCTCGCGTGAAAAGGCAGCCATCTCTTCAGTGAGATCCCCGTCGCGTTTATCGCTAAAGCGCAGCGCGAGATGGCCGTCGTCGGTTTTCACCAGACGGAGCGCCGGGCGCGGCACAGGCAGACCAACCGCCATTTCGGGGCAGACCGGCTCATATTTTACCCAGGGCGCAAGCTCTTCCACCGCAAAGGCCAGCCGTTTATGGCCGCCGTCGAAACGCACATTTTCCCCTAAAAGACAGGCGCTAATGCCAACAGGGATTTTTACACTCATTCGGCCTTCCTCATTTTTATACACTCTCAGTGTAGCCAGAGGCAGCCTGTTAACACCAGCCTGTTTGCAGCGAAAAACGCAGCGGCGCACGACTTTCGCAGGCATAAAAAAACCGCTCGAAATGAGCGGTTTTTCAGGGCGTCGCGCGAATCAGTAGAAATCGCAGGCAGCTTGTTCAGCCTGCGCCATCCAGACCGGCTGATCGCTGGTTTTCGACCATACGCGGTGCAGATAACTATAAAAGCGAGCGCGATCTTTCCAGAACAGCATTACCGGCAGGGCGACAATGCCCGCGATCAGCACCAGCACGCGACGCAGGAAGACCTGATGCGCAGGATATTTTTTATATAAAGACATAGGTTTCTCCCCCTTTTTAACTTGCCCGGCATGCAAGGCCGGAAATTGAATTTTGTGAGCTGGTTAAAATTGTACCGCTTTGCCTGTAATTTTACTACTCATCCGACCACCATTCAGACGAATTCTTAGCATCTTTACAATTGATATCGTAAATAAGTTACAAAACGGTTAACGAAATACTAACCCGCAGTTAAATTATGGTTTTTGCGATTTTTATATTTTTTTTACACCCCGCTTCGCGATTTTTGCGAAACCTTTACGCCTGAATCCCTACCCTCTGCGCATATTCCAAAAACCCCCATGGAGGTGGATTGTGAGTGCAGGCCTGATAACCGGCATCGTGCTGGTTTTCCTGTTACTGGGCTATCTGGTATACGCCCTGATTAATGCGGAGGCGTTCTGATGGCGGCTTCGGCATTTTTACTTATCGCCAGTTTTTTACTGGTGCTGATGGCGCTCGCCAGACCGCTGGGCAGCCTGCTTGCCCGGATGATCGACGGCGAGCCCTTGCCGGGCGTGGGCGGCGTGGAGCGCGTGCTCTGGGCCGTGCTCGGCATTCGTCAGGAAGAGATGGACTGGAAGCGCTACCTGCTGGCGATCCTGGCCTTTAACACACTCGGGCTGGTGGTGCTGTTCACCATACTGATGTGTCAGGGCTTCCTGCCGCTTAATCCGCAACAGTTGCCGGGCCTCTCCTGGCACCTGGCGCTGAACACGGCGGTGAGTTTTGTCGCGAACACCAACTGGCAATCTTATGCGGGCGAAAGCACGGTGAGCTATTTCAGCCAGATGGCAGGGCTCGCGGTGCAAAACTTCCTCTCCGCCGCCACCGGCATTGCGGTAGCGTTTGCGTTGATTCGTGCGTTCGCACGCCAGTCGGCCACAACGCTCGGCAACGCCTGGCAGGATCTTACCCGCGTGACGCTGTGGGTACTGGTGCCGCTCTCGCTGATTATCGCCCTGTTTTTTATTCAGCAAGGCGCGATTCAGAACTTCTCGGCGTATCAGCCTTTCACCACGCTGGAAGGCGCGCGGCAGATGCTGCCGATGGGCCCGGTCGCCTCGCAGGAGGCCATCAAAATGCTCGGCACCAACGGCGGCGGCTTCTTTAACGCCAACTCCTCTCACCCGTTTGAAAACCCGACCGCGCTGACGAACTTCGTGCAGATGCTGGCTATCTTCCTGATCCCGGCGGCGCTCTGTTTCGCCTTCGGCGACGCCGTGGGCGACGCGCGTCAGGGCCGCGCCATTCTCTGGACCATGACGGTGATTTTCGTGGTCTGCGTGGCGCTGGTGATGTGGGCTGAAACGGCAGGCAACCCGCACTTTCTGACGCTCGGCGCCGACAGCGACATTAATATGGAAGGCAAAGAGAGCCGCTTTGGCATCCTCGCCAGCAGCCTGTTTGCGGTCGTCACGACAGCGGCCTCATGCGGTGCGGTCAACGCCATGCACGACTCCTTTACGGCGCTCGGCGGCATGCTGCCAATGTGGCTGATGCAGATTGGCGAAGTGGTCTTCGGCGGCGTCGGCTCCGGGTTGTACGGGATGCTGCTGTTTGTGCTGCTGGGCGTGTTTATCGCCGGCCTGATGATTGGCCGCACGCCGGAATACCTCGGTAAAAAAATTGACGTGCGCGAGATGAAAATGACCGCGCTGGCGATTCTGGTAACGCCTGCGCTGGTGCTTATCGGCACGGCGCTGGCGCTGATGACCGACGCAGGCCGCGCGGGCATTTTCAACCCCGGCATTCATGGGTTCAGCGAAGTGCTGTACGCGGTCTCGTCCGCTGCCAATAACAACGGCAGCGCCTTTGCGGGCCTGAGCGCCAACACGCCGTTCTGGAACCTGCTGCTGGCGTTCTGCATGTGGTTTGGCCGCTTCCTGGTGATTGTGCCGGTGATGGCGATTGCCGGATCGCTCGCCGCTAAAAAAGCGCAGCCCGCGAGCCCCGGCACGCTGCCTACCCACGGCGCGCTGTTTATCGGCCTGCTGACGGGCACCGTGCTGCTGGTCGGCGCCCTGACCTTTATCCCCGCCCTCGCCTTAGGCCCGGTCGCGGAACACCTTTCTCTTGTGAAATGACCATTGCGGAGTCGCTATCCATGAGTCGCAAGCAACTGGCCCTGTTTGAATCCTCTCTGGTTCGTCAGGCGCTGATCGATTCTTTTAAAAAACTGAGTCCGCGCGCCCAGTGGCGCAACCCGGTCATGTTTATCGTCTGGGTCGGCAGCCTGCTGACCACGCTGATTGCCGTGGCGATTGCCGCCGGGAAACTGCCCGGCGAGGCGCTGTTTACCGGCGCCATCAGCCTGTGGCTGTGGTTTACGGTGCTGTTCGCGAACTTCGCCGAGGCGCTGGCCGAGGGCCGCAGCAAAGCCCAGGCTAACAGCCTGAAAGGCGTTAAAAAGACCGCCTTCGCCCGTAAACTACGCGTGCCACACCACGACGCCCAGGTGGATCACGTGCCTGCTACCGACCTGCGCAAAGGCGATATCGTGCTGGTGGAAGCGGGCGATATCATCCCGTGCGACGGTGAGGTGCTCGAAGGCGGCGCGTCGGTTGACGAGAGCGCCATTACCGGCGAATCGGCGCCGGTTATCCGTGAATCGGGCGGCGATTTCGCCTCGGTGACCGGCGGCACGCGCATTCTCTCCGACTGGCTGGTCATCCAGTGCAGCGTTAACCCGGGCGAGACGTTCCTTGACCGCATGATTGCGATGGTCGAAAGCGCCGAGCGCCGTAAAACGCCGAACGAAATCGCGCTCACCATTCTGCTGGTGGCGCTCACCATCGTCTTTCTGCTGGCGACCGCGACCCTCTACCCGTTCTCGCAGTACGGCGGCGCGGCGGTTAGCGTGACGGTGCTGGTGGCGCTGCTGGTCTGCCTCATCCCGACGACCATCGGCGGGCTGCTCTCCGCCATCGGCGTGGCGGGCATGAGCCGCATGCTTGGCGCGAATGTGATTGCCACCAGCGGGCGCGCGGTAGAAGCGGCGGGCGATGTGGACGTGTTGCTGCTTGATAAAACCGGCACCATTACGCTTGGCAACCGTCAGGCCTCCGCGTTCCTGCCCGCGCCCGGCGTCGATGAAAAAACGCTGGCGGACGCCGCCCAGCTCGCCTCGCTCGCCGACGAAACGCCGGAAGGCCGCAGCATCGTGGTGCTCGCCAAACAGCGCTTTAACCTGCGCGAGCGCGACGTGCAGAGCCTTCAGGCGACGTTTGTGCCCTTCACCGCCCAGACGCGCATGAGCGGGATTAACGTCCAGGACAGGATGATCCGCAAAGGTTCAGTGGACGCCATTCGCCGCCACGTGGAAGCCAACGGCGGCCAGTTCCCGGCGCAGGTCGATACGCTGGTGGAAGGCGTGGCGCGCACCGGCGGCACGCCGCTGGTGGTGGCCGAAGGCGCGCAGGTGCTCGGCGTTATTGCGCTGAAAGATATCGTCAAAGGCGGCATTAAAGAGCGCTTCGCGCAGCTGCGCAAAATGGGCATCAAAACGGTGATGATCACCGGCGACAACCGGCTGACCGCCGCAGCCATCGCGGCCGAAGCCGGCGTGGATGATTTTCTTTCCGAAGCGACGCCGGAGGCCAAACTGGCGCTGATCCGCCAGTATCAGGCCGAAGGACGACTGGTGGCGATGACCGGCGACGGCACCAACGACGCCCCGGCGCTGGCGCAGGCGGACGTCGCAGTGGCGATGAACTCCGGCACCCAGGCGGCGAAAGAGGCGGGGAACATGGTGGATCTCGACTCCAACCCCACCAAGCTCATCGAAGTGGTGCATATCGGCAAACAGATGCTGATGACGCGCGGCTCGCTGACGACGTTCAGTATCGCCAACGACGTGGCCAAATATTTCGCTATTATCCCGGCGGCGTTCGCGGCGACTTACCCGCAGCTTAACGCGCTGAACGTGATGCATCTGCACTCGCCCGCCTCGGCCATTCTGAGCGCCGTGATTTTCAACGCGCTGATTATCGTCTTTCTGATCCCGCTGGCGCTGAAGGGCGTGAGCTACAAGCCGCTTGCGGCCGCGGCGATGCTGCGCCGTAACCTGTGGATTTATGGTCTGGGCGGTCTTGTGGTGCCGTTTATCGGCATCAAGCTCATCGACCTGCTGTTAACGCTGTTTGGTCTGGTTTAAAAGGAAACGTTATGGCTACGTTACGCCCTGCACTCGCAGTACTGATTTTTCTGACGCTTATTACCGGTGGCGTTTACCCGCTGGCCACTACCGTGCTCGGCCAGTGGTGGTTTAAGGATCAGGCGCAAGGATCGCTTATCCGCCAGAATGATGAGGTGCGCGGCTCGCGCCTCATCGGCCAGGCATTCAGCGAGGCGAAATATTTCCAGGGCCGCCCTTCCGCCACCGCCGAAGCGCCTTATAATCCAATGGCTTCCGGCGGCAGCAATCTCGCCGCCAGCAACCCGGAGCTGGATAAACAGGTTCAGGCGCGCGTGGCCGCGCTGCGCGCCGCCAACCCGGACGCCCGCACGGCGGTGCCGGTGGAGCTGGTGACGGCTTCCGCCAGCGGTCTTGACTACGGCATCTCGCCAGACGCCGCGTTCTGGCAGGCACCGCGCGTGGCGCAGGCGCGCGGGATCTCTGAAGCGGAAGTCGGACGGCTTATCCGCGAGGCGACCCAGGCGCCGCTCGCCGGTTTCCTCGGCCAGCCGGTGGTGAATGTGCTGCAACTCAATCTGGCGCTGGACGCCCTGCAACCGTAAGGAAAAACCATGACCGAAGAGCCGATGCGCCCCGACCCGGATCGCCTGCTGGAGCAGACGCAGGGCCGGACGCGCGGAAAACTCAAAATCTTCTTCGGCGCCTGCGCAGGCGTAGGGAAAACCTACGCCATGCTTCAGGAGGCCCAGCGTCTGCGGGCGCAGGGCCTCGATATCCTGGTGGGCGTGGTCGAAACCCACGGCCGCCAGGAGACGGCGGCATTACTCAAGGGGCTGGCTATCCAGCCCCTTAAGCGTATCCATCACCGGGGCCGCGTGGTGCAGGAGTTCGATCTCGACGGGGCGCTGGCGCGCAACCCGGCGCTTATCCTTATGGATGAACTGGCGCACAGCAACGCGCCCGGCTCGCGCCACCCGAAACGCTGGCAGGATGTCGACGAGCTGCTGGACGCCGGCATCGACGTGTTTACCACCGTTAATGTGCAGCATCTGGAGAGCCTGAACGACGTCGTGGGCGGCGTGACCGGTATCCAGGTGCGCGAAACGGTGCCGGATCCGATTTTCGACGCAGCCGATGAAATTGTGCTGGTGGATTTGCCGCCGGACGATCTGCGCCAGCGCCTGCATGAAGGCAAAGTCTATATCGCAGGCCAGGCCGAGCGCGCCATTGAGCATTTTTTCCGTAAAGGCAATCTTATCGCGCTGCGCGAGCTGGCGCTGCGCCGCACCGCCGACCGGGTAGACGATCAGATGCGCGCCTGGCGCGACCGACAGGGACAGGAGAAAGTCTGGCATACCCGCGACGCCATTTTGCTGTGTATCGGCCAGGGCGCCGGTAACGAAAAACTGGTGCGCACCGCCGCGCGGCTGGCGGCAAGGCTCGGTAGCGTCTGGCATGCCGTGTATGTCGAAACCCCGCGCCTGCACCGGCTGTCGGAATCGGCGCGACGCACCATTTTAAGCGCGCTGCACCTCGCGCAGGAGCTGGGCGCGGAGACCGCGACCCTCGCCGATCCGGTAGAGGAAAAAGCCGTGCTGCGCTACGCCCGCGAGCATAACCTCGGCAAAATCGTCATCGGGCGGCGCAACAAACGCCGCTGGTGGAGCCAGGATACGTTCGCCGAACGCCTGGCGCGCCACGCGCCGGATCTCGATTTACTGATTGTCGCGCTGGATGACAAACCCGCGCCCGCCACGGCGAAACCCGCCGACAACCGCACCTTTATGGAGAAGTGGCGGGTGCAGATGCGCGGCTGCGCGGTGGCGCTTGCGCTTTGCGCGCTGATTACGCTGGTCGCGCACCAGTGGCTTATCGCTTTTGACGCCGCCAACCTGGTGATGGTCTATCTGCTTGGCGTGGTGGTGGTGGCGCTGTTTTATGGCCGCTGGCCGTCGGTGCTTGCCACCGTCATCAACGTAGTGAGTTTCGATCTCTTTTTTATCGCGCCGCGTGGCACGCTGGCGGTGTCGGATGTGCAGTATCTGCTGACCTTCGCCGTGATGCTGAGCGTCGGGCTTATCATCGGCAACCTGACCGCGGGCGTACGCTACCAGGCGCGTATCGCACGCTATCGCGAACAGCGCACCCGGCACCTTTATGAGATGTCTAAAGCGCTGGCCGTGGGCCGTACCGCACGCGATATCGCCGCCACAAGCCAGCAGTTTATCGCCTCCACCTTTCATGCTCGCGGCCTGCTGCTGCTGCCGGACGACCAGGGCAAATTACAGCCGCCACAGCCGCTGGCGGACATCACGCCGTGGGATGAAGCCATTGCCCGCTGGAGCTTTGATAAAGGGCTGCCTGCCGGCGCGGGCACCGACACCCTGCCCGGCGTGCCTTATCAAATTCTTCCGCTGCGCACCGCCGGACGGACGCTCGGGCTGGTGATTGTCGAGCCGAGCAATCTGCGCCAGCTAATGATCCCCGAACAGCAGCGGTTGCTGGAGACGTTTACGCTACTGGTGGCAAGCGCGCTGGAGCGGCTGTTCCTGACCGAAAGCGAAGAACAGGCGCGGCTTGCAAGCGAGCGCGAACAGCTGCGCAACTCTCTGCTGGCGGCACTCTCCCACGACCTGCGCACGCCGCTGACGGTGCTGTTCGGCCAGGCGGAAATTCTGACGCTCGATCTGGCCTCAGAAGGCTCGAAACACGCGCCGCAGGCGAGCGAAATCCGCCAGCATGTGCTTAACACCGCAAGGCTTGTGAATAATCTGCTGGATATGGCGCGCATTCAGTCCGGCGGTTTTAACCTGCGTAAAGAGTGGCTGACGCTGGAAGAGGTCGTGGGCAGCGCGCTCAAAATGCTCGAACCGGGTCTCGGCGGGCGGCATATCGCGCTGAGCCTGAGCGATCCGCTGACGCTTATCCACGTTGACGGCCCGCTGTTTGAGCGAGTGCTGATTAATCTTCTGGAAAACGCCGCTAAATATGCGGGGTCACGGGCGCAGATAGGCGTGCGGGCGGGCTGGCGCGACGAGCGGCTCGATCTCGAAGTCTGGGACAGCGGCCCCGGCATTCCGGCTGGTCAGGAGCAGGCGATTTTTGCTAAATTCGCTCGCGGTAATAAAGAATCCGCCATCCCTGGCGTCGGGCTGGGGCTTGCCATTTGCCAGGCGATTGTCGAGGTGCACGGCGGCGAGATTTACGCCCGTAATCGCCCGGAAGGCGGCGCAAGTTTCCACGTGCTGCTGCCCAAAGAAACGCCCCCGGAACTGGATATCCACGAGGTCATGTGATTAGCGTTCTGATTGTCGAAGATGAAAAAGAGATCCGCCGCTTTCTGCGCACCGCGCTGGAGAGCGAGGGACTGCGCGTGTATGACGCTGAAACTCTGCAGCGCGGGCTGATTGAAGCCGCGACCCGCAAGCCCGATCTGGTGATTCTCGATCTCGGCCTGCCGGACGGCGACGGCATCGATTTTATCCGCGACTACCGCCAGTGGAGCCAGACTCCGGTGATTGTGCTGTCGGCGCGCAGCGACGAACAGGACAAAATCGCGGCGCTGGACGCGGGCGCCGATGACTTTCTGGGCAAACCGTTCGGCATTGGCGAGTTACAGGCGCGACTGCGCGTCGCCCTGCGCCGTCACGGCGCCGCCAGCCAGAGCGACCCGGTGGTGCGATTTTCCGATATCACCGTTGATCTGGCGGCGCGGCGCATCACGCGCGGCGCGCAGGAGATCCACCTGACGCCCATAGAATTCCGCCTGCTGGCCGTGCTGCTGAACAACGCGGGCAAAGTGCTGACCCAGCGCCAGCTGTTAAGCCAGGTGTGGGGGCCGAACGCGGTGGAGCACAGCCATTATCTGCGTATCTATATGGGCCACCTGCGCCAGAAGCTGGAGCTTGACCCGGCGCGCCCGCACCACCTGTTGACGGAAACCGGCATCGGCTACCGGTTTATGCTGTAAGCGCATCGCCGCGTCAGGCCTGGCGCGGCGGCGTTTCTCCCCGCCTTGCTTCTGAATACATCCTCGCCTCATGTCAATGCTTATTCACACAGTGCCTTTCCAGGCCCTGAAATTAATTCCTGCCAAAATTAAATAACGCTCAAAATAATGAAATTTATTTCAATAACCAACCGCTTACATTTATGTAACCAGAAGAGATCTGCGCTGCATTATGCATAAATAACGACGTATTATTTCTGGTTCAGGCCGTTTTTATTGATCTCTTTCACAGAATAACGCTCTAAGCCGGATAAAATGACCACGCTTTCAATAAGTGAAAGGAAACGACAATGGAAAATAACAATCGGTTAATGCCGCATATCCGGCGGACAACCCATATTATGATGTTTGCTCACCGCAACTGCTTCGACTTCCATATTTTCAACGCCCGCTAGCCTTTAGCGCCGCAGCGCGCCTGCCATTTCTCAGCGAAAATTCCATGTGATGTAATAACGGGTTTACGCCTGAGAATGCGCGCCTCTTTTTGCCATAAACCCTATGATAACCAGCCTGTTAGCTGGCAGGGCTTTGTCTGGCAAAAATAAAACCAAGGTTATTTCCCGCATTTATTATGCGGCGGCAAGCTTTTACCTGAACAAATAACAAAGCCATTTCCGCAAGGAAATAGCGCGGGATTGCTTTGCCTGAAAATAAGGAATCACCATGCAAGCGTTAAAAATCGGCGTTAGCCGTTTATGCCCGGACTGTTTTTCAACTGACCGGGAGCTTATTAATATTCATGACACCAACTATATTGATATTGCCGCGGCGGTCATTTCCGTCAGCGATATTTTCCAGGGCATTATTGATGAAATAGAGCTGACTGGCTTCGGCGTTCCGGTATTTGTCATGTGTCAGCCCGAGGAGCGGGTGCCTGCTGAGTATCTGGCGCGGATTTCCGGCGTGTTTGACGATAACGAAACGCACCGCGACTACTATGGTCGACAGCTTGAAGCCGCCGCGCAGAAATATGAAACCGCGCTGCGCCCGCCCTTCTTTCGCGCGCTGGTCGATTACGTGAATCAGGGCAACAGCGCGTTTGACTGCCCCGGGCACCAGGGCGGTGAGTTTTTCCGCCGCCACCCGGCCGGAAACCAGTTTGTGAATTTCTTCGGCGAGACGCTGTTTCGCGCCGATTTGTGCAATGCCGATGTGGCGATGGGTGATTTACTGATCCACGAAGGCGCGCCGTGCCTCGCCCAGCAGCACGCCGCGCAGGTGTTCAACGCTGATAAAACGTACTTTGTGCTGAACGGCACGTCATCCGCCAATAAAGTGGTGCTTAACGCGCTGCTTGCGCCCGGCGATTTGGTGCTGTTTGACCGCAATAACCATAAGTCGAACCACCACGGCGCGCTGTTGCAGGCGGGGGCCACGCCGGTTTATCTGGAAACCGCGCGTAACCCGTACGGCTTTATCGGCGGCATCGACGCGCACTGCTTCGATGAGCGTTATCTGCGCAGCCTGGTACGCGAGACCGCCCCGGAGCGCGCCGCGATGGCGCGGCCGTTTCGCCTCGCAGTTATCCAGCTCGGCACTTACGACGGCACTATCTACAACGCCCGCCAGGTGGTCGATAGCCTGGGGCCGCTGTGCGATTACATTCTCTTCGACTCCGCCTGGGTGGGCTATGAGCAGTTTATTCCGATGATGGCGCCCTGCTCGCCCTTACTGCTGACGCTCAATGAAAACGATCCGGGCATTCTGGTCACGCAGTCGGTGCATAAACAGCAGGCCGGGTTTTCCCAGACGTCACAGATTCATAAAAAAGACAGTCATATCAAAGGACAGCCGCGTTATGTGCCCCACAAGCGCATGAATAACGCTTTTATGATGCACGCCTCCACCAGCCCTTTTTACCCGCTTTTCGCGGCACTCGACATCAACGCGCGGATGCATGAAGGCGAAGGCGGACGCCGCATGTGGATGCGCTGCGTGGAATATGGCATCGAGGCGCGCAAGATGATTTTCGACAACTGCCGCGCCATACACCCCTTCGTTCCGGCGACGGTCGATGGCCGTCCGTGGCAGAGCTATGAGACACAGGAAATAGCCTCCGACCTGCGGTTTTTCCACTTCGAACCCGGCGAGCGCTGGCACGCCTTTGAGGGCTACGCGCCGCACCAGTATTTTGTCGACCCATGTAAGCTGCTGCTCACCACGCCGGGTATCGACATCGCGACCGGCGAATATGCGGCGTTCGGCGTGCCTGCGGCGGTGCTCGCAAGCTACCTGCGCGAGAACCATATCATCCCGGAGAAGTGCGACCTGAACTCGATCCTGTTTCTGCTCACCCCTGCCGAAGAGATGAGCAAGCTGCAACAGCTGGTGGCGCAGCTGGCGCGTTTTGAAAAGCTGCTGGAGAGCGACGCGCCGTTAAGCGAGGTGCTGCCGACGCTCTGGAAACAGCATCAGGCCCGTTACGCCGGGTATACGCTGCGCCAGCTCTGTCAGGAGATGCACGATTTTTACGCCAGCCGTAACGTAAAGCAGCTGCAAAAAGAGATGTTTCGTAAGGCGTATTTCCCGCGCGTCGCCATGAGCCCGCAGGCGGCGAACCACGCGTTTATTCGTGGCGAGGTGGAGCTGGTGCGGCTTGACCAGGCGGAAGGCCGCATCGCGGCTGAAGGCGCGCTCCCCTACCCGCCGGGCGTGCTGTGTGTGGTGCCCGGCGAAATCTGGGGCGGCGCGGCGCTGCACTACTTCCGGGCGCTGGAAGAAGGGATCAACCTGCTGCCGGGTTTCGCGCCGGAATTACAGGGTGTGTATGTACAGGAGAATGACGGTCGCCGCCAGGTGTGGTGTTACGTCATCCGTCAACGGCCAGTCACGCAGGGCCGCGCCGAAGGAGCGTTATGATGAGCAAATCCAACAAAATGGGCGTCGTGCCGCTGACCATCCTGACGATGGTGAACATGATGGGCTCCGGCATTATTATGCTGCCGACCAAGCTTGCCGAAGTGGGCACTATTTCGATTATCTCCTGGCTTGTGACCGCCGTCGGCTCAACGGCGCTGGCCTGGGCTTTCGCAAGATGCGGAATGTTCAGCCGCAAAGCGGGCGGCATGGGCGGCTATGCGGAGTATGCGTTCGGTAAGTCGGGCAATTTTATGGCCAACTATACCTACGGGGTATCGTTGCTTATCGCTAACGTCGCCATCGCTATCTCCGCGGTCGGCTATGGCAGCGAGCTGTTCGGCGCGGCGCTGACGCCGGTGCAGACCGGCATCGCCACGATGGGCGTATTGTGGATTTGCACGGTCGCCAACTTCGGCGGCGCGCGCATCACCGGCAAGCTCAGCGGTATTACCGTCTGGGGTGTAATCATCCCGGTGGTCGGGCTGTCGGTGATCGGCTGGTTCTGGTTCAGCCCGTCGCTGTATGCAGACTCCTGGAACCCGCATCACGTGCCGTTTTTCGACGCGGTAGGCTCCTCCATCGCCATGACGCTATGGGCGTTCCTCGGGCTGGAGTCGGCCTGCGCCAACACCGAGGTGGTGGAAAACCCGGAGCGCAACGTGCCGATTGCGGTACTGGGCGGCACGCTCGGCGCGGCGGTGATTTATATTGTTTCCACCAACGTGATTGCGGGCATTGTGCCTAACCTGAGTCTCGCGCACTCCACCGCGCCGTTCGGGCTGGCGTTCGCGCAGATGTTCACGCCGGGCGTCGGGAAAATCATTATGGCGCTGATGGTAATGTCCTGCTGCGGTTCGCTGCTCGGCTGGCAGTTCACCATCGCCCAGGTGTTCCGCTCCTCCGCCGACGCGGGCTATTTCCCCAAAGTGTTCTCACGCCTGAGCAAAGCCGAAGCGCCGGTAAAAGGGATGCTGACGATTGTGATTATCCAGAGCGCGCTGTCGCTGATGACCATCAGCCCGTCACTCAATAAACAATTTAACGTGCTGGTTAACCTGGCGGTGGTGACCAATATCATCCCGTATATTTTGTCGATGGCGGCGCTGGTAATCATTCAGCAAGTGGCGAATGTGCCGTCGCGCAAGGCGAAGCAGGCCAACGTGGTGGCGCTGGTGGGCGCGATTTACAGCTTTTACGCGCTCTATTCATCCGGCGAGGAGGCGATGCTGTATGGCGCCATGGTCACGTTTATGGGCTGGACGCTCTACGGGCTGGTCTCTGCGCGCTTTGAGCTGACCAACAAGCAGGGGTAACGTGGCCTGGCAGGCAAAGCAAAACGGCAACCCGAAGGTTGCCGTTTTTATGTTATCGCCGGGACGAGCGCTACGGCCTGCCCCGCAACGCTTACGCGTTTTTCAGCACTTCGCTGACGATTTCTACCGCTTCTTTCTCGATCTGCTTGCGGTGTTCTTCACCGAGGAAGCTTTCGCAATAGATCTTGTACGCGTCTTCGGTACCGGAAGGACGCGCCGCGAACCAGCCGTTCTCGGTCATCACTTTCAGGCCGCCGATAGCAGCGCCATTGCCCGGCGCGGCTGTCAGACGTGCGGTGATCGGATCGCCTGCCAGTGTGCTTGCGCTGACCATTTCCGGAGAGAGTTTAGAAAGCGCGGCTTTCTGCGCGGAGGAGGCGGACGCCTGCAGACGGTTGTAGCTCGGCGCGCCGAAACGCGCGGCCAGTTCGTCATAGTGCTGCTGCGGGTTTTTCCCGGTCACCGCGGTGATTTCCGCCGCGAGCAGGCACATGATGATGCCGTCTTTATCAGTGGACCACGGCGTGCCGTCAAAGCGCAGGAAGGACGCGCCCGCGCTCTCTTCGCCGCCAAAGCCGAAGCTGCCGTCGTAGAGACCGTCAACGAACCATTTAAACCCGACCGGCACTTCCACCAGCTTACGGCCCAGCGCGTCGACCACACGGTCGATCATCGCGGAAGAAACCAGCGTTTTACCGACGGCAACGTCCTGGCCCCACTGCGGGCGATGCTGGAACAGATAGTTGATAGCGACAGCGAGATAGTGGTTCGGGTTCATCAGCCCCGCAGGCGTGACGATGCCATGGCGGTCGTAGTCCGGGTCGTTGGCAAACGCCAGGTCGAACTTATCGCGCAGCGCCAGCAGGCCCGCCATCGCGGATTCCGAGGAGCAGTCCATACGGATAGCGCCGTCTTTATCCAGATGCATAAAGCGGAACGTCTGATCCACCTGATCGTTAACAATCGTCAGGTTGAGCTTGTAGTGCTCCGCGATGCGCTTCCAGTATTCGATGCCGGAGCCGCCCAGCGGGTCAACGCCAAGCTTCAGGCCCGCTTTCTGGATAGCGGCCATGTCGACGATCTCCGCCAGCCCTTCGATAAACGGCTGCACCAGATCTTTTTCCTGAATGCGGCCGCTCGCCCAGGCGTCGTCCAGCGAAATACGCTTCACGCCTTTCAGGCCGTCCGCCAGCAGCGCGTTTGCGCGGTTTTCGACCACTTTGGTGACGTTGGTATCTGCCGGGCCGCCGTTAGGCGGGTTGTATTTGATGCCGCCGTCGTCGGGCGGGTTGTGCGACGGCGTGATGACGATGCCGTCAGCCTGTGCGCCGCCGCGTTTGTTGTGCTCAAGGATCGCGTTAGAGACCGCAGGCGTCGGCGTATAACCGTTGTTGTCCTGCACGATGATATCGACGCCGTTTGCCGCCAGCACTTCCAGTACGGAGATAAACGCAGGCTCGGAGAGCGCATGCGTATCTTTACCGACATAGCACGGCCCAGTGATGCCGTTTTTGGCGCGCTCTTCCGCAATCGCCTGGGCGATGGCCAGAATGTGCGGCTCGTTAAAGCTGTGACGCGCGGCGCTGCCGCGGTGGCCGGAAGTCCCGAACTTCACCGCGTGCTCCGCATTACCCGCTTCGGGCTTCAGCACATAGTACTGCGCGGTCAGCTGGGCGACGTTGATTAAATCACTCTGTTGTGCAGGCTGTCCCGCACGGTTATTGACTGCCATGGCCTGGTCCTTCTGACGCAAGAGTTAAATGGTGCCGCAAACCTTCTCAATCAATTCCGCCGGGAACTGCATGGTCTGCATGATGTGTTCAATCATGCTACATTTGCGGCCTGTATTCGTGTTCGTGATAACCCAGTACGGCGTGCCCGGCACGTGGCGGGGTTTCGTCTGGTTGCCACTTTGCAGCAGCGTTTGCTCGTCGCCGGCGAAATAGACGCGGGTGCGACCATGTAACGATTCGGTAGCTTCGGCAAAAGCGTCTGCATCCAGTGAATAGAGTGTAGACAGCACCAGCATAAAACGATTGACCGCGCGTTTTTGTTCGGCGTATTCATCCGAAAGAAGCAGCTCACGCATGGCGCGAACGCGATCGCGCGCCGGGTTGGCCGGTTTGTCAGCGGCGGGCGCGACGGTGGCTGGGATCTCTGCTTTGGCTGGTGTAGCGGCGATCTGCGTGGAGGCGGAAAATTTCAACATGCGCCGTAAAATGTCGGACGCGCTTTCGCCAATATGCAGGGTGTGGCTGGCAATGTAGCGATACAGCTCGTCATCAACTTCAATCGTTTTCATCTTAATCCAGTGCGATTTCTTTTCTGAATACAAGTCATTGGGATTATAGAGTTAAAACCCAACAGCGGATAGCGTCAAACCAGGAAGGCCGCAAAAGTCGGAATTAACTGGAACCTTGCAGCCGGGCGGCAGAATGGTCAACATGATAACCTAACCTGTCAGTCGCCAAAAAAGAACTTTGCCATGAAATTAAATACCCGCACGCAATCTGCGCAACAACCGACTCAAAATACACCGATTGTGTTAATTCACGGGCTGTTTGGCAGCCTGGACAATCTCGGCGTGCTGGCCCGCGATCTGGTGCAGGATAACAATATTGTGCAGGTCGATTTGCGTAACCACGGGCTTTCTGAGCGTAGCGAGACGATGGATTACCCGGCGATGGCGCAGGACATTCTCGATACGCTGGATGCGCAGGGGCTGGAGAAAGTGATTCTTATCGGGCATTCGATGGGCGGCAAAGCGGCGATGGCGGTAACGGCGCTGGCGCCAGATCGCATTGAAAAGCTGGTGGCTATCGATATCGCGCCAGTGGATTATCAGGTCCGCCGCCACGACGACATTTTCGCGGCGGTCAACGCGGTGAGCGATGCGGGCGCGACAACACGCCAGCAGGCGGCGGATATCATGCGCCAGTATATCGCGGAAGAAGGCGTGATTCAGTTTCTGCTGAAGTCGTTTGTCGATGGCGTCTGGCGCTTCAATGTGCCGGTGCTGTGGAATCAATACGCCCATATTGTCGGCTGGGAACCCCTCCCCGCCTGGCGCGGCCCGGCGCTGTTTATCCGTGGCGGCGCGTCGCCTTATGTGGAAGAAGCGCACCGCGAAGCGCTGCTGGCGCAATTCCCGCAGGCCCGCGCGCACGTTATCGCGGGCGCGGGTCACTGGGTGCATGCCGAAAAGCCGCAGGCGGTGCTGCGCGCTATCCGGCGTTTTCTGGAAACTGATTAAAAACAGACCGACCGGCGCCGTCGCGCGCCGGATGCGTTGGCGCGCTTCGCTGCCTGATGTATGATGGCGCGCTGAAATACCGCCGGGCCCGCCCCGGCAGCCTGTTTCCCCTGTCTATACTCATACCATGGCAAAAGAACAAACGGACCGCACAACGCTCGATCTTTTCGCGGATGAACGCCGTCCGGGCAGACCGAAAACCAATCCGCTGTCGCGCGACGAACAGCTGCGCATCAATAAGCGCAACCAGCTTAAGCGTGACAAAGTTCGCGGGCTTAAGCGCGTGGAATTGAAGCTGAACGCCGATGCGGTGGACGCGCTGAACCATCTGGCTCAGGCGCGTAATATCAGCCGCAGCGAGCTGATAGAAGCTATGCTCCTCGCTCAGCTGAAAGCCTTGCAGGAGTAAGGTCTGGTCTGAATTTTACCCAAAAGGACGGGGCAATGTAGCAGAGAGTGCACCCGGCGCCTGATACCGTTTCCGCACCTTCACCTGTTCTGCTATGATTGCCCTATCTGTGGGCGTTATGCCAGCACCATCACATTTAGATTCAAGAGGTTATTCTTCTTATGGCAATCGTAGGCATCTTTTTCGGCAGCGACACCGGCAATACCGAAAATATCGCAAAAATTATCCAGAAACAGCTCGGGAAAGACGTTGCTGAAGTGCATGACATTGCTAAAAGCAGCAAAGAGGATCTGGAAGCGTTCGATATTCTTCTGCTTGGCATCCCGACCTGGTACTACGGCGAAGCGCAGTGCGACTGGGACGACTTTTTCCCGACGCTGGAAGAAATTGACTTCAACGGTAAACTGGTCGCGCTGTTCGGCTGCGGCGACCAGGAAGATTACGCAGAATACTTCTGCGACGCGCTGGGCACCATTCGCGATATTATCGAGCCGCGCGGCGCGACCATTGTTGGCCACTGGCCGACGGCGGGTTATCACTTCGAAGCGTCCAAAGGTCTCGCAGACGACGATCACTTTGTCGGCCTCGCAATTGATGAAGATCGCCAGCCGGAGCTGACGGCGGAACGCGTTGAAAAATGGGTGAAACAGGTCTCCGAAGAGCTGCACCTGCAGGAAATCATCAACGCCTGATGATAAACGGCGCGGGCGGCCGTCCGCGCCGGTTGATAGATAAAAGCAATGAAAATAATTGCTACAAATTTTTAACTTTCCCTCACTACGCTGTACAATGGCATCCTTAATTATCAGGCCTCCCCGTGTAAAACGCTGGCGGGCCCACGATTTTTAAGCTCTTTTTTGCCGGACGCTTGCGGTTTTCATTTAGGCATGTCAGTTCTATAATGAGACGCATTCATCTTCGGCGTATCCGATGTATCGCTCCCTTCTGGGGCGAGTCGTTAAGCAACAGGACAGATTCCGCATGACTGACAACAATACCGCATTAAAGAAGGCCGGCCTGAAAGTCACGCTTCCTCGATTAAAAATCCTCGAAGTGCTGCAGGAACCGGTCAATCATCATGTCAGTGCGGAAGACCTCTATAAGCGTCTGATTGACATGGGTGAAGAGATTGGCCTTGCCACGGTCTATCGCGTACTGAACCAGTTCGACGATGCCGGCATCGTCACCCGTCACAACTTCGAAGGCGGTAAATCCGTTTTCGAGCTGACGCAACAGCATCATCACGATCACCTGATCTGTCTCGATTGCGGCAAAGTGATCGAATTCAGCGATGACTCTATTGAAGCCCGTCAGCGTGAAATCGCGACACGTCACGGCATCCGCCTGACCAACCACAGCCTCTATCTGTATGGTCACTGTGCCGATGGCGACTGCCGCGAGAATGAACACGCGCACGAGGTCGGCGAGAAGTAACGTTCGCCATAACGCCTGATCCAAAGCCGACGTTTGTCGGCTTTTTTATTGTCTGAAAACCAGACGCTGAAAATACACATGTATCATTTTGGATTAATAGCACATAAATATGTATTTTAATACAGCGCACAATGCTTAATTAAACCACATATATTTTATTAAATATAAATTCAGAAAAGATAAATATCTTTATCGGTCAAGCGGTTAGCCAACGAAAGATTGCCGTTGTTCATTCCCTCTTCTCTGCCCCTTATTGCAGCAATAAAAAAGCATCCATTAAGATACAGCAACGACATAAATTTATTTTAAACAAGGTAACCAATATGGTATTACCCTCTAAACCTCTTGCTGAGATTTACCGCATTGCCGATATTTTCAATAGCTACGGCAACTGGTCTCGTGCGGAAAAAAATACGCTTATCCCGTTGCGAGACGGGGAAATTTGCATCATTCGCGGCGGTCAGTTTTCTCTGATGCGCCAGAGTGACCGCCTGTTGCTGGAAAAATGCAGCGCCCCTTCGGTTCTGGGCCTGGCGCGGAATTTAGGTAAATCCCAATTCATAAAATTACAGGCTGATTCAGAATGTCATTATCAGTTAATTCCTTTTGATTATTTCATGCAGGAAATCGAAAAAAATCATTGCCAGTTACATCTTCTTATTTTGTCCTCATGGATAATTAATATGCTTTGCTATCGGGAAGAAATTATGCTGGGCAGAAACAGCTACAGTATGATTAAAGCCAATATCGATTGTCTGGCGTCGATGGATGAGTTTATGCGTAACCGGATTAACGTCGCCGATTATATTGTTAAAAAAACAAATCTTTCCCGCAGTATGGTAATGAAAACCTTGTCCCAGCTACGCAGCGCGAAACATATTGAAATCAGCAAAGGCAAACTGCTTGCCGTTCACCATCTGCCAGAGGCGCTGTAAGACACCGCTTTAATACACGTAAAAGCCAGCCCGGAGGCTGGCTTTTTTAAAAAGCGCGTTACGGCTGTACGCGCTCCGTCCGGCTGTGGCGTTTGCCATCCACGCTTACGCTGCGTACCTGCACCTCGCCCGTCACGCGCGGCGGTTGCGCGGCGTCATAAGGCTGCCAGCGCGCGCCGCCATCAGTGGAATACTCCATCGTCACGCCAGGCAGGCTGATGTTCATCTGCAATACCCCTGTTTTCACGCGTGCGCCCGGCACCGGCAGACGGAACTGCACGCCCGCTTTCTCAAGTTTCGGCAGTTCGCGACGGCCAAGCAGGTTCGCAAAACGCGTCCAGTCCCGTTGTAGCGCCTGCATATCGACCTGATGCGTTTCGCCGCCCTTATACTCGCGCCCCGCCTGATAATCCTGCTCCCATGCGGCACGGTGCCAGGCGCGCTCCGCTACGGCCAGCAGACGCGGATACATCATGTACTCCATCTGCTTATCGGTACGCACCACTTCGCTCCAGAGCTGTGCCGAGAGCCCATAAGCGCCAGGCCAGGGTTTATCGGATTTAGCGCTAAACGCGTTGCCGTCGCGATCGACCGACGTCTCGGCGTTTTGCGGCAGGTTATCCGGCGCGAAACTGAAAATCTTACGCTCATCGCTAAAGCGCGTGCCCCAGTAGTAGCCGCTCTCCGCCGGATTCACTTCGTTCGGGAAATCGAGATAGACGTAATCCGGGTTAGAGACCACGACGCGAAAGCCTTTGTTGGCCCAGTCGTTGACGCTGTCAAAACCGCCCCAGTAGAGGGTGTCCCAGAAGTTGACGTTGACATGTGAGGTGGCAAAGGCGCTGGCGTCTTTCGCATCTTTAAGGCCATCCTGCCAGGCCTGCATGATGTCAATGCCGTGCGCTTTCACCAGCTTGCTGACCTCAACGCCAAAGTAGCTGGAGAGATGCTCAACGTCCGCGACCACCCCGTCCTTAACCATTTTCTGACACACCGGCGAGCGCGCCCAGGGTTTATCCTGGCGGCTTTGATCGATAATGCCCTTCCCGGCTTCCGGTTTCGTTTTATCGGTATAACCGGTGCCAAGGTAAATATTTTTCGCCTCGTCGCCGCCAAAATGCCAGGTGGTGAGCGGCTGTCCGGCCTCCCGGTGCATCTGCTGAATTTCGCCGATCACTTTATCCACGAAACGGCGTGACGAATCGAGGCACGGATTGAGGTAGCCGGTACGGTTGTAATACTGCACGCCTGTTGTGACGGAGGTATCCTGCGGGTCGAGCAGGCGGTACGCGTTCGCCTCGTTGGTTTTACCCGCTTTCATCAGCCGATCGTAGCGTGCCTCCATTGCAATCACCGCCGCGCGGGCGTGAGCCGGCATATCTATTTCCGGAATGACCTCAATCTGGCGCGCCGCGGCGAATTTCACTATCTCGATATAATCGGCGCGGGTGAAATAGCCGCTACCGTTGTTGTTGGTATCTGGCCCGGAGCCGAGCTGCGGCAGCAGACAGGTTTTTTCGCTCAGATCGTGGCAGCGTTTCGCGCCAATTTCAGTCAGCTCCGGGAGCCCCGGAATATCGATGCGCCAGCCCTCATCGTCGCTTAAATGGAAGTGAAATTTATTGAGCTTCCAGGCCGCCATCTGATCGAGCAGGCGCAGCACGGCGGCTTTGGTATGGAAGTTGCGCCCCACATCAAGGTGAATGCCACGATACGCAAAACGCGGCGCATCCTGCGCGTCAAGCGTCGCGATTTGGCGCGCGCCGTCCACCGGGATCAGCGACAGCAGTGACTGCAAACCATAAAAGACGCCTGCGCGATCGTAGCCGGTGATTACCGCCTCTTTCTGTCCTATATGCAGCTGATAAGCGCCGGACACCGCCTCTTTGCCGTTAAACGCGCGGCTCGCGATGGCCGTACGCACCGGATAACCCGATCCGGTTTTCACTCCCAGCAGCGCAAAGCGCGCGGTAATCGCCTCTTGCGAGCCTTTATCAAGCACGGCTATATCAAGCTTAACGCCCTGGTCGAGAGCGACGTCCTGCCCGTGCAGCCTGACCTGGCGCGGCGTCGGGATGATCTGCCCACGCAGGCTGTCGGCATTCAGTGTTTTGATGTCGCTATTTTTATCGAAGCGCGCTTCCGCGGTCATCAGGATGTTTTTATCGTCCGGCGTGCGTTTCCACTGATCTTTCAGCGGGCTGACGAACCCGGTTAACGTTTCGGTATCGGTACTGGCGATCACTTTCGGCGCGCCATCGTCCGCCGTAACGTACCAGCGCGGCAGCACATCGGTGATAAAGAGCTGCCAGTATTCATTGACGATTGGGATCTCCACCGAGGCATTGGCCGGGAAGCCGGTGAATTTGTCCGTCGGTTCAAGCTTATGGAGATCGCCCATCACGTGGGTCACTTTAAACTGATCGTTATCGACCTTGAGGATCTGGCGAATACTGTGAAACCAGATAGTCCAGTTTTTATCCGTCACCGCGTCACCCGGATTGGTGAGCGTGATAACCGCTTTATTGCAGGAGGCCCAGTCGGCGCCAAGCGCGGCGCAGTCGACGCCATGCTGTGCCGCGTGGTTGTCGGTAATCGCGTAGTTGAGCCCAAACTGGCTGATTTGGTCTGCCGTTGACGCCTGTGCGCCGCTACCGGCAAAAATCCCCATCACCACCCCGGCTAACAGACTGATCTTTAACTTTTTCATCATCTCGTCCTTTTCACTGCCCTTTATGTAAGGCGCACCTGCGCGCCCCTGCGCATTCAGAAAATCGTAAACGGTGCCGTGACGATAAATTTCACGTCGCGTTCGTCCTGGAAAATGTTGCCGTAGCCGCCGCCGTAGCTCGGGATGTCGGAATGGTTGTCATACTGGGTGAAATGCAGCTTAAACATCGTGCCTTTGGCGCGGTCGTCCTGCAGGGTGTAGACCGCGTCCAGGCTGTAGGCAGACTCTTTCAGGCGGTAGTCAGGATCGTAGTAGTTGTCGGTGGTCGGAAGCGTTGAGGGCTTTGCATCCCACGCGTAGACGTAAGAGGCGCCTATCGCAAAGCCCGGCAGCTTCCAGTTTTTCAGGTCATACATCGCGCCGAAAAACACCGCTTTTTCATCGTCAGCGTTGAAATCTGAGCGGTTATCCCACCAGATATCGAGCCGTCCGTTGGAGGAGGCATACGTCGGCGTCATACGCTGCAGAAAATAGCCCTGCTGCCCTTCGGCGCTCACCCATGTGCCTTCGAGGCGCAGATCCACCGGCCCGACCTTATAGCCAAACGTCAGCGCCTGGAGCCAGGCCGTACCATCGTAGATATCATTAATAGTGCCGCTGCTGGCTTTATCGCGCGCGCCGTAAAACTGATAGCTGGTGGCCAGCGGGTTTCCGGCAAGCGAAAAGTTGTAGCTCGCTTTGGCAAAGTATTGATCGACATAGCCCTGCGCCTGGCCGAACGCCGCCTCCAGCACCAGCGAATTTTTAAACGCATATTTCGCGCCGATAGAGTGGAGATAATCCACGCGAGTCGTTCTGTCGTTCTGCCTGAACTTATCCATCTCCAGATGCCACGGCGATTTGTATTCGTTGGTCCACATATAGGAAAAACTCAGCGCGCCAGCATCGCCGTAGTCGAAATTCGCCCCGGCTTCCGCGCCCTGATATGTGCCGGGCATAAAGCTCCAGTGCGGCGCCAGCAGTGTCTGCCCGGTCGGTTGCAGCCAGCCGGCTCGCGCCCAGACAGGGCCGTATTTGAATTTGCCCGCGGCTTTATAAAGGCTGATACCACTTTTATCCCCTGACCAGTCTTCGTCGTAGGCTTTATTGCTGGAGGAGAACGCAATTTCGTTCGGGTGACCGCTGTCGCCGTTTTCCGCCATTTCGATGGCAGTAAAAGCGGCGATATCCAGCCCGAACATATCGGCGGCGAACCCTGACTGAAAATCGAGATTCGCGTTCCAGGTGGAGTGAGAAAGGTTGGTTTTGTATTTATCTTCTACAACATCTTTACGGTCGCGCTCGCGCTGCCAGTAATAGATGCCGCCGGTTAACGTAGAGTCATCAATAAACCCCGCTGCCAGAGCACCGGGTGGGCTGCACAAGCCGCCCAGCGCGCTGACGCTGGCGAGAGCCAAAGCGATGCCGCTACGTTTGTATTTCAACGAACGCATGTGAAATTCCTCTTTGACGTAAAAAATTCGCGTGGAACAACGCCCATAAAGCGAATGAAAAAATTAAAAAAATAAAAGACGGCGGCGGAGCTTCCCCCCGCGCTACCGCACTTAAAGACCATTTTTCGCAGCGCGAATTATCAATCTTAAAACCTGAATTCTTTATGGCTTTATGACGAGCAGCACAAAAATTCCTTCATTTTGTAACATTTTCATAAGGGTGAATTTTTATGCCGTACAACATAGAAAACGCAGTCAAAACAATAAAATGAAAGCGATTACAATTTTTAATAAAGTGGAAAGCTCTGTAGCGGGGAGATATGCGATGAAAGGCGTTTATCAAAACAAAAGAAATTAATTCGCATCGCGAATCTTTAAGAGGAGTTAACAGATTGATTCAGCAAATAAAAAAAACGCCGCGCGATGGCGGCGTCTTATGACAGGCAAGCCTTTACTCGCCGATTTTAGCCCAGGTGTCACGCAGGCCAACGGTGCGGTTAAACACCAGTTTGTCACCGTTTGCATGGCGGCTGTCGAGGCAGAAATAACCCTCGCGCTCGAACTGCCAGGCTTTGCCCGCTTCGGCGTATTTCAGACTCGGTTCAGCATAACCTTGTTTGATCACCAGAGATTGCGGATTTATTGTCGTCAGGAAATCTTCCGCAGCACCAGGGTTCGGCACACTGAAGAGACGGTCATAGAGACGGATCTCAACCGGCAACGCATGCGCGGCGCTGACCCAGTGAATAACGCCTTTTACCTTGCGACCGTCAGCCGGATCTTTGCTCAGCGTATCAGCATCGTACGAGCAATAAATAGTCGTGATTTCGCCCGCCTCGTCTTTCTCAACACGTTCCGCTTTAATAACGTACGCGTTACGCAGACGCACTTCTTTACCGAGCACCAGGCGCTTGTATTGCTTGTTCGCTTCTTCGCGGAAGTCTGCGCGATCGATCCAGATTTCGCCGCTGAACGGCACGTCGCGGTTGCCCATTTCCGGTTTGTTCGGATGGTTAGGCATTGAAACCACTTCGCTCTGACCCTGCGGGTAGTTTTCGATAACCAGTTTCACCGGATCGATAACCGCCATCGCGCGCGGCGCGTTCTCGTTGAGGTCTTCACGAATGCAGGACTCAAGAGACGCCATCTCAATGGTGTTATCCTGCTTGGTGACGCCGATGCGCTTGCAGAATTCACGAATGGAAGCGGCGGTATAACCGCGACGGCGCAGACCGGAAATGGTCGGCATACGCGGATCGTCCCAGCCTTCAACATGCTTGTCGGTCACCAGCAGATTCAGCTTACGCTTGGACATCACGGTATATTCCAGATTCAGACGAGAGAACTCGTACTGACGCGGATGTACCGGGATGGTGATGTTATCCAGTACCCAGTCATACAGACGACGGTTGTCCTGGAATTCCAGCGTACAGAGCGAATGAGTGATCCCTTCCAGCGCATCGGAAATGCAGTGGGTGAAGTCATACATCGGGTAGATGCACCACTTATTGCCAGTCTGGTGATGTTCAGCGAACTTGATGCGGTACAGAACAGGATCGCGCATCACGATAAACGGCGACGCCATGTCGATTTTCGCACGCAGGCACGCTTTGCCTTCTTCGAACCCGCCAGCGCGCATTTTTTCAAACAGCGCCAGGTTTTCTTCCACGCTGCGATCGCGGAACGGACTGTTTTTGCCCGGCGCGGTCAGGGTGCCGCGGTATTCGCGGATCTGCTCCGGCGACAGCTCGTCGACATACGCCAGCCCTTTGTTGATAAGCTCAACGGCGTAATTGTACAGCTGATCGAAATAGTCAGAGGAGTAACGCACATCGCCAGACCAGTGGAAACCCAGCCATTGCACGTCGTTTTTAATCGACTCGACAAATTCCAGGTCTTCTTTCACCGGGTTGGTATCGTCAAAGCGCAGGTTGCACTGGCCCTGGTAATCCTGGGCGATGCCGAAGTTCAGGCAGATGGACTTCGCGTGGCCGATGTGCAGATAGCCGTTCGGCTCCGGCGGGAAGCGGGTGCAAATCGTGGTGTGTTTTCCAGACGCCAGATCTTCATCAATAATCTGGCGAATAAAGTTAGTCGGGCGGGCTTCTGCCTCACTCATCGCATATTCCTCAAAGCGTCAACATCGTTTAACGGCGTATGATCTTATAAGCTGCAGCGGGAAACAACCTTTAGTTACAGAAAATCCCGCCGTGGGGCAGCGCCTGTCATTGCCCGCGTTGGGCATATTCCACCTGCCGACAACGCTGGGGGACAGTGGCTTTGAGCATTCTTACTGGTGAGCTTAACGAGTCGACATTTCCGTCGCGCGGAATATAGCCCGGCGCTTCAACACACCAGGTCCAGGAATAGATCATCGTGCCGTGCAGGAAGAAAATCATGGGTTCCCACTCCGAGACGCGTGAAACGGAAATATGGCCTTTCTCATCTGCCATGAATTTCTCCGGCGGTGGGTAAAAGCCCGGCGGCATGCGGTGCGTTTGCAGCCAGAGCGTGGCGTGAGGAACCGGCTCGCCCCGTTCGTTCTGAATTTCCATTTCAAGCGCAGGCCGGTGCGTGGCGTAGCGAGGCACGCAGCCGCTCAGCAGCACGGCGGCGCAAACCGCGATAATACAATGGCGCATATGATTCTCCTTAATCCTGATGGGCGACACCCTACACGGCTTCCCACCCCCTGCGCCAGCCCCGAAAAAAAGCAAAAAAAAACGGCGGGAGCATCTCCCGCCGTTTAAGGCATGACGACTCAGAAGCGATTATTTGCCTTTAATCTCATACAGCGCGCTCTGCCCTGCCACAACCGCACCCTGCGCCTTAATGACCATGCCGCCGAAATCGTCGATGTTGCTGCACACCACCGGGCTAATCATTGAGCGCGCGTTCGCGTTCAGGTAATCCAGATCAAGCTCCAGCACCGGCTGGCCCGCGGTCACCTGCGCGCCCTCTTCCACCAGACGTTTAAAGCCCTGCCCGTTCAGCGCGACGGTATCAATCCCCATATGAACCACGATTTCCGCGCCGTTTTCGGTTTCAAGGCAGAACGCATGGTTGGTGTTGAAGATTTTGACAATCGTGCCCGCCGCCGGTGACACCACCGTTTTGTCGGTCGGTTTGATAGCGACGCCATCACCGACGGCTTTGCTGGCGAACGCTTCATCCGGCACCGCATCCAGCGCCACAACCTCGCCGGTCACCGGCGAGACCAGCGCGGCTATCGTCTGCGCATTCGCCAGCGCCTGCGGTTTTACCGCGGGTGCGACAGGCGCGCCAGCAGGGGCTGTCGGCGCAGAGGCCGCCACGTGGCCGGTCGTTTTCATCGCGTTAGCGATTTTTTCCGCCACAAAACCAACGATAATCTGCACGCTGGTTTTGTTAAGACGGATAACGCCGGTCGCACCGAGGCGTTTAGCCAGCGCTTCATCCACCAGCGCCGAATCCTTCACGGAAAGACGCAGACGGGTAATGCAGGCGTCGATGCCAGTCAGGTTATCGGAGCCGCCAACCGCCGCAATGTACTGACGTGCCAGCCCGGTCGCATCGAGGGCTTTATCGCCACTCACGTTAACGTCTTCACCGTCCGCCTCGCTGCCTGCGACAGCCAGCTCACGGCCCGGCGTCATCAGGTTGAATTTGGTGATAGTGAAGCGGAACACCACGTAATAAATGACGAAGAACACCAGGCCCTGCGGAATCAGCATGTACCAGTGGGTCGCCAGCGGGTTACGCGAGGAGAGGACCATATCCACCAGACCCGCGCTGAAGCCGAAACCGGCAATCCAGTGCATGGTCGCCGCGATAAACACCGAAATACCGGTCAGCGCCGCATGGATGACATACAGCACCGGCGCCACGAACATAAAGGAGAATTCCAGCGGCTCGGTAATGCCAGTAAAGAACGCGGCGAAAGCACCTGCCATCATGATGCCCAGCACTTTGGCTTTGTTCTCAGGACGCGCACAGTGGTAAATCGCAAGCGCTGCGCCCGGCAGGCCGAACATCATGATCGGGAAGAAGCCCGCCTGGTAACGCCCCGTAATACCCACCACGGCTTTACCGGATTCAATAGACTGCGCGCCGCCGAGAAAATTCGGGATATCGTTGATGCCGGCGACGTCAAACCAGAACACTGAGTTCAGCGCGTGGTGCAGGCCCACCGGAATGAGCAGACGGTTAAAGAAGGCGTAGACGCCTGCGCCAACGGAGCCGAGTTTCTGGATCTGCTCGCCAAACTCTACCAGACCGCCAAAAACGACCGGCCAGATGTACATCATGATGAAAGCGACAACAATCATCACGAACGAGGTCAGAATCGGCACCAGACGACGGCCACTGAAGAACGAGAGCGCTTTCGGCAGCTCGACGGCGCTAAAGCGGTTGTAGAGTTCTGCGGCGATAATCCCCACCATAATGCCGACAAACTGGTTTTTAATCTTACCGAAAGCGGCCGGTACCTGATCGGCCGGGATCTTCATGATCATGGCGACTGCGGCAGGCGAACAAAGCGTCGTCAGCACCAGAAAACCGACAAACCCCGCCAGCGCCGCGGCGCCGTCTTTATCTTTTGACATGCCATAAGCGACGCCCACGGCAAACAGCACACCCATGTTGTCGATAATGGCGGAGCCAGACTGAATGAAAAATGCCGCCAGTGCGTTGCCGCCGCCCCAGCCGGTCGGGTCGAGCCAGTAGCCGACCCCCATCAGAATAGCTGCCGCAGGCAGCGTAGCCACAGGCACCATCAGCGCCCGGCCCACTCGTTGTAAATAACCTAAAATACTCACTTTTTCCCCCTATGAAACCCCGATGAGGCTCCAGCTAAGCCGTTTTTTATTGTGCTACCAACCCTGAAACGCGGCGACACTTGGTATCAACGCTGAGTGTCTGCAAAATTAATTCGCCTCGCAAATTAAACGCGTCTTTTCTGTGATTTTTATCACCAAATATCGTAGTTGAAGGTCCTGACCTATGGCTTACCTCGAAAACTTATTTTATCATTCAAAAAATCGAGACGGATTGCTCCCGCTTTCAGCGAACGGGTATACCCTTACACTGTGCGTCGTTCAATCCGCGCCTGTTTTCTAACTTTCGAGGTGAACAATGAGACTGATTCCGCTGGCTACGCCGCAGCAGGTAGGCAAATGGGCCGCCCGCCATATTGTTAAGCGCATTAACGATTTCAACCCCACCGCCGACCGTCCGTTCGTGCTCGGCCTGCCGACAGGCGGCACGCCGCTTGAAGCCTACAAAGCGCTGATTGAGATGCACAAAGCGGGCCAGGTGAGCTTCAAACATGTGGTGACCTTTAACATGGATGAATATGTCGGGTTGCCGAAAGATCATCCGGAAAGCTACCACAGCTTTATGTACCGCAATTTCTTCGACCACGTTGATATTCCCGAAGAAAATATCAACCTGCTGGATGGTAACGCGCCGGATATTGACGCAGAATGCCGCCGCTATGAAGAAAAAATTCGCGCTTACGGCAAAATTCACCTCTTTATGGGCGGCGTGGGCAACGACGGTCATATTGCGTTCAACGAACCAGCCTCTTCACTGGCCTCCCGCACCCGTATCAAAACGCTGACGCACGACACCCGCGTGGCGAATTCGCGTTTCTTTGGCGGCGATGTGAATCAGGTGCCAAAATACGCCCTCACGGTCGGCGTCGGCACACTGCTTGACGCGCAGGAAGTGATGATTCTGGTACTGGGCCATGTTAAAGCGCAGGCGCTGCAGGCGGCCGTCGAAGGCAACGTGAACCATATGTGGACCATCAGCTGTCTGCAACTGCATCCGAAAGCGGTTATCGTGTGTGACGAGCCTTCCACCATGGAACTGAAAGTGAAGACGTTAAAATACTTCACCGAGCTCGAAGCTGAAAATATTAAAGATCTTTAAGGACTGGTTACCGGGGGCATTATGTACGCTTTAACCCACGGCCGGATTTACACCGGCCACGACATTCTGGATGACCATGCGATTGTTATCGCCGATGGCCTGATTGAGCGCCTGTGCCCGCTGGCTGACCTGCCGGCGGGAATCGAACAGCGCGACATGGGCGGTGCCATCATCGCCCCCGGTTTTATCGACGTACAGTTAAACGGCTGCGGCGGTGTGCAGTTTAACGACACGGCAGACGCGGTCTCGGTCGAAACGCTGGAAATTATGCAGAAAGCCAACGAGAAATCGGGCTGCACCAGCTATCTGCCGACGCTGATTACCTGTAGCGACGCGCTGATGAAACAGGGCGTGCGGGTAATGCGCGAATACCTGGCGCACCACAAAAATCAGGCGCTGGGTCTGCACCTTGAAGGCCCGTGGCTGAATATCGTCAAAAAAGGCACGCACAACCCGGATTACGTGCGTGAACCGGACGCTGAGCTGGTCAAGTTTCTGTGTGAAAATGCTGACGTTATTACCAAAATCACGCTCGCGCCGGAACGGGTCGCGCCAGAGGTCATTAGCCAGCTCACCGCGGCGGGCATTGTGATATCCGCCGGGCACTCGAACGCGACCCTGAAAGAGGCAAAAACAGGCTTTCGCGCCGGGATCCGCTTTGCAACCCACCTCTTCAACGCAATGCCTTACATCACTGGTCGCGAGCCGGGCCTGACTGGCGCTATCTTTGACGAGCCGGATGTCTTTTGCGGCATTATCGCCGATGGCCTGCACGTGGATTTCGCAAACGTGCGCCTCGCGAAAAAAGTAAAAGGCGACAAACTCTGTCTGGTGACTGACGCGACAGCGCCCGCAGGTGCCAATATTGATGAGTTCATTTTTGCTGGTAAAACAATATACTACCGCAATGGCCTGTGCGTGGACGAAAACGGCACCCTCAGCGGCTCGGCGCTGACCATGATCGAAGGCGTGCGCAACCTGGTGGAGCATGTCAATATCGCACTGGACGAAGCGCTGCGTATGGCGACGCTGTATCCGGCCCGCGCCATGGGCGTGGCAGACAGGCTTGGCAGCATTGAAACGGGCAAAGTGGCGAATCTCACCGCCTTTACCCGCGACTATAAAATCATCAAGACCATCGTTAATGGTAACGAGGTCGTTACTGAGTAAATAAAGGCATGACGACTGGCGGACAGGCTCAAATTGGCAACGTTGATCTCGTAAAACAGCTTAACAGCGCGGCGGTTTATCGTCTTATCGACCAGCATGGGCCGATATCGCGCATACAGATAGCCGAACAGAGCCAGCTTGCGCCCGCCAGCGTTACCAAAATTACTCGCCAGCTGATTGAGCGCGGCCTGATTAAAGAAGTCGATCAGCAGGCCTCTACCGGGGGCCGCCGCGCTATCTCCATCATCACCGAAACCCGGCACTTCCAGGCAGTTGGCGTACGGCTTGGCCGACACGACGCGACGCTTACGCTGTTCGACCTGAGCAGCAAAGTGCTGGCGGAAGAACATTTCCCCCTGCCAGAGCGTACTCAGGAAACGCTTGAGCACGCACTGCTGAATACGATTGCGCAGTTTATCGAGACCTGGCAGCGCAAAATCCGCGAGCTTATCGCCATCTCCGTTATTCTGCCGGGTCTTGTGGACCCGGAAAGCGGCGTTATCCGCTATATGCCGCACATTAACGTGGAAAACTGGCCGCTGGTCGACGCGCTGCAAAAGCGCTTCAACGTCGCCTGTTTTGTTGGGCACGATATCCGCAGCCTGGCGCTGGCGGAGCACTATTTCGGTGCAACACGCGATTGCGAAGACTCCATTCTGGTGCGCGTTCACCGGGGCACGGGCGCAGGCATTATCTCCAACGGGCGCATCTTCATCGGCCGCAACGGCAACGTCGGCGAAATTGGTCATATTCAGGTCGACCCTTTAGGCGAGCGTTGCCACTGCGGCAACTTCGGATGTCTGGAGACTGTCGCTGCCAATGCCGCGATTGAACAACGCGTGCGCCAACTGCTTGAGCAGGGCTATCAGAGCCGCCTGACGCCAGACGAGTGCAATATCAAAGCGATTTGCAAAGCCGCTAACCGGGGCGACGCGCTGGCGAGCGAAGTCGTGGAGCGCGTTGGGCGTCAGCTTGGTAAAACTATCGCCATCGCCATTAACCTCTTTAACCCGCAAAAAGTCGTTATTGCCGGTGAAATCGTCGAAGCGCAGAAAGTGCTGTTGCCCGCTATCGAAAGCTGCATCAACACCCAATCCCTCAAAGCATTTCGTAAAAACCTGCCGGTGGTGCCGTCACAACTCGATCACCGCTCGGCAATCGGCGCTTTCGCGCTGGTGAAACGCGCCATGCTTAACGGTTTGTTATTACAGCGTTTGCTGGAAAGTTAACGAGTGACTTTGGCGTTTGCGCTATAGTTACGCCTTTCTGTTCCCTGAGCCAGAGTAGTCCATGACCATTCAGAACGTAATTTGCGATATCGATGGCGTGCTGATGCACGATAACGTTGCGGTGCCCGGCGCCAGTGAATTTCTGACCCGCATTCTTGAAAAAGGGTTTCCGCTGGTCCTGCTGACCAACTACCCGTCCCAGACCGGCCAGGATCTGGCTAACCGTTTCGCCTCCGCCGGGATCGACGTGCCGGACAGCGTGTTTTACACCTCCGCCATGGCGACAGCGGACTTTCTGCGTCGCCAGGAAGGCAAAAAAGCGTATGTGGTCGGCGAAGGGGCATTAATTCACGAGCTGTATAAAGCTGGCTTTACCATTACCGACATCAATCCGGATTTCGTGATCGTCGGCGAAACCCGCTCCTATAACTGGGAGATGATGCATAAGGCCGCCTTTTTCGTCGCCAACGGCGCGCGGTTTATCGCCACTAACCCGGACACCCACGGGCGTGGCTTCTACCCCGCCTGTGGCGCGCTGTGCGCGGGTATTGAGAAAATATCTGGCCGTAAGCCGTTTTACGTCGGCAAGCCGAGCCCGTGGATCATTCGCGCGGCGCTGAACAAAATGCAGGCGCACTCCGAGCATACCGTGATTGTCGGCGATAACCTGCGTACTGATATTCTGGCAGGCTTCCAGGCCGGGCTCGAAACCATCCTGGTACTTTCTGGCGTCTCCACCATCAATGATATCGACGCGATGCCGTTCCGACCGAGCTGGATTTATCCTTCCGTCGCCGAAATCGACGTTATCTGATCCTGACGGCCATTAATGATGGCCGTTTTTTCTGCCTGCCCCGCCCCCCCGCATTCAATAAAATCGCCTTTTTTTTGAGAAATCGCTAAAAACCGAGCCATTCTGGTAATCATTTTTAAATTTCCGCTAACGCCTGTTGAACTATTTATTACTCCATCGCTAAAAGGCTTGCATAGTCTGTATGAATTACGGCATTTTCTTAATCAACAACGGAGGCTGAAGCGGAAAAATTGCATAAACCGCAACGCCTCGCAGACAGACAACACAACATCACCGCCAGGGTTAACGGAGTTTTCTATGTGTTCTATTTTTGGTGTGCTGGATATCAAAACCGATGCGGTTGAGCTGCGTAAAAAAGCACTTGAGCTGTCACGCCTGATGCGTCACCGCGGCCCGGACTGGTCCGGCGTTTTCGCCAGCGATAAAGCTATTCTCGCGCATGAACGTCTTTCTATTGTCGACGTCAACGCAGGCGCGCAACCGCTTTACAACACCGAAAAAACGCATGTACTGGCCGTGAACGGCGAGATTTACAACCATCAGGCGCTGCGTGCGGAATATGGCGACCGTTTCCAGTTCCAGACCGGTTCTGACTGCGAAGTTATCCTGGCGCTGTATCAGGAAAAGGGCCCGGAATTTCTCGACGAGTTACAGGGCATGTTCGCTTTCGTGCTCTATGACAGCGAAAAAGACGCGTACCTGATTGGCCGTGACCATATCGGGATCATCCCGCTCTATATGGGCCACGATGAGCACGGCAACTTCTATGTCGCTTCCGAGATGAAATCGCTGGTGCCGGTGTGCCGCACCATTAAAGAATTCCCGGCGGGCAGCTATCTGTGGAGCCAGGACGGCGAAATCCGCCAGTACTACCAGCGCGACTGGTTTGACTATGAGGCGGTAAAAGACAACGTGACGGATAAAGCCGAACTGCGTCAGGCGCTGGAAGACGCCGTGAAAAGCCACCTGATGTCAGACGTGCCTTACGGCGTGCTGCTCTCCGGCGGTCTGGATTCATCGGTGATTTCTGCGATCACCAAGAAATTCGCGGCGCGTCGCGTGGAAGATCAGGAGCGTTCCGAGGCCTGGTGGCCGCAGCTGCACTCTTTTGCCGTCGGTCTTGAAGGCTCGCCGGATCTGAAAGCGGCGCAGGAAGTGGCGAACCACCTCGGCACGGTGCACCATGAAATTCATTTTACCGTTCAGGAAGGGCTGGATGCGATTCGCGATGTGATTTACCACATTGAAACGTACGATGTGACGACCATTCGCGCGTCAACTCCGATGTATTTAATGTCCCGTAAGATCAAAGCGATGGGCATTAAAATGGTGCTTTCGGGTGAAGGGTCTGATGAGGTATTCGGCGGCTATCTGTACTTCCATAAAGCGCCTGACGCGAAAGAACTGCACGAAGAAACCGTGCGTAAACTGCAGGCACTGCATATGTTTGACTGCGCCCGTGCAAACAAGGCGATGTCAGCCTGGGGCGTCGAAGCGCGCGTACCGTTCCTTGATAAGAAATTCCTCGACGTGGCGATGCGCATCAACCCGCAGGATAAAATGTGCGGCAACGGCAAAATGGAAAAACATATCCTGCGTGAATGTTTTGAATCTTACCTGCCAGCCAGCGTGGCGTGGCGTCAGAAAGAGCAGTTCTCTGACGGCGTCGGCTACAGCTGGATCGATACGCTGAAAGAAGTGGCCGCTGAGCAGGTCACCGATCAGCAATTAGCCACGGCCAGCTTCCGCTTCCCGTACAACACGCCGTCGTCGAAAGAAGCGTATCTCTACCGCGAGATTTTCGAAGAGCTGTTCCCGGTGCCGAGCGCGGCGGAGTGCGTGCCGGGCGGGCCGTCTGTCGCCTGCTCTTCTGCGAAAGCCATCGAATGGGACGAAGCGTTTAAAACCATGAACGATCCGTCAGGCCGCGCGGTGGGTGTACACCAGTCCGCCTATAAATGAGTACTCCTTAAATGAACAACGGGCCTTCGCGGCCCGTTTTTTTTATTGGCACAACGTTGTTCAGACAGTGGCTCGTTTTCCATTGACTTAGTGGATAAATCAACCGGAATCGACGAATATTGCATCAAGCTGTTCGCAAGCTAGTCAAACAGTCACAATACGTCGATTTTCGCCAAAAAAGGTGTTGACGCTTCCAGGCCCAATACGCATAATGCGCCCCGCAACGCCGATAAGGTAACGCGAAAAAAGATGGCTACGTAGCTCAGCTGGTTAGAGCACATCACTCATAATGATGGGGTCACAGGTTCGATTCCCGTCGTAGCCACCATCTTTTTTGCGGGAGTGGCGAAATTGGTAGACGCACCAGATTTAGGTTCTGGCGCCGCAAGGTGTGCGAGTTCAAGTCTCGCCTCCCGCACCATTCCCGGGTTAGCGTTGCACGGATGGGGTATCGCCAAGCGGTAAGGCACCGGTTTTTGATACCGGCATTCCCTGGTTCGAATCCAGGTACCCCAGCCATATTTCTTCGACTTTTGCGTATAGCGCAGTGGTCGTTGGGGTATCGCCAAGCGGTAAGGCACCGGTTTTTGATACCGGCATCCCCTGGTTCGAATCCAGGTACCCCAGCCAGTCGTTATGGCTGGTAAAGCAATAAAATTTGGCTACGTAGCTCAGCTGGTTAGAGCACAGCACTCATAATGCTGGGGTCACAGGTTCGATTCCCGTCGTAGCCACCATATTTAAGCATCTTGCAGTGTTTATGCGAGATAGCGCGAAGTAAAGTTCGCAAGAGTTTCTTGGGGTGTCGCCAAGCGGTAAGGCAGCGGATTCTGATTCCGCCATTCCGGGGTTCGAATCCCTGCACCCCAGCCACTTTGAAGAAGCGGTTGGCAAGAAGCTAAACGCACAGGTTAAAGGTTCTTTGTTTCTTCCTTTAACTGACAATTCAGCACCAACATTTTGTTGGGGTATCGCCAAGCGGTAAGGCAGTGGATTCTGATTCCACCATTCCGAGGTTCGAATCCTCGTACCCCAGCCACTCTTTAAAAGCCTGCGAAAGCAGGCTTTTTTCTTTTCTGCGCCCGACATGTACGGCTCTCTTCAGCGCGCTTCACAAACCCTGTCGCTCTCTGGCTGAATCGCTCAATAAAAAAAGCCCGCACATGCAGGCCTTTTTACTCCCCTCGTTCACCGCCGTCAGGCGATGACGGCGCTAACGCCTCCGTCATCTCTTTTACGACAGCAATAAGTATGTTGTAACTATGAAATTATAAACCCAGCGCATATCGTAGCGCCTGGCGCTTCAGCACGCCCGACCGCTGGGCAGCGATAAGCCCCAGATTACGCAGTACGCGCAGCGGCTTGAGCTTCGCGGTAAAGCCTGCGTGGAAGAGATCCATACCGCTTTGCATCATCAGGTTATCTGGCATCCGGCGGCGCTGATAGCGCTTCAGTACATCGACAGAAGCCCAGTCTTGCGCCGCATTGCGGGCGTCAATCACCACCTTCAGCAGCGCATCGACATCCCGGTAGCCGAGATTCACGCCCTGCCCCGCCAGCGGGTGAATGGTATGCGCGGCGTCGCCCACCAGCGCGACGCCCGGCAGCACGTAGCGCAGCGCATGGCGGCGTACCAGCGGAAACGCGCCGCAGGCGACCGGCGTCACGCCGCCGAGCCGCGACGGAAACGTCGCTGCGATTTCGCGCCCGAGCTGCGCCATATTCATCGCCTGCAACTGACGAATGCGCGCCGGACGGTCATACCAGACCAGCGAAGCCCAGTTATCGAACAGCGGCAGAAACGCATGCGGCCCGTCAGGCGTAAAGTGCTGCCAGGTGCTGTCGCCGGGCGGCAGCTGGCACTGCACGCTGATGAGCAAACACGACTGCTGATATTGCCAGGCGTTAACGCCTATCCCGGCCCATTTGCGCACCTGCGAGCTCGCGCCATCGGCACCAATCACCAGCCGTGGCTGGAGCGTTTCGCCATTATCTAACGCCAGCTGATAACCGTTTTGCGTCGGCGTCATCTGCGTGAGCGTCGCGGGACATAGCAGCCTCACGGCCGGATGCGCCTCCAGCGCCTCCCACAACGCGCGTTGCAGCACGTTGTTTTCTACCATGTAACCGAGCTCAGGCAGTTGCAGCTCGTCAGCGCTGAACTCCACCCGCGCCTCGTTCCACTCCCAGGTTTCGAGGCGACGATAAGGATGCGCGCGCATCGCCAGCACCCGCTGCCACACGCCCAGCCCCCGCAGAAGATCCACTGAGGCGCAGCTAATGGAAGAAATTCGCACGTCAGGCGGGCTTTGTGGCGAAAACGCGGGCGGCGCGGCATGCTCCACCACCGCTACCTGAAAACCATTTTTCGCCAGCCCCAGCGCGGCAGCGGCGCCCACCATGCCACCGCCGACGACGGCGACTTCAATTGGTTGATTTATCATGGTCATTTTATCCTTAAGCAGTCTTCCTTCAGTTTACCGGATTTTTCGCCGCCTGACGTCTTTGCCTCGCCACTGGTCACGAACACATCAAAGCATTACAATACGCGGCCAAAATGAGTGGCTTTAACTGAGCAATGGCAAGTCAATGACAAAAAAACTCCATATCAAAACCTGGGGCTGTCAGATGAATGAGTACGATTCATCGAAGATGGCCGATCTGCTGGAAACCACGCACGGCTTTACGCTGACCGACGTGGCGGAAGAAGCAGATATTCTGCTGCTGAATACCTGCTCGATCCGTGAGAAGGCGCAGGAGAAGGTTTTCCATCAGTTAGGTCGCTGGAAAACGTTAAAGGAAAAAAATCCGGAAGTGATTATCGGCGTGGGCGGCTGCGTGGCCTCTCAGGAAGGCGATCATATTCGCGATCGCGCCCGCTACGTCGACATCATTTTCGGGCCACAGACCCTGCACCGCCTGCCGGAAATGATCAACCAGGTGAAAGGCACCCGCAGTCCGGTTGTTGACATTAGCTTCCCGGAAATCGAAAAATTTGATCGTCTGCCTGAGCCACGCGCGGAAGGCCCAACGGCGTTCGTTTCCATCATGGAAGGCTGTAACAAATATTGCACCTACTGCGTGGTTCCGTACACCCGCGGCGAAGAAGTCAGCCGCCCGAGCGATGATATCGTGCTGGAAATCGCACAGCTTGCCGCCCAGGGCGTACGTGAAGTCAACCTGCTGGGGCAGAACGTCAACGCCTGGCGCGGTGAAAACTATGACGGCACTACCGGCACCTTCGCCGATCTGCTGCGCCTGGTAGCCGCTATCGACGGTATCGATCGTATTCGCTTCACCACCAGCCACCCGATCGAATTCACCGACGATATTATCGAGGTGTATCGCGATACGCCGGAACTGGTCAGTTTCCTGCACCTGCCGGTGCAAAGCGGCTCCGACCGTGTGCTGAACATGATGGGGCGCACCCACACCGCGCTGGAATACAAAGCGATTATCCGCAAACTGCGCGCCGCACGTCCGGATATCCAGATTAGCTCAGACTTTATCGTCGGCTTCCCGGGCGAAACCCAGCAGGATTTCGAACAGACCATGAAGCTGATTGCCGAGGTCAATTTCGACATGAGCTACAGCTTTATTTTCTCGGCACGCCCGGGTACCCCTGCCGCCGACATGGTGGACGATGTGCCGGAAGAAGAGAAAAAGCAGCGTCTGTATATTCTGCAGGAGCGCATCAACCAGCAGGCAATGGCCTGGAGCCGTCGAATGCTCGGCACCACCCAGCGCATCCTGGTGGAAGGCACGTCGCGTAAAAGCATCATGGAGCTGTCCGGACGCACCGAAAACAACCGCGTGGTCAATTTCGAAGGCTCGCCGGACATGGTTGGCAAATTCGTCGATGTAGAAATCACCGAAGTGTTCCCGAACTCTCTGCGCGGCAAGGTTATCCGCACCGAGGAAGAGATGGGCCTGCGCGTGGTCGAATCTCCGGCAGCGATCATCGCCCGCACGCGTAAAGAGAACGAACTCGGCGTCGGTATTTTCCAGCCTTAACCCGCCGTCTCACGTATGCCGCCCCGCTGCGGCATACGCTTATTTTTCACGCATCCGCTCTTGTATTCTGAAGGCGTCACCCAAATATCCGGGTTGTCGCTTGCGCCTTTTTCCCTCGCCGTGAATAATTTCTCTAAGGCCCTGAGAAAATCAGCAGGCATTTTATTCACCTTAACTGGCCCTGTGTGACCAAGAGGACAAGTTTGAATATAGAAACTCGTGAATTTACGCTGGAACCGGCAGACAACGCTCGTCTGCTTAGCCTCTGTGGACCCTTTGATGACAACATCAAACAGCTGGAACGACGCCTCGGCATAGAAATCGCCCGTCGCGACAACCACTTTAAACTGACCGGCCGCACGATTTGCGTCAGCGCCGCGGCAGATATTCTGCGCCATCTGTATGTCGATACCGCGCCGATGCGTGGCGAAATCAAAGAAATTGAGCCGGAACAGATCCATCTGGCTATCAAAGAATTTCGCGTACTCGAACAGAGCGCTGAAAGCGTGCCGGAGTACGGCAAAGCGGTCAACATCAAGACCAAGCGCGGCGTGATTAAACCCCGTACGCCGAACCAGGCGCAGTACATCGCCAACATTCTTGACCACGACATCACTTTTGGCATCGGCCCTGCCGGTACCGGTAAGACATATCTCGCGGTTGCCGCAGCCGTGGACGCGCTGGAGCGCCAGGAGATCCGGCGCATTCTGCTGACCCGTCCGGCGGTCGAAGCGGGCGAAAAGCTCGGCTTCCTGCCAGGCGATCTCAGCCAGAAGGTTGACCCGTACCTGCGCCCGCTCTATGACGCGCTGTTTGAGATGTTAGGTTTTGAGCGCGTAGAAAAGCTAATGGAGCGCAACGTGATTGAGGTCGCGCCGCTGGCTTACATGCGCGGCCGTACGCTGAATGACGCATTCATCATCCTTGATGAGAGCCAGAACACCACCATCGAGCAGATGAAGATGTTCCTGACGCGTATCGGCTTTAACTCCAAAGCGGTGATCACCGGCGACGTCACGCAAATCGACTTGCCGAGAAACCTGAAGTCCGGTCTGCGTCACGCCATCGAAGTGCTGTCAGAAGTGGAAGAGATTAGCTTTAACTTCTTCCATAGCGAAGACGTGGTGCGCCACCCGGTGGTCGCACGTATCGTCACCGCCTATGAAGCCTGGGAAGAGGCCGATCAGAAACGCAAGGCCGAACAGGCGGCGGAACGTAAACGCGAAGCCCAGGCGCTGGCCGCTGGCACGCAGGAGAGTAAATGAGTCAGGTGATCCTTGATTTGCAGGTTGCCTGCGAAGAGACCTCCGGTTTGCCGGATGAAGCCCAGTTTCAGACATGGCTGAATGCCGTCATCCCACAATTTCAGGAAGAATCAGAGGTGACGATACGTCTGGTGGATGAAGCAGAAAGTCACGATTTAAACCTGACCTACCGCGGCAAAGATAAATCCACCAACGTGCTGTCGTTTCCGTTTGAAGCGCCGCCCGGCATTGAGATGCCGCTGCTTGGCGATCTTATCATCTGTCGCCAGGTGGTAGAGCGCGAGGCGCAGGAGCAGGAAAAGCCGCTGGAAGCCCACTGGGCGCACATGGTCGTGCACGGCAGTCTGCATCTGCTGGGCTATGACCATATCGAGGATGACGAAGCCGAAGAGATGGAAGGCATCGAAACCGAGATAATGCTTGCCCTGGGCTTTGACGATCCGTACATTGCCGAGAAAGCGTAATCTGTGCGGCAGTCCGCTGCCGCCAGTGATTTCTATTGCTGCGGCGTGTATTTCCCGCCGCGGGCGACACATCCACCAACATGAGAACCCTGAATTAACGCCATGAGCGACGACAACTCACACAGTAGCGACTCACTTAACAAAAAGGGATTTTTCTCCCTCCTCTTAAGCCAGCTTTTCCACGGTGAACCGAAAAACCGTGATGAACTGCTTGAGCTTATCCGTGATTCCGAGCAGAACGAGCTTATCGATCAGGATACGCGCGACATGCTCGAAGGGGTAATGGATATTGCCGACCAGCGCGTGCGCGACATCATGATCCCCCGTTCTCAGATGGTCACCCTCAAACGCAACCAGAGCCTCGATGAATGTCTCGACGTCATTATCGAATCGGCGCACTCGCGTTTTCCGGTGATCAGCGAAGACAAAGATCACATTGAAGGGATTTTGATGGCCAAGGATCTGCTGCCGTTTATGCGCAGCGACGCCGACGCTTTCAGCATGGATAAAGTGTTGCGCCCGGCGGTTGTCGTGCCGGAAAGCAAACGGGTCGACCGGATGCTGAAAGAGTTCCGCTCCCAGCGCTATCACATGGCTATCGTGATTGACGAATTTGGCGGCGTGTCAGGTCTTGTGACCATCGAAGATATTCTTGAGCTTATCGTCGGCGAAATCGAAGACGAATATGACGACGAAGAAGATATCGATTTCCGTCAGCTCAGCCGTCATACCTGGACCGTACGCGCGCTGGCGTCCATCGAAGATTTCAATGATACCTTCGGCACCCAGTTCAGCGATGAAGAAGTGGACACCATCGGCGGTCTTGTCATGCAGGCGTTTGGCCATCTGCCTGCGCGCGGAGAGACCATCGATATCGATGGTTACCAGTTTAAAGTTGCCATGGCGGACAGCCGTCGTATTATCCAGGTCCACGTCAGAATGCCGGAAAACTCGCCGCAGCCTAAACTGGAAGACTAATGGAATGGCTCTTGCCTCAATGATTGAACGCCAGCGCGTGCGTCTGCTGCTGGCGCTGCTTTTCGGTGCCAGCGGAACGCTGGCCTTTTCCCCTTACGATATCTGGCCCGCCGCCCTTATTTCGCTGATGGGCCTCCAGGGGCTCACTCTTAACCGTCGCCCGATGCAAAGCGCATCGATTGGTTTTGCCTGGGGGATTGGCCTGTTTGGCAGCGGTGTGAACTGGGTCTATGTCAGCATCGCCCAGTTTGGCGGTATGCCGGGCCCGGTCAATGTGGCGCTGGTCGTGCTGCTTGCCGCCTATCTGTCACTTTACACCGGTCTTTTCGCCGGCGTGCTGGCGCGCCTGTGGCCGAAAACCTGCTGGCTGCGTGTGGCTATCGCCGCGCCGGTCGTCTGGCATCTCACCGAGTTTCTGCGCGGCTGGGTGCTGACCGGGTTCCCGTGGCTGCAGTTCGGCTACAGCCAGATAGACGGCCCGCTGAAAGGCCTGGCGCCGGTAATGGGCGTCGAGGCGATCAACTTCTTATTGATGGCCGTCAGCGGTCTTCTGACGCTGGCGCTGGCGCGTCGCGCCTGGAAGCCCGCCGTTTGCGCGTTGGTGCTGTTCGCGCTCCCCTTCCCGCTGCGCTATATCCAGTGGTATCAGCCGCACGCCGAGCGCGCAATCAACGTGTCGCTGGTGCAGGGCAATATTCCGCAGTCTATGAAATGGGATGAAGGCGAGCTGATGAATACGCTGCGTATCTATCTCAACGCCACGCGCCAGCAACTCGGCAAAGCCGGGCTGATTATCTGGCCGGAATCCGCTATTCCCGATTTAGAGAGCAACCAGCAGCAATTCCTGCACGATCTTGACACGGTGTTGCGCGCGAATGACGCGACGCTGATAACCGGCGTGGTGGATGCGCGTCTTAACGAGAAAAACCGTTACGACACCTATAACACCATTATTACGCTCGGCGCCGATACGCCCTACAGCTACAATTCCGCCAACCGCTACCACAAAAATCATCTGGTGCCGTTCGGCGAGTTTGTGCCGCTGGAATCCATCCTGCGGCCACTGGCGCCATTCTTCGACCTGCCGATGTCGTCATTCAGCCGTGGGCCCTATCTGCAACCGCAGTTGCAGGCCCACGGTATGAAGCTGACGGCGGCTATCTGTTATGAAATCATTCTCGGCGAACAGGTGCGTGATAACTTCCGTCCGGACACCGATTTCCTGCTGACGATTTCAAACGATGCCTGGTTCGGTCACTCCATCGGCCCGTGGCAGCATTTCCAGATGGCGCGCATGCGCGCGCTGGAGCTGGCGCGTCCGCTGCTGCGTAGCACTAACAATGGCGTCACAGCGGTGATTGACGCAAACGGCGACGTCCAGTCCATCATTCCGCAATTCACCCGCGAGGTGTTAAACGCCTCCGTCACGCCCACCAGCGGGCTTACGCCGTATGCCCGTTTCGGCAATGCGATTATCTGGATTATCGTCGCACTTGGCGGCTTCGCGGCGGTGCTGATAAGCCTCGGCAGACGCAGACGCGCGTAAACCACGCTAAAAAAGGTCAGCTATGCTGGCCTTTTTCTTTCCTGGCATATCCTTTGCTTTAGTTAATCCAATGATTTAGCTGAAACGCCTTAACAGGCGATGCAGAGGCGGCCTTTGCACCAGTAAAAAACTTTTGCGGCACCACTTTAGTGCAACGCCGCATTTTTGCCTCTAATTGGTGCGGCGCGCTTCGCAAAAATAAACAAATTCACAGCAAATTATTTACATCCAGCCAGGCTAAATGGTACCAACACGGTACTAACGCTGCTGGCGGGACGGCAGGATATAACAACACACATTCACAATTGGGTATCAATGGCGTCTCTGGCGCCGCGATAAAGGAGTTGGATATGCAGTTACGTAAACTGACCGCAGCAATGCTGGTAATGGGGCTGAGCGCAGGTCTGGCCCATGCGGAAGAAGCGAGCAGCGGTCAAAGTACGCTGGATAAAATCAAAGCGAACGGCGTTATTGTCGTCGGCCATCGCGAATCCTCAGTTCCTTTCTCCTATTACGACAATCAGCAAAAAGTGGTCGGCTACTCGCAGGCTTACTCCAACGCTATCGTTGAAGCCGTTAAAAAACAGCTCAACAAGCCGGATCTGCAGGTCAAGATGATCCCGATTACGTCACAAAACCGTATCCCGCTGCTGCAAAACGGCACCTTTGATTTTGAATGCGGCTCGACCACCAATAACCTGGAGCGCCAGAAGCAAGCCGCGTTCTCTGACACGATTTTCGTCGTGGGCACACGCCTGCTGGTGAAAAAGGGCGGCCCGATTAAAGATTTCCCGGATCTGAAAGGCAAAGCGGTCGTTGTGACCTCCGGCACCACCTCTGAAGTGCTGCTGCATAAACTCAATGATGAGAAGAAAATGGATATGCGCATCATCAGCGCTAAAGATCACGGCGACTCTTTCCGCACGCTGGAAAGCGGCCGCGCGGTGGCCTTTATGATGGATGACGCTCTGCTCGCCGGCGAACGCGCTAAAGCGAAGAAACCGGACAACTGGGAAATTGTCGGCACGCCGCAATCCAAAGAAGCCTACGGCTGCATGTTGCGTAAAGGCGACGAGACGTTCAAAAAACTCGTAGACGACACCATCGCCCAAGCGCAGACCTCCGGCGAAGCGGCGAAATGGTTTGATAAGTGGTTTAAAAACCCGATTCCGCCGAAAAACCTTAACCTGAACTTCGAGCTTTCCGACGACATGAAAGCCCTGTTCAAAGAGCCTAACGATAAAGCGCTTAACTAATTACAACCATTAAGGGGCGGGTCACCCTGCCCTCACGATTGACGACATGAAGCCCGGACAGACTATACGTCGGATGGCCGTTCCCCATCCGGCGCGAATACAAGAGGCTTCTCATCAATCTTAGGGGGTAGCGCTGCTACCCCCTTTTTTTCGGAGTCCGTTATGTCTATAGACTGGAACTGGGGCATCTTTTTACAGGATGCGCCGTTCGGCAACACCACCTACTTAGGCTGGCTATGGAGTGGCTTCCAGGTAACGGTCGCGCTGTCGATCACCGCCTGGATAATCGCATTCCTCGTCGGCTCCCTGTTCGGTATTCTGCGCACCGTGCCAAACCGCTTTCTCTCCGCCATCGGCACCTGCTACGTCGAGCTTTTCCGCAACGTTCCACTGATCGTCCAGTTTTTTACCTGGTATCTCGTGGTGCCGGAGCTGCTGCCGGAAGATCTCGGCATGTGGTTTAAAGCAGAGCTTGATCCCAACGTACAGTTTTTCCTCTCGTCGATGATCTGCCTGGGGCTGTTTACCGCCGCGCGCGTGTGCGAGCAGGTGCGCGCCGCTATCCAGTCGCTGCCGCGCGGTCAGAAGAACGCCGGGCTGGCGATGGGCCTGACGCTGCCGCAAACCTATCGCTATGTGTTGCTGCCTAACGCCTATCGCGTCATTGTGCCGCCGATGACATCCGAGATGATGAACCTGGTGAAGAACTCAGCTATCGCCTCCACTATCGGTCTGGTGGATATGGCGGCGCAGGCGGGCAAGCTGCTCGACTACTCCGCCCACGCCTGGGAATCGTTTACGGCTATTACGCTCGCCTATGTATTTATCAATACGGTCATCATGCTGGTCATGAATCTGGTGGAACGTAAGGTTCGCCTGCCGGGCAATATGGGGAGCAAATAATGTACGAGTTCGACTGGGGATCGATTGTTCCCTCTATGCCCTATCTGCTGGCAGGGCTGGTCATCACCTTAAAAATCACCGTCACGGCCGTCATTATCGGCATCGTCTGGGGCACGCTGCTGGCGGTCATGCGCCTCTCCACGTTTAAGCCGTTCGCCTGGTTCGCCACGGCGTACGTCAACGTGTTTCGCTCTATTCCGCTGGTGATGGTGCTACTGTGGTTTTACCTGATTGTGCCGGGCATTTTGCAGGATGTTCTGGGCATCTCGCCAAAAACCGATATCCGCCTCATCTCGGCGATGGTGGCGTTTTCAATGTTTGAAGCCGCGTACTATTCGGAAATTATTCGCGCCGGTATTCAGAGCATCTCGCGCGGCCAGTCGAGCGCCGCGCTGGCGCTCGGGATGACACACTGGCAATCCATGAAGTTGATTATCCTGCCGCAGGCGTTTCGCGCCATGGTGCCGCTTCTGCTCACTCAGGGCATCGTGCTGTTTCAGGATACCTCGCTGGTTTACGTGCTGAGTCTCGCGGATTTCTTCCGCACCGCCTCGACGATTGGCGAGCGCGACGGCACGCAGGTAGAGATGATCCTGTTTGCAGGCGCCGTTTACTTTGTCATTAGTTTAAGTGCATCGCTGTTGGTCAGCTGGCTGAAGAAAAGGACTGTATAATGATTACCCTGAAAAACGTTTCGAAATGGTATGGTCACTTTCAGGTGCTTACCGACTGCTCCACGGCCGTAAAAAAAGGCGAAGTCGTGGTGGTGTGCGGCCCTTCCGGCTCCGGCAAATCGACGCTGATTAAAACCGTTAACGGCCTCGAACCTGTTCAGCAGGGCGAAATTGTCGTCAACGGCACCCGCGTCAACGATAAAAAAACCAACCTGGCGCAGCTGCGCTCGCATGTCGGCATGGTATTCCAGCACTTCGAGCTGTTTCCACATCTCTCAATCATCGAAAACCTGACGCTGGCGCAGGTAAAAGTGCTCAAGCGCGATAAAGCCGCTGCCCGCGAAAAAGGGCTGAAATTGCTGGAGCGCGTCGGGCTTTCCGCTCATGCCAATAAGTTCCCGTCACAGCTTTCCGGCGGCCAGCAGCAACGTGTGGCGATCGCCCGCGCGCTCTGTATGGACCCGGTGGCGATGCTGTTTGACGAACCCACCTCCGCGCTCGACCCTGAAATGATCAACGAGGTGCTGGACGTGATGGTTGAACTGGCGCAGGAAGGGATGACGATGATGGTCGTGACCCATGAAATGGGGTTCGCGCGTAAGGTTGCGCACCGCGTTATCTTTATGGACGAAGGCAAAATTGTGGAAGATTCGCCGAAAGAAGAGTTTTTCGCCAACCCCAAATCGGAACGCGCGAAAGACTTCCTCGCTAAAATCCTGCATTGATGACGCCCCTGCCGGCATACCCGCACGGTATGCCGGCGCGTCTGTTACGGTTTCTGCGGCGCAAACAGGTTAGCGCGCTTGCTCGCCGGCAGAGAATGAATACCTGCGGCGTCGATTGTTCTTAGCACCGTCAGATAAAGCATCCGCTCCGCCTGCGTATACTCGCTGTTATCCACGTAGAACTCATACACCAGGCCATCTTTTTCCAGCAAGAAGCTGTAGGCGCCGTCAAACTGCGCGTTTTGCGGGTACAGGTAAGTTTCATTAAGCCACCTGCCGCCCGGATAGTCCTTCTGCGTTTTCGCCGCCACGTCACGCAGGGTGCCACGGTGAATGACCATCTTCGCATAATCCTCATGGCCGCCGCCGCTGAGCTGAGCGGGAACGCGGTGCACGTTACGCGTCGCTTTCTCGCCACGCTCAGCCTCCGCCAGCAGCGTATTTATGGTATCGAGGATGAGCAGGCGGGATCGGGCGCAGTCAAACAGGTCGCTGGCGGTGATCCCCATTCGCTCTTCAAGCGCCGCCGCTGGCAGCGCCAGATCATCCATCTTAATTACGTTTTGCATGCGGTATTCCGGATCCATCGTGCGTAACACCGAATAGGTTGTCAGGATATCCGCAAAAGACTCGCTGTTAGCGATGCCGATGACATAGCGTTTTGCCGCCGCGTTATAGTGGTAATAAAACGCCTCCGGCAAGCCCTGCGCATTATAATAAATCGCGCCGCGCGACGAGGCGTAAATCACGCTCTCCTGCAACGCCAGCCAGCGGTCGAATTCAATATCGCCTTGCGCGCCCGGTGCGATAATAAGTTCACCGTGCAGGGTTTGCGCCGGGTTAGTAAACGAATAGATTTCATCATGTTCGTTTTGCCAGTCGATGCTGAGCTTGCCAATACGACGGCTGTAAATACCAGACTCCCAGCGTTGCAGGCTTTGAATCATCGCGTCGGGCAGCGTCAGTTCGGCATCGTTATTCAGGCTGACAAGAAACCCTGCGGGTGGATGGCGTAGCGCCTCTTCCGCCTGCGCCTTCTGGCGCTGCGTCTGAGCAAGACGGCGCTGTTCGGTCTGCTGAAACTGTGCTTTCAGGCGCGCCAGCCGTGCCGGCTCGGCGCTTGCAGGCGTCAACTCCATCGTGACCGTACAGCGGTATAACCCGCACATACCCGTGTTATCCGATACGACGCGCACGATATTGCTCGTCGCATCGCGCGTGAGTGTGTGCCAGATACCGTTAATCTGCACCCGACGATCCGCGATTTTCTCCGTATGCGGCCGCGTATCCTGATACCACGTCAACGTGTCCTTATTCAGGTGAAAATAGAATTTCCCTTTAAGCCCGCGTATTTCTTCTGTAATAGCAGCCTGAAACTCAGGATGTCCTTCTGCTCCAGTGCCGTTCTGGGATTTATTGTCATAATCAACGCTAATCGTTTTGATGAGATAGTCGCTATTTTCCCAGGTGTCCTGTTTGTTGCAGGCGGTCAGCGCCAGCAGCGCGGCTGCGAGCCAGTATGCGTGTTTCACTGTTCCCTCAAGAGTTTTCCATTAAAAATCAGGGGTGAGTATAACGACGAGACGCGTCAACACAATCGACGGCGGGCAGGACAACAGCGTTTACGGCAGAATGCCGTAAGCGATACGCAACGTGCTGGAAATCGCGCTTAGGGGCAATAAAAATCGTAACACAGCAGCCAGCGCTCGCGGGGCGTCAGCGATACGCGCCCCGCGGGCAGGCGTGTGGATTATGGCTCAAACGGCCGACGCTGGAACTGGTTATGGCCGCATTTCGGGCAGACCGGCAGCACTTCGGGTGTGTAAAACGCCAGATGATGATGGCAGTTTTCGCACACCAGATTGCCAAGCCCCACCACCTCGCCGCTGTGATACACGCCGTGATGGTTGAGATCCTGGAAGACTTCGCGCCACTCCAGTTGGGTTTTATCAGTGATATCCGCCAGCTCCTGCCAGACGCTTTCTTTTATTACCCGTAGAAAAACGCTGTCTGTGAGCTCATCCTGGCTTTCGCCATAGCTGCGGGCGAATTCTTCGAGATCGCGCCGCACCGCGCGGGTCACTTCCTCTTCCTCCGTGCGGGTAAGCTCGCCGCTGCGGGCTATATGCCGCCTGGCGCTCTCCACCAGCGCGTCGATATCGCGCTCGCCGTTGCGTAAGCGTTCGGTGAGCGAGGCCACCAGTTCACGGTAGTACTGCGCAACCTTGTTCATCGCCTTTCTCCTCCTGGATGGGTAACCTCTTCTTATTGTAGACGTTAATCCCGCAGCGCTTTGTTTGTCAGCGCACAGCGCCCGTTAAAAGCGCGCTTTTCCTTATTCGCGCCGCCTCCGCTGAAAGGCTGTTGTGCGGCGGTCGAATCGGCTATGCTATGCGGATCTGAAATAACACACGTTAAAGCTACATTTGTAGCTGTATTGAAAACAGGACTACTGGCTGCCATGCAAGAGCAATATCGCCCGGAAGAGATAGAATCCAAAGTACAGCTTCACTGGGAAGAGAAGCGCACATTTGAAGTGACCGAAGACGAGAGCAAAGAGAAGTATTACTGCCTGTCGATGCTTCCCTATCCTTCTGGCCGACTACACATGGGCCACGTTCGTAACTACACCATTGGCGATGTGATCGCACGCTACCAGCGTATGCTCGGTAAAAACGTGTTGCAGCCCATCGGCTGGGACGCCTTTGGTCTGCCGGCCGAAGGCGCAGCGGTAAAAAACAACACCGCGCCGGCGCCGTGGACGTACGACAACATTAATTACATGAAGAACCAGCTCAAAATGCTGGGCTTCGGCTATGACTGGAGCCGCGAGCTGGCGACCTGCACACCGGAATATTACCGCTGGGAGCAGAAATTCTTCACCGAGCTCTATAAAAAAGGCCTGGTGTATAAGAAAACCTCCGCGGTGAACTGGTGCCCGAACGACCAGACCGTGCTTGCCAACGAACAGGTTATCGACGGCTGCTGCTGGCGCTGCGACACCAAAGTCGAACGCAAAGAGATCCCGCAGTGGTTTATTAAAATCACCGCTTACGCTGACGAACTGTTAAACGATCTGGACAAGCTCGATCACTGGCCGGACACCGTTAAAACGATGCAGCGCAACTGGATTGGCCGTTCCGAAGGCGTGGAGATCACCTTCGACGTCCAGAACAGCGACGAGAAACTGACGGTTTACACCACCCGTCCGGACACCTTCATGGGCGTCACCTATCTGGCCGTCGCGGCGGGTCACCCGCTGGCGCAGGCCGCTGCCGCCGCTAACCCGGCGCTTGGCGATTTCATCGCAGAATGCCGCAACACCAAAGTGGCCGAAGCCGATATGGCGACGATGGAGAAGAAAGGCATCGACACCGGCCTGAAAGCGATTCATCCGCTGACCGGCGAAGCCATCCCGGTATGGGCAGCGAACTTCGTGCTGATGGAATACGGCACCGGCGCCGTAATGGCGGTTCCGGGCCACGACCAGCGCGACTATGAATTCGCAACCAAATACCGTCTGCCGATCAAGCCGGTTATCCTGACCGCAGAAGGCACCGCGCCGGATCTGAGCGAGCAGGCGCTGACGGAAAAAGGCGTCCTGTTCAACTCCGGCGAATTCGACGGACTGGACTTCGAGGCGGGCTTTAACGCGATTGCCGATAAACTCGCCGCCAAAGGCGTGGGCGAGCGCAAAGTTAACTACCGTCTGCGCGACTGGGGCGTTTCCCGCCAGCGCTACTGGGGCGCGCCGATCCCGATGGTGACGCTGGAAGACGGCACCGTGATGCCGACGCCGGAAGATCAGCTGCCGGTTATCCTGCCGGAAGATGTGGTTATGGATGGTATCACCAGCCCGATCAAAGCCGATCCGGAGTGGGCGAAAACCACCGTTAACGGCCAGCCGGCGCTGCGCGAAACCGACACCTTCGACACCTTTATGGAGTCGTCCTGGTACTACGCGCGCTATACCTGCCCGCAGTACAAAGAAGGCATGCTGGATGAGAAAGCGGCCAACTACTGGCTGCCAGTCGATATCTATATCGGCGGTATCGAACACGCCATCATGCACCTGCTCTACTTCCGCTTCTTCCACAAACTGATGCGCGACGCGGGCATGGTCGATTCCGACGAGCCGGCAAAACAGCTGCTGTGTCAGGGTATGGTGCTGGCGGACGCGTTCTACTATGTCGGCGCGAATGGCGAGCGTAACTGGGTCTCCCCGAAAGACGCCATCGTTGAGCGCGACGAAAAAGGCCGTATTGTTAAAGCGAGCGACGCTGCAGGTCACGAACTGGTGTATACCGGCATGAGCAAGATGTCGAAGTCCAAAAACAACGGCATCGACCCGCAGGAGATGGTAGAGCGTTACGGCGCCGACACCGTGCGTCTGTTCATGATGTTCGCCTCCCCGGCGGATATGACGCTCGAATGGCAGGAATCCGGCGTGGAAGGCGCGAACCGCTTCCTGAAACGCGTCTGGCGTCTGGTGTACGAGCACACCCAACTCGGTGACGCGCCAGCGCTGAACGTGGATGCGCTGAATGACGATCAGAAAGCGCTGCGTCGCGACGTTCATAAAACTATCGCGAAAGTGTCCGATGATATCGGCCGCCGTCAGACCTTCAACACCGCTATCGCCGCCATCATGGAACTGATGAACAAACTGGCGAAAGCGCCGCAGGATGGCGAACAGGATCGCGCGTTGATGCGCGAAGCGCTGCTGGCGGTAGTACGTATGCTTAACCCGTTCACCCCGCATGCCAGCTTTACGCTGTGGCAGGAGCTGAAAGGCGAAGGCGATATCGACAATGCGCCGTGGCCGCAGGCTGATGAGAGCGCGATGGTGGAAGACACCACGCTTGTCGTCGTCCAGGTCAACGGGAAAGTGCGCGGTAAAATCACCGTGGCGGCCGACGCGACAGAAGAGCAGGTGCGCGAGCGCGCCGCTCAGGAACATCTGGTGGCGAAATACCTCGCCGGCGTGACCGTACGTAAAGTGATTTACGTACCGGGTAAACTGCTTAACCTGGTTGTAGGCTAAGCGCAGGAGGAAGCGTGCGACATCTGATTACTCTGTTAGTAGGCCTGGCGGTGATGCTCACCGCCGGTTGCGGCTGGCATCTGCGCAATACCACGCAGGTGCCAGAGCAAATGCATACGTTAATCCTTAACTCCGGCGATCCGAACGGTCCGCTGACGCGCGCGGTGCGTAACCAGCTGCGTCTGAACGGTGTGGAAATTGTCGAGGCGAGTTCAATTCGCCAGGACGTGCCGTCGCTGCGTATCGGCGCGGCGTCTATCTCTCAGGATACCGCATCGGTCTTCCAGAACGGCCGCACCGCGGAGTACCAGATGGTGATGACGGTAAACGCCAGCGTGTTGATCCCGGGTCACGACATCTACCCGATCAGTGCCCGCGTCTATCGCTCATTCTTTGACAACCCGCTGACGGCGCTCGCGAAGTCGGCTGAACGCACCATCATCGTTCAGGAGATGTATGACAAAGCCGCCGAACAGCTGATCCGCAAACTGGTGGCGGTTCACGCGCGCGATGTCTCGGAAACCCGCGACGCGCCGCAGGCTGCCACGCCGCCTGCCACCGCTGACGCCGCGCCGGCCAGCAACCGCGTCTCCACGACCCTCCCCGTTCAGTAATGCTGCGGCTTTACCCTGAACAACTCCGCGCGCAGCTCAACGAAGGGCTGCGCGCGGCCTATTTAGTGCTCGGCAACGATCCGCTGCTCCTCCAGGAAAGCCAGGACGCTATCCATCATCAGGCGCAGACACAGGGGTTTGACGAGCATCATCGCTATATCATTGATGTCAGCACCGACTGGCAGGCTATTTTCTCACTCTGTCAGGCGATGAGCCTGTTCGCGAGTCGCCAGACATTACTGCTGGCGCTGCCGGAAAACGGCCCCAACGCCGCCATCAATGAACAACTCGCCACGCTGGTCAGCCTGCTTCATGACGATCTGCTGCTGATCGTACGCGGCAACAAGCTGACCAAAGCCCAGGAAAACGCCGCGTGGTACACCGCGCTCGCCGACCGTGCGGTGCAGGTGAGCTGTCAGACGCCGGAGCAGGCGCAGCTGCCGCGCTGGGTGGCTAACCGGGCGAAACAGATGAACCTGCAACTTGATGACGCGGCAAACCAGCTGCTCTGCTATTGCTATGAAGGCAACCTGCTGGCGCTGGCGCAGGCGCTGGAGCGGCTTTCTTTAATCTGGCCGGACGGCAAGCTGACCCTGCCGCGCGTTGAGCAGGCAGTCAACGACGCCGCGCACTTCACGCCGTTCCACTGGGTCGACGCGCTGCTGGCGGGCAAAAGCAAACGCGCGCTGCATATCCTGCAACAGCTACGGCTGGAAGGCGCCGAACCGGTTATTCTGCTGCGCACGCTGCAGCGCGAGTTACTCACGCTGGTGACGCTGAAACGTCAGTCGGCGACCACGCCGCTGCGCACGCTGTTCGACCAGCATCGCGTCTGGCAGAACCGCCGCCCGCTTCTTGGCGAAGCGCTGTCCCGCCTGACCGACGACCGGCTGTGGCAGGCCGTGCGCCTGCTGACACAGTGTGAAATTACGCTGAAGCAGGATTACGGCCAGAACGTCTGGCCGGAGCTGGAAAGTCTCTCTCTGGTGTTGTGCCATAAAGCGCTGGCGGATGTCTTTATTGATGGCTGATCTCGCCTCTTCTCTTCAGGCCTGGTATGGCGGCACGTTTGACCCCATCCATTACGGCCATCTGCGCGCCGTGGAGGCGCTGGCGAAAGAAGCGAAACTCACGCAGGTGACGATGCTGCCGAACAATGTGCCGCCGCATCGCCCGCAACCGGGCGCCAGCAGCGTCCAGCGCAAAGAGATGGTTGAACTGGCGATTGCCGGTAATCCGCTGTTCCGCCTCGATTCTCGCGAACTGCAACGCTCAACGCCGTCATGGACCAGCGAAACGATGGCGCAGTTGCGCCAGGAGGCCGGACCGGACGCGCCGCTGGGATTTATCATCGGCCAGGATTCCTTACTGACGCTGCGCACCTGGCACCGTTACGAGGCCCTGCTGGCGTGCTGTCACCTGCTGGTCTGCCGCCGTCCGGGTTATCCGGTCGAGATGAAAACCGAAGAAGATCAACGCTGGCTGTCAGCGCATCTCGCCCATCATGCTGATGAGCTTCACCAGCAGCCCGCCGGAAAAATCTATCTTGCCGATACCCCGCTCTACCCGATTTCCGCGACCGACATTCGCACTCGCCTGGCGCGCCGGCAGCCGTGTGACGATTTGCTGCCTCCGGCGGTACTGGATTACATTCACCGCCACGCGCTGTATCTCCCGTCGCCTGCCGCGCGCTGAGCCGATTGTGGCTCAGGCATTGACACAACGGGCGATACTGTTATCCTCCGCTGCCAGATATTTCCCGCCGCAAACCGCCTTTCTGAAATTGTTTTACAAAAATGGCGATGCAAACTCTTGCCTGCGGTGGGATGATAGCCCACTTCTGAGCGCAGCCTGCCCTGTCGGGCGCTGTGTTCGTATCGGTCATTCGATGGCGCATCCGGCGTCATCCGAGGTTCACATTCCCAGGGGGAAAACTTGCAGGGTAAAGCACTCCAGGATTTTGTCATTGATAAAATTGACGATCTTAAAGGCCAGGATATTATCGCCATTGATGTTAAGGGCAAATCCAGCATCACCGACTGTATGATCATCTGCACCGGCACCTCCAGCCGTCACGTGATGTCTATCGCCGATCATGTTGTCCAGGAATCCCGCGCGGCGGGCATGATGCCGCTCGGTGTGGAAGGCGAAAATGCCGCCGACTGGATTGTGGTCGATCTCGGCGATGTGATTGTTCACGTCATGCAGGAAGAAAGTCGTCGCCTGTATGAGCTGGAAAAGCTCTGGGGTTAAGGCGTGAAGCTTCAGCTGATAGCCGTTGGCACAAAAATGCCCGACTGGGTGCAGACGGGGTTCAGCGAGTATCTGCGCCGCTTCCCGAAAGATATGCCGTTCGAACTCGTTGAGATCCCGGCGGGAAAACGCGGCAAAAACGCCGACATCAAACGTATTCTGGATAAAGAAGGCGAAATGATGCTGGCGGCGGCCGGGAAGAACCGCATCGTCACGCTGGATATTCCGGGCCGTCCGTGGGACACGCCGCAACTGGCTCGCGAGCTTGAGCGCTGGAAACAAGACGGTCGCGACGTGAGCCTGCTGATAGGCGGGCCGGAAGGGCTGTCCGATGCGTGTAAAGCGGCGGCGGAACAGAGCTGGTCGCTTTCCACGCTGACCCTGCCCCATCCGCTGGTGCGGGTGATTGTCGCGGAGAGCCTCTACCGCGCCTGGAGCATCACCACCAATCACCCGTATCATCGTGAATAATCACCATCAGGTAAGTTAAGCAGCGGATGAAACTCAAGGATTCCTTTCGTGACTATACGGCTGAGTCCGCGCTCTTTGTGCGTCGGGCGCTGGTCGCCTTTGCCGGCATCCTGGTGCTGACCGGGATCCTGGTCTTCAACCTCTACCATTTACAGATCCTGCGTTTTAACGACTACCAGACCCGCTCCAACGAGAACCGCATCAAACTGGTGCCCATCCCGCCAAGCCGCGGGATTATCTACGATCGCAACGGCACCCCGCTGGCCCTGAACCGCACTATCTACCAGATAGAAATGATGCCTGAAAAGGTCGACAGCGTGCAGGACACGCTGGAAGGGCTGCGCGCAGTGGTCGATCTCACTGACGACGACATCGCGAACTTCAAAAAAGAGCGCGCACGCTCGCACCGTTTTACCTCCATTCCCGTGAAAACCAACCTGACAGAAGTCCAGGTGGCGCGTTTCGCGGTGAACCAGTACCGCTTCCCCGGCGTGGAAGTGAAAGGCTATAAGCGCCGCTATTACCCTTACGGTGCGGCGCTGACCCACGTTATCGGCTATGTGTCGAAGATTAACGATAAAGACGTTGAGCGCCTCGATAAAGACGGCAAGCTCGCCAACTACGCCGCCACGCACGATATCGGCAAGCTCGGCATTGAGCGCTACTACGAAGATGTTTTGCATGGCCAGACCGGTTATGAAGAGGTAGAAGTCAACAACCGCGGGCGCGTGATCCGCCAGCTTAAAGAAGTGCCGCCGCAGGCGGGCCATGACATCTATTTGACGCTCGACCTCAAGCTGCAAACCTATATTGAAACGCTGTTGCAGGGCAGCCGCGCCGCGGTGGTCGTTACTGACCCGCGCACCGGCGGCATCCTCGCGATGGTGTCGATGCCGAGCTACAACCCGAACCTGTTCGTGGATGGCATCTCCAGCAAAGATTATTCCGGGCTGCTGAACGACCCGAACACGCCGCTGATTAACCGCGCCACCCAGGGCGTCTATCCGCCCGCGTCGACCGTGAAGCCATACGTGGCGGTGTCTGCCTTAAGCGCGGGCGTGATTAACCGCAACACCTCGCTGTTCGACCCGGGCTGGTGGCAACTGCCGGGCTCTGAGAAGCGCTACCGCGACTGGAAAAAGTGGGGCCACGGGCGGCTTAATGTCACGAAATCGCTGGAAGAGTCGGCGGATACTTTCTTCTATCAGGTCGCTTACGACATGGGCATCGACCGGCTCTCCGAGTGGATGCGTAAATTCGGCTACGGCAGCATGACCGGTATCGATCTCTCTGAAGAGCGCTCCGGCAACATGCCGACCCGCGAATGGAAAATGAAACGCTTTAAAAAGCCGTGGTATCAGGGTGACACCATTCCGGTGGGCATCGGCCAGGGTTACTGGACCGCCACGCCGGTACAGATGAACAAAGCCATGATGATCCTGATTAACGACGGCGTGGTAAAAGTGCCGCATCTGCTGATGACGACCGTCGTTAACGGCCAGAAAGTGCCGTGGAAACAGCCGGAACAGCCGCCGGTAGGCGACATCCACTCCGGTTTCTGGGAAATCGCCAAAGACGGTATGTACGGCGTTGCCAACCGCGCCAACGGCACAGGACATAAATATTTCGCCAGCGCGCCATATAAAATCGCCGCGAAATCCGGTACCGCGCAGGTCTTCGGGCTGAAAGCCAACGAGACCTACAACGCGCACCGTATCGCCGAGCGTCTGCGCGACCACAAGCTGATGACCGCGTTCGCGCCTTATGACAACCCGCAGGTCGCGGTGGCGATGATCCTGGAAAACGGCGGCGCGGGCCCGGCGGTGGGCACCATCATGCGTCAGATCCTCGATCACATTATGCTCGGGGATAACAACACCGAACTGCCGACGGAAAACCCCGCCACGGCGGCGGCGGAGGATCGATAAGATGACCGACAATCCGAATAAAAAGTCGCTGTGGGATAAAATCCACCTCGACCCGACCTTTATGCTGATTATTCTGGCGCTCTGCTTTTACAGCGCGATGGTTATCTGGAGCGCCAGCGGCCAGGATATCGGCATGATGGAGCGCAAGATAGGCCAGATAATGATGGGCCTGGTGATTATGATTGTGCTGGCGCAGATCCCGCCGCGCGTCTATGAAGGCTGGGCGCCCTATCTTTATATCGTCTGTATCATTTTGCTGGTGGCGGTGGACGCCTTCGGGGCTATCTCTAAAGGCGCGCAGCGCTGGCTCGATCTCGGCGTGGTGCGCTTCCAGCCTTCGGAGATCGCCAAAATCGCGGTGCCGCTGATGGTGGCGCGTTTTATCAACCGCGACGTCTGCCCGCCTTCGCTTAAAAACACCGGTATCGCGCTGGTGCTCATTTTCATGCCGACGCTGCTGGTGGCCGCACAGCCTGACCTCGGCACCTCGATTCTGATTGCCGCCTCCGGGCTGTTCGTGCTGTTCCTCTCCGGCCTGAGCTGGCGTCTGATTGGTATCGCGGTGTTGCTGATAGCGGCGTTTATCCCGATCCTGTGGTTCTTCCTGATGCATGACTATCAGCGTCAGCGCGTGATGATGCTGCTTGATCCGGAGAGCGACCCGCTTGGCGCGGGCTATCATATTATTCAGTCGAAAATCGCTATCGGCTCCGGCGGTCTGCGCGGTAAAGGCTGGCTGCACGGCACACAGTCACAGCTGGAATTCCTGCCGGAGCGCCATACCGACTTTATCTTCGCGGTACTCGCCGAAGAGCTGGGGCTTGTCGGCGTACTGGTGCTGCTGGCGCTCTATGTGCTGCTGATTATGCGCGGGCTGTGGATCGCCGCGCGCGCGCAGACGACCTTCGGGCGCGTAATGGCAGGCGGGCTGATGCTGATTCTGTTTGTTTATGTGTTTGTGAATATTGGGATGGTGAGTGGTATCTTACCGGTGGTGGGCGTTCCGCTGCCGCTGGTCAGCTACGGGGGTTCCGCCCTGATTGTACTCATGGCAGGGTTTGGTATCGTCATGTCGATCCATACCCACAGGAAAATGTTGTCGAAGAGCGTATAAGAGGTGCGCAATGCGTAAGCAGTGGATTGGCGTCTGCATCGCCGCGGGGTTATTAACCGCTTGCGGCGTAAATAACGAAGGGCAACAACAGGCGAGCGTGGCGCCACAGCAGCCGGTCTGCAACGGTCCGATCGTTGAGATAAGCGGCGCGGAGCCTCGCTACGAGCAACTGAACCCTTCCGTGAACAGCGATTACGAGCGCGACGGTAAGCGCTACAGCATCGTTCAGGATCTCTCGCGCTTCAGCCAGGCGGGGCTCGCGGCGATTTATGACGCCGAGCCGGATAGCAATCTGACGGCGTCAGGAGAACCGTTCGACCCGATGCAGCTCACCGCCGCGCACCCTACCCTGCCGGTGCCGAGTTATGCGCGTATCACCAACCTCGCCAACGGCCGCATGATTGTGGTGCGCATTAACGACCGCGGCCCTTACGGCAACGACCGCGTGATTTCGCTCTCACGCGCGGCGGCGGACAGACTGAACACCTCGAATAACACCAAAGTGCGTATCGATCCGATTATCGTCGCGCCGGACGGCTCGCTTTCAGGCCCCGGCATGGCCTGTACAACCGTCGCGAAGCAGACTTACGCGCTCCCGGCGCGCCCTGATTTAAGCGGCGGCCTCGGCAGTGTGTCATCCGCGCCGCAGCCGGTGGCGCCGCAGGGCGATATCCGTCCGGTCAGCAATGACACGCTGCAAAGTGACGATACCACCGGCGCGCCGGTGAAAAGCGGCGGCTTTTTAGGCGCGCCGACAACGCTTGCCTCAGGCGTACTGGAGAGCGCAACGCCAGAAACCGCGCCTGCCGCAGCGGCCCCTCAACCGGCTGTCGGAGATACTACCGCGCAGCCGGCCTCTGAACCGGCGCAGCTCGCAGCCCCCGCGACCCGTAACGCGCCGGTGACTGCACCGGGCTCTGTCCAGGGTAGCGTCGCACCGGCCGCCAGCGCACCGGCGAGTGCCGCTGCGGGCAACTATGTGGTGCAGGTCGGCGCCGTGAGCGACGCCGCGCGTGCCGGGCAGTGGCAGCAGAAGCTGAGCCAGCAGTTCTCCGTACCGGGACGCGTCAGCCAGAACGGCGCGGTTTATCGCGTTCAGTTAGGGCCGTTCGCCAGCAAATCGCAGGCCGCCTCGCTCCAGCAGCGTTTGCAGAGCGAAGCGCAGGTACAGTCTTTCATTACTGTCGCCCAATAAACGCAGGCCGGGCTGGCCTGCCGCTTTGTCAGTTACGGTAAAGACCGTTAACAAATCCTGCGCAAAGTCGGATGCCAGCCCATAAGGCATTTGCTATAGTAAGGCACTTTTTTCACTCATCACGGATGTCGTTGTTCAGACCATGAAGACCACTTTCTCCGTTCGTTTTATGCAGCGTCTCGCCGTTAGCGCGACGCTTTCTGTCGCAGCCCTCTCCACCGCCGCCCATGCCGACGACCTTAATATCAAAACGATGATCCCAGGGGTGCCGCAGATCGACGCGGAAGCCTACATCCTCATCGACTACAACTCAGGGAAAGTGCTGGCGGAACAGAACGCTGACGCGCGCCGCGATCCGGCGAGCCTGACGAAAATGATGACCAGTTACGTCATCGGCCAGGCGATGAAAGCAGGCAAATTTAAAGAGTCCGATCTGGTGACTATCGGCAACGACGCCTGGGCGACCGGCAACCCGGTCTTCAAAGGCTCATCCCTGATGTTTCTGAAGCCTGGCATGCAGGTACCGGTATCTCAGCTCATCCGCGGCATTAACTTACAGTCCGGCAATGACGCCTGCGTGGCGATGGCCGATTACGTTGCGGGCAGCCAGGATGCGTTTGTGGGCCTGATGAACAGCTACGTCACCGCGCTGGGTCTGAAAAACACTCATTTCCAGACCGTCCACGGCCTTGATGCCGACGGCCAGTACAGCTCCGCACGCGATATGGCACTGATTGGCCAGGCGCTGATCCGCGACGTGCCGAATGAATACTCTATTTACAAAGAGAAAGAGTTCACCTTTAACGGTATCCGCCAGACCAACCGTAACGGCCTGCTGTGGGATAACAGCCTGAACGTGGACGGTATCAAAACCGGTCACACCGACAAAGCGGGCTATAACCTGGTGGCCTCGGCGACCGAAGGCCAGATGCGCCTGATTTCCGCCGTGATGGGCGGGCGCACCTTTAAAGGCCGCGAAGCCGAGAGCAAAAAACTGCTGACCTGGGGCTTCCGCTTCTTCGAAACCGTGAACCCGCTGAAAGCCGGCAAAGAGTTCGCCTCTGAGCCCGCCTGGTTTGGCGACAGCGATCGCGCATCGCTTGGCGTTGATAAAGACATTTATCTGACCATTCCGCGCGGACGCATGAAGGATCTCAAAGCGAGTTATGTGCTGAACACTTCCGAGTTGCACGCGCCGCTTGCTAAAAATCAGGTCGTGGGCACGATTAACTTCCAGCTGGACGGAAAAACCATCGAACAGCGCCCGCTGGTCGTGCTGGAAGAGATTCAGGAAGGTAACTTCTTTGGTCGCATCATTGATTACATCAAGCTGATGTTCCACCACTGGTTTGGTTAATTGCTGACCACTTGAAAGCCTGACTTTCATCCCCATATACTAAGCATCAATCCTACTCCCGCCCCGGCGGGAGTTATTATTTTTTGACGTAACGCTGGAGCTGACATGAAAACCAAACTTAACGAGCTGCTTGAGTTCCCGACCCCCTTTACTTACAAAGTGATGGGCCTGGCGAAGCCTGAGTTGGTCGATCTGGTCGTCGAGGTCGTGCAGCGCCATGCGCCTGGCGACTACACGCCGCAGGTGAAACCGAGCAGCAAAGGCAACTACCATTCCGTTTCGATTACCATCAACGCGACGCATATCGAGCAGGTGGAAACGCTCTATGAAGAGCTCGGCAATATCGAAATCGTGCGTATGGTACTGTGATCCCCGTTACCCGGCCGCGCCCGGGTAACTTCTCTTCGTGATATACTCCCCGCACCTTCTCTCTTCGGAGACGCAGTTTTGCTTCAGGAAAAAATCCTCATTCGCCAGCTTGGGCTTCAGCCTTATGAACCCGTTTCGCAGGCGATGCATCAGTTTACCGATGAACGCGATGAAAACACGCCGGATGAGCTCTGGCTGGTAGAACACTCGCCGGTGTTCACTCAGGGGCAAGCCGGTAAGGCAGAGCATGTGTTAATGCCCGGCGACATTCCGGTTATTCAGAGCGATCGTGGCGGCCAGGTAACGTATCACGGGCCCGGTCAGCAGGTGATGTATGTGTTGCTGGATCTCCGACGCCGCAAGCTTGGCGTGCGTGAACTGGTGACGCTGCTGGAACAGACGGTAGTGAATACGCTCGCTGAATTTGCCATTAACGCCTATCCGCGCCCGGACGCGCCGGGCGTCTATGTGGACGGCAAAAAAATTTGCTCGCTGGGACTGCGAATTCGTAAAGGCTGTTCATTTCACGGGCTCGCACTGAATATAAATATGGATCTGCGTCCGTTTTTACGAATTAACCCTTGCGGCTACGCGGGAATGGAAATGACTCAGGTCAGCGCGCTATCTGCTGGCGCGCAACTGGAAGTTGTACAACCGCGACTGGTGCATCACTTTTTAGCGCTACTTAATAATCCCACGGCGGAATATATCAGCGCTTAAGACTTTACCTGTTCGCCGCCCTTCTTGTGGCGGCCTTTAATCGTTATGCAATTTGCCGCTTTACATTCCATAACGGATTATTTATTTTCTCTGCGCCTGAGTAGATTTTTCTTAATCTCATCAATACATTAACGGTACGAGAAGATAAGCGGGATTTATCTGAAAACGCCACCCGCCCCTTTGCCGACCATGTAAAGTCCTGTTCACTTTATGCGGGTAAGATCCCCGGAGCGTTTTATTATCGGCTAAGGGACCTGTTCACAGTTATTATAAATAGAACCTCTCTATTATTTGATTTATCTATACAGTTGGAGCGTAGCGTGGAATTGAACCATCCCCCTGAAAAACCTTCAGCCAAACAGGAAGATGACAGTAGACCGCAAATATTCCAGACTCTGCGAAATATCGATCTTAACCTGCTGACGATTTTCGAAGCCGTATACGTGCATAAAGGCATTGTCAACGCGGCCAGAGTACTGAACCTGACGCCATCGGCCATCAGCCAGTCTATTCAAAAACTGCGCCTGATATTTCCCGATCCGTTGTTTATTCGTAAGGGGCAAGGGGTCACGCCGACCGCTTACGCGACCCATATGCACGAATATATCAGTCAGGGACTGGAGTCTATTCTCGGCGCGCTGGATTTACAGGGCGAGCATGAAAAACAGCGCACCATTACTATCGCCACGTCCGCCTCGCTGGGCGCCCTGGTGATCCCGCAGATTTATCAGCAGATCCGCAAGGTGAATCCGCACTTACAAATCCGCAATATTCCCCTGCAGGACACCGAAACGCAGCTGAGCCAGTTCCAGACCGATCTGGTAGTCGACAGCGGCTCATGGTCCTCGCGCACGCTTAGTACGCACCTGCTCTTTAAGGATCGCGTCGCGGTGGTCTGCCGTCGCGGCCATCCGTGCAGCCGTACCGGTGAACCCGTCACGTCTGAAGATCTGCAAACCTGGGAACATACGTTTATTATGCTGCCCGGCGGCATGGTGAACGGCGTACGCAAGCAGATCAATACGTTACTGCCAGATCGAAACGTTTCGTTCAGCAGTTACAATATGGTTACTATCGCGTCCATCATCGGCAGCAGCGATTTAATCGGCTTTATGCCCGCACGTATATTCGCGTTATTTAAAGACAGCTTTGGACTTATTGAAGTAGAAAGCGATGTCGTAATTAAAGAAACTATCGACATTTCATTGCATTACAATAAATTCAGCCTGCGCGATCCGGTGGTACAGAATGTGATTGAAGCGATTGTGGAAGGGTTTGCCAGCAAAGCGGTTTCCGCTCACGCGTCGCCCTCATAACGGGCGACGGCTTAAGGGCACTAAATAACAACTATTTTACAAATTCTTCGGCAATTCGGGTGCCCTCAGGCTGATTCTGTGTGGCAGTAATGTTATACTGCGTGCCGTTAATTCAAAAATAGTTGATAAATACAACATTAGCTTGAATTTAAACGCTTTCCTTCGTTATCCGCAACTGGAACACGCACGCTATGAGTAAACCCATTGTGATGGAACGCGGTGTGAAATACCGCGATGCCGATAAAATGGCCCTTATCCCGGTTAAGAATGTGGCGACAGAGCGCGAGGCTTTGTTAAGAAAGCCGGAGTGGATGAAAATCAAACTCCCTGCCGACTCAACCCGCATTCAGGGTATCAAAGCGGCGATGCGCAAAAATGGCCTTCACTCAGTTTGTGAAGAGGCCTCCTGCCCGAACCTTGCGGAGTGTTTCAACCACGGCACCGCGACCTTTATGATCCTCGGCGCTATCTGCACGCGTCGCTGCCCGTTCTGCGACGTGGCCCACGGCCGCCCGGTGGCGCCGGATGCCAACGAGCCGCAGAAGCTCGCGCAAACCATCGCCGATATGGCGCTGCGCTACGTCGTTATCACGTCTGTGGATCGCGATGACCTGCGTGACGGCGGCGCTCAGCACTTTGCGGACTGCATCAGCGCAATCCGTGAAAAGAGCCCGACCATCAAAATCGAAACGCTGGTGCCTGATTTCCGCGGCCGTATGGACAAAGCGCTGGATATCCTCAACGCCACGCCGCCGGACGTGTTTAACCACAACCTGGAAAACGTGCCGCGTCTTTATCGTCAGGTGCGTCCAGGTGCCGATTACGCCTGGTCGCTGAAGCTGCTGGAGCGCTTTAAAGAAGCGCACCCGGAGATCCCGACCAAATCAGGGCTGATGGTCGGCCTTGGCGAAACTAACGCGGAAATTATTGAGGTTATGCGCGATCTGCGTGCACACGGCGTTACCATGCTGACGCTGGGCCAGTACCTGCAGCCGAGCCGTCACCACCTGCCGGTGCAGCGCTACGTCAGCCCGGACGAATTTGAAGAGATGAAAGCGGAAGCGCTCGCGATGGGCTTTACCCACGCCGCCTGCGGCCCGTTCGTGCGCTCGTCCTACCACGCCGATCTCCAGGCGAAAGGCGAAGAAGTCAAATAAACGCGTAATATTTCGTTACCGTCTGGCAATCGCCCACAAAAAAACCGGCTCATCAGAGGCCGGTTTTTTTATGCCGCAAGGGCCGGAGATTACTCTTTATGAGACAGACGTTCCGCCGGAGCGTCGGTCGCGGCAGGCGTTTTCGCGCCGGACTCATCGTCGTTCATCGCTTTTTTAAAGCCTTTAATCGCCGCGCCCAGGTCTCCCCCAAGCGTACGCAGTTTTTTGGTACCAAACAGCAGAACAACCAGTGCGGCGATCACAAGCAGTTTGGTAATACTAATTTCACCCATACTTACCTTCTTAGAAAATCTGGCGCCATTCGGCCATCTTAAAGACCGCACTTATTAACGGTCATTTCAGCCCGACACACAATAGCAATCTGTAACGAGATGAATCAAGCGCTGGATAAAAAAACATCAAAATAATTGCGGTGCCGCGAAACGGCGGTTTTTAAGCACCGGTAGCTGGGCGCGTACCTGCGCCACGCGCTGTGCCGATACCTCTGCGAAAATCAGGTCCGGGCCTTCTGCCGCTGCCGTGAGCGTCACGCCCAGCGGGTCAACGATACGGCTCTGTCCGATATTTCGGTTGCCGCATTCGCCGCTTGCGACCACATAACAGGTGGTATCCAGCGCTCTGGCCGCGAGCAGCGTGGCCCAGTGATGCTCTTTGAGCGGGCCGCGTACCCAGGCCGCCGGCAGCGCCAGCAACTCGGCGCCTGCGAGCGCCAGGCTGAGGGCCATTTCCGGAAAACGCAAATCGTAACAGGTCATCAGCCCCACATTCATACCCGCCACCTCAATTAGCGGCGGTATTGCATCGCCCGCGTCCACCAGACGCGACTCCTGCATCGCGAAGGCGTCATAGAGATGGAGCTTCTGGTATTGCGCGATAATTTCGCCTCCACGCAGCGCGATAAGCGTGTTGGCCGCTCTCCCCTCACGGGTGGGGATATGCAGCGTCAGAAGCGTTGTGAGGCCGTTTCTGGCGCTCTCTTCGCGCAACCGACTGACATACTCGCCATTGAGTGCCTGGGCCGATTTTACCGACAGATCCGGGTCGTTATCGCTGCGGGCCATCAGCGCCTCCGGGAGTACCAGCAACGCGGCATCCTGACGGGCCGCATCCGCCATAAGCGTCACGCAGGTTAACGCGTTTTTTTGCCAGTCGGGGGTGACCGCGAACTGTCCCACCGCTACTTTCATCTGCGCCTCTCCTCGTTACGGTAGCCAGCGTGCCGTGGCTGGCGGTAAACTCTTCGCCTTACCAATAACATAATGGCGAATGCTCATGTTGAAAATTATGCTTGCGGTCTTTCTGGGCGGCGGCACCGGCAGCGTGCTGCGCTGGTGGCTTGGCCTGCGCCTGAACCCGGTCCATCACGCCATTCCGCTCGGCACACTGACGGCCAACCTGGCCGGCGCGTTTATCATCGGCGCAGGGCTTGCCTGGTTCAACCGGATGACGCATCTGGACCCGATGTGGAAACTTCTTATCACCACCGGCCTGTGCGGCGGCCTGACGACCTTTTCAACCTTTTCCGCAGAAGTGGTCTTTTTGCTTCAGGAAGGCCGTATCGGTTGGGCGGGGCTTAACGTCATGCTGAACCTGCTGGGCTCATTTATGATGACGGCGCTCGCATTCTGGCTCTTTTCGTCCGTGAACATGCGCTAAACGGCGTCTCGTTAATGTTAGCTTAATTTTTCTCTGCCACTATCGCCCCATTGTCTGGTGCGGAGGGGCTTATGAAAGCGCAAATGATGAGTTGGCTGGCGGTGTTGTTCAGCGTTCTGGTGGTCGGGTTTTTCCTGAAGAGCTTTCTGTTTTACTGAATAACGGTAAAACGGACAGGCATAAAAAAACCCGCTGAGTCAGCGGGTTTTGAAATTCTTGCTGTTGTAATTACAGAGCGATTACGTTAGCAGCAGAAGGGCCTTTGGCACCGTTAGTGATTTCGAACTCTACACGCTGACCTTCAGCCAGAGTTTTGAAACCATTGCTCTGGATCGCAGAGAAGTGTACGAACACGTCTTTGCTGCCATCTTCCGGAGTAATGAAACCGAATCCTTTGGATTCATTAAACCACTTAACGTTACCTTTAATCTTAGACATCAAAATTACCTTTACATGAAAAATCGACACAAATGCTGTGTCGGATATCAGTACATCAATTGTGGTGGCTTTTGTCCAGTCGAACTTTTAGAAAAAGTGATAAAAGTCGCGAACTTTTTTTGCCGTTGGGCTTGTGAGCCTTGTCTTCTCTGGCTTAGCGCATTTTCTTATGACTGAAAATATTTTGCGCTTAAAACTGTAACCGCAGCCAGGCGAAGTAAACGTTTCCGTTGTTGTAAGTGCCCGGGATGTACGTCATCTGGAACGTCGCCGGGCCGTAACCCACGGAAGCGAGCGGCAGCACCAGCGGAACAGGGATGTAATCCCAGTTATCGCGCGCCGTCACGCCGAGGGTATAGCCCAGCCCGACATGAAAGGCGTCATCAGGCAGCGGGCGCCATGTCGCCTCCCAGCCGTACCCGGCGATAGGCTCCCATTTGTTGTAGGAATCTTTAAACGCCATCACATACAGACCGTGCCAGTTGCCTTTCTCGTCCCAGCGCGATTTACCGATACCGGCTCCCCACGGGCGCTCGTTGTAGCGATCGGTTTTTTCTTTGTCGTAGGCAAAGCGCGCATGCCAGGTAATGGCAGGCACATAGAGATCCACATGCTGCGGCTCGTTCCACGTCTCGGCGATATTATCACCAAGCACAGAAGCCCAGGCTTTAACGGTGCGTGGCGCTTCCAGCGCCGAGGCATTCAGGGGAAACACAAACTGGCAGAAAAGCAGAAAAATTGTCAGAAAGGATTTATTAACTACGGTCACGTCTTAATTACCACTGTTAGTATGAAGCCATATTCTGGGCGATCGTGCCTCAATGAAGTCTTAACCAGATGTCGGTTGATTCCGAAAGCGAGCCCTCAGACTTACTACGCATGGTTTTTTCAGACGCTTCTGGCCTCTGAAATCGAATTGCACACTGTCAGAGCCACTTAAAAACCCCTGATTTCTTTATTCCTTGACGCGCCGGAATAATGCCTGTCAATAATCGCGATGCCCGCCACACCTTAACGCAAATTCCGTTTTGTACATGCCCTGCGCATTTTCGTTCATCGCTGTTAATCGGTTGCCTTATGCAAGTAATTAATTTATAAATACTTTATTTTCTTGCCCTTTGCCTTATCCACTAGCAGAGAGTTTATTGATATGTATCAGATAACACTCAGCGTAATTAAGGCACATTCCCCCGCATCTCGCCTGAGCCATACACCTATCGTCGCCAGGCTATTTTCCGGTCGCTCAACAGAGGCAATTATGGGAACAATTCTGGAACTCCTCACAGGAGCCGTGGTTATTGTGGGAGTCGCGCGTTATATCATTAAAGGTTATTCCGCCACCGGCGTGCTTTTTGTTGGCGGCCTGCTGCTGTTAATCATTAGCGCGCTAATGGGTCACGCGATATTACCGGCAAAAGAAACCAGTACCGGTTATGCCATCAGCGATATTTTTGAATACATTAAAATTCTGCTGATGAGCCGCGGCGGCGATCTCGGCATGATGATTATGATGCTCTGCGGTTTTGCGGCTTATATGACGCACACCGGCGCAAACGATATGGTCGTGAAACTCGCCTCGCGTCCGCTGCGTTATATCAACTCCCCTTACGTGCTGATGATTGCCGCCTATTTTGTCGCCTGCCTGATGTCGCTGGCCGTCTCATCCGCCACCGGGCTTGGCGTACTCCTGATGGCCACGCTGTTTCCGGTAATGGTGAACGTCGGCATCAGCCGCGGCGCGGCGGCGGCCATCTGCGCCTCTCCGGCGGCGATTATCCTCTCACCCACCTCCGGTGATGTGGTGCTGGCCGCTCAGGCCTCTGAGATGCCGCTTATCGATTTCGCCTTTAAAACCACGCTGCCCATCTCCATCGCCGCGATTATCAGCATGGCGATCGCGCACTTCTTCTGGCAGCGCTGGCTGGATAAAAAAGAGCAGGTCAGCCATGAAATGCTCGACGTAAACGATATTAAAACCCATGCGCCCGCGTTTTACGCCATCCTGCCGTTCAGTCCTATCATCGGCGTGCTGATTTTTGATGGTAAATGGGGTCCGCAGTTGCACATCATCACCATTCTCGTGATCTGTATCGTGCTGACTGCCATTATTGAGTTCCTGCGCGGCTTTGACAGTAAAAAAGTCTTTGCCGGGCTGGAGGTCGCTTACCGGGGCATGGCGGACGCCTTCGCGGGCGTCGTCATTCTGCTGGTGGCCGCCGGGGTTTTCGCCCAGGGCCTCAGCACCATCGGCTTTATTCAGAGCCTGATCTCTGTCGCCACCTCCTTTGGCTCCGCCAGTATTATTCTGATGCTGGTGCTGGTCACGCTCACTATGCTTGCCGCGATGACCACCGGCTCCGGCAACGCGCCGTTCTATGCGTTTGTAGAGATGATCCCGAAGCTTGCCCACAGCGCCGGCATTAACCCGGCCTATCTGACTATCCCGATGCTTCAGGCCTCTAACCTGGGCCGTACGCTGTCGCCGGTTTCCGGCGTCGTGGTCGCGGTTGCCGGTATGGCGCAGATTTCGCCGTTTGAAGTAGTAAAACGCACTTCGGTGCCGGTGCTGGTTGGATTAATCGTCGTGATCCTCGCCACGCAACTGCTGGTGGCGGCATAATCTTCTGCCCTTAAGCGGAATCTGTCCGAAAAGCGCCCTCGCGGCGCTTTTTTTATGGTTAAATGACACATCTTTGTCATTTATCCCGTCGATTTCGGACCCATACCATGGTTAACAGGAAAGTTTTACTCGCCGCAGGCGCGCTGCTGGCGATGGCCGCGACAACCGCCGCCGCGCAGCCGCTGGAAGCGAAGCAGTATGGCGATTTCGATCGCTACGTGCTGGCGCTCTCCTGGCAGACTGGTTTTTGCCAGAGCATGCATGAGCGTCACCGCGACGAACCAACCGAATGCGCGCTGCAAAAAGAAGAAGACGATAAACGCAACTACCTGACGGTGCACGGCCTGTGGCCTGGCCTGCCGAAATCCATCGCCGCGCGCGGCGTCGACGATAAACGCTGGATGCGCTATGGCTGCGCCACGCGTCCTGTGCCGAATATGCCGCTCGCCCGCGCCGACAGAAAATGCCAGGCGGCGGAAACCGGCCTGTCGCTGGAAACGGCGGAGAAACTGAGTGAGACCATGCCTGGCGCGGGCGGCGACTCCTGCCTTGAACGCTACGAATATGCCAAGCACGGCGTCTGCTTTGGTTTTGATCCGGACGCCTATTTCGGCACGATGGTCCGCATGAACAACGAGATCAAGCAGAGTCCGCTGGGCGCGTTTCTGGCGGCCAACTACGGCAAAGCGGTGAGTCGTCAGGCGTTTGATACTGCCGTCGCCAAAGCCTTTGGACGTCAGAGCGTGCGTGCAGTCAAACTCACCTGCAACGGTAACCCGGCCTATCTCACCGAAATGCAGATCTCGCTGAACGCCGCGCAGATCAACGCGCCGCTCAGCGCCGACGCGTTCGCGCCGCAGCCGCATCCGGGCAACTGTGGGAAAAACTTTATCCTTGATACCGTCGGGTATTAAGCCATCCGCGCGAGCGCGATTATTCGTTGCGCTCGCGCCATTCGCGGATCATCTCCTCGGTCACCTCACGTTTGTAACAGACTGGCGAAGCGCCCCCTTCCCGGCTCCACGCGCTGCGCCCGCCGCAGGCACGACCGTTACGCATCGTGTTATAAGGGCACGGGCAATTGCCGGAATAATTGTCAATCTCCTCCTGAATAATCTGCTCTTTGACCTGATCGTCGCTTAATGCCGCAAGCGCCGGGGATACCTGCCACATTGCCAGTAACGCCAGCGCGGCCAGAACGGTTTTACGCATCATCATTTGCATCCATGTAAAAAAATCGCGCCATTGTGGCGCGATCTGTCTTCCAAAAAATGCTGTTACGTCACAGGTTGACGCGCGTTATGTCGCCAGTTTATACACCCGCGCCTCCCAGGCTTTCAGGCGATGCCCCTCCGGACCCTCGCTGAAATTGGCGAGCAGGCAGGTAGCGCCGTCAAGCGACAGCGCCTGCGCCTCCCATTCCGCAGCCTTGCCGGAGAGGTTACAGAGCACCACCACGCGCTCCTCGCCCAGCGTGCGTCCATAAGCGTAAATCTGCTCATGATCGTCAAGCAGCGGCTCGTAACGCCCGTAGATCAGCGCCGGTTCGCGCTTACGCAGGTGGATCATCTGCCGATAAAAATTGAGCACCGAATGCGGGTCGTGCTGCTGGCTTTCGACATTGATCATCTCGTAGTTCGGGTTCACCTTCAGCCACGGCTCGTGAGTGCTGAAACCGGCGTACGGCGACGCGTCCCACTGCATCGGCGTGCGTGAGTTATCGCGCCCGGTGCGCGTCAGGAATTCGACAATGTCTTCTTCGCTCATGCCCTGATCTCGCAGATCGCGCGCTTTGTTATGCGCCGAGACGTCGTCGAAATCGTCAAGGCTCGCAAACCGCGTATTGGTCATGCCGATTTCCTGGCCCTGATAGATAAACGGCGTGCCCTGCATCAGAAAATACATCGCCGCAATACAGGTCGCGCTCTCGCGCCAGTGGCGTTCAGTATCGCCCCAGCGTGAAACCACCCGCGTCACATCGTGGTTTTCCACGTACAGCGCGTTCCACCCCTTGCCTTCCAGCGCCTGCTGCCAGCTGGTGAAGATATTACGCAGCACGGCGGGTGTCGGTCGCAGGCCCGCCTGCGGCTCCCAGAGCCGGACATGTTCGAACTGAAACACCATATTGAGCCGTCCGCGGTTCTCCCCCACCCACTCTTCCGCGTGATCCGCATCCAGCCCGTTCATCTCGCCCACCGTCACGATGTCGTAATGGTTAAAGACGTTGCGGCAGATATCGTCCACATAATCCAGCAGGCCGTCGTAGTTAAGGTGCGCCACCATCGACGGCGCATACGGCAGTTTGTCCGGGTTCGGCACATCGCTGAGCGTCGGCTCCTTTTTCATATGCGCGATGGCGTCAATGCGAAAACCGTCGATGCCCTTATCGAGCCACCAGCGCATCATGTCGTAGACGGCGGCGCGCATCTCGTGATTTTCCCAGTTGAGATCTGGCTGGCGGCTGCTGAACAGGTGCATGAAATACTGGCCGGTCACCTCATCACGCTTCCATGCCGAGCCGCTGAAGATAGATTCCCAGTTATTCGGCTCGGCGCCGTCTTTGCCATCGCGCCAGATATACCAGTCGCGTTTCGGGTTATCTTTCGATGAGCGCGACTCCAGAAACCACGGATGCTCGTCAGAAGTGTGGTTGACGACGAGATCGAGAATAAGCCGCATCCCGCGCTGATGTACGCCCGCAAGCAGCCGGTCAAAATCGGCCATTGTGCCGAATTCCGCCATGATCCCCTGATAGTCGCTGATGTCGTAGCCGTTATCGTCGTTGGGCGATGGATACATCGGGCAGATCCAGATAAGGTCGATGCCGAGATCTTTCAGGTAGTCGAGCTTCTCGATAATCCCGTTCAGATCGCCGATACCGTCGCCGTTGCTGTCTTTAAAGCTGCGCGGATAAATCTGGTAGGCCGTCGCCTCTTTCCACCAGCGGCCTTTTACCTGCGTCGTTGCCTCAATCATTACCCCTCCTGATGAATTAACAGCGCGAAAGATTCATAAGGTTGCAGCTCCAGGCTCACGGCGAGCTGGTCGCGCGGCGCGTAGTTGCTGATAAGGCACTCGCCGTGCCACGCCTGCATCGCTTCCGGAATGGGCAACGTAATGGCGTTGCCGAAGAAGTTGTTAATCACCAGCAGCGTGTCGCCCTCGTAGCGGCGCACCCAGGCGAACACTTCAGGATGTTCGGCAAACAGCATCTGATAATCGCCGTAAACCAGAATCGGGTACTGTTTACGCAGCGCCACCAGCTTTTGATAGTGCCAGAGAATAGAGTCAGGCTCGGCCAGCGCCTGGGCGACGTTTATCTCACGATAGTTCGGGTTAACGCCAAGCCACGGCATACCGGTGGTAAAACCGCCGTGCGGGCTGTCGTCCCACTGCATTGGCGTGCGGGCGTTATCGCGTCCGTTGGCGTAAATACCGGTCATCATCTCGTCATGCGTCAGGCCGCCGGCGATAAGCTCGCGATAAAAATTGAGGCTCTCAATGTCGCGGTACTCTTCAATGGTGGAGTAACGCACATTGGTCATGCCTATCTCTTCGCCCTGATAGATATAGGGCGTACCGCGCAGGCAGTGGAGCGCGGTGGCAAGCATTTTGGCCGACACCTCGCGGAATTCGCCGTCGTTGCCGAATTTCGACACCGCGCGCGGCAGGTCATGGTTACTCCAGAACAGCGAGTTCCAGCCGCGGTCGGCGAGCGCCGTCTGCCATTTGTCGATAACCGCCTTAAAACGCGACAGCTCGAACGGCTTACTGCGCCATTTGCCGGCTTTTTCGTCCCAGGTCTGCTTGATATGCTCAAACTGAAACACCATCGACAGCTCCTGGCGCGCCGGGTCGCTGTAGAGCAGCGCATCTTCCGGCGTGGCGCTCCAGGCTTCACCCACAGTCAGCGAATCGCGCGGGCCGAAGGTCGCCTCGTTCATCTGGCGCAGCAGCACATGCAGGTGCTTGCCGTTCGCCATGATCTGTCGGTCAACCTCTTTACCGATAAGATCGATAACATCCATGCGAAAGCCGCCGATGCCTTTATCGAGCCAGCGGTTCATCATCGCGTGGATCTCCTCCTGCACCCGTGGATTTTCCCAGTTGAGATCCGGCTGGCGCACCGAAAACTGATGCAGATAATATTCGCCGCTCGCCTCGTCATAGGCCCAGCCGCTGCCGCCAAAGTGCGAGCGATAGTCATTGGGCGGGCCGCCGTCCGGCGCCGGTTTGCGCCAGATATAGAAGTCGCGGTACGGGTTATCTTTGCCCTTTCTCGCCTCGATAAACCACGGGTGTTCATCCGAGGTGTGGTTCACCACCAGATCCATCAGGATATAAATATCGCGCGCTTTCGCTTCATGAATCAGCTGCTCCATTTCCGCCATCGTGCCGAACTCGGCGGCGATATCATCGTAATCCGAGATATCGTAGCCGTTATCGTCCATCGGGGATTTGTAGACCGGCGAGAGCCAGATAAGGTTGATGCCAAGCTGTTGCAGATAGTCGAGTTTGCTGATGATCCCGGCCAGGTCACCCACGCCGTCGCCGTTGGCGTCCATAAAGCTGCGCGGGTAGATCTGATAGACCACCGCGTTGTGCCACCACTTCTTGTCGATTGCTTTCATCACGCTCCCTTAGTGCTGGTTTTTCGGGCCGCTGAGCCGTACAAACGCCCTGCCCGCGCTGTCGAAAAGATAACAGTGTTCCGGTGGGAGTTTCAGGCCCAGATGGTGCTCCGGCCGTATCTCCAGCCTCTCAGTATGGCGCATGACCAGCGGTTCTGCGCCATAACCGCCGTTGACGTAAATCAGGGTCTCATTGCCCATATGTTCGACGAACAGCACCTCCCCCTCCACGTCCGCTTTGGCAAGCGTCATTATCCCGACATGCTCGGGGCGAATGCCGAGCTGCACCGCGTCGCCTTCCTTGCCCGCTTGCGCCTGTATCGGCAGCGTCAGCCGCAGCCCGTTTTCCAGCTCCACTTCGCAGGCGTGCTCCATAATGCGCAGCATTTTGCCGGGGATCAGATTCATCTTTGGCGAGCCGATAAACTGCGCCACAAAGACGTTGGCAGGCGTATCGTAGAGCTCAAGCGGCGAGCCGACCTGTTCAATCTGGCCCTGGTTAAGCACCACGATGCGATCAGCGAGCGTCATCGCCTCCACCTGATCGTGAGTGACATAGAGAATGGTCGCGTTGATACGCTTATGCAGCGCCGCTATCTCCATACGCATCTGCACACGCAGCGAAGCATCAAGGTTCGAGAGCGGTTCATCAAAGAGAAACAGGCTCGGCTCACGCACAATCGCCCGGCCTATCGCCACGCGCTGGCGCTGACCGCCGGAGAGATCTTTCGGACGACGATCCAGCAGATGCTCCAGCTGTAAAATCCGCGCGCTTTCACGCACCCGCTCGTCGATTGCCTTTTCAGGCACTTTCGCCATTTCGAGCGCGAAGGCCATATTCTGGTACACGGTCATGTGTGGATAGAGCGCATAGGACTGGAACACCATGCCGATGCCGCGATCGGAGGGCGAATCGTCGTTTACCCGCAGATCGTCGATATACATATCGCCATCGGTAATCTCCTCAAGCCCTGCCACCAGGCGCAGGAGCGTCGATTTGCCGCAGCCGGACGGCCCGACCACCACTACAAACTCTCCGCTGTTAATCTGTAAATCGAGCGGCTTTATCACCTCGGCATGAGAGCCGTAGCGTTTCTGCACTTTTTCTAACCGGAGTTGCGCCATGATTTACCCCTTTATCGCCCCGCTGGTGAGCCCGCTGACAATACGTTTCTGGAAAATCAGCACCAGAATAATAATCGGCAGCGTCACCACCACTGACGCGGCCATAATGCTGCCCCACGGCAGCTCGTAGCTCGACGCGCCGCTGAACATGCTGATGGCGACGGGCACGGTGCGCTTGTCGCCGGAGATAATAAACGTCAGCGCGAACATAAATTCATTCCACGCGCCGATAAACGCCAGTAGCCCGGTCGTCACCAGCGCGGGCGCCAGTACCGGGGCGAACACGCGTCGAATAATGGTGCCGGTTGTCGCGCCGTCAACGATAGCCGCCTCCTCCAGCTCCACCGGAATCGACTTCATAAACGTGGTCAGCACCCAGACGGTAAACGGCAACGAGAAGGTGGTGTAGGAGATAACCAGCGCGCCGAGCGAATCATACAGCCCGAGAAAGCGCACCAGTTCGAACATGCCGGTCAGCACCGCCACCTGCGGAAACATCGAGACGCACAGAATGGTGAACAGCAGCACGCGCCGCCCACGAAACGGCACGCGCGCCAGCGCGAACGCGGCGGTCACCGACACCAGCAGACACAGCCCTACCGTCACCACCGCCACCAGCACGGAATTCAGCAGGCTGCGGGCGATGCCGTTATCCACCAGCGCGACCACATAGTTATCCCAGTGCCAGCCGGTCGGGAAATAGGCCGGGGTAAACAGCTCCTGGCCTGCGCGCAGCGAAGTAATAATCGCGTAGTAAAAGGGAAAAACGCAGAACAGACAGGCCATCAGCGCGCCGATAAAAATCACCGCTTTATGCCCTGCCCTGCGCTGCCCGCGCGTGATTTTCATCAGTTCTTCTCCTTGTCGTTTAAACGCGCGACGCGGATAAAGCAGGCCGCGATGCCCGCCACCATCATAAATACCAGCACCGACGCCGCGGAGCCCATGCCCATATCCTGATAAGAGACAATCTGCTCGCGGGCGTAGCCAGAAATCGACATCGTCGCCTCGCTGTTGGAGGTCAGCACGTAGATGAGGTCAAAGATGCGCATCGAATCCATGACGCGGAAAATCAGCGCCACGACCAGCGCTGGCATAATGAGCGGCAGCGTAATGCGCTTAAAGCGCTGCCAGGGGCTTGCGCCGTCCACTTTCGCCGCCTCGTAGAGATCCGCCGGGATAAGCTGTAGCGCCGCCAGCAGCATCAGGGCCATAAACGGCGTGGTTTTCCAGACGTCGGCAATCACCACCGCCCACATGGAGAGCGACGGCTCGGCAATCCAGGCGAGGTGTGACGGCAGACCGATTTTGCCGAGCAGATCGTTCACCACGCCATATTGGTCGTGGAACATCCAGCCCCACATTTTGGCGCTGACGATAGTCGGAATGGCCCACGGAATGAGAATGGCGGTGCGCACCAGCCCCTGACCGCGAAATTTCTCGTTCATCAGCAGGGCCAGCAGCATGCCGAGCAGCAGCTCCAGCGCCACCGAGGTGAAGGTAAACCACAGCGTATTGCCTACCGCCTGCCACCAGAGCGGGTCGCTCAGCACGCCGATGCTGACGCCATCCTGACGCGCAAAATAGTTGGCGACGCCGACCATCTGATAGTCCTGCGGCGCGTCGAGCATGGCGTTAGTGAAGCTGAACCAGATAGTGCGCGCGAGCGGCCAGCCCGCCGCCAGCGCCAGCAGGATCAGCGAGGGCAGCACAAGCCCCCACGCCACGCGGCGACGGCGCTGATGCCAGGAGACCTTGTGCCGCCGGGCTGTCGGCGGCTGCGTAAGGCTATCGGATTTCATAAGCGCTCCGTTGAGCATGTTGACGGACACGACGGTATTGCCCTCGCTCCGGCTTTCTTCGCGCAGGCGCGAGGGGAAATTCGTTCCCTGTGTGGCGGCGTTTATCAGGTTTGAATGGCGGGGGCGCGCCGCTTACCCGCCCTGCGACACGCAGTTTCGTCACGTGCAGAGCGGGTAAGCAAAGCGCACCCGCCCCCACATCGTTATCCCGCCTTTACCGCCAGCCGGTGCCCTTTGCGCGCGTCAGGCGTTTTTGCAGATCCGCGGTGGCTTTCTTGCCATCCTCTTTGCCGTTCAGCACGCTAAAGGTCACGTTGAACACCGCGTTCGACACGCGCGGATACTGGGCTTTCGTCACCGTCGCCGGTCGCGGCACCGCCTGGGCGAAGATATCGCGGAACTGGGTCAGCTCCGGCGCAATCGCCAGCACGTCTTTGTTTTCATAAAGCGCGACGCGCGTCGGCGCGTGACCGAGGATTTTCAGGCGCGTGGTTTGCGAGTCGTCGTCGCTTAAGATTTTCAGCAGCGCAATAGCGGCTTGCGGGTTTTTAGTATTGGCGTTAATCGACCACTGCCAGCCGCCGAGCGTCGTCGCCTGACGCCCGTCCGGCCCGGCAGGCAGTTGCATCACGCCCACCTTGCCTTTCAGCGGACTGTCATCCGCCTGCGACAACTGCCAGACGTAAGGCCAGTTGCGCATAAACAGCGCATCGCCATTCTGGAACACCGTGCGCGACTCTTCTTCTTTGTAGCCCAGCACGCCCTTCGGCGTTATCTTACCCATCCAGCCGCGCGCCATATCGAACGCCTGCGCCGCTTTCGGATTGTTAATGGTCACGTTCCCTTTTTCGTCGATAAACGTGCCGCCGCCATAGGAATCGACCCACTCCAGCGCATTGCAGGTCAGCCCTTCATATGATTTGCCCTGGAAGATGTATCCCCAGAAATTTTTATGCCCCGCCTTGCGCTCTTCCGCCTGGATTTTGGTGGCGATACGCGTCATCTCGTCCCACGTTTTCGGCGGCTGCTCTTTATATTTCTCCAGTAAGTCTTTGCGATAAAACAGTACGCCGGTGTCGATATATGACGGCACCGCTTTCAGGCGTCCATTCACGGTGTTGTTCTTCCAGGGCCCCGGGAAAAACTCTTTTTCCATCCCCCCCATGGCATCGGTGAGATCGAGCGTCTGCTTATCAAGCAGGCCAATCCAGATGGTGTCGGACTGAAACACATCCACCGCTTTTTCATCTTTGGCGGCGAACAGCTGTTGCAGCAGCGCCAGCTTTTCATCCGAGGCGGCCGGGAATTCGATAAATTCGAGCTGGTTGCCCGTCTGCTTCTCAAAGCGTTCTTTGATGTACTGGCAGTACTGTTTGCCACCGGGAGAGACGGGACATTCCATGCGCAGGGTATCGGCAAAGGCGAAATGGCTGGTGCCCGCCAGCGCCACGGTCAGAAACGTGAAGGTGAGCTTTTTCATGATGTCCTCTTATGCACTGATCAGGGTCCGGTGGCGTTGCGCCGCCGTATACAGCGCGATGTACGGCAAATCATCACGATCCTAAGCTAGTTAACGACAGACCAAAGCGACAACTTCGTGGCCACTTCACAACAAAAAAGCTCGATATAGCCAACAAATCTGGCGATTTAGTGAAAAAAATGCGCCGGAAAATTTGACAGACGCGTCAGGCGGGATATGCATCGTCAGGCTCCGCGAAAGCGGGAGTTTGACGGTGATCTCAAAATGTTAATAAATATGACACCCCCTGTTTACAACCCTCCGCATGTTACCAGTATCATGTTACCGGTATCAGTGAGAAAACCGCCGACCAGGCTACGGTTTCACTGTACCCATGTTGAGGACAATAACGATGACAGAAACCACTTACGCTTATGGCGCCGGTACGCTGCTGGGCATTGCCGCCTGTGCCGTCGTGCTGCTGCTGGTACTTATCATGCGCTTTAAAGTGCATGCTTTTCTTGCTCTTACCCTGGTCAGTATCGTTGTGGCGCTGTTGACCAAAGTGCCGTTTGATAAAGTTGTGCCCACGCTGCTGACCGGTTTTGGCAGCACGCTCGCGGGCGTCGCGCTGCTGGTGGGACTCGGCGCGATGATAGGCCGTATGCTGGAGATCTCCGGCGGTGCGAAAGTGCTGGCCGACACGCTTATCAATAAATTTGGCGAACACCGCGCGCCGTTCGCGCTGGGCGTCGCCTCGCTGCTGTTCGGCTTCCCGATTTTCTTCGACGCAGGTCTGGTGGTGATGCTGCCGATTATCTTCAGCGTGGCGAAACGTTTTGGTGGCTCGACGCTGAAATACGCCTTCCCGGCGGCGGGCGCGTTCGCCGCCATGCATGCGCTGGTGCCGCCGCATCCAGGCCCGGTTGCCGCCAGCGAACTGCTGGGCGCTAATATCGGCCTGCTGGTGATCGTGGGGCTGATTATCGCGATCCCCACCTGGTATTTCGGCGGCTATCTCTATGGGCAGTACGCCGGTAAGAAATTCGATATCAAACTGCCCTCGTCTTTCCTTGGCGAAGTGGAAGCCGACCCGACGCACCGCCCGCCGTCATTTGGCATGGTGCTGGCCATTCTGCTGCTGCCGCTGGCGCTCATCTTCCTGGATACGGGCCTCAACACCGCCAAAGTGCTGGGCTGGGTCAGCGCCGATAATAGCGTGGTGAACTTCCTGCGTATGCTCGGCAAAACCCCGGTGGCGCTGCTGATCACCGTGTTTTTCGCGCTGATGGTATTTAGCCGCAACCACAGCCGCCAGCATCTGGAGAAAGTCTGCGACGGCGCGCTCGGACCTATCTGCGGGATTATCCTTGTGACCGGCGCGGGCGGCATGTTCGGCGGCGTGCTGCGCGCAAGCGGCATCGGCGACGCGCTGGCGGGCGTACTCTCTGATACCGGCATGCCGGTTATCCTGGCAGCGTTTGTTATCTCTACCGCGCTTCGCGTGGCGCAAGGGTCGGCGACCGTCGCGCTGACTACCACCGCCGCGCTGGTCGCGCCGATGGTGCAGGCGACGCCAGGCTTAAGCCAGTTCGACCTCTGCTTTATCGTTATCGCTATCGCGGGCGGCGCGACGGTGCTTTCACACGTCAACGACTCCGGTTTCTGGCTGGTGGGCCGTTTCCTTGAGATGGATGAGAAAACGACGCTGAAAACCTGGACCGTGATGGAAACCCTGCTGGGCACTATCGCCTTCCTGCTGGCGACGGTGGGCAGCATCCTGCTTTAAGCCCCGTTTCGTGACCCAGGTCACTTCAAACGGCGCGCAAGGCTGAGTATCATCCCCTGACGCGGACCCTCATCGTTTTGACGGTGAGGGTTTTTCTTTGGACGCTTGTTAGCGGCGAAACGCTGCCTGATTCAACGACATGGAGTAAGAAATGTCCCGACCTGCCCTTATCATCAACGAACTCGATGCCGAACGTCTCGATAGCCTGCTGGAACAGCCCGCGTTCGCGCGTCTGCCGGTCGCCGACGCGCTGAACGATGAGCTGGATCGCGCCCGGATGGTCAGCCCGCAGGCGATGCCGCAGGATGTGGTGACGATGAACAGCCGGGTGAAATTCCGCGATCTGGCGAGTGGTGAAACATACGAGCGGCAGCTGGTTTACCCGCAGCTTGCAGGCAGCAACGACGGCGCGCTGTCGGTGATGGCGCCAGTGGGCGCGGCGCTGCTGGGGCTGCGCGTGGGCGACGCCATCCGCTGGCCGTTGCCGGACGGCAGCGAAACGCATATCGAAGTGCTGGAACTGCTCTACCAGCCGGAAGCGGCGGGCGAATATCACCGCTAAGCCCGCATGGCGGCAAAAAACAAGAGGATGCTCCGGCATCCTCTTTCTGTTTATGCGCGACGCGTTTACGGCTGCAATGGCGCGTTCATCAGCGCGGTGACTTTATCGCGCGCGGCCTCCGGCGTTGCGGCGCCCGGCACCAGAATCACCTTGCGGCACTCCTCTTCTCGCTTCTCGAAAATCTTATAGCCGCGCGCGGCGTCTTCGAGCGGCAGATAGTGCGTCACTATCTCCTCCGGTGTCAGCAGCCCTTGCTCGATAAGCGGCAGCAGCTCCGGCAGGAACGCATGCACATGCGTCTGGCCCATTTTGAAGCTGATGCCTTTATCAAACGCATCGCCAAACAGGAAGCCGTGGATAAAGCCCGCGTACACGCCCGGCACGCTCACCACGCCGCCGCGGCGCACCGCCGCGATGCACTGGCGCAGCGCTTTGCCGCTGCTGCCTTCGATTTTGAGATTCGACAGCACGGTTTCTGTCAGGCTGCCTTTGGCTTCGAAGCCAACCGCATCAATGACCGCGTCCACGCCGCGGTTGCCCGGCGTGTTTTCGATAATGAACGCCGCCGGATCGTCGTTGTCGTCAAAATTGATCGGGATAACGCCGTAGCGCTCTTTGGCAAACGCGAGACGATAGTCGTTATGGTCGACCATAAAAATCTGCTCGGCCCCCATCAGCCGCGCGCAGGCGGCGCTCAGAAGCCCGACCGGGCCTGCGCCGTAAATCGCTACCTGCGAGCCCTTCTGCACTTGGCCGTTCTTCACGGCCTGCCAGGCGGTCGGCAGAATGTCAGAGAGGAACAGCGCTTTATCGTCGGAGAGCACCGGCGGCACCCTGAACGGCCCGACATTGCCCTTCGGCACGCGGACATATTCCGCCTGGCCGCCCGGGATGCCGCCATAGAGGTGGCTGTAGCCAAACAGCGCGGCGGGCGCCGGGATCTGTTTTTTATTCAGCGCCGCGCCGGTGCCTTTGTTGGTGGTCTCACAGGCGGAATATTGCTGCAGCTTGCAGAAAAAACACTCCCCGCAGGCGATAACAAACGGGATCACTACACGGTCGCCACGGCGGATATCTTTCACCGCGCTGCCGGTTTCCACCACTTCGCCCATAAATTCATGGCCGAAAATATCGCCATGATGCACCTGCGGAATTTTGCCGCGATAGAGGTGTAAATCGGAACCGCAAATCGCGGTGGCCGTGACGCGCAGAATAATGTCGTCCTGCGCCTCGATAATCGGGTCCGGGACATTTTCAACTTTAACGTTATGCGGCCCGTGGTAGGTTAACGCCTTCATTACGACCTCCTGGCAGAGAGTAAAAAGAGACAGGTTCCAGTGCGAAAGTTCATCTGGTCTACACCAAGGGTAGACCGGATGGCCCGCCCGCCGCGGGATCGGCTCGTGGCGCGGCGGCTTTGAGAGTTTTCCTGGCAAAGCTGCGGTGTAAAAAAGGACAAATTTGTCGGGCGGCTAAAATTATCCGCTCAAAAAATATGGTTTTATGCAGGCGTTGATAACCGCTAAAGGAGGAGTGACGATGTACAACACTATTCTGATGCCTGTTGATGTGTTTGAACTGGAACTGAGCGACAAAGCGATTGCCCATGCGGAGTTTCTGGCGCAGCAGGCTGGGATTATTCATCTGCTACATGTATTGCCCGGCTCGGCCAACCTGAGCCTCCACCGCTTCGCCGCCGATATCCGCCGGTTTGAAGAACATCTTGAAGCCGAGGCGAATGCGCGCCTGCAAACCCTGAAGCACCATTTCACCCTGCCGGAAGACCGTCTGCGCAGCCATATCCGGTTCGGCAGCGTGCGCGATGAAGTTAACGCGATGGCGAAAGAGTTACGCGCCGACGTGGTGGTCATCGGTTCGCGCGATCCGTCGATAAGCACCCACCTGTTAGGCTCAAACGCCTCAAGCGTGGTGCGCCACGCCCATGTGCCGGTTTTTGTGGTGCGGTAATGCCTGCGCATACATGGCGCGTGATTTGAGGCTAAATGGCGGGTGCGCTGGCGTTTACCCGCCCTGCGTTGACGTTAAACCCTCTTTCACGAGCGGGATCATGTTAACTGGCGCGCAAGGCTCAGTATTATTCCTACCCATGACCCCCTGAAACCCTTGAACCGGAGCGCTCGCAGCGGCAGAGAGGTCATGACGGCCCCTCGTGAAGTAAACGTTTTAACGATAAACAGGGATGAATAACGAAGCCGCACCCACCGCGCGCCAATAAAAAAGCCGCCCTTGCAGGCGGCTTTTACGCAGGTGTCTTACTTTCTTATTCTTACGCGGTTTTGGTGCGAATCAGGTAATCAAACGCGCTCAGCGACGCTTTCGCGCCTTCGCCGGTGGCGATGATAATCTGTTTGTACGGCACAGTGGTGCAGTCGCCGGCCGCGAACACGCCTTTCACGCTGGTTTCGCATTTGGCGTCGATGATGATTTCGCCCATACGGTTACGCTCAATCGTGCCGTCCAGCCAGGTGGTGTTCGGCAGCAGACCTATCTGAACGAAGATCCCCGCCACTTCCAGATGCTTCACGGAGCCGGTCACGCGGTCCTGATAATCCAGACCCGTCAGCTTCGTGCCGTCGCCTTTCACTTCGGTGGTCATCGCGTTCAGGATGATGTCGACGTTTTTCAGGCTGCGCAGTTTGTCCTGCAGTACCTGGTCGGCTTTCATTTCCGGTGCGAACTCCAGCAGAGTTACGTGCTCAACGATACCCGCCAGATCAATCGCCGCTTCCACGCCGGAGTTACCGCCGCCGATCACCGCAACGCGTTTGCCTTTAAACAGCGGGCCGTCGCAGTGCGGGCAGTAGGTCACGCCTTTGGTGCGATACTGATCTTCGCCAGGCACGCCCATGTTGCGCCATTTCGCGCCGGTCGCCACGATAACGCTGCGCGCTTTCAGCACCGCGCCGGAAGCGGTTTCAATCTGATGCAGGCCGCCTTCGCTCGCCGCCGGAATAAGCTTCGTCGCGCTCTGGGTATCGATAACGTCAACGTCGTAGTCGTCCACGTGCGCTTTCAGGGCGCCCGCCAGTTTCTGACCTTCGGTTTTCGGCACGGAGATGTAGTTTTCGATATCCACAGTGTCCAGCACCTGGCCGCCGAAACGCTCGCCCATCAGACCGGTACGGATGCCTTTACGTGCGGAGTATACCGCCGCCGCCGCGCCCGCCGGGCCGGAGCCGACGATCAGCACGTCGTACGCGTCACGCTGGTTCAGCTCTTCCGCCGCGCGTTTTTCAGCACCGGTGTCGACTTTCGCCACAATCTCCGCAAGCGTCATACGACCGGAGCCGAACTCCACGCCGTTCATGAACACCGCCGGCACGCCCATTACGTTGCGCTCGGTGATTTCATTCTGGAACACCGCGCCATCGATAGCGGTGTGCTTGATGCGCGGGTTCAACACCGCCATCAGGTTCAGCGCCTGCACGACATCCGGGCAGTTGTGGCAGGAGAGCGAATAATATGTTTCGAACTCAAAATCGCCATCCAGATCGCGGATCTGCTCCAGCAGCGACTGCGCCTCTTTCGACGGATGACCGCCGGTCCACAGCAGCGCCAGCACCAGCGAGGTAAACTCGTGGCCGAGCGGCGAGCCCGCAAAGCTCGGGCCCTGGGTTGAGCCTGGGTTGGTGATTAAGAATGAAGGTTTACGCGCCGCGAGCGTGTTGTCTTCCCGGAAGGAGACTTTGTCAGACAGCTCAGCGATTTCTGTCAGCAGTTCTTTGATTTCTGCTGATTTCGCGCTGTCATCCAGCGTGGCCACTAACTCAACAGGCTTTGTCAGACGCTCAAGATACGCCTTGAGCTGGGTTTTCATGTTTGTGTCGAGCATAATTTTCTCCTGAGCTTACGCTTCCTCATTTAAGCCGCCTCGTACAGGCTGCGCCGCGTTGCAACTTAAATGAGAGCGCGTAAAAGCGTTTTCAAAAAAACGGGTACAGAACTGCACCCGTGATAATGCCTGTATTTTTCGAAGGATTTTTGTTGCAGAGCAAGGCGGCGAACTCTTAAGTCCCCGGCAGCTTACAAAAGTAAGTGACCGGGGCGCGAGAGTGATGCCAACACAGCTATGCAGCAAAAGCCGAAGAAAAATTAGATTTTGCCAACCAGGTCCAGAGACGGAGCCAGCGTCGCTTCGCCTTCTTTCCACTTAGCCGGGCACACTTCGCCTGGGTGAGAAGCAACGTACTGAGCTGCTTTGATTTTACGCAGCAGGTCAGACGCGTCGCGGCCGATGCCTTCAGCAGTAATTTCGATAGCCTGGATAACGCCCTGCGGGTCAACGATGAAAGTACCGCGGTCAGCCAGACCTTCGTCTTCACGCATGATTTCGAAGTTACGGGTCAGGGCGCCAGTCGGGTCGCCGATCATCGCGTACTGGATTTTCGCGATGGTTTCGGAGCTGCTGTGCCATGCTTTGTGGGTGAAGTGGGTGTCAGTAGAAACGGAGTAAACGTCTACGCCCAGTTTCTGCAGCTCTTCGTAATGGTCAGCCACGTCGCCCAGTTCGGTCGGGCATACGAAAGTAAAGTCAGCCGGATAGAAGAAGAATACGCTCCAGCGGCCTTCAGTGTTTTTCTCGGTAACTTCGATGAACTCACCGTTTTTGAACGCCATGTTTTTGAAAGGTTTGATTTTGGTATTAATCAAGGACATCTATACTTCCTCCGTGTTTTCGATGGGACGTAAGGTATCGAATTTTAGCAACCCGGGCCAATGCGTTTGTATTATCAAATCAATAAGTGATAGCTAACAACGCTTCCGGGGCAACCTTATGAACTTTTGACGCCAACGGGCGAAAAAAATAAAAAAGCCACCTGAACGGGCGGCCTGAGTCGCTGAGATACCCGCAGGTAACGTCAGAGCCAGCGTGCTGGCAAAGGTGCTGCGCCGCTATTTACGACACAAGCATTCCTGCGATTAGAACACTCTCCTGCCTTAAGGGCAACGCAGGCGAAGATTATTCCCGTCTATGGCTCTGATAGGCATAGCTTAACAACGGGCCGCGCGCTTTACACGTTGTCTTTTTATCGCTCAACATATTGTATTAAATGGCTTTTACTTGCCTTTCACGCGGTATAAAACGCCCTTGCGCTCGCGGCCAGGCGGCTTCTGTGAAGGCCGCTCGGTTTTTCAGAATATGCCCCGCTTCGTACGCACAAAAACATATTCCTTATCTATTATTTACAGAGAATGCATAAACCATAAAAACCCTTTCGTCTCGTTGCGAGGCTGCCATGGCAAATTTGCAGGATCTGAAAAAGTTCGACCTCAATCTTCTGGTTATTTTTGAGTGTATCTATTTACATCGTAGCGTCAGCAAGGCGGCTGAAGCGCTGTTTCTCACGCCCTCGGCGATAAGCCAGTCGTTGCAGCGCCTGCGCAACCAGCTTAACGATCCGCTGTTTGTCCGCTCCGGCAAAGGCATCACGCCCACCACCGTCGGCACCAATCTGCATCACTATCTCGAAGACAATCTGAATCAGCTTGAGCAGACCATCAATATGATGCAGGGCGCGCCGCTGCGTAAAAATTTCGTGCTCTACTGCCCGCCGTCGCTGGCGGCGGATCATCTGCCGGAGTTAGTGAGCGCGTTTCGTGAGCTTTACGATTTCGAGCTGGAGCATTACGACACCACGCTCGCCAGCGAAACCGCAGAAGATTTGCTGGCCTATCGCAAAGCCGATCTGATAATCGGCATGACGCCTGTCGTCAGTCATTCAATGATCTGCAAACACTGCTTTAGCGAGGAGACCGTGCTGGTGTGCGGCGAAAACCATCCGCGGCTGGGGGAGCGCGCCGACGAGGCCGCGCTGGCGCAGGAAAAATTCACGTTGTTTAACGGCACCGAAGAGGGTCAGAAACACTTCCACGTGAAGTCATCCGAGCTTATCGGCGAGCGGCAAATCGCGTTTACCAGTAACTCGCCGTCGGCGATCATGGCGGTAATTGGCAAAACCGACTTTGTCGGCATTCTGCCCGTTTCCACGCTGCGCCGCTACCGCTCGGTCTTCCGGTTGCGGCCAGTGGCGCTGAACATCACTCTGCCGCAGATAGACTACTACCTTATCTACAACCGCTCATCGTTAACCAACGCGTCGTTCGTGAACTTCGTGTCGCGGATAGAACAGCATTTTCTGCACGATGTGCCCGCCGCGCTAAAACAGGGCGGCGCGCCACCGGATCAGCCGACCTTATAAACGCGCCAGCCGTTCTGCCGCGGCCAGCAGCGTCGCCTCTTGCTTGGCGAAGCATAACCGGATGAGTTTGTGCGGGAATGGCGCCTCGCAGAATACCGACAGCGGAATGGCGGCGACGCCCGCCTCCGTGGTCAGCCATTCGCAAAAGCTGACGTCATCCAGTGAGGAGATCGCGCTGTAATCCGCCAGTAAAAAGTAGGTGCCTTCACAGGGCAAAATCTTAAAGCGGCTTCCCGCGAGGGCCTGAATAAACGTGTCGCGCCGCGCCCGGTAAAACGCGGGCAGATCAAGATAGTGCGCCGGCTCGGCGCGCAGCATATCCGCCAGCGCCAGCTGCGCCGGGGTGTTGACCGAAAACGTCAGGTACTGGTGCACTTTGCGAAGCTCGGCGCTGAGCGCCGCGGGCGCCACGCAGTACCCCACTTTCCAGCCGGTCATGTGATAGGTCTTGCCGAACGATGACACCGCAATCGCCCGCTCGCGCAGCTGTGGATGCGCCAGCACACTGGCGTGCCCCTCGTCGGCAAAGCAGATGTGCTCATAGACTTCATCGCTCAACACATAGATTTCACGCTCCGCAATCGCCGCCCAGAGCGCTGCGAAATCCGCTTTGCGCCAGACCGTGGCGGAGGGGTTATGCGGCGTATTGAGGATAACCAGCCGGGTGCGATCGCTTAACCATTCCGGGAACTGCTGCCAGTCGACGCTAAAGTCAGGCGGCGTCAGCGCGATGCGCTTCAGCACGCCGCCAGAGAGCGCCACTGCGGGCGCGTAGCTGTCATAGCTCGGGTCAAAGCAGATGACCTCATCGCCAGGGCGCACCAGCGCCGTAATGGCGGCATAGAGCGCTTCGGTCGCGCCTGCCGTGACGGTCACGTCAAGGCTGGCGTCCGGGCGATAACCGTAGAGCGCCTCGGTTTTATCGACAATCGCCTCGCGCAGCGCCTGTACGCCGGTCATTGGCGCGTACTGGTTTGCGCCCGCCGCCACGTGGTGCGCGAGCCGCGCCTGCAAATAGCGCGGGCCGTCGAAATCCGGGAATCCTTGCGACAGATTAATCGCCTGATGCTGCTGCGCCAGCGCGCTCATACGGGTAAAAATGGTCGTGCCCAGCGCGGGCAGCTTGCTTTCTGGCGTCAACGGGGTGTGGCTCATAACGGCTGATCCTTTCGCTCGGTGTCGTGTTGTTATGGTGTTGTCTTTGTGTTGCCGACACTATAACACGATGCTACTCTCTGGCAATCAAGACGCTTAGACGTCTAAACGCTAACGATATGCCTGCGGGGATGCGATGAGTAAAGAGAGCCAACTGGAGCAACTGGTGGCGGCCTGCCACTGGATCGGCGCAAAGGGCTGGGCGCCCGCCACCGGCGGCAATATGTCGCTGCGTGAAGACGCGCGCTGGTGCTGGCTGAGCGAGTCGGGCAAAGATAAAGGCAGCCTGACGCCGGACGATTTTTTACAGGTGGAAATCGCCACCTCGCGCGCGCCGTCTGGCCGTAAACCCTCCGCCGAGACCGGCCTGCATACCCTGATTTATCGCCTCTTCCCTGAGACAAACTGCGTGCTGCATGTGCATACCGTCAACGCAACGGTGCTCTCCCGCGTGGAGAAAAGCGACACGCTGCGCCTTACCGGTTACGAGATGCAGAAATCGCTTGCCGGACAAACCACCCATCTTGATGACGTGCCTGTTGCCATTTTCGATAACGATCAGGATATTGGTGCTCTGGCGGAGCGCATTGCGCATCATCACCGCCAGTTTCCGCTGCGCTACGGTTTTTTGCTGCGCGGCCACGGGCTGACCTGCTGGGGGAAGATGTCGTGCAAGCGCGTCGCCATCTGGAGGGGCTCGAATTCCTGTTTGAATGTGAAATGCAGCGACGCCTGCTGGAGAGAGCATGATCCGCGCCATTGTTACCGATATTGAAGGCACCACGACCGATATCCGCTTCGTTCATAACGTCCTGTTTCCGTATGCGCGCGAGCGTCTGGAGCGCTTTATCCGCTCAGGCGAGCAGCGCGAACCGGTGAATCTGCTGCTTAACGAACTGCGCGGCGAGATCCACCAGCCGGCAGCGTCAGTCGATCAGCTGATTGACACCCTCTTCAAATTTATGGATGAAGATCGTAAATCCCCGGCGCTGAAATCCATTCAGGGCCATATCTGGCGCGAAGGTTATGTAAATGGCGATTTCACCGGCCACCTCTACCCGGACGTCGTACCCGCGCTGCGCCGCTGGAGCGATCAGGATATCGATATCTACATCTACTCTTCCGGCTCCGTTCCGGCGCAAAAGCTGCTGTTCAGTTACAGCGATGAAGGCGACGTTTCGGGGCTGCTGAGCGGCTTTTTCGACACCCAGGTCGGCGCTAAACGCCAGGTGTCGTCCTACCGCAATATCTCCATGAAAACTGGCGTGCCGGTGCATCAGATGCTGTTTCTCTCGGATATCCATGAAGAGCTGGACGCCGCGCGTGAGGCGGGCTGGAAAACCCTTCAGCTGATTCGCGGCGAGCCGGATCCGCAAAGCACCCACCCCCAGGTTTCCCGTTTCGATGACATCCACCCGGAGCAGATCCCGACATGAGCGCATTGACGATTTTTGCCGATAATGATGCCCGCGAACCGCTGTGGCAGAGCACCGATGCAGAGGCGATTCGCGAACAGCTTAACGCACAGGGCGTGCGGTTCGAGCGCTGGCAGGCCGACCGCGATCTCGGCGATAACCCAACGCCGGAGGCGGTGTTAAACGCTTATCAACATGCGATCGACAGGCTGGTGGCGGAAAAGGGCTATCAGAGCTGGGATGTCATCAGCATGCGCGCCGATAACCCGCAAAAAGAGGCGATGCGCGGCAAATTTCTCAACGAACATACCCACGGCGAAGACGAAGTGCGGTTTTTCGTCGAAGGCGCGGGGCTGTTTTGCCTCCATATCGGCGACAAAATCTACCAGGTGTTATGCGAGAAAAACGATTTGATCTCGGTGCCGGCAGGTACGCCGCACTGGTTTGATATGGGCTCGCAGCCGCATTTCACGGCGATCCGCATTTTCGATAATCCCGAAGGATGGATTGCGAACTTCACCGGCAGCCCCATCGCCGAAAGTTACCCGCGCCTCGCGTAAGCCCGGGGATGACGGGGTTACGGATGGCGGACGGTTATGAGTGGCGGGGCCGCTAACGCTTACCCGCCAGACGGTCAGCCCCGGTTTCTGTTACAGGGTGAGTAAGCGAAGCGCACCTCCCTGGATGGAAAACCACGGCGGGTGCGGTAAAGCGGTGGTATTCCGGCTCAAAAAAATCGGCCCGCAGGCCGATGTTCCGCCGGGAGCCGCGATGGCAAAGGGGGCGAAGGCGGGCCCCCTTTGCACGTTCGCGTGAGAAAAGCGCAGAGAGAAACGCGGCGTGATGGCGAACGGAACGATATCAACGCTCTTATAGATCGCCCTTCGCCGCCTCCTGATCCAGCCTTTCCCGCAGCAGCGGGCCTATTACCTCGAACGCGGATGGGGAGATTATCTCCACATGCGCGCAATCGATGTTATGCACCTCTAACGCGCGCGTCCAGGGTGCCCATGCGTCGCGCGGGTTGAGGCCCGGCGTCACGGTGCGTTCGGCGACAAACAGCGTGGCATCGCCGTCAAAGCGCGTGCTGCGCGCGGTCGAGAGCAGCCGCACTGCGTCAGCATAGTTCCCTTCAATCGTTTCAAACAGCCGCGTCGAGCCCTGCCCCTGCTGCGCGCTGACAAACGCCGCCCGCTCGCGTTCAATCTCCGCCAGCACTGCCGGGTCGAGCTCCTGCTCGCCTTTTTCCTGCCATTTCTGGGTTTCCGGCGGCCAGGTGTCGAGCAGGCCGAGGAACGCCACCTCTTCGCCCGCCGCCTTTAAGCGCGCGGCGACGCCATGCGCGATGGTGCCGCCAAGCGAATAACCGAACAGCCAGTACGGGCCGTGCGGCTGTAGCGCACGAAGCGTCGCGAGATGGCGATCGCACACTTCATCGACCGACGCGCACTGCTGCATCGGGCCGTCCGGGCGCGGCGACTGAATGCCCGTGATCGCCCAGCGTGGCGACAGCCAGCGCTGCAACACGCTGAATTGCCAGGCGAAACCCGACGCCGGGTGGAAGCAATAAAGCGTCGGCCCGGTACCATCGCGCAGCGGCAACACCGCGTCGAAGCCCGCCTGTTCCGCCTGCGCATCGCTCAGGTCCGCGTTTACCTGCGCCGCGAGTTTTTCCACCGTCGGCGCAATCATCACTTGCCCGACCGTTACCGGCCGCTCCAGCTCGCGCGTAAGCTGTGCCGCAAGCCGCATCGCCAGCAGCGAATGGCCGCCGAGCGCGAAGAAATCGGCCTGCGCGTCGGTCACGTCCACGCCCAGAAGCTGTGAAAACGCCTGCGCGATCGTCGTTTCCACGCCTGGCGCCGCCTGTCGCCCTGGCGCACGGGCGGTGAGCTGCGGCAGCGGTAGCGCTTTACGATCCAGCTTGCCGTTGGCGCTGAGCGGTAGCGCGGGAAGCTGAATCAGCGTTACCGGCACCATATGCGCGGGCAGAAGCGCGCTTAAGCGCGCGCGCAGCGCGTCGACATCCAGCGCCTCGCCGGAGGCGGAAACCAGATACCCCACCAGCTGGCGCGCATCGCCCCCCGTCCGGGCATTCTGGTTCAGTACGCAGGCGTGGGTGACGGCCTGCGCCACGTCCGGCAGGCTCTGCATGACGCGGTCAATCTCGCCAGGCTCGATGCGCTGGCCGCGAATTTTCAGCTGATCGTCGCTGCGCCCGAGGTATTCCACCGCGCCGTCCGTAAGCCAGCGCGCCACATCGCCGGTGCGATACATCCGCTCGCCTGGCGCGAACGGGTCGGCGATAAAGCGGCTGGCGGTGAGATCAGGGCGGCCCAGATAGCCCTGGGCCAGCTGGATGCCGGTGAGATAGAGGTCCCCCGCCATACCTGGCGGCACCGGACGCATAGCGCTGTCCAGAATGCGCAGGCCGGTATTCCACACCGGAAAACCGATGGGCACGCTCGGGCCTTCCACCTTCGCGAGCGTCTCGCCAAAAGCCGGATACCAGCTCACATCAACGGCCGCTTCCGTTGGGCCGTAAAGGTTATGCAGCGGAACGGCGGTCAGGCGCTCCCACTCGCGGCATAGCCCGGTCGGCAGCGCTTCGCCGCTACAGAACACCTGACGCAGCGACGCGCAGGCATCAACGGCCTGCGGCGTGGCGAGCGCGCCGACAAACGCCGCCAGCATCGATGGCACAAAGTGCGTCGTCGTCACGCGCCAGCGCGCGAACAGCGCCTGTAGCGCCTGCGGGTCGCGATGCGCCTCAGGCGGCGCCATCACCAGCCGCGCGCCGACGATAAGCGGCCAGAAAAACTCCCACACCGAGACGTCAAAACTACACGGCGTCTTTTGTAGCACCACATCATCCGCGCCGAGCGGGTAGTGGCTTTGCATCCATAACAGCCGGTTGACGATGGCGGTCTGGCCGACCATCACGCCCTTCGGACGTCCGGTGGAGCCGGAGGTGAAAATGACATACGCGGTGTGCGACGGACGCGAGCGGGCAAGCGGCTGCGGCGCGTTCACCGGCAGCGGCGCCTCATAGCAGAACACCGGCAGATCCAGACCGGCAAAACGGCCCTGCTCCTGCGCGGCGGTGATAAGCATGGCCGGGCGCGCGTCTTCCAGCATCATTCGCAGGCGATCGTCCGGGTAGCCGGTATCGAGCGGCAGCCAGGCGGCGCCCGCTTCCACAATGGCCTGGAGCGTGAGCGAAAGAAATACCGAGCGCGGCAGCGCGACCGCCACGACATCGCCAGGCGCCACCCCGCGACGCACCAGCTCCGCCGCGAGTGTGAGCACCTGCTCGCGCATTTCGCGGTAGGTGAACGCGTAATGTTCATCGGCCAGCGCGGCGGCCTGCGGCGTCGCCAGGGCCTGTTTGTCCAGCAGACTGCTGAGCGTCTCCTGCGGTAGCGGCATGGCGGTCTGGTTCACGCGCTCAATCAGCGCATAATCCTCCTCACCCAGCAGATCCGCCTGCGCGCACGCAAGCTCAGGATCAGCCGCAAACTGCGCCAGCAGACGCGGCAGGCGGGCGAGCTGGCGCTCAATCTGTGCGGCATCGTAGCGCTGCTGATTGGCCAGCAGCTCCAGCGTCACGCCGCCCTGTTCGTCCACATAAAGGGCGATTTCCAGATCCTTCACCGGCCCTGAGGCGAGCTGATGCGTGATACCTTCGACGCCGTCGAAATCGAGCCGGTAATCGAACATTTTCAGATTCAGCACCGGGCCGAACAGCGGCGTCTGCTGCGCCACGTTGCCGCTGTCGCGCAGCACCTGCTCGGCGTCATAGCGCTGATGGCGGCGCAGCGTTTTAAGCGTCTTTGCGAAGCCTGCCGCAAACTGCGCGAGCGTCTGCGACGGGTCGATGTGAACCGGGCATGGCAGCACATTGAGCACCGGGCCGGTGGCGCACAGCGCGGCGGAGCCGATGCGGCGCATAAAAATGAAACCGGCGCTGTAGTCATTACGCCCGCTCAGACGCCCGAGCCACAGCGCAACCAGCGCCAGCGCGATGTCCGGCGCGGCGAGCCCGTCAGCCTTCGCCAGCAGCGCGGCGAACTGCGCGTCGTCAAAACGCAGCGAACGACGGATAAGCGCCGTGGTGGAGGAGTGTCCGCTCAGCGGTTTGTCAGAAAGCGTCGCCGGCGGCGGCAGCTCGCGCACCTGCTGCGCCCAGAAAGCGGCATCGCGCGCGCAGGCGTCCGACGCCTGATAGCGTGCGTATTCCTCCACCACCTCGGTAAAAGAGACAAACGGCGACGGGCCGGGGTCTTCGCCGCGATGCCAGCTGCGGTAAATATCGGCGATACGGCGGGTAATGGCGGTGAAACTAAAGCCATCGACCACCAGATGGTGATAGCGCTGATACCAGAGCCAGCGCGTGTCGCCCACGCGCAGCAGCTGATGGTGCGCCAGCGGTTTGCCGCTCGCGACGCGCAAATCCTGCTCCAGATCGGCGCGCATCATCGCCAGCGCCGCTGCCTGTGGGCAAGCTTCATGGCGCAAATCAATTATCGCGGGCGTATCGAATGTGAAATCGGGGTCGACACGCTGGGAGACGATGCCGTCGTGCTCGTCAAAGCGCATGCGCAGCGTATCCGCCTCCATCATGCCTGCGACGATGGCGCGCGCCAGCAGCGGCGCATCGGGCGAGCCGTTCAGCTCCACATAGTGCGCCACGCTCCAGGCGTTGACCTGGTCAGAGAGTTTTTCTGCCATCCAGATGCCAGGCTGCGCCGCGACCAGCGGCAGCGCGGCGGCGTGCGTCGCCGGTGTCAGGGTTACGTCCTTCACGTTAACCTCGCTTGTCGTCGGAATGCGCGAAACGGGTCGGCTGAAGCGCCGCGCCATGTGGTGCGAGCCACGCCTCGCACGCCTGCTGGCTTTGCGGCGGCGCCACCACGCGCCAGCCCGGCGGCAGCGCGCACGCCTGCGGCCAGAGGCTTAACTGCTGCTGGTCGTTTTCGAGCAGCCAGAAGCGGCCCTGCGGGTTATCGAAGGGGTTGCTGAATTCCATACTTCACTCCTGTCTTTAAAAACGCGCCGGGGCGTGAGGGCTGCCCCACAGCGCGGCCAGCCCTTCGGTGAGCCCGCCGCGCCAGCAAAGCGCATCGTGTCCGCCGTCAACCTGACGCCAGAAAAGCGGCTGCTGTGTCTGTTGCAGTAAGGAAACCAAGCGCTGATTGGCCTGCAAAATGAGCGGTTCATAAAGGCCCGCCTCAAGAAAAATGCGCAGCGGACGCGGGTCGAGGCGGCCTGCGGCCAGGGCTTCCACCAGCCAGCCGTCGCCGTTCGCGTCGCGTTTCGGCCACCAGAACGAGCCGGACTGGCTTAGCACGCAGCCGAAACGTTGCGGCCAGTGCAGCCCGGCGTAGAGCGCCGACAAGCCGCCGAAGCTCTGCCCGGCGACGACGGTGGTCTGCGGGGCGTCGCGCCATGCGGTTTTGGCTCGCGCCAGCGGCAGCAATTCCTCCCACAGCGCCTCCCAGAAAACGGCGTTACAGGGCAACTCCTCGCTTCGGTGCGCCGTATCAATCACATCCACCAGCAGATAAACGGCAGGCGGCAGCACGCCGCGATCGGTCAGCCGCTGAAGCGCAGGCCAGACCGGCTGGCTATGCGCCCAGAACTGGCCGTCGAGCAGAATAGCGAGCGGGCGCGCCTCGGGGGCGTCATTGCCGCCGGTGGTGAAAAGCCAGACGCGGCGCTGATTGCCGAGCCGGTCGCTGCGCCAGAGAAATTCTTCGGCGGGCGTATACGCCACCTCGCCTTCTTCCCAGCCCGGCTGCGCGGGCGCGCCGGGCAGATGCAGCGCGCTGACCGGATGGCCGCGACCGCCGCGCCAGTGGTGCGGATTGAGCGGGTCAGACAGGGCCTGCGGCAGTAATTTGCGCCAGCCTTCGCGCAGCGCATGGCGCGCGGGCGTATCGCTGAAGGCTTCAGGGGCGAAATCATCCGGGCGCGTCGAGGGGATAAAACAGTAGCTGCCGCGCCAGTGCTCGCTCAGCGCTGTGCGCCAGAACCAGGCGTCGGTGCCAGGCAGGCGCGTCAGCGACTGTGGCGCGGAGGGTTTGTGGTGATCGGTGATGCCGGTGATGTAGATCCAGACACGCTGCACGTCGGAGGTGGTTTCATCTCCCGCCGGATCGCGCCACCAGAAGGTGACGCTGCATTTACCCTGCTGCGCGCCGGAAATTTCCGGCACGCCCTGTGCCTGCTTTGCCTGCCACCAGGCCTCACTTCCCGTTGCGTGCACCGCCACCGTCCAACCCCTTATTAATTTTAATAAATATCATGAATTTAAGGAACTCGTGATAATTTGTCGATAATATTATTGATAATTATTTGCATTTGCAATAGCGTATTGGCGCGCTGTGGGAAGCGCGTCTTTCACCCTTAAAACATTAACCCGACCAGGCCTCTGCGCATTGCCGCTCCGGGATGAGCGGTCTGTTGCGTAAGGCGAGCCTGGCAATTCCATGCCGCGCCCTGCCCCGTTGGGGAAGGACTTCCGGGCCGCTGCGGAAAACAGCAGGATACAAAATGAATAAAAAGCTCCCTCTCTCCCTGGCGATGCTGATAAACATGGGGATTTATGGCGTTGCGCTGCCCGCCTGGGCACAGGACAGCACCGCCGCCGTGGATGGCAAAGCAACGGAAAACGACGACACAATTGTGGTTACCGCCGCACAGCAAAACCTTCAGGCGCCTGGCGTTTCCACCATCACCGCTGACGAAATTCGCAAAAACCCGCCCGCGCGCGACGTGTCGGAAATCATCCGCACCATGCCAGGCGTCAACCTGACCGGTAACTCCACCAGCGGCCAGCGCGGCAATAACCGCCAGATAGATATCCGCGGCATGGGCCCGGAAAATACGCTTATCCTGATTGACGGCAAGCCGGTGAGCAGCCGCAACTCGGTGCGTCAGGGCTGGCGCGGCGAGCGCGACAGCCGCGGCGATACCGCCTGGGTACCGCCGGAGATGATAGAACGCATCGAAGTGCTGCGCGGCCCTGCCGCCGCGCGCTACGGCAACGGCGCGGCGGGCGGCGTGGTGAATATCATCACCAAACGCAGCAGCAACGAATGGCACGGCGCATGGGACAGCTATTTCGACGTACCGGAACATAAAGCCGAAGGCGCCACCAAACGCACTAACTTCAGCCTGACCGGGCCGCTTGGCGACAGCGTCAGCTTCCGCCTCTACGGCAATCTGGCGAAAACCCAGGCGGACGCGCAGGACATTAACGCCGGGCACGAATCGCTGCGCACCGGCAGCTACGCCGATACCCTGCCCGCCGGGCGCGAAGGGGTGGTGAATAAAGACATCAACGGCCAGATTCGCTGGGAATTCGCGCCGATGCAGGCGCTGGAGTTCGAAGCGGGCTACAGCCGCCAGGGCAACCTCTACGCGGGCGACACCCAAAACACCAACAACGACAACAACTCCAGTGGTCTGGTGAAGAAATACTACGGCAAGGAAACCAACCGCCTTTATCGCCAGAACTACGCCGTCACCTGGACCGGCGGCTGGGATAACGGCGTCACCACCAACACTTACGCCCAGTATGAGCACACCCGCAACTCGCGCCTGGGCGAAGGTCTCACGGGCGGTCTGGAAGGGTTATTCAACAGCGAGAAGTTCTCGGATATCAACCTGAGCGACGTGCTGCTGCACAGCGAAGTGAGCATTCCGTTCGACTGGCTGGTGAACCAGAACCTGACCGTCGGCACCGAGTGGAATCAGCAGCGCCTGAAAGACGGCACTTCCACCGCGCAGGCGCTGACCGGCTCCACCAGCGGCGGCGAGATTCCGGGCGTCGAGACAACGGGCCGCAGCCCATACGCTAAAGCGGAGATCTTCTCGCTGTTCGCAGAAGACAACATGCAACTGACCGACAGCACCACGCTGACCCCGTCGCTGCGTTTCGATCACCATACTATCGTTGGCAACAACTGGAGCCCGGCGCTGAACCTCACCCAGGCGCTGACCGACACGCTGACGCTGAAAATGGGCATCGCCCGCGCCTATAAAGCGCCGAGCCTGTATCAGACCAACGACAACTACATCCTCTACAGCCGCGGCCAGGGCTGCTACGCCAGCGCCACCAATATCGGCTGCTACCTGATGGGTAACGACGATCTCAAGGCCGAAACCAGCGTCAATAAAGAGATTGGCCTGGAGTACAAGCAGGAGGGTTATCAGGCGGGCCTGACCTGGTTCCGTAACGATTATCACGACAAAATCGAAGCGGGCTATTCGCGCGTCACGGCTATCAGCGGCAAAACCGATCTCTACCAGTGGGAGAACGTGCCGAAAGCCGTGGTTGAAGGGCTGGAAGGCACGCTGAACCTGCCGGTGACCGATACCGTACAGTGGAGCAACAACCTGACCTGGATGTTGCAGAGTAAAAACAAAACCACCGGCGATCGCCTGTCTATCATCCCGGAGTTTACGCTGAACTCGACGCTGAGCTGGCAGGTGCGCGACGATCTGTCGCTGCAAAGCACCCTGACCTGGTATGGTCGTCAGAAACCGAAGATGTATAACTACAAGGGCGAGCGCGTAAGCGACAGCGGCACCAACGAAGTGAGTCCTTACAGCATCGTCGGCCTGAGCGGCACCTGGGATGTGACCAAAAACGTCAGCCTGACCGCGGGCGTCGATAACGTCTTCGACAAGCGTCACTGGCGCGCCGGTAACGCCCAGACCACCGGTAACGCCAAAACCAACGCCTGGATGTATGGCGCCGGAGCGGAAACCTATAACGAATCGGGACGCACCTGGTTCATGGGCATCAACACCCACTTCTGATGACCACGGCGGGAGGCGACTCCCGCCCGTTTTTTATGCAGACGACCCTCACCCCTTTAACGTGGCCGGACACGCTGTCTGGCGCGTCGATTTCTCCCCGCAGACTTTACAGCCTGCCGATCTTCTCTGGCTGCCGCACCACGCCTCGCTTAAAAACGCCGTTGTGCGGCGTCAGGCGGAACATCTGGCGGGCCGCATGGCCGCCGTGGCGGCGCTACGGGACGCCGGCGCAAAGCCGTGCGTTCCCGGCATCGGCGCGCACCGCGAGCCGCGCTGGCCCGCCGGTTTTACCGGCAGCATCACGCACACGGGTAACCGCGCCTGGGCGACGGTTATCGCCACGCCTGGCAGCATCGGGCTTGATGTGGAAACCGTGATGGCGTCCCCAACGGCGGAGGAACTGGCGTCGGGGATTATCGACGCGCAGGAGCGCACGCTGCTTGAACGTACGCCCCTGCCCTTCGCCAGCGCCCTGACGCTGGTCTTTTCCGCCAAAGAGAGCCTCTTTAAAGCGCTGTTCCCGCACGTGGGCCACTGGTTTGGCTTTGCGTGCGCGCGCGTCGTCGCGCTGGAGGAAAGCCGGCTGACGCTGCGCCTTGCCTGTGCGCTCGGCCCCTTCCCGCAGGGGCAGTGTTTTACCCTGCACTGGCAGCAGGACGCGCAGCAGATCCTGACGCTCCTGCGCGTCGCTTAAAGCTTGCGAAAGTGGCTTAACGGCTGCTTCTGCACGCCATCGGCGGTGAAATTCTCCGCTGAAAGCCAGGCGCGGAGCGCGGCATCCGCCTGCGGCCATTCGCCGTCCAGCAGCGAAAACCACTCGGAATCGCGGTTGCGGCCCTTACGCACCATCATCTGACGCAGACGCCCTTCATATGTAAAGCCGAGCCGTTCGGCGGCGCGGCGCGAGGCGGTGTTCATGGAGTCGCATTTCCACTCCACGCGACGAAAGCCGCGCGCAAAGGCGTCACGCATCAGAAGCCAGAGCGCCTCGGTGCCGGTCACGCGATTTTTCATGCGCGGCGACCAGGTGACGTGGCCGATTTCCACCACGCCGTTGGTTTTATCGATGCGCATAAAGCAGACCAGCCCCACCGCCTCGCCGCGAACGTTATCGATGACGGCAAACGGCACCAGCGACGGATCCATGACTTTTTGCATTATCCAGTCGTGACACCGGGCGACGCTGTCGGGGCGATCGCTGGCAAGCCATGTCCAGTCGCGATCGTCGGGGGCCTCCTGATATGCCGCGAAAAGTTGCGCGGCATATGCGTCTGCGTTGAGCGGCGCCAGCGTGCAGTAGCGGCCCTCAAGCGTCACGCGCTCCGGCATGCGGGCGCCCTGCCAGTCTGGCAGCGGCGCGTCTACCTGCTGGCCGTAATGATTGTAATAAGCCACGTTTTCTCCTCCCGGCGTGTTGTTAATAAAAAGGTATATCAGCCCTTCTGTGCAGAAGATAGCCATTGATTTATGGGGGGAAACGCGTGTACGAACTCAGTGTTATCCGAGCCGCCGATGCGCAACTGAATGATGTCGCGTGACTATACTTGGAGCAGAACCCATTACGGATAAGAGAGCCTCCAATGCCGCTTAAACCTTTCGCCGCTTCCGAGCCCTACACCCTGGGCGTTGAGCTGGAGCTCCAGGTCGTCAGCCCGCCTGGCTATAACTTAAGCCAGGATTCGTCAACGCTGATTAGCGCGCTGGAAAGCCGCATCACCGCAGGTGAGGTCAAACATGACATCACCGAGAGCATGCTGGAGATAGCGACGGGCGTCTGTCGTGATATCAACCAGGTCGCGGCGGAGTTCGCCGCGATGCAGCGTGAAATTCTGGCCTGCGCCCAGCAACACCATTTAGTCATCAGCGGCGGCGGCACGCACCCGTTCCAGAAATGGCAGCGCCAGGAGGTTTGCGCCAGCGAGCGCTACGCCCGCACGCTGGAGCTGTTCGGTTACCTGATTAAACAGGCGACCGTGTTTGGCCAGCATGTGCATGTCGGCTGCCGCACCGGCGAAGAGGCGATTTACCTGCTGCATGGACTCTCGCGTTTTGTGCCGCATTTTGTGGCGCTCTCGGCGTCGTCGCCCTATATGCAGGGTTCGGACACCGGCTTCGCCTCCTCGCGGCTTAATATTTTCTCGGCGTTCCCGGACAACGGCCCGGCGCCGTTTGCCGCCGACTGGACGCAATTTGAGAAGATGTACGCGCGGCTTGAAGGCACCCACGTGGTGCAGTCGATTAAAGATCTCCACTGGGATATTCGCCCAAGCCCCGGCTTTGGCACGGTGGAGGTGCGCGTCATGGATACGCCGCTGACGCTGGAGCGCGCCATTAATATCGCCGGCTTTATTCAGGCGCTTTCACACTGGCTGTTAGAAGAGCGGCCGTATAAACATAAAGCTGAGGATTACCTGATTTACCGGTTCAACCGTTTCCAGGCCTGCCGCTATGGTCTCGACGGTACGCTGACGGATGTATGTACCGGCGAGCAGCGCACCCTCGGCGAGGATATTCTGCGCCTGCTCGATAAACTGGAGCGCTACGCCCGTCCGCTGAACGCCAGCAGCGCGCTGGAGGCGATTCACCGCTACGTGAAAAACAACGACAGCGACGTGCATCGCGTCCGCGAGTTTACCGCTGACGGCGGCTCGCTCTCCGAACTGGTGCGCCTGCACGGCGAGATCTGGGCTGCCTGAGCACGTCCCGTGACAGGCGCCCTTCTGATTAGCGGTATTTATCAGAAAGAAGGCGCCGCCTGCCCTGAAAAACCGGCGATGCATTGCCGGTTTTAAACGGTATCTGAAAAAATAATTCACTCTTTTATATTCTGGATCATCAGAATAACTCTTTTTAGTTATTTTATTGACTTAAGCGCGGCGTCAGCCATTAAAGCTCCTGATTTGTGTTACCGATAAAAAATATATCTGTTTTTATCGCAACACAGGAATGACGCTTATGTCATGGATATATCGTATCTCTATGAAAACGAAATTAGCCATCGCGCTTTTGCCTTTATTACTGGCGCTGCTCTGGCTGGCGGGTGCCGGAATGCTGGCGCGCATCGATACTGAACGGCAGATGCGAAATGTCGAAGAAGTGACGCGCCTTGCGAAAAGCGCTGGCGATGTGGTGCATGAACTGCAAAAAGAGCGCGGACTGAGCGCCGGTTATCTCGGCAGCAAAGGCGCGCAGTTTAACGGCGAGCTCACGGCGCAGCGCAGCCATACCGACGACGCGCTGAAAGCGTTTAATGCCGCCATGAACAGCACCGATGAAGCCAGTTTGAAAGGCAGCGTCGGCGAGGCAATCCGCGCCTTCCAGCAACGCGTCTCGATGCTGGATGAGACGCGCCAGCAGATAACCGCCCTGTCGATTCCCGCCCCGCAGGGCGTGGCGTTTTACACTGAAACTATCAGCACCGTGCTGGAGCTGGTGGGCCGCAGCACGCACCTGAGCCATGCGGGCGTCATTGTGAATGAGATGGTGGTTTACTACAGCCTGCTCAGCATGAAAGAACAGGCGGGCGTCGAGCGCGCGCTGCTCTCCGGGATTTTCTTCGCCGACCGCTTCAGCGATGGCCAGCTGGCGCGCCTGAGCGAAGTGGTGGGCAAACAGCAGGCCTGGCTTGCCGCCTCGCGTCAGCTTTCCGATGCGAACGGCGTGAAACGCATTGATGAGACGCTCGCCCTGCCGTCAGCCACCCATGCGCTGGCGCTGCGCCAGACCGCGTTCGATAAAGCCGCAAGCGGCGGATTCGGCGTCTCGCCGGGAAGCTGGTTCGAGGCCCAGACGCAGCGCATCGATACCCTGCGCACGCTGGAGAACGCCGCCTCCGCGCAGCTTCTGACCACCGCGGGCGACCTTGCGCGCGACGCCCGCGCCGGATGGCAGCGTTTTCTCGCTATCACCCTGCTGGCGCTTATCGTGGCGATGAGTTTCGCCGTGATGGTCGCGCGCAGTATTCATCGTCAGTTGCACGCCACGTTAACCACTATTGACGGGATGCAGGGCGACTTAACCCGCCGTCTGGACGTGCCGGGCAGCGATGAACTCTCCGCGCTCAACCGCGCCTATAACCGCGCCATTGAGGATATCCAGCAGATCGTCGCGCAGATAAAATCCGGCGCCGTGGTGCTGCGCCACGCCAGCGCCGGGATCGCGGCGGGCAACCAGGATCTGGCGCAGCGCACCGATGAACAGGCGGCCTCGCTGGTGGAAACCGCCGCCAGCATGGAGCAGATAACGACCGTCATTACCCAGACCGCCGACAACGCCCACGAGGCCGAGCGTCTGACGCGCCTGATGGAAGAAGAGATGCAGAGCGCAAGCACCGTGGCGCATGCGGCCCGCCAGAGCATGGCGGATATTCAGTCTTCCAGCGAACAGATCTCGCGCATTGTCGGCTCCATTGACGATATCTCTTTCCAGACCAACCTGCTGGCGCTTAACGCCGCCGTGGAAGCGGCGCGGGCGGGCGAACTGGGTCGCGGCTTTGCCGTGGTCGCGTCCGAAGTGCGCACGCTGTCGCAGCGCTGCGCCCGCGAGGCGGGGCTTATCCGTGAGCTGGTCGCCAATAACATGGCGAAAATCGGCGAAGGCGTGGAGCATGTGGACGCCTCGGGTCACGCGCTGGACGCCGCCGTGGCGAACACCGCCCGGATGAGGACGTTTATCAGCGATATCGCCCGCGCCGCCGCTGAGCAGTCGCTCGGCGTGTCGCAGGTGCATGAGGCGCTGAACCAGTTAGAGCAGGTGACGCAGCAGAACGCCTCGCTGGTGTCCGAGGCTGCGACCGCCAGCCAGACGCTTGATAACCAGTCGGAGGCGATGTCGCTGCTGGTTAACCGGTTTATTGTGGCCTAATGAAATAACGCCGCTTTATTCGTATCGCTACAAAATATAGTGGTTTTCAGGGGGAATGACCGGCCATTGCTTGATAAGCTGCCGGTAATCCCCTACCATGCGCGCCACCTGGAAACAGGGTTAAGCCGCCTTTTAAAAGCGGCTTTTTTATTTTTTTATTTTACGCTGCACCGTCGGAGCACCTCGCCTTGAGGGCCATATTGATTATAACGCTTCGCAATTAACGATAAAGACTTTACACAGCCTCTGAAGCACGCCGGGAGTGACAATGGAATATAGTTTTGGCGCGAAATATTTTATTATTTCGCTGTATGTGGCGTTTATCGCGTGTCTGTTTCTTTTATTTGGCATAGCGATTTAATCACAGCATAACGCTTTAATACCCGCCAAAAGGATTTGGCACCCTTTCTTCCCCAACGTTTATACACATTAAAAAACAAAGAGGCATTGCGCCTCTTTTCCTGTATTTATCATACCGTCAGCGTTGTTTTTGGGTTTCGGTATCCTCACGGCGCGCATTACCGACGCTGGCGCAATCATTCTCACGTTGCCGCACGACAGCAAGTGGCGCGCGCGCTCACTTTCTCATTATTTGCCCATTACGCGCACCAGCGGCTATGCGGCGCGTTTATTCCACGGCATCGCCGCCAGTAATTTCGCCATACCGCACCAGCCGGTCACGCCGGCAAACAGCAGCCCGGCCCCGACAATGCCGGGAATAATATAAAACCCCGCCGCAAGCGTGGCGCCCGCAAGCGTACCGCACAGCGCCAGCGCGCCAGCGACGATCTGCACCTGCCGCATCAGCGGTAATGGCTGACGGCGATCGGTGATGACGGGATAACCGGCGGCTTTCCAGGCATTAATACCGCCCTGCATGATTAGCGCTCTGGCCGGATATACCGCAGCGATAAGCCGGTCTTTAAATTTTTCCGTACGCATTCCGCTCTGGCAGTGAAAAATGACGGTATCGGTCTCGCGCAGCGCCGTGTCGCTAAAATCGTCAGGCTGACTGTTTTCAGGCGACACCATACGGGCGCCGGAAATATGCTCGCGCCGCCATTCATCATGGCCTCTGATATCCATCAGGATGGCATCGCGCTCAATAAGCGCCTTCGCCTCGGCAGGGGTGATAAACACAGACGACATATTATGCTCCCGGACAATAGATATTTTTCAGCGTGTGCACCACAGCGACGACCGCCTCATTTTTAATGTGGTAGCGGATAAACCGGGCCTGCCGGACGCCTTCGATAAGCCCTTCGGCTTTCATACGGGCCAGATGCTGTGAGGTCGCGGACGCGCTGAGCCCGCTCATCCTGCACAGCTCACCGGCTTCGGTGCCGGGCTTGTCGATGAGCATACACAAAATCAATAAGCGCTGAGGATGACTCAGCGTTTTCAGTAGTGCAGCCGCGTCATTCGCCTGCCGTTGTAACAGATCCCGTTCGGTCATTTAAGAATAGTTTAGCGTTTTCTAAATTTAGAAAATACTAAAATATCAGGCGGCGTGCAAGCGCGTCTCCACGGATATCAACACCGACGCTGTGAGCGCCCGGCTGATTTATCAGGAAGTGGATTTGGCTGAAGACGCCTGTAAGGCGGTCGGCAGCCGCGCCAAAGCGCGAGTGATCGTCCGGGTGCCCCTCATGTCGACCAGTACGATAACGCCGCGGGTAAAATACCGTTCGCCCGGTTTGAGCAATTCCTCTGCCTGAAATACGCTTTCCCGTCAGCACGCTGAAGCGCCGCCCTTCGCGGGCGCGTTGCCTCTCGCCGCCTCGCCCGTTTCATTTGGTTACTTTTCCCCTGGGTGACTTTTTTTATTGTCGCCATCATTCTTTTATAACAACTCGATAACGTCGTTTCGCGTCACCACATTTTGCAGGGAGAATGATAAGAATGTTGCGTTCGCTACAGGCGCTCTGCCTGATGAGCTTTTTTCTGGCGGATGTCCGCGACGGGCTGGGTCCTTTTCTCGGCATTTTTCTCACAGAGCAGCACTGGCGACCGGATGATATCGGCTTTGTGATGACCGCAGGCGGCATCGCGGCGCTGCTGGCGACGGTACCGGCCGGAATTATCATCGACGCCACGCGCCAGAAACGCCTGCTGCTGCTGGTCTGCTGCGCGCTGGTGACGCTGGCGACATTGCTGCTCTGGTACAGCACCCGTTACAGCATTGCGATGGTGTCGCAGATGGTTTCCGGTCTGGTTGCCGCCCTGATTGGCCCGCTGGTGGCGGGGATTACGCTGGGCCTGACCGGCCAGAGCGGCTTCACGCGACAGATGGGCCGCAACGAGGCGTTCAACCACGGCGGCAATATGGTGGCGGCGGTGCTGGCGGGCAGCGCGATGTGGCTGTGGGGCATCGGTGCGGTCTTTATTCTGATGACCAGTATGGCGGTTTTCACCGCGCTTAGCGTGCTGGCTATCCGTGAGCAGGATATCGATCACGATGTGGCGCGCGGCATTGAAACACATGACAAAGCGCACGCGGTGCCACGGCTGTCGGTGCTGATGCGCAACCCGGTGCTGCTGACGACGGGTATCACGCTGCTGCTGTTTCACCTCGCTAACGCCGCGCTGCTGCCGATGCTGAGCATGCGCGTGGCGTCCACCGGCAGCAACCTCTGGAGCCCAGGTCTTTACGCGGCGGCGACCGTGGTGATTGCGCAATGCGTGATGATCCCGGTCGCGCTCCTGACCCCGGCGCAGGCGCAAAGATATGGCTATCGCAGGCTGATTCTGATTGCGCTCATCGTGCTGCCGGTACGCGCCGCGCTGGCAGCGAGCTTTGCCGGGCCGTTATCTGTCATCCCGGTGCAAATTCTGGATGGCGTCGCCGCCGGGATCTTAGGCGTGGCGGTGCCGGGATATATCGTTAACGCGCTGCGCGGCTCCGGGCATATCAATGCCGGGCAGAGCGTGATTATGCTGATGCAGGGCGCGGGGGCGGCGTTCAGCCCGGCGCTCGCCGGAAGCATCGTCGCGCAGTCGTCATGGCGCGTAGCATTCGCGACCCTCGGGGTGGTAGCGCTGGCGGCGTTAATCGTCTGGTGGCGCGCGGGCGCGCGGGTACCTGCGACGGCTTGACGCCTTCCACGCAGTGCGGCTGCGCGATATATACTGTTGATGTTGCTTTTTTCTTTATGAGGGGTGCTCATGGCAGCTACCGTTCTTATCGCGCTTGTCGCCGTCATACACGTCTATATTCTCGTACTTGAGATGTTTTTATGGGAGACGAAAACGGGCCGCAAGGCGTTTAACCTGAGTGCCGATTTTGCCCGCGACAGCCGGGTGCTTGCCGCCAATCAGGGACTATATAACGGCTTTTTAGCGGCAGGTTTGTTCTGGGGACTCTGGCTGGGCGATAACGGTTTTCAGTTCAAACTCTTCTTTCTGGTTTGCGTACTGATTGCCGGCATCGTTGGTGCGCTTACCGCCAGCAGAAAAATTCTTTATGTGCAGGCGCTGCCCGCGCTGCTCGCCTTAATCGCATTGTGGATGGGGCTGTGACGACGTGATGCTTAGCGCGTCACGCCCACTCAGCCATGCTGCGCTTATGCGCTATTCGATAATGTTTACCCGCGCCTGACTGTCATCATTCCAGGAAAAAAGCACCAGATGCCAGAGGCCGGGCGCTTTGCGGGAGGGATCAATCACCCCCTTCATTCCCAGTGATTCCAGGCGCTGGCGAACCTTCCATGACCGGGGGATGCCGCCCTCTTTTACGGTCTCCTGCCACGGCGCAATCGCGTCGTGAAGATCAATACCTGCGGCCAGCATCGCCCCGCCATTGCGCAGGTCAAAAATCTTCTCTGCCACGACGCTGACTTTAATGATTTCAAGGCTCGCTCTGTTATCGCGATGAGCCTGCATGGCAGCCCCGACGCCTTCCGGCGAAGAACTCAGGTAGAGCGTGGGTTGATCGCCTCCTGAATATCGCCCCGGCGCCCTGGAGCCGGATAAGGCGAAGTGCCGATACGCAGGATCGATTGCCCGATAAAAAATGCCGTTAACAGAGGTATAAAAACGCGTGATATCCATAACGCCTCCGCAGTCATTATTCAGCCGCCGTGTTGCCCGGCCCTGGTGGAAACAAGACGCTTACACCGCCTCATCGGCAGCGAGCCTGTCGTCATAAGCCGCCTGCGCCTGCGCTATCGAGGCGCCATGTTGCCTGGCCCAGCTCACCAGCGCCACAAAAGGTTCCTGCAGGGTCCGGCCCAGCGGCGTAATCGCATATTCGACCGCTACGGGTGACGATGCAATCACGCGGCGGCTGACCAGACCGTTGCGCTCAAGCCGGCGCAGCGCTTCCGTCAGGGCCTTGTGCGTGATGGGATCCAGCCTGCGCTTGATGGCGTTAAAGCGCGCAGGTTGGGTGCACAATACGGTCAGAATTAATATTGACCATTTGTTGGCCACCTGTTCCAGGACAGGGCGTGTGCTGTTGATTTCTGCCAGTTGGGCAGCGATATCCGTAGACATGAGGTTTCCTTTTATATATCTGATGTACATCAGGTGCGTAATTGACCCTAAATATACAAAATGTATCATCTGGCTTCCACCCTCTTTCTGGAGTAGCCATGTTGAAACTTGAAGGAAAGACCGTCCTGGTAACAGGCGGCAACAGCGGTATCGGGCTTGCGATCGCGCGCCGTTTTGTGCAGGAAGGCGCCCATGTTTTCATCACCGGTAGACGCGAAGCGCAGCTGGCCGAAGCGGTTGCCGCCATCGGTGGTCGAATCGAAGCGATCCCCTGCGATCTCACTAAAACCGACGAGCGGGCGCGCCTTTTCGACACGCTTCAGGCCAGAGCCGCACGCCTTGATATTCTGGTGTACTCGTCAGGTCTCTCTGAGCCTGCGAGCCTTGAAGAGACCACCGGGGAGCATATCGATCGCGCCTTCGGCCTGAACGTGCGTGCGATGGTATTAACGGCGCAGCACGCGGTTCGCCATATGGGCGATGGCGGCGCTATCGTGTTGCTCGGTTCGATTGCAGGCAACATGGCGAATGCCGGTTATGGCACCTATTCCGCCACCAAAGCCGCGGTTCGCTCGTATGCGCGCTCGTGGAACGCAGAGCTGGCGCCACGCGGCATCAGAGTGAACACACTCAGCCCCGGGCCCACGGATACGCCGATGTTTGACAAGGTCAGCGACGACTTCAGGCAAATGATGAACGCGCGTATCCCTGCCGGGCGTTTAGGGACCCCCGACGACGTGGCCGCCGCCGCCCTGTTTCTTGCCTCGGATGAAAGCAGGTACGTGAGCGGCGCAGAGCTTATCATCGATGGCGGGATGACGGCGTAAACGGCTTCTTCCGCGATACGGCGCGCCTGCTCCGGCTAATGGGGATGCGCGGTCATCACATTTCAGGACGCCTGCGCTACCGGCGTCCTTTCACTAAAATCATGGTATGTTGAGCAATCGGGAGCAGGAGCATCTCGCCCGGCACATCCCGTGTGTCCCCTGCTACAACGCGCGAAGTGGCAATGTCGACGTCACACTGATTTTGTTTTGAGGATCCCGTCATGACCCCCTTTCATCAACTGACTGCCACCAGCCTGCGTGGCGAGCTTATCTCTATGGCCGACTACGCGGGCAAGGTGATTCTGGTGGTGAATACCGCCAGCCACTGTGGCTTCACGCCGCAATACGCAGGCCTTGAGGCGCTTTATAAAAAGTATGCCGCCCGGGGGTTTATAGTGCTTGGTTTCCCCTGCAACCAGTTCGGTAATCAGGAGCCCGGCGGTGCCGATCAAATCGCACAGACCTGTCACATCAATTACGGTGTGAGCTTCCCCATGTTCGGGAAAGTGGCGGTCAACGGCGCGGCTACGCACCCGCTGTTTCGTTACCTGAAAGATGAATTGCCCGGCGTGCTGGGTGGCCGGATCAAGTGGAACTTCACGAAGTTTTTGATTGGACGCGATGGCAAACCACTCAAACGTTTTGCGCCGTTCACGCCCCCCGAAAAAATGGAAACCGCCATTCTTGCGGCGCTGGGAAACTGAGTGCGCCCGGACTTCGAGCCGACGACGAATGAAAATTTTGCCAGCGCTCTGCGGCGCGCATAAGCAAACGGGCTTATTCCGTACCGCGCCCTTAGTCGGTTTCGCAAAACGCACTGACAGAACGTACCGTGTGAGAGGCAGTCTGCGTGGCCACTGGGTAAAGCGCGGGGTGCCAGTCGAGGCGATTTATGACGTTGATGCCCCAACTCTGTCCCACATGGAAAAAAAGGAGGCAAACAGCAAAGGGTAAGTCATTGAAAAATAATGGCGCGCCCTGCAGGACTCGAACCTGCGACCCACGGCTTAGAAGGCCGTTGCTCTATCCAGCTGAGCTAAGGGCGCCTCGTGGAGAGGCGTTTCACCTTTTGCCTGCGGCAGCGGTGTGAAACGCCTGGAATTATACGGTCAGCACCTGGTGAGTCAATGGCTTTCGAACCGCCTGCTGGACAATTGAGCGAAAGACACAAACGAAAACTGACAGCACGGCGCGCTTCTGACAGAATATCCTCATCCCCTCTTCTTTTGATTACAGACGGAATCTTCTCTCTGATGGCAGCAAAGATTATTGACGGTAAAACGATTGCGCAGCAGGTGCGCCTTGAAGTTGCCGAAAAAGTAAAAGCGCGCGTGGCGGCCGGAAAACGTGCCCCCGGGCTCGCGGTCGTGCTGGTCGGCGCGAACCCGGCGTCGCAAATTTATGTCGGCAGCAAACGTAAGGCGTGTGAAGAAGTGGGTTTTGTTTCCCGCTCTTACGATCTGCCGGACACCACCAGCGAAGCCGAACTGCTGGCGCTGATTGATGAACTGAACGCCGACGCCGCCATTGACGGTATTCTGGTTCAGCTACCGCTGCCGGCAGGCATCGATAACGTGAAAGTGCTGGAGCGCATCGCGCCGGATAAAGACGTGGACGGTTTCCATCCATACAACGTCGGTCGTCTGTGCCAGCGCGCGCCGCGTCTGCGCCCTTGTACGCCGCGCGGCATCGTGACGCTGCTTGAACGCTACAATATCGACACCTACGGGCTGAATGCCGTGGTGATTGGCGCATCCAATATCGTTGGCCGTCCGATGAGCATGGAGCTGCTGCTGGCGGGCTGTACCACCACCGTGACCCACCGTTTCACCAAAAACCTGCGTCAGCATGTCGAAAACGCCGATCTGCTGATCGTCGCGGTCGGCAAACCAGGCTTTATTCCGGGCGAGTGGATCAAAGAAGGCGCTATCGTGATTGACGTTGGCATTAACCGTCTGGAAAACGGCAAAGTGGTCGGCGACGTGGTGTTTGACGACGCCGCAGAGCGCGCCGGTTACATTACCCCGGTGCCGGGCGGCGTCGGCCCGATGACGGTCGCCACGCTCATCCAGAACACGCTACAGGCGTGTGTTGAATATCACGACAGCGAGGACGCATAACATGGCGACATTTTCTTTAGGCAAACACCCTCACGTCGAACTGTGCGATCTGCTGAAGCTTGAAGGCTGGAGCGAGAGCGGCGCGCAGGCGAAAATCTTTATCTCCGAAGGGCTGGTGACCGTGGACGGCGCGGTAGAAACCCGCAAGCGCTGCAAAATCGTCGCCGGCCAGACCGTCAGCTTCGATGGCCAGAGCGTGACCGTCACCGCGTAACGCCTCACGCCCTCTCGTCGCAGAGGGCGTATTATTCCCTGCTCCAGATGCTTTTCTTATCGCCCTCTCCTGCCCTTTTACCGTTTTTTCGCATGCTGCGTATCCGCCGCGTTTTCTAACCGACTTCAAAGAATCAGCAAATCTTCTGACGGAACGTTAAATAGATGTTGCGTGTTCAGCCTCCGATCCCACAGCATAAGTAGAACGTTCTACTAGAACGTTCTACTTACTATAAAACAGGGCGCCAAAGCCCGGCTGTTCCAATCGGGGGATCGGTATGAGTCTCATCACAGGTGTCGTTAAATCGCTTTCGAAGTTGTCCATGATAGGCCGCGCGCTGATGCTGCCTATTTCGCTGTTGCCCGCCGCCGGTCTGCTGCTGGCGTTCGGCGATAAATTTCATCTGCCGCTGATGATGAACGCGGGCGGCGTTATTTTTGATAACCTGCCCCTGCTGTTCGCCATCGGCTCTGCCGTCGGTCTGGCGTCGGAGTCGGGCATCGCGGCGCTCTCTGCCGCCGTCTCGGTGTTTATTATCAACATCACCATCAGCACGCAGCTTGGCATTACGCCGGAGATGGCAGCGAGCGGCGGCAAATATGCGATGGTGGTCGGCATCCCGACGCTCCAGATGGGCGTGTTCGGCGGTCTGATTTCCGGCATTCTCGCCGCATGGTGCTATAACCGTTTCCACACGCTGCAACTGCCCGAATTCCTGGGCTTTTTCTCCGGTAAACGGTTTGTGGCGATTGCCGCGGCGTTGCTCTCATTCCTGCTCGGACTGGCGTTGCCCTATGTCTGGCAGCACATCCAGGCGGGCATTGACGCGCTGTCGGTCATCGTGAATGGGGATAACCAGGCGGCCTCGACCTTTATCTTCGGGCTGGTGGAGCGCGCGCTCATCCCGCTCGGCCTGCATCATATCTGGTATCCGTCGTTCTGGTATTCGTTTGGCGATTACACCACCCAGACCGGGCAGGTTATCCACGGCGACCAGACCATCTGGTTCAAGATGCTGGAAGAAGGCGTGAAAAGCTTCAGCAGCGATACTTACCAGAATGCCGGTAAATTTATGCAGGGCGAGTTCCCGCTGATGCTGTTCGCGCTGCCGGCGGCGTGTCTTGCGATGTATCACGAAGCCAGCACGAAAAATAAAAAAATCGCCTCCGGCATTCTTTTCTCCGCCGCGTTGACCTGTTTTCTGACGGGGATCACGGAGCCGGTGGAATTTACCTTTATTTTTGTCGCGCCGGTGCTGTATGTATTTAACGCCATCATGGCGGGGCTTTCGTATATGTGCATGTATCTGCTGGACGCGCATATCGCCAAATCGTTCTCCGCCGGGCTTATCGATTACATCTCGTTCGGGATCCTGCCGTCTTTTAATGGCTATCAGACCCACTTCCTGAACGCGGTGATTGTCGGTATTCCGATGGCGATCATTTACTACTTTACCTTCCGCTTTGTTATTCGCCGTTTTGACGTGAAAACGCCGGGCCGGGTGGAAATCACCGCGAATGTGGATGATAAAACTGATGCGGAGCTGGCGGGCAATATCATGGGCCTGCTGGGCGGCAAAGAGAACATCACCAGCGTCGGTGCCTGTATCACCCGCCTGCGTCTTGAGGTCGCTCGTCCGGAACTGGTTGACAGAGACGGGCTGAACGCCCTTGGCGCGCGCGGCGTGGTGTTTGTGGGCGATAACGGCATACAGGTGATATTCGGCGCGCGCGCGCAGTTTATCGCGCAAAACATGTCAGGCATGACGGGGAAATAACGCCCGCGCGGGCCTGGCGCCAGGCCCGCGTTCTCAGGCGATAAAAGGATAAATCAGGGCAGATGAAAAAGGTCAGCATTATTGATGTGGCGCGTCACGCGGGCGTGTCGGTGTCCACCGTCTCGCTGGTGTTGCGCCAGAAGGGAAAAATCTCCGCCGCGACCATCGAAAAAGTGCATGCCGCCATTAAGGCGCTGGGCTATGTGCATAACGTCGCCGCCGCTAACCTGCGCGGCAAAACCTCCAACCTGATAGGCCTGGTGGTGGACGATCTCAACGATCCGTTCTCCACCCGCGTCACGGCAAGCCTGGTGCAGGCGCTGGAGGCGCAGGGCTATATGGTCTTTCTCACCCAGCCGGGCCGAGAAACGGGGCGGCTGGCGGCCTGTTTTGTCTCGTTTATCCGCCAGGGCGTGGCGGGCGTCGTTTACCTGACCGCCGATTCCGACCACCGCACGCTGCCTGCGCCGGTCGCGCAAAGCACATTGCCCGTAGTGGTGGTGTCACAGTCGCCGGTTGAGGAAAAGCTCAACAGCGTAGTGCGCGACAACCGCCAGGCGGGCGGGCTCGCCACGCGCTATCTGATAGAGCGGGGCCACCGCAATATCGCCTATATTGGCGGTACGGCGGGGTGTCTGATTCGCCAGGAGCGGTTGCTCGGCTACCGTGCCGCGCTCACGCAATATGGCCTCCCTTGGCGCGATGAGTTCGCGCCTGCCTGCGCTGAAGAGACGCTCGCGGTAAGCCAGTCGGTACGCCAGTTGCTTGAAGCGAATAATAAAATTACCGCCCTGCTGTGCCACTCGCCGCATGCGATTATCGGCTGCCTGGAGGCGATCCATCAGGTGGGCCGCACCGTGGGGAAAGACGTGTTTCTGACGCAGCAGGTGTCGCTGATTGGCTTTGAAGACATGATGCATGTGAATCTCACCTCACCGTCTTTCACCTACGTCTCGTCCGCCAGCGAAGAGACCGCCCGGCAGGCGGCCGGGCTTATTGTCAGGCTTATTCACGAGCCGGGCCTTGCCGCGCAGCGCATTACGCTCTCAGGCCAGCTTATCGCGCGCGGCTCCGCGTGATGGTGCGTCGCTGACGGAGGAAGGGTGCGCTACGTTTACCTGCTAACAAGCCTGGTGTGGATGCATACCTGGGGTGATAAGCGCAGCACACTTGCCCCCTCCCTGAACATCGCGCATAAAAAAAGCGGCTTTCGCCGCTTTTTCTTATTTACGCCGCCAGGTGGTGCCCTGCGGGCCATCTTCCAGCACGATGCCCATCTCGTTTAAGCGATCGCGCGCCGCGTCCGCCGCCGCCCAGTCTTTCGCTTTACGCGCCTCCAGACGTTTAACGATCAGCGCTTCGATTTCCGCCACTTCGTCATCGTTGGCCTGCGCGCCGGATTGCAGGAACTGCTCTGGCGCCTGCTCCAGCAGCCCGAGCACCGCCGCGAGCTTACGCAGATGCGCCGCCAGTTGGTTCGCCGCGTGGCTGTCTTCCGCTTTCAGGCGGTTCACTTCACGCGCCATATCAAACAGCACTGAATAGGCTTCCGGCGTATTGAAATCGTCGTTCATCGCCTCGATAAAGCGCGCTTCGAACGCCTCGCCGCCCGCGGCTGTCGCGCTGCTGTCGGTGCCGCGCAGCGCGGTGTAGAGACGCTCAAGGGAAGCCCGCGCCTGCTTTAAGTTCTCTTCGCTGTAGTTCAGCTGGCTGCGATAGTGGCCCGACATCAGGAAATAGCGCACAGTTTCCGCGTCGTAATGCTGCAACACATCGCGCACGGTAAAGAAGTTGCCAAGCGATTTAGACATCTTCTCGCGATCAACCATCACCATGCCGGAGTGCATCCAGTAGTTAACGTATTCGCCGTCATGCGCGCAGGTTGACTGGGCGATTTCGTTTTCATGGTGCGGGAACATCAGATCAGAGCCGCCGCCGTGAATATCGAAATGGCTGCCCAGCTGTTTGCAGTTCATCGCAGAGCATTCGATATGCCAGCCCGGACGGCCATCGCCCCACGGCGACGGCCAGCTCGGCTCGCCCGGCTTGGACATCTTCCACAGCACGAAATCCATCGGATTGCGTTTGCTGTCGGCCACTTCGACGCGCGCGCCCGCCTGAAGCTGCTCGAGATCCTGACGCGACAGCTTGCCGTAATCGGCGTCGCTCTCCACGGCGAACATGACATCGCCGTTGCCGGCGACATACGCATGACCGCGGGCGATCAACTGCTCCACAATCTCAATAATCTCCGGAATGTGCTGCGTCGCGCGCGGCTCGCTATCCGGGCGCAGAATGTTCAGCGCATCAAAATCGTTGTGCATTTCGGCGACCATGCGGTCTACCAGCGCCACGAAGTCTTCACCGTTCTCGTTTGCGCGTTTAATGATTTTGTCGTCAATATCGGTAATGTTACGTACATATTTCAGCTTATATCCGAGAAAACGCAGGTAACGCGCGACCACGTCAAAGGCGATAAACGTGCGCCCGTGGCCGATGTGACAGAGGTCGTAAACGGTAATACCACACACGTACATGCCGACTTCCCCGGCATGGATAGGCTTGAATTCCTCTTTCTGGCGACTCATGGTATTGAAGATTTTTAACATCAGAAGTTTCCGTGTCAGTGTGTGGTAAGCAGATAAAACCCCTATATTACCCATAATTGAAAGCGCAAGCACCTCACTTTGCAAGGTGAAGCAAGCGGTGAGTTATGCTATAACAGCCTCCTACTGTGGCTTCTTCTGGAAGCCGAAGCACCACTGAAACACAACAGGATGCAGACATGGTTACTTTTCACACCAATCACGGCGATATCGTAATCAAAACTTTTGATGACAAAGCGCCGGAAACGGTAAAAAACTTTCTGGAATATTGCCGCGAAGGTTTCTACGACAACACCATTTTCCATCGTGTAATTAACGGCTTTATGATTCAGGGCGGCGGCTTCGAGCCGGGCATGAAACAGAAAAGCACGAAAGACCCTATCAAGAACGAAGCCAACAACGGCCTGAAGAACACCCGCGGCACGCTGGCTATGGCGCGCACGCAGGCGCCGCACTCCGCGACCGCCCAGTTCTTCATCAACGTGGTTGATAACGACTTCCTGAACTTCAGCGGCGAAAGCCTGCAGGGTTGGGGCTACTGCGTATTCGCGGAAGTGGTCGAAGGCATGGACGTGGTTGATAAAATCAAAGGCGTTTCCACCGGCCGCAGCGGCATGCATCAGGACGTGCCGAAAGAAGACGTGATTATCGAGCGCGTAACCGTCAGCGAGTAATTCGTGGCGACGCTCTTTATTGCAGATCTTCATCTGTGCTCAGAAGAACCGGCGATTACCGCCGGTTTTCTGCGTTTTTTAGCCGGTACGGCACGTGAGGCGGACGCGCTTTACATCCTGGGCGACCTGTTTGAAGCCTGGATTGGCGATGATGACCCCGAGCCGCTGCACCGCGATATCGCCGCCGCCATAAAGGCGCTCGTGGCAAGCGGCGTGCCCTGTTACTTCATTCACGGCAACCGCGATTTCCTGCTGGGCAAACGCTTCGCGCGTGAAAGCGGTATGCAGCTTCTGCCGGAAGAAAAAGTCCTTGAGCTTTACGGCAGACGCGTACTGATTATGCATGGCGACACGCTCTGCACGGATGACGCCGGCTATCAGGCGTTTCGCGCCAAAGTGCATAAGCCGTGGCTGCAACGGCTTTTCCTCACGCTCCCTCTGCGCCTGCGCCGCCGCATCGCCGCAAAAATGCGTGCCGGCAGCAAAGCTTCCAACAGCCAGAAAGATCTCGCCATTATGGACGTCAACCCCCAGGCTGTGGCTGAGGCGATGACGCGCCAGCGCGTGCAGTGGCTGATCCACGGGCACACCCACCGCCCCGCCGTCCATGCCCTTGAAGCCAACGGCCAGCCCGCTCATCGCGTCGTGTTAGGCGCCTGGCACAGCGAAGGCTCAATGATCAAAGTCACGCCAGACGACGTTGAACTGATCGCCTTTCCGTTCTGATTCGCCCTCCCCTTTTTTGCCGTCCGCACGCCTACGCAACCGTTTTCCTTGCCCGTTATCCATGATATTCTCGAAGCCCTCGTAACGGCGACCCCGTTGATTTTGCCGCCTGACCACAGGAGTTTTGAGACGTATGTCCTCCAGCCACACCCCGGCGCGTATCGCCATCGTCATGGGTTCCAGAAGCGACTGGGCCACCATGCAGTTTGCCGCAGAAATCCTTGATGCTCTGGATGTTCCTCACCACGTTGAAGTGGTCTCCGCGCACCGCACGCCCGATAAACTGTTCAGCTTCGCCGAAAGCGCGCAGGAGAACGGTTTTCAGGTGATTATCGCGGGCGCGGGCGGCGCGGCGCATCTGCCGGGCATGATCGCCGCGAAAACGCTGGTGCCGGTGCTGGGCGTGCCGGTGCAGAGCGCCGCGTTAAGCGGGCTGGACAGCCTCTACTCTATCGTACAGATGCCGCGCGGTATTCCGGTGGGTACGCTGGCTATCGGTAAAGCAGGCGCAGCCAACGCCGCTCTGCTGGCCGCCCAGATTCTGGCGCAGCACGACAGCGCCCTGCTGGCGCGTCTTCAGGTCTGGCGCCAGAAGCAAACCGACGAGGTGCTGGAGAACCCGGACCCGCGGGGTGACGCATGAAGCAGGTATGCGTGCTGGGGAACGGCCAGCTCGGCAGAATGCTGCGTCAGGCAGGCGAGCCGCTCGGCATTCGCGTCTGGCCGGTAGGGCTCGACGCCGATCCGCAGGCGGTGCCGTTCGCGCAAAGCGTTATCACAGCGGAGATCGAACGCTGGCCGGAAACCGCCCTCACCCGCGAGCTGGCGCGTCATAACGCCTTTGTGAACCGCGACGTTTTCCCGCTTATCGCCGACCGCCTTACCCAGAAGCAACTGCTTGATAAGCTCGCGCTTCCTACCGCGCCCTGGCAGCTGCTGGCCGACCGCAGCGAGTGGCCGCAGGTGTTCAGCCGTCTTGGCGAACTGGCTATCGTGAAGCGCCGCACTGGCGGCTACGACGGCCGCGGCCAGTGGCGTTTGCGTGAAGGCGAGACCGACACGCTGCCTGCCGAGTGCTACGGCGAATGTATCGTCGAACAGGGCATTCACTTTTCCGGCGAGGTGTCGCTGGTGGGCGCGCGCGCGCACGACGGCAGCGCGGTCTTTTATCCGCTGACCCATAACCTGCATCAGGACGGCATTCTGCGCACCAGCGTGGCTTTCCCGCACGCGAGCGCCACGCAGCAGGATCAGGCCGAGTCGATGCTGCGCGCCATTATGGACGAGCTGAACTATGTCGGTGTAATGGCGATGGAGTGTTTCGTGACACCGCAGGGCCTGCTGATTAACGAGCTGGCGCCGCGCGTGCACAATAGCGGCCACTGGACGCAAAATGGCGCATCGATAAGCCAGTTTGAGCTGCACCTGCGCGCCGTGACCGGCCTTCCGCTGCCGCAGCCGGTGGTCAGCAGCCCGTCGGTGATGGTCAACCTGATTGGCAGCGATCTCAATTACGACTGGCTCAAGCTGCCGCTGGTGCATCTGCACTGGTACGACAAAGAGGTGCGTCCGGGCCGTAAAGTGGGTCACCTTAACCTCAGCGACAACGACCCAGCGCTGCTTGACGCCACGCTGGAGGCGCTCGCGCCGCTGCTTCCGCCAGAGTATGCCAGCGGCATCGCCTGGGCGCAGGCGCTGTTACGCTAAGCGAAAGGCACCCCGAGGGGTGCCTTTTTTACAGGCGCCTGGGTGCGGTGATTGATAAGGTCAGTGCGCTGACTCCCCCAGCACAACCGCATCACGTTATGTCCGGTTGGCGGGTAAACAAAGCGCCACCCGCCGTCCCGCACATCGTTACTCTTCCAGCGCCTGCTCCAGATCGGCAATCAGGTCCTCCGCCTCCTCGATCCCCACCGACAACCGGATCAACTGCGGCGTGATGCCGTTCGCGAGCCGCTGCTCAAGCGGAATCGACGCGTGCGTCATGCTGAAAGGCTGGCTCACCAGGCTCTCGACGCCCCCCAGGCTCTCCGCAAGCGTAAAGAGCCGCAGCTTTTTTATTACCTGCGCCGCGCGCGCGTCGTCACCGCGCACCACGATGGAAATCATCCCGCCCGCCAGCGCCATCTGACGGCGCGCCAGCGCATGCTGCGGATGGCTGTCGAGCCACGGAAAAAAGACCTTTTCCACCTGCGGATGCCGCTCCAGCCGCTGCGCTATCTTCAGCGCATTCGCGCTGTGGCGCTCCATACGCAGCGCCAGCGTGCGGATACCGCGCAGCGTCAGGAAGCTGCTGAACGGATCGAGCACGCCGCCGACGGCGTTTTGCAGATACGCCAGCTGCTGCGCCAGCGCCGCGTTATCCCCCACCACCGCCAGCCCCGCCACGACATCCGAGTGGCCGTTGAGGTATTTGGTGGCCGAATGCACCACGATATCAAACCCGAGCGTCAGCGGGCGGTGGATCGCCGGTGAAGCAAAAGTATTATCGGCCACACTGATAATTCCGTGGCGGCGCGCCAGCCCGGCGATGGCTTCAAGATCCGCAAGCTTGAGCAACGGATTGGTCGGCGTTTCCACCCAGATCATGCGCGTTTCCGGGCGGATCGCCGCCTCCAGCGCGGCAAGATCGTCCGGCTTCGCCCATGTGACCGAAAGCCCGGCGGTACGCTTGCGCACGTTTTCCAGCAGCCGGTAAGTGCCGCCGTAAACATCATCTACCGCCACGATGTGGCTCTCTTTGTCGAGCAGTTCCAGCACCGTGGAAATCGCCGCCAGCCCGGAGGCGAACGCAAACCCCTGACGGCCCGCCTCCAGCTCAGCGATGGCGCGCTCCAGCGCGTGGCGGGTCGGATTGCCGCTGCGCGAATACTCATAGCCCGTATGTTCGCCGGGCGCGGGCTGCGCGAAAGTAGACGTGGCGTAAATCGGCGGCATCACCGCGCCGTGCTGGTCGTGGTGCGTGCCGCTATGCACGCTAAGAGTGGCAAATTTATCCATAATAAAGCTCCTTACGATTCAAGCCGGTTGCGCCAGCGGTTCAGCACATCGGTGCGGGTGATAAGCCCCAGAAAGCGCGTGTTGTCAGTGATGACCGCCACCAGCCCGCGCGAGAAAACGTCAAACAGCTCGCGTTCGCTGGCGTGTTTATCGAGCGTGACCACCTCGCGGTTCATGGCGGCGGAAACGGGCGTGAGAAAACGCTGGCTGTCGCCCTGAATAAACGTCAGCAGATCCCATTCATCGACGATGCCCGCCACGCGGCCCGCCTCCAGCACCGGCAGCTGCGAAATATCATAGAGCCGCATCCGGGCCAGCACGGTTGCCAGCGTGTCATCCGGCGCGGCGGTGACGGCGGCGCCCTCGTCATGGCGAAACGCGATAAAATCACGCAGGTCGCCGGTGGCGGGCCGCGCCTGGAGCCCCTGCTGGCGCAGCCAGTCGTCATTGAACATTTTCGAGAGATATTTATTGCCGCTGTCACAGGCGAAGGTCACGACGCGCTTCGGCGTCGTCTGCGCGCGGCAGTAGCGCAGCGCGGCGGCAAGCAGCGTGCCGGTGGAGGAGCCCGCCAGCACGCCTTCGATTTTCAGCAGGTCGCGCGCGGTGCTGAACGCCTCGGCGTCAGTGACGCGTAACGCCTGTTTAACGCCCTCGAGATGCGCCAGCGGCGGAATAAAATCTTCGCCGATGCCTTCCACCAGCCACGATCCCGCCTCGTGATAGCGCCCGGTCTCGACCTGATCGGCCAGGATCGATCCTGCCGGATCGGCCAGCACAAATTCGGTCTGCGGGGAGTGTTTGCCAAACCAGGCCTGCAATCCGCCGAGCGTGCCGCCGGAGCCGACGCCCACCACAATGGCGTCAATGCGCCCGCCCGCCTGGTCAAAGAGTTCCGGCGCGGTCGTGGTTTCATGCGCCAGCGGGTTCGCCGGGTTATTAAACTGGTCGATATAGAGCGCGCCAGGCGTCTCATCGGCGAGACGCTGCGCGTAATCCTGGTAATACGCCGGATGGCCCTTGTTAACGTCCGAACGGGTCAGCCGCACGTCCACGCCGAGCGCGCGCAGGTGATAAATCTTCTCGCGACTCATTTTATCGGGCACCACCAGAATCAACCGGTAGCCCTTTTGCGCGGCGATAAGCGCAAGCCCGAGGCCGGTATTACCCGCAGTGGCTTCGATTATCGTGCCGCCGGGCGCAAGCCGCCCCTGGCGCTCAGCCTCGTTAATCATCGAGAGCGCCACGCGGTCTTTGATAGAGCCGCCGGGGTTCTGGTTTTCCAGCTTCAGCAGCAATTCGCACGGGCCGGTATCAAGCTTAGCGAGGCGCAGCAGCGGCGTCTGCCCGATAAGAGACGTCACAGAATCGACTATCGACATGGTGTATTTATCCGTTAAACAGAGAACGGACAAATGATAGGGCTGCGTTTTTCGGCGGTTAAAGAATCATTCGCGGTACGTTAGAACCAGATGGAATATTCTCTGCGGTTTCAGCAGTAAAGAAGGCAAGCGGTAAAGTCGTCCAGAAATATCGATGGCTGAACGACGGTTTTTTGGCGTTATTTTCAGCATTTTTACGCCCGTAAGCGACCCGCTTTGCCAGTTTGCGTATTTGGATTGCCGGAATTTATCGAAGAGGAAAACGAGACTGAAGAAAAGAAAACGGCGCGCAGGAAGCCCGGCGCGCCGTGAATATTCATGCCGGTGGTCTTTAATGCCTGCCGCGTCGGTCGGCGCGATTCGCCAGCCAGTCACCGAGCATCTGCACCGCCTGCACCAGCACAATCAGCGCGATAACGGTCACGACCATCACCCCGGTTTCGTAGCGATAATAGCCGTAGCGAATCGCGAGATCGCCGACGCCGCCGCCCCCGACAATCCCGGCCATTGCCGAATAGCCAATCAGACTGACCAGCGTCACCGTCAGGCCGCGCAGCAGGCCCGCGCTCGCCTCCGGCAGCAGCACCGTGCAGATGATACGCATCGGGCTTGCGCCAAACGCTTCGGCGGCCTCGATAATCCCGCGATCGACCTCACGCAGCGCGCCATCCACCAGTCGCGCGTAAAACGCGATGGCCGCGACGGAGAGCGGCACCGACGCCGCCACGGGCCCGATGGTATTACCCAGCAGAAACTGCGTCAGCGGCAGCAGCAACACCAGCAGGATCACGAACGGCACCGAGCGGATGATATTCACCAGCACCGAGCCGACCACGTTAATGGCGCGGTTCTGCCAGAACAGATGGCGGTCGGTCACGAAAAGCAAAAAGCCGAGCGGCAGACCGCCCACGATCGCAAGCAGCGTCGAAATGCCCAGCATCTGGAACGTTTCGCCAAACGCCAGCGTCAGGTCAGCGTGTAAATCATCCATGGATCACCTCCACCTGTGCCGTACGGGCGCGAATATGCTCCACCGCCGCCTCGACCGCCGCCGGGTTATCGTTCGCCGTAAGCTGCACGACTAAAATGCCGAGCGCGCGCTCGCCGATATACTCGATTTTGCCGTGCAGTATGTTCACCGCCACGCCAAAGTTAACCGCCACTTCCGACAGCACCGGCTGTTCGGCGGAGTCGCCAATAAATAAAATCTTCAGCAGCGAGCCGTGCAGATGCTCGCGCAGGCGCGCCGGAAGCGTCAGGTTCAACGTGTGCGACACCAGCTGCTGCGTAAACGGGTGCTGCGGGCGCGCGAAAATATCAAACACCTCGCCCTCTTCCACGACCTTGCCGCCGGACATCACCGCCACGCGATCGCAAATCGTCTTGATAACGTTCATTTCATGAGTGATCAACACAACCGTGATCCCAAGGCGAGCGTTGATCTCCCTGAGCAGCGCCAGGATAGTGGCGGAGGTTTCCAGATCCAGCGCCGAGGTGGGCTCGTCGCACAACAGCACGTCCGGGTGATTGGCGATAGCGCGGGCGATGCCGACGCGCTGCTTCTGTCCGCCGGAAAGCTGTACCGGGTAGCGGCTGGCTTTATCGCTAAGCCCCACCAGTTCGAGGATTTCCGCGACACGCGGGCCTATTTTCGCCCGCTCCCAGCCCGCCGCTTTCAGGCTAAAGGCGACGTTCTGCGCCACGGTACGCGTATGCATTAAATTAAAGTGCTGGAAGATCATGCCGATGCGCTGACGTGCGGTGCGCAGCGCCGCGCCGGAAAGCGCGGAGATTTCCGTTCCGGCCACGGTGACGCGCCCTTCCGATGGCCGTTGCAAGGCGTTCAGGGTACGCAGCAGCGTGCTTTTCCCGGCACCGCTGGTGCCGACAATGCCGAAAATCGCTCCGCGCGGGATCTCCAGGTTAACGTCGTCAACCGCCCGGGTGCGCTGGCCGCCCGACGTGAAATCGACACTGACGTGAGTGAGTGTAATCATGACAACCCTCTGAAAAACGCGCGGGCAGGCATCAGGCCCGCCCGCGCGACACTGCCGACCATTATTTTTGCGTCGCCGTCATCCAGTCCGGTTTCTGGAACGCGTTAAAAATATTTTTCGGATCGTTAATTACCGCCGCGTAAGCCGGGGATTTCACCGCCGCCACGATATCCTTCGCAAACGGCTTGTCGGCGTCTTCGCTGCGTACCGCAATGATATTTTTCAGATTTTCATCAAGCTGTTCCTGCTTCAGGGCAGAAGAGAGATCCAGACCCGCCGCGATGGCGAAGTTGCCGTTGACCAGCGCCGCCGTGACGCTGTCAAGCGTGCGCGGCAATTGCGCCGCCTCCAGCGGTTTAAACACCAGTCCTTTCGGGTTAGTGGCGATGTCGCGTTCGGACGCTTTGGTCGGATCGATATTCGGCTTGATGGTGATTAAGCCCATCGCCTGCAAAAAGCGCAGCCCGCGCGCCAGGTTGGTCGGGTCGTTAGAGAGCGTAACGATGTCGCCTTTTTTCAGCGCATCGATGCTTTTCACTTTGCGGGAATAGAGCCCCATACCGGCAGTCGGCACCGTCAGCAGTTTCGTGAGCTTAAGGCCCTTATCGGCGGTGAATTTTTCAAAATAGAGCGAGTGCTGGAACAGGTTGGCGTCAATGCTGCCGTTCGCAAGCGCCATGTTCGGCTGTACGTAGTCGCTGAATTCGCGCACCACCACCTTATAGCCTTTCTCTTTAAGCGACGGCGCAATGGCCTGTTTAACCATATCGCCGTAAGGCCCCGGCGCTACGCCGAACGTGATGGTTTGCGGGTCGCCCGCCTGCGCGGCCTGCATGCCGCCCGCCAGAAGTAATGCGCCCGCAAGCGTGCGCCAGCCTTTTAGCAATCCCATGAGGATCTCCCTTTGATGAAGTGTGTCAGTGCGTAACGGCGGTGAGCCGCCTGATTATTGTGATCGCGCGCACGTGAGGTGCGGCACGTTAAGATGGCATATTCGCAAGCGGCGGGTAATTGAAAATATTTCATTCATCGGCTCGCTGCTGCTGACGGCAGGCCGCGCTAAGACGATGAAAGATAACCACAAACAAAAACGCCTCCGGTCATAAGACCGGAGGCGCATAAATACCGACGAAAATGTGCTAAGCGCTGAACTGCCGAAACAGCGCTTTACCCTTCAGGAGCCGCACGCCGAGCCAGCCGCCGCATAGCGACAACAGCAGCGCGCCGCATAGCGGCAGCGTCACCCACAACCGCCAGTCAGGCTCCCACGGGAAGTCAAACACGCGGGTCTGCAGTACGCCAAGCGCCACTTCCGCGCCGATAGCCGCCACCAGACCGGCCACCAGCCCCAGCAGCGCGAACTCGCTCCAGAGCGTGGCGCGCAGCAGTTTTTTCTGTGCGCCGAGCGTGCGGTAGACCACCAGCTCCTGGCGGCGCTGATGCATCCCGACCTGCACCTGCGCCAGTAACAGCAGCACGCCGCAGGTCGTTACCAGCGCCACCATCACTTCCAGCGCGCGGCTCACCTGCTCCAGCACCTGACCAATCTGTTTCAGGATTGCCCCGATATCCAGCACGCTGACCGTCGGGAACTCCCGGTTCAGTTGCGTCAGCATCGTGTCGGCGTTATCAGCCCGGAAGCTGGTCAGGAAGCTTTGCGGCTGTCCGTCCAGCGCCCCCGGCGGGAAAATAAAGAAGAAGTTTGGCCGCAGGCTCTCCCAGTCAACTTTACGCAGGCTGGTCACTTTGGCGGTGAAGGCCTGGGTGTCGCCGGTAAACGTCACGCTGTCGCCGGGGGCGATATTCAGCCGTTGCGCGAGCCCTTCTTCCATTGATACCTCGCCCGCTTTTGGCGGCCAGCTGCCCGCGGTAATCGGGTTGTGATCCGGGCGCTCTGCCTGCCAGGTCAGGTTAAGCTCGCGGTTAAGCGCCTCATCTTCATGACCTGCGGTTGCCTTGCCGTTAATCTGCGTCAGGCGCGCACGCACAATGGGATAGAACGCCTGCGTAATAACCTGGTGCTCCGCCAGGAACCCTTTCACCGCATCGCGCTGTTCCGGTGCGATATTAATCAGAAAATAGTTCGGACTTTCCGGCGGCAACTGCTGCTGCCAGCGGTCGAGCAGATCGCCCCTTAACACCAACAGCAGCGCCAGCAGCATGAAAGAGAGTGAAAACGTGGCGAGCTGGCTCAGGGTTTGCCACGGCTGGCGCAGCAGACGATTGACCGCGAGGCGCAGCGCGAGCGAACGCAGCCGCAACCGCTTAAGGCCCCACAGCAGCGCCCAGCCTGCCGCGCCGCACAGCGCGGCCAGCGCCACCGCGCCCGCCAGCACTGCCCAGAGCAACATCCGCCCGCCCATCAGGCCGGCGAGCAGCGCCACCACAATAAGCGCCATCACCGGCAGATAAATTTTCAGCGGCCAGAGGTTCGCCACCGCGTCGCGTCGCAAGACGCGCAGCGGCTGTGTGGCCAGCAGCAGACGATACGGGCGCAGCCCCACCAGCAGAGAAATTACCACCATTGAGCCTACGGCCCAGACCCAGGGCCAGAAGCTCGCCTCCGGCAGCGTGGCGGGCAGCACCGGTTTCAGCAACCGCATCAGGATCGCTTCGAAAAGCAGGCCCGCCGCCCCGCCAGTGAGGGCGGCGAGCGTCAGCACCATCAGCCACTGGCCGACAATCAGCTTACGCAGCGCCGCGCGCCCGGCGCCGAGGGTTTTCAGGATAGCCACCAGATCGTAGCGGCTGCGGCAGTAGTGGCTCATCGCCACCGCCACGGCAGCGACCGCCAGCAGCAGCGTCAGGAGCGCGGAGAGCAGCAAAAACTGCTGCGAGCGCTGCAACGATTTGCCGAGCGCGCTCTCGTCCTGCTCAAGGCCGGTCCAACGATGCTCCGGCTGCAACTGCGGCAACAGCCAGCTTTCATAGCGCCCGAGCTGTTCGGGGGTACCGGCGAATTTGTAGCGCCAGGTGAGACGGCTGCCGGGCTGCACCGCGCCGGTGCGTTCAACGTCCGCGAGATTCATCAGCAGCCGGGGCGCCATCTGGAACGGATTAAAGCCGCTGTCCGGCTCCTGAATAACTTCACCCGCCACGCTCAGCGTCGCGTCGCCCACATCCACGTTATCGCCAGGTTTCAGGCCAAGCAGCGCCATCAAACGCGGTGCCAGCAGCACCGTGCCCGGCGCAGGCAGCAGCCCCTGCGGGCGCGTTTGCAGCGTGCCGTAGAGCGGGTAGAGATTATCCACCGCCTTGACGCTCGCAAGCTGCGGACGGTCGGCGGCAAACGTCATGGTGGAAAAACTGAGCTGCCGCGAGACGGCCAGGCCGTCTTCCCCGGCTTTGTCGAGCCACGCCTGCGGCACCGCGCGGGAGCTCCTGAGCGTGCGGTCGCCCGCCATAAATTCACGGGTCTGCTGGCTTAAGCCTTTTTCCATACGATCGCTTATCTTGCCGAGCGCCAGCACACAGGCCACCGCGAGGCTTAACGCCAGCCAGACGATTAACAGCGACGGGGAGCGCCATTCGCGCCAGAACCAGCGGGCCGTCATGCTTCCTCCCACAGCTTGCCGTCGCGCAGCCGCAAAGTGCGATCGCAGCGGGCCGCCAGTTCAGGATCGTGGGTGACGAGGATAAGCGTGGTGCCGCTGTCGCGGTTTAAAGAAAAGAGCAGATCGGCGATGCGATCGCCGGTCTGACGGTCAAGATTGCCGGTGGGTTCATCGGCGAACAGTACCGCCGGACGGCCATTGAACGCGCGCGCCAGCGCCACGCGCTGCTGCTCGCCGCCGGAAAGCTGCGCCGGCAGGTGGTCAAGACGTTTGCCAAGCCCCAGTTGCTCCAGCAGCGCCTGCGCCTGCTGGCGGCTGGCCTTGCCGCTCTCGCCGCGCAGCATCGCGGGCAACTCGACATTCTCCAGCGCGTTAAGCGTCGGGATCAGCATGAATGACTGAAACACGAAGCCGACGTCACGGGCGCGCAGCCGCGCCCGCGCTTCTTCATCCATCTGATGCAGCGGCTCGCCCAGCAGGCGCACTTCACCGCTGGTGCCGTCGTCGAGACCGGCGAGGATCGCAAGCAACGTTGACTTGCCAGACCCCGATTCGCCCACCAGCGCGATGCTCTGGCCCGGTTTGACAACCAGTTCAACTCCGGTAAGGATGGAAAGTGCGTGTTCCCCCTGACCGACGGATTTATTAAGATGATGAACTTCAAGAATGTTTTCCGCTGGCATTTCCCTTTCCTGTTACTGGCGTTATTAAGCTTTCGCGCCGCCGCGGCGGACACGTTACTGGTGCTGGGCGACAGCCTGAGCGCCGGTTATCGCATGGCGGCAGACGCCGCCTGGCCTGCGTTGCTCAACGATAAATGGCAGCAACGCGACGTGCGCGTGGTCAACGCCAGCATCAGCGGCGACACCGCGCAGCAGGGGCTGTCGCGCCTGCCCGCGTTGCTCAAACAGCATCAGCCGCGCTGGGTGCTGATTGAGCTTGGCGGCAATGACGGCCTGCGGGGTTTTCCACCAGCGACGCTCTCGGCCACGCTGACGAAAATCATAGAACAGGTGAAAACGGCGGGCGCGCAGCCGATGCTGATGCAGATTCGACTGCCCGCCAACTACGGACGCCGTTACAATCAGGCGTTCGAGGCGATTTACCCTGAGCTTGCACAGTCTTACTCCATCCCTCTGCTGCCCTTCTTTATGGAAGAGGTTTACCTCAAACCGCAGTGGATGCAGGAGGATGGCATTCATCCCAATCGCGACGCCCAGCCGTTTATCGCCGACTGGATGGCGCAGCGACTGGCCCCTTTAGTTAAACACGACTCATAACCCTGCGGGGCGCTGAGCGGGTAAAGTTATGCAAAAATCACTCTTAATTACAGGATGTTCCAGCGGTATTGGTCTTGCCTGCGCGCATGAGTTGCGCCGTCAGGGCTTTCAGATCCTCGCGGCCTGCCGCAAGCCGGAAGATGTCGCGCGCATGAACGCGCTGGGCTTTACCGGCATTGAACTCGATCTCGATTCGCCGCAGAGCGTGGAGGCTGCCGCGCAGGAAGTGATCCGCCTGACGAATAACCGCCTGTACGGCATTTTTAATAATGGCGGCTATGGCGTGTACGGCCCGCTTTCCACCATCAGCCGCGCGCAGATGGAGCAGCAGTTCTCCACCAACTTTTTCGGCGCGCACCAGCTCACCATGCTGCTGCTGCCCGCGATGCTGCCGCATGGCGAAGGGCGCATCGTCAACACCAGTTCGGTGATGGGATTGATTTCCACACCCGGCCGCGGCGCCTACGCCGCCAGCAAATACGCGCTGGAGGCATGGGCCGACGCGCTGCGCATGGAGCTGCGCTACAGCGGCGTGAAGGTGAGCCTGATTGAACCCGGCCCCATCCGGACGCGCTTTACGGAAAACGTCAACCAGACGCAGACGGACAAGCCAGTGGAAAACCCTGGCATCGCCGCGCGATTTACGCTCGGCCCGGAGGCGGTGGTCGCTAAAGTGCGCCATGCTTTTGAGAGCCCGAACCCGCGCATTCGCTACCCGGTCACGCTGGTGACCCACGCCGTCGCCTGGCTGAAACGGCTGCTGCCGACGCGAATGATGGACAAAATTTTACACGGGTAAGTTGAAGGCGCGCGCCCTGCCCCCATGTAAAAAGGAAATCGACAACAGAGAGTGACTCATGTCCGAACAGTATATTATCAACCTCAGCGAAGCGAACCTGCATCAGGTACTGGAGCAATCCATGAACGTGCCGGTGCTGTTCTACTTCTGGTCCGATCGCAGCCAGCACTGCCAGCAGCTGACGCCGGTGCTAGACAAACTGGCGAACCAGTATCAGGGCCAGTTTATCCTTGCGAAAGTAGACTGCGACAATGAACAGGCTATCGCCGCGCAGTTCGGCCTGCGCGCTATTCCGACCGTATACCTGTTCAGCCAGGGCCAGCCGGTGGACGGCTTCCAGGGCCCGCAGCCGGAAGAAGCGATCCGCGCGCTGCTGGATAAAGTTCTGCCGCGTGAGGAAGAGCTGAAAGCCCAGGAGGCGATGGCGCTGATGCAGGAAGGCAAACATGCCGACGCTTTGCCGCTGCTCAAAGAGGCCTGGCAGATGTCGAATCAGTCGAGTGAAATCGGTCTTCTGCTGGCGCAGACGCAAATTGCGCTTAACCGCACTGATGACGCCGAAGCGGTGCTGAAGGCGATTCCGTTGCAGGATCAGGATACCCGCTATCAGGGCCTGGTCGCGCAGATTGACCTGCTGAAGCAGGCGGCGGACACCCCGGAAATCCAGCAGCTGCAACAGCAGGTGGAGGAAAATCCGGATGACGCGCAGCTCGCAAGCCAGCTCGCGCTGCAACTGCATCAGGTGGGCCGCAACGAAGAGGCGCTGGAGTTGCTTTTCGCACATTTGAGAAAAGATCTGGGCGCCGCTGACGGCCAGGCGCGTAAAATGTTCCAGGAAATCCTGGCCGCGCTGGGTACCGGTGACGCGCTGGCGTCGAAATACCGCCGTCAGCTCTACTCCCTGCTTTACTGATCGCTACGCGGCAAGGACGCCGTGACCTTCCCCTGCCAGATTCGGGCGCTGCGCCCGACGCTGGCAAGGGGTACAATAACCGCTATCACAAACAACAGGAGGTTGGTTTGATGCTGTTTATTATCCCCGTTCTTATTTTCGTCGCGCTGGTTATCGTTATGGCCGGCGTCAAAATCGTGCCGCAGGGCTTCCAGTGGACCGTGGAGCGCTTTGGCCGCTATACCAAAACGCTGCAACCGGGCCTGAACCTCGTCGTACCGTTCATGGACCGTATCGGTCGTAAAATCAATATGATGGAGCAGGTGCTCGATATTCCGTCGCAGGAGGTTATCTCCAAAGATAACGCCAACGTCACGATTGACGCGGTTTGCTTTATTCAGGTGATCGACGCTCCGCGCGCGGCGTATGAGGTGAGCAACCTTGAGCTCGCCATCATTAACCTCACCATGACCAACATCCGTACCGTACTGGGCTCGATGGAACTCGACGAAATGCTCTCGCAGCGTGACAGTATCAACACTCGCCTGCTGCATATCGTCGATGAAGCCACCAACCCGTGGGGCATTAAAGTTACGCGTATCGAAATCCGTGACGTGCGCCCGCCCGCCGAGCTTATCGCCTCGATGAATGCCCAGATGAAAGCCGAGCGTACCAAACGCGCCTATATCCTTGAGGCCGAAGGCGTGCGCCAGGCGGAGATCCTCAAAGCCGAAGGGGAGAAGCAGTCGCAGATCCTCAAAGCGGAAGGCGACCGCCAGTCGGCGTTTTTGCAGGCGGAAGCCCGCGAACGTTCGGCGGAAGCCGAAGCGCGCGCCACGAAGATGGTGTCGGAAGCGATCGCCGCGGGCGATATTCAGGCGGTGAATTACTTTGTGGCGCAGAAATACACCGACGCGCTCCAGCAGATTGGCTCTTCCAGCAACAGCAAAGTCGTCATGATGCCGCTTGACGCGTCCAGCCTGATGGGTTCGATCGCCGGTATCGCCGAGCTGATGAAAGAGAGCGGCAACGAGCGTAAACGCCCATGATGACGCTTATCCTCGCTCACCCTCACGTCTTCTGGCTCTGCTTAGGCGGCCTGCTGCTGGCGGCGGAAATGCTCGGCGGCAACGGCTTCCTGCTCTGGAGCGGCGTGGCGGCGGTGGCGACCGGGCTGCTCGCCTGGCTCCTGCCGATGGGCTGGGAGTGGCAGGGCGTGAGCTTCGCGCTGTTGATGTTAGTCGCGGTCTGGCTGTGGTGGCGCTGGCTGTCCCGCCGGGCCGGGCCGCGCCCTGACAACGCGCTGAACCAGCGCGGCCATCAGCTGGTGGGCCAGCGCTTTACGCTGACGCAGACGCTGGTTAACGGGCGCGGCCAGATTACCGTGGGCGACAGCGTCTGGCCGGTGGTTGCCGACAGCGATTTACCGGCGGGCACGGCGGTCGAGGTGGTCGCTATCGACGGCATTCGCCTGCGCGTAAAGACAAGCCAGACGCGCTGACCCTTTTTCACGCCAGGCCACTGTTCAATAAAAGCCTGTTCGGGCATGATCCGGGCAGGTTTTTTTACAATATTTTCACAAGGAAATGACGTTATGACGCCACGACTGACAGGGATCGCCCTCGCCCTTCTCGCGCTGCCCACGCTCTGCGCGCAGGCTTCTTCTGATATCGAAGACTGTACCTGGGGCTCATCCGGCTGCGTGCTGCAAAGCGAACCCTGGCTCGACGTAGATAATGATACCCGTGATAACCTGATGCGCATCATCGGCGAGCAGAAACAGTTCACGCTGCCGGTATATCCGCTGCCCGCCGACCCGCGCACCACTCGCGATTACCACTTTGGGTATCACGAAGAAGATGTCACGGAAACTGCCGCGCCCGGCACTGCCGCAGGCGATGCGCCGGACCCGCTGGCAACGCTGCTGACCAGTATGCATCTCGACCCGGCCGCCGCGACGCTCAGCGATGCCGACCGTGAAAACCGTTTTGTCTCCAATAATTCTCAGAGCGTCATCGCGTTTCTGACCGCGCTGAATAATGAGAAATCGCTGACCGACGCGCAGCGTCAGCATCTGGCGCAGGCGCGTCTGAGTATTTATCAGGCACCTGACAGCACGCCAGAGAGCCTCCACGCGCCGCAGGGATCGGCCGCCGCCGCGTTCGATGAATATCTTGGCGCGGCGAGCGCGTTTTATCAGGGCGACTACCCCGCCGCGACGGAACGCTTTAGCGCGCTTAAAGCCAGCAGCCAGCCGTGGGTGGCGCAGACCGCCGCCTATATGCTGATGCGCGTGGCGCTTAACCAGAGCAGCGTCGCGGCGGTGGACGACGATTACGGCCTGTTTGACACTACTAAAATTGACAAAAACGCCGCGCGCCAGGCGCTCGCTTATTCTGAGGCGTACCTGAAAGCCTGGCCGGAGGGCGACTACGCTGACTCCGCACGCGGTATGCAGCGCCGGATTTACTGGTATCTGCAGGACTGGGACTCGCTGGCCCCGCGCTATGAGCAGGCGCTGAAAGCAGCACCGGACGCCGACGCGCTGCGCGCGCTGCTTTTAGAGAATGACACCAAACTGCAAAGCAAAGACGCCAGCGGCGACACCTGGTTTATCAGCAGCCCGGACGCGCCGCTGCTCACCTTTACCCAGACGCTGCGCTGGCTGCGCGAAAATGAACGTAAAGCCGACAAAAACCCGCACGTGACGCGCCAGATGCTCGACGATTACAAACCCATCTATGAAAAAGCGGGGCTGATGCCGCTGTGGAACTACCTGCAAAACGCCTGGCTCTTCTGGCAGCAGCAGGATTACGCGGCCGTCGTGGCGGCGATCAAGCCTGCCGACAGCCTGCCGCAGAACGATATTCTCGCCTTCAGCGAGCAGGTGCTGTACGGCGACGCGCTGGGCGCGCAAAAGCAGTGGGCCGCCGCGCGCGACCACTGGCAGCGCCTGCTGAAATCCGCCAAACCGGGCGCTGAACAGCAGCTGTTGCAGATGAAACTGGCGGCCGCGCTGGTTGAGAACAACGAAACGGCGGCGATTTTCGCGCCGCAGAGCCTGGTGACGGGCCTGCGCTACCGCTCACTGGTGCTGAAAACCAGAGCGCCGCTGGATCTCCTTAAACACCAGGCGCTGCACGGCATGAATAACGAAGAGCGCACGATTGCGCTGCACACGCTGCTTACACGCCATCTGACCGAAGGCCGCTACCAGGATTATCTCCAGGATAAAGCGCTCGCAGGCGATCTCAAACCGCTGGATGAGAAGGCATACGGTGACGTCAGCCTGACCATTTTCAACTGGAAAGGCGACGATGTGGCGAAAGGCTACGCCTGCATGCCGCTTGACGAGACCGCGAAAACGCTGGCGGCTCACCCGGACGACAGCCATGCGCTGAACTGTCTCGGCGAGTTTTTCCGCCTGACGGGCGCGCAGGTCAACCCGTGGGGCGACAGCGGCGGCAACAGCACGCTCGATACCGTGACCCGCACCGAACACCCGGTCGGGCTGCCGAACCGTCAGCACTATTACCAGCAGGTCATCGCCAACCCTAAAGCCGAGCCGGAAGATAAAAGCTATGCGCTCTACCGTGCTGTGATGTGCTACGCGCCGTCAGGCTATAACGACTGTGGCGGTAAAGAGGTGGACAAAGCGACGCGCAAAGCCTGGTTCGGGCAGCTTAAGAAAAACTGGCCGGGAAGCCCATGGGCGCAGCAGCTCAAATATTACTGGTAAGCCTGCTGCTGGCATCAGCGGGGGCCTGGGCGCAGGCGACGCGGGCGAATGACGCCGACTACCGGGCCTTCTGGCTCTGGTCCGGCGTCAGGCCGCCCGCGGCGCTGCGTCAGGCCGAGGTTATCTATCTGCACCAGGGGGAAGTGGTCACGCGCCGGGGCGAGGCGACATTCGTGCGTCTCGGTCAGCCCGTCGCCCGGCTGCGCGCACCGGCCATCTGGGTCACCGTCAGGCTGGAGCGGCTCGATCTCACGGAGGAGATGCTCGATACGCTCGCCCGTCTGCCCGCCCGCTGGTCGCAGGCGGGGAATCGGGTGACCGGGTTACAGATTGATTTTGACGCCGCCACGCACCGAATCGACGACTACGACCAGTTTTTAACGCGGCTGCGGGCGCGGCTGGATGCGCGCTTCGCGCTCGGCGTCACGGGGCTGCTCGACTGGGCGCAGACCGGCAGCATCGCGCGTCTCAACGCGCTGCCGGTGGATGAGCTGGTGGTGCAGACCTATCAGGGGCGTCATACCGTGCCGGGGTACGCCCGCTATCTGCCCGCCCTGCTGGGGCTGCGCATTCCCTTTAAAATCGGCATCGCGCAGAACGGCGAGTGGAATAAAACCGAGGAGGCGAAGCTTGCGGCCTCGCCGTGGTATCGCGGCGCGGTAATATTCGTGCTTAACGCCGGGCGCTGACCCTTACGCGTCGGCGCGCCGGTGGCAGCAGCCCGAGAGATTATCAATAATCGGACAGTCGGCGCTGTCGTCGCCCGGACACGCGGCGGCGAGGTCAAGCAGTTGCTGGCGCATCGCCTGCAGGCTCTCGATATGACTTTCGATTTCCGCCACCTTTTGCAGCGTGCGCGCTTTTACATCCGCGCTATGGCGCGCCGGATCGTTAAACAGATGCACCAGCTCGCGGCACTCCTCCAGGTTAAACCCCACCAGACGCGCCTGACGCAGCAGCGTCAGCTCATCAATATGCCGCTGCGAGTAAGTCCGGTAACCGTTATCCCCGCGCAACGGCGGCGTCACCAGCCCTTTCTCTTCGTAAAAACGAATCGCTTTGCTGGTCAGCCCGGTTTTTTTCGCCACATCGCTGATATTCATGTTTCCCCCTTGACCTTCCCCTTGATGGAAGGTTTACGCTGAATAACAGTAGAACGAATACGATTTTCTGGTCAACCTGAGGTTGATCGTTAACTGAGGAGACAACGTATGTCGAACACCATTGAGCTGGCCCTGGACGGGCTTTCCTGCGGGCACTGCGTAAAACGGGTGAAAGAGAGCCTGGAGCAACGCCCGGATGTTGAGCACGCTGAGGTCACCATTGAACATGCCAGCGTGACCACCACCGCCTCTGCGCAGGCGCTTATCGATACGGTCAAACAGGCCGGCTACGACGCGACGCTCGCACACCCAAAGGCTAACCCGCTGACAGAGTCATCAACCCCGTCGGAAGCACTGACAGCGGCGCAACCTGAGCTTCCGGCAGCCGATATCGCCATTGATGACGACAGCCGCCAGCTGCTTATCAACGGCATGAGCTGCGCCAGTTGCGTGAGCCGCGTTCAGAACGCCCTTCAGGGGGTGGCAGGCGTCACGCAGGCACGGGTCAACCTGGCGGAGCGTACGGCGCTGGTGATGGGCCACGCGTCCGCCGATGAGCTGATTGCGGCGGTTGAAAAGGCAGGCTACGGCGCCGAAGCGATTGACGATGACGCCGAACGTCGCGAGCGCCAGCAGCAGACCGCGCAGGCAGCAATGAAGCGGTTTCGCTGGCAGGCGACGCTGGCGCTCGCCATCGGCGTGCCGGTGATGATTTGGGGCATGTTCGGCGACAATATGATGGTCACCGATGCCAACCGGTCGCTCTGGCTGGTCATCGGCCTTATCACGCTCGGCGTGATGATTTTCGCGGGCGGCCATTTCTATCGCAGCGCCTGGAAAAGCCTGCGTAACCGCAGCGCGACAATGGACACGCTGGTCGCGCTCGGCACCGGCGCGGCGTGGCTCTACTCCATGAGCGTTAACCTTTGGCCGCAGCATTTTCCGATGGAAGCCCGCCACCTCTATTACGAAGCCAGCGCCATGATTATCGGTCTGATTAACCTCGGCCATATGCTGGAGGCGCGCGCGCGTCAGCGTTCGTCGAAGGCGCTGGAACGCCTGCTGGATCTGACGCCGCCGGTCGCGCGCGTCGTCACACCGGAAGGCGAAAAAAGCGTGCCGCTGGCGGAGGTCACGCCGGGCATGACGCTGCGACTCACCACCGGCGATCGCGTGCCGGTGGATGGCAACATCACCGATGGCGAAGGCTGGTTTGACGAAGCGATGTTAACCGGCGAGCCGGTGCCGCAGCAAAAAGCGGCGGGTGATGCGATACATGCGGGCACCGTCGTGCAGGATGGCAGCGTGCTGTTTCGCGCCGCCGCGGTGGGCAACCACACCACGCTGTCGCGCATTATTCGTATGGTGCGCCAGGCGCAGAGCAGCAAGCCGGAAATCGGCAAGCTGGCCGATCGCATCTCTGCGGTCTTCGTGCCGGTGGTGGTACTGATTGCGCTCCTAAGCGGCGCGGTCTGGTTCTTCGCAGGCCCCGCACCGCAGATTGTCTATACGCTGGTTATCGTCACTACGGTGCTTATCATCGCCTGCCCATGCGCGCTGGGGCTCGCCACACCGATGTCGATTATCTCCGGCGTCGGGCGCGCGGCGGAGTTCGGCGTACTGGTGCGCGACGCGGATGCGCTACAACGGGCCAGCGACGTGGATACGCTGGTGTTTGATAAAACCGGTACGCTGACCGAAGGCAAACCGCAGGTGGCGGCCATCGCCACTACTGGCGAAATCACCGAAGCCGACGCGCTGCGCCTTGCCGCCGCGCTTGAGCAAGGCTCCAGCCACCCGCTGGCGCGCGCCATTATCGAGCGTGCCGGAGGGGCTTCCCTGCCCGCCATCAGCGGTTTCAGAACGCTGCGCGGGCTGGGCGTAAGCGGTGCGGCAGAGGGTAAAACGCTGCTGCTCGGCAATCAGGCGCTGCTTGAGGAAAACGGCATCGCGACCGACGCGCTGCGCGACGAGGCGCAGCGTCAGGCGAGCCTCGGCGCCACGCCGGTGCTGCTGGCGGTGGACGGTAAGCTGGCGGCGCTGTTCGCCATTCGCGATCCGCTGCGTGAAGACAGCGCCGCCGCGCTGGCGCGTTTGCATCGCGAAGGCTACCGGCTGGTGATGCTGACCGGCGATAACGCCGTGACCGCCAACGCCATTGCCCGCGAGGCGGGTATTGACGAGGTGATCGCAGGCGTACTGCCGGACGGCAAAGCGCAGGCCATTAAGCAACTCCAGCAGGCGGGCCGCAAGGTGGCGATGGTTGGCGACGGCATCAACGACGCCCCGGCGCTGGCCCAGGCGGAAGTAGGCATCGCGATGGGCGGCGGCAGCGACGTGGCGATTGAAACCGCGGCCATCACGCTGATGCGCCACAGCCTGACGGGTGTCGCCGACGCGATGGCTATCGCTAAAGCGACGCTTGGCAATATGAAGCAGAACCTGTTGGGTGCCTTTATCTATAACGCGCTCGGCATCCCCATCGCGGCGGGTATCCTGTGGCCGCTGACCGGCACGCTGTTAAACCCGGTAGTGGCGGGCGCGGCGATGGCGCTGTCATCCATTACTGTCGTGAGCAACGCCAACCGGCTGCTGCGCTTTACGCCGAAACCGTAATGTCAGGCCCGCTCCGGCGGGCTTTTTTGCGAATACACGCGAAATGGCGGGTGCGCTTCGCTTACCTGTTCTGGCGTTTTATGGCGCACGGCATTCCACGTACCTGCCCCCCGGCCCCCTCTCGTTTGCACCCGTCACGTCTGCGCGTTAGCATGGCTTTTTTACTCAGGGAAAGTGGTTATGGGCCTGTTACGTCGTCTGCGCACCTGGTTTGACAGCCTGCGTCCCGGTTATCCGTGGCCCGCAGTGGATATTACGCTGCCAGGCGGCCGCTACCTGCACCTGGTCGGCAGCATCCATATGGGCACGCCCGATATGTCGCCGCTACCCGCCCGCCTGGTGGAAAAACTAAAGCGCGCCGATGCGCTGATTGTCGAAGCCGATATCCGCGGCGACGCCTCGCCCTTCGGCGATGTGCCGCTCTGCCCGCCGCTGCGCGAGCGTCTCGACGAGGCGCTGTTCAGCCAGCTTGAAAAGCGCATCGACGACCTGGCGCTGCCGCTTTCCCGGCTGGACGACCTGCCGCTGTGGCAGGTGGCGTTGATTCTACAGGCGCACCAGGCGCAGCGCCTCGGCCTGCGGCCTGATTTCGGGATCGATTTTCAGCTGTTAAATGCGGCCGAAACGCATCAGGTAGCGGTTAAGGAGCTGGAGGGCGCGCAAAGTCAGGTAGCGCTGCTGCGCCGTTTGCCGCAGGAGGGTCTGGCGCTGCTGGAGGATACCCTGACCCACTGGCAAACCAACGCGCGCCTGTTGCAGATTATGATTGGCTGGTGGATGGCGCGCCCGCCGGAAGCGGATAACGTCGCGCTGCCGAACACCTTCAGCGCCGAGCTGGGGGATATGCTGATGCAGCAGCGTAACCGGCAGTGGCACCAGTATCTGTTGACGCTGCCGCCGGGCCGCTATGTGGTGGCGGTCGGCGCACTGCATCTCTATGGTGAAGACAACCTGCCGGCGATGTTCCGCGCGCGCTAAAAAAGAAGGCCAGTATCGCTACTGGCCCGTCAAAGAGGAACTTTCATTATTGTCGTTATGCCGCCCGCGAAGCGAACGGTTGCGGCGATTGTCGCGCAATCCATACACGCTGCCAATATAATCCAGCAAGCTGATACAATTTTTTCGGCCATCAACGGCGCTATGCTGCGCCGACAGGCCACAGAAATGGGAAAGGAAAGATGACGCCCGCCGTGAAATTACTCGAAAAAAATAGAATACCTTTCACGCTGCACACGTATGAGCACGATCCAAACGAAACCAACTTTGGCGATGAAGTGGTGCGTAAGCTCGGGCTTAATGCAGAGCAGGTTTATAAAACGCTGCTGGTGGCGGTGAACGGCGATATGAAACAGCTGGCGGTCGCCGTGACGCCGGTTGCGACACAACTCGATTTAAAAAAGGTCGCTAAGGCGCTGGGCGCTAAGAAAGTGGAAATGGCAGACCCGATGATAGCGCAGCGCACCACCGGCTATCTGGTGGGCGGCATCAGCCCGCTTGGGCAGAAAAAGCGCCTGCCGACGCTGATAGACGCGCCAGCCCGCGACTTCCCGGCCATTTATATTTCTGGCGGCAAGCGCGGGCTGGATATCGAACTGGCGACGGCGGATGTAGCGAAACTGCTGAGCGCGCAGTTCGCCGATATCGCCCGTCGCGACTGAGTTACTGCCAGCTCACCTCGCCTTTCGGCTCAAACGCGTTTACATCCAGCGGCGAGTTCTGCTGGATGTACTGTTTCAGCACTTCCGCATCCACAAAACCGGTGTTGACGTAGCCTGGCGTTTTATCGATGGCCGGATAGCCGTCGCCGCCGGTAGCGTTAAAGCTGAGCGTCGCCATACGGTAAGTTTTCGCCGGGTCGACCGGTTCGCCTTTGATTTTCACATCATTGAGCGTGCCGCCAGACGCCGTAAAGCTCACGTTGGCAAACTGCGGATAAGCGCCGGAATCCGGTTTTTTCTGCGCGACCGCCGTCAGGTATTCCACGACCTCTTTACCCGTCATATCGACATACACCAGCGTGTTGCCGAATGGCTGTACCTTGAGCACATCTTTATAGGTAATGTCGCCGCCCTCGATGGAATCGCGAATGCCGCCGCCGCTCATCACCGCGAAATCAGCCCCGGTGCGGGCTATCTGGGCGTTGAGAATTAAGTGGCCCATGCTGGTCTGCACAAAGCGCACCTTGCTGCGGTCGCCCTCAAGACGCCCGTTAACGCTGCCGATTTTCACCATCAGCTGCGCCTGGCCCTTTTTCTGATACGGCGTCAGCAGCGAGAGCATCTGCGGGTTCTCCGGGATCTGCGGCGTGTAGAGCACGCGCTCGCTGTCGCCGTTATCCCAGGTCACTTTTTTCTTCAGGTTGACAGGAATGAGCTGATAGCGCACCAGCTTCATTTCGCCGTTGCGGAACTGGAAATCGGCGCGGCCGACATATTTGCCCCACTCATGGGCCTGCACAATCCAGGTGCCGTTCTGCTGGTCCGGCGCGCACGGGGTGCCCGGCACGTAATCGACCTGCTTTTTATTTTCCGAGGCCATGCAGACCGGATCCTGCGAGTGGCCGCCCACAATCATGGTAAGCGCCCCTGGCGGCAACGCGCGCGCCAGTTCGACATCGCCCGGCGCGTTAGAGCCGTGGTTGCCGTCATCGTAATGCCCCATATGGGTCGCGGCGATAATCACATCCGGTTTTTCAGTCTGCTGCAGCTCCTGAATTACCAGTTTGGCTTCGTCGGCAGGCTTGCGAAATTCGATATCAGTGAAAAATTCCGGATTGCCGATTTTCGCCGTGTCGTCGGTCGTAAGCCCAATCACGGCGATTTTAATGCCCTGCGGTTTGAAAATGGCCCAGGGCTTGAAAAGCCGCTCATTGGTGCTTTTCTGGTAGATATTGGCGGAGAGGAGCGGGAATTTGGCCCACTTTTGCTGCTGGCGCAGCACGCTCAGCGGGTTATCGAATTCATGGTTGCCAACGGCCATCGCGTCATAGCCAATCAGGTTCATGCCGCGAAAATCGGGCTCGGCATCCTGGAGATCGGATTCCGGCACGCCGGTGTTGATATCACCGCCAGAGAGCAACAGCACGCTGCCGCCCTGGGCCGTGACCTCGCGGCGCACGCTGTCGACCAGCGTTTTTTGCGCCGCCAGCCCATATTCGCCATATTCGTTACGCCAGAAATGACCGTGATGATCGTTGGTGTGCAAAATGGTGATGTTATACGTTTTATCCTGCTCCCAGGCGGATGCGCCGCCGCTCAGCAGGCTAAGCCCCGCCAGCAGCGCGACAGCCAACCCTTTTCTGGCTAACCCCATGACAACTCTCCCTATCCTTAACGTGAAATGCTGAAATTACAGCGCCTGCCGAACATACTCAACTTTGTTTTCAGATTTGCGACTTTCCTCAAAACCGCACGCCAGAAGGAAGCAAAGTTTATGCCTTATTCCCCAGGCGGGGTTTCAGGCCGTGGCCCGCAAAAAAGCGCCGTCACCGACTCAATCTTTATGATTGCTATCATCTTGCAGTCATCTTTCCGTCAAAAATCCGCCATTTAACACCAAACTCTCGTTATTGAAGAGCGCCGCCTGTTTTCTCCGTCTAAAACAGGTCTTTTTACAGGGAGAATCGTGCCTTATTTTGACGATTTACCCGCATGGCATCTTGCTTTGCTCAAGATAATATTGAGTTATGTCGTCACTTTGCATTTTTTGCGCTTAATGGACGATTTCAGAAAGTTTTCGCTAATTTTCTCCTCCGCGCTGCCGAAAATTGTCATAAACTGTTACGAGTTGGACGCAAAACATCCGGTGTACCACATTCAACGAAAGGAGACGGAATGCATCACGCCACACCGCTTATCACCACACTTGTCGGTGGCCTTGTTCTGGCCTTTATTCTCGGTATGCTCGCCAACCGGCTGCGCATCTCCCCTCTGGTGGGATACCTGCTGGCGGGCGTGGTGGCCGGGCCGTTCACGCCCGGTTTTGTCGCGGATACGAAGCTCGCCCCGGAGCTGGCGGAGCTTGGCGTGATCCTGCTGATGTTCGGCGTGGGTTTGCATTTCTCTCTGAAGGATCTGATGGCGGTAAAGTCCATCGCCATACCCGGCGCGATTTTGCAGATAGCCGTGGCGACGCTGCTTGGCATGGGGCTGGCCTCCTTCCTTGACTGGTCGTTGATGACAGGTATCGTTTTCGGCCTGTGTCTTTCTACCGCCAGTACGGTGGTGCTGCTGCGCGCGCTTGAAGAGCGGCAGCTTATCGACAGCCAGCGCGGGCAGATCGCCATCGGCTGGCTTATTGTCGAAGATTTAGTCATGGTGCTGACGCTGGTGCTGCTGCCCGCCGTCGCCGGCATGCTGGAAAAAGGCAATCTCGGCCTCGCGACGCTGAGCGTCGATATGGGGATCACCCTTGGCAAAGTTATCGCCTTTATCGCGCTGATGATGCTGGTGGGTCGCCGCCTGGTGCCGTGGATCCTGGCGCGCAGCGCAGCGACCGGTTCGCGAGAACTGTTTACGCTTGCCGTGCTGGCACTGGCGCTCGGCATCGCCTTCGGCGCCGTGGAGCTGTTTGATGTCTCCTTTGCGCTCGGCGCCTTTTTCGCGGGGATGGTGCTGAATGAATCCGAGCTCAGCCATCGCGCCGCGCACGATACGCTGCCGCTGCGCGACGCTTTCGCGGTGCTGTTTTTCGTCTCGGTCGGAATGCTGTTCGACCCGATGATCCTGGTGCAGCAGCCGATGGCGGTGCTGGGCACGCTGCTGATTATCCTGTTCGGTAAGTCGCTGGCGGCCTTCATTCTGGTGAAGCTGTTCGGCCACTCACGCCGCACTGCCCTGACGATTGCGGTCAGTCTCGCGCAGATTGGCGAATTTGCGTTTATCCTGGCCGGGCTCGGCATGGCGCTGGATCTGCTGCCGCAGGACGGACAGAATCTGGTGCTGGCGGGCGCTATCCTCTCCATTATGCTTAACCCGGTGATGTTTGCTCTGCTGGAGCGCTTTCTTTCGCGCCACGACGAACTGGAGGAGCAGACGCTTGAAGAGGCGATGGAAGAAGAGCAGCAGAACCCGGTGGATGTCTGTAATCATGCGCTGCTGGTGGGCTACGGGCGCGTCGGCAGCCTGCTTGGCGAGAAGCTTATCGCCGAGGGTATTCCGCTGGTGGTGGTAGAGACCTCGCGTGCCCGCGTAGAGGCGCTGCGCGAGCGTGGCGTGCGCGCGGTACTTGGCAACGCGGCTAACGAGCAGACCATGGCGCTGGCGCACCTCGACTGCGCGCGCTGGCTGCTACTGACAATCCCGAACGGCTATGAGGCAGGCGAAATCGTCGCTACCGCGCGTGAGAAGCGTCCGGATATTGAGATCATCGCCCGCGCGCATTATGACGACGAGGTGGATTACATCACCGAACGTGGCGCGAATGAGGTCGTGATGGGCGAGCGCGAAATCGCGAGCACGATGCTGCGGATGCTCGATAAACCCGAGCAGGCGCAGGAGGTGTTGAGCCACAGTTAAGGCGGTGGCGGCTGGTCAGGGTGGGTGCGCTTCGCTTACCTGCCCAGAAAATCATCACGGCGTCAATGTGGAAGGTTTTGCTCCGGCTAAAAAAAATCGGGCGCGCCGTTTCGCCGCAGGCCGGGACGCACCGGAGGGACAAAAATGCCGGGAGCATTTTTGAACAACGCGAAGCGTTGGCCCCGAAGGGGCGAGGCCCAGGGATGGGCCGAGTAAGCGGTGCGAGGGCATGACAATACAGGGACGTATTGTCATGCCCGACCCGTGGCCAGAGGGAATAAGGCGCGGCTTCCCCGAAGGGGCGATTTTCAGCCGGGAGCCGGGATTGCAAAGGGGGCGGCGGCGAGCCCCCTTTGCACGTTCGCGTGAGGAAGACGCACAAATAAACGCGGCGTTATGGCGAACGGAACGATTTCAACGGCCTCGCCTATTTCCCTTAGCTCAGTCCTTGACCCACGGGGAAGAGAAGAAAACCGCTGTTCCCGCCGCCAATAAAAAGGTGGGTGCGCATGCGCTCACTCACCTTACACAGAAACAGACGTCGGAGCCCCGTAGGGCGGGTAAGCGCAAGCGCCCCCGCCACTACGGCTACACTTACCGCTCCCAGTACGCCTCTTCGAGGCTATCCTCGCGCTCCGGCAGGCCGCGCGTCAGGCGCGGAGAGTGCTGGTTAAGCACCTGATAACTTACGCGGTTTGCGTATTTACACACCTGTGCCAGCGACGAATAGGTCAGCCAGGTGTATTTATGCTTGCTGGAGTTCGGCACGTTGGTGCGGTGATAATTGTTGGCGGTAATATCATGCAGCAGCGCCGCCAGCGCGCCGTCGCCGGCGCCGTTGGTGTTCATTATCTTCTCCGGCCCGCCCATGTATGGCGCGATATGGGAGAAAATACGCAGCGGCTGTTCGCAATCTTTAAAGCGCATGGCGCGGCTGAACTCATACTGGTTGAATTCCGGGATAGCGCCCGGCAACAACGGATGCTGGGTTTTGCGTTTGCCTTCATCTTCGGTAAAGCCCGCCATATAGAGCCCCACCGGACCGGCAGTACAGAGCACCAGATCCACCCAGTCGAGCGCTTTATTGGACGCCAGCAGCGGATCGTTTTCGCCAGTCAGCGCCTCGCCCTCTTCTTCATTCATCGCGAGAATCGATACGTGTTCTTTGAGGAAATCGCGCCACCACTGCGGGTTATCGGCAATCACATATTTGGTGCCAAGCGTCAGCACGACCGGCACGTTATGTTTTTTGGCGTAGCCAATGGCGGTCATGGTCGCTTCCGGCATCGGCTCGCCGGGCTTGCAGCGCACCAGATAGGACGTCAGCACCAGCGCCGACGCGCCTGCGATCACCGCTTCGGGAATGCTTTCCGGGCGCAGCTGGTTCATGTGGCCTGGGCTGATGGCGAACGTGCGCTCGCCCTGCTCGCTTATCAGCGTGAAGCAGCGGCCAATCGCTCCGTCCACGCCCTGCAGGTAGTTCAGATCGGTACGGCTTGAGGTGTTGCAGAGATAACGATAGGCGTAGCTGCCAATCTGCACGTTATTGCACATCACACCCAGCAGCACCGAGCGGTCATCCGCCAGCACCGAGTAGTTGTGCATGGTGTTGCCAATGGTGCCCCCGGCGAACTGGTGGGTTATCAGGTTTTCGCGCACCAGCTCCTGATACAGCGCTTCGGCGACATCGTCTTCAATGACCAGCGAATGGCCGAGGCTCAGGCCGTAGCGAGCAATAAACGCGTCATCCACGCGGGCTTCGATATCCACCAGCGTCTGGTCGATACCCACCACCCAGGAGGTGCTGACTTCGCTTTCTGGTTGAATTTGTTGCAGGAGCGGATCGCGATCGCTGACGGGAAAGTAGTGTTTGGACTTACGTTTGCCGGGAAATTTCATGGTCTTGCGTGCAGGTGGCTATTCAGGCGGGGAATGGTAGCACACTCCCCGCCCCGCATGCGATCAACGGTAACGGTCTACAAGTTCCTTCATCATCGCGATATGCGCCGGCTCGTCATTAAGCGCCGGAATATATTCATACTTTTCGCCACCCGCCTCGATGAAAATTTCCCGGTTCTGTTCGGCGATCTCCTCCAGCGTCTCCAGACAATCCGAGGAGAAGCCCGGACACATCACCTGAATATGCTTCACGCCTTTTTCACCGAGCATTTTCATGGTTTCGTCGGTATACGGCGTGAGCCACGGCTCGCGGCCAAAGCGCGACTGGAACGTCATCATCACTTTTTCCGGCGCGATGCCAAGCGCTGATACCAACTCGCGGGTCGTATCGCGACAGCGCTGCGGGTAGTCGTCGCCTTCGTCGGCGTAGCGTTGCGGAATGCCGTGGTAGGAGAGCAGCAGCAGATCCGGCTCGCCATGTTTTTCAAACGAGCGCTGTACCGATTGCGCCAGCGCGCGAATATAGGCCGGCTCGCAGGCGTAATCGCGGATAAGCGTCATTGACGGCAGTTTACGGTAGCGGGCGGTAATACGCGCCAGCTCGTCCCACACCGCCGCCACGGTGGAGCAGGAGTATTGCGGATAGAGCGCGAGGACAATGATGTGATCAACATGCTGGTCGAGCAGCTTTTGCACCGCGCTGTCGAGCGACGGCTGACCGTAGCTCATACCGAGCGCTACCGGCACATCGCCGAGCGCCGCGCTCAGGGCTTTCTCCTGACGACGGCTGTAGACCATCAGCGGCGAGCCCTCTTCCATCCAGATGGACTGATAGAGTTTCGCCACGCGCGGCGAACGCAGCGGCAGAATGACGCCGCGCAGTAGGGGCCACCAGATAAAACGCGGCACATCCACGACGCGCCGGTCGCTCAAAAACTGTTTCAGATAACGCTTTACGGCTGAAGGGGTTGGCGCCTGCGGGGTGCCGAGATTGACTAATAAAACGCCGCTTTTCACTGACTGCATCACGGTTCCTCATTGATATCCGGCGCGAGCGGAGCGACTGAAATCATCAGCCGCACCGCTGCGAATGAAAATCATTGTAACGTAAAACGAATTCACCGGAACCGATAACAGCAAAAGGCGCTAGCGGTGGTTCTCCGCCATCTGCCAGAGCGCCGCCACGTTGCGGGCCGTCACGCGCAGGTTGCGCGCGGCGTCGTCCAGCGCCTCCTCCAGCGTGACGATGCGATCGAGCACCGAGAACGCGGCGTCGATGCCATGCTCGTGCACCACCTGATAATCGGGCGTCAGGCTGCCTGCGATCGCCACGACCGGACGCTGGAACTGCTTCGCCACCCGCGCCACGCCGACCGGCGTTTTACCGTGAATGCTCTGGCTGTCGAGCCGTCCTTCGCCGGTGATAACCAGATCCGCGTCGCGCACCGCCTGCGCCAGCCCCAGCGTTTCAATCACGATATCAATGCCAGGGCGCAGTTGCGCATTGAGCATACCGAGCAGCGCAGCCCCCATGCCGCCTGCCGCGCCCGCGCCCGGCGCGCTGATGATGTTTTTGCCGGTTACCGCTTCGAGCGTGGCGCCGAAGCGGCGCAGCGCGGCGTCGAGCTGCGTCACCATGTCCGGCGTCGCGCCCTTCTGCGGCCCGAATATCGCCGACGCGCCCTTCGCGCCGCACAGCGGGTTATCGACATCACAGGCGACCGTGAAAGAGATGTGCGCCAGACGCGGATCGAGACCGGACATATCCACGCTTGCAAGCGCGGCCAGCGCCGCGCCGCCCGGCGCCAGACCGCGCTGCTGATTATCGAGAAAGCGCGCGCCCAGCGCCTGCATCATGCCCGCGCCGCCGTCGTTGGTGGCGCTGCCGCCGATGCCGATGATTATCGCCTTAACGCCGCTATCCAGTGCCGCGAGGATAAGCTCCCCGGTGCCGAAACTGGTCGTGATGCGCGGATCGCGCTGCGCGGGCGGCACCAGATGCAGGCCGGAGGCCGCCGCCATTTCGATTACCGCGGTTTCACCGTCGCCGAGCACGCCATAGAAGCCCTCCACCCGGTTGCCGAGCGGCGCCGTGACCGGCACGTGCACAATATGTCCGCCCGTCGCGGCGACCATCGCCTCGACGGTGCCCTCGCCGCCGTCCGCCATCGGCAGACGCACATAGCTGGCCTGCGGGTAGATCTCACGAAAGCCTGCCTCGATAGCCTTCGCGACATCCATAGCGCTCAGGCTTTCCTTAAATGAATCCGGGGCGATAACGATTTTTTTCAGGGTTGTCATGGTTTATTCCTTAAGCAGCCACACCCAGTACGCCGAACATCAGCGCCGACACGGTGGCAATGGTAAAGCCCACCAGCGTTTCATACGGTAAGAGTTTAAGCCGTTCATGCACGGTCATCCCGACGCTGCCGCCGGTCGCATGGAAAAAGCTCCCGTGCGGCAGGTGATCGAGCACTGTCGCGCCCGCGTGGATCATCGCCGCGCCAGCCAGACCGCTGACGCCAAGCTCCAACAGCGTATGGCTGAACACGGCGGACGCCACGGCGGTGCCGGCGGTGGTGGAGGCCGTCGCCATTGACATTAACGTGCCCGAGAGCGGCGCCAGCAGCCAGGCGGGCAGCCCGGTATGGGTCAGCGTGTCGATCAGCACATCTTTCAGCCCGGAGTTAGCGATAATCCCCGCCAGCGCGCCGGTGCCGAGCAGCATAATCGCGACCGGCGCCATACGGCTTAAGCCAGAGACCATAAACGTGTTGCACTGACGCAAACGCCCCATCAGCAGCGCGCCTGCCAGACCGCCTGCCGGAAGCGCGATTAACGGGTCAACGGCGATGCCCGCAACAGGGCGCAGCGACAGTAAAAGAATCGCCACCAGCGGCGCGCTGATCGCCGCGGCGAAGCCAGGGCGCGGCCCGGTATTCTCGACCGGCAGCTCCTGCGCGGTGACGCGGCTGCCCTTATGGCTAAGACGGCTCGCCAGAAAACAGGCCATCGCCAGCCCCACCAGGCCCGGCACTACGCCTGCGAGCATCACGGAAGTCAGCGGCACATGGAAGTTGTCCGCCGCGGCGATGGTATTGGGGTTTGGCGACATCACGTTGCCCGCTTTGCCGCCGCCAATCATGGCAAGCAGAATGGCGATACGCGAAATGCCCGCGCGCTGGGCGATAGAGAGCGCAATAGGGGCGACGGTTATTACCGCCACGTCAATAAATACGCCAACCGCCGTCAGAATAAGCGTCGCGATGGCCAGCGCCAGCAGGCTGCGTTTCTCTCCCACTTTGCGCACAATGGTTTCGGCGATGGTATGCGCCGCACCGGATTCAATCAGCACGCCAGCCAGTACGCCCGCCGCGAGAATGCGCAGCACCGCGTTAGTGATGCCCTGCGCGCCTTCAATCATCAGGCTGACCGTATGGACAAGATCGGCGCCGCCGACCAGCCCGCCTGCGAGCGCCCCTGCCAGCATGCCGTAAGCAGGCGGCACTTTACGCAGGATCAGAATAATCGCGACGACTAACGCCGTCAGCGCGCCGAGAGTGGATACCGTTGTCATTATTGTTTTCTCGTTGAGGTAAGGGTCAGGACAACATAGCGTCGCGAAGGGGGGAATGCCTGAGCGAAACCCACAAAGAACGCGCGCTTCAGTACGCCGTTGTTTGTGGGTTTCTACAAATTACGCCTGCGTGAGCATCCCGACGTAGAGCTGGAGACAATCAGATAACTGATTGATTTTAAGGCCGGTTATCGCTTCGACGCGCTGAAGCCGGTAGCGCAGAGTGTTGACGTGGATATGCAACGCGCTGGCCGTCTGCGCCTGCTCACAATTCCGGGAAAAATAGCAGCGCAGCGTCTGGCGCAGCACGCCTTTTTCATCGTGTTCCGCAAGCCTGCGCCACGGTGCGCCAAGCTCTTCCGCGCGCCAGTCGTCACCGGAATCGCACAGCAGCGCCGCCAGCGGATTTTCATCATAGAACAGCGTCTTGTGGCGCAGCTTAAGGCGGCGCGCCATCGACTGCGTGGCGCGCGCCGCGCGCAGCGAACGGGACGGCCCCGCATCGCCTGAGTAAAAGCCGCCAATAATCAGCCGCACGTTAAAACGTCCCTGCCAGAGCGCATGCAGCCGCTGCGCCTGACGCCGGTCCTGCGCCTGGCTCCACCGCCCGTTTTCAAGGCTCGCGGGGCACAGCATGACCATTTCGCTAAAGCCGGTCATGGCGAACAGCGCGTCGCGCGCTTCGCGCTCCAGCTCCGCCAGCAGTTCGCGCATCTGTTGCGGGTTACCGTCCCGCAGTTCGACAATCCAGGCGATGCGCGGCACGTCGAGCGCGACGCCAAGCCAGGCGGCCATAGATTCGCGCGCCTCGCGCTCGCCGCCGCCCGCGAGCAGCTGGAGCGTCAGCTCCTCACGGTAGCGCTTCTCCCACTGGTTTTGCTCAAGCAGCGCCGCCTGTTCGACCATCAGTTCGGCGGCCATTTTCACCAGCTCGCCGCTGGCGCGCACCAGCTCGGGCTCGCCCGAAATACCAATAACGCCAATCTGACGCTGGCGAAAACAGAACGGCAGGTTGATGCCAGGCCGCACGCCCTTCAGATGACGCGCGGTAGCGGCGTCTATTTCCACGACGCGGCTCTCAGCGAGCGCCAGCAGCGCGCCTTCGTGGCGCTCCATTAGCCGCTGCGGATCGCCGGAGGCGATGATAACGCCGTGGCTGTCCATCACGTTAACCGGATAGTCGATGATGCTCATGGCGCGCCGGACGATAAGCCTTGCGGTGGACTCATCCAGCAGCGGAGTCTGTCTGAACATGCGGTATTCCCTGTCTGTTAACCCGCAGACGTTATACGCCCTCAGGCGGAGAAATTTAAGGCGCAGGCGGAAAAAGCGCAGCGTAAAGGAGGGAGACAGAAAGCAAAACGCCGGGCTCGGCCCGGCGTCGGTCACGCGAAGGCGGTTTAGCCGAGGATTTTTTCCAGTTCGGCGCGCACGTCGCTCACGGCTTTGGTGCCGTCGACTTTAGCGTAACGGGTGTTGCCCGCTTCCGCTTCTTTGCGGTAATAGCCGATCAGCGGCTCGGTCATCTCATGGTATTCCACCAGACGCTTACGCACGGTTTCTTCCTGATCGTCTTTACGGGTGGTCAGCGCTTCGCCGGTCACGTCGTCTTTGCCTTCCACTTTCGGCGGATTGAATTTGATGTGGTAAACGCGACCGGAGGCGGCGTGTACGCGGCGGCCAACGATACGATCGACAATCAGTTCATCCGGCACGTCGAATTCCAGCACGTAGTCAACGTTGATGCCTGCGTCCTTCATAGCATCCGCCTGAGGAATAGTGCGCGGGAAGCCGTCCAGCAAAAAGCCGTTGCGGCAATCTTCCTGTGCGATACGCTCTTTGACCAGCGCAATAACCAGCTCGTCGGTAACCAGCTTGCCGGCGTCCATGATGTCTTTAGCCTGTTTGCCCAGCTCAGAGCCGGATTTCACTGCGGCGCGAAGCATATCACCGGTGGAGATTTGCGGAATGCCGTATTTCTCCATGATGAATTGTGCCTGAGTCCCCTTACCTGCGCCCGGAGCGCCGAGCAGAATAATACGCATTGCGTAATTCTCCATACGTTTGCATTTTCACTACGTGATTGAAGCGAAAACCATACCATTAAAGGCGCTATCCCGACAACAAACGCGGCGGATGGTGAATGGTTTCAACGGGGATTGAGGTGCAGAAAACCGGGGGCGGGGCATAAAAAAGGCGGGTACGTTTACGTGTGCCCGCCTTTTATGGGTAACGGGAGGGGGCGCGTTTTTGCGATGACGGATGCGCTAACGCTTATCCGCCCTGCGCCAATACATGCCCCGGTGGTAAGGTGGGTAAGCGAAGCGTCCCACCTTAAGCCCCCACGGCGATCAGGAGACCAGCAGCTGGTTCATACGGCGGATAAACTGGTTCGGATCTTCCAGCGTACCGCGTTCGGCGAACAGCGCCTGGTCGAGCAGCAGTTCCACCCACTCTTTGAATTGTGTTTCGTCCTGAGTATCGGCGGTGCGTTTCACCAGCTGATGATCAGGGTTGAGTTCAAAGATGTATTTCACTTCCGGCACCGCCTGGCCCGCTGCGGCGAAGAGTTTCGCCATCTGGGTGCTCATTTCGTCGTTATCGGTAGTGACAATCGCCGGGGTATCGGTGAGACGATGCGTCAGACGCACTTCCTTCACGCGCTCTCCCAGCAGGGTTTTCACGCGCTCCACGAATGGCTCCAGCGCTTTTTCCGCTTCTTTCGCGCTTTCGTCGACTTCATCCGCCAGTTTCTCCAGCGACTCGTCGGCTTTCGCCACCGACTGGAACGCTTTGCCGTCGAACTCGGTGAGATAGCTCATCATCCACTCATCGATGCGATCGGAAAGCAGCAGCACTTCGATGCCTTTCTTACGCAGCAGCTCCAGATGCGGGCTGCTCTTCGCGGCCGCGTAACTGTCGGCGGTGATGTAGTAAATTTTCTCCTGCCCTTCTTTCATGCGGGAGACATACTCTTCCAGCGACACAGTCTGGGCGGAGGAGTCGGTATGGGTCGAGGCGAAACGCAGCAGTTTCGCGATCGCTTCCTGGTTGGCGCTGTCTTCCGCCGGACCCTCTTTCAGCACCAGGCCAAACTGTTTCCAGAAAGTCTGGTATTTCTCAGCGTCGTCTTTGGCGAGTTTATCCAGCATCTGCAACACGCGTTTGGTCAGCGCGCTGCGCAGGTTACGGGTAATAGAGCTGTCCTGGAGAATTTCACGCGACACGTTGAGCGGCAGATCGTTAGAGTCAATCAGGCCGCGCACAAAGCGCAGGTAGTTCGGCATGAACTGCTCGGCGTCGTCCATGATAAATACGCGCTGCACGTAGAGTTTCAGCCCGTGCTTATGATCGCGGTTCCACATATCCCACGGTGCCTGGGAAGGAATGTACAGCAGGCTGGTGTACTCCTGCTTGCCTTCCACGCGGTTGTGGCTCCAGGTCAGCGGGTCGGTGAAATCATGGGCGATGTGCTTGTAGAACTCGTTGTACTCTTCGTCTTTGATTTCGCCTTTGCTGCGGGTCCACAGCGCCTGCGCCTTGTTGATTTTCTCCCAGGAGACAACGGTTTCGCCGTCTTTCTCTTCACGGGTTTCAATCTCGACCGGCAGCGCAATATGGTCAGAATATTTGCTGATAATCGAGCGCACGCGCCAGTCGTTTAAGAACTCATCTTCGCCTTCACGCAGATGCAGGGTGATTTCGGTGCCGCGATCCGTTTTGGAGATATCCGCAACGGTATATTCGCCTTCACCTTCCGATTCCCAGAACACCGCTTCATCGGCGCTGGCGCCAGCCGCGCGGGTGCGAACGGTCACTTTATCCGCCACGATAAACGCGGAGTAGAAACCCACGCCGAACTGACCGATAAGCTGGCTGTCTTTCGCCTGGTCAGAGCCCATCGATTCAAGAAACGCTTTGGTGCCCGATTTCGCAATGGTGCCGAGATGGTCTATCACTTCATCGCGCGTCATGCCGATGCCGTTATCGGCGATGGTCAGGGTGCGGTTATCTTTATCAAACGAGACGCGTACGCGCAGGTCGCCGTCGCCCTCATAGAGATCGGGGCTGGAGAGTGCACGGAAGCGCAGTTTGTCCGCCGCATCCGAGGCGTTGGAGATAAGCTCACGCAGGAAAATCTCTTTATTTGAATAGAGAGAATGGATCATCAGGTGCAGAAGCTGTTTTACCTCTGACTGAAAACCACGGGTCTCTTGTCCTTTCATAATGGTGATACCTCAACAAAACAGGCCACAGTGAACAAAAACGGTTGAGGCAGAGATGGGGATAGCGCAAAGATTTTTCAAGCGGCGGTTAACGCGGCGGGCGTTAACTGGTTAAAAGCCGCGCAACGCGGCTTTGGGCAAAAAGAGGACAGACAGGCTCAGAAGGTCATTTTGTGGCGGCCCGCCAGCGAGTGCGAGAGCGTGGTGCCGTCGACCATTTCCAGCTCGCCGCCCACGGGCACGCCATGCGCGATGCGGCTTGCGTCAACGCCATACTGGGCGCAGAGCTCGGCGATGTAATTGGCGGTCGCCTCCCCTTCCACGGTCGGGTTAGTGGCAAGAATAATCTCTTTGAGCGGCTCCGCCTCCAGACGCTGCTCCAGACGGTCAAGCCCGATGTCGTCAGGGCCGATGCCGTCGAGCGGCGACAGATGCCCCATCAGCACGAAATAGCGGCCTGAGAACTGGCCGGTCTGCTCGATGGCGTGAATATCCGCCGGGCTTTCCACCACGCAAATTTGTCCATTTTCCTGACGGCGCGGGTTGGTGCAGATATTACATTTTTCCTGCTCGGTGAAAGTGCGGCAGTCGGCGCAGTGGCCAATTTCCGACATGGCGCGGGTCAGCGCCTGAGCAAGACGCATACCGCCGCTGCGATCGCGCTGCAGCAGCGTAAACGCCATGCGCTGCGCCGATTTCGGGCCCACGCCCGGCAGGCAGCGCAGGGCTTCCATCAGTTGAGTCAGCAGAGGACTGGTCTGCATGAAGAATTCCTTAACAACGAACAAAGCGTGTAGATTACCACCTGCGCCTTCGCGCACGCACGGCAAACCTCTTGTAAGAGCATAGTCCAGAGGTGACGGGCAGCGGGAAAACGTGAGCAACGAGGAAAAACGCGGGAAGCAGGACGACAGGCGAGCCCTGTCGTCCCGAAGGCATCAGAACGGCATCTTAAAGCCCGGCGGCAACTGCATACCGGAGGAAACGGAAGCCATTTTTTCTTTCTGCGTCTCTTCGATGCGGCGAGCGGCGTCGTTAAACGCAGCAGCGACCAGATCTTCCAGCATCTCTTTGTCGTCTTCGAGCAGGCTCGGATCGATCTCCACGCGACGGCAGTTGTGCGCGCCGTTGATGGTCACTTTTACGAGACCCGCGCCAGATTCGCCCGTCACTTCCAGCTGGGCGATTTCTTCCTGCATCTTCTGCATTTTTTCCTGCATCTGTTGGGCCTGTTTCATCAGGTTGCCCAGACCGCCTTTACCACCAAACATAAGCTTCTCTCTTTGCTTCAGGTCGCTGACGGCAGAGCCGACAGCGAGGCCAGGGGTTACAACAGGCAGCGACACTGCCTGTCAAAGGGGGCGAATACTCTCCTCATCCAGATCCGCGTCGAAGAAACGACGCAGCGTCTGGATATTGGCATCCGCGATAATCGATTCTCTCGCCTTTGCGAGTTTCTCTTCGTAGATAGCCTGCCGCCATTCCAGCGGCGTCCGGTGCGCCAGATTATCATCTTCAATGATAGTCAGTTCAACCGGCGCGCCGTACAAAACGCCCAGCGCGTCGGCGAGGGTTTTCTGCGCCGATGCGGAGTTCAGGTGGCGCTGAGACGGGCGCAGGTGCAGACAAATTTTCTGTCCGTCCTGCTCTTTCCATGCGTTCAGCGCGACCTGTTCCACCAGCTTCGGCACCTGCAGGCGGCTGACTTCGGCAGCCCATTCGTCACGCGTAAGCGCCTCTTCGGCAAGCTTCGCGGCAAGTTCCGGCGTTTTCTCGTGCTCCAGCGCTTTTTTCAGCGCGCGCGGCGTGGCGACGGGGGCCTGCTGCGCCTGCGGCACGATGTTTTTCGCTTTCCAGCGATATGCCTCTTTTTTGGCCGGGGCGTCGTCTTTCACCACCGCAGGCCGGGACTGCACGCGCTCAGTGACGGACGCCAGCCGCTCCAGCGCGCTGTTATTCACCGGCCGCGCTGTGGCTGGCGCTGCCGGTTCATTCTTTTTTGTTTTGGCCGCTCCCTGAGCGCGCTGTAACTGGCTGCGCGCCTGTAGAAGCTGGCTGGTGGTGTCGGGAATCGTCTGCGCGGTCGGCTGAGACGGCGAAACCGGCTGAGACGGCGTCTGATACTGCGGCGCGGCCTCTGTCTGCACGGGCTGCGGCGGCTGAGCCTGCGGTTGCGGGGCAGGCGTCGCGTTCACGACCGGCAGCACGGCGGCGGGCTGAACCTCACGCTCCGGCTCCGGCAGCGGCGCGCGCGGATGGAACGCCAGCGCACGCAGCATCGTCATTTCAACGCCCATCCGGCGCTCCGGCGCCCAGGGCAGTTCTTTGCGCCCGATAAGCAGCGTCTGGTAATAGAGCTGAATATCGCCCGGCGGCACTACGCGCGCGAGCTCACGCAGGCGCTGCTCCAGCGGAGCCATATCCGCGCCAAGCGCTGACGGCGACAGTTGCACCATCGCCACGCGGTGCAGCAGGCCAAGCATTTCGACCAGCAGCGCCTCCCACTCAACGCCGCGCGCCGCGGCGTCGTTAATCTGCTGCATCACGCGCTCGCCGTCGGCGGCGACCAGCGCTTCAATCAGGCTCAGCGCCTGATCGTCATCAAGCGTGCCGAGCATCGCGCCCACCGCCTGGGTGGTCACCTGTCCGTCGCCGCTGGCGATCGCCTGATCGGTCAGGCTCAGCGCGTCGCGCAGGCTGCCGTCGGCGGCGCGGGCCAGCAGTTGCAGCGCGCGCGGCTCGTGGCTGATGCCTTCCTGCGTCAGGATATGTTCAAGCTGCTGGCGGATTTGATCAAGATCCAGCGCCCGCAGATGGAATTGCAGGCAGCGGGAAAGGATAGTCACCGGCAGCTTTTGCGGATCGGTCGTCGCGAGCAGAAATTTCACATGCGCCGGCGGCTCTTCCAGCGTTTTCAGCAGCGCATTGAAGCTGTGCCGCGAAAGCATGTGCACTTCGTCAATAAGGTAAACTTTAAAGCGGCCACGGGCTGGCGCGTACTGGACGTTGTCCAGCAGATCGCGGGTATCTTCCACTTTGGTGCGCGAGGCGGCGTCGATTTCAATAAGATCGACGAAACGCCCCTGCTCGATTTCGCGGCAGTTGTCGCACACGCCACACGGAGTGGCAGTGATGCCGGTTTCACAGTTCAGCCCCTTCGCCAGAAGACGGGCGATAGAAGTCTTGCCGACGCCGCGCGTACCGGAAAACAGGTAGGCGTGGTGAATTCGGCCCAGCGATAAACCGTTCGCCAGGGCGGTGAGCACATGCTCCTGGCCGACGACGTCAGCAAAGGTTTGTGGGCGCCATTTTCGGGCTAAGACCTGATAACTCATGGGCAGGCTCTGAAACGCTTGAGTGGTGGATTCTGAAGGGGTAATGCTAACACAGCCCCACCCGATGGGCGAGGCTGCCGGGAAGAAGATCAGTGGCCCGGGAACGGCACGAGGCTGTAGCAGGTGATGCCCTGCTTGTTGAGGCGCGCTTCGCCGCCGATGTCGAACAGATTAATGATAAACGCCGCGTCGGTAACCTCGCCGCCCAGACGACGGATAAGCTTCACGGTGGCTTCAATAGTGCCGCCGGTCGCCAGCAGATCGTCGACCACCAGCACTTTATCGCCAGGCTTAATCGCGTCGACATGGATCTCCAGCTGATCGGTGCCGTACTCCAGCTCGTAGCTTTCCGCGATGGTTTCGCGCGGCAGTTTACGCGGCTTGCGCACCGGGACAAAACCCACGCCCAGCGCCAGCGCGACCGGCGCGCCGAACAGGAAACCGCGTGCTTCGGTACCGACGACTTTCGTGATACCCGCGTTTTTGTAGCGCTCCACTAACAGTTCGATGCTCAGGGCATAGGCTTTAGGGTCTTCCAGCAGGCTGGTCACGTCACGAAAGAGAATGCCCGGCTTCGGGTAATCCTGAATGCTTTTAATGCTGTTTTTAAGAAATTCAAGCTGCTGCGCAGTTGCGGTCATGGATGTATGCCTGATAAAAACGGTATTACTCACAGGGCGCCGGAGAGGATTGAAGGGAGAAGTTGTTTACCCTTTAACCAACGGCGCCTGTACTCGAAAACGCTCGAATTTACTGGCTGCGCGCGGCAATTGCAACCACCGCGGGTGCGCTTTACGGGTTTTGTTGTTTTTCATCAACGACCGGGATGCGCCACATAAACATCAACAGGCCGCCTAAGATGATGAGCAGTACGATCCGCACCCAGAAAATCTTCACCATCCACAGTGAGATAGCAAAGGTAGCGAGGATAACGAGTATCGCTCGCGGCTTCGCGCCCGGCGGCATCGCCCGGTATTGCTGCCAGTGGCGAAGATAGCCGCCAAACCAGGAGCGGTAGAGCAGCCAGTGGTGAAAACGCGGCGACGAGCGCGCGAAACACCAGGCGGCCAGCAGCAGAAACGGCGTCGTCGGCAGCAGCGGCAGCACCACGCCCAGCGTCGCCAGCACTACCGCCAGCCACCCCAGGATGAGTAAAATAGTCCTTTGCATAATCGTACTCGCGAAACCAGGTGAGTTACTGTAGCACAGCGCGCATGGCGTAACGCCCGGAGTCACATGAGAACCCCCTATTATTGCAATCGCTTAAGGCCCGCCTCGCGGGGCTTCACGAACTGATCGGCCCGCTGGCGTCGCAGCGCCATTTCTCGCCGCGTTTTGACCGCCAGCTTTTTCCTTCTAAAAGCGAGCGGTTGGGCGATTATCTGACGCAGGCTGAAGGAACGCTGTCGCGGCTTGAGGCGGCGGTCGCGCAGAATGACGCCGCGCGCGTAGCCTGGCTTGCCGAACGGCTCGCGCTTCAAACTGAGGCGTTACGGCGCGAGGCGGCGACCGCCGCGCTGCGCCGTCACGAGAACGCGCATCTGCCCGGCGGGCGTCTGCACACAAGGCTTGCGCAATATCAGGAGTATGAACGCCGCCTGCTGGCGATGAAAACCGGGCGCGAACGGCAGCTCGCCGCGGGCGACGACCCGCAACTGCAACGCGAAATCCAGGCACTGGACGAACGTCTGGCGCGCTGCCGGGCCGCAGTGGCCCGCACAGAGCGTGCGCTGGAGCGCATTACGCGTTAAAACTAAATGAGGTTGAAGGAGAGAAACGATGTCGCTGGAACAAGCCCCTGATGAGGTCAAGCTCGCGGTCGATTTAATTATGCTCTTGGAAAATCATGAGATCCCGCCGCAAACGGTGCTGGCGGCGCTGGAGATCGTGCGTGATGACTATCTGCGTAAGCTGCGCGACGCCGACAGCTAACAGCCCTTCTCCCCGATACGCGAAGAAGGGCTGACGCATCAGGCTTTGGCGGCGTTCGCCTCGCCGTCGTTTTTGTCGTTACGCAGATCGCGCTTCACTTCGGTATGCATCTCGCCGTGGTTGTTATGCAGATGCACTTCAAGCTGGTTGAACGCGATATTGATATCGCTTTCACGACACAGCCTGTCGATGGTACGGTTCAGCTCATCCACGGTATAACTGCGATCGCGCAGTTCACGCACATAAAGGCGCAGTTCGTGATCCAGCGAGCTTGGGCCAAAAGTGGTAAAGAACACCGCTGGCTCCGGATCGTGCATCACTTTCGGGTGTTCCATCGCCGCTTTCAGCAGGATCTCCCGCACCTTATCCAGATCCGATCCATACGCCACGCCGAGGCGGATCACCACGCGGGTGATCGTGTCGGTCAGCGACCAGTTAATAAGGCGCTCCGTCACAAACGCTTTGTTCGGGATAATCACCTCTTTACGGTCAAAGTCGGTGATGGTAGTGGCGCGGATGCGGATCTTGCTGACCGTGCCGGAGAACGTGCCGATGGTGACGGTATCGCCGATACGCACCGGGCGTTCGAACAGGATAATCAGGCCGGAGACGAAGTTACCGAAAATCTCCTGCAGGCCGAAACCGAGACCGACTGACAGCGCCGCCGCCAGCCATTGCAGTTTATCCCACGACACCCCAAGCGAGCCGAACACCGTCATGGCACCCGCCGCGATAATCACGTAATTCAGGATAGTCGTGATGGCGTAGGACGCGCCCTGGCGCATTTTAAGGCGCGAGAGCACCAGCACTTCCAGCAAGCCTGGCAGGTTACGAATAAGCGCCCAGGCCACCATAAACGCCACTACCGCGAACAAAATACTGCCGAGGGTGACATTTTTCATCACCGCCGCGCCCGCTTCAGTGCCGTTGTAATGCCACAGCACGATGCTGTCGAGGTAGGCGAATACGGTGATTAAATCAGACCAGATAGCCCAGAACACCAGGCCAAACAGCGCGAACATCACCAGCATGGTAATACGCAACGTCTGCTGATTCACCTGATCGAGCGCGAGCGAGGTCTCTTCCACCGGCTCGGCCCCTTCGGCGCCCTCTTTCACCATATTCTGCCGACGCGCCACCGCGCGGCGGTAAGCGATACGGCGCGCCGCGACGCTCAGGCCACGCAGCACGGTCTGGTAGAGCAGGTTCCAGATAATCACCAGATAGACGGTATCTATCCAGCGCCCCGCGAGGCGCAGCGTGGTATAGAAATACCCCGTCGCGGTGAGCACCAGGAGCGCCACAGGCACAATGGACAGCACCGTGACCGTGACCAGCCGCATGGTGTGCGACTCTTTATCGCGCCAGCTATCGCGGCACATCGGCCATACCAGCGCGCTAATCAGCAGCAGGTTGAGGAAAATCATGGTCTGGCCGAGCACGTCGTCCATCAGATGCAACGGCGAGAGTTCCGCCAGCACCGACCAGAACAGCAGCGGCAGCAACGCCAGGCTCACCCGCACAATCTGACGGCGCCAGTGGCTGGTCAGCGTCGCAGGCATATTGAAGTGGCTCACCGCCATGCCGTCTTTTTCCAGCACGCGCCAGCAGAGGCCAAATACCAGCCAGAACATCGCCAGCTCTTTGCTGAACGCCCAGAGCAAATCGCTGATATTCAGCTGCATCACATAAACAAAAAGCCCTACCGCCAGAATAATCAGGCAGACCGGCAGCGCGCGGATCAGGTTTATCAGAATCGCTTTGGGGGTATGCAGTTGGCTGTCGTTGCGCAACTGACCGACTTCGCCCGCCAGTTTATTCAGATACTGGCGCATCCAGCTAAAACGCCAGCGGATAAGACCGGCTATCAGCAATAGCGGCAGCCCTGCCAACAACGCTTTCAGCATGGCGGGCCAGGCTTTCTCCCAGTTAAAGGTGATTTTCATCGCCTTCACCTGGTCGTGCAGCGCCTGCGGGAAGGCTTTCACCCACTCCCAGTCCATCGGCTTGTTGCTGTTCACCCAGAAGATCTGCTGCGTGAGCATCTCCTGCAGATTGGTGCTGACGCTCATTAACTGCTGCTGATTGATCTGCAGGTTAATCGCCATCATCAGCTGGTTGCCAAGCTGTTTGTTGAGCTGATCAAGGAGTTCGCGGCGCATATCGACCACCTGCAACAGCGCGTCGTGCACGTCGTCATTAATCTCGCTCTGATGCCCTTCTTCCAGCTTCGCAACGAACGCGTCGTTCTGGAACAGCGCGTCGCGCTGCTGGTTTACTTCAAACTGTTCGAGACGCAGATCCGCGATGCGGTTGGTCATATCTTCCAGTTCGTCAGCGGAAGGCAGCGTCTGTTGCTGCTGATACAGAATGCGTGACAGCAGCAGGCTGCCTTTGAGCACCGAAATTTGTTCTTTCAGGTTACGCTCCGACTGCAACGCGCGGTCGAGCCAGTTTTTCACCCGAATATTTTGCTGTACCAGATTATTGCCGCTCTGGGTGGCGTCGATCAGGCGCTGGCTGAGCTGGTGATTCACTTCCAGCTCCTGGCGCACCAGCGGGTTGTTCTGGATGCTGGAGGCGTCTTCCGGAGCAATCGCCTCCTGGGCGGTTTTCTCGGTAATAGTAAGGCGTTTGCTGTTCACCGCCTCCTGCAACAGTTGCAGCTGATGCTCCAGCTGATTGATGTGCGCGGTGGTGTAGTCGCGCTGCTTCTGGAGCGCGTCCTGCAGCACCGTATTACCTTCGAGGCTTTTACGCTGCTGATCAATCTGCGCGTTCAGCAGCGCCTGCTGGGCCAGCATCAGCGTTTGTTGCGAAGAACGCAGCGTCTCTTCGCCGGGCGCCGTGCCGTTCAGGCGGTTGCGGATCTGCTGCAGCTCCTGCGAGGCGTTGTACATCGCGTTCTGCACCCGCTCCGGCTGGGTCTGTAGCGACACCAGCTGGCTGTTGAACGTGGCGAGATCGCCCTGCGCGGTTTGCAGGTCGTCAAGCACCGACGCGACGCGCGACTCCAGCTGGCGCAGCGACAGGTTTTTCAGCGTCTGGCGCACAACCTCGTCGCTATCCTGATTGCGCAGCGCGTTCAGGTTTTCAGTCGCCTGGCGCATTTTCTCCGGCGCCTGCAGCACCTGCTGGCGCAGTTGCACCGTCTCCTGCTTGATGCGTTCGATTTTATCCAGCGTCTCAAGCGTCGCCGTTAAATCTTCCGTCGTCAGCTTATCCTGCGCAGAGTGGTTTTTCTGTTTGCCCAGCGCATCAAGCTGCGACTGCACTTCGGCGCGCGAGGGGATCTCTCCGCTGGCGGACGCCGCCTGCGCCACGACAGGCGAAAGCGCGCCGAACATCAGCAGGACGGTCAAAAGCATGGCGGACGTCAGGCGCCGCGAAAGGGTTGTGTGCTGCATTGTCATTTGAATGAAATCATGGCCGGACCGCACGCGGAATGCCTGCGGGGATACTGGAACGGCGCAGAGAATACCACGGCTCTGGCGCATGGAATAGCGGCCCGCCGGGCTTTAAGATAAATTCAGCGAGAGGTGGCCGCAGGCGCGGCGTCGGGGGCGTGGCGCAGGGACGGACAGTACTGATACATCTCCAGTAAAATCGCCACCAGTTCACGTGCTTCTTTTTTAAGATCAAACGTCTGTGGCGCGAAGAGCCAGTTTTCCATCAAGCCGGTAATATAGCTGCGCATCAGGATCGCGGCGCGGCGGGTCTGGAGGTTTTCCGGCAACATGCCGGACTGGATGCACTGCGTCAGCGCCTGTTCGATACGGTCATAACTTTCAAAACAGAGGCTGCGGTGCGCCTGCTGAACGACAGCCATTTCTCCAACAAACTCACATTTGTGATAAATTATTTCCATCATCAGGCGGCGACGCTCTTCTGTCACCGTAGCTTCAAGTATATAAACGAGAATCTCGCGTAACACAGAGAGTGGATCGTCTGGGAATTTTGCCCGATACTCATTTTCAAGATCGCCAATGCTGGCCTCTGATGATTCCCAGATTTCACTAAATAAATCCGACTTGTTCCTGAAATGCCAGTAGATGGCGCCTCGCGTTACGCCCGCCGCCTGGGCAATGTCCGCCAGCGATGTGGCTGACACCCCCTGTTGCGAGAACAAGCGAATCGCCACATCCAGAATGTGTTGACGCGTCTCCAGGGCTTGCTGTTTGGTTTTTCGTGCCATATGTCGGTGAATTTACAGGAGTCAGATTTACATACATTTCTGTATGTATGTACCATAGCATGACGACACTATAAACGCAGCAATGGGTTTGCGGACTTTTGATCCATTGGTCATTTTTTGGAATCGGACACTCGAGGTTTAGATATGAACAAAAACAGAGGGTTCACGCCTCTGGCGGTCGTTCTGATGCTTTCAGGCAGCATAGCGCTTACAGGATGTGACGGTGAACAGGCTCAGCAACAAGCGCCCCAGGCGCCCGAAGTGGGTGTGGTGACGCTGAAAAGCGAACCTCTGCAAATCACAACTGAACTTCCTGGCCGCACCAGCGCGTATCGTGTGGCGGAAGTTCGTCCTCAGGTGAGCGGCATTATCCTCAAGCGTAATTTCGAGGAAGGCAGCGATATCAAAGCAGGCGTTTCGCTTTATCAGATCGATCCCGCGACCTATCAGGCATCTTATGAAAGCGCGAAAGGCGATCTCGCCAAAGCGCAGGCCAGCGCCAATATCGCCCAGGTGACGCTCAAGCGTTATCAGAAACTGCTCGGCACGCAGTACATCAGCCAGCAGGATTACGACAATGCGCAGGCGGAAGCCCAGCAGGCGAATGCGGCGGTCGTCGCGGCAAAAGCGGCGGTGGAAACTGCGCGTATCAACCTCGCCTATACCAAAGTGACCTCTCCTATCAGCGGCCGTATCGGCAAATCCGCCGTAACGGAAGGTGCGCTGGTGCAGAGCGGCCAGACGACGGCGCTCGCAACGGTGCAGCAGCTTGACCCTATTTATGTCGATGTGACCCAGTCCAGCAACGATTTCCTGCGTCTTAAGCAGGAGCTGGCGAGCGGACAGCTGAAGCAGGATAACGGCAAAGCGAAAGTAACGCTCTCCACCGCTGACGGCCTGAAATATTCGCAGGAAGGCACGCTCGAATTCTCCGACGTGACTGTGGATCAGACCACAGGCTCCATTACGCTGCGCGCGATTTTCCCGAACCCTGACCACACGCTGCTGCCGGGCATGTTTGTCCGCGCCCGTCTCGAAGAAGGGGTTAACCCGAACGCGATTCTGGTGCCGCAGCAGGGCGTGGCGCGCACGCCGCGCGGTGACGCGACGGTCATGGTGGTTGGCGAAGGCGACAAAGTTGAAGTGCGTCCGGTGACGGTTGGCCAGGCGATGGGCGACAAGTGGGTCGTCACCGACGGTGTGAAAGCCGGCGATCGCGTGATCGTGACCGGGTTGCAAAAAGTTCGCCCGGGCGCGCAGGTGAAAGTGCAGGAAGTGACTGAAAACCAGCAGCAACAGCAGAAATCCGGCGCCGCTGGTCAGACGCAGTCACAGCAACCGCAGTCTTGAGTTAACAGGAGCCGTTAAAACATGGCTAAGTTTTTTATCGATCGCCCCATCTTCGCATGGGTGATCGCCATCATCATCATGCTGGCAGGTGGCTTGTCCATTATGAAACTGCCCGTTGCGCAATATCCATCGATTGCGCCGCCAGCGGTGACGGTTAACGCGACCTACCCGGGTGCGGATGCGAAAACGGTGCAGGACACCGTGACGCAGGTTATCGAACAGAACATGAACGGTATCGATGGCCTGATGTACATGTCCTCCACCAGCGACTCCTCGGGCACCGTGCAGATAACGCTGACGTTTGAATCCGGCACTGACGCGGATATCGCGCAGGTGCAGGTGCAGAACAAACTGCAGCTCGCCATGCCGCTGCTGCCGCAGGAAGTCCAGCAGCAAGGGGTCAGCGTCGAGAAATCCTCCAGTTCGTTCCTGATGGTGTTGGGTCTTATCAACACTGACGGGTCGATGACCCAGGAAGATATCGCCGACTACGCGGGCGCCAACATTAAAGATCCCATCAGCCGTACTTCCGGCGTGGGTGATGTACAGCTCTTCGGTTCGCAGTACGCGATGCGTATCTGGCTCGACCCAAATAAGCTGAACAACTTCCAGCTAACGCCCGTGGACGTTATCAGCGCCATTAAAGCGCAGAACGCCCAGGTCGCGGCCGGTCAGCTTGGCGGCACCCCGCCGGTGAAAGGCCAGCAGCTTAACGCTTCAATCATCGCGCAGACCCGTCTGACATCCGCGGAAGAATTCAGCAAAATTCTGCTGAAGGTGAACCCGGACGGCTCGCAGGTGCGCCTGAAAGATGTGGCGAAAGTTGAGCTTGGCGGCGAAAACTACGACGTTATCGCGCGCTTCAATGGCCAGCCGGCTTCGGGTCTCGGTATTAAACTCGCGACCGGCGCCAATGCGCTGGATACCGCGGAAGCGGTACGCAAGACCATTGCGGAGCTGGAGCCGTTCTTCCCAAGCGGTCTGAAAGTGGTTTATCCGTACGACACCACGCCGTTCGTGAAAATCTCTATTTTCGAAGTGGTGAAAACGCTGGTTGAAGCGATCGTGCTGGTGTTCCTGGTCATGTACCTGTTCCTCCAGAACTTCCGCGCGACGCTGATTCCAACCATCGCGGTTCCGGTCGTTCTGCTCGGCACCTTTGCGGTACTGGCGGCGTTCGGCTACTCGATAAACACGCTCACCATGTTCGGGATGGTACTCGCCATCGGTCTGCTGGTGGATGACGCCATCGTCGTGGTGGAAAACGTCGAGCGTGTGATGGTGGAAGAAGGACTACCGCCCAAAGAGGCGACCCGTAAATCAATGGGTCAGATTCAGGGCGCGCTGGTGGGTATCGCGCTGGTGCTCTCGGCGGTATTTATCCCGATGGCCTTTTTCGGCGGCTCGACGGGCGCTATCTATCGTCAGTTCTCGATTACTATCGTTTCCGCGATGGTGCTGTCGGTTATCGTGGCGATGATCCTGACGCCGGCGCTGTGCGCCACCATGCTCAAGCCGGTCGCCAAAGGCGATCACGGCGAAGGCAAAAAAGGCTTCTTCGGCTGGTTTAACCGCATGTTCGACAAGAGCACGCATCACTACACCGACAGCGTAGGGAATATTCTGCGCAGCACCGGTCGTTACCTGCTGCTCTACCTGCTGATTGTCGTGGCGATGGCGTTCCTGTTTATCCGCCTGCCAACCTCCTTCCTGCCGGAAGAGGATCAGGGCGTGTTCCTGACGATGGCCCAGCTACCGGCGGGCGCCACTCAGGAGCGCACCCAGAAGGTGCTGGATGAGGTGACGAATTACTACCTCACTCAGGAGAAAGACAACGTTAACTCCGTCTTCACCGTTAACGGCTTTGGCTTCTCCGGCCGCGGTCAGAACACCGGTCTGGCGTTCGTCTCGTTGAAAAACTGGGAGGATCGTCCGGGTGCGGAAAACAAAGTTCCTGCCATTACTGGCCGTGCGATGGGGCGTTTCTCGCAGATCAAAGATGCGATGGTCTTCGCCTTTAACCTCCCGGCGATTGTGGAACTCGGTACCGCGACGGGCTTTGACTTCGAACTCATTGACCAGGGCAACCTGGGCCATGAAAAGCTGACGCAGGCGCGTAACCAGCTGCTGGGCGAAGCGGCGAAACACCCGGATCTGCTCTCGCAGGTGCGTCCGAATGGTCTGGAAGATACGCCGCAGTTCAAAATCGACATCGACCAGGAAAAAGCGCAGGCGCTGGGCGTTTCGCTGAGCGACATCAATACGACGCTGGCCTCCGCGTGGGGCGGCAGCTACGTCAACGACTTCATCGACCGCGGTCGCGTGAAGAAAGTGTATGTCATGTCGCAGGCGCAGTACCGTATGTTACCGAGCGATATCAACAACTGGTACGTGCGTGGTTCTGACGGGCAGATGGTGCCGTTCTCCGCCTTCTCGACGTCCCACTGGGAATACGGTTCGCCGCGTCTGGAGCGTTATAACGGTCTGCCGTCCATGCAGATCCAGGGCCAGGCGGTAGAAGGTAAGAGTACCGGTGAAGCGATGGCGATGATGGAAGAGATCGCCAGCAAGCTGCCGACCGGTATCGGCTACGACTGGACCGGTATGTCCTATCAGGAACGTCTGTCAGGCAACCAGGCGCCGGCGCTGTACGCCATTTCGCTTATCGTGGTGTTCCTGTGTCTGGCGGCGCTCTATGAGAGCTGGTCAATTCCGTTCTCGGTCATGCTGGTGGTTCCGCTTGGGGTTATCGGCGCGCTGCTGGCGGCATCGGTACGCGGTCTTGGCAATGACGTTTACTTCCAGGTGGGCCTGCTGACCACCATCGGCCTGTCGGCGAAGAACGCCATATTGATTGTGGAATTCGCCAAAGACCTGATGGAGAAAGAAGGCAAGGGCCTGATTGAAGCGACCCTGGAAGCCGTGCGTATGCGTCTGCGTCCTATTCTGATGACCTCGCTGGCGTTTATTCTCGGCGTAATGCCGCTGGTTATCAGCTCCGGCGCAGGTTCCGGCGCGCAGAACGCGGTAGGGACAGGCGTAATGGGCGGGATGGTGACCGCGACCATTCTGGCTATCTTCTTCGTTCCGGTGTTCTTTGTAGTGGTACGCCGCCGCTTCAGCCGCAAGAATGAAGATATTGAGCATAGCCATCCGGTTGAGCACCACTAATCGGTTGAGCAACGTGAATAAGAAAGGCCGCTGATGCGGCCTTTCTTTTTGCCGGGATATTCCCCACGGGGCGCATCGTCCCCTTCCGGCGTTTTTAGAATCCCGCGCAAAAAAACATCACCTCGCCTCCGTATCCCTCTTTTTTGCATTAAAAATATTTTATTGGGATTAATCCGATGCAGAAAAAGATCTTATTACAGAATATTCTTCAGGCGCGAATAAATGAAAGTTTTAAACTAAGGTAAATCTAAGACTTAAAGCTTAAGTTTTCTTTCTCAATGCGTCAGCGTTCGCTGCCAATATTGATTCGCGTAAATGTGTCGACAATGATGGGCGATTAAAAGCGAAAATGTAATTTTTCGTAATCGTGCCAGGAAAAAATCCTCAGGGTGTTTTATAGTAAAAGTAGATTAAAAATGGAGCGCGAAGCCTCCTGATACGCGTTGTGTATCTGCCCCTGCGGTGCTGTTGACTAAAAATTTTCGCTAAAAAGGGGATACGTTATGGACGAATACTCACCAAAACGGCATGATATAGCGCAGCTTAAATTTCTTTGCGAAAGCCTGTATCATGATTGCCTCGCCACGCTAGGCGAAAACCAGCATGGCTGGGTTAACGACCCCACATCCGCCGTTAACCTGCAACTGAACGATCTGATTGAGCATATTGCCAGTTTCGGTCTTAATTATAAAATTAAGCATGACGAAGATGCCGCTCTCATTGAGCAATTAGATGAATATCTGGATGATACTTTTATGCTTTTCAGCAATTACGGTATCAATGCGCAAGATTTGCAAAAATGGCGCAAGTCCGGAAACAGGCTTTTCCGGTGTTTCGTAAACGCCAGCCGGGAGAATCCTGTGAGCTTGTCTTTTTAAAAATAGAACAACCACTTAGGTGTATTATGACGACCAAACCATTAACCAAAACCGATTATTTAATGCGACTCAGACGCTGTCAGACAATTGATACGCTGGAACGTGTGATTGAAAAAAATAAATATGAATTGCCTGACAATGAACTGGCGGTATTTTATTCAGCTGCAGATCATCGTCTCGCTGAACTGACCATGAATAAGCTTTACGATAAAATCCCAACCTCTGTGTGGAAATTTGTCCGTTAATCCCCTGTTATTTTGTACGTGATTATCATCAGTGATATTGATGATGCTGGCGCCATGTTAGTGTCGAGCGATTCGGATTATGCGTGCCATACCGAACAGAGCCTCCGTTAGCATGGCCCCTCCTCCCCTCTCTTTTGTGCAGCGCCTCCCCCTCTTAAATGCAGTGAATGGTCAGTCGCGCGTTTAGTGGCTACTATCAGGCCTTACTGTTAAAGGAGTGACTTAAGCCATGAGCGAAGAAAAACGCAAAATGATTGCGGGCGAGCTGTACCTCTCCAACGACCCGGTACTGCGTGAGGACCGTCTGCGCGCCAGACATCTGTTGCATGAATACAATCACAGCGCGCCGGATGCGAAAGCGCGACGTCAGGAGATTCTGGCGACGCTGCTTGGCGCGGCGGGGAACGCGTATATCGAACCCACGTTCCGCTGCGATTACGGCTATAACATTTATCTTGGCGAAAACTTCTACGCCAATTTTGACTGCGTGATTCTGGACGTCTGTCCGGTGCGCATCGGCGATAACTGTATGCTGGCGCCCGGCGTGCACATCTATACCGCCACGCACCCGCTGGACCCGACCGAACGTAACAGCGGGCTGGAGTTCGCGAAACCGGTCACCATTGGCAATAATGTCTGGATTGGCGGGCGCGCCATCATCAACCCCGGCGTCACGCTTGGCGATAACGTCGTGGTCGGCTCTGGCGCGGTAGTGACCCATTCAGTGGAAGATAACTGCGTGGTGGCAGGCAACCCGGCGCGCGTGATCCGCCGCCTCTGAGTGCCGCTGCGGTTAACTGTTATGGTTTTTTGTTGGCCGTCTGTTACTTTTTTCGCGCGCGGCGGCCTTCTAAAATGCCCTTTCCCGCGCACGCGCGACACAGATTTTGAAGGTTTTGCATGACTGAAATCCAGCGACTGCTGACGGCCACGATTGACCAGCTCAACAAAGAAGAGAAGCGCGATAACCGTCCGCGTTTTAGCATCAGCTTTATCCGTAAACATCCGGGGTTGTTTATCGCCATGTATCTGGGGTGGCTCGCCACCATGGCGGTGATGCTCCAGTCGGAAACGCTGGCAGGCTCGGTCTGGCTGCTGGTGGTGTTGTTTGCGCTGCTTAACGGCTTTTTCTTTTTCGACGTTAACCCGCGCTACCACTACGAAGATATCGATGTTCTGGATCTGCGCGTGTGTTACAACGGCGAGTGGTATAATACCCGCAACGTGCCGGAGAGCCTGGTGAACGAGATCCAGCATTCGCCGCGTATTACCGCCGAACAAAAAGCGCAGCTGGAGAAAATGCTGACCCGTAAAAAAGCGCTCTCCTTTTATGATATCTACTCGCTCGATAAACACGCGGGTAGCGCTAATCCGCCGGTGAACACCGCGACGGCATCCCAGGCGCACTAAAAAAATCGCCCTCTTGCGAGGGCGATGCTTACCGTCTTTTCTTCCTGCCCTGCACCGCTTTAAAACGCGGATTCGATTTGCAGATAACATACAACCGGCCTTTGCGTCTGACTATCTGACAGTCAGGATGGCGCGCTTTCGCGCTGCGTAATGAATTCAGCACCTGCATGGTTTACGCCTTTTTATCGTTAAAGAAACGGCCAAAACGCTGCTGGAAGCGCGCGGCGCTGCCCTCGGTAGTGATGGTCTTCTGACGCCCGGTGTAATACGGGTGCGACGCCGATGACACATCAATCGTCACGTACGGATATGTCTCGCCATCGAGTTCGATTTCACGCTCGGTTTTAATGGTCGAGCCCACTTTGAAATATTCGTTGGCGCTCGTGTCGTGGAACACCACGGTGCGGTAGTGGGGATGGATATCTGGTTTCATCATTCGCCCTTAAAGAAATGTTATAACGTAACAATATCGTAAAACGACCGCGCTGAAATTGCAAGCGGCTGGCGTGAAGGGTCGAGCGGCAGAAATAAAAAAGCCGGCGCATCGGGCGGCCGGCTTCTCAGAGGCAAGCGCTAACTTACAGGCGGAAGCCCGCTACCACGCGGTCGAGCTGCTGCGTCTGCTCGCTCATTGAGTGAGACGCCGCCGACACTTCCTGTACCAGCGCCGCGTTCTGCTGCGTCGCGCTGTCGAGCTGGTTAATCGCCAGGTTCACCTGTGAAATCCCCGCGCTCTGTTCGCGGCTGGAGGACATTATCTCGCCCATCAGCGTGGTTACGTTGCGCACGCCGCTCAGCAGTTCATCCATCGTCGCGCCCGCCTCATTCACAAGCTTCGTGCCTGTGTCGATATTGCTGGCGGAGTTTTCGATAAGCTGTTTGATTTCACGCGCCGACTGCGCGGAGCGCTGCGCCAGGCTGCGTACCTCGGAGGCGACTACCGCAAAACCGCGGCCCTGTTCGCCCGCGCGCGCCGCTTCTACCGCGGCGTTGAGCGCCAGAATGTTCGTCTGGAACGCGATACTGTCGATTACCGCGATAATATCCACGACCTTGCCGGACGAACTCTGAATCGCGCTCATGGTGCTGACCACTTCGCGCACCACGTTGCCGCCCCGCTCCGCCACCTGCGACGCCTGATGCGCAAGCTCGTTGGCATGCGCGGCGTTATCGGCGTTCTGGCGCACCGTGCTGGTGAGCTGTTCCATGGAGGCCGCCGTCTCCTCAATGGAACTCGCCTGATCTTCAGTGCGCGCGGAGAGATCCTGGTTGCCGCTTGAGATCTGCTGCGATGCCGACGAGAGCGCGCGGGCGCTGTCGCCCACCTGGCGCAGCATTTTTTGCAGATAGTCGATCACGCCGTTGAAGCTGTCGATAATCGCGTTAAATTCCGGGCTGCTGGTCGGCTCCAGGCGCTGCGTCAGATCCGCGCCGCCTGCGGAGAGACGGCTGATGTTGCGGTTAAGATCGGCCAGCTTGCCCATCAGCGAACGGATAAACAGCACCAGCACACCCAGCAGCAGCAACATCATCGGGATCTGCACCATGCTCAGGCGCGCCAGAATGGTATCAGTCTGCGTCGTCAGCAGCGCGGTCGGCAGATCGACGGCGATAATCCACGGGCTATTTTTGATGGACTGCAACATCACGGTGTGCGATTCGCCATCCTGGTCATACTCCTGCTCGGTTTTTTCGCCTGCGCGGAAGCGGGACAACGTGTTCTGCACCGCCTGCGCCATCGGGTCATCGCCGAGATCGGCGAGCTTTTTCAGGCTGGCGGTTTTCCCTACCTGGTTTGCGTCGCCGACAATTTTGCCGTCCGCTTCGAGAATCAGCACGCGTCCGGAAATCGCCTCGTTCATCTGTTTCGCCAGCTGGTTGAAAAAGCCCAGCGTCACGTCGATGGTCGCCACACCCCACGGCTGGCCATCTTTCGTAATCACCATCGCGCAGTTGGTGCGCGGCTGCGGGCTGGCGTCATCCTGATACGCGTTCGCCCAGGCGCACTGGCTTACGGGCGCATTCAGCCCCGCTTTATACCAGACCTGCTCGTAATAGTTCGGCGCCGCCTCAGAGTTCCAGTACGTGTTCACTTCCAGCTGATTGCTGGCGTTGCGGGCGAAAAAGGTGCTGAATTTATTGCGCCCCGCCTCGCGTTTTTCCGGCAGCGGCCAGATGCCCCCGCCAAAGACATTCACATCCTGGTATTGATCTACCAGCGCGGGCAGCAGACGATCGATTTCATCGCTCTGCATGGTCGCGACGCTCTGCGTCACGCTGCGCATCTGCGCCTGCACGCGGTTCATCTGTTCGACGATGCTGAACGCCACGTTATCCACTTCATAACGAATAAGACGCGTCTCAGTGCGCTTAATTTCCGGCGTCACAAAAAAGTGGATCACCAGCGCGGTAATAACGCTGAGCGCCGCAAAAAAGAGACAGAGTAAAACGATAAACCTGGCTTGCGTTGTTTTTAGCATTGTTATTTACCTGGAAAGATTCAGAGGGAACTTCTTTCAGGACAACGGCAGCGCAGCGGCAAACTTGAAGGTTGAATCATTGTTAAGATTTTAACGAAAATTTAACCCATTGACGGGTAAAACAAATTCCGTTCCATCGGAAACATTTTGAAATACTTCCTTATGCGGTAGCCAGAAATCCTTTTTACCCCATGACGTTATAAATCAGAAAAGAACGATATTGGGCGCGCCGACGCTTTTCAGGCACCGTGACGTCATGGAGCCAACCTGAGGAGATCCCTATGCGCCTGCGCTGTTGTTGTGCCTGTCTGTTTGCTGATAACCGACTGTTATTTTCTTTTGCTAACGGAGCGCCCCATGAGCACAGCCTTTCCCCCAACGTTGCCAATCCTGGATCTCGCCCGGCTTAATCAGGGCCCGGCCGACCGCGCCGCGTTTCTCGATCACCTGCGCTACGCCGCCCGCGACATCGGTTTTTTCTATATCGTGAATCATGGTGTCGATACCCGCCTGCTGGACGACGTTCAACACGAAGCGCGCCGGTTCTTCGCGCTGCCGGAAGACGAAAAAGCGCGGGTGGCGATGATCCATTCGCCTCACTTTCGCGGCTATAACCGCGCCGCGGCGGAGCTGACGCGCGGCAAACCGGACTGGCGCGAACAGTTTGATATTGGCGCCGAGCGCCCGGCGCTCACGCTTTCCGCGAACGCGCCGTCCTGGCGTCGTTTGCAGGGGCCGAACCTCTGGCCCGACGCCCAGCCATCGCTTAAACCGACTCTGCTGCGCTTTCAGCGCGACATGGCGCAGATGGCGCTGCGTCTGCTGCGCGCCTTCGCAGAAGCCCTGCATCTCGCGCCAGACGCGTTCGACACGCTGTATGGCGAACAGCCCAACGAGCATATCAAGCTCATCCGCTACCCCGGCCAGCAGCATACGCAAAGCGATCAGGGCGTCGGCGCGCACAAGGATTCCGGTTTTTTGAGCTTTCTGTTGCAGGATCAGCAACAGGGCTTGCAGGTGGAAGTGGCACCCGACGAGTGGATTGACGCCGCCCCGCTGCCCGCCAGCTTTGTGGTCAATATCGGCGAACTGCTGGAGCTTGCCACCAACGGCTATCTGCGCGCCACGGTGCACCGCGTCGTCTCGCCGCCAGCGGATAAAGAACGCCTTTCCATCGCCTTCTTTCTGGGCGCGCGGCTCGACGGCGTGGTGCCGGTCTATCCCCTACCGCCGGAACTCGCCCGCGAGGCGCACGGCCCGCAAAGCGATCCGCGCAATCCGCTGCTGCGCGACGTCGGCTGGAACTACTTAAAAGGCCGCCTGCGATCGCACCCCGATGTCGCCGAACGCTACTACCGCGACGTGCTGCGCGAAAGCCATGAACTGATTGCCTGACCTTCACTTGCAAAGGAAAAGACCATGAATAAGGCCACATTGACGCTGGCAGGGCTGACGCTGCTGGTAGCGACCGGCTTACAGGCCGCCGAACCGCTGCGTATCGCCGCCGATCCGGTGCCGCACGCTGAAATCCTTAACTACATTAAAACGCTCGACCCCAAACTCGATCTGAACGTGGTGGAGCTCTCCAGCGGCGTGAACGCCAACGAGTTGCTGGCGAACGGCGACGTTGACGCCAACTATTTTCAGCATCTGCCGTACCTGAAGGATCAGGAAAAAGCGCTCGGCAAAACGTTCGCGGTCGCCGCGACGGTGCATGTCGAACCCCTCGGCATCTATTCGCATAAATATAAGGATTTCAAAACCGTGCCGGAAGGCGCCACGGTAGCGGTGCCGAATAACGTAACCAACCTCAGCCGCGCGCTGTTTTTACTGCAAAAGCAGGGACTGATTACGCTTAAAGCAGGCTTTAACGATCCGGCAAGCAGCCTCGCCACGCCGAACGATATCAGGGAGAACCCGAAAAACCTGAAGATCCTCGAAATCGAATCTCCGCAGATCCCGCGCTCGCTGGATGATGTGGATCTGGCAGTGATCAACGGCAACTACGCGCTGGAAGCCGGACTTACGCCCGCGAAAGATGCGCTGGGCCTTGAGAGCGCCGACCATAACCCGTATGCCAACCTGCTGGTGACTAACCCGACGCTGGTGAACGACCCGCGCATCAAAGCGCTGGCGAAGGATTTGCAGTCGCCGCAGGTCGCGGAATTTATCCGCCAGCACTATAACGGCTCGGTGATCCCGGTCGCGGCCCCGCAGTCATGATAACGCTGGAAGGGCTGAGCAAAACTTACGCCGGAGAGGGCCGCCCGGCGCTGGACGACGTCTCGCTCGCCATTCCCCAGGGCGCGGTTTACGGGATACTCGGGCGCAGCGGCGCGGGCAAAAGCACCCTGTTGCGCTGTCTTAATCTGCTGGAGCGGCCCACGGCAGGTCGCATCCTGATGAACGGCGCGGAGATCACGCGCCTTGACGACCGCGCGTTGCGCGAGCATCGCCAGCGCACCGCAATGGTGTTTCAGCACTTTAACCTGCTGCATGCGCGCACGGTGGCGGACAACGTGGCGGTGCCGCTGGAGATAACCGGTATGCCGCGTACTGCGCGCCGTCAGCGGGTCGGGGAATTGCTGGAGCTCGTGGGGCTTGCGGATAAAGCGAACGCGTTTCCCTCGCGCCTTTCCGGCGGACAGAAGCAGCGCGTCGGCATCGCCAGGGCGCTGGCCGCGCATCCGCAGGTGTTGCTGTGCGACGAGGCCACCAGCGCGCTTGATCCGGAAACCACTGGCTCCATCCTGGCGCTGCTTGCCGACATCAATCGCCAGCTGGGGCTGACCATCGTGCTTATCACGCATGAGCTGGAGGTGGTGAAAGCCATCTGCGATCACGCCGCGCTGCTGGAGAACGGACGGCTGGTGGAGAGCGGCAGGCTCGCGGATCTGTTAACCGCGCCGTGGTCGGTGCTGCGCCAGACGCTGGTGCGAGATAACGCCGCCTGGCAGGCGTTTTTACGTCGTCACGGCGTGGAGGGCAGAATACTGTGCGAAGTCGCATGAGTTTTGACGATCTCTGGCCGCTACTGGCGCAGGGAACTCTGGAGACGCTCTATATGGTTGGGCTGGCGGCGCTCTTTACGGTGCTTATCGGCCTGCCGGTCGGCGTGATGCTGTTTATCACCCGGCGCGACGGCGTGCTCCCTCTGCCCCGGCTTAACCGTCTGCTGGGCGGGGTCATTAACATCGGGCGATCGCTGCCGTTTATCGTGCTGCTGATTGCGCTTATCCCGCTGACGCGCCTGATTATCGGCACCACGCTCGGCAGTACCGCCGCCGTAGTGCCCATTACTATCGGGGCGTTTCCCTTTTTCGCGCGCGTGGTGGAAAACGCGCTTGATGAGGTGGACAAAGGACGCGCCGAAGCGATCATCGCGATGGGCGGCAACGCCTGGCATGTGATCAGCAAAGCGCTGCTGCCGGAGGCGCTGCCTGCGCTGCTGGCAGGCGTCACGCTTACAGTGGTGATGCTGATAGGCTTTTCCTCAATGGCGGGCGTGATTGGCGGCGGCGGGCTTGGCGACCTCGCGATCCGCTACGGCTATCAGCGCTTCAATAATGAAGTGATGGCCACCACGGTGGTGATTCTGGTGGCGCTGGTGCAGGGCGTGCAAACGCTCGGCGATCGGCTGGTGCGCCGCCTCGCGCACCGCCGCTAAGATGTATGTTCTGCGGCGCGGCCCGCGCGGCTGCGCTGCTTTCTTATTTTTTGCCTAAACCCTAAGCGAAATCAATGCGACATGCCGTCGCAAAAGCCATTATCCCCCACTACGCTAAAGGTACTCCGCACTCTTTTCTTCATTACGGGCAGGCAACCATCGTGACCATTGCAAAACTGATAAGGGTAGTAACAGCCGTGCTGTTGCTCAGCGTTCTGCTGCCCGTCGCTTTCAGTTTCTGGCTCGCCCGCCACCAGGCCGAAGAGCACTTTATGATGGAGCTCGACGCCTACACGGAACGCACGCTGATCCGCACCGACACCATTATGCAACAGGCGAAAGCGGCGCTGACGCAAATCAATCGCTTCGACGGCGAGGCATGCAGCGAGACGCATCTGCAGGCGATGCGCCGCACGTCGTTCGTGTTCCGCCACGTTCAGGAAGTGGTTTACCTGCAGGATATGACGCCGCTCTGTTCATCGCTGGTGGGCCGCAGCATCTCAAAACCGCTGCCGACGCCGACATGGGTCAGCGAATCCAGTTACCCCATCTGGTTTAGCGCGCAAAACGATCTCGGCATGCCGACGCCCATGATCATGATCGGTCGGATGCCACATATGGTTCTGATCGATCCCAACTCGTTTATCGATCTCATCCCGTTCAGCGCCTGGCCCATCAACACGACGATTATCGGGTTACAGCGCAACCGGATCCTCGCCAGCAGCAGCCCGTTTGATATCTCCGTCTGGCGTAAAGCGCGTGAAAGCGGCGCCGAAAAAATCGAGTACCGCGGCAATATTTACCTGATACGCATGAAGCCGCGCTCCGGGATTGCCGTGGTGGCCTGGGCGTCGCGGGCGCCGCAGACGGCGGAGATCCGCAAGCTCCAGCTCATCTGGCTGCCGGCCGGGATTTTAATCAGCCTGGCGGCGGCGTTTTACCTGCTGCGCCTGTTACGGCGTTTACAGTCCCCGCGCTATCGCCTGCAGGACGGCATTAACAACAATGAACTGGTGATGCACTACCAGCCGATTATTCGCCTGGCGGACGGCAAACCCATTGGCGCCGAGGCGCTGATCCGCTGGCCCCAGCCGGACGGCAGTATGCTGACGCCGGATATTTTCATTCCGCTCGCCGAACAGACCGGGCTTATCGGCCCGCTGACGCGCCAGATTGTTTACAACGTTCTGCACGATCTCGGCGACTGGCTGCGCGCGCACCCGCAACAGCACATCTCAATTAACATTTCCGCCTTCGATCTGCATGAGCCGCAGTTCGTTGATATGTTCAGCGAGGCGCTGGCGCAGCATGGTATCCCACCGTGCCAGCTGGCGCTGGAAATTACCGAGCGCGGCTTTGCCGACCCGAGCTTAAGCGGCCCTGTGATTGAGCGGCTACGCGCGGCGGGTCATGAGATTTACATCGATGATTTCGGGACCGGCTACTCCAGCCTGAGTTATCTCGAAGATCTGAACGTCGATATCCTGAAAATCGATAAATCGTTTGTCGACGCGCTGGAGTACAAAACGGTCACGCCGCACATCATCGAAATGGCGAAAACGCTGAAGCTGGAGATGGTGGCCGAAGGCGTGGAAAACGAAAGCCAGGCGCAGTGGTTGCGCGAACACGGCGTGCAGTACGCCCAGGGCTGGCTTTACAGTAAAGCGCTGCCCGCCGAGGCATTTATCGCCTGGTGTAAAGCGCACGGCGTCAGGTAAGCGAGTGTCGCATCTCGTACTGGCGCACCGGCTGGATCCGAAAGCCGCTCTGCTCAAAAAGCGGCGCGAGGCGTTGCTCCACCGCCACCGGCGTCATCAGCCCCGGAAAGCGCTCATGCAGCAGCGATAACAGTTGCCGCGCACGCCCTTCATGCCGCGCCGCAGGCGCCACCCACAGCGCGCGCAGCTGCGGCTGGGCATAGCAGGTCGCGACAATCGCGAACGCCCGGTCATCAAGTGAAAACCCTGTTCCCGGCAGCGCCTGGGCGGTTTCGGGCGACACCAGCCACGGCAGGTCGTCCGCCTGCGCCGCGATACGGCGCGCCACCTCATGCGGATCGCACGGCATCAGCGCCTGCGTATCGACAAACGTCGCCGGGCTGTGGGCCTGAAAGCCGACCAGCGTTCTTTCGCAGGCAAACCCTACCCGCTCATATAACCCCTGCCCCGCGTCGTTGCCGACGATCACCTCAAGCGTCATGCTTTTCTCGCCGCGCTCGTGCGCTTCATCAAGCAACTGCATCATCAGCATCTTACCAACGCCTTTGCCGCGCCACGCCGGGTGAATGGCGAACGCGGCCAGGCGGCTGCGCCAGCCGCGCCGGGCAATCAATGCCAGCGCGACGATGTTATCGCCCTCAAGCCAGACGCGGCTCGCGTTCAGGCAGACATTCTCCGCGCCGAAACGTTGAGCGAAGGTGGCGCCATCCAGCTGGAACGGCACCAGATAACCATCAAAGCAGCGGCACAGCATGGCGGCCAGCGCCTCGCTGCTCCAGTGGATTGCGGGCAGCGCACGCAGTGATTCCTTATTCGACATCGCAGTTCCTCGCCAGCGGAAACTCTCAGCATAACGCAGCGCCGGAAAAAGGCGACTCAACCTTTCTCAATCGCCGCGGCGCCTGGCGCGGCGCGCTTTACGCGCTTTGCCTGAAACCACGGCAGGCAGAGCTGGATAAGCGGCCCGATTGTCAGCGCGTAAACCACCGTGCCGATGCCGAGCGAGCCGCCCATCGCCCAGCCCGCCAGCAATACCGACACTTCAATCGCGGTTCGCACGCTGCGCACCGACCAGCCGGTGCGGGCATTGATGCCGGTCATCAGACCATCGCGCGGCCCCGCGCCGAAGCCCGCGCCGATATACATGCCAGTCGCGAGCGCATTCACCACGACAGCCGCCGCCAGCAGCCCGCTGCGCACCGCCAGTGAGGAGGCTGCGGGCAACACGGCCAGCGCCGCGTCCGCCGCAAGCCCAATCATGATGACATTACTGATAGTGCCAAGCCCGGGCTTCTGGCGCAGCGGCACCCACAGCAGCAGCACCAGCGCACCGACGCCGATAATCACCAGGCCGATATTCAGCGAAAGCAACCGCGCGACGCCCAGATGAAACACGTTCCACGGATCGGTGCCGAGATCGGCCCGCACGAACATCGCGGTAGACACGCCATACAACGCAAGCCCGACATACAGCTGAAGTAAACGACGCCACATACTTTTTTCCTCGCCAGTAAATTGGCTACTACTTTAAAGCCAGCCGGCCTAAGATTAAGGTCCAGTTACAACAAAGTGGACTGCTTATGAATACGCGTCGCACCGGCGCGGCCTCGCTGCTGCGCCTGCTTGGCCGCTGGCAGCAGGAGCACGCCCGCCTGCCGGTTTATCGTCAGCTGGCGCAGGCCCTGCGGCTGGTCATTCTTGACGGGCGCCTGCCCCTCGCCAGCCGGCTGCCGGGCGAGCGTGAACTGGCGGGCGCGCTTGGCGTCAGCCGCACCACGGTCGCCAGCGCGCTGGGGCTGCTGCGTGATGAGGGGTTTCTGATAAGCCGCCATGGCGCGGGCTCCGCCATCGCTCTGCCGGCTGGCAGCGCTTCAGTACCGACGCTGACCGGCAGCGGCGGCGCGCTCGATCTTTCCACCGCCGCGCTGAGCGCAGGCCCGGAAGTGCTGGAAGCCTGCCAGTGCGCCGTCGCGCAGCTGCCGGACTACCTTGGCCATACCGGTTACGATCCGCACGGGCTGCTGCGCCTGCGCGAAATTATCGCCGCCCGCTATAACGCGCGTGGCCTGCCTACCAGCGCCGATCAGGTGATGCTGGTCAACGGCGCGGTGAGCGGTTTCGCGCTCATCCTGCGGCTGCTGACCGGCCCCGGCGACCGGGTAGTGGTCGATAACCCCACTTACCCGCTTGCCATCGCCGCTATTCGCGGCGCGTCGTGCCGCCCGGTGCCGGTATCGCTGACCGCACAAGGATGGGACGCGGACGGGCTGGCGGCCACATTCGCCCAGACGTCGCCGCGCCTCGCGTATCTTATTCCGGATTATCACAACCCAACCGGCAGTTGCATGGACGCGGCGACCCGCGAGCGCGTGGCGGCGGCGGCGGCGGCCTGCCGTACGACGCTGGTAGTGGATGAAACCATGGTCGACCTCTGGTATGAAAACGCCCCGCCGTCGCCGCTTGCCGCATTCAGCTGGCAGGATGACGTCATTACGCTCGGGTCGGCGGGTAAAAGCTTCTGGGGTGGGCTGCGGCTCGGCTGGATACGCGCCAGCGCGCGCACTATCGCCTCGCTGGTACAGATGCGCGACACGCTCGATCTCGGCTCGCCGTTACTGGAGCAACTCGCCGTCGCCACGCTTATTGAGGAGTCATCGCGCTTTTTGCCGCCGCGCCGTGCGGCGTTAAAAGCGCGCCGCGACGCCTGTCTCGACGCCATGCAACGCTATTTTCCGCAGTGGTGCAGCCCGCTGCCGCAAGGAGGATTATCGTTCTGGGTTGAGCTACCGCGCCCGCTGGCGACGCGTTTTGCCGCCAGCGCCGAAGGGCTTGGCATTCATCTTGGCGCAGGTAACCGGTTCGGCGTGGATGGCGCGTTCGAGCGTTATCTGCGTATGCCGTTTACGCTGGAGACCGAACGGCTGGAAGAGGCGTTCAGCCGGTTGCAGCCGCTCTGGCAGCAGTTAATGGAGACGCGCGCGACGACCGCCCGCGGCCTGGTGTAGGGCCTGACAGATGCCGCGCAGCGTGAATGAGGTCAGTCTGAAGCGATAGCGTCGGATGACAGCGATAACATCACCCCGGCCAGAAAAAACAGATGGCGACCCTTCCGGCTCGCCATAAAATACCGTCATCCGTGACTGCACATGTTATGAGATGGTGAGGCGTATCATTTTATTATGCGGAAGATAATGACGGCGCTTTGTAACAGCGCCGTGTCACGGAGATGATATATTAATGACGCATTCAACAAGCGGGAATTAATGCTGACGGGGAACCGGGAAGCCTTTCAGGGAAATGATAAACTCATTGCCCTCTTTTTTTATTTTGGCGCCAGCATCGCACCAGTCAGACGCAATGCGAAAAAACTCATCGCTGCCGACATCCCAGCCCAGACGGACGTGTTTTACATAGCCTGAACGCAACAGCTCGCAGGCTTCCCGATAGGTTGAAGCCGTGGTAGACAGAGGGGCGTTTTTCATTTTTTCTTCTTCAGAAGTTTACGTAGCGCTTTGATTTCTTTTACAGAAAGTGGGGAGATATCTTCTTCGGTATGCTGGCTGTCGATCTCTTCGCCGCTCACCGCGTCGTCTTCATCAGCAAGCACCAGCGCTTTAAGCAGCAGCTTTTCTGTGGCGGCGCTGAGCGTCTCACTGTTCTGCTCAGCATACTGACGAAGCTTTTCTTTGAGGTCCGTATTTATTTTTACGTTAAGCACCGCAGCAGTCATAGAAAATTCCTTTCTTTACAGATGAGAGCTATTTAATACCTTAATTGATTATTAAGATCCAGCACTAAGCTCTTTCTTATAAAAAGACGTTTCAAAAATGAGATATTCGACAAGCTATTATGACAATAAGATGACAAATAAATGACAGTTAAATGAATTTGCAAATAAAAAACAAAATATATAACGCTACGTGGCGGAAATGGATATTGCGTTTCGCGGATAAGAAAAAGTAGAGACAGATACTCTGGATAAGAGAAGAAGCAGCATGTTGTGACGGTGGCGGCGAGAGCGCCTGAAATGGGTGGGGGCCCTGCCAGCTACATCCCGGCACACACGTCATCTGCCTTGGCTGCTTCCTTCCGGACCTGACCTGGTAAACAGAGTAGCGTTGCGGGAGAACCAACAGGGCCCCCATTGAGAGCGTCGTTAAACGCGCAGGCCGCATTATGTCTGTTGCCCCTGGCGATTGCAACCCAACGCGCGCCGGATGCCGGTTTATTGCGCAATCATGGTGAAAGGAGCGTGAAACAGGGCGTCGGCTGGCTAGATGGTTTATCCCCGCTCGCGCGGGGAACACATTTTTTTTCCACTGGCTAACGTGGTAAACACCGGTTTATCCCCGCTCGCGCGGGGAACACTGAAATAATCACCCACTGCCCCTGAGCAGCCGCGGTTTATCCCCGCTCGCGCGGGGAACACTTGTATTTAATATGACTGCTACCGGTGATTATCGGTTTATCCCCGCTCGCGCGGGGAACACCGCACCAGTAAAAGCCGCGCACCACGGCGTTTCGGTTTATCCCCGCTCGCGCGGGAACACCTATTTTCAAGGTGTGACAAGCCAGCGGCCGACGGTTTATCCCCGCTCGCGCGGGGAACACCGATACCGGCTGAGAATTTAAATGCCAGTAACCGGTTTATCCCCGCTCGCGCGGGGAACACCCTACGGCGGGATCGCAAATATCGCGCAGATCCGGTTTATCCCCGCTCGCGCGGGGAACACCAAGCGGGGATTTCTTCGTTGTTGTTTGCCTCCGGTTTATCCCCGCTCGCGCGGGGAACACCCTCTTTGCATCAGCTGAATTTGACGCCGCGGCGGTTTATCCCCGCTCGCGCGGGGAACACTCGGTGTCATTTGGGAATGATTCGGGTGTACTCGGTTTATCCCCGCTCGCGCGGGGAACACGCTGTAGACCGCGTGCCACGGCGTAGTCGGGTCGGTTTATCCCCGCTCGCGCGGGGAACACGAAAATTTAGGTTCGTCTTTATTGATTGCGCGCGGTTTATCCCCGCTCGCGCGGGGAACACACCTGCGCCATGATGCCAACGATAAAATTCGTCGGTTTATCCCCGCTCGCGCGGGAACACTCGGAGTTGAAAATATATACAGTTTTGCCCGGCGGTTTATCCCCGCTCGCGCGGGGAACACGCCGACTCTTCGTGAGCGCGTTTTGCCCTGCTCGGTTTATCCCCGCTCGCGCGGGGAACACCTGCAACACTGGATGGATGGGTCAGCGAAAACCGGTTTATCCCCGCTCGCGCGGGGAACACACAGCCGTTCACGGGCATGGTGGACCAGTCGCGCGGTTTATCCCCGCTCGCGCGGGGAACACGTGTCGAACTCACAGGCAAAAACAGACAGAGCCGGTTTATCCCCGCTCGCGCGGGGAACACATCCGCCACTGCGCACCGTCATAGAGGCCGAACGGTTTATCCCCGCTCGCGCGGGGAACACTGTTTGTCGTTGCGAGTGTTTGTCGTTGCAAACGGTTTATCCCCGCTCGCGCGGGGAACACCCACAGTTTTAACCAACCTCAACGACCCCGGCCGGTTTATCCCCGCTCGCGCGGGGAACACCGCCGCGCGCACAGCTACCAGCCTGTTATAACCGGTTTATCCCCGCTCGCGCGGGGAACACCTTTTTCAAGGTCAGCGAATACAACGTCGAACCGGTTTATCCCCGCTCGCGCGGGGAACACGGGCCCACCTCTTTGTTACAAACGCTCCCAGGCGGTTTATCCCCGCTCGCGCGGGGAACACTTCCGGCGGCCTGCTGGCGTCAGAGATCACGTCGGTTTATCCCCGCTCGCGCGGGGAACACTTTGTTTTGCCACTAAAATCCACTATAGCGAGCGGTTTATCCCCGCTCGCGCGGGGAACACGTAACGCCGACTATTATTATTTTCAGGCGGATCGGTTTATCCCCGCTCGCGCGGGGAACACCGTAAAGGCTGCCTCCTCTTTTTCGGCAAATTCGGTTTATCCCCGCTCGCGCGGGGAACACTCGATGAATGTCATTTACGGCGCAGAAAATTACGGTTTATCCCCGCTCGCGCGGGGAACACTCTAAAACTATATAACTGTTTTATAAGGAAATTTTTCACACCCAACAATCCACCAACCTTTTTATTACATCTCCATATTCTTAAAGAACAGTTAACCTACTGATTCTGAAGGGGTAAAAATGAGACAAGGCGCAGGCCGTCTAAATCCACCGGAATGCGTCGGTTCTCGCCATACGTCTGGAAATCGAAGCCGGATTCATTATTCGTAGCCCAGGCCATCACCACATTGCCCTCTTCCGCGAGCTCGGTTATCTGATTCCAGATCATTTCACGTACCCGCTTAGAGACATCGCCGACATAAACCCCGGCGCGCAGCTCAAGCAGCCAGATGGCGAGCCGCCCGCGCAGTCTCGGCGGCACATTCTCGGTGACAACCATCAGCATGCTCATTAGCGGCTCCTGAAGCCCGCTTCGGCGAGCGAATCCGCCAGTGGAATAGCGGGCGGCAGCATATCCGCCGCGGGTTGCGGCGGCTCAATGTCGCCCGCCGCCAGCACTTCTTCAATAAGCGGAATCAGTTTGCCAGTCAGCTTTTCGCTGCGAAAAATATCCCGACACGCCAGACGTACATCGCGGTCCGGTTGCGCGGGGTGGCGCGCCGCTATCTCAAACGCTTTAGGCACGACCGCGTCAAATTTAATGATGTCTGCGATGTCATAAACGAACGAGAGCGGCTTGCCGCTATGAATAAAACCAATCGCAGGCGCGTAACCCGCCGCCAGCACCGCCGCCTCGCTGATGCCGTATAAACAGGAGGTGGCGGCACTGATGCACTGGTTGACGATATCGCCCTTCGCCCAGTCTTTCGGATCGTAATTACGCCCGTGCCACTTTACGCCGTAGCGCTTTGCAAGCAGCGCGTAAGTCTGGCGCACTCTGGCCCCTTCAATCCCGCGCAGCTGTTCGACCGAACGACGCTCAGGCGGCGGCTCGCCAAAGCGCAACGCATACATTTTGCGAACCACTTTCAGGCGCAGCGTTCGTCGAGCGCGAGCTTCGCATGGTAGAGCAGCTTGTCAGCGCGCGCGCCGCCAGGCTGCCCGGAAGCGTACAGGCGCACGCCCGCCTCGCCGACCCACACCAGCAATCTTCCGACCTGGGCGGCGAGCCGGATAGCCGCATGAGAAACCCGCGTGCCTGGCTCCAGCATAATGCAGGCGACAGCGCCTACCGGCACATGCGTGCGCACGCCGGTTTTGTCCACCAGCACGAAAGCGCCATCCAGAACATCAAGATGGCCATACTGAAGGAAGATCATCGACGTGCGATCTTTGAGCGGGATCGGGTTTAACGGGACAAAACTCATGCGCCATCGTCCGGTTTGATAAGCATCAGCCCACAGCCGAAGGCGCGACATTTACCAAAGCCCGCCGCGATGCTCGCGTTAAACTGCGCCGGATCGGTGACGATGAGCGTGCCGTCATAGTCCACGCAGCTGTACTGGATCAGGGCGCCGCGCCCTTTCGCCACCTGCTGTTGACGATACGCGGTCACTGAAGCCTGCGTGAGCTGAAATCCGCTTTTCTCGCCCTGCGCGGCAAGCCAGCCAAGCGCCGCCTGCTCCTGAAGCGTCCACAGCTCACCCGCCTGGGCGTTGCGCCTCCATTCATGTTTCGCATTCATCAGCACGTCGTGGCGCTTACCGTTGCGGGTGACAACGGGGTTTGCCCGAAGCGTGAAACGTAACGCCATGCCCGGCTGCGGCGTTGCGGCGAAAGCGCGCGTCTGCACCTCAAACAGCGGATGCGAGCGCGCCGGCGCGCTCGCTGAGAGCAACCAGAAGCAGAAGCCGGTCTGTAACGTCTCACGACGATAAAGATACTGGCGCTGCGCCACATCGGGGAACAGCTCCCACAACCACTGGTGCATGACATATTCGCCACGCGCCATCATGTCCATCAGCCGTTGCGGAGTCAGCCTGGCGGTGGGGAGCGTTATTTTTGAGAGATACATGTCGCCTCCGGCGTCAGCCGCCCTTGTTTAACGGTTCGGATACCGAAATCCCAGCGCCGACGGCTGAGCGGCTGGTCGCGCCAGGTCTGGAGTTCGTCAGCCTCAAGACCAGCGTGATCGCCCTCCCACCAGAGATGGGGATAAAAGCGCGCAAGCGGTTTAAGCGCTGGCGACAGCTCGCCTAGCGCGGCGCCGTAGCCTGCCTGCGCCTCGCGCAGTACCGTCGCCGCGTTGCCGTCATGCAGCTGTGGCCAGAGCGGCAGCCCGAGCGGATGGCTTTTGCGACCGAGGTAGAGCGGAAACTCAGGCGCCAGTAACGCCGCCTGCAACGCCTCCAGCGTATAAGGCGCGCCCGGCGTCGCCGCCACTGCCACCAGCCAGTAGCCGTCAGCGTAGTAATCGCGACGGGAAAGCGTGGTTTCGAGCATAAGCGCGTCGCGCAACTCGTCTTTACGGGTGAAGTAGCGCACCTTGCGCGCTTCGCGCGGGACCTGGACCGTGTGGTAATCCCGCGCCCAGGCGGCACATTCCCCCGCGCAGACAATAAACTGATAATGCTGACTGAGCGCGTTGAGCGCCGCCTCGTCATCGCGTCGGATGCCGAGTGCGGCAGCAAGCAGACCCAGCAGCGCCGATCGCCCCGGCAGCGCCCGCGAATGGCGCACTTCGCCGACGGCGATCTCTCCCCAGGAGGCCATCGCCCCCTGGAGCTGGAAAATAAGATAGCGGTTCATGGTCGCCCCTTATGCGCTGATGAAATCCAGCAGTTGCGCGACGGAACCTTCGCCTTTCACGCCATATAACGTCGCGCAGGGCGTCTGTTGGCCGCCATAAACGTTATTCATATTGTCGCGAAGCGTGGTAATGCGGCGCACGGCCTCTTCCAGTTGGTCAGTCCCGGTGACCGGTTCCCAGAATGCGGCGGCCAGCGAACGCGGCTGTTCGGTGCTTTTTTCCGCGAGCGCCCAGCTGGCGTAAGCGCGGGAGGCGAAGCTGTTTTGTTTGCCGGTGGGTGAGATTTTCAGCGTGCATTCACCGAGGGCGCGTAATGTTTTCGCGAGGAGCTTTTCGTCGCCGTTAAGGTTTTCCAGCAGGCGATCGCGGTCAATACACAGGTACGTATAAAACAGCGCCGAGCCGAAACCGAGTTCGCCGATATGCCCGGCCCCGGCTTCTTCCGCTGATGCCTGGCGCAGATCGTCAACGGCCGTGAAGAAATCATCTTCCAGCAGGGTTTCGCCAACGCCGAACGCGTGGGCGACCTGACAGGCGGCCTCGATATTGTGCTCAGGCGTTGAGGCGAGCATGCGGCCAAACAGCGCGATATCGACGGCCATCGCGTCTTTGCGCAGGAAGGAAAGCTCCTCCACCTTTGGTGCGCGCTTCTCTGTCGCCAGCGTGCGGGCCAGCGCCTGCACGGCCTCTCTTTCCGCCGGGCTGACATGGGCGAGCTGCTCGGTTTCCGTGTTGATGAGGTCATTCTTTGCTTTGCCGGTTTTGGCTTTGCCAAAACAGTTGGCAATAGTTTTTCCCCAATCAACCGCATTTGCTTGTGAAACGCCGCCTTCCAGCATGATTTCCGCCGCCTCGCGGCCAATACGCGCGGTGCGGGTGCCGATATGCCCGCTGAGCGCCTCTTCAAAGAGCGCTGAGGTACGCCAGGCGCGCTTAAGGCTTTGCGAGGAGATGCGCAGACGCGACGCGCCGCCAATGGTGACGGTTTTCGGCGCGCCAGTGTCGTCGCGGTTCAGGTTGGCGGCAGGGTAAGCGGTTAAGAGATGAAGCTGAATAAATGTGGTCATCGCGAATGTTCCTTATTCCTGAGTGGTGGCCGAATCGGCCGGTAAGTCGGTAGTGACGGCATCCGGCGTGTCTGACGCCGTGCCCGCCATGTAATAGTCGAGCGCCCAGCGCACGCGAATGTATTCGGTCGGGGTACGCTTTTGTGCCGCGTGGCGCTCGCGTTCGTCTTCTTCCGCGCACCAGCGAAACACGCCTTCCGCGAGATCCGGCAGATTGACCGTGCCGCCGAGCAACTGCACCGCGCGGCGCAGCTGGCGGAACAGCTCCTCCTGCGAATGCGCCTGGTTCAGTCGCCGAAAGCGCAGCTCAGACATCACCGGATTGTTGCCACTGATTTGCCCGAGCTGCGCGGCAAAAGACTGGCGCGTCTCAATGCTTTTGACGTGAGCGGCCAGTGCCGCGACGATGCCGAGCGCGCAGAAGCGCCACTCTCGCCCCGGTATATTCCAGAGCGAAGGGATACGGGCTGTCAGCACCCGAAACCCTTCACTGAGCCAGACGTCAGAAAGCGTATGACTGCGCCGCAAGCCGGCGCGCAACCGTCGTCCCTGCTGTTCATTGATGAGCGAATGCCACTTCAGCAGCGATTCGCGATGCGCCTGCGATAAAATGCTCACTTAATTTGCCTCCTGCGTTTTTCTCGCCCGCGCGCCTTTCGCCGCAGGCTTCGCTTTCGTCTGCGTGAAAAACTTTTTGCGGGCTTTCATGATGTCTGAGAATTCCGTGCGCTCCTGCGGGTTAGTCAGGGCGCGTTCATCGAAGTAGCTACGGGTATAGCGCCAGATATCGCTGTTCCAGGCGCTGAGCAGGGCGCGGTTATCACCGGATTCATCGGCTTTTACCGCCTCGACCAGCGCCAGGAACCGCGACTGTGTCTGCTGCCAGAAGTCGATATCGATAAAGCTGAAATCGCCGCGCACGGTAGCGCCTTCGCCATACCACGCCTCTTTTAGCGCGCTGCGTAATTTACTGAGCATCAGCGTGGCGACACGCGCGGCGTCGCTGAGGGTCTGGCGGACAAACGGCTGTCGTGATTCGGGGATTTGCAGAAAGGGCAGATGGTGCTCGTACCAGCAGCGGGCCTTCATGTTGTCGAAATCGTAACCAAAGCACCATAAGCCGGTTTCCGCGTTATCGAGCCGTTGCTGCTGGCGAATTTTCACCACGCTGGCGGGCTGCTCCCGGTTGTTGTCGCTTTCGCTCTCCATCATCAACCCCAGCCAGTCACGCCAGAGCAGGCCGCCCGGCTGGCCTTTAACGGAGAACATCTCGCCGCCCTCTTTTTTGGGAATGCGATGCGGCGTGAGCGGGTGCATCCAGCCGACATAGTTAACGCCGTAGTTTTTCACCGTCATTGACGTTAACAGCGCCTCGCCCGGCTCGCCGCAAAGGTCGCAATGGCCCGGCTGCGTTGCAGAGAAATCGATACGGATACGGCGCGGCATGCCCCAGTACGCCTGGAGCGCGTCGACCTGCTCCGGCGTTACGATAGCTTTTTCGCTGGTACGGGTTGGCGCAAGCCAGGGGAAGATGCGGGCGTCATAGTTCGCAGGCCGGGGCAAGCGGCTTTCACGCTGCGGCATCACGTTGAGCCACAGCCTGCGCCACAGCGACGGAGCCTCGCCGTTATAGCGGTGCAGTTCCAGCAAGGTGGTCATCGGCCCGCCGCCGCGCAGCCCGGTGCGGTAGCCTTTACCGCCTGCCGGCGCGTTTAACTGCAGGGAAAAGAGCGCCAGCGCGGCGCAGTGCGGGCAGAATTTCTCGGTGATGCCGCGCTTAATAAAATGGTCTTTATTGAGCTTTACCGTCTGGGCGCCCGGGGTTTCCGGTAACAGTAGCGCCAGCGGCACGCTTTCACCTTCCAGCGGCTCGAAATCCTGCATGAATGAGGGGGTGTGCGGGCCAAATTCAAACAGTTTCTCCAGCGGCGCAAGGGCTTCGCGAATAGCCCCGGCGGTTAACCCATCCTCCCAGATATCCTCCCAGCTTTCAGCGTCTTTCGGGGCGAGCGCCGTTTGCAGCAACCCGAGCAGAAACTGCCAGGCCGCCCCCTGAAAATCCGGGCGGGGTAAAACCAGCTCCAGAATATTGTCATCGGCCAAATCCAGCGGCGCGATTTTCCCGCGACTGCCGTCGCGGTAAATAACGGGGAGCCATTTTGTGGTAATTAATGAATGCAAAACACATCCCTCCTCTGCCTGCGAATATTTCACAGGCATGCTTTCACGAATAATTTAAAAGGCGGACAGCGGACACTACAAAAATGAGAAGCCAGGTATTTCACCCGCCAGAAAATTGACACTCACAAAATACCCCCAAACAGAGAAAAATTGCCCCTGCACAATTCTTAAAATGATTAAAGAAATAACAAAACAAAAATTACACCTTTTGCGTTTCCTTTGTAGCCGTTAATCTTGTCTCGTTCCCTGTGGGATAAACCGGTGTATTTTTTTTCCTGGTGTTTAACCGTTCCCCACTCACGCGGGGATAAATCCCCGGGGGCATTCGCCCCTGGGTTACCGCGCTGTATCGCTCCCCAGCAGCCCTTCTTTCGATGAATAGCCGCCCGGCAGCAAAATCACCTCCGTCTCCTGCTTGCGATGGGTTAAACGCCAGCGCGCCAGCGCGTCACCCGTAAGGCAAGTAAAGTCGGCGCTGTGCTTGTCCCACCAGGTTTTACGCACCCGTAACGCGCTCATCTCCCAGGCGTTTTCGCCCGGCGCGTAGGGCGTGACACCCTCCGGGGACGCGTAAGCCAGGCAGAGATCAACTGTGCGCTCCCCGAGGCGAGTGGAGACATCCGGCACCCACTGCGCCGCGCTGGTTGGGTCATACCCGTTTTCAAAGTGAATTTCAAAATTGGCGGCAATGGCGCGCTGGCTGTAATAGTCGCCCATCGCTTCATCTTCAGATTTCTGCATGCCATCCGGCACGGCGCACCCTTCGCCATAGACCGCTTCAATTAACAGACGCGCCGCCTCCGGCATGCGTATTTCGCCCTGTTCGCGCAGCACGCGCTGGGTCAGCCACAGCCTGGAATGCGCCGGATACACGTAACTGGTATTACGCATCGCGGCAGAAAGCCAGGTTTTATCCGGCTGCGCCTGCCACGGCGGCGCCAGAATATCCAGGCAAGGCGCGGGCCTTTCATCTGCGCCGGTGAATTTAAGCCTTCCGTCTTTATCACGAATGTGGCGCTGCATGCGTCCGGCGCGTTGAATTAATAAATCCACCGGCGCGAGATCGCTAATTAAATAATCCAGATCTATATCGACAGACTGTTCTATTACCTGAGTGGATATAATTATTTTACCGCTTCGATTATCGGCATTCTCTTTCCCAAACCATTGCAGTGTTTTTAATTCCGTCGCGGCACGGTCAATAAACGCGAAACGGCTATGGAATAAAAGAATATTTTCTTCAGGGATATTGCCTCGGCGAATTAATTCCCGATAGCTGTTCACTGCATCGTCAACGGAATTGCGTATCCAGCCGATACAGCCGCCTTCGCGCGCCACCCTCTCTGTTTTATCGAGGCACGCGGCTTCATCCGCCATCCAGCCGATGCCAACACGGCGCTGCACCTGCGCGCGTGTCGCGACGCGCTGCCCGTCAATCCCCTGCGCGTGCAGATGCGTGACCCATGGGTAGTCGTCGAGCCCGAGGCGTGGCGGCTCGCGGTGCGTGTTCAGTCCTTTGTAAAACGCGGCGCTCAGCCGATCGCGCTGGGTCTGCGAAAGCGTGGCGGAGAGCAAAATTGTGGCGCAGCCGCTGGCGGCCCGGATCTCTACCAGCTTTTCCAGCAGGTGCGACATATAAGCGTCATACGAATGGATCTCATCGGCAATCAGGATTTTGTCGCTAAGGCCCAGCAGGCGCAGATTCTGGTGTTTAAACGGCAGCACCGCCATTAACGCCTGATCCAGCGTGCCGACGCCGGTTTCCGCCAGTAGTGCCTTTTTCGGCGACCCGGCGAACCAGGCGGCGCAGCCCTCAAACGCGGTGGCTTCGTCGCCGGATTCATTGGGTAATAATTCGCTTTCCCAGAGAGAGGCATTGAAACTCGCGGACAGTTTGCGGGCGCTGTGTGCCAGTACCAGGCTCGGATGACTGCCTTCACGGTAGAGCCGTAACCAGGCGCGCTCCATCCGCGCATACATCGCATTCGCCGTCGCCATCGTCGGCAGCCCGATATAGAGCCCCCGCGCCTGCCCCGCCGCCATCAGCCGGTGCGCCAGCACCAGCGCCGCTTCAGTCTTACCGGCCCCGGTGACATCTTCCAGAATAAACAGATGCGGGCCGGTCATACTGATTGTGAGCTCCAGCGCTTTTTGCTGAAGCGGCGTCGGCTCGGTAATAAAGGGAAAAAGCGTGTCGATGCCCTTAAACGGCGCGACATCGCTCGCAGGCGGCAGCCGCCGCAGCGCGTTTTGCGCCTGCGCGACGGCCCGCGCCCAGTAGCGCGCAAGCGGCATCTCCCCGGCTACCCACGGGAAAAAGTGATTGACGGAACCCACCCAGTCGGCCAGCACAACCAGCGCCGAGACCCGCCAGCTTTGCGGTAAAAATGACTCACGCCAGGAGGCGTCGTTCCACGCCTGCGGCAGCGTGACGGACGGAAGCAGCGTCTGTACGGCCCGTGCGAACGACTGCGCGGCCTCGATATCCTCCGCCAGGAAATCGTTATGGCAATTCTCATACGACACTGGCTTGCCGTGATGCCCCATCACGGTGGGTATCCAGCGATCCAGCACGCGTTGACGCTCCCGCGCCGACAGCGGGCCTGTGACGCTCTGCGCCGCGGTATCGCCGAGATGATGTCGCCACAGCCACGTCCCCGTCACGGTGTGATGATGATGGCTGTCACTGACATCGCGCTGGCCGTGCTCAAGCGCCTTGTGGGTATATTTTTGCTGGAACAGACGTGAAAACTTGCCAATATCATGCCAGCACAGCAGCCAGGCGAAAAACTCTGCCGCCGTCTGGCGCTCTTCAATGCCCAGCGCGGCGAATAGCGAGGCGGCGTTAAAGCGGTTTTCCATTACCATCACGTAACCGCAGGCGGCCACGTCCAGCGAGTGCCACTGTAGTAAATGAAATTCATCACCCTGATGATTCTCACCTGGCCGGGCTTTTCCCCAGTACAATAAACTGTTCATAAATCAGTCCGTTGAAAAAGACGGGCGCTATTCTGCGGCGCGTTCCGTAAACGTACTGTGAGCGCAAGCGTATTTCCCTGCACGGAAAAAAAAATCAATAATTACAAATGATTATGCAGGGTTTATTCATCGTTATTATAGTAACCACGCCACATGTTCACCCGGAGTTGCCCTTCTGAGCGTGCGTTCATATGCTTACAACCTGACTGACAGGAGTCCTCATGCATAACCACGACACCTTCCCGCAACGCGTTTACCAGATTGTCGCCGCCATTCCGGAAGGGTGCGTCACAACCTATGGCGAGGTGGCGCGGCTGGCGGGTTCGCCGCGGGCGGCGCGTCAGGTAGGCGGCGTGTTAAAGCGCCTGCCGGAGGGCAGCCTTTTGCCGTGGCATCGCGTGGTGAATCGTCGGGGAGAAATTTCGCTGACAGGGCCGGATTTACAGCGTCAGCGTCAGGCATTGCTTGCAGAAGGCGTACAGGTGTCGGGAAAAGGAGAGATCGATCTGGCGCGCTACGGGTGGCGCTACTGAAAAGCGCCTCCGAAGAGGCGCTGTGGCAGGCTTAGTACGTCGTCGGCGCCGGAACGGCGGAGGACGGCGTGACCTGCGTCGGCGAGGTAGACGGTACGGTTGTGACCGCGCCGCCGCCAGCCTGTACCGGCACGGCGGTCTGCTGCACCGGCACCAGGGTCAGGTCGATTTTCTTGCCGCCATCGTTCACCGCCGGCTGTACGCGGTCGGTGATGAACACCAGCTTATCGTCAACCGTAATCGCGGCACTCAGCAGAATGCGGGCATTCGGCTGGATATCGGATGGATTAAACGGGAGTACGAAGCTGAACGGGGCCTGTTTGCCTTCTGTACGCACCACTTTCTGCGAAATGACTTTAGACGGCGCGTTCGCCTGGGTCGCGTCCGACAGGGTCACGGTCAGCACCGCATCCGGCGGCAGCGCCACTTTCTGGCGGATCCAGACTGTCCCGGACACGTTCGGCTGCTTAATCACCGGCTTCGTCGCGACGCCAGAAGTATTCGGGTTCGGCGCGGGAACGGCGATATCGGCACTTTTATCCTGCGCGCAACCAGCCAGCGCAACGGCAACGGCTAAACCACTTAACATGTGCACGAGTTTCATAGCGTTCTCCTTATTTTCGATGCACCAGTAAGCGCCTTGCACTCACCAGCGTGAGCTCTCACAACATGCTTGTCGTGCTAAGTGTGGCACATATCACTAATTTTCGCCTGGAAACGGGCCGCTATTAAGATTATTGAACCCCTCTGACCAGTTGTCTTTCTGCGTTATAATCGGCATATATCATTCGCACGGCTGTGCATTTCTCGGTATCAGAGGACCCTTTATGAGTCAGGCGCTGAGCAACTTACTGGCGTTATTAAATCTGGAAAAAATTGAAGAAGGGCTCTTTCGCGGCCAAAGCGAAGATCTCGGGTTACGGCAGGTGTTCGGCGGTCAGGTCGTCGGCCAGGCGCTTTACGCCGCCAAAGCGACCGTGCCGGAAGAGCGGCTGGTGCACTCTTTTCATAGCTATTTTCTGCGCCCCGGCGACAGCCAGAAGCCTATTGTGTATGACGTGGAAGTGTTGCGCGACGGCAACAGCTTCAGCGCCCGGCGGGTGGCGGCTATCCAGCACGGCAAGCCGATTTTCTATATGACCGCCTCGTTCCAGGCACCCGAAAGCGGCTTCGAGCATCAGAAAACCATGCCGCCTGCGCCCTCGCCTGACGGCCTGAAATCGGAAACCGATATCGCCCGCTCGCTGGCGCACCTCCTGCCGCCGCAGGCGAAAGAAAAGTTTCTGTGCGACAAACCGCTGGAAATTCGCCCGGTAGAGTTTCATAACCCGCTTAAAGGCCATGTGGCGAAGCCGGAGCGTCAGGTGTGGCTGCGCGCCAACGGCCAGATGCCGGACGATATCCGGGTGCACCAGTCGCTGCTCGGTTACGCCTCGGATTTCAATTTCCTGCCGGTAGCGCTGCAACCGCACGGCGTCGGTTTCCTGGAGCCGGGGATGCAGGTGGCGACCATCGACCATTCCATGTGGTTCCACCGCCCGGTTGATATGAACGAGTGGCTGCTTTACAGCGTGGAGAGCACGTCCGCCTCCAGCGCCCGTGGGTTTGTACGCGGCGAGTTTTATACCCAGGACGGCGTCCTTGTCGCCTCGACCGTGCAGGAAGGCGTGATGAGAAAGCGCGGGTAAGGTTGGCGCGCCGTTTGCCGAACAGCGGGTGCGCTGCGCTTAGCCGCCCAGCGAATAACCGTTTGAAGATGAGGCTCAGTGGGTAAGCGAAGCGCCCCACCCTTGCCAGACGTCCCCCTTTCCAAAGCTTGCCATTTCCGGCCTCCCCCACAAAAAACAAAACCTCCCGCGCGCGGGAGGTTTTTTTATGCTCGCAATCACAACGATCAGGCGTTGTACGCGTTCTCGCCGTGGCTGTTCACGTCCAGACCTTCGCGCTCCTGCTCTTCAGAGACGCGCAGCCCAACGGTCATGTCCGCCACTTTGTAGGCGATAAACGCCACCACGCCAGACCACACCACGGTAATGGCGATACTTTCAAGCTGCACCAGCACCTGATGGCCCATCGTCACACCCTCGGCGTAACCGACGCCACCGAGCGACGTGGAGGCGAAGATACCGGTGAGGATACAACCTACGATGCCGCAGACGCCATGTACGCCGAACACATCGCACGGGTCATCAACGCGCAGCCAGCGCTTCAGCATGGTCACGCCCCACAGACCCGCAAGGCCCGCCGCGATACCGACAATCAGCGAACCGCCGACGCCGATATAACCACACGCAGGCGTCACGCCGACCAGCCCGGCGATAGCGCCGGAGCATGCGCCCAGCAGAGAAGGCTTGCCGCGCAGCGCCCATTCGCCAAACACCCAGGCAAGGATGGCCGCCGCCGTCGCAACAACGGTATTCACAAAGGCCAGACCGGCGATTTCGTTCGCGGCGCTGGCGGAGCCGGCGTTAAAGCCGAACCAGCCGAAATAGAGGATTGCGGTGCCGGTAAAGACCATCGGCAGGTTATGCGGTTTGAATGCCTCTTTGCCGAAACCGACACGTTTGCCGACCAGATACGCGCCCACCAGGCCCGCCACCGCCGCGTTAATATGCACCACGGTACCGCCCGCGAAATCCAGCGCGCCATGAGAGGCCAGCAGACCGCCGCCCCACACCATGTGCGCAATCGGCACGTAAGAGAACGTCAGCCACACCACCACGAAAATCACCACCGCCGAGAAGCGAATACGTTCCGCCAGCGCGCCGACGATAAGCCCCACGGTAATGCACGCGAACGACCCCTGGAAGGCGACGTGGATGTACTGATAGAAGCTGCCCATCAGATCCGTAATTTTGATGCCTTTCAGCATGATCCAGTCGACATTGCCGAAAAAGCTGCCGCCAGCGCCAAACGCCAGCGAATAGCCGTATACCACCCAGAGCACGCACACCAGCGCAAAAGCGACGGAGATCTGCGTCAGCATCGACAACACATTTTTCGCGCGGATCAGACCGCCGTAAAAGAGCGCAAGGCCGGGGATTGTCATAAACAGCACCAGCGCGGTGCTTATCATCATAAAGGCGTTATCGGCTTTATCCGCCACCGCAGGCGCCGCCAGCGCGAAGCCGGGCAGCAGAGCAAGCAGGCCGAAACCAGATTTGAGGGCTGTGTGTTTCATCTTTTCCATTCCTGTTACGGTTGGCCAGAAATCAGAGTGCCGCTTCGTCGGCTTCGCCGGTACGAATACGAATCACGCGTTGCAGTTCGGCGACGAAAATTTTGCCGTCGCCAATTTTACCGGTCCACGCGGCTTTGCTGACCACGTCGATCACTTCATCAAGCTGATCGTCGGCGATCGCCACGTCGATTTTTACTTTGGGCAGAAAATTCACGCTGTACTCGGCGCCGCGGTAAAGCTCGGCATGGCCCTTCTGACGCCCGAACCCTTTCACCTCAGTGACGGTAAGGCCCTGAATGCCAATGGTGGAAAGTGCTTCACGCACGTCTTCCAGTTTGAACGGTTTGATTACCACGGTAACCAGCTTCATAGATCCCCTCCAGTCAGAATTGGGTAATGCGGCAGCGATGTTGAACGGATAAAGCAAGCGGCGTGCCAGGAATGAAAAAGCGCGCGGCGGCGGCGAGGAGATGGGAAAGGAAGCGCAGCGCAGCGCGGCGCGAGGGTGCCAGAAAGCAAAAACGCACCATGCCAGTGCAGGGTGCGTTGCATTTTTGCACCACTAACGATGAGTGTTAGCAGAACGCGTTGTTTTGGTGCATCAGGCGCTGAGCGACTCCTCCTGCGCAGCGGCCTGAAGCTCTTCACCGGCCAGCTGTAGCTGATACATCTGCCAGTAACGCCCGCGCGCTTCCAGGAGCGCCTGATGGCTGCCCCGCTCCACTGCCTGACCGCGATGCAGCACCAGAATGGTGTCCGCTTCCACGATAGTCGAGAGGCGGTGCGCTATCACCACAAGGGTGGTGTGCTGGCGAATAGCGCCGAGCGCCTGCTGAATGGCCTGCTCGGTGCCGGAATCGATATTGGCGGTCGCTTCATCGAGGATCAGGATTTGCGGCGCGTCCACCAGCACGCGCGCCAGCGCCAGCAGTTGTTTCTGCCCGACCGAGAGATTATTGCCCTGCTCGCCAAGACGCGTATAAATGCCGTCGCTCATGCCGCGCGCCAGCTCCGCCAGTTGCACAGTTTCCAGCACCTCCCAGACGCGCGCTTCGTCTATCTCACGTCCAAGCGTCACGTTGGCAAAGAACGAGTCGGCCAGCACGACAGGATCCTGCTGCACCATCGCCACGCCTTTACGCAGCACGCCGTGGCTGAGCGAGGCAAGCGGGCGTCCATCAAGGCGAATTTCGCCTGCGGTCAGCGGGTAGTAGCCCATCAGCAGGCTCGCCAGCGTGCTTTTACCACTGCCGGTATGCCCGACCAGCGCCACAAAATGGCGGGACGGCACCGAAAGCGAGATATCCTTCAGCACCAGTTGATCGTCGCGATAGGCGAACGAGACATTATCCACGTCAATCGCTCCGCTTGAGAGAGGCCGCTCGTCGTGGCCGTAATTCTGCCGCGGTCTGTCCATCAGCTCGAAGACGCGCTCGCCCGCCACCAGCGCCTGCTGCAAAATAGACTGTTGCGTCGTAAGCTCAATCAGCGGCTCGTTAAGGCGGCCCAGATAGCTGATAAACGCATACAGCACGCCCACTTCAATCGTGCCAACGGACGTGAACCCAAACAGCATCAGCAGCCCGCACAGCACCAGCGCGGAAAAGAGGCTCAACAGCGGGCGCAGCAAAAACCCGTCCAGGCGCAACGTCTGCATGCGCGCCAGGTAGTGCGAATGGCTGGCAGCATTCATGCGTTCGCCAAACCGCGACTGCTGGCGAAACTGCTGAATGACGTTCATACCACTGATGACTTCATTAAAGCCGTCGTTGATATCAGCAAGATATGTCCGCACCCGGCGCACAATCGGCGTGCTGTAGCGCTGGTAAATCGTCATAACAATGAGTACCGCCGGGAAAATGGTGATGGCCACCAGCGCCATGCGCCAGTCGAGGCTGAACATCGCCACCAGCATCGCGCCAATCAGCGCGGCGCTGCGCAGCACCGTCGCGACCACGGTGACATAAAGATCGCGTATCACTTCGGTATCGTTGGTGACGCGCGAAATCAACTGGCCCACCGGTTGGGTGTCGAACGCGCTGAGCGGCTGGCGCAGCGCGGCGTCCATCACATCGGTTCGCAGCTGTTGCACCACGCCGACCGCCGCCTGGTTAAACAACAGCGCCTGCCAGTAGTGCAGCCCCGCCGCGAGGATTTGCAGCAGCACATACGCGAACGCGAGTCCGGCCACGAGCCCCAGCGGCAGCTGGTTTTTCGCCACCAGGTTGTCGATGAAATAGCTGATAAGCGCGGGCCCCGTGACTTCCGCCGCCGCCGCGACCCACAGCATGATCACTGCGCCGCCGAGCGGTTTACGCCACGGCGAGCCATAGGCCAGCAGACGCCGCAGCGTCGACCAGCTCTGTCCTGGATTACGCATTCAGCGCCTCCTCGTCATTCTCATCCGGCGCGTCATCCAGCGCCGCTTCGAGCTGCTGATAGCGATACATATCCCGATACCAGCCCGGCTGCGCCGCCAGCGCCTCATGACGCCCGCGCTGCGCCACCTGTCCGTGCTGGAGCACGAGGATTTCGCTGGCCTCGGTTAATGCCGAGAGCCGGTGCGCGCTGATGATTACCGTGCGGTTTTCGCCCCACTGGCGCAGGTTATGCAGAATTTGATGTTCGGTGCGGCCATCGACGGCGGAAAGCGCGTCGTCCAGCACCAGAATTTCCGCCTCCAGCAACAGGGCGCGGGCAATCGAGATACGCTGCTTCTGTCCGCCGGAGAGCATCACGCCGCGCTCCCCGACCTGCGTTTCATACCCTTGCGGCAGGCGCAGAATATCGTCATGGACGCAGGCGAGTTTAGCCGCGCGCTCGATGTCGTCACGCGTCGCGTCGGGCTTGCCGAGCGCGATATTGCTGGCAACGGTGTCGGAGAATAAAAACGGCGTCTGGTTGACGACCGCCAGCCGGGCGCGCCATTCGTCCAGATGCAGGCGCGCGAGCGGTACGTCGTGGAACGTAATCTCGCCGGCGTCGAGATCAAAATGACGCTGAATCAACGCCAGCACGCTGGTCTTCCCGGCACCAGTCGGGCCGCAGAGCCCCAGCATCTGGCCGGGCTTGAGCGTAAACTGGACGTTTTGCAGCGTGGTGCGGGCGGCGTGCGGGTAGCGAAACTCGCGGATAGCCACGTTCAGCTCGCCACGCCCGGCGGGCAGCGCCGCCTGACCATCTTCCACCACCGGCGCCTCCGCCAGCAGCGCGCGGATACGGCTGTACGCCGCGCTGCCGCGCTCGACAATATTAAACATCCATGCCAGCGCCAGCATCGGCCAGATCATCAGGCCGAGATACATGGTGAAACTGGTGAGCTGGCCAAGCGTCAGCGTACCGTTCATGACCATCCAGCTGCCGCCGCCGATGGCCAGCAGATTCGCCATGCCGATGGCGATATAAATTGTCGGGTCGAAACGGGCGTCAACGCGCGCCACGCGCAGGTTTTTTACGCCGGTGTCGCGCGCGTCCTCGGCAAACAGCGCCGACTGCCTGTCCTCCAGCCCAAACGCTTTGATCATGCGAATGCTGGTCAGGCTCTCCTGAGTGCGGTCATTAAGTGACGAAAATGCCGCCTGCGCGGCCTTGAAACGGTGATGGAGCTTGTCGCCGTAGCGTTTAATGACAATCGCCATCACCGGCATCGGCAGCAGCGCCAGCAGCGTGAGCTGCCAGCTTATCTGGGTGCACATAACGACCAGCACCGCGCAGCCCATGACCAGCGAATCGACAAGCGTCAGCACACCTTCGCCCGCGGCAAACACCACGCGATCGACATCGTTAGTGGCGCGCGCCATAAGATCGCCGGTGCGGTGGCGCAGGTAAAATTCCGGATGCTGGCGGCTGAGCTGGCGATAGAAATCGCGCCGGAGTTCGACCGCGAGCTGATAAGACGCCCCGAACAGCAGCACGCGCCAGACATAGCGCAGCAGATAAACCACAATGGCAATCGCCACCAGCAGGCCAATCCACAGCAGCACCTGCCGGGTGGTGTAATGACCTTGAGTGACCCCATCGACAACGTAACCCACCACTTTCGGCGGCACCAGTTGCAGAATGGCGATAAGAATAAGCAGGGCAACGGCGCCGAGGTAGCGACGCCACTCCCGGCTAAAATACCAGCTTAACTGAGCAAATAATCGCACGCGAAATTCCTGATTGGTCTGATGATAAAGCGCGGGCGTCGTGGCGAGCCAGACGGTTTAGCGCTTAAGCGGCAGGGCTGTGGTGTATTTTATCTGCTCCATCGCGAAGCTCGAAGTGACATCTGACAGCCCCGGCACCCGGTTAACCAGACGTTTATAAAAGTCGTCATAGCTTTTCATATCGGCTACCTGTACCCGCATAAGGTAGTCGTATTCGCCCGCCATGCGCCAGAAACCGAGCACTTCCGGCATCTCTTCTACCACCGCGACGAACTGACTGTACCAGTCGCTGCTGTGATGCTGCGTTTTAATCAGCATAAAGGCAGTGAGGCCGAGACCGAGTTTTTGCGGATCCAGCAGCGCGACGCGCTTAATAATATAGCCCTCGTCCTCCAGCCGCCGAAGCCGCTTCCAGCAGGGCGTCGTTGTCAGATTAACGGCATCGGCGAGCGCCTGCAAAGAAAGCGTCGCGTCCTCCTGAAGCAGCGCGAGGAGTCTGCAATCAATTTTATCTAACATTCCCGCCTCCTGTAGAAAAATTTTCTCCTATAGCAGCAATCCGCAGGCTAAAAGGCAACTTATTTTCCTGAAAGATGCTTTACGCTGGGCACAAATTGATAAACCGGAACGTATCATGTCCAGCACCTGGGTTCACCACGCCATTAACGAGATCCACGCCGACGCCCGGCGCACCGCGGATACCCATTTGATCCGCTTTACCCTGCCCGCGTTTCCGGGCATCTGGTTCTATCTGAAAGACGAAAGCACGCACCCCACCGGCAGCCTTAAGCATCGCCTGGCGCGCTCGCTGTTTTTATATGGCTTATGTAACGGCTGGATCCGTGAAGGCACGCCGATTATCGAAGCTTCTTCCGGCTCGACCGCCGTCTCAGAAGCCTGGTTCGCCCGGATGCTGGGCCTGCCGTTTATCGCCGTCATGCCCGCCTGTACCGCGCGGCGCAAAGTGGAACAGATTGAGTTTTACGGCGGCCGCTGCCACTTTGTGCAGAGCGCCTGCGAGATCTACGAGGCGTCCGAAACGCTCGCGCGCGAGTTGCATGGCCGCTATATGGATCAGTTCACCTTCGCCGAACGCGCGACCGACTGGCGCGGCAATAACAATATTGCCGACAGCATTTTCCGTCAGATGGCCGACGAGCCGCACCCCATCCCTGATTACATCGTGATGAGCGCCGGCACCGGCGGCACTTCCGCGACGATTGGCCGTTACCTGCGCTACCAGGGACATGCCACGCGCCTGATGGTGGTCGACCCGCAAAATTCAGTCTTTTACGATTACTGGCGCCAGCGCGACGGCGGGTTGAAAAGCGCGGTCGGCAGCCGGATTGAAGGCATTGGCCGCCCGCGCGTCGAGCCCTCTTTTATCCCCGACGTGATTGATGAAATGTTGCAGGTGCCGGACGCCGCGAGCGTGGCGGCGATGCAGTGGATAAGCGAACTGCTGGGCCGCAAAGTGGGTGCTTCGACCGGCACGAATATGTGGGGCGCGCTACAGCTGGCGGCACGGATGCGCGAGGAAGGCCGTAACGGCGCTATCGTGACGCTCTTATGCGACAGCGGCGAGCGTTATCTGGACACGTATCACAATCCGGAATGGGTCGCGGCGACACTTGGCGACATCTCGCCGTGGCGTGCGGACATCAATGCATTGCTGCGCCAGGCGCGCGCGTAACGCGCAATCACTGCAAAGCGGCGCCAGTACGCCGCTTTTTTATTTGTTATTTTTATTAATTTATTTTTCTTATTTGCGCGAAAAATACAACAGACCCTCTTTACCGTTCACGGCCGCCATCCGCAAAAATATAATTTCAATAAATATTCCAGCGCTTATTATCTACTTTAAAAATAAAACAACCACTTTTAAGAATTTATTAAAATCTATCTTCCTCAAGTCTGTATAAAATCATCGTTCTTTCTCCCGGTATGCTGGCGTAATCTCGCGCGCCCTTCGCGATGAGTAAGTCTATTACTGGACAAAATTTGGGTTATCCAGGCCAGATTGCGCCAGGGATGGCTGGCATCCTGTAATCAGACACAGATGAGACAGATAAGAGATAAAAAGAGATAAAATATGTTAAATAAAAAAATCATTTATATTGCCGCAATAATGATGTCTTTAAGCGCCTGTACTACTGCTAAAAAAAATGCGCCAGTGAAAACTTCCGCGCCGCAGGCGACGAGCGCCGCGGCGACCACTCCCTCAGCGCAGACAGCCCCCACGCCGGTGGAGTCGATGAATCAACTGGCGCCCGTTAACAATGATACAAAATTGCGCCTTGAGCGTTGCCTCGCGGAAACCAAACACCTTGCCGATATTAATCGGGATAAATATCGCGAGCAGATCGACACACTGTATCGCAGCATTAAAGCGACGCAATATTACGCGTCAATCAGTAACGATCTCTCCAATATTATGGTAGACACCATCACTCCGCTTTATCAGTTCCGCGTGAATGACGCCTGCAATACGATTTCGCAGTCTCTGCTGGCCGAGCTGAAAAAAGGCGCGGGAATTGCTAAATGAGAGGTGACGGGATGAAGGGAAGAATAATAAGCCGCAAAAGCGCGCTCGCCTGCATGCTGGCACTGGCGCTGAGCGGCCAGTCATCCTGGGCTGCGCAAAATAGCCAGGCCGCGCAGGGAAATGACTTTCTGTCGACTATTCAGCAAATCGACGTAAAACCGATGGACTTCCCTGAACCCACCAGACGTCCGCAAACGCGTTCCGCCTCGCGCGCCCAGATAAACGATCTCCAGCAGGAAATCGCCCGGCTGAAAAAACAGCTCAAAGCAGCGGAGCAGGAGAAAAAAAGCCTCGGCGCGCCCGCAGCGCTTGAGGCGCAAAACGCGCAGCTGCTGAAAGACAACAGCGCGCTGGCAAAGGAAAACGATCGCCTCTCCCGCAGCCTGCAAAATGCGCAGCGCGAGCAAGGCGCGACCAGCACGCAGCAGGCCGCGCGTATTGAAGCGCTGGAGCAAAAAACCGCTGAACTTCAGGCGGCGCTCGCCAGTAAAACCGCGGAGCTCGCACAGTTGAAAAAAACAAGCGACACCCATTCCGCGAGCGAAAATGCGTTACAAAAACAGATTGCCCGGCTGGAGCAGGAAAAAGCCGCGCTCACGCAGCAAAATACGCAGAGCACGGCGCGTTTTAACAACGATATGCAGGCGCTACGCGCCGAGCTGAATAAACGCGCTGACGAACTGGTCGCGCTCAAAAAGGCAGGCGCTGAACATTCACAAAGCGAAAACGCGCTGCAAACCCAGCTCGCGAAGCTTGAGCAGGAAAAGGCGACGCTTGCGAAGCAAAACGCGCAGAGCGTTGAGGCGCTGAACCAGAAAGCGCAGGCGCTGCAGGCAGAGCTTGATAAACGCGCCGCTGAACTGGCGGCGCTCAAAAAGGCAGGCGTTGAACATTCACAAAGCGAAAACGCGCTGCAAACCCAGCTCGCGAAGCTTGAGCAGGAAAAGGCGACGCTTGCGAAGCAAAACGCGCAGAGCGTTGAGGCGCTGAACCAGAAAGCGCAGGCGCTGCAGGCAGAGCTTGATAAACGCGCCGCTGAACTGGTCGCGCTCAAAAAGGCAGGCGCTGAACATTCACAAAGCGAAAACGCGCTGCAAACCCAGCTCGCGAAGCTTGAGCAGGAAAAAGCGACGCTCACGCAGCAAAACGCGCAGAGCGTTGACGCGCTGAACCAGAAAGCGCAGGCGCTGCAGGCGGAGCTTGATAAACGCGCCGCTGAACTGGCGGCGCTCAAAAAGGCAGGCGCTGAACATTCGCAAAGCGAAAGCGCGCTGCAAACCCAGCTCGCGAAGCTTGAGCAGGAAAAGGCGACGCTTGCGAAGCAAAACGCGCAGAGCGTTGACGCGCTGAACCAGAAAGCGCAGGCGCTGCAGGCGGAGCTTGATAAACGCGCTGACGAACTGGCGGCGCTCAAAAAGGCAGGCGCTGAACATTCGCAAAGCGAAAACGCGCTGCAAACCCAGCTCGCGAAGCTTGAGCAGGAAAAGGCGACGCTTGCGAAGCAAAACGCGCAGAGCGTTGAGGCGCTGAACCAGAAAGCGCAGGCGCTGCAGGCGGAGCTTGATAAACGCGCCGCTGAACTCACAGCCCTGAAACAGCAAAACAGCCTGCTGGAGCTTAAAACCAGTACGCTCAGCAAAGAAGATAAAGAGAAACTGCAAAAAATGCAGGCGGAACAAGCCGCACTGCTGCAAAAAAACCAGGCGACGGAAGCGGCGCTTAAGGCGCAGGTAGCCGCGCTTACGGAGAAACTTAACGCATCAACTGCGCTCGCCACCCGCACTCAGGAGAAAGCGACGGCGCTACAGACAGAGCTTTCCGGACTCAAAGACAGTGAGAGCGAAAAAGATCTGGCGCTCCGTAGCCAGCAACAGCAGACCGCGCAAATGGCCGCCGCAAAAGAGGCGATAAACCAGCAGCTCACTACCGCCCAGGCGGAGATCGCGACGCTGAAGCAGTCGCTCGCTGATAAAGAACACCAGCCAGAGGCGTCAGACAAAGCGTTGCGTTCGGCCTCCGCTACCGATCAGCAAAAAGCGCAAGCCGAACTGGAAACCCTCAAACGGGCGAATCAGGAACTGACCGATAAACTGGCGAGCCTGAACGCGGAAAACGCCGCGCAAAAAGCACAGGCTGAAAAAGAAAAAACAGAGCTGCTGGCACAGGCTGAGAAACTGAGGGCGGATACCGCGGCCCAGGTTCAGGCGCAGACGACCGGCAAAACCGGGCCGGAAGCCGGCACCGTATCGCTTAAGGATAAAGCGAGCAAACAGTCTTACGCCAACGGCGTGATGTTCTCGCGGCTGGTGCAAAAAAGCATGGATCAGATGAACGATCTCGGCATCAAAACGGATCTGCCGCTTCTGCTGATGGGTATCAAAGATGGTCTGGCGCAAAAAGTCGCGATCGAACCGAAACTGCTGTTGACGTTGCATGAATCGATGCTGAAAGAGCTGTCCAGCCGCGAAGAGAAGAAGTACGAGGCGGGCATTAAACAACTGGAGAAAGTGACCGCGCAGAAAAAATTGCTTAAGCGTAATAAGTCGCTGTTCTTTATTCAGACCAAAGCGGGCAAAAAGGCTATCGCGCCGGGCGAAACGCTCAACGTCACGTTCAAAGAGGCGACCCTTGACGGGCGCGTGCTGAACAATAACGCCAATGTGCCGGTGACCTATGACGAAAACCTGCCGTATATTTTCCAGCAGGCGCTGGAGCTCGGTAAACGGGGTGGCGTGATGGAGGTTTACTGCTTCGCAGGCGATCTCTACAACCCGGACACCATGCCGCCGCAGCTTTTTAACTACTCATTAATGAAGCTGACGGTGACCATCAGCGGCGGGAAATAAAAAAAGCCGGGGGATAACGATAGCCCCGGCTTGCTGGAATGCCTCATCATTCGGGGGAATCATTAAGGTGTCGTGTCCAGCCAATCCGTCAAATAGTGCGCGACCGCCTCTCTGTTGCAGTGCCCGATAACCGGCAGATGAGGCAGCGCCGCGATAAGCTCTGGCATCGCGTTACCCATAATCAGCCCCTTCCCGGCCATCGATAACATTTCGCGATCGTTCATCGCATCGCCAAACGCCATACAATCCGCCATCGTGATGCCCAGGTGATGAGCCAGCGCCTGTAACGCCGCGCCTTTATTACAGTCAGGCGGCAGAACTTCGAGACAGTCGGTCGCGGAAAAACAGAGATGCGCCTGCGCGCCAAGCGTCTGGCTCAGCGCCGTGCGCAGCGTGCAGAGCGTGGCATGGTCGGCAACAAAGCAAATTTTCGTCACCTCATGCGCGGGAAGGCGTTTGAGATCGGTAAGCTGATAGCGAAAGCCGCTCCAGCTATGCGCCTGCAACAGCGCCGGAATATCTTTATCCGTGAGCCAGCCGCTGTCGTTAAACACATGCACACTGGCGGACGTATTCCAGTGACCGTGCAGCACGATTTCAGCGACCTGCGGCGGTAAATCTCTGGCGAACAGCCGCTCGCCTGATGGCGCATGAATGCGCGTCCCGTTGCCGGTGATGAGAAAGGCCTCCGGCGCTATTTCCTGCAACAGAGGACGCATATCAAGCAAATGCCGACCCGTTGCAAACGCGAGCGTGACGCCGCGCTCCTGCAGGCGACGTAACGTTTTCAGGGTTGCGTCGCCCGTGCGGTGATCGGGCATTAAGAGCGTACCATCCATATCAAAAGCGGCCAGTCGTACCATTTTCATCCCCTCTTACGGTTGACGGGCAGTATTGCCTGGCATATACGGAACTAATAGTGAATACTTGCGAAAAATTGTTCCGGGTTTTTTATGCGTCTCCTGAACCGGCTTAATCAATTCCAGCGCCTGTGGCAGGCGTCGGAGGGTGACCCGCAGGCCGTCACTGTCGCGGAGCTCGCCGCGCGCTGTTTTTGCAGCGAGCGCCACGTCCGTACGCTGCTGCGCCAGCTGGAACAAGAGGGCTGGCTGCGCTGGCGTGCGCAGCCGGGCCGTGGCAAACGGGGCGAGTTAACTTTTATGGTCTCGCCGCAAACCGTGCGCGCCGGCATGATGGAAACCGTGTTACGCCAGGGCCAGCACCATAACGCCCTCACACTCGCGCAGCTCGCTTCCGGCCAGTTGCGTCAGTTGCTGCACCCGTTTCTGGGCGGCCAGTGGCATAACGACACTCCCACGCTGCGCATTCCCTATTACCGCCCGCTTGAGCCGCTGACGCCCGGCTTTTTGCCAGGCCGCGCCGAACAGCACCTCGCCCGGCAAATTTTCAGCGGACTGACGCGGTTTAATCCGCAAAGCGCGCGCCCGGAAGGCGATATGGCACACCACTGGCATGTGTCGCCGGACGGCCTCAGCTGGCGCTTTTATCTGCGCCCCACCCTGCACTGGCACAACCATGAACCGGTAGACGCCGCGCAGTTGCAGCGACGGCTGCAACAGTTACTTGAGCCTGACGCACTGCGCCAGCTCTTCGCCAGCGTCAAAAGTATTACGGTGGAGCACACGCACTGCCTGCGCGTCGATTTGATCCGCCCCGATTACTGGCTGGCGTGGCGGTTTGCCAGCCACTGCAGTTATCTGGCGCATCCGGACGAGGCGACGCTCGGCTGCGGCCCGTTCCGGCTTGCCGCTTTCACGCCTGACCTGGTGCGCATCGAAAGCCACGATCTTTATCATCTTAATCATCCACTGTTAAAAGCGGTCGAATACTGGATTACGCCGGATCTCTTCGACAGCGCGCTCGGCACCAGTTGCCGCCATCCGGTGCAGATTGCCATCGGCCAGCAGGAAGAGCTCCAGCATCTGCGCCCGGTGAGCAACAGCATCAGCCTCGGGTTCTGCTATCTCGGTATCCGGCAAAACGGGCGGCTGTCGCGTACGCAGGCGCGCTGGCTGATGCAACTCATTCACCGCAGCGGCATGATTGACGCCCTGCCGCTTGATGAACATTTGATTACGCCCAGCAACGAACTGCTGCCCGGCTGGGAACTGCCGGAATGGCCCGACGAACCGCCGCCGCCGCTGCCGCCTTCACTGACGCTGGTCTATCACCTGCCAGTAGAGTTGCCGGTAATGGCCCGCCAGCTTCAGGCTTTTCTGGCACAGCGCGGATGCTGTCTGACACTGCATTTTCATAACGCGAAAAACTGGGATGGCTGCGCGCTGCTGCCGCAGGCGGATATCGTGATGGGCGACAGGCTGATTGGCGAGGCGCCGGAATATACGCTGGAACAGTGGCTGCGCTGCGACCCGCTCTGGCGACATTTGTTAACCGGCCCACAACGGGCGCACCTTGACGCCACGCTGGACGCGGTGCAAAGCCATCCGGACGATCGGGGCCGCAATGCAGCGCTGCGCCAGGTCTGGCAGACGCTGATGCACGACGCCGTCATCACCCCGCTCTTTAACTATCGCTATCAGATAAGCGCGCCGCCTGGCGTTAACGGCATCGAACTGAACGCGCTCGGCTGGTTTGATTTCAGCCGCGCATGGCTGCCGCCGCCGCAAGAAGCTGGTGGGCGCGGCGACGCGGCGCTACCATAACGTTTTTGCTATTCAATGACAGGGGCTTTATGAAACGTGCCGTTGTGGTCTTCAGCGGGGGCCAGGATTCCACCACCTGCCTGATTCAGGCGTTACATCAATATGATGAAGTGCATTGCGTGACGTTCGATTACGGTCAGCGTCATCGCGCCGAGATTGATGTCGCGAGCGCCCTTGCCGCATCGCTGGGCGCGCGTGCGCACAAAGTGCTGGATGTGACGCTGCTTAACGAACTCGCGGTCAGCAGCCTGACGCGCGACAGCATCCCTGTGCCGGATTACGATCCCGATGCCGACGGGTTGCCGAGCACCTTCGTGCCGGGCCGCAATATTCTGTTCCTGACGCTGGCATCTGTTTATGCGTATCAGGTGCAGGCCGAAGCAGTGATCACCGGCGTTTGCGAGACTGATTTTTCCGGCTACCCGGACTGTCGCGACGAGTTTGTTAAAGCGCTCAACCACGCCGTCACGCTTGGCATGGCGCGTGACGTGCGCTTTGAGACGCCGCTGATGTGGCTTAATAAAGCGGAAACCTGGGCGCTGGCGGATTACTGGGGCAAGCTGGATGTGATTCGCCAGCAGACGCTCACCTGCTATAACGGCATTCAGGGTGATGGCTGCGGCGAGTGCGCCGCCTGCCATCTGCGCGCCAACGGGCTGTCACAATATCAGGCAAATCAGCCTGCCGTTATGGCCGCCATGAAACAAAAAACCGGGCTTAAATAGCCAGGTTTTTACCGCTGACGCGTTCAAATTCGCGGGCGTCGTGGCTGCAAAACAGCGTCACGCCCGCATTTGCGTCAGCGGCCAGGTTCCGCAGGCGTTTCTGGTTCGCCAGTCGCGCTGATTTGTCTTTCTGCATCATCCACTGATAAAAGCGCAGGCCCGGCGTGCAGTGCGGGTCCGCCGCCATCTCATCGCGATAAAACCACGCGTCGCCGCCATGAAGGATCCAGCCCTGCGGCGTATCAATCGCCACGCCTGCATGGCCTTCGGTATGTCCCGGCAGCGGGATCAGCAGTATCTCCGGCGGCAGGCCATCGAGTGAGCGCACGGCGCTAAAACCAAACCACGGCTCGCCATGCGCCTGATAGCCGTGCCAGCCCGACCGGTTGCCCCACTGCCCCGGCCGATAGCGCGCGCTGTCGAGCCAGGTACCCCGCCCATTCGCCGCAGTGATCTCCTGTTGCATCAGATGCACCTGCGCATGCGGGAAATCGCTGATACCGCCTGCGTGGTCGAAATCGAGATGCGTCAGCACGATATGTCGTACATCCTCCGGCTTAAAGCCGAGCGCTTTAATATGATGCAACGCCGTTAATGATTCGCGGTACTGGATATTGTTCAGCGCCCGAAAAAACAGCGGCAACCGACGGCCAGGATGGCGCATATCGTCGCGACCAAAGCCGGTATCCACCAGTACCAGCCCGTCGTTTTGGGTTTCAATCAGCAGGCAGTGGCAAATAAGATGCGCGTGCAGCCCTTTGCTGAAGCCGTCATACAGCGCGCCGCCCAAAGGACACATACAACCGCAGTTAAGATGGTGTACCCGCATCGTCTCTCCTTTGTTGCGCAGTGTTGCGAAATTTTACGTTGGCTTTGAAGTATAAACGCCGCTGAAGAATGTGGGGGGCCAGAGGACGCGTATTCTCTGGTCTCTATTCACCGCCCTGTTCCGGTTTATTTCCGCTGGGGTGGGGAACACTGGGAGTTAATCCCGGCGCGCCCGTTTATGACGGTTTATCCCCGCTGGCGCGGGGAACACTAGATGAGCGCTGCAGACTTCTCCGGGAAGAGCGGTTTATCCCCGCTGGCGCGGGGAACACTCCACCAGCCTGCCACCACTCCCAATGCCAGGCGGTTTATCCCCGCTGGCGCGGGGAACACGGGTTTTCTTTGCCTGCTCGCCTCTACCCCTCCGGTTTATCCCCGTTGGCGCGGGGAACACAGTTCCACAACCTGCCTATCAAGCCCGGTGAGCGGTTTATCCCCGCTGGCGCGGGGAACACGATGAGGTACTTCTGTTTGAAATATTTATCTGCGGTTTATCCCCGCTGGCGCGGGGAACACAACGCCGAACTCAAGCCCCCGACGCTCGACGTAGGTTTATCCCCGCTGGCGCGGGGAACACTTGCGCGCACCCCTCCCGCTGCTGGTCTCGTTCGGTTTATCCCCGCTGGCGCGGGGAACACTTTGTGCTATATGATACCCGTTCCAATTGATACGGTTTATCCCCGCTGGCGCGGGGAACACTTGGTATGTTCAAAACAAATCGACAGGGAAATCGGTTTATCCCCGCTGGCGCGGGGAACACTTTAGTTGGCTCAATCGGCACCAGCTTCCACCCGGTTTATCCCCGCTGGCGCGGGGAACACGCAACCGCCGTGACTGGATCGCCCGCTGAAAACGGTTTATCCCCGCTGGCGCGGGGAACACTCTAAAGACAATACTTTGTTTTATTTACCTTTTTATCGCCCGCCACAACCTACCAACATTTACATCACAACCCATCTTGTTAAAGAGCGGCTGCCCTGTTGATTTTAAAAGCATTTTTTTACAGTGCTTCCGGGCCGATAACATCTACCGGATTGTTCGCCTTTAACGGAGAGAAATCCATCACTGCATGCACAGGCGGCGTGATTGCAGAATTTAGCCTGTGATGTTTTCCAGTTTTTCGCGCAGCTCGCCTTCAATTGGCAGCGCTTTCTGCGTTTTCAGATCGACACACACGAAGGTGATGAGCGCATCGGCAACCACCTCGCCTTCAGGCGCAAGCGTAATCACCTGACTCAGCACGCCGCTTTTGCCGTTAAGCTGTTTTACCTCGCTGGTGATAGTCAGCAGATCGCCCAGCACTGCGGGTCGTCGGTAGTTGATGTTGATATTGGCGACAATAAAAGCAATGTTGTGCGCCATCATCCATTTAAAGCTTTCGTCATTCTCCAGCCCATCCCAGCGGGCCTCTTCGAGAAACTCCAGATAACGCGCGTTATTCACATGCTGGTAAACATCTATGTGATACCCACGCACTTTGATTTGAGTCTGCATAGCGCTTAAACCTTTTCTTTTTTGTAAGAGATACAGAGTGATAAAAACAAGAGAGGCCACACCACTGGTATGACCTCTTTAGTCTGGCAAAGTTTTTCAACTCTGCAAGCGCGGATGGTTAACGATTAGAGCCGGATCCGGGAAAGGTTGCGTTCGACGAGCGAATTGCCCATGCCGGGCACCTGTTTGAGATCCTCCAGGGATTTAAACGGGCCATATTCTTCCCGATAACTGACGATAGACTGCGCTTTCTTTTTACCGACGCCGTTCATCGCCTGTGCCAGCTCATCCGCCGTGGCGGTGTTGATACTCACGGTTTCTTCCAGGGTTTCTGGCGCGCTTTCTGGCCTTGCCTGCGGCGCAGCGGCGGCTGGTTTATCTTTTATCTGCTCCGCCTGGACTTTTCCTGCTGATGGCGCCGCGCTCGTCGCGGTGCAAAAGGTACCGCCAGCCAGAGCGACGGCGAGACAGAAGATTTTGATTCCACGTTTCATGCTGTGTTCTCCTTGTTTGTTAACAGCACCGCCACCATAAGCGGACAGAGAAAACGGCTCAAACGCCAGATTTCAGAAATGGAAAAGGCCGCGAAAGCGGCCTTTGAGGTTTGCAGAGAATTGCAAAATTTGTGCGAGACGTCTCGTTATTGCTGCGGCGCGGCGCCGGTATCGCCAAACTTGATTTTGGCGTCTTTACGCAGCCCCACCAGCAACGCGTCAAATGCAATTTCCGCATTATTCTGGGTCAGACGCTGCGCCATCATTTTCTTCTGCGCGTCCGGCATGGTGCCGCTGCGAACGTCATCCAGCGCCAGCAGAACAACGTTGCCCTGCATGTCATTGCCGATGCCGTAGCTCGGTTTACCTTTCGCCGGCAGCGGCAGCGCGAAGACCGGCTGCGTCAGCGTATCCTGCGTGCTGCGCTCGAAGGTTTTCGCCGCGCTGAAGGAGATACCTGCCGCTTTAAGCGCCTCATCACCTTTGCCTGCATTCAGAGCGCTCAGCAGTTTTTGCGCCTCTTCATTCGCCTGTTTCAGTGCCTTCTCATGTTTCACCAGCGCAGTAACCTGATCTTTTACCTCGGCGAGCGGTTTCTCGGCCTGCGGTTTGTGCTCGGTGATACGCAGCACAAAAGCACGATCGCCATCGACGGTAATGATGTCGGAGTTATTACCCGGCGTGCCATTCTCACCCAGCAGATTACCGCCAAACACCGCGTCGGTGACCGGTTTAAAATTGATCTCCTGCGGAACGGCGTCGCGGCTGAACCAGCCGGTTTCGACCGCTTTCACGCCTGCCGCTTTCTCAGCTCCCGCCAGCGACTCGTTGTCGTTGCTTGCCGCATCGCTTACGGTACGTTGCAGCGCGAAGAAGGCATCCAGCGCTTTCTCCTGCTTCACTTTAGCGCTGATGTCGTTATGCACTTCAGAAAGCGGCTTCACTTTGGCCGGTTGAATGTCATCAAGACGCACGACAAGGAAGCCGACAGAAGATTTGATAACGCCAGAAAGCTGGCCTTTCTCTTTCAGACCGGCGTTTTTAAACTCTTCCGGCGTGGTGCCCGGCTCCAGCCAGCCCATATCACCGCCGTTACGGGCCGTGATGACATCGACCGATTTCTCTTTGGCCAGCGTGGCGAAATCCGCGCCCTGCTTGAGCTGCGCGAGTACCGCGTTCGCGTCAGCTTCAGTTTTGGTCTGGATCAGGCTGTAGCGGTTGCGCTGCGGCTGACCAAACTCATCCTGATGTTTGTCGTAGTAAGCCTGAATCTCTTCTTCACTGGCGTTTTCGGCAAGCGCAGCGGCATCAAGCTTGATATAGCTGACGCGGAACTGTTCAGGCGACATGAAGTTGTTGGTGTGCTGCTGGTAGTAATCGTTGATTTCCTGCCCGGAAACCTGCTGCTTCTGTGCCAGCGCATCAATCGCGATGGTCGCGGTGCGAACCTGACGCTGCTGCGAGAACAACGCCGCGAACTGATCGTTTTCGCCCGGCAGAACGAAGTCGCTGCCCATAACGGCGTTAACCAGCTGGTCAGTGGTCAGTTGACGACGCAGCGCCTGCGCGTACTGATCGGCGCTCATACCCATGCTGGTGATAATCGCGTTGTAGCGCGCGTTATCGAATTTACCGTTTTCCTGGAACGCAGGATTTTTGAAAATCGCGTCGCGCACCTGTTCGTCGCTGATCTCAAGCTTGAGCGCATGCGCATACTGGTCGATCAGCGCTTCGTCGATCAGACTTTGCAGTACACGCTGGCGCAGATCGGCCATATATTTGTCATTGGAAGCGAGCTCCGAAAAACGATCGCCCAGTCTTCTTTCGAGGTTGTTGCGCTCCGCGTTGACCGCGTTTTCAAGCTGGGCCCGGCTGATTTCCTGATCGTTAACTTTTGCGGCATAGTTACTGTTACCGCCAATCAGGTAGTTACTCACGCCAGTCAAAACGAATGACAGGATAATCAAACCCAGAATGATCTTGAGCACGACGTGATTCGCCGCCGCGCGTAAATTGTCCATCATGGTGTAACAACACTCCGCTGTAGAATGACAGGTAGAACTCGCACAGAAACGTGACGACATCCGCTCGGCCGCTGCGCGCAAAGGCGTATTGTGACAAGAAACCGGGGCGGTTGTCAGCCCATATCAGCAGATTACTCATCCAGAAATAAAAAAGGCACATCAGATGATGCGCCTTGTTTTCTCCCCCGGCTGCGATAATGCCAGCCAAAGGATCAGTTAACCGCGTCTTTCAGCGCCTTACCAGCACGGAAACCCGGAACCTTCGCCGCTGCGATGGTGATTTCCTTGCCAGTTTGCGGGTTACGGCCGGTGCGGGCAGCACGTTCACGAACAGCAAAGGTACCAAAGCCAACCAGCGCAACTTCATCCCCTGCCTGCAGAGATTCGGTAACAGAATCAATCAAAGCATCTAACGCACGTCCGGCCGCTGCTTTAGAAATATCGGCACCTGCGGCAATTTTGTCTATCAGTTGAGATTTATTCACTCTTCTCTTCCTCTCTTTATATTTTATATCGCACCGGAATCCTTCACGACGCGACCGCGCAGCAGTTATAGCAGTCCTCTCATGCCCTTACAACAAGAGTTAGTGATGGCACTTCGGACGGCAATCTAAATTAGCTATACAAAAAAAGGCTGGCAAGTGCGAAAACACTTACCAGCCCTGTTTTTCTCAGCGTGCTTGCGTCAGGTCACTATTTTGCGGTCGCGACCTGCATGCCATACGGCGCGTTTTGCAGCGCCAGGCTCAGCACCTCTTCAATGCGTTTCACCGGATGGATATCCAGATCGGCGATGACGTTTTCCGGAATCTCTTCCAGATCGCGCTTGTTTTCATCCGGGATCAGCACCGTTTTAATGCCGCCACGGTGCGCCGCCAGCAGTTTCTCTTTCAGACCGCCAATCGGCAGCACCTGGCCACGCAGCGTGATTTCACCGGTCATCGCCACATCAGCGCGCACCGGATTGCCGGTCAGACAGGACACCAGTGCGGTGCACATAGCGATACCGGCGCTCGGGCCATCTTTCGGCGTGGCGCCTTCCGGTACGTGAACGTGAATATCACGTTTTTCGTAGAAGTCGCTGTTGATGCCAAGCTTCTCGGCACGCGCGCGAACCACGGTTAACGCCGCCTGGATGGACTCCTGCATCACTTCACCGAGTGAACCGGTGTAAGTCAGTTTGCCTTTACCCGGCACGCAGGCGGTTTCGATGGTCAGCAGATCGCCGCCCACTTCCGTCCACGCGAGACCCGTTACTTGTCCTACACGGTTTTCGCTATCGGCGCGGCCGTAGTCAAAGCGCTGAACGCCGAGGAAATCCTTGAGGTTTTCACCGGTGATCTCGATGCGCTTAAGCGATTTGTCCAGCAGCAGCTGTTTAACCGCTTTACGGCACAGTTTGGAGATCTCACGCTCAAGGCTACGCACGCCCGCTTCGCGGGTATAGTAACGGATGATGCCGATAATAGCGCTGTCATCCACCTCGATTTCATTCTCTTTCAAGGCGTTACGCTCAATCTGCTTCGGCAGCAGGTGGCGCTTCGCGATGTTGAGTTTTTCATCTTCGGTGTAACCGGAAAGACGGATCACTTCCATACGGTCCAGCAGCGGCGCCGGAATATTCATGGAGTTGGACGTGGCGACAAACATCACGTCGCTTAAGTCGTAATCCACTTCCAGATAGTGATCGTTAAAGGCCACGTTCTGTTCCGGATCGAGCACTTCCAGCAGCGCAGAAGCCGGATCGCCGCGCATGTCGGAGGACATTTTGTCGATCTCATCGAGCAGGAACAGCGGGTTTTTAACGCCCACTTTTGCCATTTTCTGGATCAGTTTACCCGGCATAGAACCGATGTAAGTACGACGGTGACCGCGGATTTCCGCTTCATCACGCACGCCGCCCAGCGCCATACGGACATATTTACGACCGGTCGCTTTAGCGATGGACTGACCAAGCGAGGTTTTACCCACCCCCGGCGGCCCCACCAGACACAGGATCGGCCCTTTGATTTTGTTCACACGGCTCTGAACCGCGAGGTATTCCAGGATGCGATCTTTAACGCGCTCAAGGCCGTAGTGATCGGTATCAAGAATCTCCTGGGCCTGGCGCAGGTCTTTTTTCACTTTGCTGCGCGCGTTCCACGGCACCTGCACCATCCAGTCGATGTAGCCGCGCACCACGGTGGCTTCGGCCGACATCGGAGACATCATTTTCAGCTTCTGAAGCTCGGCCTCGGCTTTCTCTTTAGCCTCTTTCGGCATTTTAGCCGCGTCGATTTTGCGCTTCAGCGCTTCGTTTTCGTCCGGCGCATCGTCCATCTCGCCGAGCTCTTTCTGAATGGCTTTCATTTGCTCGTTCAGATAGTACTCGCGCTGGCTTTTTTCCATCTGTTTTTTGACGCGATTACGGATGCGTTTTTCAACCTGCAGCAGGTCGATTTCCGACTCCATCATCGCCATCAGGTATTCCAGACGCTCGTTGATGTCAGACATCTCCAGCACCGACTGCTTATCGCTGAGTTTCAGCGGCATATGCGCGGCGATGGTGTCCGCAAGACGGGCCGGATCGTCGATGCTATTAAGCGACGTCAGCACTTCTGGCGGGATTTTCTTATTGAGCTTGATGTAGCCTTCGAACTGGCTGATGGCAGTGCGCACCAGCACTTCCTGCTCGCGCTCGTCAATGGCCGGCGATTCCAGGTATTCGGCTTTCGCGGCGAAATGGTCGCCGTTGTCGGAAAGCGTGGTGATACGCGCGCGCTGCAAACCTTCAACCAGCACTTTGACGGTGCCGTCTGGCAGTTTCAGCATCTGCAAAATGGACGCCACGGTACCGACAGTAAACAGATCGTTCACGCCCGGCTCATCCGTTGAGGCCTCTTTCTGCGCCACCAGCATGACTTTTTTGTCATTATCCATGGCGGCTTCAAGGCAACGAATAGACTTTTCCCGTCCCACAAACAAAGGGATAACCATGTGCGGATAAACCACCACATCGCGCAATGGCAATACGGGGATTTCAATGCGTTCAGAACGCTCAGGATTCATAGAGCTCTCTCTTAGTTTAGTTTCCGCCTGGTGATGGGGCGCATGTGAACGCACTTCACGGCATCACCAATAAGTAAATCAGTATATGGGGATGTTTCCCGCACATTCAACGGCACGGATGCAGGAAAAATAAATGGGGGATTATTTCCCCCATTTATTGTTAACTGATTGTCAGAACTGGCGAATTATTCGCCGGATGCCTGCTGGGCTTCCGGTTTGCCATAAATCAGCAGCGGTTCGCTTTGGCCCGCGATTACGGACTCGTCAATAACCACTTTTTCAACGTCTTCCATGGACGGCAGATCGTACATAGTTTCCAGCAGCGCCGCTTCGACGATGGAGCGCAGACCACGCGCGCCGGTTTTACGCGACATCGCTTTTTTGGCGATGGCTTCCAGCGCTTCGTCGCGGAACTCCAGCTCTACGCCTTCGAGGTTGAACAGCGCCTGATACTGTTTGGTCAGGGCGTTTTTCGGCTCTTTGAGGATCTGGATCAGCGCATCTTCGCTCAGCTCATTTAGCGTGGCGACAACCGGCAGACGGCCAATGAATTCCGGGATCAGACCAAATTTAATCAGATCTTCCGGCTCGACCTGGGAGAGCAGCTCACCTTCGGTCGCCTTCTGCGATTTGCCTTTTACTGTCGCGCCAAAACCAATGCCGGAGCCGGTTTCTACACGATTCGCGATCACTTTATCGAGACCTGCGAACGCGCCGCCGCAGATAAAGAGGATTTTGGAGGTATCAACCTGCAAGAATTCCTGCTGCGGATGTTTGCGCCCGCCCTGCGGCGGTACGGCCGCCACGGTGCCTTCGATAAGCTTCAGCAGAGCCTGCTGTACGCCTTCGCCGGATACGTCGCGCGTGATGGACGGGTTATCGGATTTACGGGAGATTTTATCAATCTCATCAATATAAACGATGCCGCGCTGCGCTTTCTGGACGTCGTAGTCGCACTTTTGCAGCAGTTTCTGGATGATGTTTTCCACATCCTCGCCCACGTAACCGGCTTCGGTCAGCGTAGTGGCGTCAGCCATGGTAAACGGTACATCCAGCAGGCGCGCCAGCGTTTCCGCCAGCAAGGTTTTACCGCTACCGGTCGGACCGATCAGCAGAATGTTACTTTTGCCGAGTTCGACGCCGTTCGAGGTGTCGCCGTTGCGCAGACGTTTGTAGTGGTTATAGACCGCTACCGCCAGCACCTTTTTCGCCCTTTCCTGACCAATAACATAATCGTCAAGATGGCTACGGATTTCATGTGGCGTCGGCAGAGCGCTGCGTTCACGGTGCGGAGCCACTTCTTTAATCTCTTCGCGAATAATGTCGTTACATAAATCGACACACTCGTCGCAGATATACACGGACGGCCCGGCGATTAGCTTTCGCACTTCATGCTGGCTTTTGCCGCAAAAAGAGCAGTACAACAGTTTGCCTGAGCTGTCTTTGCGCTTATCTGTCATGAGTCAAAACCTCTTTTCTGTTCTTAGTGCCGCACGCGACAACGCCATGCTCGTACCAGCGCCTGCCGCCAGGATGCAAAGGGCCGCCTTCTTCTAGTATAGCGGCCCTCGCGTGGCGGGCATCAGTTACGGTGGGTCATGATGGAGTCAACCAGACCATACTCTACTGCTTCACCTGCAGAGAGGAAACGGTCGCGCTCTGTGTCTCTCTCGATTTGTTCAAGAGGCTGGCCCGTATGTTGCGCCATCAGTTCGTTCATGCGTGCTTTCACTTTCAGGATTTCACGGGCGTGGATTTCGATATCCGTCGCCTGCCCCTGGTAGCCGCCCAGCGGCTGGTGGATCATTACGCGCGAGTTGGGCAGGCAGAAACGCTTACCTTTCGTGCCCGCAGTCAGCAGGAAAGCGCCCATTGACGCGGCCTGGCCCATACAAATGGTGCTAACGTCCGGCTGAATAAACTGCATGGTGTCGTAGATTGACATCCCGGCGGTGATTACCCCACCCGGCGAGTTAATGTAAAGATAGATGTCTTTCTCTGGGTTTTCCGCTTCCAGAAACAGCATCTGCGCGACAATCAGGTTGGCCATCTGGTCTTCGACCTGGCCGGTCAGAAAAATGATACGTTCCTTGAGCAGACGGGAGAAAATATCGTAAGAACGCTCGCCGCGCGAGGTCTGTTCAACAACCATCGGCACCAGAGCCATATGGGGTGCAAATTGATCACGTTCGTCACTGTATGACATATCCGTCTCCTGGATAAATATTCTGAGTAACCTGCTGTACTGATTCTACTTGAGACCGCTCAGGATGACTACGCTCCTGCCGGTAAACACCTTACGGACGGATTATCAGCCAGTCGTTCACTTTTTACTGTTTCATTAATGGGATAATGATGCCCTGTTTCAAGCATAACAATCTTTTGCTGTTACGCTAACACCGAAACACCCCTTACCCGCCATTTCTGGGTAGGAAAAGTGACAAAAAAGCCCGTCACCCTGCGGTGACGGGCCCATATGCCTCGTCGTGGAACGATGAAAGGGCTTACGCCTGCTGATTCATCAGTTCCTGGAAAGAGGTCGGCTTCTCGGTCACTTTCGCTTTCGCCAGTACCGCTTCAACCGCCTGCTCTTCCAGCGCCACGTTGCGCATGTTGTCCATCAGCTCGTTGTTCTTGCTGTAGAACTCAATAACTTCTGACGGATCTTCATAAGCGGAAGCCATCTCTTCGATCAGCGCTTTCACGCGATCTTCGTCAGCTTTCAGCTCGTGGGTACGAATGACTTCGCCCAGCAGCAGACCAACAACGACGCGACGTTTAGCCTGTTCTTCGAACAGTTCGCGCGGCAGTTCCAGAGCCTGTTTCTCATTACCGCCAAAACGCTGTGCGGCCTGGCGGCGCAGCACGTCGATTTCGCCGTCGATCAGCGCAGCCGGAACGTCGATGTTGTTCGCGTTCACCAGACCGTCGATAGCCTGAGACTTGATGCGGTTACGCACGGCGCCTTTCAGCTCGCGTTCCATGTTTTTACGTACTTCGGTACGCAGACCGGCAACGGAACCATCTTCAACGCCGAAACGTTTGATGAACTCTTCGGTCAGCTCCGGCAGTTCGCGCTCTTCAACTTTCTTCAGGTTGATAACGAACTTAGCAGCTTTACCTTTCAGGTTTTCCGCGTGGTATTCTTCCGGGAAGGTCACGTCGATGGTGAACTCTTCGCCTGCTTTGTGGCCTTTAATGCCTTCTTCAAAGCCCGGGATCATGCGGCCCTGACCCATCGCCAGTACGAAGTCGGTCGCTTTGCCGCCTTCAAACTCTTCGCCGTCTACAGAGCCGGTGAAGTCGATGGTTACGCGGTCTTCTGCGTCGGCAGCGCCGTCTTTATCTTTCCAGGTCGCCTGCTGCTTGCGCAGGGTGTCCAGCATGGTGTCTACGTCAGCGTCGGTGACTTCAACAACCGGTTTTTCCACTTCGATAGATTCCAGGCCCTGCAGCTCAACTTCCGGGTACACTTCGAACTCTACCGCGTAGGTGAAGTCTTCGCCCAGTTTGTATTCGCCCGGCACATAGTTCGGCGCGCCAGCCGGATTGATTTTTTCTTTGATGATAGCGTCAACGAAGTGACGGCTCATCAGATCGCCCAGCACATCCTGACGCACGGATGCGCCATAACGCTGAGCAACAACATTCATCGGTACTTTGCCTTTGCGAAAGCCGTCGATACGCACTTTCTTTGCCACGTTGACCAGCTCGCTTTTTACAGCGTTCTCGATGCTGTCAGCAGCGATAGTAATCGTTACACGGCGCCCAAGGCCCTGAGTGGTTTCAACTGAAACTTGCATCTTGTTACCTCAAAAAATCACAGTGCTCGGTCAACTCTGGAAGCCCTATGGTATTCGCTTCGCAGAACCGGGACGTCTTCTTTAGCAGAAACACTATCCCTGTCGCCAGAATCGTCCCGAAGACATTCCGAAAAATAAGACGCAGCATTATAGCGGCATCCCCTTGGGGAGTCGAGAAAAGCCAGCCGAGGCATTGCGGCACTTTTCACACTTCCCGGCAAATTTATGACTGAAAAGTGCACATAGCGTGCAAAATTCAGGCAAAACAAAAACGGCCACGCAGGCCGTTTCGTTTTATTACCGCTGGCGCAACATACTGGAAAAGCTCCCGCCGTTGCAACTGTGATTCATCAGGCCAGGGTGCCGGCCCCTCGACAAGCCGGAGAAGGCAGCACTGTATCCTGAAGCCCTTCCCACTCTTTCAGGGTATAGGTGTGCAGCGCCAGAGCATGCACCGTCGAGGCCAGTTCTTCGCTAAGAATGCCGTAAATGAGCCGGTGGCGATTGAGGAAACGCTCGCCGACGAAGCGATCGCTGACCAGCACGACTTTGAAATGACTTTCAGAGCCCGCCGGTACGTTATGACGATAGCTTTCATCCACTACATCCAGAAAGACAGGCTCAAAGGCTGCCTTCAGTTTTTCTTCAATCTGCTCGCGTATCATCATAAGACTCTCCTCGACAACGCTGCGATGGCAGCCATCACTTTAAAGGTTAGCCGCTTTTACCGTTTCCATTGTCAAAAAACAACACAATTTTAACTTTTGCCGCCGCTGCGCTTTATGGCACGCTCAGCGCCGGTCAGCGCGCTTATAACCGCAATTTCAGACGATGCCAGGCCAGACGGCGGTCATAAAAAAGACATTGCGTTATTTTCAGTCGACTGGCCTCTTCCCCTCGCGCATGGCGATGCTATGATGGCGGGAATTTTCTTCTTTATTGCCCATGGACCGTTGAGAGCCTGAACATGTTAAAAAAAGTACTCTTCCCGCTCGTTGCCCTTTTTATGCTGGCAGGTTGCGCGACCCCGCCGACGACGATTGAAGTCTCCCCTAAAATCACTCTGCCGCAGCAGGACCCGAGCCTGATGGGCGTGACCGTCAGCATTAACGGCGCGGATCAGCGTCAGGATCAGGCGCTGGCGAAAGTGACTCGTGACAACCAGCTGGTGACGCTGACCGCCTCGCGCGATCTGCGTTTCCTGCTCCAGGAAGTGCTGGAGAAACAGATGACCTCCCGCGGCTACATGATTGGCCCAAGCGGCGCGGTAGATTTGCAGATTATCGTTAACCAGCTCTATGCTGACGTCTCGCAGGGCAACGTGCGCTACAACATCGCCACGAAAGCGGACATCTCTATCATTGCGACCGCGAAAACGGGCAATAAGATGACCAAAAACTACCGCGCCAGTTATTCTGTGGAAGGCGCTTTCCAGGCGAGCAACAAAAATATCGCCGACGCGGTTAACTCCGTGCTGAGCGACACTATCGCCGATATGGCGCAGGACACCAGCATCCACGAGTTCATCAAACAGAACGCGCGTTAATCATCCTTGTTTTTAAAGGCCCGGTTCGCCGGGCCGCTTTTTTTACGGCCGCCCATGCACAGTCATTATTTACGCCTTTTTCAGCAGCCGAAATCCGCCATTTTACTGATCCTCGGCTTCGCCTCCGGCCTGCCGCTGGCGCTCACCTCCGGCACACTTCAGGCCTGGATGACGGTTGAGAATATCGACCTCAAAACCATCGGTTTTTTCTCGCTTGTCGGTCAGGCTTACGTCTTTAAGTTTCTCTGGTCGCCGGTCATGGACCGCTATACGCCGCCGCTGCTCGGCAGGCGTCGCGGCTGGCTATTTATCACGCAACTGTTACTGCTGGTAGCTATCGCCGGGATGGGCTTTTTAGAGCCCTCGACACATCTGCGCTGGATGGCGGCGCTGGCGGTGCTTATCGCGTTCTGTTCAGCCTCGCAGGATATCGTGTTCGACGCCTGGAAAACCGACGTGCTGCCCGCTGACGAACGCGGCTCGGGCGCGGCGATTAGCGTGCTTGGCTATCGGCTGGCGATGCTGGTCTCAGGCGGACTGGCGCTGTGGCTCGCAGACCGCTGGCTCGGCTGGCAGGCCACTTACTGGCTGATGGCAGCGCTTCTCATCCCCTGCCTTATCGCCACCTGGTTTGCGCCGGAGCCTGACGACGCCATCCCGGCCCCGCGCACCCTGGAGCAGGCCGTCGTTGCGCCGCTGCGCGATTTCTTCGCGCGTAACAACGCCTGGCTTATCCTGTTGCTGATTGTCCTTTATAAGCTTGGCGACGCGTTCGCCATGAGCCTGACCACCACCTTTCTTATTCGCGGCGTCGGCTTTGACGCCGCTCAGGTCGGCATGGTGAATAAAACGCTGGGGCTGCTCGCGACGATTATCGGCGCGCTCTACGGCGGGGTATTAATGCAGCGGCTGTCGCTGTTCCGCGCGCTGCTGATCTTCGGCATTTTACAGGCGGCGTCAAACGCCGGTTACTGGCTGCTGTCAGTGAGCGATAAAGATCTGCTGACCATGGCGGCCGCAGTTTTCTTTGAAAACCTGTGCGGCGGCATGGGCACCGCGGCGTTTGTGGCGCTGCTGATGACGCTGTGTAATAAGTCGTTTTCCGCCACCCAGTTTGCCCTGCTCTCCGCGCTCTCGGCTGTCGGACGCGTCTATGTGGGCCCGGTGGCGGGCTGGTTTGTGGAAGCTTACGGCTGGCCGAGCTTTTATCTCTTCTCGGTAGTCGCGGCGGTGCCGGGTATTCTGCTCTTGCAGTTGTGCCGGGGCACACTGGAGTATACCCGTGAAACCGGCGCGTTTTTGCGCCGCCAGGCGTTCCCGGCGGGTTATCGTTTCGCGCTGCGCCTGCTGCTGATCGGTTGCGCGCTGCTCGGCGCCTGGCTTTTGGTGATTATCAGCAACGCGCTCGGCCTGAGCGCGTTAACCTTTGATGCGATGCTGCTTGAAGCCGGCGCGTTACTGGCGCTGGGGGGGATCGTGCTGGGCTGTTTGCTTGATTACCTGGCGCTACGTCGCGTCGCGGTGCGTTCAGAACCCTGATCTTATCGCCTCAATAAAAAGGCGGATAAACACGCTGTACAATTTCGTGCCGAACGGAATTAAAAACAGGTTAATCACCCACGGCAGCTGACAAAGCAACTGAACAGGAAACCCGATCGGCCCGGAGATGATATCAATGGGCCAGCGCCACCACTGCCGCGCCCGCGGTCTCAGACACACCACCAGCACTCCCACGATAATCACGACCATATAAAGCACCGACGTGATTTCGTGGCTTTTCTGATAGAACGCCACGGCATAGTGCGCAAAAAGCCCCACCGGGGCCGCCAGCAGCGTGACTGATAACAGCACATACCCAATACGGACGCCGATCCGTTGTCGGCTCCCCTCAGGATAGCGGTTCCAGAGCGCCGGGATGCCGAACAGATAAGCCCCCACAATCGCACTCACAATCCCCACATCCACCGCCCTTACCTGAGGATCGACCGCCAGAAAACCCAGCACGCCGCCCCAAAAGAGCAGGCTTATGAAGAGATGCATCGACAGCGCCCGGCCTGGCGTATAGAGCAGTTCCATCATCACCGGGTTAATACGCTGCCATAAACCGGGCTGTTCGCCGCACATCGTCTGGACCTGCTGCCGGGCCTCGTCAAGAAATCCAGGCCACAGTCGCCCCCACCACGGCAGCGGCGCCTGCGGCTCGGTCATCAGTCGCCAGCGGGCTCGCCAGAGCCAGTTCGCCTGATGCTGCCCGCGCTCCACGATCATCCGGTAATCTTCTTCCGTAGTGGTGACGCGCGCGTCGAGCGCCTCCACCAGCCAGTCGGACAGCGCTGTGCTGCGGTAGCTCTCAAGCTCCCACCCCATTACCCTACCGACATGCTCCAGCTGGCCTCGCGTGAGCCACTGTTCATCCGCCAGCGCTCCGGCCAGTTGCTCGCTGAAGTAGCGGCGCGCCGCCAGCGCATCCGGCAGCTCGGTTACCAGGTAAGTTTCCAGCAGCTGGCAGCCAGCCATCTCATCGGCGACGATAAAAGGCGACAGCCACTGCGCTTTCTCGCGAAGCTGCTGCGCATCCCAGCCGGGCTGCGACATGACATCCGGCTGCGGAGTCGCTTCCGCTTGCAGGGCCGTTTGCAGCCAGGCAGGGATATCACCGTCTGTGATAACGACAGGCGATTGCGCCTCGTCGCCGTCGGTTGCATCGTCCAGGTCTTCTTCTTCCTGGTAGCGTTGCGCCGCCTCGTAGGCTTCGCGCAGCCGCTGATACATTTGCGGGTCCTGATCCGGACGATGCTGCTTGACCACTTTCGCCCAGGCGCGGCGCAACGCGCTTTTGTCTTTGGTCGGCTCAAGGCCGAGAAGGCTCCAGGCATCCATTAGCGTAACCCGTCGTCAAACTGGGCGAGGATCTGCGCCAGCGACTGACGCGCGTCGGCGATCGCGCGCAGATCCTGGCTTTCCAGCGCCTGCTCAAACTGCGCGCTGTAGTGATCGATAAGATGACGCCGCTCGCCGAGCGTCTGCTCATAACGCAGGCTCGTCTGCGCCAGCAGTTGCCGGTTCTCCGTGCGGTCGCGCGGATGGATTTTCAACGCATTGAGCTGCGCCAGGCGCTGCTGGATCTCCTCCGGGCTGAGGCTGCCAGGCGCGCGTTCAATCACCAGCGACGCCACGTCCTCCTGACCGTCGATTTTACATTCCACTTCCAGAATGCCATCAAGGGTATAAGTGAAACGTACATCCACGGTCACTTCGCCCGCCGGGCGCGGTGGGATATCGAGCGTAAATTTGTCGAGCAGAATATTCTCGGCCACCCGGCGCGCCTCGCCCTGAAATACGGCGATTTCGAGCTGGCGCTGGTTGTCATAAACGGTCGCGATGGAGCGGAACATGCTGACCGGTACAAAGCTGTTGCGCTCGATAATCGGCAGAAAGTAGCCGCTCTCGAAGCGTTCGCCGTGACGGCGCGCCGTTTCGATGCCGAGCGAATAGGGCATTACATCCGTAAGTACAACGTCGTCGAGCGCCGCGTCGAGGCTTGCAAGCCCCGCCTGGATGCCCGCGCCCAGCGCCACCACTTCATCCGGGTTGAGCTCAGCGCGCGGGAAGCGGCCAAACATGCGCGCCGCCAGCTGGCGCACCACCGGCATGCGCGTGGCGCCCCCCACCAGGATAACATCGTCCAGATCGCCGATATCAAAACGGGCGTCGCGCAGCGCCTGGATAACGGGCTGTTTCAGCCGCGCCAGCAGCGGCTGGCAGATATCGGTGAGCGTGTCATTATCCAGCCGCCAGGTCATCTCCTGCCCGCCAGCGTGGAGCGTGGCTGTCGCCAGCGCCTGCTGCGTGAGCTGGTGTTTCAGGTCTTCGGCCTGCGCCGTCAGTTGCGCCTCTTCGAATGCGTCCGCCGGCTGGTAGTCAGGGTAACGCGACAGCATCCACTGGCGAATAACATCGGTAAAGTCATCGCCGCCGAGGCGCGCGTCGCCGCTACTGGCGCGTACTTCGATCACGCCTTCAAACATATCGACGATAGAGACGTCAAACGTGCCGCCGCCCAGGTCAAAAACAAGGAACTTTTGCTCACGGTTATCGGCAAGACCATAGGCAAGCGAGGCCGCTGTCGGTTCATTGACCAGACGCTCGACGTCAAGTCCCGCCAGATGCCCGGCGGTTTTCACCGCTTTGCGCTGAATATCGTTAAACCAGGCCGGGACGGTAATGACCGCACGTGTGATGGGCGACCCGAGCGCCACTTCAGCGTCGGTTTTCAGCTTGCGCAACACCAGCGCCGAGAGCTCTTCCGCGCGAAAGCGATGCTCGCCGAGGGTAAACACTTTGTCGGTGCCCATGTAGCGTTTGAAGCTCGCGTGCGTGAGCGTCGGGTGGCTCACCAGGCGGGCTTTCGCCGCAGCGCCGACAATCAGATGTCCGTCATCGTCCAGGCCGACGACAGAAGGCGTCAGCACGCGCTTATCACCATCGGCAATCAGCGTCGACTGCCCCCCGGTAAACCAGGCCACCGCGCTGTTAGACGTGCCTAAATCGATGCCTATCAGAGGCGTTACTGTTTCCATGCGTATCAATCCTTTACCCTGAATGATTGTTGTTTTATTGTTGCTTTTATCGCCAGAAAAAAAGCACAACCAGGAAAGCGTTCCAATTTACTGGTCAATAAAATAGCATTTGATTTGCTTAGATATATTTATCGAAATTTGGTAGCAGAGACTTTAAATAATTTCGTTTATCATTCTGTGCGACATTATTTTTAACGATTCAGCACCGTGAAAAATTATTTTCCCGCCGTTATTGTTTCTCATTTGAAACCGCATTGTTAATTTATTGTATGTTATTTCCACCCCTATATACTCAATTCCCGTCTTGACCTTACTTTACATAGGATTTTGTTATAACCCTTGCCATGTGGCTGTCATGGCTTACATTTTACATTTTGTTGCATTGGCTGTGACGGTAGCGACAGAACCCGGTTACACCCCACAGACACTGCGCCATTCGTGTTTACAGTAATGTAACCTTCCCGTAAAATGCCCGGCACACTTTAACCGCCACCAGATCCCCCTGAATTGAGGTCGTTAAATGAGACTCAGGAAATACAATAAAAGTTTGGGACTGCTGTCATTATTCGCAGGCACTGTTTTACTCAGTGGCTGCGATGCTGCGCTTCTCAACCCCAAAGGACAGATTGGACTGGAGCAACGTTCACTGATACTGACCGCCCTCGGGCTGATGTTGATTGTCGTGATTCCAGCCATCGTGATGGCTATTGGCTTCGCCTGGAAATATCGGGCAACCAATAAGGACGCAAAATACAGCCCCAACTGGTCACACTCCAACAAAGTTGAAGCTGTTGTCTGGACCATCCCTATCCTTATCATCATTTTCCTTGCAGTACTGACATGGAAAACCACGCACTCGCTCGAACCCAGCCGTCCGCTGGCGCACGATGCGAAGCCGGTGACCATCGAAGTTATCGCAATGGACTGGAAGTGGTTCTTCATTTATCCGGAGCAGGGCATCGCGACGGTCAATGAAATTGCGTTCCCGGCGAACACGCCTGTGGAATTCAAAATCACCTCCAACTCGGTGATGAACTCCTTCTTTATTCCGCGCCTGGGTAGCCAGATCTACGCAATGGCAGGTATGCAGACCAAACTGCACCTGATTGCGAACGAAGCCGGCACCTACGACGGTATTTCTGCTAACTACAGTGGTGCAGGTTTCTCCGGCATGAAGTTCAAGGCAATCGCCACGCCGGATAACGAGACCTTCAACCAGTGGGTGGCCAAAGCGAAGCAGTCTGGCAAAACCATTAACGATATGGCGACCTATGACAAGCTGGCGGCCCCGAGCGAATACAACAAAGTCGAATACTTCTCCAGCGTAAAACCGAATTTGTTTAAAGACGTGATTAACAAATTCATGGGACCTGGGAAGAGCATGGACGTGACTCAGTCTGAAGGGGAGCACAACGCCCACGAAGGCATGGAAGGCATGGACATGAATCACGCGGAAACCTCTCACTAAGGGGCCGAGGAATAATACGATGTTCGGAAAACTTACACTGGATGCAATCCCGTACCATGAGCCGATTATCATGGTTACGGTGGCTGCCATTATCGTCGGGGGTCTGGCGCTAGTTGCAGCTATCACTTACTTCGGTAAGTGGTCTTATCTGTGGAACGAGTGGCTCACCTCTGTGGACCACAAACGTCTGGGGATTATGTATATCCTCGTGGCTATCGTGATGCTGGTTCGCGGCTTCGCGGACGCCATCATGATGCGTACCCAGCAATTGCTGGCGGCCTCCGGCGAAGCCGGGTTCCTGCCGCCGCATCACTACGACCAGATCTTTACCGCCCACGGCGTTATCATGATCTTCTTCGTGGCGATGCCGTTCGTTATCGGTCTGATGAACCTGGTGGTTCCGCTGCAGATCGGCGCGCGCGACGTGGCATATCCGTTCCTGAACAACCTGAGCTTCTGGTTCACGGTTGTCGGGGTAATCCTTGTGAACGTCTCTCTGGGCGTGGGCGAATTTGCTCAGACCGGCTGGGTGGCCTATCCGCCGCTCTCGGGTATTGAGTACAGTCCGGGCGTTGGGGTGGACTACTGGATCTGGAGTCTCCAGCTCTCCGGTATTGGTACGACACTGACCGGTATCAACTTCTTCGTGACCATCCTGAAGATGCGTGCGCCGGGCATGACCATGTTCAAAATGCCGGTATTCACCTGGGCGTCGCTGTGTACTAACGTCCTGATTATCGTCTCGTTCCCGATCCTGACCGTCACTATTGCGTTGCTAACCCTGGACCGCTATCTGGGCACCCATTTCTTTACCAATGATATGGGCGGCAACATGATGATGTACGTGAACCTGATCTGGGCCTGGGGCCATCCGGAAGTGTACATCCTGGTTCTGCCGGTGTTTGGTGTGTTCTCTGAAATCACCTCCACCTTCTCGAAGAAACGTCTGTTCGGTTACACCTCCCTCGTTTGGGCGACCATCGCGATTACCGTGCTGTCGTTCATCGTGTGGCTGCACCACTTCTTCACCATGGGTAGTGGCGCGAACGTTAACGCCTTCTTTGGTATCACCACGATGATTATCGCCATCCCGACCGGGGTGAAGATCTTCAACTGGCTGTTCACCATGTATCAGGGCCGTATTCAGTTCCACTCTTCCATGCTGTGGACCATCGGCTTCATCATCACCTTCTCTATCGGTGGTATGACTGGCGTACTGCTGGCGGTGCCGGGCGCAGACTTCGTACTGCACAACAGCCTGTTCCTGATTGCGCACTTCCATAACGTGATTATCGGTGGTGTGGTCTTCGGGTGCTTCGCCGGTATGAGCTACTGGTGGCCGAAAGCCTTTGGCTACAAGATGAACGAAACCTGGGGCATCCGCGCCTTCTGGTTCTGGATCATCGGCTTCTTCGTGACCTTTATGCCGCTGTACGCCATGGGCTTCATGGGTATGACGCGTCGCGTTAGCCAGAACATCGACCCGATGTTCCAGCCGCTGATGATTGTCGCTGAAATCGGCGCGCTGCTGATTGCCTGCGGTATCCTGTGCATCATCCTGCAGATCTACGTGAGTGTTCGCGACCGTCATCTGAACCGCGACCTGACTGGCGACCCGTGGGGCGGCCGTACGCTGGAGTGGGCGACTTCTTCTCCGCCGCCGTTCTACAACTTCGCGGTAGTACCGGAAATCCACGAGCGCGATGCGTTCTGGGAAATGAAAGACAAAGGTGAAGCTTACAAGCAGCCGGCGCACTATGAAGAAATTCATATGCCGCGCAACAGCGCAGCGGGTATTTTCATCGGCGCGTTCAGCACCATCTTTGGCTTCGCGATGATCTGGCACATCTGGTGGCTGGCTATCGTGGGCTTCGCGGGTATCGTTATTACCTGGATTGCGAAGAGCTTCGATGAAGACGTGGATTACTATGTACCGGTAGCCACCGTTGAGAAACTGGAAAACCAGCACTTCGAAGAAATCACCAAAGCAGGGCTGAAAAATGTCAACTGAGAGCATTAATCACGAACTTGCCCATGGCAGCCATGAGCATGGGCACCACGATGCAGGAGCGAACAAAGTGTTCGGCTTCTGGATCTACCTGATGAGCGACTGCATTCTGTTTGCATGTCTGTTTGCCACCTATGCCGTTCTTGTGAACGGCACGGCGGGGGGCCCGACCGGGAAAGACATTTTCGAACTGCCGTTTGTGCTGGTTGAAACTTTCCTGCTGTTGTTCTCCTCCATCACGTATGGCATGGCGATGATCGCCATGAACAACAACAAACAGAGCCAGGTGATGTCCTGGCTCGCCCTGACCTTCCTGTTTGGCGCAGGGTTCGTGGCGATGGAAATCTATGAATTCCATCATCTGATCGCAGAAGGCTTCGGCCCAGACAGAAGCGGCTTCCTGTCCGCCTTCTTCGCGCTGGTCGGCACCCACGGTCTCCACGTGACCTCTGGCCTTATCTGGATGGTTGTGATGATGATTCACGTCTCCCGCCGCGGTCTGACCCACAATAACCGCGCGCGCCTGATGTGCCTGAGCATGTTCTGGCACTTCCTGGACGTGGTGTGGATCTGCGTGTTCTCTGTAGTCTATCTGATGGGGGCGATGTAATGAGTCATTCAACCGATCACAACGGCGCTCATCACGGTGGCGTCAAGACGTACCTGATCGGGTTTATCCTGTCGGTTATTCTGACAGTAATCCCGTTCTGGATGGTCATGAATGGTTCCGCGTCTCACGGCACCCTGCTGGGTGTGGTAGTGGCAACCGCAGTCGTACAGATTCTGGTTCACCTGGTGTGCTTCCTGCACATGAACGCTTCCTCTGAGGAGCGCTGGAACCTGGTAGCCTTTGTCTTTACGTTGCTGATTATCGCGATAGTAGTGGTAGGCTCTATCTGGATTATGTGGAACCTGAATTACAACATGATGGTTCACTAAGAGCGGCGAGTATGATTAAGCAATACCTGCAAGTAACGAAACCAGGCATCATTTTCGGCAACCTGATATCGGTTATCGGGGGATTCCTGCTGGCTTCCAAAGGCAGCATCGACTATCCCCTGTTCCTTTTCACCCTCGTGGGGGTGTCGCTGGTCGTGGCGTCCGGTTGTGTGTTTAACAACTACATCGACCGTGATATTGACCGCAAAATGGAGCGCACCAAAAACCGTGTGCTGGTGAAGGGACTGATTTCACCGAAAATGTCGCTGGTGTACGCCACCTTGTTGGGTATTGCTGGCTTTATGCTGCTCTGGTTCGGTGCGAACCCGCTGGCGATGTGGCTGGCGGTCATGGGCTTTGTGGTGTATGTCGGGGTATATAGCCTCTACATGAAACGCCACTCGGTCTATGGCACGCTGATAGGCTCGCTGTCCGGCGCTGCGCCGCCGGTTATCGGCTACTGCGCGGTGACTAACGAGTTCGATACCGGCGCGTTGATCCTGCTTGCGATTTTCAGCCTGTGGCAGATGCCTCACTCCTACGCGATTGCGATTTTCCGCTTTAAGGATTATCAGGCCGCTAACATTCCGGTGCTGCCGGTGGTTAAAGGGATTTCTGTGGCCAAAAACCACATTACCCTTTACATCATCGCCTTCGCCGTGGCGACCCTGATGCTCTCGCTGGGCGGTTATGCCGGGTATAAATACCTGGTGGTGGCGGCAGCGGTCAGCGTCTGGTGGCTTGGCATGGCCCTGCGCGGCTACAAGGCTGAAAACGATAAAGTCTGGGCACGCAAACTGTTTGTGTTCTCGATTGTCGCCATCACCTCGCTGAGCGTGATGATGTCCGTGGACTTTATGGTGCCGGATTCACAGAGTCTGCTGACTTACGTCTGGTAAGTCACCGACACGAAAAAGGGTGCTACGGCACCCTTTTTTATTGCGCTCATCCGGGCCGATATTCATTGACAGCATGAATAGTTAACCCTTGAAATATTTTCTAAATAACCCGGCATTTACCCTCCCCTGCCCTCGCACTACACTAAGGCCTGCTTTTTATCTGAGGTGGTAATGAACGATAACAAAATGACACCAGTCGAGTTGCGCGCGACATGGGGTTTAGGGACGGTTTTTTCTTTGCGCATGCTCGGTATGTTTATGGTACTGCCGGTCATTACTACTTACGGAATGGCGTTACAGGGTGCCAGCGAAGCGCTGATTGGCCTCGCGATTGGTATTTACGGCCTCGCGCAGGCGATTTTCCAGGTGCCGTTTGGCCTGCTTTCTGACCGTATTGGTCGTAAACCGCTGATTGTCGGCGGTCTCGCGATTTTCGTTATCGGCAGCCTGGTCGCTGCGCTGACCGACTCCATCTGGGGCATTATTCTCGGGCGCGCGCTGCAAGGCTCCGGCGCTATCGCCGCCGCCGTTATGGCGCTGCTCTCCGATCTCACCCGCGAACAGAACCGTACCAAGGCGATGGCCTTTATCGGCGTCAGCTTCGGCGTGACGTTCGCCATCGCGATGGTGCTTGGCCCGATAATTACCCACGCGCTCGGCCTGCATGCGCTGTTCTGGATGATCGCGGTGCTCGCGACCGCGGGCATTCTCATCACGCTCTGGGTCGTGCCCGACAGCGACAGCCATGTGCTGAACCGTGACTCAGGCATGGTCAAAGGCTGTTTTCGCAAAGTGCTGGCCGAGCCGACGCTGCTGAAACTTAACTTCGGCATTATGTGCCTGCATATTCTCCTGATGTCGACCTTTGTCGCCCTGCCCGGCCAGCTGGAAGCCGCAGGTTACCCGGCGGCGGCGCACTGGAAAGTTTATCTGTGCACCATGCTGATTTCGTTCGTCTCGGTGGTGCCGTTCATTATTTATGCCGAAGCGAAGCGCAAAATGAAGCGCGTGTTTCTCCTCTGCGTGGCGCTGTTGCTTATCGCCGAAATCGTGCTGTGGGGCGCAGGCCCGCACTTCTGGGAGCTTATCGTCGGCGTACAGCTATTTTTCATCGCGTTTAATCTGATGGAGGCGATGCTGCCGTCGCTTATCAGCAAAGAGTCGCCGGCGGGCTATAAAGGCACCGCCATGGGCGTATACTCCACCAGCCAGTTTCTGGGTGTGGCCATCGGCGGCTCGCTGGGCGGCTGGGTCGATGGCCTGTTCGATTCCCAGACGGTCTTTCTGGTCGGCGCGCTGCTGGCGACCGTCTGGCTGCTGGTCAGCACCACGATGAAAGAGCCGCCGTATGTCAGCAGTATTCGCGTGGAAATTCCGCCTGGAGTGTCGGCAGATGAAGCGCTCGCGCAGCGTTTGCGTGAGACTGCGGGCGTCAGCGAGGCGGTGGTAGTGCCTGATGAACGCAGCGCGTATCTGAAAATCGACACCAAAGTGACAAACCGCGTCGAGATAGAACAGCAGATCCGCCACGCTTAACCGTAGCCGCGACAATCAGACACAAAAAAGGGCGGATATTCCGCCCTTTTGATTTTTGCCCTTCCGCTCGCTTAGTCGCGGAAGTTATTGAACTGGAACGGCTGGCCGAGGTTGCCGCCGCGCACCAGCGCGATCGCCTGCTGGAGATCGTCGCGGGCTTTACCGGTTACGCGAACCTGCTCGCCCTGGATTTGTGCCTGGACTTTAAGCTTGCTGTCTTTAATCAGCTTAACGATTTTCTTCGCCATCGCGGTGTCGATGCCCTGCTTGAGCTTCGCTTCCACGCTCCAGGTTTTCCCGCTGTGCTCAAACTCTTCCGGCACGTCGATGGAGCTGCCTTCGATGCCGCGTTTTAGCAGCTTCGCGCGCAGGATATCCAGCAGCTGGTTGACCTGGAAATCTGATTCGCTCGTCACTTTAATGGTCTGGTTTTTTTCGTTCAGCTCAAAGCTTGCGGTCACGTTGCGGAAGTCGAAACGGGTTTCAAGTTCACGCGTGGCGTTCTCAACCGCGTTCTGCACTTCCCGCATTTCGACTTCAGAGACAATGTCAAAAGATGGCATGTTTTCTATCTCCCTCTCAGTATGTGCGTTGCATAATACCCGCAAAGGCGCATAACACAACCCGGAAACCGGCGGCAGGCGAAAGCCTAAGCGCTCACGTTATAATAGACGTATGACACAACGCCCGGCGCCGTTGCGGGCGAGGAGGAATAATGAAAATTACCGTGCTTGGGTGCGGCGCTTTAGGCCAGCTCTGGATGAGCGCGCTGCACAAACAAGGTCACGAGGTACAGGGGTGGCTGCGCGTGCCGCAGTCATCCTGCCACGTCAGCCTGGTGGAAATCGACGGCAGCGCGTTTACACACACCTTTACCGCGAACGACGCCGCCTTTCTCGCCGACAGCGAGCTGCTGCTGGTAACGCTGAAAGCCTGGCAGGTCTCCGAGGCGGTGAGAGCGCTCGCCGCCCGCCTGCCCGCCGCCAGCCCCATTTTGCTGCTGCATAACGGTATGGGAACGCTGGATGAGCTACGCGCTATCGCGCAGCCGCTGCTCGCCGGCGTCACAACGCATGCGGCGCGACGCGACGGCAATGTAGTAACGCATGTCGCTTGCGGCACCACGCATATTGGCCCGGTCACCCCGGACGCGCAGGACTATTCCCGGCTGGCGGCGCTGTTGCAGCAGGCGCTGCCGGATGTCGCCTGGCATGATAACGTTAATGCGTCGCGCTGGATAAAGCTTGCCGCCAACTGCGTGATAAACCCGCTGACAGCGCTTTATAACTGCCCGAACGGCGAGCTGCGCGAGCGCCAGAATGAAGTGCGGGAGATTTGCGCCGAAGTGGCGCAGGTCATGCAGCGCGAAGGCTACCACACGTCGACGGACAGCCTGCTTTACTATATCGACCAGGTTATCGAGAGCACCGCCGCCAATATCTCCTCAATGCTGCAGGATGTCCGCCAGCAGCGTCACACCGAGATTGATTACATCACCGGCTATCTGCTGCGCCGCGCCAGAGCGCATGGCCTGACGCTGCCGGTGAACAGCCGTCTGTATGAACAGATTAAACGCAAGGAGAATGAGTATGAGCGCATCGGCACTGGTATGCCTCGGCCCTGGCACTGAAGAGACCGAAGCGGTCACCACCATCGATTTGCTGGTTCGCGGCGGCATTAAGGTCACCACCGCGAGCGTCGCGAGCGACGGTGATTTAACGATTGCGTGTTCGCGCGGCGTCCGGCTGCTGGCGGACGCGCCGCTGGTGGCAGTGGCGGACGGTGATTTCGACATCATTGTGCTGCCGGGCGGCCTGAAAGGCGCTGAAGCGTTTCGCGACAGTCCGCTGCTGGTCGAAACGGTGCGCCAGTTTCATTTATCCGGGCGGATTGTCGCGGCTATTTGCGCGGCGGCAGGTACAGTACTGGTGCCGCATGCGCTCTTCCCCATCGGCAACATGACCGGCTTCCCGGCGCTGAAAGAGACGATCCCGGACGATCAGTGGCAGGATAAACGCGTGGTCTGGGATCCGCGCGTCAACCTGCTGACCAGCCAGGGGCCAGGCACCGCGATTGATTTCGCGCTGAAGATTATCGACTTGCTGGTCGGGCGTGAAAAAGCGCACGAGGTCGCCGGTCAGTTGGTGCTGGCGGCGGGGATTTACAGCTATCGCGACTACTAAGCTTTCCCGCCAGAAATTCTGCCCATAAAAAATCCCCTCCGTGGAGGGGATTTTTCTGTCACTTCACGCAACGCACTGGCGTTACGGACGGTAGACTTTCACGTTCTTAAAGCCCTGTTCCAGCAGATACAGCGCCTGCAGGCGGCTCATCACGCCGCGCTCGCACCACAGCAGATAGGTTTTGCTCTGGTCGAGATCCCCAAATTTCGTGCTGAGCTTATAGAACGGCAGCGACACTACCTCAACGCCATCGATAACCAGCGGTTTGTCATCCTGCTCGTCAACCGAGCGGATATCCAGAATCGCGTCGTTCGGGCCGAAACCGCTGACAGTTTCCACTTCCACCACCTGCTGTTCGGTCTGCTCGGCGATTTCGCGGATGTCGACGTTCGTGGCTTCCTCCACTACGCGGTCGAGGATAGTGAAATCGAAGTTCGCTTCTTCGGCTTCGATTTTCGCTTTCACGGCTTTCACGGTCGGGCTTTTAGAGATCACGCCGCAATATTCCGGCATGGTCCGTGCAAAATCTTCGGTGCCGATTTTGCGGGCGATATCGATAATGTGCTCTTTGTCGTAAGAAATAAGCGGGCGCAGCACCAGCGTATCAGAGACATTATCGATAAGGCGCAGGTTGGTCAGCGTCTGGCTGGAGACCTGTCCCAGCGCCTCGCCGGTGACCAGCGCCTGCACGCCATAACGCTCCGCCACTTTCGACGCCGCGCGCACCATCATACGCTTGAGCACCACGCCCATCTGGCCGTCGTCCACTTTTTCAAGGATTTCGCCGACCACCGGCTCGAAGTTAATCGCCACAAAACGCACGCGGTGCGAGCTGCCAAAGCGGCTCCACAGGTAGTGCGCCACCTGGCGTACGCCGATTTCATGCGCCGCGCCGCCCAGGTTAAAGAAGCAGTAATGCACACGGCAACCGCGGCGCATCAGCATATAGCTGGAGACGCCGGAATCGAAGCCGCCGGAGATGAGCGACAGCACATCTTCCTGAGTGCCGATCGGGAAACCACCGATGCCTTCATAGCGGCCTTTTATCAGCAGCAGACGATCGTCTTCAATCTCAAGATGGACGGTAACGTCAGGCTGTTTTAATTTGACGCGGGCGGTTTCAATATGCTGATTTAACCCGCCGCCAACGTAGCGCTCCACTTCAATAGAGCTAAACTCATGTTGACCGCGTCGCTTAACGCGCACGCAGAATGTTTTCCCTTCGAGCTGCTCACGCCAGTTGGCGAGCGCCTTCTCGAAAATGTCGTGCATATCCGTGAACGGCACGTCTTCGACTTCAAGAACGTGGTGAATGCCAGGGATACGGGTCAGCGCGTCGAGCACGGTATCGTGCTGGGCTTCATCTTTAATACGCACCACGATATGGTCCCAGTGGCGAACCACGGCAAGATTTTCATCGTAGTGTTTCAGTACGTTACGAATATTCCCGGTCAGGATTTTTATAAAGCGCAACCGCACAGACTGGCTTTTAATGGTGATTTCCGGGAATAATTTAATGATAAACTTCATGGTGGCTATGATTCGTTGGCAAGCCCACCGGGGCTTAGAAAATGGTACTGCAGGACGTAGCGCGCCTGCATCGTGAGCCCGGCAGTATATCACCATCGCGGTGTAACTGCGCCTGTTACCAACCCACAAGGCGTTATTTGCTAATCTTTGCGTCTCCGCTACCATGCAGTGTCGCTGAAATGACAGTTAACCCATAGAGTCAGACATTTACTATGCCGAAGAAAAATGAACAGCCGGCCAGCTTCGAAACTGCCCTGTCGGAACTTGAGCTCATCGTCAACCGTCTGGAAAGCGGCGACCTGCCGCTCGAAGAGGCGCTCAATGAATTTGAACGCGGCGTGCAGCTTGCGCGCCAGGGCCAGGTAAAACTGCAACAGGCGGAGCAACGCGTGCAGATCCTGCTTTCTCAGAATGAGGATGCGCCTCTTACCCCCTTTACGCCGGACGCCGAGTAAACATGGATTTCAGTCAACAGCTTCAGTCGCAGGCTGAGCGGGCCAACGGCGCGCTGCAGCATTTTATTGGCGCCCTGCCGTTTCAGAAGAGTCCACTGGTTGAGGCGATGCTCTACGGCACATTATTAGGCGGTAAACGCCTGCGGCCGTTTCTGGTCTACGCCACCGGTGAGATGTTCGGCGTCAGCCCGACCGCGCTGGATGCCCCGGCCGCGGCCATTGAGTGCATTCACGCCTACTCGCTGATGCATGACGATCTGCCGGCAATGGATGACGACGATCTGCGTCGCGGACAGCCGACCTGCCATATCCGCTTCGGCGAAGCGAGCGCGATCCTTGCGGGCGATGCGCTGCAAACGCTGGCGTTTTCAATTTTAAGCGACGCGCCGATGGACAACGTGGCGCTGCGCGACCGTCTCGCGATGGTCTCTGAGCTCGCGAAAGCGAGCGGCGTGGCGGGCATGTGCGGCGGTCAGGCGCTCGATCTCGAAGCCGAAGGCCAGCAGGTCGATCTCGACGCGCTGGAGCGCATCCATCGCCATAAAACCGGCGCGCTTATCCGCGCGGCGGTACGCATGGGCGCTTTGTGCGCTGGAGATAAAGGCCGCGACGCGCTGGTTTACCTTGACAGTTACGCAGAAAGCATCGGCCTCGCCTTCCAGGTACAGGATGACATTCTGGATGTGGTGGGTGATACTGCCACCCTTGGTAAACGCCAGGGTGCCGATCAGCAACTTGGCAAAAGCACCTACCCCGCCCTGCTGGGTCTTGAGCAAGCCCAGGCGAAAGCGCGCAGTTTGTGCGACGACGCTCTGGCGGCGCTGGCGCCGCTGAAAGCCCAGACGCTGGATACCGCAACACTGGAAGCGTTAGCGAATTTCATAATCCAACGTGATAAATAAACGTATAACACCACGATGAGTCTCTGAATGAGTTTTGATACTGCCAAATACCCGACCCTGGCGCTGGTGGACTCCACTGCACAGCTGCGCCTGTTGCCAAAAGAGAGTTTGCCGAAGCTGTGCGACGAACTGCGTCGCTATCTGCTCGACAGCGTGAGCCGCTCAAGCGGACACTTCGCCTCCGGGCTGGGCACGGTGGAGCTTACCGTGGCGTTGCATTACGTCTACAACACGCCGTTTGACCAGCTTATCTGGGATGTGGGCCATCAGGCGTACCCGCATAAAATTCTGACCGGACGGCGCGACCGCATCGGCACCATTCGTCAGAAAGGCGGCCTGCACCCGTTCCCGTGGCGCGGCGAGAGCGAATATGACGTGTTAAGCGTCGGCCACTCGTCCACGTCTATCAGCGCGGGTATCGGTATCGCCGTCGCCGCGGCGCGCGAGGAGAAAAACCGCCGCACCGTCTGCGTGATTGGCGACGGCGCGATTACCGCCGGTATGGCGTTCGAGGCGATGAACCATGCGGGCGATATCCGCCCGGATATGCTGGTCGTCCTTAACGACAACGAAATGTCGATTTCCGAGAATGTCGGCGCGCTGAATAACCATCTGGCGCAGTTACTCTCCGGCAAGCTCTACTCGCGGCTTCGCGAAGGCGGCAAACGCGTATTTTCTAATGTGCCGCCAATCAAAGAGCTGCTCAAGCGTACTGAAGAGCACATTAAAGGCATGGTGGTGCCGGGCACGCTGTTTGAAGAACTGGGCTTTAACTATATCGGCCCGGTAGACGGCCACGACGTGCTGGGGCTGGTGCATACGCTCAAAAATATGCGCGACCTCAAAGGCCCGCAGTTCCTGCATATCATGACCAGGAAAGGCCGTGGTTATGAGCCGGCGGAAAAAGATCCCATTACCTTCCACGCGGTGCCGAAATTCGATCCGGAAAGCGGTACGCTGCCGAAAAGCAGCGGCGGCCAGCCGAGCTACTCAAAAATCTTCGGCGACTGGCTGTGCGAAACCGCCGCTAAAGACGACAAACTGATGGCCATCACCCCCGCCATGCGCGAGGGCTCCGGCATGGTCGAATTCTCCCGCCAGTATCCGGAGCAATATTTTGATGTAGCGATTGCCGAACAGCATGCGGTCACCTTCGCGGCGGGTCTCGCGATTGGCGGTTACAAGCCGGTGGTGGCGATTTACTCCACCTTCCTGCAACGCGCCTATGATCAGGTCATTCATGATGTCGCCATCCAGAAACTGCCGGTGCTGTTCGCGATTGACCGCGCAGGGATCGTCGGCGCCGACGGCCAGACGCATCAGGGCGCGTTCGATCTCTCTTATCTGCGCTGCATCCCGGATATGGTCATCATGACGCCGAGCGATGAGAACGAGTGCCGCCAGATGTTGTTTACCGGCTATCACTACAACGACGGCCCGAGCGCCGTGCGCTATCCGCGCGGCAACGCGCTCGGCGTGACGCTGGAGCCGCTGCAAAAGCTGCCGATTGGCAAAGGCGTGGTAAAACGCCACGGTGAAAAAGTGGCGCTGCTCAACTTCGGCACACTGCTGCCGGAGGCCACTCAGGCCGCCGAAGCGCTCAACGCGACGCTTGTCGATATGCGCTTTGTGAAACCGCTTGATGAAGCGCTGATCATGGAGCTCGCCGAACGCCACGAGGCGCTGGTCACCATCGAAGAGAACGCCATTATGGGCGGCGCGGGCAGCGGCGTTAACGAATTGCTGATGGCGAAGCGCAAACCGGTGCCGGTGCTGAACCTCGGCCTGCCGGATCACTTTATCCCTCAGGGCACCCAGGACGAAGCGCGCGCGGAGATTGGCCTTACCGCCGACGGCATCGCCCGGCGCGTGCGCGACTGGCTCGCCTGACCTCTGCTTCGTTTCCGCTCCTGCTATGCTTAAAGGTACCCTTTGTGACCCGAAAGCAGGAGCGGAACCATGCAATACAAGCAATTAGGAAAAACCGACCTTCAGGTTTCCCGTCTGTGCCTGGGCTGTATGACGTTTGGCGAGCCGGACCGCGGTAACCACGCCTGGACTCTCCCCGAAGAAAGCAGCCGCCTTATCATCAAACACGCCCTTGACGGCGGCATTAACTTTTTCGACACCGCCAACAGTTATTCTGACGGCAGCAGCGAGGAGATCGTAGGCCGCGCGCTGCGTGATTTCGCACGCCGCGAGGATGTCGTGGTCGCCACCAAGGTCTATCACCAGGTTGGCGATCTGCCGCAGGGGCTTTCCCGCCCGTTGATCCTCCGCGCTATCGACGACAGTCTGCGCCGCCTCGGCATGGAGTATGTCGACCTGCTGCAAATCCACCGCTGGGACTACGACACCCCGATTGAAGAGACGCTGGAAGCCTTAAACGACGTGGTGAAAGCCGGTAAAGCGCGCTATATCGGCGCGTCTTCCATGCATCCGCACCAGTTCGAGCAGGCGCTGAACCTGCAAAAAGAGCATGGCTGGGCGCCGTTCGTCACCATGCAAAACCACTACAACCTGATTTATCGCGAAGAGGAGCAGGAGATGCTGCCGCTTTGCTATCGCGAAGGCGTGGCCGTTATCCCCTGGAGCCCGCTGGCTCGCGGCCGTCTGACTCGCCCCTGGGGCGAAACCACGGCGCGGCTGGTGTCCGATGAATTTGGTAAAACGCTCTACAGCGAAACCGAAGAAAACGACGCGAAAATCGCCGAGCGGCTGGCCTTTATCGCGCAGGATAAAGGCGTCAGTCGCGCGCAGGTGGCGCTCGCCTGGCTGCTGAGTAAACCGGGCGTTGTCGCGCCAATTATCGGCGCCTCGCGCGAGGAGCAGTTGCAGGAGCTGATTGACGCGGTCGAGGTGACGCTCACCAGCGAAGAGATGGCCGAGCTGGAAACGCCTTACAAGGCGCATCCGGTCGTCGGTTTCAAATAGGCAGAAAACATCAGCCCTCTGATGCGAGGGCTGATGCGGTTAAATCAGACCGATGGGCCAGTGATGGCCCACCCAGTAGAGCAGGCCCGCCGAAATAATCCCTGCGACGATATCATCCACCATGATCCCCATGCCGCCGTGAACGTTGCGATCAAACCAGCGGATAGGCCAGGGTTTCCACATATCGAAAATGCGGAAAATCACAAACCCGGCGGCAACCCACTGCCAGTCGTGGGTCGGCAGCGCCATTAGCGTTATCCACATGCCAATAAACTCATCCCAGACGATACTGCCGTGATCGTGCACGCCCATGTCTTTGGCGGTCTGGTGGCAGAGATAAACGCCGAGGCTGATGCCGAACATCACCACCAGCGAGTAAAGCTGCCAGGGCAAAAACGTCATCAGATACCAGAACGGGATTGCCGCAAGCGACCCCATCGTACCCGGCACCCACGGGCTTAAGCCGCTGCCAAACCCCGTGGCAAGCAGATGCCAGGGGTTGCGTAAATTCAGCCGGCTTTTGGCGACATCCTTATTAAACGTGCGTTTCGAAGTGGTCATATCCTTTCCAGTCGAGCGTTACCGGCGCGCCATCGCGTAAAAAAACCATACCTTCGGCGGCGGTGGTCAGCTGTCCGATGCAGGTGACTGACACACCGAGATGGTTCACCGCCACCTCCAGCGCGCCACGATTAATCTCCGGCACCGTAAAGCAGAGCTCGTAATCTTCACCGCCAGAGAGCGCCCAGCGCAAGGCCTGCTCCGGCGTGGTGTTACGCGTCATCGCCGCAGAATACGGCATATCATTAAGCTCAATACGCGCGCCGCAGTCGCTCGCCTTCAGGATGTGACCGAGATCGGAAATCAGCCCGTCAGAGAGATCGATAGCCGCGCTCGCCAGCCCGCGCAAAGCCTGACCGTGCAGCACGCGCGGCGTCGGGCGCAGATGGCGCTTGATGAGATAATCGGCGTCGGGGTCGTTTTCCACCGCCAGGCGCTGCTGCAAAATCGCGAGCCCCGCAGCGCTGTCGCCCGGCGTGCCGGTGATGTAGATCCAGTCGCCAGGACGCGCGCCTGAGCGCTTCAGCGCCCGCCCGGCCGGGACGAAGCCGTGAATGCCGAGCGTCATCGAGAGCGGGCCGCGCGTGGTATCGCCGCCGATAAGCTGCATATCGTAATAGCTGAGTTGTTCAAACAGGCTGTCGCTGAAGGCCTCAAGCCAGGGCTCATTAACCTCCGGCAGGGTTAACGCCAGGGTCAGCCAGGCCGGGTCGGCGCCCATCGCCGCCAGATCGCTCACATTGACTGCCAGCGCCTTGTAGCCGAGATCGCGCGGATCAATATCCGGTAAAAAGTGAATACCTGACACCAGCGTATCGGTGCTGATCGCCAGGGTTTGCTTCTCCGGCACGGTTAACAGCGCACAGTCGTCGCCGATGCCGGTCTCGACATCAAGACGAGAGCTTCTGACCCGATCGAAATAACGTGCAATCAGGGAAAACTCGCCGCATGCCATAGGGTTACGCCTCTACAGAAGAGAAGAAGAAAAGGCCGGAAGCCCGGCCTCAGACAGCAGACGAAGAACAGCGGGTTCTTCGTATTGATGACCATAGTAGACAATCGCCAGCTTTTTGCCCGTCTGACGCACAGAACGGTAAAAGAAAACGAGGGCCAGGTCTCGCCTGCCGACGGCAGGCGGATATTACTTTTTGTTGGGGCGAATATGCGGCGCGGCTTTGTCGAGCACGCCATTGACGAACTTGTGGCTGTCTTCGGCACCAAAGACTTTCGCCAGCTCAATCGCTTCATTGATGGCCACTTTATACGGCACATCGTCACGTTTTGAGAGTTCGTACAGGGCGATACGCAGCACCGCTTTCTCCACCTGGCCCAGCTCTTCGAGCTGACGGGACAGGTACGGCTTCATCAGGCCGTCGAGATAGCCGCTGTTGGTCGCCACCCCGGAGAGCAGTTCGCGGAAATACATCACGTCCACATCTTTGACATCCTGTTCCGCCAGGAACTGATATTCAACATCGGCGATGTCGTTATGGGACAACTGCCAGGAGTAAAGCGCCTGGACGGCACACTCACGGGCGCGGCGACGAGCAGCAGGTTTCACGGAATTCCCCTTACAAAAAAATCAGGCCTGGATAGCCTTCAGGACATTAATCATTTCAAGCGCGGTCAGCGCCGCTTCGGCGCCCTTGTTCCCGGCTTTGGTGCCAGCGCGTTCGATGGCTTGTTCAATACTTTCAGTGGTGAGTACGCCAAAAGCTACCGGGATTTCGCTGTTCTGCGCCACGTGGGCCAGACCATTGCTGGCGCCGCCGGCAACGTATTCGAAATGCGCAGTACCCCCGCGGATCACCGTACCGAGCGCGATAACCGCGTCATATTTCGCGGTTTTCGCCAGCGCCTGTGCCGCCAGCGGCAGCTCGTAAGCGCCTGGCACCCACACCACGGTGATGTTTTCATCTTTTACCTGACCAATACGTTTCAGGGCGTCGATCGCGCCTTCCAGCAGGCTGTCATTGATGAAGTTGTTGAAACGCGCAATGGCGATGGCGACGCGAGCGTCCGGGGCAGCAACGGTAGCTTCAATAATGTTCATACTCTTACCTTAGGGTTATGTAGCCCCCGCAGGGGGGCGGATTTTATCATACTCTTTCGCGCACTGCTTACGTTTTACGTCCCGCCGTCAGGCGAGCGTCAGGCGCAGGCGCAAATCGGGGCCGACCTGAACAACGTCGCGAAATTCCAGACGTGGCGCATCGGCAAGTTTCTTAAGACCTGGCAGGGAGAAAAGCCCGCGGGCCTCGCTGCCGAGCAGTTTCGGGGCCATATAAACAATAAGTTCATCCACCAGCCCGGCCTGGAGCAGCGCGCCTGCGAGCTGCGGGCCCGCTTCCACCCACAGGCTGTTCACCTGGCGTTTGCCCAGTTGCATCATCAGCAGGACGAGATCCAGCTTGCCGTTATGTACCGGCGTCGGGAGTTGTTCCACGCCCGCAGGCCAGACGGTGTCGTCAGGGTTGGCGCGGGCAAGCCAGGTTTCGCCGGGTTGATTGACAATCTTATGTGCGGGCGTCACCTGATTCTGGCGATCAAGGACGATTCGCAGCGGCTGGCGCAGGTTTTCATGCGGATACACCGCCTGCGTGGCGTCGCCAAGTTCGTCCCAGCGCACGGTCATCGACGGATCGTCCGCCAGCACGGTGGCGCTGGTAGTGAGGATAGCATGGCTTTCAGCGCGCAGACGCTGCACGTCGCGCCGGGCCTGCGGCGAGGTTATCCACTGGCTTTCGCCGCTCGCCATCGCTGTACGCCCGTCAAGCGACGCGCCAAGCTTAAGCTGTATATACGGAAAACCGGTGCGCATGCGTTTGAGAAAGCCTTTATTCAGCGCTTCGGCCTCGCTCATCATCAGCCCGTGGCTGACATCAATGCCCGCCTGCTGCAAACGATATAGCCCACGCCCCGCCACCTGCGGGTTTGGGTCCTGCATCGCCGCGACGACGCGCGCGACGCCCGCATTAATCAGCGCGTCGCAGCACGGCGGCGTACGCCCGTGGTGGCTGCACGGCTCCAGCGTGACGTACGCCGTTGCGCCGCGCGCCCTCTCGCCCGCCATGCGCAACGCGTGCACTTCGGCATGCGGCTCGCCTGCGCGCAGGTGAAAGCCTTCGCCGACGATCGTGCCATCTTTAACAATGACGCAGCCCACGCGCGGATTTGGATGCGTGGTGAAGCGTCCCTGTCCCGCGAGCGTCAGCGCGCGCGCCATGTAAAATTCGTCGGACATCGGTTAATCCTGTAAACGGGCGATCTCTTCGCCGAATTCGCGGATATCTTCAAAGCTGCGGTAGACCGAGGCAAAACGGATATACGCCACTTTATCGAGCTTTTTGAGCTGCTCCATCACCAGATTGCCGATAAGTTTGCTCGGCACTTCGCGCTCGCCGGTGGCGCGCAGGTGGGATTTAATATGGTTGATGGCCATTTCGACGTCGTCGGAACTGACCGGGCGCTTTTCCAGCGCTTTCTGCATGCCGCTGCGCAGTTTGTCTTCATTGAAAGGCTCGCGCACGTCGTTGCTTTTCACTACGCGCGGCATCACCAGCTCGGCCACCTCAAACGTCGTGAAACGCTCATGGCACACCAGGCACTGGCGGCGACGGCGTACCGAGGAGCCCTCGCCCACCAGGCGGGAATCGATCACTTTAGTGTCAACGGCGAAACAGAACGGGCAATGCATAGCGCTTCCTGACTGAAAAAGTTAACTGAACAACAGTTTACCCTGAACTGGCGGGACTACAAAGACGCAACCTTTTTGAGACAAAGGCGCTATGCCAGACGCGCCGGCAGGCTCTACCATTACTGCACCTCACCTTTTTCAGGAAAAGCGAACAATGACAACACGTTATCTGAAATGGCTGATCGCCGGCAGCACCCTGGCATTAAGCGCCTGCGCTCCGCAAAGCGAAGTGCGCCAGATGCACCAGAATGTCAGCACGCTGAATCACGAAATGACGAAGCTGAAGCAGGAAACCGTCAAAATCACGCAGCAGAACGCGCTGAATGTGAAATCGCAAAGCGGCGTTTATCTGCTGCCAGGCTCAAATACCCCTGCGCGTCTCAGCAGCCAGCTCGGAATGCTGAAAATGTCGCTGCGTAACGTCTCGGCGGGCGCGAACGGCACGCAGGCGACGTTATTTATCCAGAGCGAGTCCAACGAACCGCTGCCCGCCTTTACCGGCACCGTGGAATGGGGCCAGTTACAGGGCACTACCGAGAACTATCAGGAGGTGAATGTGCAGAATCAACCGTTCAGCGCGCCAGCCAGTACGCTGGCACCCAGTGACGTTTCCATTCCGCTCACGCTCGCCGGTGTTACGCCCGGGCAACTGGGTTTTATCCGCGTACATGATATCCAGCCGCTTATCGCGGGCGACGCCATCGTCGCGCCGTAACGTCTTCTCCGCCAGCGGCGCACCATTTGTTACATTCGCGCCGCTGGGTCCACTTGCTTTTTTGTCCCGCTAATTTCCGTCTTTTCCCGCCGCGTTAAGCAAAAAGTGAGATCGTGATTGTTGGCAGAGTTCCCTTATGCCGTTAGAATCCGCGTTCCGATGTACGCAAACGTGAACGCAATCGATTACGTACATGGCAAGAATGTGAAACGCCACATATTTTTGTGAGGCTGGATACTTATAATAGGCAGCACAATTTATGCGGTGGCGGCCAGCCCGCCAAATGCGAAAGCTTTACTCCACCCAGAAATGGGGATTTCCTTAAAACAGTGGCTCTATTATGAAAAAAATTGTTTTAGCTGCCGGTGCAGCCCTGGCGCTCTCCACCTCTTTTACTGCCAGCGCGGCAGAAACCAGCAATAGTGAGTTTGTTTCCGACTGGTGGCACCAGAGCGTCAACGTGGTGGGCAGTTACCACACCCGCTTCGGACCGACCATTCGCAACGATACCTACCTGGAATATGAAGCTTTCGCGAAAAAAGACTGGTTTGATTTCTACGGCTATCTGGATGCGCCAGTATTCTTCGGTGGTAATACCGATGCCAAAGGGATCTGGAACCACGGCTCACCACTGTTTATGGAGATCGAACCGCGTTTCTCTATCGACAAACTGACCGGCACCAGCCTGGCGTTTGGCCCGTTCAAAGAGTGGTACTTTGCGAACAACTATATCTACGATATGGGGCGTAACTCCTCGGGTCGCCAGAGCACCTGGTATATGGGTCTCGGTACCGATATCGATACCGGCCTGCCGATGAGCCTCTCCCTGAACGTGTACGCCAAATACCAGTGGCAGAACTATGGCGCGCAGAACCAGAACGAATGGGATGGCTACCGCTTCAAAGTGAAATACTTTGTGCCTATTACCCAGCTGTGGGGCGGCAACCTGAGCTATATCGGCTTTACCAACTTTGACTGGGGCTCAGACCTCGGCGATAAAGGCGGTTATGCGCTCAATGGCGTGAAGGCCCGCACGAACGACTCCATCGCCTCCAGCCATATCCTGGCGCTGAACTACGATCACTGGCACTACTCTGTGGTGGCGCGTTACTGGCACAACGGCGGCCAGTGGAATGACGATGCCGAACTGATATTCACCAACTACAACACCCGTACGACCGGTTGGGGTGGTTACCTGGTGGTCGGTTACAACTTCTGAGCCTGACCACTTCAATCAAAAAGCCAGCGTACGCTGGCTTTTTTTATGATTGTTCATCACCGATGCTCCACGGTCATCAGCCAGACGGCTGCGCTTATGATCGTGGCACCTGCGCTTTCGCTTAATCCTTATTCAGGCGAAAAAAAACCGCAGGCCGAAACCTGCGGTTTTTACTGGCGTAATGCGTTACGTGATTACGGCAGAAGCGACGGCTGATCCGCGCCCTCTTTTTCCACTTTCTGCTGCAGCAGATGTTCGCGTTTCATGCCAAGCTTGAGCGCCAGCGCGGACGCGACGTAAATCGACGACGCCGTACCGATAGACACGCCGATAAGCATGGTGAGCGAGAAGCCCTGCAACATTGCGCCACCGAACAGGTACAGCATCAGGATCACGACAAGCGTGGTGCCGGAGGTGATCAACGTCCTTTGCAGCGTCTGGGTCAGCGACACGTTAAAGATTTCGTAAGGCGTTCCGCGACGGATTTTGCGGAAGTTTTCACGAATACGGTCGGAAACCACGATGCTGTCGTTCAGCGAGTAACCGATCACCGACATCAGCGATGCGATAATGGTGAGGTCAATCTCAATCTGGAACAGCGACAATACGCCCATGGTGATAATGACGTCATGCGCCAGCGCGATAACCACACCAGCCGCCAGACGCCACTCAAAGCGGAACCCGACATACACCAGAATGGAGAGCAGCGCGACCAGCAGCGCCATCGCGCCCGCCTGAGCGAGGTCAGCGCCCACGCTCGGGCCGACGAACTCGATACGCTTCACCGCCGCATTCTGGCCGGTCGCCTCATTAATCACGTTCAGCACTTTGTTGCCGAGCGTCTGACCACCCGTTTCGCCCTGCGCAGGCGGCATACGCACCATGATGTCGCGACTGCTGCCGAAGTTCTGCAGCAGCGGCTCTTCAAAGCCCGCTTTTTCCAGCGATTCGCGCATTAAATCCAGTTCCGCCGGCTTCTCCAGCGCGATCTCGATGACCGTACCGCCGGTGAAATCGAGGCCCCAGTTAAAGCCGCGCACGCCCATCACCACAATAGAGGCGACAAGCAGCAGGCCGGAAATGGCGAAGGCCCAGTAGTCCCAGCGCATAAAGTCATAGACTTTACGGCCGTGGTTCAATTGTTCAACAGTATATTCCTGTGCCACAACGCACTCCTCAGATAGACAGCTTGTTGATGCGTTTGCCGCCGTACAACAGGTTTACAATGGCACGGGTACCGACAATAGCGGTGAACATGGAGGTCGCCACGCCGATACCGGTCGTGATAGCAAACCCTTTAATCGCCCCGGTCCCCACTGCGTACAGGATGATGACCTTAATCAGCGTCGTGACGTTGGCGTCGAAAATAGAGCTGAACGCCCCACGGTAACCTTCATCAATCGCCTGCTGCACCGAACGGCCGTTGCTGAGCTCTTCTTTAATACGCTCGTTTATCAGCACGTTCGCATCCACCGCGACCGCAAGGGTTAACACAATCCCCGCGATACCCGGCATGGTCAGCGTGGCGCCCGGCAGCAGCGACATAATGCCGACGATCAGCACCAGGTTTGCCAGCAGCGCGGTAGTCGCGATAAGGCCGAACTTTTTATAGAACAGGATCATGAAGAGAATGGAGACCGCGAGGCCCGCCAGGCACGCTTCCAGACCCTGGGTGATGTTCTGCATCCCAAGCGTCGGGCCGATAGTGCGTTCTTCAACGATCTGGATAGGCGCAATCAGCGCGCCCGCACGCAGCAGCAGCGAGAGCTGACGCGCTTCGTTCGGATTATCGATGCCGGTGATGACGAAATTCTGACCGAGACGCGCCTGGATAGTCGCGACGTTAATCACTTCTTCCTGTTTCACCAGAATGCTGCGGCCGTTAGCGTCTTTCTTACCGCTGTCCTTATATTCCACAAAGAGCGTCGCCATCGGTTTATGGATGTTGTCTTTGGTGAAGTTGGACATGATATTGCCGCCCGAGCTGTCGAGCGAAATATTCACCTGCGGCATGTTGTATTCATCAACGCCAGAGGTGGAATCGGTAATATGGTCGCCGGTCAGGATAACGCGTTTGTACAGCACGACAGGCTGCCCTTCACGGGTCATCTTCACTTCGGAGTCGCCAGGAACACGACCTGCGGCTGCGGCAGAGCGATCAACCGTGCTGTTGACCAGACGGAACTCCAGGGTGGCGGTCGCGCCGAGGATCTCTTTAGCGCGCGCGGTGTCCTGAATACCCGGCAGTTCAACCACGATGCGGTCAGCGCCCTGACGCTGCACCAGCGGCTCGGCAACGCCCAACTGGTTAACACGGTTACGCAGGATGTTAATGTTCTGCTGAACAGCATATTCACGCGCTTCGCGCAGACGTTCATCAGACATCACCGCGCGCAGACCGTTGTCGCCCTGCCCGGAGATAACCATGTCACGATGGCGGGTCGTCAGATAAGAAACCGCGGCGTCACGGGTATCGCTGTCACGGAACTGAATCGTCACGCCGTAGTTATCGGCTTTACGTACGTTCGTCCAGCTCAGCCCTTTTTCGCGCAGATCGCTGCGCAGGCTGTCCATATTCTGTTCCTGGAGCTTGCCAAGCGCAGTGTCCATATCCACTTCCATCAGGAAGTGAACGCCGCCGCGCAGGTCAAGACCGAGCTTCATCGGTTCGGCGGAAATAGCGGTGAGCCAACGTGGGGTGGCAGGCGCGAGGTTAAGCGCGACGACGAATTGATCGCCCATCGTGCTCATCAGCGCTTCGCGAGCGCGTAGCTGAGTATCGGTGGAGTCAAAGCGCGCGAGAATGGCGCCCTCTTCCAGAGCCACAGATTTCGCGGAAATTTTTTCTTGTTGTAACGTTTTCTGGACCTGGATCAGCGTTTGCTCACTGGCGGCGACGCCGCGCGCGCCAGTGATTTGAACAGCCGGATCCTCACCATACAGGTTGGGAAGTGCATAAAGCAGGCCGACGATAAGCACGGCGACCAGCATGAGGTACTTCCACAAAGGATAACGGTTTAACACGGCAGTTCCCTTTGGGAAAACAATGGATTACAGCGCCTTCATGGTGCCTTTCGGCAGGACGGCTGCGACGAAGTCACGCTTGATAACCACTTCGGTGGTGTCGTTCAGGGCGATAGCAATGTAGCCGTTTTCCGCTACTTTGGTCACGCGACCCACCAGACCACCGTTAGTGAGCACTTCATCGCCTTTAGCGATAGAGCTCATCAGGTTTTTATGTTCTTTGGTGCGCTTCTGCTGCGGACGCAGGATCATGAAGTAGAAGATCAGACCAAACACCACCAGCATCAGAATCAGTGACATCGGGCTGCCCTGCGCCGGCGCACCGCCAGCGGCTACCGCATCAGAAATAAAAAAGCTCATTCAAATTCCCTCATTATTAAATTAATCAACGTTCAACGGTGGCACCGGCCGCCCCTGGCGTTGGTAGAAATCCGCGACGAAGTGCTCTAATTTACCCTCTTCGATAGCCTTGCGTAAACCAGCCATTAAGCGCTGATAGTGACGAAGGTTATGAATGGTATTGAGCCGCGCGCCCAGTATTTCGTTGCAACGGTCAAGATGATGCAAGTAGGCGCGTGAATAATTGCGACAGGTATAGCAATCACACTCAGGATCCAGCGGCCCCGTATCGCTTTTGTACTTCGCGTTGCGGATTTTCACCACGCCTTCGGTGACGAAAAGATGGCCGTTACGCGCGTTGCGCGTCGGCATTACGCAGTCGAACATATCGATGCCGCGACGTACGCCTTCGACCAGATCTTCCGGTTTGCCCACGCCCATCAGGTAGCGCGGCTTGTCCGCCGGGATCTGCGGGCAGACATGCTCAAGAATGCGGTGCATATCTTCCTTCGGCTCGCCGACAGCCAGGCCGCCGACAGCGTAGCCATCAAAGCCTATCTCTACCAGACCTTTAACCGAGATATCGCGTAAATCTTCGTAAACGCTGCCCTGAATAATACCGAACAGCGCGTTTTTGTTGCCGAGGCTGTCAAAGCGGTCACGGCTGCGTTTCGCCCAGCGCAGAGACATCTCCATGGAGCGCTTGGCGTAATCCCAGTCTGCCGGGTATGGCGTACACTCGTCGAAAATCATCACGATGTCAGAGCCGAGATCGAACTGGATCTCCATCGATTTTTCCGGGTCGAGGAAAATCGGATCGCCATTGATCGGGTTGCGGAAATGCACGCCCTGCTCGGTGATTTTACGGATATCGCCCAGGCTGAAGACCTGGAAGCCGCCGGAGTCGGTCAGGATCGGGCCTTTCCACTGCATAAAATCGTGCAGGTCGCCGTGCAGTTTCATGATCTCCTGGCCGGGACGCAGCCAGAGGTGAAAGGTATTGCCGAGGAGAATCTGCGCGCCGGTGGCTTCCACTTCTTCCGGCGTCATGCCTTTAACGGTGCCGTAAGTGCCGACAGGCATAAACGCCGGGGTTTCCACCACGCCGCGATCAAATACCAGGCGGCCGCGGCGCGCGCGGCCATCGGTCGTATCAAGTTCAAATTTCACGTTTTTCTCCACATCAGAGAGACAGTCTGATGATTAATGTTGCAGGGTGAAGGCTCCCCTCACCCCGGCCCTCTCCGCTTATGGAGAGAGAAAATAGCGGTATTGCGCCCGGTTATTCGCCCGGACGCTCGTTAATGGCCTGCGGATTGTACGTGATATACATCGCATCGCCGTAACTAAAAAAGCGATACTCCGCTTTCACCGCTTCGCGGTAAGCGTTCATGGTGTGCTGATAACCCGCGAAGGCGGACACCAGCATAATGAGCGTGGATTCCGGCAGGTGGAAGTTTGTCACCAGCGCGTCGATCACTTTGTACTGATAGCCAGGATAGATAAAAATCTGCGTGTCGCCGAAAAACGGCGCGATAAGCGCGTCTTGCGCCGCCTGTGCCGCGCTTTCCAGCGAGCGTACCGACGTCGTGCCCACGGCGACGACTTTATTGCCGCGCGCTTTCGCGGCCAGCACCGCGTCAACCACGTCCTGCGGCACTTCCGCATATTCGGAGTGCATCACGTGATCCTCAATGCTCTCGACGCGTACCGGCTGGAACGTGCCCGCGCCGACGTGCAGCGTCACGAACGCCATCTCGATGCCTTTTTCACGCAGGCGTGCCAGCAGCGGCTCATCAAAATGCAGCCCGGCGGTCGGCGCCGCGACCGCGCCCGGTTTCTCGCTGTAGACGGTCTGATAGAGTTCGCGGTCGGACTCTTCATCCGGACGTTCAATGTACGGCGGCAGCGGCATATGGCCGATGCTGTTGAGAATATCCAGCACCGGACGTTCGTCGTTAAACTGCACTTCAAACAGGGCGTCGTGGCGCGCGGTCATTGTCGCGTTTACGCTTTCATCATCGCCCAGCAGTAATTCCGCGCCCGGCTTCGGCGCTTTGGACGCGCGGATATGGGCCAGCACACGGTGGTCATCAAGCATACGCTCCACCAGCACTTCGATCTTGCCGCCGCTCGCCTTACGGCCGAACAGGCGCGCCGGGATCACGCGGGTATTGTTAAAGACCAGCAGATCGCCGGGGTTGAGCTTATCGAGCAAATCGGTGAAAGTGCCGTGCGTGAGATCGCCCGTCGGCCCGTCGAGCGACAGCAGGCGACAGGCGCTGCGCTGAGCTTGTGGATAGTGAGCTATCAGGGATTCGGGTAATTCAAAGGAAAAATCGGTCAAACGCATGGCTGGAACTCTGACATAAAAAACAGGCGGCTAGTCTAGTGCCGGGGCGCGCTCCCTGCAACTGATAAGCCGCTTTATCTCTCTTTCTGGAAAGGATCGTTATGAATTTTCTCGCCCATCTGCACCTCGCGCATCTCGCGCAAAGTTCGCTGCCCGGAAACCTGATGGCGGACTTTGTGCGCGGCAAGCCGGACGCGTTTTACCCGGCGGATGTCGTGGCGGGAATTTACATGCACCGGCGCGTGGATGTCCTCACCGATAACCTGCCGGAAGTACGCGAGGCGCGCGACTGGTTCCGCCCGGAAACCCGCCGCGTGGCGCCGGTCACGCTGGACGTCATGTGGGATCACTTCCTATCGCGCCACTGGGCGCGCATTTCGCCCGAGATGCCGCTAGACCAGTTCGTCGCCCATGCGCACGCGCTGATCCTGCCTGTACTGCCCGATGCGCCCGAGCGCTTCGTCAACCTTAACGAGGTTCTCTGGCGCGAGCGCTGGATGGAGCGCTACCGCGACATGGACTTTATCGCTCGCGTGCTCAACGGCATGGCGAGCCGCCGCCCGAAACTGGCGGCGCTGCGCGATTCCTGGGACGATCTCAATACCCACTACGCCGCGCTGGAGCGCCAGTTCTGGCGCTTTTATCCACGTATGATGGAGATGGCGCGCCAGCAGACGCTCTGATTACGCCGCCTTTTCACGACGGATCTCCCGCCACAGCCGCCAGGCGAGCAGCAGCAGCCCGGCGGCTCCCGCCACCAGCACGCCCCAGATAAGCCACGTATAGAGCGCGCTGCGCTGCGCGACAGCATCTTTCGCCACCATCCGCGCATCGCCGCCTAACGTCACAGGATTGTCCGCCTGCGCGTAAGGCAGCGTCTCAAGGTTGCGCTGTCCCGGCACCAGCGTTTGCAGCGCCAGCGCCTGCGGTTGCGCCGCGCCGTTGCCCCAGGCAAGCAGGAACGGGCCGTGGCCCTGGGCGTTAAACACCAGCGTTTTTTCATCGCGTTCGCCGACTACTTCCGGGAGGGCATCCCCGAAGCGCTGATTGATAGCGCGCACGCGAAGGGCGGAAATCAGCTCACCGTGCAGCGCAATTCTGACCACAGGGCGCTCCGGCAGGCGGTAAATCACGGTACGGCTAAGCGGCTGCCAGGGCATGTTATCCGCGCGGCGATAGTCAATCTCCACCGGCACAACGGCGTTCTCCTGCGCCGGGCGCAGCGTCAGCGCATCAAACGGCTGCGGGCGCGGCCAATGGTAGACCGCCGCGTTATCCGGCGCTTTCACGCCCTGAGCCGGCAGCGGTATGCGCACAGGCTGCGGATGCGGCGCCTGCCACTGCCCGGTGGCCGAAGTGAATTCGAGCGGCGCGCTGGCGTTTTTCACCACCACCAGCAGGTATTTCGCGCCGGAAAGCGCGAGCCCGTCGCTGAAATCCACCTTGTCCTGCAACAGACGTTGATCGCCGGAGGTTAAATCCATCAGCGGCGCGTCGGCCACTTCCGGCTGCCAGTCGCGCAGCGTCTCGCTGCTAAGCACATCCACCCGTGCCTGCCAGCCGTTCGCCTGCGGCGGCCACGCCAGACGCAGCTGCGTCAGCGCCTGCTCGCCCCGCCCCTCGCCGAGCGGGATAAGCCAGCTTGCGCTCAGCGTCTCGTCGGGCGGGTTTTCCATGCGGATTTGCACGCCGGACGGCGCGGTCAGCAGCACCGCCTGCGCATCGTCGTCACGGACGGGTTTGAGCGGCTGCGCGTCCAGCTTATAGACCGTCAGCGGCGCGCTTTGCGGCGCGGGCGCGGGCGGCGTCGTGGTTTCCATCGCGAAAGGCAGGCTCGCGCCCTGCGAATTAAATACGCGAACATCGCGCAGGTCCGGAAACGCGCTCTGCTGATACACCGCCTCCGGCAGCGTCAGCTGGTACCAGGGCGATTGCCCTTCGACGGCAAGCTCAACGCCACGCGCGTAATCCTGCGGGCTCTCGGCAGGGCCTGAGGTGTCATCACTTGCCGCACACGCGGCGGTCATCGCCCAGACGAGGGCCATCCAGTATCGTTTCATTCTGACTCCCCCTGACGGGCGTTGACCGGCTGCGCCGCTTTCGGCGGCAGCGGAGAAAAATAACCCACAATCAGCACCAGCACCGCGACGCCGATAAACGCGACGGCGCGCGCGAGCCCGCCGCCGCCAGCGCTGTCCACCAGCATCAATTTCACAATCACCACGCCAAGCAGCCCCGCGCCGCAAAACCAGCCCTGCCGCGCGCCCTGGCGTGTGGCGCACACCATCACCAGCAGCGCCAGCAGCATCCAGAGTAGCGCGAATGTGGTCTGCACCAGGCGCGAGCCCCATAACGCGTCGGCCTGCCAGGGAATATCCCCCCCCAGGCCAGGGTGCGTAGCACCACGCCGTTGCCCCACCAGAACAGCAGCGCCAGCCAGACAAGCGGCGCCCAGGGTTCAGCCTGACGCAGCGCCGGCAACCAGAAGCGCGTGAGCAGCCGCCACCAGCTCAGCAATGCCAGCAGGCCGAAGCCCGCGCCAAGCTCCAGCGGATTGATAAACGGCAGATACGGCCAGCCGATCGATACGCCGTCCAGCAGATTGCCCGTTAGCAGCACTAGCGCAAGCGCAGGCGCGAGCGGCGCCAGCCCCGGTCCGCAGTAAAGCGCAGGCCACTGCGCGCACGGCCACCACTGGCGTCGGATCGCCGCGCTCACCAGCAGCACAATAGCGGCGCTGACAGCCAGAATAATACCCGCCTGCCACGCCTCGCTGCCCCACGGCAGGCTGTCAGTAAACCACCAGGTCTCCGCGCCTGCGGCAAGCAACAGCATCCAGAACAACGTCAGGTGCAGCCCCTGCTGGATACGCGCCGGCAGCGTGCCGGCATCGCGGCGCAGCAGCCAGAGCGCGCACGGCAGCGCCAGACACCAGACGAGACTGTGCCAGCCTGCCTGCATCAGCGCGCCGTCAATCACGAGATGACACAGCAGCATCAGGGCCATGCCAGGCCACAGCAGCCAGACGGCGTACGCAAGATCCGGCCACGCGGCTTTACGCGCGCCCACGCGCCACAGCACCACGGAGAGCGCGAGCAGCGCAAGCAACAGGGCAAACCCGACGGAGAAATCCGCAAACGTCCAGCGGGCGGCCTGCAAAAGCGCCAACAGCCAGAACGCAATGCCAGCGCCAAGATGCACGCGGCTCACCTGCCGCTGCGGCTCACGCCACAGCCAGCCACCGGCAAGCCAGCAGAGCGCCAGCACCGCGCAGATAAACGCCGCGTTCAGCATGGCGATGCCGTCAAGCCAGGCGTACATCGCGCTCGCCGCCGCCAGCACCAGTAGCGCGCTGCCGCTGTAGCTCATGCGCCGCTGAGCCTGTTGCATGCCAAACCACAGCAGCCCCAGCCCTTCCAGCGCCCAGGCGAGCGCCGTCCAGCGGGCCGAAAGCGCCAGCGGGATCGCGAGCGTGACAAACGCGCCGCCGAGCGCCAGTCCGCCCATCGCCAGTATCCGCCCTTCCTGCGGGTAGCGACGCAGCGCAGCGCGCGCAAGCAGTAAATAGACCAGCCCAAAGCCGAGCGCGGAAAACGCCGGGCCGTATGTCCAGTGTCGGGTGATTGCGTACTGCATCCCGAACCCGACCAGCGGCGGCGCGAACAGCAGCACGCCGTCGACGATTCTCCTGTGCTGCTGCGCGCGTAACGACAGCGCCACACAGACCACGCCGAAGAGCAGAATATTGGCGATAAGAAAGAGCTGGCAACTCAGCCAGTCATCCGGCTGATAGCCGTTAATGCCCCACAAGCCCGCCACGCCGAAGGTAAAGAGCAGCCCGAGCAGGTTCAGCTCGCGCCAGTGCTGCCAGACGCTCACGGCGGCGATGCCCACAGAAAGCAGCAGATAGAACGAAAAGAGCGCGATATGGCTGCCGCCGCCAGTGGAGAGCAACAGCGGTGCAAGATAGCCGCCGAGGCTCGCCAGCATCGCGAGGCTTAAGGCGCGTTGCAGCACCGCCAGCGCCACGCTCGCGGCGCACACGATCAGCATCAGACTAAAGGCGAGCGGCATCGGCAACATCTGCCAGAGCCGGAACGCACCGAAAATCGTGATGTACAACGCGCCGACCGCACCGCCCTGGAGGATCAGCGCATAGAGAGGAGACTTATGCCGCAGCCGCCAGCCGAACGCCAGCAGCGCCAGCCCCGCGATGCCCGCGCCCGCGACGCGCAGCTCAAGCGGCAGCATGTCGCGCTCAACGCTGTAGCGCAGCAGGAAGGAGAGCCCTAAAAAGAGCAAAATAACGCCGATTTTGGCGAGCGGATTACCTTGCATAAACCAGCGGGCGAGCCCCGTGAATAGGCCGCCGAGCGCGGCCTCGCCGCGGTTTTCCTGCACCGGCTTCTCACGGCGCGGCGCGGCGTCACGCGGTTTCGCCGCGTCACGCACCGCCTGCGACCAGACCGGCGGCGTATCAGCCACTTGCGGCGCAGGTGCCGGTTCAGGTTCAGGCGCAGGGGCCGTATCAGGCTCAGGCGCAGTGACAACAGGCACTGCGGTGGCGGGCACAGGCGCGGCCTGCGGCGCAGGCGCTACGGCGCCCGTCGCAGAGGCGTCGGCGAGACGCGCCTCCAGCGTCGCTACCCGCTCGCGCAGGTGCTGAAGTTCAGTTTCGTTACGTGCGCTGCGCTTTAGCGCCATGATAGCCAGTACCGGCACCACGACGATGCAGAAAAGCGCAATCAGAGCAGCAAATACAAAAATCTCATCCATTGATTTCAGACCCTGCGACAGAGGTGCGGCTACTTTCCCATATCTGAATGAAAAGCGGTATTCCTTTACCGCATTTCGGTACGCTTATCGCGTGCGCCAGATAACCGCCGCCCCCGCCGCCAGTCGCAGCGTCTGTTCATCCAGCGCGCCATCGCCCTCTTCATGCGTCCAGGTTTGCCCCGCAAGGAGCGGTGAGAAAGGCAGCGTCACGTCACAGGCCGCGCCGCGATTGAGCGCCACCAGCACCCGCTCCTGTCGGAAGACGCGCGCGAATACGATGACATCGCCTTCGGCATACGCCACCTGACAGCCGCCGGAACGCAGCGCCCGGCTGCGATGGCGCAGGCGCGCGAGCCGCTGATAGAGCGCCAGCAACTCACCGTCCTGGCGCGCGGGTTCCCACGGGAATGGCTGGCGACAGAACGGATCGTTACCGCCTTCCACGCCCACTTCGTCGCCATAGAAGATGCAGGGCACGCCAGGCCAGCAGAAAAGCCATACTGCCGCCGCCCGCAGGCGCGCCGGGTCGCCGTTAACCAGCGTCTTAAAGCGTGCGGTATCGTGGCTGTCGAGCTGGTTAAACATCCGCAACTGCTGCTGGTGCGAGAGCGCCGCGCGGTACTCCTCCATCCATCGGATGCAGTCGGCGGCGTCGAGCCGTTGCGGTTCAAGCCCCTGATCCACACCCGCGAGAAAACTCCACAGCGGCGTGGTAAAGCCGCGGTAGTTCATCGCCGCGTCTTCGGCGTCGTTTTGCAGCCACTGGCGCGCGTCGCCAAAATGCTCGCCGAAAACAAACGCCTGCGGATCCACGGCCTTAGCCGCGCGCGTAATGCCCTCGACGTGGCGCAGGTTTTCTTTCGCCCCGCCGCGCTCGCCGAGCATATGCACCACGTCAAGCCGCCAGCCGTCAATGTTCCACGGCGCTTTCAGCCAGTGCTTCACGACGCTCTCTTCGCCTGCGTAGATCTCCTCCACTACGCCGCGCTCGGCGAAATCGAGTTTCGGCAGGCTGTCATAACCGAGCCAGCAGAACGCGTGGCCGTCATCGGTGAAGCTGTACCAGTTGCGCGTCGGCGAGTCAGGATGGTGGCACGCGCCGTCTTCGCCGTGGTTCTGGCGATCGAACCACGGGTGCGTATCGCCGGTGTGGTTAAAGACGCCGTCCAGAATCAGCCGCATTTGCGCCTCACGCGTTTTTTCGCGCAGGCGCAACAGTGCCTCATCGCCGCCAAACTGCGGGTCGACGTGGCGGTAATCGGCGGTGTCATATTTATGTACGCTTGGCGCGCAAAAGATGGGGTTGAGATAAAGCGCCGTAACGCCAAGCGCTTTCAGATAGGGCAGCTTTTCGCAGATGCCGTCGAGATCGCCGCCGTAAAACGTCGAGGCGCCCGCCTCCGCGCTTACCGGCTCGTGCCAGTCGCGCAGAATAATGTCGCGCCCCTGATCGTGGTGATAGTAAATCTTGTCCTGCTGCGCCCCACGCGGCGTGCTGCGGGCAAAGCGATCCGGGAAAATCTGATAAAACACCTGATCCTGCACCCACTGCGGGCCGTTGTCCGGCGCGTCAGTCGCGAACAGCGCCAGACGAGCAGGCGGGACTGCGCTAAAGCCGAGCGGGCTGAACCACTGTTGACGATCGCGCCAGAGCAGTTTGAAGGCGTAGCGGCGGCGCGGCTGACCGTCGCCGAGCGGAATACTCGCCTGCCACGCGCTGACCTCCGGGTGCGGCGCGGCTGACAGCCGCTTCATGGTAAACGGCGTTTCTTCGTTATCGCGCTCGTAGCGCAGCACAACGGTTTCCGGCAGCGCGTCGCCCTTGAGCCAGAGGGTAATCTGTAACGTCTCCCCCTGCTTGCGAATAAAGGGCGCGACGGGGAGATGCCAGGCATTCAACATACACTTAATCCTTAATCGACAGAAAACGGGGCGATCTTTTCACACGGGCAACCGCGCGCCTTCCTCATTCTGGATTTTATTGGGGGAGGAGACGGGAGGCGGAGAATCTCAGGTGAGCGTAGAGCGAAAACATCATCCCCGCCAGGCGGCGGGGATGAAGGGAGAAGGATTACGCGGTAAGACGGGCGTCGCGGCGGCGTTTAAACACCCAGCCGACCAGCAGCAGCGCAATCCACGCGAAACCGACGTAGAGCGAAATGCGGGTATCCGGATGATAGCCAATCAGCGCGATGATAAACGCCAGGAAAATCAGGCCCGCGATGGTGGTCGCCACCCCGCCCGGCACTTTGAATTTCAGGGCTTTGACTTCGTCAGCGCTCAGGCGACGGCGGAAAGCCACCTGCGAGAGCAGGATCATTATCCAGACCCAGACGGTCGCAAACGTCGCGAGCGACGCAATCACCAGGAAGACGTTTTCCGGCATGATGTAGTTGAGGTACACCGCCAGCAGCATCGCGAAGCACATCACGACCACCGTCACCCACGGAATGCCGCGACGCGAGGTTTTGGCGAACACTTTCGGCGCGCTGCCCTGCTCCGCCATGCCGTGAAGCATGCGACCGACGCCGAAGACATCGCTGTTGATCGCCGACAGTGAAGCGGTCAGCACCACGAAGTTCAGGATACCCGCCGCGACGGTAATGCCCATATGCTGGAAGGTCAGGACGAACGGGCTGCCGTTGGTGCCGACTTCGTTCCATGGATAGATAGACATGATCACAAACAGCGTACCGACATAAAACACCAGAATACGCAGCGGTACGGAGTTGATGGCGCGCGGAATGGATTTCGCCGGGTCTTTCGCCTCGCCCGCCGTGATGCCGATAATCTCAATGCCGCCATAGGCGAACATCACCATCTGCAGCGCCATCACGGTGCCAATCCAGCCGTTCGCAAAGAAGCCGCCGTTGCTCCACAGGTTATGGATACCGGTCGGCTGGCCGCCGTTGCCGATGCCCCAGATAATGATGCCGATACCGGCGGCAATCATGATGATAATGGTGGCGACTTTAAAGAACGAGAACCAGAACTCCAGCTCGCCGAACACTTTGACGCTCATCAGGTTAATGGCGCAGATAATCAGCACCACGCTCAGCACCCAGACCCAGTGCGGCACCGCCGGAAACCAGACGCCCATATAGATGCCGAAAGCGGTCACGTCGGCGATGGCGACAATCAGGATTTCAAAGCAGTAGGTCCAGCCGGTGATATAACCCGCGAGCGGGCCAAGGTTATCCTGCGCATAGCGAGAGAAAGAGCTCGCCGCCGGGTTATGCACCGACATTTCGCCGAGCGCGCGCATGATGATATACGCCGCCACGCCGCCAATAATGTAGGCCAGCAGTACGCTTGGGCCTGCCATTTTGATGGCGTCCGCCGAGCCGTAAAACAGGCCGGTGCCAATCGCTGAACCCAGCGCCATAAAGCGGATGTGTCTTGTACTCAATCCGCGCTTGAGCTTGTTCTCGTTTTCCATCTTTCCAGTACCACGTCATACAATAAAAAAACCACGGAGCCAGGCCCCGTGGTTCAACAATCAACCGACGATCAGTGTGCGGTGGAAGTCACGCTCCGTCCGGCCATGCGATCCCAGACGGCCGCCGCCAGCGCAATCACGATGGTCGGCAGCAGCCAGGCCAGCCCCTGATCCGCCATCGGCAGTTTCTGAGTCCAGGCCGGAAGGATACCGCTTATCGCCGAGGCTTTCACCCCATCAATCAAACCGAACAGCAGACTGACCGCCATCGCCGGGGCGATAACACGGCTCGCATTATGCCACCAGCCGCGGGTAAAGCTCAGCACAACCAGTGCGATACACGGCGGATAGATGGCCGTCAGCACAGGAATCGAGAACTGAATCAGCTGGCTTAAGCCGAGGTTCGACACCACCATGGAGAACAGCCCCAGGATAAAGACCAGCGCGCGGTAGGAGAGCGGCAGGTATTGCGCGAAGAACTCAGCGCAGGCGCAGGTCAGGCCGACCGCGGTCACCATGCATGCCAGGAAAATCAGCGCCGCCAGCAGGAAGCTGCCCGCACCGCCGAAGGTATGCTGAACATAAGCGTGCAGGATAGCCGCGCCGTTAACGGATTGATCCACCAGCGTCGCGCTGTCAGAGCCCAGGCGGAACAGCGCCAGATAGAGCAGCGTCAGGCCCACGCCCGCCATCAGGCCTGCGAACACCGTGTAGCGCGTCAGCAGACGAGAGTCGGTAACGCCGCGCGAGCGCGCCGCGTTGACGATAACAATCCCGAACACCATTGCGCCCAGGGTATCCATCGTCAGATAGCCATTCACAAACCCGTTGGAAAACGCCGCTTTCTGGTAGGCCTCTGTCGCCACGCTGATATCGCCCGCCGGCCAGAGAATGGCCGCGACCGACAGCACCACCAGCGCGATGATTTTCAGCGGCGCCAGAAAGTTGCCCACGGTATCCAGCAGTTTGCCCGGATAGAGCGAGACCAGGATCACCAGCGCGAAATAGACCAGGCTGTAAATCAGCAGCGGCAGCGCGCCGTCGCCGGTCAGTGGCGCAATGCCCACTTCGAACGACACGGTGGCGGTACGCGGCGTCGCGAACAGCGGCCCTACCGCCAGGTAGCAGACGGTCGCCAGCAGAATACCCGCCACGCGGCCGATCGGATGGCTCAGGCTGTCAACGCCGCCGCCGACCTTCGCCAGCGCCACCACGGTCAGCACAGGCAGACCAACAGCGGTTATCAGAAAGCCGATCGCCGCCGTCCACACATGCGGACCGGCCTGCAAACCAACCATAGGAGGGAAAATGATGTTACCCGCGCCGACGAACAGCGCAAAGGTCATAAACCCCAGTGCGATAATGTCGCGCGATTTTAACTGATGGGTCATAAGATTTACTGCCTGTGGATGTGGTGTTGAAATAAATATTTTTTACCGTCAGTTGCCTGACGAAAACGCGGCTATTTCAGACGGCGACAGCGGGATATGCTTCCCGATTACGCTGGCGAAGAATTGTTTTTCAGTTTACCACGCAAAAACAGTCGGTCTGGCAATAGCAGGGGCGCAATTTAAACGCTTATAACGTTTAAAGGCAAGACGGGATCGTAAAACCAGACCTTTATGCCAGATCTAAGTTTCGGGGCAGTGATAAAATCTAATTTCCTAAAAAACCTCCGGCGATTCGCGCGAGCAAAAAAGCAACAAACGATGTAAAAAGCGCTGCAGGGTGGATAAAAAATGAATAAGGCCAGCTTATGGCTGGCCCCGGAAAGCAGACGTGACGAGTTACACTACAGAAACCGCTTTGGCAGGCGCGGCGGCAATGAGTCTTTCCGGCAGCAGAAACGAAAACGTCGTTCCTTTGCCGGGCGTACTTTCAATCTCCAGTCGCGCGTCATGATGCGTCAGCGCGTGTTTTACAATCGCGAGTCCTAACCCGCTACCGCCGGTCTGGCGCGAGCGCGCTTTGTCCACCCGGTAAAAGCGCTCCGTCAGGCGAGGAATATGCTCCGCCGCGATCCCAGGCCCGGTATCCGACACGCTAAAGCGCGCGCCATGCGGCGTGTGCTCCCAGCGCACCGTGATATGCGTGCCCGCAGGCGTATGGTTCACCGCGTTATAGACCAGGTTGGAAATCGCGCTGCGCAACTGCTCATCGTTGCCAAGCACTTTAAGCTGTGGTTCCACCTCAAACGTAAAGGTATGCTTCTGCTGGCTGAGCGTCTGCGCTTCGCGCTCCACGACACGCAGCATCATCGGCACATCGATGGTTTCGTTGAGCTGCATCGCGGGCGCCGCCTCGATTTTCGACAGCGTCAGTAGCTGTTTTACCAGGCCTTCCATCCGGTAGGTTTGCTCGCGCATGGTATGCAGCGCTTTTTCACGCAGCGGCCCTTCGAGCGTCTGCTCATGCATCATCTCAAGATAGCCCTGCAACACGGTCAGCGGCGTGCGCAACTCATGGCTGACGTTCGCAAAGAAGTTGCGTCGCGCGCCTTCGAGCTGATGCATCTGCGTGACATCGCGCGCCACCATCAGCAACTGCTCTTCACTGTACGGCATCACGCGAAACTCAAGATGACGCCCGTTATTGAGCACCAGATGCAGCGGTCGGTTGAAATCCTGGCCGCGCAGATAGCTGGTGAACTCCGGGTAGCGCAGCAGGTTAAGGATGTTCTGCCCGTTATCGTCGGGCCACCGCAGGCCAAGCAGCTGTTGCGCAAGACCGTTACACCAGAAGATGGCGCCCTCTTCCGTGGTCAGCACCACGGCGTCCGGCAGCGATTCCGCGCCGCTGCGAAAGCGTTTGATAAGATTGCCCAGCTCACGGCGACGCTTTTTATTGCGCAACTGCATCTGGTGCAGCCCGTAGAGCAGCGGCTCCCAGCTGCCGCTGCCAGGCGGCGGCGTCATGCTGCGATCCACCCACAGCCACCAGGAAAGGCGCAGCAGATTCCAGAAATGCCAGATGAGCAATCCGGTCACTGCCGCCAGTAAAAACCATGCCAGATAGCCGAATATCGCCCCGAGAACCAGCGCCGGAATACAGCTAAGCAACAGCTCCAGCACCAGTCTTTTCCATGACAGCCGTTCCAGCACGCGTCACACTCCTGTTTTGGGTTTAAAAACGGGTCGAGAACCGATAACCCGTACCGCGCACCGTTTGTACCATTCTGTCATGACCGCTATGTTCCAGCGCCTTGCGCAGGCGGCGGATATGCACATCGACAGTGCGATCTTCCACATACACATTCGTACCCCAGACGTGGTTCAGCAGCTGTTCGCGGCTGTAAACGCGCTCCGGGTGCGTCATAAAGAAGTGTAACAGTTTGAATTCCGTTGGCCCCATGTCGAGGGGATTTTCGCCGGTCATCACGCGGTGCGATGACGGATCGAGACTTAAGCCCTGCATTTCAATGACTTCATCCACCGCCATCGGGGAGATGCGGCGCATGACGGCTTTGATGCGCGCCACCAGTTCTTTCGGGGAGAACGGCTTGGTAATGTAATCATCCGCGCCCGTTTCCAGACCGCGTACGCGATCTTCTTCTTCGCCGCGCGCGGTCAGCATCACGACCGGGATCTCGCGAGTCAGCGCTTCGCGTTTGATATGTTTAATAAACTGGATCCCCGATCCGCCAGGCAGCATCCAGTCCAGCAAAATCAGATCCGGCCAGGGCTCATTGAGTTGATTCACCGCACTGTCATAATCTTCCGCTTCCACCGGCTGGAAGCCATTTTGTTCCAGTACGAAGCACACCATCTCGCGGATAGGTGCTTCATCTTCAACGACCAGAATACGTCTCGCCATGATTAGCCCTGTTAAATAAAGTAAACAGAATGTAATGCGGCGCCATTATGCGTCAGATTTATGACAGATTTATGAAAAAGATGACCGTAAGATGACCTGTCAGCGCAGGCGAAAAAACCGCGCGGCGCGACGAAACAGGACACTCGCCGTACCGGATGTTTATAATCCCCTTCTCGCTTTTTCGCCACAGGGCATCCCATGCGTATTCTGCATACCTCAGACTGGCATCTTGGTCAAAATTTTTATGCCAAAAGCCGCGCCGCCGAGCATGAAGCCTTTCTCGACTGGCTCCTCGGCGCTGCCATCGAGCATCAGGTGGACGCGATTATCGTCGCAGGCGACATCTTTGATACCGGCGCGCCGCCGAGCTATGCGCGCGAGCTCTACAACCGCTTTGTCGTCAAACTGCAGGCGACGAACTGTCCGCTTATCGTGCTGGGCGGCAACCACGATTCGGTGGCGACGCTGAATGAATCCCGCGAGCTGCTCGCCTGCCTTAACACGCAGGTGATCGCCAGCGCCCGGCTGACGCCGGAAAGTCAGGCCACCTTATTATACCGGCGCGACGGCGAGCCCGGCGCGGTGCTCTGCCCCATTCCGTTTTTGCGCCCGCGCGATGTGCTGCGCAGCCTTAGCGGCCAGTCGGGGCGCGAAAAACAACAGCAGTTGCTGGAGGCCATCAGCCAGCACTATCAACAGTGCTACGAGGCCGCCTGCCAGCTTCGCGGCGAGCGTAATCTGCCGATTATCGCCACCGGCCATCTCACGACCGTCGGCGTGACGAAAAGTGACGCGGTACGCGACATCTATATAGGCACGCTCGACGCGTTTCCGGCGGATCGCTTTCCGCCCGCCGATTACATCGCGCTTGGCCATATCCACCGCGCCCAGAAGGTCGCGGGCTGCGAGCATATCCGCTACAGCGGCTCGCCGATTGCGCTGAGCTTTGATGAAACCGGCAAAGAGAAAAGCGTGTTTCTGGTGGAGTTCGCCGACGGCAAGCTGCGCGAGGTCACGGCCCTGCCTGTGCCGGTCAGCCAGCCGCTGGCGGTTTTAAAAGGCAGCCTGGCGTCCATTACCGCCCAGCTCGAACAGTGGCGCGACGCGCCCGACGAGCCGAAAGTCTGGCTCGATATTGAAATTGACACCGGAGAGTTCCTGCACGACATGCACCGCCAGATAAGCCAGCTTACCGAAAGCCTGCCGGTGGAAGTCGTCCTGCTGCGTCGCAGCCGCGAGATGCGCGAGCGCGCGCCTGGCACGCTCAGCACTGAAACCCTCAGCGAACTGGGCGTGGAAGAAGTGTTTGAGCGCCGCCTGGATCTGGAAGCGCTGGAAGAACCAGAGCGGGCGCGGCTGCGCACGCTGTTCGCCCGCACGCTGGAGAGCCTGCACGAGGAAGACGAGGCATGAAAATCTTAACCCTGCGGCTGAAAAACCTGAATTCACTCAAAGGCGAATGGAAAATCGACTTCACCGCCGAGCCGTTCGCCAGCAATGGACTGTTCGCTATTACCGGCCCGACCGGCGCGGGCAAGACCACGCTGCTTGACGCCATCTGCCTTGCGCTCTATCACCGCACGCCGCGTCTGAACGCGCTGTCGCAAAGCCAGAACGATTTAATGACCCGCGACACCGCCGAATGTCTGGCGGAGGTGGAGTTTGAAGTTAAAGGCGTCGCCTGGCGCGCGTTCTGGAGCCAGAGCCGCGCCCGCGGCCAGCCGGACGGCAATTTACAGGCGCCGCGCGTGGAGCTTGCTCGCTGTGACGATGGCAAAATCGTCGCCGATAAAATCAAAGACAAACTTGACCGCATCGCCGCGCTGACCGGGCTGGATTATGACCGTTTCACCCGATCGATGATGCTCTCGCAGGGGCAGTTCGCCGCGTTTCTCAACGCCGAGGCCAAAGCCCGCGCCGAACTGTTAGAAGAGCTCACCGGCACTGAAATCTACGGCCAGGTCTCCGCGCGTATTTTCGAACAGCATAAGGAAGCGCGCAGCCAGCTTGAGAAGCTCGAATCCCAGGCGCAGGGCGTGACGCTTCTGGATGACGCGCAGCGCGAAAGCCTTACCAGAGGTTTGCTGGCGCTTACTGACGATGAAAAAACGCAGCTGGCGCAGCAGCGTCAGCTCCAGCAACAGCATCTGTGGCTGACGCAGCGCACCGCGCTCGCTGCCGCGCTTGAGGCGGCGCGTCAGGGCGCGGTGCGGGCGGAACAGGCATTGCAGGAGGCCGCCCCGCAGCTTGCAAAACTGGAGGCGGCGCTGCCCGCCGAAAAACTGCGTCCGGCCTGGCTGCGCTGCCAGGAGCTTGAGACCTCGCTTGCCGCGACCCAGCGCCAGCATGAAGAAGTGAGCGTTCGCTTACAGGAAAGCGCGCAGCGCCGCCGGGAGATCCGCCAGGCAGCGGCGGAACAGGCGCAGATCCGCGCAGACGACCTCGCCCGGGTCGCCCGCTGGCTCACGGAACACGACCGCTACCGCCTCTGGAGCAGCGAACTGGCGGGCTGGCGCGCCGTGCTGGCGCAGCAAAAACGCGACAGCCAACAGGTACGGGCGCTTAACGACAGTCTCGCCGCCACCCGGCGCAAGCGCGACGCGCTGCCGGACGCCGGGCTTTTCCTCACCCCTGAAGATGTTGCCCAGGCGCTCTCGACGCTCAACGAACAGCGCCCGCTGCGCCAGCAACTGGCAACGCTCCAGTCGGCTTTTGCGCCGCTGATGCGCCGTAAAGCGCGCCAGCAGGAGGGCTTTGTCGCGCTGCAAACGCAAATCCAGCAGCTGGAGCAGCAGCTTGCGCAAAAGCGTCAGGATTACAAAACCAAACAGGACGAGGTGGCCCGAGCAAAAGCGGTCTGCGAGCTGGAGCAGCGCATCGCAAGTCTGGTCGAAGAGCGCGCGCGCCTGCAGCCTGGCAGCCCCTGCCCGCTCTGCGGTGCGACCGAACACCCGGCGGTGGAGGCGTATCAGGCGCTGAAACCCGACGCCAGCCGCCTGCGGCTCACGCAGCTGGAGCAAGAAAAAGAACAGCTTGGCGCGGAGGGCGCGGCGCTGCGCGGCCAGCTCGACGCGCTGATAAGACAGCGCCAGCAACAGGAAAACGAAGCGACAAGCCTGCTGGAAGAGGAGCAAGCGCTCACGTCGCAGTGGCAGACGCTCTGCGCCGCCGCCGCGATCAACGCGATGCCGGGCGAGGATATCACGCCGTGGCTTGACGAGCAGACACAGCGCGAGCAGCAGTTGCATCTGCTGCGCGAACGCCAGATGCTGGAGGCGGCCATCGACAGCGCGCAGCGCCAGCTCACCGCGCTTGAAAGCGCGTATCAGACCCAGCAGGAGACACTGCGCGCCCAGCTGGCGGCATTGTCGCTGGCCGAGCCGGACCACGACGACCCGGCGCCGTGGTTCGCCGCGCGCGAAGAAGAGGCGACACGCTGGCAACAGGAGCACGATCGCCAGCAACGCCTGCGCGAGCAGCTGACGGCCTGTGAAAATCTCCTTACTCTGCTGCCGGAGGATGGCGACGCGCAGGCGGCCGCCACGCCGGTGGACGACCTGCCGCGTGCAGGCCAGCAGGCTCATACGCTCTGCCTGTCGCTGGAGGCCCAGTGGCAGACGCTCGGCGCGCAGCTTGAGCAGGAGCGCGCGCGTTATCAAACCGCTTGCCGCGCGTTTGACGAGGCGCTCGCCGCCAGCCCGTTCGCGGATAAAACGGCGTTCCTCGCCGCTTTGCTGGATGACGCGACGCTGCGCGCGCTTGAGGCGTTAAAACAGCGGCTGGCGCGAGAGCGGGAGGCGCAGCAGACGCTGTTTACGCAGGCGCAACAGGCGCTGGAGCACCATCTTAACGCGCGCCCGGCCACGCTTGACGACACGGCGGATGCGCGTCAGAGCGAGGCGGCGCTGGCGCTTATCGCTGAGCGATTACGTGATAATACGACGCGTCAGGGCGAGCTGCGCCAGCAGCTGCGCCAGGATGAAGAGAACCGCGCGCGGCTCGCCTCGTTGCTCGGGCTGATTGACGAGGCGCGGCGCGAGGCCGACGAATGGGGGCAGCTCAACCATCTGGTCGGCTCCCAGAAAGGCGATAAGTTCCGTAAATTCGCCCAGGGGCTGACGCTGGATAACCTGGTGTGGCTTGCTAATAACCAGTTGACGCGTCTGCATGGCCGCTATCTGCTGAAGCGGAAGCTGAGCGAAGATCTGGAGCTTGAAGTGGTTGACACCTGGCAGGCGGACGCGGTGCGCGATACCCGCACGCTCTCCGGCGGCGAGAGTTTCCTGGTAAGCCTCGCGCTGGCGCTGGCGCTTTCGGATCTGGTCAGCCATAAAACCCGCATCGATTCGCTGTTCCTCGATGAGGGCTTCGGCACGCTGGACGCGCAGACGCTCGACACCGCGCTGGATGCCCTGGACGCGCTGAACGCCAGCGGCAAAACCATCGGCGTCATCAGCCACGTTGAGGCGATGAAAGAGCGTATTCCGGTGCAGATTAAAGTCAGGAAGATTAACGGACTCGGCGTGAGCCGGCTGGCGCGGGAATATCAGGTCGACTGACAAAAGGGGCATTGCGCCCCTTTTTTATTAGCGCGTGGCAGGCCAGAGCCACGCCGCGCCGCGCACGCCGCTGGAGTCGCCATGCACCGCTTTACGTACCGGCGTTTCACACTCGCCGCCAAATACCCAGTGTTTCATCAGCGGCGGTACAGTTTTGTAGAGCCGGTCGACGTTACTCATTCCGCCGCCCAGCACAATCACGTCCGGGTCGAGAATATTGACGATATGCGCCAGCGATTTCGCCAGCCGCAGTTCATAACGGCTGAGCGCGAGCTCCGCCACTGCATCCTGCGCGTCCGCCAGGCGGATGATTTCGCTGCCAGTGAGCGGCTGACCGCTCAGACGATGGTAGTCGGTCGCAAAGCCTGTGCCGGAGATAAAGGTTTCGATACAGCCCTGCTTGCCGCAGTAGCACGGCACCTCTTCGCGATAGCGCAGCTCATCTTCATCCATCCATGGCAGCGGATTATGGCCCCACTCGCCCGCGTTGCCGTTGGCGCCGATATGGCTTCTGCCGCCCAGCGCGATGCCGGAGCCGCAGCCGGTGCCGATGATGACCGCGAACACGGTCTGCGCGCCCGCCGCGGCCCCGTCCACGGCCTCAGAGACAGCGAAACAGTTGGCGTCATTCGCAAGCCGCACTTCACGATTGAGCCGCGCGCTCAGATCTTTATCGAGCGCCTGACCGTTCAGCCAGGTCGAGTTCGCATTCTTCACCATGCCGGTATAAGGCGAAAGCGTGCCGGGTATGCCGACGCCCACCGTACCGCGCTCGCCGGTTTCCTGCTCGGCAAGCTCAACGAGGCCCGCTATCGTCTCGACGGTTTGCGGATAATCGTCGCGCGGCGTCGGCACGCGGTGGCGAAAACGCGGTTCGCCGTCGTCGTCGAGCGCAATCACTTCGGTTTTGGTGCCGCCTAAATCGATCCCAATACGCACGTCTGCTTCCTCATATTCAATGACTTACCTGGAGAGTAGATAACCTGTCCGTGAAAGGCAATGAAACGCTGCGGCTGATTCGTTATCATGCCCGCTGCGTTTAACTACCAGGCCGTGGAAATCAACATGCTGTGGTTCAAAAATTTAATGGTTTACCGTTTAAACCGCGACGCGGCGCTGCGTGCGGATGAGATGGAAAAACAGTTAGCTGCGTTTACCTTCACCCCGTGCGGCAGCCAGGATATGGCGAAAACCGGCTGGGTGCCGCCGATGGGCGGCGGCAGCGACGCGCTTACCCACGCCGCCAACGGCCAGATCGTGATTTGCGCGCGCAAAGAAGAAAAAATTCTCCCGGCGCCGGTCATCAAACAGGCGCTGGAAGCGAAAATCGCCCGTCTGGAGGCCGATCAGGGCCGCAAACTGAAAAAGACGGAAAAAGATTCGCTCAAAGATGAAGTGCTGCACTCGCTGCTGCCGCGTGCCTTCAGCCGTTTCAGCCAGACCATGATGTGGATAGATACCGCCAGCGGACTTATCGTGGTGGATTGCGCCAGCGCCAAAAAAGCGGAAGACACGCTGGCATTGCTGCGCAAAAGCCTCGGCTCGCTGCCGGTGGTGCCGCTGACGCTGGAAAACCCGATCGAGCTGACGCTTACCGAATGGGTGCGCGCTAATAACGTGCCGCAGGGCTTTCAGTTGCTCGATGAAGCGGAGCTTAAGGCAATCCTTGAAGATGGCGGCGTGATCCGCTGTAAAAAACAGGAGCTGGTGAGCGACGAAATCGCTGTGCATATCGAAGCGGGCAAAGTGGTGACCAAGCTGGCGCTCGACTGGCAACAGCGCGTGCAATTTATGCTGTGCGAGGACGGCTCGCTCAAGCGTCTGAAATTTGCCGACGAGCTGCGCGATCAGAACGACGACATTGCACGTGAAGACGTGGCGCAGCGCTTTGACGCCGATTTCACGCTAATGACTGGCGAACTGGCGGCGCTGATTCAGAACTTAGTGGAAGCGCTGGGCGGCGAAGCCCAGCGTTAATTCGCTCGCGTCGCCCCGTCCGGGGCGGCGCAATTACAGGTAACGACAGAGATAAGAGGTCGGCTCGGCCACCTGCAGATGAAATTCGCTGTGCCCTGGCACGTGAAAGACCTGCCCCGCCTCATACGTTTTCCATTCAGTTTCGCCTGGCAGCAGGACATTCAGCGCGCCGCTGACGACGGTCATCTCTTCCGGCTGCGCAGTGCCAAACGTGTACTCGCCTTCCGCCATCACACCGACGCTGGCGCGGCCTGTGCTGCTGCTGGTGAAGCCAATGGATTTCACTTTACCGGAAAAGTATTCGTTACTCTGAAGCATAAGCAGGCCCTTATCGAAAAAATGGTTGGAAAAACAATATAGAGGGCCAGCCTGAGCGCTGTCACGCAAATTGTGACCCGCGCTCAGACAAGGAGTTCGGAAGCGAGCCGCGCCACCAGAACATTGCTCAGCAGCACTGGCACATCAAGCGACTTTTGCAGTAAATCGCGGTGTTTTTGATGGAAGCCGAGGCAGTCGAGCAGCAAAACATCCGCCCCGCGGGCCAGCAGATCGCGCCCGGCGCCGACCAGCTCGTCTTCCGTACCGTAAAACGGATTAGAGAGCGAGTAGAGCGGCGGGTTTTCCAGCACCTGCCACTTCTGTGCCTGTATATCCATCAGCTCCGGGATCGGCACAATCACCCCCACCTGATGCCCGTCGACAATAGACGCCACCAGCGGCGGAATGATGCGGTCCGGCTCAAGCAACATCGCATTACGCGCCCGCAAACCAGAGAAGCGCTGCGTGCTCATCAGTAAAATGACGTCATACCCCTGGTTGTCGAGCACTTCGATAACGCTTTGCAGCGCCCTTTCGGTTTTGGCTTTCGATACCGTCGCTTTTTCGCCGTCAGAGAGCAGGGTCACCAGCGTCTCTTCCTGACCCAACACGCCGTAATCTTCCATGACCTCTTCGCGCGACAGCTTACCCATCAGACTCAGATGGGTGATTTGCTGCTCATCGATATGTTCCGTTAACAGCGGCAGCACCTCGCTGACAGGCACTACGCCGATGGTAATTATCGCCAGAGTCGCACACATTTTTATCGCCTTGGTTTACAGCCTCTCACATTAATAACGACACCCTATGCCTGAAACTTGAGCGCAAGCGAAGGGGGAATCAGAAAGCGTAGCAGCTTTCCGGCGCCGCACAGGAGACAAACACGCGAAACCGCGCCTGCCGCAGCACAATAATCATAACGTATCGTTAACATTAGCTTTGGATGAAAGGTGTGATACAAAGCGGCAGGCGCATTTTTTCAGACTGGCGGTAAGCGCAGCGACACGCTGACGCCTGCCGCCATTGGCGGTCAGGATTTATCCGGATCTTCGTAACGGCGCTTGGCATCCAGCGCTTCGTGCTCGGTGGGGTGCTCGCTGATAAGCGTATCGGGCTCCGGGTGATCGGCACGCAGCTGATAGCTGGTGACGGTTTTACCCGGCACGCCTTTTTCAATGGGAACCACGCGCGCCTCGCGCGGATAGGGGGGTCTGCTCGGCATAGCTCTTCCTTAATTATCGGGGACGAGCTTTAAGTATAGACAATCCCGGCACTTAGCTGGCGTGCGCCGGTTGCAGCGCTGCGATAATGCGCGAGACGACGCTTGCCGGGGCGTCGGCGGCGTCAATCACATGATGCGCGCAGGCGCGGTAGAGAACGTCGCGCACCGCCAGCACCTCGGCGATTTCTTCCGTCATCGGCTTGCCGGTGAGCGTCGGGCGCTGCCCTTCTTCCGGAAACGCCTCAAGCCGCTGCGCCAGTACCGCCACGGGCACACTGAGATAAATCACCACGCCGTGCTGGCGCATATACTCGCGATTCTCTTCGCGCAGCACCATGCCGCCGCCTGTCGCCACCACTGTCGCAGGCGCAGTCACCGCCTGCAGCGCCTGGCTTTCACGGTCGCGAAAACCGGGCCAGCCCTCTTTCTCCACCACCTCGGCGACGGTCATTTGCGTCTGCTCAAGCAGCCAGCGGTCAGTATCGGCAAAGCTGTATGCCAGCGCGCGAGCCAGCGCCTCGCCGGTAGTGGTTTTGCCGCAGCCGCGCGCGCCGATTAAATAAATGGGTTGATTCATGGATGGATTACCTCGCCTTTCGCAAGCCACGAAAGGGTGAAAACGCAGGCCGTAAGCCATGAGTTTAACAATAAACTAGTACACAGGACAGGCGTAAATTTAAACTTACAAAAGTGCGGATGTCGCGTGAAACCCCGCGAGGAACAACCGTTCGGGTCAATGCCAAGTGTAAAGCCACGCTACCACTCGCAAGAATATGCAAAACGCGCCCACCATACTTGAAAGGGGACGCCCGGCACAACCCCACTATCCGCCGCACCCGGTTACATATTTCTTATTTCCTTTACGCACCGGACATTTACAAGTGTGGATTTTTCTCCAGACTTACTATTATCGCGTTCAATGACAGAGGGATGAATCATGCAATCTGAAGAGCAACGTCTGATCGACGGGCTTTTTGACCGACTCAAAGCCGCCGGCGAAAACAGCGCGCCGCGCGACGCGGACGCCGAGCGCTGGATTGAGCAGCACATGCGCGCTCAGCCGGGCGCGGCGTACTATATGGCGCAAACCATTCTTATCCAGGAAGCGGCCATGAAACAGCTTAATGGCCGTATTCAGGCGCTGGAAGCGGAAGTGGAACAGCTTAAGCATTCCGCCAGCCGCCAGCAGAGCAGCGGCGGCTTCCTGGCCGGGCTGTTTGGCGGCAATAAGCACGAACAGGAACCGCCGCGTCCGCAGGCGGTCGCGCGCGGCTCTGATCCTATCCCCGGCGCGCAGCAGTACCAGAGCGCCCCGCCCGCTGGTTATGCGCCGCAGGCGGCCCAGGGCCAGTATTACAATAACGCCCCGCGCGGCGGCGGCGGCTTTATGGCGGGCGCTCTGCAGACTGCGGCAGGCGTCGCAGGCGGCGTGGTGCTTGGCAATATGCTGACCAGCATGTTCAGTCACCACCAGCCGCAAGAACTCGTCAATATCATCAACGAACCGGCGCAACCGGCAGATAACACCCCGGTGAATGCCGTGGAAGATTACAACCAGGCGGATGACAGCCAGTTCCTGAATCAGGACGCCGGGTTGCAACAGGACAACAGCAACGATTATGTGCCGGCAAGCGGCGAAGAAGACTGGAATAACGACTTCGCGGGCGATGACTTTGGCGGCGATGATTTCGGCGGCGACGACGATAACTGGGTCTAAGCCTGCCGCTTCTGGCCGCTGAGCCATTTGTCGAGCTCAGCGGCGAACTGCTGGCGGTCGCGCTGGCTCAGGGCGTCCGGACCGCCGGTCTGGATGCCGCTGGCGCGCAGCGTATCCATGAAATCGCGCATCGTCAGGCGCTCGCGGATCGTGGCTTCGCTGTAACGTTCGCCTCGCGGGTTCAGCGCCACCGCTCCTTTCGCTATGACCTCAGCGGCCAGGGGAATATCCGCTGTCACGACTAAATCGCCCGGCTCGCAACAGCGCACAATCTCGTTATCCGCCACGTCGAAACCCGCAGGCACCTGGCGCGCGCGGATAAACCGCGAGGGCGGCACGCGCAGCGGCTGGTTCGCCACCAGCACCACGTGCGTTTCGGTACGCTCGGCGGCGCGGAACAGCACTTCTTTAATCACTTTCGGACACGCGTCGGCATCCACCCAGACTGGCATTACGACTCCTGGTTATCGGCGGGAATAATGGAGATTTTGCCATTTTTCTCAAGGATGGCGAATTTTATCTCCTCCAGCCGCTCAATCCCCTGGCTGGTGCGGGCAGAGCTTAAGATATCGTCGCGGGAAATTCCGGATTTTTTCATGCGCGCGGTGAGCAACCGACCATTCTCCACAAGGATCAGCGGCGAGCCGTCGAGCAGCAAATCGAGACGCGGAAACGCGTTTTTCAACCAGCTCAGCACGATATCCAGCACAATCAACGTAATGATAGTGATGGCCGCGCCGGTGAAGGAGAAATCATTGCCGAGCAGCGCCTGCTGGGTCGCCTCGCTGATGATAAGCAGCAGCACGAAATCAAATGAGTTCATCTCCATTAAGGTGCGGCGACCGGCGATCTTCAGCACCACCAGCAGCAGAAAATACATGCCTGCGGCGCGTAATACGCTGTCCATATTGTTCTCCTAAGGATAAACCCACTGGGTGAGATGTACCGGCGACGCGCCGTTCAGCGTCACGGTAGAGCTCAGGCGCCCCGCCGATTGCGGCTGCGTCACCATCCAGACCGCGTGCGCGCCATCCGGCGTCGGCGGGAAGGTGAGCGTCAGGGTGTGCTGGCCGGTATGCGCGACGACCGGTTGCGGCTGGAGCGTTTGCAGCACGAAGCGATCGGGGAGATCGCCGCCGAAGGTCAGCGTCACCGGCTGGTTTTTCGGCCCCTGAATGCGCAGCGCAAACGGCTCGTCACTCTCGGCGCGCAGAAAACGCTGGTATTCAATGGTCAGGCTTTTTTCGCGGTTGGTGATTGAGGTTTCGCTCAGCCAGCCGTCGGAAAACCCGCCGAGCAGCGCGATAACGACAATCGTAAACAGCAGCCAGTTTCCGCCCTGCTGTATACGCCACTCGACGCGCTGGGCATGCATATGTTCGCGCACCGGCGTCTCCCGGCTGACGCGTTCGTCAGAAACAGATTTCGCCATCACACATCTCCCTGGATTCAGGATAAGCGTAGCCGAAGCCTTAACGGATTGCCTGAAAGCGCGTTAAGCTATACCCCTTGTGATTCTGGACGCGATAAAACGGAGTGATGCTGTGGAGAAGAAAACAGGCTTTATCGGTTGCGGCAATATGGGCAAGGCGATTCTTGGCGGGCTGCTGGCGAGCGGCCAGGCGCGGGCGGAGAACGTCTGGGTGTATACGCCCTCTGAAGAGAGCCAGGCGGCGCTGAAGCAGGAATATGGCGTTAATACCGCCTCCAGCGCGCAGGAGGTCGCTCAGGCGGCGGATATCGTCATCGGCGCGGTGAAGCCCAACATCATGCTGAAAGTGATGAGCGATATCGCCTCCAGTCTGAACAAAGATTCGCTGGTGGTCTCTATCGCTGCCGGTATCACGCTTGACCAGCTCGCAACCGTGCTGGGACACGATCGCAAAATTATCCGCACCATGCCGAACACGCCGTCGCTGGTGGGTGCCGGTATGACCTCCATCACCCCGAACGCGCTCGCCAGCGACGAAGATATCCAGAATGTGCTCGCGATGTTCCGAAGCTTCGGCGAGGCGGAAGTGGTGGCGGAGTACCTGATCCATCCGGTGGTGGGCGTGAGTGGTTCCGCGCCGGCGTATGTCTTTATGTTTATCGAGGCAATGGCCGACGCGGCCGTGCTTGGCGGTATGCCGCGCGCGCAGGCTTATAAATTCGCCGCGCAGGCGGTGATGGGCTCGGCGAAAATGGTGCTGGAGACCGGCAAACATCCGGGCGAGCTGAAAGATATGGTCTGCTCGCCAGGCGGTACGACCATCGAGGCGGTGCGGGTACTGGAAGAGCGCGGCATGCGCGCCGCCGTGATTGAAGCGATGGCCCAGTGCATGGCCAAATCGGAAAAGCTCAGCAAGGGCTAAAAAACAAAGGGCTACCCGCGGTAGCCCTTTTTGTTGGCTCACTGCCCGATATCGCGCAGTTTCTTGCCAGACATCAGGTTTTTCTCGATATGTTCGAGCGTGACGTTTTTGGTTTCCGGGATAAGCCAGAACGTGACGCCGACAAAGGCGATGTTCAGCGCCGTATAAAGCCAGAACGTGCCCGCCGCGCCGATATGATCGATAAGCGTCAGGAAGGTGGCGCCGATAATCATGTTCGATACCCAGTTGGTCGTGGTCGAACAGGTGACGCCAAAATCGCGGCACTTCAGCGGCTGAATTTCCGAGCATAAAATCCACACCACTGGCGCGGCGCTCATGGCGTAGCCCGCGATACACATCATGGTCATGCCGACGGACAGCCACGAAATACCGGTGGAGATCTGCCCCCGGTCGACCTGCATCAGGCAGTAGCCGAGCACCAGCGTGCCGAGCGCCATCACGCTGAAGCCGATTTTCAGCGCCGGTTTGCGCCCTGCTTTATCCACGGTAAACACCGCGATAAACGTGGCGAGCATAAAGGTAAGCCCCACCACGACGGTTGCGATCATCTGCTGTTCGGTGCTGGCGAACCCCGCCATCTGAAAGATCTTCGGCGAGTAATACATAATGATGTTCATACCGGTAAATTGCTGCATCGCCTGCAACAACATCCCAAGAAACACGGCGCGGCGCACGTTGCGGTTGGCGGTAAACAGCGCCCAGCCGCCCTGCTTCACCTTCAGGCTTTCGCGAATTTCGTTAAGCTCCTCGCGCGCTTTTTCCGAGGTGTCGCGTAGCATCCGCAGTACATTTTCCGCCTCGATATGCATCCCTTTGGCTGCCAGCCAGCGGGGACTGTTCGGCAAAAACACCACCATTACCAGCAGGATCACGGCGGGCAGCGCCAGCACACCCAGCATGGCGCGCCAGTTGCCGCTGTAACTGAGCGCGGTATCAGACAGAAACGCCAGCAGAATGCCGAGCGTCACCATTAGCTGATACAGGCTTATCATCTTGCCGCGCACTTTCTCGGACGCCATCTCCGAGAGGTATAGCGGCGCGGTGTAGGAGGCGATCCCGACCGCGATACCGAGGATCACACGGGCGGCGAGCAGCACTTCCAGCGAATGCGCAAACGCGGATCCGAGCGATCCGAAAATAAACAGCACGGCGCCCGCCAGCAGGCTGTATTTACGCCCGAGCCGCGAGGAGAGCCAGCCGTTAAACAGCGCGCCCAGCGCTGCCCCGAGCATCATGCTGCTCACTACCCATTCCTGGGCGCGGCTGCTTAAGCTGAAATGATCGGTGATAAAGGGCAGCGCCCCGGCGATAACGCCGATATCCAGGCCAAACAGCAGGCCCGCGACAGCGGCAGAAACAGAAACAAACAGGTTCATGCGGCGCGCTTTACGTTCCTGAGCGCTGGCAGCAGGCGTGACTTCACTTACCGAGGACATCTTTTTTCTCCCGTTAAAGGCAATCGGCCATCTTCATAACGGTAGTGGCAACGCCGCTGAGCGGTCAGGCGGGAAACGGCGAAGATATGGATAAAATTGCTGTGAAGTAATGTTTTGTGATGCAGGTTATAAAACCGAAAAATCGCTTCACCTCGCGCTATATCCCCGCATGGTGGGAATTAATGTGATAAAGCGCCATATTTTTAAAACAACACAACGTTAATCCGCCGTTTCTCTCATGGACAATCAGAGAGTTTCCTGTTTCCGTCAGAGAGGCTGGCGGCGTTTTAACCCGCCGGAAAACGGCGCGCCATCGGCAGGCGAGCACAGAGAGTACAGCCGCCAGCCGCCGCTATATAAAAGTAAGAGAGAAAAATCGCAGCCGGTTATTTCTGTCGTCGTATTTGTCAGCCAGACAATAATCTTATGACGCACATAAAAATAGCTGCGCTGATAAAGAAGAGGCGGCCGTAATTAACGAAAGCGTGATACGGTAAAGTTATTATTACAAAAGCGCCATACCTGCAGGATAAAGCGCGCGACAAAGGGAGAGAGGGGCTGAAAATAATGGCAGTATCGCAGGGTATTTCCTGATGCGCATAACGGGAATAACGCCTCCTGAAAATAGCGCTGGCGAATAACGCTGTGTCCCAAGCGTAGCGCAATCATGTGACAGAAAAATAACGCGGCTCCCCCTTCACCTGTTTATGATCTGGGGTGCCGCAGCAGCTTTTTTACGTATTGCTGGAGCAGTTCGGTATCGCGCTGCGGAATGTGGCTGTCCGGCTGTACGCCTTCGAGCGCCCCTTCCACGCTCGCAATCAGCGTCTGTTGCGTTTCGTTATCCAGATGACGCAGCAAGGCGGTGACGACAATCTCCAGAGCCTCGACCTGCGCCACCAGCTCTTTAGACTCTTCTTCCTTTTCTGCAAGCTTGACCAGCAACTCAGCTATAAGGTTTTTCATCACTGTCTTCCCGTGAAATTGTTGCTGAGAAGTTATCATTAGCCGTCGGGGTTGCCTAGTGATCGCAGCGGCTTTTTTTAATGGCGCATCGGTTTTGTGCGGCGCCACAAAAAATTCCCGTGAGCGAAACGTTTTACTGACTGGAATAAAGCAATACCGCTAAGAAAACGATTATCCGCCCTCGCTTAACAGCGGCCTGACGTAAGAAATTAATTCCCCCGCGCGGCGGCAGTTTAATTATTTACAGCTTTTGCGTTACGTCTTAAGGCTGCGGCAAATTGCCACACGTTCAGCAGCAGCACTATCGCCGTGGCGATAAAAACCCAACGGTAACCGGCGGCAGCGGAGATCCCGGCCCCCATCAGCGGCCCCAGCACGTTGCCGAGATACATAAACGACTGGTTGTACCCAAATATACGTCCGGTCACGTTATCGGAGGAGTATTTCACCAGCAGCGTCTGCACCGCCGGGAACATCGCGCCGTCGGCAAAGCCGAGCAGAAAACGCAGCACCGCGAGCTGTAGCGGCGAGGTGACGAACGACATGGCGAAAAAGAGCACGACCGCGACCACCAGCGTCGCCATCAGCACCCGCGCAGTGCCGATGCGGTCGCCAAGCCGCCCGAGGCGAGGCGCGCTCAGCAGTGCCGACACACCAGGCACCGCCGCGATCATCCCGCTTAAAAAGGCGATATTGCTGCTGTCCGGCGTCAGCTCTTTGATAAACAGCGCCAGAATGGGACTGACGGAGCCGTTAGAGAGCTGAATGACCATCGTAGTGATAAACAGACTCACCACCAGCCACGGCGCCGGAAGCGAGGCGAACACGGCTTTGCCGCTAAGCTGTTCGCTTCTGGAAAGCGCTGTACGGGCACCCTCTTTAATCAGAAATAACGTTACCGCGAAGCTTATCATCAGCAGCAGCGCGGTTATCAAAAAGACCGGGCGCAGCCCGACGCTGTCAGCGAGGAAACCGCCCATCAGCGGGCCTAAAATCACGCCGCTTATTTGCGCGGTGGAAAGCGTACTGAGCGCCCAGCCGCTGCGGTCGCGCGGCACCTGCGAGGCCACCAGCGCCATCGCGTTAGGGATATACCCGGAGGTGAGCCCCATCAGCGCGCGCAGCGCGAAGAGCTGCCAGACGCTGGTCGCGAACGCCTGCAACAGGATAGCTACTGCCATGCCAAGCGAGGCGCGCAGCAGCATCAGCTTGCGGCCTTTGCGGTCGGCGAGGCTTCCCCAGAGCGGCGAGACAAACGCGGAGACGAGAAAGGTGACGCTGAACGTCAGCCCTGACCAGAGCGACAGCGCCTCGTGCGACTGCACGCCGAGCTCGGCGACATACAGCGGCAAAAACGGAAGGATTTGACTGATAGCAAGGCCGGTAAAAAAACAGCCAAACCAGACGGAGATAAGATTAACCTTCCAGGATTCCATACGCGCGCTATCTGCTTTCTGTAAGTCGATGAAGTATAAGAGTATCAGGATGTGCCAAAAGACATATGCCCATCAGTGCGGCCTGAGATATTTTGGATGCTTATTATTAATATAAAATCGTTTGTGACATTTATCACACCAGAGCGCCGCCTGCGCCGACGATTATCCTTAGCGGCAAATGCCAAAACCGCGCATGCCTAAGTGAAAATGGTTGGCGTGCGCCGCGTTATAGTCCGGCCCCAGCGCGTTGCCGAAGTAGAGACAGCTCTGGCCGAACAGCGCGCGCAGCGTCTCGCCGCGCGGGCCGCTCTCCTTCCAGCCTTTCAGCACGCTTATCTGCTGGCCGTTGGCAAAACGAAAGGCGCTGATATCCAGCGCGTCCGCCGTCGCGTGTTCGCTTAAACGCGCATTAGCGCGATGATAGATATTGCGACAGGCGTAACTGCCGTAGTGGTCGATGCGCACCAGCGGGCTGCCCATCACAGAGGCGCTGATGGGTTTCGCCTGCTGCTGCACATACATGGCGCTGCTGAGCGCCAGCGGGCAGCTTGCGAGAAACGAACTGCTAAGTTTCACCTCGCCGAAGCTTTGCACCCGCACCGGCGAATTCAGCGGGCAGTCGCCCCGGGTCGATGCCTGGACGCGGTACTGGATCATGTCCCGCTTACGGGCTTCGTCGAGTAGCGCCAGACACGCCTGCGGATTTTTCGCCATCTGGCGCAGTTTGTAGCGCGTCACCATCGTCGGCGGATCGAGCGGCGAGAGTGGCGCGAAGGGGTTGTACCAGGCGGGCAGAGAATCATACAGCCAGACGCCTGCCAGCGCCGTTAACGCCAGGGTCGTTACCATCGCTATCCCTTTTTTCGCCATGCCACCGCCAGAAAACCAGACACAAAATCAAAGTATAACCGCTTCGCGCTGCGTGGCGACGAACCACATGAATCCGCCTGCCGGGCGTGCTATGTTGTGGACTTTCGTCTGCTTTGAGGATGGTTGTAAAAATGGCAAAACTGCGCGTGGGCATTGTGTTTGGCGGAAAATCGGCGGAGCACGAAGTGTCGCTTCAGTCGGCGAAAAATATCGTCGATGCGATTGATAAAGAAAAATTCGACGTGGTGCTGCTTGGCATTGATAAACAAGGCCAGTGGCATGTTAACGACGCGTCGCACTATCTGCTGAATGCCGATAACCCGGCGCGCATCGCCCTGCACCGCTCGGAGAAAAACGTCGCGCTGATCCCAGGCCAGCAAGCGCAGCAGCTGATTGATTCTGACAACCGCCAGGCGCTGCCGCAACTGGATGTGATTTTCCCCATCGTTCACGGCACGCTCGGCGAAGATGGTTCCCTGCAAGGGATGCTGCGCATGGCGAATATTCCGTTTGTCGGCGCAGGCGTGCTGGGTTCGGCGGTCAGCATGGATAAAGACGTCGCCAAGCGACTGCTGCGCGACGCCGGTCTCGCCGTCGCGCCGTTTATTACCCTTACCCGCGCAAACCGCCAGCGCATCACCTTCGCCGAGGTTAAAGCGCAGCTGGGCCTGCCGCTGTTCGTCAAACCGGCGAACCAGGGCTCATCGGTCGGCGTCAGTAAAGTCAACGACGAGGCGCAGTTCCACGCCGCCGTGGCGCTGGCCTTTGAATTCGATCATAAAGTGGTGGTGGAAACCGGCATTCAGGGCCGTGAGATCGAGTGCGCGGTGCTGGGCAACGAGGATCCTCAGGCGAGCACCTGCGGCGAGATCGTGGTCAACAGCGAGTTTTACTCTTACGACACCAAATACATCGACGATCAGGCTGCCCGCGTGGTGGTGCCTGCCGATATCGCGCCTGAGATCAACGAGAAGATCCGAGCCATCGCCGTGCGCGCGTTTCAGGCGCTGGAGTGCGCTGGCCTCGCGCGCGTGGACGTTTTCCTGACGCCGGAAAACGAGGTGATTATAAATGAGATCAACACGCTGCCGGGCTTTACCAATATCAGCATGTATCCGAAACTGTGGCAGGCGAGCGGCATCGGTTACCAGGCACTGATCACCCGCCTGATTGAACTGGCGCTGGAGCGTCATCGCGCCGACGCGTCGCTGAAAAGCTCCATCACCGGTTAAAGCGTTACTCTTCCGCCGCGCCCGGTTCTTCGGGGCGACGGCGGATAATAAAGCCCGCTATCCAGAAGCAGATAACCCAGGTCACCAGCCCCACCGCATAGGTTTGCCAGCCTTTCGCTTCAAACCCCAGCAGGCCAATCACGCCGTTCATAATAAAAATCAGGCCCAGCGCGACCGCGTAATAGTGCCAGTCACGGCGAATTTTGGCAGAGAGTTGCATGGTTACTCCGAAAGCGTCAAAAAAAGCATCTTCGCATATCCCCTGACGCCTGTCTGTGGCCCGCGTCGCGCGGTGTGAAGCGCGTTACGGTTACGCTTAAAAAACGCCGAAAAGCGTCAGAAACCGGAATATCTGTGGGCCATCGAGCTGCGCGCGGAGAGCAGGAAAAGTCTGAATGTTAACCATTTATTAACGCAGTTACAGAAATGTGAGAATCGACATAATTTTGACATTCAGGAGTAATCTGCCCGCCAAATTACCACGAATCCGATATTGACAAATAAAATCTCCTGCCAAACTTCCCCTGTAGCACCTGGCGTCACGCCAGTACGAAGGTCGAACACCCCGGAGGTCTGTATGGCTGAGATATCGTTACCCAAACCCATAATCGCCGGGAAACCTGGAAGATCGTCCGCGCTGGGCAACCTCGCTTACGCGCTGTTTGTGTTGTTCTCTTTCTGGGTTGGCGCGCAACTCCTGAATGTCGTGGTGCATGCGCCAGGCGTTCTGGATAATCTGATGCAGATGCAGGAAAACGGCCGTCCCCAAATCAAAATGGGACTCGCGGTCGGCACCGTGTTCGCGCTGGTGCCGTTTCTGGCAGGCTGCGTCTTTGCGATGGTCATGGCGTTTTTCTTCCGCCTGCGACGTCATCGCCTTTAATCTTTACTCATACAGCGTGCCCGACGGTCGTCCACGCGCTTTGCAAACCACGCCGTGGTGAGCTTACGCGTGATCTTCGGGCTTTCCAGTTGAATACCCGGCAGTAACTCGCGTGGAAGCGCCTTACCGGCGCGTTTGTCCGCCAGCGCAAACACCTTTTTATAAAGCTCGCTGTCGCTGAAATCTTCGCTATCCCCTTTCGCCAGCGCGCGATGAATCGCGCTCTCGCTCATGTCCAGCCTGCCCGCCAGTTTACGCACCGCATTTTCGGTAGCGCCCGGCTCGCTGCTGTCGTAACGAATGACATCACCGTCCAGCGCCAGCTTCACGCCGCTCGCTTTGCTGACCGCATTCTGAAACGCCGCGTTGCGGCTCGCGTACCAGCCGGCGTTGAAATCGGCGAAGCGATAGAGCGGGCGCGAGTAATCCGCCGGGTAGTTAAGCAAATGCCAGATGCCGAACCAGAGGCCGCCGCGCCGCGTAAAGACCTCCTGGCGCAGCGTGCCGTCGATATCATACGGGTAACCGCGCGCGTGCGCTTCGGCAAAGGCGATACTCACCTGCATTGGCCCGCCGGTATGCACCGGGTTCAGGTTGCCGAACAGCGTCTGGCCGAGCGGCACCATGCCGATGAAATCGTCGAAAATCGCGCTCAGCTCACGTTCAGACTTCACGTTATCGAGCCGTTCGCTGTAGCTTTTGCCATTAGGGGATTTAATCAGCAGCGCGGTGCGCACCACGAAAGCGGGAATATGCAACTTACCGGCGCGGCGCTCTATCTCCTTCCAGGCAATCTTGCCAAGCCCCGGCACCTGCGGATCGGCCTGATAATTCGACTCCTGCTCCGCCACCGCCAGCACTGAACAGATGTTCTCTTCGCTGGGCGTTATCTTCTGCATTTCAAACGCGCGGGCGATATCGCGCGCCCAGCCGTCCCGGTCTTTCACGCTGGCGGGCATTTTCTGCTTCACCACGGCGCGCACGTCGAGCGGCTTCGCGCCCTTTTCTGTGGTTGAGGTCTGGCTGGTACAGCCCGCCAGCGCCAGCAGGGCGGCGAGCGTAAGGGGACGAAAACGAGCGGGCAAGGCAAGCGTGGCGGCCATGATAATCCTGTCAGGCTGGGTTCAGGCCGTTTACCCTGCCACGTTTTTGCCGCCGCGAAAAGCGGATCGCTCCGAAGACGCAGCGGCAGCGCGCGTTACATCGCTTCCTGCGGTTCGTGTTGCGGCTCAGGCCGATCGTTTAGCGTTCGCTCAAAGCTGCGCAGACGTTTGTAGATAGACATCAGCTCCACCAGCGTTGTCCAGGAGTTAATTAAATACTGGAACGCGCCGCGTACTTCACCAAACACGTTGCCTATTTGCGACATCAGACCCAGCGTAATGCTCCCTGCCGCAATCGACGGGAACATCAAAAACAGGCCGAAAATCGCATCCACTTGCAGGTAGAGGATCCGGGCGATATTGAAATAGGTGTAGTGAAAATAGAGCCGGAAATAGTTGTAGCGCACATTGCTGAACAGCGCCTGTACTGTCGGCGGATCGGCACGCGTCGGATCGTCTTCGCCATACACCAGCTCTTTACGATAGGCGGCCTCGACCCGCTGGTTGCGAAACTCCAGCCCCGGCAGCTTGATCCCAACGAGCGCCAGCAGCCCGGTGCCGATCAGTGCCCAGACGATCGCGGCAAATACCAGCCCATAAGGCACGGCGCCCACCACCGGCAGTTCTTTCACGTGCGGCGAGAGCGCCACCAGCACCGGCAGAAACGCAATCAGCGTCATTACGGCTTTCAGCAGCGACACGCCCATATCTTCAAGCGTTGAGGCGAAACGCATGGTGTCTTCCTGAACGCGCTGCGCGGCGCCTTCGATATGGCGCAGCCGCTGCCAGTGCTCCATATAGTATTCGTTCATGGCGGTACGCCAGCGGAAGATGTAATGGCTGATGAAAAAGTTATTCAGCACGCCCACCGTCACGTAAATAAGCGCAATGCCGAGAAACACCGTAAGCCCGCTGTAGAGCTGGCCGATTTTGACTTTATTCGGCGCGCCGAGCGCGGTCTGGATCAGATCGAAAAACGGCGCGTACCAGGCGTTAATGGCAACGCTCAGTTCCACCATAAACCAGGTGACGAAGATCAGCAGCGCCGATCCCAGCACCGACCAGCGCTGCCAGCGGTGCGGGCTGTAAAAGCGCCAGAAGGCGGCGAACAGCCCCACGCAGAGCGCGTAATACGCGTAGAAAAGCAGAAAACTGCCCGACCAGAAACGAGCCGCGCTGATGGGCAGTTCGCCCGCCACGCCGAGCCGTTCACTAAGCCAGTCGCCACCCAGTTGCCAGACGACCACGGCAATCATCGCCCAGACCAGCGCTGAAAGAAAAAACGCGGTGGGACGAGGAAAAAAGGATTTAAACATCAATCACTCCTGCAAATATTCTTGTTTTGCTGTTGCTGTATGACCGCAGCCCTGCCCTCGCGACAGGGGCGTTGAGTGTAACCCGACGAGCGGCCAGCGCACCGCCCCGATTGTTTCTGAAAGTGTAACGGCGCGGCCCACGCTCGCGCCGTGGTGAGACAGACCGCAAGCGCGTTAGTTCGCCTGCCACGCAGTGAGGATCTCCCCGGTACTCAGCACGCGCAGCGGATTGCCCGGCATCGTCAGGTTGCGCCACATCTCGTTGTAATGCTCGATGAGCGCCGGCGCGGTGGCGGCAGTACGATCGGCGGTGGTGTGCGCATCCCCGGCGATGGTAACGCGAAAGCCGCGGCTCGCGGCCTGTTTGATAGTGGTATCCACGCAGTAGTCGCTGGCGCAGCCGCATACCACGAACGCGTCGACGTTATGCTCGCGCAGTAGCGCCTCAAGCGGCGTGCGCCAGAAGGCGTCGCAGGCGGTTTTCGTCACCCGCAGGGCGTTTGCGGGTACGTTGAGTGTTGGCAACACCGCAAACCCGGCTGTCCCCTCTTCCAGCCCGCCCGCCTCGGCGTGCTGAATGATAATGACCTGCTCTGCCCCCGCCATCAGCTGATTAATGCGGGCGACGCGCCCTTCCCGGTCAAAACGTGGCGTCGCGAAAACGCCGTTTTGCATATCGATAACCATCACAACCTTTGGTACAGACATCGCGCACTCCTTCTGGGGAAAGCAGGAGGTTACCACAGGCGAAGTGGTGCCGATTGCACAAAAAATTAGCGCAAAAAAACGAGCTGTTACGCGTCGTTACGTTTTTTCGCACGCGGGCGTGCTTTTCCGGCCTTTGCAGATCTGCGCGCAGTAGTATAAATACCCTCTATCCCCGCTCACTGAATGGATTGCTTCGTTGAAACGTTGTCTGCTCTCCTGCGCCCTGCTGATTAGCGCGGCCTTTTCTGCGGCTCATGCCGCGCAAACTTCGCCCGACCCGGTCTTTGCGTCCGATATTGTCGACCGTTACGCCAACCATATTTTCTATGGCAGCGGCGCGACCGGCATGGCGATTGTGGTGATTGACGGTAACCAGCGCGTATTCAGAAGCTTCGGCGAAACGCGCCCCGGCAATAACGTTCGCCCGCAGCTCGACTCGGTTATCCGTATCGCCTCGCTCACCAAACTGATGACCAGCGAAATGCTGGTGAAAATGCTCGATCAGGGCGTGGTGCGGCTTGACGATCCGCTCAGCCGCTACGCCCCGCCCGGCGCGCGCGTGCCGACGTATCAGGGCGAGCCTATCCGGCTGGTGAACCTCGCCACGCATACCAGCGCCCTGCCCCGCGAACAGCCTGGCGGCGCGGCGAAACGCCCGGTGTTTGTCTGGCCGACGCGCCAGCAGCGCTGGGAGTGGCTCTCCACCGCGACGCTAAAAGCCGCCCCTGGCGCCACGGCGGCCTATTCCAACCTCGCCTTTGATCTTCTGGCTGACGCGCTGGCGAACGCGGCGGGCAAGCCTTATACGCAGCTGTTCGAAGAGCAGATAACCCGTCCGCTCGGCATGAAAGACACCACGTTTACGCCCTCGCCGGATCAGTGCAAGCGCCTGATGGTGGCCGAAAAAGGCGCCAGCCCGTGCAATAACACGCTGGCGGCGATTGGCAGCGGCGGCGTCTATTCCACGCCGGATGACATGATGCGCTGGATGCAGCAGTTCCTGGCGTCCGATTTCCACCGTCGCAGCGCGCAGGCCGACCGGATGCAGACGCTGATTTATCAGCGCACGCAGCTCACGAAAGTGGTGGGAATGGACGTGCCGGGCAAAGCGGACGCGCTCGGTCTTGGCTGGGTCTATATGGCTCCGAAAGCCGGACGCCCTGGCATTATTCAGAAAACCGGCGGCGGCGGCGGCTTTATCACCTACATGGCGATGGTGCCGCAGCATAACATCGGCGCGTTCGTGGTGGTGACTCGCTCCCCGCTGACGCGCTTTACTAACATGAGCGACGGCATCAACGATCTGGTGACCGAGCTGAGCGGCAACAAACCGCTGCAAACGCCGGGATCGTAATCTCAAAAACGGCGCCTCTGCGGCGCCGTACTTTTTCAGTAGTTGAGCGGCAGTTTATTCACCGCCACCAGCTTTCCCTTCTGCATTTCAATGTACTTGCCCTTGCGAAGCTCAGCGAGCACTTCGGCGATGACCGAGCGGGAAATATGGGTGTGATTCTGAATATGATGGATAACGCCTATCTGGGCGCGCAGTTCCGGGCTCCATCTCGCCATCGTCAACAGCGTGGCGCGGATCTGCGAATAGGTCGTGGTGCCGATAAAATGCGCGTCGCGCCACTCAAACGAACGCATCAGCCATGTCTGCCAGTGGCAGAACGATTTCCACAGCTGACGATGTTCGATGATTTCTATCGCCCGGCGCACCGGCATCCGAAAGCCGCGACACGGTGTTTCGGTCATCAGCGTATAGCGCAGCGGCTCGGGGATCACCGCGTCGGAAAAGCTTAAATAAAGCGGCGAGGTCATTAAATCGACATGAATGCGGTTTTGTTCACGCCAGAGATTGAGGCTACCCTCCTTAAAAAACCAGCACTGCGGCTCGCCCTGTTCGTTGAAAAACGACAGTTCGCAGTGGGCGTCAATGTCAAAGGGCGTTCCTGCCGGGCCGAGATGACGCTGAAGGGCATCGAGATGATGAAGGGGTTTTACCAGATCTAACACGCGAGATATCCATTTCAGGTGTGTTAATAGGAACTGCCTGTCCGCGCGGGACAGGCAGCTTTTGACGCTAACTAACATGATTACCAGGTATATTTGACGCCCACGTTGGCCGCCCAGTCCTGCTCAACGTCGCCGCCGCCGAGGTAGTTGCCGTCGGCATAGGCGCTGAAGTTTTTGGTGAAGCTGAATTTGCCGCCGAGGCCCGCGCGAACCGCAGAGCCTTCCACGCCGTTATCGATATTGTCGCCGTTTACGTCGGCATCGTTATCGTTCGCGTCGTCATAGACGTAAGCCAGTTTCGCATACGGGGTGAACGCCTGGTCGTTGCCATAGCTGAACGTGTAACCGAGATCTGCGCCCAGCTCATAGCGCAGGCTGTCATAAGACTGGCTGTTGACGCGCATATCGTTGCTCAGCTGATAGCCGTCGCCGTCCTGGAACAGCCCGGAAACGCTGGCGTAAGGCGTCAGGTAACCCTGCGGATTAAACGCCCAGTCGTAACCCAGTTTCAGCCCGAAGCCCCAGGCGTCGGATGAGATATCGCCAGAGACCGCCTGGCCGTCGCTCATGACCGCGCTCAGATCGTTGCTGAAATGGCTGTAGCTCAGGCTGGAGTCGAGGAACACGTTGTTGGCGAACTGCGCGGAGGCGTACAGACGCGCGGACTGGCTGTCCTGATCAACGCTCCCGGTGCGATCGTCCATGTCGCCTTTCGCAAAGCCCGCCGCAGCGCCCAGCATCCATTTCGCATTATTGCCATCCACCTGTTTATCGAGGCCGACCATCAGACCGTTCACATCCTGGTCATAGCTCAGCTCGCCGGTATCGCCGTTAAAGTTACCGCCGAAGTAGGTTACCCACGCACCGCCGGTATCCGCCGCGCTGTGGCGGCCCTGCGCGAGACGCGTGCTCAACACATCCTGCTCCAGGTTCCAGATATTGGTATTGGCGGAAGGAATGCTCAGCGCCATATTCGCGTAGTCGGTCAGCTCGCGCTGTTTCAGCACCACGGTATCGCCCTGCTGGCTGGCCTCGTAAGTGTACGCGCCCAGATCGGCGTTGTTGGCGGCGGTAAAGCGCGCGGTGGTCGCGTCGTTATCGTCGTACACGCGCAGCACTTCATTGCCTTTGTAATCCGCGATCGCGCCCGCGCCGGTCGCGTTATCGATACGCACCCGGTAGTTGCCTGACACATCGCCGTTGACCGCCAGATGACCATCGGAATTCAGCGCGATCACGCCGTCGTCATAATCTTTCTGGTGCGGATCGTTGGTGACGTAGCGCGCGTTGCCAAGCGACGCGTCCAGCACATAGTCACGACTCGCCACGTTCAGCACGCCGCCGTCGGTCAGCACCACCTGGTCGGCGTCCACCTGGCCCAGACCCAGATTCAGCTGCGCGCCGTTATCGACGGTCAGCGTGTTGGCGTACAGCGAGGCGGTTTCTTCCGTCAGCGTCGCTTCACTGCCGCTATCCAGCGTCAGCGAGTCAGTCGCGACTGCGCCGCCGTCGCCGATATTCAGCGTGGAAGCATTAGTCAGGGCAATAGAATCCGCCAGCAGCGATGAGCTTTCCACGTTCACCTGCGAAACGTTATCCACGACCAGCGCGTCGATGTTCGAGGCTTTGCGGGTGTCCCATTCGGAGCCGTTTTGCAGCGTCACGTTGAAAATACCGCTCTGGTAAACCTCGTTGCCCGTCACGTGGCCCGCTTCGTTAAACGCCGTGTCGTCGTTTTCGATGCCATAGGTAGAGCCCGGCCAGAGGCTGTTCGGCTGATAGTCATAAAGCTCGGCGGTCGCCTCCACATTGGAGACAGCCGCGCCCACCCATTTGCTGCCATTCGTCAGCGTGACGTCCAGGCGGTCAGTGTCATCCCAGCCGTTGGAATCGAGCGTGCCGTCGCCGTTCACGTCATACGCGTTGACATGCGTCGTAACCGGATTGCCGTCGGCATCAAGCGTGGTGCGGTCATACCCCCCGAAATTCTCGTCGAACGTGCTTTCGAAGTAGATGTCGCCGTTAATGGTTGAGCGATCGAAAGAGGCGGTGGTTTGCATCGCGTTATCGGCGCTGGCGTTAGCGACAACGGCCAGTGCGATATCGTCAGCGGTAATAGCGTTATCGTAATCGCTGGCCTTACCGGTATGGCCGTAAAAACCATCGGTGCCTTCATCGGTCCATGAGCCAGAGCTCAACACAGAATCTGTCACCGCTATGGTGTTATTAAAAATTTCGCCGCTATTTGCGCCAGTCGCGGAAGTGACGTCCTGATTATCTTCCCATTCATAACCCTGCGTCAGCGTAATACCGGCAACGTGGGAGTTATTCTGGATAACCAGATCGGATTCCTGATCAAGCGTAATCGCGGTGCCGAGATTGTAAATATCCTGAGAGGCGGTGGTTTTATCGTCGGCGTTATAATAAGTGTAGTGTTCGAAATCATCGTCAATAGTTGAATTATCGACCGTTAAGGCGAGACGATTATAGAGGTAATCTCCGGTACGATTATCGCAATTATCAGTCATGCACTGGGAGGTAATCATCCCGTGAATGGTACTGTCCTTAATGGTCAGGGCGTTGCGGTTGCTATTATTACTGGTACCGTCGTCGAGATACCAGGTGGAAATAACACCGTCGACCTGCGCGCCGGAAATTTGCGGATAAATATTGCCGTTATAATAATCAGCGCCATAGTCATAGCCGACATAACCCTGATACATAATGCCGCCGTCATAATAAAACGTGTCGTAGCTTTTGCCTGAAATATCCGTGGCGGCGGATGCCTGAGAAGCGATAGCCATCGTGCAGGCCACGGCTAATTGTGAGACTACAAGTTTCTTTTTCCAGGAGTGCATTTATCATCCCTCCTCAGGGACGTCACAAAGTTGGTCCATCAAATGGTTTGCCGTAATACAAGCGGAGTGTATTAACGGCAAAATTATGCACATCGGGAAATTAAAGGTTCAATTCTTCTTTACGGATTGTATGAATTCAAACTTTTTGGTTATTTAATTCAGAGCAGCGAATATCCCCCCGCTCCTTTTGCTGCCTTGCCTGCGAGAAAACCTCATGATTCCGTCATAAAAAAAGCAATGGTTTATTGAGATAAAAATATAACTCTTATTGTTCCAATAAATAACATAGCCACCGGTTATAAAATACAGGTGCCGCTGCGCTCCCGGTACTTTTCACATTCACTGCGGGATACTCATCTATAATGTGAATATCTCAATGGCATGGAGAAAATGAATCGAATGAACGAAAAACTTCAGCACGCCGCAAAACAGGCCGGCATTTATCTCAGCCAGCGCGGGCTACGCCTGGCGACCGCGGAGTCCTGCACCGGCGGGCTTATCACTTACACGCTGTGCGCCACCGAAGACACCACTGCGTTTTATTCGAGCGGTTTTATCACTTACACCAATGAAGCCAAGCAGCGCATGCTGGGCGTGAAAGAAGAGACGCTGCGCCTCTACACCGCCGTCAGCGAGCAGACGGTGCATGAAATGGCGGCAGGCGCGCGCGCGCGCTCCGGCGAAGATGTCAGCCTGTCCGTGAGCGGCTACGCCGGGCCATCTGGCGGTGAAGACGGCACGCCGCCCGGCACCGTGTGGTTCGGCTGGGGAATGCCGGGCCAGGAAACCGTGGCGGAAAAACGCCACTTTAACGGCGATCCAAAAACCGTTATCGATCAGGCCGCAGTGTTTGCGCTGGAGCGCCTCGTCGAGCTGTTAAAAGCGCGGGAATAACCGGCGCGCGTCAGGGTCTGTCCGCGCTTTCCCCCCGGCAGGCCCTGCTCTGCGCGACGGCGCGCGGTTTAGCGCCCACAATCGTCAAACATCCACCCCTGTTTCGGGTTAAAATAAAGCCTGTCCCATTTCTCTGATAAGAAGCAATTATGGCCGATTTTTCATTGAGTTCCCGCCCGCGCCGCCTGCGCCAGTCCGCCTCGCTGCGCGCCATGTTTGAAGAAACCACGTTAAGCCGCAACGATCTGGTGCTGCCGATTTTCGTTGAGGAAGAGCTGGACGACTACAAACCGATCGCCGCCATGCCTGGCGTGATGCGTATTCCAGAAAAATATCTCGCCCGTGAAATCGAGCGCATCGCGAAGGCGGGTATCCGCTCCGTGATGACGTTCGGCATTTCGCATCATACCGATGAGTGCGGCAGCGACACCTGGAATGAAAACGGGCTGGTGGCGCGCATGTCGCGTATCGCCAAAGACGCGGTGCCGGAAATGATCGTGATGTCGGACACCTGTTTTTGCGAATACACCACCCACGGGCACTGCGGCGTGCTGTGTGAGCACGGCGTGGATAACGACGCGACGCTCACCAATCTGGGACGTCAGGCCGTGGTGGCTGCCGCGGCGGGCGCTGACTTTATCGCCCCTTCCGCCGCGATGGACGGCCAGGTGAAAGCCATTCGCCAGGCGCTGGACGCGGCAGGCTTCACCGACACCGCGATTTTCTCCTATTCCACCAAATTCGCCTCATCCTTCTACGGCCCGTTCCGCGAAGCCGCCGGCACCGCGCTGAAAGGCGATCGTAAAACCTATCAGATGAGCCCGATGAACCGCCGCGAAGCGATCCGCGAATCGCTGCTGGACGAAGCCGAAGGCGCCGACGCGCTGATGGTCAAACCGGCGGGCGCGTATCTCGACATCCTGCGTGACGTGCGCGAGCGCACCAGCCTGCCGCTTGGCGCTTATCAGGTGAGCGGTGAATACGCGATGATCAAATTCGCCGCTCAGGCGGGCGCGATCGACGAAGAAAAAGTGGTCCTGGAAAGCCTCGGCGCTATCAAGCGCGCGGGCGCGGATCTCATCTTCAGCTATTTCGCGCTCGATCTGGCCGAGAAAAACATTCTCTGACCTGCCGCGGCGGGCGCTCTGCCCGCCGCCGTTTTCCCTGCGCCCCCCGCGCTGTGACCGTTCCTTCACGCCCCTGACATGCTGGCGTCATCTTCCGGGTCTATCACTGTTCGCAGACGGTTCCCGAGGAGACACAACCGTGTTTAGCATCGACAACGTTCTGGACGATCTCTACCCGCAGAAAACCCCCGCCCCCTGGCTTAAAAAAACGCTTAAGCGCCTGCTGTATGAACACGAATTTCAGGCTTTTGCCGCCCGCCATCGCCACCTTAAAGGGCTCGATATGGTCGAGCAGGTGCTGGAGCATCTTGATATTCGCTGCGATTTGCCGGCGCGCGCGCTGGAGCAAATTCCGGACAACGGCCCGCTGGTCGTCGTCGCCAACCACCCGACCGGCACCGCCGACGGGCTGGCGCTGCTCTACGCCATTTCCCGCGTGCGGCGCGACGTGCGCGTGGTGGCAAACAGGATGCTAAGCCATCTGGAGCCGCTCTCGTCGCTCTTTATCGCCGTCGACAATATCGGCAACCGCACCCGCAAAACCGCGATTAAAGAGATGGAAGCGCATCTGGAGCGCGGCGGCGCGCTGATTTTCTTCCCGTCCGGCGAAGTGTCGCGCCCCGGCATGGAGGGCATCCAGGATGGCGACTGGAACGCCGGATTTGTGAAGCTCGCAAGCCGTTACCGCGCGCCGGTTTTGCCGGTGCATATCGCCGGGCGCAACAGTCTGGCCTTCTACGGCGCTGCCCTTATCGCCCCGCCGCTCGCCATGTTGATGCTAATCCGCGAGATGTTCCGCAAACGCGGCACGTCGCTGCCGGTGAATATTGGCGAGCGCATTCCCTGGAGCGCCTGGCATGATGCAAACACGCCGCCGCGCGAGATGGCGGCGCGTTTTCGCCTGCACGTTTCGCGCCTCGGCAAAGGGCAAAAAGGCTGTTTTAAAACGGAATGCGCCATTGCGCGCCCGGAAGACCGGGCGGTGCTGCGTCGGGCGCTGGCCAGTGCCGAGACCCTCGGCAAGACGCCGGACGGCAAAACCATTTATCTGTGGCGACGCAACGGCATGGAAGAGGCGCCGGTGCTGCGCGAGCTCGGGCGGCTGCGTGAAATCGCCTTTCGCGCCGTGGGCGAAGGCAGCGGCAAGCGCCGCGATACCGATGCGTATGACGATGACTACTGGCATCTGGTGTTATGGGATGACGCGGCGCTGGAGATAGTCGGCGCGTATCGCTTTATCCCGACGGCGCAGCAGGTGGCGCTGCGCGGGCCGCAGGGGCTTTACAGCTACAGCCTCTTTCACTACGACGAGCGGATGGATGAGGTGTTAAGCCAGGGGATCGAGCTTGGCCGCAGCTTTATCCAGCCGCAATACTGGGGACGGCGCGGGCTTGATTATCTCTGGTCGGGCATCGGCGCGTATCTGGCGCGTTACCCGCAGTACCGCTATCTCTTCGGGCCGGTATCGATTTCAGGCGGCCTGCCGCCTGCCGCGCGCGATCTGCTGGTGGCGTTTTACCGGCTCTGGTTCCCGGCGCAGCATCCGCTCGCCGCCTCGCGCCGCCCTTACCCGGTTTCGCTGCCGGAGGCGCTGGCGCAGTTCGGCGGCGTGAATTATCAGGATGATTTGACGCGCCTGAAGTCGCTGCTCGGCAATCTGGGCTGCGGGATACCACCGCTCTACAAGCAATATTCGGAGCTCTGCGAGCCAGGCGGCGTGCAGTTTATCGATTTCGGCAGCGATCCGGCGTTCAGCGATTGCGTGGACGGCCTGGTGCTGGTCGATTTAACGCGCCTTAAAGCGTCGCGCCGGGAGCGGTATATTGGCGCGCCCGCCATGCAAACAGCACCACGCTAATCGTAGGGTGGGTAAGCGCAGCGCACCCACCTTTTTTCCGCCCGGGCGTTAATCGGTTGGTAAGGTGGATGGTTTTGCTCCGGCTAAAAAAATCGGCCCCTCAGGGCCGATTTCCGCCGGGAGCCGGGATTGCAAAGGGGGCGGCGGCGAGCCCCCTTTGCACGTTCGCGTGAGCAAAGCGCCCATATGAAGGCGACTTTATGGCGAACGGAACCTGTTCACCGCCCTGGTATATATTCCCTCATACCGACGCTCTTTCTGAACGAGATCGAGAAACCCCGAACGGCAGGTGCGCGTCGCTTACCCGCCCTCCAAACAACACCATTTTCATCGTAGGGTGGGTAAGCGAAGCGCACCCACCTTTTTTCCGCCCGGGCGTTAATCGGTTGGTGGTGGATGGTTTTGCTCCGGCTAAAAAAAATCGGCCCCTCAGGGCCGATTTCCGCCGGGAGCCGGGATTGCAAAGGGGGCGGCGGCGAGCCCCCTTTGCACGTTCGCGTGAGCAAAGCGCCTATATGAAGGCGACTTTAAGGCGAACGGAACCTGTTCACCGCCCTGGTATATATTCCCTCATACCGACGCTCTTTCTGAACGAGATCGAGAAACCCCGAACGGCGGGTGCGCGTCGCTTACCCGCCCGACAAAAAACTGATGTGAATTCTGTAGGGTGGGTAAGCGCAGCGCACCCACCATTCAGCCCACATTTCACCCATAAAAAAACACCCGGCAAGCCGGGTGTTTTAATTACTGGGGGATCGTATGACTTATGCAGCAGGCTGGGCAGCCGGTTTAGCCGCGTCGTGTTTTACTGCTTTTTTGTGGTGCTTTTTGGCTGCCTGCGCTTTCTGCTCAGCGGCCGGTTTCTGCCCGGCGGCTTTTTTGTGGTGCTTTTTGGCCGCCTGGGCTTTCTGCTCAGCAGCCGGTTTCTGTTCGGCGGCTTTCTTGTGGTGTTTTTTCGCAGCCTGCGCTTTCTGCTCTACCGCTTTCTTGTGCGCTTTTTTGTGGTGCGTTTTCGCCGCAGGCGCTTTTGCCGGCGCAGCGGTGGTGGTGGTCGCAGCGGCCGGAGCCGGTGCGGCAGTGTTATCCGCCGCGAACGCAGCAGCAGACAGACCCATAGTGGCGGCAACAACCAGCGCTAATACTTTTTTCATCTCTTTACCCTCGAATTGGCTTTCAGTTACCCCGCGTCGGGGCTCTGGAAATCACTATAGAGAAGCCGCGCCGCCGCTTCCGTGAGTGATTGGTATCGGCGTGTAACCGAATGTACAAGCGAGTGTAAAAAGAGAGGGCGCCGCAGCGCCCTTTGATTAACCGGCCCGGTAAAAGGGCTTATCGCCTAAGATTGTCGCGCGGTGCATCACGCGCCGCTCAGGCAGATAATCGGCGTTGGCGTAATGCTGCGTCACGCGGTTATCCCACAGCGCCACGTCGTTCTCCCGCCAGCGCCAGCGCACCTGGAATTCCGGCTTCGTGATATGCGCGAAAAGAAAGCCCAGCAGCGCCTCGCTCTCTTTGGGCGACAGATCCACAATGCGCGTCGTAAAGCCTTCGTTGACGAACAGCGCCTGTTTGCCGCTCACCGGATGCGTACGCACCACCGGATGGAGCAGCGGCGGGTTTTTCTCTACCGCCGTGCGCCAGCGCTGGTGTTCCTCCTGCGTTTTCATGTGCTTCCACTCCGGGAAAGATTTACGGAAATCATGCTCGGCGCGCAGGCCGCTTAACAGCGTCCGCAACGGCGCGGAGAGCGCCTCGAACGCCGCGATGCCACTCGTCCAGAGCGTGTCGCCGCCGCTGGCAGGCAGCTGTTTGGCCGCCAGTATCGCGCCCGCGGGGGGCGTGTCGATAAAGGTCACGTCGGTGTGCCAGTTATCATTATCCGGCGGATTGTCGTTATGCGTATCCAGCACGATTATCTCCTCCACGCCTTCGGCGTGCGGATAGACCGGGTGAATATGCAGATCGCCAAAGCGCATCGCCAGCGCCCGCTGCTGCTGCGGCGTGATGGGCTGATCGCGCACAAACAGCACCTGATGGCGGATAAGCGCGTGATACAGCTGCTCGAACTGGCTGTCGCTCAGCGGTTTCGCCAGATTGATATCGGATACCTGAGCGCCGATGTACGGCCCCAGCGGCGTAATAGTAATGCGTTCGCTCATTGTGTTTCTCCATGCCAGGGCGTCAGCCGACGCGTCAGCGCGCGCAGCCCCAGTTCTAAAATAAAGGCCACCAGGGCTATCACCGCGATCCCTGCCAGCACCACGTCGGTCGCCAGAAACTCACCGGCAGACTGCACCATAAATCCCAGCCCGCGCGTGGCGGCGATAAGCTCGGCGGCGACCAGCGTCGACCAGCCGACGCCAAGCCCGATGCGCAGACCGGTTAAAATTTCCGGCAGCGCGCCGGGCAAAATCACGTGCCAGAGTAGCTGCCAGCGGCTTGCGCCCAGCGACTGCGCGGCGCGGATACGCACCTGCTGCGCGCTTTTGACGCCCGCCAGCGTCGACATCGCCACCGGCGCGAAAATCGCGAGGTAGATAAGCAGCACTTTGGAGGTCTCGCCGATGCCGAACCAGATAACCATCAATGGCAGATAGGCGAGCGGCGGAATCGGTCGGTAAAGCTCAATCAGCGGGTCGAGAATGGCGCGCAGTGACGGGTTCAGCCCCATCGCGATGCCGACCGGAATGCCGATAAGCGCCGCCGCCAGCAATGCAGTGAGCATTCTCGCGAGGCTCGCGCCGAGGTGCGCCCAGAGCGTCGCGTCCATAAACCCCTGCGGCCCGGCGATGGTCATCAGCTGGCGCAATACCTGTTGCGGCGCGGGCAGAAACAGCGGACTGACAAGCTGTAGCGCCGTCGCCGCCCACCAGAGCGCCAGCAGCGCGCCCAGCGTGGCGAGGCTAAGCGCCAGCGGGCGGGGGGCCGCACGACGGCGGCGCGTGGGCGGACTCGCCGCGTTATCGTTAATCAGTACGCTCATCGGCGCTCTCCCGTAATTCAAAGACCCGGTTCAGGACATATTCGCGGCGGGCGATAAACGCCGGGTCGGATTTAATACGGCGCGCCGGTTCGCCTGCGACAAACCGCCTTGCGAAATCAAGCCGTAGCCGCTCCTGCACCTGGCCTGGCCCAGGCGACAGGAGGACTAAGTCGGTCGCCATAAAGACCGCTTCTTCGATGTCGTGGGTGATGAGCAGCACTTTCTTGCCGCTCCCGGCCCACAGGCGCAGCAGCAGCGTCTGCATCTGTTCACGGGTGAAGGCGTCGAGCGCGCCGAAGGGCTCGTCGAGCAGCAGCAGTTGCGGATCGGCGGCGAGCGCCCGGGCGATGCCGACGCGCTGGCGCTGACCGCCGGAGAGCTGCCAGATAAACCGGTTAGCCGCGCCCTCAAGCCCCACTTTCGCGAGCATCTGGCGGGCCCGTTCGCGGCGTTCTTCACGCCCAACGCCCTGTAACTGCAACCCGAACGCGACGTTATCCAGCACGCTGCGCCACGGCAGCAGCCCCTCATGCTGAAACACCACGCCGCGGTCAGCGCCGGGGCCGATGACCGGTTTGCCGTCGAGCGTAATGCTTCCGGCCGTGAGCGGCAAAAAACCGGCGATCAGATTCAGTAACGTGGTCTTTCCGCAGCCGGACGGGCCAAGCACCACCAGCAGCTCGCCGTCATTAAGCGTCAGGTTGATATCGGCAAGCGCGGGCTTGCCGTCGAAACTGGCATGCAGATGAGAAACCCGTAACATCGCGCCCCCTTACGGCTGAGCCAGCGGCTTCACAAAGCGGTCGGTCACGAACGCGCGGTAATCCTGCCCGGCCTGCGCCACTTTGCCCTGCGCTTTCAAAAACGCGGCGGTGTCGATAATCGCCTGATTTACCGGCCCGTTAAGCTGCTCCACCTGCTGGCTCGCGGTGAGATAGGTATTCCCCTGCACCAGCCCCGGCACATCGCTTTGCGGCACACCGCTTAAGCGCGACAGCTTTTCCAGATGCGCCGGCTGTTTCAGCCAGCCCTGCGGGTCGTCGATGTAACCGCGCTGGGCCGCCAGCGCGCTGCGGGCAAAGGCTGTGACCACCTCCGGGTGTTTCTCGGCGAAGTCCTTGCGCACGACCCAGACATCAAGCGTCGGCGAGCCCCATTTCCCGACTTCAGAAGAGTCGGTCAGCACGACGCCCTCTTTTTCAAGCGCGTTAACGGCAGGCGCCCAGACGTAAGCGCCATCAATATCGCCCCGCTGCCAGGCGGCAATGATCGCGGGCGGCTGGAGATTCACAATCTGTAGCTGATCCGGTTTGATGCCCCAGTGTTTCAGAGCCGCGAGCAGGCTGTAGTGGGTGGTGGAGATAAACGGCACCGCGATGCGTTTGCCGATAAGATCGTGAGGCGTGCGAATCGATTTTTTCACCACCAGCGCTTCGGAATTACCGAGCTGCGAGGCGAGCAGGAAGACTTCGATGGGGAGATTCTGGCTTGCCGCCACGGCGAGCGGGCTGGAGCCGATATTGCCTATCTGGACATCGCCTGAGGCAAGCGCGCGCACCACGCTTGCGCCGCTGTCGAATTTACGCCAGTCGACCTTCGCACCGCTCTCTTTCTCAAAGGTATTGTCCGCCTGCGCCACTTTCGCCGGTTCGGCGGAGGTCTGATACGCGACGGTGACGTCTACCGCCTGCGCCTGAAATGCCCATAGCGCCAGTGCGCCTGACAAGATAATGCGCGATGAAATTGCCATAGTCTCTGCTCCCCTTCTTTTGTTATGGGGGAGTATTTCCGGCAGGCGGCGTTTGATAAAGGAATAAAAAGGCATCGCTCATGCCGAATCGTTTTTAGAAAAAAAGCGGTAATGGATAGTTAATTTTGTGCGCTATGGAGGGCGATGTGCGGGATGGCGGGCGCGCTTACCCGCCCTACTGCGCAGAAAACGTCAGGGAAAGGGGGTTTGCTCCGGCTAAAAAAAAATCGGCCCACCGGGGCGATTTTCCGCCGGGAGCCGGGATGGCAAAGGGGGCGGCGGCGAGCCCCCTTTGCACGTTCGCGTGAGAAAGACACGCATATAAACGCGACGTGATGGCGAACGGAACGATTTCACCAGGCTTTCATATGCGCCCCGCTCTCTTCACCTGACGGGTGAAGCCGGAAACGGCGGGTGCGCTTACCCGCCCTGCCTGCTCCATATTTTGTAGGCCGGGTAAGCGAAGCGCCCCCCGGCAATCATGCTCAACGCTGCACACGCAGCGCCGCGATATCCGCAGGCGTGGTGCGACAACAGCCGCCGATGAGCGCCGCGCCTGCGTCACGCCAGGCGTCGAGATGGTGCGCCAGCGTATGACAGGCGTGTCCGTCGTGACGCCAGGTTTTACTGACCGCGTCATACTGCTCGCCTGAGTTAGGGTAAACCACCAGCGGCAGCGGCGTGGCGTTATGCAGGCGCGTCAGCGCGGCGGTGGCGTCGTCCAGCGGTACGCAATTGATGCCGAGCGCCACAATCTGCGAACAGGACGCCAGCGCCGCCGCCACGTCGGCGAGCGGCGAGCCGTCGCTGATATGCTCGCTGTCGCGCAGCGTAAACGAGAACCAGGCGCGGGCCTGCGGGTACTGCGCCAGCAGCACGGCGAGCGCGCGGGCCTCGGCAAGCGACGGCAGCGTTTCGCACGCCAGCAGATCCACGCCCGCCGCGAGCAATGCTTCCACGCGCGGGCGATGGAACGCCGCGAATTCCGCTTCAGTCAGCTGATAGTCACCGCGGTATTCCGAGCCATCCGCCAGAAAAGCGCCATACGGCCCGACGGAGCCCGCCACCAGTAGCGGCCCGGCCTCCGGCTGTTCTTTGAGGAAATCCTCACGCGCCTGACGCGCCAGCTCAACGCTTCGCGCAATCAGCGCGCGCGACTGCGCCTCGTCAAGTCCGCGCGCGGCGAAACCGGCAGGCGTCGCCTGATAGCTCGCGGTAATGGCGCACTGCGCCCCGGCGCGGAAGTAATCAAGATGCACCGCGTAAATCAGCTCCGGCTGCTCCATCAGCACTTTCGCCGACCACAGGCTGTCCGCGAGATTGCAGCCGCGCGCCTCAAGCTCAGTCGCGAGCGCGCCGTCCAGCACCACAAATGGCCGCTGGCTTAATAGAAGGGATAACGGGTTATTCAGCGACATGGCGAGGCTCCTCATGGCGGCGCGTGCGGAAAAAGTGTGTCAGATAATACGCGCCGTAGCAGAACGCGACAAACGGCAGCCCGCACCACAGCGCGATACGCTGGCTCGGGTCGAACGCCAGCCCCACGCAGGCGATAAGGCAGAGCACGAAGCCGAGGATCGGCGTCAGCGGGTACCAGGGCGCGCGATAGTGCAGTTCTTCCGGCGCACGACCTTCAGCCAGATGACGACGGCGGAACATAAAGTGCGCGGCGCAGATGCTGAGCCACACCGCCACCACCGCAAAACCGGAAATCGCCGACAGCGCCACAAAAACGGTATCCGGCGCCACAATGCTTGAAAAGAGTGCCAGCACGCCGCCGAGCATACTTACGGTCAGCGCCGTCAGCGGCACGCCGCGGCGCGTCAGGCGCGAGAAACCGCGCGGCAGCGTGCGCTCGTTAGACAGCGACCAGAGCATCCGCCCTGAGGCGTACAGGCCCGAGTTGGCCGCAGAAAGGATAGCGGTAAGAATGACAAAATTAATGATATCGGCGGCATACGGGATGCCGATTTTCTCAAACACCAGCACGAACGGGCTTTTCACCACGCCCGCCTGATCCATCGGGATCAGCGCCGCCAGCACCAGCACGGTGCCGAGAAAGAAAATCACCAGCCGCACGATGGTGGTGCGAATCGCCACCGGCACCGCCTGCTGCGGGTTTTCGGTCTCTCCCGCCGCGATGCCAATAAGCTCAGTGCCGGAAAACGCGAAGTTCACCGCCACCATCGTCATCAGGATAGGCAGCGTTCCGGCAGGGAACCAGCCTGCGGCGGTGAGGTTATGAAACAGCGGCGCGGGCGAGCCGTCTTTCATCGGCAGAATGCCGAACATCGCCGCCCCGCCCAGCACGATAAATGCCACGATGGTGATGACTTTAATAAGCGAAAACCAGAATTCGCCCTCGGCGAACAGGCGCGTGGAGAAGACGTTGAGCGAGAAAATCACGACGCAGAAGACCAGACACCAGACCCACACCGGCACCTGCGGGAACCAGTACTGCATACAGAATCCGGCGGCGGTAAAGCTTGAGCCGAGCGCCACCGTCCAGGTGAGCCAGTAAAGCCAGGCGACGGTATAGCCGGTCGCCGGACCTAAATAGCGCGCGGCATACACGTGGAACGCGCCGGTCTCGGGCATGGCGACGGCAAGCTCGCCGAGGCACTGCATCACCAGCCACACCACCAGCGCGCCGATAAGATACGCCAGCAGCGTGCCCGCCGCACCCGTAGTGGAGATAATATAGCCGGTATTAAAAAACAGCCCGGTGCCGATAACGCCTCCCAGCGAGAGCATGACCAGATGACGGGCCTTCATGGTGCGTTGTAACTGCTGCGATTCCTGCATAAACCCTTCTATACGTTCAGACGTCTAAACATCCATAGATAAACGTTATACCGGGAAGCCGTGCAAATTGCAAAAGCCGTCACGTTGTCAGCAGGTTAGGGATGCCCCCTGTTTCAGACGCCGCCCTGCCAGGGGAGAATAAATTGCTGATATGAATACTCCGCCTGGTCAGGCTCGCCCCGGCGGGCTACCTTTAAACCACCCCTGACCTCGCCTTTTCGCGCGCCGCTTTTCCGGTAAAGCGCGCGTCGCCTGCTTTAACGGAGTGTTCATGATAAGTCCGGAAACCGCGCTGCTGCTGGCGCGTAGCCAGTTTGCCTTCACCATCGGGTTTCATATCGTACTGGCGGCGCTGACGATTGGCCTCGCGCAGTGGCTGATGCTGCTGGAGGGCCTTTGGCTGTGGCGCAGGCAGCGTATTTATCTGGATCTCTATACATACTGGAGCAAGGTGTTCGCGCTGAATGTCGCGATCGGCGTGGTGACCGGCGTGCTGATGGAGTTTCAGTTCGGCGCTAACTGGGGAGAACTTTCCAGCCGCGCCGGCGCCGTGATCGGGCCGCTGATGTACATGGAAGTGCTGGTGGCGTTTTTCCTCGAAGCGGGGTTTATGGGCGTGGTGCTGTTCGGCATGGGCAAGGTGCGCCCGTGGGTGCACTTTCTCGCCACCTGCGTGGTGGCGGCAGGCTCCCTGTTCAGCGCCTTCTGGATACTCGCCGCGAACTCGTGGATGCAGACGCCCGCCGGTTTTAGTATCGGCCCTGATGGCCGCTTTCAGCCCGTCGACTGGTGGGCCGTGATTTTTAACCCGTCGTTTCCCTTCCGGCTTATCCATATGTCCATCGCCGCGCTGCTCGCCACGGCGTGCCTGGTAGCCGCCGTCGGCGCGTGGCATCTGCTAAAACGCCCGCAACAACCGGGCGCGCGACGGATGTTTTCCTGGGGGCTGTGGCTGTTGCTCGCGCTCGCCCCTTTACAGGCGGTGGTGGGCGACCTGCACGGCGCCAACACCCGCGACCACCAGCCGGTGAAACTGGCGGCGATGGAAGGCAGCTGGAACCCGCCGCCGCCCGGCGAAGGCGAGCCGCTGCGGCTGTTTGCTATTCCGGATATGGAAGCGCGGCGCAACCATGTGGAAGTGGCGATCCCGTCCGCAGGCTCGCTCTATCTGCGCCATAACCTTACCGGCGTGATCCATAGCCTCAATCAATATCCGCAGGATGAACTGCCGTGGGTGCCGGGCGTGTTTTTCGCGTTTCGCGCGATGGTCGGGCTCGGCGTTCTGATGATTTTCTTTGGTGTGGCCGGTCTGGTGGTGCGGCTGCGTGGCCGGTTGTGGGAGGCGCGCTGGCTGCAACGAAGCATGGTGGCGATGGCGCCTGCGGGTGTTATCGCGATGCTGGCAGGCTGGGTGGTGACGGAAACGGGCCGCCAGCCGTGGACCATCTACGGGCAGTTGCTGACCCGCGACAGCGCCTCGCCTGTAGCCCCTTCGCTGGTGCTCGGGTCATTCGGCGCGATTGTCGCGGTCTATCTGCTGGTGTTCGGCCTGGGCCTGTGGTTTATGCTGCGCCTGCTCGCAAAACCGCCGGGCGACGACGAGCCTGACGCCAACCCGGCCGTGGCGGCGCAAACCGGCGGCGGCATCGTGCCGCACAGCCTGCGAGGGAGAACCAATGACTGAACTGCTGCTTTCCCTGCCGCTGTTAACGCTGCTCTGCGCCGGGGCGCTCGCGGCGGGCGTGCTGATTTATGTCCTGCTCGACGGCGCGGATCTCGGCGTCGGGCTGCTCGCGCCGTTTCATCCGCCGCAGGCGCGCCAGCAGATGAATATTTCGCTGCTGCCGGTCTGGGACGGCAACGAAACCTGGCTGGTGCTGACCGCCGGCGCGCTGCTGGCGATGTTCCCCGTCGCCTTCAGCATGCTTTACAGCGCGCTCTACCTGCCGGTCTATATCATGCTGCTGGCGATGATTGTGCGCGGTATGGCGATTGAGTACCGTCATCTGCGCCCGCGGCTCTTCGACGCGCTGTTTATTGGCGGCTCCTGGCTAACCTCGTTGAGCCAGGGCGCGACAATGGGCGCGTGGATGGAAGGGATCACGCATGACGGCGCGCGGTTCACCGGCAGCGCGATGGACTGGCTGTCGCCGTTTTCGGTGTACTGCGCGATAGCGCTCAGCGCCGGGTACGCGCTGCTCGGCGCCTGCTGGCTTATCTGGCGCGGCGAAGGCGGGCTCAGTATCCGGGCGCGGCATCAGGCGATGTGGCTTGCGCCGCTCACCGCCGCGCTGCTGGCCGGGTTGCTTATCTGGACGGTGCAGCTTACTGAAAGCTACCGGCTGCATTTGCAGGCGTGGGCGTGGAGCGGGCCGCTTGCGGCAACAGGGCTGCTGGCCTTCGCCGGGCTCGGCCTGGCGCTGCGCCAGCAGCGCGATTTTCTGCCGCTCGCGATGACGCTGCTGCTGTTCATCGCCGCGTTCGGCGCGATGCTGCTCGCTGTGTTTCCGTTTATTCTGCCGCCGAAACTGCTGCTCACGCAGGCCGCCGCCCCGCCCGCCACGCAAAAGCTGATGCTGATGGCTTTCGGCGTTTTCGTGCCCGTCACGCTTATCTATAACAGCTGGGGCTTCTGGATCTTTCGCGGCAAAATCCACGCCGCGCACGACGATGAGCGCCCCTGACGCCGCGCCTGCGGGTCGTCAGCGTCGCGGCCTTGCTCTGGCGGGCCGTGGCTAATCGCTGTCAGCAATAAATAAGAAAAAGAATAACAGGAACCCCTAATGTGAATATTCGCGGCGCCAAAGCGAAGTGAATATTCACTCGGGTGACTTTTAAAGAAACCAAAAAAGGAAAAGATTTTACCAGGATAAAAGAAGCGTATTATTCGCGGCGGGTGCCTGAAGCTTTTTGGTTTCAGGCATTGTGCAGGTTCCCAAAAAGATGAAGGCCCCGAGTTAATTAACTTAACCCGAGGCCGACACATGAACCCGACAGTTCATATGTTAGCCTCTTACTCGCCTCACGGCAAGGAGAATGGCTATGAAGGACAATACTTTTATCTGGTGCGTTATTATTGTCTGCGTGACGGTATTAATGTTCACCACCCTCTCACGGGAAACGCTTTGCGAGCTGCGCTTGCGGGGCGCGAGCATGGAAGTTGTCGCTTCACTGGCTTGTAAATCCAGAGAGTAAGCGTCTGACGCGGGGAGCAATCCCCGCGATTTGGCTGGCGGTTTTATGCCTCTCAGGCACCCTTTTTTTCATTACCATTCATTATTTATTTTCTTAATACGCGCGCGCTTTATTATTCCGTTAACCCGTAACAGGAATCTGTATTACCGGTAATTGCGAAAGCCGGCTGGCGGTGCGCCCGATATCGTCAAGTTCCACCCCGTGAATAATATCCGTCACGCCATAGGCGCTGGAAACAAATAACTGCCTCTGCTTATCATAAAGCACATCAATAAGATTAATAAACCGCTGCTGGGCGGCCGGATTTACATTAGCGAGCAACGGCACCGCGTCAATAAACCAGCAGGAATACGATTCACAGAGCGTTAAATAATCCATTACCGCCGTCGGCGCTTCGCATAAGCCCGCAAACGTAAAATGTAATATTTCGCCCGGCGGCGAGACGGCGTAAAACGTGTGATACCCCGCCGCAACGGCAAATTCGCCGCAGGCGCCAGGCAGCCCGCAGGCGTCGCGTTGGGCGGGCGTACCGGGGCGCAGCCACGCGCCCTGGCTGAACAGCCCGGCGTCGCTCCCGGCCATGAGACGATAATCGCGCTCGCCGTTCAGCGCGAAAATTGTCATTTCGCGTTCGATAAGCGCAATCGACGGCACGAAAAGCTCGTGATACAGCGGATGCGCCAGCAGTTCGCGCGGCGAATAGTTGGAGGTGAGGATAAGGGTGATATTCATCGAGAGCGCCACCTCCAGCAGCTTTTTCGCGAGCATCGCATCGCCCGGATCGTGCAGGTGAAACTCGTCAAAGCAGAGCAGCCGCGCGTCGCCGAGCAGCGCGCGCAGCGCCGCCTCCAGCGGCTGGTGCATCATCCGCTGATGCAGTTCGCGAAAAAAGCCATGAAAGTGGGCGCGCTTTTTCGCGGCGAGAGGCAGCGAGGCAAAAAAGTTATCGACGATAAAACTTTTACCGCGCCCGGGCCTGCCCCAGACATAGAGCCCGGCGAAACGCGCTCCGCCCGCCAGCCGCGGGGCCGCCAGCGCATCCAGCGCCGCGACCAGCTGCGTCTGATCCGCATCCAGCCGCAGCGCGTTCTCCTGCGCGCGCTGTTGCATGACCTCGCGAAATGAAAAAGCTACGGCGGTCCCGGCCATCGTGACGGCTCCACATGTAAATAAAATGTTATTAACACATACCCTGCGCGCTTTTTCAAAGCCTGCCGCACGTTTCACCAAAGCAGCGCACTATCAGCACCACGCTGGCGCAGCCGGACCCGCCCGCCCCCGCGCCATGCGGGCCTGCGCGGCTGGTACGCTCTTTGCAGCGCTCATCCGGTCTATCCGGTATCTTACGAGGTGAGGTATGAGCGAACAGCAGGCAGGGTTAAAACGCACGCTGGGCAGTTTCCGGCTGTGGGGCATCGCGGTGGGGCTGGTGATTTCCGGCGAACACTTCGGCTGGAGCTATGGCTGGTCTCAGGCAGGCACGATGGGTTTTCTGGTGGTGGCGCTGGCGATTGCCGCTATGTATTGCGCGTTTATCTTCAGCTTTACCGAACTGACGACCGCCATCCCGCACGCGGGCGGGCCGTTCGCTTACGCCTGCCGGGCCTTTGGCCCCACCGGCGGGTTTATCGCGGGCTTCGCCACGCTGGTTGAGTTTGTGTTCGCCCCGCCCGCCATCGCGATGGCCATCGGCGCCTATCTTAACGTGCAGTTCCCGTCGCTTGACCCGAAATGGGTCGCCTGCGGCGCGTACGTCATCTTTATGACGCTCAACATTCTCGGCGTCGGGATCGCCGCCACCTTTGAGCTTATCGTCACCCTGCTCGCCATCTTCGAACTGCTGGTCTTTATGGGCGTGGTGGCGCCGGGCTTTTCGTGGAGCCACTTTACCGCGCACGGCTGGGCGGGAGCAGAGAACTTCAGCAGCCTCGCCCTGCCGGGCATGTTCGCCGCCATTCCCTTCGCCATCTGGTTTTTCTTAGCCATTGAGGGCGCCTCAATGGCCGCCGAAGAAGCGAAAGATCCGCAGCGCACCATTCCGCGCGCGCTCGGCGGCGGCATTATCACCCTGACGGTGCTGGCGACAGGCGTGATGATCTTCGCAGGCGGCGTCGGCGACTGGCGTACGCTTGCTAATATTAACGATCCCTTACCGCAGGCGATGAAAACCATCGTCGGGGCCAACAGCGGCTGGCTGCATATGCTGGTGTGGCTCGGCCTGTTTGGCCTGGTGGCGTCGTTTCACGGCATCATCATGGGGTATTCACGCCAGATATTCTCTCTGGCGCGCGCAGGCTTTCTGCCGGCAAGCCTGTCAACCGTTCACCCGCGTACCCGCACGCCGCACCGGGCGATCCTCGCGGGCGGTATTGTCGGGATCGCCGCTATCTTCTCCGATTCGTTGATAACCATAAACGGGATGTCGCTCACGGCCAGCATCGTCACTATGTCGGTGTTTGGGGCTATTGTTATGTATATCGTCTCGATGGCCGCGCTGTTTAAGCTGCGGCGCAGCGAGCCGCATCTGGCGCGGCCTTTCCGCGCGCCGCTCTGGCCGCTGGCGCCCGCGTTCGCGCTGGGTATGGCCCTGATCTGCCTCGTGGCGATGGTCTGGTTTAACCCGGCGCTGGCCGCGATTTTCGCCGTGATGATGCTGGCGGGCTACCTGTGGTTCCGGCTGACCGCCAGCGCGCGGGCCGCCGCCGCCGTGGATGCCCAGCTGCGCGTCGCCTCATAAGGAGCGCTTGTGTATCGCACTACGCTGACCCATTCGACATATCAGTTCGACAGCCTGAAAACGCTGCTGGCGAAAGCCACCCCGGCACGCTCCGGCGATGTGCTGGCGGGCGTCGCGGCGCAAAGCGCCGCCGAGCGAATGGCGGCGAAGATGGCGCTTGCCGACGTGCCGCTGCGCGACATCCTCGATAACCCCGTTATCCCGTATGAAGAAGATGAAGTGACGCGGCTGATTATCGATACCCATGACCGCGACGCCTTCGCGCCGGTCAGCCATCTCACGGTCGGCGATTTTCGCGACTGGCTGCTGGATGAATCGACCACCAGCGAGACGCTGACGCGGGTGGCGCCGGGCATCACGCCGGAGATGGCGGCGGCGGTCAGCAAATTAATGCGCAATCAGGATCTGATCCTCGCCGCCAGCAAATGCCGCGTGGTGACGCGCTTTCGCAACACCATCGGCCTTCCGGGCCATTTAAGCGTGCGCTTGCAGCCGAATCACCCGACGGACGACCTGCGCGGTATCGCCGCCAGTATGCTCGACGGGCTGTTTTACGGCAGCGGCGACGCGGTGGTCGGCATTAACCCGGCGAGCGACAGCCTGCCGGTGCTGGAGCGGCTCAACTATATGCTGGATGACGTCATCAGCCGTTTTGAGATCCCGACGCAGTCCTGCGTGCTGACGCATGTGACCAACACGCTCCAGCTTATCGAGCGCGGCGCGCCGGTGGACCTGGTGTTTCAGTCGGTGGCGGGCACCGAGGCGGCGAACAGCGGCTTTGGCATCAGCCTTGCGCTGCTTCAGGAGGCGCACGAGGCGGCGCTGAGTCTCGGACGCGGCACGCTCGGCGACAACGTGATGTATTTCGAGACCGGCCAGGGAAGCTGTCTTTCTTCAAACGCGCATCATGGCGTCGATCAGCAAACCTGCGAGGCGCGGGCCTACGCGGTGGCGCGCCATTTTAAACCGCTGCTGGTCAACACCGTGGTGGGGTTTATCGGCCCGGAATACCTCTATGACGGCAAACAGATCATCCGCGCGGGGCTTGAAGATCACTTCTGCGGCAAGCTGATGGGGCTGCCGCTCGGCTGCGACGTCTGTTACACCAACCATGCCGAGGCGGATCAGGATGACATGGACACGCTGCTGACGCTGCTCGCCACCGCCGGGCTGACGTTTCTTATTGGCGTGCCGGGCGCGGACGACATTATGCTGAATTACCAGAGCACCTCATTTCACGACGCGCTCTACATCCGTCGCCTGCTGGGCCTGAAGCACGCACCGGAATTCGCCGCCTGGCTTGAAAAAATGCAGATAATCAACGCCCAGGGCGATCTGCGCCTGACCGGTACTAACCATCCGCTGCTGACGGCGCTGCCGCAGGGGGAAAATGTATGAGCATCCACGACAGTTGGGAACTGCTACGCCAGTTTACCGATGCCCGCATCGCGCTCGGGCGCAGCGGCGCGAGCCTTCCTACCGATGAGGTGCTGAAATTCGGCCTGGCGCATGCGCAGGCGCGCGACGCCATCCATCAGCCCTTCGACAGCGAGCAGTTGCGCACCGCCCTGGAGGCGCTCGGGCTTGAGACGCTGACCGTGCACAGCGCCGCGCCCGATCGCGCCACCTATCTGCACCGCCCGGATCTGGGTCGCCGTCTGGATGACGAGAGCCGGGCCGTGCTGAGCGCGCGTAAACGCGACGTCGATCTGCTGCTGGTGATTGGCGACGGGCTGTCGTCCCATGCCGTTCACCGCCAGTCGGTCGGGTTTATCCGCGCCCTGCTGCCCTATATTGACACGCTCGGGCTGTCGCTCGCGCCGGTGGTGCTGGCGCATCAGTCGCGGGTGGCGCTGGGAGATGATATCGGCGAGGCGCTGGGCGCGCGGGCCGTGGCGATCCTGATTGGCGAGCGCCCCGGCCTCTCGTCGCCGGACAGCCTCGGGGTGTACCTCACCTGGCAGCCGCAGCGCTCGCGTATTGAGTCCGAGCGCAACTGCATCTCCAATATTCGCCCTGAGGGGCTGCCCTGGGAGGCGGCGGCCTTTAAGCTCGCCTGGCTGCTGGAACAGGCATTTTTACGCAGGCTCACCGGCGTGAAGCTCAAGGATGAGAGCGATAACCCGGCGCTGCATGGCATGGTAAAACCACGATTGAGCCAAAAAAAAGCCCCGCACTGAGCGGGGCTTTCTGTAATGACGCGTATCAGGTATAGAGCGACGCTTCGCCAGCCGGACGCGTTTTGAAGCGGCGGTGGATCCAGAGATACTGCTCCGGCGCACGCAGAATTTCACGCTCAATCACCTTGTTCATGTAGCAGGCCGCAGCGGCTTCATCTTCACGCGGGTAACCCTGCAGTTCCGGCTGGATAATCAGCTTATAGCCGCTGGCATCCGGGTTGCGGATCATCACGATGGTCAGCATTGCCGCGTTGCTCAGGCGTGAAAGCACATAGGTGCCGCGCGTGGTGGCGGCGTTGTTCACCGCAAACAGCGGCGCGAAGGTGCTGCCGCGCGGGCCGTAGTCCTGATCCGGCGCGAACCAGACCGCTTCGCCCTGCTTGAGCGCGTTCACCATACCTTTGAGATCTTTACGGTCGATCATCGCTTTGTTGGAGCGCATGCGCCCTTTGGTCTGCGCCCACTCCATCGCTTTATTGTTATGCGGGCGGTACATCGCCATCATCGGCTTACAGAGCCCCATAACGCGGCCGCCCAGCTCCAGCGACATAAAATGCACGCCGATGACGATGACGCCGCGCTGCTGCGCGCTCGCCTGGTGCAGATGGTGCAGCCCTTCGACGTTAAACCATTTTTTGATGCGCGCATCTGACCAGAACCAGGCCATGCCGGTTTCCAGCAGCGCCATGCCGAGCGACAGGAAATTTTCCTGAATCAGCTGTTCTTTTTGCGCCTCGCTGAAGTTCGGGAAGCATAGTTCAAGATTACGGCGCAGGATTTTTTCACGGCGCTTGAGAAAACGGCGCGAGTTACGACCGAGAAACGCGCCGAGGCGCATTAACAGCGGATGCGGCATCTGAACCAGCAGCCACAGCAGGCCGAGACCAAACCAGGTAAACCAGTAGCGCGGATGCAACAGCGCACGGGAAAAAGGCGTGACGTTATTCATATAAAGCCCCTTTATGCACAGCGGTGTATCGCATAAAGAAGCCGTTCCGTAAGCGGTACAAACCAGACAGAGAATGATTCAGCAGGGATATTGCCTTCCTGCTACAGAATAAAACAGGTGAAGCCAAAAAAGCACAAGCGCCGTAATGGCTCGCGGTTTGAAATAAAGTAATGTCAGAATGTGAATAAAAAATGGTCTTTTTATTAATTCTGAAACACTTCACCCTATTACGTCGTAATTTCTGGTGACAACCACAGCAAAACGCCGCTGTAAAAAAACTTAATCCGCTAATGATAACAACCTTAATTAACAGAAACTGGCTCCAGTCTTAAAAGAATGTTACGACCGGAAATTCGTATCGCTTTGTCATTAAAGGAAAATTAGTAAAGCGGCACGGTAATCCTGAGCGCGTTGCCAACCACAGCGCTAACGCGATGTGTCAGAGTGAGCCTTTTGCGCGCGGAAAGATAGCGTAATTTTGTAAAGAAAGCGATGGAATTATGGAGGTCAGGTAAAAAGAAACGTTTTAGGAATTATGCCCTCGCTATTTACTTTTCCGATAAAATCGCGTTATCCGCCGGGCATTATTTCCCGGCGCGTTAATATAGCGATTAAAAATAGTGTTTTAATCCGAAAATTGCCCAGTAAATCGCCGAGGCACCCAGATAAATCCAGCATCCCCAGTAAGCAAGCGGCTCGCGGTCGCTTTTCGCGCGCGGTAAAAAAGCAAACAGATAACAGGCCGCTGCAATTAACGAAACAAAATAAAAAAACTTCATGCCGTCCCTCCTGAAATTATCCGCATAACCGTTTTCGGGCGTCGTCATTCACAGGATAGACAGCTTTGCACGGTTATGCGCACTTTCCGACCGGGTTATTCCCTCTCGACGCTACGCTTTTATCACCGTCACGCCCTGCGCCGCGAAGGGCGCAAGCAGGCTGTCGGCGGTGTCGCCTTCCACCACCAGCGTATGGATAAGCGAGATATCGCCGATACAGAACGCGGAGGCGGCGTTGAGTTTTTCCCGCGAGGCCATGACCACCGTTTCGGCGGCGCGCGACGCCAGCGCGCGCTTCACGCACGCCTCTTCGTAGTCGCCGGTGCTAAGACCCGCGTCGGCGCGAATGCCGGTTACGCCCATAAAAAACAGGTCGGCGCGCAGGTGGCTCATCGCCTCGATAGCCGCCGCGCCCACCGAGACAATCGAATGTTTAAACAACCGGCCGCCAATGAGGATCACTTCAATCCGCGGGTGCTCCACCAGCAGCAGCGCGATGCCGGGGCTGTGGGTGATAACGGTAATAGCGAGATCTGGCGGCAAACATTTCACCAGCTCGCTGGTGGTGGTGCCGCCGTCAAGCATCACAATCTGCCCAGGCTCAATCAGGGCTGCGGCGCGCCGGGCAACCGCCCGTTTGGAATCCAGCGAAAGCTGGCTGCGTCCGGCGAAATCCGCCACCGCCGCCGACGCAGGCAGCGCGCCGCCATGCACACGTTGCAGACGGCCTTCGGCGGAAAGCTCGCGCAGATCGCGCCGTATCGTATCTTCTGAGACGTTAAACCACTCGCTGAGCGCCCGGGACTGCACCTGCCCTTCCGCCGCCAGTTTTTCCAGGATGAGCTTTTTACGTTGTGACGTCAGCATACGGGTTTCCTGTTTGCACGATATTTCTTGACCATGCACGAATATGCGCGTTATGTTGCCGATTCTACCTGTGGAGACGTCATCATGCCATCTGTTCGTGAAAAAGTACGCATTGTTGAAACGCAAACCCTGTCAGACGACTGGTATGTGCTGAAGAAATATACCTTTGATTATCAGCGCCGTGACGGCCGGTGGCAGCGACAGAGCCGCGAAGCCTATGACCGCGGCAACGGGGCGACCATTCTGCTGTATAACCGCGCTGAACGCGGCGTCATTCTCACTCGCCAGTTTCGTCTGCCGGTATTTATCAACGGCTACGACGGGCTGCTGACCGAAACGGCGGCGGGCCTGCTGGATGAAGCCGAGCCTGAAGCGCGCATCCGGGCGGAGGCCGAAGAAGAGACCGGCTATCTCGTGGAGAAGGTCGAGAAAGTGTTTGAAGCTTACATGAGCCCCGGCTCGGTGACGGAAAAACTCTATTTCTTTATCGGCGAATACGATCCGGCGCGACGACGCGGCGCGGGCGGCGGGATCGCGGAAGAAGGCGAGGATATCGAGGTCGTGAAAATGCCCTTCGACGAGGCGCTGCGCGCGGTGCGCGACGGCGAGATAGTCGATGCCAAAACCATCATGCTGCTGCAATACGCGGCGCTGAACGCGCTAGTGTAAGGACAAGACGATGAGCAAACTGATTCTGGTGGCGGGCCCGTGGCGCAGCGGCACCCACGGCGATGAAACCCTGATGCGGCAGAACCTGGCGCGCCTTGAGCAGGCGGCGCTGGCGCTGTTTGAGCGCGGCCACGTGCCGGTGATTGGCGAATGGCTCGCGCTGCCGCTCTCCAGGACTGCCGGTAGCGAAAAGCCTGGCGATGCGCTAAGCGAGCGGTTTTTGTATCCGGTCGCGCACCGCCTGGTGGCGAAATGCGACGCGGTGTTGCGCCTGCCTGGCGCCTCTGGCGGCGCGGACCGCGATGTGGAGATCGCCCGCGAACACGGGCTGACGATTTACTTTTCGCTGGACGAGGTTCCACAGGCGTAATGCCTGAAGTTGCACGTTTAGCCGCAACCGGGCAGGAGCGGGTTGCGGCGCAGCCTTAAATAATTCTGTCGCCCCACTCCACCGCTTCCAGGAACAGCTGCGTGACCTGCTCTTCGCTCATGTTGAGCTGTTTCATGCCCTGCGTGACGCCCTGCCAGTGATTCTGCTCGTAGCCTTCATAGAGATTCAACAGCGCGCCGAGCGTGCCGCTGCGGTTTAACAGCGCCTCGCGCACGATGACCGGTACGGTTATCTGCTCAAGCAGCACCACCATTGGCACGCTCAGAATAATATCCAGCCGCGAGAAGAGCCCGGCGATAAAGGCGTCGTTTTCATCGACGTTCGCGCCCGTTTGCGCGACGGCCATTTCACAGAAGCGGCCGCAGGCGAGACTGTAGTTAAACAGTTCGGTGACCGCAGGCTCGCTACTGTGTGTCACCGCCAGGATCGCGATAAACCGGCGCAATTCGCTAAGCCCCAGGAAATAGAGAACATTGCGAAAAGGCAGCACATCCGCGTTGGCATGGTGGTTAATTTTATATTTGATATTATTGACATAGCGCATCAGCTTGTAAGTGATCGCCACATCGCGGCTTATCAGCTCTTCTATTTTGCGCATATCCGGGTTGGCCAAAACCACTTCATTGAGCAATTGCAGAATAAACATCTGCTGCTCCGGCAATTTACGGGTCTTAATCATTTCCGGCTCGCCATAAAAATAGCCCTGGAAACGCTGAAAGCCCATCTCTTTGTAAAGGGTAAACTGCTCGCGAGTTTCGACTTTTTCGGCCAGTAATTTGCGGTTACTGATATTATTTTCACGAATAAAACGTGAAATTTGCTCCGGCGTTAATGCCTGAATATCGAACTTAATAACCGTCACATACGGCAAAAAACTTGACCACGCCTCACTCAAACGAAAGTTATCCAGGGCGAAACGAAAGCCCTTGTAATACATCTCCCGCACCATTTTTAACAGCTCGGGTTCCGGGGCGGCGTTCTGGTGAATTTCAATCACCACTTTTTCCGCCGGGAGGGTTTGCGCCAGACCGTTGACAATCATCTCATGCGGGAAATTGATATAGGACGTGTGCTGCCCCACCAGACGTTGCAGCGGGGTGACAAGAAATTGCTCCGCCAGCAGATGGTTAGTGGCATATTCTTCCGTCACCATCGGAAACGTATTGGTCAATCCATTGCGATAAAGCAGCTCATACGCGACGGTATTAAGCGCAGCGTCAAAGATGGGCTGCCTGGCGATAAAGGAATACATATTCACCTCCAGTCTGGTATTTACGTAGCATCCCTGGCGAAAACGCAGTTTACGCTGAAGCTCGCAACCCGCAGACATTTTTAACGCGGATTTTATGAAAAAATATGATGATGGTTAAGTTTTATCTTATTCATTCATTCTGGTCAGCGCAGTCTTTCGAACGGCTTGCCGTTTTTTTATTCGATCGCCCAAAATAATCGGTTACTTTCGCTACGCTTTTTTTTAGCAGTAATAAACTTTTTATTTTGCTGTCATAAAAAACGCTTTTTGCGTACCCGCTAAATTTCAGGGGGCCGTTATTTTGCGCCGCCCTTTGCCGAGGTCGACAGGCGCGTACGCAACTGTCCGGTCAGCGTGACATGCGCTATCGCGTCTTCGCCGTTGCACAAATACTCCACCGCCATCCGGCCAAGCTCGCTGTAGGGCAACTGAATACTGGTGAGCGCGGGCGTAAGCTGCTCGGAAATTTTCTGATCGTCATACCCCGCCACCAGCATATCGTCAGGGATGCGCACGCCGCCGGTCGCCAGCGCCTGATAGCAGCCAATCGCCAGCCAGTCGCTGGCGCAGAAGATAGCCTCCGGGCGCGGCGTCCGCGTCAGCAGCGTTTGCGTCGCCTGGAACGATTCGCTGAACTGCCAGTTGGTTTGCATGATAAGTTCCGGCTCCGGGTCGATATCCGCCTCTTTCAGCGCGGCGAGATAGCCCGCCAGCCGCTGGCGGGTCGCCTCCATCCACTCTTCGCCAGTAATATGCGCGATGCGTCGCGCGCCCTGGGCGATGAGATGGCGTGTTAGCAGATACGCGTTTGCGTAATCGTCCGGTACGAAAGATGGCACCTGCGGCGACTGCGGCGCGCTCTGGTTCAGCAGCACCAGCGGTAACGCGGTGCACTGATGAAACGGCGACATGTCGATGACGGCGGTAACCGGCGAGGCCAGAATAATCCCCACGCAGTTGCGCTTTTCAAGCTGGCGAATGATATCGCGCGCCAGCGCATCGTCATCGCCGTAGTCATAAACCGTCAGCAGCACCTGGTTACGCCACGCGGCCTCGCGCGCCTGGCTGATGGCGTCGATAAACGGATCAAAACTTTGCAGGGAGCTTATCAGCAGCGCGATCTCTTCCTGATTGCGCGGCGAGTGGATGGCCGGGACGCGGTCGTAACCAAGCTCTGCCGCCACAGCCATCACCCGCTGACGGGTTTCATCACTCAGCTTGATATTGCGGGACTGGTTAATCACCAGCGATACCGTCGCCTGGGAGACGCCCGCCGCGCGCGCGATATCATTCATCGTCACCTTATTTTTTCGCATCGTCCTTTTCCCGCGCTGTCGTGAGCCCTGCATCATAACCTGACATGCCCCGCTACGGGCAATCTCCTGTGTGGCGCGTCACGTTTTACGCCGGGCGGTGCCGCCAGTTTGTGACTTGCCTCTCCTTTCGTCACTCAGGGGTTTGCTGGTTTATCGCACAGCTAATATTTATTAGTTAATTATTATTAACTGAAAGGAGCGATAAATGAAACAGCAATGGAGCCAGGCGCAGGCGCAGGCGTGGTATCAGGATCAGGGCTGGCTGTGCGGCTTTAACTATCTGCCTTCGACAGCGGTGAACTGGACGGATATCTGGCAGGCGGAAACCTTCGACGAGCCAACCATCACGCGCGAGCTGGGCTGGGCGGCCCTGGCGGGCTATAACTCGCTGCGCATCAATCTGCCGTTTATCGTCTGGGAACATGACCGCGACGGGCTGCTCGCGCGCATCGACCGGTTTCTCGCCATTGCCGGGGCGCACGGTTTGCGCACCATGCTCACCTTGATGGACGACTGCGGGTTTTCGGGCGATGAGCCTTACCTCGGGCCGCAAAAACCGCCGGTGCCTGGCAAACACAACAGCCAGGCCGCCGCGAGCCCGGGGCGCGCAAAAGTGTGCGATAAAAGCACCTGGCCGCAGGTGGAGCGCTACGTGCGCGATATTCTCCGCCGCTTCGGTCAGGACCCACGCGTACTGCTCTGGGATCTCTACAACGAGCCCGGCAACCGCGGCATTTTCTCAAGCGGCACCGAAGAGGTGCTGTATGACGAAAAGCTGGAACGTTTTGCGATGGAACTGATGACGCAGGCGTTTAGCTGGGCGCGCGAGGAAAACCCCTCCCAGCCGCTGACCGTCTGCGCCTGGCATCTGCCCGCCGAGGAGGCGAACGAGCGCTACTTCACTCATCCGCTCGACCAGGCGGCGCTCTCGCTTTCGGATGTCATCAGCTTCCACGCCTACACCCACACCGCGCGCATGGTGGCTATCATCCACCAGCTCCAGCAGCTCGGCCGCCCGCTGTTTTGTACCGAGTGGCTGGCGCGCCACGTCGGAAGCACGGTGGAAGAACAGTTGCCGCTGATGCACGCCGCCAATGTGGCGCCTTATCAGTGGGGGCTGGTGCGCGGCAAAACCCAGACGTGGCTGCCGTGGCCGGTGGTGATGAAAAACAGCCCCGACTACTGCCGGCTCTGGTTCCACGATGTGTTTGAAGAAAACGGCATTCCTTTTTCACAGGCGGAAATCGAGCTGGTACGCCGCTTAAGCAAAATCGGCCTTCATCCCGCCGTGACATCCACCGCTGTATAACATCTTTGCCCGGCCCCGGTGGCCGGGTAGTAAGGCAGAGACTATGGCAAACACGATGAAAATCCCGTCCCGCGAACTCTGGTCCTATTTCGGCTATGGGTTAGGGCAATGTTTTAGCTTTGGGCTGGTGGGATCGTTTATTAACTATTTCTATACCGACGTGCTGGGTATTTCAGCGCTGGCCGCGAGCACCATTTTTCTGATAGCCCGCGCCTGGGATGCGATTCACGATCCGCTGTTTGCCAGCATTATGGACACCATAAACAGCCGCTTCGGGCAGTTCCGCCACTTTATGCTCATCGCGCCGCTGTTAATTACCGGCGTCACGCTGCTGTCGTTTTATAAAATCGACGCGGACATGACCACCAAAATTATTTACGCCGGAGTGACCTATATTTTATGGGGCACGCTGTATGCGATTTCCGATATTCCGTTCTGGTCGATGTCATCGGTGATGACCAATGATTCGGTGCAGCGTACCCGCGCGGTGACCGCCGCTATGCTCGGCGTCAACGCCGGTATCGCCTGCGCCAGTATTTTCTTTCCGCGCCTCGCCGCCTTTTTCGCCCCCTACAGCGATGACAAAGGTTATTTCATGGGCGCGCTGGTCATGATGCTGATTGGTCTGCCGCTGATGATTAACGGCTTTATGCAGGTAAAAGAGCGCGTGCCGCCCAGCCCGGAAAAAGTCACCATTCGTGACACTTTCCGCAACTTACGCCATAACAAGCCGCTGTTTATTATTCTGATGTCGTTCTTTTTCTGCGTTTTTCATAACGTCGCGAATGGCATTTACATCTATTTCTTTATCTATAACCTCGGCGACGCAGGCTTACAGACGGTGGTTGGCGTGCTCGGCATTGTGGCCGCGGTAGTCTGCCTGATAGCACCGCTGCTGACGCGGCGGATGCAAAAGCGCCGGCTGTTTATGATCCTCTGCGGGCTGGATATCGCCGTGCGCGTGGTGATGTGGTTCGCGGGCTTTGAGCACACTATTTTGCTGTTCATCCTGCTGGGGCTTAGCAATATCTTTGTGATGATGACCAATATTCTCACCTCGTCGATGATTGCCGACACTATTGAATATGCCGAGTATCACACTCACCGGCGCTGCGCGGCGATCACCTTCTCCGGGCAGACATTTACCGGCAAGATGTCAGTGGCGGTAGGCGGCGGGCTGATTGGCGTGTTCCTGACGCTGATTGGCTATGTGCCGCAGGCCCAGAGCCAGACGCCTGCGGTGCTGAATGGGCTGTTTTTCGGCATCTGCCTGCTGCCCGCCATCGGTTCGCTAATCCGCCTGCTGTTGATGTCGCGCTTTACGTTTACCGAAGAGAAACACGCCGAGATCTGCCGCCTGCTGGCGGAGCGCCGCGAGGCGCAGTCGGCGAAATAACCGGGGCTCGCGCCGCGCCGCGAGCCGCTTAAAACCCCAGGCGGAAACAGACCGCCCAAAGCATAAAAACGCCGCCGGCGATAAAAAAACACTGGTACGCCGAGACTATCCCCGCCTGATGGCGCAGATAAAAACGCAGCGGCTGACGGTGTAAATTGGCCGCGTTATGTTTTTCATGAAAGTCAGTCATTTTCGCCGCGCCGCGCGCGGAAAGCGCGGCGAAAAAATTCACCAGTACAATCACTATCGCCAGCATATACCCTTTAATCAGCAATATGCCCGCTGAACGGTATTCGCCGGGGATAAAATGCCCGGACTGTCTGAGCGACATCGCGCCCACGCTGAGCGCCAGATGCACGCCCAGCAGAATAAGAAAGTGCTTACCCACCGTTTTAAACGGCTTCCTGAGCGTGACACGCCAGAAATAGGCCAGCAGTAACGCTGACGATATCAGCCACATCAGGATATTCCCTGCCATTGTTATTTTCCTGCTCTAACCGCGATGTTTCCACCTACCATCGCATACTCGCCGCGTGCTGTCATGGCCGGATAAAAGTAAACGCAAAATCACGACAGCCGCAGCAAAACCGCCACGGTACGCCAGGCCACGTCTTTTATAAATAACGCTCCGGACAACAATGGAGACAGACAATGAATATGCAGAACGAATTTGAAAATAATGTGGTTATTGTGACGGGCGCGGCGAGCGGTATTGGTAAAGCGCTGGTGACGCTGTTTCATGAACGCGGCGCGAAAATTATCGCCGAAGATATTAACCCGGACGTTAACGCGCTGGCGCAGGAGAATATCGTGCCGCTGGTGGCGGATATTTCAAAAGACGGCTCGGCGGAACGTGCCACAGAACTGGCGGTGAGCCATTTCGGTAAGCTTGACATACTGATTAATAACGCCGGGCGCATTCTCTATAAACCTGTCGATGCGCTGAGCCGTGACGAGTGGGAGTGGCAGATGGCGACCAACGTCACGGGCGCGTTTTTACACACTCGTGAGGCCATGAAACAGATGAGGGCGCAGCGTCGCGGCGCCATCGTCAATATCGCGTCTTACGCGTCATATTTTACGTTTCCGGGCATAGCCGCGTATGCCGCCTCGAAAGGCGCGCTGGCGCAGCTTACCCGCACCGCCGCTCTGGAGGGTATCCCGCATGGCATCCGGGTCAACGCCGTTGGCGCGGGCGATGTTGTGACGAATATCCTCAATCATTTCCGTGACGACGGGCGCGAGTTTCTGACGCAGCACGGGCAGAGTGCGCCCATCGGGCGGGCGGCGCAGCCGCACGAAATCGCCGAAGTGGCCGCCTTTCTCGCCTCAGAGCGCGCCAGCTTCATCGTCGGCGCGGTTGTGATGGCCGACGGCGGTATGACCGTGCCGGTGAGTTAAGCGTTAACGCCGGCGGTAAGCCGCCGGCGACATCCCGGTTATCTTCCTGAAAACCTGCGAAAAGTGGCTGGGGCTGACGTACCCCACCTCGCAGGCGATATCAATCACCGGCAGCGCCGTTTCACGCAACAGGCGGCAGGCCACCTGGATACGCTGCTGAATAAACCATGCCGACGGCGATGCGCCGGTCGCCTGCTTAAACTGCCGTGAGAAATGCCAGTTACTCATTGCGCACATCTGCGCAAGCGTCGGGAGATGAAACGGCGCGGCGAGATGAGCGCGCAAATGCTGCTTCACATTTTGTAGCTTCCAGGCGGGCAGCGCATGCTGGCGCGCGGCGTCGTTGGGATGGCGCGGCCTGCCATACCGCCTCACCAGCCAGACCGCCAGGCTTTTCAGCGCGCCCGCGAGCACGGCGCCGCTGCCCTTCTGCGGATGCGCGATCTCCTGCTGGCACCAGCTCAGCAGTTTATCCAGATGCGGATCGCTTTCGGCAGCGACATCGTCAATCTCGCCCTGCGCATAATCGATGCCGTGGCAGAGCCGGAAAGCGTCATCCAGCAATGCCTGCTCCAGATAAATATGCATTACGGTAAATGGCTTGCCGTCTGGCAGCGTCCAGCGCATGTCATAGGGCGTGGCGGTCGCGGTGAGATAAAACGTACCGGCGCGGGCAAGGCGGGTTTGCCACTCGCCTTCTCCCTCGCGTTCGCTGACCTGCGCCTCGCCGTCCACCACCCACACCAGAAGCGGCTCCGCGACGGCAGGCACCGTAACGCCGGGGTTATCACGCTCGCGGCGAATAAGCTGCACCAGACTCGCGCCGCTGTCACGCAGGGCATCATTGCTGGCAATCACGTCGCCGTTCAGGAAATCCTCCAGCTGAAAGGCGCTGGTTCGCGCGCCATGTTCCCCTGCCATCATGTTCTCCTTAGCAGTCGGATGTTGCGCGGCGCGCCTTAACAGCGGCGTACCGCGCGAAAATGAGAAGAGTATTTACCGCAATCCTCTGCCTGGCAACGGGTGCGGTCAGCCCCGCCGCCCAGCCCAAAGAAACCTGACAGCACTGCGCCTAAAACATAAATATTTCTTATTAACAGAAGTACGCATGAGGAAATTGGGAAGAGAATCAGCGGATATATTTCCGTGAAAGGCATTTATAAATAAAGTTAAGCGCCCGCCTTTATTACCCACAATATAACAATGGCTTATCTATACTGATTATCATCCAGCTAATCATTTCCTGATAAATTACCTCTCTGTTTCTATTATCGCCACTCGCATTTACTTACCCAGAATTTTTAAAACTTTACAAAGCTGATAAACCTTTAAACTTTAATTTCTCTTATAGGAATTTCCTGAGTAATAAATATCGAAGAAGAATGCTACTTATTAATTTCGCCGTAACGAGTCCACGGAGAATGCCTTTAACGGGCAGTCGATATTCGGCTCGTTGAATCCCTCATGGAGACAGCATTTTGACCACCTTAAAACCTCTTCTGGCCAAAAACCGTAGCTGGGCGCAGCAGCGTCTTCAACGGGACCCGGATTACTTTGGCAAACACCTGGACCAGCAGCAGCCGCACTCGCTCTGGATAGGCTGTTCCGACAGCCGCGTGCCGGCGGAAGTGCTTACCGGCTCTCACCCTGGCGAACTGTTCGTACACCGCAATATCGCCAATATGGTTGATCCGGACGACGACAATTTTATGAGCGTGCTGCAATACGCGCTGCACTACCTGAAGGTGAAACGCATCGTGGTGTGCGGCCATTACGGCTGCGGCGGCGTACAGGCGGCGCTGACGTTGCCGCAAATGTCGCTCGCGCATGAATCCTCATCGCTGGCGCGGCGCATCAGCCATCTGCGCGACGCGCTCTCGCAGCATATCGCCGGTCGCGATGCGTCGCCGCCCGATACACAAACCCTGAATCAACTGGTGGAAGCCAACGTCATCGCGCAATTCAACCGCCTGGTGCAGACCCGCACGGTGCGCAATATCTGGCGCAGCGGCCAGGAGCTGAATGTTTACGGCTGCGTGTATGACCTGGCGTCCGGCCATCTGGAAATGCTGACGGAGCAAACGGGAGAGGAAGCGGTATGAATATGAATACGCTGCGCCAGGATAGCCTGGCGGGGGTGGTTGTCTTCCTGGTAGCGCTGCCGCTTTGCCTTGGGATCGCCCAGGCAAGCGGCCTGCCGCCGTTTGTCGGCCTGCTGACCGGCATTATCGGCGGGCTGGTGGTCACGGCGCTAAGCCCGTCGCGGTTCGCGGTCAGCGGCCCCGCTGCGGGCCTGGTGACGATTGTCGTCGCCTCGATTGAAACGCTGGGTTCGTTTTCCGCCTTTCTGCTGGCGCTGGTGCTGGCGGGCGTGCTGCAAATCGCGCTCGGGCTTATCCGCGCCGGGCGGTTTATCTCGCTTGTGCCAGGGAGCGTTATTAAAGGCATGCTGGCGGCTATCGGCCTGCTGCTTATTATGCAGCAGATCCCGGTGGCGCTGGGCGCGGCGGATGAAAACAGCCTGCTGGCGGTGTTCAGCGGCGATTTTGCATTCTCGCCGGTGTCGATTGCGGTCGCGGTCGGCGGGCTGCTGCTGATGGCGCTCTGGGGCTCGCCAGCTATCCGGCGCGTTAAAAGCCTCGCCTGGATCCCAGGCCCGCTGGTCGCGGTACTGGTGGGCTGCGTGACGACGCTTGCGCTTAGCCACAGCTCGCCCGCGCTGCTCGCCCGCCTGCCGCTGATTACGCTACCGGAGTTCGCAAGCCTGGGCGCGCTGGTTTCGGAGCTGGAGACGCCCGCCTGGCAGGCGTTTACCAATCCGTCGGTGTATGTCGTGGCCGTGACGCTGGCGCTGGTGGCGAGCCTTGAAACGCTCCTAAGCCAGGAGGCGCTGAAAAAACTGCGCCCGCAAAACCCGCCGCCGTCGCCCAACCGTGAAATGCTGGCGCAGGGCGCGGGTAACTTGCTCTCGGGGCTGGTCGGCGCAATGCCGATCACGGCGGTGATTGTGCGCAGTTCCGTGAACGTCAGCACTGGCGCGCAGACCAAACTGTCGATTTTCATTCATGGCGCGCTGCTGCTCATCTGCGTGCTGTGGTTTCGTGAAGTCCTGATGACTATCCCCCTGGCGAGCCTCGCGGCGGTGCTGCTCTATACCGGCTATAAGCTCGCCACGCCGCGCCTCTTTGTGGAACAGTTCCGCGCGGGCGCGCAGCAGTCGGTGCCGTTCCTCGCCACCATCATTGGCATCATCGCGTTCGGGATGCTGGCAGGTATCGGCATCGGGCTTGCCGCCCAGATAGCGCTCAGCCTCTGGCATAGCCATCGCAACGCCATGCAGCTGGCGCGTTATGACGACCACTATGTCTTGCGCATTCATCAAAACCTGACGTTTATGCATAACCCGCGCCTGCAAGCGCTGCTGGATAAAATTCCGGAAAAGAGCGTGGTGATTGTCGAGCATGACAACGCCGACTATTTCGATCCGGATGTCAAAGCGGTGCTGAGCGACTTTGCGCAGAACGCGCCGCAGCGCGGTATTCGCCTCACCCAGTGGCCGGTAACCTGACCCCGCCGGGGGCCTGTCGGACAGGCCCCCGATTCGCCGCCTTCGGCAAAACGCCCCGAGTTCAGCTACGTTTGTAAGACCCTTCTGGAATGAAGCGGGTGCCGCGCCGTTGTGGTATCCGGCTGCTATTGACTGACGATAAGGATGCATCATGAACTCGAAAGAGATGTCCAGGGCGTTTTTTATTTTGATCCTGTTTATCGTTTCGATCCTGTTTTTCAACCTGATCAAACCCTATCTTTCCGCCGTGCTGTGGGCCGTGATCCTCGCTGTGATCTTCTATCCAATAAAGCGCAGGCTCTGTCATGCGATGGGCGGGCGCGCCAGTATCGCTTCGCTCTTAACCGTCGTGCTGATTTGCCTGCTGGTGTTCGCGCCGCTGGCGGTGATCACCTCGTCGCTGGTTAAAGAGTTCAACACGGTTTACAGCGATTTGCAGGCCAATAACACCACGCTTTCCGTGCTGCTGGCGGATGTGGTGCGCATACTGCCGGACTGGGCGCAGCAGATGCTCGCCGAAAACCAGCTCGACAGCGCGACCGCCATTCAGGAGAAAATTTCCGGCGCGGCGCTTAAGGGCAGCCAGTACGTGGCGGGCAGCATTTTTCTTATCAGCCGCAACACGTTCAGCGTGGTGGTTGGGTTCGGCATCATGCTCTATCTGCTGTTTTTCCTGCTGAAGGATGGCCCGCGGCTGGTGTCGATGGTGCTGAATGCGCTGCCGCTCTCGGATAAAGTCAAACAGCGGCTCTTTCGCCGCTTCGCCGCCGTCGCGCGCGCCACGGTAAAAGGCACGGTGGTGGTGGCGGTGGTTCAGGGCGTGCTTGGCGGCGTGGCGTTTTATTTCGCGGGCATTGGCGCGAGCATTCTGTGGGGCGCGCTGATGGCGTTCCTGTCGCTGGTGCCCGCCGTCGGCACGGCGCTTATCTGGGTGCCGGCGGTTATCTATCTCTTCACCACCGGAGCCATCGTGAAAGCGGTGCTGCTGACCGCGTTTTTCATCGTTGTGGTGGGCCTTGCGGATAACCTGCTGCGTCCGCTGCTGGTGGGGAAAGATATCCGTATGCCCGACTGGCTTATCCTGCTCGCGACGCTGGGCGGGCTGGAAGTGTACGGCATTAACGGCTTCGTGGTCGGGCCGCTTATCGCAGCGCTCTTTGTCACCTGCTGGAACACCTTCTCCGCCGGCCCCGGTCGCACCTCTTTGCCGCTGGAGAAAAAAGAAGACGACCCTTCCTGAACAATTTGAAAAAAGTGCGGTTAACGCCTCGCCAGGGGCGTTAAAAACCCCATTCAAAGCTGTCTGATGTTACACTCGAAAGGCAATTTTGTGCGAATTTTACGCTTCATAATCTTTTTATGAAGCGTTTTTGTACCCGCTTCGCGCGGGGAACGTTCTTTTCGGGAGAGTTATTTTATGTCGGAAACTAAGACCGGCGGCTCAAAGGGGCTTGCCATCTGGTCTGTATTACTGGGGCTGGTGCTGCTCGCTATTGGCCTCTTCTTTGTTATCGGGGGCGGCAAGCTGGTCTCGCTTGGCGGCAGCGTCTATTTTCTTATCGCAGGCGTTGTCACGCTGCTTTCTTCGATTCAGTTCCTGCGCCGCAAATCCTCGGCGGTGGTGCTGTTTCTTTTGGTGTTTGTCGGCACGCTTCTCTGGGCGTTGTATGACACCGGGCTGGAATTCTGGGGCCTGGTCTCTCGCCTGATGGTGCCTGCGGGCATGATGCTGCTGGCATTTCTCACCTGGCCTGCCCTGCGTCGTCGCGAAGGCAAAGCGCCGCTCGCGAAACTCTCTTATGCGCTGAGCGCGGTGATTGCCGTCGGTATGGTCGCGACGCTGGTACAGATGTTCCAGCCACACCCGACGGTCGCCTTCAAAGGCGAGCCGCTGCCGCTGGTTCCGGTCGCTAAAGAGAACGCGCAAAAAGCGTGGGCGAACTACGGCAACACGCCGGGCGGCAGCCGTTTTGTCGCGCTCGATCAGATTAACCGCGATAACGTTAAAGATCTGAAAGTCGCCTGGACCTTCCACACCGGCGATATTCCTGACAGCCCGACCGGCAACGGCGCGGAAGATCAGCAAACGCCCCTGCAAATCGGCAATACGCTCTATCTCTGCACGCCGCATAACAACGTGATCGCGGTTGAAGCCGATACCGGCAAGCAGATCTGGAAGCGTGAAATCAACGCTAAAGCGGAAGTATGGAACCGCTGCCGCGGCCTCGCGTATTTTGACGCCACCCAACCGATCGCTCAGCCGACCGTGCCGGGCGCCACGCCGGTGCCCGCGCCTTCGCTACCGGCGGGCGCCGCCTGCCAGCGCCGTATTCTGATGAACACCATCGACGCGCGCCTGATTGCGCTGAACGCCGATAACGGCGAATTCTGCGAAGGCTTCGGCAGCCACGGCGTCGTGGATCTTAAAGCGGGTCTCGGCGACGCGCAGGACCCGAAATACCAGCTAACCTCCGCGCCGACCGTTGCCGGCACGACGGTGGTGGTGGGCGGCCGCGTGGCGGATAACGTCCAGACCGATATGCCGGGCGGCGTACTGCGCGGCTTTGATGTGATAACCGGCGAAATGCGCTGGGCCTTTGACCCGGGTAACGAGGATCCGAACGCCCGCCTGCAACCGGGCCAGCACTACGCGCGTAGCACCCCGAACTCGTGGGCGCCGATGTCTTATGACCCGGCAATGAACACCGTGTTCATTCCGATGGGCAGCTCCTCGGTGGATCTGTGGGGCGCGAACCGCACGCCGCTCGATCATAAATATGGCGCGTCGATTCTGGCGCTGGACGCCACCACCGGCAAAGAGAAATGGGTGTATCAGACCGTCCATAACGATCTGTGGGACTTTGATATCCCGATGCAACCGAGCCTGGTGGACTTTCCGCAAAAAGACGGTAAAACCACGCCCGCCGTGGTGTTCGGCACTAAAGCGGGCCAGATTTTCGTGCTGGATCGCCTGACCGGCAAGCCGCTGACGGAAGTCAAAGAGCTGCCGATGAAGCCTGGCACCATTCCCAACGAGCAGTACTCTAAAACGCAGCCGCACTCGGTCGGTATGCCGCAGATTGGCGCGCAGACCCTGACCGAATCGGACATGTGGGGCGCGACGCCGTTTGACCAACTCGCCTGCCGCATCGCGTTTAAAGGCATGCGCTATGACGGCCTGTTTACTGTTCCCGGCACCGATAAATCCCTGAGTTTCCCCGGCTCGCTCGGCGGTATGAACTGGGGCAGCCTGTCGACCGACCCGAATAATCACTACATCTTCGTCAACGACATGCGTCTTGGTCTGTGGGTGCAGATGATCCCGGCGGACACCAGCGCCATCGACCGTGGCAGCAACGGCGGCGAGGCGATTAACACCGGCATGGGCGCGGTGCCGCTGAAAGGCACGCCGTATGCGGTGAATAAAAACCGCTTTATGTCGCCGCTCGGCATTCCGTGCCAGGAGCCGCCGTTCGGCACGCTTTCCGCCATCGACCTGAAAACCCGGAAAATCGTCTGGCAGGTGCCGGTCGGCACCGTACAGGATACCGGCCCGTTCGGTATCAAGATGCGCGCGCCGATGCCGGTCGGTATGCCGACGCTTGGCGGTACGCTGGCGACGCAGGGCGGTCTGGTGTTTATCGCGGGCACGCAGGACTACTACCTGCGCGCCTTTGATTCGTCGACCGGTAAAGAGGTGTGGAAAGCGCGCCTGCCGGTGGGCAGCCAGGGCGGCCCGATGAGCTATGTGTCGCCGAAAACCGGCAAGCAGTATGTGCTTATCTCCGCCGGCGGCGCCCGCCAGTCTCCTGACCGTGGCGATTACGTGATAGCCTACGCGCTGCCGTAACGCCGCACAGCCAGACCGCCAAAAGGGCCGCCTCGCGCGGCCTTTTTGGCGTGTTAATCGCGCTGCCAGTAAACCGGCGTGCCGAACGCCTCGATAAAATAGTCAATCGCCGCGCGCACGTTCAGCGGCGGGTGACGCGCGTTCGGGTAGATTGCCGCGATATGCTGCGCCTCGGTATTGATAGCCGCCTCATACTCCGGCAACACCTTCACCAGCCTGCCCTGCTTCAGCCACTCTCCTGTCATCCAGTCCGGAAACAGCACCAGCCCCATGCCGTCAAGCGCCGCGGTCAGCAGCGAGCTGGCGTTGTTGGAAGCGAGCCGCGCGTTCACCGGGTAATGCACCCACGGCTCGCCCGGCCTGCGCGCCAGCCAGCGGTTCGGCCCCGATGAGCCGCTGTAAACCAGACACTGATGCGTGCGGAAATCCTCCGGCGACGTGGGCGTGCCGTAGCGCGCCAGATAGCGCGGCGCGGCGGCGAAGTAATAGCGTTGCTCGCAAAACACGCGGGCGTGAAAGCTGGAATCGGTGAGCGTACCGATGCGCACGATAAGATCGGTGGCGTCGCGGTGCGGGTCGACATAGTCGTCAGTCTGGGTCAGCGCCAGCTGCAGGCGCGGATAGCGCTCCGCAAGGCCGGTCAGCCACGGCGCGATATGCCGCTGGCCGAAGAACACCGGCGCGTTGATGCGAAGCAGCCCGGAGGGTTCCAGCGCCCGGTCCTGTAATTCGCGGCGCGCCTCGCTGAACTGTTCGGCCATGCCGCGCGCGTACTGCGCAAACAGCCGCCCGGCTTCGGTTGGGATGACGGCACGGGTATTGCGGTAGAAAAGCTGCTGCCCGAGCGCCTCTTCAAGCTGGCGGATAACCCGGGAGACCATTGATGCCGAAACGCCCTCACGGCGCGCGACGGCCGAGAAGCTCTGCCCGTCAAAAACGCTGATAAAAAGCTGTAGCGCCCGAATGTTGACTGAACTGGGGTCCATCATCTGTGCCAATCCTGCAAAGGTGTTTCGTGCATCGTAGCGTTTTTCAACACAGCGCGCTGCACTACACTGCGCGACCTTCGCGTTTTATTAAGGATAACCATGCAGCTTTTATTAATAGCGCTCGTCATTGCGGGCGGGATGGGGCTTTCCGTTGAGGCGGGCCTGCTGGGGCCGCTCGGCGGCGAGGTCGGGGATTTCTGGGCGGCGTTCAGCATTTTTGGCGTCGGCGCGGCGCTCACCTTTCTGCTGATGCTGTTCTATAGCCCGCGCAACAGCCCGTCGTTTTTCGCCCAGCCCGGCTGGCAACTGACCGGCGGCCTGCTCGGCGCGGGGTATGTGGTGATCCTGACCGTCGCCACGCCGGTTATCGGCATTGCCATGACCATGATAGGCATTCTGGCAGGACAGGTTTTCAAAAGCCTGATTATCGACCACTTCGGACTGTTCGGCGCGAAGCGCCGCCCGATGGACAAACTGCGCCTGCTGGCGCTGCTGTTTATTCTCGCCGCGCTGGCGCTGGTCGCGCGGGGCTAAGGTGCACTGATGACAACGTTAATGATTATTCTTGCCGTGATCGGCGGCGCGCTGCTGAGCATTCAGGCGGCGATTAATGGCCAGCTTGGCGCGAAAGTGGGCGTGTTTCGTTGCGCCTTTCTGACGTTCTCAGTGGGCGCGCTGGTCTGCGCGCTGCTGATTTTCTTCTTCGAGCCGCCGCACGCGATCTCCCTGCTGGACGTGCCGAAGTGGCAGCTTACCGGCGCGCTGTGCGGCGTGCCGTATATTGTGGTCATGGTGCTTGCGGTACAGCGCATCGGCACAGCGGTCGCGACGGTGGCGGTCATATTCGGTCAGCTCGCCATGAGCATGCTTATCGATAATTTCGGCTGGCTCGGCAACGCGGCGATCCCGTTCTCACTAAGCCGTCTCGGCGCGGTAGCGTGCCTCGCCGTGGCGCTGGCGCTGATTTACCTTGGCAACCGGCGCGCCGCTACGCCTCGCGCAGCCGACTAAACAGGGCAATCAGCGTACTGACGGCGGCGTCCGGCACCAGCAGATCTTTTTTCACAATCAGATGCAGCGGCGTGGCGCGCCGCGCGCCGTGGGCGAGCGGGAGCGGGCGCAACAGCCCCTGCGCCAGCGGCCCTGCGATGCGCGCCTCCGGCAGCCAGCCGTAGCCCACCTGATGCATTACCGCCTCGATGGCGGCATCTACCGTTGAAAACACCCACTGCTCCGGCGCGCCGCCGGGGCTTTGCGTCTCACCGCCTGCAAGCTTAATGCGGGCGTACCGTCCAAGGGCCTCTTCGCCAATCGGCCCTGGCATCTGCGCCAGCGGGTGATCGCGGTGAGCCACCGCCACAAAATTTACGTTCATCAGCCACTCGCCGCGTCCCAGACTGTCTTCGCGACGCGAGAGCACCAGCAGATCGGCGCTGGAGTGCGCGGCGATGGCGTCGCTCTGGCTCTCCAGCACCTCGGTCAGTTGCACCTGTGTCGAAGGGTGCTGGCGCTGAAATTCGCGCAGGACAGCGAACAGCGTCTCGCGCGGAAAGATGTTGTCCACCACCAGATCAATCCGGGTACGCACGCCGTTGCGAAGCGTGGCGGCATGCGCCTCGACCCAGGTAAAAGCGCTCAGTAACGGGCGCACTTGCGCCAGCAGCAGCTCGCCCGCAGGCGTCAGCACCGCGCGGCGGCCCTGAGTTTCCAGAAGCGCCACGCCGAGCCGCTCCTGCAACAGCCCCAGGTTGTAACTCACCGAGGACTGGCTGCGGTGCGTGCTTTGCGCTGCGCGCGCAAAACTGCCCTCTTCCACCACTTTGTCCAGCAAAGCCCATTGTTCCAGCGTTGTTTTATGCATAACTCATCGAAATTTTGAATCAATTTTATGCAAAATTAGCGTTTTTCATTAAAAAAATAAAGGTCTATGCTTAATTCAACGAAACAAAGGAGGCCAACAATGAGCAACTTCGACAAACACGATTTAAGCGGTTTTGTGGGTAAACATCTGGTCTATACCTATGACAACGGCTGGAACTACGAGATCTACGTAAAAAACGAAACCACCATCGATTACCGTATCCACAGCGGTATCGTGGGCAACCGCTGGGTGAAAGATCAGCGCGTGTATATCGTTCGCGTCGGCGAAAGCATCTATAAAATCTCCTGGACCGAACCGACCGGTACTGACGTCAGCCTGATCGCTAACCTCGGCGACCTGCTGTTCCACGGCACCATTTTCTTCCCGCGTTGGGTGATGAACGATCCGCAGAAAACCGTCTGCTTCCAGAATGAACATATCGAACAGATGGAAGCCTACCGTGAAGCAGGCCCGGCTTACCCGACCGAAGTGATCGATGAGTTCGCCACCATCACCTTCGTGCGTGACTGCGGCCCTGACGATGACACCGTGATAGCCTGCGCCGCAAGCGAGCTGCCGGCTAACTTCCCGGATAACCTGCGCTAATTCTCTCCTCGCGCAGCCACGGCTCGCCTGTCGGCGGGCCGTTTTTTTATCTCTCCCCCGCCCCTCGGTCAAACTGTGACCGCGCTCTCATGGTCTACGCTTAAGGCATTACCGTTTCGCCGCAGCCTTGCGGCGGTTGCGCCAGCATGGACCAGAGAAAGGATTATCCCGCCTGTGAAAAATAAGACTTACCGCTCTCCCGCGCGTCAGCAAGGCTATGCGGGCCTCGGCGATTATGCCGCCATCGGCGAAGGCCGCTCGGTGGCGCTTATCGCCCCGGACGGCGCTATCGACTGGTGGTGCGTGCCGAATCTCGATTCGCCGCCGCTGTTTGACCGTATTCTCGATGCGCCCGAAGGCGGCTTTTTCGCGCTGACGCCAGAAGAAGAGTGGGAGATGTCGCGCAGCTACCGTGAGAACAGCAACGTACTGGAAACGCGCTATAAAACCGCCTCCGGCGAGGTGCTGATTACAGAATCCATTAACAGCACCTTCGCCGGACGCCTGCCCTGGAGCGAGATGGCGCGCCGCGTTGAAGGCATCAAAGGCCACGTGCGCCTGACGGTGCGTTTTAAACCCGGCACGCGCGCTCACACCTGTTCGCCGTGGCTGGATCACGTGCAGGAGAAAACCCTTTTTCACCTCGATGATTTGATGGTGGCCCTGCGCCTTTCCGATGACGTGGAGACCGAACGCTGTGACGACATGGGAATGACAGGCACCCTGACGACCTCGCCCGGCTCGCGATCGCTGGTGGCGCTGGTCGCCACCGAAAAAGAGCCGCTGGCGATACCGCCGCTTGAGAAAATCGACCAGCGTATCGACACCAGCGATCGCGCCTGGCGCGACTGGGCAGAGAATCTTCACTGGAACGGCCCGTTTGAACATCACGTCAAGCGCTCGGCGCTGGCGCTGAAATTCCTCTGGTATGCGCCGACCGGCGCGCTGGCGGCGTCCGCCACCACCTCATTGCCGGAAGGGCTCGGCAAAGAGAAAAACTACGACTACCGCTACGCGTGGGTGCGCGACGCCTGCCTGATTATTAAATCGTTTGTCTACCTGGGGTCGATTGAGGATTGTAAGGCGGCGTTTTCCTGGCTCACCTCGACCATTATTCGCCACGACGGCGAACTGCGCGCCTGCTATACGCTCGAAGGCGGCTGGGTGCCTGAGGAACGCTACCCGCAGATGGAAGGCTACCAGGGTACGCAGCCGGTGCGGCTCGGCAATAACGCCCGCGATCAGTTCCAGCCCAGCATGTATGGCGACCTGTTAGCGACCGCGCGTCTGTTTGTCGAGATGGGCCATGTGCTTGATCTCGCCACTTCACGCCTGCTCGGGCATCTGGCGAACCGCTGCGCCGATCGCTGGCGGCTGCCCGATTCCGGCATCTGGGAGTTGCCCGAGGAGCGTCATTACACGCACTCGAAAATGGCCTGCTGGCTGGCGCTCGATCAGGCCGTGGCGCTGGCGGAAATCGGCCATATCGAACCGACCTGGAAAGGCCGCTGGGCGCGCGAACGCGACCGTATCAGCGAGTGGATCGAAACGCACTGCTGGAGCGAAAGCCGCCAGGCGTACACCTTCTACGCGGGGAGCGAAACGCTCGACGCCGCTATCAGCCTCACCCACTATTACGGCAGTCAGGTTAACCGCAAGCGAATGCTCTCAACGCTTGAAGCGATTTATCAGGAACTGGGCCACAACAGCCCGATGCTCTACCGCTATTCGGGCGTCGAGGTGGAAGAGAGCACCTTTGTGGCCTGCGCCTTCTGGCGCGTCGAGGCCCTGGCGGAGCTGAAAAAGCGCGATGAGGCGCAGCACGATATGAAAGAGATTCTCGACACGTTGTGCCAGAGCGGCAACGTGCAAATCTTTAATGAGATGTATGACACCCGCACGGGCGGCTGGCGCGGCAATATGCCGCTCGGCTTAAGCCATCTGTCGCTTATCTGCGCGGCCAACGCGCTTTCCAGGGAGAATCCGGGGCACAGGATTTAACCCGCCGCAGGGCAAAAAAAGGGGAGCCGCAGCTCCCCTTTTACCAATGGCAAATCAGTTATTTACCGGGATCACCGCGCCTTTATATTTGGTGCGGATCCAGTCCTGAATCTGTTTAGAGTGCAGCACGTTCACCAGCGCCACGATATCTTTTTTCTTCTCGTCGCCCTTATGCACGGTAATGATGTTGGCGTACGGGTTATTTTCGCCGCTCTCCACCGCGATCGGATCTTTCACCGGGTCGAGGCCCGCGTCGATGGCGTAGTTGGCGTTGATCACCACCGCGTCGCCTTCGTCGTTGTTATACATTTGCGGCAGCAGAGAGCCTTCCACGTTCGGCATGAACTTCAGTTTTTTCGGGTTTTCCACGATATCGCTGATGCGCGCATCGACTTTATTCACGCCCGGTTTCAGCTTGATAACGCCTTCGCGCTCGAAGATAGAGAGAATACGGCCCTCTTCCGCCACGGCGTCACGCATAATGACTTTGCCGCCTTCCGGCAGATCTTTGAGCGATTTGTACTTTTTAGAATAGATGCCGATTGGCTCGATATGGATAGCACCGGCGCTGACGAAATCATAGGTTTTATCGTCGGCGTGATCTTTCAGCACGCTGTTCAGATACGGGATGTGCTGGAAGTAGTTCGCGTCGATATCGCGGCTTGCCAGCGCCGTGTTCGGCAGGATGTAATCCTGGAACGGGCGGATTTCCAGATCGATACCCTGCTTCGCCAGGATCGGCTTCGCCTGCTCAAGAATTTCCGCGTGCGGCACGTTGGACGCGCCCACGGTCAGGGTGTCGGCCCAGGCGGAAACGCTCAGGGTGGCGGCGGCAATCAGCGTCAGTACTCTTTTCATGATGTGTGTTCTCTGTTGTTGTTAGCGTTTATCTAAATAAGAGGTTAAGGCGTCACCGATGAACTGAATGATGAAGACAATCACCAGTATAGCGACCGTCGCCACCAGCGTGACGTCGTTGTGGTTACGCTGGAATCCTTCCAGATAAGCAAGGTTCCCTAACCCGCCCGCGCCAATCACCCCGGCCATCGCGCTGTAGCTGACCAGCGCAATAAGGGTGACGGTGATACCCGACACCAGCGCGGGGGATGACTCCGGCAGCAGAACCCGGAAAATCAGCGTGCTCATGCGTGCGCCCATTGAACGGGTGGCTTCAATCACGCCTTTATCGACTTCGCGCAGGCCAATCTCCACCAGACGCGCATAGAACGGCGCGGCCCCAACAATCAGCGCGGGCAGCGCGGCGTTAGCCCCGAGAATGGTGCCAATAATCGTTTTGGTAAACGGGATCAGCAGCACAATCAAAATGATAAACGGGATGGAACGGAACACGTTCACCACGATGGAGATAACGCCGTAGACCAGACGGTTTTCAAACAGCCCGCCGCGCGCCGTCAAAAACAGCGCCAGGCCGAGCACGATGCCGAGCACAAAGGTGGCGACGCCGGAGAGCGCGGTCATGTAGAGCGTCTCCTGGGTGGCGGCCAGCAGCTGGTCGAGCTTCAGATGAGGGAAAAGTGACTCAAGCATGTTTGATAACCTCGCAGTGGATCTCATGCAGGCGTAAATCGGCGAGGATATTCTCAAGCTGTTCCGGCGTCGCCACCACGTGCAGCCAGAGCTGGCCAAACACGCCGTGGGCGGTCTGGGTCATTTTGCCGTGCAGAATATTAAAAGGCAGGCCGTAGCGCAGCGTCAGTTCGCCCACCACTGGCTTGTGGGTGCTGTGCCCGACGAAAGTCAGTTTGATAACGGCGCCGTTAAGCTCGCCCGCAAGCGCGGGGTCGAACGCCTCATCGCCCTCTTCCTGGCTAATCTGGCGCACAAACTGGCGGGTGATCGGCTGCTGCGGGTGCGTAAAGACCTGCAACACGTCGCCCTCTTCCACCACGCGCCCCTCTTCCATGACCGCCACGCGATCGCAGATTTTACGCACCACGTGCATCTCATGGGTGATAAGCACAATGGTGAGCCCGAAGCGGCGGTTAATGTCCTGGAGCAGATCGAGGATCTGATCGGTCGTTTGCGGGTCGAGCGCCGAGGTGGCTTCGTCGCACAGCAGCACGTCCGGGCGGTTCGCCAGCGCGCGGGCGATGCCGACACGCTGCTTTTGCCCGCCGGAAAGGCGCGACGGATACGCATTTTCGCGCCCCTTCAGGCCGACAAGGTCGATAAGCTCCGCCACGCGGGTTTTAATTTCCGCTTTCGGCACGCCGGCGATTTGCATCGAAAAGGCGATGTTTTCACTGACGGTGCGCGACCAGAGCAGGTTGAAATGCTGGAACACCATGCTGATTTTCAGGCGCGCCTGGCGCAGCGATTCGCCGCGCGCGGCCGAAATCTCTTTGCCGGCGATGGTCACCGTGCCGGACGTCGGTTTTTCGAGGCCGTTTAACAGGCGAATCAGGGTACTTTTCCCCGCGCCGCTGTAGCCAATGATGCCGTAGATTTGTCCGCGCTCGACGTCAAGGTTGACGTCATCCACGGCCGTAATGGTGTCCTTACCCTGATGAAACAGCTTTGAGATGTTCCTTAAAACTATCATAAGGTTTTACTTTCCTTCAGCGGCGCACTGCCGCAAAAAACAGGGTGCGCCGCGCGCAGACGTTCCGACTTTAGGTCTTATCCTGGAGGAATATACCGAAAGGCCTGAAGGTGAACATGAATAAAAGAGAATGTTATATAACAGATGATTCTAAACCGCACCAGCGTATGCAGATTGACCAGCCTCCACATGGCTCAAGCCCATGATTTAGCCTGCCACGGCCCATAAAAAAACGCAGGCTGACTGCGCCTGCGTTGTTTTCTGAATGGTTTACTGTCAGGTGCCGATCATGCCGCCGTCGGCCTTGACGATCACCACGGTCGAGGAGCGCGGGCGGCCCGCTTTGTCGCCGTCAGGCCAGGTAGAGACCGCCGTCGGGTTTTGCGGGTCGCTCAGCCCTTCGCCCGGCTCGCCCGGATGCTGAATATTGATAAACAGCGTGCGGTTATCCGGCGTGAACGCGATGCCGGTGATTTCACAGCCGCGCGGCCCGGTCAGGAAGCGGCGGAACTCGTTGGTGCCAGGGATCGTCGCCACCATCTGGTTATTGCCCATGCCTTCATAATCTTTGCGGTTGATGGTCGAGGACGACACGTCGGTCTGGATCCAGAGCACGCCGCGATGATCGAAGCTCAGGCCATCGGCGCTGCCGAATTCCGCGCCCTTCATGCTGCCTTTGGCTTCCGGTTTGTCGGTATCGGTGCGACCGCCCATCACCAGAATATCCCACGCGAACTGCTGCGCGGTCGGATCGCCGTTCTGCTCCAGCCAGTGCATGATGTGGCCGTAAACGTTTTTGGCGCGCGGGTTAGCCGCATCCACCGGCGCTTTGCCTTCCTTGCCGCGATCGCTGTTGTTGGTGAGCGTGCAGTAGACGCTGCCGCTATGATACGGATCAACGGCAATCCACTCCGGGCGGTCCATTTTGGTCGCGCCCACGGCATCTGCCGCAAGGCGGGTTTTCACCAGCAGATCGCCCTGGTTTTCAAAGCCTTTACTGGCGTCGAGCCCGTTCTGGCCGAACACCAGCGGCAGCCACTCGCCTTTGCCGTCGTCGTGGAATTTCGCCACGTACAGCGTGCCTTTTTCCAGCAGGCCCATATTGGCTTTGCGATCCTGCGGGTTGTATTTGCCTTCCGAGACGAATTTATAGATGTATTCGAATTTCTGGTCGTCGCCCATATAAACCACAACGCGGTTATCCGGCGCGATGGTGACGGCGGCGCCTTCATGCTTGATGCGGCCAAGCGCGGTGTGCTTGCGCGGCACCGACTGCGGATCGTAAGGGTCGATTTCCACCACCCAGCCGAAACGGTTCGGTTCGTTCGGCGTGGCGTCGACGCTGAAGCGTTTGTCGACTTCATTCCAGCGGTAGGAGTCGTCGCTGTCGCTGATGCCGTAGCGCTTCTCAAGCGGGTTCATTTCCGCTTTCTTGACGAAAATATCGGACCAGTTCTCTTCGCACGTCAGGTAAGTGCCCCATGGCGTAAAACCGTTGGCGCAGTTCTGCATGGTGCCGAGAATGGTTTCGCCTTTCGGGTCAGCGGCGGTCTGCATCAGTTTATTGTGCAGCGCCGGGCCAGTGATTTTCATCGGCGTGTTAGCCGTGATGCGGCGGGCGAAGGTGGACGGGCGCACCACTTCCCAGCCCTGCTGGCCTTTTTTCACTTCGATAACCGACACGCCCATCGCGTTCTGGCCTTTGAGCGCTTTATCAGGGCTCCAGTTGGCTTCGCCGTCTTTAAACAGCAGGCCGTTGTCGATGTATTCATGGTTCATAGCGAGCAGACCGTGATCGGCGCTGTGCCCGCCCTGCGGCAGGCTAAACCACGCCATGCCGTCGTGGTGCATCCCGGCCTGCGCCGCCTGCTCTTGCGTCGTGTTGCTGCCGTCGGTTTTGAAAACCGGCAGGTTGCCCGCAAGCCCGGTGGCGTCGCCCCACTTATAGAAGGGCTTCGCAATGTAGCCTTCCGGCACGATAACGGTATCTTCTGTGGAAACCGGCAGACTGGTGAAGCCCAGCGCAGTGGCTTTGCCGAGGTTGCCGCTGGCGTTTGCAACCGCTTTCGCCAGCGCGTTTTCCGGCTTCAGCAGAAACGGGAACGCTGCCGCAGCGCCTGCAACCGCGCCCGCCTGCAACAGGCGACGGCGCGACAAATAGACTTCTGCCACCTGCGAAAACGCGCAGTTGTCGCTGCGGTTGCTGATCTCTTCACTATGCTCACGTTTGAATAAGGTTTTTAACGGTCTGCCCATCGCGGTTTCCTTTCGGGATGTCGTTTTGAAGGGGAATAGTTTTTATGCACGTGAGGCTACGGAATATTTGTTACAGAAATATAACAATAAGCGGCCAAAAAAAGGGAAGCCCGGCGGCTTCCCTCTGCGTCGCGCGCCCGTTATGACCGCGCGTTATCCATCTGCGCCCGACACGCCCGGCGCTCGCGAGCGCGGCGCTGGCCCTCAGGGCTATTATCCAGCCAGTCATGCAGGTAGTGCTCAATCTGTTCCAGGCTGCGGTTGCGGGTTTCCGGCACGCATTTGATGACAAACGTCGCGCCCAGGATGCCGATCGCCGCGAAGATAAAGAACGTACCGGAGAGCCCGACCCAGGCGAGCAGGATCGGGAAGAAGAGCGAGATCAGGAAGTTGGCTATCCACATTGCGAACACCGCGCCGCCCATAAAGATGCCGCGCAGGCGGGTGGGGAAAATCTCCGAGAGCAGCAGCCAGGTCACCGGCGAGAGCGCGCCCTGCTGGAAGCACAGAAACATCAGCATTCCCGCCAGCACCATATAGCCGCGCAGCGCGTCCGGCTGGCCGTTAACGGTTTCCGGCAGCAGATAACTGACAGCGCCAATAAACACCAGACACGCGGTACAGCCGAACTGGCCAATCATGGTCATGGCGCGCCGCCCGATTTTACCGAGCATCCAGATGCCGACAAACGTCATCAGCACCGACACCACGCCGTTGGCGACGGTCGCCACCAGCGCGGCGTTATCGGACATCCCGACCGCCGTCAGTACCGTCGGCGCGTAATACATAATGGTGTTCACGCCGGTTAACTGCTGAATAACGGCGATGCCGATGCCTATCAGGAAGAGTTTAAACAGCCACGGCGTCAGCAATTCGCGCAGACGCGGCTTGCCCTGCGCGCGCTGGGCTTCGAGCGTCTCTTCAATCTCCATCATTTCCCAGTCGACATCCTCCGGGCGACGGGTACGGTCCAGCACGCGACGCGCTTCGGCAAGACGCCCTTTCATGGCGTACCAGCGCGGCGTATCGGGCATAAACATCATCCCGAACCACAGCAACACGGCGGGCAGCGTCGCGACGGCCAGCATCCAGCGCCAGGTCGACTCGCCGCCCCACAGCTCGTGGAAGGAGGCGTTAGAGATATAGGCCAGTAATTGCCCGGAGACGATCATCAACTCCTGGAGGGTTACCAGCTGGCCGCGCTTGTTGGCAGGCGCGATCTCCGCGATATAAACCGGCACCGTTGCCGCCGCGCCCCCCACGGCCACGCCGAGCACCAGGCGAAAGAAAATCATCCACGACACGTCCGGCGCCATCGCGGTACCCACCGCGCCAATAGCGAAAATGACCGCCAGATAAATGATGATTTTCTTTCGTCCCGCGGCGTTCGCCATATGGCCCGCCAGCAGCGCGCCAAAGGCGGCGCCAAAAAGCAGAGAGCTGGTGACAAGACCGGTGGTAAGCGGGGTGAGGTGCAGTTCGCTGCCCATAAACAGCAGCGCGCCGGAGATAACGCCAGTGTCGTAACCAAAGAGCAGACCGCCGAGCGTGGCGATTAGCGCAATCACTTTGACAAACGGCGACGTCGGCGCGTCGCTGTTAGGCCCTGATGCTCTGTTAAGGGTGAGATATTGTTCTTTAGTCATAAAAGACTCCAGTAACCTGCCGTTCAGGGAAAAACGAGGCGGCCAGTTGTCAGGGGCCGGGCTCGGTTGATGATATATTCACCACAATCAATTTAGATCGAATATTTCATTTATATAAACAATGAAATTTTAATTTTGAGTGGCAGGTCATGTTTTGTTATTACTTTGTGATAATGAGCACGCAGGCGGGGAAGCGATCGCTGTGGGGAAGACACCCAATACGAAAAAATAGTACGAACTATCAAACAGATAAAAGCATAAAACCGAGAAAAAACCAGTGGTGGCGTAACGCGGGGCGGGCCGACGCCGTCATGCGAACAGCGCCAGCCATAATGAAACGTTGTTTTCAAAAAAAGCCAGACTGAATGGACAGACCCGCCAGTTTGCCCCTGGCGGGCCAGCGCGCGAGGGTCAGATCCCGGCGGTCTCCAGGATATAGCGACGCGCTTTCACCGCATATTCAAACGGGTTCGCCACTGCCGGGTCCTGCTCGGCCTCCACCACCATCCAGCCGCGATAGCCATGCTCATCCAGCAGCCGGAATACCGGACGGAAATCGATAGCCCCGTCGCCCGGCACCGTGAAGGTGCCCTTCCTGACGCCCGCCAGGAACGACAGCCCGTCGCGTTTCACCTCGTCAATGACTGCCGGGCGCACATCTTTCAGGTGCACATGGTTAATGCGCGGCAGGTGTTTTTCCAGAATGGCGAGCATGGCCGCTTCGCTGCCTTCGGCGTACCAGGCGTGTCCGGTATCGAACAGCAGAAACACTGTGTCATCCACGCGCGACATAAACGTGTCTATCTCCTGCGCGGTCTGGATACCGGTGCCCATATGATGATGCAGACAGACCTGCATGCCCTTTTCGGCGGCGAGCCGGCCAAGCGTGTTGTAGCCCTCCGCCACGCGCGCCCACTCCTCCTCGCTGAAACACGGTTTGTCCGGCCCCATCACCGGCAGCGTGGTGCACTGAATGCTGCCGCTCTGCTCGGAGCAGCCAATCACTTTCGCGCCCATCGCATGCAGGAAATTCATGTGATTCACAAACTCGTCGAGGGTTTTCTCCCGCTCGCCCGCCGCAAAAAAGGTGCTGAACCAGGCGTTGCAGATCTCAATGCCGCGGATAGCCAGCATCGGCTTGAGAATGGCCGGGTCGCGCGGGTATTTGCTACCGACTTCGCTGCCGGTAAAGCCCGCCAGCGCCATTTCGCTGACCGTCTGCTGAAAGGTGTTTTCACTGCCCAGCTCCGGCATGTCGTCGTTTGTCCAGCCGATCGGGGCGATGGCCAGCTTCACATCTTGCTTATTCATAATGCGCCTCTCAGGTCGCAACCGGCTGGGGCTTAACGGCCCAGCAGTTCGCGCTCAATCAGTTCGCGGGTTTCCACCGCCTGGTATTTCATCTTCTCCGGGTAGCCAAAGAGCGACGCGGCGACAATCGGCTCGCCGCCCACTTTAAAGCTCTGGTGGGCGAACCCCATATCGCGCAGCGTGCTGAACAACGCCTGGAAATCGACTTCCCCCTCCCCTACGCCCACATGCTGATGCACCGCGGCGTCGACGCCCGGCGGGTTGACGATATAGCGACAGTGGCGGGTGTGGTTCATGGTATCGGCGATCAGCACATGCGACAGGTCATCCCCGGCGTAGCGCAGCATCTTTTCCACCTCTCCTTTGCCTTTGTCATAAAAGAAAGTGTGCGGCACGCTGTAGACATATTTCACGTTATCGCTGCGAAACGACTTCACGATATCGACAGTCTCGTTGTTCTCTTCGCAGAAATCCCACGGGTGAGCCTGGATCTCCACGCGCAACCCCTCGCGCTCGAAAATCGGCAACAGCTCCTCCATTGAGCGATAGAACATCTCCTCGCAGATCTCCGGCTGGTTTGGGTCGCCGGAAAGCTCGGTGTTGATCACCTGCACATCCATCTCGATGGCGATTTCGATTAGGCGCTTCCAGTTTTTCACCGCCGCCTGTCGCCGCAGCTCGTCCGGACCCGACCAGCGGTAGACGCAAATAAAGGAAGAAAGCGCAACGCCGGTGTCGCGCAGCGCCTTTTTATATTCGGCGATCACTTCCCGGCCCGCTTTCGGGTGCTTATAAAACGGGTTAATTTGCGGGTGCGGCGACTGCTCAATGTATTGATAGCCCCACTCCGCGACCTGCCGGACCATATTCGTGATCCCGAGGTCTTTAATGACGTCGACGTCAAAGGCGATTTTCATGGTTAACCCCTGTCAGATTCATTAGCAGGCTGCGGGTTTAGCGCAGATAAAACGCCGGGCGCTCCGGCAGGCTGATGGACTCCAGCGCGCCGCTCTCCTGCGCCTTCAGGCACGCATCCGCCGCAACCGACGCCGCGTAACCATCCCAGGCGGACGGGCCGCGCAGTTCGCCCGCTTTTACGTCATTGATAAACGCCTGCAACTCCACGTCATACGCTTTAATGAAACGGTCTTTCCAGTCGGTCAGGATCGTGGTGGCAAGCTTCGCCGCTTTACGCATCTGCACCGACGAAGGCTCCGGCAGCCGGGCAATGCCGGTTTCGCCGACCACTTCGCACTGGATGTCGTAGCCGTAGCGGCAGTTAACGAAAATCTCGACGTCGATAAGCGTCCCTTTGCGGGTTTCCAGCATCACGATTTGCGGATCTTTGAGCTGCGCGTGGGTGTGCGACGTGGCGCGAGGGAAACGCACCTGCACCGAGGCATAGTCGTCGTTCAGCAGCCAGCGCAATACGTCGAGCTCATGGATAAGCGTGCTGGTGATGGCCATATCGGTGGTGTAGTTCTCGCCCACTTCCGGGTTGCGATGCGCGCAGTGCAGCATCAGCGGCGCGCCGATGTCGCCGCTATCGATAACCCCTTTCAGCGCCTGGTAGCCTTCGTCGTAAGGACGCATAAAGCCCACCTGCACCAGACGGCGGCCCGCTTTCATCTCGGCGTCCACAATACGGCGACAGCCTTCGGCGGTCATAGCGAGCGGCTTTTCACAGAACACCGGTTTGCCCGCGTCAATAGCCGCGAGCGTAAAGGCCTCGTGCGTCGGGTCCCAGGAGGTGACAATCAGCGCGTCCACATCCTGCGCCTTAATCACATCCTGCCCGTCGGCATACACTTCCGCTTGCAGGCCGAGCGCGTTGACCGCGGCGCGCGCGTTATCCAGGTTGATGTCCGATACCGCGACGACGGTCGCGCCCTGCAGCACCTGCGTGCAGCGGCGGATATGTTCTTTACCAATGGCGCCTGCGCCAATTACGCCTAATCTGAGCGACATAAGGGTTATCTCCGGAATAATCAGGGTTAAGGTAAGTTGTCTTTTAAAGGGAAAATCAGTAATCCCGCGCCTGCGCGCGTTTTTCGTTAATCTGTTGCGCCACGCGTTGAATACGTTCGGACAGCGCCTGCTGCGCCACGCCGACGTTCCACCAGCTGCCATATTTGTGCACCATGGTTTTGGGCAACACTTTGATATCAATAAGGGTGCTGACGGTCTCGCGCTGCGCCGCCTCCAGCGCCGCTTTCAGCTCATCCAGCGTGGTGACGCGCCAGGTTTTACAGCCGTAGCCCGCCGCGATGGCGGCGAAGTTCACCGGCACCAGCCCGCCGCTCAGCTGGCCGTTCTCCGGCGAGCGGAAGCGGAACTCGGTGCCGAAACTGTCCATGCCGTGTTCCATTTGCAGATTGTTGATACAGCCGTTGGTCATGTTGTCGAACAGCAGCACGTTAATTTTCGCGCCTTCCTGTAAGGAGGTGACCAGCTCTGAATGCAGCATCATGAACGCGCCATCGCCCACCATCGCGTAGACCTCGCGCTGCGGCTCGGCGAGCTTCACGCCGAGCGCCGCGTTCACCTCATAGCCCATGCAGGAGTAGCCATATTCAACGTGATAGGCATTGGGCGCGCGGGTGCGCCAGACGCGCTGCAAATCTCCCGGCAGGCTGCCCGCCGCCGCGACGATCACCGCCTCTTCAGGTAACGCCTCATTAAGCAGGCCGAGCACGCTGCTCTGGGTGAGCGTCGAGTCGGTCAGCAGGCGAAATTCTCGCCAGACCGATTCGCGGTCGAGATGATCATCTATCTCCGGAACGAATCCCTTTTCCTGAAACGTGGCCTGATATACACGGTGCGTCTCTTTCATCTGGCGGTTCTGCACGGCGGCAATCTGCTCGCCCCAGCCCGCCTGCCACGCGGTATCGCCAAGCGCGGCGTCAAGCGCCGTCAGCGCCTCGCGGGCGTCGGCCAGCAGCGGAATGCCGTCGAGCTTCCAGGCGTCAAAGTTGCTGACGTTGATATTGAGAAACCGCACGCCCGGATGCTGGAAAATCCATTTCGAGGCGGTGGTGAAATCGGTAAAACGGGTTCCGACGCCGATCACCAGATCCGCCTCTTTGGCGAGCAGGTTCGCCGCGAGACAGCCGGTTTCACCGACGCCGCCGACGTTATACGGGTGCGACGAGATGAGCGTGCCTTTTCCCGCCTGGGTCTCGGCGAACGGAATGTGATAACGCTCAGCGAACTGCGCCAGCGCCTCGCCCGCCCCGGAATATTTCACGCCGCCGCCGCAGACAATCAGCGGTTTGCGGCTGGCGACTATGGCCGCCACGGCGTCATTGAGCTGGGCGGCGCTCGCCGGACGGCGGTCGAGACGATGCACGCGGCGGGCGAAAAACTCCGTCGGATAATCCCAGGCTTCGCCCTGGACATCCTGCGGCAGCGCCAGCGTCACCGCGCCGGTTTCCGCCGGATCGGTAAGGACGCGCATGGCGTTAATGCAGGCGCTCATCAGCTGTTCCGGGCGCGTAATGCGATCCCAGTACTTACTGACGGCGCGAAAGGCGTCGTTGGTGCTGATGCTGAGATCGTAGCTCTGCTCTATCTGCTGTAACACCGGATCGGGCTGGCGGGTGGCGAAGACATCGCCCGGCAGCAGCAATAGCGGGATCCGGTTGGCGGTGGCCGTCGCGGCGGCGGTTATCATGTTGGCGGCACCGGGCCCGACCGACGAGGTGCAGGCGAGGATCTGGCGGCGCAGCGACTGTCTGGCGAAACCGGTGGCCGCATGGGCCATCCCCTGTTCGTTGCGGCCCTGATAGAGACGCAATTCGCCGCGCTCCTGCTCCAGCGCCTGGCCAAGCCCCAGCACATTGCCGTGACCGAAGATGGCGAAAATGCCTTTGACGAATTTGACGGTCTCGCCATCCACCTCCAGATACTGATTATCAAGAAACTTCACCAGCGCCTGCGCCATTGTCAGTCTCTGCTTGCCCATGTTCGCCTTCCTTTTTCAGCCAATGTCATGCAGGCTCGCTCTGGTGTCGGTGTAAAAGCGGACTGCCTGCCGGAATCTGTCTGGATTATAGGCAAACATATTTTTCATTAAACCAAAATACAGATGAAATGTTTCATTTTGAGAGAGCGATCAAACTCTGTTTCGCCCCCTGGCTTTTTCTGTGGCAGGGATCGCGAAACGCTGCAACCCGCAACACCGCGCCGCGCCAGATAACCCCGCAGAGTCTATGCTTTTGCAGCGGCCGGTGATGCGCTGCCCGGAAGCGGCGCTCGCGCCTGCGCGCCATGCGCTGAAGACACGCAGAGTGGAATAGCGTTCACATTTTTGGTTTTTTAATTTCAAACTAATTTGTAAATGAAATATTTATTTCTCATACTACGTTCAACCGTTAACCCTCAGGCTGCTTGCGGGCGCGCCGCCGGCTCTCCGGCCCTCTCGTGAAGCAGGCATGCAAAAGGAAACCGTAGCTATGAATGCAGCAGTTAAGCGGCTCGACGTCATTTGTATTGGCCGGGTTGCCGTGGATCTCTACGCGCAGCAAATCGGCGCCAGGCTTGAAGATGTGGCGACCTTCGCCAAATATCTCGGCGGTTCGTCGGGCAATGTCGCGTTCGGTACCGCGATTCAGGGGCTGAAATCGGCGATGCTGGCCCGCGTGGGGGATGAACATAATGGACGTTTCCTGCGGGAAACGCTGCAGCGCGCAGGCGTCGATACTGAATACCTGATAACGGATAAACAGCGGCTGACGGCGCTGGTGATGCTCGGCATTAAAGACCAGGAGACGTTCCCGCTGATTTTCTATCGCGATAACTGCGCCGACATGGCGCTGACGCCGCAGGATATCAACGAAGACTATATCGCCTCCGCCCGCGCGCTGGCGGTGACAGGCACGCATCTCTCCCACCCGGACACCCGCGCCGCGGTGCTGAAAGCGCTGGAATATGCGCGCCGCCACGGGCTGCGTACCGCGCTGGATATCGACTACCGTCCGGTGCTGTGGGGGCTGACCTCACCCGGCGACGGCGAAACGCGCTATGTGGAGTCAGAGCCGGTGACGCGCCAGTTGCAGGAAGTGCTGCATCTTTTCGATCTGGTTGTCGGTACGGAAGAGGAGTTTCATATCGCGGGCGGCAGCACCGACACGCTGACGGCGCTGAAAAATGTCCGCCACGCCACGAACGCCACGCTGGTCTGCAAGCGCGGGCCGATGGGCTGCGTGGTGCTGGAAGGCGCGGTGCCGGACGGCTGGGACGCTATCCCGCTCTTTCAGGGGGTGCGCGTGGAGGTGCTGAACGTGCTGGGCGCGGGCGATGCGTTTATGTCCGGCCTGCTGCGCGGCTGGCTGAATGACGAGGGCTGGGAGCAGGCCTGCCGCTACGCCAACGCCTGCGGCGCGCTGGTGGTATCTCGCCACGGCTGCGCCCCGGCGATGCCGACCCGCGACGAGCTTGATGATTATCTGGCCCGCGCGCAAGCGGTGCCGCGCCCGGATCTCGACGCCCGCTTAAATCATCTGCATCGCGTCACTTCCCGCCGCCAGGCGTGGCCGGAGCTGTGCATTTTCGCCTTCGATCACCGCAAACAGCTCGCCGATCTGGCCCGCGATACCGGCTGTGACGACGCGCGCATCCCGGCGCTGAAACAACTGCTGCTACAGGCCGCGAAAGACGCAGCGCAGGCAGCGGGGCTTGAGGGGCGCAGCGGCATTCTCGCGGACGGCACCTACGGCCAGCGCGCGCTGAACGCCATTACCGGCCAGGGCTGGTGGATTGGCCGCCCGATTGAACTGCCGGGCTCCCGCCCGCTGCGCCTGGAGCATGGCGATATCGGCTCGCAGCTCGCAAGCTGGCCGCTGGAGCATGTGGTGAAATGCCTGGTCTTTTACCATCCGCACGATCCGCTCGCGCTGCGTGAAGAGCAAGACGCGCTGTTGCGGGAGGTGTGGCGCGCCTGTCAGCAGTCGGGTCATGAACTGCTGCTGGAAGTCATTTTGCCCGAGAGCGGGCCGGATAAAGACCAACAGCATTACCACAGTATGCTGGCGCATTTTTATCAGCTCGGCATCAAACCGGACTGGTGGAAACTGCCGCCGCTGGCGAGCCATCACTGGCAGGCCATCAGCGCGCTGATTGAGCAGGAAGATCCGTACTGTCGCGGCATCCTGCTGCTGGGCCTTGACGCGCCGCAGGAGCAGTTGCGTGAAGGATTCGCTGAGGCGGCGTCGCATCCCATCATCAAAGGCTTTGCGGTCGGGCGCACCATTTTTGGCCAGCCGTCGCGCCGCTGGATGCAGGGCGAGCTTAGCGACGAGGCGCTGATCCGCGAGGTAAAAAACAATTACCTGACGCTTATCGGCTTCTGGCGCGACGCCCGTTCCTGATCCCCTCGCGGAGCGGCCCTGTCGCTCCGCGCCTTCCTGCTTCGTGAAATGAATCGCGTATTTCATTCGGGAAAATGAAAAATTCGCTTCATTTGATACACTGACACAAGCTTTCCTCCTTTTTCCCCTTTTTCAGGCACGATACATGGCAAATAATCCGACCCAGCTCTCCATCCTGCAGGATGAAATTCGTCGCCGGTATGACGAGCTCAGCAAACGACTAAAACAGGTGGCGCGCTACATTCTCGATAACAGCAACAGCGTGGCGTTCGACACCGTGGCCTCTATCGCCCAGCAGGCGGATGTGCCGCCATCCACACTTATCCGCTTCGCCAACGCGTTCGGCTTCAGCGGCTTTAATGAAATGAAGCAGATGTTCAGACAGCATCTGATGGAGGAGACCGCCAACTATACCGAGCGCGCGCGCCTGTTCCGCCAGACCGCCAGCGAAGAGACCAGCGCTCCGGAAACGCCGGGCGAAATCCTCAGCATGTTTACGATGGTCAACAGCCAGGCGCTGCAACAGCTGGCGATGCAGATGGCGCCGGAAGACCTGGAAAACGCAGTAAAGCTGCTGGCGGAGGCGGAAAATATCTACGTGATTGGCCTGCGCCGCTCGTTCAGCGTCGCGTCTTATCTCACCTACGCGCTGCGCCATCTCGACCGTAAAGCGTTTCTTATCGACGGGCTGGGCGGGATGTTTACCGAGCAGTTAAGCCTGGTGGGGCCGAAAGATGTGGTGGTGGCGGTGAGCTTCTCGCCTTATTCCCGCGAAGTGGTGGAGCTGGTCGAGCTTGGCGCGCAGCGCAAAGCGCGCCAGATTGCCATTACCGACAGCCAGGTAAGCCCGCTCGCCGCCTTCAGCGATGTCTGTTTCGTGGTGCGTGAAGCCCAGGTGGACGGCTTCCGCTCGCAGGTGGCCTCGCTCTGTCTCGCCCAGACGCTGGCCGTGTCGCTGGCGCTTAACAACAGCAAAACCGCGCAGCAGCAGAGCGCCTGACGCGCGCCACAAAAAAACGGCCCGTACGGGCCGTTTTTGTTTCCACGCTTAGCGCCGCGGATAGTCGTCGTGGTTTATCCAGGCGTGGTCCTCTTCCCAGGTGAAGAGCCATTTTCGCTCAGGCCCGGCCATCACGTTCAGGTAGTAGCTGTCGTAACCTGCAATCGCCGCGACCGGATGATAGCCGCGCGGCACCATCACCACGTCGTGATTGTAGGGCGCCATGCAGGCGTCGAGGCTGCGGTCATCGGTGTAAACCCGCTGAAACGCAAAGCCCTGCGGCGGGTCGAAACGGTGATAGTAGGTCTCTTCGAGCTGCGTCTCCTGGCCGGGCACTGGCGTGTCGTGCTTGTGCGCGGGCCAGGAGCTGGTGGCGCCCTCTTCGGTATACACCTCGACCACCAGCAGACAGTCCGCCTCGCCGCTGTCCGGCAGAATGTTATGCACCAGGCGCTGGTTACGTCCTTTGCCGCGATGCTCGACGCCCACCTCTTGCGGCGTTATCACCCGCGCAGGCAGCGTGCCTTTACCCGGCGCGCTGCAGACCGCGAGTTCCAGGCTGGAATCCGCCGTCACTTCAATTCGCTCCTGCGGCGGCACGTAGACCGACCACGGCGGCGTGCGCTCAAACGGCGACATCCGCCCGCCGAGCCCCGGGAAATCCGCCTTGCGCGTTTTCACCGAGGCACGCCCCGCCACCAGCACCAGACACAGCTCCCGGTCGCCGCTCTCAAGCGTGAGCGTTTCCCCCTCTTTCAACATCCAGACATCGAAGCCGATATAGCGCCAGCCGGCGCTTTCCGGCGTGATGTGCTGAAGATGGCGCGCGTCGCGCTGCGCCTTTGCAAGTAACGACATGGCTCCTCCTGGAAAATTAACCCAGCGTCGGCATACTGAATTCAGAGACGGTCTGTTGCCCCTGCGGCCAGCGCACCGTGGCGGTTTTCATGCGGGTGTAGAAACGCACGCCGTCCGGCCCGTGCACGTTAAGCGCGCCGAAGACAGAGCGTTTCCAGCCGCCGAAGCTGTGGAATGCCATTGGCACCGGCACCGGCACGTTGACGCCCACCATGCCTGCCTGCACATCGTGCACGAACTCGCGCGCCGTGTGGCCGTTGCTGGTGAAAATCGCGCTGCCGTTGCCGAATTCGTGGCTGTTTATCAGCGCCAGCGCACTGTCGTAGTCCGGCGCGCGCACGATGCCAAGCACCGGCCCGAAAATCTCTTCGCGCCAGATAACCATCTCCGGCGTCACGTTATCGAACAGCGTGCCGCCCACGTAATAGCCCGCTTCATAGCCCGGCAGGCGGAACCGGCGACCATCCACCACCAGTTTCGCGCCCTCGTTGACGCCTTTCTCAATATAGCCCAGGACTTTTTTCTGGTGCGCGTCAGAGACGACCGGCCCCATCTCATTCTCTTCCGGCCCGCGCATACAGCCTGGGCCGACTTTCAGCGCCTCCACCAGCGGCTTCAGGCGCGCGATCAGTTTATCCGCCGTTTCATCGCCCACCGCCACCACCACCGGCAGCGCCATGCAGCGTTCGCCCGCCGAGCCGAACGCGCCGCCCATAATGGCGTTGACCGTCGCGTCGAGATCCGCATCCGGCATCACGATAGCGTGGTTTTTCGCCGCTCCGAACGCCTGCACGCGTTTGCCGCAGGCGCTGGCGGTTTTGTAGATATGCTCCGCCACGCCGGACGAGCCGACAAAGCTCACCGCCGCGATGCGCGGATCGGTATAGAGCTGTTCGGCGTCCTCATTGCTGCAATGCACAACGTTAAAAACGCCGTCCGGCAGGCCGGCCTCTTTTAGCAGCTCCGCCAGTCGCACCGCAGCGGTGGGCGCCAGCGCTGGCGGTTTGAGCACAAAGCTGTTGCCGCAGGCGAGCGCTATCGGGAACATCCACATCGGCACCATCGCCGGGAAGTTAAACGGAGTGATGCCGGCGACCACGCCGAGCGGCTGCATCAGGGAGTAGCTGTCGACGCGGGTGCCGACGTCGGAGGAGTATTCCCCTTTGATCAGGTGTGGAATGCCACAGGCGAACTCCACCACTTCCATGCCGCGCGTCAGTTCGCCCATCGCGTCCGACCAGACCTTGCCATGTTCGCTGACGATAATCGCCGCCAGCTCTTCGGCATGCTGTTCCAGCAGCATTTTGAAATGAAACAGCACCCTGGCGCGGCGCAGCGGCGTGGTGTTCGACCAGGCGGCGAACGCCTCATGGGCGACCTGAATCGCGCCCGAGACCTCCCGGGCCGTGGATTGCGTCAGCTCACGCACCGGTTTGCCCGTGGCCGGGTCGAAGACCGGCACCGTCTGGTTGCTGTCGCTGTAGCAGATTTTCCCGCCGATAAAGTTTCCTGTAATAGTCATGCTTAGCCTCGTCGTCTGGAGGGGGTCAATGCCGTAGCCGTGGCGGCTCGCGTAAACTCGTCTGTCCTTATCCTGGCTAAATGAAATGAATATTTCAATAAGGCAATCAAATGAAATGTAATTTTGGTGACAATGGTCGCATTTTCATCCTGCGCCGTTTCAACCCGCCTTCGCCTTATCGGTTTACCCCCTGAAACATCACGGCTTATACCGCGTATAACGGGCATATCCGCCTGGCTTCAACACTTTTTTGCGAAGCCGATCAAAGAAGCGGATTTTCAAACATTGCCAATTATGAAATAAATGTTTTGATTAATGACAGGCTGACCCTTTCATTCTGTTGCTTTCAGGAGAGTAAGATGACCGTTGCACTGCACCGCTTCTGCGTTAACCGCAAAATCGCCCCAGGACTGGACATTCCCGCGTTCTTTAAGCTTGTTAACCGGCTTGGACTGAATAAGGTCGAGCTGCGTAATGACATGCCCGGCGGTAGCGTGACCGATGACCTGAGCCATGCGCAGGTGCGCGACCTGGCGGCGCGTTGCGGTATTGAGATTGTCACGATTAACGCCGTGTATCCCTTTAATCAGCGCACGCCCGCGGTGCGCGAACTGACCGAATCGCTGCTGAAAGAGGCGCAGGCGGTGGGCGCGGCGGGGCTGGTGCTCTGCCCGCTGAACGACGGTCGCCAGATAGCGCCCGACGAGACGCTGGCGGCGCTTCAGGATCTCGCCCCCCTCTTTGAACGCTACGGCATTCAGGGGCTGGTCGAGCCGCTCGGTTTTCCGCAGAGCTCGCTGCGCTCGGCGGCGCAGGCCCAGACGTTGATCCGCGACGCCAGCGTCCCTTTTAAACTGCTGATCGACACCTTTCACCACGCGCTCTACCCGCAGGCAGCGCAGGAGTTCGCGCAGGTTGAGGTTTCAATGATTGGGCTGGTGCACCTCTCAGGCGTGGAAGACACGCGCCCGTTCGACGCGCTGACCGACGATCAGCGCGTTATGCTGACGCCGGGCGATCGCCTGAACTCGGTTGCGCAGGTTAACGCGCTGGAGGCGCGGGGCTATCAGGGGATTTACGCTTTTGAGCCGTTCTCATCAGCGCTGGCGACATGGCGCGAAGCGGATATCGAGCGCGAGATCCTAAGCAGCATTGAGCAGGTGCGCCAGCATGTTGCCTGAGCCTGTGCGCCGGGAAACCGGCGATAAAATCACCTGTTGTCGGGCGCGGTTTCAGGTATGATGCGAGGCCAGACCCCGCGGCGCCAGGCGTCGTCGGGGTTGTCCTTTATTCAGAACCGAGCGCGTCAATGAGAGTCACCCCGGCCAACACCATTGAATCCATTATCTTTTGCCTGCTGTTTATTTTCTTCTTTTTGAATATTCCGCATGTGCTGTTCGCCCTGCTGCACGCAGCAGAATTGCGCGACGTGGCCGCCGTGGTGAACGTGGTGCCGTTCCTGGATGACTTTAACGCGTATTTTATTGAGCTGGCGGTGGTGTCGGTTATCTGTTCGCTGATAACGACGGTGGCGGGCAAATGCCTCTGGGCGCAGTGGCGCGGCGGTAGACGCCAGAAGTGAAAGCACGCTGGCGCGACGCGCCAGCGTGAAGCCGCATCAGATAGACGTGCGGCGGTAGCTGCGATACTCCGGCAGCCAGAAGTTTTCCTCAATGGCCTGCAACAGCGCCTCGGCGGACGTTTTCACCGCCACGCCCTGCTGTTGCGCCATTTTCCCCACTGCAAACGCGATATCTTTCGACACCTGCTGAATGTCGGTCAGCGGCGGCAGTACCAGCCCGCTGCCGGTATTGACCAGCGGCGAATGCGACGCCAGCGCTTCGCTGGCCGCCATCATCATCTCATCGGTGACGCGCAGCGCGCCGGACGAAATAATGCCAAGCCCGATGCCCGGGAAAATGTACGCGTTATTGCACTGGGCAATCGGGTACGTTTTCTCTTTGATGGTCACCGGCTGGAACGGGCTGCCGGTCGCCACCAGCGCCGCGCCGTCGGTCCAGTTCAGGATATCGTGCGGCGTGGCCTCAACGCGGGACGTCGGGTTTGAGAGCGGCATAACGATCGGGCGCGCGCAGTGTTTATGCATCTCGCGGATGATCTCTTCGGTGAAAAGGCCCGTCTGCCCGGACACGCCAATCAGGATATCCGGCTTGACGTTGCGCACCACATCCAGCAGCGACAGCGAATCACTGCTGGTGTCCCAGCTCTGGAGGCTGTCACGCTTTTGCACCAGCTTCGACTGGAACGACAGCAGATTCGGCATGTTGTCGGTGAGCAGGCCGAAACGGTCGACCATATAAACGCGGGCGCGCGCCTGCTCATCGCTTAAGCCGCCTTCGGTGCGCATCCAGGCGATGATCTGCTCGGCGATGCCGCACCCGGCGGAGCCCGCGCCGAGGAAGACGATTTTCTGCTCGCTAAGCTGGCTGCCCGCCGCGCGGCTCGCCGCAATCAGCGTGCCGAGCGTGACCGCCGCGGTGCCCTGAATGTCATCGTTAAAGCAGCAGATCTCGTCACGATAGCGCTCCAGCAGCGGCATCGCGTTTTTCTGCGCGAAGTCTTCAAACTGCAACAGCACGTTCGGCCAGCGCTGTTTCACGGCCTGGATAAAGTCATCCACAAACGCGTAATACTCATCGTCGGTGATGCGCGGATGACGCCAGCCCATGTAGAGCGGATCGTTGAGCAGTTGCTGGTTGTTGGTGCCGACATCCAGCACGATAGGCAACGTATACGCCGGGCTGATGCCGCCGCAGGCGGTGTAGAGCGACAGCTTGCCGATAGGAATGCCCATGCCGCCGATACCCTGGTCGCCGAGGCCGAGAATACGCTCGCCGTCGGTCACCACAATCACTTTGATATTATGGATAGGCACGTTTTGCAGGATGTCGTCCATGTTGTGGCGGTTCGGCCAGGAGATGAACACCCCGCGGGCGCGGCGGTAAATTTCAGAAAAACGCTCGCACGCGGAGCCCACGGTCGGCGTGTAGATGATGGGCATCATCACGTCGAGATGGTTTTCCAGCAGGCGGTAGAACAGGGTTTCGTTGGTGTCCTGGATGTTGCGCAGGTAGATGTGTTTATCAATATCCGTTTTGAAATCTTCAAACTGTCGCCACGCGCGCTCCGCCTGCTCTTCTATGGTTTCCACCACTTCCGGCAGCAGCCCTAACAGGTTGAAGTTGCTGCGCTCCTCCATGCTGAAGGCGCTGCCTTTATTCAGCAGCGGAAACTCCAGCAGAACCGGGCCGGCGTAGGGGATATAAAGCGAACGGTTTTTTTTGTGTTTGATTTCCATCTGTCTCACTCTTTTTTGCGCGGCAGAAGCCTCATCACCGGCTTTCTGGAGGCCGCGTCGGAACGGGCGGATTACCATAGCGGCACATAGTGTATAAGAAAGCGGCCCGCCGCTCTTCCATAAATGGACAGATTTCTGACATCTATGCCATGCAATTTATTCATTCAGGGGAATAGCGGGGGAGCCAGGCTCCCCCGTGGAGGGCGCGGGCGTCAGGCGAGAGAAGAATTAGGCGATTTCTCAAGCGCCGGGCGCGGTCGCCCCTGAAGCGTAAAGATGGAGATAACGGTAAACCCAAGCGTAATCAGCCCCAGCACCAGATAAGTCTGCTGGAAGCCCACCGTGTCATACATCCGCCCCGCCCAGGTGGAGAGCACGACGCCCGAAAGCTGTTTCGAGAGGTTAAAGCCCACCAGAAACAGCGTGGCGGAAAGCCGCGGATCAAAAACGGCGGAAATGTATTTAAAGGTGCCCACCAGCAGGAACGGCAGCTCAAACATATGCAGCGTTTTCAGGATGATCACCTGCCAGTCGGCGGTGGCGAACGACGAGCCGATAATGCGCATCGACATGATCGCGCCTGCTATCAGCAGCGCGTTTTTGCTGCCGATGCGGTTGATGATAAACGGCGTGAAGAACATCACGGTGGCGTTGAGCAGTTCGCCGCCGGTGGTGACAAAACCGAAAATTTGCGTGCCGCGCTCCGGGCTTGAGAAAAAGCCTTTGAAGAAGTTGGCAAACTGCTGGTCGAAGACGTCATAGACGCTCGCCACGCCCACCACGTAAATGATGAACGCCCAGAAGCTGCGCATTCTGAACAGTTCGCCCACCAGCTTCATTGAGAAGGCCTGGCTGGTTTCCTGGGTGCCGGAGATCAGGTTGCCGCTCTCTCCTGCCGGACGCGAGAACCAGAGCACGCCTGCCAGAATCAGCGCGCACGCCGAGGCCACCCAGAAGATGATATTAGGGTTCACGCCAAACAGCATGCCGGTCATCGAGGCGCACAGCGCCCAGCCCACGCAGCCGGAAACGCGCACTTTGCCATATTCGAAGTTATTGGCGCGGCTTACGCGCTCAATATAAGCCTCCACGGCGCCTGAGCCGCTCGAAAATACGATGCCGAGATAGCAGCCGCCGACAAACGCCCCGACCCAGATGTTAAACGCCAGCAGCGGTTTGAGCACAAAGATAAAAAACGGCGCAAACAGCACCAGCAGCCCGGTTATCGTCCACAGCAGATGCTTACGCAGCCCGAGCTTATCGGAGACCAGCCCGAACACCGGCTGGAAGATAATCGCGAACAGCGAGATGCACGAGAAGACGATCCCGGTATCCGTTTTATTCAGATGGGCGACATCCGCGAGCCACACCGGAAAGAACGGAAAATAGGCCGACATAATGAAGTAGTAGAAAAAGAAGAACAGCAAAAAGAATATGAAGTTCTGTCTTTCAACCGGGGTCAGGGCAGGCTTATTCATCTTTCACCTTCAGGGTTAATAAGGCTGTTTTTGTTGTAAAAGCCGGGGCGCGCCCCGGCGGTCGCGCCCTGTCAGCCTTGCCGTCTGCGCAGGGTAAAGCGGTAGCGGTATTCCCGCGCGGTCAACAGATACTCCTGGTGGACACTCGGCGTCCAGGAGTCGTCCCCGCCGACGCCCATATGGAAGCCGTCAAGCGTCAGCCAGACGCCCGCCTCCGGCTGCAATTTATGCCAGTGGCTGGTCTCCATCAGCTGACGGGTGCCATAGGGGCTGAGTGAGAAATGAAACTCGCCCTCGGCCTGCCAGCCGTTCCAGCTCAGCTCGCGGGTGCTGCAGCGCAGGCCGTTTTCGCTCGGGAAGATATACGGCGTGGAGAGCTCCGCGAGCGGCAGCGTCCAGCGCGAGAAGCAGGCGCTGTTCAGGCGGTCCGGGTAATTTTCATGCGGGCCGAGGCCGAGCCAGCTTGCGGTTTCTTCGCCGCCGCGCAGCTGGCAGACGACGCCCACGCGCGGCAGCGGCGGCAGCGCCGGGCTGCGCTCGACGTCGATATCGCAGTGCAGCGCGCCCTGGTTATCCACCACCATGCGCCAGCGGCTGAGGATCGCCGGGCCGTCCGCCAGGCCGCGTGCGAAATACGCATGTTGCGCGCGCACTTCCACGCCCTCGCGGATGGTTTGCGCGCAGCAGACCAGGCAGCGGTGTTCGGTCTCATACAGCCCGGCCGCCTTCCAGCGCTCCACCCAGGCGTTCGGGTCGATGCGTTCCACTTCGCTGACGCCGATATCGTTATCAAGCGGCGCGCGAATAAACTGATCGGCAAGCGGCGTCAGCAGCTGATCGACGCCGTCGTCGCTCCACTGGGTGAGCTGGCCGCTGGCGCGGCTGACGCGCCATGTCTGACGCCCGTGGCGGATGACAAATTCCGCGTCGGTGATATCAAGCTGCGGCGCATCGCCCGCAACCGGCGGCTCGGGCAGCGCGAGCGGCGCGGCAAGCGGCCACTGCGCCCAGGCGCTGAGATGCCCTTCCGGGGACCATGCCGTCGCCTGCGGCTGTTCAACGCGCACGTGCAGCCAGATGGCGTCGTCACCCGCCCTGGCGGTAAACCCGTCTTCGCTGAGCGTCAGCACGCGGCTCGCCTGTGGGCCGAGCTCCAGCACGGTTTCACCGCTGATGCGCGCTTCACCGCGCACTTCGACGCTCCAGACCAGGCGCTCGTTGTCGCTGTCGCGGAACAGGTATTCGCTGGTCACTTCGATTTGCAGCGGGCTTTCGCTCACCAGCCGGAACTGGAAGAACTGCTGCTGATGCTTCGCCTCAAAGAGCGCCGGGTGCGGCGTGCGGTCCGGGAAGACCAGCCCGTTCATGCAGAACTGGCGGTCATTCGGCGTGTCGCCAAAATCGCCGCCGTAGGCCCACCAGCGGCTGCCGTCCGGCTCCACGCGCGTGATGGCCTGGTCGGCCCAGTCCCAGATAAACCCGCCCTGCAGACGCGGATACTGGCGGAACGCGGCCCAGTAGTCGGCGAAGTTGCCGAGGCTGTTGCCCATCGCGTGGGCGTATTCGCACAGAATGAGCGGGCGGGTTTCGCCGGGCATGGAAATCCATTTTTTAATCGACCACTTCGGCACCGCCGGGATGAGCTGATCGGTCTCCACGCGGGCATACATCGGGCAGATGATATCGGTGGCGCGGGTATCCGCCCCGCCGCCTTCATACTGCACCGGGCGGGTCGGGTCCTGATGCTTGATCCAGTTGTAGAGCGCGGTGTGGGTGGCCCCATTGCCGGACTCATTGCCGAGCGACCAGATAATAATGCTCGGATGGTTACGGTTGCATTTCACCATCCGGGTGACGCGCTCGCTGTACGCGCCAAGCCAGACCGGATCGTCAGACAAGCGGCTCATCGGCTCCATGCCGTGGGTTTCGATATTCGCTTCATCCACCACGTAAAGCCCGTAGCGGCTGCACAGCTCATACCAGCGCGGCTGGTTAGGATAGTGGGAGCAGCGCACGGCGTTAAAGTTGTTCTGCTTCATCAGCAGGATGTCCTGCACCATCGCCGCCTCATCCACCGCCTGGCCTTTCTCCGGGTGGTGCTCGTGACGATTCACGCCGCGAATAAGCAGCGGCTGGCCGTTGAGCGTCAGCAGGCCATTGTGGATTTCCACGCGACGAAAGCCGACGTCGTGCGCCTCAGAAACCAGCGGCATGCCGTCGGCGTCAAGCAGCGTGACCACCGCGCGGTAGAGATGCGGCGCTTCGGCGCTCCAGAGCAGCGGGTTGTCAACGTCGAGCGAGAGCGTTACGCGCTCCGGGTAGTTGCCGCGCTCATCAATGGGGGCTGAGCCGAGCGGCCGCGTCTGGCTCGCCACTTCGGTGTCGCCGTGCCACAGCGCCAGGCTGACGCCAAGCCCGCGCGCGGCGGGCGTGACTTCCACCTCGCTAAACAGCGTGGCGTGGCGCAGCGATGGCGCAAGCTCGGTGTGAACGCGCACGTCCGCGAAGGCCTGCTCCGGGAGATGCAGCAGGCTGACCGGGCGGAAAATGCCGCTCATGCGCCACATATCCTGATCTTCAAGATAGCTGCCGTCCGACCAGCGCAACACCAGCACGCACAGGCGGTTGCGGCCCGCATGCAGCACGTCGGTGAGATCGAACTCCGCCGGCAGGCGGCTGTCCTGGGAGTACCCCACCCACTGCCCGTTACACCAGAGATAAAACGCCGAATTCACGCCGCCGAAGATGATGCGCGTGCGGCCCGCCTCCAGCCACGCCTGCGGCACGTCGATATCGCGCGAATAGCAGCCGGTCGGGTTCTCGTCCGGCACAAACGGCGGGTTCACCGGGATCGGGTAACGCACGTTGGTGTAGATCGGGGTGTCGTAGCCTTCCATCTGCCAGTTCGACGGCACCCTGGTTGCGCAGGCGTCGCTCAAATCGGCCGCCAGCCAGACGTCCGGCACCTGCTGAGGGCTGGTGAAAAAGCTGAACTGCCACTCGCCGTCGAGCGACAGCACGGCGTCGGAGGTTTCGCCCCGGCGCGCCTGGCAGGCGTCGCGCCAGCCGTGTAGCGGCGTATGGGACGGCAGGCGGTTGACGCTGGTGATGGCCGGGTTCTGCCAGTCATTGCGGGCGAGAATGGTCGCCAGCGGGCGCGTCTGGAGCTCGTTAAAAGCGGTCGTGGTGGGGTTTTCTGTCATGAGTTTTCCCTGGAAATCAAAAAATGTCGTGCGCTAACATTGGTAATCAGCATGGCGGGAAAGCGTAAGAATGGCGAATAGCGGCTTTTCAGAATGCGATCCCGGATCACATCCCTGCGGTGAATGGATCGAGAAGTGAGATCAACGTCACACCACCGATGTTAGCGCTAGACATTTCGCGCCAGAAATTGACTTTCGCCGCCGCCATCGCCGATGATTGCGCCGACGAGACGCAGAGGAAAGGCGATGAAAAAACGACTCAGCACGCTGGATGACGTGGCGCGGAAGGCCGGGGTATCGCACCAGACGGTATCGCGCGTGCTTAACAAACCGGCGCTGGTGTCGCCCGCCACCCGCCAACGGGTGCTGGAGGCGATGGAGGCGTTGCAGTTTGTGCCGAACCGCAACGCGCAGCTGCTGGCCGGCAAAGCCACCCGCACGCTCGGTTTTATTACCGTCTCGCTGGCGCTCCACGCGCCGTCGCAGATCGCCGCCGCCATCAAAAGCCACGCCGCGCGGGCGGGCTACAGCGTGGTGATCGCCACCCTGGAAACCGGCACGCTGGAGGAATTGCAACGCTCGCTAAACGAAATGCGCGCGCAGAAAGTGGATGGTGTCATTATCAACCTGCCGCTCGGGGCCGACGCCGCGGCGACACTCGCGGCGCAAAACAGCGATCTGCTCTGCCAGTTTCTCGACGTGCCCGCCGACAGCGACGTGTTTCACGTGAGCTTTGACCCGCGCGACGGCTCGCGTCAGAGCGCGGAATTTTTGCTCAATGCCGGACATCAGCAGGTCGCGCTGCTCGCGGGACCCGCGCACTCGGTCGCCTCCTCAATGCGTCTCGCCTGCTGGCAGGCGGTGCTCGCAGAGCGCGGGCTCAACGCCTGCGCGCTGCTGCATGGCGACTGGAGCTCAAAGGACGCCTGGCAGCAGACGCTCAGTCTGTTCCGCACGCGGCGCGACATTACCGCGCTGCTGGTGGCAAACGATCAGATGGCTTTCGGCGCGATGAGCGCGCTGGACGAGCTCGGCCTGCGCGTGCCGCAGGATGTCTCGGTAATTGGCTATGACGACACGCCGGACAGCGCCTATTTCATTCCGCCGCTCACTACCGTCGAGCAGGATTTCAACCGCCTCGGCGCGGAGTCGGTGCGCCGGATGGTGGCGCGCCTCACCGGCCATGGCGACGGCGGCTCAACGCTGCTGCCGACGCGCTTTATTGAACGCCGCTCTGCCGCCCCGCTGCGCGATCGCCGCGCCGACCGCGAGCGCCTGCTCGACGAAATGGCGCGCCTCGTTCAGGCGCTGCGAGACTGTTAACGCCACGCCGGCCCCCCCTGCCGGCATTGCTTATTTTCCTGCCTTTTTAGCGCATTTCCCTGCTTTTTAGCCGCCTTTTCACGCCGATGATTTTTGCTTTCAATTGCAAATGATTATTAGTAACATTTGCAGCTTCTGTGAAAGGGTGTTTCAGTTTATGGCAGGAACCGCTGGCGCAGACGGCGGGCGAACTCCCCTTTTTCGTTTTATAACAATATGTTAAACCAAATGGAGTTGTCTGATGAACCACAAGACTGGCGCCCTGGCGCTGCTGGTGGCGCTCGCCCTTAGCGGCTGCGCGACACAACCCTCCCCCGCGCAGGCCACCTCTCCGGCTCCCGCCGCACAAACCCAGCCTGATAACCTCGTGAAGCGCGAGCTCGCTTACGGCGTCTATGAGATGGCGCTAAGCCCGACGACCCACGCGCTTTACGTCGCCACGGCACAGTCGTTTAAAGATGTTCAGGGCGGCGTTATCTACAAGCTCGATCCCGCGTCGCTGAAAACCCTCGGCGAAACGCATACCGACCTGAAAAACTTCGGCATGACCACCGATCCGCAAGGTAAAACGATTTGGGTGACCAACTCGCTGGATGGCGGCATCAGCGCGCTCGACGCCGCTACCGGGAAAATCACCGGTCGCCTGCTGTTTGACGAGCGTAACGAGAAAGGCTTCCCGTCCGGCGCGCGTGAAATTCTCTGGCACGACGGCCTGCTGTATGTCGGTGCCGTCGCCGATCCGGCGGTGATCTGGGTCGTCGACGCGAAAACGCTGAAGCTTAAAAAACGCATCAAAAACGCGGGCAAATGGGTGACCGGCCTGCACTTCTCCCCTGTCACGCAACGGCTGTATGCGGCAAACGGCGGCGGCGAAATTCTCGTTATCAACCCGACCACGCAGCGCATCGAAAAGCGCTGGAAACCGCTCGGCGATAAACCGGCGCTGCTGCTGAACATGGCGGAAGATCCGGCGACCGGCCGTCTGTTTGTTACCGACAACTCCAAAGCGAAAACCACGCTGGCGCTGGATATCCGCAGCGGCGACGTCATCAAACAGCTCGACGTGGGCGATTCGCTGGCGGTGAAATTCAACCCGCAGCGCCAGGAGATCTACCTCACCCGGCGCGACGGAGGAAAACTACTGAGCCTCGATGCCACCACTTACAAAGTGAAAAAAGAGTGGGATCTGCCGCCGAACCCGAACAGCCTGCTGCTCTCACAAGACGGCCAGACGCTGTGGGTTACCGTCAAACAGCCGTTTAATAAAGATCACTCCACTAAAGGGCCGGAGCACGTGGTGCGCATCGACCTGAAATAACCGCTTTACGGGCCCGGCAAGGGGCCCTTTTTCCTTACAAGAATAACGACAGGACAACCTCGGGGATGAAACACGTAACGTTACGCAAAACGCTGCTGGCGATGGCCGTGGGCTGCGCCGCGTCTTACGCGCAGGCCGCCAGCGGCGATGCGCAGGCGCAAGACACCATTGTGGTACAGGCCGCCGGCGAGGCATTTACGCCGGGCGGCGACACGCCCCCGCCCGCTTATCTGGATGGCCAGGTGGCGCACGGCGGCCGGCTCGGCATGCTCGGCGAGCAGCGCGCGATGGATGTGCCTTTTAACGTCATCAGCTTTACCTCAAAGCTTGTGGAAGATCAGCAGGCGCGCACCGTCGCCGACGTGGTGCGTAACGATGCGGGCGTGCAGAACGTGCAGGGCTACGGCAACTTCCAGGAGACGTACCGTATTCGCGGCTTTGCGCTTGAAGGCGACGACATGACCTTTAGCGGCCTTGGCGGGGTGATGCCGCGTCAGGTGGTGGAGATGGCGATGGTCGACCGCATCGAGATCTTCAAAGGGGCCAACGCGCTGGTGAACGGCGCGTCCACCACCGGCGTGGGCGGCGTTATCAACCTTGAGCCGAAACATGCCGACGACCTGCCGCTCACCCGTCTTGGCGTTGACTACACCTCCGCAAGCCAGGCGGGCGTCACGCTGGATGCCGGGCGGCGTTTCGGCGACGCGGAGCAGTTCGGCGCGCGCGTAAACCTGGTGCAGCGCGAGCGCGAGACGGCGGTGGATAACGAAAAGCGCCGCACCACCTTTGCCTCCGTCGGCCTCGATTACAAAGGCGACCGGCTGAAAACCTCGCTCGATCTCGGCTACCAGAAGCAGGGCTTCCACGGCGGGCGGATTGGCGTGGATATTCGCAACGTCGATTTCATCCCGGCCGTGCCGAAAGCGACGCAGAACTACAGCCAGGACTGGGTTTACAGCGATCTCGAAAGCCAGTTCGGCATGGCGCGCGCTGAGTATGCGCTCACCGACGACTGGACGCTTTATGGCGGCCTCGGCGGCCAGCACAGCCACGAGAAAGGGCTGTACGCCACGCCGCGGCTGATCAACGCCGCCGGCGACGCCACGATGGGCCGCATGGATACCAACCGCATTATTGATAATTTCAGCGGGATGGGCGGCGTGCGCGGGCGCTTCGACACCGGGTTTATTTCGCATCAGGTGCATGTGGGGTATTCGGCCATCGCGCGCCGCGACGCGACCTCCTGGCGCATGGCGAAAACCACCCGGGCGGTGAATATTTATGACCCGCCAGACGTGGGCCGTCCGCCCAACGCCAGCTTCAGCGGTAACTATGGCTCGCCGCCGACCACCGGGCGCTCGCGCACCCAGGGCTGGCTGCTGAGCGATACGCTGGGCGTGCTGGATGACCGCGTGCTGCTGACGGTGGCCGCGCGCCATCAGAAAGTGGTGGTGCGCAAATACAGCGCCAGAACTGGCGATGAGACGCGTGATTCACGGTTTAACGACAGCCGCTGGATGCCGACCTATGGCATCGTCTACAAGCCAACCGAACAGGTATCGCTCTACGCCAACCATACTGAGTCGCTGGAGCCTGGCGGCAGCGCGCCGTCGACCGCCGCCAACTACGGCGAGAGCACCGGCATTCTGCATTCAAAACAGAATGAAGCGGGCGTGAAGGTAGATTTCGGGCGGCTTGGCGGCACCCTGACCGCCTTTGAAATCAAAAAGCCCGTCGCCACCCAGGACAGCGTCACGAATATCTACGCCCTCAGCGGCGAGCAGCGCAACCGCGGCGTGGAGCTGAACCTGTTCGGCGAGCCGGTGCTGGGGCTGCGCCTGAACGCCAGCGCCACCTGGATTGACCCACAAATGACCCGCACCAAAGACGGCGTGAATGACGGTAACGACGCCGTCGGGGTGCCGCGCTTTGCGATGCGCGTGGGCGGCGAGGTGGATATCGCGCCGGTCGAGGGGCTGACCGCCAGCGCCTGGGTGAACCACACCGGCGCGCAGTACGCTAACGCCGCCAACACCCGCAAGCTGGAAGACTTCACCACGCTCGATCTCGGCGTGCGTTACCGCATGACGCTTAACGATCAGCAGAATACCGTGACGTGGCGCGCGGGTGTCGATAACGTCACCAATGAGAAATACTGGTCGACCGTGGAAAGCAGCGGCATTTATCTCTATCAGGGCAAACCGCGCACGCTGAAACTCTCCATGAGCTACGACTTTTAAGCCGCACCCGCCGGGCCTTCCGGCGGGTTGCACGTTCAGCGCGCTTTATCCTCCTGCTTCATTCGAGCGCGGATGCCGCCGTCAATGGTGGTGGTGTCGGCCATAGGCGTATAGATAGCGCCGGTCGTCGGGGCCAGCGGCTGCGCTTTCTCCACTGAACGGTTAATCACCTTCGCCGAGAGTTTCTCAGTCATATCCGGGAACAGGTGGTGCGACAGGTTAGACGAGCGCGCCTTCCATCCCACCGGGATCTCCTCTTCCGGTTTGAAGCAGGCTTTCACTATGGCGTCGATCACTTTTTCCGGGGAATCCATCGCGGCCATGCGCGGCGCGTGGCCGGTATAGTTGGCGGCGTGGGTCCACCACGGCGTATCGACCGCCCACGGCATGATGGTCGCCACTTTAATGTCGTTATAGTCATTGAGCCGCAGCTCTTCGTTGATGGTGCGCCCGAGGCTCAGCACCGCGGCTTTGGTGGCGGCGTAGCTCGACTGAAACGCGAGCGGCACTTCGCTGTCCACGGAGCCGGTGTTGATCAGCACGCCGAAGCCCTGGGCAATAAAATGTTTTACCGCTACGTGTGCGCCATAGATGACGCCTTTGAGGTTTACGTCCACCAGCCGTTCGTGATCGGCCACCGGGATCTCCCAGAACCAGCCGAGCGCCCCAATGCCGACGTTATTGATCCAGATATTAATCGGCCCGAAGCGCGTGATCGCCGCCTGCGCCAGACGCTCCACCTGATCCGGCTGGCTGACATCCGTCTCCACCGCCAGCGCGTGGCCGCCACCGGCGTTGATCTCCTGCGCCAGCGCCTCCAGCGCTTCGCCCCGTCGCGCCGCCAGCACCACATTCGCGCCGCGTTTCGCCAGCGCTAACGCCGCGCCGCGCCCAAAACCGCTCGACGCCCCGGTGATGACGATGGTGGTATTGATCATTCTTTCTTCAGACATACCGGCCCCCTTTTATCAGCAGATTGCCGCGCCGCCGCAGGCTTGCAGGACGACGCAGCCCAGCTTTTAGTCTGGACCGGGATACGCAGAACGCAAAAAGAAGAGCTTTTTGACTGCCTGCGGATCCTGAAACTGGAACCGCTTCGTTTGGGGGGAATGGGGATATAGCGGTTGGGTATGAGGGAGATGCGGAAGCCCGCAACGCCATGACTAACATTGAAGCCGCTTAATCAACGGAGTGCAGATCCTGGTCACTTTAGTTGCTTCAAGGGGTAAGCGTTAGTGGTACTGGAACCGTCGCTGTAAAGCTCGGTAATAATCATTTTTTTACCATCAATAGCATATTTGACCGTACTGTCTGCAGGATCATCTCGCCAGCGACCGGTGCTGTCAGGATTGTCAGATGCCCACATAACTTGATCGCCTATAAGTTTGCACTTGATTGCCCAACGGGTGCCGTCGTCCTGTCGGATATAATGTACGTAGGCAATACCTGATTCGACTTTATCCAACTGCATGATCTTATGGTCACGGCCAAACATCGCAGCAGAAGCAGCCTTGCAAACCTGACCTACCGTGACTTCAGAAGCCTGTACCGGCGCAGTAAACACCAGCGGCACAAGAAGCAGGAGTTTCTTCATAAGGAACCATCCATTCTGTTTATTTTCCGGCAAACGCTAATCGCTATTTCGGCAACATAAAGCGTTTCTTGACGATAATTTAGCGTGGCGCTTTATCAATTCGTTCTGTCTCGCTGACTAAAAAGGATGGCACCGGCCATCCTTTTTTCGCATAAACGCCGCCCACTCAGGCGCGCAGACCGCCTGCCAGCAGCGTGAAGGCGTCGATCATCTTTGGCAGCGCCTGCTGCGGATCGGGGCTTGCCGCCACCCACAGCGCGGCATTGAGCGCCGCGCCGTTGAGCAGCCGCGCGGCGGCGTCGGCATCCACCGGTTTGATAACCCCGCTCTCCATCATACGGATAACCGTCTGGCGTGTGGCATCAAGACAGCAGTTCTGGCTCGGCCACTGCGCCGGATCGCCGAGAAACGCCGGGCCATCCAGCAGCACGATGCGCCGCACTTCTTCATCCAGCGCCATCCGGATATACGCCACGCCTTCGGCGAGCAGCGTTTCCCAGTCGTCGCCGGCGTTCGCGGCAGCCGCCTTCGCGCGCTGCGCCATTTCGCCATCCACCTGCGCCACCACGGCGGCGAGCAGCCCTTTTTTGTCGCCGAAATTATGATACAGCGCGCCGCGCGTCAGGCCGACGCTTGCAGTCAGCTCATCCATTGAGGCGGCGGCAAAGCCTTTTTCGGCAAACGCCTTACGCGCCGCCGCGATGAGCTTCGCGCGGTTTTCTTCCATCGTGTCGATGCGGCGTCTCGCAGCCATAACTCCTCCATTTCACATACGCTACGTATTTCAATTGACATACGCGGCGTATGTATGATTATTATTCACATACGCCACGTATATTAAATCAATAACCGGCGCGTTGCATCCGCCTTGCGCCTGACCGATAAGAGGACCCGCTATGATTGCCCGTGAACCTGTTTTCCCCGCTCACCGCCATGCGCTTTATGAAGAGCACGGCTACTCCGCCGCCATTCGTTCCGGCGACCTGCTGTTTGTCTCAGGCCAGGTCGGCAGCCGCGCTGACGGCACGCCAGAGCCGGATTTCGACGCCCAGGTGCGCCTCGCCTTTGAAAACCTGCGCGCGACGCTCGCCGCCGCGGGCTGTACGTTTGACGATCTGGTGGATGTCACCACGTTTCACACCGATCCGCAAACCCAGTTCCCAACCATTATGGCGGTGAAACAGGCTATTTTCCCGCAGCCGCCATACCCGAACTGGACCGCCGTCGGCGTCACCTGGCTTGCCGGTTTTGATTTTGAAATCAAAGTGATTGCCCGCATCCCGGACGCGCCGCGGGCATAAAAAAAGGATGGCCTGAGCCATCCTTTTTCAGCGGTAATGCGTTACAGCCCGCGGCGCGCCATGAACAGCGCCAGATCCACCAGCCGGTTTGAAAAGCCCCACTCGTTATCATACCAGGCGAGGATTTTGACCATGTTGCCGCCAATCACCAGCGTTGAAAGGCCATCGATAATGGACGAGCGCGGATCGCCGCGGTAGTCGCTGGAGACCAGCGGTTCATCGCTGTAGCCGAGAATGCCTTTCAGCGGCCCGCCCTGCGAGGCGTTCAGGAACGCGGCGTTGACCTCTTCTACGGTCACGTCGCGCTCAAGCGTCACGGTTAAATCGACAATCGACACCACCGGTACCGGCACGCGCAGCGAGTAGCCGGTCATGCGGCCGTCGAGCTCCGGGATCACTTTGCCAATCGCCTTCGCCGCGCCGCTGGAGTAAGGCACGATGGAGAGCGCCGCGGCGCGGGCGCCGCGCAGATCTTTCTCGGGCTGATCGTGCAGCGCCTGGCTGTTGGTGTAAGCGTGCGTGGTGTTCATCAGCCCGTGGCGGATGCCGAACTGCTGATGCAGCACCTGGGCGGCAGGCACGAGGCCGTTGGTGGTGCAGCTGCCGTTGCTGACCACGCGGTGTTGCGCCGGATCGTACTGCTCATGGTTAACGCCCATCACGATGGTCAGGTCGTCGTTTTTGGCCGGTGCCGAGATGATCACGCGCTTTGCGCCGCCTTTGGTGATGTGCGCGTCGGCCTGGGCTTTATCGGTGAAAAAACCGGTGGCTTCGATGACAATCTCTACGCCGACGCTGCTCCACGGAATATTGCCGGGGTCGCGCTCGGAGAAGACGCGAACGGCGCGCCCGTCAACCTTAAGCTCGCCGTCGCCCGCCTCTACAGTCGCAGGCAGCGTGCCGAGCAGGGAGTCATGTTTGAGCAGATGCGCCAGGGTTTTGCTGTCAGTGAGATCGTTAATCGCCACCACCTGAAACGCCTCATTGCCCAGCGCGGCGCGTAATACGTTGCGGCCGATGCGGCCAAAACCGTTAATGCCTACCTTAACCATGATAAAGCTCCTCTGTTAACGTTCTGTAGAGAGTATGTAACAGAGGGAAAATGGCGTAAACGACGATATTAGATCACTTTACGCCAGCATGCGGGCGCAGAAGCGTTCGCGGTATTCCGATGGCGTGAGATGCAGGTTACGCTCAAAGACGCGCCGCAGGTTAATGCCGTTGCCGAAGCCACACAGGGTGGCGACCTGCTCAACGCTTTCGCTTCCCTGCTCCAGCCGCTGGCGGGCGGCGTCCAGGCGCGCCTCTTCGACATAGCGCGCAGGCGACACGCCGGTTTCACGGGTAAAGACGCGGGTGAAATTGCGCGGACTCATCGCCACGTGCTCCGCCAGCCGCTCGACGCTGAGGTCCTGCGCCAGGTTCTCGAGGATCCAGCCCTGGAGATCGCGGATCGGGCCGGGCGTTTTCGCCTGCGTCAGCAGGTAGCGGCTGAACTGCGACTGCCCGCCGGGGCGGCGCAGGTACATCACCAGCTCCTGCGCGACATTGCGCGCCAGCTCAAACCCGCCGTCTTCTTCCAGCAGCGCGAGCGTCAGATCAAAGCCCGACGTGACGCCGGCGGAGGTCCAGATATCGCCATCCTGCACATAGATAGGCCCGCGCTCTACGGTCACCGCCGGAAAACGCGCGGCGAGCGTATCGAGCATCCGCCAGTGGGTCGTGGCCCGCCGCCCGTCCAGCAGACCGGCCTGCGCCAGCAGCAGCGCCCCGCCGCACACCGAGACCACGCGCCGGGCATACGGGGCCGCCTGCGCGAGCCACTGCGCCACCTGATCGCCCTCCTCTTCCGTGAGGCCGCGGCCAGTCACCATGATCGTGTCGAACGGCGTTTGCGGCGCGAGATCGCACAGGCGATGCTCCGCCAGCAGCTTAAAGCCGGAGGCACCGTGGATGACGTGGTGCGGCTGCGTGGTAGCGAGCGTTACCTGGTAATGCGGCTCAGGGGAAGACGCAGGCCGCAGCTGATTGGCGCGGGTAAAGATATCCGCGATGCCGGTCGCTTCCAGCAGCATGCCCCCTTCCGGGGCAATGATCAGAATCGTTTTCATGTCCTGAAAAATACGCTTTATACAAATTAAGTCAACACGGTTACTTTACTGCGTGGCGCTTTTCGAGCATGGGATGGCGTGATGTCTCCGCTATCAGGCAGGGATAGCCCGTTATGGAATCAGGAGAATCGCAAGCAAGTCAGCGAAGTGGGAATGGAGTAGGCGCAAACCGGGGCGCGGTGATGCCGTGAGGCCGCGTTATTTCAGAGGGAGTGCCCGCTGCCAGCGCAGCGGGGCAAGCCTTACTGGCGCGATTGCCAGTCGCGTTCGCAGTGTTCTTTTGCTTCGGCCAGTAAGTCGCGCAGTTCCGGCGCGCCGTCGCTGTAGCCGTAATCCATCGTGCTGCTGGCGGCCTGCTGCTCCTGCTGCGCGGCAAAACGGAGCTGATCCTGCTGCGGCTGCCATTCGCCGCTGTCGTCGCGCACAAACCGCGTGGCGTACTGCGGCTGTTTGTCGTCCTCGCCGTAAATTTCATATTTACACTCAGGCGCGTTTTCCGGCCCAAATTCCAGGGTATCAATCAGATGCGACTCTGCCATCGTGCCTCCTTCAACAGGTGAAAAATAAAGGGTAGTACAGGGAAGCGGAATGCGCCGGGTACAAAAAAATAAGCGAGGCGCGGAACAAAGAGGCAAACCCATGGAATAAGCATACCGGAGAGATTATTTTTCGGACTGAGCATCATGGCAATTTTTATTAATCAACCCACTAACAGCAACCCTTTATTGTTTTTCCTAAAAGCTAATAACTCTCGGTATTTACACAGAACCCGCTTAAAAATCACGTAATATCGCCGCGTCAGTTTCAGGTTTAATCACGCCTCAGAACAATATCTTACGCATACTCAGACAGAGGAATATCACCCTGGCGCTGTTTGGGAAATTCACAATTAACAATGCTGATTTTTCACCGCTATTAATCTATGGCGTCGGCACTTTTATGGCTTTTTCAGGAGATTCAACATACCGCAACCGCGGTGGATGCGTTGCATTACCCGACAAAGGCCCATTACCCCCAGGACGATATCTGATTGTAGACAGACCACAGGGAGGCGCAGGTTCAAGAATAAGAACCCAGGTGATAGATGCATGGAACAGCGTAGCGGGCGTTCCTTCTGATCATACTCAATGGTTCGCATTATATCGCGCTGATGGTCTGCTGGATGACTATACCTGGATAAACGAGGTAAAACGCGGTAACTTTCGTCTTCATCCTGTTGGGGGCAGGGTTTATCATTGGGATGTATTACGCTACAGCACTCTTCTGATTTTGCATTAATACGTGACGCGTTACTGGCAACGAATAAAGTCGTCATGGGTAAAGGGATCCTGACATATGGAGAAATTGAAGTGGTGGCTTATGAAAGTCTCTGCCCTGCTCGCTAATGTAGTGCTGTTTGGTGTGCTTTATATGATAACTATCCCGACCATTCATTTCTGGCGACCACTCACGCGTCAGGAAACGGACAGTCTGGTAGCGACCGCCGAATGGATAGGTTTTCTTAATGCGCAGGAGCTGTGGTGGTTGTTAATGGCGTTAGCGGATTTCATAGTCGCCCTGCTGCTGTTTATTGTTGTGAAAACATTATGGCGACGGCTGAAACACCGCAACGTTTGATGCTCCTCAATACATGCATTTACGCTATGCTGGTCACCGCTTCGCACCTGGTTCAGAAGGAATTGCCGGTGAAAAAATCTGCCTTTTCATTATTCCTGTCATTAATGCCGCCATTTTTCTTTTGAATTACCTGAACCATGATAACGTGGCTATTAAGAGCATCCATCATGGCGAATTCACTGCACAAATTCTGGTTAACGATTTACCGCTATCCTCATCAGCAAAAATCGGCTGGTGGATAAAAAATGGCAAAACGCTTGCGGAAAAGTAAAGCAAACTCGCTAAAGGCAAACGTCGCGTAAAGGCGTTGAGAGAATCCCAACGCCGTTTCCCAAACCGCACCCACGTTTAAGCGCGCTCCCCTTACCCATGCCACAATAGGTTAACCATTTTTTTACTTCGGAGCGCCGATGCACGCCCCCTGTTCTGCTTTTCCGCCCGTGTTTGACGGCCATAACGATCTGCTGCTGCGCCTGTGGCTGCGCGCTGAAAGCGAGCCTGTCGGCGCGGTGTTTACCGGCCTTGAAGGCGGTCATCTGGATTATCCACGGATGCGTCAGGGCGGTTTTGCCGGCGGGCTGTTCGCGGTGTTCGTGCCGCCAGCGGAGTATGTCGCGCAGATGCGCAACCTGCCGCTGGCGGATGCCGAAACGATGCACGATCCCCTTGCGATAACCCAGGCGCAGATAGCGCTGTTTCATCAGATGGCGCAGGCGTCCGGTGGAAAAATGCGCGTCTGCCTTACGGTTGCGGATATCGAGCAGTGCATCACGGAGGGCGTGGTGGCGCTGGTGCTGCATATCGAAGGCGCGCAGGCGATTAACGCGCAGCTGGAGCCGCTGGAAGCCCTGATCGCCCAGGGCGTGCGCAGTATCGGGCCGTTCTGGAATCTGCCGAACGCGTTCGGCGAGGGGGTCAGCGGGCCGTTCCCAGGCTCGCCAGATACCGGCGCCGGATTAACGTCCGCAGGTAAAGCGCTTATCCGCGCCTGTCGCGCGCATCACGTGCTGGTGGATGTCTCGCATATGAACCAGAAGGCGTTTTTCGACACCGCCGCTATTGGCGGCGGGCCACTGGTGGCGACGCACTCTAACGCCCACGCGCGCTGCGCGCAGCCGCGCAACCTGACGGACGAGCAACTGGCGGTCATCAAAGAGAGCGACGGTCTGGTCGGCGTGAACTTCGGCACCGCCTTTCTGCGCGCCGACGGCCAGCGCAACGGCGATACGCCATTATCTGAAATTGTTACGCACGTTGAGTATCTGGTTACTAAACTGGGTGAAGACCGGGTGGCGTTCGGATCGGATTTCGACGGCATCAGCCTGCCGGATGCGATGGGCGACGTCACCGGTTTACCGCGTCTCATGGAGGCGCTGGCAGTGGCCGGGTTCGACGCGCCGCTGCTTGAAAAGCTCGCCTGGCGCAACTGGTTGCGTGTTCTCAGGCTCGCCTTTGGAGAATCGCAATAAATGGTTAAGCATTTAAGTTGCGATCTCGATCACATTTACGCAACATAAGCGCGCCGGTAATCGGTTTCACCAGGGTGATAAAAAATCACCCGCTATATGAGGAGTAAGACTATGACCACGTGGACTAAACCTGCGTTTGTTGACCTGCGCCTGGGTCTGGAAGTGACGCTGTACATTTCCAACCGTTAATCGCCTGTGCCCGCGGCATCGCGGGCACCTTTTCTCTTTTCCCTTTCCGGTTTGACACATGCAGATCAAAGTTCTCGGCTCGGCGGCCGGCGGCGGTTTCCCACAATGGAACTGCAACTGCGCCAACTGCCAGGGCGTGCGTAACGGCACAATGAAGACGTCCGCCCGTACCCAGTCCTCCATCGCCGTCAGTGACGACGGGAAAAACTGGGTGTTGTGTAACGTCTCGCCCGATATTTGTCACCAGCTTCTCGCCTCACCCGAATTGCATAATCCCGAGGTGCTGCGCGGCACCGGTATCGGCGCGATTATTCTCACCGACAGCCAGATCGATCACAGCGCGGGATTACTCAATTTACGTGAAGGTTGCCCGCATCACGTCTGGTGTACGCCAGAAGTGCATGAGGATCTCTGTACCGGCTTTCCGGTCTTCCCGATGCTCTCTCACTGGAACGGCGGGCTGATTCATCACGCTATCGCGCCGCTGGCGCGCTTTCAGACGCGAGTCTGTCCGGGCGTGTATTTCACCGCCATTCCGCTGCTGAGCAACGCGCCGCCCTATTCGCCTTACCGCGACCGCCCGCTGCCGGGCCATAACGTCGCGCTGTTTATCGAAGAAGAAGGCGGCAAAAATCTGCTCTATGCGCCGGGCCTCGGCGAGCCGGACGACGCGATTATGCCGTGGCTTGAGCGCGCCGATGTGTTGCTGATTGACGGCACGCTGTGGCGCGACAATGAGCTTGCCGCCGCAGGCGTCGGCCATAACACCGGCAAAGCGATGGGCCACCTGGCGCTCTCAGAAGAACAGGGGCTCGCGGCGCTGCTGGCGCGCCTGCCCGCAGAGCGCAAAATTCTCATTCATATCAACAATACCAACCCGATCCTTAACGAGGAGTCCCCGGAGCGCCAGTCCCTGCACCAGCTGGGCATTGAGGTGAGCCACGACGGGATGGTTATCGCGCTATAAGAGGCTTTATGACCGAGCAACGACTGCTGACGCCCGACGAGTTCGAAGCGGCGCTGCGCGCAAAAGGCGCGTTCTATCATATTCACCACCCTTATCACATCGCCATGCATAACGGCGAGGCGACCCGCGAGCAGATCCAGGGCTGGGTGGCGAACCGGTTTTATTACCAGACCAGTATTCCCATCAAGGACGCCGCCATTATGGCGAACTGTCCGCACCCGGAAGTGCGCCGCCAGTGGGTGCAGCGCATTCTCGACCACGACGGCTATGACGGCAGCGAAGGCGGTATCGAAGCCTGGCTGCGTCTCGGCGAGGCTGTCGGGCTGTCGCGCGAGTCGCTGCTCTCGCAAGAGCGCGTGCTGCCCGGCGTGCGCTTCGCGGTGGATGCCTATGTGAACTTCGCCCGCCGCGCCTGCTGGGAAGAAGCCGCGTGCAGTTCGCTCACTGAGCTGTTCGCCCCGCAGATCCACCAGGCGCGGCTCGACAGCTGGCCGCAGCACTACACCTGGATTGAAGCGGAAGGCTATGACTATTTCCGCAGCCGCTTAAGCCAGGCGCGCCGCGACGTGGAGCACGGGCTGTCGCTGGCGCTGGAGTACTGCAATACGCTGGAGCGCCAGCAGCGGATGCTGGAGATTTTACAGTTCAAGCTCGACATCCTCTGGAGCATGCTTGACGCCATGACGATGGCCTATGCGCTGGACAGAGCCCCTTATCACACCGTCACCCGCGAGCCGGTGTGGCACAAACGGAGACTGGTCTGATGCAGCCTGAACGCCATCATATACCGCAATTTCGCCGCGGTTACCGCCTGCAATGGGAAGAGGCGCAGAACACACATGTGATCCTCTACCCGGAAGGCATGGCGAAACTCAACGAGAGCGCGGCGGCCATTCTGCAACTGGTTGACGGCCAGCAGACGGCGGGCGCGATCATTGACACGCTGGAAGCGCGCTTCCCGGAAGCCGGTTCCCTGACCGACGACGTGCTGGGCTTTCTCGGCCTCGCGTATCAACAAAAGTGGGTGATTTTCCGTGAGTGACGCTAAACCGGTGAACCCGCCGCTGTGGCTGCTGGCGGAGCTGACCTATCGCTGCCCGCTGCAATGCCCGTATTGCTCAAACCCGCTCGACTTCGCCGCCCAGGAGAATGAGCTGACCACGGCGCAGTGGATTGACGTCTTTCGCCAGGCGCGCGCGATGGGCGCGGTGCAGCTCGGGTTTTCGGGCGGCGAGCCGCTGGTGCGTAAGGATCTGCCGGAGCTTATCGCCGCCGCGCGCGGGATGGGCTTTTACACCAACCTGATAACCTCCGGCATTGGGCTTACCGAGAAAAAGCTCCAGACCTTCGCCGACGCCGGGCTGGATCATATTCAGATTAGCTTCCAGGCGAGCGACGAGACGCTGAACGCGGCGCTGGCGGGCAACGAGAAAGCGTTTCACCAGAAGCTCGCGATGGCGAAAGCGGTGAAAGCGCTCTGCTACCCGATGGTGCTGAACTTTGTGCTGCATCGTCATAACATCGATCAGATTGACCGCATCATCGAGCTTTCCATCCAGCTTGACGCGGACGATGTGGAGCTTGCCACCTGCCAGTTCTACGGCTGGGCGCATCTCAACCGCGAAGGGCTGCTGCCGACCCGCGAGCAGATCGCCCGCGCCGAGGCGGTGGTGAAACAGTACCGCGAAAAGATGGCCGACACCGGCAACCTCGCCAACCTGCTGTTTGTGACGCCGGATTACTACGAAGAGCGCCCGAAAGGCTGCATGGGCGGCTGGGGCGCGATTTTCCTCTCGGTGACGCCGGAAGGCACCGCGCTGCCGTGCCATAGCGCGCGCCAGCTGCCGGTCAAATTCCCGTCGGTGCTGGAGCAGTCGCTCTCACACATCTGGTATGAATCGTTCGGGTTTAACCGCTACCGCGGCAATGACTGGATGCCGGAGCCGTGCCGCTCCTGCCCGGAAAAAGAGCAGGATTTCGGCGGCTGCCGCTGCCAGGCGTTTATGCTGACCGGCGATGCGGCCAATGCCGATCCGGTGTGCAGCAAATCGCCGCATCACGGCACCATTCTCGCCGCGCGCGAGGCCGCGAACCGCACGCAGATGGGCATCGGCGATCTGCGGTTTCGCAACCGCGCCAACTCGCAACTCATCTTTAAAACGCCGCAATGACACGCACGCTCCGGCTTGAGAGCGGCGTGACGCTCACGCTTATCCACCAGCCGCACGCCGCGCAGGCGGCGGCGCTGTGGCGCGTGAACGCCGGCAGCCTGCACGAGCCGGACGCGTGGCCGGGGCTCGCGCACCTGCTGGAGCATATGCTGTTTCGCGAAAGCGAGGGCTACCCGGACGACGAGCGGCTGATGCGCTGGGCGCCGGGCCAGGGCGGGCGGCTTAACGCCTCCACCCGGTTGTGCCAGACCGCGTTTTTCTTTGAAGTGCCTGCGCAGGCGCTTAAGCCTGGGCTTTCGCGCCTGACCGATATGCTGGTCGCCCCGCGCTTTACGCCAGAGCCGCTGATGCAGGAGACGCAGGTGATTGACGCCGAGTATCGGCTGCTGACGCAGGACGCCGCGACCCGGCGTGAGGCGGCGATGCTGGCAACAATGGCGGGCGATGCGCGGCTGACGCGGCTGCGCATCGGCCATCAGGCGGCGTTTGGTGACGACGCCGCGCGACTACGCGCGGCGCTGACTGCGTATCATCAGCAGCACTATCACGCCGCGAACCTGCACCTCTGGCTCTGCGGCCCGCAGCCGCTTAATGAACTCGACGCGCTGGCCCGCGAGGCCGCCGCCCGCATCACGCCGGGCGTGGCGCAGCCGCTTACCGTTAAGGCGCATTCAGGCCAGGAGTGCGCGCTGGCGCAGCCGGGGATTACGCAACTGGCGTTGAGTTTTTTGCTGCCCGTCGCCGTGCGCCCTGCCCTGCGCCTGCTGGCGCACACGCTTCGCAGTGAAGCGCCCGGCGGCCTGATGGCCGCCCTGCGCGAACAGACGCTCGCCGACGACGCCGCGCTTGAGGCCGACGCGCTGGATGACGCCACGCTCTGGCTGCGCGTGACCTTCACGCTCGCTGGCGAGGCGGTGGATCCGGCCCGCGTGGACGCGCTGTTCCACCGCTGGCTGGCGGCCCTCGCCGCGCTGCCGGAAGGGGCGCTGACGCCCCTGCTGCGCCTCGCCTGCGAGGATTTCAACGCGTTATCGCCCATGGACGCCCTGCGCGCGCATGCGTTTGGTCAGCCGCCGGTGGAAGCCCGCGCATGGCGCCCGCTGCTGGCCGCGCTCATGGCGCAGCGCCCGACGCGGCTGTGGCTCGCCCCGGAAGTCAACGGCGCGCCGGTCGCGACGCAGGGGCTGACGCTCACGCTCGGCGATTTTCCGGCGACGCCGGACAGGACATCGCCGGATATTCCCTTTTCCCCCGCGCCGGTCTTTCCGCCCGCGCTTGCCGTGGCGCTGCCAGGCGACTGCGCGCCGCTCGCGTGGCAACCCGGCGCTGAACGTATCGCCCTGACGCTTACGCCCGCGCCGGGCACCGTCGTCAGCGAGCGTCGCGGCATGGAGCTGCTCTCACGCCTGCGCCCGCTGTGCGACCGGGCGCGCCTTGAGGGCGGCGCGCTGCATGTGGGGCCTGTGAACGGAGACTGGCGCATCACACTGTCCGGCGACGAAGCGCTGATCATGGTGCTACTCACGGAGATGATGACGTACCTGTGGGAGCCGGATGATCGCTACCGCGCCGAAGCTGAAAGACTGGCTCAGCGGGCGCAGGCACAGAAAAACCAGGCTATCGCAGTGCGCCGCCTGCTGGCGCAGCTTCCCCGCGAGCTGCTGATGGCCACGCGTGTACCGGGCGCGCAGGCCTGGCAGGCTACGCTTGACGGCGGCGGTCCGCTGCTGCGCGACGCGCTCGCGCGCCGCTTAAGCGACTTCCCCTTCCCGCTCGTCACCCCACAGCCGCCGCGCCCGCTGCCCGCCCCGCGCCGTTTTACCCTGCCCGCAAACGGCACCGACAGCGCGTTGCTGTTATTCATCCCGCTGGCGCCTGCGCAGCGCAAAGCCGCCGCCGCGCTCCAGGCGCCGTTCTTCCAGCATATGCGGGTGGAGCGAAACATCGGTTACGTGGCGCAGTGCCAGTGGCACGCCTGCGCGGGCTATGAAGGGTTACTGGCGCTGTTGCAATCACCGCACCTTGCGCCCGATGCGCTGTTGTATGAGACCGCCGCGTTTTTTGAACGCCAGGATGAGGCGTGGCGCGATGTGATGTTGCAGGCCTGGGTGGGAAGTGTGGCGGGAGAAGGTGCGGAGCGATAAGCGACAAAAAAACCGTCATTTATTTAATTTATAAATAAAAGGTAATTATATTCCTCTCAAATTGTGGTTAATAACACTTATCTCTGTTTTACAACCTTAAATATTTTTTCGGCGTAACGTTGACTATTCTTCACTCACATAAAAAAGGAAGCGTTATGTCCTGGAATAAAAATGAGGCTGTCTCTTATGCTCGCCAACATGCAGGTCAGCAAAGTCAGAAAAGATGCGCAGAATTTGTTTCGAAGGCCATTCGTGCAGGTGGTGTCGATATTATTAATACCCATTATGCAAGAGATATGGGCCAGAATCTGACTCAAGCTGGGTTTCATCAGGTTTATGGAGAACCTGTTGCCGGTGATGTCGCTGTAATACAACCTACGCCCCATCATCCATGGGGCCACGCTTGTATCTATGACGGGAAAGGTGTCTGGTATTCAGATTTTGTTCAGCGAACTATGTACCCGGGCCCTGAATACCGCTCAGTAAGGCCCTCTTATGTTATTTACAGGCACGATTAATATGAAAAGCTTACTCGCCATCGTATTGTTGTGGCCGCTGGTTTCACTGGCAGCCGCGAACGATGTACCGGCCCCCGTTACGGCCGCCGTACAGTTTAATCAGTGGTACATCGCGCAGATTGCACGCGGCAAAGCGCCGCTGACCGATTACGCCGGGCTAAGCCGCTATGTAACCGCCGACACCCTTCAAAAACTTAAAGCGCAGGCAGCCTTAGATCCAAATGTATATGACGTCCCGGACGTAGATATGTTTATTAAGGCGCAGAGCGTGGGCGATGACTGGCAGCAGATCGCCGCCGTCGCCAGCGATGCGGATGCGGCATGCAATAACGTCTATATTGCGTTTGGCAAAAAACAGGATCACATCGTGATTGATTGCATGGTTAAAGAAGGGAATGCCTGGAAAGTGCAGTCGGTGGCGAATGTGGAATTCTCCCGTAATCTCCCGCATCCTTAGCCGTTTTAAAACCGCCTCCGCAGAGGCGGTTTCCCGCCTTATTTTTTAAGATCCACCTGATAAAAAATGTGTTTGCCGAACGGATCGACTTCATAACCGGTGACGTTTTTGCGTACCGGCTCGAAGATCGTCGAGTGGGCGATCATCACGGCGGGCATTTGATCGTGCATGATCTGCTGCGCCTCACGATAGAGCGCTTCACGCGTCGGACGATCGCTGGTGGCTTTCGCCTCGCTGATGAGCTTATCGAACGGCGCATAGCACCACTTCGCGGAGTTCGAGCCGCCGTTGGCGGACTGGCAGGTAAAGAGCGGGCCGAAGAAGTTATCCGGATCGCCGGTCGCGGTCGTCCAGCCCATCAGCGCCGCCTGGTGTTCGCCGCCTTTCACGCGTTTTAAATATTCGCCCCACTCATAGGTGACGATATGCGCCTTCACGCCGATTTTTGCCCAGTCCGCCTGGATCATCTCCGCCATGCGTTTGGCGTTCGGGTTATAGGGCCGCTGCACGGGCATCGCCCAGAGATCGATGGTAAAGCCCTCCGGCATGCCCGCGTCTTTCAGCAGCGCTTTGGCCTGCTCCGGCGCGTAGTCATAGTCTTTTAAATCTTTATCTGCGCTCCAGACGCCCGGCGGCAACAGGTTTTTCGCGGCGGTGCCGGTGCCCTGGAACACCGCGTCGATAATCGCAGGCTTGTTGATGGCCATCGCCAGCGCCTGGCGCACTTTGACGTTATCCAGCGGCGGTTTCTGGGTGTTGAACGCGAGGAAGCCCGTGTTCAGCCCCGATTTGCTCATCAGCGTGAGATCCGGGTTTTCCTTCATGCGCGGCAGATCCGCCGGGTTGGGGAACGGCATCACCTGGCACTCGTTTTTCTCAAGCTTGGCGTAGCGCACCGAGGCGTCTGGCGTGATGCTGAACACCAGCCGGTCGAGCTTCGCTTTGCCCTGCCAGTACTGGTCAAATGCCGTAAACAGGATGCGTGAATCTTTCTGGTATTGCGCGAGCTTAAACGGCCCGGTGCCGATGGGGTTCATGTCCACGCGCTCCGGCGTGCCGGCTTTGAGCATCGCGTCGGCATATTCCGCCGACAGTATTGACGCGAAATACCAGCCGAGATCGGCCACGAACGGCGCTTCCGGGTGGGCGAGCGTAAAGCGCACCGTGTGGTCATCCACTTTATCGATAGCCGTGATGAGCTTGCCGAACTCCAGGCTTTCAAAGTTGGAGTAGTTACCGTTCGAGACGTTGTGGTACGGGTGTTTCGGGTCTTTCTGGCGCATAAACGAGAAGATGACGTCGTCGGCGTTGAAATCGCGTGTTGGTTTGAAATATTTGTTGCTCTGAAATTTCACGCCCTTACGCAGATGGAAGGTGTACGTTTTGCCGTCGTCGCTCACCTCCCAGCGCTCCGCAAGGCTCGGCACGAGTTCGGTGGTGCCGGTTTTAAAATCCACCAGACGGTTATAAACCGGCACGGCGCTGGCATCAACGCTGGTGCCGGAGGTATACAACTGCGGGTTGAAGTTCTCCGGCGAGCCTTCAGAGCAATAGACCAGCGTACTCGCGCCTGCCGCGGCGCTGGTGGTGAGGGCGGCGAGCGCCAGCGCATGGATCGTGTGCTTGCTAATCATCGTAATTCCTTTATGTTTTTTATTTCGTGCCAAAGGAGTCTGATTCTTCGTCACTTCATCAATAACATTAAAACCACAACGCAAACACCTGATAACACAAATAAAGAAGGATCCACCATGCCATCACCGCTCGGCAGTCAATTAACCCGCCGCTTTTTTCGCTACCTGGCAATCACCAGCCAGAGTGATGCATCTGCCACCACCCTGCCCAGCACGCCGGGCCAGCATGAGATGGCCCGCGCCCTGGCCGATGAGCTGCAAACGCTGGGCCTGGAGCAGATTATTATTGATGAACACGCGACCGTCACCGCCGTGAAAAAGGGCACGGTGCCGGGCGCGCCGCGCATCGGTTTTATCACCCATACCGACACCGTGGACGTCGGACTGTCGCCGGAGATTCATCCACAAATCCTCACGTTTACCGGTGAAGATCTCTGCCTGAACGCGAAAGAAGATATCTGGCTGCGGGTGAACGAGCGCCCGGAAATTAAAGCCTACCCGAACGAAGAGATTATTTTCAGCGACGGCACCAGCGTGCTCGGCGCGGACAACAAAGCGGCGGTGACGGTGGTGATGACGCTGCTGGAGAACCTGACGCCGGAGATGCGCCACGGCGATATCGTGGTGGCGTTTGTTCCGGACGAAGAGATTGGCCTGCGCGGCGCGAAGGCGCTGGATCTCGCGCGCTTTGACGTGGATTTCGCCTATACCATCGACTGCTGCGAGCTGGGCGAGGTGGTGTATGAGAACTTCAACGCGGCGCAGGCGGAGATTCGCTTTACCGGCGTGACGGCGCACCCGATGGCCTCGAAAGGCGTGCTGGTGAACCCGCTGCTGATGGCGACCGATTTTATCAGCCACTTCGACCGCCAGGAGACGCCGGAGCACACCGCCGGGCGCGAAGGCTATGTGTGGTTTAACGGCATGCAGGCGAGCCAGAACAGCGCGACGCTGAACGCCAGCATCCGTGATTTCGACCTCAGTGCCTTTGAGCGCCGCAAACAGCAGCTGCATGACGTGGCGGAGAAAATCGCCGCCGCGCACCCGACCGCGAAAGTGGACATCACCATCAGCGACGTTTACAGCAATATCAGCAACGCGATTGGCGATGACCGCCGCCCGATTGACCTGATTTATCAGGCGCTGGAGGCGCTCGATATTAAACCGAAAACCATTCCGATGCGCGGCGGCACCGACGGCGCGGCGCTCTCAGCGAAAGGCCTGTTAACGCCGAACTTCTTTACCGGCGCGCATAACTTCCATTCACGCTTTGAGTTCCTGCCGGTGAAATCGTTTGAGGCGTCTTATAACGTGGCGCTGAAGATCTGTTTGCTGGCGGTGGGATAACCGGCTACTTAAAATGACGCAGGCTTGACCGGGTTCACGCCGCGATTGCCTGCTTCATAACCCAAAAACGTGCCGTTCAACGCGTCGATATAAAAACGCACTGGCGTCGAAAAGACAAAATCCATCCACGAGCCGGTTTCTGCCATACCGTCGTCAAGCGTCGAAACGATAAAACAGGGCGTTTCATCAAGCCGGCCTTTCGTTACCGTCAGGTTTTTCTCATTCCAGCTTAAGCGATACTGATTCGCACAGGCTTTTGCGATGCGCAGGGCTTCGTATTTACTGATCACTGTTGCAGGCCATCCAAACCTTATGGGGTTATATACTATGCCGGGCCGCTGCGGTTTAGCCGTCATGGTGTTTCAACGGGAAATACAGCGCCTGCATGTTCGGTTATTACTGAATGACAGCCAGCCCTTGCCCCGTTGTAAATGTTGATTCGTACTGACGCGCATCTTTCTCGTTGATAACGGTTGCAATCAGCACTGTGTAAGATTTTCCTGCAACAAAGTGAAACCCTTTAACGGGTAAACACTCTTCGGCAGAAACCCAAACCGGGTGAGCAACGTCATAATGAATAATAGTGCTGGAGGGCCTGGCGCTTTCCATGATTTCCATCCAGTCGAGCCTTTCGCCCTGTTGTGCCGGCACGCGGAGGCAGATATTGCCACTGACCGTTGTCACGCTGGCCGTATGCCTCGGCGGCAACGTGACACAGCCTGCCAGCATAAAGAACAGTACCGATGTACAGAGGCATCTTCGGATCATAAGCGCTTTCTTCCGTAAATGATTTCTTCTGACCTGCGCCACATACAAAGGCCGGGAGACTCCGGCCTTATCAGTTGTAGACCGTTGATTACTCATAAAGCCAGTGGCCCGCCTTTGCGGATTCAGCAAGCATACGCAGCGTTAATGGCGCTGGCGCAACGCGCTTTACGCGCATTGAGGCGGGAAGCAAAACGTTCGGGATCCAGCCCGGCTCGACCGGCCAGTATTTCAGAAGACTGAAACCTGTTTTATCGACATTAAACCGCGAGAAGTAATCCTCCATAATCTCTTCTCCCGTTTCTACCACCCAGGGATGTTCGCCCGTGGTCAGGCACGTGTCTAAATCCAGCTTCCAGGGTTTTCCTGAAATAAAAGATTTCCCGTTCCATGTTTCTCTGTACCAGTCAAGAATGGCCTGTTCGGCCTCTTCTTTATTCATCATTATTCACCTTACAGGGGCTTCATAATATTTATTAAATCAATATGCCCCGACCAACTAAAAATATAAAAAGCATTCATAAAATGTATGAACGATTCCACTAACAGCATTGATTAATAGCATTAGCATTGAATGCTGAGCAATATAATACCTTTTTAAAGGATGACAGGAATCATATTCCTGTTTACTCCCGCCGCCTACCATCCAGCGAATAAAGGATTGTCAGGCTGAAAGGGAGAGAAATATGCCAAAACGTCATTACCCTAACCCGAGGGTATTCAGACTCACAGGTTCGGTTGGCTTCTGCGGAACAAATAATCCCGATGAAGTCAAAACACTGCAAAAACTCATCGCCGATGCGGGTTACGGTCAAACAACGGGGCGATACATTACCGTAAATGGACGCTGTGATTTGCAAACGCAGGAGGCCATTTACTGGTATCAGCGCTTACTGAATATGAAACCATCCGGCCTGATTCATCCGGTTGATTACTGGTTTATGCACGCCCTGCATGAGGCCACAACGCCCCGCTGGCGGCCACGGCATGTCGCAGGCCCCCTGATTGTCCGGCAAGGCCAGACGACGTTTGACAGTGAAGGCGTGGATTACATCACCGCCGTTGCGCCTTTCAGACAACCGAAACATCTGCTGCAATTTTCGAGGATACTCCACCATCCCAGGTTTGAGTCTGGTGTAACGCTTGGCCGTGGATTTGATATGAAGAAGCGTAGCGCCGGCGAAATACTCGCTACGCTGCGACACGCAGATATTGAGGAATATAAGGCTGTCATTTGCTCTAAAGCCGCTTATCTGAGCGGACGAGAAGCGGAGATGTTTGTACAATTTTATGGGCCTCTGGTAGGCGAGATTACGCATCAGCAACAAATCCGGTTATTTGAAATCGCGTATCAGGAGAAAGTTATATATGCTAAGGATGTTTATGGCCGACATGTCCGTCATTTAAATATACCGAATGCGTTACCCTGGAGCAGTATCGATACCGCGATTAGAGATACCTTTATCGATACTATATTTCAGGGTAATGTTACCGCAAAAGAGATGGTGGCAATTATAGCGAAAGGCGGTAGCAGGAATGAAATCATTACTTATCTTCGAAATGACGTAAGCTCAAGACGCGACGCGCAAAGAACACAAATAAGAATAAGGAATCTGCAAAAATGAAGAGGATCCTGGCAATAATCCCGTTGTTAATGATAGCTACCGCTTCGCTGGCGGCAGATGAAAAAGACATTACTTCTGATAACGCCGTCGACCAGTGCCTGGATAAGTATTACGAATTCAGCAGCGAATGTCTGGAAGATCTCAACGATAAAACCGAAGCCGAACTCAAAAAGGCGTATGAGACAAAGCTTAAATCGCTGGAGCGTGTTGATTACACCAAATGGTGGATGGGCGATGAAGACCGCAAAAAACGGATGATTGAGGCCTTCCGCAAAAGCCAGCGTGACTGGCTGACCTACCGGGACGGTTATTGCGACGTAGCGACTACCGCAGCGCAGGGTACTCACTTTCTCGGTGCGGCGTCGGTAGGTTGTAACATCAATATGAACAAACGGCGCATCAAAGAGATACAGTTAATCGTGGTTGAGACGACCAGGTGAAGAACTCTGGCTACCCGTGCTAACACGTCTGGCAGGGCGGCATATAAAGAGACGCCGGTTAAAGGCGGCTACGCGCAGTAGAATGGCGGTATTCAGGGTTCAGGCTCAAGACGAAAAGTAAGGGATTTACTGCAATGAAAAAAATCGTTTTTATCATTTCTGTGCTGCTGGTCAGCCACGCTTCGCTGGCGACTGAGACAGCAAACGTAATAAGAAACGACGACGTGAAAGCCTGCGAAGATCAATATGGCGACGAGAACATCGAATGCTTAGCTGACATTGATGATAAATCCACCGGGGCGCTCAATAAGGCTTATGCGGACAAGCTTAAAGAGATGGAGAACTTTGATTACACCAAATGGTGGATGGGAGATGAAGACCGCAAAAAACGGATGATTGAATTATTCAAAAGAAGCCAGGCCGAATGGCTCAAATATCGTGATGATTATTGCGGCGTTGCAGTGACAGAAGCAGCGAGCACGCACTACCTTGGGAATGCCGCCACGGCGTGTAACATCAACATGAACAGACAGCGTATTAAAGAAATACAGATGCTTCACATAACGAGCCTGGAATAGAAGGTGTTTAATCCCTTTCTGATTATTGCATTGTACTGGCGCGCCAGATAAACAAAGGCCGGGAACCCCCGGCCTTTTTGTCAGTTTAGCGACATAACGTGCTGCCCGGCCCAGTCTTCATAGCCCTCCTCAGTACGCACAAAACAGGGCGCTCTCACAAATTCCACCAGATGATTCACGAGATCAAACAGCAGCCCTGTGAGCATTTCCGCCATTTCCGGCGGGTGCGCGCGGCTTATTAACGTCATGTTCAGTGCTTTACAGTAGCGGCTCAGCATCTGCGCGTCGCTGCCGATGCAGAACGGCACCTCTGAAGGGAGCGTGTCGGCCGTCAGTGAGGCAAACAGATGCGCCGGCACCGGTCTGTCGAGCGCGGCCGCGAGGGATTCCAGCATCAGCGCCAGTCTCCCGGTCAGCGCCAGAAACAGCGTCTCGTCCTTGCACTCAATCAGCTCGCTGACTGTTTCTTCACACAGCGTGGCGAGCGTGAAGAAATCCATTTCCGCCGTGATCGGCCCTTCGCACAACGTGTGCAGGCTCAACATTCTGGAATGCGCCGACGGCGGCATCGGGGTGGCGGGAGCGTTCAGATTGAGATTATGGCCCTCATTTTCAGGGCGTGCGGGTGTGTTACTATTGACGTTAGCCATAGCGTTACTCCGTATAACGTTTGTGGTCAGACGCTCCGGTTGTGTTGCAGCACACCGGAGCGTTGTTTCGATAGGTCAACCATGTTAGGGTACGTACCTATTGCAGTTATATTCCTCCTATAGGTACACACATGTCAACTGTACAACGTGACAAACAACCCAAAGGAAACGGCAAAGCCCCCGCTTTTCAGATTAGGATTACCCCTGAACTCAAAGCGCAGTTTGAGGAAGCTGCAAAGGCGCAGGGAATGAGCCTTGGAAACTGGTTTAAAAACCTGGGGCGGGAAGAATTGAAGAGGTTAGGCTTTAAACCAAATGGATAATATTTCTAATCTAAAAGCTATGAATATAAATAAATTGCTACATGATATATTATATTTTTTTAAAACTAACGCCTATGTTCCTACTTCAACAGAATATTTAAGAAATCAGTAGAGTCCAGCATAGTTACTTAACTTGAATATTTTGATTAAGGAAAGATTTAAGTCATGCTTCTTAGTTAAATGCACATAAAGGACCATAGCGAGAACTATTTATTTAAATTAACTTGTTCCGTAAATATAAAGATGATATGTTCAATTCAATATAAAAACCTTCTTCCTAACATGGGTAACTATAATGAACATTACGCCTCAAATAGATTATACACATGTACTATCAGAACTCTCTGTGAACAGACAAGACCCTTGCGAAGTATTGAGAGAACTCATATCTAACTCATATGATGCCAAAGCTAGTAAAATATGGTTTTATCCTTTGGAAGAATATAATGGGCTTATCTTTATTGATAATGGAGTAGGTTTATCAACATCAAGAGATGGCGGCAAAGAGATATCAAATTATGAAGCATTTTTTTCAATCGGAAAAACCACGAAGTTAAAAGGTGAAAGTATAGGGTATAAATGCCAAGGGTCAAAGTTATGCTTTGCTTCTTCTGAAATATCAGTTATATCTAAATTTGGTACAGAGCCCGATTGGATTTACAAAAGGATAGATAACCCCAGGACTAATTTAAATATTTACACCGACATAACTCCTCATAAAGGCAATAACGTTGCCGAGATATTATCTGAAATTATTCCTAAACAAGATGTAAGAACTAAAAAAGCAGTGGACAATATTATATTAAATATTTCACCTAATGATTTCTCTTCAGGAACAATAATAATAATAAAAGATTTAAATGTTGAACAGTTTTCAAAATTCTATACTGTAAACAGTAATAATGGTTTCAACATTGAAAACTCATATGTATATAACTACATTCGATTTTGCACAAAACATGGCGATGTGAAAATCGTTAATGAAAACCATGGTTTTTCACCTATCGAAAAAAGGCAGCTTGATGAAGCATCTAAAGATATAAAAAATGTTGAGCTTTTTCTTTGGGACGGAGATGAATGCTCTTTAATTGAACAAGGGTATCCATATTTAGATATTGACATTGATGGAGAATTACCTTTATTAGCATCTAAACTATCTCGTTTACGCTCTGCACGATTTTATGCTCGAAAGGCTAAAGTAATCCGCTATCAAGGCCAGAAATATAGTCTGATATTTGCAATAGATGGAAATAGACGAGCATTAGAGAAATATTCAAATCTTGATCGCCAGGGCTCATCAAAATCAGGTTTAAAATTAACAGATCAAAGAGGTACCTTTATATCATCGCAAGGTATAAAAACTTGTAATTATAGTCAAATCTGGAATGAGCCTTTACTCGCAACGGATTATCAATGCTTGGCCGATAATGATTCACAGTCACACTACTTATTCTTAATTGATGGCCCTTTTGATTTGGTTACTAATAGAAACTCAATTAGTAACGATGCTTATAAAGTACTTAAGGATTCAGCTTTCATACATCAAATCAAAGAATTCATTGACTCCGCGAAGGTAGAACTTGAAGTTTTCAGGGACTTCATTGATGTGCTAAATAAAAAGAAAGATGCAGAAAACATTTCAGAGCAAATAAAAGCACTTACTGAAACTCAGCAAGGATTAAAAAATCGAGAACGTTTTATGATAAATGACGTTCCCCAACTAGAAAAAAAATGGTTTATTGCTCCAGATTCTAGTGACGAACATTGGGTTGGAACGCTCTATACAACGCTTACTCATTTTGTTCCAGGAGACTCTCCATACAGAGATTTATGGTTAAGACCATTAACATTCTCTGCCAGAGGGATTGATAGTGTAGGAACATTTTACCAAGATTCAAGTTTTGATAAAGATAAACTTAAGGCTATTGAATATAAGAATAGATTTAGTCATCTTGAAATCTTAAATCATCCACTAAACATTATACATTATATAATTTGTTGGACCTATGAAGACATAGATTTATCTTCCCATCAAAATATTGAAGACGATTTTAGTATGTTTGGAAAAATTACTGAATGTGAGAATGATGTTTATAAGAAGTGTTCATATAAGATAATAAATGTTGAAAAAATCAGGCGATATTTTCGACAACCAGATTTATGTAGTCTCTCTCAGAGAGCTTATGCTTGCTACTTTCAATTGCCGCATATCGAATCCAGCGCGATAACATCTTCAACATGAGTTAAAAACAGGCGGGCGTGTTATGTTATAAAACACGCCTCACTATTTTTATATTTATTTAAAATTTCATTTAAAAGATAGCCAATCAATAGCCTTCATAGAGCAAAGGAATTATAGATGATTTAATACAAAGGCGATTAATGAATGTTGTACTGTTATTTATCTTTTATAAAAAACAAATTACATATTGAAATGCATGACACTCTGAATAGTCTAGAAGTGGTGCCGATAATAGGAGTCGAACCTACGACCTTCGCATTACGAATGCGCTGCTCTACCAACTGAGCTATATCGGCCCTGAGGAAGGGTGTGCGTGAGCACGGGGTAAAAGGTTATGTAAAAGCGGGTGATACGTCAATGCCCTTGCGAATCAAGCGGCGATTTTTGCATCACCCGGCCCTCAGTTAAGCACGAATCGTATCGTCGCCGTAGCCGATCCACTTGTACGTGGTCAGCGCTTCGAGGCCCATCGGGCCGCGGGCGTGCAGCTTCTGGGTGCTCACTGCCACTTCAGCGCCGAGGCCAAACTGCGCGCCGTCGGTAAAGCGCGTCGAGGCGTTCACGTACACCGCCGACGAATCCACTTCATTCACGAAACGATCGGCGTGGCGCAGCGTGCGGGTGAGAATGGCGTCCGAATGCTGGGTGCCGTGCGCGCGAATATGCGCGATGGCCCTGTCAATATCCGCCACCAGCTTCACGTTGAGATCGAGCGACAGCCATTCGTCGTCAAGCTCTTCCGCCTTCACCGCCACCACGTTCGCCGGGCCGCCGGCAAGCAGCGCCAGCGCGCGCTCGTCAGCGTGCAGCGTTACGCCGCGCGCGTGCATTGCCTGGCTCAGCTCCGGCAGGAAACGCTCTGCAATGGCCTCATGCACCAGCAGCGTCTCCACCGTGTTACAGGTGCTCGGGCGCTGGGTTTTGGCATTGGTGATGATGTTGAGCGCAGGCGCGAACTCGGCGCTTTCATCAACGAAAATATGACATACGCCGATGCCGCCGGTAATGACCGGAATGGTCGACTGCTCACGGCAGAGCTTATGCAGCCCTGCCCCGCCGCGCGGGATGAGCATGTCGATGTATTTGTCCATGCGCAGCATCTTGTTCACAAGCGCGCGATCCGGGCTTTCGATAGCCTGCACGGCGGCGGCGGGCAGCCCGCACTCTTCAAGCGCTCTCTGAATCACTTTTACGGTCGCCGCGTTAGTGCGCCAGGTTTCTTTGCCGCCTCTGAGAATGGCCGCGTTGCCGGTTTTCAGGCACAGTGAGGCGACGTCCACCGTCACGTTCGGGCGCGCTTCATAAATCACCCCCACCACACCGAGCGGCACGCGACGACGCTCAATACGCAGGCCGCTTTCCAGCAGACCGCCGTCAATCACCTGCCCAACCGGATCGGCCAGATGACACACCTGACGCACGTCGTTCGCAATGGCGTGCAGGCGCTGCGGGTTGAGCGCCAGGCGGTCTAACAGCGCGTCGCTCAGCCCGTTGCGGCGCGCTTCCAGTAAATCCTGCTCGTTGGCGAGCAAAATCTCTTCGGTATTCGCTTCTAAATAGTCGGCGATTTTCTCCAGCACGCGGTTTTTCTCGCGCGAGGAGAGCAGCGCCATCTGATATGAGGCGGCTTTGGCCGCCTGGCCCATCTGCTCCAGCATGGCAGGCTCCTTATTGGGTGATCATGTCGTCGCGGTGAACGGCCACCGGGCCATATTCATAGCCGAGAATGGCGTCAATCTGCTGCGAGTGGTGCCCGGCGATGCGGCGCAGCGCGTCGCTGTTGTAGCGCGTAACGCCGTGGGCGATATCGCGCCCTTCCAGATTGCGGATGCGGATAACTTCACCGCGCGAAAAATTGCCGGTCACGCTTTTGATGCCTTTGGGCAGCAGCGAGCTGCCGCGTTCCATAATGGCGGCCTGCGCGCCCTCGTCGACGGTGATTTCGCCAGCGGGCGGCGCGCCGAAGATCCAGCGCTTGCGGTTCTCAAGCGGCGTCTGCTGCGGGTGGAAGCGCGTGCCGACCGGCAGCCCTTCGATAACGTCGTTGATAACACCCGGCTTGCTGCCTGCGGCGATCACGGTCTCGATACCCGCGCGGCCCGCAACATCCGCCGCCTGAAGCTTGGTGCCCATGCCGCCAGTGCCGAGCCCGGAGACGCTGTCGCCCGCAATCGCGCGCAGGGTGTCGTCGATGCCGTAAACATCCTGAATCAGCTCGGCCTGCGGGTTGTTGCGCGGGTCGGCGGTGAAGAGGCCCTGCTGGTCAGTCAGCAGCAGCAGTTTATCGGCACCGGCGAGAATTGCCGCCAGCGCCGAGAGATTATCGTTATCGCCGACTTTAATTTCCGCCGTGGCAACTGCGTCGTTTTCATTGATGACCGGCACGATGCGGTTATCGAGCAGCGCGGTGAGCGTGTCGCGGGCGTTCAGGAAGCGCTCGCGATCTTCCATATCCGCGCGGGTCAGCAGCATCTGCCCTACATGGATGCCGTAAATCGAGAAAAGCTGCTCCCAGAGCTGGATCAGGCGGCTCTGCCCGACCGCCGCCAGCAGCTGTTTGGAGGCGATGGTCGCCGGGAGTTCGGGGTAGCCGAGGTGTTCGCGCCCGGCGGCAATCGCCCCGGACGTGACAATCACAATACGATGCCCGGCGGCGTGCTGCTGCGCGCACTGGCGCACCAGTTCGACAATATGGGCGCGATTGAGGCGACGCGAGCCGCCGGTCAGGACGCTGGTCCCCAGTTTCACCACCAGGGTCTGGCTGTTACTCATGATGTTTTGCCGTATCAACGAAATTGGAAAAATTAAACCCAAAATGACGTTGTAACAGGAGAGCGCGCCCTTGCCAACTCCCGGCCCGAAAAACCGCACGGCGCGCAGACGAACCGGCAAGCATAGCGGCGCTGTTTGATATTTTTATTACAGTTTACGAAAAATATATCTTTTTAAAATTTATCTTACTTTGTCATATTTTTTTCATATCGGACCGTTAAAACCCATCTTGTTTTTTCACAGGTCTTTGACCCGCGAATTTTAGCGCGTAAATAATGATTGGGATTAATGATGAAAAAGAGCACTCTGGCATTAGTGGTGATGGGTATTGTTGCGTCTTCTGCTGTTCAGGCCGCAGAAATTTATAACAAGAACGGCAACAAGCTGGATCTTTATGGCCGTGTTAAAGCCGAACATTATATGAGCGATAACGACGCTGTAGACGGGGATCAATCTTATATCCGTCTGGGCTTCAAAGGCGCGACACAAATTAACGATCAACTGACCGGTTTCGGCCAGTGGGAATATCAGGTTGCCGCTAACCGTGTGGAAGGTGACAGCACGAACAGCGCCACCAAAACCCGTCTGGCTTTTGCGGGCCTGAAGTTCGCCGACCTGGGCTCCATCGATTACGGTCGTAACTACGGCATCCTGTATGACGTGGGTTCTTACACCGATATAATCCCGGAATTCGGTGGCGACGCGTACACCAAAACCGATAACTTCATGACCGGCCGTACCACTGGCGTGGCCACCTACCGCAACACCGATTTCTTCGGTCTGGTGGATGGTCTGAAATTCGGCCTGCAATACCAGGGCAAAAACGAGAACGATAGCCGTGCCGCCAGCAAAGCCAACGGCGACGGCTACGGTGCCTCTGTTAACTACGCGCTGGGCGACAGCGGGGTGAGCATCGGCGGCGCTTACACCAAATCAAACCGTACGCTGGCGCAGCGTAATTCCACGCTCGGTAAAGGCGATAACGCGGAAGCCTGGGCGACTGGTCTGAAGTATGACGCCAACAATATCTACCTGGCGGCGACCTATGCGGAAACCCGCAACATGACCCCGATCACTGGCGGTTTTGCCAATAAAAACCAGGGCTTCGAAGTGGTTGCGCAGTATCAGTTCGACTTTGGCCTGCGTCCGTCCATCGGCTATGTGCAGTCAAAAGCCAAAGATGTTGAAAACGGCATTGGCGACGTTGATCTGGTGAAATATGTGGACGTTGCAGCGACCTACTATTTCAATAAAAACATGTCTGCTTTTGTTGATTACAAAATTAACCAGCTGGACGACGACAACGCACTTAATATCAACAACGATGACGTTGTTGCGCTGGGTCTCGTTTACCAGTTCTGATTAATATTTGACACGCCCACGCCGTGGGCGTTTATAACATCGTGTGGCTACGAAAAAAATAACCCCGCTGCGGCGGGGTTATTTTTTGGCTTATCCAGGTATTAACTGAAATACGGCTTATGCAGAAAGTTTCAGGTTTTCTGTCACCGGCTCCAGTTTTAAATCCATCGAAGCGAGCAGCGCACGCAATCTTTCATGGAAGTCACGCAGCGTTTTCTCAAGCTTCTCTTTCACTTCGGCGTCTTTGATCGGGGTGACATTCCAGACGCCCTCTTTATCAAACAGACCAAATTGCCAGGTGTAGGTGAAACGGTCTTCCTGTGCTTCCAGCTCCATCCACCAGCCCCAGAATTCACGCTTCTCCGGCGCTGGTTTCACGTTGACGCAAACAGCCAGGCAATCAAAGAAGAAGCGGTTATCTTCACACTGCTCTTCCCGAATATACGGGCCAAGGGCAGTGAATTTCTTAATCATCCTGCTTTTCGGGTGTCCACTCGGTAACGTCATTGCGATCTCCTTTTGTGAAGCCACTGTTTTACCAAACCAATGGAAATTAGCCAATCATTAACGCAATTTATGGTTTACCCACCCGGAAATCTCATGCAGCGCCTTGTCAAAGTTGCTGTACACGGGCGAAGTCGGGATCTCCAGCAGTTTGCCCGCGACAGATGACGAGGCGATTAAACGCGCTTCTTCCTCCGGGCTGAACGGATCGTTTTTCCAGAAGCCCGCCAGCATTGGCGTCGGACAGCGGCGGCCCAGCAGCCCCTGCGTTTTCAGCGAATAGCGGTTGAGTTCGACGCGCAGCGCGTTGTCCGAGGCGTCATACATGCCAAGCCGGCTCGCCAGCACATCCATATACATCTCCGGCACCTGGCCTTGCCGCGTCGGCTCGCTTAACAATTGATGCACCACCGGGCCAAGACACGCCACCGCCTTCAGGCGTGGCGCCTCCAGATACGCCAGCCGCACCGCCACGTTCGCCCCGAAGCGGAACCCAAACGCCGCCACACGGGTGTGATCGACCCACGGCAGCGTCGGCAGCGCCTGCAACACATGCTGATGCAGAAAGCTCGAATCCTGGGTGAGCGTCCATTTCGCTGACGCGCCGACGGACGGCATATCGATGGTCAGCATGGCGATGCCGAGCGGCGCGAAGTAGCGCTCGAAAAGATTAAAGTAGTCGCTTTGCAGCGAATCGAGACCGCCGCAAATAAGCACCGTCGGGAACGGCCCCTGCCCGCCTTTTGGCAGATGCAAAAAGCCGGTGATGGACGCGCCGCCGGGAATGGCGAACGTCAGCTCGCGCAGTTCGCCGGAGAGCCGCGTGGCCGCTTCTTCATAAGCCCGGTTGGCGAGCGCCTGCGCCTGTTCGGCCAGCGCGTCGCCCTTCAGATGCGGATACGCGGCGATACTGTAAAGCGTCGACGCCATCAGCCACGCCTTGCCGATGGCGTGTTCGTCCGTTTCCTGCCCCGCGCGCTGCTGCCACGTCATCGCCTGCTTCGACCACTCGTAATTCCAGTTGCCGCCGCGATAGCCGACCACCGTGTCATACAGGGCGGGATTGGTGCGCTCGGCATCGCTTAATACAATGCGCGACTGCACCTCAAGAATTTCCAGCGGATCGACGCCGCGCCAGACCCACATCAGGCGGTTTATCATGCGGTACCAGTGCGGCACCGTTTTGCCATCCAGCGCGGACTGAATGACCGGAGGCGGGGCATGCTGAAGCCGACGCACCAGCGTCGACGTTTCGGGGTGCTTAAACCGTGGCTTAAACAGGGTTTCGCTCAGATTTGCCTGCGACATGCTCTCTGCCTCCGTGAAAACGTCACAAAGCTTAATTGTACTCGCAGGCGATGGATAAAAACAAAAACGCCCGGCGGTGCCGGGCGTAAAGATGCGTAAGGACGGGATTAACGGCCAGACAGCGGCGGTACAAAGACCACGCCCATGTCCCACGGCTGCTCGATCCAGGTGTCCTGCGGAATGTCGATAACGTAGTCATCCACCAGCGGCTGGCCTGCCGGCTTAGCGAAAATGGTCACGAAACGGGCTTTTGGGTACATTTCGCGGATAGCCACCGCGGTGCCGCCGGTATCCACCAGATCGTCCACCACGATAAAGCCTTCGCCATCGCCTTCGGCGCGCTTGATAACCTTCAGTTCGCGCTGGTTGTCATGGTCGTAGCTGGAGATACAGACGGTATCAACGTGACGGATACCCAGTTCGCGCGCCAGCAGCGCGCCCGGCACCAGACCGCCGCGGCTGACGGCGATAATGCCTTTCCACTGCTCGGCCGGCAGCAGGCGGCTCGCCAGCTTGCGTGCATGGATCTGTAACATATCCCAGGTGACAACGTATTTTTCGCTCATGTGAAGTGTCCCGGCCAGTTTAAAAAACGGCTTAAAAAGTGTTCAGGGGGAAAATAGGTTGCGCGAGATTATAGAGATCTGAACCGCTAAAAACCAGTGCCATGCGGCACGGGCCGTGGTTTTTGCTCGCTTTGGTCTGCACGGCATAAAAGAAAGTGGTATTCTCGGGCTATTGCCCAGGCCCGTCTTGCGGCACATCACAACGATAACCCAGAGGCCCGTTCGCCGCATTGCAGCGGGCTCAGTCAAGGAGACTTAACGTGTCTGAACTGTCTCAACTCTCCCCTCAACCGCTGTGGGATATTTTCGCGAAAATCTGCTCTATTCCTCACCCGTCCTATCATGAAGAACAACTCGCCGAACACATCATGGGCTGGGCGAAGGAAAAAGGCCTGTTCGCCGAGCGCGACCAGGTGGGCAACATTTTAATTCGCAAACCGGCGACCGCCGGCATGGAAAACCGCAAGCCGGTCGTGCTGCAGGCGCACCTTGACATGGTGCCGCAGAAAAATAACGACACCGTTCATGACTTCACCAAAGATCCTATCCAGCCGTACATTGACGGCGAGTGGGTGAAAGCGCGCGGCACCACGCTTGGCGCGGACAACGGCATCGGTATGGCCTCCGCGCTGGCGGTGCTGGCGGATGATGCCGTTGAACATGGCCCGCTGGAAGTGCTGCTGACCATGACCGAAGAAGCCGGTATGGACGGCGCGTTCGGTCTGCAGGCCGACTGGTTGCAGGCGGACATCCTGATCAATACCGATTCCGAAGAGGAAGGCGAAATCTACATGGGTTGCGCCGGCGGCATCGATTTTATCTCCACGCTGAAGCTTTCCCGCGAAGCGATCCCGGCCGGTTTCGAGGCGTTTAAACTGACGCTCAAAGGGCTGAAAGGCGGCCACTCCGGCGGCGATATCCACCTGGGTCTCGGCAACGCCAATAAACTGCTGGCCCGTTTCCTGTTCGCACATGCAAAAGCGTTAGATCTGCGTCTGGTGGATTTCAACGGCGGCACGCTGCGTAACGCTATCCCGCGCGAAGCGTTCGCGACCGTCGCGGTGCCTGCCGCTAAAGCGGACGAGCTGAAAACGCTGGCGAATACCTATCTCGATATCCTGAAAAATGAGCTCTCTGTTAAAGAGAAGAACATTACCGTTCTGCTGGAGTCGGCGAGCACGGATAAAGCCGCGCTGACCGCACAGAGCCGCGATGCGTTTGTGGCGCTGCTGAACGCGATGCCGAACGGCGTCATCCGTAACTCTGACGTCGCCAAAGGCGTGGTGGAAACCTCCCTGAACGTGGGCGTGGTCACCATGAACGACGAGCAGGCGGAAATCATCTGCCTGATCCGCTCGCTTATCGACAGCGGTAAAGATTACGTGGTGGGCATGCTGAACGCGCTGGGCCAGCTGGCGGGCGCGCAGAGCGTCGCTAAAGGCAGCTACCCGGGCTGGCAGCCGGACGCGAATTCGCCGGTGATGCATCTGGTGCGCGAAACCTACCAGCGTCTGTTTAACAAAACGCCGAATATCCAGGTTATCCACGCCGGGCTGGAATGTGGTCTGTTCAAAAAACCGTACCCGCAGATGGATATGGTTTCCATCGGGCCAACCATCACCGGGCCGCACTCGCCGGATGAGCAGGTCCATATCGAAAGCGTGGGCCAGTACTGGACCCTGCTGACCGAGCTGCTGAAAGCGATCCCGGTTAAATAAGCGTTTAAGCGGAATGCAGAATAAAGGCGGCTCTGAGGCCGCCTTTTTATTTGCGGCGTCGCGAGACATGTTTGAAGGATGGGGACGGGAGGTGCCGTTGGCGTCGTTTGCGGATGTCGGGCGCGCTGCGCTTCCCCGCCCTACGCCCCCCGCCGGTCATCGCCATGCAGGTGAGTAAACGCAGCGCCCACCAGCCCGACCGGGAAAATCTCAAAGCCCCAGCACCAGCTGGCGTTCGATCTGCGGATCAAGCAGCGTCACGTGCAGCCCCACCAGCCGCACGCCGCGCCCGGCGCGCCGCTCATCCCAGGTTTTTTTTGCGGTCGCGATCAGGTCTTCTTTATTCAGGCGCGGCCAGACATGTTCCTGAGTAGTCAGCTGAAAATCATTAAATTTGAGTTTAACGCCCTGTCGCGCGATGCGCAGATCGGGTTTGACCTTCGCGAGCCGCAGTTCGAGCTCCGGATAAAGCCGTTCGATGATAGCCTCGCACTCTGCCCATTCATGGATATCTTCCGCAAGCGTGCGCTCGACACCCACCGATTTCCGCTGGCGATCCGGGCTGATTTCACGCTCATCGATGCCGTGGCTGCGCTCCCATAACACCCGGCCAAACTTTCCGAAGCGTTTAAGCAGCGAGGCCAGATCGCTGTTCTGCACATCTTCACAGGTACGCAGCCCCAGCCCTTCGAGCTTGCCTGCCGTCACTTTGCCGACGCCGGGGATTTTGCCAAGCGGCAGCGATTTCAAAAATGCGGGCACCGCTTCCGGCGTAATAACATATTGTCCGTTGGGCTTATTCATATCCGAGGCGATTTTGGCGAGAAACTTAATCGGCGCCACGCCCGCCGAGGCGGTGAGCTGTAATTCGTTAAAAATCGTCTGGCGGATTTCGCGCGCCATCAGCGTGGCAGAGCCGTAACAGTGCGGGCTGTCGGTGACGTCAAGATACGCCTCGTCGAGCGAGAGCGGCTCAATCAGCGGGGTGTAGCGCGAGAAGATATCGCGAATATGGGCAGAGGCCTCTTTATAAGCGTCAAAACGGCCCGGCAGGAGCGTCAGGTGCGGGCAGAGCTTAAGGGCCATTCCGGTGGGCATCGCGCTGCGAACGCCATACTTTCGGGCCGGATAGTTGGCGGTACTGATAACGCCACGGCGTTCGCGGCTGCCGCCGATGGCGAGCGGAATATCGCGCAGGGCGGGGTTATCGCGCATCTCAACCGCTGCGAAAAAGCAGTCCATATCGACATGAATGATTTTGCGCATACCCCGGCCTCGCACTGTATGTGCATACAGTCTGGCAAAAAAGCGGCGCTGCGGCAACCTTCCTTATTTCGGCGGGATTGAGTAAATTCAACGCGGCGCCGGGAAGTTAAGCAGAACTTAATTGTAAACGCAGCAGGCAGCGCTTGCGAAAAATAACAGCGATGCTAATGTGAGCGCTCCTGAACCAGAATAGTCTTATTTTGGCTCCCTGCGCCGTTCCGGCATCGGTCTTAGCGTTCTCAAGGAAACAAGCAGTATGCGTAAAATCGCATTGTTAATCGCAATGCTTCTGGTGTCGTGCTTTTCATGGGCCAGTACAGTCAGTAGCGACAGCGTTACCCCGATAAAAAAAGAATTAAAACAGCAGTTAATGGGTTCCCCGGTTTATATCCAGATCTTTAAGGAAGAACGCACGCTTGAGCTGTACGTCAAGATGGGCGAGCAATACCAGTTACTGGATAGCTACCGTATCTGCAACTATTCCGGCGGTCTTGGGCCGAAACGCCGTCAGGGCGATTTCAAAAGCCCGGAAGGCTTTTACAGCGTGCAGCGTAGCCAGCTCAAACCCGACAGCCGTTTTTATAAAGCGATTAATATCGGTTTTCCGAACGCCTTTGACCGCGCTAACGGCTATGAAGGGAAATATCTGATGATCCACGGCGCCTGCGTTTCCGTGGGTTGCTATGCGATGACCGATAAAAATATCGATGAGATTTTCCAGTTCGTCACCGGCGCGCTGGTGTTTGGTCAGCCGAATGTCCAGGTGAGCATTTATCCGTTCCGCATGACCGACGCCAATATGGAGCGACATAAGTATTCGTACTTTATCGGTTTCTGGAAACAGCTGAAGCCTGGGTATGACTACTTTATGGCGACCCGTCAGCCGCCAGTCGTTTCAGTAGTGAATGGCACTTATGTGGTCAGCAAACCGCTCAGCAGCAGCGTGGTGCACCCGCAACTGGCGTCAAACTACACGCTCCCCGAGACAAAATAACGCCCACTCGCCTGGCATAATCTTGTGCCAGGTTTCATTGCCTGTCAGCGGCTGCGTGGCGATCACCGTGACCACATCATTGGGTGTTGTCTCCTCCTGAAAATCAATTTCCACATCCTGATCGAGCAGTTTGGCGACGCCAAACGGCGCACGGCGTGTTATCCAGAAGAGATTGGTGGAGCAGAACGCCATCACGTAGCGCCCGTCAGAGAGCAGCATATTAAAGACGCCCTTTTCGCGCAGTTCGCTTGCCAGTTCGGCGATATACCGAAAGACCGCCGTCATGTTGCCCGGCGTGCGTGGGTAGCGCGTGGTGAGCTTATGCAGCAACCAGCAGAAGGCTTTTTCGCTGTCGGTTTCGCCAATCGGGCGAAACGGGCCGGTGTCGAGCGTTCGGTAGCCGGTGAGCTGGCCGTTATGGGCGTAAGTCCAGTTGCGGCCCCACAGCTCGCGGGTAAACGGATGGGTGTTTTCCAGCGCCACTTCGCCGCGGTTCGCCTGACGGATATGCGCCACCACTGAGCAGGATTTGATGGGGTAATCCTGCACCAGCTTCGCGATGGGCGAGTTGTAGCTCGGCTGCGGATCTTTAAACGTGCGACAGCCTTTGCCTTCGTAAAAGGTAATGCCCCAGCCGTCTTTATGCGGCCCGGTTCCTCCGCCCCGCTGCACGAGGCCGGTAAAGCTAAAGCAGATATCGGTCGGCACGTTGGCGCTCATCCCGAGCAGTTCGCACATGATTCACCTCGTCACACGCCGCCTTCCTCGCAGAAGGCGTCACTGGGGCAGCCGGACGTGCGACGCGCGCCCGTACCGGCACAACAGCCTAATCAGGCTTTCACCATCTCTTTTTCAATCAGCTGGATCAGGATATGGATCACTTTGATGTGAATTTCCTGAATACGGTCAGCATAGCCGAAATGCGGCACGCGGATTTCGACATCGGCGGTGCCGGCCATTTTGCCGCCGTCTTTACCGGTCAGCGTGATGACTTTCATGCCTTTCTCACGCGCGGCCTCGATGGCTTTGATAACGTTGCCGGAGTTGCCGGACGTGGAGATGCCGAGCAGCACGTCGCCCTCACGCCCTACCGCCTCGACATAGCGGGAGAAGATATGGTCGTAACCGAAATCGTTGCCAACGCAGGAGATGTGGCTGACGTCGGAAATCGCGATCGCCGGATAGCCCGGACGGTTTTCACGGTAGCGCCCGGTCAGCTCTTCGGCGAAGTGCATCGCGTCGCAGTGTGAACCGCCGTTGCCGCAGGAGAGCACTTTGCCGCCCGCTTTGAAGCTGTCCGCCAGTAACACCGCCGCCCGCTGGATAGCGTGGATATTGGCTTCATCTTTCAAAAAGTTAGCCAGCGTTTCGGCGGCTTCGTTCAGCTCGTTACGAATCAGATCCTGGTACATGAGGGATATCCTTCAGCATTAAAAAGTAACCGCATGCAGTGTACCGGATAGCGCCGGGAGCGAGAAGCGCCACGCCGGGGCCTGCATACAGGTTTTGCGTTTACGTGCGGCAACAATGTGAGCCAGGTTGTAATTATTTTGTGAACGCATTGCTAAAAAAAGCAACATCCTCTACAACCATATCATCACAAGTGGTCAGACCTCATACAAGCAAGGGAGCTTTTCTTTATGATGATCTTGAGTATCGTTGCCACCCTCGTCCTGATCGGTGCGCTGTTTTATCACCGCGTCAGCCTGACGCTCAGCAGCCTGATTCTGCTGGCCTGGACCGCAGCCCTGGGCGCCGTTGGCCTCTGGTCGCTGTGGCTGCTGGTGCCGCTGGCTATCATTCTGGTTCCCCTTAACGTGACGCCGATGCGTAAATCGCTTATCTCGGCACCGGTGTTCCGCGGCTTTCGTAAAGTGATGCCGCCAATGTCGCGCACCGAGAAAGAGGCGATCGACGCCGGTACCACCTGGTGGGAAGGCGATCTGTTTCGCGGCAACCCGGACTGGCAAAAGCTGCATAACTACCCGCAGCCGAAGCTGACCGCCGAAGAGCAGGCGTTCCTCGACGGCCCGGTGGAAGAAGCGTGCCGCATGGCCAATGACTTCCAGATAACCCACGAAATGGCGGATCTGCCGCCGGAGCTGTGGGCGTACCTGAAAGAACACCGCTTCTTCGCGATGATCATTAAAAAAGAGTATGGCGGTCTGGAATTTTCGGCATATGCGCAGTCCCGCGTGCTGCAGAAACTCTCCGGCGTCTCGGGCATTCTCGCGATTACCGTCGGCGTGCCGAACTCGCTCGGCCCTGGCGAACTGCTGCAACACTACGGCACCGAAGCGCAGAAAAACCATTATCTGCCGCGCCTGGCGCGTGGGCTGGAAATCCCCTGCTTCGCGCTCACCAGCCCTGAAGCGGGATCTGATGCGGGCGCTATTCCGGATACCGGCGTGGTCTGCATGGGCGAGTGGCAGGGTGAGCAAGTACTCGGCATGCGCCTCACCTGGAACAAGCGCTACATTACGCTCGCGCCAATCGCCACCGTGCTGGGTCTCGCGTTTAAACTTTCTGACCCGGATCGTCTGCTGGGCGGCGAGCAGGAGCTCGGCATTACCTGCGCCTTGATCCCGACGAACACGCCGGGCGTGGAAATTGGTAAACGTCACTTCCCGCTCAACGTGCCGTTCCAGAACGGCCCGACGCGCGGCAAAGATATCTTCGTGCCGATTGACTACATTATCGGCGGCCCGAAAATGGCCGGTCAGGGCTGGCGGATGCTGGTGGAATGCCTGTCGGTGGGTCGCGGCATTACGCTACCGTCTAACTCAACCGGCGGCCTGAAATCGGTGGCGCTGGCGACCGGCGCTTATGCCCATATCCGCCGTCAGTTCAAAATCTCTATCGGTAAAATGGAAGGGATCGAAGAGCCGCTGGCGCGCATCGCGGGTAATGCGTATGTGATGGATGCGGCGGCGTCGCTTATCACCTACGGCATTATGCTCGGCGAAAAACCGGCGGTGCTGTCGGCGATTGTGAAATATCACTGTACCCACCGCGGACAGCAGTCGATTATCGATGCGATGGATATCGCAGGCGGTAAAGGCATTATGCTCGGCGAGGGCAACTTCCTGGCCCGTGCTTACCAGGGCGCGCCTATCGCGATCACCGTGGAAGGCGCCAACATTCTGACCCGCAGCATGATGATCTTCGGCCAGGGCGCGATCCGCTGCCATCCGTATGTGCTGGAAGAGATGGCGGCGGCGCAGAATAACGACGTTAACGCGTTCGATAAACTGCTGTTCCGTCATATCGGCCACGTCGGCAGCAACCTGGTGCGGAGCTTCTGGCTCGGCCTGACCAACGGCCTGACCAGCAGCAGCCCGACCCGCGACGCCACGCGCCGCTACTATCAACATATCAACCGCCTGAGCGCCAGCCTGGCGCTGCTCTCCGACGTCTCAATGGCGGTACTGGGCGGCAGCCTGAAGCGTCGTGAACGCATCTCGGCGCGCCTGGGCGACGTGCTGAGCCAGCTCTACCTGGCCTCAGCGGTGCTGAAACGTTATGACGACGAAGGCCGTCAGGAAGCGGATCTCCCGCTGGTGCACTGGGGCGTGCAGGACGCGCTGCATCAGGCCGAGCAGGCAATCAGCGATCTGCTGCGTAACTTCCCGAACGGCGCGGTCGCGGGCCTGCTGAGCCTAGCGATTTTCCCGGCGGGCCGCCGTTACGACGCGCCTTCTGATAAGCTGGATCACAAGCTTGCGAAGATCCTGCAGACGCCGTCGGCGACCCGTTCACGCATCGGCCGCGGCCAGTACCTGACGCCGAGCGAGCATAACCCGGTCGGGTTGCTGGAGCAGGCATTGCAGGATGTGATGGCCGCCGATCCTATCCACCAGCGGATCTGCAAAGAGATGGGCAAAAACCTGCCGTTCACCCGTCTTGATGAGCTGGCGAAGCGCGCACTGAAAGAAGGCCGCATCAATGAAGATGAAGCCGCTATTCTGACTCGCGCCGAAGAGAGCCGTCTGCGCAGCATTAACGTCGATGAGTTCGAACCGGATGCGCTGGCGACACAGCCTGTAAAGCTGCCGGAGACGGTGCGTAAAGTCGAAGCCGCGTAATGTCGCTCTGTGAAAAACCCCGCTCCGGCGGGGTTTTTTATTGCCTCGCATCCTGCCGTGCGCGTGATAAAGTGGCCTGAGTTGCCAATGACGGGGGAGTCTGAACGTGTCTGGTTTGAAAATATCGCTGATGCAGCAACCGCTGACCTGGATGGACGGGCCCGCTAACCTGCGCCACTTCGACGTGCTGCTGGAACAAATGCAGGGGCGGGATCTGATTGTGCTGCCGGAGATGTTCACTACGGGCTTTGCGATGGAAGCCGCGCAGGCGTCGCTACCGGAGGAGACCGTCGTCGCCTGGATGCAGGAAAAGGCGCGCCAGACCAGTGCGATGGTGGCGGGCAGCGCCGCCTTACAGAGCGAACGCGGGCCGGTGAACCGGTTTTTACTGGTCGAGCCGCAGGGCGCGGTACACCGCTACGACAAGCGTCACCTGTTCCGCATGGCCGATGAGCATCAGCATTATGTGGCGGGCGAAGCGCGCCTTATTGTTGAATGGCGCGGCTGGCGTATTCTGCCGCTGGTCTGTTACGACCTGCGTTTCCCGGTGTGGTCGCGCAACCGCAACGATTATGACCTGGCGCTCTATGTGGCGAACTGGCCTGCCCCACGCGCCCTGCACTGGCAGGCGCTCCTGACGGCGCGCGCCATTGAGAACCAGGCGTATGTCGCTGGCTGCAACCGGGTAGGCAGCGACGGCAACGGCCATCACTACCGCGGTGACAGCCGCATCATCAACCCGCAGGGCGAGATTATCGCCGCGAGCGACGCGCATCAGGCGGTTCGTCTGGAAGCGGAGCTGTCTCTGGAGTCGCTGAACGACTATCGCGAAAAATTCCCGGCCTGGCAGGACGCCGACTCGTTTACGCTGGGGTGATATTCAGGGGCGGCTTAAAAGCGGCCCGTTGATTTTGCTGGCGCAGAAAAGACGAAAGCCCGAATCATTGCTGATTCGGGCTTTCTGAATAGTGGCGGAACGGACGGGACTCGAACCCGCGACCCCCTGCGTGACAGGCAGGTATTCTAACCGACTGAACTACCGCTCCGCGTTGTGTTCCCTTGGGAACGGGGCGAATATTACGGGCTGGCCCCGTAACCGTCAACGGTTTTTCTCACATTTTGAATCGTTTGCTTTAAAAATCGCCCGCCCGGCGATTTTGTCAGCATTTTCAGTATGCTCAGGCGCGCCAGAGGCAGCTACCGCCCTTTTTCTGCACCAGATCGAGACGCGATTCATGCGCTGCCAGTTCTTCATCGCACGCCCGAACGACCTTAAGGCGCGACGCCTGGCGGACCACACGCTGAATGCCGGTATCGCCCTGCTGTTGCTGCCCATCCCCTTCCATCGCGAACGCGATGGACGTCTGCCCGCCGGTCATGGCCAGATAGACTTCCGCCAGAATTTGGGAGTCGAGCAATGCGCCGTGCAGCGTACGCTTGGTATTGTCTATCTCATAACGCGAACATAATGCATCGAGGCTGTTGCGCTTGCCCGGGAACATCTTACGGGCCATCGCCAGGCTGTCGGTGATTTTGCAGAACGTTTCGGTCTTCGGAATGCCACGGTTGAGCATGCCGAATTCGTAATCCATAAAGCCGATATCGAACGACGCGTTATGGATGACCAGCTCAGCGCCGCGAATGTAGTCGAGAAAATCGTCCACCACATCGCCGAAAACCGGTTTATTCAGCAAAAACTCGTCGGAGATGCCGTGAACCATAAAGGCTTCCGGGTCCACCAGCCGGTCGGGCTTGAGGTAGACGTGAAAGTTATTGCCGGTCAGGCGACGGTTAATGACTTCAACCGCACCGATCTCAATAATGCGGTGCCCTTCATAATGGGCGCCTATCTGGTTCATACCGGTGGTTTCGGTATCCAGAACGATCTGTCGTGTAATAGCTGTGCTCATAGCGCTCGTTTATGTCAGACTTGGCTTTTTACTCACAGGAAGTCTACCAGAGATGCGTAAACAGGTAGAAATTTTCACCGATGGATCTTGTCTCGGCAACCCGGGGCCGGGGGGTTATGGCGCGATTCTGCGTTATAAGCAGCACGAGCGTACCTTTAGCGCCGGCTATCGCCTGACGACCAATAACCGAATGGAGCTGATGGCGGCGATTGTGTCGCTGGAGGCGCTGCGCGAGCACTGCACCGTCACGCTCAGCACCGACAGCCAGTATGTGCGCCAGGGCATCACGCAGTGGATACACAACTGGAAAAAGCGCGGCTGGAAAACCGCCGACAAGAAACCGGTTAAAAATGTCGATTTATGGCAGCGGCTGGATGCGGCGCTAAGCCAGCATGAGATTAAGTGGGAGTGGGTCAAGGGCCACGCCGGGCACCCGGAAAACGAACGCTGTGACGAACTGGCGCGCGCGGCCGCAATGGCGCCAACGCTTGAAGACACCGGCTATCAACCGGAAACGGCAGCGAGTTAAGGCTTGCGATACTGCCGTGTGGCGCCGACAGCCGGGCGCAGTTGCGTGCGGGCGCGCGGCTTCATTAATGGATTGATCGTCAGCGGGATGGTGCGCTTGCGCGCCACCATCACCTGCAAACAGCCCAGCGCAGGCAAATGTTTCGTCAGCATTTTGCCGCCCTGCCGACACCAGGGCAGCACCTGACAACGGTTATAATAGAGCAGCTCAAAGTTAAGCAGCGACAGCCAGTCCATCTGGCGCATCAGGGTAAACATCCGGCTATTCACCGGCGCGCGTTTGCGAACGAACGGCAGGAGTTTGGCCGCGCCCAGCAGGCTCACCGGGTTAAAACCGGTCATGATGAGCCAGCCATCATCAATCAGCACCCGATCCGCCTCATTGAGCAGCCGATGTGGATCGGTGCACCAGGGCAGCGTATGCGCCAGCAGGCAGGCATCGACGGATTTAGCGGCAAACGGCAGATGCAGCGGGTCGCCCTGCACCTGCAGCGCATCGCCTTGTTGCGCAATATTGACCTGATGGGAAATAGCGCAGGCGTCGGTGTTTATCTCCGCGCTGAGATTGCCTATCTTAAGCAAATGAAAGCCATACATTTTCCCAAGCCAGGGCTGGAGTTCCCGCTCAAGCGTCGCGCGATAATTGTCGCCCCAGGAAAATGCATCCCAGTGGGCCGGTGCGCTGAGTGTCGCGGGTGTCCTTGCCGGTTTCATCACTACCTTCCGTAATGCATAAGAGGTGATTTATGAATCTTAACAGTATTCCTGCTTTCGAGGATAACTACATCTGGGTGTTGAATAATGCAGAAGGGCAATGCCTGATTGTCGACCCGGGCGAGGCGGAACCGGTATTGAACGCTATTGAAGAAAACCAATGGCGGCCGATGGCGATTTTACTGACCCATCATCATCACGATCACACCGGTGGGGTAAAAGAATTAGTGGCGCGTTTTCCCGATCTCGTTGTGTACGGGCCAGAAGAGACCCGTAGCAAAGGCGCGCAGGTTATAGTCAACGATGGCGAGAAGTTCAACATTCTGGGCTGTGATTTCCTCGCGTTCGCCACGCCAGGTCACACTTTAGGACATTTCTCATATTTCAGTTTCCCTTATCTGTTTTGTGGCGACACCATGTTCTCTGGCGGTTGTGGACGCCTGTTTGAAGGCACGCCAGCGCAGATGTACCAATCCTTCCAAAAGATAAACGCCCTGCCCGACGAAACGCTTATTTGCTGCGCCCACGAGTACACATTAAGCAATCTTAAGTTTTTAGTGGCTATTTTGCCGAACGATCCGGTTTTAACCCAATATTATCGAGAAGTTAATGAGTTACGTGCGAAAAATCAAAAAACACTCCCCTCAATTCTTAAAAATGAGCGCCAAATAAATCTTTACCTCCGTCTTGAAGATGATGATTTTATTGGAAAAATTAATGCAGATCTGCGGTTGTCCTCTCCTGAAGAGAGATTTGCATGGTTAAGGTCAAAGAAAGATAACTTCTAAAAATTCTTGCTTGTATTCAGGAAACTTCGCCGTTATCATTGCTCGTCTTTTAAGCAACTATTGACACACACATGAAGGCAAAAGCGATCTTACTCGCCTCTGTCCTGCTTGTGGGGTGCCAGGCGTCGCAACACGACGGCAGCGTCCAACAGCATGCACAGAGCCTTTCTGCGGCTGGTCAAGGGGAAGCAGGAAAGTTCGCTGGTCGAGCGGCTTCTGCGCGGTGGATGGATGATGGAACTTTCCTCGCGCAAGATCAGGACCTGTGGACTTTCATTGGCGACGAGCTAAAGATGGGGATTCCGGAAAATGACCGGATCCGCGAACAAAAACTGAAGTACTTGAGTAATAAGAGCTATCTCCACGATGTAACTTTACGGGCAGAGCCGTATATGTACTGGATAGCCGGGCAGATTAAGAAACGTAATATGCCAATGGAACTGGTACTACTACCCATAGTGGAGAGCGCTTTTAACCCCCACGCGACATCTGGCGCGAATGCCGCAGGCATCTGGCAGATTGTCCCGAGCACGGGGCGGAATTATGGTTTAAAACAGACCCGAAATTACGACGCGCGTCGTGATGTGGTGGCGTCCACAACTGCCGCACTGAACATGATGCAACGTCTGAACCGTATGTTTGACGGCGACTGGTTACTGACCGTCGCGGCCTATAACAGCGGTGAAGGTCGTGTAATGAAGGCAATGAAAGCGAATAAAGCACGTGGCATGCCCACGGATTTTTGGTCGCTCTCACTGCCACAGGAAACCAAAATTTACGTGCCGAAAATGCTGGCGCTGAGTGACATACTCAAAAACAGCAAAAGGTATGGGGTGCGTTTACCGACAACGGATGAAAGCCGTGCGCTGGCTCGCGTGAAGGTAAATAATCCGGTGGAAATGGAACAGCTTGCGGAAATGGCCGGGATTTCAGTGAATAAGCTGAAAACCTTCAATGCGGGCGTTAAGGGCTCTACCCTCGGCGTGAGCGGGCCTCAGTACGTCATGGTGCCGCAGAAGCATGCGCAGCAGTTGCGTACGTCTCTGGCAGCGGGTGAAATTGCTGCGGTTCAGCCGACGCTGGTTGCCGATAATTCACTGTCTGCGCGCACTTATAAAGTGCGTTCCGGCGATACGCTTTCTGCAATTGCCGCCCGGATGAACGTCAGCACCAAAGATTTGCAGCGCTGGAACAATCTGCGCGGCGCGAAGCTGAAGCCAGGCCAGACGTTGTCCGTTGGCACAGTCAGTAGCTCAGGCGAGCTGGCGAGCAACAATGACAGCATCACCTACAAAGTGCGTAAGGGCGATTCGCTCTCAAGCATAGCTAAGCGTCACGGCGTAAACATTAAGGATGTGTTGCGCTGGAACAGCGATACGGACAATCTGCAACCGGGCGATCAAATCACCCTGTTTGTGAAGAACAGTTCGACGCCCGATTCCTGACCGCCAGCCGCAGTCTCATGAAAAGGCACCGATTCCCCCGGTGCCTTTTTCTTTATCCGCATTACGCCGCTTTACTCGCCTCAATCATGATCGTATCGCTGGTGAAAGAGCCGTCCTCCTGCAGCGCAAAATAACGCTGCACCCCGGCCGACGCGCTGCGCTGGTAAGCGCGGATCGCCTGCGTGAGTACTTCAGGCGTACGCATGCGCGCAATCCAGCTACTGAATTCCAGTTCCAGTCGATCGGTGTCGACGTTGCGTGTGATAAGCCCTGCCTGATTAAACATCGATAACCATTCACCGCTGGCATAGTTACGAACGTGCGAGGTATCACGCAGCGCTTCGACGGTCTGCAGCCAGATATCCAGAACCGGATGGCCGGGCGAAAGAATATCCATCATGATGACGGTACCGCCGGGTTTCAGGACGCGCGTTATCTCGCGCAGCGCAAGGCCCACATCATGCCAGTGGTGCGCTGAATAACGGCTTATCACAATATCAAAGCTTTCTGCCTCAAATGGCAAAGACTCCGCATGCCCCTGACATGTCGACAGGTGACTGAAACCGCGCTCGCGCGCCGCCTCCGCTACCACAGCAAGCATTGAGGAGGATAAATCATAAGCGACAACCTCTCGCACCTGCTCTGCTGCGGCAAAGCTGGCGTGCCCTGCCCCGCAACCGAGATCGAGCACTCGCGCCTGCGCAAATGCGGCCAGGCGCTCACGCAACTGTCGGAGATCACGCCCCGTGGCATGTACCTGACTGGTTAAATAGGCTTTCGCCTGCGAGCCGAACTGCTTTTCTACATTATCGTGATGAGAGTCTGTTGCCATTGTCATGTCCTTGCATTGAGTAAAAGAAAGGGCAGGCGCAGGGTCTGCCCAACGGCAGACCTGACACCCCTTACTTCTGCTCAGGTTTGCCGGGACTGAATTCGACGAGTAGCGGGTTGTGATCGGAGGCGCGGGTGACCAGCACGGAGGCTTCCTGGACAGCCAGGCCGCGATAAAACACAAAATCGAGTGGACGACCGAACGCGCGGCGACGCTGGTCATCGGTAAAACGGACTTCACGCAGCGACATTTCGCGCGCGAAGCGGTACAACGCGTTCATTCTCGGGCGGCTCCAGGCGTTGAAATCGCCTGCCATGATCACCGGGCCGCTGTGATGACCAATCTGATCGCCGATAGGCCCCAGCTGTTTGCTGTAGACATCTACCCCAAGACTGAAATTAACCGCATGAATGTTAACTACCATCAGCAGGCGGCCATCCGGCAGTGGATAGACCGTCACCAGCGCGGATTTAGAGAGGCGCAGGATTGGCTCGCGCTCGCGCAGCGGGCAGCAGTAAACGGGATGAGCAGCAGAGAGCGTCATTACCCCTGACGGATGCTGCGGCAACACAAAAGCCGGCACCTGATCTGCCGCCAGATAGTTGGTGGTGGCGAATCGCACCAGCTCCGGTGTTGTCTGGGCCTCCTGCAACAGCACCAGATGCGCCTCTTTACCAAAATTTTGCAGGACCGAGAGCCACTCAGCGCGCTGCTGCTTAAAGATGTTCCAGACCAGGACTCTGAGCGAGCCGTCTCCAGGCAAGGGTTCTCCGGCGGGTAATGCCTTTCCTATACTCGCAAACGATCCTGGCGCCAGAATGCGTTCTGCTGGCTGACCGGCGACATAGCGCATGGCATAAGTATGTTTTCGCACGTTTCGCTGCTAACCCCTGTAGATGTGTTCGCAAGATAAGCGACTTTTACCAGTTATAGGGATTTTAGCTCACAGATGCAATGACCGTGGGGAAAGCAGAAGGAGCGCTTCCTGCGAAGCGCTCCCGAAAATCAGGCAAGTTTAAAGCTTGCACGTTTATCGAGCCTGCCGCTCCAGATAATCAACGCCAGCGCCACCGCAACGATAAGCGCGCCTGTCCACGGTGTCTGGGACAGCCCGACTGTCTGCACCGTCTGGCCGCCAATGACCGAGCCCAGCGCGATACCAATGTTAAAGGCGGCGATATTCAGCCCGGAAGCGACATCCACCGCGCCTGGCGTATATTGCTCCGCCTTCTGCACCACATAGACCTGAAGCCCCGGTACGTTGCCAAACGCGAAGATCCCCATCACCAGAACCGTCACCAGCGCGGCATAGTGCATCGTCGCCGTAAACTGAAAGACCAGCAGCAATATTGCCAGCGCCGCGAAGATAAGCGTGAGCGCGGCTACAGCACCACGGCGGTCGGCCAGCTTACCACCCCAGATATTCCCGACCGCAACGGAAATGCCGTAGCCCAACAGGATCCAGCTGACGGCGGCGGGAGAGAAACCTGCCAGCTCCTGCATCATCGGCGCCAGGAACGTAAAGGCGGTGAACACGCCGCCATAGCCCAGCGCAGTGATCGCATAGATCAACAGCAGACGCGGGTGCGTTAACACGCTCAGTTGATCCCGCAGGCTGGCCACCGCGCGACGAGGGATCTCTTTCGGCACCAGGACCATACTGCCGATCAGCGCCACCACGCCCAGCGCAGAGACGGCAAGAAATGTCTCACGCCAACCGAAATGCTGACCGATAAACGTCCCCAGCGGCACGCCGGTAACCAGCGCGACTGTCAGCCCACCGAACATAATGGCAATGGCCGATGCGGCTTTTTCTTTCGTGACCAGACTGGTGGCGATCGTGGAGCCGACGGAGAAGAAGACGCCGTGAGCCAGCCCTGTCAGCAGACGCGCCGCAATTAACGTCTCATAGTCAGGCGCAAGCCAGGCCAGCAGATTCCCGGCGGTAAACAGTACCATCAGCCCGACAAGCAGTTGCTTGCGGGGCATAGCGCCAGTGAGTGCCGTCAGCACGGGCGCGCCGATGGCAACACCCAGCGCATAGACGGAAACCAGCAACCCGGCGGAAGGCAGCGTAACGGAGAGCTGCTGCGCGATGGTGGGCACCAGGCCCACGATAACAAATTCAGTTGTGCCTATCGCAAAGGCGCTAATGGTTAATGCAAGTAATGCCAGCGGCATAATTCACTCCATACTGTGTCGTTGATGACGTGCAGTATGGCGCTGTGGTTAAATAACAAAAATATGCAAAGTCTCAATACAATTTTGCCTTTGGAGCAATAATGAAAGCTTCTTCTGATGAACTGATTATTTTCGTCGCGGTCGTGGAGAGCGGAAGCTTTAGCCGGGCGGCGGAGCAGCTCAATCTTGCAAATTCCGCCGTCAGCCGGGCAGTAAAAAAGCTGGAGATGAAACTTGGCGTCAGCTTGCTCAACCGTACTACGCGCCAGCTGAGCCTGACGGAAGAAGGAGAGCGTTACTTCCGTCGTGTTCAGCTGGTGTTGCAGGAGATGGGGGCTGCGGAAACCGAACTGATGGAAAGCCGGCAAACGCCGCGCGGGCTGCTGCGGATCGATGCTGCCACGCCGGTGATCCTGCATCTGTTAATGCCGATGATTAAACCCTTTCGCGAGCGCTACCCGGAGGTCACGCTCTCGCTGGTTTCTTCTGAGACCTTTATTAATCTCATCGAGCGTAAAGTGGATGTGGCGATCCGCGCGGGTACGCTGACTGATTCAAGTCTCCGGGCACGCCCGCTATTTACCAGCTTCAGGAAAATCGTTGCCGCCCCTGACTATCTTGAGCATCACGGTACGCCAGCCACTATTTGCGATCTTAAAGCTCACGTTTGTTTAGGCTTCACGGAGCCAGTGACGCTTAACACCTGGCCAGTCGCCTGTGAAGACGGGCAGTTGCTGGAGATTAAGCCCGGGATGACATCTAATAGCGGCGAGACGCTCAAACAACTGTGCCTCAACGGCAATGGCATTGCCTGCCTGTCAGATTACATGATCGATAAAGAGATAGAACGAGGTGAACTGGTGGAATTACTGGTAGAGTACCGTCTGCCGGTGGAGATGCCTTTCAGTGCGGTATATTACAGCGATCGCGCTGTCAGTACGCGCATCAGGACGTTTATCGATTTCCTGAGCGAGCAGATAAAAAAATAGCCCCCGCGGGGCTATACCGTTAATCCCATGCCGGAGCCAGTCCGTCAGGGCTAACCAGACGCTCGTTGCGATCGAGCGCGGCGATAGCTGCCATATCGTCTGCATCCAGCTGCAGCGTCAAGGCCCCCAGATTACTCTGCAGGTTTTCACGCTTCGTCGAAGACGGTATTACAGCGTATCCCTGCGCCATCGCCCAGCTTAAAATGACCTGCGCAGGCGTGGCCTGATGCTTCTGCGCGATCTGGCCAATCACCTCATCCTTAAGCGCATTACCATATGCCAGCGTCATATAAGACGTAATGTGAATGCCGTGCGCCTGCGCCCATTCGGCAACCTTTCGGTTTTGCAGATATGGCGACAGCTCAATCTGGTTAGTAGTAATCTGATCGGCGCCAATGGCATCAATGGCTTCCTGCATCAGCGCAATCGTGAAATTAGAAATGCCGATTTCTCGCGTCAGCCCCTGTGCTTTAGCTTCAAGCAGCGCATTCAGCGATTCCGCTACGCTCACAGCGTTACCCGGTGAAGGCCAGTGAATCAGAGTCAGATCGACATAGTCGGTGCGCAGCTTCTCCAGGCTTTCTTTCAGGCTGGGGATGAGACGATCCTTGCTGAGGTTTTCTGTCCAGATTTTAGTGGTGATATAAAGCGATTCGCGTGCAATGCCGCTTTCCTCAATAGCCTGCCCGACTGCCGCTTCATTACCATAAATTTGTGCGGTATCAATGGCACGATAACCTGATGCCAGCGCGTCTTTTACCGATGCGATAACGACGTCATCTTTCAGGCGGAATGTGCCCAAACCGAATGCAGGAACTGTCATGTTTTACCTCTCTTTTAAAAGCTGGAGAGGATTATGAAAGGAATGTAGGCAGCGAAAAAGAGCAATAAAAGCAGGAGTTTTTTGCTAAAAAAGCAATTGAAATGATAAAGACGAAAAAAAACCCTGAGCATTTGCTCAGGGCTTCTTAATAAGTGGCGGAACGGACGGGACTCGAACCCGCGACCCCCTGCGTGACAGGCAGGTATTCTAACCGACTGAACTACCGCTCCACCGAATTTCGTCACACCACCGGATTATGGTTCCGGCTTACTGCTTAATTTGATGCCTGGCAGTTCCCTACTCTCGCATGGGGAGGCCCCACACTACCATCGGCGCTACGGCGTTTCACTTCTGAGTTCGGCATGGGGTCAGGTGGGACCACCGCGCTACAGCCGCCAGGCAAATTCTGTCCGTCCACCGCGTACCGCCATGAACGTTTATCCGTCACAAGCTGAATATCATCTCTCAACACGCCAGACTTCTTTGGCGTTGTAAGGTTAAGCCTCACGGTTCATTAGTACCGGTTAGCTCAACGCATCGCTGCGCTTACACACCCGGCCTATCAACGTCGTCGTCTTCAACGTTCCTTCAGGAGACTTAAAGTCTCAGGGAGAACTCATCTCGGGGCAAGTTTCGTGCTTAGATGCTTTCAGCACTTATCTCTTCCGCATTTAGCTACCGGGCAGTGCCATTGGCATGACAACCCGAACACCAGTGATGCGTCCACTCCGGTCCTCTCGTACTGGGAGCAGCCCCCCTCAATTCTCCAGCGCCCACGGCAGATAGGGACCGAACTGTCTCACGACGTTCTAAACCCAGCTCGCGTACCACTTTAAATGGCGAACAGCCATACCCTTGGGACCTACTTCAGCCCCAGGATGTGATGAGCCGACATCGAGGTGCCAAACACCGCCGTCGATATGAACTCTTGGGCGGTATCAGCCTGTTATCCCCGGAGTACCTTTTATCCGTTGAGCGATGGCCCTTCCATACAGAACCACCGGATCACTATGACCTGCTTTCGCACCTGCTCGAGCCGTCACTCTCGCAGTCAAGCCAGCTTATGCCATTGCACTAACCTCCTGATGTCCGACCAGGATTAGCTGACCTTCGTGCTCCTCCGTTACACTTTGGGAGGAGACCGCCCCAGTCAAACTACCCACCAGACACTGTCCCCACGCCAGATTATGGCGCCAGGTTAGAACATCAAACATTAAAGGGTGGTATTTCAAGGTTGGCTCCACGCAGACTGGCGTCCACGCTTCAAAGCCTCCCACCTATCCTACACATCAAGGCTCAATGTTCAGTGTCAAGCTGTAGTAAAGGTTCACGGGGTCTTTCCGTCTTGCCGCGGGTACACTGCATCTTCACAGCGAGTTCAATTTCACTGAGTCTCGGGTGGAGACAGCCTGGCCATCATTACGCCATTCGTGCAGGTCGGAACTTACCCGACAAGGAATTTCGCTACCTTAGGACCGTTATAGTTACGGCCGCCGTTTACCGGGGCTTCGATCAGGAGCTTCTCTTGCGATAACCCCATCAATTAACCTTCCGGCACCGGGCAGGCGTCACACCGTATACGTCCACTTTCGTGTTTGCACAGTGCTGTGTTTTTAATAAACAGTTGCAGCCAGCTGGTATCTTCGACTGACTTCAGCTCCACCCGCAGGGGCTTCACCTACATGTCAGCGTGCCTTCTCCCGAAGTTACGGCACCATTTTGCCTAGTTCCTTCACCCGAGTTCTCTCAAGCGCCTTGGTATTCTCTACCTGACCACCTGTGTCGGTTTGGGGTACGATTTCGTGTTACCTGATGCTTAGAGGCTTTTCCTGGAAGCAGGGCATTTATTGCTTCAGCACCGTAGTGCCTCGTCATCACGCCTCAGTGTTAAAGATAACCGGATTTGCCTGGTCATCACACCTACACGCTTAAACCGGGACAACCGTCGCCCGGCCAACATAGCCTTCTCCGTCCCCCCTTCGCAGTAACACCAAGTACAGGAATATTAACCTGTTTCCCATCGACTACGCCTTTCGGCCTCGCCTTAGGGGTCGACTCACCCTGCCCCGATTAACGTTGGACAGGAACCCTTGGTCTTCCGGCGAGCGGGCTTTTCACCCGCTTTATCGTTACTTATGTCAGCATTCGCACTTCTGATACCTCCAGCATGCCTCACAGCACACCTTCGCAGGCTTACAGAACGCTCCCCTACCCAACAACACACAGTGTCGCTGCCGCAGCTTCGGTGCATGGTTTAGCCCCGTTACATCTTCCGCGCAGGCCGACTCGACCAGTGAGCTATTACGCTTTCTTTAAATGATGGCTGCTTCTAAGCCAACATCCTGGCTGTCTGGGCCTTCCCACATCGTTTCCCACTTAACCATGACTTTGGGACCTTAGCTGGCGGTCTGGGTTGTTTCCCTCTTCACGACGGACGTTAGCACCCGCCGTGTGTCTCCCGTGATAACATTCTTCGGTATTCGCAGTTTGCATCGGGTTGGTAAGCCGGGATGGCCCCCTAGCCGAAACAGTGCTCTACCCCCGAAGATGAGTTCACGAGGCGCTACCTAAATAGCTTTCGGGGAGAACCAGCTATCTCCCGGTTTGATTGGCCTTTCACCCCCAGCCACAGGTCATCCGCTAATTTTTCAACATTAGTCGGTTCGGTCCTCCAGTTAGTGTTACCCAACCTTCAACCTGCCCATGGCTAGATCACCGGGTTTCGGGTCTATACCCTGCAACTTAACGCCCAATTAAGACTCGGTTTCCCTTCGGCTCCCCTATACGGTTAACCTTGCTACAGAATATAAGTCGCTGACCCATTATACAAAAGGTACGCAGTCACCCTCTTACGAAGGCTCCCACTGCTTGTACGTACACGGTTTCAGGTTCTGTTTCACTCCCCTCGCCGGGGTTCTTTTCGCCTTTCCCTCACGGTACTGGTTCACTATCGGTCAGTCAGGAGTATTTAGCCTTGGAGGATGGTCCCCCCATCTTCAGACAGGATATCACGTGTCCCGCCCTACTCATCGAGCTCACAGCCTGTGTGCCTTCGTGTACGGGGCTGTCACCCTGTATCGCCGGCCTTTCCAGACCGTTCCACTGACACACAAGCTGATTCAGGCTCTGGGCTGTTCCCCGTTCGCTCGCCGCTACTGGGGGAATCTCGGTTGATTTCTTTTCCTCGGGGTACTTAGATGTTTCAGTTCCCCCGGTTCGCCTCACAGCACTATGTATTCATGCTGAGATAGTGCAACGAATTGCACTGGGTTTCCCCATTCGGACATCGCCGGTTATAACGGTTCATATCACCTTACCGGCGCTTTTCGCAGATTAGCACGTCCTTCATCGCCTCTGACTGCCAGGGCATCCACCGTGTACGCTTGTTCGCTTAACCTCACAACCCGAAGAAGTCTTCGTGCTGCGAGTTTGAGAGACTCTGACACACCGCGCATTCCTTATTACGGAAGAATGCAGCAGCGTGTCTGTTTCAATTTTCAGCTTGTTCCGGATTGTTAAAGAGCAAATACTTCGCAGTATACTCAGTGAGTACACTCTGAAGTGATGGTGGAGCTATGCGGGATCGAACCGCAGACCTCCTGCGTGCAAAGCAGGCGCTCTCCCAGCTGAGCTATAGCCCCATCGTAGTTAAACCTCTTCAACTCCTGAGGAGTTGGTAGGCCTGAGTGGACTTGAACCACCGACCTCACCCTTATCAGGGGTGCGCTCTAACCACCTGAGCTACAAGCCTGTAGAGGTTTTGCTTCTTTACTTTCTATCAGACAATCTGTGTGAGCACGCGAGGTTGTATCTTGCAGGTAAGGAGGTGATCCAACCGCAGGTTCCCCTACGGTTACCTTGTTACGACTTCACCCCAGTCATGAATCACAAAGTGGTAAGCGCCCTCCCGAAGGTTAAGCTACCTACTTCTTTTGCAACCCACTCCCATGGTGTGACGGGCGGTGTGTACAAGGCCCGGGAACGTATTCACCGTGGCATTCTGATCCACGATTACTAGCGATTCCGACTTCATGGAGTCGAGTTGCAGACTCCAATCCGGACTACGACGCACTTTATGAGGTCCGCTTGCTCTCGCGAGGTCGCTTCTCTTTGTATGCGCCATTGTAGCACGTGTGTAGCCCTGGTCGTAAGGGCCATGATGACTTGACGTCATCCCCACCTTCCTCCGGTTTATCACCGGCAGTCTCCTTTGAGTTCCCACCATCACGTGCTGGCAACAAAGGATAAGGGTTGCGCTCGTTGCGGGACTTAACCCAACATTTCACAACACGAGCTGACGACAGCCATGCAGCACCTGTCTCAGAGCTCCCGAAGGCACTCCCGCATCTCTGCAGGATTCTCTGGATGTCAAGACCAGGTAAGGTTCTTCGCGTTGCATCGAATTAAACCACATGCTCCACCGCTTGTGCGGGCCCCCGTCAATTCATTTGAGTTTTAACCTTGCGGCCGTACTCCCCAGGCGGTCGACTTAACGCGTTAGCTCCGGAAGCCACGCCTCAAGGGCACAACCTCCAAGTCGACATCGTTTACGGCGTGGACTACCAGGGTATCTAATCCTGTTTGCTCCCCACGCTTTCGCACCTGAGCGTCAGTCTTCGTCCAGGGGGCCGCCTTCGCCACCGGTATTCCTCCAGATCTCTACGCATTTCACCGCTACACCTGGAATTCTACCCCCCTCTACGAGACTCAAGCCTGCCAGTTTCGGATGCAGTTCCCAGGTTGAGCCCGGGGATTTCACATCCGACTTGACAGACCGCCTGCGTGCGCTTTACGCCCAGTAATTCCGATTAACGCTTGCACCCTCCGTATTACCGCGGCTGCTGGCACGGAGTTAGCCGGTGCTTCTTCTGCGAGTAACGTCAATGGCCAAGGTTATTAACCTTAACCCCTTCCTCCTCGCTGAAAGTACTTTACAACCCGAAGGCCTTCTTCATACACGCGGCATGGCTGCATCAGGCTTGCGCCCATTGTGCAATATTCCCCACTGCTGCCTCCCGTAGGAGTCTGGACCGTGTCTCAGTTCCAGTGTGGCTGGTCATCCTCTCAGACCAGCTAGGGATCGTCGCCTAGGTGAGCCGTTACCCCACCTACTAGCTAATCCCATCTGGGCACATCTGATGGCATGAGGCCCGAAGGTCCCCCACTTTGGTCTTGCGACGTTATGCGGTATTAGCTACCGTTTCCAGTAGTTATCCCCCTCCATCAGGCAGTTTCCCAGACATTACTCACCCGTCCGCCACTCGTCAGCAAAGCAGCAAGCTGCTTTCTGTTACCGTTCGACTTGCATGTGTTAGGCCTGCCGCCAGCGTTCAATCTGAGCCATGATCAAACTCTTCAATTAAAGTTTGATGCTCAAAGAATTAAACTGTTAGTTCGTAATGAATTAACTGTTGTTCACTTGAGACTTGATATTCGTTTATCGTCCGAAGACGTTAAGATATCAGTGCCCCGAGTGCCCACACAGATTGTCTGATAAATTGTTAAAGAGCGGTGCGACGCGGCCTTCAGCCTGCTGTCGCGAGGTGGCGTATATTACGCTTTCCTCTTTCAGAGTCAACCCTTAATTTCAGGATTTTTCTCTTTCCGACTCACCGTCGCTGTGTGATGTTCTTCATCAGCGCCGTGTCGATGGAGGCGCATTATAGGGAGCCGAGACGTAATGGCAAGCGGAAAACATAAAAAAAATCACGACCGCTCACCTTTTCGTCATTGCGTACGTTTTTAGCGCTTTTTGATGGCCTCCGGCAGTGCAGACAGGCTATTTAACACCCAATCCGCCGCTGCTTCTGCTTCCGGCGTCACAGGTTTGCCGGTACGCACCAATACTTTTGTGCCGACGCCTGCCGCTGCTGCCGCCTGCATATCTTCTAATTTATCGCCCACCATATAAGAAGCAGCCATATCGATGTGCAGAAAATCCCGGGCAGAGATAAGCATGCCTGGCTGCGGCTTGCGGCAATCGCAGTTCTGGCGGAACGCTTCTACCGCCCCTTCAGGGTGATGCGGGCAATAGTAGATGCCGTCGAGATCGACGCCGCGGTCAGCGAGTGACCAGTCCATCCATTCAGTCAGTTGCTCAAACTGCGCTTCCGTGAACTTACCCCGCGCAATGCCGGACTGATTCGTCACCAGCACCAGTGCAAAGCCCATTTCCTTTAGCTCACGCATCGCCTCGATAACGCCATCAATGAATTCAAACCGATCGATTTCGTGCACATAACCGTGATCGATATTAATCGTGCCGTCACGGTCGAGAAAAATTGCCGGTACAGATTTAGCCACCTGAAAAACTCCTGCCTTAAATAATGCTGTCTAGTATCGCATGATTCCTGGACGGAGAAAGCGCTCATTGCTGACAGTCAGATTGATTTAGACGTCTGGATGCCTTAACATCCATTCTGTTTACGGTCACCGGCCGTATAAAGCAGAACAAAATGCCACGGCTAACTCCTATAAGATAATAAATAACCAGATGATCAAACTGTCCAATATCACCAAAGTGTTCCAGCAGGGAAACCGCACCATACAGGCGCTGAATAATGTCAGCCTGCATGTCCCGGCCGGGCAGATTTATGGCGTGATTGGCGCTTCCGGCGCCGGTAAGAGCACGCTCATCCGCTGCGTCAACCTGCTTGAGCGCCCAACTCAGGGCAGCGTACTGGTTGACGGCCAGGAGCTGACCGCGCTTTCTGAATCGGAACTGACCAAAGCCCGTCGCCAGATTGGCATGATTTTCCAGCATTTTAATCTGCTGGCTTCGCGCACTGTTTTTGGCAACGTTGCGCTCCCGCTGGAGCTGGACAACATGCCACGGGATGAAATCAAACGTCGCGTTAACGAGCTGCTGGAGCTGGTTGGTCTGAGCGAAAAGCAGGACGCGTATCCGGCGAATCTCTCCGGCGGCCAGAAACAACGCGTGGCAATCGCCCGCGCGCTGGCGAGCAACCCGAAAGTGCTGCTGTGCGATGAAGCCACCAGCGCGCTCGACCCGGCCACCACCCGCTCCATACTGGAACTGTTAAAAGACATCAACCGTCGTCTGGGCCTGACAATCCTGCTTATCACCCATGAAATGGACGTGGTGAAGCGCATCTGTGACTGCGTCGCGGTTATCAGCAATGGCGAGCTTATTGAGCAAGACAGCGTCAGCGAAGTGTTCTCACATCCGAAAACGCCGCTGGCCCAGCAGTTTATTCAGTCCACGCTGCATCTCGATATACCGGAAGATTACGCCCAGCGTCTTAATGCGCAATCCAGCGAGAACCGCGTACCGCTGCTGCGTCTCGAATTCACCGGTCAGTCGGTCGACGCCCCGCTTCTTTCCGAAACGGCGCGTCGTTATAACGTCAACAACAATATCATCAGCGCGCAGATGGATTACGCCGGCGGCGTTAAGTTCGGCATCATGCTGACCGAAATGCACGGCACTCAGGAAGAAACACAAGCGGCTATCGCTTACCTGCAACAACATCATGTAAAAGTAGAGGTGCTGGGTTATGTCTGAAGCAATGATGGGGTTACTGGTGCGAGGCGTCTGGGAGACGCTGGCGATGACCTTTGTCTCCGGCTTTTTCGGTTTCGTCATTGGCCTGCCGGTAGGCGTGCTACTGTACGTCACGCGTCCGGGCCAGATCATCGAAAACGCGAAACTTTATCGCGTTCTCTCCGCGCTGGTGAATATCTTCCGCTCCATTCCTTTTATTATCTTACTGGTATGGATGATTCCGTTTACCCGCGTGATTGTCGGCACCTCGATTGGTCTGCAGGCGGCTATCGTGCCGCTGACGGTCGGCGCGGCGCCGTTTATCGCCCGTATGGTTGAAAACGCGCTGCTGGAGATCCCATCGGGTCTTATCGAAGCGTCGCGCGCCATGGGCGCCACGCCGATGCAGATCGTCCGTAAGGTACTGCTGCCGGAAGCGTTACCGGGCCTCGTTAACGCCGCCACTATTACGCTAATCACTCTGGTGGGCTATTCCGCGATGGGTGGCGCGGTCGGCGCAGGGGGCTTGGGCAGATCGGCTATCAGTACGGTTATATCGGCTATAACGCGACCGTGATGAACACCGTATTAGTATTACTGGTGGTACTGGTGTATTTAATTCAATTCTCAGGCGATCGCATCGTCCGGGCTGTCACTCATAAGTAACGTTTACACACAACATCAATATACTTTCAGTTAAGGAATGGTTATGTCTTTCAAATTTAAAACCTTTGCGGCAGTGGGCGCCCTGCTCGGCACGCTGGCTCTGGCAGGTTGCGGTCAGGAAGAAAAAGATCCGAACCATATTAAAGTGGGCGTGATTGTGGGTGCGGAACAACAGGTCGCTGAAGTCGCCAAAAAAGTGGCGAAAGACAAATATGGTCTGGACGTCGAGCTGGTGACCTTTAACGACTACGTGCTGCCGAACGAAGCGCTGAGTAAAGGCGATATCGACGCGAATGCTTTCCAGCACAAACCGTATCTGGATCAGCAGATCAAAGACCGTGGCTATAAACTGGTTTCCGTCGGTAACACCTTCGTTTACCCGATTGCCGGTTACTCCCGCAAAATCAAATCGCTGGAAGAGCTGCAACCAGGTGCGCAGATTGCTGTACCGAACGATCCGACCAACCTTGGCCGTTCCCTGTTGCTGCTGCAGAAAGTGGGCCTGATTAAGCTGAAAGACGATATTGGCCTGCTGCCGACCGTACTGGATATCACTGAAAACCCGAAAAACCTGAAAATTGTCGAGCTGGAAGCGCCGCAGCTGCCTCGCTCGCTGGATGACGATCAGATTGCTCTGGCGGTCATCAACACCACTTACGCCAGCCAGATCAACCTGACGCCAGCCAAAGACGGCATCTTTGTCGAAGATAAAGACTCACCGTACGTAAACATGATCGTGACCCGCGAAGACAACAAAGACGCGGAAAACGTGAAGAAATTCGTTCAGGCTTATCAGTCTGACGAAGTAAGCGAGGCGGCGAACAAAGTCTTTAACGGCGGCGCGGTTAAAGGCTGGTAAGCCGGTTTTGCTATCATTGCTACTAATTTCAGGACGGGCTTAAGCCCGTCTTGTTATTTCTGCAAGCTCCTGATTCAATAAGCCACGTTTTTATCACCGACGAGGAATTATTATGCGTGCTTTACCGATCTGTCTTTTAGCATTCATCCTGAGCGGCTGTTCCGTGCTAAGCAGATCCCCTGTAGAACCTGCTCAAAGCACCACGTCGCCGCAAAAATCTGAACCTGTTCGCCCCAAAACGGTTCGCCCTGCGCCGGTAAAAATCTATACCAATGCGGCGGATCTGGTTGGCAAGCCCTTCCGCGATCTGGGCGAAGTGAGCGGCGAATCTTGCCAGGCTTCTAACCAGGACTCTCCGCCGAATATCCCGACAGCACGCAAGCGCCTGCAGATCAACGCCTCGAAAATGAAAGCGAACGCCGTTCTGCTGCATAGCTGTGAAGTGACCAGCGGCACGCCGGGCTGCTACCGTCAGGCCGTCTGCGTAGGCTCCGCCCTTAGCGTTCCGACCAAATGACCGGATTTGCATTTGAGCAAATCGGCGTCATTCGCTCGCCTTATAAAGAAAAATTCGCCGTGCCGCGCCAGCCAGGCCTTGTTAACAGCGCGCGCGGCGAGTTGCATCTGATAGCGCCCTATAACCAGCCCGACGCGGTGCGCGGGCTGGAAGGGTTTAGCCACATCTGGGTACTGTTCGTTTTTCATCAGACGATGGAAGGCGGCTGGCGCCCCACCGTGCGCCCGCCACGTCTTGGCGGCAATGCCCGCATGGGCGTTTTCGCGACCCGCTCTACCTTTCGCCCGAATCCCGTCGGCATGTCGCTGGTCGAGCTTCAGGGTATCCGCACCGAGAAAGAGCATGTCATCCTGACGCTCGGCGGGCTGGATCTGGTGGACGGCACACCGGTTGTCGATATCAAGCCTTATCTGCCTTTTGCCGAAGCGTTGCCCGACGCGCGCGCAGGCTACGCCCAGCAGGCGCCGGACGCCGCAGTCCAGGTCACCTTTACCGATGAGATAGCGCACGAGTTAACGCGCCTTGAGAAACGCTACCCGATGTTGGGACGGTTCATTGGCGAGGTGCTCTCTCAGGATCCGCGTCCGGCCTACCGTAAAGAAGAAGAGATCGGCAAAAGCTACGCCGTCTGGCTGCTTGATTTCAACGTCCGCTGGCGCGTCACGCCGCAGGGCTTTGAGGTCTACGCGCTGGAGCCGCGTTAATTTCTTGAGCCTCTCTTTTGGCCGCCCTTTCTCGCTGGTACACTAAACCACTTTTTTGTGTCAGGCTTTAGCGTGCCTGAATTCACACGTTCAAACGGAACCGTAACAACATGCGTACTAGCCAATATCTGCTCTCCACTCTGAAGGAGACACCTGCCGACGCGGAGGTTATCAGCCACCAGCTGATGCTGCGCGCCGGGATGATCCGCAAGCTGGCCTCCGGGTTATACACCTGGCTGCCGACCGGCCTGCGCGTCCTGAAAAAAGTCGAAAACATCGTGCGTGAAGAGATGAACAATGCCGGTGCTATCGAGGTGTCGATGCCAGTGGTTCAGCCTGCTGAACTGTGGCAGGAGAGCGGCCGCTGGGAGCAGTACGGCCCGGAACTGCTGCGTTTTGTCGATCGCGGCGATCGCGCGTTCGTCCTCGGCCCGACGCATGAAGAAGTCATCACCGATCTTATCCGCAACGAGCTGAGCTCTTATAAACAGCTGCCGCTCAACTTCTTCCAGATCCAGACTAAATTCCGCGACGAAGTGCGCCCGCGCTTTGGCGTGATGCGCTCGCGCGAATTCCTGATGAAAGATGCTTACTCTTTCCACACCTCTCAGGAGTCGCTGCAGCAGACGTACGACGCGATGTATGAAGCCTACAGCAAAATCTTCAGCCGCATGGGTCTCGATTTCCGTCCGGTGCAGGCCGATACCGGCTCGATTGGCGGTAGCGCGTCCCATGAGTTCCAGGTGCTGGCGCAGAGCGGCGAGGACGATATCGTCTTCTCTGACACGTCCGACTACGCAGCGAACATAGAATTTGCCGAAGCCGTTGCGCCGGCAACCCCGCGCGCCGCAGCGACGCAGGAAATGACGCTGGTCGACACGCCAAACGCGAAAACCATCGCCGAGCTGGTTGAGCAGTTCAACCTGCCGATTGAGAAAACGGTGAAAACCCTGCTGGTTAAAGCGACCGAAGGCAGCGCTTCTCCGCTGGTCGCCCTGCTGGTACGCGGCGATCACGAGCTGAACGACGTGAAAGCGGAAAAACTGCCGCAGGTGGCAAGCCCGCTGACGTTCGCGACCGAAGCGGAAATCCGTGCCGCGGTGAACGCGGGTCCCGGTTCTCTCGGCCCGGTAAACATGCCGGTTCCGGTGATTATCGACCGCAGCGTCGCCGTGATGAGCGATTTCGCGGCAGGCGCCAACATCGACGGTAAACACTATTTCGGCATCAACTGGGACCGCGATGTCGCGACGCCTGTCGTCGCCGATATTCGTAACGTCGTTGCTGGCGATCCAAGCCCGGATGGCCAGGGAACGCTGCTTATCAAGCGCGGTATCGAAGTGGGTCATATTTTCCAGCTGGGCACTAAATACTCCGACGCGCTGAAAGCCTCTGTTCAGGGCGAAGATGGCCGCAACCAGATCCTGACCATGGGCTGCTACGGCATCGGGGTGACGCGCGTGGTGGCAGCGGCAATTGAGCAGAACCACGACGATCGCGGCATCGTCTGGCCGGACGCGATCGCGCCGTTCCAGGTCGCCATTTTGCCGATGAACATGCACAAATCCTTCCGCGTGCAGGAACTGGCCGAGAAGCTCTACGCTGAACTGCGCGCCAAAGGCATCGACGTGCTGATGGATGACCGTAAAGAGCGTCCGGGCGTCATGTTCGCCGATATGGAACTCATCGGTATTCCGCACACGGTGGTTATCGGCGACCGCAACCTCGACAACGACGAGATTGAGTACAAATACCGTCGTGACGGCGAGAAGAAGATGATCAAAACCAGCGATATCCTGGATTACCTGGTGACGAACGTGAAGCGCTAAGCGCCTTTGCACTTCGCATAAAAAAGGCCCTCGGTTGAGGGCCTTTTTTTATCCGCATCGGTTACGGATTGTCGCAGTCTTTGCCGGGCTTAAACGCCACTTTGCGGTCGGCTACCAGCCGCTTTTGCGCCGTACCGTTCGCCGGATCCACGGTCATACTGAAATGCGCTTCCACCACCAGTAACACGGGTTTTTCGCGCACGACCGGGTCATCGTGTGCGAGCACCGCGTGATTCGCCACGGCGGACTGCCGTCCGGTCGCGCAGTCGGTAAACGTCGCGGCATTTCTGTCTTGCTGATACATCCCGGTCATGGTCATCGGCGTCACCGGCAGCGGATCGCTTACGGGCTCAAGGCGATAATTGAGCGACGATTCGATGGCGTGGCCTTCAGTATCAAGCATCTCCAGCGCCTCGCCCCGGGCGCGGAAATAGTGTTTATCGCCCTCGCTGTCTGTCAGAACCAGTTTATCCGCCGTACGTGCCCAGGTGCCGTAAGAGGCGAATTCCGCCTGCCCTTTCGCGCCCTGATAGTGCTGATTCATCACCCAGGTGCCGTCTTTTTCTAAAAATAGCGCCGTTTCGATACCTTCGCAGTCGGCGCAGGGCAGTACGCCTTTCCAGCTCTGCTGCATCGGTTTTAACTCCGCCGCGCTGGTTGGCGCTAAGGTTTGCATTTCCGCCCGGTTATTACAGCCCAACAGCGAAAACAGGCTCAGAGCCGCCGCTGCGCAAAAAATGATTTTTTTCACCGTATTTCCTTATCGTTCGGGTGTGCTTTTAATCCGGCATACCGCGCACTTTCCCCCGCAGGGCTTTCGTGGCGGATTTATGGGTTTTCGCCTCCTGACGACGCACTTTCGATGCGCGCGTAGGGCGAGTCTCCTTTCGACGCTTTTGCGTGGCGGTAAGTTCCCTGACCAGCATCACCAGACGCGCCAGCGCCGCTTCGCGATTCATCTCCTGGCTGCGATACTCCTGCGCCTTGATAACGACCACGCCTTCCGCCGTAATCAGATGATGGCTCGCCGAGAGCAGGCGGGCTTTCCACTCCTCCGGCAGGCTGGAGGCAGTAATATCAAACCGCAAATGAATAGCCGTGGAGCTTTTATTCACGTGCTGCCCCCCCGCGCCCTGCGCGCGAATGGCGCTGAACGTCACTTCGTCATCGGGCACCACCACGTTTCGTGAAAACGTAATCATGTCCTGGCGTGCCAGACGGTAGGATGCAGCTCCAGATTCTGCTGCGTGTCGGACAGCCAGATAACGCCTTCCTGCAGCGTCGCCTGCAGCGTCATGGTGCGCTCCGCCAGCGCGCTCAGCTGTGCGAGCTGTTCATCGTTGATATACCAGATAGTCAGGTTTTGGTACTGCTTAAGCTTATCCTGATTCTGCTGCCACCATACCTGCGCGGCGCGGTCATTATACGTAAACAGCGCCACCTGCTGCGACTGGCTCACCGCCTTCTTGAGACGCCGCTCTTCCGGCAACCCCAGTTCAATCCAGAGGTCGATGCCGAGGTGATCGTTGCGCAGCCAGATTTCCGGCTCGTCGTCGGCGCACAGGCCGCGGGTGAACTGCAACCGCTCGTCGGCGTACATCATCCAGGCCAGCAGACGCAGCATCATCCGCTCCTGCGTTTCCGAAGGATGACGCGCCAGCGTCAGGTTGATGTCGAGAAACTGCTGCCGGTCGAGATCGGCTACATTGACCGCCGCTTTATAAATGGTTGCTTTTAACGCCATAGGGCCCCCTGAAAAGTTGGGGGGTATTGTAGCCCAATCCGCGCCGGCTGGCTGCCGATTCAAGCGGAGCGCGGCAGGCTCGTGCGCGCTCGCGCTATGGCTCTGATGACTATGGTATAGTCACCTTGCTAAACAGAGTTTAACTACGTAGGCTTAGACTTGCATCCCGCGGTGAAGTCTGTCGTCAGGCTCTGACAGGAGGGCATGTGGATAAATATTGTGAATTAATACGACAGCGCTATTCGCAGATAGCCAGCGGCGAGCTCGGGTACATTCCCGACGCGCTGGGCTGCGTATTAAGGGTTCTGAATGAGGTGGCCTCAGATGAAGCCCTTTCAGAGTCGGTCAGGGAACAGGCGGCGTATGCTGCCGCGAACTTACTGGTGAGCGATTATGTCAATGAATGATGCCTATCAACCCATCAACTGCGATGACTATGACAACCTCGAACTCGCCTGCCAGCATCATCTGTTACTGACGCTGGAACTGAAAAGCGGCGAGGTCATTAAGGCCAAAGCGCAGGATCTGGTTTCGCGCAAAAACGTCGAATATTTAGTTGCCAATGAAGCCGGTGCCGTACGCGAATTGCGTCTCGATAAAATCGCCAGCTTCAGCCATCCACAAATCGGCACGGTCGTCGTCAGCGAATCCTGACGCGCGCTCCACCTGCACAACGGGCAGCCCTGAGGCTGCCCTTTTTTATGGTTTCTGCCCGGCGTAAAACGCCGCGAGATTCGCGATATCGTCATCCGACAGTCCGCTGACATACGCCTTCATGATCTCTGCCTGGCCGCCGCTGCGCTCGCCTTTTTTATAAGCCTGCAAGGCGTGCTCCAGATACGCCTCGTTCTGGCCCGCGAGGTTGGGGTAGAGAGGAGCGCTGGCTTTGCCCGTCGCGCCATGACAGGCGACGCACATGACCGCTTTTTCTTCGCCCGCCGCCGGGTCGCCTTTGGCCTGCGCCGTCAGGCTAAGCCCCAGCAGGCCCGCCAGCAAAATACCATGCTTATTCATCGTCATGCTCCTTATGCCAGGCCAAAGTCCAGCCTGGTTCGTTCTGCGCCTGGCCTTCACGGGTAACAAACAGGCCGGGAGCGCAAACAGGTTGCTCATCATAAAACAGAATTGGCGTGGTTTCGCGCTGCCAGGGCGGCACCTGGAGTTCCTGCCAGAGCTTTTTAAGCGTGCGTCCGCGATCGCGCCCGACAATATAAAGCGTGCCTGGCGCGCCGAAGCGCACCGACAGCCTTTCGCCCGGGCGGGGCGCGCGCACGGTGTCGCCCTCGCCACCAAACGTCAGCGTACCCAGCGCCTCCGGAAGCCGCAGCGGAGTGCGCGCGTCATGCCACGGGATAACGGTCTGGCGCTGTCCGCGACGCGCTTTGATCCACCATAGCCGCCCCTGATAGCGCCGCGCTTCATTATCGCCCACTTTAAGGCGCGGGCTCGCATCTTCACGGCTTTGCGCCACTTCATCCCAGATCCGTTGCAGCGTAGCGCGGGCGGGCATCGGCGCGTTGAGCGCAGCCAGCCAGCGGCGCAGCAGCGCGGCGCGTTTGTGTTCGCTCATGCCTTCAAGCGGCGCGATGGCAAGCGTCCGTCCATCCATCAGCGCAGCCAGTTCCGGGGCCAGCAACTCATCCAGCAGCTGTTCCTGCTCACCGCACAGCTGCGCGCTGCGGGCGGCCGCCTGAGTGAAATGCGGCCAGCGCGCTGCCAGCGCAGGCAGAATGCGCAGACGTAAAAAATTGCGATCGTAACGATCGTCCTGATTGCTTTCGTCGTCGATCCACCGAAGCTGATGACGATCTGCCCACGCCTCAAGTTGCGCACGCGGCGTGTTCAGCAGCGGTCGCAGAATGACGCTGCCCGCAAACGACAGTTCAGCAGGCATGGCCGCCAGTCCCGCCGGGCCGCTACCACGCTTGAGCGCCAGCAGCAGCGTTTCGCACTGGTCATCAAGATGCTGCGCCGTGACCAGCGCCTCGCCCGGCAGCAATGCCGCCTCAAATGCCTGATAGCGCGCGTTACGAGCCTGCGCCTCAAGACCGAGTCCGTCCTGCCCCAATTCTACGTAAGCCAGTTCAAACGGCACCTGCCAGCGATGACAGAGCGCCTGGCAGTGCGCCGCCCAGCGGTCGGCGTTCGGGCTGATACCGTGATGCACATGTATGGCGCGCAGGCGCATCTCGGGGCAGGCCTCGCGCAGCCGCACCAGTTGATGGAGCAACACAGTAGAATCAAGCCCGCCGCTGTAGGCCACCAGCAGCTGACGTCGGCCCCGCAGGGCAGAGAGCAGAGAAGTATCCATTGCGTCGAAAGAGTGAGAAGCCATTGCCGGGCAACTTACCGGGCAATGGCGTCGGGAGCAAGCGTTACTGCTGGTAGAGCTCCAGCGGCAGGCCATCCGGGTCAGCAAAGAAGGTAAAACGTTTTCCGGTTAGCGGATCCACACGCACCGGCTCGCATGTCACGCCACGGCTTTCCAGATACGCCGCCGCCTGGTCTACATCCTCAACGCTGAACGCGAGATGGCGCAGGCCGCAGGCTTCCGGATGGCTTGGCCGCGCTGGCGGGAATGGAAACGAGAACAGCTCAATAACGTACTGGCCGTTAAGCGCCAGATCGCCCTTCCAGGAATCGCGCGCGTCGCGATACACCTCCGACTGCAGGGTAAAGCCCAGCGTGTCGCAGTAAAACGCTTTACTGCGATGATAATCCGTCGCGATGATGGCGATATGGTGAATCTGTTTTAAACCCAGCATAATCCCTCCTTATGATTGTCTGGCACGTTACTGAGCCTGGTGCGGCAAAACAAGGGGTTACTCGTTTTTTAGGACACGTACCCTATAGACGCCATCTTCGCCGCACTTCGCCCCGTGGATATCGGTTTCAAAGCCCGGATAGTGCCGGCCGATGGAGCAGAGCATCAACAGAAAATCGAGCACCGCGCGCGATTCCTCGGTGATCATCTCGCCGGGCATGACCAGCGGCACGCCGGGCGGATACGGCAGGATCATGTTGGCCGAGACGCGCCCGATCAGCTTTTCTATCTCCACCGTTTCGACATTGCCCTTCACCTGCTGCTGATACATTGCATGCGGCGTCATTTTCATTTCCGGCAACACATCAAACGCGCGCAGCATCAGATCCGGCAGATCGTGCTGCTGGATAAGCTTATGGATCCCCTGCGCCAGCTCCTGTACGCGCATGTTGCGGTAGAAATCGGGATCTTCCGCCCAGAGATCGGGCAGCATATTTTTCACCCGCAGATTGAGATCGTAAGCGCGCTTAAATTCTGTCAGACCGCGCAGCAGCCCCATCGCGCGGGTTTTGTCGATCCCGATGCTGAACAGGAACAGCAAGTTGTACGGCCCGGTTTTCTCTACCACTACGCCGCGTTCGTCGAGGAATTTCGCCACCAGCGCCGCAGGGATCCCCTCTTTTTCCATATTGCCCTGCGCGTCCATGCCCGGCGTCAGAATCGTGACTTTCACCGGATCGAGATACATATGAGCGTGGTCGGCATGGGTAAAGCCGTGCCAGTCGTCGCCTGGCGTGATCGGCCAGCAGTCCGCCTCGTCAATCTCTTCCGGCTGCCAGATATCGAAGAACCAGCTGTCAGTCTCCTCGCGCAGGCGCTGTACCTCTTTGCGAAAATGCAGGGCGCGCTCCACCGAGCGGTTGATGAGCCGCCGGCCCGGGTTGCCGCGCAGCATCGCCGCCGCGGTTTCAATCGAAGCCACCAGCGGGTAGCTCGGCGACGTCGTGGTATGCATCATGTAGGCTTCGTTAAATGTTTCTTCGTCATACTCGCCCTTGATATGAATCAGCGACGCCTGCGACAGCGCCGCCAGCATTTTGTGAGTCGACTGGGTTTCAAAGAACACTTTGCCCGGCACGCGATCGCCGCTCATGCCGCTTTTGCCTTTATAGATCGGATGAAAGTGGGTATACGGCACCCAGGCGGAGTCGAAATGGATAGAGGGAACGTCCAGCGTCTGTTTGATCCAGTTGGTGTTATACAGCAGCCCATCATAAGTGGAGTTGGTAATAACCGCATGCACCGGCCAGCTGGCGTCCGGCGTCTGCGCCACTTTTTGCGCTATCGCGTCGCGGGTAAATTCCCGCTTTGGAATGCCGCCCAAAATACCGAGCGCGTTGCGCGTGGGCTTGAGCCACAGCGGCACGATATCGCTCATCATCAGCAAATGTGTCAGCGACTTATGGCAGTTACGATCGATAAGCACGGTGCTGCCCGCATGGGCGGCATACATCCCGATAATTTTGTTGGAGGTGGACGTACCGTTGGTGACCATATAGCTCTGCTCGGCGCCGAACGTGCGGGCGATATACTCTTCCGCCTCCAGGTGCGGCCCGGTGTGGTCAAGCAGCGAGCCCAGTTCGGTGACAGAGATAGACACGTCCGCCTTGAGCGTGTTGCCGCCGAAAAAATCGTAAAACAGGCAGCCGACCGGGCTTTTCTGATACGCCGTCCCGGCCATATGTCCCGGCGTACAGAACGTATATTTCCCTTCGTTTACATAGGTAAACAGCGCTTTGGTAAACGGTGGCGTGATGTTATCGAGATATTCCTGCGTGTACTGACGGATGCGCGTCGCGATATCCCCGGCGATGCCGAGCGAATATTCGAAAAACCAGAGCGCCATACGCATTTCATTGGCGCTGACGTCCAGCGTGGAATGGGTGTTGATAAAAGCATACAGCGGCAGGTATTCGTTAAGCTGATTGATTTCACAGCATAAATCGAGGCTGTATTCATCCCAGTCAAAAATGACGCCGCAAATACGCGGGTTATGCTCAATAAATTTCAGCAGATCGTTGCTGTTCTTCGGCCAAATCAGCTGAAACCCCTGCTGTTGAAGCGCCGCCTGCAACTCCTTCATCGGCTCGTCTTTATAGAAAACGCCGTGCGGCCCCATGATGGCGATGATATTCACTGCTTACCCCCTGGCAAAAAAAACGTCTGGTAAGCATAGTTGAAGGAACAACGCCAGCGGCTCGCTGGCGTTGGGTGTTGCGTAACGGGGCGTTACAGCGCGTCCCAGGCGTCCTGCCAGCTAATGCCCGCGCCAGGCTCGTAGTAGGCGGGCGCCACGCCGCACCAGCCGCCCGCCGGGAACGGCTTGCACTGGTAGAGCGCGCCCTGATTGAGGACGATATCGCCCGGCTTCCAGCTCTGGCTTGCTGACCAGGACGGATAGCTTACCGGGCCAGCGTCTGGCGTTTTGGTTTTCGCTTTTACGTTAAGCACATAGCTGACGGTGTCGCTCAACTTGCCGTCATCCACTTTCAGGCTGACGGTGTATTGCGCGTCGCTGGCGCTTTCCGGCGCGTTGAAGGTCACGACGCTCTTGTCTTTACCGCTCAGCGTCTGGCCGGACTGCGTCATCCAGGTGTAAGTCAGCGCATCGCCGTTGGCATCGCTGGAGCCTGCCGCGCTCAGCGACACTTTGCTACCGGCATCCACTGCGCCCACCGGGCCGCTGATGCGGGCAACCGGCGCGACGTTGCTGGCGGAAGGCTCAGGCGTCGGCGCAGGTTGTGGCTGCGGCGCAGGCGTGGTGCCGCCGGAGGCCTCATTGACAATTTTCACGTTAAAGTGATTCTGTACGCATTTTGCGTAGTCGCCCTCTTTGAACGCGCTAAATGGCGTCTGGTAGCCCACCAGCTGGCACGCATAAGCTTGGCCGTCCGGGGTGGTGGTGCTCCAGCTCCAGTCCATCTCCCAGTAGATCGGCAGCGCGCCTGAACCGCCCGCGTCAAACTGCTTCATCTTTTTGCAGCCCAGCACTTCATCCGCCGGGACCGGCACCTTCAGGTATTTGGCGAACTCTTTGTAATACGCGATTCGGTTTAACGACTGTGCGTTTTCCGCTTCACCGCCGCACTCCACACCGCCATTGATTATCTGAATGGTGACCCCGAAGCCAGGCACCAGACCGCTCTCTTTATCGTGCGCGTTCGGCGTCCAGGTGCCGTCAATCACATGAAGCATGCCGGGTTTAGGCGGCTGCGGATACACAAAGAAAAAGAGCGCGCTGGCGAGGTTCAGCCAGGAGTCGGCCACCAGTTCAGGCTTATCCAGCAGCGGGCGAACATCGCCGTACATCGCGTCAGAGAACGGCCCGTAGTTGTAGTTATACGACAATTGCTTGGCGCCGCGCCCGAAATAGCTCATGTAATCGCCGTCTTTATCTTTGCCGCAGGGCCAGGTCTGCCCCTGCCAGGTATCGGGGTTACATTCACCGTTATAGCCGCCCTTCTGTTCTTCGCTCCAGCCCATTTCACGCAGATAAACCAGCGCCTGGCGCCACTCCGGCTGCTCGCGCCAGCTTTCGTGGCCACCTGTTTCCTGCGCGAAATGCGCAAACATGGTGGCGAGCGATTTACGACAGATAGCCTCGGCGTCTCGCCCGTCGCTGTAAGCGCCGCACACCGCCGGGAATTTGCCGACCGCTTTGAGGAAATTGCTGTAGGTATATTCCGGCGCGCGCAGCGGGAAGAGATAGTCCCAGTCCTGAGCGCTCAGGATTTTCTCTACGCGCTTAACGTTATCCGGGTTGGCGGCGCGCCCTGGCGCTATTTGCTCAACCTGCGCGTTATCCAGCGTGCGGATAGCGCTTTTTACCGACTGCATCAGTGGAAAATTGGTCAGCTCATGCTCTTTTTGGGTGAGGTCGCTGGCGTTGAGCGTGTATGGTGTACTGCTGCTGAGTAATGGCGCGGCGAAAGCCGGCGAACCTGCGATAAGCCCTGCGGCGCCAATCGCCGCGATTTTTGCTATTTCCATTCCGGTATCCCCTTTGGTTGTGGTTCACCAGCGAGTGTAGAAACGGAAATGACGGCGTCATCTCACGTTAACTCATTGCAAAAATCACATTTCATCAGCGGTGCGAGGCCATAAAAAAGGGCCGCTTGCGCGACCCTCATTGAGATTTTTATTCGCCGTTTATCAGGCGTAGCCGTAGCTCATCAGACGCTGATAGCGGCGGTTGAGCAGATCTTCTGTGCTCAGCACGTCGAGATCGGCGAGATCCGCCAGCAGCTGCGCTTTCAGAGACTGCGCCATGACTTCCGGGTTGCGGTGCGCGCCACCCAGCGGTTCCGGGATCACGCTGTCGATAAGCTTCAGCTCTTTCAGACGCGGCGCGATGATACCCATCGCTTCAGCGGCCAGCGGCGCTTTATCGGCGCTTTTCCACAGAATCGACGCGCAGCCTTCCGGAGAGATAACGGAATAGGTGCTGTATTGCAGCATGTTGACTTTATCGCCCACGCCGATAGCCAGCGCGCCGCCGGAGCCGCCTTCGCCAATCACGGTGCAGATAACCGGCACTTTCAGGCGCGACATTTCACGCAGGTTGCGGGCAATCGCCTCAGACTGACCGCGCTCCTCCGCGCCGACGCCCGGGTACGCGCCTGGCGTATCGATAAAGGTCACGATCGGCATGTTGAAACGCTCGGCCATTTCCATCAGGCGCAGCGCCTTACGGTAACCTTCCGGCGCCGGCATCCCGAAGTTGCGGCGAATTTTCTCTTTGGTTTCGCGCCCTTTCTGGTGACCGATGATCATCACCGGACGCCCGTCCAGACGCGCGATGCCGCCTACGATCGCTTTGTCGTCGGCATAGGCGCGATCGCCTGCCAGCTCGTCAAACTCCTCAAAGGCCAGGCGGACATAATCCAGGGTATAAGGGCGCTGCGGATGACGCGCCAGCTGGGCAATCTGCCAGGCTCCCAGATCGGCGAAGATTTTACGGGTCAGCTCTACGCTCTTTTCGCGCAGGCGGTGCACCTCTTCATCGATGTTAATATCCAGTTTCTCATCCTGACGGCTAACCGCAGTCAGGGAATCGATTTTCGCTTCCAGCTCTGCAATCGGCTGTTCAAAATCAAGGAAATTCAGACTCATAGTATTCCTGTATTAGTCAAACTCCAGTTCCACCTGCTCCGAACCTGGCAGGCCACGCGGATTGCATCCAGTGAGGCTCCCGGAACCTGATGCAGCGCATCAGTCAAACTCCAGTTCCACCTGTTCCGAACCAATCAGGCCGCGCAGATCGTTGAGTAAACGATCGTTCGGAGAGACACGCCACGTCGCGCCAAAGCGCAGCCGGGCGCGTGCATCCGCCCTCTGATAGTAGAGATGTACTGGAATGGTTCCCGAACGGTGGGGTTCCAGAGACTGACGGAGTCGGTTTAAAAGCTGGTCATCAATTTGCCTGTCCGTCAGCGAGATAGCAAGCCCGCGCGCATACTTTTCGCGGGCTTCGTCAATGTCCATGACTTCGCGGGCGGTCATTTTAAGGCCCCCGCTGAAGTCATCAAAGCTGACCTGTCCGCTGACGATAAGGATTCGGTCTTTTTCCAGCAGATGCTGGTATTTTTCCAGCGCGTCAGTGAACAACATCACTTCAAGACGCCCGGAACGGTCATCCAGCGTACAGATGCCGATACGATTGCCGCGCTTGGTGACCATTACCCGCGCGGAAATTATCAGACCCGCCGCCGTGGTCACTTTGCCACGTTCGGTCGGGTGCATATCTTTTAAGCGCATGCCACCGACATATCGCTCGATCTCTTTCAGGTACTGGTTAATCGGGTGCCCGGTCAGGTACAGCCCCAGCGTTTCGCGCTCGCCCTCCAGCACCACCTGCTCCGGCCACGGCTGGCAGTTCGCGTAGGACTGCTCGACCTGCTCCGGCTCTTCCGCCAGCACGCCGAACATATCCGCCTGGCCTATCGCCTCGGCTTTCGCATGTTGATCCGCCGCTTTCAGCGCGTCGCCGAGCGAATTCATCAGCGCGGCGCGGTGCGGCCCGAGACGGTCGAACGCCCCGGACATGATCAGTTTTTCCAGCACCCGCCGGTTGAGCTTTTTGGTGTCGGTGCGGGCGCAGAGATCGAACAGCTCGCGGAAGTAGCCGTCTTTATTACGCGCCTCGATAATGGCCTCGATAGGGCCTTCACCAACGCCTTTAATCGCGCCGATGCCGTAGACAATCTCCCCGTCGTCATTGACATGGAAATGATACAGCCCGGAGTTGATATCCGGCGGCAGGATCTTAAGCCCCATGCGCCAGCACTCATCCACCAGCCCGACCACTTTATCCGTGTTGTCCATATCGGCCGTCATCACCGCCGCCATGAATTCCGCCGGGTAGTGGGCTTTAAGCCACAGCGTCTGGTATGACACCAAAGCATAGGCGGCGGAGTGCGATTTGTTAAATCCGTACCCGGCGAATTTCTCCACCAGGTCAAAGATTTTCATCGCCAGCTCGCCGTCGACGCCGTTATTTTTCGCGCCATCTTCAAAAATGGAGCGCTGCTTGGCCATCTCTTCAGGTTTCTTTTTACCCATGGCGCGACGCAGCATATCCGCGCCGCCAAGGGTATAGCCCGAGAGCACCTGGGCTATCTGCATCACCTGTTCCTGATACAGAATAATGCCGTAGGTCGGCTCCAGCACCGGCTTGAGGCTTTCATGCTGCCACTGGATATCCGGGTAGGAAATGGCCTCGCGGCCGTGCTTACGGTCGATAAAGTTATCAACCATGCCCGACTGCAATGGCCCCGGACGGAACAGGGCCACGAGGGCTATCATATCTTCAAAGCAGTCCGGCTGAAGACGCTTGATAAGGTCTTTCATGCCGCGCGATTCAAGCTGGAACACCGCAGTGGTTTCCGAGCGCTGCAGCATGTCGAAGCTTTTTTTGTCATCAAGCGGGATCGCCGCAATATCAATGGGCTCCAGCCCCTGCTTCGCGCGCCGGGCGTTAATCATCTCCAGCGCCCAGTTGATAATGGTCAGCGTGCGCAGACCCAGGAAGTCGAACTTCACCAGCCCTGCGTATTCGACATCGTTTTTATCGAACTGGGTGACCGGATGCTGGCCCATTTCGTCGCAATAAAGCGGCGCGAAATCGGTGATTTGCGTCGGCGCAATCACCACGCCACCGGCGTGCTTACCGGCGTTACGCGTGACGCCTTCGAGCTTGCGCGCCATGTCGATGAGGGCTTTCACCTCTTCATCGGCATCATAAATTTCCTGTAGTTGCGGCTCAGCTTCAAACGCTTTGGCAAGCGTCATGCCCGGATCCGGCGGCACCAGCTTCGATATACGATCGACGAACCCGTAAGGGTGGCCCAGTACACGGCCCACGTCGCGAATAACCGCTTTCGCCGCCATCGTACCGAAAGTGATAATCTGCGATACCGCCTCGCGGCCGTACATGTCCGCCACGTGTTCGATGACCTGGTCGCGTTTCTCCATGCAGAAGTCGACGTCAAAGTCGGGCATCGAGACACGTTCCGGGTTAAGGAAACGTTCAAACAGCAGGTCGAACTCCAGCGGATCGAGATCGGTGATTTTCAGCGCGTATGCCACAAGCGATCCCGCGCCCGAACCACGCCCCGGCCCCACCGGAATGCCGTTATCCTTCGACCACTGGATAAACTCCATCACGATCAGAAAGTAGCCAGGAAAGCCCATCTGGTTTATCACCTGAAGCTCGATATCCAGGCGTTCGTCATATTCCGGGCGCTTTTGCGCACGCACTTCCGGATCCGGGAACAGGAACTCCAGGCGCTCTTCCAGCCCCTCTTTCGATTTCATGACCAGGAAATCCTCGGTGGTCATGTCGCCAGTCGGGAATTTCGGCAGGAAGTATTCACCCAGGCGCACCGTTACGTTACAGCGACGGGCAATCTCGACGCTGTTTTCCAGCGCTTCCGGAATATCGGCGAACAGCTCGCACATTTCGTCTTCGGTACGCAGATATTGCTGCGGCGAATAATGACGCGGCCTTTTAGGGTCATCAAGCGTAAAGCCATCATGGATGGCGACGCGAATTTCATGGGCGTCGAAATCGCCAGGCTCGATAAAGCGCACGTCATTGGTGGCGACAACCGGCACGCCTTTTTCTTCCGCCAGCGCGACCGCCGCGTGCAGATAGCGCTCTTCATCCGGGCGACCGGTACGGATAAGCTCAAGATAGTAGCGATCCGGGAAGTGTTCCTGGTAAAACGCCAGCGCTTGCTCGGCCATAACGTTATTACCGCGGAGTAAACACTTACCAACGTCACCCTGACGACCACCAGAAAGCAGAATCAGCCCTTCGCCAAGCTCCACCAGCCACTGCTGGTCAATCCACGGCCCTAAAGCGCCGTAGCCACGCTGATAAGCCCGCGAGATGAGCAACGTCAGGTTCTGATAGCCGGTATTATTCGCCGCCAGTACCGTAATATGGGAAAAATCGTCGCCCAGCAGTTCGCACTGCATATTGAAGTCGGCGCCGATAATCGGTTTCACGCCGACGCCATGCGCACCGCCATAAAATTTCACCAGCCCGCACAGGTTGGTGAAGTCGGTGATGGCAAAGGCAGGCATGCCAAGCGCGGCCGCCTTTTTTACCAGCGGCCCCGTTTTAGCCAGTCCATCGATCATGGAATAGTCACTGTGCACTCTCAGGTGCACAAAACGAGGTTCAGCCATTTCTGTTTCCGGTTAACTCTGTGTCTGTTAAGAGGCGAGGCCCAGCGCGCGTTTGACCGGCGCGAAACTGCGCCGATGGTGAGCCGTCGCGCCGTGCTCGGCCAGCCGCTCAAGATGAAAGGCGGTAGGATAGCCCTTATGCTGAGCGAATCCATACTGAGGAAAGGTGAGGTCCAGTTCAGCCATTTCCGCATCGCGCGTAACTTTAGCCAGTATCGACGCGGCGCTGATTTCTGCCACCCGGCTATCGCCTTTAACGACCGCCATACTGGGCATCGGCAAAGCCGGACAGCGGTTGCCGTCCACCAGGACATACTCTGGCGTCACGGCGAGGCCGGCGACCGCGCGCTGCATTGCCAGCATTGTGGCATGAAGAATATTCAGCTCGTCAATTTCGTGCGGCTCCGCGCGCCCGAGGCTCCAGGCAATCGCCTTCTCTTTAATCTCATCAAAGAGCGCGAGGCGACGCTTTTCTGACAGCTTTTTGGAATCCGCCAGCCCGACAATGGGCTTGAGCGGATCGAGGATCACCGCAGCGGTGACCACGGCGCCGACCAGCGGGCCGCGGCCCACTTCGTCAACGCCCGCCACCAGGTGCGTGTGCGGATAGATAAATTCCATCATTGCGCCAGTTCCAGCACCGCGTCCGCCGCCTGTTCATCGGCATTGCAGCGGATCTGCTGATGCAGTTTACGGAAAGTGTCGTGCATCTCATGGCTCTGTTTGCCGTCGGCCAGCAGAGGCAACAACGCGGCGGCGAGCTTCTGCGGCTCGCAGTCGTCCTGCAGCAGCTCTTTGACCAGCTCGCGCCCGGCAAGCAGGTTCGGCAGCGACACAAATTCAGTTTTGACCAGCCGTTTGGCGAGCCAGAAAGTGAATGGCTTCATACGGTAGCCGACCACCATCGGGCATTTGGCGAGCATACATTCGAGCGCGGCGGTACCGGAAGCGAGCAGCGCCGCGTCGCTTGCGATCATCGCCTCGCGCGCATGTCCGTCAAGCAGGTGCGCGGTGAGTGCCGGCGCGACTTCCGCTTTGATGCGCTCGAATTGTTCACGCCGTTTCGCGTTCACCAGCGGTACGACGATTTCGAGATCGGGATAATGCTCGCGCAAACGCAACGCGGTTTTAAGGAAATCCGCGCTCAGCATTTCAACTTCCGCGCTACGGCTGCCCGGCAGCAGGGCCAGGCAGCGGGCGTGGTGGGCGATGCCCAGCACGTCGCGCGCCGCGTTTTTATCCGGATCAAGCGGCATGGCGTCGGCCATGGTATGGCCGATAAAACGACACGGAACGTTAAATTTGTCATAAAACGCTTTTTCGAAAGGCAGAAACGCGAGCACCAGATCGGTGGCTCTGCCTATTTTGAAAACGCGTTTCTGGCGCCAGGCCCAGACGGAAGGGCTGACGTAGTGAATAGTGCGAATACCCTGCTGTTTCAGGTTACCTTCAAGCGTGATGTTAAAATCCGGCGCGTCGATACCGACGAATACATCCGGCTTTAACGCGGTGAAGCGCTGCGTGAGGTCAGCGCGGATATGCAGCAGGCGGCGCAGGCGGCCCAGCACTTCCACTATCCCCATCACGGCCAGCTCTTCCATCTCATACCAGGCTTCGCAGCCTTCGGCCTGCATACGCGGACCGGCGACGCCGACAAAACGCGCGTTCGGCACGCGCGCCTTGAGCGCCCGGATGAGACCGGCACCAAGAATATCGCCGGAGGTTTCTCCGGCGACCAGGGCAATCGTCAGGGGACGGGTCATTAACGAATCAGACCACGCGTGGAGCGGGCAAAGAAATCGTAGAACGGCTGCACTTCAGGATGCTTTGCGGCAATCTCTGCGATTTCTGGCTTCACCTCATCCAGCGTCTTACCGCTGCGGTAAAGCAGCTTGTAAGCGTTACGAATAGCGTGCAGCGCTTCTTTGCTGAAGCCGCGACGCTTGAGCCCTTCGATGTTCACGCCAAACGGAGTCGCGTGGTTACCCTGAGCTATCACGTAAGGCGGTACGTCCTGCGCGACACCGGAACAGCCGCCAACCATGACGTGCGCTCCGATGATGCAGAACTGATGCACGGCCGTCATGCCGCCGATGATAGCGAAATCATCGACAGAGACGTGTCCGGCAAGCGTGGCGTTATTGGCAAGAATGCAGCGGCTGCCGACAGTACAATCGTGCGCGACGTGCGCATTGATCATCAGCAGGTTGTCGCTGCCCACCTTCGTCAGACCACCTCCCTGTTCCGTGCCGCGATGAATGGTGACGCTTTCGCGAATGCGGTTGCGATCGCCAATCTCGACGCGGGTCGGTTCACCAGCATATTTCAGATCCTGGTTAACCTCACCGATGGAAGCGAACTGATAGATCTCATTATCGCGCCCGATCGTAGTATGACCATTCACGACAACATGAGACTTCAGTACGGTACCTTCACCGATTTTGACATCAGGGCCGACAATACAAAACGGACCAATGTGGGCGTTGGCACCAATAACGGCGCCCTCTTCCACAATGGCGGTGGGATGAATAAAGGCGGTCTTATCAATCACGTATCAGGCCTCCCGGCTCCGTGCACACATCATGGTGGCTTCACAAACCACTTTACCGTCAACCAGCGCGACGCCTTTGAAGCGAGTGACTCCACGGCGCGTTTTTTCAAAGGTAACTTCCATCACCATCTGGTCGCCTGGCACGACAGGACGCTTAAAGCGCGCTTCATCGATGCCTGCAAAATAGTAAAGTTCACCCGGTTCCAGTTTGCCAACGCTTTTGAAAGCCAGAATACCGGTGGCTTGCGCCATGGCTTCTAAAATCAACACACCCGGAAAAATGGGTTTACCAGGAAAGTGACCCTGGAAAAAAGGCTCGTTAACAGAGACATTTTTTACTGCGCGTAGAAAACGACCTTCCTCAAAATCCAGCACGCGATCCACCAGCAGGAATGGATAACGGTGCGGCAGAAGCTCTAAAATCTCTTCAATGTGCAGAGTATGAGTTTCAGTAGTCAAAATACTCTTCCTGTCTAAAAATATACTGAATGGGCAATAATAACACGGCCTGCGGCGATTCTGGATCGCTTGCAGGCCGCGGTTCTGTTGGCGGGCAGGCTTTATTAACCGGCGAGTCAGTCTTGCTGAGTGACTTTACGCTCAACTGCTTTTAAGCGTTTGTTCATTTCATCAATATTCATCACCAGCGCCGCCGTTTTGCGCCACACTTTGTTCGGTTGCAGCGGTATGCCTGAAGAGTAGACCCCAGGTTCAGTAATAGGACGCATCACCATCCCCATCCCTGTTACCGTTACTTTGTCGCAGATTTCCATATGGCCGTTAATCACGCTGGCGCCGCCAATCATGCAGTAGCGGCCGATTTTCAGGCTGCCTGCCATGATGACGCCGCCCGCGACCGCCGTATTGTCGCCAATCACGACGTTATGTGCAATCTGGCACTGATTATCAATAATCACGCCATTGCCGATAATCGTGTCATCCAGCGCGCCGCGGTCGATCGTCGTACAAGCGCCGATCTCGACGCGATCGCCGATAATCACGCGGCCAAGCTGTGGAATTTTAACCCAATTACCACGATCATTGGCGTAACCAAAGCCGTCCGCGCCGATAACGGTACTGGACTGAATCAGGCACTGTTCGCCAATCTGAATATCATGATAAATACTGACGTTCGCCCACAGGCGAGTGCCGGCGCCGAGCTTGCTGTTTTTACCGACAAAGCAGCCAGGGCCGATAATGACGTTGTCGCCAAGCTCAACGCCGGATTCAATCACAGCATTGGCACCGACGGCCACGTTATTGCCAAGCCGCGCCGAGAGGTCAATCACCGCGCTGGGCGCAATGCTGGCCGCCGGCTGCGGCGTGGTGTCGAGAATCTGAGCCATGCGCGCATAAGTCAGGTAGGGATTCTTCACTACCAGCGCGGCGCTGTTGGCAAAAGGAAGATCGGCCTCGGTCATCACGACCGCAGAGGCCTGGCAGTGCGCCAGTTGTTCACGATAACGCGGGTTTACCATGAACGTGATTTGCCCACCCTTCGCAGATTGCATGGAAGCGACGCCGGTGATGACGATATCGCCATCACCGTGTAACTCCGCATCCAACTGTTGAGCTAAATCAGCCAGTCGAATTGAAGGCATTACTTATTTAACCTGTTTCAGCACATCAGCGGTGATATCTTTCACATCGCTGCTGGTGTAAGCCACAGTATTAGCGTCTACCACCAGATCGATATCCTGGTCAGCAGCCACTTTTTTAACGGCAGCCTGAATACGGGTAACCAGCTTGCCGCGCTCTTCGTTAGAGCGACGCGCGCGATCCTGCTCGAACTGCTGCGCTTTACCGGAGAACTCCTGGCGACCCGCCATGACGTCTTTCTCCAGTTTGCTGCGCTCGCTCGCCTTCATGGTTGAGCCGTCACGCTGCAGACGCTGCATTTTGGATTGCAGGTCGGTTTCCATACGCTGCAGTTCGCCGGCGCGGCCTTTGAACTCGTTTTCCAGCGTTTTGGATACGCCCGTGCTCTGTGCAACCTGCTGGAACAGATTACCCATGTTAACTACAGCGATCTTGTCAGCAGCCTGAGCTGATGCTGCCATTGCCAGGCCAAGACCTGCAGCGAATAACCACTTTTTCACAATAAACTCCTTACCATCCCATATGTGCCCGAAGGCACTATTCTTTGCGTGGCCCGGATGCGTGCTATGCGCACGCACCGAAAGTCATCGCGACTGCTAAACGCATTCCCTTGTAACGAACATTACCAGGTCTTGCCAATATTGAACTGGAACTGTTCCGCTTCGTCTCCATCGTATTTCTTGAACGGCTGAGCGTATGAGAACACCAGCGGCCCCAGCGGAGACATCCATTGTAAGGCGATACCCGCAGACATACGGATGTTGCTCGGATCGCTATAATCCGGCACGCCCGCCGCACGCATGGCAGCGGAGTTCTGCCAGTTAGTATCCCAGACGGTACCCGCGTCAACAAACAGCGAGGTACGGACGGAATTCGCATATTTCTCGCTCAGGAACGGCGTCGGGGTAATGAACTCAAGGCTTGCTACGCCCATTGCGTTACCGCCGACCGCATCGTCGGACGAACAGTAACCGCCTGCGGCTTTGTCACAGTTATCCAGACCCGGACCGCTGTAGTAAACGGCTTTAGGACCGATGTTGTTGGACTGGAAGCCACGCACGGTGCTTGAACCGCCCGCGTAGAAGTTTTCATAGAACGGCATCTCTTTGCCGCTCAGACCGTCGCCGTAACCCCAGCGCGTACGACCCAGCACCACCCATTTGTGGTCTTCATCAATCGGGACATAGGTCGCCGTATCGAGCGTGACTTTGTAGAACTCGTTATCAGAGCCCGGAATCGTCACTTTACCGTTCAGGTTCACACGCGACCCCGCCGTCGGGAAGAAACCGCGGTCAAGGTTGTTGTAGGTCCAGCCGTAGTTCAGCGTGAAGTCATCCGCCGAGAAACCGTTGTCATCGGACGTTGTTTTCGCGCTCTGGCCTAAGGAGTCAAGATAACGCCACATCGCCACCTGCGGTTCCATATTCGACAGGTCGTTATGCACGTACCCTAAGCCGAGGCGCAGCGTGTTGTATTCGTTAACCGGGAAGCCCAACGTCCCGTCCACACCGTAACTTTTATTGGTGTAGGAGGAGAGATCCGCATCATCCGCTTTAAAATCGTTGTAGAAAATGCGTCCGCCGAGGCTTACGCCATCTACCGTAAAGTACGGGTTGGTGACGGAGAACTCGGAGTAGGTCTGGTAATCGTTTTTGGTACCGTTGATGCCAACGGAATAACCGGTACCGAGCCAGTTATCCTGCTGCACACCTACCTGGAAGCTCACGCCGCTTTCTGTGCCGTAACCCACGCCGAAGTTAAAGCTGCCGGTGTTGCGTTCTTTAACCTTGTACACCACATCGACCTGATCCGGGCTGCCAGAGACGCGCTGCGTATCCACATCCACGGTTTCAAAATAGCCGAGACGGTTCAGACGCTCTTTACCCTGATCGACCAGGTCGCTGCCGAGCCACGCGCCTTCCATCTGACGCATTTCGCGACGCAGTACGGCGTCTTTTGAGGTGTCGTTACCCTCAAAACGGATCTTACGCACATAGAAGCGGTTGCCGGAATCGACATTGACATGCAGCTTAACGGTCTTATCGGCATCGTTGATTTCCGGCTGCGTCTGCACTCGCGGATACGCATAACCGTAACGGCCAAGCAGCTTTTTAATGTCGTCTTCCATACGGGTCACTTTCGTGCCGTTGTAAAGCTCGCCCGGCTGCATTTTGGTCAGCGACTCGATTTCTGCGGAGTGACCCGCCAGGTTGCCGCTCACTTCAACACCAGCAATCTTGTACTGATCGCCTTCGGTTACATTGATGGTGACGTAGATGCCTTTTTTGTCCGGCGTCAGGCTGACCTGCGTGGAGTCGATATTAAAGCGCGCATAACCGCGGTCGAGGTAGTAGCTGCGCAGCGTTTCGAGATCGCCCTGAAGCTTTTGCTTCTGGTATTTGCGATCGCCGACCACGTTCCACCATGGCACTTCGTCGCGCAGCTGGAAGTTGGAAATTAGCTCTTCGGTACTGAAGGCGCGGTTGCCGACGATGTTGATCTGTTGGATTTTCGCCGAAACGCCTTCCTGGAAGACCAGCTTCAGGTCAACGCGGTTACGCGGCAGCGGCGTCACGACAGCTTTTACGCTGGCGCTATATTTACCGACGCTGTAGTAGAAATCTTCCAGACCTTTTTCGATATCGGAAAGCGTGGTGCGGTCAAGGGATTCGCCGACGCGCACGCCAGAGGCTTCGAGGTTCTGCTTAAGCATGTCATCTTTCACCGACTTGTTGCCGGAGAAAGTGATGCTGGCGATCGTCGGGCGCTCTTTCACCTGAACGAGCAGCGTATCGCCGTCGCGCAGCACCCGCACATCCTCGAAGTTGCCGGAGGCAAACAGCGCGCGGATAGTATTACTGATATCCTCGTCATTAACCGTGTCGCCTACGCGAACCGGCATGCTGAGGAGGGCCGCACCAACGGCGACTCGCTGCAGGCCTTCGAAATGAATGTCCTTCACTACGAACCCGTCTGCACCGTATACGGTGGCGCTGCTAAACAGCAGCGACGCTATGAGCAACTTTTTCATCGCCATCGTTGTTATGCGTTCTTCCTAACCTGCTCTCTATAGCCGAGAGAAATCATTGAAAAGTGCAAGCCCCATTAACAGCACCAGCAAAATAGAGCCAATGCGATAACTAAAGTCTTGAACTCGCTCGGAAACCGGCCCGCCTTTAAGCTTCTCAATCGCCAGAAACAGTAAATGTCCCCCGTCGAGTACGGGTAACGGGAACAGATTGATAATGCCTAAGTTCACGCTGATCAGCGCCAGAAACATCAGGTAGTAAATCAATCCGAACTCCGCTGACATCCCTGCGCCCTGGGCAATCGAGATTGGCCCACTGAGGTTGTTCAGCTTAACGTCGCCGGTCAGTAATTTTCCCAGCATGTTGACCGTCAGCTTCATCAGTTGCCACGTTTTCGCTGTAGCTTCTGTGATGGCGTTGAACGGCCCATACTGGCGCACAGTTTTGTACTCATCGGGCAGCGGCGCAATTTTCGGCACCACGCCTGCAAACCCTTCCGCCTTTTCGTTACCGGGTTTTGTATCCGGTATCAGCGTTAAAGACAAGGGGCTCCCCTGTCTTTCTATCTCGATTGCGAGCGGACGCGCCGGATTATCCCGCACCGTCGTCACAAAGTCGGACCACTCACTGAGCGGCTGCCCATCGACTTTAACGATCCTGTCTCCGGCTTGCAAACCCGCTTTGCTGGCGGCCGACTTTGGCTGCACCTGCGCAAGCACTGGTTCAATCTTCGGCCCGAAAGGCCGGATGCCAAGCGATGCCACCGGATCCTCTTTATCTGGCTCGAACTGCCACTGACGCAGATCGAGCACTTTATCCGTAACGGTGCTGTCACCAGGCGTTGCGACACTTAGCGTCACGTTCTCTTCGCCGATACGACCAACCAGTTCGAGACGCACAGCATCCCAGTCTGGCGTTTCGATGCCGTCAACGGCTTTTAGTTCCGTGCCTGGTGCGATTTGTGCCTGCGCGGCGATGGAATTGGGCGTTATTTCACCAATGACGGGTTTGAGACCCGGCACGCCCATCATGAAAACGAGCCAGTAGGCGAAGATAGCGAAAAGGAAATTAGCGAGGGGGCCGGCTGCGATAATCGCGGCGCGTTGCGCCACGGTTTTATTGTTGAAAGCCTGGTGGCGCAGTTCCGGCGCAACCGGCTCCACGCGCTCGTCGAGCATTTTGACATAGCCGCCCAGCGGGATGAGGGCGATAACGTATTCCGTGCCGTGGCGGTCAGTGCGCCGCCACAGGGCTTTACCAAAGCCGACGGAAAAACGTTCCACACGCACTCCCGCTTTGCGGGCAACCCAGAAATGGCCGAACTCATGCACCGTGATAAGAACGCCCAGTGCGATGATAAACGCCGCCAGATTCCAGAGTATGCTCAACATAATTTATTCCGTTAAATCGTCCTGAAAACCAGCAGCAGCAGGCAGGCGAATACCGGCACCGCCGCCGTCAGGCTGTCGATGCGATCCAGAATGCCGCCATGGCCCGGGATCAAATGTCCGCTGTCTTTAATGCCCGCTTCGCGCTTGAACATACTTTCCGTCAAATCGCCGAGCACAGAGGCCAGTGCGGCAACGATGGAACAGGTCAGAAGCGTGGCAGGCGCAACGTTAAGATCCGCCCATGCGCCGTAAATCCAGGAGATGATAGCCGCGGTAAACAGCCCGCCGATAAAGCCCTGCCAGGTCTTCCCCGGAGAGACTTTCGGCGCGAGCTTATGCTTGCCGAACATCTTACCGAACATATAGGCGCCGGAATCCGCCCCCCACACCAGGAACATGACGTAAAGCAGCCAGAGCGCGCCACTGTAGTGATTGGCGTCATAGTGCCAGGCGCGCAACGCCACCATGCCCCAGAAAAACGGCACAATAGTCAGCAGACCGAACACCAGCCTCAGCGCTTTAGAATGGCGCCAGAAAGAGGCAGAATTTGGGTAGAAAAGCACCAGTAATAAGGCGATCACCCACCATGCCAGCGACGCCCAGAGCGCACCTTCTACCAACGGAACGTTAATCGGCGTCTGGTAAATGGGCAGAAAAAACAGCATCAGCGCCAGAAGCAGCCCGCAAAGCAGCGCCAGCCACACCCGTTGAGATCGGGAAACGAAACCGCTCAGTTGCCCCCATTCCCAGGCGGCCAGAACGCAGACGGCCAGCGTGGCGATTGCGAAACCCATCGGCGGCAACAGAAACAGCGCGGCGATAACAACCGGTATTAAAACAAACGCAGAAATCAGGCGATACTTCAGCAAAAGCTACCCCCATCAGGCATCGATGCCGCCAGGTGCCGTGCCGCCGAACCGGCGTTCCCGGTTGGCAAAGGCATTTAGCGCACCTTCAAAGTCTTGTTCATCAAAATCAGGCCAGAGAACATCGGTAAAATAGAGTTCTGCATAGGCGATTTGCCACAGCAGGAAATTACTGATGCGATGTTCTCCCCCTGTCCTAATCACTAAATCTACGGGAGCCAACTCATTCATGCAGATCTGCTTACTGAGCATCTCTTCATCAATCTGGTCAGGACGCAACAGACCTTCCTGGACCTGTGCCGCTAAATGCTGCACTCCCTGAATAATATCCCAACGTCCGCCATAATTCGCGGCGATATTCAACGTCAGCCCGCTATTCTGGCTGGTTAACGCCTCGGCTTTGTGGATACGGTCCTGTAAACGGGTGTTGAAGCGGCTGATATCGCCGATGACCCGCAGACGCACGTTATGGCGATGCAGGCTTTTGACTTCGCTATCGAGCGCCCAGACGAATAACTCCATCAGCGCGCTGACTTCCTGAGCGGGGCGGTTCCAGTTCTCGCTGCTGAATGCGTAAAGCGTCAGTGCCTCAATACCATTGTTTGCAGCGAAAGAGACCGCGCGGCGAACCGACTTCGCCCCTGCTTTATGACCAAAGGCTCGGATTTTCCCTTGTCTTTTCGCCCAGCGACCATTGCCATCCATAATAATGGCAACATGGCGCGCGCCATGTGCGGGCAAGTTTTCGCTTAATGGAAGGTTTACAGACAACATAACGCGTATTTATTCCCTGATAAGGATTAAGCGGTACTCAGGAATACTGAAGCCTTTGCATAAAAAAGCCGTGACAACCACGGCTCGCCCGACCGGCCAGGCTCACCCACCCGTATTCAGGTGGCGCAGACTATATCACCGAAGCAGAGCGCTCACAAATAACGTCGCCTTCGCCGCGTGATTAATCATCAGCTTGCGAGACCTGTCACCCGTTTGTGCGCCATATTGCGCGCTTCGGCATCAACGGTGAGCACTTCATCCACACTTTGCGGTTCGCGAAGATCCATTTCATCCAGCACCGCCTGATTGAGCGCTGCGATATCCGTAAAACGAATCTCTCCGGCAAGGAAAGCGGCGACCGTGATTTCGTTCGCCGCGTTAAGCGCCGTCGTCGCCGCTTGCCCGTGCTCAAACGCGTCCATGGCAAGCTTCAGACACGGATAGCGCTGATAATCTGGCTCGCAGAAACTCAGCGTCGCTATCTTGCAAAAATCCAGAGGCGATACGCCGGAAGGGACTCGCGCCGGCCAGGCCATCGTATGCGCGATGGGGGTGCGCATATCGGGTTCGCCCAGTTGAGCCAGCACGCTGCCGTCGGCATAACGCACCATAGAATGAATCACCGACTGTGGATGAATCAGCACTTCCATCTGGTCTGCCCGGGCGTTAAACAGCCAGCGAGCTTCAATGTATTCGAGACCTTTATTCATCATGGTAGCCGAATCGACAGATATTTTACGCCCCATCGACCAGTTAGGATGACGGCACGCCTGGTCCGGCGTCATTGCCGCCAGGTCAGATAACGGCGTTTGTCGAAACGGTCCACCCGATCCGGTGAGGATAATCGAAGAGACTCCGCTTTCCTCAAGTTTAGCGTACCCCAGGTTGTGTTGAATTGTTGCCGGTAAACTCTGAAAAATCGCGTTGTGCTCGCTGTCCACCGGCAGCAACTGCGCGCCGCTGCGGGCCACGGCGTCCATAAACAGCCGTCCGCAGGTAACCAGCGACTCTTTATTCGCCAGTAACACTTGCTTACCGGCCGCGATAGCCGCAAGCGTCGGCAGAAGCCCGGCAGCGCCGACAATGGCCGCCATGACCTGCGTCACTTCGTCAAGCGACGCCATTTCGCACGCTGCATCGCGTCCGGCCAGCACCTCGGTCTGACTCCCCTGCTCACGCAGCGCAGCGCGCAGCGCGGCCGCGCTCTCATCATTATCCATCACCGCAAAACGAGGACGAAACTCCAGGCACTGTTCAACCATTCGGGCGACATTCTTGCCCGCCACCAGCGCGGTAACCGAAAATTTATCCGGATTATGGCGGATTACATCAAGGGTGCTGCAACCGATAGAGCCGGTAGAGCCGAGAATGGTTAAATGCTTCATGAGGCGCTCAACGTGAAATAAGAGTAAACGCATCGCGCAGGCGCGCGATCCAATGCAAAACGCCGCCAGCAAGAACCGCGAGGCGGCTCTTCTGTACGGCGTTTACAGTATCATCAGAAAGGGATCAGAACTGCAGCAGTTCGGCTTCTTTATCGGCCAGCGCCGCGTCCACTTTCTTGATGGCGGCGTCAGTCATTTTCTGAACGTCGTCCTGAGAACGACGATCTTCATCTTCGCCAATTTCTTTATCTTTCAGCAGCGCTTTGACTTTATCGTTCGCGTCGCGACGCACGTTACGGATAGCCACACGCGCCTGCTCGGCTTCTCCACGGACCACTTTGATGAGGTCTTTACGACGCTCTTCGGTCAGCGGCGGCAGCGGAACGCGGATATCGCTGCCTGCGGAGCTCGGATTCAGGCCAAGATCGGAGGCCATAATCGCTTTCTCAACGGCCGGCCCCATAGAGCGGTCAAACACGTTGATTTTCAGCGTACGGGAATCTTCTACGGTGACGTTAGCCAGCTGACGCAGCGGCGTCGGCGTGCCGTAATATTCCACCACGATGCCGTCAAGCAGGCTCGGGGAAGCGCGGCCGGTGCGCACTTTGCTGATTTGGGTTTTAAACGCTTCAACGCATTTGTCCATGCGTACTTCAGCATCTTTTCTGATATCGCTAATCACGTTACGAATCCTTGAAAACTGGTTATCAGGCAGACCACACCTGCGCCACGATGCCTTGCGGCTGCGTGCTAAGTATAGCCTTATTTGTCTTGCGGCACCCGACGGGTCGCCTGGTCACGGAAACCGATTTTAAAGCGGAATCTTACCCTGATTCCCTGAAAACGAAAATTATTCTGTAATCAGAGTGCCTTCTTTTTCGCCCATGACGACGCGACGCAGCGCGCCCGGTTTGTTCATGTTGAATACGCGAATCGGCAATTTGTGGTCGCGGGCAAGCGTAAAGGCCGCCAGATCCATGACTTTCAACTCTTTTTCCAGTACTTCCTGGTAAGAGAGCTGATCGTAAAGCGTCGCGGTCGGATCCTGCATCGGATCTGCAGAGTAAACGCCGTCGACTTTGGTTGCTTTCAGCACCACGTCAGCTTCAATTTCGATACCGCGCAGGCAGGCAGCGGAATCGGTGGTGAAGAACGGGTTGCCGGTGCCGGCAGACAGAATGACCACGCGGTTGTTGCGCAGCAGGCTGATAGCTTCAGCCCAGCTGTAATTGTCGCACACGCCGTTTAACGGGAAGGCGGACATCAGGCGAGCGTTAACATAGGCGCGGTGCAGCGCGTCGCGCATGGCAAGGCCATTCATCACGGTCGCCAGCATGCCCATGTGGTCGCCCACAACGCGGTTCATCCCGGCTTTCGCCAGGCCCGCGCCGCGGAATAAGTTGCCGCCGCCGATCACCACCCCGACCTGGATGCCCAGCTCCACCAGCTCTTTAATTTCCTGCGCCATGCGATCCAGTATGCTCGCATCGATACCGAAGCCCTCTGCTCCTTGCAGCGCTTCGCCACTCAGCTTGAGCAGAATGCGTTTATAGACGGGTTTTGCATTGGTAGCCATGTTTCTTTCCTGGAACTGTCAACGAATGGGATGGTTAATTCAGGCGACATGATGCGTCGCATTCCGGCTCTGGCTATATAAGAGCAGGCCGAAATTTATGAATGACGGATAAAAAGGAGCCGCCCTCAGGCGGCTCTTTTACACCATTAAGACTGGCGGGACATTGCAGCAACTTCGGCTGCGAAGTCAGTCTCAACTTTCTGGATGCCTTCACCCACTTCGAAGCGGATGAAGTTGGTTACGTCAGCGTTATGCTCTTTGAGCAGCTGAGCAACGGTTTTGCTCGGGTCCATGACGAAAGGCTGACCGGTCAGAGAAACTTCGCCGGTGAATTTCTTCATGCGGCCTTCAACCATTTTCTCAGCGATTTCTTTCGGCTTGCCAGACTGCATGGCGATGTCCAGCTGAACCTGGTACTCTTTTTCTACCACTTCAGCAGACACGTCTTCCGGCTTAACGAATTCCGGCTTGCTTGCAGCAACGTGCATCGCCAGCTGTTTAACCAGCTCTTCGTCAGCATTTTTAGCCGCAACCAGAACACCGATACGCGCGCCGTGCAGGTAGCTTGCCAGAACGTCGCCTTCCAGAGAGGCAACGCGACGGATGTTGATGTTTTCACCGATTTTAGCAACCAGTGCAACGCGCTCTTCTTCGAACTGCGCTTTCAGTGCTTCAACATCAGTGATTTTGCCCGCAAAAGCAGCGTCCAGTACTTTGTCAGCGAACGCCTGGAAACCGCCGTCTTTAGCAACGAAGTCGGTCTGGCAGTTAACTTCCAGGATAACGCCGTAGTTGCCTTCGATCTTGGTTTTGATCACGCCGTCAGCAGCTACGTTGCCTGCTTTTTTCGCCGCTTTGATCGCGCCAGACTTACGCATGTTTTCGATAGCCAGCTCGATGTCGCCATTAGCTTCAACCAGAGCTTTTTTACATTCCATCATGCCTGCGCCAGTACGTTCGCGCAGCTCTTTTACCAGGGAAGCGGTAATTTCAGCCATTCTTTAATCCTCGGTTATCTCGTGCGGGGAGATAAGTCCAGGCCTGCCGGAAGGCTCCGGCACGCCCGACTCAAACAAAAAAGGGAGCCTGAGACAGGCCCCCTAACCAAACTTGTTACTACCTGGTTAATAAGGGCTCTAAAAGAGCATGCCTTATTATTCAGCTTCTACGAAGCTTTCTTCCGCCTGAGAAGCCAGATCCTGAGAGCGGCCTTCACGAACGGTTGCAGCAACAGCATTCAGGTACAGGCTGACAGCACGGATGGCGTCATCGTTACCCGGGATAACGAAGTCAACACCGTCCGGATCGGAGTTGGTATCAACGATAGCAAATACCGGGATACCCAGGTTGTTTGCTTCTTTGATAGCGATGTGCTCGTGGTCAGCGTCGATAACGAACAGTGCGTCCGGCAGGCCGCCCATGTCTTTGATACCGCCGAGGCTGTTTTCCAGCTTGTCCAGCTCACGAGTGCGCATCAGCGCTTCTTTTTTGGTCAGCTTATCGAAGGTGCCGTCCTGAGACTGAGTTTCCAGATCTTTCAGGCGCTTGATGGACTGACGAACGGTTTTCCAGTTAGTCAGCATACCGCCCAGCCAGCGATGGTTCACGAAGAACTGGTCGCAGCTGTTAGCAGCTTCTTTCACCGCTTCGCTTGCAGCGCGTTTGGTACCGACGAACAGAATCTTACCTTTACGGGAAGAAATTTTGCTCAGCTCAGCCAGGGCTTCGTTGAACATCGGTACGGTTTTCTCAAGGTTGATGATGTGAACTTTGTTACGCGCACCGAAGATGAACGGCTTCATTTTCGGGTTCCAGTAACGGGTCTGGTGACCGAAGTGAACACCAGCCTTGAGCATGTCGCGCATGGAAACAGTTGCCATGATTTAAAACCTCTGTTTAAAAGTTGGGGTTATGCCTCCACGTATCCCATATTACCGACCCCGAAGGGCACCCCGGAATATGTGCCGATACGTGTGTGTTATTACACAAAGTGAGAGTAGTCGCCTCTGTGCCAGGATTCTGGTACAGAAGTCCGGCGCGCTTTATATCACAAATTCGCCAGGGACTCCAATAATTGTTCACGGGAGTCGCCCTTAATGATTCTCAATTTGGCACCTTCCTGATGCCCTGATACCATTGTTTTACATTTATCAGTATTGCCGAATTTTCCGGCACCAGCGGACCAGATTATGGCTATTTCAATCAAAACTCCTGAAGAAATCGAGAAAATGCGCGTTGCGGGCAGGCTTGCCGCTGAAGTGCTTGAGATGATCGAAGAACACGTAAAACCGGGCGTCAGCACCGGCGAACTGGATCGTCTCTGTCACGATTACATTACGAATCACCAGCACGCGATCTCCGCGAGCCTCAACTATCACGGCTTTCCGAAATCCGTCTGCATCTCCGTTAACGAAGTCGTATGCCACGGTATTCCGGACGACGGCAAGCTGCTGAAAGACGGCGATATCGTCAACATCGACGTGACCGTTATTAAAGATGAGTATCACGGCGACACCTCTAAAATGTTTATCGTCGGCAAGCCGACCATTCTGGGCGAGCGCCTGTGCCGCATCACGCAGGAGAGCCTGTATGTCGCGCTGCGCATGGTGAAGCCTGGCATTCGCCTGCGCAGCCTCGGCGCCGCGATTCAGAAATTCGTTGAAGCGCAGGGTTTTTCCGTCGTGCGCGAATATTGCGGTCACGGCATTGGCCGCGGCTTCCATGAAGAGCCGCAGGTGCTGCATTACGATGCTGACGACGGCGGCGTGGTGCTGCAGCCGGGCATGACTTTCACGGTAGAGCCGATGGTCAACGCTGGCGACTACCGCATCCGTACTATGAAGGACGGCTGGACGGTGAAAACCAAGGATCGCAGCTTGTCTGCGCAGTACGAGCATACTATTGTGGTGACGGATAACGGCTGCGAAATTCTGACGTTGCGTAAAGACGACACCATACCCAACATCATTTCGCATAACGATTAATAAGAAGCCGGCAAACGCCGGCTTTTTTTATGGGTGGCGCATGATGAGCAACACATTACCCGAGCAGTCTGTGAATACCACGCTCGCTCCTCTTCCCGGACAGCCTGAAAACCCCGCCACCTGGCCTGCCGACGCGCTCACCTGCGCGCAGATAAAACAGCATCTTGACGCTTTCCAGCAGTGGCTCAGCGCCGCCTTTGACGACGGTTTTACCGCCGAACAGCTGATTGAAGCCCGCACCGAATTTATCGATCAACTTCTGCAACGCCTGTGGCTTGCCGCCGGTTTCGGCGAAACGCCGGATACCGCGCTGGTGGCCGTTGGCGGGTACGGGCGCGGCGAGCTGCACCCGCTTTCGGATATCGATCTGCTTATCCTGAGCCGCAAGCGTCTGTCTGACGCGCAGGCGCAAAAGGTGGGCGAACTGCTGACACTCCTGTGGGACGTCAAGCTTGAGGTCGGCCACAGCGTGCGCACCCTTGAAGAGTGCCTGCTGGAAGGGTTATCTGATCTCACAGTCGCCACCAACCTGATTGAATCACGCCTGCTCATTGGCGACGTGGCGCTGTTTCTTGAACTGCAAAAGCACATTTTCAGCGACGGCTTCTGGCCTTCCGAGAAATTTTTCGCGGCGAAGGTAGAGGAACAGAACGAGCGCCACCAGCGCTATCACGGCACCAGCTACAATCTCGAACCGGATATTAAAAGCAGCCCCGGCGGCCTGCGCGACATCCACACCCTGCAATGGGTGGCGCGCCGTCACTTTGGGGCTACGTCATTGCGGGAAATGGTCGGCTTCGGCTTTCTGACCGAAGCGGAGCGTAACGAACTCGACGAATGCCAGCACCTGCTCTGGCGCATCCGCTTCGCGTTCCATCTGGAGCTCAACCGCTACGATAACCGTCTGCTCTTCGACCGCCAGCTTAGCGTGGCCCAGCGTCTGCGTTATGAAGGCGAAGGCAACGAGCCGGTCGAGCATATGATGAAGGATTTTTACCGCGTCACGCGCCGCGTCGGCGAGCTCAACCAGATGCTGCTGCAACTGTTCGATGAAGCGATCCTCGCCCTGACGACCGACGAAAAACCGCGGGTACTGGATGATGACTTCCAGCTGCGCGGCTCACTTATCGACCTGCGCGATGAAACGCTCTTTATTCGCGAGCCGCAGGCGATTTTGCGCATGTTTTATATGATGGTGCGCAACCGGGATATCACCGGCATTTATTCCACCACGCTGCGCCACCTGCGTCACGCACGCCGCCATCTTAAACAGCCGCTGTGCTACATCCCCGAGGCCCGGTCGCTATTTCTGGCGATGCTGCGCCACCCCGGCGCGGTCAGCCGCGGCCTGCTGCCGATGCACCGCCACAGCGTGCTGTGGGCCTATATGCCGCAGTGGTCGCATATTGTCGGGCAGATGCAGTTCGACCTCTTCCACGCTTACACGGTCGATGAACACACCATTCGCGTGTTGCTGAAGCTGGAGAGCTTCGCCAAAGAAGAGACCCGCCCGAAACATCCGCTCTGCGTGGAGCTCTGGCCGCGCCTGTCGCACCCTGAGTTGATTCTTATCGCCGCGCTGTTTCACGACATCGCCAAAGGACGCGGCGGCGACCACTCGGTGCTGGGCGCGCAGGACATTCTGAAATTCGCCGAACTGCACGGCCTGAACTCGCGCGAAACGCAACTGGTCGCCTGGCTGGTGCGTCATCATCTGCTGATGTCCGTCACCGCGCAGCGCCGCGACATTCAGGATCCGGAAGTCATTAAACAGTTCGCCGAGGAAGTGCAGACGGAGAACCGGCTGCGTTATCTGATCTGCCTGACGGTGGCGGATATCTGCGCCACCAACGAAACGCTCTGGAACAGCTGGAAGCAAAGCCTGCTGCGCGAGCTCTACTTCGCCACCGAGAAACAGCTGCGCCGCGGTATGCAAAGCACGCCCGATATGCGCGAGCGGGTGCGTCACCATCAGTTGCAGGCGCTCGCGCTGTTGCGGATGGAAAACATCGACGAAGAAGCGCTGCACCATATCTGGGGACGCTGTCGTGCCAACTACTTCGTGCGTCACAGCCCGAATCAACTCGCCTGGCACGCGCGCCATCTCCTCCGACACGATCTCAGCCAGCCGCTGATCCTGCTAAGCCCGCAGGCGACACGCGGCGGCACCGAGATCTTCATCTGGAGCCCGGACCGCCCTTACCTGTTCGCCGCAGTCTGCGCCGAGCTAGACCGACGCAACCTGAGCGTCCACGACGCGCAGATCTTCACCACCCGCGACGACATGGCGATGGATACCTTTATTGTGCTGGAGCCGGACGGCAGCCCGCTCTCGGCCGACCGTCACGAGGCGATTCGCCACGGGCTCGAACAGGCCATCACACAGCGCACCTGGCAGCCGCCGCAGCCGCGACGCCAGCCCGCTAAGTTGCGTCACTTTACGGTAGATACCGAAGTCAATTTCCTGCCGACCCACACGGAAAGAAAGTCGTTTCTGGAGCTTATCGCGCTCGATCAGCCAGGGCTTCTGGCGCGCGTCGGCCAGGTCTTCGCCGACCTCGGTATTTCGCTTCATGGCGCCCGAATCAGCACTATCGGCGAGCGAGTAGAAGATTTATTTATAATCGCGACAGCGGACCGGCGTGGGCTTAATAATCTGCTCCAGCAGGAGGTGAGACAACGGTTGACAGAGGCCCTCAATCCAAACGATAAAGTGTAGTGAATTTTTAATACCCAAAAGTTATCAGGAAAGAAGCTAATTATGCAGCAGCTACAGAACGTTATTGAATCCGCTTTCGAGCGCCGCGCCGATATCACTCCGGCGAACGTCGATGCCGTCACCCGCGAGGCGGTTAACCAGGTTATCGCCCTGCTGGATAGCGGCGAACTGCGCGTCGCAGAGAAGATCAACGGCGAGTGGATCACCCACCAGTGGCTGAAAAAAGCGGTGCTGCTCTCCTTTCGCATTAACGACAATCAGGTTATCGAAGGCGCCGAAAGCCGCTACTTCGATAAAGTGCCGATGAAATTCGCCCACTACGACGAAGCGCGTTTCCAGAAAGAAGGCTTCCGCGTGGTGCCGCCGGCAGCCGTCCGTCAGGGCGCGTTTATCGCCCGCAACACGGTGCTGATGCCGTCTTACGTCAACATCGGCGCGTATGTCGACGAAGGCACCATGGTAGATACCTGGGCGACCGTCGGCTCCTGCGCGCAGATCGGTAAAAACGTTCACCTCTCCGGCGGCGTCGGCATCGGCGGCGTACTGGAGCCGCTGCAGGCGAACCCGACTATCATCGAAGACAACTGCTTTATCGGCGCGCGTTCTGAAGTGGTAGAAGGCGTTATAGTCGAAGAGGGCTCTGTTATCTCTATGGGCGTCTACATCGGCCAGAGCACCAAAATTTATGACCGCGAAACCGGCGAAGCCTTCTATGGCCGCGTACCGGCAGGCTCCGTGGTGGTATCCGGCAACCTGCCGTCGAAAGACGGTAAATACAGCCTCTACTGCGCGGTGATCGTCAAGAAAGTCGACGCGAAGACCCGCGGCAAGGTGGGCATCAACGAACTGCTGCGTACCATCGACTAAGCAGAACGAAAAAAGGCGGGCCTGACCCGCCTTTTTCACACTTGAAGGTGGCGCAAAGGGATCTTTTCGTTAATTATCTAAAGGTTAATATTTCCCCAGGGGGATCGCTATGTACGACAATCTTAAGAGTCTTGGCATAACCAATCCTGATGAAATCGACCGTTACAGTCTGCGCCAGGAAGCGAACAACGATATCCTGAAGATCTACTTTCATAAGGATAGAGGCGAGTTCTTCGCCAAAAGCGTGAAGTTTAAATACCCACGCCAGCGCAAAACCGTGGTCGCCGACGGCGTCGGTCAGGGTTACAAAGAAGTGCAGGAGATTAGCCCTAACCTGCGCTATGTGATAGACGAGCTGGATCAAATCTGCCAGCGCGATCGCACCGAAGTCGATCTGAAACGCAAAATCCTCGATGACCTGCGCCATCTGGAAAGCGTGGTGGCGAATAAGATTTCTGAGATCGAATCCGATCTCGAAAAGCTTACCCGCAATAAATAAGCGCATTCTCGCCAGGCATCAGACGTAAAAAAGGCCGCATTTGCGGCCTTTTCTTTTCGCTGACCCATTACTGCATCAGCAGGTAGATAGAGCTGTCGCCGCGCTGGATATTCAGCGCCAGCACAGACGGCTTGCTGTCGAGGATTTTGCGCAGTTCGGCGATATTGTTCACCGGCTGCTGGTTCGCGCCGACGATGATATCCCCTTTCTTCAGGCCGATGCGCGCCGCAGGCGAGCCCGCTTTCACGCTGCTGACCATCACGCCTTTATCCTTGCCGCTGCGGTTGCTCATTTCCGCCCCTTCGATGCCGCTGAAGATAGAAGACGAATCTACCTGCGTCTGGCTGCTTTGCTGCAGTTCCATCTCCACATTCACCGGTTTGCCGTCACGCAGCAGACCAAGCGTCAGTTTCGTACCGACCGGCATTGTGCCGACCTGCGCACGCAGCGCCGCGAAGCTGTTAATCGGCTTGCCGTTAAGCGAAACAATCACGTCGCCCGCTTTCACGCCCGCTTTCGCGGCGGAAGAGTTCGCCAGCACCTGGCTTACGAATGCGCCGCGCTGGGCGTCCACTTTCATCGCTTTGGCGAGTTCAGAGTTCAGCTCGGTGCCCATAATCCCCAGCTCGCCGCGTTTCACCTGGCCATATTCCACCATCTGCGACGTCAGGCTTTTCACCATGTTGCTCGGGATAGCAAAGCCGATGCCGATGTTGCCGCCGTCCGGCGCCAGAATCGCGGTGTTGATACCGATAAGCTCGCCGTTCAGGTTAACCAGCGCGCCGCCGGAGTTCCCACGGTTAATCGCCGCGTCGGTCTGGATGAAGTTTTCATAGTTCTCGGCGTTCAGGCCGCTGCGGCCCAGCGCGGAGACGATACCTGAGGTCACGGTTTCACCAAGACCAAACGGGTTACCGATAGCGACCGCGTAATCGCCAACGCGCAGGCTGTCAGAATCCGCAAGCTTAATCGCGGTCAGGTTTTTCGGATCCTGAATCTGGATAAGCGCAATGTCGGAGCGCGGATCTTTACCCACGATTTTGGCATCCAGCTTGCGACCGTCGCTCAGCTGTACTTTGATGGTGGTGGCGTTATCCACCACGTGGTTATTGGTCACCACATAGCCTTTGGCAGCGTCGATAATCACGCCGGAGCCCAGCGCCATGAATTTCTGCTGCTGACCGCCGCCGTCACCACCGCCAGGCCCACCCTGACAGAATGGGGAGCTCTGGAATGGCGAGCCTTCCTGGCAGAACGGCGAATCATCGCCGAAGAACTGCTGGAAGTTGCGTGGCATACGCGGCGTATTCACCGTCGTGCTGCCTTCAACGTTAATGCTGACAACAGAAGGCATCACTTTTTCCAGCATCGGCGCCAGGCTCGGCATCGCCTGCGACGTCACCGCAGACGCCGTCTCAGCGGCGAAGGAAGCCGGGCTTAAAGCCAGCCCAAGGCTCAGAGCCAGCGCACTCATTGCTAACGTGGTTTTTTTCATCGTTTCATTCCCAACTAACAAGTAACGCAAATAAATTGCTGTGAAGGTGACTACTCAGAGCGAATTTATAGCGCGAAGTTCCACCGTTAATTTTCTGAAAAAAGTAAAAATTTATTGGTCGTCTTTACAAAACGCAGCGGGATTATTCCACCGCCATCAGCCTGCGATATTCATCCCATGCATATAAATCCGTCATCCCGCTGATATAGTCCTGGATAAGGCGGCAGCGATAATAATATTCCCAGACGGGGAAATCTGCCGCCTGCGGGTGCAGATTATTCACCGCTTCTATATAAGCCAGCCGATGGCGGGAAGAAAGCTTATGATAAAGGCGCGATTCAATCGGCAGCGCGCGCACGCTCTCTTTTTCCACCAGCTCGCGAAATTGCGCCAGCGTCAGCGACAACAGCGGGCGATAAATGTCCAGCAGGCCGCTAATGACCCGATAGCCCTGTAATTCCAGCTGTTCGACGTCAGGATGGTTAAACACATGACGCACCGCGACATTCTTATAAAGCTCCAGCAGGCGGCTGTACGGGCTGTCATCTTCCAGCAGCGCGTGATTAAAAGAGCCGTCAAATACCGCTGGCAGATTATCAATAAAGCGCTGGGCGGCGTACGGCGCCAGACGATTTAACGTGTTGACGCGCAGATACATAAAGAACTGATCTTCCGCGCTGTGGTGTAACTGATTCGTACCCGATTTATCCCAGGCGTTTTGCACCACCAGGTTAAAGAGATCGCCCGGCTGATGCTCGCCCCATGCGTCATAAAGATGCTGATATAGCTGCTCGACGCTGAAAATGCGTTTTTCCACGGCATCTTCAAGATCCGCCACGCAATAGGAAATATCGTCGGCCGCCTCCATAATCCAGGCGAGCGGGAAGCGACTGTAAGCGTCTAATTGCAATTCTTTACGTAGCCGCGAAATATATTGCGCTTCCGAGAGATAAAAGCCCGGTTTTTTCATCAGATAACTGTGGGTTTCCGGCACCGGGCCGGTATGCCAGGCCGGACGCGTATATTTAAGAATGCCGCCGACCTGCGCCCAGGTCAGATTCATGCGCAGCAGCGTATGCACCAGACGAATGCCCTGCGCATTGCCTTCGAACTGGCACAGATCACGACGCACTTTGCGGCGCAGGGCGTTAAGGTCATCTTCCCCTTCCTGCAAACGCAGCGCCTGCACCGCGCAGCGATCCTGGCTTACCGGCAGATTTTCGGCGTCCGCCGGAAAGAGCCGCTGGCTGAACCAGTCGTTAATCGCCGCCTCGCCGAAATGGCCAAACGGCGGGTTGCCAATGTCGTGCATCAGGCACGCCATCTCGACGATACTCTCAAACGGCCCGGTGAGTTCCGCCAGCCCGTAAGCCTCAAGCAGCCCCTGCTCTTTCAGGCGGCTTAAGACCTCTTTGGCGATATAGCGCCCGACCTGCTGCACCTCAAGGGAGTGCGTCAGACGGGTGCGCACCGCGGCGTTACGCTCAAGCGGGAACACCTGGGTTTTCTGCTGCAGACGCCGGATCGCGGGCGAGTTAATAATGCGGCCGCGATCGCTTTCAAAGATGCGCAGGATCTCGTGTTCGCTCTTTACGCCCTGCGGCGAGCGATACCGACGATGCCAGTTGATTTTGTTTCGGAAATCGATTTTCTGCATCCGCCCTCCCGGTCTGCGCGCGCACGCGAATTAAATCCTTGCTGTCTGCCATGATAGACTATGCCTCTGAATCCATCATTTAGCGAGTATCTCTATGAAAGCAGGCATTATTGGCGCAATGGAAGAAGAAGTGACGCTGCTGCGTGACAAAATCGACAACCGCCAGACCCTGAACATCGCCGGCTGCGAAATTTACACCGGCACCCTCAATGGCGTGGACGTCGCGCTGCTGAAATCGGGCATCGGTAAAGTTTCCGCCGCGATGGGCGCGACGCTGCTGCTGGAGCACTGCAAGCCTGACGTGATTATCAATACCGGTTCTGCGGGCGGCCTCGCGCCTTCGCTGAAAGTGGGCGACATCGTGGTGTCTGACGAAGTGCGCTACCACGACGCCGATGTCACCGCGTTCGGCTACGAATATGGCCAGATGGCCGGTTGCCCGGCGGCGTTCAAAGCCGATGAGAAACTCATCGCGGCGGCGCAGGCGACGATTGAACAACTGAACCTGCACGCGGTACGCGGGCTGGTGGTGAGCGGCGACGCGTTCATTAACGGTTCGGTGAATCTCGCGAAAATCCGCCATAACTTCCCGCAGGCGATTGCGGTGGAGATGGAAGCGACCGCCATTGGTCACGTCTGCCACAACTTCGGCGTGCCGTTTGTTGTCGTGCGCGCGATTTCTGATGTCGCGGATCAGCAGTCGCACCTGAGCTTTGAAGAGTTCCTCGCGGTGGCCGCGAAGCAGTCGAGCCTGATGGTAGAGACGCTGCTCACGAGCCTGAACCGTGGCTAAGCGTTGGCTTAACAGGGCGCTGGTCGCCCTGCTTTTTCTCCCGGCGTGGCTCTGCGCCGCGCCGCGTGTCATCACCCTCTCCCCCGCCAATACCGAACTCGCCTTTGCCGCCGGCATTACGCCCGTTGCGGTGAGCGCTTATTCCGACTACCCCGACGCGGCGCGTAAGCTTGAGCAGGTCGCCAACTGGCAGGGCATGAACCTTGAGCGCATCGTCGCCCTGAAGCCCGATCTGCTGGTCGCCTGGCGCGGCGGCAACCCGGAGCGGCAGGTCAATCAGCTCAAATCGCTCGGCATTAAGGTGCTCTGGCTCGATCCGCAAAATGTCGCGCAGATTGCCGATGCCCTGCGCGCGCTGGCGCCTTATAGCCCGACGCCGGAAAAGGCACAGGCGGCAGCGCGCGCGCTCGAACAGCGCTGGCAGACGCTCGCCGCGCGCGCGGCGAGGCTCGCGAAAAAACGCGTCTTTATCCAGTTCGGTATGCGTCCGCTCTTTACCACCAGCCGGGCATCTGTTCAGAATGAAATTGTCGAGACCTGCGGCGGCGCCAATATCTTCGCCGACAGCCCCGTTCCCTGGCCGCAGGTGAGCCGTGAACAGGTGCTGGCCCGCCAGCCGCAGGCCGTGATAATCCCCGGCGACGAGAAAAATATCGCCGCCACGCGGCAGTTCTGGCAGCCTCAGCTCAACGCGCCGGTCATAAGCATTAACGATGACTGGTTTGCGCGCGCGGGCCCGCGTATTATCCTCGCCGCGAATCAGCTCTGTCAGGCGCTGGCAGAGGTAAAATAACGAGTCGAGGAACATCATGCTGGTTTACTGGCTGGATATTATTGGCACCGCGGTGTTTGCCATCTCCGGCGTTTTGCTGGCGGGCAAACTGCGTATGGACCCCTTCGGCGTGCTGGTGCTGGGCGTCGTCACCGCGGTCGGCGGCGGCACGATCCGCGATATGGCGCTCGATCACGGCCCGGTGTTCTGGGTAAAAGACCCTACCGATCTGGTGGTGGCGATGGTCACCTGCTTACTGACCATCGCGCTGGTGCGCCAGCCGCGGCGTCTGCCGAAGTGGATCTTACCGGTGCTGGATGCCGTCGGCCTCGCGGTGTTTGTCGGCATCGGGGTGAATAAAGCGTTTATGGCGGGCACCGGGCCGCTGGTGGCTATCTGTATGGGTGTCGTGACGGGCGTCGGCGGCGGTATTATTCGCGACGTGCTGGCGCGCGAGATCCCGATGATCCTGCGAACCGAAATCTACGCCACCGCATGTATCGCAGGCGGCATTGTCCACGCCACCGCGTTTTATACTTTCGCGGTGCCGCTGGAGCAGGCCAGCATGATGGGTATGGCTGTAACGCTGACGATTCGTCTTGCGGCCATTCGCTGGCACCTGAAGCTGCCCACCTTTGCGCTTGATGAAAAAGCGTAAGCCATAAAAAAAGCCGTGTCGCAAAACACGGCTTTTTTGTTTCAGCAGCCTGTCAGATGCTGAAGGAAGAACCACACCCGCAGGTGCTGGTGGCGTTCGGGTTATTCACCACAAAGCGCGACCCTTCGAGGCCTTCGGTGTAATCCACCGCGCCACCGACCAGATATTGCAGGCTCATCGGGTCAACGACCAGCGACACGCCCTGTTTTTCGATAGTCATATCGCCATCGTTGATCTGATCGTCAAAGGTAAAACCATACTGGAAGCCGCTGCAACCACCACCGGTGATGTAGACGCGCAGCTTGAGATTCGGGTTGTCTTCGTCTGCGATCAGGCTTTTTACTTTATTGGCGGCTGCGTCGGTAAACTGCAGCGGCAGCGCTACGTCATCACTCATTTTTTGCTCCCGTGGAAACCAGCAATCGGGCAAAGAATAACCCGATCTTTAGGGCCATTATCTATTACCCTGGTAAATCGTTCAAGTATTCCGCCAGGCGGCCTGCGCCTGTCGCTCCGCCTCCTGCTTCGCCAGCGTACGCGCAAGGATAGTGGAATAGAGCGGTTTGCCGCCGAGGAACTGGGCGAGCAGTGTCGCGCCGAGACAGGTAATAATCATTGGCAAAATGAGCTGGTAATTATCGGTCATCTCAAGCACCAGAACGATGCCGGTAATCGGCGCTCTCACCGATGCGGCCAGCAACGCCCCCATCCCGGCGATGGCGAAGGTGCCCGCCTGTAACTGCCAGTCCGGGAACCAGGCGGCGCACGCCATGCCAAATGCGCTGCCAAGCAGCGTACCGAGCGCCAGCATCGGCGCGAAAATCCCGCCCGGCGCGCCGGAGGAGAAACAGAGCACCGTGGTCACCACGCGGGCGATAAAAATAAACAGCAGCATGCCGACGGTAAAATTCCCCGCCGCAGCGACAGGGATCAGATCAAAGCCGCCGCCCGCCGCGACCGGCTCCCATAGCGCCAGCAGGCCGCACAAACCGCCGATCGTCCCGCCGAGCAGCACCCAGCGGGTAATATTGCCGCGATGAAGGCGGGCAAATACATCCTGCATGCCGAGCACCAGGCGGTTAAACAGCGGCCCGATCGCGCCGAAAAGAATGCCCAGCAGCAGATAGAGCCAGAGCGTATGCACCGGCGCGTTGGTCAGTTGTCCAACCTCAATCACCGCCCGCTCACCGTTAAAGACGCGAAACACGATGCTCGACATAATCACGCCGGTAAACACCGCTTTGATGGAAATCAGGTTGTAGCGAAACTGCGGGCGCATCTCTTCAATGATAAACAGAATGCCCGCCAGCGGCGCGTTAAAGGCCGCCGCGAGCCCGGCCGCCGCGCCGGTCGCCAGCAGCGTGTGGCGCGCTTCGGCGTCGGTGCGGCGAAACAGATCCAGCACCATGCGTCCGATATTGCCGCCAATCTGCACCGTCGGCCCTTCGCGCCCCAGCACCATGCCCGCGCCGAGCGTGCCCATACCGCCGATAAATTTCACCGGCAGCACCCGCCACCAGCGCACCGGCCTTAGCTCTTCCAGCGCCCCTTCAATCTCAGGAATGCCTGAGCCGCCCGCCTCCGGCGCGAAGCGGCGCACCAGAAAATAGCCCACCATAGCCAGCAGCGCGGAGACAATAAACGCCAGCGGCCAGACGCGCCACGGGCTGTCTGCCGTCTGCACCAGCAGCCCGATGCGCTGCTGCGCCACCCAGACTACGGCTTTTTCAAACGCGACGCCCGCCAGCCCCGTCACAAGGCCGGTGAGCGCCGCCAGCAGTAAAATCGTCAGCGGCGTTTTATCGCGCAGCAGGAGCTGGCGGATAATCGCGGCGCGTCGTAAGCCTCGGACGCGGCGAGTGGATGTCGTCTGCGAATTCATGCGAACAGTTTCTCCGGGGATAATTCAGGCTGCGCATTGTACGCCCGGCGGCGACGTCATTCAAAAAAGCCCTTCAGGCAGTCGGGGTTTAATCGGGCAAAACTTTCATAACCCGGAAGGGATGACTTAGAATAGTCCGTTATCCCTATTTCCCCGAATCAGGAGCCGATTCATGAGTAAGTCTGAAAACCTCTTTGCCGCTGCCCGCGAACTTATCCCAGGCGGCGTAAACTCGCCGGTGCGCGCCTTTACCGGCGTGGGCGGCACGCCGCTGTTTATCGAACGGGCGGACGGGGCTTATCTCTATGACGCCGACGGCAAAGCCTATATCGACTATGTCGGCTCCTGGGGCCCGATGGTGCTGGGCCACAACCACCCGGCTATCCGCAACGCGGTGATTGAAGCGGCGCAGCGTGGCCTGAGCTTCGGCGCGCCGACGGAGATGGAAGTGAAAATGGCGCAGCTCGTGACCGAGCTGGTGCCGACGATGGATATGGTGCGCATGGTGAACTCCGGCACCGAGGCGACCATGAGCGCCATCCGTCTCGCGCGAGGCTTTACCCGCCGCGACAAAATCATCAAATTTGAAGGCTGCTATCACGGCCACGCCGATCACCTGCTGGTGAAAGCGGGCTCCGGCGCGCTGACGCTCGGCCAGCCGAACTCGCCAGGCGTGCCGGCGGATTTCGCCAAACACACCCTGACCTGCACCTATAACGATCTCGCCTCGGTGCGCGAGGCGTTCGAGCTTTACCCGCAGGAGATCGCCTGCATTATCGTCGAGCCTGTCGCGGGCAATATGAACTGCATCCTGCCGCAGCCCGATTTCCTGCCGGGCCTGCGCGCGCTGTGCGATGAATTCGGCGCGCTGCTGATTATCGATGAAGTGATGACCGGTTTCCGCGTCGCGCTGGCGGGTGCGCAGGCGCATTACAACGTGGTGCCGGATCTGACCTGCCTTGGCAAAATCATCGGCGGCGGTATGCCGGTGGGCGCGTTCGGCGGACGTCGCGAAGTGATGGAAGCGCTGGCCCCGACCGGCCCGGTCTATCAGGCGGGCACGCTCTCCGGCAACCCGATCGCCATGGCGGCAGGCTACGCGTGCCTGAGCGAAGTGTCGCAGCCGGGTGTGCACAGCACGCTGGACGCGCTGACGACACAGCTGGCGGAGGGCCTGCGCGAGGCCGCAAAAGAGGCGGACGTGCCGCTGGTGGTCAACCATGTCGGCGGGATGTTCGGCATCTTCTTTACCGACGCTGAGAGCGTGACCTGCTATCAGGATGTGGTGAAATGCGACGTTGAGCGCTTTAAGCGTTTCTTCCATCTGATGCTGGAAGAAGGCGTCTATTTCGCGCCGTCCGCTTTCGAAGCGGGCTTTATGTCGGTCGCGCACAGCGAAGAAGACATCAACGCCACCATCGACGCCGCTCGCCGGGTATTCGCGGCGCTGTAATCGGGCGTGTTAGCGTGGCGGGTGCGCTTGCGTTTACCCGCCACCGTGCTGATACCTTACCTAAATATGCAGGGGGTAAGCGACGCGCGCGCCTGCCCCCCGCCATCCTTACCGGCTCTGCTTGCGTAACAGATAAACGAAATACGGCGCGCCGATAAACGTCGCCAGCAACCCTGCCGGGATCTGATACGGGAACATCGCCATACGGCCCGCCCAGTCGGCCAGCATCATCAGCATACCGCCCAGCAGCGAGGCGATAACCAGCTGCGGCAGCGCGCGGCGAAAACCGAGCATGCGGGTAATGTGCGGCGCCATCAAACCAATAAAGCTCAGCGGCCCGATGGTCAGCGTCGCCGCCGCGGTCAGCGCCGAGGCGAGCAGCAGCAGCACGATGCGCGTCGGCGTCAGCGCCATTCCTACGGCGCGCGCGGTGTCGCCGCCAAGCGGCAGCACCGTCAGCCAGCGGCGGCACAGCGGCGTGACCGCCAGCAATGCCAGCATTACCCACAGCGAATTCCACGCCTGCTGCGGCGTCACGCTGTAGGTGGAGCCGGAGATCCACGTGATCACCTGCGCCATACGCGGATCGCCGCTCGCCTGAAGCATCACCAGCAGCATGGTAAACGCCGTGCTGAGCGCCATCCCGGCAAGCAGCATCCGGTGCGGCGAGAACCCGCCGCGTCCGGCGGCAATCAGGATAATCATCAGCGTCGCCGCCGCGCCGACACTCCCTGCCGGCAACAGCCAGCCAAAGGCGTCGCCCGGCACGAACAGCAACATCATCACCACGCCGAACGCTGCGCCGGAACTGATGCCCAGCACTTCAGGGCTCGCCATCGGGTTGCCGGTCAGCCGCTGGATAATGCAGCCCGCCGCCGCCAGCATCGTGCCCGCGCACAGCGCCGCCAGCACGCGCGGCCAGCGCCAGCCCAGCAGCTCGCGCAGCACATCGCCCTGCGCCCAGACCCAGCCGTCGGCATCGCGCCCAAAACAGAGCGCCAGCGCCGCCACGCCCAGGAGCAGCAGCAGACCCGCCAGCGTCCAGCGCGCCAGGTGGCCGCGCTCCGCCGGAATACGGTCGCCCGCGTTCATCTCCGGCGCGCTCATGGCACGCAGGCGCGGTAACAGCCACAGCAGCAGCGGCGCGCCAAACAACGCCGTCGCCATGCCGGTGGAGACTTCCAGCCAGACGCGGGAAAGCCAGAGGATAAACTGATCCGACAGCCACAGCAGCAGCGCGCCGATAAGCGACGCCAGCAGCAGCCGCGCCAGCAGCCGCCGCGCGCCGAGCATTTTGGCGAGCAGCGGCGCGAACAGGCCGATAAAACCAATGATCCCCACCGCGTTAACCAGCAAAGCGCTAATGACAATCGCCAGCGTCAACGTGGCCAGGCGCGCCAGCGACAACGCCAGCCCAAGGTTGCGCGCCACGCCGTCGTCGAGCCCCATCAGGGTTAACGGGCGCAGCAGCAACAGCGTCAGTAGCAGGCCCGCCAGCAACTGCGGCCACAGCCGCGCCGCCACGCTCCAGTCGTTCTGATTCAGCGCGCCGGTGCTCCACAAAAACATGCTTTGCAGCTGATCGTGGTGAAAGAGCACCAGCAGTTGATTGACCGCGCCGCAGTAAAGGCTCACCACCAGGCCTGCCAGGATAAGCGTCACCGGGGAGAGGCGTTTGCCCCAGGCGACGCCGAACACCAGCAGCCCGACCACGCAGGCGCCCGCCAGCGCCGCGAACTGCGCCGTCAGCACGCCGCCGGGCAGCGCCCAGAGCGTGGCGACGGTAACGCCCAGCTGCGCGCCGGTCGCCACGCCAAGCGTGGTCGGCTCGGCAAGCGGGTTACGCAGCACTTGCTGGAACAGCACGCCCACCAGCCCAAGCCCTGCGCCCACTAACAGCGACACCGCAAAGCGCGGCAGCAGACTGTAGTGGAACAGCATCTGATCAATGGCGTCGATATCCGGGCGCCACAGCGCCTCGCGCCACTGCGCGCGCGGCAGAAAGGCGTTAAGGTTGCCCCAGCTCAGGCCGAGCGCCAGCGCGAACAAAAGCCCCAGCAGCAACGCCGGAAAAAGCAGATGACGTGACCTCATACCCGGCCTCCCAGCGCATTATCGAGTACCCGGCCAAAACGCATCGCCGAGAGCGTCGCGCCGTAAAACCAGACGGCGGGCACGCGCTGAAAGCGCCCTGCGCGCACAAACGGCATCGCCTGCCACAGCGGCGTGGCGGCAAGCTGCTGCATCGCCTGGTCATCGCCGTGTTCGAAGCAGATAACGTCAGCGTCTTTAAACTGCGCGAGCCGTTCGACGCCGACAATCGCGCTGCCCCAGAAGTTGGTATCGTCCTGCCAGGCGTTAGGCACGTTGACCGCGTCCAGCACCGGCTGAAACAGGCTGTTGGTGCCGATAGTCAGCGCATGGCGCGCGTCGAGCAGCGACATCATCAACAGCGGGCGTTTGCCCCGCGCCGCGAAGCGCGGTTTCATCCGTGTCAGGAACTGGTCGAACGCATCGAGATGCGCTTTCGCGTCCGCCTGGAGGCCCAGCCGCTCCGCCAGCGCCAGCAGCGACTGACGCGCCATCGCAAGCGGCGCTTTGCCGTCGGTAAAGGTCACGCCCATGCCGGGCGCGATACGCTTAAGCTGGGCTTCCGCCGGGCCATAGCCGGACGACCAGATCATCAGCGACGGCTCCAGTTGAGTAAGCAGTTCGAGGTTCGGCTCGGTGCGCAGTCCGACGTCGATAACCGAGTCCGGCAGCGGCGGGTCGTTAACCCACAGCCGGTAGTTCGGCACATCCGCCACCGCGTAAGGCGTTACGCCCAGCGCCAGCAACTGTTCGACGGGCAGCCATTCGAGCGCCACGATGCGTTTAAGATCCACCGTCGCCGCGCGCGCTTTGGCCATCTGCCACATCAGCGGCGAGAGCGCCATCGCCGTCATCAGACGCCGACGGCTTAAAGGCGTTGAGAGAACATTACGCATCAGCAGACAAAGCTCACCGGTGCCAGGCCCGCCGGATGCGGCAGAATGCCCATCGGAATGCCGTAGATTTGCTGTAGCGTCTCGCCGTTCATTAATTCCAGCGGACTGCCCTGGGCTATCATTTCGCCGCCGCGCAGCGCCACCAGATGATCGCAGTAGCGCGCCGCCATATTGATATCGTGCAGCACCGCGATCACCGTCAGACCGCGCTGCTGGCTTAAGCGGTGGATTAGCGCGAGCACATCCACCTGGTGGGCGATATCCAGTGCTGACGTCGGTTCGTCGAGCAGCAGGCAGCGGCTGTTTTGCGCCACCAGCATGGCAATCCATGCGCGCTGGCGTTCGCCGCCGGAGAGGCTGTCCACCAGCCGGTGCGCCAGCGGCTTCAGGCCGACCAGGCTTATCGCCTCCTCTACCCGCTCGCGGTCTTCCGTGCCGAAGCGCCCAAGCGCGCCGTGCCACGGATAGCGCCCAATCGCCACCAGCTCGCGTACCGTCATGCCTTCGGCGGCAGGCAACTGCTGCGGCAGGTACGCCACTTCGCGCGCGAATGCTTTGCTGTTCCAGCGCGCCAGGGGCTCGCCGTTGAGCAGAATATCGCCTTCAGAGGGGGGCTGATGACGGCCAAGCATTTTCAGCAGCGTGGATTTGCCGGAGCCGTTGTGGCCGATAAGACCGGTGACTTTGCCCGCCGGAAAGGTGAGCGACAGGGGGTGAAGCAGCGTGCGTCCAGGCACACGAAAAGCGAGATCTCTTAAAGAAAAACCAGCATCGGGCGGGGAAGTTTTGTCCTGCATGGTAGCCAACTTGTTGAAGGGCACGCAAAGCGTGCCCGAAGACGGATCAGAAGCGGAATGTTGCGGTCGCCGTAACCTGACGTTCCGCGCCCCAGAAGCAGCCGTAAGGCTGGAAGCAACTGGAAACATATTCACGATCAAGCAGGTTATTAACGTTTACCGCAACGCTTGAGCCCGGCAGGCCCAGTCGCGCGAGGTCATATTTGACCACAGCGTCCATCACCGCGGCACTACCAACTTTAAAGGTATTCGCCGGATCGCCGTAGCTGGAGCCGATAAAGCGACCGCCGGTGCCGATGGTCAGGCCGGAAAGCGGACCGTTGTTAAACGTGTAGTCGCCCCACAGCGAACCCATATTACGCGGCACCTGCTCAACGTGATTCCCCTTGAGGTTGGTGTCTTTGGTGTATTCCGCGTCAATGTAGGTGTAAGACGCCGTCACGTTGATATTCGCGTTAAGCGCAGCTTTCGCTTCCAGCTCCACACCGCGCGAGCGCACTTCACCTGACGGAACCTGCTGGGTCGCATCATTCGGATCGGTGGTCAGGGTGTTGGTTTTGGTCAGCTGATACACCGCGCCGGTAATGACAATCGGCATATCTTTCGGCACATATTTCACGCCTGCTTCATACTGCTCACCTTTGGACGGCGCAAAGGCCATACGCGGGGTGCTGTAGAGGTCGAATGCGTTCGGCTCGAAAGACTGGCTGTAGCTGACGTACGGGGAAATACCGTTGTCGAACAGATAGTTCACGCCACCGCGCCAGGTAAACTGATGGTCGTTGCGCTCAATCGATCCTGCGACCGGCGTAGTGGAATTCGCACGCACGGTTGTTGCTTGTTGAGACCAGTCGTAGCGACCGCCCAGCGTGAACACCCATTTGTCCCATTCAGCCTGATCCTGAATGTAAATCCCGGTCTGTTTGGTCTCATTAAGCTGATACGGCTCGGCATCCTCGAAATCGAAATCTGCCGGCGTGTAGCCGCCGTTGAGATCGATAGCTGGCGCCGTGCCAAACTTCGCGTTGATATCGTTACGCATACGCATGAAATCGACGCCGGTCAGCAGGGTGTGATCCAGTTCACCGGTCGCGAATGCGCTTTGCAACTGGGTATCGACGCTGAAGTTTTGCAGGCGCTCGTTATCCACGACGGTACCGCGACCTAAATAGTGATCGCGCTCGCTGGCCGAAATTGCCTGGCAAGGGGCGTTAAACGTGTTGGTGGTGCAAATGCCGGTGCCGTAGACGCTCTGCTGAGAGGTTTTCATCTCAGAGAAACGCAGATTCTGGCGCACGGTGAAGGTGTCATCGAAAGCATGTTCGAAGCTATATCCCACCATTTTCTGGTTGCGGGAATAAGTGTTGTTCGACGCGCCTTCGTTAAAATCGCTGCCGATACGCTTGCCGTTTGGCAGCGGCTCGACGGTTCCTTCCTTCGGCAACCAACCGTAGTAGCCGGTTTGCGGCTCGTTCTGGAAGTAAGAAAGGAAAGTGAAAGTGGTTTTGTCATCCGGACGCCAGGTGAACGACGGCGCGATGGCATAGCGTTTCTGTTTGGCGTTGACCTGCTGCTGGTCGTTGGAGCGCGCCACGCCGGTCAGGCGATAAGAGAACTCGCCGTTATCGTCGATAGCGTCGCTGAAGTCGAAACCGGTCTGATACAGGTTATCGGTGCCCATTTTAAACTGGACTTCACGCAACGGTTCGGTAGTCGGGCGCTTGCTCACCATCGCAATAATGCCGCCCGGATTGCTCTTGCCGTACAGCACAGATGTCGGGCCGCGCATCAGTTCAACGCGCTCCAGCATGTAAGGATCGATAACGGCATCGTTGTAGAAGTTGCCCTGCAACTTCATACCGTCCAGATAGTTGTTCTGGCTTAAGCCCACGGACGTAAATCCGCGGATGCTGACAAAGTCATAAGTGGTCGATGCGCCGCGGTTGCTGACAACCACGCCTGGCGTATAGCCCAGCGCTTCTTTCACCGACTGCGCCTGGTGAATGTCCATCTCTTCCCGCGTCACAACCGAAACAGATTGCGGCGTTTTTTCAATGGGGGTATCGGTTTTGGTGGCGGTCGCGGAACGCTTCGCCGCAATGGTCGGGGCCGGGCCCCAGGCGCTTTCCTGCGCGGCTGCGGAAGCGGAAACGGTGATCGTTTCCTCTTTCTGGCCGTTGTCGGCAGCAATGGCGGACGCAGCGAAACCGCTGCACGCCGTGGCGACTAAAACAGCCAGTCTGCAAATCCTGGTATTGATCTGAGTGTGAGTGGAACGCGCCATGCTAATTTCTCTGAGTGATAGTGACAAATGATAACGTAAACGAGAATTATTATTATGCGCCCGAGATAATATGCGAAAGGCTGTTTATATAGCAAGCGCCTGGCGCGGCGCGGGGGGCCGACGGGGCAATTAATCACCAGAGGAAATTATCTGGTTAATCGGGAGATGCCGGAACGTTACCGGCACATTAAACAACGGTGACAATAAAAAAGGGTTTAGCCCTCTTCCCGCCGAAGCCGGAGAGGCGCTAAACCCTGTGTTCCCGGAAGGGACGTTAATTGCTGCCGAACATATCTTTAATCCAGCCCGCCACGCCGTCGCTCTTCTCTTCCTGCTGCGGCGCCTGTTGAGGCTGCTGCTGCGGCTGCTGCGGCGTGGACTGATCGAACGGATTGCCCGACGGCGCGACCGGCTGGCTCTGCTGGCAGAGCGTGTTCGGATCGCTGGTCCAGACCGGCAGCGTACGCATTCCGCCACCGCACAGGAAATTGCCCATCTCATCGACGCCCATGTCGACAATATCTTCCGGCGGCGTCAGATCCAGCGGGATCGGCGACTGGTTACTCAGATAGCGCTGGTAAATCGCCATCGCGCCGCTCGCCCCGTAGAGTTTGGTCGGCTGGTTATTGTCGCGGCCTACCCAGGTGATCACCACTTCGCGCCCGTCAATACCGGCAAACCAGGTGTCGATGTTATTGTTGGTGGTGCCGGTTTTCCCTGCCAGGTGCAGTTTCGGGAATTTTACCGCCAGCGCATGACCGGTCCCGCGCTGCACGACCTGCTGCATCGTCCAGAGCGTCAGGTAGGCGGCCTGCGCCGGTACCGCGCGCTCGGATTGCGGGAAGCTCTGATACAGCACGCTGCCATCTTCAGCGATAACCGAGCGCAGCACGGAAAGCTGGGCGCGGTTGCCGCCGCTTGCGATGGTCTGGAACGCCTGCGCCACTTCAATCGGCGTCAGGTTCAGCGCGCCCAGCAACATCGACGGCACGGCGTGCAGCTGATTTTCCGGCGCGCCCAGTTTTTTCCAGGTGTCAGTCACGGCCTGTAACCCGAGCGCCATACCGAGGTTCACCGTCGGCACGTTCATGGAGCGCGTCAGCGCGTCCACCAGCATCACCTGCCCGCTGTAGCGGTGATCGTCGTTCTGCGGCGACCATACCTGACCATTCGGCTGGCGCAGGGAGATCGGCGCATCGGCAATCCAGGTGTTCAGGCGATACGTGTTCGGCTGGCTTAACGCGGTCAGATAGGTCGCCGGTTTCGCCAGCGAGCCAATTGAGCGACGCGCCTGCATTGCGCGGTTATAGCCCGCGAACTGCGGGTTCGCGCCGCCTACCATCGCGCGGACTTCGCCGGTAAAGCGGTCCACCACGACCATCGCCGTTTCCAGATCCTTCAGCTTGCGCTGTTTGATGAGCGCCGGAATGCCCTCCACCGCCGCTTTCTCTGCCGCATCCTGCGCGACCGAGTCAAAGGTGGTGAAAATCTTCACGCCGGAGAGATCTTTCACTTTGTCGCCAAGCTTCGCCTGCAGCTCCTGGCGCACCATCTGCATAAACGCCGGCTGCGGGGAGATGACGCCGCCGCGCGGCTGCACGCCGAGCGGACGGGCGCTCAGCATGTCGTAGAGCTCCTGGTCAATGACCTTTTGCTCCTGCAACAGCCGCAACACCAGGTTACGACGCTCCAGCGCCAGTTTCGGGTTGCGCCATGGGTTATAGAGCGACGCGCCCTTCACCATGCCCACCAGCAGCGCCTGCTGATCGAGGCTCAACTCGTCGACCGGACGGCCAAAGTAGTAGAGGCTCGCCAGCGGGAAGCCGCGGATCTGATCGTCGCCGCTCTGACCGAGATAAACTTCATTGAGATAGAGCTCAAGGATGCGGTCTTTGCCGTAGCGCGCGTCCATGATAAGCGCCATATACGCTTCGTTGGCTTTACGCCACAGCGTGCGCTTGTTGGTCAGGAACAGGTTTTTCACCAGCTGCTGGGTCAGCGTACTGCCGCCCTGCACTGCGCGGCCCGCCGTCAGGTTCGCCAGCACGGCGCGCCCGATGGAGTACACGCTGATGCCGTCATGCTCGTAGAAATGCCGGTCTTCGGTGGCGATAAGCGTATCCACCAGCAGATCCGGGAAGCCGGAGCGCGGCACAAACAGGCGCTGTTCGCCATTCGGCGACGAAAGCATGGTAATCAAGCGCGGATCGAGGCGGAAGAAACCGAAGTTACGGTTGCTGTCCATATTTTCGATAGTGGCCAGGTGATCGCCGTCAAACTCCAGCCGCGCGCGGATCTGCCCTTCTTTACTGTCCGGGAAATCGAACGGACGGCGGATCATCTCGATGCTGTTGGCCTGAACGGTAAACTCGCCAGGGCGCGTCATTTTCGTCACCTGACGATACTGCGTCGCCTCCAACAGCTTCACCATCTCCTGCTTGCTGATGGTCATATCCGGCTCAAGGTTGACCATACGGCCATAGACCGCCGCCGGCAGTTGCCAGACTTTGCCATCAATACGGCTGCGGATTTTTTGATCCAGATAGACGCCGTAGATAACAAACAGCACCACAAAAACCACAAACAGCTTTAACAGAAGCCACAGCCAGCGGCGTTTGCCGCGCGGTTTTCCGCCTTTGCCTTTTTTGCCTTTTACCTTACGCGGCATTGGCTCCTCATCGTCTTCGTCTTCATACTCATCGTCATAATCCTCTTCCCTGAGACGACGACGGCTTACCTTCTGTTTTGCCGGACGCGTCGGTCGTCCTTTGCGTCCGATAGGTTCGCGGTCATTCCCCGCCATGCTTTTTCTCCACAACGTACAGGCGCAAAGGCCAGATTCTTGGCTCTTCCGCCCGCAGGCGGAAGAAGAAAGCTCTCAAATCATCACGACGGCATCGCCGCCGCTACTGATACTTTTTGGTGCGCCGGGTCGGCAGCGCGTTAGCCGGATCGTCCGGCCAGACATGTTTCGGGTAGCGCCCTTTCATCTCTTTCTGCACCTCTTTCCAGGCGCCGCGCCAGAACGCGCTGAGATCGCGCGTAATTTGCAGCGGCCGCTGGGCGGGTGAAAGCAGTTCGAGCGTAAGCGGCACCCGGCCTTCGGCGATAACCGGCGTTTCGGCTTCTCCGAACATCTCCTGAATGCGCACCGCCAGCGCCGGTGGGTTTTCCTCATGATAGCGAATCGCTATCCGGCTGCCGGTCGGCACAGTGTAATGCCCCGGCAGCGCACTATCCAGCCGTTGCCGCTGCTGCCAGTCGAGTAAATGCAGCAGCGCCTGGGCGAGATTGATGTTTTTCAGCGCGCGCAGCGAGTGAACCCCGCGCAGCTCAGGCAGCAGCCAGACATCCAGCGACGCCAGCAACGCCTCGTCGCTCACGTCCGGCCACGGATGTTCCGGCAGAAAGCGCGCCGCGCAGTGCAAACGCAGGCGCAGTTGTTCTGCCTCCGGCGTCCAGTTAAGAACAGAAAGCCCTTTTTCGCGAATGCCGTTGAGCATCGCCTGATGCAGCTCCTCTTCAGAAGGCTTCGACAGCGGCTGGGTTTTCAACACCAGTTCCCCGACCTGCCAGCGGCGCTGCGCGCGCAGCGTGCCCTGTTCGTCGTTCCATTCCAGCGAATCGCGCTGGCGTAGCAGGTGCGGACACGCGTCAATCAGCGCGTCAATATCCAGCGGCAGCGCCTGTAAAATCCGCGCGTCGGCGCTGTGGCTCCCCTGAAGCAGCAGCGGGGCGATAAGCCATTCGTAGCGCGTCAGCGCGTCGTCCCCCTCAAGCATTGCGCCCATGCCGTTCGCAAGCTGATAACGTCCCTCCTGGCCGCGACGCCGCGCAATCCGATCGCTGAACGCGCCAGCCAGCAGCGAGGGCGCAAGCGTCAGCGACGGCGCGCCGCCTTTCGCCTTCAGCCGCTTCATCAGTTGCCCGCTGCGGGCCTGCCAGTTGCCCTGGTTTCTGGAAAACGCGCCGCGCAGATCCGTCTCCTGCCCGCGCGGCGGCTCTTCGAGAATAGCGGCAAGCCGCGCCGCTGTTGCCTGGGCGTCCGCGCCCTGCGCGCTGACCAGCATCGCCGCGAGCCGCGGATCGTTGCCAAGCTGCGCCATCTGGCGTCCACGGGCGGTAAGCTGGCCGTCTTTTAGCGCGCCAAGCGTGGTCAGCAGCTGGCGCGCGGCGGCAAGGTTGACCGCGGGCGGCAGATCCAGCCAGCGGAGTTCGGCAACATCGCGACAGCCCCACATCAGCAGCTCCAGCAGCAGACCGCCGAGATCGCTCTGGGTGATTTCCGCCTCGCCCTGCGCGCTTGCGCGCTCGGCCTGCTCTTTGGGGATGAGATGCAGGCAGATGCCCGGCTCAAGACGCCCGGCGCGACCGGCCCGCTGGGTCATCGACGCCTGGCTGATACGCTGGGTGATAAGCCGCGTCAGGCCGGTGCGGGCGTCAAAGCGCGCCACGCGCTCCTGGGCGCTGTCCACCACCAGCCGGATGCCTTCGATGGTCAGGCTGGTTTCGGCGATGTTGGTGGCCAGCACCACTTTGCGCACGCCCGGCGGCGCGGGCAGGATCGCTTTGCGTTGCTCCGCGAGCGGCAGCGCGCCGTACAGCGGACAGAGCACCACATCGCGCCCGACGCGCTCCGCAAGCTGCGTCTGCACCCGCTGGATCTCGCCGACGCCCGGCAAAAACAGCAGCAGCGACCCCGCTTCGTCGCGCAGCAACCCGCTCACCGCCTGCGCCACCGCCTCATCAAAACGCTGATGCGCAGGCAGCGCCTGATAGCGACGTTCTACCGGGAAGCTGCGCCCTTCGGAGATGACCGTCGGCGCCTGCGGCAGCAGCGCCTGGAGGCGGTCGTTGTCGAGTGTCGCGGACATGATAAGGAGCCTGAGATCCTCACGCAGCCCTTGCTGGACGTCGAGCAGCAACGCCAGCGCGAGATCCGCCTGCAGGCTGCGCTCGTGGAACTCATCGAGGATGACCAGCGATACGCCGGACAGCTCAGGGTCACGCTGTAAGAGCCGCGTCAGAATGCCTTCGGTTACGACTTCAAGCCGGGTCGTGGGGCCGGTGCAGCTTTCGGCGCGCATCCGGTAGCCCACGGTTTGACCGCACGGCTCGCCAAGCTGATCCGCGAGGCGCTGCGCCACGTTGCGGGCCGCCAGCCGCCGGGGCTCCAGCATAATGATTTTTCCGTCAAAGCCGCCTGACTTAAGGATCTCCAGCGGCAGCCAGGTCGATTTCCCGGCGCCGGTCGGGGCGCTAAGCAGCACCTGGGGCGCATGCTTCAGGGCATTGAGAAGTTCAGGCAAAACGGCGGCGACCGGTAAAGACGACACGACAGGCTCCAGAGGGTTACTATGAAAGGCACGCATTGTAGCATTCCGCCCGATCATTACGAGTTACCGCTATGTCAGACCAGAAACGGCTGTTTTTCGCGCTGCCGCTGCCCGCCGGGCTTCAGCAACAAATTATTGAATGGCGCGCCGCGACCTTCGCGCCCGACGCGGGCAGGCCCATCGCCGCCGCTAATCTGCATATTACGCTCGCCTTTTTAGGTGACGTAAGCGCGCAGAAGCAGCGCACGCTAAGCGCGCTCGCCGGGCGCATCAGTCAGCCCGGTTTTACGCTGCATCTTGATGACGCCGGTCACTGGCCCCGCTCGCAGGTGGTCTGGCTGGGGTCGCGCCAGCCGCCGCGCGGCTTGTTGCAGCTCGCGAATCTCCTGCGCGCGCAGGCGGCGCGCAGCGGTTGCCCACAAAGCGTGCAACCCTTTCATCCGCATGTCACATTACTGCGTAACGCTCAGCACCCGGTCAGGCTGCCGCCGCCAGGGTTTGGCTGGCAGTTTCCGGTGCGGGAGTTTGTGCTGTATGAGTCGCGTTTTGAAAAGGGACGTACCCGTTACCAGCCGCTGGAATGCTGGTCTCTTAACCCATAAGGAAGCGACATGGAATTTACCCCCGCCCTGCAACCGGCCCGGCTGATTGCGCGCTACAAGCGCTTTCTTGCCGATGTGGTGACGCCGGAAGGCGAAACCCTGACCCTGCACTGCCCGAACACCGGCGCGATGACCGGCTGCGCCACGCCGGGGGATACCGTCTGGTATTCCACGTCCAGCGTGGCGACGCGCAAATACCCGCATACCTGGGAATTAACCGAAACCCGCGACGGGGCGTTAATTTGCGTGAATACGCTGCGCGCGAACGCCGTCGTGAAAGAGGCGCTACAGGCACAGCGTCTGCCTGCGTTTGCCGGTTATGAGAGTCTCCAAAGCGAAGTGAAGTACGGCGCGGAGCGCAGCCGAATTGACTTCATGTTACAGGCGAGTGACAAGGTTAACTGCTATATTGAGGTGAAATCCGTGACGCTGTCGGAGCCCGATTCAGGCTACTTCCCGGATGCGGTGACCGCGCGCGGTCAGAAGCATTTACGGGAGCTGATGAGCGTGGTGGAAAACGGGGATCGGGCCGTGCTGTTGTTCGCCGTTCTGCACTCCGCCATTACGCAGGTCGCCCCGGCACGCCATATTGATGAACGCTACGCCGAGCTTTTAAGCGAGGCGCAGCGCAAGGGGGTGGAAGTGCTGGCCTGGAAGGCCTCGCTCTCCGCCAGTGAGATAACGCTGACGTCGCCTTTGCCGGTTCGCTTATAACCAGTTGATCCGCAATCGACTAATAATGATACGGCCGCGTGCGCAAATACGCTTTTCCTCACAGGGTTGTCAAGTGTAACGTTTAGATAATTGCTATCCGGAAAAGCTTCTGTTATTTATAGCGGCCTGATTTTTCCCCCGAGAAGGGGATCGATAGTGCGTGTTAAGGAGAAGCAACATGCAAGAAGGGCAAAACCGTAAAACATCGTCCCTGAGTATTCTCGCCATCGCTGGGGTGGAGCCGTATCAGGAGAAGCCGGGCGAAGAGTATATGAACGAAGCCCAGCTGGCGCACTTCAAGCGTATTCTTGAGGCATGGCGTAATCAACTCCGGGATGAAGTCGATCGCACTGTAACCCATATGCAGGATGAAGCTGCAAACTTCCCGGATCCGGTAGACCGTGCCGCCCAGGAAGAGGAGTTCAGCCTTGAGCTGCGCAACCGCGACCGTGAGCGTAAGCTCATCAAGAAAATTGAAAAAACGCTGAAAAAAGTGGAAGACGAAGATTTCGGCTACTGCGAATCCTGCGGTGTTGAAATCGGTATCCGTCGCCTCGAAGCGCGTCCTACCGCCGATCTGTGCATCGACTGCAAGACGCTCGCCGAAATCCGCGAAAAACAGATGGCCGGCTAATCGCCGACACAGGTCAAAATCACTCACGGCGGGATTTTCCCGCCGTATTCTTTTATGTCTGCCATCATCATGTCTGTGAAGCCTTATATCGGGCGCTTCGCCCCCTCTCCTTCCGGCGAACTGCATTTCGGCTCGCTTATCGCCGCGCTCGGCAGTTATCTGCAGGCCCGCGCATTGCAGGGTACGTGGCTTGTACGCATTGAAGATATCGATCCGCCGCGCGAAATGCCTGGCGCCGCCGACGCGATTTTGCGCCAGCTTGAGCACTACGGCCTGCACTGGGACGGCGAGGTGCTGTACCAGTCGCAACGCCATGACGCCTACCGCGAGGCGTTAGCATACCTGCGCGAGCACGGGCTGAGCTACTACTGCACCTGCCCGCGCAGCCGCATTCAGCAGACAGGCGGCGTCTATGACGGCCACTGCCGCACGCTGCATCACGGCCCGGAAAACGCGGCCGTCCGGCTGGTGCAGACGCATCCGGTTATGGCCTTTACCGATAAACTGCGCGGCACACTCACCGCCGATCCGGCGCTGGCGCGCGAAGATTTTATTATTCATCGCCGGGATGGGCTTTTCGCCTATAACCTGGCGGTGGTAGTGGATGACCACTTCCAGGGCGTGACGGAAATCGTGCGCGGCGCGGATCTTATCGAGCCGACGGTGCGCCAGATTTCGCTGTATCAGCAACTGGGCTGGCAGGCGCCCGATTACGTGCATCTGCCGCTGGTAATTAACCCGGATGGCAACAAGTTGTCCAAACAGAATCACGCGCCGCCGCTGCCCAAGGGCGATCCGCGTCCGGTGCTGAGCGCCGCGCTGGCGTTCTTAAACCAGCCGGTCGAAGACGACTGGCGCGCGCTTTCCACCGAAACGCTGTTGCGTCAGGCGGTGGAAAAATGGGATCTCAGCGCGGTGCCTGCGGCGGTGGCCGCGAATCCGGCATTCTCAAACGCGTTGCGCTGAGCTATATTAGCCGCTGTTTTTTGTCCAGAGACTGACACTACCGAGGTGCACCATTTTTACCCGAGTCGCTAATTTTTGCCGTAAGGTGTTAAACCGCGAGGAGAGCGTGGTTGACGAAGGCGCCGCACAGCCCGCCATAACCATTATCCCGCGCGAACAGCACGCTATCTCCCGCAAAGATATCAGCGAGAACGCGCTCAAGGTGATGTACCGCCTGAATAAAGCCGGTTATGAAGCCTGGCTGGTGGGCGGCGGTGTGCGCGATCTGCTGCTTGGCAAAAAACCGAAAGATTTTGACGTCACCACCAACGCGACGCCGGATCAGGTGCGCAAGCTGTTTCGCAACTGCCGCCTCGTAGGCCGCCGCTTCCGCCTGGCGCACGTCATGTTCGGGCCGGAAATCATCGAAGTCGCCACGTTTCGCGGCCATCATGAAGAGAGCGTGAGCGATCGCGCCACTTCCCAGCGCGGCCAGAACGGCATGCTGCTGCGCGATAATATCTTCGGCTCGATTGAAGAAGACGCCCAGCGTCGCGATTTCACCATTAACAGCCTTTACTACAGCGTGGCCGATTTCACGGTGCGCGATTACGTAGGCGGTCTTAACGATCTTAACGCCGGGATTATCCGTCTGATTGGCGACCCGGAAACCCGCTACCGCGAAGATCCGGTGCGTATGCTGCGCGCCGTGCGTTTCGCCGCGAAGCTCGATATGCGCATCAGCCCGGAGACCGGGGAGCCCATCCCGCGCCTCGCCACGCTGTTGAACGATGTGCCGCCGGCGCGTCTGTTTGAAGAGTCCTTAAAGCTGTTACAGGCAGGCTACGGTTACGCCACGTATCGCCTGCTGTGCGAATATAACCTGTTCCAGCCGCTGTTCCCGGGTATCAGCCGCTATTTCACCGAGAAAGGTGACAGCCCGATGGAGCGCATCATCGCGCAGGTGCTGAAGAATACCGATAACCGCATCCATAACGACATGCGCGTGAACCCGGCTTTCCTGTTCGCCGCCATGTACTGGTATCCGCAGCTCGAAATGGCGCAGAAAATCGCCCAGGAGAGCGGGCTTGCTTACTATGACGCCTTCGCGCTGGCGATGAACGACGTGCTGGACGAAGCCTGCCGCTCGCTCGCTATCCCGAAACGCATTACCACGCTTATCCGCGATATCTGGATGCTGCAGCTGCGCCTGTCGCGCCGTCAGGGTAAACGCGCCTGGAAACTGATGGAGCACCCGAAATTCCGCGCCGCCTACGATCTGCTGGCGCTGCGCGCCGAAGCGGAAAACAACGGCGAGCTGCAACGCCTGACGAACTGGTGGGGTGAATTCCAGTCGGCCGCGCCGCCGCTGCAAAAAAATATGCTTAACGATCTGGGCGACGAGCCGGCTGAGCGCCGTCGTCAGCGTCGTCCCCGCCGCCGCGCCCCGCGCCGCGAGGGCAGCGCGTGACTCTGGCCTACATCGCGCTCGGCAGCAATCTCGCCGAGCCGCTTTCACAGGTGAACGACGCGCTGGCCGCGCTGGCGCAGATCCCGCACAGCCGCATCGTGGCGACCTCGTCATTTTATCGCACTCCGCCGCTCGGTCCGCAGGATCAGCCCGATTACCTGAACGCCGCCGTGGCGCTGGAAACCTCGCTTACGGCGGATGCGCTCCTCGATAATACCCAGCGCATCGAGCTGCAACAGGGGCGCGTGCGTAAAGCGGAGCGCTGGGGGCCGCGCACGCTCGATCTCGACATCATGCTGTTTGGCGATGAGACAATAAACACGCCGCGGCTGACCGTTCCGCACTACGACATGAAAAACCGCGCTTTTATGCTGCTGCCGCTCGCACAGATCGCCCCGACGCTGCACTTTCCGGATGGCGAGCGGCTGGCCGACGTGCTGGAACGCCTTGATTGCTCAGCCATTCGTCACTGGTAAACCAAAAAATTCCGCTTCCGCTTTCCTCGCGGTATCCTCCCGCAAACGCATCGTTTACACTGCTTTTTTTCTGTTTGCGGGACACTCATGAAACCGACAACCATTTCTCAATTGCGACGCCTGAAGGAAGCGGGCAAGAAGTTCGCCACCATTACCGCCTACGATTTCAGTTTTGCGAAACTCTTTGAAGAAGAAGGGATTGGCGTCATGCTGGTCGGCGATTCTCTGGGAATGACGGTCCAGGGACACGACTCCACCCTGCCGGTGACGGTAGACGATATCGCCTATCATACCCGCGCGGTACGACGCGGCGCGCCGCACTGCCTGCTGCTCGCCGATCTGCCGTTTATGGCCTACGCCACCCCGGAACAGGCGTTTGAAAACAGCGCCGCTGTTATGCGCGCGGGCGCGAATATGGTCAAAATCGAAGGCGGTCGCTGGCTTGCCGACACCGTGCGGATGCTGACTGAACGCGCTGTGCCGGTGTGCGGGCATCTGGGCCTGACGCCGCAGTCAGTCAATATTTTCGGCGGCTATAAAGTGCAGGGTCGCGATGAAGCCGCGGCCCAGACGCTGCTTGACGACGCGCTGGCGTTAGAAGCTGCCGGCGCGCAGTTGCTGGTGCTGGAATGCGTGCCGGTGGCGCTTGCGCAGCGCATCACCGAAGCCCTCTCCATTCCGGTCATCGGCATCGGCGCTGGCAATGTCACTGACGGCCAGATCCTGGTGATGCATGACGCGTTCGGTATTACCGGCGGCCACATTCCTAAATTCGCCAAAAACTTCCTGACGCAGGCGGGCGACATGCGCGCCGCGGTGCGCCAGTATATCGCTGAGGTGGAGTCCGGCGCGTATCCGGGCGAAGAACACAGTTTTCACTAAAGGAGTCGTATTGTGCTGATTATTGAAACCTTACCACTGTTGCGCCAGCAGATCCGCCGTCTGCGTATGGAAGGCAAACGCATCGCGCTGGTGCCGACCATGGGCAACCTGCACGATGGCCATATGAAACTGGTGGATGAGGCGAAAACCCACGCCGACGTGGTGGTGGTAAGCATTTTCGTTAATCCGATGCAGTTTGACCGCGCCGACGACCTGGCGCGCTATCCGCGCACGCTTCAGGAAGATTGTGAAAAGCTGAAAAAGCGCGGCGCCGATATTGTCTTCGCCCCGACGCCGGAAGAGGTCTATCCGCACGGCATGAGCGACCAGACGTTTGTCGAGGTGCCGGGCATCTCCACAATGCTCGAAGGCGCAAGCCGTCCGGGGCACTTTCGTGGCGTCTCGACCGTGGTCAGCAAACTCTTTAACCTGGTGCAGCCGGATGTCGCCTGCTTTGGCGAAAAGGATTATCAGCAGCTGGCGCTTATCCGCAAAATGGTGGCCGACATGGGCTACGACATCGATATCATCGGCGTGCCGACGGTACGCGCTAAAGATGGTCTGGCGCTCAGCTCGCGCAACGGCTACCTGACCAGCGACCAGCGCAAAATCGCGCCGGGTCTTAGCAAGGTGATGAACGCGATGGCGGAGAAACTGCGCGCGGGCGAGCGCGATCTGGAGGCGATAATTGCCGCAGCAAGCGAAGAACTCAGCGACAAAGGCTTTCGTCCGGACGACCTGCAAATCCGCGATGCCGACACGCTGCTGGCGCTCTCGCCGGCAAGCAAACGGGCGGTGATCCTGATGGCCGCATGGCTGGGTCAGGCGCGATTAATCGACAATCAGACCGTGGAATTAGCCCAGTAGACAGTCCGGGTAAAAAGGGCAATACTGCCCGGGATAAATTCCTGGCACCGGGTCACCGCCCGGCGCTGACGACATTCTGGTAAACAGGGTTCAAGTTATGATTCGCACCATGTTGCAGGGCAAACTGCACCGCGTCAAAGTCACTCAGGCGGACCTGCATTATGAAGGCTCCTGCGCCATCGATCAGGATTTCCTCGAGGCCGCGGGCATTCTGGAATATGAAGCTATTGATATCTACAACGTGACCAATGGCAAACGCTTTTCAACGTACGCCATCGCCGGCGAGCGCGGCTCGAAAATCATTTCGGTGAACGGCGCGGCGGCCCACTGCGCGGATGTCGGCGATATCCTGATTATCGCAAGCTACGTCACCATGCCGGATGAGCAGGCGCGTAGCTGGCAGCCGAAAGTTGCCTATTTCGACGGCGACAATGAGATGAAACGCATCGCCAAAGCGGTGCCGGTGCAGGTGGCGTAACGCCCGGCACCGACAGATGAAGCCCTCCTCGCGAGGGCTTTTTTTATCCCTGCGGCTGGTTGCTGATGATTTTCGACATCGTCTCCAGCGAATCGGTGCGCAGGATATAGAGCCTCTTCAGCAGAAACGGGTTATCGCCCGGTTTCACCTTTCCTTTCACCGTCGTCACTGCCAGATGAAACCCGGCGTCGCCCGCGGCTTTCACCGCTTTATCGTCATAGCCGCCGAACGGATATGAAAGAAACAGCACATGCGGATTGAACTGGGCCAGCGCGCGGCGCGAGCGTTTGTAATCAAAAAGAATGTTGTGATACGTGCGGCTTAGCAGGATCGGATGATGCGCGCCGTCGGTACGGTGCAGAAAATGGGTGTGCGACTGGATATCAAACACATCCTGGATCGCTTTCAGTTCAGAGACGCTCATAAACTGCAGCGACTTCGGCTCCCACGGCTGTGGATGGCGCTTGATGCGCGATGAGATAATAAACGCCGTCGCCTTAAAGCCGTACGCTTTCAGCACCGGATACGCGTAGCGATAAACCGATTTCAGGCCGTCATCAAAGGTAATGACGACCGCGCGGGCAGGCAGATTGACGCGGTTATGCACGTAGCCGTCGAGATCGTAGAGGCTGAGCGTCGCATACCCCTGGTCGCGCAGCCAGGTCATCTGGTTACTGAACGCGCGTACCGAGGTGGTGGTGGAGGTATGGCGAAACCGGGTGTTCTCGTCATCGTGCAGGATATGGTGATACGTCAGCACCGGAACGCCGTTATCCTCCTGCGCCTCCAGGCTGCTGACATACCCCAGCCGGTCGCCGATGCGGATCTGATACCAGGTCTGATTCAGACGGTCCTTCAGCTTGCCGACAACAGGATAGCGCAGGTTTTCCGCAAGCGTGCCGAGCGGCGCGCTGTTGATGTCCGGCTCGTTATAGACGGTGACATCCCGCCATGTGATCAGGTTTTGGTTGCTGAGCGGCTTATTGAGATCCCCCAGGCTGTCTTTCACCCGGTTATTGCCCTGCACGTCGGTCAGGTGATTTTTATCAATAAATCCGGTGCCGAAGCCAAAGCGGAACTCGTAATAGTCAGCGGCAATCGGGACGACCGCCAGAAGCTGCCCTTTACGGATCGTGCCCACTGTCCGTACGTTATCCCCTACTTTGGCCCAGATAGCGGCATCTTCCGTGATTTGCATATATTGCGCGGGAACGGGTTCGTTGCCGAGCAGGCTCGCCTGCGCGGCGCCTGCGGCTAGCAGCAGCAGGCAGATAAAAAGACGCTTTAACATAGAAATGAAGGAACAGTGACAACCAGAGGTGAAATTGTGTGCATTTTAACAAAAGTGACATGAATACCAAGCCAATCTGTTATTTATCGTGCAGCAGGACAAACGGCGGGTGCTTTTGCTGTTGATGCCAGAGGCTGGTAACGCCCTCGCCGCCAGCCTGCACGATGGCGTCGCGAAACGCCGCGCTGTCGCACGCGTCGCGCAGCGGGTACATCTGCGCCAGCAACGGTAAAGTGACGCCGGCGATAACTTCGCTATGCGGATGTTTATGACTCAACAGCGCCGCCGCGCGATACGGCGCGCCGCCTACGCTGTCGGTCAGAAAAATCACGCCGTCGCCGCGGTCGACGTGCCAGAGCGCGTCGCACATCATACGGCTTAGCATATTGGTGCTAAGCCCCGTCCAGTAATCCACTGTCCGGCACAGCGCCAGCGCGCCAAACTGCGCTTCGAGCTGTTCGGCGTAGTCGCGGGCGGCGTAATCGTGACAGGCGATAACCCAACCTAACATGGCGAATCTCCTTGCATCAGGCCGGGTAGTGTAGCGAAGTGGCGACGCGTCGGCGTGATATTCATCAACGCCGACGCGGTTAGCGCATCAGGAACGCAGGCCGCGCCCGCGGCTGATGAGATACCAGCACAGCAGATAGAACGCGACGATAAAGCACGCCAGCACGGCGACGGTAAACAGCAGCGGCACATCGGAAATGCCGAGGAAACCGAAGCGGAAGCCGCTAATCATGTAGACGATTGGGTTTAAATGCGACAGCGCCTGCCAGAAAGGCGGCAGCAGCGTCAGCGAATAAAATACCCCGCCGAGATAAGTAAGCGGCGTCAGCACGAAGGTCGGGATCAGGCTGATATCGTCAAACGTTTTCGCGAAGACCGCGTTCAGCAAGCCCGCAAGCGAAAACAGAATGGCGGTCATCAGCAGCGTCAGGGCGACAAACAGCCACGAGTGGACTTGGAACGGCACGAAGAACAGCGACACGGCCGTCACCAGCACGCCGACGCACAGGCCGCGCGCCACGCCGCCGCCAACATAACCGGCGATAATCACATGTGTCGGCACCGGCGCTACCAGCAACTCTTCGATATTGCGCTGAAACTTGGCGCTGAAAAACGACGAGGCTACGTTGGCGTAGGAGTTGGTGATCACCGCCATCATGATGAGGCCCGGCACGATAAACTGCATGTAGCTAAAGCCATGCATTTCGCCGATACGTGAGCCAATAAGATTGCCGAAAATAATAAAATAGAGGGTCATCGTTATGACCGGCGGCACCAGGGTCTGCACCCAGATGCGTGCAAACCGGTTCACCTCTTTCGCCCAGATACTCTTCAGGGCGACCCAATAAAGCTGCATCATGCGCGCTCTCCTTGTTTCTCATTCACCAGCGTGACGAACAGCTCTTCAAGGCGGTTCGCTTTGTTGCGCATACTCAGCACCTGCACGCCCTGGGCGGTCAGCTGATTAAAGACGCTGTTGATGCCCTGCTCGCGCAGCACTTCCACCTCAAGGGTTGCGGTATCCACCAGCCGATACTGATAGCCTTCGAGCTTCGGCAGTGGGCTTTTCGCGGCGAGATCGAGGATAAACGTCTCTGATTTCAGCTTGGAGAGCAGCGATTTCATGGAGGTGTTTTCCACCAGTTCGCCGCGCTGGATGATGCCGATATTGCGGCACAGCATCTCCGCTTCTTCGAGATAGTGGGTGGTCAGGATAATCGTGGTGCCTTTGTCGTTCAGATCTTTCAGAAACCCCCACATCGAACGGCGCAGCTCGATATCGACGCCCGCGGTTGGTTCATCAAGGATAAGCAGCTTCGGCTCGTGCATGAGCGCGCGGGCAATCATCAGACGGCGCTTCATCCCGCCGGAAAGCATACGTGCACGTTCGTTGCGTTTTTCCCACAGATCGAGCTGGTTAAGATACTTTTCGCTGCGCGCGATGGCTTCACGGCGCTCCACGCCGTAATAACCCGCCTGGTTGACGACGATCTGCTGTACGGTCTCGAAGGGGTTGAAGTTAAACTCCTGCGGCACCAGCCCCAGCTGGCGTTTGGCGTTCACCACATCCCGTTCCAGATCGTACCCAAACACGCGCACCCGACCGGAGGATTTATTGACCAGCGAGCTGATGATGCCGATGGTGGTCGATTTTCCCGCCCCGTTAGGCCCCAGCAGTGCGTAAAAATCCCCCGCTTCTACTTGTAAATCAATGCCGCGCAGCGCCTGTACGCCGCCGGGATAGGTTTTTTTAAGCTGCTCCAGCTCCAGTGCAATTGTCATGGATGTCCAGTCACCTTGTTTTCTTGCATAAGTTGTGTGGTTTAAAAAAAAGTTTAGTTGCCCTATATTACCCCAACGCAATTGTCTGGTTACAGGTTGTTAACCTCTATGAAAGATATCAGCACTCTCATTAGTAATAACGAAATCTGGTCAAAAATGCTGGTGGAAGAAGACCCTGGCTTTTTTGAACGTCTGGCGCAGGCGCAGAAACCGCGCTTCCTTTGGATCGGTTGTTCCGACAGCCGCGTACCGGCTGAACGTCTGACCGGCCTTGAGCCGGGCGAGATTTTTGTTCACCGCAACGTGGCGAACCTGGTTATCCACACCGACCTCAACTGCCTCTCCGTGGTGCAGTACGCGGTCGACGTACTGGAAGTGGAACACATCATCATCTGTGGCCACTATGGCTGCGGCGGCGTGCAGGCTGCGGTGGAAAACCCGGAGCTTGGCCTTATCAACAACTGGCTGCTGCATATCCGCGACATCTGGTTTAAACATAACGCGCTGTTGAGCGAGCTGCCGCAGGAAAAACGCCTCGACACGCTCTGCGAGCTGAACGTGATGGAGCAGGTCTATAACCTTGGCCACTCCACCATCATGCAGTCCGCGTGGAAACGCGGCCAGAACGTGACGCTTCACGGCTGGGCTTATGGCATTCACGATGGCCTTCTGCGCGATCTGGACGTGACCGCTACCGACCGCGACACGCTGGAACAGGGTTATCGCAAAGGCGTCTCCAATATCCAGAAAACGCACGCCAGCCATAAATAAGGGCGTTCGTGAAATAAAAAAGGGGCCGCTGGCCCCTTTTTTTGCACGCTGGATTTACTCTTCCAGCATCACCACGTTGCCGATATACGGCAGATGGCGATAGCGCTGCGCATAATCGATGCCGTAACCCACCACGAATTTATCCGGGATAGAGAAGCCGACAAACTCCACTTCAACCTCCACTTCGCGACGCGACGGCTTATCCAGCAGCGTACAGATGGCAAGTGATTTCGGCTCGCGCAGGCTCAGGATTTCGCGCACTTTCGACAGCGTGTTGCCGGAGTCGATAATATCTTCAACGATCAGCACATCCTTACCGCGAATATCTTCATCCAGGTCTTTAAGGATTTTGACATCCCGCGTCGAGGACATGCCGCTGCCGTAGCTGGAGGCGGTCATAAAATCGACTTCATGCCCGACTTTAACCTGGCGGCACAGGTCCGCCATGAACATAAAAGAGCCGCGCAGCAGCCCTACCAGCACCATTTCGCTGCCGCTGTCCTGATAGCGTTCCGTAATCTGACGGCCCAGTTCCTCAACGCGCGCCTTGATTTCCGCTTCGGAAATCATCACTTCAACAGTATGTTTCATATCGCTAACCGTTTGATTTAAAAATAAATCACCGATACCCGCCGCGGCTGCCGCCGGTAACGATTGAGAAGCGGGGCAGTATACCAGCAAAACGCCCTGACGGCAGAAAAGTGCGAAAAGCTCTTTTTGTGATTAAGATCACATATGTTAACAACTATAATAACTTGCTACTTAAAAATTAAGAGTGTGGTTATGGCAGAAACAAAAAAGACACAATCACGACTTCTCGTGATTCTCACAGCCCTGTTCGCAGCATTATCAGGGCTGTATTTATTGGTTGGTGGTATATGGCTGGTTTCAATCGGTGGTTCCTGGTACTACCCCATCGCAGGGGTGGGCATGCTGGCGACAGCATGGTTACTCTGGAAACGTAACGCCGCGGCGCTGTGGCTTTACGCCATTATCCTGCTTGGGACGATGGCCTGGGGCATCTGGGAAGTCGGCTTCGACTTCTGGGCGCTGACGCCGCGTTGCGACGTTCTGGTGTTCTTCGGCGTCTGGCTTATCCTGCCATTCGTCTGGCGTCGCCTCAGCACGCCGTCGCGCGCAGGCGTACCGGCGCTGCTGGTCTCGTTAATTATCACCGCCGGGCTCCTGTTCTGGGCGGGCTTTAACGATCCGCAGGAAATCAACGGCACGCTCAGCGCGGACAGCACGCCTGCCGCCGTGAACGGCAGCCAGAGCATTCCTGACGGCGACTGGCCGGCTTACGGGCGTAACCAGGAAGGTCAGCGTTACTCTCCGCTCAAGCAGATCAACACCGATAACGTTCATCAGCTGAAAGAAGCCTGGGTGTTCCGCACCGGCGACCTGAAGCTGCCGAACGATCCGGGTGAAATCACTAACGAAGTGACGCCGATTAAAGTGGGCGACACCCTTTTCCTTTGCACCGCGCATCAGCGTCTTTTCGCCGTGGATGCCGCGACCGGTAAAGAGAAATGGCACTTTGATCCGCAGCTGAATACGAACCCAACGTTCCAGCATGTCACCTGCCGCGGCGTGTCGTATCACGAAGCGACGACGGCGAATGCGAACCCGGACGTTGTCGCGGATTGCCCGCGTCGTATTATCCTGCCGGTGAATGATGGTCGTCTGTTTGCGGTGAATGCGGATAACGGCAAGCTGTGTGAAAGCTTCGCCAATAAAGGCATTCTGAACCTGCAAACCAACATGCCGGTCACGACGCCGGGCATGTATGAGCCGACCTCCCCGCCGATCGTCACCGATAAGGTGATTGTGATTGCGGGCGCGGTGACCGATAACTTCTCCACCCGTGAGCCGTCAGGCGTCATCCGTGGTTTTGATATCAACACCGGTAAACTGCTGTGGGCGTTCGATCCGGGTGCCAAAGACCCGAATGCGATCCCGGCGGATGAGCATCACTTTACGCCGAACTCCCCGAACTCCTGGGCGCCGGCGTCTTATGATGCGAAACTCGACATGGTCTACCTGCCGATGGGCGTTACCACTCCGGATATCTGGGGCGGCAACCGCACACCGGAGCAGGAGCGCTACGCGAGCTCTATCGTCGCGCTGAACGCCTCGACCGGTAAGCTGGTGTGGTCTTATCAGACCGTTCATCACGACCTGTGGGATATGGACCTGCCTGCGCAGCCGACCCTTGCCGACATTACCGTGAAAGGCGAAACCGTTCCGGTGATTTACGCACCGGCGAAAACCGGCAACATCTTTGTGCTGGATCGCCGCAACGGCAAGCTGGTTGTCCCGGCGCCGGAAAAACCGGTTCCGCAGGGTGCCGCGAAAGGCGACTACGTGACGCCGACGCAGCCGTTCTCTGAGCTCTCCTTCCGTCCGAGGAAAGATCTGAGCGGCGCGGATATGTGGGGCGCCACGATGTATGACCAGCTGGTCTGCCGCGTGATGTTCCACAGCCTGCGTTACGAAGGCATCTTCACCCCACCGTCTGAGCAGGGCACCCTGGTATTCCCGGGTAACCTGGGGATGTTCGAATGGGGCGGTCTGGCTATCGACCCGCACCGCCAGGTGGCGATTGCCAACCCGATGGCGCTGCCGTTCGTGTCCAAACTCATTCCGCGTGGGCCGGGCAACCCGATGGAGCAGCCGAAAGACGCGCAGGGCACCGGCAGTGAATCCGGTATCCAGCCGCAGTACGGCGTGCCTTACGGCGTGACCCTGAACCCGTTCCTCTCTCCGTTTGGTCTGCCGTGCAAGCAGCCGGCATGGGGTTATATCTCCGCGCTGGATCTGAAGACCAACGACGTAGTGTGGAAAAAACGCATCGGTACGCCGCGCGACAGCATGCCGTTCCCGATGCCGTTCCCGGTGCCGTTTAACATGGGTATGCCGATGCTGGGTGGTCCTGTCACCACCGCCGGTAACGTGCTGTTCATCGGTGCGACTGCAGATAACTATCTGCGCGCATACAACGTGACCAACGGCGAGAAGCTGTGGGAAGCCCGCCTGCCGGCTGGCGGCCAGGCGACGCCGATGACCTATGAAGTGAACGGCAAGCAGTATGTCGTGATCTCCGCAGGCGGCCACGGCTCGTTCGGCACCAAAATGGGCGATTACATCGTCGCCTATGCTTTGCCGGATGATGCGAAGTAACCGCGTCGGATAATAAAAAGCCCCTCATCGAGGGGCTTTTTTTATGGGCGCGGATGGTGGAGCTGACGGATGTTTTTACCAGGCGGTGTTGTAATTGAACAGCGCGCAGGTGCGCTGCGCTTACCCGCCATTCATCGCATCACGCCACCGTAAAACCTAACATCATCCCGGTATCTTCATGCTCTAACAAATGGCAATGCGCCATATAGGCATGCTCCGCCGATGCCGCGTAATCAAAGCGCACCAACACTTCGCTGCGCGCGCCTTCTACCCACACTGTATCTTTCCATCCGGCGCGATGCGCGGCGGGCGGCTTGCCGTTCTCGGTCAGAATGCGGAACTGCGTGCCGTGGATATGGAACGGGTGCAACATCATGTCGCCCTCGCCAGAAACGGTCCAGCGCTCATATTTCCCCAGGGACGCCGCGAACGCGGGCGCGTTCATATCAAACGCTTTGCCGTTGATCTTATTGGCGTTGTGGAAATCAAACCCGTGCCCGCCGTGGCCCTTATCGCCGTGCGACATCTTGCCGTGGCCCATCTGGCTCATCATCTGCCCGTGCGGGTTGCCCGCCAGCGCCTGCTTGCCGTAGCGTTTTGTCAGCGCCTGCATCCCCATCATATCCAGCATCGGGTCCATCATTAATTGCAGCCAGCGCTCCTGGAGCCCGTCGAGCGCAGGCAGCGCCGGCACATCCACGAGTTTATCCGGCAGCGTGCCCGACGCGGGCACCACAACAGGCTGAATGCGCACCACCGGCTGCGGTTTATCAAATGGCGCGACGGTCATACCCATCTGCGTCACAGGCAGCGTCACGATATCGAAAGGCTTCGCGTCGCTGGTATCCACCAGCACCTCGAAACGCTCGCCCATCAGCATCGGCAGCTCAGTCACTTTCACCGGCTCCGCCAGCAGACCGCCGTCGCTGGCGATAACGTACAGCGGGCGATTGTCGCTCGCGGCAATTTTCAGCGTGCGCGCGTTACAGCCGTTCAGCAAACGCAGGCGCAGCCAGCCTTTCGGCGGCGTGTGCTGCGGATAAACGGCGCCGTTGCACAGCAAGGTATCGCCAAACCAGCCCACGGCAGCGGTCATCACATCCAGTTGATAGTCGACCTCGCCGTTGGCGGTAAATTTTTTATCCTGAATAATCAGCGGCACGTCGTCGACACCCCAGAGCTTCGGCAGCATCAACTGAAGGCTTTCGGTATCTTCAATCAGCACCAGCCCTGCCAGCCCCATCGCGACCTGATGCCCGGTTTTGCCATGCTGATGCGGGTGGAACCAGCACGTCGCGGCGCGCTGCTCCGGCGTAAAGCTTACGCTGCGGGTCTGCCCCGGCGCGATAACGCCCTGGGGGCCGCCGTCCACCGCGCCCGGCACTTCCAGGCCATGCCAGTGCACCGTGGTCTCTTCGGCGAGGGTATTGCGGATATCGACATTCACCGGCTTCCCCTGGCGCAGCTTGATAGCCGGCCCGAGCAGCGAGCCGTTATAGCCCCAGGTGGTGACATTTTTCCCGGCGAACGCGGTTTTGCCCGCCTGCACCGTAAGCTGAATGCTGCTGCGGGCGTCGGGCGTCAATAGCGCCGGAATGGGCAGCGCCGGTTGCTCTGCGGCAAACGCGGCCCGGCTCCATGTCGGCAGCGCGCTTAACGCGCCCAGCGCGGCGGTGTACTTGATAAAATCTCGGCGTTGCATCTTCCAGTCCTTATCGTCAACGTGCACCCGTTGAGCTTAAACCCTCCCCTTGCGGGAAGGTCAAGTCTGGCGGAGCAGTATACGATTTGTGGCTGCCTGTACGGCAGTAAACGATCGCGGAGGGCGAAGCCCGGAGGCGTCAGTTTTCTAAGCTGCCTGCGCGGCAGTGAACGTTTGCATAGCTATATCAGTGGTCGCTGGCATTTTCTAAGCTGCCTGCGCGGCAGTGAACGTTTGCCAGCGCTGCCGCTCTCGCCCTGCCCTTTTCTAAGCTGCCTGCGCGGCAGTGAACCCGGAGCCGGTACAAACGGAGACACAACTGTGTTTCTAAGCTGCCTGCGCGGCAGTGAACATTCAGCTATGCGAGCATCAATCGCGGCGTAATTTCTAAGCTGCCTGCGCGGCAGTGAACCGTCACATCCAGCGGGTCGTTGGTGTGTTGCTTTTCTAAGCTGCCTGCGCGGCAGTGAACCTCGTCGCGCTCGGCCTCGACTTTCGCGAGGCTTTCTAAGCTGCCTGCGCGGCAGTGAACTTTCCGCCCTGGTCAGCCTTACTGGTTTCAGTTTTCTAAGCTGCCTGCGCGGCAGTGAACGGCATTGACAGGATCGCCAGGGATTTTGACGTTTTCTAAGCTGCCTGCGCGGCAGTGAACAAAGATAACCGTTACAACGGCTATACGCTCAATTTCTAAGCTGCCTGCGCGGCAGTGAACGTGAGCTGAAAGACGATTATCGTTTCCGCCCTTTTCTAAGCTGCCTGCGCGGCAGTGAACTAACGCTGAAATAAATCAGTCCTTTGTTTTTAAAAGCCTGGTATGCATTTTGATGCCGTATACCCTTTTTTAGCGCCTCGCCAGCGCATGATAAAAATCAACACGTTAGCGAGGCATTTTTAAAAAAGGTCAGAACCAGGGAATCGTCGCGCTGGGGCTTAATCCATAACTGCTGAACACGCCGCTGACGGGCGCGGTCAGCAGCTCGCCGTGCTGGATAAAGATCCTGTAGTACTGGCCGCTGGAGAGACTTTTAACCTGAATCCATGGCAGAGAGGTCTGTTGCTCATGTAAATCGCAGAGCCGTTGCCGCGCGGCTTCTTCCGTCAGCCAGCCTTTACGCACCGAGCGACGCATCAGGCGTTCGGGATTACTTTTCACCTGTACGCGCGAGACGGTCCGCCAGCCCTGCACCTGAGGCACGGGTAATATTGCGCTGCTCTGGCAGTAATCCTGTAACCCTGCCCGCCAGCGCGTGGCCTCTAATTCCGCCAGCGCCGGTTGCAGGCCATGCAGGCGTAACCGGCCGCCAGGTTTGATACCAACGTCCGGAAAACTCACGCCGATATCCCCTGTGCCGCGCGCGCCCAGCGCCCGATGGAGTTTGGCGAATAGCGCCGCCATCAGCGTTTCCTGCCTGAATTCCGGGTCCGGCAGGACCTGGATATCCTGATAATGATCCATCACCGCCCCTTATTCGGCTTTCTCACCGAAAACGCCACCGCGGATCAGTACCGCCATGACATAGTGTTGCTGATCGCCATCCGGCTTAACGCCTTTGGTCACCCAGTTATCCAGCAGGGTATAAAAATCCATTTTCTCTTTCGGCTGACGACAGGCGATCCCGCGGCTGGTGACAGAACCATAGGGCTCCACCGCAATCGCGCCGAGCTCGGCGACCTGCGGGTGCCAGGTATCGATAGTGCGTAACGCATTGCCGATTTTTTGTGAATGAATGCCCGCCACGCCGTTAACCTGATAAAGCAGGCGGCTTTTGCTGCTGTTGCTGTCCAGCACTAACTCCTGAGAGGGGAACACCTCCTGCCCGGCGCCGAGCCGTACATAAGCCTCCACCGTCAGCAGTACAAAGCTTTCGCTGTTAAGCCCACGTTCAATTTCCTGCGCCAGTTCGTTCAGAGCCGCGTTTCGGGCGGTGAAATCCCGCTGCGAAAATTCATGGCAGTCAAAGCTCCATGTGTTGCTGCCCTTCACCACGACGCGCAGCTGCTCTGCGCCAACGCGGTTGCGCCAGAGAAAACGGCCATTCGCGAGGTTAGTGGCATAACGGTGCGCCAGCTCGCCAAAACCGTGCTCTTCGCCATACCCTTCAATCACCTCCTTCAGCGCGTCCTGATACGCCTGGTCGTTACAGACGGACGGCGTGGAAAGCCCACCTAATACGCGCAGCGTAAACACGATTTTCAGCGTATCGGTCTGCGCCGCAAGCGCCGCCACATCCACGCGCTGGAGGTTAGGTTTTTGTATGTCGGCATCAAGCTTAGCCGGATCGGTAGTTGCCGCGTTTTTCAGGCGGTTGGAGATGGTGCCGCGCACGGCTTTTTCCTGAATCTGGATCGGTTGCCAGTTAGCGCCCTCCCAGTTTCCGGCATACATCAGCGCATCAGAAACAGCGAGTTTGCGTTCAAAAGCCAGTACAGAAGCGGTTTTCAGAGAAGCAGAAGCCTTTGCCATAATTTCGTCCCTCATTATTCATAATTAAATGTGTCATCGTGACATTGCACGTCTTCACTCTGCGGCGTGCCGCAGCAGTAGTAACCGGTTTCGGTGATTCGGTAACGCCAGAAAAGATCGGTAAGCGTCTTTATGCGATGCAGGCCACACCACTCGCCAATGCCATAGGCGGCCTCTACCCAGGCAAAGGGCGTTTTATCATCGCGGGCGTTCGCGACCTCGCCTGCCGGGTAGAGTTCAGAGAGGCGCTGATAGCCTGTCATCAGCGGCACCAGAAACCCCGGCGCCGGTTTTTCCACGTAGCGCCACTGCGCCGGGTCATCAGGCGTGGGCGCAGGGTTATCTTCTGACGCGGCGGCGGCTATCTTCAGTGCCGCGAAATCAAGCCAGGCATCCAGCAAAGTGGCCTGCGGCGTTTTCGCCATGAGAGCCTGATGATGTTCAGCGAGCAGAGGGCTGCGATCCAGCAGCGCAAAGCCGGGCAATAGCCGGTAAAGCAGACGCCGGGTATCGCCCTCCTCCTGTGGATAATCCATGACCTTAACGTCACGAAGCGCCACGATGCTGCCGCCTGCCAGTTTGTGCCTCTGGCAAAGCGTGTGCAGATGGTCTGCGAGCGCCGCCCTGCCCTGCTCGCCATTCGCTATCTCGCCGTGACATTCAAAGACCAGCGACACCGTAAGGTGCATCCGGCCTTCTTCATTAAAAGCCGCCGTTTTCCCTTCACGCGTGAGCGGGTTTCGGGTGAGAGCGAACTGATAGTCACGCCCCGAAGAGTAGGCATGAGCCTGATGCTCATGGCAAATCACCGCGCAGCCATCAAGCCGCACGCCGTGGCTGTCAGTAAGTCTGCGGGAGAGCGCATGCATATAACCCAGAAAGTGCGTTATGGCCGGAAACCCCCACGTTAACCCGGCAACGGTATTCGCGTTTTCCACGCGCAGGTGGGAAAGAAGGATTAGCGAGCTCATTTCAGCACCTCCTCGAGAATGGATTCCATTTCACGCAGGCGCTGGCGAAACAGCGGGCGGGAGCCCCAGAATGCTTTTTCAACCTTACCCACATCCGGTAACTGCTTGCTCAGGCGATAGTTCAACCAGCGCGCGAAGTCTTCCTCCACCGCTGCTTGCCAGTGGTCACTCTCTCGCTCCCGACAAAATGCCTCGTCCTGGCGAGCACGCCACGGATCCAGCCAGCACTGCTGATGCGCTACTAGCTTTACGCACTCCAGACTCCAGCCCTGCCACTCCGGGCGCTGTAACTCACTGGCCTGCGCAAAGAGCAGATCGATAAGTTCATCCACGTAACGATCGCGGGCCCGGCGGATGGCAAGGTTGGTGTGATCTTTAACGCCCACCAGCAGGTCAGCCAGACGCTGCACCGTACCGCTTGTCGCCCGATTAAATGCCTTGCCTGCGAAAATAGAAGATAAATAACGCGGCGGCTTTTCCTGCCGCTGCCAGAGCGGCGGACGAGCGCAAAGCAGCCATATCCGGCCCCCGCGACTGCTGTTTAATGAAGAGATATTTTGCGGTTTGGTGCCGCCGAAGTGCATCTCTGCGGTAGCAGGGAATAACGTCAGCGGCGTACTGTGCCAGCGCTGGGCTTTACGTGCGGCCCAGGCGGCTTTTACCTCCTCGCCGAAGCGATACGCCAGCATTTTCTGGTGCATCGCATGGGCCAGCGAAGACGCAAATAGCGGGCTCAGCAGGTGGTAGCCCTCACCCACCGGGAAATAGATCTGTTTCGCGAGCTTATGTGAAGCGGGCGCGCTTGTGGTTAACGCGCGGGAAAATCCCTCGACCCAGTGCTGTCGCTGCGCATCATCCTGCGCCAGCGCCTGTAGTGCGCTATAGTCGCCACGCTGTAAAGCCGCGAGCAGTGAATCGCCTTCTACCTCAGTTTGCAGAAGTTTGGCCACATCCAGTGCGGCTGCATTACCTACCGCATCTGCAGCGGGGTTTTCCAGAGACGCCGTACTTAAATAGCCATCGCCGTTTTTTGTGGTGCGGTAGACGCTGCTGCTTCTGGAATCGCCGTGAGTAAACTTGGCCGCATGGGTCACCAGGTTTATCTGGCTGGCCCGGCTGGCGGCATCCGTCAGCCAGTGACGGGTTTCATAACGGGTTTCCAGTTCACGCCGCTCCTGTAACAGCGTGGCCTCGTCACGCTCTCCTGCCGCCAGGCGCTTAGCGGCATCTTTATCAAATTGCTCAAGCTTCGATTGCCGTCGCGTCGCGATGTAGTCGGCAATAAAAGCGGCCAGTGCTCCTTGTGACATACCTGCTCCTTTGGTTGGTGCCCTTTGCTAGAAAACCAATGCGATAAAGGCGTTAATAGCCTGTTTTCCTTGGGGTAAAGACTGATAAAGCTCGATATGTAACGGGCGTAAGCCCAGCGTTACCATGAACGCTACGATTGCTACACTAAAAAAACGCCTGAATTTGCCCATCGCTTTTTTACTCCTGTCATTTGACGATGTGATAACGCTACTCCTCGTCAAAAAACTGGGCAATTAATTTTTTATCCTAAATATAATTATTAGAAAAATACCTGATACCTTGATGCCGCTCCCGTTAACCTTTAAAATATTTTGACTACCGAACAGGTAGCTTAGAAATAAATCTAATAGTTAGACATTCACTGCCGTACAGGCAGCTCGCGCCCTCAGATGAGGGCGCGAAACACCCCTAAAAATGGGTGATACCGCCATTCGCTAATCGCGTCATCATTGCTGACAGGCAGACGAGTTTCGCTAAAGCGCTCGCAAACCACCGTCAGTTCCATCTCCATCCGCTCCGCCAGCCGCAGTAAAATGTCCTGATAATCGGTATGCAGCCAGGGCATAACGCCGTCGGCAAATGCCACCGGTTGCCCGGTAAAAGAAGAACGTTTCCAGTCCACGCCGTTTTCCGAACGGTGTACAAACACCGGTTCGTCATCATATTCCTCCATACGCAGATAAAAGGCGGCGTCGGGGCCGGAATCCCGAAACGGCGTGCGCCGCTGGCACTCGCCATTCCATGACACATTTTTGCGCCACCAGGACGAAGCCGGGAAATTATCCTTCTGAGGCTTGCCCAGTAACGCCTCGTACAGGCGCACATGTTCAAGCTCCACCAGCGATGAAAAATCGCGTTTGCCATGTGGAAAAGGCACTGGCGCAAGGATGCGTGGAATGGCGTTGATCGCGCGGTATTGCGGTTCGGTCAGCAACTCGCTCAGCCGGTGGCTGTGGAGCCGAAAGAGAGATGTTTCAAAACCCGGCTTGTGAAAAACAGGCTGCTTTTCACGTAATGCGCGGATGTTGTACTCCAGTATCACCAGATTTTCTGTCTCCGGCGTTTGCTGGCGATGACGCTGAATACGCCCGGCGAACTGGATAAGCGAGCGCATGGAGCTCGGTTCAATAATGCCCCAGTCAGCGTCCCAGTCCCGGCCGACTTCACAAACCGATGTCGCCAGCACGACAAAAAGATGGTGTTGCGCCGGATGAGACTGCATCGTGTTGTCAATTTCCGGCAATTGCCACAGCGGCTTATTGCCGCTGCGGTCAAAAGCGCTATCCAGATGATTTTCGATATAAGAGCGTACCGCCAGCGGATGATGGCTGTGGTAAACACAGTAGTGGATGCAGACGTTTTCGGGCGAAGGGAGCGCCGCCAGCGCCAGCGCAATGGCAACCAACGGATCGATGTTGGCAAAGCGCACCAGCCCCAGCGACGCCTGTTTGCCGGAAGGGTGCTGAACATGATGCTGCTGATGCAGCGCCAATATTTCCCGTTGCAGCGTGCGCGCAACGACGTTCACCACCGCAGCAGCTTGTGACGACTCTGCTTCTATCGCGGCAATGCGGGCCCGACAAAGAATGGGCTTTTCTTTTAGCTTCCCGGCGCGCTTCGCCACGAACTCCGCGTGTGTCGTATGGAACGTTTGCGGGTCGGCGATTTCTTCAGCCATCGCGCCATATTCATCAAACCACGCGCAACAGATGTTGACTGGTAAACCGGGTTCGCCGCACGCCTGTTGATAGTGTTTTCTGCCGTTGTAGTACGCCGCATAAAGGGCCTGAACCAGCGCTGGCGGCAGCGTAGCGGAAGAGAGCAACACGCGTGAGCCGAGCATTCCTGCCCAGTTGACCAGCCGACAAACCGCAGGCAAGTCCGCAATATCAAAATCATCAGGCTCATCCAGCACCAGGTCACTGGTCAGCAGGCGCAGCATCGCGGGGATCTGCTTGCCGCCCCGCACGCCTTCGGTGGCAGGCATGAGGTGATCGATGGTCGCCACCAGCACCGGCGCGCTGAGCAGTTTGTTGAGCCGTTCATCGCCCGAAAGCCAGTGACGCAGCGGTCCGCTTTCCATTGCGCCCTCGAAATGAACATACTGGTGAGCATCGAAAAAGGCCTCCTGCGAGGCGCTGTCTTTATCCGCATCCGGTCCGGCAAGCAACTGCTGATGTAACTGTCGCACGGCCTGCGAACCAATCATGACGGCTAAATCATCGTCCTGAAGATGGAGCCTTTCCCGCAATGCCTCACCGGTTTGCAGCGTCAGCGTTCTCAGGCCCAGCGCGACCGTAAAACGGCATCCCTCCTGCTCTTCAGACAGCGCATACATAATGCGCGCGTTGGCAAATGTTTTACCGCAGCCGGTCGATGCCATATTGATGCCGAAAAACCCCTGTGAACGGCTGCGCTCGCGAAGCCCTTCGGCGATATCCCAGGCCCGATTCTGCCAGCTGAAGCGGCCCTCTCTTGCGCGCTCCCTGAACCCTTTATGGCGGCCGATCGCAGGCAGCGTCCGGCGCGCCCAGGGCATTGATCTTCCCAGCAGCAGCGCGTTATGCGCCACGCCCACGTTATGTTCATCCAGCTTTTGCTTAAGCGTGCCGGTGGCTCTGTCACTGTTGGCCCAGGCGGCGTAATCAGCATCCTGCCAGCGCGAATACGCCGCGCTGGCGGAGTAATGATGGTCGGCCAGCATCAGCGCAAGCCTTGCCATATGCAGCGTAAAAAGCTGATGCATATTGCCGAACCCGAACAACGATGCCGCGTTGAGCGCCCGCCTGGCGATTTGTCTTGCTTTATCGCGCCACTGGGCGCTTTGCAACGGCGTACCGTGTGGGAACTGCCACACAGCGTTAACCTGCTGCGGGGTCCACTCGCGACACTGCGCGTTGAGCGAATTCCAGTCGGCGTTAAGCTGTCGTACCAGCCAGCCGTCGGCCTCTTCCAGTTCAGGCCTGTGATTTTGAGAAAGCACTGCGGTAAACGGTGGTGCGAGAGGATCAACCAGGCGACGGCCTGCGCCAGCGGTGGCAGCCCGACAAAAGGGCTGCCGGAATCGCCCGGCACGTCGGTCTTCAGCCTTTCCAGCCAGCGCGTTTCGTCCGTGGCTTCAAGTACGCCCAGCGCCGCCAGCCATTCCCGGTCGGACTGTTGCCCGACAAACGCTTGGAACAGACGAACCGAAATCCATTCGTGGCGGTAAGGCTGAAAAGTGAGCGAGGACTTCCCCGAAAGCGTCTGCTGAAAAAGCGTGTTTGCTTTACCGAAATCGTGAAACAGCCCGGCGATCGCGGCTAAAAGCGCCATCGCTTCGGCGCTGTGCCAGCTATGCTCCTGCCCGCGACGAACAATATCCCGTGCGGTACGGTTAGTCGGAACGCAGCCCTGTGCACTGAACCGCCGCAGATTTCCCACAATCCACATCAGCTCTGTCTCGCCGCCTTTTTTAAGCCAGTGGCACGCGACAGCGGTATTGCGCCGGGCCGTTTTACGCAGTAAACGCCGCAGCGTGTTTAACCCTTCAAGCGTAATCACCGTTTGCCAGGCGCCATCGCCTTTACGTTCGGCAAATTGATCGAGAATGCGGCAGCTCTCTTCTCTGGCGCGCTTCGTACATTGCGAAATCAACAGCACGTTCATCTGGCTTTACCGCCCAGTTCGCAGGCGGTTTCCTGCAGGGTGTTAATCATGAGATCCAGCGCATCTGCCTGCTGAAAACCGGTGATGCAGCGCTGACGGAAAGCCTGCTCATCATCCCCCGTCATCGCCGCGATAAACGCCTGCGGCATGACCAGCGCGTCTTTAATCAGGTCGGCAATATCAAAAACCAGGCCGCCGCGCCGGGTTTTACCATGCATCACCGCGAGCCCGTGCGGCAGTCCGGTGACCCAGGCGGCAACAGCGGCGAGCCCGTAGGCGAGATAATTACCATGATCGAGAAAACGGTTGGCCGCGTCCGTTCCACCGCCGCGTTTGGCGCGAGTGAAATCACCGTATTTCACCGTCTGGCTCACCAGTTTATAGAGCGCCTTCGTCAGTTGCGCTTCCTGAAGCATCAGCGTGTTATGCGTATCGGCTTGCGCCATTTGCGTCTGTGCTTTTGAAAGCAGCGCCAGCAGAGGTTCTTCCATCAGGGGAAAGTGAGGTTCACGCCGCATACGACTGCTGAGCCAGTGACGCTCAATGTTTTGCAGCCGGACTTGCTGAAAGCGTTTTGCCGCCGCCAGGCGCAGCGCGTCATCAAACCAGAACGCGACCCAGTTTTGCAGATATTCAGTAGGCCGATATTCGCTTTGCGGCGCAAGCCAGGAAACCTCAATCTCTCTTTCATTCCCGGAATAAAGCGGTGAGCCACCACCACCACAAAAACCCACCATCACGCCCGCCCGGGCGAATTCCCGCATAGCCGCCTGTGTGACCGATGTCCCGGTGCCGAGCATCACCACCGTGGTATTGGCAATGGGGATATTCCAGTAAAGCGACTCTTTCCCTTCATCGGTGACATATTCCACCCGGCCGCCATTAACCAGCACCCGGCAGTATTGCAGATAATAAATATTGGCGCGCTTTGAATGGAGAATCGTTTTTAAATCAGACGGCGTGACAGAATTTCGGTCCATCTTATAATTCCGTTATATAATTACCGAGGAAGTATCACAGAGAGATATAAATAACGCGTTATTATGTGATTAATTAAGGCACCATATCGTGACATCCTTTTAATTTTTAAAATATATCAGCCCAAATGCACGGTCGTCATGCACTCCGCCACGTCAAAGGGCACGAATAAATAAAGAATTTTATTTATTAATCTTTAGGTATGGGCTTTTGCCGCCGATGATGGCATTAAAAATGGCATTGCTTAACTGCCTGTACGGCAGTGAACGAAATGGCAGCGCCTCAGCATTACCCGCGACTTTTCTAAGCTGCCTGTACGGCAGTGAACAGTTCCTTGTGGCGTCTCAGCGTCCTGCTGATTTTCTAAGCTGCCTGTACGGCAGTGAACGTGGATATCCACTCGCTCGACCGTGGGGAGCGTTTCTAAGCTGCCTGTACGGCAGTGAACTGTTCGCGAGCTGGCGGCACGTAATCATCACTTTTCTAAGCTGCCTGTACGGCAGTGAACTGCGGCACGCTCCCGTTTACGCATTAGTTTCTTTTCTAAGCTGCCTGTACGGCAGTGAACAGCGTGGCGCTTTCCGGCGTGGCGCTTTTCACTTTCTAAGCTGCCTGTACGGCAGTGAACCAAAACCCCCACGGGACGCAGCGCAGCGAGGCTTTCTAAGCTGCCTGTACGGCAGTGAACGCCAGGCCGCATCGCTTGGCGATCAGTTGATGTTTCTAAGCTGCCTGTACGGCAGTGAACACCATGAGCCTCTGTAATTTGTGAGGCGTTTTTTTCTAAGCTGCCTGTACGGCAGTGAACATCTCATGTTGTGACTACAGCACTAAACATGCTTTTCTAAGCTGCCTGTACGGCAGTGAACTCTGATTGTTTTGCTTCTCGTCGCTGCCGTGCTTTCTAAGCTGCCTGTATGCAGTGAACGCGTTTAGTGCGTGGTGCGTCCGGGTCAAGCCTTTCTAAGCTGCCTGTACGGCAGTGAACTGGACGTGGCAGGGTGTAGACGGTGGCCGCGTTTTCTAAGCTGCCTGTACGGCAGTGAACATCAAACAGCCCTATCACCTGTTTTCCTCGGCCTTTCTAAGCTGCCTGTACGGCAGTGAACTAACGACGTGTAGTAATCCCCACCCTGGCGGCATTTCTAAGCTGCCTGTACGGCAGTGAACGCGTTTTGAGAGCGCCAGCTCTTACCATGAGTTTTCTAAGCTGCCTGTACGGCAGTGAACGTTGTTAATCTGCCCTTTGAATACCGGCCACGTTTCTAAGCTGCCTGTACGGCAGTGAACGTTACGCAGAGCGCGTTTGATTCAGTCCGGCATTTCTAAGCTGCCTGTACGGCAGTGAACTCGAGATTATTTTGTATTGAATTCCAGTCGTATTTCTAAGCTGCCTGTACGGCAGTGAACCAGGGTGATGCGGCTTACCCAGCGCGGCATATTTTCTAAGCTGCCTGTACGGCAGTGAACAGCGGGGCAGGGGCGGCCGGCCTTGCGCCGTCTTTCTAAGCTGCCTGTACGGCAGTGAACCGCAGTTACTGACGATCTGCCGGTGATGTGATTTTCTAAGCTGCCTGTACGGCAGTGAACACCGAATTTCGTAAACTGGTCAGGGCTGGTAATTTCTAAGCTGCCTGTACGGCAGTGAACCTGGAGAACTGGTTTAACGAGAACTACTCCCCTTTCTAAGCTGCCTGTACGGCAGTGAACGATCTCGTCGCGACTAACCGAGCACGCAGAGATTTCTAAGCTGCCTGTACGGCAGTGAACTTTTGCGCGACTGCTCCACAGAAGAAGGCGAGATTTCTAAGCTGCCTGTACGGCAGTGAACCTGGTTGATGCGTTATTCAGTCAGCTTAAGCATTTCTAAGCTGCCTGTACGGCAGTGAACGAACAGCCATTAACGCTTCACTGCCAGCTGAATTTCTAAGCTGCCTGTACGGCAGTGAACTTATGCCGGTTAAAGGCGTGAAAGTAGTTCAATTTCTAAGCTGCCTGTACGGCAGTGAACGACAAAAACTGGCGCGGGCGCGTCGACGAACTTTTCTAAGCTGCCTGTACGGCAGTGAACTATTTTGAGAATGCGGCATATCTCGCGCACACTTTCTAAGCTGCCTGTACGGCAGTGAACAACCTGTTTGTTGGACAGCTTCGGCTTCTCTATTTCTAAGCTGCCTGTACGGCAGTGAACACAGCGTAACTTTCCAGTTTGTCTGCTTCTTTTTTCTAAGCTGCCTGTACGGCAGTGAACGTCACCCCGCTCTACACCGCACCGCCCGCGCCTTTCTAAGCTGCCTGTACGGCAGTGAACGTTTCTCAACGTCGCCAGGCTGCGCGCAGCCGTTTCTAAGCTGCCTGTACGGCAGTGAACGCGGGGCGGGCGCGTAGCGTCCGGGCGAGTCCTTTCTAAGCTGCCTGTACGGCAGTGAACATCGCCGCAGCGGGCATCAATCTTGAGACAGGTTTCTAAGCTGCCTGTACGGCAGTGAACTTCGGGCGAGACATTATTAGAGCTACCGATAATTTCTAAGCTGCCTGTACGGCAGTGAACAATTCCTGGCTACCCTGGTCCAGGAATAACAATTTCTAAGCTGCCTGTACGGCAGTGAACTGAAGCGGTGCGGCTATCGCCGTCGCCGGTGTTTTCTAAGCTGCCTGTACGGCAGTGAACTTCTTTATTCTGACCTGGGGTGTCTTGATATCTTTCTAAGCTGCCTGTACGGCAGTGAACATGATCGGGTATTCGGGGAAATTTCCTTATCATTTCTAAGCTGCCTGTACGGCAGTGAACCATCGTCGATGAAGTTAACCATGCCGAATACTTTTCTAAGCTGCCTGTACGGCAGTGAACAAGAGCGAATATTACCAGGTTGTTTGAATTAAAAACAAATTTCTTCTTTTTCTTCCTGAAACCCTTTTTTAACGTGAACGTCGAGCGCTATAAAAATCAATATCTTAAGGACGGGCGGTAAAAAAGGGTCTTAAACGGCAGATTTCACAGCGGTGGTTTTATTTTAAACCTCTTCATTGTTCCGCCTTCGGCATATCAACCTGCGGGTTTTTCGTTCCTCTGTTAAAGACAGCCTTTTTGTTCGCTGTCTTACCTCTGACGTTGGCGCAAAGCCGCCTGAGATGGGCATTTAACGGCCAATGGAAGGGCGAAATATCCTCGTCGCGCCTGAACGAAATGTGCTATCGTTTGGTATCGGTTGGCGAGTGGTAGACGTGATGAGAAAAGTAGTCAGGCTAATGTTTCTGGGCTGTCTGTTGGCCTTTTCCACCAACAGTTTTGCGCTGAGTGAATCAGAAGCGGAAGACATGGCCGACCTGACGGCTGTTTTTGTATTTCTGAAAAATGATTGCGGCTACCAGAACCTGCCGAACGGGCAGATCCGCCGCGCGCTGGTCTTTTTCGCCCAGCAGAATCAGTGGGATTTAAGCAACTACGACAGCTTCAATATGAAGGCGCTCGGCGAGGACAGCTATCGCGATCTGAGCGGCATCGCTATTCCTACCGCGAAAAAATGCAAAGCGCTGGCGCGAGACTCGCTCAGCCTGCTTGCTTACGTGAAGTAATCCCCTCCCCCTGCCCCTCTGGTGAAATCGTGACCGTGCATCCACGGTCATAGTTAGCTATGATGTTGCGCCCGTTTTTAAGGGTTGTTAACGAAGGAGGTATCAGCCAGTGACCGAGAATCCTATGTGGCATGAAACGCTGCACGATCAGTTTGGTCAATACTTTGCCGTCGACAAAGTGCTCTATCGCGAAAAGACCGATCATCAGGATCTGATTATTTTCGAAAACTCTGCCTTTGGCCGGGTGATGGCGCTGGACGGCGTGGTGCAAACCACCGAACGCGACGAGTTCATCTATCACGAAATGATGACGCATGTGCCGCTGCTGGCCCACGGCCACGCGAAGCGCGTGTTGATTATCGGCGGCGGCGACGGCGCGATGCTGCGCGAAGTGACCCGTCATAAGGGCGTGGAATCCATCACGATGGTGGAAATCGACGCGGGCGTAGTGGCGTTTTGCCGCGAGCATCTGCCCAATCACAACGCCGGAAGCTACGACGATCCGCGCTTTACGCTTGTCATCGACGATGGCGTGAATTTCGTCAACCAGACCACCCAGAAATTCGATGTGATTATCTCCGACTGCACCGATCCTATCGGTCCGGGCGAGAGCCTCTTCACCTCGGCGTTCTACGAAGGGTGCAAGCGCTGCCTCAATCCAGGCGGGATTTTCGTCGCGCAGAATGGTGTCTGCTTCCTGCAGCAGGATGAAGCCATCGGCAGCCATAAAAAGCTCAGCCACTATTTTGGCGACGTCAGCTTTTATCAGGCCGCCATCCCGACCTATTACGGCGGCATTATGACCTTCGCCTGGGCGACGGATAACGAGGCCCTGCGTAAACTGCCGACCGAGACCTTACAGGCGCGCTTTCACGCCGCCGGGCTGAAGTGCCGTTATTACAATCCGGCCATTCATACGGCAGCCTTCGCTCTGCCGCAATATTTGCAAGATGCCCTGGCGTCTCAGGCATCCTAAGGAGGTGATAAAAATTGAAAAAGCTGAAACTGCATGGCTTTAACAACCTGACCAAAAGCCTGAGTTTTTGTATTTACGATATTTGCTACGCCAAAACGGCGGAAGAGCGCGATGGCTATATCGCGTATATCGATGAACTCTATAACGCTAACCGTCTGACGGAAATCCTGACGGAAACCTGCTCGATTATCGGCGCCAATATTCTGAATATCGCCCGCCAGGACTATGAGCCCCAGGGCGCCAGCGTCACGATTCTGGTGAGCGAAGAGCCGGTCGACCCGCAGCTTATCGACAAAACCGAGCATCCTGGCCCGCTGCCGGAGACCGTGGTCGCGCACCTCGACAAGAGCCATATTTGCGTCCACACCTACCCGGAAAGCCACCCTGAAGGCGGCCTGTGCACCTTCCGCGCCGACATCGAAGTCTCAACCTGCGGCGTGATTTCGCCTCTTAAGGCGCTGAATTATTTAATCCACCAGCTTGAGTCCGATATTGTGACCATCGACTACCGCGTGCGCGGCTTCACCCGCGACGTGAACGGCATGAAGCACTTTATCGATCATGAAATTAACTCGATTCAGAACTTTATGTCTGACGACATGAAAGCGCTGTATGACATGGTGGACGTGAACGTTTATCAGGAAAACATCTTCCATACCAAAATGCTGCTTAAGGAATTCGACCTTAAGCACTATATGTTCCATACCCGCCCGGAAGAGTTAACTGAAGAAGAGCGTAAGGTCATTACCGACCTGCTCTGGAAAGAGATGCGTGAAATCTATTACGGACGCAATATTCCGTCCGTATAACCCCGCGCGGCGCATGGACGCGCCGCGTTATCCGTACTGCGCCAGAAAGTCGCGGTACGCCTTCACCACCTGCAGGAAATCTTCGACGCCGCACAGCGACAGGCTCTCTTCATCGTAGTAGCTCATGCCTTCTTCCATTTCGTCGCCGGAAAACTCCAGCTGATTGGCGCGCACCATTACTTCTTCGCCATCGAGCCATAGCGTGTATTCATGACCGGTCTTCTGCCACTGCCGCTCGCTGCCCTTGACCTCGCTCGCCGCCGCTTCGACTTCATCCAGCAGCGCCAGGTTGCCTTTCACTTCTTCATTAAACCAGTGCCCGAGCGCTTCGTGGCCCATTGAAAGACGGACTTTCACCACGCCGGTGATGTCGCGTAAAAACTCATAATCCATGGTGTTTTCCTCTGGCCCGGCGCTGCCTGGCCGTTGCATTGTTTATCGCTTGTTATTATCGCAGCATGAAACGGAAAGAAAAGCGCCGCCGCCGACGAAACTGAAAACGCCGCGGTAGACGAGCCGTTGCATGAGCTATGTTACTCTTGGTTTATCTTAAGTACTGCTGTAATGGGATGTGCCTGTGAATAGTTCTCTTCTTCGCCGCGCGCTGCTGCTCGCCACCGCCGCGCTGCCGCTCTCCTGCGCGTATGCCGGCGAGGCCGTGCGTCTTGAATGCGTTAACCGCGGTAATGTGCTGGTTTCGTTTTTCAAATACCACCTTTCAACGATGAAGTGGGAAGATCACTTCCAGATTGCCTCGGGCATTGAGAAGAGCAAAACTGACAACGGCGTGCCTTACGAGACGATTTCCTTTCGTAACGGCGACGATCTGATCTACTTCCCGGAAAAAGAACGCTATGTGCTGTTCGATGCCGGTAAACAGAAACCGGAACGCTGTCAGGTGGAAGGCGAGTTTACTTACCCTGTTGTGAGCCTGCCGCGTTACGACGGCAAAGCGAATTCGTAAGCGGTAACGCCCATAAAAAAGGGAAGCCAGTGGCTTCCCTTTTTACTGACCAGCCCGGCGCATTTCGCGCCAGGGCGGGTTGCGTTATACCGCCGTCTGGAAAATCACACCGTCCGCTTTCTCAGTGTACTGATTCAACTGGTCGAAGTTCAGATAACGGTACGTGTCCACGGCAGTTTTATCTACCTGAGACATGAACTGCTGGTACTCGTCCGGCGTCGGCAGGCGGCCAATCAGCGCCGCGACAGCGGCGAGTTCGGCAGACGCCAGATAGACGTTCGCGCCAGTGCCCAGACGGTTCGGGAAGTTACGGGTTGAGGTGGACACCACCGTCGCGCCGTCCGCCACACGCGCCTGGTTACCCATGCACAGCGAGCAGCCCGGGATCTCGATACGCGCGCCGCTCTTACCAAAGACGCTGTAGTAGCCCTCTTCGGTGAGCTGCGCGGCGTCCATACGGGTCGGCGGCGCCACCCACAGACGGGTCGGCAGCTGGCCTTTATGGGTATCCAGCAGCTTACCGGCAGCACGGAAATGGCCGATGTTCGTCATGCAGGAGCCGATAAACACTTCGTCAATCTTATCGCCAGTGACGTCAGAGAGCAGACGCGCGTCGTCCGGATCGTTCGGCGCGCACAGGATAGGCTCTTTGATTTCATTGAGATCGATATCGATCACCGCCGCGTATTCCGCGTCAGCATCCGCTTCCAGCAGCTGCGGATCGGCAAGCCACTTCTCCATGCCCTGGATACGACGCTCCAGCGTACGACGGTCGCCGTAGCCTTCTGCAATCATCCACTTCAGCAGCACGATGTTGGAGTTGAGGTACTCGATGATCGGCTCTTTGTTGAGCTTGATGGTGCAGCCCGCCGCAGACCGCTCGGCAGAGGCGTCGGTCAGCTCAAACGCCTGCTCGACTTTCAGATCCGGCAAACCTTCGATTTCCAGAATGCGACCAGAGAAGATGTTTTTCTTGCCTTTCTTCTCAACGGTCAGCAGGCCCTGCTGGATAGCGTAATAAGGGATAGCGTGCACCAGGTCGCGAAGCGTAATCCCCGGCTGCATCTGGCCTTTAAAGCGCACCAGCACGGATTCCGGCATATCAAGCGGCATCACGCCGGTCGCAGCCGCGAACGCCACAAGCCCTGAGCCCGCCGGGAACGAAATGCCGATCGGGAAACGGGTGTGGGAGTCGCCGCCGGTGCCGACGGTATCCGGCAGCAGCATGCGGTTCAGCCAGGAGTGAATAACGCCATCGCCCGGACGCAGCGACACGCCGCCACGGTTCATGATGAAGTCAGGCAGCGTGTGGTGCGTAGTCACGTCAACCGGCTTCGGATACGCCGCCGTGTGGCAGAAGGACTGCATCACGAGATCGGCGGAGAAACCCAGGCACGCCAGGTCTTTCAGCTCATCGCGGGTCATCGGGCCGGTGGTGTCCTGAGAACCTACGGAGGTCATTTTCGGCTCGCAATACGCGCCCGGACGAACGCCGGCGACGCCGCACGCGCGGCCCACCATCTTCTGCGCCAGGGAGTAGCCGCGGTTGCTTTCCGCCACATCTTTGGCGTGACGGAAGACATCGCTGTGCGGCAGGCCCAGCGCGTCGCGCGCTTTGGTGGTCAGGCCGCGACCGATGATCAGCGGAATACGACCGCCCGCGCGCACTTCGTCGATCAGCACGTCGGTTTTCAGTTCAAAATTCGCCAGCAGTTCGCCGGTTTCGTGGTTGCGTACTTCGCCTTTGAACGGGTAGATGTCAATCACATCGCCCATGTTCAGGTTTGACACATCCACTTCGACAGGCAGCGCGCCCGCATCTTCCATCGTGTTGAAGAAAATCGGCGCGATTTTGCCGCCGAGTACCACGCCGCCGCCGCGTTTGTTCGGCACGAACGGGATGTCATCGCCCATAAACCACAGCACGGAGTTGGTGGCGGATTTACGGGAAGAGCCGGTGCCGACCACGTCGCCGACGTAGGCCAGCGGGAAGCCTTTCTGCTGCAGGGCCTCGATCTGTTTGATCGGGCCGACGACGCCTGGCTGATCCGGCTCAATGCCTTCACGGGCGTTTTTCAGCATCGCCAGCGCATGCAGCGGAATATCCGGGCGCGACCAGGCGTCCGGCGCCGGGGAGAGATCGTCGGTGTTGGTTTCGCCGGTCACTTTGAACACGGTGACGGTGATTTTTTCAGGCAGCGACGGGCGCGACAGGAACCATTCGGCGTCTGCCCAGGATTGCATAATCTGCTTCGCGTACGCGTTGCCCGCTTTGGCTTTCTCTTCCACGTCGTAGAAGTTATCGAACATCAGCAGCGTGTGGGACAGCGCTTTGGCGGCAATCGGCGCCAGCTTTTCGTTATCCAGCGCTTCAATCAGCGGGTGAATGTTATAACCGCCCTGCATGGTGCCTAACAGTTCAACGGCTTTTTCAGGGGTTACCAGCGGGGAGGATGCTTCACCTTTGGCGACAGCGGCAAGGAAACCTGCTTTTACATAGGCGGCTTCGTCAACGCCCGGGGGTACACGGTTGGTCAGCAGGTCTAACAGAAACTCTTCTTCACCCGCGGGCGGGTTCTTCAGCAGCTCGACAAGTGCGGCCATTTGGGTTGCATCTAAGGGTTTGGCTACAATCCCCTCGGCGGCACGCTCAGCTACGTGCTTACGGTATTCTTCTAGCACGACGGTTCTCCTCGCTCTCATTGTCATAGTCGGAGCCAGGCTTCTCTCTTCACGCTCCTGTGAGACAGCAGTTTGTAGGGTAAATGCCCGGTTCCGCGACGGGCAGAATAGCAGGAATTTGGTGAAGTGTTAATCTGTTTACAAAAAAGCAACATTAAATCTTTGCTGAATCGTTAAGGTCCGCAGAACGCATTTCCGAAGTGCGATTTGAGGCACAAAAAAACCGCCGGGTGGCGGTTTCCTTGTTGTGCGCGGGTGATAGCAGACACCGTTGCACCGTTTATGTGGCAAGCATGACACAGGACAAATGATGGCAACAGAATGCTCTGCTCGTAAGCCCGGCTGTACGTTTTGCGTACCGCTTTCAGAATTTACATGTAACTTGCTGCAAGCGCTGAAATCCCCTTACACCCTTCTCTTCGAACCGCTAAATTAGCGCCTGGCCTGCTTCGCTGGTGTAGCAGCCAGTCACCGGGCCCGGAAGCAGTTCCATCAACCTGTGTGGCAAGCATGACATACTTGCCTGGTTCTGCCTTTCGCGGTGATGAGAGGATCAACGTAGCGCCTTCGGGGCTACTCGCAATGGAGATGCGTTGGCTTATTGCGCTCATCGTTGCGCGGGGTTCACTGCTGGCGGCGTCGCACGGTGGCTGGAAGATTTCCGGCACCACGGTGCTGCTGGTGTTGAATCGCTGGTGTTGAATCGCTGGTGTTAAATCCGGGAAATTACCGGCTTGCCGCCCGCAAGGGCGGTTTTTCAGCCATAAAAAAACGCCTCCCTAGAGGCGTTTATTCATCAGGCGAGAAACTTATTTCTTCTTCGCTTTCGGGTTCGGCAGGTCGGTGATGCTACCTTCGAACACTTCCGCCGCCAGACCTACAGACTCGTGCAGCGTCGGGTGCGCGTGGATGGTGAGCGCGATATCTTCCGCGTCACAACCCATCTCGATAGCCAGACCGATTTCACCCAGCAGCTCGCCGCCGTTGGTGCCGACAATCGCGCCGCCGATAACACGGTGGGTTTCTTTGTCGAAAATCAGTTTGGTCATACCGTCTGCGCAATCGGAAGCGATAGCACGGCCAGAAGCTGCCCACGGGAAGGTGGCGGTTTCATAGCTGATGCCTTTCTCTTTCGCTTCTTTCTCGGTCAGGCCGACCCATGCCACTTCCGGCTCGGTGTAAGCGATGGACGGGATCACTTTCGGATCGAAGTAGTGCTTCATGCCCGCGATAACTTCAGCGGCCACGTGACCTTCGTGCACGCCTTTGTGCGCCAGCATCGGCTGACCGACGATATCGCCGATAGCGTAGATGTGCGGCACGTTGGTGCGCAGCTGCTTGTCAACGCGGATGAAGCCACGGTCGTCCACTTCCACGCCCGCTTTGCCCGCATCCAGGTTTTTGCCGTTCGGCACGCGGCCGATAGCTACCAGCACGGCGTCGTAACGCTGCGCTTCGGCAGGCGCTTTTTTGCCTTCCATGGAAACGTAAATACCGTCTTCTTTCGCTTCAACGGCAGTGACTTTGGTTTCCAGCATCAGGTTGAATTTCTTGCTGATGCGCTTGGTGAAGACTTTAACGATGTCTTTGTCGGCAGCCGGGATAACCTGGTCGAACATTTCAACCACGTCAATTTCTGAACCCAGCGCGTGGTAAACGGTACCCATCTCCAGACCGATGATACCGCCGCCCATGACCAGCATGCGTTTCGGTACTTCTTTCAGCTCCAGGGCGTCGGTGGAATCCCATACGCGCGGATCTTCGTGCGGAATAAACGGCAGCTGAATCGGACGAGAGCCCGCCGCGATAATCGCGTTGTCGAAGTTGATCACGGTTTTGCCGTTCTCGCCTTCCACTTCCAGGGTGTTCGCGCCGGTGAATTTACCGAGGCCGTTCACCACTTTGACTTTACGGCCTTTGGCCATACCAGCCAGACCGCCGGTCAGCTGATTGATAACTTTTTCTTTCCAGGTGCGGATTTTGTCGATGTCAGTTTTCGGCTCGCCAAAAACGATACCGTGCTCGGCCAGCGCTTTCGCTTCTTCGATGACTTTCGCAACGTGCAGCAGAGCTTTAGAAGGGATACAGCCTACGTTCAGGCAAACACCACCCAGGGTGTTGTAACGCTCGACGATTACGGTTTCCAGACCTAAGTCAGCGCAACGGAAGGCCGCAGAGTAACCTGCCGGGCCTGCCCCAAGTACCACGACCTGAGTTTTGATTTCAGTACTCATCATGACCTCTTTGTAATTTTCCGGCGGGTCTGACGCTTATGTTTTAACGCCCATCATCCACCGGGACGTTCTATCCGCTCGCATTTTACAAAACTGTTAACAATTTTGAAACAACAAACGGCAAACGAATCCTTTTGGCATCGGATAATTTCGCACAGTCTGGCGGAATTACCAGAAAAAAGCCGGCCGTCAGGCCGGCTTTTTCGCTTACATCACCAGGCGGCGAATGTCCGACAGGGTGTTGTTAATGATGGTGATGAAACGCGCACCATCAGCACCGTCGATCACGCGGTGGTCGAAGGACAGAGAGATCGGCAGCATGAGGCGCGGCACAAACTCTTTACCATTCCACACCGGCTCCATCGCAGACTTGGAGACACCGAGGATAGCCACTTCCGGCGCGTTCACGATCGGCGCGAAGTGGGTGGTGCCCAGCCCGCCGATGCTGGAGATGGTGAAGCAACCGCCCTGCATTTCGCCGGCAGTCAGCTTACCGTCACGCGCTTTTTTGGAGATAGTCGTCAGCTCGCGAGACAGCTCGGTAATGCTCTTCTTGTTCACGTCTTTGAAGACCGGAACCACCAGACCATTCGGGGTATCAACCGCAACACCGATGTTGATGTATTTCTTCAGCGTCAGGCGCTGGCCATCTTCAGACAGCGAGCTGTTGAAGCGCGGCATCTGCTCAAGGGCCGCAGCAACGGCTTTCATGATGAAGACTACCGGGGTGAATTTCACATCCAGTTTACGCTTCTCAGCTTCGGCGTTCTGCTGTTTGCGGAATGCTTCCAGGTCAGTGATGTCGGTTTTGTCGAAGTGCGTAACGTGCGGGATCATCACCCAGTTACGGCTCAGGTTCGCGCCAGAGATTTTCTGGATGCGGCCCAGCTCGACTTCTTCCACTTCACCAAACTTGCTGAAGTCCACTTTCGGCCACGGCAGCATGCCCGGGATACCGCCGCCAGTGGCAGCAGCCGGCGCCGCTTCAGCGCGTTTCACCGCGTCTTTCACGTAAGCCTGAACGTCTTCGCGCAGGATACGGCCTTTACGACCGGTGCCTTTCACTTTCGCCAGGTTCACGCCGAATTCACGCGCCAGACGGCGGATAAGCGGAGTGGCGTGAACGTATGCGTCGTTTTCAGCAAACTCAGATTTGCCTTCCGCTTTTGCAGGCGTTGCAGCCGGTTTATCCGCTTTCGCCGCCGGAGCCGGTGCCGCCGCTTCCTGTTTGGCCGCCGGAGCCGCAGCAGGCGCTGCGCCTTCCACTTCGAAGACCATGATCAGAGAGCCGGTGGAGACTTTATCGCCCACGTTCACTTTCAGCTCTTTCACGGTGCCTGCGAACGGCGCCGGAACTTCCATAGAGGCTTTGTCGCCTTCTACGGTGATAAGAGACTGTTCAGCGGTGACTTTATCGCCCACTTTCACCAGCACTTCGGTCACTTCGACTTCATCGCCGCCGATATCCGGCACGTTGACGTCTTTCGCGCCCGCAGCGGCGGCCGGCGCGGTTGCAGCCTGCTCAGTCACCTGCGGTTTCGCTTCAGCTGCCGGCGCAGCGCCTGCGACTTCGAAGACCATGATAAGAGAACCGGTGGAGACTTTGTCGCCGGTGTTGATTTTGATCTCTTTCACGGTGCCCGCAAACGGCGCCGGGACTTCCATAGAGGCTTTATCGCCTTCTACGGTGATAAGAGACTGTTCAGCTTCAACGTTGTCGCCGACTTTCACCAGGATCTCGGTGACTTCAACTTCGTCGCCGCCGATATCCGGTACGTTAACTTCTTTTGCGGCCGCAGCAGCCGGGGCAGTAGACTGCGCCGGTGCCGCTTCTTTCTTCTCTTCTGCCTTAGCAGGTGCAGCAGCTGCTGCACCGTCGGCGGAATCGAAAATCATGATCAGTTTGCCGGTTTCGACTTTGTCGCCCACGGACACTTTGATCTCTTTGACCACGCCCGCCTGCGGAGACGGAACTTCCATAGAGGCTTTGTCGCCTTCTACGGTGATCAGCGACTGTTCAGCTTCTACTTTGTCGCCCACTTTGACCAGGATCTCGGTGACTTCAACTTCGTCCGCCCCGATGTCCGGTACATTGATTTCGATAGCCATTCTTTCTTTACCTCTTATGCCAGACGCGGGTTGACTTTATCTGCATCGATATTGAATTTAGCGATGGCGTCAGCCACAACTTTCTTATCGATTTCACCACGTTTAGCCAGTTCGCCCAGCGCTGCGACGACCACGTAAGAAGCGTCAACTTCGAAGTGGTGGCGCAGGTTTTCGCGGCTGTCAGAGCGGCCAAAGCCGTCGGTGCCCAGTACGCGATAATCGTCAGCCGGTACATAAGTACGAACCTGCTCGGCGAACAGTTTCATATAGTCGGTGGATGCCACCGCCGGCGCATCGTTCATCACCTGAGCGATGTACGGAACGCGCGGGGTTTCCAGCGGGTGCAGCATGTTCCAGCGCTCGCAATCCTGACCGTCACGAGCAAGCTCAGTGAAGGAGGTCACGCTGTAGACATCGGAGCCCACGCCGTATTCTTTCGCCAGGATCTGCGCGGCTTCGCGTACGTGACGCAGGATAGAGCCGGAGCCGAGCAGCTGAACTTTACCTTTCGCGCCTTCAACGGTTTCGAGTTTGTAGATACCTTTACGGATACCTTCCTCGGCGCCCTGCGGCATAGCCGGCATGTGGTAGTTTTCGTTCAGCGTAGTGATGTAGTAATACACGTTCTCCTGCGCTTCACCGTACATACGCTGCAGACCGTCATGCATGATGACAGCAACTTCATAAGCGTAAGCCGGATCGTAGGAGATGCAGTTCGGAATCGTCAGAGACTGAATATGGCTGTGACCATCTTCGTGCTGCAGACCTTCGCCGTTAAGCGTGGTACGACCGGAGGTGCCGCCGATCAGGAAGCCGCGCGCCTGCTGGTCGCCCGCTGCCCAGCACAGGTCGCCGATACGCTGGAACCCGAACATGGAGTAGTAGATGTAGAACGGGATCATCGGCAGGTTGTTGGTGCTGTAAGAGGTCGCCGCCGCCAGCCAGGAAGAACCTGCGCCCAGCTCGTTGATCCCTTCCTGCAGAATCTGACCTTTCTCGTCTTCTTTGTAGTACGCCACCTGCTCACGGTCCTGCGGGGTGTACTGCTGGCCATTCGGGCTGTAGATACCGATCTGACGGAACAGACCTTCCATACCGAAGGTACGGGCTTCGTCGGCAATGATAGGAACCAGACGGTCTTTGATAGACGGGTTCTTCAGCATTACGTTCAGTGCACGTACGAAAGCGATAGTGGTGGAGATCTCTTTGCTCTGCTCATCCAGCAGGGAGCGGAAATCTTCCAGCGCCGGCAGCTCCAGCTTCTCGGTGAAGTTAGGCTGACGAGACGGCAGGTAACCGTGCAGCGCCTGACGGCGTTCGTGCAGGTACTTGTGCTCTTCAGAGCCTTCCGGGAAGGTGATGTACGGCAGTTTTTCCAGGTCTTCATCGGCCACCGGCACGCTGAAGCGGTCACGGACATAGCGAACGCCGTCCATGTTCATCTTCTTCACCTGGTGAGCGATGTTTTTACCTTCGGCGGTGTCGCCCATGCCGTAACCTTTAACGGTGTGAGCAAGGATAACGGTCGCTTTGCCTTTGGTTTCTTTCGCTTTCTTGAATGCAGCGTAGATTTTCTTCGGATCGTGGCCGCCGCGGTTCAGCGCCCAAATCTCATCGTCAGACCAGTCTGCAACCAGTGCGGCCGTCTCCGGATATTTACCGAAGAAGTGCTCGCGCACATAGGCGCCGTCTTTGGATTTGAAGGTCTGATAGTCGCCGTCAACGGTTTCGTTCATCAGCTGAATCAGTTTGCCGCTGGTGTCTTTACGCAGCAGCTCGTCCCAACGGGAGCCCCACATGACCTTAATGACGTTCCAGCCGGCGCCGTCGAAGATGCCTTCCAGTTCGTTGATGATTTTGCCGTTACCGGTGACCGGGCCATCCAGACGCTGCAGGTTGCAGTTGATGACGAAGACCAGGTTGTCCAGTTTTTCGCGGGTCGCGATGGTGATGGCGCCTTTAGATTCCGGCTCGTCCATCTCGCCGTCGCCGAGGAACGCGTAAACGGTCTGCTCAGAGGTATCTTTCAGGCCGCGGTGTTCCAGATATTTCAGGAACTTCGCCTGGTAGATAGCGCCGATCGGGCCCAGGCCCATGGATACGGTCGGGAACTGCCAGAATTCCGGCATCAGTTTCGGGTGCGGATAAGAAGACAGACCGTTGCCGTGTACTTCCTGACGGAAGTTATTCATCTGCTCTTCGGTCAGGCGGCCTTCAATGAAAGCACGTGCGTAAACGCCCGGAGAGATGTGGCCCTGGAAGTACACAAGGTCGCCGCCGTCTTTGTCGTTGCGCGCGCGGAAGAAGTGGTTAAAGCACACTTCGTAGATGGTCGCGGAAGACTGGAAGGAGGCCATGTGGCCGCCGAGCTCGAGGTCTTTTTTAGACGCGCGCAGCACGGTCATGATGGCGTTCCAGCGGATAGCAGAACGAATACGGCGCTCCAGCTCCAGATTACCCGGGTATTCCGGCTCTTCTTCAACGGGGATGGTATTGATGTACTGACGGGCAGCACTGCCCGCCGCTACTTTCACACCGCCTTTACGAGCTTCGGAAAGCAGCTGATCGATCAGATACTGAGCGCGCTCAACACCTTCTTCACGGATTACCGATTCGATCGCCTGTAGCCAGTCGCGAGTTTCGATCGGATCCACGTCATTTTGTAAACGTTCTGACATGGGGGTATTCCTTATCATCTATCTAATACGTTGATTAATCTGGAACCTGTCCCATTGCACTCTATGCTCTTACAGCGTCCGGCTGCTCCACCGGTGGCTACGCGTGCGCCCTGCAAAGGGGTTCGCCGCTTACCGCCGCGATGCAACCTGAACTACGCGCACTTAACAAAGCGCAATAAGACAGGTTCTGGGTTTAGTTGCCGCGCTTCAATGGCGCTTTTGGTACAAATCTTCCGGCAAAAACCGGAAAAATATTAATTCTTACGTTGCTCCAGACGACGCAGCGAGCGTTCACGACGACTCTGCTCACGGCTGCGGTCCAGCAAAATATCTTCAATGAACGCCAGGTGGCGATGCGACGCTTCTCGCGCCTGCTCCGGCTCTCCCGCCATAATCGCCTCGTAGATACGGGTGCGATGGCTGCTGACCAGCGGCAGCATTTCACGGCGCGCGTAGAGCAATTCAAAGTTCTGACGCACGTTTTGCGCCAGCATCGGCTCCATGCAGCGTAGCAGATGAAGCAGCACTACATTATGAGCGGCTTCCGTGACGGCTATCTGATACTGCAGCACAGCGTTTGATTCTGCGTCCAGATCGCCGGACTCCTGGGCGCGCTCGATAGCCTGATGGCATTCGCTGATACGCGTTTTGTCTTCATCCGTGCTGCGAAGCGCCGCGTAGTATGCCGCGATGCCTTCCAGCGCGTGACGCGTCTCAAGAAGATCAAACTGGGATTCGGGATGGTCAGAGAGGAGTTCCACCAGCGGGTCGCTGAAGCTTTGCCAGAGCGTATTCTGGACAAAAGTACCGCCGCCCTGGCGACGAAGCAGCAGTCCCTTCGCTTCGAGACGCTGAATCGCCTCTCGCAGGGAGGGTCGGGAAACGTCGAACTGTTTGGCCAGTTCGCGCTCAGGAGGCAGTTTTTCGCCGGGACGCAACGTCCCTTCGAGGATCAAAAACTCCAGTTGCTGCTCAATCACATCGGAAAGTTTTGGTTGGCGGATTTTGCTGTAGGCCATTATTCCCTGTCTCTGCCATTCGCCCGGAGTCAATTGGTATGACCAATTTAACGTTCGTGTTGCTAAAGTAACAAAGTATTCACCTTCTGTCCATCCTGGTTTTGATTGAAATCAGGAAAGCCCGCATATTTTAACAATCATAAAGAAATAACGTTTCAGAAATGTAACTCCGGGCAAATGAACCTGTTACCTCCAAAGCGGTAGTTTTAACTTTAATGAAACGTAAAGCTTTACAACCTGAACCGATTCATTAGTTTAAAATATGAATATCCATGCATTATTCTCGCTTAAAATAAATTGAAGTGCCCGCGTGCTGGATAAACGCAGCGATTTACAAATGGTTTCTTTTTATTCACTCCGCGTGATACCCCTGAGAAAGCAGGTGCATTTGGCAGCGCTTATCACTATTCTTGGCGCTGCGGTAGTCGTTATTACAAATTTCATCCTTATTGGCTGTAAAGAAAAGACTACACACAGCGACATAACAACATTACAGCAGCGTCATGCTGCGGATAAAAACAACCACACACGAGGTTTTATGATGGAAGGTCAACAGCACGGCGACACGCTGAAGCGCGGCCTCAAAAACCGCCATATTCAGCTTATCGCGCTGGGTGGTGCTATCGGTACGGGCCTGTTTCTGGGCAGCGCCTCCGTAATCCAGTCCGCAGGGCCGGGGATTATTCTCGGTTACGCTATTGCGGGTTTTATTGCCTTTCTGATCATGCGCCAGCTTGGTGAAATGGTCGTGGAAGAACCGGTTGCAGGCTCTTTTAGCCATTTTGCTTATAAATACTGGGGCGGTTTCGCAGGCTTCGCCTCCGGCTGGAACTACTGGGTGCTGTATGTGCTGGTGGCGATGGCTGAGCTAACGGCGGTGGGTAAATATATCCAGTTCTGGTGGCCGGAAATCCCGACGTGGGCTTCTGCCGCCGTCTTCTTTGTGGTTATCAACGCCATCAACCTCACAAACGTCAAAGTGTTCGGCGAAATGGAATTCTGGTTCGCCATTATTAAAGTCATCGCGGTGGTCGCGATGATCCTCTTCGGCGCCTGGCTGCTGTTTAGCGACACCGCCGGCCCGCAGGCGACAGTTCGCAACTTGTGGGATCAGGGTGGCTTCCTGCCGAACGGCGTCTCGGGGCTGGTCATGATGATGGCGATTATCATGTTCTCTTTTGGCGGGCTTGAGCTGGTCGGCATCACGGCGGCGGAAGCGGACGAGCCGGAAAAAAGCATTCCGAAAGCCACCAATCAGGTTATCTATCGTATTCTGATCTTCTATGTGGGCTCGCTGGCGGTGCTGCTCTCCCTGCTGCCGTGGACGCGCATCACCGCAGACACCAGCCCGTTCGTGCTGATTTTCCATGAACTCGGCGACTCGCTGGTAGCCAACGCGCTTAACATCGTGGTGCTGACCGCGGCGCTCTCTGTCTATAACAGCTGCGTTTACTGCAACAGCCGTATGCTGTTCGGCCTCGCCAAACAGGGCAACGCGCCGCAGGCGCTGCAAAAAGTCGACAAGCGCGGCGTGCCTGTGAATACCATTCTGGTATCTGCAGCCTTTACCGCGCTGTGCGTGCTGATTAACTATCTGGCCCCGCAGGAAGCCTTCGGCCTGCTGATGGCGCTGGTGGTCTCCGCGCTGGTGATTAACTGGGCGATGATTAGCCTGGCCCATATGCGTTTTCGCCGCGCCAAACAGCAGCAGGGCGTCACGCCACGTTTCCCGGCGCTGCTCTATCCGGCCGGTAACTGGCTGTGCCTGATCTTCATGGCGGCGGTGCTGGTCATCATGCTGATGACGCCGGGCATGGCGATCTCCGTGTGGCTGATCCCGGTATGGCTGGTTATTCTCGGTATTGGCTATATCGTGAAAGAGAAAAAAGCGAAAGCGGCGCACGCCCGTTAAGCGTCCAAACCCTCGCCCGACCGGGTGAGGGTTGTTACCTTCCTCACAAATTCTTCCGCACAACACGATTATCCATCTCTGCGACCTATTACTGCTGCGCAGTTTGCCTGCAGTCGAATAATACTTCTGTCCATATTATTCACCGGAGATGTGTCGATGGAAAACAGCAGACTCTCTGTCAAAGAAAAAATCGGCTACGGAATGGGTGACGCCGGATGCAATATTATCTTTGGCGCCATCATGTTGTTTGTTAACTACTTCTATACCGATATTTTTGGCCTTGCCCCTGCCCTGGTTGGCGTATTGCTTCTCTCTATTCGCGTTATCGACGCAGTGACCGACCCTATTATGGGTGCCATTGCTGACCGCACCCGCAGCCGCTTCGGGCGTTTTCGTCCATGGCTGTTGTGGATTGCGTTCCCCTATGCTCTGTTCAGCGTGCTGATGTTTACCACCCCGGACTGGAGCTACAGCAACAAAGTTGTCTATGCCTTTGTGACCTACTTTCTGCTCTCCATTACCTATACCGCCATCAACATCCCCTACTGCTCGCTTGGCAGCGTGATTACTAACGACCCGAAAGAGCGCGTCGCCTGTCAGTCTTACCGCTTCGTGATGGTAGGGATCGCCACCCTTCTGCTTTCCCTGACCCTGCTGCCGATGGTTGACTACTTTGGCGGCGGCGATAAAGCCAAAGGCTATCAGATTGCCATGACCATTCTGGCGTTGATTGGCATGTGCATGTTTCTGTTCAGCTTCGCTACGGTACGCGAGCGCATTCGCCCGGCCGTTCCAACCAATGACGATTTAAAAGCCGATCTTAAAGACGTCTGGAAAAACGACCAGTGGGTGCGCATCCTGCTGCTGACCATCTGCAACGTCTGCCCTGGCTTTATCCGCATGGCGGCCACCATGTATTACGTCACCTGGGTAATGCAGCAGAGCACCAGCTTCGCCACGCTGTTTATCAGCCTCGGCGTGGTCGGCATGATGCTCGGCAGCACGCTGGCTAAAGTGCTGACCGACCGCTGGTGCAAGCTGAAAGTCTTCTTCTGGACCAACATCGTGCTGGCGATTTTCTCCTGCGGTTTCTACTTCCTGAACCCGCACGCCACCGTGCTGATTGTCGTGATGTATTTCCTGCTAAATGTGCTGCACCAGATCCCGTCGCCGCTGCACTGGTCGCTGATGGCGGACGTGGATGATTACGGCGAGTGGAAAACCGGCAAACGCATTACTGGCATCAGCTTCTCCGGCAATCTCTTTTTCCTGAAGCTGGGGCTGGCTATCGCGGGCGCGCTGGTAGGCTTTTTGCTCTCCTGGTATGGATATGACGCGGGCGCTAAAGCCCAGAGCGCGAGCGCCCTTAACGGCATCGTCATGCTGTTTACCGTGATCCCGGGCGTCGGGTATCTGATTACCGCAGGCGTTGTGCGGATGCTGAAAGTGGACCGCGAACTGATGGCGCGTATTCAGAGCGACCTGGAAAAACGCCGCGAAAAGTACCGCGAACTTGCTGAATACCAGCAGACCAAACCTGTGGAAGTTAAACCTTAAGGAGCGATGATGAATACTTCTCCCTGGCCGAATCCGCTGATTGAACAGCGCGCCGACCCGTTTATTCTGCGCCATCAGGGCCAGTACTACTTTATCGCCTCCGTGCCGGAATATGACCGGCTGGAGATCCGCCGCGCGCCGTCTATCGAGTCTCTGCGTCATGCCGCACCCGTAGTAGTCTGGCGTAAGCCGGACACCGGCCCGATGAGCGAGCTTATCTGGGCCCCGGAGCTGCACCATATCCAGGGCATATGGTACATCTACTTCGCCGCCGCCCCGACGCGCGGGCTGAAAGACAATATGTTCCAGCACCGGATGTATGTCCTGGAGTGTGCAGACAGCGATCCGCTGACCGGCACCTGGGTGGAAAAAGGCCAAATCCAAACGCCGTATGACACCTTCTCGCTGGACGCGACGACGTTTGAGCATCAGGGCAAACTCTGGTATTTGTGGGCGCAGAAAGCGCCCGATATTCCGGGCAACTCCAATTTGTACCTGTGTGAGATGGAAAACCCGTGGACGCTGAAAGGCGAACCGGTGATGTTGAGTAAGCCTGAGCTGGAGTGGGAGTGCCGCGGCTTTTTAGTCAATGAAGGCCCGGCGGTGGTGAAACATGGCGAGCGTTTGTTTATCGCCTACTCCGCGAGCGCTACTGATGAGAACTACTGCATGGGGCTGCTCTGGATAGATCAGGCGGCCGATATGCGTGATCTGCGCAACTGGCATAAATCGCCGCAGCCTGTCTTTACCACCAGCTATGAAAACCGACAGTACGGGCCAGGCCACAATAGCTTTACAACGACGCCGGACGGCCAGGATGTGCTGGTTTACCACGCGCGTAATTACACGGAAATCGAAGGCGATCCGCTCTGGGACCCGAACCGCCATACCCGCGTAAAGCTGGTTATCTGGGATGAAAACGGCATGCCGCAGTTTGGCGTACCGCCCGCCGATCACCCATAATGCCCCTCAACGGCGCGCTCACATGAGCGTGCCGTATATCGTCAGCAACGCCACCACGACCACAATCACCAGCGTCGCCTTTTTCGCCATCGATACCGCTGCTTTCGGCGTTTCCACTTTATCCACATGCGGCTCGCGCGCCAGCGCAAACTGCGCAAGACCGGTCAGTACCTGATACTGTGACGTAAAGCGATCAAGTAAGGAAGCGAACCACGCGGGGAGTGCTTTTTCACCGTGCCCGACCAGCGCATACACCACGCCTGCCAGACGCACCGGCACCCAGTCAAGGACATGCAGCACCGCATCGATGCCTGAAAGCAGTCGCTGGTGCGGCGTATGATGGCGGGCAACCCAGCTTTGCCAGGCGCGTAAAAAGGCGTAACCGGTCAGTGTGACCGGGCCCCACATGCCGCCCACAACAAACCAGAACATCGGTGCCAGGTAAAAACGGTAATTTACCCACAGCAGACCGTTTTGCAGCTCGCGCAGGTACTCCCGCTCATCGCAGCCGGGCGGCACGCCGTGGATGAGTGTTAGTTCATACGCCATGTTTTCGCGCGCATGGGCGTCATCCTGGCTCGCCGCTTTGAGGTAGGCGTGATAGTGCCTGCGCACACCTCCCGCGCCGATGCACAGCACGCCGACGACAATCCAGAAAATCAACAGCGGCACATTGAAGAACCACCCTTCCAGGGCATGCAGACACAGGAAAACGACCAGCATCGCCAGCGCCGTCATGCCAAGCGTATAGAACAACGAAAAGCGGCGCACACGGCGGAACAGCGGCTCGAGGCGATGATCCAGTTGCCAGTGCTCGCCCAGCTTGAAAAGCCGTTCGGCGATAAGCACCAGCAGCAGGGTGAAAAGCGTCATCTCATCTCCTTATCAGACGGGGCGGCCACCAGGGCGCGAAAGCGCTGCCAGTCAAAAGCCGGGCCGGGATCGGTTTTACGTTCAGGCGCGATATCGCTGTGACCGGTCATATGCCCCTTCATCGCCGGATACAGCGCCAGCAATGTGCGGGTAACCGCGGCCAACTGCCGGTACTGCGCATCGGTGTACGCCAGCGTGTCAGTACCTTCAAGCTCAATGCCGACAGAAAAATCGTTGCAGCGTTCGCGCCCCTGATAGCAGGATAAGCCAGCATGCCAGGCACGTTTATTAAAAGGCACATACTGCACAATCTCACCGTCGCGCCGGATCAAGCAGTGGGCCGATACACGCAGATGGGCGATGCCGGCAAAATAAGGGTGTGCGTCCGGGTCAAGCGTGCCGGCGAACAGCGCGTCAATCCACGGGCCGCCAAATTCCCCTGGCGGCAGGCTGATGTTATGCACCACCAGCAACGAAGGCGCTTCGTCCTCTGGTCGGCAATCATGATGCGGCGAGGGCGCGAGCCTGGCATCCACCAGCCAGCCATCTTTCACCTGCATGCGCAGTTCTCCTTTCTATGGTACTCAAACTCGCTTCAGAGTAGCATGTTTCATTCTTTTGATTAGCCACCAATCTGGAGTTATATCATGCCGCCTCGCCGTTACAATCCGGACCATCGACGTGACGCGCTACTGGAAAGAATCACCCTGGATATCCCCGTTACCGTCGCTCAGGCTCTGCGTGAAGATCTCGGCGGCGAAACGGATGCCAGCCGCGATATTACTGCACAGTTGTTACCGCCAGACAGTCGCTCGCACGCGGTTGTCATTACGCGCGAAGCGGGTGTGTTCTGCGGCAAGCGCTGGGTTGATGAGGTATTTATCCAGCTTGGCGGCGATGTCAGCGTGACCTGGCGCGTGAATGATGGCGACAGCGTGCAGCCCGATCAGCCGCTTTTCGAACTCGAAGGTCCTTCCCGCGTGCTGTTGACCGGCGAGCGCACCGCGCTGAACTTCGTCCAGACGCTTTCTGGCGTCGCCAGCGAAGTGCGCCGTTACGTGGCGCTGCTGGAAGGTACCCATACTCAACTGCTCGACACCCGTAAAACTGTTCCGGGGCTGCGTAGCGCGCTGAAATACGCGGTGCTGTGCGGCGGCGGAGCGAATCATCGCCTCGGGCTTTCCGATGCGTTTCTGATTAAAGAAAACCATATTATTGCCTCCGGCTCGGTGCGCCAGGCAGTGGAAAAAGCGTTCTGGCTGCACCCGGACGTGCCGGTAGAAGTCGAAGTGGAATCGCTGGACGAGCTGGATGACGCCCTCAACGCTGGCGCAGATATCATCATGCTCGACAACTTTAACGTAGAGCAGATGCGTGCCGCGGTTAAGCGTACCGCAGGCCAGGCGCGGCTTGAGGTGTCTGGCAATGTCACGCTGGAAACGCTGCGTGAATTCGCCGAAACCGGCGTGGACTTCATTTCTGTCGGTGCATTGACTAAACATATTCGCGCGCTCGACCTCTCTATGCGCTTTCGCTAAAGCCGCGTTTCGCTAAATAACACCGGGCAGGTTTTCGCCTGCCCTCACCTTGCGCTTTATCATCAATTTTCTCCTCTGTCTTGTCCTGCTCTTTTTACAAGACACGCTTGTTTCTTAACGATTTTGCGAGATGTTACGCAACGGTGCTGTTGGGCTTTGCAACGGTATGAAATTCTTCTGAAGACAGATTCCTGAATCTGTTTGTCCTCCTGGTGACGCCTGTTATGGCCTGCCAAAGTGGCATCACCCACACAAGGAGGAAACATGAACAGACAAAGCGGCTTTACGTTGATTGAACTGATGGTGGTGATAGGCATTATCGCCATTCTTAGCGCTATTGGCGTACCGGCATATCAAAACTACCTTCGCAAAGCGGCGTTGACGGATATGCTGCAAACCGTCACCCCCTATCGCACCGCGATTGAGCTTTGCGTTATCGATCGCGGCGGGCTCAGTAGCTGTGATGCCGGCACCAATGGTATTCCCGCCCCCAAAACTACCCGCTACGTGAGCGAAATGACCGTCGCACAAGGCGTTATCAGCGTTACCGGCCAGGACAGCCTTAACGGTTTGTCAGTGACGCTGACGCCCCAGTGGAACACGGCTAACGGCATGGAAGGCTGGAAGCGAACCTGCGCTACCAGCGATACCGCATTGCAGCAGGCCTGCGAAGATGTCTTTCGCAGCACGCTACCTTAAGCGAGGGCTCCATGATGTCTCTCGATTATCTGCATACCTTATGCCAGCGCTATAACGCGCTGGTGCTGAATATCGACGACGCCACGGTACATATTGCCGTGGCGGGCGAACCCAGCGCTGAGCTGATGGACGCGCTGCGTTTTTCCACGCACCGGCATATTGATATTGAGTGCTGGAGCGCCGAGCGGCTGGAGAAAGAAAGACAGCTGGCGGCAGACCCGTTACGCCCTGCCGTACAGGAGGAAGGCGCTTCCGTTGTTCAGTTGATTGACCAGACGCTGCAACAGGCGCTGCAGCGACGCGCGTCTGATATTCATTTTGAACCCGCGGAAACGCATTACCAGATACGCTTTCGCATTGACGGCGTGTTACACGCGCTGCCGCCGCTGCCTGCGGCCCTTGCCAGCGCGCTTACCGCCCGCCTGAAAGTGCTTGGCAACCTCGATATCGCCGAGCGCAGACTGCCGCAGGATGGGCAGTTCAGTATTGTGCTTGCAGGCCGAACGGTCTCGTTTCGTATCTCTACCCTGCTTTGCCGCTGTGGCGAAAAAGTGGTTCTGCGTCTGCTACAACAAACGGAACAGCCGCTTGAGGTTCAGGCGCTGGGCCTGTCACATGCGCAGGAGACGCTTTTTTGCAACTCTTTGCAACGCCCACAGGGACTGATACTGGTTACGGGCCCCACCGGGAGCGGTAAAACCGTCACGCTGTATACCGCGCTCAGCGCGCTTAACGATCCGCAGGTAAATATCTGTAGCGTGGAAGATCCAGTAGAGATCCCTGTCACCGGGCTGAACCAGACACCCGTATTGCCCAAAGCGGGGCTCACCTTTCAGGCCGTGTTACGCGCCCTGTTAAGACAGGATCCGGATGTCATTATGATTGGCGAGATCCGCGATCTCGAAACTGCGGAAATTGCCGTTAAAGCGGCGCAGACCGGGCATCTGGTGCTTTCCACGCTACACACTAATTCCACAACGGAAACATTAGTGCGCCTTGAGCAAATGGGGCTGCCGCGCTGGATGCTCGCCTCCGCGCTGGAGCTGGTCATCGCGCAGCGTCTGGTCAGAAAGCTCTGCCCTTACTGTCGGGTATTTTCACCGGAGCCAGTAACGCTCCCGGCCTCGCTCTGGCCGCGCCCGCTTCACCCTTATAAGGCCTGCGGGTGCGAGCGCTGCTATGGTGGTTACTATGGCCGGATTGCGCTTTTCGAGCTGCTCAGCATCAACGCGGCGCTGCGCCAGACTGTCGCCAGCGGCGCGCCGCTTGATGAGATAGCTTCACAGGCGCGGGCGCAGGGCATGACCACGCTTTTTGAACATGGTTTACAAACGGTGGAGGCGGGACTAACCACGCTGGAAGAACTTTATCGCGTATCGGGTGCGCCGCATGGATAACCAGTTATGGCGCTGGCGCGGCGTAAATAAAGACGGCGTTAGCGATTCAGGCATGCTCTGGGCGCCGGACAGAATCAGCGCCTCGCTACAGTTAATGGATAGCGACGTTCACCCGTTAATGCTTAAGCGGGCAAGCATTAATAAACGCCACTGGGGCAGCGAACACAGGATCCTGGTGATCCGCCAGCTGGCTGCGCTGCTACAGGCGGGCGTCAGTCTGACGCAGGGGCTGACCATGCTGGCGAGTCAGCATCCGGTGGCCCAATGGCAGGCGCTGCTTGGGCAACTGGCGCAGCAGCTAGGACGAGGGATCGCCTTTTCCGAGACGCTGCGCCAGTGGCCGGATATCTTTCCCCCGCTGTTTATCTCGCTCATGCATACGGGCGAGCTGACCGGAAAGCTGGACGTATGCTGTCAGCAACTGGCGCAACAGCAGGAAGATCAGCAAAAGCTAAGAAAACAGGTTATCAAGGCGCTGCGCTATCCAGCGTTCATTTTTATCGTCGCGCTGTTGCTGACGCTGGGTATGACCTGTTTTGTGCTACCGCAGTTTACGGCTATCTACCGCTCTTTTAATACCCCGCTACCGCTGGTAACACGCGCCGTGATCGCGCTTTCAGAAGGGTTAATGCAATATGCAATCTGGTGGCTCAGTCTGTTGCTGTTGGCTCCAGTGGTTATTGTCAGGCTGCGGCGCAGCCCGAAATGGCAGTTACGCGAAGCGGCGTGGCTTTTGAGAGTCCCGCTGTTCGGCCCGCTAATCCGCGGCCAGCAGCTAAGCCAGATTTATACGGTACTTTCATTGATGCAGCGCGCCGGCATTCCTTTGCTACAAAGCCTCGGCAGCGTGGAGGAAACGCTGACGTCGCCCTTATGGCAGCTGGCAGTCGGACGCGTCAAACAAGGTATTGCAGAAGGCTTGCCGTTATGGAAGGCGATAGAGCAGGAGGTGGTATTTACCGCGCTGTGTATTCAGTTGATTCGTACCGGAGAAGAGACCGGCGCACTGGATATTATGCTGGAGAAACTCGCCGGATGGCATCTTGGGCAAACGTCCGATCGCGCCCAGACGCTGGCGGCGACGCTGGAACCGCTGATGATGATGGTGATTGGACTCATTGTCGGCACGCTGGTGGTGGCGATGTATCTGCCAATATTCCGGCTGGGAGATGCGATGAGCGGGATGAATTAATGCTGGCGCAAGGGCTGCGCCAGCGTGAGATCAGCGCTTCAGAGGCTGTTGAATACCCGGTTTTCCTGCTCCTGCACGCGAATAAAAGTGGTGCGCTTGGTCAGCTCTTTAAGACGGGAGGCGCCGACGTAGGTACAGGCGGAACGCAGCCCGCCCAGAATATCGCGCGCCGTCTCTTCTACCGGCCCACGCAGCGGCAGCTTCACGGTTTTACCTTCTGCGGCACGGTATTGCGCGACACCGCCGACGTGACGGTTCATCGCAGATTCGGAACTCATACCATAGAAAAGCATGAATTTTTCGCCGTTCTGCTCAACGACGGTGCCGCCGCTTTCGTCGTGGCCTGCCAGCATACCGCCCAGCATCACGAAGTCTGCGCCGCCGCCAAAGGCTTTTGCTACATCACCGGGTACGGTACAACCGCCGTCGCTGATGATCTGTCCGCCGAGGCCGTGTGCGGCATCCGCGCATTCGATAACAGCCGAAAGCTGTGGATAGCCCACGCCGGTCTTAACACGCGTAGTGCAGACAGAGCCCGGACCAATACCGACCTTAACAATATCAGCGCCTGCCAGGATCAGCTCTTCGCACATTTCGCCAGTGACAACGTTACCGGCGATAATCGCTTTATCAGGCCAGGCGGCGCGCGCCTTCGCGACAAACTGAACGAAATGCTCCGAGTAGCCGTTCGCAACGTCGATACAGATAAACTGGAGCAACGGCGAAAGGGCGAGAATTTCTTTGGTTTTTTCAAAGTCAGCATCAGAGGTGCCGGTCGATACCATCACATGTTTCAGCACGGTAGATGGCACTGACTGAATGAATTCGCCCCACTCCTGCACGCTGTAATGCTTATGAACAGCGGTCAGAATATCGAAAGCCGCCAGCGCCTGCGCCATGCCAAAGGTACCGACCGTATCCATATTGGCAGCGATGATCGGAACACCAGACCATTGTACGCGGGAATGTTTAAAGGTGAACTGACGCTCAAGTTCAACATCAGAGCGACTTTTGAGGGTAGAGCGTTTCGGGCGGATAAGAACGTCTTTAAAACCTAACTTCAGATCTTCTTCAATACGCATGTGCGATTCCTGGGTTAATGGCGATGAGCGCGTAACGTGTGCGGCGGGACAACTGCCAACTCCAGTGACGTTATCATACGCACTAATAATGGCGCCGCAAGACTGCGAAAGCGCGCTTTTTTACGCTACAATCCTATAAATTTACCTTGTGCGCGAGGACGATAAACGAGGCCGCAGCCACCGTTTGCTTGCGCATCGCAACGCGATGAAATAACAGATATTTCATGAGGCTTACGCATATTTTACGATTCGGGATGAAGGCTTTATGGTTTATACGGTAGCACTGACGGGCGGTATCGGGAGCGGCAAAAGTACAGTCGCCGACGCCTTTGCCCGTCTCGGCGTTACCGTAGTGGATGCTGATATCATCGCCCGCCAGGTCGTTGAGCCGGGCACCGCCGGATTAAACGCCATTATCTCCCGTTTCGGACAGACGATTTGCAACCCCGACGGCACGCTCAATCGCCGTGCGCTGCGTGAAATTATCTTCTCAACCCCGCAGGAAAAAGCCTGGCTTAACGGGCTTCTGCATCCGCTTATCCATCAACAGACGCAGGCTGAAATTGCGCATGCCGCTTCGGCGTATGTGCTTTGGGTCGTGCCGTTGCTGGTTGAAAATGAACTCCATACGAAGGCTAACCGCGTGCTGGTGGTGGACGTGACGCCAGAGACGCAGATACAGCGCACCATGCAGCGCGATGGAGTGTCCCGTGAGCATGCCGGGCAGATCCTGAACGCGCAGGCCAGCCGCGAGACCCGGTTAGCTGTCGCTGATGACGTTATAGATAATAACGGCTCGCCGGAAACGATAGTCGAAGATGTGGCGCGTCTGCATCAACGCTATCTGCAACTGGCGGCGCAAGCCGTTCCACAGGAAAATAAGTAATGCAGACTCACGTTCTTTTTGAACACCCCCTGAATGAAAAAATGCGCACCTGGCTGCGTATCGAATTTCTCATCCAGCAAATGAAAGCGCTGCTGCCTGTTCGCGATCATGCCAGCGCGCTGCACTTCTTTCGCAATGCAGGCGATTTGCTGGACGTGTTTGAACGCGGGGACACCCGCACCGAACTGCTGAAAGAGCTGGAACGCCAGCAGCGTAAACTGCAAAGCTGGGCCGAAGTGCCGGGGGTCGATAACGAACGCATCGACGCGCTGCGTCGGGAGCTGAAAGCGCGCAGTAGCGTCTTAATGGCAGCGCCCCGCCTGGGGCAGACGCTGCGTGAAGATCGTCTTATCGCACTGGTGCGCCAGCGCCTCAGTATTCCGGGCGGCTGCTGTAGCTTCGATTTACCGCTGCTGCACGTCTGGCTCTGCTCGCCGCAGGAAGAGCGCGATATTCAGGTGAGCAACTGGCTCGCCACGTTACAGCCCCTGACGCACACGCTGGAGATGATTCTGGATTTGATTCGTCAGTCTGCGCCGTTTCGTAAGCAAACCAGCCTGAACGGGTTTTATCAGGACAACGGCGATGATGCCGATCTGCTGCGCCTGCAGCTTCCGCTGGAAGAAGCGCTTTACCCACAGATTTCCGGCCATAAAAGCCGCTTCGCGATCCGCTTTATGCCGCTCGACAGCGAGCACGGGCGCGTACCGGAACGATTCGATTTTGAACTGGCCTGCTGTTAAGGAATCTCTATGTCAGACGCAACTATCGTTAACTGCCCAACCTGCGGCAAAGAAATTATCTGGGGCGAACAGAGCCCGTATCGTCCCTTTTGCTCGAAACGCTGCCAGCTTATCGATCTGGGCGAATGGGCCGCTGAAGAGAAACGCATTCCCAGCAGCGGCGATCGCTCCGACAGTGACGGCTGGAGTGAAGAAGAAAACCTGCCTTAAGGTTGCGCGCGGCGCAGCTTAGCAATCACAGGCTCGTTAGCCGGAGGAAACGCCTCCGCTTCCAGAGCCTGCTGATGCACCCAGCGCCCCGGCTGCCCTTCTTTCCCCCACGGCTCCCCTTCCCAGCTTTCCACCAGGAAAAACCACAGACTGATGTGGCGATCCGTAAAGGCATACTCCAGTGTTTCAAACAGCGTGGCGGACGTCACGACGATCCCGGTCTCCTCCTGAAGCTCACGGCGCAGCGCCACCTCCGGCGTTTCGCCAGCTTCGATTTTACCGCCAGGAAATTCCCATTTATTCGCCATGTGCGCATCAGCGGCACGCTGCGTAATAAAGATTTCGCCCTGTGGATTACGTATGATGCCTACCGCGATTTGCAGTTTTTTCATTCTTTTTTCCTGTAAAAAAGGCGCAGATATCTGCGCCTTTTGTGATGCTTAATAACGGGTTAGCTTAAGCGGCCGTGGCACTGCTTATATTTCTTACCGGAGCCGCACGGGCACGGATCGTTGCGGCCTACTTTGCGCTCGCCGCTCTGCTCGGCAAGTGCGGCCGCGGCAGCGGTTTCGTCATCCTGATGGCTGAGCTGCTGCATCTGCGCCAGGCGCTCCGCTTCTTCACGTCGCTGCTGCTCCATCGCTTCCACCTCTTCCGGCATACGCACCTGTACTTTGCTGAGCGTGCTGATCACTTCATACTTCAGCGACTCCAGCATGGCTGCGAACATAGCGAAAGATTCACGCTTATATTCCTGCTTCGGATCTTTTTGCGCATAACCGCGCAGGTGGATACCCTGACGCAGGTAATCCATTGCCGCCAGATGCTCTTTCCAGAGTGAATCCAGCGTCTGCAGCATCACGCCTTTTTCGAAGTGACGCATCATCTCAGCGCCAACCACTTCTTCTTTACGGGCATAGACCTCTTTCGCGCTTTCCAGAATACGCTCGCGCAGGGTTTCTTCATGCAGATCCGGCTCTTTATCCAGCCACTCTGCAATCGGCAACTCCAGATCAAAATCGTTTTTCAGGCGCTCCTGCAGGCCCGGGATGTCCCACATCTCTTCCAGCGACTGCGGCGGAATATGCGCATCGATGGTCGCTTTGAACACATCTTCGCGGATGCTGTTAATGGTGTCGCTGATGTCAGCCACATCCAGCAGCTCGTTACGCTGGGTGTAGATGGCGCGGCGCTGATCGTTGGCGACGTCATCATATTCCAGTAGCTGTTTACGGATGTCGAAGTTACGGCTTTCCACTTTACGCTGCGCGTTGGCAATCGCCTTCGTGACCCAGGGGTGCTCAATCGCCTCGCCCGGTTTCATCCCCAGTTTACGCATCATGTTAGCTACGCGATCCGAGGCGAAAATACGCATCAGCGCATCTTCCATGGAAAGGTAGAAGCGAGAAGAACCCGGATCGCCCTGACGACCGGAACGGCCACGCAGCTGGTTGTCGATACGGCGCGACTCGTGGCGCTCGGTGCCGATAATGTGCAGACCGCCCGATGCCAGTACCGCATCGTGACGTTTCTGCCAGTCGGCTTTGATCTGCGCAATCTGTTCTTCGGTCGGCGCTTCCAGCTCGGCGACTTCTGCCTGCCAGCTGCCGCCCAGCATGATATCGGTACCACGGCCTGCCATGTTGGTGGCGATAGTCACTGCGCCCGGATAACCCGCCTGCGCGACGATATCTGCTTCACGTGCATGGAACTTGGCGTTCAGGACGTTGTGCTGGATGCCCGCTTTGGTCAGCGCCTGAGAAATCACTTCGGATTTCTCAATGGAGATAGTACCCACCAACACCGGCTGGCCTTTCGCCGTGCGATCTTTAATATCTTCGATGATCGCGTCTATCTTCTCGGCTTCGGTCATGTAAACCAGATCCGGCAGATCCTTACGCACCATCGGACGGTTCGTCGGCACCACAACGGTATCCAGCTTATAGATAGAGCTGAATTCAAACGCTTCGGTATCCGCCGTACCGGTCATCCCGGCCAACTTTTCATAGAGGCGGAAATAGTTTTGGAACGTAATGGATGCCAGCGTCTGGTTTTCATTCTGAATTTCCACGCCTTCTTTGGCTTCCACCGCCTGATGGAGACCATCAGACCAGCGACGGCCCTGCATGGTACGACCGGTGTGTTCATCGACAATGATGACTTCACCATCTTTAACGATGTAGTCAACATCGCGAGTGAAAAGCGCATGCGCGCGTAGCGCGGCGGTGACGTGATGCATCAGCATGATGTTGCCCGGCGAATAAAGCGACTCGCCTTCGTCCATGATGCCTTCTTTAACCAGTAGCTCCTCGACCAGCACCAGCCCGCGTTCAGTCAGGTTAACCTGACGCGCTTTTTCGTCGACAGAGAAATGACCTTCGCCCTGGAAGGTGTCGGAGTCTTCTTTCTCCTGACGCACCAGATGGGGGATGATTTTGTTAACTTTTTTGTAAAGCTCAGAGCTGTCTTCCGCCGGGCCGGAGATGATAAGCGGCGTACGGGCTTCATCGATAAGAATGGAGTCAACCTCATCCACCAGCGCGTAATGGAGTTTACGCTGTACGCGCTCTTCCGGGCTGAACGCCATGTTGTCGCGCAGGTAGTCGAAACCGTATTCGTTGTTGGTGCCGTAGGTGATATCCGCAGCATAGGCTTCGCGTTTCGCAGGGGCTGGCATGCCGGACATGTTCACCGCGACGCTCATGCCCAGGAATTCAAACAGCGGGCGGTTGTTTTCGGCGTCACGCTGCGCCAGGTAGTCGTTGACGGTCACAACGTGAACGCCTTTACCGGTCAGCGCATTCAGGTAGGCCGGCAGCGTCGCCGTCAGGGTTTTACCTTCACCGGTACGCATTTCCGCGATGCAGCGATCGTTAAGCACCATACCGCCCAGAAGCTGTACGTCAAAGTGACGCATGCCAAAGACGCGCTTGCTTGCCTCACGTACCACCGCGAAGGCTTCCGGCAGCAGGTTTTCCAGCGTTTCGCCCTTTTCCAGACGCGCGCGGAACTCAGCGGTTTTACCTTTCAGCTCTTCATCGGAAAGCTTTTCCAGCGCCGGTTCCATACCATTAATAAGCGCAACGGCCTTACGCATACGGCGTAAAGTACGATCGTTACGACTACCAAATACCTTGGTTAACATTTTGATTAACATGATAAATTCTCTGAAGCCTCGCACAGGCAAAAATAAGATAATTAAAAAACGGACAGACTCAGGCGAGGAGACGAGGACCGGCGCGGATGCCCTGTACCTGGCTTATCCAGGCGGGAACCGTAAAGGAAAGACGCGGACGCAAACGCGGCGCGGGCTGGACAGGCGCGGCAGCAGGCTGAAACGCCTGCGTCAGCATGGCGCTTAAGGTGTCGAGCAGCGCAAGATGCTGCGCTTTAAGCGGAAAGCTTTCCTCCATCGCCATGGGCAACGCTTGCGGTGCCATAGCGAAAGAGAGATGACGGATAACGGTGCGAATGGCGTGTTGTTGCCAGTAATCCACCCCGAATGCCGCCGAACGGCGGGACGTTTCGCCGAGCAGTACCAGTGAATCGAAACTGCGCAGCGTGCCGGTATGACTGCTGCTGGCCTCCGCAGGCGCGGCAGGTTCAGCATTATTATTGAGCGCAGGCAGGCCAAGACTGGCCGCGACCATCCCCAACAGGAGATGCGGCCAGAAATAGCGTCTTCCAAACTGTCGCCAACGCGTGAATATACCAGGCACTGTAACCCACCGGATAACGCCGGCAGGGCCAGCGTTAGATTGTCATTAATAAGGGCATAAATACTACCATCATTCCTGCGAGGCGGCAGCAGTATCGCTGCGATACCTTACGCAATCCGCACAAGAAACCAGCAGTTAGTCATTACCAGAGAGATGCTAAAGCAGGGAAAAAGGCGACGAGAAAAATGGTTGTACAAGAGCAATGCAAAAGCGCAATAAAAAACGACTGGCGAACACAGGCCGGAGAGAGTACCTGGTTTACCAGTCGTCTTTAGTCAGACTATGCTGTTACGCCAGCACCAGCGACGGCGCTTTGAAAGCCAGAGGCAGTTCAGCCTCGTCTTCATAGGTGACATATTCCCAGGCTTCCTGTTTGGCCAGGACAGCCTGAAGCAGTTTGTTGTTCAGCGCATGGCCTGATTTATAGGCGGTAAACGCGCCGATAATGTTGTGGCCACACATGAACAGGTCACCAATCGCATCCAGCATTTTGTGACGAACAAATTCATCTTCAAAACGCAGGCCGTCTTCGTTCAGAACGCGATAATCGTCAACAACGATGGCACAATCGAAGCTGCCGCCCAGGCACAAACCGCGGGACTGCAGATATTCGATATCACGCATGAAACCGAAAGTACGGGCACGGCTAATCTGGCGCATAAACGCGTCTGCAGAGAAGTTCATGCAGTAACGCTGATTGCTGGCATCAATCGCCGGGTGATTGAAGTCAATGGTGAAATCCAGCGAAAAACCGTTATACGGTTTGAATTCCGCCCACTTATCACCGTCTTCAACACGCACGGTTTCTTTGATGCGTACAAATTTCTTCGCAACGTTCAGTTCATCAATACCTGCATCAACCAGCAGGTAAACGAACGGCGCGGCACTGCCATCCATAATCGGGATTTCAGGCGCGTCGACTTCGACGATGATGTTGTCGATACCAAGGCCAGCTAAGGCCGCGTTCAGGTGCTCGACGGTAGAAATCCGCACATCATGCTCATTGACCAGGCAAGTACAGAGCATGGTATCACGCACAGATTTGGCATCGGCCGGGAAGTCTACCGGAGGATTCAAGTCGGTGCGACGATAGATGACCCCGGTATTTGCCGGCGCAGGGCGCAGCGTCAGGGTGACTTTTTTGCCGGTATGTAAACCGACGCCAGTCGCCTGAACGATACGTTTAAGAGTCCTTTGTTTGATCATCGTATAATCTCGCCAAATAATTCACCTTACCGATAGTGTACATCACAACCGGTGGGGCATTTTAGCACAAAGAGCGCATATGCCCAACTTCCGGCTTATTCTTAATCAGCCTGCTTACGCAGAAACGCCGGGATATCCAGATAATCTGGCTCTTTCGCGGTCTGCGGCGTCGGGTCGTTGACGACTTTAGAAGCCGGTTTCTGCTCCTGAGTCAGCGGCGCCATACCATGCTGCTGGTAGCGATCCATAGCTGGCTGTTGCGCCTGCTTGTTAGTCACCAGCGTGATTTCAGGGCGCTTGTCCATACCGATACCGGTCGCAACAACGGTCACGCGCAGTTCGTCGTTCATATCCGGGTCGAGAGACGTACCGATAACCACAGTCGCGTTATCCGACGCGAAAGCACGGATAGTGTTACCCACGGTTTCAAACTCATCCAGACGCAGGTCGAAGCCCGCAGTGATGTTGACCAGAACACCACGCGCGCCGGACAGATCGATATCTTCCAGCAGCGGAGAAGAGATAGCCATTTCGGCGGCTTCTTCCGCACGGTCTTCACCGCTCGCAACGCCGGAGCCCATCATGGCGTAACCCATTTCAGACATTACGGTGCGCACGTCCGCAAAGTCGACGTTCATCAGACCCGGACGCGTAATCAGCTCGGCGATACCCTGTACCGCGCCTTTCAGCACGTCGTTGGCTGCGCCGAACGCATCCAGCAGGGAGATCCCACGACCCAGCACTTTCAGCAGCTTGTCGTTAGGAATGGTGATCAGGGAATCGACATGACGGGAGAGTTCGGCAATACCCTGTTCGGCAAACGCCATGCGCTTTTTGCCTTCAAAGTTAAATGGCTTGGTGACAACAGCCACGGTCAGGATGCCGAGGTCTTTCGCCACTTCAGCAACAACCGGTGCTGCGCCGGTACCGGTGCCGCCACCCATACCGGCTGCGATAAACACCATGTCTGCGCCATCTAAGGCGGCGCGCAGCGCTTCACGGTCTTCTTCCGCAGCGTTACGACCGACTTCCGGGTTTGCGCCTGCGCCCAGACCTTTAGTGATGCCGCTACCAATCTGGATAGTCTGGCCGACTGCGGTTTTACGCAGCGCCTGGGCATCCGTGTTTACTGCGAAGAACTCCACGCCTTCGATGCGCTCGCGCACCATATGTTCTACGGCGTTACCGCCGCCGCCACCGACGCCGATGACTTTAATCACCGCGTCGTTGGTCAGTTCCATAGGTTCAAACATAATGTCTCTCCGTTTTGTGCCTTTCGCCTGAGACCGCTAATTTTGTCCGGTCTCTGAAAAAAATTAAAACTCTTTTCGCAGCCAGCTGTTGATCCGTTTGATCCACGAGCCAACTGAAGTCCGTTTTTCCACTTCCGCCTCACCGCTCAGATGCGATTCTTTACCATAATGCAGTAAACCCACCGCCGTGGAGTAATAAGGCTCCTGGGCGTAATCGGTAAGGCCAGTAATATTTAAAGGTTGTCCAATACGTACTTGCGTATGGAACACCCGCTGCGCGCAGGCCGCCAGACCTTCAATTTGCGCCGCGCCGCCGGTTAATACAATCCCCGCCGCAAGATGATGTTTCACACCCTGCTGGCGAAGCTGCTCCTGCAACTGCAGAATTTCTTCGTTCACCAGATTAAGCAGCTCGGTATAACGCGGCTCAATCACTTCCGCCAGCGTCTGACGCTGCAGGCTGCGCGGCGGACGACCGCCCACGCTCGGCACTTCAACGCTCTCGTCTTTGCCAACGAGGGAGCCCAGCGCGCAACCGTGGCGTACTTTTATCGCTTCGGCATCGCTCGGCGGCGTGCCAAACGCGTAAGCAATATCGCTGGTCACAACGTTACCCGCGTAAGGAATAACTTTAGTATGACGCAGCGCACCGCCGGTATAGACGGCGATATCCATTGTACCACCGCCGATATCCACTACGCAGACGCCCAGCTCACGCTCGTCTTCCGTTAATACGGAATAACTGGACGCCAGGCCCGCAAAAATAAGTTGGTCAACTTTCAGGCCGCAACGTTCCACTGCCTTGACGATGTTTTTCGCCATGTCGTTGTGACAGGTGATTAAATGTACTTTCGCCTGCATGCGAACGCCGGATAACCCAACGGGGTTTTTAATCCCTTCCTGGTAATCAATAGCGTATTCCTGAGGAATTACATGCAAAACGCGATGTTCGTCACGAACGCGTACTGATTTTGCGGTATGGACAACATTTTCAACATCTTCCTGCGTTACTTCCTCTTCAGAGATCGGCACCATGCCAATTTCGTTCTGGCAGCTGATATGCTTGCCGGAAAGCGCCAGGTAGACCGAAGAAATCTGGCAATCCGCCATCAGTTCAGCCTGGTCTATTGCGCGCTGAACGCACTTCACCACGGACTCCAGATCGTTTACGCCGCCTTTATCCATCCCGCGGGACGGACAGCTCCCCACGCCAATGATATTGATCATACCGTCGGGCAGAACTTCCCCTACCAAAGCGGCGACCTTCGCGGTGCCAATCTCCAGTCCAACTACCAGTTTTCTGTCCGTCGCCTTAATCATTGTTGCTCTGCCTGTGCCTGATTCTGTTGCTGATTAATTTCCTCAGTGGGGGCCGGCTCCCAGCCGACCGCCGCGCCGGAATCGTAGCGTAAATCGACGTAGCTTATCCGCTTGCCGTCAGTTTGCGCTTGCTGTTGCAGAACCGGGTACAGCTCTACAAAGCGTTCCAGGCGTTTCATGGTGTCATCCCGGCCGAGGTTGAGCTTGATATCATTGCTCAGCGTCACCTGCCAGGAGCGACGCGCGGTCATCGCCGCTTCTTTCAACGTAAATTTATCTTTCGCCAGTACCTGGCCCATCGCCCGGTAACCTTGCAGCACTTCGTTCTCGCTGCCTTCAGGGCCGTAAAGCAGCGGTAAGCTCTGCTTATTGGCGCGATCGGACGGCACGCTAAAAGCGGTGCCGTCGGTATCGATCATGTGCTGGTCATTCCAGCGTGCTATCGGCACATATTCAACCAGATGAATCTTCAATTCGTCCGGCCACTGCTTTCTTACGCTTGCTTGTTTGATCCACGGCAAGCGTTCTATCTGATTCTGGATGATATTCACATCCTGCGTCATAAACGTTCCCGGCGCGCCCAGCGCCAGAATGGACTGACGAATATCATCGTTGCGGGTGTAATGGCGTTCGCCTGTCACCACCAGCTTTGACAGCGGCAGGCGCTGGGCGTCTTCCATCCATCCCAGCACCATCCAGCCGCCGAATATCACGGTTAACACGACCGCCAGCAGAAAGACGATGCCTGCAAGACGCGTCCCATTATTACGGCGCGAAACCGTATTTTCTTCAGGACGATTTTTCGTGTTCAGCGCAGCCTGCGACATATCAGTCCGCCAGCTCCAGAATACGCACCACCAGCTGCGAGAAGCTCATCCCTGCCTGACGCGCCGCCATCGGCACCAGACTATGACTGGTCATACCCGGCGCCGTGTTCACTTCAAGCAGATAAAACCCGCCGTCGCTGTCCTGCATCACGTCCACGCGGCCCCAGCCCTGACAGCCCATCACGCGCCAGGCGTCCATTACCAGCGCCTGCAGCGCCTGCTCGCGGTCGGCTGAAATCCCGCTCGGGCAGAAATATTGCGTCTCGTCCGAGAGATATTTCGCCTCGTAGTCGTAAAACACGCCGGCAGGCTGAATGCGAATCGAGGGCAGGATGTCGTCTCCCAGGATAGCCACGGTAAACTCCGGGCCGCTCAGCCATTTTTCGACCAGCACTTCGCTGTCATGTTCAAACGCCAGCGCCAGTGCAGGCATCAGCGCATCGGCGCTGTCGACTTTCGACATACCAACGCTTGAACCCTCACGGCTCGGCTTCACGATAACCGGCAGGCCAAGCGCGGCGATACGCGCTTTCAGCGTCTCGCTCAGGCCGCTTACGATATCGCGGTGCTCCAGGGCCACCCACGGCGCGACCGGCAACCCGGCGCCCTGCCAGAGCAGTTTGGTGCGCAATTTATCCATCGTGATCGCCGAAGCCATCACGCCGCTGCCGGTGTAAGGCAGGCCGAGATATTCCAGCGTCCCCTGCAGCGTGCCGTCTTCACCGCCGCGACCATGCAGCGCGATAAAAACTTTATCGAACCCTTCTTCTTTCAGCGTCGTGACGCACACGTCGCGCGGGTCAATCGCATACGCATCGACGCCCGCCTGTTTCAGGCCCGCCAGCACGGCGCTGCCTGATTGCAGGGAGACCTCACGCTCCGCTGAGCTGCCGCCCAGCAGTACGGCAATTTTCTCAGCCATGCGCGTTCTCCTCCGGTTGCAGCTTCGCTTCCGCCAGCTGGCGGGCAATTTTACCGATATTGCCCGCGCCCTGAACCAGAATCAAATCGTTGCCCGACAGGACCGGCGCCAGCATGGCGGCGACCTGCGTCGGATCGGAGACCAGAATCGGGTCTACTTTGCCGCGCGCACGAATGGTGCGGCACAGCGAACGGCTGTCGGCGCCAGGAATCGGCGCTTCGCCCGCCGGGTATACGTCCAGCATTAACAGTACGTCAACCTGGGACAATACGTTGGCGAAATCGTCATACAGATCGCGCGTACGGGTATAACGATGCGGCTGGAAAATCATCACCAGATTTTTCTCCGGCCAGCCCGCACGCGCCGCGCGTACGGTCGCGTCGACTTCCGTCGGGTGATGACCGTAGTCATCCACCAGCATCGCGGTACCCGCTTTGCCGTTTACATCAGCAAGCGGATACTCGCCCAGGAAATCGAAACGACGCCCGGTGCCCTGGAAGCTCTCCAGCGCGCGCAGAATGGCCTCGTCTTCAATCCCCTCTTCCGTGGCCACCGACACCGCCGCCGCCGCGTTGAGCGCGTTATGGCGGCCAGGGGCGTTAAGAGTCACGTGCAGTTCAGGCTTGTCCTGACGCACGAGAGTGAAATGGCCCTGCGCGCCGGTCTGACGATAATTTTCCACACGTACATCGGCATCTTCGCTGAAACCATAAGTGGTAATTTGACGGCCAACGCGTGGCAGCAGCTCACGGATAACCGGATCGTCCACACACATCACCGCACGGCCGTAAAACGGCAGATTGTGCAGAAAGTTAATAAACGTCTGTTTCAGGTTCTCAAAGTCACCATGATACGTGTCCATATGGTCGGCTTCGATATTCGTCACAATGGCCACCATTGGCTGCAAATGCAGGAATGACGCGTCGCTTTCGTCCGCTTCAGCAATCAGATAACGGCTGTTGCCAAGGCGCGCATGCGTCCCTGCCGCTTTAACCAGCCCGCCGTTAACGAAAGTTGGGTCCAGCCCGGCTTCAGCGTAAATGCTCGACACCATCGCGGTGGTCGTGGTCTTGCCATGCGTACCGGCGACAGCGATGCCGTGGCGAAAGCGCATCAACTCCGCCAGCATCTCCGCGCGGCGAATAACCGGAATGCGCGCCTCGTGGGCCGCCACAATTTCCGGGTTATCCGCAGAAATGGCGCTGGAGACCACCACCACGCTCGCATCCAGAACGTTTTCCGGACGGTGGTTGAAATAAATCGTGGCGCCCAGCGCCGTCAACTGCTGCGTGACAGCGTTCGGTGCCAGATCGGACCCGCTGATCTGGTAGCCTTCGTTAGCCAGCACTTCCGCAATACCGCCCATACCGGCGCCGCCGATGCCAACGAAGTGAATGTGCCGGACGCGACGCATCTCGGGCACGATAGAACGCAGTTTCGCCAGTTGTTGTGTATTCATTCTTTAAAAGCCTTTGGCAAACGCCATAACATCATCAATTCACGCGGAACAAACATTATCCGCAATCGTTACGCGCGGGCGACCGCGCGTACTTCATCCGCGACCCGTTCGGTCGCGTCGGGAATAGCGGCAGCGCGCGCCCGCTCAGCCATGTCGAGCAGCGTGACGCGATCCCATCCCTTCAGCGTCTCGCTTACCGCCTCAACGGTAAACTGCGGCTGCTCCAGAATCTTCGCGGCGCCAGCTTTCTCCAGCGGCAGCGCGTTCCAGTACTGCTGTCGGTCTTTATGCTGGAACGGTACGAACAGCGCCGGTAAGCCCGCCGCGGCGATTTCACTTACCGTCAGCGCGCCGGAGCGGCAGACAACCACATCCGCCCACGCGTAGGCAGCCGCCATGTCGTCGATAAATTCCGTCACTTTATGCTGCGGCTGACCCGCGTCGGCATACGCCTTTTGCACGTCCGCCTGCGCGCCTTTACCGCTCTGATGCCAGATAGTCACGGCATCGGCCAGTTGCGCCGCCACCTGCGGCATCGTCTGGTTCAATACGCGCGCGCCCTGGGAGCCGCCAACCACCAGCACCCGTACCGGCCCCTCGCGGCCTGCCAGACGCGCCTGCGGCAACGGCAGCGCCAGCACGTCAGTGCGCACCGGGTTACCCACCACGTCCGCTTTCGGGAACGCGCCAGGAAACGCCTGCATGACGCGGCTGGCGATTTTCGCGAGCCACTTATTCGTCAGCCCCGCGATGCCGTTTTGCTCATGCAGCACGACCGGAATACCGAGCGACCACGCCGCCAGCCCGCCAGGACCAGATACATAGCCGCCCATGCCCAGCACCACATCAGGCTGGAAACGCTTCATGATCGCCCGCGCCTGACGCCAGGCGTTAAAAATACGCACCGGCGCCAGCAGCAGCGCCTTCATGCCTTTACCACGCAGGCCGGAGATGCGAATAAAATCGATCTCAATGCCGTGTTTCGGCACCAGGTCTGCCTCCATGCGATCGGCGGTCCCCAGCCAGCGAACCTGCCATCCCTGCGCCATCAGATGGTGCGCTACGGCGAGCCCCGGAAAGACGTGTCCGCCCGTTCCGCCCGCCATCACCATCAGCCGCTTTGGTTGACCACTCATCGTGAACCTCGTGTAAACGCCTGGGCTTTCTCCAGACGCGTTTCATAATCTATGCGCAACAAAAACATAATCGCCGTCGACATGATAAGCAGGCTCGAGCCGCCGTAACTGATAAGCGGCAGCGTCAGGCCCTTCGTTGGCAGCATACCCGCCGCCGCGCCGACGTTAACCAGCGCCTGGAAGCTAAACCAGATGCCGATAGAACAGGCCAAAAAGCCCGCAAAACGCTGATCGATTTCCAGCGCGCGACGCCCGATCGACATGGCGCGAAAAGCCACGAAGAATACCATCAAAAGCGCCAGTACCACACCGATATATCCCAGTTCTTCCCCAATAATGGAGAAGATGAAGTCGGTATGCGCTTCGGGTAAATACTCCAGCTTCTGGACGGAATTTCCCAGCCCCTGTCCCCACAACTCGCCGCGGCCAAACGCCATCAGCGACTGGGTAAGCTGGTAGCCGCTACCAAACGGATCTTCCCACGGGTTCCAGAACGAGGTTACGCGGCGAATACGGTACGGCTCGGCGAGGATCAGCAGCACGACCGCCGAGATGCCCATGCCGATAATCGCGATGAACTGCCAGAGCTTGGCACCTGCAAGAAACAGCATCGCAAGCGTCGTGACGAACAGCACCACCACGGTACCGAGGTCAGGCTGCGCGAGCAGCAGTACCGCCATGACGAGGATCACGCCCATCGGTTTTAAGAAGCCGCGCAGGTTGTTGCGCACCTCGTCAACCTTACGCACCAGGTAGTTCGAGAGGTAACAAAAGAGCGACAGCTTGGAGAATTCCGCAGGCTGGATACGCAGCGGGCCGAGCGCAATCCAGCGGGACGCCCCGTTGACCGAGCTCCCTACTACCAGCACGATCAGCAGCATCACTATGGAAGCTATCAGCATCGCGGCGCTGTGGCGTTGCCAGAATTCCATCGGAAGACGCAGCGTAACAAGCGCCAGAGCAAATGCCAGCAGAATGTAGATGCCGTCACGCTTGGCGAACAGGAACGGATCGTTTGCCAGACGCTGCCCCACCGGCATCGACGCCGAAGTCACCATGATAAAACCGATCGCCGCAAGCCCGAACGTCAGCCATAGCAGCGTGCGGTCGTACATGACCAGGCTGGTGGTGTCTTTCTCGCGCGAGCCCATTACCCAGCCACGGAGCGCCATAAACAGCCAGGCGAGAATACCCATACCGGGCAGACGCGGCAGGCGAAGGCGCGGGAGAGATAAACGCATCAGCCAAGCTCCTTCGCAAGACGCGTAAAGACGTCGCCGCGCTGTTCGAAATTCTTAAACTGATCGAGGCTGGCGCAGGCCGGTGAAAGCAGCACCATATCGCCCGGCTGCACGCGCCCGGCAATCAATTTCATCGCCTCTTCCATCGTCTCTGTGCGTTCCGCCACTTCCGGGCGCAGCGCCACCAGCGCGTCGCCGTCGCGGCCAAAGCAATAGAGACGCACGCGATCGCCCGTCAGGTAGCGCGCCAGCGGCGAGAAATCCGCTGATTTACCGTCGCCGCCCAGCAGCAGATGCAGCGTACCATCGAGATGCAGGCCGTTCAGCGCCGCCTCGGTGCTGCCAACGTTGGTCGCTTTGGAGTCGTTAATCCAGCGCACGCCGTTATGCTCGAAAGCGAGCTGGAAACGGTGCGCCAGACCGCCAAATGTGGTGAGCGCTTTCAGACTGCTGGCGCGTGGCAGGCCCGCGGCGTCAGCCAGCGCCAGCGCCGCCAGCGCATTGGTGTAGTTATGCTGTCCAACCAGCTGCATCTCTTTGACATTCAGGACTTTCTCGCCCCGCACGCGCAGCCAGGTTTCGCCCTGCTGGCGATTGAGGTGATAATCTCCGACATCAATACCGAAGCTTACGCAGCGCGCGTCAGCGCCGCGCACCGGCATGGTCAGCGCATCGTCCGCGTTCACCACGCACACCGTCGCGTTTTCATAAATCCGTAATTTTGCCGCGCGATACTGCTGCAGGCCGAGCGGGTAACGATCCATGTGATCTTCGGTCACGTTAAGGATAGTCGCGGCTGCTGCCTTCAGGCTGTACGTGGTCTCCAGCTGGAAGCTGGAAAGCTCAAGCACATAAAGCTCACGCCCTTCTTCCAGCAGCATTAACGCCGGCAAGCCAATATTGCCGCCGACGCCAACGTTCACGCCCGCCGCTTTCGCCATTTCGCCTACCAGCGTGGTCACGGTGCTTTTCCCGTTTGAGCCGGTAATCGCAATAACGGGGGCCTGCGCTTCGCGACAGAACAGCTCGATATCGCCGACGATCTCAACGCCGGCCTCCGCTGCCGCGCTTAATGACGGATGCGCGAGCGCAATGCCCGGGCTCGCCACAATCAGATCGGCCTCTAACAGCCAGGCGTCATTCAGCGAGCCGAGATGGCGCTCCACCTCTTCCGGCAGCTTATCAAGCCCCGGCGGAGAGATTCGGGTATCCATGACGCGCGGCGTCACGCCGCGTCCCAGGAAAAAGTCCACGCAGGAAAGGCCGGTTAACCCAAGCCCGATAATGACGACTTTTTTACCCTGATAATCTGCCATGATTAACGCACCTTAAGCGTAGCCAGGCCAATCAGCACCAGCATCAGCGAGATAACCCAGAAGCGCACAATGACGCGCGGCTCCGGCCAGCCTTTCAGTTCATAATGGTGATGAATCGGCGCCATACGGAAAATGCGCTGACCACGTAACTTGAAGGAGCCGACCTGCAGAATGACCGACAGGGTTTCCACCACAAAGACACCGCCCATGATCACCAGCAGGAATTCCTGACGCAGCAGCACGGCGATAATGCCCAGCGCGCCGCCGAGCGCCAGCGAGCCGACATCGCCCATGAAAACCTGAGCCGGATAGGTGTTAAACCACAAAAAGCCAAGCCCCGCGCCGACAATCGCCGTGCAGACAATCACCAGCTCGCCCGCGTGGCGCAGATACGGGATATGCAGATACTCCGCGAACTTGACGTTACCGGTCGCCCAGGCGACCAGCGCGAACCCGGCGGCGACCAGCACTGTCGGCATAATCGCCAGACCATCCAGGCCATCAGTCAGGTTCACTGCGTTCCCTGTGCCAACAATCACGAAATAGGCCAGCAGCACATAGAAAAGACCAAGCTGCGGCATGACATCTTTAAAGAACGGCACGACCAGTTCGGTCGCGGGCGTATCTTTCCCGGTGATATAGAGCGCAAACGCCACGGTCAGCGCAATCACGGACATCCAGAAATATTTCCAGCGGGCGATCAGGCCCTTGGTATCTTTACGCACCACTTTGCGGTAATCGTCGACAAACCCCACCGCGCCGTAACCCACCAGCACAAACAGCACGCACCAGACATACGGGTTGGACGGATACGCCCACAGCAACACCGACACCACAATAGAGGTGAGGATCATGATGCCGCCCATCGTCGGCGTGCCTCGTTTGCTGAAGTGCGACTCCGGGCCGTCGTTACGCACGACCTGGCCGAAAGAGAGCTTCTGTAAATGCGCGATCAGGCGCGGCCCCATCCAGAGCGAAATAAACAGCGCGGTCAGCAGGCTGACGATGGCGCGAAACGTCAGGTATGAAAAGACGTTAAAGCCGGAATAATATTTGACCAGATACTCGGCCAGCCACACTAACATGTCCTGTTCTCCTGTAATGCGCGCACCACCTCTTCCATGGCAGCACTACGTGAACCTTTCACTAAAAGGGTGATGATGGAATGCTCGTTGATAAGGGTTCTGAGGCGTGCAACCACGGCCTGCTTATCGCTGAAATGTTCGCCCACGCCGCTGGCGCGGCTGATGGCTTCGCTGAGCGTACCGACGCTCAGAACTTTATCGATGCCCGCGGCTTTCGCCGCCTCGCCCACCTGCTTATGGCAGGCCGCGGCTTCCTCGCCCAGTTCCGCCATATCGCCGACAACCATCACGCGATAGCCAGGCATTTCAGACAGCACCTGCGCCGCAGCGGTCATCGACCCGACGTTGGCGTTATAGCTGTCATCCAGTAGCAGCTGGTTTTCCGCCAGTTGCACCGGGAACAGACGTCCGGGCACCGCTTTCAGCTTCGCCAGACCGGCTTTAATCGCCTGGTGCGGCGCGCCCACGGCCATCGCCAGCGCGGAGGCGGCCAGCGCATTGGCGATGTTATGGCGGCCCGGCAACGGCAGCAGAACGTCAACGTTGCCCGTCGGAGTACGCAGCGTAAATTCAGTGCCGTGGCAGGTGATATGAATATTGGTGGCGCTGAAATCGCTGGTAGCGAGGTTCGGCGAGAAACGCCAGACCTTGCGGTTACCAATCACGCTCTGCCAGTTCAGCCAGTCGTTGTTATCAGCGTTCATAATGGCGATGCCGTTTTCCGGCAACCCGGTGAAGATTTCGCCTTTCGCTTTCGCCACACCGGCGAGCGAGCCGAAACCTTCCAGGTGCGCCGCCGCCAGGTTGTTTACCAGCGCCGCTTCAGGGCGCGTCAGGCTTACGGTCCAGGCGATTTCGCCCTGATGGTTCGCGCCAAGCTCAATCACCGCGAACTGATGTTCCGGCGTGAGGCGCAGCAGCGTCATCGGCACGCCGATATCGTTATTCAGGTTGCCCGCGGTGTAGAGCGTGTTGCCGCACTCGCCAAGAATGGCGGCGGTCATCTCTTTTACCGAGGTCTTGCCGGAAGAGCCGGTCAGCGCCACCACGCGTGCCGGCATTTGCTGTCTGACCCAGGCGGCCAGTTCGCCGAAGGCGAGGCGGGTATCGGCCACCACCAGTTGCGGCAGAGCGATATCCAGCTTACGGCTTACCAACAGCGCGCCCGCGCCGCCTTCCTGTGCCTGATGGGCGAAATCGTGCGCGTCGAAGCGCTCGCCCTTCAGCGCCACAAACAGACAGCCCGGCGTCAGCTTACGTGTGTCGGTCGTTACCGCGTCGACATCAGCGTCGACGCCATGCAATTCGCCGTTCAGAACAGCGGCGAGCTGGCTCAGAGATACGCGAATCATGCCACTGCTCCCAGCAGACGCGCCGCGGTGACGCGGTCGGAGTAATCAAGTCGGCGGGTGCCGACAATCTGATAATCTTCGTGGCCTTTACCGGCCACCAGCACCACGTCGTTTTCCGACGCCTGCATAATGGCGTTCGTCACCGCCTCAGCGCGGCCTTCAACCACGCGCGCGCGGCCCGCGTCGAGCATGCCGGTAAGGATATCGGCGATAATCGCTTTGGGATCTTCCGTACGCGGGTTGTCGTCAGTCACCACCACGATGTCGGCAAACTGTTCGGCAATCGCCCCCATCAGCGGACGCTTGCCTTTGTCGCGATCGCCGCCGCAGCCGAAGACGCACCAGAGCTTGCCCGTGCAGTGCAGGCGCGCGGCCTGCAACGCTTTTTCGAGCGCGTCCGGCGTGTGCGCGTAATCCACCACTACCGTCGGTTTGCCCGGTGCGCTGAATACTTCCATGCGTCCGTTGACCGGCTGGAGGCGCGGCGCGCTTTCCAGCAGCGCGGCGAGCGGATAGCCCAGCGCCAGCAGCGTCGCGAGCGCCAGCAGAAGATTGCTGACGTTGAATGCCCCCATCAGACGGCTGTCGATTTCGCCGTCGCCCCAGGAAGAGCTGAAACGCAGGGTCGCGCCGCGGTCGTGGTATTCCACCGCATCGGCACGCAGCCAGCGTCCATGACAGCCTGGATTGATGTTATTTTCCATCGACACCGCTACCGCATCCGGCAGCTTCGCCAGCCAGCGGCGGCCAACTTCATCATCGGCATTGATAATCGCCTGGCCATAGTGATGCGAGGAAAACAGCAGCCATTTCGCCGCTTCGTAATGCTCCATATCGCCGTGATAGTCGAGATGATCGCGGCTTAAATTCGTAAACACGCTGGCGGCGAATTTCAGCGCGGCCACGCGATGCTGCACCAGCCCGTGGGAGGAGACCTCCATCGCGGCAACGCTCGCGCCCTGGTCGGCGAGCCCTGACAGCACATGCTGTACGTCAACCGCTGAGCCGGTCGTATTTTCAGTCGGGCTCACTTTACCCAACAGGCCGTTGCCGACGGTGCCCATCACGGCGCTGGTTTCGCCCAGCAGTTGGCTCCACTGCGCTAACAGTTGCGTGGTCGTGGTTTTGCCGTTAGTGCCCGTCACGCCGATAAGACGCAGGCGTTCAGACGGCTCGTGATAAAAACGCCCCGCCAGCGCCGAAAGGCGTTCGTTGAGCTGGCTTAAATAGATAACCGGCACGCCGTGCATCTCACGGACTTCGCCGTCCGTCGCCTCGCCTTTCGCTTCAGCAACGATGGCAGCTACACCTTGCGCTATCGCCTGCGGGATATACCGACGCCCGTCCGCCTGATGACCGACCACCGCCACAAAGAGATCCCCTGCCGCCGCAACGCGGCTGTCCAGGGTCATCTCCCGCAGAGCTCGCGCAGGGAGACCAGCTACCCACGGAGCGAGAAGGTCGCGCAAATTACGATCTGCCACCTGTTCCCTCTTCTCGATTAATTACAAATTCACTTTTTTCGCCCGTTGTCAGCGCGTCCGGCTCAATGTTCATGGTGCGCAGAACGCCCCCATGATGGCACCAAAGACCGGCGCGGAAACGGCGCCGCCGTAGTATTTACCCGCCTGCGGATCGTTAATCACCACCACCAGCGCGAAACGCGGATTGCTGGCAGGTGCAACGCCTGCGGTGTAAGCAATGTATTTGTTGATGTATCGTCCGTCCGGCCCGACTTTCTTCGCCGTACCGGTTTTAATCGCGATGCGGTAGCCTTTGATAGCCGCCTTCACGCCGCCGCCGCCCGGCAGCGCCACGCTTTCCATCATATGCACCACGGTGCGCACGATGGATTCCGGGAAGATACGCTCGCCTGGTACCGGTGGGTCGACTTTTGTAATAGACAGCGGGCGGTAAACGCCGTAGCTGCCAATCGTCGCGTAGACTCGCGCTAACTGTAACGGCGTTACCATTAGCCCGTAGCCGAATGAGAAGGTGGCCCTCTCTATGTCAGACCACCGTTGTTTTTGTGGAAACAAGCCACTGCGTTCTCCGACCAGCCCCAGATTGGTGGACTTGCCGAGTCCAAAACGTGAGTAAGTGTCTACTAACGCTGAGGACGGCATCGCTAACGCCAGCTTGGAAACCCCGACGTTACTCGACTTCTGTAGAACCCCGGTAAGCGTCAGCTCGCTGTAACGGGCGACGTCTTTGATTTCGTGACCATTAATCCGGTAAGGAACGGTGTTAAGCACCGTATTTTCCTGCACCACGCCGCGCTGCAGCGCCGTCATCACTACCATCGGTTTTACGGTGGAGCCCGGCTCGAAAACGTCGGTGATGGTGCGGTTACGCATCACATCTTTCGGCGTGCCGGTAATGTTGTTCGGGTTATAGGAAGGGCTGTTGGCCATCGCCAGCACTTCGCCGGTGTTAACGTCCACCAGCACGGCGCTGCCGGATTCCGCCTTGTTAAACGCCACGGCGTTGTTGAGCTCGCGGTAGACCAGCGCCTGCAGGCGCTCGTCGATACTGAGCGCCAGGTTGTGCGCCGCCTGGCTGTCTGTGGAGGAGATATCCTCAATTACGCGGCCATAGCGGTCTTTACGCACGATACGCTCGCCAGGCTGACCGGTGAGCCATTTATCAAAGCTTTTTTCAACACCTTCGATGCCCTGGCTGTCAACGTTGGTAAAGCCGATGAGGTGAGCGGTCACTGCGCCTGAAGGATAATAACGGCGCGACTCCTCACGCAAATGAATGCCTGGCAGCTTTAGTTTTTTGATGTAATCGCCGATATCCGGGTTCACCTGACGGGCAAGATAAATAAAGCGGCCTTTCGGGTTAGCGTTGACGCGCGCGGAAAGCTGGTCGAGCGGAATTTTGAGCGCGTCTGAAAGCGCTTTCCAGCGATTATCGAGAGTGATGCCGCCCGCATCGTGCAGCTCTTTCGGATCCGCCCAGATGGCTTTTACCGGCACGCTCACCGCCAGCGGGCGGCCGGAGCGGTCGGTTATCATACCGCGCGCGGTAGACACCTCTTGCACGCGCAGCGAACGCATATCGCCCTGGCGCACCAGCATATCCGGGTCGATGATTTGCAGCCAGGCGACGCGCGCCAGCAGAAATGCCAGAGCCAACAAAATGCAGCCGCAAAGCAACGCAAAACGCCAACTGATAAAGTTGGCCTGTTCTTCCTGACGTTTTGGTTTAAGCGTCTTTGCTGCTTTCATTCGCCTGGTCAGTCCTTATTTCTGCACCACAATATTTTCCTGCGAGGGATCGACATGCTGCATTTGCAGCTTTTCCGTTGCGATCCGTTCAACCCGGCTGTGATCGCCGAGCGCGTTTTCTTCAAGGATCAGGTTGCGCCATTCGATATCCAGCGCGTCGCGCTCCAGCACCAGCTGCTCACGTTGCGCGGTGAGCAAACGGGTATGGTGCGCGGTCGTGACCACGAAGATAGCGGTCACGATAATGGCAATAAACAGACAGAGCGGCAGTTTCCCGTAGCGCAGAAGATCGCCGCCGATCACGGCGGGCAGCGCGTGGCGTTCGGTGCTGGTCAGCGATCCGGTGACTTTGCTGAGGGTTTCTGTCACCCGGCTTATCATGCGCCTGTCCTCTCGGCGACGCGCAATACCGAACTGCGCGCGCGCGGGTTCTCAGCGACTTCGGCCTCGCCCGGCATCAGTTTGCCCAGCGCGCGCAGTTCGCGACCGCCAAGCTTTTGCAACTGCGCTTCGGTCATCGGCAGCCCGGCCGGCACCTGCGGCCCACGGCTCTGCTCACGCATAAAGCGTTTTACCAGCCGATCTTCCAGAGAGTGAAAACTGATGACGGAAAGACGCCCGCCCGGCGCCAGCACGGCCACCGCGCCTTTCAGCGCCTGCTCAATCTCTTCGAGCTCACTGTTCACCCAGATGCGCACCGCCTGGAAAGTTCGGGTGGCGGGGTGCTTGAACTTATCTTTTACCGGTGTGGCCGCCGCCACGACTTCCGCCAGCTCTTTGGTGCGGGTCATCGGCAGCTCGCGGTTGCGCTCAACGATGGCGCGCGCGATACGTTTCGCGAAACGCTCTTCGCCAAAGGTTTTCAGCACCCAGGCGATATCCGCTTCTTCCGCGTTACGCAGCCATTCGGCGGCGGACTGGCCGCGCGTGGGATCCATACGCATATCCAGCGGGCCATCGCGCATAAAAGAGAAGCCGCGTTCAGGATCGTCAAGCTGCGGCGACGAGACGCCGAGATCAAGAAGGATGCCGTCGATTTTGCCCTGTAACTCGCGTTCGCGGACATACTCGCCCAGCGCGGAGAAAGGACCGTGAATGATGGAGAAGCGCGGATCGTCAATGGCAGCGGCCGCCGCAATCGCCTGCGGATCGCGATCGATAGCCAGTAACCGCCCTTGTTCGCCCAGCTGTGAAAGGATCAGACGCGAGTGTCCGCCGCGGCCAAAGGTGCCGTCAATGTAAATGCCGTCTGGACGTATATTCAGGCCGTTGACGGCCTCGTCAAGGAGCACCGTCGTATGTTTATAATTTTCCATCATATTTTATAAAGACAAATCCTGCAGCCGCTCCGACAACACTTCAGAAGATGACTGCTCAGCGTCGATGTCTTCCCTGACCTGTTGATGCCAGGTCGCTTCGTCCCACAGCTCAAATTTGTTGAACTGCCCGACCAGCATCACTTGTTTGGTCAATCCGGCGTGTTGCCGTAACACGGGTGCTAATAAAAGACGGCCCGCGCTGTCCATCTGGCATTCGCTGGCATGGCCCAGCAGCAGGCGCTGCACTCGACGTTCTGCGGGGTTCATGCTCGACAGACGCGACAATTTTTGTTCGATAATTACCCATTCGGGCAAGGTATAAAGCAACAGGCAGGGATGGTGAATATCGATAGTGCAAACCATCTGGCCGGACGAGGCGTCATGCAGTAAATCACGATAGCGCGTCGGAACGGATAGCCGCCCTTTGCTGTCGAGATTAACCAACGTTGCGCCACGAAACATTAAAGCCTCACTGAGCTCTGCCCTTTTTCACCACTTTATCCCACAAAATCCCACCCACCGGAGTTTACGGAGCGGAGGAAAAGCTTGTCAAGCCAGCACCGGGGCCGCCTTCAACAAAAGATTCGGCGCTGACAAAGAGAAAGCGGCAAATAAAATCCCTGCCATCCTGACGAGGCAAAATTAACGCTATGAATATTTGTAAGAAAAATGACGAATACACACAGGACCGTTAAAAACCACTTAATACGATCGGTGAAGAGGACTAAGTGTTGAGTTTGCGACGCGAGCGGCATTTTAAGGTAAAAGCCCTGGAGTTAACAGCGCCTGCTATGGTTTAGCGCGCTTTTATCTGCCATTCGCGAACTGACTGAAACTAAACTGCTTCCGGCAGCCTCCGCGTCGCGAGAAACAGTTACAAAATTACACATAAGAAATGATTGGTTACGACTAATCCCGGATAAGACATCTCTTCTGCACAGTGCGCAGCGTTCATGTCAGGATGTGTAAAAATGCGCCGGAATTATCCGAATCAAAAGAAAAGGCAGCCAAAGCTGCCTTTTTGCCATTTTCACTGGCGGCTTAACGACGGCTGAGGCTGCCGCGTCGGTAGAGATTGCGGCGAATTCGGGTCAGGCCCGGTCGCGGTTTGCGGGGTTCGTCAAGGCTCGCGAGCACCAGCTCAAGCACGCGTTCCGCCACATCGCGATGACGCTGCGCGACCGCCAGTACCGGACATTGCAGGAAATCGAGCAGTTCATTGTCGCCGAAGGTGGCGATAGCGAGTTCAGACGGGAGGCGCCCTTCGCGCTTGAGCGTCACGTCCATTACGCCCTGCAACAGCGCAAATGAAGTCGTGAACAGCGCCTGCGGCATTGGGTGGGTTTCCAGCCATTTTTCAAACAGCGCGGCGGCGGCTTCACGCTCGTAGCTGTTGGCATATAAAAAGTGCACCTCGCGCGGATCGTCTTTCCACGCGCTGCGAAAACCCTGTTCACGCAGGAAGCTCACCGACAGCTCCGGCAGCGCGCCGAGATAAAGTACGGTTTCGGCCGGGAATGTGCGCAGCTCGCTTGCCAGCATTTCGGCATCGTCCTGATCGGCGCCCACGACGCTGGTAAAGTGTTCGCGATCCAGCGCGCGGTCGAGCGCGACGATCGGGAAGGCATCGTTCGCCCAGCGCTGATAAAACGGATGTTCTGGCGGTAAAGAGGTGGAAACGATGATGGCGTCGACCTGTCGCTGCAACAGATGCTCAATGCAGCGCATTTCGTTATCCGGCTGATCTTCAGAGCAGGCGATAAGTAACTGATACCCGCGCTGACGCGCCTGGCGTTCAAGATAGTTGGCAATGCGGGTATAGCTGGTGTTTTCAAGATCGGGGATAACCAGCCCGATGGAGCGCGTGCGTCCTGCGCGCAGGCCTGCGGCGACGGCGTTCGGGTGGTAGTTATGCTCACGCACCACAGCCATCACTTTTTCAACGGTTTTATCACTCACACGGTACTGCCGGGCTTTTCCATTAATGACATAGCTCGCCGTGGTGCGCGACACGCCAGCCAGCCGCGCGATTTCATCCAGTTTCACGTTTGCCCCTTAACAAGAGTGTTACTCCATAACCTTTCAAGGGTTATAAGTTAAAATCCTTAACATCTAAGCGCAGAATAGTACCCTGAGCAACTGCTTTTGCGCGCGCCTGTCGCGCCTGCTGCAAAAAAAAGCCCGGCAGGAACGCCGGGCGGATGCATAACAAGAAGGCAATACGGTTAACGCATAATTTTTTCGCCACGGGAGAGGCCAACCACGCCGGAGCGCGCCACTTCCACAATTTTCGCCACATCCCGAATGCTGGCGAGGAACGCGTCGAGCTTTTCGCTGGTGCCCGCGAGCTGCACGGTATAGAGCGACGGCGTAACATCAATAATCTGCCCACGGAAAATTTCGGCGCTGCGCTTCACTTCCTCACGGCCATAGCCGCTCGCCTGGATTTTCACCAGCATGATTTCACGCTCGACATGCGCGCCCTGCCCCAGTTCGCTGACGCGCAGTACATCCACCAGCTTATGCAGCTGCTTTTCAATTTGCTCCAGCACTTTTTCGTCGCCGACCGTCTGGATCGTCATGCGGGAGAGCGTGGGATCGTCAGTAGGGGCCACCGTCAGGCTTTCAATGTTATAGCCACGCTGTGCGAAGAGCCCAATCACGCGAGACAACGAGCCCGATTCGTTTTCCAGTAAAACTGATAATATCCGGCGCATAATCAGGTTCTCTCCGTTTTGCTTAACCACATTTCATCCATTCCGCCGCCGCGAACCTGCATCGGATAGACGTGCTCCGTCCCGTCCACGGTGACATCGACAAACACCAGCCGGTTATTGCGCACATGCTCCAGCGCCTCGCTGAGCTTGCTTTCGAGCTCTTCCGGGCGGGTAATGGAAATCCCGACATGCCCGTAAGCCTCGGCCAGGCGGACGAAATCAGGCAGCGATTCCATATAAGACTGCGAGTGGCGGCCAGAATAGATCATATCCTGCCACTGCTTCACCATGCCCAGATAACGGTTGTTCAGGTTAAGCACCAGCACCGGCAGTTCATATTGCAGCGCGGTGGAGAGCTCCTGAATATTCATCTGAATACTGCCGTCGCCGGTCACGCACACGACTGTCTCTTCCGGCAGCGCCAGCTTCACGCCGAGCGCCGCCGGCAGGCCAAAGCCCATCGTCCCGAGGCCGCCGGAATTTATCCAGCGGCGTGGTTTATCAAAGGTGTAATACAGCGCGGCAAACATCTGATGCTGGCCGACATCGGACGTCACATAAGCGTCGCCGTTAGTCAGACGATACAGCGTTTCGATAGCCGCCTGCGGTTTAATGCTGCCGCTTTCGCGGTCGTAATTCAGGCACTGACGGGCGCGCCACTGCTCGATATGCTGCCACCAGTCGCGGAGGTCGTCGAGCGGCTGCTGGCTCTCTTCCTGGCCCAGCAGCTCCAGCATCTGGCTCAGCACCTGGCGCGCATCGCCGACAATAGGTACATCCGCCGCCACGGTTTTGGAGATAGACGTCGGGTCGATATCAATATGCAGCACGGTCGCGTTGGGGCAGTACTTCGCCAGATTGTTGGTCGTGCGATCATCAAAGCGCACGCCGACGGCGAAAATCACATCGGCGTTATGCATCGTCATGTTGGCTTCAAAGGTGCCGTGCATCCCCAGCATGCCCAGCGCCTGACGATGCGTGCCGGGAAATGCGCCCAGCCCCATTAATGAAGAGACCACCGGCACGTTAAGCTTTTCCGCCACCGCGCGCAGTTCGTTTTCGCACGCCGCCGTAATAGCGCCGCCGCCCACGTACATCACCGGTTTTTTCGCGGCGACAAGAGTCTGCAGGGCGCGTTTGATCTGCCCTTTGTGGCCTTGCGTGGTCGGGTTGTAAGAACGCATGCTGACGGTGTCCGGCCAGACATAAGGCAATTTTTTGGCTGGATTCAGAATATCTTTCGGCAGATCCACCACCACCGGGCCCGGTCTGCCGCTCGCGGCGAGCCAGAACGCTTTTTTCAGCACCGTCGGGATATCTTCGGTCTGCTTCACCAGAAAGCTGTGCTTCACCACCGGGCGGGAGATCCCCACCATGTCGCACTCCTGAAAAGCGTCATAGCCAATCAGCGAGGTCGCCACCTGGCCTGATAGCACCACAAGCGGAATGGAGTCCATATAAGCCGTGGCGATACCGGTAATCGCGTTGGTGGCGCCAGGGCCGGAGGTCACCAGCACCACGCCCACCTCTCCGGTTGCGCGCGCCAGACCATCCGCCATATGCACCGCGGCTTGTTCATGGCGCACCAGCACATGATCAATCCCGCCAACGGTGTGCAGCGCGTCATAAATGTCGAGCACGGCACCACCGGGATAACCGAACACTTGCTTCACGCCCTGATCGATAAGCGATCGGACGACCATCTCGGCTCCAGACAACATCTCCATGGTTTGCCTCCAGGCTTTTGTTTACGGACTGACGGCAGAAGTCATTTTCCGCACGGTCACTGGTACAGGTGTGATGTCCTGTCGTTAATTATCGTTATGCGTCTCCCTAACATAACCGCTGAAAATGAGGCAGGCAATTAGCAATCGGGTGCCGCGCCGCGCGCGAAATTCCTGCGCGGCGCTTAAGAAAAGCGGTTAAACGGAGAGATATGCTGAATATAAGCGGCGCTTATGACCGTAAATTTCGTGAGGCTCATTCCTGACAGTGATAAATCAAATAATCAGGAGGATAAACAGAGGCGCAGCGAGGCGGCAAATCAGGGCAGGATAAAATGCTACAAAAGACAATAATAAAAGAAAAACGGGCGGTCATGACCGCCCGATGAGCCTTAACGGCGCGTCAGCGACGGCAGACGTTGGATAACAGCTCCTCCATCCATTGATGGCCCTTATCGCGCCCGGCCGCTTCATGCCAGGAGAGATAACAGGTGCGGCTGTTTAATTTAAACGGCAGCGGCATAATTTGCAGTTGCAGGGTATGCTCATAATCCTGCGCCAGCCAGCGCGGGGCGATAGTCACCAGATTGGTACGCGACACGACATTCAGCACGCTGGTCATCGCCATTCCCTGATAAGCAATCGCGGCCTGTTTTTCTGTGGTGTCATACCACGGCAGGCTAAAAGAACTAAAGCGATCTAACGCCACGACCGCATGCTGCTCTTTAAACACTTCGCTTTCACGTAACAGGTTATCTTTACGCGGATGACTTTGGCTGCTCACCAGCACCATTTCATCTTTAAATAGCGGAACGCAGGTAAACTCCGGACGGCGAAATTCGTCATAGCCGATAACAAATTCCGTCTCCTGATAGCGCAACTGATGTTCAATGTTCTGATTCAGCGAAGATTTAAATACTAAATGAATATTGGGCGCGATATTCATTACGCTGTTATAAATAATCGACGTCAGCAGATTATCCAGCGGACTGCATACACAAAGGTTAAACAGCCTTTCGCTGCTGAGCGGTTCAAAGCCGGAGCCCGGCAATTCATTTTGCACCAGTTGAAGCGCCTGACGAATCGATCCGAACAGCTGGCATGCCCGAACGGTCGGCTGGATGCCGCGCCCGTAACGTACGAATAATTCGTCATTAAACATCACCTTAAGGCGCGCCACGGCGTTGCTGACGGCAGGCTGGGACATGCCCAGCAAATGCGCGGCGCGGGTAATATTTTGCTCCTGCATCACCGCATCAAAAACCGTCAACAAATTAAGATCGACCGTGCGTAATTGAGGCTTCAGCCCCTCAGATACGGGTGAATTATCAATATGATCACCAGACATAATTTACTCCACTGATACATTATTCCCTTTGCATGCATTACCCAAAACATTCCGTTTTCATGTAGCAATCTCAGGCAAAAGAGGAGGTTCAAATTTTCATAAAAGCCGTTTGGTTTGCAATAAAAGATCATTAATAGACAATAAAGCTAACTCCCCTGACACTTTTAGACTTTGTTTATCATGACTTTCTCTGTACGGCGTGATCAAATCATAAAAAAGACGAATAAACAATAATTCACTTTATGAATTATCAATTAAGTTTTAGTAACTTCTTCTCTTTTCTCATAAATGATGACCCGTCGTTTTCAGAAAATCTGTTTAAAAGAGAAAACTCACTTATCCGCCGCCGCAATTAATTGTTTTGATGAATATTTTAATGCCATCGGAACGGGAAAAAATGACCATAAAGAGGCACTCCGCATACATGAATACTTACGCCTCGCTTAATTTATAGATATGTTTTATACAAATGCGATTACCCAGCATAATCCACTAAATCCGCTTACTGCGGGGCGCTGGCGCATTAACTGTAGAATTAAGGACAGGGGGTTGACATGGCCGGCGCTATCCAGTACCACTAAAAGCCTATTAACGCTTTTATTCGGGACGTGAGTCATGATTCGCATCGTTCGTTTTGCTGGTCTACTACTACTAAACGCATCTTCAGTGCGCGGTAGACTGGTGCGCGACGTTCGGCGATAACGCTTGAGTCAGGTCATCAGAAATACGAAAACCCGCGCCGCTGCGCGGGTTTTTTTATGCTCACGCAAGGCGCCTCAGGACAAATAAGGACACCAACCATGAGCCAGCAAGTCATTATTTTTGATACCACGTTGCGTGACGGTGAGCAGGCGCTGCAGGCGAGCCTGAGCGTAAAGGAAAAGCTGCAAATCGCGCTGGCGCTTGAGCGTATGCGTGTCGATGTTATGGAAGTCGGGTTTCCGGTCTCCTCGCCAGGCGATTTCGAGTCGGTACAGACGATTGCCCGCCAGGTGAAAAACAGCCGCGTCTGCGCGCTGGCCCGCTGCGTGGAAAAAGATATCGACGTGGCGGCGGAATCCCTGAAAGTGGCCGAGGCGTTTCGTATTCACACCTTTATCGCCACCTCGCCTATGCATATCGCCACCAAGCTGCGTAGCACGCTGGACGAGGTTATCGAACGCGCCGTCTATATGGTCAAACGCGCCCGTAACTATACCGATGATGTCGAGTTCTCCTGCGAAGACGCTGGTCGCACCCCGATCGAGGATCTGGCGCGCGTCGTGGAAGCCGCCATCAACGCGGGCGCCACCACTATTAATATCCCGGACACCGTCGGCTACACCCTGCCTTTCGAATTCAGCAACATCATCACCGGCCTGTATGAGCGCGTACCCAATATCGACAAAGCCATTATCTCCGTGCATACCCATGACGATCTGGGCATGGCCGTCGGCAACGCCATGGCCGCCGTCCACGCGGGCGCGCGTCAGGTTGAAGGCACGCTGAACGGTATTGGCGAGCGTGCGGGCAACTGCGCGCTGGAAGAAGTCATTATGGCTATCAAGCTGCGCCAGAATCTGCTCAACGTCCACACTACGATTAACCATCAGGAGATCTGGCGCACCAGCCAGACCGTCAGCCAGATCTGCAATATGCCGATCCCGGCGAACAAAGCGGTGGTCGGCGCCGGTGCGTTTGCCCACTCCTCCGGCATCCATCAGGACGGCGTGCTGAAAAACCGCGAAAACTACGAAATCATGACGCCGGAATCCATCGGCCTGAATCAGGTGCAATTGAACCTCACGTCCCGCTCCGGCCGCGCCGCCGTGAAGCACCGTATGGAGGAGATGGGTTACCAGGAAAGCGACTACAACCTGGATAACCTGTACGACGCTTTCCTGAAGCTGGCGGACAAAAAAGGCCAAGTATTTGATTACGATCTGGAAGCGCTGGCCTTTATCAATAAACAGCAGGAAGAGCCGGAGCATTTCCGTCTGGAATACTTCAGCGTGCAGTCCGGCTCCAGCGCGATGGCGACCGCGTCCGTCAAGCTCGCCTGCGGCGAGGAAGTGAAAGCCGAAGCCGCCAACGGTAACGGCCCGGTTGACGCGGTCTACCAGGCCATCAACCGCATTACCGATTACGACATTGAACTGGTGAAATACCAGTTAGGCGCGAAAGGCCACGGCAAAAACGCGCTGGGCCAGGTAGATATCGTAGTCAGCTATAACGGCCGCCACTTCCACGGCGTGGGCCTGACCACCGATATCGTCGAGTCCTCCGCCCGCGCGATGATTAACGTGCTGAACAATATCTGGCGCGCCGGCGAAGTCGAGAAAGAGTTGCAACGCAAAGCACAGAATAAAGAACACAACCAGGAAACCGTGTGATGTCTAAAAATTATCATATTGCAGTTTTGCCGGGCGACGGTATTGGCCCGGAAGTGATGGCGCAAGCCCTGAAAGTACTGGATGCAGTTCGTGGCCGTTTTGATATGCGTATCACCACCAGCCACTATGACGTCGGCGGCATCGCCATCGATCGCCACGGCAACCCGCTGCCGCAGGCGACGGTAGAAGGCTGCGAACAGGCCGACGCCATTCTGTTCGGCTCAGTCGGCGGCCCGAAGTGGGAAAATCTGCCCCCGGCGCAGCAGCCGGAGCGCGGCGCGCTGCTGCCGCTGCGTAAACACTTCAAGCTGTTCAGCAACCTGCGCCCGGCGAAGCTCTACCCGGGCCTGGAAGAATTCTGCCCGCTGCGCGCCGATATCGCCGCCAACGGCTTTGACATCCTCTGCGTGCGCGAGCTGACTGGCGGCATCTACTTCGGCCAGCCGAAAGGCCGTGAAGGCAGCGGCATGCATGAAAAAGCGTTCGACACCGAGGTTTATCACCGTTTTGAAATTGAACGCATTGCACGCATCGCCTTTGAGTCCGCGCGCAAGCGCCGCAATAAAGTGACCTCAATTGATAAAGCGAACGTGTTGCAAACGTCCTTGCTGTGGCGCGAAATCGTCAATGAAATCGCCAAAGAGTATCCGGATGTCGAGCTGTCGCACATGTATATCGACAACGCCACCATGCAGCTGATTAAAGATCCGTCGCAATTCGATGTGCTGCTCTGCTCCAACCTGTTCGGCGATATTCTCTCTGACGAGTGCGCGATGATCACAGGCTCGATGGGTATGCTGCCTTCCGCCAGCCTTAACGAGCAGGGCTTCGGCCTGTACGAGCCCGCAGGCGGCTCCGCGCCGGATATCGCCGGTAAAAATATTGCTAATCCGATTGCCCAGATCCTGTCGCTCTCGCTGCTGCTGCGCTATAGCCTGGAAGCCGATGACGCGGCGACGGCTATCGAACACGCCATTAACCGCGCGCTGGAAGAAGGCGTGCGTACCGGCGACCTGGCCCGCGGCGGTCAGGCTGTCAGCACCGATGAAATGGGCGATATCATCGCCCGCTATGTGGCCGAAGGGGTGTAATCATGGCAAAGACCTTATATCAAAAGCTGTTTGACGCTCACGTGGTGTATGAAGCGCCAAACGAAACGCCGCTGCTCTACATCGACCGCCATCTGGTGCATGAAGTGACCTCTCCGCAGGCGTTCGATGGCCTGCGCGCGCATGGCCGCCCGGTGCGCCAGCCGCGTAAAACTTTCGCGACGATGGATCACAACGTCTCCACCCAGACGAAAGACATCAACGCCTCCGGCGAAATGGCTCGCATCCAGATGCAGGAGCTTATCAAGAACTGCAACGAGTTCGGCGTCGAGCTCTATGATCTGAACCACCCGTATCAGGGCATCGTGCATGTGATGGGGCCGGAACAGGGCATCACTCTGCCAGGCATGACCATCGTCTGCGGCGATTCACATACCGCCACTCACGGCGCATTCGGCGCGCTGGCGTTCGGTATCGGCACCTCGGAAGTGGAGCATGTGCTGGCGACGCAGACGCTCAAACAGGGCCGCGCGAAGACCATGAAAATTGAAGTCAACGGCACGGCCGCGCCTGGTATCACCGCGAAAGACATCGTGCTTGCGATCATCGGTAAAACCGGCAGTGCGGGCGGCACCGGCTATGTGGTGGAATTCTGCGGCGACGCTATCCGCGCGCTGAGCATGGAAGGCCGCATGACGCTGTGCAATATGGCGATTGAAATGGGCGCCAAAGCGGGCCTGGTGGCACCGGATGAGACCACATTCAACTATGTGAAAGGCCGTCTGCATGCGCCGAAGGGCCAGGATTTTGCGGATGCCGTGGAATACTGGAAGACGCTGAAAACCGACGACGGCGCGCAGTTTGACGCCGTAGTGACGCTGAATGCCGAAGATATCGCGCCGCAGGTGACCTGGGGCACCAACCCAGGCCAGGTGATTTCTGTGACCGACGCCATTCCCGATCCGGCGTCATTCGCCGATCCGGTTGAGCGCGCCTCTGCCGAGAAAGCGCTGGCCTATATGGGCCTGAAAGCAGGCGTGCCGCTGACCGACGTGGCTATCGATAAAGTGTTTATCGGCTCCTGCACCAACTCGCGCATTGAAGATTTACGCGCGGCGGCGGAAATCGCCAAAGGCCGCAAAGTGGCGCCGGGCGTCCAGGCGCTGGTGGTGCCAGGCTCCGGGCCGGTAAAAGCGCAGGCCGAAGCCGAAGGGCTGGATAAGATCTTCATCGAGGCGGGCTTTGAGTGGCGCCTGCCCGGCTGCTCTATGTGCCTTGCGATGAACAATGACCGCCTGAATCCGGGCGAGCGCTGCGCCTCCACCAGCAACCGTAACTTTGAAGGCCGTCAGGGCCGCGGCGGACGCACCCACCTGGTCAGCCCGGCAATGGCCGCTGCCGCCGCCGTTACCGGCCGTTTCGCCGATATCCGTAGCCTGAAATAAGGGGAACACCATGGCAGAGAAATTTACCCAACACACCGGTCTGGTGGTTCCGCTGGATGCGGCGAACGTGGATACCGACGCGATTATCCCGAAGCAATTCCTGCAAAAAGTCACCCGCACCGGCTTTGGCGCACACCTGTTTAACGACTGGCGCTTTCTGGACGACAAAGGCGAGGTGCCGAACCCGGAGTTCGTTCTGAATTTCCCGGAATACAAAGGGGCATCAATTTTACTGGCGCGCGAGAACTTCGGCTGCGGCTCGTCGCGCGAGCACGCGCCGTGGGCGCTCACCGATTACGGTTTTAAAGTGGTGATTGCGCCGAGCTTCGCTGACATCTTTTACGGCAACAGCTTTAACAACCAGCTGCTGCCGGTGACGCTCAGCGATGAAGAGGTGGACGAAATGTTCGCGCTGGTCAAAGCCAGTCCAGGCATTCGCTTTGAAGTGGATCTGGACGCACAGGTGGTGAAAGCGGGCGAGAAGTCTTATCACTTCGACATTGACGCGTTTCGACGTCACTGCATGATGAACGGGCTGGACAGCATTGGGCTGACGCTGCAGCACGACGCTGCCATCGCCGCGTATGAGAAAAAACAGCCCGCGTTTATGGGCTGAGTTTTACAGCTTTTGCAGTGGCCCTGCGGGTACGCGCGGCTTACCCGCCATCAAACCAACCGCACCCGCTATAAAAAAGGTGGGTGCGCCACGCTTACCCACCCTGGATATCGCCCCCTTTACCCGGGCGTCATCCGCTTTAAACGTCTTTCACCCGGCTCGTCAGCCACAGCGCTAACACTGACACCCCGGCAATCACATAATAGACAGCATAATGCCCGAAGGTCTCCACCAGCGCTCCCTGCACAACGCCTGCGAGGATAACGCCGGTCGAAATGCTGTTGGTAAATAGCGTGGTCGCCGAGCCCGCTCGCCCCGGCATAAGATCCTGAAACCAGATCATGCCGATCCCGGCGACAATCCCGATAAACACCGCGTTAAACAGCTGTAACCCCAGTAGCGCCTCGCGGCTGTGAAAGAGATTCAGCCCCGCGTAGAACACCACGCCCGCCCCCACCGCCAGCAGCATCATCGGTTTTTTACCGAATCGCTTCACGTAAAAACCGGCCAGCAGCATCGCCGGGATCTCAAGCCCCGCCGCAGTGCCCATCAGCACGCCCGCGAGGCTTTCCGGCAGCGCTAAATCCTGGCTCACCCACAGCGGCATATCGATGATATACATTGTGTTGCAGGCCCACATCAGCACAGAAGCGATAAACAGCATCCGCACGTTTTTATCTTTCCAGCCGCTCACCTGCGTCAGCGCCACATCGGCGGGTTGCTCAATACGCGCTACCGACGGCAATGCGAAGAAGATAATCGTCAGGCTCAGGATGAAGATTCCAGCGGCAATCAAAAACATGGTGGTAAAGCCGAAACTCAGCGCCAGCATGAACGACAGCGGCGGCCCGATAACCCAGGCGAGCGACAGCTGGGCGCGCATCACCGAGCTGAACATCACCGCCTCGCGGGCCGAGTTATCGGCATATTCACGCGCGAGAGCAAACAGCTGCGGCATGGCGGTATTCGCGAGCGACGCCAGCAACACGCCTGCGGTAATCAGCGTCAGGTAGTGGCGGTTAAAGGCGAACAGCACACAGTTTGCCACGGCCATTACGCAGCAAAAGAGGATAAGTTTACGTCGGTCGCCCCGGCTGTCGGAGCGCTTCGCCAGTAACAGGCTTACCGCAATCCCGGCGATGGCGTTAACGGTATAAAACAGCCCCACCCAGAACGGCGGCGCGCCGACTTCACGGCTCAGAAACAGGCTCAGCGTCGGCGCCTGTAGCGCCCCCGCCACGCCCATCATAAAAGCGACAATCATAAAGGCGAGATAGACCAGATTGAGACGTCTTGCAGGCGTGAGGAACCACAACATCGGGCGCATCCTTTCGTTTAAGGCGGGCGGAAAAGTGTTCATCATAGACGAAAAAAGCCAGCAGTAGCACACTGCTGGCGGGTGAAAAGCACCAATACTCAGTTACACGTGATGTCTGCTTAACGGCGCTTAAACGTCACCGGGAAAGTCGTCTCCCACTGCATCACATCATTCAGCATCCGTTGCGGCGTCTGACAACTCAGGCGGGCCAGCCATGAGCCAGAAAGACGTTTTGTTGCACTGAAATACCGTTGGTAAAACCTGCCCGTTGCTGACGTTTTCATAAGCACCTCCGCTTTCATCGAAGAGAAGTATTGCCGTAATATAGGGAATATTAAATTGATGAGTTTCCCGCAGGAGTTCCCCTTTTATGCCTTCAGGTCGTCTGCAACAGCAATTCATCCGCCTGTGGCAATGCTGCGACGGCAAGCCCCAGGAAACCACGCTCAATGAACTGGCGGATCTGCTGAACTGTTCGCGTCGCCATATGCGGACGTTGCTGAACGCGATGCAGGCGCGCGGCTGGCTGACCTGGGACGCCGAAGCCGGGCGCGGCAAGCGTTCACGGCTGCGTTTTCTCTATACCGGGCTCGCGCTTCAGCAGCAGCGGGCGGAAGATCTGCTTGAGCAGGACCGGATCGATCAGCTGGTGCAGATCGTTGGCGACAAATCCGCCGTGCGTCAGATGCTGCTCTCGCATCTTGGCCGTAGCTTCCGTCAGGGGCGTCATATCCTGCGCGTGCTCTACTACCGCCCGCTGCAAAACCTGCTGCCCGGCAGCGCGCTGCGCCGCTCAGAGACCCATATCGCCCGGCAAATCTTTAGCGGGCTGACGCGCATAAACGAGGAAAACGGGGAACTGGAAGCGGATATTGCTCATCACTGGCAGCGTATTTCCCCTTTTCACTGGCGTTTTTTTCTGCGCCCCGGCATTCATTTTCATCATGGCCGCGAACTCGACATGCTCGATGTCATCAGCTCGCTGCAACGCATCTGCGCCCTGCCGCTTTACGCGCATCTCCGTCAGATAGTCTCCCCTACCGCCTGGACGCTTGATATTCACCTGAGCGAGCCGGATGACTGGCTGCCGTGGCTACTCGGCAGCGTACCGGCGATGATCCTTCCACGCGAATGGCCGGATCTGCCGAAATTCGCCAGTCAGCCGGTCGGTACCGGCCCCTACGCGGTGGTACGCAATAATAGTACGCAGCTGAAAATCCACGCCTTCGACGACTATTTCGGCTACCGGGCGCTTATTGACGAAGTGAATTTTTGGGTACTGCCTGAAATCGGCGAAGAGTTAAGCTGCGCCGTTCAGCTTGAGGGCCCGACACGTGAGCCGGAAGAAAAAGCCGTCGAAAGCCGTCTCGAAGAGGGCTGCTACTACCTGCTGTTTGATTCCCGCTCGCGCGTCGGCGCGATGCCGCAGGTACGGCGCTGGGTAAGCCATCTGTTCACGCCCGCGCGCCTGCTGCATCGCGCCGCGCCGCAATATCAGCGCATCTGGTTCCCGGCCTACGGCCTGCTGCCGCGCTGGCACCACGCGCCGCAAATTCTGGAGGCGCAAAAGCCCGCCGGGCTGGAGCGCCTGACGCTCACGTTTTATGGCGATCACATCGAGAATCGGATAATCGGCGCGCTGCTGCGCGATATTCTGGCGCAGGAACAGGTTGAGCTGGAGCTGCGTGAAGTGAGCTACGAGGAGTGGTATCAGGGAGAGATAACCAGCGATCTGTGGCTGAACAGCGCCAATTTCACGCTGCCGCTTGATTTCTCGCTGTTCGCGCAGCTGTGCGAAGTGCCGCTCATCCAGCGCTGTATCCCGCTCGACTGGCAGGGCGACGCGCAGCGCTGGCGCACCGGCGCGCTCAATCTGCCGCAGTGGTGCCAGACAATGCTGGAGCGGCAAGACATATTACCGCTTATCCACCACTGGCTGATGCTACAGGGCCAGCGCAGCATGCGCGGCGTACGGATGAATACGCTCGGCTGGTTTGATTTTAAATCCGCCTGGTTTGCGCCGCCCGAGCCGTAACCCTTTCGCAACATTACGCAAATCATTACAATGGACCGTTCTCAACGGGGTGCCGCCGGAAAACCGGCGCGCTGAGATAATACCCGTCGAACCTGATCCGGATAACGCCGGCGAAGGGATTTGAGGCTACCGCTCAAAATCCTTTGCCCCCATTTGATAAAGGTGCAAAGTGTTAAAAAAACTGCTTCCGCTGCTGGCGCTGGTCGCCGTCCCGGTTTTCGCCAAACCCGTACTGACCGTCTACACCTACGATTCCTTCTCCTCCGAATGGGGCCCTGGCCCGAAAATCAAAACCGCTTTTGAAGCCGAGTGCGGCTGTGAGCTGAAATACGTGGCGCTGGAAGATGGCGTCTCGCTGCTCAACCGCCTGCGCATGGAAGGCAAGAACAGCAAAGCTGATGTGGTGCTGGGGCTCGACAACAACCTGCTCCAGGCTGCCACCGCGACCGGGCTGTTTGCGAAAAGCGGCGTTCCGGCCGGTGACGTCAACATCCCGGGCGGCTGGAACAACGACACCTTCGTGCCGTTCGACTACGGCTGGTTCGCCTTTGTCTATGACAAAAACAAGCTGAAAAACCCGCCGAAAAGCCTGAAAGAGCTGGTGGAAAGCGATCAGAAATGGCGCGTTATTTATGAAGATCCGCGTACCAGCACGCCGGGGCTTGGCCTGCTGCTCTGGATGCAGAAAGTCTACGGCGACAAGGCACCGGACGCGTGGCAGAAACTCGCGGCGAAAACCGTCACCGTCACGAAGGGCTGGAGCGAAGCCTATGGCCTGTTTCTGAAAGGCGAAGGCGATCTGGTACTGAGCTACACCACCTCGCCGGCCTACCACATTATCGAAGAGAAAAAAGATAATTACGCCGCCGCGAATTTCAGCGAAGGCCACTATTTGCAGGTGGAAGTCGCCGGGCGCACCGCCGCCAGCAAACAGCCGGAACTGGCGGAAAAATTCCTTAAATTTATGGTTTCACCGGGTTTCCAGAATGCGATCCCGACCGGCAACTGGATGTATCCGGTCGCGGGTGTCGCGCTGCCGGAGGGCTTCAACGCGCTGACGAAACCGCACACTTCATTGCAATTCACCGCTGAGGATGTGGCCGCGCAGCGCGCCCAATGGACGAGCGAATGGCAACGCGCCGTGAGCCGCTAACACCGGGCTGGCTCTGGCCGGGCCTCATCGCCGCTCTGCTGATGGCGGCGGTGGCGCTGGCGGCCTTCGCGGCGCTGTGGGTGCACGCGCCGCACACCGATGCCCGCGCCCTGCTGAACGACAGCTACCTGTGGCATGTGGTGCGCTTCTCCTTCTGGCAGGCATTTCTCTCGGCCCTGATCTCCGTGGTGCCCGCCATTCCTCTTGCCCGCGCCCTCTATCGCCGTCGCTTTCCGGGGCGGCGAACCCTGCTGCGCCTGTGCGCCATGACGCTTATCCTGCCCGTGCTGGTGGCGATTTTCGGCCTGCTCAGCGTTTACGGGCGCAGCGGCTGGCTGGCCGCGCTCTGCGCGGCGCTTGGCATCGAATGGTCTTTTTCGCCCTACGGCCTGCAGGGCATTCTGCTGGCGCACCTCTTTTTTAATATGCCGATGGCGACCCGCCTGCTGTACCAGACCCTGACGCAGATCCCCGGCGAACAGCGCCAGCTGGCCGCCCAGCTTGGCATGCGCGGCTGGGATTTTTTCCGGCTGGTGGAGTGGCCCTGGCTGCGCCGCCAGATCCCGCCGGTGGCGGCGCTGATTTTTATGCTCTGCTTCGCAAGCTTCGCCACGGTACTGGCGCTCGGCGGCGGGCCGCAGGCCACTACCATTGAGCTCGCCATCTACCAGGCATTGAGTTACGACTATGACCCGGGACGCGCGGCGCTGCTCGCGATTCTCCAGATGGGCTGCTGCCTGTCGCTGATCCTGCTGAGCCAGCGTCTTAGTAAAGCGATCCCGGTGGGCGCGACGCTGGTGCGCGGCTGGCGCAACCCGGAAGATTCGTGGCGCAGCAAACTGACCGACGCGCTATTAATTACCGCCGCGCTGCTGCTGTTGCTGCCGCCGCTGCTGGCGGTGCTGGTGGATGGCTTACGCGGCGACATGGGGCACGCGCTGGCCGACCCGGCGCTGTGGCGCGCGCTCTGGACATCGCTGCGCATCGCGCTTTGCGCGGGCCTGCTGTGCGTCATCCTGACCATGATGCTGCTCTGGAGCACCCGCGAGCTTTACCTGCGACACCGCCGTCTCGCCGGGCAGAGCCTGGAGCTTTGCGGCGTGCTGATCCTCGCCATGCCGGGCATCGTGCTGGCGACCGGTTTTTTCCTGCTGCTAAACGCCACTGTCGGGTTGCCAGCGCGCGCCGACGCGATAGTGATTTTCACCAACGCGCTGATGGCTATCCCCTACGCCCTGAAAGTGCTGGATAACCCGATGCGCGATATCGCCGCGCGTTATGGCGCGCTCTGCGCGTCGCTTGAGATACGTGGGCTGAACCGGCTGCGGCTGGTAGAGGCGCGCGCGTTGCGCGTACCGCTCGCGCAGGCGATGGCCTTCGCCTGCGTGCTGTCGATTGGCGATTTCGGCGTGGTGGCCCTGTTCGGTAATGAGGATTTCCGCACGCTGCCCTTTTATCTCTATCAGCAGATCGGCGCTTATCGCAGCGACGCAGGCGCGGTGACGGCGTTGCTGCTGCTGCTGCTCTGTTTTCTGTTGTTCACCTTGATTGAAAAACTTCCGGGGCGCCATGCTGACACTGACTGATCTCACCTGGCTGTATCACCATCTGCCGATGCGCTTTACGCTTGACGTCCGCGAGGCCGAGCGGATAGCGGTGCTGGGGCCAAGCGGCGCGGGTAAAAGCACGCTACTCAATCTGATGGCAGGGTTTCTCGCTCCCGCGAGCGGCACGCTGCGCCTCGCGGGCGAAGATCATACCCATACGCCGCCGTCACAACGCCCGGTGTCGATGCTGTTTCAGGAAAACAATCTGTTTAACCATCTGACGGTGCGCCAGAACATCAGCCTCGGGCTCTCGCCCGGCCTGCGGCTGGACGCGCAGCAGAAGCGTCAGGTGGAAGAGATGGCCGGTAAAATGGCGATTGGCGACCTGCTGGAGCGGCTGCCCACGGCGCTCTCCGGCGGTCAGCGCCAGCGGGCCGCGCTGGCGCGCTGCCTGGTACGCCAGCGCCCCATATTGCTGCTCGACGAGCCGTTTTCCGCGCTCGATCCGGCGCTACGTCAGGAGATGCTGACGCTGCTTAAGCACCTCTGCGTAGAAGAAGGTACGACGCTTTTAATGGTATCGCACAGCGTGGAAGACGCGGCGCGCATCGCGCCACGCAGTCTGGTGGTCGTGGAAGGCCGCATCGTCTGGGACGGCCCCACCGCGCAGTTGCTGAGCGGCGAGGCCAGCGCATCGGCGCTGCTCGGCATCACGCCTCACTGAGCGCCGGTCACCACTTTCCAGAGAATAGCGCGGTAGACAGGCATCAGTGGATGGCTCTGGATAGCAAACAGCGCCGCTCCCGCCGCCACCGCCACGCCGGGCGCCAGCCAGTGCAGACGCGCGCGCGGCAGGTAGCGCGTAAGGCGGTCTTCGGTTTTGCCGCTGCGCCACCAGCGCCAGAGCAGCCACGCCGCCAGCCACACCAGCAGCGCCACTCCGCCTAACAGCCATTTAAACGCGCCGCTTTTCATCTCTGGCGGGATATCGATGGCGGCGCCCGCCAGAATGCCCGGCAGAAAGTAGAACGGCGGCCAGAGCAGGCAGCCGAGGATATTCGGCGGCAGGAATTTACGCACCGGCAGGTCAAGCATGCCCGCCACCATCGGCACCAGTGGGCGAGTCGGCCCGACGAATCGTCCGACGAGAATGGTAAACAGGCTGTGCTGATGCAGCGCGTGTTCGGTTTTATCGAGCAGCGCCTTATGCTTTTTCAGGAAAGACCAGCGGTGAAGGGGCTTTTTAAAGCGCCAGCCGAGCCAGAAAGAGATCCAGTCGCCGAGCAGGCAGCCGATAATCCCCGCCGCCCAGGCTTCGTAGAAATTCACCTCGCCGCTGCCAATCAGCGCGCCGAGCGCGGCCATCAACACGGTGCCGGGCAGCAGCAGCCCGACCAGCGCCAGAGACTCAAGGAACGCTACCAGCGTAATGGCAATCAGCGAATACGCCACTGACTGAGTGATAAAGTGTTCCAGCAAAGCTTCCATAACGCATCCGGTAAAGTGACGAAGAGAGGATTCTTCCTGAGCGCCATGTCCTGCGTCAAGACATCCTTCTTTAACCATACTTTACTTTACCAGGCATGACACAACGCCCGCCCTGCCTTACTCACATCCGGCGCGGAATTCGCTCGGGCTCGCCCCGGTACATTTTTTAAAGACGCGCGAGAAATAGAGCTGATCTTCAAAGCCAACATTGCGCCCGACGCTCGCAATCGGCATACGTGTGGTGCTGAGCAGCAGCTTCGCCTGGCTGATGCGCTGATCCTCGCGCCAGCTCAGCACGCTGACGCCCAGTTGCTGGCGGAACAGATGCGACAGCCGCGACGGCGACAGACAGACGTGCTGCGCCACGCTTGCGATATCAAAATGGCTGTCGGCCAGATGATCGCTGATGTACTGGCAGGCGTCGCGCACACGGCTGTCGAGCGGCGCCTTCAGCGATTCGCTGATAGCCTCGACGCGGCGCAGCAGCAATTGTTCCAGCAGGTTGATAGCCAGCAGCTCGGCATAGCGCCCCGGCCCCTGTGCGGCGTCGATGATCGCCTGAAACAGCGCCGAGAACTGCTCGTGATGCGCTTCATCCGGGCGATAAAACCCGGTCTGGCCGAAAATCGCCGGCCAGTTCAGCCATTCATGCCAGTAGGCGCGCGGGCGAAAGTAGACCCACTGGTGATACCACTCTTTCGCCTCCGGGCTGCGGCCATAGTGATGCACTTCGCCAGGCGGGAACAGCAGCATATCGCCGGGGCGGCAGAGATATTCCTTACCCTGATTTTTCACCACGCCTTCGCCGCGCACCGTCAGGTTGAGAATAAAGCCTTTCATGCCGAGCGGCCGGTCGATAAAGAAATCGAGATAGCTTTCGGACTCAATCGGCGTCAGTCCGGCCACCAGGTGGGCGTTGAACGAGTAACCGGGCAGCAGAGGATCGTTTTGCGTTTCAGCCATTTTCACGGCGCTCCGAAGCGAGAGTGAAGAAACCATTTGTCCATATCGTCATTTTAGCCGGAACCGGCAGGTACGGGGGCGCGCTTCAGGGCGACGCCCGCAGCTTAAGCCCGCTTTATTACAGAAAATAACCTGTATTGCCGTCGCTGTCAGGCTTTTTAATACATAACCGAAGTGTCTATAAGCGCGGCAGAAATGTCCACATCGAATATTTGCGTGGCGTCACAAATTCTCGCTTCACAGCATTTTTATCCATAAGTTCAGCGGATCCACCCTGACCCTTTTGACGGGGTAAAACTAATGTTCTCTCCATGTTTGTTTATCGCATGGAGTATGAAGATGGCTATTGCGCTGGGACTCGATTTTGGCAGCGACTCGGTTCGGGCTTTGGCGGTGGATTGCGCCACCGGCGCCGAACTTGCCACAAGCGTTGAGTGGTATCCACGCTGGCAGGAGGGGCGCTATTGCGACGCGGCCCGCAACCAGTTCCGCCATCACCCGCGGGATTACATTGAATCAATGGAAGCGGCGCTGAAAACCGTGCTGGCGGAACTCTCGCCACAACAGCGCGCCGCCGTGGTGGGCATCGGCGTAGACAGTACCGGCTCGACCCCTGCCCCCATTGACGCCAGCGGCAACGTGCTGGCGCTCAACCCTGAATTTGCCGACAACCCCAACGCGATGTTTGTGCTCTGGAAAGATCACACCTCGGTGGAAGAAGCGGAAGAAATTACCCGCCTGTGCCATACGCCGGGCAAAGCGGATTACTCGCGCTACATCGGCGGTATTTACTCCAGCGAATGGTTCTGGGCCAAAATTCTGCATGTGACGCGTCAGGACCGGGCGGTCGCGCAGGCCGCCGCCTCGTGGATTGAGCTGTGCGACTGGGTGCCCGCCTTACTCTCCGGCACCACGCGTCCGGCGGATATTCGCCGCGGCCGCTGCAGCGCCGGCCATAAATCGCTGTGGCACGAGAGCTGGGGCGGTCTGCCGCCGGCGAGCTTCTTCGATGAGCTCGACCCGTTGATTAACCAGCATCTCGACTATCCGATGTTTACCGACACCTTCACCGCCGACATCCCGGTGGGCAACCTCTGCGCCGACTGGGCGCAGCGCCTCGGCCTGCCGGAAAGCGTGGTTATCTCCGGCGGCGCGTTTGACTGCCATATGGGCGCAGTGGGCGCAGGCGCTCAGCCGAACACGCTGGTGAAAGTTATCGGCACCTCCACCTGCGACATTCTGGTGGCGGAAAAAGCGGACGTCGGCGAACGCGCCGTGAAAGGCATTTGCGGTCAGGTAGATGGCAGCGTCGTGCCGGATTTCATCGGGCTGGAAGCAGGCCAGTCGGCGTTCGGCGATATGTATGCCTGGTTTGGCCGCCTGCTCGGCTGGCCGCTCGACAAACTGGCGCAGCAACATCCGGAACTGAAACCGCAGATCGACGCGAGCAAAAAACAGCTGCTGCCTGAACTGACCGAAGCCTGGGCGAAAAATCCGTCGCTCGATCATCTGCCGGTGATCCTTGACTGGTTCAATGGCCGCCGCACGCCGTTCGCCAACCAGCGCCTGAAAGGCGTTATCACCGATCTCAACCTCGCCACCGACGCGCCGCTGCTGTTCGGCGGGCTGATTGCCGCCACCGCCTTCGGCGCGCGCGCCATTCAGGAGTGCTTTATCGACCAGGGGATCGCCGTGAACAACGTGATGGCGCTCGGCGGCATCGCCCGTAAAAACCCGGTGATCATGCAGGTCTGCTGCGACGTGCTAAACCGCCCGCTGCAAATCATCGCCTCCGATCAGTGCTGTGCGCTGGGCGCGGCCATCTTCGCCGCCGTCGCCGCAGGCGCGCATGCCGACATTCCGCAGGCGCAGCAGGCGATGGCAAGCCAGATTGAGAGCACGCTACAGCCGCAGCCAGAGCGTGCCGCACGCTTCGAACAACTCTATCGCCGCTTCCAGCAATGGTCGCAAAGCGCGGAACAACACTATCTCCCTTCAGCCGCCACCCCGCAGTCTGCCGAGCGCGCAGACCAGGCGGCCCTGACACATTAAGGACACGATGATGACAATTTTCGATCAATATGAAGTGTGGTTTGTGATTGGCAGCCAGCACCTTTACGGCCCTGAAACGCTGCGTCAGGTGAATCAGCACGCCGAACAGGTGGTGAATGCGCTGAACGCCGAAGCGAAACTGCCATGCAAGCTGGTGTTAAAGCCGCTCGGCACCACACCGGACGAAATCACCGCCATCTGTCGTGACGCTAACTATGACGATAAATGCGCAGGCCTGGTGGTGTGGCTGCACACCTTCTCGCCAGCCAAGATGTGGATCAACGGCCTCTCCATCCTCAACAAACCGCTGCTGCAATTCCATACCCAGTTCAACGCGCAGATCCCGTGGGGCAGCATCGACATGGACTTTATGAACCTGAACCAGACCGCCCACGGCGGCCGCGAGTTCGGCTTCATCGGCGCGCGTATGCGTCTGCAACACAGCGTCGTGACCGGCCACTGGCAGGATAAACAGTCTCAGGGGCGTCTTGGCGCGTGGATGCGTCAGGCGGTGTCGAAACAGGACACCCGCCATCTGAAAGTGGCGCGTTTTGGCGACAACATGCGTGAAGTCGCGGTGACCGAAGGGGATAAAGTCGCGGCGCAGATCAAGTTCGGCTTCTCGGTGAACACCTGGGGCGTGGGTGACCTGGTGGCTATCGTTAACGACGTCAGCGAAGGCGATATCAACGCACTGGTGGATGAATATGAAAGCAGCTACCGCCTGACTGCCGCCGCACAGATCAACGGTGATAAACGCCAGAACGTTATCGACGCGGCGCGCATCGAGCTTGGCATGAAGCGCTTCCTGGAGGACGGTGGTTTCCACGCTTTTACCACCACGTTTGAAGATCTGCATGGCCTGAAGCAACTGCCGGGCCTCGCGGTTCAGCGCCTGATGCAGCAGGGCTATGGCTTTGCGGGCGAAGGCGACTGGAAAACCGCCGCGCTGCTGCGCATCATGAAAGTGATGTCCGCTGGCCTTGAAGGCGGCACCTCCTTTATGGAGGACTACACCTACAACTTCGAGAACGGCAACGACATGGTGCTGGGCTCTCACATGCTGGAAGTCTGCCCGACCATCGCCACGCCGGAAAAACCGATCCTCGACGTGCAGTACCTTGGCATCGGCGGCAAAGCCGATCCGGCGCGCCTGATCTTCTCCACCACCACCGGCCCGGCGGTGAACGCGAGCCTTATCGATCTGGGCGATCGCTTCCGTCTGCTGGTGAACTGCGTCGACGCGGTGGAAACGCCGCACGCCCTGCCTAAGCTGCCGGTCGCCAACGCGCTGTGGAAAGCCCAGCCGGATCTGCCGACCGCCTCAGAAGCCTGGATCCTCGCCGGCGGCGCGCACCACACCGTCTTCAGCCAGGCGCTGACGCTCGACGACATGCGCCTGTTCGCCGAAATGCACGACCTTGAACTTGCCGTTATCGACAACGACACCCGCCTGCCCGCCTTTAAAGACGCGCTGCGCTGGAATGAAGTCTATTACGGCCTCAAACGTTAACGCACTGCTGCCCGGCGGCGCTCGTTGACCGGCCTGTGATATCGCAGGCCGCACACGACGCGCCCTCCGGCATGGAGACGACAATGTTAGAAGAACTCAAGCGTCAGGTACTGGAAGCCAATCTGGCGCTGCCAAAGCACAATCTGGTGACGCTGACGTGGGGTAACGTCAGCGCCGTCGACCGCGAGCGCGGCGTGTTTGTTATCAAACCCTCCGGCGTCGATTACACCGTGATGACCGCCGAGGATATGGTGGTGGTCAGTATTGAGACCGGCGAAGTTGTCGAAGGCACCAAAAAGCCCTCTTCCGATACCCCGACTCACCGGCTGCTCTATCAACAGTTCCCATCCATCGGCGGCATCGTGCATACCCATTCGCGCCACGCCACCATCTGGGCGCAGGCGGGCTTGCCGATCCCGGCGACCGGCACCACGCATGCCGACTACTTCTACGGCGAGATCCCCTGCACCCGTAAAATGACGGATGAAGAGATCAATGGCGCGTATGAATGGGAAACCGGCGTGGTGATAGCCGAAACCTTCCGCGAACAGGATATTGACCCGGCCCAGATGCCCGGCGTGCTGGTGCACTCCCACGGGCCTTTCGCCTGGGGCAAAGATGCGGTCGACGCGGTGCATAACGCGATCGTGCTGGAAGAGGTCGCCTATATGGGCATCTTCTGTCGCCAGCTCGCGCCCGAACTGCCCGCGATGCAGCAGACGTTGCTGGATAAACATTACCTGCGTAAACACGGCGCGAAAGCGTATTACGGGCAGTAGCACCGTTCCCACAGGCGCAGCGCTGGTCGGCCCTGCGTCGCCCGTCGGGCAACGGCACAACTGTATAAAACCCCAGCAAAACACCGCCAGCCAGGCTATAATCATGCCTGGTTTTTTACGTGAGTACGCAGCGTGTCTGAAGCGCATCAGGGGTTTATTTTAAGCCGTCACTGGCGGGATACACCGCAGGGAACGGAGATTGAGTTCTGGCTGGCGACGGACACCGGGCCTCTGCGGGTTTGCCTGCCGCCGCAAGAGTCGGTGGCGTTTATTCCTGAGGCCGAGCGTCCTCGCGCCGAAAGCCTGCTGGCGCACGAGAACGACGCACGCTTCGCCTCGCTCGTCCTGAAAGATTTTCAGCGTCAGCCGGTATGCGGCCTCTATTGCCGCTCGCACCGTCAGCTGATGCGTCTTGATAAGCTGCTGCGCGAAAACGGCGTGACGGTCTACGAGGCGGATATCCGCCCGCCGGAGCGCTTTCTGATGGAGCGCTTTATCACCGCCCCCGTGTGGGTCAGCGGCGAGCGTCAGGGCGATCGGCTCATCAACGCGCGCCTCAAGCCCAATCCGCTCTATCGCCCGCCCTTAAATGGGTGTCGCTGGATATCGAAACCACCCGCCACGGCGAGCTTTACTGTATCGGCCTTGAAGGCTGCGGCTCCCGCGTGGTGTACATGCTCGGGCCGGAGAACGGCGACGCCCGCGGCCTCGATTTTGAGCTGGAATATGTCGCAAGCCGCCCGCAGCTGATTGAAAAACTGAACGCCTGGTTTGCAAGGCACGATCCGGATGTGCTGATTGGCTGGAATGTCATTCAGTTCGATCTGCGTATGCTGCAAAAACATGCCGAGCGCTACGGCGTGCCGCTGCGACTCGGGCGCGGCGGCACCGATCTGGAGTGGCGTGAACATGGTTTTAAAAATGGCGTCTTTTTCGCGCAGGCCCCCGGGCGGCTGATTATCGACGGCATCGAAGCGCTCAAATCCGCCTTCTGGAATTTCTCGTCGTTTTCGCTGGAGGCGGTATCGCAGGAGCTGCTTGGCGAAGGCAAAGCCATCGACAACCCGTGGCAGCGCATGGATGAGATTGATCGCCGTTTCGCCGAAAACAAACCCGCGCTCGCTACCTATAACCTGAAAGACTGCGAGCTGGTGACGCGCATTTTCCATAAAACGGAGATCATGCCGTTCCTGCTGGAGCGCGCCACGGTCAACGGCCTGCCAGTCGACCGGCACGGCGGCTCGGTGGCGGCGTTCAGCCACCTCTATTTTCCGCGTATGCACCGCGCGGGTTTTGTCGCGCCGAATCTCGGCGCGGTGCCGTCCCAGGCAAGCCCCGGCGGCTATGTGATGGATTCGCAGCCCGGCCTGTATGACTCAGTGCTGGTGCTGGATTACAAAAGCCTTTATCCGTCGATTATTCGCACCTTTTTAATCGACCCGGTCGGCCTGGTGGAAGGACTCCGCGCGCCGGATCAGACAAAGAGCGTGGAAGGCTTTATCGGCGCCTGGTTTTCACGCGAAACGCACTGCCTGCCGGAGATCGTCACGCAGATCTGGCAGGGGCGCGAAGAGGCCAAACGGCTTGGCAATAAACCGCTTTCCCAGGCGCTGAAAATCATAATGAACGCGTTTTACGGTGTACTTGGCACCAGCGCGTGCCGCTTCTTCGACCCGCGCCTCGCGTCCTCTATTACCATGCGTGGCCATGAAATCATGCGTCAGACCAAAGCGCTTATCGAAGCGCAGGGCTACACGGTGATTTACGGCGACACTGACTCCACCTTCGTCTGGCTGAAAAGCCCGCACAGCGAAGCGGAAGCCGCGCGCATAGGTCAACGGCTGGTGACGCACGTCAACGCGTGGTGGAAACAGCATCTGCAGGAGAGCATGGGGCTTGAGAGCGCGCTGGAGCTGGAGTTTGAGACCCACTTCTGTCGTTTTCTGATGCCGACGATCCGCGGCGCGGAGATGGGCAGCAAGAAGCGCTACGCGGGCCTGATTCAGGAAGGCGAGAGCCAGCGTATGGTGTTTAAGGGGCTGGAGACGGTGCGTACCGACTGGACGCCGCTCGCCCAGCAGTTTCAGCAGGATCTCTACCTGCGGATTTTCCGCCGCGAGCCCTATCAGGATTACATTCGCGACACCATCGCCCGGCTGATGGCGGGCGAACTGGATGACAGACTGGTGTATCGCAAGCGCCTGCGCCGCCCGCTCAGCGAATATCAGCGCAACGTGCCGCCGCATGTTCGCGCAGCAAGGCTCGCCGATGAGCATAACGCGCGCCTCGGGCGTCCGGCGCAGTACCAGAACCGCGGCACTATTAAGTATGTCTGGACGGTAAACGGCCCGGAGCCGGTGGATTATCAGCAGGGCGCGCTCGACTACGATCACTATTTAACGAAGCAGTTACAGCCCGTCGCGGATGGGATCTTACCGTTCATGGAAGATGACTTTGCTACACTGATGACAGGGCAGATGGGGCTTTTTTGACACGTGACGAACGTCCTGGCATCCAGTACCATAGCGCCCTTTTCACATCACCCTGATTGCGACCCCCCGCCTGCGCGCAGGCGGGAGTCATACTATTGCCTGCAAATCTGATAAGAGAATAGAGCCGATATATATGCCTTTTACACTTGGTCAACGCTGGATCAGCGATACGGAAAGCGAACTGGGACTGGGCACCGTAGTGGCGATCGACGCCCGCATGGTGACGCTGCTTTTCCCGGCTACCGGTGAAAATCGTCTGTATGCCCGAAATGACTCCCCGGTCACCCGCGTCATGTTCAACCCGGGCGATACCGTGACCAGCCACGAAGGCTGGCAGTTGAAAGTGGATGAAGTAAAGGAAGAAAACGGCTTACTTATTTATATCGGCACCCGTCTGGATACGCTTGAGGAAAATGTCACGCTGCGTGAAGTGTTCCTCGACAGCAAATTGGTGTTCAGCAAACCGCAGGACCGCCTGTTCGCCGGTCAGATTGACCGCATGGACCGTTTCGCCCTGCGCTTTCGCGCCCGCAAATACCAGAGCGAACAGTACCGGATGCCGTGGAGCGGCCTGCGCGGCCAGCGTACTAACCTTATCCCCCACCAGTTGAATATCGCAAACGACGTGGGTCGCCGCCATGCGCCGCGCGTCCTGCTGGCGGACGAGGTAGGTCTCGGTAAAACCATCGAAGCCGGGATGATCATTCACCAGCAGTTGCTCGCGGGCGCCGCTGAGCGCGTACTGATTGTCGTGCCGGAAACGCTCCAGCACCAGTGGCTGGTGGAGATGCTGCGCCGCTTCAACCTGCGGTTCTCCCTGTTTGACGACGAGCGCTATACCGAAGCCCAGCACGAGTCCGACAACCCCTTTGAAACCGAACAGCTGGTCATATGCTCGCTGGATTTCGTGCGCCGCAACAAGCAGCGCCTTGAGCACTTGTGCGATGCCGAGTGGGATCTGCTGGTGGTGGACGAAGCGCACCATCTGGTCTGGAGCGAAGACGCGCCGAGCCGCGAGTATCAGGCCATTGAACAGCTGGCCGAACGCGTGGCGGGCGTGCTGCTGCTGACCGCGACGCCGGAACAGCTCGGTATGGAGAGCCACTTCGCGCGCCTGCGCCTGCTGGACCCGAGCCGTTTCCACGATTTCGGGCAGTTTGTCGAAGAACAGCAGAACTATCGCCCGGTGGCGGACGCCGTCGCGCTGCTGCTGGCGGGGACGCATCTGAACGATGAACAGCTCAACGCCTTGAGCGAGCTTATCGGTGAGCAGGATATCGAGCCGCTGCTGCAAACCGCCAACAGTGACCGCGATGGCGCCGAGGCGGCGCGTCAGGAACTGGTGTCTATGCTGATGGACCGCCACGGCACCAGCCGCGTGTTGTTCCGCAACACCCGCAACGGCGTGAAAGGCTTCCCGCAGCGCGAGCTGCACACCATTAAGCTGCCGCTGCCGACCCAGTATCAGACCGCCATTAAAGTTTCTGGCATCATGGGCGCGCGTAAATCTGCCGAAGAACGCGCCCGCGATATGCTCTACCCGGAGCAGATTTATCAGGAATTTGAAGGCGACAGCGGCACCTGGTGGAACTTCGACCCGCGCGTGGAGTGGCTAATGGGCTACCTCACCAGCCATCGCTCGCAAAAAGTGCTGGTGATCTGCGCCAAAGCGGCCACCGCGCTGCAGCTGGAGCAGGTGCTGCGCGAGCGCGAAGGCATCCGCGCCGCCGTGTTCCATGAAGGCATGTCGATTATCGAGCGCGACCGCGCGGCGGCCTGGTTTGCCGAAGAAGATACCGGCGCGCAGGTACTGCTGTGCTCGGAAATTGGCTCCGAAGGCCGTAACTTCCAGTTCGCCAGCCAGCTGGTCATGTTCGACCTGCCGTTCAACCCCGATCTGCTGGAGCAGCGTATCGGCCGTCTGGACCGTATCGGCCAGGCGCACGATATCCAGATCCACGTGCCGTATCTCGAAAAAACCGCGCAGTCGGTGCTGGTGCGCTGGTATCACGAAGGCCTGGACGCGTTTGAGCATACCTGCCCGACCGGCCGCGCCATTTACGACAGCGTTTATGAACGGCTTATTGGTTATCTGGCCGCGCCGGAAAACACTGACGGCTTCGACGACCTCATTCAGGCGTGCCGCAAGCAGCACGATGAGCTGAAAGCGCAGCTCGAACAGGGCCGCGACCGCCTGCTGGAGATCCACTCCAATGGCGGCGAAAAAGCTCAGCAACTGGCTGACGCCATCGCCGAACAGGATGACGACACGGGTCTGGTGAACTTCGCCATGAACCTCTTCGACATCGTGGGCATTAACCAGGACGACCGCGGCGAGCATATGATTGTGCTGACCCCTTCCGATCATATGCTGGTGCCGGATTTCCCGGGCCTGCCGGAGGATGGCTGCACCATTACCTTTAACCGCGACGTGGCGTTGTCTCGCGAAGACGCGCAGTTCATCACCTGGGAGCATCCGCTTATCCGCAATGGCCTGGATCTGATCCTCTCCGGCGATACCGGCAGTTGCACCATTTCGCTGCTGAAGAACAAGGCGCTGCCGGTCGGCACACTGCTGCTGGAGCTGATTTATGTCGTGGAAGCCAAAGCGCCGAAGCAGTTGCAGCTTAACCGCTTCCTGCCGCCGACGCCGGTGCGCATGCTGCTCGATAAAAACGGCAATAACCTGGCAGGCCAGGTGGAGTTTGAAAGTTTTAACCGTCAACTGAGCGCCGTTAACCGCCATACCGGCAGCAAGCTGGTGAATGCGGTACAGCAAGAGGTGCATGCGATAATCCAGGGCGGTGAAGCGCGGGTAGAAAAAGCGGCGCGCGAACTTATCGACGCGGCGCGCCAGGAAGCCGATGACAAACTTTCCGCCGAGCTTTCCCGTCTCGAAGCGCTGCGCGCCGTGAACCCGAACATTCGCGACGACGAACTGGCGGCGATTGAAACTAACCGCCAGCAGGTGCTGGAGAATCTTAACCAGGCGAGCTGGCGACTGGATGCGCTGCGTCTCATCGTGGTGACTCACCAGTAACCGGAGCGAAACATGCTGGACGCCTACAACCCGCCGCAGGAGCCCTGGCTGCTCATCCTTTATCAGGATGAGCACATCATGGTGGTGAATAAACCCAGCGGTCTGCTCTCCGTGCCAGGCCGGCTCGATGAGCATAAAGACAGCGTGATGACCCGTATCCAGCGCGATTTCCCGAACGCGGAGTCGGTACATCGCCTGGATATGGCCACCAGCGGGGTGATTGCGGTCGCGCTGACCAAAGCCGCGGAGCGTGAACTTAAGCGCCAGTTTCGCGAGCGCGAGCCGAAAAAGCAGTATGTGGCGCGAGTCTGGGGCCACCCGGAGAAGGCGGAAGGGGTTGTGGATTTGCCGCTGATTTGCGACTGGCCGAACCGGCCGAAGCAAAAGGTCTGTTTCGAAACCGGTAAAGCGGCGCAAACCGAGTATGAGGTGCTGGAATACGCGGACGACAATACCGCCCGCGTGCTGCTAAAGCCGATTACGGGACGCTCGCATCAGCTGCGCGTGCATATGATGGCGCTTGGTCATCCGATCCTCGGCGATAAGTTTTATGCTACGCCGCAGGCGCTCGCGCTTGCGCCACGGCTGCTTCTGCACGCCGAGCAGCTCACCATCACCCACCCGGCTTACGGCTCGCCGATGACGTTCCGGGCACCTGCGGATTTTTAAGCCGCTCGTTATATAATTAAAGAAAAAGAGACGCCATAGCGTCTCTTTTTTTATGGCACAACGGTTGCAGAGCGTTATGCAGCCTTAACGAAACCCTTTCGCCGTTTTAATCAGATCGTAGGCTTTCTGAATTTCCTGCGCCTTCTGCTGCGCCATTTGCATCATCTGCGGCGGCAGCCCTTTGGCGACCAGCTTGTCAGGGTGATGCTCGCTCATCAGCTTGCGGTAAGCGCGCTTGATGGTCGTGGCGTCGTCAGTCGTTTTCACGCCCAGCACGTTGCAGGCATCTTCCAGCGTCGGCGCGCGCTGAGCCTGTTGCGCCTCGCCGCTGCCGTTGTGCCAGGAGTGCTGACCGCCGCCGAACTGCGCGCCGCCCTGCATCATACGCAGGAACTGATCGAACTGAATGCGGGAAATGCCCAGTTCTTCGCCAATCACATACAGCACGTCGCGCTCTTTCGGGTGCAGCGAGCCGTCTGCGAACGCGGTCTGGATCTGAATTTCCAGAAACATCCGAATCAGATCGAAGCGACCAAAACAGACGCTGCGCAGCTGACGCATTTTCTCACGCAGCGGATAACCATGCTCCTTGCCGACGCGAAACGCGTTGCGGGCCGCGTCTCGCGACGCCCCGTGCAGGTTCATGCGGTCCATAAACTGCGTCGCCACCTGAATATCGGCTTCAGTGACACGACCTTTCGATTTGGTCAGATGCCCCATCACCTCAAACGTGGTGGCGAAGAAGAGCGACTGGCGTTCCTGCTGGCTGGTGAACCAGACGGTACGACGGCTGCGCGCTTTGTCTATCATATGCCCGATAACCAGGCCGAGGATGACGCCCCAGACTCCACCGCCGACCAGCAGCCCGGTGAGCCCTCCAACCAGTTTTCCCCAATACTGCATATACTCCCCAAATCGTCATGCCGTCAGCCAGAAATTCCTTTATCATACCTGCCATTCAAAGCGGTGCCTAACAGGCAGGCAGAAAAGCAGACAGGATAACACTGGCGCTGTAGTGATGAGTAAGTTAGTCTCTGACCGTTTGCCGACGCGAAGCCATTGATGATGGAACCACGAATAACTCGTATGAAAAAACGTATTCCCACCTTGCTGGCCACCATGATTGGCACAGCCCTTTACAGCCAACAAGGCATGGCTGCCGATCTTGCTTCTCAATGTAAGCTTGGCATTCCCACCTACAACCGTCCCCTGGTGCAGGGCGAGCCTAACCAGCTGCCGGTGACGATTAACGCCGATCACGCTAAAGGTAACTACCCGGACGACGCGGTGTTTACCGGTAATGTGGATATTCAGCAAGGTAATGGTCGCCTGCAGGCGGATGAAGTACAGCTTCATCAGAAACAGGCGGAAGGCCAGCCAGAGCCCGTGCGCACGGTCGATGCCCTGGGTAATGTGCACTATGATGACAATCAGGTCATCCTGAAAGGTCCTAAAGCGTGGGCAAATTTAAATACTAAAGATACCAACGTCTGGGACGGCGATTACCAGATGGTGGGCCGTCAGGGTCGCGGCACCGCGGATCTGATGAAACAGCGCGGCGAAAACCGCTACACCATTCTCGAAAACGGCTCCTTTACGTCGTGCCTGCCGGGCTCAGACACCTGGAGCGTCGTGGGCAGCGAAGTGATCCACGACCGCGAAGAACAGGTGGCGGAAATCTGGAACGCGCGCTTTAAGCTCGGCCCGGTGCCGGTGTTCTACAGCCCCTATCTCCAACTGCCGGTCGGCGACAAGCGTCGCTCAGGCTTTCTTATTCCGAACGCGAAATACAGCACCACTAACTATTTCGAGTTCTCATTGCCGTATTACTGGAATATCGCGCCGAACTTCGACGCCACCATTACGCCGCACTATATCCATAAGCGCGGCAACGTGCAGTGGCAGAACGAATTCCGCTACCTGACCCACGCGGGCGCAGGCCTGATGGAGTTCGACTATCTGCCGTCCGATGACGTCTATCAGGACGAAAATCCGGGGATGAGCGACAAGCACCGCTGGCTGTTCTACTGGCAGCATGGCGGCGTGATGGATCAGGTGTGGCGCTTTAACGTTAACTACACCAAGGTTAGCGACACCAGCTACTTTAATGATTTCGACTCCAAATACGGCTCAAGTACTGATGGCTATGCCAGGCAGTTTTTCAGCGTTGGCTATGCGGTTGAGAACTTCGACGCGACGCTCTCAACACTCCAGTTTCAGGTGTTCGACACTTCTCGCGGGGACTCTTATCGCGCTGAACCGCAGCTTGACATGAATTTCTATCAGAACGACGTCGGCCCGTTTGACACCCGTCTTTATGCCCAGGCGGTGCGCTTTACCAACGTGAACGAAAACCTGCCGGAAGCGACGCGTCTGCACCTTGAGCCGACCATCAATCTGCCGATGTATAACGACTGGGGCAGCCTGAATGCCGAAGCAAAACTGCTGGCGACCCACTACCAGCAGGAAAATCTGGATCGCTATCGCGAATATCGCGGCGGTAAAAATGAAGCGGCTAACAATCTGGAAGATTCGGTTAACCGTGTGCTGCCGCAGTTTAAGCTCGACGGCAAAATGGTCTTTGAGCGCGACGCGGGTCTTATCGGCAATGGCTTTACCCAGACGCTGGAGCCGCGTGCGCAGTACCTCTACGTGCCGTACCGCGATCAGAGCGCCATTAATAACTACGACTCCTCGCTGCTGCAGTCCGACTACTCCGGCCTGTTCCGCGACCGTACTTACGGCGGCCTTGACCGCATCGCCTCAGCCAATCAGGTAACGACCGGCGTCACGTCGCGTGTTTATGACGACGCGTCCGTTGAACGTTTTAACGTTTCTGTAGGTCAAATCTACTACTTCACCCAGTCCCGTACCGGCGATGACGATATTAACTGGGAGAAGAACAAAGATACCGGCTCAATGGTCTGGGCAGGCGATACTTACTGGCGTATCAGCGATCGCTGGGGCCTGCGCGGCGGCGTGCAGTATGACGCACGTCTCGCGAACGTCGCCACCGGTAACGGCGTGCTTGAATATCGTCGCGATGACGATCGCGTCGTACAGCTTAACTACCGTTACGCCAGCCCGGAGTATATCCAGGCCACGCTGCCTTCGTATTCAACGGCGGAGCAGTATAAAGACGGTATTAATCAGGTGGGCATGACGGCAAGCTGGCCGATTGTGGATCGCTGGTCGGTGGTGGGCGCGTATTACTACGACACCAATGCCAACGAGGCCGCCGATCAGATGCTCGGCGTGCAGTACAACTCCTGCTGTTATGCTATCCGCGTCGGTTATGAGCGTAAAATCAACGGCTGGGATATCGATAAGAGCAAATACGACGAAGTTATTGGCTTCAACATTGAGCTGCGCGGCCTGAGCTCCAACTACGGTCTCGGCACCCAGCAGATGCTGCGCTCGAACATTCTGCCGTATCAGCGCTCCATGTAATGCTCAGGTTTTGACACATTCTCCGCTTTGCGGTTAAACGAAATGGAAAAGGTATGAAGAACTGGAAAACGCTGCTTCTCGGTATCACCCTGGTGGTGAATACCAGCTTCGCTGCTCCGCAGGTTGTCGATAAAGTTGCAGCCGTCGTGAACAACGGCGTGGTACTGGAAAGTGACGTTGATGGCCTTATGCAGTCGGTAAAGCTTAATGCAAACCAGGCCGGCCAGCAGCTCCCGGACGACAGCACGCTGCGTCATCAGATCCTCGAACGTCTGATCATGGATCAGATTATATTGCAGATGGGTCAGAAAATGGGCGTGAAAGTCAGCGATGAGCAGCTCGATCAGGCTATCGCTAACATCGCCAAACAAAACAACATGACGCTCGATCAGATGCGTAGCCGTCTGGCCTATGACGGCCTGAACTACAACACCTATCGCGCGCAGATCCGCAAAGAGATGATTATCTCTGAGGTACGTAATAACGAGGCGCGTCGTCGCGTCACTATCCTGCCGCAGGAAGTGGAAACGCTGGCCGAACAGGTCGGCAACCAGAATGACGCCAGCACCGAGCTGAACCTGAGCCATATTCTGATCCCGCTGCCGGAAAATCCGACGGCCGATCAGGTGAGCGAAGCGGAAACCCAGGCGCGTTCCATTATCGATCAGGCGCGTAACGGCAGCGATTTTGGCAAGCTGGCGATGACCTATTCCGCTGACCAGCAGGCGCTGAAAGGCGGCCAGATGGGCTGGGGACGTATCCAGGAGTTGCCGTCCGTGTTCGCCCAGGCGCTGAGCACCGCGAAGAAAGGCGACGTGATTGGCCCGATCCGCTCCGGCGTCGGTTTCCATATCATTAAGGTCAACGATCTGCGCGGCCAGTCTCAGACCGTATCGGTGACGGAAGTCCACGCACGCCACATTCTGCTGAAGCCGTCGCCGATCATGACCGATCAGCAAGCGCGCCTGAAGCTTGAAGAGATCGCGGCAGACATTAAGAGCGGTAAAACCACCTTTGCGCAGGCCGCACGTGAGTTCTCGCAGGATCCGGGTTCGGCTAACCAGGGCGGCGATCTCGGCTGGGCGGCGGCGGATGTTTACGATCCGGCGTTCCGCGACGCGCTGATGAACCTCAGCAAAGGGCAGATGAGCACGCCGGTGCACTCCTCTTTCGGCTGGCATCTGATTGAACTGCTGGATACTCGTAAGAGCGACCGCACCGACGCGGCGCAGAAAGATCGCGCCTACCGGATGCTGTTTAACCGTAAATTCTCCGAAGAAGCGGCAACCTGGATGCAGGAACAACGCGCCAGCGCCTACGTGAAAATCCTGAGCAACTGATGGTAAAAACCCCACGAGTGGTCATTACGCCCGGCGAGCCCGCCGGGATTGGCCCCGACCTGGTCGTTGCGCTTGCCCAGCACGCCTGGCCTGCGCAACTGGTCGTCTGCGCCGACCCGACGCTGCTCACGGCGCGGGCGGCGCAGCTTGATTTACCGCTCACGCTGTTGCCCTACTCTTCCGACGCTCCCGCCCTCCCTCAAGCGGCGGGTACGCTCACTCTTCTGCCCGTCACCTTACAGGCGCCTGTCAAACCCGGTACGCTGGCCTCAGCTAACGGCATTTATGTTGTCGAAACGCTGGCGCGCGCCTGCGATGGTTGCCTTCGCGGCGAATTCGACGCGCTGGTGACCGGGCCGGTGCATAAAGGAATTATCAACGACGCGGGCATTCCGTTTACCGGGCATACCGAGTTTTTTGAAGCGCGCGCCGGCAGTGAAAAAGTAGTGATGATGCTTGCCACCGAAGCGCTGCGCGTGGCGCTGGTAACCACGCACCTGCCGCTGAAAGCCGTCGCTGACGCCATCACACCCGATCTTTTGCGACATATCCTTACGACGCTGCATCATGATTTGCAAAGCAAGTTCGGCATTGCGCAGCCGCATGTGCTGGTCTGCGGCCTGAACCCGCACGCGGGCGAAGGCGGACATATGGGCACCGAAGAGATCGACACGATTATCCCTGTGCTGGAGGAGATGCGCGCACGCGGAATGCATCTGACTGGTCCGCTACCGGCCGACACCCTTTTCCAGCCGAAATACCTCGAAAACGCCGATGCGGTACTGGCGATGTACCACGATCAGGGCCTGCCCGTGCTAAAATACCAGGGATTTGGCCGCGCAGTGAACATCACGCTCGGCCTGCCTTTTATCCGCACGTCGGTCGATCACGGCACCGCGCTGGAACTGGCAGGATCAGGAAACGCCAGCGTCGGCAGTTTTATCACGGCGCTTAATCTCGCCATCAGCATGGTTATGAACAGTAAGAATCAATGAATAATCGAGTCCATCAGGGCCATTTAGCCCGCAAACGCTTCGGGCAAAACTTCCTAAACGATCAGTTTGTGATCGACAGTATCGTATCGGCGATTAACCCGCAGAAAGGCCAGGCGATGGTTGAAATCGGCCCGGGCCTGGCGGCGTTAACCGAGCCGGTAGGCGAACGCCTCGACCAGCTTACCGTTATCGAGCTGGACCGCGATCTCGCCGCGCGTCTGCAAACTCACCCGTTTCTCGGCCCGAAGCTGACCATTTATCAGCAGGATGCCATGACCATGAACTTCGGCGAACTTGCTGAGAAAATGGGGCAACCGCTGCGCGTGTTCGGCAATCTGCCGTACAACATCTCCACGCCGCTGATGTTTCACCTGTTTAGCTATACTAGTGCGATTGCCGATATGCACTTCATGCTGCAAAAAGAAGTGGTCAACCGGCTGGTTGCCGGCCCGAACAGTAAGGCGTATGGTCGCTTAAGCGTGATGGCGCAATATTTCTGTCAGGTGATCCCGGTGCTTGAAGTGCCGCCGACCGCCTTTACGCCGCCGCCTAAAGTGGATTCCGCCGTGGTGCGTCTCGTGCCTCATACTACGCCGCCGCATCCGGTGAAAGAGCTGCGTCTGTTAAGCCGCCTCACTACCGAAGCGTTTAACCAGCGTCGTAAAACCATCCGCAACAGCCTCGGCAATGTGTTCAGCCCGGAAGTGCTGACGTCGCTTGGCATTGACCCGGCCATGCGCGCCGAGAATATTTCTGTTGCGCAGTATTGCCAGATGGCGAACTATTTAGCTGATAATCCGCCCTCGAAGGAGAGCTAAACATGGTTGATTCACCCCGCGTTTGCGTACAGGTACAGAGCGTTTATATCGAGGCCCAGTCTTCTCCGGAGGATGAGCGTTTCGTCTTTGCCTATACCGTCACCGTCCGCAACCTGGGGCGAACGCCTGTTCAGCTGCTGGGCCGCTACTGGCTTATCACCAATGGCAACGGTAAAGAGACCGAAGTCCAGGGGGAAGGCGTGGTCGGGGTTCAGCCTCATATTCAGCCCGGCGGCGAATACCAGTACACCAGCGGCGCGGTTATTGAAACGCCGTTCGGCACGATGCAGGGCCATTACGAGATGGTGGATGACCAGGGCAACGGCTTCCGCCTTGATATCCCGGTTTTCCGCCTCGCCGTCCCCACACTCATTCACTGATACGATGTCTACATATCTTATTGGCGACGTTCATGGTTGCTACGATGAACTGGTCGCGCTGTTACAGCAGGTTGAATTCACCCCTGGTAAAGATACGCTATGGCTGACCGGCGATCTGGTGGCACGCGGCCCCGGCTCGCTGGAAGTGCTGCGCTACGTGCGCTCGCTCGGCGATGCCGTGCGCCTGGTGCTCGGTAACCACGATCTGCATTTGTTAGCGGTTTTCGCGGGCATCAGCCGTAATAAGCCGAAGGACAGGGTCACGCCGCTGCTTGAAGCGCCGGACGCCGACGAGCTTATCAACTGGCTGCGTCGTCAGCCGCTGTTGCAGGTGGATGAAGAGAAAAAGCTGGTGATGGCCCACGCGGGCATCACGCCGCAGTGGGATCTCGCCACCGCCCAGGCCTGCGCCCGCGATGTCGAAGCGGTGCTTTCAAGCGACAGCTACCCGCTGTTCCTCGATGCCATGTATGGCGATATGCCGAACAACTGGTCGCCGGAGCTGACCGGCCTTGCCCGCCTGCGCTTTATCACGAACGCATTTACACGCATGCGTTATTGTTTTCCGAACGGCCAGCTGGATATGTACTGCAAGGAAAGCCCGGAAAGCGCGCCCGCGCCGCTGAAGCCCTGGTTCGCCATTCCCGGTCCGGTCGCCGAAGAATATGCGATTGTGTTCGGGCACTGGGCGTCGCTTGAGGGCAAAGGCACGCCGGAAAACATCTATGGGCTGGATACCGGCTGCTGCTGGGGCGGCACCCTCACCTGCCTGCGCTGGGAGGATAAAGCCGTGTTTACCCAGCACTCCAACCGTCAGACCGACAGCGACGACGATAAAGCCGCCGTCGCGTCGTGATGCCAGAATGGCGAGCGCGCTACGCTTAGCGGTCGCCCCCTCCTGAAGCTCACATTACGACCATGACGCCCCGGGCGGGAAGCGAAGCGCCAGCCGCCATTACCCTAATAAAACCAAAGCCATAAAAAAAGCGGATGCGCCCTGCGCCTCCGCTTTTTTTACATCACCGTCGCCGACGCGCGGATTAACGGCGCTCAAGGATCTCGAAACAGTAGCTGTGTGAGTTTTTCTCGTCGGCGTCATGAAACTCGCTGAACACCGACTGCCACTCGTCCGGCTCGTAATCCGGGAAATGGGTGTCGCCTTCCACTTCCGCATCGATATGGGTGAGATAAAGGCGCTGCGCACGCGGCAGGAACTGTTCATACACGCGGCCGCCGCCGATGACCATCACCTCTTCGGCATCGCCACAGGCCTGCAATGCCTCTTCAACAGAGCGCACCCACACTACGCGATCGTCATCGCCCGGACGGCTGCTGAGCACGATATTTTTACGCCCCGGCAGCGGACGACCGATCGACTCCCAGGTCAGACGTCCCATGATAACCGGTTTGTTAAGCGTGTTACGTTTAAACCAGGCGAGATCGGCAGGGAGGTCCCACGGCATGGCGTTTTCCATACCAATTACGCGATCCACCGCTAAGGCCGCAATCAGACTGATCATTGATAATTTCCCAGGTGTAAAAAATTGCCGCCACTATACGGAAAGCGCAATCTTTAGTCGACTGGCGACCCGAACCAGGCGGAGAATTTTTTTTGTTCTGCTGCGCCGGGCACGATGCACAGGTGCGCGCCCGCGCGTTATCTCATTGAAACCACAAGCGCTTCGCCTTTACACCCCCGTAAAGCCCGCTGACGCGGATGCCAAAACAGGCTGAATGCTTTATAGTGCGCGCTCGTTGATGTGAGGATTGACCATGCTGGAAACCACTCTTTTCGTTGCCACCATCGCGGCGCTGGGTATGCTCTCGCCGGGCCCCGACTTCTTTCTGGTTATCAAAAACGCCGCGCGGTATCCGCGTAGCGCGGCGATGATGACGGCGGCGGGCGTGATCGCAGGCGTCGTCACGCACATGACTTACTGCGTGGCGGGCATCGCGGTGTTGATCACCACGACGCCGTGGCTTTTCGGCGCGCTGAAATATGTCGGCGCGACATATCTGGTCTGGCTCGGCATCAATGCACTGCTGGCCCGCGGCACTACCAGCCTGGCGCTGGACGGCGTGGCGCAGGAATCCACCTCGCTCAAAAAGGCGTTTATCCAGGGCTATCTCTGCAACCTGCTGAACCCTAAAGCCACGCTGTTTTTCCTGGCGATGTTTACCCAGGTGCTGAACGTCAATTCCGGCATGATGGAAAAACTCTGGTACGCGGGCATTATCGTCGCGCTGACGCTGGTCTGGTGGCCGCTGCTGGTGTTGCTTATCCAGAGCGCGCCGGTGCGTCGCGGCCTGACCAAAGCACAGAAGATTATCGATAAACTGCTGGGCGGCATGCTGCTGGCGCTCGGCATCAAGGTGGCGCTGAGTTAACTCGCGCCCGCCATTGATATAAAAGAAAACGCCCCTGACGGGGCGTTTTTTATGGCTGCGGTTTCACGACGGGCTCATCGGCGTCGTTGCCGGTGTGCTTGCCTTCCTGCGTGCCCTGCCAGCCGTGGCGCTGAATCAGCGACAGATGCGCGCGGTCTTCGCTGATAATCTCCGTCAGCATTGCGCTGGTGCGCTTGAAGGTGGCGGCGCGCGCCGTGGTGTCGTTATCGCCATCGGCCATCTCGTCGACCATCTGCTGGTTGTAACAGCGGAACAGGTCGGCGCGCTCGCGCGCTTCGTAGCGCCCGATCCCCAGCTCTTCCAGCGCCATCCGCCCGACCCGCAACGCGCCTTCAAACGTTTCACGCTCCGGCTGCGCCACACCCGCCTGACGCAGGCGAATGTAATGATCGACATCGCGCGCGCGCGCAATGATCCGCACCTGCGGGAAGTGCGTCTGCACCAGTTCCGTCAGCTGTAAATTCGCCTGCGGATCGTCGATGGCGTTGATTAACACTTCGGCTTTCGCCACTCCGGCGGACTCCAGTAAATCGACGCGCGTGGCGTCGCCATAAAACACTTTCATGCCGAACTTGCGCAGGGTCTCAATGTGATCCGGGTCGTGATCAAGCACCACCATTTTCACGCCGCTGGAGAGCAGTAAACGGCCCGCAATCTGCCCGAAACGCCCGAAGCCCGCGATAATGACGCGCGGTTGTTCTTCGTCAATCTCGTCGGCTTCGCGCGCCTGTTGTTGTCCCGTTTTTTCAAGGCAGGTTAACAGCACGAGCAGCAGCGGCGTCGCGGCCATGGAGAGCGCCACCGCGAGCGTCAGCGCCTTCGCCCATTCCGCATCCAGCACCTCTGCGCTGCGCGCTGCGCCGAAAATCACAAACGCAAACTCGCTTCCCTGACCTAACAGCACCGCGAACCAGCGACGCTGGCGGCCCGGCACCTTCAGCGGCTTCGCCACCAGCCACAGCGTGACGGTCTTGATAATCAGGAAGCCGAACAGCAGCGTCAGCACGCGCAGCGGATGCGCGACCAGCGTACCGAAATCAATCGACATACCGACGCCGATAAAAAAGAGCCCCAACAGCAGCCCTTTAAAAGGCTCGATATCGCTCTCCAGCGCATGCCGGTATTCGGAGCTCGCCAGCAACACGCCCGCAAGAAACGCGCCCATCGCCATCGACAATCCGGCTTCTTCCAGCAGCAGGCCGAAGCCAAACACCAGAAACAGCGCCACGGCGCTGAACACTTCACGCAGCCCGGATCGCGCCACGAAACGCAACGCCGGACGCGCGACGAAACGGCCAAGCAATACCACCAGCGCCAGCGCGCCGACGACTTTCAACGCCGAGAGTAAAAACGCGCTGGCGGTCGTCGCCTCGCCGCTCGCGGCAAGCAACGGGATCATCGCGACCAGCGGGATCGCGGCGATATCCTGAAACAGCAGTACGGCAAACGCGCTGCGCCCCAGCTGCGAAGCCGTCAGGTTGCGCTCGTTCATCGCCTGCATGGCAATGGCCGTTGACGAGAGCGCGAGCGTCAGGCCAATCAGCAGCGCCACCTGCCAGCGTAACCCGAGCGCGACGCAAAAGCCGCCGAGCAACAAGCCGCACGCGCCCATCTGCAACGCCCCGCCGCCAAACACCGACGCGCGCAGTTTCCACAGCCGCTGCGGATCGAGCTCAAGGCCAATGACAAACAGCATTAACACCACGCCGATTTCGGCAAAGTGCAATATCGCCTGCGCGTCTGTCACCAGCCGCAATCCCCACGGGCCAATCAGCCCGCCCGCAATCAGGTAACCCAGCACCGAACCGAGCCCTAACCGCACCGCGACAGGCACAATCAACGCCGCCGATCCGAGATAGATCAGGGCCTGAATCAGAGTATAGCTATCCATGATGACGCTCCTGCCAGTCGGTTAATCGTTGTTGATACTCCCGCGCTTTGCCTTCCAGCGTTTCGTCGTCGCACACAAAGGTGCGGTGCATGACATAGGGCGTCAGCCAGTTGAGGCCGCAATAGAGCGCCGTCGCCTGTAGCGGCTGGGCGAGCACATCAAACCCCGGATGATCGCCAATATCAAAGTGATGCCTGTCGCCGCCCGTCGTGACCGCCCACAAGACGCTTTTGCCTTGCAGCGCCGTTGCGCCTTTGCCATAGGCCCAGCCGTGCGCGAGCACTTTATCTATCCAGAGTTTGAAAAGCGGCGGCACGCTGTACCACTGCATGGGGTGCTGCCAGACAATCAAATCAGCGCGCGCGAGCGCCTCCTGTTCGGCGGCGACATTAATGTTGAAATCGGGGTAGAGCTGATAAAGCGAGCGCACTTCGAGTTCGTCCAGCCCCTGCACATGTTCCAGCATCCGCCGGTTGGCGTGAGAGTGGTGCGGATAGGGGTGCGCATAAATAATTAAAATCATAACTTTGCCTGTGTCGCTGCCCATCATGGGAATGGAATGAGTGTAGCCAGTTAACAGGCGCGCTTACAGGGGCAATCCGCAGGGGTATTATTTCTTGCAGTGGGAAGGTGGGATCAACGCGTAATCAAAAAACGGATGCCTGAGCATCCGTTTTTAAGGTGTGGAATAACCAGCGTCGTGCTTAATTATCCAGCTCGCTCATGGATTTCACCTCGCCGCGATTAATCTGCTCGGTCTGGCCGGTCTGGGCATTTTTATAAGATACCAGGCCGGTATCGCTATCTACTTCCGGTTTACCATCAGTGACAATGGTCTTGCCGTCAGTGGTTTTAACAGCCTGATTGGATGAACAGCCCGCGACGGTAAACAGCGTGGCGGCAGCAAAAATGGATGTTATCAGTAGTTTCGATCGCATGGTGTTCTCCCTGCTTTTCGTTGGATTTGATTACACACCTTATTATTTTAGGTTAACTGACTGATAATTTTTGGAAATACAGAAGGTTCTGAGGCCGGGCGCCTGATATGCAGACGCCCGGCGGTCAGACGTTACGGCTTAAGCTCAAGAATAGAGCTCATCATGATGTGATTAAGATTGGTCATGATTTCATAATAGCGGGTCAGCTCTTCACCGCCTGCTGCTGGTTTACGCCATTTTTCGCGGTTCTGTTTTTCAAACTCTTTCAGCAGATCTTTTTGGTCACTTGCCGACTCAGCGTGAATAAACGCGGTATAAATTTTGGTGGCGTCATTCAGGTTTTGCTGTAATTCCGCAGAATTAAAATGCGCGGTAATGACAGGCGGCTGATAACGCGACTCCGTAATACGCATATTTTCCGTATATTCAACGGACGGAGAAAACTCATTGTTATAGAAATGCTTAAAGTCTTCGATGCGGAAAATCTTAGTCTTGTAATTATCGTTCGTCGTGGATGTCATCGACTCAGGGAAAGCCTCTGTCGGGTTCAGCTCCCACTCTTTCGCAAAATTATCAATAAAGAGTTCGCTACCCAGGTCCTCGAATGGGCCGGTGACGGTCTCCCCATCAATTGTCAGGGTGTGAACATCACCATTTTCACCGGCTGGCTGAACGCCTTCCGCCAGATACTTTTGCACGACGTAAATGTAACGGGTACGGGTCGGGTTGATAAGGCCGCTCTCGCCGGAGCGAGGCCAGGCGCCAAACACGCTGAATTTTACCTTTTCGCCATTTTCCAGCGTCAACGTATGTTGGCCCGCGTCCAGTTTAATATTGTGAGATTCCTTTGCCGGAACCGTTATTTTTTGGTCATCGACAGAAATCGCTAAGGGTTTCCCGGTCGGGTTATCAATCAAAAATTCTTTACTGTCACCGCCGCCAAAACAGGCGGTCAATGCCAGACAGGCACCCAAAAGCATGACTCTTTTTAACACGTGTTTCTCCTTAAACGTGAAACTGGGCTTCGATAAACGATAAGGGGTCAAGGGTAACGGATGGTCACACAGGAGTGAAAAACTAATTGGCTATTAAATTTAGGGGGTAAGCATAAAAAAAAGCCAGCTTACGCTGGCTTTTGGCTCATTCATAATTTCTTACTTCGCGATCTGCGCGTGCATCTCCTGCACCGAAATCACTTTTTCTTTAGCGTCGGCATTCAGCGCCATTGCGGTGGCGAAGCCGCCGTTCAGCGTGGTGTCGTAGTGCACTTTATACTGCAGCGCGCTGCGGCGAATCAGCTTGGAGTCTTCAATCGCCTGACGGCCTGCGGTGGTGTTGATGATATACGTGTATTCGCCATTCTTGATACGGTCCTGAATGTGCGGACGCCCTTCATGCACCTTGTTCACCAGACGCGGGTTAATGCCTGCTTCGCCCAGCACAATCGCGGTGCCGTGCGTCGCATCAAGCTCGAAGCCAAATTTCAACAGCTTGGCGGCGAGATCCACCACACGCTCTTTATCGCCTTCACGCACCGAGAGCAGCGCGCGGCCCTGTTTCTTCATGGTGGAGTTGCTGCCAAGCTGCGCTTTGGCGAATGCCTCTGCGAAGGTGCGGCCCACGCCCATCACCTCGCCTGTGGAGCGCATTTCCGGCCCCAGCAGCGGGTCAACGCCCGGGAACTTATTGAACGGCAGCACCACTTCTTTCACCGAATAATACGGTGGGATTATCTCTTTGGTGACGCCCTGCTCGCTCAGCGTTCTGCCTGCCATAACGCGCGCTGCCACTTTCGCCAGCGGCACGCCGGTAGCTTTGGAGACAAACGGCACGGTACGCGCGGCGCGCGGGTTTACTTCAATCAGGTAGACTTCGTTGTCTTTCACCGCGAACTGGACGTTCATCAGGCCGCGGACCTGGAGTTCAAAGGCCAGCTTCTGCACCTGCTGGCGCATCACGTCCTGAATCTCCTGGCTTAAGGTGTACGCTGGCAGCGAGCACGCGGAGTCGCCAGAGTGCACGCCCGCCTGTTCGATATGCTCCATGATGCCGCCAATCAGCACCATTTCGCCGTCGCAGATGGCGTCCACGTCCACTTCAACGGCGTCGTCCAGGAAGCGGTCCAGCAGCACTGGCGCGTCGTTGGAAACGCTCACCGCCGTCTGGAAGTAGCGACGCAGGTCGGCTTCGTCGTAGACGATTTCCATCGCGCGGCCGCCCAGCACGTAAGACGGGCGCACCACCAGCGGGTAGCCGATTTCTTTCGCTTTCTCGACCGCCTGTTCGATGGCCGTCACGGTGGCGTTCGCCGGCTGTTTCAGCTTCAGGCGATCCACCGCCTGCTGAAAGCGCTCGCGGTCTTCGGCGCGGTCGATAGCGTCCGGGCTGGTGCCGATAACCGGTACGCCTGCTGCTTCCAGCGCGCGCGCCAGCTTCAGCGGCGTCTGGCCGCCGTACTGCACAATAACGCCTTTCGGCTTCTCGATGCGTACGATTTCCAGCACATCTTCCAGCGTAACCGGCTCAAAGTAGAGGCGGTCGGAAGTATCGTAGTCGGTGGAGACGGTTTCCGGGTTGCAGTTGACCATGATGGTCTCGTAACCGTCTTCACGCAGCGCCAGCGCGGCATGTACGCAGCAGTAGTCGAACTCAATGCCCTGGCCGATACGGTTCGGCCCGCCGCCCAGCACCATGATTTTTTCACGATCCTGGTTCGGATTCGCCTCGCACTCTTCTTCATAAGTGGAGTACATGTAGGCGGTATCGGTGGCGAATTCCGCCGCGCAGGTATCCACACGCTTATAGACCGGATGCAGGTTGTACTGCTCGCGCAGCTTGCGGATTTCCGATTCACTGACGCCCGCGAGTTTCGCAAGACGCGCATCGGCGAAGCCTTTACGTTTGAGCATCCGCAGGAAATCGGCGTTCAGGCCATTAATGCCCTGCTCGGCGACCTGTTCTTCAAGGCGCACCAGCTCTTCAATCTGCACCAGGAACCAGCGGTCGATGTTGGTCAGGTTGAAAACGCCGTCAACGGACAGGCCCGCGCGGAAAGCGTCAGCGATGTACCAGATACGCTCGGCGCCCGCGTCTTTCAGCTCACGACGGATTTTGGTCAGCGCCTCCGGGTCATCCAGGCTCACTTTCGGGTCAAAACCGGTCGCGCCTACTTCCAGACCGCGCAGCGCTTTCTGCATCGACTCCTGCTGAGTGCGGCCAATCGCCATGACCTCACCGACCGACTTCATCTGGGTGGTCAGACGGTCGTTAGCGCCCGCAAATTTCTCAAAGTTAAAGCGCGGAATTTTGGTGACAACGTAGTCGATAGACGGCTCGAAGGAGGCCGGGGTACGGCCACCGGTGATGTCGTTCATCAGCTCGTCGAGGGTATAGCCCACCGCCAGTTTCGCCGCCACTTTGGCAATCGGGAAACCGGTCGCTTTTGAGGCCAGTGCTGAGGAGCGCGACACGCGGGGGTTCATTTCAATAACAATCAGACGACCATTTTTCGGGTTCACCGCAAACTGCACGTTAGAGCCGCCGGTTTCGACGCCGATTTCACGCAGTACCGCCATCGAGGCGTTACGCATGATCTGATATTCCTTGTCGGTCAGCGTCTGGGCCGGGGCCACGGTGATGGAGTCGCCGGTATGGATGCCCATGGCGTCGAAGTTTTCGATAGAGCAGACGATGATGCAGTTGTCATTTTTATCACGCACCACTTCCATCTCGTACTCTTTCCAGCCGATCAGCGATTCGTCAATCAGCAGCTCTTTGGTCGGGGAAAGGTCGAGGCCGCGGGCGCAAATTTCTTCGAATTCCTCGCGGTTATACGCGATGCCGCCGCCGGTCCCGCCCATCGTAAAGGACGGACGAATGATGCACGGATAACCGACATCCGCCGCGACAGCCAGCGCTTCGTCCATATTATGGGCAATGCCGGAGCGCGCGGTTTCAAGGCCGATTTTCTTCATCGCCACGTCGAAGCGGCGGCGGTCTTCGGCTTTATCAATCGCGTCGGCAGTGGCGCCAATCATGGTGACGCCAAACTCTTCCAGTACGCCCTGACGCTCCAGGTCCAGCGCGCAGTTCAGCGCCGTCTGGCCGCCCATGGTCGGCAGCACCGCGTCCGGACGCTCTTTTTCGATGATTTTACGCACCACTTCCCAGTGGATCGGCTCAATATAAGTCGCATCCGCCATCTCCGGGTCGGTCATGATGGTCGCGGGGTTGGAGTTCACCAGAATGACGCGGTAGCCCTCTTCACGCAGCGCTTTACACGCCTGGGCGCCGGAGTAGTCGAATTCGCACGCCTGGCCGATAACAATCGGACCGGCGCCAAGAATCAGGATGCTTTTAATGTCTGTACGTTTTGGCATTTTCTCTCTGTCTCCTGATTACTTAGCGTCTTGACGATACTGCTTAATTAAATCAATGAAATGGTCAAACAGCGGCGCGGCATCATGCGGCCCCGGGCTTGCCTCCGGGTGCCCCTGGAAGCTGAACGCCGGTTTATCGGTGCGGTGAATGCCCTGCAACGTATTATCGAACAGGGATTTGTGAGTCACGCGCAGCGTGGCGGGCATTGAGGCTTCGTCAACCGCAAAGCCGTGGTTCTGGGCGGTGATCATCACGCAGTTGTTGTCGAGATCTTTTACCGGGTGGTTGCCGCCGTGGTGGCCGAACTTCATCTTCACGGTTTTCGCGCCGCTCGCCAGCGCCAGCAACTGATGGCCAAGGCAGATGCCGAAGACCGGCACGTCGGTGTCGAGGAATTTTTTAATGGCGTCGATGGCGTAATCGCATGGCGCCGGGTCGCCGGGACCATTTGAGAGGAAGATGCCGTCCGGGTTCATTTTCAGCACGTCCTCCGCCGGGGTCTGCGCCGGAACGACCGTCAGGCGGCAGCCGCGGTCCACCAGCATACGCAGAATGTTGCGCTTCACGCCGTAGTCGTAAGCCACCACATGGTAAGGCAGTTCTTCCGCTTTCTTCGCTTCCGGCAGCTCGCCTTTAAGCGCCCAGCTGCCCTGGGTCCAGCTCCAGGCTTCTTTAGTGGTCACTTCTTTCGCCAGATCCATGCCGTTGAGGCCCGGGAAGGCTTTCGCTTTTTCAAGCGCCAGCGCGGCATCGACATTATCCCCTGCGATGATGCAGCCGTTCTGGGCGCCTTTCTCACGCAGCAGACGCGTCAGCTTACGGGTATCGATATCGGCAATCGCCACGATGTTATGGCGCTTCAGGTAAGAAGAGAGATCCTCGGTGTTGCGGTAGTTGCTGGCAATCAGCGGCAAATCGCGGATCACGAGGCCCTGAGCATGTACCTGGGAGGACTCAGCGTCGGCGTCGTTAGTACCGACATTACCAATATGGGGATAAGTAAGAGTGACAATCTGGCGGGAGTAGGAAGGATCAGTGAGGATTTCTTGATAACCGGTCATAGAAGTATTGAAAACGACTTCCCCTACTGCCGTACCTGTTGCCCCGATGGCCCGACCGTAGAATTGGGTTCCGTCTTCCAGAACCAACAGCGCTGACTTAATCAAAACGTCCTCCAGGGAATAAACAGTCAATTTATTTGCATATTAATTCAACCGGTGTGGCTAAATCAATGCAAAAACGCCTGAACAGCGAATTTTTGGCAAACGGCGGCATTCTAGAGATAACCCAGGGGGAAGTCTACCTGAAAACGCACTTTTTATTGTTATTTTGGAAGCTTTAATGAAAACAGCGAGAATGATAGGCAAAAAACACAGAAAACGAAGCGCGGAAAACGGTTGCTGGACAAGAAAAATAAAGCGGAAGCATAACACAGCTTTCAAAGTGGACCAAACGGTCAAAATTCACAACCTGATAACGAAAAAACCCTCATAAACTTTTTTTTAAGAGTGCTTTAACCTTAAAATCGTTAAGAACGCCAAAAAAAGCAAAATAAAAAAGGGCAATAATTTATTGCCCTTCCAATCAAAAAGTTACGATTGCAATAACCACATCACGATGGGTAATAATAATTACAAATCATTGAGATTAAGCACATCACGCATATCATAAAGGCCATTTTTACGGGATTTTACCCACAACGCCGATCTCACCGCGCCGTTTGCAAATGTCATACGGCTGGACGCTTTATGGGTAATTTCGATGCGCTCGCCGATATCAGCAAACATGGCGGTGTGCTCACCCACGATATCGCCCGCGCGTACCGTGGCGAACCCAATGGTGCCGGGCTCTCGCTCGCCAGTGTGGCCTTCGCGAGCGTATACCGCGCAGCTTTTCAGATCTTTATTCAGCGCGCCGGCAATCGCCTCGCCCATTGCCAGCGCCGTGCCCGAAGGCGCGTCGACTTTATGACGGTGATGCGCTTCAATAATTTCGATATCGGTGTAATCGCCCATCACCTGCGCTGCTTTTTCAAGCAGTTTAAGCATGACATTAACGCCCACGCTGAAGTTGGCGGCGAAAACCACCGGGATAGCCGTCGCGGCATCACGAATCGCGGCTTTACCGGCGTCGTCAAAGCCGGTGGTGCCGATGACCATGCCTTTACCCTGCGCGCGGCAGAACGCCAGATGGGCGAGCGTGCCCTCCGGGCGCGTGAAATCGATAAACACATCGAAGTCATCTTTTACTGCCTCAAGGCGGCTCTGAATAATAACGCCGGTCGCGCCAGCGCCTGCCAGCTCACCGGCATCCGCGCCCAGCAGCGTCGAGCCGTCGCGCTCAAGCGCCGCGCCCAGCGCCACGCCTTCCATTGAAATTGCCGCCTGGATTAATTGCCGTCCCATACGGCCACCCGCCCCCGCGATCGCGACGCGGACCTGTGCATCATGCATATTTATACTCTTCAGATTGCTTAGAAATCGCTCTCAGGTTAACCAGCCTGACCGCAGGCCGCCAGCGGAAAACCGGGATAATTAGAAAATTATGACAAAACGGCGGGGATATCAGTAAAAGCTGTAGTAACCACTATGTTATTAAGGGTATGCCGTAGAGACGGCAGGCGTTTGCGCCTGCCGCGAGGGTTAATCCGCAAGCTGGTACGCCACCAGCAGTTGCCCCTTTTTCACTTTAATACTGGTGAGCGTGACCTCGCCCACCTGCGACAGCGAGGCGACATGCGTGCCGCCGCAGCCATAGACCGGCAGCTCGCCGAAACGCACCTGACGCCGCCCGTCGACGAAATCCACCTTGCGCGGCAGATTGGCCGCAACCCATTCCGTAATAACCGCCGTAAACGCCGCGCTCCCGGGCGCGTCGGTGGCCGTATCCGGGGCAAAGGTGATTTTGCCTTCGCCGGGCCAGTGGTGCGCCTTGACCGGACGCCAGCCAAGCCGCTCGCCCGCGTACCCAATCAGATGCCCGGCGGAGTGCCAACGGGTATGGCGTGTGCGCAGCGGTTCGTCCACCACAAGCGTGGCGGGGCCGTTCGCCAGCGGCTGCGCCAGCAGATGAATGACCGTGTCGCCGCGGTTCTCTACGCGCAGCACCGGCGCGCCGTTGATCGTGCCGCTATCGGCGGGCTGCCCGCCGCCCTGCGGGTGAAACAGCGTCCTGTCCAGCTCCACTTCATAGTCGCCCTGCGCGTTTTGCTCGCAGCGCAGCACCGTCGCCTCGCCCGTTAAGGCGTCACTCAGGTAGTAGTCTCGTTGTGTCATCGTTGTCCTCCCGGTTCATCACACAGTATATTTATTATTGCCGCTGCGATAATCCTGCGCGGCGACAACGAACCTTTGCATCAGGCGCACAAATATGAATTTAGCTCTACTGCCCGATATCGCCGTTTTCGTCCAGGTGGTGGAGAGCGGCAGCTTCTCCGCCGCCGCGCGAAAGCTTGGCAGCACGCCCTCTTCCGTCAGCCGCAGCGTTTCACGTCTTGAGCGTGAGCTGGGCTGCAAGCTGCTGGTGCGCACCACCCGCAAGCTGCGCCTGAGCGAGGCAGGCTGCGGCGTGTTTCAGCGCGCCGCCAGCATGATGGACAACGCCCGCGATGTCATGGCGCTCGGCGGCACCGCCTCGCAGGCACCGCAGGGAAGAGTCACGCTCGGCGTGCCGAAAGCCGTAGGCCGTTTCGTGATCCACCCGCTGATGGAAGAATTTCTGGCGCGCTATCAGGAAGTTGATATCTGCCTGCGTCTCGAAGACCGCTATATGGATTTGATTGATGATGAAGTGGATCTGGCGCTGCGTATCACCGACTCGCCCTCTCCCGGCTTGTATGGCAAGCCGCTGATGCCGATAGAGCACCTGCTGTGCGCTACCCCGGCGTATCTGGCGCGCCACGGCACGCCGGAGCATCCGCAGGAATTACGTCAGCACAGCTGCATCAGCCTTGGCGAGACGGCGGCGGACGCTCGCTGGAAATTTCGCCGCGACGGAAAAAGCGTGGTGGTCCAGACGCGCGGGCGCTACGCGGCCAACCATACCGGCGTGCGGCTCGACGCGGTGAAGCGCCATCTCGGTATCGGCAGCCTGCCGCGCTTTACCGCAAGCGACGCACTGGCGGCAGGCGAGATTGTACAGGTGCTGCCGGCATGGGAGTTTATCAGCAGCTATTCAGGCAGACTCTGGCTACTGTGGTCGGCGGGACGTCATATGCCCGCCAAAATCCGGGTGCTCATTGACTATCTGACGGAAAAACTGTCTGCGAGGCCGTGAGCTAAGGCGCCAGCGCCAGTGTCTGCGCCACCCATTCGCGAAACGCGGCGACGTCGATTCCGAGCGCCACCTGCGCATTAGCGGGCCGGTTTAACCGGCCTTCGATATCCACAACCGTGGTGCCCGCCGTGTAGTCGCCGCGGGTTTCCACCGCAACGAAACAGCGCTTAAGCGTGAAAAACTCAGGCTTAACCACCCAGGCGATAGCGCAGAGATCGTGCATGCGCAGCCCGGTTGTCATGCTGCCTGCGCGGTAGTGACTAAAGAGCGCGTGGAGCAGTCGGCCCGTCCGGTTCAGCGCGGGCAGCGCGGCGAGATAGTCGGGCGTCAGCACCGCCTGATGCGTGACGTCGAGCCCGCACATCACAATTTCAATGCCGCTCTCAAACACCCGCGCGGCCGCTTCAGGATCGATGGCGATATTAAACTCGGCGTTCGGCGTGAAGTTGCCGCGCCCCGCGGAGCCGCCCATCATCACCAGCCGTTTGATTTTCGCGGTACACGCCGGGTAGTGCGTCAGCAACAGCGCAATATTGGTCAGCGGCCCGATGGTGACAATGGTCAGCGGCTCGGGGCTTGCCATCAGGCTTTCATTCATTGCCTGAAACGCGGGCACATTGAGGGTCTGCAGGTCGTGCGCCGGAAAATCGTAACCATCCATGCCTGATTCGCCGTGAATTGAGGCGGCATCGCGCAGCGGGCGCACCAGCGGCGTGGCCGCGCCCTGCGCGACCGGCACATCAGCCTGCCAGAAATGCAGCAGTTGCAGCGCGTTGCGGGTGGTTTTCTCCACGCTGACGTTACCCGCCACGGTGGTGATGAGTTGTAAATCGATTGCGGGCGAGAACAGCGCGGCGGCAATGGCCACGGCATCGTCAATACCCGGATCGGTATCGAGAATAATCGGCGTTTTTTTCACACAATGTCCTGTCATCACTGGCCTGCTTGCGGATAAAAAAATGCCGGACGATGTTCACCGTCCGGCATGCTGTTATCGGTACGCGCGCGGGAGTTACTGCACTTCGCGGGCGTCGATGCGCAGTTCCTTCGGCACTTCGAACACGATGTTCTCTTCGCGACCGGTCAGCTCATGGGCGTCGCTGCCGCCGAGCGCTTTCAGGCGCGCGATAACGTTCTGCACCAGGATATCCGGCGCCGATGCACCTGCGGTAACGCCCACGCAGGCGGCGTTTTTCACCCAGGCTTCCTGAATATCATTCGCGTCGTCGATAAGGTAGGCGGTTTTGCCCATACGCTGGGCGAGCTCTGCCAGGCGGTTAGAGTTAGAGGAGTTTTTCGAACCCACCACTAATACCACGTCCGCCTGCTCCGCCAGCGCCCGCACCGCTTCCTGACGGTTAGTGGTGGCGTAGCAGATGTCATCTTTGCGCGGACCAACGATTTTCGGGAAGCGGCGGCGCAGCGCGTCGATAACGTCCGAGGTGTCGTCTACCGACAGCGTGGTCTGGGTCATAAAGGAGAGATTGTCCTCATCCTTAACGGTAATTTTCCAGACGTCGTCCGGCGATTCCACCAGATACATGCCCCCTTCCGGGTTGCTGTACTGGCCCATCGTGCCTTCTACTTCCGGATGACCGGCGTGGCCGATAAGAATCGCTTCTTCGCCACGGCGGCTTGAGCGCGCGACTTCCATATGCACTTTGGTCACCAGCGGGCAGGTGGCGTCAAATACCGTTAAGTCACGGCTTTTCGCTTCGTTGCGTACCGCCTGGGAAACGCCATGCGCGGAGAAAATCAAAATTGCGCCATCCGGCACTTCGCTTATCTGCTCGATAAAAATTGCGCCGCGTTCGCGCAGGCTGTCTACCACGTAGCGGTTATGCACCACTTCGTGGCGAACGTAGATAGGCGCGCCGTAAATCGCCAGCGCGTTTTCCACAATGCTGATAGCGCGGTCCACGCCTGCGCAGAAGCCGCGCGGGTTAGCCAACAGGATCTGCATCAGAACTCTCCAGCGCCGGATCGATTTCCAGCACGTCTATATCAAAATGAAGGGTATGCCCGGCGAGCGGATGGTTGAAATCCACCGTGATGGAGTCGCCGTTGATTTCACGGATAACCCCCGGCATTTCGCTGCCGTCCATTGCGGTAAAAAGCATAATAGCACCGATGTCCGGCTCCCCCGCGTCGATAAATTCGCGGCGGGAGAAGTACTGGATGAGATCGGGGCTCGGCGTTCCGAAGGCGTCTTCCGGCAGCAGCGTAAACGCTTTTTTATCGCCCGCATGCAGGCCAAGCAGTTCGCGCTCCAGCCCCTGCGACAGCGAACCGTCGCCCAGGCGAAAGAGCGCCGGTTTGCCGCTGTTGCGGCTCGACTCTGCCGTGGAACCGTCTTCAAGCTTCAGCGTAAAGTGCACCAGCACCGCGCTGTTGCTCTGTATGGATGTAGACATGCAGGTTGCTCACTTTTTGGGTCATCTGTTTGCCCGGCGGCGCTGCGCTTACCGGGCCTGCGAGAGGCCGCAAATGCTTCAGGCCGGGTAAGCGTAGCGCCACCCGGCATGGAGATTTACGCCTGTGCTTTCGCGGCTGGTTTCGGCAAAAAGCCTTCCAGCACGATTAACGCCGCGCCGATACAGATAGCGGTATCGGCCAGGTTAAAGGTGGCGAAATGCCAGTCGCCGACATAGAAGTCGATCATATCGACTACAAAGCCGTGCCACAGACGATCGAACAAATTGCCCAGCGCGCCGCCAATAATCAGCGCGTAAGCAATATTGTTGAGCTTCTGGCTCGCCTTTGCACGATACATCATGACGGTGAGCAGCACGCAGATGCCGATAGCGATACCGGCGAAGAACCAGCGCTGCCAGCCGCCTTTATCCGCGAGGAAGCTGAACGCCGCGCCGTAGTTGCGCGCATAATGCAGATTCAGCGACGGGAACAGGGAGACGGTCTCCCCCAGCGCAAAGTGCTGGAGGATTAACGCCTTGCTACCCAGATCGACAATCAACACAACCACAACCAGCCACAGCCAGCGCAGACCGGTGGAACGAATCGGTTTACTCATCAGGCGAACTTACGTTTTTCGCCGTCACCGGCGACGTTGCTGACACAGCGACCGCAGATTTCTGCGTGTTCCGCTACCTTGCCAATATCGGTGGTGTAATGCCAGCAGCGCGGGCACTTCTCACCTTCGGCTTTTGCGAGCGCCACTTTCAGCCCTTTGAGCAATTCGCTCTGCTGGGCATCTGCGGCGGCGCTGGCATAATCCTCAACCTTCGCCTGCGAGGTCAACAGGACAAATCGTAATTCCTCGCCAAGCGCGGTGAGCTTCGCCGCCAGCTCCGGCTCCGCGTACAGAGTGACCGCTGCTTCCAGCGACCCGCCGACTTTTTTATCCGCGCGCGCCTGCTCAATCACCTTGTTCACTTCGCCGCGCACTTTCAGCAGGGCGTCCCAGTAAGCGTCGTTCATGGCTTCGGTTTCCGCGAGGCCAAACAGGCCGTCGTACCACTCGCCGGTGAAGACATATTTCTCACGCGCGCCTGGCAGATAGCCCCAGATCTCATCCGCGGTAAAGGACATGATCGGCGCCATCCAGCGCACCAGCGCTTCGGCGATATGATACAGCGCGGTCTGACAGCTGCGGCGCGCCACGCTGTCAGCTTTCGCGGTGTACTGACGGTCTTTGATGATGTCGAGATAGAACGAGCCCATTTCGATGGAGCAGAAGCGCATCAGGCGCTGCACCACTTCATGGAAATCGTAAGCGTCATACGCTTTCACGATATCGTCCTGCGCGGCTTTCGCGCAGCCGACCGCCCAACGATCCAGCACGACCATCTCTTCCGGTTTCACCATGTCTTTCGCCGGATCGAAACCGTTCAGGTTCGCCAGCAGGAAGCGCGCGGTGTTACGGATACGACGATACGCATCGGCGGCGCGTTTTAAGATTTCGTCGGACACGGCCATTTCGCCGGTGTAGTCGGTCGACGCTACCCACAGACGCAGAATGTCAGCGCCCAGTTTGTTCATCACGTCCTGCGGAGAGACCGTGTTGCCGATAGATTTCGACATCTTGCGGCCCTGACCGTCAACGGTGAAGCCGTGGGTCAGTACCTGACGGTACGGCGCCTTGCCTTTCATGGCGGTGGAGATCATCAGCGAAGACATAAACCAACCGCGATGCTGGTCAGAGCCTTCAAGATACATGTCCGCCGCATGGCCGGAGAATTCCGGGCGCACGTCAACGACTGACGAGTGGGTCGATCCAGAGTCGAACCAGACGTCCAGCGTATCCGGCACTTTTTCATAGACATCGGCGTCATCGCCCATGATGTCGCGCGGGTCGAGATCCCACCACGCCTGAATACCGTCAACTTCCACGCGCTTAGCGACTTCTTCCATCAGCTCCAGGGTGCGCGGGTGCAGTTCCTGCGTCTCTTTATGGACGAACAGGGACATTGGCACGCCCCAGGTGCGCTGGCGGGAGATACACCAGTCCGGACGGTTGGCGACCATCGATTCGATGCGCGCCTGGCCCCAGTCCGGGATCCACTGCACGTCTTTGATCTCTTTCAGCGACTGCGCGCGCAGGCCCTTTTGATCCATGCTGACGAACCACTGCGGCGTGGCGCGGAAGATGATCGGCGTTTTATGACGCCAGCAGCACGGATAGCTGTGCAGCAGCTTCGCCACGTTAAGCAGCGCGCCTTTTTCACGCAGCAGCTCAACGATTTGATCGTTCGCTTTGAAGACGTTAACGCCATCCAGCGTCGGGTAGGTGCCCGGCAGATAAGCGCCGTCCGGGCCGACCGGGTTGGCGATTTCCAGGCCATATTTCTGGCTGATGGTGTAGTCGTCCGGGCCGTGGCCGCCTGCGGTATGCACCGCGCCGGTACCGGCGTCGAGCGTAACGTGCTCGCCGAGAATCGCCGGAACGTCAAAGCCCATGAACGGGTGCGTGAAGCGCATCAGCTCAAGCTGCGCGCCTTTGGTTTCGCCGAGTACGGTGTAATCCGCGATGTTCACACGCTTCATCACGCTTTCAAGCAGATCTTTCGCCACGATCAGCGCCTGGCCTTCGACCTGCACCAGCACATAGTCGATCTCGGCATGCAGAGAGATCGCGCGGTTCGCCGGCAGCGTCCACGGGGTGGTGGTCCAGATAACCAGCGATACCGGGCCGTTGACATTCTGCGCGCCGAATTTCGCCGCGACCGCCGCCGGGTCTACCGCGTTAAAGGCGACGTCGATGGACGGCGACGTTTTGTCGTAGTACTCCACTTCCGCTTCAGCCAGCGCGGAGCGGCAGTCAACGCACCAGTGCACCGGCTTGGCGCCTTTATGCAGATGGCCGTTGCCGATGATTTTACCGAGCGCGCGGATGATATTGGCCTCGGTTTTGAAATCCATGGTCAGGTACGGATGCGACCAGTCGCCCAGCACGCCGAGACGGATAAAGTCTTTACGCTGGCCGTCAACCTGGGTCGCCGCGTACTCGCGGCACTTAGCGCGGAATTCGGCAGCGGTGAATTTCTCACCCGGCTTGCCATATTCCTGCTCGACTTTCAGCTCGATAGGCAGCCCGTGGCAGTCCCAGCCCGGCACGTAGGGGGAGTCATAACCGGCAAGCCCTTTGGACTTCACGATAATGTCTTTCAGAATCTTGTTAACCGAGTGACCGATATGAATGCTGCCATTCGCATAAGGAGGGCCATCATGCAGAATGAAGGTTTTTTTGCCTTTTTTGGCTGCACGAATGATGCCGTAGAGGTCATCATCGGTCCAACGCGCCAGCATTCCCGGTTCGCGTTTGGCGAGATCGCCACGCATCGGGAACCCTGTTTCCGGCAAATTCAGGGTTGATTTAAAGTCACTCATCAGATTCTCGGTTCCGTATTTCGGTTTGATAATTAGCCGATTCAGGCGTTACGCCGGTGTCGGTAGCCCAAAAAAGTCGCGGGCGGTGATCACGTCTCTGGCGATTTGCGCCTTGAGTTCATCAAGCGAGGCAAACCGCTGTTCATTGCGTATTTTTTTACGCAGCACTACATCTATATGGCGGCCGTAGAGGTCGATTGCAACGTCCAGCAGATGAACTTCAAGCTGCTGACGCAGGCCAGCCACCGTCGGGCGGGTGCCGATATTGGCGACGCCAGGCAGCGGTTTATCGCTGATGCCCAGCACTTCCACCGCATAGACGCCCTTCACAGGCGAAACCTGACGGCGCAGCGGTACGTTCGCCGTCGGGAAACCTATGGTACGCCCCAGCGCGTCGCCGTGGACGACGCGCCCGGAGATAGCGAAAGGCCGTCCGAGCAGGTTTTCCGCCAGCGCTAAATCATCCTGCGCGAGCGCCTGACGCACCGCAGTACTGCTAATGCGCACACCTTCATCGCAAAACGTTTGCGTGCTGGTGACTTCAAAGCCATATTCGCGCCCGGCTTTCTGTAATAACAAGAAATCCCCTTCGCGACCAGCGCCAAAGCGGAAATCATCCCCGGTAGCCAGAAATTTAACCCCGAGGCGCTCCACCAGCAGATCGCTTACAAAGTTTTGCGCCGTCAGCGCGGCAAAGCGGCGGTCGAAGCGAATGCACAGCACGTAATCCACGCCGCAACGGGCGAGATAGCGCAGCTTTTCACGCAACCGCGTCAGCCGCGCAGGGGCTTTATCCGCGGCGAAAAGCTCAAGGGGCTGCGGCTCGAAGATCATGACCATAACGGGAAGGCCGCGTTCGCGCCCTTGCGCGCATAGCCCGCTCAGCAAAGCCTGGTGGCCACGATGCACGCCATCGAAATTGCCGATGGTCAGCACGCAACCGTGATGCTCAGAGGTGAGATTATGTATGCCGCGTATCAGCTTCATGACTGGCTCAGGACAGTGAAAATCGTCGGATTATACCTTGTACAGCCTTTAAGGTTAACCGACGATTTGGCCCTGTCAGCCATAAACTGACAAGGATTTCATCGTGCTGCGCAACGGTTTCACGCTGAACGCGAATTTTGTCCCACAAAGACTGTATTCGCACGAGGCAAGCTGGTAGAATCTTGCGCCATCACTACGTAACGAGCGCCGCATAACAACGGCGCTTATTTGCACAAATCCATTGACAAAAGAAGGCTGAAAGGGCATATTCCTCGGCCTTTGAATTGTCCACATAGATCATATTTGGGAGTTGGACCTTGGCTAATATCAAATCAGCTAAGAAGCGTGCCGTTCAGTCTGAAAAGGCCCGTAAGCACAACGCAAGCCGTCGCTCTATGATGCGTACTTTCATCAAGAAAGTATACGCAGCGATTGAAGCTGGCGACAAAGCTGCTGCACTGAAAGCATTTAACGAAATGCAACCAATCGTGGATCGTCAGGCTGCTAAAGGTCTGATCCACAAAAACAAAGCCGCGCGTCATAAGGCTAACCTGACTGCGCAGATCAACAAACTGGCTTAATCGCCATTCGTTGAAGCTTGTTTAAAGCAGCTTGTTAAAAAAACCCGCATCTGCGGGTTTTTTTATGGCTGCGGTTTTATTTCGGCGGCACAAACAGCGCCGAATAGTCGCGATTGCAGATACGCTGCACCGCCGGGTGCTGAATCATCCTCTCCGCAAAAATCGCGTGATACTCTTCCATCACATTATCCACCCGCCCTATCTCGACGATATTGTCATCCTCATAAAAATCGTGCGCGTACAGGCTTGGCGCCACAAATACGGCGTTATGCGCCGCGCCGAACGCTTTCATCAGCGCCGCGTCGTCAAACTCGCCGAGGATCTCCACCTTCAGCCCCTGCGAGTGGATCCAGTTAAGCAGTTTGCGCCCAAGCATCGAACGACGCCCCGGGATCAACAGCCGTCGCTCTTCGAGACACGCCGGGAAGGGCCTCGTCGGTGCCGGATTCTGACACCAGAAACTCACGCTACACTCGCCGATTTTCACGGAAAACAGCCCCGCCTGCTGCGTGGAGTCGATGGGGCAGTCGGAGATAATCATGTCGAGCTTATGCTGGCTGAGCTGTTCCAGAAGCATCTCGTGGGTCGATTCAAAACAGCGCAGATGAATTTGTTCATCTTCCACTACCGCCGCGTCCAGTACGCCGCTCACCAGCCGTTTAGAGAGCGCGTCCGCCACGCCGACATCAAACAACAAATGAGATTCTTTGCGGTAATTGATAATATCCAGCATCTCCTGGCTCAGGGTAAACATACGGTCAGCGTAACGAAACACCAGCTGTCCCAGCTCGCTGGGCTCAAGCCCCCTTCCCTTACGCTTAAACAGTTTGCCCTGTAGCCGCTCCTCCAGCGCTTTTATCTGCCCGGTAATGGTTTGCGGCGTGAGGTACAGCGCCTCGGCGGCACCGACGACCGAGCCCTCTTTGCAAACCTGCCAGAAGTAATACAGGTGGTTGTAGTTGATGTGAGACATGAGCGCATTCTCCCTGAACTCCCTGAGAGCGGAGCGGCCTTCACTCCGGAAGGCCGCGTGATAAAGCGGGCGCTAACGCGTGCCCGACAAATGGCCGCGCAGCAGCAAATAGCCGGTGACCGCAGCCAGTAATGACCCGACCAGAATGCCAAGTTTCGCCCAGGTCACCAGCGCGGCGTCAACATCGCCAAACGCCAGCGAGGCGATAAAAATTGACATGGTAAAACCGATGCCGCACAGCACGCCGACGGCCATAATCGTTTTCTGCGTGACACCCGGCGGCAGCGTGGCCCATTTGAGCTTGACCGCCAGCGCGCAAAAGAGGCTGATGCCAAGCGGCTTGCCGATAAACAGTCCGGCGATAATACCCAGCGGCAGCAGTGATGCCAGGCCCGCCAGCGTAACGCCCTCAAGCGAAACGCCCGCATTGGCGAACGCGAACAGCGGCAGGATCATAAAACCTACCCACGGATGCAGCGCGTGCTCCAGCGTGCCGGCGGGCGAATGCCCCTTTTCTGCCTTAAGCGGCACAAAAAAGCCGATAATCACGCCCGCCAGCGTGGCGTGAACGCCAGATTTCAGCACCGCGGTCCAGAGCACCACGCCTACCAGAATATAAACTCCGACGCGGCGCACGTTGCAGATATTCAGGAGCGCCAGCACGGCGATCGCGCCCGCCGCCACCAGCAGCGACACCATTGACAGCGAACTGGTGTAAAACAGCGCAATAATCACAATCGCGCCCAGATCATCAATAATCGCCAGCGCCATCAGAAAGATTTTCAGCGCGGGCGGCACGCGGCTGCCGAGCAGCGCCAGGATCCCCAGCGCGAACGCGATATCGGTCGCCGCAGGAATAGCCCAGCCCGCGCGAGCGATCGGATCCTGATAATTAAAGGCCAGATAGAGCGCGGCCGGAACGACCATGCCGCCCAGCGCGGCAATCACCGGCAGCGAGGCTTGCCGGCGGCTTGCAAGCGAGCCCTGCACCAGTTCACGCTTAACCTCCAGCCCGACCAGCAAAAAGAACACGGCCATCAGGGCGTCGTTCACCCACAGCAGCATGTTCTTTTTGATCTCCAGCGCCCCGACCTGTAACTCCACCGGTGTGCTAAGAAAGCCTTCATAGAGGCCGTGTGTGGCGCTCATATTGGCCAGCAACATGGCCAGCGCAGCCGCCGCGATGAGTACGATGCCGCCCGCAGCCTCGTTTTTAAAGAAACGTTGTACCGCTTTTATCATCATTGTCCATCCAGAGTGTTGAGATGACCTGTTCACTTACTTTCGGTATGTATAAGGATAGCGACCTTTACTCATCGGAAAAGCAGTTTATTCTGCGCATAAAGATCGGCTAAAACGAATTAATGAGAACAATGACGCGGCGTTGTTAACGATAGCGATAAAAAAGGCCCCGGTAATCCCTACCCGGGGCCTCAAACCCGCTCAAACACGGGCTGAGCGGAAAAGCGGAACTATGTCGTGAAGATCAGTATGTCCCAATGTCAGTCCAGACCTGATATGGCCCGCTGTTAAGATCCGGCTGATCGCCCTGCGAGTACCAGTTAACCTGATAGTTATGGCCTTTCCAGCTCACCTTCTCGAAAGTGCCCCATTTCGCGCCGTAAACCGTACTGGCGCTCCAGAGCGGATACGGTGCGCTGCCGGAACCGCTATTATCCGGCGTTGGGGTTGGCGTCGGCGTCGGCGTCGGCGTTGGAGTCGGTTCCGGTTCGGGCGTCGGGGTCGGGGCTGGCGTGTCACCATCAGACGACGCACTACCCGGCACGGCGGTCACCACAAAACGCTGCTGCGAAGAGGGCTCGTTTTTACTGTCGCGCACGAAGAGCGTGAACTGGAAATCGGTGCTCTGCGTGACGACCGGCACGTCAAATTCAATCACGGCAGCGCTCTTATCCGCCACGCTGATGGTAGACGGCACGCCCCAACTGAAGCTCAGCGCGTCGTTATCTTCATCGCGGGATGCCTCGCCGGAAAGCTGAATACGCGACCCGCCGACCACGCGTAGCTGAATAGCCGCCACGGGCGCATGGTTTACTGCCGGCTGCGGTTCGTTATCGCTGCTGCCGCTATCCGGTTCAGAAACGTTAATGCCTTCAAAATAGAACGGCTTCATATCGACCGTCTGGGTCTCGATCTCATACCCCAGCCCTTCACGCGCGGCATTCACCAGCACGCCGTTATCCTGGTCGATAGTCCAGGTAAACAGACCGCCAAGATTACGCGACGCGGCGTACTGGCCTTTGGCTTTGACCGAGCGCGGTGTATCCAGCGACATAAAGAGTTTGCTCTGCGGGTTGTAGAGATAATCCGCATTGGCGACTTTGTCGGTATAGACGTTAAAGCCGTTACGTCCTTTCTGGTTTTCCAGATCCAGGTAGTTGTAAATGGTGTCGTACCATTCGGTGCTGCCGGATTCGAACGTCCCGGTGGTGGTGCCGTTGCCCGGCGTATACGCGCCTTTGAGCGGCGAGAAGCTCTCAATCATCGCATTGCGGGCGTTACGGGTATAACCTGCGTAACCGATATTAATACGTTCGGAAGGGAAACCTTCGGCAATCAGGTAATCCACGACCGCTTCGATGCTCCAGCCGCCCGCAGTAAGCGGGGTGAGGTTGGTATGGTGCGTCAGGGTCTCGGCCCACGGCGTGCCGAAGAAGTCATAGGTCATGACGTTAATGGCGTACAGGCCTGCGTCCATGAGCGCTTTGACATTAGAATATTCGAGCGTAGACACGACGGCCGAGCTGGCAATAGAAATTTTTACGTCGCTGCGTCCTGCCGCACTGAGTTGTTTTTTGAGTTCAGCGATAAGCAGCGCGTAGTTGGCGCCATCTTCCGGGCCATGCGGGTTGCCATTGCCTTCAGCGTTCGGGTATTCCCAGTCGATATCCACTTCGCTGAACATCGGGAACTGCTTAAACAGTTTGACCACGCCTGCGGCGAAGGTTTTACGCGAAGAGTCGGTTTTCGACATCTCATGAAAACCGTTACTCATGGTCCAGCCGCCGATACTCATTGAAAGCGCAAGGGTATGTCCCTGCTGTTTCGCTCTTTGTTGAAGATCGCGCAGACCGCCGAGCAGGCCTTTGGTGGTGGCCTGCGTGACGGTAGCCGGATCGATATCCCAGCCGCTGGTGCTGTGACCGCAGTTAACGTAAGACTGAAAATCGCCCCATGGATCAAGGAACGTCGGTTCGTTCGTGTTTTTGTTGGTCAGGCGAGCAGCGTTTTCAATCGTGTATTGCTTTTCGCCTTTATCGCCGACGATGCCCAGGAAACCGAAAACGATCTTGTCATACGCGGTGGGCGACACTTTGGCGAGATCGTAGCCGCGCCCACGATTGGATGGGGTATCGTCGCCCTGGAGGCGTCCATCATACTGGGACCAGTCGGTATAATAACCAAATACTTTAGGTTTATTAGCAGCCTTATATTTATTGTAAACCGGCTTCGCCACGCGAGCTGCCGTATAACTGTATTTTTCAGTTTCACTGGCCGGATTAAACCCATCTGCAGCGTTACTGGTTTCGGTCAGGCTGTCGCCCTGAATTAATTTACTTGTAGCCATGTTTATTTTCCTTCGTGAAAAGTGAGTGCAGTACTTTCTGCGCTAACTATCATGCGTGGACAAAAAACATCGCGCCAATCACATCAAATAAAACTCCAATAAAAAATAAGCGCATTTATGACACTTATTAAAAAAGATTAAACTTAACGAAAATTTTTTTTGAAATTACCATTAAATATCAACACTATGATTCAAAATATATAATGTATTAAAGATTAAGCACACTTTAATTGTCACTTAAAAAGCATTTAATAACGGTGGCAAATCGTGATCTGAACTGTCGTTTCGTTAAATAAAACCACTTTTTTTAATACGGGCTATGGAAAATAACGAAGCTGAACTTTACTCTCTAAATCGCTAAAGGAACTTCCCGCCATATATTTATATCTGTCAACAGGTGATATATGAAAAGCTATGTTATTAATCGCAATTGTATTTTTACAGAGGCTAATAACGAATTAAAAAACACGGATAACGCATGCGTCATCAAAATGACAACCATGCGCGCACGTTGCCTGAGCTTCATTATTGAAAACGCAAAAAATGGCATTATCGAAAAACAACAAATCGCCGCGGTACTCTGGGGCAGTCGTGGTCAGTACATCAGCGACGCTAATCTTACGCAGGTGCTTTACCTGCTACGTCGGGATCTGCGCACGCTCGGCATCAATGATTTGTTCGTCACTGTGCCCAAGCTTGGCATCAAAGTGAACGATGAGATCCCTGTCGACCTGCTGACAGTTGAAAACAATAAGAAACCTAAACGCACGTGGTGGACGATGGCGTTGTTCGCCGTTTTTGTTGTCTGCGTACTGGCGCTTTTTACTTTGATGGATGTGAGCCACCCCTGAATTTCTGCTGCGAGGAACTATTATGAATCCTGTCATTGACGGCATCCTGAACATCGAAGGGAATTATGTGAATCATCCAGCCGATCTCGGTGGTCCCACAAAGTGGGGCATTACCGAGAAAACCGCCAGAGCGCACGGTTATAAAGGCGATATGCGCGCACTCACCCGTGAAGAGGCATACAACATACTGGAACAAGATTACTGGATAGCCCCGGGTTTTAACCGCGTCGCTCAGTATTCGCTCCCCGTGGCGTTTGAGCTTTGCGACGCAGGCACTAATATCGGCCCCGCGATCCCCGCCCGCTGGCTACAGCGCTGGCTCAATGCTTTTAATCGCCAGCAGAAGCTTTATGGCGATCTGGTCGTGGATGGCGCCATCGGGAAAAATACGCTTGAGGCCTTAAAACGTTACCTGGATGAACGAGGCAAAGAAGGCGAAATCGTGCTGGTACGGGCGCTGAACTGTACGCAAGGCGACTATTATCTTGATATAACGGAAAAACGGGAAGCTAACGAGGCGTTTATCTACGGCTGGCTGCGTGAAAGGGTCACGATGTCCTGAGGACGGAAAAGAAAAGCCCGCTATCACGGCGGGCTTTTGCTGGTTTATTTTAACAGGGACGTGCCGCCCAAAAAGCTTTTTACTCTCTCGCTTAGTATCCGCAGTATCGGTGTTGCAAATACCCCGCCAAGACCTGCCAGCATCAGTACCATATTAAAACTCATGTTGCGGTCAATCGCCGCCACGCTTAACAGAAAGGCGGTAAAACATGAGATAGCGATCTGCGCCAGGCAGTCCATAATATCTTTATGGGTTTGACTTTTTTCACACTTCATCAGATAGCTGACAAAGCCGCCCCAACCGCCGATAGCAATAATGGTTAATAAAATTTCCAGTTCAACCAAAACCAGTTTTGGCGTGGGGATATGCGCTGCAATAGACATGATAAACCTCGATAATTAGTGAACGATAAATGAATACGCCATCTGGCGATGCAATAAAGTTAGCACCCTAATCAGTAGCAAGGTAATCATTTCATCTCACTGCGGGACGTACACTCTTATTAATGGAGGAACAGTTTTTTAGTCATGAAAAGAGATGGCTGTGATTTACAAGTTCGGAACAGGCTATTTACGATAATTAATAAGCGTCTGTAGCATGATTATAACCTCTTTTATCTGATCTCGCTGCGCGTTATCGCGATGCCATCCGGCATAAACTCTAATTATTTCAATGTCTATTTCATCGGGCAGTGCAATTAAAGCGATTCGGTATTTCCCTTGTGCCTGAAAAAAGCGGGCTATTTTTAATGGCAGTATTGCTATTAACGATGAGTTTTCAATGATACTTAATAAACCATTTATCGAATCTGTATAATACCTGACAGAAAACTGATTGTTAAAAAATGAGAGTCCATCATTACTTTTGATATCTTTTTTTAAGGCGGTTTTTACTTTGTAGGGGTGGTAAACCGCGTGTCGTGAAGCGTAAAGGTTAGCCAGAGATAACTGCGGCAATTCACAAAGAGGATTCCGGGTATTGCAAATCACCGTATACTGACGGTACTGATCAATAATGGTTTGCTCAATATCCGGCTCGCTAAAATAGTGTGTTGATAACAACAAGTCACTTTTCCCTGCCTGTAAGTCATTGCTTTGGCGTGAAAAGCTTTTGCCGGTAGAGGAAAGGTAATGCAGGCGAAATCGCTCAAACAGTTCCATATCGAAGAGCTGGGCGAAGTAATACTGCTCGCTGACATCATCTCCGGTGATTTTCATTTCATACCGCGCCGGCATTGTCGCGGTACGCTCAAAAGTCGCGTTGATAATATCCACCGCCTTGCTGTAGGCACGGTGAATTTCCCTGGCGCGCGGCGTCGGCGTCAGACCTTCACGGGTACGAATAAAGAGTTCTTCGTCATAGGTTTGCTGCAGGCGCTGAATAGCGAGCGTGATAGCGGCAGGCGTGACCTGAAGTTGTTGAGAGGCGCGTGCCGCATTTCCTGCGGTGATGACGGCGTCAAAAACTTTGATGAGATTATAATCAAACTCATTGGCACCGCTTTTCTTCTTCATGCGTCAGCGTATCCTGCCGTCGGTAAAAGTAACAAAATATAAGTTTCAGCGTTCACTGGCAAAATCAATTTGCCTCGCCAAAAAATCGATTTTTATCAAATTTCAACGACGCGGGATCGATGGCAGCGAGATGTAAACAATAACGAGACCAATAATGATGGCAAAACGCTATTCAGAATAGTAAGTAAAATCGTAGAAAAAAGCCTGAAATGGCGGAAACCATTTCAGGCTGATTTTCACTGTTCGTAAAAACAGAATGATTAGCGGGTTAAGTCATCAAAAAACTTTTTCACGCCATCGAAGAAGCTTTTGGAACGCGGGCTGTTTTTTTCGCCGGTCGGCCCGCCGAAACTTTCCTGCAGCTCCTGAAGCAGCGCTTTCTGGCGATCGTTAAGCCCAACCGGAGTTTCCACCACGACACGGCACAGCAGGTCGCCCTGCGCACCGCCGCGTACCGATTTCACGCCTTTTCCACGCATGCGGAACAGCTTGCCGGTCTGGGTTTCGCTCGGCACTTTCAGCATCACGCGGCCATCCAGCGTCGGCACTTCTATCTCGCCGCCCAGCGCCGCCATCGCGAAGTTAATCGGCACTTCACAGTAAAGGTTATTGCCTTCGCGCTCAAAGATCGGGTGCTGTTTCACCTGCACCTGAACGTACAGATCGCCTGCTGGCGCGCCGTGTTCGCCCGCCTCGCCTTCACCCGCCAGACGGATGCGATCGCCGGTATCGACGCCCGCCGGGATTTTCACCGACAGCGTTTTGGTTTTCTCAATACGGCCATGACCGTGGCAATTGTTGCACGGATCTTTGATAAGCGTACCGCGGCCCTGACAGTGCGGACAGGTCTGCTGTACGGCGAAAAAGCCCTGACGCATCTGCACCTGGCCTGCACCATGACAGGTCGGACAGGTCTGCGGCTGGCTGCCGGGTTTAGCGCCGTTGCCGTGGCAGACTTCACACTCTTCCAGCGTCGGGATGCGGATCTCTTTTGTGACGCCGCGTACCGCTTCTTCCAGCGTCAGCTCCATGTTGTAGCGTAAATCCGCGCCACGTGAGGCGCGACGACCGCGTCCACCGCCGAAGATATCGCCGAAAACATCGCCGAAAATATCGCTGAAGTCAGCGCCGTTGCCAAAGCCGCCACCGAAACCACCGCCGCCCATACCGCCCTGTTCAAAAGCGGCATGACCATACTGGTCGTAGGCCGCGCGTTTTTGCGCGTCGGTAAGAATTTCGTAGGCTTCTTTAATCTCTTTAAATTTCCCTTCGGCCTCTTTATCACCCTGGTTACGGTCCGGGTGATATTTCATGGCCAGGCGCTTATACGCCTTTTTTATTTCACGCTCGTCCGCCGTTTTCGGGACGCCTAAAATTTCGTAATAGTCTTTCTTCGCCATTTTTTATCTGCCCCTGACATGCGTGCACGGGCGTGGAGAAACTCCTACGCCCGTGCCAGTGTTATCTACCCTGCATCAGGGCGATTATTTTTTGTCTTTAACTTCTTCGAACTCAGCGTCAACGACGTCGTCATCTTTCGCATTGTTCGCAGAAGCGTCAGCGGAGCCTGCCTGTTGCTGAGCATGCTGCTGCTGAGCGATTTCCATCAGCTTCTGGGAAACCTGCGCCAGCGCCTGCATTTTCGCTTCGATATCCGCTTTGTCTTCGCCTTTCAGGGACGCTTCCAGCGCGGTCAGCGCGGATTCGATAGCGGTTTTGTCATCAGCCGGCAGTTTATCGCCTGCTTCTTCCACCTGTTTGCGGGTGCTGTGCACCAGATGATCCGCCTGGTTGCGGGTCTGCACCAGCTCTTCGAACTTACGGTCAGCTTCTGCGTTCGCTTCCGCTTCGCGTACCATTTTCTGGATCTCGTCTTCGTTCAGACCAGAAGAAGCCTTGATGGTGATTTTCTGCTCTTTGCCGCTGTTTTTGTCTTTCGCGGACACGTGCAGAATACCGTCGGCGTCGATGTCGAAGGTCACTTCGATCTGCGGCATGCCGCGCGGCGCCGGGTTGATACCATCCAGGTTGAACTGACCCAGAGATTTGTTATCAGCAGCGCGTTTACGCTCACCCTGCAGCACGTGGATGGTCACGGCGGACTGGTTATCTTCAGCCGTCGAGAACACCTGGCTGTGCTTGGTCGGGATAGTGGTGTTTTTGGTGATGAGCGGAGTCATCACGCCACCCATGGTTTCGATACCCAGCGACAGCGGGGTCACGTCCAGCAGCAGCACGTCTTTCACGTCACCGGTCAGTACGCCGCCCTGCACCGCTGCGCCGATAGCGACAGCTTCGTCCGGGTTAACGTCTTTACGCGGCTCTTTGCCGAAGAACTCAGCCACTTTCTTCTGGACCATCGGCATACGGGTCTGACCGCCGACCAGAATAACGTCGTTGATGTCAGACACAGACAGGCCAGCGTCCTGCAGCGCGACTTTCAGCGGCTCGATAGAACGGTTTACCAGGTCTTCCACCAGGCTTTCCAGTTTCGCGCGAGTCACTTTGATGTTCATGTGTTTCGGACCGGTTGCGTCTGCAGTGATGTACGGCAAGTTCACGTCGGTCTGCTGCGCGGAAGAAAGCTCAATTTTCGCTTTTTCGGCCGCTTCTTTCAGGCGCTGCATCGCCAGCGGGTCGTTGCGCAGGTCAATGCCCTGATCTTTCTTGAACTCTTCCACCAGATAGTTGATCAGGCGGCTGTCGAAGTCTTCGCCGCCCAGGTGGGTATCACCGTTGGTCGCCAGTACTTCGAAGGTTTTTTCGCCGTCAACTTCATCGATTTCGATGATGGAGATATCGAACGTACCGCCGCCCAGGTCGTATACCGCGATGGTACGGTTGCCGGTTTCTTTATCCAGACCGTAAGCCAGCGCTGCGGCAGTCGGTTCGTTAATAATACGTTTGACTTCCAGACCCGCGATACGGCCAGCGTCTTTGGTTGCCTGACGCTGCGCGTCGTTGAAGTATGCCGGAACGGTAATGACCGCTTCAGTCACCGGCTCGCCCAGGTAATCCTCGGCGGTTTTCTTCATTTTTTTCAGCACTTCCGCAGAAATCTGCGGCGGGGCCATTTTCTGGCCTTTTACGTCCAGCCATGCATCGCCATTATCCGCGGCAATGATTTTGTACGGCATGATGGACACGTCGCGCTGAACTTCTTCGTCCTGGAAGCGGCGGCCGATCAAGCGTTTGATTGCAAACAGGGTGTTCTGCGGGTTAGTCACTGCCTGACGTTTAGCCGGCTGACCTACCAGAGTTTCACCATCCTGAGTGTATGCAATGATAGAAGGCGTGGTGCGGTCGCCTTCCGCATTTTCCAGCACGCGAGCCTGAGTGCCATCCATAATCGCTACACAAGAGTTGGTTGTACCCAGGTCAATACCAATAATTTTACCCATCTAAACGTCTCCACTAAAAAATCGTCATCATGTGGTCTGAACCTGTTATGCGGGCTAACGGTGGGGATTCAACCGTCCACCGCCCTTTTTTTTCAGGCTCATCCATTGCGGTTGACTACAAGATGGGGTCGCTCCGCCCGCCATCAAGGGGCAAAGCGCAAAATTTTTTTATTTTCTCCCTTCCCAGATCATAGACGGCGCGAAACGGCCTGATTATGATGCCGCGCCCCGTCACGAAAGATAACGTCCGGGGCGTTACTTTTTGCAAATTTTTCTTATTATTTTGAGGGTTTATGGGCAACATTAAGTTGGCTAATCCGGCCCCCCTGGGGTTAATGGGCTTTGGTATGACTACCATTCTGCTCAATCTGCATAATATCGGCATGTTCCCGCTGGACGGCATTATTCTGGCGATGGGGATTTTCTACGGCGGCATCGCGCAAATTTTTGCCGGTCTGCTGGAATATAAAAAAGGCAATACCTTCGGTTTAACCGCTTTCACCTCATACGGTTCGTTCTGGCTGACGCTGGTCGCGATTCTGCTGCTGCCGAAAATGGGCCTCGCAGAGGCGGCTAACGGCCATTTTCTGGGCGTTTATTTAAGTATCTGGGGCGTGTTCACGCTGTTTATGTTCTTCGGTACGCTCTGCGGCGCGCGCGTGCTGCAATTCGTGTTCCTGAGCCTGACGGTGCTGTTCGCCCTGCTGGCGGTCGGCCATCTGATGGATAACGAAAGCATTGTGCATATTGCAGGCTGGATTGGCCTCGTATGCGGCGCCAGCGCGATTTACCTCGCGATGGGCGAAGTGCTGAACGAGCAGTACGGCCGCACCGTACTGCCGATTGGCGAGAAACACTGATTTTCGCTTTGCGTCGTGCCTACGGGCACGACGTCTTCTTCTGACGCGCTCTTCATCCTGCTTGCGCCACGCTTACGCTGTCCTCTTTTATCCGCCACATCGCCGCTTAATATCTTTAGCCTCGCCCTGTGTGGCCACGCTGCCGGAACGGCGCATTTTCGCGATTACGACTGCGCGGGTTCCGCCACGGTATGCGAAGCGTCAGACTGCCGCTTTCGGCCCAGCCAGACGCCGAGCCCTAACCCCATCAGCGAGAGCGCCAGCACATACCAGGCGGGCGCCATGGGTGAGACGCCCATCAGCATCGTGACGGCAATGGGCGTCAGGCCGCCGAAAATGGCATACGCTACATTGTAGGAGAACGAAATGCCGGTAAAGCGCACCGCCGCCGGGAACGCACGCACCATAACGAAAGGCACCGCGCCCACCACGCCGACGCATACCCCCACCAGGCCATAGAGCAAAAAGAGGTGTTCCGGATGTGCGCCGGAAAGGTGATAGAACGCCCAGCTGGAGGCCGCGAGCAGCATGCTGCCGATAATAAACGTGCGGCTGGCGCCAAAGCGATCCGCGGCAAGACCCGCTATCAGGCAACCGATGCAGAGCATAATCGTCGCGATGCTGTTGGCCTGCAGCGTGACCGCTGGCGTGAAGCCGTACTGCTTTTGCAGCCAGACCGGCGACATTAAAATCACCACTACGATGCCCGCCGACAGCAGCCACGTCAGCAGCATAGAGATAAGCACGCCCTGACGATGCTTCACCACCACGGCTTTCACCGGCAGCTCCTGCGCCAGCGCCTTGCGCTGCTGCATCTCAAGGAAAATCGGCGTCTCCTGAAGCCAGCGACGCAGGTACATCGCCACCAGACCAAACGCGCCGCCGAGCAGGAACGGAATGCGCCAGCCGCCGTCATGAATGGCCTGCGGAGTCATGCTGGTGTTAATGATGGTCGCGACTACCGAGCCCAGCAAAATGCCCACCGTTAAGCCGGCGGTCAGCGTGCCGCAGGCAATGCCGATACGCTTTTCAGGGACATGCTCGGCCACAAAAACCCACGCGCCCGGCACTTCGCCGCCAATGGCCGCCCCCTGCAGAATACGCATCAGGAGCAGCAACACAGGAGCGGCGATGCCCATCGCCGCGTAATCCGGCAGCAGACCTATCAGCAGCGTGGGCACGGCCATCAGCAGGATACTCAGGGTGAACATTTTTTTGCGGCCCACCAGATCGCCAAAGTGCGCCATGATAATGCCGCCGAGCGGTCGCGCCAGATAACCGGCGGCGAAGATCCCGAAAGTCTGTACCTGACGCAGCCACTCCGGAATATCCGGCGGGAAAAACAGCTCCCCGACGACCGCCGCGAAGAAGACGAAAATAATGAAATCGTAGAATTCCAGCGCGCCACCCAGGGCCGCCAGCGTCAGGGTTTTATAGTCCTGACGATTAAGAGGACGTGTTTGCTGTTCCATAACGAACCGTTTGTAAAGTGGTGGGCGTGAATTAGCTTATCGTAAAAACGTAAACTAAAAGTGACTATATCGTTAAATCACCGCCACGCCACCTTCAAAGATCGTTTATGTCATCAACAGCGAATAATTAGTTTTTTACTTCGCGAATTGCGCTTTTAGGACGAAAAGCCGCTACTACGTCGGCATTAGTTTCAACGTAAGGGCCATCCAGCAACTGAATGCAATACGGGACACTGGCAAATATTCCTGACACTTTTACGTGACCGTGCTCATCTTTCAGCCCTTCGAGCGTTTCCTGAATGGATTTGGGCTGGCCTGGCAGATTGAGAATGAGGGCCTGCTTGCGGATCACGCCCACCTGACGCGAGAGGATCGCGGTCGGCACAAAGTTCAGGCTTATCTGGCGCATCTGCTCGCCGAAGCCCGGCATTTCACGGTCGGCAATCGCAAGCGTGGCGTCTGGCGTCACGTCGCGGCGCGCCGGGCCTGTACCGCCGGTGGTAAGCACAAGATGGCAGCCCATTTCGTCTACCAGTTCACAGAGCGTCTGTTCGATAAGCGGCTGTTCGTCGGGTACCAGACGGGTCTCCAGCATGAACGGGGTCGTCAGCGCCTGCGTAAGCCACGCTTCGAGCGCCGGAATGCCTTTATCCTGATACACACCGCTGGAAGCGCGGTCAGAAACTGAAACTAAGCCTATGCGTAATGTATCCATATCATTTCCGAAAATCAGTGCAGTTTTGCGAAATGATACACGCCAGAGCGGTTTGCAGACAGGGCGGGAACGTAAGAAACGTGGCCGGCAGGGCCGGCCACGGAGAGATTACAGCAGGTCTTCGACCATTTTTTCCAGTTTTTCCTGGTCAACGGCGAACTTGCGGATACCGTCCGCCAGTTTGTCCACCGCCATCGGATCCTGGTTGTGCTCCCAGAAGAACTGAGATTCAGTCAGGCGTTCCGGACGCGCTTTCACTTCGCCGTTAAAGGCGAGCTTACGCTCAACGGTGCCTTCGCTTTCCGCCAGCTCTTTCAGCAGCGCAGGCGCGATGGTCAGACGGTCGCAGCCCGCGAGTTCAAGGATTTCGCCGACGTTACGGAAGCTTGCGCCCATGACCACGGTTTCATAGCCGTGCTGTTTGTAGTACTCGTAGATTTCCGTCACGGAAACCACGCCTGGATCTTCCTGCGGCGCATACTCTTTTTTGTCCGTGTTGACTTTGTACCAGTCGAGGATACGGCCCACGAACGGAGAGATCAGGTAAACGCCCGCTTCAGCGCACGCACGCGCCTGCGCGAAGGAGAACAGCAGAGTCAGGTTACAGTTGATGCCTTCTTTTTCAAGCTGCTCGGCGGCGCGGATGCCCTGCCAGGTAGAAGCGAGCTTGATCAGAATGCGATCGTTGCTGATGCCAGCGTCGTTGTAGAGTTTGATCAGGCGCCTGGCTTTAGCGATGCTGCCTTCGGTGTCATAGGAGAGACGCGCGTCCACTTCGGTAGAGATACGGCCAGGGATAAGCTTCAGGATTTCCAGACCGATGTTCACTGCCAGCTTGTCAGTCGCGTCTACCACCTGCTGAGCGCGATCGCTGCTCTGGCTTTTCGCCCAGGTCACCGCGTCGTCGATCAGTTTGCGGTATTCAGGGATCTGTGCGGCGTTAAGGATCAGAGAAGGGTTAGTCGTGGCATCCTGCGGCTGGTACAGCTTCATTGCCGCGATGTCTCCAGTGTCAGCAACCACGGTTGTGAACTGACGAAGGGAGGTCAATTTGTCCGTCATGATAGTGTTTCTCTTTTGAACTTCGTGTCAGGGAGATGTAATCGGTCTGCGGTGATGATAACACGAGACTTTTCGAGCGCAACCGGGGCAATCGCGTCGTAGCCATGTGATAAACTGCTTTTATTTCAGGCTCTGCGCTTTCATAGAAGGCGTGTCGGCGGCCTTGCCGCAGGCGCCAGGCAGAGCCGCGCTGCGGGGAACAGGAATGTCGGATTTTCTTTTATTTATCAGCGAAATACTCTGGGGTTCAGCCATGCTGTATCTGCTGGCTGGCGCAGGGCTCTGGTTTTCCTGGCGCACGCATTTCATTCAGTTTCGTTATCTGCGTTTTTTTCCGCGCGCGCTGAGCCGTAGCCTGCGCCCCTCCGGCAGCGGGCTGACAGCATTTGAAGCGCTCTGCACCAGCGTCGCCGCGCGGGTGGGTAGCGGGAATATTGCCGGCGTCGCGTTCGCGATAATCAGCGGTGGGCCGGGCGCCGTGTTCTGGATGTGGGTCGCCGGGCTTATCGGCATGGCGACGTCATTTGCCGAAAATGCGCTGGGGCAGCTCTATAAAGGACGCGATCGGGAGGGCAACTTTCGCGGCGGCCCGGCCTGGTATATGGAGCGCGGGCTCGGCATGCGCTGGATGGGCGTGCTGTTTTCCCTGTTTTTAATCTTCACTTTCGGACTTCTCTTTAATGCCGCGCAGGCGGGCGCGCTCTCTAAAGCGCTCGGCAAAGCGCTGACGTTACCCGTTTATGCCAGCAGTGGGCTGCTGGCGCTGTGCCTGCTGCCGATGCTGCTGCTCGGCTTTAAAAACGTGGCGCGCCTGATGTGCCGCGTGGTGCCGCCGATTGCGGGCGTCTGGGTCATAACCGCGCTGGTGGTGATGGCTCTGCATCTCTCCGCGCTGCCTGATATCCTCCTGATGATTGTGCGCAGCGCCTTCGGCTGGCAGGAAGCCGCCTCCGGCGCGCTTGCCTGGAGTATCAGTCAGGCGCTGACCAGCGGCTTTCAGCGCGGCATGTTTTCCAACGAAGCAGGCATGGGCGCCACGCCTAACGCCGCCGCTGCCGCGACCTCCTGGCCGCCCCACCCGGCCGCCCAGGGTATCGTGCAGATGATAGGCGTATTCATCGACACCCTGGTTATCTGCTCGTCCACCGCGTTTATCGTGCTCCTGGCCGGGATGACAGAGTCGTTACCCGCTGCGACGGACGGGCTGACGCTCGCGCGCGAATCGCTGGGTCGGCTCGCCGGGCCATGGGCCAAAGATCTGGTGGCGGGCGTGATCGTGCTGTTCGCCTTTATCTCGATCGTTGCCAATTACGCATATGCCGAAAACAATCTGGTGTTCCTGCGCAGATACACGCCCCCTTACCGATGGCTGCTGCGGATTGCGGTGATCGCGATGGTCTTCGCCGGGCCGTTCTTTAATTTACCGCTGCTGCGCCAGGTGGCTGAAGTGACGATGGCATTGATGGCGGTAATGAATCTTACCGCCATTCTGCTGCTCTCTCCGGTGGTGAAATGCATCGCCGATGACTACCTGCGCCAGCGCAGGCTGGGGCTAAAGCCGGTCTTTAATTCAGACCGTTACCCGGAAATAGCCCGCCAGGTAGAGCCCGATGTCTGGCGCAGCGCGCCGCTGGAGTAAGCGCGTTCAATCGCAGCCATTGGTTCACTTTACGGCGTTCTTTGGTAGAGTTCCGGGAAAACGAAGAAAGGACATGTCATGCTGATTCTGATTTCTCCCGCCAAGACTCTGGACTACCAGAGTCGGCTTGCCACGACGCGCTACACCCAGCCTGAACTGCTCGACCACGCGCAGGCGCTTATCGATATTGCCCGTCGGCTGACCGACGAAGAGATTGCCGACCTGATGAGCATCAGCAGCAAGCTGGCGTCGCTAAACGCGACCCGCTTCAGTGACTGGCAGCCCGATTTCACGCCGGATAACGCCCGCCAGGCGATCCTGGCATTTAAAGGCGACGTCTATACCGGCCTTGAAGCGGAAACGTTTAGCGAGGCGGATTTCGATTTCGCCCAGCAGCATCTGCGTATGCTTTCCGGGCTTTACGGCGTGCTGCGCCCGCTCGATCTCATGCAGCCGTACCGTCTGGAGATGGGTACGCGCCTTGCGAACCCGAAAGGCAAAGATCTCTACACTTTCTGGGGCGATACGATTACTCAGAAGCTGAACGAGGCGATTGCCGCCCAGGGCGATAATGTAGTGGTGAATCTGGCGTCAGATGAATATTTCAAAGCAGTCAAGCCTGCGAAACTGAATGCGGAGATAATCAAACCGGTCTTCCTTGATGAGAAGAACGGCAAATTTAAAATCATCAGCTTCTACGCCAAAAAAGCGCGCGGGCTGATGAGCCGTTACATCATCGAGCATCGTCTGACAAAACCGGAGCAGCTCACCGCATTCGACAGCGAAGGCTATTTCTTCGATGAGGCCGCCTCGGGCGGCGGCGAGCTGGTGTTTAAACGTCACGAGCAGTAACTATGACGCCAGCGAAGGCTGGCGTTTTTATTAGCGGTGATGAACGTCAGGCCCGTCGTGACGGTCATGTCGCGCTACCGGGCGTTCGTCGTGATGGCGCGGCTCCCAGCGGTTTTCATGGCGCTGATAGTGCTTATGCCACCAGTCGCGGTCACGCCAGTGACCACCATCCCAGTAATGGCCGTCGCGATCCTGGTCGCCGATTTGCAGCTTCACGGAAGGCAGCAGCGTCAGTTCTGCCGCCTGTGTTAACAGCGGCGCGGTCATCAGGATGGAAAAGGCCAGCAGAAGAGGTTTTAACACAGGAACTCCTTACAGATTCATGCCCGTTATGGGTCGATGAAAGAAGGATAAGCGTCCTGCCGGGTATTGATAATCCTGCGCAATCTCAAATGATAAACGCCCGCATTTATTGGGAATTTCTGCGCTTTTCCTGCCTTTTCACTGCACATTTTCTTCACGTTTGCAGCTATCGCGCACAAAAAAAGGAGAGGCGACGCCTCTCCCGGTAATGTACCGCCTGAACGCGCGTTTTACGGCGCTTTGTTCATCATCAATTCACGCAGCGCGGCGTAATCGGCTGGCAGCGAATGCGACAGCAGCGGCAGGTCGACGCGCTCTGCCAGCTCCGGTGGCAGCGGCAGCGTTTCGCCAAGCACCGCTTCTACGCTCTCTTTGAATTTCGCCGGATGCGCCGTGCCGAGGAACAGCCCGTACTCGCCAGGGCGCAGCTGATCGCGCAGCGCGCGGTAGGCGACCGCCGCGTGCGGCTCCGAGAGATAGCCCAGCTCGCGCAGTTCGCGCATAGTCGCCTTCGTGGTTTCATCGTCGATGGTCGCCACGCCCAGCTCGTTCAGACGCCAGATTTTACGGCGGAACAGCTCTTCCACGCGGGGCCAGTTGTTCGGCTGTGACACATCCATCGCGTTGGAGAGGGTCGCCACCGTCGCGTTCGGCAACCACTCGCCGTGTTGCAGGAAACGCGGCACCGTGTCGTTGGCATTGGTGGCGGCGATAAAGCGCTTCACCGGCAGCCCGGCGGATTTCGCCAGCAGCCCGGCGGTCAGGTCGCCGAAGTTGCCGCTTGGCACCGAAACCACCAGCTGGTTGCGGGCTTCCTGCGGCAGCTGCGCGACGGCTTCGAAGTAGTAGCAGATCTGCGCCAGCAGGCGGCTGATATTGATGGAATTGGCGGAATTAAGCCCCAGTTTCGCTTTCAGTTCTTCGTCGTCAAACGCCTGTTTCACCAGCGCCTGGCAGGCATCGAAATCGCCGTCGATGGCGACAGTTTCAATATTGCCGCCAAGCGTACAGAACAGTTTCTCCTGCAACGGGCTGATTTTGCCGCGCGGATAGAGGATAACCACCTGGACGTTTTTCAGGCCATAAAAGGCGTGGGCCACGGCAGCGCCGGTATCGCCGGACGTCGCGGTCAGAATGGTCACCGGCTTATCGCCGCTGATTTGCGTCAGCATCTGGGCCATAAAACGGCCGCCAAAATCCTTAAACGCCAGCGTCGGGCCGTGGAACAGCTCCAGACAGCCGATATCTTCCGCAACCTGGCTTACCGGCGCCGGGAACGTGAAAGCGTTCGCCACGCGCTGGCGCAGAATATCGGCCGGGATCTCATCGCCGATGTAGGCCGAGAGAATTTTGCTGCTGCGGGAGACGAAATCCATCTCCAGCATTTCGTCGATTTCAGTCAGGCTGAATTCCGGCAAGTCGTGCGGGAAAAAGAGCCCCTGATTTTTACCCAGTCCCTGCGTGACGGCCTGCGCAAAGCTGACCTGCTCGTTATGGTCTTTCAGATTGTAGAGTTTCATGCGTTATCCCAATACTCGTGCGCCAGCCGTGTCGAGACGGCAGATATGTACAAAGCCTTCCTGATTTTGCAGATAGTGCTGCTTCAGCCACTCCGCCACCCGCTGTGCGGTGTCGGTTTTATCACAGACCGCGAACAGCGTCGGGCCGGAGCCGGAGATGCCGCACGCCAGCGCCCCGATCTCCGTTGCCGCCTGGCGTGCCTCGCTAAAGCCCGGCAGTAATTTGGTACGGTACGGTTCGGCGATGACGTCACGCATCAGTTTAGCGGCAAGCTGCGGCTGGCGCGTATGGCAGGCATGAATAAAGCCCGCCAGATAACGCCCGTGGCTGATACAATCCTGACGGCGATACTGCGCCGGTAAAATGGCCCGCGCCTCGGCGGTTGAGACTTTGATCCCCGGATACGCCATTACCCACAGCCATTCGTCAAAGCACGGCACCGGCTGGCTGATAATGTGGTTTTCTTCCAGCATCAGCTGCAGGCCGCCCAGGAAACAGGGGGCGACGTTATCGTAATGAATGCTGCCGGAGATGCGCCCTTCCAGCTCACCCATCAGCGTCAGCAGACGATCGTCGCTGAGCGGTTTGCCGCAAAATTCGTTCATCGCCATCAGGCCCGCCACCACGGAGCAGGCGCTGGAGCCAAGCCCGGAGCCTATCGGCATGTTCTTCTCAAGCGTCATGGCGACCGGCACGGTTTTGCCAATCTCCTGACAAAAGCGCTCCCAGCATTGCCAGGCGATATTTTCTCGCGGTTCGGCGGGCAGCTTGCTGACGAAGCGCCCGGTATTGGTCAGCGAAAACTCCGCCGCCGCCTCTACCGTCACGCAGTCGCCCAGCAGCTCGCCATTGACCGGCGACACGGCAGCGCCTAATACGTCAAACCCCACGCTGACGTTGCCAATGGAGGCCGGGGCATACACTTTAACCATCTTAAACTCCTAACTTCCATGACAGGGTGCGCAGCAGATCGGCGAACACGCCCGCCGCCGTGACATCGTTACCCGCGCCGTAGCCGCGCAGCACCAGCGGCAGCGGCTGGTAATAGCGGCTGTAGAACGCCAGCGCGTTTTCGCCGTTTTTCACTTTATAAAGCGGATCGTTACCATCTACCGCGGCGATCTTCACGCGGCAGACGCCATCTTCTTCAATGGTGCCGATGTAGCGCAACACTTTGCCTTCGTCGCGGGCCTGCGCCACGCGAGCGGCGAACTCATTATCCAACTGCGGCAGGCGCGCCATAAAGCTCCCGGTTTCGCCGCTGTCGTCAAAGCTTTCCGGTAGCACCGGCTCAATGAGGATATCGCTAAGCTCAAGGTGACGGCCCGTTTCACGCGCCAGAATTAATAACTTGCGCGCCACGTCCATGCCGGAGAGATCGTCGCGCGGATCCGGCTCGGTATACCCCATTTCGCGCGCCATACGGGTCGCTTCCGACAGGCTCATGCCCTCATCGAGCTTGCCGAAAATAAATGACAGCGAGCCGGAAAGGATGCCCGCGAAGCGTTGCAGCTCATCACCGGCGTTGAGCAGATTTTGCAGGTTTTCGATAACCGGCAGCCCCGCGCCAACGTTGGTGTCATAGAGGAACTTACGGCGTGACGCGGCGGCGGCGTGGCGCAACTGGTGGTAGTAATCCATCGATGAGGTGTTAGCCTTTTTGTTCGGCGTCACCACATGGAAGCCTTCACGCAGGAAGTCAGCGTATTGATCCGCCACCGCCTGGTTAGAGGTACAGTCGACAATGACCGGGTTCAGCAGGTGATACTCTTTCACCAGGCGAATCAGGCGCCCGAGGTTGAACGGCTCGTTGGCATCCGCCAGCGCCGCGCGCCAGTTTTCCAGATCCAGCCCGTGTACGTTGGTCAGCAGCGCTTTTGAATTCGCCACGCCGCAGACGCGCAGATCGATATGCTTCTGCTTAAGCCAGGTTTGCTGGCGCTTCAGCTGCTCCAGCAGCGCGCCGCCGACTCCGCCTACGCCAATCACAAAGACTTCAATGACCTGATCGGTATTGAACAACATCTGGTGCGTGACGCGCACGCCGGTGACGGCATCGTCATTACTCACCACAACGGAGATGGAGCGTTCGGATGAGCCCTGCGCAATCGCCACAATATTGATATTCGCGCGAGCAAGGGCGGCAAAGAATTTCGCCGAAATACCGCGCAGCGTGCGCATGCCGTCGCCCACCACCGAGATAATCGCCAGGCGCTCCATAATGGCAAGCGGCTCCAGAAGCCCTTCTTTCAGCTCAAGATAGAACTCATCTTCCATGGCCCGCTGCGCGCGGGCGCAGTCGCTTTGCGGCACACAAAAGCTGATGCTGTACTCGGACGACGACTGGGTAATCAGCACCACCGAGATCCCGGCGCGGGACATGGTCGCGAACACGCGCGCCGCCATCCCCACCATGCCTTTCATGCCAGGGCCGGAGACGTTGAACATCGCCATATTATTAAGGTTGCTGATGCCCTTCACCGGCAGGCCGTCTTCGTCACTGGACGCGCCAATCAGCGTGCCGGGCGCCTGCGGATTACCGGTGTTTTTAATCAGGCAAGGGATCTGGAACTGGGCGATGGGGGTGATGGTGCGGGGGTGGAGAACTTTGGCGCCGAAGTAGGAGAGCTCCATCGCTTCCTGGTACGACATCGACTTCAGAAGCCTCGCATCCGGCACCTGGCGCGGGTCGCAGGTATAGACGCCGTCGACGTCAGTCCAGATCTCACAACAGTCGGCGCGCAGACAAGCGGCCAGCACCGCGGCGGAATAGTCGGAGCCGTTACGCCCGAGCACCACCAGTTCGCCTTTATCGTTACCAGCGGTAAAGCCCGCCATCAGGATCATATGATCCGCCGGGATTTTGCTGGCCGCGATGCGGCGGGTGGATTCGGCAATATCGACGGTCGATTCCAGGTAATGGCCAACCGCCAGCAGTTTTTCCACCGGATCGATAACCGTTACTTTATGGCCACGAGCCTCAAGCAGCGCCGACATGATAGCGACAGAGAGTTTTTCACCACGGCAGATGAGCGCCGCGTTGATGCTGTCCGGGCACTGGCCGAGCAGGCTGATGCCGTGCAGCACATGTTTGATCTGAGCGAACTCCTGATCGACGACCGCTTTCATTTGCGCATACGGGAAGTCAGGTTGGGCGTCGCTGAGCCCTTTCAGCAGTTCGGCAAAAATACGTTCGGCATCGCTGATATTCGGCAGGGCATCCTGGCCACTGATGGTTTTTTCAATCATCGCCACCAGGTGGTTGGTGATTTTCGCAGGAGCAGAAAGAACGGTCGCTACCTGCCCCTGCCTGGCATTGCTCTCCAGAATGTCGGCGACACGCATAAACCGCTCTGCGTTCGCGACCGATGTACCGCCGAATTTCAACACTCGCATGGTTGTTACCCCTTGATTTTATGCCGAAAAAAAAGCCCGCACTGTTCAGGTGCGGGCTTTTTTCAGTTTTTCCTGTACGCGTCAGCCCGCCCCGTTACCTGTGGTAATGGTGGTGGTAGTAATAATGGTAGTCAGGCTGATGCGAATCATGGATGTTGTGTGCTCTGTACTTTTCTGTTTTCTGTCCTGTATCTCTATTGGTTAAAGTAATCGTCAGGTTAAGTCAACGAATATTTCATTTACGCACCGGCCGAAACTGTTCCGTCGGATAGCGATAAAGACGTCTTTTACGCCCCTAAAACCCGGCGATTCCCCTGTCTAATTAGCATTTAATGCTGGAAGCCGCAGACAATTTAGTTTTTCAGCCTGCTGATTTTTTTTCGATATCGTGCAGCAAACGATGCAACATCGCGGTGTCGCGCTGCTCAAGAAGCCCGAGACGCTGTTGCAGCCAGTCGGCCATTTTGATGTCGTCTTCGACGCCAAGCGTGGTCAGCAACGCGTCGATGCGCAGGCGTAGCGCTTTCAGCTGGTCATGATCGGCCTCTGGCGCCGCGGCAGGTGGTTTTTGCATCAGCGTCGTTAACTGATAGCAGTAAACCATCACCGCCTGACCCAGGTTCAGCGACGGGTAATCGGCGACCATCGGCACACCGGTTAGCACATCGGCCAGCGCCAGCTCGTCATTGGTCAGTCCCGAATCCTCACGTCCGAACACCAGCGCCGTCACCGGCAGCCAGGCCGCTTTCTCTTCAAGCAGCGGCAGGAGCTGTTGCGGCGTCGCGTAGTAGTGAAACTTCGCGCGGCTGCGCGCTGTGGTGGCGACCGTGAAGTCCACATCGTCCAGCGCGGCGGCGAGCGTGTCGTAATGCCGCGTATTATCGAGAATATCACCAGCACCGTGGGCGACGCGACGCGCCGCCGGGTCGAGATGCGCTGAACTGTCAACGATCCGCAATTCGGTAAATCCCATGGTTTTCATGGCACGCGCGGCGGCGCCGACGTTTTCAGGTCTGGCGGGTGACACCAGAATAATGGGCAAACGCATAAGGCTCTCTGTGATTCTGTCGTGGAGGAAAATAGCGACCCGCCAATTAATACGCGTCGCGAATTTACATTTTATATACAATCCCGGCCCGTTAAGGGTCGCTAAATAGATAAACAGTAGTTATGGAAATAACCGGAGAAATCCCTTTTATTATGCCGTAAAACCGGCGTTATCCGGCTGTTTATCATCAATAAAAACAATACAAATTCCGCTTGCTTATCGGATTCGCTTTGTTTATTAGTTAAGAGGCGAAATTATCCGCAATGTTACCCGAATGTAATCAGAGTTAGTTCTTCGCTGCGATGATCTCATCAAACTGTTAACGTGCTACAATTGAACTTGATATATGTCAACGAAGCGTAGTTTTATTCGGTGTTGGTATCGTATCATCCTGTTATGTTGCTGTTAAAATGGTTAGGATAACAGCCGTTTTTGACACCGTCGGGTCCAGAGGGAAAAGTACCCACGACCGAGCTAATGATGTTGTTGACGTTGATGGAAAGTGCATCAAGAACGCAATTACGTACTTTAGTCATGTTAGGCCGGGCATGTTAATTTATGGCATGTATAAGGCAGGTCAGGGACTTTTGTACTTCCTGTTTCGATTTAGTTGGCAATTTTTAGGTAGCAAACATGCAGACCCCGCACATTCTTATCGTTGAAGACGAGTTGGTAACACGCAACACGTTAAAAAGTATTTTCGAAGCAGAAGGCTATGATGTGTCCGAAGCCACCGATGGCGCCGAGATGCATCAGATCCTCTCTGACAATGATATCAACCTGGTTATCATGGATATCAACCTGCCGGGTAAAAATGGCCTGCTGCTGGCGCGCGAACTGCGCGAGCAAGCGAATGTCGCGCTGATGTTCCTGACTGGCCGTGATAACGAGGTGGATAAAATCTTAGGGCTGGAGATCGGCGCTGACGATTACATCACCAAACCGTTTAACCCGCGTGAGCTGACCATCCGCGCCCGCAATCTGCTCTCCCGCACCATGAATCTGGGTACGGTAAGCGAAGAGCGTCGCAGCGTGGAAAGCTACAAGTTCAACGGCTGGGAGCTTGATATCAACAGCCGTTCGCTCATTAGCCCGAATGGCGAGCAGTACAAACTGCCGCGCAGCGAATTCCGCGCCATGCTGCACTTCTGCGAAAACCCGGGCAAGATCCAGACCCGCGCGGAACTGCTGAAGAAAATGACCGGTCGCGAGCTCAAGCCGCATGACCGTACGGTTGACGTGACCATCCGTCGCATTCGTAAACATTTCGAATCCACGCCGGACACTCCGGAGATCATCGCCACCATTCACGGTGAAGGTTACCGTTTCTGCGGTGATCTGCAGGAATAAACCTGACGGCGAAACGTGAAAAGGGCGGAGATTCCGCCCTTTTTTATTGCCCGCCTTTTACTTCCAGAGCCGGAAGCGCTCTTCCTGCGAGGCAGGCGTCAGGCGTGTGAAGCGTGCTTTCGCAGGCGTCAGCGCATACCAGTCGATATGACGGGTCAGCAACATTACCGCTGCCAGCGCGGCAAACAGCAGCCCACTGCCAAGCAATAGCGCGAAATCCTGCGAGCGCAGCAACTGCCAGAGCACGCCGTCGAGCGCCAGCAAACCGCCCGCAAAGAGCAGGCTACGCCGCCACCCTTTCAGTACCGCCTGCAGATACAGCGTATTCAGCGCCGCCCCGGCGAGGCTTGCGGCAAGCCAGGCCAGGTTAAAGCCGATATGCTCGGAGAACGCCAGCAGCAACAGATAGAACATGACCAGTGAAAGCCCCACCAGCAGATACTGCACCGGGTGCATCGTAATGCCGCTCAGGGTTTCGCAGACGAAAAACGCCATGTAAGTGAGCGCTATCAGCAGCACCGCGTATTTTACCGCGCGGTCCGTGAGCTGATACTGATCCACCGGCGTCGCCACCGTCACGCTGAACGCCGGCAGCGCGCCCAGTCTCACCTCCTGCCCCTTCTGAAAATAGCCGTCGAGATTATTGGCATACCAGCTGCTGCGCCATTTCGCCGCAAAACCGCTGGCGGAGATCTCCCGCGTCGCGGGCAGGAAGTTGCCGTAGAAGTTGGGATGCGGCCAGTTACTGATAAGCGACATCTCGCTGCTGCGCCCCAGCGGCACGACGGAAAACGCGCCGGTGCCGTTCAGCTCCAGCGAGAAGCGGACCGCGAGCGTCGAGGCCTCAAGCAGCGCAGCCGGTACGCTCGCGTGCAGCCCCTCGCCCCCCTCCTCAAGCCCGGTGCCTGGTTCGACCTCCAGCGTCTGCCCGTTAATGTTCAGCGCGCCCACATTGCCGATGCCGCGCGAATCACCTACCGCCATCACCAGCCGGGCGTCACCCAGCCGGTACTGCGCGCCAGGGTTTACCGCCTGCGCAGGCAGCGTAAAGCGCGCCTCCAGCGACACCTCGCTGCGCCAGACCTGCCCTTCGTAAATGCCGACGTGACGCGGTTCAACCGCCTGCTTTCCCGTTACCATCAGCGACTCCGGCAGCCAGTAGCGGATAAAACTGCGCTCCCGGGTCACCTCTTTGCCCTCTTCCATTGTGGTGGTGATTTCGGTTACTGGAATGACGATAAGCGGCCCGACGAGTTTCTGCGGCCCGCTGGTGCTCTGCTCAAGCGAGTGAGTGACGTGGTCGCGATAATCGGCGCGCTCGCCGATGACGACGCTCAGAATGCGCAGCGGGATCAATAGCAGCGCCATACAGCCCAGCAGCGCCATGCCTTTTAACATCAATGGTGATTTCAACATAAGCCTCTCCTCTTCGATGGTGCCGAAGATAGAGGGCTTATGTGGGGTGGAAATGAAGTTATGTGAAGCGCCGGTGAAGTCAGGCGGGATTTAACGTCAGCCGCGCCTCAACGCCGCTTTCCGGCCGGTTAGCCAGCGTAATGTCGCCCTGATGAAGCCGCGCCACTTCCTGAACGAACGCGAGCCCGAGGCCGCTGCTCTTCTGTCCGCTCGCCCGCGGGAGCGAATAGAAACGCTCGAAAATGCGCGCCAGCGCGTAGTCCGGAATGCCGCTACCGGTATCTGTCACGCGCACAATGACCCGCTCGCCCTCCTGCCATGCGCCCAGCGTTATCTCGCCGTCCGGTGGGGTGAAGTCGAGCGCGTTCACCAGCAGATTGCCGATGGCCTGCAACAGCAGCGCCTCATCGCCCGCCACGCGCAGGTCGCCGGGGTCGGGGTCGATACGCAGGCGTACCGCGTTTTGCAAAAGCGACGAGGCGTAGAGCTCCGCCAGGGTGACGAACAGCGGCGCCAGTAAGACCGGCTCGGGCGCGATCTCCAGCCGGTTTTCGAGCTTCGCCTGGTGCAGCAGTTTTTCCACCAGCGCCTGCATACGCGCGTTTTGCTGCAAAATATTCTCGCTGAACCGCCGCGCCACGTCAGACGGCGGCGCCTCGCGCAGGATCTCCGCCGCGCCGCGAATGCCCGCCAGCGGGCTTTTCAGCTCGTGGGTCAACGCGTGGACATACTGCTCGATATAATTTTTACCTTCGAGCCGCACCCGCATGTTTTCCAGCGCCTGGGCGAGACGCCGCAGTTCGCTGCTGCCGGGGTCGGGCAGCGGCAGAGGGGCGGCCCCGGTAACCGAATCGGCGTAACGCACCAGCCTGCCGATGGAGCCGTTGATCCAGAGCACCATCACGATGCCGGTCAGGAGCGCGATGCCGAGCAGCGCAACGCCCGCCATCATGATCCGGTGTTCGCTGCGGCGGATCACCGGCGCAAGCGCGATATTTGGCTTGCCGACGCTCAGTACGCCGATGATGCGTCCCGCGTCGCGCACCGGCGCGGCGACGTACATCACCGTGCTGTCCGGATCATCCTGGTGCAGCGGCGAGCTGCGCGCTCCATAGTGTTCGCGCAGCGTCAGCCAGACATCGTTCCAGCGCGAATAATCTTGTCCGACCGCCTCGCCGCTGGAGTCGAACACTACCCGCCCCTGCGCGTCCGTCAGGTAAACACGGTACTCATTCCGCACCTTTTTGATGCCGCTGATATTGGCGTTCACCGGGTAGTGGTTAAGACGCTTAAACGCCTGCGCCAGTTGCCCGTCGCGCGGACGCCCCGCCAGCAAATCGTCGCGGGCAATTTCTGCAAGCAACGTGGCCGTGTCATTGAGCGAGCCCTCGGTCGCCCGCCGTACACCGGGTTTGATCTCCTGCACGAAAATGGCGAGCACAAACCAGGCCGCCACGGCGACAATCAGGAAATAGCCCAGCAGGAGCCGCATGCCGATGCGCATCAGCTGACCGTCAGGCTGTAACCCAGCCCCCGGTGCGTATTAATGGGTGAGGCGTCCGGGTTTACCGCGCGCAGCTTGGCGCGCAGGGTTTTAATATGGGTATCGACGGTGCGATCGAAGCTGTCGCTGGCGTCGCCCCATACTTTATCCATAAGTTGCTGGCGCGAGTAAACGCGCCCCGGCGCCAGCAGCAGCGTTTTTAACAGCAGGAATTCATAGCGGGTCAGCGGCAGCGGCTGGCCGCACCAGGCGATGTGCGCGGCGTCGTCGTTAAGCTCGAAATTCCCCGCGCGTACCACGTTTTGCGCGCCGCTCTGCTGCTTTTGCAGCCGCCGCAAAATGGTGCGCACGCGGGCGCACACTTCGCGCGGCGAAAACGGCTTGGCGACATAGTCATCGGCGCCGATTTCAAGGCCGATAAGCTTATCGACCTCCTCGCTGCGCGCAGTGAGAAACAGCACCGGCAGCGCCGGGTGCGCCGCCAGTAGCTGACGGCACAGCTCGAAACCGCTGATGTCTGGCAGGCCGACATCCAGCACCACCAGATCCGGCAAGGTATGGCGGAGCGCGTCCAGCGCGGGCAGCCCGCGTTCAAAAGTGCGTACCGTGAAGCCCTCAAGCTGCATCACATACGCCAGCGCTTCGCTGATGCTGGTTTCATCCTCCACCAGCCAGACGGTTGTCTGATTCATCCTGAATAATCCTGTGAATTACCGGGCCTGGCCCCACGGCATAATCGGTACCGCGCTTAGCGCGTTTTTCGGCGAACCTTCAACCACTTTGTCGGAATATGTCAGATAAGCCAGCGTGTTGCGTTTCGCGTCATAAAACCGCACTACCTGCAATTTTTTGAAAACCAGCGACGTGCGCTTCTGGAACACGACATCGCCCTGCGCCTTACCGGCCTTGATTTTATCGCTCAACTCGATAGGCCCGACCTGCTGGCAGGAGATAGCCGCGTCGGAGGTATCTTCCGCAAGGCCCAGGCCGCCTTTGATGCCGCCGGTTTTCGCACGGCTCAGGTAGCAGGTCACATTTTTGACGTCCGGATCGTCAAACGCTTCGACGACAATTTTGTGATCCGGCCCCAGCCATTTGAATACCGTATCTACTGAGCCTATCTCTTCAGCACGTAAACCACCGCTCAATGCCATAAACATTACTGGAACTAATAACGCCCGATATTTCATATTGTTACCATTCATTTAAGGTTACGTTTGGTGATTATTCACAGCTCGAACAAAAAACCTTACAGATCACATTGTTACTCAAAATCACATTTTGCAGCAGCAGATCCTGCCTAATCAGCAAAAGAAAACACTGAATGCCAGAAGAACAAAAAATGCTACTATTCGCTACCCACTTTTTCAGGCACTGCGTTTAAGGATGAGGATTATATATGGATCAGTCTGGGATCATTCGGGATCTGCTCACCTGGCTGGAAGGCCATCTTGATCACCCCTTGTCTCTGGACAATGTGGCGGCCAAAGCCGGTTATTCCAAGTGGCATTTACAACGGATGTTCAAAGAGGTGACGGGCCAGGCTATTGGCGCGTATATCCGCGCGCGCCGTTTGTCGAAATCCGCCGTCGCCCTGCGTCTGACCGCTCGTCCTATTCTTGATATCGCGCTGCAATACCGTTTCGACTCGCAACAAACGTTTACCCGCGCGTTTAAAAAACAGTTTTCGCTGACGCCAGCGCTCTATCGCCGTTCGCCGGACTGGAACGCAAAGGGAATGTGTCCGCCAATCCGTCTTGAGGCATTCACACCGCCGCCGCATCAGTTTGTGACGCTCGCGCCACTGCATTTAACCGGACTCACACAGAGCTACACCTGCGCGCTGGAGCAAATCTCGGCGTTTCGCCAGGAGATGCGCGTTCAGTTCTGGCGCGAGTTCCTGGCGAACTGCCCTGTCCTGCCGCCGGTGTTTTACGGCCTCAACGAATCACGCCCGAGCGTGGAAAAAGACGATGAGCAGGAAGTTTTTTACACCACAGCGCTGCCGGAGCCGCTGGCCGACGGCTGTGTGGAGCACACGCATCCGGTGACGCTGGAAGGCGGCGACTACGTGCAGTTCACCTATGAAGGGCCAGGCACCGGCGTGCAGGAGTTTATCCTGACGGTCTACGGCACCTGCATGCCCGCGCTGGGTCTGACGCGCCGCCGCGGCCAGGATATTGAGCGCTATTTTCTGACGGAAGATACTCGCGCTCAGGATCGCAGCATCAGCCTGCGCTGCGAATACCTGATCCCCATCCGCCGTTAACGCTGTAACTCATCCAGCGCAGGCGCATCGAGATGCGACACATCGCCTGCGGTTTCCACTACCCAGCCGGACGCGAGCCACGGGCTCTGCTGATAATCCACGCGGGAAATCGAGCAGTTGCGCAGGCGCAGACGACGCTCCGCGTACGCAGGCAAACCGAGGATCGTGCTCACCAGGCAACCCAACGCCATGCCGTGGCTGACCAATAGCGGGCGGCTGCCCTGCGGCAAATCAAGGCAGGCGTTCAGCGCACCGTGCATGCGATCGCTCACCTCCTGCATCGACTCGCCCTGCGGAATGCGTCCTTCAGGCGTGCCGTTGATAAGCTGTCGACGCCAGCCCTCTTCTTCCTCGGTGAGCGTGTCGAGATGACGGCGTTCAAGAACGCCCATATCCAGTTCGCGCAGGCGCGGATCCAGTATCACGTCGCAGCCGCATCCCTGGGCGATAATCTCCGCCGTACGCCGGGTACGCCCCAGATCGCTGCTGATGATATGCGTGATGCCAAGCGCTTTGGCGCGCTGCGCCACCTGCATGGCCTGGTGTTCCCCTTTTTCCGTCAATGGGCTGTCCGATTGCCCCTGGATGCGTCGCTCGGCGTTCCACTGCGTTTCACCGTGGCGAACCAGATATACCTGTAACATGCTTTTTATCCGTTATACTGCTGCGACTTAAACGTCTGTGAGTGTGAATTAATTATGTACCATGTTGTCTGCGCCACGACGAATCCAGCCAAAATTCAGGCGATTCTGCGTGCATTTAGCGAGATTTTCGGCGAAGCATCCTGCCATATTGACGCCGTCTCCGTCGATAGCGGCGTGCCGGAACAGCCGCTGGGGAGCGACGAGACGCGCACGGGCGCGCGCCAGCGCGTCATCAACGCCCGCGCGCTGCGTCCGCAAGCCGACTACTGGGTGGCGATTGAAGCCGGTATTGATGAAGGCAGCACCTTCAGTTGGGTGGTGATTGAAAGCGCGCAACAGCGCGGCGAAGCGCGTTCTGCGACGCTGCCGCTGCCGGCGTCGATACTCGAAGAAGTGCGCGCCGGGAAGGCGCTGGGGCCGGTTATGTCCGCCTGGACAGGCATTGACGAAATTGGACGTAAAGAAGGGGCTATCGGTATTTTCACCGCCGGCAAGCTGACGCGCAGCAGCGTCTACCATCAGGCGGTGATCCTGGCCTTAAGCCCCTTTCATAACGCGATTTACCGCTGAGCCTGCAACAGCTCCTGTTCAAGCCACTGGCGCAGCTCGGCGGGCGCCGCTTTCAGGCTATTAGAGCCGCGGGTGATTGTTGCGATCCCCGCGCCCAGTTCGCTTTTCAGCTCGCGCTGGCTCATCTCGCCGCGCAGCAGCTCTTCGATAATGCGCACGCGCGTACCGAGCGCGGCGCGCTCGTCCGGCGTCAGCAGCAGCGTTAACAGGGGAAGATGAAGCTCGTCGTCAAAAGATTGCTTCAGGAGCGCCACAAAGCGCAGCCACTCCTGATGGCTCTGTTCGGCCTGGGCCGCGGAATAAGTTGAATGTTGAGTCATCGGATGCCGCCATACTCGTTCACTAGTACGCCAGCATAGCACAACACCGCCGATCAGTAACGGCGGCCCCACTCCGCATCGCTCATCAGCACCGGCTTATCCCCCATGAAATAGCGGTAATAGGCATCATAAGCCAGCACGTTTTTCACATAGCCGCGCGTCTCAGAAAACGGAATACTTTCAACAAACGCCACCGCATCGATGCGCCCGGCGCTGTTGCCAAGCCAGGTTCGCACGCGTCCCGGCCCGGCGTTATACGCGGCGGAGGCGAAGATGCGATTGTTGTCGAACATCTGATAGACATACTGCAGGTAGCTGGTGCCTATCTGGATATTGGTTTCCGGGTCAAGCAACTGCGCGCTGCTGCTGTAGCCTGGCAGATTAAACATCTTCACCGTATGGGTCGCGGTGCCGGGCATTATCTGCATCAGGCCCGACGCGCCGACCGGCGAGCGCACTTTCGGGTTCCAGGCGCTCTCCTGACGCGCGATCGCCATCGCATAGCTCTGCGACACAGCTTTATCGCTCACGTAGCGGGCGAACAGATCTTTATATGCCAGCGGGAAGCGCTCTTCGAGCTGATCCCACAGCTTGCCGGCGATCGTCGCCTGTACGCTCAGATCCCACCAGTTACGGTCGAATGCATAACGCGCCAGCGCCGCCTGTTCCTGCTTGCTCCGACTGGTGACAAGATTCGCCCATTCACTGCGCGCAGTATTATCAAGCCCCCAGTACATCAGCTCGCGCACGCGCGCCATCTCCGCGCCTTCAAACAGCGCGGCGTTAACCGTTGGCGCTTTGTCCACGCGCAGCGGATAATCCTCGCCAAGCCGCTGCGCCGCCGCCATTGGGTAGAAGCCGCGCTGCTGCATCAGCGAATGCAGAATGGTTTTCGCCTCGTCGTCACGTCCACGCTCCATCAGGAGATCCGCCTGCCAGTAGCGCCATTCGTCTTTCTCTTTCGCCTCCATCGGCAGACGCGCAAGCCAGGTATTCAGGCCGCTGCGGTCGCCTGTGCCGAGCGCCATACGCACCCGGCGCTCAATAAGCGACGTGGATTCGGAACGCATAATCGCGTCATCACGCCAGCGGGCCTGCTCGGCGGTCACGTCGTTGCCCATCAGACGCCACGCCACGATATCGCGCAGCTCCTGCGCCTGCGCGTCGTTCAGCTGCTGCGCCTGGATGAGCGAGGGGATCATCAGCCGGGCGTTTTCAACATCCTGACGGGCGACGCTTGCGAACGCCACCGCAGCCATCTGGCGGGTGAAGTCGGTCGCGCCGACGCTGCGCACAAACGTCATCACGCTGTTGGGATCGTTCGCGAGGCTCACCAGCGCGCTGCTGATGGTCTGATAATCAGACGGTAGCTGGCTTGCCAGCGAGCTCACCAGCCGCGTATTGCCCTCTTTCATCGCAAGACGAATACGCTCAAGGTAGGCCAGCGGATCCTGCGCGCCGGAAGTGCGCCAGACGTCAAAGAGACGCTCGCACGCCGCCGGCAGGTTTTTCCCGGTCTGCCAGAGATCTTTCGCGCCCTGCCACGCGCCCTGCGCGTCGCCGGTGTTAAATTTCGCGTAATAGTAATTGCACTGCGCCTCGGTGCTGCCCGGCGGTTGGGGGCTGAAGGCGAGCAGGCCGCGCCAGTCTTCGCGGCGCGCCAGTTCATTCACAAAGCGGGAGGTGAGCGAACGCGCCGGCGGCAGCGTCGGGTTCGCCTGAATAAACTGCTGCACCGTAAGAGTGGGCTGATTCATCAGGTCATCGGTGAGCTGGCGGTACTGCAAATAGGGATAAAGCGGATAGGTTTGCAGCGTGGGCATTAACTGCTCCACCACGTCCATCTGCCGGTTATCCCACGCTTGTTTGATCTGCGCATAGCGGCTGCGCTGCTCGTCGAGCGAATCGGCGCGTGCGGCCTGGCCGAGCGCCAGCAGGCAGACGCCTGCCGCCAGCCACCGCCAGACGGCCTGTCTGGATGTTCCCACAATCCTTCCTCATGTTAATTGACTGACCGGCAGCCTCATGCCGCCTGAAATTCTCAGATACTTCATGCTAACCAGGCGAAGGCCGTTGCGCCATGTCGTGAACATTTTTTTACCATTCGCGCTTTAATGTCTCGTCTGGCGCATTCGCGGCGTTGCTGGCTGGGATTAAGCGTTGAAAACAGCTAAACTTCGCAGCTGTTAAACCCTTAATCATGATAAGAGGCGAAGTCCAACGTGGCTCAATTCGTTTACACCATGCATCGCGTCGGCAAAGTCGTTCCGCCGAAGCGACACATTCTGAAGAATATCTCTCTGAGCTTTTTCCCTGGCGCCAAAATCGGTGTGCTGGGCCTGAACGGCGCCGGTAAATCCACCCTGCTGCGCATCATGGCGGGCATCGATAAAGATATCGAAGGTGAAGCCCGTCCGCAGCCCGGCATCAAAATCGGCTACCTGCCGCAGGAGCCTCAGCTCAACACTGAACACACCGTGCGTGAATCGGTCGAAGAGGCGGTATCTGAAGTGGTTAACGCGCTTAAGCGTCTGGACGAAGTCTATGCGCTCTACGCCGACCCGGACGCCGATTTCGATAAGCTCGCCGCCGAGCAGGGCAAACTGGAAGAAATCATCCAGGCCCATGACGGCCACAACCTGAACGTCCAGCTGGAGCGCGCGGCCGATGCCCTGCGTCTGCCGGACTGGGACGCGAAAATCGCGAACCTTTCCGGTGGCGAACGCCGCCGCGTGGCGCTCTGCCGCCTGCTGCTGGAAAAGCCGGACATGCTGCTGCTCGACGAACCGACCAACCACCTGGACGCCGAGTCCGTGGCGTGGCTGGAGCGCTTCCTGCATGATTTCGAAGGCACCGTGGTGGCGATCACCCACGACCGTTACTTCCTTGATAATGTTGCGGGCTGGATCCTCGAACTTGACCGCGGCGAAGGCATTCCGTGGGAAGGCAACTACTCTTCCTGGCTTGAGCAGAAAGATCAGCGTCTGGCCCAGGAGGCGTCTCAGGAAGCCGCGCGCCGTAAATCCATCGAGAAAGAGCTGGAGTGGGTGCGTCAGGGTGCCAAAGGCCGTCAGTCCAAGGGCAAAGCCCGTCTGGCGCGCTTTGAAGAGCTCAACAGCACCGAGTACCAGAAACGTAACGAAACCAATGAACTCTTTATTCCGCCGGGACCGCGTCTGGGCGATAAAGTGGTGGAAGTCAGCAACCTGCGTAAATCCTACGGCGATCGCGTGCTGATTGATGACCTGAGCTTCTCCGTGCCGAAAGGCGCGATTGTCGGCATCATCGGTCCGAACGGCGCGGGGAAATCCACGCTGTTCCGCATGATGTCCGGGCAGGAGCAGCCGGACAGCGGCACCATTACGCTTGGTGAAACCGTGAAGCTTGCGTCCGTCGACCAGTTCCGTGACGCCATGGACAACAGCAAAACCGTCTGGGAAGAAGTGTCCGGCGGGCTGGATATCATGAAAATCGGCAACACCGAGATGCCGAGCCGCGCGTACGTAGGCCGCTTTAACTTTAAAGGCGTTGACCAGGGCAAACGCGTCGGCGAGCTGTCCGGCGGTGAGCGTGGTCGTCTGCATCTGGCGAAGCTGCTGCAGGTTGGCGGCAACATGCTGCTGCTCGATGAACCGACTAACGACCTGGATATCGAAACCCTGCGCGCGCTGGAAAACGCCCTGCTGGAGTTCCCGGGCTGCGCGATGGTTATCTCGCACGACCGCTGGTTCCTTGACCGTATCGCCACGCATATCCTGGATTATCAGGATGAAGGCAAAGTGGAGTTCTTTGAAGGTAACTTCACCGAATACGAAGAGTATAAGAAACGCACGCTCGGCGCGGATGCGCTGGAGCCAAAGCGTATTAAATACAAACGTATCGCCAAGTAATGCCATTCACGGCCTTCTCAGGAAGGCCGTTTTTCATCTGCCTTATTCTTAAGATTTATACCCGCCCTTAACTCCGATTTATTGCCGATTTCTTGTTCATTCACCCCTATTATGGTAATTAATAAACCATATTTGGCTCTTTGGGTTTCATAAGGTTTTTGCGCCGTCCGTTAGCAGAAAATTTATTATTGGCGTTTATTATTTTCATGGATTGAAAATGTCACGGAATCGGTGTCAGGGTTAAACAGACCGCCATCTGCGCGTCGTTAACGTCATCTCTCCTCGCTTTTTATCATTTTCACCGTCAATACATAAAACCGACAGTCAGTTTTTAGATTTACTACCGGTTACCGCCAGGGCTTAAGGTTATGCTGGCCGTTTCCTGTTGGCAGACGGCAATATTTTACCGGGTGATGGCAATAAAAGACGCCGCCCGTAGCAATAGCATTTTTTATAAAAATATATATCTATCATTTATTCACGAAATTAATGGTATTCACACAGTGCTCAATAAAATTAAGCTCCTTTTAGCATGGATACGGCGACGGGATATTTCCCGTAGCGTGGTCATCTTTCAGCGCCATAGCGCGAAAATCGTGATTGGCGCGCCGGTAATGTTGCTGGCCGTTTACCTGCTGATTTTCAGCCAGCCGCGCTATGTGAGCGAATCGCAGGTCGCCATCAAACGCGCCAGTGACATCGACAGCAGCAGCCTGAATATCGGCCTGCTGATGGGCGCCTCCAACCCAAGCTCCGCCGAAGACGCGCTCTACCTCAAAGAGTATCTGCACTCGCCGGATTTGCTAAAAATACTCGACCGTCAGCTCGATTTTAAAAAGGCGTTTGGCGCAAGCGGGCTGGATATTTTTTATCACCTTTCCGCTAACGCGACCGCCGAAGCGTTTCTCGATTACTACCGCCACCGCATCGCCATTCGTTACGACAACAAAAACGGTTTGCTGACCATCGAAACCCAGGGGTTCACGCCACAATTCGCCCTGCGCTTTAACCAGGCGGTGCTGAAAGAATCCGAACGCTTTATCAACGAGCTTTCGCACCACATCGCCCGCGATCAGCAGGCATTTGCCGAAGGCGAGCTGGAAAAAGCGCGTCAGCGGCTGGATGCCAGCAAAAGCGCCCTGCTCGCCTTTCAAAACCGTAACCAGATGCTGGATCCGCAGGCCTCTGCCGTCGCGGCGAGCTCGGCGGTCAACAATCTGACCGAGCAAAAGATCCGGCTGGAAACGGAATTGCGCACGCTGCTGACCTATCTGCGTGAAGACGCGCCGCCGGTCGTGACCACCAAAAACACGCTGGCCTCCATCAACGCGCAGATCGAAAAAGAGAAAAACAACATTACGGCTCCGGAAGGCGACCGGCTCAACCGTGTGGCGGCGGATTTCGACGAGCTTAAATCCCGGGTGACGTTCGATACCGATCTGTATCAGCTTGCCCTGACGGCCATCGAAAAAACGCGCGTGGAGGCGGCTCGCAAGCTGAAAAGCCTGTCAGTCATCAGCTCCCCCCAGCTGGCGGAAGAATCACGCTATCCCGAGACGCTCTACCTGTTAGCCAGTGGTTTACTGATCTGCTGCCTGCTGTTCGGCACGCTCAGACTACTGCTGGCGATCGTTGACGATCACCGAGCTTAACCCTGCCGCTTTAATTCCTGAGAGAGTTATGAAAAACGTTTCATCCGCCTCACTGATTTTTTTCTGTCTGACGGCCAGCGCCAGCGCGCTTGATTTAACTGCCGACCCGGCGCTGACTGGCGCAGCGCCAGTCCTCATGCCCACGTCATCCGCGCCGGCCAGCGCGGACGGTTTCGATAACACGCCGCTGCCCGCGCCTGCCGCCGTGATGAGCCGCATGTTCGGCGCGCAGCTCTTTACCTCGCCTGGCGCGCAGGGCGGCGCCAGCATCGCGTTTAACCCGAACTATGTGATTGGTCTCGGCGATACTATTCAGGTGCGCCTGTGGGGCGCGTTCACCTATGACGGCACGCTTACCGTCGATCCGAAAGGCAATATTTTTCTGCCAAACGTCGGTCCGCTGAAAGTGGCGGGCGTCACGAACAGCCAGCTCAACACGCTGGTTATCATGCGCGTCAAAGAGGTTTATCAGTCTAACGTCAATGTTTACGCTTCGCTGTTGCAGGCGCAGCCGGTGAAAGTGTTTGTCACCGGCTACGTGCGCACGCCCGGGCTTTACGGCGGCGTGGCGTCCGATTCGCTGCTCTCCTATCTCAGCAAAGCGGGCGGCGTCGACAGCGAGCGCGGCAGCTATGTCGATATCACCGTCAAGCGTGGCACGAAAACGCGCTCCCATGTAAACCTGTATGATTTTCTGCTCAACGGCAGTCTAAGCCTGTCGCAGTTCGCCGATGGTGACACCATTATCGTCGGCCCCCGCCAGCACACGTTCGGCGTCGAAGGTGACGTGTTCAACAGCTACGACTTTGAATTCACCGAGGAGCGCATGCCAGTCTCTGAGGCGCTGCGCTGGGCGCGCCCCAAACCGGGCGCGACGCACGTCACGCTGGTGCGCCAGCAGGGCGCGATGAAACAGAGTGAATATTTTCCGATTGGTGAGGCATCCAGCCGCACGCTTCAGGATGGCGACAGAATGGTGGTGAGCTCCGACCGCTATACCGGCACTATCCAGGTGCGCGTGGAAGGCGCGCACTCCGGCGAACATGCGATGGTGCTGCCTTACGGCGCCACGATGCGCCAGGTGCTGGCGAAGCTGCGTCCGAACAGCATGTCGCAGTTAAACGCCATTAAGCTGTACCGCCGTTCGGTCGCGCTGCGCCAGAAAGAGATGCTCGACCTGGCGCTGCAAAAACTGGAACAGGCGTCGCTGTCGGCGCAGTCCTCAACGCAGGAAGAGTCACGCCTGCGTATGCAGGAGGCGCAGCTGGTGAGCCGTTTTGTGGCGAAAGCCCGCACCGTCGTGCCGCAGGGCGAAGTGGTGCTGAGCGAAAATAACCTCGACTCGGTGCTGCTGGAAGATGGCGACGTTATCACCATTCCGGAGAAAACGTCACTGGTGATGGTGCATGGCGAAGTGCTGTTCCCCAACGCCGTCACCTGGGAGAAAGGGCTCGATCCTGAAGATTACATCGCCAAATGCGGCGGCATGACGCAGAAGGCCAGCGGCGCGAAAGTCATTGTCATTCGCCAGAACGGCGCGGCGCTGGACGCCGAAGAGGTCGATGAAATGCAGCCAGGCGACGAGCTGATGGTTCTGCCGAAGTATGAGTCGAAGAATATCGAAGTGACGCGCGGTATTTCGACCATCCTCTACCAGCTCGCCGTCGCGGCGAAAGTCATCCTGACGCTGTAATGATGAAACCCATCCTCATCGGCACCTTCTCGCCGGGCATCTGGCGCATTCCCGGCTTAGCGCACCTGCTGGCGATGCCCTGTCGTAAACTCGCGCGGCGACGGGCGATCCCACCTGAGATCACCGCCATCGCCGTCTGGGGCTGTCGACCCAGCGCGGCGACAGCCGTTGCCCGCGCGCGCCAGGCCGGGCTTAACGTCATTCGTCTTGAGGATGGTTTTATTCGCTCGCCCGGCCCGGCGGCGCAGGGATATCCGCCGCTCTCGCTGGTTATTGATGACGACGGCATTTACTACGATGCCAGCCGCCCGAGCGCGCTTGAAAAGCTTATTCAGGACTCGCCCGGCAACGCCGCGCTCAGCGCGCAGGCGCAGGAGGCGATGCGGCTTATCGTAGAGGGCGATCTTGCGAAATATAACCACGCGCCGCCCTTTGACGGCACGCCCGCTGCCCGAGCGGTATTGGTGGTCGATCAAACCCTGGGGGATGTTTCCGTCACGTTCGGTAACGCGAGTGCCGCGACATTCCGGCTAATGCTTGATATTGCCCGAGCGGAAAACCCGGATGCCGAAATCTGGGTTAAAACGCATCCGGACGTATTACACAGCAAGAAGCGCGGCTACCTGTGCGATCTGCCCCGGCACGCCGGCGTTCGGCTGATAACACAGGACGCCAGCCCGCAGTCGCTGCTGCGGTATGTGGAGCGCGTCTATACCGTGACGTCGCAGTATGGTTTCGAAGCGCTGATGGCGGGCAAACCGGTGGTCTGCTTTGGGCAGCCCTGGTATGCGGGATGGGGACTGACGGACGATCGCCATCCCGCGGCGCAGTCGCTCGCGGCACGCCGCGGCAATGCGACGCTTCTCGCGCTGGTGAGCGCAGCGTATTTACGCTACGCGCGCTACCTGAACCCGCAAACAAACCAGCCCGGCACGCTGTTTGAAGTGCTGGAATATCTGGCGCTGCGCCGTCGGCACCAACTGGCGCTGCGAGGCATGCTGTGGGCGCCCGGGCTGACGCTCTGGAAACGCAGTATTCTGAAGCCCTTTCTCGCCACGGCAGGTAACCATCTGCGCTTTTCCCGCCGCGCCTTGCCCGCCGACGCCTGTGTAGTCTGGGGAACCGCTGGCGAAGCGCGCTGGCAGGCCGTTGCCCGTGCGCACGGGATGGATGTCTGGCGTATGGAAGACGGCTTTCTGCGCTCGGTGGGGCTTGGATCCGATCTCCATACGCCGCTGTCGCTGGTGCTGGATAAACGCGGCATCTATTACGACGCCACGCGCCAGAGCGATCTGGAAGTCGCGCTTAATGCCGTGCGCCTGACCTCAGCGCAGGCCGCGCGCGCTGAACGGCTGCGCCAGCGCATTGTCGAAAGCGGCGTGAGCAAATATAACGCCGGCGACGCCTGGCGGCTGCCTGTCGCCGCCTGGGGGCGGCGCATCCTGCTGGTGCCGGGTCAGGTCAGCAATGACGCCTCGCTCAGGGGCGGCACGCAGCATATCCAGACCGTTACAGCGCTGTTGCGCGCCGTTCGCGCCAGAAATCCGCAGGCGTATATCGTGTTCAAACCGCATCCGGATGTCGTGGCGGGTAACCGTGCCGGAGAGCCCGACAGTAAAGACGCGTTGCGCTGGGCGGATTGCCTCGCGACCGGGGCGGATATCGCCGACGTGCTCGAACAGGTGGACGAAGTACATACTCTCACCTCCCTGACCGGTTTTGAGGCGCTGCTGCGCGGCAAAACGGTATTTTGTTACGGCATGCCGTTTTATGCCGGATGGGGGCTGACGCAGGATGAATACGCCTGCCCGCGCCGCGCCCGGCAGCTCTCGCTTCATGAGCTTATCCACACCACGCTTATTGATTATCCCTTCTATTTGCATCCGGCGCGTAAAACGCCGATGAGCGTGGAAGAGGCGGTCGCTATTCTGAGCGCCTCACCGGCACGCCATCGCGCCCTCACCGCACGGCGCAATGTGCTCAGGCATCTGGTGAACAAATCCCGCAATCTCTTTCACGCCTTTTTTTGACCTCCGGTGATATCGCATGATGCGCAGCGCTCTTGATACTCTGCTTTCCGGCCAGAAATACCTGTTATTACAGGGGCCGATGGGGCCGTTTTTTCGTCATCTCGCCGACTGGTTAGAGAGTAAAGGCCGCGAGGCGCGACAGGTGGCGTTTAACGGCGGCGATGAGTTCTACTGCCGCCAGGAAAAAAGCCTGGCCTACCGCGGCGAGCCGGACGCTTTCGGCGCCTGGCTTGGCGAGACGCGCAGCGACTGGCCGTTTGATACGCTGGTCTGCTTCGGCGATTGTCGGCCGCTGCATCAGGCCGCGCGCCGCTGGGCGCAAGCGCAGGGAATACGTTTTCTGGTCTTTGAAGAGGGCTATTTACGGCCGTGTTTTATCACGCTTGAAGAGAACGGGGTGAACGGGTTTTCCGGGCTGCCGCGCGAGGCGGCGTTTTATCGGGATTTGCCCGCGCTGCCCGTACCGGATGTCAGGCGTATCGCGCCTTCCGCCTTGCGGCGTATCGGCCACGCGGCCTGGTATTATCTGATGGGCTGCTACCGTCAGCGCGCGTTTGCGCACTATCAACACCACAAATGTTTTTCACCCTGGTATGAAGGCGCATGCTGGGCGCGCGCCGCAGTGCGTAAGCTCTGGTATGGCTGCACGCAGCGTGGTATTCGCCGCGCGCTGGCGACGGGCTACCGCGGGCGCTATTTTCTGGCTATCCTGCAGGTTTTTAACGACAGCCAGCTACAGCGCCACAGTCATTATCACGATATTCGGGCGTTTATTGAGGAGACGCTTGGCTCATTTGCGCGCCATGCCCCGCCCTCGCAGATACTGGTTATCAAACATCATCCGATGGACCGGGGACACCAGAATTACCGCGCGTTTATTAATGCAATGAGCGAACGTTATGGCGTGGGCGAACGGGTGATTTATATCCATGACCTGCCGCTGCCGGAACTGCTCAGCAATTCGGCAGGCGTGGTGACCATTAACAGCACGGTGGGGATCTCAGCGCTTATTCACAATAAGCCTCTGAAGGTGATGGGAAAGGCGCTGTATGATATCGAAGGACTTACGTTTCAGGGAAATCTGGATGCATTCTGGAAAACGCCTTTTCGCCCGGATCACCAACTGTTCACGGCGTTTCGTGCTTATCTGATGCGTCGCACGCAAATCAACGCCGTCTTTTACAGCCGTGAGAACCCTTTCGCCGGGTTATGAGTGCGCTTTACGGGTGAGGTACACGTTTGTACCTTCGCTGAACACCTCCAGCGCCTCGCTGGCCGCCAGCACGCGGTTAGCAAGGGCCGCGTCGGTTTCCAGCGCTTTGCGCGCCCCTGTCTGCTGACAGGTAATATCAAGCCACAGTTGATATGTCCCCGCAGGTAATGCCGCCAGCGAAAGCCCTTCGTAGCGCGCCGTACAGAACCAGCCTTTGTCGTAATTCACAAATCCCTCATCGTAAAGCTGGCGGGTGAGAATCGTGCGATGGGCTTTCGCGATGCGGAAAACTTCTTCACACCCTTCGTTTTTACACACCAGATCCACCTGGATATCCGGGTACTCCGCGCAACTCAGTCCTTTCAGTACCGCCACGCCTTCCGGGAACAGCCGCGCGCCGTTAACGGCTATCTTTTTCAGCACGGCGACCGGCTCGGGCTTAAGCGGACGCGGCAGCACGCGATTATCCGCCGCCAGGGCGCAGTCGCCAAAGCGTGGAACCGCGCCCTGAGAGAGAGAATAGAAAATGCCTAATAACAGCGGCACATGGTAAGACGTAACCTGATTATGCTCTCTGATAAGCATCGACTGCGCCATAAACAGATTAAAGTTTTGGTATTTCCGAAATACGGGAATATAGGGTTTTACTTCGCTTTCATACTGGCAGTCGGCTTCAGAGGTTAACAGGTAGATATTCTTATCAAACGCCGTGTCAGCGCTTAACTGGCAAGGCAAGAGCGTATCCAGCCTGTGGGCAGACGCTTCGCTTTTATCGCCAGTCATATGCGTAAATACCTCTGGCCAGTTTTTTTGCGCATAGCTGCCAATATGAAACTGCGGAACCGTCGCAACGATATTTTTAAACGCGTATTTCAGGCCATACCACAGCGCCGCGCTGCCACCTTTTGAAAACCCGGCCAGCGTACACTGCGTTTTATCAAGGCCATAACGTGCGAGCATGTTTTCAATAAAGGTGATAACCGCCTGCTCGACGCTAAAATCGTTGTTCTGACACAGGTAATAAGTACAGGCATCGTTAAAATCATCTTTGATCCACACCACATACGCCGGACAATCCTGCAGGGCGTTGGCGAAATCATACGTAAACATGCCAGCCCCGCCAAACCCGCTGAAAATAAAAAGCATATGCTGCGTGTCATATTTTCTTTTTTTAAAACGGTATTTGATCTGCACGCCATTCACAATTTCAGTTTGCTCGGACATTTTTACTCCATAAAAAAACAGGCGCAGAAAGCCCGCGCCTGTTTTTAAATTATTAACGTTTATTGTTGAATATCTGACTTAACGGAAAACTCACGCAGGAGCCGCAGGTTTTGTAGTTTTTCCGCCGCATTGGCGGGCATCTGCTGCGGATAATGGCGCAACAGATTCAGCCAGCAGTCGTAAGCATCATCCCAGTCCTCGCAGAGCTGGGCCAGGTCGCACCGCAACATCCATGCCTTCTGGTTATAGCGGCCAATCTTATTGCGCACTACCAAGAGCGCCTGGCTAAAGCGCCCGGCCTCTTTTAAGGCCCCGGCATAGATAAGACTGAACTCATCATCCGGTTTATTCTGGCTTTCAAAGAGCGCGATCGCTTCGTTTGTTTTCTTCAGCGCCAGACACGCCTGCGCATAAATTTTCAGGAACCGAATGTCATTTTTCAGGGCGCTATTCAGCGTACCGTAAAGCGCATACATTTCCGCATATTTACCGGTGCGCAGTAACGCCACGCAATAGTAATAAAGATGCTCATCCGGCAATCTGGCGACATCCGCGCAGGCTTTATTCAGCTGCGTAAGGATCTTCTCCCAGTTCTGGCGCAGAAAAGCCAGACGGGCAATTTTCAACCGGCACTGCGGATCGTTTTCAATATGTTTTTCATATTTCACCAGGCACTGATGCGCCTCATTGAGCTTGTTCAGTTGCTGATAGCACCAGGAAAGCGTAATCAGAAGCTTATTCTCCAGGCTTTCCGGGGACGCCACATCAACGCCCTGTGCCTCGACATAGGCAATTCCTTCGGCCCATTTTTTCTTCGCCAGCAGTAAACAGAAGCGGGCGTAATGGAAACCTGTCACGGGACGGGCTTTTTTACACAGGGTCTCCAGTACGGAAACCTGCTCGCTACGACAGAGTGAGTAGCAGTAACGGGCGTTATCCACGCTGGCCTCGCCAGCCGCCTGCCAGTGCGCCGCTGCCTGTTGCCAGTGGTGCTCCGCCATGTCGAGGAGCGCGCTTGCGACGCAGAGCGCCTGATGGCGTTGATGAGGATAACGGGCATACCAGCCATCAATAATCTGACGCGCCGCGACTGTTTTGCCCTGCTTACGCAGCGCTTCGGCAAGCCCGGCGCAGCCCTGCGCGTCCTCATCCTGCGTGAGCGTCAGCGTCAGATACGCCTGCCAGCGTTTTTCGGCCAACGCCCAGCGGCGGGCCGCAGTAGCCTGTTGGGCGTACTGGCGGTGAATGTCCGCATCGGCAAATCCTTGCGGCAACGGCGCATCCAGCGACACGATAGCCTGATAAGTGCGCTCGCAGTTATGACCGTCGCGGTACGGGAACGTCTGGCTGATACGCTTGAGGATTTTCGCAGAGGGCACTGCATTATTTTTCAGTAGCGTGTTCAGCTCCTTAAACAGCTCTTTTTCCGTTTCGACAACCGGGCCAAAACCGTGTTCACGGTAGTCGAAGTAGCCTTTAGTATATGCATGACCAGAAAAAAACTCTTTAGCATCAAACTGATAATAAATTACCTGTTTATTTTGCACAGCCATTTCGAACGCTACAGAAGAATAATCTGTAATCATCAATGAGGCGCGCTTGAATAAGTTCTGAATACTTCCATCGACATGGGTTAAAACTTCAATATAATCAGGTATCTCAAATAAATTCAGATAAGGCAAAATATTAACATGTGGAAAGAAAGCAACTCGGTAGTTACATTCACTAGCGTGTTTTTTCAGAAGTGGTGAGTGCAAAACACTACGCCAGCGCATAGCAAAGTCGCTATTCATAAACAAAGGGTTGACTTCCCTTTCATCCCCTCCACCAATAATAGCGCCGACAATATTTTGCCTCCATGTTGGCATAATAATAATTAATTTTTCCTGAATGCCATTATTTATGATTAAATTATCATGCCTTGGGAAACCTGTTAGCACAACATCTTTTTTAGTAAAATAATACTGAGTTAAATCGTCACTAATTGAATGATATTCATCCGGCGTAGCCGTAATAAAACAATTAATATCCTCTTTAGTATTCAACCAACCTGATAGATTGTCTTTTGTGATGCCATGCTGAAGAAAAACAAAATGTCTACCCATCAGGGTTTTGGGTCCAAGATAGTTTGTAATGTATTGATTTGCGTGTGAACTAATAACTTTGCTACATGTTCCCATCGCAAGTTTATATTCATGCGAACCAATTTCTAATAATCTAAATCCTTCCTGTTCAAGGCGTTTCCAGTCATGCGAGGTTTTTTTCAAAGAAAAATAGATATTTTTATCAGGATGTTTTTTCTTTATATAACGATATAGATGCTCGGCATTATCATCAGCCTGATTATCGCGATCTATAAATATCCATGCCTGATGATAATCTTTTTTAGTCTCGAATTTTGGCTTTAAGGCTGCGAAGTGCTTAACAATTACCGAGACATCAATACCTTCACCATAATGTTTACCGGCAAGTGAAAGACGAGTAATGATTGAAGATATTTTAACATTAAGTTTTTGAGCCTTATCAAGTGATACCCATAAACGACGCTCAACTACAAAAGTTTCCTCCATAAATTCATGTTTGACTGACTTAGCATATGATGGGATAACGTCCTTACCATCAAGTAAAATCTGCTCAAATTCAACCGGATTAGTAAAATATCGCAATTGAACCATGTGCTTAGCATGGTCATATTTTTCAATATATACAATCTGACTTGCGGGCTGTTCATTTTTAAAAAATGTCAACATAGCTACTTTTTGAAAAAACCATGCACCAGCAAGGTCAAAACTAGCAATCGTAGTATGATCAATGTATCTAAACGTCTCTTTTAATAAATCAACGAATTCCTTTTTTTCAGCAGAAGTCAAAAAATCGGATCGCTCGCGATGATTTACCAAAAAACGTAAGACCCATGTTAACTCATAGAGCATAGTTCTTTGGATATTTTTAGGTATATACCCTAAAGTATCAATATATTCCTCTAGTAAGGCTAAATAACCATACTTAGGAACATTCAGAAAACGCTCCTTCTTGGTCCATGATGTGTCCAGAGTTGACGAACCATCGCCTCGTTTACGATAATAGTATTTAGAGCCACCAAGAAACGCAGCATAACCATCCTGATTATTTAACAGATATCTGGCAATAAAGTGTGCATCTTCAAAAGCAGGTTTAACTTTGCTGTCAAAGAGCACATCTTTAAACAGAATCGATTCCGTTCTGAAAAATGCAGTACTTGCAGAAAGCTGTACTTGTTTTTCCATTTCGGAAAGTAGTACCAATTCATTGCCTTTCTTAAATTTATAAGCCAAAGGATGTGCATCTTTGTATTGATTCTTAGCCTCATAAAACATAATGATATTACAACCCACCATTTTAACGTCTTTATCCTTGTGCTGATAAAGAAAAGCGTCGAGGTTGTAAAAATAATCGACATCAACAAAATCATCAGGATCGATAAATGTCACCCACTCCGTAGCCACATGCTGCAACCCGTTATTACGTGCAGAAGATTGCCCGGCATTCTCCTGATAAATATAAATAATATTATTCGGATATTTCTTTTGCCATTTTTTAATAATGTCGCCAGAATTATCTGTCGAGCCATCATCGACCAGGATCAGCTGAATATGCTTTTTAAACTTCAGCCGCTGATTGATAAAGCTTTTAAAATAGTCATCCAGAAAAGCACTGACATTATATACCGCCGAGACCACCGTATATTCGTAATGCCCGTCCTCTTTTTTAATATGCAGTTTGCTTAGTTTCCGCGCCTGATTGGCAGCCATATCGCTGAAGAACAGTTTGGGGTCCCTTACCAGCTTGCGAAGTTTATTATTAAACATTTTTGTGTGTTCCATTTTCAAAATATGTTTCCAGCATGTCAATCAGTTGGTCCTGATAATGATGAATACTTGTGTTACGTGAAGAAAAATCATTGGCGCAGAAGGAGTGCGGCGCCCCATCATGCGGCCGTCTGTCAATCAGCGCCCGATAATGCATTTTCGCGGCGGGCGAGCGTACGTTGAAGTAATAACAAATATCCCTCGCGGGCGCGGCCATTCCCCTGATGTAGGCAAGCCAGGGCACCAGGAACGTAGGCAGGTTCAGGTCGTTATCGCTCCTGAATTTACAGGAGAGAAACGCATCAATTTGCTGGCGGTATCGCTGCCGGGCCTCGGTAAACATGCTTTTGCGTAAGGGCACATACGTGTGCGCCAACGGCGCATCCGGTGTAAACCCCGTATCGTCAGCCAGCAGCGTTCTGGCATTTAACGACGCAGATAAGGCCGGTGTCGTGCTTCCGCGCTGCGCCATCGCCGTCAGGCTTTTGCGGGAGATAAAAAGCGATGCCAGACCGTTACCTTTAAAAAAATGGCTGGCCGGGAGATCGCGTGCCACAAAAACATCGTCATTAAAATAGATAAAATGTTCCGCAAGCCCAGGAATATGGTGTAAATGCGCTTCGATAACGTGCGAGTTAAATGTAGGTAAATATTGCGACGGGATAATCTCTTCATGCGAAATAATTTTAACGTTGGCAATACGTTCTGCCCACGGCAACGAATGCCCGTCAACGACAATATAAATAAAACGTACCCAGGGCATAAAACGCAATACGCTCAGCACTGAGTAATAGATTTCATTGTGATTATCAAAGCGCGCCAGGTCGCAGTCGGCGTTGTCACCCTGCTGTAAATGAGTGCGCCGGTACTGCTGAAATTTACTGCCCCAGCGCGGGTCGTTGTTATCAACCCAGGTAAAAACCACATCGACCGGGAAGTTAACCTCAAACATGCGCTCCAGTGCGAGGTCATGCTTAAGCAACACGCCCTCCTCTGTTACCGGACAATGGATTTCATTAAAAATGAGCGGGTGCTTTTTAAGCAGGTAGTCTCTCAGGAACATGCCGGGGGAAGAGAGAAGCTTACTGACTTTTCTGTATAGCATGATTACAGATTTTCCTGCGCCTTATAGGCATCAATGGCGCCATCAACATTATCGTAATAATGAACCTGATTTTCCCGACCAATAAACACTGCCGCATCGCAATACTGTTTCAGCGAATTAAGGTTATGCGACACCATTAAAAAGCAGGCGTCACGATGGCGCTCTTCAAAGATCTTTTCGCATTTTTTACGAAAGCTGGCATCGCCAACGGCCGTCACTTCGTCCACCAGATAGTAATCAAACGTAAACGCCATGCTCAGGCCAAAGCCGAGGCGCGCTTTCATACCGGACGAGTACGCTTTAACAGGCATATCAAAATATTTGCCGAGCTCGGCGAAATCTTCGACAAACGCCACTTTCTGCCGTAATTCCTCTTTCGTTGCATAAAGCCGCGCCACGAATTTCACGTTTTCCCGGCCGGTCAGGCTGCCCTGAAAACCGCCCGCCAGCCCGACTGGCCAGGAGATCGTCGCGCTGGAGACAATCCGCCCTTTATCCGGGTTATCCGTACCGCCAATCATGCGCAGCAGCGTCGATTTTCCCGCCCCGTTGCGCCCGATGAGCGCCACGCTCTTGCCGGACGGTAGCGTCAGGCTGAGATCCTTAAATACATAATGTCGCCCTGCGGGCGTGCGGTACGATTTGGTGAGATTTTCAATAGTAATCATGAGGTCAGCATCGCCTCTTCCTGGTGACGATAGAGTGCAAGGCCGGTGAAGAGCGCCACCAGCGTGCTGATGGCGAGATACGCAAGACTCGCGCCGTCGCTCTCATAGCTGGTTGCCAGCGACTCCCGCGTCAGCTCGACGACATGCACCAACGGGTTCCATGCCACCCAGCGTTGATATTCCTGCGGAATAGTATTGAGCGAATACATCACGCAGGAGATAAAATAGAGCGGGCGCGTCAGCAGTGGCAGGAACTTTTCAGCTTCCGGAAATGCGCTGCTGATGACCATAAAAATCAGCCCGATGGCGAAGGAGAAAAGAATCAGGCAGCCCCAGACGCTAAATAACGTTAAGAGGTGTGAGCAGGTAAATACTTCGCCCATCATCGCCAGCATGGCGAGCAGCAGCAGATAAACCGCAATATAAATCCCCGCCTCCAGCAGCGTTCTGGCGATAATCGTATCGACAGGTTTTACCGGACGATAATTAAAAAGCCCCTGATTCGCATCGACGGCGTTAACAGAGCGCCCTGTAATATGACTAAAAATAAAATAGGGAATAATGCCGCTTAATAAAAACACCGGAAAAGAAATATCCGGCAGCGTTCGTTCCATGACGAAATCCAGAACAAACAATAAAATAGCGAGATGCAGTAAAGGCTCAAGCAACGCCCAGCCGTAACCGAGGCGGAACTTGCCGAAACGCGTTTTTATCTCCCTTAAAAACAACGCCAGAACGGTGGCGCGTTGAACAGCCAGTCCATGTCTTTTCATTAACCGATCCTGTAAGAATGCTGCGAACAGGCTACCGCCGTGGGGTATACCCATAGCCGTGGCGAGGCGCGCTTCCGCTGCCGTAAAAAAGCAGCGCACGCGTGCTGTTGCTCGCGTGTATATAAACCGAGTTAATCTAAGCTCATTTATTATTTGCCGTAGTTATCAATGATTCCGGCAGCAGAAGGGCGTTACAATAATTCAGGCGCGTAAAATATCACAACACATCATCCCCACAAATAAATTATGGCGGTTTTACTTTTTTGGATTTTATTTTTCCTGGCTTTTGTTTCTCTCTTTTTATTCACTTAACCGCCGAAAATATCCACCAGAAGCCTTACATCGTCATATTTTCGTAAAACTGAGTAACGCCTTCATAGCCGAGTGCGAAATTGATATAGCTCACCAGCGCTGGCGCGTTGAGTTTGCGCCCCGGATAGACCAGATAGAGATCGTTACCGGTGACGGCCCACTCTGGCAGGATATTGACCAGTGCGCCCTGGCGCAGCATGTCGTCCAGTAAGAAAGCGGGCAGTAACGTGATGCCCGCTCCGGCCAGCGCGCTTTCGCGGGCATAGAGCAAATTATCGGTCTGGTGCACAGGATTCAGATGACAGCGGTAGAGTTCACGGTCGCGCTGCAGCAGCCACTCCGTCCAGGCGCGGTGCACCACGACGCGGTGTTCCACCAGTTGTGACGGGTGAGTAAGGCGCGGGAAGCGAGAGAGATAGCCCGGCGAGGCGACCAGATAACGCGGACAGTGCCCAATTTTACGGCCAATCAGCGAGGAGTCCTGCGGTTTACCGGTGCGCAGCGCCACGTCAAACCCTTCCATCACCAGATCCCGCACGTCGTCAGAGATAAAAACCTCCAGCGTGATATCCGGGTATTTCGCGAGAAATTCCGCATTCATGCGCGCCAGCAGCGTCGCGCCGATACCCGCCGGGCTGGTAATACGTAACCGACCACTGGGGTTGTCGCGCAGGCGCTGAACGGCGAGATCCGCGCGCTCGCTGGCATCGAGCATTTCACGACAGTGAACCAGATAATGTTCGCCTGCAAAGGTCAGGCTCAGCTTGCGCGTGGTGCGGTTGAGCAACCGCAGCCCGACATGCGCCTCCAGCTGGCTGATACGCTGGCTGACGCTTGATTTCGGCAGGCCCGCTTTCTGCGCCGCCGCCGTAAAGCTGCCGGTTTCCGCCACCAGCGCGAAGAGTGCCATATCCTGCAGTTGCTTAAACATGATTGTTCATCTCTCACAAACACGCCGTTCTGGATTGTCCATCTTATCACCCTCTGTCAGCCCGCATAGACTACATTCAACACAACATCCTCTGAACAAACTCAGCAAAAGGAACACACCATGTCTGTTAAAGCGATTGCCGTTAATCCGGACGCGCCGGAAAACTTTATTGAAATCACCCAGCCGATGCCGCAGCCTGGCGATTACGATTTGCTGGTGGAAGTGAAAGCGGTCTCCATTAACCCGGTCGACACTAAAGTGCATGCCAGCCTGAAGAAAAACGGGTTGCAGGCGCCGCGCGTGCTGGGCTGGGATGCGAGCGGCATCGTGACGGCCGTGGGCGGCAAGGTCAGCGGATTTAAGGCGGGCGATGAAGTCTATTATGCCGGGGATATTACCCGTTCTGGCAGCAACGCCAGCCATCAGTTGATCGACGCCCGCATCGTGGGCCATAAACCGCGCACGCTCTCCTGGGCTGCCGCAGCCGCCATCCCGCTGACGGCGCTGACCGCGTGGGAAGGGTTATTCGAGCGCCTGAAGATTCAGGATGCGGGTGAAGAGAAAACGCTGCTGATTATCGGCGGCGCGGGCGGTGTGGGCTCGCTTGCGATCCCGTTTGCGCGCCTGCACAGCAAAGCGAAAATCATCGCCACCGCCTCGCGTGAAGATTCCGCGCAGTGGTGCCGGGATCGTGGCGCGGATCTGGTGGTGAACTATCAGGATCTGCCGGGCGAGCTGGCGAAGCACGACATTAAATTTGTCGATTACATTTTCATTCTGAATGATACCGACGGTCACTGGGCGGCGGTGAGCCAGCTTATCGCGCCGCAGGGGCATATTTGCAGCATCGTGGAAAACGCGCATCCACTGGATCAGGACGCGCTGAAGTCGAAATCCGCCGCGCTGCACTGGGAATTCATGTATACCCGCAGCATGTACCAGACCGCCGATATGGCGCGCCAGGGCGAGATCCTGAACGAGGTCGCGAAGCTGGTGGATGTCGGCGAAGTGGAGAGCGCGCTGAGCGAAACCTTCCACGGGCTGAGCGTTGAGAGTATTACCCACGCACACCGTAAAGTGCTGGAAGGCCATATGCGCGGCAAGGTAGTCGTGGCGTTTTAAGACACAGGGAGGGTAAGCGCGGCGCGTTTACCCTCTCGCATTGCGCGGCGTGGTTTACCCGCCCTGTATGTATGCGCGCTTGCGAATAGCCGTAGGGCAGGTAGGCGCGGTACACCCGCCCTCCAGCCCCTTCTGCCCGCTAAGCCTGCTCGCCCATCAGCTGTTTCACCAGCTCCACGCAGCGCAGGAAACGGGAGTCGTAATCCGGCTCCTCGACGTGCACATAGTCAATCTTGTTCTCTTCGAGCATCGACACCAGCAGCGACTGGAACTCTTTGCGATCCACCGAGCTTCCAAGGCTTCTCAGTCCGTCCGCCACCCACGGCGTGTTGTTCTCCAGCAGGATAACCAGGTCGAAGCGGTATTCATCTACCAGCGCCTGTACGAACGGATGTTCACGCCCTTCATATTTTTTGCAGAACGCCTGGGTGGTTACGAAATCGGTGTCGATAAACGCCACTTTATTGGCATATTTCACCGCGAAATCAATATATTGCGCATGACCAAGCGCAATTTTGTCGTAGTCGGAATATTGCAGCGCCATCTCGTCGCCGCCCAGGTGCGAGAACACATAATCGCGGCCATATTCCCAGGCGCTGGTGGTGTTGAAGATATTGGCGAGCTTATTGACCAGCATCGATTTCCCGCTCGACTCGCCGCCGAGGATCGCCACCGTACGTACAAAGAACGGCTTCACCTCGGTCGGGATATACTCCCAGTAACGGAACGGGTTGGCGCGGATCTGCGCCCCGCTGATATTCATAAAGGTGCGTTTGGGGTCGATAATCACGGTCTCGATGCCGAGATGTTCGCGATACTGCGGCGCATCCGCCTCCTCGGAGGTATAGATGGTGTCGGGCTCAATGCCCTTCTCCTCCATAAACGCTTTAATCCCCTCGCTCCAGACGTCCCAGCCGTGCGGGTACGGCTCCATGCCCTCTTCATTAAAGGCGTGAATACGGATGTTTTTCTGGTATTTGAAGGTTTGCAGCAGCCAGCGCAGGCGGTCGCTGATGGTGGGCTGCTGCGACATTGCGCTCTCTTCAAACAGCGTGCGGTCGCGCTTTTCGTCGTAGCCCATGATGATGTGCAACTCGTCGACCTGGCTACAGGCGCGCTGGATCAGATAAATATGGCCGGTATGCAGCGGATAAAACTTGCCGAACACGACGCCGACGCGCTTCTGGCGGCGCGGAAACTCAAGGCCCAGAAAGCGGTGCAGCGCTTCGAGCTTCTGCGCGCTGGGGCTTTTGATTTTGGCGTTGAGCAGCTGGCTTAAATAGCCCTTGGTCATGCCGCAGGCCGCCGCCACCTGTTGTAGCGTGCAGCCCTTTTGACGGATCGCGGTTTTAAGATAGTCGAATGACAAGATGCGCTGCCTCCTGCAATTACCCTTTATATGTCACGCTGCGGTGCGTTGGCTTCGCTTGCGTCCCCGGACGCTGACTTCAGTAAGCGCCCCGGGCTCACAAACGCGCCGCCTTCCCGCAACGCGAATGATTGTGGGTAATAACCCATTGAATAATTAATTATAAGTCGTCAAAGACAGTTAGCGCATCCGCGAGCTTTTTAACACCGAAAATCTGCATGCCTTCGGGCACTTTTTTCGGGACGTTGGCGGCAGGCACAATGGCGCGACGGAAACCGTGCTTCGCCGCTTCGGAGATACGCTCCTGGCCGCTTGGCACCGGGCGAATCTCGCCTGCGAGGCCCACCTCGCCAAACACGACGAGATCCTGCGGCAGTGGTCGATCGCGCAGGCTGGAAACCATCGCCAGCAGCAGCGCCAGGTCAGCGCTGGTCTCGGTGACTTTCACCCCGCCGACCACGTTGACGAACACATCCTGATCGGCCATTTGCAGTCCGCCGTGGCGGTGCAACACCGCAAGAAGGATCGCAAGGCGGTTCTGCTCAAGGCCCACGGCCACGCGTCTGGGGTTCGCCATCATTGACTGATCCACCAGCGCCTGGATCTCCACCAGCAGCGGGCGCGTGCCTTCCCAGACCACCATCACCGAGCTGCCGGAAGTGACTTCATCGCCACGGCTTAAGAAAATGGCCGACGGGTTGCTGACTTCGCGCAGACCCTGTTCCGTCATCGCGAACACGCCAAGCTCATTCACTGCGCCAAAGCGGTTTTTATGGCTGCGCAGCGTGCGAAAACGCGAATCGGCGTCGCCGTCCAGCAGCACCGAACAGTCGATACAGTGTTCGAGCACTTTCGGGCCCGCCAGCGAGCCGTCTTTGGTCACATGGCCGACCATAACAATCGCCACGCCGCGGGTTTTGGCGAAGCGCGTCAGATAGGCGGCGGTTTCACGCACCTGCGCGACGCTGCCCGGCGACGACTGCACGTCCGCCATATGCATTACCTGAATGGAGTCGATCACCATCAGCTTCGGCTGCTCTTCTTCGGCGATAAGGCAGATCTGTTCGATGCTGGTTTCCGAGAGCATGTTGAGATTCGTCGTCGGCAGGCCCAGACGATGCGCGCGCATCGCCACCTGTTGCAGCGACTCCTCGCCGGTGACGTAGAGCGTTTTCATCTGCTCGCCAAGCTTGCAGAGCGTTTGCAGCAGCAGCGTCGATTTTCCGGCGCCCGGGTTGCCGCCAATCAGAATGGCGCTGCCCGGCACCACGCCGCCGCCAAGCACGCGGTCAAACTCTTTAAAACCGGTCGAGAAACGCGGCAGCGCCTCAAGGCTAATCTCAGAAAGCTTTTGCACTTTAGAGACGCCCGCGCTACCTGCGTAGCCGGAGAGTCGTTCATTGCGCGCCGCTTGCGGCGAGGCGGCGAGACGCACCTCGGTGATGGTATTCCAGGCATGACAGGCGCTGCACTGCCCCTGCCAGCGCGGATAATCCGCACCACACTCGTTACAGACAAATGCGCGTTTTGGAGCTTTCGCCACCTTTTACCTCTTTATTTCGGGTTCAGGCTGCCGGAGAGGATACAGAACACCCCCATCAGGTCAGCGTGACGGATAGTGATTTCCGTCTTTTCATTCACTTTCGGTTTGGCGTGGTAGGCAATGCCCAGCCCCGCCGTCTGGATCATCGGCAGGTCGTTAGCGCCGTCGCCAATCGCCACGGTCTGGCCTGTCGGGATCGTATATTTTTCAGCCAGGCGCTGTAAGGTTTGCGCCTTGAACTGGGCGTCGACGATCTGCCCGGTAACCTCGCCGGTCAGCCGGCCGTTTTCCACCGCCAGTTCATTGGCGACCACATCATCCAGGTGGAGTTTGTCCTGCAGATATTGCGCGAAATAGGTGAAACCGCCAGAGGCGATAGCCACTTTCCAGCCCAGCGCGTGCAGTTTCAGCACCAGCGAGGTCAGGCCCGGCATCAGCGGCAGCACGTCACGTACCTGGCGCAGAATGTCGGCATCCGCGCCTGAAAGCGTGCCGACGCGCGCTTTCAGGCTGGCCGTGAAATCCAGCTCGCCGCGCATGGCGCGCTCGGTCACTTCCGCCACTTCGTCGCCCGTACCGGCAAGCTTCGCGATTTCATCAATGCATTCGATCTGGATCGCGGTGGAATCCATATCCATCACCAGCAGGCCGGGCGTTTTCAGATGCGGGATTTTGCCGAGCGGCGCGACATCGAGGCCGGAATCATGCGCCAGACGCGTCGCGCGCGGCGTCAGCGAGCCCGCGAGGCGGATCACCTGATAATCTTCCACGCACCATGCATTGACGATAACCATCGCCGCGCCGAGCTTATGCTGATATTGGGTCAGACTTTGCTTATTTAAACCCCGTCCGTACAGAAGCCAGCCGCTCTGACCGGCGTGATAATCCAGCGGCATCACTTCGTCACCGCTCAAAGAAAGGGGCAATCCAGGCCAGAGAGAAACCTCGTTCGGCAGGTCGCACCAGGTAAGACTGTTCGGCATTCAGGCTCCTGTAAATAGTATCGGGGCGGGACAAAACAACGCATGAGGCTACCTTGTCTGCGGCGCTTCTGGCAACATTAAGCTTCAAAATTTAAGCAGGTACTTTATGGCCCGGGCAAAACTCAAATTTCGGCTGCATCGCGCAGTGATTGTACTTATCTGTCTGGCGTTGCTGGTGGCGCTGATGCAGGGCGCGTCGTGGTTCAGCCAGAGCCATCAGCAGTCCCGCAATATTCAGATGGAAGATCTCGCCCGCACGCTGGCCCGCCAGGTGAGCTACAGTCTGGTGCCGCTGATTAAAGGTGAAAACCCGGATGAAAAGCGCGTAGGCGCCCTCCTGCGCCAGCTGACGGAAGAGAGCCGTATTCTGGACGCCAGCGTTTATGATCAACAGGGCGAGCTAATCGCGCGCGCCGGTGAAAGCGTCAACGTGCGCGACCGGCTGGCGCTCGACGGAAAAAAAGCGGGCAGCTACTTTAACGAGCAGATTGTCCAGCCGGTGCAGGATAAAAGCGGGCCCATCGGCTACCTGCGGCTCACGCTCGACACCCACAGTCTGCCCACCGAAGCGCGCCAGGTGGACAACACCACCAATATTTTGCGCCTGATGATGCTGTTGTCGCTCGCCATCGGCATTGTGCTGACGCGTACGCTTTTGCAGGGCAAACGCACCCGCTGGCAGCAGTCGCCGTTCCTGCTGACCGCCAGCAAATCGGTGCCCGAAGAAGAGAGCGAGCCCGACGCGCCTGCGGACGACAAACGCGCCTGACATCGCGTGATATAATGGGCGTTCTTTATTGCTTAAGGGAAACGCCCGTGTCCTCTCTACGCCTGCTTATTTCCGATTCTTACGATCCCTGGTTTAACCTGGCAGTGGAAGAGTGCATCTTCCGCCAGATGCCCGCCACCCAGCGCGTTCTGTTCCTCTGGCGCAACGCCGATACCGTTGTCATTGGCCGGGCGCAGAACCCGTGGAAAGAGTGCAATACCCGCCGTATGGATGAAGATAACGTGCGCCTGGCCCGGCGCAGCAGCGGCGGCGGCGCGGTGTTCCACGATCTCGGCAACACCTGTTTTACCTTTATGGCGGGCAAGCCGGAATATGACAAAAGCGTCTCCACGACGATTGTGATTAATGCGCTGGCGCAGCTTGGCATTCAGGCGTCGGCATCCGGGCGCAACGATTTAGTGGTAGAGACCGCCGAAGGGCCGCGCAAAATATCGGGTTCCGCCTACCGCGAGACAATGGATCGCGGCTTTCATCACGGCACGCTGCTGCTGAACGCCGATTTAAGCCGGCTGGCGAATTACCTTAACCCGGATAAGAAAAAGCTCCAGGCGAAAGGAATAACGTCGGTGCGCGGGCGCGTCGCGAATCTCAACGATCTGAAACCAGGCATTACGCATGCCCAGGTGTGCGAGGCGGTAATGGACGCGTTTTTCGCGTATTACGGCGAGCATGTCCCCGCCGAGGTGATTTCACCCGACGCGTTTCCGGATTTGCCGGGTTTTGCGGAAACCTTCGCCCGTCAGAGCAGCTGGGAGTGGAATTTCGGCCAGGCCCCCGCGTTTACACATCAGCTCGACGAGCGTTTTGTCTGGGGCGGCGTGGAGTTGCATTTCGACGTGGAAAAAGGACATATCACCCGCACACAGCTTTTTACGGACAGCCTCAACCCCGCGCCGCTTGAGGCGCTGGCGAGCCGGTTGCAGGGCTGCGTATATCAGGCCGACGCGCTACAGCAAACGTGCGAGGCGTTAGCCGCAGAATTCCCGGCGCAGGCGGCAGAGCTTCGCGAAGTGGGCGCGTGGATGGCGCAGGCGGTGCGTTAAATTTTTATCCTCGCCCTGCCACCCTGTCAGAGTGGGGCTAAAAAACTCCGGCGGGTGCGCGTCGTTTACCCGCCCGTCGAAACCACAACACTTTTTACAGATAAGGCGGGTAAGCGCAACGCTATCCACCGTTTCGTTTGCCTTTTGACATAACTGACCAGGCCCAATAAAAAGGGCGCCGCGGCGCCCTTTTCTTTTCACTTTATGTCAGTGAAAACTTACTCTTTATCGCCCAGCAGCACGGACTCCAGCGCGATTTTGATCATGTCGTTAAACGTGGTCTGACGCTCTGCTGCGGTGGTCTGCTCGTGGGTACGAATATGGTCGGACACGGTGCAGATGGTCAGCGCTTTCGCGCCAAATTCCGCTGCCACGCCGTAGATGCCCGCCGCTTCCATCTCCACGCCGAGAATGCCGTATTTTTCCATTACGTCGAACATCGACGGGTCTGGCGTATAGAACAGGTCAGCGGAGAAAATGTTGCCGACGCGCGCGTCAACGCCCAGCGCTTTGGCCGCGTCAACCGCGTTACGCACCATGTCGAAATCCGCGATGGCCGCAAAGTCGTGATCTTTAAAACGCAGACGGTTCACTTTGGAGTCGGTGCACGCGCCCATGCCGATAACCACATCACGCAGTTTCACATCTGCACGCACCGCGCCGCAGGAGCCTACGCGAATGATTTTCTTCACGCCGAAGTCGGTGATCAGCTCTTTAGTGTAGATGGAGCAGGACGGGATGCCCATGCCATGGCCCATCACGGAAATTTTGCGGCCTTTGTAGGTGCCGGTGAAACCCAGCATGCCGCGCACGTTGTTTACTTCGCGCACGTCTTCCAGGAAAGTTTCTGCAATGTGTTTAGCGCGCAGCGGGTCGCCCGGCATCAGCACGACGTCTGCGAAATCACCCATCTCGGCGTTAATATGTGGGGTTGCCATCTTATTTTCCTTTTTAATCTCTTATCTCGCCGGGCGGCGGCTGCGCCTTGCCCGGCCTACAACTTGTTATAAAAATCCCGTATGGATCGCGCAGCCAACACGCGGCCACGCGAAAAAGAACAGGGATCAGAACATCGCTTTGCCATATTCCATGTCAGACAGGCCAAAATATTTGGCGACGGTCTGGCCGATATCGGCGAACGTCTCGCGATGACCGAGCGAACCCGGTTTCACTTTCGGGCCGTAAATCAACACCGGGATATGCTCACGGGTGTGGTCGGTGCCTTTCCAGGTCGGGTCGCAGCCGTGGTCAGCGGTAAAGATGATGATGTCATCTTCGCCCACCAGTTCCAGCAGCTCCGGCATGCGACGGTCGAACAGCTCAAGGCCGCCCGCATAGCCTGCGACATCGCGGCGATGCCCCCACGAGGAGTCGAAATCCACGAAGTTGGTGAACACAATCGTGTTGTCGCCCGCTTCTTTCATCTCTTTGATGGTGGCGTCGAACAGCGCATCCAGCCCGGTGGCTTTCACTTTTTTGGTGATGCCCATATTGGCGTAGATATCCGCGATTTTACCGACGGAAACGACGTGGCCGCCCTTCTCGTCCACCAGCTTTTTGAGCACGACCGGTGACGGCGGCTCGACCGCCAGGTCGTGACGGTTGCCGGTACGCTGGAAGTTGCCCGCTTTGTCGCCGATAAACGGACGCGCGATAACGCGGCCGATGTTGTAGCCGCCTTCGGTCAGCTCTTCACGCGCGATTTCGCACAGCTCATAGAGGCGGTCCAGGCCGAACGTCTCTTCGTGGCAGGCAATCTGGAACACAGAGTCAGCAGAGGTGTAGAAAATCGGCTTGCCGGTTTTCATATGCTCTTCGCCCAGTTCATCCAGAATCACCGTACCGGAAGAGTGGCAGTTGCCGAGATAGCCCGGCAGGTTTGCGCGCGCCACCAGCTTGTCGAGCAGCTCCTGCGGGAAGCTGTTTTTCTCGTCGGTGAAGTAGCCCCAGTCGAACAGAACCGGCACGCCAGCGATTTCCCAGTGACCTGACGGCGTATCTTTACCGGAAGAGAGTTCGTGCGCCCAGGCGTACGCTCCGGTGATTTCCGCATTGCCGTCCATGCCGGCAGGAATAAAGCCCGTGGCGCCTTCATGCGCTTTCGCAAGGCCCAGCCTCGTCAGATTCGGCAGATGCAGCGGGCCTTTACGACCGATATCCGCCTCACCTTTGGCGCAGGCCTCGGCGATGTGGCCGAGCGTGTCAGAACCCGCGTCGCCGAAGCGTTCCGCATCTTCCGTCGCGCCAATACCAAAGGAGTCCAGCACCATAATAAATGCACGTTTCATATTTTCTCCGTACCTTTTGCGCTGTAAAAAAGTGATCAGATCAGTATGCCACTTATTGGCTAATTCTGCGATAGACAACCGGTGACGCTTTCGCCGCCGTATCGTCAACCTTAATGGCCGCTTTGACTGCTGCCGCCGCTTCCTGCCAGCTTGCTTCGCTCTTCGCGTGGATGATGGCGAGTGGCCGTTCGCCATCCACCTTCTCGCCGAGACGCGCCATATCGGTTAAACCGACGCTGTAATCGATGCTGTCGGACGCCTGGCGACGACCGCCGCCCATCGACACCACCGCCATGCCGAGCGCGCGGGTGTCCATCTCGGTGATAAAACCGGTACGGTCGGCATAAACGGCTTTGCTGAGCGTGGCGGCTGGCAGATAGCGATCGTAGTTTTCGACAAAGTCTGCGGGGCCGTTTTGCGCGGCCACCATACGGCCAAAAATCTCCGCCGCACGGCCGTTATCCAGCACGGTTTGCAGCTTCGCGCGCGCGTCGGCGTCATCTTTCGCAAGCCCGCCGGAGAGCAGCATCTCGACGCACAGCGCCATGGTTACTTCCAGCAGGCGCGGATTGCGATAATCGCCGGTCAGGAACCGCACCGCTTCGCGCACTTCCACCGCGTTGCCTGCGCTGGAGGCGAGCACTTCGTTCATATCCGTCAGCAGCGCCGTGGTGCGCACGCCCGCGCCGTTGGCCACGCCGACAATCGCCTGCGCCAGCGCTTCAGAAAGCGCGTAAGTCGGCATAAACGCCCCGCTGCCCACTTTCACGTCCATCACCAGCGCATCCAGCCCTTCGGCGAGCTTTTTCGCGAGGATCGAGGCGGTGATGAGCGGAATGGAATCCACCGTCGCGGTAATGTCGCGCGTGGCGTAAAAGCGTTTATCCGCCGGCGCCAGCGAGTTGGTCTGGCCGATAATGGCGACGCCGACGTTTTTAATAATGTCGCGAAAACGATGGTCGTCCGGGAAAATATCAAACCCTGGAATAGCTTCGAGTTTATCGAGCGTACCGCCGGTATGGCCCAGTCCGCGCCCGGAAATCATCGGGATGTAGCCGCCGCATGCCGCCACCATCGGGCCGAGCATCAGCGACGTGACGTCGCCCACGCCGCCGGTGGAGTGTTTGTCCACGACCGGGCCGTTCAGGTTGAGGCTTTTCCAGTCCAGCACGGTGCCGGAATCGCGCATCGCCATCGTCAGCGATACCCGCTCCGGCATGGTCATGTCGTGAAAGAAAATGGTCATCGCCAGCGCGGCGATCTGTCCTTCGGAAACGGTGTTATCGCGAATGCCGTTAATAAAAAAGCGGATCTCGTCGTCGCTAAGCGCGTGGCCGTCGCGTTTTTTACGAATAATTTCCTGAGCGAGGAACACGGTAACCCCCGTGAATTAGGGTGAATAATGGCGGGCAGCGTGAGAGCCGCCCGCATTACAATCCTGAGTCCGGATAGCAAAGCACTATCAGGCACAAGGCGGATTAATAGCTGCTGGCGCTTTTGCCGTCGCCGTGGCCGAGCGCCTGTAAGAGGCTTGCCAGCAGGCTTGAAGCGCCGAAGCGGTAGTGACGCGCATCGGCCCAGTCAGCGCCCAGCAGTTCGTCGGCAACCGCCAGGTATTTCGCCGCGTCTTCCGCGGTGCGTACGCCGCCTGCCGGTTTAAAGCCAACGGTTTTCGCCACACCCATATCGCGGATCACTTCCAGCATAATGCGCGCGCTTTCAGGGGTCGCGTTAACCGGCACTTTACCGGTAGAGGTTTTGATAAAGTCTGCGCCGGCTTTGATAGAGATTTCAGAGGTTTTGCGAATCAGCGCTTCTTCTTTCAGTTCGCCGGTTTCGATGATGACTTTCAGCAGCACGTTAGCCGCCGCGCAGGCGTCTTTACAGGCTTTCACCAGATCAAAACCGACCTGCTCGTTGCCCGCCATCAGCGCGCGATACGGGAAAACGACGTCCACTTCATCTGCGCCGTAGGCGATAGCCGCGCGGGTTTCCGCAAGCGCGATGTCGATATCATCGTTGCCATGCGGGAAGTTGGTGACCGTGGCGATACGGATATCCGGCGTGCCCTGCGCGTTCAGCGTTTTGCGGGCAATCGGGATGAAGCGCGGATAAATACAGATTGCGGCGGTGTTGCCCACCGGGGTTTTCGCCTGATGACACAATGCGATGACTTTCTCATTGGTGTCGTCGTCATTCAGGGTGGTGAGGTCCATCAGTTGCAGCGCACGCAGGCTGCTTTTGGTTAAATCGGTCATAACTTTCTCCAACAAAAAAATGCATCTCGGATGAGAAACTCAACACGTTGGAGCGGTCGTGGTCCATGAAGAAGAGCGGCGTCGACCGCCGTCACGCTGAGATCCGTCTCACCGCACATCATTGCCATCAATGTTAAAATTCTAACACTCCCAGGCGGGATGGTTTTGTGTCTTGTTTCACAAATTACAAAGTAATGGTTGCATACTTTCAGCCATTATATGTGATTAACACAACATTATGACAGCCTGATGCCCGCCCCGGAAACAAAAAAGGCTGGCGCTCTGCCAGCCTGAAGGTCACAAAAAATGTGAAAATTATAACATTTTCACACCGGGTTACAGCGCCAGAAACACACCAGCGATAGTCGCGCTCATCAGATTCGAGAGCGTACCGGCGGCGACGGCCTTCAGCCCGAGCTGCGCGACGTCATGGCGACGACTCGGCGCCATGCTGCCCAGCCCGCCAATCAGGATGGCGATAGAAGAAAGGTTAGCAAATCCGCAGAGCGCGAAAGAGATAATCGCTTTGGTGTGCGCCGAGAGTACCTGAAGACCGGCAGCCGCCACGGTTGCATCCTCTTTCAGGTATTCGCCGAAGTTCATGTAGGCCACGAATTCGTTGATGATAAGCTTCTGGCCGATAAAGGACCCCGCCACCATCGCCTCGTCCCACGGTACGCCAATCAGCCACGCCACCGGCGAGAATACCCAGCCCAGGATAAGCTGCAACGACAGTTCCGGATGGTTAAACCAGCCGCCAATGCCGGAGAGCATACCGTTCAGCAGCGCAATCAGCGCCACAAACGCCAGCAGCATCGCGCCGACGTTCAGCGCCAGCTGCATCCCGGCGGATGCGCCAGACGCCGCGGCATCCAGCACGTTCGACGGACGATCCGGATCGTGTTGCGCGCTTTCCAGATGCGGCGCGTCGTTGGGCTTTTCGGTTTCCGGAATAATGATTTTCGCAAACAGCAGACCGCCGGGCGCCGCCATAAAGGAGGCGGCGATAAGGTATTCCAGCGGCACGCCCATCTGCGCGTAACCTGCCAGCACCGAGCCCGCCACTGACGCCAGCCCGCCGCACATCACCGCGAAAAGCTCAGAACGGGTCATGGTGGCGATATAAGGACGCACCACCAGCGGCGCTTCGGTCTGGCCGACGAAAATATTGGCAGTGGCCGAAAGCGATTCGGTACGGGAGGTTTTCAGCACTTTACGCAGCGCGCCGCCCAGCAGGCGGATCACCAGTTGCATAATGCCGAGATAGTAGAGCACCGCGATCAGCGAGGAGAAAAAGACAATGACCGGCAGCACGCGCAGCGCGAAGATAAACCCGCCGCCGCCGAACACCTCGAACATTTTGTCTGACACCAGGCCGCCAAATAAAAACGAGATGCCGTTATTGCCGTAAGCGATTACGTTCGCCACGCCTTCGGACATCGCCAGCAGTACCCGGCGGCCCGCCGGTACATAGAGCACCAGCGCACCGATGGCGACCTGAATCAGCCAGGCCCCCACCACGGTGCGCAGATTTATCGCTTTACGGTTACTGGAAAGCGCGACTGCTATCGCCAGCAGCGCCAGCATCCCCACCAGCCCCATCAGTATTTGCATACAGTATCCCTGTGTAATGAGTGAATTATGATTGTCCCGCGCGCGCAGGCGGGGCGATTTAACGACAGAGAATCCACGTAAATCCAGACGTTTTACGCTTTTTTAAACAACCGTGGACCGGCGGTCACATTTTGAGGCGCGGGAAGAGCGTGCGGGTGTTTTCAAGGATGGCATGGGCGATAACATCAGGCGGCTCGGGGCGCAGCTCGCACAGAACATCAAACACGCCGTTAACGCGCTCAGGCCGGTTTGGCTGCCCTTGCCAGCCGTTCAGCGGCATATCTGGCGCGTCAGTTTCCAGAAGGAGTGAGGAAAGCGGCAGTTTCGCCATGACGTCGCGGGTTTTCTGCGCGCGTGGATAGGTGATGGTGCCGCCCACGCCGATGCGATAGCCGAGATCGATAAAGCGCTGCGCCTGTTGCAGACTGCCCGCGAAGCCGTGTACCACGCCGGTACAGGGCAGCGCGTGGCGCTTTAAATGCATCGCGAGTTTATCGTGGGTGCGGCGTGAATGCAGGATAACCGGCAGTTCATAGCGCTTCGCGAGCCGTAACTGGGCGTCGAGGATCGCCTCCTGGCGTTCGAAAAGCGGGTTGTCCATATAGAGATCGAGCCCGATTTCGCCTATCGCCACCAGTTTATCCGCCTGCTGTTGCAGATGATGCTCAAGCAACGCCAGGCTCGCGTCGTTATGGTTGCCGATAACAATCGGATGCAGGCCGATCGCTGCCCACAGCGCCGGGTAGCGCGCAGCCAGCTCAAGCACGGTCGCAAAACGCGCGGCTTCAATCGCGGGCACGATGATCTGTTCGACACCCGCCCCGGCGGCCTGCGCGAGACTCGCCGCTTCTGCGCCGGTAAAGGGTGGGAAATCGAAATGGCAGTGGGTATCGATAAAGCGTCGCGTCATGCCAGATCCTCATCGTTAAACGTCGCGTCGTTGGCCTGTTCGGTTTTGACCAGCGGGGCGTCGAGCGCGTCATTCGCGACGGTCGCAGGCGGCACGACAATCGTTGCCTCCGGCGCGACAGGCACCAGGATTTCAGCAGGCGCAGCGGCCGTCGTCTTGGTCGGTACGGCGACCGGCACCACAGGCGGCGTGCGGTAGCGGCGCAGCGGCGGCTGACTCACCAGCAGCCTGCCGACGGTGGCCAGGAAATAGCGCCCGCACAGGCGGCCCAGCTTGTAATCTCCCATCAGCGCAGGCAGGCGGCTGCCGAGCGCCATACTGGTCAATGCGCGAGGCGGAGAGATCTCAAAAATGCGCAGCTTGCCGGGCGGCTTTTCGATAAATTCCTGAATCGCGCGATAGGTCGTCTCATGATGCTGCACCAGGTTCAGCAGCGGCTGAAGACTGCTGTCGGTGAGCCAGCGCTCCATGCGTTTGAACCATTGTGGGGTGTAATACATCTGCGACGGCACGGTGCGGATAACCACCAGCGTCGTGGCGCCGAGGCGCGCCGCCTCCCGCACCGGGATGGCGTCGCTGACGCCGCCGTCAAAATAGTTGATGCCGTCGAGATCCACGCCTGGGCGGTAAAAACCTGGTATAGCGCTGGACGCACGAATAATATCGAGCCAGTTATGTTCCTGCGGCGCGAAATAGCCCGGCGAGTAGTCATCGCGGCGGCAGGCGCACATATAGAATGCCTTGCCGGCGTCAAAGAGCCGCATCGCGTTGCCCATTTCAAGCGGCATGCGGGCAGAGGTGGCTTCGGTCAGCCAGTCGAGATCGATAAGGTTGCCGCCGCGCACGAAGCGCACCGGGTCGAAGAAATCACGTGAGGTAGTAAAGCGGGTGATGACGCGCCGGGCATAACCGGGCTGGTTACAGACATAAGCCGAGAGGTTCTGCGCCCCGGCTGACGTACCGAGGAAGAAATCGAACGGGTTGAACTGCGCACGCATGAATTCATCCAGCACGCCAGCTGTAAAGATCCCGCGCTGGCCGCCCCCTTCGCAGACAATTGCCAGCTTGCCGGGACGAAACGGTTTCACCGCCAGAGGCGCTATGTTGCCTGGCGTTACGGGAATACGTTGCCCCACCCTGCTTTCCTGTTTTAATTCGTCGCGCGCCGCGCGAACGTGTCCGATGCCCTAAACGAGCAAAGCCAGTCACAGGGACTGGCTTTGCCGTCTGTCAGTTATCTTTTTATCACACTACGGGCGTCGACGGCCCATAAAAAGGCTAACCAGGAACAGAATAATACCAACGACGAATACGATTTTCGCTGCGCCTGCTGCGGTACCTGCCAGGCCACCAAAGCCCAGAGCGGCCGCAATCAACGCGATAACCAGAAAGATAATGCCCCAACGAAACATAAGACTCTCCTTTACCATAGTTAATCTTTATACCGCTTCTTAATGAACGCAGCGTCCACTGGCGGTGTTATCCAGCTGTTGTTGCTTACCATTCCTCCCGGCCGTAGCCGGGAGAGCGGTTTGCCTGTTACGACTTCACTTTTAAATCGTTTTTGACGCTTTTCACGCCATCAACCGCTTTTGCGATGCTTTCGGCGCGCTGAGACTGTTTTTCAGACTCGACGGTACCGGAAAGCTGCACCACACCGTCGGTGGTTTCGACTTTCACGTTACGCGAAGGCACGATGTCATCCGCCAGCAGTTTCGCTTTGATTTCGCTGGTGGTGGCCGCGTCGCCCGCATAACCTTTCACCGACTGATCTTTACCGTCGCGTACGTGCAGCTTGTCGCTTACGGAAGCGACGCCCTCAATGCCTTTGGCGATTTTCACCGCTTCCTCGGCCTGGGCCTGGCTTTCAACAAAGCCGCTCAGCGTCACTACGCTTTTCTCGGTTTTCACAGAGATGTCGGTGCTCTTAATCTGTTCGTCATCTACCAGCGCGGCTTTCACTTTGGCGGTGATGGCGCTGTCGTCCATGAAGTTACCGACTTTATTCATAGAGCTATCGATTTTTTGCCCTGCACTATCCGCGGTGGATTTGGTGCTTTCAACGGCGGAGTTTTCTGCGAACGCAGAAGAGGACGCCATGACAGAACCCAACACAACAGCCAGCAGAGTTTTTGAAATCTTAGTCTTGTTCATCGATTCGTTCCTGTGGTTTGCTCAGAATTTGAGCCGCAAGCCGCCACATCAGCGGCTTTTCCTAACAGCAGGCTTTCGCGCTGCTGATGAGTTAGTCGCGCCGTACCGGCAAGGCATGTTCAGAGGGTTAGTCAGACACTCAGCCGTTACGTTGCGAAAACTCAGTTATTAATATGGCAATAATAACGTTTATGATGATGAATCACCGGGTTGGAAGCACTTAACGGCATTTCATCCCGACGACAGCGTCATCACATTGTTAAATATAGATCACGTTCGCAAAAACGCCTGGGCAGCGGCGGGAAAAAACGCCAAAACAGCAGGGAAAGCAGGAATTTAAGAACATTCCGCATCGCGGAGAAAAGGCGGGAAAGCGAGGCAGGACGCGGCTTTGCCGCGTCCTGAAAGGGATTAGTGCTCGCGCGTTTTCCGGAAGGTCACATCCGGGTAACGCTCTTGCGTCAGATTGAGGTTGACCATGGTCGGCGCGATGTAGGTAAGGTTATCGCCGCCGTCCAGCGCCAGCTGGATCTCGTTCTTACGCTTGAACTCTTCGAATTTCTTCACGTCGTCGCACTCTACCCAGCGGGCCGTTGATACGTTAACCGATTCGTAAATCGCCTCAACGCTGTACTCGGTCTTCAGACGCGACATGACCACGTCAAACTGGAGCACACCCACCGCGCCCACGATCAGATCGTTGTTGGAGAGCGGGCGGAACACCTGCACCGCGCCCTCTTCCGAGAGCTGCACCAGCCCTTTGAGCAGTTGTTTCTGCTTGAGCGGGTCTTTCAGGCGGATGCGGCGGAACAGTTCCGGGGCAAAGTTCGGGATACCCGTAAACTTCATGGATTCACCCTGGGTAAAGGTGTCGCCAATCTGAATAGTGCCGTGGTTATGCAGGCCGATGATGTCGCCCGGATACGCCTCTTCGACATGCGAGCGGTCGCCCGCCATAAAGGTCAGCGCGTCGGAGATGACGACATCTTTCCCGGTACGCACCTGGCGCAGCTTCATACCCTTTTCATATTTACCGGACACCACGCGCATAAACGCCACGCGGTCACGGTGTTTCGGGTCCATATTGGCCTGGATCTTAAACACGAAGCCGGAGAATTTCTCTTCGCTCGCCTCGACCACGCGGCCGTCGGTCTGACGGGGCATCGGCGCAGGCGCCCACTCCACCAGACCATCCAGCATATGATCGACGCCGAAGTTGCCGAGCGCGGTCCCGAAGAACACCGGCGTCAGTTCGCCGTTCAGGAACAGTTCTTTGTCGAATTCGTGCGACGCGCCTTTCACCAGCTCCAGCTCGTCACGCAGCTGCGCGGCCAGCTCCTCACCCACCGCCTGATCCAGCTCCGGGTTGTCCAGACCTTTAACAATGCGCACTTCCTGAATGGTGTGGCCCTGACCGGTCTGATAGAGGTAGGTTTCGTCGTTATAAAGGTGATAAACGCCTTTGAACAGTTTGCCGCAGCCAATCGGCCAGGTGATCGGCGCGCAGGCGATCCGCAGCTCGCTTTCCACTTCATCCAGCAACTCCATCGGATCACGGATGTCGCGGTCGAGTTTGTTCATAAAGGTCAGGATCGGCGTGTCGCGCAGACGGGTGACTTCCATCAGCTTACGCGTGCGATCCTCAACGCCTTTCGCGGCGTCGATAACCATCAGGCAGCAGTCCACCGCCGTCAGCGTACGGTAGGTATCTTCCGAGAAGTCTTCGTGGCCGGGGGTGTCCAGCAGGTTGACGAGACAATCATGGTAAGGGAACTGCATCACGGAGGTGGTAATAGAAATACCACGCTGCTTTTCCATCTCCATCCAGTCCGATTTCGCGTGCTGGCTGGAACCGCGGCCTTTTACCGTCCCGGCGACCTGAATCGCCTGTCCGAACAGCAGCACCTTTTCGGTGATCGTCGTTTTACCGGCGTCCGGGTGCGAGATGATCGCGAAGGTGCGGCGCTTAGCCACCTCTTGCAAATAAGGAGACAACGTCATAATCAAAATCTTCTGTGTAAGCGCGCGGGCAGGCGCCACGCGGCGAGTGAGCGAAAAATGCGGCTATTTTACCCATCCGAAAGGGTCAGACAATCATTGTTTACACAGCAATTGCTCCAGTTCGCTTAACGAGGTGACCTGCCAGGTCGGGGCGATATCTTCCGGCAGCGTGCGGCCGTGGCTGTTCAGCCAACAGGTCGCCAGTCCCGCATTGATGCCGCCGAGAATATCGGATTCCGCGGTATCGCCTACCATCAACACGCGCGAGCGGTCGGGATTACCCATTTTCGCGAGGGCGTAGTCGAAGATTTCCGGCGCGGGTTTCGCGACGCCGACCTGCTCTGAGATAACCAGTAAATCAAAATAGTCCCGAAATCCGGTGCGCTCAAGACGGATCTGCTGGAGCGCCGTAAAGCCGTTAGTGATGATGCCAAGCTTCACTTTGCCTTTCAGGAACGCCAGCAAAGAGGCCGCCCCCGGCAACGGCGCGCAGATCTCTGCCATCGCGTTTAAAAAAGCGCTGTTCAGATCGCCTGCCGGCACGCTCAGACGTTCAGACCATCCCTGAAAACGCTGATGCTGGAGCTGCAGCGCGCTGATGGCGCCGTTCTGGTAGTCGACCCACAGCGGTTTATTGACCGCCTGGTAGTCGTGGTAATCCTGCTCGGTAAAGGTCACGCTGTAGTCCAGGAACATGCGCCGCAGGCCGCCAAAGGCGTCGAAAGTAAACAGCGTTTCGTCAGCGTCAAAAAGAATCCAGTCCCACTTCATTACGTCACCTTTATTGATAATTAACCCAGCGGCAACGCCATGATGATGGCGTCTTCGCGTCCGTCGGGCGTCGGATAATAGTTGCGGCGAATCGTCGCCTCGTTAAAGCCCAGACTTTCATATAACGCGCGCGCCGCGTGGTTAGACGCGCGAACCTCCAGCCAGAGCGTCAGCACGTCGCGCGCTTCAAGCGCCTCGATAAGATGCTCCAGCAACGCCCGGCCCAGACCACGACGCTGAAACGCCGGGTCGACCGCGATATTAAACAGCGTGGCTTCATCCAGCACGACCTGCGTTATCGCGAACGCCGCCATCGCGCCGTCCACGTCGAGCCGCAGGTTCAGATAGCGCTCGCCCTGATTGCTGGCGAACGTCTTCTCGCTCCACGGAAAGGCGTGAGCGCGCTGTTCAATGGCGAAAGCCGCCGCCAGATCAGCGGGCTGGAGTAAGGAAATCATCTTCATGCTCGCAAATTTGTTGCCAGAGATCGGCGCGCGCCGCGCCGCTGCGCTGTAGCGTTTCCAGGCCCGGCGTTACCAGCCGGGCACCGGGCAGCTCAGGCGCCGCGTCCACGCCCAGACACCAGCTATTGCAGTGGGCATCGTGTAGCATCGCCACGCGGTCGGGGGTTAACTGCATCACCTGATCGGCGTCGAGCGCCAGCGCGCGCAGCACATCCTGAATGAACGGCAGGCTGAGCGGCGGCGGCTCGGCGGCCACCATCACCAGGCGGATATGAGAAGGCAGCACGATGGCTATCTCACCCAGCAGCGCGGCGGGGCGACGCAATACCCACTGGGTAATGCCCAGTTGCTGTAATCGCCAGTCTCGTCGGGATGTCATAGGGATGCCTGAATCAGTGCCGAAGGGGCGCAAATATAGCAAATCCGTCGAACATGCGCCAACAAACCACTATAATCGCCCCTCAAGTTTCCGAAGGAGTGTTTCATGTCTGGTTTTTCCCCGGCAAGCGAAGTTCTGCTGCGCCACAGTGATGATTTTACCGAAAGCCGCGTTCTGTTTGCCGGCGATATGCAGGATGACCTGCCTGCGCGTTTTGACACCGCGCAAAGCCGCGCGCATACGCAGCAGTTCCACCACTGGCAGGTGCTGAGCAAGCCGATGGGCGATAACGCGCGCTACGGTCTGGTGGCCGACGCCGAGATCGTGGCGGACAGCGATACGCTTATCTACTACTGGCCCAAAAACAAACCCGAAGCGCAGTTCCAGCTGATGAACCTGCTGTCGCTGCTGCCAGTGGGCACCGATATTTTCGTGGTGGGCGAAAACCGCAGCGGCGTGCGCAGCGCCGAAGCGATGCTCGCAGAGTACTGCCCGCTGAACAAAATCGACAGCGCGCGCCGCTGCGGCCTCTATCATGGTCGTCTCGAAAAACAACCCGCGTTCAATCCTGACGGCTGGTGGAACGAATATGACGTTGACGGGCTGACAATCAAAACGCTGCCAGGCGTTTTCAGCCGCGACGGGCTGGATGTCGGCAGCGATCTGCTGCTCTCCACCCTCTCGCCGCATACCAAAGGCAAAGTGCTGGATGTCGGCTGCGGCGCAGGCGTGCTGGCGGCCGTGCTGGCGAGCCACTCGCCGAAAGTGCGTCTGACCCTGTGCGATGTGAGCGCGCCAGCGGTGGAAGCGAGCCGCGCGACGCTTGCCGCGAACGGCTTTGAAGGCGAAGTGGTCGCCAGTAACGTATTCTCGGAAATCACAGGCCGCTTCGACATGATTATCTCTAACCCGCCGTTCCATGACGGAATGGAGACTAATTTTGAAGCCGCGCAGACGCTGATCCGCAGCGCCGTGCGCCACCTGAACATCGGCGGCGAGCTGCGGATCGTGGCGAACGCGTTCCTGCCGTATCCGAATGTGCTGGATGAAACCTTCGGCAACCATGAAGTTCTGGCGCAGACCGGACGCTTCAAAGTCTACCGCGCCGTGATGGGCCGCAACGCGAAGCGTTAACGGTATTCATGCGCGAAATGCCGCTTTTTGCACCATTCAGAAAAGCGGCATGCAATTAAGTATTGACGAAGTCCAGAAAACATCTAGAATGCGCCTCCGTGGTTGCAATACTTCCCGGTATTGCTGGTATGCGAAGGTGGCGGAATTGGTAGACGCGCTAGCTTCAGGTGTTAGTGTCCTTCGGACGTGGGGGTTCAAGTCCCCCCCTCGCACCAAAAACCACGCAAGAAAGTATCGCTCGCACTGCGCGAAGGTGGCGGAATTGGTAGACGCGCTAGCTTCAGGTGTTAGTGTCCTTCGGACGTGGGGGTTCAAGTCCCCCCCTCGCACCAATGCGATGGCGATACGATAAAAGAGACAGTGCGAAGGTGGCGGAATTGGTAGACGCGCTAGCTTCAGGTGTTAGTGTCCTTCGGACGTGGGGGTTCAAGTCCCCCCCCTCGCACCACTTCTTTTATCGCTTCTTATTCTTCGGTGTTTCCTGTCTTATCTTTTATTCCCCTGTTTTCTGTATCCAGTGCCGCCCTCTTGCGTTAATTCAGCGCCATGTGCAGATGCGATACGATCAGCATTAAACCGCTGGCGAAAGCGATGCATGACGGCAGCAGAACAAAATGCCGCAGACGGGGATGGTAAAGCATACCGACCGTCGTCAGCAGCGCCAGCACAATGATGACCCGCCACTGCGCCCAGCTCAGCTCACTCCACGCCAGCATCGCTACCAGCGCGCCCGGCAAAAGGACGGCCCAACCACTTTCCAGTCGTCTGTACAACATCGTTTCGCCTCTCGTATCGATAATGATAACCAATATCATATGATATAAATTCTTATTTGTCAGCGAAAATCAATTTAGCGGCGCTTTACTTTAGTTAAGAGGTAATGACATAACGGGGTGAAGGTGATAAATTGTCCGCCATGCTTAAGAAAATTCTCATTCTCAGTAACAAGGCACAATGAGCCCATCCTTTATCTGGCTTTTATAAAAGCCTGATAGCGCTAAATAAGTCACCAACGGATATGACTGCAAATAACTGGCGAGCCCTGACGGAAGAAAAATATCAGCTCTCCCTGAAACTCTTTCTGTTTCTTAATCTGTTTTCCGCGTTGTTTAATCTCGTGGATCCGCTTTATGACTATCCGCATATTCCCTGGCCTGCGTTAAGCGTGATTGCGCTAAGCGGCGCGCTGCTGTTGCGCGCGCAGTTCCGCGCCTTCAGCCTGAAAGCCATCAACCTGACGGCGCTCCTGGCAGGCGCGCTCTGGTCGTGGAATATCGCGTTGAAAAGCCCGTGGTGCGTTTTTCACGACGGCACCTGTCTGCTTATTACTCTGCTCGGCGCGCTGTTTATCGCCACGCTTTCATTTATAAATATGCTTGCCGCATTCAGCCGTTTTTGTCTGCCCATTACCGCCACGATCCTGTTGCTGGATAAAGGCCAGCATCCAGCGCTATTTGGGTACACGCTGACGCTACCGTTAATTGGGCTGGTTATGCAGCATCTGATCGCCCGACGCAGCGATATTTTTGCGCGTCAGATGATGCAGCGGCTAATAGAAGAAAAAGCCACATTAACCGACCTGAGCATGATGGACCCGCTTACCGGTCTCTGTAACCGCCGCGGTTTTCAGAACCGCCTGGCTAACCTGCCGCCGGACGCGGGGCAGCAGTTTGTGCTGCTGATGGATATCGACCATTTTAAAGCTTATAACGATCACTACGGCCATATGATGGGCGATCAGGCGCTGACACGCGTGTCGGCGGCGATCCGTGATTGTGTACGTTCGCGGGATATAGTCACCCGCTACGGTGGCGAAGAGTTTATGGTGTTGTTGACCCACGCCGATGAACAAAGCGCGCGAATGACAGCCGAGCGTATTCGCCAGCGGGTTTTCGATCTGCGTATTCCGCATATTTTCAATGAAAGCGTGGCGACTAACGTGACGCTTTCCATCGGCATCGCCCCGCTGGAAAGGGGTAATATTGACGACGCGCTGCGCTGCGCCGATGAGGCGCTCTACGCCGCGAAAAACAAAGGCCGTAACCACATTCTGTATTATGAGGCCCGGCGCGCCGCCTGAGATTTATGCCGCCACGCCAGACGCGTCGGTTTTATGGTCAAACCGCTTGCTATCGTTTCCGCCTATAGTTAGGATTGGCAATCATTATCATTTAGATTTGCTGTTCAGACTACGCTATGGCTTATCGCTCTCTTCATTCTGTTGATGAACTTATCTGGCGCGCTCCGCTGCATCGTCCGCCTTCGATGCTCGCGGTTCGCCTGCGTGAAGCGTTTACGACGCACCGCGCGCATTTTCACGACATCATGAAGCTGGACGACACCCCGCCCGCCACGGCGCTGACCTTCAGCGAATGGTCGCAGCCTGCTGCGCTCGCCTCGTTAATGGCGCTCTATTCCGATCACATCTATCGCAACGCTCCTTCTGCCGCGCGTGAAAATAAACCGCTGAAATCGCTCTGGGCGCAGTGGTATCTCGGCCTGCTCGTGCCGCCGCTGATGCTGGCGCTGCTGACGCAACCACAGGCGCTGGATATCAGCGATGACAATATCGCAGTGGAATTTCATGAAACGGGCCGCGCGGCCTGCTTCTATGTGACGGTGGAAGAAGACTGCCGCGCCAGCGCCCTTTCAGCGCGCGAGCGGCTAGAGAAGCTGTTAGTGGACGTGATGACGCCGGTCGTCGAAGCGCTGGAAGCCTCTGGTGATATCAACGGCAAGCTTATCTGGAGCAACACCGGTTATTTAATTAACTGGTGCTTCGGCGAATGGCGCGACTGGCTCGGCGAAGAGACCGTGAGCGCGCTGCGCCAGAGCTGCTTTTTCGAAAAAACATTGCTGAACGGCCAGGAAAATCCGCTGTTCCGCACCGTTGTTCTGCGTGAAGGATTGCTGGTGCGCCGCACTTGCTGTCAGCGCTACAGGCTGCCCGAGGTGCAGCAATGTGGCGACTGCACCCTGAAATAGTGAACGGCGGGTTTCCCCGCCGTTTTGTTATCAGGCGGCCTGTTCGCCAGCCCCCTGCCCCTCTTTCAGCGCCTCTTCCGCTTCCTGAGCCAGCAGTTGCTTCTCGTAGACTTTAAAGAACGGGAAGTAAATGATGGCCGAGACGACCGCCAGCACAATGACCAACAGCGCGGCCCGGAAATCCCAGCCCAGCGCCCAGGCGGCGCCAACCGGCGCCGGCGCAGTCCACGGCACAACGGAAATTACGCGTCCAATCAAATCGAACTTCATCGCCGCCCAGGCGAGCACCGCATTCACCATCGGGGCCAGCAGGAACGGAATAAAGAACACCGGGTTCATTACGATAGGCGTGCCGAAAATCACCGGCTCGTTGATGTTAAAAAGGCTTGGCACTACGCTCAGGCGGCCTATCGAGCGCAGATGCGCAGAACGGCTGCGCAGATAGCAGAACACCAGCCCCATCGTCGCGCCGGAGCCGCCGATAACAATAAAGAACGTCCAGAATGCTTCCATAAAGATGTGCGGCAGCGGCGCGCTTTGCGCCAGCGCGGTCTGGTTAAGCCCAAGATTCGTCAGCCAGAACATCTGCAGCATTCCTGAAACAATCGCCGCGCCATGAATGCCCGCAAACCAGAGCAGATGGCCAATCAGCACAGCCAGCAGAATCGCCGGTAGCGAATCCGCAGCGGACACCAGCGGCTTGAAAACTGACATAATCGCCTGCGGGATCAGCATGTCGAATTGCGACTGAATCAGCAGGCTCAGTGGATAGAGAGTGAGCACCACTACCAGCACCGGGATTAACAGATCGAACGAGTTTTTAATCATCGGCGGCACCTGGTCCGGCAAACGGATGCCGATGTTATGCGCCTTCAGAAAACGCATCATCTCCACGCAGTAAATCGCCACCAGAATCGCCGTGAAAATACCGGTGCCTCCCAGGCTGTCTACCGGCAGCGTGCCTTTAGTTTTCGGCGCAGCCACCAGCAGAAACGCCATCAGCGACAGCATGGCGCACATGAACGGGTCCAGCTGATGCGACTTCACATAATGTTTGCCGAGGTTATAGGCGATGGCGGCGCAGATATAAATCGACATAATCCCCATCGTCATATCAAACGGGGTGAGGATCTGCCCTTCGAACTGTTTTGCCATATCCAGCCACGCGCGGGCAAAGCCGAGCGTGGTATCCGGCGAAAACGGCGGATAGGCGAACACCAGCAAAAAAGAGCCGACAATCATAAACGGCATGGCAGAGATAAAACCGTCGCGGATCGCCATCACGTGACGTTGCGCGGAAATGCGGGAAGCTATCGGGCTGACATAATTTTCAACAAAGCGAAAAATCACATTAAATGCAGCATGGTTGGCAGACATGGCGGTTCTCCTGTCAGGCAATCAACGTGAATACGCGGCGAGTGGCCGTCGCGCATCATCCCATAATCCATTGAACTGAAAACCGTAACCGGGTATGTCGCTCTGCTTCCTGCGCAGTGAAATCATCCGGGCTGCAACGGTGGCTTACCGCCTTGCCAGCGGCGTAACTGAGAAAATAAGGTTTCATAGACGGCTCTTATTATTGGTTACAGAGGGAGGTTACGTAACCAGTATTAATCCGCCTGAGAGGCTCTGCAACCGGTTACAGTAACCGGTTTCTTTGATTGTGAAGGAGATCCAGAAAACACCGGATAGCCGCCGGAAAGCCCTTTTCAGATAATTTACAAAACATGGCCCTGTATGCCAGATTAGGACAGCTATTTTCAGGAGAAATAAATGAGTCTGGAATCCGTGCGGCAATTTTTTGTCGAAAACGCCCCCGATATTGAAATCATCGAACTGAACCAAAGCACCGCTACCGTCGCTCTGGCTGCCGCCGCTCATCAGGTTGAGCCCGGTCAGATAGCCAAAACGCTTTCGCTAAAAGTGAAAGATCAGGTGATTCTGGTTGTCGCTAAGGGCGACGCGCGTCTTGATAACAAAAAGCTGAAAACCACGTTCGGCGCCAAAGCGCGCATGCTTAGCAGCGACGAAGTGGTGACCTGGACCGGTCATCCGGTCGGCGGCGTCTGCCCGTTTGGGCTGGAAAATGCGCTGGCGGTCTATTGTGACGTTTCGCTGCGCCAGTATGACGAAGTGCTCCCTGCCGCAGGCGCCATTCACAGCGCGGTACGTATTTCGCCGAGTCGTCTGGCGGAACTGACGCAGGCGCAATGGGTGGATGTCTGCCTGTAAGCCCTTAGCGTAACGGCCTGGCGCGCGTGCTACGTCGTTACGTTACCTCCCCAAACGCGCCGCCGCCGCAGGCTCAGAACAAGCCTGCCCGGTGTCTGAGAATATCCGCCGCGTTCAGCAAGCCGGCATCCGTATGCACCCCGAGCTTCAGCATCGCGTTAAACTTATGCGCACGAATGGTTTTAATGTTGCGCTCGAGATGGCAGGCAATTTGCGACACCGAATAACCATCCGTCAGGTAACGCAGAATAATCCGCTCGGTCGGGCTCAGCAGCCGCGATCCCTGGCTTGCGTACCAGACTTTATTTGGCGACTCACTGACGCGGGCCGAATCATTCATCGCAGACATCAGCTCATCGGTAAAGCGCGCCAGCGTTTCCGATTTATCGATAATTCCCTGCAACGGCGTCGGTGAGAGCTGGCTTATCAGTTTCGCCTCATTGACGTTATTCACCATCACGATGCGTTTCATACGCGGAAAGGCTTTCGCCATTTCGCTGACGAATTGCAGACAATCACGCCGGTGCTCACGCGTACCATCAAGTGAGAAGATAACGACAGAAAAATGCCGGTTTCCCAGCGTCTGAATAAAGGCATGGTGATCGACAAATATTTCCAGACGGCATGATATCGAATGATGGCCCTTCAACAGCGAACGTATTCCTTCACCGCTCATTACGCATTTTTCAATTAGCGCAATGCTTCGTTTTTCGACTCCGTGTTCCATTCGGCCTGTTCCTTATGTAATGAAATCAAATTTAATTCTTTTAATCCCTGCAGGCTGCTGATCCATGCATACATTTCTGCATTTCCGCGCAACGATAAGCGCCGCATGGCGCTGTTTTTCTGCGCACTGATCGTCTTATTGCTTTTTTTCAGCATCTGGGCGATTTGATTTATTCCCCAGCCTTTGCCGAGCAGGCGTAATACCTGTCTCTCTGACGAGGTCAGCATGACCGTTGAGGCAGGCTCGCTCTCCTGCGGCTGGCGCGGCGTAACTAACATCTGGCTGACGCGCTCGGCTTTTTCGCGGCCAAGCCGCACTGCGTTGACGACGCCATTCACCGACTCCGCCGTAGACAGCAGCGTAGTTTCCGGGCGCATCAGTAACTGCACCGCCAGGCTGAACGTGGCAGCGGGAACGAGAAAAATCCAGTGCACGCCAGGTGCCTGTGCCACCAGCGAATAGTACGCCTCGCACTCGCGGCGCGCGTCATCGGGCGCGCAGGGCAGCTCCGCCAGCACCATATCGACCGGATTCAGCAGCGGCAGCGACATCTCGGCGCTGCTTTTATAATGGTACAGTTCCGTCTCCGGGAAATGGCGGCGCATAATGACCTCCAGCCCGGTATGCATGACAGGGATTTGGCTAATGATAATGCCTTGTTTGCAACGTCCTGGTAACATATTTCCTCCGGTTATATCCTTCCGGCCAAACATATTTTTTAAAACTCACTTATGGAATAATGTAAAAAACCATTAAAAAACTTAAAAAGAAAAAACAATAGCGCAGACAGCAAAAGCAGATGATGTATATAAATAGACAGAAAGAATTTCCTGTCCGGGTAAACGTCGGCATTCTATGAACCCTTTATTTTACTGTCAACGACAAAAAAAGCGAAAAATACGCCGCGCAAAATTAAAGGATATTCTCATCGTAAAAAGATAAAAAATGTCTATTTATAGACATTACGGCTTTACATAATAAATAAGCTTTATCGCACCGCGCGACGTCTTTTTTATTTATCTATATATGGATAATTAATACGACGCCGCTGCGTCGCCGCGTGCAGCACGCGACGGCGCACAGCGCTTAAGCGCAATGAAAAATGCAGCAAGCTTGATCTGTCCCCACGGCTGCGTTTCACGACGCATGTTAATAATGGACACTTCTGGCGCGTCGACGCCCTCTTTCACCAGGAATGTATATGGAAGCGGATGCTTTAGCGCAGCGGGACGTCACCCGTTTGTGTATTCAGTGCGGGCTTTACTTATTGCAGCACGGCGCGGAAAGCGCGCTGATAGATGAGCTGACGTCACGGCTTGGCGTCGCGCTGGGCATGGACAGCGTGGAAAGCTCGATTTCCGCCAACGCGATTGTGCTGACCACGATTAAAGATCACCACTGCCTTACCACCACGCGAAAAAACATCGATCGCGGCATCAATATGCATATGGTGACCGAAGTGCAGCATATCGTCATCATGGCCGAGCATAAGCTGCTCGGTCGCGACGATGTCGAAAAACGCTTCTCGCAACTCAAGCCCCTGCGTTATCCGCGCTGGCAGGTGGTGTTAATGGTGGGGCTCTCCTGCGCCTGTTTTTGCAAAATGAATAAAGGCGGCTGGGACGGCGCGCTGGTGACGTTTATCGCCAGCACGCTCGCGATGTATGTCCGCCAGACGCTGACGCAGCGCCATCTGCATCCACAAATTAACTTCTGCCTGACCGCATTTATGGCAACGACAGTCTCCGGTCTGCTGCTTGCATTGCCGCCGTTCGCCAGCACTTCCGCCGTGGCGATGGCCGCCAGCGTCCTGCTGTTGGTGCCGGGGTTTCCGCTTATCAATGCCGTGGCGGACATGTTTAAAGGCCATGTGAATACCGGCCTCGCCCGCTGGGCGATGGCGAGCCTGTTGACGCTCGCGACCTGCATCGGCGTGATTATGGCCATGGCGTTATGGGGGCTGCGGGGATGGATGTAATTCGTATTATTACGCTGCTTCTGGAAGATATGCTGCTCTCGGCGATTCCGGCGGCGGGCTTTGCAATGGTCTTTAACGTCCCGCGCCGCGCGCTGCTCTGGTGCGCGCTGCTGGGCGCGGTCGGTCACGGCTCGCGTACCGTAATGACAATGCTTGGGTTGAATATCGAGTGGGGAACATTTCTCGCCGCGATGCTGGTGGGCTGCATCGGTATCCAGTGGTCGCGCTGGTATCTCGCGCACCCGAAAGTCTTTACCGTCGCGGCGGTGATCCCCATGTTTCCCGGCATCTCCGCCTATTCGGCGATGATCTCGGCAGTGAAAATCAGCCATTTCGGCTACAGCGATCCGTTAATGGTCTCGCTGGTGACGCATTTTCTCAAGGCGGCGTCTACCGTCGGCGCGCTGTCGATTGGGCTGTCGCTGCCGGGACTGTGGCTTTATCGTAAACGGCCCCGGGTGTAAGGGGACAGCTATCGCAGCAACAGCCAGAAGTTCACTTGCAATTAAATCGTGCACTATTTATATTGAAAACATGAAAACAAAAGAACAACAAAGCACGGGCCTCTCGCTGAGTTTAGATAACCAGCTCTGCTTCGCGCTCTACTCGGCAAACCTGGCGCTGCATAAAATTTATCGCCAGTTGCTGACGCCGCTCGGCCTGACTTACCCGCAGTATCTGGTGATGATGGTGCTGTGGCAGCAAGACGACATAACCGTGTCTGAAATCGGCGAGCGGTTGTATCTCGATTCCGCCACGCTCACGCCGCTGTTAAAGCGGATGGAAACCGCAGGTCTGCTGATGCGTCAGCGCTCGCGTCAGGATGAGAGACAAGTGATCGTCACCCTCACCGACGCAGGCCGGGCGTTAAAGGCCGAGGCCCACGGCATTCCGGGGTCAGTGCTCTGCGCTACCGCGTGCGACAGAGAAACCCTGATGAGCCTTAAAGCGCAGCTGGAAAATTTACGCGATAACCTGCATCAGCCATAAGCGCCGCTCTTAAACGGTGTTTATGCAAAATATAAGTAGCGCACGATTAAATCGTCTAAAACTCAAAAAGGAATATTGCATGTCTTTAGAAAATGTTATCTACCGCGCCAAAGCAAAAGCCACCGGAGGCCGTGACGGCCGCGCCACCTCTTCTGACGGCGTGCTTGACGTGAAACTGGGCGTACCGAAAGAGATGGGCGGCATGGGCGGCGACGTCACTAACCCGGAACAGCTCTTTGCCGCAGGCTACTCCGCCTGCTTCCTGGGCGCGATGAAATTTGTCTCCGCTCGCGACAAAATCACCATGCCGAAAGACGCATTTATCGAAGGCGAAGTAGGGATCGGCCCGCTGCCGACCGGTTTTGGCATCGAAGCGAAACTGAATATTCACCTGCCGGGGATGGACGCGGCAGAAGCGCAGAAACTGGTCGATGCGGCGCATATCGTCTGCCCGTACTCTAACGCGACTCGCGGCAACATCGACGTAACGCTGAACATTATTGCCTGACGCTATCCCCGCCAACGGGGAAGCTTAAAATAAAAAACGAAACTGCCCTCACCAGGGGACCCGGAGCGCGCCAGATGTCATGGCGCGCTCTTTTTTTACCCGTCCGTCCGCGCGCCAATAAGCTCAAACCTCGCCCCGGGTTATGCTACTATGAAGGAATTATCGCCTCTGCTGGCCATTTATTCGCCAGTGTCTGATAACGCTTTGATTGAGAACGTTTTATGTCTTCCAGAATCCTGACCCCTGATGTCGTTGATATTGACGCCTTCCGGCGCAATCCCGGCGGCGCGCTGGCGCATGCCGAACGTGGGGCCGTGGCGGTGTTTGATAACAATGCGCCCGCATTTTATGCCGTCACGCCGGCGCGCATGGCGGAACTGCTGGCCCTGGAAAAACAGCTGGCCGCGCCCCGCTCCGATGTCGCGCTGGAAGCGCAGTTATTTGACGAAGGGAACGATGTCGCCCAGCCCATACCGGTGCCGATGGGTAAATTCGCCATGTATCCGGACTGGCAGCCCGATCCGGAGTTCCAGCGAATGGCCGCGCTGTGGGGCATTCCACTGTCGCAGCCGGTCACCAGCGAAGAGCTGGCCTCATTCGTCGCCTACTGGCAGGCGGAAGGCAAAGTCTTTCACCATATCCAGTGGCAGCAAAAGCTGGCGCGCAGCATTCAGATGAACCGCGCCACTTTTACGTCTTCCGCGCGGCGCGACGTGAACGCTATCCCGCAGCCGGACGACCAGATTCCTGACGGATTCCGGGGGTAACGATGAAAAACGTCACTGACCTGATGATGCGCCTGAAGCGGCTGATGCCGCCTGATGTAAAGCCCGCCTTTAAAACCGGCGAAGAGCTTCTCGCCTGGCAACAGGAGCAGGGGCGTCTTCGCTCGGAGGCTATCGAGCGCGAGAACCGGGCGATGAAAATGCAGCGCACGTTTAACCGCTCCGGCATTCGCCCGCTGCACCAGAACTGTTCTTTTGATAACTACCGCGTGGAAAACGACGGGCAGATGAACGCCGTTAACAAAGCGCGACAGTATGTCGAGGCATTCGACGGCAATATCGCGAGTTTTGTCTTCGCCGGCAAACCTGGCACCGGTAAAAACCACCTTGCCGCCGCCATCTGCAATGAACTGCTGCTGCGCGGAAAATCGGTGATGATCATTACCGTGGCCGATATCATGTCCGCCATGAAAGACACGTTCAGCAGCCGGGAAACCAGTGAAGAGCAGTTGCTAAAAGATCTCAGCAGCGTCGATCTGCTGGTGATCGATGAGATCGGCATGCAGAGCGAATCGCGCTACGAAAAAGTGATCATCAACCAGCTGGTGGATCGCCGCTCGTCATCGAAACGGCCGACCGGAATGCTGACCAACCAGAACATGGATGAAATGACCAAGCTGTTGGGCGAGCGCGTTATGGATCGCATGCGGCTTGGCAACAGCCTGTGGGTGAATTTCAACTGGGACAGCTACCGCAGCCGTGTCACCGGTAAAGAATACTAAACGCGTCAACCGGGGCATATGCGCAGCGCCCCGGTCTCCCTCCTCCCGTCTCGCTTTTATTGCGCCTTTTTCTGGTTGAATCTGCTCTGTAATAAAATTTTCATAAAAGAAGCTGCTTTTCACCCCTTCCGCTAGCGGTCCATAAATAAACACCTCTTTTTACGCTGCGCGTTACGCCATGACCCGCCACAGGGGATGAGACCGGGTTCAAAAAACCGCGTTTCTAAACCTTATCTGAACTGATCCACAGAAAGATGACGCTAAAATTGTAGGAATGTGACAGCAAAGTTATATTTCACCGTAAAAAAACCGGTTTAACCCCAACGGGCCTGGCGCCTTCGCTGCGAGGATGTGGTGTTGTCAGAGTGGCTTTCCGTACTGTTATTTATCGCCTCGGTGGCGATATACGCCTTCAAGGCTGGCCGTAACACCTGGTGGTTCATCGCGACGCTGGTGGTGTTAGGCCTGTTCGTTATTCTGAACCTGACGCTGCTCGCCAGTAACTATTTTACCGGCGACGGCATCAACGACGCGGTGCTTTATACGCTGACCAACAGCCTCACCGGCGCGGGCGTCAGTAAATACATTCTGCCGGGCCTCGGGCTTGTCGCGGCGCTGCTGGCGGTCTTCGGGCTGCTCACCTGGATCCTGCGCCGCCGTCGTCACTTGCCGTATCACTTCGGCTATAGCTTTGCGGCGCTGCTGCTGGCGCTTGCCTCGGTGGATGCCAGTCCGGCGTTTCGCCAGATAACCGAGCTGGTGAAATCCCAGACCGCCGAGGGCGATCCGGATTTCGCGGCGTACTATAAAGAGCCGCAAAAGCGTATCGATAATCCGCAGCTCAATCTGGTCTATATCTACGGCGAAAGCCTGGAGCGCACCTATTTTGACGACCAGGCGTTTGCGGACCTGACGCCGGAGCTTGGGGCGCTGAAAAACGAAGGTATTGATTTCAGCCATACCGCACAGCTTCCCGGCACCGACTACACCATCGCGGGCATGGTCGCGTCCCAGTGCGGCATTCCGCTGTTCGCGCCGTTCGAGGGCAACGCCTCCGCGTCGATGTCGAGCTTCTTCCCGCAGAACCTCTGCCTGGGCGATATCCTGAAAAACTCCGGCTATGAAAACTACTTTATTCAGGGCGCCAATCTGCGCTTCGCCGGTAAAGACGTGTTTCTGAAATCTCACGGCTTCGATCATCTCTACGGGGCTGAAGAGCTGAAAAGCGTGGTGGCGGACCCGGCCTACCGCAACGACTGGGGCTTTTACGACGATACGGTGCTGGACGAGGTCTGGAAAAAGTACGAAGCGCTCTCGAAAGCGGGCAAACGCTTTTCGCTCTTTACGCTCACCGTGGATACGCACCACCCGGACGGTTTCGTGTCGCGCACCTGCAAGCGCAAGAGCTATTCGTTCGACGGTAAACCGAACCAGTCCTTTAGCGCGGTAAGTTGCAGCCAGGAGCACATCGCGGCGCTGATTAATAAAATCAAAGCCTCGCCTTATTTTAAAAATACCGTCATCGTGGTCTCGTCCGATCATCTGGCGATGAACAACACCGCGTATAAATATCTCAGCAAGCAGGACCGCAATAATCTGTTCTTTATTCTGCGTGGCGACCAGCCGCAGCAGGATCTGGTCGCGGTGAAGCGTAACACAATGGATAACGGCGCCACGGTGCTGGATATTCTTGGCGGCGATAACTATCTCGGACTCGGGCGCAGCAGCCTTTCCGGCCAGTCGCTCTCGACGGTCTTCCTGAACATGAAATCGAAAGTGCTCGCGTGGAAGCCCGATATCATCAGCCTGTGGAAATTCCCGTCGGCGATAAACGATTTCACTGTCGATACGCAAAAACAGACTATCGCGTTCTCCGGCAGCCATTTCCGTCTGCCGCTGCTGCTGCGTGTGGCCGATAAGCGCATCGAGCCGCTACCGGAGAGCGAATATTCCGCCCCATTGCGCTTTCAGCTGGCGGACTTCGCCCCGCGCGATAACTTCCTGTGGGTGGATAACTGCTACAAAATGGCGCGACTGTGGGCACCGGAACTGGCGCTCTCTACCGACTACTGCGTCTCGCAGGGCCAGCTTGGCGGCGAGCAGCGCGTACAGCGGGTCGATAAAGCGACATGGCAGGGTAAAGCGGCGTTTCGCGATACGGTCATCGACACTGCGCGCTACCAGCGCAACGTGGAGACGCTCAAAGTGATGGATAACGACATCCGCTATCAGGCCGACAGCTTTATCTTCAACGTGGCGGGCGCGCCGGAAGAGGTCAAACAGTTCTCTGGCATTTCACGCCCGGAGTCCTGGGGGCGCTGGTCCAACGCGCAGCTTGGCGAGGAGGTGAAAATCGAATATCGCAAGCCTCTGCCAGAGAAATTCGCTCTGGTCATCACCGCCAAAGCCTATGGCCCGAACGCGGGAAAACCGGTGCCGGTGAAAGTGGGCGACAGCCAGCAAACGCTGACGCTCGGCAACGAAGTATCGACGACCACGCTGCATTTCGACAATCCGACGCGCAGCAATACGCTGGTCATTGTGCCGCCGGATCCGCAGTCCACCAACGAAGGGAACATCCTCGGCCATTCGCCGCGCCGTCTCGGCATCGGCATGGTGTCGATTAAGGTGGTTAACGCGAGCGGGTGATCCCGCTCGTTACCCGAGCCGCTTTCTGCGCTTCTCGGAATACATCACGTTGTCGCTCTCTTTGATCATCTCCAGCAGCGACTCAAACCTGCCTTCATCCCGGTTGAGCATTCCATAGGAGTAGTTGATGTTATAAGGCTTGCCGGCATGCTGGTTATGCGCGTCAAGGCTTGCGCGCAGCTTTTCAAGGAACGGCTGGACATCGCTCTTGCGGGTTAGCAACACGGCGAACTCATCGCCCCCCAACCGTCCGGCGATATCTTTCGGGCCCAGATGCTGGCGCAGCTGCGCTGAGAACACTTTCAGTACCTCATCGCCTTCGGCGTGGCCCCACAGATCGTTAATAGGCTTAAACTTATCGAGATCAAAATAGAGGATGCTGAACGGCTCGGGATTATCTTTCAGCAGGGTAAAGCGCTTTTCACCACTGCGGTAAAAGCCGCGGCGATTGGGAATGCCGGTCAGGCTGTCTGTCATCGCCATACTGATCACGTGAAACTCATCCTCTACGATAAACGCCAGATCTTTAAGGCTTGCGATATCGTCATCGCTAAAATCGCGCGGCGTGGCGTCGATAAGACAGAGCGTGCCGACCACCGCGCCATCCGGCAGACGCACCGGGTAGCCCGCGTAAAACCGGATAAACGGCTCGCCGGTCACCAGTGGGTTGTCGTGAAAGCGCTCGTCAAGGCGGGCGTCGTTCACGATAAACGGCCCCTCCTGCAAAATCGCATGCCCGCAAAATGACACGTCACGCGTGGTCTCGCGCGTGTTCAGCCCCTGGCAGGCCAGCAGCCACTGACGGTCGCGATCCAGCAGGCTTATCAGCGCCACCGGCACATGAAAGAGTTTTTTCGCCACGCGCGTCAGGCGCTCGAAACGCTCGTCATCCCTGGTATCGAGCAGATCCATCATATACAGCGATTTCAGTCGCTCTTCTTCGTTCTCCGGAATACCAGGAAATTTCATCGTTTACCTCCGCTCAATGGCAGCGCCCTTCTGTTGTTGGAAAGCCAGTGTGCCAGAAAATATATGCTGCCAAACCACGGAGTATAGGCGGAAAACCAGCGGGTTTACGAAACGGAAAACTCTGGTTTGCGCGCCGCCCCGAAGGAAAGCCCCGGGTGCGGCAACGGCTGCGTCGTCAGGCGTTCGGTTTCAGCCGGTTCGCCACCACGATACGAGAGCGGCCCATCTCTTTGGCGAGATAGAGCGCGATATCGGCGTTTTTCACCAGATTGTCACGGCGCGCGTGATCGGGCCAGGTGGCGAGACCAATGGATACCGACACCGTGCCAATCTCCGCGCCGTTATAACGCAGCGACAGCCCGCTGACCTGCGTCAGAATGCGCGTCGCCAGTGCGTGCGCCTGCGCTTCTCCCATGCCGGGCAGCAGCACCAGAAACTCTTCGCCGCCATAGCGAAACGCCTGCGCCGTGTCGCTAAGCGTGGCCCGAATAACACGGGCAACTTCTTTGAGCGCCGTATCGCCCGCGTCATGACCATACTGGTCGTTAAGCGTTTTAAAGTGGTCGATATCAATCATCAGACAGCTCACTGGCGAGCCGGACGCCTCCGCCTGGCTGATGCAGGCGTGCAGCGCATCTTCCAGGTGATAGCGGTTGCGCATGCCCGTCAGCGAGTCGTACATCGCTTTTTCGATCAGTTCATCGCGCAGCTTCTGGTTCGCCAGCGCCAGCGCCAGCGTCTCGGCCATCAGCTCCAGATAGACATACGGCGGTTCAATCTCTTCATTGATTTTCTCAAACGACAGCAGCCCGATGGTTTCATTCTGGGCGATCAGCGGCACGCAGATCGCCTTCGGTGCGGCGAATGTCGAGAGATGTTTACAGGGAATATCCACCAGGTCACGGCCAGGACTGTGCATCTGTCCGCGGCGCAGCGCCCAGCACTCGTCGGGCGTAAAAGCCGCGTCGTCGCCGGACACGTCAAGCCAGCGGGCGACGCAGGTCATCAGGCTTTCGTGCGCGTCGAGCACATACAACCGGCCCGCCAGCCCCGGCGCGATTTGCGGCGCGAACAGCCGCGTCAGCTCGATAATATCGTTGCGCGTTTCGCTGCCCTGTAATCGCTGGGTCATGCGCGACAGCAGCCGCCGGATGGCCCAGTCCGCGTCGCGCTCCTGCTCAAGTCGCTGACGCGCAAGGCCGTTTTCCCGAAAGATATGCACCGCCTGCGCCATGTCGCCGATTTCATCCACCTGCTGCAACAGCGGCGCTTCCACCGCGTAGTCCTGCGTCGCCAGCCGGTTCACGACATCGCTCAGCTTCACCACCGGTTGCAGAATGCGGCGCTTGAGCACAAACCCCAGCACAAACAGGAACAGCAATGCGGTCAGCGCCACCATGATTTCGGAGAGCGTTCGCAGCCGCATTGAGGCGTCGGTGGCTGCCTGGATTGTGGCGCGGGTGCGCTGGTCAAGAAGGCTTCGAAAATGCGCGAACTGAAAATCGACCTGATTGAGCTGATGTTCATAGTCTGCGCTGAAAAGCAGATGAATGCCGCGCTGACTGTCGCCACTGGCGATAGCCTGCATTGCCTCCTGCTGCTCATCTTCCAGCTCGCGCGCCTGAGCCAGGCCCTGGCGTAAATGCTCAATCTCTTCAAGCGTGGCCCCGACATCCTGCAATGACGCCAGCTGATTTTCATCGCGGGTCGCCGTCGCCAGCTTATCTTTCCATGCCTGTAGATCTTCCGGCTGGCGGGTCACCGCGTAGAGGCGGGCAATCTCAGTCAGGGAGTAGACTTCCTTTTCAATCTCTTCCGTCAGCCTGTCGAATACCGCGCTTTGCCGCACAGCCGCCCGCTCCTCCTTATCAGCGCCGGAAGCCATCATCAGCACCACGCCGGAGGCGAGAGTCAGCGCGACCGTCGCGCCATAGGCAAAGTTGGTAATCGTTGCGATGCGCACAAAAGATCCTGTTGGTTGTAAAGCATGTCAGTCGTTACCGCGCGGCGGGCACTGCCAGGATCGCGTCGGTTTTATCCTCGGTCTGAACAGATAAATTATAGAGACTGTTAATCGATTCTTTATATAAATGAATCGAAAGGGCTACGCGCCTGACGCCGATAAAAATCGACGCCATAAAAAAAGCCCCCGCCGCGAGAGCGACGGGGGCCTGTTACCCGAAAACGCTTAGAACGTTTCCCAGTTATCGCTGCCCTGCGCGACCACCGGCTTACGCGGCGCGACCGGCGCGACGCTTGCCAGCACCGGGCTGACCTCACGCGGCTTTTCGCGCGCGTCCTGGCTGATGCGGAACACCGCGACAGACTGCGTCAGGCGGCTCGCCTGCTCTTCCAGTGCGGCGGCGGCGGCGGCCGACTGCTCTACCAGCGAGGCGTTCTGCTGGGTTACACGGTCCATCTCGGCGACGGCCAGGCCCACCTGGTCGATACCGCGGCTCTGCTCGTCAGAAGCAGAAGCGATTTCACCCATGATGTCGGTCACGCGGGTAACGGCGCTCACGATCTCGCCCATGGTCTCACCTGCGCTTTCCACCAGCGTCGAGCCCACGTCCACTTTGCTTACGGAGTCTTCGATAAGCCCTTTAATCTCTTTTGCCGCCTGCGCGCTGCGCTGCGCCAGGTTGCGTACTTCACCGGCCACTACGGCGAAGCCGCGGCCCTGTTCACCGGCACGCGCCGCTTCTACCGCCGCGTTCAGCGCCAGGATGTTGGTCTGGAAGGCGATGCCGTCAATCACGCTCGTGATATCGGCAATCTTCTGGGAGCTGCCGGCGATATCGCGCATCGTCTGCACCACGTTGTCCACCACTTTGCCGCCTTTCTGGGCGGTTTCCGACGCGCTTAACGCCAGCTGGCTCGCCTGACGGGCGTTTTCGGCGTTCTGTTTCACGGTCGCGGTCAGCTCTTCCATGCTGGCGGCGGTCTCTTCCAGAGACGCCGCCTGCTCTTCGGTACGGGAAGAGAGATCGTTGTTACCGGCGGAGATTTCGCTGGCGCCGCTGTAAATCGCGTCCGCGCCGTTACGCACTTCACCCACGGTGCGCACCAGTTCGCCCTGCATATGTTTAATGCTGGCGGCCAGCTGGCCCATTTCGTTGGTGCCGTCCACTTCAATCTGGCGCGCCAGATCGCCGCTCGCGATATGGCGAATACTGTCAATCAGACGGTTAAGCGGCGTGATAAGCGTGTTCTGAATCCCGAACCAGACGCAGACAATCACGCCCAGCACTACGGCCAGCACGCCAACCAGGATCCAGATAGCCATGCTGTAGGAGCTGTTGCTGTCTTCCACTGCCAGCTCATACAGGCGGTCATTCTGCGCCATGTAGGTGGTATAGGCTTTCTCGAAACCGTCCTGGTATTTCTGGGTCGGCTGGTCGAAAAATTCGTTGATTTTCCCGGCGCCGAGCAGCTGGATAAGCTCCGCCAGTGCGCCGTGGTAGATGTCGTAGTTACGCTTAATTTCCTGCGCGTACTCTTCGCTCTGGCGCGGGTCGCGCGGCAGGGCCTGATAATCCGCCCAGTGCGTTTCCGCCTGCTTCAGCGAGGTGCTGGCTATCTGCATCAGATCCTGCACCGTCGCGCCGCTGCCCATGTTGCTGGCGTCCATCATGTAGCGGATGCCGGCGCGGTTTAAGGTATTACGGGTCTGAATCAGCGCAACCCAGCTGCCGTTCAGCGTGGACTGCTGCTGGCGAATGGTTTGCAGAACCGTAAAATTTTCCTTGTCACTTTTAATGGCGTTAAAGAACAGGCCACCCGAAGCCATTTGCAGCAGGCCAAACAGGGCCAGAACAAACAGCAAACTGGTTACAACTTTTATGCGGTTTAACATGGTTTCTCTTCCCGATACGACAGATGGAGAGAGTTTCGGCATTACCCCCAAAAACTTTATATAGATAAGCGCCCTAAAAGGCCGATTTTTGTACTAATTTTGGTGGGGAAAGCACCATAAATACGCAGTGTGTGACGCAGGTCATATTGTGACTTTGAGGAAAACAAATTAAGCACAGCTTAATTTCCGACTTCAGCATCACGAAATAGCGCTTAAGTGCAAAGCGTCAGCCGTTTGCTCGAAAGTGGAGCGAAAAGAGTGAAACAGGCAAATCGCCTGTTTCACAAAGCATTTATTTATTTTTTTATCGAACCGTTCGCGTCAAACAGCGTATCCCACCGGCGGATCTCGCCGGTTTCAAAGGTGAGGCAGCCTTTCATCATCTGGCGAAAATAGCGTACCGAGGCTTCATTATTGCCGGGCACAAAATTTGCGTAATCGCGCGCCGTCGCACGCGCGCGCAGCTTCACGATATAAACAGGGCAGATAAGCTCTACGCTGCCAGTCGAAAACAGGTTCACTCCGTGGATAAAGAAGGCTTTCTCATCACGGCCCGGCATCTCCTGTGTGTGCCAGACCGCTTCGGGAAACATCGCCGTTGAAAATCTCTCGTCATCGACCCGGTAGTAGTGCGGTTGTGGGTCCACCAACCCAATGGAGACCAGCGAGCCATAAACCAATGTGCTCCAGACGGTAGGAAACAGCAGGACGATAAAGACCACCGCTGCACAAGCCGTCACTAAAAATTTTTTAATGGCCCCGCCGCTCTTGTGCTCGCCGCCTTTATGCGAGTAATGCACAATGGCCGGCAAAAACGCCAGAAAGGCGAACAGGCTGATAAATACCCAGGCGAAAACCATAGCCCAGGAGCCTTCGCCGCGGCTGGAGTGAATAAGAAAACCCGCAGGTATGGATACAGACAGAGCCGGTAACAGGATAAAAAGCGTATTGGCGATGATTAATCCCAGCCACATTAATACCAACCAGACTTTCTGCCATTTGCCGGGTTTCAGCGTGCGCAAAAGAAACCCGGTATTAAAATAAATCACCAGTAAGGTCGCGGTGATAACTGTAAGGATAAGCACTTTCTGAACGCTAAAGTCATATTGGCCGGTCAGTTTTTTCACAAGCGTGGTATGCGGCAGGAAAACCAGCGTCAGGTAAACAAACGAGACGGCAAAGCAGATCCAGGGCAGCTTTTTATTAAACGGCTGCTCAGGGTCGCCGGGGTTCACTTCGCGATGCGCCAGTAAAATCGCGCTGGGCAGCACCAGCGTAAGCGCTGTCGCCAGTGAAAACGCGGCGGCGGAGACCAGCAGCGAGATCAGGCCGATATTAAAGGAAAACGCGCCCATCAGAAGATCGAGACGTCCGATACTGACCAGATAACTCCAGATAATCGCGCCAGACAACAGGGTTGAATAAGGTAATAACGCGACGAAATATTTACTGACTTGCTTCACCAGCGCTTTTATCTTGTCACTCTCCGTGCTCATCTCTTTGTTCCTTTAACAACCGTATCGTTAGCGGCCAATATACCGGAAAACATTCCCGGAAATAATAACGGCGGCCAGTGCTGCCCGCCGTTAATAATAAAGGCGCCACGGAGGGCGCCTTTATTCATTACCGCAAAGATGCCGGTTTATCAGAAGTTCCAGCTAAAGCCCGCGTTGACGCTGTTGTCCTGATAGTTCTCTGAAATCAACCCGCTGTAGCCGAGCGACAGATGCGCGTTGCGGTTCAGCGCCACGTCGGCGCTCGCTTTCAGCACGGTGCCGTCGCGCGATGCCGACACGCTGTTGGTCACAAACGGCGTGCTGCTGCCCCGGAATTTAAGGCCGGTGGCGCGATCGAGCTCGCCATACTGGTGCTGCCAGCCCACTTCGCCGCGCAGCGCCACGGTCGTTTCGGCGGTGGCGTCCCACTCCAGGCCCGAACGCAGGCCGAGCGTGGAGAACGTCGCGTCGGTGTGCTGCTTGTCGCCATGTAGCGCCGTCGCCCCGCCCTGCTCGCGGATGCGGTTGTTTTCAAAATTCACATACGAGACGTTGGCGAATGGCTCGACATTAACCATGCCCGCCGCCAGCTGATAACCCGCTTCCGCGAAGAACTGCTCGGTACGCGCGTTATATTTCGCGTCGGCGTGATCCGACTGCGCGCCGTAGCGCACCGAGCGGCTGGTGTCGAAGCGGTGCCAGGTGTAGCCCGCACCTGCGCGCAGGGCCAGTTCGCCAAGCTGCTTGCCGCCATAGACCGCCAGATGGTAGTTATCGCTGTCAGCGCCCGCGCCGTAGCCGCCGTCAAGCGACGTGCGGGTATAGCCGGTCGCGACGCCCATGCGCCAGTCGTCGGCGTAAGCGGAATCCAGCCCCAGCAGCACGCCGTACGTGGAAGCCTGATACCCGGTGGCGTTCTCATCGCCGGAGGCGTGATCCCACGCGCCCAGCAGCTTCGCCCACGCACCGCCGTCATCCGCCGCCACCGGCGAGACGCTGGTCAGCCCTTCCGCCTGACGCAGACGCTCGTTAAGCGTATCGCGCAGATAGCGGCTGTCATTAATTTGCGCCGAGGCGATATCCGCATGGATCTGCCCGCCGAGCTGGCGGAACGCCTGACGCGCCTGCGCGACCGAACCGGTGGCGAGAAGGCTCTCGTACACCGGATTGCCTGCGCCGAGCGTTTCCAGCGCGCCGGCGACAGCGCGGCCGTTGGCCGTATCTGCCACGCTGGCAAACGCGGTGTCGTTACGCGCCACATCCAGCGTCACCTGCCCGCCCGCGTAGCCCAGCGAGGTGCCGAGGAACAGATAATCCGGTGCCACGCTGTCGAACTGACCGGTCACGCCGTTGGTTGCCGACAAAATGTTATACTGCTGGCCCAGCAGGCTGCGCACTTCCGCCTGGCTTAGCAGATTGCTGCTGTTCTCAAGCGAGACCGCCACTTCGCCGCCGTTCAGCGCAATAGCGCCAGTGGCGTTAATCACGTCGCTGCGCCCGTCCGGCGAGACTTCCACCGCGTAGAGCGAGCCCGGCTGGAAGGTTACATCGCCATTGACGTTCAGCGTGCCGATGGAATTGCCCGGCGCGACAGTCCCGCCGCGCGCCGCCGTCAGCGAGCCGACCGTCCCGTTACCCGCCAGCACGCCCTGCTGCTGTACGGTCACGTCAGAGGTCAGGGAGCCATTGACCACCAGCAGGCCATCGTTCACCAGCGTCGGGCCGGTGTATGTGCTCGCGCCGGTCAGCCACAGCGCGCCCGCGCCCTGCTTGGTCAGGCCGCCGTGGCCGGAGATATCGTTCGACCACAGATCCATCGCGCACTGAATATCGTTACAGGTGCGCGCCAGGTTGGTGCCCGCTTCGACTTCTTCGCCGATGCCGGGGATATCGGCGATAAACTGCGACGAGCCGTAGGCGACGCCGTCCGGATCCGGCACGCGGAATTCTTCAGGAATATCTTCCACGGTATAAAACATGCCCGGCCCATGAATCGCCTTGCTGAGATCGATCATCCCCCAGCCGTACAGCGCGTCAATGCCCGGATCGCCCATATCCACCGTGGTGGTTTTCAGCACCTGGGCGATTTGCTCGCCGGTCATGTATGGGAAGCGCTCCATCAGCACCGCCACGCTGCCCGCCACATGCGGCGCGGCCATCGAGGTGCCGCTGTAGTTGGCGTAGTCGGTAGTCAGCGTCTCAGGGCTGGTGCCTTCAATCACCGAGCTGTAGATACGGCTGCCCGGCGCCGAGACGCAGAAACTCGCGGTGTAGCCGCAGCGCGAAGAGAACGTGCTGAGGGTGTAAGGAATGCTGTTGGCGGAAGCCGGATCTTTCATCACGCTCGCCACCGTCAGCCAGTTCGGCGCAATATCCGGCACGAAGTACGCCAGGCCTGCTATCGCATCGGGGTTGTTGAGGTTGTAGTCGTTACCGGCGGCGAAAATGGTGACGATGCCGCTGCGGGCCGCGTCGATGGCGCCCTGATACGCGCCGCCTGGTTTGGTGCCGAGGATCTGTTTTATCTGATCGAACTGCGCCTGCGCGTCAGCGACGGTGAAGTGCGGATAGGCCGGATCTTTCCCGCCCTGATCGAATTTCTCGGTAATACCGATGCCCCAGCTGTTGTTGATGATGCGCGCGCCGCTGTCCATCAGCGCATGCCAGCCCGCCTCGTACACCGCGCCGTCATTGCCGAGAATAATGCCGTCTTCCGGGCCGGGGTCGCCGTTCTCGGCGCTGATTATCTGGGCGTTAAACGCCACGCCATGCATCGCTCCGCCGTCGCGGCTGCCTGCCGCGATGCCGCCGACGTGGGTGCCGTGCGCGCCCAGTTCGCCGTCGGAATCCACAGACGGCGTGCCGTCATAGCGGAAGGCATCGCCCTTTTTCACCGGGATATAGGGGTCGGTATATTCACGAATACCTTCCGTCACCAGGTTAATGACTTTATTGGCGCCGGAGAATTCGGGGTGTAGCGCGTATACCGGCTGATCGAAAATACCGAGCTTAATCCCTTTGCCGGTATATCCCGCCGCGTAAGCTTCATCAGCGTGGATCGCGCCGAGGCCCCATTCGGCATTATATTCGCTGCTGCGCCAGCTCGCGGCGTCGCCCGCTTTACCCTGCTCGATATAATTACTGGCCGCCGCCTGCCCGATACCGGCCAGGCCTAAGGCTATCGCCACCGCGCTCATGCGAATACGACGCCCGCCCCGTGCAGGCGAATATCCCGCCTGAACAGGTTCCACTGCTCTGCTTCTGTTGATCATCCCAGAGACCGTCCATTGTTAGTTTGCAAGGGGCCAGACGTGCCAGCCCTTATAGTCATAGGTATGACGCGCGGCCACCGGGGCCGTCGCGGATATAAAGGTTAAGCAGAATTTATTTATTTTCGCCAGCCCCGTAAAAAGCGCAGAAAATTTAAAAAAGTGACCTGCGTCATATTATTTTTCTATCGATTCTGTCGATTCATGGCGTTAAAACAGCGCGCAGATAATAACGTTGTCGCGTAAAAGGGAATTTACCGCTTCGCTTATTTCCGCGTCACGAATAAAAACAGTGATATATTAATCGATTACCATTAGTAAACTATAAGCAATATAATAATACAGGGTGGCAAACATAAAAACCGGAAAGTCCCTGACATAATATTTCCGACGTATTTCTCAATTATGTATAAATAAAAATTAAAAAAGCCTATGGCGCATTTTTTCGCTTTTAGGATGTTTCTCAAAAACGCACGAAAAATAACCAGCGTGTGTTTATTTCCCGGAGTATCACCGGCCAGCTATAAAAAAAGCGCCCGCAGGCGCTGGTGAAATAACCGTCGTCACGCAGGGCGAGTCACGAATAGCGCAGCGTCTCCGGCTCGCGGCGCAGAATAACCTCGCCGTGACGCACCGAATAGCGCGCTTTGGCCTGGCGGCGCACCACTTCGTAATCATCCGGGGCATCCAGCACCACCAGATTCGCCGGACGGCCTTCGCCGATGCCATAGTTGTCGCCGAGGTTAAGCGCCCTCGCGCTGTTGTCAGTGACAAAATCCAGGCTGCGCTGCAAATCCTCATAGCCCATCATGTGGCAAATATGCAGCCCGGCGTCGAGCACGCGCAGAATGTTGCCGTTGCCGAGCGGATACCACGGATCTTTAATCGAATCCTGGCCGAAACAGACGTTCATGCCGGCGCGATCCAGCTCCGCCACGCGCGTCACGCCGCGCCGTTTCGGCCAGGTATCAAAACGCCCCTGCAAATGAATGCTTTCGGTCGGGCAGGAGACAAAGCTCAACCCTGCGCGCTTCAGCAGGCGAAAGAGTTTTGAGCAATACGCGTTGTCGTAAGAACCCATCGCCACCGTGTGGCTCGCCGTCACGCGCGCGCCCATGCCGCGCACCCGTGTTTCTTCGGCCAGCACTTCGAGAAAGCGCGACTGCGCATCGTCGGTTTCATCGCAATGCACATCCACCAGGCAACCGGTACGCTCGGCGAGATCCATCAGAAATTTCACCGAGCTGACGCCCTGCTCGCGGGTATTTTCAAAATGCGGAATGCCGCCTATTACGTCCGCGCCCATCTCCACGGCCTGTTCCATCAGCGCCCGGCCCAGCGGAAACGACTCGATGCCCTCCTGCGGGAACGCGACGATTTGCAGATCAATCAGCGCGCGCGCCTCTTCTTTTACCTCCAGCATCGCCTTCAGCGCGGCAAGCGTCGGGTCAGTCACATCCACATGGGTGCGTACATGCTGGATCCCGTGGTCGCGCAGCATACCGATGGTCGTATGCGCGCGGCGTTTGGTGTCTTCATGGGTGATGGTGGCCTTACGCTGGCCCCAGCGCTCGATGCCTTCAAACAGCGTGCCGCTCATGTTCCATTCCGGCTCGCCCGCCGTCAGGGTGGCGTCCAGATGAATATGCGGTTCCACCAGGGGCGGAATAACAAGCCCGCCCTGCGCGTCGAGGTCGCCCCCACGGGGCGCCTGCATTGCCGTCTGCGGCGTGATGGCGTTGATGAGGCCGCCCTCCAGCACGAGCGTGAACCAGCCTTCGCGGCGGCGTAAACGGGCATTAACGATATTCATAACGGCTCCTGTAAATGAGACTGCGACATGCGCCAGATAACCAGCGCGGCCGAGGCGTTCAGCCGGAACTGGGGGTTATCGACCGGGTAGCCGGTCTGTTTCTCAATCCGTTGCAGGCGCTGGTGCAGCGTATTGCGATGAATATTCAGCCGTCGGGCGGCTTTAATAAGATTACTGTTTTCCTGAAGCACCGCATCGAGCGTTTCAAGCAGCAGCGACGGCGATTTGCGCCCCGGCTCCACCAGCGCGCCGAGCGTCTGCTGGAAAAAGTCATTAAGCAACCCGGGATCGTTAATGGCCGACAGTAGCCGGATAAACCCGAGCTGTTGATAGTCGCACAGACGCTGGCGGGGTTGCAGGCTTTCGGCGATATCCAGCGCCTTGCGCGCCTGAGACAGCGCCCGTGCGTACTGTTGCGGCGCGGATACCGGGCCGGAGATACCGCCCAGCAGCGCCAGCGGCGCGGGGAACCGGCGCGCGTCGAGCCACTCCTTCAGCCACGCCTGCTGCGCGCTGAAATCGTCGCCGTCCGGCAGCAGCAGGATCAGCCGCTCGCCCACCTCCAGCAGCGGCCAGGGATTGCGACGCTGGCTTAAGGCCGCCTCAAGCTGCTGGCGCGCCTGCCGTCTGGCCTGTTGCAGCGCGCCTTCGGCCTGGCCTGCAGGCAGTTTCTGAAACAGCGCGGGCGCGCCATGCAGCCGTAGCGCCACCACCCGCACGCTGGCCGCGATATCGAGCTGCTGGTGCTGCGCGCGCTGGCCGAGCAGCGCGAGATCCGGGTAATCGCCAGTCAGGAGCTGCTGGAGAATATCCCGTCGCGATCGCAGCTCTGTTTCACGGCGCACCAGCGCGGTGCCGATAAGCTCGGTGACAATCACCATTTTCAGGTGGTAGGGCTGTTCGATAAGCGCAATGCCGAGCGTTTGCGCCAGCGCGATAACCGCAGGCGGAATGGTATGAATAAACGCCTCGCCGGTAAGGATAACCATGCCCGCGATGCCGCTCTGTTTTCCCTCTTCAAGCAGCCGCAGAAGGTTTGCTTCATCGCGCGGGTGGTTGATGCCGGTGATAAACACCAGCTCGCCGCCCATCACCCATTCGGCGATGCCCTCATTCTCCGCCACGTAATACCAGCGCACCGGGCGATGCAGCCCCGCGTCGCCCGCCCGCAGGCGCAACGCGTTAAGCCCCTCCAGCGCCAGGATCTCGCGCACCGTCAGGCTCACGGCTGCGGCTCCGCCATCGCACGGCCTGCATTTGCCTTACGTGTGAGACGCGCCAGCACCAGATAACTCGCCGCCGAGACGGCGATGCCCACCAGCGGCGCTATCCACGGCGAAAAGTACGCCGTCAGCGCGCCAAGCGCATAGGCGGCAAGCCCGGCGTAGTTGAAACGCGGCAGGTGAGCCTCGCGCAGCGCCGGGTAGCGCCCGCGGCGGTGGAACCAGTAGTCAGCGATAATCACCCCGCCGACCGGCGGAATAATACTGCCAAGCAGCACCAGAAACGGGATGAGCATTTCATACATGCCGCCGATGGCGAGCAGAATGCCAATGCCCGCGCTGGCGACGGTCAGCGTGCGGCGGCGCTCGCTGCGCAGCAGATGGCAGGCGGCGGCGGAAACGTTATAAATCGTCGGCCCCTGGATGGTCCACAGGTTGAGGCACAGCATAATCACCGCCGCCACCGACAGCCCCTGTAATATCATCACCGCCACGATATCCGCCTGCTGATAAACCACCGCGCACCACGCGCCTGCCACCACCATCAGCCCATTGCCGAGCAGAAAGCTTATCAGGCTGCCGGTAATGGCGGTGCCACTGCTGCGCGCCAGGCGCGTCCAGTTGGTGGCCTGGGTCGCACCGCTTGCGAAGGTGCCGAAGACCATCGTGATCGCCGCCGACCAGCCCAGCGTCTGGGTCGGCGCGATGCTCTGCATCCCCTGCCAGCCGCCTGCGTGGCGGGTCGCCATCCACATTGAGACCACCAGCAGAATAAACATCAGCGGCACCGAGACGCGCGAAAGCAGATCCAGCCCGCGGTAGCCCACCAGCGCGGTTACGCAGAAAGCCAGGCCGAAAAACACCATCAGCGGCGTCGTGATCCACTCCGGCAGCGCGAGCAGTTTCACCAGCGTGATAGCGACCGTGGCGGTGCCCCAGGCATACCACCCCAGCTCCGCGAAGCCGAGCAGGAAATCAGAGAGTTTGCTGCCCATTTCGCCAAAGCAGAAGCGGCCCATCAGCACGGTGTTAAGCCCGCTGCGGGCGGCTATACAGCCGAGCGCTGCCGCGTAGAGCGCCAGCAGGAGGTTGCCGATAACGGCTATCCAAAGCATCTCGACGACAGGAAAGGCGACGCCCAGCTTGCCGCCTGCGAACATCGTGCCGGTGAAAAAGGTAAAGCTGAACAGCACCATTGAGATGGAAAGCAGGCCCTTGCGCCCGGCGGCGGGCGCCTCGCTTAACGGGAATTCGGTGTTCGCTGACATAACGTGTCCTCTGCGAAAAAGTAAAAACGCGATTGCGCAGGGATTGAGCAAGTTATGTGCCAGAAATTGTCGGGCAGAACGGCTACAAAACGGTGTGCAGCATGCACATATTGCGGCGGGAAACGGGAGCCATACGCCCCGTAATTGTGCAGAGTGTCGCGCCCTGCACCACGGGCGGGAGATAAAAAAACGCGCGCCGCCCCGAAAGACGCCGCGCGTGGCGATGATGCTTAAGATCAGTCGAGATCGGCGCCGTTGCTGGCGATCACTTTCTTGTACCACCAGAACGATTTCTTGCGTTTGCGCTCCAGCGTGCCGCGGCCCTGGTCGTCGCGATCCACCCAGACAAAACCGTAGCGCTTGCTCATCTCGCCCGTGGAGGCAGAAACCAGATCGATGCAGCCCCAGGTGGTGTAGCCCATCACCGGAATGCCGTCTTCGATGGCTTCGCGCATCGCCAGGATATGCTCGCGCAGGTAGCTGATGCGATAGTCGTCTTCGATTTCGCCGTGTTCGTTAAAGGCGTCTTTCGCGCCGAGGCCGTTTTCCACCAGGAAAAGCGGCTTCTGGTAGCGGTCGTACATCATGTTCATGGTGATGCGCAGCCCCAGCGGATCGATGCCCCAGCCCCATTCGCTGGCTTCGATATAAGGGTTTTTCAGCGACTTGACGATATTCGCCGCGCTGGTGACCTGGCTGTTCATATCCGCCGAGGCGCAGCGTGAGGCGTAATAGCTAAAAGAGACGAAATCAACGGTATCTTTGAGGATCTCGTCATCTTCCGGCGCTTTTTCAATCACGATGCCTTTTTCGCGGAACAGACGTTGCGTGTACGCCGGGTATGCCCCGCGCGCCTGCACGTCGATGAAAAACAGGTTTTCCCTGTCTTTCTCCAGCGCCGCCCAGACATCTTCCGGCTTGCAGGAGTAAGGGTAGAAATTACCGCCCGCCAGCATGCAGCCGACCTGGTTTTGCGGGTTCACCTCATGGGCGATGCGGGTAGCGATGGCGCTGGCGATAAGCTCATGGTGCGCCGCCTGATATTTTACCTGCTCCTGGTTTTCGCCCGGTTCAAACACCAGACCCGCGCCTGAGAACGGGCTGTGCAGCAGGATGTTAATCTCGTTAAAGGTGAGCCAGTACTTTACCAGCCCGTCAAAGGCTTCAAAGCAGGTGCGCGCGTAGCGGGTGAAAAACTCCACCATCTTGCGGCTGCGCCAGGAGCCATACTCTTTTACCAGATGCATCGGCACGTCGAAGTGGCAGAGCGTCACCAGCGGCTCAATGTTGTACTTTTTGCACTCGCTGAACAGCGCGCGGTAGAAGGCGATGCCCTCTTCGTTCGGCGTCTGTTCGTCGCCGTTCGGGTAGAGGCGGCTCCAGGCGATGGAAGTACGGAATACCGTGAAGCCCATCTCGGCCATCAGCGCGATATCTTCTTTATAGCGATGGTAAAAATCGATCGCCTCGTGGCCTGGATAAAACTCCTCGTCGCGCCACTCAAAGCGCTTATCCTGCCCGAGTTTCACCGCCAGACGATTCGGGCCATGCGGCAGCATATCTACCGTCGTCGGCCCTTTGCCGCCTTCGCGCCAGGCGCCTTCGGCCTGGTTTGCCGCAATGGCGCCGCCCCATAAAAATCCATCGGGAAAAGTGTTGTTGTCCATACGCATCCTCTGTTTAATTCGTTTTTACTGCGGGCGCCTGCGGGGTGAATGCGGCAGGCTGCGCGTTGTCGCGGGCGGGCTGCGCCTCTTCGACAGGAATATCCTCAAAGCCCAGCATCAGCGTCAGGATGAACGACAGCACCACCGCCAGCGCCATCACGCCGAAGACCCAGACAATCGTCATCGGATTCGCCGGATCAAAGAACTGCACGCTGGTAAAAAGCCCCGGCGCCGCCATTGAATGGCTGGCGAGCCCCGCAAGACCGGCGACCGCGCCACAGATAAAGCCGCTGATAAGGCTCGCTACCAGCGGACGCTTCAGCCGCACCGCCACGCCATAAAGCGCAGGCTCGGAGATGCCCGCCACAATCGCGGAGGCCGCCGCGGCAAGCGCCGTCTGGCGCAGTTCCGGGTTGCGGGTGCGCCACGCCACCGCCAGCGATGAGCCGCCGAGCGACAGATTGGCCCCGATTTCCGACGGCATTACCATGCCCTCTTTGCCGGTTTCCGCGATGGTCTGGATGATGGTCGGCGTAAACACGCGGTGCATGCCGGTCATCACCAGAAGCGGCCAGAGCGCGCCCATGATCGCCACCGACAGCCAGCCCAGATAGTCATGGATGGTGTACACCACCGACGAAATGCCGCTGCCAATCCAGATCCCAATGGGGCCTATCAACATAATGGCGATGGGCGAGGCGATAAGCACGATCAGCATCGGCTTCAGGAAGTTCTTGGTCACCGCTGGCGTGATTTTGTCCACCCAACGTTCAATATAAGAGAGTATCCAGGTCATGCAGAGCGCCGGGATCACGGTATAGGTATATTTTACCGCCGTGACCGGAATGCCAATGAAATCGACGGGTTGGCCTTGCGCGGCTTTGGCCATCAGGTCGACGAAGTTTGGATGCACCAGCACGCCCGCGATGGCGATAGCGAGCGACATATTGGTTTTGAACTTCACGGCGGCGGAGGCGGCCACCATAATCGGCAGGAAGAAAAACGCGCCGTCGCCGATGACGTTAAGAATGGTCAGCGTCGGAGCGCCCTTCTCCACCACGCCCGACATCTCCAGCACCATCGCCAGCAGTTTCACCATTGAGCCGCCGATGATAGCCGGGATCAACGGCGACATGGTGCCTATCAGCGCGTCAAGAATGCCCGCGCCGATGCGCCGCAGCGTGATTTTGTCGTTGCGCGGCAGCGCGCGCTCGACCCGCGCGCCTTCCGGCAGCAGCTTCAGGACTTCTGCATACGCCTGGGAAACGGTATTGCCGACGATGACCTGACACTGGTTATCGTTACGTACCACGCCCAGCACGCCGGGGATCGTTTTCAGGCGCGCGGTATCGACCGCGTTGTCATCATTAAGCACAAAACGCAGGCGCGTCATGCAGTGCGTGACAGCCGCCACGTTACCGCCACCGCCAATCGCATCGACTATCGAGCGCGCCAGCGCCACATAATTCTTTGACATGATGGTGAAATCTCTTGTTATCACACGCCGTGGCGCAACACCCGCCCCTGCGCGTTTATTATTTTAAATTCAGGTACTTGCCAGCCAATATGGCGTTAAACGCCGCGTTGCGCTGGCAGGATGATGTAATAGGTAACCGGTTCCACATTAGAGTGGTTGCATGAATAAAACAGATCAACTGAAATTTTATTGAGCTTTAAAATCTGTGATGCAGATCGCCATGAAACCGGCGCAAGCGTGCGCCATGTCCTGCCGCGTTGGCGGGAAATGTGTAGAATGTGCGGCACTTAAGCCGAGCCGGAGGGAGAAGATGTCGACAATGCAGGAAGTGGCTAAAAAAGCGGGCGTGTCAAAGGCCACCGTTTCTCGCGTGCTGTCTGGCAAAGGGTATGTGAGCGAAGAGACGCGCAAACAGGTGTTCGACGCCATTGAAGCGACCGGCTACCGCCCAAACCTGCTGGCGCGCAACCTTGCCACCAACAAATCCCAGTGCATCGGGATGGTCGTTACCAACACGCTGTACAGCGGCAGCTACTTTAGCGAAATCCTCTCCCGCGCGGCGAAAAAGCTCGAAGAAAATGGCCGTCAGCTGATTCTGGTGGATGGTAAGCACAGCGCCCGCGAAGAGCGCGACGCCATTGAGTTTCTGCTCGATCTGCGCTGCGACGCCATTATCCTCTACCCGCGTTTTCTCGGCGTCGATGAGATTGATGACATCATCAGCCAGACCCGCCAGCCGGTGATGGTGGTGAACCGCAAACTGCGTAAACACCAGAGTCACTGCGTCTGCTGCGACCACAAAGGCGCCAGCCTTAACGCCACCAGCGCGCTGATTGCGCGCGGACATCGCGATATCGCGTTTATTACTGGCTCACCGGATTCCCCCACTGCGCTGGAACGTCTGGCGGGTTACAAAGAGGCGCTGCGCCAGCACGGCATCACGCCTGCGCCGTCGCTGGTGTCAGAAGGGAAATGGACGCCCGCGAGCGGCGCTGCGGCAATAAAAAACCTGCTGGAGCGGGGCGTGGCCTTCAGCGCGGTTGTCGCCAGCAATGACGATATGGCCGTTGGCGCGCTGAAAGCGCTGACCGACGCGGGCCTTAACGTGCCGCGACAGGTGTCGCTGATAGGTTTCGACAACAGCCCGACCGCGCCGTTTTTAAGCCCGGCGCTCGCAAGCGTGAAAGATCCGGTAACCGATATGGTTCACGAAACGATAAATCGCCTGATTTCTATGCTCGACGGTGGCTACCTCTCGCGCGACAACCTGTTTGTTTCTGAGCTTATCCTGCGCGATTCCGTAGGCAACGGGCCTTACTCTGACCACAAATAACCGGCACCCGCACCCGCCGCCCGCGCGGCGGAATACCTGGTCGCCTTACGGCTCGCTTTTCACCACGTAACGGGTGGCGGCGAAGCGGTTTAAGATGAGGTGGACTAAAAACACCATCGTGAGGGTTATCAGCAGCGACACGGTGACGGAGCTGATGCGATAGAGATCGCTGAAGACCAGATCGGTATCGGGATGGAGATTCTGACCGAACATAATGCCGAGCGTGGTGATGCTGGCGAAGCCGACGCCCGCGCCGACCTTTTCCATCACGTGCAGTCGGGCGCTGAACGCAAAACCGAGCGCGATAAGCGGCATCATCAGCACCATATGGCTGCTGTGATCGTAAAGCACCAGCTGGACCAGCAGCACGTAAAGACAGCCAATCACCACGCCCACCACGCGCCACAGCGAGCTTAACACCGCGCCGCGATAGTGCATGGGGAACAGGATCAGAATGCCCGCCATCAGCGCCGAGAGCGAATCGCTCAGGTCCGCCATCTGAAACACGACAAAATTCAGCGTCGCCACCGTGCCGGAGAGCAGATATTCATGGCGCACCCGCGCGGCGTCTTTTTCAATCAGCGGCGGCGGCTTACGCGGCTCCACGTCCGGCAGCAGATAATGCATCAGCGCGCTTAAGCCCACGGCCATCACGCTCGCTTCCATGTTGGAAAACAGCAGCGTGTGCCAGTCGCTGGTCGGGTAGCTCATAAAGTTGAGCATTACGCTCTGACAGACCACGCCCATTGAGCCGAAAAGAAACAGCGGCCCTTTGCTCATAAAGCGAAAACGCATCACGTAAAGCAAAAAAACCACGGCCGTCATAATCACCGGCCATTGCGAAAGATAACCGACGATAATCACCATTTCGACGCAGTTCAGGGCCGCGCTGAAGATAAACTGTTTCGCGACGTGGCGGTTGAAAACGGGCACCAGCGACAGCAGCATGATTGGGTAGATAACGAAAAAAACGCCGTAACTGGTGTTGTAAAAGCTTGAAATACTGAGCGCCGTGACGCCCGCCGCCATGATGCGCAGCGTCTGGCGAAAATCATTCGCCGTGTAGACGATGTTGCCGTGCGGCGTAAAAACCCGCGCCAGCGTATTAATAGACATAATGCAGCAGGCTTATCAGGTGAATTTGCAGCCCGGAGAAGAAACGGGCGAACGGGCCTTCGCTGTTGTAGAGCTGTACCGTGGCGCGTGCGCCGGTCGGCAGCGGCTGCGGCAACGGCTCGTCGAGCGCCACGTGAATGCGCATACGGCGTGCGTCACGCACCCAGCGGTTCGACTCCTCCGGCTGAGACAGTTGACCATTGACTGCCTCCTGCCCTGCCAGTATCCCGGCGTCATGGCTGGTCACATGAGCGTGAAACACCTGCCCCGGCAGCGCGTCGAACACCACGGCGGCATCCGTCCCGGCATGGGTATGGCGCAGGCTTTTTTCACGAAAGTCAGCGACGATGTCAGCCTGTTCGCTCACCAGCGCCAGCGCGGGCGTACCGGCGGCGGCGTACCAGCCGGGGCTTAACTGCAGGTTACTGACGGTGCCGTCGGCCTCGGCGCGGATCTGCGTCCAGCCGAGATTCAGCTGCGCGTCCTGCAGCGCGTTACGGTATTTTTGCAGCGTGACGTTGCGCTCATCATCGCGCTCGCCGCGCTCGATGGTCAGCTCGCTGATTTTCGCCTCAAGCTGCGCCACCGCCTGTTCGCTGGTCTGCCAGGTGGTGCGCACCTTGTCGAGATCCTGCTGCGAGACGTTTTGCAGCGCGCTCAGGCGCTGATAGCGGTCAAAGGTGACTTTATCGTTGCGGGCCGTCAGACGGGCGGTATTGAGGTTCGCCCTGGCGGCGACGATTTGCGCATCAAGCTGACTGTTGGCGAGTTTCGCCTGACGCAGAGCGATTTCCGCCGCCTCGACGCGGTTGGCGAACGGCGAGGCGTCGAGTTCAAACAGCAGATCGCCTTTCTTCACGTGGCTGTTATTGGCGACATGCACTGCCGCCACATAGCCCGAGACACGCGAGGAGACCGGCGTCACGACGCGCATCACGGTGGAATCCGGCGTCAGCGGGATCCAGATATCGGCGAGGATAAAGTACACAAACATCGCCAGGAAAGTGGCAATACTTACCCTTACCCAGCGGGCAAATTTTTGTTCCGGAGTCATCATAATTATTGTGTGTTATCGAGGTCTTCTTCGCGGATCGTTCGCAGATTACGCGCGATGTGATTTAACGTTTCGCTGAAGATGTCCATATCCTGCGCGGGAATATTTTGCGACACGCGCGCCTGGTAACGCGCAATCACCGCGTTTAGCGTGGCGAGCACCGCCCTGCCTTCTTCGGTGAGCGACAACAGGCGAATGCGTTTGTCGTACGGCGACGTGCTACGCGCCAGATAGCCTTTACTTTCAAGGCATGCCAGCGTGCGCATCAACGGCGGCAGCTCAATGCCCTGCACCTGCGCCAGTTCGCTGACCGAAATGTTATCCCCCTGTTGATCAAGCTGCATCAGCACCGTCCAGCCCGATTGCGTCAGGCCGGTGTCGGTAATGGCATTGTCGATAATCGCGCGCCACTGGCGGACAATCATCGCCATGCGCATGCCCATCGGACGGCGGGCGAAGCGTTCATCTTCAGTCATCGGAGGCTCCCTTCAGTCAGCGGGAGGGCAAATTAATACTTATCAGGGTAAGTATCAAGAAACGGGCGGGGAAAAGGCATGGATTGCGAAACGCGCGGGCCGCCGTGCGGGGCAGGCGGCCCGAAAAACCGGCAGGGTTACTGGCTAAGACGGCTTGCGATAAGCCGCAGTTCATCGGCGATTTTACGCATATCCGGCGTGTCGTCCGCACGCGGGCCCGTCGAGTGGCGGATAACCAGCCGCGCGGGCAGGATCGATGAGAGCCTTGAGACGTCGCTTTCGCTCGCCTCCAGCAGACGGCGCACCGCCTCTTTGCCCTGCATATCGAGATCGAGCGATACGGTCGTCAGCGCCGGGTAGAAAAACGAGCTTTCATAAGTGTCATCGTAGCCAATCACCGATTTCTGGCCTGGAATAGAGAGCTGCTGCTGGTGAAAGGCGCTCAGCACGCCGAGCGCCATCTGATCGTTCGCCACCAGCACGGCGGTAAAATGCGGCGCCTCGCGCAGCATTTGCAGCGCGCCCGCGTAACCACTCCGGGCATCCCAGTTGCCGTGCAGCACCGTGACCGGTTTTAAGCCGTAGCTTTCCAGCGTTTCAAGCCAGCTTTTCAGACGCAGGCGCGCGGAGACCGAGCGCTCCGGGCCAGCCAGCAGCGCGATATCGCGATGCCCGAGTTCGTATAAATACTTCACGCTCGCGCGCGTGCCATCAGCCGGATTAAAAGAGACGTTAAACACGGAGCTGTACGGGTCCACATCCAGGAACAGGCACAAAATGTCGTCGTTCTCAGCGGCGATTTTCTCGGCTTCCTCGGTCTCCAGCGGCACGTTAATGATAACCTTATCCACCAGCTGTGACTTGAGCTCGTTTATGGAATCCTGAATTCCCTGGCTGACGTTCTCATCAATCATTGAGATCAACACCTGGTAGCCATCCAGATTTGCGTAACGTTTCACCGCCGCAGCCACCTGCGAAGGCGCATGCAGCGCCAGCGACGTGGTTACCAGCCCGAGCGTCATACTCTGCTTGCCGACCAGTTGCTGCGCCAGCCGGTTTGGCACGTAACGCAAATGAGCGATCGCCTCTTCGACCTTGCGGCGCGTGGCTTCAGAGACATTCGCCGACTTATTCAGTACACGGGACACCGTCTGGTAGGAAACCCCCGCATGGCGGGCGACGTCTTCCAGTGTGGCGCTTTTAGACTTCATCTTCCGGTTCCTTTTTCGTGGGCTGGGCTGATTGTAACAGGGGCCAGCCGGAAAAACCTTTTCTGCACAAATCCTCGTTATCCTTACGCCGTAATAAGTACTACGTTCACAATACATAAAACTCGTGAGAAACATCACCGTTCGTTACAAAATAGCCTGATTTCTTTGCACTGAGTCACAATTAATTAAGATCAAATTTGCCTGATATTTCGTAAAGGCGTTTTATGGCTGCGGTTATGTGAACGTAATACAAAACAATAAAAGAGGTTACTATGAACACTACGCTACGCACAGTGGCCGTTGCGTTAGCCGCCGCGCTGACTTCACCCTGCCTGATGGCAGCCTCATCCTCTCTACCTATTGATTTTCATGGCTATTTGCGTGGCGGCGTGGGCGTCTCGCAAGACGGCGGCCAGGAAGAGTGGCAGAAAAATAAGCTGGGGCGTCTCGGTAACGAAACCGACACCTACGGCGAAGTGGAGCTGGGCTCCGAAGTGTATAAAAAAGACGAAGTCAGTTTCTATGTCGACAGTATGGTCAGCATGGTGTCTGACGGCTCCAACGATAATGAAAGCACGCTGAATGACGATGCCGAGTTTGGCCTGCGTCAGTTAAACCTGCAAATCAAAGGGCTTGTCCCGGGCGATCCGAACGCCGTGATCTGGGGCGGTAAACGCTACTACCAGCGCCACGATCTGCACATCATCGATACCAAATACTGGAACATCTCCGGCTCCGGCGCGGGGATTGAAAACTACACCGTCGGGCCGGGTGCCGTCTCATTCGCCTGGATCCGCGGTGACGCTAACGATCTCGACTACCGCGTGGACGGCGATAACGACGTCAACATCAACTACCTCGATCTGCGTTATGCGGGCTGGAAGCCATGGGCGGGCGCCTGGACAGAGTTCGGTATTGATTACGCGATGCCCAACCCGACCGACAAACAGAAAGAGTACGGCGGTCTCTATGAAGCCGATAACGGCGTGATGCTGACCGGCGAAATCAGCCAGGACATTCTCGGCGGCTATAACAAACTGGTGTTGCAGTACGCCAACAAAGGGCTTGCGCAGAATATGGTGTCTCAGGGCGGCGGCTGGTATGACATGTGGAACTACGTCAACGACGCCAGCGGCTATCGCGTGATCAACACGGGCCTTATCCCGATCACCGACAAATTCTCCTTTAACCATGTTCTGACCTGGGGCTCGGCGGACGACACCACCGCCACGACCGATAAATCCCGTCTCTTCTCGCTGGTGGGCCGCGGCCAGTATCAGTTTACCCAGTACGTGCGCCTGATCGGGGAAGTGGGCGGATTCTGGCAGAAAGAGACCTACAACAACGGCACGGATTTCAAACAGAGCGGCGAAAAATACACGGTCGCGCTGGGTCTCGCCGACGGCCCGGATTTCATGTCGCGCCCGGAACTGCGCGTATTCGCCTCTTATCTGAACGATTCGCAGAACGGCAAATCGTTGCAGGACGGCACAGCTGACGATACCTGGAACTTCGGCGTTCAGGTGGAGGCCTGGTGGTAAGACGTTGTCTCCTGACGCTAACCGCGCGTCAGGTAGCGCAGGCGGCAGCGGCCCGAAACCGCCGTCGCCAGGCGCTGTTTACTGCGGTAATGCAGGACAAGCGTTGTATCTCTGAGAAGTCTGGCACATCCATCAAGGCGTAAGCCGCTGATGCACCCTCGTTGCCTTTTGCGGGATAACCTTTTATGCAGGGTTATCCCGCTTTTTTTACCTGCCCGTAAAGCGCTCATCCAGCAGTTTTCGCAGCGCGTCAGACTGCTTGCCGAAAATCGCGTGCACCTCCTGACCGAGAATAATCACGCCCAGCGCCCCTTCGTCCTGTAAGGCCTGCGAATCGACGCGGGTTAAATCCTTTACCTTTACGCGCAGGCGCGTCATACAGGCGTCAACGCTGTCGATATTGTCCTGTCCGCCGAAATCCGCCACCAGGCGCGCGATTTGCTTTCGCTCCTCGTCGCTTAAGGCAATCGTGCTGGCGGGCTGCGGGCGGGTAACGTGGTGAAGAAACGATTTCAGGCTAACCATAGCGGCTCCTTGTTAGGCAGAAATAAAAAAGCGCCCGTTCGGGTGAACGGGCGCGCAGGGAGAGGGTCAGGCGAGGCGGCGGCGCAGAATGCGGCACCCCCACGGGGCGAGCGGCAGCTTGCCGCTCACGGCGTCGCCGGTCAGCATATCGGCGCAGCCCTCCGGCAGCGTCACCGACTGCGGCGCGCCGGTGTAGTTTTCAACGAAAATAAACGCCGATTCGCCATCCTGACGGGCATGCGCGGTGACGCCTGGCGGGAAGTCCGCCTCCAGCGCGCGTGGTAGCGACAGCTCGTTAATAATGTTGGCGAAGAAATCGCGCTGGAAGGCGAGGTCGTTACGCGAGGCCACATACCAGGCCTTGCCCGCGCCAAACGCGTTAACGGTCACCGCCGCGCGTCCGGCGTAGAAATCATCGCGATACGTCGCGAGCGCCGTCGCGCCTTCAGTGTGGATCAGATCGCACAGATGGCGCACCTGATACGGCCCCTGTAGCCCCGCTTCATTGCCCGCCAGCCCCTGAATCAGATTGCGTTCGCCGTCGGCAAGGCAGTCTATCTCTTCGGCCCAGATGCCCAGCAGCTTACGCAGCGGGCCGGGGAACCCGCCCAGATGGCAGAGATCGGTGTCGTTAACGATGCCGCTCCAGTAGGTCGTCACAAAGTGGCCGCCCTGTTCGACAAATGCCTCGACGCGCTGCGCGAACCCGTCGCGCACCATATAGAGCATCGGGGCGATAACGAGTTTATAGCGGCTGAGATCGGCGTCGGCGTTGATGATATCGACCGCGATCCCCTGCTCCCAGAAAGGCCGGTAGTGTTCTGCGACCGTCTTTTCATACTCCAGCCCCAGGTTGCGCGGGCCCTGCGCGTCGTCCATCGCCCAGCGGCTTTCCCAGTCGAAAATCACCGCCACCTGCGCGTCCACCCGCGCGCCGACCACCGGGTCGAGCTGGCTTAAGATATCGCCAAGCTGCGCCACTTCGCGCCCGATGCGGGTGTCGATATGGCCGACATGATCCACCACCGCGCCATGGAATTTCTCTACCGAGCCGCGGCTTTTACGCCACTGGAAGTACTGCACAGAATCCGCGCCGTGCGCCACCGCCTGGAGTGAAGAGAGAATATGCATCCCCGGCTTTTTCAGCTTGCTGGTGGGCTGCCAGTTGGTGGTGCCCGGCGTCGACTCCATCAGCACAAACGGTTTGCCGTGTTTTAAGGTGCGCATCAGGTCGTGATACATGGCCGTGTAGCAGGCGAGCTCGGTTTCGTCTTTATCGCGGTGCCACATTGGGTAGCTGTCCCAGGAGATAAAATCGAGCGGTTCGGCAAGCTGCCAGTAGTCGTAATCGTAGAAATACTCCATGAAGTTAGTGGTCGCCGGTAACGCCGGGTTCACCGCCTTCAGCGGGGCCAGTTCGTGACGGCAGAAATCGGTCACCTGCGCGGTGTTAAAGCGCCGCCAGTCCAGATTCAGGCCGTGAATGGAGTTTTCGCCCTGCGGCGCCGGGGATTCAATCTGCGACCAGTCGGTAAAGGTGTGGCTCCAGAAGGTGCTCCACCAGGCCTCGTTGAGTTTGTCGAGCGTGCCGTAGCGCGCCTTCAGCCAGCCGCGGAAATTCTCCTGGCACAACCCGCAGTGGCATTCGCCGCCATATTCGTTAGAGATATGCCAGCCGAGCACCGCGGGATGGTGCGCGTAACGCTCCGCCAGCAGTCGGTTGATGGTCGCGGTTTTTTCCCGATAGACCGGCGAGCTCATGCAGTGGTTATGGCGACCGCCGTGCAGCGCCGGTACGCGGTCGCGCCCGACGCGCAGCACCTGCGGGTATTTCTGCGACATCCATGCAGGACGCGCGCCGCTCGGCGTGGCGAGGAAGACGTGAATGCCGCCCTGATAGAGCTTGTCGATAATCTCATCGAGCCACTCGAAGCGGAACACGCCCTCTTCCGGCTCAAGCTTCGCCCAGCTGAAAATGCCGACCGACATGACGTTGCATTTCGCCTGCTGCATCATGGCGATATCGCTCTCAACGGTGCCGGGATAGTGTTCCCACTGCTCCGGGTTGTAGTCCGCGCCGTGCAAAAGGGCGCTGACCTTCGGACTTAAAGGCGCAAATTTGTTCATGTTAAGCTTCCTGATACCGCATACCCGTCCGGTTTCCCCCGGCAGGCGTCATGGCCTGCCGGGTCAATGCATCGGGGTATAAAGGGAATAATAAGGATTAGTTAAAGACGTTCACCGAGGGCAGAACCTGCCCGTGGCAGTCGAAAAACGCCTGGTTTTCGCGGGCGTTGCCGGTTTTCCATTCGTCGTGGATATACTTCATGCCCGCCGGCGTCGCCCAGGTGTTGCCGGGCACGGCAATCCAGGCCGGTTCCCAGTAGAAAATGCCTTTGCCGCGATGGTTCTCGACATTCGCCACGCTCTGCATTAGGTCATGCACGTAGTCGTACTGGCCCTGTACCGTTGCCGGGTAGCCGCCATCTTTTTCTTCTTTCTGCTGGAAGCTGTTTTCGGCGTTATCGCAGTTCTCCAGCGTGTACGCATAGGCAGCTTCCACCACGATCACGTCTTTGTCGTAGCGCTTGCTGATGTCGTCCATATTGGCTTTGAGCGCGCTGATGGGGCCGTTCCAGTAGGTGTACATCGACAGCCCGATGACATCGAACGGCACCTGACGTTTGGTGATTTCATCGAACCACCAGCGGAAGGTGTCGTTTTTGGTGCCTTCGGCCAGATGCAGCATGATTTTCACCTGCTCGCCCTGGGTGAGATTTTCACGCAGGCCGCTGATGGCCGCGTTTAGCAGGCCCGCGAGACGGTCAAACTCGCCGCCGCCCTGCCCCCAGCTTTTGCCTTCCGGCCACAGGATGCCGCCGTTGATTTCATTGCCGATCTGCACCATATCCGGCAGCACGCCCGCCTTTTTAAATGCAGCGATCGTGTCGCGGGTGTAGTCATGGATCGTGGTTTTGAGCTGGTCGTAATTCTGGTTTTCCCAGGCTTTCGGCTTGAACTGTTTGCCCGGATCGGTCCAGAAATCGCTGTAGTGGAAATCGAGCAGCAGCCGCATGCCCTGCGCTTTAACACGTTTGGCCAGCGCAAGCGTCGTAGCGAGATCGTTGGTGCCGCCGCCGTAAGGCGCGCCCGCGCTGTCTTTCGGGTCGACCCACAGGCGCAGACGCACGTAGTTCACGCCGTTCTCACGCAGAATAGTCAGCGCGTCCTGCGGTTTGTGGTTCGCATCGTAGAACGTCGCGCCCTGGCGCTCCAGCTCCGGCAGCGTGGAGATATCCGCGCCCTTAATAAAATCGGCCGGGAGAGAGAGCGGCTTCGGCGTTATCTGCGTCGTACTGGCGGCGAAAGCGGAAAAACAGCAGGCCAGCGAGGCGGCAAGCAGTGCGGGTTTACACAGTTTCATCAGATTATCCTTTGGTACTGCCGGAGGTCAGGCCGGAGACGAAGTATTTCTGTAAGGCCAGGTAGAGAATGGCGACGGGTACGGCAATCAGCACCGCGCCTGCGGCGTAGGTGGTGTAGCTCGCGCCCATTTTCTGCGCCACCAGGTTATAGAGCCCGATAGGCAGCGTGTATTTATCCGGCGTGCGCAGAATCGTGCTTGAGAGAATGAAATCGCCGAGCGGCCCGGTGAAGGAGAACAGCGCCACCACCGCCACGATGGGTTTCGAGAGCGGCATGATGATTTCGATGAAAATGCGGAAATTGCTGGCGCCGTCCATGCGCGCGGATTCGTCGAGATCTTTTGGGATCGCGTCGAGATAGCCCTTCATCAGATACGTATTCATCGGGATCATCCCGGCGACGTAGATCAGCACCAGCGCCAGATGACTGTTAATCAGCCCGAGCAGTTGCGAGAGCACGAAAATGGCAATCAGCGCCGAGAACTGCGGGATCATCTGCAACAGCAGGAACAGCATCAGCCCGTTCTGGCGTCCTTTAAAGCGAAAGCGCGAGAACGCATAGGCGGTGAAGCTAACGCTGATAAGCGTCAGCACCATCGTCATAAAGCTGATCTTCATCGAGTTCCAGTACCAGGTGAGGTAATTCACCTGGCCGTTAAAGAGATCCGCATAATGCTGGAACGACAGGTTTTCCGGGATTATCGAACTGCTGAGCAGGCTGTTGCCCGCATTCAGCGACGCGCCGATGGTCCAGATCAGCGGATAGATAATAATCACGCTCACGGTCAGGATCAGTAGCCACGAGAGTGAGAGCCGCAGCCACTTTTCCTGTTTCATGCTTTGTCTTTTGGCCATGACGTCTCCTTATGCCGTCTCGTCATTTTTGAACGACTTCGTGGCGCGGAACTGCCACAGCGCCAGCCCTACCACAAAAATGGAGAGCAGAATGGTTATCGTCGCGGCGATGGCGTACTGGGACGAAGACATCGTCAGCTTGTAGATCCAGGAGACCAGAATATCGGTGCCGCCTGCGTTCGAGCCGGCCACCGCAGGGCCGCCGTTGTTGAACAGATAGATGATGTTGAAGTTGTTAAAGTTGAACGTGTATTGCGTGATGATGATGGGCGCAATCGCGTAGAGCACCAGCGGCAGCGTAATGGTGCGCAGACGCGTCCAGGTGCTGGCGCCGTCCATCTTCGCCGCTTCATACAAATCGTCCGGGATCGCCTGCAACACGCCGGTGGTCATCGCGAACACAAACGGGAAGCCGAGCCAGGTCTGCATCATAATGAGCGCGGTTTTGGTCCAGAATGGATCGGTCATCCAGGGCTTCGGCGCGATGTTAAAAAACGCCAGGATCGCGTTGTTAATCACCCCGAAGCTGTCGTTAAACATCCCGGCGAATACCAGAATGGTGACAAAGCCCGGCACCGCCCACGGCAGAATGAAAATGGTGCGGATAAGCGGCTTGAAGCGCAGATCTTTCTGGTTTACCAGAATCGCCAGCAGCACGCCTACGGTGCACTGGAACGTAGTGGCGAGCAGCGTCCAGACCACTGTCCACTGCAACACGTCAAAGAATGTCGAGCGCCAGATGGAGAGCGTGAAAATATTGACGAAATTCTTCAAGCCCACCCAGTCCACCAGTTTTGCAGGCGGCGTGTGGTAGAGGTTGTAGTTGGTGAAGGCTATCGCAAACCCAAACAGGATCGGGAATACCACCAGAAACACCAGCAGGATAAAGCCGGGCGCAATCATCAGATACGGAAAGCCGTCCGAAAGCAGCAGCTGATACTGTTTGCGCACGCTGCTTAGCGTCAGCCCCTCGTCGCGTCGCTTGCCGTTCACCCAGGCATCGCGCAGCGAGAAGTAATAGACCGTCACCCCAAAGCCCACGACAAGCAGGCTCAGAATGCCTTCCGCCAGCAGGAAGATGGAGTTATCGCGCGGTACCTCTTCACCCAGCGTGTAGAGCCCCCACAGCCCGACACGCAGGAAATCGTGAAACACCCCGAGAAAGCTTGCCAGCAGCACCAGGAAGGTGACGCCTTTTAGCCACTGACGGTTATAAAACTGGCCCACGCCCGGCAGCAGAGCGCAGAGCAGCGCGCACCAGGCGTGTCGGCCCGCCCCTCTGGCAACGGGCATCTTTTCGCTGGGACTGATAATCACACACGGCTCCTTCTGAAAACGGGAGGCGCCCCTCCCGCTTTTGACTGTTCATCCGGCGACGCCCGCAGGCGCCGCCAGGTACGGCTTACTGATTACTGGCCTGCATCGCTTCTATCTGCATGGTTATCTGTTTCACCGCGTTATCGAGCGCGGTTTTCGGCTCCTGCTTGCCGGTGACGCTCAGCTCCAGCGCGGCGTTGGCCGGCGCCCAGACTTCACCCATTTCAGGAATGCCCGGCATCGCGCTGGCGCGGGCCGCCTGTACCGCGACGGCGCTCGCTTTCTGATCGTCTTTAATCACAGGATCTTCCATCAGCGACACCAGCGGCGGGATCTCACGGGTCGCGATGTAGCGCGTTTTCACGTACTTCGGCTGGTTGATAAACGCGATAAACTGCTGCGCCAGCGCTTTGTCTTTGCTCCAGGTGGAGACGACATAACCTTTCACGCCGAGGAACGAGCTCATCGGCTTGCCGTCCGGCAGCGTCGGCAGCGGGGCCACGCCGTAGTTAATGCCAGCGGCTTCGTAAGGCTGGAACGCCCACGGGCCGTTAATCACCGCCGCCGCTTTTTTCTCGGTAAACAGCGAATCAATGGCGTTCAGGCCGTTATCGCCGATGATGCCCGCCGGAAAGACTCCGTCGGCGTAGAATTTTTTCAGGAAGGTGACGGCTTCCACCGCGCCGGGTTTGTTCAGGCCCACATCGGTGGCGTTGAACCCGCCTTTGTCGTTTTTACCGAAGATATAGCCGCCCATCGGGCCGATAGCGCCCCAGCTGTAGTAGATCTGGTCGAACTTGGCGAGCAGGCCGTACTGGTTCTTCGCGCGCTGCGCTTTAGAGAAGTCATACCAGGCTTGCAGGCTGTCGAACGGTTTTTCGACCAAATCTTTGTTGTAGATAAGCACCAGCGTTTCGACGGCTTTCGGCACGCCGTACTGCGCGTTATCCATGCGGAACGCGGCGATGGAGGATGGCGTAAACGCGTCGGTCTGTTTTTTATCGATGCTGAGCGGCGTTAACAGCCCCTGCACCACCGCGCCGCCCAGCTGATCGTTTGGGATCACCAGCACATCCGGACCGATCCCCGCCGGGCCGTCGAGGCGCAGCTTTTCAAGCTGCTGGGCGAACGGCATCTCCTGCATATTCACTTTCACGTCGTACTGTTTTTCAAAATCCGCCACGGCATCCTTAATTCCGGCGGATTTTTTAATGTCTTCCCAGACGTTAAGCTGTCGGGCCGCCGCCTGGACGCTGGCGCTGGTCAGCGAGCCGGTCATCAGGGCGGAAAGCACCAGGGCGGTAAGTATGTTCTTTTTCATTATCAACCTCATGTGAAGGTATAACAAACAGGCGGTTTTTATTGAATGTGGTCGTTCTGTTTTAAAACCCGATCGCTGTCACCACGCAGCCTGCGAAGGACAGCTTAGCGAGAGTTCATTTTGTTATACGCTACGCTGCCAACCCTGATAACTCTACAAAAAACTGTGCGTTGTGTGATCGTCATTACAGAAATGAAAAGCGGAGATAGGGGGCGAAATCCGGGGAAGTTATAGTCATGGCACTGATTTAAAGCCGTTGCGCATCATTCCGCTGAATTGTTACACGTAATACAAAAAGAAGTTCAGCGCCCGTCTGTCACGCCAGCGGCCACCACGGCTTACACTTTCGAGGAACCCTGATGTCCAGCATAAGACTGAGGAATGTCACCAAACGGTTCGGGAAAACCGAAACCCTGCACAATATCAATCTCGATATTGCCGATGGCGAATTTGCGGTGTTCGTCGGGCCGTCCGGCTGCGGAAAGTCCACGCTGCTGCGCATGATCGCGGGCCTGGAAGAGGTGAGCGACGGCGAAGTGCTGATCGGCGATGAAGTCATGAACGACGTGGCGCCCGCGCACCGCGGCGTGGCGATGGTGTTTCAGTCCTACGCGCTCTACCCGCATATGACAGTGGCGGAGAACATGGGCTACGGGCTGAAGGTCAACAAAGTGCCGAAAGATCAGATTCGTCATCAGGTGGAGATGGTGGCGAAAACGCTGCAACTCTCGCACCTGCTGGATCGCAAACCGAAGCAGCTTTCCGGCGGTCAGCGTCAGCGCGTGGCGATTGGCCGCGCGATTGTGCGTAACCCGCAGGTGTTTATGTTCGACGAGCCGCTTTCAAACCTTGACGCCGAACTGCGCGTGGAGATGCGCCTGCATATCGCAAGGCTGCATCAGGAGATGAAAACCACGATGGTTTATGTCACCCACGATCAGGTCGAGGCGATGACGCTCGCCGATAAAATCGTGGTGATGAACTACGGCAAAGTGGAGCAAATGGGCTCGCCGATGGAGCTCTACTACAACCCGGTGAATAAATTCGTGGCCGGATTTATCGGCTCGCCGAAGATGAATTTTCTGCCCGCGACCGTCGCGCACTGGGAAAAAGGCGCGCTGGACGTGACGCTCTCGCAGGGTAAAACGCTGCGTCTGGCGCTCGATACCGCGCCGCTGAAGCCCGGCGATGCCGTTACGCTCGGTATTCGCCCGGAGCATCTCTCGACTAACGCGCAGGCAGACGTCACCCTCACCTTTAACTGCGAGGTGGTGGAACGGCTCGGCAACAACACCTATCTGTTCGGTCAGTGTTACGGGCATGACAATGTGAAGATTTTGCTGCCCGGCGACGTGCATTTTCGCCCGTGGCAGGCTGTCGAGGTGGGCTTCAGCCCGCGCGACTGTATGGTGTTTGACGCAGACGGCCTGCGCATCAGCGCGCAGACGGACGTGCCGCACGCGCATTAATCACGCTCCGCATCGGCCCGCAACGGGCCGGTGTTTTCCTGCCTTTACGCCCCGCTTTTCGGATTTCACAAAGATCCCCTCCCCTGATTACTGTATATAATACCAGTAATTTACACGCTGACCTGTCATCCGTTTAAGGAGGAACCATGTCGACATTATCGTTATCCGTTACCAATCCCTTCACCAGTGCCCCCGCGCAACCCGCGCCTGCGCCCGTCGAGCTGCCAGAGCCGCGCCGCATTCGCGTGAGCTACGCCAGTCGTTTTCACGACGGGGTGAATCTGGCGGCGCTCACCCTGCGCGGTCGGTGGCTGGAAGAAGCAGGGTTCCCTACCGGCACCGACGCCGACGTAAGGGTGATGCCTGGCTGTATTGTTATTACGGCGCGCCCGCCGGAGCCAGAAGAGCCGCCGGTGATGAAATCCCTGCGCCGCGTTTGCAAGTTGTCTGCCCGCAAGCAGCAGCAGGTGCAGGAGTTTATCGACGTCGTCGCCAGTAAGCGTAAAAAGGCAGAATGAACGCGCGCGTGCGGGCGCGCAGCCGCCAGGCTTTCCAGGCGCGCCACAACAGCGTAAAGCCGATAAACGGCCGGCGGGGTCGGTTCTCATAAAATTCCATCGTCGCTCTCCTGTTTAACGCAGAGCCTTATGATGGTCGCGATCGCCGGTTGCAATACAGATTCAGAGAATATCTTTGTTGACCATACAGAATAGCGACACAGTCGGCTGAAAGGCGTATTCTGCCGTTATCTGTACTGGTTTAAGTATCTGTACAGTATTAATGGAGCATACAGCATGACGCGTTATCAGCATCTGGCCAGCCTGCTGGCGGAGCGTATCGAGCAGGGCCTTTATCGCCACGGAGAAAAACTGCCGTCGGTACGCAGCCTGAGCCAGGAGCATGGCGTGAGCATCAGCACGGTGCAGCAGGCATACCAGGTGCTGGAAAACCAGCAGCTCATCGTGCCGCGCCCGCGTTCGGGGTATTTTGTCGCGCCGCGCAAAATGCAGCCGCCGGTGCCCGCGATGACACGCCCGGTACAGCGACCGGTTGAAGTCACCCAGTGGGATGAAGTAATGATGCTGCTGGACGGACGCGGTGATAAAAGCCTGACGACGTTCGGCGGCGGCGCGCCGGATATCTCGCAGCCCACGCTCAAACCGCTGTGGCGGGAGATGAGCCGCGTGGTGCAGCATAATCTTCAGGAGGTGTTCAGCTATGACGATCTCGCGGGCAGGCTGGAGCTGCGCCAGCAGATAGCGCGCCTGATGCTGGATGGCGGCGCGAATATCACCGCCGATGAGCTTATCATCACCAGCGGTTGCCACAATGCGCTCTCCGTCGCCCTGCTGGCGGTCTGCAAGCCCGGCGACATCGTTGCCGTGGAATCGCCCTGTTATTACGGCACCATGCAGCTGCTGCGAAGCTTTGATATCAAAGCGATTGAAATCCCGACCGATTCGCAGACCGGCATCAGCGTCGAAGCGCTGGAACTGGCGCTGGAACAGTGGCCGATTAAAGGCGTGATCCTGGTGCCGAACTGCAATAACCCGCTCGGTTTTATCATGCCCGAGCCACGCAAACGCGCGGTGCTGGCGCTCGCTCAGCGCCACGACATTGTAATTTTCGAAGATGATATCTACGGCGAGCTCGCCATCGATTATCCACGGCCCCGCACCATAAAATCCTGGGATATCGACGGGCGCGTCATACTGTGCAGCTCATTTACGAAAATGCTCGCCCCCGGCCTGCGGGTCGGCTGGATAGCGCCAGGGCGCTATCGCGAACGCGTGCTGCAAATGAAATATGCCGCCAGCGGCACCAACGTGCCCGCGACACAACTTGCGGTGGCGGCGTTTATCCGCGAAGGTCACTATCACCGGCATCTGCGCCGTATGCGGCTGCACTATCAGCGGCAGATGGAGATCTACACCTGCTGGGTGCGCGAATACTTCCCGTGCGGAATTTGCGTCACGCGGCCTAAAGGCGGCTTTATGCTCTGGATAGAGCTGCCGGAGAGCGTCGATATGGTCTGCGTCGCGCGCCAGCTCACGCGCCTGAAGATCCGCGTGGCCCCCGGCTCGCTCTTTTCCGCCTCGGGCAAATACCGCAACTGCCTGCGCATCAACTGCGCGCTACCGGCGAACGACAGCCACCAGCAGGCGCTCAGTCAGGTCGGCGAAGCGCTGCATCATGCGATGGAAGAGAGCTAAGCTTTGGAGAAATCTCCTGTCGCAACATCCTGACGGGTTATATGCTTAACACATGGAAAAATTAGCTGAACTGAAGCGCGCCAAGCGTATTGCGCTCGCGCTGCTGCTGACGGCAGCGGCCACCTTTGTCACCACGCTGTTTCTGCCGCCCGGCTTCTGGGTCAGCGGCGTTAAGGCCATCGCAGAGGCGGCGATGGTCGGCGCGCTGGCGGACTGGTTCGCCGTAGTGGCGCTGTTCCGTCGGGTGCCTATCCCGTTTATCTCGCGCCACACCGCGATTATTCCGCGCAAGAAAGACCGCATCGGCGAAAACCTCGGGCAGTTTGTCCAGGAGAAATTCCTCGATACCGACTCGCTGGTGGCGCTTATCCGTCGCCATGAACCGGCGCAGCTGCTGGGCCAGTGGCTCAGCCAGCCCGCGAACGCGCAGCGCGTGGGCCAGAACCTCGTACAGGTGATGAGCGGTTTTCTGGAGCTGACCGACGATACCCGCATTCAGGGCCTGTTAAAGCGCGCGGTGCATAAAGCGATTGATAAAGTCGACCTCACCCAGACCAGCGCGCTGATGCTGGAGAGCATGACCAAAAACAACCGGCATCAGGTGCTGCTGGACGCGCTCATCGGCAGGCTGATCCGCCTGGTGCAAAAGCAGAGCACGCGCGACTTTATCGCCCGCCAGATTGTCCATTGGTTACAGACCGAACACCCGCGCAAAGCGAAAATCCTGCCGACCGAGTGGCTTGGCGAACACAGCGCCGAACTGGTTTCCAGCGCCGTCAATTCGATGCTCGACGACATCAGCCACGATCAGGCGCACCAGCTACGCCTCGCCTTTGACCGCATCACCGTCGAGTTTATTGAAAAACTGAAAAGCGACCCGGAGATGGCCGCCCGCGCCGATGGCATCAAAGCGTACCTGAAAGAGGACGAGGCGTTTAACCGCTACCTCGCAGAGCTGTGGGGCGACCTGTGCGGCTGGCTGAAAAACGACATGCAGGCCGAAGATTCCCGCACGCGCCAGCGTATCGCCGATGCCGGACAGTGGTTCGGCGAATCGCTGATGAACGACGACGCCCTGCGCGCCTCGTTCAATGAGCATCTCGAGCAGGCCGCCACCAGCGTCGCGCCGGAATTCGCGACATTCCTCACGCGCCATATCAGCGACACAGTGAAGAGCTGGGACGCGCGCGAGATGTCGCAGCAGATAGAGCTCAACATCGGCAAAGATTTACAGTTTATCCGCATCAACGGCACGCTGGTCGGCGGCACCATCGGGCTGGTGCTGTATTTGCTGTCGCAGATACCGGCGCTTCTGAATACATCAAGCTTTTGGCGATAGGTTTATTCGAAATAATCCAGATCCAGTTTGGGTACGCGGAGCCGTTGCGATGATACACCAACTTCATGTTCGATCATCAGATGCACCAGGCGTTCTCCATCGACGAGCACGACACCTTCTACTGACTGGGCAAAATCGCGGGCCTGGGCTGTAAACCCGGAAGTGGTAATAAATACGCCCCGCTTTGCTTTTTGCCCTGCAAGCGCGCCATAAAAAGCCTGTAGTTCAGGGCGACCGACGGTATTTTGCCAGCGCTTGGCCTGAACATAGACTTTTTCCAGCCCCAGTTTATCGAGAGAGATAATACCGTCGATCCCTCCATCCCCTGGGCCACCCACGCGCTGTAAATCATCGCGGTGGCCGCCATAACCCAGGCGATGAAGAACATCCAGAACGATCACTTCAAAACGCGCAGGCGTAACCTGTAAAAGATTTTCTAAAAGCTCATCTGCAACGGCATCACGCAACTCTTTCAAGGCTTGTTCCAGACGATCGTCAGGGCTGCTTTTGGCAAGATCTTCCTGCGCAAGCGGCGCAGGCTTTGGGTCAAGATCAACGGCATCAGGCTGCTTCAGTTTGACGTCCATAAAATCAAAAGCCAGGTGATTGACCTCTGCTTCTGTGAGTGGTTGAGGGTGTGTATTTACCCAGTTAAATCCCTCTGGCGTCAGGCACCATTTGCCTCTGGATAAACTTTGCGATAATCCGGCCCGCTTAAGACGATCATGGGCCCATCCCGCTCTGTTTTTATAAACAAGCTGACCGCTTGTAATCACTTCCGAACGTTGGTTTTCAGTAAGATGCAAGGCATTAGCTGCCGCTTCATGGGCATCACGGGCAGGTACGCCATCAGGATGACCTGCCAGGTAACGTAAAACAGGCTCAATAAATTTATCATAGGTCGGTACCGACATATTATTTACCTGAATATTTAAGTGATTAATTATTTAATTAATGAGAGCATCTTTAATTTCACATTTATTAGATGCTCGTAAAATACTTACTGGCCTCACATATTCTGCCATTTGCTATTGCATGAGACAATAACCAGATGGATTATTTTCATGAGGACTCCCCCTCATAAAAGGAAATTTATAATGGCTAAAAATACTGGAGAAGGACATCGTGAAGGATCAGTTAAGGACCGTACGCAAGTCCAGAACCCACAGAATGGTAACTTTACAAAACGAGACACGGAAACAGGGAAATTTATAGACCAGAAGACGGACGGCACCCCTTTCAAAGGCGTAGCCAAAGAAAAAGATAAGCGGCGTAATTAACAGCTTAATAATGATAAAAGGCCTTAAAGTTCAGGCCTTTTTTTAGAGAATGATTATCTGAAACTTATATAAACATCACCACACTTAAACACATTACCAAAAATATATATTTAACAGGCACTGTAATTCAAAAGAATATAACTAACCTCATTGTTAATCTATTGAATACAACGAACCATTACTACATAAACCAAGATATTTAATGAAATGATCGAACGCCAGAACTGAAGGCGTTTTTGCTTCGATGATCACGGCTTCATTTAACTCATTAAATCACCTGCCCGCAGATGCGACGCTATTGCGCCGCCTTTAGATGTAGCGCAACAAATGCGCACCCACCCGGCGGTAGAGTCAAAGACTGAGAAGTCTGAGCAGGACAAGGAAACACATCCGTTAACTCACTCTGAAGGAGAAATGGTATGGATCGTATTATTCAGTCACCCGGTAAATACATTCAGGGCGCAGGCGTGCTCACCCGCATCGGCGACTATTTAAAACCGCTGGCCGAACGCTGGCTGGTCGTCGGCGATAAATTCGTGCTCGGGTTTGCAGAAGAGACGCTGCGCCAGAGCTTTAAACAGGCCGGACTTAACGTCGAAATCGCACCCTTTGGTAGCGAATGCTCGCAGAATGAAATCGATCGCCTGCGCAAGCTCGCCGACAGCGCCCGCTGTGCCGCCGTGCTCGGCATCGGTGGTGGTAAAACGCTCGATACGGCAAAAGCGCTGGCGCACTTTATGGTGGTGCCGGTCGCTATCGCGCCGACCATCGCCTCTACCGACGCGCCCTGCAGCGCCCTTTCCGTTATCTACACCGACAACGGCGAGTTCGACCGCTACCTGATGCTGCCGCACAACCCCAATATCGTTATCGTCGACACGCAGGTCGTGGCGGGCGCCCCGGCGCGCCTGCTGGCGGCTGGGATTGGCGATGCGCTGGCCACCTGGTTTGAAGCGCGCGCCTGCTCGCGTAGCGGCGCGACCACCATGGCGGGCGGCAAATGCACCCAGGCCGCGCTGGCGCTTGCGGAGCTGTGCTACAACACGCTGCTTGAACAGGGAGAAAAAGCGATGCTGGCGGCTGAGCAGCACGTCGTCACCCCGGCGCTCGAACGCATCATCGAGGCCAACACGTATCTCAGCGGCGTCGGCTTTGAGAGCGGCGGCCTCGCGGCGGCGCATGCCATTCACAATGGGCTTACCGCCATTCCGGACGCGCATCATTACTACCACGGCGAGAAAGTCGCCTTCGGCACGCTCACCCAGCTGGTGCTGGAAAATGCGCCGTTAGAGGAGATTGAAACTGTTGCCGCGCTGTGCCACAGCGTCGGGCTGCCGATTACGCTCGCGCAGCTCGATATTAAAGAGGATGTGCAAACCAAAATGCGTCTGGTGGCGCAGGCGGCGTGCGCGAAGGGCGAAACCATTCACAATATGCCGGGTGAGGTCTCGCCCGATCAGGTCTATGCCGCGCTGCTGGTCGCCGACCAGTACGGCCAGCGCTTTTTGCAGGAGTGGGAGTAAGCGCGGCGACTCGTGTTTTGAAGCGTATTAACTGGGAAATCCCCGCTGCGGCGGGGATTTTTATGGGCGGCTGAGTAAAGGGCTGTTATTAATTGTCCTTATTTCAGCGTTTAGTCATACAACCAGCGACCAGCTCTGGCAGAGGCGATTAACATCCCTATGGTGAAATCGGGCACCGGAATAGGCTCCGGTTTATTAAAAATATTCCATGAGAAAGGCGACTCGGGAAAATAGGTTGTTATCGTAAACCCGGCGCGATCAACGTTAAATGTGGTAAAAAAGGCATCCATTAAATCTTCTATTTCCGCCTCGTCTATTTGCAGATCGGTATCTAAATCCGTTTCCGGCGTTAGCGGAACTTCCTTACCCGTGAAGAGATACGTACCGGCGTAAGGCCGAATAAGGTCGTAGATCTGCTTTTCGAGGTTGTCTACCATATTTTGTCATCTCCTCTGGCGATAGCGTTGTCATCGCGTATCGTACAGAAAATAATTTGTGATACCTCTGCCGACAAAATAATAACACCGGGCAAAGGAATCGTCCGGCCAATTAAAGGCGCGATGTTGCGAACCATCACCCGGCGCGCTGTCCAAGGCGTTAACCACATGAGCATGTTGTTAATCTGGCTGGCATGAAAATAGTCGTGGTGCGAAAAGAAAAACACCGCAGTAAGTGACTCTCAATAGTTAGTCAGCCATTGCGCCTATATGAGGCCAACCTGAAGCTACCATTCTCATTCTGCTCCAGTGAGAAGCTCACAGCATACGTCTTCCCCGGCTCAGTAGCGTTCTTTTCTGTTTGATAAAAAGCCGCATACCTGTTGCCAGGCTTAAACTCAAAACCAAAGGTGGGAAGGCACTCCCCGTGAGCAACGACGGGCTGCTGCGCATAACGACTAAAAGTTTTATATATCTCCTGCCCGGCCCCGTTGCTTATATGTACAGAAAATATTTTTTCACCCGTACCGGCTGGCGTAGTAATACATACCCGATTGCCGAGCAGTCTGACCTGTGCAGGCTCCTCAACAGGGACAGGATCCATTGGGCCTGGGCAGCCACTTAACAGAAATGCCATTGCAACTAACGTATATTTAGTCATCTTATCCGCGTCCATAAATAATTTTCCTATAAAGCATTGGCACATCTTTTAAAAGGTCTACTCCCCTGTAATTCCCTAATCGATTTGGCCCTTGATTATCCCGCCAAACTTTCATTCCGTAGGTTAATAAAAACCAGTAGTCTGCGATTATTGCTGCCTGCTGTTCGAGGGTATAGTCCGTAATTTTCTCTTTATCAAGCCTGTACGTATAATCAGCAGCCCAGCTAAACGACCCGCGCAATCTAACCCATCTGCCGGTCTGGTGCTGCCAGACATGTCCCATCTCGTGAATAAATAAGTGTTTAGAGCCTGGAGTAACCGATATGTCTGAGTAATCGGCTGCATTTTTCTCTTTTCTGAACCACAGCTCACCGTTCGGCGTCATCGCAAACTTGGTACTTTGCAACCCAAAAGGTAAATAACTATCGCAATGAATCCATACCCGGCTATACACAATGCTATGCCCAAACACACGCTTCGCCATCGCAATTTCACCAGGCGTCATCAGCCGTAATGATCCTTCAACATCGTTTTGCATCGTCTTGTCCCTGAAACGCAAATATGATTTTGCTTTTATTATTTATCAGACAAGAGAGAGAAGTAACGGGAGGGATATTAATTCATTCAATAAAGAACCATCGCAAAAAGTCGTAATCCCTTATTAATCAAATGAAAAATTCATTCATTAGATAAAATCTGAAGTTTTCATTTTCGGATAATTAATTAAGGGTTGCTTTAACTCAGCTGAAAAACTTATTTAATATGACTCAGGATGGCATCTTTAACGTCTTGATCAAGCAGCTTCCAGCGAAGCAGCAATTCGGCAAGCTCATTATCTTCAGTGTAAAAGTAAGCCAGTGGAACCGCTAAAGCGTCCGCCAGCTTGCGTGCGATTTCGATACTTGCCTGATGAACGCCCTTTTCGTAGCGGTTGATACGTGCACTCGCGACGAACTCATCTATCCCGGCCAGGATGCCAAGCTTCTTCTGAGAAAGGCCCTTCGCTTCACGCGCCGTTTTAAGGCGCTTGCAAAAGACAGTTGGGGTATTTGGTTGGTGTCTGGAAATTCAACATTTTGTTAAGCCCGGGTTTCAGACACAAAAAAAGCCGCCTCAGTGGGCAGCTTCTTTTTTCGCAACGCTTTATGGTGAAGGCCGGACTCGAACATCGCATTTAACCCTATGTTAAAGAATAATAAAACATAACAGACTATTTTCAGTACCAACAAATATACCAACAGTGCCATTCAGTGATTATTGAACAGCGTGATAAATCATTAGTATACCTACAGCTTAAATCTCTTAGCGAGTTATTGGCAAGAACAACTCTAACATTCCTTTTAAGGAGGCTAAAATAATATTAGATAGAAATGGCGTGTCAATTATGTCCCCTCTTACAAAAAGCGTCGCTTCTGCTACCCCGCATCATAACTAGACTAAAACTCACAGCTCTTCTTCCTTTAACCAACCGAATGCATTAGCGTTATTTAAACAGTTTCTCATGGTCATTGATGGAGAAGGTATGAAGGATAGGATCGTCGAAATACTACAATACACCCTGAAAAAAGATTCTGGTTCTGACTTTCATCAAATCATGCATGAAGTCAGTGTTCCACTTCATACCCGTAACGGTATCGATGTGGTTGCGTACGGAAACTCTCTGCACGATGCTGACAGCTACTACCTCATACGGGCTTTTGAGATTAAAAGCGTTCTTAATGATTTCTATGCGAGTGCGGGTTGGCGCAGCGGCCCACGAGAAGCAATCATCAGTCGAATTGAGGTAAGTCTTAAGTCAGTATTGGTGCTTCCGCAGATTGCTGTGAATGAGTTGAGGAAAAAATGACAAGAACAGAAATAGTAAAGGCAGTGACTAAATGGTTCGACGTTGACAAGTATAATGTGCTGAACGAGCTGACGGTTGAACAGATATACATAGAAGTAGAAAGACGTGTTCTTGCTTACAATCTGCTCACCCAATACGATTCGCTTAAACCTCAACTTAAAGCTCTTGTTGATGATCATGAGCAGAAGGTACAGTCCGGGCAAGTCCTCTTTAAAGAGGACGCTAAAATTGACAAGCCAGAAGAAATCCTTTCATCAAGCTACATAGCAAATCCACTGACTATTGCTGGTGCGAAAGATGTCATTGGGGCTGTTGATATGGTGAATAGACTTATTGGCCCGGAAGAAGAGGTTAAGAGGTCAAGGCAGCTTTCGCAATACCTTAGTCAAGCGGGCATCAGTAAAGATGTCATGTTTGTTGAAATTCATCTCTCAGAGGCTTCTACAGAAGACATCATTGAGCATCTGAAAACGATGATACCGCGATGGAAGAAGGAGCTTAAAGTGAAGCCTCATGAGGAAAGGGGATATCGTTTTGGCGTCGGTTCGATAAAAAGAGTCATGAACTATAACCTCATCCCGATGTTTGATCTCATGTTCTGGGAGAAAAAGACTGGCAATAAGATTGGTATAGCGCTGCTGTCGAGACTGCTTTACCCTCATCTGATTAGTGAAAATAACCGCAGTGAAGGTATGGTCAAAGATACAGATTATCCTTTAGCTGTTGGTTTCCTAACCAACCAAAGCTACATAAAATCGTTAGGTGATTTTATAGTCAAATACGATTCTGACAGCAACTGGAACGTTTGGGATTTCATCAACCACTACTTACCCAAAGACGAAGAAGAAAAGTAAAAAGCAAAAAGCAAAAAGGGGGATCTTCACTTAGACTGAATTTCCCCGAAACTCATCAAAGCTCATTGCAGCTTTAGAATCTCTCTCCTGACCCTCCCTAGTTAGCTCCTAGAAAAAATACGATAATTATTTCCATCGAGAACAACATGAAGGAGATGAATATGAATACGCCTGTAGTATCAACCAGTAAAAGACTCATCCGTTTACCAGAAGTATTAAATCGCACAGGACTTTGTAAGGCGTGGATTTATCGTCTGATTAGTCGTAATGAATTCCCGACACAAGTAAAACTTGGTGCAAGAGCAGTCGCATTTTTAGAGAGTGATATTGATAAGTGGATAGAGGAAAAGATTTATTTATCACATAATGAAATCTCTTAGAGGAAATCTAAATAATATTGTAAGCACAGGAGGATATATGTAAAAAACCACCGTTATTAGTGAATAATACAAGCAATCCCCAAATAATGCATGAAAAATGCAGCTATTTACACAAACAAAATATGAGGATCAAGAATGAACAATCAAGAAAGGAGTTACATTGAAGAAGCATCGACAAATGCTTTTTATTTACTGGCGAGAAATCTCTATGGGACTATACTTGAAATATATAAAGGACTAGAAGATTATGACCTCTTCGCATCTATGATGGTGGATAATGATAAAAGAGAGTCCTATATATTACATATCACGGATTATCTGGCAAATCGCTTCGATGAACAAATGGAAGAGGCCGGTAATGATGAACGATTGACCTATGTAAATATGAATGAGGTCATATCTGACATGAGAGGCATTCACATCGAAATACTAGTTTTCGGTCTTTATTGGTAGTTGATTGTTAGGCTCCGAAAGGAGCCGATACCACAATGAATCAATGGTGTTATTGTTTTAATTTTATATATAATAATGATGTTCGAAAATCCCAACATCAGAAGGTAATTAAATGCCAACCAAAAAAAATGAGTATGTTATCAAAGATGATTTTTATTTATGCTCTTAATTTTTTATCTCTTCTCATTCTTATCTTTCAAATAGTAAGCCTTCATAAAGGTCAGTCTATCACCATTAAACATATAGTCTGGATTGATAAAATAATAATTCTGTATCATTGTCTCTGCGATAAACTTCTTGTCAGCAAGTTCTTTCATACCTTTGAAATATGTTGTTCTTGATATTTTTACGACATCTTGATCAACAATATCGTATGACATCAAAATAGTATCAGTATCCTTATTATCTCTGATAGCAAGATAAAGGATCTTGAAAACTTTTTTACCCGATGAAGACAGTCCTTCAATAGCAGATACTCCATCAACATAAAGTTTCACGAACTGTGTCTTATCAACCTCCATAGCCTGATAGAAACCGCCATTACCAACTTGCTCTCCAGTATTTTCATTAACTAATGCTAATCGATCTTTTCCTGTGGTAATACGTCTGACGCCAGTTTTTGTATGTAGACTTGTATCATTAAGAAATGGGTTTTTAGTATGACGTGGGAGACCTCTTCTTGATTTTTTAACTTCAGACTGTATGTTATTTTCTATCATGGTATTTACCCCTTTATTTTTTTAGTTATACATTTAAGTAAATACTATGTTTTGCGTGCAAGTCAATACTTAAAGTTTATATTTTTTAAAATAACTAACACTTAATGTTTTTACTTATGAAACTTGTAGTGCGACAGCATATATATAAATAATACTTTATCGTTTTTATTCGAGAATAGTTATCAACTTAAGTACCGGGATTCGGGACTTTAACTCCCGGATGTCGGTACTTGGTTTTAAGCTATAGCTGGCCTGAGAGCATTTTTCTTCTTCATTATTCAACTAGCGAAGCTGAGAACAACTATGCAGAGATATTTTAGGGGTGCAGTTTTACTTTTATTGCATTGATCTCTATTTTACAATGAACCTGTTTTATAAGTTGTTATGATTTTTCTGTGTTTTATGTTTTCAGCAAAGTGATTGTTTCAAACAATCACTAAGCGCTGCGTATGTCGTTGTACAGATGATTTTTTTTCCTTTACTTCATAGCGGCTATCGCCGCAATTATTTATGGATAAATCCATCCCTAACAGGGATTAACCCTGTTCCAGCAATGTGATTGTTTTGAACAATCACGAAGTGCTGCTTCTGAAAATATAGTTTCCTATGTATTTTAGAGAAAGTACCATATACCAAAGTAGGAGCGTATGCACATAAACAGGATTTGTGCGTGTCAATATTAAAGTAATGGAAAACACGTTTACTATTAAATTCTATTTTAAATTAGCGTCAGGGCGTAGCCGTGCGGAAGCACATGAGCGTTAGCTCATAAGATAAATATATGTTCAAAAAAATAATGACAAAGAAGTAATCCATGCTGCGTATTGTGAGTTAAATTTGATTTAACTCATGGGAAAATGATATTTAATTACATAACAAACAAAATAAGGAAAGCATGTAGTGAAAAACATAAAAACAATAAGTATCTTCAAATCAAATGAAAACATCCCCTTTATGACGTGTATCGTAAAAGATATTGAGGAAAATAAAAATGGAATAAAACTTACACTAGAAAACGGCGAAAACATCAATATTAAAGATTACGGTTATTTCTTCTTGTCAGAGGCAAAAGGCGATTTGGACAGGGAGCGAATGGTAAGCAGCTACAGGAGGTTGATTTCTGAACTCAGTCAGATCAGTGAAGAAACCGTAAAATCATTAATGCTCTAACCTGAACATCGCAGTGCTGCTGTTACAATTTTAACCTCATGAAAAATATTACTTTTTAAGTAAAGCTAGAAATTGGTAAGTGATAAAACTAGTGCGTTCATCACCGAACATCATGGGGCATAAGCTATGTCATTTCAGCTTAGGTCAAGTCTGTGACACTGTTCCTTGCTTCAGACCTCTGTAGACAGGTTTCGCTCCTCCTATAAAAGCAGCAGAAAAAATCATGTGTGCGCTTTATTTCTTATCCCTCGAACATTTAGCTAAAGCACATCAACTGTGGCGATTTGTAGCTATCAATACCGCTTTTAATTGATATTAAAGATCGATAAATAAATATTGATAGGTTTAATCGATTGAAAACCGTTTATCGATCGGTTATTTAATTGCTTTAATCGATCGATTAATCACTTATGATAGACTAAAACTATCAATTGCTTTTCATCGATCGATTTAAACGATATGACGATCACTTAAAATAATTCAATTCTATCAATTGATTAGATGATAACTCCTGATCTCTCGGTGAGAGCGCCGGGATTGGGGTATACGAATCTGACTAAACCCTTGAGGAATAAATGAAAGGACATAACTTCTTACCACTGGCGGTCTCTCTGATGTTTCTTTCTGGCTGCCAGCAGCTCAACGATGGCGTGAATACAGTTAATGGAGCAATCAGTTCTTCGTTGTCTTCAGTAGGTAAAGTGCTGGGGGGAACTGCCACCACTCAAAACCTTGGTCCGGTATCGTCTGTATCTGGCCTTGGTGCTGTCTGTAAAGACTATGAAGAAAATGCAATGGCAGCAGAAAAGAAATGGACAGGCAAAAGGATCGCTATCACCAATGCCACTGTTCTGGAAGTTACGAAGGGCAGAAGTGCCAGCGATATGATGACGGGAATGCCCAAATCTAACCCTAACTATTATCTGCTCTTTAAAACAGCTGATACAAACTACTGCGGCGGGATGGTCTGGCTGGATTACTACTCTGGTATCGATGATGCAGTTCTTACCTATAAGAAAGGCCAGAAAGTCAGCGTCACCGGAACTGTAAACAATTTCGAAGTCCGTGGATTCGCTACCGTCAACAACGCCGATATGCCAGTTCGTCTGATTGTGTTGAGCAATGGCACCATCAATCATTAAAAGGGGTAAAAACAATGCGTAAAATTTTAGGCAAATTTTTAGTCGTTGCGGGTCTTGCTGCACTGTTATCCGGCTGCGGGGATGATGGTATTTATGGCAGATATGAAAACCCTCAATATGGGGTACGACTTGATATTCAGAAAGATGTGATCAAGTTCCGGGATGGCGTTTTTACGGTAAAAAGCTGGGATGAGAGTCAAAAGCCAATATATATTGCCAAAACGCAAAACAAAGATCTCGGCTCTTGGACTTTTAAAATCGAAAAAGTCAAGGACGGCGTTGTTTATCAAGGTGCGGTTTTTAAAAAGGATTGAGTGATGGAAAATAACACAATTAAATGCCCGTTCTGCTTAAAGGAAAGTCAGAGAGGGGTTCATGTCTGCACAGGATGTATGGCGACTGCTTTGTATGGGGCCTACCCCGGCTGGTATACTTTCGTGATTATAGTATTGTCCTTCGGCCTGTCTGTACTAATCGGAATGTCTACAGGAATGGCGGGAGCGACGATAAGCCTACCAATCATTGCGGCTGTTGGGTTTATAGCTGGTAAGGTTATATTCTGTGATAATGTAGTGTTCAGGCGAAAAATGTAATATAAAATTTAAACCATGTCTTTTTTGAAAAGGCATGGTTAAATTCTCAGCTTTTCATTTGACATTAGATTTTATTTTGCTAATTAATAATAAAAAGGAGAGAGAATGAAGTTTTTGATAAAATTGAATAATGACTGGCCAGAACATGCGAGTGGGAATACTGTCCTTGATGAGTGGGTTCATAAGATTCCTTGGTCCGGTATTGAGTGTTTTCTATTATGTGAAGATGGTAATATTTATCAGTCATATATAAAAATGCCTTTTCCTGTCGAGATAAAAGAATTTCAACTTTTCAGACATAAACATATAGACGAAGCTACATTTATTCTTGAGCCGACAAATGCATGGCCTGATAGTGTTAATATAAGGAAAGGGTTTATATCAAGAAAAGATAAAAAGCATTTTTACAATAAAAAAGAAAACGGTTGTTGGTATGTATCACCTGAAGGGAATGACGCGGTAATTATCTTTGATGCCCCTGAGATTCAGGAGCATAAAAACAGATATAACGAGATGCCAATTATCTTATGCGAGGTCTTGAAGTAGACTTTAATTTTTCTTCAAGCTCGTTTTTTTTTAGCTGGGCTTCTTCTAAAGAACCATAAACCCCAACAACTTGCTGAGAAAAAATATCGAATACAATATAAAGATTTATTTCCTGAGTGATTTCCTCACCTTCACCGACTCTGTAAGTAAGTGTGGTGCTATGTGGCGTAATCAAGAAACGGTCTGTCATTTTTAAACCCTCTGATTTCATATAAGACAAGGATTATGTCAGGGGGGCATCTTTTTTTCAAGTTTAATGCACGAGACCTGTGCGGTAAAAACTTTATCATTTTGGCGGGAAACCCGGCGGTCTTAATTTTTGCCCGCTGCGCTTACCAGATGAGAGTGTAGGTATGTACTCCGTTTTGTTACTGGGCTGTTCAGATTGTTTTACACGACTTGGAAAACGATTAATTTCACTTGCCGCTGGTTTAGGGGCATAGATCTCAGTTTGATGTTGTTTTTCATCATTATTGAATTTATCACGTTGTTCATATTCATTACGTGAAATATGACAACCTAATACCTCATCAAATACGTAGTTTTCAGCAATACGTTTATCATGCTCTTCACTGATGATATCAACTTTGGATTTTTCTGTTTTAGCCCATATGAATTTATCCCTGATAAAATAAACTAATAGGGTAGTGAAACGCTTAAAAATATTATCCTTAAGTGGACTGATTTGTTTTCTCTTAACACGTTCAGGGGCGCTTCTGGATGCCCTGTTTGGGGTTTGAGAGATGGATGTTTGCAGAATAGTATTTGTTCCAGAATCAGAAATACTGACCGATGGTTTTTTACCAGCAACAACCTTACTGACTTTGGATTTATCACGATAGGATTTAACACCTCTGATGCGGGTATGAGGAGCAGGCGCTACCAGCACAGGTCTATGCTTTTCATTGGTAGAAGAGCCGGAGCGCGTTTCTGGTAATACAATTTCTTCTGGTTCAGCAAGATGTGTAATCGTAAAGCTTCTAACATCAACGATGATATCAAGGGGAAGCTCTTTAAATGTTTTATAAACCTCAACCGCTTCTTGCTTGGCAGTATCACGAACAGCCTGTTCTGCGGCTCTTTGCTCTTGAGCTGCTTTACTACGCCATTTGGCACTGTGGATACGCTTCATTGGAGGACGGTTTGTTTCAGCGGCTTTGGCAAGCCATAGTGCTTTTTCTTCATTATCCAGAGCAACCGCCGCTTTTTCTAATGCCTCTTCATGCTGGACCTGAAGGGAACGATGATCAATACGTTCTGACGAACCAGCAGCAGCAAGGAAGCTGTTCGCCATCGATGCCCATGACTCACGCCAAAGGACGGACATTTTTCTGCAATTCCAGCTTCTTTCTTTTTTACCAAAACCTTCTGGGCCTATGGTTTTTAATGTCAACATAACGTGAGCATGAGGATTATCGCTATCAAGATCATGCAAAGCGATATCGGCAATCATACCTTTATCAACGAAGTTTTTCTGGCAATACTCAAGAACAAGTTTTTTCTTGTCGTCATTATTTAACTCGGCAGGAATGGCGACATCGAAATAACGAGCTGTTTGTCCGTTGCTCTGGCGCTCAACTCTTTCAACTTCATTCCACAATGCTGTAGAATCTTTTACGATATGTTCTAGCGCATTAACTGGTGCTAATATGAAATGCCCGTATAAATCGGTACGGCGGCTATAATCATAGGTATCCCCCGTTCTTTCATCTGTAATTTTGCAACGAGCATGGTAAGCAGCTTTCGCAACGGAAGATCTGCCCTCACTTCGTTTCACAATTTTAAAATCAAGATGAAAAATAGCCATAAAATAAATATAACCTCAATATAAATTTAAATATCAAACCAAAATATGAATCTCCAATGCGACTATGCTGGTTTTAGTTTTTCGTAAGAAAAACTCTGATGTTGACGTTGACCTTGTTTCCGGAGGAAACGGTGTTAGCCTGCGGCAGGCAACCGTCGGTAGACCCCACACGCTCACGAAGTGAGTGTATAGGTGGGCATTGCTTTATTTTTATATCTCCTAAAGGAGCTAAAAATAACGACAATGTTTTAAGTTTTTCTATAGTTAAATAATAACTCTAGTTTTACAGACTGTGAAATTAAAAAGGTAGGAATCGGATAAACGGTTGAGGTAGGATAATAATATTGGATGCTGGTGTTTAGAAAACGCCCGTAAGGGCAAAAGTAGTTAAATTAGTCTCCCGCCGTAAGGCGGGAAAACAGAATTTAAGATAAATAGTGAAAATTATAAATACTTTTATGTGTTGCACAATTCACAGGTTAAGACCAGAAATCAGAGTCAAAAAGCAAGAGGTAAAATTGTTTTCATTGATTTAATAAAATAAGTAACGCGGAGAGTATCAGGTAATTAATGTTAGTGACTGCATTCGTATGTGTTGCATGTTTTTATTTTGAGCTTACTGAATTTATATTTTTAAAAACAAAACATCATTTTTCGGGATGAATACTATCATTAACAGGGATGAACCCTGTTCCAGCAATGTGATTGTTTTGAACAATCATCTCGCGCTGCGTTATTTAATCTGGAATAAAAAGCATTCAACCTTCTGCCTATGGTTTGACCTTTTCCTTTTTTAATTGTATTCCATGTTTTTGACAACTAAAAGGAAAAGTAATTATGAATACGGATGATAAAGGTAGAAAGCCGAGATCAGAAAAAACCATTAAGCAAAAAATAGCATCAGCTCAAATGCGTCTGAATCGCCTTAAGAGTAAAGAAAAATCTCTATCCAAGAGCGCAGAGACACGCTTAAAGATCATTTTGGGTGCAGAAGTGGCTAAAGCTGTTGGCTGCAAAGTAGAAGAAGTGGATAAAGAGTTAATATTAGGATTGATATTACAATCCTCGAATATTAGCATTGAAGATAAAGCAAGGTTAAAATTAAGAGGAAAAAGATTTCTTGAGGATATGGTTGGGAGGCAGAAATGAAGTGTCTATAGCCGTGTGAAACCTCTATATAATTTGATGCGTTAGCTTGACAAGTAAAATCTTATGATTTATTTAAATGGTAGGTGTTTTATTCTATGTTGATGTTCCGAGCGCCCCAATAAGCTGTGAGCCGAGCGATCCAGAGTGAATAGGATAGAAATAAAAATGCTATTATCTATCTCTGGCTCTTTTATAGGAAACAGCAACGGGGAAAGGAGTGTCAACTAATAGCAGCCTATACAAATGCTCTCTGGTTGTTATATACCATATATTGACATTCAGTAATATACCATGAGATATAAAAAAGATAAGATATTAGGAACTTGGTTTGATCCTATAATTATGGAGGATTAAATTTATTTGTGATTGGTGATAGCAAATATATTTTAATAAATATTAAAATATATTTGACAATCTGCATTTAATGTTGTAATTAATAAGGGTTCCTTAAGAACATTCACTTCATGAAGTGTCTGATTGCCCCATATATGGGGAGTAGTTTACAGCCCAATGGGCTGATTTATTTGCCCCAAGTGTGGGGATATGTATTCTCTCCAATGGAGAGTTCCCTTCAAGGGAAAAGGAAAGGGCCTTACGGCCCTTTTCCATTTTATATACTGTTTAACACATCATTTATGTTTGTAGAGCGCATATATCTCGCAGGATTACTCATCTGATCTTTGAGTGAGATAAAATGAGCATTACCACAAGTAATTTTCGCATCTTCTTCATTACCAAGACCAATGTGTTTACTTTTTGTTTCTACAACAAAGTAAATATGTTCTTCACCATTGTCTTCAATAACTAAGGCCCAGTCAGGATTGTAAGTTCCCAGTGGAGTCGGAATTTTAAACCAACCGGGAAGCTTCACATAAAGCTTAACTTCATCCTGTTCTTCGAGTTCCTGAGCGAAACGGCTTTCGACTTCAGAATCTTTAGGAACGTATTCGTAAACTGACTTAGACGAGGTTTCAAAAAGATTACGGGCATATCCTGTTAGCTCTTTATCCATAAAGAGACTTTGCGCATACACCTCTCCTTTTAGTGGATAATATTTAATACCATCAACAATTGATAGGCGTTTGCAGTAGTTGATTCGGCCTATAGCTTCACTGATAAACTGCTGTGGATTTTTAGCAAAATCAGCGAGTCTTCCACTCTCTTTCAGGATGGTGCTTAAACTGCGTCTTGTCAGTCCTGTTTTTTCCTGTAGAACACCAAGAATATCTGGCAATGGCTGCTCTGCAACATCAATTACAGTGCTTGTTGTCCCATTAGACAGAGCTTTAACATCAAGGCCAGATTGACTTTGTTTGATTGTTGCTTTGCTGAAACTGACCATTGCTTTTGCTACAGGCTGCATTTCAGAAAGTGATTTCGTACAGGATTTAATCAATTCTTCTTCATCAAATGCTAGTCGGTACAGCGTTTTTTGACAAATGCGCTGCCATAACGCTTCGAATTCCGGGCTGTTTAAGACTTCTTTCCGGTATTTGATTGTTTTACGCTCATCAGCATTGTTTATATTGAGTCGCCCTGCTGATTTACGCAGGATAGTTTCAATTTGTTCCTGTAGTGAGGCATACTTCTCACTAACAACAAAAGTGTCTTCGAATAACACGTTTTTCAGGGCTTTTGTGATTTTCCCCGATTTTTCCAGATATCCTTCGGTCTGTAGTTCAGCCCAAATCTCATGTGAACCGGCGATACCCACAGCTTGTGAGGAATCAGAGAAGATCAGATGGGCAAACGCATCTTTTTCGATGATACCAAAACGGATGCCTGTTTCGTTCTCAATTTCGCTCTGTAGTCGTTCGGCATAGGCTTCATAATTTTCACTGGCAACGACAGTCAGAATGTTAATGCTGTCATCACGAACACGTTCACCCTCTTGGTTAACACACAGGCGAAGACCACGCCCTAATGTTTGACGACGTTCTCGTTCACTTCCCATCTCTCGAAGGCTACAGATCTGGAATACATTGGGGTTATCCCAGCCTTCTTTCAAAGCAGAGTGTGAAAAAATAAACCTCACCGGATTCGAGAAACTCAAAAGCTTCTCTTTATTTTTCATGATGAGGTTATAACCGCGTTCCGCATTTTCGCGGCCTGCATTATTGCTTTCGGTTGTTTCAGCCCATCCACCTTTTTTATCAATGGAGAAATAACCATCATGAACGTCTTTAGCATGTTCTGGATGAGAAGGGAGCAAATCTTTATATGCGGGGCTTTTGATCGCTTTTAGATATTCTTCTTCAAAGATACGAGCATATTCACCCGGTTCACGAAGTCCTTCTTCATTAGTCTGGCGATAGAAATCAACCTTATCAATGAAGAACAGGGTGAGAACCTTGATTTGCTGGGAATTCAGGCGAAGTTCTTTATCAAGATGTTCACGAATTGTACGCCTAATCATATGACGCTGGATGAGCATCGGGTCAATATCACCCACGACATCACCCACTTGCATATAGTAGGTATTAGAAGGCGTCTCCAGTGTCAGATAGCCTTCTTTGCCCGTGCGGATCTCACTTATCCTGTATCCCTGATAAATATCACGCCCCGTTTCGTCATCAAGTGTCATACCGTCATGCACGGTAATTTCAGAACGATTTACGCCCCCTTTTTTATCGGCTATATCAACAATAACAGTCGCGCTAATGCTATTCTTCTTACTGTTAATACTGACCAGTTTTACATAGGGGCTATTGCTTGCATTTTGGACTTCAAGCCCGGCAACTTCGATTTGTTTCACCAGTTTCTGATTGTAAGCATCAATGGCATCGAGGCGATACACCATATGATGTTTATGCACATGTGTCGCTGAATAGCGTAAGGTAAACATTGGGTGCATAGCATCAAGTGCGGTTTTACCTGCACCATTTAAGCCACCATCAACACTTTGCGGTTCATCGACAATAATAATTGGACGCGTAGCACGTATCAGATCAATTGGCTTATCCAGATCGTCAACGGTTGTTTTTTCACTGGACTGATAGAGCTTATTAACGTCTTTTTTGTTAATCGCACCAACTGTCATTACCATGATCTGCATAACAGAGCTGGTTGCAAAATTTCGCACATCCGCAGGTTTTGACGAGTCATACAGATAGTATTGGTATGGAACTCCCGCATAAAGGCTTTTGAAATGTTCCTCAGTAATTTGTAGTGTTTTATAAACACCTTCCTTGATGGCAACGGAAGGAACTACGATGATAAATTTGCTCATGCCATATCGTTTATTCAACTCAAGCATGGTGCGAAGATAAACATACGTCTTACCTGTCCCTGTTTCCATCTCGACAGTAAAGTCATGGCTGTCGAGCACAGGTGAGGGAGGAAGCTGATTCTTCAATTGAACATTGTTTAAGTTTTTTAGCAGAACATCATCTTCGGGTATCTGTGGGTTTACAGGCATTGAACCTGTTGCGCCTTCAAATGAGAGTGCACCCTGAGCTGGGGCCAGCACAGTCATTTCGCTTTCCCATTTCTCTTGCCCTTCAAACAAATCACAGACCGATGTTATGGCGTTTTGCTGATAGGTAAGGTCAGATTCAAAATGTAGTTTCATCTCATTCCCTTACAGGCTGTGCAGGTTAGTCAGGCCGTGTTGTTCCAGAATGGCGCAAAGATTAGTTTTAGCAATATTATTTTCAAATGCGTCATCAAGGAAATAGCAGACAGTATCTTTGCCAGCCTTCAAACTCTTATGCCAGTCGATGATCCCCTTGGTCAGTTCTTCTACTGAAGATGCAGGGATTTGTTTAGCAAAGCAGGTAAACAATTTGCCACCGTCAACGCAAGAAACGGTTAATCCATCAAACTGACGGATTTCAATGTTTACACTCAAGTCAATGCCACGTTTTAGCATTAACTCTGTGAGCAAATCTTCTTCACTACGGCCTTCAAGGATTGGGCTTACATAGGCATCAATCTGTTCTGAAAGGGTTTCTGCTGTGGCTTCCCACGGAAGGATATTAGATGTATCGAGTTTGAAAACACGAAAACCAACATCTCCTTTCCATTCTGGATTGTCTTCACGAACTTTTTTACCTGCACGACGCAGGCGCTCTTTAGTTAACTCGGAAATATTTGTAGCTACGCCAAGAGAGCGACAGTAATCATATGCTGTTTTTTGCTCTTTATTAGTATCCGACAGATTCTCAGGTAATTGTACAAGTATAAATCTACGAGATTTCAATTCCTCAGCACATACTTTAAATACAGCGTGACCTGTAGTACCGGATCCAGCAAAAAAATCAAGAATAATATCATCTTCATTTGTCATATTCTTAATGAAGAATTCAAGCAAAGATACAGGCTTAGGGTAGGGAAACACTTGCAATCCAAAAAGATCTCTTATGTCTTTTGAACCATGTTCCGTCCTACCCACTTCTTTCTCTGGTAAATAGGTGGAAACTGACATTTTAAGAACATCAGTTCCATATTTTCTAATTGCTTTTTCCTTGTCTTCGCTCTCGAAGACTCGGAATGCAGGTTTAGATAATTTCAAGAATTCATAATCACCCGGAAAGACAATTTTTCCCAAGGATAGATACTCAGGGATTGTATCTGCCGTTACAGACCATGTCCTTGTCTCGTTGGCAGGATACTTATCCCCATTTTTGGGGTTGACTATAGTAAAATAAGAGTTAGGTCTTTGTTCCTTGGTTGTATTTTTGGTTAAATCTTGAAGGCGCCATCTATCCTCAAAATCATCTGTCTTATAGTATTTACGTTCGCCCTCTCTGCCTGCACGAAAATCTTTATTAGCATAAGCGATGATCCATTCGACATCATTTGAAACGCCAAAAGGAACATCAGCTTTTGCTGTTCTTGAGCGCCAAGGAAATACTCCGACAAATGATTCTTCCCCGAATAACTCATTCATAACTTGCCTCAGGTTTGCAGACTCATTATCATCAAGACTTACCAATATAACCCCATCGTTTTTAAGTAGATTTTTGGCAAGTTTTAAACGGGGATAAATCATATTCAGCCAGTCAGTATGAAACCTTCCGCTGGTTTCGACATTCGAGGTAAGTTGGATACCATTTTCAAATTGATTTGTCAGTTCTAGATAGTTTTTCAAATTATCTTTGAAATTATCAGGATAAACAAAATCCTTGCCAGTGTTATAAGGTGGATCTATAAAAATTAGCTTAACTAGCCCTGAATAGCTTTTCTGCAAAAGCTTCAATACCTCAAGGTTATCGCCTTCAATCATTAAATTACGTGTAGTATCCCATTCAAGACTTTCTGATATAATTGGGCGCAAGGTCCCTCTTGATGGCGTTAATGCAAGTTGGCGAGCACGACGCTTTCCATTCCAATTAAACCCATAGCGTTCATCTTGACTATTAGAGTTATCACCCAAAATCTGTTTCAATACGTCATAATCAATATGGTTATCAAAAAAAATTTCAGGAAATAAAGATTTTAGTTTTTTTGCGTTTTCCTCGAAAAAGGTATTAGTGTCCAATCCAGTAATATGACTATCTTTTTTAATCATTTGAAGATACCAGTTGTCAAAATAAATGTGCTTACTATACCACGAAAGCTTGTTTAATTCAATTAACTAAGTTACCTTCTAATACCTGTCTTAAAGACTTATTATAAATAATAAGTCTTTAAGACATAAATAGCATTAAATTATATACTCTAATAAAGTAACCATAGGTCTTGATTGTTTAAGTGCAACATTTGGTGACTCCCGATGTTCACGATTATAGGTTGTGAAGTTTTTAATGTCATTTTGACCAAACCATCCAATAATAGCAGCTTGGTTTAAGCTAGGCACAGTTACTCTGGTTGCCCCAGTTTCCTTTGGGTTGATTGTAAGCCAGAAATATACTTGAATATTTACTTCTGTCAGCTCGTTTTTTTTAGTCGCTAATTTAAAGTTATCAATAATGTAGTCAATATTTTTCAAGGCTGAAAGAGAAGACTTTACTGAACAATAAACATTACCTCCTTTATTTTTTAGCAAAATGTCATGGCCATGATCTGGTTTTTTTGATGATTTATCAACACTGGAAACGGCAAACTTACCATTATTATTAAGCCACTTGATTACCATTTTCTCAGCGACTTCTCCCATTAAAATATTGTTGAACCTTTCCAGTAAGTCACGTTCGTGTAAATCAGCTCTGTCTCTTATATGAAAACAAATACTTTTAGCATTCATTATGCATTCTTCGAACTCGTCAACACCTAATTTTATGAAAACAATGTCCTTTTCGGTTATCATAACAATGCCCCATGTCAAAAATTATCCAGTCAGCTACTGAATATATTTTGCATCAAAAAAGGCAACGTTACGAGCCTCATGCCTGCTAGAGAGCATAATGCTTCGCCGTTCGATCAGTTATGAGCAAACTCAAACGGCCTGACCGCTCTTTCTCGATTGGCATCGAGATAGTCAGCCCACCACTGAAGCATTAGCCTCCGCTCATCGAGATGTTCAGCAAGATGGATGTAAGCAGCGCGAACGTTATTACGCTCCTGATGGCTCATCTGACGTTCAACAGCATCTTTTGACCATAAACCGGACTCGATCAAGGCACTGCAGGCCATAGATCGGAAACCATGTCCACAAACTTCCGTTTTAGTGTCGTAGCCCATTGAGCGCAAGGCCTTGTTAACAGTGTTCTCACTCATCGGCCTATCCGGCTGGTGATCGCCTATGAAGACCAATTCGTAATCCCCACTGATTTGATTTATATCTTTTAACACTTCCAGTGCCTGACGGCTTAGAGGCACGAGGTGAGGGCTACGCATCTTAGAACCACGATGTGAGTGCTTTACGCCCTTCATAGGTTCTCGTTCTGCTGGTATCGTCCAAAGCGCATTTTTAAAATCGATTTCTTCCCATCTTGCAAAACGCAGTTCACTTGAACGTATGAATACCAGCAGTGTTAGTTTTACTGCCAATTTAGTCAACTTTCGACCTTTAAAGCATTCGATACGATCGAGCAATTCGGAGAAGTGTTCGAAATCCAGAGCTGGGCGATGCACACGTTTAGCTACAGCGATTGCGCCAGCCATATCTTGAGCTGGATTATATTCAAGTAGACCATTCTGTACCGCAAAACGCAGGATTGCAGTCGTTCGCTGTTGGAGACGCGAAGCTACTTCATACCGCCCACTCGCCTCTACTACCTTTATTGGAGCGAGTAGATCCCGAGTTTTCAGTTCCGAAATCTTACGTTTACCTAACGCAGAGAAAAGATTATCCACTAAGCTTTTAAGCACCCGCTCACTATGGGACTCCGACCATTTTTTGCTACAGGATGCATGCCAATCTCTTGCTACAGCCTCAAAGGTTAGTGCTCCGCTTTCTTCAATCTTGTCCTCTTTTTTCTTTTGAGAGGGATCGATACCATCAGATACCAGTTTCTTCGCGGCATCGCGCCTCTTACGAGCCTCTGCCAATGAAACCATTGGATAAACCCCTAACGCCAGCATCTTCTGTTTGCCACTAAAACGATATTGAAGACGCCAGTATTTTGAGCCATTGGGGTTAACCAACAGGTGCATCCCCTCACCATCGGTAAGTTTGAAAGGTTTGTCTGCAGGCTTAACTGTTCTGACTTTGATATCAGTAAGAGCCATAGATCCCCCTCCCCGTGTTGGTATCAATTTCAATCGAACCGAAGCTACCAACAGTTATACCATCATTTGTTGGTAGATGTTGATATACGACAGTAGACTTTAATAGACCTAAACCAAGAGGTAGGATTTCTAAATGATTGATTTTGTATACGTAAATAGACTTTAGTAGACGAAAAAAAAGACTTGATTGGTGCCGAAGGCCGGACTCGAACCGGCACGTATTTCTACGGTTGATTTTGAATCAACTGCGTCTACCGATTTCGCCACTCCGGCACGGAAGGGATGCGGAAAACGTTGCGATTATACCTGTCAGGGCCCGCCATGCAAGCAGCGCTCTTGCGCCGTCCTGTCGAGTGCTGAAAATTTCATCATAGCGCATCGCCCGCTCTCCCGCCCTGCCGCCTATCCCCCGCTCATAAATTCACCAAAGCAATCATTTGCAGGTTTACATCACCTTTCATTTGGTATGTGATCCCGTTACGGGTTCCACTACTTGCGCGGCTCGCCCTCCTCGCTCCCTGACAGGACAACTTATGGATTTTTTCGAGAAAGATCCCACGCCGGAAAACTACTGGCGCGGCGTGATCCTTTTTGGAAACAACTTCGCCACGTACAAATTCGCGCTGGCGCAGGCACTCTGTGAGGTAAAGCGTGAAAACAGCCTCGTAAAGCTTGAGGATCTGGCGCTGCCGTTCAGCGCACATATCTGCGCTCACCTGAAAGAAGCGCCGTAGCAAATCCTCAACGTTAAGCGCCCCGGTCAGTTCATCATTGCCTGTCAGCAGTTTAACGAGCAGGCGATAACTCACGGGCAACTGATTGAAGCCACGGTCCGGCACGGCTTTAACGTGGTGCTCAAAGCGTTCCATAACGTGAGCGGCGGGCCTGTGGCGAAGCCGTTTTTCATCAACGAACCGCGCGCCCATAAAGCCATCCGCCTGACCGATGACTTTTATCGCCTCACGGAAAGCGCGCAGTTCGCGAATCTCACGCAGGAAACGGACGCGCGCTGGCGGCTGGTCGAAAAAGCCTGGCAGATGAATCTGCCGCCACAACTGCTGGATGTCCATTACGACGCGGAGCAGGAAACGCTCTTCACCCGCTTAAGCTCATCGCGCATCACGCTGACGAGCTGTCGCAACAGCCTGAACGGCTACCAGAAGGGCCACTGTTTTTACTGCAACGCGCCCATCAGTCTTGAGAAACATGACGCGACGCTTGCGGATGTCGACCACTTTCTGCCGCTCGCGGCACAGCTGCCGGGCCTCAACCTGAATGGCGTCTGGAATCTGGTGCTCGCCTGTCGCGGCTGTAACCGCGGCGAAAACGGCAAATCCGCCCGCGTCCCGACGCTTACGCTGCTCGCGCGGCTGCACGCCCGTAACGAATACTTTATTAGCAGCCGCCTGCCGCTGCATGAGGCAATCATTAACCAGACGGGTAATAATGAGCGCCTGCGTAAAACCTTCCTGCAGGACGCCTGGAACGCCGCCTTCGCGAACCGCCTGCAACAGTGGGAGCCCGCGCTGCAACAGGAGCTGATTTTCTGATGACGCAAAACTATTACCAGACGCACTCGCAGGCCTTTTTCGACGGCACCGTCGCGGTCGATATGTCCTCGCTGTACGCCGCCTTCACGCCGCACCTGCCTGCGGGCGCGCGCGTTCTGGACGCGGGCTGCGGCTCCGGGCGCGACGCGCTCGCGTTCCATCGCATGGGCTATGACGTCGACGCCTTCGATGCCAGCCGCGAGCTGGTCGCGCTGGCCCGCGCCCACAGCGGCCTGCCGGTAAAGGAGATGACGTTCCACGACGTGGACGCCGTTGAACACTACGACGGCATCTGGTGCTGCGCGTCGCTATTGCATCTCTCGCATGATGAACTCCCCGACGCCATGCAAAAGCTCTCCAATGCTCTCAGGCCCGGCGGCGTCTGGTATCTCTCGTTCAAATATGGAGAGGGCGAGCGTGAACAGCAGGGGCGGCGTTTTACCGATATGAACGAAACCCGCCTGACGGCGCTGCTGGCCGCGTTTCCTGAGTTGTCTGCGCAGGCGCTGTGGGTCACCCAGGATAAACGACCAGAGCGCCGCGAGCAGTGGCTGAATGGGTTGCTTGTAAAGCGCTGAACCCTGACGCTGCCCTACCCCCTTTCACACTTTGAGCCATGCTCAGTGCGTGAACAGTCTCTGTAACCTGAATGTTCTACAATCTCCGGGATATCCACAACAAAGGAAACCGCGATGACCATCATCAAAAGTTACGCCGCGCACGAAGCTGGCGCAGAGCTTGAGCTCTATGAGTACGACGCAGGCGAGCTGAAGCCTGAGGATGTGGAGGTTGAGGTTGAGTACTGCGGCATCTGCCACTCCGATCTCTCGATGATCGACAACGAATGGGGCATTTCGGCGTATCCGCTGGTTGCGGGCCACGAGGTGATTGGCCGCGTGAGTTCACTGGGCGCCAGCGCGCAGAACAAGGGCCTGAAAGTGGGCCAGCGCGTCGGTATCGGCTGGACGGCGTCGAGCTGCGAGCACTGCGACGCGTGTATCAGCGGCAATCAGGTGAACTGCCAGCACGGCAGCGTGCCGACTATCCTGAACCGCGGCGGTTTCGCCGATAAAATTCGCGCGAACTGGCAGTGGGTGATCCCGATGCCGGAAAATATCGACGCCGCCTCCGCCGGCCCGTTGCTGTGCGGCGGCATTACGGTGTTCAAACCGCTGCTGATGCATCACATCACCGCCACCAGCCGTGTCGGCGTTATCGGCATTGGCGGCCTCGGCCATATCGCCATCAAGCTGCTGCGCGCGATGGGCTGCGAAGTGACAGCGTTCAGCTCGAACCCGTCAAAAGAGCAAGAGATCCTGGCGATGGGCGCGGATAAAGTGGTGAACAGCCGCGACCCGAAAGCGCTGGAAGCGCTGGCCGGCCAGTTCGATCTGATCATCAACACCGTGAACGTGTCGCTCGACTGGATGCCCTATTTCCAGGCGCTGGCCTGGGGCGGGAATTTCCACACGGTCGGCGCGGTGATGAAGCCGTTTGAAGTCCCGGCGTTCTCGCTCATTATGGGCGACCGCAGCGTGACCGGCTCCGCGACCGGCTCCCCGCACGAGCTGCGCTCGCTGATGAAGCTCGCGGCGCGCGCTAAAGTGGCCCCGCAAACCGAAGAGTTCCCGATGTCGCGCATCAACGAGGCGCTGCAACACGTGCGTGACGGCAAAGCCCGCTACCGCGTGGTGCTGAAAGCGGATTTCTGAAGTTAAGAGTAAAAGCAAAGGCGCCACGGGCGCCTTTTTTTATGGTTTGTCGCATGGGGTAACGGGTTTCAAATGGTGATGCCTGCGCTTACCGCCCCAGCAACTGCAGGTGTGTTACTTTGCGCTTATCGACGTCAGTAGTTCATCAAACCACGGTACCGCCTGTTTAAGCGTCTCCAGCGCGCTACGCAACGGCGCAAAGACCTCATCGTCTGGCGCAAATTCGCCATACTTCTGCCAGGTTTGCGCCAGCAACTGCGCATCCAGCGTGACAGGCAGAAATAAAACGCCACGGCTATTTTTACGAAAACCGAGCTCATCCAGTGCGTTAAGCAACGCCTGCTGGGCAGTGCGTAGCTTTTCATTCACCGCTCTCTGGCCGCCAAAGCGTCGGTAATCAGGAACAAAACGAAACCCATAAGGGCTACGGCTCACGCCATCATCCGTTAATAAAGCGAGATAGTAATCGTTGCCACTATCCTCAACCGGCCCAACGTCAAACCAGGCACGAACGGGTTCCTCTTCCATAGCCCAGGTCATCCAGCAACTGCCCCGCTTCTGGAGGTCAAATTCCCCCTGCCAACCCGTCGCTTCTGCAAAAGTTTCCAGACACTGCGAAAAACCTGTCCAGAAAGCCGGGTCGAGCTGCGTTTCAAACAGCGTTACTGCCTCGTTGAACATCGCGAGCCGGGAGAAAATCAGCGCGCCAGCGTCTCGTTGTGTATCCTGCATATCATGGGCCTCATTAACATTAAAACTGGCGGATATGATGAAGAAAGCGGCGTGCCGCCTGTTCAGCCATATGGCGTGTGGGCGGTTTCTCAACTGGCTCCCTGAAGTGCGGGCGCAGACCATGCTCCAGCACGCGAGCCAGGGTCTTCCAGCTGATACAGCGTGTATTGTCGCCGGAGGAACAGGTGCGAGGTGGCCTGCCGTCAGGCGTCAGAAACAAAATGGCTGAAGCCCGTTTACCCGCGCGGCGGGCCGCCGCAGCGGCGTAACGTGCCAGTTGATCCGGCTGTTCACCGGCATCGATTTTGGCTTCAATGAGCAGATAAAAGGTATCGGCATCAATCACGATATCCACCCGTTCGCTGCTGTTGCCATCGGGGAGCGCTTCGGCTTTTACACGACAGGTATGAAATTCTACCGGCAGGACATGGGCCAGTAACGCCTGAAGCGCCAGCGCGCCGAAACCATGGCTGCCTTTGGGATCCAGCAGCCAGGCCAGCACCCGCGTATTCGCGACTTCCTTGCGAGAAAGCCCCGCCACGGCCCATGGGTCGAAAAGCGGAGCGCTGGCCTTATGGGTGTCGAACGCCTGCGCCAGGCTATCCATAAATGAGATGAGCGCCGCGGAATCATACGGCGCAGTTTCCTTGCGAGCGCGGGGAGAAGGTTCAACCGTGCGAACCCGCGCAAACGCGTCAAAGAACTGCGAGAGCGTCTCGTGCAAGGTAGAAAGCGGCTCACTCATGGCGCGGTTCTCCTTTTCTCAGGTACGCCATTGCACCACTTTCTGAATCACCTCATGCACCGGCACCACGCCATAGAGCATCTCGTCCTGCGAAATCCAGACCGGGGCCGCCAGCAGCAGCGCGGTGGCGATAGCAATAGCCAGCAGCGAGCCGAGCAGCCAGCGGCTGCGCAGCCTTCCCTGCTGCTTGCTCCATGCGGTGAGCGGCTTGCCAAACTGGCGGCGGAGCCAGTTGCTTCGCCACAGATAACCCGCCAGCGTGCCGACCAGCGCAATACAGACCATCGGTATGCCATGCGCCAGGGCGATACCCTGTAGCCCCGCCTGCACATTCCACACGCCATCAATATGGCCAGGGGCTGTCAGGTATATACGCCCGGTATCGACGTTCATCATTCCCTGCCGTTGCCAGGTCGTTACCACCGGCAGCAACAGATACATCATCAGCGCCGTGAACAGGCTCCACTTCGCCATCGACCAGCGCTGCACCGCGCTGACGATATTGCCGAGGCTTGCGATCGCCTCGTTGAGATACGGCGTGGCGAACGCCCGGTTCAGCGCCTCGCGAAGCGCGTCGCCCCGCTTGCCGCGGCTATGTTCGATAAGCATCGCCTGGTGCGCTTCTGATTCCATAAACGTCTGCACCGTTTTACGGCTGGCAGCCCCTACCCACGGGTTGCGGCGTTTGCCCGGCGTCGCCTGGCGCACCAGCATATCGAGATCGTTTTTGAGCAGCGCCTGTAATACGTGCCCGGCATCGAGGATGTGCGGCGTCACGCCGTAGAGGATCCAGCGGATGGGCTCGTCGCCCGCTTCCGGGAGCGGGCTTTCCAGCCGGCCAAAAGGTACGTTCGCGTCATAAATGACATGCACGTCGCGACGCGCGTAATCCACATCATTGTATGTCAGCGCAACCGGGCCGTAACTGCCGAGCGACGGCACGCCCGCCTTATATAGCCCCTCGCGGATATACTCCGGCACGTCGGCCTGCGGGTAGACCAGTTGATAGTCCGGCGTGGCGGTCGCTTTCAGTGAGGTAATGTGTGAAATCACGCCTGTGCCGCTACAGGGTACACACTGTTTTTTACCGGAGCCGCCGCAGCCGTTACAGGTCACCCTGCCGCCGTAACAGGTGGGGCAGCTCTCGTAGTAGTTTTCGATACGGTTTTGTTTGGTGTAATGATCGTAATAACTGCGCTGGCGCATCACCTGCCCGCTGCCGCCGCAGCCATAGCAGGAAGTTTTCCCGGAGCCGTGACATTGGCCGCAGTTCACCGAGCCTCTGCCGTGGCAGTTATTACAGTTTTCCGTAAGGCAGACGCGCATCGGGTGAAAGTAGACCGCCTCTTCACTTTGCCAGTCGCCATAAGGGCGCGAGAGCAGCGATGCCCGCGCGTCATCCAGTGTTTTGTCGCGTGCGAGTATGGCGCTGGTCTGCGCCTGTAAAGCACGCTCATACTCCGTGCGCGAGTGGCAGACATCGATATCCCGCCCTGCGGAAACCCGCCCGGCCTGGCTTGTCGTGTCGGTACGGACGTTAAAAATCAGCCGCAGGCTTATCTGGTAGTGGAAATCGATATAGTCGACAGGCACGACGCTAAGCTCGCCCGACTCAAGGCGCGTGGAGTCGCGAACGAAGTTCTGGATGGTGGTATCGCAGGCGGCAAGCCAGGCGTCTTTCATGATGTCTCCTCAGGCGAAATAGCCCGTCAAAATGCAGGCCGCCGTCCGAGTGGGCCGCTCATCGCGTTTTAAAGGGGGAAAAGGCGGAATGGTAGCATAGCGCGGGAGAAGGCTATGCTCCTGATTCTGGTGGGGATACGGGGAGGTACGTGGTGTAGTCATAGTGGCGTGGTGGACGCGCAAGGCTCACCTACACAACATCAGAGCATGAGGTGGCGCGGTGGGTTCAGGGCTTTACAGGGCGGGTAAGCGCAAGCGCCCCCGCCATCAGACGTGAATAATCATAAAGGTGGGTGCGCTTCCCCCCTGCAGCATCGCTATGTCATCGCCTTAAACACTTCGGCGATGGCGACCGCGCCCGGGTCTTCTACTCCTTCGAGGTTATCGCGCCCTATATAGGACGAGCGCCCGGCCCTGGCTTTGCCCATCTGCGCGGTGGCCTTCGCCCCCTGCTCTGCGGCCTGTGCGGCGGCGGCGAGATCGTGGCGCTGCAACGCCTCCAGCGCCGGTTGCAGGGCGTCGATAAGCGTGCGGTCGCCAGGCGCCGCGCCGCCGTAATGTTTCATCTGCGCAAGGCCCACCAGCAAGGCGTCGGGTAACGGCGCCCCCTCGGCCACCTCCTGCCCGGCGGCGGTGAAAAATATCGACATCAGCACGCCGCTGGAGCCGCCCATCACAGTGGCGAGCCGCTCACCGATAAGCTGTAACAGCGCGGCGGTGTCGTTCAGCGGCAACTGGTTTTGCGCCAGCTTCTGCGCAATATCGCGCGCGCCTGCGGCAAAAGTGGAGCCGGTATCGCCGTCGCCCACCTTTGCGTCGAGCGCATTCAGCCGCGCCTCCAGCGCAATAAGCGTCGAAGTGGCATTGTCCACCAGCGCCCGGACATGCGAATTATCAGACGCCACGGCCTCCACGCTGTCGCGCACCCGCGGATGCGGCTCGGTATGCACTTCGCCAGACGGCACCGGCGGCAGCCAGCCTGCGGTCTCTACCGGCGCGGTGAGCGCCTGTTCAAAGGTGTCGTTAAGCGGCAGCAACGAGAGCGAAAAGCCTTTCATATCCAGCGCGCTCACCAGCGGCGCCGGGCCAATAAGCCAGTCGATGCGGTCTTTCAGCGCCGAGCGCGATAGCTCACGGGTCAGCAGCGACATTTCAAGCGTTGAGGTGCCGCCGAGGTTATTGATCAGCACCGCGAGGCGCGCGTCGGCGGGCACATGCGGCGCGAGGCGTTCCACCAGCATATCGACGATTTCCCGGCTGTTCTGAGTGCTAATGGTGCTCGCTCCCGGTTCGCCATGAATGCCAAGCCCCAGCTCCGCCTCGCCGGGTTTGATGCGCCCGTCCTCGTCTCTGCTGCCCGGCAGATTGCAGGTTTGCAGCGCCACGCCGAGGCTTTTTACCGCGTCGCTCGCCTGCTGCGCCAGCGCGCGCACGTCACTCAGCGATTTCCCCTGTTCGGCGGCGAAACCGGCGATTTTATGCACCAGCGCCGTCCCGGCGATGCCGCGCGGCTGCTTGTTATCTTCGAGCGCCACGTCATCCGCGACAATTACCATCTCCACGTTCAGCCCGAGGCGTTTGGCTTTTTCCGCCGCCAGCCCGAAGTTCAGCCGGTCGCCGGTGTAATTTTTAACAATCAGCAGGCAGCCGCGATCGCCGGTAACCGCCACGATGGCGTTCAGCACCGCCTCCACGCTCGGCGAGGCAAAGAGGTCGCCGCATACCGCCGCAGTGAGCATTCCCTTACCGACAAATCCGGCATGGGCAGGCTCATGGCCGGAGCCGCCGCCGGAGATAACCGCCACGTTGCTTTTATCCCAGTCGCGGCGAGCCACAACGCGGATGGCGGGGTCGATATCAAGGCGGGTAAGGTTTTGATGGCGAGCGGAGAGGATCAGGCCGTCAACGGCGTCATTAATGAGGTGTTTACGGTCGTCAAAGAAGAATCTGGACATGATTTCCTGCGAGTCAGTGAACGGTATGCAAAGCATAGTCGTTTCACAGGCAGGCGGCACTCAGCGCCCGTATTCGCCGTAGCCGCGCCGCTGTTGCAGGCGGTCCAGCCAGCGCCCAGCGAAGTGAACGCCCACTAACACCACAGCCAGGCACGCCGTGTGCAGCCAGAAGGCGACGCGCCCGTCAAAAATAAAGAAGCTGATAATGAAATACGGCAGCGTGGCGACCGCTGTCGCCAGCAGCAGATGCTCGCCGAGGGTAAACAGGCGCAGCACGTCATCGGCATCCGCCTCCTGGGCGGAACCTGCCGTCACGACGCCCACCGCCAGGCTGCGGCTATCGACATGCCGTGCGAGCAGCACGAAGAACAGCGCCAGCAGGGCAAACAACCCGGCTTCGCACAGGAGCCATGACAGCGCATCGCGAAAATAAAAGTAAGTACCCGCTATCACCGCCAGCACAAGCACTTCCGGGATGAAGACAAGATAAGAGACAAACAGCAGTAACAGCGAGGCGAGTCTTTTCATGGCATCCCTGCGAACGTGAAAAGCGAAGAAAACGCACTCCCCCAGGCGCGAGGGAGCGCGGCAGGCGTCAGGCGCGTTTCATCAGCAGCCAGAGGCTTATCAGGAAGAAACTGGCGCTCGGCAGCAGCGCGCCGATAATCGGCGGAATGCCGTACACCAGGCTCAGCGGGCCGAAGATCTGATCCAGTACGTAGAAGATAAAACCGAAGCTGATGCCGGTAACTACGCGCACGCCCATCGGTACGCTGCGCAGCGGCCCGAAGATAAACGACAGCGCCATCAGCATCATCACCGCCACCGAGAGCGGCTGGAAGATTTTGCTCCACATATTGAGCTGGTAGCGGCTGGCGTCCTGACCGCTCGCCTTCAGATACGTGACGTAGTTGCGCAGGCCGCTAATCGACAGCGCATCCGGATCGAGCGCCACAACGCCAAGTTTGTCCGGCGTCAGGTTGGTTTTCCAGGTGCCGGTCAGCGTCTGGGAGCCGGTAATTTGCTGCGGATCTTTCAGGTTCGATTCATCCACCTGCGACAGGCGCCACAGCTTGTGTTCAGCATCGAACTTCGCGCTGGCGGCGTAGCGCACCGACTGCAAGCGTCGCTTATCATTAAACGAATAGATGCTGATGCCGCCAAGCTCGTTCTCGCCTTTTACGCGTTCGATATAGACGAAGTTGCTGCCGTCTTTCGCCCACATGCCCTGCTGGGTCGAAAGCAGCGAGCCGCCATACATCTGCTGCGCGCGCAGGTTACGGGCCATCTGCTCGCCCTGCGGCGCCACCCATTCGCCGATGGCCATCGTGAAGATCACCAGCGGAATGGCGGTTTTCATCACGGCCGCCGCCACCTGCATACGCGTAAAGCCGGACGCCTGCATGACCACCAGCTCGCTGCGCTGCGCCAGCATCCCGAGGCCCAGCAGCGCGCCGAGCAGCGCGGCCATCGGGAAGAAGATCTGAATATCTTTCGGCACGCTCAGCAGCGTATAGGTCCCGGCGCCAAGCGCGGTATAGCTGCCTTCGCCGGTCTTTTTCAGCTGATCCACGAACTTGATGATGCCCGACAGCGACACCAGCATGAACAGCGTCATCATTATGGTGTTAAAAATTGTTCTGCCGATGTACCGGTCGAGAACGCTAAATCCCAGCATCGATCACTCCCCGACGCGCAAAACGGGCGCGAATGCGGCGCACCGGCACGGTGTCCCACAGGTTCAGCGCTACGGCCAGCGCCAGATAAAGCAGGTTGACGGCCCACATCCAGATCATCGGATCAAGCTTGCCTTTCGCGCCGTTAGAGCGCAGCGAGGTCTGGAGCAGGAAGAAGATAAGGTAGAGCAGCATCGCGGGCAGCATTGAGAGCACGCGGCCCTGACGCGGGTTGACCACCGAGAGCGGCACAACCATCAGCGCCATCACAATGACCGCGAACACCAGCGTCAGGCGCCAGTGAAACTCGGCGCGGGCCGATTTGGAATCGGACTGCCAGAGCGTTTTCATGTCCATCTGCTCGGCATCGTCCGGATCCAGCGCCACGGCCTGATGCCCGATAATCGCCTGGTAATCTTTAAAATCGGTGATGCGGAAATCGCGCAGCAGCGCGGTGCCCTCAAAGCGGGTGCCCTGATTGAGCGTCACCACCTGCGAGCCGTCCTTACGCTGGGAGAGCTCGCCGGAATCCGCGACAACCACGGAAGGACGCGCGTTGCCTTTCGGGCGCAACTGCGCCAGGAACACGTCTTTGAATTTGCTGCCGTCCACGCTTTCGATGAACAGCACCGCGTTGCCGTCGGTCGCCTGCTGAAACTGGCCCTGCGCGAGCGCCGCCATGCCGGGGTTGGCTTTCGCCTCCGCCAGCACTTCGTCCTGATGGCGCGACGACCAGGGGCCGGCCCACATCACATTGACCGCGGCGACAATGCCAGTCAGCAGCGCCAGCACCATCGCGGCCTTCACCAGCACCGCTTTGCTCAGCCCGCAGGCATGCATCACGGTGATTTCGCTTTCGGTATAGAGCCTGCCGAGCGTCATCAAGAGCGCGAGGAACAGGCTTAACGGCAGGATGAGCTGCGCCATTTCCGGCACGCCCAGGCCAAGCAGAGAGAGCACGAGATTAGTCGGGATATCGCCGTCCACCGCCGCGCCAAGAATTCTCACCAGCTTCTGGCAGAAGAAGATCAGCAGCAGGATGAACAAAATCGCCAGTTGGCTTTTGAGCGTCTCCCGAACCAGATATCTTATGATTATCACATTAAATACGCCTGTGAATACGAGTCTTTTTGCAGGAAAATCGCTTGTTTCATGGCTTAAACGTCATTTATTCTCTTGAGTCGTCGAAAAGATCGCTAAGATTACATATCTTAACGGCTTCGCGCTTCAAGCGTTGCTGACGAGCCGAAACCAAAACAACATTCGTTAAGATTAACACGAAGTCATCGCAACAGCGGAGCAAGAGTTACGAAGTGGTCAATTCTATCTGTAGCCGCCGCCGTTGTCTTTAAGATTCAGGAGCGTAGTGCATGGAGTTCAGTGTAAAAAGCGGGAGCCCGGAAAAACAGCGCAGTGCCTGCATTGTGGTAGGCGTTTTCGAACCGCGCCGTCTCTCTCCCATCGCCGAACAACTCGATAAAATCAGCGACGGCTATATCAGCGCCCTGCTGCGTCGCGGCGAGCTGGAGGGCAAACCGGGCCAGACCTTGTTGCTTCATCACGTTCCGAATGTGTTGTCAGAACGTATCCTTCTGATCGGCTGCGGCAAAGAACGCGAGCTGGATGAGCGCCAGTACAAGCAGGTGATTCAGAAAACTATTAATACCCTGAATGATACCGGGTCGATGGAAGCGGTCTGCTTTCTGACCGAGCTGCACGTCAAGGGCCGCAATACCTACTGGAAAGTGCGCCAGGCGGTTGAAACCGCGAAAGAGACGCTCTACAGCTTCGATCAGCTCAAGACCAACAAGAGCGAGCCGCGTCGCCCGCTGCGTAAAATGGTATTCAACGTGCCGACGCGCCGTGAACTCACCAGCGGCGAACGCGCTATCCAGCATGGCCTGGCGATTGCCTCCGGCATTAAAGCGGCCAAAGATCTGGGCAACATGCCGCCGAATATCTGCAACGCCGCTTACCTCGCCTCGCAGGCCCGCCAGCTGGCGGACGCGTTCAGTAAAAACGTCGTCACTCGCGTCATCGGCGAGCAGCAGATGAAAGAGCTGGGCATGCATTCGTACCTCGCGGTCGGGGCAGGCTCTCAGAACGAATCTCTGATGTCGGTCATTGAATATAAAGGCAGCAGCGAGCCAGACGCCCGTCCGATTGTCCTGGTGGGCAAAGGGCTGACCTTTGACTCCGGCGGCATCTCGATCAAACCCTCCGAAGGGATGGACGAGATGAAATATGACATGTGCGGCGCGGCGGCGGTTTACGGCGTGATGCGCATGGTAGCCGAGCTGAACCTGCCGGTGAACGTCATCGGGGTGCTGGCGGGCTGCGAGAATATGCCTGGCGGACGCGCATATCGTCCAGGCGACGTGCTGACCACCATGTCTGGCCAGACCGTTGAAGTGCTGAACACCGACGCTGAAGGTCGCCTGGTGCTGTGCGACGTGCTGACGTACGTCGAGCGCTTCGAGCCGGAAGTGGTGATTGACGTCGCGACGCTGACCGGCGCGTGCGTTATCGCGCTTGGTCATCACATCACCGGGCTGATGTCGAACCACAATCCGCTGGCGCATGAGCTTATCGGCGCTTCGGAACAGGCGGGCGACCGCGCGTGGCGTCTGCCGCTGGCGGATGAGTTCCAGGAACAGCTGGAGTCCAATTTCGCGGATATGGCGAACATCGGCGGCCGTCCTGGCGGGGCGATAACGGCGGGTTGCTTCCTGGCGCGCTTTACCCGCAAATATAACTGGGCGCACCTGGATATCGCCGGCACCGCGTGGCGCTCTGGCAAAGCCAAAGGCGCGACTGGCCGCCCGGTAGCGATGCTGTCGCAGTTCCTGCTGAACCGCGCCGGGTTTAACGGCGAAGAGTGATGTTAAAGGCCGGGGCTTACCCGGCCGTAACAACTGTCCGCAGGGCGAGTCAGCGCGGCGCGCCCGCCGCAAATATTAACGGTGGATGCGCGTCGCTTATCCACCCTGCCAACACCCTACATGCACGACGGCGGCGAGGCACTTCCCCGCCGGGCGGGTCAGCGCAGCGCCACCCGCCATTCCCAGGCAGCCAACAACGAGGCAACGTGAAAGACCACGGGTTTAGCTTATGAAAAACGCAACGTTCTACCTGCTTGACAACGACACGCCCGTCGACGGGCTGAGCGCACAAGAAGCGCTGGTGTGCGACGTTGCCGCAGAACGCTGGCGCGCGGGGAAACGTATCCTGATAGCCTGCGTCGATGAAGCCCAGGCGACCCGCATCGACGAGGCGCTCTGGAAGCGCGATCCGGACAGCTTCGTGCCGCATAACCTGGCGGGCGAAGGGCCGCGAGGCGGCGCGCCGGTAGAGATAGCCTGGCCGCAAAAACGCGGCAGCAGCCCGCGCGAGCTGCTGATAAGCCTGCTGCCGGATTTCGCAGCTTTTGCCACTGCTTTCTATGAAGTGGTAGACTTCGTACCTTACGACGAATCCCAGAAACAACTGGCGCGCGAACGCTACAAAGCCTATCGCGCCGCCGGTTTCCACTTGACCACGGCCACCTTCACGGCGCCCGGAACGACACAGTAGAAATGGAAAAGACATATAACCCCCAAGATATCGAACAGCCGCTTTACGAGCACTGGGAGCAGCAGGGCTATTTCAAACCCAACGGCGACGAGAGCCAGGAAAGCTTCTGCATCATGATCCCGCCGCCAAACGTCACCGGCAGTTTGCATATGGGTCACGCCTTCCAGCAAACCATCATGGACACCATGATCCGCTACCAGCGCATGCAGGGAAAAAACACCCTGTGGCAGGTTGGTACTGACCACGCCGGTATCGCCACCCAGATGGTGGTTGAGCGTAAGATCGCCGCTGAAGAGGGCAAAACCCGCCACGATTACGGCCGCGACGCGTTCATCGACAAAATCTGGGAGTGGAAAGCGGAATCCGGCGGCACCATCACCCGCCAGATGCGTCGTCTGGGTAACTCGGTCGACTGGGAGCGCGAACGCTTCACTATGGATGAAGGTCTTTCCAACGCGGTGAAAGAGGTCTTCGTCCGTCTTTATAAAGAAGATCTGATCTATCGCGGCAAGCGTCTCGTTAACTGGGACCCGAAACTGCGTACCGCCATCTCTGACCTCGAAGTGGAAAACCGCGAGTCGAAAGGCTCCATGTGGCACATCCGCTACCCGCTGGCGGACGGCGCGAAAACCGCTGACGGCAAAGATTACCTGGTGGTCGCCACCACGCGTCCGGAAACCCTGCTGGGCGATACCGGCGTTGCCGTTAACCCGGAAGATCCTCGTTATAAAGATCTGATTGGTAAATTTGTCGTGCTGCCGCTGGTGAACCGCCGCATTCCGATCGTCGGCGATGAACACGCCGATATGGAAAAAGGCACCGGCTGCGTGAAGATAACGCCAGCGCACGATTTCAACGACTACGAAGTGGGTCGTCGTCATCAGTTGCCGATGATCAACATCCTGACCTTTGACGGCGATATTCGCGAAAGCGCGGAAGTCTACGACACCAAAGGCAACGAATCTGACGTTTACTCAAACGAGATCCCGGCGCAGTTCCAGAAAATGGAGCGTTTCGCCGCGCGTAAAGCAATCGTGGCGGCCGTTGATGAACTCGGCCTGCTCGAAGAGATCAAACCGCATGACCTGACCGTGCCTTATGGCGATCGCGGCGGCGTGGTTATCGAACCGATGCTGACCGACCAGTGGTATGTGCGCGCCGATGTGCTGGCGAAGCCGGCGGTGGAAGCGGTTGAGAACGGCGATATCCAGTTTGTGCCGAAGCAGTACGAGAACATGTACTTCTCCTGGATGCGCGATATTCAGGACTGGTGTATCTCCCGCCAGCTCTGGTGGGGTCATCGCATCCCGGCGTGGTACGACGATCAGGGCAACGTCTACGTTGGCCGCAGCGTTGACGAAGTGCGCCAGGAAAACAATCTCGGCGCGGATGTGGCGCTGCGCCAGGACGACGACGTGCTCGACACCTGGTTCTCCTCCGCGCTCTGGACATTCTCCACCCTCGGCTGGCCAGAAAACACCGACGCGCTGCGTCAGTTCCACCCGACCAGCGTGATGGTCTCCGGCTTCGACATCATTTTCTTCTGGATTGCCCGCATGATCATGATGACCATGCATTTCATCAAAGATGAAAACGGCAAGCCGCAAGTGCCGTTCCACACCGTCTACATGACCGGGCTTATCCGCGATGACGAAGGCCAGAAGATGTCCAAATCCAAGGGCAACGTGATTGACCCGCTGGATATGGTTGACGGCATTTCCCTGCCGGACCTGCTTGCCAAGCGCACCGGCAACATGATGCAGCCGCAGCTGGCGGAGAAAATCCGCAAGCGCACCGAGAAGCAGTTCCCGGACGGCATCGAGCCGCACGGCACCGACGCCCTGCGCTTCACGCTGGCGGCGCTGGCCTCGACCGGTCGCGACATCAACTGGGATATGAAGCGCCTCGAAGGCTACCGCAACTTCTGTAACAAACTGTGGAACGCCAGCCGCTTCGTGCTGATGAATACCGAAGATCAGGACTGCGGCTTCAACGGCGGCGAGAAAGTGCTGTCGCTGGCGGACCGCTGGATCCTGGCGGAATTCAACCAGACCGTGAAAGCGTACCGTGAGGCGCTGGATAACTTCCGCTTCGATATCGCGGCGGGCATCCTGTACGAATTCACCTGGAACCAGTTCTGCGACTGGTATCTGGAGCTCACCAAGCCGGTCATGAACGGCGGCTCTGAAGCCGAGCTGCGCGGCACCCGCAACACGCTGGTCACCGTGCTGGAAGGCCTGCTGCGTCTCGCGCACCCGATCATTCCGTTTATCACGGAAACCATCTGGCAGCGTGTGAAAGTGATTGCGGGCATCAATGCCGACACCATCATGCTGCAGCCGTTCCCGGCGTTTGACGCATCACGCGTGGACGACGCGGCGCTGGCCGATACCGAGTGGCTGAAGCAGGCCATCATCGCCGTGCGCAACATCCGCGCCGAGATGAACATCGCGCCGGGCAAACCGCTGGAACTGCTGCTGCGTGGTTGCAGCGCTGACGCTGCGCGTCGTGTGAACGACAACCGCGGCTTCCTGCAGACGCTGGCGCGCCTCGAAAGCATCACCGTGCTGCCTGCCGATGACAAAGGTCCGGTATCCGTGACCAAAATTATCGACGGCGCCGAACTGCTGATCCCAATGGCGGGGCTTATTGATAAAGACGCCGAGCTGGCGCGTCTGGCTAAAGAAGTCGCCAAAATTGAAGGTGAAATCGGGCGCATCGAAAGCAAACTCGGTAATGAAGGCTTTGTGGCTCGCGCGCCGGAAGCCGTGATCGCGAAAGAACGTGAAAAACTCGCGGGCTATCACGAAGCGAAAGCGAAACTGATTGAACAGCAGGGCGTGATTAGCGCGCTTTAATTGCTGTGTTTAATGAAAAAGCCGGGGCGACCCGGCTTTTTTTATTCCTGCTCGCGGCGATTAATTTCCCTTAATACCAACGGGCGACATTATCCCCTGCCCGTTTATTCTGGCGGACGTAAAATATAAAAAAAACGGCGCTCCTGAGAGCGCCGTTTTTATTTACCCGGACGCGAGGCCCGAAGACGTATTTTCAGAGTGCGAAAGGCAGAACGGAGAAACCGCGGCCCAGCACGCTTGCCGGATCGTTACGCGGCTGCTCGTCGTGATCGACCAGCGCCAGGTTATCCAGCTCGCCATCCACATGGGTATTTTCCAGCAGGTAGCGGGTCAGGCGCACTTTCGCCCACGGCCACGCCAGGCCAGCGGTAATACCGCAGACGATGAAATTGCTCAGGATCAGCCACACAAAGGTGCCGACGCTCGCGGTGGAGCGGAATTTGATACCGCCCTCGAGGGACATCTGCTGATAAGCGTAGTTACGCACTTTAACGAACGCGAAGCTAAAGCAGACCAGGATGCCGACAAGATAAACCATATAGGCCATGAACATGGTGGACAACATCGACAAGCCCGCGCTCATCATGGCTTCTTCGCTGGCCCCACCGTACAGGCTTTGCTGTAAAACCTGGGTCATCATCGGAACGACCATCACCATCACGATAACGATAAACGGCACAAACAGCAGCATCGCTTTCAGATAGATAAAGGTGCAGGTTTTCACGTTCAGGTTAATGGCGAAACGGTGTTTACCGTATTGCAGATTATTGACCAGCAGCCCGTACCACTGGGCGGCGTAAATCCCCTGCATCAGCGCGGTACCGCCGAGGCCAACAACGATAGAGAGCACAATGCCGACGATAATGCCGGTCAGGCTGGCGCTGGAGCCCGCGAGGGTAAACACCAGAGAGATAACCACGAAGATAAGCACGGCAATCAGCAGCGGGCAGCCGAGCATCACCCACCATGCGCGCAGCGGGCTCGCTTTAAAGCTAAAACGCATCCCGTTGAGCTGGGTCATCAGCAGCTGGTAGCGCAGGCCCTGCATAATCAGGAACGGCGCGAAGGCGATAAACAGCACCACCATGCACAGCGTTAAAAAGGTATTCTCATGCACCGCGTTAATCAGGAACACGACGTAGAGGATAGCGAGGCACAGCCAGCCGACGAAAATCGCGCGGCCCGTGGCGTGGTAAGAAAAACGCGCGCCAGCAAGCTCTGTATTTTCATAGAAATAACGGCGCGCACGCACCATTGCCCAGGGTAAAAACAGCCCGGCGGTGAATACCGTTAACAGTATGTTGACCAGCCAGACGGGGAAATAACCACCGCCGCTGCCCTGAAACGAGAATGCGTGTGTCTTATTCCCTGCCAGGAATTTATTATCGTCTGACATAACAATCCTTATTCTGTAAAAAAGAAAAAAAGCGCCGTTATAACCCTTAACTTCTTAGGGTTAATTCAGTGCGTACTTTAGTGTAATAAAGGCCAAAGAAGAATAATAGCAACCAATATTCCTGGGCTTGCGTGTCTCTTCTGGTAATGGTATTAAGCACAACATTATGTTGAATATATGACATCAGAGCAGAAAATGAATGTTGAGGCGCCGGTTGACATTATCATGCGCCGGATGACGGCCGCGGATAACGCGACTGTCGCCCGGGTGATCCGCCAGGTTTCCGCAGAATATGGCCTGACCGCCGACAAAGGCTACACCGTCGCGGACCCGAATCTCGACGTGCTTTACACGCAATACAGCAAGCCGGGCCACGCGTATTGGGTCGTGGAACTCGATGGCGACGTGGTGGGCGGCGGCGGTATCGCGCCGCTGGCGTGTAGCCAGACGGATATCTGCGAGCTGCAAAAAATGTATTTTCTGCCCGTCGCGCGCGGCAGAGGGCTTGCCAAAAAGCTGGCGCTGCAGGCGCTGGAATTCGCCCGCGCTCAGGGGTATCGCCGCTGCTACCTGGAAACCACCGCGTTTTTAAAAGAGGCGATCGCGCTGTATGAACGACTCGGTTTTACACATATTTCCGAGCCGCTGGGCTGTACGGGGCATGTGGATTGCGAAGTCCGTATGTTAAAAACGCTCTGAAAGAATGAAATAAAAAAGCCGGGCTAACCCGGCTTTTTTTTATTGTTGCATGGAGATACGAATAGCCGGCCCCGCTTTTTCCGGCGGCAGTGCCAGCACGTCGCGCCAGAGTTCCTGCACCATGTTGCAGACCTGTTTTTCCTGGCCAACGCCTTTTTGCGGATCGGTAAAGACGTCAATCGTGTCGCCATATTTTGCCGCCAGCGCCTGGCCAATCGGGGCCAGCGTCTCTTCAGCCAGTTTCTGCTCTTCGCTCGTCACCTTATGCTGGTTCGGGCCGTAGCTTGCTGACAGCAGCTTCATCTCTACGTCCATCCGCTTCGCGATAACCTCTTTCGACAGCATCTGTACCGGGTTTACACCGCCTTTCACCTGCGGCATCAGGAAACGGAAACAGGCGTCGTCGCTGTGCTGCTGCATTTCGCGGGTCTGCTCCATATTGACGCGCATATACGCCATCACGTCACTGTCCGGCGCGAACTGAATGCGCTGCATCTCCAGTTCCGCCATCTGCGCCTGCATCGTGTCGATAATATCCTGCTGCGTTTTGCCCTGCTTCGCCATTTCCACGGCCTGGTTACGCATGCGCGCATAAAACGCCGGATCGTTTTCTTTAATCAGCTTATAGAGCGGCATGCTGTTGAACGCTTCATCAAAGCCCTGCTCCGGCGAGGTTGCCTTGCTGCCTTTAAGCCAGGCGATATCTGCGACATTCCACAGCGCAATGCCGACGACAAATATCGCAATTGCGGCGAGTTTGTTGACTTTGCCTTTTTTATAGAGCGTCGAGGCGACGCCCGCGAGCGCAACGCCAACCACAGCGGAAAGCCAGACATGATGCCAGTTCATTTTTTATCCCTTTGGTATTGATAGTTTTTATATATCCCGCGCGCTTACGCTTGCGCCGGTATGCCGCTGTGAAAACGAAATTCGGCGTCGGGCTGGTTAATCAGCCGTGCTTCCGCTTCGCCCAGCGCCTGTACGCGCGGCGCGATATCTTCCGGTGAAATTCGTTGCGCCAGATCCAGGTAATCCTGATAGTGGCGCGCTTCCGAACGCAGCAACGACAGGTAAAACTTTTGCAAATCGTCATCCAGATACGGCGCCAGCGCGGCGAAGCGCTCACAGGAGCGCGCTTCGATATACGCGCCGCAAATCAGCTTATCGACAAGCGTCGCAGGCTCGTACGTGCGCATTTCGCGCCGCAGCCCGCGCGCGTAGCGGCTGGCGGTAATTTTCACGTAGGGGATGTTACGCGCCTGCATCACTTCGCGCACCTGCCAGAAGTGGTGTAGCTCTTCTTTGATAAGCAGCACCATGCTTTCGATAAGCGTCTGACCCCACGGGTCGTCAGTCTGCGGCATCACGCTTTTACCGATGCGCTTATGCAACGCCAGAAAATCCGGCTCCGGCCCTTCGCGGTAGGTAAAATCTTCATACGGCTTCAGCCAGCCGAGGAGTTCGTCAGAACCACTCTTATCCGCGACATAGCGGCGAATCAGCAGCATCGCGGTTTGCGCGGCTTTCAGCTCGCAGATCATGTGGTCGGTCAGCAGCAGCGGCAGGTTTTCTGGCGCTCTGGCTTCATCTATCCAGGCTTGCGGGGTGGCGCAGTGAAGGAAATTTTTAACGGGGAGAAGGAGTGCGTCGTAATTCATGCGGGGTTCCTGAAATGCGGCAGCGCAGCGCTGCCGCATAATGCGACTTAGTGACGAACGCCGTCGTCGTCTTCATCCATGCCTTCGTCGTCTTCGTCTTCGCCGTCCGGGTCTTCGAAATAGGTGCCCCAGCCGTCATATTCGACATTGAATTTTTCCGCGAGGTTCATCAGCTGTTCAACCTGCGCGTCGATAAGCTCCGGGTTCAGCGCGCATTCGCTCAGCGCGTCGCAGCAGATCACCGTTTCGCCGCCCTCTTCCAGCTCCAGCTCTTCCGGGTCTGTCACTTCATAGCCAAGCTTAAAGACTTCAACCGCCAGTTTCTCCAGCGTATCGAAATCGTCTGCCGAGAAGTGGTGTTCAATGGTGTACAGTGCGTCAGGATCGCTGCCATCTTCAAGCAGCTCTTCAATAATCAGACGCGTCTCTTCGCGCTGCTCTTCCAGTAATTCCGGGTTTGCCATGGCTCGTTCCTCAGTGTGTCGGCAGATACCTTCTATTTTCACACACCATCGGGAATGCCTCCACCTTTCCCCGCAAAGTTTTAACCCGAGGGGTTGCAAATGCATATTCATACATATATGTTGAATTTTAATTCAATAAGTGGCGTTAGCCAGCGAGGGAAACATGACCGCCTTGTATCAAAAATCATTTTTAAAACTGCTCGATTTTACGCCCGCTCAGATCCGTTCATTGCTGGCGCTTTCTGCAAAGCTAAAAAACGATAAGAAAAACGGCGTTGAAGTTCAAAAACTTACCGGAAAAAATATTGCGCTCATCTTCGAAAAAGACTCGACCCGCACGCGATGCTCTTTCGAAGTTGCCGCATATGACCAGGGCGCGCGCGTGACTTATCTTGGCCCGAGCGGCAGCCAGATTGGGCATAAAGAATCAATTAAGGATACCGCCCGCGTGCTGGGCCGGATGTATGACGGCATTCAGTATCGCGGTTTTGGTCAGGAAATCGTCGAAACGCTGGCGCAATATGCTGGGGTGCCGGTGTGGAACGGCCTGACCGACGAGTTTCACCCGACGCAACTGCTGGCGGATCTGCTCACCATGCAGGAGCATCTGCCGGGGAAAACGCTCAATGAGATGACGCTGGTTTACGCAGGCGACGCGCGCAACAACATGGGCAATTCAATGCTGGAAGCCGCTGCGCTGATGGGCCTGGATTTACGTCTTGTCGCCCCGGAAACCTGCTGGCCTGCGCCGGAGCTGGTGACCGAGTGCCAGGCGCTGGCGAAAGAGACTGGCGGGCGTATTACGCTCACCGAAGATATCGCCGCAGGTGTGAAAGGCGCGGATTTCATCTATACCGATGTCTGGGTGTCGATGGGCGAGGCAAAGGAAAAATGGGCGGAGCGTATCGCGCTGCTGCGCGCATATCAGGTTAACAGCCAGATGCTGGCGCTTACCGGCAACCCGAACGTCAAATTCCTGCACTGTTTGCCGGCGTTTCATGACGATCAGACGACGCTCGGTAAGCAGATGGCACAGGAATATGGCCTCAAAGGCGGCATGGAAGTGACCGACGAGGTGTTTGAGTCGCCCCACAGTATCGTGTTCGATCAGGCCGAAAACCGGATGCATACGATCAAAGCGGTGATGGTCGCGACGCTTTCGCAGTAAACGCACCCGCGATAGCCCAATGGTGGATGCGACGCGCTTACCCTTCTGCAAAACGACAAACCGGAACGCACTATAATGACGGCGGGTAAGCGCACGCGCCCCCGCCTGGTTGGCTTCTGGCGCGTCCCCCCTGGAAACCCCTTACTCCATTAACATTTTCACCACGACTTTGCGTACCGGCGCTGGATCGCCAACCGCGCACAGCGGCTTGTGTACTTCGCCCGGCCAGAAAATCACGAAATCGCCCTCTTCCAGCACCACCGTCTTCTCCTGCGCGCCTGCGGGCAGGAAGGCGATATCTTTATCCGCAAGCCAGTCGGTCTCGGGTACGCCCGGCGGCAGGGTACTGAAAGTCATCCCCTCGCGGCCCGCCAGCACAATCTGGATATCCAGATAACGCGCGTGATACTCGGCGCGGCGGTCCACCAGCGGCTCTGTCGTATCTTCCGAAAGCAGGAAGAACAGCCGGTTGCCATCAAGATCGTATTTACCCGGCGCGGTCTGCGTCGTGACCTGTTGCTTCACCTGCTCAATAGCCTCGCGGAACGGCGCAGGCAGCCAGGCGCCCAGCGCGTGAATATTACCGATAATCATCGCCAACTCCTTATGTAAAACAGCGTTTCATTTTTACGTGTTATACGAGGAATCGCGTCGGTTCGCCACCGCTTTTTCGAGGAAACCTGCTCTGACGCATAGTTATCGCACCAGCCGTTACGGGCTTGTTAATGCGCGCCCGACATTTATGCAGCATTTATGCATAACCCTGACGAATATAATTTGCAGCTTCATTACAGGCCCTTGTTTTAACAGCGTTTATGATAAAAAAGGCGATGCCGTCACGTTTTGCTTACCGTGCAGGCAGGCGCGATGGCGCCATAATTATTTGTCCTATTTTTCATAGCCACAAATAAACTTGCGAAGTTATCGCATAATAATATTCAGCGTTAATAAAAATCATTATTTATCAAAATTTTAAATTATTGGGCGCGAATTAATCATAAACAATTTATTAACACGCCTGCATAAGACCTGCATTTTCTGCGTAGCGATTCATATCACCCGATGAATTAATTAAAGTTTCCATGAAATAAATCATCATTACGGCGGAATAATGGCCAAACCTTAATTGACGTGACTTTCATCACAAAGTTAAACCTGTGCTCTATTACTATTTATTCCGAATTCAATATGCACGGTAACCGGTTATGCGAACACCTGTCGCATAACGCCACCTTTTTTATTCTGAAATCAGCAAGGGATAAATATGGAAAAGCATTACGTGGGATCGGAAATTGGCCAGTTACGCAGCGTGATGCTGCACCGACCTAATTTAAGTCTGAAACGACTGACGCCATCTAATTGTCAGGAATTACTTTTTGACGATGTATTATCGGTAGAGCGTGCGGGCGAAGAACATGACATTTTCGCCCGCACATTGCGTGACCAGGGCGTCGAAGTATTATTACTGACGGATCTTCTTACCCGCACGCTGGATATCCCTGAGGCCAAAGCCTGGCTGCTGGAGACCCAGGTTTCCGAATACCGCCTCGGCCCTTCTTTCGCCTCGGACGTGCGCGGCTGGCTTGCCGATTTACCCCACCGGGAGCTGGCGCGGCGCTTAAGCGGCGGTCTGACATTCAGCGAAATCCCCGCCTCTATTCATAATATGGTGGTGGATACCCACGGCGCCCATGATTTTATTATGGAGCCGCTGCCTAATCATTTATTCACTCGCGACACCTCCTGCTGGATATATAACGGCGTGTCGATTAACCCAATGGCCAAACAGGCACGCCAGCGCGAGACCAATAATCTTCGTGCGATTTATCGCTGGCATCCGGCTTTCGCTGACGGCGAATTTATAAAATATTTTGGCGACCAGAACATTAATTACGACCACGCCACGCTGGAAGGCGGCGATGTATTAGTGATTGGTCGCGGCGCGGTGTTAATCGGCATGTCTGAGCGCACTACGCCGCAGGGTGTGGAATTCCTGGCCAGCGCCCTGTTTAACCACCAGCAGGCGACGCGCGTGATTGCCGTGGAATTACCAAAACACCGCTCCTGTATGCATCTCGATACCGTGATGACGCATATCGATGTCGACACCTTCTCCGTTTACCCCGAAGTGGTACGTCCCGACGTGAAATGCTGGACCTTAACGCCGGACGGGCGCGGCGGTCTCGCGCGCCGGGAGGAGAAAAGCCTGGTGCATGCGCTGGAGCAGGCGCTCGGGGTCGATCGCATCACGCTTATCACCACTGGCGGCGACGCCTTTGAAGCCGAGCGCGAGCAGTGGAACGACGCCAATAACGTGCTGACCGTGCGCCCCGGCGTCGTGATTGGCTATGAGCGCAACATCTGGACCAACGAGAAATATGACAAGGCCGGCATCACCGTGCTGCCCATTCCTGGCGACGAGCTGGGCCGTGGACGCGGCGGCGCCCGCTGCATGAGCTGCCCGCTGGAACGCGACGGCATTTAAGGAGAACACCATGGAAATGAAACCCACGCTGGTCGTGGCGCTTGGCGGCAACGCGCTGCTGAAACGCGGCGAACCGCTGGAAGCCGATATTCAGCGCCATAACGTCGAGCTTGCGGCGCGCACCATCGCGCAGCTCACCGGTGAGTGGCGCGTGGTGCTGGTGCACGGCAACGGGCCGCAGGTCGGACTGCTGGCGCTGCAAAACAGCGCCTACCTTAACGTCACGCCCTATCCGCTCGATATTCTGGGCGCCGAAAGCCAGGGGATGATCGGCTATCTGCTCCAGCAGTCGCTGAAAAATGCGCTGCCGGAACGCGAGGTGAGCGTGCTGCTGACTCAGGTGACGGTAGACGACGCCGACCCGGCGTTTGCAAACCCGACCAAATACATCGGCCCGGTGTATGACAAAGCCCAGGCGGACCGGCTTGCCGCGGAAAAAGGCTGGACGATGAAAGCCGACGGCGCGTATTTCCGCCGCGTGGTGCCCTCGCCGCAGCCGCAACGGATTGTCGAGAGCGACGCCATTGAGGCGCTTATCGCCCGCGATCATCTGGTTATTTGCAATGGCGGCGGCGGCGTGCCGGTGGTGGAGAAAGCCGACGGTTACCACGGCGTCGAAGCCGTTATCGATAAAGACCTCTCAAGCGCCCTGCTGGCGCGCCAGCTTCACGCCGACGCGCTGCTGATCCTGACCGACGCCGACGCGGTGTATCACGACTGGGGCAAACCGACCCAGCGGCCGCTGACGCACGTCACGCCCGCGCAGCTTGCTGAGCTGCGCTTCGATGCAGGCTCGATGGGGCCGAAAGTGGCGGCGTGCTGCGCCTTTGTCCGGCAGTGCGGCGGTATCGCCGGGATCGGCGCGCTGGCTGACGGCCCGGCGATACTCGCGGGCGATAAAGGCACGCTGATCCGCCAGTAAATGGCGCCTCTCTCTTTGACACAAAAAGGATTTCCTCATGACTATCAACCTGAAAAACCGTAATTTCCTGAAGCTGCTTGATTACACCCCGGCGGAGATCCAGTACCTCATCGATCTCGCTATGCAACTCAAAGCCGACAAAAAAGCCGGACGCGAAAAGAAAACGCTGGTCGGCAAAAATATCGCGCTGATTTTCGAAAAAACCTCCACCCGCACCCGCTGCGCGTTTGAAGTCGGCGCGTTCGACCAGGGCGCGCAGGTCACCTACATCGGGCCGAGCGGCTCGCAGATAGGCCATAAAGAGTCGATGAAAGATACCGCGCGCGTCCTGGGCCGCATGTATGACGGTATCGAGTATCGCGGCTACGGTCAGGCGATTGTCGAGGAGCTGGGCGAATTCGCGGGCGTGCCGGTGTGGAATGGCCTTACCAACGAATTTCACCCGACGCAAATTCTGGCGGATCTAATGACCATGCTGGAACATTCGCCAGGCAAAACGCTCCCGCAGATCCGCTTCGCCTATCTCGGCGACGCGCGCAACAACATGGGCAACTCGCTGATGGTGGGCGCCGCGAAAATGGGCATGGAGATCCGCCTCGTGGCCCCAAAAGCCTTCTGGCCGGAAGAGGAGTTAGTCGAACAGTGCCGCGCCATCGCCGCGCAAACCGGCGCGCGCATCATCCTCACGGAACATGTCGATGAAGGCGTGGACGGCGTCGATTTTCTTTATACCGACGTCTGGGTATCGATGGGCGAGCCGAAAGAGGCCTGGGCCGAGCGTGTCGCGCTGATGAAGCCCTACCAGATCAATCAGGCGGTCATAAAAGCGACCGGCAACCCGAACGTCAAATTTATGCACTGCCTGCCGGCGTTTCATAACGAGCACACCACCGTGGGCCGCGAGATTGAAGCCGCCTACGGCCTGAAAGGGCTGGAGGTGACGGAAGAGGTGTTCGAGTCGCCCTGCTCCATCGTGTTTGACGAGGCGGAAAACCGCATGCACACCATCAAAGCCGTGATGGTGGCGACGCTTGGCGAATAACCCCTGCGGGCGCGCCGCCCGCGCGCCCGTTGCTTCGGAGAGATCTCATGCACAGATTTAAATTCCCTTCCGCTTACACGATTTTATTTGTGCTTATCGCGCTGGTGGCGGCGCTGACCTGGGTAGTGCCCGCCGGAAAATATCAGATGGCAATGAACGACACGCTCGGCAAAGAGGTGCCGGTCGCGGGCACGTACGCCCCTGTCGAGGCGCATCCGCAGGGCATTAACGCCGTTCTGCTGGCGCCAGTGGATGGCCTTTACAACCATGTCACCTACGCCGCAGGCGCCATCGACGTGGCGCTGTTTGTGCTGATCATCGGCGGCTTTCTGGGCGTGGTGAATAAAACCGGCGCCATTGATGCCGGGATCGAGCGCGTCACCGAGCGCCTGCACGGCAAAGAAGAGTGGATGATCCCCATTCTGATGGCGCTGTTCGCCGCAGGCGGCACCATCTATGGTATGGCGGAGGAGTCGCTGCCGTTTTATACGCTGCTGGTGCCGGTAATGATGGCCGCGCGTTTTGATCCGCTGGTCGCCGCCGCCACCGTGCTGCTTGGCGCAGGCATCGGCACGCTCGGCTCCACCATTAACCCCTTCGCGACGGTGATCGCCGCCAACGCCGCAGGCATTCCGTTCACCAGCGGAATCGGGCTGCGCGTGGCGCTGCTGGTTATCGGCTGGGTTATCTGCGTGGTGTGGGTGATGCGCTACGCGCGGCGCGTGCGCCAGGAGCCGTCTTCGTCTGTCGTGGCGGATCTGATTGAGACCAACCGCGCGCATTTTCTGGGTAACCAATCCGGCGACAGGATCCCGTTCACCGCCACACGCAAAGTTATTCTGGTGATCTTCGCCGCCTCGTTTGCCGTGATGATTTACGGCGTAGCGGTGCGCGGCTGGTGGATGGGCGAAATTTCCGGCGTGTTCCTCGCCGCGGCCATTATTACCGGCGTCGTGGCGCGCATGAGCGAAGAGGCTTTTACCAGCACCTTTATCGATGGCGCGCGGGACTTGCTCGGCGTGGCGCTGATTATCGGGATTGCGCGCGGCATCGTGGTGGTGATGGATAACGGCATGATCACGCACACCATTCTGCACAGCGCCGAAAACCTGGTGACCGGGCTCTCCACCACGGTTTTTATCAATGTCACGTACTGGCTCGAAGTGCTGCTCTCGTTCCTGGTGCCGTCGTCATCGGGCCTCGCGGTGCTGACGATGCCCATCATGGCCCCGCTCGCCGATTTCGCCCACGTGGGCCGCGACCTGGTGGTTACCGCCTATCAGTCGGCTTCCGGCATCGTCAATCTCATTACGCCGACGTCAGCGGTCGTGATGGGCGGCCTCGCTATCGCCCGCGTGCCGTATGTGCGTTATCTGAACTGGGTCGCCCCGCTCATTCTCATCCTGACGGTGTTGAACATGGCCGCGCTCAGCCTCGGCGCGCTGTTTTAGCGATTCATGGCGTCGCGGCGGTGTCAATCGCGGGCGTTGCGCCGCATGAAACGCCTCCCATTTTTGTAAAAGCCCGTTGTTTATCCGTCTGTTATGGTTCCCCCGGCGACGGGCCGGGAAAACAATATCGTTTTTCTTCAGCTTTCAACAAGGTAAGGAGTGATGGTCCATGAAGGATTACGGTGATTATTCCGGGAAAGAGCAGCAGCAGATGGCGGTGTGCCAGCGGCTTATCAGCAATAAAACCTACTGCTCTCAGGAGGAGATCCGGCGCGATATGCAGCGCCAGGGGTTTAACAATATCAGCCAGTCCTCGGTCTCACGCCTGCTGAAACTGCTGGGTGTGATTAAAATCCGCAACGCCAAAGGACAAAAAATTTATTCCCTGAACCCCCTGTTGCAGCCCGCGCCTGACGCGGCGCGCGCTATCTCGGAAATGGTGGTGAGCGTGGAACATAACAGCGAGTTTATCCTTGTCCATACGGTGGCGGGCTACGGTCGCGCGGTAGCGAAAGTGCTGGATTATCATGCGCTGCCGGAGATCCTGGGCGTGGTGGCGGGCAGCAGTATCGTCTGGATAGCGCCGCGCGACGTGAAGCGCACGGCGCTGATACACAAGCGCATTAATTACTTACTTGGAATGCATTAATATTCACAGCAATCGATTCCTGGCGACAAAGCGTGCATTTCCTGCTTGTCAGCCAATCGCACTTGCGTATAATGCCGGGCAATTTGCCGGAGGGAAGCATGGTCCAGTGTGTTCGACAATTTGTCTTACCGCGTCGTCAGAAAGCTGACGGCCAGGCCGTTGCTCTTTCCGTTCCAGAATTGCTGATAAAAGCCCCTCAATGAGGGGCTTTTTTTTGTCCAGCGTTTGTCCGCCGGCCTGAAGAGGAGACAGAAATGGCTAATCCGCTTTATCAAAAACACATTATTTCCATCAACGATCTCAGCCGCGCCGAGCTTGAGCTGGTGCTGGAGACGGCGGCGAAGCTCAAGGCGAACCCGCAGCCGGAACTTTTGAAGCATAAAGTGATCGCCAGCTGCTTCTTCGAAGCCTCCACCCGCACCCGCCTGTCGTTTGAAACCTCCATGCACCGCCTGGGCGCGGCGGTGGTCGGTTTCTCCGACAGCAGCAACACGTCGCTTGGCAAAAAGGGCGAAACCCTGGCGGACACGATTTCGGTTATCAGCACCTATGTGGATGCCATCGTGATGCGTCACCCGCAGGAGGGCGCGGCGCGTCTCGCCACTGAGTTTTCCGGCGGCGTGCCGGTGCTGAACGCGGGCGACGGCGCCAATCAGCACCCGACGCAGACGCTGCTTGATCTCTTTACCATTCAGGAGACTCAGGGGCGGCTGGAAAACCTTACCATCGCGATGGTCGGCGATCTGAAATATGGCCGCACGGTCCATTCACTGGCCCAGGCGCTGGCGAAATTCAACGGCAACCGCTTCTGCTTTATCGCGCCGGACGCGCTGGCGATGCCGCAATACATCCTCGATATGCTGGATGAAAAAGGCATCGCCTGGAGCCAGCACGGCGCCATTGAGGATGTGGTGCAGGAGGTGGATATCCTCTACATGACTCGCGTACAGAAAGAGCGCCTCGACCCGTCCGAATACGCCAACGTGAAGGCGCAGTTTGTGCTGCGCGCCGCCGATCTTCAGGGGGCGCGCGCCAACATGAAAGTGCTGCACCCGCTGCCGCGCATCGATGAAATTACAACCGACGTGGATAAAACGCCGCACGCCTGGTATTTCCAGCAGGCGGGCAACGGCATTTTCGCCCGTCAGGCGCTGCTGGCGCTGGTACTGAATCGCGATTTAGATCTGTAAGGAGAAGCCCATGACCCATGACAACAAACTTCAGGTAGAAGCCATTCGCCGCGGTACGGTGATTGACCATATCCCGGCGCAGGTCGGCTTCAAGCTGCTTTCCCTGTTTAAGCTTACCGAAACGGATCAGCGCATCACCATCGGTCTGAACCTGCCCTCCGGCGAGATGGGGCGTAAAGATCTGATTAAGATTGAAAACACCTTCCTGACCGAGGAGCAAGTCAACCAGCTCGCGCTCTACGCGCCGCAGGCGACGGTGAACCGCATTGACGATTACGAGGTGGTGGGCAAGAGCAAACCGAGCCTGCCGGATCGCATCGAAAATGTGCTGGTCTGCCCGAACGGCAACTGCATCAGCCGCATCGAGCCAGTGTCGTCGAGCTTCGCGGTAAAAACCCGCGGCGAGGCGGTGCAGCTGAAGTGCAAATATTGCGAGAAAGAGTTCGCCCGCCACGTCGTGCTGGCGGATTAATTGTGGCTGGCAAAGGCCTTACGGCTCCCTATAATGAGCGGGAGCCTTACCGCTGTTAACTTCAGGAGAAATTATGTCCCGCACTATCGCCACGGAAAATGCACCCGCCGCTATCGGCCCTTACGTTCAGGCTGTCGATTTGGGCAACATGGTTATCACCTCCGGGCAGATCCCGGTTGATCCGAAATCCGGCAGCGTGCCGGACGACATCGCCGCTCAGGCGCGCCAGTCGCTCGATAACGTGAAAGCGATTATCGAAGCCGCGGGCCTGAAGGTGGGCGATATCGTGAAAACCACGGTATTCGTGAAAGATCTGAACGATTTCGCCACGGTTAACGCGACTTATGAAGCGTTTTTCACCGAGCATAACGCCACCTTCCCGGCGCGTTCCTGCGTGGAAGTGGCCCGTCTGCCGAAAGATGTGAAAATCGAAATCGAAGCGATCGCCGTTCGTCGCTAAGCGCCGCTGCCGTGAAAAGAAAAAGCACCGCGAGCGGTGCTTTTTTTATGGCCTTAGCGCGCCGCTTTTTTCGTTTTCGCCAGCGCCTGACGCTGATGGCTGACCGGCGTGTGTGTGGTTAATGCCGGCTGGGTTTTGCGGTACTGACGCTTCGCCGCGCGCATCTCCTCTATCGTCGGCGCAGGCACCAGGCAGTCGCGACGCCCGCCTATCAAATGCTTTTTGCCCATCGCTTCCAGCGCCTCGCGGATAAGCGGCCAGTTGGCCGGATCGTGATAGCGCAACAGCGCTTTATGCAGGCGGCGCTGGCGGTCGCCTTTCGGTACTACCACCTCTTCGCTCTTGTAGCCGATTTTCCCGAGCGGGTTTTTACCGGTGTAATACATGGTGGTCGAGTTGGCGAGCGGCGACGGATAAAAGTTCTGCACCTGATCGAGCCGGAAGCGGCGCTGTTTGAGCCACAGCGCCAGATTGACCATGTCTTCGTCGCGTGTGCCGGGGTGTGCGGAGATAAAGTACGGGATCAGATACTGCTCTTTTCCCGCCTGTTTCGAGTAGGTGTCGAAGAGTTGTTTAAAGCGATCATAGCTCCCCATACCTGGCTTCATCATTTTCGACAGCGGCCCCGCTTCGGTGTGCTCCGGCGCTATCTTCAGATAACCGCCGACGTGGTGCGTCGCCAGCTCTTTGATATAGCGCGGATCCTCCACCGCCAGATCGTAACGCACGCCGGAGGCGATCAGGATCTTCTTGATGCCTTTCAGATCGCGCGCGCGGCGGTACAGGTTGATCGTCGGGGTATGATCGGTATCCATATGCGGGCAAATATCCGGGTAGACACACGACAGGCGGCGGCAGGTCTGCTCAGCGCGCGGCGAGGTGCAGCGCAGCATATACATGTTGGCCGTCGGCCCGCCGAGATCGGAAATCACGCCGGTAAAACCGGGCACCGCATCGCGGATCGCCTCGATCTCATGAATGATGGAGTCTTCCGAGCGACTCTGGATAATGCGCCCTTCATGCTCGGTAATGGAGCAGAACGAACAGCCGCCGAAGCAGCCGCGCATGATATTCACCGAAAAACGGATCATCTCATACGCCGGAATGCGCTTATTGCCGTAAGCCGGATGCGGCACACGCTGGTACGGCAGCGCGAACACGCTGTCCATCTCTTCGGTCGAGAGCGGAATCGCGGGCGGGTTGATCCAGATATAGCGGTCGCCGTGCTTTTGCATCAGCGCACGCGCGCAGCCGGGGTTGGTTTCGTGGTGCAGAATGCGCGAGGCGTGCGCGTACAGCACTTTGTCGCTTTTCACTTTTTCATAAGACGGCAGCAGCACGTAGGTTTTCTCCCACGGCTTCGGGCGCGGCGGCTGTACGGTGACGCTTTTCGCCGCCGGTTTCTCTGGTTTGTTGCCGTCGGCGCAGGGCAGATCGTCGCCGTAAGGATGCGGGATCGGATCGATTCGCCCCGGCGTGTCGAGGCGGGTTGAGTCCACTCCCGCCCAGCCCGGCAGCGCTTCTTTGAGCATAATCGCCGTATTGCGCACCTCGCGGATCGCGCTGATCGGCTCGCCCATCGCCAGACGGTGCGCCACTTCCACCAGCGGGCGCTCGCCGTTGCCGAAAATCAGCATGTCGGCTTTGGAATCCACCAGCACCGAGCGGCGCACCGTATCAGACCAGTAATCGTAATGCGCGGTGCGGCGCAGGCTCGCTTCAATACCGCCCAGGATAACCGGCACATCGCGCCAGGCCTCTTTGCAGCGCTGGGTATAGACCAGCGTGGCGCGATCCGGGCGCTTCCCCGCCTCGTTATCCGGCGTGTAAGCGTCGTCGTGGCGCAGTTTGCGATCCGCTGTGTAACGATTGATCATCGAATCCATATTCCCGGCGGTCACGCCGAAAAACAGGTTCGGTTTGCCAAGCCGCATGAAGTCGTCTTTGGTGTTCCAGTCCGGCTGCGCAATGATCCCGACGCGAAAGCCCTGCGCCTCCAGCATACGGCCGCAAATGGCCATGCCGAAACTGGGGTGGTCAACATAGGCGTCGCCGGTGACAAGAATAATGTCGCAACTGTCCCAGCCGAGCAGGTCCATCTCCTCGCGCGACATCGGTAAAAAGGGCGCAGGCCCAAAGCAGGCCGCCCAATACTGGGGCCAGGAGAACAGATCGCGATCCGGCTGGATCAGGCTCAGGGAACTCATAGTGCTTCCGGAAAATGGCAAAAAATCGACAAAGGGCGGCGATTATACGTCCGAAAGCAACAAAAAAAGAAGGGTTATTCTGCGGAAAAAAGCATCGCGCCCGTTCCCGCAGTGGGGCTCGCTTATTTACTGTGCCAGTAGGCTGCCGCGCGCATCAGCTGGGCGTTGACGCGCCCTTCAAACGTCTCGCTTAACTGCTTAACGGCTCTGCCTTCGCCGGTTATCCACAGGTAATAATCCTCCTGCGGCACGGTCAGCGCGGCGAGTTTTGTTGCGACCGCCTGGGTGTCATGGCCGATAACCCACTGAATATTAAATTCGTCGAGGTGCGCCAGGTAGCCCTTCAGCGATTCGTCAGACACTGTCACCATCGCTTCGACATGTACCGGTTTGGGCTGCGCGCGGAGCGCTTCCAGACGGCGGCGCAGCGCCGGCATGCCGGATTCATCGCACACATAAAGCTGCCAGGCGTAATCTTCCGGCACCACCAGCGAGCCGCGCGGCCCGCCGATGAACAGCGTGTCGCCAGGCTTTGCGGCCACGGCCCAGTCGCTCGCCACGCCGGATTCGTGCACATAAAAATCGAGCGTCAGCTGCTGGCGCGCCTCGTCAAAGAGCGGCGTGTAGTCGCGTGACGGCGGACGCACGTCGCCTGCCCAGACGATGCCCTCATCCGTTACCTCTGGCGGCACAAACGGCACGCCGTCCTGCGGGAAGAACACTTTGACATGATCGTCGAAACCGCGAGAGCTGAAGCCCGCGAGCGATTCGCCGCCGAACACGACACGCTGAAAACCACTGACGCGTTCGCTCTCAAGCACGGTAAGTTCACGAAAACGCAGCTCGTTACGGACGCGCTGCGGAAATTGAGTTCTCTGATTCATCATCAACCTGCCAACGTAAACGGTAAATTCGATATATCTAAATTTTCGTAAATGATAATGATTGCCAACAACGGAAATGGCAAGTGATTTTTAGATACTCCGTGCAAAAAGCGCACAGCGCGCAAAAAAACCTTTTTAACCATTAATAATCAAATAATTAAAAAATCATATTTTCTTTTTGAGACTCCTGTCGCTAAAAAAGATATAGTTAAGATATATCTGTTATTACCGGAGAACCTGCCATGCGCTCAGACGATCGCCCCGCTTCACACGCCCGCCGCGAAGGCCGGCACGGCTCGGATGGTCACCGCCGCCCCCGTTTTTTTGGCAATGGCGAGCTGCGCCTGGTGATGCTGGATATCCTGTGCGGCGGCGCAAGCCACGGCTATGAGCTGATCAAAGCCATCGAAACGCTCACCGCCGGTCACTACGCGCCAAGCCCTGGCGTGGTCTACCCGACGCTCGATGCGCTGGAGGCGCAGGGGTTTATCGTGCTGCATGAAGAGGAAAATGGCCGCAGGAAGATAGCGATCACCGATGCGGGCCGCGCGTGGCTTGCAGAAAACCGCGAGGCGCTTACCCATATTCAGACGCGCATGCGGGCGCGCGCCATTGGTCATCAGTTGCGTAAAGATCCGCAGATGAAACGGGCGCTCGACAATATGAAAGCGGTGCTGGATTTAAAAGTGAACCAGGCGCAAATCAGCCCGGAGACGTTAAAGCAGATTATCGGGATTATCGACCGCGCGGCGCTGGAGATTTCGCAGCTCGATTAAGGAAAACGGCGGTGACAGGCCACCGCCGTCGGGTCATCAGGCGCTGAGACGGAACACTTTAACCATCTCTTTTAAGTTATGCGCCTGGTCATTCAGGGAGGATGCCGCCGCTACGGATTCTTCCACCAGCGCGGAGTTCTGCTGCGTGGTGGTGTCAATCATGCCGATGGCGCTGTTGATCTGCGAAATGCCGTCGGTCTGTTCGCGGCTCGCCTGAGCGATTTCGCGCAGGATGGCGTCCATTTCGTCAACGTTCGTCACCATGCCGTTTAGCAGGCCGCTCGCCTTCTCGACGAGTTCCATCCCCTCACGCGTCTGGCCGGTAGAGTCTTCAATCAGCGCGCGAATTTCGCTCGCCGATGACGCGCTCTTCTGCGCAAGCTGGCGCACTTCCCCCGCCACCACGGCAAAACCGCGCCCGTGTTCGCCTGCTCGCGCCGCTTCCACCGCAGCGTTCAGCGCCAGAATGTTGGTCTGGAACGCAATGGCGTCAATCAGATTGATAATGTCAGACATCCGATCCGAGGTGCCGCGAATGACGCGCATTTTATCCGTCACCTGCTGCATCATTTCGCCGTTGCGTTTCACCACGCTCGCCGCGTCGGATGAGAGCCGCGTCGCTTCGCTGGTGTTATCAGCGGTGTTTTTAACGGTCGAGGTGATCTGCTCCATCGAGGCGGCGGTCTGCTCTACGGAGCTTGCCTGCTCTTCGGTACGCGCCGCCAGATCCTGGTTGCCCGCAACAATCTGCGACGCGGCGCTGGAGATGCTTTCAGCGCTGTACTGCACCTCCTGCACAATCGCCTGCAGACGCTGCTTCATGTCCATCAGCGCGTGCAGCAGCACGCCCGTTTCGTCGCGACTCTTCACCTCAACCGAATGGGTCAGATCGCCTTCGGCAATCGCGCCGGCAAAGCGCACCGCCTGACCGAGCGGGCGCGTAATCGCGCGCACGATAAGCCAGCCCATCAGCGAGCCCAGCACGACGCACAGCAGCGTCAGCCCAACCAGCATGGCGCGGTTGCTGCGGAAATCTTTCGCGACCGTCACGCCCGCCTCACGCATATGGCTGTCCTGAATCTTAATCAGCGCCTGCACCCGCGATTTGTACTCTTCCTGGAGTTGCAGCGTAGTGGACATCATCTCCTCCATCGCCGCATTGCGGTCGTTACGCTTCACCGCATCGAGAATGCGAAAGCGCGAGGCCAGATATTGCTTACGCACATCGGCAATCTGCGCCAGCGCCTGACGCGAGGCGTCATCGGTCAGCGTGTTATTCAGATCCGTCAGCAGCGCGCTGATACGACCGCTAATCGCGCTCAGTTGCGCCTGCGACTGCTGCGTCCAGCGCTGATTCTCGTCCATCAGCATTAATTGCTGCGTGCTGACGAAGCTCTGGAAATTCTCAATAAGCTGATTGGCTTTGACGGTAGTGGGATAATCCTTAACCACAATCTGCTGAATATTATTATTCGCCTGGCTAAGACTACCGAGCGATAAACTGGCGCTGATGAGTAGAAGAACAATAAAGAAAGCAAAAGCGAAAATAAGCTTGGTGCGGATTTTTATATCGCGGATGGACATATTCACTCCGTTGAACGGGTTATTTAACGCTGGCGAAACGGAAATCGCAGCAATGGATAACGTGACCCACCGAACCTCCGTGGATCGACAAAAGTCGTTATCGTCCGCCCGTTTTGTAACTTTATGAGTTTGATCGTTTTTCTCTTTGATAAACCTAATAAACAATAGCCATTAACTATTAATAAGCAGGGATTGATCGGCCAAATGTGCGCCAGATCACTTAATCGCGCAATTAACTACAGGGTGCCTGCCGCGGTTTTTTGAAGGGGTTCAGGAAGATGGGAAAAGTTATTGAAAAATAAGGGTTAATTTAAAAACATTTACTTAATTAATTATTAACAAAAAATCAACATTATTGCCAGCAGCCAAAAGCGCACAAAAAGACAAATTTAAAGCGAGGGACATGCAGAAAAAAGGCGGCTCTGCGCCGCCTTTTACCGCGACATTAATGCAATACCGTCACCGCGTCCTGCAAACGGCCGGCGCGATGTTTCACCATCGACGACACCTGCGCGCTCTCTTCCACCAGCGCCGCGTTTTTGCGGGTAATGGCATCCAGCTCCGCGACGGCGCGAGTGAGATCGGAAAGCCCGTCGGCCTGTTCAGTGGTCGCCTGGCTTATCTGGCCGATTAAGCGCGTGACGTTCTCCACCTGGTTGACGATATCCTGCATCGTGCGGCCCGCCTCATGCACCTGCACCGTACCGGATTCCACCTTGCTGGCGCTGGCATCGATAAGCTTGCGGATATCATTGGCGGCATTGGCGCTGCGGTTCGCCAGATGACGCACCTCGCCTGCCACCACGGCAAAGCCCTTGCCCTGCTCGCCCGCGCGCGCCGCTTCCACGGCGGCATTGAGCGCCAGGATATTGGTCTGAAACGCGATATCGTTAATCAGCGCGGTGATGGAGCCGATGCGCTGTGTACTGTCGGCAATCTCATCCATCGTGTTCACCACGGTTTCCATCGTCTGTCCGCCGAGACGCGCCGCGTCGCTCGCCTCGCTGGAGAGCTTATCCGCCGCCGCCGCGGTGGCGGAGTTGTTCTGCACCGACGCCGCCATCTGGTTCATGGTGGTGACGGTCTGCTGCACATTGACCACCGTCTGACGGGTGCGCTCGTTAAGATCGTCATTGCCGCGCGCCAGCGTTTCACTGCCGCTGCGTACGTTGTTCACCTGCCCTGACACGTCATTCATCAGCCAGCGGCACATTAATCCAAGCTGGCCGATAGCGCGCAGCGTCACGCCAACTTCATCGATGCGGTGACGATGCTCAATGCTTTGCGACTCCCCGGTGGCGATGCGCAGCGCCTGTCGCGCGACATCCTCCACCGGGCGGACAATCTGCCACTCCAGCGCCGCGCCGCCGATAAGCAGCATTACCGCCGCCGTCAGTACCGGTGCCAGCAGCGGCGTGCCGGTGCACGCCATCACCGCCGTCCAGGCGATAAACAGCGCGGCCATCACGCCGCGAAGACGCCAGCGCAGCGGCAGCGCAGGCAGTTTGCCCCACCAGCCGTTACGCAGCACCAGTCCTTTAAACAGGCGACGCGGCTTGCGGCCTTCACGCAGGGCTTTATAAAGCGGCTCCACTGCCGCTATCTCCTGCGCGCTGGCTTTGGTGCGAATCGACATATAGCCCGTCGTTTTGCCGCCGCGCACCATCGGGGCGACGTTGGCGCGCACCCAGTAGTGATCGCCGTTTTTGCAGCGGTTTTTCACGATCCCGGTCCAGGGCTCGCCCTGTTTCAGCGTGAACCACATATCGGCGAACGCGGCTTTCGGCATATCCGGGTGGCGCACCATATTGTGTGGGCTGCCGGTGAGCTCCTGAATCGTATAGCCGCTGACGTCAACGAAATCGTCGTTAGCGTGCGTGATATAGCTTTGCAGATCGGTGGTGGACATGAGCGTGGTGTCGTTAGCGAGCGCAACATCGCGCTGCGTAACGAACGGCTGAGAAGACATAACGGCGTCCTTAGGCAGGTTATCCAATTGTTACTCTTTTTTCTGCTTTGTTATGTCGGCGATATATAAATTATCTTTAGCTGTTAAATTCGATTCAGCTCGCAATTTGCGCGTTTGCCCGTTATTTTTTATGTCCTCCGTCGATAATTTACCATCGCGATAATTTACTTAAGTGAATAGTGCGTTTTTATTATTCCAGCGTTTCCAGCGCAATATCGTTATGTGCCAGGATACAGCGGTTGCGACCACTATTTTTTCCGAAATACATGGCTTTATCTGCACGACCTATCGCCTCATGCAATGTCTCTTGCGCCAGGACGCGGGTAAGGCCGCCGGTCGCCGTAACGCATAGCGTGTCGCCGTTAACGGCGAGCGGCTGGCAACGCAGGCTGTCGCAAAAACGGACACCCGCACGGGCTGCGGCGTGTGGGGTTTCAGCCTCCAGCAGCGCGATAAACTCTTCGCCGCCGAAGCGATACACCCGTTCGCCAGGGCGCGCGGCGCTTTTCAGGCGCTGGGCTACCTGGCGCAACACATCGTCACCGGCGTTATGCCCGAGTGTGTCATTCACCTTTTTGAAGCGGTCGATATCAATAATCAGCAGCCACAGCGTCTCTTCACGCGCGCGGACATGGAGAAACGCGAAATCGTCATACAACAGGTGGCGCAACGGAAGGCCGGTCAGCGCGTCATGCAGGTTACGCAGCGAGATCAGCTGCTGGCGGTAGTCATCCACGCTCGCCACGAACTGCTGCTGCGCCGCGTGATAAGCATACAAAGAAGCGGAATCGACCTGTTTATCGGCGATAGCCTGTATTAACACACGCGCTTTGCCGTGCATGTTTTTATGCGTGTCGTTAATGGTATCGATAAATCGGGTGTGCCGGGCCGCAATATTATCCCGTGAGGTTAACCACTGACAAAAGCGACAATAGTGATGAGACTGCGGATGAATAAAAGCATCATCCGGCTCGCTGCCTAATAATGCCAGCTCCAGGAATTTACCCGTCCACGCATAATGTAATTGAACGGCCTGGTTTAATTCTTTTAATGATAAATCGATCTGTTCTAAATCCATGCTGACCTCGTCAATCCAAAATCGCCGGCGTTATCCAAAAGCGTCAGAGCATAATAAATGACGTTAAAAACCGCCTGGCGATAAATCAGTAAATAGCGCGATAGTTCCGGGGCGACCTGATTTCAAGGAATTATATAAAGAAACGCATCGGGTGAAATATCCGCCCACGCGGATGCGCGATGACAGCGCGCCGTCGCCCCATTCTGGTGCAATGCGGCTCGAACCCGCCTGCGACGCCTGCGTCAGCGGCAGCATGAAGCGCCGCAAAGCATTTTTAAGAATGATTTCATGCCGCGCCCCCTGAGGCTTCACAGCGGTTTATCCCGATTTTCGCGCTTTATGCCGGGGTGGCGCAAAGGCTGCAATACTTATCATCGGTATCATGTGATACGCGATCCAAAGGGGCTCATTTTGAACAGGTTACCTAACAGCGCCTCGGCTCTTGCCTGTACCGCGCACGCACTGAATCTCATCGAAAAGCGCACGCTGACGCATGAGGAGATGAAAGCACTTAACCGGGAGGTGCACGACTACTTCCAGCAGCATGTGAATCCAGGGTTCTTAGAGTATCGAAAATCAGTCACCGCTGGCGGGGATTACGGAGCCGTAGAGTGGCAGGCGGGAGGTCTTAATACGCTTGTCGACACCCAGGGACAGGAGTTCCTCGATTGTCTGGGTGGGTTTGGCATTTTTAACGTGGGGCACCGTAATCCAGTTGTCGTATCCGCCGTAGAGAATCAGCTCGCCAAGCAGCCTCTGCACAGCCAGGAACTGCTCGATCCGCTAAGAGCCATGCTCGCCAAAACCCTCGCCGCGCTGACGCCCGGCAAACTCAAATACAGTTTCTTCTGCAACAGCGGTACGGAATCGGTCGAGGCGGCGATCAAACTCGCCAAAGCGTATCAGTCGCCGCGCGGTAAATTCACCTTTGTAGCGGCCAGCGGTGCCTTTCACGGTAAATCGCTCGGCGCGCTCTCCGCCACCGCGAAAGCGGCATTTCGCAAACCGTTTATGCCGCTGCTGCCAGGCTTTCGCCATGTGCCCTTCGGCAATATCGACGCGCTGCGCGAGCTGCTGAGTGAATGCAAAAAAACCGGCGATGACGTGGCGGCCGTGATCCTGGAGCCGATTCAGGGCGAAGGCGGGGTGATCCTGCCGCCGCCGGGCTACCTGCCTGCGGTGCGTAAACTGTGCGATGAGTATGGCGCGCTGCTGATCCTTGATGAAGTGCAGACCGGTATGGGCCGCACCGGCAAGATGTTCGCCTGCGAGCATGAAAATGTGCAGCCGGACATTCTGTGTCTCGCCAAAGCGCTGGGCGGCGGCGTGATGCCGATTGGCGCGACGGTCGCGACGGAAGAGGTGTTCTCGGTACTGTTCGATAACCCGTTTCTGCACACCACCACGTTTGGCGGCAACCCGCTCGCCTGCGCGGCGGCGCTCGCCACCATTCACGTGCTGCTGGAAGAGAACCTGCCCGCCCAGGCGGAGCAGAAAGGCGACATGCTGCTGGACGGCTTCCGCCAGCTCGGACGTGAATACCCGCAGCTGGTACAGGAAGCGCGCGGTAAAGGCATGCTGATGGCGATTGAATTTGTCGATAACGAAACCGGCTACCGTTTCGCGAGCGAGATGTTCCGCCAGCGCGTGCTGGTGGCAGGCACGCTCAATAATGCCAAAACCATTCGCATTGAGCCGCCGCTGACGCTCACTATCGAGCAGTGTGAACAGGTGCTCGCCGCCGCCCGCACGGCGCTGAAAACCCTCAGCACCACGCCAAGCGACGCGGCCATCGCCGTCGAAAGCTAACCCGCAGGCAGCGCGTCGTCACCCACAAGGGCCGACGACGCGACGCCTTTCCCGCGCCCCGGAAATTTGATTGCCATCACAATCAGCAGATTGTCTTTTTCCCTTTTGCCCGGCGATCGCTTAATCATTAACTCATCCGACCACATAACAATTATTTTACACTGGATGAGTGCAATTATGAGCTACCCGTCGCTGTTCGCCCCGCTCGATCTGGGCTTCACCACGCTTAAAAACCGCGTCCTGATGGGCTCCATGCATACGGGGCTTGAGGAGCATCCGGACGGCGCACAGCGGCTGGCGGCGTTCTATGCCGAGCGCGCCCGTCACGGCGTGGCGCTGATTGTCACCGGCGGCGTGGCACCCTCGCCTTCCGGTGTGGCGATACAGGGCGGCGCGGTGCTTAACGACGCAAGCCTTCTCCCCCATCACCGTATCATTACCGACGCGGTACACCGCGAGGGCGGCAAGATCGCGCTGCAAATCCTGCACACCGGGCGTTACAGCTATCAGCCGCATCCCGTCGCCCCCTCGCCCCTTCAGGCGCCGATTAACCGTTTTACGCCCCATGAACTCTCTCATGACGGGATCCTCGGCTTAATCGAGGATTTCGCGCAGTGTGCGTCTCTGGCCCGTGAGGCCGGTTACGACGGCGTGGAGATCATGGGCTCGGAAGGCTATCTGATAAACCAGTTTCTGGCGGCGCGCACCAATCAGCGCGAGGATGAATGGGGCGGCGATTACGCGCGCCGGATGCGTTTTGCCGTCGAGGTCGTGCGCGCGGTGCGCGAGCGCGTGGGCCAGGATTTCATCATTATTTACCGCCTGTCGATGCTGGATCTGGTCGAAGGCGGGTCGACGTTCGCCGAAACCGTACAGCTTGCAAAAGCCGTCGAGGCGGCAGGCGCGACGCTGCTCAATACCGGTATCGGCTGGCACGAGGCGCGTATTCCCACCATCGCCACGCCGGTGCCACGCGGCGCCTTCACGTGGGTGACGCGTAAACTGCGCGGGCAGACTAGTCTGCCGCTGGTGACAACCAACCGCATTAACGATCCGCACGTCGCGGAGGCGATCCTCGCGGCGGGCGATGCCGATATGGTGTCGATGGCGCGTCCGTTTCTCGCCGATGCCGAACTGCTCTCCAAAGCCGCCAGCGGGCGCGAGACGGAGATCAACACGTGCATCGGCTGCAACCAGGCGTGCCTCGACCAGATTTTCGCCGGCAAAGTGACCTCGTGCCTGGTGAATCCGCGCGCCTGCCATGAGACGCAAATGATAGCCGCTCCTGCCCGCGCCCCGAAACGGCTGGCGGTGGTGGGTGCCGGCCCCGCCGGGCTCGCGTTCGCGGTGAATGCCGCGCAGCGCGGCCATCAGGTGACGCTGTTTGACGCGAGTGCGGAGGTAGGCGGGCAGTTTAATATCGCGAAGCAGATCCCCGGCAAAGAGGAGTTTTACGAGACGCTGCGCTATTTTCGGCGGATGCTGGAGGTGACCGGCGTGACGCTGCGCCTGAATGAATGGGCCACGCCTGAGACGCTGGCGGGGTTTGATGAAATCGTGCTGGCGACGGGTATTGTGCCGCGCGTGCCGCAGATAGAGGGCATCACTCACCCGAAGGTGCTGACGTATCTCGATGTGCTGCGCGATAAAACCCCGGTAGGCCAGCGGGTGGCGATTATCGGCTGCGGCGGTATCGGCTTTGATACCGCGATGTACCTGAGCCAGCCGGGGGAAGCCACCAGCCAGAATATCGCCGAGTTTTGCGTGGAATGGGGCATCGACACCAGCCTGAACGCGCCTGGCGGCCTGCGCCCGGAAGGGCCGGTATTGCCGAAAAGCCCACGACAGATAGTGATGTTGCAGCGCCGGGCGGGCAAACCCGGTGACGGCCTCGGTAAAACCACCGGCTGGATCCATCGCGCGACGCTGCTGGCGCGCGGCGTGAAGATGGTCGCGGCGGTGAGCTATGAGCGTATCGACGAGCGCGGGTTGCATATTCTGGTCAACGGCGAGCCGCAGTTGCTGGAAGTGGATAATGTCATTATCTGCGCCGGTCAGGAGCCGCAGCAGGCGCTGGCGGCGCCGCTACGCGCGGCAGGGAAACCGGTGCATCTGATTGGCGGTTGCGATGTGGCGCTGGAGCTTGACGCCCGCCGCGCCATCGCCCAGGGCACGCAGCTGGCGCTGGCGATTTAAGGGAAAACCTGACGGCGGGTGCGCTGCGCTTACCCGCCCTACGATTGAGGCTCCCTCATAGGATGTAGGGTGGGTAAGCGAAGCGCACCCACCGTTTTTTCCACCCGCCACAAAGCGGACGCCCGGGGGATGGTTTTACTCCGGCTAAAAAAATCGGCCCATGAGGGCCGATTTCCGCCGGGAGCCGGGATTGCAAAGGGGGCGGCGGCGAGCCCCCTTTGCACGTTCGCGTGAGAGAAGCGCGCATAGAAACGCGGCGTGATGGCGAACGGAACGTGTTCACCGCGCGCACATATTTCCTTCACTCCGACACGGCGGATGCGCCTTCGCTTACCCGCCTACAGAGCCACAACGGCGGGCGTGCCCTTACCGGCTCTTACGCAGCTTCACCGCTTTCAAGACCACAAACTTATTGTTGGTCGCGATGGTCGTGCAATTGCCGAAAATCTTCTTCAGCTTGCGGAAATAATCGAGATGGCGGTTGCCGACGATGCGCAGCTCGCCGCCCCATTTCAGGCAGCGGCGGGCATCCTGAAACATCTGCCAGGCGATATGATCGGTAATGGCGTGCTGCTGATGAAACGGCGGGTTGCAGAGCACCGCTTGAAAGCTTTCCGGCTCAACGCCCGTCAGCGCGTTATTGACCTGGAAATCGCAGCGCGCGAGCGCGTCCGGCTGGTTGCTTTCAACATTCAGTCGGCTTGAGGCGACCGCCATATACGACTCGTCGACAAACCGCACCCGCGCCTGCGGGTTCTGCGCCAGGAGCGTCATACCGATAACGCCGTTGCCGCAGCCGAGATCCACCATCTCCCCTTCCACCGCTTCCGGCAGATGCTGCATAAAGAAGCGCGCGCCAATATCCAGGGATGCGCGGGAAAACACGCTGGCGTGGTTATGAATCGTCCACGGGGTGCCGTCGAGTTTCCAGCTTAAGGTCTCGGGCGCGTCGTCAAGCGCCGGGGCAGTGAACGCGCAATGGATCAGACGCGCCTTTTTCCAGGCGAGCGTCGTGGTCGTCGACCCTAAAATGCTCTCAAACAGCGCAAGCGTAGAGTTATGAATATCGCGCGCTTTGGCGCCCGCGATAATGCGCGTTTGCGGCGTCGCAACCTTGCGCAGCGCACGCAACTGTTGCTCCAGCAGCGCGAGCTGTTTGGGGATTTTTATTAACACCAGCGCCGGCGCGGCGGGCAGCGGGCTCAGGCTGTCCTGCATCGTCACCCGTGATTCGTCGATATCATTCAGGCGCAGGTTATGGCGCGTGGCCTGATGCGCGATAAAGGAGTCGTTGATGCTGACCGGGCGGGTGTGCGCAAGCGCGCAGGCGAGCGCGCCGAAGCTGTCGTTGAAAATCAGCACCGGGCCGGTGGGCTGTTCAACCTGTTGCAGCAGGTATTCATCCGCCGCTTCCCAGGCCTGCAGCGGCGTCTCTTCCGGCATTGGCGGAAAACGCTGCAGCGTCAGTGTTTGATTAAGTAACTCCACCTGGCTCATCGGCCCTCCCGAATGGTAAAATCCGCGCGTTTTATCCCTTAATTACACCCCTGAGTAAACCTTTTTTTCACCCGCTGAGGCCGTGATGACCACACTGACGTATCTCCAGGGCTACCCGGAATCGCTGCTTGCCCAGGTGCGCACGCTGATAGACCAGAATCGCCTCGGCGAGGTGCTGGAAAAGCGTTATCCGCACAAGCATCTGATTACCACCGATAAAGCGCTGTACGACTACGCGCAGGGGCTGAAAAATCGCTATCTGCGCAGCGCTCCGCCGCTGAATAAAGTGGCCTATGACAACAAAATCCACGTGATGAAACACGCGCTCGGGCTGCATACCGCCATCTCGCGCGTGCAGGGCGGGAAGCTGAAAGCGAAGGCGGAAATTCGCGTCGCTACGGTGTTTCGCCAGGCGCCGGAGGATTTTCTGCGGATGATCGTGGTGCATGAGCTGGCGCATATTAAAGAGAAAGCGCATAACAAAGCCTTTTATCAGCTTTGCTGCCATATGGAGCCGCAGTATCATCAGCTCGAATTCGACACCCGCCTGTGGCTGACCCAACTGACGCTTGCGCAAAGCGGCGGCCAGACGCCGTAGCGCGAACTTTTTTGCAAGGATGCATCATGACAATCCCTTCCCGCTGGAAACGCTTTTTCGCCGTGGCCGCCCTGCTGGCGTTCACCGGCGCGCTGCTGTCGGTTATCGCGATTATCGCCGCCGACCGCATGGTCACGCGCGCCGCTGACGGCAGGCTGTATGAAGCGGTCGCGAACACGCCGGCCCGCAAGGTCGGGCTGGTGCTGGGCGCCCGCCCCGACAACCGTTTTTTCAACCGACGCATCGAGGCTGCGGCGGCGCTCTACCATGCGGGAAAAGTCTCCTGGCTGCTGGTAAGCGGCGACAACAGCCGCGCCGATTACGACGAACCGACGGCAATGGCCAAAGCGCTGAACCGTCGCGGCGTGCCTGCCGCGGCGATTTTCTGCGACTACGCCGGTTTTTCGACGCTCGACTCGGTGGTGCGCGCCCGCGAGGTGTTTCAGGAGAACCGCATCACGATCATCTCGCAGGCGTTTCATAACGCGCGCGCGGTTTACCTGGCGCAACATTACGGCATCGACGCCATCGGCTTTAACGCCGAAGATCCGGCACTCCGGCATACTCAGTACACGCTGCTGCGCGAACGGTTCGCCCGCGTGCGTGCGGTGCTGGATGCGCGCTGGCTTCGCCGCGAGCCGCATTTTCTCGGCCCGAAGGTGGCCATAGGCCCCAACGACGCGCCGCGCGGGTGCAATATTTACGCCGCCACGCCGTAGCGTTCTGCGCTCGCGCGCACTGGTTTTGTCATTTACGCGTGTTACTCTGAAAAGATATTCACTGCCGGAGAAGACACGCCTTTATGATACGTTTCGCCGTTGTTGGAACGAACTGGATCACCCGCCAGTTTGTTGATGCCGCCCACGAGACGGGCAAATTCACGCTGACCGCGATCTACTCCCGAAGCCTCGAACAGGCGCAGGCGTTCGCCAGCGATTACCCGGTGGAGCATCTCTTCACCTCGCTTGAGGCCCTGGCGCAGAGCGACGCCGTCGACGCGGTCTACCTCGCCAGCCCCAACGCGCTGCACTTTTCGCAGTCGTGCCTGTTTCTGAACCATAAAAAGCATGTGATTTGCGAAAAGCCGCTGGCCTCTAACCTGCGGGAAGTGGAAGCGGCTATCGCCTGCGCGCGTGAAAATCAGGTGGTGCTGTTCGAGGCGTTCAAAACCGCCAGCCTGCCGAATTTTATCGCGCTGCAACAGGCGCTGCCGAAAGTGGGCAAACTGCGCAAGGCGCTGTTTAACTACTGCCAGTATTCCTCGCGCTACCAGCGCTATCTTGATGGCGAAAACCCGAATACGTTTAACCCGGCGTTTTCAAATGGCTCTGTCATGGATATCGGTTTTTATACGCTCGCCAGCGCCGTCGCGCTGTGGGGTGAACCGCATGACGTGAAAGCCACCGCCAGCCTGCTGGAGAGCGGCGTAGACGCGCACGGCACCGTCCAGATGAACTACGGCGATTTCGGCGTCACGCTGCTGCACTCCAAAGTGAGCGACTCGACGCTGCCGAGCGAAATTCAGGGCGAAGCGGGCGCGCTGGTCATTGAAAAACTCTCAGAATGCCAACGCATTACCTTTATTCCGCGCGGCGGAAAACCGCAGGAACTGACCCTGCCGCAGCATATTAATACTATGCTGTATGAAGCAGAAACGTTCGCCCGCCTGGTGGAAGAGCACGAAGTCAATCATCCGGGCCTTGCGGTCAGCCGTACGACAGCCAAACTGCTCACGGAAATTCGCGCCCAGACCGGCGTGAGATTCCCGGCCGATGACGTCAGCGCGCCGCTCCCGGCGTAAAGCTTTGTAAAAGCGCCCCGGCAAGACATTGACCGCATAAATGTCCTGTAATATTTTGTTACTTGCAAAGGGGAGTAACTTCATTGCCGACGGTCGTCATTACGATGCCATGCATCCGGTCGTCGGGCAGCGAGCCCGTTATCAGCACGTTGGCAGCAATGCTTGCGACGCGCGAATAACGCGGCGGCTGTAAGTGAGACCTTGCCGGAAGGCGAGGTCTGTGCGGTGCTCTTAAGCAAAGCGGCTGACGTCTTCTGACGTTAGCCTTTTTTGTTTTTGAGGATTTAGCTTATGAATACTGTCGGCACTCCCTTGCTGTGGGGCGGTTTCGCCGTCGTCGTGGTGATTATGCTGGCTATCGACCTTCTGCTTCAGGGGCGTCGCGGCGCGCACGCTATGACCATGAAGCAGGCGGCCGCCTGGTCTATCGTCTGGGTATCGCTTTCTCTGCTGTTTAACGCCGCGTTCTGGTGGTATCTCACCGGCACCGCCGGACGTGAGGTTGCGGATACGCAGGCCCTTGCCTTCCTGACCGGTTATCTCATCGAAAAAGCCCTCGCGGTGGATAACGTCTTCGTCTGGCTGATGCTGTTCAGCTATTTCGCCGTGCCGCCTGCATTGCAGCGCCGGGTGCTGATTTACGGCGTACTGGGCGCTATCGTGCTGCGTACCATTATGATTTTCGCCGGCAGCTGGCTTATCACGCAGTTTGAATGGCTGCTCTACGTCTTCGGCGCGTTCCTGCTCTTTACCGGCGTGAAAATGGCGCTGGCGAAAGAAGATGAAGGCGGAATCGGCGATAAGCCGCTGGTGCGCTGGCTGCGCGGGCATCTGCGCATGACGGACAGCATCGAAAGCGAGCACTTTTTTGTGCGTAAAAACGGCCTGCTCTACGCCACGCCGCTGCTGCTGGTGCTGATAATGGTCGAACTGAGCGACGTGATTTTCGCGGTGGACAGCATCCCGGCTATCTTTGCCGTCACGACCGACCCGTTTATCGTGCTGACCTCTAACCTGTTCGCCATCCTCGGTCTGCGCGCCATGTACTTCCTGCTGGCGGGCGTGGCGGAGCGCTTCTCAATGCTGAAATATGGTTTGTCGGTCATCCTGGTGTTTATCGGTATCAAGATGCTGATTGTTGACTTCTACCACATCCCGATCGCGATTTCGCTTAGCGTGGTGGGCGGCATTCTGGTCGTGACGCTGCTGATTAACGCCTGGGTGAACCATCGCAATGACAGGAAAAAACTGGCGGAGTAATTCGCTGCGCTGAGGCTAACGACGCCGCCCGTGATGACGCGGGCGGCGTTTTTTTATCAGTGAGTACTGCCCGCGCTTTTGCAATGCGCTCCATGATGGAATTGTTGATTTTGTCACAATACCGTTAATAGATAGTTAAAAAACGGGAGCACTTCAGAAAATCCAGCACTATCCCCTTCCTCCGGGCCGACAAATCCCTATACTCGTCCGTGCAAACTTTTGTTACATCCTGAATAAACGTGGCTTAAGAACACGACGTGGATGCAACCACATCACTTCTGAAGGAAATAGGTATGACGACGCAATCTCAGGGCGGCGGTCTGCTGCGCCGCCTGGCGCAGGGCAGTCTGGTAAAACAGATCCTGGTGGGCCTGGTGCTCGGTATTCTGCTCGCCTGGGTTTCTAAACCCGCCGCCGTCGCCGTCGGGCTGCTCGGCACGCTGTTTGTCGGCGCGCTGAAGGCCGTGGCTCCGGTGCTGGTGCTGATGCTGGTGATGGCGTCCATCGCCAACCACAAGCACGGGCAGAAAACCAATATCCGCCCGATCCTCTGGCTCTATCTGCTGGGCACATTCTCCGCGGCCCTGACCGCCGTGCTGTTCAGCTTCCTCTTCCCCTCGACGCTGCATCTGGTGGCGGGCGCGACGGAAATCACGCCGCCGACAGGCATCGTGGGCGTGTTGCGTGACTTGCTGCTCAGCATGGTGGCAAACCCGGTAGACGCGCTGCTGAAGGGCAATTACATCGGCATTCTGGTCTGGGCGGTGGGTCTCGGCTTCGCGCTGCGCCACGGCAATGAGACGACCAAAAACCTGGTCAACGATATGTCCGACGCGGTCACCTTTATGGTGAAGCTGGTGATCCGCTTCGCTCCCATCGGTATTTTCGGCCTGGTCGCGTCCACGCTCGCCACCACCGGTTTCGACACGCTGTGGGGCTACGCGCAGCTGCTGGTGGTGCTGGTCGGCTGTATGCTGCTGGTGGCGCTGGTGATAAACCCGCTGATCGTGTTTGCGAAAATTCGCCGCAACCCGTATCCGCTGGTGTTCGCCTGCCTGCGTGAGAGCGGCGTGACGGCGTTCTTCACCCGCAGCTCGGCGGCGAATATTCCGGTTAATATGGCGCTGTGCGAGAAGCTCAATCTGGATCGCGATACGTACTCGGTGTCGATCCCGCTTGGCGCGACCATCAACATGGCAGGCGCGGCGATCACCATTACGGTGCTGACGCTCGCGGCGGTGCATACGCTCGGTATTGCAGTGGATGTACCGACCGCGCTGCTGCTGAGCGTGGTGGCGTCGCTGTGCGCCTGTGGCGCGTCGGGCGTGGCGGGCGGTTCGCTGCTGCTGATCCCGCTGGCGTGCAATATGTTCGGCATCCCGAACGACGTCGCCATGCAGGTAGTGGCGGTGGGCTTTATCATCGGCGTGCTGCAGGATTCCTGCGAAACCGCGCTGAACTCCTCCACCGACGTCATCTTCACCGCGGCCGCGTGCCAGGCGGAAGATGCGCGTCTCGCAAGCAACGCGCTGCGTAACTGACGCCTCGCCGGCGGTCTGCGGGCCGCCGGTGTTTTACCCCTTCTCCACTACCTCTTTTTCGACCTTAAACGGATCGATGCCGCGTTTTTTCATCCGCCAGAAACGAATGATGTTCAGGCCATTAATGATAAGAAAACTGCCTTCAATCAGCGTGCCGCCGATGGAGCCAATCCAGAAGTTGTGCGTGACCCAGCAGGCGGTGGAGCACCACATCACGCAGCGGGTGGTCAGCCCCGTACAGCGAAACAGCGCCCAGGTGCTGGCGACGGTGCCGATGACAGGCAGCAGTTCGATGACATGATGCAGCTTTACGAGGCCGAGCGTCAGGGTGAGGACGATAAACAGCGTCATCACCCACAGGCTGCGGGTACGCAGCGAAATCACCGTTCGCAGCGCGTTCAGCTCCGCGCTCATTCCGGCAGGCGTTGCGCCCATCAGAAAAAAGTGACCGCCGATAACAGCGCTATAGAGCGCCAGTTGCAGCTTGAAGCGCCGCTCGTCGCGGTTGAAAAAGGTGGTGATGCCGATAAGAAAGGCGATGACCCCAACGCCCTGGGCAAGCCAATACGCGGTCATGAAGGATCCTTGTCGAAAAAAGAAACGGCGCTTCAAATAATGAAACGCCGTTTTATCTTAGCAGAGCGAAGGCATGCTACAAAGTGACGCCGCTTTTAAAAATAGCCAGCTCGCGGAAGTCATTTTTCTCGTTACAGGTCGGCTTGCCGGAGGCAATCTCCACAATGCTGTCGACAAATTTCTCCAGCAGTTGCGGCATCGCGGTGCCGTGCAGCAACTGACCCGCATCGAAGTCTATCCAGTGCGGTTTTTTCGCCGCCAGCTCGCTGTTAGTGGCGATTTTCACCGTCGGCACAAAACCGCCATAAGGCGTGCCGCGTCCGGTGCTGAACAGCACCATATGGCAGCCTGCGCCCGCCAGCGCGCTGGTGGCGACGGCGTCATTGCCCGGCGCGCTCAGCAGATTAAGCCCCGGGGTATGCAGACGCTCGCCGTAGCGCAGCACGTCCACCACCTGGCTTGCCCCGGCCTTCTGGGTGCAGCCGAGCGATTTCTCTTCAAGCGTGGTGATGCCCCCGGCTTTGTTGCCCGGCGACGGGTTTTCGTAAATCGGCTGGTTGTGGGCGATAAAGTACTGTTTGAAGTCGTTCACCATGGTGACGGTTTTCTCAAACGTCGCTTCATCGCGGCAGTGGCTCATCAGAATACGCTCCGCGCCGAACATCTCCGGTACTTCGGTCAGCACCGTGGTGCCGCCGTTGGCAATCACGTAGTCGGAGAAACGCCCCAGCATCGGGTTGGCAGTGATGCCGGACAGGCCGTCCGAGCCGCCGCACTCCAGCCCAAACTTCAGCTCGCTGAGTTTACCTGGCTCGCGTCGGTCATGACGCATCGCCTCATACAGCGCGTGGAGATGCTCAAGGCCCGCCTCCACTTCATCGTCCTGGTGCTGGCAAACCATAAAATGCACGCGCGCCGGGTCGAAAGCGCCCAGCGTGTCGCGAAACGCGTCCACCTGATTGTTCTCACAGCCCAGACCAATCACCAGCACCGCCCCGGCGTTCGGGTGACGCACCATGTTTTGCAGCATGGTGCGGGTATTGATGTGGTCGTCGCCAAGCTGCGAACAGCCATAGGTATGGCTGAAGAGAAATACGCCGTCGATGTCTTCGGCGTCGTTTGTTTCTTTAAGGAAACGGTTCTGGATCTGCCGCGCGATGCCGTTGACGCAGCCCACGGTCGGCAGGATCCAGAGTTCGTTGCGAATGCCCACTTCGCCACTTGCGCGGCGGTAGATTTGCACCTCGCGGTCGCCCATTTGCTGGCTGGTGTGGGGCGCTTCGGGTTGATAGCTATACTCGTCCAGATCGCTGAGATTGGTGCGGGTATTATGGGAGTGAATATGTTCGCCTGGCGCGATATCCGCCAGCGCATGGCCTATCGGCAGGCCATATTTAATGACGTTCTCTCCCTGCGCGATGGGCAGCAGCGCAAACTTATGCCCGCGCGTCACCGGCTGGAGCAGCATGACGGAGATCCCGTCAATGACGATGACCGTGCCTTCGGCCAGATCCGCCAGCGCTACCGCAACGTTATCCTGCGAATGGATCCTGATGTATTGCATATCAACCTCAAAGGGCCTTAGTTGAGTTCAATGGCGAAGTAGTCGCGGGCGTTGTTGAAGCAGATGTTTTTCACCATCTCGCCCAACAGGTCGATATCCGCAGGCGCTTCGCCGGCTTCCACCCAACGGCCGATCATCTGGCACAGAATGCGGCGGAAGTATTCATGACGGGTATAGGACAGGAAGCTGCGGCTGTCAGTCAGCATGCCGACGAAGCGGCTCAGCAGGCCAAGCTGCGCGAGCTGGGTCATCTGACGCTCCATGCCGTCTTTCTGATCGTTAAACCACCAGCCGGAGCCGAACTGCATCTTGCCTGGCATCCCTTCGCCCTGGAAGTTGCCGATCATGGTGCCGAGCACTTCGTTATCGCGCGGGTTCAGGCAGTAAAGAATGGTTTTCGGCAGGAGGTTGTCTTCGTTCTGTTTGCTCAACAGTTTTGACAGCGCTTCCGCCAGCGGACGGTCGTTAATGGAGTCAAAACCGACGTCCGGCCCCAGCAGTTGGAACTGGCGCTGGTTGTTATTGCGCAGCGCACCGATGTGGTACTGCTGCACCCAGCCGCGACGGGCATATTCCGCGCCCAGCCAGACCAGCACGGCAGTTTTAAACTGCGCCACTTCATGCTCGCTTAACGTCTCGCCCGCCAGACGGCGCGCCAGAATGCTGTCGAGTTCAGCTTCGTTCGCCTCGGCAAACAGCACCACATCCAGCGCGTGGTCCGACACTTTACAGCCGTGGGCGGCGAAGTGATCGAGACGCTTCGTCAGCGCGGTTTGCAGGTCGGTGAAGCGGCGAATCTCGGTATCGGAGACTTCAGCGAGCTTCGCCATGTAATCGTTAAAGGTCGGCTGCTCAATGTTGAACGCTTTATCCGGACGCCAGCTCGGCAGCACTTTGACGCTGAAGCTACCGTCCTGCGCGATGGTCGCGTGATGCGCCAGCGAATCCACCGGATCGTCGGTGGTGCCAACCATTTTCACCTTCATCTGCTGCATGATGCCGCGCGCGCTGAACGCGTCCTGCGCCAGCAGGTCATTGCACTGCTCCCAGATTTCATCCGCGGTTTTCGGCGACAACAGTTTGCCGGTGATACCAAACGGACGGCGCAGCTCCAGATGGGTCCAGTGATAGAGCGGGTTGCCGATGGTATGCGGCACGGTGGCGGCCCACGCGTCGAACTTCTCGCGGTCGCTCGCATCGCCGGTACACAGACGCTCCGGCACGCCGTTGGTGCGCATCGCGCGCCATTTGTAGTGGTCGCCTTTCAGCCAGATGTCATACAGGTTTTTAAAACGGTAATTTTCGGCAATCTGCTGCGGCGGCAGGTGGCAGTGATAGTCGAAAATCGGCTGGTCTTTAGCGTAGTCGTGGTACAGGCGGCGGGCAAATTCGGTATCAAGCAGGAAATCTTCGGTCATAAACGGGGTCATTTTATGCTTCCTCTGAGCCAGTATTTCAGATGCGTTAGCATGATGCTGACAAAGTTATCACACCAATTTCCAGTGACCGAAGCTATTTTCGTGAGTCAGATCAATAAAAGCACACAAATAAAGTACCCTTTTCGGAGTAAACACCGCCCCAGCCCGCGCCACATCTGGCTTCGCACCGCCCCTGACGTAACCTTACAAAGAAAGATGCTTTTGTGATGGCTCTCAACTTTTAAAGCTGTATGACAAGTTATCTTTCTGCCGTCGCAACATATAAACCCACGGAATGTATTGAGGGATGAGCATTCATCCCATTAGCCGGAACGGACACCGGATTGATCCCATGAATACTGAATGGCAAGGCGTGGGCGGCACCGATAACACCTCCGGCGCGCCTCCCGTTACTGAATGAGTAGCCCGTAAGCCTGGCGACACGCTGGCCTGCGGGGCGAACGATTAAACGATGAGGTTTCCAATGCGTAAAATTAAAGGGTTACGATGGTACATGATTGCACTGGTGACGCTGGGCACCGTGCTGGGCTACCTGACCCGTAACACCGTGGCGGCCGCAGCGCCAACCCTGATGGAAGAGCTGCACATCTCCACGCAACAATACTCTTATATCATTGCGGCCTATTCCGCAGCGTACACCGTCATGCAACCGGTGGCAGGTTACGTGCTGGATATCCTCGGCACCAAAATCGGCTACGCCTTCTTCGCTGTCACCTGGGCGGTGTTCTGCGGCGCAACCGCGCTGGCAGGCAGCTGGGGCGGCCTGGCGCTGGCGCGCGGCGCAGTAGGCGCGGCCGAAGCGGCGATGATCCCGGCAGGCCTGAAAGCCAGTTCTGAGTGGTTCCCGGCGAAAGAGCGCTCCATCGCGGTGGGTTATTTCAACGTGGGCTCTTCTATTGGCGCCATGATCGCGCCGCCGCTGGTGGTGTGGGCCATCGTCATGCACAGCTGGGAAATGGCCTTTATTATCTCCGGCGTGCTGAGCTTCGCCTGGGCGATGGCCTGGCTGATTTTCTACAAACATCCGCGCGATCAGAAAAAACTGACGGAAGAAGAGCGCGAATACATCATTGGCGGTCAGGAAGCGCAGCATCAGACCAACAATTCCAAAAAAATGTCGCCGTGGCAGATAGTCCGCACCCGGCAGTTCTGGGGCATCGCGCTGCCGCGCTTCCTGGCGGAACCGGCCTGGGGCACGTTCAACGCCTGGATCCCGCTGTTTATGTTTAAAGTGTACGGCTTCAACCTGAAAGAGATCGCCATGTTCGCCTGGATGCCAATGCTGTTCGCGGATCTCGGCTGTATCGTCGGCGGCTACCTGCCTCCGCTGTTCCAGCGCTGGTTTGGCGTGAACCTGATTGTCTCCCGTAAACTGGTCGTCACCATGGGCGCGGTGCTGATGATTGGCCCTGGCATGATTGGCCTGTTTACCAGCCCGTATGTCGCGATTGCGCTGCTGTGCGTCGGCGGTTTCGCGCACCAGTCGCTCTCCGGCGCGCTGATTACGCTCTCTTCCGACGTATTTGGCCGTAACGAAGTAGCGACCGCCAACGGCCTGACCGGCATGGCCGCCTGGACGGCAAGCACCCTGTTCGCTCTGGTGGTCGGCGCGCTTGCCGATACGCTTGGCTTCAGCCCGCTGTTCGCCGTTCTGGCGGTGTTCGACCTGCTGGGCGCGCTGGTTATCTGGACGGTACTGAAAAACAAACCCGCCAGCGAGCTTGAACAAGAAGCGCGAAGTGGCACCCCCGTCACACAACACTGATTAATCTTTCTGAAAGCCGCCTGCGGGCGGCTTTTTCATGGGCGTCGAGTGGAGGGTACACCGGAAAAGTGGTATAACAAATCTAAGCAGTATTGTGTTCACTGGAGTCGCACATGGAAATCGCAGAACCGCGTCGTCTGTATCAACAACTCGCCGCCGAGCTTAAGCAACGCATTGAAAACGGCGTTTATCAGGTGGGCGAAAAACTGCCTGCCGAGCGCGTTATCGCCGATGAGAAAAACGTCAGCCGCACCGTGGTGCGTGAAGCCATCATCATGCTGGAAGTCGAAGGCTACGTTGAGGTGCGTAAAGGCTCCGGTATTCATGTGATTGCAAACCAGGCCAAACACCATGCGCCCGCCCCCGAGCAGGAGTTTGAATTCGCAAGCTATGGCCCGTTTGAACTGTTACAGGCCCGCCAGCTTATCGAGAGCAATATCGCCGAATTCGCCGCCACGCAGGTCACCAAGCAGGACATTATCAAACTGATGGAGATCCAGGAGAAAGCGCGTAATGAAAAATTCTTCCGCGACTCCGAATGGGATTTGCAGTTTCACGTTCAGGTGGCGCTCGCGACACAGAACAGCGCGCTCGCAGCGATTGTCGAAAAAATGTGGACGCAGCGCGTTCATAACCCGTACTGGAAAAAACTGCACGAACATATCGATTTGCGCACCGTCGATAACTGGTGCGACGATCACGATAACATCCTTAAGGCGCTGATTCGTAAAGACCCGCACGGCGCCAAACTCGCCATGTGGCAACATCTTGAGAACACCAAACAGATGCTGTTTAACGAAACCAGCGACGACTTTGAATTCAACGCCGACCGCTACCTTTTTGCGGAAAATCCGGTGGTTCACCTCGACGCGGCGGCAAACAGCGAAAAGTAATCCCTTCCTGGCGCGAGGGTAAGCAAACCATATATAGTGTCAGCGTGTGTAAATACCCTCGCCAGCGTTACTGTCGGAAAGCAAAATCATTCTTCAACAAAGCATGATTTCTGTGACGCATCAGGCAGAGCTTTGTTACAATTAGACGCATTTCCCGGTTAAAAAGTTAGCACTTGCTAACTTCACTCATCGCACATGGAGCCGTGCTGGTACCAGGAATGCACAGAGCGCTGTTGACGTCCTTCATACCTCAGAAATGTCGCAATGCTATCTGTTCTACCCCATTGGCTTTAACCGATGTGCCAGGATTACTGAATGGAACTTTTGACACAATTACTCACCGCGCTCTGGAGCCAGGACTTCGAAACGCTGGCCAACCCTGGCATGATCGGCATGCTCTACTTTGTGCTGTTTATGATCCTGTTCCTGGAAAACGGTCTGCTGCCCGCCGCCTTTCTGCCGGGCGACAGCCTGCTTGTGCTGGTGGGCGTGCTTATCGCCAAAGGCGCGCTGGGGTATCCGCAAACGGTGCTGCTGTTGACGGCCGCCGCAAGCCTCGGCTGCTGGGTGAGCTACATCCAGGGGCGCTGGCTTGGCAACACGCGCATTGTACAGAACTGGCTGTCGCATCTGCCCGCGCATTATCACCAGCGGGCGCATCATCTGTTCCATAAACACGGGCTGTCGGCGCTGCTGATTGGCCGCTTTATCGCGTTTGTGCGCACGCTGTTGCCCACCATCGCGGGTCTCTCCGGCCTCAATAACGCCCGTTTCCAGTTCTTCAACTGGATGAGCGGCCTGCTGTGGGTGCTGATTCTTACCACGCTCGGTTATCTGCTCGGCAAAACGCCGGTATTCCTGAAATATGAAGACGCCCTGATGTCCTGCCTGATGCTGCTGCCGGTAGTATTGCTGGTGATTGGCCTGGTCGGCTCGCTTGTTGTGCTATGGAAGAAAAAACACGGAAACCGGAGCTAAAGGATGGCGTTCACCCCCCCACTTTCCCGTCGTCTTACGCTGACGCTTGCGGCAGGTACGCTGCTGGCGGCAGCGCTGCTTTGCTGGGCTGCGCTGCAAAAGCATGAAACCACGCTTGAGATCCGCGCGGTGTCGCAGGGCGCCATGATCCCGGACGGCTTTTCCGTCTGGCACCATCTCGACGCCAATGGCATTCGTTTTAAAAGCATTACGCCCCAGGATAACATCCTGCTGATTAAGTTTGACTCCAGCGATCAGAGCGAAGCCGCGCGCAAAGTGCTCTACCGCTCGCTGCCGCGCGGCTTTGTTATCGCCCAGCAGGAAGAAAAAAGCCTCACCCCCGCCTGGCTCTCACGCCTGCGCCACGATTTTCAGCGCCTGGGATAACCCTTCCAGGAATCTGAATCTTTTCACAGACTTTGGGGTTTGCGTCATTACTTACTATGCTTGAGTAAGCGCAACCCATTGTCTTGTCCGCGCTATTAACACCGGAACCGCGTCTGGCCTGCGTCTGACGCAACACAATGGAAGGTATGACCATGAATTACCGCACAGTACTGGCCTTAGCCCTTTTTTCCTGGAACGCCGCGGCACTGGCCGCCTCTCCCTGCGAAGAAAAAGCGCAGGAGATTGAAAAAGAGATCCGCTACGCGGAGCAGCATCAGAACCAGGGCCGCATTGACGGGCTGAAAAAAGCGCTAAGTCAGGTACGCAACAACTGCCGCGACGGCGACGTTATCGCCGCGCATCGACAGAAAGTGGCAGAGAAGGAAGCGGAAGTGGCCGAGCGCCGCGCCGAATTGCATGAGGCAACGCAAAAAGGCGATGCCGATAAAATTGCCAAACGTCGCCACAAGCTTGCGGAAGCTGAGCAAGAGCTTAAGGCGCTGAAAGCTCAAGATTACTGAGCTTATGGATAACCCTCACTTATCAGGAGAGCATTATGTCAAAAGAAAATTCCGATCACCTGCGCGCTGAGTTGAAATCGCTTGCCGATACGCTGGAAGAAGTGCTGACCGCCTCCGGGGATAAATCGAAGGAAGAGATGAGCAAACTGCGCAATAAAGCAGAGCGCGCGCTGAAAGACACTCGCTATCACTTAACCGAAACCGGCGATGTGATTGCCAAACAGACCCGTGAAGCCGCGGCGCGTGCGGAAGATTACGTGCGTGAAAACCCGTGGACCGGCGTAGGTATCGGTGCGGCCATCGGCGTCGTGCTGGGCGTACTGCTGACGCGGCGCTGATTATGACGGAGCCTCGTCACGCGCAAGGGCCGGGTAAAAGCGTTCTCGGCATCGGACAACGTATCGTCACCGTGCTTGTTGAGATGGTGGAAACCCGTTTACGGCTCGCCGTGGTGGAGCTGGAAGAGGAGAAAGCGAATCTCTTTCAGTTGCTGCTGATGACTGGCCTGACGATGCTGTTTGCCGCCTTTGGACTGATGAGTCTGATGGTGCTGCTCATCTGGGCAGTGGATCCGCAGTATCGCCTTAACGTCATGATAGGCACCACCGTCACGCTGTTCGTACTGGCGCTGATTGGCGGTATCTGGACGCTTAAGAAATCGCGTCAGTCGACGCTTCTGCGCCATACGCGACATGAGCTCTCTAACGACCGCCAGTTGCTGGAGGATGACAAGTCATGAGCATGAGCAAAGCCGAGCGCGAAAGGCGCAAAGCGCTGCTGCTCAGTCAAATCCAGCAGCAGCGGCTGGATATGGCCGCCAGTCGTCGCGACTGGCTGGCTGTCACCGGCTCCTACGACCGCAGCTGGAATACGTTAATTAGCCTGCGTTCATGGGCCGTGGTCGGCAGTAGCATCATGGCCATCTGGACCGTTCGTAACCCGAACTTCCTGATGCGCTGGGGCAAGCGCGCCTTCGCCGCCTGGAGCGCCTGGCGGCTGGTGAAGACCACAATGCGACAACAGCTTCCCTGACGCTCACGCCTCTCCCCGGAGAGGCGTTTTTTTATCCCTTCTATATCATTCATTATTTTTGAATAAGTTTGCCAGTTTTCCTTGCTTACATTCCCATCACAGTCGCCCTATGATTCTCTCCATCAACAGCGGAACGCGGATAACCCCGCGCAAAGCAACCCTTTAAACACTGATAGCGTTTCGTCATGAAGCGGGTTTTCCTGGAGAGTAAAATGAAAAAATTCGAAGATGCTGGCGTACTGGTGGCACGTATTCTGATGCCGATTCTGTTTATCGTGGCGGGCTTTGGCAAAATTACCAGCTATGCGGGCACGCAGCAGTATATGGAAGCAATGGGCGTACCGGGCTTTATGCTGCCGCTGGTTATCCTGCTTGAGTTCGGCGGCGGCCTGGCGATTATCTTCGGCTTCCTGACCCGCACTACGGCGCTCATCACTGCGGTCTTTACCCTGCTGACGGCGTTCCTGTTCCACAGCAACTTTGCGGAAGGCGCTAACTCCATTATGTTCATGAAGAACTTCTCCATCGCAGGCGGTTATCTGCTGCTGGCGCTGATGGGGCCTGGCGCATACAGCCTGGATCGCCTTCTGAAAAAGAACTGGTAATTGATGACCCGGCAGGCGGCCCTCACCGCCTGCTTTTTGCCATACTCAGGGAAGTTATTTAACAGGAGAACATCATGGGACAATTGATCGACGGCGTCTGGCACGACACCTGGTATGACACCAAATCTACCGGCGGGCGCTTTAAGCGCACCTCAGCGGCCTACCGTAACTGGGTAACCGCTGACGGCGAGCCGGGCCCGACGGGCGAAGGCGGCTTTGCCGCGCAAAAAGATCGCTACCATCTCTATGTATCACTCGCCTGCCCCTGGGCGCACCGCACGCTCATTATGCGCAAGCTCAAAGGTCTTGAGCCGTTTATCTCCGTTTCGGTCGTGCATCCGCTGATGCTGGAAAATGGCTGGACGTTTGGCGACGATTTCCCGGCGGCGACCGGCGACACGCTGTATCAGCACGATTTCCTCTATCAGCTCTACCTCCAGGCCGATCCGCACTACTCCGGGCGCGTGACCGTGCCGGTGCTCTGGGATAAAGAGCGCCAGACCATCGTGAGCAATGAATCCGCAGATATCATCCGCATGTTTAACACCGCGTTTGACGCCCTGGGCGCGCGTGCCGGCGATTACTACCCGCAGGCGCTGCGCGCGGAGATCGACGAGCTGAACGGCTGGATTTATGACACCGTCAATAACGGCGTCTATAAGGCAGGCTTTGCCACCAGCCAGCAGGCGTATGATGAAGCGGTGGAACAGGTGTTCGCCTCGCTGTCACGGCTGGAGCAGATCCTCGGCCAGCAGCGCTATCTGGCTGGCGATAAGCTTACTGAAGCCGATATTCGTCTCTGGACGACGCTGGTGCGTTTCGATCCGGTCTATGTCACGCACTTTAAGTGCGATAAGCACCGCATCAGCGATTACCTGAACCTGCATGGCTTTATGCGCGAGATCTACCAGATGCCGGGCATCGCGGAGACGGTCGATTTCGGGCACATCCGCCACCACTATTATTGCAGCCACAAAACCATCAACCCCACCGGGATAATCTCTATCGGCCCGTGGCAGGATCTTGATGAGCCGCACGGGCGCGACGAGCGCTTCCGCTAATCCGCTTCGCCCTAAGCCTCTTCTGAAAAATGCGCCGTTCCGACGGCGCTCACATTTTCTGTTTTCCCCCAGGTCGTTTCGCCCGCCGACAGCTAGCATTTACACAAGCAGATCGCTTTAAAAACAAGTGATTGATGGCAAGGGAGGCGAACACGTATGTACTGGTACATCAAAGCGTTCAAAAATTACCTCGGTTTCACTGGCCGGGCGCGTCGTAAAGAGTACTGGATGTTCGCGCTGGTGAATTTCATCCTGGCGGGCGTGATGGTGGCGCTTGATAAAATGCTCGGGCTGCGCATCACCGATGAACGCGGCCTCCTTAGTGCGCTTTATGGGCTGATAGTGCTGCTGCCCACCTGGGCGGTGCAGTTTCGCCGTCTGCATGACACCGATCGCACCGCCTGGTGGCTGCTGTTACTCCTGGTGCCGGTTATCGGCTGGCTGGTCATTCTGATTTTCAACTGCCAGGAAGGCACCCACGGCGAAAACCGCTTCGGCCCGGATTCAAAGCACCATCACTGATCTTTCGCCGCGCTCCGGCGCGGCGTCGCCCTTTCCTTTTCCCGTCGCAAACACCATAAGCGCACAAAGTCTGTTGATTAGCTAAACCGGTTTAATTATTGTTTAGCGCAGGATGAATCGAAGGAGATATGCATGTCAGCAAAAGTATGGGCTCTGGGGGACGCGGTCGTCGATCTGCTGCCCGACGGCCAGGGCCGGTTATTGCAATGCCCAGGCGGCGCGCCGGCCAACGTGGCGGTGGGCGTGGCGCGGCTCGGCGGCGTGAGCGGGTTTATTGGCCGCGTCGGGCGCGATCCGTTCGGGGAATTTATGACCCAGACGCTACGCCAGGAAGGCGTGGATACGGGCGCGATGCATCAGGATCCCGCGCATCGCACTTCGACGGTGGTCGTCGCGCTCGACGATCGCGGCGAACGCTCGTTTACCTTTATGGTGCGCCCGTCGTCAGATCTTTTTCTCACCGAGGACGATCTCCCGGCATTCGCTGCGGGAGAATGGCTGCACGTCTGCTCGATTGCGCTCTGCGCCCAACCGTCGCGCGATACCGCGTTTGAAGCGATGGCACGGATAAAACGCGCGGGCGGCTTTGTCAGCTTCGATCCGAACATCCGTGAAGATCTCTGGCCGGACGCCGCGCTACTGCGTGAATGCGTGGCGCGCGCGCTGGCGCAGGCCGATGTGGTGAAGCTCTCGCTGGAAGAGCTGGCGTTTATGACCGGCGGCGATGATAAAGAAGATGCCCTGGCGCTGGCGCGCCGCCACGGGATCCCGCTGCTGCTGATCACCCGAGGCGCAGAAGGCGTCGACGCCTGCTTTAACGGGGAGCTGCATCATTACCCGGCGGTGCCGGTTGAATGCGTCGACACGACCGGCGCGGGCGACGCCTTTGTCGCCGGACTGCTGTGGGGCCTTGCCGCGCATGGCCTGCCGGATAACGCCGCCGCGCTCGCGCCGCGGCTGGCGGACGCCCAGACCTGCGGCGCGCTCGCCACAACCGCCAAAGGCGCCATGACCGCCCTGCCTCGCCTGAACGATCTTCAGCAACGCCTCGCCTGATCCTGCGGGCCGCGCCCGCGGCCCGTTTTGCGAACCTCATCACAATCACTAAACCGGTTTAGCTAATTTTATTGCGAGTAAAAATGGGCCGTGATTATGATTGCGCACTAAACCGGTTTAGCAAGTTAGCAAAATGATGATAACGCCTTCTCAGGGATGCCATACCATGATTAGAAAAAGCACTCTTGCCCTCACCATTGGCTTACTGGCCGGTGCGCCCGCCGCCTTTGCCGACAGCAATATGACCAGCATCGAAGCGCGTCTGGCGGCGCTTGAACAGCGTCTGCAAGCCGCAGAGCAGCGCGCCAGCGCCGCTGAGACGCGCGCAGAAGCCGCCGAGCGTCAGGCCCGCGACCTGGCCGCCTCACAGCAAAAAATGCAGGCAGCGGCGCAGCCGGTCGCAGCAAGCGCCGCAAAGCCCGCCCCGCAGGCAGCGAGCACCGACGGGTTTGAATTCCACGGCTACGCCCGTTCCGGCCTGCTGATGAGCGACTCCGCCGCCAAAACCCAGGGTGGCCCGTCCTTTACGCCTGCCGGTGAAACCGGCGGCCATGTGGGCCGTCTTGGCAATGAGCCGGACACCTACCTTGAGATGAACCTGGAGCACAAACAGACGCTGGCCAACGGCGCCACTACGCGCTTTAAAGTGATGGTGGCCGACGGGCAGCGCAGCTATAACGACTGGACTGCCGACACCAGCGATCTCAACGTGCGCCAGGCGTTTACTGAGCTTGGTCACCTGCCGACCTTCACCGGCGCGTTTAAAGATGCCACCGTCTGGGCCGGTAAACGCTTCGATCGTGATAACTTCGATATCCACTGGATAGACTCCGACGTCGTATTCCTGGCGGGCACCGGCGCGGGGATTTATGACATGCGCTGGAGCGATAACGCGCGCAGCAACTTCTCGCTCTATGGCCGCACGTTCGGCGATATCGAAAACAGCGAAAACACGGCGCAGAACTATGTGCTGACCCTGAACAACTATGTCGGGCCGGTGCAGCTGATGGTGAGCGGGATGCGCGCCAAAGATAACGAAGACCGCGTGGATATCGAGGGCAACCGCGTGAAGAAAGACGCGGCGGAAGATGGCGTGCACGCGCTGCTCGGCCTGCATAACGACAGCTTCTACGGCCTGCGCGAAGGCTCGTCGAAAACCGCGCTGCTGTATGGTCACGGTCTTGGCGCGGAAGTGAAATCTATCGGCTCCGACGGCGCGCTGTTGTCGCAGGCGGACACCTGGCGTTTTGCGAGCTACGGCATGACCCCGCTTGGCGGCGGCTGGCATATCGCGCCGGCGCTGCTGGCCCAAAGCAGTAAGGATCGCTACGTGAAAGGCGACAGCTACCAGTGGGCGACCGCTAACCTGCGCCTTATCCAGGAGATTAACCAGAACTTCGAATTGCAGTATGAAGGCAGTTATCAGTACATGGACCTGCGCCCGGAAGGCTATAACAACCGCAACGCGGTCAGCGGTAACTTCTATAAGCTGACCTTCGCGCCCACGCTGAAAGCGGGCGACGTCGGCGAATTCCTCAAGCGTCCTGAGCTGCGTCTGTTCGCCACCTGGATGGACTGGGATCACCGTCTGGATAACTACGCCAGCAGCGATTCCTTCGGCAGCAGCGGTTTCACCGCTGGCGGCGAGTGGAACTTCGGCGTCCAGATGGAAACCTGGTTCTGATGATAACGGCCCCCGCCGCGCGGGGCCTGCGCTTTGCTGACAACACAAAAACCACAAGACTGAGGTTGTTATGGATTTTGAACAGATTGCCCGCTCGCTCCTGCCGCTGCTTGGCGGCAAAGAGAATATCGCCAGCGCCGCCCACTGCGCCACGCGTCTGCGGCTGGTGCTGGTGGAGGACGCCAAAGCCGACACCGCCGCCATCGGCAATGTCGAAGGCGTCAAAGGCTGCTTTCGCAACGCCGGACAGCTACAGATAATTTTCGGCACCGGCGTGGTCAACAAAGTGTATGCCGCGTTTATCGCGGTCGCCGGGATCAGCGAATCCAGCAAATCGGAAGCGGCAAGCGTCGCCGCCCGCAAGCTGAACCCGTTCCAGCGCATCGCCCGCCTGCTCTCCAACATTTTCGTGCCGATTATTCCGGCGATTGTGGCGTCCGGCCTGCTGATGGGCTTGCTCGGCATGGTGAAGACCTACGGCTGGGTAAGCCCGGATAACGCGCTCTATATCATGCTGGATATGTGCAGCTCGGCGGCGTTTATCATTCTGCCTATCCTGATAGGCTTTACCGCCGCGCGTGAGTTCGGCGGTAACCCGTACCTGGGCGCGACGCTTGGCGGCATCCTCACCCACCCGGCGCTGACCAACGCCTGGGGCGTGGCGGCAGGCTTCCACACGATGAATTTCTTCGGGATCGAAGTCGCAATGATTGGCTATCAGGGCACCGTATTCCCGGTGCTGCTGGCGGTGTGGTTCATGAGCCTTCTTGAAAAACAGCTGCGCCGGATTATCCCGGACGCGCTGGATCTGATCCTGACGCCGTTCTTTACCGTGATCATTTCTGGTTTCGTGGCGCTGCTGGTGATTGGCCCGGCGGGCCGCGCGCTCGGTGACGGAATTTCACTGGTGTTAAGCACGCTTATCGCGCACGCCGGCTGGCTGGCGGGGCTGCTGTTCGGCGGGCTTTACTCGGTGATTGTGATTACCGGCGTGCACCACAGTTTCCATGCGATTGAAGCCGGGCTGCTCGGCAACCCGTCTATCGGCGTGAATTTCCTGCTGCCCATCTGGGCGATGGCGAACGTAGCGCAGGGCGGCGCATGCCTCGCGGTGTGGTTTAAAACCAAAGATCCGAAAGTGAAAGCGATTACGCTGCCATCAGGCTTTTCGGCGCTGCTCGGCATTACCGAGGCGGCGATTTTCGGGGTAAACCTGCGCTTCGTGAAGCCGTTTATCTCCGGGCTTATTGGCGGCGCGGCAGGCGGCGCATGGGTTGTCTCCACGCATGTGGGCATGACCGCGGTCGGCCTGACCGGCATTCCTGGCATGGCGATTGTTCAGGCCAGCTCTCTGTTGAACTACGCCATCGGCATGGCTATCGCTTTCTGCATCGCTTTTGCGGTTTCTTACCTGTGGAAATACAAAACGGACGCTGAATAATGACTACCCGTACGCTGCTGCCCGCCATTTTACAGGCCGTGATGAAAGGCCAGCCGGTCGCGCTTGGCGATCGCCACTACCCGCGCTGGCATCTGGCGCCCGTTACGGGCCTGATGAACGACCCGAACGGTTTTATCCATTTTCAGGGGCGTTATCACCTGTTTTATCAGTGGAATGCGCTGGGCTGTCAGCATCAGCATAAGTGCTGGGGGCACTGGAGCTCGGCGGATCTGACGCACTGGCGTCACGAGCCGATGGCCCTGATGCCGGATGAAGAGTATGACCGCAGCGGCTGCTATTCCGGCAGCGCGGTGGATGATGCCGGCAAACTGACGCTCTGCTACACCGGCAACGTGAAGTTTGACGACGGTACCCGCACCGCGTGGCAGTGTCTGGCGGTACAGAACGCCGATGGCGGCTTTGACAAGCTCGGCCCGGTGATGCCGCTGCCCGGCGGCTACACCGGCCACGTGCGCGACCCGAAAGTCTGGCGTCACGGAGAATACTGGTACATGGTGCTGGGCGCGCAGGACCTGGAGCTGCAAGGCAAAGTGTTGCTGCTACGCTCCGAAAACCTGTGGAACTGGGAAAATCTCGGCGAGATAGCGGGCAGCACGCTCGGCGGACTCGGCGATGCGGGTTACATGTGGGAGTGCCCTGACCTCTTTATACTGGGCGACAAAGCGATTCTGCTCTGCTGCCCGCAGGGCGTGGCGCGCGAAGAGAAACGCTTTCTTAATACGTACCCGAGCGCGTATCTGTGCGGCGAACTCGATTACGAACAGCCGGAATACCGCCACGGCCCGCTGGTGGAGCTGGACGCGGGTTTTGAGTTTTACGCGCCGCAAACGACGCTTGCAGAAGATGGCCGCCGGTTGCTTATCGGCTGGATGGGCGTGCCGGACGGCGAGGAGATGCTGCAACCGACCGTGGCGCAGGGCTGGATCCATCAGATGACCTGCCCGCGCGAACTGACGCTTCGCGACGGCTTGCTCTGCCAGCAGCCAGCGCGCGAACTGGCCGCGCTGCGCGGCGATGAACAGCGCGTCGAGGGCGTGGCATCGGCGCTTGCGCCCATTGCGGCGCAAAGCCTGGAGCTGATGCTGGAGGCCCAGGGCGACGTCACGCTTGATTTCGCCGGAACCCTGCGCCTTGAATGGACACGGGACGGCCTGCGCCTGGCGCGCCGCAGCCTGAAAAGCGGCGAGTGGCTCTACCGCTACTGGCAGGGCGAGGCGAAACGCCTGCACATTCTGTGCGACAGCTCCAGCGTCGAGATCTTCATCAACGACGGCGAAGGCGTCATGAGCAGCCGCTATTTCCCGGCGGCCAGCGCGATGCTCGCCTTTGACGGCGGCGCGCAACTCCGGCTGCGCTACTGGTCGTTGCGCCCTTGCATGGTAGAATGAGGGTTTGACCACTAACCGAACCGAAGCCGTGCGAAAAACCAAACGCGTTACCATCAGTGATATCGCCGCCCTGGCGGGGGTCTCGAAGGCCACCGCCAGTCTGGTACTTAATGGACGAGGCAAAGAGCTGCGCGTGGCGCAGGAGACGCGCGAGCGCGTTCTGGCTATCGCGTCGCAGCATCATTATCAGCCGAGCATTCACGCCCGCCTGCTGCGCGATAACCGCAGCCATACGCTGGGGCTGGTGGTGCCGGAGATTACCAACTACGGTTTCGCCGTGTTTTCGTATGAGCTGGAGACGCTGTGCCGCGAGGCGGGGCTTCAGCTACTTATCTCCTGTACCGATGAAAACCCCGGCCAGGAGACCGTCGTGGTCAATAACCTGGTATCACGCCAGGTGGACGGGCTTATTGTCGCTTCCAGCATGCTGAGCGACAGCGACTATGTGAAGCTCAGCGAACAGCTCCCGGTGGTGCTGTTCGACCGTCATATGAACGACACCGCGCTGCCGCTGGTGATCACCGATTCCATCACGCCAACGGCGGAACTGGTCGAGCGCATCGCGCGCCAGCACCCGGACGAATTCTATTTTCTTGGCGGGCAGCCACGCCTCTCTCCCACACGCGACCGGCTGGAAGGCTTTAAACAAGGGCTGGCGCGGGCGGGCGTTGCGCTGCGCCCCGAGTGGATCATTCACGGGAATTATCATCCGAGCAGCGGCTATGAGATGTTCGCCGCGCTCTGCGCCCGTCTGGGCCGTCCGCCGAAGGCGTTATTTACCGCCGCCTGCGGCCTGCTGGAAGGGGTGCTGCGCTATATGAGCCAGCATCGCCTGCTGGAAAGCGACATCCATCTGGCGAGCTTTGACGATCACTATCTGTATGATTCGCTGTCGGTACGCATCGATACCGTGCAGCAGGATTGCCGCCAGCTGGCGCTCGACTGCTTTGAGATGATCACTCAACTGGTGGATGACAATGAACCGACGCCGCTGCAGCGCTACCTCCCGGCCACGCTGCAATGGCGTCATCCGGCGGATTAACGCTTCACGTTAAAGAGTTTCGGTATTTCGCGCAGGCACCAGGCTTTCGCCTCGCCCATGCTGTCGCGCCGCCAGGCCATGATGATGTCCACCTCGCTGGTGGACTCCGGGCTCACCACGCGCAGACGCCCTTCGGCAATATCTTTTTCCACCAGCGGATACGGCATCGTCGCCACGCCAAGCCCGGCGAGCAAAGCCTGGCGCTTGTCTTCAATGGACGTCACCGTCAGCCTCGGCTGTTTATCGAGCAACTGCACCGTCAGCACCGGCCGCTCACGCGCGGTATCCGCCACCGCCACGCCGCGATATTTCACGCGCGTCACCTCGGAAAGCGGTTCCGGCTCGTCATGGATGGGGTGATCCGGCGCCGCGACATAGACGTTCATCAGCGTATAGAGCTTGCGGGAGTTTATCTCTGAAGACGAGCGAAAATGCATATCCGGCGCGATGACGATATCGGCGCGCCCTTGCTCAAGCCGCTCCCAGGCGCCCGCCAGCACTTCGGTGATGAACGAGAGCTGCGTGTTGGCTTTCGCGGCAAGTTTATCCACCAGCGGGAACAGGCACGGCGTGGGCACCAGCGCCTCAGCGACAATCGTCAGGTGCGTTTCCCAGCCGCGCGCCAGCGCCTCGGCGTCCGTCGTGAGTTTATCCGCCGCCTCCAGCAGCACGCGCCCGCGCTCCAGCAGCATTCGGCCCACATTGGTGAATTTGGTGCGGTGGCCGGAGCGGTCGAACAGCACTACATCCAGCTCCTCTTCCAGCTTCTGCATGGTGTAGCTCAGCGCCGACGGCACGCGGCCGAGTTCGTCAGCGGCGGCGGCGAAACTGCCGCGTCGGTCGATAGCGTCCATGACGCGCAACGCCTCCAGCGTCAATGCCCTTTCTTTAGCCATCAGGTTCTCGTTCAGTAAATTTGAATATACCAAGCAGATTAACTGGCTAACAATGCAGCGTCCACACCCTTAACATAAAAGCCTGTCAAGAGAGGTAAAATTATGATTATTACGAGAACAGCCAAACAGTGTGGGCAAGCTGACTATGGATGGCTGCAGGCTCGCTATACCTTTTCCTTTGGACACTACTTCGACCCGAAACTGCTGGGCTACGCCTCGCTGCGCGTGCTGAACCAGGAAGTGCTGGCGCCCGGCGCCGCGTTCCAGCCGCGTACCTATCCCAAAGTGGATATCCTCAATCTGATCCTCGATGGCGAAGCGGAATACCGCGACAGCGAGGGCAACCACCTGCGCGCGAAAGCGGGCGAGGCGCTGCTGCTGTCCACTCAGCCGGGCGTGAGCTACAGCGAACACAACCTGAGCAAAGACCATTCGCTGACGCGGATGCAGCTCTGGCTCGACGCCTGCCCTGAGCGCGAAAACCCGGCGGTGCAGAAAATCGCGGTCGGCCCGCAGGCGCGCCAGCTCCTCGCCTCCCCGGACGGCGCCGAGGGCAGCCTGCAGTTGCGTCAGCAGGTCTGGTTATGGCATATAGCCCTCAACGAAGGAGAATCCGTGAGCATGGCGCTGAACGGGCCGCGCGCGTATCTGCAGTCGATCCACGGCACGGTGCACGCGAAGACCGAAACGGAAGGCAAAGAGGCATTAACCTGCGGAGACGGCGCTTTTATTCGTGACGAGGCTAACATAACCCTCATCGCCGATTCGCCGCTGCGCGCTTTACTGGTAGATTTGCCGGTGTAACAAGAAGGTGCGGATCGCTGCACCAGGAGTCATAAAATGAGTACTATCACACAGCAAAATAAAGTCACGAAGTTGACTGTTTCACCCGCCCCGCAGGAAGCGTCTACACGCGCCGGAGCGCATTCAGAGTTTACCTACGATTGTATGCTCAGCGAGCTGGAAGCCATTATCGCTGAAGCCGAAGTCCGTCTGGCCGAGGAAGAAGCCGCCTGACGTACGCTCTCCGGGCGGGCCTTATGGCTCGCCTGCTCCAGCCCCCCCTTATTTGCCGCAGCTTAATTCTCCCGGTCTGACGAAAATTATCCTGCCGTCTGCTAACATACCGGGCGCCATCCACGCCAGCAGATTCGCGTCCACAAAAGTATCTTTACCCTGTCAGTTTCCGATTTTCCCCTCGTTTACCGGCTCTTCGCATCAAAAGCATAACGTCCTTTGCGCCGCGCATGAAAATAGCCTCTCATGCCGGACACGATCTGGATTATGGAAAAGATGATGAGGATTATCAGAGGTAAAATATGAAAAAAATCGTACTCCTGGGGTTAACGCTGTTGAGCACAACCTGCCTCGCGGCGGAGGATCAAGCAGCTACCCTGTCTGTCAACGGATTAGTGCATCGGCCCTTTAGTTGTACCGTTTCCCTGAGCCGCCCTGCGGTCGATTTAAAGACCCAGGCAATTGGAAGGATACCTAAAGTCGCAACCAGCCCAATAAACACGACGTCGTCCGTCCTGGTGGTAGCCTCCATTACTGGCGCAGGCTGTAAAGATTACACCAATATCAAGAATTACTACGCGCGTACGGCGATCCAGTTTAGCGGCGTTGCAGACAGCAATGACAGCACCGTTCTTGCCAATACAGCCAGTGATGACACCGCCGCAAAAGGTATCGCCGTTGGTCTGTATACGATCGAGGGCGTTCGGTTTAAAATCAACAGAAATATCCCCTTAAGTGATGGCCAGTTCCCCTTCTTTATCGGAATGGTCAAAGTCAATGATACCCCCACTACCGGTAAGGTGCAGTCGTCCCTGACCGTTTCCGTAGAGCACCTTTAAGCAATCGACCTTCTGCTCTCAAAGTAAAAACCCCGCATAAAGCGGGGTTTTTACTTAACGATGTTGAAGCTGACCGGTAAGCCGCGTGCTTTTCACAGAGAGCGTCGTGGACAGTCATACATTTGGGCTTTGCCCAAAAAGCAAAAACCCCGCCGGAGCGGGGTTTTTTAATGTGTGAAGCTGACCGGTAAGCCGGGTTCTTTTCACAGAGAGCGTCGTGGAGAGTCATACATTTGGGCTATGCCCAAAAAGCAAAAACCCCGCCGGAGCGGGGTTTTCTAATGTGTGAAGCTGACCGGTAAGCCGGGTTCTGTCGTGGACAGTCATTCATCTAGGCCAGCAATCGCTCACTGGCTCAAGCAGCCTACCCGGGTTCAGTACGGGCCGTACCTTGTGAACCCCTATTTGGCCTTGCTCCGGGTGGAGTTTACCGTGCCGCGAACTGTTGCCAGACGCGCGGTGCGCTCTTACCGCACCCTTTCACCCTTACCTGATCCCGCTTGCGCGGGCCATCGGCGGTTTGCTCTCTGTTGCACTGGTCGTAGGCTTGCGCCCCCCAGGCGTTACCTGGCACCCTGCCCTATGGAGCCCGGACTTTCCTCCCCTCCGTCCGTCTCCCCGAAAGGACGACGACGAAGCGGCGACTGTCTGGTCAGCTTCGGCGCGGAGTATAGAGGGTTTATGCTCGCCTGTCACGCGTAGCCCGCATTCTTAGAACCTTCCTCGCAATCTTTCCTTCGATTCCTTTCGATAGCCTTCGAAATATCCCTTTTGCGATCGAAATCACAACCGAAACTTTCGATAATATATACATTCCTTTCAAACAAAACATTCCGAAAGAAAGGCGTAAAAGATGTTTATTATTTCCAGTAAAAACCAGCTTCTTAAGGCGCAGCGGGAAGGCTATGCGGTGCCGGCTTTTAACATTCATAACCTCGAAACCCTGCAAGTAGTGGTGGAAACCGCCTGCGACATGCGCGCTCCCCTGATTGTCGCAGGTACGCCGGGCACATTCTCCAGTGCCGGAACGGGTAATCTGCTCGCGCTCGCCGCCGCGATGGCGCGGCACTATAACCATCCGCTGGCGGTGCATCTCGACCACCACGAAACGCTGCCGGATATCGAGAATAAGGTAGTAGCAGGCGCGCGCTCCGTCATGATTGACGGTTCACATCTCCCCTTCAAAGAAAACGTCGCGCTGGTGAAAAGCGTTACCGCGTTTTGTCACCGCTATGACGCCAGCGTCGAGGCAGAGTTGGGGCGGCTCGGCGGCCAGGAGGACGATCTGGTCGTCGGCGATAACGACGCGTTGTACACCGATCCGGCGCAGGCCCGCGATTTCGTTGAGCAGACCGGTATCGACTCCCTTGCCGTCGCCATAGGCACCGCGCACGGTTTCTATCACGCGGAGCCCCGGCTCGATTTCGCAAGGCTCGCTGATATCCGCGCTGTGGTTGACATCCCGTTGGTGCTGCATGGCGCCTCCGGGTTACCCGCAGGCGATATTCAAAAAGCGATCTCTCTGGGCGTTTGCAAAGTCAATGTTGCGACGGAGCTTAAGGCAGCCTTCTCCGCCGGGCTTAAGCGCTATTTTCACGACAACCCCGACGCGAGCGATCCCCGCCATTACATGAAACCCGCTAAAGCCGCGATGAAAGAGGTCGTGCGTCAGGTGATTCATCGTTGCGGCTGCGAAGGGAAGCTTTGACAACACGCGCAGGCGTTTCGGGCTACATCCGGCGCGCCCTGCCATAAGCGCTTTTTGACAATTTTCGAAATATTCACGAGGCAGCTCGCGAAAGCGAAGCATGGCCTTTGTCACGCAAACAACACTTTATGAAATTAAATGAAAATGGAGGGAATATGCAGGATCTGATAGCCCGACACAAAGCTGGCGAACATTATGGGATATGTTCCGTCTGCTCCGCCCATCCGCTGGTAATAGAAGCGGCGCTGCGTTTTGATCTTCACACTGACAGAAAGGTGCTGATCGAAGCCACCTCAAACCAGGTGAATCAAACTGGCGGCTACACCGGTATGCAGCCTCACCAGTTTCGCGATTTTGTCCATGAGATAGCGGATCGGCTTGGCTTTCCTCACCAGCGCCTCATTCTGGGCGGCGATCACCTGGGGCCTAACTGCTGGCAAAACGAAAGCGCAGAAGCGGCAATGGAAAAAGCCGTCGTGCTGGTCGCCGCGTATGTGAAGGCGGGTTTCAGCAAAATTCATCTCGACGCATCGATGTCCTGCGAAGGCGATCCTGTGCCGCTTGCGCCGCATACGGTGGCCGAGCGTGCAGCCCGGCTGTGTGAGGCGGCGGAGCGCGCTGCCACCGCAGAGCAACGGCAACGGTTAACGTATGTCATCGGTACGGAAGTGCCCGTGCCGGGCGGCGAGGCCACGACTATCGGCAGTGTTCATGTCACGCGCGTGGAAGACGCCTCGCTGACGCTTGAAACCCACCGCGAGGCGTTTTACCGGCTGGGGCTGGAGGAAGCATTCGCCAGAGTCATCGCTATGGTGGTGCAGCCCGGCGTGGAGTTTGACCATACCCAGATCGTTCACTATCAGCCGCAACAAGCACAGGCGCTTTCGGCATGGATTAACCAGACGCCGCTGGTGTATGAGGCCCACTCAACTGACTACCAGTCCCGTCAGGCATACCGGGCGCTGGTTCATGACCATTTTGCCATTCTCAAAGTAGGCCCTGCGCTCACCTTCGCGCTGCGCGAAGCCCTTTTCGGGCTGGCCTATATGGAAGACGCGCTGATGCCGCCGGAACGTCGCAGCCACGTACGGGACGTCATTGACGAAGTGATGCTGAACGAGCCGGAGTACTGGAAAAAGTATTACCGCCCCACCTGGAGCCAGGCGATGGTCGATATTCATTTCAGCCTCTCCGATCGCATCCGTTACTACTGGCCGCACCCGCGCATCAGCCAGAGCGTCGGCAAACTTATCGCCAATCTGGAAGAGACACCGCTTCCGCCCGGTCTGATCAGCCAGTTTCTGCCGGGGCAGTTTGAGCGGGTCAACACCGGGACGCTGGCAGCCACGCCGTACAACCTGATTATCGACAAAATTCAGGATGTGCTGCGCGCCTACCGTTACGGCTGCTCCCCCTGCGCCGAATAACACAGAGGAACCCATGAGCCAATTATTCGTACGTACCGGCATCGCCTTTTCCGACTGTCAGCATGCGCTGGCGCATATTGGCGAAACCATGCTGGCTAAAGGGGTGGTGCGTGACACCTATCCCGCCGCGCTACTGGCGCGAGAGGCGGCATTCCCGACAGGCATTGCGCTTGAGCGTCATGCGGTCGCTATCCCGCACTGCGAGGCGATACATGCCGTGTCGCCAGCGATTTACCTTATCCGTCCTGACTCTCCGGTACGGTTCCAGCGCGCAGACGACGAGGGAGAAATAGCGGTCTCCCTCATTATCGCGCTGATTGTCGACAACCCGACGGCGCAACTGACTCTGCTGCGCCGTCTCTTTGGCAAGTTGCAAGACCCTGACGTGCTGGACGAGCTGTTACAGGCCTCCGAAGCGGAGCTGGCCACGCGGTTTCAGCAGACCATCCTTGAGCCTGAACACTGCGACCAGGCTTCATGATCCACTGATAATAAAAGGAATACCCTATGAAACGAAAAATCATCGTGGCCTGCGGCGGCGCGGTCGCCACGTCGACAATGGCGGCAGAAGAGATCAAAGAGCTGTGCGAAGCTCACCACATTGAGCTGGATCTGGTGCAGTGCAGGGTCAACGAGATTGAAACCTATATGGATGGCGCCGATCTTATCTGCACCACGGCAAAAGTCGAACGCGCGTTTGGCGATATTCCTGTGGTGCACGGCATGCCCTTCGTTTCCGGCGTCGGCATTGAGGCGCTCCAGCAGAAAATCCTGACTGTACTGATGGGGTGACGCCATGTTTAGCGAAATCATGCGTTACATTCTCGATCTCGGCCCAACGGTCATGCTGCCGGTGGTCATTATCATCTTCTCAAAGCTGCTGGGAATGAAAGCAGGCGAATGCTTCCGGTCTGGCCTGCATATTGGCATCGGGTTCGTGGGGATCGGGCTCGTCATTGGCCTGATGCTGGATTCGATTGGGCCGGCGGCCAAGGCAATGGCGGAGCAGTTTGAAATTAATCTTCATGTGGTGGATGTCGGCTGGCCGGGCTCTTCGCCTATGACCTGGGCGTCGCAAATCGCGCTGGTGGCGATCCCTGTCGCTATTGTCGTCAATATCGCCATGCTGTTGACGCGTATGACGCGCGTGGTGAATGTCGATATCTGGAATATTTGGCATATGACATTTACCGGCGCCCTGTTGCATCTCGCCACGGGTTCCTACTGGATTGGCATTCTGGGCGTGGTAGCCCATGCCGCCTTTGTCTACAAACTTGGCGACTGGTTTGCCAAAGATACCCGCGACTATTTTGGCCTGGAAGGGATGGCTATCCCTCACGGCACGTCCGCTTATCTTGGTCCCATCGCGGTACTGGTGGATACCGTTATTGATAAAATTCCGGGGCTTAACCGCATTCATTTCAGCGCCGACGATGTGCAGAAGCGGTTCGGGCCTTTTGGCGAGCCGGTCACCGTGGGGTTTGTCATGGGGCTCGCCATCGGGCTGCTGGCCGGTTATGACGTCAAAGGTGTACTGCAACTGGCGGTTAAAACCGCAGCGGTGATGCTCCTGATGCCGCGTGTCATTAAACCTATCATGGATGGCCTGACGCCCATCGCGAAGCAGGCGCGTAAACGGCTACAGGCGAAATTCGGCAGCCAGGAGTTTCTGATTGGCCTCGATCCGGCCCTGCTGTTGGGTCATACCTCGGTCGTTTCCGCGAGCCTGATCTTTATTCCTTTAACGATCCTTATTGCGGTTGTCGTACCGGGGAATCAGGTATTGCCGTTTGGCGATCTGGCCACCATCGGGTTCTTTGTGGCGATGGCCGTCGCGGTGCACCAGGGGAACCTGTTCCGCACACTGATTTCCGGCGTCATCATCATGAGCATTACGCTCTGGATAGCGACACAAACCATCGGCCTGCACACGCAGCTTGCCGCCAACGCGGGCGCGCTTAAAGCTGGCGGTCAGGTGGCCTCAATGGATCAGGGCGGCTCGCCGGTGACGTGGCTGCTCATTCAGCTCTGCACCTGGCAGAACGTGGCGGGGTTTGCCGTTATCGGCGTCATTTATTTTACCGGCGTGTTACTCACCTGGCGTCGGGCGCGGGCGTTTGTCGCGGTGGAAAAAGCCGCTGTCAGCGAGGTAGGCCCGACCATTTCATGACAACGGGAGAGCGTGGCTCTCCCTTCATTTTCTGGAGGAAAAATGAAATCAGTGGTAATTGATGCTGAGGGCAGCGTGCGCGTTGAAGAACGCCCTGTGCCCACTGTCAATGCGGACGACGAGGTGCTGGTAAGAGTCGTTAGCTCAGGTTTATGCGGCTCGGACATTCCCCGCATTTTCGCCCGCGGCGCGCACTACTATCCCATCACGCTGGGCCATGAGTTTAGCGGCTATGTGGAGCGCTGCGGCAAGGGCGTGAGCGATCTGTCGCCTGGCGATGCGGTGGCCTGCGTTCCGCTACAGCCCTGCTTTGAATGTGAAGCCTGCGCCCGCGGTTACTATTCACTGTGTCGGCACTATCAGTTTGTAGGCTCCCGCAGCGAGGGCGGCCACGCCGAATATATTGTGGTCAGGCGCGCCAGCCTGTTTCTTCTGCCGCCAGAGATGCCGGTTGAAGACGGCGCGTTTATCGAACCTGTCACCGTCGGGCTACACGCCTTTCATCAGGCCCAGGGATGTGAAGGCAAAAACGTTGTGATCGTTGGCGCCGGCACGATTGGTCTGCTGGCGATGCAGTGCGCGCAGGCGCTGGGCGCGAACAGCGTGACGGCCATTGATATCAACCCGGAAAAGCTCCGCCTGGCGCACGCGCTCGGGGCGGATCGGGTATTGAACAGCCGGGAGCTGTCTTCGCAGGCCATCTCCGCTGCGCTGGAGACGCAGCGCTTCGATCAACTGGTGCTGGAAACCGCGGGTACTCCGCAGACGGTATCACTGGCGATAGAAATCGCCGGGCCACGCGCGCAGGTCGCTCTGGTCGGCACGCTGCATCATGACCTTGCACTCTCCGCCACGGTTTTTGGCAAAATTTTGCGCAATGAACTGACGTTACTCGGTAGCTGGATGAACTATTCTGCGCCCTGGCCAGGTGAAGAATGGGAAACCGCCGCGCGGCTGCTTACCGAAAAGCGGCTGTCGCTCAAGCCGCTGATTGCGCATCAGGGAGATGCTGAAAGCTTCGTCGGCGCAGTCCAGGCGCTGAACGGCGCACCGATGCAGGGCAAAATCCTGCTGCGATTCGCCTGAAACAATGAGCCAGCAACCTGAGCTGGCTCACATTTGCTTTCGAAATCCGACGTTCATCTTTCACATTCCTTCGTTTACACTGACGGCAGTTAATTATCAGGCAAATCGATATGAACTCTTTTGAGCGAAGGAACAGAATTCTCGATCTGGTTAATACGCAAGGTAGCGTGATGGTACTGGATCTTTCGAATACTTTTGGCATTTCTGAAGTCACCATCCGCGCCGATCTGCGCTTTCTGGAAGAAAAAGGGCTGGTGACGCGCTTTCACGGCGGGGCCGGCAAGCCGGGCAGCAATCTTGCAGAAAACGACAATCAGGAGGTCAGGCTGGAGGAACGCTACCAGCTGGCGAGCGATCCTAAAAAACGCATCGCACAGGCCGCCGCCGCGATGATCAACGAAGGGATGACCATCATTCTTGATAGCGGCAGCACTACCCTGCTCATCGCGCACGAACTGGTGAAGATGGCGAACATTACGGTCATCACTAACAGCCTGCCGGCAGCTTCCGCCCTTGCGAATAATAAAGATATTACGCTGGTGGTCTGCGGCGGCACGGTGCGACATAAGACGCTCTCCATGCATGGCGTGATTGCGCAGCATTCACTGCAGGGCATCAGCGCGGATCTGATGTTTGTTGGCGCTGACGGCATTGACGCCACTAACGGCATAACCACCTTTAACGAAGGCTATTCAGTCAGCGGTGCGATGGCAGCGGCGGCCCATAAGGTGATCGCCGTTCTGGACGCGACGAAATTTAACCGTCGCGGGTTTAACCAGGTTCTGCCGATGTCCGAAATAGACTGTGTCATCACCGATGAAGGTATCGGCGAAAAAGACAAAGCCTCACTGAGGAAAACCGGCGTGGAACTAAAGATCGTGTGATGTCGGGCAGGTAACGCCGTCGCGCTGACGGGCGCGACGGCAAGCGAGTCCGTTACGGCCTCACCCCTGCTGCTCCAGCGCATATTTATACAGCGCGTTCTTTTTCACGCCGTGGATTTCCGCCGCCAGCGCTGCGGCTTTTTTCAGCGGCAACTCGGCCTGCAACAGCGCGAGCGTGCGCAGCGCGTCCGGCGGCAACGCGTCTTCCTGCGCTTTATGCCCTTCGACGATCAGCACCATCTCGCCCTTGCGGCGGTTTTCATCGTCCTTCACCCAGGCGAGCAATTCGCCTACCGGCGCGCCGTAGATAGTCTCCCAGGTCTTGGTGAGTTCGCGCGCCAGCACTACATAACGGGACTCGCCCCAGACCGCGACCATATCTTCCAGGCTTTCCAGCAGGCGATGAGTAGACTCATAGAAAATCAGCGTGCGCGGCTCTTGCTCGAGGGCTTTCAGCGCGTCGCGGCGGCCTTTGGATTTCGCAGGCAGAAAGCCTTCATAACAGAAGCGGTCGGAAGGCAGACCGGCGGCCGACAGCGCGGCGATAGCGGCGCATGGCCCCGGCAGCGGCACCACGCGCAGCCCGGCTTCGCGGCAGGCGCGCACCAGATGGTAGCCAGGATCATTAATCAGCGGCGTGCCGGCGTCAGAGACCAGCGCGATATTTTGCCCTTCGCGCAGTTTGGCTATCAGGGTTTCCGCTTTTTGCTGTTCATTATGGTCGTGCAGCGCAAAAAGCCGGGCGCTGATAGCAAAATGTTGCAGCAGCAGACCGGTATGACGGGTATCCTCAGCGGCGATAAGATCGACGGACTGCAATACTGTCAGGGCGCGTTGCGTAATGTCGCCGAGATTGCCGATAGGCGTCGGGACGATATAGAGCTGGCCCTGAGAATTCTGCGCCGAATCGTTATGTTTCATTGTTTCGTCCGTATTGCCGATTTAAAATTGAACATTCACCAGAAAAAACCACTGGATACAGCATGGTACCTTCTAAATTTTCCGGCTCTAAAGCCGCGCGTTGTCTGCCTGTCCTGCTGGCAGCCTTGTTTTTCGCAGGCTGCGGCACGCAGACGCATGACCAGAGCACTGCGCATATGCAGGGCGAAGCCAAAGCGGATTCCGGCTTTTATCTGCACCAGATGGAACAAAGCAGTGATGATAGCAAGACCAACTGGCAATTACTCGCCATACGTGCACTGCTCGGCGAAGGCAAACGCGAGCGCGCTATTACGCTCTACGGCGAGCTGCCGCAGAATCTGACGGATACGCAACGCCGTGAAGCGTCGCTGCTTGAAGCGCAGATCAAACTGGCGCAGCAGGATTATCAGGGGGCTGCGGGGCTGCTTGAGAAAATCAACGCGGCGGATCTCAATGACGAGCAGAAAGCCCGATACTGGCAGGCGAAAATCGACGCCAGCCAGGGCCGCCCGTCGCTGGAACTGCTGCGCGCGCTGATAGCCCAGGAGCCGCTGCTGCAGGGGACGTCGAAGCAGAAAAACATCGACGCCACCTGGCAGGCGCTGTCGCAGATGTCGCAGGATCAGGCGAAGGCGCTGGTTATCAACGCCGATGAAAATACGCTGCAAGGCTGGCTTGATCTCCAGCGAGTCTGGTTCGATAACCGCAACGATCCGAAAATGCTCCAGGCCGGCGTGAAAGACTGGCAGACCCGCTACCCGCAAAACCCGGGCGCGAAAATGCTGCCAACCCAGCTCGCCAACCTGCAAAACTACAAGCCTGCCTCCGCCGATAAAATCGCGCTGCTGCTGCCGCTGAACGGCCAGGCGGCCGTTTTCAGCCGCGCCATTCAGCAGGGGTTCGAAGCGGCGAAAAACGCGGGCACCAGCCCGGTTGCAATGCAGACGCTGGCCCAGACACCGGCAGGTAACGCCGCGCAGAACAGTGAGGCCGCACCGGAAACGCAGACCACCGCCGCCGATGGCGTCGCAAGCCCGGCAGCCGCGCCGGTCGACGATCTGGCCGCACAGCCTGCCGCACAGCCTGCCGCCCAGGAAACCGCCCCCCCGGCGCAGCCGCCTGTCGACGCGACGCCTGTGGCTGCCGCGCCTGCGAATCCGTCCGCCGAAATTAAGGTCTATGACACCAGCGAGCAGTCCATTACGCAGATCCTCGCGCAGGCCCAGCAGGACGGCGCAAGCCTGGTGGTCGGCCCGCTGTTGAAAGAGAGCGTCGACGGTCTGCTTAAGAGCGGCACGCCGCTGAACGTGCTGGCGCTTAACCAGCCGGAAACCGTGCAAAACCGCCCGAACGTCTGTTATTTCGCCCTGTCGCCGGAAGATGAAGCCGCCGACGCCGCGGCGCATATCTGGCAGGAAGGCAAACGCGCGCCGCTGCTGCTGGTGCCGTACAGCGCGCTCGGCGAGCGCGTCACAAAAGCCTTCGCCGACCGCTGGGCGCAGCTTGGCGGCGGTACAGTGTTGCAGCAGAAATTCGGCTCGGTTAATGAGCTGAAAATGAACATCAACGGCGGCACCGGCATCGCGCTGACCGGCACGCCTGTCGCCGCCAGCCTGCCTCAGCAGCAGCCGGTGACGATTGGCGGTCTCACTATTCCGGCACCGCCGACCGACGCACAGATAACCTCAGGAACGAGCGGCAACGTGGACGCGGTCTACATCGTCGCCACGCCATCGGAAATCGCGCTGATCAAGCCGATGATCGCCATGCGTGCGGGCAGCCATAGCGGCGCGGCGCTGTACGCCAGCTCCCGCAGCGCCCAGGGCGGCGCGGGCCCGGATTTCCGTCTGGAGATGGAAGGCCTGGAGTTCAGCGATATCCCGATGCTCGCGGGCAGCAACCCGGCGCTGATGCAGCAGGCGCTTTCGGCAGTGAATAATGACTACTCGCTGGCGCGCTTGTATGCGATGGGCGTGGATGCCTGGTCGCTGGCGAATCATTTCTCCCAGATGCGTCAGGTGCCCGGCTTCCAGCTCAGCGGCAACACCGGCGCGCTCAGCGCGACGCAGGACTGCGTGATTAACAGGAAGTTAACGTGGCTCAAATACCAGCAGGGACAGTTGGTTCCGGCCAACTGAGTCGCAGACAGACCGGCGCCGCCTTTGAAGCACAGGCGCGCGCCTTTCTGGAGCGCAAGGGATTGCGTTTTATCGCCGCCAACGCGCATGAGCGCGGCGGCGAAATCGATCTCATCATGGATGACCGCGGCGTGACGGTTTTCGTCGAGGTCCGCTACCGGCGTGCCAGTCTCTACGGCGGCGCGGCCGCCAGCGTTACCCGCAGCAAACAGCAGAAATTATTACATGCCGCCCGGTTGTGGCTCGCGCGCCATAATGGGAGCTTTGATACTGTGGATTGCCGGTTCGATGTGTTAGCCTTCACCGGCAATGAAATCGAGTGGATTGCGAACGCCTTTTCGCTCCACGCCTGAACTGACGTAACGCTCAAAGGATAATTGTGCTAGAAAGAATCAAAGTCTGCTTTACGGAAAGCATTCAAACCCAGATTGCGGCGGCGGAAGCACTCCCGGATGCGATTTCTCGTGCGGCCATGACCCTGGTTCAGTCTCTCCTTAACGGCAACAAAATCCTCTGCTGCGGCAACGGCACGTCCGGCGCCAACGCGCAGCATTTCGCGGCCAGCATGATTAATCGTTTTGAAACCGAGCGGCCCAGTTTACCTGCCATTGCACTTAATACCGATAATGTGGTCTTAACGGCGATAAGCAACGACAGGCTGCATGACGAAGTGTATGCCAAACAGGTGCGTGCGCTGGGCCATGCCGGCGATGTGCTGCTGGCGATTTCCACTCGCGGCAACAGCCGGGATATCGTCAAAGCCGTGGAAGCCGCGGTGACTCGCGATATGACTATCGTGGCCCTGACGGGTTACGACGGCGGCGAGCTGGCCGGGCTTCTGGGCCCGCAGGATGTGGAGATCCGTATACCTTCCCATCGCAGCGCGCGCATTCAGGAAATGCATATGCTGACGGTAAACTGCCTGTGCGATTTAATCGATAACACATTGTTTCCACACCAGGATGACTAAGGAGTGCTCATGAAGGCCATTAAACCCCTCGCGGTGGTGATGACCGCGCTTGTGCTACAGGGCTGCGTCGCGGCGGCGGTCGTCGGAACGGCGGCGGTCGGCACCAAAGCCGCAACCGATCCGCGCAGCGTGGGTACTCAGGTTGATGACGGTACGCTGGAGCTGCGCGTAAATACCGCGCTTGGCAAAGATGAGCAGCTGAAGAAAGAGGCGCGCATCAATGTGACCGCGTATCAGGGCAAAGTGCTGCTGACCGGCCAGTCGCCGAACCCGGAGCTGGCATCCCGCGCGAAACAGATAGCGATGGGCGTGGAAGGCGCGACGGAAGTGTTTAACGAGATCCGCAACGGCCAGCCGATTGGGCTGGGTACTGCGTCGTCGGACACCTGGATAACCACCAAAGTGCGCTCGCAGCTGCTCGGCAGCGATCAGGTGAAATCGTCTAACGTGAAGGTGACGACCGAGAACGGCGAAGTGTTCCTGCTCGGTCTGGTCACGGAGCGTGAAGGCCGCGCGGCGGCAGATACCGCGAGCCGCGTGAGCGGGGTGAAGCACGTCACCACCGCGTTTACCTACATCAAGTAATTCCTCACACTGACCCTCTCCCCACGGGGAGAGGGTTTCTGGCACACCTTCACACTTTTCTCAGGGCGACTGGCGCGGCGTTTACGCACCCTGCGTATACGTGCGTCAAGGCAAAACAGACCGTGTCGGGCGGATCAGCGCACCGCACCCGCCCCGTCACATTCGGGCCAAAAATTACAACAGCGCCAGCGCGCCCGTCACGGTACCTGCGAGCATCACCATGCCGCCGGTCATCCATAACGCTTTGGCCGGAAACGCTTTACGCAACATGATAAGCGACGGCAGGCTCACCGCAGGGAGCGTCACCAGCAGCGCCAGCCCCGGGGCAAGGCCCATGCCCGCCAGCATCATGGTCTGCACAATCGGGATTTCCGCGGCGGTCGGGATAACGAACAGGCAACCGGCAATCGCCATCGCCAGCACCCAGAACAGCGTATTGCTCACCGCGCCGTCAGCGTGCGGGAACAGCCAGACGCGCGCGGCACCCAGCGCCAGTACCGCCAGCAGATAGACCGGGATCGTGCTCCAGAACAGCGCCCAGAGCGCCTGTCCCCAGCGCGCCATAAAGCTCCCCTGCGGGGCTTCGGCAGGCTGTGCGGCCTCCGGGAGCGCAGGCGCTGGCGTATCTGCCACAAAGCGCTGCACCAGCGACGCGATACCGACCACCATCACCAGCCCCGCAGCGACGCGGATAAGCGTAAACTCCCAGCCCAGCACAAAGCCCATAAACATAAGCGTTGCCGGATTCAGCAACGGATTGCCGAGCCAGAACGCCAGCGCGCCGCCCATCGACACCGACTGACGACGCATGCCCGCGGCCACCGGCGCGGCACAGCAGGTACACATCATGCCGGGGAGCGAAAACAGCGTGCCCAGGAGCGTGCCGCGAAAGCGCGGCTGACCCAGCGTGCGCAGCAGCCAGTCGCGCGGGATCAGCACCTGAATAAGCGAGCCCAGCAGCACGCCGAGCACGGCGGCTTTCCAGACGGCAAGAAAATAGACGGCGGCGTAATCAAGCGCCGCGCGCAGCGGGTTATCCTGGGCGTTAGCGAGAATCGAATTGCCGATGCTATGTGTTTGCGCGGCGCTAAAGGCTTTGCCGTAATAAGGCTGCCATTTGACATACCATAAGCCGATAAACAGAACGAGAAAGAACAGCGCGGGCTTCCACCATGCGGGGGATTTCGGCGCCAGAGATGAAGACTGACCAGTCATAACATTCCTCTGGGAAACAAGGGGTAAATTTTTGCCGGTCAATACTACGCCCGCGATACGTTTTTTGAAACGGCGTTCAGCGCACCCTTTGTGCGGCTATTTCACGTAATTGCGCGGAGTCGAGCACCGCGATGTCCTCTTTCGCGGGCGACAGCGCCGCATTTACCAGCGCCTGCGCCACGGTCTGCGCCTCAATGGCCTTCCATTTACCCGGCAGCAGGCGAAAGAGCGGCGCCATGAAAGATTCCCCGGCGCGGCGCTTTTCACGCTCGCCGGTCAGCAGCGACGGGCGAGCGATGGTAAGCCGCGGCCAACCCTGCGCCTTTAACGCCGCCTCCATTTCGCCTTTCACCCGGTTGTAGAAAAAGGGCGAATTGGGGTTTGCCCCGAGGGCGCTGACCACCAGCATATGCTTTGCGCCGAGCCGCAGCCCGGCAAGCGAGGTATCCACCACCAGCGTGTAATCGGCCAGGATAAACGCCTCTTTGGTGCCCGCCTCGCGCCGCGTAGTGCCCAGACAGCAAAACACCAGGTCCAGCGGCGTATTGAGCTGCGTCAGCACATCGGACAGCTGCGGATCGTGAGGGTTTTCCACTTTGCGCAGCGGCACCTGTAACGGGCGGCGGGTCGCCGCAATAATCGACGAGACGCGCGGCTCGTCAACCAGCATACGCAGCAGATGGCTGCCTACCAGCCCGCTGGCGCCGGTTATCAGTACTCGACTCATGATCGCTCCTTTGCAGAATCTTCTGCCTTGCAATGTCAGCGCCCTGAACCAGGCTTAATAGTCTGTGTGGTTTAAGTATTTACCATTTCTGGCAAAAGCCATTACTGCACATCACCGTTCTGCAAAGACACCAAGGGAGGCGTAATGAGCAAGAAGATCGCAGTCTTAATTACTGATGAATTTGAGGATTCAGAATTCACATCCCCCGCAGCCGAGTACCGCAAGGCCGGTCATGAAGTGATAACCATCGAGAAAGAGGCCGGTAAAACCGTCACCGGCAAACAGGGCGAGGCGAAAGTCACCATAGATAAGGCAATCGATGAGGTGAGCCCGGCAGACTTTGATGCCCTGCTGCTGCCTGGCGGCCATTCGCCGGACAGCCTGCGCGGCGACGATCGTTTCGTCACCTTCACCCGTGATTTTGTTAACAGCGGTAAACCGGTATTCGCCATCTGCCACGGGCCGCAACTGCTGATCAGCGCTGATGTGATCCGCGGGCGTAAGCTCACCGCCGTGAAGCCGATTGTTATCGACGTGAAAAACGCCGGGGCGGAGTTCCACGATCAGGAAGTGGTAGTGGATAAAGATCAGCTGGTGACCAGCCGCACGCCGGAAGACCTGCCCGCGTTTAACCGTGAGGCGTTACGCCTGCTCGGCGCGTAGCCAGACGAGCTTTTTACCGAAGCCCAGGGTGTTGTCAGTGAACTTGATTTCATCAAGACGGATCTCCCACAGCGGGGAGGACATCACCCTGGCGACCGGAAAGCGGCGGTTGTAGCGCTCGCGCAAAGCCTCGCTTTCCGGCTCTTCCACCAGCCGTAACTCACCTGCAAATTGCACGCCGCGTATCAGCGCCACGGTTTTGGTTTGTCCGTTGACCGTGCCCGCCACGCGCGCCAGCCGCCCGGCCATTTCACCATGTCGGCTTTTGGTATCGCTTAACAGATAAAAGGCTACCCGCTCGCGATCGTAGATATAAAACGCGTTCGCGCACCAGAGCGCGTCTTCACGGCCAACACAGTAGGTGACGACATGTTGCTTAGCCAGCCATTTGCTGATGGCGTCGAGAGCGTCCATTGGTTCTCCTGTCAGGAATAATCGTGCTAAGGTGCGCCCAGTTGTGACTGTCGCTGATATTCATTATGGAAGAATGGTTTCTTTATCTGATCCGCAGCCCCGATAACCGGCTCTATACCGGCATTACCACCGATGTGGCGCGCCGCTTCGCCCAGCATCAACGCGGTAAGGGGGCTAAAGCGTTGCGCGGCAAAGGCGAGCTGACGCTGGTGTTCAGCGCGCCTGCGGGCACTCGCTCCGCGGCGCTGCGCGCCGAATACCGCATCAAGCAGCTGACAAAACGGCAGAAAGAGCAACTGGTCGCGGGGGAGCTGGCGTTTGAAGCGATGACTGACGCGCCGCAAACGCCGTGAAATCAGAAGCGGTTAAAGTGGTCGTGGTATTCCACGCGGCCATGCACGCCGTCGAGCGCGTCATCCGCGAGACGATGCACCTGGAATGCCGCTTCGGCGCCCGGCCAGCGGCAATGGAGATCGTAGCGTGCGGCGGGCTCAAAGCCCAGACGGTTGTAAAACTCCGGCGAGCCCAGCGTCACCACTGCCGCGTAGCCGAATTCATTCAGCGAATCGAGCCCTTCGTAAACTAACTGTCGGCCAATTCCCTGCCCGCGCCAGCCGTCGTCGACCGCCAGCGGCGCAAGGCCCAGCCATTGACGCTCTTCGCCCGCCACGGTGACGGGGCTGAAGGCGACGTAACCGACGACCTGACCTTCATCGTCTGTCGCGACTAACCCCAGAGTCAGCAGCCCGTCTTCACGCAGCGCGTGCACCAGCTCCGCCTCGCCGTCGCGGCCGAACGCGCGGCGAAGTAAAGCGTCGATGCCCGGCGCATCAATGGGGATTTCTACACGAATCAGCATGGTTCACCTATGGAAGTTGCTTTGGTTAGCGGCGAGACATTAAGCCCGGCTTCAACGAAGTCCGCCAGTTGCAGCAGCAGCACGCGCAGCGGTTTTGGCATGGCGTCGAGCTCAATGGCGTCCATCAGATTCTTCACATATAACCCTAATTCAGTATCGCCTTCAATCACCAGACGACGCTGGAAGAAAAGCGTGTCGGGATCCTGCTTACGCGCGGCTATCATCAGCAGATCGGCGGCGTCGGCGCGGAACATGACATCTGCTTCGGCCTGTTCGCGCACGATAAGCGCGTCGTTTTCCACTGACGTGAACCAGCGCAGGCCGATGTCGCGCACTTCAATGCCGAGCCAGCGGCCTTCGAGAAATGCCAGCTCGTCGTCCGCCAGCGCCTGACGGAATTGCCAGCCGAGCAGTTGCTCCAGCGCCTGACGCTTGAGCGCGAACGGCGTCAGCGCAACCGGCGCTCTGAGAAGCGAAGGGCCAAGATGTACCAGACAGGAACACAGATTCTTCAACACGGGCTTTTCTCCTTGCCAAATCACAGTGGCCGTTATTGTGCCATATCAACCAGATGAGATAGCGGCTCAAATCAAGCTTTGCGCCTTCGCAGGTACCCCTTTATAGATGCCATCAATACGACATTAGCTGCCTTAAATCAAAAATTGTCGCGGACGGGTTAACTAAAATCGCCGTTCGTTAACAATTCCGCTGCCTTTGCGCAGCGTGCAGGCCAGACATGGCCTGCTTTATTTTCAGGACACGCTATGGAGTTGCTTTGCCCCGCCGGTAACCTTCCGGCTCTGAAGGCGGCCATCGATAATGGCGCGGATGCGGTCTATATCGGTCTGAAAGACGATACCAACGCCCGCCACTTCGCCGGCCTGAATTTTACCGAGAAAAAACTACAGGATGCGGTGAGCTATGTGCATCAGCATGGCCGCAAACTGCATATCGCCATCAATACCTTCGCCCACCCGGACGGTTATGACCGCTGGGAGCGCGCGGTGGATATGGCCGCGCAGCTCGGCGCCGATGCTCTGATCCTCGCCGATATCGCGATGCTGGAATACGCCGCGACGCGCTACCCGCATGTGGAGCGCCATGTGTCGGTGCAGGCATCCGCCACTAACGAAGCCGCCATCCGCTTTTATCAGCGTCATTTCGACGTGGCCCGCGTGGTGCTGCCCCGTGTGTTATCCATTCATCAGGTGAAACAGTTAGCGCGCGTCACGCCGGTGCCGCTGGAAGTATTCGCCTTCGGCAGCCTGTGCATTATGGCGGAGGGCCGCTGCTATCTCTCGTCTTACCTGACCGGCGAATCGCCCAATACCGTGGGCGCCTGTTCGCCTGCCCGCTTCGTGCGCTGGCAGCAGACGAACAACGGGCTGGAATCGCGCCTTAACGACGTGTTGATCGACCGTTATCAGGAAGGCGAAAACGCCGGTTATCCGACGCTGTGCAAAGGCCGGTATGTGGTGGACGGGCAGCGCTATCACGCGCTTGAAGAGCCCACCAGCCTGAATACGCTGGAACTGCTGCCGGAGCTGCTGGCGGCCAATATCGCCTCGGTGAAAATCGAAGGGCGCCAGCGCAGCCCGGCTTATGTAAGCCAGGTGGCGAAGGTCTGGCGTCAGGCCATCGACCGCTGCAAAGCCGATCCGCAACATTTTGCGCCGCAACCGGCCTGGATGGATGCGCTCGGCGCGATGGCCGAAGGCACACAGACGACGCTTGGCGCGTATCACCGCAAATGGCAGTAAGGAGAGCAGAGTGAAATATTCGTTAGGACCAGTGTTGTACTACTGGCCGAAAGCCACGCTGGAGAGCTTTTATGAGGCGGCGGCGAAGAGCAGCGCCGATGTGATTTATCTCGGCGAAGCGGTGTGCAGCAAACGACGCGAAACCAAAGCCGCCGACTGGCTGGCGCTCGCCAGAACGCTCGCCGCCAGCGGCAAACAGGTGGTGCTCTCAACGCTGGCGCTGGTACAGGCGCCGTCTGAACTGAACGAACTGAAGCGGTATATCGACAATGGCGAGTTTCTGATTGAAGCTAACGATTTTGGCGCCGTCGGGCTGGCGGCGGAGCGTGGGTTGCCGTTCGTGGCCGGCCATGCGCTGAACTGCTACAACGCCGTCACGCTGCACCTGCTGCTAAAAGAGGGCATGACGCGCTGGTGTATGCCGGTGGAGCTGTCGCGCGACTGGCTGGTAAACCTGCTCGATCAGTGCGACACGCTGGGTATCCGCAATGCGTTCGAAGTGGAAGTGTTGAGCTATGGCCATCTGCCGCTCGCTTACTCCGCGCGCTGTTTTACCGCACGTTCGGAAGACCGCCCGAAAGACGAGTGCGAAACCTGCTGCATTAAATACCCCACCGGACGCAGCATGCGCTCGCAGGAGAATAGCCAGGTGTTTGTGCTAAACGGCATCCAGACCATGAGCGGCTATGTCTATAACCTCGGCAATGAACTCGCCTCAATGGCGGGGCTGGTGGATATGGTGCGCCTCTCGCCGATGGGCATGGAGACGCTCACGATGCTCGACACGTTCCGGGCCAATGAAAACGGCACCGCCCCGCTGCCGCTGGCCGCGCACAGCGACTGCAACGGCTACTGGCGCAGGCTCGCCGGGATGGCGCTTCAGGCGTAAGAAAAGGCTCACTTTGTTAACAGCATTTCGCGCGGGTTCATGCAGTATGAATGGACAGCTTTCCGGCTGGCCCGCGGGCAAAATTCCCCAAATGCGCCAGGCTGGAAGAAGACCTTCAATCTGATAGCTATGCTGTGATTAAGTGAGCCGTTATGTCTGATAAATCTGTTGTGCCTTTCTCGGTGCTCGATCTCGCGCCGATCCCGCAAGGCGCCTCCGCCCGTGAGGCGTTCCATCACTCGCTCGATTTAGCGCGCCTCGCAGAGAAGCGCGGCTATGATCGCTACTGGCTGGCGGAGCACCACAATATGACCGGCATCGCCAGCGCGGCGACGTCGGTGTTGATTGGTTATCTGGCCGCCAATACCACGACGCTGCGCCTGGGCTCTGGCGGCGTGATGCTGCCGAACCATGCCCCGCTGGTGATAGCCGAGCAGTTCGGCACGCTTGACGCGCTCTATCCGGGCCGTATCGAACTGGGCCTGGGCCGCGCGCCGGGCAGCGATCAGCGCACCATGATGGCGCTGCGCCGCCATATGAATAATGACATCGACAACTTCCCGCGCGATGTGAAAGAGCTGACAGACTGGTTCGACGCCCGCGATCCGCACCCGGCGGTGCGCCCGGTGCCAGGCTACGGCGCGAAACTGCCGGTATGGCTGCTGGGCTCCAGCCTCTACAGCGCGCAACTCGCCGCGCAGATGGGGCTGCCGTTCGCATTCGCCTCGCATTTCGCGCCGGATATGCTGTTCCAGGCGCTGCATCTCTACCGTACGCATTTTCAGCCTTCTGAACGGCTGGAGAAACCGTACGCGATGGTATGCATCAATATCGTCGCCGCCGACAGCAACCGCGACGCGGAGTTTCTCTTTACCTCGATGCAACAGGCGTTTGTGAAGCTGCGCCGTGGCGAAACCGGTCAACTGCCGCCGCCGATTGACTCGATGGAGAGCTTCTGGAGCCCGGCGGAGCAGTACGGGGTTCAGCAGGCGCTCAGCATGTCGCTGGTAGGCGATAAAGCGAAAATCCGCCACGGGTTGATGTCGGTGCTGCGTGAAACCGATGCGGACGAAATCATGGTTAACGGTCAGATTTTCGACCACGACGCGCGTCTGCATTCGTTCGATCTCGCCATGCAGGTGAGAGAGGATTTACTAAACTCATAGCCTTACCCCGCCCTCTCCCGCAGGAGAGGGCGAAAAACGCGAGTTACTGATAGACCGGCAGCAGGTCGAAGCTTGAAAGCAAATGCACCAGCGCGTTGCCCAGCCCGAAGAGCAGGATCAGCGCAATCATGCCGTTGCCGCCCCAGACGCGAAAACGCGGGCTGCCGAAGCGCTGACGTGACGCGCGCGCCAGCAACGCCGGTACGATGGCCGCCCAGATTGTCGCGGCGAGCCCCGCATAACCAATCGCATACAGAAACCCGTTTGGCCAAAGCAGGCCGCCCGCCATCGGCGGCAAAAATGTCAGCAGCGCCGTCTTCAGCCGTCCGCGCGGTGAATCGTCAAACCCGAAAAGATCGGCCAGATAGTCAAACAGCCCCAGCGTCACGCCAAGAAACGAGCTCGCCACTGCAAAGTTAGAAAACACGATCAGCAGTACGTCGAGCGTCCGGCTGTTCAGCACGTCGCTCAGCGCGCTCACCAGCACGTCAATATTGCCGCCCGCTTTTGCGATGCCGATAAATTCCGGACGCGGAATATTGCCCATGGTGGCCAGTAGCCAGACGGCGTACAGCGCCAGCGCGATCAGCGTTCCCCAGACCAGACAGCGAATAATTGTGCCGGGTTCTTTGCCGTAGTATTTCATCAGGCTCGGCACGTTACCGTGGTAGCCGAACGACGCCAGACAAAATGGCAGCGTCATCAGGACGTACGGCGTGTAGCTCGGGCTCGCCTCCAGCGTGTTCATTAGCGTAGCGGGTTCGACATGGCCCAGCAGGCCGCCGAACGTCAGGAAAAAGGTAATGACTTTGCCGCCGAGCACAATCGCCGTCATCCGGCTGACCGCGTGGGTAGAGAGCCAGACGATAAACGCGACGACGAGCGCGAAGCCAAACCCTGCCAGACGCGCCGGTACGTCGAGCGCCATGCCGGCAAGCGTGTGGTGGATCACCGAGCCGCTCGCCGAGATATAGGCGTACGTCAGGATATAGAGCACAAAGGCGACCGCCGCGCCGTTAACCACGTTCCAGCCTTTGCCGAGCAGGTCGCGGGTCATGGTGTCGAAGCTGGCGCCGATGTGGTAGTTGAGATTGGCTTCCAGCAGCATGAGCCCGGAATGGAGCATGCAAAACCAGGTAAACAGCAATGCGAGCAACGACCAGAAAAACCACGCACCGGACATCACCACGGGCAGGGAGAACATTCCCGCGCCGATGATTGTACCGGCGATAATCACAACGCCGCTGACCAGAGAAGGCGAGGCGCTGCGGGCAATAAGTGTGGCCATAATGTTTTCCTGTGAAAAATGTTACCCGGACGACTCATTGTACCAGTACAATAGTACGCAGAGGAGAAAAAATTACGCCTCACACGAATCGTGATGTATTTCGCTGGGTTGTCGCAGTACAACAGCGTATTAATCAGCCAGTATTTCCTGGCGCAGCACGTTGATTGTCGCGACGGTACAGAGGGCGCGCGACGCGCGCCCGGTGAGAGTCAGGCGACCGGTTTGAGCCGCGCGACGAAGTGGCGCAACACGGGCGGCTCATAAGTGAAGGTCAGTCCTTTGATTTTGCTCGCCCGTTGCTTCACGCTTATCAACGCATCAGCGATATAGTCCATGTGATCATTGGTGTAAACACGGCGGGGAATGGTCAGGCGCAGCAATTCCATCGGCGATGACTTCTGAAGACCGGTTTGCGGGTCGCGCCCCAGCAGTAGCGAGCCGATTTCCACGCTGCGTATTCCCGCTTCCAGATAGAGTTCGTTATTAAGCGCGTGCGCCGGGAATTGCTCGGGTGGAATGTGCGGCAGCAGGAGCTTCGCGTCGACGAACACCGCGTGTCCACCGGTGGGGTACTGGATCGGAATATCGCCCGCGCGCAGCCGCTCGCCGAGATACTCCACCTGATTAATGCGGTAGGCGAGGAAATCTTCGTTGGTGCCCTCTTCCAGCCCAATCGCCAGCGCTTCCATATCACGGCCGGCCAGCCCGCCGTAGGTGACAAAGCCCTCCATCGGCACGCAGCGAATACGCACATCGTTAAACAGTGCTTCATCTTCCCGGAAGCAGCACAGGCCGCCGATATTCACCATCGGATCTTTTTTGGCGGACATCGTCAGCATGTCGCCATACTGGTACATCTCGCGAATAATTTCCTTCACGCTTTTATTTTCATAGCCCGGCTCGCGCTGCTTAATAAACCAGGCATTTTCACAAAACCGCGCCGAATCGATGACCACCGGAATATTATGCTTGCGCGAAATCTCATAGACTTCGCGCATATTCTGCATCGAGACCGGCTGCCCGCCGCTGCTATTACAGGTAACCGTGGTAATAATGGCCGCCACGTTTTCCGCGCCGTGCTCCTGTATGGTGGCTTTAAGCTGGTCGATATCGAAATTGCCTTTCCAGTCGTACCAGGAGACGGTATCAAAGGCTTTCGGTGTCACGACATTAATGGCGCGTGCGCCGTTTAATTCCACATGCGCGGCGGTAGTATCAAAATGGAAATTAGAAATAAATACCGGGCGGCGGGACTGCGTTCTGGCTATCAGGCTCGGGAAAAGGATCTGCTCTGCGCCGCGCCCCTGGTGGGTGGGGATAGTGTATGGATAACCGATGATTTCTTTTACTTTTTCGCACAGATGCTGATAGTTTCGCGACCCGGCGTAGGCTTCGTCGCCCATCATCAACCCGGCCCACTGGCGGTCGCTCATGGCGCCGGTACCGGAATCAGTCAGCAGATCAATATAGACATCCTGGCTGTTTAATAAAAAGGGATTGTAACCCGCCTCTTCCAGCGCGTTTACGCGATCCTGCCAGGTGGTCATGCGGATGGTTTCGACCATTTTAATACGAAAAGGCTCAGGAATACGTTTCATGTTAATTCTCCGGCATACGTCGCCCGCAGGTGGTCTGAATAACAGCGTCAGAAAGACCTTACCCGCAAGGGCAATAATTTTAAAAAAGAGAGGTATAAAAAATGCGGAGAAGAATTAACGCGGGAAGTCGTCAGAAATGCGGTGATCGAGATTATACCAGGCGTTCAAACCGCCTCGCTGAATGAGGCGATACGACAGAGACAACACATTCATTACATCGTCCTCTGCGGGTTACAGGTCTGTTAAAAATATCCGTTAATGGATATTTATCCGTGACTGATTCCACAAAAGAACAATGTCAGCTTAAAATCGTTCAGTAAAATGCATTTTATAAAATCGCACCCATAAAAAAAGCCCCGAACGTGTCGGGGCTTTTTATCAGATTAACGGTGCTTATGCATCGCTGAAGCGACGACGGCCGGTTGCGTCATCACGACGCGGGCCACGGCCACCTTCACGACGCTCGCCGCCGAAGCTACGACCGCCTTCGCGACGTTCGCCGCTGAAACGACGGCCTTCGCCACGACCACCTTCACGACGCTCGCCGCCTTCACGACGTTCACCGCCGAAACCACGGCCGCCGCCAGCAGGACGACGATCGCCACGCGGCTGTGCATCGCCCATCAGCTGCATATTCATCGGCTTGTTCAGAATACGCGTGCGGGTGAAGTGCTGCAGCACTTCGGTCGGCATGCCTTTCGGCAGTTCGATCGTAGAGTGCGACGCAAACAGCTTGATGTTACCAATGTAACGGCTGCTGATATCACCTTCGTTGGCGATTGCGCCCACGATGTGACGTACTTCAACGCCATCATCACGGCCCACTTCGATGCGGTACAGTTCCATATCGCCTGCGTCACGACGCTCGCGACGCGGACGGTCTTCACCGTTACGATCGCTGCGCGGGCCACGGTCGTTGCGGTCGCCACGGCGCTCGAAACGATCGTCGCGATCGCGGAATTCGCGCTTCGGACGCATCGGCGCATCCGGCGGCAGGATCAGCGGACGTTCGCCCTGCGCCATTTTCAGCAGCGCGGCAGCCAGCGTTTCCACATCCAGCTCGCCTTCCGGCTGAAGCTTGGTCAGCAGCGCGCGGTACAGATCCAGATCGCTGCTTTCCAGCTGCTGCTGTACTTTCGCGGCGAATTTTTCCAGACGGCGTTTGCCCAGCAGCTCTGCGTTCGGCAGCTCAACTTCCGGAATGGTGAGCTTCATGGTGCGCTCGATGTTGCGCAGCAGACGACGCTCGCGGTTCTCAACGAACAGCAGCGCGCGGCCAGCACGACCTGCACGGCCGGTACGGCCGATACGGTGAACGTAAGACTCGGAATCCATCGGGATGTCGTAGTTCACCACGAGGCTGATACGCTCAACGTCCAGACCACGTGCCGCAACGTCGGTTGCAATCAGGATATCCAGACGACCGTCTTTCAGACGCTCCAGCGTCTGCTCACGCAGCGCCTGGTTCATGTCACCGTTCAGCGCGGCGCTGTTGTAACCGCTGCGCTCCAGCGCTTCAGCCACTTCCAGGGTCGCGTTTTTGGTGCGCACGAAAATGATCGCCGCGTCAAAATCTTCCGCTTCGAGGAAACGCACCAGCGCTTCGTTTTTACGCATACCGTATACAGACCAGTAGCTCTGGCTGATGTCCGGGCGCGTGGTAACGCTGGACTGGATGCGCACTTCCTGCGGCTCTTTCATAAAGCGGCGGGTGATGCGGCGAATCGCTTCCGGCATGGTCGCGGAGAACAGCGCAGTCTGATGTTCAGCCGGGATCTGCGCCATGATAGTTTCGACGTCTTCGATGAAGCCCATACGCAGCATTTCATCGGCTTCGTCCAGTACCAGACCTTTCAGGTTAGAAAGATCCAGCGTACCGCGCTTGAGGTGATCCAGCAGACGGCCCGGCGTACCGACCACAATCTGCGGGCCCTGGCGCAGTGCGCGCAGCTGCACGTCATAACGCTGGCCGCCATACAGGGCCACGACGTTTACGCCATGCATATGTTTAGAAAAATCCGTCATCGCTTCGGCAACCTGAACCGCCAGTTCGCGGGTCGGTGCCAGCACGAGGATCTGCGGCGCGCGCAGAGTTTCGTCAATGTTGTTAAGCAGCGGCAGAGAGAACGCCGCGGTTTTGCCGCTACCGGTCTGGGCCATACCCAGAACGTCGCGACCACCCAGCAGATGCGGAATACATTCTGCCTGGATGGGAGATGGTTTTTCGTAACCCAGATCGTTAAGGGCTTCAAGGATAGGAGCCTTCAGGCCCAGATCAGTAAAAGTGGTTTCGAATTCAGCCATGTAGTACGAGTGCCTCAGAATTAATGGCGGCCAGTCTACATAACTCATCGTGAAAATTTTCTGCAATTTTCATTAAAAGTGTGAACCGGCTCAAAGTAGGTGTATTAACGAACAAACAAGCCCTCACCGGCTAAGGTGATGACTTTTTAGTAAAAATCCGTGGGCTGAAATGTTCGTCAGCTATTGCTGGTCCGATTCTGCCAGGTCATCTTGCTCCTGGCCCAAGAGCGCTAATTCCAACAATGCATAACGGTGCTCAACGAAGTTGTGTACGTTGTTAGCGACCGCTAATTTGAACAGTGCCGTGGCGCTGTCCTTATCCCCAGACTTAGGTAGTACTTACCTAAATAGAAGTTGGTTTCACTGAGATGCTCAGCGAGCGAGGTGTTATCCGTTGCGTCTGCCTTCAGGCGTTCCATTAACGTTTTTTCGCTAATGTCGCCGAGCCAGAATTCGACAATGTTCCATCCCCACTGTTCTTTGTCCGATTTCTCAAAGCGTTCTTGCAAGGCCGCTTTGGCCTGTTTCTCATCCAGTTTGCTTTCAGCAAGGAAGAGCCACAGACTACGGAAAGGATCATTGGGATCGTCGTGATAAAACGCCAGCAGATCATCTTGCGCTAATCGGTAACGTCCGCCGTAGTAGAGGGCGATACCGCGATTTAAATGCGCGTAGTTGTAAGTTGGATCAAGCTCTAGTACAGAATCAAACGCTTCATAGGCAGCATCAAAATTGCCTGCCTGCGTTAAATAAATGCCTAAGTAGTTGAATACTTCAGGCATATCGGGGCGGATAGCCAGCGCTTGTGAAAAATCATTCCGCGCCAGTGCCCGCAAACCAAGACTATCATACAACACTCCGCGCTCATATAAAAGCTGCGCGCGTTCATCATCGGTTAAAGCCCGACTTGCGAGGATCTGCTCCATGCGTGCGAGGATCACTTCTTGCTGCAAGGCCGGTTGCAATGGCACCGCCAGGACTTCACTCTTACGCCAGGCAGAGTTGCTGCATCCTGCCAGCGTGAGTGCTGTCGCAACGAAACACCAGCGCAATAAAGGCTTCATTTCCCACTCCCGAAGACAACAATTGGATGAACGTCCTGTCCCCCGGCTGCAAACGGGACATCCTGCCCCGTATCAAATGGCTCTCCGTGTCACCACGGAGAGCTAAATGGCAAACCTTACTCGGCTTCCGGCGCAGCAGGGGTTGCTGCTTCCTGAGTCTGCTCGGTCGCTTCTTTGATGCTCAGACGGACGCGACCCTGGCGGTCAACTTCCAGTACCTTAACCGGTACTTCCTGACCCATCTGCAGATAGTCGGTCACTTTCTCAACGCGTTTGTCAGCGATCTGAGAGATGTGCACCAGACCTTCTTTACCGCCGCCGATAGCGACGAAGGCGCCGAAGTCAACGATGCGGGTCACTTTACCGTTGTAGATACGGCCCACTTCGATTTCTGCGGTGATCTCTTCGATACGACGAATAGCATGTTTCGCTTTCTCGCCGTCGGTCGCTGCGATCTTCACGGTACCGTCATCTTCGATTTCGATGGTAGTGCCGGTTTCTTCGGTCAGCGCACGAATCACAGAACCGCCTTTACCGATCACGTCTTTGATCTTGTCCGGGCTGATCTTGATGGTGTGAATACGCGGTGCGAACTGGGAGATATCGCCACGCGGCGCGTTGATAGCCTGTTCCATTACGCCAAGGATGTGCAGACGCGCACCTTTAGCCTGGTTCAGTGCAACCTGCATGATCTCTTTGGTGATGCCTTCGATTTTGATATCCATCTGCAGCGCAGTGATACCTTCACGAGAGCCTGCCACTTTGAAGTCCATGTCGCCCAGGTGGTCTTCGTCACCCAGAATGTCGGACAGTACGACAAAGTTTTCGCCTTCTTTCACCAGACCCATCGCGATGCCCGCGACTGCGGCTTTAATCGGCACGCCTGCGTCCATCAGCGCCAGAGAAGCGCCACACACGGAAGCCATGGAAGAAGAACCATTGGATTCGGTGATTTCAGACACGACACGTACGGTGTACGGGAAGCGATCGGCTGCCGGCATAACTGCCAGTACGCCACGCTTCGCCAGACGACCGTGACCGATTTCACGACGCTTCGGAGAACCGACCATGCCGGTTTCGCCGACAGAGTACGGAGGGAAGTTGTAGTGGAACAGGAAGCGGTCAGTACGCTCGCCCATCAGCTCGTCGATGTTCTGCGCGTCGCGCTCGGTGCCGAGGGTCGCGGTAACCAGCGCCTGGGTTTCACCACGGGTGAACAGCGCGGAGCCGTGAGTACGCGGCAGTACGCCAGTGCGCACGTCCAGACCACGAATCATGTCTTTTTCACGACCGTCGATACGCGGTTCGCCCGCCAGCACGCGAGAACGTACAACGTTTTTCTCGATAGCGTGCAGGATGTCGCCCAGCTCATTTTCGTCAAGCTGATCGCCTTCTGCCTGCTCAGCCTGCAGTGCCGCGATAACGTCCGCTTTGATAGCGTCGATCTGGCTGTAACGTTCTTGTTTGTCAGTGATGCGATAAGCGTCGCTCAGGCGAGACTCTGCCAGCGCTTTAACGCGCGCATTCAGCGCTTCGTTAGCGGCTTCTGGCTGCCAGTCCCAGCGCGGTTTGCCCGCTTCTTTCACGAGGTCGTTGATATTCTGGATAACAACCTGCTGCTGCTCGTGGCCGAACACTACGGCGCCCAGCATCTGATCTTCGCTCAGCAGTTCAGCTTCGGATTCCACCATCAACACGGCGCTTTCGGTACCGGCAACGACCAGATCCAGTTTGCTGGATTTCAGTTCATCCTGAGTCGGGTTCAGTACGTACTGATCGTTGATGTAACCCACACGCGCGGCGCCAATCGGGCCGTTGAACGGGATACCAGACAGAGACAGCGCAGCGGAAGCGCCAATCATCGCCACGATATCCGGGTTAACCTGCGGGTTAACGGAAACGACGGTCGCAATAACCTGAACTTCGTTAACGAAGCCTTCCGGGAACAGCGGACGCAGCGGGCGGTCAATCAGACGCGCGATCAGCGTTTCGCCTTCGCTCGGACGACCTTCACGACGGAAGAAACCGCCAGGGATACGGCCAGCAGCGTAGGTACGCTCCTGATAGTTAATGGTCAGTGGGAAAAAGTCCTGACCCGGTTTCGCTTTTTTAGCGCCTACCACGGTCACGAATACGGCGGTGTCATCCATGCTTACCATAACGGCAGCCGTGGCCTGACGAGCCATCATACCGGTTTCAAGAGTGACAGTATGTTGACCATACTGAAATTTGCGGACGATCGGATTAAGCAAAATTATACCCTTTCTAAATGAAGAACAGCACGCCCAAAGCCGTGCTGACAGTACCCGATCCTCTTTGCATCCTCGCGACTAATGACAACCCTGACCCGCTTATGCGGATAAAGCCTCTCATTAGCCGCGCGAACCTCTGCAACGAAGATCATACCCAGCAACAATACATGAGTTTACTCGCAATTGCTGCCGTCTGGTCGAAAAAAGGGGCCGTAAAGGCCCCCTTTTCTGAAACTCGCAATGATTAGCGACGCAGACCCAGGCGCTCGATCAGCGCAGTGTAGCGTGCTACATCTTTACGTTTCAGGTAGTCGAGCAGTTTACGACGCTGAGAAACCATACGCAGCAGACCACGACGGCTGTGGTGATCTTTTTTGTGCTCTGCGAAGTGGCCCTGCAGGTGGTTAATCTGCGCAGTCAGCAGAGCAACCTGAACTTCGGTAGAACCGCTGTCGTTCTCACCACGACCAAACTCAGAAACGATTTTAGCTTTAGCTTCAACGCTTAGAGACATTTTCAACTCCAGTTTATAAAAAATAAGGGTGCCGATCTCTAATTCAGCCACCCGGGGCTACGCCTGCATAGAGATGACGGGCGTAGTGTTAAGCCGCAATATTCTACCTGTCACGGCCTGTTATCGCAAGGTAGCGACGAGGGTTAAGCCGGATATTCCACCACCAGGCGGCGGGGCGCTACGCGGCCTTCGCTGTCGATTTCCCCCATGCCGAGAAACTTCTGCGCTTCGCCTTCCGTCACTCGCACCAGGCCTTCCGAAGGGGCGTCGCTGGCACGCACCGGGTTGCCGTTTTTAAAGTAAACGGATGACGTAAGCGGAAGATTCACGACCGGATAGTCCGAAGCGGGACTGTCCATCGGCATCAACAGCGGATCAAGCAGCTCAGAGGGCGCGATATCCTGCTGCTGCGCCTCTTCAAGCAGCGCGTTAAGCTGCTCCAGCGTTACCATGCGCTCAACCGGATACTTACTGACCGTCAGACGGCGCAGATAGGTTACATGCGCGCCGCAGCCGAGCTTTTCGCCCAAATCGTCAATAATGGTGCGAATGTACGTGCCCTTTGAGCAGTGCACCTCAAGCTCCAGCTCATTGCCCTCATGGCGAATAAACAGCAGTTCATAGACGGTTATCGGGCGCGCTTCACGCGGCACCTCGATGCCCTGACGCGCATATTCGTAGAGCGGTTTACCCTGATACTTCAACGCCGAGAACATCGTCGGCACCTGCAGGGTGTCGCCGCGAAAGCTTTCCAGCGCATCCTGCAGCGCCTGCTCGCTAAACGTGACCGGACGCTCTTCCACTACGGTGCCGTCAGCATCAGAGGTGTCGGTGCGCTGCCCAAGCCGCGCAACCACCCGGTAACGCTTATCTGAATCAAGCAGGTATTGGGAAAATTTGGTCGCTTCGCCGAGGCAGACAGGCAGCATGCCGGTCGCCAGCGGATCCAGCGCGCCAGTATGTCCGGCGCGATTGGCGTTATAGAGACGTTTTACTTTTTGCAGTGCGTCGTTGGAGGAGAGCCCCTGCGGCTTATCCAACAGCAATACGCCATGCACATCGCGACCGCGACGACGAGGACGACTCATTATTCCTCCTTGTCGTCGTCCGGATTCACGCGACGCTCTTCGTCGTGTTTTACTACGCTGCTGACCAGGTTGGACATGCGCATCCCTTCCACCAGCGAGTTATCGTAGAAGAAGGTCAGTTCCGGCACGATGCGCAGGCGCATCGCTTTGCCCAGCAGAGAGCGGATGAAGCCAGACGCGTCCTGAAGCGCTTTGATGCCCGCTTTTACAGCCGCTTCGTCTTTATCGTTCAGGAACGTTACGAACACTTTGGCATACGCCAGATCGCGGGAGACTTCTACGCCCGATACGGTGGTCATCAGACCTACGCGCGGATCTTTGATTTCGCGCTGCAGGATGATGGCAATCTCTTTTTGCATCTCCTGCGCGACACGCTGAGGGCGACCAAATTCTTTCGCCATAATAAATTCTCCAGACAAAAAAGGGGCTATTAGCCCCTTTTGAATATTCATACCGGGTGGCGCTTCGCTAACCCGGCCTACAAATGTGCACCTGCCCCCAGCCCTGCGACGCCATGCGCAGGGCGTGAGAGGATTAGTCGATGCTGCGCTGGATCTCGATGATTTCGAACACTTCGATCATATCGCCAACGCGAACGTCGTTGTAGTTCTTCACGCCGATACCACATTCCATGCCGTTACGGACTTCGTTAACGTCATCTTTGAAGCGACGCAGGGATTCCAGCTCGCCTTCATAGATAACCACGTTGTCGCGCAGAACGCGGATCGGGTTGTGACGTTTAATTGTACCTTCGGTAACCATACAGCCCGCGATAGCGCCGAATTTCGGCGATTTGAATACGTCACGAACTTCGGCCAGACCGATAATCTGCTGTTTCAGCTCAGGCGACAGCATGCCGCTCATAGCCGCTTTTACTTCGTCGATCAGATTATAGATGACGGAGTAGTAACGCAGATCCAGACTTTCCGCTTCGATCACGCGGCGCGCAGAGGCGTCGGCACGAACGTTGAAGCCAACCAGAATCGCGTTGGATGCGGCAGCCAGCGTCGCGTCGGTTTCGGTGATGCCACCCACGCCCGAACCCACAATCTTCACCTTCACTTCGTCGGTGGAGAGCTTCAGCAGGGAGTCGGAGATCGCTTCTACGGAGCCCTGAACGTCGGCTTTCAGCACGATGTTGACTTCGTGAACTTCGCCCTCGGTCATGTTCGCAAACATGTTCTCGAGTTTGGATTTCTGCTGACGCGCCAGTTTCACTTCGCGGAACTTGCCCTGACGATAGAGAGCCACTTCACGCGCTTTCTTCTCATCACGGACGACAGTCACTTCATCACCTGCGGCAGGCACGCCGGACAGACCCAGAATCTCGACAGGAATGGACGGACCCGCTTCCTGGACTTCCTGGTTCAGTTCGTTACGCATCGCACGCACGCGGCCATATTCAAAGCCACACAGCACGATATCGCCTTTGTTCAGCGTACCTTCGCGAACCAGAACGGTAGCGACCGGCCCACGACCTTTATCCAGGAAGGATTCGATAACCACGCCGCTCGCCATACCTTTACGCACAGCGTTCAGTTCCAGTACTTCGGATTGCAGCAGGATGGCGTCCAGCAGCTCATCGATACCGGTGCCTGCTTTCGCCGAAACGTGGACGAACTGGCAATCGCCGCCCCACTCTTCCGGGATGATGCCATGCTGAGACAGTTCGTTTTTAACACGATCCGGATCGGCGTCTGGCTTATCGATTTTGTTCACTGCCACAACAACCGGCACTTTCGCCGCTTTGGCGTGCTGGATTGCTTCGATGGTCTGCGGCATCACGCCGTCGTCCGCCGCGACAACCAGAACCACGATATCCGTAGCCTGCGCACCACGAGCACGCATTGCGGTAAACGCGGCGTGGCCCGGGGTATCCAGGAAGGTGATCATGCCGTTATCGGTCTGTACGTGGTACGCGCCGATGTGCTGGGTAATGCCACCCGCTTCGCCCGAAGCCACTTTCGTAGAACGGATGTAGTCGAGCAGTGAGGTTTTACCGTGGTCAACGTGACCCATGATGGTCACGACCGGCGCGCGCGGCTCAGCCTGAGCGCCCATATCACGGTCGCTCATTACCGCTTCTTCCAGCTCGTTTTCACGACGCAGGATAACCTTGTGGCCCATCTCTTCAGCAACCAGCTGCGCAGTTTCCTGATCGATAACCTGGTTGATGGTCGCCATCGCGCCCAGCTTCATCATCGCCTTGATAACCTGAGAGCCTTTTACGGCCATCTTGTTAGCCAGCTCAGCGACGGTGATGGTTTCGCCGATAACGACATCGCGGTTAACTGCCTGAGCCGGCTTGTTGAAGCCCTGCTGCAGGGAGCTGCCTTTGCGCTGTTTGCCGCCTTTGCCGCCGCGAACGGCTGCACGGGCTTCTTCACGATCCGCTTTGGATTCGGAATGCTTGTTGCTCTTCTTCTGGCGTGCGACTTTCGCCGGACGCGCGCGACCACGGCCGCCTTCTACTTCGCGATCGCTGTCATCTTCTGCCTGACGCGCGTGCTGAGAAGTAGTGACGTGATAGTCGCTGCTGTCTTCAGATTCTTCTTCGCTGCCGCTTTCCCATTTTGTCGCGTTCTCTTCAGCCATACGACGGGCTTCTTCCGCTACGCGACGGGCATTTTCTTCCAGCTTGCGACGCGCTTCTTCTTCGGCCTTGCGCTTAAGTTCAAGGGCTTCGGCTTCGCGGCGGGCTTTTTCCGCCTGAGCAGCTTTGCTCACTTCGTCAGTTTGTTGATTGCTCACTTTGCTCGTTTCCGCAGCTTCACGTTTCGCTTTATCAGCGGCATCGCGTTTAGCCTGTTCTTCAGCTTCACGTTTAGCCTTATCGCCAGCTTCACGTTTGGCTTTTTCCTCTGCCTCGCGTTTGGCAGCTTCCTCTGCTTCACGACGGGCCTGCTCTTCCGCCTCACGCTTCGCCTGTTCTTCCGCGGCGAGACGCTCTGCCTCTTGCGGATCACGTTTTACAAAGGTGCGTTTTTTGCGGACTTCGATCTGTACCGACTTACTTTTCCCGCCGGTACCCTGAATATTTAAAGTACTGCGCGTTTTGCGCTGTAAAGTCAACTTATCCGGCCCTGAACCATGTTCGCGGTTCAGGTGCGCCAGTAAGGCTTGTTTCTCTTGTGCCGTCACAGAGTCTTCAGCGGACTTCGGGATCCCTGCATCAGCGAATTGCTGTACCAGGCGGTCCACGGAGGTCTGAATCTCTGCGGCCAGCGCTTTTACGGTTACATCAGTCATGCTGTTCCTTCCTGCTACAGTTTATTACGCTTCGTCGCTAAACCAGCGGATGTTACGAGCGGCCATGATAAGCTCACCGGCTTTCTCATCGGTCAACTCTTCGATATCCGCGAGGTCGTCCACGCCTTGATCGGCGAGGTCATCAAGCGTACACACACCGCGAGCAGCGAGTTTGTAAGCCAGCGAGCGATCCATACCTTCTAGGTTAAGCAGATCGTCAGCCGGCTTGTTATCGCCGAGGCTCTCTTCCTGAGCCAGCGCCAGGGTGGTGAGCGCGTTTTTAGCGCGTTCGCGTAATGCTTCCACGGTCGGCTCATCCAGGCCGTCGATTTCCAGCAGCTCTTTCATCGGCACATAGGCCAGTTCTTCGAGCGTGGAGAAGCCTTCTTCCACCAGAACCGTGGCGAACTCTTCATCAATGTCGAGATACTTCGTGAAAGTATCAATGGCGGCATGCGCTTCAGCCTGATGCTTGGCCTGGAGGTCTTCAACGGTCATCACGTTGAGTTCCCAGCCGCTCAGCTGTGAAGCAAGGCGCACGTTCTGTCCGTTACGGCCGATAGCCTGCGCCAGATTACCCGCCTCGACGGCGATATCCATGGTGTGCTTATCTTCATCCACCACGATAGACGCGACGTCTGCCGGCGCCATAGCGTTGATAACGAACTGTGCCGGATTGTCATCCCACAGCACGATATCAATACGCTCGCCGCCAAGCTCGGTCGATACCGCCTGAACACGTGCGCCGCGCATACCTACGCATGCGCCGACCGGGTCGATACGCTTGTCGTTGGTTTTCACCGCGATTTTAGCGCGTGAACCCGGATCGCGAGCCGCCGCTTTAATTTCAATCACTTCTTCGCCGATTTCCGGTACTTCGATGCGGAACAGCTCGATCAGCATCTCCGGCTTGGCGCGAGTGACGAACAGCTGAGCGCCGCGCGCCTCAGGACGGACAGCGTACAGCACGCCGCGAATGCGGTCGCCCGGACGGAAGTTTTCACGCGGCAGCATGTCTTCACGCAGGATGACCGCTTCGGCGTTGCTACCGAGGTCCAGCGTGATGTTTTCGCGGTTAACTTTCTTCACCACACCAGTGATGATTTCACCTTCATGCTCGCGGAACTGGTCAACGACCATCGCGCGTTCAGCTTCACGGACTTTCTGTACGATGACCTGTTTGGCGGTCTGCGTCGTGATGCGGTCAAACGTTACGGATTCGATCTGATCTTCCACGTATTCGCCGACATTCAGGCTCGGATCTTCATAACGCGCCGCTTCCAGCGTGATTTCGCGAGTAGGCTGGGTGACTTCTTCAACAATTACCCAGCGGCGGAACGTATCGAAATCACCGCTTTTACGGTCGATGCTCACGCGAACATCGATCTCTTGTTCATATTTTTTCTTGGTTGCCGTAGCCAGGGCGCTTTCCAGCGCTTCAAAGATTTTCTCGCGCGGAACCGCTTTTTCGTTGGAAACTGCTTCGACAACAGCCAAAATTTCTTTATTCATCAGGGGCCTTCGCCTCAATCCAGACTGTTAAAATTGGGGTACCAGGTTCGCTTTCTGGATGTTGCTCAGCGCGAACACTTCATCTTTGCCGTCAACTGCAACGGTAATCATTTCACCATCAACGGCTTTAATGATCCCCTGCCACTTACGACGATTCTGTACCGCCATACGCAGTACCAGCGTCACCTCTTCGCCAGTGTAACGGGCGTAATGTTCGGCAGTGAAGAGAGGACGGTCGAGGCCAGGCGAGGAGACTTCCAGGTTGTAAGCCACCGTAACCGGGTCTTCGACATCAAGAACGGCGCTAACCTGGTGGCTGACATCAGCACAATCGTCAACAGTGATGCCATCTTCACTATCAATATAGATGCGCAGCGTCGATGTGCGACCGCGAATGAATTCGATGCCGACGAGTTCGTAGCCCAGCGCTTCCACCGGTGCCGTAATCATCTCTGTTAATTTTTGCTCTAATGTGGACAAGCCCACCCCCAGGACATAAAAAAAGGGCATAAAGCCCAGTTATTCTTTAGCCAGATAACAAAAAACCCCGATAAATCGGGGCTTTTAATAACTGAACCCTGTAAACCGCGATGCGCGGTCCGGAACACCTTCCAGGGAATTTTCTTTCAAAACGGAGAGGAAGGCATTCACTGCACTTCACAGTATATTTGAAAAACAACTCTCAGGGAAAGTGGTTGCGGGGGCCGGATTTGAACCGACGACCTTCGGGTTATGAGCCCGACGAGCTACCAGGCTGCTCCACCCCGCGTCCGAAAACGTGGCAAATACTACGCCTTAAACGTCTAAATTGCAAGTTCTGCTGGGATTTGGTACCGAGGACGGGACTTGAACCCGTAAGCCCAATCGGGCACTACCACCTCAAGGTAGCGTGTCTACCAATTCCACCACCTCGGCACTATAGTGCGCAGTTTCTGTTTACTGCGCGAAGCTGACAAATTAACGCGGGATATCGCTGGTCGGCTTAGCCGGCGCTGCGGGCTGGGTCTGCTCAGTTTTTGCTGGCGCAGTCAGATTTTCCCACTCGCTTCCTTTATTGGTTTTGTTGCTGTTAATGTTACCCAGCACCAGGCTGATAATGAAGAACAGGGTTGCCAGCACAGCTGTCATACGGGTCATGAAGTTACCAGAACCACTTGAACCGAACAGCGTGGCAGAAGCGCCTGCGCCAAAAGAGGCTCCCATATCAGCGCCTTTACCTTGCTGCAGCATAATAAGACCAACAAGGCCCAGCGCTACAATAAGGAAAACTACTAAAAGAGCTTCGTACATAATCAACCTGTTCCTTGCGGGGCTACCGCAGCCAATTGCTTCAAACCAATAAAGCAGGGTATTTGTCATTCCCTACTGAAGCGGGTGTGAATACTAACGAAAGTGTTCTGGGTGCGCAAGCGCAATTTTAACGGCGAATGCTGACTGCGGAAAAAAACGGCAAATCGCGCTAAAATGGCGATTTTAAAGGCGACTTTCGTCGCCTTTTTAAGCGCCAGAGTCATTAAACCGCTTTCACCGCATCTGCGATGCGATGTGCAAAATCTGTCACCTGCGCTTCGTCTTCGCCTTCTACCATCACGCGAATCAGCGGCTCAGTGCCCGATTTACGCAACAGCACGCGTCCGCGTTTACCCAACGCCTGCTCGACTTCTTCGGTAACAGCTTTGACAGACGCATGCTCCAGCGGATCGCCGCTGCCCGGAGTGAATCGCACGTTGACCAGAATCTGCGGGAACAGCTTCATTCCGCTACAGAGGTCGTGCAGGCTCATGTGATTACGGGCAATCGCCGTTAACACCTGCAATGCAGCCACGATGCCGTCGCCGGTTGTCGTTTTATCAAGCAGAATGACGTGGCCAGAGTTTTCAGCACCGATGCGCCAGCCTTTTTCCTGCATTTTTTCGAGCACGTAGCGGTCGCCCACTTTCGCACGCGCAAATGGGATACCAAGCTGTTTCAGCGCGACCTCAAGGCCCATATTGCTCATCAGCGTACCGACAGCGCCGCCGCGCAGTTGGCCCTGACGCAGCCCTTCACGTGCGATGATATACAGGATCTGGTCGCCGTCGACTTTGTTGCCTTCATGGTCAACCATAATGACGCGGTCGCCGTCGCCGTCAAACGCGATGCCCAGATCGGCTTTCTCGGCCACCACGCGCTCCTGCAACAGGCGCACATCGGTTGCTCCGCATTTCTCGTTGATGTTAAGCCCGTCAGGCTCGCAACCGATGGTAATAACCCGCGCGCCCAGCTCACGCAGCACATTAGGCGCAATGTGATACGTCGCGCCATTCGCGCAGTCCACCACAATTTTCAGGCCGTTCAGGCTCAGTTCGTTAGGAAACGTGCCTTTACAGAATTCGATATAGCGCCCGGCGGCGTCAACGATACGGCTCGCTTTACCGAGCTCGGCGGAATCGACGCAGCTGATCTCTTTTTCCAGCTCCGCCTCGATAGCCTCTTCCACGTCGTCCGGCAGTTTGGTGCCGTCGATGGAAAAGAATTTAATGCCATTATCATAAAACGGGTTATGGGACGCAGAGATAACAATCCCGGCCTCAGCACGGAAAGTACGCGTCAGATACGCCACTGCAGGAGTCGGCATTGGCCCGGTAAAGAGCGCGGAAAGCCCGGCGGCGGCGAGGCCGGCCTCCAGCGCGGATTCCAGCATATAACCGGAAATACGGGTGTCCTTACCAATGATGACCTTACGCGAACCGTGGCGCGCCAGCACTTTGCCTGCCGCCCAGCCTAACTTCAGGACGAAATCAGGGGTAATTGGCGCATCGCCTACGCGGCCGCGAATGCCATCTGTCCCAAAATATTTACGGTTACTCATAGTATTTTTTATCCTTCGCTGAAAGAGTTGCTTCCACCACACGCATCGCTTCGACGGTTTCTTTCACATCATGAACCCGCACGATCTGCGCGCCCTGCATGGCTGCCATCACCGCACAAGCAAGACTACCGGGCAGTCGTTGGTCGGGTCCGACGTTAAGAAGTTGTCCAATCATCGATTTACGCGACATTCCCACCAGCAAAGGCATTCCGAAGCGGTGAAACGCTGAAAGCCGGGCGAGAAGCTGATAATTGTGGGTCAGATTTTTACCGAAACCGAATCCCGGGTCGAGTATGATTTTTTCTTTTGCAATCCCGGCCGCCTCGCAGCGCGCGATCTGCTGTTCAAAAAACTGCGCGACGTCGTTGAACACATCGTCATAATGCGGTGCCTGCTGCATCGTTTTCGGCTCGCCCTGCATATGCATAAGACAAACAGGTAAACCGGTCTGCGCCGCCGCCTCCAGCGCGCCGGGCTCTGTCAGGGAGCGGATATCGTTAATGATGTGCGCACCTGCCCGCGCCGCCTCGCGGATAACTTCCGGTTTGGACGTGTCTACCGATACCCAGACTTCAAACCGCTGCGCCAGCGCTTCCACAACCGGTACCACGCGGGAAAGCTCTTCTTCCACGCTCACTTCCGCCGCACCCGGACGAGTCGATTCGCCGCCCACATCGATGATTGTCGCGCCAGCGTTAATCATCGCATTCGCGTGTTTCACCGCCTCAACCAGCGTATTGTGCTGGCCGCCATCGGAGAAGGAATCAGGCGTGACATTCAGGATCCCCATCACATGCGGGTGAGAAAGTTCGAGCGTTGAGCCCTGAGCGAAAAGTTTCATTGCCATTCCCTTATAAACTTGAATGAACGAAAACAGAAAACCCCGGACAGGCCGGGGTTTTAATTAATGCAGCGATACTACAGCAGGCAATTATTTATCGCCAAACTGCTCAGACATGGTGTTGCCCGGGGTCGGCGTACGCGGTTCATCAACCGGACGCGGCGCGCGCGGCGTACCGTTGCTGTCAGAGTTATTGTTAGCACCCGGATCTTCCCAGCCCGCAGGCGGGCGAACATCACGGCGAGCCATCAGATCATCGATTTGCGGCGCGTCGATAGTTTCATACTTCATCAGCGCATCTTTCATGGCATGCAGGATGTCCATGTTATCGTTCAGGATCTGACGAGCACGATTGTAATTACGCTCAATCAGGGACTTCACTTCCTGATCGATAATACGCGCCGTTTCATCTGACATATGCTTGGCTTTTGCCACGCTACGGCCCAGGAATACTTCGCCCTCTTCTTCCGCATACAGCAGCGGACCGAGTTTGTCGGAGAAGCCCCACTGGGTCACCATGTTACGAGCCAGGTTAGTCGCGACTTTAATGTCGTTGGACGCCCCGGTGGAGACATGCTCCGGACCGTAGATAATTTCTTCCGCCAGACGACCGCCGTACAGCGTCGAAATCTGGCTTTCCAGCTTCTGACGGCTGGCGCTGATTGCGTCGCCTTCAGGCAGGAAGAAGGTCACACCCAGCGCACGACCACGTGGGATAATCGTTACTTTATGGACCGGATCGTGCTCAGGCACCAGACGACCGATAATCGCATGGCCCGCTTCGTGATATGCGGTGGATTCTTTCTGCGCTTCGGTCATTACCATGGAGCGACGTTCCGCGCCCATCATGATTTTATCTTTCGCTTTCTCGAACTCCACCATCGAAACGACACGTTTGTTGCCGCGCGCGGCAAACAGCGCCGCTTCGTTGACGAGGTTCGCCAGATCCGCACCAGAGAAGCCTGGCGTACCGCGCGCGATGATTGCCGCGTCGATATCCGGCGCCAGCGGTACGCGACGCATATGCACTTTCAGGATCTGCTCACGGCCACGCACATCCGGCAGCCCAACCACGACCTGTCGGTCAAAACGGCCAGGACGCAGCAACGCTGGGTCAAGTACGTCAGGACGGTTAGTCGCCGCGATAACGATAATGCCTTCATTACCTTCGAAGCCATCCATCTCAACCAGCATTTGGTTCAGCGTCTGCTCACGTTCATCGTGACCACCGCCAAGACCGGCGCCACGCTGACGGCCCACGGCATCAATCTCATCAATAAAGATAATGCACGGCGCCGCTTTTTTAGCTTGTTCGAACATGTCGCGAACACGGGACGCGCCCACACCCACGAACATTTCAACGAAGTCAGAACCGGAAATTGTAAAGAACGGCACTTTCGCCTCGCCCGCGATGGCTTTCGCCAGCAGGGTTTTACCGGTCCCCGGAGGGCCAACCATCAGGACGCCCTTCGGAATTTTACCGCCCAGTTTCTGGAAACGGCTCGGCTCGCGCAGGTATTCCACCAGCTCGCCGACTTCCTCTTTCGCTTCGTCGCAACCGGCTACGTCAGCGAAAGTGGTTTTAATCTGATCTTCGGTCAGCATGCGCGCTTTGCTTTTACCGAACGACATGGCGCCTTTGCCACCGCCGCCCTGCATCTGGCGCATAAAGAAGATCCAGACCCCAATTAACAGCAGCATCGGGAACCAGGAGATGAAGATAGTGGCCAGCAGGCTCTGCTCTTCAGGTGGTTCACCAACCACTTTTACGTTTTTGGTCAGCAGGTTATCAAGGAGTTTGGGATCGTTTACGGGAATGTAAGTCGTGTATCGGTTACTATCTTTCTTGGTAACGTTGATTTCACGTCCGTTGATACGCGCTTCGCGAACCTGGTCCTGGTTAACTTCTTGCAGGAAGGTAGAGTAATCCACCCTACGGCCACTCGACTCGCTGGGCCCAAAGCTCTGGAATACTGACATCAGCACAACCGCGATGACCAGCCAGAGTATTAGGTTTTTCGCCATGTCACTCAAGGGATTAACCTCATATTACAACTGTGTTAACAAACAGCGTCAGGGTACTATAGTTTGCGCCCGGTCGCTACAATGTACACTTCACGTGAACGGGCACGAGAAGAGTCCGGTTTACGAACTTTCACCTTCGTAAACAGGGAGCGAATTTCCCGCAGGTACTCATCGAAACCTTCGCCCTGAAACACCTTAACTACAAAACTACCGCCCGGTGCCAGCACGTCTCGACACATCTCGAGCGCCAGTTCCACCAGATACATGGCGCGGGGAATATCTACAGCCGGAGTCCCGCTCATGTTCGGTGCCATATCTGACATGACAACCTGTACTTTACTGTCGCCTACGCGTTCCAGTAACGCTTTCATAACTAATTCATCACGAAAGTCGCCCTGAAGGAAGTCCACACCAACGATAGGATCCATTGGTAAAAGATCGCAAGCGATAATACGGCCTGCCCCTCCGATTTGCGTGACCACATACTGTGACCAACCGCCGGGTGCCGCGCCAAGATCGACGACAGTCATTCCCGGTTTAAAAATTTTGTCACTTTGCTGTATTTCATCAAGTTTAAACCAGGCACGGGAACGTAACCCTTTTTTCTGCGCCTGTTTAACATATTTATCGCTAAAGTGTTCCTGTAGCCAGCGACTGGAGCTGGCAGAACGCTTTTTACCTGTCATTTCACATTCCATCCGGGTTCATCGTGAGCCGCAGGCTCAAAAACCCACGTATTGCCATTTGGCGATAATTGAGAGATGGCGGTAGAATGACCCGTTTTCAATCCCAACGTAAGCAAAAAATACGATGAATCTGAGTACTAAACAAAAACAGCACCTGAAAGGTCTCGCCCATCCGCTCAAGCCAGTGGTTATGCTTGGCAACAATGGTTTGACCGAAGGGGTACTGGCCGAGATTGAACAAGCGCTTGAGCACCATGAGTTAATCAAGGTGAAGATCGCCACTGAAGACCGCGAAACCAAGACCCTGATTGTGGATGCCATCGTGCGTGAAACCGGCGCCTGTAACGTACAGGTCATCGGGAAAACGCTGGTGCTCTACCGCCCGTCAAAGGAACGTAAAATTTCGCTGCCCCGCTAAGCTGTGGGTTCTGCGAACCATCGCAGAAGTCGCAAACTACAGGCAAGGGAGCAAAATGCCACGCTCCGTTTGTTGATAAAAGGCCGCTTAGCGGCCTTTTTCCTTTCTTTACAAACTGAACGACATGGCTGTCATGCAGATTGAGGCTTAACGCGTTGCAGAGCGGATCTGTCTGTCAGACGCGCCTCATAACGCAAAAACGGCCGTTCAGCGGCAGGCTTTACAGATAATCGACTTTGATAATTTCAAACTCGACCTGACCGCCCGGGGTGTTTATGGTCACCACGTCGTCCAGCTCTTTGCCCACCAGACCGCGTGCGATAGGCGAATTCACAGAAATAAGATTCTGTTTGAAATCCGCCTCGTCGTCGCCAACGATACGGTACGTCAGCTCTTCCTCGGTATCCAGATTTAACACCGTCACGGTGGAGCCAAAGATCACGCGACCATTGTTGGGCATTTTGGTGATATCAATCACCTGGGCATTCGAAAGCTTAGCTTCAATATCCTTAATACGCCCTTCGCAGAACCCCTGCTGCTCGCGAGCGGCATGGTATTCCGCATTCTCTTTCAAATCGCCGTGCTCGCGGGCTTCGGCGATAGCGGCAATGATCTCCGGGCGACGAACGGATTTAAGGAACTCCAGTTCTTCGCGAAGTTTATCAGCGCCACGTAAGGTCATCGGAATAGGTTGCATTTGTTATACCTCTCACTGTCCTGTTAAGAACGGTTCACAGCCCGCTCCGGCTGCACGCCAGTCCGGAAAACCTTCCAGCCCCGGACGGCAAACAAAAGAAAACTGACCCGGAGACGAAGCCCCAGGTCAGGAACGATTTTGCAATTTGATACGTATTTTACCCTGAAGTTCCCGAAGGGTCATCGTTTACTTTGCAGGGTGATGCGCCTTAGTATGACGGCACGTTTCCAGCTGTTACCGCGAGATTATGCGATTTTCCAGATTTGCTGTCGGATTGACCACCAGTGTAGCCCTGAATGCCAGTGCCGCCAATGTCGAAGAGTATATCAATCAGTTACCCGCCGGCGCGAATCTCGCCCTGATGGTGCAAAAAGTCGGAGCCAGCTCCCCTGAGATTGATTTTCACAGCCAGCAGATGGCGTTGCCCGCCAGTACGCAAAAAGTGATCACGGCACTGGCCGCGCTGTTGCAGCTTGGCCCGGACTATCGCTTCACCACGACGCTGGAAAGCCGCGGCGAGGTGCGGAATGGCGTGCTTGATGGCGATCTGATCGCGCGTTTCACGGGCGACCCCACCTTTAAGCGCCAGGATATGCGCAATATGGTGACGACGCTAAAAAAAGCAGGCGTTCAGCAAATAAAAGGAAACGTGCTGATCGACACCTCTGCGTTCGCCAGCCACGACAAAGCGCCGGGCTGGCCGTGGAATGATATGACCCAGTGCTTCAGCGCGCCGCCCTCCGCCGCTATCGTCGACCGCAACTGTTTTTCCGTGTCGCTCTATAGCGCTCAGCAGGCGGGCGAACCGGCATTTGTGCGCATTGCGTCTTATTACCCTGTTAACGTCTACAGCCAGGTAAAAACTCTGCCGCGCGGCTCCTCGGAAGCCCAGTATTGCGAGCTTGACGTCGTGACGGGCGATCTTAACCGCTATACGCTCACGGGCTGTATGACGCAGCGCGCCGATCCTTTACCGCTGGCTTTCGCAATCCAGGATGGCGCGGGCTATGCTGGCGCGATACTCAAAGCGGAGCTTAAACAAGCGGGCATCGCTTATACCGGCACGCTGCTGCGCCAGACGCAAACCAACGACCCGGGTACAGTCATCGCCAGCCGACAGTCGCCGCCGCTGCACGATCTTTTGCGCGTCATGTTAAAAAAATCCGACAATATGATCGCCGACACGGTGTTTCGTACCATTGGACGTAACTTTTACGGCGTGCCGGGCACCTGGCGCGCGGGTGCCGATGCGGTCCGTCAGATCCTTCGCCAGAAAGCGGGCGTGGAGTTAGGCAATACTATCGTGGTGGATGGTTCCGGCCTGTCGCGCCATAATCTGATAGCGCCCGCGACAATGATGCAGGTGCTGCAGTACATCGCTCGCAACGACAGTCAGCTGAATTTTATCTCCATGCTGCCGCTGGCAGGGCACGACGGTTCGCTGCTTTATCGCGCAGGCCTGCACGAGGCGGGCGTCGATGGCAAAGTATCCGCAAAAACCGGCTCGCTGCAGGGGGTCTATAACCTGGCAGGCTTTATTACCACGGCCAGCGGACAACGGATGGCGTTCGTTCAGTATCTTTCCGGCTACGCCGTGGAGCCTGCCGACCAGCGCAACCGCCGTATTCCGCTGGTGCGTTTCGAAAGCCGGCTCTACCGCGATCTATATCAGAATAACTAACGATGAAGCTGCTGATAGTCGAAGATGATCTGCTGTTACAGGAAGGGCTGGCGATGGCGCTCGGCAACGAGGGCTATGCGCTGGATTGCGCCGGTAGCGCGGCGCAGGGCGATGCGCTGCTACAAAGTGGCGAATACAGCCTGATTATCCTCGACTTAGGCCTGCCAGATAAAGACGGCGCGACGCTGTTACGCCAGTGGCGCCGCAGCGGCATCAGCACGCCGGTGCTTATCCTCACGGCGCGCGATGCGCTTGAGGATCGCGTGAGCGGCCTTGATGCGGGCGCCGACGACTATCTGGTTAAACCCTTCGCGCTGGCGGAACTTCACGCCCGCGTACGGGCGCTGATCCGCCGCTATCAGGGTCATAGCGATAACCTGCTGCAACACGACGACATTACGCTTAATCTGCAAACCCAGCAGGTACTGCTGCGGGGTCAGCCTGTGGAAGTGACGCCGAAAGAGTTCGCGCTATTAACGCGTCTGATGATGCGTATCGACCAGACGGTGCACCGCGAAACCTTACAACAGGATATTTATAGCTGGCAGGACGACCCCAGTTCCAACACGCTCGAAGTGCATATCCATAATTTGCGCCGCAAGCTCGGCAAAACTCGCATCCGCACCGTTCGCGGCGTAGGCTACCGGCTGGAGCGTCAGTTATGAACAGTATGCGCCGTCGGCTGATGCTGATGCTGGCGCTAATCCTTCTCTTCTGTCAGTTAGTGAGCGTTATCTGGCTCTGGCATGAAAGCCGCGAGCAAATCAGTTTTCTGGTAAATGAAACGCTGTCGGCAAAATCCCGTACCGTTCATGTCGAAAAAGAAATCCGCGAGGCTATCGCCTCTTTGCTGGTGCCTTCGCTGGTGATGGTCGGGTTTACGCTCTTCTTCTCTTTCTGGGCGGTAACGTGGATCACACGTCCGCTCAGCCAGCTCAGCCGCACGCTTGCTAACCGTTCAGCGGATAATCTCTCCCCTGTCCCGGTCGATTCTGCCATGGAAGAGATAAGCGCGGTCACGCTGTCGCTTAATCAGCTCTTTTCACGCCTCGACCACACCATTCAGCAGGAACGCCTGTTCACCGCCGATGCCGCGCACGAGTTGCGCACACCGCTGGCGGGTATCCGGCTACATCTGGAGCTAATGGAACAGTCAGGTATCGCGCAGGCGACGCCGCTGCTCACCCGCATCGATCGGCTGATGCATACCGTTGAGCAGCTGCTGATGCTGTCGCGCGCAGGCCAGGCGCTCGCCAGTGGGCATTATGAAACGCTACGCTGGTGCAAGGATATTCTTGCCCCGCTGCGCAGCGAGCTGGACGAACTGGCGGAACAACGCGGACAGAATATCATTTGGCCCGCTGATGAGATGGCGCTGGATGTTCAGGGAGATGCAGTACTGCTGCGCCTCATGCTGCGCAACCTGCTGGAAAACGCCTCGCGTTACAGCCCGGAGAACAGCCGCATCGTAGTGGAGCTTGTGCCTGATTCCAGTGGTAGTCGCCTGAACGTGATTGATGAAGGGCCAGGCATTCCGCAGGCGCAGCGTCAGGCCATCACCGAACCATTCCGGCGGCTGGATCAGCGATACGGTGGCAGTGGTCTGGGGCTTAGTATCGTGCAGCGTATCGTGCATTTGCACCGCGGCAGGTTAATGCTGGAAGATGCCCCTGACGGAGGGCTGGCGGCATCATGCTGGCTGCCAGAGGTAATGAATCAGTAATAAATACATCTCAAATATTCAGAACAGAAATAAAAAAGGCCGGTTTCCCGGCCCTTTTTGTTAACGCTGATACACGATTTCGACGCCTTCGTCGTCATCTTCGTCCCAGTCGTCATCCCACTCTTCTTCCGCTTCCGCTTCCATCTCTTCGAGTTGCTGGCGATGATAGTCATCCCACATGAACTCGACTTTTTCAGGCTGCTTCGCTTCGTCTTCGTGAACCACCGGGTTTTCAATGATGAAGTGCATCACGTCCCAGCAGAGATCTTTCACGCCCATCTGGCTTGCGGCAGAGATCAGATAATATTTATCGTCCCAGCCCAGCGCTTCAGCGATGGCTTTCGCTTTCTCTTCAGCGACATCGCGATCAAGCAGGTCGATTTTATTGAAGACCAGCCAGCGCGGCTTAGAGGCCAGCTTCTCGCTGTATTTCTCCAGTTCGCCCACGATGATACGGGCGTTTTCCGCCGGATCGGAGCCATCGATCGGATCAAGATCGATCAGGTGCAGCAGTACGCGGCAACGCTCAAGATGCTTCAGGAAGCGAATACCGAGGCCCGCGCCTTCCGCTGCGCCTTCAATAAGACCCGGAATGTCCGCGACCACAAAGCTTTTTTCGTTATCCATACGCACAACGCCAAGGCTTGGCACCAGCGTGGTAAACGGATAATCCGCCACTTTCGGCTTCGCAGCGGAGACTGCGCGAATGAAGGTGGATTTACCGGCGTTCGGCATACCGAGCATGCCGACATCCGCCAGCAGCATTAGCTCCAGCTGCAGATCGCGTTTCTCGCCCGGCGTGCCCATAGTTTTCTGGCGCGGAGTGCGGTTAACAGAAGATTTGAAGCGGGTATTGCCGAGGCCATGCCAGCCGCCTTTGGCGACCATCAGGCGCTGACCGTGTTTGGTCATGTCGCCCATCGTCTCGCCCGTACCCTGATCGATAACGCGCGTTCCGACCGGCACTTTGACTGTCACATCTTTGCCGCGTTTACCGGTGCAGTCGCGGCTCTGGCCGTTCTGACCACGCTCGGCGCGGAAGGATTTCTCAAAACGGTAATCGATAAGGGTGTTGAGGTTTTCATCGGCCTCAAGCCAGACGTCGCCGCCGTCGCCGCCGTCACCGCCGTCCGGGCCGCCTTTCGGAATATATTTTTCACGACGGAAGCTTACGCAGCCGTTACCGCCATCACCTGCCACGACAAGGATCGTAGCTTCATCAACAAACTTCATTTTACTTCTCCGTAATTCATTCGCCCGAGCGGGGGAGTACTCCTGCCGCTTCGCTTTTGCGCCACCGTCCCCAAAGACGGTGACCAATGGCGGAATACATCGCACCCGCAACCACGACAAACGCACCGAGATAAGCCAACAGGTTCAGCATCGGTCTGGCGAAGAAATCGGGCCAGGCAACAGATAACAAATCTGAAAACAGTAACGTAAACAGTGGGGTAAGCGTAATAATGGCGCTAACCTGCGCCGCCTGCCATCTCGCCATCGCTTCTGCCAGCGCACCATACCCCACCAGGGTATTCAGGCCGCAGAAAATAAGGCAGGCGAGTTGCCATGAGCTGAGCTGGAACAGCACGCCCGGCTTCGCCAGCGGCAACAACGCGATAGTACATAAAGTGTACAGCAAAAAGAGGATCTGTTGCGAGGCCAGACGGCGCAGCAGCACCTTCTGCGCGACGCCATAACTGACCCAGACCGTCGCCGCGCCCACCCCGAAAATCACACCCCAGGTGTAATCGGTCAGACGTGTAAAGATCTCTATCAGGCTGGTGTTGAAAAACATTACCAGCCCGCAAAGCAGCATCAATGCCCCGATGATCTGCGTACCGCGCATCTTTTCTTTAAGGATCAGAACGCTCGCCACCATCATGCCGACCGGCGAGAGCTGCCCTATCACTTGGGAAGCCGTCGGACTGAGATATTGCAGGGAAGAGCTGAACAGGATGAAGTTGCCGAACAGGCCCCCCGTCGCTATCGCCAGTAACACCAGCCAGCGCGGTTTACGAAATAAGCCCATCGGCGGCAGCCGGCCTTTGATAGCAAGGATCAGCCCAAGCCCAATGCCTGCCATCAGGAAACGATAAAACACCACTGTAGGCGGCTCCATCACTTCCAGTACCTGCTTCATTGCAATTGGCAGCGCACCCCAGCACATTGCGGTCGTGAGCGCCAAAAGAATACCAATGCCGGCCTGCTGCTTCATGCCCGTTTCCCTACAGAAAAATTACCGGGTTTCCAATGTAAAAAGCCCCGCAACAGGTTGCGGGGCTTTAATCCGTTACCGGACCGAGAAAACCTTACTCAGCAACGATGCTGATGTATTTACGGTTGTTCGGGCCTTTAACTTCAAATTTCACTTTACCGTCTGCTTTAGCAAACAGAGTGTGGTCACGACCGCAACCTACGTTGTTGCCAGCGTGGAATTTGGTACCACGTTGACGAACAATGATGCTACCCGCCAGAACGGATTCGCCACCGAAACGCTTAACGCCCAGGCGTTTAGCTTCTGAATCGCGACCGTTACGTGTGGAGCCGCCAGCCTTTTTATGTGCCATTTAAATCTCTCCTCAGGTCTTAGGCGCTGATGCCAGTAATTTTCACATCAGTGAACCACTGACGGTGGCCCTGCTGCTTACGGTAGTGTTTACGGCGACGAAACTTAACGATTTTAACTTTCTCGCCACGACCGTGAGCAACAACTTCAGCTTTGATTACGCCGCCATCAACGAAAGGAACGCCGATTTTGACATCTTCACCGTTTGCGATCATCAGAACTTCAGCGAACTCAACAGTTTCGCCAGTTGCGATGTCCAGCTTTTCCAGGCGAACGGTCTGACCTTCGCTTACTCGGTGTTGTTTACCACCACTTTGGAAAACCGCGTACATATAGAACTCCGCTTCCGCGCACGCCTTTTGCATGATCAGAGTGCGCTATAAATATTCACAATAGGGCGCGAATATTACGCAAATTGCGAGCCTTTGACAAGCCCGTTTGTTGTTCAGTGCGGAAAAAAAACACAACCGTGACGGCGGCGTTTATCTGCCGCGTTTTTCCGGTACAATCTGTACTACATTTAGAATCCACTATCCTTACCTTCTCCCTTACAGACTGTGGTAAACAGGACGATAGCCAGACTTTTGCGATGAATTTAGAAAAAATTAATGAGTTAACCGCGCAAGATATGGCCGGTGTCAACGCGACCATCCTTGAACAGCTCAATTCCGACGTGCAGCTTATCAATCAGCTGGGCTATTACATTGTCAGCGGCGGCGGTAAACGCATTCGCCCGATGATTGCGGTGCTCGCTGCGCGCGCGCTCGGTTACGAGGGAAAAGCGCATATCACTATCGCCGCGCTTATTGAGTTCATTCACACCGCCACGCTGCTGCATGACGACGTTGTGGATGAATCCGACATGCGTCGTGGCAAAGCGACGGCGAATGCCGCATTTGGCAACGCCGCCAGCGTTCTGGTGGGAGATTTTATTTACACCCGTGCGTTTCAGATGATGACAAGCCTGGGGTCGCTTAAGGTGCTTGAAGTGATGTCCGAGGCCGTTAACGTCATCGCGGAAGGCGAAGTCCTTCAGCTGATGAACGTCAACGATCCCGATATCACCGAAGAGAGCTACATGCGCGTGATTTACAGCAAAACCGCGCGGCTTTTCGAAGCGGCGGCGCAGTGTTCCGGCATCCTGGCAGGCGCCAGCGAGGCGCAGGAGCGCGCATTGCAGGACTACGGGCGCTATCTCGGCACCGCTTTCCAGTTGATCGACGATCTCCTGGACTACAGCGCTGACGGCGAACGTCTGGGCAAAAATGTGGGCGACGATCTCAACGAAGGCAAACCGACGCTCCCGCTGCTGCATGCGATGCATAACGGTACGCCTGCGCAGGCGCAGATGATCCGCGAAGCGATTGAACAGGGCAACGGGCGACACCTGCTGGATCCCGTGCTCGAAACGATGGCAGCCTGCGGCTCGCTCGCGTGGACACGCACCCGTGCTGAAGAAGAGGCCGATAAAGCTATCGCCGCGCTTGAAATTATTCCCCCTTCCCCCTGGCGCGACGCGCTGATCGCGCTTGCGCATATGTCGGTCCAGCGCGACCATTAATCCTTCTCCGCGCCCGTCGGGCGCGGAAAGTTTCTGCGCTTATTCGCGCGTTTTGCATGTCTGTAGCCCGTTTGCTTTCCAGATAACCTTATTCTTTCTGGCCTTCTTTTAATGCCTCGATCCCTGTGTCACGACACGATCGGTCAGGGATCGCCTCTGACGCAGGCGGTTACAGCACTTACATTCGCTTTGTGGTTACTGCCACACTTCTGGATACAACCAAAAGTAACTGGAACGTTTTAGAAAATTTTGTGCTATAAATGATCAATCAGCTCCTGTAGGAGCTGTTCAGGGGGTCTCAATGCCGTAACAGGGAGGAAGCATGGAACGTAAGTTTATCGACTGGCACCCCGCCGATATCGTCGCCGCGCTACGCAAAAAGGGGTCATCGCTGGCAGCGGAATCCCGCAAAGCGGGTCTTAGCTCTTCAACGCTCGCCAATGCGCTAACGCGCCCCTGGCCGAGAGGCGAGAAGATCATTGCCGAAGCGCTCGGTACCGAACCCTGGATCATCTGGCCGTCGCGCTATCACGATCCGGTCACGCATGAATTTATCGATCGCTCACGTCTGATCCGTCATCGCTGACAGCGCCGGGGTCTCGCCCCGGTTGTTCTGCGCTCGTCACAGTACGACGTTCATGTGCCAGCCAATAAAAAAGCAAAAAAGCCTGCAGGAAGCCGCTGACTCTCAGCGATTTCCGGCAGGCTTAACGCTCTGCTCCGCGATGCGGAGAAAAGATTATTCGCCTTTTACACGCTCAATGTTGGCGCCCAGCGCACGCAGCTTATCTTCGATGCCTTCATAACCGCGATCGATATGATAAATACGATCCACGACCGTAGTGCCTTCCGCGATGCAGCCCGCCAGCACCAGGCTTGCGGAAGCGCGCAGATCGGTCGCCATCACCTGAGCGCCGGAGAGTTTCTCAACGCCGTGGCAGATAACGGTATTGCTTTCGATTTCCGCATGCGCGCCCATACGGATAAGCTCCGGCACGTGCATGAAACGGTTTTCAAAAATGGTCTCGGTGATAACGCCGGTTCCTTCAGCCACCAGGTTCAGCAGCGTGAACTGCGCCTGCATATCCGTCGGGAACGCCGGGTGCGGCGCGGTACGCACGTTAACGCCTTTCGGGCGTTTGCCATGCATATCAAGGCTTATCCAGTCTTCGCCGGTTTCGATATCAGCGCCCGCTTCGCGTAGTTTCGCCAGCACGGCGTCCAGCGTATCAGGACGGGTATTGCGGCACATCACTTTACCGCCGGAAATCGCTGCGGCCACCAGGAAAGTCCCGGTCTCGATGCGGTCAGGCAGCACGCGATAAACGCCGCCGCCGAGACGCTCAACGCCTTCGATGGTGATTTTGTCGGTACCCTGACCGGTAATTTTCGCACCGAGGGTATTCAGGAAGTTCGCGGTATCGACAATTTCCGGCTCGCGCGCGGCGTTTTCGATAACGGTGGTGCCTTCAGCAAGCGTCGCGGCGGACATGATGGTCACGGTCGCGCCAACGCTCACTTTATCCATCACGATATGCGCGCCTTTCAGACGGCCCTGGACAGAAGCTTTGACATAGCCTTCTTCCAGTTTGATTTCCGCGCCCAGTTGCTCAAGACCGGTAATGTGTAAATCGACCGGACGCGCGCCGATGGCACAGCCGCCCGGCAGGGACACCTGGCCCTGGCCGAAACGCGCCACCAGCGGGCCCAGCGCCCAAATAGAGGCGCGCATGGTTTTCACCAGCTCATATGGCGCACAGAAGATATTCACCTGGCTTGCATCGATCCAGACGGAGCCGTTACGCTCCACTTTCATCCCGAGCTGGCTCAGCAGCTTCATGGTGGTATCGATATCTTTCAGCTTCGGTACGTTTTGAATTTCTACAGGCTCTTCAGCCAACAGGGCGGCAAAAAGGATCGGCAGGGCGGCGTTTTTCGCCCCTGAGATCGTTACTTCGCCAGAAAGGCGGCTCGGCCCCTGCACACGAAATTTATCCATCAGAACTGTTCTCTGTTATTCAATCACTTGCTGCCGGCGTAGCGCCCACAGCTCAAAAACCGTTGAGTTTGCGCTCGCGTTCCCATTCCTGGGGCGTAAACGTCTTGATGGAGACCGCGTGAATGCGGTTATCGGCGATGAACTCCATCAGCGGGCCATAGACCGCCTGCTGTTTTTTCACGCGGCTCATCTCGGCAAACAGCTCACCCACAGCAATGACCTGAAAGTGGCTGCCATCGCCGGAGGAGACGTGGACTTCCTGGAGAGGCAGTGCGTTCATCAGCACCGTCTGAATTTCATGATTTTCCATGGGCTTTATTCATTATTCAGTGAAAACAGCCCAACATCTTAGAGCAAAGTGGCGCTGTCTTAAACAAGCAAAAAAGCCCCGCCGTGTAGCCGGACGGGGCTTTATCAGTAACGTGCTGAAAATATTAGTCTGTCGGAGTCGGCAGAAGGCTTTCCGGCAGGTTGTAAAGTTTCGCAAGCGTCGTCAGATTATCGCTCATGCCTTCAAGCGTCACACGACACCCGCGGGTCTGCGCCAGCGCGACCAGTTGCACCAGCAGCGCCAGCCCGGCGGTATCGACGCGCATAAGACCGCTAAGATCGATGCATTGCAGCCCATCGGTCGCGTGATGCCGTTGCTCCCACAGAGGCGTCAGCGTTTCGCGATCCAGCGTACCGCGTAAGCGCAACTGCGCCTCATGACGTTCCCAGTGCAGTTCCGCAGACATTACTGCTTCTGATCCAGCGTTATCGGCTGACGAGAGATAGATTTCAGCTGCTCGGTCAGGCCATCAATGCCTTTCTGGCGCAGGAGATCGCTCCACTCGTTCTGTTTGGTCGTAATCATGCTCACGCCTTCGGCGATCATGTCATACGCCTGCCAGTTGCCGGTCTGGCTGTTTTTACGCCACTGGAAATCCAGACGCACAGGCGGGCGGCCATTCGGGTCGACGATGGTCACGCGAATCGGCAGAATATTCGCATCGCCGAGCGGCTGCTCCGGTGCTATCTGGTATGTCTGCCCGTGATACATCGCCAGCGCCTGGCCGTACGCCTGTTTCAGGTATTCACGAAACGCGGCGAAGTAGGCTTCGCGCTGCGCCGGCGTCGCTTCTTTATAGTAGCGGCCCAGCACCAGCGCACCGGCGTATTTCACCTGCACATACGGCAACAGTTCCTGATCGACGATATCGCGCAGGTAGTTAGGGTTCTGGCGGATTTTCGGCTGTTCGTTTTTCAGGCGATCAAACGTTTTTTTCGCTGCCTCATTCATCAGTTTATACGGGTTAGACTGATCCGCCGCCGTAGCGAGCGGCGCAATCACCAGCATGGCGACCATTAAAAGACGTTTAAACATATCCGTTTCTCCTGATTAGTTCGTCGCGCCGGCAGGCGGCGTCGCGTTATCCGGTTCGGCGGCAGAGCCCTGCTCACCACCCTCTTTCTGGTTGTCGCCGCTGTTGCTCTTATAGAGGAACTGGCCAATCAGATCTTCAAGCACCATGGCGGATTTCGTGTCCTGAATCGTGCCGCCATCCTTAAGGATAGTGGTTCCCAGCTCAGGATCTTCAAAACCGACGTTCAGCGCCAGATATTGCTCCCCCAGCAGGCCAGACGTGCGAATCGCCAGCGAGCTGGTATCCGGGATATGATCGTAGCGCTGTTCGATATCCATCGCGACACGCGGCAGGTAAGTTTTCGGATCCAGCGTAATGTCGGAAACGCGGCCGATCACCACACCACCAATGCGTACCGGCGAGCGCGGTTTCAGGCCGCCGATATTATCAAAGGTGGCATAGAGCCGGTATGTCGGCTCGGCCCGCAGCGAGGTGACATCCGCCACTTTCAGACAGATGAACAGCGCGGCCAGCAGCGCCACCAGCATAAAAGCGCCAACCCAAATCTCAAATTTCTTCGTTTGCATGCGTTAGTTTCCAAACATCAATGCGGTAAGCACAAAATCAAGGCCGAGCACGGCCAGCGAAGCGTGCACAACGGTACGTGTAGTTGCCCGGCTAATTCCCGCCGATGTCGGGATCGCGTCGTAACCGTTAAACAACGCAATCCAGGTCACCGTAATGGCAAACACCACGCTTTTTATCAAACAGTTAATCAGATCCATACGCCAGTCGACGGCGTCCTGCATGGCGGACCAGAAGAAGCCAGCATCGATGCCTTTCCAGTTGACGCCCACCAGCGAACCGCCCCAGACGCCCACCGCCACGAAAATAATGGTCAGCAGCGGCAGCGATATCACGCCCGCCCAGAAGCGCGGCGAAATCACGCGGCGCAGCGGGTCGACCGCCATCATCTCCATACTGGAGAGCTGTTCGGTCGCTTTCATCAGCCCGATTTCCGCGGTCAGGGCCGATCCGGCGCGGCCTGCGAACAGCAGTGCGGCCACTACCGGCCCGAGTTCGCGCAGCAGCGACAGCGCCACCAGCATCCCGAGGCTCGTTTCCGCGCTGTAGGTGGTTAACACCAGATAGCCCTGCAGCCCTAACACCATGCCGATAAACAGCCCCGAGACGATGATAATAATCATCGACAGAACGCCCACATGATAGAGCTGGCGCATCAGCAGCGGGCCGTGTTTGCGAAACTCCGGCTTGCCGACGATGGCATTGAATAACATCAGCCCGGCGCGACCGAAGGAGGCGCTGAATTTCAGTCCGCGTTGCCCCATCGACGCCAGTAAATTTAACAGCATGAGCAGACTAACTCCCTGTTGGCGAAATCAGATCGTGGTGATAATCCCCGGCGGGATAGCGGAAAGGCACCGGCCCGTCGGCGATACCGTCGAGGAACTGACGCACGCGCGGATCGGTATTCTCTTGCAGCGCCTGCGCGCTGCCCTGCGCGACAATCCGTTTGTCGGCGACGATGTAAGCATAATCCGCAATGCTCAGGACTTCCGGCACGTCATGCGACACCACCACGCAGGTGACGCCAAGCGCGCTGTTCAGCTCGGAAATCAGCTTCACCAGCACGCCCATGGTAATCGGGTCCTGACCGACGAACGGCTCGTCAAACATAATCAGCTCCGGCTCCAGCGCAATCGCGCGCGCCAGCGCCGCGCGGCGGGCCATACCGCCAGAGAGTTCAGACGGCATGAGTTTTGCCGCCCCGCGCAACCCCACCGCTTCGAGCTTCATCATCACGGTACTGTGCAGCAGCGGTTCCGGCAGACGGGTATGTTCACGCAGCGGATAGGCGACGTTCTCGAATACGTTCAGATCGGTAAACAGCGCACCGGACTGAAACAGCATGCTCATGCGTTTGCGCACTTCATAGAGGCGCGAGCGAGACATGGCGGGAATGTTTTCACCATCGAAGAGGATTTCGCCGCAGTCCGGCGCGATTTGCCCGCCAATCAGGCGCAGCAGCGTGGTTTTACCAATCCCCGACGGCCCCATAATGGCGGTCACTTTACCGCGCGGAACGGTAAGCGAGATATTGTCAAAAATAGATCGGTTGCCGCGCGTAAAGCTCACGCCACGCACGTCAATCAATGTGTCACCGATCTGGCTCATCAACGCATCCTTTATCGTTCGCAGAGTTGTTCATAATGGCGCCAGTCGACACCGCAAAGGGGCTATTTTTACAGAATATCCCCGGATGAGGTTAGCGAAAGCTGGCATTTGTTTTACTTTTGGCGCGCATCTGGTCAAAATTAAGAGTTTACTTCGTTCTTTAACGATCTGTATGCGCGGCCAGCGACTCAGGCACAGTGGACCGGCGATTATACCTGAAGAAAGGACTTTGCATGCTTTTAGCTACGGCGCTGTTGATTATTGGTTTGCTTTTGGTGGTATACAGCGCCGATCGTCTGGTTTTCGCCGCCTCGCTTCTCTGCCGTAGCCTTGGCGTGCCGCCGCTGTTGATTGGCATTACCGTGGTCGGTATTGGCACCTCCCTGCCCGAAATCATCGTCTCCGTCGCCGCCGCGCTGCATGGCGAAACCAGTCTCGCTGTCGGCACGGCGATAGGCTCGAATATTACCAATATTCTGCTGATAGCCGGATTAACAGCGCTGCTCCGCCCGCTCGCGGCGCACTCGTCCATGCTGCGCCGCGAGTTGTCCGCCATGTTGCTGGTCAGCGCGCTGGCCGCGCTGGTGCTGTGGGATGGCGTGCTCGCGCGCGCTGAAGGCCTCTTTCTGTTGCTCATCGCCGCCGCGTATTTATGGTTTATCATCCGCATGGCGCGCCAGGCGGAACGTCAGGGCAACGACAGCCTGACACGCGAGCAGCTCGCCGAACTGCCGCGAGAAGGCGGTCGCTCGGTGGCGTTTCTCTGGTTAGGCGTTGCGCTAATCATTATGCCGATGGCGACGCGCATGGTGGTCGATAACGCCACGGTGCTCGCTCACGGTTTTGCCATCAGCGAACTGACCGTCGGCATGACCGCCATCGCTATCGGCACCAGTCTGCCGGAGCTGGCTACCGCCATTGCCGGGGCGCGCAAGGGCGAAGACGATATCGCCATCGGCAATATTATCGGCTCGAATGTTTACAATCTGGCGATCGTGCCTGGCTTGCCCGCGCTGCTGGCCCCCGGACGTTTCGATTCGCTGGCGTTTACACGCGATTATGGCGTGATGCTGCTGGTCAGCGTCATTTTCGTGGTGCTGTGCTGGCGCCCTGAGCAGTATCTCGGTAAAAAAACCGGCGCCGGATTATTATGTGGGTTTATCGTTTGGATGGTGATGCTGTTCTGGGCGTCGCCGCGTCTCGTTGGATGAATCGGAAGCGCATTTATGTCACAACTAGATTTACCGCCGGGTTTTGACTTTGAACAGGCAGGGAAGGATGTCCTGACCATTGAACGCGAAGGTCTGGCCCAGTTGGATCAGTACATCAACGCCGATTTTGCACGCGCCTGCGAAAGCATGTTCTACTGCCGCGGCAAAGTCGTGGTCATGGGTATGGGCAAATCGGGCCATATCGGTAAAAAAATGGCGGCGACGTTCGCCAGCACCGGCACGCCCTCGTTCTTTGTGCACCCGGCGGAGGCGAGCCACGGCGATTTAGGCATGGTGAGCGCGCAGGATATCGTGATAGCGATTTCCAATTCCGGTGAATCCAACGAAATTCTGGCGCTGATCCCGGTGCTCAAACGCCTGCAGGTGCAACTTATCTGCATGACGGGCCGCCCGGAGAGCGCGATGGCGAAAGCGGCAGATATCCACCTGTGTGTGAAAGTGCCGCAGGAGGCCTGCCCGCTCGGCCTCGCGCCGACCACCAGCACCACAGCGACGCTGGTGATGGGCGATGCGCTCGCGGTCGCGCTGCTGAAAGCGCGCGGCTTTACGCCTGAAGATTTTGCGCTCTCCCATCCGGGCGGCGCGCTTGGACGTAAGCTGCTGCTGCGCGTCAATGACATCATGCACACCGGCGATGAAATCCCGCACGTCAGCAAAGAGGCGTCGCTGCGTGATGCGCTGCTGGAAATCACCCGCAAGAATCTCGGCATGACGGTGATTTGCGACGACCTGATGAAAATTGAGGGTGTTTTTACCGACGGCGACCTGCGCCGCGTCTTCGATATGGGCGGCGATCTGCATCAGATGAAGATTGTCGACGTGATGACGCCGGGCGGAATTCGCGTGCGTCCGGGCACGCTCGCAGTCGATGCGCTTAACCTGATGCAGACGCGTCACATTACTTCCGTCATGGTGGCTGATGGCGACCAGTTGCGCGGTGTGATACATATGCATGATTTGCTGCGCGCAGGCGTGGTGTAACAAAGGAAAGGTTTAATGAGTAACCCTGATGGCGCCATCTCTACCTGCTATGGGCCGGTGAGCGCGCAGATCATTGAGCGGGCGGCGCAAATCCGCCTGCTGATCCTGGATGTCGACGGCGTAATGTCCGACGGCCTCATTTACATGGGTAACAGCGGCGAAGAGCTGAAAGCCTTTAACGTGCGCGACGGTTACGGCGTACGCTGCGCGCTGACGTCCGGCATTGAGGTCGCGATTATCACCGGGCGCAAAGCGAAATTGCTTGAAGACCGCTGTGAAACGCTTGGCATTACGCATCTTTACCAGGGCCAGTCCGATAAGCTCATCGCTTACCGCCAACTGCTGGAAAAACTAGCGCTTGCTCCGGAAAATGTCGCTTATGTCGGCGATGATTTAATTGACTGGCCTGTGATGGCGCAAGTCGGGCTGAGCGTGGCGGTAGCGGATGCGCATCCGCTGCTGACGCCGAAGGCCGATTACGTCACCCATATCCCGGGCGGCCGCGGCGCGGTGCGCGAAGTCTGCGATCTTCTGCTGCTGGCGCAGGGAAAATTAGATGAGGCCATAGGGCAATCCATATGAGTAAGACCAGACGCTGGATAATCATCCTGCTGGCGCTGGCCGCGCTGGTGCTGATTGGCATTAACCTCGCCGATCAGGATGAGGGCGGCCCGCTGACAGTAAACAGCAATGAGCCGACATACCAGAGCGAGCAGTCAAACACGGTGGTTTACAGCCCGGAAGGCGCGCTGAACTATCGCTTAGTCGCACAGCACGTCGAGTATTTCTCAGAAGACGGCGTCTCCTGGTTTACACAGCCGGTGATGACCACCTTTGATACCAACAAAGTGCCGACCTGGTCGGTCAAAGCGGATCGTGCCAAACTGACCAATGACAGAATGCTCTACCTGACCGGTCATGTGGAAGTGAACGCGCTGACGCCGGATTCGCAGTTGCGCAAAATTACGACCGACAAGGCAGAGATCAACCTGGTCACCCAGGACGTTACCTCTGATACGCTTGTCACTCTTTACGGCACCAGCTTTAATTCCAGCGGCCTGAAAATGCGCGGGAACCTTCGCAGCAAAAATGCCGAGCTGATTGAAAAGGTTAGAACCTCCTATGAAATCCAGAATAAACAAACTCAGCCTTAATGTCGTACTGACCAGTACGCTGCTGGCGGCAGGCTTCCCGGCGTTCGCGCTGACGGGCGATACCGAACAGCCTATCCATATAGAATCTGACCAGCAGTCGCTGGACATGCAGGGCAACGTGGTGACGTTTACCGGCAATGTCGTGGTGACGCAGGGCACAATTAAAATCAACGCTGACAAAGTCGTCGTCACGCGCCCTGGCGGTGAGAAAGGCAAAGAGGTGATTGACGGTTACGGTAATCCTGCCACTTTCTACCAGATGCAGGACAACGGCAAACCGGTTAAAGGCCACGCCTCAACGATGCACTACGAGCTGCAAAACGATTTCGTCGTGCTGACCGGCAACGCCTACCTTGAGCAGCTCGACAGCAATATCAAAGGCGACAAAATCACCTATCTCGTGAAAGAACAGAAAATGCAGGCGTTCAGCGAGAAAGGCAAACGCGTGACCACCGTACTGGTGCCGTCGCAGCTGCAGAATAAAGACAACGCCGCTCAGGCGCCGAATCAGAACAAGAGCAACTAAACCCTTATGGCAACACTCATTGCGAAACACCTGGCAAAAGCCTACAAGGGCCGCCGCGTAGTGGAAGATGTCAGCCTGACGGTGAACTCAGGCGAGATTGTCGGCCTGCTGGGCCCGAACGGCGCGGGTAAAACCACCACGTTCTACATGGTCGTGGGCATTGTGCCGCGCGACGCCGGCAACATCATTATTGATGACGAAGACATCAGCCTGCTGCCGCTGCACGCCCGCGCGCGTCGCGGCATCGGTTATCTGCCGCAGGAGGCGTCCATTTTCCGCCGTCTGAGCGTCTACGACAACCTGATGGCCGTTCTGCAAATTCGCGACGATCTCAGCGCCGAGCAGCGCGAAGATCGTGCCAAAGAGCTGATGGAAGAGTTTCACATCGACCACCTGCGCGACAGCCTCGGTCAGTCGCTCTCCGGCGGCGAACGTCGTCGCGTGGAGATAGCCCGCGCGCTGGCGGCGAACCCGAAATTCATCCTGCTTGATGAACCGTTTGCGGGCGTCGACCCGATTTCGGTTATCGACATCAAACGTATCATTGAGCATCTGCGCGACAGCGGCCTTGGCGTTCTCATTACCGACCATAACGTGCGTGAAACGCTGGCGGTGTGCGAGCGCGCCTATATCGTCAGCCAGGGGCACCTTATCGCCCACGGCACCCCCGACGATATTCTGCAGGATGAACAGGTTAAACGCGTATATCTTGGGGAAGAGTTCAGACTCTGATAGGGTAGAGCAACAGGCAGAAACGGCGCGCCACCCAGCGCGCCCCGCCGCGACAGGTCTTATTTGACGTTTACACCTGAGGATTTTTGCTCTGAATATGAAGCAAGGTTTGCAACTAAGGCTTAGCCAACAGCTCGCCATGACGCCGCAGTTGCAGCAGGCCATTCGCTTGTTGCAGTTGTCCACGCTGGAGCTCCAGCAGGAGTTGCAACAGGCGCTGGAAAATAATCCCCTGCTTGAGCAAACCGACATTCACGACGAAATTGCCACTCAGGAAACGCAGGACAGCGAAGGGCTGGATACCGCCGAAGCGCTGGAGCAAAAAGAGATGCCGGACGAGCTGCCACTTGACGCCAGCTGGGACGAAATCTACACCGCCGGCACGCCGTCAGGAACGGGCACCGACTATATCGACGACGAACTGCCGGTCTATCAGGGCGAAACGACCCAGAGCCTTCAGGATTACCTGATGTGGCAGGTGCAACTGACGCCCTTTTCCGATACCGACCGCGCGATCGCCACAGCGATCGTCGACGCGGTGGACGACACCGGCTACCTCACCGTCACGGTGCAGGATATTCTCGACGGCATGGGCGACAACGATGACGATATCGGCCCCGAAGAGATTGAGGCCGTGCTCAAGCGCGTGCAGCGTTTCGATCCGGTCGGCGTCGCCGCCCGCGATCTGCGCGACTGCCTGTTGATACAACTTTCGCAGTTCAGCGCCGGCACGCCCTTTCTGGCGCAGGCGCGGCAGATAGTCAGCGATCACCTCGACCTGTTAGCCAATCATGACTTTCGCAGCCTGATGCGCGTCACGCGCCTGAAAGAGGATGTGCTGAAAGAAGCGGTGAACCTGATCCAGTCGCTCGATCCGCGTCCCGGCCAGTCGATTCAGACTGGCGAGCCGGAATATGTCATCCCGGACGTGCTGGTGCGCAAGCATAATGGCCGTTGGGTAGTGGAACTCAATTCCGACAGCATTCCCCGGCTCAAAATCAATCAGCAGTACGCCGCGATGTCTAATAGCGGGCGTAATGAATCTGACAACCAGTTCATCCGCAGCAACCTGCAAGAGGCGAAATGGCTGATTAAAAGCCTGGAAAGCCGTAACGACACGCTACTGCGCGTCAGCCGCTGCATCGTTGAACAGCAGCAGGCGTTCTTCGAACAGGGCGAAGAGTATATGAAGCCGATGGTGCTGGCGGATATCGCCCAGGCGGTGGAGATGCATGAGTCCACTATCTCCCGCGTTACTACCCAAAAATATCTGCACAGCCCGCGCGGCATTTTCGAATTGAAGTATTTCTTCTCAAGCCACGTGAACACCGAGGGCGGCGGCGAAGCCTCGTCCACGGCTATTCGCGCGCTGGTGAAGAAGTTGATTGCAGCGGAAAACCCCGCGAAACCCTTAAGCGACAGCAAACTGACGTCTATGCTGTCAGAGCAGGGGATCATGGTGGCCCGCCGTACCGTTGCGAAGTATCGAGAGTCTTTATCCATACCGCCGTCAAACCAGCGCAAACAGCTGGTCTGACTCAACCGATAAGGAAGACACTATGCAGCTCAACATCACAGGACATAACGTCGAAATCACCGAAGCGCTGCGCGAGTTTGTCACCACCAAATTCGCCAAGCTGGAGCAGTATTTCGAAAGGATTAATCAGGTCTATATTGTGCTGAAGGTGGAAAAGGTGACGCAAATCGCCGACGCCACCCTGCATGTGAACGGCGGGGAGCTGCATGCCAGTTCGGAAGGCCAGGATATGTACGCCGCCATCGACGGTTTGATTGATAAACTGGCGCGGCAGCTCACTAAACACAAAGATAAACTGAAACAACATTAATTGTCCGGGCGTTTCGCTGGGACATCGACGGCCCGGCCCGTCTGGCGGGTCGTCGCACCAGAGAACGCTTAGGTGAAATTATGATGAATAATGATTCCGCTCTGCCATTGAGCAATGTTTTAAACCAGGAATGCACCCGCAGCGGCGTACACTGCCAGAGTAAAAAACGCGCCCTGGAGATTATCAGCGAGCTGGCGGCAAAGCAGCTTAGCCTGCCGCCGCAGGTAGTGTTTGAAGCGATCCTTACCCGTGAGCGGATGGGAAGTACCGGGATCGGCAACGGCATCGCCATTCCGCACGGCAAGCTTGAAGAAGATACGCTGCGCGCCGTAGGCGTTTTCGTCCAGCTCGAAACGCCGATTGCTTTTGACGCCATCGATAACCAGCCTGTCGATCTCCTCTTCGCGCTGCTGGTGCCGGCGGATCAAACCAAAACGCATCTGCATACGCTGTCGCTGGTGGCCAAAAGACTGGCGGACAAAACGATTTGCCGTCGTCTGCGTGCCGCGCAAAGCGATGAAGAGCTCTACCAGATAATCACTGAAACCAGTGAAGAGAGTGAATGACCGTGCTGAAAGGCACAATCCAGGAGGCGCCGGTTAACCGGTCTGAAGTGTGGAGAAACAGCAGATGGTTCTGATGATCGTCAGTGGACGTTCAGGGTCAGGGAAATCGGTCGCCCTGCGTGCGCTGGAAGATATGGGGTTCTACTGCGTCGATAACCTGCCTGTCGTGCTGCTGCCTGAACTGGCGCGCACGCTTTCAGAAAGGCAGATATCCGCCGCGGTGAGCATCGACGTTCGTAATATGCCGGAATCCCCGGAGGTGTTTGAGCAGGCGATGAATAACCTGCCGGACGCGTTCTCTCCGCAACTGCTGTTCCTCGACGCCGATCGCAACACGCTGATTCGCCGCTACAGCGACACGCGCCGCCTGCATCCGCTCTCCAGCAAAAACCTGTCGCTCGAAAGCGCCATTGATGAAGAAAACGATCTGCTGGAGCCGCTGCGATCGCGCGCGGATCTGATTGTCGACACCTCGGAAATGTCGGTGCATGAACTGGCGGAAATGCTGCGCACCCGCTTGCTTGGCAAGCGCGAGCGTGAACTCACGATGGTGTTTGAATCCTTCGGCTTCAAGCACGGCATTCCGATCGATGCCGATTACGTCTTTGACGTGCGTTTTCTGCCAAACCCGCACTGGGACCCGAAACTGCGCCCGATGACCGGCCTCGATAAGCCCGTCGCGGCGTTTCTCGACCGGCACACCGAAGTGCACAACTTCATCTACCAGACGCGCAGCTATCTGGAACTCTGGTTGCCGATGCTGGAAACCAACAACCGCAGCTACCTGACTGTCGCCATCGGCTGTACCGGTGGGAAACACCGCTCCGTCTACATCGCCGAACAGCTGGCGGATTACTTCCGCTCGCGCGGCAAAAACGTTCAGTCCCGCCATCGCACGCTGGAAAAACGCAAATCATGACCGTAAAACAGACTGTCGAAATCACCAATAAGCTCGGGATGCATGCCCGCCCGGCGATGAAGCTGTTTGAACTGGTGCAGAGCTTTGACGCGGAAGTGCTGTTGCGTAATGAAGCGGGCACCGAAGCGGAAGCCAGCAGCGTGATAGCCCTGCTGATGCTCGATTCCGCCCAGGGCGGCCATATTGAGATAGAAGCCACCGGCCCGCAGGAAAAAGAAGCGCTGGCGGCCGTCATCGCGCTGTTCAACGCCGGCTTTGACGAAGACTGACCGCCCTGCCCTCAGCGCAGCGCGTGCTGCGCCATTGCGCCGCGCTCTGTTAAGCCCGAGCTATATGACCAGCTGGCCGCATCTATGGAAGGTGCAGTGCCGGTAATTCTCGCGTGCGAGAATACCGTCCATGTCAGTGATTGTTGAGTGCGTACGCGTGAATTGGCGCATCATAATGTCGTTGAGAAAGTCAGCGTCGCTGACAGCATCTGCACGGTCGCGCTCAAGGACACTGGTCAATGCATCGCGCAACCCAAAGCTGGTGTCAGGGTTGGCCAACGTCTCCTGAATCTCTGCGTTAATTGCCTCGGGCCCTGTGTCTTCGTTCTGTTGAACGCCTGTCCAGCAGGCATCATGCCAGGCCTGTTCGGGGTAGCCTCCCATGAACGCGAGGTGAAATGGTGAATCTTCACGCTGCCTTACACGGTCACAGAGGGCATCATTCAAGCCCTGGCGGTGGCCTTCTTGCTCGCAGAACTGCAGTAGTTCCACGACTTCATTTCCTGAAAATTCCGAGACGTGTCGGCCGCTCTACGGCATGCGGCCGCAATAGTTGTAAGAGACTGTCGGGGCGTACTCAGTGGGGGGTTCGTGAGCAATGATCAGGGCCATAAATTACGTCCTTCCGTTGATAGTGTTCATGGTCGTTTTCCAGTGACAGGCAGCTCACCCAAGCCGCCCTCAAAATTCGTACAAAACCCATATCAATGGCAGAACAAGCAGCCAGCCTTCACAAGCCTTCTCGGCAACCCACTTCAAGCGTTCCATGTTCGACGCCCCCATGCCTGGCCAGGGTCAGGTGGGCTGATCGTGTGTGCGTAACTGGGCGAACAGCGCGCTAATCTGCTTGCCGTATTGCTGGGGCCTGGGGATGCGCAGCTGCTTGAGGTAGGCGGCAATCCCATCGCCCTGCCCAAGCAGGGCAAACTCGATCAAGTGCCCGAGCGGGAGCGTCAACGGCAGAGGCTCGTTGACGATGTTGTCCTTGCCGCCTTCGGGTTCGGCGAACATCTCAAGCTTAGCGCCAATGTAGCGCAGGCTCGCCTCGCGCTGCTGCTCGGTGATGGCCAGCAGCGCACTGGCGTCGAGTCCGGCCAGTTCCAGGCAGTGGTCGTAGAAGTCGCTCAGACCTTCTTCCAACGGCACCCTGCCGACCGGCTGGCCCAGTTGCTGCTCCAGCCTGTCGAGAAAGCTGCGGTAATGCGCCAGGGTAATCAGTTCATCGATGTGCATGGTCATTTCCTCGTGCAATCGCCGGTTCACGGATTGCCCATCACGCGCTCGAGCGAGAAGTCGAAGTCTTCGTCTGGCAGGGCTGGGGGCAATTGCTGCACCGCCTCCAATCGCAAGCCGTAGCCGAACGGATTCAGGGGCGCTGCCAGTGCGCTGTATCCGCTGATGGCAACCAGATACCGGCCCGGAGCCACCTCCAGGTAGTCGTTGTTCTTCAGCCGTAGCGGGTAGTTCTCCAGGTAGTTGCAGAAGAACGCTGCGTCCCAGTCCATCAGCGCGCCGAGGTCCGCCGCAACGAGCACACCCGAGGTCATATGCAGTGGCGCGCCCTGGTAGGTGAAATGCCGCTGTGCGCCGGCGGGTGGCAGGGCGCCTTGCTCAAGAAATACCGCGTAGTCGTCGTCGGGTATCTGGTAGATGGGGAAGACTACCCCTTCGCCGATGGCCTGAGCCCCTATCGCCTGATCGTCGATGAACAGGTCGAACACATCGCTGCCCTGGTAACCGACGCGTTGCAGGAAAGCCTGCAGCGTCAGAGGGTCGAACAGCACGATGCCGGAGACGTGCAAGGTGATATTGGCGATGTTCTTCATAGGTCGCATCCTGGTGTTGCTGGAGTCGGTAATTTCAGGTAGCCAGCGCCTCTTGATGGGCGCGGGCATTGTCGATAAGTGTTTGCTCCAGCTTGTGATAGCCATGGCCGTTCCCTAATTCCGCCCGGCTTATCCGGCGTCTCTACTGGCGGTTCATGAGGATCGGACTAAAGGACTCCCCGCCAAGCTGGCGCATCTGGCGCAAAATCCACTGCTGACGCGTACGTACGTAGCCTGACGGCGCGCTCACTTTAAAACGTATCGGGTTAGGCAAAACGGCCGCGAGCAATGCTGCTTCCGATGCGCTAAGGCGGCGGGCAGGCTTGTTGAAATAGCGCTGCGACGCCTCTTCCACGCCAAACACGCCTTCGCCGAACTCTGCGATATTCAGATACACCGTCAGGATGCGGCGCTTGCTCCAGACGGTTTCGATGCCAAGCGTTAAACCCGCCTCCAGCCCTTTACGCAGCCAGCTGCGCCCATCCCATAAAAACAGGTTCTTCGCCGTTTGCTGCGACAGTGTGGAAGCCCCGCGAATACGGCTGCTGCGCTCGTTATGAGAGACGGCTTTCTGGATAGCGGCCATATCAAAACCCCAGTGCTCCGGGAATTTCTGATCCTCCGCGGCGATCACCGCAAGCCCCATCCACGGCGAAATCTCATCCATGCTCACCCAGTCGGAATGTGCCACATAGCTGAAGTCGCCGCTAAACCAGGCGGAGAGCTGCCGCTCGACCATCACCGCGGAAAACGGCACCGGTATAACGCTAAACAGCAAAATACCGGCAAGCCAGACGCCCGCCACGATAAGAAACGCCCGCAGCAGCAGACGCCGCAGGCGAGCAAACAGCGAGCCACGCGCTTTACTCATGGGCACATTGCCACCAGACGCGCCACCAGCTTCTCAATCCCTGCCGCCGCCTCGTCAATGCTTTCGGCCAGCATATAGGCGGGCGTGGTCAGAACCTTGTTCTCTTCATCGACCACAATATCGTCCACCGGGCACGGCACATGCTCGCCGCCCATCTCTTCCACCAGCTCGGCCGTGTCGATATCAGTGCCGATGGTCAGGCGCAGCGGCGCAGCGATAATTTTCGGCAGCATGGCGGGCGCGATGCAGATAAAGCCGAGCGGCTTGCCCGCGGCATGCATGGCCGTCGCCAGCGCGTGCAGCGCCGGATCGACCGCGCATTCACTGCCACGCGTTGCGAAGTCGCACAGGTTTTTCGCGGCGCCGAATCCGCCAGGCACGACCAGCGCGTCGAGGTCTTCCGCGCGCGCGTGCTCAAGCGGCGCTATTTTGCCGCGTGCGATACGAGCCGCTTCCGCCAGCACGTTGCGCGTCTCGCCCGTCGGTTCGCCCGTTAAGTGATTAATCACGTCTGCTTGTGGTTTATCAGGGGCGAAACAGGTCGCCTGCGCGCCGTTGCGGGCCAGCGCCAGCAGGGTAATTACCGCCTCATGAATTTCCGAGCCGTCATAAACGCCGCACCCACTTAACACCACGCCGATTTTTTTCATGATTTATCCTTAAGTTAAACCGTTGAAAATGTGACTAAAACGTTATTTAAACGCTATGCTTCACACATTTTACTGATTCATATAACAAATCATTTAAGATTTGCTATCTTATGTACGAGCGCATTGATTACTCAGGCCGCGCCACGTAGTTAAAAAGATCAACATCACTAATCAATGGCGAGGCCACGATTTCCCTGGTGTTGGCGCAGTATTCGCGCACCCCGGTATAGCCGGGGTCATTTTTTTCCGGCACTGGCAACCCACGCTTTCAGCGCTTCTACGTCGTGCGGCCACTCCTGCTTCAGCTCTTCGATCCATTCACCAACGTTATCCCACCATGCCGGCAGATCGGGCGACTGGATTTTCTGCGCCAGCTGCTGCAAATGACGCAACCCTACCGCGCCGGCAGCGCCTTTGATTTTATGCCCCTCTTCCACAATGCCCTTTTGATCGCGCGCGGTGAGGTTAGATTCCAGCACGCTCAGGTAACCCGGCATCATTTTTTCGAACATCGCCAGACCATCGGTGATGAGTTTCGGGCCAACCAGCTGCAGATATTGTTCCAGCATCGGGAGATCCAGCAGCGCCTCCTGCTTGCCGTCATCGCTTGTCGTCACGTCATGCTCCTCATCGTCAGGTTGCGTATCCCAGAACTTTTTAATCGTCGCCGTGAGCGCCGGCACCGCCAGCGGTTTGCTCAGCACGTCGTCCATGCCGGCCTCCAGATACTCTTTTTTATCTTTCAGCACGTTGGCCGTCAGCGCCACCAGCGGCGGCAGCGCCTCGCGGGCGTAGCGGCGATGCAGCTCGCGCGAGATATCAAGGCCAGTCATGTCCGGCAGCTGAATATCCAGCAGCACCAGGTCGAACTCGCCGGGGCTGAACATCTCCAGCGCCGCTTTGCCGGTCATCGCCACCTCGACGCTACAGCCGAGTTTTTCCAGCACCGAACTTGCGACGATCACATTAAGTTCGATGTCTTCCACCAGCAGCACATGCAGCGCCGGCAGCGGCATTTCGTCATCGGTCAGCGTGTCTTCCACTTCTTCCGCCACGCGCGGCGCCTGCACTGTCAGGATAAATGTTGACCCCTGGCCTGGCTTGCTGGATACGGTGATATCGCCGCCCATGCTTTTCGCAAGGCGACGCGATACCGCAAGACCAATCCCGGTTCCGGTGGCCGGTTTGCCGCCCTGACTGTCTTTCACCTGATAATACATGGCGAAGATCTTGTCCTGCTCCTCCTGCGGAATACCGATGCCGGAATCTTCCACCTCAAAGCGTAGCTGTTCGTTTTCGTTATAGCTGACGCGTACTGTCACCTGGCCCTGCTGGGTGAATTTCACCGCGTTGCTGATGAGGTTCCAGAGGATCTGACGCAGACGCGTGCCGTCAGTCAGTACCTTATGCGGCACTGGCCGGACAGGTTCCATCACAAAGCGCAACCCTTTCTGCTGCGCCTGCAGGCCAGAGAGGTTTTCCAGATCCGCCAGGAAGCTGGTGAAATCGACAGGCTGGTTGTCGAGCTGCACTTTACGCCGTTCGATTTTATCCATATCGATAATATCGTTGAAAATATTGCCGAGCGTCACCGCGGAGACGTGGATTGTTTTCAGGTATTTTTCCTGCTCGGCGCTGAGGTCGGTATCCAGCAGAATGCGGCTTAAGCCCACTATGCCGTTGAGCGGCGTGCGCAGTTCATGGCTGATGGTAGAGATAAACGTGGTTTTATCCCGGCTGGCGCGCTCCAGCGCGTCCTGGTAGCGCTTACGCTCGGTAATGTCGCGCCCGAAGCCCATCAACCCGTGACGCTTGCCCACGCGGTCGTAATACGGCACTTTACGGATCTCAAAGCAGGCTTTGCGCCCGTCCGGGTAATCGAGCCACTGCTCGTAGGTCAGCGAGACGTTATGGCGGAAGACTTTTTCGTCGGTCTCCAGCACTTTTTCCGCCGCTTCCTGCGCATAGACCTCATGCGGCTTCAGGCCAATGAGCTGTTTCTCGCTTTTACCGGTGAGCAACTCCATCGCGCGGTTGCAGCCGGAAAACTCTTTATCTTCGTTGCGGTAGAACACCAGATCCGGCGAGGCGTCGAGAAACGAACGCAGGAAGGAAGATTGCTGCTCCAGCTGAATTTGCGTTACTTCGCGCTCTTTCATCTCCACTTTTAACTGCTCCAGCATATGCTGACGCTCGGCTTCCGCTTTTTCGCGATCGGCAATCTCCTGATTGAGCTGGGCGATATTGTCCTTGAGCTGCACATTAAGCTTCAGGTCGCGTTCGCGCATCTCTTCAAGCTTATCGACCAGTTTCGCGAGCCGCTGACGCGACTCCTCCAGCTGTTCCACGACCACCGACAGGAAATAGACCGCCCAGGGCGTAATCAACAGACCGAAGAAAATTGAGCGGATAACATCGATGCTCTCAACCTGACCATGCAGCACCATCGTCACGGCCATTTGCACCGCCATCGCCAGCACCACCAGCGCGAGAGCCAGCAGCAGCGAAAAGCGCACCAGGCCAAGCTTTACCAGTAAATCAACGTAATACTGCGCCAGCATGCGGATCTGTTTCATAAAGGATTCCTGTACTGATATTCCGTTCAATAATACCTAAATCCGCCCCTGAGGCGGCAATTCAGGCAAAAAAGTGCGGGGTAAAATGGCGAGTGGCGGAAAAAGCAGCGCTTAAGGCGCGTCAGGCGCGCCGCGCCAGGGTCGTCCGAGCGCCGAGCCCTGAACGCCATGCTGATTAAGGTAACGATCGATCTCCACCATTCCGGTCCAGCGGTTCTCGCACCACAGCGGCGCCAGCAATGTCGGACGGCGAGCGCTGGCCGAGATACGATGGTAGATGATTTCAGGCGGCGTGTGGCGAATCATCTCCCCGGCCGTGACGGCGTACTCCTCCAGCGCGATCCCGGCCAGTCGCCCGGCCCGCCAGGCTTTCGCCATGATGCTGCCTTCGACGATATGCAGCGGATGCAATTTAATGCCGTCCACGCCGGTCTCCACGACGCGTTCAAGCGACGCCAGCGCGTCGGCGCCGGTTTCGCCCGGCAGGCCAACAATCAGATGCGTGCAAACTTTCAGCCCCCGCGCCCGCGCCCGGCGTGCGGTATGCTGATAACAGGCGAAGTCATGCCCGCGGTTGATTCGGTGCAGAGTTTTATCCTGTGCGCTTTGCAGCCCCAGCTCCAGCCAGACTTCATACCCCTGCTCACAATAGCCCGCCAGCAGATCCAGCACGCTTTCCGGCACGCAGTCGGGACGGGTGCCGACGCACAGCCCGACGATATCCGCCTGGCTTATCGCCTGCTGATACATCTCCCGCAGTACGTTAACCTCGGCGAACGTGCTGGTATAGGCCTGAAAATAAGCGAGATAGCGGCGCGCGCGATCCACCCGCACGGCCTGCTGAGCCAGCTGTTGGGCAATAGAGAGATGCTGCTGGGTTTCATCGGCGAACGAGGCGACATTGCAGAAGGTGCAGCCGCCGCGCCCGAGCGTACCGTCGCGGTTAGGACAACTGAAGCCGCCATGCAAAGAGAGTTTATGAACTTTTTGGCCGTAACGACGCGTCAGGTCGCCGCCAAACATATTGACTAATTTTTGTAACTGCATAATCTGAAAAGCCGCCCAGCGAAAGGGCGTCAGCCTGCCATTTTTATATCTTTCCGGCGATGACATGGATCAAGCGCCCCGCCCTGCCTTTATCTGTTGAATAACCATTCAGCATAACCGACGATTTAGTCACCTAAATGCTAATTACTTTTCCTTATGATCGCGGCGATTATTTAAGGATTATGACGGACCGTAAAAAACAGAGCGTTTATGCGGCTCGCGGGCATTCAGCAACAGATCGTGCTGCTTTAAAACGCAATAACAGCGTGCTATCCACATATAGCCGCTTTCTTATAGTGAGTCAGATCACACATCACCGCCGCTTATCACCCGGAAAAGGCAATGTAAAAAAGGTTAAATGTATTTGTTTTTCAAAGCGATAACTTCGCTTTAGCACAGTTTTGAATAAATAAGAATGACATTTGACCTGTGTGCGGATTCCCGATAAGTTGGAAATTCGCTGGAAGCTTTCTCGATGAGCGTTCTGCTCATCATATTTATGCAGTAAATGAGATTCCCTCTTAAGTAAGTCCTCAACGACGATGTACCGATGAAAAAGGATATCCGGAGGGCGACACGCAAGGTATGCGAATGACGCGCAATACCCTGTCGCCACACCCTTTTTGCGCCCGCGCGCCATCGGTACAGGAGGGAGTCCCGCAGAGCCTGGGGAGGTTCACTGATATGTTGTACGATAAATCCCTTGAGAGGGATAACTGTGGTTTCGGCCTGATCGCCCACATAGAAGGCGAACCTAGCCACAAGGTAGTGCGTACCGCGATCCATGCGCTGGCGCGCATGCAACACCGCGGCGCTATTCTCGCCGATGGTAAAACCGGCGACGGTTGCGGCCTGCTGCTGCAAAAACCGGATCGCTTTTTCCGCATGGTCGCCGAGGAGCTCGGCTGGCGTTTAGCCAAGAATTATGCCGTTGGCATGCTGTTCCTGAATCAGGATCCTGAGAAAGCCAGCGCCGCGCGCCGTATCGTGGAAGAAGAGTTACAGCGGGAAACCCTGTCTATTGTGGGCTGGCGCGTCGTGCCGACCAACGAAGGCGTGCTGGGTGAAATTGCGCTTTCTTCCATGCCGCGCATTGAACAGATTTTTGTGAACGCCCCGGCAGGCTGGCGTCCACGCGATATGGAGCGCCGCCTTTTTATCGCTCGCCGTCGCATTGAAAAACGTCTGGTTGATGACAAAGAGTTCTACGTCTGTAGCCTCTCGAATCTGGTGAACATCTATAAAGGTCTCTGTATGCCGGCGGATCTGCCGCGCTTCTACCTGGACCTGGCGGATCTGCGTCTGGAATCGGCCATCTGCCTGTTCCACCAGCGCTTCTCCACCAACACCGTGCCGCGCTGGCCGCTGGCGCAACCGTTCCGCTATCTGGCGCATAACGGTGAAATCAACACCATCACGGGTAACCGCCAGTGGGCGCGCGCGCGTACTTATAAATTCCAGACCCCGCTTATTCCTGATTTGCACGACGCCGCGCCGTTTGTTAACGAAACCGGCTCCGACTCCAGCTCCATGGATAACATGCTTGAGCTGCTGCTGGCGGGCGGGATGGATATCGTGCGCGCCATGCGTCTGCTGGTGCCGCCGGCCTGGCAAAACAACCCGGATATGGACCCGGAGCTGCGTGCGTTCTTCGACTTTAACTCCATGCACATGGAGCCGTGGGATGGCCCGGCGGGCATCGTGATGTCCGATGGCCGTTTCGCCGCCTGTAACCTCGACCGCAACGGCCTGCGCCCGGCGCGCTATGTCATCACCAAAGACAAGCTCATCACCTGCGCCTCTGAAGTGGGCATCTGGGATTACCAGCCTGACGAAGTGGTGGAAAAAGGCCGCGTCGGGCCTGGCGAGCTGATGGTTATCGACACCCGCGGCGGGCGCATTCTGCACTCGGCGGAAACGGACAACGATTTGAAAAGCCGCCATCCGTATAAAGAATGGATGGAGAAAAACGTCCGCCGTCTGGTGCCGTTTGAAGATCTGCCTGACGATCAGGTGGGTCAGCGTGAGATGGACGACGCGCTGCTGGAAAGCTATCAGAAACAGTTCTTCTACAGTAATGAAGAGCTGGACGCCGTCATCCGCGTGCTGGGCGAAAACGGCCAGGAAGCCGTAGGCTCGATGGGCGACGATACGCCGTTCGCCGTGCTCTCCAGCCAGCCGCGCATTATCTATGACTACTTCCGCCAGCAGTTCGCGCAGGTGACTAACCCGCCTATCGATCCGCTGCGCGAAGCGCACGTGATGTCGCTTGCCACCAGCATTGGCCGCGAGATGAATGTCTTCTGCGAAGCCGAAGGTCAGGCGCATCGTCTGAGCTTTAAATCACCGATCCTGCTTTACTCTGACTTTAAACAGCTCACCACGCTTGAAGAAGAGCACTATCGCGCGGATACGCTCGATATCACCTTCGAACCGGCGCAGACGACGCTCGAAGAGACCGTCAAAGCGCTGTGCGATAAAGCGGAACAGATGGTGCGCAACGGCACTGTGCTGCTGGTGCTGTCGGATCGTAATATCGCCAAAGACCGTCTGCCGGTTCCGGCGCCGATGGCCGTCGGCGCTATCCAGACGCGTCTGGTGGAACAGAGCCTGCGTTGCGACGCAAATATCATTGTGGAAACCGCCAGCGCTCGCGACCCGCACCACTTCGCCGTGCTGCTCGGCTTCGGCGCGACCGCCATCTATCCGTACCTCGCCTACGAAACGCTGGCGAAACTGGTCGATACCGGCGCTATCGAAAAAGATTACCGCAGCGTGATGCTGAACTACCGCAACGGCATCAACAAAGGGCTGTACAAGATCATGTCCAAAATGGGCATTTCGACCATTGCCTCGTACCGCTGCTCCAAACTGTTTGAAGCCGTCGGTCTGCATCGTGATGTCTCTGAGCTCTGCTTCCAGGGCGTGGTCAGCCGCATCGGCGGCGCGGGCTTTGCGGATTTCGAACAGGATCTGCAAAACCTGTCAAAACGCGCCTGGCTTGCCCGCAAACCGCTTACCCAGGGCGGGCTGCTGAAATATGTGCACGGCGGCGAATACCACGCCTATAACCCGGACGTGGTGCGCACGCTGCAACAGGCGGTGCAGAGCGGCGAGTACAGTGATTATCAGCAATATGCCTCGCTGGTGAACGAACGCCCGGCGGCAACGCTGCGCGATCTGCTGGCGCTGAACCCGCAGGGCGAAGCCGTCCGCGTGGAGAATGTCGAACCGGCAAGCGAGCTGTTTAAACGTTTTGACACCGCAGCGATGTCTATCGGCGCGCTGAGCCCCGAAGCGCATGAGTCGCTGGCGGAGGCGATGAACAGCCTCGGCGGCTTCTCTAACTCCGGCGAAGGCGGCGAAGACCCGGCACGCTACGGCACCAACAAAGTATCGCGTATCAAACAGGTGGCTTCCGGGCGCTTCGGCGTGACGCCAGCATATCTGGTCAACGCCGATGTGATTCAGATTAAAGTGGCGCAGGGCGCAAAACCTGGCGAAGGCGGTCAGTTGCCTGGCGATAAAGTGACGCCGTACATCGCTAAACTGCGTTACTCGGTGCCGGGCGTGACGCTTATCTCCCCACCGCCGCACCATGACATCTACTCGATTGAAGATCTGGCGCAGCTGATTTTCGACTTAAAACAGGTCAACCCGAAGGCGATGATCTCCGTGAAGCTGGTCTCCGAGCCGGGCGTTGGCACCATCGCGACCGGCGTGGCGAAGGCCTATGCGGATCTCATTACCATTGCCGGTTATGACGGCGGCACGGGCGCCAGCCCGCTCTCTTCCGTGAAATATGCGGGTTGTCCGTGGGAGCTCGGCCTGGTGGAAACCCAGCAGGCGCTGGTGGCGAACGGTCTGCGTCATAAGATTCGTCTCCAGGTGGACGGTGGTCTGAAAACCGGCCTCGATATCATTAAAGCAGCCATCCTCGGCGCGGAAAGCTTCGGTTTCGGCACCGGCCCGATGGTGGCGCTCGGCTGTAAATACCTGCGTATTTGCCACCTGAACAACTGCGCCACCGGCGTCGCGACCCAGGATGACAAACTGCGTAAAAACCACTATCACGGTCTGCCGTTCAAAGTGACCAACTACTTTGAATTCATTGCCCGTGAAACGCGCGAACTCATGGCGCAGCTTGGCGTGACGCGCCTCGTGGATCTGATTGGCCGCACCGACCTGCTGAAAGAGCTGGAAGGCTTTACGGCGAAGCAGCAGAAGCTGGATCTGGCGAAACTGCTGGAAACCGCCGAGCCGCATCCAGGCAAAGCGGTCTACTGCACCGAGAGTAATCCGCCGTTTGATAAAGGCGACCTGAACGCGCAACTGCTGGCGCAGGCGAAACCGTATGTGGAAAGTCGCCAGAGCAAAACGTTCTGGTTTGATATCCGCAATACTGACCGCTCTGTAGGCGCGCTGCTGTCGGGGTATATCGCGCAGTCGCACGGCGATCAGGGCCTCGCGTCCGACCCGATTAAAGCGTATTTCACCGGCACCGCAGGCCAGAGCTTCGGCGTCTGGAACGCAGGCGGCGTGGAGCTGCACCTGACCGGCGATGCCAACGACTACGTCGGTAAAGGCATGGCGGGCGGTCTGCTCGCGATTCGTCCGCCGGTAGGGTCGTCGTTCAAAAGCTATGAAGCGAGCATAATTGGCAATACCTGCCTGTATGGCGCGACGGGTGGCCGTCTTTACGCCGCAGGCCGCGCGGGCGAGCGCTTCGCGGTGCGTAACTCCGGCGCTATTACGGTCGTGGAAGGCATCGGCGATAACGGTTGTGAATACATGACCGGCGGCATTGTCTGCATTCTTGGCAAAACCGGCGTCAACTTTGGCGCGGGCATGACGGGCGGTTTCGCCTATGTCCTGGATGAAGATGGTGAATTCCGCAAGCGCGTGAACCCGGAGCTGGTTGAAGTGCTGAATGTAGACGATCTCGCGATTCACGAAGAACATCTGCGCGGGCTTATCACCGAGCATGTTCAGCAGACCGGTTCGCATCGCGGCGAAGAGATTCTGGCAAACTGGCCGGCGTTCTCCTCGAAGTTCGCGCTCGTTAAACCGAAGTCCAGTGATGTCAAAGCATTGTTGGGTCACCGTAGTCGTTCCGCAGCCGAGCTGCGGGTGCAGGCGCAGTAAGAGGTCACGATTGATGAGTCAGAACGTTTACCAATTTATCGACTTACAGCGCGTTGATCCGCCAAAAAAGCCGCTTAAGATCCGTAAAATTGAGTTTGTGGAAATTTATGAGCCCTTCTCAGAAGGCCAGGCCAAAGCACAGGCAGACCGCTGCCTGTCGTGCGGCAACCCTTACTGCGAATGGAAATGTCCGGTCCATAACTATATCCCCAACTGGCTGAAGCTTGCCAACGAGGGGCGCATTTTCGAAGCCGCCGAGCTTTCTCACCAGACCAACACGCTGCCGGAAGTCTGCGGTCGCGTCTGCCCGCAGGACAGGCTGTGCGAAGGCTCCTGCACGCTGAATGATGAATTCGGCGCAGTGACCATCGGCAATATTGAGCGCTATATCAACGATAAGGCGTTCGAAATGGGCTGGCGGCCCGATCTCTCCGGCGTGAAACCGACCGGCAAACGCGTTGCGATCATCGGCGCGGGCCCGGCGGGCCTTGCGTGCGCCGATGTGCTGACGCGCAACGGCGTGAAAGCCGTCGTATTCGATCGCAACCCGGAAATCGGCGGCCTGCTGACCTTCGGCATTCCCGCGTTCAAGCTGGAAAAAGAGGTGATGACCCGCCGCCGCGAAATTTTCACCGGCATGGGCATTGAGTTCCAGCTCAACACTGAAGTGGGCCGCGACATTCAGATGGACGCGCTGCTACAGGAGTATGACGCGGTGTTCCTCGGCGTCGGCACCTATCAGTCGATGCGCGGCGGGCTTGAGAACGAAGACGCGCCGGGCGTGTATGAAGCGCTGCCGTTCCTCATCGCCAACACCCGCCAGATTATGGGCTTTGAGGAAGACGCGCAGCAGCCTTTCATCAGCATGGAAGGCAAGCGCGTAGTGGTACTGGGCGGTGGCGATACCGCGATGGACTGCGTGCGTACCTCGGTGCGCCAGGGCGCGACCCACGTTATCTGCGCGTACCGTCGTGATGAAGAGAACATGCCGGGCTCGCGTCGTGAAGTGAAAAACGCGCGAGAAGAAGGCGTGGAGTTCCAGTTCAACGTGCAGCCGCTCGGCGTTGAGATCAACGCTAATGGCAAAGTATGCGGCGTGAAGATGGCGCGCACACAGATGGGCGAACCGGATGAGAAAGGCCGTCGTCGCGCGGAAATCGTGCCGGGCTCTGAACATGTACTGCCCGCTGATGCCGTGGTCATGGCGTTCGGTTTCCGTCCGCATAGCATGGAGTGGCTGGCGCAGCACAGCGTTGAGCTTGATTCACAGGGCCGGGTGATTGCGCCGGAAGGCCACGACAATGCCTTCCAGACCAGCAACCCGAAAATCTTTGCTGGCGGCGATATCGTGCGCGGCTCGGATCTGGTGGTGACGGCTATCGCTGAGGGACGTAAAGCGGCGGACGGCATCATGAACTATCTCGAGGTCTGAGCCTCGCCGTTCACACGCTCTCAAAGGGAAGCCTCGCGCTTCCCTTTTTTATTTCCACTATTAATAAATCAATCTTTTTTTGTTTCCGAAAAGAGACTATTCACCAGACAAAATATTTCTCTCCTCGTACTATTTTTCACTCTTTACCGGATAACCTTTATTTTAGCCGCTTTGCCGCTCCCCTGACCTGACGCCGTTCATTTACAGAATCAATAAATAAACGGCCTGCCTGAAATCAGACTGCTAAATACATTCATATTTTATATTTATAAATTCTGCATCTTTTCGGAAGGCATGTTATTTACGTGAGCAATGAAATAATCTGCGGCGACGCCGACTCTTATTCAACACATTATTATATTGGACGTAATTATGAATGATTCTAAATTATTCAGGAAAAACAGAATTGCAAACCTCATGGCAGGCATCTTTCCTGCCATGGTGCTCTTCACCCCTTCGCTCTCATATGCCGTCACCAATATCGATGAAGATACCGAAGACACCTATATCTTCAGCGGTGACAAAGAGTATGTGATTGCCGATGGCGTAACGATGTCGTCTACCACCAGCGACCCAAGCGCGCTGGTTAAAGGCAAAAGCGTTACCTCGATTATTAATAACGGCACCATTAAAAACGTTAACGGTAACGCGATGGTGATTGATATTTCCAGTCAGTCATCAACCATGATGACGCTGGAAAATAAAGGCGCCATCACCAGCACCGGGACCGCCATTGACGTTCTGAACGGCGATAACGTCACCATCATTAATACCGGTACAATCTCCGGCAGTGATTATGCGATCTCTTTTGAAAACGACGGCAATAATGCGCTAATCCTGAAAGAAGGCTCGGTGCTGCAAGGCGATGTGATCACGACAGGCTCAGCGAACAGTACAATTACCCTCAACGACAGCGGCAACGAAGACAGCAATTTTACTGGCGCAAATACCGGTGAAGGATTTACATCGCTGACGATGGACGGCAGCGACTGGACGCTGACCGGTGATATCGATCTGACTGGCGACGGCGACAGCCTTATCGTAAAAACCGGCAAGCTGACGCTTGGCGGCGAGGTAAAAAATACCGGCGCATCGCTTATCGACGCTGACGCCACGCTGCAAATCGGTACCGGCAGCGGCGATAACGCGGCGCTCCAGGGCAACGTCACCAATAACGGGACGCTGATTTTCGACCAGGCGGCGGACTATAGTTTCGCGGGCGATATCTCCGGAACCGGTAATCTGGTGAAAGAAAATGCCAGCACCCTGACGCTGAGCGGCAATAACATTTATAGCGGCGATACCACGCTCAACGGCGGCACGACGCTGCTTGCCGAAAACGGCACGATAGGGCCGAACGGAGGCACAGGGAATATCAATATCAACGATGGCGCCACATTTGCTTCTGCGGGCACGGTAAACAGTAACGTGGTTATCGCCGCAGGCGGCGTGCTGGCGTCCTGGAATGCGGTAAGCGGCAATGAAAACGCCACGACGCCTGCGTCCGGTAACACGATCACCGGCGATGTCACCAACCAGGGCACGCTGCAAATTGCGGGCGACGACAGCGTTGGTAACGCGTTTACTATTGATGGCAATTACACTGGCGACACCGGCAGCCTTATCGTGATGAACACCGAGGCGGGAGCAGACGACTCCCCGACCGATCATCTGGCTATTACCGGCAACAGCGCGGGCAGTTCTTCGCTGGAAGTCACTAATATCGGCGGTCAGGGCGCGCAGACCATCAACGGCATTGAGCTTATTAGCGTCGGCGGCGCTTCTGATGCGTCCTTCACGCTGGATAAACCGGTTGTCGCAGGGATGTGGGAATATGACCTCTATCAGCACGATGACGGCAACTGGTATCTGGAATCAAAAGCCAGCGATACCCCGGAACCAACGCCCGATCCGACACCTGATCCGGACGATAATGGCGGCAACGATAACGGCGGGGACGATGGCGGCAATACGCCTCCGGCGCCGGAAGTCTACCGTCCGGAAGCTGGTGTCTACATGGCCAACTACCTGGCGGCGCAGCAGATGTTTATGCATAAACGCGATGACCGCGATCAGCTGATGCTGCGCGACGCCGACGATCTGAACACCTGGATGTATGTCAAAGGCGAGTATAACGACGGCCACTTCGCCGACAGCAACCTCAAATACAAAATTCGCTCCGCCGTGGTGCAACTGGGTAGCGACGTGCTGAGCAAAAATCTCTCAACCGGTACACTGCACAGCGGCTTCATGCTCGGCGCAGGCTATAGCGACACAACGGCCGATGCGCGCCACAACACGCGCTCGGCTGATGGCCGCGTTAACGGCTACAACCTTGGTCTCTATGCCACCTGGCAGGAAGACGAAAAACTGCGCCTCGGCAGCTATATCGACAGCTGGGCGTCTTACAGCTGGTATAACAGCCAGGTGAACGGCGATGACATGCCGGGCGAGAAGTATGACAGCCAGGGCTATGCCGCCTCGCTGGAGCTGGGCCACGCCTGGCTGGTACCGTCCGAAAAGGCGCGCACCATGAAATTTGAACCGCAGGGTCAGGTGATTTACAGCCATCTGGATCAGGATTATCACGTCGAATATAACGGCACCCGCGTCGGTACGCCGGATGATGATGCTGTGCTGGGCCGTGTCGGTCTTAAAGCGAGCTATGTCGATCAGAAATCGGTGGAAGCCTGGCAGCCTTACGGCGCGGTGAACTGGCTCATCGGTAACGGCATGAGCGATCTGAACTTTAATGACGAGACGCTCGATTCAAACGTGCCGTCTAATCGCTTCCAGCTGGAAACCGGCGTGAGCGGCAAAATGAACGACGCAACAACCGTATCCTTCCGCGTTAGCAGCGAATGGGGCGACAACTCCTACAATGCGTACTCCGGCCATATGCTGGTGAACTACCGCTGGTAATCGGGCGCGCATAAAAGCACAACCGCCTCTCGGGGCGGTTTAACAATAAAAAAGCCGGTATGCGCAAACATACCGGCTTTTCATTATGTGGAGACGTGATTACTTTACAACGCGCAACGCAGGACGTCCGCCACGCGGCGGCGGCTCGTCATCCGGATCGTTACCATCCGCGTCATCAGGCTTGTCGCCATCAATCACGGACATCACCGTTTCCGGCTCTTCAGCGCTGTTCTCGTCATTCAGGCTCGCCATCTCTTCATCATAAGCGGCTTCTGGCTCGAACATCGTACCGGCGCCGTTTTCGCGGGCGTAGATAGCCAGCACAGCAGCCAGCGGTACGGTGACCTGACGCGGTACGCCGCCGAAACGGGCATTAAAGCGCACTTCGTCATTCGCCAGTTCGAGATTGCCCACCGCACGCGGCGCGATGTTCAGAACGATTTGACCATCACGCGCATACTCCAGCGGCACCAGCACGCCCGGCAGCGTCACATCCACGACCAGGTGCGGCGTCAGCTGGTTATCCAGCAGCCATTCATAAAAGGCACGCAGCAGATAAGGACGACGTGGAGAGAGCTGAGACATATCCATAAGGTTTAACCCCGGGTTTGCAAACGGATTTCGCGCTCGGCTTCGGTCAGCGACGCCAGGAACGAATCACGTTCAAACACGCGAGTCATGTAGCCTTTAAGCTCTTTAGCGCCCGCGCCGCTGAACTCAACGCCCAGCAGAGGCAAACGCCACAGCAACGGCGCCAGGTAGCAGTCTACCAGGCTGAATTCGTCGCTCAGGAAGTACGGCTTCTGACCAAATACCGGCGCGATAGCCAGCAGCTCTTCGCGCAGCTGTTTACGTGCCGCATCAGCTTCCTGTGCGGAACCACTGACGATCACGTTCATCAGTGAGTACCAGTCTTTCTCGATACGGTGCATATACAGGCGGCTTTCACCGCGAGCGACCGGATAAACCGGCATTAACGGCGGGTGCGGGAAACGCTCATCGAGATATTCCATAATGATGCGCGACTCCCACAGAGTCAGTTCACGGTCTACCAGCGTCGGCACGCTTTGATTTGGGTTGAGGTCAATCAGATCCTGCGGCAGGTTATCCGTTTCCACATGCTCAATTTCAAAGCTGACACCCTTTTCAGCCAGCACAATGCGGACCTGATGGCTGTAGATATCAGTAGGACCAGAAAACAGCGTCATTACCGAACGTTTGTTGGCAGCGACAGCCATGAAAACCTCCAGGTATATTCAGAAAGTTACTGCTACCAGCCGCAAACACGACTGGCCTTATCGATTACCCTTCCGTGCCGAACTTACTTCCGTCTGCAAAACGAACAAAACGTGAACAGTTACCAGCATTTGGGCACAAAATTGGATGATAGTTTACCAGATTTTGCGCAGCTTGTGGTGAGAGGTTTTATCCGATTGCCGTAAATGGACGGGATTTCAGTAGATTAGGGACAGATAAAAATTCCGGGCATAAAAAAACCCGGCTGTATGCCGGGTTTTTCGCCAATACGATTCTGCAAGAGCAGAAAATATTAACGTTTGGAGAACTGCGGACGACGACGTGCTTTACGCAGACCGACTTTCTTACGTTCAACCTGACGAGCGTCACGAGTAACGAAGCCAGCTTTACGCAGTTCAGAACGCAGAGACTCATCGTACTCCATCAGAGCGCGGGTGATACCGTGACGGATCGCACCAGCCTGACCAGAGATACCACCACCTTTAACAGTGATGTACAGATCCAGTTTCTCAACCATGTCGACCAGTTCCAGCGGCTGGCGAACTACCATGCGGGCAGTTTCGCGACCGAAGTACTGTTCCAGAGAACGCTGGTTGATAACGATTTTACCGTTGCCCGGTTTGATAAACACACGAGCGGCGGAGCTTTTGCGGCGACCAGTGCCGTAGTATTGATTTTCAGCCATTGCCATAATCCCGATTAGATGTCCAGAACTTGCGGTTGCTGCGCCGCGTGGTTGTGCTCGTTGCCCGCGTAAACTTTCAGTTTACGGTACATAGCACGGCCCAGAGGGCCTTTCGGCAGCATGCCTTTAACCGCGATTTCAATTACGCGCTCAGGACGGCGGGCAATCATCTCTTCAAAGGTCGCTTCTTTGATACCACCGATGTGGCCAGTGTGGTGGTAGTACATTTTGTCAGAACGCTTGTTGCCGGTTACAGCAACTTTTTCTGCGTTCAGAACGATGATGTAATCACCGGTATCAACGTGCGGAGTGTATTCCGCTTTGTGCTTACCGCGCAGGCGACGAGCCAGTTCGGTAGCCAGACGGCCCAGAGTTTTACCGGTCGCGTCAACAACATACCAGTCGCGTTTTACGGTTTCTGGTTTAGCTGTAAAAGTTTTCATTAAAAGCTTACCCAAATATAGAGTTACACGTTGGCGAACACCCAAACGCTTAAATTGAGTTGAGGTTCACACGACAAAGTCCGCAAACCTACCCCCTCGGATATGTTTTCGGCACACAAAAGTTTCGGGAAAAAAACTTTCTTGTAACGTGGGGTCGCAAGATTATAGAGAAGTCGAGTACAAAGATCGACCCCTTTTATGCGTAAAGTCACAGGATTTGCTCCCCTGCGCGCAGAGGAGCGGCCAGGCCTCAGGCCAGGTGGGGACGCTTGAGGTATTCCTCGCTCTGCATCTCCTGCAAACGCGACAGGCAACGCTGAAATTCAAACGTCAGCTGTTCGCCCTGATAGATGCGTTCTGGCGGCGCATCCGCCGATACCACCAGCTTCACCTGGCGTTCATAAAACTCATCCACCAGCGCGATAAAACGCCGCGCCGCGTTCTCGGTGGATGTGGTCATCACCGGCACATCAAACAGCAATACCGTGTGGAACTGGCGCGACAGCGCGATGTAATCGTGCTGGCTACGAGCATCCACGCACAGGGTAGCGAACGATGCCGCGAGCGTCTGGTTTTCCACGCCAAGCGTAGGCAGCGGGCGATGGTTAATCTCAAGCGACGGTGCCTCACGACGCGGCGCGCCAGCCAACGCCTGCCAGAGTTTATCCATCTGGCGCGCCGTCGCTTCATCGCGAGGCGACAGCCACAGGTGCGCCTGCGTTAGCGTGCGCAGACGGTAATCAATTCCCGCATCGACGTTCATGACGTCGCAATGCGTCTTAATCGCGTCAATAGCAGGCAGAAAGCGCGTACGTTGCAAGCCGTTACGGTAAAGCTCATCCGGCGGAATGTTGGAGGTCGCTACCAGCGTAATGCCGCGCGCGAACAGCGCCTGCATCAGGCCGCCCAGCAGCATGGCGTCGGTAATGTCGGAAACAAAAAACTCATCGAAGCAGATAACGTCGGCCTGCGCTTTAAAGCCGTCGGCGACGACCTCCAGCGGATCGGTTTGCCCCTGCAGCGCGGCGAGTTCTTCATGCACGCGTAACATAAAGCGGTGAAAGTGCAGCCTGAGCTTACGCTCGCCCGGCAGGCTGTGAAAAAAAAGGTCCATCAGCCAGGTTTTGCCGCGCCCGACGCCGCCCCACATATATAAGCCGCGTACCGGCGCTTCCTGGGGGCTTTCGTCGCGTTTACCGAACAGCTTGCCGACTTTGGTCAGCAGACCGCCGCGGGCAGGCGCAGGTTCGGCGGATTTCTGTGAAAGCGCCTGCCAGATAAGATTCAGACGATTTACCGCTTCTTGCTGGACGTCGTCCGGCTGATGGGTGCCCTCGTTCAGGGCCTGTTGGTAGCGCGATGTCGGAGAGATGCTCTGCATATATTATTCTTACTTCCTGAAAACGGTTCGCCGCAGCGTGATTTGGCCAAAAAAAGGCCGCTCTACACTACGCCATGCCGCTCCAGGATTCCACTTCTCCTGAATTAGCGGTTATAGTGGGTTTACCGGTCGACGGCACGCAGACGAGAAACCAAGCCTCGCCGTTACCACCCTACGGAATCACAAGACAACGGGAGATGTTCATGACCTGGGAATATGCGCTTATTGGGTTAGTCGTCGGCATCATTATCGGCGCCGTCGCTATGCGTTTCGGTAACCGCAAATTACGTCAACAGCAGGCTCTGCAATATGAGCTTGAGAAAAACAAGGCGGAGCTTGACGACTACCGCGAAGAACTGGTCAGCCACTTCGCCCGCAGCGCCGAACTGCTGGATAACATGGCGCATGACTATCGTCAGCTTTATCAGCACATGGCGAAAAGCTCAAGCAGCCTGCTGCCGGAAATGTCCGCTGAGACCAATCCGTTCCGCAATCGCCTTGCGGAATCGGAAGCCAGCAACGATCAGGCGCCGGTACAGATGCCGCGCGACTACTCTGACGGCGCGTCCGGCCTGCTTCGCACCGGCGCGAAGCGCAACTGATTCAGCTGACTATCCTTACCGTCGGGCGCATATTGCGCCCGCTTTTCTTTGGGCGCTGACTATGCTTATTCTGAGCGCTGCCGTCCCGATGACAGCATTGTTACGACATTGAGAATTCAATAATATCCGTCTTTTCAGGTTACGGTTTATAACCAGGTTGCGAGAGCTGCGTTCATGAAAAAACAAACCCTGCTGTTGAGTGCGTTAGCGTTAAGTCTCGGTCTCTCTTTCTCGGCACCCGCTCCGGTGTTCGCCGCCCTGCCCTCGCAGGTGCCGGGCCAGCCTGCGACCCCAAGCCTTGCGCCGATGCTGGAAAAAGTGCTGCCTGCCGTGGTCAGCGTCCAGGTAGAAGGCACCGCCGTGCAGGAGCAGCGCGTACCGGAAGAGCTGAAAAAGTTTTTCGGCGAATCCATGCCTGACCAGCAGGCACAGCCGTTTGAGGGGCTCGGCTCCGGCGTCATTATCGACGCCGCGAAAGGCTATGTGCTCACCAACAACCATGTGATTAACCACGCCGAGAAAATCAGCGTACAGCTTAATGATGGACGCGAATTCGACGCCAGACTCATCGGCGGTGACGACCAGAGCGATATCGCACTACTCCAGTTGCAAAACGCCAGCAACCTGACGCAAATCCAGGTAGCGGATTCCGACAAACTGCGCGTCGGTGATTTCGTGGTCGCCGTCGGTAACCCGTTCGGGCTCGGCCAGACTGCCACCTCTGGCATTGTGTCGGCGCTCGGGCGCAGCGGACTGAATCTTGAGGGCTTTGAAAACTTCATCCAGACCGACGCCTCCATCAACCGCGGCAACTCCGGCGGCGCGCTGTTAAACCTCAACGGCGAACTTATCGGCATTAACACCGCCATTCTCGCGCCGGGCGGCGGCAGCGTGGGTATCGGCTTCGCGATCCCCGCGAATATGGCCCAGACGCTTGCGAAACAGCTGATGCAGTCCGGCGAAGTGAAACGCGGCCTCCTCGGCATTAAAGGCACCGAGATGAGCGCCGATATCGCCAAAGCGTTCAATCTGAACACGCAGCGCGGCGCGTTTGTCAGTGAAGTGCTGCCAAACTCCGGCTCCGCCAAAGCGGGCATTAAAGCCGGCGATGTCATTGTCAGCCTGAATGGCCGTCCACTGAACAGCTTCGCGGAGTTGCGCTCGCGCATCGCCACCACCGAGCCGGGCACCAAAGTGAAGCTTGGCCTGCTGCGTAATGGCAAAGCGCAGGAAGTCGAAGTGACGCTTGATAAGAGCACGTCGTCTTCCGCCAGCGCCGATATCATCGCCCCGGCCCTGCAAGGCGCGACGCTGAGCGACGGTCAGCTTAAAGACGGCACCAAAGGCATCACGATTGATAACGTCGAAAAAGGCAGCGCGGCCGCGCAGGCGGGCCTGCATAAAGATGACGTGATTGTCGGCGTCAACCGCGAGCGCGTTAGTACGATTGCGGAAATGCGCAAGCTGCTGGCTAGCAAGCCTGCGATCATCGCCCTGCACATCGTGCGCGGCAACGACAGCCTCTATTTACTGCTGCGTTAATAAACTGAGATAACGGACATCACGCCGCGTGTGATGTCCGTTTAACTCATGATATGCTGCGCCCGTCCCCTGACTACTTATCTCATACACATGTTTCTGAAGCTTTTACGCTCGGTGATTGCGGGGTTGATCGTAGCAGCGCTGCTGCTGACGCTCGTGCCTTCCCTGCGTCCGTACAATCCGCTGTTGCAGCCGCGACTCGACAGTAACGATGAGACCCCCGTGAGCTATAACCGGGCGGTGCGTCGCGCTGCGCCTGCGGTAGTGAATGTCTATAATCGCAGCCTTGGCGGCAGCAATCGCAGCCAGCTCGAAATCCGCACGCTCGGCTCCGGCGTTATCATGGACCAGCGCGGCTATATTCTGACCAACAAACATGTGATCAACGACGCCGACCAGATAATCGTGGCGTTGCAGGATGGCCGCGTGTTCGAGGCGCTGCTGGTCGGCTCCGACAGCCTGACCGATCTCGCGGTGCTGAAAATCAACGCCACCGCCCTGCCGGTTATCCCTATCAATCCGCAGCGTATGCCGCACATCGGCGATGTGGTGATGGCAATAGGCAACCCCTATAACCTCGGGCAGACCATCACGCAGGGGATTATCAGCGCCACCGGGCGCATTGGTCTCAACCCCTCGGGGCGTCAGAACTTTCTGCAAACCGACGCCTCTATCAATCACGGCAACTCCGGCGGCGCGCTGGTGAATTCGCTGGGCGAACTGATGGGCATTAACACGCTCTCTTTTGATAAGAGCAACGACGGCGAAACGCCGGAAGGCATCGGATTCGCCATCCCGACCCAACTCGCCACGCGCATTATGGAAAAATTGATCCGCGACGGGCGCGTCATTCGCGGCTACATCGGCATCAGCGGCCGTGAAATCACGCCTATGCACACGCCTGCGGCGGGTATCGATCAGATTCAGGGAATTGTGGTCAATGATGTGGCGCAGGATGGTCCGGCCGCGCGCGCAGGCATTCAGGTGAACGATGTCATTGTGTCGGTAAACAAAAAGCCGGCTATCTCTGCGCTGGAAACCATGGACCAGGTGGCAGAAATCCGTCCAGGGTCGGTGATCCCGGTAGAAGTGATGCGTAACGATCGCAAGCTCACCATCCAGGTGACGATTCAGGAATATCCGGCGACGCCGGAATAGCGCAAGCGCAGGCATAAAAAAACCGGAACCTGAGTTCCGGTTTTTTTTGTTCGCCAGCGCTTACTTGTTAACGAACTCTTCGCCCAGGGCGATATCTTTTTTCAGCGTATCCAGCATGCCTTCCAGCGACTGCTGTTCATAAGCGCTCAGGGTGCCAATAGATTTACGCTCTTCGATACCGTTTTTACCCAGCAGCAGCGGCTGTGAGAAGAAACGCGCATATTCGCCGTCGCCTTCCACATAGGCGCATTCCACCACGCCCTGCTCGCCCTGCAACGCACGCACCAGCGAGAGACCGAAACGCGCGGCCGCCTGGCCCATAGACAGGGTCGCAGAGCCTCCGCCCGCTTTCGCTTCCACCACTTCGGTGCCCGCGTTCTGGATGCGTTTGGTCAGATCGGCCACTTCCTGCTCGGTAAAGCTCACGCCCGGGATCTGGGAGAGCAGCGGCAGAATAGTCACGCCAGAGTGGCCGCCGATAACCGGCACGTCCAGCTCAGCTGGTTTTTTACCTTTCAGTTCCGCCACAAAGGTGTTGGAGCGGATGATATCCAGCGTGGTCACGCCGAACAGTTTGTTCTTATCGTACACGCCCGCTTTTTTCAGCACTTCCGCCGCGATAGCCACGGTGGTGTTGACCGGGTTAGTGATGATGCCGATGCACGCTTTCGGGCAGGTCGTGGCGACCTGCTGGATCAGGTTTTTCACGATCCCGGCGTTCACGTTGAACAGATCGGAACGGTCCATACCTGGTTTACGGGCAACGCCTGCGGAGATCAGCACCACGTCTGCGCCTTCCAGCGCCGGGGTGGCGTCTTCGCCGGAGAAACCTTTGATTTTCACGTCGGTCGGGATATGACTTAAATCTACCGCTACCCCTGGGGTCACCGGTGCGATGTCATACAGAGAGAGTTCTGAACCTGAAGGCAGTTGGGTCTTGAGTAGAAGGGCAAGCGCCTGGCCGATACCGCCCGCCGCGCCGAGGACTGCAACTTTCATCCTAAACTCCTTATTATGGTTAGCAATTGTGTGCCGTTACTCCATGAGGTGGCGACCATAATCATCCTGGGAGGAAGTTATAGCACTGTTTTCGCTCGCAGTTTGCGATCGTAGCGCGTTTAACTGAAAGCGATGCGGCCTTCTCGCCGGGTGCAGACGACGCGGTTGCCGCCGGGTCACTACCGAAGCAACATCTCAACAGGCGGTTACATTACACCCTCTTTAAGCATCAAAACAACATCATTTTGATAACATTTGGTTTACTTAAAGGCTTATTTGCGAGTCGTGACGCAGGCATGTTCCTTGATAACGTAATTTGATAAAATTCGTCTCTTTCATAACATTATTTCAGCCCGCCGCAAGGCAGATAATTTGCATAAAAATTCATTACAATGCATAATAATGTTGTTTATTGGCCTGTATACGGGTGATATATGCGTAGCTCCGCAAAACAAGAAGAATTAGTCAAAGCCTTCAAAGCGTTACTAAAAGAAGAGAAGTTCAGCTCCCAGGGCGAAATCGTCCAGGCGCTCCAGGACCAGGGTTTCGAAAACATCAACCAGTCCAAAGTCTCCCGCATGTTAACGAAGTTTGGCGCCGTGCGTACGCGCAACGCCAAAATGGAAATGGTGTATTGCCTGCCGGTTGAGCTTGGCGTACCGACCACCTCCAGCCCGCTGAAAAACCTGGTGCTCGATATCGACTACAACGACGCCGTCGTGGTCATTCATACCAGCCCCGGCGCCGCGCAGCTCATCGCGCGTCTGCTGGATTCTCTCGGTAAAGCTGAAGGGATCCTCGGCACTATCGCCGGTGATGACACTATTTTTACCACGCCCGCGCGCGGCTTTACGGTGAAAGATCTTTACGAAGCCATTCTGGTGCTGTTCGAGCAGGAATTGTAACGCCTGAGATACCGCCGGTTCTCCCGGCGGTTGCTTGTTTGACCCCGCTTTTCTTCTTCCTTTTATTACGCCTGCAGCGTAATCCGTCTGTCTTTTTACGATGCCGCTCGTGGTTCGGCTTAAAAACCGCACAAATTATCAAATTCAATTAACCGAATGATTTCTAAACAAATTAATCGGAAACTGGTCTTTTAATGACTATTTTTATAATGATCGGTAATAAAAAAACGCCGTGAACGCACAAAGTTTCATAGGAAATCATTAGGATCGCATTAATTTTTTGGGTGATTAGTGTATACTTGTTTTTGTGATGAGGGTCACACAATAAGACCCCACCGATAACAATTACGACGAGGAAAAGAACATGAAAACCAAATCTACTGTAACAGCCCTGACACTTCTCTCGATGCTCTCCTTCGGTGCTTTCGCAGCCGACTCCATCAACGCAGAGCAAGCGCAGAACCGCCAGTCTATCGGTACCGTCTCCGTTGACGCTATTAGCGGCGCGCCGATGGATCTGCGTCAGATGCTGAATGAAAAAGCAGAAGCGAAAGGCGCGACGGCTTACCGCGTTATCGAAGCCCGTACCGGCGATCACTGGCACGCGACTGCCGAGCTTTATAAATAAGCGTTATTACCGTCAGACGCGCTAACGCGCCGAATCCCGTAATACCTCTCAGCGGCCCGATAAAAACCGTACGCTAACCATTAAGGCCGCTGAACACACCTGCATGAGGAATAAATAATGAAAACGACTTTTACCATCGCTGCTCTGGGCCTTGCATCCGTACTCTCTTTCGGCGCGAGTGCCGCAGTACAACAAGTTAACGCGCAGCAGGCGCAAAATCTCCAGCCGATGGGCTCCGTCTCTGTGACGCAGTTGACCGGCTCGCCGATGGATGTTCGCCAGCAGCTGGCTGAGAAAGCCGAAAAAGAAGGCGCCAGCAGCTATCGCATCACTGAACTGACTCAGGGCGATCACTGGCACGCCACGGCAGAACTGTACAAATAAACCCTCGTCGTCTTCTCCGACGACTTTTGCCCCTGCTTCGCGGGGCCTTTTTAAGGGTTTGAAGTATGGTTATTGCCGGATATTGAAGAGGAGCTGACCTTCCAGCTCCTCTTCTGCTTCATCAAACAGCAAAATCAGCGCGCCGAAGCGCCGCTTGATCTCCGCCGTCACGTGCAGGAAGACGATCTCCAGCGGCAACGGCAACTCACCTTCCGTCACGACTTTCCAGAGACTATCCAGATCCCCGACACGCTCTGGCGTAACGCCAAACGTCGCGGCAAACGCCTGACAGAAATCATTCTGATCGGCAATGGTACTGAAATCGAAACTATAGCTTTTCATTGTCGCCACCACGTTCATCGGGCGGCCATGGCGCCGCCCTCACGCTTATAACCCGCCAAGATGCAGCGTTTTCACTTCCATAAACTCTTCCAGCCCCAGCACAGAACCCTCGCGCCCAAGGCCAGACTCTTTCACGCCGCCAAACGGCGCAAGCTCGGTCGAGACCGCACATTCGTTAACGCCTATCATGCCGCTTTCCAGCGCCTGCGAGACGCGGAATACGCGCTGTAAATTCTGCGTATAGAAGTACGCTGCCAGCCCGTAAGGCGTATTGTTCGCACGCGCGATAACTTCTTCTTCCGTTTTGAAGCTGAAACAGGCAGCGAGCGGGCCGAACGTCTCTTCCTGAGCGAGCTTCATGTCGTCGTTCGCGTCAATCAGCACCGTTGGTTGCCAGAAATTGCCGCCAGCCGCGTGCGGTTTACCGCCTGTCAGCACTTTCGCGCCCTTCGCCACCGCGTCTTCGACATGCTCGCGCACTTTCGCGACTGCTGATTGTTCAATCAGCGGCCCGACAACCACGCCCTCTTCCATGCCGTTACCCACTTTCAGCGCTTTTACCGCCTCCGCCAGCTGGTTAACGAAACGGTCATAGGCGCCTTCCTGGATGTAGAAGCGGTTAACGCTGACGCACACCTGGCCTGCGTTACGGAATTTATTGGCGATGGCGCCTTTCACCGCCGCGTCAATGTCAGCGTCGTCAAAGACGATATACGGCGCGTTGCCGCCAAGCTCCATCGAGACTTTTTTCATCGTTTCGGCGGCATTGCGCATCAGCGTCTTACCCACAGCCGTGGAGCCGGTAAACGAAATTTTACGCACTTCAGAACTTGCCATAATGGCATCGCTTATCTCTGACGTATTGCCCGCGACCGCATTAAGCACGCCGTCTGGCACGCCGGCTTCCTGCGCCAGCGCCAGCAGCGCGAAGGCGCTGAGCGGCGTGTTGTTCGCCGGTTTAATGACGCCAGTGCAGCCCGCGGCGAGCGCCGGGCCGAGTTTGCGGGTCAGCATCGCCATCGGGAAGTTCCAGGGGGTGATCGCCGCCACCACGCCGACCGGTTCGCGGGTCGCCAGAATGCGTGAGCCAGGCTTCGCGGGCGGAATGATTTCACCGTTGGCGCGTTTGGCCTGTTCAGCGAACCACTGAATAAAACTCGCCGCGTATTCGACTTCGCCTTCGGCTTCTTTCAGCGGTTTGCCTTGTTCGCTCGTCATCAGCTCGCCAAGCCAGCGCTTGTTTTCGATCATCAGCTGATACCAGCGATAGAGGATTTCAGAACGTTCTTTCGCAGTTTTTGAGCGCCAGGCAGGGAAGGCACGGCTGGCCGCGGCGATGGCGGCCTCGGTCTCTTTTTTTCCGGCTTTCGCCACCTGGGCTATCACCTCGCCCGTTGCCGGATTCAGTACATCAAAGGTTTCCTGCGCGTTATGCCATTTCCCGTCAACAAAGTAGCCGGTCTTAAAAAACGCATGTCCTGCAAATGGTTGTGCGGTCATTGTCCCCTCCTGCACGTGAAATTCCGTGGATGGAGGTAAGTATAGTCAGAAAAAAACCGACGCTTTGGGCGTCGGTTTGAGGCTTAACTGTTGGTCAGGGCATGCTGATATTTATGCAGCATATCGGTCAGCCGCTTCACGGAATCGATAACCGATTGCGGCGCCGCCCAGACATGCAGCTTCTCCTGATAAATCGCCAGCTCATCCAGCAGCTGGCGGAATGTGGCGCGCCGCTTTTCGTCGCTGGACGCGGAAATTACCCGATCCGCCGTACGCCGCAGCTGGCGATGAAACGCCGAAAGATCGTCATTCACCGGTACCGGCGCTTCGCGCAGCCGCTGATGCGCAATAATCAGGTTCAGCGCCAGCCGGAACTTCGCCACGTCGCCTGGGAATTTGCTCAGCAACAGAAAGAGTTGTTGATAGAGCGCGGGCAGATGGTTCTCTTTGCGCCGCGCCTTGTTCGTGGTGAGCGATGACACCGCCGCCGAAACAAACTGATTCAGCAGCATGCGTCCGGTCTGCGCCTGCGAATTATCGCGAATGACGACAATCACCATCGTCGCCAGCACACAGCCCACCAGTTGCCCCAGCGCGCTGTCGAGAAACTGGCTGAAATGAAACGTCATCGGGTTATCCAGCACCAGAATATTAATGGTGCCCGCCAGCGCGCCCATCGAGCCAAGCCGCCGCTTCTGTACCTCGATACCGATAAAAAAGCCGAGCAGCGCCAGGCTGATACAGAGCAACAACATACTCTGCTGGGTCGATGGCAACACGACCAGGAAATAGAACGCCCCGAGTGGCAGCGCCGTCAGCATGCCGTAGAGGAAATCGAGCGATACCATGCGCGGGTTCGGCAGACGCATCGCGAGCGCCGTCACCACGGCTATCATGATCATCGCCCCGCTGCCGGAGGTCCAGCCGGTCCAGAGCCAGAACAGCGTGCCCAGCAGGCAGGAGACGGTGGTGCGCCAGAAGTTAATCATCGCGTGATGGCGCTCCGCCGAGGGGGCTTTGACCACCACCTCATCGGTCAATACGTCTTCTTCCACCGCGCTGATTTTCGCGTTAGTGATGACGCCGCGTTTCAGCAGCAGATAGCGCGTGGCGGCGCCGACCCACGTGTAAATCGTCACCGGGGTGTCGTGCTCGCCGGTCCAGGAGAGGACGCGACGGATAAACTTCAGGCGGCGGTGTACATCAGCGGCGGTTTCCACCGGCTCGACAAACAGTTCGCGATATTCCGGGGCAATCGACTCCGGCCGGGTATTCTGGATGAGATACGTTTCGCAGGCCTGGGTAATCAGCGTTAGCGAAAGCGTATTCAGCGCTTTCAGTCGCCGGTTTGCGCGCCCCCAGCGCGACGATTCCATATTAAGGTTCACGCGCATGCCGTCGAGCGCCGCGGTGCGCCGCACCAGCGCGCCCCAGGCTTTATCCATCTCTTCGCTGTCGCCGTGAGCCATGCAGAGCTGCATCAGGCGAAACTGCTCCACCAGCAGCGCGTCGAGCTCGCGGTCGATCTCTTTTTTAATCGAGCGCGGCGAAAATAACAGGTCGGCGATAATGGCGCAGAAAATCCCGAGCACGATTTCACTGCAGCGCTCCAGCGCGAACTGCGGCGCCAGCAGCGGCTCGGTCTGAATGGTGATGACGATAATCAGCGCCGTGTAACCCGCGAGTCCCCAGGCGTAGGAGTTCTCCACTTTCACCAGCGAGGAGACCCAGGTGCAGAAACCGGCCCAGATGCAGCAGACGGTCAGCATCACTACCGGCGCGCGTATCGTGCCGATGATAATCACCAGCGCAGCGAGACAGCCGATAAAGGTGCCGATAATGCGCAGCATACCGCGATAACGGATAGCGCCGGACCAGGGCTCGCCGCCCGCCGCGAAAGCCGGGCCCGCCGCCACGATAGCGGCGGTCAGCACCGCCCAGCGCGGCGTTTCAAGCTGAAAGTGAAACCCGACAAACAGCGCCAGCACAATCGCGGTGGCGAGTTTTATCGCAAAGCGCAGATGCCGGGGATCGATAGACAGGAATCCCATAGCGTTTAACCGAATTCGCGCAGGCGGTGCATCAGCTTGTTAAAGGCCGATTCGTGGCTACGGTCGCGGTCGCGCTCGCCGGTCACCACCACGGTCGCCGTAGTGCCGGACGGGTACAGGTTGCCAGGCTGTTTATCGAGGCGAATGCGCACCGGCACGCGCTGGGCCAGGCGCACCCATTCGAGGTTGGAGTCGACCGTCGCCATGCCTTTATCATCACGGGTGCTGCTGGCGTTGGTGACGCCCGCCGAGACGCTATCCACGGTGCCGTGCAGCACATTATTGCTGCCAAGCGGCGTTATCTCGACGCGAAAGCCAGGGCGCACGCCTTCAAGCTTGGTCTCTTCCATATAAGCCTGAACGTAGAAACTGTTCTGTTTCACCAGCGCCACAGCGGTAGAGCCGCGCGTAATAAATTCGCCGGCATATACGTTAAGGTTGGTGACCCAGCCATCCGCGGGGGCGCGGATAACAGTGCGCTGGAGATCGAGTTTCGCCAGGTCGCGCGTCGCCTCGGCTTTCGCCAGCTGGTGCAGCACGGTTTGCAGGACGTTATTCGCCTGGTCAATCTCTTCACGCGACATCGCCTGGATGCCGAGCTTATTGCGGCGTCCCGCCTCGCGGCGTTTCTCGTTCGCCAGCGCCTGATAGTAAGCGACATCAGCTTCCGCCTCTTCCAGCGCCTTCTGGTAACGCGGCTGGTCTATAGTGAAGAGCACCTGATCTTTCTTCACCAGCTGGTTGTCATGCACGTCGACTGACGTGATAAGCCCGGCGACGTCGGGCGCAATGGCGACGACATCGGCGCTAAAGCGCGCGTCACGCGTCCAGGGCGACTCAGTATAAAAACTCCAGGCGCGAAAAATGGCGATGAAGGCGAGCACGACCAGCACCACGGTGATGGCTGTGCGGGTTATTTTTGTTGTTAGTAATTTCACATCAACCTCAGACAAACAAGCGCGACAGCAGATAGAACAGACAGCAATAGAGCGCCGTATTAAATAACGCCGGATGCCAGACAAAATCGTAGATCCCGGTCGGGATCAGCGCACGGCGCACCAGCCAGAAAATCGCCAGCGACAGCAGAAGCTCAAAAAAGATCGGCGGAAACGAAAGACCGAATATCACTATGACCGGAAAAAGACTCATTTTGACCTTGATTTTCGTGCAGGCTATTGATTTTTAAACTATATTCCGCAACGAGTGGCCTTGAATGGCCGGGCGAGAGTGCGGTGTTAGTTATGTTGGAAATAATATATTAGCGTAACTGATAGTAAGTTATCTATGATATGTGATCTAAATCACTTTTAAGCCAGAGTGAATAATGGAACGACTAAAAAGAATGTCGGTGTTTGCCAAAGTGGTAGAGCTGGGCTCATTTACCAGCGCCGCAAGGCAGCTTGAGATGAGCGTCTCTTCTATCAGTCAGACGGTCTCGAAACTGGAAGACGAGTTACAGGTCAAGCTGTTAAACCGCAGTACCCGCAGTATTGGCTTAACCGAAGCTGGCCGGATCTACTATCAGGGCTGCCGACGCATGCTGCATGAAGTACAGGAAGTCCATGAGCAATTGTACGCTTTTAACAACAGTCCCATCGGCACGCTGCGTATCGGCTGTTCTTCAACTATGGCGCAAAATGTACTGGCCAGCCTGACGGCAAACATGCTGCGCGATTATCCAGGCCTGTCGGTCAACCTTGTCACCGGCATTCCCGCGCCGGATCTTATTGCCGACGGGCTGGATGTCGTTATTCGGGTCGGCGCGCTCCAGGACTCCAGCCTGTTCTCAAAACGCCTCGGCTCTATGCCGATGGTGGTCTGCGCGGCGAAGAGCTATCTCGCCCAGGCGGGCACGCCGGAAAAACCAGCCGATCTCGCCAACCATTCATGGCTTGAATATAGCGTGCGCCCTGACAACGAATTCGAGCTTATCGCCCCGGAAGGCATTTCGACGCGCCTGCTGCCGCAGGGCCGCTTTGTCACCAATGATCCAATGACGCTCTCCCGCTGGTTAAAAGCGGGCGCGGGCATCGCCTATGTGCCGTTGATGTGGGTGATCGACGAGATCAACAGCGGCGAGCTGGAGATCCTCTTTCCGCGCTATCAGTCCGACCCGCGGCCGGTCTATGCACTCTATACCGAAAAGGACAAGCTGCCGCTCAAGGTGCAGGTCTGCATTAACGCGCTGACTGATTATTTCGTGAAGGTGGCGCAGGTCTATCAGGAGATGCGGGGGAGAAATGTGAAAGGGAAAGAGAGCCGCGCATAATGTCGCCCCTCGCAGCGGAGGGGCGACACAGACGATTATGCGGTGCCGCCGACCGTCAGGTTATCCACTTTCAGCGTTGGCTGACCGACGCCCACCGGCAGGCTCTGGCCCTCTTTGCCGCAGACGCCGACGCCGTTATCCAGCTTCACGTCGTTGCCGACCATTGAGATCTGCTGCATCGCCTCAATACCGGAGCCGATAAGCGTCGCGCCTTTCACCGGCTTCGTCACTTTCCCTTTTTCAATCAGGTAAGCTTCAGAGGTCGAAAACACGAACTTGCCGGAGGTGATATCCACCTGGCCGCCGCCGAAATTCGGCGCGAAAATTCCGTAGTCTACCGACTCGATAATTTCCTGCGGCGTCGATTTCCCGGCGAGCATATAGGTGTTGGTCATACGCGGCATCGGCAGGTGCGCGTAAGATTCGCGGCGGCCATTACCGGTCGGCGCGACGCCCATCAGGCGCGCGTTGAGTTTATCCTGCATGTAGCCTTTCAGGATGCCGTTCTCGATAAGCACGTTGTACTGGCCCGGAACGCCTTCGTCATCAATCGCCAGCGAGCCGCGACGGTTGGCAAGCGTGCCGTCATCCACGACGGTGCAGAGCTCGGAAGCGACCAGCTTGCCCATCTGGCCGCTGAACACCGACGTACCGCGGCGATTAAAATCGCCCTCAAGACCGTGACCGACCGCCTCGTGCAGCAGCACGCCAGGCCAGCCTGCGCCCAGCACCACCGGCAGCGTACCGGCGGGCGCCGCGACGGCGCTCAGGTTCACCAGCGCCATCCGCACCGCCTCACGCGCCCAGGCCTCGGCACGCACCTCGCCGTCGGTATTTTCCATAAACCACTCGTAGCCGAAACGTCCGCCGCCGCCGCTGGATCCGCGCTCGCGCTTGCCGTCTTCTTCCACCTGCACGCTCACGGAGAGGCGCACCAGCGGACGGACATCCGCCGCCAGCGTCCCGTCGGTCGCGGCGACCAGGATCAGTTCATAGACGCCGGTCAGGCTCGCGCTCACTTCCTGCACGCGCTTATCCGCCGCGCGCGCGGCGTTATCGACGCGGCGTAAAATATCGAGCTTTTCTTCGCGGCTCAGGCTTTGCAGCGGATCGAGCGTGGTGTAGAGCGGAGAATATTCCACCGCGCTCAGGGTCTTGACGCGCCCTTCGCCCTGCTCACGCACGATGCTGCGCGCGGCCTGCGCGCTTTGCGTCAGCGAGGCAAGGCTAATCTGGTCGGCATAAGCGAAGCCGGTTTTCTCGCCGCTGACGGCGCGCACGCCCACACCCTGGTCAATATTGTAAGAACCGTCTTTAATGATGCGGTCTTCTAAAACCCAGGATTCGTGATAACTGGACTGAAAATAGAGATCGCCGTAATCCAGGCGACGCTCATAAAGCTGGCCCAGAATGGAGAAGAGATCCTGATGGCTCAGGCCATTTGCAGACAGTAGCTGCTCACTTACCAGGTTCAGACTCATTGTTTGCTACTCTCATGGTCCTGCCCGCACGGGCAATGAAATAGGTTATCAGGCGAGCTTGCGGTAATTCAGCCGCGGCGTCAAATCATTGCGCCACTTCCGCGCGCGGCTGGCGCATCACTTCGTTGATTTGCGGCTTATCGACAGGCCCGGTGAGGTGATAGCGCAGCACCGAGATTTTATTCCACAGCGGGCCGAGTACTTTACTGGCCGCGAATACCGCCGCGCCGACGATAGGGTTCACGGCGAAGGCCGCCGCCACGCCGACCGTCGCCGAAATTTCCGGCGCGACGACCGCTTCCATATCCAGCGTCCGCGCCGGCAGGTTAACGGAGCCTTTCATGGCGATATCGGCTTCAAGGCCATCCACCAGCGTGTCGTCAGTATGCAACACGCCGTCTTTGATCCACGCGGTGCTGCGAATCGAATCGTAATAAAAACCTTCGCCGAAGGTATCGCTGAAGTCAAAGCGCAGCTTGCGCAGCAGCGCGTCGAAGCTCAGCAGACGCAGAAGCTGCCCGGCATGACCGGTGCCGAGGTCGGCGATTTGCCCTTTACCGAGCCGGGTATGCAGCACGCCGTTGAGCGAGGCGTCGTCCGGTTTCCACGGCGCGTCGCGCCAGTGAAGATCGTAATCGACATTAAAGGACGACCCCTGCAGCGGCGTTTTCACGCCAAAGAAACTGGTCGCCGCATCGAGCTGTTTGCCCTTGAGCACGCCTTTAAGCGACGTGCGCATCGCATCGGCGCGGTTAACCCATTCGCCCTGCATGGTGAGACGCGCAAAGCCGGTATCCAGCAGACCGTTCGCGAGCGACAGCGTATCGCCATTAATCGTGAAATCGCCGTTGATGCGGCCATATTTCTGGCCCCACAGCCAGCACTCCGCGCAGCGCAGCGCCAGGTTCGGCCAGCCGCTGAAATCAACGGCCTGCGTTTTTTGCCCGGCCCCGCCGCTAAACACCGAGGCCGCTTCGTTTTCATGCGCCGGGTTGTAATAGAGATAATCGATAATCGCCTGCCACGGCGCGCCGTCGCGCATCACCAGACGTCCGTTGATTTCACGCCCCTGCGCGGAAACTTCCGTGCCGCCAGCCTGCGGTTTCGCCATCACGCTTAAATTATTCCAGCGCTGGCCGCCAAAGGTGAGCGCGGGGGTGCGCAGCGTCACTTCTTCCGGGAACAGTGTCGTACTGCTTACTTTCTGCGCCGCGCCCTGGTTAAAGAGCGCCAGCCACTGCGCGCCGTCCATTGCGGGCAGGTTCAGCTCTACTCCGCGGTTTTCCGGCAGCGGCGGCGTGGTGCGGCTGTCGGTCGCCCAGATGGCGCGATCAAGCGTCAGTTTGCGGCCCAGCAGCCAGCGGCTGTTGAAATGGTTTTCAGACCCGGCGTTGCCGGTCACATCGAAGCTTTTCACATCGCCTTTAGCGCGCACCCTGAACGGCAACGCTTTACCCGCCGCTTTGTCTACCGGCTCCGGTAAGTGACTGCTTACATTCTTCAGATCGCCGGTGATATCGACCTGATAATTAACACCAGCGTGGTACGGCAGCGAAATCGCCACTTTGCCGTTCCAGGGAATCGAGCCGCTGAGCGCGTCATTAAGCGGTTTCGGCAGCAGCCCGGTTCGGGTGGGCTGCCAGTCGCCGTTCATATTCACCTCGACCTGGTAGGCTTTTTCTTCCTCTCGGGTGGAGAAGTCGATATTCAGCGGCTGATTAAACCAGGTGGCCTGTAAGGGTTCGCTTTTGAGATTGCCATTCACGAAGCTGAATTTGCCGTTCAGATTATGCAGCGTACTGTTCAGCGGTTTCACGTACAGCGCGTTGTTACGCAGCCACACGTCGCCCTCGGCGGTCGTCATAGTGCCGTCGAGTGGAATATCGAGATGTAAGCGAGCATTCACATCGCCGTCGAGCTGGAGTTCTTCGAGGGTCGTTCCCAGCGAATCCGCAAGCGGCGTATCATTGAAGTATGGTCCGACCGCCTTGCCGGGCCCTGCGATATCCGCATCGATGAACAGCTTTTCCTGGGAGTAATCAGGGATAACAGCCGTCAGGTTTTTCCCGGTGACGCCGCCAAGCTGCACCTGCGGCGCCGCCATCCACAGGCCGTCGTTGCGGAAATCGAGATCGATAGCGACATCTTTCAGCGCAGGCCAGTCCGGCTGAAACGCGTAGGTGGCGTTACGCAGCGGCACATAAACCTCAAACTGCCCGTCGTTTTGCTTATAGGGAAAATGTTGCGGATTGCCGACATACACCAGCGTGGCGTTGTCCACCTGTCCGCCCTGAATGGCACCGCTCAGGTAATCCACCAGATCCTTGCCCATCAGATTCTCCGGGAAATAGCGCCAGGCCTGCTTCGCGTCACTCGTCTGAATACCCGCCAGGATCTCAAGCCAGGGCTGCCCGTGCTTCGGCTGCTGATAGCGGAAATCGCCCCGCGCCCACAGCGCGTTGGCCTGCACGTCCAGGTTTTTACCGTCCAGCGTGAAACCATCAACATTTTTACGCCAGTCGAAGGTCGCCGCGCCTCGGACTATCTCAAGCGGCGCGCGGAAAACACTCTTATACGGCATCCGGGCGTCGTTCATGCTGATCGTTGAACGGCCATGCTCAAGGCTACCGACGACCGTGCCGGAAAAATGCTCGGCCCCCGGCAGAAGTTTCCACTGCTGCCAGGAGAGGTCGTGCCATTTGGCCATGAAGCGGGTTTTGTCAGTGGCCTGTAACGGAATATCGAGCGCCAGCGCGTCGATTTTCCCCTGCGGGCGCGTGCTGCCCCAGACGTCGCCAAGCGAAGGCGCCAGCCGGGTCGCCAGCGGCAGAAAACCTTCCAGCCCGCTCAGCTCAAGATTGCTGGCGCGCACGCGCAGTTCGCTGCTGCGCCGCACTTTGTCGCCCGCTACCGGCTGGTTGGCAAGCCAGGCCAGATTCAGCGAGCCTGCGGGCCAGGGCTTATCGTCGACGGTGATCCGCGTTTGCGGAATAGTGACCTGCCAGGCATCGTCGGCGCGGCTGATATGCGCGGTGAGATTATCCACAGAGAGCCGGTGGCTGCGCTCGTCGCCGCGCCATGTCGTACCGCCCTGTTTCAGCCAGATATCCCCGCCTGCGATTTCGCCGTCGCGCAGCGTCATCCAGGCTTCAAGGCTGAACTGCGCGCTGGTGAGGTCAACATTGTCTTTCATCCACTGGCCCAGCCAGGGTTTGACGTCCACATCGTCGGCCTGCATCCAGACCGTACCGCGATTCAGCAGGCCGTTGTCGTCACGCAGATCCATGCGCACCTGCATCACGCCGTGCTGACCCGTCAGACTGGAAAGGCTCACCTGGCCCTCGGCGCGGTGACGGTTTTTCCCGTTAAGCCAGGTTAATTGAGGAACGGCGAGTTCGGCGCGCTGGCCGGAGAGGGTAATAAAGCTGAGCGTACTGTCGCGCAGATCGAAGTGATCGAACTGGCGGAAGAACAGATCGCTAAGTTTGTTGCCTTCGAGCGGATTGCCGCCTTCGCTCTGCCTGATAGGCGTGTTGGTACGCACCTGAAGCTGATAAAAGGTGAGATCGCGAAACTGCCAGCGCGCATGCAGCAGGCTCTGCCAGACGTCCAGCGCGACGGTGACGCGCCTGACCGAGAAGTGGCCACCGTCGCTGAGCTGCGCATGGATATCGCGTACGTCGAGCGTCGGCCCGAACGTTTGCCAGGAGGCTTCGACACGGCTCGCCTGTACCGGCACGCCGGTGGCTGATGAGATTTTTTCCAGCAGAGCCGGGCGCCAGGTGTTGAGATGAGGCAGCACGAGCCGCAATCCACTCACCATCAGTGCGACGATAACAATCAACGTTGCGCCTGTGAGTAGCAAAATGCCCGGCAGTCGCCTCACCCTTCTCTCCTTGTCAGCCGCCGCGGCGGTACCTTCACTCACACAGTTGACCGCTGTGCGCTACATCATGACCACGTCGAACTGCTCCTGGTTATAGAGCGGTTCGATTTGCACCTTAACCTGCTTACCGACAAAAATCTCTACTTCGGCCAGCGCATGGGATTCATCGCTTTTCAGCGCTTCCGCTACGGCAGGCGAGGCATAGACCAGGAATCGGTCAGAGTCATAAGCATGATGCACGCGTACGATCTCGCGCATGATTTCATAGCAGACGGTTTCGACCGTTTTCACGGTGCCGCGGCCATGACAGGTGGGACAGTCGTTACACAGCACATGTTCAATGCTTTCGCGGGTCCGCTTACGGGTCATCTCCACCAGGCCGAGCTGCGAAAAACCGTTGATGCTGGTCTTCACGCGATCTTTACTCAGCGCCTGCTCCAGCGAGTGCAGCACGCGGCGGCGGTGATCTTCATTACTCATATCGATAAAGTCGATGATGATAATGCCGCCGAGGTTACGCAGCCGTAGCTGGCGGGCGATTGCCTGCGTCGCTTCGATATTGGTGTTGAAGATGGTGTCGTCGAGATTGCGATGGCCGACAAACGCGCCGGTGTTAATGTCGATAGTCGTCATCGCCTCGGTCTGATCGATAATCAGATACCCGCCGGATTTCAGCTCGACTTTGCGCTCCAGCGCCCGCTGGATTTCATTTTCGACGTCATAGAGATCGAAAATCGGCTGACGACCGCTGTAATGCTCCAGCTTGCTGTTCATCTCCGGCATATACTCCGCCGTAAACTCCAGCAGCATTTCATAGGTAAGACGGGAATCGACGCGGATGCGATCAAGCTGGGCGACGGCGAAATCGCGCAGCACGCGCTGGGCCAGCGCCAGCTCGCCGTAGAGTTGATAGCGCGTCTGATGGCGTTTTTTACGCTCCATCACTTTGGTCCAGACGCGTTTAAGGTAGGCGGCGTCGGACGATAAATCCGCCTCGCATACGCCTTCAGCGGCGGTACGGATGATAAATCCGCCCTGCTCGTCGCAGTAATCCGCCACAATACGTTTCAGGCGCTCGCGCTCGGTTTCGCTCTCAATGCGCTGAGAAACGCCCACGTGCGACGCGCCCGGCATAAACACCAGATAGCGCGACGGCAGCGTGATGTCGGTCGTAAGACGCGCGCCTTTAGTGCCGAGCGGATCTTTTACCACCTGCACCATGAGGTCTTGCCCCTGACGCACCAGTTCGGAGATATCGCGGACGGTGAAATTCTTTTGTTCATCGCCCGCCACGCATTCAGTGTGCGGCATGATGTCGGAGGCGTGAAGAAACGCGGCTTTATCGAGGCCAATATCTACAAATGCCGCCTGCATTCCAGGAAGGACGCGACTGACCCGACCTTTGTAGATATTGCCTACTATCCCGCGGCGGGCTTCGCGCTCAATATGGATTTCCTGCAAAATACCGCCATCTATATACGCCACCCGGGTTTCCGACGGGGTAACGTTAACCAACAATTCAGCCGTCATGTTGTTTATCCCTCACGCAGTGAGTTGAATTCGCTCAGCAATTCCCAGGTTTCTACCAGCGGAAGGCCCACCACCGCGTGGTAGCTTCCTTCAATGCTTCTGACAAAACAGCCGCCCAGCCCCTGTATGCCGTAGGCGCCCGCTTTATCCATCGGCTCGCCGCTGCCGACATACGCCGCGATATCCTGCGCCGTCAGCGTCCTGAACGTCACGCGGGTAATGACCAGCCGCTCGCGCACGCGCTGTCTGTCCGCAAGCGCCACGGCGGTCATCACCTGATGCGTTTGCCCGGAAAGCCTGCCCAGCATCTCTGCGGCATGGGCGGCATCGCGCGGTTTTTCCAGCACGTCGCCGTCCAGCACCACAATGGTGTCCGCGCCGAGCACAGGGAGATCGCGCGCGGCCAGCGCCACGCCAGCGCGGGCTTTGTCGCGGGCCAGACGGGTGACATAATCCTGCGGCGCTTCCTCTTCGGCGCGCTGCTCTTCCACACCCGGCACCAGACGTTCAAAGGTGACGCCCAGCATGCCCAGCAGCTCCTGACGTCGCGGCGAGCCCGAGGCGAGATAAAGATCTGTCATAACTGTCCTTTATTGTACAGCAAACTGCTGACGCACTTTGCGCATCAGCAGGAATATCCACGGCCAGAGCACACCGTTCACCACGCTGCTCCAGAACACTTCCGGCCGGAAAGCGACGTCGATAACCAGGAATTCCGCCCAGAAGACGATAATATCCGCAGCCAGCGACAACAGCATCACGACCAGCGCCTGTTGCCAGAGCGCCAGGTTGCGGAATAGCTGAAATTTCAGCGCGACCAGATAGGCGATGATACTCAGTGAAAGGGCGCGAACCCCCAGCGTGGAGCCGCTGATAAGATCCAGTATGGCCCCCATCACAAAACCCGTGCCGACATTTACGCGATGCGGCAGGGCGAGGATCCAGTACAGCAAAATCAGCAGTACCCAGTTAGGCCGGAACACAATAATCGCATCCGGCCAGGGCATGATCTGCAACAGCAGCGCGATTAAAAAGGAGAGCCAGATAACCCAGCGCCCCTGACTACGATAGCTCGCCACTACTGCCCTCCCTGTGCGGGAGGCGTGCCGCCAGACGGCGGCGCGGTCGTTGACGCGGCGTTCGGCGCGGCGTTAGTTGGCGCAGGCGGCCCCATGGCATCCGGCGAAGGCAGCACCTGCGGCATCATCTGCATCAGTCGCTCATTCGCCACGCGATGCACTTCTTCCGGCGTCATCGGGTTGGCGCCTTCGCGATCGGCGCCCCAGAGCAGCAGCAGATAGCGCAGACGTTGCAGGCCCGCCGTCGGGCGCGCCTGGATAACGGTATACGCGCGCTGGGTGTCGAGCTTCACGGACGAGACTACGCCCACCGGATACCCTTCCGGGAAGCGGCCGCCGAGGCCGGAGGTGACCAGCACGTCGCCTACGCGAATATCGGTGTTGGCGGGCAGGTGCTCCAGCTGCAGATCGTCGGTGCAGCCGCTACCGGCCGCAATCACGCGGATATCGTTACGCAGCACCTGGATGGGCAGCGCATGGGTGGCGTCGCAAATCAGCAGCACGCGGCTGGTGAGTTTCGCCACGGCGACGACCTGACCGACCACGCCTTTATCGCTGATCACCGGCTGGCCTTCATAAACGCCGTTAACGCTGCCTTTATCAATCACGACCTGATCGCTGTAGGGATCGTTTACCGTCGAGATCACCTGCGTGACCATTTTCTGTTCATCCTGACGCAGCGGCGAGCCGAGCAGTTCGCGCAGACGCGCGTTTTCCTGCTTGTACTGGCCAAGCATCAGAATTTCGCTGTTCTTCAGCAGCAGCTCCTGGCGCAGCGCCCGGTTTTCCAGCTCAAGCTGATCGCGGGACGCCAGCGTTTGCGAGACGCTGTCGAGTAATTCACGTGGACCGTTGGAGATAAAGTAGAAAGGACTGACGGCGGTATCCATGTACGTTCGGATCTGACTGAACGTACCGAGGCGGCTGTCGGCGATGATGACACCAAGCGCCACCAGCACCGCCAGAATAAGGCGAATCTGTAGCGACGGGCCACGGCTAAAAATTGGCTTCATAGGCTATGCGTATTCCCAAACCAACAAGAAGGGCAACCTGAGTTGCCCTTTCCTGCGGCTGTTACTCTTCGCTGAACAGGTCGCCGCCGTGCATGTCGATCATTTCCAGCGCCTTGCCGCCGCCTCGGGCTACGCAAGTGAGCGGATCTTCCGCCACCACGACCGGAATGCCGGTCTCTTCCATCAGCAAACGGTCAAGGTTACGCAGCAGCGCGCCGCCGCCGGTCAGTACCATACCGCGCTCGGAGATGTCGGAAGCCAGTTCCGGCGGGCACTGTTCCAGTGCGACCATAACCGCGCTCACGATGCCGGTCAGCGGTTCCTGCAGCGCTTCGAGAATTTCGTTGGAGTTCAGGGTGAAACCGCGTGGTACGCCCTCTGCCAGGTTGCGGCCGCGTACTTCGATTTCGCGGACTTCGTCGCCTGGGTAGGCGGAGCCGATTTCATGTTTGATGCGCTCAGCGGTGGCTTCACCGATAAGCGAGCCGTAGTTACGGCGCACATAATTAATGATGGCTTCGTCAAAGCGGTCGCCGCCGATACGCACGGAGGAGGAGTACACTACGCCGTTCAGGGAGATAACCGCCACTTCGGTAGTACCGCCACCGATATCCACCACCATGGAGCCGGTCGCTTCAGACACCGGCAGACCCGCGCCAATCGCGGCCGCCATCGGCTCTTCAATCAGGAAAACTTCGCGGGCGCCTGCGCCCTGTGCGGATTCGCGAATCGCGCGGCGTTCAACCTGGGTCGCGCCGACCGGCACGCACACCAGCACTCGCGGGCTCGGACGCATAAAGCTGTTGCTGTGCACTTGCTTGATGAAGTGCTGGAGCATTTTTTCCGTGACAAAGAAGTCGGCGATCACGCCATCTTTCATCGGGCGGATAGCAGCGATATTGCCCGGCGTACGGCCCAGCATCTGCTTCGCTTCATGACCTACGGCCGCAACGCTCTTTGGCGAGCCGGCACGATCCTGGCGAATGGCGACCACGGAAGGCTCATTTAGTACGATGCCTTGCCCTTTTACATAGATAAGGGTATTCGCGGTACCCAGGTCAATGGACAGGTCATTGGAAAACATGCCACGAAATTTTTTAAACATACTAAGGGATAATCCTGAAAGCTGGGGCGGAAAACAAAATCCGCTTACTTTACCAACCACACGAAGCAGCGACAAGGCGCAAAAAATGTTCTGCATCGGTGAAAAATAGTGCGGCTTTTTCTCCTGCTAAACCGTCGTCGCCCCGGCCTTTCCGGCTGGCGATGTCGCGAGCGTTGCTGACCCGACGACGCCTTATGCGCTAAGAGTAAAAGCCTGCTTCAATATGCTGCGACACTCTGGCCGGCAGGCGTGCGCCCCCTTAAGATGCAGCGCGCGTTATTCTACGTGAAAACAAGTTAAACGGCAGGTCAAACCGAATATCTTTGCGAATATTTTTTCACATTAGTATCGAGAGGTTGCGAGGCGGCAAAAAAATCGCCCTGACCTCCCGTCACGCCACGCTCGACCAGCGTCTGCCATTCACTTTTGGTCCTGACGCCGGCGGCAAAAACCCGCGTCTGCCCTCCGTTGCACGCCTCCACCAGACTCTGTACAAAAAGCTGGTTTTCGGTGCGCTTGTTGATATCCCGCACCAGTCCCGGATGCAGCTTGATGATTTCGACATCCAGCGCTTTTATCCAGGCTGTGCTGACCACCGTTAATCCCGCCTGAACTACCGCGATGCGAAGCCCAAGCGCCCTGATTAAACGCACAACCGGTTGTAAACGGCTGAGATGTTGACAAACATCTGCCTCGGCAAGTTCAAAAAGAATGCGTTTCCGATGCGATTTTTCGCATTGCATCAGCGTATCGCGCAGCCAGCGCTGAAACGGCGGGCGGATCAGCGACTCCACCGTGACTGGCAGCGCCAGGGTTTCGTCAGGCCAGAAGCGCAGAAAAGGCAGGACCCGGCCAATTAACTGGCGATCGTATTGTTCGGCGAGGCCAAACTGCTGCACCATCGGCATATACTCCGCCGCCAGCACTTCTTCATCGCCGTCAAAGATACGGCACATCAGTTCACGATGATGGACATAGCCGTCGCGCAGTACCGCCGGTTTCTGGTAGAAACGCGGGCCGCCGCGCTGTAGCGCATTTTCAATCAGCGTGCGCCAGCGCACGTTGCCGCGCCCTTTATCCGGCAGCGAACTGTCGTAAACCGCCCAGCCGTTGCCGCCCTGCAACACCGCGTTGCGCGCCGCCACTTCGGCATGTTCCATCACCTGCTCGGTGGTCTGCCCGCTGCGCCAGGCGCAAATACCGATATGCAGCATATCGCTGCTGTCGAGCATCCGGGTGGGTGGCAGAGCGCCCACGGCTTTCAGTAACTGGCTGGCGATGCTGTCAGCTTCTTTGAGCGTACGGTGCGGCAACAGGACGGCGAAATCGCTGCGAAAATAGCGGGCCAGCAGCGCGCCGGGATAACGCATGATAAAAGTAGAAAGCATGTTGATAAGCGTGAAAAGGTACTCTTCAACGGTGGTTTTTCCCCAGCTGTCGCGCAGCATGTCGAAATCCGGCAGGCGGATCATCATCACCACGCCGTGAGTGCCCACTTTCTCCTGGTCTTCAAGCAGCGTCGCCAGCTGGTTGTCAAAGAAAATGCGGTTGCTGAGCCCGGTTTTGGCGTCCTGAGCGGCATAGGCGCGAATGAGCGTATCCATCCGGCTGCGCTGTTCGCCGGCAAGCTGAAGTTCATAGAGCAACACATCCAGCGCGCTGCTGGCATGGGTTGGCCATTCATGAATATTGCCGCGCGCGTTGGCGCCGCGTTCGCCATTAAGAATGCGCACCGCCCGGCCTTCCAGCAGCTCCTGCCCCGCCAACTGGCGCTTGATCCAGCGCACCGAGAGATAAATCATCACGACCATCAGCCCGAAAGCCAGCGTGAGCGGCGCCGTAGTCAGCAGAGAGCGATAATAGGTCACCAGCGGATCCTGCCACGTTAAACGCAGCGTCATGCCGGGGTGTTTGATAAGCGGTACGGCGAGTTTGCGATCGCGGGTCTGAATCGTCGATTCCCGGTAGCTCTCGGGTCTCGCGTGGCTGAACACCACTTTGCCGCCCAGTTCGAACTCAACCAGCACGATATCCAGCGGCACCATGATCTCATCAAGCCGGTGCTGCATCGCTTGCGGTGACTGAAAAACCAGTTCGTTATCCACCACGGCGGCGACCGACGCGACGCGCTGCGTCACTTTATGCTGAATAGCGTTGAAGAAGCTTAGCGAACAGCCCAGTAATGTCACCAGCATCGCCAGACCGACCAGCAGCGTGACAAAGGCGGAGAATTTCGTCGTTAAGCGCATCCTTGTGTTAACTCCGTAGTTGGGCGTCACGCGGGGGAACCGCCTTTCGGTTCTTCACGCTAATGAACGGGTGGAAGTGAGTGCTAACTTTAAATATCGAACCGCGCATACTACCAGAAATGGGGGCGCGGCTATGCAGTTTTATTGCGGCAAATCGGCATAACGTTTCATTATGCGAGTATAGTCCTCAGAAGTGATTTTCCAACTTAAGTCGTTTTTAAGGAGCATTAACATGCAGGCTTTACTTCTCGAACAGCAGGACGGCAAAACCCTGGCCTCGGTAAAACCGGTTGAGGAGACGCTGCTGCCGCAGGCGGAGGTGACGGTCGATATCGACTGGTCGAGCCTTAACTACAAAGACGCGCTGGCGATCACCGGCAAAGGCAAAATCATTCGCGAGTTTCCGATGGTGCCAGGCATTGATTTCGCGGGCGTGGTGCGTGAAAGCGCTGACGCGCGCTTTCAGCCGGGCCAACCGGTACTGCTGACCGGCTGGGGCGTCGGCGAAAACCACTGGGGCGGGCTTGCCGAAACGGCACGCGTGAAAGGCGACTGGCTGGTGCCGCTGCCGCAAGGGTTGGACGGGCGTCAGGCGATGATCATCGGCACGGCGGGTTTTACCGCGATGCTGTGCGTGATGGCGCTGGAAGAGGCGGGCGTGCGCCCTGAGAGCGGCGAAGTGCTGGTGACCGGCGCAAGCGGCGGCGTGGGCAGCACGGCGGTGGCGCTGCTGCATCATCTGGGTTACCAGGTCGCGGCGGTGAGCGGCCGTGAAAGCACGCATGAATACCTGAAAAGCCTCGGCGCGAGCCGTATTCTCAGCCGTGACGAGTTCGCCGAAAGCCGCCCGCTGGAAAAACAGCTGTGGGCGGGCGCCGTGGACACCGTCGGCAATAACGTGCTGGCCAAAGTGCTGGCGCAGATCAACTACGGCGGCTGCGTGGCGGCCTGCGGTCTGGCGGGCGGTTTCGCACTGCCAACCACGGTCATGCCTTTTATTCTGCGCAACGTACGTTTACAGGGCGTGGATTCGGTGATGACGCCTGCGCCGCGTCGTCTTGAAGCCTGGCAGCGTCTGGTGCGTGACCTGCCCGCGTCGTTTTATCAGCAGAGCGCGACTGAGATAACGCTGGATCAGGCCCCCGCTTTCGCCGAGGCCATCATCAGCAACCGAGCGCAGGGGCGTACGCTGGTAAAAATTCGCTAATGCTTAAATTTATTTACAGATAATTAACCTCTTCACTCGCAGGCTGACTTGTGCCCTGTCATGATTAAGGCGTAGCGTTACGTATCGTTATTCCGGAGCGGGTCATGAAAAAAGTCAGTCGTTTAACCGAAGCCGATGTCACTGCCGAGTCGGCTTTCTTCATGAAGCGTCGCCAGGTGCTCAAAGCCCTGGGCATTACCACGGCGGCGTTCTCCCTGTCAGGCGTCGCGCAGGCCGATGTGCTCTCCTGGTTCAAAGGCCACGATCGGCCTAAAGCGCCGGCCGGTGCGCCGCTTGATTTTACGCGACCTGCGCAATATCAGGCGAAGCTTGATCTGACGCCGGAAGATAAAGTCACCGGTTATAACAATTTCTATGAGTTTGGTCTGGATAAGGCCGATCCTGCCGCTAACGCCGGCATTCTGAAAACATCACCGTGGACGTTGAAAATCAGCGGCGAAGTGGCAAAGCCGCTGACGCTCGATCACGATGACCTCACCAAAAAATTTCCGCTGGAAGAGCGCATTTATCGGATGCGCTGCGTCGAAGCGTGGTCGATGGTAGTGCCGTGGATAGGGTTCCCGCTTCATAAGCTGCTCGCTCTGGTGGAGCCCACCAGCAACGCGAAATATGTCGCCTTCGAAACGCTGTATGCGCCCGATATCATGCCTGGCCAGAAAGACCGCTTTATCGGCGGCGGGCTGGAGTATCCGTATGTTGAAGCGTTGCGTCTTGATGAGGCGATGCATCCGCTCACCATGCTGACAACCGGCGTCTACGGCAAAGCGCTGCCGCCGCAAAATGGCGCGCCGGTGCGCCTGACGGTACCGTGGAAATATGGCTTTAAAGGCATTAAATCGATCGTCAGCATCAAATTGACCCGCGAGCGTCCGCCGACGACCTGGAACCAGGCCGCACCGGATGAATACGGTTTTTACGCCAATGTGAATCCGCATGTCGACCACCCCCGCTGGTCGCAGGCCAGCGAGCGCGTGATTGGCGCAGGCGGCGTGCTGGATGTTAAGCGCCAGCCGACGCTGCTGTTTAATGGCTACGCCGATGAAGTGGCGTCGCTCTATAAAGGGCTCGATCTTCGGGAGAATTTCTGAGTGCGTTTAACGGCAAAACAGATTGTCTGGCTGAAAGTGGCGCTGCATCTCGCCGCTTTTTTGCCGCTGCTGTGGCTTTTCTATGCCGCCAGTCAGGGTTTGTTCAGCGCCGATCCGGCGAAAGATATCCAGCATTTTACCGGCAGAATGGCGCTTAAATTGCTGCTCGCTACTCTGCTCGTCACGCCGCTGACCCGGTTGCTGAAACAGCCCTTGTTGATTCGCACCCGCCGCTTGCTGGGACTGTGGTGTTTTGCGTGGGCGACGCTGCATCTGGTGAGCTATTCCCTCCTGGAACTCGGGCTGAGTAACCTGTCGCTGCTTGGCAGTGAACTGGTGTCGCGTCCTTATCTGACGCTCGGGGTGATAAGCTGGCTTATTCTGCTGGCGCTGGCGCTCACCTCTTTCCAGGCGGCGCAGCGTAAACTGGGGCGTCGCTGGCAAACGTTACATAACTTCGTCTATCTTGTCGCGATACTCGCACCGATACACTATCTCTGGTCGGTGAAGATCCTGTCGCCGCAACCGCTCTTTTACGCGCTGGGCGCAATTGTCCTGCTGGCATGGCGTTATAAAAAGCTACGCCAATGGTGGCGAACATGATGCGTTTATGTGCGTTTTCCCGCACTTCTGTTATTCCCCGATAACGTTTTCCTGAGGGTGGTTGATAATCTTCCCTGATAAGACCAGTATTTAGCTGCCAAATGCTACGAAATCGTTATAATGTGCGACTTTGGTTTTTCAGCCGCCGCTTTTTACACGTCGGCGGGTGACAACCAGACGATGAAGGTATATTTTGACATTTACCGGAAAATGGCAGGAGATAGCGCCAGGATGACCGAGAAATTTCACATTTTGCTTTTGAACGGCCCGAACCTTAACATGCTCGGCACCCGCGAGCCGGAGAAATACGGCACGCAAACGCTGGAACAAATCGTTAACGAACTTGCCGCCGAAGCGCAACGGCTGAATGTGTCGCTCGATCACCAGCAATCTAACGCCGAATATGCGCTTATCGACCGAATTCATCAGGCTAAAGACCAGATTGACTATATCCTGATCAATCCGGCCGCGTTTACGCATACCAGCGTGGCGCTGCGCGACGCGCTGCTGTCGGTGAGCATCCCGTTTATCGAGATCCACCTGAGCAACGTGCATGCCCGCGAGCCCTTCCGGCATCATTCATACCTTTCTGATATCGCAGCCGGCGTCATCTGCGGTTTAGGCGCCGACGGCTATACCTATGCTTTACAGACGGCGGTCAAACGCCTGTCACAATCACACTAAACAAAGAGTACGGAACCCACTCATGGATATTCGTAAGATTAAAAAACTGATCGAGCTGGTTGAAGAATCAGGCATCGCTGAACTGGAAATTTCTGAAGGCGAAGAGTCTGTACGTATCAGCCGCGCACCGGCTAATTCGGGCTTCCCGATGATGCAGCAGGCCTATGCCGCGCCGATGATGCAGCCGCAGCCGGCCCTGTCTAACGCTGTTGCTCCGGCTGCCGCTCCGGCAATGGAAGCTCCGGCCGCCGCAGAAGTCAGTGGTCACATCGTACGTTCCCCGATGGTTGGTACCTTCTATCGTACCCCGAGCCCGGACGCGAAAGCGTTTGTGGAAGTGGGCCAGAAAGTCAACGTGGGCGACACCCTGTGCATCGTTGAAGCGATGAAAATGATGAACCAGATCGAAGCCGATAAAGCCGGCGTTGTGAAAGCGATCCTGGTCGAAAGCGGTCAGCCAGTAGAATTTGACGAGCCGCTGGTTGTCATCGAATAACGAGGCGAACATGCTGGATAAAATTGTCATCGCTAACCGTGGCGAAATCGCACTGCGTATTCTTCGTGCCTGTAAAGAGCTGGGCATCAAGACCGTCGCGGTGCATTCGACCGCGGACCGCGATCTGAAACACGTACTGCTGGCAGACGAGACCGTGTGCATCGGTCCGGCGCCGTCAGTCAAAAGCTATCTGAACATCCCGGCGATTATCGCCGCCGCTGAAATTACTGGCGCGGTCGCCATCCACCCGGGTTACGGCTTCCTGTCCGAGAACGCCAACTTTGCCGAGCAGGTTGAGCGCTCCGGCTTTATCTTCATCGGCCCGAAAGCCGACACCATTCGTCTGATGGGCGATAAAGTCTCCGCGATCACTGCGATGAAGAAAGCTGGCGTACCGACCGTACCAGGCTCCGACGGCCCGCTGGGCGACGATATGGATAAGAACCGCGCCCATGCTAAACGCATCGGCTATCCGGTCATTATCAAAGCGTCCGGCGGCGGCGGCGGTCGCGGTATGCGCGTTGTGCGTAGCGACGCCGATCTCGCGCAGTCCATCTCCATGACCCGTGCGGAAGCGAAAGCCGCTTTCAACAACGACATGGTCTACATGGAGAAATACCTGGAAAACCCACGCCACATCGAAATTCAGGTGCTGGCGGACGGTCAGGGCAACGCTATCTATCTGGCAGAGCGCGACTGTTCTATGCAGCGTCGTCACCAGAAAGTCGTCGAAGAAGCGCCGGCGCCGGGCATTACTCCGGAACTGCGCCGCTATATCGGCGAGCGCTGCGCGAAAGCCTGTGTGGACATCGGCTATCGCGGCGCAGGTACGTTTGAGTTCCTGTTTGAAAACGGCGAGTTCTACTTCATCGAAATGAACACCCGTATTCAGGTAGAGCATCCGGTTACCGAGATGATTACCGGCGTTGACCTGATTAAAGAGCAGCTGCGTATCGCTGCCGGTCAGCCGCTCTCCATCAAACAGGAAGAAGTCGTGGTCAAAGGCCATGCGGTGGAATGCCGTATCAACGCCGAAGACCCGAATACGTTCCTGCCAAGCCCGGGTAAAATCACGCGCTTCCACGCGCCGGGCGGCTTTGGCGTTCGCTGGGAATCGCATATTTACGCCGGTTATACCGTACCGCCGTATTACGATTCCATGATAGGCAAGCTCATCTGCTACGGTGAAAACCGCGATGTGGCGCTGGCCCGTATGCGTAACGCCCTGCAGGAGCTTATCATCGACGGCATCAAGACCAACGTTGATCTGCAGACCCGCATCATGAACGACGAAAACTTCCAGCATGGTGGAACGAACATCCACTACCTGGAGAAGAAACTGGGCCTGCAAGAGAAATAAGCCCCGTTTCCCTGCTCAAGGCCAGCGTCGCTGGCCTTTATTTTTTGTGGCTCCCCTGAAAGGCCAGGGTACAATCGCCGCTTTCTTCACTGACAGGGTATGACAATGGACAAACGTTTTGTTCAGGCCCATAAAGAAGCGCGATGGGCGCTGTGGCTGACCCTCCTCTATCTCGCAGCCTGGTTAGTCGCTGCTTACTTACCTGATTCGCAGCAAGGCATCACCGGCCTTCCGCACTGGTTTGAAATGGCCTGTCTGCTGGTGCCGCTGCTGTTTATCCTGCTTTGCTGGCTCATGGTGCGCGTGATTTTCCGCGACATTCCTCTGGAGGATAACGATGCAGCGTGATGTCATTTTGCCGCTCGTAGCCTATCTGCTGGTGGTGTTCGGCCTGTCGCTGTACGCGATGCGGCGGCGCAGCAGCGGTAATTTCCTGAATGAATATTTCCTCGGCAGCCGCTCGATGGGCGGTGTGGTGCTGGCGATGACGTTAACCGCCACCTATATCAGCGCCAGTTCATTTATCGGCGGACCGGGGGCGGCATATAAATATGGTCTCGGCTGGGTGCTGCTGGCGATGATTCAGCTTCCTGCCGTCTGGCTGTCGCTCGGCGTGCTCGGCAAGAAGTTCGCCATCCTGGCGCGACGTTATAACGCCGTCACGCTCAACGATATGCTCTACGCGCGCTTTCAGAGCCGCCTGCTGGTCTGGCTCGCGAGCCTGAGCCTGCTGGTGGCGTTTATCGGCGCCATGACGGTGCAGTTTATCGGCGGCGCGCGTCTGCTGGAAACCGCAGCGGGCATCCCTTATGAAACCGGCCTGCTGATTTTCGGTGTCAGCATTGCGCTTTACACGGCATTCGGCGGCTTTCGGGCCAGCGTGCTTAATGACACGCTGCAAGGCCTGGTGATGCTGATCGGCACGATTGTGCTGCTGGTCGGCGTGGTGCACGCCGCGGGCGGGCTGCACAGCGCGGTGGATAAACTTCAGCATATCGATCCGCAACTGGTCGCGCCGCAGGGCGCGGAAGATATTTTATCGCCATCTTTTATGACCTCGTTCTGGGTGCTGGTCTGTTTTGGCGTGATCGGCCTGCCGCATACGGCGGTGCGCTGCATCTCTTATAAAGACAGCAAAGCGGTGCATCGCGGGATTATTCTCGGCACAGTTGTGGTGGCCATCCTGATGCTCGGCATGCATCTTGCCGGCGCCCTGGGCCGCGCGGTGCTGCCAGATTTACACGTGCCGGATCTGGTTATCCCGACGTTAATGGTGACCGTACTGCCGCCTTTCGCCGCCGGAATTTTTCTCGCCGCACCAATGGCGGCCATTATGTCGACCATTAACGCGCAACTGTTACAGTCTTCCGCGACGATCGTCAAAGATCTGTGGTTGAACCTGCGTCCGGCGGAGATCCACAACGAAAAACGTCTGAAGCGGATGTCGTCGCTGATTACGTTAATCTTAAGCGTACTGCTGCTGCTCGCCGCCTGGCGGCCGCCTGAGATGATTATCTGGCTCAACCTGCTGGCGTTCGGCGGGCTGGAAGCCGTATTCCTCTGGCCGCTGGTGCTGGGGCTGTACTGGGAGCGCGCCAACGCCGCAGGCGCGCTTTCTTCGATGATTGTCGGCGGCGTGCTTTACGCGCTGCTGGCCACGTTTAAAATACAGCTGTTCGGCTTTCATCCGATTGTGCCGTCCCTGCTGTTAAGTTTGCTGGCTTTTGTAGTGGGTAACTGTTTCGGTCGCCCGGCTGCGCAGGCCGCGCCTGTTTCTTCTGTTAATGAATGAGTAATGCCATGCCCTGGATACAACTGAAAATCAACACCACCGGCGCTCACGCCGAAGAGATTAGCGATGCGCTGATGGAAAGCGGCGCGGTCTCCGTCACCTTCCAGGACACCCACGACACGCCGGTGTTCGAGCCGCTGCCAGGCGAAACCCGCCTGTGGGGCGATACCGACGTTATCGGCCTGTTCGATGCGGAAACTGATATGCAGGACGTGGTCGCCATGCTGGAAAACGTCCCGCGGCTCGGCGTGGGCTTCGCCCATAAAATCGAACAGCTGGAAGACAAAGACTGGGAGCGCGAATGGATGGATAATTTCCACCCGATGCGCTTTGGCGAGCGTCTGTGGATCTGTCCGAGCTGGCGCGACGTGCCGGATGAAAATGCCGTTAACGTGATGCTCGATCCGGGCCTCGCCTTCGGTACCGGCACGCACCCGACGACTTCGCTTTGCCTGCAGTGGCTGGATGGCCTGGATCTGGCGGGTAAAACCGTAATCGACTTCGGTTGCGGCTCCGGCATCCTCGCCATCGCCGCGCTGAAACTGGGCGCGGCTAAAGCGATTGGTATTGATATCGACCCGCAGGCGATTCAGGCGAGCCGTGATAACGCGCAGCGTAACGGCGTCTCCGACCGACTGGAGCTGTATCTGCCGGAAAACCAGCCGTCGGATATGCAGGCAGATGTGGTCGTCGCTAATATTCTCGCGGGCCCGCTGCGTGAGCTGGCGCCGCTGATTAGCGTGCTGCCGGTACAGGGTGGCCTGCTGGGGCTGTCGGGCATTCTGGCAAGCCAGGCGCAAAGCGTGTGCGAAGCGTATGACCCGCTATTTACGCTCGACCCGGTAGTGGAAAAAGAAGAGTGGTGCCGTATCACCGGCGTTAAGCGTTAAGGCTTCGTCTTCTCCTTTGGGAGCGCCAGCATGATAAAAAAGCGCGGAATTGACCGCGCTTTTTATTTTTTTATACAGCCTTTTAATTTCTGGACTCGCCGCCATAACCGTATAATAACTGTGTGAAATAATTCATTTCACGAATGAGAATACCGTTAATTATTCACACAGAGAATTTGTTTATGGCTACGAAAATTGCTCGTTCGGTTTTGCTCACGCTGAGCCTGCTCCCTGCTCTGGCGATGGCCTCGCACTGGAGCTATGAAGGCGAAGGTTCACCCGAGCACTGGGGGGAGCTGGATCCGGATTTCAGCCTGTGTCAGAAAGGCATGAACCAGTCACCTATTGATATCGACAATACTTTAAAAGCCCATGTCGTTCCGCTGAAAACCCACTATGTGGATGGCCCGTTCTCTCTCCTGAATAATGGTCACACCGTACAAGCGACACTGCCTGAAAACACGCAGGATAGCGTCACGATCGACGGCGTTGCATATCGTCTGCAACAGTTCCACTTTCACGCGCCAAGCGAAAACACCCTGCACGGCAAGCACTACGATCTGGAAATGCATCTGGTTCATAAAAATGCCGCGGGCGACATCGCGGTGGTGGCGGTAATGTTTAAGACCGGCGCGGCGAACGCCGAGCTTGAGAAGCTCTGGCAGGCGCTTCCGGATCACGCCGATGCCAGCCAGCCGCTCAATACCGTGATTGATATCAATAAGCTGTTGCCGCAGGACAAAACCTATTACCGCTTCAGTGGTTCGCTGACCACGCCGCCGTGCAGCGAAGGGATCGCCTGGCTTGTCATTAAGCAGCCTCTGACGCTCTCCGCCGGGCAGCTCAACAAATTCAAACAACTTATGCATCACGATAACAACCGGCCCGTACAGCCTCTCCACGGGCGCGTAGTCGTAGAATAATCCACTACGGGCGGAAAACTCCGCCCGTCTTTTCTCCAGCATTTACGCCCTTCAGCCGGAGATTCCCCGGCCGCATAACGAGAGCCAGATCGCATTTTATCGCTAATTTTGCCTGTTTTATCGCCGTTTATCCCGCTTACTGCCCGGTCGTTTCGTTAAAAAAAGAACGATTTCCGGGATTTTTTTAACGCGCGATTTTTCATCGCTTTCATTTAACGTAATGATTGTTAAGCCTAATTTATTAGGGGAATCCGTACAGGCGCCGATTCATTGATCTGTCGCATCGGATTGTTCAAAGTTTGGCCTTTCATCTCGTGCAAAAAATGCGTAATATACGCCGCCTTGCAGGCACAGTATGGTCATTTCTTCACTCATGCGTATCGGACACTACCAGCTCAGAAATCGCCTGATCGCAGCACCGATGGCTGGCATTACAGACAGACCTTTTCGGACGCTGTGCTACGAGATGGGGGCAGGATTAACCGTTTCTGAGATGATGTCCTCTAACCCGGAAGTCTGGGCGAGCGACAAATCCCGGTTGCGGATGGTGCATGTGGATGAGCCCGGTATTCGCACCGTGCAAATCGCCGGCAGCGTGCCCGAAGAGATGGCGGAAGCCGCACGTATTAATGTGGAAAACGGCGCCCAGATTATTGATATCAATATGGGGTGCCCGGCTAAAAAAGTGAATCGCAAGCTGGCAGGTTCAGCCCTTCTGCAATACCCGGAACTGGTGAAGTCTATCCTGACCGCGGTTGTTAACGCAGTGGACGTTCCCGTTACGTTGAAGATTCGCACCGGCTGGGATCCGGCTAACCGTAACTGTGTAGAAATTGCCCAATTGGCTGAAGAATGTGGTATTCAGGCGCTGACGATTCATGGCCGCACCCGCGCCTGTTTGTTTCAGGGCAACGCAGAATACGACAGCATTCGGACAGTTAAGCAGAAGGTCTCCATTCCGGTTATTGCGAATGGCGACATTACTTCCCCGCATAAAGCCAGAGCTGTGCTCGACTATACAGGGGCGGATGCTCTGATGATAGGTCGCGCGGCTCAGGGAAGACCCTGGATCTTCCGGGAAATCCAGCACTATCTGGACACTGGGGAGCTGCTGCCTCCTCTGCCTCTGGCAGAGGTTAAGCGCTTGCTATGCGCGCACGTTCGGGAATTGCATGACTTTTACGGCCAGGCAAAGGGGTACCGAATCGCGCGCAAACATGTGGCCTGGTATCTCCAGGAACATGCTCCAGATGACCAGTTTCGGCGCACATTCAACGCCATTGAGGATGCCAGCGAACAGCTGGAGGCGTTGGAGGCATACTTCGAAAATTTTGCGTAAACAGAAATAAAGAGCTGACAGAACTATGTTCGAACAACGCGTAAATTCTGACGTACTGACCGTTTCTACCGTTAACTCTCAGGATCAGGTGACTCAAAAGCCCCTGCGTGACTCGGTGAAACAGGCACTGAAGAACTATTTTGCTCAACTGAACGGTCAGGATGTGAATGACCTGTATGAGCTGGTACTGGCTGAAGTAGAACAGCCCCTGTTGGACATGGTGATGCAATACACCCGCGGCAACCAGACCCGCGCTGCGCTGATGATGGGTATCAACCGCGGTACGCTGCGTAAGAAACTGAAAAAATACGGCATGAACTAAGTTCGCTTAGCTAACTTGCTGATTAAAAAGGCGCTAACCGGCATGGGAAAGCGCCTTTTTTGTTTTTAGCCTTCAGCCCGCCGTTGTTCTCCCGCCTGGCCTGACAAATAGCGCCCTCGCGCTACACTAATGACAGTATCGTGCCAGAAATATCGGCGCCGTAGCGACATTGCTGAACACGGTTATACCTGTCAAATCCATTGTCATTCAGGGGTCTTAAATCACTTTCGCCTGGTTTTCGGCGGTGATAATGTTCAGCTCCCTTTTTCCCCACAGGCCCGCCAGGCAAGGCCTGCGGATGCAGCGACCTTTTTGGATGAGACGCCATGCTGGTTAGTCATTACGACAATATCCTTGTTGTGACCTCGTTTATTGTGGCCATTCTGGCTTCAAGCACCGCGCTGAATATGGCCGGTCGCGTAACCACCAGCAGCGGCTATGTGGCGCGCGTCTGGCTGGTTGGCGGCAGCGTCGCAATGGGGATTGGCATCTGGGCCATGCATTTTATCGGCATGCTGGCGATGAGCCTGCCGGTGACGCTGAGCTATGATCCTCTCATCACAGCGGTATCGCTGTTAATCGCCATCGGCTCGTCGCTGTTTGCTCTGCAACTGGTCTGCGGCGCGGATTTAAACATCTCGCGCCTTATTCCCGGCTCGCTGGTGCTGGGCTGCGGGATTGCAGCTATGCACTACACCGGTATGGCCGCACTGCTGGTAGAGCCCGGTATCGTCTGGTCCTGGGGATGGGTGGCGCTGTCAGTCATTATTGCCCTGCTGGCCTCCGCCGCTGCGCTGTGGCTTACCTTTCGGCTGCGCCAGGATGTCGGGCGCGTGGCGTTGATGCGCGCCGGCGCCGCCATCATTATGGGGATAGCCATCGCAGGTATGCACTATACCGGCATGCTGGCAGCGAATTTTCCGGGGCATACGCACGCCACACACATGGGTGTGAATACCCGCTGGCTGGCGCTGGTCGTGACGCTGGTGACGCTCGCCATTCTTGGCATTACGCTGCTGGTCTCGATGTTTGACGCACGCCTGCAGGCGCGCACCTCGCTGCTTGCCTCCTCACTTGCCGAAGCGAACAAAGAGCTGGCCCAGCTGGCGCTACAGGATACCCTGACCCGCCTGCCAAACCGCATTTTGCTGGAAGATCGTCTCGATCAGGCGATTCACAAAGCCGATCGCGAAGGGAGCCGTTTCGCACTGATGTTTATGGATCTTGACGGCTTCAAAGCGGTGAATGACGCCTACGGGCATAACACTGGCGACCGGCTGCTGGTTGCCGTCACCGAGCGCCTCAAAGAACTGCTGAAAGGGCAGTTTACGCTGGCGCGCATCGGTGGGGATGAGTTCGTGCTGCTGGCAGAAACCGACCAGCCTAACGACGCGGCGGCGCTTGCTAACGCGCTGGTGCGCGCGATCGACAGCCCGTTTGCTATTGAGCCTTATGAACTGGTGGTGACGCTCAGCGTCGGGATCGCCTTCTATCCCCACGACGGCAAAAACGGTCGCGAGCTGATGTTCAATGCTGATGCCGCGATGTACCACACCAAGCATATTGGCCGTAACGGCTACAGCTTTTTCCAGCCGTCGATGAATACCCAGGCGCAGACCCAGCTTCAGCTGATGAACGATCTATGGATGGCGCGCGAGCGCAAAGAACTCCGCCTGATGTATCAGCCAAAATTCCAGGCGCCTTCCGGGCCGGTGGTCGGTTTCGAGGCGCTACTGCGCTGGCAGCACCCGCAGTACGGGCTGCTTTCCCCTGACGCCTTCCTGCCGCTCGCGGAAAAAACCGGGATGATTATCAGCATCGGCGAATGGGTGCTGGACGAAGCCTGCCGCCAGTTAAACGAATGGCACCAGGCGGGCCATCGCCACTGGTCGGTCGCGGTGAATCTTTCCACCATGCAATTCGAACAGCCGGATCTGGTGGAAATGGTGATGGGATGTCTCGAACGCCACCAGATAGCGCCTGATAAGCTGATTCTGGAAGTGACTGAAACCACGGCCATGAGCAACCCGGATGAGAGCGTGCGCCTGCTTACCCGCCTCACTGAGCTGGGAGTGAAGGCCTCGATTGATGATTTCGGCACCGGTTATTCGAGCCTGCTTTATCTGAAGCGGTTGCCCGCCAGCGAGCTGAAAATCGACCGCGCGTTTGTGAATGAACTACGTGCCGAGGGCGAAGACGCGACCATCGTATCAGCTATCGTCGCGCTGGCGAAAACCCTTAATCTGCGCGTCGTCGCCGAAGGCGTGGAAACGGTAGAACAGCAGCAGTTCCTGACCGAACTGGGCTGCAATACGCTACAGGGTTATCTGCTTGGCAGACCGCTGGCACCGGACGTTATCACCCGCGAAGGCAATAATCTGGAACACCCGCAGACGACGCCCGTAGCGGAAAAACGCGAGCCGGTCTGACCGTTACGCCAGCAGCGCTCCCACGCCGCTGGCGACACTCACGTTTATTGCGCCAGTAATACCGACTCGTTTTTATTATCCGGGCGTGGCAGCATCCGAAGCATATTGTCCACCAGTACAGGCGCTAATCTGAAAAGATCGCATGCCTCTGGCTGAAATAACCAGTTTTTAAGAATACCACTCAGGCAGCCGTGTAAAATCGTTAACATAATATCGACATCAAGCGATCCCGAAATCGCATTTTCCGCGATGCCCTGTCGCAGTAAATCCCCCACATAATGCCGGCTAAATCCAATTCGCTCACGAATCTCAGCCTCTGACATCATCTCCTCATCAAATTCGCATTTACGATACAGAATCTGTAATAGCGCCCGCTGGCGCGGCGTGCTGGCGATATATTGCAGCACGGCGATAAACGTTTCCCGTAATAAAAGTAACGGGTCGCTCCACGCCTGCGCCGGCAGCTGCGGGCGAATGATATCTCTCACCGGCAATTGCTGCTGCCAGATTTCATTAAACAGCTCCGCTTTACTGGCGAAATGCCAGTAGACAGCGCCACGAGTCACTTGCGCGGCGCGCGCGATATCAGAGAGCGTGGTATGCGCCACGCCACGCTCGGCAAATGTATAGATAGCGGCGTCGATTAACTGCTGGCGCGTTTTCAGCGCCTCCTGTTTGGTTTTCCGGGCCATAATTCACCTTGCCTTTTCCTGGCGGGATTCAATTAATATTATTCTCCGGCGTTTTTATCACAGCTTATTTTTGTTGGCCTGTGATTTTTATATATAGATTCAAGGAATGATTTAATAAATAAAATACATTCGGGAAATGTATTTCCTTAACGAAAAGTTTTTACGCAACCAGAAACAATTTAATTCCAGAAATCATAAATTTAAAAACAAAAGAAGGCCTTCCTTTGCTTTCTGGTGCTTTTACAATGTCCGAATAAATAAGGTTTGCTGACACAGGCGCTCAATTATTTGTACGATAGCGCTCTGTTATTTTCATCTCATCCTTATTCCTGCTACCGGCCTGACGGTGGATATCGTATTACTGCTAATAAAGGAACAGCAATGACCAATTATGCCAGGCTTCTGCTTATGCCCCTTGGCCTGTACCTCTGTGCGTCAGGGATGACAGGTTGTGATAATCAAACCGCTAATGTCCCTGCTGCCTCAGCGCCGCAGGTGACGGTACATGTCGTGCAGCCTACGTCTGTTGAGGTGGTCACCGAACTGCCGGGCCGCACCCGCGCTTTTCGCATCGCCCAGGTGCGCCCGCAAGTCAGCGGCATCATCCTTAAGCGAAACTTCACCGAGGGCGCAGACGTGCAGGCTGGCGAGTCGCTCTACCAGATAGATCCGGCGATGTACCAGGCTGCGTGGCAGAACGCCCAGGGCAGCCTCGCCAAAGCGCAGGCCGCAGCCGAGATGGCGCGGCTGACGGTGCGTCGCTACGCGGCGCTTACAGGAACGCAGTACATCAGTAAGCAAGAATATGACGAAGCGGTAGCGAATGCCCATCAGGCCGACGCGAGCGTCGCGGCGGCAAAGGCCGCACTGGAGAGCGCCCGCATTAACCTCGCATGGACGAAAGTCACTTCGCCGATTAGCGGACGCATCGGAAAATCCAGCGTTACCGAAGGCGCGCTGGTCACCAGCAGCCAGACGAATGAACTGGCGACAGTGCAGCAGCTCGATCCTATCTATGTGGATGTTACCCAGTCCAGCACCGATTTTCTGCATCTGAAACACGCGATGGCGCAAGGGCAGGTTGAAAAAGAGAGCGGCGCCGGCAACGTCGAACTGGTGATGGAGAACGGCGACACCTATCCGCTGAAAGGCAAACTGCAATTCTCCGATGTCACCGTGGATGAGAGCACCGGCTCAATCACGCTGCGCGCGATTTTCCCTAATCCGCAACATTTCCTGCTGCCAGGAATGTTTGTTCGCGCCCGCATTCATGAGGGTATGCAGCCTGACGCGATCCTCGTGCCGCAGCAGGGCGTCACGCGCACGCCGCGCGGCGAGGCGATGGTGATGGTGGTGAATGAGAAAAACCAGGTGGAAAACCGCAGCGTCACTACCAGCCAGGCCATCAAAACGAACTGGCTGGTCACTCAGGGGCTGAAAACCGGCGAGAAAGTTATCGTCAGCGGATTGCAGAAAGCGCATCCGGGCGCCGTCGTCACGCCCGTTACCGCGCCTGCGAAATAAGGTGACGCCATGGCTAACTTTTTTATTCAACGTCCTATTTTCGCCTGGGTTCTGGCGATAATCATGATGATGGCGGGCGCGCTGGCGATCCTGCAGCTTCCCATCGCGCAGTATCCGACTATCGCGCCGCCCGCTATCGCGGTCTCGGCGACCTATCCAGGCGCTGACGCTCAGACGGTGCAGGACACCGTGACGCAGGTTATCGAGCAGAATATGAACGGCATCGATAACCTGATGTATATGTCCTCCACCAGCGATTCAGCGGGCGGCGTGACCGTCACGCTGACGTTTACCTCCGGTACCGATCCAGATATCGCACAGGTGCAAGTGCAGAATAAACTGCAGCTGGCGATGCCGCTGCTGCCGCAGGAGGTACAGCAACAGGGTGTGAGCGTTGAGAAAGCCAGTAGCAGTTTCCTGCTGGTCGCCGGTTTTATCAGCGATAATCCACTGCTGACGCAGGAGGATATCGCCGACTACGTCTCTTCTGATGTGAAAGATACCATCAGCCGCACCAACGGCGTGGGCGACGTGCAGCTGTTTGGCGCGCAATACGCTATGCGTATCTGGCTCGATTCGCACGCGATGAATAACTACCAGCTCACGCCGCTGGACGTTATCAATCAGCTAAAAGCGCAGAATAACCAGATAGCCGCGGGCCAGCTTGGCGGCACGCCCGCCCTGCCTGGACAGCAGTTGAACGCCTCGATCATTGCCCAGACGCGCCTTAAAGATCCTCAGGAGTTTGGCCGTGTGATGCTGAAGGTGAATCCGGACGGCTCGCAGGTGCGCCTGCGCGATGTGGCGCGCATTGAGCTTGGCGGTGAAAACTACAATATGCTGACCAAAATCAACGGTCAGCCCGCCACGGGGCTTGGGATCAAGCTCGCCACTGGCGCGAATGCGCTGGATACCGCCAATGCTATCAAAACCACGCTCGCCGATTTGCAGCGCTATTTCCCGCAGGGCATGAAGGTGGTTTACCCCTACGACACCACACCGTTTGTGAAAATTTCCATTCACGAGGTGGTAAAAACCCTGTTTGAGGCCATCATTCTGGTTTTCCTGGTGATGTACCTGTTCCTTCAGAACCTGCGTGCGACGCTGATTCCGACCATCGCCGTGCCGGTAGTGCTGTTAGGCACCTTCGCGGTTCTGGCGGCGTTCGGCTATTCCATCAATACCCTGACGATGTTCGGGATGGTGCTGGCGATAGGGCTGCTGGTGGACGACGCGATCGTGGTGGTGGAAAACGTCGAGCGCGTCATGGTGGAAGAGAAGCTGCCGCCCAAAGAGGCAACGCAGCTCTCCATGTCGCAGATCCAGGGCGCGCTGGTGGGGATTGCGATGGTACTTTCCGCGGTCTTCGTGTCGATGGCATTCTTTGGCGGCTCGACAGGCGCTATCTACCGGCAGTTTTCCGTGACTATCGTCTCCTCAATGGCGCTGTCCGTGCTGGTGGCGCTGATCCTCACCCCTGCCCTGTGCGCTACGCTACTGAAGCCGGTAAGCGACGATCACCATGCCCAAAAAGCGAAATTTTTTGTCTGGTTTAATGCGCGTTTCGATCTGAGCGTTAACCACTACACACAGAGCGTGGGCGGCATTCTGCACAAAACCGGGCGCTATCTTCTGCTGTATCTGCTGATTGTTGCCGGAATGACGGTGCTGTTTGTCCGCCTGCCGACCTCGTTCCTGCCGGAAGAAGACCAGGGCGTGTTTATGACGATGGTGCAGTTGCCGTCCGGCGCGACGCAGGCGCGCACGCAGCAGGTGCTTGACCAGGTAAGTCATTATTATCTCAATGACGAGAAAGCGAATGTCGACTCGGTATTTACCGTCAGCGGCTTTAGCTTCAGCGGCCAGGGTCAGAACGCCGGGATTGCGTTTATCAGCCTGAAACCGTGGGAGGCCCGTCCCGGACACGAAAACAGCGTCGGCGCGATTGTCGCCCGCTCCGGTAAGGCGTTCAGTAAGATTCAGGACGGGCTGGTGTTCCCGTTTAACCTGCCCGCCATTCTTGAGCTGGGCACCGCGACGGGTTTTGACTTTGAGCTTAAAGATCAGGCGAACCTCGGGCACAACGCGCTGACGCAGGCGCGTAATCAGCTGCTGGGCATGGTCCGCGAGCATCCGGAACTGCTGACGCGCGTGCGCCCGAATGGCCTTGAGGATACGCCGCAGTTCAAACTCGATGTCGATCAGGAGAAAGCGCAGGCATTAGGCGTCGCTATCCCCGATATTAACCAGACGATCATGACGGCGCTGGGCGGCACGTACGTGAACGATTTTATCGACCGGGGCCGCGTGAAGAAGGTCTACGTTCAGGCCGACGCGCCATTCCGTATGCTGCCGTCGGATATTAATACTCTGTATGTGCGCGGCAGCGGCGGCGATATGGTGCCGCTTTCTACGTTCACGACATCGCACTGGATTTACGGCTCGCCGCGTCTGGAGCGCTATAACGGGATGCCATCAATGGAGATCCTGGGCGAGGCGGCGCCAGGCCGAAGCACCGGTGAAGCGATGGCGCTGATGGAGAGCCTGGCCAGTAAGCTGCCTGCGGGCATCGGCTACGACTGGACGGGGCTCTCTTATCAGGAGCGGCTTTCCGGAAACCAGGCGCCCGCCTTGTATGCCATTTCGCTGATTGTGGTGTTCCTGTGCCTCGCGGCGCTTTATGAAAGCTGGTCAATTCCATTTTCAGTCATGCTGGTGGTGCCGCTGGGGATTATCGGCGCGCTGCTGGCGGCGTCGCTGCGCGGACTGAACAATGACGTCTATTTCCAGGTAGGTCTGCTGACGACGATTGGCCTGTCGGCGAAAAACGCCATTTTGATTGTGGAGTTTGCGAAGGACCTGATGGAAAAAGAAGGACGGGGCCTGACGGAAGCGACGCTTGAGGCGGTGCGCTTACGCCTGCGCCCTATCCTGATGACGTCGCTGGCGTTTATTCTCGGCGTGCTGCCACTGGTGCTGAATAACGGCGCGGGTAGCGGCGCGCAGAACGCGGTTGGCACCGGCGTTATGGGAGGAATGCTGAGTGCCACGCTGCTCGCCATTTTCTTCGTGCCGGTCTTTTTCGTGGTGATCCGGCGACGCTTTATAAAGCCAGACGGCAATGCGTAAATCCTGATAAAAAAGGCGCCTTTATGGCGCCTTTATTTTACAGCATTTATCTCATTCGCCATGCGTCGTAATCATAACAATTCACGTAACCCATTACGGACATTAGATTCTTATTCCGCATCGTTTGATCCTGTCATGATGTAGATAATCTTCATTCTCCATAATTCCTTCACATTACCCCTGAATTACAGCGTGCGCTTCCATCATTTTTACATTCCACATGAATTGCAATTATTGCCCAGTCAACGCCTGCCTTTACACGTGATAACCTTCTTTTATTGTCCGCGCCCGATAACTTATATAACAGTTCATATCGTTTCGGGAAGGTGATTTATTCTGTAGAGGTGAACGATGAAAAAATTAATTCCCGCCGCGCTGTTGTGTACCTTACTGGCTGGTTGCGCGCATGATTCTCCCTGCGTTCCGGTGTATGACGATCAGGGCCGCCTGGTGCATACCAATACCTGTATGAAAGGTACGACGCAGGATAACTGGGAAACCGCAGGTGCCGTCGCCGGAGGGGCCGCTGCGCTTGCCGGGTTGACGATGGGGATTATCGCGCTGAGCAAATAATGCATTGCCTGGCGGGCCGTGTCTGCGCCCGCCTCGCTGCACTACTCTGCATTAAACTAAAGCTGCATTAAAATAGTGCAGCTTTTCATCATAAGGTAAAATTTTGGCATTGCTTTAGCGCATAATAAAAAAGTCATCTGGGCCGCCTCCCTTTCTATAACGCCTGCGCCATTCTGTTTTATTTCTCCTTGTGAGTTATCTCACAGGGCTTACCGTTGCTTGTCGCTGCAATATTAACGCAGGAAATCACTCGCCTGCTTTGTGAATAAAACCCGGCTTATTTTGCTCCAAAATGTGGCGCGCATTGTCTTTTTGCACTTTTTCAGTGCGCTTATTTTTTTCTTTTATGTATACACTTCGCTTAATACATCCGCGCACTGCGTTTTGCGCCTGTTGTAAACCTGGCACTCCCTTTGCTTTACCCACTATGGCTTATGCCACAGACAGCAAACTGGCGCCTCCCGGTCGCCTTATATCTATAACGATAATTCTCGCCACACAGGATGCATTATGAAGAAGATGATGATCGCCACTCTGGCCGCCGCTGGCGCGCTGTTCGCCGTTGCTAATCAGGCCCATGCCGGCGCCACGCTGGACAGTGTGAAAAAGAAGGGTTTTGTACAGTGCGGCATCAGTGACGGTTTGCCGGGCTTTTCCTATGCGGACGCCAGCGGCAAATTTACCGGTATTGACGTTGATGTCTGTCGCGGCGTAGCCGCCGCCGTTTTTGGCGATGCGTCTAAAGTGAAATATACCCCGCTGACTGCGAAAGAACGTTTCACCGCGCTTCAATCCGGGGAGGTGGATGTTCTTTCCCGTAATACCACCTGGACCTCATCACGCGATGCGGGCATGGGCATGTCTTTCACCGGCGTAACCTATTACGACGGTATCGGTTTCCTGACCCATAACAAAGCGGGCCTGAAAAGCGCTAAAGAACTGGACGGCGCGACGGTGTGCATCCAGGCGGGCACAGATACCGAGCTGAACGTGGCGGATTACTTCAAAGCTAACAACATGAAATATACGCCAGTGACCTTTGACCGCTCTGATGAATCGGCAAAAGCCCTGGAATCGGGCCGCTGCGATACCCTCGCTTCCGACCAGTCCCAGCTTTACGCGCTGCGCATTAAGCTCAGCAATCCGGCAGAGTGGATTGTCCTGCCTGAAGTGATTTCCAAAGAGCCGCTCGGCCCGGTCGTTCGCCGCGGCGATGACGAATGGTTCTCCATCGTGCGCTGGACGCTGTTCGCCATGCTGAACGCCGAAGAGATGGGCGTCGATTCCAAAAATGTGGATGCCAAAGCCGCTAACCCCTCTACACCGGATATGGCGCACCTGTTAGGTAAAGAAGGCGACTACGGCAAGGATCTGAAGCTCGACAACAAATGGGCTTATAACATCATCAAGCAGGTTGGCAACTATGCCGAGATCTTCGAGCGTAACGTCGGCCAGGAGAGCCCGTTGAAGATCAAACGCGGCCAGAACAATCTCTGGAATAAAGGCGGGATCCAGTACGCGCCGCCGGTGCGTTAAGCATTATGCCGTTACGGGCGTCGCTTCGGCGGCGCCCAGCCCAGAGTTATGGTTGCCTGAGGTTTACTTATGTTCCATCGACGCCCTGGCGTGAAAGGACCTCTCTCCCTTTCCAGCCCTGCGGTTCGTGCATGGCTGTACCAGATTGTGGCGATTGTGGTCGTTCTTAGTATCGCCGCCTATTTAATTCACAACACCATTACCAATCTGAATAACCGGGGTATCACATCGGGGTTTGCGTTTCTCGAGCGCAGCGCCGGGTTTGGTATCGTTCAGCATCTGATCGATTATCAGGAAGGCGACACCTATGGCCGCGTTTTCCTGGTCGGCCTGATGAATACGCTGCTGGTTTCCGCGCTCTGTATCGTTTTCGCCTCGTTCCTCGGCTTTTTTGTCGGGCTCGCACGCCTGTCCGACAACTGGCTACTGCGTAAGCTTTCCACGATTTATATCGAAACGTTCCGCAATATTCCGCCACTGTTGCAGATCTTCTTCTGGTATTTCGCGGTGCTGCGCAATTTGCCAGGCCCACGGCAGGCCGTCAGCGCATTCGAACTGGCGTTTCTGAGCAACCGCGGGCTCTATCTACCCTCGCCGCAGGCGGGTGAAGGTGCGCTGGCCTTTGTCGGCGCAGTGATCATCGCGCTGGCGCTTTCCACCGGGCTTTATCGCTTTAATAAAAAGCACCAGATGAAGACCGGACAGCTACGGCGTACCTGGCCGACACTGCTGTTGCTTATCGTCGTGCTGCCGTTGCTGGCGCATCTGGCATTTGGCCCGGCGCTGCACTGGGATGTGCCTGCGCTGCGCGGATTTAACTTCCGCGGCGGGCTGGCGCTTATCCCGGAGCTGGCAGCCCTGACGCTGGCGCTTTCCGTTTACACCTCGGCCTTTATCGCCGAGATTATTCGCGCCGGGATTTTATCGGTCCCACATGGACAGCATGAGGCGGCACGTTCCCTGGGCCTGCCGAACCCGGTGACGCTGCGCCAGGTGATTATTCCGCAGGCGATGCGCGTCATCATTCCACCGCTGACCAGCCAGTACCTGAATATCGTGAAAAACTCGTCGCTTGCCGCCGCCATAGGTTACCCGGATATGGTGTCGCTGTTTGCGGGCACCGTACTGAACCAGACCGGCCAGGCTATTGAAACGATCGCGATCACCATGTCCGTTTACCTCATTATCAGTCTGACGATCTCGCTGCTGATGAACCTGTATAACCGGCGTATAGCCCTGGTGGAGCGCTAAACCATGACGACAAAAGCGATATCGCCAGCAATAGCGCGCCCGGTCAATCGCGGCGCGCTGGGATGGATGCGTAAAAACCTGTTCTCCAGTTGGGGAAACAGCCTGCTGACGCTGTTCTGTCTCTGGCTGATGTGGGAGCTGATTCCGCCGCTGCTTAACTGGGCGCTTTTGCAGGCTAACTGGGTGGGAAGCACGCGCGCGGACTGCACGAAAGACGGTGCCTGTTGGGTGTTCATCCACGCCCGCTTCGGCCAGTTTATGTATGGGCTGTATCCGCATGACGAGCGCTGGCGCATTAATCTCGCGCTGGTTATCGGTTTGCTTTCCATCGTGCCGATGTTCTGGAATGCGCTGCCGCGACGCGGTCGCTATATCGCCTGCTGGGCGGTGGCGTATCCCATAGTGGTGTGGTGGTTGATGTATGGCGGTTTTCTTGGGCTTGAGCGTGTGGAAACCCGCCAGTGGGGCGGCCTGACGCTGACGCTGATTATCGCCTCTGTGGGGATCGCCGGTGCGCTGCCGCTCGGCATTTTGCTGGCGCTGGGGCGGCGTTCCCGGATGCCGGTCGTGCGGGTGCTGTCGGTTATCTTTATTGAGTTCTGGCGCGGCGTGCCGCTTATCACGGTGCTGTTTATGTCATCGGTAATGCTGCCGCTGTTTATGGCGGAAGGAACCAGCATCGACAAACTCATCCGCGCCCTGGTCGGGGTGATTTTGTTCCAGTCCGCCTATGTGGCGGAAGTGGTACGCGGCGGGTTACAGGCGCTGCCTAAAGGGCAATACGAAGCGGCGGAATCGCTGGCGCTGGGTTACTGGAAAACGCAGGGGCTGGTTATTCTGCCACAGGCGTTAAAACTGGTGATCCCGGGCCTCGTGAATACGATCATTGCCCTTTTTAAGGACACCAGTCTGGTCATTATTATCGGCCTTTTCGATCTGTTCAGCAGCGTGCAGCAGGCAACGGTCGATCCCGCCTGGCTCGGGATGTCGACGGAAGGCTACGTTTTCGCCGCGCTGATCTACTGGATCTTCTGCTTTAGCATGTCGCGCTACAGCCAGCATCTGGAAAAGCGCTTTCACACCGGGCGTACACCGCACTGAGGATAACCATGAGTCAAATAACACTGCAGCCTGCCGACGCGATGATTACGCTGGAAAACGTCAATAAATGGTACGGCCAGTTTCATGTGCTGAAAGATATCAATCTGAAGGTAAAACAGGGGGAGCGCATTGTACTTTGCGGACCATCGGGCTCCGGGAAATCAACGACGATCCGCTGTATTAATCATCTGGAAGAGCATCAGCAGGGCCGCATCATCGTGGATGGCATTGAGCTTAATGACGATCTGCGCAATATTGAGAAAGTACGTACTGAAGTGGGCATGGTATTTCAACATTTCAATTTGTTCCCGCATTTGACTGTGTTGCAGAACTGTACGCTGGCACCAATCTGGGTACGTAAGCTGCCTAAAAAAGAGGCCGAAGCGCTGGCGATGCATTATCTGGAAAGGGTGCGCATTGCGGAACATGCGCATAAATTTCCGGGGCAGATCTCGGGGGGGCAGCAGCAGCGCGTAGCCATAGCCCGCTCTCTGTGTATGAAGCCTAAAATCATGCTGTTTGATGAGCCGACTTCAGCACTTGATCCTGAGATGGTAAAAGAAGTGCTGGATACGATGATTAGCCTGGCAGAATCCGGCATGACTATGCTGTGCGTGACGCACGAAATGGGGTTTGCGCGAACGGTTGCCGACCGGGTTATCTTTATGGATCGCGGTGAGATTGTGGAAGAGGCGCCGCCGCAGGAGTTCTTTTCCAGCCCGCGTTCAGAACGTACCCGTGCGTTTCTCTCTCAGGTTATTCACTGAGATAACCCTTTCACTGATTCACCCCGCTCGTCTGAGCGGGGTTTTTTAATAATCAGCTACGTACGAAAAGCAGGGCGCGGCAGCATGAAAGAAAGCGCCGGTGAGGGAAGTGGTGCGGAGGGCTGGCGGGAAAAAACAAAAAAGCCCCATGCTTTCGCATGAGGCTTTTCCGTTTGTTTAATGCCTGGCAGTTCCCTACTCTCGCATGGGGAGGCCCCACACTACCATCGGCGCTACGGCGTTTCACTTCTGAGTTCGGCATGGGGTCAGGTGGGACCACCGCGCTACAGCCGCCAGGCAAATTCTTTTTAAATGCCGAACTTTAACCGAAAAACTGGTGCTGATACCCAGAGTCGAACTGGGGACCTCACCCTTACCAAGGGTGCGCTCTACCAACTGAGCCATATCAGCACACTAAATTTGATGCCTGGCAGTTCCCTACTCTCGCATGGGGAGGCCCCACACTACCATCGGCGCTACGGCGTTTCACTTCTGAGTTCGGCATGGGGTCAGGTGGGACCACCGCGCTACAGCCGCCAGGCAAATTCTGTCCGTCCACCGCGTACCGCCATGAACGTTTATCCGTCACAAGCTGAATATCATCTCTCAACACGCCAGACTTCTTTGGCGTTGTAAGGTTAAGCCTCACGGTTCATTAGTACCGGTTAGCTCAACGCATCGCTGCGCTTACACACCCGGCCTATCAACGTCGTCGTCTTCAACGTTCCTTCAGGAGACTTAAAGTCTCAGGGAGAACTCATCTCGGGGCAAGTTTCGTGCTTAGATGCTTTCAGCACTTATCTCTTCCGCATTTAGCTACCGGGCAGTGCCATTGGCATGACAACCCGAACACCAGTGATGCGTCCACTCCGGTCCTCTCGTACTGGGAGCAGCCCCCCTCAATTCTCCAGCGCCCACGGCAGATAGGGACCGAACTGTCTCACGACGTTCTAAACCCAGCTCGCGTACCACTTTAAATGGCGAACAGCCATACCCTTGGGACCTACTTCAGCCCCAGGATGTGATGAGCCGACATCGAGGTGCCAAACACCGCCGTCGATATGAACTCTTGGGCGGTATCAGCCTGTTATCCCCGGAGTACCTTTTATCCGTTGAGCGATGGCCCTTCCATACAGAACCACCGGATCACTATGACCTGCTTTCGCACCTGCTCGAGCCGTCACTCTCGCAGTCAAGCCAGCTTATGCCATTGCACTAACCTCCTGATGTCCGACCAGGATTAGCTGACCTTCGTGCTCCTCCGTTACACTTTGGGAGGAGACCGCCCCAGTCAAACTACCCACCAGACACTGTCCCCACGCCAGATTATGGCGCCAGGTTAGAACATCAAACATTAAAGGGTGGTATTTCAAGGTTGGCTCCACGCAGACTGGCGTCCACGCTTCAAAGCCTCCCACCTATCCTACACATCAAGGCTCAATGTTCAGTGTCAAGCTGTAGTAAAGGTTCACGGGGTCTTTCCGTCTTGCCGCGGGTACACTGCATCTTCACAGCGAGTTCAATTTCACTGAGTCTCGGGTGGAGACAGCCTGGCCATCATTACGCCATTCGTGCAGGTCGGAACTTACCCGACAAGGAATTTCGCTACCTTAGGACCGTTATAGTTACGGCCGCCGTTTACCGGGGCTTCGATCAGGAGCTTCTCTTGCGATAACCCCATCAATTAACCTTCCGGCACCGGGCAGGCGTCACACCGTATACGTCCACTTTCGTGTTTGCACAGTGCTGTGTTTTTAATAAACAGTTGCAGCCAGCTGGTATCTTCGACTGACTTCAGCTCCACCCGCAGGGGCTTCACCTACATGTCAGCGTGCCTTCTCCCGAAGTTACGGCACCATTTTGCCTAGTTCCTTCACCCGAGTTCTCTCAAGCGCCTTGGTATTCTCTACCTGACCACCTGTGTCGGTTTGGGGTACGATTTCGTGTTACCTGATGCTTAGAGGCTTTTCCTGGAAGCAGGGCATTTATTGCTTCAGCACCGTAGTGCCTCGTCATCACGCCTCAGTGTTAAAGACAACCGGATTTGCCTGGTCATCACACCTACACGCTTAAACCGGGACAACCGTCGCCCGGCCAACATAGCCTTCTCCGTCCCCCCTTCGCAGTAACACCAAGTACAGGAATATTAACCTGTTTCCCATCGACTACGCCTTTCGGCCTCGCCTTAGGGGTCGACTCACCCTGCCCCGATTAACGTTGGACAGGAACCCTTGGTCTTCCGGCGAGCGGGCTTTTCACCCGCTTTATCGTTACTTATGTCAGCATTCGCACTTCTGATACCTCCAGCATGCCTCACAGCACACCTTCGCAGGCTTACAGAACGCTCCCCTACCCAACAACACACAGTGTCGCTGCCGCAGCTTCGGTGCATGGTTTAGCCCCGTTACATCTTCCGCGCAGGCCGACTCGACCAGTGAGCTATTACGCTTTCTTTAAATGATGGCTGCTTCTAAGCCAACATCCTGGCTGTCTGGGCCTTCCCACATCGTTTCCCACTTAACCATGACTTTGGGACCTTAGCTGGCGGTCTGGGTTGTTTCCCTCTTCACGACGGACGTTAGCACCCGCCGTGTGTCTCCCGTGATAACATTCTTCGGTATTCGCAGTTTGCATCGGGTTGGTAAGCCGGGATGGCCCCCTAGCCGAAACAGTGCTCTACCCCCGAAGATGAATTCACGAGGCGCTACCTAAATAGCTTTCGGGGAGAACCAGCTATCTCCCGGTTTGATTGGCCTTTCACCCCCAGCCACAGGTCATCCGCTAATTTTTCAACATTAGTCGGTTCGGTCCTCCAGTTAGTGTTACCCAACCTTCAACCTGCCCATGGCTAGATCACCGGGTTTCGGGTCTATACCCTGCAACTTAACGCCCAATTAAGACTCGGTTTCCCTTCGGCTCCCCTATACGGTTAACCTTGCTACAGAATATAAGTCGCTGACCCATTATACAAAAGGTACGCAGTCACCCTCTTACGAAGGCTCCCACTGCTTGTACGTACACGGTTTCAGGTTCTGTTTCACTCCCCTCGCCGGGGTTCTTTTCGCCTTTCCCTCACGGTACTGGTTCACTATCGGTCAGTCAGGAGTATTTAGCCTTGGAGGATGGTCCCCCCATATTCAGACAGGATATCACGTGTCCCGCCCTACTCATCGAGCTCACAGCCTGTGTGCCTTCGTGTACGGGGCTGTCACCCTGTATCGCCGGCCTTTCCAGACCGTTCCACTGACACACAAGCTGATTCAGGCTCTGGGCTGTTCCCCGTTCGCTCGCCGCTACTGGGGGAATCTCGGTTGATTTCTTTTCCTCGGGGTACTTAGATGTTTCAGTTCCCCCGGTTCGCCTCACAGCACTATGTATTCATGCTGAGATAGTGCAACGAATTGCACTGGGTTTCCCCATTCGGACATCGCCGGTTATAACGGTTCATATCACCTTACCGGCGCTTTTCGCAGATTAGCACGTCCTTCATCGCCTCTGACTGCCAGGGCATCCACCGTGTACGCTTGTTCGCTTAACCTCACAACCCGAAGAAGTCTTCGTGCTGCGAGTTTGAGAGACTCTGACACACCGCGCATTCCCTGTTTACGGAAGAATGCAGCAGCATGTCTGTTTCAATTTTCAGCTTGTTCCGGATTGTTAAAGAGCAAATACTTCGCAGTATACTCAGTGAGTACACTCTGAAGTGATGGTGGAGCTATGCGGGATCGAACCGCAGACCTCCTGCGTGCAAAGCAGGCGCTCTCCCAGCTGAGCTATAGCCCCATCGTAGTTAAACCTCTTCAACTCCTGAGGAGTTGGTAGGCCTGAGTGGACTTGAACCACCGACCTCACCCTTATCAGGGGTGCGCTCTAACCACCTGAGCTACAAGCCTGTAGAGGTTTTGCTTCTTTACTTTCTATCAGACAATCTGTGTGAGCACGCGAGGTTGTATCTTGCAGGTAAGGAGGTGATCCAACCGCAGGTTCCCCTACGGTTACCTTGTTACGACTTCACCCCAGTCATGAATCACAAAGTGGTAAGCGCCCTCCCGAAGGTTAAGCTACCTACTTCTTTTGCAACCCACTCCCATGGTGTGACGGGCGGTGTGTACAAGGCCCGGGAACGTATTCACCGTGGCATTCTGATCCACGATTACTAGCGATTCCGACTTCATGGAGTCGAGTTGCAGACTCCAATCCGGACTACGACGCACTTTATGAGGTCCGCTTGCTCTCGCGAGGTCGCTTCTCTTTGTATGCGCCATTGTAGCACGTGTGTAGCCCTGGTCGTAAGGGCCATGATGACTTGACGTCATCCCCACCTTCCTCCGGTTTATCACCGGCAGTCTCCTTTGAGTTCCCACCATCACGTGCTGGCAACAAAGGATAAGGGTTGCGCTCGTTGCGGGACTTAACCCAACATTTCACAACACGAGCTGACGACAGCCATGCAGCACCTGTCTCAGAGCTCCCGAAGGCACTCCCGCATCTCTGCAGGATTCTCTGGATGTCAAGACCAGGTAAGGTTCTTCGCGTTGCATCGAATTAAACCACATGCTCCACCGCTTGTGCGGGCCCCCGTCAATTCATTTGAGTTTTAACCTTGCGGCCGTACTCCCCAGGCGGTCGACTTAACGCGTTAGCTCCGGAAGCCACGCCTCAAGGGCACAACCTCCAAGTCGACATCGTTTACGGCGTGGACTACCAGGGTATCTAATCCTGTTTGCTCCCCACGCTTTCGCACCTGAGCGTCAGTCTTCGTCCAGGGGGCCGCCTTCGCCACCGGTATTCCTCCAGATCTCTACGCATTTCACCGCTACACCTGGAATTCTACCCCCCTCTACGAGACTCAAGCCTGCCAGTTTCGGATGCAGTTCCCAGGTTGAGCCCGGGGATTTCACATCCGACTTGACAGACCGCCTGCGTGCGCTTTACGCCCAGTAATTCCGATTAACGCTTGCACCCTCCGTATTACCGCGGCTGCTGGCACGGAGTTAGCCGGTGCTTCTTCTGCGAGTAACGTCAATGGCCAAGGTTATTAACCTTAACCCCTTCCTCCTCGCTGAAAGTACTTTACAACCCGAAGGCCTTCTTCATACACGCGGCATGGCTGCATCAGGCTTGCGCCCATTGTGCAATATTCCCCACTGCTGCCTCCCGTAGGAGTCTGGACCGTGTCTCAGTTCCAGTGTGGCTGGTCATCCTCTCAGACCAGCTAGGGATCGTCGCCTAGGTGAGCCGTTACCCCACCTACTAGCTAATCCCATCTGGGCACATCTGATGGCATGAGGCCCGAAGGTCCCCCACTTTGGTCTTGCGACGTTATGCGGTATTAGCTACCGTTTCCAGTAGTTATCCCCCTCCATCAGGCAGTTTCCCAGACATTACTCACCCGTCCGCCACTCGTCAGCAAAGCAGCAAGCTGCTTTCTGTTACCGTTCGACTTGCATGTGTTAGGCCTGCCGCCAGCGTTCAATCTGAGCCATGATCAAACTCTTCAATTAAAGTTTGATGCTCAAAGAATTAAACTGTTAGTTCGTAATGAATTAACTGTTGTTCACTTGAGACTTGATATTCGTTTATCGTCCGAAGACGTTAAGATATCAGCGCCCCGAGTGCCCACACAGATTGTCTGATAAATTGTTAAAGAGCGGTGCGACGCGGCTTTCAGCCTGCTGTCGCGAGGTGGCGTATATTACGCTTTCCTCTTTCAGAGTCAACCCTTAATTTCAGGATTTTTCTCTTTCTGACTCACCGTCGCTGTGTGATGTTCTTCATCAGCGCCGTGTCGATGGAGGCGCATTATAGGGAGTTCTCTTTTCGCCGCAACAGGAAAATGACATAAAAATGACTGACTGCTGCATTCCCCAGCAAAACCCCGGTTTATACGCATTTGCACACAGAGTTATCCACAAAGCACTCCACTACCTAAATTTTGCGAGCGCCACGCAAACGTTTTCGCTACAATGCAGCCCTGCTACTGAAGCGCTATTTTTTTAAGGAGCGTCAGCTGAATTTCAGTAAAAAAGCTGAGATTCAGCTAACGCTCTTCTGTAATGATCAAATCCAGGGGATTTATACATGCAACAACCTCGTCCTGTACGCCGCGCTCTGCTCAGCGTTTCTGACAAAGCCGGTATCGTCGACTTCGCCCGCGCGCTCTCTGACCGCGGCGTTGAACTCCTCTCTACTGGCGGTACGGCAGGCCTCCTGGCGCAGGCTGGCCTGCCGGTGACGGAAGTCTCCGACTACACCGGTTTTCCGGAGATGATGGACGGTCGCGTCAAAACGCTGCACCCGAAAGTGCATGGCGGTATTCTGGGACGCCGCGGCCAGGATGACGATATCATGGCGCAGCACGCTATCTCCCCGATTGATATGGTCGTAGTCAACCTTTACCCGTTCGCACAGACCGTCGCGCGTGACGGCTGCACGCTGGAAGATGCGGTTGAGAATATCGACATCGGCGGCCCGACCATGGTCCGCTCCGCCGCCAAGAACCATAAAGATGTGGCTATCGTAGTGAAGAGCAGCGACTACAGCGCCATCATTGAAGAGCTGGACGCCAATAACGGCTCGCTGACCTTCGATACCCGCTTCGATCTCGCCATCAAAGCTTTCGAACACACCGCCGCCTATGACAGCATGATAGCCAACTACTTCGGCAGCCTGGTTCCGGCTTATCACGGTGAAACATCAGCGCCTTCCGGCCGCTTCCCGCGTACGCTTAATCTGAACTTCATTAAAAAGCAGGATATGCGCTACGGCGAAAACAGCCATCAGCACGCTGCCTTCTATATAGAAGAAGAAATTAAGGAAGCCTCCGTCGCGACCGCACAGCAGGTTCAGGGCAAAGCGCTCTCTTATAACAACATCGCCGACACCGACGCGGCGCTGGAGTGCGTAAAAGCCTTCAGTGAACCGGCCTGCGTTATTGTCAAGCACGCTAACCCGTGCGGCGTTGCCGTTAGTGACTCGATTCTTGAAGCTTACAATCGCGCGTATAAAACGGATCCAACCTCCGCCTTTGGCGGCATTATCGCGTTTAACCGCGAGCTGGACGCCGAAACCGCGCAGACGATCATCTCTCGCCAGTTCGTTGAAGTCATCATTGCGCCCTCCGCCAGCGAAGAAGCGCTGAAGATAACCGCAGCGAAGCAAAACGTGCGCGTGCTGGTTTGCGGTGAATGGCAGGCTCGCGCAGCGGGCCTGGATTTCAAACGCGTCAACGGCGGCCTGCTGGTTCAGGACCGCGATCTTGGCATGGTGACGGAAAGCGATCTGCGCGTTGTGACTAAACGCCAGCCGACCGAACAGGAACTGCGCGACGCGCTCTTCTGCTGGAAAGTGGCGAAGTTTGTAAAATCGAATGCGATTGTTTACGCCCGCAATAACATGACCATCGGTATTGGCGCCGGCCAGATGAGCCGCGTCTATTCCGCTAAAATCGCAGGCATTAAAGCTGGCGACGAAGGCCTGGAAGTCAAAGGCTCGGCGATGGCCTCCGACGCGTTCTTCCCCTTCCGTGACGGTATCGACGCCGCAGCCGCCGTGGGTATCACCTGCGTGATCCAGCCGGGGGGTTCGATTCGTGACGATGAAGTTATCGCCGCCGCCGATGAGCACGGCATCGCTATGATCTTCACCGACATGCGCCACTTCCGCCATTAATAACGGAGCAACGATGAAAGTATTAGTTATTGGCAACGGCGGGCGCGAACATGCGCTGGCCTGGAAAGCCGTCCAGTCGCCGCTGGTTGAAACCGTCTATGTCGCGCCAGGTAACGCAGGCACCGCGCTGGAGCCTGCACTGCAAAACGTCGCTATCAACCCGACGGATATTCCAGCGCTGCTCCGTTTTGCGCAGCGTGAAAATATCGATCTGACCATCGTCGGGCCGGAAGCGCCGCTGGTTATCGGCGTGGTGGATGCATTCCGCGCCGCCGGTCTGAAAATATTCGGGCCGACCAAAGGCGCCGCACAGTTGGAAGGCTCCAAAGCGTTTACCAAAGATTTCCTGGCGCGCCATCGTATTCCGACGGCGGAATACCAGAACTTTACCGAGACGGAACCTGCGCTCGCGTATATCCGAGAAAAAGGCGCGCCAATTGTTATCAAAGCTGACGGTCTGGCGGCGGGCAAAGGCGTTATCGTCGCGATGACGCTGGATGAAGCCGAAGCGGCCGTTCACGATATGCTGGCGGGCAACGCGTTTGGCGATGCCGGTCACCGCATCGTGGTTGAAGAGTTTCTTGATGGCGAAGAAGCCAGTTTTATCGTGATGGTGGATGGCAAGCATGTTGAACCGATGGCCACCAGCCAGGATCACAAGCGCGTCGGCGACGGCGATACCGGTCTGAATACGGGCGGGATGGGCGCTTACTCTCCGGCGCCGGTCGTGACCGATGAAGTCTTCCAGCGCACCATGGAGCGCATCATATGGCCTACCGTGCGCGGCATGGCGGCGGAAGGCAACACCTATACCGGTTTTCTTTATGCGGGCCTGATGATCGACAAACAGGGCAACCCGAAAGTCATTGAGTTTAACTGCCGCTTCGGCGACCCGGAAACCCAGCCGATTATGATGCGCCTGCAGTCCGATCTGGTGGCGCTCTGTCTCGCTGCCTGCGACGGCAAACTCGACACCGTAAAATCGCAGTGGGACTCGCGCCCGTCGCTTGGTGTGGTGATGGCCGCCGGCGGCTATCCGGGCGATTATCGCACCGGCGATGTGATCCACGGCCTGCCGATTGAAGAGATTGCCAGTGGCGACGGCAAAGTCTTCCACGCCGGTACCACATTGCGTGACGATGAGCGCGTTGTAACCAGCGGCGGTCGTGTACTGTGCGTGACGGCACTCGGCGATACTGTTGCCGATGCGCAGGCGCGGGCGTATCGCTTAGCGGAAGATATTCACTGGGATGACTGCTTCTGTCGTAAAGATATCGGCTATCGCGCTATCGCGCGTGAACAGGCGCAATAACCCGCCACGCCGTTGACAGGCTCCCGCAAAAGCGACGGCTCAACCCGTCGCTTTTTTATTGCCTCAGAAGCCGTCAGGCTTCGGTTGCCATGCGCAAAAGTCTTCGTTCGCCACCAGCAACAACTGGGTGCCTTCCGGTGCCTCCAGCCAGGCGGCGCTAACGCGCGCGGTAGCGTGACGCTGACGTTCGGCAAGCCGCGCCTGCGCCCTTCTGTCCAGTTCAGGGAGCACGGTTTGCCCTTCGCAGGTCGTCATCGTGCCGTCAGGGTTCCAGCGTCCCTGGCGCAGCACCACGCGGCCTGCGCGCAGCGCGTCGCTGGTATTGCGCATTCGGGTGGCGCGGTACTGCCACAAGGCAATCTGATCGCTTGAGAGCTGCTGCTTCTGCCCGTTCACTTCGCGCTGCATAAAGCTTAAGCCGCCGCGATCGTCAAAGCGCACTTTTACCTGTTCCGGCTGTTTGCCTTGCAGGCGGTAATCCACCGAAGCGAGCGTGTCGTTTTGCCAGCGATAATCGCTGATCGAGGTGTTATCGCCCGACCAGGGGCTGAACGCCGCCAGCAGGTGCACGGAACCGTCGTTATTGTCTTTACGCCACAGGCGCACGACGCCGTCATCGGCGAGATAGCCGCTGGCGGTAAAGGAGGGAATTTCCGGAGTGGAACGACAGGCCGAAAGGAACAGCGCGCCTGCAAGCGCCAGCAAACGCCAGCTAAACAAAAGGGGCGATGTCGCCCCTTCGTTAAAACCTTTCACTGCCACGCGGTTTACTTAACAGCGTCTTTCAGTGCTTTGCCAGAAACGAATGCCGGCACGTTAGCTGCAGCGATTTTGATTTCTTTACCGGTCTGCGGGTTGCGGCCAGTACGCTCAGCGCGGTGGTTCACTTTGAAGGTACCGAAACCAACCAGCTGTACAGCATCGCCTTCTTTCAGAGACTCAGTAATCGCAGCCAGAGTGGATTCCAGAGCAGCTTTCGCTTGCGCTTTAGACAGGTCAGCCTTGTCTGCAATTACATCAATCAGTTGAGTCTTGTTCATAAGTTATCCTTACAATGTGTTTATCGCTTGCTAAGCATCGAGTGCGACGGAAATGCCTTGAAAGCACTCTCCTGCATACACGCACCGATAGCCACTTTTTTTCGCCTCCCAAATGTAGACCAGACGGGGGGCTAATTGGAAGCCTTCAGGTGAGACAAAACAGGCTGTAAATCACGTTTTATTGTCTCATTGCTGCAAATTTATACCGATATTACTGGTTCCATCCTCGCGCAGGTCTGCGCGTAAGCCTTTTATCAGCTCAATATCGCGTTCTTCGCAGGCGGCCAGCAAACGGAAAATTTCCCACTGGATGTCCCATTCCTGCTCGACGGCCGGGTTCGCTTTCAGCTCTTCATCAGTCATTTCGCGGCCCGCCTGCGTCATCTCCAGCATGGCCACGGTCGTGACAGATGTCTCGCTGACTTCAATCGCGTGCTCCAGCGTCTCGCCACTCAGGCGCGAGTGGATCAGTTCGCTCAATGCCACGCAGGCGTCAATGGCCGGATAGACGCCGTACAGGTCATAATCCTCTGCCGCCGGAATCGCCTCTTCAAGCTTTTCGAGCTGGTTGTCGAAATTGACTTTAGCGTCTTTAACCGTCAGCGTTTCCCAGACCAGATCGAGAATACGGCGGTAGAGCTGCGCATCGCCGAAGCCGGTCTGCTGGCAGAACATGGCGTAATTCGGGTACATCCGCTCGCACAGCGAGGCCATAAAGGTCTCGTGCTGCCAGGCTTCGAGCTTTTCCAGCCGCAGGTGAATAGGGTTTTGTAACATAGTGGCGTCTCACAAACCGAAAATTAGCGGCAGTGTACCTGAATCACCCCTGAATTTCCTGCCATCGTAGAAAGGCGGGGCGGCCCGATGCGACGGCGTCTGCCCAGCGCGTCGGCTCCGGCAGCCGGTAGCCTTTGGTGCAGCGCTGCACCCAGCCAAGCGCCGTATCGATGCTGACGCGATGCCCCGTCGAGACAAACAGCGGATTGCAGCGCGCTTTGCTGCGCCACACCCACGCCAGCTGCTCGCCTTTGTCCATCAGCGGCGCGACCGCGCCCGGCTCGTCGGAGAGCGGTTCAAATTTGCCGCAGAGCCGCTTTTTCGCAACGCCTATCGTCGGCACATCCACCAGCATGCCGAAGTGGCTGGCGACGCCGAGACGGCGCGGATGCGAAATCCCGTGGCCATCGACAAACAATAAATCCGGCTTTCTGGAGAGCATCTCCCAGGCGGCAAGCAGCGCCGGGTATTCGCGAAACGACAGAAAGCCGGGAATATAAGGCATCGTGGTTGGGATACGCGCCACCTGATACTCCACCAGCTCCAGCGAGGGGTATTTCAGCAGCACCATCGCCGCCCGCGTCACTTCGCCGCCCTGCTCAAACCCGACATCCGCCCCGCCGATAAACGTCGGCGGATCGACATTTAACCGGTCCTCACGGACCACATTGGATGCCAGTTCGATTTGTTGTGCGCGAAGCGTCGCGAGATCCATAGTTTCTCCTTACAGGTGATAAGGCGCCGATAAGCGGTGAACCGCTTCGACGAAGGCCCCCGCATGTTCCGGAGGCACATCCTGATGAATGCCATGTCCCAGGTTGAACACATGACCTTCACCCTTGCCGAAACCAGCAAGTATAGACGCCACTTCCTCTTCGATGCGGGCGGGCGCCGCGTAAAGCATGGAAGGATCCATGTTGCCCTGCAGCGCGACCTTATGCCCGACGCGACGGCGCGCATCAGCGATATCGGTCGTCCAGTCCAGCCCCAGCGCGTCGCAGCCGGTGTCTGCAATCGCCTCCAGCCACTGACCGCCGCCTTTGGTAAACAGCGTCACCGGCACGCGGCGGCCTTCGTTTTCCCGCAGCAGCCCGTCGACGATTTTATGCATGTAATAAAGTGAGAACTGCTGATAGTCGCGCCCGGTCAGTACACCGCCCCAGGTATCGAAAATCATCACCGACTGCGCGCCCGCGCGGATTTGGGCGTTCAGGTAGAGCGTGACGCTTTTCGCGAGCTTATCGAGCAGCAAATGCAGGGTTTGCGGCTCGGCGTACATCATCTTCTTGATAACGGTAAACGCTTTGCTGCTACCGCCTTCCACCATGTAGGTAGCGAGCGTCCAGGGGCTGCCGGAGAAGCCAATCAGCGGCACTTCGCCTTTCAGTTCGCGGCGAATGGTGCGTACCGCATTCATCACATAGCCGAGCTCCTGTTCCGGGTCCGGCACCGGCAGCTTCTCGACATCCGCTTTGCCTGTGATCGGCGAGGCAAAGCGTGGGCCTTCGCCCGCTTCAAAATAGAGCCCCAGCCCCATCGCATCCGGGATCGTCAGAATGTCCGAAAAGAGGATCGCCGCATCAAGCGGATAGCGGCGCAGCGGCTGTAGCGTCACTTCGCACGCCAGCTCGGCGTTTTTGCAAAGCGACATAAAATCGCCCGCCTGCGCGCGGGTGGCCTTATATTCCGGCAGATAACGTCCCGCCTGACGCATCATCCACACCGGGGTGACGTCGACAGGCTGGCGTTGCAGGGCGCGCAGGTAACGATCGTTTTTCAGTTCGGTCATTTTTCTTATTCCTCAAGCGACAGGGCGCCATTGTACCACGTCATTCGTAGTCTGCCCGGCAGCGCGCCACGGTATCTTCTATCAGGCGGCGCGCGACGGTGCCCGGCGCTGGCAACAACGGCAACTGGTCGTAGCGATACCAGCCTGCGTCGATGAGTTCTTTAGGATCGATTTTGATTTCGCCGCTGTCGTAGTCCGCAGTAAAGGCGGTCATCAGCGATTGCGGGAACGGCCAGGGCTGGGACGTCACGTAGCGCAGGTTTTTTACACGGATACTGCTCTCTTCCATCACCTCGCGCGCCACCGCCTGCTCAAGCGTTTCGCCCACTTCGACAAACCCGGCCAGCACGGTATAGACGCCATTGCGGTGACGGGTGTGCTGCGCCAGCAGAATCTTATCTTCACGCCGAATCGCCACAATGATGCACGGCGCGATCTGGGGGTAGTAGCGCTCGCGGCAGTGTCCGCAAAGCATCGCCCATTCGGTTTTACTCGGGTGCATCTCATGACCGCAGTAGCCGCAATATTTATGCGAGCGGTAAAACTCGGCGAGTTGCACACCGCGCCCCGCCAGTTGAAACAGCCCGGCGTCCTGATCGATAAGCTGGCGCACCGAGGCCATCTCGTCATCGCGCTTCTGAAGCACCAGCCATACCGGCGCGTCTTCCCAGGTGCCGATTTGCAGCGCCTTTTCGCCCGTAAGACCAAAATCCGTGGCCCGACCGTAAGGTAATTCTGCTTTTGGCAGCCATAATTTCTGTTCATGGCTGACTATCCACCAGCCATGGTCTAAATTTTCTAATGTACGTTCCATAATTGATTGCGCTACCTCTGCTTCACTGGCACGTTATTAACATTGTTTTTACATATTTTGGGTCATTTGCGTTTTTACATCTTATATCTCATGGAGTCGATCATGCTAAACCAGCTAAAAAGTCTGACGGAACGCGTTGGTGGGAGTAATGAGTTAGTTGATCGTTGGCTTGGCGCCCGCAACCATCTGTTAGTCACCTATTACAAAATGGTCGGCATCAAGCCCGGCAAGGAGCCGCTCACCGCGCTGGATGAAAAGGCGCTGGACGATTTTTGTCACTGTCTGGTGGATTATCTCTCCGCCGGTCACTTCAATATCTACGAACGTGTCATCAGCGAAATGGAAGGCACCAGCCCGCTGGTCGCCGCCACGCAGATCTACCCGCAGCTGGAGGCCAACACCCAGCACCTCATGGATTTCTACGACACCCATCTGGAAAGCGCTATCGATCACGATAATTGCCTGGAGTTCCAGGAGGCGCTTTCCGGCATCGGCGAGGCGCTCGCCGCCCGCTTCGCGCTGGAAGACCAGCTCATCCTGCTGGCCTTTGACAACAACCTGAGCGAAAGCGCCAATGATGAAGCCGGTTTTGCCCGTCCGGCTTGAGTTTGCAATGATTCGCGAGTAGTTTAATCACGTCCCCGCACCTGTTGCGGGGTTTATCTTGTCGGAGTGCCCAGTGCGCAAGCACGGGCTGAGACCGTTAATTCGGGATCCGCGGAACCTGATCAGGTTAATACCTGCGAAGGGAACAAGAGTAATTCCATTATGCCCCGCTCAGGGAGCCGTCTGCCGCTCCTGAAGATCGGTAAACGCGGCGCGGGCGCATCGCCATTACTCCTCCGTTGTTCTGACAAGCCACTTCCTGACCGTTAACTGGAATGCGCTATGTCTGTATCAAACAAACCTGGCCGCCGCGAACAGCGCGCCGCCGCACAACACTTTATCGACACGCTGGAAGGCACCGCCTTTCCCAATTCCCACCGTATCTACCTCACTGGCTCACGCGACGATATTCGCGTGCCGATGCGCGAAATCCGCCTGAGCCCGACGCTTGCGGGCGGTACGAAAGAAAACCCGCGCGTTGAACCCAACGAGCCGGTGCCGGTTTATGACACCTCCGGCCCGTATGGCGATCCGGCCGTGCGCATCGACGTGCGCGAAGGGCTGGAAAAGCTGCGCAGCCGCTGGATAGACGCACGTAACGACACGGAAACCCTGAACGCGCGCAGCTCCGCCTACACCCGCGAGCGTCTCGCCGACGACGGGCTCGACGACCTGCGCTTTCGCGGCCTGCTGACACCGAAGCGCGCGCAGGCCGGGAAGCGCGTGACGCAGCTGCACTACGCCCGTCAGGGCATCGTGACGCCGGAAATGGAGTTCATCGCCATTCGCGAAAACATGGGGCGCGAGCGCATTCGCGGCGCGGTGCTACGTCAGCAGCATCCGGGCGAAGGCTTCGGCGCGCGTCTGCCAGACAACATCACGCCGGAATTTGTGCGTGATGAAGTGGCCGCCGGGCGCGCCATTATCCCCGCCAATATCAACCACCCCGAATCGGAGCCGATGATCATTGGGCGCAACTTTCTGGTGAAGGTGAACGCCAATATCGGCAACTCGGCGGTGACGTCATCGATTGAAGAAGAAGTGGAAAAGCTGGTCTGGGCCACCCGCTGGGGCGCCGATACGGTCATGGATCTCTCTACCGGACGCTATATTCACGAAACCCGCGAATGGATCCTGCGCAACAGCCCGGTGCCGATCGGCACGGTGCCGATCTACCAGGCGCTGGAGAAGGCCAATGGGATCGCCGAAGATCTCAGCTGGGAGATGTTTCGCGACACGCTGCTGGAGCAGGCCGAACAGGGCGTGGATTACTTCACCATCCACGCAGGCGTGCTGCTGCGCTACGTGCCGATGACCGCAAAACGCCTGACGGGCATCGTCTCGCGCGGCGGCTCTATCATGGCTAAATGGTGCCTTTCGCATCATAAAGAGAACTTCCTCTATGAACATTTCCGTGAAATCTGCGAAATCTGCGCCGCATATGATGTCTCGCTCTCGCTCGGCGACGGTTTGCGCCCAGGCTCCATCCAGGACGCCAACGACGAGGCGCAGTTCGCGGAACTGCGCACGCTTGGCGAGCTGACGAAAATCGCCTGGGAATATGATGTGCAGGTGATGATTGAAGGCCCAGGCCACGTACCGATGCAGATGATCCGCCGCAACATGACCGAAGAGCTGGAGCACTGCCATGAAGCGCCCTTTTACACGCTCGGGCCGCTCACCACCGACATCGCGCCGGGCTACGATCACTTCACGTCTGGCATTGGCGCGGCGATGATTGGCTGGTTCGGCTGCGCCATGCTCTGTTATGTGACGCCCAAAGAGCATCTTGGTCTGCCCAATAAAGAGGATGTGAAGCAGGGGCTTATCACCTACAAAATCGCCGCCCACGCCGCCGATCTTGCCAAAGGGCATCCGGGCGCGCAGATCCGTGATAACGCGATGTCGAAAGCGCGCTTCGAATTCCGCTGGGAAGATCAGTTCAATCTGGCGCTCGATCCGTTCACCGCCCGCGCCTACCACGACGAAACACTGCCGCAGGAATCCGGCAAAGTGGCGCACTTCTGCTCCATGTGCGGTCCGAAATTCTGTTCGATGAAAATCACCCAGGAGGTGCGCGATTACGCCGCGAAACAGGCCATCGACGCCGGTATGGCGGATATGTCCAGCAGCTTTCGCGCCCGCGGCGGCGACATCTATCTGCGTCAGGAGGAGGTGGAATGATGGCGCCGCTTTTCGCCCCCGTACCGCGCCGCCTGGGGCTTTACCCGGTGGTAGACAGCGTTGAGTGGATAGCGCGTCTGCTGGAGGCGGGCGTGCGCACGCTACAGCTGCGTATCAAGGATAAAACCGATGCCGACGTCGAAGCGGATGTCCGCGCCGCCATTGCGCTGGGGGAACGCTATCACGCCCGGCTGTTTATTAATGACTACTGGCGGCTGGCGATAAAACATCAGGCCTATGGCGTCCATCTTGGCCAGGAAGATCTGGAAACCGCCGATCTCAACGCCATCCGCGCCGCCGGACTGCGGCTTGGCGTTTCTACTCACGACGATATGGAAATCGACGTGGCGCTGGCGGCGCGCCCGTCTTATATCGCGCTCGGCCACGTTTTTCCCACGCAGACCAAACAGATGCCTTCTGCCCCGCAGGGGCTGGCGCAGCTGGCCGCGCATGTGAAACGGCTCGGCGACTACCCGACCGTGGCCATCGGCGGCATCAGTCTTGCGCGCGCCCTTGGGGTACTGGAAACCGGCGTCGGCAGCATCGCGGTGGTAAGCGCCATTACGCAGGCGGCGGACTGGCGCGCCGCGACGCAACAGTTGCTCGAACTCGCGGGGGTGGGCGATGAATGACGCGGATTTTATGCGCTACAGCCGCCAGCTGCTGCTCGAAGATATCGCGATTGACGGCCAGCAAAAGCTGCTGGAAAGCCGCGTGCTGATCGTCGGCCTCGGCGGGCTGGGCTCTCCCGCCGCGCTTTATCTCGCAGCCGCAGGCGTCGGCACGCTGTGGCTCGCGGATGACGACGCGGTGCACCTTAGCAATCTTCAGCGCCAGATCCTGTTTGGCGTCGGGGATATCGAACAGCCGAAATCACTTGCCGCGCTACGACGCCTGAAGGCGCTTAACCCGGCAATCGAGACCGTGGCGCTGAACCAGCGACTTGAGGGCGACGCGCTGCATGCGGCGGTTTCCGACGCCGATCTGGTGCTCGACTGCAGCGACAACATGTCGACGCGGCAGGCCATTAACGCGGCCTGTGTGGCGCACGGTACGCCGCTTATCACCGCCAGTGCGGTCGGTATGGGCGGGCAAATCGCCACATTCGCGCCGCCTTTCGAATACGGTTGCTACCGATGCCTGTGGCCTGATGACAGCGAACCGGAGCGTAACTGCCGCACCGCGGGCGTGCTCGGGCCGGTGGTCGGGCTGATGGGCACGCTGCAGGCGCTGGAAGCCATCAAGCTGCTGTGCGACGTGACGCCAGACCGCGGCGAGTTGCGCCTCTTCGACGCGCGCGCCAGCCACTGGCGCACCCTGACGCTACAGCGCGCCGCAGACTGTCCGGTGTGCGGAGGCAAGCATGCGCATTGAACTGAACGATGAGGCGATGCAGTGCGTCGAGGGGCTTAGCGCGGCGCAACTGCTGGAACAGCTAAAACTCGACAGGCCCGGTACGGCGCTCGCCATCAACCAGACCATTCTGCCGCGCAGTCAGTGGCCCGATTATGCATTGCAGGAAGGCGACAGCCTGACATTGTTTCAGGTTATCGCAGGAGGCTGAGATGTTACGTATTGCGGATAAAACCTTTCAATCGCGCCTGTTTACCGGCACCGGTAAATTCGCCTCGCCCGCGCTCATGCTGGCGGCGCTGCGCGAAAGCGGCAGCGAACTGGCGACGCTCGCCATGAAGCGCGTGGATCTGACGCGTCGTGATGATGCCCTGCTGGCGCCGTTACAGGCAGCGGGCGTGACGCTGCTGCCCAATACCTCCGGCGCCAAAACCGCCGAAGAAGCGATTTTCGCCGCGCAGCTCGCCCGCGAAGCGCTGGGCACACGCTGGGTCAAACTGGAGATCCATCCTGACGCCCGCTGGCTACTGCCGGACCCGATAGAGACGCTGCGGGCGGCGGAGAAGCTGGTGGCGCAGGGATTTGTCGTACTGCCCTACTGCGGCGCCGATCCGGTGCTCTGCAAGCGGCTTGAGGAGGCGGGCTGCGCGGCGGTAATGCCGCTGGGCGCGCCAATCGGCTCCAATCAGGGTCTCCAGACGCGAGCGCTGCTCGAAATCATCATCGCGCAGGCGACGGTGCCGGTCGTGGTGGATGCGGGCATCGGCGCGCCAAGCCACGCCGCCGAGGCGCTGGAGATGGGCGCCGACGCGGTGCTGGTTAACACGGCGATCGCGGTGGCGCGCGATCCGGTAGCCATGGCGCGGGCGTTCCGTCAGGCGGTCGGGGCGGGACGTACAGGATATGAAGCCGGGCTCGGCGCGCGCACCACGCAGGCGCAGGCCACCAGCCCGTTGACCGGCTTTCTGGAGGCGCAGGCATGAAGACATTTACCGAACGCTGGCGCACGCTCCACTGGGATGACATCCGGCTGCGCATTCACAGCAAAACCGGGCGCGATGTGGAGCGCGCCCTCGCTGCCACGCGCCCCGACAGGGACGATATGATGGCGTTGCTCTCCCCTGCCGCGCTGGAATATCTCGAACCGCTGGCACAGCGCGCGCAACAGCTCACCCGCCAGCGCTTTGGCAACACCGTGAGCTTTTATCTCCCGCTCTATCTCTCTAATCTCTGCGCCAATGAGTGCACTTATTGCGGCTTTTCTATGAGCAACCGCATTAAGCGCAAGACGCTCGATGAAGAAGAGATCGCGCGCGAGTGCGCGGCTATTAAAGCGATGGGATTTGAACATCTGTTGCTGGTCACAGGAGAACACCAAACGAAAGTGGGAATGGACTATTTTCGCCGCCACTTTCCGGCCATTCGCCGCCAGTTTGCCTCGCTGCAAATGGAAGTGCAGCCGCTGTCAGAGGCGGAGTATGTCGAGCTGAAATCACTCGGGCTTGACGGCGTGCTGGTCTACCAGGAGACATACCACGAGGCGGTCTATGCAAGGCATCATCTGCGTGGCAATAAACAGGATTTCTTCTGGCGACTGGAGACGCCGGACCGGCTCGGGCGCGCCGGTATCGATCGCATTGGTCTTGGCGCGCTGACGGGGCTCTCCGACTGCTGGCGCACCGATAACTATATGGTGGCGGAACACCTACTCTGGCTGCAACAGCGCTACTGGCAGAGCCGCTACTCGGTATCGTTTCCGCGCCTGCGGCCCTGCGCGGGCGGCATTCAGCCTGCGTCGCTTATGAACGAACGGCAGCTGGTGCAGCTTATTTGCGCGTTTCGGCTGCTGGCGCCGGAGGCGGAACTGTCGCTTTCCACCCGTGAATCGCCACATTTTCGCGATAACGTCATCCCGATTGCCATAAACACCGTGAGCGCGTTCTCGCGCACGCAGCCTGGCGGCTATGCTGACGGCCACGCCGAGCTTGAACAGTTCACGCCACATGACGGGCGACGCCCGGAAGAGGTGGCGACGAGTTTGACGCAGCGCGGTCTGCAGCCCGTCTGGAAAGACTGGGACGGTTTTCTGGGAAGACATGCGCAAAATCCCTGAAACCAAACGCAAACTGCGCGATATCTTTCGGCATGTCACGCAAAGTGCGCGTTTGCCGTTTGAGTGAAAACTGCCGCCGTTTTACTCTGCGTCCGCCGGCCGGGGATGACCGGCCGGGGCGGCTCCTGATGCTCTCTCTCTGCCGCCCCGCCTCTTTCCCTGTACCAAATGGCAAAAGGAAACGGCTTTGGTAACCGGTTTCCGTTTTTGCGCCTTTCTTTGTGATGGGTAACACACAATCACATCAAAGCGGTTGTTGGGACAGGAGGCGGGGGATAAATATCAACTAAACAACAGTCACAGAGAGCGGATTATGAAAAATATCGTTTTATGCTGTGCCGCAGGTATGTCCACCAGCATGCTGGTTCAACGGATGAAAGACGCCGCCCAGAAAAAAGGCGTCGAGGTGGAGATCAAGGCCGTTCCGGTCGCGGAGTTTAAAGATATTATCGGCACCGCCGACATCGTTCTGCTTGGCCCGCAGGTCAAATACGAGCAGCCGAAGTTCCAGGAAATCGCCGATCCGCTGGGTAAAAAAGTCGCCGTTATCGACATGATGGATTACGGCATGATGAAAGGCGATGTGGTGCTGGATAAAGCCCTGAAAATGCTGGAGCAATAAATGGAAGATTTAGAGTCAATTATCATGGAGCTGCTGGTGAATGCCGGTAGCGCGCGCAGCCAGGCGCTGACGGCTCTTCAACTGGCCCGCAAAGGCGACTTCGAGGCCGCCGAAAAAGCGATGGAAGAATCCCATGAGTTTGTTAAGCATGCGCATAAAATCCAGACGCAGCTTATCGGGCTTGACGAAGGCAGCGGTAAGCTGCCGGTAAACCTGATTACCGTTCATTCCCAGGATCATCTGATGAACGCGATGGTGATTCAGGATCTGGCAGGCGATCTGATTGAACTTTATCGCCGCCTGCCGCTGATAAAATAACGTGCAGTCACCCCATCGCCCTTGCCCGGTTTCGCCGGGCATTTTTATCTCTACAGCCCAGCCCGGTTTGCAAGCCGCTAAAGCAGGCGGTGTCTTTTGCGCTCACTTTATGGCACAACGGTATTCTTAAGCGCCCTTAATGCGCCTTACCGATGATGCAGGTTACGCATGCCTTCCGTTCCCGTTCCGTTTTTTACGCTTGCTGTGCTGGTGATGCTACTGGCGAAAGTTTCTCTGGTTGACGCCAGCCGCTATCGTCGGGTGATTGGTTTTCTCGCAGGCTGCGCGCTGCTGGTATTTCTTTCCGCGTTGCGCTGGTCGTTCGATCTGCCTTTGCTGCGTCAGTTGCAATCCCTGATGGCCATCGCGCTGCCGCCGCTGGCCTGGCGTTGCTTTAGCGAATTGACGTCATCTCAGCCATCTCGTCGCAACGCGTTTATGCTTGCGCCGCCGCTTGCCGCGCTGATGATTAATCTTACGTTGCCCGTCGCCACAGATGTGACGCTGGTAGCGCTCTACCTCGGCTATGGCGCTGCCCTGCTGCGTACCGCCCGTCAGGGTTCGGATGCCTTTTTACTGAGTCGTCTGAGCGATGCGCCGACAGCGGTGAAACTCGCGTTTATCGCCGGTGCGTTTCTCTGTTTTTGCGGGATGACCGATATCGCCATCGCCGTTGATTTTGGCTTTTTTCACGGGCGCCAGGCACCGCTGCTGGTGGCCGCCTCGCAGGCGATATTATTACCGTTCCTGGGGCTCGCTATTCTGCTGCCCGCTAAAAAACCGGCGGTGCCTGTGCCTGTCGCCGTGCCGGTGCCGCCCGTGAACCATCACGAAAGTGAAGCTGAAGAAGAGACAGAACGCTGCGTGCAACTGGAAAAAACCTTACGAATACAGGCGCTGCACCTCAACCCTGACCTCACGCTGGATCTGCTGGCGAGAAAAACCGGCACGCCCGCGCGCCATATTTCCCGGGCGGTCAACGCAACGCGCGGCTGTAATGTCTCACAGTGGATTAACAGCTTTCGCATTGCTCACGCGCAACAGCTGTTACGCGAGACTGACCTGCCCGTTACCACCGTGATGCTTGAGTCAGGCTTTAATACCAAATCAAATTTCAATCGTGAGTTTGCGCGACTTGTGGGGATGAGCCCTGTGGCGTATCGCCGCGCGGCGGCGAATAATGCAGCGCCTGACTCAGAAACTCGCTTATCTGTGCCGCCAGTTGCTGGTGGATCGCCGCCCGACTGAAGCCTGCACCATCGCGGCACACGATCCCTTCGCCCGGCTCTTCCGCTTCGATAATGGCTGCCGCGCCTGGTTTGCACCGCTGCATAAAACTGAAATGGGTTGCACCCGGTACGCTCACCGTACGAGTGAGCGAGGCAGGCAGCCCGTGGGCCAGATAGCCCGACTCCAGCGCAGCGGGTACGTCATCACTGTCAACGCCCGCACTCATCACCAGCACCGGGATGGCAACCTGCGACAGGCTTTCCGCCGTAAAGCCGCGCGCCAGGCCCAAATCCAGCGACACCACGGCTTTTATTCGTGTATCACGCACGCTTTTTACCAGCTGGTTTTCCGTTCCGGGTAAGCCGATGCCAAGCGTACGTGCCACCTTACAGCCGCCAAGCTGCGGGTGATTTTCACAGTCGGCCACAAAACGCGGCGCAGAAAATCGCGCACCTGCCAGCGCCATGACCGTCCACCCGCCTAAGGAATGCCCTGCGGCGGCGATGCGCTGTTCATCTATTTTTCCGGCTGTTTTCGGGTTGCCGATAAGCGCCTCCAGCACGCGCGTCACGTCGTGCGGACGCTCCCCAAGCGCCTGCGCCTGCGCGGGCTGTTTATTACGGGTCGTGGTGCCCGGGTGATCCATTGCCGCAACAATATACCCCTGCTCCGCCATATGTTGCGCGAGCCAGTCCAGGTTGCGCCAGTTGCCGCCAAAGCCATGCGAGAGCAATAGCAGCGGGTGCGCGCCCGGCGCGGGTGCCGCATCACGCTGGACCTTAACCCCCGAAAAGACAACGTTCTCGCCCACCGTCTCCAGAGCGCGGTTATCAAACGTCGGATACCAGACCGCAACGTCCAGCGAACGAGTGGCTGGTTCATTGAGTGTGAACTGATGAAAACCGATCCCCGCCGATGCGGCAGCGCTTAACAATGCAAAAGTGATAAAGGTGATGAGTCGATACATGGGAATGCCCTCCGTTTACAGTGGCGGATTTGTAACATCGGGGCGGAGAATGGGCGTCCTGAAACGCGATCGAGGTCGTTTTGGTCTCTTTCAGACATAAAAAAACCCGCCGAAGCGGGTTTTTAATCAGGCGAAGAACGATTACTCGTTGTCGTTGCCACCCAGACCTGCGTTCAGCAGTTCTGCCAGGCTTGCAGACGCATCTTCCGCAGTCACCTGCGGGGCTGCCGGGAGTTCACCCGCAGCGCGACGGCGCATACGATCCTGGTGGTACGCGTAACCGGTACCGGCCGGGATCAGTCGACCGACGATAACGTTCTCTTTCAGACCGCGCAGTTCGTCGCGTTTACCCGCAACGGCTGCTTCGGTAAGCACGCGAGTGGTCTCCTGGAACGATGCCGCGGAGATGAAGGACTCGGTCGCCAGAGACGCTTTGGTGATACCCAGCAGGTCGCGCATGTAAGTCGCGCTGACTTTGCCGTTCGCTTCCAGATCGCGGTTAGCAATCTTGACGCGAGAGTATTCAACCTGCTCACCTTCGAGGAACTCGGAGCTGCCCGCGTTCATGATGGTGGCTTTACGCAGCATCTGACGAACGATAACTTCGATGTGCTTATCGTTAATCTTAACGCCCTGCAGACGGTAAACGTCCTGCACTTCGTTAACGATGTAACGGGTCACTGCCTGAACGCCACGCAGACGCAGAATGTCATGCGGCGCTTCCGGGCCATCGGAGATAACGTCACCACGCTCCACACGTTCGCCTTCGAACACGTTAAGCTGACGCCATTTCGGGATCATCTCTTCGTATGCATCACCGCCATCAACCGGGGTGATTACCAGACGACGCTTGCCTTTGGTCTCTTTACCGAAGGAGACGATACCCGCCACTTCAGCAAGGATTGCCGGCTCTTTCGGACGACGTGCTTCGAACAGGTCTGCAACGCGCGGCAGACCACCGGTGATATCCTTGGTACCGCCAGATTCCTGCGGAATACGCGCCAGGGTGTCACCAGAGCTGATCTGAACGCCATCTTCCAGCTGAACAATCGCTTTACCCGGCAGGAAGTACTGAGCCGGCATGTCGGTGCCCGGGATCAGAACGTCGTTGCCGTTAGCATCAACGATTTTCAGCGCCGGACGCAGATCTTTACCGCCCGCGGTACGTTCTGAAGAATCCAGAACCACCAGCGAAGACAGACCGGTCAGCTCGTCAGTCTGACGAGTAATGGTCTGGCCGTCGATCATGTCGGTGAAACGAATGTAACCCGCCACTTCGGTGATAACCGGCATGGTATGCGGATCCCAGTTCGCGACGGTTTCGCCGCCTGCGACCTGTTCGCCGTCACCTTTCGCCATAACAGCACCGTAAGGCACTTTATAGCTTTCTTTGGTTCGGCCGAATTCGTCGATCAGTTTCAGCTCAGTGTTACGCGAAGTAACAACCAGCTTACCGCTGGAGTTCACAACCGACTTGGCGTTGCTCAGACGGATGCTACCTTTGTTTTTCACCTGGATGCTGGATTCAGCAGCCGCACGAGATGCCGCACCACCGATGTGGAACGTACGCATCGTCAGCTGAGTACCCGGCTCACCGATGGACTGTGCTGCGATAACGCCGATGGCCTCACCTTTGTTGATGATGTGACCACGTGCGAGATCTCGGCCATAGCAGTGCGCACAAACGCCGAAGTCAGTGTCACAGGTTACTACGGAGCGAACTTTAACGCTGTCAACCGAGTTGGCTTCCAGGATGTCACACCACTGCTCGTTGAGGAGCGTGTTGCGCGCCACCAGGATGTCCGCGGTGCCAGGCTTCAGCACATCTTCCGCCGTTACACGGCCCAGAACGCGATCGCGCAGCGGCTCTTTAACATCGCCACCCTCGATAACCGGCGTCATGGTGATGCCTTCCAGCGTGCCACAATCATCTTCGGTGACAACCAGATCCTGCGCCACGTCAACCAGACGACGGGTCAGGTAACCGGAGTTCGCCGTTTTCAGTGCGGTATCCGCCAGACCTTTACGAGCACCGTGGGTTGAGATGAAGTACTGGAGTACGTTCAGACCTTCACGGAAGTTCGCGGTGATCGGGGTTTCGATGATGGAGCCATCCGGCTTCGCCATCAGACCACGCATACCTGCCAGCTGACGAATCTGTGCCGCAGAACCACGCGCACCGGAGTCGGCCATCATGTAGATGCTGTTAAAGGAAACCTGCTGCTCTTCTTCGCCGTTACGGTTGATAACGGTTTCGGTCTGCAGGTTGTCCATCATCGCTTTGGATACGCGATCGTTCGCCGCGGCCCAGATATCGATGACTTTGTTATAACGTTCACCAGCGGTAACCAGACCAGACTGGAACTGCTCCTGGATTTCAGCCACTTCCGCTTCGGCTTCGGCGATGATTTCGGCTTTTTTCGCCGGGATAACCATATCGTCGATACCAACGGACGCACCAGAACGCGCTGCATACGCAAAACCGGTATACATGGTCTGGTCAGCGAAGATAACGGTCGGTTTCAGACCCAGAATGCGGTAACAGGTGTTCAGCATTTTGGAGATCGCTTTCTTACCGAGCGGCTGGTTCACGATAGAGAACGGCAGACCTTTCGGTACGATCATCCACAGGATGGCACGGCCAACCGTGGTGTCGATCAGGCTGGTTTTGGAAACGAACTCGCCGTTCGCGTCTTTTTCGTATTCAGTGATACGAACTTTTACGCGAGCATGCAGTTCAGCCTGGCCAGAGCGGTACAGACGTTCCGCTTCTTTCGGGCCAGTCAGCACCATGCCTTCGCCTTTGGCGTTAATCTTGTCGCGGGTCATGTAGTACAGACCCAGTACAACGTCCTGAGACGGAACGATGATTGGCTCGCCGTTCGCCGGAGACAGGATGTTGTTGGTAGACATCATCAGCGCACGCGCTTCGAGCTGGGCTTCCAGCGTCAGCGGTACGTGAACAGCCATCTGGTCACCATCGAAGTCGGCGTTGTATGCCGCACATACCAGCGGGTGCAGCTGAATAGCTTTACCTTCGATCAGTACCGGTTCGAACGCCTGAATACCCAGACGGTGCAGGGTCGGCGCACGGTTCAGCAGTACCGGGTGCTCACGGATAACTTCGTCCAGGATATCCCAAACGACCGCTTCTTCACGCTCAACCATTTTCTTGGCGGCTTTGATGGTGGTCGCGAGGCCACGCAGTTCCAGCTTGCCGTAGATGAACGGTTTAAACAGTTCCAGCGCCATTTTCTTCGGCAGGCCGCACTGGTGCAAACGCAGGTACGGGCCTACGGTAATTACGGAACGACCGGAGTAGTCCACGCGTTTACCGAGCAGGTTCTGACGGAAACGACCCTGCTTACCTTTGATCATATCGGCCAAAGATTTCAGCGGACGCTTGTTAGAACCGGTGATCGCACGACCGCGACGGCCGTTATCCAGCAGGGCGTCTACCGCTTCCTGCAGCATACGTTTTTCGTTGCGTACGATGATGTCCGGCGCCGCCAGATCCAGCAGACGTTTCAGACGGTTGTTACGGTTGATCACGCGACGATACAGATCGTTCAGATCCGAGGTAGCGAAACGACCGCCATCCAGCGGAACCAGCGGACGCAGATCCGGCGGCAGTACCGGCAGCACGGTCAGGATCATCCACTCTGGCTTGTTGCCAGACTGTACGAACGCTTCCAGCAGCTTGATACGCTTGGTCAGCTTCTTACGCTTGGTTTCGGAGTTGGTTTCGTTCAGCTCTTCGCGCAACTGCTCGCACTCCGCTTCCAGATCCATGCTCTTCAGCAGGGCCTGAATAGCTTCGGCGCCCATTTTCGCGTCGAATTCATCACCGAACTCTTCCAGCGCGTCCAGGTACTGCTCTTCAGTCAGGATCTGGCTGCGCTCGAGGTTGGTCATACCGCCCTCGATAACAACATAAGATTCGAAATACAGAACACGTTCGATATCGCGCAGCGGCATATCCAGCAGCAGACCGATACGGGACGGCAGAGATTTCAGGAACCAGATGTGCGCGGTCGGGGAAGCCAGTTCAATGTGGCCCATGCGCTCACGACGCACTTTAGTCTGGGTCACTTCAACGCCGCACTTCTCACAAATCACACCGCGGTGTTTCAGGCGCTTGTACTTACCGCACAGGCACTCGTAGTCTTTTACCGGCCCAAAGATACGCGCGCAGAACAGACCGTCGCGCTCCGGCTTAAAGGTACGGTAGTTAATGGTTTCCGGCTTCTTAACTTCACCGAAAGACCAGGAACGGATCATGTCTGGCGACGCCAGAGCAATTTTGATCGCATCAAACTCTTCGGTTTTAGTTTGCGCTTTCAGAAACTTTAATAAGTCTTTCACGGATTGGCTCCCGTCGGAGTTAGCACATTCCGGCGCCGGGTGTTACCCCGACGCCAGTGACCTGTTTGAGCGAGAATTACTCGTCTTCCAGTTCGATGTTGATGCCCAGCGAGCGAATCTCTTTCAACAGTACGTTGAAGGATTCCGGCATGCCCGGTTCCATCTGATGGTTGCCATCCACGATGTTCTTATACATCTTGGTACGGCCGTTTACGTCATCAGACTTAACGGTCAGCATTTCCTGCAGGGTATAGGCGGCGCCGTATGCTTCAAGCGCCCACACTTCCATCTCACCGAAGCGCTGGCCACCGAACTGCGCCTTACCACCCAGCGGCTGCTGAGTAACCAGGCTGTAAGAACCGGTGGAACGAGCGTGCATCTTGTCGTCAACCAGGTGGTTCAGTTTCAGCATGTACATGTAACCTACGGTTACCGGACGCTCGAACTGTTCACCAGTACGGCCATCGAACAGGGTGATCTGACCGGATGTCGGCAGGTCGCCCAGCTGCAGCAGCTCTTTAATTTCAGCTTCTTTCGCGCCGTCGAATACCGGCGTGGCGAGCGGCATACCTTTACGCAGGTTTTCAGCCAGACGCAGAACTTCATCATCGCTGAAGGTGTTCAGGTCGACTTTCTGACGCACGTCCTGGCCGAGGTCGTAGGCTTTCTGGATGAATTCGCGCAGTTTCGCGACTTCTTCCTGACGCTTCAGCATGGCGTTGATCTTATCGCCGATACCTTTCGCCGCCATACCCAGGTGGGTTTCCAGGATCTGACCGATGTTCATACGAGACGGTACGCCCAGCGGGTTCAGTACGATGTCTACCGGCGTGCCGTTTTCATCGTAAGGCATATCTTCGATCGGGTTGATCTTGGAGATAACACCTTTGTTACCGTGGCGGCCTGCCATCTTATCGCCCGGCTGGATCTGACGTTTAACGGCCAGATAGACCTTAACGATTTTCAGTACGCCCGGCGCCAGATCGTCGCCCTGGGTGATCTTGCGGCGTTTCGCTTCGAGTTTCTTCTCAAACTCGTGCTTCAGCTCGTCGTACTGTTCAGCCAGCTGTTCCAGCTGGTTCTGTTTCTCTTCATCGGTCAGGCCGAGTTCCAGCCAGCGGTCGCGCGGCAGTTTGTCGAGCTTCTCAGCTTCAACGCCGCCTGCGATCAGTACAGCACGAATACGGCTGAACAGGCCCGCTTCGAGGATCTGCAGTTCTTCAGACAGGTCTTTTTTGGCCTGCTTGAGCTGCATTTCTTCGATTTCCAGCGCACGTTTGTCTTTTTCCACGCCATCGCGGGTAAAGACCTGAACGTCGATAACCGTACCGGAAACGCCGTTCGGCACACGCAGAGAAGAGTCTTTAACGTCAGACGCTTTCTCACCGAAGATGGCGCGCAGCAGTTTCTCTTCCGGCGTCAGCTGGGTTTCACCTTTCGGCGTTACTTTACCTACCAGGATATCGCCACCGGTGACTTCCGCACCGATATAAACGATACCGGATTCATCCAGTTTGGAGAGCGCAGCTTCACCCACGTTCGGGATGTCGGCAGTGATCTCTTCCGGCCCCAGCTTGGTATCACGAGATACGCACGCCAGTTCCTGAATGTGAATTGTGGTGAAACGATCTTCCTGAACCACACGCTCGGAAACGAGAATGGAGTCTTCGAAGTTGTAACCGTTCCACGGCATGAACGCTACGCGCATGTTCTGACCGAGCGCCAGTTCACCAAGGTCGGTGGAAGGGCCGTCTGCCAGCACGTCGCCGCGTTCAACCGGCTCATTCAGAGACACGCACGGCATCTGATTAATACAGGTGTTCTGGTTAGAACGGGTGTATTTAGTCAGGTTATAGATGTCGATACCTGCTTCGCCCGGGTACATCTCGTCTTCGTTAACTTTAATAACGATACGGGACGCATCCACGTATTGAACAGTACCGCCACGTTTGGCAACGGCTGTTACGCCGGAGTCAACGGCAACAGCACGTTCCATACCGGTACCTACCAGCGGCTTATCAGCGCGCAGGGTCGGAACCGCCTGACGTTGCATGTTCGCACCCATCAATGCGCGGTTGGCGTCATCGTGTTCCAGGAACGGGATCAGGGACGCACCGACGGAAACCACCTGCTGGGTGGAAACGTCCATATAGTCAACCTGGTCTGCGCTGAAGAGGCTGGATTCGCCTTTGCTGCGGCAGGTGACCAGATCGTCGGCGAAGCGGCCTTCTTCGGTCAGGTTGGTGTTCGCCTGAGCGATGACGTAGTTACCTTCTTCGATAGCGGAGAGGTAATGAATTTCATCGGTCACAACACCGTCGGTGACTTTACGGTACGGGGTCTCAAGGAAGCCATATTCGTTGGTCTGCGCATACACGGACAGGGAGTTGATCAGACCGATGTTCGGACCTTCAGGCGTTTCGATAGGGCATACGCGACCGTAGTGGGTCGGATGTACGTCTCGAACTTCGAAGCCTGCGCGTTCACGGGTCAGACCGCCCGGGCCGAGTGCTGAGATACGACGCTTGTGCGTGATCTCGGACAGCGGGTTGTTCTGGTCCATAAACTGAGACAGCTGGCTGGAACCAAAGAACTCTTTAACCGCGGCAGAAATCGGCTTGGCGTTGATCATATCCTGAGGCATCAGGGTATCGAGATCGCCCAGAGACAGACGCTCCTTCACTGCACGCTCTACACGCACCAGGCCAACGCGGAACTGGTTTTCCGCCATTTCGCCCACGGAACGGATACGACGGTTGCCGAGGTGGTCGATATCGTCCACTTCGCCTTTACCATTACGAATATCGATGAGCTTCTTCATCACGTCGATGATGTCAGCTTTGCTCAGGATACCGGAACCTTCGATCTCGTCACGCAGCAGAGAACGGTTGAACTTCATGCGGCCGACCGCAGAAAGATCGTAACGATCTTCGGAGAAGAACAGGTTCTCAAACAGGCTTTCCGCCGCTTCACGCGTCGGCGGCTCGCCAGGACGCATCATGCGGTAGATTTCAACCAGTGCGCTCAGGCGATCGGTAGTTGGGTCGACGCGTACTGTCTCAGACATGTACGGGCCGTGGTCGAGGTCGTTAGTAAACAGCGTCTCGATACGTTTGTGACCGGACTGGCTCAGTTTTGCCAGCAGATCCAGGGACAGCTCCATGTTGGCCGGGCAAATCAGCTCGCCAGTGGAAGCGTCGACATAATCTTTCGCTGCAACTTTACCGGCGATGTATTCAACCGGAACTTCGATGTGTTTGATTTCGTCTTTTTCGAGCTGGCGAATGTGACGCGCAGTGATACGACGGCCTTTTTCTACGTAGATTTTGCCGTTTGCTTCGATATCAAAGGATGCGGTTTCGCCACGCAGACGCTCCGGAATCAACTCCATCTGCAGCTTGTTGTCGCGGATTTCAAAGACCACTTTTTCGAAGAACAGGTCAAGGATCTGCTCAGTGGTGTAATCCAGCGCGCGCAGGATAATGGTTGCCGGCAGTTTACGACGACGGTCGATACGGACAAACAGGTTGTCTTTCGGATCGAATTCGAAGTCCAGCCATGAACCACGGTAAGGAATGATGCGTGCGTTATACAACACCTTACCAGAGGAGTGGGTTTTACCCTTGTCGCTGTCAAAGAAGACGCCCGGACTGCGGTGCAGCTGAGAAACGATAACACGCTCAGTACCGTTGATGACAAAGGTACCGTTATCGGTCATGAGCGGGATTTCGCCCATGTAAACTTCTTGCTCTTTGATGTCTTTAACGGTGCCTTCCGGCGCTTCGCGCTCGTAGATCACCAGACGCAGCTTAACGCGCAGCGGTGCCGAATAGGTCACGCCACGGATTTGGCATTCTTTAACATCAAACACCGGTTCGCCAAGACGGTAGCTGACGTATTGCAGTTCCGAATTGCCGCTGTAGCTCTGAATCGGGAATACGGAGCGGAAAGCTGCTTCCAGACCGTACTGACCCTCAGGATCTTGCTCGATAAATTTCTGGAACGAGTCAAGCTGGATAGAAAGGAGATAGGGAACATCCAGAACTTGTGGACGTTTACCAAAATCCTTACGAATACGTTTTTTCTCGGTATAGGAGTAAACCATAGGGTTCCTCAGCTCGCTGACAAGTCGACCCACTCTGTCCATCGAAGGGACAGTTTATGCAACACCATTTTGTTGACCGAAAAGTGGAACACTTTTCGCAATACCTGTTGCTATCACGCTTAAACCATTTCATTGCGATTTACACAGTGCCGAAACGCTGTCGCAGTATATTAAGTCGTCGATAGAAACAAGCATTGACGGGTAACCAGCAGTAAAACAGTGTGAAACGCTACTGGTCCCCTAGCGCAAAAAGGCTGGTGACCAAAAAGTCACCAGCCATCAGCCTGACTTCTCAGGCTGCCACCAGAAGGGTTGGCTTATTTAACTTCAACTTCAGCGCCAGCTTCTTCCAGAGATTTTTTCAGAGCTTCAGCGTCATCTTTGCTCACGCCTTCTTTCAGAGCGGCCGGAGCAGATTCTACCAGGTCTTTAGCTTCTTTCAGACCCAGGCCAGTTGCGCCACGTACTGCTTTGATAACAGCAACTTTGTTAGCGCCAGCGGCTTTCAGAATAACGTCGAATTCAGTTTTCTCTTCAGCAGCTTCAGCAGCCGGGCCAGCAGCAACAGCTACAGCAGCAGCAGCGGAAACACCGAATTTTTCTTCCATTGCAGAGATCAGCTCAACAACGTCCATTACGGACATAGCGGATACTGCTTCAATGATTTGATCTTTAGTGATAGACATTTAATTGTTCCTGAATATCAGAATAAGTTTTATACGTAAGCAAATGCGTTGCGAGAGTAAGCGCTATTAAGCAGCTTCTTTTGCGTCGCGAACAGCGGCCAGAGTGCGAACCAGTTTGCCTGCAGAGGCTTCTTTCATGGTTGCCATCAGGCGTGCAATTGCTTCTTCGTAAGTCGGCAGAGTTGCCAGGCGATCGATCTGGGACGCCGGGATCAGCTCACCTTCAAAGGCAGCGGCTTTGACCTCAAATTTTGCATTCGCTTTCGCGAACTCTTTGAACAGACGAGCAGCAGCGCCCGGGTGTTCCATAGAGTATGCAATCAGGGTCGGACCAACAAACGCGTCTTTCAGGCACTCAAAAGCAGTACCTTCAACAGCACGGCGCAGCAGGGTGTTACGAACAACACGCATGTATACGCCAGCTTCGCGACCTGCTTTACGCAGTTCGGTCATTTTATCTACGGTAACGCCACGGGAATCCGCAACAACCGCAGACAGCGCGCCTTTGGCTACTTCGCTGACTTCAGCAACAATCGCTTGTTTGTCTTGAAGATTTAAAGCCATTAGCTTTTGCTCCTGGATTTTAGCCGGGACAAGTCCCGGAACTCACTTCACTCAATCATACGAAAGAGCGTCGAAATACGGTGAGCAGAAACAAGCCAAAGACTACTTAAAAAATATTCTTCAGGTTCTGTCACCGTCTACGCAGGGAATTAAGCCTCTTTCGAAACACCTGCGGTCTTGGACGGAGGCCTGGATAAGGCCAGGCTCCAACCGAAAATCTTTTATGCTCTGCTTAGCAGAACAATGGGCGTAAGATTGTAGACAAATCCGACGCCCACGTAAAGAGGCGAATTAGTTCGCCGCTGCGCTCAGACCAGACTGGTCTACCGCAACACCTGCACCCATGGTGGTGGAGAGGCTAACTTTCTTGATGTACACGCCTTTAGCAGAAGACGGTTTTGCTTTTTTCAGAGCAACCAGCAGCGCTTCCAGGTTTTCTTTCAGTTTGTCAGCGTCGAAATCCACTTTACCGATGGTGGTGTGGATGATGCCGTTTTTGTCGTTACGATAACGAACCTGACCGGCTTTAGCGTTTTTAACCGCTTCAGCAACGTTCGGCGTTACAGTACCAACTTTCGGGTTTGGCATCAGGCCACGCGGGCCCAGAACCTGGCCCAGCTGGCCAACAACGCGCATTGCATCCGGAGAAGCAATAACAACGTCAAAGTTCATTTCGCCTTTTTTGATCTGCTCAGCCAGATCTTCCATACCTACCAGCTCTGCGCCAGCTGCTTTAGCAGCTTCAGCGTTCGGACCCTGGGTAAATACGGCTACGCGAACAGAACGGCCAGTACCGTGCGGCAGTACAGTTGCACCACGTACGTTCTGGTCAGATTTACGAGCGTCGATGCCGAGATTCACAGCAACGTCAACGCTTTCTACGAACTTAGCGGTAGCCAGTTCTTTCAGCAGAGTGATGGCTTCGTTGATGTCGTACTGTTTGGTAGCATCAACCTTGTCACGGATCACACGCATGCGCTTGGTCAGTTTAGCCATTTCTTAGTCCTCCACTACCAGGCCCATGGAACGTGCGGTACCTTCGATGGAGCGAGTCATCGCTTCAATGTCGGCGCCAGTCATGTCAGCAGCTTTGGTCTGTGCGATTTCTTGCAGCTGAGCGCGGGTAATGGTACCCACTTTGTCTTTGTTCGGCTTACCGGAACCAGACTTGATACCAGCCGCTTTTTTCAGCAGTACAGCTGCCGGCGGGGTTTTGGTAACGAAGGTGAAAGAGCGGTCAGCGTAAACGGTGATAACAACCGGAATCGGCAGACCTTTTTCCATGGAATCCGTTTTGGCGTTGAACGCTTTACAGAATTCCATGATGTTAACACCCTGCTGACCCAGAGCCGGACCGACCGGCGGGCTCGGGTTAGCCATACCAGCTGCAACCTGCAGCTTAACGTAGGCTTGTACTTTCTTGGCCATGAAAATTTCCTCAGTTGGGTCTAGCGCCTCAGAGAGGCTCCCCGTGATTAAAACGTTTTATGGGCTGGGCCCATAAAAACAAAAGGCGCGAAATTGTATTCCAATCTCGCGCCTTGTGCAACGGTTAACCGCTGCTTTTTCGAGCTCGACTTACGCCTTTTCGACCTGACTGAAATCAAGCTCAACCGGCGTAGCACGACCAAAAATAGATACAGATACTTTCAGGCGGCTCTTCTCGTAGTCAACTTCTTCAACCACGCCGTTGAAGTCAGCAAACGGACCATCGTTAACGCGAACCATTTCACCCGGTTCAAACAGCGTTTTCGGACGCGGTTTGTCACCCACCTGCTGCAGGCGGTTCATAATCGCATCGACTTCTTTGTCGCTGATCGGTGCCGGACGGTCAGAAGTACCGCCGATAAAGCCCATCACACGCGGCACGCTACGTACCAGGTGCCAGCTTGCATCGTTCATGACCATCTGAACTAACACATAACCGGGGAAGAATTTGCGCTCGCTCTTGCGACGCTGGCCGCCACGGATCTCCACAACCTCTTCGGTAGGAACCATGACTTCGCCAAACAACTCTTCCATGTTGTGTAATTTGATATGCTCACGCAGCGACGTCGCTACGCGGCCTTCAAAACCGGAAAACGCCTGAACGACGTACCAGCGCTTTTTAGGTGCTTCAGACATCTCAGAACCTCAGGCCAGTGATAAAGGATACCAGGCGGACCAGAATACCATCCAGCCCCCACAGGATCAGTGACATTACAGCAGTCACTGCAGCCACGATTAATGTGGTGTGCAACGTTTCCTGGCGAGTCGGCCAAATAACCTTACGGACTTCGGTTCTCGCTTCACGGGCAAAGGCGACGGTAGCTTTACCTTTTGTCGTTAACAGCGCGACACCACCCGCTGCAGCAATCAGAATAACTACCGCAAGAGCACGCAGCGGCAGGGTAATCTCACGGTAAAGAAAGTTGCCTACGATAGCTACAATCAGCAGCGCAGCGACAACCAGCCACTTCATCACTTCCAGGCCGCGCCCGCTTCCTTGAGCTTCGGTATTCGCACTCATAAACCAACCTGTCATAGTAAATCAGACAAACATTTTTGCCCCGCACGTGCGAGGCAAGCCAGACCGAATTGCTCTTTTTACATTGCGCTTCGGAGTTACGCTATCTGCAGAGCCTGTCTCAGCAATGATTATGTGGAATAAATCACTGATGAGCCAGGTTCTGGTTCGAGAGCGTGCAAAAAGGGCATCAAATGATGCCCTTTTATTGCGCATTGCGTCAAATGTTATCAGCGATTAGCCGAGAACTTTAGCAACCACGCCCGCGCCTACGGTACGGCCGCCTTCGCGGATTGCGAAACGCAGACCGTCGTCCATTGCGATCGGGTGGATCAGGGTGACAACCATTTTGATGTTGTCGCCCGGCATTACCATCTCAACGCCTTCCGGCAGTTCGATGGTACCGGTCACGTCAGTGGTACGGAAGTAGAACTGCGGACGGTAGCCTTTGAAGAACGGAGTGTGACGGCCGCCTTCGTCTTTGGACAGAATGTACACTTCAGATTCGAACTTGGTGTGCGGCTTGATGGAGCCCGGCTTAGCCAGTACCTGACCACGTTCGATTTCTTCACGTTTGATACCACGCAGCAGAACACCTACGTTCTCGCCCGCGCGGCCTTCGTCCAGCAGTTTGCGGAACATTTCAACGCCGGTACAGGTAGATTTCGCGGTGTCTTTGATACCAACGATTTCCACTTCTTCACCAACTTTGATGATACCGCGCTCTACACGACCGGTAACAACGGTACCACGACCGGAGATGGAGAATACGTCTTCGATCGGCAGCAGGAACGGCTTGTCAATCGCGCGCTCCGGTTCCGGGATGTAAGAATCCAGGTGACCTGCCAGCTCGATGATTTTCTCTTCCCACTCAGCTTCGCCTTCCAGCGCTTTCAGCGCGGAACCGCGAACGATCGGGGTGTCATCGCCCGGGAAGTCGTACTGAGACAGCAGCTCACGCACTTCCATCTCAACCAGTTCCAGCAGCTCTTCGTCATCAACCATGTCGCATTTGTTCAGGAACACGATGATGTACGGAACACCTACCTGACGGCCCAGCAGGATGTGCTCACGGGTCTGCGGCATCGGGCCGTCAGTCGCAGCAACAACCAGGATAGCGCCGTCCATCTGAGCAGCACCGGTGATCATGTTTTTCACGTAGTCGGCGTGGCCCGGGCAGTCAACGTGCGCGTAGTGGCGAGTCGGGGTGTCATATTCAACGTGAGAGGTGTTGATGGTGATACCACGAGCTTTTTCTTCCGGCGCGTTATCGATCTGATCGAATGCACGAGCAGAACCACCGTAGGTTTTAGCCAGAACGGTAGTGATGGCAGCGGTCAGCGTTGTTTTACCATGGTCAACGTGGCCGATAGTACCGACGTTAACGTGCGGTTTTGTACGTTCAAACTTTTCTTTAGACATCGATTGTCCCTCTAAGACACGGATAAATCGGTGGTATCACCACATCAACCAGGCAACAGCCTGAATTTGTTGAATAGATCTACAGAAGAGAAACAGGGAGGAGATTGAGAAGTGGTGCTGATAGGCAGATTCGAACTGCCGACCTCACCCTTACCAAGGGTGCGCTCTACCAACTGAGCTATATCAGCACATCCTGGAGCGGGCAGCGGGAATCGAACCCGCATCATCAGCTTGGAAGGCTGAGGTAATAGCCATTATACGATGCCCGCATCCTGAAACTCGGCTACCCAGTTCTTTCTGTACAAAAAAGAAAACCTTTTTTGCTTGAGCTGGCAGGCTTACCGACCAACTCTGGCAACGCAATCGCGAAGCCGAAAGTGGTGGTGGGGGAAGGATTCGAACCTTCGAAGTCTGTGACGGCAGATTTACAGTCTGCTCCCTTTGGCCGCTCGGGAACCCCACCTGAACTTGATGGTGCCGGCTACCGGAATCGAACTGGTGACCTACTGATTACAAGTCAGTTGCTCTACCTACTGAGCTAAGCCGGCATCAAGTAGCGCGCATTCTAGGAATAGCGGGGCGCGCATGCAACAAAAAAATTGCTTATTCCGCTTTATCGCTCACATTTTGCGCACCACTGCGCATTTCTGATGCCTTTTCAGCCACTCATGCTGAAATATTCCACAGTTTGGCGTTGCGATTTATCGCCATTGAAGAAAAAGGATGCGGGGGATGCGGTTAAAATTCACCCGCGATACGCTTCACCTCTTTCCTCTACCCGCGATTTTGAGAGAGAACGTTAAGATGCGGATAAGGTTTATACAATCATGAGAAAGAACCGTGACGCTTTCCGGAGAAAGGAATGTACGGAAGATTTTTTCTTATTATTCCTTTTAATCTGATGTTACCCTCCTGCCCATTGTGAAATTCTCGCTTACCCGGCGTGCCATTAAGCGGTCTAAGATGAAAGCATCACAGCGCTGAGCAAAGGGTTTTCATTTTGTCCTGAATGACAGGCAGAAGCATGCTTATGAGTAATAAAGATCAAACATTAACGTCCCCTTATCTCCAGTTTAACCGGAGCCAGTGGGCAGCCCTGCGCGACTCTGTGCCAATGACGCTTACCGAAGGCGAAATAGCGCGTTTAAAGGGTATTAACGAAGACCTTTCTCTGGAAGAAGTGGCCGAAATTTATCTGCCGCTGTCGCGCTTGCTCAATTTTTATATCAGTTCTAACTTACGTCGCCAGGCAGTACTTGAGCAGTTCCTGGGAACGAATGGCCAGCGTATCCCTTATATCATCAGTATTGCCGGCAGCGTGGCGGTGGGTAAAAGCACCACGGCGCGTGTATTACAGGCACTGTTAAGCCGATGGCCTGAGCACCGTCGCGTTGAACTGATAACCACTGATGGATTTCTTCATCCCAATGCGGTGCTGAAAGAACGTAATCTGATGAAGAAAAAAGGCTTTCCGCAGTCATATGATATGCATCGGCTGGTTAAGTTTGTTTCTGATATTAAATCAGGTGTACCGGACGTCACCGCGCCGGTCTACTCGCATTTAATTTATGATGTGATACCCGATGGAGATAAGGTCGTCCACCAACCCGATATCCTTATTCTCGAAGGGTTAAATGTCCTGCAAAGCGGTATGGATTATCCGCATGACCCACATCATGTATTTGTTTCTGACTTTGTGGATTTCTCGATTTATGTGGATGCGCCTGAAGACTTACTTCAGCGCTGGTATATTAATCGCTTCCTGAAATTTCGTGAAGGCGCGTTTACCGATCCGGACTCTTATTTCCATCATTATGCGCAGCTTTCCGAAGACGAAGCGGTCAACATAGCTACGCAACTATGGAAAGAGATTAACTGGTTGAATCTAAAAGAGAATATATTGCCCACACGTGAACGCGCCAGTCTGATTATGACAAAGAGTGCTAATCATGCTGTCGAGTGTGTACGGTTGCGAAAATGATTGAGATATAAAAAAGGGAGCCAAGCTCCCTTTTTTATTCTGCGCCTCGTAATGAGATTTCACCGCCAACCCAGGGCTTAATTATGCCATTTTGCTCCAGCAATAAAGCGCCTTGATTATCGATACCACGAGAAATACCGTATATTTCACGCTCACCGATAATAAGCTTAACCTGACGGTGAATAAAATTATCCAGTTTTTCCCAACGGGCGAGGAACGGAGTCAGACCTTCCTGCTCAAATTCACGCAGTGAAGAACGTAACTTTTCGATCAACCTTACTGCAAGTTCATTTCGGTCGACCTTAATGCCCGCTTCCTGCAGATTGATCCAGCCCTGATTGACGATCTCGCTCTCAACCTGCCGCATCGCCAGGTTAATACCGGCGCCAATCACGATTTGCGCCGCGTCGCCTGTTTTGCCCGTCAGCTCGACGAGAATGCCCGCCAGCTTACGGTCGTTCAGATAGAGATCGTTCGGCCATTTTACCCGAACCTGCCCGGCACCCAGCTCATGGAGCACTTCCGCCATTACAATACCGATAACCAGACTCAGGCCAATCGCCGCTGCAGGCCCTTGTTCAAGCCGCCAGTACATTGACAAATAAAGGTTCGCGCCAAATGGCGAGAACCATTTACGCCCGCGACGCCCGCGACCTGCCTGCTGATACTCCGCAATACATGCATCGCCAGACTCAAGCTCTGATAGTCGATCCAGTAAATACTGGTTTGTCGAGTCGATAACTGGCAATACCGTTACCGAGCCGGATTTAATGTGGGAATGAATAAAAGACTCATCAAGCAACTGTATTGGCCCAGGTAAGCTGTAACCCTTACCCGGCACTGTAAATACGTCAATGCCCCAGTCGCGCACCGTCTGAATATGCTTATTAATAGCCGCCCGGCTCATACCCAGCTTTTCACCCAGCTGTTCGCCGGAGTGGAAGTCGCCATCGGCAAGAAGGGAAATCAACGTTAAAGGAATAGTATTGTCTTTCAAGCGATTGTCTCCACGGCATCCACTTCACCCATAGCGCCAATAAAACGAACTTCCGGCTCAAGCCAGACATTAAATTTTTCACCAACGCGCTGGCGGACTTCATGCGCAAGTTTCACCACGTCCTGACTGGTCGCGCTCTGTTCATTAATCAGCACCAAAGCCTGTTGACGATGAACGGCTGCGCCGCCGATACGATGGCCTTTCATTTCGCAGCGATCGATAAGCCAGCCTGCCGCCAGTTTTACCTGACCGTCATTTTGCGGGTAGCGCGGCGCATCGGGATAATGAACAAAGAGCGCGCTGGCTTCTTCTGCCGATATGACCGGGTTTTTAAAGAAACTGCCGGCATTACCATATTCTTTTGGATCAGGAAGCTTCGTGCGGCGCATATTGCACACCGTCTCAAACACCTGACGGGGCGTAACGGTTTCAGATGACAGACGAGTCAAATCACCATAAGTAAGGACGGGCGTCCACTGCTTCGGAAGGCGAAGACCAATACCTGTAATCGCATATTGATGCTGGTAATCATGTTTGAATACGCTGTCGCGATAACCAAACCGGCAATCGGCGTTTCCGAGCCGGACATGTTCACCAGAGACCAGATCGATACAATCGACATACAGACAAAATTGTTTGAACTCTACGCCATACGCACCGATATTCTGAATGGGCGATGATCCTGCACAGCCGGGAATCAGCGCCAGATTCTCCAGCCCAGCCATATTATGATCAAGGGTAAATTCTACGAGATGGTGCCAGTTCTCACCCGCGCCCGCATGCACTAACCAGGCATCGTGTTGTTCTTCAACCTGGATGCCCATAATACGATTCAGAATAACGGTACCATTGAAATTATCCAGAAACAGTACGTTACTCCCTTCGCCCAGAATCAATACAGGCAAAGAAGCGGCTTGAGCCTGCTGCCATGCTTCAGCCAGCTCTTTGTCAGAGTGCGCCGTGACGATATTCTGCGCGCGTTTATCAATCCCGAAGGTATTGTAGGGTTTAAGGGAGTTATTCATGCCAGTAATCCTGATATCAAAACAGGGACAGTTTAACCGATTAGTCAGGTGATAGCTTGTCTGCCGCATAAGCAGACAGACAAAAGAGAAGCGAAGTGGTAGGTCATTGATAAGAGCGGTGATGCGTATGAAAGCAAAAGCGCCGGATAATAAAATCCGGGCTACAAAAAGCAAAAACCCTCAGCACGGCTGAGGGGTTCTTTATTTGATGCCTGGCAGTTCCCTACTCTCGCATGGGGAGGCCCCACACTACCATCGGCGCTACGGCGTTTCACTTCTGAGTTCGGCATGGGGTCAGGTGGGACCACCGCGCTACAGCCGCCAGGCAAATTCTGTCGTTCACCGCGTACCGCCATGAACGTTTATCCGTCACAAGCTGAATATCATCTCTCAACACGCCAGACTTCTTTGGCGTTGTAAGGTTAAGCCTCACGGTTCATTAGTACCGGTTAGCTCAACGCATCGCTGCGCTTACACACCCGGCCTATCAACGTCGTCGTCTTCAACGTTCCTTCAGGAGACTTAAAGTCTCAGGGAGAACTCATCTCGGGGCAAGTTTCGTGCTTAGATGCTTTCAGCACTTATCTCTTCCGCATTTAGCTACCGGGCAGTGCCATTGGCATGACAACCCGAACACCAGTGATGCGTCCACTCCGGTCCTCTCGTACTGGGAGCAGCCCCCCTCAATTCTCCAGCGCCCACGGCAGATAGGGACCGAACTGTCTCACGACGTTCTAAACCCAGCTCGCGTACCACTTTAAATGGCGAACAGCCATACCCTTGGGACCTACTTCAGCCCCAGGATGTGATGAGCCGACATCGAGGTGCCAAACACCGCCGTCGATATGAACTCTTGGGCGGTATCAGCCTGTTATCCCCGGAGTACCTTTTATCCGTTGAGCGATGGCCCTTCCATACAGAACCACCGGATCACTATGACCTGCTTTCGCACCTGCTCGAGCCGTCACTCTCGCAGTCAAGCCAGCTTATGCCATTGCACTAACCTCCTGATGTCCGACCAGGATTAGCTGACCTTCGTGCTCCTCCGTTACACTTTGGGAGGAGACCGCCCCAGTCAAACTACCCACCAGACACTGTCCCCACGCCAGATTATGGCGCCAGGTTAGAACATCAAACATTAAAGGGTGGTATTTCAAGGTTGGCTCCACGCAGACTGGCGTCCACGCTTCAAAGCCTCCCACCTATCCTACACATCAAGGCTCAATGTTCAGTGTCAAGCTGTAGTAAAGGTTCACGGGGTCTTTCCGTCTTGCCGCGGGTACACTGCATCTTCACAGCGAGTTCAATTTCACTGAGTCTCGGGTGGAGACAGCCTGGCCATCATTACGCCATTCGTGCAGGTCGGAACTTACCCGACAAGGAATTTCGCTACCTTAGGACCGTTATAGTTACGGCCGCCGTTTACCGGGGCTTCGATCAGGAGCTTCTCTTGCGATAACCCCATCAATTAACCTTCCGGCACCGGGCAGGCGTCACACCGTATACGTCCACTTTCGTGTTTGCACAGTGCTGTGTTTTTAATAAACAGTTGCAGCCAGCTGGTATCTTCGACTGACTTCAGCTCCACCCGCAGGGGCTTCACCTACATGTCAGCGTGCCTTCTCCCGAAGTTACGGCACCATTTTGCCTAGTTCCTTCACCCGAGTTCTCTCAAGCGCCTTGGTATTCTCTACCTGACCACCTGTGTCGGTTTGGGGTACGATTTCGTGTTACCTGATGCTTAGAGGCTTTTCCTGGAAGCAGGGCATTTATTGCTTCAGCACCGTAGTGCCTCGTCATCACGCCTCAGTGTTAAAGATAACCGGATTTGCCTGGTCATCACACCTACACGCTTAAACCGGGACAACCGTCGCCCGGCCAACATAGCCTTCTCCGTCCCCCCTTCGCAGTAACACCAAGTACAGGAATATTAACCTGTTTCCCATCGACTACGCCTTTCGGCCTCGCCTTAGGGGTCGACTCACCCTGCCCCGATTAACGTTGGACAGGAACCCTTGGTCTTCCGGCGAGCGGGCTTTTCACCCGCTTTATCGTTACTTATGTCAGCATTCGCACTTCTGATACCTCCAGCATGCCTCACAGCACACCTTCGCAGGCTTACAGAACGCTCCCCTACCCAACAACACATAGTGTCGCTGCCGCAGCTTCGGTGCATGGTTTAGCCCCGTTACATCTTCCGCGCAGGCCGACTCGACCAGTGAGCTATTACGCTTTCTTTAAATGATGGCTGCTTCTAAGCCAACATCCTGGCTGTCTGGGCCTTCCCACATCGTTTCCCACTTAACCATGACTTTGGGACCTTAGCTGGCGGTCTGGGTTGTTTCCCTCTTCACGACGGACGTTAGCACCCGCCGTGTGTCTCCCGTGATAACATTCTTCGGTATTCGCAGTTTGCATCGGGTTGGTAAGCCGGGATGGCCCCCTAGCCGAAACAGTGCTCTACCCCCGAAGATGAGTTCACGAGGCGCTACCTAAATAGCTTTCGGGGAGAACCAGCTATCTCCCGGTTTGATTGGCCTTTCACCCCCAGCCACAGGTCATCCGCTAATTTTTCAACATTAGTCGGTTCGGTCCTCCAGTTAGTGTTACCCAACCTTCAACCTGCCCATGGCTAGATCACCGGGTTTCGGGTCTATACCCTGCAACTTAACGCCCAATTAAGACTCGGTTTCCCTTCGGCTCCCCTATGCGGTTAACCTTGCTACAGAATATAAGTCGCTGACCCATTATACAAAAGGTACGCAGTCACCCTCTTACGAAGGCTCCCACTGCTTGTACGTACACGGTTTCAGGTTCTGTTTCACTCCCCTCGCCGGGGTTCTTTTCGCCTTTCCCTCACGGTACTGGTTCACTATCGGTCAGTCAGGAGTATTTAGCCTTGGAGGATGGTCCCCCCATCTTCAGACAGGATATCACGTGTCCCGCCCTACTCATCGAGCTCACAGCCTGTGTGCCTTCGTGTACGGGGCTGTCACCCTGTATCGCCGGCCTTTCCAGACCGTTCCACTGACACACAAGCTGATTCAGGCTCTGGGCTGTTCCCCGTTCGCTCGCCGCTACTGGGGGAATCTCGGTTGATTTCTTTTCCTCGGGGTACTTAGATGTTTCAGTTCCCCCGGTTCGCCTCACAGCACTATGTATTCATGCTGAGATAGTGCAACGAATTGCACTGGGTTTCCCCATTCGGACATCGCCGGTTATAACGGTTCATATCACCTTACCGGCGCTTTTCGCAGATTAGCACGTCCTTCATCGCCTCTGACTGCCAGGGCATCCACCGTGTACGCTTGTTCGCTTAACCTCACAACCCGAAGAAGTCTTCGTGCTGCGAGTTTGAGAGACTCTGACACACCGCGCATTCCCTGTTTACGGAAGAATGCAGCAGCATGTCTGTTTCAATTTTCAGCTTGTTCCGGATTGTTAAAGAGCAAATATCTCAAACGTGACTTAACAGTCAGTTTTGAGATATCGGTTGGTTGTGTCTTTCACCCACACCCAGCAAGTGGCGTCCCCTAGGGGATTCGAACCCCTGTTGCCGCCGTGAAAGGGCGGAGTCCTAACCGCTAGACGAAGGGGACACAGCGTGTCACGACTTCGCAGCCGTCTTGCTTCTTTACTTTCTATCAGACAATCTGTGTGAGCACGCGAGGTTGTATCTTGCAGGTAAGGAGGTGATCCAACCGCAGGTTCCCCTACGGTTACCTTGTTACGACTTCACCCCAGTCATGAATCACAAAGTGGTAAGCGCCCTCCCGAAGGTTAAGCTACCTACTTCTTTTGCAACCCACTCCCATGGTGTGACGGGCGGTGTGTACAAGGCCCGGGAACGTATTCACCGTGGCATTCTGATCCACGATTACTAGCGATTCCGACTTCATGGAGTCGAGTTGCAGACTCCAATCCGGACTACGACGCACTTTATGAGGTCCGCTTGCTCTCGCGAGGTCGCTTCTCTTTGTATGCGCCATTGTAGCACGTGTGTAGCCCTGGTCGTAAGGGCCATGATGACTTGACGTCATCCCCACCTTCCTCCGGTTTATCACCGGCAGTCTCCTTTGAGTTCCCACCATCACGTGCTGGCAACAAAGGATAAGGGTTGCGCTCGTTGCGGGACTTAACCCAACATTTCACAACACGAGCTGACGACAGCCATGCAGCACCTGTCTCAGAGTTCCCGAAGGCACTCCCGCATCTCTGCAGGATTCTCTGGATGTCAAGACCAGGTAAGGTTCTTCGCGTTGCATCGAATTAAACCACATGCTCCACCGCTTGTGCGGGCCCCCGTCAATTCATTTGAGTTTTAACCTTGCGGCCGTACTCCCCAGGCGGTCGACTTAACGCGTTAGCTCCGGAAGCCACGCCTCAAGGGCACAACCTCCAAGTCGACATCGTTTACGGCGTGGACTACCAGGGTATCTAATCCTGTTTGCTCCCCACGCTTTCGCACCTGAGCGTCAGTCTTCGTCCAGGGGGCCGCCTTCGCCACCGGTATTCCTCCAGATCTCTACGCATTTCACCGCTACACCTGGAATTCTACCCCCCTCTACGAGACTCAAGCCTGCCAGTTTCGGATGCAGTTCCCAGGTTGAGCCCGGGGATTTCACATCCGACTTGACAGACCGCCTGCGTGCGCTTTACGCCCAGTAATTCCGATTAACGCTTGCACCCTCCGTATTACCGCGGCTGCTGGCACGGAGTTAGCCGGTGCTTCTTCTGCGAGTAACGTCAATGATTAAGGTTATTAACCTTAACCCCTTCCTCCTCGCTGAAAGTACTTTACAACCCGAAGGCCTTCTTCATACACGCGGCATGGCTGCATCAGGCTTGCGCCCATTGTGCAATATTCCCCACTGCTGCCTCCCGTAGGAGTCTGGACCGTGTCTCAGTTCCAGTGTGGCTGGTCATCCTCTCAGACCAGCTAGGGATCGTCGCCTAGGTGAGCCGTTACCCCACCTACTAGCTAATCCCATCTGGGCACATCTGATGGCATGAGGCCCGAAGGTCCCCCACTTTGGTCTTGCGACGTTATGCGGTATTAGCTACCGTTTCCAGTAGTTATCCCCCTCCATCAGGCAGTTTCCCAGACATTACTCACCCGTCCGCCACTCGTCAGCAAAGCAGCAAGCTGCTTTCTGTTACCGTTCGACTTGCATGTGTTAGGCCTGCCGCCAGCGTTCAATCTGAGCCATGATCAAACTCTTCAATTAAAGTTTGATGCTCAAAGAATTAAACTGTTAGTTCGTAATGAATTAACTGTTGTTCACTTGAGACTTGATATTCGTTTATCGTCCGAAGACGTTAAGATATCAGTGCCCCGAGTGCCCACACAGATTGTCTGATAAATTGTTAAAGAGCGGTGCGACGCGGCTTTCAGCCTGCTGTCGCGAGGTGGCGTATATTACGCTTTCCTCTTTCAGAGTCAAGCGTTTATTTTCGCTTTCGTCTGCCTGACGGGCCGGCTCGCTTGCCGTTGTGCCGTGTCAGTGGAGGCGCATTATAGGGAGTTCTTTTCCCCTGACAACCCCTAAATTCAAAAAACTTTTCGTTCGCTTAATTTCCAGGCAACGCGCCTGAAAATGATACTACTCGCGGGTCAGGCGGGCGATTTCTTGCGCAAAAAGGGCCACCTGCGGCCAGTCCGTGTAAACCACTTCTTTTGACGTATCCGTTTCGCCGCCGGTCATTTTCATAATCAGGCGAATCATAAAGCGGTCAAACCAGCGGTAACGAGGGTAGCGCAGCGCGCCCGCGAACACGGCGCACTGGTCGGGGTGCCACGGCGAGCTCAGCAGAAACTTGCGGGTGTAGTTGTTGGTCTGGGGGGTACGCTTTTCCGGTTTACGCGCAACGAGGTTGACCGAGAAGAATGCGCCCGGCACCGCGTTAAGCGCCTGCTGATGCTTTTTCACAAACGCGTCCAGCGTCGGATGAAAATGCCCGTAGCGGATCGAAGCGCCAATCACCACCTTCTTATATTGCGCCCAGTCTATCTCTTCGGCGCGGTGCAGGTTCACGACATCCGTCGCCTCGCCCAGCTCCTGTAATTGTGATGCGATATAAAAAGCGATTTCGCGCGTTTGTCCGTCGCGGGTGGAAAACAGAATTAAGGTTTTCACAAGCATCTCCCTGTTATTCGCGCCAGAAGGTCGGGGTAAACAGCACCAGAAGCGTGAACACTTCCAGGCGCCCGAAAAGCATATTGGCGATAAGTATCCATTTAGCGACCGGATTCATACTGGCGAAGTTATCTGCCACCACACCAAGCCCTGGGCCAAGGTTATTAAGCGTCGCCACGACAGAGGCGAAAGCGGAGAAGTCATCCACACCGGTGGCGATAATCGCCAGCATACTGACCAGAAACACCAGCGCATAGGCCGAGAAGAATCCCCACACCGCTTCGAGGATACGCTCCGGCAGCGCGCGGTTGCCAAGCTTAATGCTGTAGACAGCGTTCGGGTGTACCAGCCTTTTCAGCTCGCGGTTGCCCTGCTTAAAGAGCAACAGAATGCGAATGACCTTTAGCCCGCCGCCGGTAGAGCCGGCACACCCGCCAATGAATGCCGAACAGAGCAGCAGCACAGGCAGGAACAGCGGCCACTTCGCGATGCTGTCGGTGGTAAAGCCCGCCGTCGTCGCCATCGATACCACCTGAAAAAATGCCTGGTTGAGCGTCGTCACCGCCGAGTCGTACGTATCATGAAACCAGAGGACCAGCGTACAGATAAATACCAGCGTCAGTTGTACGCCGATAAACATGCGAAACTCCGGGTCGCGTGAATAAACCTTAAGGCTACGCCCGCTAAGCAGAGAAAAGTGCAGCCCGTAGTTACAGCCGGAGATAAGCAGAAAGATAGCAATAATGGTGTTGATGGTGGGGCTGTTGAAATACCCCACGCTCGCGTCATGGGTGGAAAACCCGCCGATGGCGATGGTGGCGAAGCTATGGCCGATGGCGTCAAACGCGGGCATACCGGCAAACCACAGCGCCAGCGCGCACGCGACCGTCAGCAACACATAAATCAGCCACAGCGTCTTGGCCGTTTCGGCGATACGCGGGCGCATCTTATTGTCTTTCAGCGGGCCGGGCATTTCAGCGCGATAGAGCTGCATCCCGCCCACACCCAGAATCGGCAGAATCGCCACTGCCAGCACGATGATCCCCATACCGCCGAACCACTGTAGCATCTGACGATAGAACAGAATGGCATGCGGCAGCGAATCAAGGCCCACCAGCGTCGTAGCACCGGTCGTCGTCAGCCCGGAGAAGGATTCGAAAAAGGCGTCGGTAATGGTGAGATTAGGCCGTTCGGAGAAAATAAACGGTAATGCCCCGACGCTGCCCAGCACCGTCCAGAACAGCACCACGATAAGAAAGCCTTCGCGCGATTTCAGCTCGCGCTTCTGATGACGATTCGGCCACCAGAGCGCCGCGCCAATCGCCAGAGCGACAAAAAAAGTTTGCGTAAAAGCGCGTCCCGCACCGTCGCGGTATAACAGGGCCACCAGGCCGGGAATAATCATCGTCCCGGAAAACAGGATAACCAACAGACCAACGATTCGGGTAATGGCGCGAAAATGCATCTGCCGTTTCCTTTGGAATCAAAAATGAAGGGGAGGATTATTATTCAACCGACAACAAATGCAATGCGCCACGGCTAAAGTCGGCGAGCTTTGCTGAAAAAGCCGTCACCTGCGACGGCGCCAGCGCCACCCTGAGCGCCACGTTCGCCTGGAAATCACTCTGCACGATCCGGCCATTAAACTGAGCGAGCAGCGTTTCCACGCCCGCGAGCTGCGCGTAATCACACAGCAAAGTATATTCCCTCATCGGCACTTTGAGCGTGGTCGTAAGCTGCGACAGCGCCTGTTGTACACCGCCGCCATAGGCTTTTACCAGCCCGCCGGTGCCAAGCTTAACGCCGCCGAAATAGCGCACCACCACGGCGGTCACTTCCCCGACGCCGCCACCCATCAGCTGCGCCAGCATCGGTTTCCCGGCGGTACCCGCCGGTTCGCCGTCGTCCGAGAACCCCAGTTGCTGAGAATCATCGGGCGCGCCCGCAACCCAGGCCTGACAATAATGCCGGGCGTCCGGATAGTCGACGCGCGCCTGCGCGACAAACGCCTTTGCCGCCTCCACGCCCTCGGTATGCCCGAGCAGCGTGATAAAGCGGCTCTTTTTGATCTCTTCTGTAAAGATCACCGGCGCGGCCGGAACCAGCCAGCTCTCCATCAGGCCAGCTTCAGGTCCCGGGTCATGTTTTCCACGCCATGCTCGTGGATAATCACATTGTCTTCGATGCGAATGCCGCCAAACGGTTTCAGCGCTTCAATTTTCTGCCAGTTGAAGTGTTTGCTGAACTCGCCTTCGCGCCACGGCGCCAGCAGCGATTCGATAAAGTAAATCCCCGGCTCAATCGTCAGCACCATACGCGGCTGCAACACGCGCGTGCATCGCAGATACGGATATTTCCCCGGCGCCGCCAGATGCGTGCCGGTATCGTCCTGCATAAAGCCCGCGACGTCATGCACCTGTAAGCCCAGCGGATGCCCGATGCCGTGTGGCATAAACGGCCCCGTAATGTCTGCCTCCACCATCGCCTCTTCGCTGATGTCGGTAACAATCTGATGGCGGCGCAGCAGCTTCGCGATGCGCTGATGGAACTGGATATGGTAATCAATGTAGCTGACGCCCGCTTTCATGGTGCCAATCAGCGCCAGTTGCTCTTCATTCACGTCTTTAATGAGGGCAGCGAAATCGTTGTCGCTGTCAGCAGCCCAGGTGCGGGTTAAATCTGCCGCGTAGCCGTTATATTCCGCGCCCGCATCCAGCAGGAAGCTGCGCATTTCAGACGGCGCGCGGTGATCGAGACGGGTGTAATGCAGCACGGCGGCGTGTTCATTCAGCGCCACGATATTACTGTAAGGCACGTCGGTATCACGATGGCCGGTCGCGGTCAGGTACGCCAGATTGATATCAAACTCGCTCATCCCCGAAAGAAACGCTTCATGCGCGGCGCGATGACCGTTAACTGCCGTTTTCTGCGCTTCACGCATGCAGGCCAGTTCATAGTCCGTCTTATACGCACGCCAGAAATGCAGGTAGTCGATAACGCCTTTCGGGTTCACTTTATCTGCCGGGATATCGAGCTTCAGCGCACGCTCCGGCACCGGACCGATATAGGCGATATTACCGCGTGCGGCTGGCAGCTGACCGCCAATCTCATCGGCTTTCGGCAGCGCGATAATATCAATCTCTTCTGTCCAGAACGCGTTCGGCAGCGGCTCCACGTTATGCCAGTAATCCACCGGCAGATAAAACCACAGCTTCGGCTTATTAACGCCGTCCACCAGCAGCCAGCAGTTCGGCACCTGAGTCACCGGCACCCACGCCTTAAACTGCGGGTTCACCTTAAACGGATAAGCGTGATCGTCCAGAAAGACATTAAACAACTCCCCGGAGTGGATAAGCAGCGCGTCCAGATTAAAACGGGCGAGAACGTTGCGGGTACGCTCCTGGAGCGTATCGAGATGATTTTTATAGAGGGTGGTCAGCGAATCCATACTTTACCTTTAAAGTTTGAGCTCTCAACCCAGGCATCTTAGCACACCGGTCTGTCACCCGAGCGTTTTCCACCATCCGTGATCGTGTTTGCAAATATTTAAACAGTAATTTGCATTTCATTAACATCAACTCCACACTCCGCTTCATCTGGTACGACCAGATCCCCTTGCTGGATTCAGGAGACCGACATGCTCTACAAAGGCGACACCCTGTACCTTAACTGGCTGGAAGACGGCATTGCCGAACTGGTGTTCGATGCCCCCGGCTCGGTGAATAAGCTCGATACCGCGACCGTGGCAAGCCTTGGCCACGCGCTGGAAGTGCTGGAAAAAGAACCTCGTCTGAAAGCCCTGCTGCTGCGCTCGGAAAAAGCCGCGTTTATCGTCGGGGCCGACATTACCGAATTCCTCTCGCTGTTCCAGGTGCCCGCTGAGCAACTGAGCCAGTGGCTGCACTTCGCCAACAGCGTGTTTAACCGTCTTGAAGATTTGCCGGTGCCGACGCTCTCCGCTATCAACGGCTACGCCCTGGGCGGCGGCTGCGAATGCGTGCTGGCGACCGATTTCCGTCTCGCCACGCCGGATGCCCGTATCGGGCTGCCGGAGACGAAACTTGGCATCATGCCGGGCTTTGGCGGCTCTGTACGTCTGCCCCGCCTGCTGGGTGCCGACAGCGCGCTGGAAATTATCGCCGCCGGTAAAGACATCACCGCCGACGCCGCGCTGAAAGTGGGCCTGGTGGACGCCGTCGTGAAACCGGAAAAACTGGTTGAAGGCGCGCTGCGCATGCTGCGTCAGGCCATCGACGGCGATCTCGACTGGCAGGCCAGACGCCAGCCGAAACTCGAACCGCTGCGCTTAAGCAAAATCGAAGCCGCCATGAGCTTTACTATCGCCAAAGGCATGGTCATGCAGACCGCCGGTAAACATTACCCGGCACCGATGACAGCGGTGAAAACCATTGAAGCCGCTGCCGGTATGGGGCGCGACGACGCCCTGGCGCTGGAAAATAACAGCTTTGTTCCGCTGGCGCGCTCCAGCGAAGCGCGCGCGCTGGTCGGCATCTTCTTAAACGATCAGTACGTCAAAGGGCTGGCGAAAAAGCAGACCAGAGAAACAGAGACGCCAAAACAAGCGGCCGTTCTCGGGGCTGGCATCATGGGCGGCGGCATCGCTTACCAGTCTGCCTGGAAAGGCGTGCCGGTCATCATGAAAGATATAAATGAAAAATCGCTGGCGCTCGGCATCAGCGAAGCCAGTAAACTGCTGAACAAACAGCTGGAGCGCGGCAAAATTGACGGGCTGAAGCTCGCGAGCGTGATAGCGACTATCCACCCGACGCTGGATTACGCAGGCTTCGGGCGCGCCGATGTCGTCGTCGAGGCCGTGGTCGAAAACCCGAAAGTCAAAAAAGCGGTACTGGCGGAAACCGAAGATCAGGTGCGCCCGGACACCGTACTCGCCTCCAATACCTCCACCATTCCTATCAGCGAACTGGCGAGCGTCCTTAAGCGTCCGGAAAACTTCTGCGGCATGCACTTCTTTAACCCGGTTCACCGTATGCCGCTGGTTGAAGTGATCCGTGGCGAAAAAACCTCTGACGACACCATTGCGAAAGTCGTCGCCTGGGCGAGCAAAATGGGTAAAACGCCGATTGTGGTTAACGACTGCCCCGGCTTTTTCGTTAACCGCGTGCTGTTCCCCTACTTCGCGGGTTTCAGCCAGCTGCTGCGCGACGGCGCGGATTTCCGCCAGATCGATAAAGTTATGGAAAAACAGTTCGGCTGGCCGATGGGCCCGGCGTATCTGCTGGACGTTGTCGGCATCGATACCGCGCACCACGCTCAGGCAGTGATGGCGGCGGGCTTCCCGGAAAGAATGCAGAAAGATTACCGCGACGCCATCGACGCGCTGTTTGACGCAGGCCGTTTCGGGCAGAAAAACGGTAAAGGATTCTACGCCTATAAAGAAGACAGCAAAGGCAAGCCGCGCAAAGAGCAGGACGATGCCGTCGACAGCCTGCTGGCGGAAGTGAGTCAGCCGAAACGCGCGTTCAGCGATGAAGAGATCGTGGCGCGCATGATGATCCCGATGGTCAACGAAGTGGTGCGCTGCCTGGAAGAAGGCATTATCGCAAGCCCGGCGGAGGCCGATATGGCGCTGGTCTATGGTCTCGGTTTCCCGCCGTTCCACGGCGGCGCGTTCCGCTGGCTCGACACCCAGGGCAGCGCGAAATATGTCGATATGGCGCAGCGCTATCAGCATCTGGGGCCGCTGTATGAAGCGCCTGCGGGGCTTCGCGACAAAGCGAGCCACAACGCGCCCTATTATCCCCAGGTTGAACCCGCCCAACCGGTGGGCGACCTGCAAACGGCTTAAGGAGTGACGAATGGAAAAGGTTGTAATTGTTGATGCTATCCGCACCCCGATGGGCCGCTCCAAAGGCGGCGCGTTCCGTCAGGTACGCGCGGAAGATCTCTCCGCGCACCTGATGCGCAGCCTGCTGTCGCGCAACCCGGCGCTGGACGCGAATGCTATTGACGACATCTACTGGGGCTGCGTACAGCAGACGCTGGAGCAGGGTTTTAACATCGCCCGCAACGCGGCGCTGCTGGCGGAAATTCCACACCGCGTACCGGCGGTGACGGTAAACCGCCTGTGCGGCTCGTCGATGCAGGCGCTGCATGACGCCGCGCGGATGATCATGACCGGCGACGCCAGCGTCTGCCTCGTGGGCGGCGTGGAGCACATGGGCCATGTGCCGATGAACCACGGCGTCGATTTTCATCCCGGCTTAAGCCGCAATGTGGCGAAAGCGGCAGGCATGATGGGGCTGACGGCAGAAATGCTCTCGCGCATGCACGGTATCAGCCGTGAAATGCAGGACGCCTTCGCTGCCCGCTCGCATCAGCGCGCCTGGGCGGCCACGCAGGCCGGGCATTTCAAAAATGAAATCCTCCCCACCAGCGGTCATGACGCGGACGGCGTGCTGAAACGCTATGACTTTGACGAAGTGATCCGCCCGGAGACCACGGCCGAAGGGCTGTCGCAGTTGAAGCCGGCCTTTGATCCGGCTAATGGCACCGTGACGGCAGGCACCTCGTCGGCGCTTTCCGATGGTGCGGCGGCAATGCTGGTGATGAGCGAGTCGCGCGCCCGTGAACTTGGCCTGACGCCGCGCGCCCGTATTCGTTCTATGGCGGTGGTGGGCTGCGATCCCTCCATTATGGGTTATGGCCCGGTGCCTGCCTCAAAGCTGGCGCTGAAAAAAGCCGGACTGACCGCGAGCGATATCGATCTGTTTGAGATGAACGAAGCCTTTGCCGCGCAGATCCTGCCTTGTATTAAAGATCTGGGTCTGATGGAGCAGATAGACGAGAAGATCAACCTTAACGGCGGCGCGATCGCGCTCGGTCACCCGCTCGGCTGCTCTGGCGCGCGCATCAGCACCACGCTTATCAACCTGATGGAGCGCCGCGACGCACAGCTCGGCCTCGCCACCATGTGTATCGGCCTCGGCCAGGGAATTGCGACGGTGTTTGAGCGGGTGTGAGATAGCCAACGCCGCCACAGTAGCAAGCGCGAAGAGAGCATGATCTCAATGCCGTTGATGTCAGAGCAAGGCGGCAAGTGAACGAATCCCCAAGAGCTTACTGACGTAAGTGACTGGGGTAAGTGAACGCCGCCAACGCCGCCATAGTAGCAAGCGCGAAGAGAGCGTGCTCTCAATGCCGTTGATGTCAGAGCAAGGCGGCAAGTGAACGAATCCCCAGGAGCTTACTGACGTAAGTGACTGGGGTAAGTGAACGCGGCCAACGCCACTATGGCATCAACGGCGAAGAGAGAAAAGTTTAGTTGCCGTTCTTCCCGCCTGTCAGGGGCGGGTTTTTTATTTGCCGCGTTTGTGCCAGGCTCTTTTATCGCTCTCCACGCTTCAGGGAAAATTATGAAAGGATGCTTTATCTGCGCGCCCCTTGCCGCTGCGCTGTTTTTTACGGTTCCCGCCCAGGCGCAGCAGTCTGAAGAGACGCTGGCGCAGCGCTGTCTGGCGTCGCTTATCGACGCGTCGCAAAACCATACCTGGATGCACCAGGTTCTGAATGAGTCTCGCATTGTGCCGGGAAGCGTCGTGGTGGAGCGGTATGACGAAAACGTGGGGCAACAGCATATCGCGACGCAGCTCACCGCAAAGCTTGACCATCCGGCGCGCAAAAATATTACGCTGCTTTGCCTGCTGGAAAACGATCAACCGTTGTATGTGTGGTCAGGGAAGGAGCTTACCGCCAGCCCTTAAGATGCCGGGCTGGCGTCATCAATCAGCGGCTCAGATAAACGCGAAGGCGTCGCCGAACAGGCGGTCTTCACGCGCGCCGCGTTCGTTGCAGAAGAGGTCACGGGCGATTTTCGCCATCTCGAAACGTCCGGCAATATAGATGTCATGCCCGGCAAGCGTGCCGAAATCCTGCATTACCGCCGTCAGTACGGTGCCGCTGCGGCCGCGCCACGTCTCATCAGGTTGCTCGACAACGGGCACAATGTTGAGATTCGGATGGTCGACAGACAGCGCTTCCAGCTCCGCCAGATCGTACAGGTGTTTCTCTTCGCGCCCGCCCCAGTAAATGGTGATATCGCGATTCGGATTGCGAGCCAGCGCCGTCAGCAGAATTGAGCGGGCGTAAGAAAAGCCCGTGCCGCCTGCGATTAAAATCAGCGGACGCTCTTCATCATCGCGCAACCACGCCTCGCCATGCGGAATATCGACCACGATTTCACGCTCTTTGAGGATGCGGTCCATCACCGCCATCGCATAGAGGTTAAGTTCCGACGCGCCGATATGCAGTTCGATAAAGCCCTGCTCATCCGGCGTGGAGGCCATAGAAAAAGGGCGCTTGTCCCGCTCATCCATTACCACCATCAGGTACTGACCTGCGCGAAACGAAAAGGCCGCTTCCGGCACCAAACGAACGCGATAAACGGTATCCGTGATGGCTTCTACCGAGGTCACTTTACAGCTTAAGGTTGTCATGCGTTCCCTCTGTCGGGTCAATAATGCAACTGCAACGGCGGCGCGTCAGGCGCCTTTTCCGTCATGAAAAATGGCGAGTTCATCCCAGATGGCGTCGATACGCGCCGTCACTTCGGGATCTTTCTTGATGGGTCTGCCCCACTCGCGTTGGGTTTCGCCCGGCCATTTGTTGGTGGCGTCGAGCCCCATTTTGGAGCCGAGACCGGATACCGGCGAGGCGAAATCCAGATAATCGATCGGCGTGTTCTCCACCATCACCGTGTCGCGCGCCGGGTCCATACGGGTAGTAATCGCCCAGATAACGTCGTTCCAGTCGCGCGCGTTCACGTCATCATCGCAAACGATGACAAACTTGGTATACATAAACTGACGCAGGAACGACCAGACGCCCATCATTACGCGCTTCGCGTGGCCCGCGTACTGCTTGCGCATCGTTACTACGGCGAGGCGATAAGAGCACCCTTCCGGCGGAAGATAAAAATCCACGATTTCCGGGAACTGCTTTTGCAGAATCGGCACCAGAACTTCATTCAGCGCCACGCCAAGCACGGCCGGTTCATCAGGCGGACGGCCGGTATACGTCGAGTGATAAATCGCATCTTCGCGCTGCGTCACATGCGTCACGGTGAAAACCGGGAAATTATCAATCTCATTATAGTAACCCGTGTGGTCGCCATACGGCCCTTCCGGTGCCATTTCGCCCGGTTCGATATACCCTTCCAGCACGATCTCCGCGCTGGCCGGAATCTCCAGATCGTTTGACAGGCACTTCACCACTTCGGTTTTGGTGCCGCGCAGCAGACCGGCGAAGGCGTATTCAGAGAGTGTATCCGGCACCGGCGTCACCGCGCCCAGAATGGTGGCCGGGTCAGCGCCCAGCGCCACGGCAACCGGGAAACGCTCGCCGGGATGCGCCTGACACCACTCCTGAAAATCGAGCGCGCCGCCGCGATGCGAAAGCCAGCGCATAATCAGTTTGTTTTTGCCAATTAACTGCTGGCGATAAATGCCGAGATTCTGACGCTCTTTATGCGGCCCGCGCGTTACCGTCAGGCCCCAGGTGATGAGCGGCGCAGCATCATCTGGCCAGCACTGCATAATGGGGATCCGGTTCAGATCGACCTCATCGCCCTGCCACACCTTCTGCTGACACGGCGCGTTACGCAACCGCTTCGTCGGCATATTCAGCACCTGCTTAAACTGCGGCAGCTTATCGAAGAGATCGCGAAAACCGCGCGGCGGCTCCGGCTCTTTCAGAAAGGCCAGCAGCTTGCCGACTTCACGCAGCGCGGAGACATCATCCTGCCCCATGCCCATCGCCACGCGTTTTGGCGTGCCGAACAGGTTGCAGAGCACCGGCATGGTATGGCCTTTGGGATTTTCAAACAGCAGCGCCGGACCGCCCGCGCGCAGGGTGCGGTCGGCGATTTCCGTCATCTCCAGATAAGGATCGACAGGCAATGTAATGCGCTTGAGTTCGCCTTGCTGCTCCAGCAGCGCCAGAAATTCGCGTAGGTCGTGGTATTTCATGCAGTTATTCGTGGCTTTAAAATAAGCTTTTTATTATACGGTGTTCGCCGCAGGCATGCCGTAATTTTGTTAAATTAACGTGAATCATCACCACAGGCTATAGCACAGCGCGGTATAATGCCCTTAGCGATCCTGAGGTGGTTTTGTTATGCTGGCGCGTCCGGCCATGTAAGAAGAGTCATTATGCAATCCTGGTATTTACTGTACTGTAAACGCGGGCAACTTCAGCGCGCCAAAGAGCACCTTGAACGACAGTCGGTGAACTGCCTTACGCCAATGATAACGCTCGAAAAAATGGTACGTGGCAGACGCACGTCCGTCAGCGAGCCGCTGTTCCCCAATTACCTTTTCGTCCGGTTCGATCCGGAAGATATCCATACCACTACGGTCAGCTCTACGCGCGGCGTCAGCCATTTTGTTCGCTTTGGCTCAAGCCCGGCGGTGGTGCCGCAAACCGTTATCGAACAGTTGCTCGACTGGCAGCCGGAGAACGTGACCGATCCGGACACGCCGCATACCGGCGATATGGTGGTGATTACCGAAGGCGCGTTTGAAGGGTTACAGGCGATTTTTACCGAGCCCGATGGCGAAGCCCGTTCCATGCTGCTGTTGAATTTGCTGAATAAGCAGGTGCTGCAGAGCGTGAAGAATACCGAATTCCGTAAAGTCTGACGCGAGGCTGGCGGCGCCGTAACGCCGCCTGCGATTAATGTGCCGCTTCGCCAATAACACCGCCCGCACCCGCGCCAACCGCCGCGCCTTTTAAAACGCTTTTTCCGGTTGCCGCCGCCACACCTGCGCCCACCACCGCGCCCGCGACGCCGCCTTTGCGCGCAGCTTTGCCTTTATCGCCTTTTTTCAGCATCGCGCCGGTGCCTGCGCCAATGATGGCTCCACCCGCTGCGCTTTTGACATCTTTGCCAGCGATAGCGCCCGCGGTGGCGCCAAGCACCGCGCCGGTCGCGGTTTTATCCATCGCCATGACGGGCCCGCCCGCCAGCAGCATCAACACTACGACTGTTGTCGTTACCTTTCTCATTAACATCCCTCGCGTCTGAAAACAGGGAAAATCCCTGGCGGGAAGCTTATCACCGGGCTTTCAGGAGGTGATGTCTCAACCGCGTGCAAAAATCCACACTCAGCGGGATTCTGATAACCGCCTTACGCAGGCGACGAGCTTTTCAGAAACAGACGGGCAGCGTTTGCGTCAGTGGTTGCCTCCAGCCACGCCGGATCTTCGCCGCGCCACTGCGCCACACGCGAGAGAATATGCGGCAGCCAGCATGGCTCGTTGCGACGCGACGCGGGTTTGGGCGTGAGATCGCGTGGCAGCAGATAAGGCGCGTCGGTCTCCAGCAGCAGGCGGTCTGCCGGGATCACAGGCAGCAGCGCGCGCAGTTCGAGCCCGCGGCGCTCGTCGCATACCCAGCCGGTAATGCCCAGATACAGGCCGCGCGCCAGGCACTCCCGCGCCTCCTGTTCGCTGCCGGTAAAGCAGTGCAGCACCGCGCCCGGCAGTTTATCCAGCCACGGATCCAGCAGCGCCAGAAAACGCGCATGCGCATCGCGACAATGTAAAAACACCGGCAGCGCCAGTTCCGCCGCCAGCCGCAGCTGTTCGGTAAAGGCATGCTCCTGCTGTGCGGGCGTTGAAAAGTTCCGGTTGAAATCGAGCCCGCACTCGCCGATGGCAACCACCTGCGCCTCACCTGCCAGTGCCCGCAGCCGTGCTGCGCTCTCATCATTCCAGGTGCTGGCGTCATGCGGGTGAACGCCAGCTGTTGCCAGGCAGCCTTCATAGCGTCTGGCGAACTCGCAGGCGCGCTCGCTCTCATCAAGCGAGGTGCCGGTAAACAGCATATGGTCGACGCCCGCCGCCCGGGCGCGGGCCATCATGGCATCCCTGTCATGGTCAAACTGAGAGCTGGTAATATTCAGGCCAATATCAAACATTGCGCTTTCCATATGAAAACCGCCCTGACGGGCGGTTTGGTTATTCTTCAGCTTCTTCTTCAGCATCTGCCTCGCGCGGACGCCGTTTACCGACGTAGAAGCGCGAGAAGAAAATCCCGACTTCAAACAGACAGTACATGGGTATCGCCAGTAGCGTTTGCGAGAAAACATCCGGCGGAGTGAGCAGCATCCCGACGACAAACGCGCCGACCAGAACATAGGGGCGTTTCTCTCGCAGATCCTGCGGTGTCGTGACGCCCATCCAGCACAGCAGCACAATCGCGACCGGTACTTCAAACGACACGCCGAACGCCATAAACAGCGCCATGACGAAATCGAGATAGCTGGTGATATCGGTCGATACCACCACCCCAACGGGCGCGGTTTTGGTCAAAAAGCCGAACGCCAGCGGGAACACGACAAAGTAGGCAAATGCCATGCCGATATAAAACAGCAGCGTACTGGAGACCAGCAAAGGTATGATTAACCGGCGCTCATGCTTGTACAACGCCGGAGCGACAAACGCCCAGACCTGGTACAGGATAACCGGCGCGGAGAGGATCACCGACACCATCATGGTCAGCTTGATAGGCGTAAAGAACGGCGACGCCACATCGGTGGCAATCATGCTGGCGCCATGCGGCATCTGGCTGATAAGCGGGGCCGAAACCAGTTGGTAGATGTCGTTGGCGAAATAGACCAGCGCCAGAAAAATCAGCAGCACCGCGATAATGCAGTTCAGCAGCCGCTTGCGCAGTTCAATCAGATGACTGATTAGGGGTTGGGTATCTTCAACTGCCATGTCAGGATTTATCACTCACGATAGAGACGGCTTCAGGCTTGCGCACGCCACCGGGCGCAGCGTCAGCGTTTTTCCCGGCGTCAGGGTGTACAGATTCCGCAGGGGCAGGCTGCGCTGCCACATCAGGCGTTGCCGTGTGCGGTTCATCCTGCCCCGGTTTCTGTGCGGGCGACTGGGCCTGATGCTCGGCCCTGGCCGGCGTCACACCCTGATGTTCAGCCTCATTGCCTTTAACCAGCGGGTTGTGGATCGTGTGGGCTTCGTCGCTCGCTTTTTCAGGATCGTTAACGTTGTAAGACCGCTTCATGGATTCCGCCGCCTCGCGCAGTTCGTCCATAGAGGCTTTCAGCTCCGGCGTCAGGTTATCAATGCTCGCCTTTTCCACTTTCTTCAGGCTTTCCTGAAACTCCTGAAGCTTTAGCTCCTGAGTCAGTTCGTTCTGCACGGTGGTCGCAAGCGATCGCAGCGCGCGCACCCAGCCTGCGACAGTCCGGACAGCCACAGGCAAACGCTGCGGCCCCAGGACGATAAGACCGATAACAAAAACCAGCAGCAGTTCGCCAAAACCAATATCAAACACGGATTACACCTGCTCTTTATCACGTTTTTTGGCGTCGTCAGGGTTGACGTCGCTTTTGGTTTCGCTGATGCGTTTATCCTGCTCTGAAGGCGCGGTGAAATCCGCATCCTGACTCTGTTTCTGTTTATCGTCATCACCCATCGCTTTTTTAAAGCCTTTGATGGATTCACCGAGATCGGAGCCCAGCGAGCGTAACTTTTTGGTGCCGAAAAGCAGAACAACCAGAACAGCGATAATCAATAACTGCCAGATACTGATGCCACCCATACATTTCCTCAGTTACCAGTGATAATGGTATTCATCAGGCCACAGTATACCTGTGGCCGTTACATAACAATGCCTGCTAGTCGGTGCGCCGCCAGCCGATAAGCCAGACGAGGATCCCGCCTGCCATCAGCCATCCGGGCGACATCCCCCAGTCAGGCCGGTTGATAAAGAGCAGCGTACCGCTCAGCATCAGCGTAGCGCCGATGCCAAACAGGTACCGCGATTGCCCTTGCTTCACGCGGTGTTCCTGCAGCTCATGGGCAATCTTATCAACACTTTGTTGCAGTTGTTTGCCTTGCCGCAGGCTGTTGTAGACCAGTTCAGGGATCTCCGGGATTTTCTCGGCCCAGAATGGGGCTTTTTCTTTAAAAGAGCGCACCAGCGCCGGGAAGCCCACCTGATCTTTGATCCAGCTTTCGAGAAAAGGTTTCGCCGTTTTCCATAAATCGAGTTGCGGGTAAAGCTGACGCCCCACGCCCTCGATATAAAGCAGCGTTTTTTGCAGCAGCACCAGCTGCGGCTGAACTTCCATATTGAAGCGTCGCGCGGTATTAAACAGGTTCAGCAGCACGTGACCAAACGAGATATCCGCCAGCGGCTTTTCAAAAATCGGCTCACAGACAGTACGAATGGCCGACTCAAACTCTTCAACATTCGTGTCTGGCGGCACCCAGCCGGAATCAACGTGCAGCTCCGCCACGCGGCGGTAGTCGCGGTTGAAGAAAGCGATAAAGTTTTCCGCCAGATAGCGCTTATCTTCTTTATTTAGCGAGCCCACAATACCGCAATCAATACCGATGTATTGCGGGTCATGCGGGTGGTCATGGCTGACAAAAATATTGCCCGGATGCATGTCGCCGTGGAAGAAGCTGTCGCGGAAGACCTGGGTAAAGAAAACCTGAACGCCGCGCTCGGCAAGCAGCTTCATATCCGTCCCGTTGGCTTCCAGCGCCGCAACGTCATTCACGGGAATGCCATAGATACGCTCCATCACCATCATCGTCGGGCTGCAGTAGTCCGAATAGACTTCCGGAATGTAGAGCATCGGGCTGTTTTCAAAATTACGGCGCAGCTGAATGGCGTTGGCCGCCTCGCGCAGCAGGTCAAGCTCATCAAGCAGCGTTTTTTCATACTCGCGCACTACTTCCATCGGCCGCAGACGGCGGCCATCTGGCAGCAGACGCGGCACCCAGCGCGCCAGGCGGTAAATCAGCTTCATGTCCGCTTTGATGACCGGCAGGATATCGGGGCGGATCACTTTGATGACCACCTCTTTGCCGTTCTCTTTCAGACGCGCGGTATGGACCTGGGCGATAGAAGCAGACGCGAGCGGGTTAATGTCGAAGTCATCAAACCAGGCTTCGACGGGGCGATCGCCCATCGCTTTTTCGATCTGCTGCTTCGCCAGTCGGCCATCAAAGGGAGCGACGCGATCCTGCAACAGAGCGAGTTGATCGGCGATAACCGGCGGGAAGAGATCGCGGCGGGTCGAGAGCATCTGACCAAACTTGATCCATACCGGCCCCAGCTCCTGCAATGCCAGCCGCAGCCGCGTACCGAGCTCAAGATCTTTGTGGCGGTTGGGCAGCCAGAACAGCCCGCGACGCCAGACCCGCAGAGGCAGCGTAAGACGCATCCGTGGGATAAGCTCATCCAGACCGTAGCTCAGGAACGTTTTAATGATGAAATAAAGGCGCCGAATTTCACCTGGCGTCATTTGCCCTCCAGTTTATCCAACCGTTTGGTTAATCCTTCCAGGCTGCGCTCAATAGCCGAAATTTCTTCGGCAAACCAGGCGACTTCCAGCGCGCCCGGCGCGACGCGCCACTCTTCGGTAATAGCTTCCGCCAGATATTGCTGGTTGCGCGTGAAGCTTTTTTGCAGCAATTGCCCGCCGCGACGCATCACGCGGCCGATGCCTTCCGCCGCGATATCGCCAACCCACGGCGCCAGTAGCCCGGCGGGGTCAAACTCGGCCATATCCATCAGCGCGACGAAATTCTGCACCACCTGCAAATCGCCCTGCACTTCCAGTTCGCCGCTACGAATAAGCGCGGTTAACTGCTGGCGATCCTGCAGTTTCGGTAATACGGCAAGCCGGGTGATGACGGTACAGTCCGCCTCGCCTTCCCATTTGCTGAGCACATCCAGTTGCTGCTCGCTGAATACCAGCACCAGCGGCGTGGAGAGCTCTTCAAGCGTCACGCGCAGCACCTTGCCCTGCAGACGCTGGCGCGGCGCTTTCAGCGCGCTCTCGCGATACAGGAAGGTGTTCAACGCGCCTTCAATGCCTGCCATCATTAGCGGTGTGAAAGGCATCCGGCACCTCCTCAGAATTTGTAGCCGCGATGCAGCGCTACGATCCCGCCGGTCATGTTGTAGTAGTTAACGTTCTCAAAGCCCGCGTCGTTCATCATCGCTTTCAGGGTTTCCTGATCCGGATGCATGCGGATAGATTCGGCCAGATAACGGTAGCTGCCGGCGTCTTTCGCCACCAGTTCACCGACGCGCGGCAGAATATGGAAAGAGTAGGCGTCATACGCTTTGTTCAGGGGCTCGAACACGGGTTTGGAGAACTCCAGCACCAGCAGACGACCGCCCGGCTTCAGCACGCGGAACATAGAGCGCAGCGCTTTTTCTTTATCGGTGACGTTACGCAGGCCGAAGGAAATTGTGATGCAGTCAAAGGTGTTATCCGGGAACGGCAGCGCTTCCGCGTTGGCCTGGACATACTCGACGTTGCCGATGATGCCGGTGTTACGCAGCTTTTCGCGGCCCATTTTCAGCATGGAATCATTGATATCTGCGAGCACTACTTTGCCGCTCTCGCCGACCAGACGGGAAAATTTGGCGGTCAAATCGCCGGTGCCGCCTGCGAGGTCAAGAACCTTCTGGCCGCGACGCACGCCGCTGCAATCGATAGTGAAGCGCTTCCACAGGCGATGAATGCCAAACGACATCAGGTCGTTCATGACATCATATTTCGCCGCCACGGAGTGGAAGACCTGCGCCACCATATCCGCTTTTTGCTCTTTCGCTACGGTCTGGAAGCCAAAGTGCGTTGTATCTTGTGAATCTTCAACCATCTCAGTGCCTGCTTATCAAGGAAATGTTTGTGAAGTGTAACAGATTGGCCGCAATTGCCCTACGATTCAAGGCGGCATTGCCGCGCCGCTCAGCGCTCGCCCGCAACGCGAAACGCCGCTAAGTGGCTGTTTTCATCTGGAGCGTCAGCAAGCGCATCGGCGTCGGAAAGCGCGAACGCCTCATCTTCCTGCGTCGCCTGTTCGACCAAATCCGGATTAATCTCGCGCTTCACCTCGACGCCCATTCCACGGAACGCCTCCGCCTGGGCGAGCAGATTGCCGCGCCCGGTGGCGAGCTTTTTCATCGCCTGCCGGTAGCTGTCGCTGGCTTTATCGAGGTTCTGACCGATAGCGCTCATGTCATCAATGAAAAGCCGCATTTTGTCGTACAGGCGGCTGGCGCGGTCGGCTATCTGCTGGGCGTTGCGGCTTTGATGCTCATAACGCCAGAGGTTAGAAATAGTGCGCAACGCCACCAGCAGCGTGGTCGGGCTCACCAACATGATATTGTTTTTTAACGCTTCGCTGATGAGCTCCGGCTGTTTGTCGATAGCCAGTAAAAAGGCGGGTTCGACCGGAATAAACATCAGCACGTAATCCAGCGTGCGCAACCCCGGCAGTTGCTGGTAATCCTTGCGGCCCAGCAACCGGATATGGTTACGGATAGCGGCGATATGCTCGTTGATGGCCAACTCGCGGCTGTAGTCATCTTCCGCGTTGAAATAACGCTCATAAGCCACGAGAGTCATCTTGGCGTCAATCACCACATCTTTGCCCTGCGGCAAACGCACTATAACGTCCGGCTGCATGCGGCTGCGGTCGGCAAGCTGAATATTGACCTGGGTTTCATACTCATGTCCTTCGCGCAGACCGGAAGCCTCCAGTACACGGGCGAGCACCACTTCTCCCCAGTTGCCCTGAACCTTATTGTCGCCTTTTAACGCGCGCGTCAGGTTGATGGCCTCCTGCGCCATTTGCGCATTCAGCTGCTGAAGATTGCGGATTTCGTGGGCAAGCGTATGGCGCTCGCGCGCCTCCTGCCCGAAGCTTTCCTGTACCTGGCGGCGAAAGCCGTCGAGCTGCTCACGCAGCGGCGACAGCAGGCCGTTCAGGCTCTGGCGGTTTTGCTCATCGACCTGTCGGCGGCTCTGCTCAAAAATGCGGTTGGCAAGATTTTCAAATTGTTCGCTGAGTCGCTGTTCGCTGCTTATCATCTGGCGCAGCTTTTCTTCGGCGTGCACCTGCGTGGCTTCCAGACGGGTGGTGACCTCGCGCAGATCGGATTCCAGCGAGCTGTTGATTTCCCGCAGGTTGCGCAGTTCATTATTGAGAAGCTCGCATTCGTCGCGCCAGTGCTGGTTATGCGCCAGCGCCTCGCGGGCGGCGCTCAGTTCGCCATAAATATCGCGCTGCTCGGCCAGCAGCTCCGCTTTCTGTTGGGCGGTTCGCAGGCCCGACATAAGCCAGCCAACCGCAACGCCCGCCAGCGCGACCACCGCTAATACCAGATATGAAATTTCCACCACGCCTCCTGCCTGACCGCGTATCACGCCAGAGAGGATTGTGCTGTACATAATTCCAGAGGAAAAGCGTTTTTCTGTAAGGAGCGTTATTCCTGCGAGACATTACGCAAAAAGGCCGGCAGAACGCCGGCCTGAAGGGAGCATTCAGAGAAGACGGCGCGCCGCCTCGACCACGATTTTCACCGCGTGGCTTTCGGTTTGCTTCATGGTTTCAGCGTTCGGGATCTCTTGCTGGGTGCGGTTGACGATAACGCCCGCCACCATCCCGGCACGCAAGCCCTGGCTCGAACACATGGTCAGCAGCGTGGCGGATTCCATTTCATAGTTCATCACGCCCATTGACTGCCACTCTTTCATAGAGCCAGTAAAGCGGCTGACCACGCGGCCAGAGAACGTGTCGTAACGCTCCTGGCCCGGATAGAAGGTGTCGGAAGATGCTGTTACGCCGATGTGCGTGGTGGCGCCGACCGCTTTCGCGGCTTCCACCAGCGCGGTGGTGCAGGCGAAATCAGCCACCGCCGGGTATTCCATCGGCGCGAAATGCAGGCTGGCGCCGTCAAGGCGTACTGACGCGGTCGTGACCAGCACGTCGCCTACGTTGATGTGCGGCTGGATAGCGCCAGTGGTGCCCACGCGCAGGAAGGTGCGGATGCCCAGCTGCGCCAGCTCTTCTACAGCAATAGAGGTTGACGGGCCGCCAATACCGGTAGAGCAAATAATGACCGCCTTGCCATCAAGCTCGGCGCGCCAGGAGGTGAATTCACGGTGAGAGGCCAGTTTGACCGGCTTATCCATCAGCGCGGCGATCTTTTCCACTCGCTCCGGGTCGCCGGGAACAATCGCAAGCTCAGCGCCCTGAAGATCGCTTTTTTTAAGGCCGAGGTGAAAAACATCAGACATAGGTGACTCCTCTGTGGGTCGGTTTGTCAGGAGAAGCAAAACGGTACTTTACAGAACCTTTCCGGCCTTTTTCGTGACCGAATTCACTTCAAAAGAAAGGAGTTGCATTAATTTGCCATTATTTCGTGATGACAGTCACACATACAACCTTAAAAGCGAGATTGTGCGCCGTTGATGACGCCTTTTGCCACCCCCACGCTCGCCACACGCAGGCTATAGTTAGGGTTGCGCTAAAACAATAACGGGTACGGAGAATGCCATGACCAACACAACTGACCATCCGGCAGGCTTTGCCGCTGCGGCCTCACCTGTCGCTTCAACGGTAGTTCATACGCCGCAGGATGCCATTATCGCGGGCGAAACCTCGATCCCGACACAGGGCGAAAATATGCCTGCTTATCACGCCCGCCCGCGGGAGGCCAATGGCCCGCTGCCCGTGGTGATCGTGGTCCAGGAGATTTTCGGCGTACATGAACATATTCGCGATATCTGCCGTCGTCTGGCCCTGGAAGGCTATCTGGCGGTGGCGCCGGAGCTCTATTTCCGTCAGGGCGACCCGAACGACTATGACGATATCTCCTCGCTGTTAAGCAATCTGGTTTCGAAAGTACCGGATGCGCAGGTTCTCGCGGATTTAGACCATGTCGCGAGCTGGGCCTCGCGTAACGGCGGCGACGCGCATCGTCTGACGCTGACCGGCTTCTGCTGGGGCGGACGCATCGCCTGGCTGTATGCCGCGCATAATCCGCAGTTAAAAGCGGCGGTGGCCTGGTATGGCAAATTATTGGGCGATAAGACGCTGAACTCGCCGAAACACCCGGTGGATATCGCGACCGATCTCACCGCGCCCGTGCTGGGGCTGTATGGCGCGCAGGATACCGGCATTCCGCTGGAGAGCGTGGAAACGATGCGTCATGCCTTGCGCGCCGCCAACGCGAATGCGGAAATTATTGTTTACCCGGACGCGGGTCACGCCTTTAACGCCGATTATCGCCCGAGCTATCACGAGGCGTCGGCAAAGGATGGTTGGGAGCGAATGCTAGCGTGGTTCCAGACCTACGGTGACAAGAAAGGATAAGAAAAACGCCCGGTAAACCGGGCGTTTTTTTGCGTGTGGAGATGAGTACATGGCGGGTGCGCTACGCTTACCCCCTACGAAAAACGGGTATCACGATGCCAGGACGGGTACGCGAAGCGCCACCCGCCCTCATCACAACCTTTAAGCCTGACGCAGGTTCTGCGCCGCTTTCACCATATTGGCGAGGGCCGCGCGGGTCTCCGGCCAGCCACGGGTTTTCAGACCACAATCCGGGTTCACCCACAGCCGCTCCTGCGGAATACGCTGCGCAGCTTTTTTCAGCAGCGCTTCGATCCACGCCACATCCGGCACGTTCGGCGAATGAATATCGTAAACGCCCGGCCCGATTTCGTTCGGGTATTCAAACTCTTCGAACGACTCCAGCAGCTCCATATCCGAACGTGACGTTTCGATGGTGATGACGTCCGCATCCAGCGCGGCGATGGAGTCCATGATGTCGTTAAACTCGCAATAACACATGTGGGTGTGGATCTGGGTATCATCCTTCGCGACGGCCGCGTTCAGGCGAAACGCCTCCACGCCCCAGGCGAGATACGCGTCCCAGTCGCTGCGCTTGAGCGGCAACCCTTCGCGCAACGCCGGTTCGTCAATCTGAATAATGCCGATGCCCGCCGCTTCGAGATCCGCCACTTCATCGCGCAGCGCCAGCGCAATCTGTTTCGCGATGGTTTCACGGGAGACATCCTCACGCGGGAACGACCAGCACAGGATCGTCACCGGGCCGGTCAGCATCCCTTTCACCGGTTTGTCGGTCAGCGACTGCGCGTATTTCGCCCACTCCACCGTAATCGGCGCCGGACGGCTGATGTCGCCAATTACCACCGGCGGCTTCACGCAGCGGGAGCCGTAGCTCTGTACCCAGCCGTTTTGGGTAAAGACAAAGCCATCAAGATGTTCGCCGAAATACTCCACCATGTCGTTACGCTCGGCTTCGCCATGCACCAGCACGTCAAGGCCCAGACGCTCCTGCTCGACGATCGCCTGTTTAATATGTTCTGCGATGCCGGTACGGTAGTTTGCCGCATCCAGATTACCTTTTTTGAAATCCAGACGCAGGCCGCGGATTTCCGTCGTCTGCGGGAAGGAGCCTATCGTCGTGGTCGGCCAGGCCGGCAGATTAAAGCGGGCACGCTGCGCTTCGGCACGCACCGGGTACGCATGGGCGCGCTGGCTGTCCTGCGGCGTAATCGCCTGAAGGCGCTGCTCTACCGCCGGGTTATGCACGCGGGCCGAGTGTTTACGGGCCTGGATCGGCGCGCTCCACTGGTCGATTTTTGCCGTATCGCCGCTGTTCAGCGCGTCACGCAGCAGCGCCAGCTCCTCACATTTTTGCAGCGCGAAGGCGAACCAGCTTTTCACCTCGGCATCCAGACGGGTCTCGACACTGAGATCAATCGGGCTGTGCAGCAGCGAGCAGGAAGAGCCGACCCAGAGTTCGCGCTGCCCGGCGACCGCCTTCAGCTGCGCATATTTCTCGCTGAGATCGGCGCGCCAGACGTTACGCCCGTTAATCACGCCCGCCGAGAGCAGCCACTCCTGCGGCAGGCGACGATGCAGTTCGTTCACGTCGTCATGACCATGCACCAGGTCGACATGCAGCCCCTGCACCGGCAGCGCGGTGATGGTATCGAGATTGTCGGTCACGCCTTCAAAATAGGTGGTCAGCAGCAGTTTGGTCTGGCCCTGCAGGGCGTCGTAGGCCGGTTTGAACGCGTCGAGCCACGCCTGCGGCAGCTCCAGCACCAGCGCCGGTTCGTCAATCTGCACCCACTGGATGCCGCGCTTCGCAAGCTCCGCCAATACCCGCTGGTAGACCGGCAGAATATCGTTCAGCAGCGAGAGGCGATCAAATTGCTCCCCCTTCACTTTGCCAAGCCACAGATAAGTAACCGGGCCAAGCAGCACTGGTTTGACATGGTGGCCGAGCGCCAGCGCTTCGTCCACTTCGTCCAGCAGTTGCGTCCAGGTCAGCGCAAACTGCTGGCCTTTGGTGAATTCCGGCACCATGTAGTGGTAGTTGGTGTTAAACCATTTGGTCATTTCAGCGGCCGCTGCGGGCTCGCCCGTTGGCGCGCGGCCGCGACCGATACGGAATAGCGTGTCGATATCGACCGACCCGTCGGCGTTCTGGTGGCGTGCCGGGACGTTGCCGAGCAGCAGGCTGGTGGTCAGCACATGATCGTACCAGGCGAAATCGCCCACCGGCAGCAGATCGATCCCCGCCGCTTTTTGTTGCTCCCAGTGGCGTGCGCGCAGCTCGCGGCCCACCGCCAGTAATTCTTCACGCGTGCTCTTGCCCGCCCAGTAGCTTTCTTGCGCTTTTTTCAGTTCGCGACGCAGGCCGACGCGGGGAAAACCGAGGGTGTGATTATGGATAGTCATGATGTTCTGCCTCTCTTAAGAATGAATCCCGTGTCAGGAGATGAATCTGTTCGTCTGATCTTCTTAATTAATCCGTGTGTATTTCGGATCCGCCTCCGAAGGGGCTAACTCTAAATAATTCGGCTTGCAGAAAGGCGGCGACGCAGCGAGTCCCCAGGAGCTTACTTCAGTAAGTGACTGGGGCGAGCGAGGAAAGCCAACGCATCTGCAAGTCGAATTATGACGAGTTTGGACGTCCAGATGTTTACACATCCATAATTGGCAGTTACTGTATATTCCTCAAGCGCAAAATGTTCATGGCCAAGTGAAGGACTTTCATGATCGAGATAAAACACCTGCGAACGCTCCAGGCGCTGCGCAATTGCGGCTCGCTGGCGGCGGCGGCGGCCTCGCTGCATCAGACCCAATCGGCTCTTTCACACCAGTTCAGCGATCTGGAGCAGCGTCTTGGCTTCCGGCTGTTCGTGCGTAAAAGCCAGCCGCTGCGCTTTACGCCGCAGGGCGAGATCCTGTTGCAGCTCGCAGCCCAGGTGCTGCCGCAGATTAGCCGCGCGTTGCAGGCGTGCAACGAACCGCAGCAGACCCGGCTGCGCATCGCGATTGAGTGCCACAGCTGCATTCAGTGGCTGGCGCCGGCGCTGGAAGCGTTTCGCCAGCGCTGGCCGCAGGTGGAGATGGATTTCAAATCAGGCGTGACGTTTGATCCGCAACCTGCGTTGCAGCAGGACGAACTTGATCTGGTGCTGACCTCGGACATTCTGCCGCGCAGCGGCCTGCACTATTCGCCGATGTTTGATTTTGAAGTGCGCCTGGTGGTGGCGCCGGATCATCCGCTGGCGACCAAAGCGCAGGTGACGCCGGAGGATTTCGCCAGCGAGACGCTGCTTATCTACCCGGTACAGCGCAGTCGCCTTGACGTCTGGCGACACTTTTTACAGCCTGCGGGGGTCAGCCCGACGCTGAAAAGCGTTGATAACACGCTGCTGCTGATCCAGATGGTGTCGGCGCGCATGGGCATCGCCGCGCTGCCGCACTGGGTTGTGGAAAATTTCGAGCGGCAGGGGCTGGTGGTAACGCGCGCGCTTGGCGACGGGTTATGGAGCCGGCTGTACGCTGCGGTGCGCGATGGCGAGCAGCGCCAGCCGGTAACGGAGGCGTTTATTCAGCAGGCGCGTCAGCACGCCTGTGATTCGCTGCCGTTTGTGCGGAGCGCGGCGCGACCCAGCGTCGGTGGACCCACAGAGAAGCCATTATCACCGCTCCCCCAATGATGAAGCTCGGCCAGTGGGGCTGCTCCTGCCAGATGGCGAGATTGACCAGCAGCCCGGCGGGCACATGCACGTTATTCATAATGCCGAGCGTGCCGGCGTCCACCTGCGTGGCGCCATAGTTCCACATGAAATACCCCAGCCCGGACGCCGCGACGCCCAGCCACACCAGAATGCCCCACTGCAAATTCGTGGTTGGCAGCTTCTGCGGGTTGCCGAGCGCGAACCAGGCGACGACCGCCACCAGGAATGCCCCGAGATAGAACCACGAAAACGCGCTGTGCTGCGGCATCGGGTGCGTTTCCATCAGCCGCTTATAGCCCACCATCCCAATGGCGAAACTGATATTCGCCAGCTGCACCAGCATCAGCCCGGTCCAGAAATGATCGCTCACTTTGTCATAGCGGATAATCGCCGCTCCGATGACCGCAAGCCCCGCGCTTAACGCGTAGCCCCAGCGCAGCGGGCGACGGCTCAGCAGATCGTAAATCAGCGTGATATAGAGCGGCGTCAGGACAGTGAACAGCAGGAATTCTGACACCGTCAGGTAGAGGTATGCCCGGAAGCTGAACAGGTACATCACGCCCAGCTGCAGCGCGCCCACCAGCATATAGAGCGAGAGCGTTTTCAGGCTCTGTCCGCGGGTGCGTAAAAACGGCAGGAACACCAGCGCCGCCAGCCCGACGCGCATCAGCACCGAGAAATAGCTGTCCACATGGCCCGCGAGGTATTCGCCGATCAGGCTAAAAGAAAAGGCCCACAGAATCGTGGTGATGATGAGTAACGCCACAATAATCATCTCTACAGAAAACAAAGAGAGGCATTGTAGCGAAGCTGCTGGCGAAAAGTTGCACTATTTGGTTGACAAGTGGTTACCGATAAACCACTTGTCACCCTGAGAATTACGCGAGAAAAAGCTTACGCAGATAGTGCGGGACGGCGTCTTCACCGTTGGTGCCAATCACTTCCAGTTCCGGCAGCAGATCCTTCAGGCGCTGGTGCGCGTTACCCATAATGCAGCCTTTACCCGCCATCGAGAGCATTTCTGCGTCGTTCATGCCGTCGCCGAACGCGATGCAGGACTCCAGCCCGTAGCCCATCGCTTTGGCGACTGCCTCCAGCGCGTGGCCTTTGGAGACGCCGCCCGCCATCACTTCGAGACAGGTCAGCGTGGAGAAACTGACGTTGACGCGATCGCCCCAGCGGGCGTTGATAGCCTGCTCCAGCGGCAGCAATTTTTCATGCACGTCGCAGGTGAAAAAGACTTTGCTGACGCCCTGCGGCTCCAGCAACGCCGGCTCGAACAGCGAATACTTAAAGACGGCTTCTTTAAAATATTTCAGCTCGTCCGGGCGCTCACGACTCATAAACCATTCATCGTCGCGATAGACGTTGGTGATGATGTCCGGGTTGTCGCGCACCACGCCGAAGAGATCGGCGGCGATATCGGTGTCGAGATTATGGGTAAAGACCAGATTGCCGTCGGTGTCGTGCACCCGCGCGCCGTTAGAGGTGATCATGTAAGCCTTGATCTCCAGGCCGTCACGAATCTGCCCCACGTCGATATGGTGGCGGCCGGTGGCGAATACGAAATTCACGCCGCGGGCGGTAAGCAATTTGAGCGTTTGTTTGGCAAACGGCGTCAGCGTATGGTCAGGGGATAAGAGTGTGCCGTCTAAATCAGACGCAACGACCTGATACATATAAAAATAAACCTCTGGTGGAGCGACCAGACGCTCCGGTCGCGAGTAATCAGTTATGCTCGTCGAAGAAATCGACAATGGCATTCAGCGCTTCGGCGCGCATAGCGTCCTGCTCAAACAGGATCTCATGGTACGCGCCTTTAATGACGTAAGGTTTACCCCCCAACACGGGTGGCCCGCCGCGGCGCGAAGTTCACAGAAGCGGTCGTGCGAGCGGTTATCCACCACACGTTCCAGTTCTGCCTGGAGTAACAATAGCGGCGTGGTGCTGTCGGTGGCCCCCGCCAGCACCTGTTCTCCGGCCTGGATGCCTTCCCGCACCCAGTGGTATGTCGGCCCGCCGACGCGCAGTTGCGGCTCGTCAGCATAAAAACGCAGATTACGTCGGTAGCGCGCGTGGCTGTGGGTCAGCACGTTGAGGCTAAAAGGCAGCGGCCGCCAGCGTCCGGTGCCGATAGCATAGCCGTCACGCAGCGACGGGTACTCTTCCGCCCAGTCAAGGATCGAGCGCAACATCCAGTCCGGCAAGCGGATAATAATACCGAACATCGGTGCGCACAGCGCCACGGCGTCAAACGCTTTCGGGTTACGCAGCAGAAAGAGCGTCCCAATCGCCCCGCCCATCGAATGGGCCAGCAGATAGCGTTTACGCCACGGGCCTGTCGCCACTTCCTGCTGCCAGAAACGTTCGAAATCATCGACATAATCGCTGAAGTTTACGACGTGGCCGCGATGCGGATCGTCAAGCAGACGTCCGGAGCGCCCCTGTCCGCGGTGGTCGATGATCAACACATCAAACCCACAGTGGAACAGATCGTAAGCCAGTTCCGCATATTTTACGTAGGATTCAATGCGACCAGGGCAGACGACGATAACACGCTCGTGGTTTTCGGCACGAAAACGCACAAAGCGCACCGGAATATCGTCAACGCCCAAAAATTCGTCTTCTTCGCGCTGTTGCCAGAAAGCTGTCAGCGGCCCCATGGTGAACGCCGCGAATCCTGTTTCCCGTGAAAACCAACCGTTCCTGTGTCTGGTCATGGTCCTTATTGCTCCGCATCCACGCCTGTCCGGGCTTTTTTGTGATTCGTAGCACATACCTCAACAATAGCGTATTGTGGCATAAAAGTGCGCAATCAGGGAGCTTCGCATGACCTTCGAGTGGTGGTGTACCTACCTTCTGACGACCCTTATTCTCAGCCTCTCGCCGGGTTCCGGCGCGATTAACACCATGAGCACCGCCATCAGCCACGGCTATCGCGGCGCGGCGGCCTCTATCGCCGGGCTACAGACCGGCCTGGCGCTGCATATCGTCCTGGTCGGCATCGGGCTGGGCGCGCTGTTTTCCCGCTCGCTGATGGCATTCGAAGTGCTGAAATGGGCGGGTGCCGCGTATCTTATCTGGCTTGGCATTCAGCAGTGGCGCGCCGCGGGCGCTATCGACCTTAACGCGCTGGCGCAAAGCCAGCCGCGCAGCAGACTCTTTAAGCGCGCGGTGTTTGTGAACCTCACTAACCCGAAAAGCATCGTGTTTCTCGCCGCGCTGTTTCCGCAGTTTATCGTGCCGCATCAGCCGCAGATGATGCAGTATGTGGTGCTCGGCGTGACGACCGTGGTGGTGGATATCATCGTGATGATTGGCTACGCGACGCTTGCAACGCGTATCGGCGGATGGATTAAAGGCCCGCATCAGATGAAGGCCTTAAATAGAGTGTTTGGTTCGCTGTTTATGCTGGTCGGCGCGCTACTGGCTACCGCGCGCCGCGCCTGATTAGCGAGAGATGATGAGGTGGATGCCGAAGCCGGTGAACAGCGCGCCGGCCGTGCCGTCGATCCACTTCGCGAGACGCTGATAACCCCGACGCATTTTCGGCAGCGCGAAGACGCTCGCCACCAGCGCAAACCATGCGAAGGTTTCCAGCGCTATCAGCACAAAGATCCCCCAGCGCGCGCTGGTGCCGACGCTGTCGCCGACAAACAGTGAAAATACGCTGCCGAAATAGATAACCGCTTTCGGGTTCGCAAGATTGGTGAGCATCCCTTTCAGGAAACTGCGCCCGCGTGCCGCCAGCTCTACCGGCGGCGCGTCAGTCGTCGGCGCGCTTTTTTTCATCGCGCCACGGAGCATCTGATACCCCATCCAGCACAGATACAGCCCGCCGCCCACCACAATGATGTTATGCAGCCAGGCCATTTTTTCGAGAATAAGATGCAGGCCGAGCAGCGCCACGCCAGACCAGACCATGACGCCGGCGGTAATGCCCAGCACGCCCATCAGCGCCTCTTTGCGCGAACGGCTGGCCGCCGTTTGCGAGACGAAAAAGAAATCAGGGCCGGGGCTTGCCAGCGCCACCAGATGCACCATCGCGACGGTAAAGAACAGCGTTAACATAGAGGTTTGCCAGGTAAAATCAGAGAACATTCATCCTGGCATGTTTGCGCGGGGCTGACTACTCTTCGTCGTCGCCGTCGACATGCTCGCGGATGAGCGTCATAAACGGTCTGCCGAAGCGCTCCAGTTTGCGGGTACCGACGCCGTTAATACCGAGCATTTCGCCAGGGCTGAGCGGCATCTGCTCGGCCATTTCAATCAGCGTCGCGTCGTTAAAGACGACATACGGCGGAATATTCTCTTCATCGGCGATGGCTTTACGCAGCTTGCGCAATTTGGCGAACAGTTTGCGGTCGTAATTGCCGCCGTACGATTTCTGCGCCACACGCGGTTTCAGCGCCGCAACGCGCGGCACCGCCAGCATCAGCGGGGCTTCGCCACGCAGGAACGGACGCGCCGCTTCGGTGAGCTGGAGCGCCGAGTGCTGCGCAATATTCTGCGTCACCACGCCCAGATGAATAAGCTGGCGAATAACGCTGACCCAGTGCTCCTGGCTTTGATCGCGCCCGATGCCGTACACCTTGAGCTTGTCGTGACCGAGCTCGCGGATGCGCTGGTTATTCGCCCCGCGCAGCACCTCCACCACATATCCCATGCCAAAGCGCTGCTCGACGCGCGCGATAGCCGACAGCGCTTTTTGCGCGTCCACCAGCCCGTCGTAGCGGCGCGGCGGATCGAGACAGATATCGCAGTTGCCGCATGGTGCCTGGCGCCCTTCGCCGAAGTAATTGAGCAGCACCAGACGGCGGCAGGTCTGCGCCTCGGCGAACGCGCCCATCGCGTTGAGTTTGTGACGCTCAATATCCTGAAGCGGGCCGGGCGCTTTCTCCTCCAGACAGCGGCGCAACCAGGCCATATCCGCCGGATCGTAGAACAGCATCGCCTCCGCCGGCAGCCCATCGCGCCCGGCGCGGCCCGTCTCCTGATAGTAAGACTCAATATTACGGGGAATATCGAAGTGCACGACAAAGCGCACGTTGGGCTTGTTGATGCCCATGCCGAACGCCACGGTCGCTACCACTATCTGTAAATCGTCGCGCTGGAATTTCTCCTGCACCGAGGCGCGCACTTCATGCTCCAGCCCGGCGTGATAAGCCGCCGCGCTGATGCCGCGGCTTTGCAGACGCGCGGCGGTATCTTCCACTTTCGCGCGGCTGTTGCAGTAGATGATGCCGGATTTACCGCGCTGCTCCTGGACATAGCGCATCAGCTGATCGAGCGGCTTGAATTTCTCCATCAGCATGTAACGGATGTTCGGACGGTCGAAGCTGCTGATTTCAATCAGCGGATCGTCAAGGCCCAGCAGGCGCACGATATCGCGGCGCGTGGTGTCATCCGCCGTGGCGGTGAGCGCCATAAACGGCACGGCCGGGAACCGCGCGCGCAGCTGTCCGAGCGCCGCGTATTCCGGACGGAAATCGTGGCCCCACTGCGAAATACAGTGCGCTTCATCCACCGCGACCATCGCCAGATTCCAGTAGCTCAGGCTGTCGATGAAGTTATCCATCATCAGCCTTTCCGGCGCGATATAGAGCAGACGCACCTGACCGGTACGACAGCCCGCCATCACGGCCTGCTGCTCGTCGCGGCTTTGCGTCGAGTTCAGGCACGCCGCCGCCACGCCGTTCGCCAGCAGCTGGTCGACCTGATCTTTCATTAAGGAAATAAGCGGAGAAACCACCACGGTCAGGCCGGTTTTCACCAGCGCCGGGATTTGATAACACAGCGATTTGCCGCCGCCGGTGGGCATCACCACCAGGCAGTCGCGCCCTTCAAGCACCGCGTCGATAATGGTGGCCTGGCCTGGACGGAACTGCTGATAGCCAAAGGTTTCCTGTAAAACCTGCTTAGCCAGCGTTTCCTGACTGTAAACTTCCGCCTGCGCCACACTCACTCCAGATACTGAAAATAAAACAGGCGCTATTTTCAGCGCCTGCGTCGGAAACTGCAATGCCTCAGAACAGATCGTTAAGCATAACCCCAAAGCCAAAGCGAGTCTGGTTAAAGTTGTAATCAATTAACGATTCGCCGTAGCCGCTGTAGAGCTGAGTGTAGAGGCGCACGTGTTTGGTTATCGGGTAGCTCAGGCCCAGCTCGGCGCCGCCGTAGCCGGTGTTCCAGTTATATTGCCCTTTCACACTCCAAATGGCCTCGCCCCACTGGTAACCGACCTTGAGCTGGTAGTAACCCATGTATTTCGTGATATCCGGGTTGTCGTCGGTATCGCCAATCACATACCACGGCTTCACTTCCACCAGCCAGTTTTCGTTTTGCGCCATGAGGCGCGTGTAGAGACGGTTCCAGCTGCGGGAGGTGGGATCCGAGCGGCCATTCGACTGATGGTTATAACCAAACTCCACATCGCGCAGCGTCCAGCCCGCCAGCTGATAGTCGGTCGCGAAGCCTAAGAACAACTGCGGTTCATAGTTGGTTTCACGAAACGGCGACGACTGCCCGCTGTTGGAAAGCTGCCACCAGGATTTCTGAGTATAAGACGCGCCCAGCACCGAGTTCGGCCCCATAATGCCGCGCCAGAACGGGAACGCCAGGCTCAGCTGAAATTTCACTTCATCTTTGCGAGCGTTATCGGTCCAGTCGTAGGACTTAATCGCCTCTTTATTGAGATCGTCGGTGACGGTATAGAGCAGATAGTTGCTCTCATACGGGTAAAGCGTAAACGGGTTATCGTGCTCCTGAAGCAGGTTGGCGATGATGCTGCCGCGAACGGCAGGCGCATCATGCACCTCTTTCATGGTCGCTTCCTGTGCTAATGCTGTGCATGGCAGCAAACTTGCCGCCATAAACCAACCCAGAAACGTGCGCATCGGCAATGTTCTCCTGAACGAATATTTCGATGATGAATTATTATCCGGCAGCCATTCTACATATTTATTTCGCGTCTGCTTAGTCCTGCTTTCTTAAACTGGAAAGCAACAAATGGGAAGCATAAAATCAACATTCATTTAACCTTGTGTGCCATGTCTTTTCGGTCGAGGAAATCATCATGTCTGCACCTCTGCTGACTCCGGAAGCAGCCCTGCAACTGGTCGGCGAAATCTTTGTTTATCACATGCCGTTTAACCGCGCCCTCGGGCTGGAGCTGGAACGTTACGAAAAAGCGTATGCCCAGCTCGCGTTTAATAACCAGCAGATGCTGGTGGGCAACTGGGCGCAGAGCATTTTGCACGGCGGCGCCATCGCCTCGGCGCTGGATGTGGCGGCGGGCCTGGTGTGCGTCGGCAGCACGCTGACGCGCCACGACAGCATCAGCGAAGAAGAGCTGCGCCAGCGCCTGTCCCGGATGGGCACTATCGATATGCGCGTTGATTACCTGCGTCCCGGTCGCGGCCAGCGCTTTACGGCCTCCAGCACGCTGTTGCGCGCAGGTAATAAAGTCGCGGTCGCGCGTGTCGAATTACACAACGAAGAGCAGGTTTATATCGCCAGCGCCACGGCCACCTACATGGTGGGGTAACCTGCGCATTGCTGATAAACTGCTCACACTTTTCTCATGATAAGAGTTTTACATGGATGCTAAACAGACGCGTCAGGGTGTGTTATTCGCGCTCGCCGCTTATTTTATCTGGGGCATTGCGCCCGCCTATTTCAAACTGATTCAGGCGGTTCCCGCCGATGAAATTCTGACGCACCGCGTTATCTGGTCATTCTTCTTTATGCTGGCGTTAATCAGCCTGAGCCGTCAGTGGGGCTCGGTAAAACGGTTATTCGCGACGCCGAAAAAAGTGTTCAGCCTCGCGCTCAGCGCCGTGCTGGTAGGCGGCAACTGGCTGCTGTTTATCTGGTCGGTGAATAATCATCACCTGCTGGAAGCCAGCCTCGGTTATTTCATAAACCCGCTGGTAAACGTGCTGCTGGGGATGATTTTTCTTGGCGAACGCTTTCGCCGGATGCAGTGGCTGGCGGTGCTGCTGGCAGCCTGCGGCGTGCTGGTGCAGCTCTGGACGTTCGGCTCGCTGCCGGTTATCGCACTCGGCCTTGCCTTTAGTTTCGCCTTCTACGGCCTGGTACGTAAAAAGATCATGGTGGACGCGCAAACCGGCATGCTGATGGAAACCCTGTGGCTGCTGCCGGTCGCGGCGATTTACCTGTTCGGCATCGCCGACAGCCCGACCAGCCATATGGGCAGCAATCCGTGGTCGCTGAATCTGCTGCTGATGGCAGCAGGTGTGGTGACGACGATCCCGCTGCTCTGCTTCACCGCCGCCGCGACGCGCCTGCGCCTCTCCACGCTCGGCTTTTTCCAGTACATCGGCCCGACGCTGATGTTCCTGCTGGCCGTCGCCTTTTATGACGAAGTGCCAGGCCCCGATAAAATGGTGACCTTCGGGTTTATCTGGCTGGCGCTGGCGATATTTATTATGGATGCGCTGTATACCCAACGGCGTTTGCGTCGTAGCTAAACAATAACGGCCATCACGGGGCCTTATTTCCGCCCTGTGATGGCTGCTTACACCAAATAATCGCGTTTCTCACCTACTGATATTTGCCAGCACGCTGTCTTGCAACCCTAATGCGCTTACCTATAATCCGGCTTTTATGCATTACGCTTTTTGTATATCGCCACAGCAAAAGGCGTTAAAGGTATTTTGATGTCTGCCCTGCTTGCTTTCTTTTTCCCGCCGCGCACGGCCAGCATGCGCCGCCTGCCTTATCTGGCATGGCTTATCGGTTTGCTGTTCGGTCTGGGCCTGATACTTGCGATCGCGCCTGACGATGTGGCGCTTGCTCCCTTTTTAATTGCTCTCTGGCTCTATTACCGCGCCGGTGCGATGCGTGCCCGTGACGCCGGTCTGAAAGCGCGAAATTACCTGTTCTATTCACTGGCAATGTGGATTGCCGGGATAGTCATCGCTTATCTGCGAGGTTTCGAGCCAGGCCGCATAGAATACCTTTCGCTCGGCGGCAGTTTTCAGGTGGTGATGACGCTACTGCTGCTGGCCGCCCCGGCACCTGCCGTCGCAAAAAAAGCGCAATAAAATCGGGCGGTAATGTCGCTCACCCCAGCAAAATTTCAGGCGTTAAGGAGCCTTCAGGATGTCCAGCATGGAAAACAATAAAAACCACTACGACTTTATGGCAGACGAGAAGCTAAGCGATAAATGGAAAACACGCTTTGCGTTCATTGAGGAGCATGGTTATCCCGGCATCCTTTTCCCGACGCCGGAGTGGAGTGGCGCGCTGAAAAAGATGGGCTTTATGGCACGCCTTAAGGTGATGATCAATTTCTTCACTTACTTTTTCTCCTTCATTTATCTGGCTATCCTCGGCCTTTGGAAGAAAAGTATTATTTGCGTGATAGCCTTTTTCATCGTCGGCTTTATTACCGTGCTGCTGGGGATAAAAGGACTGATCTATATCGTACCGATCTATTTTGCCTTACGTACCAATACCTGGTATTACGATCTGAAAGTCAAAGGCAAGCAGGACTGGAGCTTGTAAGGCTCCCCCCTCGCACTATGAAAAAAGCCTCTTCATGGAAGAGGCTTTTTTGCTTTTATAACCAGTTCTTACGCTTGAAGTAGAGATATGGCGCCAGCCCCGCCAGCAGCATGGCGACAATCGCGGCGGGGTAGCCGTAGCTCCAGTGCAGCTCCGGCATAAACTCAAAGTTCATCCCGTAGCTGGAGGCCACCAGCGTCGGCGGCAGGAAAACCACGGACACCACCGAGAAGATTTTGATGATGCGGTTCTGCTCGATATTGATAAAGCCCATCGCCGCCTGCATCAGGAAGTTCACCTTCTGGAACAGCGATTCGTTGTGCGGCAACAGGGATTCGATGTCGCGCAGGATCTCGCGCGCCTGCTCCAGCTGGCCGCCCGGCAGACGCGCCTTGCGCACGAGGAAGTTCAGCGCGCGCTGGGTATCCATCAGACACAAACGCACCTTCCAGCCGGTATCTTCCAGCTCCGCCAGCGTCGAGAGCGCCTCGTCATACTCGTCGCCCTGCTGCCCTTCCATGATAACGCGGCTCAGGTTTTCAAGATCGCTGTAGATGTTTTCGATCTCGTCCGCCAGCTGTTCAATTTTGGTTTCAAACAGGTCGAGCAGCAGTTCATAGGCGTTGCCGTCCATCATCGACTGGCTGCGGGCGCGCATGCGGTACAGACGAAACGCGGGCAGTTCGCGCTCGCGCAGCGTAAACAGACGGCCGTTGCGGATCGTGAACGCCACGGTGGAGTTGCCGCCGTGATCTTCCGCGTCTTCATAAAAGAAAAACGAGTGAATGTGCAGCCCGTCTTCATCTTCGAAGAAACGGGCGGAGGCTTCGATATCCTCCAGTTCCGGGCGTGTCGCCAGGATTTGGTCAAGTTCCGTTTGCACGCGCTGTCGTTCGCTCTCTTCCGGCTCCACCAGATCAATCCAGATGGAATCTTTCAGCGAAACGGCCTCGTCAACTTCGAGGCGGGACAGTTTGTTGTTTTCCAGTTGAAATGCGCTCAGCATGACCGGGACTCCCAAAAAAACAAATTCTGGACAGTTCGGTTGGGCACACAGAAACAGATTGGGTTTCAGACCATTAAACAGCCTGACTCAGCGCGACGGGAGAGAAAACAGTCGCTGACAACCACTAAGGCCATCAGCGTAAGAGGATAGCCTTAGGAGTTGTTCCTGTTTGACAGGTTTTTGAGCCAGCATCTACTGGGTGTGTCCAAGGCGAATGTCCTCTTAGCGTAATCGTGGGCGCATGTTACGCCACCAAAAATTAGGCGTCAACACGTACACTTAAGATAAAACACCTCAATGATTGATGGGAATTATAGTGCCTGCGGGCGCGTTTTGCCGGGGCGTTTTCGCGCTTCGCTTCTTCCCTGTCCGGGCGATTATCGCCGCTCCAGATGACAGAAAATCCGGCTTCGCGTGAAGAAAAGAAAAAGGCCGCTGACGCAACGCGCCGGCGGCCTTTTCTGCCTGAGTGTGAAAGCGTCAGACGTTTTCGAGGCGCGCGTAGGCGGCCACCAGCCATTTGATGCCCTGCCCGTTGAACGCCACCTGCAAACGGCTGTGTTCGCCGCTGCCTTCGAGATTCACAATCGTGCCTTCGCCGAATTTCGGGTGGCGCACGCGCTGGCCAAGCTTATAGCCAGAGTCGTTCTGCGCTATCGGCGCGCCCAGCTGCTTATGGCTGACCGGGCGGCTGACGCTCGCGCGCAGGCGTACTTCTTCCACACAACCTTCCGGCAGTTCGGCGATAAAGCGCGACGGACGGTGATACGCCTCTTTGCCGTACAGGCGACGGGTTTCTGCGTAGGTCAGCGTCAGCTTCTGCATGGCGCGAGTGACGCCCACATAGGCCAGCCGGCGCTCTTCTTCCAGACGACCGCCTTCATCAAGCGACATCTGGCTCGGGAACATGCCCTCTTCCATACCGACGATAAATACCTGCGGAAACTCCAGCCCTTTGGCGGAGTGCAGGGTCATCAGCTGCACCGCATCCTGCCAGGCGTCGGCCTGCCCTTCGCCCGCTTCCAGCGCCGCGTGGGACAAAAACGCCTGCAGCGGCATTAAATCTTCGTCTTCTTCGTTGTAGCTGAACTGGCGCGTCGCCGTCACCAGCTCCTCTAAGTTTTCGATACGCGCCTGGCCCTTCTCGCCTTTTTCCTGCTCATACATCAGCCACAGGCCGGAGTCTTTGATAACCCGGTCGGTCTGAACATGCAGCGGCATATCGATAGTGTCATGCGCCAGCGCGTCGATAAGCTCAAGGAAGCGCTGAAGCGCGCTGGCGGCGCGTCCGGCCAGCGCTTTTTCCTGCAACAACTGACGGCACGCCTGCCAGAGCGTGAGCTGGCGATCGCGCGCGGTCTGACGCACCACATCCAGCGTGCGGTCGCCGATGCCGCGCGTCGGCGTATTCACTACGCGCTCAAAAGCCGCGTCGTCGTTGCGGTTGGCGATAAGACGCAGATACGACAGCGCGTCTTTAATCTCCTGGCGTTCGAAGAATCGCATGCCGCCGTAGATGCGGTACGGCATGCTCGCCTGTAACAGCGCCTCTTCCAGCACGCGCGACTGGGCGTTGCTGCGATACAGGATCGCGCAGTCCTGCAGCGCGCCGCCATTCTCCTGCCACACTTTGATGCGGTTGACCACAAAGCGCGCTTCGTCCAGCTCGTTGAAAGCGCAGTAGAGGGAGATAGGCTCGCCGTCGCTGCCGTCGGTCCACAGCTCTTTGCCAAGACGCCCCGCGTTATTGGCGATCAGGGCGTTGGCGGCGTTTAGAATATTGTTGGTAGAGCGGTAGTTCTGCTCCAGACGAATAGTCTGCGCGCCCTGGAAATCGTTCAGGAAGCGCTGGATGTTTTCGACCTGCGCGCCGCGCCAGCCATAAATGGACTGGTCATCGTCGCCAACGATCATCACCTTGCCAGTGTCGCCCGCCAGCAGGCGGATCCAGGCGTACTGAATGCCGTTGGTGTCCTGAAACTCATCCACCAGAATATTGGTGAAACGCTCGCGGTAGTGGTTGAGGATATGCGGTTTGTTAAGCCACAGCTCATGGGCGCGCAGCAGCAGCTCGGCGAAGTCCACCAGTCCGGCGCGATCGCACGCCTCCTGGTATGCCTGATACACTTTCTGCCAGGTCTGCTCTACCGGATTGCCATAGCTCTCAATATGTTGCGGGCGCAGGCCGTCATCTTTTTTGCCGTTGATGTACCACATCGCCTGACGGGGCGGCCACTGCTTCTCGTCAAGATTCATCGCCTTGATAAGACGCTTGAGCAGGCGCAGCTGATCGTCGCTGTCGAGGATCTGGAAATCCTGCGGGAGATTCGCGTCCATATGGTGCGCGCGCAGCAGACGATGGGCGAGCCCGTGGAACGTGCCGACCCACATGCCGCCCTGGCTGGTGCCCATCAACTGACCGATACGGTGGCGCATCTCCGCCGCCGCTTTGTTGGTAAAGGTCACCGCCATAATGGAGTACGGCGAACAGTTTTCCACCATCATCAGCCAGGCGATACGATGCACCAGCACGCGCGTCTTACCGCTGCCCGCGCCCGCCAGCACCAGCATATTGCTGCGCGGCGCGGCTACGGCTTCGCGCTGTTTATCGTTAAGGCTGTCGAGCAGGTAAGAAACGTCCATTGGCACCGCCGCGTTAAAAACAGGAAAAACACAAAACGCCCGCAGGCGTCTCGCAGACCAGGCTTAGGTCATGACAGGGCGGCGACGCAAAGCGCCGCCCGGCGAAAACCTGGAATTATATACAGAGTGGTGATGATTATATCAGCGAGGTCAGGGATGCCAACCGCGAAATCTCCAGATGCGGCAACAAGCGGCTGTCATCTATCTGCATCAGGTCGCCATCCAGCAGGTTTATCCAGCACGCCTGAACGCCCGCGCGGATAGCGCCCGCGACGTCAGTGGTCAGGTCGTCGCCCACATGCAGGAGCGCCTCAGGCGCCACGCCCAGCTTCTGCGCGGCCAGATGGTACATGTCGCCATAAGGCTTGGCGCGACCGTGCGGCCCGGCGCGCAGCACAAACTGAAACAGGCCGCCGAGGCCAAACTGTTCCGGCTCGGCGTTGCCGTTAGTGATAGCCACCAGCGGCCACTTTTTGGCAAGATGCTGTAAGCATTCAAGATTTTCCGTCGGCACTTCAATGCGGCTGCGCCAGCGGGCGAAGTTCAGCATCGCGTCGTTCGCGCCCTCAGAGGCCTCATGCGCGGACAGCCCGGCTTCGAGCATCACCTGCTCAATCGCGCGCCGCCGCCATTCGGTGACGTCGTGATAAATTTCCGGCTCCTGCTGGCGAAGCGCAGTGCGGGCGCGGTGGAGATCGGCGGCAGTGAAGGCGTTGAGGCGCGGATGATAACGCTGCATAAACGCCAGCGTCTCCTGCTCGGTGCGGGCGATAACCGGACGGTTATCGTAAAGCGTATCGTCAAGGTCGAACGTCAGGGCGGCAATCTCGCCCAGCGGACGGTAAAAGTACATTACGGTTTCCCCCGTCTGGCGCGTGGATGCGCCGCGTCGTATACCGAAGCCAAATGCTGGAAATCAAGATGGGTATAAATCTGGGTGGTGGAGAGATTCGCATGGCCGAGCAGCTCCTGCACGGCGCGCAGATCGCCGCTCGATTCCAGCATATGCGTCGCAAACGAGTGGCGCAGTTTGTGAGGATGCACATGGCTGTTCAGCCCCTGTCTGATTCCCCACTCCGCGAAGCGTTTCTGCACGTTGCGCGCCGAGATGCGCTTGCCCTGCTTTGATAAAAACAGCGCGTCAGTATCGGGGCCAAACAGCTCACGCAGGTTGAGCCAGTGTTCAATCCAGGCCACCGCGCTGCGCCCTATGGGCAGACGTCGCTCTTTGCTGCCTTTCCCCATCACCCAGACTTCGCCGCTGGCAAGATCAAGATGGTTGCAGTCGATGTTCACCAGTTCGGAAAGACGCAGCCCGGCCCCGTACATGATTTCCAGCATCGCGCGATCGCGCACGGCCAGCGGATCGTTGAGATCGATATCCAGCAGCCGGTTCACATCGTCGACATCAATATTTTTCGGCAGATGACGCGGCGTTTTCGGCGTGCTGATGCCCTTTGCCGGATTCGCTTTCAACTCGCCCTGGCTGACCTGCCAGTCAAAGAAGCTGCGTAGCGCCGAGAGACGCAAAGCGAGGCTTGATGGCCCCAGCCCCGCGCGGCGGCTGCGCACCGCGAGCGAGCGCACCATCGCGGCATCGCACTGCGCCCAGCTTTTCAGCCCCGCCTCACCCGCAAGCGCAACAATGGCCGACAGCTGACGTTCATAATTAACCAGCGTGACCGGACTTAGCTGGCGCTCGACTTTCAGGTAGCGCAGAAACCGCGCGACGGACGGCTGGAGCGGCGACGCTGTCATACGCGTTCTATCCAGCGCGCCAGCAGATCGGGCAGCATCAGCGACAGCTCATGCAACAGCTGCGTACCCTGCCCTGGCTGATAATGTTGCGGGTCGCGGCTGCTGAAAATCAGCACGCCGAGCTCGCCATGTTCGCCGAGCAGCGACATCGCCACCGAGCCCACAGCTTTTGCCTCCGGCAGCACCACCAGCAGTTCCGGGCCGTTCAGCGTCCCCAGATAATGCGTCTGCTGGCCGAGACGCTGAATGCGCACCGGTTCGAATGCCTGACGCGACAGCGCCAGATGCGTAAAGCCGGACGGCGCGCCGAGCCGCCAGCGCTCCGGAAACAGGCGAATGCTCGCGCCCGCAAGGCCCATATCGCGCGCCCAGCGGTTAAGGCGCTCCAGCATCTCCTGAAGACTGTTCGCGCAGGCGAGACGCCCCTGAAGCTTCAGCAGACGGTAAAAAAGCCCTTCGTTGGCGCTCGCCTGCTCCATCAGCAACGTCATGTTTTCTTCCAGTTCGTTGATGTGGTTGCGCGCGCGCGCCATGTGCCACTCTACCAGCGAAACCGAGCCGCGCACCGGGTGCGGTACGCGGATCTGTTCAACCATCGCGGCGTTGCGGATAAAAAAATCGGGATGGCGCAGCAGATAGTCGAGCACCGCGTCGTCATCGAGCGCCGCCAGCGTCTCCTGCTGTTCTCCAGCCTTACTCATAAGTGAATAAATCCATCATAAACGTGGGTGGCGGGGCCGGTCATAAAGAGCGGGTTGCCCGGCCCTTTCCAGGCGATATCCAGCCGACCGCCAGGGAGATCAACGCGCACCTGCGGCGCCAGCAGCCCCTGCTGAATGCCGACCGCCACCGCGCCGCACGCGCCGCTGCCGCAGGCCTGGGTTTCTCCGGCGCCACGCTCGAACACGCGCAGCCGGATATGCTCCGGGTTCATCACCTGCATAAAACCGATGTTGGCGCGCTCCGGAAAACGCTCGTGGCTTTCCATCAGCGGGCCCAGCGTCTCCACCGGCGCGGTGCTGACGTCATCCACCTGAATCACGCAATGGGGGTTGCCCATCGAGACCACGCCGCACAGCACGGTCTGTTCGGCGGCGCGCATGATGTATGTCTTCTCGGCTTTATTGGCACGAAACGGCACCTGCGAGGGCTCGAATACCGGCTCGCCCATGTTTACGCGCACCAGCTCGTCTTCATTGACCGTTAAGATCATCCGGCCATTCGCCGTGCTGACGCGGATTTCACGTTTGTTGGTCAGCCCTTTCAGGCGCACAAAACGCGCGAAACAGCGCGCGCCGTTGCCACACTGCGCCACTTCGCTGCCGTCGGCGTTGAAAATACGGTAGTGAAAATCCAGGTCAGGATCGTAAGGCGGCTCGACGATCAGCAGTTGATCGAACCCCACCCCCTGGTGCCTGTCCGCCAGACGGCGGATCAGCTCAGGGGAAAAGAAGACGTTTTGCGTCACCGCGTCCACGACCATAAAGTCGTTACCCAGGCCATGCATTTTAGAGAACTGCATTGTTGTACTCCGTTTGCGCGGTTACGAGTAGATTACTGCGTGCTCACCTGCGTCGGGCCATCGGTATCGCCACGGTTGTTGGTGTCCGGCATCGTTGACTGGGTTTCCGGAGCCGGCGCTTTCTGCGGCTGGGCTTTGCTGTCTGCTGGCGGGAAGTAAAGCGGGCCTTTAAGGCCACAGCCGGTGAGGCTAAACAGCGTCAGCATCACTGCCAGAGAGCGAAAAATCGTTTTCATTTATCGGTGCCTGTTGTTCATTCATCTGTTTTCTATCATCGCAGGTGAAGATGCAAAAGCAAGAGTTTGCGTAACGCGGGATGACACAAAAGCCATCCCGACCGCCGGTTTCTATTCCCCGCTATTGCTTTTATACTGCCGCCATTGCGCACAACAGGAAGCAGATATGAACGACAGCGAATTTCACCGCCTGGCCGATGGCCTGTGGATGACCATTGAAGAGCGTCTCGACGCGTGGGACGGCGACAGCGATATCGACTGCGAAATCAACGGCGGCGTACTGACGCTGTCGTTTGAAAACGGCAGTAAAATCATTATTAACCGTCAGGAGCCGCTGCATCAGGTGTGGCTGGCGACCAAACAGGGCGGCTACCACTTCGATTATAAAAATAACGAATGGGTCTGCGATCGCAGCGGTGAAGGATTCTGGGATCTGCTGGAAACCGCCGCCACGCAGCAGGCGGGCGAAGCGGTCAGCTTTCGTTAATCAGGACTGATATTGCTGTAACAGCGGCGTGGCGCTGTCGTCATCTTTGAGCGGCGTCACGGCGTTGATGGTCTGGGTGCGGAACGGGATCACCTGCTGGCGGCCATCCACTTTTACAATCTGGTAGAACTGCGGCAGGTTGAAGTTTACGAAGCTTGAGCCGTAGGTAAAGCGGTCATGTGATGATGAATAGAACCGGCTCACGTCGCGCACCAGCTCCTCTTTGCTCCCCTCGCAGTGGTGATACACCTCGGCGCGGTTGCTTTCATCGAGAATATAGATGTTAAAGCCGTCGTCGTTCGTCTCTTCAAAGAAGAACTGAATAATCCCTTCGCTCGCGAATCCGTCCACGACCGACGGCAACTGGACGTGATCGGTTTCAACCTGCACCGATAACCCGTGCAGTTTGTTATGCGAAATCGCGCCGTAAAACTCGATGGCGTTTTCCAGCTTCTGTACCGAGACGTTCAGGCGCTCGAAGAACAGGCCCCAGGTCTGGCCCGCTACGCGCAGCGCTTTGAAGCGGCCCGGCTCAAGGCGGGTGCTGGAGAGTCGGAACTCAATGCATTCGGAGACCAGCTGCTGCACGCGGGTGCGAATCAAACCGCGCAGATGCTGGCTGTAACAGAACACTTCGACGCTGTCCGGCGGCGCGGCGTCCTGGTGCATTTTGCCGAGAATCGTTTTCAGCGCCTCGATCATCGCCTGCTCGCCGTTGAAGTGCAGCGTGCGCACTTCGTTCCATGAGTTGCGATACAGCAGATCGATACTGCCCACCAGGCACTGCTGCTGTTCGCCGAAGCTGAATACGTCGAGCTTGCGGAAATCGAAATGTACCACCTGATTGCGGAAGGCCGCCGTCGGGTCATATTCGAGATTGACGATAATCGCCAGATGGCGGATTTCGCACGGACTGTAGAGCGCTTTTGGCGTCGGCGCGGGCAGGCGCAGCGGGAAATGGTGCGACACATCGGCGACCAGCTCCTGTAACTTCGGCAGATCGCAGATACCGTTGCCCTTAATAAACAGGCGGGTGCGTGACGTCAGCAGGCCGTTAAACCAGGCCCAGGCCACCAGCTTATTAAGATAACGGTTATATTCCAGCGGCTGATGGCTGATGATGGAATCCATGCTCGGCGCGCGGTTGTAGAGATACCAGCCGGTGCGGTTGGCGCGGCCCGGCGGCACGTGGATAAACGTCAGCGTCGGCTCGGAGAGGTCCGGCGAAATCTGCGGGTTAACCAGCGTGACTTTACCCGGCAGCGCTTCAAACGCGGCGTAAAGTTTGCGCGTCAGCACGCCAATATCCTGCGGGCTCGCAGAGACGCTCAGGTTGTTGCGGCGCGCGAAGCGGATCAGGTTGCGATAACTTTGCATCATCGCATCAAGCAGCTCGTTATGCGCCTCGCGCACCTGGTCGATTTTCCAGTTAGCGCGGTTATCGAGCATGGCCAGACGCGCATCGTCCCAGCCCCACTCTTTCACCAGCTGGCTTAACACCTCCCGGCGCCAGCCGACGCAGGCGCGCTCGCGGGAGAGCTTTTCGCACACTTTCAGGTAGAAGCAGCGGCGCACAAGATCAAGACGCGCGGTATCGTCGATAGCCGTCAGATAATGCGTCACACGCTCCAGCATCATGCAGTAGGGATCGAGCCCGAAGGAGACGATTTCCCCGTCGTGCAGACGCTGTTTGATGTCTTTCGCCAGCAGCCGGGTGTTCGGGTATTCCCAGGAATAGGCTTCGAGCAGCAGCGTTTTGAGCACGGCTTTATAGGGGGAGTCGATACTTTTATAGAGTTGCCAGAGGCTCGCGCCAAAATACTCTTCGGCGGACAGCGAGCTCAGGCCGCCCAGATCCATCCACTCGTTTGGCGTCAACACGCCCTGGGCGTAGAGCGTCATGACGTAATCGTCGTAATGCTCTTCTTCGTCGCCCGGCACCATATTCCACAGGATGCGTTTGCCGGCCATGCGCACGGCGGTGCGGTAGAACTCATCCAGCAGCAAAATGTGCTGCGTGGAGCCGCAATCTTCGCCGCCGAGGCTGCCGCTTTCATTATGGCGGAAGCGGTTTTCATCAATCAGGAAGAAACTGACTTCGACACCGAGCGACGCCGCCCAGCTTTCCAGCAGGCTGCATTTACGTTGCAGGAGCTGACGTTCGTCGTTATCGAGCCATGCCTGATGGCAGACCCAGATGTCGAGATCGGACGAACAGCTCTGCCCCACAGAGGAGGTGCTGCCCATCGAATAGATGCCGGTAATCGGCAGTTCGCCCTTCACGGTTTGTTGCGCAGGCATACCGCGCTGCGTTTCCAGCTCGTTCAGGTAGTGGCGTTGGGTTTCATCAGGCGTGTAGAGGCAAATGCCGTAGGGAACGTTACCTTCAAGGTACCCCGGCATCAGCGGATGGTGATAATGCAATAATGTTGGCAGCAGACTGTAAACCTGTTGGAAAGCAGGCCCCATGGCAGCAAGCGCGCGATCCACACGCAATTGATTGATGGCATCCAGTCTCTGTTTCAGAGTCTCAATATAGAGGTACAAGACGTATCGCCTGATGGTTACAGAATGTAAACGATGTTCACCGTTGTATCGCCCTTGTGATTATGGTGTGACGGGCGGACAAATGGTTTAAAACGTGATCAATCTAACACCTTGTAGATTGACCGTAAAGAAAGATGCGCTACAGATAATTATAGCACCGTTCCCCTGCCCTTAACGCCTTTCTCTGTTGCGCCTGCGCGCCGCGTCTCGCCGCCGTTTGACCTGACAGCCTTCCGCTAACAGTGGTAGGATGATTAGCAGACGACATTTACGGTATCAAGCATGTTAGACAATGTATTAAGAATTGCCACCCGGCAAAGTCCGCTGGCGCTCTGGCAGGCACAATATGTTAAGCAACGGCTGGAAGCCTGCCATCCGGGGCTGACGGTTGAACTGGTGCCCATGGTGACGCGCGGCGACGTGATCCTCGATACGCCGCTGGCGAAAGTGGGCGGCAAGGGCCTGTTTGTGAAAGAACTGGAGCTTGCCATGCTGGATGGCCGCGCTGATATCGCGGTGCACTCCATGAAAGACGTACCGGTCGAATTCCCGGAAGGGCTGGGCCTGGTCACCATTTGCGAGCGCGAAGATCCGCGCGACGCCTTTGTGTCGAATCGCTATCAGCGCCTCGATGATATGCCCGCCGGCAGCATCGTCGGCACCTCCAGCCTGCGCCGTCAGTGCCAGATAGCCGCTCGCCGCCCGGATCTCATCATCCGCTCGCTGCGCGGCAACGTCGGTACGCGCCTGAGCAAACTCGACAACGGCGAGTATGACGCCATTATCCTGGCGGTCGCAGGGCTTAAGCGTCTGCAACTCGACGCGCGTATCACCAGCCCGCTCGCGCCGGAAGAGTCGCTGCCCGCCGTAGGCCAGGGCGCTGTCGGCATCGAATGCCGCCTTGACGATACGCGCACCCGCGATCTGCTCGCGCCGCTCAACCATGAAGAAACCGCCGTGCGCGTGCGCGCAGAACGCGCCATGAATACGCGGCTCGAAGGCGGTTGTCAGGTGCCTATCGGCAGCTATGCGGAACTCAACGACGGCGAGCTGTGGCTACGCGCGCTGGTTGGCGCGCCGGACGGTTCGCGCATCGTACGCGGCGAACGTCGCGGGACGCCGCAGGAGGCGCGGGCGCTCGGCATTTCGCTCGCCGAAGAGCTATTAAACCACGGCGCGCGCGAGATCCTCGCCGAGGTCTACCAGGGGGACGGCCCCGCATGACGATTCTGGTCACCCGCCCCTCTCCCGCCGGGGAGGAATTAGTGAGCCGTCTGCGCGCACTGGGGCAGGAGGCCTGGAGTTTTCCGCTGATTGAATTCTGCCCTGGTCAGGAACTTCCGCAGCTGCCCGCATTACTCGACACGCTCGCGCCGGACGATCTTCTGTTCGCTCTCTCTCAGCACGCCGTCAGTTTTGCGAATGCGCATTTGCAGCGTCTGGGGCGTCGCTGGCCGCGCGCGGTGGAGGCGTTTGCTATCGGGCGTACCACGGCGCTGGCGCTGCATCAGGTCAGCGGATGGCACATCCACTACCCGCGCGATCGGGAAATCAGCGAAGTCTTGCTACAATTACCTGAATTACAAAACGTTGCCGGTAAGCGCGCACTGATTCTGCGGGGCAACGGCGGTCGTGAACTGTTAGGGGAAACCTTAACGGAGCGCGGCGCGGCGGTCACGTTTTGCGAATGCTATCAACGTAGCGCGAAGATTTACGACGGTACGCAGGAAGCGCATCGCTGGCACACCCGCGGCATCACGACGCTGGTGGTAACCAGCGGCGAAATGCTGCGTCAGCTGCATGACCTGATGCCGCCGTGGTATCGCGCGAACTGGTTGCTGCGCTGTCGGCTGGTGGTCGTCAGCGAGCGTCTGGCGACTCTCGCCCGGGAACTGGGCTGGCAGAACATTCTGGTCGCTGATAATGCCGATAACGACGCGCTGCTGCGCGCGTTGCAATCACTCTTACACGGGAAGCCACAATGACGGAACAACAACACACCCCTGCTACGGTTGAAGAAACCCCGCAGGTTGTGGAGACAACGCCACAGCCGGAACCGAACGCGAAAAAAGACCGCACCGGCAAAACCGCGCTCGCGCTCAGCGCTGTGGCCATCGCCATTGCGCTGGCGACAGGCGCGGGCCTGTGGACCTGGAGCAAGAAACAGGCCGACAACCAAAACGCCAACACTGATACCCTCGCCACCCAGTTAACCTCGTTGCAAAACGAGCAGCAGGCGCAGAAAGCCGCGCTGGAGAAAACCATCAAAGCGCAGGCGGACGCGCTTGCAGCGGCGAACCGCCAGCAGGAGACGATGGCGCGCGAGCTGGACGAGGTGCAGAAGAAAGTCGCTACTATCTCCGGCAGCGATGCCAAAACCTGGCAGCTCGCCCAGGCCGATTTTCTGGTGAAGCTCGCCGGGCGTAAGCTCTGGAGCGATCAGGACGCTACCACCGCCGCCGCGCTACTGAAAAGCGCTGACGCGAGCCTCGCCGACATGAACGATCCGAGCCTTATCACCGCGCGTCGCGCGTTGACTGACGATATCGCCGCGCTGGCGAGCGTCACACAGGTGGATTACGACGGCATCATTCTTAAACTCAATCAACTCTCTAACCAGGTCGACAATCTGCGCCTTGCGGATAACGACAGCGACGACGCGCCGATGGACAGCGACGGCAGCGAACTCTCCAGCTCGCTTAGCGAGTGGCGTCAGAATCTGGTGAAGAGCTGGCATAACTTTATGGACAGCTTTATCACCATCCGCCGCCGCGACGATACTGCCGTGCCGCTGCTGGCACCGAATCAGGATATCTATCTGCGCGAAAATATTCGCTCGCGTCTGCTGGTGGCCGCACAAGCCGTGCCGCGCCATCAGGATGAAATTTACAAGCAGTCGCTCGATAACGTCTCCACCTGGGTGCGCGCGTACTACGACACTAACGACGCGGGCACCAAAGCGTTTCTGGAATCCATCGACGGTCTGACCCAGCAGTCCATCACCATGGACGTGCCGGAAACGCTGCAAAGCCAGGCGATTCTGGAAAAGCTCATGCAAACGCGCGTGCGTAACCTGATGGCGCAACCGTCAGTGCCGGGCGATGCTACGGCGCCGCAAGTGGATGACCCGCAGACGCAAGCCCCGACAGACGCGGCACCGACGCAGGGAGAACAGTAATGCTGAAAGTCTTGTTGCTGTTCCTGCTGTTGATAGCCGGGATCGTAGTCGGCCCGATGGTGGCCGGACATCAGGGTTACGTGCTGATCCAGACGGAAACCTGGAATATTGAAACCAGCGTCACCGGCCTTGCGATCATTCTGATCCTCTCGCTGGTGGTGCTGTTCGCGCTTGAATGGCTGTTGCGTCGTCTGTTCCGCACCGGCGCGCGTACGCGCGGCTGGTTCGCGGGCCGCAAACGCAGCCGGGCGCGCAAGCAGACCAAACTGGCGCTGCTGAAGCTTGCCGAAGGCGACTATCAGCAGGTTGAAAAACTGATGTCGAAAAACGCCGATCATGCCGAACAGCCGGTAGTGAACTATCTGCTGGCCGCCGAAGCCGCCCAGCAGCGCGGCGACGAAGCGCGTGCGAATCAGCACCTTGAACGCGCGGCGGAGCTGGCGGATAACGATCAGATCCCGGTTGAGATCACCCGCGTGCGACTGCAACTGGCGCGCAATGAAAATCACGCGGCCCGTCATGGCGTGGACCGCCTGCTGGAAGTCACGCCGCGCCACCCTGAAGTGCTGCGTCTGGCGGAGCAGGCGTATATTCGCACCGGCGCCTGGAGTTCGCTGCTGGATATTATTCCCTCGATGCAGAAAGCGGGCGTGGGCGACGACGAACACCGCGACGCGCTGACACGCCAGGCCTGGATCGGGTTGATGGATCAGGCGCGCGCCGATCAGGGCAGCGAAGGGCTGAAAGCCTGGTGGCGTAACCAGAGCCGTAAAACCCGTCACCAGCCGGCGTTGCAGGTGGCGATGGCGGAGCATCTTATCGAATGCGACGATCATCAGACCGCGCAGGAGATTATCCTCGACGGCCTGAAGCGCCAGTATGATGACCGTCTGGTGTTACTGATGCCGCGCCTGAAAGCCGGCAATCCGGAACAGCTGGAAAAAGCGCTGCGCCAGCAGATCAAAACCTACGGCGACCGCCCGCTGCTCTGGAGCACGTTAGGCCAGTTGCTGATGTCGCACGGTGAATGGAAAGAGGCGAGCCTCGCGTTTCGCGCCGCCCTTAAGCAGCGCCCGGACGCGTTCGACTACGCCTGGCTTGCCGACGTCCTTGACCGACTTCACCAGCCTGAAGAGGCCGCGACCATGCGCCACGACGGCCTGCTGCTGACGCTACAGCAAAACACTCCGCAATAATACCCACCCCTCTCCGGAGGGGTTTTTTATGTCTGCTGGTGAATAACGTTGGCTTGCGAGCAAATTTCAGGAGCTTACATCAGTAAGTGACTGGGGTGAGCGCGCGCAGCCAGGGCCGCCACGGCGCGTAAGCCCCTTCCGCCTGTAGTCAGATTTCGTGGTGTGGCAAGGCGGCAAGCAAGAGAATCCCCAGGAGCTTACATCAGTAAGTGACCGGGGTGAGCGCGCGCAGCCAGGGCCGCCACGGCGCGAAAGCCCCTTCCGCCTGTAGTCAGATTTCGTGGTGTGGCAAGGCGGCCAGCAAGGGAGCTTACATGAGTAAGCGACTGGGGTGAGCGCGTGCTGCCAGGGCTGCCACGGCGCGAAAGATGACCCACAGAAAAAAATACCTGCCCGAGGGCAGGTATCAAAACAGGTCTGTTTGACAACAAATGTGGTGCTTCACTCAACGTTATGTCCATGGTGTCTGATGAGACCGAAGCGACATCTGTCTGTGGACGATAAGCACCGTAAACGGCTCTGCGTCATTCCTGGGTTTATGAAGCCGAAGCGAACATAAGAGATGGAATGAGCATCTACACCGGTATTGTAGCATTAATCGTGCCAGGTATGCAGCGTTTGTCTGTCATCGCTAACTTGCTGTTTCATCGCTACTGTGACCGCGGCCAAACTGCGTTTTCCCTGGCAGGCGCAGCCAGTAAGTGTCATCAAATAGCGACAGGGTTTTCCGCATAGCTGTTTTATTCCATTATATTAAATACTTATGTGTCTCCTGCCAGCGACACGCGTAATTCAGCTTGTCGCCAGAACCCGTCACCCACGCGCTAGGGTAATCTGCCGGAAATATTTTCCTGAATGAGCAAGTCGCCCAGGGTGTTATCCGCGCCAGACGCACCGTTGTGATAAACATCAAACAGACGATCGTCGGTAACCCGCTCGCCGCTTATCTCCCAGAGGCTCTCCGGCATATTAAGAAGCGTCGTCTGGCCATCCTTCTCCTCAGCAGGGATACGCTGCGGATACTGCACGTCATCAGTAAACGTTATGAGGCTGTCGGAGCGCAGACTGGGCTCGCCGCTCGCGTCAGCATTAAGCGCGTTGATCGTGCTGTCTGTGAACCCAAGCTGCGCCAGAGTGAGCGTTTGCGGCAACGCATTATCCGCATCCTGCGCCGGTTCCTGTACTCCGGCGGCTATCGCATCGTTGAGGTTTAGGGCGCTTAGCGACGCGACAGCCGGGCTTGCCAGCGCGTCAGCGTTCTGCAACTGCACGACATGCTGGGTTGTGATCGTATTTCCGGCGTCATCGCGCGCCGTCACATCCAGCGTGTAGCTGCCAGCAGGCTGTGACAGCGCCGCGGGCGTTAGCGCCACGCTCCAGCTACCGTCGCCGAGCGCCGTGGTGGTGAGCGTCTCGCTGCCGAAAATAATCGTAATTTGCGCGCCAGGTTCTGAATCGCCGCCCATCGTCAGCTCACCGCTGGCGATTTCGGTCTGATCGATGATGTCGTCGCCGGTCACAGGCGCCACGTTAATGGTCGGCGTCTGGGTATCAATAGTTGAAAACGTCTGGCGGGTGCCCGCATTGCCAGCCACATCAGTGATATCCACCCGAATGGGCACCGATCCCTGCGACAGCGCCTGAAGCTGCTCGGGCGTCAGCGTTACGCTCCAGGTGCCGTCGCTGTTAATCGTGGGCGTATAAGCAACCCCGCCGACAGTGACCGTCGCGGACGCGACCAGATCGCCGGCGTTCAGGCCGGTCGTGCCGGTAAGGGTTTGCGCGGTGAGCGATTCCGCCTCGTTCAGAAAGCCGTCGCCGTAGGCCAGCGCGATGGTTGGCGCAGGCAGCGTGCGCAGCACCGTCACCGGCGCGCTGCTGCCGCCGCTGTTGCCGGCAGCGTCGGCCTGGATTGCGCTCACTGTGTAATCGCCATTAGGCGTTGCGCCCAGGGCGCTTGCGGGCACCAGCACGCTCCAGGTGCCGTTGGGCTGTACCGTGGTGTTATAGTTCGCGCCGTTAAGTGTCAACGTCAGCGCCAGATTCGCTTCGCCGGTGCCGGTGATGGTCACGCCGCTTTGCGCCTCCGCCTGGCTGATGTACCCATCCACCGCCAGCGGCTCGTCGATAGTGACCACCGGCGCGGTGAAGTCGATAGTGAGCGGCACCGTTTCTGTAAGCGTGTTGCCCGCGTCGTCCTGCGCGGTCACCACCATGTCGTAGACGTCATCGCCCAGCGACGAAAGCTGGCCCGCGGGAATAGCGATGCTCCAGTTGCCGTTGCCCGCCGTGGTGGTCGGGCCATAATTCACACCGTTCAGCGTGAAAGTGATAATGCTGCCCGGATCGGAGGTGCCGGAAACGGTGATAACGCCTGCCGCTTCGGTCGGGTTTATAAAATTGTCGCCGGTAACGTCATTGACGGTGAGCGCAGGCGGCACGAAATCGGCACTGAAGCTGTTATCGCCGCTGCCGGTATTGCCTGCGGTGTCAGTGACCGTCACCACTATCGGGATTTGCGAGCCGTCGGCGGGCATCGCCTGCAAATCCGCCGCCGGAACGGTTATCTGCCAGTTGCCGCTGGCGTCGAAGGTAGCGGGATACGTCACGCCGATAATTTCCACTTCTACGCTCACCGGGTTCGCCGTGCCCACCGTGCCCGTCACTATCTGGTCGGTTTGCGACTCGGCCTGTGAGAGAAAAGCGTTGCCGAACGGTAACGCTTCAACCGTCGGCGCAGGCGGCGTGGTGAGCATCTCAAAAGGCCGGTTCGCCGCGCCACTGTTGCCCGCCGCGTCAGTCGCCACCACATTCGCGGTGTAGCCGCCGTCCGCGAGCGTCGCCAGCGATACGTCAGTCGTCCAGACGCCGCTTGCGTTGGCCGTGGCGTTAAACGTCAGCGAACCGATGGTAATCACGACGCTACTGTTGGCCTCCGCCGTGCCGCTGAGCGTCACCAGCGCGCCCGCTTCCGCCTCGCTGACGAGATCGTCTACAGCAATCGGGTTAATCGTGACTACCGGCGCGGTAGTATCGAGCGTAACGGTATGATCGACGCTGACAGCGTTACCTGCGGCATCGGTAAGCGAGGCGGTGAGGATAAGTTCGCCATCCGCAAGCGCCTGCACATCGCCCGCAGGGAGGTCAACGCGCCAGGTGCCGTCGGGCTGCACCGTGGCGCTGTAGTCTTTGCCGCCAGGCGTGACCGTCACGGTCACCGTGCGTCCGGCATCGGCTGGCGAGGCGGTGCCGGTGACCGGCACGTCAGCCTGAGATTCGGAATCGTTAATAATGTCGTCAATGGCGACCGTATCCACCGTCAGCGTCACGACGGTATCCACCGTGACGTTTTGCTGCGCCGTTGCCTGATTGCCGGCAATATCTTCGGCGCCCACGGCGACAATCAATGGCCCGTCCGGCAGTTCCTGCATCGCCTGCGCCGGTACGGGAATGCTCCAGGTGCCGTCGCTGCCCACCAGCGCACTGTAGAGTTTGCCGTTAAATAGCATTTCCACGGTCTGGCCGGCCTGAATCCCTAACGTGGTGCCAGTGACCGTCAGGCCCACGCCCTGCTCAACAGCATTAATGACGTTATCGCCAGCGATCGGATCGACCGAGATAATGGGCAGGTTCTGCGCAACAACCGTGACATCGCCGTTCGCGGCGGCGGGGTTGCCGCTGGTGTCCGTCACGTTGCCGTCCACCGTCCATGTCTGGTCCGTCAGCGCCAGCACATCGGCGGCAGGCACTTCGACACTCCAGGTGCCATCGCTTCCGATTGTCGCGGTATAGGTTTTGCCGTTAAGCGTCAGCGTCACCGTCTGGCCCGCCTCGACATTAGTGCTGGTGCCGCTTAACAGCAGCGGCTGAGTATGCTCAAACGCGCTGATATAGCCATTACCGGAGATAGGATCGAGGATCAGAACAGGGAGCGTTGCGGCGGCAGCGTCAATGATTACCGGATGATTAACCGTGACGCTGTTACCTGCCGCGTCGCTCAGCGAAACCGCGAGCGGTTGTGTGCCGTCGGCAAGCGCCTGGAGATCGGCGGCGGGCAAATTAAGCGTCCAGCTGCCGTCCGGCTGCACCGTAGTGATGTAATCCTGACCGTTTAGCGTGACGGTGACCGTCTGGCCGACATCCTCCGGCGAGGCGGTGCCGCTGACCGGCACGTCGCCTGCAATCTCCAGCGAGTTGATAATATCGTCAGTTGCAACAGGATTAACCGTTAGCGTCACTTCCGTATCCACCGTGACGGTGCTGGCCGCGTTGCCGCGGTTGCCTGCCGTATCGCTGGCAATCACAGAGATGGGGATGTCGCCCTGCGGCAGCGCCTGCACCTGCGCTGCGGGGATCGTCACGCTCCAGCTACCATCGGGCCCGGCAGCGGTAACATACGTTATGCCGTTTATCAGCACATCGACGCTCTGCCCGCTCTCAAGGCCACTACTGCTCCCGCTGATCACAACGTCCGCACCGCTTTCCAGCGCCGTGATAAGGTCATCGCCGGCTACCGGCGAGATGGTCAGCACAGGCGGTGTAGTATCTACTTCAAACGTCTGTTGCGGCGCGGCGCCGATATTGCCTGCGCCGTCTACGGCCACCACAGTGATAGTGAGTTCGCCATCAGCAAACTGTCTGAGAACGTCGGGCGGCAGCGCCAGCTGCCAGTTGCCGTTCTCATCTACTGTCGCCAGATAGTTATTGCCGCCTGCTACCGGATCGATATTCAGCGACCATTTTCCGTCGCTGCCCCGCACCGGCTGCGCGTTGCTGATGACATCCAGCCCGCCAATGTTGATAACCACACCCTGCGCGCTGCCGAACGCGCCGGTTTTACCTGTCAGCAGTTGCGTGACGTTGGTGTCGTTATCGTTGAGTTCGTCATCGCCGAAGGGGGTATCCAGCGTAGGCGTGGGCGGCGTAAGCGCCATCGTCACGGTTTCACTGGTCGTGCCTGTATTTCCAGCGGCGTCTTTCGCGGTGACGGTGAGCGGATAGTTGCCGTTCGCCATGCCGCTCAGGGCGTCCGCCGGGATCTGCACGCTCCACGCCCCGTTTTCATCCGTCGTGGTGGTGTACTGCGTGTCGTTATAGCTCACCGTAATTTGCGCGCCGGGCTCCGACGTGCCGTTAATGGTCAGGGGCAGCTGACTTTCGATGGCATTGACCAGGTTATCGCCCGTCAGCGGCGCGACGGTGACCGGCGGCGGGAGGGTATCCACCGTCGCGATCAGCGTATTGCTGCCGGTATTGCCCGCCGCGTCGGTGACGATAACGGTAATCGGCAGCTCGCCCTGCGGGAGCGCGCTGAGCTGCGCAGGGTTCAGCGTCAGGCTCCAGTTGCCCTGGCTGTCGACCTCCACCGGATAGGAGACGCCGTTAATCATCACTACCGCGCTCTGGCCCTCGCCGGTGATGCCCGTGGTGCCGTTAATCGTCTGGTTGCCCTGGCTTTCGCTCAGCACCAGCATGTCGTCACCAAACACCGGGGCTATCTGCGGCTCCGGGAGGAATTGCGCCGCTACGTCTAACGTCGACCCGGCGCTGATTTCACGCCCGGCGGTGTCGGTGGCGGTCACGCGGACTTGCAGCGGGCCGTCCGGAAAGTTTTGCACATCGGCGGCTGGAATGGTCAAAGACCAGCTGTGGTCCGCGCTTACTGTGGCGGTATAGGTTTTGCCGTTAAGAGTTACCGTCACCGTGGTGCCGGGCGCGACGTTGACCGTCTGGCCGCTTATCAACAGCGCGTTTTGCGCCTCTTCGGCATTCAGCATGCCGTCGCCGGAAAGCGTATCAAGCGTAATGGTGCCGTTGCTGCCGCTGTTTCCACCACCATCGTCGCCATCATCTTCATCACCGCCGCCACCGCCACCGCCACCGGCTCCCGCCGCGGCGATCACGCCGCCCAGCGCTGCCGCGCCCAGAATGGAGCCGAGTACCGTCATCGTATTACTGTCGCTAATCAGGAGCGGCTCAATACTCTCAACCGCCTGATATTCCGGCGCCAGCCCCGGCGCGCTGGCGGCAAGAGTGTCGCTGGAAGAAAAAACGGCATGAACGGGCGGATTTTTGCCGTCATCAAACAATAATTCGCTGTGATAGCCGTCCTGCTCCAGAAAATAGTTTTTGCAGATAACCGTGCTGCCATCCTGCATATGCAAAATTAAGTCTTCGCCCTGGCGTTCATAGCGCAGCACCGCATCAGGTGACGCCTGCACACGCACCACGGAAGGCTCGGAAAGCAATAATGTCCGGGTGCCCTGCGCCTGCACGGTGGTAATGATTTCGCCACCGTGTCGCGCCACCGTTTGAATTGTCACCGCCTGCGCTGTCGCGCTCCCATTCAGAATCGTTGCCATAACCCCTCGCTTATTATTGTCACCCATGTCTTAACAGAACGGTTCCACACACTACGGGAAGAGGAAAATTGAGTTACGCGCAGAAATAGCGCACATAAACAGGAGTGACAGCAACGCGTGGAGGTGCCCAGGCATTCAATCCCGACAGCGTTATCTATGGATATGTAATAGTTGTAATGGGTGCTGGCAAAAGATCAAATCAACTGGAGAATATATTTCAGGCATGAAGTTGATGGTGGTTTTCTTTAATTTCCCTAAAATTCAATGGGTTGATATTTATTGAACATTAGCGAGAGTTATCTAAAAAACGCAGCACTAAAATTGATATGCCATCATAAATAATAAATTTTTCTTTAATGAAAAATTTAACCACACAGAGAAGTCGTTTCTTATAAAGCGCATCATTTTAATATAAAAAAAAGGCGTTTTAACGCAACGGCAACGCTATTACTTAGCAAAGCAAGAGATTAATAATGCTAAACGAATTTAGTGATCGTGATTACATTGTCTGGTGAGAAAAGAGAGGCAGGAGAAAAGCATTACTACGCCCGGGCAAGATGAAAAAAACAAACGCAGTGAGGAAAAATAAATCCGGGAAGCGAAACGGCAAACGGCAGAAAACAAAAAACCTCGCCGAAGCGAGGTTCAAAAGTGGTCGGCGAGAGAGGATTCGAACCTCCGACCCACTGGTCCCAAACCAGTTGCGCTACCAAGCTGCGCTACTCGCCGGATACTGCTTTTTGACTTTTTTGTTCAATCAAGTAGTGGTGCGAGGGGGGGACTTGAACCCCCACGTCCGAAGGACACTAACACCTGAAGCTAGCGCGTCTACCAATTCCGCCACCTTCGCATCGCCACAAACTCTTAAATAATGGGGTGGCTAATGGGACTCGAACCCACGACAACTGGAATCACAATCCAGGGCTCTACCAACTGAGCTATAGCCACCACTGTATTCTTTCACGCGGTATTAAAACCACCGCAGCTCAAGCGCCGGGTTAAATGGCGCGCCCGACAGGATTCGAACCTGAGACCTCTGCCTCCGGAGGGCAGCGCTCTATCCAGCTGAGCTACGGGCGCGTAGCGCCGTTGCGGGTGGGGATACTACGGACTTCGCGCCCTGCTGTCTAGTGCTTTTTTGAAGAAAATGCGCGTTTGGTTATGCTTTGCGCACTCTGGCGTTTATACGTCCACTTTGGGTGTCGGAACGTGCCGATCGAACCCAAAAAGCTTATAAACCACGCTTACCAGCGCCAGGAAAATCGCCCCGACAATGAGCGACAGCCGCGTATCATCGTTAAAGCCCATGCCCACCAGTACGCAGACCAGAAACGCCATTGTCAGGTAATTGGCCCACGGGAACAGCACGGAGCGGAACGGATGTGCGGCAATCGCCGCCTGGTGCGCCTGACGAAAGCGCAGCTGGCTAATCAGAATGACAAACCACGGCACCATCCCCGGCAGCACACTGGCGCTGTAGACGTAAACAAACACGCGCTGCGGATTAGGAATAATGTAGTTCAGGCACGAGCCCACCAGCAGAATAACGATAGAGAGCGCCACGCCCGCCACTGGCACACCGTTGCGCGAGACATTGCCCATCGCCGCCGGCAACTGACGGTTCTTCGCCAGCGCATAAAGCATACGCCCGCAACTGTACATGCCGCTGTTGCAGCCAGAGAGCGCCGCCGTCAGTACCACAAAGTTAATAATCCCCGCCGCCGCGGTAATCCCGATTTTGGCAAAGGTCAGTACGAACGGGCTGCCGTTGCTGCCAATCTCGTCCCACGGGAAGATAGTGACGATCACGAAAATCGCGCCCACATAGAAAATCAGGATGCGCCACAGCACTTTGCCGACCGCGCTGCGCAGCGTTACCTGCGGGTTTTTCGCTTCGCCCGCGGTGATGCCGATAAGCTCAACGCCCTGATAAGACGCCACCACAATACACAGCGCCGTCAGGAAACCCTTCCAGCCGCCCGCAAAGAAGCCGCCGTGCGAGGTCAGATTATCAAAGCCAATCGCATGGCCGCCGTTGCCGAAGCCGAAGAGAATCACCCCCAGCCCGACGATAATCATCACGATAATGGTGGTGACTTTAATCATCGCGAACCAGAATTCAATTTCGCCATACAGGCGCACCGCGGCGAGATTGGCCAGCGCGACCAGCCCTACGGCAATCAGCGCGGGTATCCACTGCGCCATCTCCGGGAACCAGAACTGCACATAAACCCCGATGGCGGTAATTTCCGAGATACCTACCGCCATCCACATAAACCAGTAGGACCATGCGGTGAGATAGCCGAAGAACGGGCTCATGTAACGATGCGCGTAAACGGCGAACGAACCGGTGACCGGCTCAAGGAACAGCATTTCGCCCATTGAGCGCATAATGAAAAAGACGAACAGCCCGGCGATGATATAGGCCAGCAGCACGGACGGCCCCGCCCACTTCAGCGTACTGGCGGCGCCCATAAACAGCCCCACCCCGATAGTTCCGCCGAGCGCAATCAGCTCGATATGTCGGGCCTCCAGCCCTCGCTGTAGTTCCGGTTTATTCTCTGCCATAGATCCTCTGTGTTGTGTTTCACGTGCGTCCAGGTGAACCTGGTTATTGTGATGGTTAATACCTGAGTGCGTTTGCGGGGAGCAGAACGGTACCGCCGCCCGGCAAAGTGCGGGCGAATGGTTCCGCAATTTTTAGTAAATGGCAAATAATGCGTGGCAAAAATACGCTCACTGCGCAATAAACCATCAGAAGGGAAAAGCGGCGGCGTCGGCAGACGCCGCCGGAAAATCACAGCTGGCCGGTGTAGTGCCAGCCGAGGTAACGCAGCAGCCGCAGCTGGCGTTTAAGGCGGCTTGGCTGAGAGAGCAAACGGTAGAGCCACTCCAGCCCCAGGTTTTGCCACACTTTCGGCGCGCGTTTCACATGGCCGGTAAAGACGTCATAGGTACCGCCAACGCCCATATAAAGCGCGTTCGGGTGAACGAGACGACAGTCGCGCATGAAAATTTCCTGGCGCGGCGAGCCCATCGCCACCGTCACGATCTGCGCGCCGCTGTCGCGAATGCGTGCAAACAGCGCCGCCTGCTCCTCTGGCTTGAAATAGCCATCCTGCGCATCCACGATATTCACATTCCACTGGCGTTTAAGCTTTTCAATGGTCTGCGCCAGCACCTGCGGTTTACCGCCCACCAGAAAGACCGGCGTGCCTTCGCGGCCCGCGCGCGCCATCAGCGCCTCCCAGAGATCGGCGCCCGCCACGCGCGACACCTGCGCCTGCGGATACTTTTTACGTACCGAGCGCACGACGCTGATGCCGTCGGCATACTTAAACTCCGCCGCTTCGATAAGAGCACGGACGTCGGCATTCGCCTCCACCGTCAGCATCTTTTCCGCATTGATGGCAACCAGTGTGCCGTGGCGCAGCGCGCCGCCGGCATAGAGATAATCGAGCGCGTGTTGCATATCGCGCCACCCCAGCAGCGGCAATCCGCGAAGCAAATACACCGGAGCGGTGACGTTTTCAGAGATCATATTCCTTACCTTAAAGCGTTTCCGTCGGCGACAGCGGTTCCGCGCGACGTCGGCGCGGCTGAATCAACCCGGCGTTATCCAGCAGCCAGTACAGGAGCTTCGCGAGCAACAAACAGGCGCCGAACACCAGCATAAAAAAGACCACGCGCGACACAAAGGAATCCAGTCCTTCGCGCGCCAGCACGATCATGTTGAAAATGGCGCCAAAGCAGAAACTATACAAAATCGCCGCTTTATAGCGGTTCGACTCGCGGTTGCCACGCTCGTACAGCCAGTCGAACCATTTGATAATCAGCCCGACCGCCACCGCGCCAAGCGGAATAAACCACACGCCGCCCATTATCACCAGCGAGCCGAGCAGCGTCGGCGAGATAGCCAGTCCCGAATGGTTGTTCAATACTTCCCAGGTGAAATAGTTGGCGGTATTCAGCACGATATGCGGCCTGTCAGGCCACACCCAGGACGGGATAAACACATAGAAGTCGCGGGCAATCGGCGCCAGCCCCTGAAACTCAATATTGCCGTAGTTTTGCAGCAGCAGCGCCAGGTTCTCCCACGGCGAGAACGTATCGCGCGTGAGATAAAGGAAGGTGTAAAACGCCTCGTCGCCGCTGACGTTCAGGCCGTAGCGCTTCAGCGCCAGCCAGAACATCCCGACAATCCCCATCACTCCTGCCGCCGCCAGCATCCCAAGCGAGATCCAGCCGCGAATAATCCCGATAAACAGGAAAATGGCGAAGGCGATAATAATATTGGCGCGCGTACCGCCGACAATCATGTAAGTCAGCAACCCGAACCCGACGGTACTGACGAGGAAAAAGAGCCACGCGCGGCTGTCCTGGCGCAGGAAGTAAACCACCAGCATGGCCGGAATAAAGAAGTAGAAAAAGCGCTTTAGCGCCACGCCGGAGACATCGCTGGAAAAAATCTGGCTGTAGGAGTGCAACCGGAACAGCAAAAAGCCGTTATGCATAAAGAAAATGCCGACGCTCACCAGCGCGACCGTCATCATCATTATCCACGCAAGATGGGTTTCGACGCGGTTCATGGTAAACAGTCCGGCGCCTGACGGGCGCGCCGTCGTCCGCGCCGCCCGTAAGCGGGTTTTATAGGTGACGTAATAGACCGCGTAGAAACAGCCCGCCGACAGCAACGCCTGCAACAGGACTTCCGCAGGTACTACCGCCACATCGAAACGAAACACCAGGATGCTGGTCAGCGGAAAGCCGAAGAAAAACGTCAGCAGGAACAGCAGCGAGAAAAAGACGTTAAAGTTAAAGCGCACGCGGCGGAACTCAAACCAGGTGAGCGTGCCGATAAACAGCGTCGCCAGCAGCCAGACGATAAACAGGCCGCTGAATTGCAGTAAGCTCATGCCACGTCTCCCGAAGCGATACGCAGCGCGCGATGCCAGCCCGTCAGGTAGTTGGGCTTAAAGAACGCGATTTGCGATTTATCGACCATCTGCAACTGACGCTGCGCCTCGCGCACCGTCACCTCGTTAAGCTTATCGCCGGTGAACAGCACCGGCAGATTCTGTTCCACCATATCCTGCCAGAACGGATTTTCGCGGCTCAGTACGCACGGCACGCCCGCCTGAATAAGCAGACACAGCGTACCGATTCCCTGCTGACGCGCAAAAATGAAATAGCCGAGATCGCACTGGCGCAACAGCGCGAGATAGGCGTCAAAATCGAGCTTTTCGCGCAGCACGTTCAGGTTCTCCGGGCTGAACAGCGCAAGCCCCGCCTGCGTGACTTCATTAATCCACGCCGCGTTGTTGGCCGGATAACCCATCGGCACAATCACCTTAACGTTATCGCCAAATTGTTGATGCACCGCGTTCAGCGCCGCGATGTGGTCATTGCTTCGATCGCCGGAGTTGCCCACCAGGATCGTCAGTTTCCCGTCGCGCTCCGGGGGCGGCAACTGGTTTAGTCCTTCGTCCATGCGCGTCGGGAAATAGAGTAATTCGCCCGGCACGCCAGGGTGGCGCTTTGCAAAGTGGCTGAGATCGCCGCGCGTGGCGAAAACATGCCCGACGCGCCCCTGCGCCAGGCGGCGCAGCCGGTAAAAGAGCTGAAACTTCAGGCTGCGCGAGGCTTCGTAGAGATCCGCGCCCCAGATATGCCAGCTCACCTGCGCCGGTTTCAGCCCGCCGCTCAGCATGGCCAGCCACAGCGGCGCATTAAACTGACCATGCAGGAAAAAGCGCTGACGACGGTTTTCCCGCGCCAGCGCCACGACCGCGCGTGCAAGTGATTTTTTATCCGGATAAACGCGAAGCGAAAGCGCCTCATACTGCTGGCCGAGCTGTTCATCGGCGCATACCACCATAAAGCGGCGCGCCTGTTCGTTATCGCTGGCCAGTTCATCGTTAAAGAAACGCAGTACCGTCTGGTTATGATGGGGAATATCGGACCCCAGAACGTGAATCAATGCTGTCATGTCTGTCTGCGCCAGAGTAAAAATACGCCACAACAGAGGGCGAAATAGACAATATAGGTCGCCATATAGGCTTGCGCCGCGCCCGCCGCGCCGTGCGCCGGGATCAGCCAGTATGAAAAGCCGGTTAATAAAGCAAACTGGCTGATTTCCGTCAAAATATAAAAGCGCAGCGAGGCTTTCGCGATAATCAGATAACCGAATACGTAAGCGCCCACTTTCAGCACATCGCCCACCAGTTGCCACGCGAAGAGATCGCGCATCGCGGTGAACTGCGGTGAAAACAGCAGCCAGATAGCAAAATCCCGCAACAGGTAAACCGCGAGGCTCGCCGTCGCGACTGCTGGCAGCACAAACTTCAGCGCGCGCCCAATTTCACGGGTAATGTCGCGTTTCGCCTCAAGGCGCGACAGCGTCGGCAACAGCCAGACGCTGAATGACGCGGTAATAAACTGTAAGTAGGCGTCGGAGATGCTGCTCACGCCCTGCCAGATGCCGACGGCATCCCACCCGTACCGGGCGGCCAGCAAATTACGCATCATCACGTAAGCGACCGGCAGCGTCACCGCTGTCATCAGCGCCATCAGCGTGAATTTGCCAAGGTGGCGCGCAAGCTGGCCGTCCCACGAGGGTTTCAGATAGCGCAGCGGCACATGATCGCGCCGCATCAGCATCCAGACCGCCGGGACCGCCACCAGCGCAGGCACCAGCGCCAGACCGAGCAACGCGCCCTCGTAGCCGCCTGCGCGAAAACAGGCGTAATACGCCGCAACGCCAGTCAGGCTACCGATAATCAGCGCCAGCGCATTACCCGCCGCGTCGCGAAAGCCTTTGATGATCGCGAGCGCCAGGTTGGCCCAGGCGATGCCCATCTGAATGAACGCCACCATTCGCACGACGTTCTGGTAACGATCATGTCCAAACAGGCCGATGCTTATCGGCCCCGCCGCCAGCAGAAAAATCACGGCCAGTAAGGTTGAGAAGCCCAGCACCATCGCCGAGGCCGTGCCCGTGACGCGCCGCAGCCCCGCAGCATCGTTCTGATGCTGCGCGACCAGTTTAGTGACGCCGTTGAAAATGCCCGCGCCGGCCAGTACGCCGAGTACCGTAATCAGCTGGCGGAAATTCCCTGCCTGACCGACGCCCGTCGGGCCAAACGCGACCGCCAGCAGTTTCACGACGACCAGGCCCGCGCCGATCTTGATAAGCGTGGACCCGGCGGTCCACACGGAAGCTTTAGCGAGGGACATATCAGCCGAAATAGCTCAGCAACGTATTGATAACCGTACGCTGGTTCACCGGCGCGAGGTTGAAGAACAGCGGCAAACGCAGCAGGCGCTCGCTCTCAGCGGTGGTGAAGCGATCCTCGCCGTGGAATTCGCCGAACTGTTCACCAGCCGGACAGGCGTGCAGCGGAATGTAGTGGAACACCGCCAGGATCTCAGCCTCTTTGAGGTAAGCGATAAGCTTGCTGCGATCGTCGATATCGCGCAGCTTAATGTAAAACATATGCGCGTTATGACGGCAGGACTCCGGGATCGATGGCAACGTGATGCGCCCGGCGCGCGCCAGCGGCGCCAGCGCGTCGTAGTAAGTCTGCCACAGCGTCAGGCGCTGCTGATTGATGCGGTCTGCCGCCTCGAGCTGTGCCCAGAGGTACGCCGCCTGCAAATCGGACATCAGGTAGCTGGAGCCGATATCGCGCCATGTGTATTTATCTACCTGGCCACGGAAGAACTGGCTACGGTTGGTGCCTTTTTCGCGGATGATCTCCGCGCGCTCAATAAGCGTCGGGTCGTTTATCAGCGTCGCGCCGCCTTCACCGCCCGCGGTGTAGTTTTTGGTTTCATGGAAGCTGAAGCAGCCGATGTGCCCGATGGTGCCAAGCGCGCGCCCCTTATACGTCGACATCACGCCCTGCGCGGCATCTTCCACCACAAAGAGCTGATGCTTTTCGGCAATGGCCATGATGGCGTCCATCTCACAGGCCACGCCCGCATAATGCACCGGTACGATCGCGCGGGTTTTGTCGGTAATGGCCGCTTCAATCCGCGTTTCGTCGATGTTCATGGTATCCGGACGCACGTCAACGAAGACGATTTTCGCGCCGCGCAGCACGAAGGCGTTGGCGGTGGAGACGAACGTAAAGCTCGGCATAATCACTTCATCGCCCGGCTGAATGTTCAGCAGCAGCGCCGCCATCTCCAGCGATGCGGTGCAGGAGGGCGTCAGTAGCACTTTCGGGCTGCCGAAACGATGCTCCATCCACTGCTGGCAGCGGCGGGTGAAACCGCCGTCGCCGCACAGTTTGCCGCTGCTCATTGCAGACTGCATATAGTCGATTTCCGTGCCAACCACGGGCGGTGCGTTAAATGGAATCATGATAGTTACCTGTATAACCAATAAGCGGTGCTTTCAATGTTGCCGCCGCTGGCGATATAGCGACGCAGCGCGGCGCGGTTGCCCGCCTGGGTCGCTACCCGCAATGTATAAAGCCCGCGCGCGACGCACCACTGGCGCGCCGCCTGCATCAGGGCTTCTCCGGCGCCGCGACCGGCCAGCAGGCCGATGCGGGCTTCTTGTTCATTAATCTGGCGCAGCGTGACAAAACCGCGAAGCGCGCCCTGCGGCGTGCGCAGGATCAGGCATTCGTGGTCGAACGCGCCTTTGACCGCGTTTTCTACCCACTGCGCGTAAAAACGTCCGCTGGCGTCCGGGGCATACCAGGGCGCCCGAAACCGGCTCATGGCAAAGGCTTGCGCCGCCGCGTCGCGCAGCAGCGGAATATCGTCCAGGGTCGCGATTATCGCCTGCGCGTCATCGGCCGACGCGTCAGGCGTCAGCGGCAGCGCGAAATCCACCTCGCCTTCGACCAGCTGAAACCCGAGCGACAGCAGGCCATCCAGCAGATCGCTGCGGGCGGCGGGCACCTTCGCCTGCACGCGCGGCCAGGCGTCTAATTGCGCCACGTCTAACGCCGGTGCGGTATCGGAGAAACGGACAATCGCGCTGTCAACGCCGAAAAACTGGCTCTCCCACTCAAGGGGTTCAATACTGGCGCGGACGGGCACGGAGGAGCTCCATCAGATATTGGCCATAGCCGGTTTTGGCAAGCTGCTGCGCGACGCGCTTCACGCCGTCGTCATCCAGCCAGCCGTTGCGCCAGGCTATCTCTTCCAGACAGGCAATTTTAAAGCCTTGCCGTTTTTCGACAGTCTGAACAAAGGTGCTGGCCTCAATCAGGCTGTCGTGCGTGCCGGTGTCCAGCCAGGCGAAACCGCGGCCCAAAAGCTCGACGTTCAGCTTGCCCGCCTCCATATACATCTGGTTAATGGAGGTGATTTCGAGTTCGCCGCGGCTGGAAGGTTTAACCTGCTTCGCGTATTCCACCACGTTGCTGTCGTAGAAGTAGAGACCGGTGACCGCCCAGCGGGATTTCGGGTTCGTCGGCTTTTCTTCAATGGAGACAGCGCGGAACTCATCGTCAAACTCAACGACTCCGAAACGTTCCGGGTCCATCACCTGATAGCCGAACACGGTCGCGCCGTCGGTACGCGCGGCGACATGGCGCAATTTCGGGCTGAAACCCTGACCGAAGAAGATGTTATCGCCCAGCACAAGACACGACGGCCCGCCCGCGAGGAAGCTTTCACCGATGATAAACGCCTGCGCGAGACCATCCGGACTCGGCTGGACGGCGTACTCCAGCGAAATGCCAAACGCGGAGCCATCGCCCAGCAGGCGATGGAAATAGCTCTGGTCTTCAGGCGTGGTAATGATGAGCACCTCGCGGATCCCGGCCAGCATCAGCACAGACAGCGGATAGTAGATCATCGGCTTGTCATAGATGGGCAGAAGCTGTTTGGAAACGCCGCGAGTAATAGGATGAAGGCGGCTGCCAGAGCCGCCCGCCAGAATAATGCCTTTCATGCCGGTCTCCCGTCGTGTTTAACGCGCAAGCCCCAGACGCTGGCCCTGATAGCTGCCGTCCTGCACCTGCTTCCACCAGGTCTCGTTGTCGAGATACCACTGCACCGTTTTACGCATGCCGCTTTCGAAAGTTTCCTGCGGGCGCCAGCCGAGCTCGCGCTCGATTTTGCTGGCGTCGATAGCGTAACGCAGATCGTGGCCGGGACGGTCCTGAACAAACGTGATGAGCGAGCTGTAAGCTCCGACGCCTGCGGGTTTCTGCGGCGCCAGCGCTTCCAGCAGCGCGCAGATGGTTTTCACCACGTCGAGGTTTTTCTGCTCGTTATGGCCGCCGATGTTGTAGGTTTCGCCCACGTCGCCTTGCATCGCCACCAGGCAGAGCGCGCGCGCGTGATCTTCCACATACAGCCAGTCGCGGATCTGCTGCCCGTTGCCATACACCGGCAGCGGTTTGCCCGCCAGCGCGTTAAGAATGGTTAGCGGAATTAACTTTTCCGGGAAGTGATACGGCCCGTAATTATTGGAGCAATTCGTGACCAGCGTCGGCAGGCCGTAGGTGCGCCGCCAGGCGCGCACCAGGTGATCGCTGCCCGCTTTGGAGGCGGAGTATGGGCTGCTTGGCGCATACGGCGTAGTTTCAGTGAAGAAATCATCCAGCCCGTGCAGGTCGCCATACACCTCGTCCGTCGAGATATGGTGAAAGCGAAACGCCGCTTTCTGCGCATCGCCCAGCGCGCTCCAGTAGCGGCGCGCGGCTTCCAGCAGCGTATAGGTGCCGACGATGTTGGTTTCGATAAACGCCGCCGGGCCGTCGATAGAACGGTCGACGTGACTTTCCGCGGCCAGATGCATCACGATATCCGGCTGGAATTGCGTGAACAGGCGATCGAGACTCTGCGCGTCGCAGATATCGACCTGTTCAAAGGCGAAACGCGGGTCCTGAGCCACCGGCGCCAGCGAGCCGAGATTACCGGCGTAGGTGAGTTTATCCACCACCAGCACGGCGTGTTCGGTGTTCTGGATCAGGTGTCTGACCACGGCGGAGCCAATAAACCCGGCGCCGCCCGTTACCAGAAAGCGTTTCATCGCCAGACTCCTTTGGTGTCGACGACCCAGGCGTGGTTGAGCGTAGCGCCGTCAATGGCTTTGAACTGCTGATGGTCGACCAGCATGACCAG